>CAWFTJ010000006.1:0-848509 GCA_963818685.1 Candidatus Melainabacteria bacterium | reverse complement strand
CAGGCCGGCCTGGACCGGGCCGAGGCCGAACACGTTCTCCAGGTAGAAGGTGACGAAGAACAGCGCACCCAGCATGGCGAACATCAGCAGCAGCACCAGCACGGTGCCGGCGGAGACGGACACCGAGCGGAACAGCCGCAGTGGCAGCAGCGGGTGCGCGGCCTTGGCCTCGCGCAGCACGAACAGCGCACCGACCACGACCGCCGCGCCGAGGAACAGCAGGGTCTTGGCGTCGCCCCAGCCGTAGCTCGGCGCCTTGATCAGGCCCCAGATCAGCAGGAACAGGCTGCCGGAGAGCAGCACGACACCGGCGACGTCGAACGAGCCCGCGCGCACCTTCCGCGTCTCGCGGAGCACGAACAAGCCCGTCACCAGCGCGATCACGCCGACAGGAACGTTGACGTAGAACACCGACTGCCAGCTGACGTGCTGTACGAGCAGGCCGCCGACGATCGGGCCGGCCGCGGTCGATGCGCCGATGATCGCGCCCCACACGCCGATGGCGATGTTGAGTGCCTTGCCGTTGAAGGTGTTGCGCAGCAGCGCGAGCGCGGTCGGTTGCAGCATCGCGCCGAAGACGCCCTGCAGGACGCGGAAGGCGATCATCGGGCCGATCGCGCCGGACAGGCCGATGGCCGCGGAGGCGGCGGCGAAGCCGACCACGCCGATCAGGAAGATCTTCTTGTGGCCGAACCGGTCGCCGATCTTGCCGACCGTGATCAGGCTCACCGCGAGCGCGAGCAGGTAACCGTTGGTGACCCACTGGATGTCGGCGAGCGAGGCGTGCAGGTCGGTCTGGATGACCGGGTTGGCGACGGCGACGATCGTGCCGTCGAGGGCGACCATCATCACGCCGATGGACACCGCGATCAGGGTCAGCAGTGCACGGCGCGACTTTCTCGCCGCCGGTGCGGCCGAGGGTTCTGGCCGCTCGGTGAGCGTTTGGCTGTAGGTCACGGTTCCTCCTGGAACTGTGGGCGTCGCTGGTCCGGGAGGGTGAACCGCAATGTGTCACCCACTGACAGATGACCATAAGGGCCGAGTGTCGGTCAATGACGTGTATCCTCAATCACGTGTCATCGGCCGTTGTCAAGACAGCGCAGACCTCGACCTCGGTGTGCGGTTTGCGCGAGCGCAAGAAGCGCCGCACCCGCGATGCGCTCGTGCGCGCCGCGTGGGAGCTTTTCCACGGCCAGGGCTACGAGCGCACCACCATCCGCGAGATCACCGACGCCGTCGAGGTCTCGGAGCGCACGTTCTTCCGCTACTTCGCGAGCAAGGAGGAGCTGGCGCTCTCGCCGCTGCTGATCGCGTCCGACGCGTTCATCGGCCAGCTACGGCAGCGGCCCGAGGACGAGCGCCCGGTGGACGCGCTGCGCAACGCCCTGCACGCCGCGGCCGGCCTGCTCGAACCCGGCCAACTCGACGCGGAGACCGACTGGGAGCGACACAGCCAGGCGATCAAGCTCATCGAGTCGACCCCGTCCCTGCTCGCCGCGCACCTCGTGATCGGCCAGCGGCTCACCGACGGCATCGTCGAGGTTATCGCCGAGCGCGAAGGCGTCGACCCGACCGCCGACCGCCGACCGAGAATCATCGCGGCCGTGTTCTGCGCGCTGATGACCACGGCGGGCCAAGTCTGGGGCGGCGACGGTGGCATCGACCGGCTGGTCGCGCTGGCCGACGCCTACCTGGCCGACCTCGTGCCCACCTTCACCGACTCCTGGCGCCGGACACTAGCTGCCGAGTAGGTCCAGCCCTGGGAACAGCTTCGCCGCGTTCCCGGCCAGCACGCCGCGCAGCACGTCGTCGGCGAGGCCGATGCGCATCAGGGCGCGGACATTGGTCGCGGTGCCGGGCACGCCGGGCCAGTCCGTGCCGAAGATCCACTTCTCGGCGAGCCGGTTCAGATCGAACCGGGCGTAGTACTCGGGCAGCTTCTTCGGCGGCAGGCCGGCCAGATCCAGCCACACGTTCGGCTTGGCAAGCGCGAGGAACGCGGCAAGGTCGTACCACCAGCCGCGACCGCCGTGCGCGAACACGAACGGCAGGTTCGGGAAGTCCTCGACCACATCCAGCATCAGCTCGGGATTGCCGAAACTACTGCGCGCGCCGGGAAAGACCGACGTGCCCGAATGCAGGATCACCGGAATGCCGCGCTCGGCGCAGATCGCGTAGGCCGGATACAGCTCGCGGTCCGCCGGGTCGAAGCAGCCGTGCACCGGGTGCAGCTTCAACGCGACCGCGCCCAGCTCCAGCTGGCGCAGCAGCTCGTCCTGGATCGGATGGTGCAGGTGCGGGTTGATGTTGGCGACCGGCCGGAACCGCGCCGGGTTGTGCGCCACGATCGGCAGCAGGTCCTCGATCGGCTGGATACCGGTGGCGCGCGGGCTGTACTCGCAGAACAGCAGCGCCCGATCCACACCCTCGGCCTCGAACAGCGCGTCCAGCCGGACCGGGTCGGGTTCGCCGTGCTCGTCGTAAGCGTCCCGCCAGGGCATTTCGCGGCGGAACTCGTCGGCCCAGTTCAGCCAGGCCGGTTTGAGCGTGGCCAACCGAGGCGCGTGCACATGGGCATCGACAACCAGTTCGCCGTCAATCATCAGGACATCGGCATGTCTGGCACTCGTCTCCTCCTGGCCTGGCTACGACGTGTCCGAATCAGTCTCGACAGTCGATCGCTCCTCCGTCAAGGTTCTGTAGCAGTTAGCGCCTGATCGACTGAACGGTCGTCATGCCTGCGCCGGCCGGACGCCAACCCGTAGCCTTGCCTCGTGCCGCACGCCATGGCGACCGTCGCGACCGCCGCAGGCGTGTTCATCGGCAGCAACATCGACGACCTGATCGTGCTCGTCGTGCTGTTCCTCGGCGCGCGGCGCGGCAAACTTCCCGCGCGCCGGATCGTCGCCGGCCAGTACCTCGGCTACGGGATCCTGGTCGCCGGCAGCATCGTGATCGCGCTCGGCCTCGCCGCAGTACCCCAGCGCTGGATCGGCCTCGTCGGGTTCGTGCCGCTGGCCATCGGCCTGCGGGGGTTGCTCGGCGCCATTCGGAACGGGCCGGAGCACCAGCCGATCGTGGCCCGTGGTCTGTGGGCGGTCGCCGCGCTGAGCATCGCGAACGGCTCGGACGACCTGAGCGTGTACGCACCCTTGCTGCGCACCAACAGCGTCGGCGACGACGTGCTGATCGTGGCCGTGCTGCTGGGGTTCGTGGCCATCTGGTGCGCGATCGCCTGGTGGCTTGGCAACCGGCGCCACGTGTTGAAGGCGCTCAGGCGCTTCGGGCGCTGGCTGGTGCCGCTGGTGTTCATCGCGATCGGCCTCGTAGTGATCGTGAAATCCGGCCTGTTCCGCTGACCTCGGTCACGCACGGCCGCTGAGGAGTCAACCGAGGGTCATCGGCTTGACAGCTAGCCAGGTTAAGCGCTTCACTGAAGCGTATCACTTAAGCGTTTCACTGCTGGTCAGAGAGGCATTAATGAGTGTTGACGTCCATCAGCACCTGTGGCCGGACACGCTCGTGCACGCCCTCCGTTCCCGCACCAGCGCGCCCTACCTGGTCGGCAACACGCTGTACCTGGAGGGCGAACCGCCATTCGACGTGAACCCGGCCGACCACGACGTCGCCCTGCGCACCCAGTCGGCTGTCGAGGACGGGCTGGCCACCGCGCTGATCTCGCTGTCCAGCCCGCTCGGCATCGAATGGCTGCCGCCCGAGCAGGCCCAACCGCTGCTCGACGCCTACCACGACGGCGTGCTCGCGCTGCCCGAACTGTTCGGCTGCTGGGCCGCCGCCTGCCTGTCCGAACCGGATCCGTCCGCGCTGGACAAGGAACTCGCGCGCGGCTGCGTCGGCCTGCAACTGCCCGCCAACGCGCTCGCCAACCCGAGGGGTTGGGCTCGCTGCGCGCCGCTGCTCGACGTGCTCGCCCAGCGCGGCCTTCCGCTGTTCGTGCATCCCGGCCCTGCCGGCCCCATCCCCGGCGACGTGCCCGGCTGGTGGCCCGCGCTGGTGCCGTACGTGCAGCAGATGCACGCGGCCTGGTACGGCTTGCGCGCCTTCGGCAGGCCCGCCCACCCGGACCTGCGGGTGTGCTTCGCCATGCTGGCCGGCCTCGCGCCACTGCACGGCGAACGGCTCGTCGCGCGCGGCGGCGGCCGGGGCGTCGTCGATCCCCAGGTGTTCCTGGACACCTCGTCCTACGGCACCCGCGCGGTCGACGCGACCATCCGGGTGCTGGGCATCGACGGGATCGTGCACGGCAGCGACCGGCCCTACGCCACCCCGACCATCCCCGATCTGGGCGCGCCCGCCGCCACGGTCGCGATCCGGATCAACAACCCCTGCCGCCTGCTGCGCGGCGCCGATGCGAAAGGAGACCCCCGATGACCTGGGACACGCTGCCTGCGCGGTCACTGGACAAGCAGGAACTGCGCGAATTCGTGGCTCGCCTCGCAGAGCAACCCGAACTGTGGCGCCAGCACGTGGCGTTCTCCGACGAGGAGCGGCACTATGTCTCGCTCTACCGCGACGAGTACGTTGACGTCTGGCTGTTGTGCTGGACCAGGCAGAACGACACCGGCTGGCACGACCACGACATCTCATCGGGCGCGGTCCAGGTCGTCCAGGGGGCGTTGGCCGAGCACAATCCGCGCATCGGCGGCGACCACCTTGTCAAGATCGTCACCGACGGGCTGTCCTTCTGCTTCGGCCCCGAACACATCCATCGGCTGACCGGCGCCACCGACAACGCGGTGTCCATCCACGCGTACTCGCCGCCGCTGTGGCGCCTCGGCCAGTACGACATCGGCGGCGACGGGCTGATGCGCCGGATCTCAGTCAGCTACGCCGACGAACTGCGCCCGGTCCCTTCCCAAACCCCGACAGCCCGAACCCCGAGCGCCCCGACCCCGACAGCGGCCTGACATGCCCGGACTTGTCGTGCTCGGCGGCGGCACGCTGACCGCCGCCGAGGTCGTCGCGATCGCGCGCGGCGGCAGTCGCGCCGAACTCGCGTCCGATGGCCTCGCCCGCGCAAGGGCCGCGTACGAGGTGACCAGGGAGCTGGTCACCCGGCGCGGTGTGTACGGCCGCACCACCGGGGTCGGCGCGAACCGCTCGATTCAGATCGACGACGTGGAAGCCCCCGACCACGGCCTGAACCTGCTGCGCAGCCACGCGGGCGGCGCCGGTCCGCCGATGGACGCCGCGATCGTGCGCGCCATGCTCGCGGTGCGCGCCAACCAGTTGGCGGTGGGCGGGGCCGGCGTGCACCCGGAGTTGATCACCGCGCTGGTCGACCTCGTGAACAGCGGCCGGTTGCCGACCGTGTACCGGTTCGGCGCGATCGGCACCGCCGACCTGACCGCGCTCGCCTCCACCGCGATGTGCATGATCGGCGAACTGCCCTGGCGAGACGGGGAACTCGCGCCCGTGTTCCACCTGGCGCCGTCCGACGTGCTCGCGTTCTGCAGCAGCAACGCGGCCACCATCGGCGAGGCCGCGCTGGCCTGCCACGATCTCGGCGTGCTGCTGCGCGCCAGCACGGTCGTCGCCGGCCTGTCGTTCCTGGCGGTGGACGGGTCCATCGAGGCGTACACCGAGGCCGTCCAGTCGGCGAGGCCCTACCCCGGCCAGCAGGCCGTCGCCGCCCGCCTGCGCGGCCTGCTCGCCGACGCGGGTACCGAGCCTGCCGCGCGCATCCAGGACCCGTTCGGCTTCCGCGCCCTGCCTCAGGTGCACGGGCCCGCCGTGGACGCGGTCGACCGGCTGGCCGACGTGCTCACCGTGGAGATGAACGCGGCCGCCGAGAATCCGCTGATCTCCTCGGTCGAGCAGGACGCCTTCCACAACGGCAACTTCCACACCGCGTACCTTGCGCACGCCCTGGACGGGGCGCGGGCCGCGGTGTTCAGTACGGCGGCGCTCGCGGCAGCGCGGCTGGCCAACCTGGTCGAACCGATCTACACCGGCCTGCGTCCGTTCCTCGCTGCAGGGCCCTCGGCCAGCTCCGGGGTAATGATCCTGGAGTACGTGAGCCAGTCGGCGCTCGCCGAACTGCGGCACGCGGCCGCGCCCGCGACGCTCGGCAACGCGGTGTTGTCCCGGGGCGCCGAGGACCACGCGAGCTTCTCCGCGCAGGCGGCCAACCGGACCACTGACGTGCTCGGTTCCTACCAGACGGTGCTCGCCTGCGAACTGGTGGCCGCGGTGCGCGCACTGCGGTTGCGCGAACGGGCACCGGCCGCAGGCGCGTTGCGGATCGCGTACGAGAAGGCGACCGCCGCGCTCGATCCCCGGCTCGCCGACCGGCCACTGAACGCGGATCTGACCAATGCCATCGCGCTGCTCCCGGAACTTGCCACCGATTGAGATCTTCCACCAACCAAAGTCGCGGTAGGTAAATTATTTCCGGTGGCCCGTTTCGATTGGCCGAACGCCCTCCGCCATCGCGCAGCCCGTACACCGACCCCAATTCCACCGCGCGGAGAATCGGATTACGGTGGCTGTTCGGATGTGGTTTTCGCGGACCAACCGGACAGCTTTGAACAGGTGAGGGGGGCGACTCGGCGGTGGAATTTCGGCTACTCCGCTCGATCGACGAACCGATCGAGGAGACCCGACCGCGCGGAATACCGGCGCACCGCCGCGACACGGACAGCGGATCGTCCCTCGGCACCCGGCGACCCTCCTCCGCCAGTGCCTGAGTCGAGCACGCCCACGATCACGTTCCGGCTACTCGGGAACGTGACCGTTGAGCTGGACGGCGAGGCGGTCAACGTCGGTCACGCCCGCCAGCAGACCGTCCTCGCCGCACTGCTCATCAACGCCAACACCGCCGTCTCCACCGACGAACTCATCGACCGCATCTGGGCCGCCAACCCGCCCCACCGACCCAAGGACACCCTCCACACCTACCTCACCCGACTCCGCAAAACGCTTCCCACCAGCATCACCCGACACGGCAGCAGCTACCAGCTCACCACTCCCGACACCACCATCGACCTCCACCACTTCCGCCACCTGATCAACACCGCGCACGCCACCCTCGACGACGAGCAGGCCCGCGCCCTGTTCGACGAGGCGCTGGCGCTGTGGCGGGGCGAGCCGTTCGCCGGCCTGGACACGCCGTGGCTGAACAGCGTGCGCGCGGCCGTCGAGAAGGAGTATCTGGCCGCCACCCTCGACCACACGGATCTCGGCCTGCGGCTCGGCCGGCACACCGAGATGCTCGCCGACCTGGCCGCGCAGGCCGAACGGTTCCCGTTGGACGAGCGCCTCGCCGGCCAGTACATGATCGCGCTCTACCGCAGCGGCCGGCAGGCCGACGCGCTGCGCCACTACCAGCACACCCGCGCCCAACTTGCCGGTGAACTCGGCGTCGATCCGTCCTCTGCGCTGCAGGACCTGCACCACCAGATCCTCACCAACAACGCACGGCTGCACACGCCGCAGACGCCGGCACCGATCGTGCTGGCCGCGCCCGTCCCCCGCCAGTTGCCGGCCGCGCCAGGCACGTTCACCGGCCGCACCGAGGAACTGGCCGCGTTGAGCCGAGCACTCGATCCGGCCCCTGACACGGGTTCACGGCTCTCGGTCATGCCGATCGCGGTGATCGCGGGCGCCGGCGGCATCGGCAAGACCTGGCTGGCGCTGCACTGGGCGCACCAGCACCTGCACCGCTTCCCGGACGGTCAGCTGTACGTGAACCTGCGCGGCTTCGACCCGTCCGGTCAGCCGACAACGCCGCACGACGCGGTACGCGCCTTCCTTGACGCGCTCGGCGCGAACCCGGGCGCCATCCCGGTCGAACTGGATTCGCAGATCGGCCTGTACCGCAGCCTGGTCGCGGACAAGCGCATGCTGATCCTGATCGACAACGCCGCGGACGCCGCACAGGTCACTCCGTTGCTGCCGGGCAGCCCGACCTGCACGGTCGTGGTCACCAGCCGGGACCGGCTGACCGGGTTGGTCACCGCGCACAGCGCACACGTGCTGCCCATCGACGTACTCCCCAACTCCGACGCGCACGCACTGCTGGCCGCCCGGCTCGGCCCGCGTCGACTTGCCGAGGAGCCCGAGGCCGTCGCCGACCTGTTGGCCAGCTGCGCCGGTCTACCCCTCGCGCTCAGCATCGTCGCGGGTCGAGCACAGGAACACCCCGAATTCCCGCTCACCACCCTCGCCACCGAACTCCACGACACCACCCACCGCCTCGCGGCCCTCGACGAGGACAACACCAACAGCGTGCGCACCATCCTCTCCTGGTCCTACACCACCCTCACCCCCGAACACGCCACCACCTTCGACCTGCTCGGCCTCGCCCCCGGACCTGACATCAGCCATACCGCGGCCACCAACCTCACCCACCAACACCCCACCACCACCCACACCGCACTGCGCGCCCTCGAACGCGCCAGCCTCATCCACCAACACACCCCCAACCGCTACCGCATGCACGACCTGATCCGCCTCTACGCCCAAGAACAAGCCGCGGCCCAGCTGACCGAAACCGAGCGCACGGCCGCGCAGCGACGACTCGTCAACTGCTACGCGCACGCCGCGTTGGCCGCGGACACCTGGCTCGCCCCACATCGCAGGTTGATCGAGATCGACCTGCCCAAGCCGCCCGAGGACGCGGTGCTCCCGACGTTCCGGGACCTGGCCGCCGCGTTGGCCTGGTTCGACGTCGAGCACGGCAACCTGCTCGCCGCCCAGCAACTGGCCTGCCAGCTGGGCTGGCACGTGCTGGTCTGGACGTTGGCGTGGGCGCTGACCACGTTCCACCAGTGGCGCGGGCACCTGCTCGACGACGAGGCGTCCTGGCAGGCTGCGCTGACCGCGAGCGTCCACCTGGCCACCTCGGCGCGCTCGCTCGCGCACCGGATGCTCGGCTACGGCCAGGCCGTGCTGGACCGCCGCGACGAAGCCCTCGACCACCTGCAACAGGCGCTGGCGCTCGCGGAGAGCGCGAACGACCTGGTCGAACAGACCGAGTCGCTGCACATCCTGGCCAGGATCTGGGAGCTGCGCGGCGAGGACCGGCTCGCCCTTGAGCAGGCGAGCCGCGCGCTGGACCTGTGGCGCGGCCTGGACCGGCCGATCGAGCAGGCTCGCGAGCTGAACGCGGTCGGCTGGTACTCGGCCCGCACCGGCGACTTCGACCGCGCCCGTGCCGCCTGCGAGGAGGCGCTGGTGCTGCTGCGCAACCAGCGACACCTGGCAGGCGAGGCGAACACCCTGGACAGCCTCGGCTACATCGCCTACCGCTCCGGCGACTACGCGCAGGCCGTCGCCTACTACCAGCAGGCGCTCGCGCTGTTCCATCGACTCGGCAACGCCTTCAGCGAGGCAGGCACGCTCGACCGGCTCGGCCAGGCATACGCGGCCGGCGACCGCAGGCTGGCCAAGGTTGCCTGGGAGCGCGCGCTCAACCTGTACCAGGCGCACCACCGCAACGCGGACATCGCCCGCATCGAGCGACAGCTGGCAAACCTGGGCGATGACGACAACTCCTGATTCCGACTGCTTGGTGAAGTCGCCGCGCCTGTCCCGCATATTGAGACAACACTCGCTACGTGCAAAACCCTGGACATCACCAGGAAACACGACGATCGCGAGAACGAAGCGGCCACTCTGGACAGTCCAGGTGCCGACTACCGGGTGACCGGCATTCTCGATCATCTCAACCGCGCGCTCGCCCCGGCTGTATCGATCACATTATCGATACCCAATGGCCCGAACAGGTTCGAAGGCCAATTGGCCACACTTGACAAACAATCGGCCCGGACCTTGGCGAGATCCAACAACCCAACTGGGTAAATGAACCCATCAGGCAGCACGTTCTCCCTGCTCAGACCCTGACTTTCGCACGTCCAACAGGGCTGGACGGGGCAAATAAGAGGTGGCGGAAAAGCCGCCGACGGCTCATGATTGTCTGATCAGCGGACAGCGTCGGCCGTCGAGGGGTGCTGGATAGGCGAGACTCCAGTCCGGCACAAGCGAAACTTGATGTCCATGAGGTTCACTGATTGACCGCACCACCGCGGTAACCGCCACCACTGAGGAGGCCACCATGGACACCCTGCCGGAACGAGACCAACAATCACCCATCGACGCCTGGCCGGCATCGGCACTGAACGCCGACCTCCTCTCGGTCGAGATCCCGCACCCGCACACCAGCTTCGAGATCTGGGGTAGTTCTTCGAGACTGGACTCGGAAGCCGCAGAAGGTCACATCCTGCGCGGCCTCGAATAACGTTCCACATTCTGGGAGATCCCTGCCCGTGATCATGACCAACGCATGATCACGGGGGTGGCGACAGGCCGCTTCAGCAAGCAACCCGCACCGCTCGACCAGCCCAGCTCGTTCACGTCCGCCTGGCCATTTCGCCTCCTACGGCGCGCTCCTGGCCGACCATTGCGTGCAGCGTGCCCCGGTCACGCTGACTCCGGCGGCGCTGACGCCAGCAGGCCGCCCCGCTTCCCCGATCACGCCGCGCCCTTCTTGGCAATGTCGCCATCGGCGCGCCGCCCTCCTCGGTAGGGCCGCTGCTCGGGATGCCGCTGCGAACGCACCAGCGACACCGAAGTCGACCAGCCCGATCCCCGGCAGCACGCTCGCCCCGACCACCCCCGGCTTCTTCGCCGACGTCCCACAGACGGTCCGTCCACCCCGCCCATCAAACAACCAACTAGTTGGTTATCTGATTCTGCGGCGCACGCTCCGCCGCCTACCCCCAACCTTGCCCCAATCCTCGGCGCCACCCGTATTCCCGGCCGCCTGCTGACCGACAGACCGCGACACCACAAGGCGTACTGACCAAAGTGGACGGTCCAGATGTGGCGGTGTCATCACCCGGCCACACAGCGGAAGCACCCGACTAATCGTCCCCCCGCGCGGCAAGAAGCTGATCGCCGTATTCGGTGATCCATTCGCCGAGCGCGACCATCGGCCCCTCGACCAGGCTCCGACCCAACTCGGTCAACGCATAGTCGACCCGGGGCGGCGCCTGCGCATATCGGCGATGTTCAACCAGGCCGCTGCCGACCAGCCTGCGCAGCGCCTCGGTCAGCGCCTTGTCGCTGACACCCCCGATCACCGCCCGCAATTCGTGCCGCCTGCGCGCCCCTTCGCGCAGCGCGGCCAGCACGACCGGGTCCCACGCGTGCGCGAACAAGTCGGTGGCCGCGCGCAGCCGGCAGTCCGCGACCAGGTCCTGACATTCGGCCATGGCGCGATCATCCCCCACTGTTGCGCACCGATCGGTTCGTATCGGAACTCCTACCGTACCCATCGAGAGGAGCAACGCATGAACATCGGAGTTCTCGGCACCGGCGCGCTGGCCACCGCGCTCGGCGCCAGGTGGTCGCAGGCAGGCCACGACATCGCGGTCGCGGGACGATCGTCAGCCAAGGTCCATGACCTGGCGACCCGCCTGTCCGCCCGACCGACCACCGTCCGGGCGGCCGTCCGTGAGGCCGACGCGGTGCTGCTCGCCGTCGCCTGGGAGGGTGTGGCGGACGTGCTGCGCGAGGCGGGCGACTGGGCCGGCACGGTGCTGATCGACCCGACCAACGCGGTCGAGCACGGCGTCGGCGTGGTACGGACGCCGCCCGGCCAGTCCGGCGCACAGCGAATCGCCACCCTCGCCCCTGGCGCGCACGTGGTCAAGGCGTTCCACCTGTTCCCGGCCGAGCAGTGGACCGACCCCGCCGACGAGCCGGTAACGGTCGCGATCTGTGGCGACGACCCAGGCGCGCTTGGTATCACCGCAGCCCTGATCCGTGACGCGGGCGCCGAACCGGCGGTACTCGGCGGCCTGGATCGCGCCCGCCAACTGGAAGAAGTCGCCGGCTTCACGATCGGCCTTGCCTTCCACGGCGTCGACCCGCGCACAGCCTTACCTCACCTACCAAATGAAACGCTGCAAGCACTGTCCGTTCCGCTCGAAAGTGGCGCAGGAGCGGACGGCTGACCGGCAGATCCCGTGGACGAGCCGCTTCCTGCGGGCCGGGAGGTAACCCGAGGTCACAGCTCGTCGTGTCGCCTGGGTGCGCTGCCGCCGATCCCGCCGACGGCGCGGGCGGGCGCAAGGCATGCGAGTCGCTCGGCGCGATCCAGGAAAAATGCCGACGCACCGATTCTTTTTTGCGGGCGATCGGGTCTACACATACATGACTACTTTCCACGACCCGCTCCGCACCGGCCGTCCCAGCGATGCCGCCCGCCACGCCGCCGCCGAGATCCTGGCCGGACCGCATCTGGCGATCCTGTCCACCGTCAACCCAGACGGCACACCGCAGTCGTCGGTCATCTTCGTCAAGCCTGATGGCGAGGACATCCTGTTCAGCACCATCAACGGACGCCGCAAGACCACGAACATGCTGCGCGACCCCCGGGTCACCTTGTTGCTGCACGCCCTGCCCGGCGCGGAAGCGGACAGCGCCTACGCGACCATTTCGGGCACCGTCACGATCGCCGACGACCCGGACAACTCCTTCCACCAGGTCATGTACGACCTCCACATGGGTGGCGCCGCCGCGCCCGTCGAGCCGGGTGCTGAGCGGCTGATCGTGCGGCTGCGTCCGGACCGAACGTACGCTCCGCCCGCCTACGTCGCTGAATAACCGTTCGCTCAGGCAGCCCCGCGCACGGTGCCGCGGTCGCACGCACCTCCACGCCTGGCTCCGGCGCTCCGCTTAGCTCGCGATCGCGGCATTCACCGGTGGTACCCGCACGATGCCGGGCGCGCTGAAGAGCAGCGGCTCGCCCGGCGACGAACCGTGCGGCAATGCCGACCGTGACGGAGTGCGGCCGCGCTCTTACTGGACACGCCGATCCTCGGCGAAGTCCCACACCTCACCGTGGTTGGCAACCAGTGCGGGAAGTGCGCAATCCACGCTCTGCGTCGGCGACAGCGGGTCCCCGTCGTGGTGTTCCAGCGTGGGTGGCGAACTGCTCGGAGTCAGGCGGGCGTCACCGCCGAACTGGGTGTACGCGCATCCTCCGGCATCCCGGTGTGCTCGTCCAACCTGAGAGGCCACTGGGGAGCCGTGCTTTGCGACCACCTGCGGAATCCACCATCTTTCCCCGGAACCCACAGGAACTACACGATTTCACCCAAAAGATTTCCTCGTAACGTAAGTTCAAACCCCGCCCTCCCAAAGGGGGTGGCGGCCCCTGTGGCACAAGTCTAGTCGCGGAATTGGGTGTAGCCAAAGCGAAACCGGCGGGGTGTGGATGGTTCGAATGGTTGTGGACAAGTGTGCGGCGAGCGTTGGACCGAACAGGGCAATCTGCTGGGCCGATGTTGCCCTCGGCGCCGAACGTAAATTATCTTCACATCCTGGGTTTACGTCGCCCGAGGAGGATGCATGTCCACTACACGACGTCTTCGCCGCACGACCGCCCTGCTTGCGGGTGTGCTGCTTTCTCTTGTCGGCGTCAGGCTTCCTGCTGCCGCCAGTACCGGCGCGGACACCGGTCTGCGCGACGTGCTCGTCGTCGGCAACAGCCAGGACGGCACGGTGACGTTCATCGACGGCCACACCTTCGCCAACCTCGGCTCCTTCAACGTCACGCCCGATCTTCAGACCCGCCTCGCCGAGATCTACGTGAACCCGATCTGGGCGGCCGGCTACGCGGCCACGAAGAGCGTCGAGGGCGGCGACCGGTTCGTCGACGACGCCACCACGTCGCCCGATGGTCGGACGTTGTACGTGTCCCGAGGCAACCTCGACGACGTCGCCGCATTCGACGTGGCCACGAAGACCGAACTGTGGCACACCAGGCTGTCCGGCTTCCACGCCGACCACGCCGCGCTCTCGCCGGACGGCACGCGCTACGTCGTGTCGGACACCACCGCGCAGACGGCGGACGTGTTCAACACGGCGGATGGCCAGCTCGTCGGCACGTTCCCGACCGGAACGTATCCGCACCAGAACGACTATTCGCCAGACGGCAGGTACATCTACAACTCCAGCATCGGCATCATCTCGCTGCCGCAGTCGTTGGAGTGGGCCAAGGGCAGCTTCCTGCTGACCAAAGTGGACGCTTCGACACTGAAGGTCGTGCAGACCTGGAAGTTCTCGCATGGCATTCGCCCGAACGTCATCGCGCCGGACGGTCATACCTTCTACACGGACCTGTCCTACCTCAACGGATTCGTGAAGTACGACCTGAACACCGGCCAGATCGAGAACACCGTGCAGATGCCGTACGCGAGCGGCGGTGCCGGCATGAAGCCCGACGACTACCCGAAGAACTCGGCACACCATGGCCTCGCGCTCTCCGGCGACGGCAGTGAACTGTGCGACGACGGCACGATCGACGACTACACGGCCATCGTGTCCACGAACGATCTCAAAACCACCGGCATGGTCACCTATCCGAGCGGCGCGCTGCCGTACTGGGCTCAGTCCAGTGTGGACGGGAAGTACTGCTTCGTTTCGCTCAGCCAGGCCAACGCGGTGTCGGTCATCGACTACGCGACGGCCACGGAGGTCGCGCGGGTGCCGGTCGGCACGTTCCCGCAGCGCGAACGGATCGGCAAGATCGACCCGTCCGTGCTGGGCTCACTGACTCGGGCCTGACGCATCAGCCTCGGACGCGGAGCAGGGCGAACGATTCCGGCGCCAACGTGACCGCATCAGAGGTGGCCTCGGTCGACCCGTTGGCTAGCACGATGTCGACCGAGCCGATCGGCAGCGTGCGCTTTTCGGTGGCGAGGTTGCAGGCGAGGCGGAAGGATCCCCTGTGCACGACGAGCCAGCGCTGCGCCTCGTCGAAGTCGACCTTGAGCAGCGGCAACCTCGGGTCGCTCAGCTCTGGGTATGCCTTGCGGGCGGCGATCAGGCGGCGGTAGACGCTCAGCAGCTGCTGGTGCCCTGGATCGTCCAATTCGGACCAGCGGAGCCGGGATCTGTCGACCGTGGCCGGGTCCATCGGGTCGGGAACGTCCCCGGTGGCCCAGCCATGGTCGGCGAACTCGGCCCGACGGCCGGTGCGGACGGCGTCGGCGAGTTCCGGATCGGGGAACGAGGCGAAGAACTGCCACGGCCCCCTGGAGCCCCACTCCTCGCCCATGAAGATCATCGGCGTGTACGGCGAGCAGAGCACCATGGCCGCCGCGACGCCGAGCAGGCCGGGCGAGAGCGTTGCCGAGATGCGGTCGCCGATGGCGCGATTGCCGATCTGGTCGTGGTCCTGGATGTAGCACAGGAACCGGTGCGCGGGCAGCCGCTGGGTGTCGACCGGACGGCCGTGCGTGCGGTGCCGGAACGTCGAGTACGTGCCGGCGTGGAAGAAGACGCGCTCCCAGGTTCTTGCCAACGACTCCAGCGAGCCGAAGTCGACGTAGTAGCCCTGGCGTTCACCGGTGAGGGCGGCGTGCAACACGTGGTGCAGGTCGTCGTCCCACTGCGCGGTGAGGCCGTAGCCGCCCGCTTCCCTTGCCGTCACCAGTTTGGCGTCGTTGAGGTCGGACTCGGCGATCAGCGTCAGCGGCCGGCCGAGGTGCGTCGACAACGCGTCGACCTCGACGGCCAACTGTTCGAGCAGGTGGGTCGCGCTGGAGTCGTGCAACGCGTGCACGGCGTCGAGGCGCAGGCCGTCGAGGTGGAAGTCGCGGAACCAGCCGAGCGCGTTGTCGATGACGTAGCGGCGGACCTCGTTGGATTCGGGGCCGTCGAGGTTGAGCGAGCGGCCCCACTTGTTGCTGCCGGCGAAGTAGGGGCCGAACCGGTCGAGGTACGCGCCGGACGGGCCGAGGTGGTTGTAGACGACGTCCAGGATGACGCCGAGACCCTTGTCGTGACAGGCTGCGACAAAGTGCCGCAACCCGGCCGGTCCGCCGTACGGTTCGTGCACCGCGTACCAGCAGACGCCGTCGTAACCCCAACCCTCGACACCGTCGAACGCGTTGAGCGGCATGAGTTCGACGAAGTCGATGCCGAGTTCGACCAGGTGATCGAGTTTGCCGATGGCCGCGGCGAGGGTGCCTTCCTCGGTGAACGTGCCGACGTGCAGTTCGTAGACGATGCCGCCCGCGAGCTGCCTGCCGGTCCAGTCGGAGGCGGGCCAGTCGTCACCGGGCACGTAGCGGCGGGACGCCTCGTGCACGCCGTTCGGCTGCCAGCGCGAGCGTGGATCGGGCAGCGGTTTGGGGTCGTCGCCGAGGAGGAACGCGTAGTCGCACTGGGGTGCCGCGGCGACATCGGCTGACCACCAGCCGTTGTCATCGCGCGTCATGTCGTGGTCGGTGTCATCCACGCGAACACGGACCCGCTCGGTCTGCGGTGCCCAAACCGTCGGTGTCCATACTGTGGGGGGAGGCATCGAAGTCTCCTATTCGCGGTTTTGGACGAGCAGGGCGACCGGGTACCGATCCAACGCCGCGCCGAGGTGGACGCGGTGGCCATCGAACGATGTGCCGGTGAGCGCGTCGGTCCAGGTCGCGTCGGCGGGCAGTTGCAGCGCGGTGTCCCGCCAGCCGCCGGAGGATCTCAGCCGCATGGGCAACCTGGTGGCGATGGCGACAACCCGACGTTCACGGCCGCGCGCGAACGCGATCGCGTTGGTTGACGCCGGTCCGTCCGGTGTCAACGCGCGATAGCCGGCGAACAGTTCTGGTTCGTCGCGGCGCAGCCGGAGCACGTGGTGCACCAGCGCGATCTTGATGGCACCCGAGTCGTCCATCGGCGGGCGCCAACCTTCGCGGATGCGGGTGAGCAGCTCTCGGCGGGCGCCGTAGTCGACCAGCCTGCGGTTGTCCGGGTCGACGAGGGAGTCGTCCCATTTCTCGGTGCCCTGGTAGACGTCGGGGATGCCAGGGCCGGCGAGTTGGAGCAGTTTCTGGCCTAGGCAGTTGGACCAGCCTGCCGGCGTGATCCGGTCGCTGAATGTGTTCAGCAGGTTCACAGCTGCCGGATCGGTGTAAACCGCAGGTATCCAGTCGCGCAGGGCGGTTTCGAATTCCTCGTTGTGCTCGGTCCACGAGGTGGCCAGTTTGGCTTCGCGGGCCGCCTTGAACAGGTACTCGGTTATGCGTTGTTCGTCGGCGGGCCAGGCGCCGACCAGGGTCTGCCAGGCGAGCAGTTCGATGGTCGGCTCTGGCAACGGGTGCAGGGCGTGCAACTCGTCGACGAGCGCGGCGAACTCGGCCGGGATCTCGGCGAGCACGGCGAGCCGGGCGCGCACGTCCTCACCGCGTTTGGTGTCGTGCGTGGCGAGCGCGGTCATCGCGGTCGGCCAGCCCGCCTCGCGCCGCTGGAAGGACGCGTGCAACTCCGCCACGCTGACACCGAAGCGGCCCGGGTCGCCGCCGACCTCGTTCAGCGCGACAAGGCGCGGGAAGCGGTAGGACGCGGTGTCCTCGATGCCCTTGGCCATCACCATCGCGGAGGTCTGCTGCAACCGGATCGCTATTTCGCCGTGCGGTTCGTTCACCGCGTGGAAGGCGATGTCGGACAGCGGTTCGGCCAGGTGCGGCTTGTTGCTGATCGCCAGGGCCACCGCGGCGCGCAGCCGATTTCGCGCGTCCGGCAGGTAGCTGCGGTAGACGTCGAACGAGCAGAGCAGTTCGGCGACGGCGGCCTCGGCGCGTTCGATCGGGAACTTGGGGAACAGGCGCGCTATGCGCAGGACTTCGGTGCGCAGCGTCGTACCGGCGACCAGGCGACGGGCTTGCAGGGTGAGTTCGAGGTAGTCGGGCGGGGCTTTGAAGCGTACGGCGAGTTCGCTGAGCGGGGCCTCGCCTGCCGGGTCGATGAACACGCCGCAGATGTCGCCGAGCGCGTCGTATCCGCTGGTGCCGGCCACTGGCCAGTCCGTAGGCAGCGGTTCGTCGACGGCCAGGATCTTCTCCACCACCAGCCACGCGTCGCCGATGCGGGAGCGCAGCCTGCGCAGGTAGCCGCCGGGATCGGCGAGGCCGTCCACGTGATCGATGCGCAGGCCGTCGACCTCGCCCTCGGCGACCCAGCGCAGGATCGCGCCGTGCGTCTCGTCGAAAACGGATTCGTCCTCGACGCGCACGCCGGCCAGGGTGGTGACGTCGAAGAAGCGGCGGTAGTTCAGCTCGTCGTTGCCGCGTCGCCAGGAGATCAGCCGGTAGTGCTGGCGCTCGTGCACTTCCTGCGCGGTGCCATCGCCGGTGCCTTCGGCGATCGGATAGCGGTGGTCGAAATACCGGAGTTCGCCGTCTTCGACGCGCAGGTCGTCCAGCGCGGCAACGCCGCCGTCGCCGTCGTCGGCGAGGGTCGGGATCAGGATCGGCGCGCGGTCCCAGTCAATGTCGAAGAAGTGCGCGTACTTCGACTTCTTGCCGTTGGCGAGCACGTCCCACCAGTAGCGGTTCGCGGGCGGCTGGGACACGTCCATGTGATTGGGCACGGTGTCCACGACCAGCCGCATGCCGAGTTCGCGCAGCCTGCGGACCAGCGCGAGCCTGCCTTCCTCACCGCCGAGGTCCTCGGATGCCTTCGTCGGGTCGACCACGTCGTAGCCGTGCGTCGAACCGTGCGACGCCTGCAGGATCGGCGACGTGTAAACCGCGCCGACGCCGAGTTCACGCAGGTACTCGGCGACCTCGGTGGCCTCCGCGAAGCCGAATTCGGGACGGAGTTGCAGGCGGTAGGTGGAGCTGGGCTGCTTCGCCGCGGCCATCAGGCGCACCTCTGCAGGATGAGTAGGGAGCGGGCGGTGACCGTGATCTTGTCGCCCGCCGCGACGTCGCCGATCTCGGTGCCGGTCTCGGTTTCGATGCCGAAGCCGATCGAGGTGTGCGTGTCCACCTCGCCGGTGTCGGTGTTGACGACGACCTGCCACTGGTCGCCGTATTCCTTCCCGGGCACGGTGAATTCGATGTCCTCGTAATGCGCGTTGAAGAACAGCACGAAGGAATCATCCCGCACCCACTCGCCGCGCGGGTCGCGATCGTGAATTCCCTCACCGTTGAGGTAGACGGTGATCGCCTTGCCGAACGTGGCTTCCCAGTCCTCTTCGGACATGTGCGCGCCGTCCGGCGTGAACCAGGCGATGTCCTCGGGCCCGGTGCCGCGATGCGTCGGCCTGCCGTCGAAGAAGCGTTTGCGGCGGAACACCGGGTGCGCGCGGCGGAACGCGATCACATCGCTGGCGAAGGTGAGCAGCTCGGTGTGCTTCTCTGCGTCCTTCCAGTCCATCCAGGCCAGCTCGTTGTCCTGGCAGTAGGCGTTGTTGTTGCCCTGCTGCGATCGGCTGATCTCGTCGCCGTGCAGCACCATCGGCACGCCCTGGGACAGCATGAGCGTGGCGAGCAGGTTTCTTGACTGGCGGGCGCGCAGGTCGAGCACGTTCGCGTCGTCGGTCGGGCCCTCGACGCCGTGGTTCCAGGAGCGGTTGTCGTCCGAGCCGTCGCGGTTGTCCTCGCCGTTGGCCTCGTTGTGCTTGTTGTCGTAACTGACCAGGTCGTGCAGGGTGAAGCCGTCGTGCGCGGTCACGAAGTTGATCGAAGCGAACGGGCGGCGGCCGTCGTCCTTGTAGAGGTCGCTGGAGCCGGTGAACCGGGAGGCGAACTCGCCGAGTGTGTTGGGCTGCCCGCGCCAGAAGTCGCGCACGGTGTCCCGGTAGCGGCCGTTCCACTCCGTCCACAAGGGAGGGAAATTGCCGACCTGGTAGCCACCGGGGCCGACATCCCACGGTTCGGCGATCAGCTTGACCTGCGAGATCACCGGGTCCTGCTGGACGATGTCGAAGAACGCGCTCAACCGGTCCACGTCGTAGAACACGCGGGCGAGCGCGGCGGCGAGATCGAACCGGAAACCGTCGACGTGCATCTCCAGCACCCAGTACCGCAACGAGTCCATGACCAGCTGCAGGGTGTGCGGATGCCGCATGTTCAGCGAGTTGCCGGTGCCCGTGTAGTCGGTGTAGTACTCGGGATTGTCCTCGACCAGCCGGTAGTAGGCGTCGTTGTCGAGGCCGCGCATGCTCAACGTGGGTCCGAGGTGGTTCCCCTCGGCGGTGTGGTTGTACACGACGTCCAGGATGACCTCGATGCCGGCGGCGTGCAGCGCACGCACCATCGCCTTGAACTCCGGCACCTGCTGGCCGAGCGTGCCGGACGAGGAGTACCTGGCGTGCGGGGCGAGGAAGGCGAGCGTGTTGTAACCCCAGTAGTTGGACAGGCCGCGCTCGACCAGGTTGTGCTCGCTGACGAAGTGGTGCACCGGCATCAGCTCGACCGCGGTCACGCCGAGCCGCTGGAGGTGCTCGATGACCGCGGGATGGGCCAGGCCGGCGTAGGTGCCGCGCATCTGCTCAGGTACGCGCGGGTGCGCCATGGTCAGGCCGCGCACGTGCGCCTCGTAGATCACGCTTTCGTGGTATGGGACGCGTGGCGGGCGGTCGTTGTCCCAGTCGAAGAACGGGTTGATCACCACGGCCACCGGCACCTGACCGGCCGAGTCGGTGTCGTTGCGGGTGGCTGGCGAGTCGAACTGGTAGCCGAAGACGGCCTCGTTCCAGGTCAGCTCGCCGGTGACGGCCTTCGCGTACGGGTCGAGAAGTAACTTGGCCGGGTTGCAACGCTGGCCGCGCGACGGATCGTAGGGTCCGTGCACCCGGTAACCGTAGCGCTGGCCGGGACCGACCGTGGGCAGATAGCCGTGCCAGACGAAACCGTCGGTTTCCGGCAGATCGACCCGGGTCTCGTTGCCGGACTCGTCGAAAAGGCACAGTTCGACCCGATTCGCTGGCTCCGAGAACACCGCGAAGTTCGTGCCGGTCCCGTCGTAGGTCGCGCCCAACGGGTACGCCGTCCCCGGCCACGGCCGCATGTCCACTTCCTCCACTTTGCTGCTGTCATCGATGCTGGATCGATATGACCTGCGATCTGGCTGGCAACCAGACCGCGACCGTCAACGATGCCATCGTTGACGGTCGCGCGGTCACGCAGGTATGCGTTTGACGATGTTTGTCACCAAAGATCGGCGACTGAGCGTGATTCAGCTCGTACGGAAAGTATCCGCTATCTGCTGAACCCGCTGGTCGACGCGGAACTCCTCCAGCGATGTGGCTAGCGGCAGACGCCAGTTCGGGTACTCGTCCGTAGTGCCGGGCAGGTTGGGTTGCCGGACCTCGCCGATCACATCGTAGGGCGAGACCAGATGCACCCGACACGGCGTGCCGGCCAACAGCTGGTGCATGGCCAGAATGGTGCCCTCCTCCGTCCCGTCCGGTTTGAGCAGTCCTTCGTCACGCATCAGGTCGAGCAGCCGCTGCTTCTCCTTCGCCGCCTTGGCCAGCGCGTCCTCCCGGCTCTCCGCGAGTTGGCCCAGCTCGGCGCGTACCCGCACGTGCTCGGCCCGGAGGAACCCGGCGGCCGTCGGCAGGTCGTGGGTGGAGATGCTGGCGGCGGCGCGCTCCGGCCACTCGTCGGGCGGCAGCAGCCGGTCCGAGTCGTCAGCGTCGGTCTCGAACCACATCACCGCGCAGCCCAACGCGTGCCGCTCGCGCAGGCCCTCGCTGACCGCCTCCTCGACCGTGCCAAGGTCCTCGC
This sequence comes from Candidatus Melainabacteria bacterium, assembly GCA_963818685.1. Classification (GTDB taxonomy): domain Bacteria; phylum Actinomycetota; class Actinomycetes; order Mycobacteriales; family Pseudonocardiaceae; genus CAJCJE01. Next base: position 826,964 of record CAWFTJ010000006.1, on the reverse strand, counting down.
CGATGACCGTGCCGCCGGTCCGCGCCGCTTCGAGCGCGAGCACGCCGAACATGGCCTCGGCGTCGTAGTAGATGTAGGTGCCCCGGTTGGCCGGTTCGCCCTTGGGCACCCACCACAACCGCCACAGCCCGGCCACGTGGTCCACGCGGATGCCGCCGCCGTTGTTCAGCGCGTGCCGGACCACGTCCCGGTACGGCCGGTAGCCGGCCTCGGCCAGCTTCGACGGGTGCCACGGCGAGAGCTGCCAGTCCTGGCCGAGCTGGTTGAACGCGTCCGGCGGGGCGCCCACCGAAGCACCCTTGGCCAGCACGTCCTGCAACGCCCAGGCGTCCGCGCCGTTCGGGTCGATCCCGACCGCGAGGTCGTGCACGATGCCGATGGCCATGTCCGCGTCGATGGACGCCTGCCGGGCCGCGCCCAACTGCTCGGCGCAGCGCCGTTGTAGCCAGGCGTGGTAGTCGACCCGGTCGGCCAGTTCGACGCGCTGGAACGCGACCGCCTCGGAGTTCGGGTGACGCAACTCCTCCGGCCATTCGCGCCAGTTCCTGCCGTACCGCTCGGCGAGCGCGCAGAACGTGGCGAACTCGGTCAGCGAGTCGTCACACGGCCCCTTTGCGTCCGGGTCGACCGCGTGGATCAGGCTCAGCGCCCGCTCCTTGGCCGAGTAGACGGCGTCATAGTCGATCAGGTCGGCGGCAGGCGGACGCATCGCGTCGACCTCGGCACGTGCCAGCACTTCGAGTCGGCGGTAGCCCTCGATGTCCTGTACCCGCAGGTAGAGCGGATTCGCGAACCGCCTGCTCGACGGCGCGTATGGCGAGGAAGCGACCGGCAGACCGGGCGTTGGCGCGTGCAGCGGGTTGACCAGCAGCATGCCGGCGCCCAGTTCGCGACCGGACATGTCGGCGAGGTCGCGCAGGTCGGCGTAGTCGCCCATGCCCCACGAGCCCGTCGAGCGGATGCCGTAGAGCTGCGCCATGAAACCCCAGGTGTGCGGGGGTTCGATCAGCGCGTTGGGCACGACGATCAGAGTGTGCTCTGCGTCGCCGATGTGCAGCGTGTGCCAGCCGAGCGGCAGGTCGGTCGGGATGGTGGTGTTGGCCGCGCGCACACTGCCGTCCTCGCAGTGCACCTCGCCGGGGCTGGGCAGTGCCCTGCCGGTGCCCTCGCGCAGCACGACGGTCGGCGGCAGGTCGCGGGCCTTGCGGCGGGCATCCGCCAACTCGCCCTTGATGGCCGATGCCGACGTCGCGTCCACGCCGAGCAGGCCGAGCACCGCGACGACCACGTCGTCGTCCACCTCGACCCGCTTTTTGTCACCATTGATGTAACTGGTCGCAACGCGGTGCGCGTTGGCCAGCTCGACAAGTTCTGGATCTCGCACGCCACTCCCCTTTGTTTTTTCCAGATCTAGCTGGAGTAGCTCCGACCATATGATCGCGGCATGCGATTTGCCTTCAAGACTGCTCCACAGAACTCGACTTGGTCAGATATCCAGTCCGTTTGGCTGGAAGGCGACCAGATCGAGCTGTTCGAATCGGCCTGGACCTTCGACCACTTCTACCCTCTTACCCAGGACACCACCGGACCATGCCTTGAGGGCTGGATCATCCTGGCCGCGCTCGCGCAGGCCACCCGGCGGCTGCGGCTCGGCGTGCTGGTCTCCGGCATCCACTACCGGCACCCCGCGGTGCTGGCGAACATGGCGGCGTCACTGGACATCGTCTCGAACGGTCGGCTGGAGCTGGGCATCGGTGCTGGTTGGAACGAGGAGGAGTCCACCGCCTACGGCATCGAACTGGGCAGCAGGAAGCAGCGCAGCGACCGGTTCGAGGAAGCCTGCCAGGTCATCGTCGACCTGCTGACCAAGGAATGGTCCGATTTCTCCGGCGAGTACTACACGATCACACACGCGCGCTGCGAGCCCAAGCCGGTGCAGAGGCCGCACCCGCCGATCTGCATCGGTGGCGGCGGCGAGAAGCGCACGCTGCGCACCACCGCCCGGTTCGCGCAGCACTGGAACTTCGTAGGCGGCGACATCGACCTGTTCGACCACAAGCTGGACGTGCTGCACCAGCACTGCGCCGATCTCGGCCGCGACCCGAAGGAGATCACCATCTCCACGCACCTGCGGTTGCAGCCCGGCACAGACCCGAAGGAAGTGGCCGAGCAGGCGGCGACCTTTGCCGAGCACGGCGCGGACCTGGGCATCGTGCAGCTGCCGCTGCCCTACACGCCCGCGACCCTGGCTCCGTTGGCCGAGGCCCTCGCGCAGGTCAACCAGTAGGTTCTTCGCTCTTGCGGGTTTTCTTCCCGCTGGTCAGCGCGGTCAGCGCGAGCGCACCGGCCAGCGGGTAGATGACAAGGCCGGGGAGTTGGTAGCGCCAGGAGAACTCGAACGCCGCGGCCATGCCCATCAGCGTGATCGCCATGCCGACCAACAGGAACGCGGGCGCCCGCTGCTTGGCTCGCCGCGTGCCGCCGACCCCGAACCCGACGAGGCAGGCCAGCAGTCCGGCGATGAACAGGTACGGGCCGGGCGTGTAGATGATCGTCTGGTAGTCGCGCAGCACCTGGCCGAGCTGCGGCGACGCGTAGCCGACCGTGCCGCCGTACTTCTGCACGTACTGCTGCATGGCCTGGGTGATCTGCGGGACCGTCTGGTTCGGCCCGAAGTAGTACGCGGGGTAGGAGGTCAGGAACTGCCAGGTGATCGCGGGCGGGTCGGTGCCGAACGTGATGTGCGTCGGGTAGAAGCCCTTGAGAAAGTCGACCATGATCGCGCCGGCCACCTGGAACGGCTGGTGCTCGATGACCTTGTAGGCGAATTCCTTGTCCAGGTCGTAGATGGTCTTACCGGGCGGCACATATCCCGGCCAGCCCGGGGTGCCGTCCGCGTGCGCGTAGCCGTCCGAGCCGATCCGCTGGTCGAGCGGCTCCTTCGGGCACAGCTCCATCAGGACCTTGTCCAGGTCGTCCTTGGGGCAGTCGGCGATCTGCGCGGTACGGCCGTAGATCGAGTTGCCGGAGGCGGTGTTCAACCCCCACTGACCGGTGAACGAGTGGAAGTAGGCCGCGTAGCCGACCACGACCACGAGGAACCCGACAAGGCAGGCACCGGTGCGGGCGGCGATCCTGCGCCAACCGGCCGCCGTGCGCCACTGGCCGCCCGCCAGAATCAGGTAGAGCACGACCGGCACGATCAGCGGCAGCGCGACCATCCGGATGGTCAGCGAGATGCCGACCACGAACCCGGCCAGCGCGGCCCGACCCGGCTTCGGCACGCCCTTGGCGATCAGCAGCCAGAACGCGATGACGACCGCGACCTGCAACCAGACGTCGGAGAGGATGGTCTCCTCGACGTTGAGCTGGAACGCGTCGATCAGCACCGGCGCAGCGGCCAGCGCGGCCAGCCAGCGCTTCGCGCCGAGCCGCAGCGCGAGCGCGTAGATGGCGAAGCCCATGCCAAGGCCGGCCAGGTGCTGCACGATCACGACCGTGCGGATACCGCCGAGCGGCAACAGCGGACGCAGGATGAGCAGCGGGTAGCCGATCGGGTCGAGGAACTGCGGTAGCAGCGGGCCAGCGTTGTCCAGGTAGCCCCAGGAGTCGAGGTTGAGCAGGCCGGGTTGGTAGGCGAACAGCGTGATGATCCGCATGATCACGCCGATCACCACGAACACGCTCAGCAACCAGTGCGTGCGCACCGTCGCCCAACTGAACACGGTCGCCCAACTGAACAACGGGCTCAGCCGCCCGCGCAGTCGCCCGCGCGGCCGCGCCGGGCCGGGCGTCGGCTCGGTCGCCGCCGGGGTCGGCTCGTCCGCCAGGCCGGTACCGGCCGACATGCTGCTGCTCATCGCACTCACCGTACCCAGCGCATTCCTGGTCGACCGTGTCGCCCGTGCGTGCCTGACATCGTCTCGCGAATCCTCAGCCCGAACCCCATACCTGCCGGTCCAGTTCTACCTGCTGATCGTCGCGAGACCCGCCTTGCTCGCCAGGCACGTCGGGTTTCTTAACCGACTCCGAGCTAATTCCGAACCGATTCTCAGCCGAGCCGAACCTGCGGAACTCACGCACCGTCACCCACACCGCCAGCACTAGCGCGGCCAGGACCTCGAACGGGATGACCGCCGTCCCCCACCGCCACCACCGGCCGCACCGCCACCACCGGCCGCACCACCAGCCGCACCACCGCCGCCCCACCACCACTGGCCGCGCCACAACCACTGGCCGCGCCGCCACCGAACCCGCGCGCTCCGAAACCGCCCCTGGGAGTGCCCTCGAAACCCGGGCCCGAGAAGTTGCCGGGCAGCCCACCGAACCCTGCCCACGCCGGCCAGCGCCTGCGGTCATCAGCAGGAACGGCAGGTAGGAGAACAGCGACGCGAACTGTTCAAGGATCGGCAACGCCCACAGCGTGCGCGGCAGATGGAACGCGGCGATCACGGTGAGCACGTCCGCGAGATAGAAGTAGCGCTCGTGCATGGCCGGCAGGAGGTACGGCACGAGCAGCGCGGACACGGTGGCGGCCAACACGATCCGCAGCGGAGTGAGCGGAATCCGTCTGATCGCGACCGGAATGATCAACGCGAGCAGTGCGATGCCGGTCACCGCGATGCGACCGTAACGCAGCGCGGTCGAGGTCGTGGTACCGAGGAACTGGTAGACGTTCGGCGCGTTCAGGGTGAGCTGGTCGTAGGTGCCGGCCTGCGTCGCGTAGAGCGACAACACCGATCCTGGGTTGGCGCCGAGCAACAGCGCCGGCACGTCGAGCAGCACGTACACGACCGGGATCACCACCAGCGCCCGCCACTGCACCCACTTGCGCAACGCGAGCAGCAACAGCAGCGGGAACAGGAAGACGATCTGCAGCTTGAAGGAGAACGCGAGGCCGAAGAGCAGGCAGGCCAGCCAGGGCGTCTGCGCAACAGGAAGTAGACCCCGTCGATGCCCAACGCCGCGTACATGGCGTCGGCCTGTCCCCGCATGGACGAGTTGAGCACCACGGTCGGCAGAAACAACACAATCGCGCCCGTGAGGATCGGCCACCACCGGCTTGGATACCGCAGGTTGACGATGCGGTAAGCGACGAACGCGAGCACGAAGTCGAACACGACCGACATCGCCTTGATGCCGGCGAGTTCCGGCACCGGCAGGTAGGTGAGCGTGGCGAGCAGGTAGAGGTAAGGCTCGTTGTAGTTGGCGAAGTTCGTCTTCAGCGCGGCGAACCCGCCGTGACCTTTGATGTAGGCGCAGCACTGCGCGAAGTAAGCGGTGTAGTCGCCGGACTGGTAGGAGAAGGACACCAGCCGCACGCGATCGCGGCGAGCACGACGACCGCGATCACCAGCATCTTCCGCGCCGACCTCGCGGCCGGGGATGGCAGAGGCGGGCTCGCCAGATCGGCTGTCATCAACGGGTTCCCTGTGCTCGGTGCCGCTGTGGCCCGCACCGACACTAGGCACGCCCAGCGATCGGTGCCTTGCTCTCCGCTGTATACCCGCTGTGAAAACGGCTGTTCGCTGTGTGCGCCCTGTGTGCGCACGCTCCACTCACCGCTCCCGCCGATTCGGAACGGCCGACAAGCCATCGCCCGGGCGCTGGACCGACGTCGATCCCGACTCGCTCCCCGCTATCTGCCAATCGGTCATGCCGTTGGTCGTGCAGGCGGCGTCGGCGACAACCCGAAGTAGACCGTCGCGCGGGTGCCGCCCGACGGTCTACTCGGCGTACAAGGTCGGCTCGCCGGATCTGACTTGTCAGCCGGTGGGCACCACACGCAGCAGCATGCAGGCGTGCGAGGCGAGCGTCGCGCCGTACCCAGTGGCCAGCTTGCCCAGGTTCTTCTCCGCCCACAGATCACGCACCAGCGCAGAGCCGCGCAGGCCCAACTCGCTCCACGTCGCGCTGACCGTGGCGCTGACGCTGCCCAAGTTGAACAGGGCCACTGTGTAGCTGCCATCCGGGTTCTTGGCGAACCACACCTGCTGCTGGGTCGACTGCGACACCGGATGCGCAGGGTGTCCGGCCTGGTCGACCGCGATGACCTCCCGGTTGGTCAACAGCTTCAGGTCGCTCGGGTCGAGTTTGGTCAGGTTGGTGCCGAGCAGCAGCAGCACGGACTCAATGGACCACAGCGTGATCGTGCTCTGCTCCTCGTCCTCCGACAGGCCGTCGGTGGTGGTGCCATTGCCGACTTCCAGCGAGTCCAGGTCGTTCCAGTGGCCCGGTCCCGCATACGGGATCCACTGCGGCACGTCTGTGAACCGCTTGGACACACGTAGCGCCCAGTTGGTCAGACCGGTGCAGTGGCTGTAGCACTCGACGTCACCTTCGATCCGCCACCCGTTGCTGTACTTCGCCCAGGTGCTCGCGTTGGCGAAGCTCAGCGAGTTGGACAGTGCGAGGTGAATGGCGCGACCGCTGTTCTGGATCGCGGTGTGCCATGCCTGGATGTCCGCCCGGTTGTCCGCGGCGATCTTGCCGCCGCCGGGTCCGACGAAGTCCATCTTGAGGTAGTCGACGCCCCAGGAGGCGAGCAGGTTCGCCTCGGACTGCACGTAGGCCATGGCGCCCGGCTTGCTGTAGTCGATCGCGGCCGAGCCGTCCTCCGCGGTGTTGCCCGGCTTGGACGTGTCCGCGATGTCACCGATGTGGTAGCTGGTGCCGTCGATCGGCGAGTTCGCGGACACCGCGGCAGCCGGAATGCCGGGCACCAGGTAGATACCGAACTTCAGGCCGAGTGAGTGCACGTAGTCGGCGACGGGCTTGATCCCGTCCGGGAACTTCGTGGTGTTGTACGTCGGCCTGCCGTTCGCGTCAATCCCGTTCTGCCAACCGGCGTCCACGTTGACGTACTGGTAGCCGAATCGGCCGAGGTTGTCGTGGAGTTGTTTGGCCTGTGCCTCGATGATCGAGGCGCTGATGTTCTCGCGCAGTGAACTCCAACTGCTCCAACCCATCGGCGGGTTCGGTGGGATGTTCACGTGCTTGACGGGCCTGGCGCTCGCCGAACCGGTCGCCAGTAACGCCGTGCCGAGCAGCGCGGCGACCGCGCCGACGAGGAGCTTGCGGCTCCTGTTCATGCTTCACCCTTTCTTCGCGCACACCGGAGTCACCGGCCCGTGCGCCAGCGGGCTGGCTTGAACACCTGTAGTTGATACGCGGTACGACCCGCCACGTCAACCATTCATCGGATGAATTTGCCCTCGCGCCCGATTCAGCTCAAGGAAAGACAACCAACCGGTGGGTTGTGATCCGATGTTGCCCGTTGGGCAGCTACTCACGCCGGCGGACGTCGCGGAACGTTGCGGCGTCGCCGATCCCAATGGGGCAACATCGAACGTCCGCGCAACCTGCTGTAAACCGCCGGTTTACTTAACCGACGGCCGGCACCACCTGTACCTGGCTGGCCAACACGAACGCGATCCGGTGACCGAGCTGGATCTCCACGAACTTCTGGGAACCGGAGACGTTCGTGTGGTCGTCCGGGATGCTGTTGTCAATGGTCTGCGCGTAGTAGTAGTCCGTCGGCGTGGCCCCGCCGTACACATAGGACTGTCCAGCTTGGATCGTGTACGGCAGCGGCGTCACCTTCTGCACCGGAATCGCCGACGGGTACGCGCTCGGCTCAGGGTAGGCGTTGCCGTAGACCGGCACCGAGGTCTCCCCCTGCTTCGGCTCGACGACCAGCGCGGACGAGGGCGTGGCCACCGGCCTGTTCCTCGGGTTCTCGAACCACACCTTGGCGCCGTCCCACCAGATCGCGATCCAGTCGCCGAACCGGCCGGCCACCGCGAACTGCTGGCCGCTGCTGGCCTTGTCACCCCAGTCCGCCGCGCATGTCGTGCCGACCGTGCCCTTCGGGTTGAGGCCGGGGTCATTGAACAGCGGAGCGTTCGCATCCGGCGCGGTGCGCAGGTACACGAAGCTGGACGCCTGCGGCGCGACCGGTGTGTTGCCCTCGCAGTCGGTCACGGTCTGGATGTTGGTCGTGAAGTTCGGGTTTACGGTCACGACCGGGCTGTGCCCGCTGCTGCCGGTCGGCACGATGTAGCTGCCGAGCAGGTTCATGAAGTGGTTCCAGTTCCAGAATGGACCCGGGTCCCAGTGCATGCCTGGCACACCTGCCGGGCTCGGCCCTGGCACGTTGTCGTGGCCGATGATGTGCTGGCGGTCAATCGACACGTGGAACCGCGCGGCGAGGTAGCGGACGAGCGCGGCCGTCGTCTGGTAGAGCCGCTCGGTGAACCAGGTCGCGCCCTGCACGGCGAAACCCTCCTGCTCGATGCCGACCGCGTGCATGTTCACGTACCAGTTGCCGGCGTGCCAGGCCACATCCTTGTCCGGCACCATCTGGGTCACCGTGCCGTCGCTGCCGCGCACCACGTAGTTGGCGCTGGCGTAGTGGCGCGGGTTCTGGAAGTCCGACACCGTGGCCGCGTAGGTCTCCTCGGTGTCGTGGATGACGATGTAGTTGATGGTCAGGCCGTTGTTCGGCCGATCGGCCAGGTCGTAGTCGCCGTAGTCGGTGCTGCTGGAGACCTCGGCGTAGGCGGCCGGGATGAACGAGCAGTCCAGGTCCGCCGGGCATTCCGGGGCCTGGCCGGACGGCGGCGGGGCCAGACGCAACGCGGCGAGCTGGCCAGTGTTCGGCCGGACGGCCGGATCTGCTGGCAGGCTGAGGTTCTGGCCATCGCCGGTGTGCCGGGCCGCGCCCGTTCGCATGGTCGCGTAGACCTCGTCCGCGAAGTCCTTGGCGCCCGCCTGGTCGGCCGAGCCGGAGTACTCGGCGACCGCGCCGTACCAGTCGTTCACCGACCTGGGCAGCCTGCCGTCCGCCAGGTTCTTCGCGTATCCGGCCAGCAGTGCGGCGGCGGCGCGAATGTTGTCCGCCGGGTCCGACTTCACCGCGGCGGGGGTGGCGCCGATCAATGCGGCCGCTGCGGTCAGCGTGTGTAAACCGTCGGTTGACACCGTTCCTTTCGCTGTCAACCCAGTGGCCACATCGGCGAGAGCCATTGGGCCGTAGTCACCGGTGGTGCTCGGCGCGCCGTTGTGCGTCTCCCACAGCGACTCGTTGTAGGACACCGCGAGCAGCACGCTCTCCGGCACCCCGAACTCGTGCGCGGCCGCCGCGAACTGCTGTTGCCGCGTCGCGGCCGCGTTCTGCGCGGTCGCGGTAACCGGCAGTCCGACCGCCAGCGCGGTAGCGGCCACGGTCAGCGCACAGATCAGCCGATGGTTGATTCTCATCCGGCCACCCCTCAGCTCTCGCCCACAGTTCCGCCCACCTTGGCCCGGCAGCACGATCACGTCAATAGTTCACGCGGCAACTGATGTATCCGGTGAGAAATTGCCCGGCCGAGTTCTGTTCCGCAGAGCGGCGCACACCTTAAGCTTGGCGGACGCGCTGGGCCTGGGAAGCTCGGCATCGTGAAACAGGGAGCACGGATGGGCCAGCGGCAGTCGCCGGAGGACCGAACCACCTGGCTGGCCGATGCGTCCCGGGTCGACGTGGACCGGCCGAACGCCGCCCGCATGTACGACTACTACCTCGACGGTGACACGAACCTCGCGGTCGACCGAGCAGCCGCCGAGGAGGCGCTGAAGGTCGGGCCGTGGGCAAGGACCTACGCTCGGGCCAACCGCGCGTTCCTCGGCCGTGCAGTCCGCTACCTGGCGAAACAGGGCATCGACCAGTTCCTCGACCTCGGCTCCGGCATTCCCACCGTTGGCAACGTGCACGAGGTCGCGCACCAGTTGAATCCGGCTGCCCGGGTCGCCTACGTCGACATCGAACCGGTCGCCGTCGCGCATGCGCGCCGTCTGCTCGCCGACTACGACAACGTCAGCATCACCCAGGCGGACATCCGCGAACCAGAGACCGTGCTGGCCGAACCCGGCGTCGCCGAACTTCTCGACTTCGCCCGCCCGGTCGCCGTGCTCGCCGTGGCCATTCTCCCGTTCGTCACCGACGACACCGAGGCGGCCGAGGTCGTCGCCGAGTACCGCGGCGCCTGCGTGTCCGGCAGCCACCTGGCGATCTCGCACATCTCCCAGCTCAACGTCACCGACGAGCAGTTGGCGCACGCCTATGACGTAATGGCCAGGACCCCTACTCCGGTGAAATGGCGCACCGAAGCCGAAATCCGTCCGCTGCTCGCAGGTTACACGCTGGTCGAGCCTGGTCTGGTGTGGACACCGAAGTGGCGGCCCGATCCAGGCGACAGCCCGGCCTGGCTGCCCGACCCGGCCGAGGCCAACGCCTACGCGGCTGTCGGCTTCCTGCCCTAGCCAACCGACTCCCCGCCACCTCGAACCGGTCCTAACCCGTCGTCGTGCGCAGCCGGTGATCGAGCGCCGTGTGCCGGCGCCCGGTGCCCACCGCGCGCACCGCCTGACCGATGGCCTTGCGTGAACCCACCAGCACTACCAGCTTCTTGGCCCGAGTCACCGCGGTGTACAACAGGTTGCGCCGCAACATCATCCACGCGCTCATTGTCACCGGGATGACCACGGCCGGATATTCGCTGCCCTGCGAGCGGTGAATGGTCACCGCGTACGCGTGCGCCAGTTCGTCGAGTTCGCCGAACTCGTAGTCGATGTCCTCGTCCTCGTCGGTGCGCACGGACAGGCGCTGCTCGTCGACGTTGATGGCCGTGACGATACCGAGCGTGCCGTTGAAGACGCCGTTGGCGCCCTTGTCATAGTTGTTCCTGATCTGGGTGACCTTGTCGCCGACCCGGAACATCCGACCGCCGAACCGACGCTCCGGAAGGTCGGGGCGGGCCGGCGTCAATGCCTCCTGCAGCAACGTGTTCAGCGCGCCCGCGCCGGCAGGGCCTCGATGCATCGGCGCCAACACCTGCACGTCACGTCGGGGATTCAGGCCGAACTTGGCCGGGATCCGGTTGGCCACCACGTCCACGGTCAGTTCCGCCGCCGATTCGGCCTCGTCCACGGCGAACAGGAAGAAGTCTGGCAAGCCCTCGGTGATCGGGAACTCGCCCAAGTTGATCCGGTGCGCGTTGGTCACCACGCCGGACTGCTGCGCCTGCCGGAAAATGTGCGTCAACCGCACGTGCGGGATCGGGCTGCCGTCAACCAGCAGATCACGCAACACCTCGCCGGCGCCGACCGACGGCAACTGGTCGGCATCGCCGACGAACAGCAGGTGCGCACCGGGCGCGACCGCCTTGACGAGCTTGTTGGCCAGCAACAGATCCAGCATGGACGACTCGTCAACAACCACCAGGTCCGCGTCCAACGGCCGGTCCCGGTCGTAGGCGGCATCGCCACCCGGCCGCAGTTCCAACAGGCGGTGCACGGTCGCGGCATCGAGCCCGGTCAGCTCGGTGAGTCGCTTGGCCGCCCGCCCGGTCGGCGCGGCCAGCACCACCCGCGCACCCTTGGCCATGGCCAGCATGACGATCGAGCGGACGGTGAAGCTCTTGCCGCAGCCCGGCCCGCCGGTCAACACCGAGACCTTGTTGGTCAGCGCCTGTTTTACGGCCTGTTCCTGGGCGGGCGCGAGATCCGCGTCGGTACGGCCGCGCAGCCAGGTCAGCGCGCGATCCCAGTCGACGTCGGCGAAAGCGGCCAGCCGGTCGGTGTCCGCGTGTCGCAGCCGCAGGAGCTGGTTGGCCAGCGAGATCTCCGCGCGGTGCATGGGCACCAGGTAGATCGCGGCGACCTTCTCGCCGACCTCCTCGTCCGGCAGTTCCTCCCGGACGACGCCTTCCTCGACCACCAACTCGGCGAGACAGTCGATGACCAGGCCGGCGTCAACCTGCAGTATCCGCACCGAGTCACCGATCAGTTCCTGCTCGGGCAGATAGCAGTCGCCGTTGTTGACAGCCTCGGACAGCGTGAACTGCAACCCGGCCTTGACACGTTGCGGGCTGTCGTGTGGGATGCCGACCGCCTTGGCGATGGTGTCCGCGGTGCGGAACCCGATCCCCCACACGTCCGCTGCCAGCCGATACGGCTCGGTGCGCACGACCTCGATGGCCTTGTCCTGGTACTGCTTGTAGATCCGCACCGCGAGCGAGGTCGACACGCCGACGCCCTGTAGGAAGACCATGACCTCCTTGATCGCCTTCTGTTCCTCCCATGCGTCGGCGATCAGTTTGGTTCGTTTCGGTCCGAGCTTGGGCACCTCGATCAGGCGCTTCGGCTCGTGCTCGATCACGTCCAGCGCGTCGACGCCGAAGTGCTCGACGATCCGGTCGGCCAGCACCGGCCCGATGCCCTTGATCAGCCCGGAGCCAAGGTAACGCCGGATGCCCTGGATGGTGGCCGGCAGCACCGTCGTGTAATCCTCGACGTGGAACTGCTTGCCGTACTGCGGATGCGAGCCCCATCGCCCGCGCATCCGCAGCGACTCTCCCGGCTGCGCCCCGAGCAGCGCACCCACCACGGTGACCAGGTCGGCACCCCGCCCGGTATCGACGCGCGCGACCGTGTAGCCGGTCTCCTCGTTGGCGAAGGTGATCCGCTCCAGCACGGCCTCCAGCACCGAGTATCGGAACGGATCATCCTGCGGCATGAGAGCTGAGCCTAGTCGCGATCCCCGACGCTATCGCGGAGGCACAGGTCCGAGCTGCTGGCGACGAACACCGGGCCGCCCGCGACAGGCGTCACCGTGTCGGCCCAGTAAGTAGAGCCTGCCCGTCCCCCGGTCCAACTCAACGACAACAGGACGGAAATTCACACCTGCCGGGTGCCGCGCAACCGGCGAATGCCGCTGCTCACCAGAAAAAGGCCGCCGATGCCGACCAGCAGGCCAATGGCCAGCCACAGTTTCGCGCCGCTCATGAAGCTGCCCTTGACGATGTCCAGCCCCTGCAAGGTCCATACCAATCCGACCAGGAACAGCACGATCCCCACGATCACGAACGCCCAGTTCTTCACGATCACCCACTCCTCACCAGCGACGACTCCCCGACAGCCTCCTCTCCACCCAACTTCCACGCACAACCGGCCCTTCTCACCAAAGCCGGCCGAGAAGACCAGAACCGGCACAGAGTGGCGTATCGCGCGTTATTTTCGATATGACATAGAGTCAGTTGGTGAAATCCCACACCTTTACCCAATCTCGTGGAGTCCTTCCGGAATTCGACGAGTTGGACCGGCAACTGCTGCACGCGTTGCAGCTCAACGGCAGGGCGCCGTTCAGCCAGATCGCCGAGGTGCTCGGGGTTTCCGACCAGACCATCGCCCGCCGCTACGGCAGGCTGCGTTCGACCGGCGGGCTGCGCGTGCTCGGCGTGACCGACCCGACCGCGCTCGGCGAGGTGTCCTGGTTCGTCCGGGTCCAGTGCGCCCCGGACGTGGCAACGCCGGTCGCCGAGGCACTCGCGCGACGCGAGGACACCTCGTGGGTCAGCCTCACCTCCGGTGGCACCGAGATCGTCTGCGTGACCAGGGCAGGCGCCGAAGAGGACAGCAACGCGTTGCTGCTACAGAAGTTGCCGCGCACCCCACGCGTGCAGAGCGTCACCGCGCAGTGCATGCTGCACACGTTCTTCGGCGGCGCGAAGGGCTTGATCAACAAGCTGAACCACCTCAGTACCGACGAGGTTGCCGAACTGGCCGTACCCCGGCCACCTGCGGGCGAGGTCGATCCCGGCGAACTCACCGAGGCCGACCAGCGCATGCTCGCGGTGCTCGCCAAGGACGGCAGGGCCGGTTACGCCGAACTCGCGCAGGCGAGCGGGACGTCGCAGTCCACCGTCCGGCGACGGCTCACCGAGTTGTTGGACAGTGGCGTGTTCTACACCGACACCGAGTTCGACCGCCGCATCCTCGACCTCGACACTCGCACGATGTTGTGGCTGTCGGTCTCGCCTGCGCAGCTGGTCGCTGCGGGTGAGGCCATGGCCGAGCACGTGGAGGTCGCGTTCTGCGCGGCCATCTCCGGCCAGACCAACCTCGCGGCCAGCGTGGTCTGCTCGGGTGTAACCGCCTTGTACACGTACCTGACCGAGAAGATCGCGAAGCTGCCCGGCGTGCAGTGGGTGGAGAGCGCGCCGGTGATCCGAACGGTCAAGACCATCAGCACCGGCCTTGCCCTGTGAACCCCCGGCCACAGCGCCCAGCCGCTGCGGCCCGTCAACGGGCGGACCACAACACCCGACCGTCGGTAACCCGTGAACCTGCCGACCACAACGCCCCACCAACCAGAACCCGTCAACCCGACGGCCACAACACCTCGCCGCCAATGGCCCGTGAACGAGCGCACCACAACGCCCGACCGCCGCGACAGCCTCCGGTTCGCGGCGCCCAGACTAGTGAACCGTCAGTTGCCACTGCCGACGGCTTCCGCCTCGGCGCCGGTCGCCTGGCCCTGGAACTGGGTGCGGTACAGCTCCGCGTACAGTCTGTTCTTCGCCAACAGTTCCTGGTGCGTGCCGCGCTCAACAATCTGCCCGTTGTTGATCACCAGGATCACGTCGGCCGTACGCACCGTGGACAACCGGTGCGCGATGACCAGGCTTGTCCGCCCGCGCAGCGCCGTCGAAAGTGCCTGCTGCACCGCTGCCTCGGACTCCGAGTCCAGGTGCGCGGTGGCCTCGTCGAGCACGACCACGGACGGAGCTTTGAGCAACAGCCGCGCGATCGCGAGCCGTTGTTTCTCGCCGCCGGAGAGCCGATAACCGCGATCGCCGACGACCGTGTCCAGCCCCTGCGGGAGTGATTCGATCAGCGACAGTATCTGCGCACCGTGCAGTGCCTCGATGATCTGTTCGTCGGTCGCGTCCGGGTTGGCGTAGCGCAGGTTCTCCCGGATCGTGTCGTGGAAGAGGTGTGCGTCCTGGGTGACCATGCCGACGGTCGACGCGAGCGAGGCCAGGGTGGCGTCACGCAGGTCGGTGCCGTTGATGCGGATGGCGCCGCCGCGCGGGTCGTAGATGCGCGCGACCAGGTAGCTGATGGTGGTCTTGCCAGCACCGGACGGGCCGACCAGCGCGACCAACTGGCCCGGTTCGGCGGTGAACGTGATGTCGTGCAACACCTGCTGGTCGGGCAGGGAGTCGAGCACCGCGACCGATTCCAGTGACGCGAGCGACACCTCTTCCGGTCGCGGGTAGCCGAAGTCGACGTGGTCGAACTCGATCCGCGCCGGACCGGGAGTGATCGCGCAGGCGTCCGGCTTCTCCGCGATCATTGGTTCGAGGTCGAGCACCTCGAAGACGCGGTCGAACGAGACCAGTGCGGTCATCACGTCCAACTGCACGTTGGACAGGCCGATCAGCGGACCGTAGAGCCGGTTCAGGTACGAGGTGAGCGCCACGATCGTGCCGACGTTGAGGATGCCGGCGATGGCCAGCGAACCGCCCCAGCCGTAGACGAGCGCGGTGGCCAGCGACGCTGTCAACATCAGTGCCACGAAGAACAGCCGCGCGTAGAGCGCCTGGCGAATGCCGATGTCGCGCACCCGGCCCGCGCGCTCGCTGAAGGAGTTCAGTTCCTCGTTCGGCCTGCCGAACAGCTTCACCAGCAGCGCACCGGAGACGTTGAACCGCTCGCTCATGGTCGCGTTCATGCTGGCGTTGAGTTCGTAGGACTCGCGGGTGATCTTGGCGAGCCGGTTGCCCATCCGCTTGGCCGGGATCACGAAGACCGGCAGGATCACCAGTGCCACCAAGGTGATCTGCCAGCTCAGCACCAGCATGGTGGTGAGCACCAGGATGACCGTCATCAGGTTGGACACGACCGAGGACAGCGTGTCGGTGAACGCCTGCTGCGCGCCGAGCACGTCGTTGTTCAACCGGCTGATCAGGGCGCCGGTCTGGGTTCTGGTGAAGAACGCCAGCGGCATCCGCTGGATGTGCCCGAACACCTTGGTGCGCAGGTCGTAGATGAGGCTCTCGCCGACCCGCGCGGAGACCCACCGCATGCCGATGGACAACGCGGAGTCCAACACGGCGAGGCCGGCGAGCAGTGCGGCGCTGTCGATGACGACCGTGAGGTCCTTGGCGATGATGCCCTTGTTGATGATCTCCCGGAAGATCAGCGGGTTCACCACGCTGATCGCCGCGTCCAGCACGACCATGGCCATGAACGCGGACAGAATGCGCCGGTACGGCCAGACGAATGTGAACATCCGGCGCCAGGTGCCCGGCGTGATGGTCTCCTTGAGTACCGACCGGTCCCGTCGCAGCCCCCGGCCGATGTTCATTGCCCCAGGTCTCATGCGCCCCGTTTCCCTCGTTCGGTTCGTTCGCAGCGGCCGGCGTCGTTCTCGACGACGATCCGCAGCAACGCCAACAGCTGACGCTGCTCGGTTTCTTCCAATCGTCCGAAGACGGCGGCCGCGGCCTGGTGTCGGGCCGCGCCCATCCGGGCCAGCACCTCGCGCCCGCTGGGTGTCAACTCGACGAGCACAGACCGACGGTCGGCCGGGTCCGGCAACCGTCTTGCCATGCCTGCGTCCTCCAGCCCGTCGACCAGGTCGGTGACGGAGCGGGGCACGACACCCATCCGGTGCGCGATGTCGACCATGCGCAGCGCGCCATTCGCCAGCGCGCGCAACAGCCCGGCCTGGGAAAACGTGACGCCCAGCGGCCCGACCTGCGCCGCGCCCGCCTTGCGGATCGTCTTGGCCAGCACCATCGTGGCCTCGGTCAGTTCCGAGACCAGATCGGTGCCGACCGTTCCGGCTCCGTCCGTCATGTACTGAGGTTACCTCATAATGAGGAGTCGCAGAACTATCAACCGACCGGCCAGTTGTCCGGCTTCGAAGGACCGACGCCAACCACGACGATGAGATCTCGCGCGCGGAGTTCGTCGAACTGTGACGCAGTTCTGGGTCGGCGGCGACCGGCCGAACCAGGCACGTGAGTGTTCGGCGATTTCCCAGCTGGTCTGAGGAATTCCAACGCCGCAAAATCACCGGCGTTCTCGATGCGATGGACACGAACAACAACGGACTTCTCGAAACAGTCCGATTTCCAGGCACTGGCCGACCGCGCACCACCCTGCGCGGCCCGCGACCGGGTTCGCCCCAATTCAAGTCCGCTGTCCTCGATCATGCTCAGATGATCCCCGGCTGGCCCTACTCCTTCATCGCCGCCCTGGAACCGGGCCGCAGTTCGTGGACGGCGCTGCTCGACGTGACGCGCGTGCGACCCGACGACGACCTCTGCGACCTGGCCGCCACCCAACTCCGCACCGTGGTGGAGGGGTTGAGCACCGCCGGGCACTGGCGGGAGGGCGACCCCGAGATCTGGATCGTCGGGGACAGCGGCTACGACGGTCCCCGGCTGGCGTTCCTGCTGGCTGACCTGCCGGTCCGGATACTGGTGCGGCTGCGCTCGGACCGGGTGCTGGCCTTCCCCGCGCCACCGCGCCGGCCCGGCAGTCGGGGTCGCGGCGCACGACACGGGGCACGGTTCGTGTTCGCCGATCCGGGCACGTGGCCGACACCAGTGCACGCCACGACCACCGACACCACCCGCTACGGCGCCGCGCACGCCCAATCGTGGGACCGGTTGCACCCCACACTGACCCGCACGGGCGCCTGGGCTGGTCACGACGGCGAACTCCCGGTTCTGGAAGGCACCTATCCGGTTAGGTCGAGGCCTGCCACGGCGTGGAAACCGGCACCGAAGCCGTAGTGCCGCTGGCTCGGCCTCGATGATTGACGGGCAGATGTTCGCGCGATCGGAATACACTTTCCTCTGGGATGGACCACGACCCGGCCGAGCCCGGTACCTGGGTATTCGGTGCTTGCCGCAACCACCCTGGGCCGCCTCTGATCGAGGACCTATAAGAGAGTCAGCCGTCGAATTCGTCGATGGCGCGTTGCGCGATGGCGAACGCCGTGTTGGCTGCCGGCACGCCCGCGTAGATCGCGGTGTGCAGCAGCACCTCGCCGATCTCAGCCGGGGTCAGGCCGTTGCGCAACGCCGCCTTGACGTGCATGCCGAGTTCACCCTCCGCGCGCAGCGCGGTGAGCACGGCCAGCGTCACGCAACTGCGCGTGCGCCGGTCGATTCCCGCACGCTGCCAGACCTCGCCCCAGGCGTAGCGGGTGATGAAGTCCTGGAAGTCGGCGGTGAACTCGGTCCTCGCGGCGGTCGCCCGATCGACGTGCGCCGCACCGAGCACCTCGCGGCGAGCGGCCATGCCGGCCTCGTGGTGTTCGCGGTCGTCCATGATCAGCCTCCGAAGTGGCGCAGCAGCAGATCGGCGATGGCAGCGGGTTGTTCGACCGTGGCCAGGTGCGCGGCGTGCGGCACGACCTCAAGCGCCGCACCCGGGATGCCGGCCGCGATGGCCTCGGCGTGCGACGGTGGCGTTGCCGGATCGTCGGCGCCCGCGATGACCAGTGTCGGCGCGGTGATCGTGGGCAGGTCGGCGCGCAGGTCCATGGCGGCGATCGCCTCGCAGCAGCCCGCGTATCCCTCGTCGGAGGTGCCGGTGATCATCTCGTGGCACCAGGCCGCGACCTCGGGCCGGTCGACGATGAACTCGTCGGTCAGCCAGCGCCGCACACCCGCGTCCGCGACCGCCTTCGTGCCCTCGGCACGCACCAGCGCCGCCCGCCCCAGCCACATCGGCGCAGGGCCGAGCAGCGCCGACGTGCACAACAACGCCATTCTGTCCACTCTGGACGGCTCGTGCGCCGCGAGCCACATGCCGGTCATCCCGCCCAGCGAAAGGCCGGCCAGGTGCGGCGCCTCGATGCCGAGTTCGTCCAGCAGTCCGATCAGGTCGCCTGCCAGGTCGGCGATGGTGTACGGGCCCGGTGGCACCTCGGAGTCGCCGTGGCCGCGCTGGTCGTAGCGCAGCACCCGGAACCGGGCGGTGAGCGCGGGCACGAGTCCGTCCCACATGCGCCAGTTGCTGCCGATCGAGTTCGACAGCACCAGCACCGGCGCGTCGTCTGGACCGTCGATGCGGTGCGCGAGCCTCACGAAGCCGGCCTTCCCTTCTGGTACGCGGTAAGCGCGCGGTTGACGAGTTCGGCCGCGGCGCCCAGATAGTCGTCGGGGTTCACAGCGGCGTCGATGTCGTCGGCTGACAAATCTCGGTTCACACGTTCGTCCGCACCGAGCACCTCGGGCAACGGGCGGTGTTCGCGTGCGGCCTGTTGCGACAACTCGGTGACCAGTTCGTGCGCGGCGAGCCGCCCGAGCGAGCCGGCGAGCCGGTTGGTGACGTTCTCGGCCAGCAGCAGCCCACCGGTCAACTCCAGGTTGCGCCGCATCCGGTCCTTGTCCACGGTGAGGCCGCCGACCACCTCGGCCAGTCGCGCCGAGGCTCCGCCGACCAGATCGACGAGTTCGCGCAGCGGTTCCCATTCCGCGTGCCAGCCGCTGGTCGCGCGTTCCTGTTCGGCCGGCATGACGCCGAGCAGCGTGGCGACCAGGCCGGGCGTGCGGCGGATCGCGGCCAGCGCGGTGATGGTGCGGATCGGGTTGCGCTTGTGCGGCATGGTCGACGAGCCGCCCGCACCCTCCGGCTCGGCTACCTCACCGATCTCGGTCTGCGCCAACAGGATCACGTCGGTGGCGATCTTGCCGAGTGCGCCCGCCACCGTGCCAAGCGCGGTCGCGACGTCGACGATCGGACCCCGCAGGGTGTGCCACGGCACGGTGGGCTCGGCAAGGCCGAGCCTGCGCGCGAATGCCCGCGCTACCGCGATGCCCTGTTGGTCCAGGGAGGCCAACGTGCCGGAAGCGCCGCCGAGTTGGGCGGGGAGGCAGGCGATGACCTCGCGGAATCGGCGGACCGCATGGTCGACGCCGGTCAGCCAGCCTGCCGCCTTGAGGCCGAACGTGGTTGGCACGGCCTGCTGGCCGAGAGTGCGACCGGCGAGCACGGTGTCCCGGTGTCGCCGGGCGAGCGCGGCGCAGCCCGCGAGCACCGCGTCCAGGTCGGCCAGCAGCGGCGCGCTCGCCCTGCGCAGCACAAGGACGGTCGCGGTGTCCAGGATGTCCTGGCTGGTCGCGCCCTTGTGTACATAGCGCCGCGCGTCGGAGGGAACCAACTCGGTCAGCGCGGACACCATCGGCACCACAGGGTTTCCGGCCGACCACGATCGCCGCGCGAGATCGCCCACGTCGAATGATTTGACCGTGCAGCACCGCGCGATCGCCTCGGCGTCCTCGGCCGGGATCACTCCTCCGTCGGCGAGCGCGCCGGCCAGCGCGGCCTCCGCATTCAACATCGCCTGCGTCCATGCGGATGCCGACAACTCGGCCGCGACCGCAGGCGTGCTGAACAGCGGCGCGAACAGACTCTCAGAGGTCGAAGAAGACGGTTTCATGCTCACCCTGCAAGTGGACGTCGAACCGGTATCCGTCGCCGTCCGGCCGCGCGATCAGTGTGGTCCGCCGGTTCACATCGACGGTGGATAGAGTCGGGTCTGCCGCGTTGGCCTGCTCCTCGTCCGGGAAATAGATCCGCGTGACGACGCGGTTCAGCAGGCCGCGCGCGAACACGGACACGTCGATGTGCGGCGCTTCCATGCCGCCCTCTGGCGCGGGCAGGGCGCCGGGTTTCACGGTCAGGATCCGGTAGTGGCCGTGTTCGTCCGTTGGACAGCGGCCGAAACCGCGGAAACCCGGGGTTGTCACCCCGCCACGCGGATCGTCGGGGTGTGCGAACCTGCCGTGCTCGTCGGCCTGCCAGGTTTCGATCATCGCGTCCGGCACTTCAACGCCGGATCCGTCGTAGACGGTGCCGGTGATCCAGAAGGCGCCATCGGTGCCCTCGGCGACCGCGAAGCGGCCGTCCGGCCAGGGCAGCACCATGCTCAGGTACGGGCCGACGGTCTGGGAGGGAGTGCTGAGCAGCTCACTCATCGTCGTCCTCCTCCTCGAACGGCGTGGCAGCGCTCCCCCGCAACACGATGTCGAACTCGAAGGCCAGCGCCCATTCCGGCCGGGTGTTGGCCATGTCGAACCGGGAGATCATCCGCTCGCGCGCCTTGGCATCCGGGATCGCGTTGAAGATCGGGTCCTGGAAGAACAGCGGATCGTCCGGGAAGTACATCTGGGTGACCAGCCGCTGCGTGAACGCGCGGCCGAACACGGAGAAGTGGATGTGCGCGGGACGCCAGGCGTTGTCGTGGTTGCGCCACGGATACGCGCCCGGCTTGATCGTGGTGAACCGGTATCTGCCATCGGCGTCGGTGACCGCCCGGCCGGTGCCGTCGAAGTTGGGGTCGAGCGGGGCAGGCCAGTTGTCGACCACGTGCCGGTAACGGCCGCTCGCATTCGCCTGCCAGAGTTCGACGAGCGTGTTCGGCACGGGCCTGCCGTCGCCGTCGAGCACCCGGCCGTGCACGATGATCCGCTGGCCGAGCGGCTCGGCGGCGTGTTGGGTGGTGAGGTCGTTCTCGCCCGGCTGGACCCGGTCCTCCCCGAACAGCGGCCCGGTCACCTCGGTCAGCCGCTGCGGCAGCACCACGAGCGGCTTGGTCGGGTGGCGCAGCCGCGTGCTGGCGTAGCCGGGCCAGTCGAGCGGCGGTTGGTCCTGCGCCGGTTCGCGACGGTAGGTCGGCAGCAACAGGCGGGATTCGTCGGAGTGCAGGGTCTCGGAGTGCGGGGTCATTGCCTTCCTCCTGGTGCCTTGGTCGCTTCGAGTGCGCGCAGCACGGTCAGTTCCTCGTCGGTCGGCGGGGTCGTGGTGCCCAGTTCGGTCGCGACGGCGAGATCCCAGCCGGTCGCTGCCTTGACCTGTTCGACGGTGACGCCCGGATGGAGGCTGGTGAGCGTGAGTTCGCAGGTGGTCGGATCCGGTTCGAGCACACCGAGATCGGTGATGACAACCCGGGGTCCACCCCCGTGCAGGCCGAACTTCTCGCGATCACCAGGACCGCGGCCGAAGCCGACCGAGGTGATGAAGTCCAGGTTGTCAACGAAGGTGCGGGTGCTCTGCCGGACGATCACCATGACCTCGCGGCAGGACGCGGCGATCTCCGGCGCGCCACCGGCGCCCGGCAGCCGCACCTTCGGGTGCTCGTAGTCGCCGCCGATGACGGTGGTGTTGATGTTGGCGAAGCGGTCCAGCTGTGCGGCGCCGAGGAACCCCACGTCGACGCGGCCCGGCTGCAACCAGTAGTTGAACACCTCGGGCACGCTGACCACGGTCAGCGCGGTGTCCGACAGGATTCCGTCCCCAATGGACAGTGGAAGCCGGTCCGGGTTCGTGCCGAGCGTGCCGGACTCGTAGATCAGGGCGAGGTTCGGCGCGTGGGTGCGGCGGGCAAGGTTCGCCGCGGTCGACGGGAGGCCGATGCCGACGAAGCAGAGGAAGTCGGCGGCCTTGCGGCCGGCGCGCTCGGACAGTGCGCGTGCCGCGACCACGGTCATGATCTCGTCCGCGGTGTACTCGGTCATCGGGTCACCTCCAGCCAGCGTGTAAACGCCTCCCTGTCGCGGCCGATCGAGTCCCAGTCCCGGTACGCCTGGTTGTCACGCTCGTAGTAGCCGTGCGCGTAGGAGGGACGGGCGCCGCCTGGAGCCTCGGCGACCAGGTCCACCACCCAGGAGGGCAGCACGATCGCGCCCGGCACCGGGGTCAGCTCGTCCACCACCTCTTCCACCGTGACCAGGCTGCGTTTGGCCGCGAGCACGGCTTCCTTCTGCACGCCGACGATTCCCCACAGCTGGACGTTGCCGGCGCGGTCGGCGCGTTGCGCGTGCACGATCGCCACATCGGGGTTCAACGCGGGCACCGCGGCCAGTTCCTCACCGGTGAACGGGCAGGTGATCATCTTGATAGTGGAGGTGTGTGCTGGCAGGTCGGTGCCGGCGTAGCCGCGCAGCACCGCGAACGGCAGTCCGGACGCGCCCGCGACGTAGCGGTTGGCCATGCCGGCGTGCGAGTGTTCCTCGATCTCCAGCGGAGCCGGCCAGTCGTTGCCGACCGCGTCGCGGAACCGGTGCAGCGAGCCGACCCCCGGGTTGCCGCCCCAGGAGAAGATCAGCTTGGCCGCGCAGCCGGCGCCGATCAGCTGGTCGTAGATGAGGTCGGGGGTCATTCTGATCAGGGTCAGGCCGGTGCGGCGCTGCCGGATGATCTCCTGGCCCGCCGCGAACGGGATCAGGTGGGTGAACCCTTCCAGCGCGACGCTGTCCCCATCGTGCACCAGTTCGGCGATGGCATCGCTCAACGACACAATCCGCGTCATCGTGCTCCCTGTGCTCCCTTGGTTGTCAGAACGGCAGTCCCACGTAGTTCTCGGCCAGGCTGGTCGCCGCGGCGGTCGAGGAGACCGTGTAGCGCAGCTGAGACAGTTGCAGCTGGCGTTGGAAGTCGTCGCTGTCCGGGAACCGGTGCAGCATCGACGTCATCCACCAGGAGAAGTGCTCGGCGCGCCAGACCCGGCGCAGGCAGCGCTCGCTGTAGGCGTCCAGGCCGCGCTCGTCGCCCTTGGTCAGGAACGCGGTGACCGACTCGGCGAGCAGCCGCACATCGGCTATCGCCAGGTTCATCCCCTTCGCGCCGGTCGGCGGCACGATGTGGGCGGCGTCGCCGGCCAGGAACAGCCGGCCGTACCGCATGGGCTCGACAACGAAGCTGCGCATGGTGGTGATGCTCCGCTCGACGATCGGCCCCTCCTTGAGCGCGAAGCCGTCCGCGGCCATCCGGACGTCCAACTGTTCCCAGATCCGCTCGTCCGGCCAGGACGTCAACTGTTCATCCGGGCCGACCTGGAGGTAGAGCCGGGTCAGTTCGGGCGAGCGCATGCTGTGCAGGGCGAACCCCTGCTCGTGGTAGGTGTAGATCAACTCGTGGTGCGACGGCGCGGTTCTTGCCAGCACGCCGAGCCAGGCGAAGGGATAGTCGCGCTGGTAGACGTGTTGGGCCTTGGCCGGGATCGCGGTGCGGCTGACGCCGTGGAACCCGTCGCAGCCCGCGATGACCGCGCACTCGATCTCGGCCGGTTCGCCGTTGGCGTGGCGGAAGGTGATGCGCGGCGCGTCGGTGGTCGTGTCGTGCACCGCGACGTCGGTGACCTCGAAGTGGAGCCGCGCGCCCGCTGCCTCGCACGCGGCGATCAGGTCCTTCACGATCTCCTGCTGGCCGTAGACCATGATGGTCGACCCGGTCAGGTCGGTGAGCGCGATGCGGTGGTCGGTACCGTCAAAACGCAGCGAGATGCCATGGTGCGGCAGGCCCTCCACGTCCATCCTGGCGCCAAGGCCGACGTCGCGTAGCAGTTGGGCGCTCGGTGCCTCGACAACGCCTGCCCTGATCCGCTGTTGAACGTGCGCCTTGCTGCTGCGCTCCAGCACGACCGAGTCGATGCCGGCCAGGTGCAGCAGGTGCGACAGCAGCAGGCCGGCCGGGCCAGCGCCGATGATTCCGACCTGGGTACGCACCGGGGACCTCCCGCTGATCAACGCCGACCGACACCCTCAGCCTGCGACACCGACAGCCTGCCTGAACACCTACACTTCCGCTGAACGGAAGAGGAGCTTGGCCGATCGGTGGTGACGTGCATGACAGGACCGTCGGTGACGTCGCGGGTGATCACGCTCCTCGGGACCTTCTCGGCTGAACACCGCGCGTTGACACTGTCGCAGCTGAGCAGGCGCGCAAACCTGCCGTTGACAACCACGCACCGGCTGGTCGGCGAACTCACCGCGCTGGGCGCGCTGGAACGCGACGAGCAGGGCCGGTACCGGATCGGGGTGCGGCTGTGGGAGATCGCTTCGCTCGCGCCACGCGCAGCCGGCCTACGCGAGGCGGCCATGCCGTTCCTTGAGGACCTGTTCGACGCGACAAGGGAGAACGTGCAACTCGCCGTGCTCGACGGTATCGACGTGCTCTATGTGGAGCGGATGTCGGCACGCAACGCCATCCCGGTGGTCTCCCGAGTCGGCGGGAGGCTGCCGGTGCACGCGACGGCCGTCGGCCAGGTGCTGCTGGCGAACTCACCGGTCGACCTGCAGGAACAGGTGCTCGCCGGGCCGCTACCCAGGCTCACCGAGAAGACGATCACCTCGCCGCGCGAACTGCGCGCACTGCTCGCCGAGGTGCGCAGGACCGGAATCGCCGTTGCCGACGGACACGTGGACACGCACTCGCTTTCGGTTGCCGCGCCCATCTACGGTCCGGACGACACGGTCGTCGCCGGACTGTCCATTGTGGTCCCGGCAACCGACGAGGGCCAACTGTTCACACCCGCGGTGCGGTCCGCGGCACGCGGCATATCCCGGGCGCTGGGCGCGCCGAGGGCGACGATCCGGCCGAGTACCGCCGTGCTCGGTTCGGCGCCGGCGGCCCCTCGCTAGCGCGAACCGCGGCCCTCGTTAGCGCGAACTCAGGCTTCGATCCAACCGTGCGACTTGGCGAAGCCCGCGAGCCGTTCGCGTACAGCGCCGATCTGCGCCGCGGTCAACGTGGGCGCGGATTCGATCAGCACATCGGTGACTTCGTATCGGAATTCCCTGGAGGTCAGCACATCACACAATCCGTCGTCCGGTTCGCCGAGCGCGGACGCCCGTCGGTTCGCGTCCGTGCTGGCGCCGCCGCTGGTCTGGGCAGCGCTCCCCCGCTCGACAACGCGAATATTGGACGCCTTCGGCCCCCGGTCGCCCTCTTCGAGCTCGAACTCGACAACCGCGCCGGGCCGGAACAGCGTCTCGTCATCGCGAAAATCATTCGCGTGCATGAAGACGTCGTCGCCACCGTCTTCCGGAGCGATAAATCCGTAACCGCGAATTTCGTCGAACCGCAGCACTTTACCCCTGATCAACACACCCATCCTCACATCCAACACACGATTGTCGAACGTTAGCACCCGCTCGACCGAT
Organism: Candidatus Melainabacteria bacterium; assembly: GCA_963818685.1. Taxonomy (GTDB): domain Bacteria; phylum Actinomycetota; class Actinomycetes; order Mycobacteriales; family Pseudonocardiaceae; genus CAJCJE01. The sequence continues at coordinate 801,174 of CAWFTJ010000006.1, read as the reverse complement.
GGGCCTAGCTCAGCTCCGCGGAGCGCAACGCACCGCTCTCCCCGACCAGCGCGCGCTCGTGCAGCGCCAGGAACGTGTCCACCACGTCCGGATCGAACTGGCTGCCCCGACCGCGACGCAGTTCCGCGCACGCCTGTTCCTGATCGAGCGCGGCCTGGAACGGTCGGTCGGTCGTCATCGCCGCCCACGCGTCGCACACCGCGACGATCCGCGCCTCGATCCGGATTCCGCCGCGCGCCAACCCCTCCGGGTAGCCGTTGCCGTCCCAGCGCTCGTGGTGCTGCCAGACGGCGGTCGCCACGTCCGCGAGGCCGGGCACCACCTTGATCAACTGATGGCCGTGCTCGGCGTGCGCTCGCGCCAGTCGTCGCTCGGTCGTGGTCAGCACGCCCGGCTTGCGCCAGATCTCCTCGGGCACCAGCACCTTGCCGACGTCGCACAGCTCGCCGGTGAGTTCCGCGCACCGCACGGCCGTCGCGTCCAGACCGAGTTCGGTCGCGACCAGACCGGCCCAGCGGCCGACCTTGGTGCTGCGCCCCGCGCCGGCGCCGTCGACCTGCCGCGCCAACTGCCGCAGATAGCCGAGCATGCCCTCAGATCTGACCTGCGACGGCATGGCCGGCTCGGTGACCAGCGGAATCCGTTCGCTCGCACCGATGACGACCCGGTCGCCACCGTGTGTCTTGGCCGCGTACAGCGCACGGTCGGCGGCGGTGAGCAGTTCGTCCGTGGTGTCACCGTGTAACGGAAAGCTCGCCGCGCCAATGGAAACCGTGATCGCTATCCACACCTCGGGCAACACCACGGTCGGCGTGTTCGCGATCCGCTCCCGCAGCCGCTCGGCCAGGCTGGGCAGTTGGCTTGGCGAGCCCGCCGAGGTGACGATGACGAACTCCTCGCCGCCGTAGCGGGCCAGCAGATCGCTGCGCTCGACGGTGGCGCGCAGCCTGCGCGCGATCTCCCGCAACGCCCGGTCGCCCGCTTGGTGGCCGTAGCGGTCGTTGATCGAGGTGAAGTTGTCCACGTCAATCACGAGGACACAGAGCGAGCCGCCGGTCCTGGCGGCGCGAGCCAGTTCGACCGGCAGCCGGGTTTCGAAGTAGCGCCGGGTGCGCAACCCGGTCAGCATGTCGGTGCTGGCGAGCCTGCGCTGGTCGATCAGCAGGCTGGCGAGCCGGGCGATGGTGAACACGAACAGCGCGGCGCAGGCGGCGGCGATCACCGGGATGTCCTGTAACGCGTGGAAGGCGTCCTGGATGGCGAGCGTGGCCGGCGCGATCAGCGCGGCGGTGGTCAGGATCGCCAGCCTGCCCGGTCCGATTCGGACATCCGGCGGTGGCCTGCGCCGATCGAGGATGGCCATGGTCGGGTGCAGCGCGGCCGCGCCGAGGGCCAGGTTCGCGGCGAGCCAGACACCGTCCAGGAAGTTGCCGACCTGGTAGGTGTCGAGCAACTGCTGGATCACATAGATACTGTCCGCGCTCAGGATGGCCAGCAGGCTGGCGCTGAGCAGCAGAAAGGACATCGGCCGCGAACCGGGCACCAGAATCAGCCGGAACGAGAACACCAGCAGGACGAGGTCGAGCACGGGATACGCGACGGACACCACTCGGACCAGCGTCGGCTCGTCGATCCTGGCCAGCGGGCCGATCAGGTACAGCCAGGACAGCATGGCCGCGACCACGGTGAGCGCGGCGGCGTCGAGCAGGCCGGGCAGGTCCCGGCCTGGCGAGCGGAGCCGGATCAACAGGATCAGGCCCACCATGACCAGCGGATAGTGCGCGAAGTAGAGCGGGTCGGCGAGGCTCGGGTACGCGTCGTCGCCGAACAGGTCGTGCGCGACGTAGAAGTCGACGTCCGCCGCGGCGTACACCGCCTGGCCGACGCCGAGCAGCAGCCAGGGCAGCCGCAACCGCCGCCGCGGCTGGTTGCGGACACACCCGACGAAGACCATCACGGCCGAGGACGCGCTGATCACCAGGTACAGCGCGACACCGAGCGCCGAGGGCGCGTGACACGCGAGTGCGACGTAGTAACCCGCGATGACCAGAGCGCCGGCCACCAGGTAGCCCAGCCACACATGTTCGGCTGCCATACGGCCACGCCGGGACACCATCCAGCCCTCTCCCCTTGCTGTCCGTCCCCAGACCGGTTGGCGCCATTCTCCACGCCAACCGAACCCGCGAGCCAGCGCGGACCAGAAAGGTCGGTGAACCTGCGACCGAAATACCGGGCCGATTCGTAAACCGTCGGTTCACAGTGATACTCTTGATCTGTAAACCTCGGGTTCACAGATTGGTGGAGAGCAATGGAGCGGCGGGTCGCGGAGACCGTTTTGGACAGGCTGTCCGATCAGGACTACAACTGGCTGCACGGAATCGCCCATGGCACAACGGAACGGCTGGTCTCACTACTCGCGGACAGCACCGTACTGGACCCCACCGACTCTGACGCGAAACCGGGCGATCTCGACGACGAACCCGAACACCGCATCGCGGCCCTGCGCAGGGTGAAGGCGGCGCAGGTGGCCGGCGCGCTGCTCGCCGAGGTCGTCGCCGACGTCACCGCGGGCGAGGCGGCGACAGCGGTGTGGCTGGGCGCGAGTCTTGCCGATCTCGGTTCGGCCAGCGGCAGCACGCGACAGGCGGCCCGCAAACGCTGGCCTGATCTGGGCCTGATCTACCGCACTCGGCGCTGGCTCTACGGGTACCGCGAGGACATCCTGCACGTCGCGATGTTGCTGGTCGCGGCACAGTCGGACACCTGGCCGAAGTCCGACGTCACGCCGGCCATGCTGAACGAGGCGTACGAGGCGCTGGTCAACGCCTATGTCGCGGTGTGCGAGGACTTCGAATCAGGTTCCGCGGTGCTGGAGAGCGCCACCAGCAACGTGCGGACGGTTCGCTGGCAGCGGCTCGGCGAACTGGTGAACCGGCACATCCGCAGGGTCGTCGAGTTGGCGACGCCGGGGACCGACGAGTCGGACTACGCGCTGTCCGGCGCGGTCGGCGTGCTCGCCCACTACGATTCGATCACGTCTCCTGTGCCGCGGTGATCGCGGTCAGGATGCGATCGAGAAAGCCCTTGATGTGCTGGCGGACGAGGTTGGCCGCGCCGTCGGCGTCGCCAACCTCGGCGGCCGCGAGCACGGCGGCGTGCTCGTCGTACTCCTGCGTCCAGCTCGGCGAGTTCTGCCAGCCGACCACGCTGATCAACGCGGAGCGGTCGCGCAGGTCGTCGAGCACGCTGATCAGCAGCGGGTTGCCACACCCTTTGTACAGCGCCTGATGAAAGGTGCGGTTGACCAGGCTCAACTGGCCCTTCTCGCCGCTTTCCACCGCGCCCCTTGCCGCGTCCAGCGCCTGGCGCGCCTCGGCGAGCAGTGCCTTGTCGCCTGCCAGCACCGAGCGGCGCACCGCCTCGGGTTCGAGCAGCATGCGGACGTCGTAGACGTCCTTGGCCAGCGCCTGGTCGACAACACGCACCGAAGCGCCCTTGTACGGGTTGAAGGTGACCAGCCCGGAGCCGGACAGCAGCTTCAGCGCCTCCCGCACCGGCGTCTTGGACACGCCGAGCCGCTGCGCGAGTTCCATCTCCACCAGCGGCTGGCCGGGCAATAATTCCCTGGTCAGGATGGCCCTGCGGATTTCATCAAGCACCAGTTCCGTGCGGGACGCCGGCAGGCGCAGCATTTCAGGCATGATCTTCTCCCGGCCATAGAGCGATGCCCTCACGGTACGGCCTCCCGAGCTTGCACCGCGCGTCACCGGCTACCCACCCAGCCTAGCGCGCCGAGATCTCATATATCAGATCTTACGCCGACTGTTGCAGACAGCAACCGATGGTCACGGATGTCTCTCGTGGGCCAGTTGGCCGTTGACTGGATGTAACACCACAGCAATCATATATGAGACGCCATACGCCAGATACCAGGACCATCGATCCATCCTGCTTGACCGACGAGGTTCAGGCACGAGAAACGAGGCGACCCAGCGTGACGCAGCAATCCGAGCGCGTACCGGCGCGGCGTGCCACCGGAAAAGGCACGTTATATTTCTTCGGCGCCCTTGGCGGCATCCTCTTCGGCTACGACCTCGGGGTGATCTCCGGCGTCCTGCTGTTCATCAAGACCAAGTCCGTCTTCGATCTCGGCTCCGTCGGCCAGGGTGTGGTGGGTGGCTGTCTCGCCGCCGGCGCGATCATCGGCGCGGCCATCGCGGGCCGGCTGACCGACCGGCCGGGCAGGCGGCGCACGATCATGATCGGCGCCACGATCTTCGCCATCGGCACCGTCGGCTGCACGTTCGCACCGAACGCCACCATGTTCGTGATCGCCCGCTTCATCGTCGGCGTCGCGGTCGGCGCGACCTCCGCGACCGTGCCGACCTACCTGTCCGAGTTGGCCCCGAGCCGGGTGCGCGGCGCGCTGTCCTCGCTGAACCAGCTGATGATCGTCAGCGGCATCCTGATCGCCTACATCGTCGACTGGGCGTTGCAGGGCTCGGCGAACTGGCGCGCCATGATCGCCATCGGCATCATTCCCGCCGCCGTGCTGCTGTTCGGCATGACGCTGCTGCCCGAGACGCCGCGCTGGCTGATCAAGCAGGGCCGTGCTGACGAGGCCCGCTCGGTGATCCGTTCTGCCCAGGGCGACGTGGACATCGACGCCGAGGTCACCGGTATCCGCGAGGTCATCCGGCTCGACGGCGACAAGGGCAGCCTCAAGGACCTGTTCACCAGGTGGGTGCGGCCGATGCTGGTCGTCGCGCTGATCCTGGCCATCGGCCAGCAGCTCTCCGGTGTCAACGCGATCAACCTGTACGCGCCGACCATTTTCAAGAACCTGGGGGTCGGCACGTCCGCCTCGCTGCTCGCCTCGATCGTGCTTGGCGCGGTCAAGGTCGGTTTCACCGCCTGGGTGATCTTCATGGTCGACCGGTGGGGCCGCAAGCCGCTGCTGCTGCTTGGCAATGTGTTGATGTCCGCGACGCTGATCCTGTTGGGTATCGCCGTGACCGTCATCCACAGCTCGTCCGGTGCCGCGATCAGCACCATCGTGCTGCTGGTCATCTACCTCGCCGGATACGAACTCGGTTGGGGCGCGGTGGTCTGGGTGATGATGTCCGAGGTGTTCCCACTGAAGGTGCGCGCGGTCGGCATGGGTACCGGCAGTGTCGTGCTGTGGGCCGCGACGTTCGCCATCACCTTCGTGTTCCCGGTGATGGACAACAGCCTCGGCCTGGCTAACTCGGCGTACATCTTCGCCGGCATCGGCATCGTCCTGTTCCTGCTGGTCGCCAGGTTCGTCCCGGAGACCAAGGGGCGCAGCCTTGAGCAGATCGAGCTGGACCTGCGCGACCGGGTCAAGGTTTGAGCAGACGAGAAAACGATTGGGAGCAATGAATTTTCAGGCGCTGAGGGACAAGCTGTCGAGCGTGGTGGCCATTCCGGTCACCCCGTTCGACAGCGAGGGGAAGTTGGCCGAGCCGGCGTACCGCAAGGTGGTGCGCCGGCTCGTGGACGGTGGTGTCGAGGTGATCACGCCCAACGGCAACACCGGCGAGTTCTACGCCTTGGCCACCGACGAGTGTGGTCGCGCGGTTGACATCACCGTGGCGGAAGTAAACGGCGCGGCCACAGTGCTGGTCGGCGTCGGCCACTCGGTGCCGGACGCGATCGCCGCGGCCAGGTATGCGCGGGACGCGGGCGCCGAGGCGATCATGATCCACCAACCTGTGCACCCCTACGTGTCGCGGGCCGGTTGGGTGGACTACCACCGGGAGATCGCCAACGCCGTGCCGGAGCTGGGTGTGGTGCTCTACGTGCGCAACCCGCGCATCGATGGCAGTGACCTCGCCGCGCTCGGCGAGGCCGCGCCCAACGTCATCGGGGTCAAGTACGCGGTGCCCGATCCGGTCCGGTTCGGCACGGTCGCACAGGACGCCGGCGGGTCGCGGTTCGTCTGGATCGCTGGGCTCGCCGAGTTGTCGGCGCCCGGCTACTGGGCGCTTGGGGCCACCGGGTTCACATCCGGCCTCGCCAATGTGGATCCAGGGTTGTCACTGGACATGCTGCGCGCGTTGCGGGCGGGCGACTACCCGGCCGCGCGACGAGTGTGGCAGCGGATCCGGCCGTTCGAGCAGTTGCGTGCGGCGGGCGAGTCCGAGAACAACGTGAGCGTGGTCAAGGAGGCGCTGGCCCAACTCGGCCTGTGCCGCCGCGATGTCCGGCCACCGAGCCGCGAGCTTGACGACGATGCTCGCGCGGAGGTCACGCGGATGCTCACCGAATGGGGCATGTTGGCAGGATGAAGCAACCGGAGGACCTGCGCAGTTTCCGTTGGTACGGCGGGGACGACCTGCGTGGTTTCAGTCATCGCACCCGTACCCGCCAGCTCGGTCTCGATCCCGAGGAGCACCTCGGCAAGCCGGTGATCGGCATCCTGAACACCTGGAGCGACATCAACCCGTGCCACATGCACCTGCGTGAACGGGCCGAACAGGTCAAGCGCGGCGTGTGGGAGGCAGGCGGATACCCGCTGGAGTTTCCCGTCGCGACCCTCTCTGAAACGTTTCAAAAGCCGACACCGATGCTGTACCGCAACCTGCTGTCCATGGAGACCGAAGAGGTGCTGCGGTCGTATCCGATCGACGGCGCCATCCTGATGGGCGGGTGCGACAAGACCACCCCTGCACTGTTGATGGGCGCGGCCAGCGCGGATCTGCCGGCGATCTTCGTGCCGGCGGGTCCGATGCTGCGCGGGCACTGGCGCGGCGAGACCCTGGGCAGCGGCACGGACATGTGGAAATACTGGGACGACCGACGCGCCGGCCTGATCGGCGACCGCGAACTCGGCGAGCTGGAACGGGGCCTGGCCCGCTCCCCCGGCACCTGCATGACCATGGGCACCGCGTCCACCATGACCTCGGCCGCCGAGGTGCTCGGGCTCAGCCTGCCCGGCGCGGCCGCGATCCCCGCCGTCGACTCCGCGCACCATCGGATGGCCTCGGCCGCCGGCCGGCAGATCGTCGAGCTGGTCTGGGCCGACGTGCCGGTGTCTAGCATTCTCAGCAAGGACGCCTATACCGACGCGATCGCGACCGTGCTCGTGCTCGGCGGATCGACGAACGCGCTGATCCACCTGATCGCGATGGCAGGGCGCAGCCAGATCCCGTTGGACCTCGACGACTTCGACCGCATCGCGCGGGACGTGCCGGTGCTGGCGAACATCCGGCCGGGCGGCGCCTACCTGATGGAGGACTTCTACTACGCGGGCGGCCTGCCCGGCCTGCTGTCCCGGCTGGATGAGATCGGCGTGCTGCACACGGACCGGCCAACCGTCACCGGGCACACGCTTGCCGAGAACATCGATGGTGCGCTCGTGCACGATGACGATGTGATCCGGCCGGTTGACAACCCCGTTGCCACAGAGGGCGGGGTCGCTGTGTTGCGTGGCAACCTGGCACCCAACGGCGCGGTCATCAAGCACATCGCGGCCGAACGACACCTATTGCGGCACACCGGGCCGGCCGTGGTGTTCGACAGCTACCCCGACATCAAGGCGCGCATCAACGATCCGGACCTGCCGATCACGCCCGACTCGGTGTTGGTGCTGCGCAACGCGGGACCGCTCGGCGGGCCGGGCATGCCCGAGTACGGCATGTTGCCCATCCCGGACCGACTGCTCGCCAAGGGCGTGCGTGACATGGTGCGGATCTCGGACGCGCGGATGAGTGGGACGAGTTATGGCGCGTGCGTGCTGCACATCGCACCGGAGTCGTTCGTGGGCGGCCCGCTGGCGCTGGTCCGCGACGGCGACCTGATCACGCTGGACGTGCCGGCGCGGACACTGCGCCTTGAGGTCTCCGACGAGGAACTCGCCGAGCGGCGGGCGGCGTGGGTCGCGCCGGAACCGCGGTTCGAGCGTGGCTACGGCTCGCTCTACGCCGCCCACATCACCCAGGCCGACCAGGGCTGTGACTTCGACTTCCTCGCCAAGCCCGGCAACAACCCGGAGCCGGACCCGCGCTGAACCGACCGGCGTATTGACAACTCCTTGTCAAAATGACAATATATTGTCATGACTGAGGCAACGGTTCATCTCGCGGTGTACGACACCTTCGCCGACTGGGAGGTCGGGCACGTCACGGCGGCCATCAACAGGCCGCTCTGGCACAAGACGCCAGGACGGTTCGCCGTGCGGACGGTCGGCGCGAGCACGGAGCCGGTCACCAGCATGGGTGGCCTGCGGGTCACACCGGACGTGGCACTGGCCGACCTGCGGCCGCAGGACAGCGCCATGCTGGTCCTGCCAGGCAACGAGATCTTCCACACCGAGACGTTCCTGCCGTTCGCGGACAAGGCGCGCGAGTTCCTTGACGCGGGCGTGCCGGTGGCGGCGATCTGCGGTGCGACCGCCGGGCTGGCCATGGCCGGCCTGCTCGACAACCGGCCGCACACCAGCAACGCGGTGGAATTCCTGATCGGGGTCGGCTACCAGGGCAAGGACTTCTACCGCGATGAGCCCGCCGTAACCGACGGCGACCTGATCACCGCGACAGGCGTGGCGCCGGTGGACTTCGCCAGGGCGATCATGGCGCGACTTGACGTGTTCGAACCTGGGGTGCTGGCGTCCTGGTACAAGCTGTACGGCCAGCAGGATCCGGCCGGGTTCTTCGAGTTGGCCGCGGTCAGGTGAGCAAGCGGGAACAGGAACTGCTCAGTTCGGCCGCGCTGATCGCGTTCCGGCTGAACGGCCAGTTCCTCGACCTGGCCGAGCAATTGGCCCGCCCGGCCGGCATCACCGCAGCCTGGTGGCAGGTGCTCGGCGCGGTCATCGACACCCCGCTGAGCGTGTCGGACATCGGCCGCAGCATGGGCGTGAGCCGCCAGGCCGTGCAGCGGACCGCGGACCTGCTGGTCGGCAAGGGCTTGGCCGAGTACCACGACAACCCGGCACACCGGCGGGCGAAGCTGGTCGCGCTGAGCGACAGGGGTCGCGCGGCCATCGAGGCGATCGGGCCGCAACACGCCCACGCAGCCGAGCGACTGGTTGCCGCGATGGGCGAGGCCGAGTTGGCGAACGCGGTCGCGGCGATGACCAAGCTGTCCGAGGTGCTGGACACGCTGAGCTGATTTCAACGCTGAGCTGATTCACACGTCGGTTGGGCCAGGACGTACTGTTGGTCGCATGTGGACGGATCAGGGCAGGCCGAGGAACCGCGGCTGGGGAGCTGATCCGATAACCGCCGCGAATCAGGGGGGCGCTCGCGGCGGGTGCCGTGCACCGCGACGGCGGCAGCGTCGGGCCGGCGATACCGATGCACCAGCCGGCCACGGTGGCCCAGCCGGCACGGTGGCTGAGTCGGGAGCGGACCGGCCGGGGCCGAGCTGGCCATGGCGGCGATGGGCAGGGCCGCGACGAGCGTGGCGCAGGTCGGGCGGGTGCGGCGTGAGTCAGGCGGGTGCGGGTTTGTTGCGCTGAGGTGTTCATGGTGTGAACCATGGCGGGGCTGCGCGGCCTGCTCGCGGCCTCCCTCCCAGGTAGCGTCGCGCTCCCTTGCTAGCGGGAAAGGCCCCCGTGCATGGCTTCCACGGTCCTCTCCAGCAGCGTGCGCATGGCCTTGCTGGCCGCGTTGGGCTTGCCGTTGCGGACGGCGACGAGCACCGCCTTGTGCAGCGGCAGGGTCGCGGCGACGCCGCCGGGCAGGTGGGAGTGCACTTCGAGCGCGTGGTGCAGGCCGGTTTCCAGCAGCCTGCCGAGCTGTTCGACGAGTTGGTTGCCGCTGGCGCGCAGTAGCGTCAAATGAAACGCGAGGTCTGCGGCGACGAAGGCGTCGGCCGACTGGGGCAGGTTGGGGGCGTTGGCGGCCATGCCGTCGTAGGCCGTGGCGAGCTCGGCGACCTGCACGGCGGTGGCGTTGGTGGCGGCGTGGCGGGCGGCCTCGGGTTCGAGCATGTGTCGCAGGTTGAGCAGGTCCTGTAGGAAGGCGGGGTCGGCGATCTGGCCGTGCCAGTCGATGACGTCGCGATCCATCAGGTTCCAGTCGGAACGGGCGAGCACCCTGGTGCCCAGGCGCGGCCGTGGTTCGACGAGGCCCTTGGCGGCGAGCGCCTTCACGGCCTCGCGCACGCCGCCCCTGCTGACGCCGAGCCCTTCCGCGAGATCCGATTCGTTCGGGAGTTGGCTGCCGGGCTCGTATTCACCGGACACGATGCGCAGACCGAGCCATTCGACGACTCGTCCGTGCATTGTCCGGTGTGGGCCAAGGGGGGCATTCGACCACTCCACCGACCAATCATCGAATCATTGATCCATAAAGTCAAATATCTTAGGCTCTGTTTTACCAGCTAGCGACAGGGAGCCTGATGAAAATCACGGGGATCAGCACACATGTCATCGGCACCGCATGGCGCAATCTGACCATTGTGGAGGTGCACACCGACGCCGGCATCAGCGGGTTGGGCGAGGTTCGGATGCTCAACCACACCGACGCGCTGCTCGGCTACCTCCATGAGGCAGTGCCCAACCACATCCTGGGCACCGACCCGTTCGACGTGGAGAGCCTGGTGCACCGGATGACAAGGCACGACTACGCGCGTGCCGGTGAGATCGCCATGTCCGCGCTGGCCACCGTCGAGATCGCGTGTTGGGACATCCAGGGCAAAGCCCTGGAACTTCCGGTTTACAAGCTGCTCGGCGGTGCGGTGCGTGAACGGATCAAGGCGTACGCGAATGGCTGGTACCGGGTGGAGCGCACGCCGGAGGAGTTCCACGCGGCCGCGAAGCGGGTGGTGGCGCGCGGCTACCGGGCACTGAAGCTGGACCCGTTCGGCGCCGGCATGTTCGAACTGGATCCGGAGGAGACCGCGCGCTCACTGGCTCTGGTGGCCGCGGTGCGCGACGCGGTCGGGCCGGAGGTGGAGATCCTCGTCGAGATGCACGGGCGGTTCAGCGCGTCGACCGCCATCCGGATGGCGAACCTGCTCGCCGCGTATCGGCCGTCCTGGATCGAGGAGCCTGTCCCGCCGGAGAACCTCAAGGCCCTGGCCAAGGTGGCCGCGCACACGGACATTCCGATCGCGACCGGCGAACGGATGCATACCCGGTTCGACTACCGCGAGCTGTTCGAGTCGCAGGCCGCGGACATCATCCAGACCGACATCACGCATTCGGGCGGGCTGCTTGAGGCGAAGAAGCTGGCCGGCGCGGCCGAGACGCACTACCTGTTGATGGCACCGCACAACGTGGGCGGCCCGATTTCCACCGCCGCCAACCTGCACCTGGCCGCGACCACGGTGAACTTCAAGATCCAGGAGTACTTCAACGACTTCGCCGACCCGTTCGTCGCCGACTGTGAACCCGGACTTCCCGACGTGGTCGACGGGTATTTCCCGCTGCCGACCGCGCCCGGTTTGGGCATTTCGCTCAACCGGGACGCGATCGCGGCCCATCCACGGCAGCGGGTGCACTTCAACCTGTTCCGCCCCGGCTGGGAACTGCGCGAGGCAACGGCCGGTCAGGCCGGGTAGTAGCCGAGTTGGGCGGAGAGCTGGTTCGCTCCCTCGCTGACCAGGTCGCCGAGCTTCTCCGCGACCTGGTCGTTCCAACGCGGCGTTGGCACCGAAATGCTCATCGCGGCCACCACCCGGCCGGTTCGCTCCCGGACGGGTGCCGCGACACACGCGGCCGCCTCGTTGGATTCACAGTATTCGTAGGCGAGGCCGCGTTCCGCGATCTCGCCGAGATGTGCCCGCAATTCCGCGACCGAGGTGATGCTGCGGGTGGTCATCGCGGCGAGTGGTTCGTTCGGGTCATACCGGGTCGCGAATTCCTCCGTTGTCATGCTCGCCAGCAACATTTTGCCGACCGCGGTGCAGTGCGCGGGCAGCTTGCGCCCGACAGCGGAAACCAGCCGAACCGCGTGTGCCGAGTCCGCCTTGGCCACATAGAGCACCTCGGTGCCGTCGAGCACCGCGACGTGCACGGTTTCCTGGCAGGCGGCGGAGATCTGTTCGCTGACCATCCGCCCCTCTCTGGCCAGATCGACCTGTTCGGCGAACACGCTGCCCAGCCGGAACAGCGGTAAGCCGAGTCGGTAGCGGTGTGGTTTGTCCGGATGCGCGACCAGGTAGGACCTGGTGACCAGGGTATTCACCAGTTCGTGCACCGTGGTCTTCGGCAAACCGAGTGTCGCGGTGATCTCCGGAATGGACCGGTCTTCCCCGGACAGGAACAACTCAAGAATGTCCAGCGCTCTGATGACCGCGGGAACCGTACGTGCCATGGCCATGATTTCGCCCCTCCCTCCGCGGGAATTCTAGACCGGCGGAGCGGCGAATCGTCGCGGCATCGGCATAATCCGGCTGCCGGATGGCGATCGCGCCGCCAACAAACCCAGCTCGGCCAGCCGCTCAACGCACAGGTGCGCGCGCCGAACCCGCTCACGGGCGCTGTCCACGACCGCGGCGGCAAGGTGGCCACCGGAAGGATAGATGTTCGGAGCATTACGCAGACCAAATTTCAAATAAATGGGCGCACCGACCCTGATCAATTCGGCCGCGTCATAGTTGCGCACATATCCACCGAGGTCATCGGGGGTTTCCAGATAAAAGTCTATGGCCGCCGAGCCGGCCGCGCGCAGTTCGGCGACCTGGGCGATGGTCAGATCGGAGGGCACGTTGACCGAGTCGGCGCCGAGCAGTTCGAAAACCCGGAACGACGCGGGGTTGGTCGGGCCGACCAGCGCGGAGACCTTGATGGTGAGGTCGGCGGGCAGTTCACCGTTGACCCGGAGCTGGTGTACGGCCCACAGCACCCCCTCGTCGGCGACCAGCAGGCAGCGCACGCCGAGTCCGACCGCGCGGTAGGCGTCGGCAAGGGCCTGACCGAGCTGGTCCCGCCCCCTGGCGCGCGGCCCGACCCCGCCGCACGCGGTGAACCGGCCAGCGCCGATGTCCCAGGTGGCCCTTGGCCCGAGGAACAGGCACAGTTCGATGCCGGCGGCGGTCGCCGCGTCGACCATCTCGGTGATCTCCGCGTCGGACAGCATCATCACGCCACTGCCCTGGCTGACCCGATGTACCGGCACATCGAACCGGTTGGCCTCGCTGATCACGGCATGCAGCGCGGCAGGTCCCTCGACGGACGGGATCTCGATGCGAAACGCCCCACCGTCGGGGAAGCCGGCGGCCGACGTGTTCGGCGCAGGCTGGGTGACACGCAGGCCGATGCTGTCCAGGGCCTGTTCGCCGGGGAGGGCGACCGCCTTCCGAGTGATCGACATGACGGCTCCAGATTCGGGTTCGACGTCTGGTTCGATATTGCGGAGATCGCCCGCTATCTCGAACAACGTAGGGCTGGCTCACATCGGCCGTCAAGGCTTGTAAACCACCTGTACCCGGCCATGATCCGGTACTAGTGTCCTCCGCGTTCTCGAACACCGGCAGCCGGGCGAAGGAGACAGCGGCGAAACAACGGAGGTTTGCGATGAGCGCGGACATTCCGACGCGGGCCATCCCGGCCACCGCGCCCGCCGTGTTGCTCTCCGCCCCCGGCATCGTGGACGTGATCGAGGTGGGAGTGCGCCCGCCGTTGCCGGACGAACTGCTGGTCCGGGTCGAGGCGGCCGGGATCTGCGGCAGCGACGTCGAACTGTTCGCCGGCAGCCGACCCGCCGACTTCGTGCGCTATCCGGTGGTCCCCGGTCATGAGTGGTCCGGGCGGGTGGCCGCGGTCGGCAGCCGGGTCGACGGGTTCACACCCGGCGACCCTGTCGTGGCCGAGGGGTTGCGCTGGTGCGGACGGTGCACGCGCTGCCTTGACGGCGCGACCAACCTGTGCCTGGCCGGTTACCGGGAGACCGGGTTCACCGAGTCGGGCGCGTTCGCCGAGTACCTGCTCGTACCGGCGCGGCTGGCCCACCGGCTACCCGACGACCGGCCGCTCGAACATGCCGCGCTGCTGGAACCGACCGCGTGCGTGGTGGCCGCGTTGCTGGCCGGGGCTCCCGAGGCCGGCGGGCGGGCGGTCGTGGTGGGCGGCGGGACGTTGGGCTTGATCGCGGTACAGTTGCTGGCCAGATCCGAGCTCGCCGAACTGGTGTTGGTGGAGCGCAGGGCGGATCGACGTGAACTGGGCGCGCGGTTCGGCGCGAGCGTGACGATCGACCCGACCGCGTTGGACGAGACGCGGTTGGAGGCCGACCTGGTGATCGAGGCGGCAGGAGCGGTCGATACCGGATTGGCCGCGATGCGGGCCGCGCGGCCCGGTGCGACAGTGGTACTGCTCGGCATTCCCGGTGGCGACGCCGCCGCACTGCCGCCGGCCGAACTGGCGTTGCGGGAACTGCACGTGCACGGCGTGTTCGGCGCACGCGCCGAACACTGGCCGATCGCGATCGAGCACTTCGCGGCCGGCCATCTCGATCTCGGCGCGATGATCAGTCATCGGTTCCCGCTCGCTGAGGTGAGCGCCGCCGTGGCGATGGCGGGCAGTGACAGCCCCTCGCCCGGTCTGGTCAAGGTGGTGCTTCGACCATCGGCGAACTGAGTTCGGCAGACATCCTACCGATCATTGGTCTGAAACGATTGCGCATGATCTCTTGACTGTATGAACGAATCATCTGATGATTCACCCACACCGAGCCGACCGACCGGGGGAACCGGCCGAGATGGGATGCGTGTGCAGATGAGTGTCGAACAATCCTTGCCAAGGGCGGAAACTCCCGGAGCAGGCTTTTCCCGACGGGAAGGTCTGAAATGGCTGGGCGCGGGTGGTGGTGCGGTCGCTGCGAGCATGTTGCTCGCCGCCTGCAACGGGGTGAACAAGCCGAGCGGTGGCAGCGGCGGGGTCGGTGCTTTCCCGGCCACACCGGCCTGGAAGTTCGTGTTCATCAACCACGTGACCACCAACTCCTTCTTCATTCCGACCCGTAACGGCCTTGCCGACGCGGCCAAGATGCTGGGCCTGCCGACGCCACAGTGGACCGGTGACGAGAACGGCAACGTGGCCAACATGGCCAGTGCGTTCGACACCGCGATCAACAGCGGCGCGCACGGTATCGCAATCGCACTGACCGACTCAAGTGCCTTTATCGAACCGACGAAGAACGCCCTGGCCAAAGGAATCCCGGTGATCGCCTACAACGCGACCGCACCGAGCAACTACGCGCTGACCTACGTCGGCCAGGACCTGTTCCAGTCCGGTGTGCTGATGGGCCAGCGGATCGCCAAGGACGTCACCTCCGGCACGATCCTGGTCGGCATCTCCCAGCCGGGCGGCAACAACGTGCAGCCGAGGCTGGACGGCATCAAGTCCGCGTTGCAGCAGGCAGCGCCCGGAGTGACCGTGCAGTCGGTGGACACCGGCGCCGACCAGGCGGGCGAGCTGAACAACATCACCGCGGCGTTCAGCGGCCACTCCGACGCCAAGGGCCTCTACGCTGTGGACGCGGGCACGACGGCCTCGATCGCGCAGTTGATCACCAGTCGCGGCCTGACCGGCAAGATCCACGCGGGTGGGTTCGACACGCTGGCCGACACCATCACCGGCGTGAAGTCCGGGGCGCTCGATTTCACCATCGACCAGTCCGCCTACCTACAGGGTTTCCTGCCGGTGCTCTACCTCTACCTGTACCGGTTGTCCGGCACGCTGGTGAGCCCGCCGGCCACCGACACCGGCCTGACCTTCGTGACCAAGGAAAACGTCGCCGCGTACGCGGCGAGTCCGCCGAGCCGTTTCGAAGGCGGATCGAACGGCAACATCATCACCATGCCCAGTTCGATCCCGCTGCCGCCGCCCTCGACGGTCACCATCTGATCCGGAAGACTCATGACCAATCCGCTGATCCGCGGTCTGTTGCGCACCAGGGAACTGAGCATCCTACTGGTGACGGTGGCGGTGGCGATCTATTTCAGCGTCACCAGCTCGGCCTTCAACACCGGCGAGAACTACCACACGATCGCCCAGTTCTTCACGCCGTGGGCCATGGTGGCCGCCGGCGAGGTGATGTTGCTGATCTGCGGCGAGATCGACCTGTCCGCAGGCTTCGTGTTCACCCTCGCCCCGTTCCTCCTGGTGATCTTCGTGAACAACGGAGCACCGCTGTGGCTGGCGTTGATCGGGACGCTGGTGCTGTGTGCCGCGGTCGGGGTGCTCAACGGGATCATCCATGCCTGGCTCGGGCTCCCCTCGTTCGTGACCACGTTGGGCATGGCGTTCCTGCTGGAGGGGTTGTCGCTGATCCTGTCCAACGGCGCGCCGGTGAGCGCGCCGCGCGGTGACTGGGTGGTCACCGTGTTCGGCGGGTCGCGATGGTCGGAGTTGATCTGGGCGCTGGTGATCATCGTGGTCATGCAGGTGCTGTTGTCAGGCACCCGGTTCGGCGTGTACACGCAGGCAACAGGCGGCAACCGGTTGGGCGCGTCCGAGTCCGGCATCAAGACGAACCGGGTCAAGATCGTGAACTTCGCGATCACCAGCACGCTGGCCGGGTTGGCCGGGATCATCGACGGGATGCGGGTCGGCTCGTTCGACCCGACGAACGGCGGGTTCAACACGATGTTCTTCGCGGTGGCCGCCGCCGTCATCGGCGGGACCGCGTTGATCGGCGGATCGGGCACCGTGGTCGGCGCGTTGCTGGGCGCGTTGCTGCTGGGCATCGTCTACGACGGGTTCAATCTGACCGGCGTCAGCGCGAACCCGTTCGACGTGGTGCTCGGCGCGGCGATCCTGGTGGCCATGCTGCTCAACGTGAACCTGGCCAAACTGCGCAAACGGAGCAGCACATGAGCAAGCCGGAACTCATCAGGGCCGAGCACATCAGCAAGCGGTTCGGCGCTGTGCAGGCGTTGCGCGACATCAACCTGCGGGTGCACGCGGGCGAGGTGGTCGGGCTGATCGGCGACAACGGCGCCGGCAAGTCGACGCTGATCAAGATCCTTACCGGGTTCCACCAACCGGACAGCGGGCAGCTGCTGTTCGAGGGGCAGCCGGTGACGCTCAAGTCGGTGACACACGCGCGGTCGCTGGGCATCGAGACGGTGTTCCAGGATCTCGCCATGGTCAACGACCTGCCTGTGTACCTGAACCTGCACCTGAACAAGGAGCTGGTACACCGCCCGCTCCCGTTCCTGCGCCGGCGCGAGATGCGCAAGCGCGCGCGGGAGGCGCTGGACTCGATCGGGATCAACATCCCGTCGGTGACCGCGGAAGTCGGACAGCTTTCCGGTGGCCAGCGGCAGGCGATCGCGGTGGCCCGCTCGGTGTACTCGAACGCGAAGCTGCTGCTGCTCGACGAGCCGCTGGCCGCGATGGGTGCCAAGGAGGGCGGCCTGATCCTGCGGCTGATCGACGAGCTCAAGCGCAGGGGCGAGATGGGCATCGTGCTGATCGCGCACAACTACAGCCAGATCGTGGACATCTGTGACCGGGTGAACCTGCTTCAGCACGGCGAGATCACCCTGGACAAGGCGTCGAAGGACACGTCGGTCGCCGAGCTGATGGAGCTGGTGCACGCGGAGTACCGGCTCAACACATAGGATGTTTCCTGTGCAGCAACGACCTCTTGGCAAGACCGGACACGATGTCTCAGTAATCGGGCTTGGCACCTGGCAGCTCGGTGCGGACTGGGGCGATGTCAGCGAGGCCGACGCCATGGCCGTGCTCGACGCGGCCATGGCGAACGGCGTCACGTTCTTCGACACCGCCGATGTCTACGGCGACGGCCGCAGCGAGCAGCTGATCGCGAAGTTCCTACGCGGCAGGACCGACAAACCTTTTGTGGCGACCAAGATGGGTCGCCGGATGGACCAGGTGCCGGAGAACTACAACCTGGCGAACTTCCGCGCCTGGACCGACCGTTCCCGCAAGAACCTCGATGTCGACGTGCTGGACCTTGTCCAGCTGCACTGCCCGCCGACCCCGGTGTACTCCTCGGACGAGGTGTTCGACGCGCTGGACACGTTGGTCGCCGAGCAGCGCGTTGCGGCGTACGGGGTGAGCGTCGAGACCTCGGCCGAGGCGCTGACCGCGATCGCGCGACCGGGCGTGGCGAGCGTGCAGATCATCCTCAACGCGTTCCGCCGCAAGCCGCTCGCCGAGGTGCTGCCGGCTGCGATCAGGGCGAACGTCGGGATCATCGCGCGGGTGCCGCTCGCGTCGGGCCTGTTGTCCGGCAAGTACACGCACGAGACCACGTTCCCGGCCAATGATCACCGCACCTACAACCGGCACGGCGAGGCGTTCGACGCGGGCGAGACCTTCTCCGGCGTCGACTACGACACCGGCGTCGAGGCGGCCAAGGAGTTCTCCGCGCTCGCGGTGCCACCCGCGACACCCGCGCAGACCGCGCTGCGCTGGATCATCCAGCAGCCCGGCGTGAGCACGGTGATCCCGGGCGCACGCAATGTGAACCAGGTCTTGTCGAACACCGCCGCCGCTGACATCCCGGAGTTGACAGCGCAGACGCTGGCCGCGATCGAGGACATCTACGACCGCCGGATCCGCGCGCAGGTGGAAAGCCGCTGGTAACGGCGGAAGCCAGCCCAGATCGGACATCGTGAACATCGGCCGCTGAAGCGATGGCGGGCCTCGGACCGCGCTGAGCAACGGGCCCGTCCGACAACGGCTCAGCAGGGCGCCGTGCGAGGCGAACGCAGCACGCTGCTATCCGTTCACCTGCTGATGCGGGTCGTCGGGCGGACGGCAGCGTGCTGTGAGCACGCTGCGACCAACGAGCCGAAAGCCAAGCTGCCGCTTGGCGGGAACTGGTTCAGCCCGGAACGATCCGCCAACCCGTGGAGATGGTCCGCGCCTGAACGCTGGACGTGACGGCAGGGTTGCCGTCCGGACCGCAGAACGCGCCTGAAGCCGTTGGACTGTTGCCGTCGCCGAGGCTGATCCAACCATTGGAAGCGACGTGCGCCGAGAGATTTTGATCGTGCCGTTGCAGGTTGTTCAGCAGGGAGCCCGCGCGTGGGCACGCCGTTGTCAGTCCTGCGGACTGGCTCCCCACGGGTCGCGCTCATCAACAAGTACGGCGCCGGGTTACAGCGCAACGGTCCACGCCTTGGCCGGTAGTGCTTAGTTGTCCGAGTGCGGGACCGGCGAGATGCTGCGGGCGAGCACGCGGCCGAGGCCGGAGCGGGTGGCGAGCATGATCAGCCGGTCCTGCGGAGCGAGCGAGTAGGTCTTGGCGGGCTGCCAGTCCAGCTCGGTGGTTCCCCTGCGCTGCAACGCGATCACCCGCGCCTCGCCCTGTTCGTCCGCGGTGCGCACGGTCGCGCCGGCCAGCGGTGAGCCGGCGGCGATGGGCACCTCGGCGATCATCAGCACCTGGCGTCCGATCGGGATGGTGCCGATCACCTGGCGTTCCACCATGGCGGCCGCGAACGCGGGCGCGGCGAGGAAGGACACGCTGCCGGAGATGGCGAAGCCGAACACGCGGCCGACGCGCTGCGCGAGGTCGTCGTCGAAGAGCCGGAGCACCACGCGCAGGTCGTCGCGCTGCACCCTGGCCTGTAACGCGCCCTCCAGGTTGACGACGTCGCTGTTGCTGAGCATGAGCAGGGCACGCGCGTTGGCGACGTGCGCGGCGCGCTGGGTGTCTTCGCGGGTGGCGTCGCCGAACACGATCGGCACGTTCAGCCTGCGCATGGTGGACACGCCGCGTGCGTTCTCGTCTGCCTCGATGGTGACGACCGTGATGCCGAGGTCGCGCAGTTGCCGCACGACGCGCGTGCCCACGTTGCCGAGGCCGACGACGACAACGTGATCGGCGAGTTGACTGGGCACCACCGGTTGTCGCGAGCGGACCACCCCGCCGACGATCGCACCGGTGGCCACCGGGAGCAGGCCGAGGCCGGAAATCGTCAAGGTGACCTGGACGATCCGCTGGAACAGCGGCATCCCGTGGGAGGTGTCCGGCACGGCGTTGCCCGCGGCGTCGAGCAGGGTCACGTAGATCGCGTTGCCCCAGCCGTGCATGTTGTACCCGCTGCCGTAGAACGCGAGCAGGGTCATCCCGGTGACGATGATCAGCAGCAACCCGACGGTGACCTGCATCAGGCGGTTGAGCAGCAGGGCGCGCACTCGTTGGCCGATCACGACCCAGCGCCGGGTGCGGTACTCGTCGGCAGCCGGCTGCGGCGGGCCGTCCGCGTGCGCGAGCACCAGGTTGGCGGTGTTCTGCTCGGCGGGCAGCAGGCGGGTGGTCGCGCCGGTGGTGTCGGCGAGGCCACACAGCACCTGTTTGGGCGCGACCGTGTCGCGGTGCGCGACGTAGAGGGTGCGGCCGGGCAGGCGGACGTGGCTCGGCGCGACCTCGCCGAGCGCGGCGGCCACGAAGGACGGTGCGGCCATGGCCGAGTCGGACAGCACGGCGCAGTCCGCGAACAGGGTGCGGATCTTGTGGCCGAGGCTCATGTTGAACATCCGGACCACCATGCGCAGGTCCGGATTGATCTCGTGGGTGGTGAGCGCGGCATGGATGTTGCCGACGTCGTCGGAGTTGACCAACGCGACCGCGCGCGCCTCCGCCGACGCCCGCGGTCCGCAGGGCGCGCTCGTCCAGTTGGGCAGCCTCGATGATCTTCACACCGGCCAGTTGCGCGATTTCCGGTGCGCGGTCCCGGGTTTTCGAGCGGACCACGACGGTGACTTCCGCGCCGAAACGGGTGAGCAGCTCGTTGACCAATCGCAGTGCCAACGGGCTATCGCCACAGACGACGAATCGGCGCGGGCGGCTGGCTCGGTTGCGAAGCGTCGGCGGCACGCCAGGATTTTAGTTGACGATCATCGCGGCGGTCGGTGAATCAGAATCACAGTCCACTCAGATCAGCACCCCTCAGACAACGCCATCTCAGACAACGCGGTGCAGCCAGCCCCTGGTGTCCTTGGTGCGGCCGTACTGGAGGTCGAGGATGTGCTCGCGCATGGCGAGCGTGACCTTGCCCGGCTTGCCGTCGCCGACGGTGATGTTGAGGTCCTGCCCGAGGAACTTGACGATCGGGGTGAGCACCGCCGCGGTGCCGGCCGCGAACACCTCGGTCACGGTGCCGTCGCCGCAGCCGTTCCTGAGTTCGTCGACGGTGATCGAGCGCTCGACCGGGGTGAGGCCGTGCTCGCCGGCGAGTGCGAGCACGCTGTCCCTGGTGACGCCTTCGAGGATCGTGCCGAGCGCTGGGGTGACCAACTGGCCGTCCGAGGTGACCAGGCAGACGTTCATCGTGCCGGATTCCTCAAGCTTGTCGCGGTCCTGGCTGTCCAGGTAGAGCACCTGGTCGCAGCCGTGCTCCTGGGCCTCGATCTGCGCGGCGAGGCTGCCGGCGTAGTTGCCGCCGCACTTGGCGTCGCCGGTGCCGCCGATCGCGGAGCGGGTGTAGTTCTGGCTGACCCACAGGGTCACGCCGGTGACGCCGGAGCTGAAATACGGCCCTGCCGGGCCGGCGATCACCGCGTACTGCACGGTGTTCCCGGGCCGCACGCCGAGGAACGCCTCGGACGCGAACATGTAGGGCCGGATGTAAAGACTCTTCTCGTCGCCGTAGGCGGGCACCCACGGCTCGTCCGCGCGGACCAGCTGCTCGACGCTGGCCAGGAAGTCCTCCTCGGGCAGCTCGGGCAGGGCGAGGCGGCGCGCGGAGCGCTGGAAGCGGCGGGCGTTGGCGCGCGGACGGAACAGCCACACGCTGCCGTCCTCGTGCCGGTACGCCTTGAGGCCCTCGAAGATCTCCTGGGCGTAGTGCAGCACGGCGGCGGCCGGGTGCAGGGAGAACGGCTGGAGCGGGCCGACCTGCTTGTCGTGCCAGCCTTCGCCCTTCGTCCAGACCGCCGAGGCCATGTGGTCGGTGAAGTAACGACCGAATCCCGGATCGGTGAGGATGGTGGCTCGCTCGGTGTCCGGAACGGACCGGGTCGACCGATGCAACGGGAAGTCAGCGCTCATGGGAAGCATGTTAACCCCTGCTAACCGTCTTCGCCGAGACCTGCTTCCTCCAAGTCCAGGTCGCGTTGGATCCGGCGTCGGGTCGCGTCGGTGATCCGGCCCGATTCGTAGAGCCTGGCCAGCTCAAGGCTTTGCACGGCGAGCAGGTCGCGGCGCAGCGTGCGGTACAGCTCGACGGAGGAGCCGGTGGCCTGCTCGTCGTCGGCGTCGCGCCGGAGCCGGTCGAGCCGGGAACGCAGCCGGTCACGCAACTGTTCGAGCATCGGCTCGGAGGTGGTCTCCAGGTCGGCGAGGCGCTCAAGATGGGCGAGGCCGGCACTGGTCAACTCGCGTTGGGCGAGCATGGCCTCCTGCCGCACGTCGGTCGGATCGACGGCGATACCGGCCAGTTTGACCAGCGGCGCGAGTGTAAACCCCTGGACAACAAGAGTGATCACGATGACGGCGGAGGCGAGCAGCAGCACGAGGTCGCGGTGCGCGAGGGCGGCGCCGCTTTCGGTGGTGAGCGGGATGGACAGTGCGGCGGCGAGCGGCACCACTCCCCTTGCGCCGGCCCAGGACACCACGGCAGGCACCTGCCAGGTGGGTCGGGCGCCGCCTCTGCGCTGGCGGAGCGCGGACAGCGGGAACACCCACAGCACCCGAATGACCACCAGTCCCGCGGTGATGGCAAGCGCCTGTAGCGGCCAGTAGTTGTCCGTGCTGGTCAGCTCGCGGATGAGGGTGGGCAGTTCAAGGCCGATCAGGCTGAACACCACGCTCTCCAGCAGGAACACCACGGTGTTGGTGACGGCGGTGAGTTGCAGCCGGATGCGCGCGTTGGTCAGCCCGTCGGTCTTGGCGCCGACCACGATGCTGCACAGCACGACCGCGGTGACGCCGGAGGCGTGCGCCGCCTCCGCGAGCACGTAGGCCGTGTACGGGGTGACCAGCGAGATCACCGTTTCCAGCACCGGGTCGACTGTGCGTCGCCGGATCAGGATGACACCACCGGCGACGACCCCGCCGACGATCGCACCGCCACCCGCGAGCAGCACGAACTCGCCGATGGTGCTGCCGACCGACAGGCCGCCGGTGGCGACGGCCAGCGACACGGCGACGCGGAACAGCAGCAGGCTGGTCGCGTCGTTGAACAGGCTCTCGGCCTGGATCAGCACCTGGAGCCGGGGTGGCAACGAGAGGCGTCGGCCCAGCGCGGTGACCGCGACCGGGTCGGTGCTGGCCAGCACGGTGCCCAGGACGAGAGCGAGGCCGATGGGCAGGTCGGTGATGGCCACGACGATGGCGCCGACCGCGGCGGCGGAGGCGAGCACGAGGCCGATGGCGAGCGCGGTGACCGGTCGCCAGACCGCGCGCAGGTCGCGCCAGGGCAGTTCGGCGCCTGCCGCGTCGAGCAGCGGCGGCAGCACGACGAGGCTGACGATCTCCGGGCTGACCTCGATGTGCGGGACGCCCGGGATCAGGCCGACGACGACGCCGGCCACCACGAGCAGGGAGGGTGCTGGCACGCTGAGCCGTTTGGCGAACGTGGCGACCACCATTGCCACCACGACCAGGAACAACACGGTTTCCACGGTGCGCATGGCGATGACCTTAACGGTGTCGAATAAGTGTCAATCGCGGCTCGCGCCAATGCTTGACGGAGTGAGACGGCGCGAGTACTTTCCGCATAAGTAAGGGAAGTTGCTTAATTAACAGCGCCAGGCACGGGCACCTGTGAACGACGGAGACCCACCGACCAGGTTTCCGCCACCGGCTTCCGGTGCCCACAACACATCGGCGGCCGGGACTCGGCCGCTCGAAGACCCGTGAACAACGCACGCCGGCCGCCCGCTCGGCCGGTCGCCGGCCCGCTGGAGGCATGGATGGGCGGTACTGGTGGGTTCCGCAGGTTCCCGCTCGTCAGCCTGATCGTCTTGTTAGGACTGGTCGGGGCCGGCTGCGGCGCCGATCCGGCCACACCGGACGTCGCCCCGACGCTCATGGTGAAGCCGGACCCGTTGGCACATGCCCGGTTCGACACCAGGCCGGGCCCACCGGACGCGGTACTCACCCAGCGCGGCGACGACACCCGGCTCGGCTGGGACTCGACCGAGAACCAACTCACCGTGGCCAACGTGGGCAGCGCGAGGTTCGGCAAGCGGGCCGCCTATCCGGTGGACGGCAAGGTTTACGCGCAGCCGCTGTACGTGCCGAGGTTGTCGATCGACGGGCAGCGGCACGACGTGGTCATCGTGGCCACCCAGCACGACACCGTCTACGCGTTCGACGCGCACGGCACCGGCAAGGGCGTCGGCCCGCTCTGGCAGACCTCGTTGCGCCAACCGGGCGCGCGTACCTTCCTCGCCGCGAGCGACCGGGTCGGCGCCCACCGGCTGTGCGACTCGATCACCCCCGAGGTGGGCATCAGCGGCACGCCGGTCATCGACTGGGCGAGCCAGCGGATCTACGTGCTGGCACTGGATGTCGAGCAGGGCAAGCTCACTTACCGGATGCACGCGTTGAGCCTGAGCACCGGCAAGGACATACAACCGTCCACTGTGGTCAGAGCGTCCGTCGCAGGCACCGGGATCGACGCGGTCGATGGCAAGGTCGCCTTCGTCGCGTCTGACGAGCAGCAGCGGATGGGCCTGACCCTCGTCAACGGCATCGTGTACGCCGGTTTCTCGTCCTGGTGCGGCCTGAGCCCGTACCACGGCTGGGTGCTCGGCTACCGGACGAACGATCTCGGCCGCGCCATCGTCTACAACGTGACGCCGGACTCCGACCAGGGCGGGTTGTGGGAGTCGGCGAGCGGCATCACCGTCGACAACCACGGCCACCTGTTCGTCGCCACCGGCAACGGACCGTACGACCTGAACAGTGGCGGTCGGGACGTCGGCGACTCACTGTTGGAGATGGTGCCGCAGGACGGGACGCTCAAGGTGGTCGACGAGTTCACACCGTTCGACCAGCTGTGCCGCGACGAGCACGACCAGGACCTCGGCTCCGGCTCACCGCTGATGCTGCCAGGCGACCAGGAAATGGTGCTGTCCTCCAAAACCGGCGCCGTGTACGTGCTGAGCAACCGTAAACTCGGTGGCTACACCCAGATCAAGGGCGACCCGTGTAAACAGCGCGGACTCACCACCGTCGACCGGATCAAGCAGGAACTGACGATTGACTCGGTGCCGGGCGGCATGTGGGGAACCTGGGGGTACTGGGCTTCGGCGAACGGGACGTTCATCTACGGCAGTGGCTCGCAGGGCAGGCCGACGCAGTGGCGACTGGCGAGCAACGGCACCATCAACACGACGCCGGTGGCCACCGGGCCGGAGTCCTTCACCTTCCCCGGTGCGATCCCGGTGACGTCCAGCAACGGCGGTGCCGCCGGCACCGGCATCGTCTGGATGATCGAGGCGACCAACGGCGCGGTACTGCGTGCGTTCGACGCGAGCGACATCGGCAACGAGATCTTCGACAGCGCGCGCGACGAGAGCCGGGACGGGCTCGACGACACGAACGGCTTCAACCACTTCGACGTGCCCACTCTCGCGGACGGTCTGGTGTTCGTCGGCGACCAGAGTCATCTGGAGATCTTCGGTCTGCTCGACAAGTGAAAGTTGGAGGAGTCATGAGACGACGCACAGCGCTGTGCCTTTTCTCGGCACTTGCCTTGGTTGTCGGCACCGGATTGAGTCTGATCGGCGGCGCCATGAGCAATACCGCGCACGCCGCCCCCGCCGACAACTATCTGGTGACCCTGTACGGGTGGCCGGACAATTCGCCTCCCGGCGGCGACATCGCCTATCCGCAAATACACCAGTCGGCCGGGGGCACCGGCACCTACAACGACCCGATCACCTTCGCCACCGACCAGGACGAACTCGCGCCCGGCACCATCGTCTACTACCCGTACCTGCACCGTTACTTCATCATGGAGGACGACTGCGCCGAGTGCGACCAGGACTGGAACAACGGCAAGGCGCACATCGACCTGTGGATCGGCGGCGAGGGCGGCGACTCCAACGCGGTGATCAACTGCGAGGACGCGCTCACCCAGGATTCCGCCGAGGTCGACGTGAACCCCCCGTCCGACGAACAGGTCGACACCACGCCATTGTTCGATTCGAGCAGCAATACGTGTTATGACCCCGGCAGTTTCGGGGGGTGATGCGACTCCTGATTTCGTTTGCACGTAATTGTTCTTGACTGCGCGGAGGAACAAATGAAAAGACGTTTGTTGTACGCCCTTGCGGCGATCGCGGTTGTCGTCGGCACGGCGATCTCTCAGGTCGGCGGCGCCACCGTGGCGACGTCGGCCCCGACCAGCACCTCGCACAGCTTCTACGTGACGCTGTACGGCTGGCCGGACAACTCCCCTCCCGGTGCGGACATCGCCTACCCCAGGAGCGATGGCAACCCGACCATTCACAACTCGGCCGGTGGCACCGGTACGTACAGCAACCCGATCACCTACGCGACGGACAAGGCTGAACTTCCGGTTGGCACCAAGGTCTACTACTCCTACCTGAAGCGCTACTTCATCATGGAGGACGACTGCACCGAGTGCGACGAGGACTGGACCGGCCACGGCCCGGACGGCGGCCCGAAGTTCTACCACATCGATCTGTGGGTCGGTGGCAAGGGCGGCAACAGCAGCAAGGTGATCGACTGCGAGGACAACCTCACCAGGACCGGCACGGTGATCATCAACCCACCGTCGAACGAGCCGGTTGACACGACACCGCTGTTCAACTCCAGCACCAACACGTGCTACAGCCCGTGAGTCGAGCGTAACGAACCATCGGTTTGGCCGGCCGGGGAGAGGACTCCGCGACCGGCTGAGCCATGTCCGTCCACAACTACCCTGGACAAATTCATCCGATGTCTGATAGACAACCCCATACATCGGAGGTTTAGTTGTGGAGGGGTTGTGCGCGGAGCAGGTGGAGCGAACCGACGAACACAGGGCACGTGCACGGGGTGGCCGAGTGCTAGCGAGGTCGCACCGTGAGGCTGCTCCGGATCGGCCAGCCCGGTAGCGAGGTGCCGGCCGTTCTCGACCAGAACGACCAGCCGCGCGACATCTCGTCGGTGACCGCCGACATCGATGCCGCCTTCCTGTCCGGGGACGGGCTCGCCGAGGTACGCACGCGCCTTGACGCCGGCACGCTGCCGCTGCTGGACGTGGCCGACGCGCGGATCGGGGCGCCGATCGCCGATCCAGGCAAGATCGTCTGCATCGGGTTGAACTACTTCGACCACGCGCAGGAGACCGGGGCGACCCCGCCCGTCGAGCCGATCATCTTCCTCAAGACCCCGGACACCGTTGTCGGCCCGAACGACGAGGTGCTCATCCCGTATCGCAGCGTCAAGACCGACTTCGAGGTCGAACTGGCGGTGGTCATCGGCCGCACCGCTCGCTATCTTGAGTCCGCTGACGAGGCACTGGCCTGCGTGGCCGGGTATGCGGTCGCCAACGACGTGTCCGAGCGCGAGTTCCAGATCGAGCGCGGTGGCCAGTGGGACAAGGGCAAGAACTGCGAGACGTTCAACCCGCTCGGTCCGTGGCTGGTGACCGCTGACGAGGTGCCCGACCCACAGGCGCTGGACCTCAAGCTGTGGGTCAACGGCGAGATCCGGCAGGATGGCAGCACCAGCCAGATGATCTTCAGCGTCGCCGAGATCGTCCGCTATCTGAGCCAGTTCATGGTGTTGCGGCCCGGCGACGTGATCAACACGGGCACGCCGGCCGGTGTGGCACTGGGCAGGCCGGATCCCAAGCCGTACCTGCGCGAGGGCGACGTGGTCGAGGTGGAGATCACCGGGCTCGGCCGCCAGCGCCAGACGTTTGGTCAGGCCAAGCCATGACCACGACCATCACCTCGCTGGATACGTATGACGTCCGCTTTCCCACCTCGCGCGAGCTGGACGGGTCGGACGCGATGACGCCGGACCCGGACTACTCGGCCGCCTACGTGGTGATCAACACCGACGCGGGCGACGGGTTGGCCGGGCACGGCTTCGTGTTCACCGTCGGCGAGGGCAACGACGTCCAGGTCGCCGCGATTCGCGCGCTCGCTCCGCTGCTGGTCGGGCACAACCTGGAGATCCTGCTCGCGGACATGGGCGCGGCCTCCCGACTGCTCGTGCACGAGCCGCAACTGCGCTGGCTCGGCCCGGAAAAGGGCGTCATGCACATGGCGATCGGCGCGGTGCTCAACGCGTTGTGGGATCTCAAGGCCAAGCGCGCCGGCCTGCCGCTGTGGCAGTTGCTGGCGACCATGACGCCGGACGAACTCGTCAACCTGGTGGACTTCCGCTACCTCACCGACGCGCTCACCCCGCACGAGGCCCTGGAGATCCTGCGCTCGGCGCAGGCAGGCCGGGAGCGGCGCACGGCCGACCTGCTGGACAACGGCTATCCCGCATACACCACGACGCCCGGCTGGCTCGGCTACTCCGACGACAAGCTGGTCATGCTGAGCAAGCAGGCCGTCGCCGACGGGTTCAGCCAGATCAAGCTGAAGGTCGGCGCCGACCTGGACAACGACGTGCACCGGATGCGGCTGGCCCGCCAGACGCTCGGCCCGAACGTGCGCATCGCGGTCGACGCCAACCAGCGGTGGGACGTGAGCACCGCGATCGCGACCATGCGCGCGTTGGCGCCGAGCGAGCCGTGGTGGATCGAGGAGCCGACCTCACCGGATGACGTGCTGGCGCACGCGGCGATCCGCAAGGCCATCGCGCCGATCAAGGTCGCGACCGGTGAGCACGTGCAGAACCGTGTAATTTTCAAGCAATTGTTGCAGGCCGGCGCGGTTGATTTCGTACAGATCGACGCTGCGCGGGTCGGCGGGGTGAACGAGAACATCGCGATCCTGTTGCTGGCCGCCAAGTTCGGGGTGCCGGTGTGCCCACACGCGGGCGGGGTGGGGCTGTGCGAGCTGGTGCAGCACCTGGCCATGTTCGACTACGTCGCGGTCAGCGGCACCACCACCGACCGGGTGATCGAGTACGTTGATCACCTGCACGAGCACTTCGTCGACCCGGTGGTGATCGAGCGGGGCCGCTATCGTGCCCCCACCGTGCCCGGTTTCTCCGCGCAGATGCGCGAGGAATCGATCGCCGAGTACCTGTATCCGTCCGGCCCGGTGTGGAGGGATGACGCGTGAACGACTTCGAGGGTGTGCGGGCGATCGTCACCGGCGGCGCGTCCGGGATCGGGCTGGCAACGGCCCAACTGCTCGCCGAACGCGGCGCGAAGGTCGCCTGCCTCGACCTCAACCCGGACGCGGTGCCCGAACCGTTGGTCGGCGTGCGCGCCGACGTGTCGAATGATTCCGTCGCCGACTCGGTCGCGGAGGCGGCGACCTTGCTCGGCGGGATCGACGTGGTGGTCAACAACGCCGGCATCGGCGCGCAGGGCACGGTCGAGGACAACGAGATCGACGAGTGGCGCGCGGTCTTCGAGGTCAACGTGTTCGGCATGGTCCGGGTCGCCCGTGCGGCGCTCCCCTGGCTGCGCGCGTCCGCACAGAACGGCAACTCCCCCGCCATCGTGAACACCTGCTCGATCGCGGCGACGGCCGGTCTGCCCGCCCGCGCGCTCTACAGCTCGTCCAAGGGTGCGGTGTACTCGCTGACCCTGGCCATGGCAGCCGACCATGTCCGGGAGGGCATCCGGGTCAACTGCGTGAACCCGGGCACCGTGGACACCCCGTGGGTGCGCAGGCTGCTCGACCGTGCCGACGATCCGGCGGCCGAGTTGACCGCGTTGAACGCTCGCCAGCCCACCGGTCGGCTGGTGTCCGCTGCCGAGGTGGCGACCACCATCGCCTACCTCGCCAGCCCGCTGTCCTCGGCGACCACCGGAACCTCGGTCGCCGTCGACGGTGGCATGCAGGGGCTGCGCCTTCGGCCAGCCCCGAATCCGAAACCCGCCGAATAACATCTGAAGAACCCTCCGGTGGCCCCGGCTGTCTGCGTCACCGACGACGTACAGCAAAGGAAAGAAATTCATGCGACTGCGCAACTCGTGGAAGCTCGCGGCCGGAGTGCTGGCCGCGGCGGCTCTGCTCGCCGGCTGTAGCTCCGGCGGTTCCTCCGGCAACACCAGCAGCAGCCCCAAGATCGGCCTTGACCTGCCGCGCACCGACACCGACTTCTGGGGCGCCTACGAGAAGTACGTCCCGCAGGAGGCGAAGTCGCTCGGCATCAACCTGATGACGCCGACCAACTCGCAGAACAACATCTCCAACCTGTCCAGCAATGTGTCCACTTTGGTCAGCCAGGGTGCCAAGGCCGTGGTGATCGCCCCGCAGGACACCGGGGCCGTGGTCGGCACGCTGAACTCGCTCGCCGCCAAGAACATCCCGGTCGTCTCGATCGACACCCGGCCGGACTCGGGCAAGGTCTACATGGTGGTGCGCGCGGACAACCAGGCGTACGGCAGCAAGTCCTGCCAGTATCTGGGCCAGCAGCTTCACGGCCAGGGCAGCGTTGTCATGCTTGAAGGCGATCTCAGCTCGATCAACGGCCGCGACCGCACCAACGCCTTCAACGCGTGCATGAAATCGCAGTTCCCCGGCATCACCGTCTACGGCGAACCGGCCGACTGGGATCCGAGCAAGGGCGCTGCCGACTTGCAGACCGTGCTCACCCAGCATCCGGACATCAAGGGCATCTACATGGAGGCCAGTGTGTTCCTGGACTCGACCATCCAGGTGCTCAAGAGCGCGAACAAGTTGGTGCCCGCCGGCCAGCCCGGACACATCACGATCATTTCCAACGACGGTGTGCCGCAGGAGTACGCGGACATCCGCAACGGCGATATCGACGCCGCCATCTCCCAGCCCGCCGACCTCTACGCCAAGTACGGCCTGTACTACGCGCAGGCCGCGTTGCAGGGCAAGACGTTCAAGCCCGGCCCGACCGACCACGGCAGCAAGATCGTGACCTGGGGCAACGGCAACCTTGAGGACCAACTGCCCGCTCCGCTGGTGACCAAGGCGAACGTCGACGACAAGTCCCTCTGGGGCAACCAGAGCAGTTCCTGAAAGCATGGTCATGACCGACGAACTCGGTAGCGCGGGAACGCCGCTGGTCTCGGCCAGCGGCGTGACCAAGCGGTACGGACCGACGCTCGCCCTCAACGATGCCGGCATCGTCATCGAACGCGGCCAGACACACGCCCTTGTCGGCCGCAACGGCGCGGGCAAGTCGACCCTGGTGTCCATCCTGACCGGCCTGAACAAGGCCGATGCCGGCGAACTGCGCTTCGAAGGCAACCCGCCACCGCCGCTCGTGGACCGCGAGGGCTGGCAGCGGCTGGTCGCGTGTGTGTACCAGAAGTCGACGATCATCCCGAGCCTGTCGGTCGCGGAGAACCTGTTCCTCAACCGGCAGTCCACCTCCGGCCCGATCTCCTGGCGGGCGATGCGGCGCAAGGCCGCTGACCTGCTCGAAGCCTACGAGCTGGACGTCGATCCGAAGTGGCTGGCCGAGAATCTCAGTGTCGAGCAGCGGCAACTGGTGGAGATCGCGCGAGCGCTCTCGCTCGGCGCCCGGTTCGTGATCCTGGACGAGCCGACCGCGCAACTGGAGAGCAAGGCGATCGAGCGGCTGTTCGGCAGGATGCGCGCGCTGCGCGAGTCCGGCGTGACCTTCCTGTTCATCTCCCACCACCTTCAGGAGGTGTTCGACGCCTGCGACGTGGTGACCGTGTTCCGGGACGCGCGGCACGTGCTCACCAGGCCGGTCAAGGACATCACTCCCCCGCAGTTGGTCGAGGCGATGACCGGCGAGGCAGCGGGCGAGCAGGTCGGCAACAACCGGCAGCAGGCCGGCGCGGACGCGGACGTCGTGCTCGCCGCGCATGGTCTCAACCTGCCCGGCGAGTACACGGACGTGGATCTCGCGGTGCGGGCGGGCGAGGTCGTCGGCGTGGCCGGGGTCGGCGGCAGCGGCAAGGTGGCGCTGGCGGAGACCCTGGTCGGGCTGCGCGCGGCCGCATCGGGCACGGTGGAGATCGACGGCAAGGCGCGCAAACCGGGTAGCGTGCCGGCGGCACTGGCTGCCGGGCTTGGTTTCGTGCCGCAGGACCGGCATCGGCAGGGTCTTGTTCCGCTGCTCAGCGTGGCCGAGAACGTGACGCTCACGATCACCGATCGGTTGGGTGGCGGCGGGTTCATCAGCCCGAAGCGGCGCAGGGCCGTGGCCAGGGAGGCGATCGCCGAACTGGCCATCAAGACCGACGGCCCGGATCAACCGGTCACCGGTCTCTCCGGTGGCAACGCGCAGAAGGTGGTGCTCGCGCGGGCCCTTGCCAGCA
Organism: Candidatus Melainabacteria bacterium; assembly: GCA_963818685.1. Taxonomy (GTDB): domain Bacteria; phylum Actinomycetota; class Actinomycetes; order Mycobacteriales; family Pseudonocardiaceae; genus CAJCJE01. The sequence continues at coordinate 768,912 of CAWFTJ010000006.1, read as the reverse complement.
AGCCCAAGGTGCTGGTGCTGATCAGCCCGACCGTCGGCGTCGACGTGCGGTCGCGGGAGTCGCTGCTGGAGGCGGTCGACGAGGCGGCTGGTCGCGGGCACCGCGGTGTTGGTGGTGTCCGACGAGATCGAGGACCTGCGGGTCTGTGACCGAGTGGTGGTGCTCTTCCACGGCGCGGTGCACGCCGAACTGGCGGCAGGCTGGTCGGATCGGCAGCTGGTCGCCGCCATGGAAGGAGTTGACGAGGCATGAGTACCCGAGGAAGCGGCGTGAACCAGCAGACCCCCACCGTGTCCAATCCGGAACTGAACACCGGCCCCGCGCTGAGCACGTCGCGCGGCGTGCCGCGTTTCGCCCGGCTGCGCGACTTCACGCTGATCCCGGTGATCATCGTGCTGTGCGTCGTCGGCTATCTCGTCGACCCGATCTTCCTGACCTCCGGCAACATCATCAACGTCCTGCAGCAGCAGACCGAGCTGTCCCTGCTGGTGCTGGCCGAGGCCGTGATCCTGATCAGTGGCAAGTTCGACCTGTCACTGGAGTCCACCATCGGCCTCGCGCCCGCGCTGGCCATGGTGCTGATCCTGCCCAAGAACGCGAACGGTCTCGGCACGGACTGGCCGATGTGGACGGCGATCCCAGTGTGCCTCGCCATCGGCGCGGCGATCGGCGCCTTCAACGGTTTCATGATCCTCAAGTTCCGGTTGTCCGCGTTCATCGTCACGCTCGGCATGCTGATCACGTTGCGCGGCGTGCAGAACGGCGTCACCGGCGGCAACAGCCTGTCCCAGGTGCCGGCCGCCTTCCTCTACCTCGGTTCGGCGAACTGGGCCGGCGTGCCGCTGTCCATCTGGATCTGCGCGGTGTTGTTCATCATCGGCATCGTGCTGCTCGGCTACTTCCGGCACGGCCGCTCGGTTTACGCGATCGGCGGCAACGTGGATGCGGCCAAGGCGGCCGGTATCCGGACCGACCGGGTCATCTGGACAGTGCTGATCATCGGCGGCCTGATTGCCGCGTTCGCCGGCATCCTGCTCACCGGCCGGCTCGGCGCGGACCAGGCCAGCCAGGGCCAGAACATGATCTTCACCGTGTTCGCGGCCAGCGTCATCGGCGGCATCAGCCTGGACGGCGGCAAGGGCACGCTGTTCGGCGCGCTGTGCGGTGTGCTCACCCTCGGCCTGATCAACAACGTGCTCACCCTGGCGCATGTATCAGGCAACTGGCTCAACGCGATCAACGGGGTGATCATCCTTGCCGCGCTGATGCTGTCCAGGATCACGTCCGGTAAGGCACAGGACTAGCTGGAGTAAACCGTTGGTTCACACCACAAGAGCGCTCGGCCGGGGTGGCCTGCGAGTTGGCCCGCTCGGCTTCGGCGCCGCCGTCATCGGCAACCTCTACACCGCGCTCGACACCGACAGCGCGATGGCGACCGTGCACACGGCCCTGGCTCATGGCATCCGCTACTTCGACACCGCGCCGCACTACGGTCTCGGCCTGTCCGAGGAGCGGCTCGGTGCCGGCATCGCCGATGTCGACCGCGCGCAGCTGCTGATCTCGACCAAGGTCGGTAGACTGCTGGTAGACAACCCGGACGGTGTGAACCAGCGGGATACGGAACTGTTCGACGTCCCCGCGAGTAAACGTCGGGTTTACGACTACTCGCGCGACGGCGTGCTGCGCTCGCTGGAGTCCAGCCTTGAGCGGCTCGGCACCGACCACGTGGACATCCTGTTCGTGCACGATCCGGACGACCATTATGAAGAGGCGTTGCGCGGCGCGTTTCCCGCGTTGGAGGAACTGCGCGGCCAGGGCGTCATCCGCAGTTACGGCGCGGGCATGAACTCGCCGGACATGCTCGCCGACTTCGTCCGCGACACCGACCTGGACGTGGTCATGCTCGCCGGCCGCTACACCCTGCTCGACCAGGGAGCGCTTGCCGAACTGCTGCCGCTGTGCGAGCAGCGCGGCGTGTCCGTGGTCGCGGCGGGCGTGTTCAACTCGGGCATGCTTGCCGTCGACCGGCCGGCCGCCGGCGCGACCTACGACTACGCGCCCGCGGCCGAGGAGATCCTGGCCCGCGCCAACCGGATCGCCGACGTGTGCGAGCGGCACGGTGCCACCCTCCCCCAGGCGGCGGCCCAGTTCCCGTTGAACCATCCGGCCGTGGCGACCGTCGTGCTCGGCGCGCGCACGGCGGCCGAGGTCACCCGCAACGCGACCCTGTTCGACACACCGGTGCCGCTGGAGTGCTGGCAGGAACTGGTCGCCGAGGGCCTGCTCGCCGACAACGTCCCGATGCCGACCGGAGCCACCGCATGATCATCGACGCACACCACCACCTGTGGGACCCCGCCGCCCGCGACTACGCCTGGCTGGCGGCCGACGTGCTCGCCCCGATCCGGCACGCCTACCACGTCGCCGACCTGCGCTCGAAAACCACAGAGTCCGGTGTGGACGGTACGGTGCTCGTGCAGACCATGGCGGACCTCGACGAGACCGTCGACTTCCTCGGCATGGCCGATGCCAACCGCGATCTGATCCTCGGCGTGGTCGGCTGGGTCGACCTGACCGACCCGAACGTGGCCGCCACCCTCGCTTCGCTGCGCGAGCAGCCCGGCGGTGACCGGCTGGTCGGCATCCGGCACCTCGTGCAGGACGAGGACGATCCGGCCTGGCTGGCCCGCCCCGACGTGCTGCGCGGCCTTGCCGAGGTCGCCGCCGCCGGCCTCACCTACGACCTGCTCGTCTTCCCGCACCAGCTCGAAGCGGCCATCACCGCCGTCACCGAGGTGCGGCAGGGCCGCTACGTGCTCGACCACGCCGCCAAGCCAGCCATCGCCAGCGGCGAACGCGAGCCGTGGGCCGGCCTGCTGCGTGAGCTGGCCACGCGTCCGAACGTCGCGTGCAAGCTCTCCGGCCTCGTCACCGAGGCCAATTGGACACAGTGGACTGTGGACGACATCCGTCCGTACGCGGACGTCGTGCTGGATGCCTTCGGCCCGAACCGGGTGCTGTTCGGCACGGACTGGCCGGTCTGCGAACTCGCGTCCCCCTACGCGGGCGTCACGGACCTGGCTCGCGTCCTGTGCGCCGGACTGTCCGAAGTGGATAGAGCAGCGGTGTTCGGCGACAACGCGCGGACCTGGTACCAGCTCGGCTGAGCCGCAAAATCGCTTGGCGACGCCGGTCGGATGGCCGCATGATGTGCGCATGAAACGCAAGCCACGGTGTCTGGACGTGATCGCGTCGGCTACTCGTCCGACGCGACAGCAGACTGTGGCCTCGACGGGACGGACGTCTCAGTTCGTCCGATGACCGCCGCGATCGTCGCGGGGCTGGTCGCCGGGTACGGGATCGCCATTCAGGTGGGCGCGATGTCCGTGCTGCTGGTCGGCTTTGCCGCGCGTGCGGGGTTACGCGTCGCGGTGGCCGCGGGGCTCGGAATCGCCACGGCGGACGGGCTGTACGCGCTGGTCGCGGTGGTCGGTGGGGCGGCGGTGGCCGGGTTGGTGCGGCCGGTGGCCACGCAGCTCGGGATCGCGGCTGCCATTGTCCTCATCGGACTCGCGGCGCGTACCGCCTTTTCGGCGGTACGCGATTATCGGGCGGCGCCGAGCGACGCTGTGCGGCACGACGCGCCGGCCGGGCCGTTGCGTGCTTATCTCGGGTTTCTCGGGCTGACCATCTTGAATCCGGCGACGGTGATCTATTTCGTCGCGCTCGTGCTCGGCCGGCATGGCGGGTTCGGCGTGCTGAGCGGGGCCGGGTTCGTGCTGGCCGCGTTGGTGGCTTCGGCAAGTTGGCAACTGCTGCTCGCCGTCGGCGGCACGCTGATCGGCCGGATGCTGACCAGCAGGCGCGGCAGGCTGATCACCGCGCTCTGCTCAAGCGCGGTGATCGTGGCGCTGGCCGTTTCGGTGCTCAGTTCCGTCGGAAACCGGTGATGGCGTCGTGGCCGCCCGTGGTCTAGTTGGGCATGGCCTCGGTGAGCGCGTCGCGCAGCCACTGCTCGACCCCGGCCACGTGCACGGTGGCCCAGGCTCGCGCGACCTCGGGCTGGGCGGCGGCTATCGCGTCGCAGATGGCGTGGTGCTCGGCAAGGGTGCGGGCGACCGCGGACTCCTGGGTGAGGCCACGCCAGATCCGGGCCCGCTGGGTCGGCCCGGACAGACCGTCGACGAGGGAGCACAGCACCTGGTTGCCGGCGCCGAGTGCGATCCGTCGATGGAATTCGAGGTCGTTGGCGACCAGTTCCTCGACGGACGGATCGTCGCCGAGTTGTTCGAGCAGGGCGCGGAGGTCGGCGACGTCGTCCTTGGTCATCCGGCTCGCGGCCATGGCGGTTGCCGCGGGTTCGAGGATGCGCCGCACCTCAAGGAACTCCAGCACGGTGTCGTCGCGGTGGAAGTCGATGACGAAACCCATGGCGTCGAGCAGCAGCGACGGTTCCAGGCTGGTCACGTAGGTGCCGTCGCCCTGGCGCACGTCGAGCACGTGGATCAGGGACAGCGCCTTCACCGCTTCGCGCAGCGAGTTGCGGGACAGACCGAGCCGTTCGGCGAGGTCGGCTTCCCTCGGCAACCGATCACCAGGGCTCAACGCGCCACTGATGATCATTTCCTTGATCTTCTCGATCGCCTCATCGGTTATCGCCACGAGCTACCTTCCCAGACATCCTATGTGTTGAGGATACTGTGCCAACGGCCGTGACCGGTCAGTTCGCCGCACGCGTCTCACGAGTCCGCGCGATCAGGCGGAGCCGCCTCCTCGGCGATCTGGGTGCACAGCGTCCACAACAGAGTCAGGCTGTCGTCCTTGCCGGAGAGGTCGTCCGCGACCTCCAACACCTCGCCGACCCGCGCCTGCCACTCGATGTTCGCGGGGTTGGTGCGCAGGGTCTCCCGCATGACGTCGTAGTCGGCGACGTCGACGAGGTGGAACAGGTCCTGGCCGTCGCGCCAGATCCGCCACTCCCGCACTCCGGCCTGCCGCAGTGCGGCGACCATTGCGGCCGGAATCCTGGCGTGCATGCGCTCGTAGGCCGACTCGGAGCCCGCGCGGAGCCTGGTGTGCAGGGCGATCTCTGGCACGGTCGTTCCCTTCTCGGCGCGGCCGAAGAGGCCACCTTAAGTCATCGGATGAATTTCAGCACACTCCTGGGCTTGTTCTCAAGGAGCACCGCGAGTCCGGTTTCAGACACCCGAGGACTGCGCCATCTCCTCGGGGTTCGGACCGTGCAGATATGCCTCTTTGATCTCCCTGGGACCGAACGGCCAGGTCTTGTCGACCTTCGCCCAGATCAGGAAGGCGATGATGCCGGCGGCCAGCCAGTACAGCGACAGCTCGATCGGCCGCACCAGCGGCGGGAGGGTGCTGCCGTTGTTCGCGGAGACGTAGACGTAGACCCAGCCGGCCAGGGCGAGAATGCTCGGCACCGGGTAGAGCCACTGCCGGTACGGCCGCCTCAGCGTCGGCTGGCGGCGGCGCAGCACGAACAGCGCGAAGATCTGCGCGATGGCCTGCACGATGACCATGACCGCGATGAACATGTTGATCACCGTGGCGAGCGGGAACAGCGACGCGATCGCGGTGAGCACGCCCATCACCAGCAGGCCGACGGTCGGGAAGTTCAGTCGCGGGTGCAGCCTGCCGAACCAGGGCAGGAACAGCTTGTCCCTGGCCGCCTCGTAGGGCACTCGGGAGCCGCCGAGCAGGCCGGTGAACACGGAGGCGAACGCGGTGATGATGATCAACACGGTGATGATCTTGGCTGCGGCGGTGCCCCAGGTCAGTTGCAGCACAAGGGATGCCGCCGAGAAGGACCTGCCGATCTGCTGCCACGGCGCCGCGCCGAGCACGCCGACCTGCAACAGCAGGTAGAGCACCATGATGCCGGCGATCGCGTAGATGATCGAGCGCGGCAGCGTCTTGGCCGGATCGCGCAGCTCCGCGCCGAGGTAGGCCGACGTGTTGTAGCCGAGGTAGTCGTAGATGGCGATGACAAGGCCCGCGCCGAGGCCGGCGAAGAAGGCGTTGCCGAGGTGGAACGCGCCGGGCGGGTAGCTGAAGGCAAGGCTCGGGTGGAAGTGCGTGTACGCGGCTATGACCACCGCCATGATCGCGCACAGCATGATCACGAAGAACACCGTGGTCAGCCGGGAGACGTCGCCGATCCTGCGGTACAGCAGGATCACCACGAGCGCGGCGAGCGCGACGCCGATGGCCTTGCCGAGCGTGTTCGGGCCACCGTCCGCGCCGACCACGCCTGGCCACAGGTAGCCGAGATACTGGATCAGGCCGATGATCCCCGAGGACATCACCAGCGGGATGGACAGCACGGCGGTCCAGGCGAACAGGAACGGCATGAGCCGACCGGTCCGGTACTGGAACGCCTCGCGCAGGTAGAGGTAGGTGCCGCCGGCACCGGGCATGGCCGCGCCGAGTTCGGCCCAGACCAGGCCGTCGACCATGGCGAGGGCCGCGCCGACGATCCAGCCGAGGATCGCCTGCGGGCCGCCCATCGTGGTCAGGATTAGTGGGATCGTGACGAACGGCCCGATTCCGCACATCTGGGTCATGTTGATCGCGGTCGCCTGGAACAGCTTGATGGATCGCTGAAATCCAGAGTTCTCGGACTCGACGGACGCGATGTGCGAACTCACGCCTGACCTCCTCTACAAGTTCGGAAAGTTTCCTAACATATGTCGGGACTGTCAAGGGAGGCCGAGCTTGTCGCGGCCGCCGCCGACGTTGACACTGCGATGGTTAAGCGGGTGAAATACCACCGCACTGTGAGGCGCATTACGTCAGTTGTCCACATGAACCACCGGAGGCCCGGTCATGCTACGTCGCGTCGTCAGACCCGCGCTCGCCGCAACAGCGGTGGCCACGATAGCCGCACTGGCCGTGCCAGCGATGGGCGCACCGGCAACTCCTGATCACCCGATGAGCGTCGACGCCCAGGTCCGCGCGGTGATGGCCAGAATGTCGCTTGCCGAGAAGATCGGCCAGATGTTCGTCGTCGACGTCTACGGCTCGGACGCGAACACGGTCACCCCTGCCGAGTCCACCGCGAACAACGCGCTGTTCGGCGCTGGCGTCGACAACGCGACCCAGATGATCGACAAGTACCACCCTGGCGGCGTCATCTACTTCGCCTGGACGGACAGCATGACCACGCCGCAGCAGACCGCGACCCTGTCCAACGGGTTACAGCAGTCCGCGATGGCCGCCGACGGCATTCCGCTGCAGATCAGCACCGACCAGGAGGGCGGCGTGGTCACCAGGATCGGCGCGCCCGCGTCGGTCTCGCCGGGCAACATGGCCATCGGCGCGTCGTTCAACCCGGCCAACGCCTACCGCGCGGCCAACGTGATCGGCCAGGAACTGAAGGCCCAGGGCATCAACATGGACGACGCCCCGGTCGTCGACGTGAACACCAACCCGCACAACAGCGCGGACGGTCCCCGTTCCTTCGGTGACCGGACCGGTGCGGTCGAGGCGTTCGCCGCGGCCGCGGTCACCGGCTACCAGCGGGCCGGGGTCGCCGCGCAGGCCAAGCACTTCCCCGGCCTCGGCGACACCACCGTCAACACCGACAGCGGCGTCGCGGTGACCAACGAGACCAAGCAGCAGATCATGAGCGTGGACGTGCCCGCGTTCCAGGCGGCGATCGCGGCCGGCACCCAGTCGATCATGGCAGCGCACATCGTCGCCCCGTCGATCGACCCGTCCGGCCTACCGGCCAGCCTGTCCAACCCGATCGTCACCGGCGTGCTGCGCGACACGCTGCACTACAACGGCGTGGTCATCACCGACTCACTCAGCGCGGGCGCGCTCGCGCCGTACACGCACCAGCAGATCATCACCGACGCGATCAACGCGGGCGACGACGAACTGCTCATCTGCCCGGGGGCGGTCAACGGCAGCCTCAACGGCGCGGTGAACCTGCCCGAGTCCGAACAGATCGTGCTGAACGCGGTCAACAGTGGACAGATCAGCGAGGCCAGGATCGATCAGTCGGTCTCCCGTATCCTGCGCCTCAAGTTCGCGCTCGGCCTGTTCAGGAACCCGTACACCACCTCGGGCGCGGTGACCTCGACCGTGGGCACACCGGCGCACCTGGCCACCATGGGTTCGGTTGCCAAGGACTCGATCACCCTGGTACGCAACGACAACGGTGTGCTGCCGCTGGCCGCGAACTCCGGTAAGCACGTGCTGGTCACCGGTTGGGGCGTCGGCACGACGCAGAACCTGACCAACGACCTGACCGCGCAGGGCCTGACAACGCAACTGCTCTGGACCGGCTCGCCGAACGCGACCACCATCGCGCAGGCGGTCGCCGCCGCCAAGAACAACGACGTGACGGTGGTGACCAGCTACAACGCCTGGAACGACGGCACCCAGCAGAACCTGGTCAACGCACTGCTGGCCACCGGCAAGCCGGTGATCGTCGCATCGGTCGGCGGGCCGTACGACCTGGCCTACTACCCGACCGCGCCGACCTTCATCGCCGCCTACGACTATCAGCCGCCGTCGCTGGTGGCGCTGGCCGACGCGATCACCGGCACCGCGCCGACCGGCCGGCTCCCGGTGACCATTCCGAACGCGGCCGGCACCGCGACGCTGGTTCCCTACGGCACCGGTCTGCGCGACTACGGCAAGTGATCATGATCGGCCCCTGACCACAATTTCGTGACCAGGGGCCGATTCCGGCCTCATCTTGATGACCTTGTTCCGCTAGGGTGTCCTGGGTGCCGGATCAGCCGACGAAACGATTGCTACCCAGGGCGCAACGCAGGGCGCAGATCATCGACGCGGCGAAACGGTCCTTTGCCCGCAACGGATTCGCCGCAACGTCCATGGTGGACCTTGCAGACGAGTCCGGGGTGACCAAGATGATCATCTACCGGCATTTCGCGACCAAGGCGGATCTGTACCGATCCGTATTGGACGCGGTGAGCGAGGAACTGAACACCGCTGTTCAGGCCGCCGGTCCGTGGCCGTCGGCGGCAAGGGCGATCGTGGAGTTCGCGCACGCCGATCCTGGCGGGTTCGCGCTGCTGTTCCAGCATGCCGCGCGGGAGCCGGATTTCCAGGACTACACCGACGCGGCGAGCGCGGCGACCCTGGCCACCGCGCGCGAGGAACTCAATGCCTACCTGCCCGATCGGCTCCGCCGCGAATGGGCGGCACGGCTGTTGCCGAGGCTGGTCATCCAGGTGGTGCTGACCTGGCTGGACTCCGGCCAGCCCGGTGACGTGGCCAGCACGACCGAGACCGTGCGCGAGCTGACCGGCGCCGCGGTGCGGGCCATCGCCGGTCACGACGTCGGCTGATCGTGGCCGACCAGGTCGGGTACCGCGTACATGCCGCACAGCGCGGTCGCGGCGTCGCGGATCTGGGCACGCAACTCGGGCGGTTCCAGTACTTCGATCTCCTTGCCCAGCTTGAGCACCTCGATCATGGCGTGCCGGATCGACTCGATCGGCACCACAGCGCGCCGCCAACCGTCCTGCTCCGGTTCCTCGGCGTTGGCCAGGGCGGCTCGCGCGGCGACCGCCATCCACGCCCAAGGCAGCATCTCGTAGCCGAGCGGGGACAGCCGCACCACCATCTCGGCCGAGTACACGCCGTGCTCGTAGTGCCTGACCCAGTCGCGCCAGAACTCGACCAGGTCGAACTCGTCCGGCCGGTCGAATCGCTCCGGTAGCGGCTCCAGTTCGACGATGCGGCCGACCCGATACGTGCGCGGCTTTCCGCCGCAGGCCGCGACCAGGTACCAGACACCCGCCTTGCACACGACGCCGAGCGGTTCGAGCACGCTCTGCGACTGTTTGGGCCTGCTGCCCGCGCCCAGATAGCGCACCCGCACCCGGTGCTGGTTCCAGACGGCGGCGGCCACCTCGGCGAGGAAGGGCACGGCGTCGAGCTCGCGGAACCAGGACGGCGCGTCGAGATGGAACCGCTGCCGGATGCGGGCCGCGCGTTCGCGCAGCTCGGGCGCGAGCGACGCCTCCAGTTTGAGCTGGGCTGCGGCCAGTTCCGCGCCGAGGCCCAGTTCCGCTGCCGCGTCCGGCAGGCCGACCAGGAAAAGCGTGTCCGCTTCCTCGCTGGTCAGGCCGGTGAGTTTGGTGCGGTAGCCGTCCAGCAGCCGGTAGCCGCCCTCTGGGCCGCGATCGGCGTAGACCGGGATGCCGGCCGAGGACAGCGACTCGACGTCCCGGTAGACGGTGCGGACCGAGACCTCCAACTCGCCGGCCAGCTCGGTGGCTGTCATCCGGCCACGGTTCTGCAACAGCAGCAGGGTGGACAGCAGTCGGCTCGCACGCACCCCACCAGTGTGCGGCCTGACCCCGACAAACCCTGCCCCCGACAAACTCAGTGGGTCAGCTTGGGCAGCACCTCGCGACCGAACACCTTGATCCACTCCTCCTGGTTGCGACCGACGTTGTGGATGTAGATGCGGTCGAACCCGGCGTCGATGAACTTCTGGATCTCGGCGCGGTGCAGGTCGGGGTCGGAGGAGATGATCATCCGGCCCTCGAAGTCCTCTCGGCGGACCAGCTTGGCCATCTCCTGGAAGTCGAACGGCGAGCGGATGTCCTGCTTCGGGAACTTCATGCCGCCGTTGGGCCATTCGGTCATGGCCGCTTCCCAGGCCTGCTCGTCGGTCGGCGCCCAGGACAGGTGCATCTGCAGCAGCTTGGGCATGGTGTCCGGGTCCTTGCCAGCGGCCTTCGCGCCCTCGCCGAACTTGGCCAGGATGCCCTCGATCTTGCTCAGGCTGGCTGCCGGTGTGATGATGCCGTCCGCGAACTGGCCGGTGCGCTTGGAGGTCACCGGGCCCGCTGCCGCGATGTAGATCGGCGGCGGCGCGTCCGGCATGGTCCACAGGCGCATCTTGTGCAGCTTGAAGAACTTGCCGTCGTGCTTGACGTCCTTGCCGGTGAACAGCTTCTTGATCAGCTCGACGGCCTCGAACAGCCGGTTCACCCGCTCCGGCGCCTCCGGCCAGTACTCGGCAAGCACGTGCTCGTTGAGCGCCTCGCCGGAGCCGAGCCCCAGCCAGTGCCGGCCGGGGTACATCGCCTCCAGCGTGGCCGACGCCTGCGCGATCAGCATGGGATGCATCCGGAAGGACGGGCACGCGACACCGGGACCGAGATCGCCCTCGGTGTGCTCGGCGAGGGCGGCAAGCACGTTCCACACGAACGGCGCCTGGCCCTGCGCCGGCACCCACGGTTGCACGTGATCCGCGGCCATCAGGCCGCGAAAACCCTGTTCCTCGGCCAGTTCGGCGTGACCGACCATGTCCCTGGGGTGGAACTGCTCCAACGCCGCGGTCAACCCAATCTGCGCCATTGCCCCTCATCCCGATTCGACCGTTGTGAACCACTTCTGCGGTTCCCAACCCTACGTTGCGGCATGCCCGAACGACACTTCGGCCGACCCCGCGACTGCGGGATCGGCCGAAGATCGTTCCTCGACGACAGGCTAGAACGCGCTCGTGCCGTTCGGTGTTCCCAACCCGGTGGGTCCGTCGTAACCGGGACCGGCCGTGCACAGGTAGCTGCCACTACAGCTGCCGTTGGAGCCGGAGGTCACGTCGTTGAGGCCGGAGGTGTGGCTGTACGGGTACGAGCCGTACAGGACCGTCTTGGCGTTGCCGGCCTGCGCGTACACGCTGGCGATGATCGGCGATGACGCGCTGGTGCCACCGACCTGTACCCAACCGTCCGCGCCCTGGACGAGGCCCAACTCGATCAGGACGTCGCACCACGAGCTGGTGCCGCAGGTGTTGTAGGTGTCGTAGACGGCGACGCCGGTGTTCGGGTCGGCGACCGCGGACACGTCCGCGACCGTGCGCTTGGCGCAGCCGCCGTCCTTCTGCCAGGCCGGCTTGTTCTCATACGCCGAGCAGCCGGAACCAGCGCTGGACCACGCGGTCTCGCTCCAGCCACGGGAGTTGCTCGCCTTGCTCAGCGAGGTGCCACCGACCGCGGTCACGTACGGCGAAGCGGCAGGCCACTCCACCCCGTAGCCGGAGTCACCTGATGAGGCGGTGATCGCTACACCCGGATGGTTGAACGCGGAGTCCTCGGCGGTTTCGCCGCTGTTGTCCGCCTCGCCGTAACTGTTGGAGATGGCGACGACACCAGGCAGCGCCGCCGCGGCGTTCTCGGCGGCCATCAGGTCGGTGTCATTGGCCGAGCTGGCCTCGACGAGGTCGATGTGGCAGTCCGGGCAGATCGCCGAGACCATGTCGACGTCCAGGCTCTCCTCCTCGGCCCACCCCGGGTCGGCCGTTGGCAGTGGCGAAGCGGCCGCACTCTGGTTGAGCTTCTTGAAGCAGCCGTTGGCCGTCGTGCACGCGGGCAGGTTGTACTGCTTGCGGTACACGCCGAGATCGGCCTCGGCATTGGGGTTGTCCATCGCGTCCACGATGGCGACCGTGGCACCGCCTGCGGACGCACCGGACAGATTGTAGGCCGAGCGCAGATCCGGTGCGCCGAAACCACTCGGGCTGGTCATCAGCATCGGGCCGACGTGACCGTTGCTGCCGCGAATCCCGCGCACCTGGCCGAGACAGTGCGCCTCATGCCTGGCTTTCACGGTGGCACAACCGAATCCGGTGACCAGCCCGACGGTCGGCACACCGGCGTGGCCCGCGACCTTCACCGCAGCGGGAGCCGCAGCGGTGGTCGGCGTTGCGGAGGCGGGCGCGGCCACGAGGGACAGCACGGTCGCCGCGGTCGCGACCACGGCGAACGCGGCGCCGGCCCGCCCGGCTAAGCGCCGGGTGTGACCTCGCGAGGAAAAGCCTGTCATTGAGTTCAACCTCTTTCCGCATCAGCGGGCTCGGCAACCAGAGTTGATCTGGCACCCGCCTGATGTTGCGGTGCCGGACAAGAGCCGGCAATGGTTCTACGGGCTTGTTTCGTTAACAGATGACACTCGCGGCCGATATGGTAACGCCCCAGGTAGAAGCCGCGATAGTGAACGCCGAACCAATCGGGAAAAGCGCGGCGACAACGAGCGTAATCCGGATTGGTAATGTCCAGCCAGCGATCGTTATCAATATGCGACGCGAGCGGCCGGATCGCCGTCAATTGCCTGTTCGCCTATTGACACGCGCCGATCAATCCACCACGAGGTGGTACTCCCAACGGCCCTCTTCCGTGCGGTTGAGCCGGTAGCGGGTCTCGATCTTCGGGCCGCCGTGCAGAAACACGTGCGTAACAATGCTGCCGACCACGGTTTTGGCGGCAGGCAAGGGTTCTCGCCTACCGTCCAACGGACCGCCGACGTATTCCGCCGTGTGCCGCATGCTCCACCCTCTCCCTCCACCCCGCTGATCGTGCCGCTGGTCGTGCCGCGCCGAACGCCCGCACATTCAGCACGTGGCTGTTCAGTATCCAACAGGGGCGGTGTGGTATGCCAGTCGACCGAGCGGGAGCGTGATACCGAGGTGCCACCACATCGGGCGGCCGTGTTCACTCGTTCGGCGTAAACTTGACAGAACCTTGCCCCGACTGACGCCTCCCGGATATGCGTGCGGGGGGTTGATCTCTACACTCGGCCGGGTCCAGTCAGCCTCGAAGGGGACCGTGGTGCAGGACCGCCCGTGCTGGGCAGCAGTCGTCGTCGGTGACCTACCGGCGATTTTGGCGTTGGCACCCAAGGTTTCCGCCGACCTCGTCAGGATTGGTCGAGCAGGTGACCGTGACTGACGAGAAGCGCGTGGCGCGGGGCTTCGCCGAGTTCGCCCAGCAGTGGACCGTCGAGGTCATCCACACCAGCCACATCGGCCTGCAGCACCGCGACGTCGTCGAGCTGCTGCTGGCATTCAGCAACGAACTCGCCGAACTGCTCACCGCGGACGAATTCGACCCGGCGCCAGCGGCCACGATCGGCGCCCGACTCGTCGGCGAGAACTTCACCGGCGCCGGCGCGCTGGACAACACCGTGCGCGTGATCGGCACGCACCTGCCCGAGGCGCTCGGCCTCGAACTGGACCACACCGTGCACACCAGGGTGACCGCGCTGGTCGGCGCGTTGTCCGGCGGGTACGTGGAAGCGCTTCGCGACTGGCTGTTCGACCGGCAGGAAATGATCAAGCGCGCGGTGTTCCGCGCAAGGGACATCTCGGAGCGGGAGCGCAAGGCCAGCGAGGCGCGGTTCCGCGCGGTGTTCAACTCCTCCGCGGTCGGCATCGCCATCGTCGACTTCTCCGGCGAGCTGCAACTGGTCAACCCAGCGCTGGGCGAGATCCTCGGCTACCGCCCGGAGGACCTGTTGCACCGCAACATCTCCGAGCTACTCACCGAGGACGCGGCGCCGAAGATCCTGGCCGCGTTCGAGGGGATCACCAAGGGCGAACAGAACCGCTTCGTCGGCAATGTGAACTTCACCGGCAAGGATTCCGAGCCGCGCTGGACGCTGCTGTCGCTGTCCCTTGTTCGCGAGGAGTCCGGTGCGCCCGACTACGCGGTGGCCGTCATCGAGGACATCTCCGACCTGCACCTGTTGCGGGCCAACCAACTCACGCACGCCCTCGTCGACAAGCTGACCGGGCTACCGAACCACACCCAGTTCATGTCGCTGCTGGAGTCGACGCTGGCCAACGCGCGACCCGGCGAGCGCGCCGCCATCTGCTACGTCGACCTGGACGGGTTCAAGATCGTCAACGACGGTGTCGGCAGGGCCACCGGCGACGAGGTGCTCAGGCGCGTCGGCGCGACCCTGCAGAACGTGTTCGCCAACCAGGACGCGGTGGTCGCCAGGCTCGGCGGCGACGGCTTCGGCGTGCTGGTCACGGGTACCAAGCGCAGTCTCGAAGTGAGTCAGTTGATCACCGAGGCGCTGGCCGAACTGTCCGAACCGGTCTACTACGACTCTTCTGCCGGCATCGCGGTGTCCGCCAGCGTCGGCATCGTCGAGCGCGAGATCGGCGGCGTCGACGCCGAGGAACTGCTGCGCGCGGCCGAACTGACCGTGCACAGGGCCAAGGCGGCCGGCAAGGCGCAGTGGGTACTGTTCGATCCCAAGGCGCACGAGGCGGACTGGGCCAACTTCCAGTTGGGCGCGGCCATCCCTGGCGCACTGGAGAACGGCGAGTTCGTGGTCGGCTACCAGCCGGTGACGCGACTGCCCGGCCGCTCGCTGGCCGGCCTGCGCGCGGTCATGCACTGGGAGCACCCGCGCCTCGGCGCCTTGGAACTGCCCGAATTCACTGCCATGGCCGAGGAAACCGGCTTCATGGTGCCGATCGGGCGCTGGATGATCCAGGCCGTGTGCCGGCAGATCGCGGCCTGGCAGGAGCGTTACGGCGCGGCGACACCCACGGTCGCGGTCGGCATCTCCAGCCGGCTCGCCCGCGAGGAAGACCTGCTCAAGATCGTCAAGGACATCCTGGCGGAGACCGGCATCGCCCCGGCCAAACTGCGCATCGGCATCCCGTCGAGCGTGGCCGTCGACGAGCACGGCGAGGCGCTGGAGAACCTGGAGGCGCTCGGCGCCATCGACATCCAGACGCTGATCGAGGACTTCGGCACCAGCAACGCCGGCCTTGTCGACCTGCGCTCGCTCGCCATCAGCGGGGTCGCCATCGCACCGAGCGTGATCCGCGCCTATGCCGATGCGGACGAGCCGGACTCGCCGTTCGAGCAGATCCTCGGTCAGATCGTCCGACTGACCAGACAGCGCGAACTGCGCGTCGTCGCGGACGGCGTGGACACCGTCGAGGTGGGCGACCGGCTCACGGCCATCGGCATCCCGCTGGCCACCGGACCCGCGTACGGCGGTCCCGTGCCACCCGATCAGATCGAGAAGTCCTTCACGCGCGATCGCGACGGCCGGCCAGCGCGGCGATGACCGCGACGCCGGCACCGAGCACGGCGAGCAGCCCGAACGCCCAGCGCGTCCCCACGCCGACGCCGGCCGCGTTGAGTACGCAGGTCATCAGCGCGACGCCGAGCGCGGTGCCGATCCCGCGCGCCATGTTCACCAGTCCCCCGCCCTGCCCGGACTTGGCTGCCGGGATCGCGCCCATCACCATCGCGTTGTTCGGCGGCGTGAACAGGCCGAGGCCAAAACCGAGCACGCAGAGCAGCGCGATGAACGCGACCCCGCCGAAGGGCACCAGCACCAGCGGCACCAGCCCGGCGACGCAGACCAGCGCCCCACACACGCAGCGCCGCGCGTTGCGCCACGACCTCGGCAGCAGCCGGGTGCCGACGGTCGCGGCCAATCCGAACCCGGCCGGCAACGCGGTGCACACCAGCCCGGCACGCAACGCGGACGCGCCACCGGCGCTCAGCACGACCGGCACCACCACCAGCGGCCCGAACAACACGAGATAGCCGCCGAGCGCCGCGGCAAGGCCACCGGACACCGCCCGCACCCGCAGCAGGCGCAGGTCGATCACGCTCTCCCGGGCCCGGCCGCTGCGCAGCACGAACCCGACGGCCGTGCCGAGCCCCACCACCAGCAGTGCGACGACCGACCAGGTCGGCAGGGCAAGACCGGACACCGAGGACACCGCGAGCAGCAACGCGGTGCACGCCACCACGAGCAGGCCGAGCCCGAGGAAGTCGAAGCCGGTGACCGGCGTGCGCTGGCGGGTGCGCGGCAGCAGATAGCGGCCCGCGATCAGCCCGAGCACGCCGACCGGCACGTTCACCCCGAACACCCAGCGCCAGCCGAGCACGTCCACAAGGACGCCACCGAGGGTCGGCCCCAGCGCGAGGCCGAGCGCCTGCGCGGCGGCCTGCACGCCGAGCGCGGTGCGCATCCGGTTGGCCGGCACGCTGGTCGTCACCAGCGCGACGCTGTTGGCCTGCAACAGGGCGGCGCCGACACCCTGCAGAACACGGAAGCCGATCAGCGCGGTCAGCGTCGGCGCGAGGCCACACGCGGCCGAGCCGAGTGTGAACAGGGCGAACCCGTAGAGGTAGAGCTGCTTGCGGCCGAGCGCGTCAGCCAGCCGACCGGCCGGAGCGAGCAGCGCGACCACCGTGAGCAGGTAGCTCAGCGAGACCCACTGCACGCCGGCGAGGGAGGCGTGGAACGAGGCGCGCAGCGCCGGGAAGGTCAGCGTGACGATGCTCGCGTCGAGCTGGCCCATGAACGCGCCGAAGCACACGGTCCCGACGGCCAGCCAGCCCGCGCGAGGCCAGTTCCGGATCCGTTGCGGGCGAGGTGCCTCGGTCGCCAACCAGTTGACCCCACTGACCTGCGCTGTCGCCGGCACGATCCTCCTCCCGAGGTTGCTTGCCGGTCGATAATATATCGTAGGCAGATATAATCGGTAGGCGAGAGTTCCACTCCGGTTCTACACTGCGGGACAACTCACACGGCGGCACTACCCTGATCACATGACGCAGGCCCCGTCCACACCCGGCGAGACCGACCGACCCACCGAAATCGGCGCCGAGGCCCTCACTGATGTCGTCACCCGGCTGCGGCGCGCGCTGCGAACCAGCATCCGCACCGACTACCCGTGGGAGTCACTGCCCATGGCGCGGGTGGAGCTGCTGATGTGTCTCGCCGACAACGAGCCGGCCAAGATCGGCCAGCTCGCGACCATGCTCCGGTTGGCGCCCAACACCATCAGCGGACTCGTCCAGCAACTGTTGGAGTCCGGCCTCGCGTCCCGCGAAACCGACCCCCTCGACCGCAGGGTCGCCCGCGTCGCCCTCACCGCCGCAGGCCGCCAACAGCTCGCCGGCTGGAAAGCCGCGCACGAACGCCGCATCGAGAACGCGCTCGACCAGCTCCGTCCCGAGGACCGCCACGCCATCCTCGCCGCCCTGCCCGGCCTCAACGAACTCGCCACTCATTTGGCCGAGGGCTCGGAGAACTCCGCCGACTGAGGACGAACGCCGGGACCAGATCAGCGAAAACGCGAATGCAGAAGGAGCTTGGTGATTCGGCCAACGCGCTGACGCAGATCGCCGCCAACTACACGCACACGGACACGTTGGCGGCGGCAAAGCTCGACCAGACATACCCCTCGGGGGAGACAGTTCATGGCTGATTTCGTCAATCCGATGAATCCGGCCGGCAGGTTGACGTCCCTCGGTGACTACAGCGGAGCCGGAACTGGTCGCGAAATATCTACGCAGCCAAGCCAAGCTCGGGCAGCTGGTCAAAGCCGCTGCCGAGAGCAAGGACCTCGATCAGTTCTTTGCGGAGCAGCAGGCGCAACAGCCAACTCGGCCCCTTCCGTTGGCGCACGATCAGCGACGTGATGGCGAGTACGACGCCAACGGCCACACAGCCAAGGGCACCGACCATGCCCGTTCCTCGGTAGAGGAATCCGAGCACGACCATCGCGACAATACCGACCACCATGATGAAGGCGTTGATCCGCGGCCGGGACAGTCCTACGATGTCGGGCGCTTCCTCCCACCAAGGCATGGCGAGATCGTAGCGGACTCGGTCGATGGACCCGGTCGGGTTAGGCTGCTTTGGAGGCGGAAGGACGCGGTGATGAACAAGGGCGACACGGCACCGGATTTCGAGCTGGCGGATGACAAGGGGCATCAGCGCAGGCTGAGCGAGTTTCTGGCCGAGGGGCCGGTCGTGCTGTTCTTCTACCCGGCCGCGATGACCACCGGGTGCACGGCGGAATCCTGCCATTTCCGGGATCTGGCCAAGGAATTCGGCGAGGTGGGCGCGCAGCGGCTGGGGATAAGCCCGGACCCGGTCGCCAAGCAGAGCCAGTTCTCGCAGGTGAACTCGTTCGACTTCCCGCTGCTTTCCGACCCGGATGGCGCGGTGGCAACGCGGTTCGGGGTGCGGCGGCGGTTCGGGCCGTTGTTGACCAAGCGGCAGACGTTCGTCATCGACACCGACCGCACCGTGCTCGACGTGATCAAGAGCGAGGTGCGCATGTCGGTCCATGCGGACAGGGCGCTGGAAGCGTTGCGCGCCAGGAAGAACTGACTCACTCCGGCCAGGGCGGTCGCGCGATCGCGGCGACGCGCAGCGCGGCGAGCAGGGCTTCGGTGGCGGGCGGGTCGGGTGGTTCGCCGTAGGCGATGGCGAACACGTGCCGGCCGGCGCCGGGAATGCGACAGACGCGGACGGCCGGGTTGCGCGCCGCGGTGATGGCGAGGCCGGGCAGGGTCGACACGGCGACGCCCGCCGCGACAAGGCTCTGCACCGCGACGTAGTCGTCGGTGGTGAACGCGATCGACGGGGTGAAGCCCGCTGCGGCGCAGCAGGCGAGCAGGTGTCCCCGGCAGCGGGCGCAGCCGCCGATCCACGGCGTTTCCGCGAAATCGGCCAGTCGGATTCCGGTCTGGTCCAGCGCGGTGACCAGATACAGCGGTTCGTCGAGCAGCGCGACCGCACGCATGCCGGCCGGGAGGCCGGCGGGTTCGTGGCTGAACGCGAGCGCGAGTTCGACCTCGCCGGCGCGCAACGCGGCCATGGCCTCGGGTGGTTCGGCCTCGGTCAGGCGCACCTCGACGCCGGGGTGTTTGGCGCGGAACTCGGCGACCGCCGTGGCCGCGAACGTGCCGAGCGCGGAGGGAAATGCGGCCAGCCGGACCCGGCCGGCGCGCATTCCGGTGACGGCGTCCAGTTCGGACTCGGCGGCGTCGAGCCTGCCCAGGATCTCCTCGGCGCGGTCGGCGAGCAACCGGCCTGCCTCGGTGAGCCGGATGCCCCGGCCGGCCCGCTGGACGAGTCGCGCGCCGGTCTCGGCCTCCAACCGGGCCAGGTGGTGGCTGACCGACGGTTGGGCGTAGTTCAGCACGGCGGCCGCTGCGGTCACCGAGCCGTGCCGGGCCACCGCGAGCAGCACACGCAGCCGGGTCAGGTCCAGCACCGCTCCCCATTCATCGATCTGGTTGATGGTTTTCCGGGAATTTTGGCATTGGACCGATGAGTTGGCCAGCGGCACGCTGAACCACATGGAACTACCCGACCTCAACGACGTGCTCGCGGCTCGCCGCCTGCTCGCGAGCCTGCTCCCGCCGACACCGATGTGGAGCTACCCATTGCTGAACGCGACGGTCGGCGCGACCGTGCACGTCAAGCACGAGAACGTCCAGCCGACCGGCGCGTTCAAGGTGCGCGGCGGGCTCAACCTGCTCGCTGGCTGGTCGGCCGAGCAACGCGCGCGAGGCGTTGTCACCTTCTCCACCGGCAACCACGCCCAGTCCATCGCCTACGCCGCCCGGCACTTCGCCGCACCCTGCACGGTGGTCATGCCGGAAGGCGCGAACGAGGCGAAGGTCGCGGCGGTGCGGGCGCTCGGCGCGGTCGTCGAGTTGCACGGCGCCGTGCTGGAGGACTGCCGGGACCACGCCGCCGAACTCGCCGAGCGCGCAGGTGCGCGGCTTGTCGAGCCGGGCGCGGACGCGGCGCTGGTCAGCGCGGTGGCAACGGCCTACCTGGAGATCATCGAGGCCGTGCCCGCCCTGGACGCGGTGTTCGTGCCGGTCGGTAGCGGAACCGGCGCGGCAGCCGCGTGCCTTGTGCTCAGCGCGCTCGCCCCGCGCTGCCAGGTGATCGCGGTGCAGTCCGCCCGGTCGCCGGCCGCGCACGACTCCTGGCGGGCGGGCCGACCGCTCGACCGTCCTAATCGGACCACGATCGCCGGGCTGGCCACCGGAACGGGTTTCGCGTTGCCGCAGGCCATCATGGCAGGCCGGCTCACCGACTTCCTCCTCGTCGACGACGCCGATGTCCATGCGGCACAACGGGTCCTGCTCCGCGACGCGCACACCTTCGCCGAAGGCGCAGGCGCGGCCGCACTGGCCGGGCTGCTCGCCGTGCGGGAGGGGTTCGAGGATGCCCGGGTGGCGGTGATGTGCAGTGGCGGCATGGTCGGGGCAGCGGACGTGGCCGCGGTCAGCTCGGTAGCAGCAGCCGCGCCAGTTGGTTGAGCTGGTCCACCCATATCTCCCGGTGCAGGGTGCCGACCCGGAGCGCGATGTGCCGTGCGCCCGCCTGAACGTAGCTGCCGAGCCGCGCGGCGACCTCCTCGGTCGAGCCGGTGATCAGCACCTGGATGTCCGCGACGGTCTCCACGGGCAGCCGGTAGTTGGCCTCGCAGTACTCGGCCATGAGCCGCCCGCCGCGGTCGCGGTCGTCGTCGATGAGCACGGTCGCGAACAACGACGGCGTGAGCGCGTCCGGATCGCGGCCCGCCTCGGTCGCCGCCGCGCGGATCTGATCGAGGCCGGTCCGGTAGTCGGCGACGTCGGGCGGGTAGGGCAGCCAGCCGTCGTAGCGCAGGCCGGTCCTGATCAGCGCCGGTTTGCTGGCGCCGGCCAGCCAGATCGGCGGCCCGCCCGGCCGGAACGGCCTCGGGATCAGCGGCAGCCAGTCGTGGTGCAGCATCCGGCCGTGGAAGGTGGTCGGCGGCTCGGCCGACCACAGCTGCCGCCACAGCTCGACCACGTCGTCCAGCCAGCGGAAGCGGGTACGCGGATCGACACCGACCAGGTCAAGCTCGTGTTCGCTCAACCCTGGATAACCGCCACCGACCCCGAGCACCAGCCGACCACCGCTGAGCAGGTCCAGCGAGCTGAGCGCCTGCGCGGCCGGCACCGGGTGGCGGAACGCGGGCATCAGGGCCGCCGTGCCGAGCGTGACCCGTTCGGTCACGGCGGCGACGGCGGAGAGCAGGGCGAGCGGTTCGATCCGGCCTCGGCTCAGCGAGTCGCCTGCCCACACCGAGTCGAAGCCGAGGCGTTCCACCTCGACGGCCAGGTCGACAAGGCCGCGGGCGGCGTTCGGATCGAGCAGTTGGACACCGCTGGTGGGCAGCAGCAATCCGTAGTGGATGTTCTCTGTCACGACGTCGATCGTCGGCGGAGGAGGGCAACACCGGCAATTCCCTGAAGGGTATGCGGAAAAGTGTCGGACCCGCGCTGCACGATGAGCGCATGGGTACGGAGTTCGGTGGCGTGGTGCGCAGGCGGCGGGAGCGGCGGCGGTTGAGCCAGCTCGATCTCGCGCTGCGTGCCGGCACCACCCAGCGGCACCTGAGCTTCCTGGAACGGGGCCGGTCCGCGCCGGGCGCGGCATGGTGATCCGGCTGGCCGAATCGCTCGACCTGCCGCTGCGCGAACGCAACGAACTGCTGGTCGCGGCGCGCCTCCGAGCGGGTTTTGCTCGGTCCAGCAGCACAGCTTACCCGCCTATCCGCAGACCCGATTGGACGATCCCGCGCTCGGCGTCGTGCGCGAGGCGCTGCAACGGATCCTGACGGGCGCCAGCCGTATCCGGCGATCGTGATCGACCGCTATGGCGAGATCGTCGCGCGCAACAAGGCCAGCGACCTGCTCATCGAGGGCGCGGCGCCGGAGTTGCTTGAGCCGCCGCTGAACGTGTTGCGCCTCGCCCTGCACCCGAAGGGCCTCGCGCCGAGGATTCGCAATGCCGGCGAGTGGTCGCAGCACGTGGTGCGGCGGCTGCGCCTGGACTCGGTGCGCAAACCGGACCCGAAACTGTCCGCGCTGCTGGCCGAGTTGGAAACCTACGTGCCCGAGTCGATCCCGATCGAGGCGACCCAGCTCGGTTTCGCCGTGCCGCTGCGGCTGGCGCACGGCGAGGACGAGCTGTGCCTTGTCACCACCATCACCAGCTTCGCGACCGCGGTCGACGTCACGGTCGCCGAGTTGAAGCTGGAGGCGTTCCTCCCGCTCGACGACGTGACCGCGCGCGTGCTCGCGCGGCGCGCCGAGCGAGTCAGTGCCGGGTGATGTGCTTGCCGGCCGCCCTGATGTGCAACGGGATCGCGAGCAGGAAGCCGACCACCGCGACCACGATCGCGCCGAAGAAGCCGGGCAGGAAGCCGGTGACCTCGAAGGGCAGGCCGAACTTGCCGGAGATCCAGGCCGCGAACCAGAACAGCAGGCCGTTCACGACAAGGCCGATCAGGCCGAAGGTCAACACGTAGAGCACGCAGCCAACGACCTTGATCACCGGCTTGAGCAACGCGTTCACCACGCCGAACACGATGGCCACGCCGATCAGCGTGAGCGCCTGGACCCAACCCGCGTTGGGCAGCAGGTTGATGCCGGGCAGGAAGGTGGCGACCCACAGGCCGACCGCGGTCGCCAACACTCGATACACGAACTCCACGGCGGCAACCTTGCCACACCTCAGTCGTCCAGATCGAACACGGCTGCCAGTTCCGCCCAGATCAGCGCGCCCAACTCGGCGTCGGCCAGCGGCGTTCCGCCCCGAGCGAGCGGCTGGCCGCCGATGACCATGGCTTCGCCGGGCAGCGTCGGCCGGTGCCCGGCACGCGGATGGCTGACGAACGTGGTCGGCAGGCCGTGCTCGATCCGGCGCCGCACGATCGATCCTCGGATCTCGGGCGGCCAGCAGCAACGCGGCCTCCGCGCCCTTGGACAGGCCGATCACGCCGAGTCGATGGCTCACCTCGGCGAGCCGATCCAGCCACGGCGTGCACGATTCGAGCGGCAGTTCACAGATTCCGGCTGGTTGGCCGGGCCCACCGAACCAGCGCGGCGCGTACGCGGCGATGCCGTGCGCGGCGAGCAGTTCCGCTCGTTCGGTCGGGAGTCGGCCGCTCGATCCGGACAGCACCAACATGGCCGCCTTGGGCGGGGCGTCGGGGACCAGCCACACTCCATCGGGCGATTCCGTCACCGCTCCATCATCGCGGGATTCGCCGTGTCGGACCAGAACACTAGAGTCTGCGCGGTGACCGAGTACCTGCGCATCCCGACCGAGGCCGGGACCTTCGACGCGATCGCCGCCGGCCCCGAGGACGGCCGCAACGTCCTGCTGCTGCACGGTTTTCCCGAGGCGGCGGTGGCCTGGACCGATCAGGTGGACGCGCTCGGCGCGGCCGGCTTCCGCGCGGTCGCGCCCGATCAGCGCGGTTACTGCCCTGACGTGCGCCCCGAGGACGTGCGCGACTACCAGTTGGCTGACCTGACCGGCGACGTGCTCGCGATGGCCGACGCGCTCGGCTGGGCCGCCTTCGACCTGGTCGGCCACGACTGGGGCGCCACGCTCGGCTGGCTGGTCGCGGCCGAACACCCGGCGCGGGTGCGCACGCTGACCGCGGTGTCCATGCCGCATCCGAGCCCGTTCGCCGAGGCGTTGCGCGAGGACGAGGACCAGGTGCTGCGCTCGCAGCACCTCCAGCTGTACCGATCCTCGGCCGGCACGGCGGAGAAGCGGCTGCTCGCTGACGACGCGACCGGCCTGCGCCAGGCGTTCGACCGGCGCATTCCGCCGTCGCGGATCGAGGAGTACCTGGGCAGGTTGCGCGAGCCGGGCGCGTTGACGGCCGCGCTGAACTGGTACCGCGCCACGCCGTTCACCCGGTTGGCCGCGCCCAAGGTCACGGTGCCGACCTTGTACGTGTGGAGCACCGAGGATGTCGCGGTCGGCTCGACGGCCGCGTTGGCCACCGAGGCGTGGGTGAGCGGGCCGTACCGGTTCGAGATGCTGGAGGACGTCTCGCACTGGGTGCCAGAGGAGGAGCCGGAGGTCATGACCGCGCTGTTGAAGGATCACCTGCGTTCGAGAGCTGAGCGCGATGGCTGAACCGAGGGTCGCCGGGCTGCTGCTCGCGGCCGGCGGGGGCAGGCGTTACGGCATGCCCAAGGCACTGGTCGAACTGGACGGTCGGCTGTTCGTGGAATCGTCGG
Organism: Candidatus Melainabacteria bacterium; assembly: GCA_963818685.1. Taxonomy (GTDB): domain Bacteria; phylum Actinomycetota; class Actinomycetes; order Mycobacteriales; family Pseudonocardiaceae; genus CAJCJE01. The sequence continues at coordinate 744,250 of CAWFTJ010000006.1, read as the reverse complement.
CCGCTGTGTTGCGCGAGGGTGGGTGCGCGCGGGTGGTGGTCGTGCTCGGCGCACGCGCCGACGATGTGCGTGCCAAGGCCGACCTGGCCGAGTACACCGTTGTCGACAATCCACAGTGGACAACGGGCATGGGCTCGTCCCTACGGGTTGGCCTTGCCGCGCTGTCCGAGTTGGACGGGACGTTCGACGCGGTCGCGGTGCTCCCGGTGGACGTGCCCGGGGTGACACCCGAGGCCGTTCGGCGGGTGCTCGGCCACGCGAGTCCTCAGGTTCTGGTCAGGGCCACCTACGCGGGGTTGCCGGGACATCCGGTGCTGATCGGCCGCGAGCACTGGTCCGGTGTGTACGAGTCGGCGACCGGTGACGTGGGCGCCCGCGACTATCTGCGCAGTCACCAGGTCATCGGGGTCGACTGCTCGGACATCGCGACCGGGGTCGACGTCGACCGGCCGGAGGATCTACCCGATTCACCAGGGGCTTGACGGCTAGGGCACAGTGGTATGGACCATTTGAGCGGGAGCGGGAAGGGCGATGCGCAGATGACCAGCACCACGCCGAGCACTGTCGCCTTCGACAACAGCGTGCGGGTTCACCTGCTGCGCGTCGCAGAGCACAACGCGGACAGCGTGCGCCAGGCGGCCGATCTGGTGCTGGACGTGATCGCCAGTGACGGCATGGTGCTCACCGCGGGCGCGGGCCACTCGCTCGCGGCCGTCGCCGAGACCTTCTACCGGGCCGGCGGCCTCGCCTGCGTCCGGCCGCTGTATCACCCCGAACTGCTGCCGCTGCACGGCGCGCAGGCCAGCACCAGGGCCGAGCGCCGCACCGGCCTCGCCGCCGAGGTGCTCGGCGACAAGCTGGGCGAACACGACCTGCTGGTTGTCTTCTCCACTTCCGGCGTGAACCACTATCCGGTCGAACTCGCCCAGTTGGCCAGGGCTGCCGGCCGGCCGGTGATCGGCGTGACGTCCGGCCCGTCCAGTTCGATCGCGCCGCGCCGCTCAGGCAGCACCATCGCGGCGGAGTCGACGGTCGTGCTGGACACGCTGGTTCCGTCCGGCGACTCGACCTATCCGCCGGGCGCGCCGGTCACCGCGCCGATCTCCACCATCGTCAACGCCTACCTGTGGAACCAGCTGCTGGTCGCGGTCATCGACAAGGCGGCGGAGGCCGGGGTCAGTGTGCCGTTGTGGCGCAGCTCGAACGTGCCAGGTGGCGACGACGCCAACGCGGGCCTGCTCGCGCATTACACCCCGCGCATCCCCGAACTGGCCTGACAGGCTCCCCGGTAGCCTGGCCCGATCGGTGGGAGACGGGTGATCGGGGAGGGTGGCATGCGGCTGAGCGGGTCACCGCGCAGCGGCCTCGCGCTCGATGCCGTCTTCTACCTGGTGTCCGGCGTGTTCGCGGGCGCGACCGCGGTGTTCTCGGAGTTCTACGGTTACCGGATCTGGGGCGCGCTGGCTGGCATCGCCTACCTGGTCGGCCTGCTCCAGGCACTCCTCCTGCTGACCGGCCGGGTTCGACTTGGGCGGGTGCTGGGTTCTCGGTTCATGCCGGTGTGGCTGACAGCGGGTCTGGGCATGGTCGTGCCGCTGGTGGTGCTGTTGATCAGGCGGTTGCAGGGCGTGCCGTGGAGCGAGCAGCCCGAGGTCTGGGTGATCGAGAACTCCGCGATGCGGTTGCTGCACACCGGCAGCCCGTACCTGGATCTGGCCACTCTGCACCGGCCGCCGATCGTGGACGACTACACGCCCTACGGCGTCGCCATGAGCGTGTTCGGCATTCCGCACGCGCTGTTCGGCCTGTCCGCGCTGACCGACGCGCGGGTCGCGTTCGGGCTGGTATCGGCGTTGATCCTGGTCGTCGCGCTGCGCGTGCTCGGTTGGCCGAAGATCCCGACACGCGCGGCGCAGTTGATCCTGGCCTGCCCGCTGACCACGTTGACCTTCGCGGTCGCCGGTGACGACCTGGTGATCATCTCGCTGATCCTGCTCGCGCTCGCCCTGCTGTACCGGCGAAGGCCGGTGTTGTGCGGTGGGGTGATCGCCGTCGCGGTCAGCATCAAGCTCACCGCGAGCCCCGCGTTGATCGTGCTCGCGGTCGCCGTGTTCGGCATGCTCGGCTCGCGTGCGCTCCTTCGGTTCTGCGCGGCCGTGCTCGGCGTCGGGTCGGTGGTCACCGTGCCGGTGCTGTTGGTCGATCCGCACAACTTCGTCGAGCAGGTGATCAAGTTCCCGCTCGGCATCGGCATCGCGCACTCCCCGGCCGAGTCGCCGCTGCCCGGGGTGCTGATCGGTCAACTCGGCCCGGCCGGGCACGATGTGGCCATCGCGTTGATGGCAGCGGCCGCACTCGGCATCGGCTGCTGGTTGTTGATCCGGCCGCCTCGGTCCGCGTCGGACGCCGCCCTGCGCAGCGCGATCGGACTGGGCCTCGCGATCATGCTCTCCCCGGCGACCCGCTACGGCTACCTGATCTACCCGCTCGCCCTGTTCGGCGCCGCGATCACGTTGCGCGCCATGGAAAACCGGGACGAACACAACAAGACCGACGCCACGGAGCTGACGCCGGCCAGTGTGTGAGGAGTTCAGTGTGTGACGGGTTCAGCCGCCGAACATGGCCTTGAGTTCGGTGAACCTGCGCAGCTGCGCCTGACGTTCGAGCTTGCACTGATCGTCGAGAGTCGCTCCGTTCGCGGCATTGGCCAGCAGCGCCAGGGTCTCCCGCACCGCGCCCGCCGCCGGCTTGCTCACCGCCGCCACGAGTTCGTCGACGGCCTGATCGAGACCATCGACCGGCACGACCGAGTTGACCAGTCCGATGCGCAGCGCCTCGTCGGCGGGAACCCGTCGGCCGGTCACGCAGATGTCCACGGCACGCGCGTAGCCGACGGCACGCACCAGCGGCAGCGTGCCGGCCAGGTCGGGAACTAGACCGAGGGACGGCTCGGCCATGGTGAACCGGGCGTCCTCGGCGGCAATGCGCAGGTCACAGGCGAGCGCGAGTTGGAAACCGGCGCCGATCGCATGGCCTCGCACGGCCGCGATCGTCACCCGCCTCGGGTCGGCCAGCCAGACGAAACCCCGCTGGAACCGCTCGATGATCGCCTCACCCTCGGCAGCGGGCAGGCTGGAGATCTCCGCGAATCCGGTTTCGCCGTCGATGCCCTCCGGACCGAACATGCCGGTGTCCAGGCCAGCCGAGAACGCTCGACCGGAACCCCGGACGACCACAACGCGGACGTCCGGGTCCAGCCGCTCCCCGATCTGCTGCAGGGCCTCCCACATGCTCGGCTTCTGCGCGTTGAGCACGTCGGGCCGATTCAGCGTGATGGTCGCGCGCTGCCCGTCGACGGAAAGTCGCAGGCCACCCCGCTCCAGCAGGCCAGCATCGATGTCCGGCATCGTCTGTGAACTCCTCAAGAGTGCCAACGCACGAGAAGTCCGTAGTCGCCCGGCAGACCCGATCGCGCGGTGGTGATGTTACCGCACGGTAGCTTACTTCTTCTTCGTGCGCGTCGCACCACCGCGTCCGCGCAGTGTTACGCCGGACTCGGAGAGCACGCGGTGCACGAATCCGTAGGAACGACCCGTGGACTCGGCAAGAGCCCTGATACTGGCGCCCTTCTCGTACTTCTTCTTCAAGTCCGCGGCGAGCTTGTCCCGCGTGGTCCCGGTGATCCGGGCACCCTTCTTCAGGTCAGCCACCTTGCCCCGCCTTCCATGGACTGCAGGTTGAGCCGTTGCGGCCCCTATCGCCGCAATGATCGAACACGAACGACCAGAACGCCAGACGAGCGGAAAAAATCTTCGCTCAGTGATCGGCGTGTCACGTCCAGTCGATCATCGATCGGCGCTATTGCGACCCGGACCAGCCCAGCGTAATCGCAGGTAATCAGGCTAGCTGCACCAATTCGAGGTAGTCGGCCGACCAGTGATCCTCTGTGCCGTCCGGCAGAAGGATCACCCGCTCGGGCTCAAGGGCTTGGACAGCTCCGGGATCATGTGTTACGAGCACGACCGCGCCGGCGAACCGGCGCAACGCGTCCAGCACCTGCTCCCGACTTGCCGGGTCGAGGTTGTTGGTCGGCTCGTCGAGCAGCAACACGTTGGCCGCGCTGGAAACAAGACCGGCCAGTGCCAGCCTGGTCTTCTCGCCACCGGAGAGCGTGCCGGCCGGCTGGTCCAGCTGCTCGCCGGTGAACAGGAACGTGCCGAGCAGGTTGCGCAGCTGCTGTTCACCGGTGTCCGGCGCGGCAGAGCGGATGTTCTGCCAGACGCTGGCCTGGTGATCAAGGGTTTCGTGTTCCTGCGCGTAGTAACCGATCCGCAGGCCGTGACCGGGTATCACCTCGCCGGTGTCCGGTTTCTCCATGCCGCCGAGCAGTCGCAGGAGGGTGGTCTTACCCGCACCGTTGAGCCCGAGGACGACAACGCGCGAGCCTCGGTCGATGGCGAGGTCGACGCCGGTGAAGATCTCCAGTGATCCGTAGCTCTTGGACAGCCCCTCCGCGGTGAGCGGGGTTTTGCCGCACGGCGCCGGATCGGGGAACCGGATCTTGGCGACCTTGTCTGCCTGCCGGGAGTCCTCCAGCCCGGACAGCAGCTTCTCGGCACGCTTGGCCATGTTCTGTGCGGCTACCGCCTTGGTCGCCTTGGCGCGCATCTTGTCGGCCTGCGCCATCAGGGCGCCCGCCTTCTTCTCCGCGTTCGCCCGTTCCCTGCGGCGCCGCTTCTCGTCGGTGGCGCGCGTTTCCAGGTAGCGCTGCCAGCCCATGTTGTAGATGTCCAGTTCGCCGCGCGTCGCGTCGAGGAACCAGACCTTGTTGACAACAGCGGCGAGCAGTTCGACGTCGTGGCTGATCACCACGAGGCCACCGTCGTGCGCCTTGAGGAAGGAGCGCAGCCAGGTGATCGAGTCCGCGTCCAGGTGGTTGGTTGGCTCGTCGAGCAGCAGCGTCGTGGTGGACTTGCCGGTCGCGCCCGATTCGGACGCGGCGAACAGGATCCGGCCGAGTTCGACCCGGCGACGCTGACCACCGGAGAGGGTGCGCAGCGGCTGGTTGAGCACGCGGTCCTCAAGACCGAGGTTCGCGCAGATCCGCGCCGCGTCGCTCTCGGCCGCGTAGCCGCCAGCCGATGAGAAGCGGTCTTCGAGCCTGCCGTAGCGGCGGACAGCAGCGTCGCGCTGGTTCTCGTCCACCAGCTCGGCCATGGCAGTCTGCGCCTTTTCCATCTCGCGCAGGAGTTCGTCGAGCCCGCGCGCGGAGAGCACGCGGTCCTTGGCGGTGACCGAAAGATCACCTTCGCGCGGATCCTGGGGCAGGTAACCGAGTTCGTCCGCGCGGCGCAGTTCGCCCGCGAACGGCTCGCCCTCGCCGGCGAGCACGCGCAGGGTGGTGGTCTTGCCGGCGCCGTTGCGGCCGACAAGACCGATGCGGTCGCCCGGCTGGACGCGCAGGTTCGCGTCCGCGAGCAGGATGCGGGACCCAGCCCGCAGTTCAAGGTTGGTAGCGGTGATCACGGGAAAGACTCCGTAGGTGAGTGGCTGTGGCGCGAGAAGCGCAGGACGGCGTGGCTCGCCTGTCGGAACCGGCGAGCTGGTCAGCCACTCATTCGGTGCGAACCACCACGTCTTCATGATACGGGACGCCCGCGAACGGTTTTCTCCCCATGAGTGCGAGCTCGGCCACGATTCAGTCCGGCTCCCGCACCAGGATCTCCAGCCCGAACACCCGGCGAGCGGCCTCGTCAAGCACGGACCTGCGCGGTTGCGGCACGTCCAATATGCGCGGCTGGGCCAACGCGAACACCTCGGTCAATCCGGGCTCGCCGCGCAGCACGGCCAGTTCGCGTGCGTCTCCGCCCAACACCACCGCGCTCAACTCCCCCACCCGAGGACCGAGCACCCGCCGCACGTCGGCGGCCGCGTGCTGGACCGCGACCCGCGCCTGGCCGGCCCGACGCCGCGCGAACCGCTGCTGCGACCAGCCACCTGCCTTGTTGCGGCCATGCACCGGCAGCTGATCGGTGGCCGAGACCAGCACGGTGCCGTTGTTGGCGATGCCGACACTGTGTCCGCCGAGCCGAACGAGCACCAACCCGACCAGTCTCGGCATCCGCAGATGCTCGACCACCAGGCCGACCGCTGACTCCAGGTCCGTCGGCGGCTGACTCAGTTCGAGCGGCGGGAACGGCACCGCCGCAGCGGCGGTAGCCCCATCGACCGCCTCGACCACGAAACTCTGCGTACTCAGTTCGAGATTACGAACTTTTCCGTGACGCTGAGTGAACCTTGCGAACCAGCCCTCAATGCGGTCCGCAATCACTTCAACCCTCTTGCCTCCGCCGGCCGCGGGGCGCACCCTGCTCATCACCAGATTTCCCTACCTACTGGACACGGAGCGCGATTCGGCCTGGTCAACCCTCCCCCAGCGAGGGAATTAACAGAGTAACTGAGCGGATGGCGAACCTTATTGCCCGATAACCGAATAAGGACAAAGCTCTCGTGCGGGACAAATAAAATTCGTGTTTAGTGCGCTCCGTGTTGGGGAAATCACTGTGAGCACCAGTCGCATCAGCTCGTTCAATCTGAACGTCGTATCGATTGGAGCCAAATGGGGGTGTAACAAACCTCTACACCCAAGTAGGGTAACTCAAACGTGATGACGTGACGACGGGGAGTCACCATGACGATCGCACCGAGTCGACCGGACTTGGCGCCTGCCCGCATCCCAGTGGGCCGCGCCGAGCTGGCGAAGCTGCTCGCCGGAGGCCCGTTTCCGGACGCTCTGCGAGCTGCGATCAAGGGCAGCGGACTGAGTTTGGACCGTATTCAACACCGCCTCCAACTGCGCGGTGTAACCATCAGCGTAGCTACGCTGAGTTACTGGCAGTCCGGCAGACGCCGGCCGGAGAGGCCAGAATCACTGGACGCCCTCCGTCATCTCGAAGCGGTCCTGCGGGTTCCGCCGAACGCGCTCACCGCGCTGCTCGGTCCGCCCCGGCCGCGCGGTCGACGCAGGCGCGACTCCCGATTACTGGCGATGGACGCCCTCTGGGGCAGTATGGCGCTGGCCAACCTGCTGACCAGCGTGGACACTGCCTCCGATGGTCACCTGGCGCGGATCAGCCAGCACGACCGGGTCGTCGTGGACACCTCGCGGCAGATCAGGTCGGTGCGCGTGTCGCAGGTACTGCGCGCGGAACAGGACGGCGTGGACCGCTGGGTGCTGCTCTACGACTGGCAGACCGAGACGACGGACGTCCCGCAGATCACCAACCTGCGCAACTGCCGGCTCGGCCGGATGGCGGCCGACCGCAACGAACACCTGCTCGCCGCGGAACTCCTTTTCGACCAGGAACTGGCCACCGGCGAGACGCTGATCATGGAGTACGAAGTCGTCAACCCGATCTCGGAGCACACTCCGCTGGTCGACTGCTACTGCCGCAGGCTGCGCCTGCCGGTGCGGGACTACGTGCTCGAAGTCAAGTTCGACCCGGACGCGTTGCCGGAGCGGTGCCAGCAGTTCAGCTCGCCGGCAGGCGACGTCCGCCTCGCGCGGCGCCGCAACCTGGCGATCAGTCCGACCGGCGAAGCACACACCGTCGGTCTCGGCGTCGGCCCCGGTCTGGTCGGCATCGAATGGGACTGGCCGTTGCCGACCACCGAGCTACCCAACAACTGAGCGCTGCCCAACAACTGAGCTAGAGGGCGAACGCGTCGGTCCAGATCGCGCTTCGTCGACCGGACAACGCATCGAGCAGGGCGACGGCCTGGCTGTCGGTGAGCGATGCGACGAAGTCGACGACGGCGCGACCTCGGGCCAACGCGCGCACCGCGTCCGGCCCCGGCGCACCCTCACCCCCACCGATTTCGACACCGCCGAGCAGTTCGGGCCGGTTCGTGGCCAGGTCGTGGTACTCGCCCTCGGCGAGTTCGACCAGATCGTGCAGCCTGCGCGGCAGCCGGTCCGACTCGCGCCGGTCCACAAGCCAGCCCTCCAACTCCTCGACCAGCGTGGTCAGCAGTCGCGCCTGACCGCGCTGGTGCAGGGCGAGGTCCGGCCTACGCAACACGAACCGGCGGTGCACGAACTTGAGCACCTGCACCTCGTGCCACTGTTGCGCGGCCAGCACGACATGGCCGGACCGGGTGGTCGGCGCGGCGGTGACGCCAACCCCATCGGCCAGTCGCGCGGTCCAGCGGGTGGAGAACCGGGCGATCGACTGCTCCGCCTCGACCGAGCCGTCGAACGGCACGGCCAGCAGCCCGTCCACCAGTTCGCCCCGGACCAGGTCGATGGCCTCGGTGAACGCGTCCGCGTCGAAGATCCAGGAGTCGCGGTCGGCGAGCCGCCTGCGGGTCGCCTCAAGCGACCGCCCCGGCAACCGCGACTGGTTCGCCAGTTCCTCGTCGCCGACGGCGGCGAGTTCCGCGGCGTGCGTGCGCCAGCTGCCGAGTTCGGCCGCGACCGTCGCGTGTTGCAGCACCCCGACGCGGTGGAAGTCCTCAAGGTCGTGGATGGCGTAGGCGATGTCGTCCGCGGTGTCCATCACGGACGCCTCGACCGTCTGCTGCCACGGCTCGATCCGCCCTGCGAACACCGCGCGCGCCTGTTCGAGATCGGTGATTTCGGTGACGTAGGCGGAGAACTTGGCCGATCCGGTGCCCGGCTCGTCCGATGGCTGGCTCGCGCCCCTCGGCGGAATCGGCATGGTGCTCGGGTGCGGGAGCGGATGACGCAGCCTGGTCCACGGGTACTTCAGCAGCGACGCGCGCACCGCCGCGGTGAGGTCGAGCCCGATCCCGCGCAGGCCACGGGTGTCGGTGGTGGTGACGATCCGGAAGGACTGGGCGTTGCCCTCGAACCCGTCCGGCAGACCGAAGCGGTGTCGGGCGATCCGGTCGAGCACCTCCTCGCCGAGATGGCCGAACGGCGGGTGCCCGAGGTCGTGCGCGAGCGCGGCGGCCTCGACCACGTCGTGATCGCACCCGCCGAGTTTGTCGACCAACCGCGCCGAGTCGCCGTCGCCGGTGAGCCGCTCGGCGATCGCGCGAGCCACCTGTGCGACCTTGAGGCTGTGCGTGAGTCGGTTGTGCAGCAACAGTCCTGACCCGCTCGGGCTGACCACCTGGGTCACGCCGGCGAGCCGCGCGAAAAAGGGCGAACTGGCCACCCGATCCCGATCCACCCGGAACGGGTGGGTGGCAAGATCACCGGAAACGGCCGCGATCCGCTGGTCGGCCCGGTCCGTTGAAACTGCTCGCTGCCAACGGCGAGATGTGCGGGTCAGCGGGTCGGTGTCGCGCATGGTTGGACGGTAACGCCTCGCCTGGTCGGATGGATTTCACGGTCTGTTGAGCTGCGGTTTCGACCCCGCTGTCAATCACGAAATTGTCACAGGATAATTTCGACGAATTCCGTCACCACACGTCACCTCACCCCCAACCTACAACGTGTAGGTGTACGGTGTCTGCGCGCTCGCTCTCCCGCTCTCAAGCGCTCTCCTCAAGCTCGCCCCCAACCTCCGAGGACACTTATGCCCCCGATCGCAGCCCCCACCGCACCGCCTACCGCCGCGCCGCCGACGTCGCCCCCGAAGCCGATCGTGTCCGGTCGCCGGGGGATGACCGAACAAGTGCTGGTGATCGCCTTCGTGGTCATTCCGCTCGCCGCACTGATCGCCGCGGTGCCGTTCGCCTGGGGCTGGGGGCTCAACTGGGTGGACGTCGGCATGGCGATCGGCATGTACGCGCTGACCGGGTTGGGCGTGACCGTCGGCTTCCACCGGCACTTCACCCACGGTTCGTTCAAGGCGGTCCGGCCGCTGCGGATCGCGCTGGCCGTCGCCGGCAACCTGTCCTTCCAGGGCACCACAACGGGTTGGGTCGCCGACCACCGGCGCCACCACGCGTTCTCCGACCGCGACGGCGACCCGCACTCGCCGTGGCGCTTCGGTTCCTCCCCCATCGCGCTGACCAAGGGCTTCTACCACGCGCACCTCGGCTGGCTGTTCGACCGCGACCTGACCAACCGCGAGCGGTTCGCCCCGGATCTGGTCAACGACCCGGACATCCAGCGGGTCGACCGCATGTTCATCGTGCTGTCGCTGGCCAGCATCGGCGTGCCCGCGCTGGTCGGCGGCCTGGCCACGCTGTCGCTGTGGGGCGCGCTCACCTGCCTGTTCTGGGCCGGCCTCGTCCGCATCGCGGTGCTGCACCACGTCACCTGGTCGGTCAACTCGATCTGCCACATGTTCGGCGAGCGCCCGTTCAACTCCCGCGACCGGGCCGCGAACTTCTGGCCGCTGGCGGTGTTCTCCTTCGGCGAATCCTGGCACAACCTGCACCACGCCGACCCGACCTGCGCCCGGCACGGCGTGCAACGCGGTCAGATCGACATCTCCGCGCGGCTGATCCGGGTGTTCGAGATGCTGGGCTGGGCGACCAACGTGCGCTGGCCGACCCAGCGGCGGCTGGCCCACCTCTCCGCGTAAACGCATTCCGCCGCGTGTGCTCCTCGGGCGGCTCGCCACTCCCGTGGCGAGCCGCCTCGCATACACATCGGCGGATGACACTGGTTGGTGACCTACCCGTTGCCGGTGTGCAGCTCGACGCCCAAGGCTTCCCGCAGGTCGGGGCCGGGCCCGGTGGGTGGGCCCACCCAGCCTTCCGATGCGAGAACCCGCCGCCAGAGCAATTTCCCGGTGCGCGCGTCGAAAGCCGGCGCGTCCTGTTCGTACACCCGGTCGACGACCAGGAACGCGGTGCTGCCGTCCGCACTGAGTCCGACGAGCGGCATCACCGAATCCCGTGCCCAGTAGTGCCAGCGCTCGACGCCGGTGACGCTGTCGTGGGCGGTGATGCCAACGAGCACGTTGTCTTGTGTGCCGACCGTCACCGCGCCGCCTGGCTCGGACGTGGTGGCATCGACGTCCCGGGCCGATGCGTAGGCCGCGCCGCCAAAGCCCGCCGCGACGGCAGCACCGGCCGTCGCGCCCAGCACGATCCCACCCCGCACGATCCCACCCCGCACGATCCCACCCCGCACGATCCCACCCCGCACGATCCCACCCTGCGGCTTGCGCATGACGTGATCACAACATCCCCGGACGAGCCCGAGTCGGGAGATGCGCAACCGGCCGCTGTAACGGGTATACCCCCTATATCCGTTACAGCGGCCGACGTCACAGTTCGCCGAGGATGCCGCGAGCGAGCGCGGTGGTCACGGCCGCGGTCCGGTCCGAGACGCCGAGCTTGGTGAACGAGCGCAACAGATGCGTCTTGACTGTGGCCTCACCGATATAGAGCCTGCGGCCGATCTCCGCGTTGGTCAGGCCCTTGCCGACCAACCGCAGCACCTCGATCTCCCGCGCGGACAACGGCGTGCTTGTCACGGGGTGCCGCACGCTGCGCACAAGGCGCGCCGCGACCGGTGGCGCGAGCACGGTTTCGCCGCGCGCCGCGGCGCGGATCGCCCTGCTCAGTTCGTCCGGTGACGCGTCCTTGAGCAGATAGCCCGCCGCGCCCGCCTCGACCGCGCGCAGGATGTCCGCGTCGGTCTCGTAGGTCGTGAGCACGACGACGCGGATGTCGGCGTTGCCGGCCAGAATGCGGCCGGTGGCCACGACGCCGTCCAGGTCCGGCATGCGCAGGTCCATCAACACCACGTCGGGCCGCAGTTCCGCCGCGCGGGCGATCGCCTCGGCGCCCGAACTCGCCTCGCCGACCACCTCGATGTCCGGTTCGGCGGCCAGCATTCCGCGCACGCCGGTACGCACGACCGGATGATCGTCGACGAGGAGAACCCGGATCACCGGCACACCTCCACTCGTACCGTGGTGCCTTCTGGTCCACTGTCGACAGTGAGCGTGCCGCCGACCTGTTCGACCCGGTTGAGCATGCTGCGCAGACCGAAACCGTTGGTGTCGGCGGAGTAGTCGAAGCCGACGCCGTCGTCGGAAACGGTGAGCAGCACGCCGTTCTCGGTGCCGCCAAGGCTGATCCGCGCCACGCTCGCGCCGGAATGCCTGCGCACGTTGGCCAACGCCTCCTGCGCCGAGCGCAACAGCACCACCTCCACCGGCATCGGCACCGCGCCGATGTCCCGCACCGCGAACTCAGCCCGGATGCCGCACTCCTCGGTCAGCCGGGTTGCCTGCCGCCGCACCGCATCGACCAGCGAGCCGGACCGCATCGCGGGTGGGGCGAGCGCGCCGACCAGCGCCCGCGCCTCGCCAAGGTTCTCCCGCGCGGTGTGCGCGGCCAGGTCGAGATAGCCGTTGGCACGGTTCCGATCTGCTTCGCCGGTCGCGGCCTGCACCAGGGTGAGGATGCTGGTGAAGCCCTGCGCGAGCGTGTCGTGGATCTCCGCGGCCAGCCGTTCACGCTCGGCCGCGACGCCCGCCTGTCGAGACAGTTCGGCGATCTCGGCGCGGCCCGCTTCCAACTGTTCGATGAGGCGGGCGCGTTCCGCGCTCTGCTTGGCGATGTGATCGGTGGCCACGTTGATCAGCATGGCCATGCCGGCCATGCCGACACCGATAGCCAGGCTCACCCAGAAACTCGGGTCAGCGCCGAACCGGACCAGCTCGACCAGCGCAGGCGAGAGCACCAGGAGGCTGACCACGACATTGGCGATCCGGTCCGTACCGACGACCATGTAGACCTGCGGGGTGAGCGCGAACAACACCCAGCAACAGTTCGGCACCAACACCAGCAGCGGCACGACCAAAGCGAACACGCCCACGTAGTAGCCGAGACCGGCCAGGTCACCGGCGCTTCGCCGGTAGACGCGCCGACCGAAGGCCAGCCACCAGGCCGCGAGGGCCAGCAGCAGCGCGGTGGCGACCAGCCGGTCGGCGCGGTCGGGCGCGGGTGTGGCCCAGGCGAGTACAACACCCATGACACCGACGGCCGCGAAGTACGCCTCCCACTGGCCCAGCAGGAACGTCTGCCCATGGACGTCGGTCTGCGCGGTGGTCAACCCGCGCGCCGGTTCGTCCAGCGGAAGGTCAGCAGACACAGCACCAGACCGGCCACGCACCATGCCCCCAGAATCAATGCCGTCTTCGGATGTTCCCATTGTCCAGCCGCCTCCAGAGCACTCAGGTTGCCCGGCGACAACGCTGAGCGAAAGCCCTGTGCCAGCCATTTCACCGGAAACACCGAGGCCACCCGCACCATCCAGGCCGGCAGGTCGGTGATCGGCACAACGAAGATCCCGGAGATGAACTCCAACACCAGGCTCCAGCATTGGGATGGGCAAGATTGAGCACGGCTGGCGCGCTGCGCGCCGAGCGGGTCAGGCTGCTCGCGGCGATGCCGAGCATGGTGGCACCGATCACACCGAGCAGGAACACCCAGACCAGCGTCAGCCAGTCCGCGCCGGTGCTTGGCAGGTGCACGTCGAACACGAGCGTGCCGATGATCAGCAACAGCACCACCTCGGCAACGCCGGAGACCAGCACCAGCATGAGCTTGCCGACGAAGTAGACGGCGGCCGGCATCGGCGTGCCGCGCAACCGTTTCAGTGTGCCGTCCTCACGGTCCAGCGCGATGCCGATACCGATGGACACGAACGACGTGGACACCACGCCAGCGGCGATCATGCCCGCCGTGAGCAGTTGGCCGGCGTGGCGCTGGTGCTCGATCGAGCCGAGCAACAGCAGCAGCACGGCCGGCAGGGAGAAGGTGAAGATCACCATCTCCTTCCTGCGGAAGAACTCGCGCAGCTCGACACCGCCGCGCGCCATACCGAGGGTCAGCGTGGTCATCGGGCTTCTCCGATCAGGTTCAGGTAGACGTCTTCCAGGCTGGGCCGGGTGCTCGTAGTTCTGATATTTCGGGCATTTCGGGCAGTTCACGACCGCTCGCAAGGCGCGCGATGAGCGAGGTCGGGGTCGCGGTGCGCATCTCGTGCGGGCCGTCGGCGGCCAGCCAGTGCACGGTTGCCTCCGCGGTGGCCCGGCCGCCGAGACCGGCCGGGGTGTCCTCGGCCACGATCCGGCCGCCCGCGAGCACCGCGACGCGGTCGGCGAGGGCTTCGGCCTCGTCCAGGTAGTGGGTGGTGAGCAGGATGGTGGTGCCGTCGGCGGCGAGGGCCCGGATCAGGTCCCAGAACTGGCGACGCGCCTCCGGGTCGAACCCGGTGGTCGGCTCGTCGAGGCTCAGTCGTTCAGGACGGCCAGTTCGGGCGATCCGATGATGCCAAGCGCGACGTCGACCCTGCGACGCTGGCCACCGGAGAGGGTGCGGATGCGGGCGCCCGCCTTGTCGGTCAGGCCGACCTGTTCGATGACGGTTTCCGGATCGCGCGGGTGCGGGTAGTAACGGGCGCTGGTGCTAGTTGAGGGAGGGCCGCACCAGTTCGGCGACGGTCAGTTCGGCGGCGTCGTTGGCCGTCTGCAGAACGATGCCGATGCGCGCCCGCCAGGCCCGGCCTGCCCGCGCCGGGTCTTCGCCCAGCACGCTGACCTTGCCGTCGTCGCGGCCGCGATGGCCTTCCAGGATCTCGACAGTGGTGGTCTTGCCGGCGCCGTTGGGTCCGAGCAGGGCGAAAATTTCACCCTGCCGGACGGTCAGGTCGATGCCGTCCACCGCGGGGTGTGCGCCGTAGGTCTTGCGCAGGCCGCGTATTTCGATCGCGTTCACGGGACAATCGTCGAATTTCGCGGCGCTCGCCCGCGACCACGTTCCGACGGACCGTCGCTGTCCGTCGAACGGTGGACAAGTCGAACGGTGGACAAAGAATACGGATACCCCGCCATACCGCTTGGTACGGTGGAGTGAGGGAGAGACCATTCCGGTGAATCTTCGCGGCTGTCTGTGAACACCTGGTGAACCCGTGTTCTGCTGCGTGGCGCCGGCAGGCACGATGGGATGGTGCCTGCGTTGCTTGATCCTGCGCTCGCTCAGGATGTGCACATCGCTTTCGCGCCGATGTTCAATCTGCGCACCGGCGGAGTCGTCGCGGTGGAGGCCCTTGCCCGACCGCGGCAGGGTGGCGCGCGCGAACTGTTGCGCACCGCAGCCGATACCGGTCAACTGACACCAACCGACTACGGCCTTGTCACGCTCGCGTTGCAGCGTGCCGCCGATTGTCAGCTGATGCTGCCGCTGCACGTCAACCTGCTGGCCATCTCCGCTGCCCGCGCGCACGTGGCGCTGGGCCCGGTCATGGCGACGCTGCGGGCCACCCGGCGCCGCGCTGCCGACGTGGTGATCGAGTTGAACCCGCCGTTCGCTTCGGTCCGGCGCAAGGCCCTGCTACAGGGCATCGACGTGCTGCGCTCGGCCGGTTTCCGGCTGGCGTTGGACGGCGTCGGCGACGGCGACCTGCCGCTGACCCTGTTGAGCTCGCCGGATTTCGAGATCGTCAAGCTGGATCGGGTCATCGTCGCCGACGTGCTTACGAATCCGCGGTCGAAAGCGGCGATCGAGGCGATCGGGCAGCTGTGCGCGCGCAACGACGCGCAGTTGCTCGCGGACGGTGTGAGTTCGGTCGACCAACTGTCCACTTTGCACTCCCTCGGCGTGACGGCGGCGCAGGGCGATGCGCTGCACCCGGCCAAGCGCAGGCCGCCGGTGCTCGCCTCCATCGAGCCGCCGCGCTCCGAGACGGTTCCCACCGAGCCGATCACGTCCGAGGAACGTCGTGGCGGACCGCGCGTCACCGAGTTGATGCATCCCGCGACGACGCTGCCGGTCTCCGCGACAGCGGAGGAGGTGCGCGAGGCGCTGGCCGCTGCGCCGATGGTGAACAGCGTTGTGCTGCTCGACGAGGCGGAACGTCCGCAATGGACGATTGACAGGAACCGGTTCCTGCTCGCGGTCACCGGTCCGTACGGGCACGCACTGCACGCGAACCGCAGTGCCAAGCGGCTCGCCGACACGCCCAGGGTGATCCCGATCGGGGCGTCCGTCTTCGACGTGTTGGAGGTGCTCGGCGGCTCGGATCTGGTGCGCACCAACGACGACGTGGTTGTCGAGGACGCCGCGCACCGCTGCATCGGCGTGGTTCGGGTAACCGACCTCGTGCGTGCGGTCGCGGACAGCAAGGTCGAGCGGGCCGCCGCGCTGAATCCGCTCACCCGCCTGCCGGGCAGCGACTCGATCGCGCGCGAGGTGACGAGGCGGATCACCGCGGGCGAGGTGTTCGCGGTCGGCTGGCTGGACATCGACTCCTTCAAGACGGTCAACGACGAGTTCGGCTTCGCCGTCGGCGACGACCTGATCCGGCAGATCGGCGCCTGCCTCGCGGACGTGGCCAGGCAGGACTCGACCGTGCGGGTCGGCCATGTCGGCGGCGACGACTTCCTGTTCGTTGCCGGACTTGACGACGTCATGCAGCTGGGCGCCCGACTGATGGACGGCAGGTGGAGCGCGGAGGGCGAGGCGGTCACCGTCTCGCTGGCCATGCTGATCTGCGTGTCCGGCTCGGTCAGCGGCTACCACGAGGTGTCGCAGCTGCTCGCGCCGCTCAAGCACCGGGCCAAGTCGATCGACGGGTCGAGCTGGGTGGTCGGGCGACCGGGGACCGCACACTACGACGTGCTGCGGCACGGCAACGCCCTCCCCGGACAGGAACGGCCCCAGCAGGAACGGCACGGCCGGCACGTCAGCGCGGCTGGATGAACCCGGACTCGTAGGCGAAGATCACCGCCTGGGTGCGGTCGCGCGCGCCAAGCTTGCCAAGCACGTTGCCAACGTGCGTCTTGACGGTTTGCAGGCCGACCACGAGTTCCTCGGCGATCTCCGCGTTGGACAGGCCGGTGGACATCAGGCGCAGCACGTCGGCCTCCCGGTCGGTCAGCTTGGCGATGGCGCGGCCGGCCGGCGGCTGCTGGGGCCGGTTGCGTTCGGCGAGCGAGCGGATCTTGGCAGGGAACAGCAGCGAGTCGCCGGCCACGACCGCGCGGATGGCCTGCACGATCTCGGCCGGGCGGGACCGCTTGAGCAGGAAGCCGTTGGCGCCGGCGCGCAGCGCGTCGTAGACGTAGTCGTCGTTCTCGAACGTGGTCACTACGATGATCTTCGGTGGGTGCTGCTGGTTGTCCAGGATGTGCCTTGTCGCCTGGATGCCGTCGACGGCGGGCATGCGCACGTCCATCAGCACGACGTCCGGTTCGAGCGCGCGGGTCTTGGCGACCGCCTCAGCGCCGTCACCGGCCTCGCCGAGCACGGACAGGTCGTCCTCGGCGTCGATGATCGCGCGCAGGCCGGCCCGGATCAGGTCCTCGTCGTCGACGAGCAGCACCCCGACGGTCATGCCGGGTCCAATCGGGCGCCGCGGCCGGCACGGAGGGGCAGGATCACGTTGACCCGCCACTCGTTGCCGACGGCGTGGGCCGTCAACTGTCCATGAAGGACGGTGGCGCGCTCGCGCATGCCGGCAAGGCCGCGGCCGCCCCGGCCGGCATGGTGCGCGGCAGGGCCGGGATCGCCGAGCGGGTTGACCATGGTCAGCTCCAGGAGATCGGGTCGCACGTCGACACAGAGAGTGACCTGGACCTTACCGGCGTGCCGCAGCACGTTGGTCAGCCCTTCCTGGACGATCCGGTACGCCTGGCTCGACACCACCTGCGGCACGGCGCCGAGGTCGCCGGTCACCCGCTTCTCGACCGAGACGCCGGTGAGTTCGGTGGACGCGACCAGCTCGTCCAGCGCGTCAAGACCCGAGTGCGGGCTGCGCAAGGACGCTTCGTCGGCGTTCGCGTCCATGTTCGCGTCCTCGCGGAGCAGACCGAGCACGTGATCCAGGTCGGTCATGGCGCTGCGCGCGGACTCCTCGATCGCGGACAGCGCGCGGCGGACGAAGTCAGGGTCGGTGTCCAACACCCGCCCGGCCGCGCCCGCCTGGATGGACACCACGCTCAGCGTGTGCCCGACCGAGTCGTGCAGCTCGCGGGCGAGCCGGTTGCGCTGCGCCAGCGTGCGGGCCCGATCCTCGGCGGCGGCCAGCCGGTCCTCGGCCGATGGCCCGAGGAACACCGGCGCGAGCCTGGCCAGGACGGCGCCCGCGGCGGCCACCGCGTAGATGACGCAGATCAGCGCGACCAGTCCGGCGATCGGGATCAGCCAGCGCCAGAAGCCGTGCACCTCGGGCAGGTGCAGGCCACCGACGTTCTGGTTGGCGACGAACGGCACGGTGAAGCTGACCACGACGGTCGGCGGCACGAACAACGTGACCACGCTGACCAGACCGCCAACCAGGATGTGCAGCACGAACCAGGCGGTGCGACGCCAGCGCGCCTGCCACGTCCCAGCCGAGCCCATGCCCTGTTCGGCGAGCGGACCGCCGAGCAACTCGCGGACCGCGGCACCCTGCACCGTGTGCACAGCCGGGATGAACGAGGTCAACACGATCAGGACCGCGATGCACAGCAGGACCAGCAGCACGTAGGCGGCATTCCCGAACAGGTACTGCACCCGGATCAGGGCCAGCGGCAGCAGCACGGTGCCGGCCAGGACATAGGGCACGAGCAGCGCGCCGCCCAGGATCAGGTAGGCCCACCGACGGTAGGTGATGCCGCCGGTGATCGGGCGCAGCGCGATGGACACGACCTGATCCTGACAGAGCACCCCTGGAAACGGCTCCCCCACGCGAACCAGATCCCGCATCACTCTCGCGAGGGAGCCGTCCCGGGCATGGCACAGCGCTGACAAGCGGCGGCCGCATCCAGGGGATGCGACCGCCGCTAACCGTCGTCTACTTAGGACTCGCTGTTGTCGTTTCCGAAGGTCGTGGCGAGCAACGGAACGAGGTTGTTGGCCTTGGGCGTGCCAAGACCGGAGGCCGCGTCCCAACCCGGCGTCGCGGGGAAACCGTTCACGGTCACCGAAACACCGTGGTAGGTGTTGTCGCCGGTGGTGATGTCGTGGAAGAACGCACTGCCGAGGCCGTGCTGTCCGAACACGTACAGCTCCTTGTTGATCGCACCGACCCGGTGGTGGCCCAGTTGGTCGGCGAGCGCGATCAGACCGGACCACTGCGGGGAGCCCGCGCTGGTGCCACCGAAGCGGAACACCAGGTTGGCGCCCTGGCCGGAGCTGCTCCACACCGCGAGCACGCCGCCGATGATGGCGGCGTTGTAGGACACGTCCGGCACCCCACGAGAAGGCAGGTGCAGCGAACGCTGGTAGCTCGGCGTGCCGAACAGCACGCTGTAGCCACCGCCGCCGGCGGCGTTGAAGTTCGGCTCGTTCCACGTGGTCCCGCTGTGGTAGGCACCGGTGATGCCGTCCGCATCGAGAATCGTGCCACCGACACCGGTCACGTTCGGATCGGACGCAGGCGTGCTGGCCGCCTTGAAGAACGAGGTGCCGTCACAGGTCGGCTGAGCGGCACCCTGGTCGCCCGCTGACGCGAACACCGTGATGTGCTTGCGCACCGCCTGCTGGAACACCTGGTGCGCCGCCTGCTCGGTCGCGGGCAGCATGCACTGCTCTGCCTCGCCGAAGCTCTGCGACATCACGTCGGCCAGGTTGTGCGACACCACGTAACGCTGCGCGTCGAGCAGGTCCGCGTCGTTGTCGCTCTTGCCGAGCACCAGGTCGATGGTGGCGGCCGGAGCGATCGCGTGCGCGTACTCCACGTCCAGCGTGATCTCACCGGCCCAGTCGACCTGGTCGGCACTGCTCGGGTCGAACGGCGTGACGCCGTCCGGCGCGATGATGTTGAACTTCGGCGCCGGCAGGCCGAACAGGGTGTCGAACGTGGCGAGGTCGCTGTTGATCGTCGGGCTCTGGAACGCGTCGACGATCGCGATGGTCTCACCGGCACCGTTGAGCTTGAACTGGCTCGCCAGCTTGTCCACGCCGTACGCCGCCCTGATCTGCGCCGGGCCGTAGCACTGCGCGGGCACCTTGGTCTGGCAGGAGAAGGTGGTCGCCTGCGGGTCGGCCGTTGTCACGTGGCCGGCCACCTGATACTGGGGGTGTGCCCCGATCGAGGGGGTCATCACCCCGGTTGCCGCGGCCGCGGTCGAGGCGACACCGGTCAGCGCGGTGGCAGCGGCCACCGATAAACCGGACAGTGCCGCGACCAAGCGACGGCGCGGATGTGCATGCACGGGCCCTCCTGAAATGGCGCCCGATCCCCGACTACCGGACGTAGGGAAATCTCCGGGGGAGCGTTTCATTTCAACTACAGCGAGTCAAGAAGAGCGCCCTTCCACCCCTATCGCGTTAATCCATCCGGGTGAGTTTTATTGACGGATCGTCACGAAAGCGGTTCATCCCGCTCGGCGAGTTCGGTGTCCTCGTCGGCGTCGAGTTCGGCCGCTGCTTCGGCCTCCGCGGCAGCCAGCTCTTCGGTCGTCGCCGGCGTCGTTTCAATTGGTCCCAGATCCGCGGTGACCGGCCGAGGCTTGGGCGGGGTCTCGATCGGCGGCAGCCGGAAGGTGACCGGCTCGAACGGCACCTCAGCGGATTCGGGAGCGGGCGCCGGCTCGGACTCGGGCTGGGGCTCGGGGGCGGGCTGGGGCTCGGGCTGGGGATCGGGCTGGGGCTGGGGCTGGGGCTGCGGCTCGGGTTCGGGGGCGTCGGCTGGTTCGACGGCGTGGGCCTTGGCCGGTTCGGGAGCCGGTTCGGGGACTGGTTCCGGGGCTGGTTCGAGGGCTGGTTCGAGGGCCGGTTCCGGAGCTGGTTCGAAAGCAGTCTCGGCGTCGTCGTCCTGCCAGTCCTCGGCCGGCAGGTAGGAGCCGAACCACTCGATCGGCCCGCCCTCGTCCTCAGCACGCGGCTGGAACAACACCTCCGCGCCGATCGGGCGGTAGCCGGCGGCAAGCAGGGCGCGCAGCGATGCGGCGTTGCCAGGGGCGACCTGCGCCCACACCGATTCGCCCGCCGGCAACAGGCCGAGCGCGGCACCGAACAGGCCGCGACCGAGACCGAACCCCCGCAACGCGGGCTCCACCTCCACGGCCGCCTCCCAGCGGCCGGCCACTCCCCTGCCCAGCACGAGCAGGCCGCCTGGGCACACCCAGGCGCGCACGTCCGCCCGTTGTCGCCTGGCGCTGGCGACCCGAGGATGGTCACTGTCCGTGATTTCGGTGAGTTCGAGGCCGCGGCGCCTGCCGTGCGCGCGGGCGACAACGACCGTGTCGATGTTGCCGATCGCGCGGCCGGTCACCGCGGCGAGCAGGGTGAGGAACTGCGGGCCGAGCGGGGCGCTGAGATCATCGGCGGGGAGCCAGGACCGAACCCACTCGGCGCTCACGTCGGCGACGATGATGTGCTGACCGGGAAACGCGAGCACGCCGACGGAGCGTTCGTCGGGGGGCAGCACAACGGTCAGCTCTGCGTCGGTGGGCGGCGGCGTGCCGTCGGCCACTCCGCGCAACAGGTCGGCGAGTTCGGCCACGAACGCTTTCATACCGCAGTGCGCTGGCGAATGAGGCGGTTGGTGGCAGTTTGGTGCGGAGGCGATACAACAGGTCCTAGTGTCGCATTCACTTTCAGTAATCGTGCAACCGATCAGCATCCGATGGGGTTCAACTGTCCGTGATCCGAACCGAGACCACGTCCGCGCCGCCGACCGACCGTGCCGGCGCCGACGACGACGTGGTCGCCGCGCTCGCCGGCGATCTCGACATCGGCTTCGTCGAGCTGTTCAACGCCCACCGCCAGGCGGTGTTCTCGACCGCCCTGCGGGTCAGTGGCCGATGGGCGGAGGCGCAGGACCTGACGGCGGAGACGTTCCTGCGCGCGTATCGGGCGCTGACCGACTACGCACCCGACCGCATCACCGCACTACAGCCGCGACCGTGGCTGCTGACCATCACCCTCAACCTCTGGCGCAACGCCCAGCGCGACGCGAGCCGTCGACCGGCCACGACCGAGCTGACGAACGCGCGGGAACCCACCGATGAACACCAAGACGTCGAGGGATCGGTACTGCGCAACGAGACCGCGCGCGAGCTGTCCGATCTGCTCGGCACGCTGCCTGAGGAACAACGCATCGCTGTTGTCCTGCGTCACGTCGTCGACCTGCCGATCGCCGAGATAGCCGACGTGCTCGGCCGACCGGAGGGAACAGTCAAATCCCATATCTCGCGGGGCCTGCGACGACTGCGCGAGCTTCAGACGGCTCCGGGAGGTATCCGATGACCGAGCATGATTCCCTCGCCACCGACCTGGCCGGCCTGCGCGTCGACCCACCAGCCGAGCTGCTGGAGCGGATCGCCGCACGCTGGGTGCAGGTGCCCGGCCCGACCGGGTCGCTCTACGTCGCCTCGACCGATCGGGGCATCTCGTATGTGCGCCTCGGCACGGCCGTGCACGAGAGCGACGACGAGTTCGTTGCCGCGTTCCGCGAGCGGTTCAGGCGGCCGCTGCTGCGGGCCGAGCAGCCGCCGGTCGGGCTGCTGCCCGCGCTGCGCAACGGCAGGGCCACCAACCTCAGGTTCGACCTGCGCGGGTGCACCGACTTCGAACGCGACGTGCTGCGTGCCGCGCAGCGCATCCCGGCCGGGCAGGTTCGGCCCTACGGCTGGATCGCCCACCAGATCGGCCGGCCCAAGGCGGTGCGCGCGGTCGGTACGGCGCTTGGCCACAACCCGGTGCCGGTGCTGATCCCGTGCCACCGGGTGGTGCGCTCCGACGGCGACCTCGGCGAGTACGTGTTCGACCGGCCCGCGAAGAAGGAGCTGCTCGCCGGAGAGGGCGCCAACCTGGCCGAGTTGGACGAGCTGGCCGGGCGCGGCATGCGCTACGTGGCCAGCGACACCACCGGGATCGTCTGCTTCCCCAGTTGCTCGGCGGCGCGGCGGATCACGCCGGCGCACCGGCACGAGTTCCGCAGCATCAAGCAGGCCGAGCAGGCAGGTTACC
The DNA here is from genome assembly GCA_963818685.1 of Candidatus Melainabacteria bacterium. Lineage (GTDB taxonomy): Bacteria > Actinomycetota > Actinomycetes > Mycobacteriales > Pseudonocardiaceae > CAJCJE01. Next base: position 721,411 of record CAWFTJ010000006.1, on the reverse strand, counting down.
ACCCCTGCCAGCTGTGCCAGCCCGTGAGGGCCTGACGATCGATACTTGCGGACGAGTACTCGTGTTCGTATACTCGTAAACGAGCAATCGGACGCGAGGAGGACGGGATGGCCAAGCGCAGGAAGGTTGGCAACCTGATGGCTCTTGCCGTGCTGTCCACGGTCATCCAGCGGCCGATGCACCCCTACGAGATCGCGTCGATCATGAAGGCCCGGGGCAAGGACCGGGACATGGCGATCAAGTGGGGCACGCTGTACACGGTCGTCGGCAACCTGGAGAAGCACGGCTTCATCGAGGCGGCCGAGAGCGTGCGCAGCGGCAGCCGTCCGGAACGGACGGTCTACCGCATCACCGAGGCCGGCATCGACGAACTCCGGAACTGGACCAGCGAACTGCTCGGCACCCCCGAGTCGGAGCAGAGCAGTTTCGAGGCGGGACTGTCCGTGCTCGCCGTGCTGCACCCGGACGAAGTCATCCGCGTGCTGCGGATCAGGCTCGACCTGTTGACCGCCTCCCTTGGTGAACAACGCGCCGCCTACGAGCGGACCGCGACCGAAGTCCCCCGGCTGCTACTGGCCGAATGGGACTACCGGCTCACCCGCCTGGCCGCCGAGGTCGACTGGGTGCGGGCATTTCTGGTCGAGCTGACCAACGGCGACATACCCGGCCTCGCACAGTGGCGGCGCTGGCAGGAGACCGGCCAGTTTCCCGCCGAGATGGCGGAACTGGCGGAAAGAGGCGCTACGAAGGACTGAACAGCGAACGAGCCCTGGCACGGTGCGGCAACACCGCGCCAGGGCGGATGCCCTCGAACCGACCTCCGCGGCAAGGCGAACCTCGGCCCGTGAATTGGCAATCACTAGCATAGCCGGGCTCACCAGCACGGACCGGTTCGGTGAAACAACCCACTGAAACCGGAGGAAATCCCATGAAGGACGTTAAAGCACTGATCATCGGGGCAGGTGTCGCAGGCACGGCCGCCGCCATGGCCTGTCAGCGGGTCGGCATCGAGGCCGTCATCTACGAGGCGTACGAGGGCACGGCGCACGGCGTCGGCGGCGGGCTCGGCATCGCCGTCAACGGCTTCGACGTGCTCCGCACGCTCGGGGTGGACGAGCAGGTCAGGGCCACCGGCTGGCCGACCTCCAAGATCGCGATGTGGAACGGGAACGGGCGGCAACTGGGCATCGCCGACGACGGCACCATCGAGGTCACCGCCGAACGGGCGAGGCTCTACGATGCGCTCTACGGCGAGGCCGCGCGCAGAGGCATCCCGATCGAGCACGGCAAACGGCTGGTCGGGGCCGAGCACCGCGGCGAGCAGGTGATCGCGCGGTTCGACGACGGCACCAGCGCGACCGGGACCGTGCTCATCGGCGCGGACGGCATGCATTCGGCGGCGCGCACGATCGTGGCGCCGGACGCGCCGAAACCGCACTACGTCGGGCTGACCGGCGGCGGCGCCTACAGCGAGCCACTGGATCTCGACCTCGATCCGAGCACGTTTCACATGGTCTTCGGCAAGCGTGCCTTCTTCGGCTACGCGGGCCAGCCGGACGGTCGGGTCGGCTGGTTCGCGAACGTGCCGACGCCGGTCGAACCGACCGGGGACGACCTCGCGGCCGTGCCTTCCGCCGCGCGCAAGAAGCAGCTGATCGACCTGTTCGCGGGCGACAAAACCCCGGCCGCGCAAATCGTGGCGGCGACCAGGAGCATCGACATGTGGCTGGCGATCTACCACATGGATCCGCCCCGGCAGTGGTACCGCGACCGGATCGTGCTGATCGGCGACGCCGCGCGGGTGCCGTCGCCGAGTTCCGGACAGGGCGCGTCGCTGGCTCTTGAGGACGCCCTGGAACTGGTCAAGTGCCTGCGTGACCGGCCAGATCCGGCGAGCGCGTTCGCGACCTTCCAGCAGTTGCGGGAAAAGCGGATCGCCAAGGTGATGGCTGCGGCGAAGCGGACCAACAACAACAAGGCGGCCGGGCCGGTCGGCCGGGTGATCCGGGACGCGCTCGCGCCGGTCGCGATGAAGCTGTTCACCAGGCCGAACGCCCGCGCCTGGCTGTACAAGCACCACATCGAACTGGACGAACCACTGCTCGTCGGTTGATCCGGGAAATGGGGCCCGATCGGTGCAACCGGTCGGGCCCTGTTGGTGTTGAAGAGAGTATGAGCGCACCGAAGACGTGGGACTGGCCGGCGATCGGCGCGGCGCTGGACCGCGACGGCTACGCGAAGACACCGACCGTGCTGTCCCGCACCGAGTGCCAGACCCTGATCGACCACTACGACCAGCCGAAACACTGGCGGGCCAAGGTGAACATGGCGCGCCATCGATTCGGTTCCGGTGAGTACCAGTACTTCGCGACATCCGCTGCCGAAGGTGGTGAGCAGGCTGCGCGAGGCGGTGTATCCGCATCTGGTGCCGATCGCGAACACCTGGTACGAGCACCTCGGTTTCCCGACGCGGTTCCCGGCCGAACTCGACGAGTTCCTGGACGTCTGCCACCGGGACGGACAGACCAGGCCGACGCCGTTGCTGTTGCGTTACCGCGAAGGCGACTACAACTGCCTGCACCAGGACATCTACGGCGAGCACGCCTTTCCGTTGCAGCTGATGGTGATGCTCAGCGAACGCGACGTCGACTACGAGGGCGGCGAGTTCATGCTCGTCGAGAACCTGCCGAGGGCCCAGTCGCGCGGCAGCTCGATCACGTTGCGGCAAGGTCAGGCGGTGATCTGGCCAACCAGGTACCGACCCGGCGTCGGTCAGCGCGGTTACTACCGAATCGCGGTGCGGCACGGGGTCAGCACTGTCCACAGTGGCCTTCGCCACACCCTTGGCGTCATCTTCCACGACGCCGCCTGAAAGGACAAACGACAATGACTTCCCGGCAACGGCTCGGGATGCTGCTCGGTGTGCTGCTGACCGCGCAGTTCATGGCCAACATCGATGTCGCCATCGTGAACGTGGCGGCACCGTCGGTCAGGGACGGTCTGCATACCAGCGGCGGTGCCCTTGAACTGGTGGTGTCCGGTTACACGCTCGCCTACGCGCTGCTGCTGGTGACCGGTGCCCGGCTGGGCAGCACGCACGGCTATCGGCGGATGTTCCTGCTCGGCCTTGCCGGCTTCACGCTCGCCTCGCTGGCCTGCGGGCTCGCGCCGAACGCCGCGGCGCTGATCGGCGCGCGGATCGTGCAGGGCGCGGCGGCCGGGCTGATGGTGCCGCAGGTGTTCACCGGCGTGCAGCAGTACTTCTCAGGGCCCGCACGGGCGAAAGCCCTTGGTGCGCAGGCCATCGTGCTGGCCGGTGGCGCGGTCGCCGGTCAGGCGCTCGGCGGCCTGCTGGTGTCGGCGAACCTGCTCGGCACCGGCTGGCGGCCGATCTTCCTGATCAACCTGCCGATCGGCATCGCCGCGCTGCTGCTCGGACTGCGCCACCTGCCGGCCGACGAGACAGGTATCCGGCGGCGCATCGACCTTCCCGGTGTCGCCGTGTTGTCCTCGGCGCTGTTGCTGGTCGTGGTGCCGCTGGTGTTCGGGCGGGACGCGGGCTGGCCGTGGTGGACCTGGGTCAGCCTCGCGGCGAGCGTGCCGGCGCTGGTCGCGTTCGTCGCGCTCCAGCGGCGGACCGAGGATCGGGGCGCGTATCCACTGCTCAACCTGCACATCCTGCGCGGCCGCGCGCTGCCGTGGGGGCTCGCCGCGCAGGCGGCGGCGACCGGCACGTATTACACGATGCTGTTCACGCTCGCGCTCTACCTGCAACAGGGGCTCGGCCGCAGCCCGCTGTACTCGGGTCTGGCACTGGTGCCGTGGGTGGCCGCGTTCGGCGTGGCCGGGCCGGTGCTGACCCGCTTCCCACCCGCGCGGGTGCCGAAGCTCGCGCCGTACGGCTGCCTACTGCTCGCGCTCGCCTATGCGGCGATCAGCGTGAGCGTCGGCGTCGGGCATGGCAACGGGCCGTTGCTGCTGGTGCTACTCGGGTTCGGCGGGCTCGGCCTCGGCCTGTCCTACAGCGCGATGATGCGGCACCTCACCGAGTCGGTCCCGCACGGGTATGCGGCGGACTTCAGCGGCATCCTGGTCACCGTGTTCCAGATCGCCGGCGTGCTCGGCGTCGCCGCGCTCGGCACGCTCTACCAGAGCATCACGTCGGCTCGGACCTCGTTCACGGTGCTCAACGCCTGCTTCGCGCTGATCGCGTTGTTGGCCATGGCCGGTTCGGTCGTCTCGACACGGACACCGAAAGCGCGCGTCGAGGAGCCAGCGAGCGCCGTCATGGCTGGTCAGTCCGGGAGAGCACACCGGTGACGCTGAACGGGTACCGCTTCCGCTCGGTGTGCGGGAGCGGGACCTCGACGAGCTTGCCTGCGTACATCATCCACAGTCCGAAGCAGGAATCCTCCTCGTCGTGGATAAGCACCTGCACCGACTGAGGGTCCGCCAACGGAGTGATTCCAGCTGGGCGAGCAGATTCCGCCAGTTGTGCCGATAGAACTGGATCACCCACGCATAGCACTCGGACGAGCCCGCACCGCTCCCAGCGAGGATCGAGTCGTCGATGGGCACGAAACACTGCCACCACTCCCGGCTGTCGTCGGGGACGGTCAGCGGCAGCATCACCGACTCCGCACCCCGGGCCAGGACGATCACCTCGGCGAACCTGCTCATCGGCGTAGTATCGGCCTGCTACCCGGTGATACGAACGAAATCAGACGGTGAAGCCGAGGGCGCGCAGCTGCTCGCGACCGTCCTCGGTGATCTTCTCAGGGCCCCACGGCGGCATCCAGACCCAGTTGATCTTGATGTCGTCGACGAGGCCACCACCGACGCCGCCGACCAGCGCGCTGCGGGCCTGGTCCTCGATCACGTCGGTGAGCGGGCAGGCCGCCGAGGTCAGCGTCATGTCGATCAGCGCGGTATTGGAGTCGTCGACGCGTAGGTCGTAGACGAGGCCGAGGTCGACGACGTTGATGCCCAGTTCCGGGTCGACCACGTCGCGCATGGCCTCCTCGACGTCCTCGATCTTGGCGACCTCGGCGCGGGCGGGCGCCTCGGGCATGCCGGCCGCGCCGCGTTCAACGGTCTCGTTTGGCTCGGTCATCAGTTCTCCACCTTGTCTGCGGTTTCCGACTGGGCAACCGCGTCCTTGAACGCCATCCACCCGAGCAGCGCGCACTTCACCCTGGCCGGGTACTTGGCCACACCGGCGAACGCGATGGCGTCCTCCAGCACGTCCTCGTTGGGTTCGACCTGGCCTCGGCCCTGCATCAGTTCGACGAACGTGTCGAGCGTCTTGAACGCTGAGCCGACGGTCTGGCCGACCACCAGGTCGGTCAGCACCGAGACGGACGCCTGGCTGATCGAGCAGCCCTGGCCGTCGTAGGACACGTCGACGACCTCGGCGTCGGTGCCGCTGCCCTTGAGGTTGACCCGCAGCGTGATCTCGTCGCCGCAGGTCGGGTTGACGTGATGGACCTCGGCCTGGTACGGGTCGCGCAGCCCCCGGCCGTGCGGGTGCTTGTAGTGATCCAGGATGATCTCCTGGTACATCTGGTCGAGGTTCATCGACCCGGTCCCTCCTCAGGCGACACCGAAGAAGCGCTGTGCTTCGCGTACCCCGTCCAGCAGCGCCGACACATCGCCGAGATCGTTGTACAGGTAGAACGTCGCGCGCACGGTGCCGGGAACGCCGTAGCGGCGGTGCAGCGGCCACGCGCAGTGGTGACCGACCCGTACCGCGATGCCGAGGCTGTCCAGGACCTGACCCGCGTCGTGCGGATGGATGCCATCCACGACAAAGGAAACAGCGCCACCCCTGCTCTCTGTTCCCGTCGGGCCGATGATCCGCACGCCCGCGATCTCGGCGAGTCCGGCGAGCGCGGCCTCGGTGAGCCGGTGCTCGTGCTCGGCGATGCGCGCCATGCCGACGACCGAGAGGTAGTCGACGGCCGCGCCGAGGCCGACGGCCTGCGAGGTCATCATGGTGCCGGCCTCGAAGCGCTGCGGCGGCGGCATGAAGGTCGAGCGGGCCATCTCGACCATCTCGATCATGGACCCGCCGGTGAGGAACGGCGGCATGGCCGCGAGCAGTTCGCGACGGCCGTAGAGCACGCCGATGCCGGACGGACCGAGCATCTTGTGGCCGGAGAACACCGCGAAGTCCACGCCGATCGCGTGGAAGTCGACCGGCGAGTGCGGCACGGACTGGCAGGCGTCCAGCACGGTCAGCGCGCCGACCTGCCTGGCCCGCTCGACCAGCGGCGCAGGCGGGTTGATCGTGCCGAGCACGTTGGACTGGTGGGTGAACGCGACGATCCTGGTCCGCTCGTTGATCAGCTCGTCCAAATTGGACAGATCGAGCCTGCCGTCGTCGGTGAGGCCGAACCAGCGCAGGGTCGCGCCGGTGCGCTGGGCAACCTGCTGCCAGGGCACCAGGTTGGCGTGGTGCTCCATCTCGGTGATGACGATCTCGTCACCGGGGCCAAGTGCAAACCGTTCGGCCTCCGGTCCAGCGGTCGAGGAGTTGCTGATCGCGTAGGCGACGAGGTTGATGCCCTCGGTGGCGTTCTTGGTGAACACGACCTCGTCGACGTCGACACCGACGAACGCGGCGATGCGCTCGCGCGCACCCTCGTAGAAGTCCGTCGACTCCTCGGCCAGTTGGTGCGCGCCTCGGTGCACGGACGCGTTGGACGACTCAAGGAAGGACCGCTCGGCCTCAAGGACCTGGCGCGGCTTCTGCGAGGTCGCGCCCGAGTCGAGGTAGACCAACGGCTTGCCGTCGCGGACCGTCCGGCCCAGGATCGGGAAGTCCTTGCGGATCGCCTCCACGTCCAGGGGCCCTGCCAGTTTTTTTTGGGAAGTGGTGGTCATGAGACGACCGCCTTCTCCTGCTTGCCGCCGGTGTAGCGGACGTAACCCTCGTCCTCCAGCCGGCCCGCCAGCTCGGGGCCGCCGGACTCGACGATGCGGCCGCCCGCGAACACGTGCACGAAGTCCGGGGAGATGTGCTTGAGGATGCGGGTGTAGTGGGTGATCAGCATGACGCCGACGTCGCCGGCTTCCTTGTAGCGGTTGACGCCGTCGGACACCACGCGCAGCGCGTCCACGTCGAGGCCGGAGTCGGTCTCGTCCAGGATGGCGATCTTCGGGCGCAGCAGCGAGAGTTGCAGGATCTCGTGGCGTTTCTTCTCGCCGCCGGAGAAGCCCTCGTTCACGCTGCGCTCGGCGAACGCGGCGTCGATCTCCAGCTCGCCCATGGCTTCCTTGACTTCCTTGACCCACTTGCGCAGCTGCGGCGCCTCGCCGCGGACCGCGGTGGCAGCGGTCCGGAGGAAGTTCGACATGGACACACCGGGCACCTCGACCGGGTACTGCATGGCGAGGAAGACACCGGCCCGCGCGCGCTCGTCGACGGTCATGCCGAGGATGTCCTCGCCGTCGAGCAGCACCTCGCCGGAGGTGACCTGGTACTTGGGGTGCCCGGCGATCGCGTAGGACAGGGTGGACTTGCCAGAGCCGTTCGGCCCCATGATCGCGTGCGTCTCGCCCGCCTTGATGGTCAGGTTGACACCGGTGAGGATCTCCTTGGTGGTGTCCTCGGTCGCGACCGAAACGTGCAGGTCCTTGATCTCCAGGGTGGCCATTTCTTCTTCGCTTCTCCGTTGTCGGATGGTGGGAGGCTTGGGGAGCAGTGCCGACTTATCTGGGGTTGGTCGGGGCTGCGGTGTCCACGTAGACGTCCGCGTCCTTGATGGTCACCGCGAACACGTCGACCGGCTCGGTCGCGGGTGGCGAGGACGGTTGGCCGGTGCGCAGGTCGAAACAGGACCCGTGCAGCCAGCACTCGATGCGCAACGCACCGCCCCGGCCCATGCTGATCTCGCCCTCGCTCAACGCGAGTTCGGCATGCGAGCACTCGTCGCGCAGCGCGTGCACGGCGTCGCCGTCGCGCACCAGCACGACCTGCGTGTCGCCGACGGAGTAGGCGGCTGGCTTGCCTTCCTCCAGGTCGGCGAGCCCGCACACCCGCATGCCCGTGGTCATATCCCGACCACCGCGAGCTCGGCCTCGATCGCGGCCTCCAGGCGTTCCCGCACGCTGGGGACGGCGATCTTGGCGAGGATCTCGTGGAAGAAGCCGCGCACCACGAGCCTGCGCGCCTGGTCCTCTGGAATACCGCGAGCCTGGAGGTAGAACAGCTGCTCGTCGTCGAAACGGCCGGTGGTGCTGGCGTGGCCGGCGCCGACGATCTCGCCGGTCTCGATCTCCAGGTTCGGCACCGAGTCGGCGCGCGCGCCGTCGGTGAGCACCAGGTTGCGGTTGAGCTCGTAGGTGTCGGTGTTCTCGGCGGCGGCCCTGATCAGCACGTCGCCGATCCACACCGTGCGCGCGCCGTCGCCCTGCAACGCGCCCTTGTAGGCGACGTTGCTGCGGCAGTTGGGCACCGCGTGGTCCACGAACAGCCGGTGTTCCAGGTGCTGGCCGGCGTCGGCGAAGTAGAGGCCGGTCAGTTCGGCGTCGCCGCCCTTCTCGCTGAAGGTGACGGTCGGGCTGACCCGGACCAGATCGCCGCCGAGGGTGATGACGGTGTGCCGCAGGATCGCGTCCCTGCCGAGCTTGGTCTGGTGCGCGGTCACGTGCACGGCGTCGTCGGCCCAGTCGTGCACGGCGACCACGGTCAGCTTGGCGCCGTCGCCGACCACGAGCTCCAGGTTGTCGGCGTAGTTGCCGGAACCTCGGAAGTCCAGCACCACCACGGCCTGCGCGAACTGCTCGGCCCTGATCTGGATGTGTCCGTAGGCGATCTGCCCGGCGCCAGGGCCGGTGACCGTGACCATCACCGGTTCGTCCACCTTGGACTCGCGCGGGATGGTGACAACGGTGGCCTTGGCGAAGGACTCGAACGCGGTGCGCGAGACGTAGTCGGCCGGCTCGCCAGCCGCGCCGATCCGCTCGTCGTCCCGGTCGACCGAATCGACGAGCACGTCGGAGCTTGCGGCCACCTCGACGATCGCGGTGCCGGTCGCCGGCTGCGCGGGAACCAGACTGCCCAGCCGCTTCATCGGCGTGAAGCGCCAGTTCTCCTCGCGGCCCTTCGGCACGGCGACGTTGTCCAGCCGGTCCGCCCGCGTCGAGGCCGGAACCACGCCGGAGCCGTGCGAATGCGCGCCGAGTCCGTGTTGGGTCGGCTGTTCGGTGGTCGTCATGATTAGCCGACGGCCCCTTCCATCTGCAGCTCGATGAGTCGGTTGAGTTCGAGGGCGTATTCCATCGGCAGCTCACGCGCGATCGGCTCGATGAAGCCGCGCACGACCATGGCCATGGCCTCGTCCTCGGTGAGGCCGCGGGACATCAGGTAGAACAGCTGGTCCTCGCTGACCTTGGACACCGTGGCCTCGTGCCCCATGGACACGTCGTCCTCGCGGATGTCCACGTACGGGTAGGTGTCCGAGCGGCTGATGGTGTCGACGAGCAGCGCGTCGCACTTGACCGTCGACCGGGAGTGGTGCGCCCGCTTGTTCACCTGGACCAGACCGCGGTAGGAGGTCCGGCCACCGCCGCGCGCCACCGACTTCGACACGATCGTCGAAGACGTGTGCGGCGCCATGTGCACCATCTTGGCGCCCGCGTCCTGGTGCTGGCCCTCGCCGGCGAACGCGATCGACAGCACCTCGCCGCGTGCGTGCTCGCCCATCAGGAACACCGACGGGTACTTCATGGTGACCTTGGAGCCGAGGTTGCCGTCGATCCACTCCATGGTCGCGCCCTCTTCTGCCTTGGCGCGCTTGGTGACCAGGTTGTAGACGTTGTTCGACCAGTTCTGGATGGTGGTGTAACGGCACCGACCACCCTTCTTGACGATGATCTCGACGACCGCCGAGTGCAGCGAGTCCGACTTGTAGATCGGCGCGGTGCAGCCCTCGACGTAGTGCACGTAGGCGTCCTCGTCGACAATGATCAGGGTCCGCTCGAACTGGCCCATGTTCTCGGTGTTGATCCGGAAGTACGCCTGGAGCGGAATGTCGACGTGCACGCCCTTGGGGACGTAGATGAACGACCCACCACTCCAGACCGCCGTGTTCAGCGCGGAGAACTTGTTGTCACCGGCCGGAATCACCGACCCGAAGTACTCCTGGAACAGCTCGGGGTGCTCGCGCAGACCGGTGTCGGTGTCCAGGAAAATAACACCTTGCGCTTCCAGATCCTCGCGAATTTTGTGGTAGACGACTTCGGAGTTGTGGGCGACCAACCCTTCCGCGACGAAGTTGTGCGGTCCGTCCACCTCGATGTCGTACACCGGCTCGACCGCGTACGGCTCGATCGACTTCACCCGCTCGAAACCGAGCCAGTCGTTGCAGTGCGACCTGATGGTGGTGCCGTGCGCGCCGTTCGAGCTGTGGAAGTACTGCCTGCGACCGAACCGCTCGGTGCGCTTCGGATTCCGGCAGCCGAGTCGTTCGAAGTCGCCGCCGATACCAAGGCGCCACGCGATCTGCGTGCGCTCCGGCGCGTGCCGGTAGGGCTGGGTGAACGACCACGGGCCGCCCGCTCGCAAGCCGGACAGTTCGACCAGTTCCCGTGCCTGCTCGATCAGGGGCTGGTTCGCACAGGTCAGCATGACGGAACCATCGACACCGGGCTTGATGTAGCCGTCCGCGTCGACCCAGCCACCGAGGAACGCGAGCCGCTGATCCAGTGGCAGGCCGTACACCCACTCCGGGATGCGCTTGGTCAGTGCCAGTCCGGCGAAACCGAGTTCGGTGATCCACTCGGTCAACGCCTTGGAGTTCACCACGACCCGGTACTCGTCTGCTTCGATCGTCCGCAGCCCGAACAGCCCGTCGACAACTCGGGCGATCTCGGCCCGCAGTTCGACATCGGTCGCCGGGATCGCGAACTGCACCCGGTACGTCTTGTCGGAAAGATGCAGGTTGCCGTCGCCGATGAACAGGCCGAGCAGCCACATCAGATCAACGTTCGTCGTTGCCGGGCCGTGCACCGGGGTTTCCCGGTGGTCGGTACCCGCGACGAGTTCTGGCAGGTCGTAGGGGGCGCCGAACTCCGGCAGTTGACGCGGCACCGCGATGAAGTCACCGGCGCGCAGTTCGCCGACGGTGACCCAGCGCCGCGCGTAACGGGCGCGCTGCCGACCCGGCCCACGTTCGTCGCGGAGCACCAGCATCGGGTGGTTGTCCGTTGCGCGAACGACCCGACGACCGGTGGACACCTCATAGGTCAGCCGGGTGTCGGTCTGTGCGGACGCCTTCACCGGCGCGACGACGAACCTCTCGGTTTCCTCGTCGTAGGCGAAGACCCGGTCGCCGTACGCGACTTCCTTGATCGGAATCTGGCCCCGGTTCGCGGTCCACACGAGAGTGTCGCCGGCGAGGCATTCGTACTGGGCGGCGACACCGGCGATCAGGCGCTGCTTCTCCGCCTCCGGGATGCCGAGCTTGTCGTAGGTGTTCTTGATGTCCGGCGGCAGGTCCTCCCAGGAGGCGGCCTGCTTCTCCGTCGACCGGACGAAGTACTTGATGGTGTCGAAGTAGATCCCGGACAGGTCGGCGCCCCAGTTCGGCATCGGCTTGCGCTCGAAGAGCTTGAGCGCCTTGAGCCGCTGCTCCAACATCCACTCGGGCTCGTTCTTCTTCGCCGAGATGTCCCGGACGACGTCTTCGTCGAGGCCCCGTCGGGCGCTCGCCCCGGCCGTATCCGCGTCAGCCCAGCCGTAGGAGTAGTTGCCCAACGTGGCCAGGGTCTCGTCCTGGCTCAAGTGTGGCGCTACTGGCGTGGCGGGTGTGCGCTGCTCGGCAGCGGCAGTCATCCGGACTCCCCTCCATCATCTGTTGCTTGCATATCCGGCTTGCTCGGGTTCGGGAACGAACTCGCCGGCACGTGGGTGGTGCAGGCAGCGTCGCCACGGGCGATCGTCGCCAGCCGCTGCACGTGGGTACCGAGCAGGTCGGCGAACACCGCCGTCTCGGCCTCGCACAGCTGCGGGAACTCGGCGGCGACGTGCGCCACCGGGCAGTGGTGCTGGCACAACTGCTCGCCGGAGCCGACCTGTCGGGTCGACGCAGCGTATCCCTCGCTGGTCAACGCTTCCGCGAGCGCCCTTGCCCGCGCGGCCGAGTCGGTCGGCGCGGTCACTTCGGAGCGGTGCTCGCCGACCAGGGCGTCGACCCTGGACTCGGCGAACGCGCGCAGCGCCTGCTCTCCGCCCTGTTGGGCGAGGAAGCGCAGGGCGGACACGGCGAGATCGTCGTAGGCGTGGCCGAACCGGGACCGGCCGGTCTCGGTCAGCAGGAACAGCTTGGCCGGTCGGCCCCTGCCCCGCTGGCCGCGCCGGGGCGCGTCCCTTGTGCCGACCTCGCCCGCCTCGATGAGCACATCGAGGTGGCGACGGACGGCGGCGGTGGTGAGGTGCAGCGCGTCGGCGATGTCCACCGCGGTGATCGGCCCGCGTTCCAGCAGCAGCCGGGCCACGGCCTGCCTCGTGCGTCGGTCGGCGGGCTGCGCATGGTGCTCCGCCGAGGCCGGGTTGGCGGTCTCGGCGACTCCAGGAGCAGCGCCGACGTTTTTCACAACACAAGTGTGACGTATTTAGGTCGATCAGGCAAAGTGAGATCGACTTCTGGTGACCCGGCTCACGCCGATCCGCCGATCGATACGCTTCCCCACGTGGTGATGGGAGAAGTCGACAAGCAGGCGGGCGACCCCGCGCCGCTCGATGACGACTTTCTACCCGAAACCGGCGAACCCGCACCGCTCGACGCCCTTGACGAGCGCCAACTCAGGCTGATCCGCCGGTTCGGCACCGTCGGCGCGCTCCTGCTGGCAGCGGGCTCGCTCGGGGCGAGCGCATCACCCGTGTTCAACCCGCTGGTCACCATGCCATTCCTCGGGCTGTTTCTGCGCATGCCCACTGTCGAGCTGGCCTGCGCGTTCGCCGGGATGGCCATGATCGTGGTGGCCTGGCTGTGGCTGGGCCGCTTCGTCCGCCCCGGCCGCTCCCGGCTGATCTCGCCCCGCCAACTGCATCGCACGATGGTCACCTGGGCGGTGCCGCTGCTGGTGGTGCCGCCGATGTTCAGCCGCGACGTGTACAGCTACCTGGCGCAGTCCAAGATCGCCGCGCTCGGATTCGACCCGTACAAGCTCGGCCCGGTGCCCGCGCTCGGCGTTTCCGACCCGCTGACCAGGGGCGTCGACAGCATCTGGCGCGACACGCCCGCGCCGTACGGGCCGCTGTTCCTCTACATCGGCAGGGGACTCAACGCGATCAGCGGCAACCACGTTGTCACCGGCGTCTACCTGCAACGCGCGCTGGAACTGATCGGCATCGCGCTGATCGTGTGGGCGGTGCCGAGGCTGGCAAGGCGGTTCGGCGTGCAGCCGGTCAGCGCGCTGTGGCTCGGCGTTGCCAACCCGCTGCTGATCTGGCACCTGCTGATCGGCGTGCACAACGAGGGGCTGATGATCGGCCTGATGCTGGCCGGTTTCGAGATCGCCTTGACCGGCCTGCCGAAGATCGGTGAACCGGTCACCCGGCGAGAGCTGTTGTGGCTGCTCGCGGGTGTCGCGGTGATCACGCTCGGCGTCGCGGTCAAGCTCTCCGCGCTGCCGACGCTCGGGTTCCTCGGTGTGCTGGTGGCCCGCAGCTGGGGTGGCAGGTTCCGCCACCTGGTGTACGCGACGTTGCTGGTCACCGGCGTGTTCGCGATACTGACCGTGATCATCTCGCTCGGCACGGGGCTCGGCTTCGGCTGGGTGAACGCGCTGAACAACAACGGGATCGTGCTCAGCTGGGAGTCGCCGGTCACCGCGATCGGGTTCCTCGGTGGCGGCATCGGCATCGTGCTCGGCCTCGGCAACCACACCATGACCAGCGTCGGCGTGATGCGCTGGCTCGGCCAGATCACCAGCGGTCTGGTGGCCATCGTGCTGCTCTGGCGCTCCTACCGCGGCCGGATCAACCCGATGATCGGGCTCGGCCTCGCCCTCGGCGTCGTCGCCCTGCTGTCCGCGACCGTGCAGCCCTGGTACCTGCTGTGGGCGATCGTGCCGCTGGCCATCAGCGTGAACAACGCCAAGTTCCGCACCGCGACCGCGGTGATCAGCGCCGTCTACGGGATGGTGACTCCGCTGCCGACCGGCGGTCCGATCGCCGCCGGCTACGTCGGCATCGACGCCTACCTCGCGGCCGCGATCGTGTTCGTCATCGTGCTGTTGATCGTGCGCCGCCGGATCCCGATCTTCCGCGACCGACGGGATCGAACGGACGGACCAGGTCAAACTCTGGTGAGCCAGGCCACGGCCTAGGCTGTTGGGTCGTGACACCAAGGCCCAAAGTCCCCGCCGTCCAGGTGACGGGACTGGTCAAGCGCTACGGCTCGAAGACGGCCGTCGCCGGCCTCGACCTGCTGCTGCCGGCCGGCTCGGTACTCGCGTTGCTCGGCCCGAACGGGGCGGGCAAGACCACCACCGTGGAGATCTGCGAGGGCTTCCGCGCCGCCGACGCCGGCACCGTGCGCGTGCTCGGGCTCGATCCGCGCACCGATGGCGCGCGACTGCGGGCGCGGGTCGGGGTGATGCCGCAGGGCGGCGGCGCGTATCCGGGGGTGCGGGTGGACGAGATGCTCGCGCTGGTCGCGTCCTGCGCGGCCAACCCGCTGAAAACCGACTGGCTGTTGAGCATCCTTGGCCTTGACTCGGTAAGGCGGACGCCGTTCAAGCGGCTCTCCGGTGGCCAGCAGCAGCGGTTGTCGCTGGCCTGCGCGCTGGTCGGCCGGCCCGAGTTGGTGTTCCTTGACGAGCCGACCTCGGGCATGGACCCGCAGGCGCGGCGGCTGGTGTGGGACCTGGTGGACGCGCTGCGCGGCGACGGTGTGAGCGTGCTGCTGACCACGCACCTGATGGAGGAGGCCGAGGCACTGGCCGACCAGGTGGTGATCATCGATCACGGCAAGGTGGTCGCCGAGGGCACGCCCGGCGAGCTGACCACCAGCACTGCGGAAGACCAGCGGCTGCGCTTCCAGGCCCGGCGCGGCCTCGACCTCACGCTGCTCAAGGCCGCGCTGCCGGAGAACTGCACGACCGAGGAGACCACTCCCGGCCACTACGTGGTCAACGGCGAGATCACGCCGCAGGTGGTGTCCACGGTGACCGCCTGGTGCGCGCAGCAGGGCGTGCTCGCCGAGGCGTTGCAGGTGAGCAAGCGCAGCCTTGAGGACGTGTTCCTCGACCTGACCGGCCGCGAGCTGCGGTCATGAGCGACGGAGAAAGATGACCACCTCGACGCGCTTCGCGCCAGGCACGTTCAGGCCGGCGCCGGGCCGGGGCAGCAAGGGCCGGATGCTGTTCACCCAGGCGCGGATCGAGACCATGCTGGCGCTGCGCAACGGCGAGCAGGTGCTGCTCACCCTGTTCATCCCGCTGGCGCTGCTGATCGGCCTGACCCTGGTAAAGGTCATCTCGATGCCGACGCCCAGGATCGACTCGGTGACGCCGAGGGTGTTCGCGCTGGCCGTGATGTCCTCGGCGTTCACCGGCCAGGCCATCGCGCTCGGCTTCGACCGGCGTTACGGCGTGCTCAAGCGGCTCGCCGCGACCGCGCTCCCCCGCTGGCTGCTGGTCGCCGGTCGGCTCACCGCGGCGGTCGCCGTCGTGGTGGTGCAGATCGTGGTGCTCGGCATCGTCGCCGCGATCCTCGGCTGGTCGCCGAACTGGTCCGGGGTTGGTGCGGCCGTCCTGCTGATCGCGTTGGGCACGCTCGCGTTCGGCGCGCTCGGCGTGCTGCTCGGCGGGTCGCTGCGCGCGGAGATCGTGCTGGCGCTTGCCAACATCATCTGGTTCGTGCTGCTGCTGGTCGGCGGCGCCGGGTCTGGCCGGGTCGTCGCTTCCGGCCGGTGTGCGGGACGCGCTGCTGGTCATCCCGTCCGGCGCTCTGGCCGAGGGGCTGTACTCGGCGATCGGGCACGGTGGCACGCCGGTCTGGGTGTGCGCGTTGATCCTGCTCGGCTGGGGCGCGGTTGCCGGCCTGGTCGCCACCCGCACGACCAAGCTGAGCTAGGCCGATTCGAGCGCGCGCCGCCAGGAGGCGACGTTCGTGCGGTCGCGGCCGGCTGTCTTGGCGTCGTAGAGGGCACCGTCCGCGGCCCTGATCAGTGCCTCCACCGTGCTGCCGTGCGCGGGATGCTCAGCGACGCCGATGGACGCGGTGACCTTCAGCTGGTCGTCCTGCTCGGTCAGGTGTGCGCCGACGCATTCACTGATCCTGCGCCGGATCCGGTCCGCGATCAGCGTGGCCGAGGCGATCGTGGTGTCCGGCAGCAGCATGGTGAACTCCTCACCGCCGAACCGGCCGATCAGGTCGTCGCCGCGCAGTTCGCCGCGCAGCGTGTCGGCCAGTACGCGCAGCACCTCGTCGCCTGCCTGGTGACCGTAGCGGTCGTTGACCTCCTTGAAGTGGTCGAGATCGAGCATCAGCAGGCTGCTGCTGATGCCGAGCCGCGTCCCTCGGAACAGCCTCGCGCGGGCGGCGCGCTGCCAGGCGTCCGCGTTGAGCAGGCCGGTCTTGCCGTCGGTGCTGGCCTTCTCGCGCAACTGCCGCAACAGCACGCACCGGTGCAGGACGAGCGTGATGCCGACGATCAGCACGAGCGCGGCGGGCCAGGCGACCAGCGCCCAGGCGAGCAGGATGCCGAGGCCGATGGTGGCGGCCTCCAGCGAGTAGTCCAGGGGTGAGCCGAGCGCGGCACGCACCCTGGCCCAGTGGCCGACGCCGTCGCCGCGGTTGCTCACGTACACGGCCGCGCTGACCAGCGCGGTGTTCACCAGCAGGAACACCAGTCCGCCCGCGACGACGAGGCCGAGACCGGCGAGGGTGTGCGGCACCCGCGCGAAGGAAGCCACGCCGAGAAGGTGCAGGAAGGTGGCTGCCGCGACCGCGGCGAGGATGGTCGCGGCCGCGCTGAACACCTGGCGGTGCACGACGTGCCGGCGCACCCGGAGCCAGCGGTAGCCGAACGACGCCGCGATCACCACCGCGCACAGGCTGGGCGGCAGCAGCAGTACCGAGGCGAACATCCAGACCGAGTTGAGGTCGATGTGCGGGCTGCCGGCGAAGTGCTCGCGAATCCGTTCGATCGGCTGCGACATCTCGGTGTAGGCAACGGCGCAGGCCAGCAGGATTACAAATGGTAACAAAGCACCAACAATGTGTGCATCGACGACGAAGGACTTGATCGCCAGACCGAGTGCCGCACCGTCGATGACCAGCACATATGCGATGAGTCCTCGGACCTGGTACTGCCACAGGTCCCAGCGCGCCGGTGGTGTCCACCATCGGTGTGCCTGGGCGACACTGGAGCCGGTCTGCCCGGAGTCGCCAGCCGGGCGTGATCCCCTCCCCGCCAACACCCCAGCACGGTAACCAGCAGAATACGCAATGTCACTCCGTCGTCTGGGTGCCGGAAGCGGCAATCGGGCGTAGGGCGCAACAACTATCCGTCACCAAGACATGGAGGCCCGTCATGCGTGGACAGACCTGGAACCTGTGGACCCCCGGCCAAACCTGGTAAACGTCGCTACCCCAACGGATGCGCCTGGCGGGCCCGCCGCCAGGCGGCCGCTGCCGGCAGGGCGACCAGCACGCCAGCCGCGGCGATGACCGCGACCGTGTGCCCTGCCGAATGCAGCGCGATCACCAACAACCCGCCAACCACCAAACCGATGCCCTGCACCGCGATCAGCCCTGATCCGGCGAGACCGAACGCCTGCCCTCTTGACTCGTCCGGCACCAGCCGCATGAACGTCGCGCTCGCCGTCACCTGGTAGGACGCGCAGAACCCGGACACCAGCAACAGGCCGATGGTGGCGGCAAGCGGCGGATGCCAGGCGTAGCCGAGCAACGGCACGATCGCGCACACCGCGAGCGGGCCGAGCAGCCGCGCCCGCAGCGACGGCCGGACGAACCGCCCGAAGAAGAACGCCCCGACCACGATCCCGGCCGGATGCGCGGCCAGCAGCAGGCCGGCCGTTGTCGCGCCGCCGCCGAGTTCGGCCGCGTAGGGCACGGCGAGCCCCTCCGGCACGATCACGAATCCGGCCAGCCATGCCAACGTGACCAGCGCGCGCAACCGATTGTCGCGCCAGATGATCCGGGCGCCCGCCGCCAGCCGGCGCAGGACTGTGCTGGCCGTGTCACCCTCCACCGTCGGCGCGGGCCGTGACCGCACGCCGATGGCGATGACCAGCGCGGACAGCGCGAAGCTCGCCGCGTCTACCGCGAGCCCCGCTGACGGCCCGATCACCGCGATGACCAGGCCGCCGACCGCGAACCCGACGAGTTGGCCCGCCTGGTTGGTCGCCTGTCGCAGCGACTGGCCGAGCACGTAGTTATCGCCGTCCAAGGCGACCGGCAGGGTGGCCGCCTGGGCCGCGTTGAACGGTGAGTTCAGCAGTTGCGCCAGCACCAGCAGCACGGCGAGCAGCGGCAACGGCACGCCGGGTAGGGCCATCGCGCCGAGCAGCACGCCGCGCGCGAGGTCCGCGAACACCATGATCGCCCTGCGCGGGAACCGGTCCGCCCAGCCGGCCAGGAACGTGCCGCCGACCAGGTCCGGCAGGTAGGTGAGCGAGTAGGTCAGCGCGGGCCAGACGGCGGACCCGGTGCGCTGGAAGACAAGCACCGACAGCGCGACCCTGGCCAGCTGGTCGCCGAGCACGGACTGGAACTCGGCCAGCCAGATCGCGCGGAACTCGCCGACCCCGAGGGTGGCGCGAATCGTCGCTGGCCGGTCCGTTTCGCTCGACACACCGCCCCCCGGGGTCCGTCGCCAGTCGGTTAGAACGCACCGTACTCGCGCGAGTGCCCAGCGTCAGGCGCTTGCGCCTACTCCAACCAGAAGTACCAGCGCCCTGACGAAGCCATCGATGTCTTCGAGGCCGAAGGCGACCCGTTGCAGCACGAACCCGTGCAGCAACGCCATCACGATCCGGCTGCCGTGTTCCGGATCGAGGTCGGGCGACACCGTCCCGGCGGACTGGCCTCGGCGCAGCACCTCGGCCATCCGCTGGCGCACGTTCTCGAAACCCGCGGTCGCACGATCCCGAACGGTCTCGTTGATCAGCAACTCGCTCCACGCCTGCACGGCGCAGCGCAGCAGTTCTTCGTCTGGGCCGTGTCCGATCGCCTCGGACACCAGCTCGCCGATGCCGCCGGTCGCCTCGGCCGAACGCAGGGCCGGTTCGAAGATCGCGGTGAACGCCTCGCCGGCGAGTTCGAGGATGATCTCCTCCTTGCTGGCGAAGTACCGGTAAGGCGCGCCGACCGACAGTCCCGCCTCGGCCGCGATGTCCGGCATCGAGGTCTGGTGGAACCCGTCCCGGGAGAAGCAGCGGCGCGCGGCCGCCACGATCTCGGCACGCTTGGCCGCCCGGTTCGCCTCGGTGAGTCGCGGCATCCGACCTCCCTGTTTGACTCCGCCCGTGAGTCGAGCCTACCGTAATAGTGAATGATCTTTCACGGAAGGAGGCTGAGCATGCTGCGCATCGGCGTCTATCAGTACGAACACACCTCGGCCCTGTTCGACGGGACGGTCCGCGTCGCGGGCGAGGAGACGACGTTCGAGACCACGCCGCTGGTCTCGGACATCTTCCAGCGCATGATCGAGGGCGAGTTCGACATCGCCGAACTGGGACTGACGTACTTCTTGCGCACCTTCGAGGCGGGCGCGCCGTTCCTGGCGCTGCCGATCTTCCCGAACCGGAACTTCCGCCACTCCGCGATCTACGTGCACGCGGCGAGCGGTATCGACAAACCGGAGGACCTCGCGGGTGCGACGATCGGCGAGTTCGCGTTGTACGGGCACGACGCGGGCGTGTGGGCCAAGGGCATCCTGGCCGACGACTTCGGTGTCCGGCCCGAGGAAAGCCGATGGATCATCGGCGGCACCAACCACCCCATCCCGTCCTTCGACTGGGTCCCGCAACCGGTGCCCGCCGGCATCGACGTTCGGCACGCCGAACCCGGTCGCACGCTCGCCGCGATGCTGGCCGCCGGCGAGATCGACGCGCTGGTCTCCGTCGACGTGCCACAGCAGCTGCTGGACGGATCACCGCAGATCAAGCGGTTGTTCCCGGACTACCGGACCGTCGAGCAGGACTACTACCGGCGTACCGGCATCTTCCCGCCGATGCACGTCGTCGCGGTACGCAGGGAACTCGCCGAGCGGACCGAGCTGCTGCGCGAGGTCTACCGGGCCTTCGCGGAGGCCAAGGAGATCCCAGCGCGCCGCTACCGGGAGGGCGCGACAAAGCAGCACATGGCGGTCATGACGCCCTGGTTCAGCGACCTGTTCGCGGCGAACCGGCGCCTGCTCGGCGAGGACTGGTGGCCCTACGGCATCGAGGCCAACCGCACCGCGGTGGACACCTTCCTGCGTTACCACCACGAGCAGGGGTTGTCCAAGCAGCTGCTGACGAGCGAGGACATCTTCGTCCCCGCCCTGTTGGACACCTGAGGTCAGCCGCGCAACTCAGGGAAGTCCTCCTCGCGGTATTCGCCCGCCTCGGCCGGCAGGTCCTGTTCCCGCCCGCGCAGTTCGACGCGGCGGATCTTGCCGGAGATGGTCTTGGGTAGCTCGGTGGTGAACTCCAGCCTGCGCAGTCGCTTGTAGGGGGCGAGGTTCTCCTTGGCGAAGGCGAGGATGGCCAGCGCGGTCTCACGGGAGGGCTCGTGGCCAGCGGCCAGCGTGACGTACGCCTTGGGCACCGCCAGCCGGACCGCATCGGGCGCGGGCACCACGGCCGCCTCGGCGACCGCGTCGTGTTCGAGCAGCACGCTCTCCAGTTCGAACGGGGAGATCTTGTAGTCGCTTGCCTTGAACACGTCGTCGGCGCGACCGACGTAGGTGATGTAGCCGTCCGCGTCGCGCGAGCCGACGTCGCCGGTGTGGTAGTGGCCGTCGCGCATGACCTCGGCGGTGCGCTCGTCGTCGTCGCGGTAGCCGACCATCAGGCCGGTCGGGCGGTGCGCGAGGTCGAGGCAGATCTCCCCCTCGTCGCCGATCACGCCGGTCGCCGGGTCGATCAGCGCGACCCGGTAACCGGGCACCGGCCGGCCCATCGAGCCGGGCTTGACCGGTTGACCTGGGGTGTTGGCGATCTGCACGGTGGTCTCGGTCTGGCCGAAGCCGTCCCGGATGGTCCGGCCCCAGGCCCGCTTGACCTGGTCGATGACCTCCGGGTTGAGCGGCTCGCCCGCGCCGACCACCTCGCGCGGCGGGTTGGCCAACTGGGTCAGGTCGGCCTGGATGAGCATCCGCCACACGGTCGGCGGCGCGCAGAAGCTGGTGATGCCGCACCGATCGATCTGGCGTAGCAGCGCGCTCGCCTCGAACCGGTTGTAGTTGTAGATGAACACGCACGCTTCCGCGTTCCACGGCGCGAAAACGTTGCTCCAGGCGTGTTTCGCCCAACCCGGCGAGGAGATGTTCAGGTGGACGTCGCCGGGCCGCAGGCCGATCCAGTACATTGTGGACAGATGGCCGACCGGGTAGGAAACCTGCGTGTGCTCGACGAGTTTGGGTTGCGCGGTCGTGCCGGAGGTGAAGTAGAGCAGCAGCGTGTCGGTGGCCGCGCGTGACAGCCGTCCGGCGCGAACTCCGTCGAGGCGTCGTAGGCGTCGGCGTAGTTGTGCCAGCCGTCGACCGCCTCGCCGACTGCTACACGGGTGTAGTCGCCGCCGACCTTGGCGAACTTGGGCGCGTCCACCGCGCGCACCACCACGTGCCTTGCGTTGCCCCGGTCCACCCGGTCGGTGAGGTCGTTCGGGCCGAGCAGGGTGCTGGCCGGGATGACCACCGCGCCGAGCTTGATGGCGGCCAGGATGGTCTCCCAGAGTTCGGTCTGGTTGCCGAGCATGAGAATCAGGCGGTCGCCCCTGCCGACCCCGAGCGAGCGCAGCCAGTTCGCCACCTGGTTGGACCGGGCGGACATCTCGGCGAAGGAGTAGCGGACCTCGGTGCCGTCCTCCTCGACGATCCACAGGGCGGGCCGCGATGCCGTCGGCTCGGTCGCGGCGACCGCGTCGAACCAGTCGAGCGCCCAGTTGAACTCGGTGAATTCCGGCCAGCGGAAGTCCCGGTAGGCGAGGTCGTAGCTGTCCCGCCGGTTCAGCAGGAAATCCCTTGCCTGCCGAAATGTCTTGGTCGCCGACGATTCCGAGGAACCCACCTGAGTCACGCCGCACCCTCTCTCACCGTTCACGGACCGCGATCCCCCTCGTGCACAGCCTCTGCCAACCGGGCACGACGCACAAGAGCCGCCGTCCGGAAGCGTGGCGCAGGGTGGACGGAGGCGTTCCGGATTGCCTCGATGTGCTGAACTCACCCAGCTCAACGGCCGATTCCGGCCGTCAGGGCGTGATCACTGACCGATCAGCGTGACCTCGTTGACATTGGTCACTCCGCGCCCATCCGAAACGGCCGAAGTCGGCTCGTGTCACCCTTTCGGGCACTACCTGTCGACGCTCGCCATCCACAGGGCGTTACCAAAAGCCCGCTGTGCGCGTCCGGTGAGCGTCCGACGTGGGCAAACGAACAGCGAGGTCGCGCCCCCTGTTCGACGTGTCGTTGCCGGACGTGGCAGGGTGAGGCGTCATGATGGGTTGCCAACCACGCGTGACACGCGCGGATGGACTGTCCTGAATGGAAGGAAGACGACGAGTGGCTCTCCCTAACCTGACCCCCGAGCAGCGCCAGGCTGCATTGGCCAAGGCCGCCGAGGCCAGGCAGGCACGCACCAAGCTGCTGAACGACATCAAGGCCGGTTCCGAGACGATCCCCGCGGTTCTCTCGCGCGCCAAGACGGACGCGATCGTCGGCAAGACCAAGGTGGCGCAGCTGGTCAAGGCCCTGCCCGGCTACGGACCGGCCAAAGTGGCCGCGGTCCTCGAAGAAGCCGGCATCCCGGCCGAGCGTCGGGCCGCTGGCCTCGGCGACCGGCAGCGTGCCGCGCTGCTCTCCGCGCTCAGCTGATCAAGCTCGGCGCATGTTCTCCAACCCAACCGGGGACCGGCCCGCACTGCGGTGACCGGCCCCCGGTTGTGGAGATTGCTTACGCCCACTGGATCTTCTTGGCGTACAACGTTCTTGCTGAATAACGTTCCGCCTCGGTGATGTTTCTTTTGGTCACGCCGTGCCGGTGGGGTATACCCCACTTCGCGTTGGCCGGGTCGCACCATGGTTCGCCGCGCGCGATCTTCCTACCTTTGTCGGTATGAATGGGGAGATCGTGCGGTTGCACGACGTGGTGAAGGTTTACGGCAACCAGCGCACCGGCGTACGCGCGCTGGACGGGGTGACGATCGGTTTCCGCGAGGGAAGCTTCACCGCGGTGATGGGGCCGTCCGGGTCCGGCAAGTCGACTTTTCTGCACTGTGCGGCCGGCCTTGACCGGCCGGGTTCGGGTTCGGTGCTGCTGGACGGTCAGGAACTGACCGGCCTGTCCGAGCGGAAGCTGACCGAACTGCGCCGCGAGCGCATCGGCTTCGTGTTCCAGGCGTTCAACCTGTTGCCCGCGCTCACCGTGCTGGAGAACGTGACACTGCCGCTGCGCCTTGCCGGGCGCAGGCCGAAGCGCGCGGCAGTGCTCGACGTGCTCGCGCGGGTCGGGTTGGCCGACAAGGTGAACCGGCGGCCGGGCGAACTGTCCGGTGGCCAGCAGCAGCGGGTGGCGATCGCCCGCGCGCTGATCACCCGGCCCGCCGTCGTGTTCGGCGACGAACCGACCGGCGCGCTGGACACCGGCACCTCGCGCGAGGTGCTCGGCCTGCTGCGGGAAACCGTGCGGCAGGCCGGACTGACCGTTGTCATGGTCACCCACGATCCGGTCGCGGCCGCGTACGCGGACCGGGTGGTGTTCCTCGCGGACGGCCGGTTCGTCAGCGAACTCGCCAAGCCGACCGTTGCCTCGGTCGCGGAACGCATGACGCACCTTGGCGCACTGGCCGAGCGGCGCGGTCCGCTTGCGCCGAGTGGGGTGGCGTGATGGTCCGGCTCGCGCTGCGCACGTTGCGTTTTCGCACCGGCGGATTTGTCGCGTCGTTCATCGCGTTGTTGTTCGGCGCGACGATCGTCATGGCGTGCGGCGGGCTGATGGAGACCGGCATCCGCACGGCCATCGCACCGCAACGCCTTGCTGGTGCGCCGATCGTGGTCACCGGCGACCAGTCGTCCGGCGCCAACGGCTCGGGCGCGGACCTGCCGGAGCGGGTGCGGATCGACACCGGCCTCGTCGGCACGATCGCGGCCGTGCCCGGCGTCGCGGCGGCGGTTCCGGACGTGTCCTTCCCAGCGACGTTGTTGCACAACGGAAAACTTGGTCAACTGTCCACAGGGCACGGTTGGGCGTCCGCTCGGCTCGCGCCGTACATGTTGACCTCCGGTACCGCGCCGAGCGCGAACGACGACGTGGTGGCCGACGCGGGCCTGGGTGTCTCGGTCGGCGACGAGGTTCGGCTTGCGGTCGCGGGTGGCGCGCGGGACTTCCACGTTGTCGGCCTTGTGCACGCGAAAACCGCCGATCCGGCAACGGTGTTCTTCACCGACGACGAGGCCGACACGCTGCTGAACAGCCCCGGCAAGATCGACTCGATCGGCGTGCTGACCACGCCGGGCACGGATGTCGACGCGTTGGCACAACGGCTGAACATTGGCCTGAGTGGACACAACGCTGTAGCGTTGACCGGGGACGATCGCGGGCAGGCGGAGATCGCGGGCGCGATCAATGGCGGCGACAACCTGGTCGCGCTGGCCGGCGTCTTCGGCGGGTTGGCGATAGCCATCGCGATCTTCGTGGTCGGTGCCACGCTCGGCCTGTCCATCCAGCAGCGGCAACGGGAACTCGCGCTGCTGCGGGCGATCGCCAGCACCCCCAACCAGGTGCGTCGAATGATCATGGTCGAGGTGCTCGTTGTCGCGGCGCTGGCCACCGGCCTCGCCTACTTCCCCGGCCAGGCGGCGGGCAGATGGCTGAGCGGGCAGCTGGGCGCGAACGGGGTCATCTCCCCCGCCATCCAGTTCCACCAGGGCTGGATACCGACGATCAGCGCGGTCGGCATCGGGTTGGTCACCGCGCTCCTGGCCGGGTTGGTGGCCGCCAACCGTGCGGCGCGCGCCAAACCGACCGAGGCACTCGCCGAGGCGTCGCTGCCGAGGCACTGGCTGAGCTGGATTCGGCTGACCGCGGCCATCGCCTGCCTCGGCGGCGGCGCCGCGTTGGCGATCGTGACGGCGACCGTGCTGGCCGGGCCGGTCGCGGCCAGCACGGCGGGTCCGTCGGCGATCCTGTGGGCGTGCGCGTTGGCGCTGCTCGGGCCGGGGCTGTGCCGGTTGTGCACCGCGGTGTTCGGCTGGCCGCTACGCTCGTTCACCGGCCTCGCCGGGTATCTCGCGGTGTTGAACGCGCGGGCCGCGAAGATCCGCTCCGCTGGCGCGGTCGTGCCGATCATGCTGGCCACCGGCATGGCCATCGCCATGATCTACCTACAGACCACGTCGGTCGCGGACGCGGAGGCCGAGTACGCGTCGAGCCTGCGAGCCGACGCTGTCGTGGCGAGCAGCACCGGCGGCCTGCCGATGAGCCTGGTGGACACCGTTGCGCACACGCAGGGCGTCGCGGCGGCGTCCGCGTTCGCCAGCACCACGGGCTATCTGACCGATCGAAGCGACGTCGACGCGCAGAGCAAGCACGATCGCGAGCCAGACGTGAACGACTACCCGGTGCAGGGCATCGGCGCGGACGCGGCAACGCGGACCACCGCAACGATCGTGACCAGCGGCAGTCTCGCCGACCTGACCGGCGACACCATCGCCCTGCCCACCGATATCGCGGCCGACCAGCGCGTGTCGCTCGGCCGCACCATCGCGATCCGGCTCGGTGACGGCACGTTGGTCAACCCGAGGATCGTCGCGCTGCTCACCGAGCGACGCGGCTACGACACCATCCTGATGCCCGCCGAGACGATCGTCCCGCACCTGACCAGCGGTCTGCTGCCGCAGATCCTGGTCACCGCTGCGCCCGGCACGAGCACCGCACGGCTCACCGCCAACCTCGCCGCACTGGCCGCACAGCAACCCGGCCTGGTGGTCGAGGACCGCACCGCGCTCGCCGCCCAGTTCGCGAACCAGGAGCAGACCAGCGAATGGATCAACTACCTGCTGGTCGCCATGATCGTCGGCTATGCGGTGATCGCGCTGGTCAACACGTTGGTGATGGCCACAAACCGACGCAGGGGCGAGTTCGCGCTGCATCGGCTGGTCGGGTCGACGAACCGGCAGATCCTGGGCATGGTCGGCGTCGAGGGCCTGCTGGTCGCGCTGAGCGGGATCGTGCTGGGCACCGCGATCGGCGTTGCCGTCCTGGTGCCGTTCGGTCTCGCCGCCGATGGTTCGCCGGTGCCGCACGGGCCGTGGTGGGTGTACTTGGCGGTCGCGGTCGGCGCGGTGGTGCTCAGCCTTGGCGCCACGCTGCTGCCGACCATGGCCGCGCTGCGCACGTCGGCGGTCGCCTCGGTCGCCGCGGGTGACTAGATCATGGCTGGCTGTAGACGTAGGCCGAGCCGAGCCTGCCGCTGTTCGGGTCCTTGCGCACCTGCTGCACCACGACCAGCTTGGTCGCGTCGTAGCCGCCCTTGTTCAACGGGGTCGGATCGGTCGTGCCGAAGTCGATCGGGCCGCTCACGCCCGGGTAGGCGTGGCTGCCCACCATGTCCCGCAGCGCGTCGTACACCTGGGCGCGGGTGGGCAGCTGTGTGCCGGACACGCCGCTCTGGACCGCGGCCACCGCCAGGTTGACGGCGTCGTAGGCCAGCATGATGTGCCCGTTCGGCGGGCTCTGGTACGCCTTGCCGCCCTCGGCGTGCTGCGTGCTCGCCACCTGCGCGTAGGCGGTGAAGAAACCGGTCTCCGCGCTCTGTTCCTTGCTGCGCAGATCGGCGGGCAGCGTGCTCTTGGCCAGCAGTTGCTGCCAGCCGTCCCTTGTCGGGCCGAACGAGGTGAAGTACAGCCTGCCGTCCACGAAGTTCCCGATGCTGGCCAGGTCGGCGTAGCCGTTGGTCTCCTCCTGGGTGAGGTCGTCGTCGCCGAGCACGACCGCGCGCTGGTCGCAGGTGTTGCCCTGCAACAGGTCCATGAACGTGGGCAGCTCGTTCGCGCGGCCCGCGTAGAGGATCAGCGGCGCCTGCGCGGTGTTGTGCGAGCAGATGTCGGCGACGATGCCGCTCAGCGACTGCCGGGTGTCGGTCGAGTTCGCGTCGTAGATCTCCGCGGTCGCCTGTGGGATGCCGGCGTCGGCGAGCGAACGCGCGTAGGCGGACTGGAGATCGCTTGAGTACAGGTCGTTCGGGTCGTAGATCACGAACAGCCTGCGGTTCGGGAAGTGGCTGAGCGCGAACGCGGTGCCCACATCGGCCTGGCGGTCGTTGGTGGCCGCGGTCATGAACACGTAGTCCTTGTCGGCCAACGCGTCGCCGCTCGGCGCCGAGGTGATCACCGGGATGCCGGTCCAGGTGCCGGTCGCGGTGCCGAGCACGGTCGCCGCGCTCACCGTCTGTTCGCGGGTCTGGCCCATGCCGGTCACCGCGAGCACGGACGAGTCGTGCTCGGCGAGCTGCTGGATCTGTGTGGCCGCCTGGGCGGCGTAGAGCGAGTCGCCGCCGAAGTTGGCCAGCAGGATGCGCACGAAGAACGGGGGTTTGCGCTGCGCGGTGTCCAGCTGGTTCCACTGCTCCTGGGCCAGATACGCGCCGCGCAGCTCGTTCACTCCCACCGAGAGGTCCAGGAACGGTTGCTGGTTCGCGGAACTGAACATCGTCGCCACGACCACCGTGACGTAGGGCAGCCGCCTGCTCGCGTCGGTCTGGTCGACAACGCGCTGGTTCTGCTGGTAGATCAGCGCGCCGAGGGCGTTGATCTCGCTGACCTCCTCGGCTTCTGTCGGGTCGGCCGGATCACCGCTGGCATAGGCGAAGGTGCTCACGCTGTCGGTCACGCCGACGCATTCACCTGTCGACGTCTTGTTGAGCGTGGTGCTGGGGTTGAGCACGGACGAGCCGAGGCTGATCGCGTCGAACGGGTTGCCGGAGATGCAGTCGTTGTTCAGCTGCACGCCGAACACGGTGAGATAACCGGCGACCAGCAACACCACGGCGGCCAGCGCGACGCGGTGCACGGTGCGCGGCTTGAACAGCACGCTGGGATAGGGGAACTTCTCCTCAGCCAGCACGTAGTTCGGCAGCGGTTCGGCGTTGCGCGGCAGGGCACGGTCGGTCGCGGTCTCCGCCAGCCGCTGGTAGTTGTCCCGCTCCTCCAGCGCTGTGGTGTCGTTCTCCGGCGCGACCACCTCACCGATTGCCACGTAGTCCTTGGCGATCCGCTCGAACATCTCCACGGTGTGCTGCGCTGTGCTGGTGGCCGAGCGCAGCCGCCACATGTCCTCGACCAGGTCCCGCACGGTGGCGACCTCGCGGCGCACGGACGCGTCGAAGCGGTGGCGCAGCCGGTCGAACCGTTCGACGCGGCGCGGCTGCGGCCGGTCCGGTGTCGGCGCCTCGGCGATCTGCTCCAGCATCGCCGGCCAGCCCGCCCTGCTGGACTGCACCTCCTGCTTGAGCTGCGCGGCCACCGCAGCCACGTCGCCGATGGCGAGCGTGTGGTACAGCTCGGCGGCCCGGTTGTGGTCGGCGTGGTAGCGCTGCCGCAGCAGCGTGTGCACCTCGTGGTAGGACAGCAAACCCGGCGCCAGCTCGGACAGCAGCGTTCTGGCCAGCAGGTCACGCAGCAGCGGATGTAGGGTGAGGTAGCGGTCTCGGATGGTGTGCGCCCCGGTCAGGGGATCGGTGATGACACTGTCTCGCTCGAACAGTTCCGCGAAGCTGTAGTGGCGCAACCGGAGGAACGTGTCGCGCGGGTCGAGGTCCGGGGCGAGCAGCGCGATGGCCTGCTCGTCGATCAGCCTCGGCGCGGCCAGCCTGGCCAGCACCGCCCTGGTCTTGACGCGCTCCTCCACCTCCTCGCCGACCCGGAACCGCTGGAGGAACCGCGCGAGCAGGTACTCGCCGATCTGCACCGCCTCGCCAGGAATGCGTTGACCGAACACGCTGCGCACGGAGGGCTGCACCAGGGTGCGCTGGTAGTCCAGGTTGATCGCCTCGATGGCCAGCCGCACCGCGAGCGGATGCCCCTTGGTGACCTCGTGCAGTTCGGCGAGCAGGATCCGGGACGCGCCGGTACTGCCCTGCCGCCGGTTCCACTCGACAACGAACTGTTCGGTCTGGGCCAGCGTGAACGGCCGCAACCGCAACGGGAAGTAGGAGTTGCCGACCACGCGGGCGGCGGCAAAACGCTGTGACCAGACCTCGTAGCGCGCCATCGCGATCTCGGTCGCGGTCAGCTCGACCCCGTCGGCCGGCACCACCTTCTCCGACGGCTCGATCTCGGCAAGCTCCGAAGAGGACTGTTTGGTGGCGATCACCAGCAGCGGCGCGTCCGGCTCGGCCAGCCGTGCCTCCGCGAGCAACTGGAGGAAATCCGTCTCCGGTGCGGGAAAGACTCCTCTGCTCGCCTCGAACATGCTGTACTCGAACGGTTCCAGCAGATCCGCGCCGTCCAGCAGCAGCACACAGTTGGTGCGCCGCCTGCGCCTGCCCCGGAATGCCTCGGCGACGTCCGCGACGAACGCGGCCACCAGCAGCCGGTCGACGCGCTCCCGGTCGTCCCTGGTGTGATCGGTGTAGGCGTTGGCATGCACGAGCCTGCGCAGCCGGACGAACGCAGCGTCGACCCGGTTGCCCTGCGCGAGGTCGAGCAGGTTCGGCCCAGCGGCCGCTCGTTCGAACCAGGTCAGCGCGTGTGCCATCGTGGCGCCGACCAGAAAGCGGCGCAGCCAGGCGGGCGCGACCACGCCCAGCGCGGCCAGCCAGTGCACCAACGGCCGGAACACCCGCCCCAACCGGTGCTGCCCGGGAATCAGGCCGGCGACCTCGGCGAACGAGCGCGCGGCCTGCGGGAGGCTGTCCGCGCGCCGGGCCAGCAGCTGCCGGGTCGACTCGAACGGGTCGTTGTCGTCGGGACCGGGTGATTCGCACATCATCGCCAGCCGCGCCAGCGCGTAGCGCGGCAACTGGATCCGGCCGAACTCGGGATGGGTGAACGAGCGCAGGTCGTCGAAGATCGCGGTGAGGATGTCCTCGCAGCGCAGCGAACCGGCCTCGTCCAGGTTGACCCTGGCTAGTGGCATGTCCCGGTAGCGGCGCTGCACGTGGTCCAGCAGCGCGGTCTTGCCGCTGCCGCCCGGCCCGAACGCGACCAGCACCGGCAGTTGGCGCCGGGTGCGCCACTTCATCAGCAGTTCGATCAGCGCTGCGATGTCGTCCCGGCCAACGAGCCCGATCTGCGAATCCAACGCCACCTGCAACCCCGCCCCCGTCGACCTACCGCGACCAGCCACCATACCGATCTTCAGGCACCCGGCAAACCGGTGAGAGGGGTTTGTTACCAACGTGGGGGGCCGGTCGACCGGCCCCCCACGTTGGCTGTGCTCAGAACCCGGCGATCCCGTTCGGGGTGCCGTTGCCGGTCGGGCCGTCGTAGCCCCGCACGGCATTGCACTGGTAGTCGCCACCGCAGTCCGCTGCGCCGCTGTTGTTGCCGCTGGCCACGTCGTTGAGCTGCGCGGCGTGGTGGTAGAAGTAGGACGCGTTCGGGTACTGGCCGGGGTTGCCGGCCAGGCCGATCACGCCGGCGAGGAACGGCGATGCCGCGCTCGTGCCGCCGACCACCACCCAGTTCTGCTTGTCGAACGAGTCGTACACGGCAGGCCCGGTGTTGGGGTCGGCGTCGGCCGCGACGTCCGCGACCATCCGGCCGGGGCAGTTCGGATCGGACTGCCAGGACGGCTTGCCCACCCAGGCCGAGCAACCGCTGGACGCGCCGCGCCAGGCGGTCTCGGTCCAGCCGCGCGCGTTGTTCGCCTTGGCCAGCGAGGTGCCACCGACCGCGACAACGCTGGAGTATGCGGCCGGCACGTTCGGCACGTCGTAACCGTAGTCACCGGACGAGGCCAGGATCGCAACGCCCGGATGCGCGTAGTCGGCGGCGTAGGCGTTGCTCCCGCCGAACTCGGTGCCGCCGTAGCTGTTGGACACCTCGTTGGCGCCCAACGCGACCGCGGTGTTCTCGGACGTGCCGAGACCGTCGAAGCTCGCGGCATCGCCTTCGACCAACAGAATGTGGCACTGCGGGCAGGCTGCGGACACCATGTCGAGGTCGAGCGAGATCTCGATGCCCCAGCCAAGGTCACCGGGCAGCGGGCCGGCCTTACCGTGCTCGTTGACCTTGCGGAAGCAGCCGTTGGCCGTTGTGCAGGCGGGCAGGCCGTAGGTGGCGCGGTAGACGCCGAGGTCGGCCTCTGCTTTCGCGTCGTCGCCCGCGTCCACGATGGCCACGGTCTGGTTGGCGCCACCGGTGGCCGGCAGCTTGTACGCGGAGCGGAGATCGGCTGGACCGTAGCCGGCCGGCAACGCGTGCGCGGCGAGCGCGTGGTTGCCGGTGTCGGTACGGACCTCGGCGAAGCAGCGCGCGAATCCCGGCGCGGCCGCGCCGCACACGTCGCGGACGTTGCTCGGTTGGGCCGGTGCCGAGGTCGCCGGTAACGCCGGTAACACGGACAGGGTCGTGGCCGCCAGGACCAGCACCCCGGTCAGGATTGCGCGCTTCATGACGTTGCCCCTTCGATGGTGTAGGCGTTGGTCACGGTCTGGGTGATCGAGCCACCGTCGGCGTCGGTCGCGGTCACCTTGATCGACGGGCTGCCCGACTTCGGGTTCGCCAACAACGCCACGTAGTCGCCTGCGAAACCGATGGTCGGCACCGGCTTCCAGGTGGCGCCGTTGTCGAAGGACACCGAGACGCGGGCCGACGTGATCGGCGCGCGTGAACCGGCACCGTCGTAGCTGACGTGCCCGACCCGCAGCCTCAGCACCTGCACCGGGCTGGTGCTGCCGTTGTTCTCGTCGGTGGCCAGGTGGTAGTTCAGGTCGAGCACGGGCAGCACGACGCACGGCGTGCGCGCGGACTGGCCGGCACAGGACGACTCGCTGGGCAGGGTGCTGCCCCTGGTCGCCTTCGGGTCGTACGGCACGGTCAGGTCGGTGTGCGTGACCGTGGACTGGCTGATTCCGGGGAGCCCGGTCAGGTTCAGGTCGAACACCGCCCGGTAGGTGGCCGGCGTCGTCGGCATGTTCTCCAGCTGCGCGCCGTCGTAGCCGTCCTTGTCGAACACCTTGGTGCCGTTGCGGTAGAGCGTGAAGTGTGAACTGGTCGGCTGGGTGTACAGCTCGCCCGCGTGCGTCGGGTCGCTGTCGCCGATCGGGTTGACGCCCAGTTGCAGGGTGCTGCCCGCCGTGCAGGCAAGGCAGTACAGGTAGCCGGTGTGCTGGCCGAGGTTGGGCGCGATCGGCCCGTGCGACCAGTCGACGTCGTACTGGTGGCCGGTCGCGTAGTGGGTGACGTCGCCAGCGAACGCCAGTTCGTTGGCGTCGACCACGTTGACCTGCCAGAGGCCGCCGACGGACGAGGCGAGGTAGTCGGTGATGTCGCCCGGCATCGGCGACGGGCCGCCCGCACTCCAGCCGCCGTAGCGCGCGAGCAGCGGATCCGTGGCACCGACCAGCAGCGATCCGGGCGCCTTCTTGGTCGCCGGGTCGGCCGAGAAGTGGTCGTGCACGATCGCGAGCTGGTTGGCGGTCACGGTGTCCTGCTCGTTGGCGGGAATGCCCTTGTTCGAGCCGAACGCCACGTCGTACCGGTAGTGCTGGCTGGGATCGTGCGCGGTGCCGATCCAGTTGACCAGGTAGTCCAGCGTGCCGGAGGCCGGCGCGGCGGTCGGGCTGACATAGGTGGGCGGGGGCGCGCCGACGTTGATCTGCGCGAAGCTGGACCCGTTGCCGGCCGAGTCGACGCGCAGGTAGTTGACAACCAGGAACTGCGCGTCCGCCGGTTTCGGCACGGTGACGCCCACCCGCGCGGTTGCCGCGTTCTCGTTGATCGTGAGGCTCGCGTTGCCGTTGCTCGGCACGGTCACCTCCCGCACGACCGTGTGCGACGAGGTCCAGTTGCCCTTGCTGTCGATGTCGTCGAAGCCGGCGACCGCGGTGTAGGTGCCCGCCGGCACCGCGACCTTGCCGATGCCGGCGCCGATCGCCACGAACGAGCCGAACGCGCTCACGTTGTTGCCGTCGACGAGGAACACGTTCGCGAGGTCGGTCGGCTTGCCGGTCAGGTCGTCGGTGTTGATCTGCAGGATGTGCAACGGGTACTGCGGCGTGACCACAGGTGGGGTTGCCGCGCCGGCAAGGCCGATGTGGGTCAGGCCGGGTGCCAGCGGCGTGCTGCCGGCCGGCTTGCCGTTGGCGTGGTCCGCGCCGAGGGCGGCACGCAGCGCGGCCGCGAACGCGGGGCCGGAGGACCGGGTCAGGTAGCCGGTCGCGGTGCTGCCGCTGACCGAGGTGAGCGTGACGCCCGAGGGCGCGGTGGGTGTGCTGCCGGCGGCGAAGGTCAACACCAGCGGTACCTGGTTGGTGGCGTTGGCCGTGGCGAGGGCGTTCGCGTCGAACAGCGACGGGTCGAGTTCGCGGGCGAGATAGGGTGCGGCGGCGGCCGGCACGAAGTACCGGTCGCCGGTGCCGGTCCGATACGTGTCCAGCGAACCGGTGTTGCCGGGCGCGGCGAGCACGCGGTACGTGCCGTCCTGGCGCAGCAGCACCTGGTCGCCGGTGATCAGCGTGATCACGCGGCCCGCGCTGGTCGGTGCCAACGGGGTCGCGGACAGGTTCGGGCTCGCGTGCGCGGTGGCGATGCCCATGCCGGACAGTCCGGTCACGGCGCCGATCGTGAGCGCCAGCGCGGCGCGCCGCACCCGACGCGCGCCCGGCCGGCCAGTGTTCCGTAATTTCACTTTGCAGCCTCCTCAGGGAGGAGCACGTCGAAGCCGGAACGATCGCCGGCCGGGTCCGCGGCGACGTGCCGTCCGCGCCCGGCCGAGTGGCGGTCTGCGACCAGTCGAGAACGCAAGGTAGCCACGCGACCTTCTTATCCGGATCGCGTAGCGCTGGGGGATTTTTGCCCGAAATTACGGGAAAAGACGGCCAGCCGGCCGTAGGGGCACTACTCGAAATGGGCGAACGTGCCGACGATCTCGTGGTGGCTCGCGCCCGCCGCGACGAGCAGCTGCAACAGGATCCGTGCCTTGTACGGGTCGAGGAACCCGGCGCCGATCAGGCCGTGATCGCGCAGGTCCCGCTCTGAGCCGGGAAAACCGTAGGTCCAGCGCAGCACCGGCCCGGACCCGGTGCGCGAGGCCAACACCACCGGCACCGACTTGACCTGCTCGAACAAGGTCGGCAGCACCGCGTCCGGCACATGCCCCACGCCCATCGCCGCGATCACCAGGGCGGCGAACCCGCCCGCCGCGCGACGCAGCAGTTCACCGTCGTCACCGAGACCCATCGGGATCACCGCGACCTTGCGCTCGGCCAATGTCGCGCCGATCGGGATGTTCGGCACGTGCTCGGTGATCCGCAGCAGCCGCGGTTTGCCCTCGACGACCTGACCGAGCGGGCCGAACCCGCCGGAGACGAACGTGGCAGGCGACGTGGTGTGCGTCTTGCGGACCAGGCGCGCGGCATGGATCTCGTCGCAGAACACCACCAGCACGCCCTGCCCCGCCGCCTCGTCGCTGGCCGCTACCTGCACCGCCGCCAGCAGGTTCGCCGGGCCGTCCGGGCCGGCCTGCGAAGCGGCGCGCATCGCGCCGGTCACCACGATCGGCGTGTCCGCGCCGACGGTCATGTCCAGGAAGAACGCGGTCTCCTCGATGGAGTCGGTGCCCTGGGTGACCACGATGCCGTCCGCGCCCTCCTCGATCTGCTGGGTGATCAGCTCGGCGAGTTCGGCCAGATCCGCGAAGCCCACCGCGGAGCCGGCGACCGAGCGGAAGCTCTGCGCGGTCAGTCGCACGCCGGTGTCGTGCAGGCCCGGCACGGACGCGATCAGGTCCTCCGCGCTCAGCTTCGGCACGACGCCGCCGCCGGAGCGCGAGGTCATGGCGATCGTGCCTCCGAGCGAGATCACACTGATCTTGCGCTTCCTGCTCATCCCGTTCCCTTCAGCAGCAGTTCGTCCAGCACGTCCAGCAACGGTTCCCAGTCGTGCTCCGCTGGCGCGTCCGCGATCAGCGCGCCGGCGGCCGCGAGCGTGGCCAGGTGCCCTGCGAACGCGGGATGATCGCGTTGCGCCTTGCCCGCCTGCGGCCGCACCACCAGCGGCAGGCGCAGGCCGAGCGCCTCGCCGAGGTTGCTCAGCGCCTGGTTGTCCGCGATGCCAAGGGCGAGCTTGGCGATCGAGTTTGCGGTGGCCGGGGCAAAAAGAAAGCCGTCCGGAATCCGGTACGGCTTGGGTTCACCTGGCAGTCGCGGCCGCGACCGCACCGGCAGATCGGTCAGTGCGGCGATCCGATCCAGTTCACCGGTCGCCGCGAACCAGGTCGCGGCGACCGGGGTGAACACGACCGCGAGCTGCCAACCCCTGCGCAGCGCGGGCTCGACGAGTTCACGGCGCAGCCGTGCGTCGACCCCGCCCGCCCCGGAGGAGACGAGTCCGATCAGCGTCTGTTTTCGCGGTTTCACGAGGGACGGCGCAGCAGCGCGCAGAACATCGCGTCCGTGCCGTGCAGGTGCGGCCACAGCTGGACGAACGGGCCGTTGCCGAGATTCGGCACGCCCGGGAAGAACTCTCTGGTGTCCAACTGTTCCGCGCCACTGCGCCGGAGCACGTCGGTGACCAGACCGGTGGTCTCGGACACGTGCGGCGAGCACACCACGTACGCGACGAGGCCGCCCGGCCGGACCAGGCGCAGCGCGGAGAGCAGCAGTTCGCGTTGCAGCTTGGCCAGTTCCGGCACGTCGCCCGGCTTGCGCCGCCAGCGCGCCTCCGGCCGTCGCCGCAGCGCGCCGAGTCCGGTGCACGGCGCGTCGACCAGCACCCGGTCGAAGCTGCCGTGCTTGAGGTCGGGGTCGCGGCCGTCGTCGACGTGCACGGTGACCGGCAGTTCCTTGGTGACCTCGCGGACCAGTTCGGCGCGGTGCGGAGCACGCTCGACCGCGTCCAGCATGCCGCCGTTGAACTTCACCAGCGCGGCCAGCAGCGCCGCCTTGCCGCCGGGGCCCGCGCACAGGTCGAGCCAGTGCTCGTCCGAGCCCTCCAACGGCGCGCGGGACAACGCGAGCGCGCACAGCTGGCTGCCCTCGTCCTGCACGTTGGCCAGGTGCTCGCGCACCGGATCCAGGTCCGCCGGGTCACCGGCGCCCGGCTCAAGGTGCACGCCGTAGGGCGAGTAGGGGGCGACCTCGCCGCCGGTCATCGCGGCCAGTTCCTCGGCACTCACCTCGCCGGGCCGGGCCAGCAGGTGCACGACCGGCCGCTCGTCGTCGGCGGCCAGCGCGTCGGACAGGCCGTCGCCGGTGTCGCCGAGCGCGACCGCGAACGCCTGCGCGATCCACTTGGGATGCGCGGTGGCGAAGGCGAGATGGCCGACCGGGTCGGCGGTGGCGTCCGGGGCGAGCTTGGCGACCCACGCCTGTTCGTCGCATTCGGACACCTTGCGCAGCACCGCGTTGACGAACCCGGCGACCGGCGAACCGTCCGTGCCGCGCACCAGGTCGACGGTGGCCGCCACCGAGGCGTGCGCGGGAATCCTGGTGCGCAGCAACTGGTAGGCGCCAAGCCGCAGCGCGTCGAGTGCCGGACCATCCACAGTGGACAACGGGCGGTCCGCGCAGGCGGCGAGCACGTCGTCGAGCAGGCCCATGGCTCGGCAGGCGCCGTAGGCGAGTTCGGTGGCCAGCGCCGCGTCGCGGCCGATGATCCTGCGCTGGCGCAGCAGGCCGGGCAGCACCAGGTTGGCGTAGGCGTCGCGCTCGCGCACCGCGCGCAGCGTGTCCAGTGCGGCCTGGCGCGCGGGATCCTCGACCGGGGGCCGGCGCGGACCGATCCTGCGGCCCGGCGGATGCGGCGTCCTCGGTCGGGACGGACGCCGCCGTGGTGTGGTCACCTTCTGCTCCTCACTGAACTGACCGGCCCGCGCTCACGACAGTCGCTCCCCCGGCTCGATCCGGATCCCTCTCGCCCAGTCCGTCGCCGGCATCCGCTTCTTGCCTGCGGCCTGCACCGTGCCGAGCGCCACCGGCGCCGTCGCGGTACCCACCAGCACTCGCTTGCGCTGCACGACCACCTCGCCCGCCGGCAGCGGATCGTGCCCGGAAAGATCAGCGGGGTCGACCAGGCTGACCGGGCCGAGCTTGATCCGCTCGCCCCGGAACACGCCCCAGCCACCCGGATCCGGGGTGACCGAGCGCAGCAACCGGTCGACCGCGAACGCCGGTGCGCCGAAATCCACGTGTGCGTCCGTGACGGTCACCTTCGGGGCGTAGCTGATCCCGTCCTCGGGCTGCTCCGCGGCGCGCAACCCGTCCGACGCGATGCCGTCCACCGTATCGACCAGCAGTTGGGCGCCGACAACCGCCAGCCTGCTGAGCAGTTCGCCGGCCGTCTCGGTCTCGCCGATCGCCACGGTCACCATGCCGTACGTCGGACCGGCGTCGAGTTCCTTGACGATCTGAAACGTGGTCGCGCCGGTGATCTCGTCGCCGTGCCTGATCGCGGCCTGTACCGGCGCGGCACCGCGCCACGCGGGCAGCAACGAGAAGTGCAGGTTCACCCAACCGTGTTTGGGGATGGCCAGCGCCGAACTCGGCAGCAGCGCGCCGTAGGCCACCACCGGACAGCAGTCCGGGGCGAGTTCGGTCAGTCTGGCCAGGAAGTCCGGATCGCCCGCCTTGCGCGGGCTCAGCACCTCGATGCCGTACTCGTCGGCGACCAGGCCCACCGCCGAGCGGTGCACCGCCTTGCCACGACCGGCCGGCGCGTCCGGCCTGGTCACCACCGCGACCACCTCGTGATCGGGCGAATCAACCAATGCCCGCAGGGACGGCACCGCCGCGTCCGGCGTGCCGGCGAAGACCAACCTCATCTCAGCTGGCCCCACCAAAGATGGCGTGCGGACTCTGTTTGATCACCGGAACGCTACCGCCGAACCATTCGGACTCGCGGATCTCCTTGAGCGCGCGCTTACGCGTCTCCGGGTCCAGTCGTTGCACGAACAGCACGCCGTCCAGGTGATCGGTCTCGTGCTGGATGCAGCGGGCCAGCTTCTCGGTGCCCTCGACGGTCACCGGCTCGCCGTGCATGTTCCAGCCGGTCGCCACCACGTGCTCGTGTCGCTTGCAGTCCCACGCGAGACCCGGAATGGACAGACACCCCTCCGGCCCGATCTGGTAGCCGTCGCCGATCACGTTCCAGGTCGGGTTCACCAGATGTCCGTGCTGGTCGTCGCCGATGTGGTAGGTGAACACCCGCAGGCCGACGCCGATCTGCGGAGCGGCGAGACCCGCCCCGCCCTGCTCGGCCATGCTGTCGAACAGATCCTTGACCAGGACGCGAAGTTCCTTGTCGAAATCGACGACCTCAGCCGCGCGGGTGCGCAGCACCGGGTCGCCGAAAAGCCGGATCGGCTGCACCGTCACGCTGGGAAACTCCTTCGACAGGCTGGCACACTCATCCAGTCCAGTCTAGGCGAGCGGCGTGTCGTGTCGGTCAGAGATCCGCGTCGGTGCCGAGCAGCACGGTCAGCACCAGCGCGACCGCGAAGTTGCCGACGAACTTGCCAGCGGTGCGCAACGCGTTGCCGGCAGCGGGAGCGGCCGGCTCCGGATCGTGTTCCGGCGCCACGCCGGTGTGCGTGATGGTCATGGTGTCCTCCGTTGTTTCCGGTGTGCCACCACGATCGCCGGTCAACGCCTGCGCGCGCGTCGTCCGCAGGTCGCGTTCAGGCCTGCGACCTGGGCATCCGGCAGAACGTACACGGGTCATCCCACAGACGTAGCGCAACCCCGAGGGCCCTACTCCTAGACCAGCTCCAGCGGGTCGAGCTGGACCCGCACCGGATCGGTCTCCTTACGCGCCGTGCGCAGCTTGACCGCGGCGAACAGCGCGCCGGCCAGCGCCCCGCCCTGTTCTCGGGGTGCCCTGATCAACGCCCGCTCCCGTTCCTCGGTCGGCGGGCCGTGCGGCGGCGGCTCGATCGGCACCGGTCCGAGGATCTCCGCGCCGTCGGGCAGCCGCAGCGCGTCCAGCAGGTCGCCGAGCGCCTTCGGGTTGGCGTCCACAGCGGCCATCCGCATGGCGGGCGGGAAGCCCAGCTCGGCCCGGCTGTTCAGCTCACCCTCCGCGTGCCACACCGGGTCCCAGCGGATCAGCGCCTGCACGCCGACCAGGGTCGAGTCCGCGATCACCACCACCCGGCCGCCCTGCGGCCCCGGCCGGACCAGCGCGGCGGCGGTCATCCACCTGCGCAGCGCCTCCTCGCCGGAGCGCAGCTCGGCCCTGCTGAGCATGGCCCAGCCGTCCAGCAGCAGCGCGGCGCCGTAGCCGCCATCGGCCACCGGCTCCGCCCCCGGCGTTGCCACCACCAGCGTCGGCTCGCCCGGCACGCTCGCCAGCACGCCGCTGTCCGTCTCGGTCCATCGGCCACCGGAGGTCCGCACCGCTGTCCCCGGAAACGCCCTGCCCAGCTCCTCCGCGGTCCGCTTCGCGCCGATCACCACCGCACGCAGCCGCCGCGACCCGCACGCCGCACAGCGGAACGCCGCCTCGGGCTGCCCACACCAGCGGCACGCGGCCGGCCGTGCCTCCTGCCCCGCCTGCCCGCCCGGCAACGCCAACGGCCCCGCGCAGTGCCGGCACCGCGCTGGCGCGCGACACAGCGCGCAGGCCAGCGCCGGAATGTAGCCGCGCCGAGGCACCTGGATCAGCACCGGTGCACCCGCCTTGATGGCCGCCCGCGCCGCTTCGAACGCCATCGACGGCAACCGCGCCGCCCGCGCGGCCGGGTCGCGCGCCAACTGCTCGTCGGTCTCGCCAACCGCGGTCACCCTCGGCGCGGTCGCGCGCACGGTCGCCCGATCGGCGACGATCTCGTGCGCCCACCCGCTGCGCACCAGCAACTGCGCCTCAGCGGTCCGCGCGAACCCGCCGACCAGCAGCGCTGCTCCGCTCAGGTGCGCCCGCTGCACCAGCACGTCGCGCACGTGCGGATACGGCGCCCTCGGCTCGGCGTGCAGGTCGTCCCCGTCGTCCCACACCACGAACAACCCTGGATCGGCGACCGGCGCGAACATGGCCGCGCGCGTCCCGATCACCACCCGGACGCTCCCCCGGTGCACCCGCAACCAGCGCCGATATCGCTCGGCGGGCCCAGCGTCCGCGGACAACGCGACCACACCGCGCTCACCAACCAGCGCGACACACGCGGCGTACAACCGGTCCACATCGCGGTGATCGGGCACCACGAGCACGGCACCGCGTCCAGTCGAGGCGACCGTGGCCGCTGCCTCGGCCAGCCGCGCCGGCCAGTCCTCCAACGGCAGCGCCTGCCACACTGCCCGCGCCCTCGGCCGCCCCTCGCGGATCGCGTCCAGGTACGCGGGCCCCCACGGATACCGCTGCCAGCCCGACACGTCCGGCGCTTCAGGCAGCGGCGCGGGCTCAATGGGGGGCTCCGCCTCGGTCCTGGCGTGCCGGGGCGGAATCGCCAGCCGCAGCACGTCGATCAACATGCCCGCGTACCGGTCCGCGACCACCCTGGCCAGCTCGGCCAACTGTGGGGAGAGCACCGGCTCCGGCGAGACCACCCGTTCCAGGTACGCGAGCGTGCCCTGATGCTCCGACTCGTCCACCCGTTCGAGGATGAACCCGTCCACCAGCTGCCCGGCGAACCGCACCCGCACCCGGCAACCGGGCACCGCCTTCTCGTCCAGCTCGTCGGAAACCCGGTAGTCGAACGGCCGGTCCAGGTGCGCCAGCGGGACATCAACGCAGACGCGCGCCACCGACAGGGTCGCGGCCGGCCGCCGCTCCCCGCGACGTGGCGCGTTCCTGCTGGTCATGTGGCCAGGTTTACCAGAACCCACCGACATGCCAGACAGACGGCCATGGCCTCGATCCTGGATCCCGTGCGGCGGGGCCACCAATGTCCACTTCGAACACCAGATGCGCGAACCCGATGCACCGTCTACTTCGGACCAAGGGCTAGAACTCGAACCCGCCCGGCCGGTTGTTCCGATCGGCCAACAGTCCGGCCAGGGTCGCGATGGCGATCTCCGGCGGCGTGCGCGAGCCGATGTTCAACCCGACCGGCCGGTGCACCCGCGCGATCTCCTCATCGGCGACGCCGAGTTCGCGCAACATCTCCACATGCGGGCCAGCATGCCGAGGGTTGCCGAGTACGCCGATCCAGCGCGCCTTGGTCAGCAACGCGTCGCGCAGCAGCACACCGAGTTCGTCGCGGTGATGGTCGGTGGCCACGAGATCGGCCGACCCGTCGACCTCCGGCACGGACGTGGCGATCTCGACGTCCCCGAACGCGCCGTGGCTCTGGGAGAAGGCCGCCCGTCGATCGGCGTCGGGTTCGACCAGGATCGGCCGGAAACCGAGGTCGTGCCCGTACTGCAACAGATAGCGCGCCACCGGCGATGCGAAGACCGCGATCAGGGTCTTCTCCTCGGCCTGCGGTGGCTCCGCGCCGTGTGCGACGGCGCAACTCGGATCGTCGACAACGGGCGTGGCGGGGTCCTGCTCGCTCATGTGACCGAGTCTGCCAGGCCCCGCCATCCCGACGACAGCGTCAGACGGCCGCCTTCAGCGCGTCCGCGCGGTCGGTGCGCTCCCACGGCAGGTCCACGTCGGTCCGGCCGAAGTGGCCGTAGGCGGCGGTCTGCGCGTAGATCGGCCGGAGCAGATCCAGGTCGCGGATGATCGCGGCCGGGCGCAGGTCGAACACCTCGGAGATGCCGGCCTGGATCTTGGTCGGGTCGACCGTCTCGGTGCCGAAGGTCTCCACGAACAGACCGACCGGCGCTGCCTTGCCGATCGCGTACGCGACCTGCACCTCGATCCGGGAGGCCAGCCCGGCGGCCACCGCGTTCTTGGCGACCCAGCGCATGGCGTAGGCGGCGGAGCGGTCCACCTTGGACGGGTCCTTGCCGGAGAAGGCGCCGCCGCCGTGGCGGGCCATGCCGCCGTAGGTGTCGACGATGATCTTGCGGCCGGTCAGGCCCGCGTCGCCCATCGGACCGCCGATGACGAACCGCCCGGTCGGGTTGACCAGCAGTTTCACGCCCTCGCTGTCGAGCGTGAGTTCGGCGATCTCGGGGGTGACCACGTGCTCGCGCACGTCGACACCGAGCATCTTGTCCAGGTCGATGCCATCCGCATGCTGGGTGGACACGACGATGGTGTCCAGCCGAATCGGCTGCTCGCCCGCGTACTCGATGGTGACCTGGGTCTTGCCGTCCGGGCGCAGGTAGGGCAACACGCCCGACTTGCGCACCTCGGTCAGCCTGCGGGAGAGGCGGTGGGCCAGCGCGATCGGCAGCGGCATAAGTTCCGGCGTGTCTGAGCAGGCGTAACCGAACATCAGGCCCTGGTCACCTGCGCCCTGGCGGGCGATGTCGTCCTCGGTGAACTCCACCCGCGACTCGTAGGCGCTGTCCACGCCCTGGGCGATGTCCGGGGACTGGGAACCCAGCGCGACGTTCACGCCGCACGAGTGGCCGTCGAAGCCCTTGGCCGAGGAGTCGTAGCCGATGTCGAGGATCTTCTCCCGGACGATCGTGGGGATGTCCGCGTACGCCTCGGTGGTCACCTCGCCGGCCACGTGCACCTGGCCGGTGGTGATCAACGTCTCCACGGCAACCCTGCTGCGCGGGTCCTTGGCAAGCAATGCGTCGAGGATCGAATCGCTGATCGCGTCGCAGATCTTGTCAGGATGGCCCTCGGTCACCGACTCACTTGTGAAAAGCCTGCGGCTGCTCTCGCTCACTACACACCCCATATCAACTCGTCGTCATCCGACTACACCACCAGGTTCGGCCCCACAGCACCACCAGCGTATCCGGCGCCGATGGGGCGCCGGTCAACGTCGCGTCGCGAGCAGCACGTTGTCCCACAGTGTGGCCGCGAGTGCGGATTTGGCTCCTAGCGGTATCGCGACCTCGGAACCATCCAAGGAAAGCAGCCAACCCGCGTTGTTCTCCACTTCGAAAGCCACACCTTCGCCGACCGCGTTGACCACGAGCAGGTCGACGCCCTTGCGGCGGAGCTTCGCTCGTGCGTGTTCCAGCACGTCGGCCCTGGAATCGCCGGTCTCGGCCGCGAACCCCACGATGAACTGCCCTGGTCTGCGCTTGGCGACCAGCTCGCTGAGGATGTCCGCGTTGCGGGTCAGCTCGACCGGATCGGGATCGTGATCGGTCTTCTTGATCTTGTATTCCGCCCGGTGGGTCGGCCGGAAGTCGGCGACGGCCGCTGCCATCACCACCACGTCCGCGTCGGCCGCGACCTCGTGCATGACCGTGCGCAGCTCCTCGGCGGTGCCGGCATGCCGCAGCTCGGCCCCGGCCGGATCGGGCAGGTCGGCCGTGTGCGCTGCCACCAGCGTCACCTCGGCACCGCGCGCGGCCGCGACCCGCGCCAGCGCGTAGCCCTGCTTGCCGGAGGAGCGGTTGCCCAGGTAGCGGACCGGGTCCAGCGGCTCACGGGTGCCACCGGCGGAGATGGCGACCTTGAGGCCGGCCATGTCGTGCCGCAGCGCGTCCGGCATCGCCAGCAGCAGCCTGGCCAGGTCGACGATCTCGGCCGGGTCGGCGAGCCGCCCCTTTCCGGTGTCCTGGCCGGTCAGCCTGCCGCTCGCGGGCTCGGGCACGATCGTGCCCCGGGACCGGAGCAGCTCCACGTTGGCCTGGGTGGCCGGGTGCTCCCACATCTCGGTGTGCATGGCCGGGAACAGCGCCACCGGCGCGCGGGTGGTCAGCAGCGTCGCGGTGAGCAGATCGTCCGCCTGGCCGTTGGCCGCCCTGGCCAGCAGGTCCGCTGTCGCCGGCACGACGATCACCAGGTCGGCCTGCCGGCCGAGGCGCACGTGCGGGACCTCGGCCACGTCGGTGAAGACGCCGGTTTGTACCGGCCGCCCGGACAACGCCTCGAACGTGGCGGCGCCGACGAACCGCAGCGCGGCTTCCGTCGGCACGACCCGGACATCGTGTCCCGATTCGGTCAGCCCGCGC
Organism: Candidatus Melainabacteria bacterium; assembly: GCA_963818685.1. GTDB lineage: Bacteria > Actinomycetota > Actinomycetes > Mycobacteriales > Pseudonocardiaceae > CAJCJE01. The sequence goes on along the minus strand of CAWFTJ010000006.1, from coordinate 677,094 downwards.
AAAACCTCGCAGGCCTTGTACGCGGCGACCCCACCGCCAACGCCAAGAATGACGAAGGGCCTGGTGGGGTCGTCGGTAGGACTCGCTGTCACAACTTCGACAATCGCACGGTTGCCCGCGTTTGTCGCCCGTGACCTGCCTTACTCGCCTTCGGTGTGCTCAAGCAGGCCGGCGTGGATCTCGCGCATGGCGATGGACAGCGGCTTCTCCCTCGGCCCCGGCTCGACCAGCGGGCCGACGTACTCAAGCAGGCCCTCACCGAGCTGCGCGTAGTAGTCGTTGATCTGGCGGGCCCGCTTGGCGGCGTAGATGACCAGCGCGTACTTGGAGCTGACCTGCTCAAGCAGGTCGTCGATGGGCGGGTTGGTGATGCCCTCTGGGGTGTCCATGTGGGCGCCCAGCTGGATGGGGTTGGTCACGCGCAACTCTCCTGCGGGTCGAATGCACAGCTCGTAGTGGTTGCCCGAATCTAGATCAGGATCGGGACTCCGCTATCAAGGTTAGCAACTGCTCGGCCGCGGCATTCACATCGGCATTGACAATGACCGCGTCGAACTCGTCCGAGGCGGAGAGTTCGTCCTTGGCGGCGGCGAGGCGACGCTCGACAACTTCCGGATTCTCGGTGCCGCGACCGGTCAGCCGCTCGACGAGAACGTCCCAGGAAGGCGGCTGGATCATCACCATGAACGCGCCCGGCCAGGCCGCCCGCACCTGGCGGGCACCCTGCACCTCGATCTCCAGAACGGCGGGTTTGCCCTGTTCAAGCGCTTGCGCGACCGGCCAGCGCGGGGTGCCGTAGCGGTTGCCCGCATACTCGGCGTGTTCGAGCAACTGGTTGTCGCCGATCATCTTGTCGAACGTCGCGTTGTCGACGAAGTGATAGTGCGAGCCGTCCACTTCGCCCGGCCGAGGCGGCCGGGTGGTGACCGAGACGCTGAAGTAGAAATCCGGATACCGACGCCGGAGTTCGGCGAGCACGCTGGTCTTACCGACGCCAGAGGGTCCAGCTACCACGATGAGTCGGGGGCGGACGACAATCTCGCCGCCGCCCACCCCCAACCCGGTGCCTGTCACTCGCCGCTGAACTCGGCGAGCAGCGCCTTGCGCTGCCGCTCGCCCAGGCCACGCAGCCGGCGGCTCGGAGCAATCTCAAGACGCTCCATGATCTGCGCCGCGCGCACCTTGCCGACGCCCGGCAGGGACTCCAGCAACGCGGACACCTTCATCTTGCCAAGGACCTCATCGTTCTGAGCGGCAGCGAGGACGTCCTTCAAAGTAGTGCCGCCGCGCTTGAGGCGCTCCTTGAGCTCAGCCCGGGTGCGACGAGCGGCAGCCGCCTTCTCCAGCGCTGCAGCCCGCTGCTCCTCGGTCAGCTGCGGAAGGGCCACGATCTCCTCCGTGGTGTGGGTGTTTCCTCTGGATCGGTGCCGCGACCGTACCGACAGTGAGTGAACGAGGACAACGGGGGTCGGGATTCCAACGTAGTTGTTTCGATCCGGTCGAACCACCCGGTCGGGTGGCGTGACCACGGCATTGGTCGCAGCGAGAGGAAGTCCTACCAAGGACTTCCCTCGGCTTGATTACCACCACCCGTGTGTCTTGGCGAGACCCTCTGTGATATTGGGAAATATCGCTTTTATCCAATATCACGCTGCGTAGTTGCAATTTGCAGGATCGTCGCAGCTCAGTGCGTTGCGACGAATTCGATCAGCTCAGACTGAATACGCAACGCGGCCGACCGAAGTGCGACTTCATCGGGTCCGTTGCGGAGAATATCGCGCGAAGACGACGCGAGGACGTGCGGCAATTCCGCGCCGAAAACCGCGCCGAGGTCCGCCACGGTGCCCCCTTGTTGGCCGAATCCGGGCGCCAAGATCGGCCCGTTGAGCCCGTGGAGAGCAAGCTCGGAGTGACCAACAGTGGCCCCGATCACCACCCCGACATCTCCGAGCGGCTGGAAATTTCGATTCCGCGCTGCCGAGGAATCGATAATTGACTGAGCAACACTTCCCCCACTCGGAGCAATGGCGCGTTGCACCGTTGCTCCTTCCGGATTGGACGTGAGCGCTAGAACGAACACCCCGCGTCCGGTTTTGTCCGCCAGATCCAGGGCCGGCGCGAGCGAGTCGAAACCCAGATACGGCGAGAGCGTCACCGCGTCCGCCGCTAGCGGCGAGCCGTCCGCGAGATAGGCGGCGGCGTAGGCGGCCATGGTCGACCCGATGTCCCCGCGCTTGATGTCGAGCAGCACCAGCGCGCCGGCTTCGCGCGCCCGCGCGATCAACCGCTCCAGCACCGCGACTCCAGCCGACCCGTGCGCCTCGAAGAACGCCGACTGCGGTTTCAACACGGCCACGTCGCCGCCCAGCGCGCCAACGCAGATGTCCGCGAATTTTTCCAGGCCCGCCGCGTCCACCGGCAGTCCCCACGCCGTGAGCAGGCCAGGATGCGGATCAACGCCGACGCACAACGGCCCGCGAGCGGCCATCGCCGCCGCCAACCGAGCCCCGAACCGCACCCGCCCGTCGCCCCCGCTGATGTCATCCCCGCCGCTCATCAAACCTCCGCTCCACGCCCTGCCGGCGCGTGCCCATCCGTCCATTCGCGCCCCGCGCGCCACCGACCAACTCGGCCGATCATGCGCAGACGCACTTTGTCAATTCAGTTTTCGCCAAACGCCCGACTTATCCACATAGCACCCCACCATCCACAGCCGAGCCCGTCCGCTTTGGACCCCGCCCCCAAGATCGATACGCTGGAAGCGGGGCGCCGCCCCCCTTTGGGAGGGCGGGGGCTGCGTGTTGGCGGTTTCGAGAATGGTCGGTCTCGGACTGGGGTGGCTGGGGGAAAGCTGGGGGTCGTTCGTTGGGGGTTGGGGGCTCCACGCGCCCCGGTGGCTGCGGCGGCCTTGCCGGGTGAGCGCGCCGGGGAAGGCGGTCCGGGCCGCGCGACGTGGCGTGCGACGTGGTGCGCGATGTGGCGGTGCCAGCGTGCCGCACGGCGCGACAGTCCGATGGGCGGCGGGCCGGCTGCCCGCCGCCCGTCGGTCAGGAACGGCCGCCCGTCGGTCAGGAGCGGCCCCGATGCAGGATCGCCTGGAGTTCCTGCAGCGGTCGCACGCCGACGTCGTCCAGGGTCAGCGCCTCGATGCCGTGCACGGCGGCGGCCGCGCCCTGGATGGTGGTGATGCACGGGATCGCCTTGGCCACCGCTGCGGTACGGATCTCGTAGCCGTCGATGCGGGGGCCGTGGTTGCCGTACGGGGTGTTGATGATGATGTCGACCTCGCCGGCATGGATCATGTCGACGATGTTGTCCGGCCCCTCGAAGTGCTTGCGAACGACCGTGCACGGGATGCCGTTGCGGCGCAGCACCTCGGCCGTGCCGGTGGTGGCGAGCACCTTGAAGCCGAGGTCGGCGAGGCGCTTGATCGGGAAGACCATGGCCCGCTTGTCCCGGTTGGCCACGGACACGAACACCCGGCCGCTGGTGGGCAGCGAGCCGTAGGACGCGGTCTGCGACTTGGCGAACGCCTTGCCGAAGGACGCGTCGATGCCCATCACCTCGCCGGTGGACTTCATCTCGGGGCCGAGCAGCGAGTCGACGCCCTTGCCCTCGGGGGTGCGGAAGCGGTGGAAGGGCAGGACGGCTTCCTTGACCGCGACCGCAGCGTCGTCCGGCAGGTCGGCGCCGTCGCCTTCGCTGGGCAGCATGCCTTCGGCGCGCAGCGACGCGATGCTCGCGCCGAGCATGATCCGGGCGGCCGCCTTGGCGATCGGCACGGCGGTCGCCTTGGACACGAAGGGCACCGTGCGCGACGCCCTCGGGTTGGCTTCCAGGACGTAGAGCACGTCGTCCTTGAGCGCGTACTGGACGTTGAGCAGGCCGCGCACGCCGACACCGCGCGCGATCGCCTCGGTGCTGCGCCGGACGGCCGCGAGGTCGGTTCGGCCGAGCGTGATCGGCGGGAGGACGCAGGAGGAGTCGCCGGAGTGCACGCCGGCCTCCTCGATGTGCTCCATCACGCCGGCCAGGAACAGTTCCTCGCCGTCGAACAAGGGCGTCCACGTCGATCTCGATGGCGTCGTCGAGGAACCGGTCGACGAGCACCGGGTGCTCCGGCGTGACCTCGGTGGCGCGCTGGATGTAGCCGGCCAGGTTCTCCTCGTCGTAGACGATCTCCATGCCGCGCCCGCCGAGCACGTAGGACGGCCGCACCAGCACCGGGTAGCCGATCTCGTCCGCGATGCGCTTGGCGCCGCCCGAACGAGGTGGCCGTGCCGTAGCGCGGGGCAGGCAGGCCGGCCGAGGAGAGCACGTCGCCGAAGGCGCCTCGGTCCTCGGCGAGGTGGATGGCGTCGGCCGGGGTGCCCACGATCGGCACGCCCGCCTCGGTGAGCCGCTTGGCGAGGCCGAGCGGGGTCTGGCCGCCGAGCTGCACGATCACGCCGGCGACCGTGCCGGACGCCTGTTCGGAGTGCACGGCCTCCAGCACGTCCTCGAACGTGAGCGGTTCGAAGTAGAGGCGGTCGGCGGTGTCGTAGTCGGTGGACACCGTCTCCGGGTTGCAGTTGATCATCACGGTCTCGAACCCGGCGGCGCGCAGCGCCATGGCCGCGTGCACGCACGAGTAGTCGAACTCGATGCCCTGGCCGATCCGGTTCGGGCCCGAGCCGAGGATGATCACCTTGGGCTTGTCCGGCTGCGGCGCGACCTCGGTTTCCGCATCGGGGTCGGATTCGTAGGCCGAGTAGTGGTATGGCGTGTGCGCCTCGAACTCGGCGGCGCAGGTGTCCACTGTCTTGAACACCGGGCGGACGCCGAGCCGGTGCCGCAGCGTGCGCACCCCGTCCTCACCGGCCAGTTCGGGACGGAGCGCGGCGACCTGACGATCGGAAAGGCCGCTGCGCTTGGCCAGCCGGAGCAGTTCCGCGTCGAGCACGGGAACATCCTCCAGCTGGGTGCGCAGCTCAAGCAGGGAGGCGATCTGGTCGACGAACCACGGGTCGATGCCGGAGGCCGCGTGGACCTGTTCCACGGTCGCGCCGAGCCGCAGCGCGCGCTCGACCGTGTACAACCGCCCATCGTGGCCGTTGCGCAGATCGTCCAGAGTGGACTCCAGCGTGGCGCCTTCCGGGTCGGGAGCGGTCCAGAAACCGCCTGCCTTGGTTTCCATGGAGCGCAACGCCTTGCCGAGCGCCTCGACGAAGTTGCGGCCGATGGACATGGCCTCACCGACCGACTTCATGGTCGTGGTGAGCCTCGGGTCGGCGCCGGGGAACTTCTCGAAGGCGAAGCGCGGCACCTTCACGACCACATAGTCCAGCGTCGGCTCGAACGAGGCCGGGGTTTTGCCGGTGATGTCGTTGAGGATCTCGTCGAGCGTGTAGCCGATGGCCAGTTTCGCCGCGATCTTGGCGATCGGGAAACCCGTTGCCTTGGACGCGAGAGCCGACGAACGCGACACGCGCGGGTTCATCTCGATGACGACCAGTCGCCCGGTTTCCGGCTGCACCGCGAACTGGATGTTGCAGCCGCCGGTGTCCACGCCGACCTCGCGCAGCACCGCGATGCCCACATCGCGCATGTGCTGGTACTCGCGGTCGGTCAACGTCATCGCGGGCGCGACGGTGACCGAGTCGCCGGTGTGCACGCCCATCGGGTCGACGTTCTCGATCGAGCAGACCACCACGACGTTGTCGTTGCGATCCCGCATGAGTTCGAGCTCGTACTCCTTCCAGCCGAGCACGCTCTCCTCGATCAGCACCTCGTGCACCGGCGACTCGGCGAGGCCGCTGGACGCGAGCCGCTCCAACTCCTCCTCGGTGTGCGCGAAGCCGGAACCGAGGCCGCCCATGGTGAACGAGGGCCGGATGACGACCGGCAGGCCGAGGTCCGCCACTGTCTTGCGCACCTCGTCGATGGACTTGCAGACCGCGCTGCGCGGCACCTCGCCGCCGATGGCGCGGACGATGTCCTTGAACCGCTGCCGGTCCTCGCCCCGGTTGATCGCCTCAATGTCCGCGCCGATCAGCTCGACGCCGTAGCGCTCCAGCACGCCGCGTTCGGCCAGCGCGACCGCGGTGTTCAACGCGGTCTGGCCGCCGAGGGTGGCCAGGATCGCGTCGGGCCGTTCGCGGGCGATCACCTTCTCCACGAACTCGGGCGTGATCGGCTCGATGTAGGTGGCGTCGGCGAACTCCGGGTCGGTCATGATCGTCGCCGGATTCGAGTTGACCAGCGACACCCGCAGGCCCTCGCTGCGCAACACGCGGCACGCCTGGGTGCCGGAGTAGTCGAACTCGCACGCCTGGCCGATCACGATCGGGCCGGAGCCGATGACCAGGACGTGCTTGAGGTCCGTGCGCTTGGGCATCAGCGCTTGCCACCCTTCTTGTCCATGAGGTCGACGAATTCATCGAAAAGGCCGGCTGCGTCGTGTGGGCCCGCTGCGGCCTCGGGGTGGTACTGCACGGAGAACGCGGGCGCTTCGAGGCAGCGCAGGCCCTCGACGGTGTTGTCGTTCGGGCAGTAGTGGCTGAACTCGGCCGCGCCGAACGGGGAGTCGATCCGCTCCCCCGGCTCACCTTCGAGGGCGAACCCGTGGTTCTGCGCGGTGATGGACACCTTGCCGGTGGCGCGGTCGATGACCGGCACGTTGATGCCGTGGTGGCCGAACCGCAGCTTGTAGGTGGACCGGCCGAGGGCGCGACCGAGGATCTGGTTGCCGAAGCAGATGCCGAACAGCGGCACGCGCCTTTCCAACGTTCCCTGCGCGAGTTCGACGGCGTGGTCGGCGGTGGCTGGGTCGCCGGGGCCGTTGGCGAAGAACACGCCGTCCGGCTCGACCGCGAGCACATCGTCCATTGTGGATGAATAGGGCAGCACGTGCACCTCGATGCCGCGTGCGGCCATCATCCGGGGCGTGTTCGACTTGATGCCGGAGTCGAGTGCGGCCACCCGGAACCGGCGTTCGCCGATCGCGGGCACCACGTAGGTCTCCTCGGTGCTGACCTCGCCCGCCAGGTCGGCGCCGACCATCTGGCTGGCGCCGAGCACCGCGTCCAGCATGGTCTGCCGGTCGGTGAGCGCCTCGCCGGAGAAGATGCCGGCGCGCATGGCGCCGCTCTCCCTGATGTGCCTGGTCAGCGTTCTGGTGTCCACCCCGGCGATGCCGACGACGCCCTGCCGCGCCAGTTCCTCGTCGAGGCCGCGGCGCGAGCGCCAGTTGGACGGCGTGCGCGCCGGGTCGCGGATGACGTAGCCGGCGACCCAGATCCGGCCGGACTCGTCGTCCTCGTCGTTCCAGCCGGTGTTGCCGATCTGCGGTGCGGTCGCCACCACGATCTGGCGCCGGTAGGAGGGGTCGGTCAGCGTTTCCTGGTAGCCGGTCATCCCGGTGCAGAACACGATCTCGCCGAGGGAGGAACCCGTTGCCCCGTAGGGCATTCCGGGGAAGACCCGGCCGTCCTCAAGGACGAGCGCGGCAGTCAGCACGAGCCGTCACCTTCCCGCGCGCCGGTCGCCGGCACGCTGTTGTGCTCGGAACGCTCGACAAGGGCGGACACCGCGTCCACCCAGGCGGCGTAGGAATTCTTGTCATCACCGCGCAGGCCCGAGTCGATCTGCTGATCGCCCAGTCGCCAGCGCACCACGAAGAGTCCTTCGATGCCCATGACCTTGCCGGCCAGCGCGCGGTCGGTGCGCGCGGACACCAGCGACCCGGCCGGAATCCACAGTGGACTCGCGCCGGTTCTTTCGATCAACAGCCCATCGCGGGACAGGCTCATCGTCGCGGCCGCACGGAACCCGATGTCACCGATGGCGATCCGGTTCTGCCAGTCGCCTGCGATGGTGCTGCCCACGTACACGCCGGTCGCGGGCTCGACGAGGTCCTTGGGCCGCTCGGCGCCTTCCTCGCTCGCCCACGCGGGCGGCGCGGGGAACTCCGCGAGGACGGCCGACTGGCGTCGGGCGCGACCGCGCCAGCCGAGCCACATCCCGGTCACGCACAGCGCGAAGAACACGACGCAGGCCACGACCAGCAGCACCCGGCTCATGCCGCAACCTTCCCATCGTGCGCGGTGATGCGCCCACGGAGAATGGTCGTCATCACCTTCGCGGGCAACGTCATGCCCTCGTACGGCGTGTTGTCCGCGATGCTGGCCAGGTCGGTGCCGTGCACGGTCCAGGTCGCGTCCGGGTCGACCAGCACCAGGTTCGCCGGCTCGCCCACGTCGATCGGACGACCCTGGTCGGGCAGGCCGGCGATGTCGGCGGGGCGCTCGCTCATGACCCGCGCGACCCCGCGCCAGTCCAGCAGGCCGGTGTTGACCATGGCCTCCACCAGCACGGACAGCGCGGTCTGCAAACCGAGCATGCCGGGCCGGGCGGAGTCCCACTCGCAGTCCTTGTCCTGGACCGCGTGCGGTGCGTGATCGGTGGCCACACAGTCGATGACACCCTCGGCCAGCGCCTTGCGCAACGCGGCCACGTCGGTCGAGGTGCGCAGCGGCGGGTTGACCTTGTTGACCGGGTCGTAGGTGGCGAGCCGGGCATCGGTGAGCAGCAGGTGGTGCGGGGTGACCTCGGCCGAGATCGTGCCGGCGTGCGGCCTGCTCTTCGCCCAGCGCAACACGTCCGCGGCGCCGGCGGTCGACACGTGGCAGACGTGCAGCCTGCCGTCGGTCTGCGCGGCGAGCAGACAGTCCCGCGCGATGATCGACTCCTCGGCCGCAGCAGGCCAACCCGCGAGGCCGAGCCGGGCCGCGGTCTCGCCCTCGTGTGCCTGCGCGCCAACGGTCAGCCGGGGCTCCTCCGCGTGCTGGGCGATCACGCCGTCCAGTGCGCGCGAGTACTCCAGCGCCCTGCGCATCAGCAGCGGATCGGCGACGCAGTGACCGTCGTCGGAGAAGATCCGCACCTGGGCCTGGGAGCGGGCCATCTGAGCGAGTTCGGCGAGCTTCTCGCCGTTCAGGCCGACCGTGACCGCGCCGATCGGGTGTACGTCGACAAGACCGATCTCGCGGCCCCGTCGCCACACGTGCTCGACGATGATCTCGTTGTCCGCGACCGGGTTGGTGTTGGCCATCGCGAACACGGCCGTGTAGCCGCCGAGCGCGGCAGCGGTCGAGCCGGTCTCGATGGTCTCTGCGTCCTCCCTGCCGGGTTCGCGCAGGTGGGTGTGCAGGTCGACGAAGCCGGGCAGCAACACCTGGCCCGCCGCGTCGAGCACGGTGGCGTCGGTGTGCGCGGAAACGTCGATCGAGGGCGCGATCTCGCGGATGACGCCGTCGGCGAGCAGCACGTCGGTCGGGTCGCCGGCGCCGTAGGGGCGGACGCCTCGCAACAGAACGGTGGACGGGGTCACGCCGTTTCCTCCTCGCCGGCAAGCAGGTGGTAGAGCACGGACATCCGAACATGCACGCCGTTGCGCACCTGTTCGGTGATGGCGGAACGGGCCGAGTCGGCGACCTGCGACGCGATCTCCATGCCGCGCAGCATCGGACCGGGGTGCAGCACGACCGCGTGCGTTGGCAGCAGGTTCAGCCGCGCCTGCGAGAGGCCGTAGCTGATCGAGTACTCCCGGGTGGACGGGATGTAATTGCCGCCAGGCCGGCCGGCCAGACCGCCGTGCATGCGCTCGGCCTGCACACGCAGCATCATCACCGCGTCCGCGGCGGGCAGTTCCGCGTCCAGTTCGTGACTGAACGGGACCTTCTCCTCGTCGAGCCACTTGCCCATCCCGTCCGGGACGAGCGTCGGCGGCGCGACCAGCACGACGTCCGCGCCGAGCGTGCGCAGCAGGTGCAGGTTGGACCGGGCGACCCTGCTGTGCAGCACGTCGCCCACGATGACGATCCGCCGGCCGGCAAGGTCGCCGAGGCGTTCCCGCAGGGTCGCCGCGTCCAGCAGGGCCTGGGTCGGGTGCTCGTGCATGCCGTCGCCCGCGTTGACCACCGAGGTGCCCACCTCGCGCAGCCAGCCGGCCAGCCGATCGGCCGCGCCGGAGGCCGGGTGCCGCACGATCACCAGATCCGCGCCCGCCGCGGCCAGGGTGAGCGCGGTGTCCCGCAACGACTCGCCCTTGCCGACCGATGATCCGCTGGCCGAGACGTTGATCACGTCCGCGCTCAGCCACTTGCCGGCGACCTCGAAGGAGACCCTGGTGCGGGTGGAGTTCTCGTAGAACATCGTGACCACGGTCCGGCCGCGCAACGTGGGCAGCTTGCGGACCTCGCGGCCGAGCAGCGTGCGCTTGAGCGCGTCCGCGGTGTCCAGCAGGCCGATCGCGGTGTCGCGGTCGAGATCCTGGGCCGAGAGCAGGTGCTTCACGCCGTCCCCTCCCGCTCGATCTTGCGCAGGACCACCGCGTCCGTGCCGTCGACCTCGTCAAGCAAGACGGCTACCTCCTCGCTGCGCGCGGTTGGCACGTTCTTGCCGACGTAGTCGGCGCGGATCGGCAGCTCGCGGTGGCCCCGGTCGACCAGCACCGCCAACTGCACCGCGCGCGGCCTGCCGAGGTCGCGCAGGGCGTCGAGGGCGGCCCGAACCGTGCGGCCGGAGAACAGCACGTCGTCCACGAGCACGACCAGTGCGTCCTCGACGCCGCCTTCGGGCAGCCGAGTGGATTCCAGTGGTCGCGGCGGCCTGCGGCGCAGGTCGTCGCGGTAGAGGGTGACGTCGAGTGCGCCGGAGGGCGGCCGCACGCCGCCGAACTCCGCGATGCGGTCCGCGAGCCGGGCGGCCAGCGGAGCACCTCGACTGAGGATGCCGAGTAGGACGACCGAGGGCGCGCCAGGCGCGTCCAAGGCGGTCTTCTCGATCACCTGATGGGCCATTCGGGCGATGGTGCGCGCGACATCTCCACCCGAAAGCAGCTCGCGCTGCTCGGCTGGGTCCGTCGCGCCACGATGCCGTGACGCCACGTCCGACCTCCTTCCCCGCCTCACCGGACGGGTCCTTAAAGGACGTCGAGCTCGGTTGATACCGGCTCTGACCTGCACACTATCAAACGCCCGACATCCACCATCCGGGTGGTGCCGACGAGTTCATCTTGCGGACACAACGGGATCAGCTTGACCTGGTGGAAACTCCGAGTAACCATTACTCTGCGTATCGATCTCAGGCTCCCCGTTGCTCTCCAAGACCGACTGACGGGGCGAACGAATGGAGAACCGTCACATGGGCGACTACGCCAAGGCGCTTGGAGCCAAGCTCCGAGGAATCCGCCAGCAGCAGGGCCTGTCGCTGCACGGCGTCGAACAGAAGTCAGGTGGCCGGTGGAAGGCCGTCGTCGTCGGCTCCTACGAGCGCGGCGACCGTGCCGTCACCGTGCAGAAACTCGCCGAACTGGCCGACTTCTACGGCGTTCCGGTCGCGGAGTTGCTACCGGAGGGCCGCGTGCCCTCTGGTGCCGAACCGGCAACGAAGATCGTCATCAACCTGGAGCGGTTGCAGCAGCTGCCGGCGGAGAAGGTCGGACCCCTCGCCCGCTATGCCGCGACCATCCAGAGCCAACGTGGTGACTACAACGGCAAGGTGCTGTCCATCCGGACCGAGGACCTGCGCTCGCTGGCGATCATCTACGACATGACCCCCGGCGAGCTCACCGAACAGCTCATCGACTGGGGCGTGCTGCCGCCGGAGGCCCGGCCCGCCAAGGAGGAATGACCCCCTGCACGGAGGAGCTCGTTCCTCCGCCGAGTTCTGCCGGCTCGGCCGATCGCCGCGCCGGCAGTTGCTCTGTTCCAGCTTGACTCCGCTACGTGATCGAGCCGGCCGCTTCCGTGTCGGCGTCGATCGATCGATTACCAGCCCCACCCGACCGATCGCTCTGGGCAACCATCGATCGCCCCGCAACGCCGCGAGCCCGGCCACGAATGTCGCGGCCGAGCTCGGCGAGAGAATCTTCGGATCGGCGGTCAGAGAATGGCGCGGATCTGGTCGGCGATGCCGGCGATCCGGCCAAGCACACCGTTGACGAAGCGCGGCGAGTCGTCGGTGGAGAGATCCTTGGCCAGTTCCACGGCCTCGTCGATGACCACCGGATCGGGTACGTCGTGCGCCCAGAGCAGCTCGTAGAGACCGAGGCGCAGCACGGCGAGGTCAACGGGCGGCATGCGCTGCAGCGACCAGCCCTCCGCGTGCTCGGCGAGCAGGTCGTCGATCCGCGCGCGGTTGGCAACGACCCCCTCGACCAGGGTGACCGTGTAGTCGTTGACCGGCGGGACATCGGGTGAGCCGATCCGGTCGGCGAGCAGCGTCACCGCGTCGACCCCACGGATGTCGGCCTCGTAGAGCACGTCGATCGCGCGCTTACGGGCCTTGCGACGGGCTCCGCTCATCGCTCAGCCACTGACACGGCCGAGGTAGCGCCCGTCCCTGGTGTCGACCTTGACCTTCTCGCCGGTGGTGACGAACAGCGGGACCTGGATCTCCGCACCGGTCTCCAGGGTGGCCGGCTTGGTGCCACCGGTGGAGCGGTCGCCCTGCAGGCCGGGGTCGGTGTGCTGGATGACCAGCTCGACCGAGACCGGGAGCTCCACGAACAGCGGGGTGCCGTCGTGCGTGGCGACCATCGCGTTCTGGTTCTCCAGCATGTACTTGGCCGCCTCGCCGACGGTGGTTTCCGGGACGGTGATCTGGTCGTAGGTGTCGGTGTCCATGAAGACGAAGTCGGTGCCCTCGCGGTAGAGGTAGGTCATCTCGCGGCGGTCGACGGTCGCGGTGTCCACCTTCAGACCGGCGTTGAAGGTCCGGTCCACCACCTTGCCGGACAGCACGTTCTTCAGCGTGGTCCGCACGAACGCACCGCCCTTGCCCGGCTTGACGTGCTGGAACGCCGTCACGGTCCAGAGCTGGCCGTCGATGTTCAGGACCAGGCCGTTCTTCAGGTCATTGGTGGTGGCCACGGTTCGCGCTTTCTCCTGTTTGCTGGGGACTTTGAGCGGGCTACGCCGGCCTAGATGACGACGAGGTCCTTGGTGGTCAGGGTCAGCAGCTCCGGCGCGTCGGAACGCACCACGAGCGTGTCCTCGATCCGGACCCCGCCTCGGCCGGCAACGTACACGCCGGGTTCGACGGTGACCGCCATACCAGCGGAGAGTCTACCGTCACCGGTCTTGGACAGCGCCGGAGCCTCGTGAATCCCCAGTCCGACCCCGTGGCCGAGGCCGTGGGGGAACTCGTCGCCGCGCCCGGCCCGCTCGATCACCTCGCGCGCGGCGTGGTCCACCGCGCGCACTCCTGCCCCGGCTCGAGCGCGGCCCGTCCGGCCGCCTGTGCGTCCGCGACCAGCCGGTACAGCTCGCGCTGCCAGTCGTGCGCGGCACCGAGTACGACCGTGCGGGTCATGTCCGAGTGATACCCGTCGACCAGCGCGCCGAAGTCCAGCTTGACGAAGTCGCCGTCGCGCAGCTCGGCGTCGGTCGGGCGGTGGTGCGGGATGGCCGAGTTCGCGCCCGCCGCCACGATGGTCTCGAACGCGACAGCCTCGGCGCCGTGGTCGAGCATGCGTCCGTCCAGCTCGCGGGCCACCTCCCGCTCGGTCCGGCCGGGCCGCAGGCCGCCGTGCTCGATCAGGTCGGCCAGCGCGCGGTCGGCCGCGGCGCAGGCCATCCGCAACGCGTCGATCTCATCCTCGTCCTTGACCATGCGCAGCTCCTCGACCAGGCCAGGCGCCCTGCGCAGGTCGACTCCGGCCGCGGCGGCGGCCAACGCGTCGAACCCGTCGACGGTGACGTGATGGCTCTCGAAGCCCGTGGCCGCGTACGCCTTCTTCCCGGTCGCGTTCTTGGCGGTCGCGTTCTTCCCGGTCGCGGCGCGGGTGGCGAGCGCGATGTCGCAATCGCGGTCGATCAGCCGCTCCAGTTCGGGCACCTGTTCGGCGGCCTGGGTCTGGTAGCGGCCGTCGGTGCAGAACACCGTGCGCCGCTCGTCGTCGGGAGTGTCGCCGGCGTGCACGAGCAGCGCGGCATTGGAACCGGTGAAGCCCGTCAGATAGCGGACATTGCACAGATCAACGACCAGCAGCGCGTCGAGCCCGATGTCCAGCAGGCTCCTACGCAGTGCGGTTCTCCGGCGCAGGTGTGATTCCGGCATGTCAGCACAGTAACGGCCGTCGGCAGCCGGTACCTGAGATCACCTGAAGCTACCGGCCGGTCACCTGTGATCCGAATGGTCGTACGCTTGGCCGATGCAACGCTGGCTGGTGCGCGGTCTGGTCATGGCCGTGGTGAACGGAGCGGCGCAGACCCTGCTCGGCGCCGTCGAGGCCGCCCATCCCCTGAGCGACCACATCGCCGAACCGGTCACGGTCGCGATACTCGCCGGCGTCGCGCTGGCCTGGGGCGCGGTCGACGGCTGGCTGCGCAGGCCAGGTCGCGGCATGGCCTGGTTCTTCGCCTCGCTGATCGGCGGCCTGCTGGCCGGCGTGCTCGGCGTCATCGGCAAGGCCGCGTTCGTGGACGCGACCGGGGTGTGGGCGCTGGGTTCCGCGCTGACCGGCGGCGCCGCGTTCACCGCCTTGCTGATCCTCGTTCCGGCCGGTCTCGGCCTCGCCGTCGGCAAGCTGCTGCAGGCACCCAACGGCCGGAGCGACGATGACGAACAAGACGGCGCACCGCCCCGGCCTCGCGCCGGGGACCACGGCGCACTGCCCCGGCCTCGCGCCCGAGAACGCGGTCAGAACCGCAACGTGCTCAGGTCGCAGCCGCCCGGATAGGCCGCCCACTCCGCCGCGTCCACCGGCCGCACGGCCGAGGAGTTGAGCTGCGCCGCGTTCGCCGAGCCGACCAGGCACAGGTGTCCGTTGGTGGCGACGAGGCCGAGCGGCTCACCGCTGGTGGACACCCCGGTCGCCTGCGCCGCGATCGTCGCCTCGACCGGTAACCCGGCCAGCACCTGCACGGGTTGGTCGAGCGTGCCGACCGCGATGGCCTGCGCGACGCTCCCCCGCTCGAAATCCACGAACTTGCCGTTGACCAGCAGATCCATCGTGCGGTCCCGGGAGGGCATCGCGAACCCGTTGAGCACGTCGCTCGCCTGCGCCGTGGTCGTGCAGCCGTCGAACCCGGTCACCGTCACGCCGTAGTGCATGAGGCCGGTCGGCGCCTTCTGGTCCGAGGTCGCCCGGACCAGGTCGATCGGCAGCGAGCCGCACGGATCGGTCGACGGGATCGGCGCGTGCCCCTCCGGCGTGCGAACCAGACCGGGACCGTCCTCGGCAGGCCCGCCCAGGGTGACCGGCCGATACGGCTGGTAGGTGAAGTCGGCGTCCCAGAAGGTCACCGTGGTGCCCTGCGCGGTGTCCTCGGCGATGGCGAACGCGTTCAGCGAGTCCACCCACATCCAGTCCGCGCTGTTCGCCTCGGCCACCGACCGCAGCCGAGGCGTTGTCGTGCTGGCGACGGGCGTGAACCCGGACGGCCCGAGGGCCTGCACGCCGCTGGTGAAGGCGGGCGAGGGCGAGCGGAGCACGAACTGCCCCGCGCCGCTCGGATTCGCCGCCTTGCCGGTCGTGTCGGTGAACAGCAGGTAGAACCAGCCGTCCCGGTAGAGCGCGGAGGGCTGGCCCGCGCCGTAGTTGTTGCCGCCCGTGATGTCACCCGCAGGTGACACGATCGGCGCGCCGCCGTTGGCCCGCACCCAGTGGATGCCATCGGTGCTCTGCGCCAGCCCGATCGAGTTGTGCTGGCCCCTCGGGTCGCTGGTGCCGGTGTAGTAGAGGTAGTACTCGTCGTCGACCCGCAGCACCGAGGGATCGCAGGTGTGCAGTTGGTCGAACCCGCTCTGCGAGTTGACGAACACCTGCGAGCCGGCGACGCCGGGCCCCGCGAACGGGCCGTCCGGGCCGCCTGCCTGCGCGAACAGGATCTGGTCACCGGGACGGGCGGCGCCGGGAAGCTGGCTGCACCACCACATGTCGTCGCCGGTCGGGGTCGTCATGACCGACGGCGCGTAGTTGTACGGCGCGCTCGGCCCACCCGACGCGACCGGGCCGGAACTGGCGCGTTCGGCGCCGACGGTCAGCTGGACCGAGCTGGGCTGCGTCGTGGTCGCCGAGTTGGTCGTCGGCGTGCTGGGCCTGATCTCCCCCGGCATCGGCAACCCGCGTCCGTCCGTCCCGTCCGCCTGCGGAATCCCCACCGTGACGCCACAAGCCGCGAGGAGCAGTCCGCAGGTCGACAGGAGGGCGGCGGCGGCCCATCGCGTCCGCGCCCGCCCAGCCGTCCCAGCGGCCACCGTGTTCGGTCGGCCCCCCGAATCCCTCACAGTGTCCCCAGGCCCCCTCGTTCGTCACGTCCTCCGGTCCGGCGAACAGTGTACGAACTCACTCACCCATTGGAGTGAAGGCCGCCGGATTCAGGCGCGCCCGGACCGAAGCTGTGCAGGATCTCCTCGGGAGCATCGTCACCAACGAACTCGATCGCCAGCCCATCCGGAGTTTCCAGCTGCGCGACCTGCCGGCCCGGCCCGTCCGCGTCCGCAACATGGTCGATCGCGATCAGCTGCCAGCCGCGCTCGACCGCCGCCGTGATCAGCTCACTGAGCCGCGCCGAGTCCCCCACCGCCAACGCCAGCACGCTGCGATGCACCCGCGGCTGCTCGACCTCGTCGGCCGCTTCACCGAAGTGGTGTTCGGCAACCGCCCGCACCGCGACCGACAGCTGGCCGTGCCGCCAACTCAGCCCGTCCGGCCACCGTTGTTCTGCGACCCAACCGAGCTCACCCAGCAACCAGCCGAGATTGGCCTCGGCGACCGCTGGATCACCCACCCGCAGCTCGATGTGGTGCAGCGCGCCGGTCTGGTTCGGCAGCAGCACGAGCATGCGATGCGGCGCGCCGTGGTGCTGCTCCTCGCCGATGTCGAGGAAGCCCAGTCTCTCGGCCACCCGCAGGCTCGCGGCGTTGTCCCTGTGCACGATCGCGAAGATCGCCGGCGCGCCGAGCCGGCGGAAGCCGTGGTCGATGACGGTGCGCGCGGCCTCGGTGGCGAAGCCCTTGCGCCAGTGCGCCTTGCCGATCGTCCAGCCGATCTCCACGATCCCGGCAGGCCGCTTCGCGGGCCACAGGTGCGCGTGGCCGACCACGGTGTCCTCGTGCTGGATCAGCCAGGTGCCCATGCCGGGTGGCACGTCCCGGTTCAGCCGGTGCTTGACGGCGCCGCGGACGCCGTCCATGTCGGTGACCTTGTCCTCGAAGTACTCGGTCACCTCGGGATCGGCATAGATCGGGAGCAGCAGTTCGGCGTCGTCGGCGGCCAGCGGCAGCAGGCGCAGCCGGGCCGAGGCCAGTTGCGGTGGGGTCATGCGGTCGCCGGGTGCGCGGCCAGCCAGCGCAGCGCGAGCGGATAGCCGTCGACGCCGAGCCCCATGATCACGCCGGTCGCCACGCCGGAGATGAAGCTGTGGTGGCGGAACTCCTCGCGTCGATGAGTGTTGGAGATGTGCAGCTCGATCAGCGGCGCGGTCAGCTGCGCACACGCGTCCCGGACCGCGACCGACGTGTGCGTCCACGCGGCCGCGTTCAGCACCACCGGCGTCGCGGTGTCCGCTGCCTCGTGCAGCCAGCCGAGCAGTTCGGCCTCGCTGTCGGTCTGGCGCACCTCGACCTCGATGCCGAGTTCCTTTCCTGTGCGCACGCACAGTTCGGCGAGCTCGTCGTGCGTTGTACTGCCGTAGACGCTCGGTTCGCGCTTGCCAAGCCTGCCCAGGTTCGGTCCATTGAGGACGAACGCCTTCACAGGATCACCCCGCTCCCCCGCGAACCGGCTGGCTCACCCGCTACCGCCGAGTAGGCGGCGGCGAGCAGGCTCGGATCCGGCCCTTCCAGCCGGCCGGGCTTCGCCAATCCGTCGAGCACGACGAACCGGAGCATGCCGCCCTTGGTCTTCTTGTCCGTGCGCATGCCCTCCATCAGGTCGGGCAGCGCGTCCGGGTCGTACGTGGTCGGCAGGCCGACGCTGGTCAGCACCGCGCTGTGCCGGGCAGCGGTCTCGTCGTCCAGCCGACCGGCCAACCGGGCGAGTTCCGCGACGAACACCATGCCAACGCTGACCGCGGCCCCGTGCCGCCACCGATACCGTTCCCGCCGCTCGATCGCGTGCGCGAGGGTGTGCCCGTAGTTGAGCACCTCACGCAGGCTCGACTCGCGCAGGTCGGCGGAGACCACGTCGGCCTTCATCTGGATCGACCGGCGCACCAACTCGCCGAGCACGTCGCCGGTCGGGTCGATCGCGCCGGCCGGATCGGCCTCGACGAGTTCGAGAATCCCCGGATCGGCGATGAACCCGGCCTTGATCACCTCGGCCATGCCCGCGATAAGTTCGTTGGGCGGCAACGTTTCCAGCGTCGCCAGATCCACCAACACCGCGCTCGGCTCGTGAAACACGCCGACCAGATTCTTACCAGCCTCGGTGTTGATGCCCGCCTTGCCGCCGACCGCCGCGTCGACCATGCCGAGCAACGTGGTCGGCACGTGCACGACCCGGACACCGCGCATCCACGTCCCGGCCACGAACCCGGCGAGGTCGGTGACCGCTCCCCCGCCGAGCCCGACCACGATGCCGTTGCGGTCCAACCCGATCCGGCCGAGCACCTCCCAGCAGAAGCTGGCCACCGACAGCGCCTTGCCGTCCTCCGCGTCCGGGATCTCGACCCGGTGCGAGTTCAAGCCCGGCCGACTCGAACTCGGCACGGACCGCCTCCGCGGTGGTCACCAGGGTCGGCTGGTGCAGGATGGCGACGCTGGACGCGCCCCGCACGGCGTCGGTCAGCTCACCGAGCAGACTCCTGCCGACCACCACCTCGTACGGTCGTTCCGCCGCGACCCTGATCCGGATCGGTTCGGTCATCACTACCCTTTCCCCTTGGCGCGCTTGTCGGTCGGGCGCGTCAGGCGCGGGCTTGTTCCAGGTCGGCGAGGCCGCGCATGGCCTCGTCGACGACCTGTTCCGGTTCGAGTTCGTCGGTCAGCACCTCGATCCGCGCGACCTCGCGGTAGAGCGGCAACCGCGCGTCGAGCAGCGCCTTGAACGTGGCCCGCGGATTCACCCCGCTCAGCAACGGCCGCGCCGTGGACAGGCCGGTCCGCTGGATGCCCTCGCTCATGCCGACGTTGAGGAACAGCACGACATGGCCGGCAAGGCGTTCCCTGGTCCGCGCGGACAGAATGGCTCCACCGCCGAGCGCCAGCACGCCGTCATGCTCGGCAAGGCCGGCAGCGACCGCGTTCTCCTCAAGTTCGCGGAACACCGGCTCGCCGTCGGTGGTGAAGATGTCGGCGATGCTCTTGCCGGCAGCCGCTTCGATGTCGTGGTCGACATCGCGGAAGCCGACCCCGAGCCGCTGCGCGAGCAGGCAGCCGACGGTGGTCTTGCCGGCCCCTGGCGGGCCGATCACCACCATGCGCGGGCTCACCACCGCTGCTCCACGGCCGCGAGGTAGGCGGCGACGTTGCGCCGGGTCTCGGTCAGCGAGTCGCCGCCGAACTTCTCCAGCACGGCATCCGCGAGCACCAAGGCCACCATGGCCTCGGCCACCACACCCGCCGCCGGCACAGCGCACACGTCCGAGCGCTGGTTGATCGCCACCGCGACCTCGCCGGTCGCCATGTCCACTGTGGACAACGCGCGCGGCACGGTGGAGATCGGCTTCATCGCCGCACGAACCCGCAGCGGCTCGCCGTTGGTCATGCCGCCCTCAAGCCCACCGGCCCGGTTCGACCGCCGACGCACCGCGCTGCCCGCCTCTCCCGGCTCGATCTCGTCATGCGCCGCGCTGCCGCGCGAGCGGGCGACATCGAACCCGTCGCCGATCTCGACGCCCTTGATGGCCTGGATGCCCATCAAGGCGGCGGCCAGCCGCGAGTCCAGCCGACGGTCCCAGTGCACGTGCGAGCCGAGCCCCGGCGGCAACCCGTGCACGACGACCTCGACTACCCCGCCGAGCGTGTCGCCGTCCTTGCGGGCCGCGTCGACCTCCGCGACCATCGCGTCGGTCGTCGCCTGGTCGAGCGCGCGCACCGGGCTCGCGTCGATCAGGTCGAGGTCCTTGGGACCGGGCAGCGCGTGCTCGGTGGCCTTGACCGTGCCGAGTTCGACCACGTGGCTGAGCACCTCGGCATCCAGCGCCTGGCGCAGAAACGCCTTGGCGACGGTACCGAGCGCCGTCCGCGCCGCGGTCTCCCGTGCGCTGGCCCGCTCCAGCACCGGCCGTGCGTCGTCGAAGCCGTACTTGAGCATGCCGGACAGGTCGGCATGACCCGGTCGGGGTCGGGTCAGCGGCGCGTTGCGGCTGAGGCCCTCAAGCTCCTCGGCTTCCACGGGATCGGCCGACATGACCTTCTCCCATTTCGGCCACTCGGTGTTGCCGACCCGTACCGCGATCGGCCCGCCGAGAGTTCGCCCGTGTCGAACACCGCCGAGAAACTCCATCTCGTCGGCCTCGAACTTCATCCGGGCACCCCGGCCGTAACCGAGCCGGCGACGGGCCAGTTCGGCGACCACGTCCCGTGTGGTGACCTCGACGTCGGCGACCATCCCTTCCAGGACGGCGACCAGGGCCGGGCCGTGTGACTCCCCTGCGGTTATCCAGCGCAACACCTCCGCATACTCCCACGTCGGGCGTGTTCGATCGAGCTTGGCCCGGTGTCCAGTGCGGCCGCGTCCAAGTGCGGACCGGTGGGTTGGGCGTAGTTGGTGAAGATCAGCCTGCGACACCTCCGCTCAGGGCCTGGCCAGGGAAGGTGGCCAGCAGCCAGGTCGCGATCAGCAGCCCGGGACCGTGCGGCACGGCACACCGGAGCAGGGAGGTCGGCCTCGCCCTGGATCGGGGTGGGGTGGTTCGGGAGGTGAGAGGGTCGGTTACCGAGGGTAGGACCTCCGTGAGGTGGGCGCCGTCGGATGTCGGAGCGTCGGGCGCGGGGGCGGTGGATGAGGGGGTCGTGGGTGAGGCGGCGGTGGCTGCGGTCGAGGGTCGGGGTGTGTACGGGGGTCGGGGGGCGACTGGGGTGAGCTTGGCTGGCGAGCTGGCTGCCTCCTCGGGTGAAGCTTGCGCGGGCTGGGTTGGGGCGTGCGGGGTTGGTGGGGTGGGCGCCTCCTTCGGCTTGACTTGGGCGCGCGGGTTCGACGCGAGCGGGGTTGGGGTGTGCCGGGTTGGGGTGTGCCGGGTTGGGGTGTGCGGGGTTGGGGTGTGCGGGGTTGGTAGGGCGGGCGGCTGCGTGGCCTCGGTTTGGGCGGGCGGGGTCGGCTTGGAGTGGGTTGGCTGGGCGGGTGACTCCTTCGGTTGGGCTTGGGCGTCGGGGGTTGGTGGGTGATGGGGTGGCAGGGCGGGTGCGAGTGGGGTTGGTGGGTGGTGGGCCAAGGGGGTCAGGGCCAGTAGGAGGGTGATGGTCGCGGCGAGGGCGGTGGCGAGGATGAGGGATTGCCAGCCGAGCGCGCCGAGGACCGCGCCGAGGCTGCCGGCGAGTTTGGCGTCGCCGCCGCCGAGGGCGGCTGGTGCGAACTGGCGGACGGTCAGGTGGGCGCCGCCGAACAGTGCTGCGCCGACCAGTGCACGGATCGCAAGGCTATGGTCTGGACCATATGCGGCCGCGACCGACAGGGCGGCGCCGAGGATCGGATAGGCGGCGTAGGTGAGCGCGTTCGGGAGGCGACGCGCCACCAGATCGACCGCTGCCAACGGCACCGCGAGCCAGGCCAATAACAGTGGCACCGCGAACCACCATGCGGGCAGCGCGCCGACCGCGAGGCGCCAGCCGACGATCGCGGATGCCATGGCAGCAAACAGCTCGCAGCACGGCGATCGAAACACGGCGCCGCGCCGCAGGCGAGCCAACAGTCGGCGTGCTGCATGGCCGGCGACCAGGCCGATGGCGAGAAAACCTGATGTGGCAATGAATCCGTTGATGTCCATGGCGCTACTCTGACCGGATTTTCCTTGGCGTGCAACAAGGACGGCCTCGTTCTTCGGAGTGTCGTCGCTTCCCGGAGGAAATGCCACTCGTGTGAGTGAGCGAGGACCGGCGAGGGGATGGGAAGCGACCGATGGGCCTCCGACATGACGGGTGTTGAAAAGTGAACCTTGACACTCGCAAGGGTGAGCGAGCATTCTCCCGAAGCCAACTGGTCTAGACCGGAGCGTACCAATGACCGGACCAGGCCCCACCGCGAACCAGACCGGGTCAGCCGTTGATGGAGGAAACGTGCGCAACGAGGCGGCTCATCGCAAGCACGCCACATCTCTCGTTCTCGACGCTGCCCGGATCGTCGACGGCCCCAAGCCGAAACACGTGCAGTTACGGGAAATCCTGCGCCAGGTGATCGAGCGGGAGCTGCCGCCGGGCGCGCCGATCCCCTCCGAGCGCGACCTCGCCGAGCGGTACGGCGTTTCCCGGCTCACCGTGCGATCCGCGGTCGCCCGTCTGGTCAGCGACGGCCTGCTGACCACGGTGCGCGGCAAGGGCACGTACACGATCCAGCGCAGGATGGAGCTACAGCTGTATCTGATGTCCTTCACGTCCGACATGCGCAGGCGCGGGTTGTCGCCGAGCACGGAGGTGTTGGGCGCTACGCAGGAGATTCCACCGCCAGCCACGGCGAACGCCTTGGGGTTGCGGCCCAGCGAGTCGGCCTATCGGCTGTTTCGGCTGCGCAGGGCGGATGGGACGCCGCTGGCGGTCGAGCGGGGGTGGTACCACCGGGGATTGCTGCCGGGGTTGCTGGAGCTGGATCTGACCGAGTCGCTGTACACGCAGTTGGCCAAGCGGCACGGGGTCGTGTTCGACCACGCAACGCAGACGGTGTGGTCGGAGGCGGCGGATCGGCCGACCGCGCGGTTGTTGGGCATCCGGACCGGCACTCCGCTGCTGGTGTTCCGGCGGATCTCCTCGCTGCACGGCCAGCCGGTGGAGGACATGACGTCGTGGTACCGGGGCGACCACTACGAGGTCACCATGCAGTTGCACCGGGATGGCCCTGCGCCGGAGAACCAGGGTGGCGAGATGAGATGAGCGCGGCGGCACCGCGGCAGTTCCGCATCGCGGAAGGGCGCATGGTGAAGCGGCGTGGCCGCGGCGCGACCCCGGCCTGCATGGCGACCACCGCGAACCGTGCCCTGCCGCGGCGGTTCGGTCGCAGCCTGATGCTGCCGATCGCGATGCTGCCCGCCGGCTGTCGTCGCTGGTCCCGATCGGGCTGGGTTATGGCCTGATCTACTACTTTGTGTTCCGATGGATGATCATCCGCAGTGACCGGCGCCGGGACGGGCCGGCGGCCGCGACGTAGACCACCCGAGCAGCGGTAGTGCCAATTGGCTGGGTTGTACCGCACACTGGAAACCGCATCGAAAACAGCAAGGAGCACATTCATGCCGGAACGACGGGTAACGGTCGGCAGCAAGGTTGGCCTGCACGCGCGGCCAGCCGCACTGGTGGCCAAGGCCGCCGCGGCCGCGCCGGTGCCGATCACCATCCGCAAGAACGATGGCAAGCCCGTCGCGGCCTCCAGCGTGCTCAATCTCATGACGCTCGGCGCCATGCACGGTGACGAGGTGGTTCTCGCGGCCGAGGGCGATGGAGCGGACGCCGCGCTGGACGCATTGGCCGAGCTGGTCGTCAAAGACCTGGACGCGAAGTAAAGTCCAGGACGACACGGGACGTGGTCGCCGGACACCCCCCGACACGGCGGCCACGTCCCGTTTCTCCGTTTCAGCCGCCCGCGCGGCCCAGGATCTCCTCGATGACCTGGGTTTTCGCGTCCGCGTAGTCCTGGACGTACTTCCACCGCCGGGCCGCGAGTTCGCGCTTGGTGCGCAGGTAGCGGTCGCGCTCGTCGGGGTGGGTGCGCAGCCGGTCACGGAAGCGCAGGTGTCGCTCGATTTCGGGGCTGCCGATCGTGAACACGTGCAGGTTGATGTCGGTGTCCGGGCCCTTGAACAGGCGGTGTTCGTGCCAGTCGGGCTCGCGGACGCGCAGCACGTAGCCTGCGGCTTCCAGGTCCGGGACGTAGGCGCCTTCGTCGGCCGAGTCGGAAACGGCGAGCGAGATGTCGATGATGGGCTTGGCGGCGAGACCGGGTACGGACGTCGAGCCGACGTGGTCGATGCGCACGACCCGGTCGCCGAGAATGGCGCGTATGCGCCGTTGTTCTCGCTCGTAGAGCTCGGGCCAGTGCGGGTCGTAGTCGGCGAGCACGATCGGGACGTAGGTGGGCCGCTCGCCGATGAACACGGACTCAGGGGGCTCGGTCATACGCTCAGTTCAACGGAAGCGGGAGCGTGTTGCCAATCGCTTTTCGGAGCGCGTCGCGCATGGCCTCGCGTGGCGCGGGCTGCCCGGTGAACTGCTCCACCTGACCGAATGCCTGGTGCAGCAGCATGTCAAGGCCGGTGGCCAACTGTCCGCCGCGCGCGGCGACCGCCTCGGCAACCCTGGTTGGCCAGGGGTGGTAGATGACGTCGAGCAGGCAGGGCGCGAGCGCGAGTTCGGCCGCGTGCCGGGCGGCTGCCTCGGCGGGCACGGTGCTGACCAGCACGGCGCAGTCCCGCGCCAGCGCGCCGATGTCGCTCTCGGCCCAGCGCCGGACGTCCAGCCGGACGCCGAGCCGCGCTGCGGTGTCGCGGGCGTCGGTCGCGCGGGCGGGTTCGCGGACGATCATGGTCACGTGACGCACGTCCAGGTCGGCGAGGCCGGCGAGGGCTGCGGACGCGGTGCCGCCCGCACCGAGGACGAGGCCGGTCGCGTCGGGTTCGGGCTGGTAGCCGCCTGCGGCGCGCAGCGCGCCGACCACGCCGGACACGTCGGTGCAGTCGGCCTGCCAGCCGTTCTCCAGACGCAGCAGGGTGTTCGCGGCGCCGACCGCTGCGGCCCGGTCGGTGACCACGTCGGCCATGGCGAGCGCGGCGCGTTTGCCGGGCATGGTGACCGCGTAGCCGACCCACGCCGGATCGGACGAAGCGACCAGGCCGGGCAGGGCCTCCGCGTCGCACTCGATCCGGTCGAACGTCCAGTCGGTCAGGCCGAGCGCCTGGTAAGCGGCGTTGTGCAGTACCGGGGACAGCGAATGGGCGACCGGTGAACCGAGCACGCCTGCCCTACGAGAAGTCGGCGAAGTCCATGGCCTAGAAGACCCCGTTGTTGTGGGCGATCTGGACGTTGGCCTGGTGCTGGGCGAACGTGGTCGCGAAGCAGGAGGACAGGTTCTTCTGGCACACCACGAAGAACAGCCACGGGCCCGGTGTCGGGCTGATCGCGGCCTGGATGGCGGTCAGGCTCGGGCTGGAGATCGGGGTGGGCGGGAGGCCCGGATTGTCGTAGGTGTCGTACGGGCCGGCACCGGGTCGCTCAGTGGGCGACGTGGCGATCATCGGGCGGTCCAGCGCATAGTCGACGGTGGAGTCGAGTTGCAGGTTCATCGGCAGGGCGAGCCGGTTGTAGAGCACCCTGGCGATCTTGGGCATGTCCGCCTGGGTGCCGGCCTCGCGCTCGATGATCGAGGCCATGGTGAGGATCTGGTAGGTGGAGAACCCGGAGTTCTGCTGGGGGCTGGAGGGCAGCCCGGCCTCCTGGAGCGTGGCGTCGGACTCGGCGAGCAGGCGCTTGATGGTCTGCACTGCGGTCTCGCCCGGTTTGAGCTGGTAGACGCCAGGCAGGATCAGTCCCTCCAGCCGATGTTTCGGGTCCACATTGGATAGTGCGGACACCGCCCAGTTGGGCACGCCGAGCGCGGCCGGATCGGTGTTCTGGATGGCGTTCTGGAGATCCTGCACGGAAAGGCAGGTGCTCCTGCCGTTGAGCTTCGCGCAGGTCGCGCTCGCGATGTGGGTGAGAATGCCCTTGCCGACCTTGCCGGAGGTGCTGGTCGTGTCGTCGAGCTGCCAGCCGGCCTGAACCTGCAACTCCCCCACCCGGCTGCTGGACTTGACCAGTTTGGCCACGGCCGATGCCGCGGACATGTGTTCCTCAAGCACGTAGTAGCCGGGCTGGACGGCGGCCACCTTCGAGCTGCCTCGGGCCGCCTTCACGAACGCGCTGGCACTGGCCACGATCCCGGCCTGCTGCATGTTCGCGGCCATGTCGCGCACGGTGTCACCCGCATTGACCTGGAACAGCACGTCGCCGGAGCCGTCGCCGCTGTAGTCGGAGTAGAAGCCGTAGCCCAACGCCTGCGCAGCGGCGAAAACGGCACCGACGACCAGCACGACGATGCCGACCAGCACGTACGGCCACAGCTTGCGCCTGCGGCGCCGTGGTGGCTGGTGGTCGTCCCGGTCGGACAGGTCGTCGAAGACGTCGAGTCCGCCCCTCATGACGCTCCGCCCTGCCGGGCGATCGCGGCCGCGCGCGCGTCCAACCAGGACTGGAGGATCTGCACGGCGGCTGCCTGGTCCACGACGGCGCGCTGTTTCTTGCCGCGCACGCCGCGTTCACGCAGCATTCTGGACGCGGTGACCGTGGTCAGTCGCTCGTCGGCGAGCCGAACCGGCACCGGCGCAACGCGCCTCGCGACCTCGTCGGCGTAGGCGATCGCGAGCTGCGCCGCGGTGCCCTGCCGTCCGGCCAACGTCGTGGGCAGGCCGACCACCACTTCCACCACCTCATGCTCCCGAACCAGGGCGGCGAGCTCGTCGAGATCCCGTCCGCCCCGCTCATCCCGGGACAGGGTAACCAGTGGCGTGGCCAGCATCGGGCTTGGATCACTGAGCGAGACCCCAACCCGTACTGAGCCGACATCCACGCCCAACCGCCTGCCGCGACCGGGATCGGCTGCATCGGGACGATCCGGGCCGTCCCGGTGCGCCGATCCGCTGTCGGTCATCCTGCGATGCGGCTGATTTCGGCGCGCAGCCCGGCGATCGCGTCCGCAACGCCGGCCGGGTTGGTGCCACCGCCCTGCGCCATGTCCGGCTTGCCACCGCCGCGCCCCGCGATGGCGGGCGCGAAGGACTGGACCAGCTTGCCGGCCGCGATGCCCCGCTCCCGCGCGGCCGCGGTGGTGGCGACCACGAAGTTGACCTTGCCTTCGACGCTGGACAGCAGCGCGACGACGCCGGGCCGGTTGCCCAGCTGGTTGCGTACCTCGGTGACCAGATTGCGCAGGTCACCGCCGCTGATGCCGTCCGGGACCGCCGCCGCGACCAGCGCGACGCCGCGCACGTCCTCGGCGCCCTTGGCCAGGTCACCCGCGCCGGAAAGCAGCTGGGCACCGCGAAGGCGCTCCAGTTCCTTCTCGGCGGTGCGCAGCTTCTCGACCGTCTGGCCGATCCGCTCGGGCAGCTCCTCCGGCTTGGTCTTGAACTGCTCGGCCAACTGCGAGACCAGCGCGTGCTCGCGTGCCAGGAACCGGAACGCGTCCAGGCCGACGAGCGCGTCGACGCGACGGACACCGGCCGCGACCGACGCCTCGGACAGCAGCTTGACCAGGCCGATCTCACCGATCCTCGCGACATGCGTGCCGCCGCAGAGTTCGCGCGAGTAGTCACCGATGGTGACCACCCGGACCTCGTCGCCGTACTTCTCGCCGAACAGCGCGACCGCGCCGGTCTTGCGCGCGTCCTCCATGGACATCACCTCGGCACGCACGTCGAGGTCGGCCAGCAGGACGTCGTTGACCTCCTCCTCGACCTCGGCGAGCACACTGGGCGGGACCGCGCCGGTCGGCGAGGTGAAGTCGAAGCGGAGCCGACCGGGCGCGTTGAGCGAACCGGCCTGCGCGGCCATGCCGTCCATGGCCTTGCGGATGCCCGCGTGCACCAGGTGCGTCGCGGTGTGCGAGCGGGAGATCGCGCGCCGCCGGGACACCTCGACCTCGGCGTGCGCCGGCGAGTCGAGCAGGATCTCGCCGCTGACCACCCTGGCGCGGTGCACGGTCAGGCCCGGTACCGGTGCCTGCACGTCGTGCACGTCCAGGCGCGCCGTGTCGGTGACGATGCTGCCGTGGTCGGGCTGCTGGCCGCCGCCCTCCGCGTAGAACGGGGTGCGGTCCAGCACGACCTCGACCTCGGTGCCCTCACCCGCCGCCGGCACACCGACGCCGTCCACGAGCAGACCCACGACCCGGCTCTCCGCGGTGAGTTCGCGGTAGCCGAGGAAGTCGGTGCGGCCGTGCTGTTCGAGCACCGCGCGGTAGGCCGACGCGTCGCCGTGGCCGGTCTTGCGCAGGGCCGCGTCCGCCTTGGCGCGCTGCCGCTGCTCGGTCATGAGCCTGCGGAAGCCTTCCTCGTCGACCTTGAGGCCCTGTTCCTCCGCCATCTCCAGGGTCAGGTCGATCGGGAAGCCGAACGTGTCGTGCAGCTGGAACGCCTTGTCACCGGGCAGCGTCGAGCCACCCGACTTCTTCAGTTCGGTTGCCGCAAGGTCGAAGATGCGCGAACCGGCGGTGAGGGTGTCCAGGAAGGATGATTCCTCCTGGCGCAGCACGGCCTCGATCCGGCCGAAGTCCTCGACCAGTTCCGGATAGGACGGTCCCATCTCGTCGCGGACGACCTTGCCGAACTCGCCGAGCACCGGTTCCTGCACACCGAGCAGTCGCGCGGAGCGGACGATCCGGCGCAGCAGGCGGCGCAGCACGTAGCCGCGCGCCTCGTTGCCGGGCGTGACACCGTCCCCGATGAGCATCACACCGGAGCGGGAGTGGTCGGCGATGATCCGGAACCGCACGTCGTCAGCCTGGCTGGCGCCGTAGCGGCGACCGGAGAACTCCTCGGCCTTGCTGATCACCGAGCGGACCAGGTCGGTCTCGTAGACGTTGTTCACGCCCTGCAACAGCGTTGCGACGCGCTCGATGCCCATGCCGGTGTCGATGTTCTTCGCCGGCAGCGTGCCGATCGGCGAGTGGCCCTCCTTCGGACTCAGCTCGCCTCGGACGTCCTGCATGAAGACCAGGTTCCAGATCTCCAGGTAGCGGTTCTCGTCCGCGACCGGGCCACCCTCACGACCGTGTTCGGGGCCGCGGTCGTAGTAGATCTCCGAGCAGGGGCCGCCGGGGCCGGGGATGCCCATGTCCCAGTAGTTGTCCTTGCCGTCGCGGCGCTGGATGCGCTCGGGCGGCAGGCCAGCGATCTTCTGCCACAGCTCGATGGCCTCGTCGTCGGTCTCGTACACGGTCACCCAGATGCGGTCCGGGTCGAAGCCGTAGCCGCCATCGTCCTGGCTGCCCGTGACGAGCTGCCAGGCGTGCGTGATCGCACCTTCCTTGAAGTAGTCGCCGAAGGAGAAGTTCCCGGCCATCTGGAAGAAGGTGTTGTGCCGGTCGGTCTTGCCGACCTCGTCGATGTCCCCGGTGCGCACGCACTTCTGGATGCTGGTCGCGCGCGGGTAGGGCGGCGGGGCCTCGCCGAGGAAGTACGGCTTGAACTGGACCATGCCCGCGTTCACGAACAGCAGGTTCGGGTCGTCGAGGATCAGCGAGGCGCTGGGCACGACCGTATGACCGGCCTGCTGGAAATGGTCACGGAATCTCTTGATGATCTCGTGGGTCTGCACGATGTCGTCCTTGCGGAGTGGTGCCCGGCCACGGCTATGTCAGTGGTCGGGCGGGGTGGTCGCGGAGGGGGTCGGTGATGGCACAGGTGTGCGGCGACGGCGGACGGCGCTGCTGCACGCACGGAGCGAGCTTCAGCCGTCCGCCCGACGAGCTCGCGCGCCGGACGTCGGCCGCGCGGCCCGAGGAGTCGTGCTGCGCAACGCGTGCCGGGCACCGGACTCGCGGTGGCTGGCCAGGATGGTCACGCCGGGCGCTGCCTCGACGACCTTGGCCAGTTCCTCCTCGCGCTCGGCCATGCCGGCGCGCACCTCAGCGCCGAACGTGCCGATCGCGCCGGCGAGTTCGCTGATGGCTTCGCCGATGTTGCCGGCAAGCCCGGCGGGCGTGGCCTGCTTGGCGGCCTGGCCCGCCTTGCGGGAGATGGCCACCCCGGCGATGACGCCGATGCCCAGCCAGAACAGCCGCTTCACTTCGTCCGACCTCCACGTCTGCCGCGGGCGCCACCGGCGGCGGCCTTTTCCGCCGACTTCCTGCGACGCGCCCGGACCGCCTTGCCTATGCCGTAGGACAGGGCCGCGGTCTTGACAAGCGGCCCTCCTAGGGTAGCCGTGAACAGCGAGGTCAGCGCGGAGACGTTCCCGGACACCGCGCGGGCGTTGGCCGTGATGCCGTCCACGCGCTCCAGCTGCGTGTTCACGTGGGTCAGGGTGGTGTTGGCGCCGTCGAAGAGCGGGTCGGTGTTCTCGTGCGCCTTGCGAATCGCGATGGTCGCCTCGTCGAGCGTGCGACCGAGCTTGATCAACGGCACCGCCGCCAGCAGAACGAGCAGCAAAAAGGCCCCGGCCGCGACGAGCCCGGCGATCTGCCCTGCCGACACGAGCACTCCTGACGATCGGGCGAAACCTCTCCCTGGACGGTCGCGGGATGCCGGTCACCGCCAGAGGATTCCGCAGGTGAATGTGGTCGACCCCTCCGTTGCGGAGGCGCCAGGTCGTGATCGCGTAACAGGTTACCGTGCCGCGCCCTGGCGAGCCTGACGGGTCAGGCGATACCAAGATCAGCTCATCGCCACGCGCGCAGCAGATCATCGGCGGTGAGCACCTGGACGCCGTCGATCGAGGACGGCCCTCGTGTCACCGCCAACAGCGGAGTGCGGTCGTCGGCACCGGGAAGCCGGTCGCGGTGCACGATCAGCCGGGCGCGATCGTGGTTGTCGAACGGCTTGTTCTCCAACCACTTGATGGAGCCGACCAGCGTGATCCGCTTCGCGATGGGGCCACGATCCGCGCCGACGATGTCGATCTCCGGATCATTGGTGCGCGTCCAGTAACCCCCGATCACCGTCGTGTCGTCGGACAGTTGCCCGGCTGGCAGCCTGCGCAACGCGTCCCGGACGACGGGTTCGATCGCGCGGCCCCGCCAGGTCGTCCACGACGTACGGATTCTGGCCTGAATCAGGTCGCCTCTTCCTCGATCGATCTCGGCCAGGTGCGGACCGAGGAAAGCCAGCCAGAATCTCAGATGCGGATCCGCGACGACATATCTCGTCTCCTTGGATGGCTGGGTGGACAACGGCGTGCTGGCTTCGACGAGCCGCTTGGCGGTCAGCAACTGGAGCGCCCGAGCGAGGGTCGCGTGTGGCATGTCGCCCGCCGCACGGGCGATCAGTGAGTAGGTCCGCTCGCCCGATCCGATCGCGCCGAGCACAACCCGAGCCTGCGCCTGCTCGGGAAATTCGGCGGCGAGCGCGCGTTCGCCGCTGACCAGCAGGGCGGATACCGGGTCGGCCAGCGCGTCGGCGAGATACTCGGCAACGGTCGCGCCGTTCGGCCACTCGTCCAGGATGAGTGGGAGCCCACCGGACACCAGATAGGCGTCGAAGGCGTCGGCGGCGGGCAGTTCGAGCATGTCCGCGATGTCTCCTGGACTGAGCGGAGGGACCACCATCTCGGTGGCGCGCTGGTGGAACGGCCGCCCGTAGTCGTTGAGTGCCTCCATCATCGCCAGGTCGGAGCCGACGCAGAGCAGCAGCACCGGTCGGCGGGAGAACTCGCGGTCGAAGACCTTCTGCAGGCTGCCCTCGAAGCCTGGATCGGTAGCGATGAGGTAGGGCATCTCGTCGAGAACGACGATGCTGGGCCCGTCCTCGGGTAGCACCCTGGCGAGCAGGTGCAACGCGGCGTCCCAGGTCTGCGGCTGCTGGTCGCGGAACACGGCCGCGCCTGGCAGATCGGATGCGGCGGCGGTCTCGGCGAAGAGGGCCAGGTCGGCCTGGATCGTCGGTTGCGCGGACGCGGTGAAGAACAGCGACGGCACCCCGGCACGCTCGACGAACTCCTCGACCAGCCGGGACTTGCCGACCCGACGTCGCCCTCGGATCAGCATGGCGCGTCCGGGCCTGCCGGTTCGGCTACCGGCTCGGACGCGTTCGAGCATCCGGTCGAGCACCGCCAGTTCGGTCTGGCGTCCGATGAAGCTACTCACCGTGCCAGTATAAAGACTCTCATCGATGAGACTCTCATTTTTGGAAGTCTCATCGATGAGAGTCTTGTGGCTCAGCAGTGGCCGAGGTTGGCGACGAGTTGGCGGTAGGTCCAGAACATCGGTTTCGGTGCGTAGTCGTCGGTCATGATCCCGAACTGGTCGAAGATGTTCGTCGAGCCGGTGACGTCGTCACGCAGGGCGAACAGTTCGTAGCTGGCCACGTTGTACTGCGCGCGGTCGACGTTGACGGCGTTGATCTCGGTGGTCAGCGCCTGCTGCTGGTGCGCTGCGGTGCGGGTGGCGCTGGTCGCCCAGCCGTTCTCGGACACCCGGATCGGCACGGACGCGTCAAGGCCGGCGATGGGCATCTCCTGGTTGCGCACCACATCGAGCGCGCGGCCGACGAAGGCGGTGAGGTCGATCGGGCCACCGGCCGGGACGCCGGGGAAGGGCACGTCCGGGTAGGTGTCGATGCCGACGTAGTCGACCGAGCGCGTGAACGCTGCGCCTCCCGTCCTGGCCAGGTCCTGCCAGAACGCGGTGGACGCGAAGCCGAACGCGACCTCGTCGAAGCCGATGCCCAGCCAGCCGTAGCCGACCTCGCGCACTCGCCGCTTGGCCGCGATCACGCCATTGACCAGCGCGGAGATGGCGTTCGGGTCGGGCGGCTGCTGGATGTTGGCTTCCAGGGTGACCGAGATGGTCGAGGTGACCGGGCCGTAGCGGAGTACGTCGCGGCGCACGCAGTTCGCCCAGTCGGTCGGGTTCTCACCGTTGTAGGTGATCACCAGATCGAGCCTGCGGCCGGGGGCGAGGTCGGCCATTTCCGGATCGGGGAACGCGGTCGTGCAGTCGACGTAGTCGCGGATCAGGAAGCGGGACGCGTCGCCCTGGAGGGCCGCGATGGCCGCGCGGATCTTGGCCGGGTCGTCCGGTTTGCCGTCGGTCGAACCGCCGCCCGCGTAGCCACCGGGGTAGATGCCGAAGGTCAGCGGCGGCGCCTGCGCCGCTGCGGCGGGAACGGCGACAAGTGCACTGGTCAGAGCGACCGCGACGGCGACCGTCCCCCACCGGACGAAGCGACGCCGGCCCGAACTGTGCGTTGTGGTCATCGGCCGATCGTGTCCGATCAGTCCGGAAGCGCACGATGACGAATGTCATCCATTGTCAGGAAATTCGCGACCGCGTCCACGAAATCGGCGCACCGCGCGGGAAACGTCGGCCGGGGCGATTCGGGGAACTCGGGCAGCCGCGTCGCGCCAGGGACCAACCGGCACAGCGCGTCGACCGTGCGATGGGCATGCACCCGGTCGTCCACATCGGACGGAATGATCGC
Organism: Candidatus Melainabacteria bacterium; assembly: GCA_963818685.1. Taxonomy (GTDB): domain Bacteria; phylum Actinomycetota; class Actinomycetes; order Mycobacteriales; family Pseudonocardiaceae; genus CAJCJE01. The sequence continues at coordinate 643,789 of CAWFTJ010000006.1, read as the reverse complement.
GGTGGGCATGGCAAGCGTTGCGAGCTCCGCATCGGTGACGCCGCGCAGCGTCTCGCCGGCGAGTAGGGCGTCCGCGATCGTCTCGGTCGCGCCGAGTTCGGCGAACTCGCGTCGCTGCCGCTGGTCCACCTCGGTATCACCGGCCGTGGCCGGCCAGGCCAGGATCAACGCCTCGACCCGTTCCGGCTCGGCGAGCGCGAACCGCACCGCTGCCGAGCACCCGTTCGACCCTGCCAGCACGCGCACCCGGCGGACCTCGGACACCGCGTCAGCCAACGCCCGTGCCTCCGCCGCCCAGCTCGGCGCCCGGCGCGGCCGGTCCGGGGCGAGCACCTCGAAACCACGCTCGACCAGCCCGGCGACGACGCCCGGCCGTCCCCAGAACCGGTCCGCGTCCATGTCCTCCCAGAGCCCGCCGGGCACGAGCAGCAGCGGTGCTGTCACGTCAGGTCGGCCAGGTCGACCGAGATCGGGAAGGGGTCGCAGACGGTGAGCCGGTACCGGAACACCGTCAGTTCGCCGTCGCTCGGCCGTTCGACACGCCAGAAGTGTTCGATTCCAGCGGCGGCGTACTCAGCGGGCTTGTCCGCCTGGTCGGCGGTAACCGAGCCGGGCGACATGACCTCGACGACCAGTCGGCAGTGTTGCGGACGCAACACGACGTCGTCGGAGATCGCCGACGTGTACACCATGATGTCGGGGCGGCGGTTGAGCAGTGGAACGTCGCGCAGGCGAAGATCTACCTCGAATGCGACCGCGAACTCAGACCCGCACGCGGACTCCAGCGCATTGACCAGCCGGCGAACGATCCGCTGGCGCGAGCGACGTGGGGCAACGTTCGCCACGATCGCGCCGTCAACGACCTCGATGCTACGGCACACGTCCTCGGGCAAAGTTTCGTAGTCCGCCGCGGTCAGTCCTGCATCCGCCACCCGCCCAGGGTAGCGAACCGGACGAGCTGGCGTTATTCGCCGCGGATGGCTTTGCGGAGTTTGGGGACGCGGTCGGCGAGGACGCGCTCGGCGCCCCGGTTGGTGGGTTGGTAGTAGTCGCGGCCGACCAGGTCATCGGGCGGGTACTGCTGTTCGAGCACGCCCTCGGCCACGTCGTGCGGGTAGCGGTAGCCGGTGGCGTTGCCGAGCTTCTTGGCGCCCGCGTAGTGGCCGTCGCGCAGGTGGGCGGGGACCAGGCCGGTTGCGCCGCCGCGCACGTCGGCGAGGGCCGAGTCGATGGCCATGACGATCGCGTTGGACTTGGGCGCGGTGGCGATGTGGACGGTGGCCTGGGCCAGGGCCAGCCGGCCCTCGGGCATGCCGATCAGCTGGACGGCCGCCGCAGCGGCGGTCGCGGCCTGTAGGGCGGTCGGGTCGGCCATGCCGACGTCCTCGCTGGCGTGCACGACGAGTCTGCGCGCGATGAACCTGGGGTCCTCGCCTGCCTCGATCATCCTGGCCAGGTAGTGCAGGGCGGCGTCCACGTCCGAGCCGCGGATGGACTTGATGAACGCGCTGATCACGTCGTAGTGCTGGTCGCCTGAGCGGTCGTAACGCACCGCCGCCTTGTCCACCGTGGCCTCGACGGTGGCCAGGTCGATCTCGGCCGCGTCTGTCGATGCCGCGGCGTCGGCGGCGGCCTCAAGAGCGGTGAGGGCTCGGCGGGCGTCGCCGCCGGCCAGCCGGACCAGGTGGTCCTCGGCGTCGCCTGCCAGCGTGAGCCTGCCGCCGAGGCCGCGTTCGTCGGTGACCGCGCGACGGACCAGGGCACGCACGTCGTCGTCGGTGAGCGGACGCAACTGGAGCACAAGGGAGCGGGACAGCAGCGGCGACACGATCGAGAAGTACGGGTTCTCGGTGGTCGCGGCGACCAGCAGCACTGTGCGGTCCTCGACGGCGCCGAGCAGCGCGTCCTGTTGGGTGCGGGAGAAGCGGTGCACCTCGTCGATGAACAGCACGGTGGCCTCGCCGGATCTGCCGAGCCGCCGCCTTGCCTCCTCGATGACCGCGCGCACCTCCTTGACCCCTGCGGACAGCGCGGAGAGCGCGACGAACCGGCGGCCGGTCGCGGTCGACACCAAGGTCGCGAGGGTGGTCTTGCCGGTGCCTGGCGGACCGTAGAGCAGCACCGATGCCGGCATGCCGCCCTCGACCAGCCGACGCAGCGGCGCACCCGGGCCGAGCAGGTGGTCCTGGCCGAGCACCTCGTCGAGGGTCGCGGGCCGCATCCGCACAGCGAGCGGTGCGTTGGCGGCCTTGCGCGCCTCGCCGCGCTCGTCCGCGGCCGCGGCGAACAGGCCGTCGTCGAAGAGCTGATCGTCCACGTTCACGAATGGTATGCGCCCGCCACGACACTTGTCCGCGCGTAGGTAATCGGTCGTCAACAGCAGCCAGATAGGGTCCCGTCGGGTAGAACTGACTCGACTACGAGTATCAACGGGGTGACCGGTAGTGGCCGATGCGGCTCCGAGAAGTTTCGGCGCCGTGTTTCGGGTGCGCGAATTCCAGGCCCTGTGGTTCGCGCAGGTTTTTTCCATTGCCGGTGATCAGCTGGCCAGGGTCGCGCTCACGCTGCTCGTTTACGCGCGCACCGGCTCGGCGCTGCTGACCGCGTTCACCTACGCGCTGACCTTCCTGCCCGACCTGATCGGTGGGCCGTTGCTGTCCGGGATCGCGGACCGCTATCCCCGGCGCGCTGTGATGGTCACCTCCGACCTGGCCAGGGCCGTGCTGGTCGGGGTGATGGCCATCAACGGCATGCCGCTTGCCTCGGTGTGCGTGCTGTTGGTGCTGGTCCAGTTGCTGAACTCGCCGTTCAACGCGGCCCGCGCCGCCGTCCTGCCGGCGATGCTCGACGCCGAGCTGTTCGTCGGTGGCCAGTCGATCATCAACATCACCTACCAGACCGGGACCCTTGCCGGGTACGTCGCGGGTGGCGCGCTGGTCGCGTTCACCGGCCCGCACGTGGCACTGGCCATCGACGCGGCCACGTTCGTGGTGTCCGCGATCCTGGTCCGGGTTGGCCTGCTGCACCGCGACGCCGCGGCTGTGCGCAAGACCGGGCAGGGCGGCAGCGACACCATCCGAGCGCTGCGCGAGGGCACCTCGCTGATGCTGCGCAGCAGGCCGCTGCGCAGCCTGGTCGGCCTTGCCTGCCTGTCCGGCTGCTACGTGGTCGGCGAGGGACTTGCCGTGCCGTACGCGCACGAGTTGCACGGCGGCGCGCTGACGGCGGGATTGTTGTTCGCGGCCATGCCGGCCGGGACCGCGCTGGGCATGCTGCTGCTGACCAGGTTCGTCGCGCCGGAGACCCGATTGCGGCTGATGGGACCGTTGGCGGTGCTCTGCTGCGCGGTGCTGGTGGCCTGCTTCGCCAGGCTGGGCCTTGCCGGGACCGTCGCGGTGTGGATGGTGTCCGGGTTCGCGGGCGCCTACCAGACGTTCGCCGCTGCCGCGTTCGTCATCGCGGTGCCGGACAATCTGCGCGGACAGGCGTACGGCTTGGCCTCGACCGGAATCCGGGTCGCACAGGGTGTCGGCGTGGTCATCGCGGGTGCGGTGACGGAGCGTTTGATGCCGTCGCTGGTGGTGGGGATTTTCGCCGCATTGGGCACGATTCTCGCTGTTGCCGCGGCATTGGCGTGGCACCGGGCACGCCGTGACATCACCCCGGGTGACGATGGTGGTAGTGAACGAGTGGCGGAAGCCTGAACCGTGTGGCGAATCCGGCTAGTGCTGGACTCGGTGGACGGTCCCCCCAGATGCCCCTGGTGCCTTCGCACCCCTACATCCCGTCCCGCACAACTCGGTCATTTGCCAACACCTACGCCCAGATGATGTCTTTCTTCACCGGTCTGTCCCTTCCAACGCCGTTCGCCCCATGTATCCGCGGAGCGAACCAATAACATTCGGCAACACTACGGGTGACCCGGCATTCCCTTTCAGCTACCGTCCACCTGTGGCATCTGCTGAGGGCTCAACAGCTGACCGGGACAATTCTCCCCGGCCTGGGCTGTTGGGGCATACCCTCGTCACCAACTTGTGGCGAAGAATAACGAAGTGGCCCATGTGGTCGCTACGCCGCCCGGCGATTATTACCGTTCTGGTGGTAGAGGCCATCACTGTCGGTGTCACATCGGCCATCGGGGAGTGGACACCGATCCACTCCCAGGCGTGGATGGTGTTCGGAGCGTTACTGGGCGGCTCTATCGTGCACATGGAGTCGGTGCGCGGTATCGAGCGGATCCGGGAGCAGGCCAGGGCGACCGCGCCGCTGGTCAACCTGACCGCGGTCTGGACGTTCGCGGGTGTGCTGCTGCTGCCGCCGATCCTCGCGGTCGCCATGTCCGCGCTGACGTTCACGCATCTGCGTTTCCGGGTCGCAAGGCGGGACACGTTCCGCACCGTCTACAGCGCGGCCGCGGTGATCCTGGGCACGGAGGCCGCCGCCGCGATCCTCTACATCGGCCTGCCACCGGGCAGCTACCCGGGGCCACCGGAGGGTTGGCGCGGGGTCGCGGTGATCGTGCTGGCCGGTGTGGTCCGCTGGTTCGTCAACTACGGCCTGATCGTCGTGGTGATCCTGCTGTCCTCGCCCAGCGCGCCGGGCAAGGAGGTGCTCGGCAACTTCAACGACAACATCGTCGAAGTCGCCGCGCTCAGCCTCGGTGCGGTCACCGCGATGGTCGCCAGCCACGATCTCTGGTACCTGCTGCTGATCCTGCCGCCGCTGCTGGTGTTGCACCGCAGCCTGCTCATGCACCAGTACGAGACCGCGGCACGAACGGACGCCAAGACCGGACTGGCGAACGCCTCCTACTGGAGCCAGATGGCACGCGCCGAACTGGCAAGAGCGGAGCGCTACGAGACGGAGGTCGGCATCCTCATGCTCGACCTCGACCACTTCAAGCGGATCAACGACACCTACGGCCACCTCACCGGCGACGAAGTGCTCAAGGCGGTCGCGGAGGCGCTGAAGAAGCAGACCCGCGACTACGACCTGGTCGGCCGGTTCGGCGGCGAGGAGTTCCTGGTGCTGCTGCCCGGGATCACACCGCGCGAGTTGCGCACCGTGGCCGAGCGCTTCCGCGGCTGCATCGGCGCGGTCGTGGTCAACGCGCCGGAGACGTACGACCTCGTTCCGGTGACCGCATCGGCGGGCGCGATCTGCTACCCGGACGGCGGCACGGACCTGGACGAGCTGCTGCTCGCCGTGGACGCCGCGCTGTACCAGGCCAAGCAGAACGGTCGCAACCAGACCTGCTTCGCCCCGATCGGCAGCCCCGAGCAGAACTGAGGCGTTCGCCCGAGGCGAACACCGCTTCGCCCGCGACGAACCCACTGGTGTCCGCTCCCCCGCGCTCGCCAGACTTCACCACATGCTGAACTCGGTCGCGGTCCTGGCGGACGTGCACGCGGTCCTGCCGGCGTTGCGGGCGGTGCTCGCCGAACCCGAGGTGGCCGGCGCGGACGCCGTGGTGTTGCTCGGCGACATCGCATCGGGACCGCAGCCGGTGGAAACACTCGATCTGCTCGCCTCGCTCGGCGAACGTGCGGTCTGGATCTCCGGCAACGGCGAACGCGAACTGGTCACGATCGCCGAGGGCGGAGATCTCGAACCGCCGGACGAGATCACTCCGTGGGCCGCCCACCAGCTGCGGGATGATCAGGTCGAACTGCTCGCCACACTGCCGCTGACCGAAACCCTGTCGATCGCCGGTCTCGGCGAGGTGCTGTGCTGCCACGCGACCCCGCGCGACGACGAGGAAGTGGCCCTGGTGGACAGCTCGGTCGCACGCTGGCAGGAGGTGCTCGCCAGTGTGCCCGAATCGACACGGACCGTGGTGTGTGGACACACGCACATGCCCTTCATGCGGCTCGTCGACCGCCGCACGGTCGTCAACCCGGGCAGCGTCGGCATGCCGTACGGCACCGCCGGCGCGCACTGGGCGCTGCTCGGCGGTCTCGACCGGCCGAGCATCTCGTTGCGGCGAACGGAGTACGACGCGCACGCGGCCGCCGAGGAGATCATCGCCGGATCGGCCTTTCCGGACATCGCCGCCTGGGTCGATTTCTTCGTGCGTTCGCCCGCGTCCGATCTGGAGGCTCTTGACGTGTTCGGGCCCAGGGACGGTCGCGGCTAGCGCCCGGCCACAGTGGACGTCACAGAATCCTCCTCAGCGCACCGAGCAGCAGCTCGACCCGATCAAGCCGCGCGTTGTCGCCCATCAGCCCGATCCGCCACACCGACGACGCGTACTTGCCGGCCCCCGCACCGATCTCGATGTCGTACTCGTCCAGCAGCCGGCCGCGCACGGCGGCCGAGTCGACGCCCTCCGGCACCCATACCGTGGTCAGCTCCGGTAGCCGCGAGCCCTCCTCGGCGAACGGGGTCAGACCGAGTTCGGCGAGCCCTTCGACCAACCGGGCGCCGGCCGCCTCGTGCCGTGCGAACACGCTCGGCAGGCCCTCCGTCAGGATCCGACCGAGCGCGGCGTGCAGCGAGGCGATCATCGCGACCGGCGCGGTGTGGTGGTACGTGCGACCGCCGGACGCGTTGCCGCCCACGTAGTCGCCGATCATGCCCAGGTCCAGGTACCAGGTCGGCGGCTGCTCGACGCGCTGCGCCCAGCCGCGTTCGGAGATCGTGAACGGCGCGAGACCCGGTGCGACGCCAAGGCATTTCTGGGTGCCCGAATACGCGAGGTCAACGCCCCAGGCGTCGATCGCGACCTCGATCCCGCCCAGCGACGTGACGCAGTCGGCGAGCACCAGCGCGTCCGCGTCCCGCTCATGGACGGCGGCGGCCAGCGCGGCGACGTCGCTGCGCACCCCGGTCGAGGTCTCCGCGTGCACGGCCGCGACCAGCCTCGGCGCGGGATGCGCCGCGAGGACCTCGGCCACGTCGACCGGTCGACCCCACTCGTGGTCGACGCGCACGACCTCGCCGCCGTAGCGGCGCGCGACATCGCACATGCGCTCGCCGAACAGCCCGTTGACCGCGACCACGACGACATCGCCTGGCCGGACCGTGTTGGCGAACGCCGCCTCCATGCCGATGGAGCCGGTGCCGGACAACGGCAGGGTGCGCTGGTTCGCGGTGCCCCACACGGTGCGCAGCCGATCGCAGGTGTCGTCCAGTATCCGTAGGAACTCCGGGTCCAGATGGCCGAGCAGGGGCGCGGCCAACGCGGAGGTCGCCTCGGGATAGGGATTGGACGGACCAGGACCGAGCAGCGTGCGGCGCACCAACGACATGCACCGAGCCTAAGCGGTGTGGATCAGGCTCCGGCGGCCGGGCGGGCGGCTGCCGCGTCGCGGATCGCGCCGCACCATTCCACGAGCGCCTTGTCGCACCTGGCGGCGACTACAGCATCGTAGAGGTTGTCCCACAAGTGCACCCCGGTCCACTCAACGAACCGGCGATACGCGGTGGGCACCGCGATACCGAACGAATCGGGCAGTCGACGCCAGGCGCAGCCGCTGGTGAGGACGAAGACCACGGCAACGAAGACCGCGCGGTCACCGACCCTGGACCGACCACCTCCCTGCGGTCGGACCTTGGGCAACGGGATCAACGGATAGGCCAACTCCCACAATTCGTCGGGCAACAAACGTCGCGACAACGGGGAAATCCGTTCGTCCAACTCAACGGAACGCACCACACGAGCCACCTCCAGCCGGATTGGCCTCTTTGTTGTAGAGGTGTCCCGGCCGATGGTCAATCGTCCGCTTGGGCCAAATATCGGCATCACCGCCCAACGCGGACGGCGGCCAGATCCCGCGCGTGCCACGCCTGCATCGCATGTTGAACCAGCGTGATCAGCGTTTCTTTGGTTGATTCCCGTTCGCGCGCGTCACATTTCACCAACGGAATCTCCGGGGAGATCGCCATGGCCTCCCGAACATCGGCCAACCGGTAGGGTAGGGCGCCTTCAAACACGTTCACCGCGACGATGTAGGGCAGCCCGTGTTCCTCGAAATAGTCGACCGCGCCGAAGGAGTCGGCGAGCCGGCGAGTGTCCACCAGCACCACGGCGCCGATCGCGCCGCGTACCAGGTCATCCCACATGAACCAGAACCGTTGCTGTCCAGGGGTGCCGAACAGGTACAGGATCAGCTCGGAGTCCAGCGTGACCCGGCCGAAATCCATGGCGACGGTGGTCGTACATTTGTCTGGCGTGGCACGCAGGTCGTCTATGCCGGCGCTGGCGTCGGTCAGCACGGCTTCGGTGGTCAACGGGACAATTTCCGAGACCGAACCGACAAATGTGGTCTTACCTGCGCCGAAACCGCCGGCGACCACGATCTTTGCCGACGTGGCCGTCGGCGAGCGGCGGGTCGTCTTCGACCTCTCAAAGTCGACGGAGTCCACTCAACACCCTTTCCATCAACACGAGATGCGCCGCGATGTCGTCGTCGGCGAATGTGCGGTGAATGCTGATCAAGCCCAGTTCGGCCATGTCACTCAGGATGACCTTGGCGACACCGAGCGGAACCGAAAGCTTCGCGGCGACTTCGGCGACCGAGTGTGGGTGCCGGCATAAAGTGCCGACCGCCCGATATTCGACCTGGTTGAGCTGGGCCACGTCCTCGCCGAGGTCGCTGGTGGAAATCAGCGTCTCCAATTGCAGCTCAACGCTGGCCCGGGTCCGCCCGCCGGTCCACGCGTACGGCCGGACGCGCGACGCCTCGTCGCCGAAATCGTCGACGACGAGGTAGCCCGAATCGCCGAACCTGTTGCTCGACGGATAGTGGAGGGAGGGAACGGAAGAGGGAGGCCCGACCGGGCGCGGGGGGACGGGCGGACTGACCACCCGGTCGGGCCAGACTTGGGGTTGCTGCCACACGGCAGGGTCGTCGACGCCGCCTGCGTCCCCGAGCCCGGCATCGGCGGCGGCGAGGTGCTCGATGCCCGGGTCGGGTTGCGCGGCCGGGTCGAAGGGCATGGTCACGGCGACCTCACACCGGCTGCCGTGTCAGCGGTCGGTGCGAGCCCTGCAACTCGGCTCGTAGCTCCGGGGTGAGCATCTGCCCGACTCGTTCGACGAGCAGTGTCATCTCGTACGCGACCTGTCCGATGTCGCAGTTGGGTGCGGACAGCACGGCGAAAGAGGACCCGTCGCTGATGGCCATCAGCAGCATCACGCCGCGTTCCATCTCGACGACGGTCTCCCGAACCGGGCCTGCCTCGAAACAGCGCGCGGCACCCGTGGTGAGGCTGGACAGGCCGGAGGCGACCGCGGCGAGCTGGTCGGCGCGGTCCATCGGCAACCGGGCCGACGAGGTCAGCAACAACCCGTCCGCGGACACCACCACGGCGTGAGCCACACCGGGTACCCGTTCGGTGAAGTCGGTGACCAGCCACCCGAAGCGACCGTGCGGCGACTGACTTGACATCAATCGTTCTCCCATTCGAATCCGTGCTCGTTGCCATCGGCCGAGGACGAGCCGTCCCGGCCCTGGCGGATGCCCCGTTGGAAACTGTTCAGTCGATCCCGGACCGCGCCGGCGTCGACGCCTGCCATCACCGGCTTGCCTTTGGCGGCAACACTGCCGGGCACCAGTTGTGCTCGTGGCCTGCGCCTCGGCAGACCGGCGGGGGTGAGCGCCTCGTCTGGGGCCGCCTCCCAGCCCTCGTCCGCCACGGTCGGCCAGATCGCGGTGTCTTCCATGCTGTCCGCGTTGACAGTCGCGGTGTTCTCGCTGGTCACCGAGCGGGCGGCCGGAGTTTCCTCATCCTCCACTGTGGACGCCGGCTCGTCGATCACCTCGACCGCGCTGTCCTGGCTCGCCGAAGGCCATTCCGGTTCGGCCACGCCGACCTCGTCGATCTCGTGGCGGCCCTTCTGCACGCCGCGCTGGAACCCGGCGAGCCGCTTGCGGATCTTCTCGGCACCCGACCCGGTCGGCGCCGGTGCCGCGGCGGGAACAGCGGCGGGGGTACCGGTCGCGCTGCCCGGCAGCAGGCGTGCCTTGGGCCGGCGTTTGGGCAGACCGGCCGAGGTGTAGGTCTCCGGACTGGCCTGGGTGACCGAGTCGGCCGCCCGCCAGCCGTCGTCAGCGGCGAAGCGCCAACCGGTGCGGCCGGCGAAACTCGCGTCCTCGGGCGGTGTGTCCTCCGCCGACCCGTCGACCGGCCGGGCCGCGTCGAACCAGGCGGACAGCATGTCGTCGAAGATCGGCGTGGTCTCGCCCGCCCGGTCCCGCTCGGCCTCGGCCTGCTCGGTCTTGCCTGCTGCGTCTGCCGCGGTCGCGCTGCCGGGCAGCGGCGCGAACAGGTTCACGCCGGACGCGGCCGCGCTGGGCAACTGCGGAATCGTGACGGTGATCGCGTTCATCGACGAGTTCGGGCCGCCCTGCCGCGTGTTCCGCGGGTCGCCGGTCGGTGGCAGCACCTCGTCCTCGTCGCCGACGATCAGCTGCGCCGGCAGGGTGACGGTGACCCGCAGGCCCGGGATGTCCTCGCCGCCGTGCAGCCGCACCTTCACGCCGTGCTGGCCGGCGAGCTTGCTCACCACGAACAGGCCCATTCGCCGGGTGATCCGGCCCTCGAACCCCCCGGCGTGGCCGAGTCGTTCGTTGGCGGCGCGCAGGTCCTCATCGCCCATGCCGATGCCGTGGTCGACGATGTCCACCACGATCGCGTGGGTCCTCGTGCGGTGCGACGCGATGGTGACCTGGGTGTCCGGCGCGGAGAACGCGGTTGCGTTGTCCAGCAGTTCGGCGATCAAACGGACCAGGTCACCTGCCGCATAGCCGAGGATGTGCACGCCGGGCGGCGGCGTAAGGGAAACTCGTTGGTACTGCTCTATCTCGCTGACCGCGGCGCGCAGCAGGTCGGAAAGGGGCATGGCCTGGGTCGGCCCCCTGCCCAGCTCGCCGCCGGAGAGCACCATCAGGTTCTCGTTGTTGCGCCGCATCCGGGTGGCCAGGTGGTCCAGTTTGAACAGTGCGCTGAGTTGGTCGGGGTCCTCCTCGTCCCGTTCGAGTTGTTCGATCAGCCGCAGCTGCCGCTGCACAAGGCCCTGGCTGCGGCGGGACAGGTTGGTGAACAGGTCGCTGTAGTTGCCGCGCAGGTTGGCCTGTTCGACGGCCAGCTTGAGCGCCTCGGCGTGCACCGCGTCGAAGGCCCGCGCCAGCTGGCCGACCTCGTCGCCGGTGTGCACCGGGACCGGGGTGACCTTGATGTCCACCGTCTCTCCCGCCTGGATCCGCTCGACCGCCTCGGGCAGCTGCCGGGTCGCCACGTCGCGGGCGGTGCGGCGCAGCACGCCGATCGAGCGCAGCAGTTGGCGGGCCACGATCACCATCACCAGGGCCGCGACCAGCAGCGCGGCGAACAGGATCACGGCAGCGGTACCCGCGGTGTCGCTCGCCCCGTTGTGCATGCTGGTGGCCGTGGCGCGCAACTGTCCGGCGAGATCGTCGGTGACCGAGCTGAGGCCGTCGGTGACGGCCTGATTCGCCGAGTTCCAGGTGTTGAGCGAGATGGTGATGGCCATACCGGGCATGACCTGGCCGCTCATTCCGCCGGACTGCTCGATGGCCTCGTCGAGCAGCACGCTCTGCTGGCTGAGCACGGTGCCGCTGACCGCTTTCTGGTAGTCGATCGCGGCGTCGCGCGCTGCCACCGCGTGGAAGTCGCTGATCCGGCTGGCCAGTCGCGCCTCGGAACCGTGCAGCGAGGTCACCTCGGCGACCGTCATGGTGCCGCTGCCGATCCCGACCAGGACAACAGCCTGCTGGTAGAACACCTCCTCTCGCGCGGAGAACAGGTCGTAGAGGGCCATGGCCTCGCGGGTCAGCTGCGGGTCACCGAGGTCGGTGGCGAGCACCCGGTCGAAGGCGAAGAGCCCGTCGACAAGTTGGCTGTAACTGTCCACCTCGGCCGATGCGTCGGCGCCCTGCGCGCCTTCCGCCGAGCGCAGGGCGGGCAACTGGGAGAGCTGCCGCGACGCATCGGCCCAGGCGGTCGCGGCGACCGGGTCGTAACCGGCGCGCGCCGCGCTGGCCGCCTCGGTCTGCCGCAGACCGGCCAGCGCGAGATCCACCTCGCGCTGGATGCCAGCCAAGGAGGTGTCCGGCGTGGTGGGCGTTGTCATTCCCGCCTTGGGCGCCGACATCGAGCCCTGCGCCGTGGCCGCGCTGTTCGCGGCGAGAAGTTGCCGTTCCTGCTGCAACGCGGAAATCGACGAACGAGCATTGTCACTGAGTTGGGTGAGCCCGTCCGCGGTGATGTACACGTCCGCCTTGGCTCTCTGCGCGTTGATCACCACGATGCCCAGGGCGAGGGTGGTGATCACCGGCACCAGCATGACCGCGATGAGCTTGACCGGAATACTCCAGTCACGCCAACGCACGATCGCGGACAATGCCGGATTGCGGCCGGTCCGCCGACGGTCTTCTCGCTTGACCCGCTCAGCGGTATTGGTCACGCGTCCTCCTCGCGGGCAACGGAAAACTGACAGGCCAGCCGGTCGGCGGACGTGGAGAATTGCACGTCACACCATTCTGTTCCGGCACGGCAAAACAGCATAAGCATGTTCGTTCACCTCGCAGCCGATATCGTCGGGCGCGGCAAATGCGTTTCTTCCCGGCACGCGACTACATATCATTGTGTAATGGTCGTGATCGCGCGATTACCGATTCTCCAGCTCGGGTACTTGACCTTACATCAAATGTCGCGATCAAGATGCAATTCGCAACACAGGCCGATGACCTGCGGTTTTACTCCCAAGTACGGGATCTTCTCGACTGAACAGGCATAACGGGCAGATCAAGATCCGATTTTTGTTGCCGTGAGCAGTACGTTCACTTGATTCATCACACGATAGCGGGACGCATTACACCTCGATGGTGTGCATCTCAGAGTTTGCATGTCCGACTCAATTGACACCCTCGCGTGACCAGGCCGCCCCAACACAGCGCAGGCCCGCGGGAAACCCCTGTTACACGTGCCAAAACCCAAGCTCAGACCGTACGTTTCCACCCTTGCCAGATGATCGGGAGTCGGCCACCGGACCCTCCCCTCAAGTTCGCCGGCCCTGCCCGAACGAGTGACAAGAGGCAACCTCCCTCCCGCCCGCCACATCGCCCTGACCACGGATTCAAGCCCAACGCACCACGAGTCGGAACAGCCAATCGAAGCGCACACCGTCCAAAGTCAACTGACGGAGAGTAGCCAAAATATTCACTCTTATGTGGTAAATTTTTGCCGATGCGGGCGAACTCGGGTGAATCTCGACTGTTCCGATACGCGAGGGAACCGGCACAAACCCGATCACGGCACTATCACGCTACCCACTTGCCGATTGGGCGTTGACGGAATAAATACCGCCGCTGCGTCAAATTACCGAAAGGCCGGATAACGCGGCAGATCGGACGCGCCGAAACGCTGCTCCAGCGCCGCGACCACGGCCAACGCGTGATCGGCGAACTGGTGCTCACCGGCGCGCTCGGCGTCGGCGGCCAGCCGGATCCAGCGCGAGCGCAGCGCAACACTGCGCCTCGGCGCACGCGACTCGCCCTCGATCGGCAGATCCTCCTGGCTCGGCGCGGGCAGGAACCACCACGTCGAGAGCCACACCCAGAACACCTGGGCGTCCAGCAGGCCGGGTGCGAGCACCGCGTCCTCCTCCAGGTCCGGCCACACGCTCGCCGCCTCGGACCGCCAGGCCGCCACCATCGCCTCCATCATCCCGGCCGGCAGCGCGTAACTGCACCAGCAGGACGGGAACGGCACCCGCAGGTAACCGGCGTCCAGCAACACATCCCGCCAGCAGCCGCCCTCGAAGTCCAGGAACCGCACGCCCTTGCTGGTGATCACGTTGTTGTCCGGGCACGCGTCCGACGGGCTGAACGCGCGATGTCTCGGCGAATCGACCAGTCGGGCCGCCGACATCGCCCTCTTGTGCACTGCGGCGGGCGTGTCAACGCCGAGACCGACGGAGAGCAGGTCGGGCAGTTCGGCCAGCGCCTTCCTGCCTTGTCCGACAAGCGGATCCACCGACTTCGGTCGGCCAAGCCGCCTGGTCAACGCCTCGAAGTCCTGCTCACGGCCTGCCGTGCTGGCGTGCAGCCTGCCAAGCGACCGCGCCCACGACAACAGCGCCCGCTCTGCGGCGCGCGGGTCGTTGCCGAGCAGCTTGTCCGCCAGCGTCGGCGCACGGCCCAGATCCTCCAGCACCACAAGGCGTTGCCGCCCGTCGTGCGCGAACATCTCCGGACACATCCGCTCCTCGGACGCGAGCGCGGTGAAAAGCTGGTAGCTGACGGCTTCCTGCACGAAAGCGTCTGTTGTCGCAGCCGGATCCGGTGGCCCGTAACGCTTGATGACCAGCGTGCGCGGCAGCGAGAACGGCGTGGCAGCTACCCGAACCCTGATGACGGTCGATTCGCCGCTACCACCGAGATCCTCTGGGGCGGCAAGCCGAACCGCGGCTCCGAAACGGCGACTGAGCACCTGTTGGGCCGCTGCCACCGTCTCGGACACCTCCGGTCGGATGTCCTCGACGACATCCGATGAGCCTGCGGCGGCATCCACACCCATCTATACCGACCCTACTCCTGGTTGGTGGCTGCGGGCCGCTGTTCCCGTGATGTGGTCCGCATCCGAGGCTTCGACCGCAAGCGACCGTAGTGCCCCGCGACCGCATTGGCAGCCACGAATTCATAACAGGTTGTCTCCGGTGCATGACACTGTGCGATTGGTGTGAATGCAATCGTGCGCAGCACCGCGCGCCGACGACGGCCGGATCACCCGATCCGGCGCCATCGGCCCTCGATATGACGATTCAGCCCGTGCGGATCAGGAGTCCGCTTTGGCCTCCGGCCTGACCGGCGGCTTCGCGTCGACGCCGGCTTCCTTACGCTGCAACGGAGTAATCGGCGTCGGCGCGCCGGTCAGCGGGTCGAAGCCGCCGCTGGTCTTCGGGAACGCGATCACCTCGCGGATCGAGGACTCGCCGGCCAGCAGGCCGACCGTGCGGTCCCAGCCGATCGCGATGCCGCCGTGCGGCGGCGGACCGTAGGCGAACGCCTCCAGCAGGAACCCGAACTTCTCGTTGGCCTCCTCCTCGGAGAGCCCCATCAGTTCGAACACCCGCTTCTGCACGTCGGCGCGGTGGATACGAATCGATCCACCACCGATCTCGTTGCCGTTGCAGACGATGTCGTAGGCGTAGGCGAGGGCGTTGCCAGGGTCCTCCTCGAACCGGTCGATCCACTCGGGAGTCGGCGAGGTGAACGCGTGGTGCACCGCGGTCCACCGGCCCGACCCGACCGCGACATCACCACTGGCGGTCGCCTCCGAGGCCAGCTCGAACAGGGGCGCGTCCACCACCCACACGAACGACCAGGCCGACTCGTCGATAAGGCCCTGCCGCCTGCCGATCTCCAGCCGGCACGCGCCGAGCAGCGCCCGCGCGGCCGAAGGCTGGTCGGCGGCGAAGAAGATACAGTCGCCCGGCTCGGCGCCCGCGGCCTTGGCAAGCCCCTCCCGCTCGCTCTCGGACAGGTTCTTGGCGACCGGGCCGCCGAGCGTGCCGTCCTCGCCGAGGAGCACATAGGCCAACCCCTTGGCGCCGCGCTGTTTCGCCCAGTCCTGCCAGGCGTCCAGCGTGCGCCTCGGCTGGTCCGCACCGCCGGGCATGACAACGCAACCGACGTAGGGCGCCTGGAACACGCGGAACGGCGTGTTCGCGAAATAGTCGGTCAGCTCGGTGAGTTCCAGGCCGAAGCGCAGGTCAGGCTTGTCCGTGCCGTAGCGGGCCATCGCGTCCGTATAGGTCATCCGCTGGATCGGCAGCGGGATCTCGTAGTCGGCCAGTTCCCGCCACAGCGCGGACACGATCTGCTCGCCGAGCGCGATCACGTCGTCCTGGTCGACGAAGCTCATCTCGATGTCGAGCTGGGTGAACTCGGGCTGGCGGTCGGCGCGGAAGTCCTCGTCCCGGTAGCAGCGGGCGATCTGGTAGTACCGCTCGATGCCGCCGACCATCAACAGCTGCTTGAACAGCTGCGGCGACTGCGGCAGCGCGTACCAGGAACCCGGACGCAGCCGGGCCGGCACCAGGAAGTCGCGCGCACCCTCCGGAGTGGACCTGGTCATCGTCGGCGTCTCGACCTCGACAAAGCGGTGCTGGTGCAGCACGTCGCGGGCGATCCGGTTGGCCTCGCTGCGCAGCCGCATGTTTCGCGCGGGGCCGCTGCGGCGCAGGTCGAGGTAGCGGTGACGCAGCCGCACCTCGTCGCCGACCTCGATGTGCTCGTCCAGCGGGAAGGGCAGCGGCGCGGACTCGCTGAGCACGACGAGCTCGGTCACGGTGACCTCGATCGCGCCGGTCGGGATGTCCGGGTTCTCGTTGCCCTCGGGCCGGATCACGACCTCGCCGGTGATCTTCAGGCAGAACTCGGCGCGCAGCCGGTGCGCCCGCTCGGCCATCTCGCCCTCGCGGAACACCACCTGCGCGGTGCCGGAGGCATCCCGGAGATCGATGAAGATGACCCCGCCGTGATCGCGCCGACGAGCCACCCACCCGGTGAGGGTGACGGTCTGCCCGGCATGGGAGGCCCGGAGTGTCCCGGCCTCGTGCGTACGCATCACGGCAATGCGCTCCTTCGATGATCGCGGCGGTCGTATGTCAAGTGGTCAGGTTAACGAACCGCCCCGCCCCCTTGGCCAGCGGGTTTCCGGCTCAGGCGTCCAGCACCTGACCGGCGCGGTGGACCACCGGCGGCAGCACCGACCAGGGGAAATTGATCCACCGATCGGTCCTGCGCCAGACGTACTCGCTGGCGACCACCGAGCGCGGCTTCTGGTAGACCACCGCACAGCGCACGTCGGCAACGTGGTCCGCGCAGAAGTCGCGGACCAGTTTGAGCGTCGCGCCGGTGTCCGCGACGTCGTCGCAGACCAGCACCCTGGCGCCGGCCAGGTCGACCGCGTTGGGCACCGGCGGGAGCATGACCGGCAGGTCGAGCCGCTTGTCAACGCCGGTGTAGAACTCCACGTTCATGACATGAAGGTTCTTCACATCGAGTGCGTAACCGAGCGCGCCCGCCACGAACAGCCCGCCCCGGGCGATCGAGAGCAGCAGGTCGGGCTCGAACCCATCGGCCGCGACCTGTTCGGCCAGCTCCCGACTCGCCCGTCCGAACAGGTCCCAAGTCAGTTCTTCGCGTTCCTCCACCACCCACCCGAGCCTAATCAGTACGACTTCGGCAGCTTGAGGGTGTGCTGGGCGACATAGTTGAGGATCATCTCCTTGCTCACCGGCGCGATCCGCCCCACTCGCGACGCCGCAAGCAGCGCGCCGAGCCCGTACTCCGACGCCAGCCCGTTCCCGCCGTGCACCTGGATCGCCTGGTCGACCGTTGTCGCCGCGGCCTCGGCACCCGCGTACTTGGCCATGTTCGCGGCCTCGCCCGCCTCCCGGTCCAGCCCGGCGTCGTAGAGGGCCGCGGCCTTCTGCGTCATCAGCCGCGCCAACTCGATCTGGATGGCGCACTGCGCGAGCGGATGAGCCAAGCCCTGGTGCGCGCCGATCGGCGTATCCCAGACCTGCCGGTTGCGTGCGTAGTCGGTGGCGCGATCCATGGCGAAGCGGGCGATGCCGGTTGAGAAGGACGCGGCCATGATCCGCTCCGGGTTCAGCCCGGCGAACAGCTGCGCAAGGCCGGCATCCGTAGATCCGACCAGCGCATCGGCGGGCAGCCGCACGTCGTCGAAGAACAGGGTGAACTGCTTCTCCGGCGAGATGATGTCCATCTCGATCGGCTGATAGGTGAAGCCCGGCGCGTCGGTCGGCACGATCATCAGCGACGGCAGCAGCCGCTGCCCGTTCTCGTCCACGTGCCGCGCGACCACCAGCACCGCGTCCGCCTCGTCAACTCCGGAGATGAAGTACTTGCCGCCGGAGAGCACCCACTCGTCGCCGTCCCCGCGGATCGACGTGGCCAGCCTGTGCGAGTTCGAGCCCGCGTCCGGCTCGGTGATCGAGAACGCCATCTTGGTCGTGCCCTCCGCGAACCCCGGCAGCCAGCGCTGCTTCTGCTCGTCGGTGCCGAACCGCGCGATCACGGTCGCACAGATGGCTGGCGAGACCACCATCATCAGCATCGGCGCACCAGCGGCCGCGAACTCCTCGCACACCGCGGCCAGATCACCGATACCGCCACCGCCACCGCCGAACTCCTCCGGCACGGCAACGCCGAGATACCCGAGCCTGCCGGCCTCTGCCCACATCTCGGTGGTCTTCTCGCCGGCCCGAGCCTTGGCCGTGACGTAGTCGCGACCGTACTTGTTGGCCAGCTCGCGAACGGCCGCCCGCAGCGCGACGCGCTCGTCGGACTCGGTGAAGGCGATCTCGGTCATTGCTGTGTCTCCTCGGCTTCAATGCCCTGCGCTGCGATGCCCTGCGCTTCGATGTCCTGTTCTATGACGGCGAGCACCGTCCCCGCGTCAACCTGTTGTCCCACCGCGACCCGCAGTTCGGCGACGGTCCCGCTGTTCGCCGCGACCACCCGGTGCTGCATCTTCATCGCCTCCAGCACCAGCAGCTCCGCGCCGGCCTCGACCCGCTGGCGCGCCTCGACCGCGAGCCGCACCACAGTGCCCGGCATCGGCGCGACCGTGGCGCCCTCCGCGACCTGCTCGGTCGGATCGGCGAACCGAGGAACGACCATCAGTGACACCGCACCCAACGCAGAGTCCACTTCGACCCGTCGCCCAGCCGCCGTGTCGTACGCGCTCACCGCGAACGTCCGCCGCGCACCGTCGACGTCCAGCGTCACCGCGTCCGGCGCACTGGCGACCAGCGCGACATCCGCCAGCACCGAGGTGACCAGCCCGCCCCTGCCGATCTCGTAGTCGACATCGAGCCGCTCGCCGCCCACCTCGAACGCGGTCCGCTGCGGCTGCGAACGCAGATTGCGCCACCCAGTCGGAATCCCGCGCTGCACCCGCGCCGCCCGCGTCCGCCGCACTGGCCTCCGCCAACGCCGCCGCCAACGCGGACGCCCTGACCGCCGTCTCATCCGCCCCGACCGAGAGCCCGCCAACCCCATACCGCGTTAAAAAATCGGTATCCGTCGCGCCGGCCAGAAACTCCTCGTGCCGCAACACATTCACCAACAGATCGCGGTTGGTGGTCAACCCGTGCAACCGGGTGTCGTGCAGCGTCGCGGCCAACCGACGGGCGGCGGAGCGGCGCTCCGGTGCCCAGCTGATCACCTTGGCCAGCATCGGGTCGTAGAAGGTGCTGACCTCGGAACCGCTCACGATGCCGCTGTCCAGCCGCAGGCCGTAGTCCCTCGGCACCGCGAATTCGGCGGACACATTCGGCATATCGAATCGAAGCACTGCTCCGCTCTGGGGTCGCCAGTCCTGCGCGGGGTCCTCCGCGTACAACCGAACCTCGATCGCGTGCCCGCGTGGTTCCGGCGGTGCTTCCGGCAGTCGCGCACCCTCGGCGATCGCGAGTTGGCAGGCCACCAGATCCAACCCGTACACGCACTCGGTGACCGGATGCTCGACCTGCAACCGCGTGTTGACCTCCAGGAAGTGGAACTCCCCGTTCGCAGCCAACATGAACTCGACCGTGCCGGCGCCCACATACCCGATCGCCTTGGCGGCGGCCAGCGCCGCCGCGAACAGCCGACCGCGGATCTCCGGCGTCAACCGCCGGGCTCGGTGTCTCCTCGATGATCTTCTGATGACGCCGCTGGATCGAGCACTCCCGCTCCCCCAGCGCCCACACCGTGCCGTGCTGGTCGGCCAGGATCTGCACCTCGGTATGCCGAGCCCGTTCCAGCAACGGCTCGCAGAACACGGTCCCGTCGCCGAACGCGGACTCGGCCTCCTGCCGCGCCAACGCGACCTCGTCGGTCAACCGACCGAGTTCGCGCACCACCCGCATTCCGCGTCCACCGCCACCCGCCGACGCCTTCACCAGAATCGGCAGGTCGGACTCGGTGACCGAAGCCGGCTCCAGATCGGGCAGCACCGGCACACCCGCCTCGGCCATCAGCTTCTTGGCCGCGACCTTCGAGCCCATCGCGTCGATCGCGGCAGGCGTCGGCCCCACCCACGTCAACCCGGCGGCCAGCACCGCGCGCGCGAAGTCCGCGTTCTCCGAGAGAAAGCCGTATCCCGGATGAATCGCGTCCGCACCGAGCCGCCGCGCGGCCTCGATGATCGCGTCGATGCGCAGGTAGGTCTCGGCCGGCGTGTTACCCGGCAACCGCACCGCCGCGTCGGCCTCCCCAACGAACGGCAGGTTCGCGTCCGGATCGGCGAACACCGCGACCGGCGACACGCCGACATCGCGGCAGGTGCGGAAGACCCGCCGGGCGATCTCGCCCCGGTTGGCCACCAGAAGTGTGCTGATCACGCCGCTCTTCCCTTCACATCCGGAAGACGCCGAAGCCCTCGGCGCCGCGTACCGGCGCGGTGTGCACCGCGGAAAGACAGATCCCGAGGACGGTCCTGGTGTCCCTCGGGTCGATGACGCCGTCGTCGTAGATGCGCCCCGAGAGATAGGCGGCCTCGGACTGCGACTCGACGGTCTGTTCGACCATCTGGCGCATGGCCACGTCGCCCGCCTCGTCGTAGTCCTGTCCGCGCGCTGCCGCCGCCTGCCTGGCCACAATGGACAGCACGCCCGCCAACTGCTGCGGTCCCATGACGGCCGAGCGAGCGTTCGGCCAGGTGAACAGGAAGCGCGGATCATAGGCACGCCCGCACATGCCGTAGTTGCCAGCGCCGTAGGAGGCGCCCATCACCACGGTCAGGTGCGGCACCTGACTGTTGGACACCGCGTTGATCATCATCGACCCGTGCTTGATGATCCCGGCCCGCTCGTAGTCCCTGCCGACCATGTAACCGGTGGTGTTCTGCAGGAACAGCAGCGGAATGTCGCGCTGGTTGGCGAGCTGGATGAACTGCGTCGCCTTCTGCGCCTCCTCGCTGAACAGCACGCCGCGCTCGTTGGCCAGAATGCCAAGTCGGTAGCCGTGGATGCTCGCCCACCCGGTGACCAGGCTCGCCCCGTACCGCGGCTTGAACTCGTCGAACACCGACCCGTCCACGATCCGCGCGATCACCTGCCGAGGATCGAAGGGCACCTTCAGGTCGGTCGGCACCAGCCCGAGCAACTCCTCCGCGTCATACCGTGGCTCGGCGTAATCCGCTTCCGGCGCCGGTCCCTCCTTGTGCCAGTTCAGGTTGGCCACAATCCGCCGCGTGATGCGCAGCGCGTCGGCCTCGTCCTCGGCAAGGTAATCCGCGAGACCAGAAGTACGGGCGTGCATCTCCGCGCCGCCAAGTTCCTCGTCGTCCGCGTCCTCGCCGGTCGCCATCTTCACCAGCGGCGGTCCGGCGAGAAAGACCTTGGCCCGCTCCTTGACCATCACCACGTGATCCGACATGCCCGGCAGGTACGCGCCGCCCGCCGTCGAGTTACCGAACACCACGGCCACGGTCGGCACCCGCCGCGCCGACGCCCTGGTCAGGTCGCGAAACATCCGCCCGCCCGGGATGAAGATCTCGCCCTGCGAATTGAGGTCAGCGCCGCCCGACTCGACCAGTTGCACCAGCGGCAGCCGGTTCTGCGCGGCGATCTCGCTGGCCCGGAAGCTCTTGCGCAACGTCCACGGATTGCTCGCCCCGCCGCGCACCGTCGGATCGTTGGCGACGACGAGGCACTCGACCCCCTCGATCACCCCGATCCCGACCACGACGCTCGCCCCGACCGGGAACTCCGTGCCCCACGCCGCCAACGGCGACAGTTCGAGGAAAGCGCTGTCCTGATCGAGCAACAGCTCGATGCGCTCCCGCGCCAGCAGCTTCCCCCGCTTGTGATGCCGATCGACGTATTTCTGTCCGCCGCCCGCCAACGCCTTGGCATGCTCGGTCGCGAGCTGGTCGAGCTTGCCGAGCATGGCCTCGCGGTTGTCCCGGTACGCGGAGGAGTTGACGTCCACGGTCGAGGTCAGCGTTGTCATCAGTGATACCCCAATCGTCGCGCGGCCAGCTCGGCAAGGACCTCGCTCGCCCCACCGCCGATGCCGAGAATGCGCGCGTCCCGGTAGTGCCGTTCCACCTCGGACTCGCGCATATATCCCATGCCGCCGAACAGCTGCACGGCCGCGTCCACCACGAACGAGCAGGCGGCCACCGCGGCGTTCTTCGCCATGCACACCTGCGCGACGACTTCCTCGCCCGCCGCGATCCGCTCGGCGACGTCGCGGGTGTACGTGCGCGCGAGTTCGATCTGCTGCGTCATCTCGACGAGTCGATGCCGTATTAGTTGTCGCGACAACAGTGGGCGACCGAACGTGTTTCGCTCACGCGCCCATGCGACGGCGAGATCGAGACACCGCTGCGCGATCGCGTACGCGTGCACGGCCAGATTGATCCGCTCGAACTGGAACTGCTGCATCAGCAACACGAACCCGGCGTTCTCACTGCCGACCAGGTTCGCGGCCGGCACCCGCGCGTCAACGAACGACAGCTCGGCCGTGTCCGAACAGTGCCACCCCATCTTCTCCAGCTTGCGCGTCCGGGTGAAGCCAGGCGTGTCCCGCTCGACAACGAGCAGGCTGATCCCCTCATGCCCAGGCCCGCCGGTGCGCACCACGGTGGTCACGAAGTCAGCACGCCAGCCCGACGTGATGAACGTCTTCGACCCGTTGACGAGGTAGTGATCGCCATCTCGAACGGCCTTCGTCCGCGCAGCGGCAACGTCCGACCCGCCATCCGGCTCGGTGACCGCCAGCGACCCGATCAACTCGCCTGCCAGCGTCGGCCGCACGAATCGATCGATCAGATCGGTGTTGCCGACGGACACGATGTGCGGCAAGGCAATCCCGTGCGTGAGCAGACTCGCGACCAGCCCGGACGAGCCGCCCGCCTGGATCAGCTCCTCGGTGGCGACAATCGCGTCGAGCAGATTCCCGCCGCTGCCACCGACCGACTCGTCGAACCCGATGCCCAGCAACCCGATGCCGGCCGCGGTCTTGTGCAACTCGCGCGGCAACTCACCCGCGCGCTCCCAGCCATCCAGATTGTCCAGCACATGATCGACGACAAAGCGCCGAACCAGATCCCGCAACGCGCGCCGCTCCGCGGTCTCCCACCACCGCTCACCCACGGCCCACACCCGAAACCTTTTCAAAACCCCAACAAACAGCCCCCACCCTCTCCGGGGGGCGGCCCCGGCGCCAGTCTAGTCGGGGGGCGGGGGCGGAGTGGGGGGTTGGGGCGAAGCTGTGGATGGCTGGCGGGGGTGTGGATGAATTCCGGGCGGTTGCGCGAAATGTGGTATGGGCGGTGGTCATCGGAGCGCCTCCGGAATGTCGACGACGCGGCTGCGCAGCCATTCGCCGAGCGCCTTGGCCTGCGGATCGAATCGGGTGGACGCGGCGACGCCCTCGCCGAGCAGGCCGTGTATGACGAAATTCACCGCGTGCAGATTCGGCAACTCGTATCGGTCGATGGCCAGGTGGCGGGTTTCGGGGAGCAGGTCGCGAAGTCGGTCGGTGGTGAGTTCGGCTGCCAGCCAACGGAAACCGGGGCCGGTGCGGACCCAGACGCCGAGGTTTGCGTCGCCGCCCTTGTCGCCGGAGCGCGCGCCGACCACGGTGCCGAGCGGGGCCCGATAGGTCGCGCCGGGCCGGGCCGGTTCGGCTGCGGTCGGGTAGGTCGAGCGCGGGTCGGCGAAAATGTGCGGGGCTGGGATGGCGAGCGTGGTGCCGTCGGCGAGAACCGCGGTGTGCGGGACCTCGGACTGGGGCACGAACGCGGGGCGGTAGACGCCGACCGGGGTGCCGTCGGACGGGGGCGCGGTGAGCGTGAAGCCGGGGTAGGACGCGAGCGCGAGTTCGACGCAGGCACGCGAGAAACCCTTCACCCGTTTGGGGTCGTCGGCCTTGATGGTCGCGTGCAGCAGCGCGCTCGCCGCCTCCTCGGTGTCGGCATCCGCGTGATCGGTTCTGGCCAGCGTCCAGGTGATGCCGTCGGCGCCGACCTCGGCTTCCAGTTGTCGCCGGGCCAGCTCGGCCTTTGCTTCGATGTCCAGTCCACACAGGACGAATGTCGCGCTGTTGCGGAAACCGGCGAGCGTGTTCACGCACACCTTCGCGGTCGACGGCGGCGCCTGGCCGCGCACGCCGCTGATCCGCACCCGGTCCTTGCCGTCGTCGGTCAACTGGATCGTGTCGAATCGCGTTGTCACGTCCGGGCCGAGGTAGTCGGGGGCGGCGATCTCGTACAGCAGCTGCGCGGTGACCGTCTCGACGGTGACCGCGCCGCCGGTGCCGGCATGCTTGGTGATCACGGCAGAACCGTCCTGGCTGATCTCCGCGATCGGGAAACCGGCACGCGCGAGGTCCGCGATCTCGGTGAAGAACGCGTAGTTGCCGCCGGTCGCCTGCGCGCCGCATTCGATGACATGCCCGGCGACGGTCGCGCCGGCGAGCGCGTCATAGTCAGTGCGCGACCAGCCGAAGTGTGCGGCAGCCGGGCCGACGACGAGCGACGCGTCCGTGACTCGGCCGGTGACGACCACGTCCGCGCCCGCGCGCAGGCATTCGGCGATGCCCCAACCGCCGAGGTACGCGTTGGCGGTGAGCGCGCCGGACAGGCCGAGTTCGTCGGCGCGCGGCAGCAGGTCGTCGCCGGTGACGTGGGCGACGTTCACGTTGATGCCGAGGCGGTCGGCGAGGTCGTTGATGGCTTCGGCGAGGCCGGCCGGGTTGAGGCCGCCCGCGTTGCTGACGATGCGCACCCCGCGTTCGACGGCGAGACCGAGGCAGTCCTCCAGTTGGTGCAGGAACGTTCTGGCGTAGCCGCCGTTCGGGTCCTTCATGCGTTGGCGCCCGAG
This sequence comes from Candidatus Melainabacteria bacterium, assembly GCA_963818685.1. Classification (GTDB taxonomy): domain Bacteria; phylum Actinomycetota; class Actinomycetes; order Mycobacteriales; family Pseudonocardiaceae; genus CAJCJE01. The sequence goes on along the minus strand of CAWFTJ010000006.1, from coordinate 618,912 downwards.
GATGAGCATGGTCAGCTCGGCGAGGTAGTCACCGGTCAACACGTCGAGCGGGCCGTCGGTGAGCATTTCGCGCATGGCTGTGAAGCGGTCGCCGTAGAAACCGGACGCGTTGCCGATACGAAGCGGCGCGGTCATGCGAACTGGCCTGCCTTTCGGCCCTCGCCTGGTAGACCGGCGAACGCTTGCGCGATGGACGCCCACTGTTGTGCCTGCTCGCCGGTGAGTTCGAGGTTCAGGTCGTCGAGGTGACGGCGTTGGGTGACCAGGAGGCAGAAGTCGAGGGCGGGGCCGGTCACGCGGTTTGCCGCGTCGGGTTCACCCCAGGTCCAGGTCTCGCCGTTCGGGCCGGTCAGTTCGATGCGGAACGGTTCGGTGGGCGCGGGCAGGTTGTGCAGGGTGAACGCGAACCCGACCGTGCGCACGCCGATGTGCGCGACGTGGCGCAGTCGCGTGGTCGGCTGCCGCACAAGGCCGAGACCGTCCACAATGTCCTGACCGTGCGCCCAGGTTTCCATGATCCGCGCGGTCGCCATGGAGGCCGCGCTCATCGGCGGGCCGAACCAGGGCAGCTTCTGACCGCGCGGCACGGCGGCCAGGGCGTCGACCATGGCCGTGCGACCGGACCGCCATTTCGCGAGGAGGTCGGCGGGCGGGAGTTGGGCGCCCTCGGCGGCCGCATTGTCCACAAAGGAGGTCGGTGCGGCGAGCGCGGCCTTGAGGCGGGCGGCGAACTCGTCCGCGTCGGTCGCGGCGAGGATGGCGATGTCGTCGGTCCAGGCGAGGTGCGCGATCTGGTGCGCGACCGTCCAGCCGGGCGCCGGGGTCGCGCTCCCCCACATTTCCGCAGGCAGGTCCGCGAGCAGGGCGTCCAGGTCGGCGCCTTCGGCGGCGAGGTCGGCGAACAGGCCGTTGGGGTCGGTCACGGTGTCTCCGTTCGCAACGCGGCGGCCAGCATCCGGGACCACTGTCGAACGATCCGGCGACGGCGCGGGCCGTCGTCGGTGAGCTGATCGGCGAGGGCGAGGCCGCGGGCCAGGTCGAGAGTGGCCTGCACGGCCTCGCGCACGCCGGGCCTGCTCTCATCCGCGTCGAGCAGGCGGACCGCGATGCGATGGCATTCGCGACCGAGCCGGGCCTCCAGCGGGACGACGAGTTCCCTGAGCTCCGGATCGGTGCGTGCCGCGACCCACAGTTCCAGGGCCGCGGTGAACAGGTTGCCGACGAAGAAGTCGGTGATGAACTCGACGACCGCCGTTGTCCGGTCCGGGGTGTCGCGCAGGTCCTCCGCCCTGGCCAACATGGCCTGCGCGCGCTGCGCGCCGATGTACTCGACGGCGGCCGCGACCAGTTCGCCCCTGGTGCGGAAGTGGTGCAGTTGCGCACCGCGCGACACCCCGGCCCGCTCGGCGACCACGACCGTCGTCGTGTCCGACCAGCCCAGCTCGACAAGGCAGTCCACGGTCGCCTCCATGAGCTTGCGCCGTGTTTCCCTGCTCCGGTCGGCCTGGCGTTGGCGTGTCGGTACGACCACGGTTCGAGTCTGGCCGAGCCTCAACAAACAGTCAAGACTGATTTTTAGTTGGTGAAACCTCCGTCCACGGTCACGGTCGCTCCGGTGATCGCCGTGGCATCCGGGCCGGCCAGGAACGCGACGGCGCCCGCGACCTCGGCGGGTGTCGCGAACCGGCCGAGCGCGGTGTGCGAGGAGATGACGTCGCCGTACGGACCGTCCGCCGGGTTGAGTTCGGTGTCGGTAGGGCCGGGGTTGACCAGGTTGACGGTGATGGCGCGCGGCCCGAGTTCGCGGCCGAGCGCCCTGGTGAAGCCGACCAGCGCCGACTTGCTCATCGTGTAGAGCACGTACCCGGGGAAGGCCGACCGGTCGGTGACCATGCTGCCGATGGTGATGATCCGGCCGCCCGCCGGCAGATGCTTCAGGGCGGCCTGCGCGGCGACGAACGGTGCCCGCACGTTGACCGCGACCGTCTCCTCGAACGCGGCCGCGCTCAACTCGCCGAACTCACCGATCTGGTAGGCGCCCGCGTTGTTGACGAGGATGTCGAGCCTGCCGAGTTCGGCGACGGTCCGCTCGACCGCGCCGGTAACCGCGTCCGGGGCCGCGCTGTCCGCGCGCAGCGCGAGTGCGCGCCTGCCGGCGTTCTTGATCACCTCGACCACGTCGTCGGCACGTTCGGAATTGCGCTGGAAGGTGAACGCCACGTCCGCGCCCTCCTGAGCGAGCCGGGTGGCGATCGCCGCACCGATCCCCCTGCTGCCGCCGGTGACCAGCGCGACCTTGTTCTGCAATGAGTTGTTCATGCCGAAAAGCCTGGTGTAGGGCGGGCATCGCTGTCTGGCGACAATGCGACGTCAGGTTTCGTCGCCTGGGGATCCGCGGATGCCGTCACCGGTCCGGGGGTTTCCGGCGCCGAAGGGCTCGTCGACCCGGTCAACCGGCTGAACCCTGGCTAATCTCCAGGGCGTGCCCAGGAACCGGCCTGACCTGGTGACCCAGCCTCACCTGACGGCGCTGCTGGTCGCCCTGGGCGCCGACAACCTCGGGTCGGGCATATTCCTGCCGATCGTGCTGGTGTATGCCACCACCACGGCCGACGTGCCGCTGGCCGTGGCCGGGCCGGTCGTCACCGCGGGCACGGTCATCGGGTTGCTGGTCCCACCGTTGGCCGGGCCGCTGGTCGACCGGGTCGGCCCGCGACTCGTGGTCATCGCGTCCCAACTCGTCCAGGCGTCCGGCGCCCTCGCCTACCTGTTCGCCAGTGGCGTCGGCCTGGTCGTGGTCGGCGCGCTGCTGCTCGCCGCTGGTCAGCAGTTGTTCTACAGCTCCTTGATGGCCCTGATCTCCGACGTGACGACGACCGAGCCGAAGGACCGGGCGTTCGCGGTAGTCGGCATGGTCCGCTCGACGTGTTTCGGGCTGGGCGGCCTGATCATGGGTGTGCTGCTGGCCGTTGCCGGGCCGAGCGGACCACGGATCGCGGTCGGTGGCGATGCGCTCAGTTTTCTGTTGTGCGCTTGCGTGCTCGCCGCTTTCGTGCGGACAACGGACACGACGCAGGCCGATCCGGATTCGGTCGCGCCGGCGGGGAAGAGTCGAGTGTGGACGGACAAGCGGCTGCTGGCGTTGATGGCGGCGACCGCGAGCGTGGCGCTGGCAACGGACTTTCTGCTCAGCGGGGTCTCGGTCTACGTCATCGACCAGCTCCGCGCGCAACCGTGGCTGCCCGGCGCGATGATCACCGTGGGCACGGTGGTCACCAGCCTCGGTGGCACGGCCGCCCTCCGGGTGACCGCTCGACTCTCCCGACCCGCCGCCATGGCGTTGGGCGGGGTCCTGGTGATGTTGTGGTGCGCGGCGAGCACGGCCGCGTTGGCGCTACCGGTGCAGTGGCGACCTCCCGAGTTGTGTGCGGCCACGGTCTTGTTGGCCGTGGGCGGGTTGCTGTTCGCGCCGAGGGCGAACGCCATCGCGGTGGAGCTGGCGCCTGCCTCGGTGCGCGGCCGGTATCTGGCCACCTTCCAGTACGCGTACACGGTCCCGGGCGTGGTGGCGCCCGCGATCGTGGCGCTGTTCGCCGTTGCCGGGTGGTTGCCCTGGCTGGTGGTGGCGATCGGTGCCGGGTTCGCCGCTGCCTCCATGTTGGCGTTGGCGTCCCGGCTGCCCGACCGGATCGTCCGGCCGGACCGGCTCGCGACGCCACCTCGCTGACAGCTCGGGTCCGCTCAGAGCAGGGTGAGCTGTTCCTCGTGGACGGTGGCGTCCTGGGGCGCGACGTCGGGCAGGCTGCCGCTTGGCCAGGCCGCTTCCGCGTCGGCGGTGGACTCCGCCTGGGTGGCCTCGCGATTGATCCTGCTGTCCAGCCCGTGCCGACGCACGAGCGGGCCGACGCGCGCCGCGAGTAAGCGGCGGTAGCCACGATCGACATAGCTGCCCTTGCCGTACAGCTCCCGATACGTGGCCACCAGTTCCGGGTGGGTGGTGCACAGCCACTGCGCGAACCACTCCCGCGTACCCGGCCGCAGGTGCAGCGGTAGCACGGTGACTCCGGTGGCGCCGGCATCGGCGATGGCGGCGAGCAACTGGTCGAGCTGGGCGACCGAGTCGGTGAGACCGGGTAAGACCGGGGCCACGAACACGCCGCAGGGTAGGCCGGCCTCGCGCACCCGACGGACCAGTTCCAGCCGGGCTTGCGGGCTGGGCGTGCCCGGCTCGACCTCGCGTTGCAGATCGCGGTCGATCAGCGCGATGGAGACGCCAAGACCGACCGAGACATCCCGGCCGATCGCGGCGAGCAGGGCGATGTCGCGCGAGAGCACGGTGCCCTTGGTGAGGATGGAGAACGGGGTGCCGGAGCGGCCGAGCGCGGACACGATGCCCGGCATCAGCGCGTAGCGGCCCTCGGCGCGTTGGTAGGGATCGGTGTTCGTGCCCATGGCGACGTGATCCCGCTGCCAGGACGGCGATTTCAGTTGCGCGGCAAGGCGTTGTGCCGCGTTGACCTTGACGATTACCTGCGTGTCGAAATCGCGGCCAGCGTCGAAGTCGAGATAGGTGTGGGTGTTGCGGGCGAAGCAGTAGCGGCAGGCGTGCGAGCAGCCCCGGTAGGGATTGACCGTCCACTGGAAGGGCATGTTCGATCTGCCCGGCACCTTGTTCAGCACCGAGCGGGCCCGGACCTCGTGAAAGACCAGGCCGTTGAACTCTGGCGTGCGCACCGTGCGAACGAACTCACCCACTCCCGGCAGAGTGGCCTGATCCGCACCGTCGACTCGCTGGCTGTCCCATCGCATGACAGGTATTCGAACACATGTTCGAGGTGGGTGCAAACGGCCTGGGGGCCCTGACCGGGATGATCACTCGTTGGTGTGAGAGCGGTTCCGTTTCGATTCGTTGAAACCAGGACCGGGTTCGCTGCGTCTATTGCTACGCTGACCACCGCTGACGGGGTCAGATCATTCGGCGCTTCATACTGGGGTGATGGATTGTGGGCTCGTTCTTTCAGGTCGACCTCGACGCTCTGAAACAGTTCGCTGACTCACTGCGACAGTCCGACGAGAACATGAGCACGGCTCTGGACGCACTCAAGTCGGCTGGTGACAGCACACAGATCGGCACGGGCGACCTGAACGACGCCGCGGACCATTTCCAGAGCACCTGGCATTACGGAATGAAGCAGATCCATTCCATGACGAAAGAAACGGGCGACGGGGTCAACGGCGTGTATTCCAACTACCAGCAGGTCGAACAGGCGGTCTCGGACGCGGTCGGCCAGATAAGCTCGGCGCTGGCGGGGGGCGAATAGTCATGTCCGAGGACACCACGACGTACCCGAATCTCGGCTTCAACCCGGTGCCGGGCGTGCCGGACGACGTGGCCACGATGGGCACCAAGATTTCCAGCGCGGTCAGCTCGTTGACCGAGGCCAACGGCCTGATGACCAGGCTGCGTGACGCCAACGACGCGGTGTGGCAGGGCGACGCGGGTAACGCGTTCCGCTCGCATGTCAACGACAAGCTCGTGACCGACATGTCGCATGCCCAGACCTCGCTGGAGAAAGCGGTCGGCGTGCTGTCCGGGTGGCACACGGACCTGTGCAACTTCAAGGACGTCGCCGGCAAGCTCGACCAGGAGGCTGGCGATGCGAAGCAGCAGTTGCAGCAGGCGCAGAGCGAGTTGGAGAACGCCAAGGCCAACCCGAACCTCAAGCTGATCGGACAGGAGTTCCCTGACCAGCAGTCGCTGCAGCAGGCGCAGAGCCTGGTCAACGCTGCCGAGTCCGCGCTGAGCGACGCCAACGGGAAGGTCAGCGCCGCGTCCAACCGGCTTGATGCGATCCTCAAACAGGCCAAGGACCTGCAGAACCAGCACGACGACGTGGCTCACAAGGCCGCGGCCAAGCTCAAGGACGCGACGCACAAGCTGGCGCCGCACAAGCCCGGCATGTTCAGCAGCGCGTTCCACGCGATCGGTTCGGCGCTCGGCGCGGTCGGCAGCTGGGTGAAGAACCACCTCAACGACATCCACTCCGTGCTGTCCACGATCGCGGCGATCGGCGGCCTCGTCGCGCTGGTGACGCCGCCGCCCATCGACGCGATCGCGCTCGGCGTCTCGGTCGCGGCCGGTGCGGGCGCGCTGGCCTGCGACGCCGCCAACCCGCAGTTCCGGGCCGGGATCGGCCAGTTGGTGACCGGGCACTTCAACAAGCAGTCGCTCGGCGCGGCCATGAGCGGGGTGAGCGATGTACTCAGCGTCGTTCCCGGGCTTGGCGTTGCCGGGAAACTGGTGAAGGGCGCGGACACCGTCGCCGAGGGCGCTTCCGGCCTGTCGAAGGTCAGCGACCTCGCGTCGATGGTGGCCGGCAAGCCCGGCATCGGCGCGCGGCTGATCTCGAAGATTCCGGGCGTGGACACCGTGGTCAACGGGGCCAAGCTGCCGAGCCTGGCCAACAGCGTGCTCACCCATGCTGGCGACGACGTCGCCAGCACCATCAACCTGGGGATGAAGGCGGGCGGCAGTCTGTCCAACCTCTACAAGGACGCGAAGAAGGCACTGTGAGCAGCATTTCCGCCATGCTGAGCGGCTCCTCCGCGAACAACACCGAGATCTGGGTCGAGATCCCGACCGGCTATGTTCCGCTGCCGACCGAGGACATCGCGGAGAACATGGCCGTGGCCACCGACGTGATCGACGAACAGGCGGCGCGGGACCAACTGCCGGCCGCGCACGCGATGATCGGCCTGCTGACCGCGTATCTGGAATCGTTGGTGGCGCGCAACGGCCTGTACTGCGGTGTCGGACATCATGTGTCCGCTGTGGACGGATCTGAACTCACCTCGTCGCTGGTGGTGGCGTTGCAGGAGTATCCGGAGCAGGTCAATCCGCGCATCCTGCTCAAGGACCTGTTGAACACCAAGCTGGCGGCCGGTGACCGGGGCGAGGCGGACCTTGTCGACCTCGCCGGCCGACCGGCGCTGTTCTTCGAGAGCACGCGAACGCTGCCGACGCCGAACATTCCCGGGCTGACCGGCGAGACGAGCACCGTCTACCAGTTGGAGGCGCTGGTGCCCGCCGCCGACGGCAGCAAGCTGGTGTCGATCGAGTTCTCCACGCCGTTCCTGGCGCACGGCCCGGAGTTCCGCGCCATGGTCGTGGGGATGGCGGCGTCGGTGTCGTTCGATGCGCCTGGTTCCGGCGTGTCCGGCGTGCTCGCTGGTTAGCGACCGCGCAGGGCGCGGACGTCGCGGCGGCGGACGACGGGCAACATGAAGGTGTTCTCGTCGACGTCGCCGCTGGCTGATCCGGCGATGCTGCCGACGGTCAGGATGGTGGCCCAGATGCTGACCAGCCACGCCTTGGCCAGCATGCCGAACCCGACCCGGCCGCCGTCGACCGGGCGGACCAGGCACAGCCCGAACAGGGCCTTGCCGAGGCTGGCCTGGGTTCCCCACTGGATCAGCACGCGATGCACGAACGACACCGCGAACCAGGCCACGATCGCCCACACGGTCGGCAGGTGCGACAGCGACGGCACGCGCTCGGCGCCGAAGAACGCGCCGACCGCGCAACCGAGGTGTACCAGGAGATCGACCGTGAAGCCGAAGGTACGGCGCAGGGTGCGCGGGGAGGGGTAGCGGGGGTCGCCTGCCGAGCCGTGCACGATGTTGGGAGACGGCGGCCGACCGGGCGCCGGCTGTTGATAGCCGGGCTGATAACTGGGCTGATAACTGGGCTGATAACTGGGCTGATAACTGGGCGGCGGGGCCATGGGCCCAGGTTGCGGGTAGCCGGGAGCGGGCTGCTGGTAACGGGGCTGCGGCTGGTACTGGGGTGGCTGGTACTGGGGCGGCTGGTACTGGGGCGGCTGGGCGGGGTAGCCGGGCTGCGGGTGGGGCTGTTGCGGGTAGGGCTGGCCGGGAGGCTGTTGCGGCGAGTAGGACGGGCGACCTTCCGGCGGGAGACTCATGGCTGGGATTATGCCCGGTCAGGCGCCTCGTCTGAGCGATACAGGCCGAATCAGTCCAGGGCCGATTCAGTCCAGTGTGGCCACGAACTGGGTGATCGCGTCCGGATGCATGCGTTGGGCCAGCTTGCCGGACACGGCCATCGAGGCGAGGCGGTAGAGGGGGCGGGCGCCCATGGGGACGTCGCGGGCGACGGCGCGGAGTTGGGCGACGAGAAGTTCGGCGAACACCAGGCCGTGCGCTGTTTCGCCGCCTGCCAACGCGTCCGCGAGTTTGCGCAGGACGACGATGTCCAGTTCCAGGCCGGCGTTGATGGTGTAGTTGGCGACCGCGAGGTTGACCCGCTGTCCCTTGGGGCCGCCGCTGATCACGAACATCACCACGCGCTTGCCGCGCACGTCGGCGATGAGCAGTTCGATGCGTTCGAGCTGGCGCAGGTCGACCGACCGGGTGCGCGGGCCGCGCACGGACACGACGCCCTCGCGCAGCCAGCTGGTGCGGCGCGACTCGGTGAAGGCGACGTAGAGCAGGGGCAGGCCGACCACGGCTGCGGCGATGAGGCCGCCGAGTCGACCGGCGATCAACCCGATCAGGCCGCCGATCGCGGCGGCGAACACGATGACCGCGATCGCCACCGCGAGGGCCCTGCGTCGCAGGACCGAGGTGGGCACCAGGTCCAGCGAGAGCCGCTCCTCCCCCGACGACGGACTCATCGTTGCAGCGCTCCGCTGACCGCCTCGACCAGGTCGGCCAGCGCGACGGCGTGTTGTTCGCCGTTGGCCAGGTTCTTGAGTTGCGCGGTCCCCTCGGCGATGTCGCGTTCGCCGAGCACGATGGCAAGGCGCGCGCCGGAGCGGTCGGCGCCCTTCATCGCGCCCTTGAGGCCCTTGCCGCCGTAGGCCATGTCCACTCGGATGCCAGCGGCGCGCAGTTCCCCTGCTGCCGCGACGAGTCGTGCCTTGGCCTGGTCGCCGAGCGGGACGCAGTAGACGTCGCAGCGGGCCGTGTCGCCGATCTGCACGCCCTCGGCCTGGCAGGCCAGCACGATCCGGTCGACGCCGAGGCCGAAGCCGACGCCGGAGAGCGCCTGGCCGCCGAGTTCGGCCATCAGGCCGTCGTAGCGGCCACCGCCGCCGATGCCGGACTGGGAGCCGAGGCCGTCGTGCACGAACTCGAACGTGGTCTTGGTGTAGTAGTCGAGGCCGCGGACCATCCTGGGGTTCTCGGTGAACTTGACGCCCAGTTCGGTCAGGTACGCCTTGACCTGGTCGTAGTGCTCGCGGCAGGTGTCGCAGAGGTTGTCGACCATCAGCGGCGCGTCGGCGAGCAGTTCGCGCACCTCGGGCCGCTTGTCGTCGAGCACGCGCAGCGGGTTGATCTCGGCGCGGCGCCGGGTCTCCTCGTCGAGCGGCAGGGCGGCCAGGAACTCGACGAGCTTGGCGCGGTAGGGCGGGCGGCAGGTGGCGTCGCCGAGGGAGGTGATCTCCAGCCGGTAGCCGGAGAGGCCGACGCCTCGGTAGCCCGCGTCGGCGACCCAGATGACCTCGGCGTCCAGTGCCGGGTCGTCGACGCCGACGGCTTCGATGCCGAACTGGTTGAACTGGCGGTAGCGACCGGCCTGCGGGCGTTCGTAGCGGAAGAACGGGCCCGCGTAGGCGAGTTTCACCGGGAGCTGGCCGCGGTCGAGACCGTGTTCGATGACCGAGCGGATCACGCCTGCTGTGCCTTCCGGGCGCAGCGTGATGGAGCGGTCGCCCCGGTCGGTGAAGGTGTACATCTCCTTGCTGACCACGTCGGTGGATTCGCCGACGCCGCGCGCGTAGAGGCCGGTGTCCTCGAAGATCGGCAGCTCGATGTAGCCGTAGCCGGCGCGGCGGGCGCGTTCCATCAGCGTGTCGCGGACGGCGAGGAACGTGGCCGAGGTGGGCGGGAGGTACTCAAGCACGCCCTTGGGTGCGGAGAAGGTGCTCATGGTGTGCGGTTCACAGTCCTCGGTGCGGGCCGGAGGGCGTCGAGCCCAGTTCGAGCAGGAACGGGTTGCTCACGCGCTCACGGCCGATGGTCGTGGTCTGGCCGTGGCCTGGCAGGACCACCGTGTCGTCGTCCAGGGTGAGGATGCGCTCACGCAGGGACTGCTGCATCCGACGCGGGTCGCCGCCGGGCAGGTCGGTGCGCCCGATCGAACCGGCGAAGAGGGTGTCTCCGGCGAGCAGCAGCTGGCCACCCTCCTCGGTCGCGGTCCGGAACAGCACCGACCCGCCGGTATGGCCGGGACTGTGATCGACGGTGAGCGTGAGGCCCGCGAGGTCGAGTCGACCGCCGTCGGTCAGCTCGCGGACCTCGCTGGGTTCGCGCATCTCCAGTTTGCCGCCGAACAGCGCCATCGCGCTGTCGCTGATGCCGCGCAGCGGGTCGCTGAGCATGGTCCGGTCGTCCGGGTGGATCCAGGCGGGGATGTCGTTGCCGTCGCAGATCGGCGCTACCGAGAAGACGTGATCGAAGTGGCCGTGCGTGAGCAGCGCGGCGACCGGGCTCAGCCGGTACTTGCGCAGCGCTTCGGTGATGGGTTCGACAGCGTCCTGACCGGGATCGACGATGACACACGACTCGCCTTTGCCGGTCGCGAGCAGGTAACAGTTCGCCTGGAACGCTCCCGTCGGAAACCCGACAACCAGCACGAAACAACCTCCGACCACACGACTGGGGCGAAACTTAGGGTGTGCACAGCGTAGCCGGACCGGCCCGCCACACTCTCCTCACATACCGTCGCCCTAAACTGCGTCGTCACGCTATCGAATTACACACTCATGACCTCGTGAGATCCCTGGGGAGGGAGAACGGTGCCGACCAACGAGCAGCGCCGTCAGGCCGCTAAGCGGAAGCTGGAACGCCAGCTGGCGCGCCGCGCCGAACGGGCAAAGCGCCGCAGGCGGCGGATGGCGTTGGGCTCGGGCGCCGCCGTCGTTGTGGTGCTCCTGCTCGTGTTCGGGATCATCTACCTGACCGGCAACCACGGCAGCTCGCAGGCGGCCAACGCGTCGCCGACGACGACCAGCGCGACCCCGCCGGCGAAGACGACCGGCGGTCCGTGCAAGTACACGTCGACGCCGACGCAGCCCGCGCCGAAGGGCAAGGACGAGGGCCTGCCGAACGACCCGAACCCAACGTCGAACACCGGCACTGTCGCGGTCACGTTGCAGACCACCCAGGGCGACATCCCACTGACGCTGAACAAGGCCGAGGCGCCGTGCACGGTGCAGAGCTTCGCGTTCCTCGCGCAGAAGACGTACTTCGACAACACCCCGTGCCATCGGCTCACCGCTTACCCGATGCTGAAGGTGTTGCAGTGCGGCGATCCGACCGGCACCGGTGAGGGTGGGCCAGGGTTCACGATCCCGGACGAGAAGCCGAAGACGCTCAAGCCCGCGCCGACCACCACACCGGTGCCGCAGGGCCAGCAGGCTCCCGACGTCTACCCGGCCGGCACGGTGGCCATGGCCAACACGGGCCAGCCGCACAGCGGCGGCAGCCAGTTCTTCCTGGTGTACGGCGACTCGCAGCTGCCGCCGAACTACGCCGTCTTCGGCACGGTGTCTCCGGCCGGCATGACCACGCTGGCCAAGATCGCGGCCGGCGGCATCACGCCGGGCCAGGACCCGCAGACCGGCCAGCCGACCCCGACGGACGGCAAGCCGAAGCTGTCGGTGACCATCAGCAGGGCGGTCGTGGCCGGCTGAGGCACCCTGTCCGAGTGCTACGCGCGAGGGCGGTCATCGGTCGATTCCGGCCGGTGACCGCCCTCGTCGTCGTGGTCGTTGTGCTGTGCGCCGGTTGTGCGACGACCGTGATCGGGCTGCCGACCGCCGCTCCCGCGCAGGTTACGTTGACGGGTGGGCCGTGCCGGTACACGCGGGATGCTGCGGCGGCGCGCGGCAAGGATGTCGGGTTGCCGACCGATCCGAGCCCGACGCCGAGGACCGGCACCGTCGCGGTGACCTTGCGGACCACACAGGGTGCGATCGCGCTGACGTTGAACCGGGCGCAGGCGCCGTGCACGGTGCAGAGCTTCGTGTTCCTCGTCCAGCGGACGTTTTACGACGACACGCCGTGCCACCGGCTCACCGCGAACGCCACCCCTCGGGTGTTGTTGTGCGGCACCGACGGGCCGGGTTACACGATCCCGGACGAGAATCCGACCGGCCTGACCCCGGCCCCTGGCCTGCCCGACGGGACCGTGATCTATCCGGCCGGGACGGTCGCGATGGCCAACAACGACAGCCAGTTCTTCCTGGTGTACGGCGATTCGCGGCTGCCGCCGAGCTACCCGGTGTTCGGCACGGTTTCCGCGCCAGAGCTGTCCACATTGGACAATGTGACCATCACGAAGGCGGAGGTACAGCCGTAAAAATTAGGACTGGAAGACGCGGTAGACGTCGTAGACGCCTTCCACGCCGCGTACCGCCTTGAGCACGTGGCCGAGGTGCTTGGGGTCGCCCATCTCGAAGGAGAACCGGCTCACCGCGACCCGGTCGCCGGAGGTGGTGACCGAGGCGGAGAGGATGTTGACCTTCTCGTCGGCGAGCACCTTGGTCACATCGGAGAGGAGCCGGTGCCGGTCGAGCGCCTCGACCTGGATCGCGACGAGAAACAACGACGACGCCGACGGCGCCCATTCCACCTCGACCAGCCGCTCAGGTGACTTCTCCAGATCGCCCGCGTTGGTGCAGTCCTGCCGGTGCACGCTGACGCCGCCGCCCCTGGTCACGAAGCCGAGGATGGCGTCGCCGGGTACCGGGGTGCAGCACTTGGCCAGCTTGACCCAGACGTCGCTAGCGCCGGGGACCACGACGCCCGCGTCGCCGGAGCCACGGCGCCGGGTGACCGTGGACGGGGTGGAGCGTTCGGCCAGCTCCTCCTCGGCGTGCTCGACGCCGCCGAGCTGCGCGACCAGCCGTTGGACCACGTGCCTTGCGGAGAGCTGGCCCTCGCCGATGGCCGCGTACAGGGCGCTCACGTCGCGATAACGTAGTTCGCGGGCCAGCGCGGTCATCGAGTCGATGGAGACAAGGCGCTGCATGGGCAGGCCGACCCTGCGGACCTCCTTGGCGATCGCGTCCTGACCGGACTCGATGGCCTCCTCACGCCGTTCCTGCGCGAACCACTGCTTGATCTTGGTCTTCGCCCTGGGCGAGGCGACGAAGGACAGCCAGTCGCGGCTCGGGCCGGCACCCTCGGCCTTGGAGGTGAAGATCTCGACGACATCGCCGTTCTCCAGCTTGCGCTCCAGCGCGACCAGCCGGTTGTTCACCCGCGCGCCGATGCAGGCGTGGCCGACCTCGGTATGCACCTCGTAGGCGAAGTCCACCGGGGTGGAGCCGGCCGGCAGCGTACGCACGTCGCCCTTGGGGGTGAACACGAAGATCTCGCGGGTGTTCAGCTCGTAGCGCAGCGACTCAAGGAACTCGCCGGGATCGGCGGCCTCCCGCTGCCAGTCGAGGAGCTGGCGCATCCAGGCCACCTCGTCGACGTCGACCGCGGTGCCCTTGTGGCTGCCCCTTGTCTCCTTGTACCGCCAGTGCGCCGCGATGCCGTACTCGGCGGTGCGGTGCATGTCCAAGGTGCGGATCTGCACTTCGAGCGGTTTGCCGTCCGGGCCGATCACCGTGGTGTGCAGCGACTGGTAGACGCCGAAACGCGGCTGGGCGATGTAGTCCTTGAACCGGCCGGGCATCGGCTGGAACAACGCGTGCACGACGCCCATGGCGGCGTAGCAGTCGCGCACGTCGTTGACCAGCACGCGCACGCCGACCAGGTCGTGGATGTCGTCGAACTCGCGGCCGCGGACGATCATCTTCTGGTGGATCGAGTAGTAGTGCTTCGGCCTGCCCTCGACCTTTGCCTCGATCCGCGAGGTGCCGAGCTGTTCGGACAGCTCCGCGATGACCTTGCGCAGGTAGTCGTCCCGAGACGGGGCGCGGTTGGCGACGAGGCGGACGATCTCGTCGTACTTCTTGGGTTGCAGGATGGCGAAGGCCAGGTCCTCCAGCTCCCACTTGACCGTGGCCATGCCGAGCCGGTGTGCGAGCGGGGCCAGCACCTCCAGGGTCTCCTTGGCCTTGCGCGCCTGCTTCTCCGGCGGCAGGAAGCGCATGGTGCGCATGTTGTGCAGCCGGTCGGCGAGCTTGATGACCAGCACGCGCGGGTCGCGGGCCATGGCGATGACCATCTTGCGGATGGTCTCGGCCTCGGCGGCAACGCCGAACTTCACCTTGTCCAGCTTGGTGACGCCGTCCACCAGCCTGGCCACGACCTCGCCGAAGTCCTCGCGCAGCCGGTCGAGCGAGTAGTCGGTGTCCTCGACCGTGTCGTGCAACAGCGCGGCGACCAGGGTCGTGGTGTCCATGCCAAGATCGGCGAGGATGGTGGCGACCGCGAGCGGGTGAGTGATGTACGGGTCGCCGGACTTGCGGCGCTGGCCGCGGTGCTTCTCCTCGGCCACGTCGTAGGCGCGTTGCAGCAGCGCGAGGTCGGCCTGGGGGTGCAGTTCGCGGTGCACGGCCGCGAGGGGTTCGAGGACCTGCTTCACCAACGCGGCGCGCTGCGCGGTGATGCGCCGCGCGAGCCGGGCGCGGACCCTGCGAGTGGCTGACGGCGGCCGCCCCGCGTCCTGGGCCCCCTGCGCGGGTGCGCTCGCGTCAATGTCCTGACTCACCCACGCTCCTCCATGGTCTGCCCGGTACCCGAGAATAGCTCTCGATCGACCACTCGGGTCCCGGCGGCCCCCCTGACCAGGCCAACCGTGCCGAATCAGACGCTGAGCAGTGCGTGGATATTCCGTCCCGCGAGTCGCTGCCGACCGCCCAGCGCAGCCAGCTCCATGACCAGCGATACGCCGACGACCTCGGCTTGTGCCCGTTCGACGAGTTCGGCGGTTGCCGCGACCGTGCCGCCGGTCGCCAGCACGTCGTCCACGAGGGTGGCGCGCTGACCTGGACGGATCAGGGCGGCCGGCAGTTCGAGCGTGGCGCTGCCGTATTCGAGTTGGTAGGAGACCCGATCGGCGACGACCGGAGTTTTGCCGGGTTTGCGCACCGGCACGACGCCGAGGCCGGTGGCGTAGCCGAGCGCGGCACCGAGCAGGAAGCCGCGGGCCTCAATGGCGACCAGCACGTCGGTCGCGGAGTCGAGGGTGGTGGCAAGGCCGTCTACCAGCGCCCGGAACGCGGGCCCGTCCGCGAAGACGGGCCCGAGATCACGGAACAGCACCCCTGGCTCGGGAAAGTCCGGGACCTCCCGAACCAGGGCGAGCGCGGCGGAAAGCTCCAACTCCTCGGTCGGGGCCATGTCAGCGCTTGCGCTTGGACCGGTTGGCGCTACTGCTGGCCCTGCCGTCGCCGCGGCGCTGCTGGGTGCGCTTGGGCGTGCGGGACGGCGTGCTCGCCGCGGCCGCGTACGCCCGCTCCTTACGCAGCTCGGCATCGGGCGTGTCGTCATCGGCAGGCGCGCCCGCGCCCGCCTCCGGCTCGATCGGCAGACCGGCGGCGGCGCGCTCCTCGGCCCGCTTGCGCAGGTTCTCCCGTCGGGCCATGACCCGCTTGGCCTGCGCGCGGTACTTCGCGTCGCGCATCTTGAAGTCGACCGCGAGCGGCGTGGCCAGCAGAAGCGAGGACGCCGCACCGGTCAACATGCCGACGAGTTGGACCAGCGCGAGGTCGTTCAGCTCGCCGACGCCGAGCAGGCCGACACCGATCACGAGCAGGCCGAGCACCGGCAGCAACGCGATCAGCGACGTGTTGATCGAGCGCATCAGGGTCTGGTTCAGCGCAAGGTTGGCGGCCTCGCCGTAGGTCTGCCTTGTCAGGCCGAGCAGGCCCCTGGTGTTCTCCCTGACCTTGTCGAACACCACCACCGCGTCGTACAGCGAGAAACCGAGGATGGTCAGGCCGCCGATGATGGTGGCCGGGCTGACCGAGAAGCCGACCCACGCGTACACGCCTGCCGTGACGATCAGGTCGTTGGCCAGCGCGATGATCGCGGCAAGGGCGATGGTGCGCTCGAAGTAGATCGCCAGGAACACCGCGACCAGCACCAGGAAGACGATCAGGCCGTAGAGCGCCTGGGTGGAGATCTGCGATCCCCAGGTTCCGCTGACCGAGGAGTCGCTGATCACCTGGAGGGTGCTCTGGCCGTTAGCCCCGATCGGGTGGAACTGGTTGAACAGCGCGGCTTCCACGTTGTTGGTCTGCACGTTGGTCAACGTGCTCGACTCGATCTGGATGGTCGCGTTGGCGCCGTTGCCGACCGTGACAACGGACGTGGGTTCCTGGCCGAGCGTCTGATTGAACGTGGCCTTCACGTCGTTGATGTTGATCGGGCCGTGCGAACTCGCGGCCGGCATGGAGATCTGCGTGCCACCGACGAAGTCGATGGTGAAGTTGAAGCCGCGCACCACCATGCCGATGATGCAGATCAGCATGAGCGCGCCGAAGAAGACGTAGAACCGCTTGCGCTTGCCGACCAGGTCGAACGCGCCGGTTCCGGTGTAGAGCCGGTGGAAAAGGCCCGGCCGCTGACCTGCTGACGACACTGCTGGAGTCGGGGTCGACATCTCAGGCCTCCTTCGCGCTGGACGTGGCAACGGGGGTGGCCGCGGCGGCCCGCATCTCGACCCCTGCGCGTTGCACCGCGCCGAGGCCGGACATGCTCGGCTTGGACAGCAGCTTCGACCGCGAGGCGAGCACCACGAGCGGGTGCGTCACCAGGAACACGATCACCAGGTCGAGGATGGTCGACAGGCCAAGGGTGAAGGCGAAGCCCTGCACCTCCGCGACCGCGACGATGTAGAGGACGACAGCGGCGAGGAAGCTGACCGCGTCCGAGGCGAGGATGGTGCGCCGCGCGCGCACCCACGCCCTCGGTACCGCGGACCGGAATGTTCGGCCCTCGCGCACTTCGTCTTTGAGTCGTTCGAAGAACACCACGAACGAGTCCGCGGTGATACCGATCGAGATGATGAAACCGGCGATGCCGGACAGGTCCAGGGTGTAGCCGATCCACCGGCCGAGCAGGACCAGCACCGCGTAGATGGTGAGGCCGGAGAAGCCGAGCGAGATCACGGTCAGCAGGCCGAGCGCCCGGTAGTAGAACAGGCAGTAGATGATGACCAGCAGCAGGCCGATGCCACCGGCGATCAGGCCGGCCTGGAGCGAGGACAGGCCCAGCGTCGCGGACACGGTCTGCGCGTTGGAGGTCTCGAAGGACAGCGGCAGCGAACCGAACTTCAGCACCTGGGCCAGCTGTTGCGCCTGCTGCTGGGTGAAGTTGCCGCTGATCTGGGTGTTGCCGCCGGGAATGGCCTCCTTGATGGTCTCGGCGGAGACCACCTGGGTGTCCAGCACGACCGCGGTCGCGGAGTTGACGTGCGCCGCGGTGTAGTCGGCCCAGATCTTGGAACCGGCGCTGTTGAAGGTCAGGTTGACGACGTAGTCCACGCCGTTCGGGTTCTGGCCGGACGTGGCGCTGGTGATCTGTCGGCCGTCCAGCAGCTCCGGACCGAGGATGTACTTGACCTGGCCATTCTGGTCGCAGGTGACCAGCGGGAGCTTCGGATCGTCGTTGCCGATCAGCGGGTCCTTGACGCCCGGCCCGCACTTGAGCGCGTTGAGCGCGGCCTGCTGAGCGGCGGTGTTGGTGGTCTGCCTTGCCGCCTTGGCCGCCGCGATGGCCTGCGCTTCCTGCTGGTTGATGTTCCCGTTGGGGTTCGAGGGCGGCGGGGCCGGGTTCGTGGTCGGCGTGGCCGGGGTGCTCGACGGCGTCGCGGCCTTGGCGCCGGGGCCGACGTAGGCCTGCGGGCTGGTGCCACCACTGGAGGCGGGCGGCTTCGCGGCCGCCGTCGATGACGGCTGGACCGTGCCGGAGTTCGCCGGGGCGCCGCTGGTCGGCGTGGCCGTACCGGACGGGGTCGGCGACTTGCTGGTGCTCGGGGTCTGCGTCTGGGTCGCGGCGACCTCCTGCACCACCGGGCGGAACATCAGGTGCGCGGTCTCGCCGAGCTGCTTGGCCAGCGAACCCTGGTCACCGGGGATGGTGATGATGATGTTCGAGCCGCTGAGGTGGACCTGGGCGCCGTTGACGCCGCCGCCGTTGACGCGGGCCTGGATGACCTGTAGCGCCTGGTTCAGCGATGCCTGGTCGGGGGCCGCGCCGTTGACGGTGCGAGCGGTCAGCGTGACCGTGGTGCCACCCTTGAGATCGATGCCCAGCTGCGGACTGGCCTTGTGGTTGCCGGTACCGAACACGAGGGCGTAGAGGATGACCACGATCAGGGCGAACACCCACAGGTAGCGACCTGGGCGGATGTGCCCGGCGGAGGATGCCACGGCGCTTGCGTCTCCTCAACATCGATGGAGTGACCAGGACCCGTCTTTCTTCAGGCCGCTGGCATGCTGTTTCAAGGGTTCTGGTCACGCGGTTACGCCCCACCCGCTACACCGGGTGAGGCGTCTATGGAGCGTACCCCAGCTGTGTGAGACCAGCGTCACCTCCTCGGGATGAGCCCGTACGGCCCATCCCGAGGGGTACGCGTGGCTCAGCTGGACTTCTTGCCGCTTTTCTCCAGCGGCGCGGAGACCTCCGCGGTCTCCTGCTCGGAGTCCTCGTGCTCCTCGGCGCCGTCGGTCTCGTCGGCGGCCTCGGTGTGCTCGGCCTCGATCTCCTCGTAGTCGGGGAGTTCGTCGTCGACGGTCTCGACGTCGTCGTCGACGGCGTCGGGCACAGCGGACTCCACGACCTTCTCGCGCACGGCCTGGCGCAGCCAGGTGGTCACGACACCCTCGGCGATCTCAAGTTCCACGGTGTCGTCCGAGGTGCTCACGATGGTCCCGTACAGACCGGAGGTGGTCATCACGCGATCGCCGAAGCTCAGGGACTTCTGCATGTCCTGCTGCTGTTGCATGGCGCGCTTCTGCTTGCGGGTTCCGAAGAACATGAACCCGACGAGCACGACCAGCAGCACGGGGATCAGATAGGCGGACATATTTCTCCGTTCATGTGACGCCACCGTGCCTACGTCATGGTGTGTTGTTGGCGACGCCAATACCGAGTGTGCCAGGTCGACAACCTTCGATTCGCACAGGCTACCCGTCCGATGGCGACGCTGTCGTCTCCCCGACCGCATCCGGGGGTGGCCGCAGGCCCAGATGTGACCAGGCCAGGGCGGTCGCGACCCGGCCGCGCGGGGTACGCGCGAGCATGCCGGCGCGCACCAGATACGGCTCGCAGACCTCCTCGACCGTGGTGGCTTCCTCACCCACCGCGACCGCCAGCGTGGAGATGCCCACCGGTCCGCCACCGAAGGAGCGGACCAGTGCGGAGAGCACCGCGCGGTCCAGCCGGTCAAGGCCGAGTCGGTCCACGTCGTAGACGAGCAGGGCGGCCTTGGCGATCTCCCTTGTCACCGCGCCGTCGGCCCTGACCTCGGCGAAGTCGCGGACCCGGCGCAGCAGCCGGTTGGCGATGCGGGGCGTGCCGCGCGAGCGGCCGGCGATCTCGGCGGCGCCGTCCGGGTGCAGGTCGACGCCGAGAATGGTCGCGGACCGGCGCAGGATCTGCTCCAGTTCACCTGGCGAGTAGAACTCCATGTGCGCGGTGAAGCCGAACCGGTCACGCAGCGGACCGGTCAGCGATCCGGACCTTGTCGTCGCGCCGACCAGCGTGAACGGCGCGATCTCCAGCGGGATGCTGGTCGCGCCGGGCCCCTTGCCGACGACCACGTCGACCCGGAAGTCCTCCATCGCGAGGTAGAGCATCTCCTCCGCAGGCCGGGCGATGCGGTGGATCTCGTCGATGAACAGCACGTCGCCCTCGACCAGGTTGGACAGCATCGCGGCCAGGTCGCCCGCGCGTTCGAGGGCCGGTCCCGACGTGATCCGCAGCGCGCTGCCCAGCTCGGTGGCGATGATCATGGAAAGGCTGGTTTTGCCCAGGCCGGGCGGCCCGGCGAGCAGCACGTGATCCGGGGGTGCGCCGCGTCGTTTCGCGCCTTCGAGCACGAGCGAGAGCTGTTCGCGGACCCGGATCTGGCCGACGAACTCGTCGAGATTGTGCGGACGCAGAGTTGATTCGACATCGTTATCCGCGGCCTTCGCCTCGGGCGACATCGGGACGGATTCGAATTCGTCGAATTCCTCGAACTCGGCGCTGGTCACCTGGTCATCGTGCACGGCTTACCCCCTGGACTTGCGACCAAGGGTGCTCAGCGCCCTGCGCAGCACGGTCGCGGTGTCCGAATCGCCGTTCTCGGCCAGGATCGTGTCCACCGCGCCCTCGGCCTGCTTGGTCGCGAAGCCGAGCCCGAGCAGCGCCTCGACCACCGCGCCACGCACCGCGCCGTTGGTGGGTCCGGTCTCGGCATGGCCTGCCGCGCCGGGCAGCTGGCCGACCTTGTCGCGCAGTTCGATGATCAGCCGTTCCGCGCCCTTGCGGCCGATGCCGGGCACCTGGGTGAGCGCGGTGATGTTGCCGTCGGCGAGCGCGGTGCGCAGCGCGTCCGGTTCGAGCACCGCCAATGTGGCCAGGGCGAGGCGGGGGCCGATGCCGGAGACGGTGAGCAGCAGTTCGAACAGTTCGCGGGCGGCGCTGTTGGCGAAGCCGAACAGGGTCAGCGAGTCCTCGCGCACCACCAGCGTGGTGACCAGCCGCGCCTGCTCGCCCCTGCGCAGTCCGGCCAGCGTGCTCGGGGTCGCGCGCACCGCGAGCCCGACCCCGCCGACCTCGATCACCGCATGGTCGAGACCGATCTCCACCACCTGTCCGCGTACCGAGGAGATCACCTGCTGGTCCCTTTCATCGCCGTTGTGTTGGCCGCGGCGAGTTTGGCGCGGTGTGTTCTGGTCAGTTCGGCGGCCCTGGCCTCGGCCTCCGCCAGCCGGGCGCGCATCGGCGCCCGCCAGATGTGGCAGATCGCGATGGCCAGCGCATCGGCTGCGTCGGCGGGTTTGGGTGCCTCCGCGAGCTTGAGCAGGCGGGTGACCATCGCGGTGACCTGCGCCTTGTCCGCCCGGCCGGAGCCGGTGACCGCGGCCTTCACCTCGCTGGGCGTGTGGAACATGACCGGCAGGTCGCGGCGGGCGGCGAGCAGCGCGACCACACCGCCGATCTGCGCGGTGCCCATGGCCGTGCGCACGTTGTGCTGGCTGAACACCCGCTCGATCGCGACAACGTCGGGTTTGTACCGGTCGAACCAGCGTTCGACCTCGTCGGCGACGCCGAGCAGGCGGTGGGCGAGATCGTCGTCGGCCGGGGTGCGCACTACGCCGACCGCGACGCAGCGCACGGCGCGTCCGGTACCGCCGTCGACGACGCCGAGACCACACCGGGTCAGCCCGGGGTCGACGCCGAGGACCCGCACGCGCACCACCTGTCGATTCGAACGAACATCCGTTCGAACCTTAGTGGGTCGCCCGAACAGCGGGACTCAGGCGGGGATCGACACGCCGACGCCGCCCCTGGTCTCCGCGCCGTAACGGGCCTGCTCGGCGGCGATGTCCAGGGGGCGCACGCTGACGCGGCCGGCCAGCGTCTCCTCGGTGAGCAGGTGTGCGGGCACCAGCCAGGACACCTCGAACTCGATGCCGTCCGGGTCCTTGGCGTAGAGCGCCTTGGTTGTCGCGTGGTCGGACGCGCCGATCAGCGCGCCGAGGTCGCCGAGCTTGTCGGCGATCCTGGCCAGTTCGGCGAGCGTGTCGACCTCCCAGGCGAGGTGGTAGAGGCCGACCGTGGTGCGGCCGGCGCCGGACGGACCGGCGTCCGCGCCGATCTCGAACAGGCCGAGGTCGTGGTCGTTGGTGGAACCGGCGGCCTGGAGGAAGGCGGCGCGGTCACCGAACGACATGCCCTTGGCCGGGTGGAAGCCGAGCGCTTCCGCGTAGAACGCGACACTGCGCGCGACATCGCGGACGTACAGCACGGCATGGTTCAGGCGCTGGACCGGCATGGCGGGCTCCTCTTGCTGGGCGGTCCCACCAGGCTACCCGCTTATTGTTGAACGCTCAACTTAACCTTGGGCTGGCGCGGCGCGGTTCGGCGCCGGTCATGGGCCGTCGACGCCTTGTGTCCAACTCTCCGGCCGGCCGCTCTCGGTCAGGATCTGCTGCCAGTCGGCGAAACCCGACGGGGCATCCCGGTCCCACGGCCAGTAGCCCTCCGAGGTGGGCACGATGATCTGCATCGCCGGGAAGTCGCCCTTGGCGTACAACAGGAACGCGCTGCCGAGGAACTCCGGATACCAACCCTTGGCGACCTGCTCGAACGCGACCGGCACCCCCTCGAAGAACCCGTCGTAGACGGTGCCGGGCCGAAACCGGACGCCCTCCCGCGCACGGGCCACGTAGGCCCGCAGCAGCACCTCGGACATCTCGGCCGGCATGCCGACGACCACCGCCTCGGCGACGCCGAAGCGCCGCCAGGCACCGACCGTGAACGCGTACGGCGCGTGTTCGCCCTCCTGGGCGACCTGAACGACGGCGTTGCCGTGTTCCTCGGCCTGTGCCAGCAGCCAGTTGCGTAACTTCTGGTATTCGGCGGGGATCTCCGTGGTCGACACGACGCACATTGTGCGTCATCGAACCGTTATCTCCGCGTCAGGGGCTCGTTAGGTCCGCGGGACAGCGGGCGCACGGGACAGTGGACGCACAGGACAGGGCGCCACGCAGCTTGGCGATGCCGTAGAGCAGGTAGCCGATGCCGAGCACGCCGAGCAGGAACCCGAGCACCACGACCGGGAACCGCTCCGAACCCGGCCGCAGGAACGGGTAGAGCGGCGGGCCGTCGCCGACATAGCCGATGTAGAAGATCAGGTAGGCCAGCGGGAACGCCAGCCAGGTCAGCGGGAACCACCAGGGCGCGGCGGCCGGCGCGCGGCCGACCACGATCCAGTCCAGGATGACCGTGATCGGTGTGAGCAGGTGCTCGAACTGGTCGGCGGTGTCCGACAGCGAGCCGCCGAGCATGGTCATGTAGGTGATGCAGATCAGCGCCATCACCACGGTCAGCGCGCCGCGCAGCCAGGGCAGGCGCGGTTCGTGGGCGCGACCTCGGGTGAACAGCGGATAGCTCAGCAGGCCGAAATACACCAGCGCGGTGAGGAAACTGCCCTGCTGGGTGAGATAGGCGAAGTTGTCGATGTGTGCGGTGCCGCCGAAGCCGCCGCCGTTGGGCACGGACGCGAAGCCGAGCAGGGCGAACGTCACGATCAACGCGCGGACCAGGCTGACCCCGATCAGCACCCGGACAGGTCTCCGCGCCCGCTCCGCCGATGCGGGAACGGGCGCGGAAGCCACGGTCGAGTTGATCGGATGCACGCCGGCGTCACTCCCCTGCCTCGGCGTCACCCGAACTCGCGGTTCAGTCCAGTGCCGCCATGACCTCGTCGCTCACGTCGATGTTGGTGAAGACGTTCTGCACATCATCGCAGTCTTCCAGCGCATCGATCAGGCGAAACACCTTGCGCGCGCCGTCCTCATCGAGTGAAACGGTCATCGACGAGACGAAGGCGACGTCCGCCGAGTCGTAGTCGTAGCCAGCGTCCTGCAAGCCCTTGCGCACCGCGAGCAGGTCCTGCGGCTCGCACACGATCTCGAAGGACTCGTCGAGGTCGTTGACCTCCTCGGCACCCGCGTCGAGCACGGCCATCAGCACGTCGTCCTCGGAAAGGCCGTTCTTGGGCAGGGTCACGACGCCCTTGCGGTTGAACAGGTAGGCCACCGAGCCAGGGTCGGCCATGGAGCCGCCGTTGCGGGTCATGGCCGTGCGCACGTCGCCCGCCGCGCGGTTGCGGTTGTCGGTGAGGCACTCGATCAGCACTGCGACGCCGTTCGGGCCATAGCCCTCGTACATGATCGTCTGCCAGTCGGCGCCACCGGCTTCCTCACCGGCACCGCGCTTGCGCGCGCGCTCGACGTTGTCGGAGGGTACCGAGTTCTTCCGTGCCTTGAGCATGGCGTCGAACAGCGTGGGGTTGCCGTCCGGGTCGCCACCGCCGGTCCGCGCCGCGACCTCGATGTTCTTGATCAGCTTGGCGAACAGCTTGCCGCGCTTCGCATCGATGGCGGCCTTCTTGTGCTTGGTTGTGGCCCATTTTGAGTGGCCGCTCATCTTGCCTCCTCGTTGTCACTCATGCTCGACCGTTGGCCGCGCGCCATGCACGCCGAACAACTCAATCCCGTACGGTCCGCACGAACAGTTCATGTACTCGACCGTCGCCGGTGAGTTCTGGATGGAACGCCGTCGCGAGCACGCGCCCCTGACGAACCGCGACGATCTTACCGGTGGCCGCACCCGCGTCCGTGGACTCGGGCACCCTGGCCAGCACTTCTACGTGATCGGCAGCGGACTCGACCCACGGCGCCCTGATGAACACCGCGTGCACGGGGCCGCCGGGCACGTCGGTGAAGTCGAGGTCGCCCTCGAACGAGTCGACCTGGCGGCCGAACGCGTTGCGGCGCACCACCACGTCCAGCGCGCCGAGCTGCCGCTGGTCCGGCCGGCCGTCGCGCAGCTCCTTGGCCAGCAGGATCATGCCGGCGCACGAGCCGTAGGCCGGCATGCCATCGGCGAGCCGGTCGCGCAGCGGGTCGAGCAGCTCGAAGGTCTCCAGCAGGCGGCTCATCGTTGTCGACTCGCCACCGGGCAGGACCAGCCCGTGCACCCTGGCCAGTTCCTCCGGCCTGCGCACCGCGATGGCCTCCGCGCCAGCGGCGCGCAGCGCGGCCAGGTGCTCACGCACGTCCCCTTGTAGGGCCAAAACGCCCACCAGCGGTGCAGCCACCGACGAACTCCTCCTGCTCAACCAACCCCTCAACAGTACGCAATGCCACGCGCGTGCTGGTCAGCCGGTCTTCGTGCCCTGGCCGGGCAGCGGGCGCCGCCGCACCTCACCGACCCGCCTGCGCACCGCGAACCAGCCGATGACCATCAGGATCGCGATCCCGGGCGAGCCGATGATCATGACCCGGCCGGCGGGATCGTCATACCAGCTCAGGGCGAACACCGCGACCAGGAATGCGATGGTCAGGTAGTTGGTGAAGGGGGCGCCGGGCAGCCGGAACTTCGGCCGGACCGCGAGGCCCTGTTTGGCCCGCCGCTGGAGGCCGAGATTGGCCACCATGATCATGATCCACATGCCGATGATGCCCAGCGCGGAGAAGTTCAGCGCGATCTCGAACGCCTCGCCCTTGACGAACACGTCCAACAAGATGCCGAGCAGATAGATTCCCGCGGTCAGCAGCACGCCGGCGTAGGGAACGCCGTTGCGGCCGATCTTGCCGGTGAACTTCGGCGCCGCGCCGTTGACCGAAAGCGAGCGCAGGATCCGGCCGGTCGAGTAGAGGCCGGAGTTCACACTGGACAGTGCGGCGGTGAGGATGACGATGTCCATGATCCCGCCGGCGCCGGGCACGCCCAGCTTGGTAAGGAAGGTGACGAACGGGCTCTGTCCACTGTGGTACTGCCCCCAGGGCAGCAGCATGACCAGCAGCAGGATCGAGCCGACGTAGAAGATCGCGATCCGCCAACCGACCGCGTTGACCGCCTTCGGGATGACCTTGCGCGGCTCGGCCGCCTCGCCGGCGGTCACGCCGACCATCTCGATGCCGGCATAGGCGAACACGATGCCCTGCAGGATGAGCAGGGCAGCGAGCGCGCCGTGCGGGAAGAAGCCGCCGTTGGCGAAGATGAGCTGCGGGCCGGTCGCGTTGCCGGCGACCGGGTGCCTGCTGATCAGCACCACGATGGCGATGATCATGAAGATGACGATGGCGGCCACCTTGATCGCGGCGAACCAGAACTCCATCTCGCCGAACAGCTTCACCGAAACGAGGTTGACCGCGAGCACCACGAACAACGCGATCAGCGCTGGAATCCACTGTGGCAGGTTGGGCGCGAAGAACTGGACGTAGATCGCGGCCGCGGTGACGTCCGCGATACCGCTGGTGGCCCAGTTGAGGAAGTAGAGCCAACCGGCGGCGAAGGCGGCCTTCTCGCCGTAGAACTCGCGCGAGTAGGAGACGAACGAGCCGGACGTCGGCCGGTGCATGACCAGCTCACCCATGGCCCGCACGACGAGGAAGGCGAAGACACCGGAGATCGCGTAGACGATCGCCAGCGACGGTCCGGCGCTGTGCAGGCGCGATCCGGCGCCGAGGAACAGCCCGGTACCGATCGCGCCACCCATCGCGATCATCTGGATGTGCCGGTTCTTGAGGCTGCTGTGATAGCCGTCGTCCTCGATCGCGACCAGATCGGTGCGCGAGACGTACATCGCCGACTCCTCCGGGCGCAGGCGCCCTGGCCCCGCGCCCTCCTCGGTCGGCTCCGATACGTGCGACATGAAGCTCCCCTTTGCGTCGTGCCTGATCCCCCAACGGGCCCACACTGCCGGGCGCATTGACACGAAACCCGGCCAACAACCCAATCCGCCTCGGCGGTTCGACTGCGGATGGTAACGGGTGGGCGCCTGGAGGAATCAGGGCACGCCCGCCAGACGGAGCAACGCCGTGGTCGCGGCAGCGGCGATGACCACGACGACGAACGGCGCCTTGCGCACCGCGAGCACCGCGCCGACGCCGACCCCGGCCGGTCGCGCCCAGCCAGCGAAGCCGTGCCCCTGAGTCAGTGCCGAGGTCGTGACCAGTGCCAACAGCAGGACAGTTGCCGCGATGAGCAGTATCCGGCGGACCCGATCGGAGAGCTTCAGCCGTCCGCCGAGGACCGGGCCGACGATCCGGTAGGCGTAGGAACCGAGCGCGAGCGTCAGGATGGCGACGATGGTCACGCGACCACCGCCTGCTTCGGCATCGCCCGATCCGACTTACCCACCGTGACCAGCCCGAGCAACGCGAGCAACACCGGCACACCGGGCGGCAGGAACGGCGTCGCGGCCAGCGCGACCAGCGAGCCGACAATCGCGGGCCGGGCATTGTCCTTGGTCCGCAACATGGGCAGGACCAGCGCGAACAGCACGGCGGGGAAGGCAGCGTCCAGGCCGAACGCGTTGGTGTCGCGCAGCGCGTGGCCGGCGTACGTGCCGGCGAACACGGTGATGTTCCAGATGACGTAGAGGCTGATCCCGGTGACCCAGAACGCGGCCGAGCGGCGCCGTGGTTCGCGCTGGGCGAGCGCGAAAGCGACGGACTCGTCGGTGATCACCAGTGACCCCGTCAGCCTGCGCCACCAGGAGCCCTGCAACACCTCGGTGACCGCGAACCCGAAGGGCAGTAGCCGCGCGTTGAGCACCAACCCGGCGACGACGGCGGCGACCGGCCCACCGCCGGCCAGCACGACGGCGACGGCGCTGAACTGCGCACCGCCCGCGAAGATCACCAGCGACATCAGCACGGGTACCCAGGTGGGCAGGCCACCGGCCACCGAGATGGCGCCGAAGGAGAGGCCGACAATGCCGTCGGCTAGGCAGACCAGAGCAATGTCACGAACGGGAGCGAGTGCAACCGTTCGCCATAACGAACGCATGACTATCATAATGGACATCCGTCCAGGTGTTCGTCAAGTCGAACAAACGGAGTCTGGAGCGAACGACATGGTCGACCAACCGGCCAAGGCGCCGCTGGAGCAGATCGCGGCGTCCTTGCGCAACGAGCGCGAGCGGCTCGGCCTTTCCCTGAGCGAGGTGGCGAAGCGGGCGGGCATCGCCAAGTCGACCCTGTCCCAGTTGGAGGGCGCGACCGGCAACCCGAGCGTGGAGACACTGTGGGCCCTCGGCGTCGCGCTCGGCGTGCCGCTCAGCAGGCTCGTCGACCCGCCCAAGCCGACCATCACCGTGCTGCGCGCCGGCGAGGGCACGGTCATCTACTCGGAGCGCTCCAGCTATGCCGCGACCCTGCTGTCCTCCTCGCCCCCCGGCGCCCGCCGCGACATCTACGCCCTGCGCGCAGAGCCCGGCTCGGTCCGCATGTCCGACCCGCACATGCCCGGCACCACGGAACACTTCTGGCTCGGCTCCGGCCGCGCCCGCCTCGGCCCTGCCGACGTGCCGGTCGAACTCGGCCCCGGCGACTACCTGTCCTACCCCGGCGACGTCCCGCACATCTTCGAGGCCCTCGAACCGAACACCGCGGGCATCATGGTCATGCAGCACATCTGACCCCTTCGCCCAGAATGTCCGACCACATCGTTACGGCGCGAACATGCCTGCTCATGTGCATGCAGATTGCATGCACAAGCGCTATTCTGCACCTATGGGCCACACGATCCAGATTCGTGACGTCAGCGACAACGCCTACACGGTGATGCGGACGCGGGCCGCCGCCGAAGGCTTGTCGCTGTCCGGCTACCTGCGTCGGCAGATCGAATCCTCGGCCAGCAAACCGACCATGGCCGAACTTCTCGATCGAGCTGATCGTCGCCGAGCTCGTGGCGGTCACACCGACGGCAACGCGATCGCCGAGGCGATCACGGCCAACCGGGACGAACTGGAACAGCGATAGTGGTCGACGGGGTCGTCGACGCCTCCGCGATCATCGAACTGCTCACCGGGCCGAATCCGGCGAAGGAGCTTCGGAAACGAGTGATCCTCGGTGATCTGGCCGCGCCACAACTATTCGACCTGGAGGCCGCCCAGGTTCTGCGCAAACTGGTGACCCGGGACAGGCTCGCCGAGATCGACGCACACGACGCGTTGCGCGACATCCAGGACGCGCCGATCAGCCGATGCGATCATGCGCCGCTGCTCGAACGGGTCTGGGAATTGCGCCAAGCCATCGCCGCGTATGACGCGGTCTATGTCGCGCTGGCCGAACAATTCGGCGTTCCACTGATCACCTGTGACCACAAACTGGCTGGCGCCAACGGTCACAGCGCGAAGATCGAGCTGTATCCGTTGTCCACTTGAGTGGAGGGCCGGGGAGCGATCCCCGGCCCCTCGGCTCATGAACTGCTTACCAGCCGCGCTCGGCGAGGCGGTGCGGTTCGGGGATGTCGTCGACGTTGATGCCGACCATGGCCTCGCCCAGGCCGCGCGAGACCTTGGCGATCACGTCGGGGTCGTCGTAGAAGGTGGTGGCCTTGACGATGGCCTCCGCGCGTTTGGCCGGGTCGCCGGACTTGAAGATGCCGGAGCCGACGAACACGCCCTCCGCGCCGAGCTGCATCATCATGGCGGCGTCGGCCGGGGTGGCGATGCCGCCCGCTGTGAACAGCACGACCGGCAGCTTGCCGGCCGCCGCGACCTCCTTGACCAGCTCGTACGGGGCCTGCAAATCCTTGGCCGCCACATACAGCTCGTCGGGTGAGAGCGCGGCGAGCTTGCGGATCTCGGCGCGGATCTGGCGCATGTGGGTGGTCGCGTTGGACACGTCACCGGTGCCGGCCTCGCCCTTGGAGCGGATCATCGCGGCGCCCTCGTTGATCCGGCGCAGCGCCTCGCCGAGGTTGGTCGCGCCACACACGAACGGCACGGTGAACTGCCACTTGTCGATGTGGTGCGCGTAGTCGGCGGGGGTCAGCACCTCGGACTCGTCGACGTAGTCGACGCCGAGCGACTGGAGCACCTGCGCCTCGACGAAGTGGCCGATGCGGGCCTTGGCCATCACCGGGATGGACACGGCGGCGATGATGCCGTCGATCAGGTCGGGGTCGCTCATTCGGGCGACGCCGCCCTGGGAGCGGATGTCGGCGGGCACCCGTTCCAGGGCCATGACCGCGACCGCGCCCGCGTCCTCGGCGATCTTGGCCTGCTCCGCGGTGACGACGTCCATGATCACGCCGCCCTTGAGCATTTCGGCCATGCCCCGCTTGACGCGGGCGGTGCCAACGACGGGGGTCCTCGACTCGGTAGCAGCGCTCTGCGGGCTGGATTCGGCGGAACTCACGGTGTCCTCTCGGGATGCTCGGGTTGCTGCACATGAACTGGTAAACCCCCAGCTCAAGGCTTTGTCAACACCAATGTAAGGCCGATGTGGCCCGCTTGTGCAGGCCAATGGCAGGTGATTTCACCAGGCCACTTGCCGGCGTTCGCTCAGTCACACCGCCACCGGGTCGCGCGGTCCAGCGCGTCGGTCGACCAGCCGAGCACGACGCTCGGCCGCACCAGCAGCACCGCGCCTGCCGCCCCCGACGAGTCGCGCATGCCCTCCTCGGTCGGTTCCGCGTCGCCACCGTACTTCGCGTTGTAGTCGGCGAGCACCGTCGCGAGCTGGTCGAACGCGCGCATCCGGGTCAGTTCACCCTCGACGATCAGCGCCTCGTCGGCCGGGCCGCTCAGCTCGGGATGCACGCTCACGCGGGGATCGCGTTCGGCATTGGCGACCGCGCGGTTGGCCGTGGAGAACCACAGTCCCTCGGCCCGCCAGACGCCCCAGTAGGGCCGCAGGTGCGGTCCGCGCGCGCCCACTGTCGCGATCCAGTAATTCCGGGCGGTTACCAAGCGCGTCCGCGCCCATTCCCACGGTAGTGGCTGGCCGGCGGCGGTCTGGCCGAACTGGAAGGCGGATTCGGCCGATGTCGGCACTTCGTCCTCCTGGATGGTGCTTGCCGTCAAGGGTTGTCCAGGTCGGCGAACGGGTGTGAGATCGAACACAATCGGATGTCAGTCGTTCCATCGGAGGTGGGTAGCGATGGGCTCGAAAAACCCGGAGACCGGCCATGTGAATGGCCAGAGCGGGGTCGCGGTCGCTGTGGACGACCCGGCCAAGGTACGCAACATCGTCCTGGTCGGCCCGTCCGGATCGGGCAAGACCACGCTGACCGAGGCACTGCTCGCCGCGACCGGAGTGCTGCCGAGGGCCGGTTCGGTCGTCGAGGGCAGCACCGTCTGCGACCACGACCCGGCCGCGGTGCGGCAACAGCGGTCGGTCGGCCTCGCGGTCGCGCCGCTGATGCACAACGGCATCAAGATCAACCTGATCGACACCCCCGGCTACGCCGACTTCGTCGGTGAACTGCGTGCTGGCCTGCGTGCCGCCGACGCCGCGCTGTTCGTGGTGTGCGCTGCCGAAGGCGTCGACCCGACGACGGTCGCGCTGTGGGAGGAGTGCGCGTCGGTCAACATGCCGCGCGCCGTGGTGATCGGCCGACTCGACCATCCGCGCGCCGACCTCGACACCGAACTCGTCGCGTGCCAGGACGCGTTCGGTGACGGCGTCATGCCCCTCTACCTACCGCCCGCCGACGGCTCCCCCGGCCTGATCGGCCTGCTCACCGGCCGCTACTTCGACTACGGCCAGGGCTATCCGCCGAAGGTCAGCGAGCCGGACAGCACCGAGAACGAGCGGATCACCAACGCCCGCAACGAACTCATCGAGGGCATCATCGCGGAGAGCGAGGACGAGTCCCTGATGGACCGTTATCTCGCAGGCGAACCGATCGACAACGCGACGCTCATCGCCGACCTGGAAAAGGCGGTCGTGCGCGGCTCGTTCTACCCGGTGATCCCGGTGTCCGCGATGACCGGCCTTGGCATCGCGGAACTGTTGGAGGTGCTCACCGGCGGTTTCCCGTCGCCGCTTGAGCATCCGCTGCCGCCGGTGACCGACCCGAACGGCAAGCCGCACAAGAACATCACCGCCAACCCGGACGGCCCGCTCGCCGCCGAGGTCGTGCGCACCGCGGTCGACTCGTACGTCGGTCGGGTGTCGCTGGTACGGGTGTTCTCCGGGACGCTGCGACCGGAGCACGCGGTGCACGTGTCCGGGCACGGCCTCGCCGAGCGGGGCCACTCCGACCACGACACCGACGAACGCGTCGCGCACGTCTACTCGCCGCTGGGCGCGAACCTGCGCGAGGTGCCGTACTGCGTCGCGGGCGACCTGTGCGCGTTGACCAAGGTCGGCTCGGCCGAGACCGGGGACACGGTGTCCGCGCCGGAGGACCCGATGTTGATGGCGCCGTGGGTGATGCCGGAACCGCTGCTGCCGGTCGCGGTGGTGGCCAGGACCCGCAGCGACGAGGACACGCTGGCCCGCAACCTGGCTCGGCTGGTCGCCAGCGATCCCACCCTGCGCATGGAGCGCAACCCGGAAACCCATCAACTGGTGCTGTGGTGCATGGGCGAGGCGCACGCGGACGTGGTGCTGGCCCGGTTGAAGGCGGGCGGCGCCGAGGTGGACACCGAGCCGGTGAAGGTCGCGCTGCGCGAGACGTTCGGCGGGTCGGCGTCCGGTCATGGGCGGCACGTCAAACAGTCCGGCGGGCACGGTCAGTTCGCGGTCTGCGACATCACCGTGGAGCCGCTCCCCCGAGGCGGCGGGTTCGAGTTCGTCGACAAGACCGTCGGCGGGGCCGTGCCGCACCAGTTCATCCCGAGCGTGGAGAAGGGCGTGCGCGCCCAACTCGCGGCCGGGCTGCACAGCGGTCATCCAGTGGTGGACGTGCGGGTCACGCTCACCGACGGCAAGGCGCACAGCGTCGACTCCTCCGACGCGGCCTTCCAGACCGCGGGCGCGCTCGCGCTCAAGGAAGCCGCCGCGAACGCCAAGATCACGCTGCTCGAACCGTTGGACGAGGTCACCGTCACCATGCCGGACGAGCACCTCGGCACCATCCTCGGCGACCTGTCCGGGCGGCGCGGGCGCGTGCTCGGCACCGAACCGGGCGAGCCGGGCAAGACCGTGGTCCGCGCCGAGGTGCCCGCGGGTGAACTGCTCCGCTACGCCATCGATCTGCGCTCGATGACCTCGGGCGCGGGCTGGTTCACCCGTCGCTTCATCCGCTACGACCCGATGCCCGAGCACCTCAGCGCAGGCGTGCGGGAGGAGGCGAAGGCTCGGCACTGACCTCGCTGTTGTAGTCGGACAGTTCGGCGCTCGACCGCGTGGCGAACCGGCGCGTCATCTTCGCGAACGGCACGGACAGCGGTGCGAGCCGGAGGAGTTGGTTGCGCCGCCAGATCGCGGCCACGGTCGCCGGCATGAACATGCCGATGCCCTTGGCGGTGCCGCGCTGCGCCGTGATGACCCGCGGCCGGTAACGCGCCTCGTACGCGGCGAACGCGCGCACGTGGTCGCCCGTTGCCGCGTGCAGCTCCCCGGCCAGTCGATACGCGCCGACTATCGCCAGACTGGTGCCGGCGCCGGTGATCAGCGTCGGGCAGTGCGCCGCGTCGCCTGCCAGCGCGACCCGCCGCCTCGACCAGGTCGGCATGCGGACCTGGCTCAGCGAGTCGAAGCGCAGCTCATCGTTCGCGCCGATCGCGTCGACAACGCCGGTCGGCCAGAACTCGGTGCTGAACCGCTCCGCGAAGGCCCGGTGCGCCGCGGCCGGGTCGCGATAGTCGTAGTCGAGCGGGGTTTCGCTGCGGAACAGGTAGAACGCGGTGGCCCGGTCGCGGAAGCGGTACACGCCGAGCGCGCGGTCCGGCTCGCTGCGCAGCACAGCGCGGTCCGGCTCGCCGAAGCGCGGGTCGATCTCCGCGCCGCCGAAGTAACAGCCGAGGTAGTGCAGAAACCGTTGCTCAGGGCCGAAAGCCAGCTCGCGCACACCGGAGTGCACCCCGTCCGCGCCCAGCACGAGGTCGAACTCGCGTTGGGCGCCGTGCTCGAACTCCACCCGCACGCAGCCGGAGTCCTGGTGCAGCGTGGTGATCCGGTCGCCGAAGCAGTACTCGACGTCGTCTGTGGTGGCAGCGCACAGGATGCGCACCAGATCGCCCCTGCTCAGCTCGATGTCCGTGCTGCCGGTCGCCTTGCGCATCGCCCGTAGGTCGAGCATTGCCGCGACGCGTCCCCTTTTTGTCCACAAAGGACAAACCTGCGGTGTCGATGCCGGCCGCGCGCACCTCGTCCAACACGCCCATGCGCTCGGCCACGGTCACCGCGTCGCCACGCACGTCGATCGGGTACCCGCCGTCGCGCGGCTCGGGCGCCAACTCGACCACGGTCGGCTCGAACCCGTACCGACGAAGCCAGTAGGCGAGCACCGGCCCTGCCACGCCCGCGCCGGAGATCAGCACCCGCCGATTTCGCAGTCCCATCACACTTCCCCCACTCCCGTTCCGCTGACCATCGGTCAGCAATTTCACGGTACGACCCTAACCATCGGTCAGTCAACTGGTAGGGTCGGCGCATGTCGGAGGGCACCCAGCGGGATACCAGGGCGGAGATCCTCGCGGTCGCCCGCGACCTGTTCGCCAGGTACGGCTTCCAGCGCACGTCGCTGCGCGAGATCGCGAGCAGGCTCGGGGTCAGCAAGGCCGCCGTGCTCTACCACTTCCCCACCAAGGCCGAGATCCTCGCCGCGCTGGCCGAACCGCTGCTACACGACCTCGACGCGGCTCTGGCCGCGGCCAGAGCGGCCGGACCAGACCTGGCTACCGTTCGCTGGGCCGTGATCGAGGGCGTGCTGGACGCGTTGCTCGCGCACCGTGGCTCGTTGCGGATGAGCGTGCACGACCTGGCCCTGATGTCGCAGGATGCCGTGTTCCCCCGATTCAGCGCCGCGATCGAACTGGCCAACGACCTCGTCGCCGGTCCCGACCCCGATGTGCCGGCGAAGGTGCGTGCCGCGCAGGCGATCGCCATGCTCAGCGATCCGGTGATGATCCTCGCCGACCTGCCGACCGACACCCTCCGGACGGAGGTGCTGCGCGGTGTCCGCCGCCTGTTCACCGAAACCGAGCCAGCCGAGCTTGCCACGCCGGCCGCGCCGCGGCGTCGAACCGGTCGCCCGAGCCGCCTGAGCGCCGAGCAACTGGATCTGGCCCGGCGCCTGCGCGCGCAGGGCGAACACACCGGCGACGAGATCGCGGCCGCGGTCGGCGTCTCCCGCGCGACGCTGTATCGCCACCTGTCTCAATAATTTGACGATATGAGACTATTTCGAGACAGAAAATGAGACAGTCGAGCGCGTTGGTGCGGATCTCCATGACCGTGGTGAGGCTGTCGCGGGCGTTGCGCGGCGACCCGGCTCGTGGTCATCTCGTCCCCGGCCAGGATCGCCTGGCACATCAGCACGTGCTGTGCTGTGCCGCGGACTCGCGTAGCCGCTCAGGGCGATGCCGCGAGAGCCGCCGCAGCCGGCGCAGGTGCCCGCGCAGTTCGCCCCATCATCGCGGTCAGGTACCGGTTGTCCGCGGTGGCGTCCACGGCGTGGTCGAAGTGCTCGGACAGTTCATGGATCTCGTCGACGTCGAGTTCTGGCCGCTCGGCCGCTGCCGAGTAGCGTGTGGCCAGTTCACCGAACACCGATCGGTCCGGAGCCCGGATGGCCAGGCGCAGCAGGTACAGCTCCGATGCCTCCCTTGCTGGGTGTGCCGTTTCGAGGGCGACACCATCGTCGAAGTGCGGGCGTACCTGGACTCGATCATGGTCGCCTACACCATCCTCCGCAACGAGCAGGCCTGACCCGGTGTGCGGTCGCGCGATCCGGTGGGTGGAGTGGTGGTGAGGAAAGGCGTCAGGAGGCCGAGCAGTTCCCGGGGTCGGTCCAGCGGGATGATGTGGCCGCAATCCGCGATGACGTGTCCGGTGAGGTCGTCGGCGAAGGGACGCAGTTGCCGTTCCAGCGCGGCGCCGACCGGGTGGGCACCGATCGCCAGAGTTGGCATGGTGAGCCGGCCGGCGGCCACCGCCTCGTTGAGCTGGCGGGCGGTGGTGGGCAGTGCTCGGTAGTAGGAGAAGGCGCAGCGCAGCGATTCGCGTCCGGTGTAGGCGTCGATGAACGCGGCGCGGATCTGCGATGGGATGCCTCGGCCGTGGGTGCCGGCGGTGAGGAACCAGTCGACGTACTGTGCCTCGTGGCCGATCAGGACCGTTTCGGCGAGGTCGGGAACGGCGTGAAAGCCGAACCACCACGGCGGACCGGCGGCAAGGAACTCCTCGGCGCCCGGCAGCGAACCCAACAGTGCTTCCATGAGCACCAGTCGTCGGACCCGATCGGGTCGCCGCAGGGCAAGCAGGGCCGCGACCGGGGTACCGGCGTCGATCGCGACCACGTCCGCGGTCGGTTCGCCGAGGGCATCGAGGATCGCCTCGATGTCGGCCGCCAACGTGCCGGCGTCGTAGCCGTCCTGAGCGCGGGTGCTGCCGCCGAACCCGCGTAGGTCCGGGGCGATGACCCGGTGCCGCGCGGACAGCGGACCGATGATCTTGCTCCAGAGCTGCCAGGTGTGCGGAAAGCCGTGCAGCAACACCACCGCGGGACCGACCCCGGCCGTGACTACGTTGGCGTGAATGCCGTTGACCGCGATCCTGTGCAGCACGGTGTACCTCCTAGCGGTTACCATTGGTTACCTAAGAACGGTAAGTGACCACTGTCGTGCTGCCAAGACGGCACCTTGTCCACAGGTGGTGAGGTTCAGGTGACCACTCAGCCAGCGTCCGCGGAGCGCGCCGCTCGCGGCGATCTGTTCGATCCGCAGTGCCCGACCCGTCGACTGCTGGACCGCATTGGCACGAAGTGGACGTCGATGGCGGTCAAGGTGCTCGCCGAGGCCCTCCCAGGTGAGGTGCGGTTCGCCGACCTGCGGCGGCGGATGCCCGGCGTGTCGCAGAAAATGCTGTCGGTGACCCTGCACAGCCTGGTCCGGGACGGTCTGATCGCCCGCCGAGTGGAGCCTGCCGTGCCACCACGGGTGCACTATCGGCTCACCGAACTGGGCTCGTCACTGGAGACCCCACTGGCCGCGCTGCGCGCCTGGGCAGAGGAACACATGGCCGAGATCGACCGCGCCAACGCCGACAACGACGCACAAGCCGGCTTCATCGACAGCAACTGACGCTTGGTCCGTGCAATACGCGCTCATGCCTGATGTGAGCGCGTTCGTGAACTCTCCGGTTGGTTCAGGCATTTACAGTGGTCACATGACCGGTTCAGTCGCGGCGGTCAGCCGCAGCAGCGAGTACACCTTCAGCAAGCCCAACATGCCGCGGATCACCCTGCTGACCGGCCTCGGCGTGGAGGGCGACGCGCATCTGGGCACGACGGTGCGGCACCGTTCGCGCATGGCGCGCGACCCGCACGCGCCCAACCTCCGCCAGGTGCACCTGATCCACGCCGAGTTGCTGGACGAACTCTCAGACGCCGGTTTCAGCGTGAAACCGGGCGAGATGGGCGAGAACGTGACCACGCTCGGCATCGATCTGCTCGGTCTGCCGACAGGAACCCGCCTGCACCTCGGCGAGACCGCGATCGTCGAGGTGACCGGCCTGCGCGACCCGTGCGTGCAACTCGACCACCTCCAGTACGGCCTGATGAAGGCCGTACTCGGCCGCGACGAGCACGGCAACCTGATCCGCAAGGCGGGCGTGATGAGCGTTGTGCTCGCCGGCGGTCACGTGCACCCCGGCGACCCGATCGAGATCGAGCTGCCGGCCGAACCGCACCAGCCCCTGCACAAGGTCTGACCCTGCACATCTGATCAGCCGAGCTGGCCGCGCAGGGTGTCCAGGTCGCCGAGGACCCAGGCTTGTGCGAGCCGGTCGTCGCGGATGGTGAAGAAGGCGGCGCCCGCGTAGTCGATCGGGTTTCCGGTGCCGGTGATGCCGAGCAGCGGGCCGCGATGGTGGCCGCGATAGCGTAGTCGCGCGGCCGCGCGGCCCTCGCCGATGACCAGGTCGACGATCTCGTTGTGGAAGTCGGGCACGCCGGCGCGGATGCGGTCGCGGTAGGCGCGCCAGCCTGCCCAGCCGCGCACCTCGTCGCCGAGCGAACCGCGGAACACGAAGTCGGGGGCGAGGATTCGCTCGACAACCGTGTCGTCCCAGGCATTCCACGCTCGTTCGTAGAACGTGGTGATCAGGTCATCGATCATGGTCGGGATGACCGTCGATGTCGATGATCCGCCCGTCGTCGATGGTGAAGACCTGACAGACCAGCTGCGGCGCCGGTCGGGCGCCCTGCGCTGGGCGGAGCACGCTGAGTCGCATGTGGACGGTGTCACCGTCGACCTCGATGCCACGCACGGTCGGCACGGCGCCCTCGGCGATGAGTCGGCGGTACCAGTCGATGACCTGCGTGCTGTTGGTGCACAGGCCGGTCCAGCGCACGTCGGGGTGCAGGAGCGCGGTGAGCAGGTCCAGGTCGCGGTTTTCGTAGGCGACCCTGAGTTGCCGGGCCACGTCGGTCAGGGCGCCGGTCTCGATCGTCTCGTCGGCCGGCTCGGGTTCGATGCCGTACTCGCGCAGGAGCGGCACGAGGTCGTCGCTCGGCGGTTTGCCGGTGATCCATACGCCCTGCCTGGACGCGCCCGCTTCGATCAGGAGGCGCACGGTTTCCGGCCAGTCGCCGGGTTTGCCGGCCTGTTCGCCGCTGCCGACCGTGGCGAACGCCAACGGGGTCGCGTCGAAGCGCGCGTCGCGGGCATCGACGTCGGCGCCCGCTTCGATGAGCAGTCGCACGACCGGTGCGTTGCCCCAGTAGGCGGCGTTGTGCAGGGGCTGCTCGCCAAGTTCGTTACGCGCGGTTGGCGAGAAACCGACGTCGAGCATGAGCGCGATCGTGTCGGCTGGGCGGTCGCCTGCTGCTTCGACGATCAGGTGTTGGTCCTGTTCGGTCGGGGCGAGGTGGAGTGGGGCAAGGTGGAGCCGGGTCGCTGTCGCCCGGTCGCCGGTGAGGGCGGCGCCGAGGAAACGGTCGAGGTCGGTGATGTCCTCGGCTGCGCCCGCCGCACGCAGTCTGGCCGCGTTGTCGGCCTTGCCGGCGCGGACCGCTTGGCGGAGCGCGTCGGTTGCTCGGGGGTCGGCGCCTGCGTCGAGGAGGGCGACCAGGACGGGGAGGGTGGCGTGTGCTGCCGCTTCTGGGAGTGCTTCGGTTGCCGTGGCACGGGCGTCGTTCGGGGTGAGGGCATTGAGCAGCAGAGACAGGGCGATGTCGTTGTTGGCGCTGATGGCGGCGCCCACTGCCCAGGTGCCTGCTACTCGGGCGCCGTGCGCGAGGAGCAGTTTCAGGCAGCGGTGGTCCGGTTGGCCTGCTGCTTCTGCGATAGGTTGGCCGACGTCGGGGCGGGCGCCCGCGTCGAGCAGGATTTCCACGATATCCGGGTTGTTGACCTCGACAGCGCCCTTGAGCGCCGAGCGGAAACGCGGGCGGCCGCCGTCGTTGGTGTTCGGGTCGGCGCCCTCGGCCAGCAGGGCGCGGACGACGTCGGCGAGGCCGCTCGCGCGATCCGGGTCGAACTGGTGGCGGCGGGAGTAGCAGGCGTGGAGCAGCGGCGGCCAGCCTCTTTCGTCGTCGATGGCGATCGCGGCCTCCGGGTTCGCGGCGAGGATCGCGCGGACGGTAGCGGCTTCGCCGAGGGCGGCGGCCGCGCACAGGTCGTGATCGGACTGGGACACGTCGCTTCTCC
Source organism: Candidatus Melainabacteria bacterium (assembly GCA_963818685.1). Taxonomy (GTDB): domain Bacteria; phylum Actinomycetota; class Actinomycetes; order Mycobacteriales; family Pseudonocardiaceae; genus CAJCJE01. Next base: position 579,644 of record CAWFTJ010000006.1, on the reverse strand, counting down.
CTCTCGGCGGCGGGGCCGATGGTAGTCGCGAGTGGTGGGTTGGGACGTGGAGGGTGGTTTGGTGCACGCCGCCGCGACCCAGGACATCGGCCATGAGCTTGGCGAGACGTGACGGTGAACGCGACACCCGGTTCCGAGCGCTACACCGCCAAGGAGGAACCCGTGACCATGGTCGCGAGCATCCTCCGGTTCGACCACGGGTCCACCTGACGACACGAGCTGTCGCGTCCGGTGTTGCCAGGCCGCGCTCACCCCGTTCAGTTGGAGAACATGGGCTGTTCGACGAACAGTCGTAACACCAGCGCGTTCCGCGCCTGGATCAACCGTCCACCCTCGTCGATGCGGCCAAGTTCCACGGGTGCGAACCCAATGTCTGCGGCGACGCGTGCGATGGCCGCGCTCGCGGGCGCGTCGTTCGACGCCACGAAGACGACCTTCTTCCCGTGTTCCAAAGGAAGCTGCCGTTCCAAGACGTTCGCCGGCAACTGGTTGAACGCCTTGACCACGGACGCGCCGGGGAAAAAGCCGGCGACGACCTCGGTCGATAACCTCCCGCCGAGAATGGCCTCGGAATCGGGCACCAGGAAGGCGTTGGTCGCGTCGACGACGATGTGCCCACGCCACGACGGCTTCAGGGCACCGAGTGTCTCGGTGGCAAGGAACGGGATTGCCAACACCAGCACATCGGCATCAAGGGCGTCGTCGAGTGTGGTCGCCCGGACCCACGGTTCGACTTCTTGGGCCAGAGATGTAGATCGCTGTCGCTATACCGTGGGGGGCAAAGATGCGGTCACCGTAGAATGATCATCTGTTGTGGACAGTCAGACCGGTACGGTGACCGCGGAGGCCATGACAGACGCTGGCCGTTGGCGGGGGATGTTCGAGGATGCGTTCGCGTGGATCGGCGGGTTTGTTCGGACGACAGGAGCCGAGGTCGGCGGCACGGGATTATCCGCTGGCCGTGCTGTCTGATGTGGACACACGCAACTGTTGGACGCTGGCCGAGCAGGCCGGACACGGCCACCCGGGTCGGGCTGCAAAGCCTGCTGGACAGCGCGGCCCGGGACGCGGACGAGCTGCGTGACCGATTGCGCGACTACGCCGTCCACGAGCTGGGTCACCGTGACGGTGTTCAGGCACCACAACCGATCCCGCCATCGCCGCCTCGATACCACTCGGAGACCATCTTCGGTTTGCCGTCCACCCGGGCCATCGGGCGCAGGTACCAGTAGGTCTTCCCGTTGACCTTCATCGGGTACAGACTCGCGACATGATCACTTCAGGCCATACGCCAGATGCCGCGAAACCCGACCTGCTGAGCAGTGCGCACCGCAGGTCAAAGGGCATCCCTCTGCATCCCTGAAGCCACAAGATCAACTCATCCAGGACGCGCGGGCTAGCGGTTTCCGGGGAAGGCGAGGTTCACATCGGGCGCGGAGCCGACCTGACGGGCCGGCCAACGACTGGTGATGACCTTGTTCCTGGTGAAGAAGTGGATTCCGTCCGGACCGTAGGCGTGCGAGTCGCCGAACAGGGAGTCCTTCCAACCGCCGAACGAGTAGTAGGACACCGGCACCGGGATCGGCACGTTGACACCGATCATGCCGACCTCGATCTCGTTCTGGAATCGCCGCGCCGCCGAGCCGTCGGCGGTGAAGATGGCGGTGCCGTTGCCGTACGGGTTGGCGTTGATCAGGTTGACGGCTTCCGCATAGCTCGCGACGCGGACGACGGACAGGACGGGGCCGAAGATCTCGTCGCGGTAGACGGACATGTCGGGGGTGACGTTGTCGAACAGGGTCGGGCCGAGCCAGAAGCCGCCGGGTTCGCCGTCGATCTCGTGGTTTCGGCCGTCCACGGCCAGTGTCGCGCCCTCGGCCACGCCGGTGTCCAGATAGGACACTACCTTGTCGCGGTGCGCTGCGGTGACCAGGGGGCCCATGTCGCAGCCTCGGCGACCGTCGCCGATGCGCAGGTCGGCCATGCGCGCCTTGATGCGCTCGATCAGCTCGTCGGCGACCGGGTCGACGGCGACAACGACCGAGATGGCCATGCAGCGTTCGCCCGCCGAGCCGAAACCGGCGGAAACGGCGGCGTCCGCGGTGATGTCGAGGTCGGCGTCGGGCAGCACGACCATGTGGTTCTTGGCGCCGCCGAGCGCCTGCACACGCTTCCCGTTCGCCGTGCCGGTGCTGTAGACGTAGCGGGCGATCGGGGTCGAGCCGACGAACGACACGGCCTTGATGCGCGGGTGTTCGAGGATGCGGTCGACCGCGACCTTGTCGCCGTGCACCACGTTGAACACCCCGTCGGGCAGGCCGGCCTCTGCCCACAGTTCGGCGAGGAAGTTGGCGGCGGAGGGGTCTTTTTCGCTGGGCTTGAGAATGACCGTGTTGCCGCAGGCGATCGCGTTGGGGGCGAACCAGAGCGGGACCATGGCCGGGAAGTTGAACGGCGAGATCACGCCGACCACGCCGAGCGACTGGCGGATCGAGTACACGTCGACCGAGGTGGACGCGTTCTCGCTGAAGCCGCCCTTGAGCAGTTGCGGGATGCCGCAGGCGAACTCGACGGCTTCGAGGCCGCGGGCGACCTCACCGGCCGCGTCGGCGAGGACCTTGCCGTGTTCTGCGGTGATGATGGCCGCCAGCTCGTCCTTGCGCTGGTTGAGCAGCTCGCGGAAGGCGAACAGGATCGTCGTGCGCTTGGCCAGCGAGGCGTTGCGCCAGCTCTGCCAGGCTGATTCGGCCGCGACAACGGCCTCGTCGACGACCGCCTCGGTGGCGTAGTCGAGCAGACCGGTGATCGCACCGGTCGCCGGGTCGTACACGTTCCCGGTGCGGTCGGTGGCGCCGTCCCAGGGCTTGCCGCCGATTCGGTGGGTGATCCGGGCGGGGTTGGTCATCAGGTCAGCTCTCCACGTTCGCCGCGGCTATCGCCTCGGTCAGTTTCTCGATGGCTTCGTCGGCCTCGTCCTCGGTCAACGTCAGCGGCGGCGCCAGCCGGAGCACGTTGCCGTGCAGGCCGCCCTTGCCGATGAGCAGGCCGAGTTCGCGAGTCTTGTTGAGCACGTACGCAGCGGCTTGTGGGTTGGGGGTGCCGTCGGGGTTCACCAGTTCGACGCCGATCATCAGGCCCTTGCCGCGCACGTCGCCGACGACCGGGTACCGCTCGGCCACGGCGCGCAGGGCCGCGATCAGGCGCGTGCCGAGCTTGGCGGCGTTGGCTTGGAGGTCGTGGCTGAGCAGGTAGTCGAGGGTGGCGATCGCGCCCGCGGTGGAGATCGGGTTGCCGCCGAAGGTGGAGATCGAGTTGGCGGTGAAGGCGTCCATCAACTCGGCGCGCGCGACAACGCCGCCGATGGCGAGGCCGTTGCCGAGGCCCTTGGCGAAGGTCATCGCGTCCGGCACGACGCCGTGCGACTGGATGCCCCAGAAGTGGTCGCCGGTGCGGCCCCAGCCGGTCTGCACCTCGTCGGAGACGAACAGGATGCCGGACTCGTCGAGGACTTCTTTGAACGCGGCGAACAAACCGTCTGGCGGGGTGTTGAAGCCGCCGACGCCCTGGATCGGCTCGGCGATCAGGCAGGCGACGTCACCGGCCGTGCTGGTCTGGAGCACGTCGCGCAGGTCGGCAACGCACGCCTCGATGTAGTCGGCATCGGAGAGGTGGCGAAACGCGTCGCGGTAGCGGTAGCCGCCGTGCACGTAGCTGACGTTGAACGGGCTCAACGACGACGCGGACCAGCCGCGGTTGCCGGTGATGGCGATCGTGCCGAAGCCGCGACCGTGGTAGGAGTTGCGCAGCGCCAGCACCTGGTTGCTGCGCCGTGCCTGGGTGGCCAGCATCAGCGCGGCCTCGTTGGCCTCCGTGCCGGAGTTGGTGAGGAAGACCTTGGCGTTCGGGATGCCGGAGAGCTTGGCGATGCGCTCGGCGAGTTCGACCTGGTTGCGGATCAGGTACAGCGTCGAGGTGTGCAGGATGCCGGTGTCGAGCTGGGCGCGGATCGCGTCACTGACCTCGGCGACGTCGTAGCCGAGCGAGTTGGTCAGGATGCCGGCGAAGAAGTCGAGGTAGGTCTTGCCCTCCGCGTCGGTGACCCGCCTGCCCGAGCCGCGCACGATCTCGATCGGCGTGTCGTAGTAGAGGCTGACCCAGTTGGGCAGCACCGCCTTGTGTCGCGCGTGCAGTCCTGCGTGTGTCATGTCTTCGAGTGTGCCGAGCCAGTGGGTGCCGAAGCGACGGACAATGTGTATCGGAACCGCTCGGTCGGGATTACGTTGTGCACATGTACCCGACCGTCTCGGACGTGCTGAACCTGCCGGTGATCAGGCAGGGGAAACCCGAGCTGGTGGCCGGCGGGGCGGGTGTTGGCAGGCGGGTGCGCTGGGTGCACGTCGCGGAGATCGCGGACATCGCGCACCTGCTGCACGGCGGCGAACTGGTGTTGACCACCGGTATTGCCCTGCCGGACGATCCGGTCGCGCTGACCCGCTACGTGGACGAGTTGGCCGGGGTCGGCGCGGCCGGGCTGGTGATCGAGCTGGTACGGCGGTGGAGCGATGAGGTGCCGGCCGCGTTGCGCTCCGCCGCGGATCGGCGGTCGTTGCCGCTGGTCGCGCTGTCGCGGGAGACGCGGTTCGTCGCGGTCACCGAGGCGGTGATCGCGCTGATCCGGGACGCGCAGCTGGCTGAGTTGCGGGCCGCCGAGCAGGTGCACGAGACGTTCACCGCGCTGACGGTGTCCGGTGCCGAACCCGCCGAGGTGCTGCGTGAGGTGGCGCGGAGCGCGCGGTTGCCGGTGGTGTTGGAGACGTTGTCGCACGACGTGCTCGGCTATGACGCGGCCGGCACGGATCCGAGCGAGTTGCTCGCGGACTGGCGCAGCCGTTCGCGGGCGGTCGCGCCGGCCGAGCGCACCGGCTACGACCAGGAGACGGGCTGGCTGGTCACGGTGGTCGGGGCACGCGGCAACGACTGGGGGCGGCTGGTGCTGGTCTGCCCTGAACCGCCGGCACATCCGCAGGTCGTCGTGGTGGAACGGGCCGCGTCCGCGTTGGCCGTGCACCGGCTGCTGGCCAGGGACCGGGAGACACTGGAGCGCCAGACACACCGCACGCTGCTCACCGAACTGCTCGCGCCCGGCGCGCTGCCCGCCGACCTGCCGACCCGCGCGGCCGCGCTGGGCGTGCCGCTGGAGGGGCGGACATTGATCGGGTTGGCCGCGCGCCCGCGCACCACCGCGCCGATGCCCGCGCCCGCGCTGGCCACCCAGGAGATCCTGCGTGACCTGGCCGAGGCGGTCGCGCTGGCCGCACGGCGGGTGCGGGTGTCCGCGCTGGTCGGGGTCATCGACGACACCAGCGTGCGTGCGCTGGTCGCATTGGACGGACATGCGAGCCAGCGGACCGTGGACACCATGCTGCGCAGGCTCGCGCAGGGTATCCAGCACGACGCGCAGGCCGGTCCGCGCGCGCTGCCGGTGGTGATCGCGGTCGGCACCACGGTGACCAACCTGATCGACGCGCGGCGCACGCTCGGCGAGGCCGCGCACGTGGCGCAGGCGGCGCTGCGCACGTCCGCATCGGACGCGACCGCGCGCGAACGCGGCTATCACCGGCTGGCGGATGTACGGCTGCGCGGGTTGCTGCACCTGTTGCGCGAGGACGAGCGGCTCGCCGCGTTCGCAGAGCGCGAACTGGGGCCGTTGCTGGCCAGGGACACGAAGACGGGCAGCAGGCTGGTTGAGATCCTCCGCCACTACTGCGAGCAGGGCGGCAATAAGTCGGCGGCGGCCTCGGCCGCGCACCTGTCCAGGACCGCCTACTACCAACAGCTGTCGCGGGTGGAGCAGGTACTCGGCGTGTCGCTGGACGATCCGGAGTCGATGCTGTCGCTGCACGTCGCCCTGCTGGCCCTTGATCCGGACTGAACACACTGTCCGCCGCACGGCGCAAGGGTGGACACTCTGACGCTGCCGTAGGTCAACGCGGGCGTCGACTATTCGCAGGATGCGAAAGCACCGCCCTGAGCAGGCCCGTACCAGGTTTGACGTGGCGGTAACACAGGTGCAAGAGACTGTGCCGGCCCATTGTCACCCCTCCTTCTCACCCAGGGGGTAATCCGTGCCACCGACCGCCACCGCGTCCGACTCAGCGACCCAGGTCACCCAGCCCGACGGGCGGGTCGATCTTGTTGATTCCGACGCCATCGCCGAGAGCCCCTATGCCAATCTCGAACTCGCCCCGGTCCCGGTGGCCAAGCGCACCTGGAGCACCTACAACTTCGCCGCGCTGTGGATGGGCATGGCGCACAACATCCCGTCCTACCTGCTCGCGTCCGGACTGGTCGCGCTGGGGATGAGCTGGTTGCAGGCGTTCCTGACCATCACGGTCGCCAACCTGCTTGTGCTGATCCCGATGCTGCTCAACAGCCACGCGGGCACCAAGTACGGCATCCCGTTCCCGGTGTTCGCGCGCGCCTTCTACGGCGTGCGCGGGGCGAACTTCGCGGCCATCCTGCGCGCGCTGGTCGCGTGTGGCTGGTTCGGCATCCAGACCTGGGTCGGTGGCCAGGCGATCTTCGTGATCATCGGCAAGCTGGCCGGCAACGGCTGGACGAACGCGGGGGCGTTCGGCGGCCAGCCGTGGACGATGTGGTTGTCCTTCGCGCTGTTCTGGGTCATCCAGATGGTGGTCATCATGCGTGGCATCGACGCGTTGCGCCGCTTCGAGAACTGGGCAGCGCCGCTGGTCACGGTGGCGTTCGCGGCGTTACTGGTGTGGATTCTGATCAAGGCGGGCGGGGTGGGGCCGATCCTGTCGCAGCCGTCGAAACTGGGCTGGGGCGGCAAGTTCTGGACGGTGTTCCCGCCCTCGCTGATGGGCATGATCGCGTTCTGGGCGACGCTGTCGCTGAACATGCCGGACTTCACCCGGTTCGGTGGCAGCCAGCGCAAGCAGGTCGCCGGCCAACTGCTCGGCCTGCCGACCACGATGTCGTTCATCTCGATCGTGTCGATCATGGTCACCTCGGGCACCGTGATCATCTACCACCAGGCGATCTGGGACCCGGTGCAGCTGGCGGCCAAGTTCTCCAGCCCGGTCGTGGTGGTGATCGGCCTTGTCATCGTCATCCTGGCCACCATGTCCTGCAACATCGCGGCGAACGTGGTCAGCCCGTCCTACGACTTCTCCAACATCCTGCCCAAGCTGGTGAACTTCCGGACCGGCGGCCTGATCACCGGCGTGATCGGCATCGTGATCCAGCCGTGGCGCCTTGTCGCCGACCCGCACTTCTACATCTATGTGTGGCTTGACTTCTACGGTGGCGTGCTGGCCGCAGTCGCGGGTGTGCTGATAGCGGGCTACTGGGTGCGCAACCGGACGCGGATCGAACTGGTCGACCTGTACCAGCGCGGCGGGCGCTACTGGTTCACCGGCGGCTGGAACTGGCGGGCGGTGCTGGCGACCTGTGTCGGCGCGGTACTCGCGGTTGGCGGGGCGTATTCGCTGCCCGGTCAGGGTCCGTTCCCGAAGAGCGGGTTGATCCCGGCGTTGCAGCCGCTCTACGACTACAGCTGGGCGGTCGGCCTCGTCGTCGGCTTCCTGGTGTTCCTCGTCCTGTCGATGCCGGGGGTCAGCAGGCAGGTCAGTCCGCGACTGGCTGAGCAGCGCGGATGAGAGCAAGCTTTCGACAAGGCACGTGAAGCGGAAAAGAGGAGATGAGCGTGGCGGAGATCGTCAGGGCCGGCCTTGTCCAGCAGGCGTGGACGGGCGACAAGGATTCCATGATCGCGGCGTCCGTCGAGGCGATCGGGCAGGCCGCGTCCTCGGGTGCGCAGGTGGTCTGCTTGCAGGAGTTGTTCTACGGGCCCTACTTCTGCCAGGTCCAGGACACCGAGTACTACTCCTACACGGAGGCGATCCCGGACGGCCCAACCACCAAACTCCTGCAGGACGTGGCCAAGCAGCACGGCATCGTGATCGTGGCGCCGATGTACGAGGAGGAGCAGCCGGGCCTCCTGTACAACACGGCGGCCGTGATCGACGCGGACGGCAGGTATCTCGGCAAGTACCGCAAGCAGCACATTCCGCAGGTGAAGGGCTTCTGGGAGAAGTTCTACTTCCGGCCGGGCAACGGCGGCTATCCGATCTTCGACACCGCGGTGGGCCGGATCGGCGTGTACATCTGCTACGACCGGCACTTCCCGGAGGGCTGGCGCGCGCTCGGCCTTGCCGGCGCGAAGATCGTGTTCAACCCGTCGGCGACCAGCCGCGGCCTTTCCCAGTACCTGTGGCGGCTTGAGCAGCCGGCTGCCGCCGTCGCCAACGAGTACTTCGTCGGCGCGATCAACCGGGTCGGCGTGGAACCGTTGGGCGACAACGACTTCTACGGCCAGTCCTACTTCGTCGACCCGCGCGGGCAACTGATCGGCGATGCCGCGTCGGACAGCAAGGACGAGGTGGTCGTGCGCGACCTGGACATGGGCACGTTGGCCGAGGTCAGGGAGTTGTGGGCGTTCTACCGGGATCGTCGCCCCGACGCGTACGAGACCCTGGTGCGGCCATGACGATCCTGATCAGCGGCGGCACGGTCGTCACCGCGAGCGGCGCCTTCCCGGCCGACGTGGTGGTCGACGGCGAGCGGATCAGCGCGGTGTTCACACCGGGCACCTTCGTCGACGGCGCCGACAAGACGATCGACGCGACCGGCAAGTACGTGTTGCCCGGTGGTATCGACGCGCACACGCACATGGAGATGCCCTTCGGCGGCACCTTCTCGCACGACAGTTTCGAAACCGGCACGACAGCTGCTGCCTGGGGCGGCACGACCACGATCATCGACTTCGCCGTGCAGGCCAAGGGCACCTCCTTGTTGTCCACATTGGACAAGTGGCATGCCAAGGCGGACGGCAACTGCGCCATCGACTACGGCTTCCACATGATCGTCTCCGATGTCAACGAGTCGTCGTTGAAGGAAATGGAAGCCTGCATCGACGCGGGCGTGAACAGCTTCAAGATGTTCATGGCCTATCCCGGCGTCTTCTACGCGACCGACGGCGAGATCCTGCTTGCCATGCGCAAGGCGCGCGAGACCGGCGGCCTGATCATGATGCACGCGGAGAACGGCATCGCCATCGACCAACTCGCCGCCAAGGCCCTTGCCGACGGCCTGACCGACCCGGTGCAGCACGGCCTGACCCGGCCGCCCGAACTGGAGGGCGAGGCGACCTCGCGCGCCATCACGTTGGCCGGCGTGACCGGCGCGCCGCTCTACATCGTGCACCTGTCCGCGGCCCAGGCGTTGGCCGCGGTCGCGGAGGCGCGCGACGCGGGGCGCAACGTGTTCGCGGAAACCTGTCCGCAGTACCTGTACCTGTCCATCGAGGATCTGGCCAAGCCGGACTTCGAGGGCGCCAAGTACGTCGCGTCTCCCCCGCTGCGGCCCAAGGAACACCAGGGCTCGCTGTGGCAGGGGCTGCGCACCAACGACCTGTCCGTGGTGTCCACCGACCACTGCCCGTTCTGCTTCAACGACCAGAAGCAGCTCGGGCGCGGCGACTTCACCAAGATCCCGAACGGGATTCCCGGTGTCGAGCACCGGATGGACCTGCTGCACCAGGGCGTCGTCGCAGGCGAGATCTCACTGGCGCGCTGGGTGGAGACCTGCTCAACCACGCCCGCCAGGATGTTCGGCCTCTACCCGCGCAAGGGCGTCATCGCGCCGGGCGCGGACGCGGACATCGTGGTCTACGACCCGGAGGCCACCCAGACGCTGTCGGTGCGCACGCACCACATGAACGTGGACTACTCGGCGTACGAGGGCATGGAGATCACCGGCAAGGTCGACACCGTGCTGTCGCGCGGCAGGGTCGTCGTCGACGCGGACGGCTTCCACGGCGACAAGGGACACGGGAAGTTCCTGTCCCGCGAGCTGAGCCAGTACCTGAACTGAGAGGCCAGAAACGTCATGGACTTCGGCGTTGTCACGCAGACCGATCCGCCTGCCTGGGCCGTCGTGGACACCATGCGGGCGGCGGAGGACAACGGATTCGGTTACGGCTGGACGTTCGACTCGCACGTGCTGTGGCAGGAACCGTTCGTGATCTATTCGCAGATCCTCTCGGCGACCTCGGAACTGGTCGTCGGGCCGATGGTCACCAATCCGTCCACACGGGACTGGTCGGTGATCGCGTCGCTGTTCGCCACGTTGAACGACATGTTCGGCAACCGCACCGTGTGCGGTATCGGGCGCGGCGACTCGGCGCGGCGGGTGATCGGCCAGCCGCCCGCGACCCTGGCAACGCTGGCCGAGGCCATGCGGGTGATCAAGGGCCTTGCCGAGGGCGACGAGGTCACCATTCACGACGCGCCGGTGCGGATTCCGTGGGTGCGCGACGGCAAGCTGGAAATGTGGATGGCCGCGTACGGGCCGAAGGCGTTGAAGCTGGTCGGCGAGCAGGCCGACGGTTTCATCCTGCAGACCGCCGACCCGGACATCGCACGCTGGACCATGGGCGCGGTCCGCGAGGCGGCGCGCGCGGCAGGCCGATCGGACGACGCGGTGACCATGTGCGTCGCCGCGCCCGCCTACGTCGGCGCGGACCTGGCGCACCAGCGCGACCAGCTACGCTGGTTCGGCGGCATGGTCGGCAACCACGTCGCCGACCTCGTCGCCCGCTACGGCAGCGACGGCCCGGTGCCGCACGCGCTGACCGACTACATCGCGGGCCGGCAGGGCTACGACTACCGCCACCACGGCCGCGCAGGCAACCCGTCGACCGACTTCGTGCCGGACGACATCGTGGACCGGTTCTGCCTGCTCGGCCCCGAATCCGCACACCGGGAACGCCTGCGCGAACTGGCCGAGATCGGCGTCGACCAGTTCGCGCTCTACCTGATGCACGACGAGAAGGAAAAGACCCTCAACGCCTACGGCAGTTCGATCATCCCTGAGTTCAGTTGACGGCGTAGCTGGTCGGTGTGTGCGGTCAGGTTGCCGTGCACACCGGCCAACGCGGTGATCCCTCGTCGATGGTGCAGCGATGCAGGGCCCGAACTGTTTGACGTCCGCGACGGACAGGCCGACCGCGAACAGCCTGCGCAGGTTGCGCACGAGTGGGAGGATGTCGTCGCGATAGCGGCGGTAGCCGTTGTGGTCACGGTGCGCGGTCAGCAGCGCGACACGCGGGTGTGCACTGGACGTTCGCGTTCGCTGCCGTTGGCGCCGCGATCGGGCTGCTCGTCGCGGCGGTCGGTCGCCATGCGACCGATCCGGTCGGGGTGGCGGTCAGCTGAGGCGAATGGCTGGTCGGGCGCTCCCTCGACCGTAGTTGAGGACCAGTCGCAGGCCGTCGCGGAGCCGGTCGATCGATTCGTCATCGACGTCGAGGGTGGCCTCGATCTCGGTGTCGTCGAGGCCGAGATGGTGTAGCGCTTCCGGTCGCACCACCACGCGCAGCACCTTGTCGGCCAACGCGACCTCGGTGAGGCAGCCGTAGTCCGTGCCCTCGTCGGCGGTGATGACGCAGTAGCTGTCCATGCCCAGGGCGATGTCCTGGGCATCGGGCTCGTCGAGGCCGCACTGGAAGATCAGCACGAAGCCGGTGCCGTCGGCGTTTTCCGAGATCCCTGCGGACAGGTATTCGTAGTCCGGCTCCTCGTCGACGGCCGCTGCGCGTGCGACAAACCTGATCGTCATACCCGGAATCGAACCATTCTCGACGGGTGTGGACGTATCCGCACATCTTCTCCACCGGTTCGGCCGCTCGTCCGGCCAACATCCGCGTCATGATCATCGGCTGCTGCCTGATCTGGATCGCCCTGCCGTTGCTCGCCGGTTTCGCGCTGACCCGTCGGTATCAGGACTGGCCTGCCGTGATCCCGGTGATCGGTGGATTCCTGGGCGCGCCGGACGAGTTCGTCGCCGTGCACCAGCACGACGAGTGGGCGCGGGTGTATCCGGACGGCCCGCCGGAACCGAGCCAGGTCTGGCCGTTCTGCTGAGCATCGCGATCGGCTTGGTGGTCGCCGTCGTCGCGTGGTTCGTGGTCGCGGGCTCGGCCGGGCTCGGGATGCTGCTGCGGCGTCGTCTGTGACGCCGGGATTCAGCTGATCGGCGTGGTGCGGCCGTCCCAGCGGCCGGACAGCAGCGGGGGCAGCAGGGCGGCGAACTCGGCCGGGTAGATCATCTCGGTTGTTCTGGCCAGTTCGCGCACGTCCCACCAGCGGTGTTCGGTGATGGTGTCGAGTTCGAGCTGGGTGAAGCCGGAGGTGTCGACCTCGACCGCGTTGGCGAGGCGGGCAAGGAAGAACCACTCCTCGGCGTGCCAGAGCTGGCCCTCGATGGTGGTGGTCACGCGACGGACCCAGACCGGGCCGAGCAGGTCATCCTCGGCGAGCAGGAGGCCGGTTTCCTCGCGTGCCTCGCGAATGGCCGTCGCGCGCAGTTCCTCGCCGTCCTCGACGCCACCGCCAGGCGTGAACCAGAAGCTCTGGTCCGGGGTGATCCGCTCGTGGCCGCGGAACAGCAGCGTCCTGTCGTTCGCGTCGACGAGAATCACCCTGGCCGAGCGGCGGCGCGGGGTTTTCAGGGCCGCCATGTCGAGTTCTGGTTCGGCGATCTCGAAGTAGTTGGGGTGCGGCGCGGTGCCGGCAAGGCGCAGCCACCGGACAGGGCGCCGCGCGCGCAGCGCCCTGGTGTCGCGGACCGCGTCGTTGTGCACGCGACGGGCCAGCATGACGCGGTGGGTGGCTTCGACGAGTTCCTCGGCGAGGCCGACCGGGAGATCGTTCGGGTCGACGGCGCCGAGCAGCGCGGACAGTTCGTTCTCGGCAGCTTCGCGTTCGCCCCGGTCGGCGAGTTCGGCGCGGTCGGCCGCGTCGCGCAGGGCCTTGGCGGTCTCGGCGTCCACTTCGCCGGCAGCGGCGATCGTCCTGGTGACGACCGCGCGCCGGGCCAGGGCTGCGTCAAGGCCGGACCAGGCGGCGTCGGTGCGCACGTGCAGGCGGTCCAGCCGGGACGCGGTGCGCAGCAGGTAGGGGCCGAGCAGCAGGGCGAGGACCAGCACGATCCCGAGCAGTGTCGCGACGTGACCGGCGGTCATCATCTCCCCCAATCGTCGGCCTCGTGCACGCGGCCGGGTGTTGCCGCGATCGCCGTCTCGTACACCCGCAACACGTCGCCCGCGATCACCGGCCAGTCGAACGCGGCCACCCGCCTGCTGGCCGCCGCCGACAATGCGGCGCACCGGGCCGGGTCGCCGAGCAGGTCGGCGATGGACGCCGCCAGTGCCGCGTCGTCGTGGACCGGGGCGAGCACGCCTGCCCTGCCGTCGTCGAGCACCCTGCGGAACGCGTCGATGTCGCTGGCGACGATCGGCGTGCCGGCCGCCATGACCTCGGTGAGGATCATGCCAAAGCTCTCGCCACCGGTATTCGGCGCACAGTACACATCGACGCTGCGCATGGCACGCGCTTTTGTCACGTCGTCGGCCTGGCCGAGCAGCACGATCCGCTTGGCGAGGTCCGGCCCGGCGAGCCGGTTCAGTTCGGCGCGTTCACCCCGTCCGACGACGAGCAGTCGCAGATCGGGGAAGTCGGGGATGATCCGGCGCAGCGCGGCGAGCAGGATCGGCATGCCCTTGCGCGACTCGGTGAACCGGCCGACGAAACCGACCGTCCCGCCTTCGCGCGGGTAGCCCTCCAGCGGTTCGCGGTCGGCGTAGAAGGAGACGTCGACGCCGTTGGGGATCTCGACCGCGTCGCCGCCGAGGTGCTGCACCTGCACGCGCCTGGCCAGCGCCGATACCGCGATGCGCGCGGTCACCTTCTCCAGGAACGGTTGCAGCACGAGTTGGAACGCGGACAGCGCCCTTGAGCGTCGGGTCGCGGTGTGGAAGGTGGCCACGATCGGGCCGTCCGCGACCATCAACGCGAGCATGGCCAGGCTGGGCGCGATCGGTTCGTGCAGGTGCAGCACGTCGAAGTCGTGTTCGCGGATCCAGCGGCGCACCCGGGCATAGGACACCGGGCCGAACGAGAGCCGGGCGACCGAGCCGTTGTACGGGATGCCGAGCGCGCGACCTGCCGGCGTGACGAACTCGGGGACCTCGGTGTCCTCGTCGGCCGGGGCGAGCACGTCGACCTCGTGGCCGAGGCCGCGCAGGGCGCGCGCCAGGTCCATCACGTGCGACTGGACGCCCCCTGGCACGTCCAGCGAATACGGACAGACGATACCGATCCGCACGCCATCACTCCCGCGTGGCGAGCACCGACGCCTGGATCGCGGCCGATGGCAGGTCGGCGGGCCACAGCGGTTGCATCAGGTGCCAGTCGGCGGGGTGCGCGGCGATGTCGCCGGCGAACACGTCGGCAAGCGCCTGGGTGGCGGCGGCGACGCCGGCCCGGCCACTGACCCGGATCGGCGGATGGATCCGGTATCCCCAGCCGGTGTCGGTGAACCAGGCGCCGACCGGCAGCAGTGCGGCACCGGTCGCCGCGGCGAGTCGGGCAGGCCCGGCCGGCATGGTGGTCTGTTCGCCGAAGAAGGTGACCGGCACGCCGGTGTTGGTGATGTCGCGGTCGCTGACCAGGCAGACGATCTGGTTGGCGCGCAGCCGGGCAAGCAGCGTGCGCGCCGTGGAGGCTTCGCCGCCGCTCAGCGGAAGGATCTCGAAGCCGAGCGACTCGCGGTAGGCGACGAAGCGCCGGTAGAGCGATTCCGGACGCAGCCGCTGCGCGACCGTGCTGAACCCGCCGTACTGACGCACCGCCCAGACCCCGACCACGTCGAAGTTGCCGGTGTGCGGGAGAGCGACGACGGCGCCGTTGCCCTCGGCAAGGGCCGCATCGAGGTACTCGCGGCCGGCCAGCTCGACGTCCGCCAGCAGTTCCTCGACGTTCACGGCGGGCAGCCGGAACGCCTCGCACCAGTAGCGCGCGTAGGAGCGCAGCGCCTCGCGGGTCAGCTCGTCGAGTTCGGCGTCGCCCGCCTGCGGTACCACCCTGGCCAGGTTGCGGCGCAACTGCCGGGCGCCCGCCTTGTTGCGCCGGGCCGCGCGGTCGGCGCCCGCCTCGAACATGCCGCGCGCCACACTCTCGGGCAGGTGCCGGACCAACTGCCAACCCGCCTGATAGCCGAGCCCGGCGAGCTGCTCGGTCAGTCGACTCATGTGGTAGCGGCCCCCTGGTCGGCTTGTGCGTCGAGGTCTTTGGCTGATTGGTACACGGCCCACAGTCGCTGGGCAACGGTGATCAGCGCGAGCCCGCACAGCAGCCACAGCGTGATGGGCACGGTGTAAGGCACGTTCAGCCCGTGCAGGCCGGTGCCGACCAGGGCGATGATGAACCGCTCAGCACGTTCGACGAGGCCGCCGTCCGCGCTCAGGCCGGCAGCTTCGGCGCGGGCCTTGACGTAGGAGATCACCTGGGCGCTGACCAGGCAGATCAGCGCGGCGGCGCCGGTGAGCGAGTCGTGGTCGACGACAAAACACCACCAGGCGATGCTGCCGAACAGCACGCCGTCGGCGATCCGGTCGCAGCTCGCGTCCAACACCGTGCCGAACCGGGTCACCCGCCCCGAGGTCCTCGCCATGGACCCGTCGAGCAGGTCGAACATCAGGAACGCCCACACGACCAGGGTGCCGACGAACAGCTGGTTGTGCGGGAAGAACCAGAGGGCCGCGCCGACCGAGCCGACGGTGCCGATCACGGTCATCGTGTTCGGCGTGATGCCGGCGCGAACCAGCAGCGCACCGAGGGGATCGGTCACGCGCGAGACGGAGGCGCGGGCGAGGATGTTGAGCATTGGCGGTTTCTCTGGGCCCTACCGGTGGCGGTGATGCTGGCTCCGGCAGCGTAACGGCCCTGGTGAATCCGCCGAACTCAGGACGCGCGTGTCCTGATCAGCCGGTTATTCGGCGTCGGCCGGGCGGCCTTCGATGATCGCGGAGCAGATCTCGCCGAGTTGCCGCACCTGGGTCGGGGTGAGCGTGTCGAACAGCACCTCGCGCACGGCGTTCACATGGCCGGGGGCGGCGTCGACGAGCACTGAATAGCCCTTCTCGGTGAGCACGGCGAAGGCACCGCGCTTGTCCGATGGACAGCCCCTTCGCTCGATGAGTCCCGCCTGTTCTAGCCGGGCGACAGCGTGCGACATGCGACTACGCGATGAGCGGGACCGCTCGGCCAGCTCGCTCATCCGCAGCGTGCGGTCCGGCGCCTCGGACAGGCTGACCAGCACCTCGTAGTATGCGTGCGGCAGGCCGGAGTCACGCTGGAGCTGGCGCTCCAGTTCGTCGTTGACCCGCCCGGTGGCGGCGAGGTAGCGCCGCCACACGCCCTGCTCGTGCTCGGTCAGCCAGCGCGCGTCGTTCATGACACCAGCGTACTCTCCTGGTTGAGCTTTCAATCGAATCTGCTATCGTGTAGTTGAAGGCTCAACCACGAGGAGATTCTGATGAGCACCCCCACAGTGAACATCCCCGGTTACGTCGTCGGCACCTGGGACATCGACCCGGTCCACTCCGATGTCTCCATCACCGCCCGCCACCTGCTGATCAGCAAGGTCCGCGGCCACTTCGACGACTACGAGGGCACCATCGTCACCGCGGAGAACCCGCTGGAGTCGAAGGTCGACGCGACCATCCAGGCCACCTCGATCAACACCAAGCAGCCGCAGCGCGACGACCACATTCGCAGCGCCGACTTCCTCGACGTCGAGAACTACCCGACCATCTCCTTCGTGTCCACCGGCATCCGCGCCGACGGTGACAACTGGGAGCTGGACGGCGACCTGACCCTGCACGGCGTGACCAAGTCGGTCACCCTGAAGCTGGAGATCACCGGCTTCGGCCCTGGCCTGACCCCCGGCGAGCAGCGGGTCGGCTTCGAGGCGAGCACCTCGATCAGCCGCAAGGAGTTCGACATCCGCTTCAACGCCGTCATGGAGACCGGCGGTGCGGCCGTCAGTGACAAGCTCGACGTCCACCTGTCCATCGAGGGCGTCCTCCGCGCCGCCTGATCCCTTCGTCCGAAACGGTCCAGCGTCCGAAGCGGGTTGAGCCGAGTTCGCCCGGCCGGTCGGCACACCGGCCGGCCGGGCGGCATCGTTCAGGCCGTTTCGTTCCAGGCTGTCGTAAGCAGGACCTTGGTCTCGCCGAGCAGTTCGGGCAGCACCTTGGTGTGGCCGATGACCGGCATGAAGTTGGCGTCCCCGCCCCAGCGCGGCACCACGTGCTGGTGAAGGTGCGCCGCGATGCCCGCGCCCGCGACGACGCCCTGGTTCATGCCGATGTTGAAGCCGTGCGGCCGGGACACGTGCCGGATCACCCGCATCGCCTTCTGGGTGAACTCGGCGACCTCGACCACCTCCTCCGGAGTGAGGTCGGTGTAGTCGGCGACGTGCCGGTACGGCAGCACCATCAGGTGACCCGGGTTGTACGGATAGAGGTTGAGCACGGCGAAGACCCGCTCGCCGCGCGCGACGATGAGGTTCTCGTCATCGTCGTCCTTGGCGATCATCCGGCAGAACGGGCAGCCCTGCTCGTCGTCCTCGGTGGGCGCGGAGTCCCGCCGGATGTAGGCCATCCGGTGCGGCGTCCACAGGCGCTGCAACGCGTCCGGGACGCCAACCCCCTCCTGCGGCACGAGTTCCGGCCGCTTCGCCAAAGGATCGGACTCAGCGTTCATGCGGTGAGCGCCCTGAACGACTCGGCGGTCGGCTCGGCGTTGCGCCGCTGCGTGATCCACTGGTGCAGCTGCTCGACCGCGTCGGCCACCGGCACGCCGTTGATCTGGGTGCCGTCGCGGAACCGGAACGACACGGCGCCGGCTTCGACGTCCTGGCCGCCCGCGAGCAGCAGGAACGGCACCTTGTGCGTGACGTGGTTGCGGATCTTCTTCTGCATCCGGTCGTCGCTGGTGTCCACCTCGACCCGAACTCCCTTGGCGCGCAGCGCCTCCGCGACGGCCTCCAGGTGCGCGACGTGCTCGTCCGCGATCGGGATGCCGACCACCTGCACCGGCGCCAACCAGGCCGGGAACGCGCCGGCATAGTGCTCGGTGAGCACGCCGAAGAACCGCTCGATCGAGCCGAACAGCGCGCGGTGGATCATCACCGGCGTCTGCCGCGAGCCGTCGGAGGCGGTGTATTCCAGCTGGAACCGCTTGGGCTGCTGGAAGTCCACCTGGATGGTGGACATCTGCCAGTAGCGGCCGAGCGCGTCCTTGGCCTGCACCGAGATCTTCGGGCCGTAGTAGGCGGCGCCGCCCGGGTCGGGCACCAGGTCGAGGCCGGACGTCTCGGCCGCCGAGCGCAGTGCCTCGGTGGCCTCGGCCCACTCCTGCGGCTCACCGATGAACTTCGGCGAGTCGTCGCGTGTGGACAGTTCGAGGTAGAAGTCGTCGAGGCCGTAGTCGCGCAGCAGGTCGAGCACGAAGGTGAGCAGGTTGCCGAGCTCGCCCGCCATCTGCTCCTTGGTGCAGTAGATGTGCGAGTCGTCCTGCGTCATGCCGCGCACCCTGGTCAGGCCGTGCACGACGCCGGACTTCTCGTACCGGTACACCGACCCGAACTCGAACAGCCGCAGCGGCAGTTCGCGGTAGGACCGTCCGCGCGAGCGGAAGATCAGGTTGTGCATCGGGCAGTTCATGGCCTTGAGGTAGTACTCGTCGCCTTCGAGCTTCATCGGCGGGAACATGCTGTCCGCGTAGTGCGGCAGGTGGCCGGAGGTGTGGAAAAGGCCGCCCTTGCTGATGTGCGGGGTGTTCACGAACTCGTAGTTGGCGGCCTCGTGCCGCTGCCGCGAGTAGTTCTCCAGCTCGCGCCGGACGATGCCGCCCTTCGGATGGAACACGGCCAGGCCGGAACCGAGTTCGTCCGGGAAGCTGAACAGGTCCAGTTCGATGCCGAGCTTGCGGTGGTCGCGCCGCTCGGCCTCGGCCAGCAGTTCAAGGTGCGCGTCAAGCGCTTCCTGCGACTCCCACGCGGTGCCGTAGATCCGCTGCAACTGCGGATTCTTCTCGCTCCCCCGCCAGTACGCCGCCGCGACCCTGGTCAGCTTGAACGCCGGGATGTGCTTGGTGGTCGGCAGGTGCGGACCCCGGCACAGGTCGCTCCAGACGCGCTCGCCCGAGCGCGGGTCGAGGTTGTCGTAGATGGTCAGCTCGCCGCTGGTGTCGACCTCCATCACCTCGCCCGTGTCCACATCGGACTTGAGGTCGACAAGTTCCAGCTTGTACGGCTCGTTCGCCAGTTCTTCCCTGGCCTGATCGACCGAGTCGAACACACGGCGGGAGAAGCGCTGCGAGCCCTTGATGATCTGCTTCATGCGCTTCTCCAGCGCGGCCAGATCATCCGGCGTGAACGGCTGCTTGACGTCGAAGTCGTAGTAGAAGCCGTCCGTGATGGGCGGGCCGATGCCCAGCTTCGCCTCCGGGAACTGCTGCTGTACCGCCTGGGCGAGCACGTGCGCGGTGGAGTGCCGGATGACGCTGCGGCCGTCCTCGGTGTCCGCGGCGACCGCCTCGACCTCGACGTCCTCCTCCGGCGTCCAGGCGAGGTCGCGGAGCTTGCCGCTCGGGTCGCGGACCACGATGATCGCGTCCGGCCCCTTCCCGGGCAGGCCGGCCTCCCGCACCGCGGCGCCGGCGGTAGTGCCGGCGGCGACCACCACGCGGGGGGCGGGGGCAGCGGCGGCTCGGGGCGGCTGGGACACGACGGACTCCTCGGGTTGACCGGTCTGGGCGGTTGTCGCCAGTCGGCATGTTATCTGCCCGCGTCACCCGGCCACCTGCGGGTTTGCCACCGGTTCGGCCAGCTGGCCCGCTGGCCGAACCGGTGGCGGCATCACTCGGGGATGACCTGCACGTGCAGGAAGCCGACGAACAGGTTCGGGTAGCCGTCACCGGTGCTGTTCTGGTCGTCCTCACCGGCGGCCGCGATCTTGCGCAGCACGTCCATGCCGCCGACCACGACGCCGAACGGGGTGTAGTCGGGTCGCAGCGTGGTGTCCTTCCAGGTGAAGAAGAACTGCGAGCCGTTGGTGTTCGGGCCCGCGTTGGCCATGGCTACCGTGCCGGCCGGGTAGGTGGCACCGGCCAGGTTCTCGTCCTCGAACTGGTAGCCGGGACCGCCGCTGCCGGTGCCGGTCGGGTCACCGCACTGGAGCACGTAGATCCTGCGCGGTGGTGAGCCGGTGGCAGTGGGTGTGGTCGTAGTAGTTGTGCTGGGCGAGGAACTCGAACGAGTTGGTGGTGCACGGCGCCTTCTCGGTCAACGCGCGGAAGGTGATCACGCCCTGGGTGGTGTAGAGCTTGACCAGGAACGGCCTGGCCGCCGTCACGGGGTTGAACGGCGGGATGCCCTTGTACCGATCTGCTGGCTTGATCGGGCTGTAGACGCAGGACCCGGCGTCGGCCGAGGTGGCCCTCGGATGCTGGGTGCTGCCGAGCCCGACGGTGTTGTTCGCTGCGTTGTTCGCGGCGCCTGCCGGCACGGCGAACACGATGCCGAGGGTGATCGCGGCGGCGGCGAGACTGAAGATCCGGCGTTTGCGCATGGTGAGGCAGCCCTTTCAATCGGTGACCAGGCGAAATCCTAGCGGCGTTCACACCGTTTTCACGCCGTCGGCCGGAACTTCGCTTCCCGTGATCGAGCCACCAGGTGCTCTAGAGTGAGCTGAGACGTTTCAGTGACGTTTCAGCGCGAGGAGGCACCGTGCCGGCTGCGGTGAGCATTCGGGAGGTCGCCACGCTCGCCGGGGTCTCCGTCGGCACCGTCTCCAACGTGCTCAACCGGCCCGACGTGGTGGCCACCGCGACCCGCGAACGCGTGCTGGCCGCCATCGACCAGCTCGGGTTCGTGCGCAACGAGTCAGCGCGCCAACTGCGTTCCGGCATGGCGCGCGCGATCGGTCTTGTCGTGCTCGACGTGTCCAACCCGTTCTTCACCGATGTCGCGCGCGGCGCGGAGGAGGCCGCGACCGAGGCGGGCCACTCGGTGATCCTGTGCAACACCGACGAGTCGGTGCGGAAGGAGGCGCGACACCTTGAGCTGCTCGCCGAGCAGCGGGTGCACAGCGTGCTCATCACGCCCGCCGACCCGAGTCTTGAGCCCGTGCACAAGCTGCGCCAACGCGGGGTCTCGGTGGTGCTGCTGGACCATCCGGCACAGCTCGCCGACGCCTGCTCGGTCTCGGTCGACGACCGCACCGGTGGCTTTCTCGCGGTCGAGCACCTGCTCGCCATGGGCCACCGCGACATCGTGCTGGTCAACGGCAACATCAACCGGCTCTACCAGGCCCGCGAACGGCATGCCGGGGCCAGAAAGGCGATGACCGAGGCCGGCCACAAGGCGAGTGAGCTGGACATGGTCGAGGTACCGGCGTTCACGGTCGCGGCCGGCCTGGCAGCCGGCGAGCAGATCCTGGCGCGCAGGCCGAGGCCGACCGCGGTGTTCTGCGTGAACGACCTGCTCGCGCTTGGCGTGTTGCAGTCGATGGTGCGGGGCGGGGTGCGGGTGCCGGAAGAGGTGGCCATCGTCGGCTACGACGACATCGACTTCGCCGCGGCCGCCGCCGTGCCGCTCAGTTCGGTGCGGCAGCCGCGCCAGCTGATCGGCCGCACAGCCGCCGAGCTGGTCATCGCCGAGGTGCGGGAGCAGGGTACTGACAAACCCGGGCATCACGAGCACCGGCACGTGGTCTTCATCCCGGAACTCGTGGTGCGCGCCTCCAGCGACTTTCACCGGTCGACTAAGGTGAGACATCGGATGACTAGCCGTCCCCAGGGGAGGTAGCCAGGTGCGGGTCGCCCTGTTCGCGACGTGCCTCACTGACACGTTCTTCCCATCGACCGCACGTTCCGTTGTGCGGCTTTTGGAGCGTCTCGGCTGCTCGGTCGATTTTCCCATGGCGCAGACCTGCTGCGGGCAGATGCACTTCAACACCGGCTACGCGGACGAGGCCACCGACCTGGCGACGAATTATGGTCGGGTGTTTGCCGACTATGAGGCCGTTGTCGCGCCGTCCGGTTCGTGCGCGGCCATGGTCCGCGACGGCTACCCGAAACTGCCGGCCAAGGCCGACGCCCCTCCGACCTACGAGCTGTCCGAGTTCATCGTGGACGTGCTCGGCGTCGAGGACGTCGGCGCGTACTTCCCGCACCGGGTCACCTATCATCCGACCTGCCATTCGCTGCGCGTGCTCGGCGTCGGCGAGCGGCCACTGAACCTGTTGCGCGCGGTGCGCGGCCTCACCCTGCTCGAACTGCCCGAGGCCACGTCCTGCTGCGGGTTCGGCGGCACATTCGCGGTGAAGAACGCGGACACCTCGACCGCGATGCTCGGCGACAAGATGCGCGCGGTCGCCACCACCGGCGCGGACGTGCTCACCGCGGGCGACAACTCGTGCCTGATGCACATCGGCGGCGGCCTGTCCCGGTTGAAGGCGGGCGTGTACCCGGTCCACCTCGCCGACATCCTGGCCAGCACGGAGGAGGAGCCTTGGCGACCCGCAACCCGGTGACCTGGCTGGGCACCCCGACCTTCCCGAACGCCGCCCGCACCGCGCTGGCGGACGGCCAGTTGCGCGCGAACCTGCGCAAGGCGACCGGCACGATCCGCGCGAAACGCGCGAACGTCGTCGCGGAACTGGACGACTGGCAGCGGCTGCGCCGTGCCGGCGAGGCCATCAAGAACGACGTGCTCACCAACCTGGCGCAATACCTGGAACAACTTGAACGTGCGGTGACCGAGCGCGGCGGCATTGTGCATTGGGCGCGGGACGCGGCCGAGGCCAACGCGATCGTGCTGCGGCTGGCCAAAGAGGCAGGCGCCGACGAGGTCGTCAAGGTCAAGTCGATGGCGACCGCCGAGATCGGGCTGAACGAGGCGCTCGCCGAGGGCGGCGTGCGAGCGATCGAGACCGACCTCGCCGAGCTGATCGTCCAACTCGGACACGACCGGCCCAGTCACATCCTGGTGCCGGCGATCCACCGCAACCGCGCGGAGATCAGGGAGATCTTCCGCCGCGAGATGCCGGACGTGCCCGCCGACCTCTCCGACGAGCCACGCGAACTCGCCGAGGCCGCGCGGCTGCACCTGCGGCGCAAGTTCCTCTCCGCGAAGGTCGCGGTCTCCGGCGCGAACTTCGGCGTCGCCGAGACCGGGTCGATCGTGGTGGTCGAGTCCGAGGGCAACGGCCGGATGTGCGTGACGCTGCCCCAGACGCTGATCACCGTGATGGGCATCGAGAAGGTGCTGCCGGCCTTCAGGGATCTTGAGGTGTTCCTGCAACTGCTGCCGCGTTCCTCAACGGCCGAGCGGATGAACCCGTACACGTCGATCTGGAGCGGGGTCACGCCCGGCGACGGCCCGCAGCGGTTCCACCTGATCCTGCTGGACAACGGCCGGACTTCCACACTCGCGGATTCGGTCGGCCGGCAGGCGTTGCGCTGCATCCGGTGTTCGGCCTGCCTGAACGTGTGCCCGGTCTACGAGCACACCGGCGGCGCCGCGTACGGGTCGGTGTATCCGGGGCCGATCGGTGCGATCATCACCCCGCAACTGTCCGATCTGCACGATCCACAGGTCGCGTCGCTGCCGTACGCTTCGACGCTGTGCGGCGCGTGTTACGAGGTCTGCCCGGTGCGGATCAACATCCCGGACGTGCTCACCCATCTGCGCGCGGAAGTGGTGAAGGCCAAGGGAAAACGCACGCCCGAGGCGTTGGCCATGGCCTCGTTGGCCTGGGTGATGCGCGACCCGAAACGGTACGAGGCCGCGCAGCGCGTCGGCTCGCTTTCCCGGTTGCTGGCCAGGAGCGGGCGGATCTCGTCGCTGCCGTGGCCGGGTTCGAAGTGGACGGCATCGCGCGACCTGCCAGCGCCGCCCGCCGAATCGTTCCGTGCCTGGTGGCGGCGAACCCGTGACTGAGCACGTACACGGCGCCCGCGCCGACATCCTGGCGAAGATCCGCTACGCGCTCACCGACAAGCCGCAGCGGCAGGAAATCCCGCGCGACTACGAGACCAGCCGCGATGTCGGCGACCTGCTCGATCTGACGCAGAAGCGGATCGCCGACTACAAGGCCACCGTGCACCGCTCGACGGACCTGGTGGCCACGATCACCGAGGTGCTCACCGCGCGCGGCAGGCGTCGCATGATCGCGCCAGCCGACCTGCCGCAGGAATGGCGCATCCCGGCCATCGAGTGGATGTTGGACGACCCGTCGCTGGACATCGACACGATGGCGGCCAGCGACGGCGTGCTGACCGGCTGCGCGGCGGCGATCGCCGAGACCGGCACGATCATTCTGGACGCGGGCCCGGCCCAGGGCAGGCGCGCGCTGACCCTGCTGCCCGACTACCACCTGTGCGTCGTCCACGCCGGCCAGATCGTCGGCACCGTGCCGGAGGCGATCGCGCGGGTCCGTCCGGACCGGCCGATCACGTTCATCAGCGGTCCGTCCGCCACGTCGGACATCGAGTTCAACCGGGTCGAGGGCGTGCACGGCCCGCGCACACTGGACGTGATCATCGCGCACTGAGGTGACATGCTGGAGCCCGTGACCAACAACGGGGGTACGCGGCTTTCTGCTGGCCGGTTACGCGGGGATTGGCGGCATGTTCGCGCTGGAGCCGTTGCTGCGCGGCAAGGGCAGCGCGGCGAGCATGGCGGCCTCCGACGACGATCGGCACACCACCCGCGACATCACCACGGCCATCGCGATAGCGCGACCGTGCCGCCGATCCTGCGTCTGCTCCCGCTGCGCAGGCTGCCGACGGCGCCGGCCGCGATCGGACTCGGCGTGCAGCTCGCCGGACTGGCGACCCGCGCCGCCTCCATGCGTTCGCTCGGCTCGTTCTACTCGCGCACGCTGCGCGTCGAGGACGAGCAGCGAGTGGTGGACACGGGGCCGTACCGCTGGGTGCGGCATCCCGGGTACGCCGGCTCGTTGCCGGTGTGGGCTGGGCTTCGCGCTGTCCAGTCGCAGCCTGCCAGCTGTCGTGCTGGTGACCGGCTTGTTCAGCGCGGTGTACCGGCGCCGCATCCTGGCCGAGGAGTTGCTGCTGCGCCGCGACCTGCCCGGCTACGTGGCCTACAGCGAACGCACCGACCGCTTGGTACCCCATGTCTGGTGAACACGTGATGATCGCGAGTCGGCAATGACCGACGGAGAACGCGATCGAGGCGGTCGAGCACAGTCTCAGCGCCGTTCGTTCGACCCCAGGGCCACGGTGTGGTGTCGCAGCCGGCCAGTTCGGCAGGGTCTTCTTGACGGCCAGGGGTCAGCGCGGTGCGCCGGAAGAATCCGGCTGGGCCGGTGAAGGTACCCAGATGCCGGCGTTGGGACTCGTCGCGTAGCTTATTCGTGCGGTGAGCGACCGAGGGCCCCGCAGAGGTCGGCGGCGATACTGAACAGTCGGGCGCGTTCTGATTGCCGATGCTGTTGATCGTCTTGGTGATCGAGTGCGCGATGGTGGATCTGCCGCATGACGCGGTCGGCGGCGTCGCCCGAACCGAGCATGAGGTAGCAGAACAGTCGCAGCTGTGCGTGAAGCTCCTCGTTGTGCTGGGTGATGTTTTCCTGGTTCGGACATGCCGCTGGCCGTGTCAGAGCCCGAACAGTGGAAACAGCCCTGAGCCGTGGAACGCGACGATCCGGCGGACTCCCTCGGTTGTGGGTGTCAGTACGTGCAGCGCATGTGGGCGGTGTGCGCCGTCGTGGCCGCGGGTGTACACCGCGTAGGCGGGTTGTCCGTTGGCGGAGGTGGGAACCAGCGCGGCCGGTCCGATCACTCGCATCTGTTTGGCCAGGAAGGCGAGGATGGTGTCGCGGTCTTCGAACCAGGTCGCGATCGGCGGCATTTCCCATCGGGCGTCCTCGGTCAATACCGCGACGAGCTGATCGACGTCCGCGGTTTCGAAGGCGGTGACGTATCGGTCGAGCAGGGCCCGCTGTCGTGGCTCGGCGGGTTCGGTCAGGTCGTCTTGGCTGAGCGGAACCTGGGCTCGGGCACGCTGCAGCGCGCTGTTGACGGCGGCTGTCGTCATCTCCAGCAGCTGCGCCACCTCGGCGGTACGCCATTGCAGCACGTCGCGGAGAATCAGCACGGCTCGTTGTCGCGGCGGCAGCTGCTGGAGCGCTGCCACCAGCGCGAGCCGCATGGTCTGTCGTTCCACCACGACCGTCGCCGGATCGGCCGGTGCGGTGGTGAACAGGAAGTCGGGTATCGGCTGGAGCCACGGTACCTCCCGCGCTGGTGCGCCAAGCGGCGCATCCAGGTCTGTCTGGGGGGCGCCGAGATCCGCGGGCAGTGGCCTGCGTCTGCCTTTTTCCAGCGCTTTGAAGCACGCCCGGGTCGCGATGCGGTAGAGCCAGGTACGCAGCGACGACCGTCCCTCGAAGGCGTCGTAGGCACGCCAGGCGTCGAGGTAGACGTCTTGCACGACCTCTTCGGCCTCGTCGACCGAGCCGAGCATGCGGTAGCAGTAGGCGAGCAGCTCACGCCGGAGCGGTTCGCTCAGCCTTCCGAAATCCTTGTCGCCGGCCTTGGCTTCAGTCATGGTGTGCATGATCCGCCGATTCTGTCGCTTTCGTCCGCTCGATGTCGGGTCGCGATGCGCGTGAGGCGAACGCGAGGGTGGTGTCGCGGTGAACGTCGCAGGAAACGGTGGTGTCGTCTCCGGCAGCGTTGCTTCGGTCGAGCGAGGTCATGAATGCCTCAGATCCGTTCGTGGTCAAGTGTTTCCAGTTCGGTTACTCGGTGCCGCGGTCAATAGCCGACGGTGAAGCGGCGCTGTACGAAACGTGGAAGCTCCACTTCGTCGAGAATGGCGACGGCCGCGTCCTCGGCGGATATGCGACTGCGGCCCTCGGCGTCTATGACGGGTTGGTCGCCGCCGATGCGGAAACGGCCGGTGCGCTCGCCGGGGGCGATTTCCACGGCCGGACAGAAGTAAGTCCACAACCGGTTGGAGGTGCGATAGATGTTCAGCGCGTCGCGGTGGCCGCGCATCACCGCCGCATATTCTCTGGACAGGCCCAAGCTGTCGATCGCGGCATGGAGAAGCTCGTCTGAGTCGGCGAACACCAGTCCGGGCTTGACCTCTAGGGTGGCGGCGCCGCCGACGACGATGAGCCGGACTCTGGCCTGGCTGGCCAGTGCGGTCAGCAACGCGGTGGCCGCCCGTGCGTAGATCCCGGGATCCCCGATGGCGCGCGTCACGGCGTCAGCGGGATCGTTGGCCGCATTGCCGGGCCCGAATCCACTGATCAGGACATCGAGGCCGGGGAGGACCGCGGCGATGCCGTCGGCATTGGTGACATCGAGGTCTTTCCACGCGATGTTGTCACGACCGTCCCGAACATTCGACACGTCGCGGCTGAACGCCGTCACCTGGTGGCCGCGGTCGAGCGCCTCTGCGACGATTCGGCTGCCGATGGTGCCAGTGGCGCCGATAACTCCGATATGCATGGTCTCCCTATTCGTGCTACGGCTGGGGCCTGGTCAACCGACGGCGATGTCGGCCATGTCGATAGCGACGAAGACGATCTGGTCGTCGCCCATGTCGGCGTAGGCGCGTCGGGTGGCGGGGATGATGATGCCGTCGACATCGCGGTAGTCGGTGGCGTGAAGCTGTGACTCGACGGTCCGGCCGACGATGTCGATGGTGAAGTCGTGGCGGCGCAGCAACCCGTCCGGGCCGAAGCAGAACACCTGCGTGCGGGTGTGGCTCTTGATATGGTCGGGGAAGGTCACTTTCAGCCGCCGCCATGTTTCGCCGTCGGCCTCAATCGGGGCGATCTCCTCGCAGGCGAACCCCGGCCAGGTGAACAGGAACGGCGCATTCAGGTACGTCCACAGTGCCTCCCCGGTGAAGTACGCGAGATGCAGGTCATCCCACGGCGTCTCGAACTGGTGACCGTCGAACGACCGCTCCGGATCGTCGCGTGCCTCGATCACCGTGCCGTCCGGTCGTTGCAGGACGACCCGGTCGGGTTCGAAGACCGACCGCCGGTCCTGGCCGACGAAGTCCATGGTCAGCCGTTCCCGTGTGGTGTCCACCTCGAAGCGGACGTTCGTCAGTGCGTCGCCTTGTCCTTTGAGCTGCCAGAAGGCCCCGGTGATGGTGGCGCCGACCTTGATCGTGTGGGTCCGGTTCCACCGGTCCATGCCACCGTGCGCGGCGACGGCGCTGGCAAGTAGATCGTTCATTGCTCTTGCTCCTCTGTTGCGGATGCCCCGGCCGCCGAAATGGCGGTCGGGGCGAGTCGGAGTCAGTCGACGATGACTCCGCCGGTCAGGTTGGCGACGGTGCCGGTCATCGCGGATGCCCGGTCGGAGGCGAGGAACACCGCCGCCTGCGTGAGTTCGGCCAGCGTGGTCGGGCGCTTGCGGTGGCTCATCCCACCCGCTACCGCGGTGAACTGCTCCTTCGTGATGCCCAGCGCATCGGCGTGCAGCCCGTACACGACGTCGATGACCGGTGTCTCCACCATGCCCGTGGTGCGCAGGCAGATCGCGCGAACACCATGTTGGGCCCATTCGGCCGACAGCGCCCGGTTGAGACCTTCCATCGCCGCCCAGCCGACGCTCATGCCGCCCACCAGAGGCAGGGGCAGGCGGGCCGGTTCGGGTGTGTGCATCATGATCACGCCCGACCGCCGGGCGATCATGTGCCGCGCGGCGGATTTCGCGGTGATGAAATGAGCCTGGGCATACGTGGTGATCGGGCGCAGGAAATTCTCGACCGGCAGTTCGCTGAGCGGAATGCCCTGCAATCCCACCGGCGAGATTCCGATCGCGTTGAACGACACGTCGATGCTGCCCGCGTCGGCGATGACCGCGTCCAGGTGCTCGGTCACTGCTTTCTCGTCCGCGGCGTCCACCACGGCGGTCTCGACCGCTCCACCCGCGGCGGCGATCTCCTTCGCGACCGTGTCGATGACGTCGAGATTGCGCCCGGTCAGGAACACTCTCGCGCCTTCGTGCGCGAAACCACGGGCCACCGCGCTGCCGACCGCGCCACCCGCGCCGTAGACGACGACATTCTTGTTTTCCAGCAACATGACATTCTCTTTCTGGTTGTTCACGCCAGCGCGCGCAGCCGCGCGATCTCGATTCCCACGACTGTTCCTGTACCGGGCCGACGGCGGGTGTCGCGCCCGCGTTGAGCAGGAGCAACGTCGGTTGGTGTTGCTCGATCAGGGTGCGGGCGGTCTCCGCGTCGTTCGCGTCGGCGACCACCGGGACGAACGCCGTCCCCAACCGTCGGTGCACGTCCGCCAGGTCGTCTGCGGTGCGCGCAACACCGACGAGCTGGTGGCCTTGGTCGATCAGCGCCGCGGCGATCGCCGATCCGAAGCCGCGGCCGGCTCCGGTGACCACCCGTGGTTGGTGACTGGCGCGATGAGCTCATACCTATACAGAGGCGAACTCACCGCAAAAGTCATCGCTGTGGTTCGAGTCGGGTTGCCAACACGGATCGTCGAACCTCAGCGCCATCACGCCATGCGTGGCGGTACGGCCCGCACCGCCGCGGTGACCATTGCGACACGTTGTCATCGCGAAACGACCCAGCGTGACGAGGGGGTCCTGCTGTGAGCGGGCTGTCCTGGGAGCGGCTCGCAGTCGCCATGTCAGCGCTGCCGATGCTGCCGGTCGCGCTGCGCGGCCTGGACCGCGACGAGCGCCGCGCGGTGTTGCGTGCCTTCGCCCGGCTGACCGAGGTGGAGAGCCATGTCCTGCCCTGAGGTTTTCAAGCTCGGGGTTTTCGAAGCTCGGCACGCCGATGTGCGTGACAACACGCCGACTGTCGGAGGGCTTGGCTAGGCTTGACGGGTGGCGGAGTCCCGGAAACGCGCGACGCTGCGCGAGGTCGCCGAGGCTACCGGCCTATCGACCGCCGCGGTGTCCTATGCCCTGCGCGGCCTTCAGGTCTCCAAGGAGACCGAACAACGCGTGCGCAAGGCCGCTGCCGAACTCGGCTACGAGGCCGATCCGATCGCCCGCGCGCTGGCCAGCGGTCGCACCAGCATGGTCGGGCTGCTGTCCGGTTCGCTGGAGGATCTGTGGCAGCAGCAGCTGTTCTTCGGCACCGGACGCGCGTTGCAGACCAGGGACCTCTACGCGTTGATCCTGGACGCGGACGGCGACCCGGCGCGCGAGGTGATCCTCGCCAAGCAGCTGCGTGACCAGCGGGTGGACGGGTTGATCGTCTCGCCGCTCGATCCATCCGCCGAGGCATGGGCCGACATCGCGGCGTCGCTGCCGGTCGTGTCGATCGGCGACTCGCTGAGCAATGCCAGGGCAGCGGGCGAGGTGCTGTTCGACAACCGCGCCGGCGTCACGCTCGCCCTGGAACACCTGCACGAACTCGGCCATCGGCGGATCACCGTGCTCACCACGACCCGGCCCAGCACGCCGGACCGACCAGCGGACACGTACGTGCTCCAGGAGGCGGACCGGCTCAAGCTCGACGTCGAGGTGCTGGCCTCGCCGACCTCGCTGAGCGAGGCCAGCGCGGTGGCGGATCAGGCGCTGGGTGCGGATGATCCGCCGAGCGCGCTGTTCTGCCTTTCCGACTCGATCGCCTACGGCTGTTTCGCCGCCGCGCGTGCTCGGAATCTCGACATTCCCGGTGAGCTGTCCATCGTCGGCTACGACGACCATCCGGTGTCCACACTGCTCACCCCCGCACTGACCACGGTGGACTGGGACCTGGACAGCATCATCCGCTCGGCGACGCAGTTGGTGGTGTCGGCGATCGAGGGAAAACCGCGCAGGCGCCGCATCGTGAAGCCGCCGACCCTGCGCAACCGTGCGTCGACAGGGCCCAACCCATCGACAGGGCCCAACCAGTTGTCATGACCACCAGAGCTGGTTCACGTGCAACAGTTGTGAGCCGTGTGCTGGCAGTTGGGCGCGGTAGGAGCCGGTGTAGCTGCCGAGTCCTTCGTGGGTCCACACGTTGCGGATCGCGGCCCTGCCGGACAGGCCGAAGTCGCTGAAGTCCGCGGTGACCGTCGCAGGGCTGTCCGTCATGTTGAACAGCGCGACCGTGTAGCTGCCGTCCTTGTTCCGGGTGTACCAGACCTGGGTCGGCGTGTGCGCCTGCACCGGCCGGGCCGGGATGCCCTGCTGGTCGATGGCGATGACGTCGTCGTTGGTGAGCAGGGAAAGCCCGTAGCTGTCCAGTTTGGTCAGATCGTCGCCGGTGTAGAGCGGCGCGGCCTCGATCGCCCACAGCGTCACATAGCTCTGCCGCTCGTCGTTGGTGATGCCGTCCATGGCGCCACTGCCGACATCCAGCGAGTCCAGGTTGTTCCAGTAGCCGGGGTGCGCGTCGGCGATCCAGGGCACCACGTCGTCCCAGCGCACCTTCACCGAGTTGTCCCAGGTGACAAGCGTGTTGCAGTAGCACTCGACATCGGTGTCGATCCGCGCGCCGTTGGAGTACTGCTGCCAGTCGGCGACGTAGTCGTGGTCGAGCGACCAGGACAGGACGAACTGGATCGGCCGGTGCGTCTGTTGCAGCGCCGTGTGCCACGCTGCCACGTCCGCCACGTTGTTGTACTGCGGGCTCGGGGTCTTGGCTGAGCCGGGGCCGACGCCGTCGAACTTGAGGAAGTCGACGCCCCAGCCGGCCAGCTCGTTGGCCATCGAGTCGACGTAGCGCTGCGCGCACGGGTTGTCGAAGTCGAGCTGGTAGGAGGAGTCCCACCCGTTGGTGGTGCGCAGGTCCGGGTAGACGATGTCCTTGGTGGTGCAGCCGGGCGCGCCGTAGATCGGCGAGTCGCCGTTGTCGTATGCGGGCTTCTCAAGGCCGACCGGCAGGTAGATGCCGAGCTTCAGGCCCTTGCGATGGACGTAGTTGGCCACGTAGGCGATGCCGTCCGGGAAGCGGGCCGGGTTCGGCGTCTGGCGGGCGTAGGAGTCGTAGCCGGGGGTCCAGTTCCAGTCCATCCACCAGCCCGCGTCGATGTTGACGTAGTCGTAGCCGTGGGATTCGAGCTTCGACGCGAGCGCGTCGGCCTGTTGCAGGACGTGCGCCTCGGTGAGGTAGCTGTAGTTGCCCTGCTCGTTGACGCCCGGGTAGCTGGTGGATTGCAGGCTCCAGCTGCTCCAGCCCAGGTACGGCTTGGCCGCGAGCTGTTGGTTCGGGGCGGCCGTCGCCGCAGGAGCGAGGATCGTGGATACCCCCGCTATCGAGGTGAAGGCGAGGGCCGCCGCGATGATCGCGGCTAACCGGTGACGAGCGCTCCGACGTTGGCTTGGCTGCGACATGGCTGTGTACCTAACCCCGTGACCGCGACCACGTCAAGCTCGCGAGCTGCGGAATTATTTTTTATTGACGAAGGAAAATAGGTCTTCTAGCATGCCGGCAATGCCTCGACGACCGGAAGCGCCGGTGGTTTTGTCCTCGCCCGCCGCCCAGCTCGTGTTCGGCACGCTGTTGCGGGTCGGCCCCGCCTCGCGGGTGGAGGTGGTCCGCAGGACCGGGCTGTCCTCGGCCGCGGTGACCAAGGCGGTCCGGCCGCTGTTGGCTGCCGGTTACCTGGTCGAGGCGCTGGACGAGGCGCCCCAGCACGGCATCGGCCGCCCGGCCGCGCCGCTGGCCGTGCGCGGCGAGCGGGCGTTCTTCGTCGGTGTCAAGATCACCGCGACCGAGCTGATCGGCACCGTCACCGATCTGTGCGCAAAAGCTCTGGTCAGCAAGCACAAACCGCTGGCATCCAATAGCGTCGAGCACGTGGTGACCATGATCGGCCTACTGGTCGGCGAGCTGCTCGGCGTCGCGCCGGAATACCGCGCGCGCTGCCGGCACCTGGGCATCTCGATCTCGGGCGACGCGGACCTGGCGACCGGCGTGGTCGGTTTCTCGCCGTTCCTCGGCTGGCATGCGGTGCCGCTCGCACAGTTGGCCACCCAGGCGACCGGACTGGAAACCCTGGTGGAGAACGACGTGCGCGCGCTGACCGTTGCCGAACAGTGGTTCGGCGGCGGGATCGACGCGCACAGCTTCGTGCTCGTCACGGTTGGCGCGGGCATCGGCTGCGGGATCGTGGTCAACGACGCGCTGATCCAGGGCGCGCACGGCGTGTCCGGCGAGCTCGGGCACCTGCCGATCCTGCCGGACGGGCCGGTCTGCCACTGCGGAAACATCGGTTGTGTCGAGGCGGTGGCCTCGAACGACGCGATCGTGGCCGCGATCCGCGCCAGCTACCACACCACGCTCGATCCGGCCGCCGCCCTGCACATGGCGCGGGCCGGCGATCCGGTGGCGCGGGCCGCCTACGCGCGGGCCGGGCAGGCCATCGGACTGGCGCTCGCGTCGGTGGCGAACCTGATCGGGCCGGAGCGGATCCTGATCTCCGGTGAGGGGCTCGCCGGCTACGACCTGTTCGAGGAGCAGTTACGCGAGACGTTCGCCGCGCACGCGTTCGGCGCGGCCGCCGACTGCGAACTGAGCGTGCGGCCGTTGCCGTTCGAGGAATGGGCGCGCGGCGCCGCCGTTGTCGCGATTCGCGACCTGATCACGGCGGAGAGCAAGTGAAAGCGTTTGCAGTGCATTGCGTAGCCGCTCGCTCACGATTCGAACGGCTGCGCGCTGACCTGGGGAAATGGCGAGCGAATCGGGCAAAATCCGGGCCACGCCAGGGAGTACGGTTCCCGTTTGATATCGATCCGCGGAATGACTTGACGTGGATCACAACATCATCTGTCATTATGCCCACTGTTGTTTGATTGTGTTCAGTCTCGTTGGGTCGGGTTTCGCCTTGCCGCAGGCCCACGGGGAGGAGAAGAAGATGCCAGGTCCGTCTGTTCCGCGGTCACCGTTTCCCAGCCGCGTCGGCGTACCCATGCTCGACCGCCGCTCGCTGCTCAAGGGATTCGCCGGTGTCGCGGGACTGGCTGCAGCAGCGCCGCTGTTGGCCGCCTGTGGTGGCGGCAGCGGGAGTGGCGGCAGCAGTTCCAACGTGATCACCCTCGGCTCCAACGGGTCCGACCCGGTGCCGAAGCAGGCGTACCAGGCCGTGATGGACGCCTTTCAGAAGTCCTCCGGCCTGACGGTCAAGACCAACACCGTCGACCACCAGGCGTTCCAGCAGAACATCAACAGCTATCTGCAGGGCACGCCGGACGACGTGTTCATGTGGTTCGCCGGCTACCGGATGCAGTTCTTCGCCAACAAGGGCCTGCTGCACCCGATCGACGACGTGTGGGGCAAGATCGGCGGCGACTTCACCGACGCGGTGAAGAACCTGTCCAAGAACCCCGCCGACGGGCACTACTACTTCGTGCCGATCTACGAGTACCCGTGGGGCATCTACTACCGCAAGAGCCTGTTCACGGAAAAGGGTTACCAGATCCCGACCACGTTCGACGAGCTGATCACCCTGTGCGGGAAGATGCAGAGCGACGGCATCACCCCGTTCATGCAGGGCTTCGGCGGCGGCGAGTCGTGGATGCTGCTCGGCACCTTCGACTACCTGAACATGCGCACCAACGGCTACCAGTTCCACATCGACCTGATGCACGGCAAGCAGTCCTGGACCGACCCCAAGGTCAAGGCCGTGATGGACAACTGGAAGCGGATGCTGCCCTACTACCAGCCGGGTGCCTCCGGCCGGAAGTGGGAGGACTCGGTGTCCGCCCTGATCAACAAGACCGCCGGCATGTGCGTGATCGGCATGTTCGTCGGCCAGGGCTTCACCAACCCCTCCGACTACGACGACCTGGACTTCTTCGCCTTCCCCGAGGTCGACCCGCAGTGGGGCACCGGGGCGGTCGAGGCGCCGATGGACGGCTTCCTGCTCAGCAAGAACCCGAAGAACCTCGACGGCGCGACCAAGCTGATGGAGTTCCTTGGCACCGCGCAGGCCGAGGACACCTACCTGGCCATCGACAAGTCCAACGTCGCGGTGAACAGCAAGGCCGACACCAGCAAGTACAACGCGCTGGAGAAGAAGGCCGTCGAGTTCATCGCGCAGGCCAAGGACCTGTCCCAGTTCGGTGACCGCGACTCCGACCCCGGTTTCATGCAGAACGTGGTCGAGCCGGCCTTCGCGCAGTTCGTGCAGAGCCCGAACAGCTCCGATTCGCTGCTCAACCAGATCCAGTCGCAGAAGTCGCAGTACTTCCAGTCCTGAACACGAGCAGGAATCATCAAGCGATGGTCATCGCCGCCCCTCCCAGTGAGACCCCGATCGCGTCGGGAGGCATCAAAGCCTCCCGGCGCGTCCGGCGCCTGTCCACAAGAGACAAGATCGTGCTCAGCCTCATGGTGGGCATCCCGACCCTGGTGCACATCGCCCTGGTCTGGCTGCCCACCCTTGTCTCGGTCGTGCTGTCCTTCGCCAAATGGGACGGTATCGGCGGTTTCAGCTCGATCCAGTGGATCGGGCTCGGCAACTACAAGGAGATGTTCACCGTCTCGCCGACGTTCTGGCCCTCGGTCGAACACAACCTCATCTGGCTGGCCTTCTTCGTGCTGCTGCCGACCCCCTTCGGCATCTTCCTCGCCTACCAGCTGGACAAGAACATCCGGGGCACCCGGTTCTACCAGAGCGTGATCTTCCTGCCCGTCGTCATCTCGGCCGCGGTCACCGGGTTCATCTGGGAGACCATCTACAACCCGGACAACGGCCTGGTCAACAGCTTGATCGGGGCGAACAAGCCGGGCCAGCTCTACATCGACTGGCTCGGCAACTCGCACCTGAACCTGTGGGCGGTGCTGATCGCGGCGAGCTGGAAACAGGCCGCGTACATCATGATCCTCTACCTTGCCGGCCTCAAGAGCGTCGATCCGGCGCTCACCGAGGCCGCGTCGCTGGACGGTGCGAACGCCTGGCAGACCTTCTTCAGGGTCACCTTCCCCGCGCTCAAGCCGATCAACATCATCGTGCTGGTGGTGACGATCATCGAGTCGCTGCGCGCGTTCGACCTGGTCTGGGTCATCGGCGGCAGCAACACCACCAAACCGGGCCTTGAGTTGTTGTCGATCCTGATCACCAACAACATCATCGGCGAGTCCAGCCTGATCGGCTACGGCTCCGCGCTCGCCGTCGTCCTGCTGGTGATCTCCATCGTGCCGATCCTGGTCTACGTCTACCAGAACTTCCGCAAGGAGAACCGAGTATGACGACCGAGGCGATCACGGCGCCGCCGACCGCCTCGGCGACGCGTCCCGCGCCCAAGCCGCGTCACAAGCCGATCCGGCCGGCCAGGGTCGTGCTGCACGGGTTCCTGACCGTCACCGCGCTGGTCTGGCTGGTCCCGACCCTGTGGGCGGTCTACACCTCGCTGCGGCCGGTCTCGGACACCCAGGCGCACGGCTACTTCTCCATCGCGCACTCACTGGGCTTCTCCAACTACATCAACGCCTGGAACCAGGCGGACATGGCGCCGTACTTCATGAACTCGGTGCTCATCACGGTGCCCGCCGTGCTGCTGACGCTGCTGTTCTCCGCGTCGATCGCGTTCTTCGTTTCCCGGTTCAACTTCAAGATCAACCTGGCCTTGTTGATGTTGTTCACGGCCGGCAACCTGCTCCCCCCGCAGGTCATCATCACCCCGCTGTACCGGCTCTACCTGCTACTGCCGCTGCCGGACTGGCTCAGCAACGGCTCGGGGCTGATGTACAACTCGTTGTTCGGCGTCGTCGCCATCCACGTCGCCTTCCAGAGCGGGTTCTGCACCTTCGTGCTGAGCAACTACATGAAGACGATCCCGGTGGAGATCAGCGAGGCCGCTCTGGTCGACGGCGCCTCGGTGTGGCGGCAGTTCTACCAGATCATCGTGCCGCTGTGCCGGCCCGCGTTCGCCGCCCTGGCCACGCTGCTGACCATCTGGATCTACAACGACTTCTTCTGGGGACTCGTGCTGATCTCCAGCGGAAGCGAGCGACCGATCACCTCGGCCATCGCCAGCCTCTCCGGCGAGTACTTCAGCAACCAGAACCTGATCGCGGCCGGTGCGCTGATCACCGCGATCCCGACCCTGGTTGTGTACTTCCTGCTGCAGAAGCACTTCGTGCGCGGTCTGACCCTTGGCGCCAACAAGGGCTGATCACCGACCTGTCCAAAAGGCCGGACACGCCCTGCGGCGCGTGTCCGGCCCGAACCATGGGGGAACCCAGAATGCCCGCGATCTCCTTCGACGTCGACACCCGCACCTGGCTGCTCAGCACGCCGAACACGTCCTACGCCCTGCGGCTGGTCGGTTCGGACGTGCTGCGCCACCTGCACTGGGGTGCGCCGCTGACGTTGGCGCAGGCCGCGAGCCTGGATGACGTGCCGCCGTTCGCGGTGCGCGGGTTCGAGAACGTCACGGAGGGCACCGAGGAACTCGCGGTCGACGGCGGCCAGCGCTACGGCGTTCCGTCGCTCCAGGTGCGCTTCGCGGACGGGGTGCGGGCCATCGAGTGGGAGTACGCCGATCACCAGATCGTGGTCAGGCCCGACGGCGAGACGCTGACCATCCGGCTCGCCGACCAGCACTATCCACTGCTCATCTCGCTGCACTACCGGGTGTTCACCGACTCGGACGTGATCGAGCGGTGGGTCACCGTTGCCAACTCCTCGGCCGCCGAGGACATCACCCTGCTCCGCACCGACTCGGCGACCTGGTCGCTCCCGCTGCGCGAGGACTACCGGCTGCGGCACGCGATCGGCCAGTGGGCAAGGGAGACGCAACTGGTCGACGGCGAGGTCGCGGTCGGCGAGACCGTGTTCACCTCGCGCCGAGGCACCACCAGCGCGATCGCCAACCCGTGGGTGATGGTGGACGCCGGCGACGCGGGCGAGGAGCAGGGCGAGGTCTGGGGCACGGTGCTGGCCTGGAGCGGCACCTGGCGGATCACGGTGCAGCGCACCTCGGTCGGCGTGTGCAGCGTGACCACCGGCTTCGGCCACGACAACATCACCTGGCGGCTCGCGGCAGGCGAGTCGGTCAGCACGCCGGTCTCGTCCGGCCTGTACTCGGCCGACGGTTTCGGCGGCGCGAGCAGGCGCTGGCACGACTACGCCCGCGCGCACGTGCTGCCGCACCCCGAGGAGGACCGGCCGATCATCTACAACTCGTGGGAAGCCACCGGTTTCGACGTCACCGAGACCAACCAGAAGGCGCTCGCCGCGCGCGCCGCCGCGCTGGGCGTCGAGTTGTTCGTGATGGACGACGGCTGGTTCGGCGCGCGCACCGACGATCACGCCGGCCTCGGCGACTGGACCGTCAACCGCGACCGCTTCCCCGGCGACCTTGAGCCGCTGATCGACGAGGTGCACCGGCTCGGCATGCGCTTCGGCCTGTGGGTCGAGCCGGAGATGGTCAATCCGGACAGCGACCTCTACCGGGCGCACCCGGACTGGGTGCTGCACTTCCCGAACCGGCGGCGTTCGGAGATGCGCAACCAGCTGGTGCTCAACTTCGCCCGCGACGACGTTGCCGAGTGGGCGCACGACTGGCTGAACACGCTGGTCAGCAAGCACGAGATCGACTTCCTCAAGTGGGACATGAACCGCACGTTCAGCGAGGCTGGTTGGCCGGAGCACGCCGAGGACCAGGATCTGCTGTACCGGCGGTACGTGGAGAACCTGTACTCGATCATGGACCGGCTGCGCGCCGACCACCCGAACCTGCGCATCGAGTCGTGCAGCGGTGGCGGCGGCCGGGTCGACCTCGGCATCCTCGCGCGCACCGACCAGGCGTGGACCTCGGACAACACCGACGCGCTCGACCGGCTGACCATCCAGCACGGGTTCGGCCAGGTCTATCCGCCGAACGTGATGGCAGCGTGGGTGACCGACAGCCCGAACTTCCTCACCGGCCGGACCGTGCCGCTGCGCTACCGCTTCCACGTGGCCATGGCGGGCGTGATGGCCATCGGCGGCAACCTGACCGAATGGTCCGATGCCGAACTGGCCGAAGCCGCGGAACTGGTCGCCGCGTACAAGCAGGTGCGCTCGACCGTGCAGCACGGCACCCTGTACCGGTTGCGGGCCCCGCACGACGACGGCATCACCGCGACCCAGTACACCGCGCCAGACGGCGGCAAGGTCGCCGTGTTCGCCTACCTCCAGTCGCCGCACTTCGGTGAGCGGGTACGCCCGCTGCGGCTGCGTGGACTCAAGCCGGACGCGCAGTACCGGGACGAGGACACCGGTGCCGTGCACCACGGCGCCGTGCTGCTGCACAACGGCCTGCCGCTGAACCTGCCGAGCGGCGACTACGCGAGCAGCCTCACCCGGCTCACCGAGATCCGCTGAACCCGGTTTTTCGCCGCGCCGACACTCCGACCGGAGCGTCGGCGCGGCTGTTTTCGGGGGGCGGTGGCAGGATGCTCCGCGTGGACCCGCAGGGTGATCTGATCCCGTCCGACGACGGCGCGGCACCGCGACTGCCCGCGACCATCGCCGCCGACCACCTCCGCGCCTGCGCGGCGACCCTGGCCAATCCCTCGGTGAGCATTCCCGACCTCGGCGACCTGACCGATGTGGTGGACGCGCTCATCGGCGCGCAGCGCCACCTCGCGCTGACCCTGTCCGGCCTCGCCGACCGGGTCAGCGCGAACACCGCGCTGGCCGCCGCCTCCGGCACGGACGTGGCCGCGCTGACCGAAATCCTGGCCGCCGCGAGCGCCGCCGCCGGCCACACCGCGGACGCCCTCGGCGAGGCGGCGCCGGCCCTCGACGTGTTGCTCGACACGGTCGGCAGCGATACCCGTTTGACCTAGTCTGGCGGCTCAGCGCGACGCCTAAACTGTCAGACCAGAGTGAGAAACTCTGGTATGTCTGCATTTTGGCCTTCCCCGCCGCCGCAGACTCCAACGTCCGCGCCTGTCACGGAGGTCGTTCATGCGCTGCATCTGGAAGGGTTCCATCACGTTCGGCGGGGTCGCCATCCCGGTGAAGGCGTATCCCGCCACCGAGGATCGGGGCACCGGTCTGCACCAGGCCCACCAGCACGACGGCGGTCGGGTGAAGCTCAAGCGGGTCTGCGAACTGGACAACACCGAGATCCCCTACTCCGACGTGGTCAGGGGCTACGAGCTGCCCGGCGGCGACGTCGTGCTGCTCTCCGACGAGGAACTGGCCGGCCTGCCCGTGCCCACCAGCCGGTCGATCGACGTGGTCGCGTTCACCCCGCTGGACGCGGTCGACCCGCTGTACTATGCGAAGAGCTACTACCTGGAGCCGGAACCGGCGGGCACCAAGCCGTACGTGCTGTTCAGCGAGGCCATGCAGCAGTCGGGGCGGGTTGCCGTTGTGAAGGTGGCGCTGCGGCAGCGGGAGAGCCTCGGCCTGCTGCGGGTGCACCAGCAGGTGATCGTGTTGGAGACGTTGCTGTGGTCGGACGAGATCCGCACCCCGGACTTCCCGTTCCAGCACGAGGACGTGGACATCTCCGGCACCGAGATCACCGAGGCCGCGCAGTGGATCGAAACCCAGTCCGCGCCGTTCAACCCCGAGCAGTACACCGACTCCTACGCCGCCGCGCTCAGGGCGTTGGTCCAGGCCAAGATCGACGGCCTTGAGGTCGTCGCGCCGACCGCCACCGCACAGGAGGCGGGCGCGCAGAACCTGCTGATGGCGTTGGAGGCCGGTGCCGCGCGGGCGACGAAGACGACCCGCCGCCGGGCTTCGGTCGACAAGGCGAAAGCGGCCGAGCGCAAGGCGGCAGCGGCCAAGTCGGCCGCGACGCGTGCGGCGGGTCGAACCAAGAAAACCACAAAATCAACGCGTTGACCCATTCGAGTGCGGGCCCTTTTACCGGGGCCCGCACTCAATTCATCTTCCGGCAATTCCGGTCTACCATCGAGCGCGGTGTTTCAGCTCGCGAAGCCGGAGAATCTGGATGGACGGCACTGCCGTGGTGAACCAACTCGTCAGCGAACTGAAGGTGCTGCGGCGCAGTCGAGGGGTCAACGCGAAGGAGATCAACGAGCGAATCGGGGACGCGCTGCGCATGACGTGCGGCATCGCCGACCAGGACGGCGCAGCGGACATCCGGCGCAAGCTGCGGCGTAGGCTGAGCCAGTTGGCCGGGCAGCTGCCCTGGGACCTGAAGGTGTTGGCGCAGGCCGCGTTCGGCCTGGTACCCGAGGCGCACCACGCGTTCTACGGCGAACGTCTCGACTGGGCGGCAACGCACATCAACCGGCAGGAACGCACCCTGCGCAGGCGCGCCGACGAGGCAGTGCGTCAACTGGCCGAGCTTGCCGCGGCTGAACTTCCCCTTTCCGGGACAAGCGGATGGCACACCGAAACACTGCGTGCGCTGTGCGATCTCGCCGCGCCGGGACCGGAGATCTTCCAGTTCCATACGATTGTCGCAGACCAGGATGAACTGTCCGAAATCGACGTGTTCGACTCCGTTGGTGAACCACGCGTGCTCTTCGGCGGTCGCTTGCTCAACCGGTCGACCCTGATATTTCCCGAGCCGTTACGACGTCGTGACCGGCACGAATTCGGATTGTCTTTCCGGCCGCGCGCGGCCATCGAGCCGCATTTCGTCTCGATCGTCCGCCAGCCCTGCGCCCAGCTGGAAATGCGAGTGAAATTCGCGGCCGCCGACGTTCCTTCCCGAGTGTGGCTGTTGGCGGGTGTTGCCCCGACCGAACTCGCGGATCCGGCTCGGCGCGGCGCCGCCGTGCTCGTTGACGCCGCGGCCGAACTCCGGGTCCGGTTCACCGCACCGGTCCCGGGGCTCGCCTATGGGGTGGGGTGGGTCAGGCCCGCCGCGCCATGACCAGGTCGACCGCCCTCGGCCAGGCCGCGAACAGCGCGTCATGGGTGACCTCGACCGTGTCCGGGCCGATGGTGAGCAGCCCGACCGCGGCGAACCGGCCGAGCACCTGCTCGATCTGGCCGCGCCGGATGTTGCCCGGTTCGCAGCCGAGATCGGCGCGCCTGACCTCGCCGACGCTGTGCATCCCGTGCTCGTCGAACGCGGTGAGCCTGCGGAACAACGCCATGGCCAGCTGCTGCTGGTCCGGGTTCAACGAGGCGAGCGCCAGTTCCGCCGAGCGCCGCACCGCGTCCCGCACGCCGCCGACCGCCTGGTAGTCGGCCAGCGTGAGCAGTCCGCCCCTGCGCCGTCGCCAGGTCATCAGCAATGCGTGCGAGACAAGCGGCAACGGTGCGAACGGCCCGCCGGGCAGCGGGTCGGTCGTGATCGAGGAGGTGTCCAGCAGGATCTGCCGCACCAGCCCGGTCTCCACGCTCAGCCGCGCCTTGCGTGCCGGCCCCTGCACCATGTCGAGCAGGTCGGTGTCGGTCGGGTCGGCGAGCACGACCGGATCGACGAGCGCAGGCCGCAGCAACGGATGCTCGGCGATCGCGGCCTGCCGGCCCGCGCGGACGCTGAGCACGACGGCGACGCCTGCCTGGCCGAGCACGGTGAGCGCGGAGAGGAAGGTGTCGCGGCTGGTGCGGTTGCCCTCGGTCGCGAAAAGGTCCTCCAGTTCGTCGACGAGCACGGTCAGGTTGGCCCCGCGCAGCGGCGGGCCCTCGTGCAGCAGCCGCCCGAGCTCGCTCGGCCGCACATGCAGGGCGTGGTCGATCACGTCGGCCGGCAGTTCCAGCACGTTGCCGAGCTGGTCGGCGAGCTGCCGGCACGGGTTTCGGCTCGCCCCGATGGTGATCGTCCGCGCGCCCGGCTGGCTGTCCAGCGCGGGCAGCAGCCCGGCCGAGAGCAGCGAGGTCTTGCCGGCCCCCGACTCGCCGATCAGCGTGACCGGCACACCGGAGTCCCTGGCCAGCGCGCAGCGCGCCAACACGGCACGCACCTGGCGGGTCCGGCCGTAGAACCAGCGCGCGTTGCTGGACTGGTACGCGGCAAGTCCCCGGTACGGGGCCGGCATGTGATCGGCGCGCCGGCCGCGGGACAGGCGGACCCGCAGCAGCGCGCTTTTCCAGCTGTCCAGCCGATCGGGGCTCACCACGCCGCACGCGCGCAGGATGTCCGGGAGCACGCCGGCCATCTTCACCGGCGGCAGGGACCGTCCGGAAAAATAGTCGCCAGCGGTCGCCACCGGAATCCCAGCGGTTTTCGCGACGTCGCGTACTGTCAATCCGGCGCGTTCCCGAACAATGGTGAGTGCCCAGCCGAAGTAGGCCCGATCATCGATGTCATCGGGATTCGGATCATTGTCGTGCACGGCATCTCCGTGATGGTGTCGTTGCTTTCTCCGCCGATGAACATCGACAGGATGCTCGCGCTGTTACGTTGCGGACAAACACCAGTCCCGGCCCGCGAAAATGCCTACTGAGCTGCGGAAAGAAAGATCTGAACAGGCCAGAACGGCAGCGGAACACCCCAGGTTGTCCACGATCTGACCAGAAAATCGATGAGTTTCCGGCCCGCCCGATGCGGATCTGTGGTCGTGCCGTGACCGGCCGGATATGCTGGGTATTTTTGGCCATCCGGCCTTGTCCGATCCGCCCCGCATGCGCTATGCACTTCCGCAATTCCCCCGATTTAGTGAACAGAGTCCTGTAGCGAAGATCGGACCGGTAATGACAATGATCACCAGAACCCTGATCGCGACCACGAGCGCGGCCGCCATCCTGCTCGGCATCGCCGGCTGTGCGTTCGGGCCGACCAACCGGGCCGACGTGTGCCAGCAGTTCGACCAGCTTGGCACGGATTACCTCTCCGCCAACGGTCTGTTCGACAATCTCGTGTTCGACCAGGCAGGCAACCTCGCCGACGCGGCCGGCCGCTATCCTGGCTCACCCGACCTGAGCGGCGACGCCGCCGCACTCAAGGACATCGCCAAGTCGACCGCCACCACCGGCGACGCGCTGGTCAACGCCACCGGGAACGTCGCGGAACTCTGCGGTCACCCACTCGGCGTAGGCACGACCA
The DNA here is from genome assembly GCA_963818685.1 of Candidatus Melainabacteria bacterium. Taxonomy (GTDB): domain Bacteria; phylum Actinomycetota; class Actinomycetes; order Mycobacteriales; family Pseudonocardiaceae; genus CAJCJE01. Next base: position 535,767 of record CAWFTJ010000006.1, on the reverse strand, counting down.
ACTACAACGACTACTACCCGGTCCCCACCGCCATCCCCGTCACCGAACCCGCCACCACCGAACCCGCGACCACCGAGCCCCCTGCCCCTCCCCTTCCCACGACCACGACAACCTCGAACGGGGACGTGACCGACGAGGCGTCCGCGCAGGCCGCCCTCCAACAGCAGATCGACAACGACCGCGCCTCGGCCGAGGCGCTGGTCGGCCAGTGGGTGCCGCAGCTGTCGTCGAAGACCTACGGCCTTGTCGCCAACGGCGTCACCTACGACTACCAGCAGATCTGGCAGGACTTCCAGTCCATCAGCCAACAGCATCCTGACGCGCTGCTGGTCTGGTCGAGTGACTACAGCAGCTTCATGCTCCCCGACTACTACGTGACGATCCTGCCGATCAGCTACCCGTCCGGCAGCGCGGCCGCGAGTTGGTGCACGAGCAACGGCCTCGGCGCCAACGACTGCTACGCGAAGCTGATCTCGCACACGGCCGGCCCGAAGGGCAGCTCGGTCAATCCGTGATCAGGCTCGTCACGTCTACAACTCGATGCCCGCCCAGCGGGCGAACCCGGCAAGAGACTCGGTACGGCGCCGATCCGACTCAGCGAGCGCCAGTACGGTCTCGCGGACGGCCGGATGGTGCCGGGTGTTGAACGGGGCGACCGCGCGTGCCGCGTTCAGCTCGGCGAGCGTCCTGTCACGGTCGCCGTGCAGCAGCCACGCGCGGGCCTGGTCGATGTGGTGATGACCGACGCGTTCCGGGTGCCCCCGGTCGACCAGGTGAATCTGCGCGCCACGCCGGACCGCTTCCGCCCCGTTCATCGTTTCCACCGGCATCGCGCACCAGTGCACGTCGATGTTCAGCGCGATGGCATCGACACCCCGGTAGCTCGGCCCGTCGACCGCCGCGCGAGCCGCCTCGACGTATTCGTCAGCCCGATCGAGCTGACCGGCACGGGCGGCGAGTACGGCCGACCGCAGGTGCACCTGCGCCGCGACGGGCGACCGCTCGTCGATGTCCGCCTTGGCGCGTTCGAGCAGCCGCAGGCCGCCTACGTAGTCGCCGCGCCGGAGGTGTCGGCTCGACCGGTGAAACGCGCTGATCGCGATCCTGTTCGGGTCGCCAGTGCGCGGAGCCAGCTGAATGTGTCGCTCCGAGGCGATCGCGGCGAGATCGGCCTGGCGAAATCGGCCGGCGACGGCGGCCGAGAACCGGTAGGCGTCGTGCAGCGCGCCGCGCGCCAGTTCACCCGCGCGCCCGTCAGCGTCAGCAAGCACGTACAGGTGGCGCAGCAGGTGCGGCAGCTCGCTGGCCGCGTCGGCGTAGTGGGTGCCGGTGATGCGCCTGCTCACGTCGTCCAGGCGTCGATTGACGACAGCGAGGGCAAGTGGCGGCCCTTCCGGTCGCGGGTCGTCCCGGGAGTCCAGAGCGGCGCGTAGCTCGTCGAGCTGTGCGCGGGGTGACTCTGCGTCATCTGCCGGTCGTCGGTGCCGTACAGCTGTGCCACAGGGACATTCAGCGCTCGCGCGACAGCTGTGACAAAGGCCGTGCTGGGCGGGACGGTGCCCTGCTCAACCTTCTTGATCAACGAAGCCGAGAAACGGCTGTGATCCGCGAGTTGCTGCTGGGTGACACCGCGCAGCTTCCTCAGCTTGCGGAGCCTGGCACCGACCCGTTCGGCGTCCACCCGTCGCCCTCTCGCCATTGTCCCTTCGTTGTCCTTCCAGCCTCGCATATGCGCACACGATCAGCCACGTGCACGGCAGGCCGCTGCTTGGCACTGGCTTCCGCCGAAACGCGCGATGCCAGAAAAAAGGCGGAGGCGACCTATTCGGAGCGACAATTTCGCCTCGCGAGGCGCGAAAATTTCAAGCGGTGCAAGGGTTTCTCGATCGAGTGGTCCTTGCTCGGGTTGTCCCGAACTGATCGACTTTCGTCGGTCCGGGATGCTGGAATGCGTGTCATGCCGGGACATTCACTGACCGTTCGCGAACTGCACGACATGCCGGATGACGGCAACCGTCGCGAACTCATCGAGGGGGAGCTTCTCGTGAGTCCACCACCCAGAACCGACCACCAGGAGATCGTCGCCGAGTTGCTCGTGCGCCTGCGTACGGCTCGGCCGCCGGACCTGACCGTGCTGGCCGCGCCGCTGGCCGCTCTGTTGAGCTTCGACACCGAGGTGCAGCCGGACGTGCTGGCCGCGCCGACCGAGGCGTTCACCGACGCGAATCTGCCAGGACCGCCCTCGCTCGCCGTCGAGGTGATCTCACCGGCCGGCCTTGTCAGAGACCTGAACATCAAGAAGCACGCCTACGAACGATTCGGCGTACCGAACTACTGGGTCATCGACCCGGCCGAACCGAGTCTGATCGCCTTCGAACTCGACAACGGTCGATATCAGATGGTCGCCAGTGTCGCGGGCGACGAACCCTTCGAAGCCACCAGGCCGTTCCCGGTGCGCATCGTGCCAAGCGAACTGCTGGGCCCCTTCGCCCACCAGTAGCGCCACGAAAGCCGTCGCCCACCACTCGTGGGCGACGGCTTCGCCAACTACGCCGGTTCGGCGGGGTGTGGGTCGGGGCGGCGTGGGCTGGGGGTGGTGGCCGACTCGACGGGCTGGGTGCTGGTTCGGCGGCGCGGGGGTGGGGTCGGGCGGTGTAGCGGCAGGCGGACGGTGAACGTGGCGCCGTTGCCGGATTCGCCGGTCGCCGTGATGGTGCCGTTGTGGCTGTGCACGACCTCGCGGACCAGCGCGAGGCCCAGTCCGAAGCGGCGGCCCTTGCCGGTGGCGCCTCGGGCGAAACGTTCGAAGATGCGTTCGGCGTCTTCGGGGTCGAAGCCGACGCCGTTGTCGGCGACGGTGAGTTCGATGTCGCGGGCGGCGGGGACCTCGCGCAGGGTCAGGGTGATCGCGCCGTCCGCGCCGGTGTGGCCGACCGCGTTGTCGATGAGCGCGGCGACGACCCTGCGCAGCGCGGTGGCGATGCCGTCGACGAGGTAGGGGCGCGTTTCGCCGTGCACGGTGATGGTGATGCCGTCGCAGCGGGCGCGGGGTTGTTCGGCGGCTGCGGCTTCGCGGACGAGGGCGCCGAAGTCGATGGGTGTGAGTTGTTGGGGCTGCTCGCGCAGGCTGGCGGAGAGCAGCAGGTCCTCGACCACCTCGCCGAGTTGGCGGGTGCCGGTGACAAGGCGGTCGAGTTCCTCGGTGACCGCGTCGGCGCCGCGATCGCGGCGGGTGCGGCGGACGAGCAGTTGGGCGCGGGTGTGCAGTTGGGTGAGCGGGGCGCGTAGTTCGTGACTGGCGTCGGCGACGAATCGGCGTTGCCGGCGCAGCGCCTCGCCGAGCGGGTGGATGGCGCGGCCGGCGAGCAGGTAGCCGGTGGCTGCGGCGACGAGGAGGCCGACGACCTCGGCGATGCCGAGGCCGGTCAGCAGCAGGTGGCGGTCGGCGAGTTGGTAGCGCAGTTCGTAGGCGGCCTGGGCGACGGTGTCGCCGTGCTTTTCGGTGAGCACGGTGTACTCGGTGCCGTTGGCGCTGATCACGGTGCGGGTCGGCGTGCCGGTGCTGGCGACCTGGCGGAGGTCGGCGATGACCGGTAGGCCGCGCGGTGGAGTGGTGCTGCCGGAGCTGGTGGTGATCCGGCCCGCGCGCAGTACGAACAGGGTGTCGCAGCCGAACAGCGGCACGGTGCCGGGATGGTCGGCGACGCGGGCCACCTCGCGGTCGGCCTCGGCGGTCTGGCTGTTCACCATGATCAGGTAGGCGATGACGCCGACGAGCACCACGAGCAGGGTGATCACGGCGGCGATCTGGATGGTCAGCATGCGCTTGGCGCGCTGGATGACCCGGCATTCGGCTTCGGTGTTGGTGTCGAACTCGGCACGGGAGAAAAGCCTCATCGCACGGCGCCCAACTGGTAGCCGAGGCCGTGCACGGTGCTGACGATGGTCTTGCCGAGCTTGCGCCGCAGGTAGTACACGTATGTGTCCACAATGGATTCTGCTGCGGTGTCGGCGAACACGTTGTCGCGTAGTTCGGCGCGGGTGTGCACGGCGCGCGGGCGTTCGGCGAGCAGGCGGAGCAGGGCGAACTCCTTGGCCGAGAGGGTGACCCGTGCGCCCCCGGTGCGCAGCAGGACGTCGCGTCTTGCCACGTCCAGCCAACCCGTTGTGCCGAGTGGGATCGACTCGGCCGCCTCGATGTGCCTGCGGTGCAGGGCTCTGATCCTGGCCAGCAACTCGTCGACCTCGAACGGCTTGACCAGATAGTCGTCCGCGCCGGCGTCGAGGCCGGCGACCCGGTCGGCAACGGTGCCGCGCGCGGTGAGGATGAGCGCCCGCGCGCCGACCGCCTTGCGTCGTAGTCGGGTGAGCAGGTCGAGGCCCTCGATGGCCGGCAGGCCGCGGTCGATGACCAGGACCTGGTAGTCCTGGGTCAGGCCGAGGTGCAGGCCATGGTGCCCGTCGAGGGCAACGTCGACCTGGTAGCCCTCCTCGGCGAGGAGGTCGCTGAGCATGTCGGTCAGCTCCCGGTCGTCGTCAACGAGCAGCAGGCGTACCGAGCTGGCGGTGTCCACGGGCTCATCGTGGCACCGAGTAGTTGAGTGTTCTAGATTCTGACGGGTTCGGTTTCGGGCGAAGACGGCATTTCCGGGGTGCCCTCGCGTTGCGCCCTGCGTTCGTACCAGGTCAGCAGCGGTGCGGTCATGATCGTCGTCACCATCGCCACCAGCACCAACACGCTGAACAGTTCGCTGGTCACGATGCCCTCCTGCAAACCGACGTTGATCGCGATCAACTGCATCAGGCCGCGCCCGTTCATCAGGATGCCGACCCGCAACGCGAACGGCTGCGACTCCCCCGCCACCCGGGCCGCACCCCAGCAGGCGCCGAGCTTGCCGACGATCGCCACGGCCACGGCGAGCAGCGCGAACGCGAGCAGGCCGGGGTTGGCGAGCAGGCCGAACTTGGTGTTCAGGCCCGAGTAGGTGAAGAACAGCGGCACGAACACGATCCTGGCCAGCGGCGCGATGGTGGCCAGCACCCGGTCGGCGGCCTTGTTGCGCGGGAAGACCACGCCGATGCAGAACGCGCCGAACACCGCGTACAGGCCGATCTCGTCGGTGAACCAGGCGGCGGTGAACACGACGATCGTGGTGAACAACAGCCGCCAGTCGTCGTTGGCCGTGCCGGAGTCGCGCGTGCCGGAATCGCGGATGACCCTGCTGAGCAGTTGCCGGCCGCCGCCGAGCAGCAGCGCGGCGAAGATGACCGCGCCGACCGCGGCCACGATGGCCGGCCCTGACGAGCCGGAGGCCATGCTGATCACGATGGCCAGCAGAATCCAGGCGAGTACGTCGTCGACCGCGCCGCAGGCCAGCGCGAGCGACCCGAACCTGGTGTCCGCGATGCCGCGCTCGGTGATCATCCTGGCCATCATCGGGAACGCGGTGATGGCGAGCGCGACGCCGACGAACGCGGCCGACGTGGTCAGCGAGACACCGGGCACCACGATGTGCGCCCAGCGCGTGCCGAGCAGCGTGATCACCACGCCGAGCGCGAGCGGGAGCAGGTTGCCGGCCAACGAGATCGCGCCGACCGTGCGCATGGATTTCCGGATCCGGTCGGTGCTGAACTCGTAGCCTGCGCCGAACATGAACAGCACAAGGCCGATCTGACCGGCGACGTAGATGAGCGGACGGCCGGAGGTCGGGAACAGGAAGCTCTCCGCGGCCGGGCTGATCAGGCCGAGCAGCGACGGCCCGAGCAGCACGCCGGCGACCATCTCGCCGACGACCGGTGGCTGGCCGAGCTTCACGCCGATCCAGCTGACCGCCCGGCAGACCACCAGGATGGCGACGAGCGCGAGGAAGAACGTGGTGCCCGCGGTCGCGATGTTCATGAGGACCTCATTTCGTGGGGCACCGGACAACCGGCCACCGGCGACGGGGTGGTGGTGGCGGCGGTGGCGTCGTCGAGCGAGGCGAAGTAGTTGCGGCAGAGGGCTTTTCTGCGCGCGTCCCACACCATGTAGCTGCCGAAGACCAGCTGGGCGATGCCCCGGTACACGTCCTCCCAGCGGTCCCGGACGCGCAGGAACAGCAGGGCGACGCGGCGGCGGACCGGGATCGGCGCCGCCGAGCGGCGGATGAGCAGGACGGGGCCTCGGTTGGGCAGGGAGCGGGTGTGCGCGACCGAGCTGACGAGTTCGAATCGGTCCAATACCGCTTTGGCGACCACGCGCATGGTGACCGGGGCGAGGCCGCGAGCGGGGCAGGGCCGATTGGCGGTCACGCCGAACGGGATGAAGTTGACGTCCTTGGCCGCGATGTCGGCCCAGCGGTCCGGCCGGAACTCGGTCGGGTGCGGGTAGCCGTGCTGGTGGAAGTCGGGATAGCTGAAGCACAGCACCGAGCCGGCCGGCACGGTCTGGTCGGGCAGGTGCACGTCCGAGGTGAGGATGCGGTGCGCGATGCCGAACAGGGGATACGTGCGCAGCGACTCGTCGATCACCGCGTCGAGGTAGGCGCCGTCGTCGGGATCCGCGACAACGCGAGCCTGCACGTCCGGGTGTTCGGCGATGGCGAGCAGCAGGTGCGCCATGGCCTCGGACATCTGCACGACCGCTGTGTTGAAGAAGGTGCCCTGCAGGTAGTACGCTTGCTCCATTGTGGACAGTGTGGCCGGCAGTTCGTACGGCACGTCGCCGTCGACGATGCGCCGGTACAGGTAGTCGGTGAGCCTGCCGCGCCTGCGCATGTGCCGCAGGCCGGTGCACTTGAGCGCGGTGACCACGTCGTCGGCGTTGCCCACGATCAGCTCGCGCGCCTCGGGCGGGCAAGGTTCGTTGAAGACGAGTTCGTAGTACAGCTCGGCCCAGATCGGCATCATCGCGTCACGCAACCGGACCAGGGTGGCGACCGGCGCCTCGATCTCGTCCAGCACGCGGTTGGCGACCCGCGCGGTCAGTTCCTCGGACTCGGCCTTGGGCTTGATCAGGATGCGCCGGGTCGTCTTCGCCGCTTCGTCGTAGCGCGGTCCGGCCTCCAGGTGTTCCTGGTGCACCTGCGGACCGGGCGCGAGCCAGTACCAGAACAGGTCGGAAAGGGCCGCGCCGCGACTGCGACCGTTGGCGGCCGGGTCGGCATAGGCGCGCAGGAAGTCGTCCATGCCGATCCGAGGGCCGGGCACGTTGATGCCCTCATCGCCGTTGACCGCGGCGAACACCCGCGTGCGCAGCCGGATCACCCGCTGCGGCAACCAGTACGGCAGGCTGGCCAGCCCCGCGACGGCCAGCACGACGACGGTGAGCACGAGCAGCATGGACGGCTCCTCCCAGTAGGAGCGAATCAGAGTGGGAGTGGATCAGTAGCGCGAATCAGTAGGAGCGGATCAGATCGGGGTTGAGGTCGGCTGGCGAAACCGCGCCGCACAGCGCGAGGGCGTGGTCGAACTCGGCGCGCAGCAGTTCCAGCACGCCGCGCACGCCGTTCTCGCCGTCGACGGCGAGGCCCCAGATGATCGGGCGACCGATGCCGACCGCGTCCGCGCCGAGCGCGAGCGCCTTGATCACGTCGGTGCCGCGCCGGATGCCGCCGTCCAGGATGATCGGGATGCGGCCGCGAACGGCGGCGACGATCTCCGGCAACGCGCGGATGGTGGCCGGCACCGTGTCGAGCTGGCGGCCGCCGTGGTTGGACACCAGCAGGCCGTCGACGCCGTGCGCGACCGCGAGCCGCGCGTCCTCCGGGTGCAGTACGCCCTTGAGCAGGATCGGCAGTGGCGTGATCGAGCGCAGCCATTCGATATGCGCCCAGGACAGTTCCGCGCTCATCTGGATCTGGCGGACGTGCCCGGTGCTCCCTTCGCGAAGGTCGACGAGGTTTTCGCAGCGCATGCCGGGTGGGAGGTCGTGGAAGTCGTGCGCGTCGTCGCGTTCGCGGTGGCCGAGCACTGGCGAGTCGACCGTCACCACCAGCGCCTTGACGCCGGCCGCCTCGCCCCTGCGCACAATGGCTTCGGAGAATTCCCGGTCGGTTTGCAGGTAGAGCTGGAACCACAGGGCCGGGTCGCGGCCGGGCACGGCGGCGCGGGCGGCGGCCGCGATGTCCTCGACGGCCACGGTCGCCGCCATGCTGACGATCATGATCGTGTCGGCGGCCGCTGCCGCGCGGGCGGTGGCGAGTTCGCCGTCGGCGTGCGCGAGCTTGTGGAACGCGGTCGGCGACAACAGGATCGGCATCGAGGCGGTCGAGCCGAACAGCTCAACCGCGTGCCGCCGGTTGTCACTGCCGCGCAGGACGCGGGGCAGCAGGCAGAGCTGTCCGAACGCGCTCTCGTTGGCCCGCATGGTGATCTCGTCGCGGGCCGCGCCCGCGAAGAAGTCGTAGTAGACCGGGTCGACGATGGTGCTGGCCGCGCTCTGGTAGTCGGCGACCTTGAGCAGTCGCGGTCGGGTGGTGGTCATGGTCAGCTCTGCTTCGCGATGAACGCGGCGAGCGGTTCCCGGTGCACGGCCGGGTTGGTCCACTCGTTCTCCAGGTTCTCGGTGACGTGGTGGGTGCCGGCCAGTTCGCCGTTGCGGTAGTGCCGGATGACCGGGTGCAGGTAGTGGCCCTCGTCCGCGTGCTCGGTCTCGGACTGGGTGATCCGCTGCCGCGCCGTGCCGTCGAACGGGTCGTACTTGTCGTGGTCGGGGCCGTAGTCGAGGGTGGCAACGTAGTAGCTTGGTGACGAGCCGAGGTCGCTGTCCGCGATGTAGTCGACAGGGACCTCCTCGTAGTAGCGAGCCGTGCCGGCCCGCTCGTCGACGGTGACCAGGTCGCCTATGAACCCGAACTGTTGGAACAGCGCGGACGAGCGGTTGACCCGCTCGATCAGCGTCTCCATGATGTCGCTCGGCTTGGCGGAGATCTCGCGGCTCGGCCACGGCACGCCCTCGTAGCGCTCGTCGAGCACGTGTTGCAGGGCGCGGGCGCAGTAGCGGAAGCCGTGGATGAAGCCGCTGGTGCTCTTCTTGAAGTCGCGCATCTGCGAGAGCGTGCCGGTGAAGTAGAGGTCGGGGATGTTCACCGACTCCCACGCGGAGGTCTGCGCCGGGAAACGGCCGTTGATGACCAGTTCGGGCTTGAGGTCGTCGGCGAAGATGGAGGCGTCGAAGCGGAAACCGGTGCACACGATGATCCGGTCGTAGTGGATGTCCTTGAGGATCTCCTGCGCGCGGATGAAGCCGAAGGTCACCTTGTAGCCGCCGTCGGGGTCGCGCTCGATGTTGCGGACGTGCCCGTCCAGCAGCGCGTTCTGTAGTTTGAGCTGGTAGGTGTCCAGCAGGTTGTTGTTGGCCGCGCGCAGGTGGCCGACGAAGTGCGTGCGCCAGGCCAGCTTCAACGGGTTCGGGCCGGCAACGTGGATGACGGCCGCAGTTTCGATCAGGTTGTCCGCGGTCTCGAACGCCGAGTTGGCCTTGCCGAGGATCAGCACTTTCTTGTCGACGAAATCGTCGGGGTCGACCGAGACGTCCGCGTACTGCTCGGCGTGTTCGATACCGGGGATGTCCGGGACGTTGGGCAGGGAAACGCCGGTCGCGACGATGACCCGCTTGGCGATGATCTCGTCGCCGGAGTCGAGTTCGACGCGGAAGTCACCTGGCCTGCTGATCTGGGTGACCCGAGTGTTGAACCGGATCTTGATGCCGGTCGCCTCGACGAAGTCGGCGAGGTAGCGCAGGAAGGTTTCCGCGGGCGGCAGGAACTTCTTGCTGTACCGGGTGAACAGCAGGTCCTCGTTGTCGGAGAGCAACGAGTTCCAGTCCATCCGCATGCGCAGCTCGGGGTCGTCGTACCCGGTGTGCACCTTGTTGATGGAGATCAGCGTGCGGTGGCGGGGGTACTTGCCGAAGAACGTGCCCGGCGCTGCCCCGGCCTCCACCACGAGGTAGTCGCGGCCGGCGCGATCGAGATCGTACGCCAACTGAATCCCGGCCGGGCCCGCGCCGACAACAAGGTAGTCAAGGACTTCGCTGGACACAGGACAAACCTCCATCGGCAACACTGAAGCCAGTTGTGCGGCCGAGCGTTGCCGATGGATCTCAAAAAATCATCAGAAGCCGATCGGCGGTGGTTACCGTTTCCAGAAGGGGCGTCGCTTCTCCTGCTGCGCAGGTTGGCCGATCAGTGTTTTCAGCAAGTCGAGTGCTTCCTGCCAGCGCGCTTCGAGTTCGGCCTGGTTGCCGATGTGTTTGGCCTGGCCGGTGACGAACGTGGTGAGCAGCGCGGTTTCTCGTTTGCCGAGACCGGCGGTGACGAATTCCGGTAGTGCGTCGCCAATTGATTCGGCCAGTTCGACCAGTGCGTTGATCCGTTCGGCCAGGCTGCGGGACGCTGTTTTCAACAGTTTTTTCATCGCGCGCTCCGCGAATTCCCGAACCGCGTCCGGAACTTGTCGCGCGACATCGACCAGTTGGACGTGTTCGACTGCGACCGTTCGCTTCGCCCTGGCCCGGCCGCTCCTGCGTCGCGGCCCGTATTCCACCTGCGACTCGCTCATGGACAGGGCCATCGGCGCGGCCGCGACCGGAGCTTGTGGTAGCCAGCCGGCCGGCAGATCGACGGGTTGGGTCAACTGGCGCGGCTGACCGCCCTCCTTGACCACCCGCGAGTCGACCGCGACGAACGCGGTGAACCGGGACAGCACGTTGAATTCGAACGAGGTCGCGATGATCCGCTGCTCCAGGTCGGCCGATGCCTTTGGCGTGCCAGTGGCGTAACGGTCCTCCAGGTCGCGAATGCGCGCGCGAGCCCAGATCGCGCCGAGCGCTGGATTGTCGCTCTGATGTGCGGTGAGCGTGTGCCGCCATTCGTTGCCGTCCGCGTCCGTGCCGAGCACCGTGACACTGTCGGCTTCAGCGGTCAGCCGGCCGGTGAGCACGAGTGACGCGCCGGGGAACAGGTCCGGGATCGGTTGCGGGGCGAGGGTGTCCGCCTCGACGGACCCGTCGATGATGCGCAGGTCGGTGACGAGCGGGGTGGCGATGCGGTGGTGGATGGCCCGCATGGCCACGTCCAGCCGGTCCTCGGACTCGACGAGTTCGCTGTGCCCGCCGGCAAGCGCGGCCAGCCTGGTGAGGAAGGCTGCGTTGACCGCCGTGTCGATGCCGACCGTGTGCACGCGGATGCCGGTCAGGTGCGGCGCGATCGCATGGAGGATCTGGTCCTCGTTGCCGACCTGCCCGTCGGTGACCAGCACCAGCACGCGATCCCGGTCGGCACGGCCGGCCAGCAGGTTCGCGGCTTCACGCAGCGGAGCCAGCATTTCCGTGCCACCGCGCGCGGACAGGCCGGCCAGGTGCTCGACGGCGCGGAACCGGTTGCGGTCGTTGGCGAGCACCGGCACGTGCGGCAGGCCGGTCGGCCATTCGATGGTGTGGTCGAAGGCGAGCACGGCGAACGAGTCGTCGTCGGTGAGCGTGTCCACGATGCGTGCGGCGGCACGGCGCGCGGCCACGATCTTCCAGCCGCCCATGCTGCCGGACCGGTCGAGCACCAGCACCACGTCGCGCGGGCGGGCGGTGCCGGGTTCGGCCGGTGGCACCAGGGTCAGCGCGAACGCGCCGTCGCGCACGGCGAGTGAGCCCGGCGTTTCGCCGAGGCGCAGGCGGACAACGAAGTCCTGGTTCGCTCGCTCACCTGGGTTCAGCCGCACCCGCAACGCGTCGCCGTGCTCCTCGGTGCGCACCGGGAGGCTGGCGCTGATCTCGCCGATGGACAGGCCGGCCGGGTCGATGTCGACCGTGGCGGAGAGCGTGATCGGGTTCGGGAAACCGGGCAGCAGCACGGGCGGGCTGATCCTGGACGCGTCCGGCACCGCATCGGTGTCCCGCGCGGTGCCGGCGCCGACCGGCTCACCGGCCAGCGGCGCGCCCGGTATGTAGCGGGGCGCGACCACGAGCGGGAAGCGGAAGGTGGCCTCGCCGTCGTCGAACGGCAACAGGCCGGCCAGCACGACGCGCACGGTGACCCGCTCGTGCGGGGCGATGTTGCCGACCCGCATGGTGAACACGCCCGGCCGCTCCTGTTCCACGATCGCCGCGCGCTGGCCCGCGTCGATCGCCTGCTGGTAGTCGGCGCGCGCCTGGCCGCGTTCGCGTAGCACGCCCTCGACCGTGCGACCCTCCGCGCGCAGCGACAGCGCGGTCACGGCCGCGCGGTCGGGCAGCGGGAAGACGTAAGTGGCTTCAAGCGGTTCGTCGAACGGGTTGTGGAAGCCCTGGGTGAGCCGCGTCCGCACGGCGAGGCCGGTGACATCGGCGGCGATGTCGAGACTGGTCAGCGGCAGGTTGCCGCGCCCGGTGCGCAGCACCCCGATGCCCGCGTCCGCATCGGGTTCTGGCAGTTCGGCGTCGGTGAGGTGCCGGACGGGAATCATGCTTGGCCCCCTTCGTTTCGGGCGGCGAGGCCGCGGTCGTGCAACACGTCGAGCAGCGCGGTCGCGGCTTCGGCGAGCGCGTCGAGATCGTCCCGGTCGAGCTGGCGCGGTGCGCCGCCCAGAACGAGCGTCACGCCGTCGGCAAGCCGGATGCTCGGCACCAGCGCGGCGCGTGCCGGTTGTGGCCGCGGTTTCGGCTGGGCGGGCCGGGCGGCCCAGAACCGCTGCGGTGCTGGCACCTGCTCGGGCAGGCGGGCGAGGTCGGTGAGGGTGCGGTCGTCCGCGCCGAGCAACGCCTCCTGCACCTGCGCGATGGAGCGGCCGTCGGCCTGGAGGCGCTTGACCGCGACCAGTTGCATCAGGTGTCGCCGGTTGTAGAGCGCGGTGCGGCCGCGCATCGCGGCCGGCCGGTCGAGCAGGCCGATCGTGGTGTACCAGCGAATGGTCCGCCGATCCGGCACCTCGCGCACCCGGCCGTTGGGCTGACCGGTGTAGTCGACGGCCAGCGCCTCGCCGACGAGCTGGGCCAGCTCGTCGATGGTCCACTGCGCGTCGGTCGTCATGCCGCCATCGTGACACTGTCATATGACACTGTCAACGTCGCACACGTCGTCGGGTTCGCCTACGGTGTGCTCTGCTGATACACCGGCGTATTGGAGGTCGCTGTGCCGCACCAGGTTCGTGGTGTCATCGCCCGCGCCAAGGGGCAACCCGTCGAGGTCGTCGACGTGCTCGTGCCCGATCCCGGCCCCGGTGAGGCCGTGGTGCGAGTGCAGGCGTGCGGGGTGTGCCATACCGACCTGCACTACCGGGAGGGCGGCATCAACGACGACTTCCCGTTCCTGCTCGGCCACGAGGCGGCCGGCATCGTCGAGGAGATCGGCGAGGGCGTCACCGATGTCGAGCCGGGCGACTTCGTGGTGTTGAACTGGCGCGCGGTGTGCGGCGAGTGCAGGGCGTGCCGGCGCGGCCGGCCCTGGTACTGCTTCAACACGCACAACGCCAAGCAGTCGATGACGCTCACCGACGGCACCGCGCTCTCCCCCGCGCTGGGCATCGGCGCGTTCGTCGAGAAGACGCTGGTGCACTCCGGCCAGTGCACCAAGGTTGACCCGTCAGCCCGGCCCGCCGCGGTCGGCCTGCTCGGCTGCGGCGTGATGGCCGGCATCGGCGCTGCCATCAACACCGGCGGCGTCACGCGTGGCGACTCGGTCGCGGTGATCGGCTGCGGCGGTGTCGGCGACGGTGCCATCGCCGGCGCGTACCTGGCCGGCGCGACCACGATCATCGGCATCGACACCGACCCGCGCAAGCTGGCGAAGGCGCGCGGTTTCGGCGCGACGCACGTGATCAACGCCAAGGAGACCGACGTCGTCGAGGCGGTCAGGGAACTGACCGACGGCTTCGGCGCCAACGTGGTGATCGACGCGGTCGGGCGGCCGGAGACCTGGCGGCAGGCGTTCTACGCCCGCGACCTGGCCGGCACCGTGGTGCTGGTCGGCGTGCCGACACCGGAGATGCGCATCGAGATGCCGTTGATCGACCTGTTCAGCCACGGCGGCGCGCTCAAGTCGTCCTGGTACGGCGACTGCCTGCCGACCCGCGACTTCCCCATGCTCACCGAGCTGTACCGGCAGGGCAGGCTCGACCTGGACGCGTTCGTGTCCGAGGAGATCGGTCTCGGCGACGTGGAGGCCGCGTTCGCCAAGATGCACGGCGGCGACGTGCTCCGGTCAGTCGTCCTGTTCGACTGAGATCACCTTGATGGCCTGGATGGTGTAGCTGGCTGCGAGGCGGTTCGGGTCGGTGCTCAGCCGCCATTCCTTGAGTTCGTCGTTGTCGTCCTGGCTCATCTGGCCGGGTATCGCGTTCCACGGGACGCTGTTGTGCTCGACGAACTGGGTGAGTCGCAGGCCGGCGTCCAGCAGCGCGGTGATGATCTCGGCCATGCCGTGGTTCCACTGGTGTGTTGTGGTCGCGGCCAGTTCGGTGTCGGTCCGCACGTACGTGCCGGGTTCGTTGTACACGAGCGGTTCTTCGTGCTCGAAGTACGAGTAGCGCAGCGCCGCCGGGTTGACGGTCTCGTCCAAAGTGAACAGCATCGGGTGACCCTCGCGGATGAACAGTCGGCCGCCCGGCTTGAGCAGACCGGCCACCACCTGCGCCCAGCGGCGGATGTCCGGCAGCCAGCCGAGCGCCCCGATCCCGGTGAAGACCAGGTCGTAGGCTTGCGCTCCGAGCACCTCGACCGCGTCGTAGACGGACGCCCTGTGGTAGTCGATCGGCGTGTCGGTGCGTTCGGCGAGCTTGCGCGCCTCGGCAAGCGACGCGCCGGAGAAGTCGAGGCCGCTCATCCGCGCACCCAGCCGCGCCAGCGACAACGTGTCCGTGCCGATGTGACATTGCAGGTGCACGCCGCGCAGACCGGTGAGATCACCGAGCCGGGGCAGGTCGAAGCGGACCACCTTGGACAGGAAGGTCGGGTCGGCCACGAACCGCTCAACCTCGTAGTCGGGCGATGCCGCGTGCGCCGGTGCGCGTTCGTCCCAGTTCACCCTGTTGACGGTGAGGTAGGAGTCCATGCGGTCAGGCTGTCACGGGTCGCGACCACCTGACCAACGCTTTATCGGCGCCGGATCCCGCTGGAGGTCAGCCCTCCAGCGGGATCTGGTACTGGATGAACCCCTTGTTGACGCCGACCTTGTCGTAGAGCCTGCGTGCGGTCGCGTTGTCCTCGTGCGTCAGCCAGTACACCCTGCTGCAACCCCGCTCGCGCGCCCAGTCGGTGATCGCGCCGATCAGCGCCCGAGCAACCCCCTTGCCACGCGCGGTTTCCGACGTGAACAAATCCTGTAGGTAGCAGACGTCGGCCGCGGTCGTGCTCGGATGCGTGAAGAAATGCGCGATGCCCACCAACTCGCCGTCGAGCTTCGCGCCGAGCAGGTGCAGGTCGGTGTCCGGTTCGAACCGCGCCCAGGCACGATCCAGGAACGCCTGGTCCGGCGTGCGGCCGTAGAACACGTTGTATCCGGTGAACAACGCGTCCCAGGCTGCCCTATCCTCGGCGGTCACTCGTCCAATCGTGATCATGTGGACAAGATTAGGCGGAAACGTTCGCTTTCGGGCCGTAGCTTTCGGCGATGTCCTCGGAGCTGGCCCAGCGGCTGTAGGTCGGCTCCTTCGGCCAACCCTCCGGCGAGTCCTGCCATTGTTCCCGCCTGCCGTAGGGCAGCAGGTCGATCAGTGCGAAGGTGTGGCTGAGCTGCTCGGTGCCCCGGCCTTCGGTGTGCCAGGTGCGGTAGACGGTGTCGCCGTCGCGCAGGAACACGTTGACCGCGAACCCGCCGCCCGCTGGCGCGCCGACATCGGCGCCGAACGGGCTGTTCGCGGTCGAGTACCAGGTCATCGTGTTGCCGACCCGCCGCTTGTACTCCAGCGCCTCGTCGATCGGGCCCTGGGTGACGATCACGAACCGGGCGTCGTAGTTGGCAAGGAACGCCAACCGGGTGAACTGCGACGTGTAGCTGGTGCAGCCGGGGCACTGCCACTTCTCGCCCGCGAACCACATGTGGTGGTAGACGATCAGCTGCGAACGCCCTTCGAAGACATCGGCCAGCCGAACCGGGCCGTCCTCGCCCTCCAGCACGTAGCCGGGCAGCTCGACCATGGGCAGCCTGCGGCGCTGGGCGGCGATCGCGTCCAGTTCACGGGTCGCCGCCTTCTCCCGGACACGCAGCGCGTCGAGTTCGCGCTGCCAGGTTTCCGCGTCGACGACGGGCGGTAGTGCGGTCATCCGACCTCCCTGATCAGGTGCACAACATGCGGACGTACATACAGACCGCGCAAGACCGGAAAAGTCATCGGTCGAGGCCGAGAAAATCAGCCGGCCCGACGCTCGTCGTTGAACGTCGGGCCGGCCCGCCACTGGATGGCGGATTTCAGGAGGACCAGCGGTCAGGGCAGGTGCCAGAGCTGCGCGTTGGAGCCGTTGCAGTCATAGATCTGCAACTGGGTGCCGATGTTGGTGGTCGCGCCGGGGTCGTCGAGGCAGCGACCGGACTCCGGGTTGAGCAGCGAACCGTTCGACTGCGGCTGCCACACCTGTGCACCGGTCCCGTTGCAGTCGTACAGCTGGATCTTGGTGCCGTTCGCGGTGCCCGCGCCGGTGACGTCCAGGCACTTGCCGAGCGCCTGGAGGGTGCCGTTGCCGTTGACCGTCCACTGCTGCGCGCCGGTTCCGTTGCAGGTGTAGATCTGCACCGGGGTGCCGTTGGTGGTGCTCGCCGACTGGACGTCCACGCACAGGTTGCTGCCGACACCCGCCGTGATGGGCCCGGTCGTGGTGGGCGCGCTGGTCGTCCAGACGAACGTGGTACTGCCGCTCGCCCCGGTGCCGTCGGTCGCGGTGACGGTGACCGTACTGGTGCCCGCTCCGCTGGCCGAGCCGGTGATCTGGCCGGTGCTCGGGTTGATCGACAGGCCGGCCGGCAGGCCGCTCGCGGAGTAGGTGAGCGTCTGGCCGGACGCGGAGTCCTTGGCCGAGATGGCCAGCGGCGCCGACGCGCCGACCATGCTGCTCATGCCGCCCGGGTTGGTCACGGTCACCGTGTTCACGCTGGTCGAGGTGACCGCGAGGGTGCCGGACAGCTGCGGGCTTGCCGACGAGTCACCGACCATGATCGTGTAGTTGCCGGTCGCCGTGGTCCAGCCGTTGGACGCGGTGTTCCAGTAGGCGAGGTCGTGCAGGCTCACCGGGAAGCTCACCGTGGTGCTCGCGCCCGGTTGCAGGCTGACCCGCTGGAAACCCTTGAGCTGCTCGGGCGGTTCACCGGTGGTCGCGGGATCGCCGACGTAGAGCTGGGCGACGTCCGCGCCGGCTCTGCTGCCGGTGTTGGTGACGGTCGCGGTGACCGTGGCCGTGCCGTTCGCGGCGAGCGCGGACACGTGCAGGTTGGTGAAGCCGAAGCTGGTGTAGGACAGGCCGAAGCCGAACGGGAACAGCGGCGCGATGTTCTTCGCCTGGTACCAGCGGTAGCCGACGTCGACGCCCTCCGAGTACCGCACCTGACCGTTCTGGCCCGGCCACTGCGCCGCGGTCGACGCCGGCACGTCGGACAGGCTCTTCGGGAAGGTCACCGGCAGTTTGCCGGACGGGTTCACGTCGCCGAACAGCAGTGCGGCGATGGCGTTGCCGTCCTGCTGGCCCGGGTACCAGCTCTCGAAAACGCCGGCCACCGAGCTCAGCCACGGCATGGTGACCGCGGAACCGGTGTTCAGCACGACGATCGTGTTCGGGTTGACCGCGGCCACGTCCGAGATCAGCTGGTTGTAGTTGCCTGGCAAGCCGATGCCGCCGAGGTCGCTGCCCTCCGACTCGAAGAGGTTGGCGAAGATGATCGCCACGTTCGAGTTCTTGGCCAGGTTCACCGCTGCCTGCTCGGTCGAGCTGGACGTGCCGGAGGAGGACGCCCCCTGCGAGTACTGCACCGAGACGCCGGAGCCTGCGCGCGAGGTGATCGCCTGCAACGGGGTGACCGTGCCGGAGGAGTTCACGCCCGCGCTGCCACCGCCGTCGGTCTCCGCGTTCGTGCTGGCGTCGTCGCCGAGCACCGCGATCGACCTGACCGAGGAGGTGTTCAGCGGCAGCAGGTTGTTACTGTTCTTCAACAGCACGCTGCCCTCCTCCGCGACCGACGCCGCGGTCGCCACGTGCGCCGCGTTGGTCACGGTCGCGCCGGTCCCGCCGCTCACCGGCCGATCAAAAAGGCCGAAGGCGAACATCTCGGTCAGGATGCGACCCACCATGTTGTTCAGCGTCGTCGTGGACACCTGGCCGCTGTTCACCGCGTTCTGCAGGCCGGAGCCGAAGTAGTCGGCTCCTGGCATTTCCTGGTCGAGGCCGGCGTTGGCGGACGCGACGGTGGAATGCGTCGCACCCCAGTCCGACGTGACGAAACCCGGGAAGCCGAACTCGGTGTCCAGTGCGTTGTTCAGCAGCGTCGGGTTCTCGCACGCGTAGGTGCCGTTGACCGTCGCGTAGGAACACATCACCGAAGATGCCGCGCCCTGCTGCGTCGCGGCCTGGAACTGCGGGAGGTAGATCTCCTGCAACGTCCTGGTGTCGATGATCGCATTGTCGGACGGGGTGTTGCGGTTGGTCTCCTGGTTGTACACGCCGAGGTGCTTGACCTGCGCCAGCACGCCCTGGCTCTGCACGCCGCGGATCTCGGCCGCGCTCAGTCGGCCGGCGAGATAGGGGTCTTCGGACAGCGACTCGAACGCCCGGCCCCAGCGTGGGTCGCGGTCGATGTTGACGGTCGGGCCGAGGTCGATGTTCACGCCCTTGCCCGCGTCCTCTGCGCCGATCACCGCGCCGTAGCTCTGCTCGGCGGCCGGGTCCCAGGTGGCGGCCGCCGCGACCGGCGCGGGCAGCTGGGTCACGCCGGTCATGCCGTCGCCGACGCCTTCCGGGCCGTCCTCCAGGTTCAGCGCGGGTATGCACAGTGCCGGGATGGCCGGGGTGTTGCCGACGTAGCTGCCACCCGCGCCGTGCACCAGGGTGATCTTCTGCGCGAGGCTCATCTGGCCGAGCAGCTGCGCCACCCGCTGGCTGACCGGCGCCGAGGAGCCCACCCAGGGACAGGCGGCGTTGGCGGCGGGCTGTGCTGGTTGCGCGGGCTTGGCTGATTGCGCGCTGCTCGGCAGGCTCAGGCTGACGCCGAGCATCGCTGCTGTCGCGGCGCCGACTAGGACCAGACTTCGTCGTCTCGATAACACCCGGCACTCCTCACGAATCACGTGCGACCGCGCACGAAGAGTTAGGCAACGACGACCGTGGCATATGTTGCGAGCCACAACAATCACGAATTGATAAAGATCTCCTGGGACCGGACCAGTGCAACCAGCGGTCTTGTCGGTAGCTTTCGGGCCTGGGCACGCGTCCGCCCGGCCGACGAAGAACTACTGAGAGTAAGCGTGGCATAAGGAGCCACTCATCGACGGTTTACCAACGACTGGCCGTCGGAAAATAGCTATTCCGTTGAAATATGGGGGTGACACAACGCAAGTGCGCGCCAACGCCAGCTTCCCCAAGCGGCGTTGACGCGCACCAGTTCGGTTCTACCGAAGGATCTCAGCGCGAGAAAGCAGGGCCGGGCACGGAGGATTTCTTGGTCCGCTTGCCCTTGGTGCTGCCGCCCGCCGCGTGCGCGGACTCGAAGGCTTCCAGCACGCTGCCCGGGATACGGCCCCGCTCGGACACGTCGTATCCGTTGTTGCGGGCCCAATCGCGAATGGCCTGAGTCTGCTCTTTGCTGCGACCACTGGCCGATCCCGCCGCGCCCCGAGGGCTGGCGCTTGAGGTGCCGCGCTTGACCCGGCCGCCGGTCCGGCGGGCGGAAGCAACGAACTCGGCAAGGTTGTCACGCAGCCTGGCCGCGTTCGCGTCAGCCAGGTCAATCTCGTAGGTGACGCCGTCGAGACCGAAAACCACGGTCTCAATGCTGTCACTGCTGGTGCCGTCCAGGTCATCGACCAGCTGCACAAGTACCTTTTGAGCCATCGTTAATACATCACTTTCTTGTTTGAAGCACGGCGCAGGGGTGAAAATGAAGACCTGGGGCAACTATATACGGGACTCTCACGTACCGCGCAAGCCGCCCCGCGCTAATCATCCCTACTTCACAATAAGGGGCAGGTCCACTTCGAGCGTGATCCCGGGCACCTTTGCCCGCCATGCGAGATGAAGAGGCGACAAAGCCAGCCATAGATGCGGATGCCGCCGACGGAAACCACAGGTTGAAGCGCCCCAAACACGTGCCGTCAACGGTCGGCGTGGCTATGCCCGTTAGGTCAATGCCCGCTTTCCCCGCTCGTACCGTACTCACGATTTACCGCCGTCGCCGACCGGCCTCCTCGGCGATTGGATACCGGCCCCAGTGTCCTCCTACCCGCTCTTCACCGAGTCAAACCTCATCGGTCCAACGCGCACCAATCGCACCACAAAATCATGACACACTCTACCAAATCGTACATCCTCACACGCTCAGCAGCGGCTCGAAGGGCTGGTCAGCGCTTCGGCAAAGTCACCGATGACATGCTGGACGCCTATTCCCAGCCGGCTGCGGAACCTGTCTCAATCCGCCGCCGAGCCGGCCAGCCGCGACTATTACCCGAGGCGGTCATTGGGTCTGCAACATGCAGATCCGCCAGGCCCGTCGAGGGCAGGGAAGAGCGGCCAAGGAGTCGATGCCGCCTATGGGGCCGGAGCACCGGCAGGCCGATTGCCCGGTCGGCCGCGAATGGTCGTGGCCAGCAGGCCGAACAGCGTAATCACCGCAAGTGTGTCGAATGGTTTCGAACCCGGGTGGCACCCCCTGCCAAGCTGTCCGCCAATGCGGTGGGCAATTTCCGACCGACCATCCACTCGCCGGCGGGGCCATCCGGCCGAATCGGGATATCAGGTGGCCAAACCGGCCATCCGAGGATAACCGGATCTCCCCCGCAGGGGTGATCCGGCCACCCTCCTGGCGCCCTGCTGATTGGACCGGCGCTCCATTCCGATAAGTGTTTGATAACGCCTGCACCGTACGCATCGCGTTTACAGTGCCGCTGAGCTGCGTGATTCCGGCGCACACCGACCCGATCGCGTAGTCAACCGATTTTCGGCCGCTAGTTGTTCAGGAGTGGTCAGTGTTCATTCCGCAGCCGACGCGGCTCGCCGCCGAGCTTTCCCGGCCAGCAGGACCAGCGCCCCGACCGCCGCCACATTCAGCACAATCTTGCCGATCAGACTGACCGGATCGGGCAGGTCATTGCTCCCAAAACCCACTGCCATGCTGGTCAGCAATGCACCGCCGACCATGGCGATTCGGTGTGCGTCCGACCAGCCCGGCCTGCGCGACCAAGCGCCGAGGACAACGCTGACCGAGCCGGCCAGGATCACCGCGACAAGGAGCGGAACAAAGGCAGGAACCGCGCGCGCCCAGGCGCCGGAGCGCGGCCACAACACGGTGAGCGCGAACCACAGGAATGTCGCGCAGGCCGCCACGGCCGCGACCACCCACGGCGCGGGCGCCGCGATCGATGCTGTCGACGCGGGCGGGCGTTGCACGGGTCGCAACAGCAGGCCGGCGATGACGCACATCAGCACGACGACCCAGCCGCACAGCACGGTCAACAGCGGCGGCAGGTACACGGGCAGGTGCACGTAATCCGGGGCGAGGAGCTGCGTCCAGTTGTACCAGGACGCGGCGGCGCCGAGCATGAACAATAAGGTCGCCACGACGCAGCCGCGGACACCCAGCCATGCGCTTGTACGGTGCAGAGGAAATGTCAGCTCGACAAGTTGAATGGGCATGGCAATGCCCCAGACGGTTTCGTAGCCCAGCGCCCAGACCAGAAAAGGCCAGTTCACGCCCATGGCACGGCCGTAGCCGGGGTACGGCACGAGGCTGCCGAGCGGCGCGAGCGAGGTCTGCACGATGAGGAATTCCGTGGTCAGCGCGAATGCCAGACCGAGCAGCACGATCGAGCGGAACCCCAGCGCGCGGCGCCGGACGACGGCGCGGATCAGCACCGACGCGAAACCGTAGGTGCCGATTTCCGCCAACACGCCTGGCACGTCGGTGATGGTGGTTCCGCCGAACAGAACGTCCACGGTGAACGGTGCCAGCACGGCCAGCAGCACGACCGCCAACGCCCGCTGCCCTCGGCGTGACCTGGAATCCGCGGCCGGTCGCGGTGACAACGTGGTCATCGCCGCACCTGCATGATTTCCGATTTCGATCCGGGTGGGAATCGCCGTCTGCTCCGGTCCGGCCGAACACTCTGGGTAACCGTGGCCATGCCGCGCACCACGCGCGTCAGCAACTGGGCGAGGGTGTGCACCTCGGCGTCGGACAGATCGGCGAGCGCCGGTGCGAACCGCCCGACCAGATCGGCCTTGAACTCGTCGAGGAAGGCAAGACCGTCGTCGGTGATCTCCAACCGGTATGACCGGCGGTCCGCGTCGTCGATCACTCCCCGCACCCGGCCCCGCGCCTGCTGGTCCTGCACGTGTCGGGTGACCGTCGGCGGGGCGACGCCGAGCGCGTCGGCCGCCTCGGTCGGCCGCAACCCGGGCCGCTCGGCGAGCAGGGCCAGCAGCCGGATGTCGACCGGGTCGAGCGGGTGCGTCGCGATCTCCCTGCGCACGAACTCCGCCGAGTCGGCCAGCCCGGACAGCAGCCGCCAGACGTCCTCGCCATTTACTTCCATGAAGTAAACGTACCTCGCTGCCCCGCGCGCGATAACCGTTCGACCTGCCCGGGATAATCGTCGCTGATGAGTGCCACGTTGGTTGCCAAGAACCTGACCGCGGGACACGGCGAACGCATCCTGTTCGCCGGGCTCGATCTCGTCGTCGCGCCGGGAGACGTGGTCGGCCTTGTCGGTGTCAACGGCGCCGGCAAGTCGACCCTGCTGCGGATGCTCGCCGGACTCGCGCACAGCGAGACCGGTTCGCTCGCGCTGAGCCCGCCCACCGCGAACATCGGCTACCTGCCGCAGGAGCCGGAACGCCGTGACGGCGAGTCGGTCGGCGAGTTCCTGGCCCGGCGTACCGGGGTCGCCGGCGCGCAACGCGAACTCGACGACGCCACCGAGGCGCTGACCAACGGCGTCGCGGGCGCGGACGAGCGCTACGCGGTCGCGCTGGAACGGTGGCTCGCGCTCGGCGGTGCCGACCTCGACGAGCGGACCGGCGAGGCGACGGCGGACATCGGGCTCACCGTCGACCTCGACCAGCCGATGCGTTCGCTGTCCGGCGGCCAGGCGGCCCGCGCGGGCCTGGTCTCGCTGCTGCTCAGCCGCTACGACATCTTCCTGCTCGACGAGCCGACCAACGACCTCGACCTGGCCGGGCTGGAGCGGCTGGAGCGCTTCGTCACCGGCCTGCGCGCGGGCACCGTGCTGGTCAGCCACGATCGCGAGTTCCTTGCCAGGACGGTCACCTCGGTGCTGGAGTTCGACCTGGCCCAGCAGCAGGTCCGCATCTACGGCGGCGGCTACGAGTCCTACCTTGCCGAACGCGAGGTGGCGCGGCGGCACGCGCGCGAGGACTACGAGGAGTACGCGGACACCAGGGCCACGCTGCTGACCAGGGCGCAGACCCAGCGCAACTGGATGGAGAAGGGCGTGCGCAACGCCCGGCGCAAGTCAACCGACAACGACAAGATCGGCCGCAAGCACCGCGCGGAGTCGACCGAGAAGCAGGCGGCCAAGGCCAGGCAGACCCAGCGGATGATCGAGCGGCTCGACGTGGTCGAGGAGCCGCGCAAGGAATGGGATCTGCACATGACGATCGCGGCAGCGCCACGGGCCGGCGCGGTGGTGGCGACCCTGCGCGGAGTGGTGGTGCGCCGGGGCCCGTTCACGCTCGGCCCGGTGGACCTGCAGATCGACTGGGCGGACCGGGTCGCGATCACCGGCGCGAACGGCGCTGGCAAGTCGACGCTGCTTGCCGCGATGCTGGGCAGGCTCGAACCGGACGATGGCCAGACCTACCTCGGGCCGGGCGTGCGGGTCGGCGAGGTCGACCAGGCGCGGGCGCTGTTCCTCGGCGACGTGTCGTTGTTGGACGCGTTCGGCGCGGAGGTGCCGGACTGGCCGGTAGCGGAGGTGCGCACGCTGCTCGCCAAGTTCGGTCTGGTTGCCGCGCACGTGCTGCGGCCGGCGGCAAGCCTGTCACCTGGCGAGCGCACCAGGGCGGCGCTGGCGCTGTTGCAGGCGCGCGGGGTGAACCTGCTCGTGCTCGACGAGCCGACCAACCATCTCGACCTGCCAGCGATCGAACAGCTCGAATCCGCCTTGGACAGCTATCCCGGCACGCTGTTGCTGGTCACCCACGACCGGCGGATGCTGGCCGCGGTGCACACCAACCGGCAGCTGGAAGTGGCCGACGGCAAGGTGATCGAGCGCTGAGCCTCAGTTCGGCACCGGCTCGTCGGTCAGCATCACCGAGTGCATGGTGTCGATGATGTCCCGCCAGTTGGCCCGGGTCTCGCACAACGCCTGCTCGCCGGCTGGCGTGATCTGGTAGACGCGACGCTTGCGGCCGCCTGCCATCTCCCACCGGCTGCGCACAAGGCCGCCGTTCTCCAACCGGTGCAGCGCGGGATAGATGGTGCCGGACGGCAGGTTCACCCGACCGTGCGAACGCTGGCGCAACGCCTCGATGATGGCGTAGCCGTGCCCCGGCTCGCCGGTCAGCACGGCGAGCAGCATGCCGTCGAGATTGCCCTTGAGATCGGCAGCGCGCATAACTGGCGATGCTACCTGCGCCGGCGCGCCACAGACTCCCCCGCGTGGTCGGTTTCTTTCACATCCGTGTGGTTCACACCGATGCGAAACGCCTGCCGCGCCAGGGGATTGGCCCCGTTTTGACCCGACAGACGTTTGCAGAAACTCGACGATCAGGCCGGCGTCAACGCCACGACCGGGATGGTCCGCGTCGTCTTTTTCTCGTACTCGGCGAAGTTGGCGAACCGGTCAGCCTGGATCTGGTAGAAGCGGTCCCGCTCCTCGCCCTTGAGTTCGGACACGGTCACGTCGAACTTGTCCGTGCCGACCTCGACCCGCGCGGTCGGCTTCGCGATCAGGTTGAAGTACCAGGCAGGGCTGGAGTCCGCGCCGCCAGCGGAGGCGAAGACCAGGTAGCGATCGCCGTCGCGCAGGTAGGCGACCGGGTGGATGCGCGGCTCGCCGCTGCGCTTGCCAACGGTGTGCAGCAGCAGGACCGGGAACGGGAAGTTCTCGCCGAGTTGGCCGTTGTTCTCCCGGTACTGCTTGACGATCGTGTCGTTGAAGTCGGCCATCTGAGCTGTCTCCTTGTCCTGCAATCGATTGGATGACGTCGTTGTTCAGTCGACGGCCAGGACGATCTTGCCGCCCGCGTGCCCGCCGTCCACGACTTCGTGCGCCCGTGCGGCCTCCGCGAGCGGATAGGTCGCGGCCACCGTGACGATCAGCTTGCCGCTCTCGGCCAACTCGGCCGCCTTGGCGATGTCGTCGACCGAGATCGCCGCGCCGCCGGTGGACATCCGGACGCCCAGTTCGTTCGCCTTGGGATCGGCGATGGTGACGATGCGGTCGGTGCCGCCACGCAGCTCGATCGAGTCCGGCAGCACGCCCTTGCCGGCCGTGTCGAACACGGCGTCGACACCGCCCGGCGCCAGCGCGCGCACCCGGTCGACGAGGCCGGGGCCGTAGTGCGTCGGGATCGCGCCGAGCGTGGCGATGTACTCCTGTTTCGCCCCGCTGCCGGTGCCGATCACGGTCAGGCCGCGCGCGAGGGCGAACTGCACGGCCATGCTGCCGACCGCGCCGCTCGCGCCGTGCACCAGCAGGGTCTCGCCGGAGGCGACGTCGAGTTCGCGCAGCACGCGCAGCGCGGTCTCGACGGCGACCGGCAGGCTGGCCGCGATGTCCCAGTCGAGGTCGGCCGGCTTGCGCACCAGCGTGCCGCCCACCGCGTACTCGGCGTACGCGCCACCGCCCCGCGCCCAGCCGAACACCTCGTCGCCGACGGCGAACCCGCGCGCACCGTCACCGAGTTCGGCGATGACGCCCGCGATCTCCAGGCCGGGGACGAACGGCAGGGTCACCGGGTTGAACGCCTGCATGAAACCGGCGCGGACCTTGCCGTCATAGGGATTGACGCCGGCCCGCTTCACCTGGACGAGCACCTCGCCGGGGCCGGGCTTCGGCTTGTCGACGTCGACCTGGTGCAGTACCTCTGGGCCGCCGAAGGTGTCGAACTCAATTGCTTTCATCGCTACTCCTTCCAGTTACCTGCTCGAACAAGTAATCGACCAGGACACTTCCCGACCCGCTTCGATATGACACACGTCACATGTCGAGCCGACTTATGCTGGTCGAACAGGTAACCGGAGGTGGTGGCGGATGTGCGAGCCGGAGCAGGACGCGTGCCCGGCCGCCGATGCGGCCGGTAGCCCGAGCACGGCCGGTGGCCCGATCATGGCCGGCGGCCCGATCACGCTGCCCGGCGGCGCGAGCGGAGCGCTGAACCACGCGGTCGTCCTGGTCGGCCGCCTGCACCGCCAGCTGGCCAAGCAGCTGCTGCGGCACAGCGGCCTGTTCCCAGGGCAGGAGCTGGTGATGATGCACCTGTGGGAGCACGGCCCGCAACGACAGGTAGACCTGATCCGCCTGCTCGACTCGGACGCCGCCACCATGACTCGCACCGTAGCGCGATTGGAGCGTGCCGGCTTCGTACGCCGCCGCCCCTCCCCCACCGACGGCCGCGTCGTGATCATCGAACCGACGCGCGCGAGCCAGGCAGTGCGCGAGGAGGTGGAGAGCCTGTGGCCACGACTGGAACAGTTGGCCGCCGACGGCTTCACCGAAGCGGAACGCGCTGACGCGATCGCGCTGCTCGACAGGCTGGCGCGGAACCTGCTCAGGGCCGTGACCGAACGCGAGCACTGAGGGTGCGCGACGCTCGTCGTGACATGACGACAACCGAGGACGGCGCTGTCCTCGGTTGTCCGCTCGGGTGACCTATTTGGCGCTCGGGTGACCTACTTGGCGAACTGGCCGGGTCGGCGCCCTTGGCCCGCCGGGCCTCGGTAGCACTGGGCGATGTCCAGCCACGCGTTGGCTTCCGATCCCTGCGCGGTGATGGCGAGGTCGTCGCGGTGGCGGCGACGGGTGGTGAGCAGGCAGAAATCCAGGGCGGGGCCGGTGATCCTGTCGACGGCGTCCGCTGGGCCGAACGTCCACAGTGCACCGGAGGGCGCGGTGATCTCGAACCGGAACGGGCGAGCGGGCGGCGTGAGGTTCCTGGCCTGGTAACCGAAGTCCCAGGTGCGCACCGCGAATCCGACGATGTTGCCGAGCCGGTCGGTGGCCGCCCTTGTGACGCCGAGCGCGTCGGCGACGTCCTGGCCGTGCGCGAACACCTCCATCATGCCGGCGCAGCCGAGCACGGCCGGCGGCAGCGGGTTGACCAGCCACGGCACGATCTGATCGGCCGGCACCGCGGCGAGTGCCTTGATGGCGGTGTCCTTGGCCTCGCGCCAGCGGCCGAGCAGCACCTCGATCGGGTCGTTGACGTAGTCCGCCAGCGCGCCGTTGATGGCCGCGTCGAACCGGCCGGGCTCGGAGCCGACGGCCGAGGTCATCGCGCCGAAGGCGGCCGGCTCGCCCGCCGCCATGCCGGCGATCTTGAAGATGAACGCGAGATGGCCGACCTGGTGCTTCACGGTCCAGCCCTCGGCTGGGGTCGGGAGTTGCCACTCGTGGGGGTCGATGTGGGCGACGAGGTGGTCCAGTTCGTCGGCGTCCTCGGTCAGATCGGCGATCACGCGCCGCAGGTCGGTCATGCGGGTGCCCTCCTCATCACGTGTTCTCCTGACGAGTGTGACCGTGCGGCAGTGCCGATGTCTTCTCCTCCACCGGCACATTTTCGTCGCACCCGTGAATAATTCCTGGCTTCATTCATGAATATTTCATGGTCGAATACATTGATTGTTCACTGGCGTCGGTGAGCTAAACACTTCTCTACCACCCCGGTGCGAACTAACGTCTTCTGCAGTGCGAAAATCACCGCGAAGAAAGAGGTGAGGACCAATGGACGACACCGGAAGACGGGCCGTCGAACGCGCCATCGCGACCATGCGGGCCAACCTCGGTGAGCCACTGTGTATGGACGATCTCGCCCGCGCCGCGCTGTTCAGCAAGTTCTACTTCTCCCGGCTTTTCCAGCGGGCGACGGGGATTTCGCCGGCTCGGTTCCTGTCCGCGATGCGACTTGCCGAGGCCAAGCGACTGCTGCGCTGCACACCGGTCACGGTCACCAGCATCAGCCACCAGGTCGGCTACTCCAGTGTCGGCACGTTCTCGACGCAGTTCAGTATTCGGGTCGGCACGTCGCCGAATTCCTATCGCCATTTCGGCTCGGTCGACCTGACCAGGCACGACGATACCGACGATCCGAACCTTGGTATTGTGCGCGGGAATGTGGCCGCGCCGGAGAGCATGCCGCACTGGCCGATATTCGTCGGCCTGTTCCCCGGTCGCATTCCGGAGGGGCGCCCGATTCGGCACACCGTGCTCGACGGCGCTGGACCGTACGTGCTGCGGGACGTGCCGATGGGCTCCTGGCACCTGCTCGCGCACCTGATGGAGCCGGGCGTGAGCTACGACGAGGTGTCCTATGTCGGCGCGCTCGGTTCGATCGGCATCCGGTCGGGAGTGGTGGCACGACTGGCGGAGGTGCGGTTGCACCCGGTGCGGTCGTTCGATCCGCCGGTGCTGGTGGCGTTGCCGAGGCCGAGGATCCCGATGCCGGCCGAGTTGACCGGCTGAACGGGCCCGGCCGCGGTTCAGACGGCGGCGGGCCGCCGGTTCAGCCGGCGGCCGGTTCGAGCAGCGTGGCAAGACCGGCGTAGCCGCCTGCTTGCAGGCGCTTGCCGGAGACCTCGGCGTAGGCCGCGTCAGCGCGGATGCCGAGCCCTTCGACCATGCGGTTCATGAAGTTGAACAGCGCGCAGACCAACACGGCGTCGTGCAGCGCGCGTTCGTCCCAGCCTGCCGCGAAAACCGCGTCGGCATCTGCATCGACCATTGTGGACGGTGTGCGAGTTAACTTGCCGACATAGGCGAGGACCGGCTTGAGTTTGGCGTCGATCGGCGCGCTGTCCAGGTCGGCGAGCGCCGCAGTGAGCACGCCGGGTTCGAGGCCGAACGCCTCGGCGGTGACCGTGTGCACGCCGTGGCAGTAGGCGCACGCGTTCATCCCGGACACGTAGGCGGCGATGAGTTCGCGCTCGCCCGGCGTGAACGACGACGGGCCGCGCATGAGCAGCTCGTGGAACTCCAGCAGCGGCCGCGCGGTGGCCGGGTAGGACCGAAACACCTGCAACAGCGTGGTGTCCTCGGGCAGCGAGGGAAGGTAGGACATCAGGCGACTCCGGTCTCTGCGCGCCGGTCGACGTCGTCGCGGCGTAGCCAGCAGGCGGTCAGGTAGGCGACGGACGCGGGGCCGAGGTCGGCGACCGCCGAGGTGAGCAGGGCGCTGGTGCGTGCCCACGCCTGCCGCAGCGCACCCGTCTGCGGTACCGGTGGGACGGACGTGAGCACGGCGCGCACGTGTTGCCAGCGGCGGATGCCGGACGCGATCAGGCTCTCCGGCCCGAGTTCGAGCATGGCGCCGTGCCGCAACTGGTCCACGGCCAGCGTGACCAGCGCGGGATCGTCGCCGAGTTGGGCGAGAGCGACGCCGGCGAGCAGCCGGTCCGCGTCAAGGCCGAGCAGGATGATGCCGATCTCGGTGGACGCGGGATCATCGACCGAGGGCAGCGCGAACAGGGTATCGGCAAAAAGCTCAGACATACACGGCGCTCCGATTCGCTGGAGTTGGTGCGCCGAGCGCGGCGTGCACTGCGGCGGCGACCCGGGCGGTGGCGAAGCGGTGGCCGTCGATGTTGCGCGCGGCCGGGCCGAGCACCATGCCGGCGGCCGCGCCGACCGCGAACACCCTCCGCGCGTTGCGGTAGGCGAGCGTGCGCTCGTCCAGGTCCGGCCAGCCGTCCCGCAGGCCGACGAACTCCGGCGCCATCAGTTCGGTACCGAGCATCGGGGTGGTGCCGATGGCCAGTTTGACCTGCTCGGCCACGACCGTGCTGCCGTCGCCGAGCAGGATCGACGTGTGCCCGCCCGAACCGGCGCGGACCGCGTTGATCGGTTGGCCGCGACGCATGGTGAGTTGGCCGCTCGCCACCGCCTCCTCGAAGCGGGGGCGGAACTCGAACATGACGGACGCCCGGCGATAGCGGCTCATCATGGTCAGCCGGTCGGCCCAGCCGACGCTGTCGAACCGCGACCGGCCCTCCGGCCGGAAGAAGGTGGAGTTCACGTCCGCGCACTGGTAGCGCACCTGCTCCTCGCGGAACACCCAGATCACGTCGCGACCGCTGATCAGCCCGCTGGTGACCAGATGCGCGGCGGTGAGCCCTGCACCGACGACCGCGAGCCGGCCCGTACCCGCTGGCACGGTCTCGTCCCAGTAGCTGACGTTGGCCGGCAGGCCGCGATCGCCGAGCCAGGCCGCCGGCGCGGCGGCGCGCTCCTCGCCGGTGCACAGCACCACGGCGCGCGCGGTGACCGATGTGGTGTCGGTGCGCACGGTGACCGCGTCCTCGGTCGGCCCGATCTCGCGCACCTCCGCCTGCCAGCAGCGCCGCGCGATGTGGTGGCTGGCGACGAGGTGGTCGCAGTACGCCTCGAACACGTCGACCGGCACGACCGAGCGGTGCCCGGCCTGGCTCATCCTGATCTCGCGTCGCTCGATCGGGGTGAGCAGGCCCCAGTGCAGGCGGGCGAAGTCCATGAGTTCGCAGTCGCGGAAGCCTTCCACGCCGGGATGGTGCTCATAGGGCGAGCGCAGCACGCGTTGGTGCAGCGTGTCGATCCGGCGGAAGAACCGCGCGCACGGCCGGGTTTCCCGGTCAAGCAGGACGATGTCGGTGATGCCTCGGTGCCAGAGTGCCGAGGCCACCGCAAGCCCGGCCGGCCCGGCACCGACGATCACCACGTCGGCGGTGCCGGGCGGCTGGGGGCTCCGGCCGGGTGCGGTGGCCATGGGCAGCCGGGGCCAGTCACGGCCACGCGGCGAGTCCAACAGGTGCGGCTGTGGAACGAAGGTGATCACGGGCGAGCCTGGACCCGGTTCACCCGATGATGGTGACCGGAACGATCACCTCGACGACCGGCCGCTGCTCCATGCCGTTGCGGACGAGCTCTTCCAGCGTCTGCGCGGACTGCTCCGCGGTGTCGGTCGCGATCGGGCTGTAGCGCGAGTAGGCGTAGCTGGGCCTGCGGCCGCTTGTCTCCAGCGTGTACACCTTGAGCACGGCCTCGCCAGGTCGGACCTCGCCGTCGTAGAAGGTGAGCCGCCGCTGGTCCGGGGTCATGAAGGACTTGGCGAACTGGCGGGACAGCACCAGCGTGTCCTCGTCGTTGACGAAGATGGAGTCCTCGTCGGTGGTGACCTGGAGGGCCACCCAGGTCTGATCGGTCAGGTTGGTCTCCGACTTGATGATCTGCCACCGGCCCGGTTCGGGCAGGTTGACCACGACCGAGATGTCGTGCTCGATGGTGTCGATGGCACCGGAGATCATCAGCACCCTGCGTCGCACGTCGGCGACACCGGCAATTTGAATATCGCGGGCACGCACCCTGGTCGAAACATCGAGTCCGGGCAATTCTGGAGATGTCATCTTTTGTGCCTCTCACGCGTTATGCGAAGGCCCTCCCAGTACAAATGGAGAGTTCCACAGGGCCCATTCGGCCGTCAAGAGTGGGTTCAGCAGGCGGATTGCGGTCAAAATTCACCCGCACCTCGTCCACCAGGGAGTTTCCCGAACGACTCGAATTGATGTTGAAAAACCACTGGCGCAAAACATGAGTTTTGCATACCCGGCCACGCGGGTGATGATCGATGAAACACTACCGTATTCACAGCCAGGAGCACGAATGACCGAACGTCTTGACCCATATGAACTAGTCGCGGACGACGAATGGGAGGTTACGGTGGAGGGTTTCGAGGTGAAGATGGTCCAGCGCGTGCGAAGGCACCCCAACAGAACTCGCGCGAACAGTAGCGCGCCACGAGCCCCGCGCGAGGATCGCAGGGCCGCGTGAGACGCCCGTCGCCCGCACACCGTCCATATCGGACTGGTGCGCGGGCACCGGCATGCCCGGCCGCTGGGAGGGGCAGGCGGCCGGGCAAGGCATTGACGCCGCGTCAAGGTTTCAGCGCGTGAAGGTTTCAGCACGGCAGGCCGGCCAGACGCCAGTTTCAGCGCGGCAGGCCGGCAAGGCGCCAGGCTGCCGGGCCGAGCCTGCCTGGCGCGCCGGTGTGCCAGGCAGGGTCGGCCCAGGCGGACGGCGTCGGTTCGGGTTCGGGCGGCGCGCAGCGGGCAAGACCGGCGAGCACGACCAGCAGGGCGGCGATTTCCGCCTCGTCCGGTTGGCCGCGCTCGACACGCAGGATGCTCGCCACGATCGCGTCCTCAGATCGGTTGGTTGCCGTGTTTGCGGCTGGGCAGTGCGGTGCGCTTGCCGCGCAACATGGCAAGGCCGCGGGCGACCGCGCTGCGGGTGTCGTCCGGATCGATCACGTCGTCGACAAGGCCGCGTTCGGCCGCGTACTGGGCGTGCATGAACTCCTCGGTGTATTCCCGCACCAGCTCGGCCCGCCGGGTCGCCGGATCGGACGACGCGGCAAGGTCCTTGCGGTACAGCACGTTCACCGCGGCTTCCGCGCCGAGCACCGCGATCTCGTTGGTCGGCCAGGCGAGCGAGAGGTCCGAGCCGATGGACCGCGAGTCCATCACGATGTACGCGCCGCCGTAGGACTTGCGCAGCGTCACCGAGATGCGCGGCACGGTCGCCTCGCAGTAGGCGTGCAGCAGCTGCGCGCCCTGCCGGATGATGCCGCCGTGCTCCTGTTCGACGCCGGGCAGGAAGCCGGGCACGTCGACCAGGCTGACCAGCGGGATGCCGAACGCGTCGCAGAACCGCACGAACCGCGCTGCCTTCTGCGACGCGAGCCCGTCCAGCACCCCGGCGTAGATCAGCGGCTGGTTGCCGACGATGCCGACGACCTGGCCGTCGATCCTGGCCAACCCGCAGATCACGTTCGCGGCCCAGCGTTCGTGCAACTCGAAGAAGTCGCCGTCGTCCACGAGTTCCGCGACCACGTCGCGCATGTCGTAGGGCACCTTCGGGTCGACCGGCACGATGTCGGCGAAGCGCGGGTTGCGGTCGTCGACCGCGTCGCACGGCGGCAGCGACGGCGGCGGTTCCAGGTAGTTCGACGGCAGCATCGACACCAGCGCGCGCACGTCGTCGAGGCAGGATTCCTCGTCGTAGCAGACGACCGTGGCCACGCCGGAACGACTGCCGTGCACGTCGGCGCCGCCGAGTTCCTCGTGCGTTACGCGCTGCCCGGTGACCGCCTCGACCACGTCCGGCCCGGTCAGGTACATCCTGGCGGTGTCGCGGACCATGAACACGAAGTCCGCCAACGCGGGCGAGTACGCGGCACCGCCCGCGCACGGGCCGAGCACCACGCTGATCTGCGGAATCACCCCGGAGGCCGCGACCTGGCGGCGGAAGATGCCGCCGTAGCCGTTGAGCGCGAGCACACCCTCCTGGATGCGCGCTCCCCCGCTGTCGTTCAGGCCGATCAGCGGGGCGCCGGTGGCGAGAGCGAGGTCCATCACCTTGTGGATCTTGGCGGCGTGTGCCTCGCCGAGCGACCCGCCGAAGATGGTGAAGTCCTGGGCGTAGACGAACACCT
Source organism: Candidatus Melainabacteria bacterium (assembly GCA_963818685.1). Classification (GTDB taxonomy): domain Bacteria; phylum Actinomycetota; class Actinomycetes; order Mycobacteriales; family Pseudonocardiaceae; genus CAJCJE01. The sequence continues at coordinate 501,980 of CAWFTJ010000006.1, read as the reverse complement.
TGCGACCGTCGATGGTGCCCGAGCCGGTGACGACGCCGTCGGTGTGCGGCTTGTCGCGCGACCGCCGGAACAGCTCGATCTCGGTGAACGAGCCGGGATCGAGCAGCAGGTCCAGTCGTTCCCGTGCGGTGTTCTTGCCAAGCGAGTGCTGCCGCTCGATCGCGGTGGCCCTGCCGGTGACGATCCGCTCGCGGAGCTGGCCGTGTGCGGCACGAACCGAGTCCATGGTCTTGGGCTGCTGCTTGGTCCGCTTGAGCGGGATGACCTGGCCGTCGCCGAAGCGCACCGCCCGACGATGGCCGGTCCGGTGCGTCTCGGTCGGCCACGGCGGAACGGCGGCCCCGGTCTCGGTCGGCTCACCGGGGGCAGTCATCAGGCCGCCTCCCTGCCGCGATTGTCCCGCTCGATGTCGGCCAACACGTCGCTCCAGCGCAGGCCCCGACCGAGTCGGGGCAGCGCGGTGACCGACCCTTCGTAGTAGTCGCTCTCGTCATCGGAGTCCGTCGGTTCCGGCGCGATGCCGTCGAGCTGCTCGTTGGTGCTCATCATTGCCTTCCGGAAAGGGTCAGGCGGCTCGCACCGGTTCGGTGACCTGGTGGTAGCCGCCGCCGTAGAACACAAGGGAGTCCTGGTCGCCGCCGCGCAGGCAGGAGACCACCTCGCCGACGAAGATCGAGTGATCGCCGCCCTCATAGGTGTGTCGAAGCGTGCATTCCAGCCAGGCGATCGACCCGTCCAGCAGCGGGGCGCCGGTCTTCTCACCCGGCGTGCAGTCGACCGCCTGGAACTGGGCCTGCCCCGCCGGCCTGCGCCAGTCCGCGAAGTAGCGGGCGAGTTCGCGCTGGTCGGCGCCGAGGATGGACACGCCGAAGGACTGCGCGGCCAGGATGGCGCTGTGCATGCGGGCCGCGCGGGACACGCAGCACAGCACGAGCGGCGGGTCCAACGACACCGAGGAGAACGCGTTCGCGGTCATCCCGTGCCCGTGCTCACCTGCGGCGGTGAGCACGGTGATCCCGGTGGCGAAGCGGCCCATGATGGTGCGCAGGGCGGCCTGCTCGGTGAGCCTGCCGGACCGCCGGGAGCGGCTCGGGAGGCGGGTGAACACCGGTTCGGACACGGTCAGGCTCCCTTGCTGCCAACGGCCGCCCGCAGGATCGCGCCGTCCGAGTACGGCACGAGCGCCTCACGCAGCGACTCGGGCACCCTGGTCGGCACGGTGGCCGTGTTGGGGCCGCGCATGCAGGCGATACGCTGCCTGCCCTTGGCGACCAGCCGTTCGCCGTCTGCGTGCAGGTGCACGTAGTCGAAGGCGAACTGCACCTGGGTCTGGGTCAGCTCCTCCAGCCGCATCCGGATGGCGAGCTCGTCGAACGCGGTGATCTCGGCGAAGAACTCGCACTCGACCTTGAGGGTGAACAGTTTCAGGTCCTCCCGCACGTCCGCGAGGACCGCGGGGGCCTTCTCCTTGAGGAACATCTCCCGGCAACGGCCCTGCCAGCGCAGGTAGTTGACGTAGTAGACGTTGCCGACGAGGTTGGTCTCCTCGAATCCGACGGTGTGGCGGATCTCGTAGTAGCCCGACATTGCTCAGTTCTCCTCTCGGTGCAGCACGGCGAACACGACGGGATCCGGTCGGTCGTTGATCGTGGTCGACCAGGTCGCGATGCGGTCCTTCCCATTGGCCAGCAGGGCCCAGCCGTCCTTGTCGACCTTGCGCACGGTGATCGACTGAGTCATGTCACCGGTCTTGCGCACGCACTCCAGCGCGCTCCACACCCTGGTGTTGGCCACGGTCGGCGAGTCGCCGGTGTCCTGGGCGAGCAGTTCGGCCACGGCGAGCAGGTCGGCGCCGAGCAGGCCGGCCCAGTCCTCGTCGCCGCGCGGCACCGCGGTCTCGATGTCGCAGGTGAGCGTGCCGCCACCGGCGACGACCATGGTCAGTGCCGAGCTGTGCGACGCGGACACCTCGATGCCCTCCGCCTCCGGCTTGCCGTCCGGGCGGTAGCGCACCGGCAGCGGCCGGTACACCGCGCGACTGGCGGCCAGGGCGGTGCGGGCCCTGCGCTGGCTCGTGGTGGCCACCGGCTCGTCGACCGGGTCGGGTTCGACGACGACCGCGCGGGAGCCGCCGAGCACGCGTTCCAGCGAACGCTCCAGGTAGGAGCCGAGCATGGTCGGCACCCACGGACCGGCACCGTCACGCTTGCGGACCGCGCGCAGGCTCAGCCCCTCCCACCGTTCGACCAGGTGGCCGTCTGGGTCGCGGACGTCGATGTCGTAGACGTAGCTGTCTCCGTCCTGCGAGCGTTCCCTTGCGTCGAGCACCACGTAGTCGGCGTCCTGGTCGGCCCGCTGGGCGAGGTAGAGCCTGTCGATGCCCTGCGGGAGCAGGGTGGCGTCCGGGATGCAGCACTGGATCGCGTGCATCATCGCGTCTCGGGTGCCCGGGTCGGCGAGCAGTTTCTGCTGCGGCAGGAACGGCGCGAACCAGTTCAGGTCGGTCTCGGTGGCGATCTCGGCGACCGCGTGGCGCGCGCTGGCGCGTCGGTAGCCGGTGACCCGCTGGAACCGCTTGCCCTGGAACAGCACACTGCCGTACAGCTCGCTGATCGGATCGACCTGCACCATCGGCAGGACGGCGCCGCCGAGCGCGTCCTCGCCGGGGATGTCGCCGCGCGGGAAGACCAGCTTGGCGCGGAAGTGGTCGGCGCTGAAGCCGGTCTCGCCGGAGCGGATCACCACGTCCACCGAGCCGTCGTCCTTGACGAGCGCGGCCAGCCGGACGGTCGTCGAGCCGTTGGGCGAGACGATGATCGGCCGCAGGAACTCGACGCCTTCCAGCCGAGGCACGCCGGCCGGTTCCTCTCCCAACGCCGCGGCCGCGACCTGGGTCATGGCCTCCATGCCGATGACGGCCGGGAACAGCAGGTCGCCGTCGAGCAGGTGGTCGGACAGGTACGGGTCACTGCCGGCGGCCAGGTCGGCCTCGGTGATCAGCTCGATGCCCGGGTAGTGCACGACGACGCGGTCGACGAAGCGGGTCAGCGGCAGTTCGGTGTGCTCGACCGGCAACGTGGCCAGTCCGCCGGTGCGGCCGCACACGACCAGGGTGGACGGGCTGTCCGGGTCGCCGATGACCTGGCGCAGCACGTTGATGCCGACCTCGGTCGGGATCGGGGTGATGCCGTCGCGCATCAGCGCGGCGACGACGCCCAGCTTCTCGCCCATGCCGGTGCCGGACCAGACCGACCATTCCAGCGCGATCGCCCGCGCCTTCGGGTGTTCCCGGCCGAAGCGTTCGGTCAGCTCGGTCATCCAGTCGTTCGCGGTGGCGTAGTGCGCCTCACCACGAAGGCCGGCGCGGCCGATGATGCTGCCGAACGTGACCAGCAGCTTGATCTTGTCCGCATCGACCGCGTTCAGCACGGCGTGCAGGCCGTCGATCTTCGGCGCGAGCGTGTCAAGGAAGGTCTGCTCGGACAGGCTGAACAACGCGGCGGGCTCGTTGCGGCCCGCACCGTGCAGGATGGCCGTGACGGTGCCGAGTTCCTTCTCGATCGAGCCGATCGCCTCGGCAACCGCGGCGGCGTTGGTGACGTCGGCGCGACGGTAGCGGTAGACGATGCCGAGATCGTCCATTCTGGACAGATTGGCGGCCAGCTCGTCGTCCTGTTCGGGATCGCTGCGGCCGAGCAGGCCGAGCTGCACACCGGAATCCAGCGCCAACGCGATCGCGCTCTCCGAAGTGATGCCCTTGCCGCCGCCGGTGACCACCAGCACGTCCTTGGCGCCCAACGGAACCGGACCGGCCTCGCGCGGCGCCAACCCCTCCAGCGACGGCACGGTGCGGGTGCCGTCCGCGCGGTAGCGGACCTCGCTGAAGTCGGTGGTGGCCGCGACCTCGGCGGTCACCGACGCGATCGCCTCGTTCTGGCTGGTCTGCGAGGTCGCGGTGACGTCCGGCAGGTCCACGATGGTGGTGCGGACCGACGGGTCCTCCAGCCGCAGCGTCTTGGCGAGGCCGGAGGCGCCGAGTCCGTGTTGGACGACGACGAACCTGGTGCCGTTGGGCGCGGCCAGCACCGCGCGGCCGGCGGCAAGGAACAGGCCGACCTGGCCGGCATCGGCGTCGGCGGGCAGGCAGAGCAGCACGCCGTCGCCGAGACCGGCCTTGGCCAGCGCGGTACGCAGCGGCTCGGCCAGCGGGTGGCCGGGCGGCGCGTACACCGACCAGTTGCCTTCGCTGACGCCGACCGCGAGGTCGACGGCGGGACGCGGCGCCGGCACGTAGTGCAGGGCGAAGGGCCGCACCCACGGACCGACACCGGGAACCTCGCCTGCCGCCGGCTGTTCGTCGTTCTGCGGGGCCTTGGCGAGTTCGTCGATCATGTCGGCGAGTTCGCCGAGGCAGACCGTCGCGAAGTTCGGCATGCCCTCCAGCGGCGGGTAGCCAAGCGCCCTGGTCACGTCGTTGACCAACTGGCCCACCGTGATCGAGGACAGGTGCAGGTCGTCGAGCGGGTGCGTGTCCGAGGTGACCGTCTCCAGCGGCAACTCGACGCGCTCGGCGGCGAGCTTGCGCAGCAGATCCAGCGTCGCGTGGCCGGCGCCGTCGCCCTGCACCGCATCGGCCTCGACCCGCTGCGCCGGCACGTCGACCTGCTCGCGGGCGAGTTCGGCGTCGATGGCCGGCGCGGATTCGCACGGGCTGGCCAGGAAGTTCAGCGGCCGGTCCAGCGGCAGCCGGCGAACAACCCGGCCGGCGAACAGCTCGGCGACGTCCACCGGCGCGCCCAGCGCGAACGCGGCACCGACAACGCGCAGCAGCGCGCCGATCGAGGCGGCGTCGGTGTCCACGGACAGCACCGGGACGCCGGGCGCGATCTCCTCGAACAGGTTGCCGAGCACCCGGCCGGGGCCGACCTCGATGACAAGGTCGCTGCGCTCGGCGACCTTCGCCGCCGCCTCGCGGAAGCGGACCGGCAGCACGATCTGGTCGCGCAGCAGCTCGGCCAGGTTCTCGGCCGCGTACAGCACGTCGCCGGTGACCGTGGAGACGACGGCGCGGTCCAGCCGGGCGAACTCCAGTTCGTCGAGCGTGCCGGTCAGCGCTTGCGCAGCCGGTTCGACCGAGGGCGAGTGGAAGGCGTGCGACACGTTGAGTCTGGTCGCGGTGACACCAGCCGCGCGCGCCCGCTCGCAGATCCGGTCGATGGCGTTGGAATCGCCGGAGATCACCGTCTGGGACGGCGAGTTGTACCCGGCGATGACCACGTCCTCACCGACCGAGAGCTCCTCGGCGCGGCTGGGCGAGGCGACAAGGCCGGCCATGGCACCGTTGCCAGCGCTCGCGGTGGCCATCACCGAACCGCGAACCTTGGCCAGCCTCAACACCTGCGCCTCGTCCAGCGCGCCACCCCAGTGCAGCGCGGACAGCTCACCCAGGCTGTGCCCGGTCGCGGTCTGCGCCTCGATGCCGAGCTTGCGCAACACGCGCAGCGCGGCGAGCGAACCGGTGACGATGCGCGGCTGCGCCACCTCGGTGGCCACCTGATCGCCGCCGACCGGCAGGTCGGCCGCCCGGAAGATGTCCTCGGCGACGGCGAAGCGCCGTCGGATCGCACCGACCGCACCATGTCCGGAACCCTGGCCGGGGAACAGGAAACCGATGTTCGGGTTGGTGGCGTTGTCGCCGAGGAAGATCCCGTCGACCGCGCGGATGATCGTGGTCTGGCCCTCGTCGAGCGCAGCGAGCAGCTGGCCGAGCCTGCGGTGCGCGTCCTCCGGGTTGGCGGCCACGACCGCGGCGCGGATCGGCTTGCCGGACAGCTCCTCGGCCAGGTTGCCGGCCAGGTCGGTCAGTTCGGCGAAGGACAGCGCGGGCAGCACGTCGAGCAGCGCCGCGATACGGGCGCGCAGGTCGTCGGTGTCGGCCGCGTCGAGCAGCAGCACCTCAGCGTCCTGCCGACCGCTGACCAGCGCCTTGGTCCGCACGTCGAGCTCCCGACGGCGCGACACCGATGGCCCCTCGACGATCGCGATGTGCGAGTTGATGCCGCCGAAGCCCATGGCGGACACGCCGGCGCGCATCTCCAGTTCGGCCGGCCAGGTCTGGGCCGAGGTGGGCACGTGCATGGTGGCGTCGTCGGAAACCAGCAGCGGGTGCGGCTGCTGCTGGCCGGTGCCGGGCGGGATCACCTGGTTGTGCACGGCGAGCGTGGCCTTGATCAGGCCGGCGATGCCTGCTGCGGCCTTGGTGTGGCCGATGTTGCCCTTGATGGTGCCCAGCGCGGCGGGCGGCACGGTCGGGTCTGCGTCGCGGCGCGCGGTGGACAGCGCGGTGATCTCGGTTTCGTCGCCGAGCGCGGTGCCGGTGCCGTGGCCCTCGAAGTAGGACACGGTCTCCAGGCCGTAGCCGGAGCGGGCGTAGGCGCGGCGCAGCGCCAGCCGGTGGCCCTCGGCCTCCGGCCGGGTGATGCCGCCCTTGCCGTCCGAGGAAACGCCCCAACCGGCGATGGACGCGTAGATTCGCTTGCCCTGCCGGATCGCGTCGCGCTCGCGCATCAACACGACCATGCCAGAGCCCTCGCCCGGCCAGAAGCCGTTGGAGTCCTTGTCGTAGACCTTCATCTCGCCCTTGGCCAGCGCACCGGTCTTGGCGAAACCGATCACCTCGAACGGGTCGATGGACAGGTCGACGCCGCCCGCGATGGCAACGTCAAGGTCACCGTCGGTGAGCGCGGTGGCCGCCGTGACGATGGAGAGCAGCGAGGACGAGCATGCACCGTCCACAGTGAACCCGCCGCCGGCCAGGTCGAAGTGGTTGCAGATCCGGCCCGCGATGGTGTTGGCGAGGCCACCGGCCAGGCTGTCCTCGTTGATGCCGGGAAACGGCGCCTTGTACTGGAGTTCGTACTCGCGCAGGAACTCCGCGGTCTGCTCGTCGGTCCAGCCCTTCTCGCCCAGCGCGGCGGCGAGCGTGCGGCGCACGTAGGGCCAGCGCAGCCGCATGATGTTGGCCCTGGAGAACTCGCCGGTGAGGCTGTTGCCGATCACCGCGCCGGTGCTCGCCTTGGGCAGGCCCTCGCCTTCGGGGAAACCGGCGTCGGCGAGCGCCTGGCTCGCCACGTCGAGGGCGAGCCAGTGGGTGAGGTCGGTCGACCGGTAGGTGCTGCCCGCGACCTTGAACTTCACCCGGTCGAACGCGTAGTCACGCAGCACGGCCGCTTTCTGCGCGTAGAACCGGTCCGGTGCCTTGGGATCCGGTGAGTAGTAGTCCTCGCGGTTCATCCGCTCGTTGGGCAGCCGACGAAACGCCCTGCGCCCGGCGAGCACGTTCTCCCACAGTTCCTCCGGGGTACCGGCGTCCGGATACCGAAGGCCGATACCGACAATGGAAATCCGCTCAACGCTCATGCCACCGCGCTCCAATTTGGCTCTGTTTTAGCCAGGATGACCTGGCTACTCCTGCTGGTCGTCTCTCAAAGAGCTGCCAATACCAGTGGCAGCCGGGCACCGAGCGCGCGAGCCGCGGTGAGGCTCGCCCAGGACACCACCTCGACCAGCGTTCGGTCGCCGGGGTGGTGTTCCAGGAACTCGGCTATCACTGATTCGTCCACTTGCGACGATGCCATCGCGCTCAGCAGCGCCAGTTTCGCCACCGGCCGGTCCGCGATGGGCAGCCCGACGAGCAGCGGCGTCACCCAGGACCGGCTGATCCCCAGCGGAGCGCCGTCCCAGTCGACCAGCTCGGTGCGCACCAGCTCGCGCACCCGCGCCGGCACCGGCACCTGCTCGACCGCCCGTGCGGCCCGCGCGAACGCGGCGTGCACGCGCGGGCTTGCGCTGGCCCAGGCCAGATCCGGCGCGGCAGCGGCCTCGGGCAGCAGGTTCAGCGCGAGGCCGGGAATGGGGTTGCCGGTCGGCCGCAGGAAACGGCCGAGCACGGTGCGCACGGTCGCCCGCGCACCCTCCGGCACCGAGGTCGGCAGCGGCGAAGGGCCGAGGAACACGTTGACCATCCGATTGAGATAGTGGAAGGTCACCGCGACGCCGACCAGCTCAGCGATCTCCTCGTCGGAGCGGTCGGCTGGCGGCGTCGCGGTCTCACCGGCCGCCCAGCCGGCCAGTTCGGGCGCGGCGGACTCGGTGCCGCCCAGCGAGGTGAGGGTCATCGAGTGCACCTCGACGCAGTACGGGCAGGCGTTCGCCCGCGACACCGAGGTGGCCACGATCTCCTTGTCCGCCCGGCTCGCGGCGCCGGCCGCCACCAGGGACTCGCGCAGCATGGTCCAGGCCGCGGCGAGCACCTCCGGTGCGGCGGAGTGCAGCCCGATCGGCGGGGCGAGCAGCCCGAAATCGCGTTCCAGCTGCCGGTAAACCGCCTTGACCAGGCCGGTCGCCTTGCGCACCTGCACGGCGTGCACGTACTTGACCTCGCGCAGCGACCGGCGCAACGCCAGCCGCACCGGAGTCGGCGCCATGGTCGTCTCCCCTGATTCTTATCGGCCGGCGATGGTCACCGGGAGGGTGTTGCGCACGCCGTTGCGGCCACTGGTCGAGCCGTCCGGCGCGGGCGCGCCGTAGCTGACCTTGACGCCGCGTTCCTGTGCCGCGCGCACGATCGCCGGCACGGCCCGCTCGGCCAGCGCCGAGATGGTCATCGCCGGGTTCACGGTGAGCGCGCTGGGCACGGCCGAACCGTCGGTGACGAAGATGCCGGGGTGGCCGCGCAGTTCGTGGTCGGGTGTGAGCGCGGAGGTCTCCGGATCGTCACCGATCCGGCAGGACGCCAACGGGTGCACGGTGTACGCGCCGACGACATCGTTGGTCCACGGCGCGACCGTTGCCACGCCCTCCTTCTCGAAGATGCGCTTGCACTCGGCGTCCGCGAGCGCCCAGCCGTGCAGCGTGTTCGGCGTCGGGTCGTAGCGCAGCGCGCCCCGGCCGAGCATCTGCTGGGAGATGCGGAAGGCGTTGCCGGTGGCGGGCGGCTCGCCGAACACGCCCTCGTTGTCGTCCTCGATCATCTGGAAGATGGTCAGCCACGACTTCCACTTGCCGATGATCTTCTTCTTCTCCTTGCCGAACCAGGTCGGGTCCGAGCCTCCAGGCACCTGGGCGAGGATCGTGCCGAGGCCGGGCGGGAAGTACAGCTGCTCCAACGAGTACCGGTCGTACTCGGGCAGCGAGCCGTCCAGCTTGTCCCAGTTGGCCACGGTCGGGCCCTTGCCGATCTGGTTGGCCTCGTACGCTCTGCCGTCCTCGCGGACGAGGCCGAGCACGTCGCGGACCTTGTCCTCGTCGATGATGGCGGTGTTGAGCCGCTCGCCGTTGCCGGAGAAGTACCGGCCGACCGCGTGCGGCATCTTGCCCAGCGTCGCCTCGGAACGTTGCAGGATCACCGGGGTGGCGCCCGCGCCGGCCGCGATGATCACGATCTTCGCGTCGATGCTGCCGCTGCCGACGGTGATCCGGTAGTCCTGCGCGTCGATCGCGTTGTAGTGCACGCGGTAGCCGCCGTCGTCCAGCCGCTCCAGCTTCTGCACCTCGTGCAGCGGGCGGATGGTCGCCCCGTGCGCGAGCGCGGCAGGCAGGTAGTTGGTCAGCAGCGAACGCTTGGCGCCGAACCGGCAGCCTGCCATCATCCAGTTGCAGTTGGTGCAGGTCGCGTTGTCCACGGCCACCGGGGCCGGGTTCGCCGTCAGGCCGGCGTGGTCGCACAGCGCCGCCCACAGGCCACCCGCGTAGGACACGTCGCTCCAGTCCTGCATGGACACCGGAAGCGACTCGGCGACCCTGTCGTACCACGGGTCCAAGGTGGACCTCGTGATCTCGGCGGGCCACATGTTGCGGCCGATGCTGCCCCTGCGGTCGAAGATGAACCCGGGCGCGCGCGGGTGGGCCGCGAAGTACACGACGCTGCCGCCGCCGACGCAGTTGCCGCCGAGCACGCTCATGCCGTCGCCGATGACGAAGTCGAAGATCCGGGTATACGAGCTGCCCAGCAGGAAGTCGTGCTCGAACTCCTCCTGCTCGACCCATGGCCCGCGCTCCAGCACGGTCACCTTGGCGCCGCCCGCGGCCAGGTGGTACGCGGTGATGGCGCCACCGAAACCACTGCCCACGATCAGGACGTCGGTGCTCTCGCTGCTGGTCATGCCGGGCTCCCTGATGCGGTCGTTTCGGGATGCACCTCGGCCAGCTTGCGGCCGTAGGTGTAGTGCGGGAAGCGCCACAGGCCGTCCGCGTCCGGCACGTCCCAGCCCATGGCGATCAGGCCGGGGTGGCCGGCCCGGATCGCGTCCGCGGTGTGCAGGTGCGCCGCCGAGTCGTAGGCCATGTTGCAGAACAGGGCGAGACCGACCCAGCCGTCCTTCTCCGGGTGGCCCGGCGCGGTCAGCCTGCGCACCAGCTCGGTGCGGTCGGCGTAGCCGAGCGCGACGAACGGCGGCACGTCGGTGTCGAGCGCGATGCCGCGCTCGTCGGCGTAGGCCTGCGCGTGCCCGTTGACCGCGCTCGCCAGGTAGGGCAGGCCGACGGTGACGCCGGTCGCCTCGGTGTGCAACAGGTCAAGCGCGCCGGCCTCGACCGCACCGGGCGTGTCGTCGACACCCGCGATGGCCCGATCCTCCGGGAAACGCTTGGCGCCCGGGATGATCGTGTCCGCGAACGCCTCCAGTGTCATGGTCTCGGTGTCGTCAGGGCTTCCCGGTTCCACGGGCCAGCCACCTCCTCGTGTGCGTCGTCAGGATTGCGGGGCGCGGTGCACCGTCATCGGCAGGCCGCCCCTGACCCGCAGCGACATCATGGGTTCCGGCACGACCTGACAGCCCGGCTTGGTGAACAGGGTGAGTTCGCGGGAGATCATCGCGATCACGAAGACGGCCTCCATCATGCCGAGGCTGTTCCCGACACAGAACCGGGGACCGGCGCCGAACGGGATGTAGGCGTAGCGCGAGCGGTTCGCGGTGTTGTCCGGGTGGAACCGGTCCGGGTCGAAGCGCTCCGGCTCGTCCCAGAACTCCGGGTTGCGATGCATCGTGTACGGACACACCACCACGTCGGAGTTGGCCGGCACGTGCCAACCGCCCACGTCGTCCTCGGCCAGCGAGAGCCGGGGCAGCAGCCACACCGGCGGGTAGAGCCGCATGGCCTCCTGCACGACCTGGGTGGTGTAGGCGAGCTGGTGCAGGTCGGTGAACGTGGGCGGTCGATCGCCGAGCACCCGTCGCGCCTCGTCGCGCAGCTTCTCCTGCACGTCCGGGTGCTGGCCGGTCAGGTGCAACGTCCAGCTCAGCGTGCTTGCCGTCGTCTCGTGCCCGGCGAGCAGCAGCGTGACCAGCTCGTCGCGCAACCGGACCCGGCCGACCTCCGCGTCGGATTCCTCGCGGGTGGACACGATCAGCTTGGACAGCACGTCCTCGCCACTGCTGCCGCCCGGCCTGCTGTCCCGCTCCGCGACCAGCGCGCGCACCACGTTCTCCAGGTGCCGCCGCGCCTTGCGGAAGCGGCGCTGCTTGGGCAGTGGCAGCCACATCGGCACCATCGACAGCGTGACCAACTCGAACATGGCCTGGTCCTGCACTGCCTCGAAGGATTGGCCGATCGAGTCGAACACACCGAGATCGGCGTCGAGCAGGGTGCGGCCGAGCACCCCGAGGGTCAGCCCGGTCAGCTCGTCGGTCAGGTTGACCGGGCCGGTGCCGATGCTGGCCCGCAGCCGGTCGACGAGACGCCCAGCCTCCTCGGCCACCACGTTCGCCTGCTCGGCGATCTTCTTGCGGTGGAAGGTCGGCGCGATGGTCTTGCGCTGCTTGCGCCACAGCTCGCCCTCGCTGGTCAGCAGGCCGTCGCCGAGCGCGCGCTTGGCCTGCACGAGGCCGATGCCCTTGTGGTAGTTGGCCGCGTTGTCGGACAGCACGTGCTTGGCCAGTTCGGGGTGGTTGAACAGGTAGAGCGTCTTGGGCCCGATGGACACCTTCACCGCGTCGCCGTAACCCTCGGCCGCGGCGGACATCAGGCGCAGCCGGTCCGAGACCAGGTCGTGCAGCAGTCGGAAGGTCGCGGTCCTCGGCGGACCCGGCGGGGTCCGTGTGCTCTTGCGGTCGAGGGTCGAGGTCATGACGTGAAGCTCCCCACGGCGAGGATTTCCCGCGCGATGTCCTCGCGCCAGGTCTGGTATGCGGGCACGTCCCCGTCGACGACAACGGCGGGTCGCACGTCCTGGGTGATCCGCGCGGCGTGTTCCACGGGGAGTCCACAGAGGATTCTCGTGGCCAACTCGTTGTGCGGCACGACAAGCCCGCCGCGCACCCGCGCCTCGGCCGCGAACGCGCTGCCCTGCGCCAGTTCGCCCCGGTGCTCGCCGGCCCGCTCCAGCAGCAGCCGCAGCTCGCTCTCCTCGACGCCGCCCGCGTAGGTCGCGGCGAGGCCGACGCCCGCGTAGAGGTCGCCGTGCCGGTGCGGCGCGAACGTGGCTATCGTGCTGGTGGCCAGGTCCGCGTCGCTGCCGCAGACGAACCACAGCGCCCTGCCGATGCCCTGGTCGATCACGCGGGTCGCGTAACCGTCGTTGCCGGCAGGCCACGGGAAGCCCTGCGACGGGAATTGCGCCCGCACGTATTTGGCGGTCTTGAAGTACGCCTGGTGGAAGCCGTAGCCGTCGAGCACCAGCCAGCGCAGCAACGGATCGTAGCGTCCCGGCGACGGCCAGGCGAAGCGCGGCAGCCTCGCCATCGCCCAGCCGACGCCGACCAGAACGAGGTAGTTGTGCGGATCGCCCGGCCCGGCGAGGAAATCCTCGACGTGGTGCTTGTGCCCGAACGGCAACCCGTCGAGCATGGCGAGACCCATGCCGGCGCCCTCGTAGGAGAAGCCGCGGAAGCGGGTCGGGATCGCGGCCAACCGGTCACCGGTCTCCTCCGGCGTCGCCGACTCGATCGCGTCGCCGTAACCGGTCAGGAACGTCTCGCCGATCTTCTCAAGGACGTCCTTGCTCTCCTCGTTCTTCACATGGAAACCACGTTTCGCCAACGAGGTCTCCGAGACATCCGGGGTGAGCATCCGGCGCCGCAGCGCCCGAAAACCTTTGCCCAACGCACTCTCCCCCTCATCGGGTTCGCAATGGAAATTCCGGACCTCAAGGCTCACACGGCCCATTACCGCTGCTCTACTCCACGATTGGCTAACCGGCGATCCGCAGTGTTGTCGGGTTGAACTCGGCACGGATGCGCTGGCGCCACAGCTCGTAGGGCGGCACCGGGCCGGGCGTGTCGGCGGCGACCTCGGTGCGATCGGCGAGATCGAGAGCGTCCGCAATGGACAGTCCGGTGAACACGGCCGCTGCGGACCCGGTGTGCTCCGGCACGAAATCCGAGTAGGTGCGCGCCTTGATCGCGAACACCGAGCCGAGCGCCAACTCGTCCTGGTAACCGACGGCCGCGTCGCGCAGTCCGGCCATGCCGTCCTCGGTGGTGCCGCCCGCGAACGTCGCGGCAAGGCCGACACCCGCCCACAGGTCCGCCCTGCGGTCGTCGGGGAACTTGTTCAGCGCGGTCGCGACCGCGGTGGGCACCGCGCCGTTGATGAACCACAGTGCGCGACCGATGCCCTGGTCGACGGCACGACGGAAGTAGCCGGGATGGCCCTGCCACGAGTAGGTGACCGGGATCTGCTGCTCGTGGATGTAGCGGCGGCTGTTGAAGTAGGCGAGGTCGAAGCCGTAGCCGTCGACCGCGAGCCAGGTCATGGTCGGGAAGTACGGGGTACCGTCGATGTCCGGCACGACCTTGGTCCACAACGGTCTCGGCAGCCGCGCCATGGCGAAGCCGATGCCGATGTAGGCGAGGAAGATGTGCGGCGCGGCCGGGCCGAGCAGCAGCTCGCGGGTGCGGTCCCGTCTGCCGCCTGGCATCACATCCAGGATGGTGAACGCCATGGTCGCGCCCTCGTAGCCGAAGCCGCGCTGTTCAGGGTCGATCATGGCCAGCCTGCGCTCGATCTCCCACAGCGGCGGCGCCTCGATCCCCCATTCGAACCCGCACACCACCGACTGCGGCACCATCTCCAGGTGCGCGGTGGCCTCGGTGGGCGTGATCGGGAACCGGCGGCCGGCGAACCCGACCGACTCCAGTGACGGCGCCATGACGCTCCTGCGCAGCGCCCCGAACAACCTCGGCATGGTCAATCCCTTCGGGTCAGGCGGCCAGGAACTGGTCGGCCGGGGTGGGCTTGCCAGCGAGCGTGATCGCGATCGGCGGGTCGATCGGCTGCGGAGCGCGCATGGTCAGCGGCACGTAGACGGGACGTCCCGCGCGCACCGGGACCGGGTTGCGCAGCATCGAGACGGAGAACGCCGCGGCTGGCGTGCCGGCCGCGTGCTCGGCGATGGCCAGCACGAACCAGTCACCGTCCGGCACGTCGTGGATCTCGATGTCGGTCGGCCCGGTGTTGATCCGGCCGGCGAACGCGACCGGCCCGCACTGCGGCACCGGATCGCCGAACACGCCGATCAGCACGTTGGCCGGCGGCGCGCCCCTTGGCATCTCGATGCGGCCGTTGATCACACCGTCCCCGCCGCGCAGCGAAGCGCAGCCGCGACCTGCCGAGCGGATCAGTTGCAGCGAGGGCAGCCTGCGCAGGCTCGGCGCGATCGCGACCAGCAGTTCGCCGACCTCCGGCTCGCGGTACTGGGTCGGCGTCATGCCGACCGCGCGGGTGAACCGACTGGTGAACGTGCCGACGCTGCTGTACCCGACGCTGCACACCACGTCCGAGACGGTCAGCGAGGTGGTCAGCAGCAGCCGTTTGGCCTCGAACAGCCGCACCGCGGTCAGGTACCGGCCCGGGGTCACCCCGGTGGCCTTGGCGAAGATGCGCGAGAAGTGGAACGGGCTGACGAACACCTCGGCCGCCAGTTCGGTGAGCGTGATCGAGTCGAAGTAGCGCTTGTGCATGGCCTGGATGGCGTGCAGCACCGCGGGCGCCAGGGTCGGGCCGTGCTCGGCTGGTCTCTCGTGTTCGTCGACGAAGGACCTTGCCATCCCCGGAACGGCATGCAGTCGGACCATGTCACGAACCTCCCAATTCAGCTCATCCCGTGTCTGTGCTATAGAAAAACCCACAGTGGTTTCTCACCGCCTGCGCCCTGGTTGTGGACAACCGTGAAAATGGCTGGTCGCAGTGGTTGCACCGGAAAAACCGCAGAATCGAACAAGCCCATTCAGGCCGCTGCCACGAGAAATGTCGGCTCCACGACTTCGACTATGAATTCTTCACGTGAGAACAGGAAGAACACACGTCGTTTCCGGTGCCGGTCGCACTATCGTTGCGCTGGAGGACCTGTCACTGTCGAATGACTGTCGAGCGTCTGGGCACGCTCTCCCCGCCGCTGGCAGCGATTGGGGGACAGACGGCGATGCGAAGGAAGCTGGGAGACACAGCGATGTACGCCGCACCAAGGGCATTGGGTGGTCCCGATGACGCAGCTCTCGGCGAGCTGGCTCGGGATGATCGCGATGACGTGCGGTTCACTCTGCTCGGTCCGTTGGAAGTCCGCAAGAACGGAATGGACCACGCACCCACCGCGCCGAAGGTGTTGCAGCTGCTGGCGATGCTGGTGATCAACCCGGGCCAGGTCGTGCACATCGACTCGATCATCCACGAACTCTGGGCAAGCGACCCGCCGCGCAGTGTGCGCAAGACCATGCACATCTATGTCCACCACCTGCGGCGCAGCCTGGATCAGCACGGCATCTATCCGGATACCGACGCGGACTCGATTCTGGTCACCAAGCCACCCGGTTATCTACTCCAGATCGACAGGAACCAGGTGGACGTGACCGAGTTCCGCAACCTGCGGGACCGGGGCAGGGAACTGGTGCGGCGGCACGAGTTCACGGCGGCGGCACGGTCGTTACGGGCGAGCCTCGACATGTGGTCAGGGCCGCCGATGGCGAACGTGCGCTGCGGACCGGTGCTCTCCGCGTACGCGGTGGACCTGTTGGAGCAACGGCGCACCGCGCACCAGCTCAAGATCGAGGCGGAGATCAACGGCGGAATGGATCGGGAACTGATCGGCGAGCTACGCGCACTGGTCGAGGCGAACCCGTTGGACGAGGGCCTGACCGGTCAACTGATCAGGGTGCTCGGCCGCAGTGGCCGGCGCTCGGACGCGATGACCTGTTATCGACAGCTGCGCGCCAGATTGCGCGGCGAGCTGGGTGTCGAACCCTGCGACGAGTTACAGCAGCTGCACCTTGAGCTGCTCTCGGCCGGCGAGGCCGGTCAATGATCAGAGCTGCTAACACAATGTTGTTCGATCAGGGAGCGGGGTCCAGGTGCGTGAGATCCAAGGCGGAGGAGGGAGGCATGACGGAGTCATGTTGACCGACGACAACGCCGGAGATCGCGTGCCTGGGCGTCGCGAGCCGAACAGGCATTGTGTTAGCAGCTCGAACCACGAAAGTGAGGACGAGTGATGAATACTCGAACGTACGGCCAGGTTTGTGGCCTCGCCCGAGCTCTCGAACTGGTCGGCGAGCGCTGGTCGCTGCTCGTCGTCAGGGACCTGCTGCTCGGGCCGAAGCGGTTCACCGATCTCATGCGGGGCCTGCCGAAGATGCCGGCGAGCATTCTGTCCGCGCGGCTCAACGAGCTGGAGTCCGCCGGGGTCGTGCAGCGCAGGGTGCTCGCCGAACTGGACGCGTCGGTTGTCTACGAGCTGACCGAGTACGGCGCCGAGCTGGACCAGATCCTGCTACAGCTGGGCCTGTGGGGCGCGCGCTCGCTCTCGCCGGACGCGCACGACCTGTTCACCATGGACGCGGCGATCCTGTCCATGTACGCCACGTTCCGGCCGGAGGCCGCGCTGAACGTGCACGCCTCCTACGAGGTCCGCTACAGCGACGAGATGATCGTGCACGTGCTGGTCGAGGACGGCGCGCTCAAGGCGGCCGAAGGCGGCTATCCCGACGCGGACGCGGTGATCCGGCCGACCGGCACGGTCCTGCTGAACATGCTTTCCGGTCAGGTGTCGGCCGAGGAGGCGGTCGCGTCTGGCCAGATCGAGATCGACGGACCCATGGAGTATCTCGACCTGTTCACCCAGCTGTTCCACATCCCGGCCGCGCCGGTGCCCACCGACGGACTGGTAGTCCACTGAGAACCGTGAGGTGATCCAACATGACCAAGGCCATCGGCGACGAGGCGATCGACGAGGACGGACCGGACGGGCTCGCCTCGATCATCGCCGAGTTCGACCTGATCACCAGGCGGGACTACGGCCAGTTCTGCGCGATATCGCGGGCGGTCGAGGCGATCGGCGAACGGTGGGGCCTGCTGATCATCCGTGATCTGCTGGTCTCGCCGAAGACCCGCGAGCAGTTGCGCACCGGTCTGCCCCGCATACCCGTCGACGTGCTCGGTGCGCGGCTGCGCGAGTTCGAACGGGACGGTATCGCGCACCCCCTCAGGCTGGCGAGCGGCGAGCTCCGCTACGAACTGACCGAGTTCGGCCAGGAGCTGGAGGAGATCACCCTCGCGCTCGGCCGATGGGGCGCGCGCCTGATGGACATGCCTCGGCCGGGTGAGATCGTCACGGTCGACGCCATGATCTTCGCTATCCGGTCGTGCTTCGACGCTACGGCCGCCAAGGGCGTGCACGCCAGCTACGAGATCAACATGGAAGACCTCCAGTTCCACCTGATCGTCGATGACGGCACGCTGGTCGTCGACCGGGGGCCGAAGCCGGATGCCGATCTGGTACTGCGCACCGGGACGGACATGAAGGCGTTGCTGTTCGGCGAGTTGGACCCGCGCGATGGCATCGCGACCGGAGCGCTGCACGTCACCGGCGATCCGGACCTGCTGGTGCTGTTCACCAAACTGTTCCACATGCACGGTTGAGCCGGTCGGGGAAGGAACGAACATGACATCGGTATTGCATTCGGAACAGGGCAGCATCATCGAGGAGGAATCCCCGCTTATCGCGCGGGAATTCACCGGCGCGTTGCGGCTGCTGCCCGAATGGGGGCGGGACGAGGCGCTGCGCAGACTGATGGTGGTCATCGCACAGCAGGGCCGTACCGACGACTCCGGCGTCGTCGACCATTTCCTGCGCAGCCTGCTGATGACCGCGCACATGGAGCGCGACACCGCCTACCAGCTGGCAACGGCCGAGCGGGAAACGTCGGTCGAACCGCTGGACATCGCCGACGTGATCGCCGGAATCGAGGCGCGTGACAGTGACCGGGGAGCGTAGGCGCAGGCTCAACATTGGCCTCAAACGGCTGGAGACGTGGGCTGCGGACGCCAACCAGATCGACAAGAACGCGGTGTACGAGGTGTTGTTCGCCGTGTCGGACGATTCGGTGTTCCGCAGCCACACGGTGCTCGACGACGTGCAGCGCGCCGGTGAGTTCTTCGTGCTGGCCAGGGAGGATCTCGTGGTGAAGGTGAGCATCCACCCGTTCAACACCTTCGGCGTGCTCTACATCGGCCCGTATGACGAGCGGGTCACGGCCGACCAGGAGCTCACGTAGCGGGCGTCATCGCACGACGGCGGTTTGGGCGGGTTGTGAGAAATCCATGTGTCCAAGGATGAACCGGGCACTGGCCGATCCGGCGCGCGCGAACGATGCTCGCCCCGACGCTTGTTTTTCCGACCCCACCTGGGGGAACCAACCATGTCGATGACCGTCTCCGAGCCCGGTGCCGCCGACCAGTCGCCGAGGATCGGGTTTCCCCGGCACCTGCGTGCCGAGGTGTCCAACGACCGCGTCTACCTGTTCTCCGAACGCGGCCTTACCGCGTTACGCGGCACCACCACCGCCGCGCTCGCGCACTGCCTCGACGGGTCGCGGGACGTGCGCGGCCTGCTCGCGCGGCCACCGGAGGGGGTGAGCGCGGCGGAGGTGGCCGCGACCATCACCCGGCTCGCCGACGAGCGCATGGTGGTGTTGCGACCGCCGTCGGAGTCCGCGCCTGCCGAAACGCTGGGCTACTGGGAGAGCGCGGGCCTTGACGCGCAGGCCGCGGTGTCCGGCACCAGCACCGGCAGGCTGGCCGTGTACACCGCTGGTCGGATCGATCCCGCGCCGACCATGGCCGCGCTGCGGGCCGCCGGCCTGACCGTCGGCATCGACGTCGAACCCGGTGCGGCCGACCTGTCCGTCGTGCTGTGCACCGACTATCTACATCCCGCGCTCGGCGAGATCGACGCGGCACATCGGCTGGCCGGCAAGCCCTGGCTGCTGGCCAAGCCGACCGGCGCGGTGCTCTGGCTCGGTCCGGTTTTCCAACCGCCGGGCCCCGGCTGCTGGCACTGCCTTGCCAGCAGGCTGGCCAACCATCGCACCGCGGAGTCCTGCGCGCAGCAGGAACTCGGCCGGCACGGTCCCGCCCCCCACCCCACGGTGACCGTGCCGGCCCTGACCGCGTCCGCGACGCACCTGATCGCGCTGGCGGCCAGCAAGTGGCTGGCCGGCCACCGGCATCCGCACCAGCGCTCGGTGTGGACCTTCGACAGCATCGACTTCACCGGTGAACACCACGAGCTGTGCTCGGCGCCGCAGTGCGCGCACTGCGGCGACCCGGACCTGGTGCGCAGGGAGAACAACCGCCCGGTCACGCTCACCTCGCGGCCGTCGGTGCGCGACTGCACCGGCGGGCACCGCGCGCTCACCCCCGAGCAGATGCTTGAGCGCTACCAGCACCTGGTCAGCCCGGTGACCGGCATCGTCAAGGGCATCCGTCGGGCCAGGGGCGGCCCGGACTTCTTCAACTCGTTCCGCTCCGGCCCGAACGTGGCCGCCCGCGCGCACGACATCGAGGGCCTGACCGCCGCGCTGCGCATGGAGAACGGCGGCAAGGGCACGACGCCGATCCAGGCCGAGGTGAGCGCGCTCGGCGAGGCGATCGAGCGGTATTCCGGCACCTTCCACGGCGACGAGGAACGCGTCGTGGACAGCCTCGCCGGTCTCGGCGAGGTCGCCATCCACCCGAACCGCTGCCAACTGTTCCACCCCGACCAGTACGCGGACCGGCTGGCCTGGAACGCGGCGCACGCCGGCTTCCAGCGCGTCGCGCCGCCGTTCCCGACGGATCGGCCGACCGAATGGACCCCGGTCTGGTCCTTGACGCAGCAACGGCATCGCCTGCTGCCCACCGCGTTGCTGTACTTCGCGACGCCGAACAACTGCGGCATCTTCGCGGATTCCAACGGCAACGCGGCCGGGGCGAGCCTTGAGGACGCGGTGCTACAGGGGTTGCTTGAGCTGATCGAGCGGGACGCGGTCGCGCTGTGGTGGTACAACCGAGGCCGGGTGCCCGGCGTCGACCTGCTCGCCTTCGACGATCCGTGGATGGCGGAACTGCGCACGGTCTACGCGGAACTGCACCGTGAGGTGTGGGTGCTCGACGTCACCTCGGACCTCGGCGTGCCGACCATGGTCGCGGTGTCCACACGGGTGGGCGCCGACCGCGCGGACATCCTGTTCGGCTTCGGCGCGCACCTCGACCCGCGCATCGCGGTGCGTCGCGCGCTGACCGAGCTGAACCAGTTGATGCCGGCGCTGATCTCGGCCGACGCGGACGGCACGCAACCCTGCGACGATCCGGACGCGCTGCGCTGGTTCCGCACCGCGACCAAGGAGAACCAGCCGTACCTGCGGCCCGATCCCCGACAGGCGTGGAAAACGCCGCGCGACTATTCCTACCGACCCGCCGGTGACATTCGCGCGGAGATAGATATGATTCGGGCTCGCCTGGAAAAGCGTGACATGGAAATGCTCGTGCTCGACCAGACCCGGCCGGACATCGGGCTCCCCGTTGTGAAGGTGATCGTGCCGGGACTTCGTCATTTCTGGGCCAGATTCGCCGAGGGGCGGCTGTACGACGTGCCGGTCGCGCTCGGCCGACAACCGGAACAGACGCCCTATCATGAACTCAATCCGATTCCGATGTTCCTATGAGCGCGCTGTTGTCGCGCGGTGTTGGCGAGGAGAACGACGTGTCGATGGAATCCGAGGGCCGGGCAACGGCACGGATCCACCTGTGGTCGCTCTCCGAGGACGTCCTTGTCGAGGAGAACGGCGTCAGGGGCCAGCACGTGGTGATCACCAAATGGGGCGAGACCAAGATCGACTCGACCGACGAGCTGGTGCTGGAATCGCTGCGCAGGATGAGCCTCGGCCCGGTGTCGCTGGAGAACGTCCTAGCCCACGCCGAACGCGGTGACGGTGAGCACGGCGGCTGGGCGAGCGTGCGCAGGGTGCTCGATCTGCTCGGCGGATCAGTGGTGCGTTCGCTCGGCCTGTCCGACGGGGACAGCCCGCTGCTGTCCGCGGTTCCGGTCGTGCGCAACGCCTCGCTGTCCCTGCCCGAGGTTCGCCACCAGCGCGAGCTGCGGCTGTCCCGGTTCGCCGCCATGCGCGCGCACGAGGGCGAACTGCTGGTGGAGTCGCCGCTGGCCCAGTACGACGTGCTGCTGCACAAGCCGCTCGCCGTGCAGGTGGTCGCGTCGCTGGTCGGGGTCAGCTCGGTCGCAGCGGTGGCGGACGCGCTGCGCGCCGAGCCGGGTGTGGTCGCGGACATCATCTCCTATCTCGTCGGCACCGGCATCGTGCTGGTCGGCGATCATGCCGGGACGCGCGGCAAACCGACCTTCGCCGAGGACCAGGACCCGACGCTGCTGCGGTGGTCGCACCACGAGCTGTTGTTCCACGTACGCAGCCGAATGGGCCGTTACGGTGGTCCGTCCGGCGCGGTTTTCCCGCACGCGGACCGGTTTCCGTCGCCCAATCTGGTGAAGGCGCCGCGCTCCGGCCGGCACCTGCCCCTGCACCGGCCGGAGATCGGCGATCTGGCCGCGACGGACCCGTCGTTGACCTCGGTACTGGAAAACGCCCGGCTGTGCACGGAGCTCACCGACCGTCGGCTCACGTCGGAGCAGGTCGGCGAACTGCTCTACCGGGCGGCGCGCATTCGCTCTGTCTCCTCGACCGCGGCCGGCACGGACGTGCGCTACGACGTGTCCGACCGGCCCTATCTGAGCAGCCACGGCCTCTACGAGCTTGAGTTGTACGTCGCGGTGCACAACTGTGCCGGCCTGCCACGCGGCATCTACCACTACGACCCGGCGGGCCACGCGTTGACGGTGGTCAACGACTCCATGGCCGAACTGGACGAACTCCTGGACGGCGCCCGGGTCGCCGCGCGGACCACGGTCTGGCCGCCGATGCTCATCACCATGACCGCACGAATCGCTCGCAGCTCCTGGATGTACGGCGGGATCGGCTACTCGCTGACGCTGGCGCATGTCGGTGCGTTGCAGCAGACGCTGTGCCTGGTGGCCAATGCGATGGGCCTCGCGGCGTGCGCACCGGCGATCGATCCCGGTGACGTCATGGACACCGCGCTGCGGCTGGACGTCCCCGCGGAGGTGGGTGTTGGTGAGTTCATCGTCGGATAACAGCAGCGCGGCAGCCGCTCCACCTGGTAACGTAGCGATTCCAGTTGGGCACCCGGGGGGGCGGGGTGCGTTGGGGGAACCATGACCGCATTGGACGGGCCTGATTCGGCTGATCTCGAACTATCGGCGGCCAACGGAGCGGACGGCTTTGCGAAACCCCGAATTGCGTGGGGTCTTGCCAGAGCCGTGATTGCGGTCGTCATCTGCTGCGAGGGCATCGTCGCGCTCTACGGCGTCTGGGAACCGAAGCGAAATGCGTGGCAGACGGTTCTCGGATTTGTACTGATTGCCGCCGTGCTCGCCATTCAGCTGTTCCATTTTTCCCGGCCCCGCGCGCGATTCAACAACCCACTGAGCTATACCCTACTCGGCGCACAGGTTTGCCTTGCCTATCTTCCGTTGCTCATCTTCGGCCAGCCCTGGGTCGGGGTGCCGACCTTCGTGGCGGGCTCACTGCTGCTCGCCCTGCCCGCAATCCAGGGCTCGACCGGATTCGTGCTGGTCGTGGCTAGTACCGCGGTCATCCAGATGGAGCTGAGCGGCTCGGTCCTTGAGCGGCTGTACACCCCGGTCGCGGTGGCCGCGTTCGCCCTTGACGTGTTCCTGCTGACCCGGCTGGCCGTCGTCGTCGACCAGCTGACCTCGGCGCGGGGCGAGTTGGCCAGGATGGCCGTTGCCGCAGAACAGCTGCGGTTCGCCCGCGACCTGCACGACCTGCTCGGCATCAGCCTGTCCGCCATCACTCTGAAGGGTGAGTTGGCCTACCGGTTGGTGCACAAGTACCCCGCACAGGCCAAGACCGAGCTGGCCGAGATCCTCGACGTCGCCAGGCGCGCCCTCGCCGACGTGCGCTCGGTCGCCACCGGCTACCAGGAACTCTCCCTTGAGCAGGAGTGCCAGACCGCCGAGTCCGTGCTCGGCGCGTCCGAGGTGAACGTCGAGGTCGACCTTGACTACGCGGAGCTGCCGATCCCGGTGCGCACCATGCTCGGCACCGTGCTGCGCGAGGGCACCACGAACATCCTCCGGCACAGCAAGGCCGAGCACTGCCAGATCACCGTCCGGCAGAGCGCCGACGCGGTCACCATGGACGTGGTCAACGACGGCGTCGCCGACGATCCGCGCCCCACCGACGCCTATGGCGGCTCCGGCGTGCACAACGTGTCCGAACGGGTCGCCGCCCTGCACGGCACGGTGAGCGCAGGCCCGGAGGACGACGGTCACACCTACCGGCTGCACGTCCGGATCCCGCTCGACGGCCAGCGCCAGACCCCACCGAAGGGCCGGGGCAGGGCGGCGGCAGCCCAGGAGACCACGCCGAGCGCGATGCGGCGCACCGAGGAGTCCATCAACGGCTGGCCGATCCGCATCCTGGTCGCCCTGGTGTTCATCGGCATGTCCATCTCCGCGGGCATCCACCTGATCTCGGTGACCACCACCGGCTGGCAGGTCGCGGCCGGCCTCGGCTACATCGCCGCGTTGCTCATGCTGCAACTCGCGTTCTTCAGCAGGCCGAGCACGCGGCTGCGCTCGCCGCAGAGCTACGCACTGCTGTTCGTGCAGGCGTGCCTGATCTACCTGCCGCTGCTACAGCTCGGCTCGGCCTGGGTCAGCCTGCCCGGCTTCCTGGCCGGCGCGGCCCTGATCGCGCTGCCGCCGATCGCGGGCTGGACCGTGTTCGTGCTCTCCGTTGCCGTCGACACCTGGTATTTCGCCACCAACGGCGCACCGACCGAGATCGCGGTCAACGCCGCATCGGTCGTGCTGACCAGCCTGGTCGTCTTCGGGCTCATCTCGCTGACCAAGCTGGTCAGCGAGCTGGCCGAGACCCGAAGGCAGCTGGCCAGGATGGCGATCGCCCAGGAGCGGTTGCGCTTCGCCCAGGACCTGCACGACCTGCTCGGCCGCAGCCTGTCCTCGATCACCCTCAACGGCGAGCTGACCAGGCGTCTGCTGGACACCGACCCGGACAGGGCGGCGAGCGAGCTCACCGAGATCCTGCATCTCGCCCGCCAGGCGCTCGCCGACGTCCGCTCGGTCGCCAGCGGCTATCGCGAACTGTCCCTCGACGACGAGTCGCGCTCGGCCCGCGCCGTGCTCCTCGCAGCGGACGTCGAGGTGGCCATGACGGTCAGCTACGGTGAGTTGCCGGTGCTGATCCGCACCTTCCTCGCGTTCGCCCTGCGCGAGGGCGTGACCAACGTGCTCCAGCACAGCAACGCCCAGCACTGCGACATCGAGATCCTGTGCGGCAAGACCAACGTGTGCATCGACATCGTCAACGACGGCGTGCCGGACGACCCGGACGAGCTGAGCGAAGGACCCGGCAGCGGCCTGCGCAACCTCACCGAACGGGTGAATCGGCTCGGCGGCGATCTGCTGGCCGCGCCCGAGGACGGTGGCCGGTTCCACCTGCATGCCGAGATCCCGCTGGCCCCGCCCGAGCAGGCGTAACTCTTACCCAAGGCTCTTACAGCCAGCCGACTTCTCGGGCGATGCGGATGGCGTCCACCCGGTTACGCGCGTTGAGCTTGGTGACGGTGGTCGTGAGGTAGTTGCGCACGGTGCCCGCGGACAGGTACAGGTTCGCGGCGATGTCCACCACGTTGGCGCCGTTCGCGGCCATCCGCAGCACCTCGATCTCGCGGCCGGTCAGTGGGCAGTCCGCGCTGTCCCAGGCGGCCAGCGCCAACTCGCTGTCCACCACCCGCCTGCCCACCGAAACCTCGCGGATCGCGCTGGCCAGCTTGTCCGGCGGCGCGTCCTTGAGCAGGAAGCCGCTGACCTTCGCGGCGAGCGCCCTGCGTAGCGTGCCCGGCCTGCCAAGGCTGGTCAGGATCAGCGTGCGGGTCTCCGGCAGGTGCTCGTGGATCTCGCTCGCCGCGGTGAGGCCGTCCTTGCCGGGCAGGTCGATGTCGATGACCGCGACATCGGGCCGGGTGGCGCGCGCGGTGGGCAGAATGTCGTCACCGTCAGCGACCTCGCCGACCACGTCGATATCGGATTCCAGGCGCAGCAACGCGATGAGCGCGCCGCGTACCATGTGTACGTCCTCGGCAATCAGAACTTTGATCACCTCGGCCGCCTCCCGTTCCCCGAGACCAACCCCGGACTCCCCCAAATTACCCCGAATGGGCGGCATTCAACCGGCCAGCCGCGCAATGCGTAGTGTACCCCGGCGCGGAAACAGAAGATCAACGGACCGCGGGCCCCGCCGGCACCATTTTCGCGTCACCGTTCACCAGCGTAATAGAAGCGATCGCCAGACGCCATCAACAACGCGGATTGCCAAGGGAACTGGGACATTCTTCCGACAACAACGGCGTTTCGGTGAACAGATCGTGGAGTTTCCGCCGAACTCTCCCGCCAAACGGCGCAGACCACGAGACGCCAGCCGAGCCTCGCCGGTGACACCGTTGATCTGGGGGTCGAGGTCGCAGCAGAGCTCGGTCACGGCAGCGTCACCACGGTTGCCGATGATCAGCCCCGACCTCGACCCTGCTGGCTGATCCTGTCGGAAAACGACTTCGTGGCGAGGAGTTCACCGATCACCCTGTCAATCCACCAACCGGGCAACGCACCGGGCCCATATCCGCGTCCGGCCACAGTGCACTGAGCGTGACCACATCGCGATTCTGGTCGCTGAGCGTGAAATCAGGAGCGACCGCGCCCGGCTGGCGAGAAGGACAACGGGCCGGGAATGGTGGTGATGGCGATGCGGTGGGAACCTCCCAGCGTTCAACCACCGCACCACCACGAACCGATCCCGCTACCGCGGGCTGCCCCAGCCATCCCCGAGCCCATGCCGCAAAACCTGAGACCTGTGAAACGTACGCACCGTGGTCCCCAGACCCGTGCGCGGAGCAAGAACTTGCTTGTCGGAACAGGCGTTCAGGCCAACCCAGGGCGCGCGGTCGGGTACTGGACACAGTTGCACAGGGTCGTGACGGCCAGGTTCTGCCGGCCCGCCCACGGGTCGAAACTCTCGATCGACAATTCGATATTGTTCATTTCGCCGTTGATCCGACCGGCGTCATATCCGAGATCGGCTAACAGTGAAGACACAGACATGCTTACTCCCCGTTGTGGTGATCATTTGATTTGCTCAACACGAGAAAGCCTGCATTCCGGCGAGCCGGCTTACCAGTGTCGGGGTCACCGGGCTTGCGTGCAGATTTCACAACCCGGGGCAGGCGGCTCGACTACGCCGTTCGCAAGGCTCGGCAGAGGCATACGTGCACACATGACGGACCGCAGTCAACTGGGCACCCTCCGCATTGACCTGCCGTCCGCCTGACCGTCGCCGATTCTCCTGCCTTGGCATATTCTCCCCGATGATCCGTCGGCCAGCAAATTCCGAGAAGACGGCAAACCAGGCACGTCGCATGCTGGGGCCACGAGTTAATTCCTTCTGTGCGGGATGTGGCGGAAAAACCACGCCATGAATTCGGTGGACCGCTGACGCCAACGCAGCACGAAAGGGTAGATGATGGCATCTTTCCGCAAACACGCGCGCAAAATGGCGCCGGGCATCACCGCGGTGATCGTGCTTGCGGCGATATTCTTCGTCGCACAGGGGCAGGTCTCGGTCGCGGGTGCGGCGGAAACCGCGGGGCAGTACAAGTTCCAGGAGGAACCGATCGCGCTGCCGCCCGGCTACGAAAACCAGCACATGAACACGATCCGGCAGGTCAACCCGGCGTACCAGCACATAGCGGCGTGGATCTCCTCGGTGGGGGCGAGCATCGCCATGAACGACCTGACCGGGCACGGCCGTTCGGACGGGATGTGCATTGTGGACACCCGGACCAACGACGTGATCGTGACCTACACGCCGACCGCGCCGGCACAGGACCGGTTCACTCCGTTCGTGCTCGATGCGGCCCCGCTGCCGATGGACGACACGATGGCGCCGACCGGTTGCACGCCAGGTGACTTCAACGGTGACGGCCGGATGGACCTGCTGGTCACCTACTGGGGGCGCACGCCCCTGCTGTTCCTGGCGCGCTCGACCGCGAAGACGCCCTCCGCGAGCGCCTACCAGCCGGTGGAGCTGGTGCCCAACCAGTCTGTCGACGGCAGGTACCACGGTCCGAGGTGGAACACGGACGCGGCCTACGTCGCTCCGCTGGACGGCACGGGGCATCCGGACATCATCATCGGCAACTACTTCCCCGACTCCGACGTGCTCGACCCGAACGGCCTGAACAACGTGGTCATGAACGACTCGCTGTCCTCGGCCGGCAACGGCGGCGGCGACCACGTGCTGCGCTGGTACTCGGCGACATCGGGGCCGACCCCGACCGTGAACTACGTGCAGCAGGAGGGCGCGATCCCGTTCGAGGCGTCGACAGGGTGGACGCTGGCCATCTCCGGTGCCGACCTCACCGGCGACGGCCTTCCCGACGTCTACGTCGGCAACGACTTCGGCCACGCGCACCTGCTCTACAACGAGTCCACCCCTGGCAACATCAAGTTCATCGAGGCCAAGGGGCAGCGCACGCCGACGACGCCGAAGTCGTTCGTGCTGGGCAACGGTTCGTTCAAGGGCATGGGCGTCGACTTCGGTGACCTCAACGACAACGGCCGCTTCGACATGACGGTCAGCGACATCACCACCGCGTGGGGCCTACAGGAGAGCAACTTCGTCTGGATCAACCAGGCGAACTCCGAGGCGGAGATGGCGGCCGACCTGAGCAAGGGCATCGCCCCGTTCACCCAGGAGGCCCAGCAGTACGGCATGGCCTGGACCGGGTGGAGCTGGGACGTGAAGATGGCCGACTTCCTCAACAACGGACACCTGGACGTGGTGCAGACCGACGGGTTCGTCAAGGGCACTGTCGACAGGTGGAACTGGTTGCAGGAGATGGCCATGACCAACGACGACCTGCTGTCCAACCCGGCCATGTGGCCGAACATCAAGCCAGGTGACGATGTCGCCGGCCACCAGGCGCTGGCCTTCTACGCGCGGACGGCGAGCGGCAGGTACGCCAACATCAGCCAGCAGCTCGGTCTCGCGGTCCAGACGCCGACCCGCGGCGTGGCCACCGCGGACACCACAGGGAACGGTACGCTCGACTTCGCGGTCGCCCGGCAGTGGGGTCCACCCGCGTTCTATGCCAACACATCGCCCAACCTTGGCAACTCGCTGAACCTGAACCTGGTCACCCCCGCCGAGAACAGCACGCCGGGCTCCGGCCTCGCCGGCGCGGGTGTGCCGGCCTATGGCGCGACCGTGCGGATCAGCACGCCCAACGGCACCCAGATCTCCCAGCTGGACGGTGGCGGCGGACACGGCGGGTTCCGCGGCTTCGGAGTCCACTTCGGACTCGGCGACTACCGGGGACCGGTCAGGGCGACACTGCACTGGCGCACCGAGGACGGTCAGCTGCACCAGCAGACCGAGACGCTCACGCCAGGCACCCACTGCCTTGAGCTGACCAGCAACATCATGGAGGTTATGCCGTCATGACCGCGACCGTCGCCGCGACTTCGGCGGCCACACCGACCAAACCAGCTCCCGATCCGCGTTATCTTGCGCTACGCAACTTCGCGATCTCCATCTCGGTGTTCAACATCTTCGGCTACACCCTGCTCGGCTTCGAGCAGCCGTGGATCTGGCCGATCTTCGCGGTACTGGTCGGCTACTCGGCCGAGATCACCTTCGAGGTGATCAGCGCATGGGCCAACAAGACCAAGCCGAGGTTCCTCGGCGGTGGCGTGCGCGGGTTCATGGTGTTCCTGCTACCGGCGCACATCACCTCGATCGCCGTCAACATGCTGGTCTACACGAACAACCAGTTCTGGCCGGTCGCGTTCGGCGTGATCGTCGGCGTTGGCGCCAAGCACGTGTTGCAGGCGCCGATCGCCGGCCGGATGCGGCACTACATGAACCCGTCCAACTTCGGCATCACCGCGGTGCTGCTGTGCTTCAGCGCCTGGGCGAGCATCGCCCCGCCGTACGAGTTCACCGAGAACGCCAACACGTTCTTCCGGGTGGCGATCCCGCTGGTCATCGCGACCGCGGGCACCGTGATCAACGGCATGCTGACCAAGAAGATGTCGCTGATCGTCGGTTGGATGGGCGGCTTCGCCATCCAGGCGTTCGTCCGGCACTGGATCTTCCACGTCTCGCTCTACTCGGCACTCGGGCCGATGACCGGCGTCGCGTTCGTGCTGTTCACCAACTACATGATCAGCGACCCCGGCACGACCCCGTTCAAGGCTCGCAACCAGTTCATGTTCGGCGCGAGCGTCGCCGCGGTGTACGCGGTGCTGATGCAGTTCAACGTGGTCTACACGCTGTTCTTCGCCGTCTGCATCGTCTGCCTGGTCCGCGGTCTGAGCTGGTGGGGCATCCACCTGATGAACAAGCGCCGCACCCGCAGGCTCGCCGAGGTCACCTCGATCAGCACGGCGGGCACGGGTGAAGCCCCCGAGGCACAAGCCGCCTAGGAGACGACCATGACCAGGCTGACCGGCAACGCACCATCGGAAGCTTCCCTCGCCGCCACGGTGAACTGCTACCGATTCCAGTGCGGCCTGCCGGTCAGCCGTCATGACGGGGATCGGCTGATCATGCTGACCGGTCACTCGGTCGACGTGATCGGCATGCCGGCCGGGCTCGGCGAGCGGGTGCTGCGCGGACTGCGCGTCGCCAACCTCGCCGGCCCTGTCCTCGCACACGGCGCGGACTGGCTGTTCCTGTGCGGCCCGGTCAGCGATTCCCGGCCAGAACTGCGCTCCGGCCTGACCGAACACGGCCTGTACGTGATCTCCCGACGCGAGGCCGTGACCGTGCCGACAGACCTGGCCGCACGGCGCGACGGGTGGGTGCGCTCACCGTTGCCGCGCTGCACTCCGCCGCCCTGGCAGGCGATCCTGGCCACCGCCCTGCGCAACCTGCCCGCGGCCGACCGGTCGTATCCGGCGGCGGCGTAAGCCATGCCGCAGGCATGAAAAATTCATGAATCACCGGCCGGACCTGTTCTCAGTGTGGTGTTGATCAGTAGGAAGGTGACCATGGCGAACGTCGGGTCCGAACGGGCCATCAGTTTCCCGCACCCCGCCGCGTTCTGGGCCGGCGTCGCCGCCTGCGCGCTCGGGGTCGGCCTGCACCTGCCGATGTACCTCGGGTCGCGCGACATGGGCTACAAGATGGTCGGCATGACGCCGGACGCGTCGATGATCATCGGCATGGTCGCGATCGTGGCCGGCTGCCTGTTGGCGCTCTACGGCCTGATCCCGCGCAGGGCGGCCACGGTGGCACGCAGGTCTGCGTTGCTGCGGATCGGTGTGCTGGACGAGGCACCGCTGCGCTGGAAGCACGTTGCGCTGCTGCTGGCCATGTCGGTCGCGGTCACCATCGACGTGATGAAGCCCACCGCGCTGACCTTCGTCTCGCCCGGCGTCGCAGCAGAGTACGGGCTCAAGTCGGTGGCGAATCCGCACGCGGCCGTGCCGGTCGCCTGGCTGCCGCTGGTCGGCATCACCGGGACGATGCTCGGCTCGTTCCTCTGGGGAACGCTCGGCGACCGGATCGGGCGACGGGCGTCCATCCTGTTCGCCGGCATCCTGTTCATCTCAACGTCGATCTGCGGCGCCATGCCCGGCTTCCAGTGGAACATGCTGATGTGCCTGATGATGGGTATCGGCGCGGGCGGCATGCTGCCGATCGCGTTCGCGCTGATCGCCGAGACCATCCCGGCCCGCCATCGCGGCTGGCTGATCGTGCTGATCGGCGGCAACGGGGCTGCCGCGTACGCGCTGACCAGCTGGCTGGCCGGCGCGCTCACCCCCGAGTTCAGCTGGCGCATCATGTGGCTGATCGGCCTGCCGACCGGGCTGCTGCTGATCGCGATGAACCACTGGATCCCGGAGTCGCCCCGGTTCCTGCTGGCGACCGGCCGCCGCGCGGCCGCCGAGGCGATCATGAAACGGTTCGGCGCCGTGATCATCAGGGACGATCCGCAAGCTGTGACCTCGGTCGCGCCGACCGGGTTCCGCAACCTGTTCCAGCGGCCGTTCACCGGGATCACCATCGGCATCACCGGCCTCGCCGTCGCGGTCGGGCTGCTCACCTACGGCTTCCAGTTCTGGGTGCCGACCAACCTGCAACACCTCGGGCTTACCGTGGTGACCTCGGACTACGTGCTGCGCGACTCGGCCCTGCTCGGCCTGCCGCTGACCGCGCTGACCGCGCTCGCCTACGGCTTCTGGAACTCGCGGCGGACCGTGGTCATCCTGGCTCTGCTCACCGCGCTCGCGGTCGGGGTGTTCGCGGTGTTCGGGGATTCGTTGGTGCACAACCGGGTTCTGCTCGCGGTGCTGCTGATCATCCCGCTCTCCGGCATCGGCACGCTGGTCGCGGTGGTCACCGCGTACGGGTCGGAAATCTACCCGACCAGGGTGCGCTCGCGCGGCACCGGCTGGGTGGCCGGCATGACCAAGGCAGGCGGCGTGTTCATCCTCGCCCTGGTCGTCGCGGCGGTGGCCGCACCGTCCCTTGCGGAGACCGCGCTGCTCGGCGCGATCCCGCTGCTGCTCGCGACCGTCCTGTTCGGCCGGACCGCGCCGGACACCCGGCAGCGCCGCCTCGAGGAGATCCTGCGCACCGAACCGGCGGCGATCGAACCCGCCGCGTAACGAGGTGCCCATCACAACCTGACGCTTCCTAGGTTGCCGGCGGCCTTTCTTCTAGGCTGTCGGCAACCGCGAGCGAAGCGAGAAAAAACGTGGACACCACACAGCGACCGGCGGCCCAAGAGTCCGCCTTGGAGCACGGCAACGTCGAGATCGGAGTCGAACACGACTACTCCACCAGCAGTACCGGAGTGGTGCCTTTGACGCAGCGGCGCTCCAGATCTCACTTTCTGTCGCTGTGGATCACCCTTGCCGCCGGCTTCACCTATCTTTTTCTCGGATTCCAGTATCACGACGCCGGATATTCACTGTGGAAAGCTGTCGCGGCCGGTGCCATCGGTGCGGTCGCGTACCTGGTCTACGCCCTGCCCGCCGCCTATCTCGGTTCGACGACAGGGCAGACGCACGCGCTGCTCACCAGGTCCATTCTGGGCAAGGTCGGCTCGGCGCTGGTCACGATCGTGCTGATCGGCATCGCGGCCGGCTGGACCGCGTTCGCGTTCAACCTGCTCGCGACCCTCTACGACGGACTGTTCGGCTGGGGCCACGTGGTGTTGATCAGCGTGATACTCGCGGTCGTCGGCATCACCAACAACCTGTTCGGCTTCACCGGTATCGCCGCCTTCGCCCGATATCTGGTGGCGCCGCTGATGATCCTGTGGATTCTCTACCTGGTGATCAAGGGCCTTGTCGAGACCCCGGCCTCGGTGCTCGCCAGCAGCACGAACTCCACGACGCTGCCGTTCCTGTCCGGGATCGGCGTCGCCATCGGCTCGGTGATGTGGGGCAACGAGCCGGACATCTGGCGCTACGGCAAGCCGAAGTTCTTCTGGCCGTTGCCGCCGATGCTGGTCGCGTTCGCGGTCGGGCTGGTGTTGTTCGTGGCGGGCGGCTGGATGATGGGTGCCCTGTCCAAGGTCACCCAGTACGACTTCGGGCCTGCGTTCAAGTACACGGTGGAGTACTCGATGTTCGGCGTGCTCGCGCTGGGCGCGGTCATCGCCACGATTCTGCAGTTCGCCATCAATGACGGTAATTATTACGAAATGGTCAACGCGGGCCAGAACGCGTTCGGCGGGGCGGGTGGCTGGCGGCGCTGGCACACCTGCCTGCTGATGGCCGTGATCGCCGCGCTGTTCGCGTGGGCCTTCCCGAGCGCGGAGAACGGCTTCTTCGAGGTGGCGAGCTGGTCGGCGATCGCGCTGCCGTGCGTGACCGTGGTGATGGTGGTCGACCGGTTCGTGCTGCCCAGACTGATCGGCCTGCACCGCCCGATGGGCACCATTCCCACCTGGCGCGGCGCCGGCCTCGCCAACTGGCCGGGCATCGTGGCCGTGCTGGTCGCGGTGGCGTTCGGCGCCTGGGGCCTTGACCTGTTCCCCGGCCAGCCCGCTCCCCCGACCGTGGGACTGCCGGCGGTCGAGGCGTGGATCCTGGCCGGGGTGATCTACGCTGGGCTGGCCGGACTCGTCGGTCGTGGCGACCGGTCGGGGACCGTGCTCGGCTTCAGCCGGACCACGGAAACCCCTTGACAGCACAACGAATCGTGGAGATGGAGACCCCGCCCATGACCGGACCGGCACATAAGCTGATTTCCTCGGCGAGGGCGAACGTCGCGCCGGCGGAGAACGACAACAAGCTGGTCCCGCTGATCGCGTCCGGGCAGGCACCGCGCTCGGTGTTCGCCACGATCGCCGCGGAGGAGAGCCGGATCGTGCGCAGCGACTGGCGCAGCTTTCTCACCATCGCCGCGCGCTGCACCGAGCCGATCAGCCGGGAGCTGTTCGCCGGTCTCGCGGGCGGCGAGGCGCTCGCACTGACCAAACTGGACACTCTGCGCGCCGCGACCGGCCTTGACGACGTCGCGCTCGCTGCCTACGAGCCCAAGGCCGGCTGCCAGGCGTATCCCGCGTACCTGGCCTGGCTGTGCCTGTTCGGCGAGCCCGCCGACGTGATCGTCGCGCTGCTGGCGAACTTCGCGGCCTGGGGCAGTTACTGCGGCACCATCGCCGCGGCCATGCGCGAGCACTACGGCTTCGACGACGAGGCGTGCGCGTTCTTCGACTTCTTCGCCGAGCCGGTGCCCGGCTTCGACGACAAGGCCGAATCGGCCGTGCAACTGGCCATGGAGGCGGGCCGGCAGACCGACGAGGCGTTCACCTACGCCCGCCTGTTCCAGTCCTACGAGCTGATGTTCTGGAACACCATCGCCGACGACGCGGGGTGAGAACTCCGCCCTCGGGCAGGGTCAGCGGGCAGGGGGTCAGCGGGCAGGGGGTCAGCGGCTGAGCCTGGCCTGTAGCGGGATCGCTCCGGCTGGCTGGGCGAGTTTGCGCAGCTCGCCGAGCAGGTCCTGCCGGTGCAGGTCGAGCAGGTGGTCCACGACCAGCGGATCGAACTGGCCGCCCTTGCCGCGCACCAGTTCGGCCGCGGCCTCCTGCGGGGTCAGCGCCGAGTGGTACGGGCGGTCGGCGAGCATCGCCGCCCACGCGTCGCACACCGCGACGATCCTGGCCTCCAGCCGGATCGCCTCGCCGCCAAGGCCGAGCGGATAGCCTCGGCCGTCCATCCGTTCGTGGTGCTGCCGGATGATCTCGGCGACGTCCGCGAGGCCGGGCACCAGCCTGGCCATGTCGCAGCCGTACTGCGCGTGCTGCTCGACCAGCGCCCGCTCGGTCTTGGACAGCGTGCCGGTCTTGCCGAGGACGCTGCGCGCGATGAACACCTTGCCCATGTCGTGCAGGCGCCCGGCCAGCTCGACCCGGCGCACCGTGACGTCGTCGAGGCCCATGGCCGAGGCGATCAGCGCGGACCACCTGCCGACCGCGCGGCCGTGGTCGAGTCCGCCAAGCCAGCCGTCCACCTCGTCAGCCGCGCGTTGCAGGTAGGCCAGCAGGTCGTTCGCTGAGCCGACCGCGCGCTCCACGGTGCCGACCACGATGTCCTCGGTGAGCGTGTCGCCGACCACGACCCGGTCCCGCCCCTGGAACTTGGCCGCGTAGAGGGCCCGGTCCGCGGTGGTGATCAGCTCGGCCGGTGTGCTGCCGTGCCTGGGATAGCCCGCGGTGCCGATCGAGACGGTGACGTCGATGAGCACGTCCGGGTCGGCCGCGATCGGGGTGGCCCCGACCTCCATCCGCAGCCGTTCGCCGATCGCACTCAGCTCGTGCGGGTCCGCACCGGGCACCACGATCGCGAACTCCTCACCGCCGTAGCGGGCGAGGAAGTCGGCGGCGCGAACCGACTGGCGCAGCCGTCGGGCCACCTCGACCAGCACCCGGTCACCGGCCGGGTGGCCGTGTTTGTCGTTGATCGACTTGAAGTGGTCGACGTCGACGATGAGCACGGCGAGGTTGGTGCCGGCGCGGCGAGCGCGGGCGATCTCGATGGGCAACTGGGCGCTGAAGAAGCGCCTGGTGTGCAGGCCGGTCAGCACATCGGTGATGGCCAGCCTGCGTTGCTGCGCGACAAGGCCGGCCAGGCGGCCGATGGTGAGGATGAACAGCACGGCGCACGCGGCCGCGATCACCGGAATGTCCCGGAACATGCCGAGCGAGTACTGGATGATCAGGGTGACCGGCGCGATCAGCGCGGCCGCCGCGAGCACGGTGAGGCGCAGCGGGGTCAGCCGCATGTCGTCGGCCGACGCCTTCTCCGAGATCCGGCCGACGGTCGGGTGCAGGGCGGCAGCGCCGAGCGCGAGGTTGCCACCGAGCCAGATCGCGTCCAGGAAGTTGCCGGCGTAGTAGGTGCCGGCGAGCTGCTGCATCACGTAGATGGTGTCGGCGGCGAAGATCAGGAACAGGTTGGCGCCGAGCAGCATGAACGAGCCGGGCCGGCGGCCGGGGCCGAGGATCAGCCGCAGGGCGACCGCGAACATGGCGATGTCCATCACCGGATAGCCGACCGAGGCGAGCTTGACCAGCAGCGGTTCGTCAGCGCGGGCCTGCGGCGCGATCAGGTACAGCCAGGACAACATGGCCGCGGCCACCGCGATGGTGGCCGCGTCGAGCAGGCTGGCCAGGTCCCGGCCCGGCGTGCGCAGCCTGATCAGCAGGATCAGCCCGACCACGACAAGCGGGTAGTGGCCGAGGTAGAGCGGGTCCGCGATGGCAGGGAAGTCGGTGTCGCCCCGGATGTCGTGCGCGACGTAGAAGCAGATGTCCGCGGTCGCGTACACGACCTGGCTGGCGCCGAGGATCAGCCACGGCAGGCGGGAGCGCCGGGACGGCAGGTTGAGCAGGCAGCCCGCGAACACGGCGACCGCGGCGGACGCGCTGGCCAGGCAGTACAGGATCACCCGCAACGCGGCGGGTGCACCGAGGTGAACCGCGACGTAGTATGCGATGATCACGGCGATCCCGACGCCGAGATAGGTCAGCCACCAACGGTTGCCTGTTCGCCTGACCTGCCGCGTGTCCATCCGCGCCTCTCGGATTCGGTGATCGGACACATGTTATTACCAAAACCAGCACGCTGGGCACGGGCTCCGTCACCGTCGGTACGAATGGGTGGTCCAGGTGGCCAGTTCAGGACGATGATGCAGGTCTCGTGATTGCCTGCAAATTGCATGAGTGTCGAAATCCCGGACTCCGTCAAGTCCGCGCTCAGCACCGAATCAGGGCAGTATCGAATCAGGGCAGCACCGAATCAGGGCAGGACCGTGGCCCGGGTCGCCACGATCAACCAGGCGCGTGCGTCGAACCAGACGCCGTCCGGCCGCTGGTGCGCGGCGAGCGTGCGACGCAGCCGCAGCAGCGCGGCATCCACGCCGTCCGCGTCCATCGCCGCGAGCGCGGTGCTGACCGAGCGCAGCCCGCGCAGCGCGTCGCAGGCGATCACGCTGTCCTGGCCGTAGCAGATCGGCTCGTGCAGATCGAGGCAGTGCACCTCGGCGAACCCGGCGGCGAGCAACATCGCCTCGGTGAGGCCGGAATCGGCAAGCGCGAACGGGTCCCCGGTCGGCGCGGGTGCTGGCGCCGGCCTGCCCGGGGTGAGCGCCTCCTGCACCTCGATGCTCCACTCGTTGCGTTCCCGGCTCTGCCAGACCAACTGCACGAACCGTCCGCCAGGCCGCAGCGCGCCTGCGATGTTGCGGAAGGCGGCGATGTGGTCGGTGAAGAACATCGTGCCGAACCTGCTGATCGCCACGTCGAACTCGCCCTGCGGGAACGGGTGCGACTGCGCGTCTGCCTGCACGAACCCGACGTTGTCCAGCCCCTCTTCCGCGCTGAGCTTGCGAGCCAGCTCCAGTTGGGCGCGGGACAGGTCGACGCCGAGCACGGCGCCGGTGCCGGACGCGAGCGCGGCCTGGATGGTGGTCCGCCCCGCCCCGCAACCGATGTCCAGCACGGCATCGCCGGGTTTCACGCCCGCCGCGTCGCGGAACGCGTCGCGGTATCTCTGCAGCTCGACGTCGTAGAACTCGGCGAGTTCGACTCGATCGGCCATGGCGACCACCGACCCTTCCGACACCTGCGAAGCCGCTATTCGACCAGCTGACCATGGCGCTGTAAAGCCGACACGGGCACCTTAAAGTGGCCGTGTGACGGTGGAGCGGGCGAGAGCGTCGGCACCGGCCCCGACCGGCGGCCGGCCGCTGCGGGGTCGGTCCGCCGAGATGGGTGCCGCACTGACGGCGTTGCGCGCGGTGCGACGCGGGCAGCCTGCGCTGGTCGTGTTGCGCGGCGAGCCGGGCATCGGCAAGACCGCGCTGGTTCGCGCCATTGCCGAGCAGGCGGGCAGGCTCGGCTTCCACACCGCGTACTGCGCGGCGCACGAGGACGACCGGGTGGCGCCGCTGGCGTCGATCGGGCCGGCGCTGCGGTTCGGCGTGACGCCGCTGATCGAGTCCGCCGACTTCATGAACCTGGCGTCCGTGCACGATCAGCCGCTGTGGCTGGCCGAGCGGTTGGCGACGCTGCTGGAGCGACGCGCCGAGGACGCGCCGATCCTGCTTGCGCTCGACGACGCGCAGTGGTGCGATCCGCTGAGCGTGTTCATCCTGCGGGTGTTGCCGAAACGGCTGATCGCCGCGCCGATCGCCTGGCTGCTCGCCGGCCGGGAGGTCCCCGGTGGCCCCACGGAGCTGATCGTGGACGCCGCCCGGCCCGAGGTGCCGGTGACCTCGCTGGACCTGGCGCCGCTTGCCGAGGACGCCGTGCTCGCGGTCGCCACCGACCG
Organism: Candidatus Melainabacteria bacterium; assembly: GCA_963818685.1. GTDB lineage: Bacteria > Actinomycetota > Actinomycetes > Mycobacteriales > Pseudonocardiaceae > CAJCJE01. Next base: position 463,681 of record CAWFTJ010000006.1, on the reverse strand, counting down.
GCTCGGCGCACCCCCGGACCCCGCGGTGTCGCGCAGGCTGTCCGACGCGCACGGCAACCCGTTCCTGACCGTGCAGTTGCTGGAAGGGCTTTTCGATCCGGCGATGTCGGACCAGGCCGAGGCGGCCGTGCCGATCGGCCTGCTGGACGGCGTGCGGCGCAGGGTCGCCCGGACCTCGGACCGTTGCCGGGAACTGTTGCGCACCGCAGCGGTGCTCGGGCCGGAGTTCCAACTCGACGACGTTGCCGCGCTGCTCGGCCTGCCAGCGGCGCAGTTGACCGAGCCGCTCGTCGAGGCGATCAACGCGGGGCTGCTTGTCGACGAGGGCCATGCCGTGCGGTTCCGGCACGACCTGCTGCGCAAGGCTGTCTACGAGGACCTGCCGCCCTCCGGCAGGCGTGTGCTGCACAGAGCCATCGCCGACCACCTGCTCTCCTGCGGTCGCGGCTACGCCGCGGCCGCGCCGCACGTGCTGGCGACGGCAGGACCGGGCGACGCGGCAGCGGCCGACGTGCTGCGCAAGGCCGCGCACGAGGTGTTGGACACCATGTCCACCACGTCGGTCACGTTCATCCGGCAGGCGTTCGAGCTGACCGACGCGAACGACCCGCGCTGCGGCGAGATCGGCGTCGAGGCGGTGGCGATCCTGGTGGCCGCGCGCCAGTTCGCCGAGGCGATCCGCTTCGCGGACTCCCTCCTTGCCGGGAAGCTGGCCGCCGAACTCCACGCCAGGGTCCAACTGTTGCTGTTGCCGACGCTCTGGTCGACCGGCCGACAAGCCGAACTCCTTGCCCGCACCACCGATCCCGGCGCCCCACCCGATCTCGCCGCCCGCCTGTCCGCCTATCACGCACTGGCCACGGCCGAACCGATCGAGCAGGGCGACGACCCGATCGCGGCCGTCGTGGCCACCCTCGCCTCGGCCGAGGCAGCGCGCCGAGAACACGATCTCCGCCGCACGCACGCGTTGTTGGCCGAGGCACGCCTTGCCGCGCAGGGACTGACCGGCTACGGCGCGCCCGAGGTCGACCAGGTGGCGTTGCGCGAACTGCTGGCCCTGGCGCGACTTGACGACATCGACGGCGCGCTGGCCGGGCTCGACGACGTGACCAGGTTCGACTCCTGGCAGGCGCCTCGGCTCGCGCTGCTGCGAGCGCAACTCGCGTTCGGCGCTGGCCGGATCGACGACGCGGCCGATGCGGCGGCGACCGCGAACGCGCTCATGGCCGAGTTGTGCGACTTCGCCTTCGAACCGCGCCTTCGTGAACTGGAAGCACTGCTCGCCCTGGCCCGTGGCGACAGCGCAGCAGCGCGCGACGCGGCATCGCCGTTGGCCGCAGCGCTGGCGACCGGCGCGGACATTGTGGCGCTGCTACGAGTCGACCACGACTTCCCGTGGCCGGAGGAGTTGCTGGTCGGCGCCGCGGCCGCCGCGCATCGTCGCGGCGACGCGAACACCGTGCGCGCGGTCGCCGACCTGCTCGCCGAACGCGCCGACCGCAACCCGGACGTGCCGAGCGTGACCGGCGCCCGACTGCTCGTCGACGCACTGTCCACAGGAGACTTCGAGCCGGCACTGGCCCGGTTGCGCGACTGCCCGCGCCTACTACTGAAAGCCAGGGCAGACGAGGAGTACGGCCGCTCCATTGTGGACACCGCAGGCCGAGGTGCCGGCCTTGACGCACTGGACGCCGCGCACGACCGGTACGCCGAACTCGGCGCGAACGCATCGGCGACCCGGGTTCAACGACTCCTCCAGTCGGCCGGTGCCCGGCGACGTCGCTGGGCGCCGATCCCGCAACGCCCGACAACCGGCTGGGACGCGCTGACCGAGATGGAGCGCAGGGTCGCGCTGCTGATCGCCGACGGTCACACCAACCGGTCGGCGGCCGAGGAACTGGTGCTCTCGCCGAGCACGATCAGCACCCACCTGCGTGCCGTGTTCAGCAAGCTCGACGTGCACTCGCGGGTGCAGCTGGCCAACCTGGTGCCGCGCAGGGACGACCCGCCTGCCGGCTGACAGGCGGGTCGTCCCTGCGTGGTTCACCTGGCCGCGTGCTCGATCACCGAGACGATCACCTGCGGGTGCGAGACCGGCATGTCGTGCGCGGAGTTCACCGAGTAGATCGTCGCGCCGGCGCGCTGCGCCATGAACGTCTCCGCTGCCGGCGGGATGGCCTTGTCCTGGCCGGCCACGATGGCGTACAGCGGGATACCGGCCGGCACGCCTGCGGCAGCTGCTTCGCTCAGCGCGGAGACCTCGATCGGCCGCTGGGTCGCCGCGGCCTCCTCCGCCTGGGTCGCGGTGCGGTCACCCGCGAAGACCGCGCGGAAGTCGTCCTGCCTGATGTAGAGGTCGGTGCCGCCCGCGAAGTTCACCGTGTGGGTGGTGTCCTGGCCGAGCAGCGAGCCGGGGAACTCGGTGGACAGCTGGCCGGCGCTCTCCCCCGGCTTCGGGATGAACGCGGCCGCGTACACGATCGCCTTGATCTGCTGCGGATCGCTGGCCGCCACCTCGGTGGCGATCTCCCCGCCGTAGGAGTGACCGACCAGGACCACCGGGCCCTCGATGTCGCGCACGATGCTGGTGACGTAGGCGGAGTCCGAGGCAAGGCCGCGCAGCGGCACCGCGGGCGCGATCACCTGGTAGCCGTCACGTTGCAGGGCGGTGACCTCGTTGCTCCAGCTGGACGCGTCCGCGAAAGCGCCGTGGATGAGCACCACGGTCGGCTTGGCGTGGTGGTCGGCGACAACCTGCGTCTGATGCGCGGGCTGGGCCGACACGGCGGTGGTGGCCAGGGTGGCGGACAGGGCGAGCACGCCCGCCGCGACGACCGCGGGGGTCTTCCACTTCGACATCTCAACGGCTCCTCGTGGATCTGCTTGCTGGATCCTTGCTGGATCTGCGTCTGGCTCTGCGCTGCTGAGCACCATGAAACAGCGCGCGCCGCACCCACCACATCGAATGAACGCAGTAAAGAGCGGCAGGCGATTCGGGCCCGGCTCCGCCCGAAGTGCACCCTTTTCTCACGTGAACGCGGTAGACCCAGCGTCGCGGTGCCGGTGCGTCGGACGCCTGATAACGTCGCGTTCACCCGCGCCGCACCGGCGATCCTCACCCCGTGGAGCAGGTAGATGACCAGCAATGCGGCCGAGCCGCCAGCGCCCGCGCCGCAGGCCGTCGCCACCGGGTTGACCAACGCGGCGATCTTCCTGACCGTGACGATCAACCCGGGTGCCGATGCGGCAGTGCGCGAGGTGTGCGCAGGCGTGAGCGGCCTGGTCAAGGCGGTCGGTTTCCGCGACCTGGCGAGCACGCTGACCTGCGTCACCGGCTTCGGCACCGACGCGTGGCGCAGGCTGGCCCGCGGGTCGATGCCGGCGGAACTGCACCCGTTCCAGGAGCTGCACGCCGGCAACCGGCACGCCGTCGCGACCCAGGGCGACGTGCTGTTCCACATCCGCGCCAAGCGCATGGACCTGTGCTTCGAGCTGGCGTCGCAGATCATGAACCAGCTCGGCGACGCGGTCTCGCCGCAGCAGGAAGTGCACGGTTTCCGCTACTTCGACAACCGCGACCTGCTGGGTTTCGTGGACGGCACCGAGAACCCGATCGGCGACGAGGCGATGGCCGCCACCGTCATCGGCGCCGAGGACCCCGCGTTCGCGGGCGGCAGCTACGTGATCACCCAGAAGTACCTGCACGACCTCGCCGCGTGGGACCAGCTTTCCACCGAGAAGCAGGAACTCGTCATCGGACGTAAGAAGCTCTCCGACATCGAACTCGCCGACGATGTGAAGCCGAGCAACGCGCACAACGCGTTGACCTCGATCACGATCGACGGCGAGGAAGTCGACATCGTCCGGGACAACATGCCCTTCGGCTCGGTGTCCAAGGGCGAGTTCGGCACCTACTTCATCGGCTACGCGAAATCGCCGTCGGTCATCGAGCGGATGCTGCGCAACATGTTCCTCGGCGACCCGCCCGGCAACTACGACCGAATACTGGATTTCAGCACCGCCGTCACCGGCAACCTGTTCTTCGTTCCGTCGCAGCCGATGCTGGACGGCCTTGCCGAAGAAGACGAACCTGTGGCGATCGCCGGATCGCTCAACATCGGCAGTTTGAGAGGGACCTCGGCACCATGAACAACCTGCATCGCGAACTCGCCCCCATCTCCGACGACGCCTGGTCGCAGATCGAGGAGGAGGCGACCCGCACGATCAAGCGCAACCTGGCCGGCAGGCGCGTCGTCGACCTGCACGGGCCGAGCGGACTTGAACTGTCCGCGGTCGGCACCGGCCACGTGCACACCATCAGCGCGCCGCAGGAGGGTGTGCTCGCCCACCAGCGCGAGGTGCACGCACTGGTCGAGCTGCGCGTGCCGTTCACGCTCAGCCGCGACGCCATCGACGACGTCGAGCGTGGCTCGTCGGACTCGGACTGGCAGCCGGTGAAGGACGCCGCGCGCAAGATCGCGTTCGCCGAGGACCAGCTGATCTTCGAGGGCTACGCGGCCGCCGGTATCCAGGGCCTGCGCGCCGCGTCGAGCAACCCCGGCATCGCGCTCCCCTCCGACGTGCGCGACTACCCGGAGGCGATCGCCACCGCGCTGAGCCAGCTGCGCCGCGAGGGCGTCAACGGCCCGTACTCCGTCGCGCTGAGCGCGGACGCGTACACGCAGGTCAGCGAGACGCGCGACCACGGCTACCCGGTGCTGGAGCACATCAAGCGGCTCCTCGACGGCGAGATCGTCTGGGCGCCCGCGATCAGCGGCGCGTTCGTGGTGACCACCAGGGGCGGCGACTTCGACCTGCACATCGGCCAGGACATCTCGATCGGCTACCTCAGCCACGAAGCCACCACCGTCGACCTGTACCTCCAGGAGACGCTCACCTTCGTCGTCGCCACGTCCGAAGCGATCGTCGCCCTCGGCTAACGCCCTTGCCGCACATTTCGGTGGCTGAAATCCATTTCACGTTCGGGTGGCGTTCTCTCAGAACGGACATCCAAGGTCGACTTCCGCCCGATCCCGCTGCACCATGACAACCATGGTCGTTGAGAACGGAACGTTCGCCATGCCGCACGGTCGCCCGTTCACCGTGCGCGACTTGGAGGACGTCCCCGATGACGGCAACCGCTACGAGCTCATCGATGGCTCGCTGCTCGTGAGCCCTTCGCCGAGCTATCACCACCAGGTTGTGGTGATACAGCTTTCCTACCTGCTGCAGACCGTCCAGCCGACCGGCTTCCAGGTGCTCAACGCACCCTTCTCCGTCCAGCCGAGCCCGGACACGGAAGTGCAGCCCGACGTCCTGGTGGCGATGGAGGAAGACTTCACGCCGAGGAACCTGCCCAAGGGGCCGCTGCTGGCGGTCGAGGTGTTGTCACCGAGCACGGCCATCATCGACCTCAACACGAAGAAGGCGCTGTACGAACGGCTTGGCAGCGCGAGTTACTGGGTGATCGATCCGATTGATCCGGCACTCACGGCCTTCGAACTCGACGAGAACGGCCGCTACCAGCAGATCGCGGAGGTCAAGGGCGACGCGGCGTTCGAGGTCACGCAACCGTTCCCGGTTCGAGTGGTGCCCGCAGAATTGTTGGAGGGGGAATCGGCCAGGGCCCGCTGGCGGACCGAGGTCAAGCACTCCAGCAGCGACTGGTCTGCTCGATTGTCATCCCCACCAGCATGATTCGAGCAAGCACCTGCCACCGCTACGGTGGCACGCGACCGGTTTCTGTGAGCAGGAATTTCGTCTGCTGCAAGGGTTTCACGTTCGGGTGGCGTTTGCTCGGAATGGGCGACCAAGGTCGACTTTTGTCGGATCTCGTTGCTGCAATGGGTTCATGACCGAAACCCGACCCATCATCATGCCGCGTGACCGAGCGTTCACCGTCGCGGATCTGGAACTGTTTCCCGACGACGGCAACCGGTACGAACTCATCGAGGGCGAACTGCTCGTCAGTCCGGTGCCGACGATTCAGCACCAGACCGTCATGTTGGAGCTCGCCTATCAGCTCGACACCACCGCGCCGCCCGACCTTCAGGTGATCTTCGCGCCGTTCGCGTTGCGGCCCAACGAGAACACGCAGGTACTGCCGGACGTCCTGGTCGCGAGACGGGAGGAGTTCGCAGACGCGAACCTGCCGACCGCGCCGTTGCTGGCGGTCGAGGTCCTGTCGCCGGGCGGTGCGCTCAAGGACTTCCATCTGAAGAAGGCGCTCTACGAACGGCTCGGCACACCGAGTTACTGGATCGTCGACCCGATCGATCCGACGCTCACCGTGTTCGAACTCGACGAGAACGGTCAATACCAACAGGTCGCGGAAGTCGAGGGCGACCTCGCGTTCCACGCAGGACGGCCGTTCCCGGTGCGAGTCGTGCCGAGCAAACTGTTGGAGGGTTGACGCGGGCGAGCAGGGCCGGCGGCGCGGTGGTCACTCGCGCCGCTCCGCTCGCCCTGAGCTCCGCCGTCCCGCTCGCCCTGAGCTCCTCAGCTCGGCGGCCACTGCTGGTTGCTGCCGCCGTTGCAGCTCCACAGGTCGATCTTGGTGTTATTGCCGGTGCCCTGGTTGTAGGCGTCAAGGCACAGGCCGGACTGGTTGTTGGTGATCGCGCCGTCCGGGTGCACTGTCCACTGCTGGTTCGTGCCGCCGTTGCAGGTGAAGATGTTCACCGGTGTGCCGGGCGCGGTCTTCTGCTGGTACGCGTCGAGACACTTCTGGTTTGCTCCACTGTAGACGGTGATCGGGCCGGACGTGGTCAGGCTGAACTCCTGGTTCGTGCCGCCGTTGCAGTCGAAAAGCTCCAGCGGCGTGTTGTTCACGGTGTTCTGGCCGGACACGTCGAGGCAGCGGTCGGACTGGTTGCCGATCAGCTCGGACGGGGCACGCGTGACGCTGCCCGGTTGGCCGGAACTGCCCAGCACGAACGTTGTCACGCTCTGCGCGGGCAGCGACGCGGTCATGGTCGAACCGGACACGCTGGGCGCGGCCACGCTCGCCAGGTTCTCGGTCGCACTGGTCCGCACCGCGGTCTGCGGGGTGAGGGTGCCGCTGTCGGTGTTCAGGCTCAGCGAGGTTGCCGACGTGTTGGTGTTCGTGGCCACCACGGTCCAGGCGTTGTGCTGCCAGAACGCCATGGCCTGCACGCCAGGTGGGCCGCCGGTGATCGCGTAGCGCACCGCGCCCGGCCGCACGTAGCGGCTGTACTGGCCGAGCACGTAGAACCGCTTCGTGGCGTAGATGTTCTGGTTGCCGTCGCTCGCATAGTTCGGGTCGTAGTAGAGCAGGCCGTCGTTCCAGCCGGAGCCGTTCACCGAGGTCGCGCAGGACGCGCTGGCGGTCGGGTCGCAGCCGAGTTCCGGCGAGAGCGCGGTCCACCACTGGAACGCGGAATCTCCGGTGTAGGCCAAGTCCTGGAAGAGGTAGTTGGCGAGCACGAGGCCACCCGCGATGGTCGGGTCGTACTGCTGGCCGTAGCCGCCGCCGGTGACCTGGCAGCAGATCTCACTGGCCCAGGTCGGTTCGTTGTTCAGCGCGCCGACCGCGCCGGTGTACTCCAACTGGCCGTTGTCTGGGAAGTCGTAGGTGTGGTGCGCGAGCGCGGACACGTACTGGGCGGCCGTTGAACCGGGCAGCCACTGCGGGACCTCGCTGGTGAACTGGGTGGTCTGGCTGGACTCGTCCGCGATCACCGTGGTGGGCAGCTTGGCGGCGGCCAACGCGCTGCCAACGGCCGAGACGATGGCACCGCGCTGGCCGGTGCCGACGCTCATGCCTTCCTGGCCGCAGGTGAAGAAGCTGTTGTCGGGCTCGTTCATCGGGCTGACCTGGCTGATGTCGATGCCCTGTGACGCGAAGTGGGAGACAACGGTGGCCAGGAACGTGCCGTAGGCGGATTCGTCGCCGGAGGTGAGGCTGCCGCCGCAGTTGCGACCGTTGGTGGTCCACTGACTCGGCGCGCTGTTCACGAACCCGATCAGGTCCGGCACGCCGTCCTGCGCGGCGAGCTTGAGGAACGTCTGCCCGCCTTGGTCGTTCGACCAGTGGTACGTGCCGCTGGTGTCGATCAGCGACTGCGGTGCTCTCGGGCCGGCCGAGACGCCAACTCCCCCGCCGCCGATGTTGTACCGGTACTGGCTCAGCTCGATGCCGCTCGACGTGAACAACATGTTCGCGACCTGGGTTTGCGCGGCCGACGAGTAGTGCGCGAGATCGTTGACCCACCACGCGCCAGAAGCGCCGAAGCCGGCGATGGTCTGGGCCTGCCCAGCGATCTCGGCGGTAATGGGCGCGGTCGCGGCGCCTGCCGTCGCGGTCAGCGTGCCGCCGACCAGCATCACGGCCGCGACCAGGACCAGTCCGGATCTGCGAGCAACGGAACGCCGAACCATCAATGTCCCCTCTCCTCGGGCAGACAGACCCCGCTCGTACACCCTAGGAGGCGGAATCGACTCAGTTCCATCGTTGACACCGAACAAGAATTTTCCACAGTTGGCAGATTTCCCACCAGTGCCACCCGTGCACCGCGCGGTGCGGGGTCAGCCGAGGTCGGTGACGGTGCGTCGGGCCGCCCGTGCGCTGCGCTCGGCCTGCTCGTACTCGTGTTGGGCAGCAGCGGCGGCCTGTTTGGCCGTGCGCTGCTCGAACCGCGCCTGTTCGACCCGGCTGCGCGCGGCCGCCAGCTCGGCGTCCGCGTCCTCGGCCCGCTGTTTGGCCGCGCTGAGCGCCGCTTCAGCTTCGGCCAGCGCGGATTCGGCCTCCTCAGCGTCTTCCTCGGCTTCCCTGCGCAGGGCCGCGCGTCGTTCGGCAGCGGCCCTGCGGCGCGCCTCCTCCTCGTCCTTTGTGGACTTCTTCTTCGGCGGCGCGGCAGAGGGCTTTGGCCGGGCAGGGGTAGCGGGTGTGGTGGCCGGGATGCCGTCCCAGGTCGGCCAGCCGGCATTCGCGTCGGCGTCCGGCACCGTGCTGAGCCGGCCGGTGCGCAGGTCGGCCAGCACGTCCTGGTCGAGCACGGCTGCGGTGAACGCCTCGCGCACCTGCTCGGCGACCTGGTCGGTCACGGTCATCTTGGCTCGCCTCGCCACGCGCAGGGTGCGGTCGTCGATGGTGCGCAGCAGCTCGTTGCGCTGCTGGGACAACGTGCGCAGCCGGTCGGCGGCGAGTTGCTGATGCGCGCCGCGCAGCGCGTCGGACAGCTCGGCGAGCGCGGTCAGGTCGTCCGGGTATTCGCGGGCGACCTGGTTGATCAGCCAGGCGGCCACGGTCGGCTTGCGCGCGACCGCGATCTTGCTCGCCAGCTCGCGGTCGCCCGAGGATCGCGCCTTTCTGACCAGGTCGTCGCGGGTCGGGACGAACTCCTCCCGGCTCACCTCGTACAGGCTGCTCAGCGCGGTGTCCAGATCCACGCGGTCAAGCGTAGATCGCGCGCAGCGTCCCGCCGATGATGCCGGCATAGACATCGCCGAACGCGCCCGCCCTGCGCAGCGCGGCCCGTGCCGCGTTCGCGCCGGGCGCGCCGTGCACAGCGCCGCCCGGATGCGCGGACGAGCCGGCCAGGAACAGCCGGTCGATCGGGGTGTCCGCGCGGCCGAGGCCGGGCACCGGCCGGAAGATCAACTGCTGGTGGATGGCGGCGCTGCCGCCGTTGATCGCGCCGCCGAGCAGGCCGGGATTGCGGCCCTCCAGTTCGGCTGGCCCCTGCACGTAGCGGCCGAGCACCAGGTCACGGAAGCCGGGTGCGTGCCGCTCGATCACCCGCTCCATCCCACCGGCCACCGCCTGGATGTCGATCGGCACGTGCTGCGGGACGTGCGTGTACGCCCAGGCCGATTCGGTGCCGGCGGGCGAGCGGGTCGGGTCGGCGGTGGTCATCTGGCCGAGCAGCAGGAACGGCCGCTCGGGCACCCGGTGCCGGGCAAGGTCGGCGCTGTAGCAGGTCATGCCGTCCAGGTCGAGGCCGAGGTGCAGGGTGCCGGCCTCGGCCGCTTCGGTGTTGGTCCACGGGATCGGCGCGGACAACGCCCAGTCGACCTTGACGGTGCCGCTGTCCCAGGTGAACCGGCGCAGGTCGTCGAGCAGCCGGTTCGGCAGGTGTTCGACGCCGACCAGGTCGCGGTAGAGGGTCGGCGCCGGCACGTCCGCGAGCACCGCGTCGCGGGCCCGGATCGGCTCGCCGTCGGCATCGCGCACGCCGACCGCGCGGCCGCGACCGACGAGGATCTCGCGGACCCGCTGGCCGTAGCGGATCTCGCCGCCCCGCGACCGGAGCCTGCGCACCAGCGCCTCGGCCAACTCCCCCGCGCCGCCGACCGGCACCGGAAAGCCGACGTCCTGCGCTGCCATGGCGAGCAGCCAGCCGAACACGCCGCTGCCCGCACCGTCGATGCCGACGTCCGCGTGCAGCGCGTTGCCGGCGATCAGCAGTCGCGCGCCCTCGCCCGCGAAGTTCTCCTCGGCGAGCCGCCTTGCCGGCAACAGCAGCATCCTGGCCAACCGGGTCAGCTCGGCGACGCCGGCCCGGCCCGCCAGCCGTGCGGCCCCTCGGAGCGGCGGGAACGGGCTGAACAGGCTGGCCAGCAGCGGATCACGCAGCGACTGCCACTGCTCGACCAGCCGCTGCCACGCGCCAACATCCGCACGCGCGAACTCGGCGATCGAGGCCGTGGTCCGGTCGAGGTCGCGGTGCAGCGTGACGAACCGATCGTCCGGCAGCAGATGGCCGAGCACGAGCGGCGCGTGCGTCCACTCAAGACCGTGCGACCCGAGGTCGAGGCCGGCCATGACCGGCGAGAGGGCGGTCATCGGGAAGAACGCACTGCACAGGTCGTTGCGGAAGCCGGGGGCGGTGACCTCGGCCGTGTGCACCGCCCCGCCTGGCGTGTCGGCGGCCTCCAGCACGAGCACCTGCCAGCCGGCATCGGCCAGCAGGTTGGCCGCGACCAACCCGTTGTGCCCGGCCCCGATGACGATCGCGTCCGCTGCGTCCACCGACCCCAAGCTACATGTCCGCGGCTCCGGTCCTGATCGCGGCGCGAATCCGCGAGTACGTGCCGCACCGGCAGATGTTGCGCAGCGTGTCCAGGTCGTCGTCGGTGATCGCGCGGCCCTCGGCCTTGACCTTGTTGGCCAGCGCGACCGCGGCCATGATCTGGCCCGGCTGGCAGTAGCCGCACTGCGCGACATCGCCGTCGAGCCACGCCTGCTGCATCGGGTGCAGGTCCTTGCCGACCGTGTCCGGCAGGCCCTCGATGGTGGTGATCTCGTCGGTCGGCTTGATCTGCGAGACCGGCACCGAGCAGGGGTTGAACGCCTTGCCGTTGATGTGGCAGGTGCACGCCTTGCACACGTCGAGGGCGCAGCCGTACTTCGGCCCGGTGACGCCGAGCAGGTCGCGCAGCACCCAGAGCAGCCGGACGTTGTCCTCGACGTCGACCGTGACCTGCTTGCCGTTGAGGATGAAGGTGTGGTTGGGCACCGGTTCTCCTAGAAGGTGTGGTCGAGGCCGTCGGTCGGCGACTGCGGGGTGGACGGTTCGAGCGGCAGCGGGGTGAAGCCGAGCGTGCCGTAGTTGATCGGGAACGAGGTCGGCATGGTGCCGGTGGCGCGTGCGTACGCGCAGGCGACCGCGGCGAAGGCGGGCGCGACGCCGAGTTCGCCGGCACCGCTCGGACTGGTCGAGGTGTTGGGCATGACGATCACCCGCATGTCCAGCGGGGTGTTCCACTGCCTGGTGTAGAAGTAGTCGTCCCAGCTGCCTTCCAGCGGAATGCCGTTCCTGATGTGCAGGCTGGAGGTGAGCGCAAGCGCGATGCCGTCGTTCATGCCGCCGATCATCTGCGCCTCCAACCCGCGCGGGTTGACGGCGAAGCCCGGGTCGACCACGATCAGCGCCTTGGTGACGCGGGGCCCGGAGACGCCGTTCTCGATGGGCCGACTGACCGTCGCCGGCCGGCAGTCGATCTCGACGAGACAGCAGATCGCGCCCTGGTACTCGGAGTGCACCGCGATCCCCTGCGCCATGCCGGTGGGCAGGCTCGCCCCCCAGTTGCCGGCCGACGCCGCCTTGTTCAGCACGGCGAGCAGCCGCGAGTCGCGCAGGTACTCCTGGCGGAAGCTCAGCGGATTCTTGCCCAGCTTCCTGGCCAGCTGGTCGACCACGAGTTCCTGCGCGCACACCACGTTCGGCGAGTAGATGTTGCGCATGCTGCCGGTGCTGAACGCCAGCGGGACCTCGTTGAGCAGCTGAGTGGTGACACCGAAGTTGTAGGGCGAACTCTGGCTCAGCTCGAAGATCGACTCGGCGAAGCTGAGGTTGCCGGCGATCGGCAGGCTGGCCGCTGTCGCGGTGATCATCTCGCCGAGGCCGTGGCTGAAATCGGTCTGCACGCCGGTGTGCCGCTGCTCGTAGCTGATCACGTTGCCAAGCAGGTAGTTCGCGCGCACCCGGGCCGTGCACATCGGGTGGGTGCGGCCCTGCCGGAAGTTGTCAGTGCGCGACCAGGACAGCTTGACCGGCTTGCCCATCTTCTGCGAGATCTCGGCCGCTTCAGCGGCAGCGTCGTGGAACAGGTGCCGGCCGAACGAGCCACCGCCCTGCACGACATGCACCTTGACCGCGTTCTGCGGCAGGCCGAGCTGGGCCGCGATCGCCTGCAACGCGTCGATCGGCACCTTGAGGCAGGACCAGATCTCCGCGCTGTCCTTGCGCACGTCGGCGATGGCGTTGTCCGGTTCGAGCGGGCTGTTGCTGGCGAACGCGAAGGTGAACTCGGCGTCGACCGTCTGGCTCAGCACCGGCGGCACGGCCAGCGGGATCTCGGCGGACTTGAGCGCGGCGAGCACGGTCGAGTCCGACTGGCTGTCCACGGGGCCGGGGCCCCAGGTGACCTGGATGTTCTGGATCGCGTCGATGCACTGGCCGAACGTGGCCGCGCGGATCGCGACGCCGTGGCTGACCACGGCGACATCGGTCACGCCGGGCATGGCCAGGATCTCGGCCGTGTTGTGCACCGTCTGAACCGTGCCGTTGATGGTCGGCGGGCGGGCGACCATGGTCGGCAGCGCGTTCGGCACGTGCATGTCCATGCCGAACGTCTTGCGGCCGGTGACGATGTCCAGCGCGTCGATCCGGTTCTGCGGCGTGCCGATGATGGTGAACTCCGACTCGGGCTTGAGCGCGGGCGCTGCCACCGGCGTTGTGGTGGCCGAGGCAGCCGCAGTGGCCAACGAGCCGTAACTGGCGCTCAATCCACTCGAATGGGTGACCATGCCGTTGGCGGTCGAGAGGCTCTGCGGCGTGACGTTCCACTGTTTCGCCGCCGTGGCAACGAGTTGCGCCCGTGCGATCGCGGCCGCGGTGCGCACCGGGAGGTAGATGCTGCGCGTCGAGTTGGAGCCGCCGGTCAGCTGGTTCATCAGCAGTTCGGGCCGGGCGTCGGCCAGCGTGATGTTGACCTTGTTCAGCGGCAGGTCCAGTTCCTCGGCGATCATCATCGCGACCGAGGTGGTCATGCCCTGGCCGACCTCGGCGCGGTGCAGGGCGAACGACGCGGTGCCGTCGGTGTTGATCCGCACCGAGATCAGGCCGGAGGTCGGCGCGGCGGCCAGGTTCTGCAGGTCACCGAGGTCGAAGATCTCCTCCGGCTGCGGCAGCGTCGGAATGGTCGCGCTGGCCGACTTCGGGTCGGCTGCCGACGCGATCAGTTCCACCCCGACCGCGAGGGTGGGCGCGGCCAGCAGATAACCGATGAACCTGCGACGTGGAATGCGCCTTTTCTCCGGTGGCTCCGCTTTGTTGGGCTTCTCGGGCGAACGACGATGTTGCGCCACAACAGGTCCTCTCGACACACATGAGGGAAGGTGTCGCAGAGTGTGTCAGTCCGGCGTCCCTTGGCCTATCGTCGCGCTGCCTACTTCTGGTCCAGTCCGACTGTGCACGGTGCACAACTAGTCACTCGACAGGAGGACGGACGCCCGCAGTGCGAGACCCAACTCGACCTGGCAGGCCGGATCGGCGTAGTCGTGGCCGGTGATCGACTGCATCCGCTGCAGCCGGTTGATCACCGTGTTGCGGTGGCAGCGCACGATGTCGGCGGTCTGCCGGATGGAACAGCCGGTGGCCACCCAGATCTGCAGGGTGCCAAGGAGAAGTCGCCGTTCCGGCCCTGGCACGCGCAGCAGGTCGCCCAGCCAGCGATCCACCAGGTGCGCGGTGAGTTCTGGCGAGCTGAGCAGCAACGCGTCCGGCAGCCGTTGCGCCAGTACCGCGATCTCGGCCCGGCCGACCGGCAGCGTCCGTCTGGCCAGCACCGCCTGCCGGTAGGCGACATCGGCCTCGGCGAGGCCGTTGGCCACAAGGGAAAGCCCGGCAGGTGCCACGATCACCTCGCGAAGCAGCGCCACCGTCGTGTCCACAGTGGACTCGGGCAGTGCGATCAGCCCGACGAGCAGTTCGGACCGCGACTGCCAGGCCGACGCGATCTCCCGACCGGCCAGCCGGCGCGCGGCCGTGATCGAGGTCCGCTCCGCCTCAGCGCCGACATCGACGACCAGCACCGCATACGGCCCGTCCACCGGCAGGCCGAGCACCCGCGACGCCTCGTGCACGAAGGCGAGATCCGTGCCGCGCCCGTGCAGCAGCCCCTCCCACAACACCGCCCTGCGCTGCTCGTCCGCACGCAACAGTTCGCGTTCCATCTCGTGGTACGCGGCCGTGACCTGCGCGGACGTGCTGTCCACCACCTCCCAGACGCGTGTCGCCATGCCAAGCAGCGCATCGGTGTTCACCGAGCCGTCCTGCCGCGCGGCCTCGATCAACGCCTCCCAGACCAGCCGTCCGCCGATCCGGAACGAGCGCAACACGTCGTCGATCGGCATCCGCTGCTCGGCGCGGCGCCGCCCGGTCGCCCGCGCCGCGTCGAACCGCGAGTCGGTGTCCGGCGTCTGCCCGCGCGCGGGTGGATCGGCGACGAGTTCCAGGACGCGGGTCAGGTTGTCGTGGCAGGAGTGCCACAGATCGTCGAGCGGAACCACGCCCGCGCTGCGGTAGCCCGGATTCTCCACCTGGATGGCCGCGACCAGGGCATCCGTCAACTGACACACCGTCGCCAGCACGCTGGTGGCGAGTGGCTCGGCCGTCGAGTTCGCGCGATCACCACTGTTGTGTCGCATCATGGTCCGGACAGCATGGCACGGGCTGCGCCGAAAAGCGGCACCCGCTGCGCCGCTTGGACTTCTGTACCGATACGCTGTCCGCGCACAGGCCGGGCATGATGGCCGGGTGAGAGTCGTCGTACTGTCCGACACCCATGCGCCGCGCCGCTGGAAGACGTGCCCGCCGAAGGTGGCCGAGCGGCTGCGTGGCGCTGAGCTGATCCTGCATGCCGGCGATGTGTGCGTCGCGGCGGTGCTCGACGAACTCGCGCAGTACGCGCCGGTGCGGGCGGTGTGCGGGAACAACGACGGGCCGGACGTGGTGGCATGGGGTGCGCCCGAGACACTGGAGTTCGAGATCGCCGGGTTGGCGGTCGCGATGATTCACGACAGCGGGCAGGCGACCGGGCGGACGGCGCGGCTGCGACGGCGATTTCCCTCGGCCGGCTTGGTGGTGTTCGGACACTCGCACATTCCGCTCGACCAGGTCGGGGACGGGGTGCGGATCTTCAATCCGGGTTCGCCGACGGATCGACGGCGGCAGCCGCACGGCACGATCGGGCTGCTGGACGTTGCCGACGGCCGCCTGCTGCATGCCGAGATCATCCCGGTCGACTAGCTCAATCGCTGATGCTGACGTGGTCGTCGGTGCGGTTGGCGCAGCACCAGTCGCCGTCGCACGGTTGGCCGACCTCGCTGCCGTACGGTCCGAGGCCGCGCATCAACGTCAGCACCTCCACCCGTTGCGCCTCGGTCAGCGGCGGGCGGCCCTGCGCGTCGACGTGGATGTCCTGGACGTCACCGACCACGGCGCCGTCGACGAACAGCGTGTAGGCAGGGTGGTCGGGAAAGCCGTTGAGCCGCAACACCCACCACTGGTCGTCGACGCGCGCCGCGAAGATGAACACGTGCGCTCCGGTGCGCTGCCAGTCGATGGGACGGCTCGGAAAGGGCGTCACGGACACCAGCATAGGTCCGCTATGTTGAAGCCCATGGACGCTGCGCGGGCGATTTCCCTGGTGTTGGCGGAGATCCGCAACGAGGGGCTTGACTATCCAACGGTCGGCCTGCACGCAGCGCAGTTCGCTGGTGGCTGGTGCGTGTACGCGCCGGAGATGATCGCCGACGGCGATCCGGTGTCGGATCTGGACGACGAGGTCACCCGGTCGGTGTTCCTGGTCGGCGAGGCGACCGGGCGGGTCGAGCGGGTCGAGTCCGATGAATCGGCAGCGGACGCGCGCGACTGGTTCGAGGAGGCGGCGATCTGGTTCAGCGCGCAGGAGCCGGGCAGCTCGGAAGCGCTGTCCAGGTCCAACATCCCGGCCAGTCCCGATCTCGGCGGATCGACCCGCCAACCTCGATCGCCCGCCCCCTACGACCGCCAGGCCCTGGACGCGCTCGCCGCGGCGCTGATGCGGGAGCAGGACTTCCCCGGCTGGTTGGCGGATCGCCTTCGCGAGCTGGCCGATCTGGTGGGCGGCGCGAGCAGGCTCGTCGTCCGGCGCCACCGGAGCAGTGCGGCCGAGCACGTGACGGCGCTCGCCGAACTGGAGGACAACACCAGCGGAGCGTGGCAGACCTGGCCCGCTGTCGATCCGGCCAGCCTGCCCGACGTCGACCCGACCGGCTGGCTGCTGATCCCGGGCGTCGTGGCGTGCGAGTTCCTGGAAAGCATGGAGTCCGAGACGGATGCCGCGACACGCCTGGCCGACGCCGTTGCCGACCAGGTGCGTCCGGCTCCCCCGTGGCTGGCGCTGAGCGCCGCGGAGCTGTCACCCCAGCTGGTCGCGTTGCGGCGCGGCGACCTGGCCGAGGCCGATCTGGCCGAGGTGCGCAGGGTCGCCGTCGAACTCGATGCGGGCCAGGCCATGGACCTGCTGTTCACGCCGGTCTCCGGCGACGCGGATGTCGAGGCGCTGCTGCGCATCGCGATCGACGCCTACCAACGCGACCGCAAGAGCATCGCGATCGACATCGCGGCCACCGCCGCCTACCGTCGCGTGCTCGACCGGCTCGACCTGCCCTTCGAGAACTACCTCTACGAGGCCATGTTCGAGTGATCAGGCCGCGAACGCGGCGAGTTGATCGTCGACCGGCGCGTCGGTGAGCCGGTTGGCGAACGTGGACATCGTGTAGGTGCCGATGCCGAGCACGACCTCCAGCGCGTTGCGGTGGGTGTAGCCGCTGTCCAGGAACGCGCGCAGCGACGCATCGGCCGGTGCTCCCCTGGTGGCGAGCACGTCCAGGACGAACACGCGCAGGGCTTCCAGGTGGGGATCGGCCAGCGGCCGTCGCTCGCGCAGGGCGGCGATCAGGTCGGGATCGGCGTCGATGTGGGTGAGTTTCGCGGTGTGCATGGCGACGCAGAGGTGGCAGCCGTTGTGCGTGGCCATGGTCATGATCAGCACCTCGCGCTCGACCTGCGTCAGGCTCGCCGCCTCGAACAAGGCGCTGAGCTTGAGAAATCCCTCCAGCAACTGCGGCGACTCGGCCAGCAGCGAAACGCCGGCAGGCAGGTAGCCGAGCCGGTCGGCGGTCGCGGTCATGAATCTGCGGCTGGCCTGCGGGGCCGTGTCGACGGTGTGTTGGACGAAGGACATGGCAACTCCTGGGTAAACTCGACAACGTGGTTGTCCAGACAGTAAACCAGGTTGTCGAGTTTGCCAATGCCTGAGGCCCCGAAAAACACGACACCCGGCTGGGTGCTGCCGTTGCTGCTGTTCGCCGGCTTCCGCACGATGATCGACCGGCTGCACGCCGAACTGGCCAAACAGGGCCATCCGGACGCCCGGCCCGCGCACGGCTTCGCCCTCCAGGCGATCGGGCCGGCCGGGGCGACGGCGAGCGAGATCGGCAGGCGACTGGGCATCTCGAAACAGGCCGCAGGCAAGACAACGGATCGGCTGGCCGCGATGGGCTACGTGGAACGCGTTGACGACGCCGTGGACGGCAGGCGGAAGCTGATCCGCCTCACCCCGCGCGGCATCGACATGCTGGCTCGTTCCGCGCTGATTTTCGAAGATCTGCACGCCGAATGGGCGACGACCATCGGCGAACACCGACTCGCCGATATGGAAACCGCGTTGCGGTCAGTCGTGCCCACCGACGGATTCCGACTGGACGTGCCGGGCTGGTTCGGCGGCTGATCAGTTCACCGGTGGACCGGAATTATCTCCTGCGTGACGTAATAGCTGACGACATGTGCGGCCGCCAGCAGATCACCGTTGCAGATGGCGACGGACGGCCCGGAGCCCGGCGTGGTCACCGTGCCCATGACGGACCAGAACGCGACACCGTTGTCGCACTGGGCAATAACCTGGTACGGCCCCTGCACCTGACTGCAGAAGACATCGATGCCCTGGCCGAGGGTGACCTCGAAATAGACGGGCGTGCACGCCTGCGGCGGCGACGGAGCGGGGGTGGCCGCGTCGGCCGAGGCACCGAAGCAGGCCGACGCGGCGAACAGCACACCACCGAGCGCCGCGAGGGCGGCGATCGCATTTCTCTTGCGCACGTGAGCTCCTTATTCAATTTGAACAGCCATGCGGCAGGCTATTCAAACGTCACGGTACCCAGAGCGCGGAATTACCGACAATTCATCTGCCGAGTGATCTCTTATGACCCATCGTGATGTCGCCGCCCCCATTCGGCACAACCGCTCACATATAGGTGAACGGGAGGCCGGAACTGCCGCCCTCGGTACGCACGGTGACCTGGACCTGACCGGTACCGGTGGGCGCGGTGGCGGTGCACAGGGTCGGACCGCACGAGGAGTGCAGGCCGGGGACGGCGCCGAAACTGACCTGGCCCTGGTCGAGGTCGGTGCCGCCGATGACAAGCGAGGTGCCGGCCGGGCCGCTGCTCTGGGAGAGGAACCGCACGATCGGTGCTGGCGGGGCGGGCGGCGGCGGCCCGAGGTAGCCGAACGCGCCCGCGAACGCGGTGCCACCTGGAGTGGTCACGGTGACCGGGACGATGCCGAAGCCGGGTGGGGTGGCGACCGTGCAGGCGGTGTCGGTGCAGGTGAAGGTCGGGGACGGTGCCGAGGGAGCGGTGGTGTTGGCGAGCTGGGTGCCGAAGCGGACGAAGCCGTCGGCAAGGTGCTGGCCGTGCACGGTCACCGAGGTGCCACCGGTCGAGGGACCGCTGATCGTGTCGATGCCGGTCACGACAGGGCGCGGAGCGGCTGGGAGGGGTTGGCTGATCTGGTCGGGCGGGGTGACCGGGACCGAGGCGCGGTTGTCGGCCGGGTCGGTGTCGAGCGTGTTCGACACGGTGGCCACCGCGTCGCCGGACGGGGCGTCGGCACCCGAATCGACCTCAACTTTCATGCTGAGCGTTATTCAAAACTCCCATTGATCGAGAAGAAGAATAATGCGCGTGCAGCATCGAAGGTTTCGCGATAGGTGGCGTATGGGCGGCGGTAGTCGGTGTGGAATATTCGCCAGTTCTTGAAGTGGGACACGACCCGTTCGACCGGCGCGCGGAGTGCCGAGAGTGCGGCGTTGGCGTTCTTTTCACCTTTGTTGAGCTTGCGCCACTGGGGTTTCTTGGTGGGCGTGAATAGCGCGGCTCCCTGATAACCTTTGTCGCCGATGCCAGCCTTGGCCTTGTTCACGATTTTCGTGGTCGCGGTATTGTCGAAGGCGTTCTTGTCGTGCGTGCTGCCGGGTAGCGGCTCGGAGATCCAGACCGGAGTGCCGTCGAGCAGGCTGATCAACTGGACACAGAATCCGGTGGTGCCGTGCTTGCGGCTCCACAGTTCGCGATGCTCAGCGTAGGACCAGCAGGGGGTGATTGTGCCGTCTACCAGGCACACCTTGCCTTTCACGAGTCGGATCGCCTCCTTCGGGTCGGGCACGAACTCCGCCAGCACCGACCTCACGGCCGGCACCAGGTCGGCCAGGATTCTCGACACGGTCGGCTGCGACACGCCACGTAAGTCGCCGAGAAATTCTTCGGTGCAGTTGTGCCGGATATACATGCACGCGATCTCGACTGCCGCATACAGTCCGCACGATCTCGGGCGACCAGTCTTCTTCCGCCACGGCTTGCTCAAAGCCGTGGACACGCGCCGGACAAGCTCCTGCATCTGCGTCAGGGTAAGCCCTGTAGTACGATGGTAGCGCAACGGTCTTTCCAGTGGTTGGTTTGTTGGTGTGGTAACCCAAATCAAACCATTGCGAAAGGCCGTTGTCTTATTGACACGCCGGGTATGATCAGGAATTTTTGTAGAGTCACCTCGGGCTGCTTACGATTGCACGATGGACGAGTTTTGAATAACGCTCGCTGTAACTTTTACTGCCAGTATTCCGGCCGGGTGTCATGGTGCCGATGAAGGTGGCGTCGAGTTCGTGGCCGTCTGGCGAGACCCATTCGGTGAACTCGTAGTTGGCGGGCTGCACGTACATCAGCGCACCATTGGTGGTCAGGCTGGGTGGCAGGTGCACCGTCAGGTGCGTGACGCCGGCGACGTCGATGGAACCGGAATTCGTCCAGTTCACCCCGAAATTGCCGAACGAGTGCGGGCCGGCGGGAAAGTTTCCGCCCAGTGACACGGAAACGTCGAATCCGGTTGGTGCTGCGTTCGCGACGCCCCCAGTCGCGGTGAGTGTGAGTGCGGCTGCTGCGAGAAGTGCGAGTCCGAGTTTCACATTGGCCGATATCGAGATCTGGCGCCGAGCCGTTACTCGTCTACAGTGGACAGTGCGCGGCGCACGAAGGCCATGGTCTCCTCGAAGACGTGCTCGGGGATCTGTTTCGCGCCCGACCAGAGCACCCAGCGCAGACCGATCATCTCGCCGACCGCCATCAGCGCCCACGCCACCACTTCCGGGTCGGCAGGCGCGATCTCGCCTGCCCGCATGGCCGCGCGCAGGCCGTGGACGTAACCCTTGGCAATGGTCGCGTAGTGACGTTCGAGCAGTTCGGGTGCGACGAATTCGGCCTGCCGAATGACCCGGTACAGCGCCGGATGCTCGGCGGTGAAGGTGAAGAAGCCCCGGAAGCCGCCGCGCTCGGCCTCGACGCGACTTGTCGCACCGCGCGCGCCATCGGCCATTGCCTTGCGCACGCGGTGGTTCAGATCCATCAGGACCTGCTCGAACACCGCCTGCTTGGAGGCGAAGTACAGGTAGAACGTGCCCTGCGCCAGACCGGCTGCCTCGGTGATCTTCACGATCGACGCGGTGTGGAAGCCGTGTTCGGCGAAGACCCGCTCGGCAGCTGCCAGAATGCGTTGCCTGCTGCGATCGCCCCTGCCCGGCCGCGCGCCCCGACGGCGTGGCGGCGCGTCGGCCGATGCCGATTCGGTTCCCGTCACCCGGTCAGGATGCCAGATCGGAACTCGGCGAGCGCGGCGTTGAACTCGGCGGGTCGCTCAAGGTGCGGCGAGTGGCCACAGCCGGGCAGCACGATCTCCCGGTAGTGGCCGCCGTGCTCGACATAGCGGTCGAGCACGGCCCTGGTCTGCGACACCATCGGCTGCGGCGGAAAGACCTCAGCGCCGGGCCAGCCGGGCACGACGCCGAGTTGGCCGAGCGCACCGATGTCGACGCCGGCGAAGTCGGACACGATCTGGTCGGCGTCGCCGCGAATCCACAGCACGGGCGGGCGCGGCGCGATGTCGGCGAAGCCGGACAGGTCGCAGTACTTGGGCGAGAGCGCGTTGTTCACGCCGCGCTCACCGGGCGCGCTGCCCGGCCAGTTCGGCGATGCCACGGTGTCGCCGGGGTAGTTGTCGTCGCCGATGGCCAGTTCGAGGATGCCCTCGACGTAGTCGTCGAGAGCGTCGGGCGCGATCTCGAACGGCGGGTTGCCGTAGAGGGTGGTGATGATCCTGCGCGGCGACGTACCGTTCTCGTCGGTGCGGTCACCCGCGACGATGCGGTCGATCATGGCCTGGTTCGCCGTGCCGGCGCCGGAACCGGCGCAGTCCGGCCAGCACGGCGTGCCGGCGACGTCCTTGGTGCCGCCGAAACCGTACGGCGACGCAGGGCTTTCCAGGATCAGCCCGGCAAGCCGCTCGGGGTGGTCGATGGCGAACCGCATGGCCACTCCCCCGCCGAGCGACCAGCCGAGCATGGTGACCTTGCGATCATCGGGGATCAGGTCGGTTTCGGCGAGCAGGGCGTGCAGGTCGTCGGCGAAGTCGGCGAGGCCGCGCCGGGCGTCGACGGGGAGTCGTTGCGAGCGGCCGAATCCGCGCAGGTCGGGCGCGACGCAGTGCCAGTCGGCGGCGAGTTCGGCCATGATCTCGGCGAAGAACCTGGCCGAGGACACGTTGCCGTGCACGAGCAGCAGGGTCGGTTTGCTCGCATCGCCCGCGATCAGCACGTGCAGGCGGGCACGGGAGGTCTGCACGTCGGTGGCGCGCACTCCGTTGGGCAGCATCATCTTTCCTTTCAGGAGCCGAGTCACGAGTCGAGTCAGGAGGCGAGCCAGGTGCCGACGGCGTGCTCGGCGGTGGATTCCCAGCCGAGCATCAGGTGGTTGTCGCCGCTGACCATGGTCGAGCCGGCGACGTTGGAGATACCGGCCGTTGCCTGGCAGGAGGCGTCGAAGACCACGCCGTCGCTCGGGCCGCGGTTCTCGTCGTAGAAGCCGATCAGGGTCGGCGAGCCGCCGCACAGCAGGTAGGTCGGCACGCTGGCCGGGACCGGCGTGGACCGGATGGTGGCGACCAGCGAGCCGTTGTTGATGGCCTGCTGGATGCCGTTGCTGGTGCTGACGTAGCCGGTGCCGCCGTAGTAGGTGGTGTACCAGTCGTCCTGGGTCTCGTCGACGCCGTAGGTGCCGTCCCAGCGGGCCAGCATCTGCCGCTGGCCGGTGAAGTAGGTGCTGTCGATCGACAGGTTCGGCTGCGGATAGATGATGCCGTAGCACATGTAGGACTGGCTTGGCGACGGTCCGTTGAGCGCTGCCGCCGCACTGCGGGTAGATCAGCGGGTTGCCCTCGGTGCCGTGCGCGAAGGTGTAGTCGAGGCCGCCGTTCGGGTTGCCGATGCAGCACGAGTTTGGCCACGTCGCCCTGGTAGCCGCGACCCCAGGACGGCGCGACGCCTGCGACGTACATCCGCGCGGCGAACGCGCCCTTGCTCCACGCGACCAGGTCCACAGTGGACTGTCCGGTCTCCGGCCCTGACCCGGGCCAGCGCGTCGGAGATGGTCTGCGCCCACTCGTAGTTGTCGCCCTGGGTGTCGGCGAAGTCGACGGCGAACACCCGATAGCCCGCTCCGCACAGGTACTGCATCAGGCCGGTGCTCGGGCAGTTCACCACGCCGCAGGTGCCCGCCGCCGCCCGCTGCCGGGTCGCTGTACTCGCGGTCGACGTCGTCGTTGGCGCCCATCACCAGCAGCACGGCCTTGCCGGTGTTGGTCTGCCAGCCGGGCGCGCGGTAGAGCAGGAACTGCGAGCCGGGCGGCTGCGCGCTGCCGAACAGCGTCGCGGCCTCGCCGGTCTGGTTCTGCCGGCCGTCGGACAGGTAGTGGTCGGTCGGCCAACTGGTGTCGGTGTCGGCCCAGTGCTCGACGCTGTCCCAGCCGTGGCTGACGCCGTTCGTGGTGCCGAGCAGGCTCAGCGTGCCGACGCCGGCCGCAGCGGCGGGAGTCGTGCCGAACAAAGCGCAGGCCAGGGCGGAAGCGGCGGCCAGCGCGGCCAGCCGCAATGGCGTCGTTGCCATCATCGACCTCCAAAATGAGACCTGATTCAGGTATTAGTATTCGCCGAACCGGCACGATGTCAACGACGACGAGGAGCGGTGGGCCATGGACGTACCGGACTGGTGATGGCCTGCACACGCTCGGTCGCTGGCCGGCCGATGTCGCGCGAAGGACGCCGGAGCGGATCGCGGTCGACGACGGCACGGATCGGATCAGCTATGCGGAGTTGGACCGCCGTGCCGACGCGTTGGCCAGGACCCTGCGCGCGGCCGGCTGCCGGCCCGGCGACCGGATCGCGACGCTGACCCCGAACAGCGCGGCGCACGTCGTGTTGTTCTTCGCGTGCGCGCGAGCGCGGTTGGTGCTGGTGCCGCTGTCCTGGCGGTTGGCGTCGCGCGGAGATCGCCGACCAACTCGCGCACGCCGACGTGGCGCTGTTCGTTGTGCATCCCGCGCACGCGGCGCTGGCCACGGCGGCGCTTGCCCGGCTGGGAGAGCCGCCGCGCAAGATCACGTTCGCCGGCCTCGCGGCCATCGGCGATTACGCGGACCTCGAACCGGTCGCCGACGACGATCCGGTGTTGATGCTCTACACCTCGGGCACGTCCGGCCGGCCGAAGGGCGTCGCGCTCAGCCACGCCAACTGCTTCTGGACCAACCTGAGCCTGTGCAGCACGGTGCCGCTGACCGAGGACGACGTGGTGTTGCAGATCCTGCCGCAGTTCCATGTCGGCGGGTGGAACGTGCAGCCGCTGCTGGCCTGCTGGGTGGGCGCGACCGTGCTGGTGGAGCGCGGGTTCAACGCGGGCCGCGTGCTGCGGCTGATCGCCGAGCGGCGGGTGAGCACGATGATGGGCGTGCCGGCGAACTACCTGTTCCTGGCCGAACACCCGAATTTTCCCGACACCGACCTGAGCAGCCTCGGCACGATCATCGTTGGCGGTGCGCCCATGCCGGAACCGCTGCTGCGCACCTGGCACGAGCGCGGCGTCACGCTGGTGCAGGGCTACGGCCTTTCCGAGGCAGCGCCGAACGTGCTGTGCGTGCCGGGCCATCGCGCAGCCGACAAGCTGGGCTGCGCCGGCATTCCGTATCCGCAGGTCGAGGTTCGGCTTGCGGAGGACGGGGAACTGTTGGTGCGCGGGCCGAACGTGTTCTGCGGCTACTGGCGCGACCCGGCCGCGACGGAGCGGGCGTTGCGCGAGGGTTGGCTGCACACCGGCGACCTGGCCACGGTCGACGCGGAGGGCTACTACCGGATCGTCGACCGGGTGGACGACATGTTCGTTTCTGGCGGGGAGAACGTGTTTCCGAGCGAGGTGGAGAACGTGCTCTACGGGCATCCGGCGGTCACCGAGGCGGCCGTTGCGTCGCGGCCGGACGAGCGGTGGGGCAGGGTCGGGGTCGCGTTCGTGGTGCCGCGCGCGGGCATCGCGGTGACCGCGGACGAGCTGCGCGCGCACTGCCGGGCGGAACTCGCCGGGTTCAAGGTGCCGCGCGAGTTCCGGTTCGTCGACGAGCTGCCGCATTCCGCCGTTGGCAAGATCCTGCGCAGGAACCTGCGCGAATAGGTCCACAATAGACTTGAAAAACAAATGTTTTTGTGCTATAGTACGAAATTGTTGGGATATCGTGCGCGACATGGCAATCGTGACCAGCGCACTCCCCTACTCCGATCTCGACCTTTCCCTCACCGGCGCCCTGTACTGGGACGATCAACGCACGCCAGCACCGGGGATTCTGCTCATCCACGGCGGCGCAGGACTCGACCAGCACGCGCGTGACCAGGCGCGACGCTACGCCGAACTCGGCTACACCGTACTCGCCGCGGATATGTACGGCGTCACCGGCGATCGCGCGGCGATCATGGCCTGCGTTACCGCGCTGCGCGACGACCCGGCCTTGCTGATCCGGCGCGGAACGGCCGGGCTGACCGCGTTGGCCGGGTGTGCGCAGGCCGATGGCGTGCTCGGCGTGATCGGGTTCTGCTTCGGCGGCATGGCCGCGTTGACGCTGGCCAGGGGCGGCGCGGACCTGGCGGCCGTGGTGAGCGTGCACGGCACGTTGACGAGCCCGATGCGTGGTCGGATCGGCGGGCGGGTGCTGGTGTGTCACGGCGCGGCCGACCCGCACGTGCCGATGAGCCAGGTCATCGCGTTCACCGAGGAGATGCGCGAAACAGACGCGGACTGGCAGTTGATCATGTATGGTCGGGCGCGCCACGGGTTCACCCACCGGCAGCCGTCGACCGTTCCCGGTGTCGCCTTCGACGCGGTCGCGGACGCCGAATCGTTCGCTGCGGCAAGCGCGTTCCTCCGCGCCGCGCGCTGTGGCACGACGTAGTCGGGATTTTCCGACCTACCGAACTTTCCCCTACGTCTCGCGCGCGCAGCGCCACCGGCCGACTACGCCCTGGTAGGACAGGTGCATGACGGGCACGTCGAGCAACACCGAACCAGTCAGGTTCGTGCTGCTGAACGGTGTCGCCGCGTGGCGCGGACGCAGGCCACTACGGATCGGACCGCCCCAGCGGCGTGCCGTGCTCACCGCCCTGTTGCTGAACACGGGCCGGGTGATGACGACCGATCAGCTCGTCGCCGCGGTCTGGGGGTCCGCGGCGCCGGAGAAAGCATCGGCGACGTTGCACGCGCTGATCTCCGCGCTGCGCAAGGCACTCCAGCCCGATCTCGCGCCCCGCGAACGCGACCAGCTGATCCGCACCGTTGACCGAGGCTATCTGATCGACCCGGCCGACATCGACCTGGATGTGCGACGCTTCAACACCGCGATCGCGGTGGCGGAGCGCGCCCGGCAACACGGCGACCTGGACTTGGCCCGCGCCGAACTGCGTAGCGCGCTCGGCTGTTTCCGCAGCGCGGCGCTGGCCGCCGTGCCGGGTCCGTTGGCCGAGCGGCATCGCTGCCTGCTCTCCCTGGCTCGGCTGGTCGCGCTGGAGAACCTGGTCGAACTCGATCTCACCGTCCAACCGGAACGGGCGGTGCGGCACGACCTGACCCGCGCGCTCGCGGCCAATCCGCATCGCGAACGGCTGCACGCGCTGCACATCCGGTTGCTCGCGCTGCGCGGCAGCAGGGCCGAGGCGCTGGCCGCGTACACCCGGATCAGGCGGGTGCTGATCACCGATCTCGGCGTCGAACCAGGCATTGAACTGCGCAGGCTGCACCAGCAGATCCTGGCCGGCGACCGACCGGGGCCGGTGCGCGCGCCCCGAGTCGAGCCGGCGGTGCGGCGCGGCGCCGATGACGGGCAGCGGCTCGGTGCGATGCCGCACCAGACCGCGCTGCTCGGGCGGGCAGGGGTACTGGCCGATCTGGCCGGTGAACTCGCCGGAGGGATGGGGTCCGGGTCGCCGGTCGTCGCGCTGCACGGCATGGCCGGTGTCGGCAAGACGGCGACCGCGACCTGGACCGCCCGACAGTTTCCGGAAAGCTTCTTCCTCGCCGCCGACGCCGATGACGCGCAACGCGCGGCCGTGCTGCGTGCGGCGAAGGCCGCGCGTGACTGCCTGCTGGTGCTCGACGATGTCACCTCGGCGGCGCAGGTGCGCCAGGTGCTCGCCGCCGATCCGGGCTGCGCTGTGCTGCTCACCAGCCGCTGTCGCGGCACCGACCTGCCGTGCACCGCGCGGATCGAGCTGACGCCGTTGCCCCGGCACGCGGCGACCGTGCTGTTCTCGACCGTGGTCGGCGCGGTGCGCACCGCGCGGGAGCCCGCCGCGTTGAGCAGGCTGCTCGACGTGCTGGCTGGCGTGCCGGCGCTGGTGCTCTCGGTCGCCGAGCAGGTGCGCGGGCGGCCCGACGCGTCGCTGGCGGAGTTCGCGGACCGACTGGCCGGCGCGTCGCTCGAACCGCACCTGCGCGCCATCTTCGACCGCTGTTACGCCGACCTGGAACCGGCACAGGCCAAGGCATTGCGCGCGGCAGCACGCCAGCGGGGCGAGGTGACCGGCTCGGCGGTCGCGACCGCGCTGGACCTGCCCTCGCACCGGGCGGACGCGTTGCTCGCCGAACTGATCGAGCGCGGCCTGCTCGAACCGGCGACCCACGCATACCGGTTCCCGCCGCTGGTGCGCGAGTACGTGCTGGCGCGGACGCGGGAGATCGAGCCGCTGACCGACATGTGCGCGCGGGTCGCCAAGCTGACCAGGCACCTTGTGCTGGACGGAGCGAGAGCGGCGACGCTGGTCCGCCCAACGACGACCCACCGGCCGGTGTTGCGCGGGCCACGTCGTTGAGCAGGCCACGTCGTTGAGCAGGCCACGTCGTTGAGCAGGCCACGTCGTTGAGCAGGCCACGTCGTTGAGCAGGCCACGTCGTTGAGCAGGCCACGTCGTTGAGCAGGCCACGTCGTTGAGCAGGCCACGTCGTTGAGCAGGCCACGTCGTTGAGCAGGCCACGTCGTTGAGCAGGCCGCGTCGTTGAGCAGGCCGCGTCGTTGAGCAGGTCAGCCCACGTCGCGGCGGACGCCGTACTCGCGGACCAGGTCGGCCTTGTTGCGCAGGCCGGTGCGCCGGTAGAGCCGGGTCAGCCTGCCCTCCACCGCCTTCTCGGTGACGCCGAGCGCGGCCGCGACGTCCACATTGGTCGCGCCAGCCGCGATCAGCTCGATGAGCCTGCGATCGGCGTCGGCGAGTACCGAGGGTGGGCGCACGGTGATGCCGTTGTCCCGCAACAGGTCCGCGGCCAGCTTCTGCCAGCGCACCGCGCCGAGCTCGCGGAACGCGCCGTACGCGGTGCGCAACGTCTCGGGGCGGCCGAAATCGGCGTCGGCGAGCTGGATGCGGGCGGCGAGGAAGCGGTCGCCGAGTTCGTCGGCCAGTTGTGCCGCGGCCAGTGCGACCCGTTCGGTCGGCCGGATGGTGATCCGCGCGACCAGCCAGTACAGCCGGGCCTGCCGGGTGTTGATCCGCGCGCACAGTTCGCCGAGCTCGTCCGCTGTGCGTTCGGCGGCCTGCCGGTCGCCTGCGGCGAGTTCCGCCTCGACCTTTCTGCTGAGCACGAGTTCGCGGCCGGTGAGGTAGCCGAGCCGCCGGCAGCGCCGATCCAGCTCGGCGAGCGCGTCGACGGCCTGCCCCGGTCGGTCCGCCGCGAGGTCGACGCCTGCCGCGACCCAGCCGATCACGTGACCGAACAGCTGCTCGGCGGACGTGCCGGCGAGCAGTTGCGCCGCTCGGCCCGGCTGGTCCTGGCGCAGCCAGGTTTCCGCGGCCAGCGCTGCGATGATGCCGTCGACGTGGGTGACTTCCTCGTCGGCCGCCGCGTGTTCCGCCGCGATCGAGCGCACGCTCGACCAGTCGCCGACCCGCAACCCGAGCACCGCGGCGGACAGCCTGCTCAGCGACGGCGGCGGGCTGCGGCGCGCGGCGGGCGCGGGATGCGCGCCCGCGACGACGCAGCGTTCGGCGGTGAACAGGTCACCCCACGCGAGCGCGTGCCTTGCCTGTTCGAGCCGGTCGTCCGGCAGCGGGGTGGCGATGTCGGCCGCGTGTTCGGCCTCGCGCCAGGCGACGCCGTCCGCGCCGATCGCGGCCAGGATGCGCACGCCGGCGAGCAGCGCGGCCTGGTGGTTCGGGGCGGCGGGGCGCAGCTGCGAGAGGGTGGCCAGCGCGTCGTCGAAACGCTCGCCGAGCAGCGCGATCCTGGCCTGTTGCAGTCCGCTGGTGACCGCGCCCGCGGCCTCCGGATCGGCGGTGACGTCGAGCGCCGCGCCGTGTTGGCCGGTGCGGACCAGCGAGTTGACCAGCACGGTTCGCGCGACAAGGGTGTCGCGCTGGTGGTCCTCGTGCAGCTTGTCCTCTCGCAGCGCGGCCAGCGCGGCGCCTGCGAGGTCGATGGCCTGCCGATAGCGGGCCAGCGCGTAGCAGGCGCGGCCGGCGAGGGTCGCGGCCGCGACCCGGTTGTGCGGGTCGACGGCGTCGGCGGCAAGCAGGGCGCTGCTCCACCGGTAGGCGAGCGCGGGATCGCCGTCCACCACGTGTTCGGCCGAGGCGAGCAGTTCGGCATGGCCGAAGTCCGCACCCGCGCCGACCAGGTGTTCGGCCAGTTCGTGCCGGTGCACGGGCCGTCCGGTGCCGCGCGCGGCGATGGCGTCCTCGGCGAGCGCGTGGTGCAGCGCCGTGCGCACCGCGACGGGCAACCGCGCGGCGAGCGACTCGCGCACCAGCGGGATCGGGAAGGTCAGACCGCCGTCCTCGGTTTCCAAAACCAACCCGACGCGCAGCAGCGCGGCGCCGGTGCCGCGCAGGTCGGAAACGTCGATGTCGACGCGGGGCAGTGCGGCCTCGATGGCGTCCAGCCGATCGCCGGGCAACGCGGCCAGCACGCTCGCGGCCACGTTTCCGTCGAGTTCGGCGTAGGCGCGGGACGGGGCGGCCGATCGCGCGGTGAGCAGGCCGTCCGGACTGGTCGAGCTGCTGAGCAGCGCGACAAGCGCGCCTGGGTTGCCAGAGGTGCGGCGCAGCAGGATGTCCAGTTCGGCCTGGGTGCGGTCGGCGGCGATGGCCGCGATCTCGTTGTCGGTCAACGGTTTCGGCTC
Organism: Candidatus Melainabacteria bacterium; assembly: GCA_963818685.1. Lineage (GTDB taxonomy): Bacteria > Actinomycetota > Actinomycetes > Mycobacteriales > Pseudonocardiaceae > CAJCJE01. Next base: position 433,307 of record CAWFTJ010000006.1, on the reverse strand, counting down.
GACGCGGATGCCGGCCCGGTCGGCGAGCGCGGCGTCGAGGCCGATGCCCGAGCCGCTGCCGACCAGGATCACCCTGGTTTCCTCGGCCAGCAACCGAATCAGCGCGCGACCGGTGGCATCGAGCAGGTCGGCGTCGTCGACCAGCAGCGTTGCGGGCGCGGCGCGCACCGCAGCGACGAGTTCGACGAGGCCGCCGGTGCCGGCGCGCGGCAGGCCGAGCCCGACGCGCAGCGCCACCGCGAGATCACCAGCTGGTCCGCCGCGCACCAGCAGGGCGGTAGTTCCCTTGTCTGCCAACAGTTGCCGCGTGCGGGCGAGCACGGTGGAGCGGCCGGAGCCTGGCGCGCCGAGCAGCACCGCGACCGGCTCGTCGGCCTCGGCGAGGGCGAGGGCCGGATCGGCGGGAATCGGTTCGGCGAGCGGGCCGACGGGCTGGCGGGCGCGCGCGGTGAGCTGCGCGCGGTTCTGGCTGTTGGTCGCCCGCAACAGCCTGCTCACCTGGCGCTTCACGTACATCTCGTTGCGCTGCACCAGGGCCGCGATCCGCGCGTTGCTCAGGCCGTCCGCGACCAGGTCCATGATCAGGTCGTCGGCCGACGCGGTCGGCGCGCCCCAGGGCTGCGAGTCGCTGATCGCGCGGGCCGCACCCTCCGCACGCAACTGCCACACGATCGCGCCGAGCGCGGCGAACCGCTGCGCGGCCGAGGCGATCAGCTCGGCGTCCCTGCCGCGTTTGCCGATCGCGAGCTCGGTTCTGGCCAGCAGCAACGGATCAGACGGCGCGGGCAATGTGGTGTCCGGGGTCGGGCCGCCGTGTTCGGCGATGGTCAGCTCGGTGACCAGGCGCAGCCCCGGATCGGTGAGTTCGGCGCAGCGGGCGACCGCATCGTCGAGCCGGCCGGCCAGGGCGAGCGCGGTGGCCAACCGGGCGACGAGCAGCGCGCGATGACGCGGATAACGGTGCTCGGCCATCCAGTCAAGGGCCGAGGAAAGCCGGTCGATCGCTACGTCGCGGCGGTCGTAGAGCAGGTCGAGACCGGCGGCCGCCCATTCGGACAGCGGACGCGACACCGGTTCGCCGACCGGTGTCGCGCCGGCCAGCCACTGCCGCGCGAACTCGGGCCTGCCCCTGTTGAGCCACACCTCGGCGGCGAACGCCGCGGACTCCTCCGCGCTGGCGAGTTGGTGCGCGGCGGCGCCGGTCAGCCGTTCGGTCGCGGCGATGGCCAGCAGGTCGTCCCAGCGGCCGGTGGCGAAGGCGAGTTGGGCGGCGTCGTCCGCTGCGATGCGCGGCCGCTGCGCCACTTCGGCGAGTTGGTCCTCCGGCAGTTCGGCCGCTGCCTGGTCCGGCAGGCCGGCGAAGAGTAACAGTTCCGCCGCGTACCGGGACGCCTCCGCGCCGGCCAGAAGCTCCACATCGGACAGTGCGGTGGTCAGGCCGCCGGTGAGCAGGTCGGCGCGCAGCCGGTCCGGCAGGGTCGCCGAGGTGATCGACTCGCGCGGCAGGCTTGCGATCCGAGCCCACCGGCCGGTCCGCGCCCAGTAGCGGATCGCCGGCTCGACCAGGTCGTGCGGTGGCGGCGAATCCGCGAACGGCACCGCGCCCGCCGCGCGCGCCGCGTCATCGGCGAGCTCTACCGGCGAGAGCGGCCTGCCGGCCGCGACCAGCTTGTCACCGACGTGCTCGGCCTGGATCTCGGCACGGCGCCATGGCGGGCAGCGACGCGCCAGCGCGTCGGCCAACACCGGAATGCCGATCCGCGACCCCACCAGCACCCCGCTGCTCAGCAACGATCGCACTGCGGCTTGCGAACAGCCCGCGTCGGTGCCGGCGATCGCGATCCGCTCCGCCGCGCCGGGCGCGTCGCCGGGGAGTTCGTCGACGCGGGCCAGCAGCTGGTGCCAGTCGGGTAGGGCGAGGCGGAAATCCGGGGCGATGCGCGCGGTACCGTCCAGCACGATCACGCCGCCGCGGCGCAGCGCGTCGGTGAGCACACCGTGCACCGCGGCCGGATTGGCGTTCGTGGCCGCACGGATCGCGGCAACGGTCTCCTCGGCAAGCGGGACGCCGAGCAGGTCGGCGCCGAAGTCGCGCAGCTCCTCGTCGGTGAAGCCGGCGAGCCGGTGGCTGCGCAGGCCGGTGAGCGCGTCGACCAGGTCGGCGGGCAGCCGGTCGGCCCAGCCGGACGACGCGGTCAGCGCGAGCTGCGGGCGCAGGCTGGGCGGGATGGCGAGCAGCTCGGCGAGCACGGCGGCGCCGTCCGCGTCGAGCAGGTGGATGTCGTCGATGACCAGCACGCCGCGCTGGCGCGGTTCGGCGCGCAGCAGCTCACGCAGCGCGCCCGGCCGAAGCTCGGGCGTTGGGGCGCCGAGAAGCTCGGCGACAAGGCGGAGCAGTTCGCGCGGCAGCCAGCGGGCGAAGCCGGTCGCGGCGCGCACGGACAGCGCGCGGCTCAGCGGTTCCGGTGGCACGGCCGCGATGGTGTCGGCGAGCCAGGTCCGACCGGTGCCCGGATCACCGGTGATCAGCAACGCCGATCCGGTCGACCCGCCGAGCAGGTCGGCCAGCACGGTGACCGGCGGTCGGCGCGCTGGTCTCCCGGCCATCTGTCCCCCTCACCATCGCGATCGTGTGCACGCTACCGAACGCGGCTTGCCGTGTCCTTCATGCACGTTTCAGAGCATGCCGGTGCCCGAGGGATCGAGCTGGACCATGCCGTACCGCTCGAACAGCACACCCAGCGCATCCTGGTCGAGTTCGCCGCTTTTGGCCAGTTCGTTGGCTTCGACGAACCAGCCCTCCGGCCCGGCCGGCACGAAGATGGTCAGGTGCCGGCCGCCGGTCTCGCCGGCGACCATGCCATGCGGCACGCCGTGCTCGACCTTGATCAACTGTCCCGGCCCCGCGTCGATCGCCGCGTCGCCAAGCCGGAAGTGGTACTCGCCCGACAGCACGTAGAAGTACTCGTCCTCGGAAACGTGCACGTGCGGGTCGGGGCCTCGACCGGGCATCAGCCGCATCTCCAGCAGCGCGAACCGGCCGTCGGTGTCTGACCCGCCCCGCAGGATCGTCCCGGTCAGGAACGGCAGGCTGAACCGGTAGGCGTCACCGTCGTCGATCATCCCCATGTCGTGATTGTCCAGGATGCCGTCCGCCTAACGAATCCGCGTCGGCAAGCGATAGGCAGGACAACGGAAGACCCACCCGCGTGAGCGCCAAGGGTGGTGTGTCATGCACGGTTCGTGGTTGGTTCGTTCGACGGTCGCATGGAGACGGAGCAGTCCGCTGCGCCGCGCTGCCGACCGGGTGGAGCGCATCGCGCTGGCCGTCGCCATCGGACTCGCCGTCCTCGCCGTACCGGTCGCGGTGCTGACGGGCGCCGGTGTCCAGCGAGCCGCCGATGCCGTTGCCATCACGGAGAACGCGACGGCGCATCAGGTCACCGCCTTGCTGTTGCGGGACGCGCCAAGCGACACCACGGACGCGATGCTCGGCTCGGCCCGAACCCTGGGCGAGTGGCACCCGCAGCCCGGTAATGTCCGAACCGGTCAGGTCGAGGTGTCGCCCGGCGCGACGGCCGGGGCGAGCGTGCCGATCTGGATCAACGACGCGGGTTGGCCGGTCGCGCCGCCGTTGACCGAGGACCAGGCGTACTGGCGCGGAGTGGTCACCGTGATCATGGTGCTGCTCGGCCTGCTCGCGGCGATCACTGCGGCGTTCTGCGGCACGCACTGGCTGCTCAACCGCTGGCGGATGGCGCGGTGGGCCACGGACTGGCGCACGATCGAGCCGCACTGGTCACGCGGCGGCTGATCACGCCGCGCAGGCTTGCTGGAACAGGCCGCTAGAGCTGTTAGAGCAGGCCGCGTCGGACGAGACCAGCGAACAGCGCGGTGATGCCGGTCGTCCACGGCGGTGCGTCCTCGGCCGAGGTGACCGCGTTGACAAGGCCGCCGAGCCGCTCCGAGGAGATCGACACCACGTCGCCATCGTGGTGGGTGAAGCCCTTGCCGGGTTCGTCGCGGTCCTCGGTCGGCGCGAACAGGGTGCCGGTGAACAGCACGAACCCGTCCGGGTACTGGTGGTGCGGCCCGCACGCGTGGCCGAGCAGGTCCTCGAACGGCCTGCTGATCCGGCCGACCGAACTGCTGCCGCGCAACACGAACCCGTCCTCGCGGCCGCGCACCTCCAGCGCGATCTCGGTGTCGCGTGCGTCGTCGATCGTGTAGTGCTCGTCGAAAACGCGGACGAACGGGCCGAGCGCGCAGGAGGCGTTGTTGTCCTTGGCCTCGGGCAGCAGCAGCGCGCTGCGGCCCTCGATGTCGCGCAGGTTCACGTCGTTGCCGAGGGTGGCGCCGACCGCGCGGCCCGCCGAGTTCGCCACCAGCACCAGTTCCGGCTCTGGGTTGTTCCACACCGAGCGGCGCAGCACGCCGACGGCCGCGCCGGTGCCGACCGTGGCCAGCACCGGCGCCTTGGTGAAGATCTCCGGGTCGGGCCCGATGCCGACCTCAAGGTACTGCGACCACATGCCCTCGGCCTTGAGGGTTTCCTTGACCAGCGCGGCTTCCGGCGAGCCAGGCCGCACCGAGGAGATGGCGCCGCCGATGGCCGCGCCGAGCCGGTCGCGGATGTCCAGGGCGCGCGCGGGGTCGCCGCTGGCGCGTTCCTCGATGACGCGCTCCAGCATGGAGTCCACGAACGTCACGCCGGCGGCCTTGACCACCTGTAGATCGATCGGGCTGAGCAGGCGCGGGCCCCGCTCGCCACGCAGCGTGTTGGCCAGCACCTCGGCGACCGGCCAGATGCGGTCGGCCCGCGCGGTGCGCAGCAGGTCGTGGTGGTCGCCGCGTTCGAACAGTGCGGACACGGTGGGCGCCGCCCTGGTGAGGTCGGCGAACTCGGTACCGCGCAGCACGGCGACACAGGGATCGCCCGCGTCGTCGGCGATGCGCGCGACCAGCGTCGCCGCATCGTGGTCGGCCGGCAGAATCCGGTCGGCGTACTCGTCGAGACTCACGCGCCATTCCTCCATCACGTTCGGTCGTAGTAGCCGGGCCGGGCGAGCAGCACGGCGTCGAAGAACCGGCCGTCGACATCGTCGGCGTCCTTGGGCGTGCTCGCGCGCCAGCAGGACAACAGCAGGTCGGGCGCGACGAACGCGTAGCCCTGTTCCTCCTCGATGACCGTGGTTCGCGCGCGCAGCGCGGCAACGAGCTCGTCGGCGGGTGTGCCGAACAGGTCGATCCCCTGGTAGCGGACGGTGTCCGCGTCGTTGGTCGGTCGGCCGAACTCGATGGCCCCGACGTCCCCGTGTCCGTCGAGGTGGCAGCGGACGAGCAGTCCGGACGGGCGCAGCACGAACCAGCTCGGGCGGCGACCGGGGGTACCGTTGCACAGTCGGGGTTCGCCGAACTCGCGGAGCGCGGCCACGGTCGCGCTCTGATCTGCGCCGATGCGTAGCGGTCCGGCAGCATCGGGTGGGCAGAGGTCGATGACGAGTGTCATGTTCGTTCCCCTCACTGCCGTGCCCCGGCCACAATATTCCCGATCTCCTGACCGGCCAATCATGGTTGACCCGGCTGGGGCGCGCGACTTAACCCGGGTGGTAGCAGCAAGCCGGAATTACGCCGGAAGTCGTTGGCGCGCAACCTGTCGAGGGTAGCCTGCGCGGGTGCGATGGATTGCGGCGCCGATGGCGCTCGCCGTGGCGCTGGGCGCGGTGGCCGGATGTTCGTCGAACGGTACGCCAATGCCCGCGCCGACCACGGTGCCACCGAGCGTGGCCATCCAGGTGTGGTCGCTGGCGGACGGCTTCGTGGACTGGCCGGCGCTGCCCCCGAAGCCGCCGCGCACCTTCTCACTCAACCTGCACCAGCTGTTCCCGAGCGGCGACGGTGACATCCCGAACTGGCCGAACCCGCCGGGCGTCATCACCGGCCTGAGCACGTCCGGCCAGCTCGTCGGCTATGGCGTGACCACCGGCCAGCCTGCCTGGCACGCGACGCAGGCGCCGTTGGCCGAGCAGGAGGAGGCCAACGACCAGCCGGTCGTCGAGTCCGTGCAGAACGCCGGGTTACACCTGATCGCGGTGTCCAGGAACCTCGTATCAGGCGCGAGCCAGGTCGACCTCTACGACGCGACCGACGGCCGGTACCTGTTCAGCCGGTCGGGCAAGGGCGTCACCAGCCCCATGTTGCTGGACACCGGGCACGCCCTGTTCGACCTGACGGACACCAACTCCAACGGCGGCCTCGACGACGTCGACGCGCGCACCGGCGCGCTGGTGTGGCACAACCCGAACGTGGCGGCCTGCTCGGCGTACGTTGGCAAGATCATCTGTGACACGATCGACGCCAAGAGCATCGCGCTGCTCGACCCGGTGACCGGCGCGACCAGGTGGACCGTGCCCTTCCCGGAGACCCTGCGGGGCGCCGCGTTCTCCACCTCGGCGGTGGTCGGCGACGAGGGCTACTTCACCGACGACACCTCGGACATGGTCACCGCGATCAACCTGGCCACCGGGCACGTGGACTGGCTGCGCTCCGCCGGGATCGACACCGTCCAGGCGATCGTCCCGTTGGACGCCAACCACGTCGCGATCGGCGGGCTGGTGCACGGGACGTCCGGCTCGACCGAACTGTTGGTGTCCATGGCGATCCGCGACGGCGCGACCAGCACGATCTACTCGGGCACCGACACCGACGGCAGCGACACGAGCAACGGCGGGCTGGTCGCGATCCGAATGGGCGGCAAGGAGTACCTGGCCGTGGTCGACCCGGACGGCAGCATCCGCACGTTCGACTGGACGGGCCGCCGGATTGCCATGCTGGCCGCGGACTGCGCCACGTTCGCCGACGTCGTCGGCGACACGCTCGGCTGCGACTCGACCAAGGGCTACACCCTCTACGCCCTGCCAGGGCTCGGCATGCGCGGCAACCTCGACGCCGGCAACTCCACGTCGACCGCGGTGGTCGGCGACGTGCTGCTGGCGGACATCGACGGCACGGTCAAACCGATCAAGCCGTGAGACCGCTCAGTCGTCGGGGTGGCGCACGGGCCAACGTCGGATGAACGGCGGATGCATCCGTCCTGGTTGGCCGATCGGCCAATTAGGATCGGTGGTGAGATCGCTGAACACAGGAGGCACCACCCCGTGGCGCTGGTGGAGACCATGCATTCGGTCGTCGACGTGCTCGGGTCCAGCCAGGGGATCATCGCGATGGCCGTCGCGGCCGCCGTCGGCATCGGCAGCCCGATCATGGATCGACTGGTCATCCGGCGCAAACGCATCCAGTACCAGGTGTTGTACAACTCCAAGATCGGCCTGAGCCCGGTCTTCCTCGAACCCGACAGCGAGCAGCGCTCCGCGACAACGCAGACCCACCCGGAACTCGCCCACCTCGCCGAACAGCTGGACAAGCTGAGCGTGCTGATGATCCGGATCAGGAACGTCGGCAGTTCCGACATTGACGAGGGCGACATCAATCCGCCGTTCAAGGTCACCTTCGGCAGCCGGGTGGTGTGGGACGCGCGGATCTCCGAGGCGAGCGACGAACAACTGCGCAAGCAGGTCCGGGAGAAGCTGGAGTTCTTCCGCAACGGCACGGACACGCTGACCGAACCCGCCGACGGACCGGTGCCGACCGAGCCGGACGAGCACCGCAACCTGCGCACCCTGCGCAGCATGCTGACCAGGAGGCTGGCCAATGCGCTGACCGAACCGTCGCAAGCGGTCGAGAAGGTCAAGCCGGCCGAGCAGTGGCGCAGCGTCCGGTTGGACGGGTTGTGGCTGCGGCGCAAGCAGAGCTTCATCCTGGTCGTTGTGCTGCACGAGGAAAGCGAGGACGCGACCTCGATCAGCAAGGAGTACGAGGTCACCGGCGGCCACCGCAACGGGCGCACCATCATCGAGCGCAAGCCGCAGCGCCGGTTCAGCTGGCCGGTGGTGACGACCGCGATCGGCGTGATCCTGGTCGGCGCGCTGGTCGGCACCGTGCTGGCCAAGGCGATCATCGGCGGTCAGCACCCGGTGATCCAGGACGTCCAGTGCACGACCGGCACCGTGAACATCACCGGATCCAGCGCGTTCGGGCCGATCGTGCGGACCCTCGGCCAGACTTACATGACCGACTGTCCCGGCTCGCACATCGACGTCGACTCCAGCGGCAGCCTGGACGGCGTGCGCGAGCTGGTGCGGGACAGTGCGAGTGCGGGCGCGAACCAGGCGGCGCTGTCCGACGGCCGAGGTGACGAGGCCACCACCGGGCTGCGCCGGCAGCTGGTCGCGGTGCTGGTGTACGGGCTCGTGGTGAACAAGAACGTCGGCATCGACCGGTTGACCACGCAGCAGGTGATCGGCATCTACGGCGGGCAGTACACGAACTGGTCCCAGCTGGGCGGTGTCGACCAGCCGATCCAGATCGTCGGCAGGGGCGCGAGTTCCGGTACCCGGCAGGCGTTCGAGCGGTACGTGCTGCACGGTTCCGAGGGCCTGCTGTCCTCGGACGACTGCCTGACCAAGGACCGGATCGCCACCGCGCCCACCATCGAGTGCGAGCGGGACACCACCGAGGACCTGATCGACACGGTCAAGTCGGTGCCCGGCGCGGTCGGCTACGCGGACGTGTCCGACGAGGCGACCAAGCAGGCCGAGCGGGCTGGCCAACTGGTCACGTTGACCCTGGACGACCGCTACCCGCTGGTCGACTCGCTGCCTGACTATCCATTCTGGACCATCGAGTACCTGTATACCAAGGACGACCAGGGCGAGCCGTTGCAGGCATTCCTCAAGTACCTGAACAGCCCTTCCGCACAGGCGACCCTGCTCGGCGCCGGTTACACGCCCTGCTGGTCAAGGGACAACGTGCTCAATCCGCTGTGCGCGGCGCGCTGAGCGAGCTACTTGCGGAGTAGTTCGACCAGGCATAAGTTACCCATGAGTAATAGCGGGTTTCTGCCTGAAGGAGTCGCCATGCCCACCCTCGACCGCCAGGGCGACGTGTTCGTCCTCGACATCGGCGACAACGAGAACCGCTTCCACCCGGACTGGCTGGCCTCGGCCAATGCCGCGCTGGACGAGGTCGAGGCCGCCGATGGCGCCCGCGCACTGGTGACCGTGGCGAGCGGCAAGTTCTTCTCCAACGGCCTGGACCTCGACTGGCTGATGGCCAACGGCGAGAAGGCCGTCGACTACGTGATCTCCGTGCAGCAGTTGCTCGCGCGCGTGCTCGCGCTGCCGGTGATCACGGTCGCCGCCCTCCAGGGCCACACCTTCGCGGCGGGCGCGATGCTGTCGCTCGCGCACGACTTCCGGGTGATGCGCGCCGACCGCGGCTACTGGTGCCTGCCCGAGGTGGACATCAACATCCCGTTCACGCCGGGCATGTCCGCGCTGATCCAGGCCCGCCTGCCGCAGCCGGCGATGCACGAGGCAATGACCACCGGCCGTCGCTACGGCGGCACCGACGCGCTCGCCGCCGGCATCGTCGATCGGGCCGTCGCCGAACAGGACGTGCGTGGGACCGCGCTGGAACTCGCCACGTCGCACGTCGGCAAGGCCGGCCCGACCCTTGAGGCGATCAAGGCGCGCATGTACGCGTCGGTGCTGGACACCCTGCGGGCCAAGGACAACCCGATGGGCTGATCTCTGCTCAGCCGCCGTGCTGCTGCCGGTACTGCTGCTGGAACTGGTTGTTGCACTGCTGGATCTGCGCCTGGTCGTTGCCGGCATGTTGCAGGCACGTCTTCAGGTCCTGGAACTGCTGGCTGCCGAACAGGGACCACAGGCTGCCGAACAGGATGGCGAACAGCACCCCGATGACCAGGCCGACGATGCCGGTGACCAGGCCAGCGATGGACATGCCCTTGTTGGTGGCGATGCGCTGGTTGGCCCTGCGCATGCCGAGCACGGCGAAGATGATCGCCAGCACGCCGAACACGATGCCGCCGACCGCCGACCAGGAGAGCACGATCGCGATGATGCCCAGCACCAGCGCGGCGATGCCGAAGCCGTTCCTCGGCGCGGCCACCGGCGCACCTGGCCCGGAGCTGCCAGGGCCTGCTTCGTAGGAGGGAGGCGGTGGCATCGATCCTGAGTCGCTTTCGCCGAACGATGGTTGATCTGAACCAGGCGTAGTCATCGAAGCCCTCCCGGGAGCATTCCGGTCACCGTGGTTGACATTCGGAATCGCATGATAGGGAGGTACCACCCACTCCGCCCGCCGAACCGTGATCAGTCCGCCTGTTCGGCCATCAGGCGCAGGCGCGCGGCGAACTCGGTCAGTCCGGCCCTGTCCACGTTGCCGAAGCTGACCCGGAACACCTGCCGGTCGTCGGGGAGGAACGCGGTGCCGGGGATGACCAGGGTGTCGTAGCGGGTGATCAGCTCGCGCACCACGTCGTCGGTCGGGCGGCCGGCGAAGGGATGGCGCACCCAGGCGAAGAACCCACCTGAGGTGAGCACCTCGAACCCGCCCGGCCGATCGGCCATCACGGTTTCCAGCCAGGCTCGCTTGTCCGCGACCTCGGCCGCCCGCGCCCTGCGCCACTCCCCCGCCGAAGCCAACCCCGCCCACGCCGCCTCCTGGCCGATGCGCGGCGCGCAGATCGCCACGCAGTCGAGCAGCTTCATCACCTCGCGGTTCACCTCGGCCGACGCGACCACCGCGCCGACCCGATAGCCGGGAATGGCCAGGTCCTTGGAGAAGCTGTGCAGGCTCACCAGGGTCCGCGCCCAGTCCGGATCGGCGAACAACGCGTGCGCAGGCTCGTCCGTGCCGCGGAACGAGCGATAGGTCTCGTCGACGATCAGCGCGATGTCGTGCCTGGCCGCCAGTTGGAAGAAGCCGGCCAGCACGTCCGATGGAATAACGACACCGCTCGGATTGCCCGGCGAGACCAGCACGATCGCCCTGGTGCGCGCGGTGATCAGCGCCTCGGCAGCTGCCGGCGTCGGCACGAGGCCGGGTCCTGGCTCCAGGTAGCGCGGCACGACGCCGTTCATGCGCAGCCACATGTCGTAGTTGAAGTAGTACGGCAGCGCCTCGATGATCTCGTCGCCCGGTTCGGCCAGTGCCTGCGCGACGAGACAGAACGCCTGGTTGCAGCCTGCCGTGACGACCATCTGGTCCGCGCCGATCCGGCTGCGGTGGGCGCGGCTGAGGTCGGCGGCGAACGCTTCGCGCAACCTGGGCAGGCCAGGGGCCGGCACATAGGCGGCGCCGTTCGGTTCCTGACCGACCTTGGTGACCTGCTCGATGACCTCCAACGCGGGCGGGTAGCTCGGCGCGGCCTGCGCAAGGTCGAGCAGGTGCCGCTCGCCGCTTCGGCCGGACACCAAGGCGTACGTCCCGGCCATGGGCGAGTCGATCTCACGTACGGTTCGCGGACTCAGACGCACGTCGACACTCCTTCACCAGCGGTGGCTACCCCGGTGAGCGTATCGAGATCAGCCTCGGCGAGAGCTCCTCCTGCGCAGCCAGCCGGTGCGCGGCATGAGCCAGTCGGCGATGTCGGCGATCACGTCCGGGTCGACGTGTTGCGGCGGGGTGTAACCGGCCGGAGTCGATGGGCCCTCGCCGCGGAAGAACAAGTGGTCGTCCGCTTCGTAGACGCTCGATGGTGACGTCGCGCCGGTCGGCGAGGCCCGCGCGCCAGGCGGCCAGGTCGTCGGCGACGGTGACCTGGTAGTCGCGGGCGCCCTGGAGGATGAGTATGGGCTTGGCGATCGCGGCCGCCCTGGCGACCGGGTCGTCGGCGCGCAGGTCCAGCCAGTACGAACCGGACCAGCCGAAGGGCAGCTCGGCCGCTGGCGTGTCCGGGGAGAGGTCGGCGCCGTCGACGAGGGCCGCCCGCCGGTCGGCTGCGTCCAGTGCGCCCCTCGGGATCGAGTCGGGGCTGATCGAGGCGACGTAGCGGGCGACGCGGGCGGCGGCGTGGTGCATGGGCTGGTTGTCGCCTGCCATGATCACCAGACCGGCGACGGAGGGGTCGGCGGCGGCGACCCTTGGCGCGATCCGGCCGCCCATGCTGTGCCCGACAACGAAGATCCGCTCAGCATCCACAGTGGACTGTCGCTTGAGCAGTGCGATCGCCGCGAGTGCGGAGGGCACGTACTCGTGAGTCGGGGTGAAGCCCGGCGCGGTCGCGACCTCGGGGTGCGCCATGGTGACCGAGTCGAAGCGGACCACGGCGACGCCCCGGCTGGCCAGTCCCCACGCGATGTCCTTGAGCGGCTTGTTCACGCCGCTGGTCTCGTCCCGGTCGAACGCTCCGCCGCCGCTGAGTAGCACGACGCCCGGTCGTGCGCCGCGGCCTCGTGGCAGGGTGAGCGTGCCGGGCACGGCGAGCGGGCCGGAGCCGACGGTGACCTCGTGCTCGACGAACCGGCTCGGCGTCGCGTACGGCGGCGGTGCCCAGTCACTCTCGGCCCGAGGGGCGAGGCGCAGGCCGTGCAGTTGACCCTCGTCGTCGACGGACATCACCACGACCAGACCACCGTCCAGACCGGACACCGGAACGCTCACCCGCACCAGACCCGCATGGCCCGGCTCGGTCGTGGGTGTCCCGACCGAGGACACCCCGCCGATCCGAGCCATCTCGCCCACCCAGTCCACCCGCAACGTCTCAGCGGAGACGACGGCACGCAGCCGAGCGGCGAACAACCGTTCGACATCGGCGAACCGACCCTCGTTGGCCATGGCGACCACGGCGGCGGCGACCTCGGCCGGGTCCACACTCAACTTTTCTCGCATGTTGCGAACATTATCAGACTATGAGATCGTTCGGTAGTGGACATTCTGGAACTGCTGGGACACCCGGTTCGACTGCGGATCGTGCACGCCATGCGCGGCGGCCGGACGCTGACCACCGCGCAGATCGGCACGCTCCTGCCGGACGTGTCCAAGGCCACCGTCTATCGCCACGTCGACCTGCTTGCCGAGGGCGGAGTCCTTGAGGTCGTCGAGCAACGCCGGGTGCGCGGCGCGGTCGAGCGGCTCTACCGGCTGCGCGCCGAACGCGCGTCCATCGATCCCGAGACCGCGGCCACGCTCACCCCCGACGATCATCGGCGCGGATTCGCCTCGGCCGTCGCCGCGCTCGTCGCCGAGTTCAACGCCTACCTCGACCGCGACGACGCCGATCCGAGAAAGGACCCGGTCGGCTACCTGCAACACGGGATCTGGCTCAGCAGCGCGGAACTCGACGCCATGGTCGCCGAACTGCGCGCGGCCATCGTGCCGAGGCTGGCGAACGAGCCGACGCCCGAGCGCGCCCGCTATCTGCTCAGCCCGATCCTGTTCCCGAGCGCGGAACCGCCTGCCTGGTAGTGAGCGCACCTGGCTAACGGGCACCTGTCGTCGCTAGGGTCGAAGTGTTCGATCAGCGACGAACAAGGAGTGATCTCGTGCGAGCAATCGGTCTGACCGAGTTCGGCGGCCCCGAGGTGTTGCGGGTGCTGGATATCCCGATGCCCGAACCCGAGGCGGGTGAGGTGCGGATTCGCGTGCACGCGGCCGCTGTCAACCCGACCGACACGGTGTTGCGGGTCGGCACGCGCGCCGAGCGGCTCAACTGGCCGGGGCCGTACGTGCCCGGCATGGACGCGGCTGGCGTGCTCGACGCGATCGGCCCGGACACCGAGACCACGCTGCGGCCCGGCGATCCCGTCATCGCGGTCGTCCAGCCGTACCGGCCGCGCGGCGGTGCGTACGCGGACTACATCGTGGTGCCGGCGGACTCCGTCGCGCCGATCCCGGACGGTGCCGACTTCCCGGCCGCTTCGACGCTGCTGATGAACGCCATGACCGCCCGGCTTGGCCTCGATCAACTCGCCGTCCCGGCTGGCGGCACGGTCGCGGTCACCGGGGCGGCCGGCGCGTTCGGCGGCTACGCGATCCAACTGGCCAAAGCGGACGGTCTGCGGGTGCTCGCCGACGCGTCCGACGCCGACCGGGAACTGGTGGCCGGGCTCGGCGCGGACGAGGTGGTGGCGCGCGGTGACGACGTGGCCAAGCGCTTTCGTGAACTCGCCCCGGAGGGCGTCGACGGCCTGTTGGACGGCGCCGTGCTGGACGGACTGGTGCTGCCGGCGATCCGCGACGGCGGCGGCCTGTCGGTGATCCGCGGCTGGGCCGGGCCGACCGAGCGGGACATTCACCTCCACCAGACGCGGGTGCTTGAGATCCTTGAGGATCACGCCCGCCTGCTGCGGCTGCGCGATCAGGCCAGCACCGGTGTGCTGACGCTGCGAGTCGCCGACGTGCTGCCCGCCGAACAGGCGGCACAGGCACATCGGCGACTCGCGGCAGGCGGCGTACGCGGCCGCCTCGTCCTGGACTTCAGCTAGTCGACCAGCAGGTCCTCGATCATGATCGGGATGTGCCGCACGCGGATGCCGGTGGCGTTGTGGATCGCGTTGGCCACCGCGGCGGCCATGCCGACCGTGCCGATCTCGCCGACTCCCTTGGCGCCCATGGCGTTGTGCAGGGTGTCCGGGTACTTGACGAACTGCACGTCGATGTCGATCGGGATGTCCGCGTTCACCGGCACCAGGTAGCCCGCGAGGTCGGCGTTGGCGAAGCGCCCGTTGGCCTCGATGTCGAGACCCTCGTGCAGAGCGGCTGACACGCCCCAGATCATGCCGCCCATGAGCTGGCTGCGCGCGGTCTGGTCGTTGATGATCCGGCCCGCGTCGAACACGCCGAGCAGCCGCGACACCCGCGCCTCGCGGGTCAGGCGGTGCACCCGGACCTCGCAGAACTGGGCGCCGAAGGAACTGAACGAGTGTTTGGTCAGTTCCTCGCCGGGCGCGGACGAACCCTGCGCGGCCAACGACTTGCGGCCGGTGGCGCGCAGGACCTCGCCGAAGGACATGGACCGGCCGTCGGCCAGCACGCGGCCCGCCGCGTAGGAGACCTCCTGGCCCGCGAACGGGCCGTCGGCCGAGGACGCCAGCGCGAGCAGGTCGTCGATGAGCTTGGCCGCGGCGATCATGATCGCCGTGCCCGCGCTCGCGGTCGCGGTCGAACCGCCGGACAGGCCGCCCGGCGGCAGCGTCGAGTCGCCGAGGCTCGGGTTGACCAGGTCCGGCCGTATGTCCAGTGATTCCGCGCCGACCAGCGACAACACGGTCAGCAGGCCGGTGCCCGGGTCGGCGCCGGAGGTGCCGACGGTCGCAGTGTCGTCCTCGCGGAACGCGATCTCGACCGTGGCCGGGAAGCGCAGGGCGGGGAACATCGCGGTCGCGGTGCCCATGCCGACCAGCCAGTCACCGTCCACGTGCGCCGTTGGGCGAGCGGTTCGCCCAGCCGAACCGGGCGGCGCCGATCCGGTAGCACTCGTCAAGGTGCTTGCTGGACCACTGCAGATCCTTGCCGGGCGGCGCTGTCGAGTTGTTGCGCAGGCGCAGCTCGATCGGGTCCATGTTCAGCGCGATGGCCAGTTCGTCGATGGCGCTCTCCAGCGCGAACGAACCGGGCGCCTCGCCGGGCGCGCGCATGAACGTGGTCGGCGGGATGTTCAGCGGCACGATCTTCTGGCTGATGCCCAAGTTCTTGGTGGCGTACCACTCGCGCGAGGTGCCGTGCGACGTCGGTTCCACGAACGAGCGGTCCATCGGCGTGCTGCACCAGGACGTCGTGGCGCAGCGCGATCAGCGTGCCGTCGTGGTCCGCGCCGAGCGTCATCTTCTGCACGGTCGCCGCCCGGCCCGCGGTCGCGGTGAAGACCTGCTCCCTGGTCAGCGCGGCCTTCACCGGCCGGCCAAGCACCTTGGCCGCCGCGGCGGCCAGGAACGCAGGCGCCGAGGTGCGGCCCTTGCCGCCGAAGGCGCCGCCGACGAACGGGTTCAACGCGTGCACGGCAGACGGGTCAAGACCGAGCGCCTGCGCGATTTCCTCGGACTGGAAGTTCGACCCCTGGTTTCCGCTGTAGATGGTCAGCTCGGCACCGTCCCAGACCGCGACGGCGGAGTGCGGCTCCATGGCGGCGTGGTTCTGCGTCGCGGTGCGGTAGGTGTGCTCGACAACGACAGGGCTGGCCGCGATGGCGTCCTCAATGGACTCGACGCCGTCGGTGAGTACGGCCAGCGTCGACGGGGAACCATCGCGGGCCGGCGGCCCATCCTCGGCAGTGGCCAGCCCCTCCTCCAACGACGTGAGCGCGGGCCGCTGCTGGTAGGTGACCTCGACGAGCATGGCCGCGTCGCGCGCCTGCTCGAAGGTCTCCGCCACCACGAAGCCGATCGGCTGGCCGTAGTAGGTGACCTCCCTGTTCTGCAACGGAACCCAGGTCTCACCGAACACGGGCAGCGACGGCGTGGCCAGGATCCAGCGGGTCGAACGGCGAGTACACGCCGATCACACCCGGCGCGCTCTTGGCCGCGGTGATGTCCATGGCCTCGATCTCGCCGTTGGCGATCGTGCTGATCAGCATGTATCCGTAGACCATGCCGGGAAAGTTGTGGTCCAGCCCGTACTTGGCCCGGCCGGTGACCTTCAGCGGGCCCGTCCACCCGGTTGGTCATCGCGGCTCCCCTCGGTGGCTTCGTCAGCTCCAGCCGGTCAGTTCGAGCAGCGCGCGCAGGATGGTCCGCCGCAGCAAGGCACCTTGTACCCGTTGCCGCGACAACGGCCGCGCACCGTCGGCGGCAACCGAGCGGCCGCCTCGAACGCCGGCGACGGTCGCCGGCGCGCCGCGCAGTGCCGCCTTCCACGGCCGGCAGGCGCCACGGCACGGTGCCGACACCGCCGACCGCCACCCGCGCGTCGGCGATCGCGACGTCACGCATGTCCAGCGCGACCGCGGCCGAGCACAGCGCGAACTCGTAGGACTGCCGGTCGCGGACCTTCACGTAGGTCGAGTGCCTCGCCCAGTCCAGTCGGGGCACGATCACCTCGGTGATCAGCTCGCCATCGGCGCAGGTCGTTCTCCACCTCGGGCGTGTCGCCGGGCAGCCGGTAGAAGTCGGCCAGCGCGACGGTGCGCTCGCCGTCCGGCCCGGCCAGGCGCACCCGCGCGTCCAGCGCGACAAGGGCGACGGCGAGGTCGCTGGCGTGCGTCGCCACGCAGGAGTCGCTGGTGCCGAGCATGGCGTGCATCCGGTTGGCGCCGGTGATCGCCGAGCAGCCGCTGCCCGGTTCGCGCCTGTTGCACGGCATGTTGACGTCGCGGAAGTAGCCGCAACGGGTGCGCTGCAACAGGTTGCCGCCGATGCTGGCCATGTTGCGCAGCTGTTGCGACGCGCTCTGCAGCAGGGCGCGCGAGATCGCCGGGTGGACACGCCGGGATGCCGCGGCGACGTCGCTCATCCGCTCCAGCGCGCCGATCCGCAGGTTCCGTCCTCGTCGGTCTCGATGCCGCGCAACGGCAGCGCGTTGATGTCCATGACGTGCCCCGGGGTCAGCACGTTGAGCTTCATCAGGTCGACCAGTGTGGTGCCGCCGGCGAGGAAAGTACCGGGCGAGCCGGACGTGCCGATCGCCTCGGCGACGGTGGTGGGCGCGGTCAGCTCAAACGGTCGCATCGGCCCCCTCGCCTGCTCGATCGCCGCGACGATGTTCGGGTAGGCCGCGCAGCGGCAGATGTTGCCGGACATGAACTCGCGGACGTCCTCGACGCCCTGCTCCACCGCGGCGACCGCGGACATGATCTGGCCGGACGTGCAGAAACCGCACTGCAGCGCGTCCTGCTCCACGAACGCCCGCTGCACCGGGTGCAGCTCGTCCTCGGTGGACAAGCCCTCGACCGTGGTCACCGGCGCGCTCACCGTGGCGGCCAGGGTCAGGCAGGACAGCACGGGCCGGCCGTCGACGTGCACGGTGCAGGCACCGCACTGGCCCCGGTCGCACCCCTTCTTCGGGCCGGTGATGTCGAGCCGTTCGCGCAACGCGTCCAGGAGGGTGACCCCTGGATCGATGCTGAGCTGCTCGGTCCGGCCATTGACTTCGAGTGAGATGTCCACTGGCTCGCTTTCCCGACTGGGCAGATCAAGCGGATAGTCATCCGCTTCACAGAAATCGAGGCTATCGGATAATAATCCGGTACGCAACGACTACGCTCAGCCCGGAGTAAGTCCAGGTTCGCACACGACAGCGCCGGGAGGCAGGCATGACGACGGGATCGGTCAGCCCGCGCCGCGCGGACACCCGGCGCAACCACGAACGCATCCTGTGCGCGGCGGCCGAGTCGCTCGCCGAATCCGGCGAGGTCTCGTTCAACGCGATCGCCAAGCAGGCCGAGGTCGGCGTCGGCACGGTGTACCGGCACTTCCCCACCCCGGCCGCGCTGATCCTCGCGGTCTACCAGCGCGAGGTGGACCACCTGGTCGAGGTGATCCCGGTGCTGCTCAACCGACACCGGCCGGACGAGGCGTTCCGGTTGTGGGTGGTCGACCACCTCGCCAGGTACATGATGACCAAGTACGGCCTCGCCACCGCGCTGAGCGCGGCCTCATCGTCCCAGGAGACGTTGCCGAGGAGCGCGTTCGAGGCGATCATCGGCGGAGTGGCCACACTGGTGACCGCGAACATCGAGGCCGGCACCGTGCGCACGGACCTGACCCCGGAGCTGGTGCTGCGCGGCCTCGCCGGCCTGATGCACCTCGACCCGCACGGCGACTGGCGCGAACAGGCCACCCGGCTGATCGACCTGCTCTGGTGCGGCATGGGCATCCACTGCTCTGAACACTGCCCCTGAGCAAGGCCGACGGCCCCGCCCCGCCGATGAGCGGGAACGGGGCCGGGGCCCTACGCATTCACAGTCCTATTTGGATGACTTCGCCTTGAGACCGGTCAGCCAGCCCGGGTTCGGCGTGCCGACACCGGTCACGTCGTCCCAGCCGGTCGCGATGCTCAGCGACGAGTCCTGGTCGAACGTGCGCACCGAGTACAGGATGCCGCCAGACGGGTCGACACTGTTCGCGTAGTCCGGCCGGACCGCACCCGCGTCCACCGGCGCGCCGTGCACGTCGGTGAAGTTGCCGGACTTGACGTTGCCGTAGATCACCGGGTTGAGGAAACCGGCCGCACCGCCCGCGTTCTGCAGCGCCAGCGCGGTCATGCCGGCGAACAGCGGGGACGCCAGGCTGGTGCCACCCTCACGGAACTCGCCGTAGTGCACGCCATCCGGGAAGCTCTGGGTGAGCCCGATCAGCATGCCGGTCGTCGGGTCGGCGTCCATGGCCACGTCCGGAACCGCGCGGCCGGGCGGAGCACTCGCCGGCACCACACCGTTCTGGTACGCGGGCCGGTTGTTCAGCGAGGAGAAGCCGCCGCCGGCGCCGTAGAGGTAACCGACCGGGTTCCACGACGTGCCGTCCGCGGACAGCGTGTACTTGTCGGTGCCCCAACCGGTTTCCCAGGCCAGGTTGCCGTTCGCGTCGATGGCGGTGGTGGTGCCGCCGACCGAGGTGACGTACGGATCGGAGGTCGGATAGTCGGACTGCTTGAGGCCGGTGTTGGCCACCTCGTCACCGCTGTCACCCGAGGAGAACAGGAAGCTGATGCCCTGCAGCGCGCCCTGCATGAAGACCTGCTCGTAGGCGGGAATGGTGCCGGCCGACTCGCCCTCCTCCGGCTCGCCCCACGAGTTGGACACGATCTGCGCCTTGTTCTCGTCGACCACCTTGGCCAGGTTGTCGACAAGGCTGGTGTCGTAGCAGTCCTTGGCCGCGTAGAAGCGGATGTTCGCCTGCGGAGCCATCGCGTGCACCGCCTCGATGTCCAGCGCCTCCTCGGGGAAGGAGTTGGACGGCGCGCACGCGGAGGTCACGTTGAACTTGGGGTACTTGGCCTGGGTCAGCTGGCCGGGTGCGTAGGCGGCGTCACCGTGGTTGGCCGCGTAGGTCGCGGTGTCCTTGGCGATCGTGGTCGACGCGTACCACAGCGTCGTCGCCACCGTGACGCCCTTGCCGGTCAGTCCGGTGTTGCCCTCGTAAGCGGCCCGGAACTGCGGACCGGTGTAGCCGCACGGCGCGTAGGACAGCGTCTTGTTGTCGTACTTGGGCAGCTTGGTCCGGTAGTCGCCCTGGTAGGTCGCGGCTAACTGGCCGTAGTAGATCGAGCAGGGTCGCGCGTTGTCGAACCCGGTAGGCGGCGGAATCGGCGTGTCGGTCGTGGTGTTCGCGTGCTGGCTGGTGTCAAGGCCGGTCACGCTCAGCACGGCACCGGACAGCGCGGCGGGCACGGTCACCGAACCCGTCGGCGCCTGCACGTTCTGGCCGTCGTGCGAGAAACGCTGGATCGAGACGCCGAACGCCTGCTGCGCGTCGGCCACGGTGCCGGTGACGGTGAGGTAGCGGTGCTGGCCATCGATCCCGGTCACCTTCAGTCCGGCGGAGGTCAACCAGGACGACACCGACCGCACGGTCGCATCGGTCGGTTCGTACGCGGCCTCGTACTGGGCGGGCGTGAGGAAGTGCCGATAGGCGCGGTTACCGGGAGTCGACACGGCGGCGACGGCGGCCCGGAGCTTGTCGAGGCCGCCGTTGGGAGACAGGTACACGCGGGCGTTCACCGCGCTGCTCGCAGCCGGCTGACCGGTGTGCTTCGCATGGGCCATCCAGGCGGGCGCACTGTCGGCCAACTGGCTGCGCGCACCCGCGTCCTGTGCGCTCGCGGAGACCGCGCCAGCCATGCCGAGCACGGCGGAGGCCGCGACGGCACAGGTGACGCCACGCATGATCGTGCGTCTCAACATTCCCAAACCCCAAACATCGTCGGACTCGTGTGATCGCAGGCGGCCCCGTCCAGCTGCGATCACACCGTATGTTTCGCCTGCGCGAACAAACAGGTCCGATCGAGGGGTTTACGCGGCGGGCAAAGTTGGTTATCTTGCGCTGCCGCACAACCGGTCAGACTCGGCTCGCGCTGGCGACGATGCTCCAGATCCGGTGTGGAATCCGCAGCGGCTCCTGCGGGAACCGCTCGCGTAGAAGTGTGGCGAGGTCCGCGTCGAACGCGGCCACCTGCTTGTCGGTCAGGCTGCCGCTGACCCCGTTGGAGCTGCGCATGCGTCCACGCCACTGCTCGTGCGTGAACTCCACCGGCACGTCGAACCCGAATCGCTCGACCTGCCCAAAGCCGGCCACGCGCAGTTCGTCCTCCCATTCCGGGTGGCTCTGGAAGTTGCCGGTCATCGGCCAGGTCGGGTTGTACACGCCGACCAGTTCCTCGCTCGCCGCGCCGACCGTGCCGGCCGTGGCGACGTAGTCGCGGTAGAGGATGGCCAGCGAGCCGCCGTCCACCAGCAGCCTGCGGGCCTCGGCCGCGACCCTCGGCCGGTCGAACCAGTGCCAGCACTGGCCGGCGGTCACCGCGTCCCACGCGTTGCCCGGCAGCCCGGTCTCCTCGGCGCGGCCGAGCTGGTAGGTCACGGAAACACCGGCCGTACCGTCCTGTTGCCGAGCCTGATCGAGCATTTCCGGCGCGACATCGAGACCGGTCACCGCGCACCCGGCCGCGGCGAACACCCTGGCCAGCACACCGGTTCCGGTGCCGAGATCGACGATCCGCTGGCCGGCAACGCCGATGTTCAGCTCGGCGAGGCGGGTGAACAACTCGGGCGGGAACGTGGTCCGGTAACGCGCGTAGTCGTTGGCGGTCCTGCCGAAATCGACCCCCATGTCACGTGCGCGGGAGCAGCTCGTCCCAGGTGACCGGGAGGTGCGCGGGGCCGAAGATGAGCGTGTCGGTCTTGAACTCGATCTCGTCGAAAGGAACGGCGAGTCGCAGCGATGGCACGCGGCGGGGCAGGATGTCCAGGACGGTGGTCAGTTCCAACCGTGCGACCTGCTGGCCGACGCACTGGTGCGGCCCGAAGCCGAAGGCCATGTGGTGGTTGTCGGTTCGGGTGACGTTCAGCCGATCCGGGTCGGTGAACCGGCGCGGGTCCTGGTTGGCGGCCTGGACGGCCACGACGACGTACTCGCCCTTGGCGATCGGGTTTCCGCCGATCTCGGTGTCGACGGTCGCCATGCGCAGCAGGCCGCCACCGTCGGCGAGCAGCCGGAGCAGTTCCTCGGCCGCACCGGTCACCGACGTCGGGTCCTCGTGCAGGAGGGCGTACTGCTCGGGGAACCGCAGCAGCGCCAGCAGGCCGTAGGTGATCAGACTTGCCGTGGTGTCATAGCCCGCGGCGAGCAGTCCGGCGGTGATCTTGATGAGTTCGAGGTCGGTGAGCGGTTGGGCCAGGGTGTCGTTGCGCCGGATGAGAATGCTGAGCGCGTCGTCGCCAGGTTCGGCACGGCGAACGGCCAGGAGTTCGTTCACGTAGCCGAACAACGGCGCCAGCGCTTCGCCGAAATCGTCCGCATCCGTTGCCGTGCTGAACAGGCTTTGCGCGACCCGGTGGAAGACCTCCCGGTCGGCGTAGGGGACACCGAACAATTGCGCGATGACCGAGGTGGTAACCGGCTTGGAGAATTGTTCGTGCAGGTCGATCGGGTGCGGCTGGTCTGCCAGCGCGTCCAGCGTGTCGTCGACGATGCGTTGCGCCATCGGCCGGATTTCCGCGATCCGTTTCACCGTGCTCACCGCGGGGGCGATCGCGCGACGAAAACGCAGGTGCGTCGCGCCGTCCATGCGGAAGAAGTCGCCTTCCTCGATCGGCGAGTCCGCCGGCATGTTGTTCTGGAGGTGGCCCGCGCTGCCGCCTCGACTGCTGAATCGGCGTGGATCGCCCAGTACTTCGCGCACGTCCGCGTAGCGGGTCACCAACCAGGCGGTGATTCCGGTCGGGCACTGAACCTGGACGAGTGCGGAATTGTCCTCCCTGAGCTGTCGAACCTCCGGCACGGGGCCGAAAGGGCACACGGATTCGTCCGGCAGGGGCAGCGTTGGTAGGGGCAGCGTTGGCGAGCTGGTTTCTTGGGCCACCTTGTCTTCGTAGCCTCATCGCTCGAATTCGGCAATAGCGCTACGACGTGACGGTGGCGCGCGCGAGGGCGTTGCGGGCGTAGGCGCGGACATCCGCGTCGGCGTCGGCGGTCGCGGCGGCGAGTGCCTCGTCGACGGCCGGGTCGCCGCTCCACGGCGCCAGTGCCTGGACCGCGGCCTTGCGGACGTCCAGGTTGGTGTCGCGGAGCGCGGCGCGGAGCTGACCGATGGCGGTCTCGCGATCGGCACCGCTCAGGGCCGTCGCGCCGCCGACGCGAACGCGCCAGTTGGGGCTGCGCAACGCCTCGATCGCCAGGCGCGGGAACGGGGCTGGGCAGCCGATCGCCGCCGCCGCGATCAGGGCCTGTTCCTGTACCAGCGGGTCGATGTCGCCGGCCAACGTGATCAGCGACGATGCCACGCTCGGGTCGGCCAGTGCCGCGATGCCGGCGGCGACCGCTACCCGGACTTCGCGACTCGGGTCGGCCACGGCGGCGGCCAGCAGATCGGCGGCGGAGACGGACACCAGGCCGCGCACGGCGCAGAGGCGGACATCGGCGCGTGCGTCGGCAAGGGCCGCCGAGAAGACGGCGCGGTCGCCGATGCGCAGTTCGCGCAGCAGGTCAAGGACCGCAGCGCGGACCAGCGGGTCGGGGCTGGTGCGGGCGGCGATCAGGGCGGTGCGCAGGGACTCGTCCGCCACCAGGACGCTGACCAGTTCGCGCAGGCCCTCGGCTGCCGAGGCGCGGACTTCCGGTGCTTCGTCGGCCAGCGTCGCGGCGAGGGCGAGCCCTACGCCGGCTGGGGAGAGTTCGGTCAGGGTCGACACGGCCGTCCTGCGGACCTGGGGGTCGGGATCGGTGAGGTAGGGCCGGATGCGGGCGAGGTCGGGCTGCTCGTCGGCAAGGGCGATGAGTTCGATGATGCGCGGTGAGGTCGGGGCCGAGGTCGACTGTTCGGTCGCGTGGGTCGGCGCGGTGGTCTGGTCCGGGGCGAGGGTGTCGGGCATCGGGCCGAGGATTTGGGTCTGCCGGTTGTCCGGCACGTGGTAGCCCTCGACCGGGACCAGGTAGGGGGCGACCGGGCGCTTGAGGAACTCCATCCGGCCGTCGGCGGTGCGGCGCAGGTTGAGGTGGTGGAACCAGGCGTCGTCGTCCTGGTCGGGGTGGTCGATGCGGTCGTGGTACAGGCCCCAGCGGCTCTCCGTTCGGACCAGCGAGGATCGCGCTGCCATCTCGGCGCAGTCGCGGATGAAGCTCACCTCGACGCAGCGCATCAGCTCGTGCGGGGTGCGCGCGCCCATCGGCGGCGATCTCCTCGCGCATCCGCTCGAACGTCTCGACCGCGATGGCCAGCTTGGCGCCGCTCTTGGGCGGCGCGACGTAGTCGTTGACGAAGCGGCGCAGCTTGTACTCGACCTGGTGTTGCGGCGGGCCCGTCCGGGTTGCGCAGCGGGCGGTAGATCAGCTCGTGCGCGGCCTCGATCTGGTCGGCGGGGAGCTGCGGCCGGCACGTCGGCCGTGCGCGCGAAGCCGGTGGCGTGGGTGCCGGCCAGGTCGCCGAAGACGAACGCGCCGATCATGTAGTTGTGCGGCACGCAGGCCAGGTCACCCGCGGCGTAGAGGCCGGGCACGGTGGTCGCGCCGTGCTCGTCCACCCACACGCCGGACGACGAGTGGCCGCCGCACAGGCCGATCTCGGAGATGTGCATCTCCACGTCGTGGGTGCGGTAGTCGTGGCCGCGGTTGGCGTGGAAGGTGCCTCGGGTCGGCCGTTCGGTGGTGTGCAGGATGTCTTCCAGCGCGGTGATCGTCTCGTCGGGCAGGTGGGTCAGCTTGAGGTAGACCGGGCCGCGCGCTGAGGCGATCTCGCGCGCCACCTCGGCCATCATCTGGCCGGACCAGTAGTCGCAGTCCACGAACCGCTCGCCCTGGTTGTTCACCTGGTAGCCGCCGAACGGGTTGGCCACGTAGGCGCACGCGGGGCCGTTGTAGTCCTTGATCAGCGGGTTGATCTGGAAGCACTCGATGCCGGACAGTTCGGCGCCCGCGTGGTAGGCCATGGCGTGGCCGTCGCCGGCGTTGGTCGGGTTCTCGTAGGTGCCGTAGAGGTAACCGCTCGCCGGCAGGCCCAGCCGTCCGGCAGCGCCGGTGGCGAGGATGACCGCGCCGGCGCGGACGGTGACGAACTCGCCGGTGCGGGTGTTGAAGCCGACCGCGCCGCACGCCCGGCCGTCCTCGGTGAGCACGCGCACCGGCATCACCCGGTTCTCGATGCGGATCCGCTCGCGCATCGCGCTTCGTGCGCAGCACGCGGTAGAGCACCTTCTTGACGTCCTTGCCCTCCGGCATCGGCAGCACGTAGCTGCCGGAGCGGTGCACCCGACGAACGCGGTACTCGCCCTGCTCGTCCTTCTCGAACTTGACGCCGTAGCGCTCCAGCCGGCGCACCATGTCGAAGCCTCGGGTGGCGGTCTGGTAGACGGTGCGCTGGTTCACGATGCCGTCGTTGGCCCTGGTGATCTCGGCGACGTAGTCCTCGGGCGTCGCCCTGCCGGGGATGACCGCGTTGTTCACGCCGTCCATGCCCATGGCGAGCGCGCCGGAGTGCCGCACGTGCGCCTTTTCCAGCAGCAGCACGGACGCACCGTGCTCGGCGGCGCTGATCGCGGCCATCGTGCCCGCCGTGCCGCCGCCGATCACCAGGACGTCGGCCGCCAGCGCTGACGGCGTCGGTGACTTCGGGAATGTCGATCACGCGGTGGCCTCCTCAAGTGCGTCGGCGAGCAGCGCGCCGAGGCGCAGTTGTGTCGCTTGTGGACCGGACTGGGCAGGTCGGCGACGATGTGGGTCGGCGTGCCGCCGAGCACGACGACCCGGTCGGCGAGGGCGAGCGCCTCGGCCGAGTCGTGGGTGACGAACACGATGGTGACCGGCTCGTCGGACCGGACGTCGAGCAGCAGCCGCTGCATGGCGGTGCGGGACGGGCCGTCCAGCGCGCCGAACGGCTCGTCCATCAGCAGCAGCCCCGGCGAACCGGCGAGTGCCCTTGCCAGTTGCACGCGTTGGCGCATGCCGCCGGACAGGGCGCGGGGCAGGGATCGTTGCGCGCCGGCAAGGCCGACCTTGGCCAGCCACTTCTCGGCGAGGGCGCGGCGAAGCGCCTTGGGCACGCCGTTGATGGCCATCGGCAGTTCGACGTTGGCGCGCGCGGAACGCCAGGGCAGCAGGCCGTCGTCCTGGAACACCAGCGCGCGCCCGGCGCGCGCCGGTCGTCTCGATCGTCGCCGGCGTCGGGAGCGCGCAGGCCGGCGAGTGCGCGCAGCAGGGTCGACTTGCCGCAGCCGGACGGACCCATGACGACAAGGAACTCGCCGGACCGGACGTGCAGATCAAGGCCATCCAGCACGACCGCGTTCCGGTAGCCGATGGACACGTCGGTCAGGCGGAGGTCGGTGCCGGGACGGGTCGCGGTGGTCATGCGGACACCTCGGTTCGCGGGAGCCAACGGGTGGCACGGCGGCCGGTCAGTTCGACCAGGCTGGAGGTGAGCCAGCCGAGCAGGCCGATGGTCAACATGCCGACCACGACGCCCGGGTAGTCGACGACGGTGTACGCCTGCCAGGTGCGGTAGCCGACGCCGAACTGGCCGGAGATCATCTCGGCGGAGATCACGCAGATCCAGGAAACGCCCATGCCGACCGAAAGGCCGCCGAACACTCCGGGCAGCGCGCCGGGCAGCATGACCGCAGAGCAGCACGCGCGACCGGCCGCCGCCCATGGTGCGCACCGCGTCCTCCCAGATCGTCGGCAGCGCGCGCACCGCGTGCCTGGTGCTGACCAGGATCGGGAAGAACGCGGCGACGCAGGTGATGAAGACGATGCCCTGCTCGTTGCCGGGAAAGACCAGGATCGCGATCGGCACCAGTGCGATCGCGGGATCGGCCGGACCGCTTCGAACAGCGGCTGCAGCAGGTCGGAGGCGACCCGCGAGCGGGCGACCGCGATGCCGAAACCGATGCCGAGCAAGCGCGGCGATGGCGAAGCCGGACAGCATGCGGAGCAGGCTGTCGCCGACGTCCTGGTAGTACTGGGCGGTACCGAGCTGGTGGCTGAAGTCCTGGCCACCCAACGCGGGCGTCGGCAGTTCGTCGAACCGCAGCCAGGCGCGGACGTGGCCTGCGGTGAGCAGCTGCCAGAGTCCGAGCGCGACGGCGAGCGAGCCGACGCGCACCAGCCAGCGCACGCGGCCGGTCGTTGTCGGGTTCCTCGGCGCGTGGCAACCGGTCGCACCAGCGCGACGATCGGTTCCGCAGCGGGTGACGCCACTGACGTCTGCATGGGGCCTCGCTCCCTACTGGGCGGCCGCGAGCGCGGCGGTGTAGCTGAGCCGGGTGGTTCCTGGATGCGCGGCCAGGTAGGCGCGGGCGCCCGATTCCGTGGTGAAGGGCAGCAGCCGGTCGTTCGCCGGTTTGCTCGGATCGTCGACCCAGACGTCCTTGTCGGCGAACCAGCGGGTGCCGGTCGCGGCGTCCGGCACGTAGGCGGCGCGGACCTTCTTTCCGGCCGCCTCTTCGGCCTTGATGTAGCGGAGCAGGCAGGTCGGGGTCGCCGCCGGATGCGTGTACCTCCTCGCCGGCCAGCCAGACCTCGCCGGCCGTCGCCGGGTCGCTGACCGGGATGGCGCAGGCCGCGTCGGTGCCGGTGATCGCGGCCGGGTTGGTGGTCGTGGCGTCGTCGGCCGCGTAGGCCGAGCCGTAGGCGGCGCGCAGCGGGTCCTCGTTGATGAAGGAGTTCACGTTCGAGCGTGTGCTGATGCACGCCGATGGAGTTCAGGAACGGCACGTCGCCGCGCAGCGCGGCGCGCAGCTGCGGCTTGACCGTCGGGTCGAAGGTGGCCATGCCGTTCGGACCGTTGTAGAGGTAGACGACCTCCGGCGGCAGCCCGGTTGCCGAGGCGACCGGCTCGGCCGCGGCCAACGGGTGCTGCGTGCAGGTAGTCGGTCGCCTGCGATCTGCGCCTGCAGGAACGCCTGACCACGGCCGGGTCTGGCCGGGCGAAGCCGTGCCGGACGACGACGCCGTGCAGGGTCGGCACGTCCAGTCGGCCGCCGTCGTAGAGCAGCTTGGCCTGGTCCTGGCAGACCAGCTGGCCGGGCCAGGCCACGAACTGCGCCAGCGCGGCCACGCTGCCTGCCTGCAGGGCGGACGCGCCGACCGACGGGTCGCTGGTTGACCTTGACCCCGCTGGACGGGTTCGATCTCCGCCTCGGCAAGCGCCTGGACCAGGGTGCCGTCGCGCGGCCGAGCCGACGCTGGTGGAGACCTTCTGGCCGGCGAGCTTCGGCAACGTGCGTCGCGGTCGAGGAGTTGCGGGCACCACGACGCATGTTCAGCGCGCCGCGCAGGTTGTAGCCGGTCACCGAGACCATCTCGGTGCGGTTGTCGGTGAGCGTGCTGCGACTGCTCGACCCGTTGATCAGCATCGGATAGTCGCCCATCGAGCCGATGTCGATCTTGCCGGCCATCATCTGCGCGGTGATCGGCGCGCCGGTGGAGTAGTTCTCCCAGACTCACCGTGTACTTCTTGCCGGTCTTGCGGCCGAGCGCGGCAAGGTCGCTGCTCGAAGTAGCCGAGGGACCGGAGCAGCGTGCCCGCGGTGACCGTGTTGATGGTCTTGGACTGGTAGCCGACGACGACGTGCACGGCACCGGCATCGCTGGCCGACGCCGCAGAGCAGCCCGGCGCAGCACGGCAGCGTGAGCGCCGCGATCGCGAGCGACAAGTCGGTTTCTCATGGCCGGTTCCGCCTTTCATCGCAGCAGGTAGGGCATGTTGACGGTGACCGCGCCGGTCGGGCAGCGGGCCGCGCACGGGCCGCAGTACCAGCACTCGTCGACGTGCATGTAGGCCTTGCTGGTCTCGGGATCGATGGCGAGCGAGTCGAGCGGGCACATGTCCACGCACAGCCGTGCAGCCCTCGATGCACAGGGACTCGTCGATGGTCACCGGGACGTCGACCCGGCTTTGGACAATGGGCATGGCGCTCTCCTGATTCGAGCTCTCCTGGTTCGGAGCGGGGGGCATCGGCCGGCCGCGCACGCGGCCGGATTGGCTGGGGACTCCGGATGGATCAGCCGGTACAGAGCGCGCTGGCCTGCCGGCGCAGGTCGACGTGGGCGCGGCGGACCAGGATGCCCATCACGCGTCCCCTCGCCTACGCGGCAGCTCGGCCGACATGGCCAGGCGGTCGCCGCGGAACCGGATGTACTCCAGGTCGATCGGGCGGCCGTCGGCCAGGTGCGTCAGCCGCTCGACCATCAGCAGCGCCGCGCCCTTGCGGTATCGGCAGCAGGGCGGCCGAGTGCGCGTCGGCGTTGACCGCCTCCAGTTGCAGTCGGCGCGGTGCCGAGGCCCTGGCCGGACACGCGTTCGATCAGGCTGAAGATGTCGGTGCCGGCGAGATCCTCGGCGAGCAGCGGCTCGCCGATGTCCCGCACCAGATAGGTCAGGTCGAGCGAGAGCGGCAGGCCGCCGAGGCTGCGCAGCCGCTCGACGTAGACGACGGATTCGCCGTCCGGCACCCGCAGCCGCGCCGCGACCGTCGCCGGCGGACGGACCAGGCTCGCCGTGCGCACCTCGTTGCTGACCTCGCCGTGCCCGCGCAGGGTCTCGGCGAGCCCGAGCAGCGTGGTCGAGGCCGTGCGCGTACTTCTCGTTGCGCACGACGGTGCCGACGCCGGGCACTCGGTCGACCAGCCCTTCGTCGCGCAGCACGTCGAGGGCTTCGCGGATGGTGTTGCGCGACGCGCCGAACTCCAGGGCGAGCAGCCGTTCATCCGGCAGGTTGCCGTCCGCGAAGGCGCCGCGCACCACCTGCTGCCGCAGCACGTCGGCGACCTGCCGTGCCCGATCCGCCCGCGACCGGCGCGCCTGACGCGGCTGGCGCGTCTCGCCGGAACGAACGGGTGCGGCGGTCATGGGCGATCCCCTCGGAATGCGGTGGTTTCACCGCGCTGGTTTCGAGGTGACCGTCGCGGCCGGGTATTTCCGGGCAATTTCCGCCATGTTACGTGCACGTTACGCCACCGCGTCCGTGCTGATCAGTGCCCGCACCAGCGCAAGTTGTGCCATCAACGCCACTTGCGCCACCAGGAACGGCATCCACACTGCGAGAACCCGGCGGACCCCGATATTGTCGCACACCAGGGAATCGGGCTTGGCAACCGAATCCGCGTCCGTTCCGTCCTTCTTGATATGAGCCTTGTTGACATGAGCATTGTTGGTATGCGGGTGCGAAGAAACCTCGGCCTGCTGATCGGGATCTGCTGCGGCGCGCTGGCGCTCGCCGGCTGCGCGCAGCCGGCGCCAGGCCCGGACACCATGTCCCCCGCGACGCCCCCCGCTCACGCGGCCGTGCAGGTCAAGGTCACCCTGCGACAGACTCTGGTGCACGCGGGCGACGCCATCCACGGCACCGCGACGGTCACCAACACCACCGGCACGGCGATCACCGTGCACGGCTGCCCGAACAGCTGGCTCATGGTCGGGCTGACCAACGGCACGATCCGGTTCGACCCGGCGATCGCCGACATGTACTGCACATCGTCGATCCAGCTGGCACCCGGCGTGAACACGTTCCCGATCACGGTGTCCACCACCTACCAGGAATGTCTCGGCCCACAAGGGCACTCCCTCGTGCCCATGCCCGCCTGCGACAACGGCAGGATGCCGCCGCTGCCGCCCGGCACCTACCAGACCAAGGTCGTGACCGACGGCCTGGCCGTGGGCGTCGATTCCACGCCGGTCACGGTCACGCTGCTGCCCTGATCCTCGCCTACCTTGATCTCGCCCGGGGTCAGGATTCGATCGTCCACAGGTGCTCGTCGAGCAGGCGTTTGAGCACCTTGCCGGTGGCGTTGCGCGGCAGGTCGCGGACGAAGTGCACGTCGCGCGGCACGTTGAACCGGGCCAACCTGCGATGGATGTACTCGCGCACAGCGTTGGCGTCCAGGCTGGCACCTGGCCTGCGCACGATGTAGGCGGCGAGCCTGCTGCCGTACTCCTCGTCCGGCACGCCGACCACGGCCACGTCCATGACCTCGGGCAGCGCCAGCAGCGCCTCCTCGACCGGTCGCGGGAACACGTTCTCGCCGCCGGAGACGATCATCTCGTCGGCCCGGCCGGTCACGAACAGCCGCCCGTCCGCGTCGACGTAGCCGACGTCGCCGGTTGCCATCAGCTCGCGCGCCTTGGGCAGCGTGCCGCCGTCGGTGTAGCCGTCGAAGAGCATCTCGTTGCCCACGAAGATCTCGCCGGTCATGCCGGGCGGCACGTGCCGGCCCCGCTCGTCGAGGATGGCGACCTGGGTGCCGGGCGGACAGCGGCCGGCCGTGGTCGGCGCGGCGCGCAGATCGGCGGGGTCGGCGATGCTCGCCCAGGACACCTCGGTCGAGCCGTAGAGGTTGTAGAGCTTGTCGCCGAAGGCGTCCATGAACTCGGTGACGAACGTGCCGCCCAACGCGGAACCGCTGCTCGCCACGATGCGCAGCGAGGAAAGATCGTAGCGGTCCCGGATGCGCTCCGGCAGGTCCATGATCCGGTGCAGCATGATCGGCACCGCGAACAGCGCGTCGCACCGGTGCTCGGCGATGGTGCGCAGCGTCTCCTCCGGATCGAACTTCCTGACCAGCGACAACGACGCCCGCAACGCCATGCCGAGCTGCATGGCGGCCAGGCCCCAGGTGTGGAACAGCGGCGCGGCGACCATCAGGCGATCGCCAGCGCGCAGCGGGATTCTGGCGAGCAGGGCGGCCGCCGTGCTCAGCCCCTTCGGGGTCGGGCGGCGGGCGCCCTTGGGCAGTCCGGTGGTACCGGAGGTGAGCACGATGATCTTGCCAGGCCGTGCGACCGGCGTCAGCTTCGCCGGTGACGCGGTCCTGATCAGCTCGTCGACGGTGGGATAGCCCAGTTCGCGGTCCGGCCAGGTGCACAGTCGCAGGAAGTGGCCGGACGCCTGGTTGATCGTGGCCGCGAACTCGTCGTCGGCGAACACCAAGGAAGGGCGGTGTTGGCCGATCACCTTGGCCACCGCGCTCGCGGACAGGCCGGTGTTGAGCAGGACGACGTCCGCGCCGAGCTTGCCGCAGGCGATCATCGCCTCGACCATCGCGGAGTGGTTGCGGCACATCAGCGCGACCACGTCACCCTCGGCGACGCCGCGTTCGGCGAGCGCGTTGCCCAGCCGGTTGCTGCGCTCGTCGACCGCGCCGTAGGTG
This sequence comes from Candidatus Melainabacteria bacterium, assembly GCA_963818685.1. Classification (GTDB taxonomy): domain Bacteria; phylum Actinomycetota; class Actinomycetes; order Mycobacteriales; family Pseudonocardiaceae; genus CAJCJE01. Next base: position 401,151 of record CAWFTJ010000006.1, on the reverse strand, counting down.
CGCAGGCTGCGCTCGTCGTGCAGGGCGGAGTCGCGTGGTCCGCGCGCGGCGGCGGCCTGGTAGCCGCCGGCGACGGTCGCGCCCCAGCGCACCAGCGAGGCGAGTTGGCGAGCCATCTTGTCCGGTCGGCCCGCGGCGAGCACACCGGCCCTGACCAGGGTGCTCGTCGTGCCGAACGTGGTGGCCTTGACGTCCTCGCGCTGGCGGGAGCGGTCGGCTGGAGACGGTGGGCGGCCGGCAAGGTGGCGAGAGATCCGGTCGGTCACCTCGGCCAGTTCGCGCTTGACCGGGGACGGCGTGACCAGGTCGGCGTAACGGCTGGACAGGCCGGGCAGATGCATGTCGATGACGAGTTCGGTGCGCCCGTCCGGCAGCGGGACGAGTTCGATGGACAGCCATCTCTGCTGGTCCCTGCTGCTGCACCAGACCACGTTCTGGCGCGGTCGGTACACCAGCGCCGTGATGTGTTCCTCGATCAGATCGCCGCGTTGCGGACAAACCCGCAACAGACAACGGGGTCCGCGTCCACCCTCGGCCGGTTCGATCACCTCGCACCAGCTGATCTGGGGCACGAATCTGGAGTACATCTCGGGAGCCCCGACCACCTGCCACAACTGCTGAGGAGAGTAGTCAAAAACCGAGCGTGCCGTGACTACGTCATCTCGCATACGCCGTCGTCTCACCGCCGCACTACTGGTGCGACGCCGGCCGACAACCGGCGAGCACCCTCCGTTCAAGTGCGGGCGACCGTACCACCAACGGGTGGTGGTCGGTACTCCGAACGCTGGTACCTGTCCATCACAGCCGACTCGGGAAAGCTGCCAACCGAAACCGGGAACTTTTCACCAACACCGATGCGTTAACGGTGGATGCTTTCGAGCGCCCGCCGCTCGCCCGTACCGTGCAAGCAGTCAGCTGATACTGGGGAGGCAGCAATGCGTTTCAGTGCACGTGCGGCACTGGTCGCGGTGAGCACCGCGGCGGCACTGGTGTTGGGCGCCGGTGTCGCGGCCGCCGCGACCGGAACCGTCAACACCAGCTCAGGAGCGCCGGTGAACGTCCATTCCGGACCTTCGGTGAGCGCGACCGTGGTCGGCACCGTCGCCAGCGGGACATCGGTGACGATCGACTGCCAGATCAACGGTGACAGCGTCACCGGCAAGTACGGGACGAGCACCCTGTGGGATCATCTGAGCGCGCAGGGCGGCTACGTGTCCGACACCTACGTCTACACCGGGTCCTCCGGCCAGGTCGCGCCGACCTGCGGCAGCGGCGGCTCGACCTGCTCGACCAGCGGGCTCGGCGACCCGAACACCTGCGCGCAGGCGGTCGCCTGGGCCAAGGCACACATCAGCACCAGCTACAACGCGGACTACTATGATCGCTGCGACCACGTCGTCGGCCTCGCCTACGGCTTCTCGGCCAGCGGCTCGACCACCGCGTACGCGCACTGGACCGCGATCCCGAGCCAGTACAAGCACTCCGGCGCCACCAGCGTGCCAGCCGGCGGCCTCGCCTTCTTCAGCAGCAGCGGCGGCGCCGGCCACGTGATGATCTCCACCGGCGGCGGCCAGTTCGCGTCGAACGACATTCACGGCAACGGCACCTACACGTACACGACCATCTCCGAGATCGAAAACACCTGGGGCGAGCACTACCTCGGCTGGGCGCAGCCGTGGTTCCAGGCCAACCACTAGAGATAGCGAGCTGGTGGTGGCGGTCGGCGGCGTCAGGCGGCCCGCCGTGCGCCTGACGCTGACCGCCACCGCCGCGCCGCTAACGTCGGACCCCGCCACGGCGGCCACGCCTGCCGAGCCGGAGCCCACCTTGTTCTGACCCACCGGCCGGTTCGCGGTCGGCTGCCGGACCACATGCCCGTCAGCCGAGACCGCGAGGACCAGCCGCAGGATGACCGCCTCGACCAGCACCGTCATGCCCGCATCGGCGCCCGTGTCCTTCTGCTGGACACCCCGAGTATCACTGGTGGGAACTGCCCGGCGGCGGCCTGGACGACGGCGAGGACCTCCAGACCGCGGCCCGCCGCGAAGTCGCCGAGGAGACCGGGATCATGCTCCCCCGCCCTGGGCCGCGAGCTGTGGGTGCGGGAATCCCGGTTCCGCTACAAGGGCCGGGACCACCACCGCATCGAGCACGTGTTCCTCGGCCGCACCCCCAGCACCGCGCCGCAGGTCGCGCTCCAGCCCACCGAGAACGAGAAGGCCGGGCTGATCGAACGCCGCTGGTGGCCGGCCGACGAGCTGCGGCAGTGCCGCGACAAGCTCCTGCCCGCCGAACTGCCCGCCCTGATCGACGACCTGCTCTCCGGCCGGTTCAGCCGCACGCCCCTCATGCTGGTCGGCTAAGCGTCTGGCGGGTCTTCCGAGGTGTGCCATGCTGGCGGTGACGCGGGTCAAGATGGTGGGGCAGGATGTTGGATGACGCGTTCGCGGACGACTCGCGCCTGGGTGAGTTGATCGCACACGCGCGCCCAGTCCTCGTGCTTGTCAATGAGTGTGTAGCTACGTGGCGGTTGGAAGCCGTCCAGCATCGTCGCCAGCTCGTCGTCGGTGAAGCCGGGGTACTCGCGGATCGTGCGGATCGGCATCGCGTGGCCCACTTCGACGTCTTCGAGGTAGGCGTAAACCGACTCGCCATTACCTGGGTTGACGCGCTCGGCGATGTCGGCAAGCGATCGTGGCGGGCCGACTACGGCCTCGTCCAGGTCGATCACCGCGGTCAGTTTCGAGGCCGGCGCGGTGAGAGGTACACGTACCAGGTGGTCGGCTGAGCCTTGAGGTAGCGGCGGCGGAACTCGTGGGTCTTCAGGCCCTGCCACATCAGCTCGTAGTACTCGGGCTTGAGCGACATCAGCACACGCTCAGCGGGCACGATGGCACCGACGTTCGTTGGGCACCCTGCACTCCCGTCCACACATGATCAGCTGTGCGCGATAGGCGGCTCGCTGCGGTGCTCGAAGTTTAGTCCGCGGTCAGGCACGCGAAGCCCTCGGCATCGTCGCGATCGGCATCGAACCGGTCGACCTGACTGTCCATAGTGGAGCATTTACCGCTCACGCAATCTAGCCGGTTGTCGATTGTGTGAAACCGCGAAAATCTGTCGGGCCTTCGCGGTAAAGTCGGTTCGCTGTGAGCAACCCTCCCTATTCCGAGCCTTGGCGGGCCAGAATCCATTCGGCCGCCGAGGAGATACTGGGCGCTGGCATCGTGCTCACCGAGCGACAGGTGCTGACCTGCGCACATGTCGTGCCGGCCGATGCGGCGCCAGGAGGCTCGGCCGACTGGCCGATGTTCGTCGACGTGATCAGCGACGCCGGAAAGCAGCGTCGCGGGGCCAGGGTCGATGCCTGGGTTCCGCTGCGACCAAATCGTGACCATGCCGCCGAGGGCGACCTCGCCGTGCTCGAACTCGACGCGCCACTTGCCGGCGTGCCAGGTGCGCCGTTGCACCGCTCGTCGTTGCGGCCAGGCTCGGAGGTGCGTGCCTGCGGCTATCCGAGCGGGTCGGACGCTGGCACGTGGGCCCGGGGCGAGTTGCTCGGCGCGGTCGGGGAACTTCAGGAGATCACGCCGAAGAACCGGTCGACGATCCGGCGCGGGTACAGCGGTGCCGGCGTCGTCGACGAGCACGGGCGGGTCATCGGAATGCTGGTGTCCGCGCAGATCAGCGCGGACAACCCGTCCTACATGATGCCGGTCGACACCATCCTCGGCTACCTGCCCGCGCTCGATCACGGCGTCACCGTGACCGGCGTGCGGCGCACCGATCCCGCGTTGCGTCGCGGCGGCGAGGTGGGCGCGCGGTCCTGGGCCGACGTGCTCAGGATCCACGAGTTCCTCGCCGCCAGGGGCAACCTCCTGCTGCTGGTGATCGGCGATCAGGGCAGCAGGCGGGCGGACGTGATCGGCCTGCTGGCCACGGTTTCCGATCCGGCCAGCCGGGAGATCGTGCTGGCGAAGATCAGCAAGGACGCCGATCTCGGCGCCGTGCCGCCGGCCGGCAGCGTGGACATGGCGTTCAGCGTCGCCGGCATGTCGACGGCGAACATCGCGGCGCACATAGCGGAACGGCTCGGCGTCACCGCGAACGAACCAGCGGAACTGCTCGACCAACTGCGCGCTTCGAAGATCGCGACCACGATCGTGCTCGACGCGGTCGATGACGCGGCCGAGCCGGAAAACCTGCTGAGCACGCTGCTCGTGCCGCTGGCCGAACTGAGCTCCGGCGGCCGGGTGGTCGCCGGGCTGCGCAAGCAGCCGAGGGTCGGCGTCACCGGCGCCACGTTCGTCCGACTGGCCGCCGATCCGCCCGTGTCCGTGCCGGCGCGACTGGACCGGTTGGACGAGCTGATCAACGAACTGCGCGTGCTCGAAGCCGACGCGGCCAGGGTCGCGCGCGGCTTCGCCGACACCGCGCTGCCCGCGCCGCGTGGGGACAAGCTGCGCATGCGGGTCGCGCTGCTGCGTGCCCAACCGAAATCGGCACGGACGCACGACTACCTCACCGCGACCGAGCAATCGGCGGACCGCGCGCTGCGCAGGGCGGAGGAGATACTCGGCAAACAGGCCGAGCGGCGCAGGCTCGGCGGGCGACTCGAAGCGTTCCACGCCATGGCCGCCGCGCACGGTCACGCCGAGGACGAGTTGCTCGCGCGGCTGTTCGACCTGGCGTACGCGGCAGTGCACCGCCATCCCTGCGATCTCGCTCTCGCGCGCGATGCCGTGCACGACTACCTGCACGCCGTCTGGCGCGCGCTCGGCCTCGACCCGAGCGACGAGCCGCCGACCGAGGACGAGGAGGGTTCGTGAGCACGTCGACGTCCGGGTTTCCGTGTCCGCGTCCCGGTTGTTCCGGCACGGTCGACAAGACCGGGTTCTGTGACCGGTGCGGCGAGAAACCGGCCCCGCAGCCGTCATCGTCGCCGTTGTCGCCGTTGTCATCGGTCGAGCCGAACCCGTCCACGTTCACCTCCGCGCTCAGTTCCTATCCGGGTTCGGAGCAGTTGGCGGGCGGACTGGTCGAGCTGCCGCCGTTGCCCGAGCCCGATCCGGACAGCCTCGTGCTGCGGCCGGAGGACGCCGTCGTGCCGGAGCGGCATCGGTACTGCGGCGAGTGCGGCCGCCCGCTCGGCCGGTCTCGCGGTGATCGCGCCGGCCTGACCAGCGGTTTCTGCCCGGCCGACGGCACGCCGTTCTCGTTCGTGCCCGCACTCGCGAAAGGCGACGTGCTCGGCGGCGGCCGGTACGAGGTGATCGGCCCGATCGCGTACGGCGGCGTCAACTGGGTCTACCTTGCCAAGGACACCGACCTTGAGGACCGTCGCGTTGTCCTCAAAGGACTGATCAATCCTGGCGACCCGAACGCGTCGCTGGCCAGCGTCGCCGAACGGCGTTACCTGATCATGCTCGACCACCGCAACATCGTGCGCATCCTGGACTTCACCTCCCACACCGACCCGAAGAGCGGTGCGGTCGCCGACTACATCGTGATGGAGTTCGTCGGCGGGAAAACGCTCCAACAGGTCAAACGTGACACACTGTCCGGCAATTTCGTGATGCCGGTCGACAACGTGATCGCCTACGGCCTCGCCGTGCTCGGCGCGTTCGACTACCTGCACGGCCGCGGCTACCTGTACTGCGATCTCAAGCCGGACAACGTGATCCACGGCGGGCACCGGGTTCGGTTGATCGATCTCGGCGCGATGCGCGCTGTCACCGACCGCACCTCGCCGACCTGGGGCGCCGCACTGTTCCGGGTCAGCGACGCGGAGATCGGCGACAACGGGCTCACCGTGCAGTCCGATCTCTACTCGGTCGGCAAGACGCTGCGCTCGCTGTTCGACGGCAGTACCGACTCTCCCCGGCTCAGCGCGGGCCCTTCGCCGATCGCGGCAGGCGTTGACTCGTTCCAGAAGGTGCTCGACCGCGCCACCTCGATCGACTGGAACGCCCGCTTCGACTCGGCGGCGGACATGGCCGAGCAGTTGGTCGGCGCGCTGCGGCAGATCAAGTCGCTGCGCGGTGAGACCGTGCCGCCCGAACCGTCGCGCTGTTTCGCCTCAGCAGGCGAACTGCTCGACGCCGGGCTCGGCACCGTCCCCGGACTCGACCGGTGGACGACGGAACCGGCGAGCCCGACCATCCTCGCGGCCGGCGTGCCCATGGCGGTCGGCCTGCCGAGCGCCGCGACGGTCGCGATCGGCCTGCCCGATCCGTTGATCGACAAGAACGATCCGGCCGCCACCGATCTCGCCCCGGTCAGCGCCAGCAACCCGCGACGGTTGCTGGAGGAACTCGGCAAACTCGGGCATACCGTGGAAACAGCGCTCTGGCGTTGCCGCGCGCACCTGGCCCTGCCGGATCTCGTCGGCGCCCGCGAGGATCTCGCGGCGGCGCGGGCCATCGCGAACGGCAGGCCGAACTGGCGGATCGACTGGCACACCGCGTTGCTCGCGCTGGCCGAAGCCGATGTCGCCGAAGCTGATCAGGCCGAAGCCGATCTGGCCGGCGCGCGACGCGGGTTCGAAGCGGTGCATCTCGCGATCCCCGGCGAACTGCCGCCCCGGCTCGCGCTCGGCTTCTGCGCCGAATCCGCTGGCGACACCACGACGGCCGATGAGCACTACCGCACGGTGTGGCAGACCGACCGCACGCAGGTGAGCGCGGCGTTCGGCCTGGTGCGGCTCGCCCTGGGCGCGTCGGACCGAGACGAAGCCGTCCGGATTCTGGACCAGGTTCCCCGGCTGTCCCGGCACTATGACAACGCCCAGATCGCGGCAGTGCACGCCAGAATCGGCAACTTCGCCGGCACCGAGGCGCCCTCCGGCCACGACCTGCTCGACGCGGGCCGCCGCTGGGCGGAGCTCGCGGTTGACGAGGCGGCTCGCCAGCGACTCGCCGCGCTGCTCCACCAGGCGGCCGTGCCGCGCGCGAAGGAACCGAACTGGGCGAACACCCGTCCGACCGAAGCAGTGCTCGTCGACCTGTTCGGCAGCCCCATCACCGAAGCCGGCATCAGGGCGCGGTTCGAGTCGTCGTTGCTGGAACTGACCAGGCAGGCCCGAAACCCCAACCAGCATGGAACCCTGACCGACCTGGCCAACACGGTGCGGAACCGGTCGCTGACCTGAAGGGAGTTCGATGACCGACAGTGCGGCGGAGGCGCCGGGTTTCACCGTAACCGTGCACAACAATCCGGACCGCTCACTCGCCGACCGCGACATGCACGCGGTGATCGAGGTGACCGCGCGCGGGATCGGCGAGCGGTTGGGCGGCGGCACGCCCGAGGTGGCCGAGGTCATCCTGGTGGACAGTTCCGGGTCGATGAACTACCCGCACGCCAAGATCCTGGCCGCCCGGCATGCCACCAAGAACGCGATCAACCTGCTGCGCGACGGCACCCGCTTCGCGGTCGTCGCCGGCACCGGTCGCGCCAGCATGCTCTACCCGCGACAAACTCAGCTGGCCGTCGCCGACGCGACGACAAGGGCGATGGCCGCCCGCGCCGTCGACGGGTTGTACGCCAACGGCGGCACCGCGATCGGCACGTGGCTGCGGCTGGCCAGGAGCCTGCTCGCCGAGCACCCGAACTCGGTCCGGCACGCGCTGCTGTTCACCGATGGCCGCAACGAGTCGGAGAGCCGGACCGAACTCGACGCCGCGCTCGCCGAGTGTGCCGGCGAGTTCACCTGCGACGCGCGCGGCATCGGCACCAACTGGGAGCCGGAGGAGGTGCTGCGGATCGTCTCCGCGCTGGGCGGGCAGGGCGACGCGGTGCGCGAGTACGCGGACATGACCGGCGAACTGGTCGCGATCATGGAACGGGTGATGCGCAAGCAGGTCGCCAGGGTCGGGCTGCGCCTGCGCGCCATGACCGGCACGTCGATCAGCACCTTCGAGCAGGTCTACCCGACCAGGATCGACCTGACCGAGCGCCTGGTCGGCGACGCCGAGAGCGGCATTGTCGAGGTGGACACCGGTTCGTGGGGCGAGGAGACCAGGCAGTACCTGCTCGGCCTCGCCATCGATCCGGCCGGCAAGGCACTGGAGGCGGAGACCGTTGCGGCCAGGGTCGAGCCGGTGGTGCCGGGTCACGAGTCCCTTGCCATGGGCATGGGGCTGGTCATGCTGCGCTGGACCGAGGACGCGCAGCGCTCGATCGTGCTCGATCCGACCGTCGCGGTCGTCTTCGACCAGGCCGAACTACAGAAGGCCATCGACGCCGGCTGCGCAGCACTGTCCAAACAAGACAGCACGACCGCCGTCGTCGAACTGGGCAGGGCGGTGCGGCTGGCGCATCTCGCCGAGAACACGGAGAACCTGCGCAGGCTCGGGCGGCTGGTCGTCATCGAGGATGCCGAGCGCGGCAAGGTCCGGCTGCGCGAGTCGTTCGAACTGGAGGACCTGCTCTCCGCCGAGATGGGCTCGGTGATGACGACACGCGGCGGCAGGCGCGTCGCCGATCCCGGGCCCGAACGCGTCATCGAGCCGCAGCCGATGCCGCCACCGCCGAGCGCGGCCGATCCGGCGTGCCGCAACTGCGGATTCGTCGGCATTCCCGGTGACCAGCGCTGCGAGCGGTGCGGACAACCCTTGGACAACGCGGTATGACCACCGTGACCACTGCGCCGACAACCACTGCGCCGACCGTGACCACGGTGACCTGGCGGACGTTGCGTCGCCAGCGGATCTCACTGCTCACCGTCGCGCTGGTGCTCTGCGCTGCGGCCGCGATCCTGCTCGGCGTCGCCGCGCGCACCGCGGATGCCATGCGGGCCAGCGCGACGACGGCCGCCAACCAGATCGCGACCGCGCGGCAGGCACTGACCGAGGCGGACAGCGACGCGATCACCGCGTTGGGCAGCCAGTCGGCGCAGCTCACCGGGCCGGGCAACGACTATCTCGGCGAGATCACGCTGGCCAGCCAGAGCCTTGAGCAGGTCGCCGAGGTGAACGAGGCGGGCGCGGGCGGCAGCCAGTCGCTGCGCCTGATCGGCAGCCTGGTCAGCACCTACAGCGGCATGATCGAGCAGGCGAACGCCGACTACGCGAGCAACCAACCCGAGCTGGGCCTCGCCGAGGTCTGGTACGCGTCGGACTTCATGCACATGCCGCAGAGCGGCATCCTCGCCGAACTGTCCACTTTGGAAAAGGCGGAACTTGACGGCCTTCGCGCGGACGACTCGTCGTTCTGGACGAGTCCGTGGACGGTGCCGCTGTGGGGCGTGCCGGCCATCGTGGCGCTGGTGCTGCTGATCCGCACCCAGCGCTATGCCAGCAGGCGGTTCCAGCGCACCGTCAATCCGCTGCTCGCCGCGTCGAGCCTGCTGGTGTTCGCGATGCTGATCGTCGGCCCGCTGTTCGCGTTGTCCGCAGACGACACCCTCGCCCGTTCGATCGACGGACTCCAGTCGATCACGAAGGACCGCGACCTCCAGATCGAGGCCCTGGATACCGGCCAGAGCCAGTTGGCCACGCTGCTCGGCCAGTACTGCTCGACCGCGTCGGCCGGCTGCCAGGCCACCATCACCACGGCGCGCGACAACGCACCCGCGACACCCAGCGGCGGCACGGCCGAAACCACGCGACAGCAGCCGAGGTTGGCCGCCGACGCGAACCAGGTAGCGAGCATCGCCGATCAGCAGTCGTGGGCGGCGAACGCCGATCTCGGCCTTGCCATCGGACTCGGGGTCGGCGCGCTGCTCGTGGTGGTGGGCGTGCTGTTGGGCATGCGCCAACGGATCAACGAATACAGGTATCGGGCATGAGAAAAATGCGGTATTCCACCGGAATCCGGCTGCTCGGCGCGGTCCTGCTCGGCGCGGTGACCGTGCTCGCACCCGTCGCCTGCGCCAGCACGGACGACTCCGCGAACCAGGTCACCATCGCGGGAGTCTGGGTCGGCGGCGACGAGACCAGTTTCCGGCACATACTCGACGAGTTCCAGGCGCAGACCGGAATCCACTACGTCTACCAGGGCAGCCGCGCGCTCGACCAGTTGCTCGCCTCGGACGTGCGCAACGGAACCGAGCCGGACGTCGTCGTCGTAGCCAGCCCGACCGTGCTGAGCGACTACTACCGCAGCGGCGATCTCCAGCCGCTGAACAAGATCCTGCCGGACCAGACCGGCCAGTACAGCCAGCAGTGGCTGAACCTGATGCGCACCGAGGGCCGCGGCGGCGGCAAGGCGCAGGTCGGCGTGGTGCTCAAGGTCGATCTGAAGAGCATCGTCTGGTACGACCCCGCGACGCGCTCCGCCGTGCTGCCCGGCCAGGTCGGCGAGAAGGCGCCGCCGTCGTGGTCCTCGGTCGCCGGTTTGTCCGGCACGCCCTGGTGTCTTGGCCTCGGCGCGAACGCGGTATCCGGCTTCCCCGGCACGGACTGGATCGAGGAGATCATGCTCAAGTCGTTCGGCCCCACGATCTACCAGCAGTGGGCCGACGGCGAGTTGCCCTGGAACTCCCAGCAGGTGCACAGCGCGTTCTACACCTGGAGCTCGATCCTGGCCAAGGTGCGCGGCGGGTCCGCGTCCGCGCTGCTGACCAACTTCGACCAGGCGGCCAAGCCGATGCTCACCTCGAATCCACCCGGCTGCTACCTGGACAGCGCTGGCTCCTTCGTCACCGCCACCTACGAGACCCTGCTCAACCAGAAGGGCGCCAAGCCGACCGATCACGCCGGCAGGAGCTACGACTTCTTCCCGTTCCCCGCGATCGATCCGGCCAATGCCAACGCCTACGAGGTCGCCGGCAACTTCGCCGGCATGTTCCGCGACACCCCGGCAGCGGAGCGGCTGATGAAGTTCCTCGCCTCGGAGCAGGCCCAGCAGGCGTGGCTGGACACCGGCTCGTTCTCCTCGGACAAGCAGGTGCCGCTCTCCGCCTACCCGGACAACGTGCACCGCGCGATCTCCACCATCCTCACCGGTGACGACCAGTTGTCCTTCGACGCGTCCGACCTGCTGCCCGACACCCTCGGCAACGCCTTCTACCAGGCGGTGTTGGCGTTCGCGGCCAATCCGGCCAATCCGGCCAATCCGGCCAGCGTGCTCAGCCTGGACCGCTCGCTCGCGCAACTGGACGTGCAACGCTGCCAGTTGACCACCCCGACCCCCGCGAACTGCCCCGCAGGAAAGGATCAGACCCGTGGATGAGGAGACCGCGCTGGCCGAGTTCCCGCTCGACGACGGCGGTTCGGTCCTCGTCGAGGTCACGCCGACCGGCCGGGAAACCAGGGTGGCCAGGGGTGATGTCGCGACCAGGATGAGCGTGACCTTCGAAACGGCCATCGGCCGGGTCCGCGATGCCGCCGTCGCCGCGCTCGGCCAGTTCCAGCAGATGGCCAAGCAACCCGATCAGGTGGAGATCAGCTTCGGCGTCAAGCTGAACACCGAGGCGGGCGCGGTGCTGGCCAAGGCGGGCGTCGAGGGCCAACTTGCGGTGAAGCTGACGTGGCGGGCGGCTAGGCTGCCCACGCCGCACGAACCGGCGGAGGACGCATGACCGACCTGACCATCCCGACGAGTCGCGGCGACCTGCCGTGCTACCTGGCTACACCGGCAGGCGATGGCCCGTGGCCGGGCGTCGTGGTCATCCACGACATCCTCGGCATGAGCCGCGATCTGCGGGCACAGGCGGACTGGCTGGCCGAGCACGGTTTTCTGGCCATCGCGCCCGATTTCTTCCACTGGGGCAGGCGGATCGCCTGCGTGCGCGCCGTCTTCCGCGACCTGCGCGCCCGCAGCGGGCCTTCGTTCGACGACGTCGAGGCCGTCCGGTCGTGGCTGGCCGAGCAGCCGAACTGCACCGGCAAGATGGGCGTCATCGGCTACTGCATGGGCGGCGGTTTCGCGCTCCTCCTCGCGCCGGGCCACGGCTTCTCCGCGTCGAGCGTGAACTACGGCCAGGTGCCCAACGACGCCGAGACGTTCCTGGCGCGGTCCTGCCCGATCGTCGGCAGCTACGGCGGCCGCGACCGCACGTTGCGCGGCGCGGCCGGCAAACTGGAGCGCACGCTCACCTCGGCGGGCGTCCCGCACGACGTGCGCGAGTACCCGGACGCGGCGCACTCGTTCCTCAACAACCACGATCCCGCCGAGGTTTCCCGGTTCGCGGTGGTCTTCGGCAAGCTCATCGGCGCCGCCTACCACGAGCAGTCCGCCAAGGACGCTCGCGGTCGCATCGCCGCGTTCTTCGCCGAGCACCTGGCGGGTTAGCCGCGCTCGGGTGGTTTGGCGCGTTTGGCGGCGTAGACGGCGGCCGCGGTGCGGCGGGCGAAGCCGAGCTTGTGCAGCATTGAGGAGACGTAGTTCTTGACCGTCTTCTCGGCGAGGAACAGCTCGGTCGCGATCTGCCGGTTGGTCTTGCCAAGCGCGACGAGGTCGAGCACGCGCCGCTCCTGCGGGCTCAGCTGCGCGTACCCCGGGTCGGGGCCGGTCTGCTCGCCGCGCAGCCTGTTCAGCACCGACGCGGTCAACGTGGCGTCCAGCAGCGACCCGCCGGCCGCGACCGTGTGCACCGCGTCGACGAGCGCGAAACCGGACACCTGCTTGAGCATGTAGCCTGCCGCGCCCGCCATGATCGCGCCGAACAGCGCCTCGTCGTCGGAGTAGGAGGTGAGCATCAGGCAGGCGGGCGGCGGATCGATCGCGGACCGGACGTCCCGGCACACCGCGACGCCCTCGCCGTCGGGCAGCCGCACGTCGAGGATGGCGACGTCCGGTCGCACCGCCGGTATCCGCACCAGTGCCTCGGCCGCGGAGCCAGCCTCGCCAACGACGCGCAGGTCGGCCTCTGCCTCCAGCATCGCCTTCAGGCCGGTTCGGACGATCTCGTGATCGTCGAGCAGGAATACCGAGATCATGATGTCTCCGCTGGCAATGGGACGGTCCAGGTCAGTCGGCTGCCGCGATCATCGGATCTTCGTGCCGAGAAGGTGCCGCCCCAGCGAAGGGCCCGCTCATCGAGGTTGCCGAGCCCGCTGCGCCTGCTCGGATCGTCCGGTATGCCGATGCCGTCGTCCACCACGGTCAGCACCACGCTGCGCCCGGCCCTGTCCACCGTGACGTCGACGGACACCGTCGTCGCGTGCGCGTGTCTGGCCGCATTGGACAGTGCCTCGCGCAGGGTGGCGATCAGGTCCTTGCGCACCGCGGCCGACACGGCCGAGTCCAGCGGACCGTCGAAGCCGATCCTCGGTTCGAAGCCGAGCGCGCCTGCCGAGTCGTGTGCGATGCGCAGCAGCTCCGAGCGCAGGTCGCCGCGTGCGTCCACCGGATCCTGCAGGGAGAAGATGCTGTTGCGCACGTCGCGGATGGTTCGGTCGAGATCGTTGGCGAAGCCGGTCAGCCGTTCGGCGATCTTGGGATCGTTGATGAGGCGGCTCAGGCCCTCAAGGCCGAGGCCGGTCGCGAACAGCCGCTGGATGACCAGATCGTGCAGGTCCCGCGCGATCCGGTCGCGATCCTCGAACATGGCCAGCTTGCGCCGGTCCTCCTCGGCGCGGGCGAAGGCGACCGCGAGCGCGGCGTGCGCGGCGAAGGTCTGGGCGAACTGGACCTCGGTGTCGGTGAACGGGACCTTGTCGCGGAACTTGGCGATCAGCATCACGCCGAGTGTCTCGTCGCCGACGACCAGCGGGACGGCGATGGCCGAGTCGAGGTCCTTGAGCATCGGCGGCAGCCGCTCGGCGTGCGCGCGCTGCTGCTCGGCTACATGCTCGCCGTACTGGCGAATCACCACGGGTTGGCGGCTGGTGAACGCGATTCCGGTCGCGGTGCCCTCCAGCGGCACGGCGAGCCCGGTGAGCAGGTCCGCGTCCGGCCCTGGCGGCTCGACCACCTCGAAAACGAGCTGCTTCGGGTCGTCCGGCCGCGGACGGGCGACCGCGCCCGCCGAACCGCCGGACACGACGCGTCCCCGATTGGCGATCAGCCGCAGTGTCGCGTTGAGATCCTGGCTGGCCAGCAGCGCGGTGGTGACGTCGTAGGACCCTTCCAGCCACCGTTCGCGCCGCTGCACCTGGTCGAACAGCAGCGCGTTCTCGATGGCCACGCTGGCCGCCGCCGACAGCGCGACGACCACGTCCTGGTCCTGTTCGGTGAAGCCCGCACCGTCATTCCGGTCGGTGAGGTAGAGATTGGCGAAAACCTGGCCACGCACCCGAATCGGCACCAGCAGGAACGGACGGGGGAACGGGCGATACGGGTACGGGGCGCCGACCAGCACGTCGGCAACGCCGTCGCGGGCCGACCGGTGGCCGGGCTCGCGGTACTCGACGAGGTCGGACAACGTCCGATCCGGACCGAGCACACCGAGCGCTCCGTAGCGGGCCTCGACCAGGTCGCAGCAGGACCGCACGGTTCTGCGCAGCAGGTCGGGCAGGCTGAGATCACGCGCGATACCGACCACCGCGTCGAGAAGCCTCGGCATGCTGGTTTTGTTCATCACTCCCAGTAGCCCCATCGGGCATCAACCGTTCCGGTCAGCTTACGGCGCCTGTACTGCTATGCCGTCGACTACCTTCGGTGATTCGTTACTGGGTTACACACTGATGGGCGAGAGGAATTCTCCGGCCGGAGATCGACTCGATCGGAATGCGAATGGTTCGCTCGTTCGGCGTAGGCACCCACCAGGACGGCGACGCCTCCGCAGGCAGGTCGTCGTCGCGCACGTAGGACGCGCGACCGACCACCGTGACGAACCAGCCGCTGGCCAGTCCCGGGGCGAAGGAGTCGGCGGTGAACGCGACCACCGAGTCGAAAACTCCCGCGAACAACGCGCTGCCCGCCGGGACCCGACACAGCACCGAGCCGCCACGCAGGACGAACCGAACCGGTTGCACGGCCGGCAGGGCCTGGCTGGTGTACACGAGCCGGCCGAGGCCGGTCGTGGCCAGCAGCGCGAGGCACTCGTCGCGGTCGAGCACGTCGAGGCCAAGTGGGTCGGACATCGGACTCCAGCGGTTCAGGTAGACAGATCCACGTTTCTTCAACCCTGCCGGCACGCCTCGTGCCGCGGATAGGGCCATTCGACCCGGCCACCGCGCGGCGCGCGCGTAACACGCCCCAGCCTGCCGAGCAAGAGTTCAACGGCCTCTGAATTCCAGGTCGGTCGGCCGGGGCGCGCACCCTCCGTCGCGGCACACACTCTGCGTGACGGTCATCAGGCCCCGCACCTGAGCGGGTCCACCGACTTCCACATCCGATTTCCTGGAGGCACCTTCCATGCGCAAGATCACCAAGAAGACCGCGGTCATCGTCGCTGGTTCGGCCCTGCTGGTCGCCGTCGGCGGGGTGTCGCGTTCGCCTTCTGGTCGAGCACGGGCACCGGCTCCGGCACCGCGAAGACGTCGGCCGGCGCCAGCAGCCTCACCATCACGCAGTCGGGTGTCCCGTCCGACCCGGCGCCCGGCGTCGTTCCGTGGCCGTCACCGGCTCGATCGCCAACGGCGCGGCCAACTCCGCGTACGTCACACCGTCACCGGCAACACCAGCGTCACGGTGAACCCCGGCGCGGCAAGCCGGTTCGCCATGTCCGCCCCCAACTCCCCCACTGCTGGCACGGCCCAGTCGGTCACCGTGACCGCGCAGGACGCCTACCAGAACAAGGCAACCGCCTACACCGGCAACAAAACCCTGACCTGGACCGGCCCCGGCAGCGCACCCGACGGCACCGACACGCCGACCTACCCCGCCAACCCGGTTCCCTTCACCTCCGGCACGGCAACGGCAACCATCACGCTGGTCAAGGCCGAGTCGCCGACGCTCAAGGCCGGCGACGGCACGATCTCCGGCACCTCCGGCACCTTCGCGGTCAGCACGGGAGCGCCAGCACGACTCGCGTGGACGGGCCTGGCAGTCACCAAGGGCAGCCTCGGCTCGCCCTGCTTCTTTGCCTGCACGGTCACGAACCTCAGCAGCGGGCAACTCAGCGCGAGCGTCAGCATGACGGACGCCGGCGGCAACACGGTGAACAACCTCGGTGCCGGCAATGTGGTGTCCCTTGCCGTCCCGGACGGCGGCACCGTCACTCCGGCCTCGGTGTCCATCGCCGCTTCAGGCCCCGCTGTGTCCGGCACGTTCGTGTTCAAGCCGCAGACCGGCAACTGGACCACCGACCGGCTGACCGCCGCACTGGCACCGTACGCATCCGCTACGGCAACGATTTCCAAATAAAAGGAGGGAGATTCCGATGACGATCGTCTGCGAGCCCGATCCGTCGATCGCGATCGCGGTGGCGTCCTGCACCGACGACGACACGATCGCGCGTGTGGTCGGCGATCTGACCGAGGTCACGGACCTCCTTGTCGAAGACGCCACCGAGTCCATTGTGGTCATCGGGCCGGGCGTTGACCTGGTCGACGCGATCGCCTTCGTCAGCGAGGATCGGCGCTCGGTTCGGGTCATCCTGGTGCGCGACCGGCTCAACTCGACAGTGTGCGACCTTGCCGTCGGTCGTGGTGTGCACGAGGTCATCGCCACCCACGACCTCGCCGACCTGGCCGGCGCGTGTCGGCGGGCGCGGTACCGGCAGTCGGCCGACGCGCCGATGCTGCGGCCGACCGGGCGGATCATCACGGTTTTCGGGGCCACCAGTGGACAGGGCAGGACGACGCTGGCCGCCAATCTCGCGATCGTGCTCAACGCGGGCGGCCGGCACCGGGTCTGCCTTGTCGATCTCGACCTCGCGTTCGGCGAGCTGACCTGTTTCCTCGCCAAGCGACCGGAACCAACACAAGGCCACCCGGCCCTGCCGTGGAGTCCGCTGGCCACCGCCTACCTTCCCGGGTTGGACTGTGTGCTCGCGCCGGATCGGCCGGGCGACATGGTTGCCGTCCCCGCCGAGCACACCGAGGAGGTGCTGACCGCGCTGGCCACCGGTTACGACTATGTCATCGTGGACACGCCGCAGCAGTGCTCGGCACAGGTATTGTCTACTTTGGACGTATCGGACCAGCAGGTGCTCGTCGCGGCGGCCGAGCGGCCGGCGTTGCGCAACCTGCGGCGCACGCTGGACATGCTCGATTTGCTGGAGTATCCGCTCGAATCCCGGTCCGTCGTGCTGAACCGGTGCGATCCTCGGGTCACGCCGACCAGGACCGAGATCGATCTCGTGCTCAGAAACCCGGTCGCCGCAGCCCTGCCGCTGACGGTCGACGTGCCGATGTCGATCAATCAGGGCGTGCCGCTCGCGCTGAGCAGGCCGGCCCATCCGTTCGTGCAGGCCGTGCGGCGGCTCGCGAACGTGCTCGCCGCGACCGTGTCGGCCGACGGCGCGCGAGGTCGTGACTCCGGGGCGTAGACCAGGGCGCCGTTGTCCCAGATAATGGGACCGCGGTCCCGTTTATGATTTACGCGTGATCGATAGCGGGAGTACGGCCTGGGTGCTCGTCAGCGCGGCGCTCGTCATGTTCATGACGCCTGGCCTCGCGTTGTTCTACGGCGGCATGGTGCGCGCCAAGAGCGTGCTCAACGTGATGGTGCTGACCTTCGTCTGCCTGGCCGTTGTCGGGCTCATCTGGGTGCTCTACGGCTACACGCTGGCCTTCGGCAACGACTGGTTCGCCGGTCTGCTCGGCAACCTCGACCTCGCCGGCCTGCGCGACGCGGCAACGGCGGTCGTCGGCTCGGGCGACAGCCGGATCCCGCTGTTCGCGTTCGCCGCGTTCCAGCTGATGTTCGCGGTGATCACCGCGGCGCTGCTGGCCGGCGCCATCGCCGAGCGCACCCGGTTCTGGGCGTGGACCGGGTTCATCGCGATCTGGGTGAGCCTGGTGTACCTGCCCGTCGCGCACTGGGTGTTCGCGACCGGCGGCTGGATATCGAGCAGGCTGCACGCGCTGGACTTCGCCGGCGGGACCGTCGTCGAGGTCAACTCGGGCGCCGCAGCGCTCGCGCTGGCCGTCGTGCTCGGCCGCAGGCACGGCTGGCCGCGCCAGGCCATGCGCCCGCACAACCTGCCCTTCGTCATGTTCGGTGCCGGCCTGCTCTGGTTCGGCTGGTTCGGGTTCAACGCGGGCTCCGCGCTCGGCGCGACCGGCGTCGCGGCCACCTCGTTCATCAACACCACCGTCGCTGGCGCGACCGCGGTCATCGGCTGGCTGGTGGTGGAACAGCTGCGCGACGGCAAACCGACCACGCTCGGCGCGGCTTCCGGCGCGGTCGCCGGCCTGGTCGGCATCACGCCCGGCTGCGCCTACGTCGAACCGCTCGGCGCCCTGGCCATCGGCCTGGTCGCCGGCGTTGTCTGCGCGCTCGCGGTCGGCCTGAAGTACCGGATGGGCTACGACGACTCGCTCGACGTGGTCGCGGTGCACGGCGTCGGCGGGCTGGTCGGCATGCTCATGATCGGCCTGTTCGCCACGGTCGGTGTGAACGCACGGGGCGCGAACGGCCTTTTCTACGGCGGCGGGCTCGACCAGTTGTGGCGGCAGGCGGTCGCAACCGCTGCCGTACTAGGGTATTCGCTGCTCGTGACCTTGCTCATCGCCTGGGTCATGCACAGGACCATGGGGCTGCGGGTGCGGCGGGAGGTGGAGGTGGACGGCATCGACGAGGCCGAACACGCAGAAGGCGCCTACGACCTGACCGGCTCGGCCGGGCATCGCACCGGTGCCGCGCTCAACGCCCCGACCCGTATCGCCGGACTGGACGTGGAATGAAACTGCTGACCGCGATCGTCAAACCCTTCGCCCTCGACGACGTCCGCGAAGCCCTGCAAGAGTTGGGCATTCTCGGCATGACCGTAAGCGAGGTACGCGGCTACGGCCGGCAGAAGGGCCACACCGAGGTCTACCGTGGCGCCGAGTACTCGGTCGACTTCGTCGCCAAGGTGAAGCTTGAGGTCCTGCTCGACGACGACCTTGTCGACAAGGCGATCTCCGCCGTCGTCGGCGCCGCAAGGACCGGCAAGATCGGCGACGGGAAGGTCTGGGTCACGCCGGTCGAGACGGTCGTGCGGGTGCGGACGGGAGAACGCGGCTCCGACGCGGTCTGACTCTTTGGGTGCTGTGCACCCATGCGGTCGCGGCGGGTCCGGTGCCAGGCTCGGCGCCATGCGTGAGGCAGGGACGGCGACCCGATCGGCCAAGCCGAAGAGGCAGGCGATGTGGTGGTCACCGGCCCTGTCCGCAGACGAACGTGCTGCTCAGGGCGCCGAGCAGCCGGGCTGGGTCGAGTTCGTCGAACAGGCGCTCGCCTTCGCCCCGGAGCACGCGACGCCCGCACCGGTGCCGGCCGCCGTTTCGTCGGGCAAGGCAGCGCAACGGCTGCTGCTGCCCGCCCTGCGCCCCTTCGTCGACGCGGCCGTCGCCCGGTTCCGGCAGGTGACGACGGGCGATCACGCGGTGCTGGCCGGCATGGTCGAGCTACTCGCGGACCGGCTCACCACATTGGCCGCGCGGACCCTCGTCGCGGAACTGCGCACCATGCGTGAGACCGGCCTGCTTGACGGATCGGGTCCGCACGAGCGGTTCGCCGACTTCCTGCGCCGGATCGGCGCCCGCCCTGCCCTGCGCGACCTGCTCACCCGTTACCCGGTGCTGGCCCGCTCGCTCGCGCAGGCGAGCGGCAACGCGGTCGACGCAGCCGTCGAGCTGATCACCCGGCTCGCGGCCGACCGGGAGGCGCTGGTCGCCTGCGGGCTGCGGCCCGACGCCGCCGAGGTGATCGAGGTGGTCTTCGGCAAGGGCGACGCGCATGCCGGCGGCCGCACCGTGTCCGTGCTGACCTTCGCCGACGGCGGTCAGGTCGTCTACAAGCCGCGCCCGCTTGGCCTGCACGCGCGCTGGAACGAACTGCTCGGCTGGTTCGGCGAGCTGCGGCCGGAACTCGCGCCGAGGCGCGTCGTGGTACTGCCGCGAACGGGCTACGGCTGGGCGGAGCACGTGCGACCTGCGCCGTGCGACACCGAGGAGGACGTGCGCGGGTTCTACCGAGGGCTCGGCGCCCAACTCGCGCTGCTGTACCTGCTCAGCGCGACCGACATGCACTGCGAGAACGTCATCGCCAGCGGCGCGCACCCGGTGATCGTGGACGTGGAGACGCTGTTCCACCCGCGCTGGCGCCAGCGGACCGACGTCGAGGCCGATCCGGCGCGCGACGCGGTGGAGTGTTCGGTGCTGAACACGTCGATCCTGCCTCGGCCGGTGCTCGGCGAGCACGGCCGCATCGACCTGTCCGCGTTCGGCGGCAGGCCCGCCGCCCGGTTCCCCTCGGACATGCCGACCTGGGTCGACGGCGGCACCGACACCATGCGGCTGATCCGGCGCCGACTGCCCTACCCTGGCGGTGACAACCGGCCGTGGCTTGCCGAGGAGGAGATCGACCCGGCCCGCTACGGCCCCGATCTCGTCGACGGCTTCGGGGACGCCTACCGGACGCTGGCCGCGCACGCCGACGAGCTGTCCGCGTGGATCGCGCGGTTCGCGGCCGAGGAGATCAGGATCGTCCTGCGCCCCACCCAGACCTATGCGCTGCTGCTCAGCGAGTCGACCGAACCGGCGACGCAGACCAGTCGGGAGCGCCGTGGCCAGGCTTTCGTGTCGCTGCACGAGGAGACCGGTTACCCGCACCTGCGCACCCTCGCCCCTGCCGAGGTGGAACAGTTGCTGGACAACGACTTTCCGCTGTTCACCGGCCGGCCGGACAGCACGGACGTCGGCAGCCATCCTGGCCTGCTGGAACGGACCGGGCTGGCCGTCGCGGCCGAGCGGGTACTGCGGTTGGGCGCGCCGGAGCGGCTGCGGCAGGAGTGGTTCATCCAGGCGTCGGTGGCCACGACCATTCCGTTCACCGGGCATCGGGCCGGGCTGTCCCCGGCCGAACCCGCCGACCTTGGCGTGCCCGACCAGGAGCGGCTGCTCGGGCTGGCGGGCGACATCGGCGACGAGCTGATCGCGCGGGCCTGCGGCAGCGGCGAGCGGGTGAACTGGGCCGGTCTCGAACTCGACCCCGACGACCGGTGGTCGGTGCGGCAGCTCGGCGCCGCGCTGGGCGATGGCTATCCCGGTACCGCGCTGTTCCTCGCCGAACTGGGCCGGGCCAGCGGCATCGACCGCTACCTTGACGTGGCGGCGCGGGCGGTCCGGCCGCTCACCGGGATCGTCGAGCTGCTCGCCGCGCACCGGCACCTCGCCGAGGCGGTCGGTCCCGGCGGGTTCACCGGGGTCGGCGGGATCTGTTATGCGACGGCGCGACTGGCGACCCTGCTCGACGATCGCGCGTTGACAGCGCTCGTCCCGACCGCGCTCGCGGCGACCGGGATCGCGGCACAGGCAGTGGATCGGCGCGTGGACGTGGCCGACGGGCTCGCGGGCGCGCTCATGGCCGCGCACGCGGTCGGCGTGGAAACCGGGCTTGCCGAGGCTGACGCGCTGGGCACGCGCCTCGCCGACGCGCTCGCCGAGGCCGATCCGCCGGCACAGCCCGGTTTTCTGTTCGGGCGGGCCGGTGTCCGCCACGCGCTCGCGCTGACGGGGCGGCCCGTGCCAGCCGACGAGCGCGACTTCTCGGTCGACGACCTGAGCTGGTGTTCCGGCCTGGCCGGCATGCTGCTCACCGGCGCCCCGCAGGCGCACGTCGATCGGTTCTTCGACCTGATGGCGCTGCGGGTCCCGCGCTGCGACCACTCGCTGTGCCACGGCGAACTCGGTCTCGCCGAGGCGCTGATCGAGCTGCGCCCACGGGCGGGCGAGCGCGCGCGGACGATCGCGAACCGGACGCTCGCGCACATCGTCGGCGCCATCGGCAGGCGCGGTTTCTCCTGCGGCACACCGAATGCCGTGGCAACGCCGGGCCTGCTGACCGGCCTGGCCGGCATCGGCCACGGCCTGCTGCGCGCCGCCATCGGCAGCCGCGTCCCCTCGGTTGTGTTGTTGCGCCCCACCACAGAAGGAGTCACTTGATGTCGCACAGTGAGGTCCCCGAGCACAGTGAGGTCCCCGAGCAGACCGATCAGTTCGAGGCCGACGAGCAGCCGGCGCCCACCACCTGCCGGCCCTGGGTGCGGCCCGCCATCCTGGCCGGGATGACGCTGGGCGCGATCGCCATCGCCGCGATCAACGGCGATCCCACCACCGTCGGCGGCATCATCTGAGTGATCGTCGGGTGGTGCTCGCCGGCCCGTCGGCGAGCACCACCTGGGTCGCGTACTCGCACAGCGCGGCACGATCGGGCGAGCGCGTCTTGGCCAGCAGCGCCGCCATGTGTTTCTCCACGGTGCGCACGGAGATGTGTAGCCGTTCGGACAGGTCACGGTTGCCGAGCCGCTCGGGCAACAGCTGGAGCACCTCGAACTCGCGGCTGGTGATGCCGAGCCCGCGTACGTCGTCGGGGATCGTCTCGGTACCTGTCACGTGGTAGCGCACCGGCTCGCCGGCCTGCCGCAGCAGCCCGCGGCAGGCGCCCGCGATGACCGGGATGCGGTCGTGGAAGTAGCTTTCCGCCTCGGCCAGCCACGGGCCGGGCGTGCCCCAGCCCTCGGCCAGCGCCGCCTCGGCGACCAGCCGCAGGCACAGGTTGCGCGCTGTCGGGAACAACTCCGCCGTGTACCTGGCGGAATCCATCGCGTCGACGGCCGCGTCGCCGTCGCCGGCCCGGCCGAGCAGCACGGCCTCGGCGAACCGGAGGAACTGGCGGTTCCACCGCATCTGGCCGGTCTCGGTCGCGGCCAGCGATCGCACGCCGGCCAGGTCGATCCGGCCGCCGAGCGCGTCGAGCAGCGGCACGAGGCCGCTGGTGCCGGAGAAGTGGAAGTAGCTCTGCTGGCCGCCGAAGCGTTCGGCGAGTTCGGCCGCAAGCGTTTCCGCGCCGGCCCGGTCCTCGGTCAGCAACGCGCAGAACAACTCGGCGAGTCCCCTGGCCAAGGGCACCTCGCGCGACTGCTCGCCGCCGCGCGCCCGGAACTCGCGCAGCGCGGAGCGCATCTCCTGCCGCCTGCCCTGGTGTGCGGCCAGCACGGCACGCAGCATCAGCGCGTACCGGTTGACCGAGTCCAGCCGCAGCCGGGTCGACTCGGCGAGCACCTCGGCCAGGATTGTTTCGGTGTGGTCGAACTCGGCGCGCAACACGGCCGCGTAGGCGAGGTTGGCGTGCACGTTGAGCGCGAGGCTGACCTGGCCGCTGCCGAGCGTCTCCCGGTGCGCGTGCGCCATCGCCGCGCTGCCGCCGTCGGCGAGCCAGTCATTGATGCCTAGGCCGATCAGGCCGTGGTTGCGCCAACTGGTCAGGCCGTGCTCGATGGCGATGGTCAACGTGCGGCGGTAGGCGTCGCTTGACTCGGCCATGGACTTCGCCTGGGTGGCGAAGCCGATCGCGAACCACGCCTGGCAGGCCACCTCGGGATCGGGCGCGAGCGCAACGCCGCGGACCGCCCTGCGGGCCAGCGCCTCGCTCTGACTCACATGATCGGTCCCGGCACCAATGCGCGACACGGTCAGATACGCGGACACCACGTCGATCGGCGCGGTGTCCGCCTCGGACGGTTCGGCCGGCAGCAGCGCCCTTGCCGCCTCGACGCAGCGCACCCCGTCGGCCCAGCGGCCCGCGTTCTGCGCGGCCCACGCCAGCCGCACCTGTAACCGCACCTGCCGCGCGGTGTCCCACAGCGGGTTGCCGACCCGCAGTTCCTCCGCGACCAGCGCGGCGCGGTCGAACTGGCCGTTCTCGGCCAGCGCCACCAGCAGCGTCTCCAACAGGTCCCAGCGGATCTCGCGGACCGCGCGGTCCTCCCTCCGGATGGTCAGCATGTCGAGCGCGTCGTCGAGCACGGCGATGGCGGTGGCCTGCCCGCTCTCGCCGAGCGCGCGCCGCGCGACCTCCAGGTACAGCCGGGCGGCGGCGAGCAGGTCACCTGCCTGGCGCCACAGGTGCGCGGCCAGGTGGCACCAGTTGCCGGGCAGGCCGGGATAGAGCTCGTCGACGGCGGCGGCCGCCTGCCGGCACAGCTCGACCCGTTCGGCGGCCGTGTTCAGCGACAGCAGCGCCTCCTCGGTGAGCGGATGCTCGAAGGAGTACCAGTCCGGCTCGCGCTCGTTGCCCAGCAGCAGCCGCGCGGCGATGGCGGCCCTGATGTGCGTGAGCACCGTCTGGTCGTCCAGGCCGACACAGCGTCGCACCACGGTCAGCGGGAACCGCCTGCCGAGCACTGCGGCAACGGAGAGGATGCGCATGCCGTCCGGACCGAGCTGCTGGGCGCGTTGCTCGACCGCCTGCACCAGGCTCATCGGCATCCGGGTGCCCGAGTCGTCTGCCAGCCGCCAGCCGTTGCCGGAGCGGACGATGTCCGCGCCGGAGCGCATGCCGTGGGTCAGTTCCTCGACGATGAACGGGTTTCCGCTGCTGCGCAGGAACAGCTGCTCGGCGACCTCGTCGTCCAGATCGGCAGGCGCGCAGTCCAGCACGGCCGAGGCGAGCGCGCGCGTCTCGGCGGAGTCCAGCCGCTCCAGGGGCAGGGACCTGGCCTCGTCCCTGCGTGCCATGGCGTCGAGCAGGCGCGCGGCCGGTGACACGCCCATCCGCACGGTCAGCAGCAGCGCGACCGGCTGGCCGCGCAGGTTGGCGGCGAGATAGTCCAGGACGGCCAGCGTCTCCGGGTCGGCCCACTGGAGGTCGTCGAGCACGAGCAGGCAGCCGCGGTCCCTGCCGTGGCAGGCTGTCAGCCGCAGCACGGCCTCGGCCAACACGATCAGCGACCCGTCACTGCTCTGACTGGTCGCCCAGTCCGGGACCAGTCGGCCCAACGCGGGCAGGTACGGGCCGAGTTCGGCGGGCGGCGCGTCCTGCGAGCGGGCCAGCGCCAGCAGCGCCTCGGACAGCGGCCGGAACCGCATGGCAGGCCCGGTCGAGCTGGCCCGGCCGCGCAGCGTCACCATGCCGGCCGACAGCGCCCTGGCCAGCGCCTCCCTGGCCAGCCTCGTCTTGCCGATGCCCGGCTCGCCGGCCAGCACGATCGTCGATCCGCTGCCATGGCGCGCGTCCCGCAGCGCGTCGTCGAGCGCGCCCAGTTCCCGCCGACGCCCCACCAGCATCGTCCAGCCTCCCGACGAGAATCAGACCCTGCCCGACAACGTGCCTGCTGACCTCGCGGGACGCAAGGGCAAAAGCATGGCCATTTGAGTCACATCCGTGGGTGGTCTGGCGCAAAGCGGTGGTGGTGCGCGGACTCTTTGGGTGCACCGCACCCATGCGTGCGGTGCGGTGCGGGGTCAGGATCGTCATGTCCGCAGCGAGTTGTTCCACGGAGGCCGACATGAGCGCGCCGACGGCGACGATCGACGACCAGCTCGACTGCCGGGCCTTCGGCGAGCTCCGCGTCCGCTGCGCCGGCGCGTCCGTTGATCTCGGCGGCCCGAAGCAGCGGCTGCTGCTGACGGTGCTGATGTGCCGGGCCGACTCGGTGGTGCGGGTCGACGAGTTGATCGACACGCTGTGGCCGGTCCGGCCGCCGCGCAACGCGCGCAAGAACCTCCAGGTCTACGTGTCCAAGCTGCGCAAGGTCTTCCACGACCGGCTCGCCACGATCAACGGCGGCTACCGGTTGCGGATCGGGCCCGCCGACTGCGACCTGCTCCGTTTCGAACAACTCGCCCGCACCGGGCGGCAGCTCGCCCGCGACGGCCACCCGGACGCGGTCTGCGTGCTGGACCAGGCGTTGGCGGAATGGTGCGACCACCCGCTGCCCGAGTTCGGCTCGGTGCCCGCTGTCGCGGCAACCGCCGACCGGCTCACCGAACTCTATCTGTCCGCTTTGGAGGACTGGGCCGAGCTGGCGGTCGACGACGGCGTCCACCGGTCCGTGCTGCACCGGTTGGAGAGCCACGTCCGCCCGCACGCCCTGCGCGAACGGCTGACGCACGCGTGGATGCGCGCCCTTGCCTCGGCAGGCCGGGTGAACGAGGCGCTCGCGCACTTCGACTTCGTGCGCAGGCTGCTCGCCGAGGAACTCGGCGTGCCGCCGGGCCACGCGCTGGCCAGGTTGCACGAACGGCTGCTGCGCGAGGAAACGCCGGCCTGGCCGGCGCCCGCGCGGCCAGAACGGGGACCGGGCAACCAACTCCCCCGCGACCTGCCGGACTTCGTCGGGCGCGACACCGAGATCGACCGCGTGCGCACCCGGTTCGGCGGCGGCGTGCTTGTCGTGTCCGGGCCGGTCGGCGTCGGCAAGTCCGCGTTCGCCGTGCACGTCGCGCACCTACTCGCCGACGCCTTCCCCGACGGAGCGCTGCGCGTCGAGGTCGGCGACCGACCAACCGATCAGGTGCTGCGCGAGGTGCTCGACATGGCAGGCCTCGACGGCAGGCGATCCGCCCTGGCGCACTGGCGGTCCTGGGTCGTCGACAAGCGACTGCTGCTCGTGCTCGACGACGTCGGCTCCGAGGAGACGGTGCGCGCATTGACCCCGGGAGCGGGCGCGAGCGCGGTCATCGCGGTCGGCTGCCATCGGCTCTCCGGCCTGGAATCGGCCCTGCGCGTCGACCTGCCCGCGCTGACCAACGCGCAGAGCGCCGAACTGCTCGGCCGGATCGTCGGGCCGAGCCGGATGTTCGCGGACCTGCCAGCGACCCAGCGGGTCATCGAGTTCTGCGCGGGCTCGCCGCTGGCCGTGCGGGTCCTCGGCGCCCGGCTCGACGCGCTGCGCCACGTCCGGCTCGCCGACTTCGCCGACCGACTCACCTCGGCGCCGTCGCCGCTGGACGAGTTGACCGCGCTGCGCGGGCGATACGAGTCATTCCGCCGCACCCTGTCCGCGCGCCAGCGCATCGCGTATCAGCGCGTGGCCGCACTGCCCTCGCCGTGCCCGCACGAGCAGGCCGTCGCCGCGCTCGCTGATCTGCCGGGCGGGGCGCAGGTCGCGCTGGAGTCGCTGTTCGAAGCCAACCTGCTCACCGCGCCGGAAGCCGAAGTCACCGCGCACGGCCTGGCCTATGACATGTCCGCCTTCGCGCGGTCCTTCGGCCGCGCGCTCCGCTAATTAGACCTCGTTGCCGTCTTCCGCCAAGGTCAACAGCTCGACGTTGACCATCGAACCAAAGCCGCCGCCACACTCACCAATCCGAGGCATGATCGCGACCGCGCGGCGCAGACACGCGTTGTTGAACTGGGCGGAGAACGAGAGCAGGTCGACACACAGCGCCTTCTCCGCCCGGCTGCCCGCCTCGGCTACCTCCGCATATATCGGCAACCCGAGTGCCAACTCGCTGCGAACGTCGCGAGACACGTCATCCGATTGATCCGCAGCGCTGACCCCGAAATCGCAGAGCAGCTGGAGAATGGCTCCCTACAAGCATCCGTGGCCGAGAGCAGTCCCTGGACCAGAGCGGCCACGACTTCGACAGCCCCGGCCGAGGGCGGCCCGATGTCCGGGTCTTCATGCCTCGGGATGACCGACGACCTGATCAGCTTCGCCAACGCGGCGGCCTCCTCCGCGTCCTCGGCGCTGACCAGGCCGGCGATCCAGCCTGGGAGCCGGTTGTTTCCCTCCCCGAATCTGGTCCAGTCGTGCCTTTCGAGTTCCCACTGCACCTGCGGCAGGCTACGCGCGGTCGCGCAGGAACTCGCGGAACGCCGCCACCATCCGGTCCTCGTCCTGCTCGGCGGCCTGACGCGACTCGTCGCCGCAGCGCGGACAGTGTCGCGCCACCTGCAACGTGAGCGCGGCCTGGTGGGCGAACAGCGACAGCAGGTCCAGTTCGCCGAGGCCGGAACGCGCCCGTGGCTTGGGATCGAGCACCTCAAGCACGCCGAGCGCGCGCAGGTCGGACAGCAGCGGGGCGGCCATCAGCGAGCGCGGCACGTAGTGCGTTGACTCGGCGACATCGCGGGCGAACGTGGTCGAGGAGTTCACGTCGTCGACGATCACCGCCTGGCCGGAGCCGAGCACCCAGCCCGCGATGCCCTTGTTCGCCGGCATCCTGGTGCCGATCAGCTCGCCTTCGCCCGCGCCGGAGACCGCCTGGAACACCAGGTCGCCCGCTACCTCGTCGAGCAGGAAGACCGAGCTGGCCGCCGCGTCGAACAACGCTCGGGCCACGTCGACCACGGACTGCAACAGCAGCAGGGTGCCCGCGTCGGCGAGCTCGGTGTGCGTGGTCATCGGGAGCCTCGATTCTCCGGACTCGTCCGGTCGACGTGGACGTTGGCGGCACTCAGGTAGAGCACGGTCTTGAGCTGGAACAGCGTGAGATCGGGGTGTTTGGCCAGGATCAGCGCGCAGATCCCGGCCATGCGCGGGGTCGCGAAGCTGTTGCCGGTCGTTGTGGTGACGCAGTTGCCCAGCCACGCCACCCGCACGTTCTGGCCCTTCGCATAGAACTCGACCGGCGGACTCGGGTTGTACAGGTACAGCAACGGGTCGTTCTCCCGGTGGCTGCCGACCGACACCACCGAACTGAACCGCCACGGGAAGCTGACCACCGGCGTGTTGTGCGCCGAGGCCACGATGACGCTGCGCCGGAAGTACGCGTCGTCGGCCAGTTCGTGCAGGTCCTGGGCGAACTTGCGGTGCGTTGTCGACAGGCTCATGTTGATCACGTCGAAGCCCTGTTCTACGGCCCAGCGCAACCCGGCGAGCAGGAAGTCGCCGGAACCGGAGAACCGCTCGCCGAGCACACGGACGCTGTGCAGCTCGCAGTCGGGCGCGACCTCGCGGATGATGCCCGCGCAGGCGGTGCCGTGCCCGCAGGTGTCGTGCGCCGAGGTCGGCCGAACCAGCGGCGCCCCGTCCGGTCCTGCGACCACCTCGTGCGAGCTGGCGACCGGACCGACCATGGCATGTCCGTCCTCGATGCCGCTGTCCACAACGCACACCCGGACCCCGGCCCCGGTCGAACCGCCCCACGCCCAGTCCTGGTCGACGTGGTCGAGGTCGACCGCGGTCACCGGGATCTCGTCCGGTCCCCGGTCGCGCAGGCCCCAGCTCAGCGTCTGGTTCACGATCGTCCCCGATCCCTCGCCTCGTCCGCGACCGCCGCCGCGGCCCGTTCGCCAACCACATGGCCCTTGGCGCGGAACCACTCGGTCGCGCGCACTGCCGCCGTCTCGGCCTGCTCGGGCGCTCCCGAGGACAGGCAGGTTCTTGCCAGGTCGAGTTCGGCGGTGGCCTTGGTGATCGGCGAGTCGCCGCCCGCCGCGGCGCGCACGGCCCTGCCGGCGAACTCCAGCGCGCGCTCGAACCGCCCGTGCGCGGCCTCGACCAGCGCGCGCACGCCGAAATGGTCGGCGGCGTCCGAGGGCGGCAACTGCTCGTCGTCGGTGAGCAAGCCGTCATCCGCAGGAGCGCCGCGCGCCAGCAACACCCTGGTGAGATCGCGGGCGGCGGCTGCGCGCAGACCGGGATGGCCGAGCACCTTCGCCTGTTCGAGTGCCTCCCGCAGCAGGCGTTCCGCCTGGTCCTGCCGGTTCGCGAGCGCCTCGACGCCGCCGCTGAACAGCGGCGCGATCACCGCCGCCTCCGCGTAGCCGAGCCCGGCCGCGAACCGGTTGGTGGTGGCAAGGCACTCCCGCGCCTGCGCCGCTTCGCCGCGCAGGGCGAGCAGGTTCGCCAGCGGGTAGCCGATGGTCACCAGGGCGGCCACGTGCTCGGCACCGTGCTCGGCGAGCAGCGTGCGACAGCGCAGCACCGCATCCTCGGCAGGCGTCGGCCCGTGCCACAGCGACATGCCCAACGCGCCCAGCGCCATGGCCCGCTCCGGCACGGCGCCCGAGGCGACCGCGTGTTCGAGCGCGGCGGCCAGCAACTGGCCGGCCAGCCGATGCCGACCGAGAAACTGCTGTTCCTGAGCGATCCGCACGTGCGCCCTTGCCAGGCCGAGCCGATCCGAGGCGAACTCGAAGACCGGCAGCGCCTCCCGAGCCGCCTCGGCGGGCGAGCCGAGTCCGCAGCCCGGATCGAGCGAGGTCAGCTGGAGTTTGGTGTGCGCGCGGGCGAGTTCGTCGCCGAGCGCGCCGGCCACGTCGAGTACCTCGACCAGCAGTTCGCGGCCGCGCACCTGTCGGCCAAGTGCCAGCCAGGTCTCGCCGAGCCCGCCCGCCGTGCGTGGCCACCACGCGTCCTGTCTGGTGGACAGGGCGAACGCGCGCTGGTACAGCTCCTCCGACCAGGCCAGGTCGGCGCGCGCCAACGCCTGGTCGGCCGCTCTGGTCAGCGTCCGCGCCGCCTCGCAGCGCAGTGCCGCGCCCCTGGCGCCGAGCGGGCCGAGTTCGGCGCGGTGCAGGTACGCCTGCTCGTAGTGACCTGCCGCGACGGCGACCGCGGTGCCCGGCCGCCCGGCCAGCTGTTCGTGCCAACTCGCCCTGCGCCGCTTGCTGATCCCGTTGTAGGCGACCTCGCGGATGAGCCCGCTGGTGAACCGGTGACAGGTCGGGTCACCGGGCACCGGCTCGATCAGTCCGGTGTGGACCAACGCGGCCAGCTCGACCGGTCCGTCGACGAGGTCGCGCGCGCCATCGGGATCGAACCGGCGGCCGAGCACCGCGCACGCGTCGAGCAGCACGCGTTCGGGTTGGGCGAGCACGTCGATGCGCGCGGCGAGCACCGCCGTCACGGTCGCCGGCAACTCATCGGCCGACGCCCCGCCCCGCGCCATGGCCAGCAACTGTTCGAGGTAGAGCGGATTGCCCTCGGCCCGTTCGAGCACGGCATCTGCGACATCGCCGGCATCGAGCGCCTTGGCCATCCACGCCGACTCCGTCCTGGACAGCGGCCCCAGCTCGATCACGCCCGGTTCGCGCTCCCGCACCCGGCCGGACCGCAGCAGCAACACCGGATGCGCGGCAAGCGAATCGGCGAGCCGCGCCAACGCGTCGACGAGGGTCGGGCGCGCCCACTGCACGTCGTCGAACACCAGGATGACCGGCCGGTGCGCGGCGATCTCGGCAAGCACGGCCGCCACCGCGGCATAGGTGGCCTCGGCAGACGGGCTCGGCGTGCCGTCGCGCAACAGGCCGGCCGAGAGCAGCCGGTACGCCGGCCCGGCCCGCACGGCGGCCGAGATGCCGTCGAGTACCTGGCCGAGCGCGCCGGCCAGCGGCGCAAGACTGGCCTCGTCCCGGTACGGATGACACCACGCGGTGCCCACCAGCGCGTCCGTGCCGACCCCGCTGAGCCAGTGCTGCACAAGCGCGCTCTTGCCGATGCCGGCCTCGCCGCTCACCAGCACGCTGCGACCGCCGTCCCCGCCCCGCACCGCACGCAGCGCCTCGTCGAGCGCTGCCAGTTCGGTCTCGCGGCCGACCAGCGCGAGCGCGGAGCGCGGGGCCCGGTCCTGGCCGGTCGCGGTCAGGCCGAGCAGCCGGTACGCGGCCACCGGTTCGCGTTTCCCCTTCAGTGCGAGCAAACCCACGTCGGCCACGTCCGCGTCGGCGCCGAGCAGCGCGCGGGTGGTCGGCCCGATGAGGATCTGGCCCGGTTCGGCCTTCGCCTCAAGGCGCGCGGCCACGTTGACCACCTCGCCGGAGACCAGGTTCTCGGTCAGGTCGTCGTCGGCACCGGACACGACCTCACCGGTGTTCAGGCCGATGCGCACGGCGAGCCGGCAGCCGAAACCGGTCTCCAGTTCGGTATTCAGCTCGTCGAGCGACGCGATCATGGCCAGCGCCGCCGCCGCTGCCCGGTGCGCGTCGTCCTCGTGCACCGTCGGCACGCCGAACACGGCCATCACCGCGTCGCCGATGAACTTCTCGACCGTGCCGCCGTGTGCCTCGATCCGGCGCCGCATGGTCTCGAAGTACTCCAGCACCACCGACCGCAGGACCTCGGTGTCCAGCACGCCGGCGAGTTCGGTCGACCCGACCAGGTCGCAGAACAGGGCGGTGACGATCTTGCGTCGCTCGTACATGACGGTGTCCGCTTCAGAACAGGGCCGCGCCGGCGACCGCGGCATGCGCCTGGACCTCCGGCTCGACCGCGTCCAGTCGCGCCTTGATGTCCACGATGACCCGCACCTCATCGGCAGACAAACCCGCGAAGACGGCGAGTTGCTCGTCGGTGCACATGTCGATCGGGAAGCCGGCCTCGGCGAGGGCGGCGAGGTTCGCGTCGGATTCGGGCATGGCAACTGTCCTTACGGTCAACTGGTGGCGAGGGTGGTGAACAGGTCGATCAGCGTCCGTGCGGTGTGCAGCGCGCTGGTCCGCACCGCCAGTCGCTGGGCGGGGGCGAGGTCGAGGCGGTCGAGCAGGTCGAAGATGGCCGCGCTGTGTCCCGCGTCCACCTCGGCGTGGTGGTGCACGGTGCGGAAGGCCGCGGCGGGCAGGCCGGTTCCGGCCGCGAGGTGCCCGGCCAGGCTCGGCGACGGCGCGTTGCTCTCCAGCACGGCGACGTAGCCGAGCAGGCAGACCGGGTGGAAGTGGCTGATCCAGTAGTACTGCGCGCCGACAAGGCCGGCCACGAGTTCCGACGGCGGTCGCGCCATCTCGGTGTCCGGGTCGAGACCGGCGACGGCCATGTCCCGCAGCAGCCATTCGTCGTGGTGGCGTTCCTCGGCGATGTGCACCGGGAGCCGTTCGCGCATCAGCAACGCGACCCGGTCGGCAGGGCCCGCGTCGGCACACCGGTCGAGCGCGAGGTTCAGCAGCGGCACCGAGGCGCGCACCACCTCGTGCATGGCAACGAGATAGCGCCGGTAGCGCGCGGTGAGACCGTCCGGCCGCCACAGCGCCGCCGCGCTCGCGCGCAGCGCGGGACCGGCAAGGCCCAACACGGCCCGCAGTTCCCGGCCGGCGGCCGGCGCCGCGATGCCGCTCGTCATGGTCAAGCCCCCCTCGGTTGGATCAGGTGCGCATAGTCGCCTCCGCCGTGCCGGCGGACGAGCGCGACCGCGCCGTTGTCCTCGGCTCGTCGGATCGCCAGGTTCTGCAGGAGTTCGCCGACCACGCCACCGCCGACGCGCCGCGCCCACGCGACCGCGTCCGGTGCCGCGCCGAGCCGGTGGCAGGTCGTGCAGTAGTCGCCGACGGCGCAGCCGGCGCGCGCCGCGACGTGCGCGGGGCCGACCGTGCGGATCATGCGCAGCAGCGGACCCCGCCGCGCCCGCTCGCACACCTGCGCCCAGGTCGTCGTGCCCAGTTCCCCGAGCACGAGGTGTTCGGGGCGAGCGCGGCCGTCCACCACATCCTGGTTGCAGCACGCGGTGATCGCGCCGTCCACCGCGATCACCGGCCATGCGGCCATCGCACACGGCTCGACCGCACCGTCGCCGTTGTCGTCGCCATTGCCGTTTGGGACGGCCGAGCGCAGCCACGCGGCGGCCCGCCCCACCGGCCGCACCTGGCTGACCAGCATCGGCACGTCCGCGCCAAACAGGTCGGTGATCTCACCAGTCACCTCGGCGAGGTAGCCGTCGTCACCGACGAGATGCAGGCTGGTCGCGACGCCCAGCCGCAGCAGCGCGCGCAACGCGGCGAACACGTTGGGGCGTGGGACTTCCCGCTCGTGGAAGACGTCAAGGCTCAACGAGAAGTGGTCAACCGCGCGGGCGATCCTGCGCAGCAGCGGCGAGTCCGGTTCGCGTCGGGCGAAGAACGCGCCGGAGAGTACTGCGGTCCTGGTACCGGCCGCGCGTGCCGTGCGGGCCGCCTGGATCACCAGTTCCGGGCGCGTCAACGGTTCCCCGCCGGTGAGCAGCATGACCTCGGGCCGGCACTCGGCGGTGAAGGTGGCCAGCAAGCCGAGCAGGCCGTCCGCGTCGAGCTGCGCGCCCCTCGGCGTCGCCGTCGCCGAACAGTGCGCGCAGTGCAGCGGGCAACGCTGCGTCAGCGTCACCAGTGCACCCGCACAGATCGTCTGGCGCAGCGCCATCATCTCCGCGAGCCGCATACCCGCCGCCTCCTTTCACACCGGCAACCACCGTCGCGCTTCCGGTTGCACAACGGTTGTCATTCGGTATAACCGCGGCTCAACTCGGGTCGCACGGCGTCGGCAGCACTCAGAAACCGTTGCCGAGCTGCGTTTATACCGCGTGCATACCGGTTTTTTGGCCCCTCGCCTAATTTTCCCGGCAGTGCCGGCGCTTCCGGTACCGGCATCCATTCCGATCACGACACAGGGAGCCGACCATGTCGGAAGACAACATCGAGAACACCACCCCGGAGAGCATCGAGGAGTCCGAGGTGCAGGCGCACTCCGCGGAGGACGTGCTCGGCCTGCAGAAGCTCAAGGCCGAGGACGGCGCCGCCCCCGGTCTGGCCTGCAGCACCGGCTCCTGTGGTGCCGGCAGCTGCCTCTGACGCGGTAACGGAGGAGGATGCGATGTCCGAGGAGAACGTCGAGAACCCGGCTCAGGACGACGGCGAGGAGTCCGACGAGGAGTCCGAGGTGCAGGCGCACTCCGCGGAGGACGTGCTCGGCCTGCAGAAGCTCAAGGCGGAGCACGGCTGGGCGCCGGGCCTCGCGCCCGGCAGCACCGGCTCCTGTGGCGCGAACAGCTGCAACTGATCCCCCCGGTCCGGGAGGCGCATTCGCCTCCCGGACCGGAATCCCGGACAGACCAGAACGGCTCGGAGAGGACGAGGCGATGAAGCTCGAATGGGAAGCGCTCCTGCCCTACATGGCGTCGCACCCGCGCTGGTTCGAGGACTTCGGCAGGCGCGAGATGACCGACGAGCACCTTCGCGCCTATCACGAGGTGATTCCGGCGCAGTGGCGGCTGTGGCGCCGCGGTGGCTGGCTGATCTCCGAACCGCCGAACACGCCCGCCGTGCCGCAGGGCTGGAAACTGCACGTGTCCGCCAGCTCGCGCACCAGCGAGGAGACGCTGCGCAGGGCCCTGCCCGTGCTGCTCGACGCGAAGGTGCACTTCAAGTTCCTGATGGACACCAAAACCGTACGCGAGGCCAACAGCAAGTCCTACCATCGCGGTTCCAGCGGCAAGTTCGTCACCGTCTACCCGGTCGACATCGCCGAGTTCCGCGTCGTCGCCGCAGCGCTGACCGAAGCACTGTCCGGCATGGAGGGACCGTACATCCTGTCCGACCGGCGCTGCCCCGGCTCGAACGTGGTCTTCTACCGCTACGGCGGGTTCGCCACGATCTCCCGGCTGCGCCCGGACGGCATCAAGGACCTGATGATCCACGAGCCCGACGGCACACCCGTCGTCGACGAGCGCAACCCGTACTGGTCTGCTCCGAAGTGGACGGTCGATCCGTTCGACTCGGCCGGCACCGGTGTCGTGTCCGAGAGCAACCACGAGTTGGCCGGCCGGTTCGTGATCGAGAGCGCGATCGCGTTCAGCAATCGAGGCGGCATCTACCGCGGCTTCGACAACGAGACCGGCGCGGACGTGATCGTGCGCGAGGCCCGGCCCGGCGTCGAGGTCGGCGATTCGGGCGTCGACGCGAAAGAGTTGCTGCGCCACGAATACGAGCTGCTGACCGAACTCGCCGACACCGACCTCTACGTTCGCCCGATCGCGTTCTTCGACCAGTGGGAGCACTCGTTCCTGGTCGAGGAGTACGTCGAGGGCACCCACCTCGGCCACCTCAGCATCTCCGAGAACCCGCTCTATAGCGGCGAACTCGCGCCAGCGAAGATGACCGACTACTACGAGCGGTTCCGTGGCCTGTGGCTACAGGTCGCCTCGGCGATCGCGGCGGCGCACGAGCGCGGCATCGTGCTCGGCGACCTCTCCCCCACCAACATCATGGTCACCCCGGACGACCGAATCCGCGTCATCGACCTGGAATCCGCGTTCCACGAGGGCGTCGACCGAGGTGCGGGGCTGAGCACGCCGGGCATGGTCACCCGACGCGCGCGGCTGGCAGGCCACGGCGACCGGCGCACCGACTACTACGCCTTCGGCGGCGTCATGCTGCTGTGCGTGCTCGCCTGCCATCAGTCCGACATCCTGGAGCGAGCCGTTCCGCGCCGCCTGTTCGCCGAAGCCGCCGTCGACCTCGACCTGCCGGCCGAACTGGTCAGCCTGATCACCGACCTCTACACCGAGGACGCGGTGCTGCCCGAGCCGGACGTGCTGCGCAAGCGCATCGAGGACATCCCGTTCGCGCAGAACTGGACCCGGCCGGTTCCGCTGAGCCAGTGCGTCGTGCCCGAACCCGGATCGACGCAACGACTGCACGAGCGGATCAGCAGCACGCTCGACGGTGTCATCCGCTACCTGCACGAAACCGCCGATCTCAACCGCGCTGACCGGCTGTTCCCCGCCGACCTGCGGGTGTTCGTCACCAACCCGCTCTCGCTCGCCTACGGCGCCTACGGCAGCCTGTACGCGCTGCACGTGCTCGGCGACGAGGTGCCGGACACCTGGATGGCCTGGGCACTGCAACGTTCGACCGCGCACACCGCGCTGCCAGCCGGTCTGCACTACGGCACCTCCGGCGTCGCGTGGGCCCTGTCCGCGTTGGGCAGGCGAGAACTCGCGGTCAAGACGCTGCGCGAGACCGCGAACCACCCGGCCCTGCACGACGAGCCCGGGATCGCGACCGGGTCGGCCGGCTACGGCATGGCGTGTCTGCGGCTGTGGCGCGACACCGGACTCGACGAATTCCTCGACGCAGCCGGGGAAACCGGCGCCCACCTGAGCGCCACCGCACTGCGCGATGGCGACCTGGCCCACTGGTCGACCGGTGGCGAGGACATCCCGGTCGGTTACGCGGACGGCGCGGCCGGCATCGCCATGTTCCTGCTCGCGCTGCACGCGGCCACCGGGTCCGACGAGACGTTGGCACTGGGCCGAGCCGCGCTCGAATTCGACGTCGCCAAGGGCGAGTACCTGCCAAGCGGCAACCTGTCCTTCCCAGCGGTCGTGCCCGAGGACGACAAGCCGTCGCCGGTGCTGTTCCAGTACTGGGAGATCGGCACGGCGGGCGTGCTCACCACCGCACTGCGCTACCACCACGTCACCGGTGACCCGGCCCTCGCGGAGACCGTCCAACGTCTGCTGCCGGACGTGCGACGCAAGTACTCCGTGCTGCCGCAACTGTTCCGCGGCACGGCCGGTTTTGGCAACGTGCTGCTCGACGCGTACGAGTTCCTCGGCGACGCCACGCTGCTCGGCGACGCCCAGCGGGTCGCGTCGGCCCTGCTGTGCAGCGCCATCGAACGCGAGGAGGGCATCGTGTTCCCCGGCGAACAGACCGTCAGGGAAAGCTGCGATCTCGCCACCGGTTCCGCCGGTGTAGCCCTGTTCCTGCACCGATTGGCCAAAGCCAGGCCCGGCGCCCGCACCAACACCACGTTCCTGCTCGACGACCTGCTGCCCGGGACAACGCGATGAGCGCCACCACCGAGGACATCGCGACCGGCAGCGCACCACCACCCAAACTCATCCACAACCGCACCTTCCGGCTGCTCTGGATCGGCCAGTCCCTTTCGGACTTCGGATCCACGATGACCTTCCTCGTCCTGCCGCTGGTGCTGCTCGCCACCGGCAGTCCCACCTGGGTGGCGGGAGCGCTGGGCACGGCCGCGCTCGCCGCCGGCCTTGCCATCCGGCTGCCCGCCGGCTACGTCGCGGACCGGTTCGACCAGCGGCGGCTCATGCTCGGCTGCGACCTGGTCCGGCTGGCCGTGATGGCCGTCGTGGCCGGCTTCGGATTCGCCGGCCACCTGCCGATCTGGCTGGCGTTCGGGGCCGTGGTCATCTCGGTCGCCGGCATGGGCCTTTTCCGGCCGGCACAGAACAAGGTCGTGCGCCGATCCGTCCCAAAGGGACAGTTGGCGGCCGCGATCTCGCTCAACCAGGCGCGCGGCTACGGTGCGGGGATCGTGGCACCGGCGGTCGGCGGCCTGCTCGTCGCGGTCCAGCCCGGCCTTCCGTTCGCGATCGACGCGCTGACCTTCGGCGCGTCCGCACTGTGCGTCGCGCTGCTGCCCGCGTCCCGCCAGCCGGCCCCGGTGGCCGGGCAGCGCATGACGACGCAGCTCACCGCCGGCTGGCGCTACCTGGTGCGCAACCCGTTCCTGCGCTGGTCCTCGATGTTCGCGGCCCTGCTGAACTTCGTGTTCGCCGCGCTGGGCTACGGCATCGTGCTCGGCGCCGGCTCCCGGCCGGACGGTGCGGTCGCGGTCGGCGTCGCGATGAGTTCGGCCGCGATCGCCGGACTGCTCGGCTCGCTGGTCGCGCCCTACCTGCAACGGCGCTGGTCGGTGCGCACCATCTACGCGGTCGGCCCTGCCGTTACCACCGTGTTGCTGGTCGTGGCATGGTGGAGCGGCAGCACCATCGCCTATGCCGGCGCCTATTCCGCGCTGTGCCTGCTCCTGCCGCTGATCAGCACCGCGCTGGCCACGTCGATGGCCGTCGTGGTGCCGGAGGAGATCTACGGTCGGGTCACCAGCAGCACCAGTTTCCTTGGCGAGGCGATCCAACCAGCCGGACCGTTCGTGGCCGGCCTCGTGCTCGCCACGATGTCGCTGACCGGCAGCGCCGTCTCCTTCGCGATCGCGTTCGCCGTGCTGACCTGCTTCACCCTCCTGCTCCCCGCCGCGCAGGCCCCCGCACCGGACCCAGCACCGGACCCCGTCGTCCGGTGAGCATCATCGAGGAGACCATCATGGCCAAGCCAATCCCGTGCTCAGTGCTCGACCTCGCCGTGATCAAGGCAGGCGGCACCCCGGAACAGGCCATCGCCGACGTGGTGCGCACCGCGTCGACCGCGGACGAAGCGGGCTACCGGCGCTTCTGGGTCGCCGAACACCACGGCTCGCCCCGCAGCGCCGGCAGCTCCCCCGCCGTGCTGATGGCGCACATCGCCGCGAACACCCGGCGCATCCGAGTCGGTTCCGGCGGAGTGATGCTCACCAACCACGCGCCATTCGTGATCGCCGAGCAGTTCGCGATCCTCACCGCGCTGCACGGCGACCGCATCGACCTCGGCGTCGGTCGGGCGTCCGGCGGCACCGACATGGCCACGGTGCTGGACAGGGCGCTGCAACGCGATCCGCGCCGCAGGGCCGAATTCCCCTCCCTCGTCGACGACCTGCTCGGTTTCGTGCACGACGACTGGCCAGCTGACCACCCGTTCGCGGCGCTGACCGTGTCACCGCGATCCCGCTTCCGGCCCGCCGTGCACGTCCTTGGCACCAGCGAGAACGGCGCCCGAGTGGCCGCCGAACGCGGACTGCCCTTCGTCTACGGGTTCCACCTGGGCAAACGCGTCTGCCGCCCGGCCGCGCTCGACCGCTACCGAGAGAACTTCCGCCCCAGCCAATACGGCGACCGCCCCAGCGTGATCGCGTCCCTGTCCGTGCTGTGCGCCGAGGACGACGACACTGCGCAGCGGTTGGCGTTCGAGGTCGCCGTCGAGGACGTCCGGCACCACAACCGGGGCCGGCCCGCGCTGTCCCCGGTACGCGAGCGCCACCTCGCCGCGAAGACCATCGACGAGGCCCAGGTGCTGCACGGCAGCCCGGACACCGTGGCAGCCGGCATCGACCGGCTCGCCGACGAACTGGGCGCGGCGGAGATCATGCTCGTCCCCTACGACCTGACCGGTGCCGGCCGAGCCCGCACCCTCCGCCTCGCCGCCACCAGCCGCGCCCCGATGCTGACGGCCGTGCCAGCCTGACCGGTCTTCGCCGGATTCAGCCGATCAGATCACCGAGTTCGTCGCGATCAGCGGGGCGGGGTCGAACCGCATCCCGGTGGAGTGGCCGGCGAGTTCGAGCGACAGCACGCCGTGCAGCCAGGTAGGCGTCGCGGATGAGCGCGATGATCAACTCGTCGCGGCTGGCGAAGGACCGGTGCAGCGTGGGACCGCTCATGCCCATCCGCTTGACGATCGCGTTCAGCGACAACGCGGACACCCCGGCCGTCGCGATCTGCTTCCACGCGTGTTGCTTGATCTCCGCGCACACCTGAGCCCGGTACCGCTTGGGCCTGAACATGGCGCAATGGTCGAAGGCCCTGAAATCCAGACCGAACCGGTGCGTATCCGGCGACTTCCGACCGGGACTGCCCAGGCCGAAGGCGGTAAATGCCTGATGGCAACGGTCGAACTCACGACCGCGATCCGGCCCACACTGACCAGGCCGCCGTCGTCCGGACCGTCACGGTCATCATGGGCACGGTCATCGTGCTGACCTTCGCGTTCGGCTTCGGCAACGTCCTCACCCTAGCCCTGCGACTCGACGTCCCGGTCTGGGTCGCACCCCTGGTCGCCCTCGCGGTCAACCTCTCCATACTGGGCCTCCTGTTGGGGCATCCGACATCTTGCCCTGCACGGCACCACCGCAGCCGAGTTCCGACCAGCCGGGCAACTGCTCATCTTCGCCAGCCTGGACCTGGCGTACTCCAGGCCATTACCACTATCGACCGTGCCTCCACCAAGTCGATCGAAGCCGACGTATCCCAGGACAGCGACAACACAGATGTCTCTGCCGTCTGTCTCTGCCGCCGAGCGAACTGTGGCGCCGGCCACGACGACGGCGCGGCCGTGAGTTCGGAGGCGTCACGGTGGGGGACGAGGCAGTCCGAAGCCGGCGCCACTGCGGCACCGAAGGGCGGGGGCAGTCCGGAACGCGGTTACCGATGCGCCGGGGTGAAGTGTGCATCGACCCAACAGCTAGAGCAGGCGGTCGGCATAGACGAT
The DNA here is from genome assembly GCA_963818685.1 of Candidatus Melainabacteria bacterium. GTDB lineage: Bacteria > Actinomycetota > Actinomycetes > Mycobacteriales > Pseudonocardiaceae > CAJCJE01. Next base: position 360,591 of record CAWFTJ010000006.1, on the reverse strand, counting down.
CGGCGGGCAAGACATCGAACGCTGTGGTTCGGACGGCGCTTGAAACGTGCCATCCCCGAGTGGGAGACTTTGAAAAAAGCTGTGACATGCCTATGAATGTGTTAGATGATACATTTCCAGTTGACTCGACGCAGTAGAACTGCTTCTCGCGGAGTTCGTGGAAGCGGCGAGAGGTCGAGCTGGTGGCGAAACGACGGATCGGCGGTGCCGGCGGCGGCAGCGATCCCGGTAAGGCCACTAGTGATGGCACGGACTGCGTTGGCCACTCCTATGGGCAGGTGCAGAACTTCTTCCGGCAGCACCCCTGCTCGGCCCTGTACCGAGCATACTTTGAGGTTCAGGACCGACAGGGCGACACGGCGTTAGTGGCAGTCTCCTGGGTGCGCATGCCGGATGAGTCAAGCGCTAGCGCCCTGATGCATTTGGACGACACCCCCGGCACCGGAAATGTCACCGAACTGTCCCGTGAGGAAGGAAAATATCGATCGGTCCGATACACCGGGCTAATCTACAAGTCAGCTCTTGACACATCCGGGACGGTGTTCGTAAACGTGCAGGTGCAACCGGTTGCACGCGGAACAACTGGAGTCGACTTCACGTCGCTTGTGACAAATGCCCTTCCCTGACTACGATGATCGGTACAGGGCGAAGAAACACGCTTACGGCAGGTGGCTGAACGGTGCACTGGTGACCACCCGAAACCCACGCGACACACGCGCCCCTCGACCGGCGTGTCGGACGGCACGAGGTGTTCGTGCAGGGCCACAAAACCCGTTTGGGCAGCCCAGCTGAACTTTTGCGCGACCGCAGGTCGAAGCGTCGGTGCCGGGAATTGAACTCGATCCTCCGGACAACACCCGATCAGAATGTGACGATGCGGTGGGCGCGGGCAGCGGTGGCAGCGATGATGCGGGCGTTGGGATCGTCGTTGCCGGCGACCCATGCCCGTGCCGCCGCGCTCGACCGGCCGTAGGACCGGTGGCGTTGGATGAGCCGGTCCCTGCGCAGGGTCTCGTCCGGGCTCAGGTACCAGATCTCGTCGAACAGCGATGCGATGTCCGCCCAGGGGCCGTCGTCGAGCAGCAGGTAGTTGCCCTCGACGATGATCAGCGGCACGTCGCTGGACACGGGCAGCGCGCCGGCGACGGCTTCGTCGAGTTCGCGGAGGAATTCGGGTGCGTAGACGACGTCCTCGGTGTTGGCGCGGAGCCTGAGCAGCAGGGCGCGGAAGCCGCCGACATCGAAACTCGGCGGTGCGCCCTTGCGGGTGTCCAGCCCCAACTGGTGCAGGACCGAGTTGGCCAGGTGGAAGCCGTCCATCGAGACCCGCGCGGCCGAAGAACCCAAGCCGGCGCAGAGTTGCGCGGCGAGCGTGCTCTTGCCGGCGCCTGGCGGTCCGGCCAGGCCGAGCATGGTGCGCCGGCCGGGCGTGACAAGGCGTTGTGCCGATTCGACGAGCGCTGGCAACGACGTCGGGTTCACGGCCGGCAGCCGCAGGATTCGCGTTGCTGGAGGGTCGGCGCGAGGGTCCGCTGTTGGGGCGGGCCGTCATAGCCCGCTATTCGCTTGATCAGCAGGTTGGCCGCGACGTTGCCCATTTCCGGGATCGGCTGGGCGATCGTGGTGAGGCTGGGATTCATCAGGTCGGCCCAGGCGAAGTCGTCGAACGCGGCGACCGCGATGTCGTCGGGCACGCGTGCGCCTCGATCGCGCAGCCCGCGCAGGACGCCGATGGTCATCGCGTTGTTCGCCGGCAGGATCGCGGTCGGCGGGTTCGGCGTGTCGAGCATGGCCTTGACCGCGATGCGCGCGGGTTCGGTCCGCGAGGAACCCGATCGGACCAGGCTTCGGTCATAGGGCAGACCGGCACGTTCCAGGCCAAGTCGGTAACCGGCCAGCCGTTCGGTCGTTGTGGACAGTCCGGCCTTGCCGCTGACGAAGCCGATCCGGGTGTGGCCGTGTTCGGTGAGGTGCCGAACCAGGCTCGCGGTCGACTCGATATTCTCGACGCCCACCTCGTCGAACCGGTTGTCGGCGAACCGGTCGACCAGCACGGCCGGCACGTTGCGCGCGGCGAGCAGGTCGAGGATCCGCTCGGGATGGGTCGACGCTGGGGCGAGCACAACGCCGTCCACCCGGCGGTCGAGCATGATCCGCACCTGGGTCGTCTCGTCGGTGGCGTTCTCGTGGTTGTCGGTCAACAGCAACGTGTATCCGTGCCGGCGCGCGGTCTTCTCGATCGAGGACACCAGTGGCGCGAAGAACGGATTGGACAGAAACGACATCACGATGCCGATCAGCATCGTGTTCTGCGTTGCCAAGGCTCGCGCAACACTGTTGGTGGTGTAGCCGGCCTCGGCAACCGCCGCCTCGACCCGTTGCCGCAGTTCGGGACTGACCGGCCGGGTGTTGTTCAGGACGTGGGACACGGTCGTGACCGACACACCCGCGGCAGCCGCGACATCCCGCATCCTGACCACGATCGGCCCTCATTCCTGTTGAACGCGCCTGTTGAACGCGCCTGTTGAACGCGGCGCGGCGCCGGGTACGCCAAGCGCACCCTGTTATAGCAACCGACTTGTTATAGCAACCGGCCCGCACCGCCCGCAACCGGTTGCGAGATGTCCGCAACCGGTTGCCAAAGCGGTTGCGAGCGCCTACCGTCTCCGCAAACACCACACGGCCGAGGAGGTCCGCTGATGAGTGGATTCGGAAGTCATGGACGTTCGCGGCGTTTCGCCGTGGCAGCCGGTGCCGTTGGCATGGCCGTTGGACTTCTCGCGTTGAGCGCCTGTAGCGGTGGCGGTTCGTCGGGATCCGCGAGCGAGACCAAGGTCGCGTTGATCCTCAAGGAGTTCACCAATCCGTACTGGATCTCGATGGAGAACAGCGCGAAGGCGGAAGCCAAGAAGCTCGGCGTCACGTTGCAGGTCACCGCGGGAAACTCCGACGACGACACGACCTCGCAGATCAACCAGATCGACCAGGCGATCGCGGCCGGCGACAAGGGAATCATCATCGCCCTGAACGGGGACGCGGTGAACAGCGCGCTGCAACAGGCCAAGTCCGAAGGGCTCGTGGTGGTCGCGGTGGACACGCCGCCGATCCCGGCCAGCGTCGCCGACGTCACCTACGCGACGGACAACACGCAGGCCGGCACGTTGGACGGCAAGTGGATGGCGGCCAAGCTCGACGGGCGCAGCGCGGACATCGCCATGCTCGACGACCTGGCCAACCAGGTGATCACCGTGGACGTCGACCGTGATCACGGATTCCTGACCGGCATGGGTATTCCGGTTGGCAACCAGAATGTCAACGGCGCCGAACCCAAGAGCGGCCACTACACCGGCGGCAAGGGCGGCAGCTACACCATCGCCTGCCAGCAGCCGACCAACGGCTCGCAGACCGGTGGCCAGTCGGCCATGGAAACGTGCCTGTCCAAGGACCCCAACATCAACGTCGTCTACGCCATCAACGAGCCGGCCGCCCAGGGCGCGGCACACGCATTGAGCGCGGCGGGCAAGAGCGGGGTCACCGTGGTGGCGATCGACGGCGGCTGCGGCAACCTGTCCTTCGTCGCGAATGGACAGATCGGCGCGACGGCCGGTCAGTTCCCCGGCAAGATGGCGGTCGAGGGTGTCGACGCCATCGCGAACTTCGCCAAGACCGGGAAGAAGCCGGCGAACCAGGCCGGTCAGGACTTCTTCAACACGGGCACGCAGCTCTACACTGACAGCCCGCAACCGGGCGTGCCCAGCGTGACCAGCGCCGCCGCGGCCAAGCTGTGCTGGGGCTGAGATCAGGTGAGTAGCAGGACGGAGCCGAGCATGGCAGCCAGCACGACGGCAGACGAATCGGCGGATTCCACCCAGCGTCGGCGCGGCAGCCCGATCCAGGCGCTGCTGCATTCACACCCCTCGCTCGGACCGCTGGTCGTGCTGATCCTCGCGGCCATCGTGTTCGACCTGATCAACAACAGGTTCCTCAACCCGACCAACCTGTCGATCATGCTGCAACAGGTCGCGGTGGTCGGCCTGCTCGCGCTCGGCCAGACCGTGATCATCCTGACCGCCGGTATCGACCTCTCCGTCGGCGCGGCCATGATCCTGGTGCAGATGCTCATGGCCGAGCTCGCGGTCGCCGATGGCATGCCGACGATCCTCGCGCTGGCGATCGGGCTGCTCGCCGCGTTGGTGACCGGCCTGATCAACGGTCTGCTGGTGACGCGTTTCCGGGTGCCGCCGTTCATCGGCACCCTCGGCACGCTCGGTGTGTTCACCGCGATCGGCCTCAAGTACGCCAACGGGCAGACGCTGACCCCGAAGCCGGGCAGCCTGCTGCTGTGGACGGGCCAACCCATCGAGTTCGGCACGTTCCACATCACCGTCGGCGTGCTGCTGATGGTCCTGCTCTACCTGGTCCTCGGCTACGCGCTCGGCCGCACCGCCTGGGGCAAGCACGTCTACGCGGTCGGCGACGACCAGGAGGCGGCCCGGCTCGCCGGTATCCGTACCGCGCGGCTGCTGCTGTCCGTCTACCTGGTCGCCGGACTGGTGTACGGCATCGCCGCCTGGGTGCAGATCGGCCGGGTCGGCGATGCCAGCACCGACATCTCCTCAACGCTCAACCTGGACAGCATCACCGCCGTCGTGATCGGCGGCGTCAGCCTCTTCGGCGGTCGCGGACTCGTGCTCGGCACCCTGTTCGGCGCGTTGATCGTGCAGGTGTTCCAGAACGGTCTCGCCCTGGCCGGCGTGCAGGACCTCTACCAACAACTCGCGGAAGGGCTGCTGGTGATCGCCGCGGTCAGCCTCGACCGCTGGATCCGGAAGGTGCGCACATGAGCAGCCCGAGCCCGGTACTCGCCGCCACCGGACTGACCAAGTCCTACGGCAGGGTGGAGGCCCTGCGCGGCACCGACTTCGAACTGCTGCCCGGCGAGGTGCTCGCGGTCATCGGCGACAACGGTGCCGGCAAGTCGACCTTGATCAAGTGCCTGTCCGGCGCGACCATCCCGGACACCGGCACCCTGCTCCTGGACGGCGAGGAAGTCCACTTCCGCAACCCGCAACAGGCCCAGGCCGCCGGCATCGAAACGGTGTACCAGACACTGGCAATCACGCCCGCGCTGGACATCGCCAGCAACCTCTACCTCGGGCGGGAGAAACGCAAGAAGGGCCCGCTCGGGTCGATCTTCCGGCTGCTCGACACCGCCGGCATGCGGCAGGAGGCCGAGGACGCGGTAAAACGGCTCGGCATCGCGACACTGCAGGACATCACCCAGACCGTGGAAACCCTCTCCGGCGGCCAACGCCAAGCCGTCGCGGTGGCCAGAGCGGCGGCCTTCGGCAGCAAGGTCGTCATCCTGGACGAGCCGACCGCCGCCCTCGGCGTCCGAGAATCCGGCCAGGTCGCCGATCTGGTCAAGCAACTGCGCGAGGGCGGCCTGCCGGTCGTGTTGATCAGCCACGACATGCCCCTGGTATTCGAACTCGCCGACCGCATCCACATCCAACGCCTCGGCCGCCGCGCAGCCGTCATCACCCCGTCGACCCACTCCATGGAGGACGCCGTCGCCATCATGACCGGCGCCAAGGCCGCGTAACGTCCAATGTCGACAGAGCAGGCGACTGCCGGGGCGAGCTGCTCAGATGACGTGAAGACGTACAAGACGTACGGAAATCCTCACCCACTCACTAACGGTGATTCAGGCGCTCCATCGGAAGCTGCCGGTTTCGTGCCGTGCGACTGGCTTGGAATGGCACCTGTGAGGCCCTCTGCGAGCGAGCAGGCACGGGCCAATCGGAGATCCGTAGTCACCAATGGCGTGTGCAACCGGGCGGCCAGTTCCACGTAGAGCGCGTCGACCAAACGAAGATCAGCACGCCGTTGCCAAGCACCGTTTACCAGTTCGGGCAGTAGATGTCGAGTCAGGGGCAGCGCCGCCAAGTGAGCCACGCTGGCCGCTACCTCGCCAGCGGTCAAGTCCTGGTTGCGTTGGAGCCTGCCCAGCGCGGAAAGCACTTCGGCATCGAGGTGCGCCGGAGCGTGCAACACCATGCCGGTAAGACGTTGGCGCACCACCGCGGCTCGGTCGGTGTTGGCGAACAGATCCACCAGCACCGAGGCGTCCACCACGACCGCGCCCGTCGTCCCTGTTGGGCTTGGATTACTCACCGAGTGTGCCCAGTTCCACCCGTGCGTCATCCAAGGCGGCCATCACGACATCGTGGGATACCTGGTGCGACAGCGCTGGCACCGTCGCCAGCCAATCATCCACGGCATGCCGGTCGACCTCGGCCGCAATCGCGGCTTGGGTCAACGCTGACACGTTCAGCCCCAGCGCCCGAGCGCGCTCGGCCAGTTCATCCGGCACGTATACGTTCAACCTCGCCATACACACACTATACACACATAGCCGCTTCGTGATTTGCCGATCACATTGGCCAAACTCAGGTAGCGGCGACTTCGTCAGTCGACGGTCGGCGCCGCTGGCGATCGGGACGCGCCGAGCACCATATCGGGGAGAAGCCGCCGAACGGTCGCCCTGAGCGGCCGGAGATCGATGTCGTCGGCGAGCGTGGCCGTCTCGGGATGCTCGGCGATCGGCGCGCGGACACCGAGCAGACAGCGCATCAGCTCGGGGTAGATCGTCCTCCCGACCAGCACCTCGGCAACTTCTCGGGCCGCATCGTCCGCCAGGTTCGAGTGTCGCGCGACGTAGGCGGCGATCCTCGCCGTCGGGGCATCGAAGATCGCCTCGTAGTAGCCGGAGGCGATCTCGGGCACGCGTTCGGACTCGGCGATTCCCATCCGCAACGTCCGCAGTGACGAGACCCAGAGCAACAGTCGGAGCAGTCGGCCGCAATAGTGCACGACGGCTTCCGCAGGGTCGTCGACCTGGTCTTCCGGTGAGCCCAGGTGGCCGAGGTAGAGCTCGCGAACCAGTTGGACCACCCCGGCGAACAGCGCGTCCTTGCTGGGGAAGTAGACGTACAGGGAGCGCTTCGAGGTCTCGGCGCGCTGCGCGATCGCGTCCATCGAGGCGCGCTCGAACCCGGACTCAAGGAACACGTCCTTCGCTGCCCAGAGGATGTGCTCGCGCAGCCTCTCCCCTCGTCGTCCTACCAACGTTGCTCCCTCCAGAAGTAAACGGTACAGTAGAGTTTACATCTGGTTCACGCCTGAGGATTGACCAACCATGATCGTTGTCACCGCTCCCGCAGCCAAGATCGGCAGCCGGGTCGTCGAGCACCTGCTCGCTGCGGGCGAACCCACTCGGGTCGTCGTTCGCGACCCCCGACGACTCTCCCCCACCGTCCGCGAACGCGTCGAGATTGTCACGGGCTCGCATCGCGACCCGGCAGTCGTCCACAAGGCGTTCACCGGAGCGGACGCCGTCTTCTGGCTGATGCCCGCCGACATCCAGGCCCCCAATGCCGTGGCCGCCTACGTCGAGCCGAGCCGACCCGGTGTCCAGGCCGTCATCGAGCACGCCGTCGGACACGTCGTCGGAGTGTCGGCGCTCGGGCGAGGCACCGCGGTCGCCAGTCGGGCCGGCAACGTCACCGGCTCGTTGGCCATGGACGACCACTTCGCCGCCGCCACGAACTACCGGGCACTCGCCAGTCCCACGTTCATGGACAACACCCTCCGCGAGGTCCCCTCGATCATCGCCAACCACACGATCGGCACCCCGGTCGCCGCCGACCGCAAGCTGCCCATGGTCGCGACCCGCGACATCGCCGACGCCGCGGCACGCCTGTTGCTCGACCGCACGTGGGACGGGTTCGCCGAAGTCCCCCTGCTCGGCCCGGAAGACCTCTCGGGCAACGACATGGCCGCCACCATCACCGACGTGCTCGGCTTCCCCGTGCACTACGAGCAAACGGACAGCCGCGCCATCGAGGCCGCGATGCTCAGCTACGGCGCCTCTCCGAGCATGGCCATGGCAATGGCCGAGGTGGCGATCGCCAAGGACAACGGTCTCGATGACGGTGTCGTACGCACCGCCGCGAACACCACACCGACCACGTTCCGCCAATGGTGCACCGAGGTCCTGAAACCGGCGGTCGAGGCAACTCTCGGCTGACCATCGCACCGGCCAGACATTCGCGAACAGGAAGATCCATGACACTGATCTGTATCGAAGAGCACGCGGTCGACCGGTCGATCGCCGAAGCGGCCAGCCCGGTCCTCCAGCGTGAAGCGCCGTACATGCGCATGCAGAGCGCCAGTCCCACCCCCGTGCGGCCAGGTCCCGATCGGCGGCCGGCCGTCGACATCCGGGAAGCGCTCCGCCTCGGCGCCGACCTCGGGCACGAGCGCATCCGACGCATGGACGAGCACGGCATCGACATGCAGATCGTCTCCTGGACCAGTCCGATACAGCTGGTCCCCGACGAGAAGGTAATCGCCCTGTGCCGCTCGGCCAACGACCGGCTTTCCAACGCGGTCGCCGCCCACCCCGATCGGCTCCAGGGACTGGCGGCGTTGCCGTGGCAGCAGCCAGCCGCCGCCGAGGCCGAACTCGACCGCGCCGTGACCGACCTCGGTCTGCGCGGCGTCCTGATCATGGGGCGCCCCGGTACCGGGTTCCTCGACGATCCCGTCTACCAGCCCGTCCTGGACCGGATCGCCGCGCTGCGGGTGCCGCTCTACGTGCACCCGTTCTATCCGGTCCCGCAGGTCCAACAGTCCTACTACGCCGGATTCAACGACAAGGTGACCGCCGAACTCTCGCTGGGCGGTTGGGGTTGGCACCACGAGGCGGGGATCCACGTCCTACGGCTCATTCTCGCCGGAGTGTTCGAACGCCTCCCCGACCTACAGGTCATCAGCGGTCACTGGGGCGAGATGGTCCCCTTCTACCTCAGCCGCCTGGACGACGTCCTCTCACCAGGTGATACCGGGCTGTCGCGGACGATCACCGAGGTCTACCGCTCGAACGTCTGGGTCACCCCGAGCGGGATGTTCCATCGGCCCCAGTTCGACTTCATCCGCAGCGTGGTGGGACTCGACCGATTGATCTGGTCGGTCGACTATCCCTACCTGCATCTCGACGGCACGCGGGAGTTTCTCGACGAACTCGACATCACGCCAGAAGACCGGGAGAAGATCACTCATCTCAACGCGGAGCGCCTCTTCCGACTGCAAAGCGAGTAGTAGCCAACGATGGGCCAGGTCATGGAGTGTCCACAAAGGCGGATCCCGTGTCCAGGTCGGTGACGAACCCTGGCCCGGCCGTGGTGTAGATCTTGCCCAAGATCACGCGCTGACCAAAGAAGCCGCCTGGCCTAGGCGAATGCCCGAGCCAGGCGGCTTTCTTGCACTGTCGGGCTGACAGGATTTGAACCTGCGACCCCTTGACCCCCAGTCAAGTGCGCTACCAAACTGCGCCACAGCCCGGCTCACACCGGCTTCCTGAGTGCGAGGTGAAGCTTAGCGCAGGATGTCAGCGGACGTTGACACGGGGGTGACCATGGCCGAGACCGGTCCGGACATACAACGGACATACAACAGGGACCCGCTTGGTAGCGGGTCCCTGTAATTCCCTCGGTCCGAGGCACCTCCCGATGCCCACCCGGGACAACTGTCCTACAACGCGGCCCGGTCGGGTACCGCCGATCGTCGATTCAGCGGTACCTACTTTCGACGGTGGTGATTCGGACACCGGGCGTGAATGGGCGGATACTAGCCGCGGAGGGGTTGGCCGCGCAGGGGTAGCCGGGCGCGGACGGTGAACTGGCCGTCGTCGCCGCGCTCGACCTGGAGCGTGCCGCCTGCGGTGCGGGCGCGCTCGGCCATGCCGGCTAGGCCCATGCCGCCGCTCTCCGGGCCCGGCTGCACGGGGATTGCCGGTGGGCCGCTGATCACGGACACCGTCAGCTGCGCGCCGTCCTGGGCGAGTTTGACCTGGATGAGTGCACCGGGCGCGTATTTTGTCGCGTTGGTCAGGGATTCTTGCACGATGCGGAACACCGCGCGGCCGACGACCGGGGCGAGGCCGGAGGTCGGGAGGGCTTCGGGTTCCTCGAAGTCGATGTCGACGCCTGCCTGGCGGGCTCGGCTGACGAGCACGGGCAGGTCGGCGAGGCTGGCGCCGGCCTCCTGGGGTTCGTCGGCGAGGCCGAGCGCGGCGCGCATCTCGCTCAGGGACTCCTTGGCAAGCGCGCGGACGCGCAGCGCGACGCGGCGGGTTTCGGCGGCGTCGGTGGTGGAGGCGAGCGCGGCGGCTTCGACGGCGATGAGCGTGGCGTGGTGGCCGACGGCGTCGTGGATCTCCTGGCCGATGCGGGTGCGTTCCTGCGCGCGGGCCTGTTCTTCGCGGGCTTCGAGTTCGGCCTGGCGCGCCCTGCGGAGTTCGACGAGGCTCGCGGTCAGCTGCTGCCTGGTGGTGATGAGCACGCCGCCCGCGGACGGGGCGGTCATCCAGAGGATGGAGAATACGACCGTGAGGGTGGCGTCGCCCCAGCTCAGCCGTTGGGTGACCAGGACGGGTACTGCGCTGGCCAGCACGGCCGCCGTCGCCGAGACCAGGATGACGGGTGCGCGTTCGCAGCGGCCGATCCGGTAGAGGCCGGCGATCGCGGGCGCGAGGCCGAGGCCGCCCGCGAGGGCGACAAGGCAGGCGATCATGGCCAGCCACGGCCAACGCAGCCGCAGCGGCAGGGCGAGGCAGGCGATGATCGCGGTGGGCGTGCCCCAGGTGAACGTCGACGGGTGGGACAGCAGCACGCAGCCGAGGCTGGCGCCGACCACGAGGACTTCTTCCAGGGCGATGCGGAGGGGACGGGGGATGCGGCGCACGGCGGCACGCACGGCGGCCAGGTTGACGCGGGAGGTGCGCGGGGCCGACGTCGTGGTGGGGAGGGTGGTCATGGGAGCCAGTCCCCGGTGCCGCCGCCGCGTTGGGCGGCCAGCGCGGCTTGGACCCGGTTCTGCACACCGAGCTTGTTCAGCACGGTTGACACGTAGCTTTTCACCGTCGCCTCGGTCAGGCCGAGCCGGGCCGCGATGGCCGCGTTGGAGCGGCCGCCGGCGAGTAGGTCGAGGACCTGGCGCTCGCGTGCGCTCAACGTGCCCATGGCCCGTGCCATCCGGAGTTGGCCGCCGCTGGCCCGCAGTGCGGGGAGCAGGCGCGCGGTGATGCGCGGGTCGAGCACTGCGCCGCCTGCCGCGAGGTCGAGCACCGCGCGGACGAGGGCTTCGGGTTCGGCGTCCTTGAGCAGGAAGCCGTTGGCGCCGAGTTCTAGTGCGTCCGCCACGTATTCGTCGATGTCGAACGTGGTGAGGATCGCGGTGGCGGGCTGGTGCGGGAGGGACTTGATCTGGCGCAGGGCGTAGAGGCCGTCGGTGCCGGGCATCTGCACGTCGATCAGGGCGACGTCCGGGCGGTGTTCGACGATGGTGGTGAGCAGTTCGGCGCCGTCCGACGCCTCGCCGACGACCTTCACCCGCCCGTCTGCCTCCAGCAGAACCCGCAGGCCACGCCTGAGCAGCGCCTCGTCGTCGGCTAGGACGAGGCGGACCGGGGCGCTGGGCTCGGCGCCGTTGTCACGGTTGGCCACGCGGTACCTCTCGCATCCGGCTGGCTGGCTGGTACCAGGGTGAGAGCAGGGTATCCGGTTTGGGGTTGGGCCTGCCGGTCACGCCAGCCGGTTGCGCCTGCCGGTTGCGCCTGCCGGTCACGCCGGTCAGTCACGCCTGCCGGTTGCGCCTGCGGAGAGCGGCTACTTCTTGCGGGGCTTCTTTTCGCGGACGCGCACCGAGATGCGCACCGGGCTGCCCCGGAAACCGAAGGTCTCGCGGAACTTGCGCTCGATGAACCTGCGGTAGCCGGCCTCCAGGAAGCCCGAGGTGAACAGCACGATCGTGGGCGGTCGGGTCTGCGCCTGGGTGGCGAAGAGGACCTTGGGCTGCTTGCCGCCGCGCACCGGCGGCGGGGTGGCCGCTATCAGGTCGGACAGCCACGAGTTGAGCGCGCCGGTCGGCACGCGCTGGTCCCACGACTCCAGGGCCGTGCGCAGCGCGGGAGCCAGCTTGGCGACCGCGCGGCCGGTGAGGGCGGAGACGTTGACGCGTTCCGCCCACGGGAGGCGGCTGAGTTCGCGGTCGAGTTCCTTGTCGAGTTGGTAGCGGCGGTCCTCGTCGACAAGGTCCCACTTGTTGAACGCCAGCACGAGCGCCTTGCCCGAGTCGATGACCATGCTCAGCACGCGCAGGTCCTGGTCGCTGATGGGCTCGCTCGCGTCCAGCAGCACGATGACGACCTCGGCGGCGTCGATGGCGGCCTTGGTGCGCAGCGACGCGTAGTACTCCATGCCGCTGGCGGTGTTGACCTTCTTGCGCAGGCCGGCGGTGTCGACGAAGCGCCAGATGTCGCCGTCGAGTTCGACGAGCGAGTCGACCGGGTCGACGGTGGTGCCGGCCACCTTGTCGACCACCGAGCGCTGTTCGCCGACGAGCCGGTTGAGCAGGCTCGACTTGCCCACGTTGGGCTTGCCGACGAGGGCGACGCGGCGCGGGCCGCCGGTCGGGCCGAAGGTGTCGCGGGGGGATTCCGGGAGCGCTTCGAGGATGGCGTCGAGCAGGTCGCCTGAGCCGCGACCGTGCAGGGCGCTGATCGGGTACGGCTCGCCGAGACCGAGCGACCAGAGGCTGGCCACGTCGGCGAGCCTGCGTTCGTCGTCGACCTTGTTGGCGGCCAGGATGACCGGACGGTTGGAGCGGCGCAGCACGTGGGCCGCGGCTTCGTCGGTCGCGGTGGCGCCGACGGCCGAGTCGACGACGAGCAGGACGGCGTCCGCGGTGCGCATGGCGATTTCGGCCTGCGCGGCGACCGCGCCCTGTAGGCCCTTGGCTGAGGGTTCCCAACCGCCGGTGTCGACGACGGTGAACTTGCGGCCGTTCCACAGCGCGTCGTAGGTGATCCGGTCCCGGGTGACGCCCGGAACGTCCTGGACGACCGCTTCTCGGCGTCCGAGGATGCGGTTCACCAGGGTCGACTTGCCCACGTTCGGCCTGCCGACGACCGCGAGCACCGGTTGGGCGAGGGTGATCTCCTGCTCGTCCGCACCGTCGACCACTTCGGCAACGGCCCATTCGGCCTCGTCGGCCCAGGTGCCGTCCAACTCACTCACGCTGTTTCTCACTCTCGCTGATCGGGGTCCGGTCGCCGCGTGCCTCGTCGAGTTCGACGACGAGGTCGGCGATGGCGACTCGGATCTGTTCGGTGGCCGCGGTCACGGCCGCGCGGCCACGCTGGGCCGGTAGGGTCAGTGGCTTGCCGACCAGGATGTCCACTCTAGGCCGAAACCGGCGACGCCTGCCCGGCGCGCGATACGTGCCCCGGCAGGCGAGGGGCAGCACGGTCGCGCCGGTCGACGTGGCGAGCCAGGCCGCGCCGTTCTCGGCGTTGGTCATCTGGCCCTCGCCACGATGGCCTTCCGGGAAGATGCCGATCACGCCGCCCGCGCGCAGGATGCGCTGGGCCTCCATCAGCGGGGCGCGGTCTGGTGCGTCGCGGTTGAGCGCGAGCTGGCCCATTCTGCGCAGGATCCAGCCGATCGGGCCGACGAACAGTTCGCGCTTGATCAGGAACACCGTGCCGCGCGGCAGCGCGCCGAGCACGAGCGGTCCCTCCGCGAACGTGGAGTGGTTGACCACGACGACGAGCGGGCCGGTCGGCGGCGTGTTCTCGGTGCCGTTGATGCGCAGGCGGTACGGGACGTGGTAGAGCCACTTCGCGATCCAGCGGGCGAAGGCGACCCAGCCACGGGACGTGCCCGGCGGGTAGTGCTCAGGGGTGAACACGCTCACTGGCCGGTCCGCTCCGGCACGTGGCGCAGGTCGCGAGCGTCCACCATGGACAGAAGTTCGGCGATGACCCCGTTCACGTCGAGGTGTGTCGTGTCGAGTTCGATCGCGTCGGCGGCGGGGCGCAGCGGCGTCGTGCGCGCGTCGATGCCGTCGCGGCGGTCGACGTCGGCGCGGGTCTTGTCCACTGTGGTCGTTCGGCCGGCAGCGGCGTCCTGGCGGCTGCGGCGCTTGGCGCGCGCCTCGGGACTGGCGTCGAGGTAGACCTTGAGACCGGCGTCGGGCGCGACGACGGAGCCGATGTCGCGGCCCTCGACCACGATGCCATGCCCGGCGTCGAGCGCGTCCGCGATGATCTTGCGCTGCGCGTCGATCAACACGGCGCGCACGGCCGGCACACCCGCGATGGCCGACACGGAGGTGGTGATGCGCTGGGTGCGGACCTCGGCGGCAACGTCGACGCCGCCGATGTGGACGGTTGGCGCGGCCGGGTCGGTGCCGATCACCAGGTCGACGGTTGGGGCGAGGTCGGCGACGGCGGCCGAGTCGGTCGGGTCGATGCCGGCATCGAGCACGGCCAGCGTGATCGCGCGGTACATGGCGCCGGTGTCCAGGTACCTGGCGTGCAGCGCGCCGGCCAGTCGCCTGGCCACGGTGGACTTGCCGGTGCCCGACGGTCCATCCAGTGCGACAACGCCTCGCAGCTCCGCGCGGGTCACCTGGTCTCCCCTGTCGAATGAATGTCGTGAACGCGTTCATTCTGCCTGGCCCGCTCCGCAGGTCAGGCGGTGAGGTCGGCGATGAACAGCCCGCTGCGCGGTTTCGGGGTGAAGTAGGTGCTCTTGCGCGGCATCCGCCTGCCCTGCTCGTGCACGCGCAGCACGTCCGGGAACGGGACGGGGGCGATGCGCAGGATCGCGTCGTAGCCGGCGCCGGGGGTTCGGTTGGCGGTCAGCGGACGGAGGTGCGGGCCTTCCGGGTCGATGCCGAGCGCGACCTGGACGAGGAGGTTCTCCACCACGCCGTGGTCGATGCGCGGGAGCGGCTCGTCCGGGCCGGGTGGGGGCAGGTCGACGGAGATCGCACCGGTCGGGGTCTCGACCAGGACGGTGCCGGGGCGGGGCGGCTCGGGGTCGTGCGTGGTCAGGCCGATGCGGTGCCAGGCGGCGACGAGGTCGTCGAGGGTGTGCCCGGTGTCGTGCAGGGTGCGGTCGATGGCGCCGACCCGAAGGTCGGGACCGGCGGTGACCAGGGCGAGCAGGCCGGGAAGGTGACTGGCCGCCGCGACGCGGTGGTTGCCGTCGGCGACGAGCAGCGGGTGGCGCCGCACGGCGGCCAGGAGGGCGTCCTGGTCGGGGCCGGGGCCGATCGGCCACAGCTCGTGGCGGCGGGCCATCGAGTCCTTTGTGGATACAGCGGGCGCACCGAGGTGGGCGATGGTGACGTCGACCAGGTCGGTGAGGGACGGGCCTTCGGCGACCGGAAGCAGCATGGCGGCGCTGGTCGCGGTGCCGAGACCGGCCAGCACGGCCGCGCGCTCCTCGACCACGCTCGGATACACCTGCTCGCTGTGCCGGACGCGGGCAAGGCCGTTGGCGTCGACCGCGGCCGGGTCGATCAGGCACAGGACGCCGAGCGCGGTGCCGTCCAAACCGCTGACCCGGTAGGCGGCGATGACGTCGTCGGCCTGCTGGTACGCGGTGGCGCGGAGGTGATCGAGGACACGGCGGGCGGCCGGCAGGGTGGCCGCGAGGGGTTGGCGGCGCGCCAGCGCGGCGGGTGTCTGGTGCGGGTGCTGGACGGCGAGCAGGGTGCCGTCGGCCGCGCCCGGCCGCGCGAGCGCGGCGATCACCTGGTCCGCCTCGGCGAACTCGTCCACGTCCGGGCCGGGCACCTGGTCCCGGACGAACCAGCCGTGCCGCACCGGCCTCGCCCACGTGGTCATCCCTTGATCTTGCCTCGCCAGCGCGGTTCACCGGGTCGGGCGCGCCCCACCGTTGACGTTCAACACCTGTCCGGTGATCTGGCGGGCATCCGGCGAAGCGAGGAAGTGCACGGTGCCGGCGATGTCCTCGACCGTGCCGGGCCTGCCGGTGTTGGTGTCGGCGATGAGCTGGTCGCGGCGGGCGTCGGTGAGCCGGTCGCGGAAGAACTCGGTGGCCTCGATGTAGCCTGCGGACACCACGTTCGCGGTGATGCCACGCGGGCCGAGTTCGGCGGCAAGGCCGATGTTCCAGCTGGCCAGGCCGGCCTTTGCCGCGCCGTAGGCGCCCGCGCCCTTGTCCGCGGCGATCGAGCCGATGTGCACCACCGTTCCCCCGGCTCGCAGCCGCTCGCGCAGTGCGCGGGTGGTGAGCGCGGCGCTGAGCAGGTTGGCGTCGAGGTTGGCGCGCCAGGCCGCGGCGTAGCCGGCCAGGTCGGCTGTTGCGTCGCGGGCGAAGTCGGTGTTGCCGCCCGCGTTGTTGACCAGTACGTCGATGTCGGCCGGGAGTTCGGCGAGCAGCGCCGTGAGCTGGTCGGGGTCGGTGTGGTCGCAGATGAGCGGGGTGACGCCGAGCGCGGCGGCGGCCTTGGCGAGCACATCGGGCCTGCGGCCGGTGATGTAGACGGTGTCGCCGTCGCGAGCAAAGCGTGCGGCTATGGCGGCGCCGATACCGGTGCCACCACCGGTGACCAGCACAGTTCGAGTCATGGCTGACTCCCCGATCGTCGTTTAGTGCTAAATTTAGACCTGAACGTAGGAGGGGCGGCTCGACGTGTCAAATCCGGACAATTACCCGTTCGACGCGGTGCCGGCCTACCCGGCGCGGGAGATCGCGGCGGCCTGGCAGCGGGAACGGCCTGGCACGCCGACCGGGTCGATCCCGATCGTCACCCCGCTGTGGCGGCTGGCCAAGCTGTTCGGCGACGACCGGCGACGCGTGCTCGCCGAGGCCAACGTCAGCCCGGCCACGCTGGACCTGCTCAGCGTGCTGCGCCGTAGCGGACCGCCCTACACGCTGGACACCCGCGAACTGGCCGCGCGCACGCTCGTCACGGCCGGCGCGATCTCGCAGCGGGTCGGCAGGGCCGAGCAGGAGGGCCTGGTCACCCGTGGACCCGGCACGGGCCGGGCGCGATCGGTGCTGGTCACGTTGACCGAGGCCGGGCACGCGCTGGTCGAGCGAACGGTCGACCAGGTGCTGAGCAGGGAGGCGAGCCTGCTCGACGGCCTGACCGACGAGCAGCGTGAAACCCTGGCCGAACTGCTGGAACTACTGCTCGGCCAGGTACGCGGAAAGGTCTAGAGGCCGACCGACGCGAACAGCGAGCCGACCTCCGGACGGTTCAGCGGGCGCATCGTGCCGGCCTTCATGCTGCCCAGCCGGACCTCGCCGATGGCGGTGCGGACCAGGCGGAACACCGGGAAGCCGACCTCGGCGAGCAGCCGCCGCACGACGTGGTTGCGGCCCTCGTGCAGGACCAACTCGACCAGCGCCTGCCCTGGCAGGGCGTCGAGCAGCTTGAACGAGTCGACCTTGGCGATGCCGTCCTCCAGTTCGACGCCGGCCCGCAGCCGCTTGCCAAGGTCCTTCGGGACCGGGCCGGGCACATCGGCGAGGTAGGTCTTGGGCACCTCGTAGGAGGGGTGGGTGAGGCGGTGCGCCAGCTCGCCGTCGTTGGTGAGCAGCAGCAGGCCCTCGGTCTCCACGTCCAGCCTGCCGACGTGGAACAGGCGCGGGCCGCTCTGGTGCACGTAGTCGCCGATGCACGGGCGGCCCGCCTCGTCGCGCATGGTGCTGTGCACGCCGATCGGCTTGTGGAAGGCGAGGTAGGTCAGGTCCTCCCTGGTGACCACGCGCACGCCGTCGACGTGGATGACGGCCTTGTCCGGGTCGACCCTGCGGCCCTGCTCCTTGACGACCTTGCCGTCGACCTTGACCCGGCCCTGATCGATCATCTCCTCGGCCGCGCGACGCGAGGCAATGCCCGCCTGGGCAAGGACCTTCTGCAGCCGCACGCCTTCCGGCGCGGTTCCGGCTCGGTCAGACATCTTCGATCGCATCCACTTCTGGCAACAGCGGAGCGATCGGCGGCAGATCCTCCAAAGAGGACAGCCCCAACCGCTCCAAGAACAGTTCGGTGGTCCGGTACAGCAGCCCGCCGGTTTCGGCGTCGGTACCGGTCTCCTCGATCAGCCCGCGCAGCACGAGCGTGCGGATCACGCCATCGACGTTGACCCCACGCACGGCCGCGATGCGCGCCCTGGTGACCGGTTGGCGATAGGCGATCACCGCGAGCGTTTCCAACGCGGCCCTTGTCAACCGGGCGCGCTGGCCGTCAAGGAGAAGTTTCTCTACGTAGGGCGCGTACCGATCGCGGGTGAAGAACCGCCAGCCCTCACCCATCTTGCGCAGGTCGATGCCGCGTCCGTGCTCAGTATAGTCGGCCGCCAGCTGCGCCAACGCGGCACTGACCCGGCTCACCGACACGTCGAGCGCGGTGGCGAGCGCGTCCTCGGTGGCGGGCGCGTCGACCACGAGCAGGAGCGCTTCGAGGGCGGGGATCAGGGTCGCGTCGTCGATGCCGGGCAGGTCGGGGACGTCGATGCCCTCGTCGAGATCGGCCGGGACGTCGGTCACTGGTATTCCTCTTCTTCCTGACTGGCCAGATCGCTCGCGGAGACGGCGCGCGCGTCGTCGAGGCTGCCGCCCGCCCAGGTGACGGTCAGTTCCTCCAGCGCGGCGGGCTGCTCGAACAGGATGCTCTGCTGGCGGTAGAGCTCCAGCAGCGCGAGGAACCGGGCGACCACCTCCAGCGTGTGCTCGCAGTCCGCGACGAGATCGGCGAACGTGGCCGAGCCTGCTTCCGCGATGCGCACGCGCAGCACGGCGGCGTGCTCGCGGACCGAGACCCTGGCGACGTGCAGGTGCGCGAGGGAGATCGTGGGCGGCGGCTTCGGGCGGAACGCGACCGCGGCGATCTGCGCGAACATGGCGGCGTCCACGCCGAGCATGACCTCGGGCAGCAGTTTCGCGAACCGGTCCTCCAACGCGACCGAACGCGGATAGCGGCGCAGCGCGGCGGCTTCCAACTCGCTGAACAGCGCGGCGACCTGCTTGTACGCCCGGTACTGCAACAGCCGCGCGAACAGCAGGTCGCGGGCTTCGAGCAGGGCCAGGTCCTCCTCGTCCTCGACCTCGGCGGCGGGCAGCAGGCGGGCGGCCTTGAGGTCGAGCAGGGTCGCTGCGATGACCAGGAACTCGGTGGTCTCGTCGAGGTTCCAGTCCTCCCCCATGGCCCTGATGTGCGCGATGAAGTCGTCGGTGACCTGGTGCAGGGCGACCTCGGTCACGTCGAGTTCGTGCTGGGAGATCAGCTGGAGGAGCAGGTCGAACGGGCCCTCGAAGTTGGCGAGGCGGACGCGGAACCTGCCGTCGTCGGGAGCAGGAGCGGCCGACGCCTCGGCGTCGGACTGCCGTGGCGTCTCGTCCACGGTGATCACCGTTCCGATTCCCGGCGGAGCCTGCGGACCAGCATGGACTCCTCGCCGCGCTCCTCGAAGTCGGCGAGCAGCACGGCTACCGCCTCGCGCACGATCCGGCCGCGGTCGGCGACGAGGCCGTGCTTGGCGCGGGCGACCAGCCGGGCGTGTTCCAACGCGTACAGCTCCTCCTCGGACATGTACACGGTGATCTTGGACTCGTGCTTGCGGCGCCCGGAACTTGCCGATTCGGGCGGTTCCGGGAGTTCGCTGTGCTGTGCTGGTGGGACGACCGGAACGGTAGGCCGGAACAGTTCAGCCGCACCAGGCAGGGATGGGCGGCGGTTCAACCGAGCAACCGCCTCAATCCGTGGCCAAAAAAATCAAACACTCTCATCTTGCGATCACCTCGCGGGCCAGTTCGCGGTACGCCTTCGCGCCGGCCGAGCGGGGTGCCCAGCGGGTGATCGGCTCACCGGCGACGGTCGTTTCCGGGAAGCGGACGGTCCGGTTGATGACCGCGTCGAACACGGTGTCGCCGAACGCCTCGACGACCCTGGCCATGACCTCTCGGCAGTGCAGCGTTCTCGGGTCGAACATGGTCGGCAGGATGCCGGTGATCTCCAGTTTCGGGTTGAGCCGCTCGCGGACCTTCTCGATGGTGTCGATCAGCAGGGCCACGCCGCGCAGGCTGAAGAACTCGCACTCCAGCGGGATGATCACCCCGTCGGCCGCGGCGAGCGCGTTGACCGTGAGCAGGCCGAGCGATGGCTGGCAGTCGACCAGGATGTAGTCGTATCGCTCGATCAGCGGCCGCAACACCCTGACCAGGGTGTGTTCCCTGCCGACTTCGGCGACGAGCTGCACCTCGGCGGCGGAGAGGTCGATGTTGCTCGGCAGCAGGTCCATGCCCTCGACGCTGGTGCGCATCACCACGTCCTCGACCCCGACATCGCGTTCCATGATCGCGTTGTAGATGGTCTGTTCGAGGTGGTGCGGGTGCACGCCGAGGCCGACGGCCAGCGCGCCCTGCGGGTCGAAGTCGACGAGCAGCACGCGGCGGCCGTACTCGGCAAGTGCCGCGCCCAGGTTGATGGTCGACGTGGTCTTGCCGACGCCGCCCTTCTGGTTGCACAGGGCGAGGATCTTGGCCGGTCCGTGATGGGCGATCAGCGCGGGTTCCGGAGTGCGTCTCTTCACTCGTCCGGTGGCGCTGATCGCGGCGTTCGAGGTGTCCGGTTCGTCGTCGTCGACAACGGGCGGCGGGGCAAGGTTCAGCTCAACCGAACTACCGCCAGGCAGCCGCGGAACGGCGGGCTGCGGTGTCGACATGGCGAACTGACTCCCTGTTTGTGGGCCGGGACCGTCTGGCGCAGCCTATGCGGCGTCCAGGAGACCGGCAACGCGCCTCGCCGGTTGACACCCTTTCTCCAGCTGAACGGGCCCGTGGAGGCAAGAGTCCTCGGATGAAAGGCTCAGCCGACGGGGGCCGGCTCGGCGACCCGTGCCTCGACGGGCTCGACGGCCGCGGTGAGCACGACGTCGAGCAGGCCGGGGAACCTGGCGTCGAGGTCGTCGCGGCGCACGGACAGCCAGCGCTGGGTGCCCTCCGGCCTTGTCCTGGTCACCCCGGCCTCGCGCAGCACGCGCAGGTGCTGGGACAGCGTGGACTTGGCGACCGCGACGTCCAGCCGGCCGCACAGGGTTTCGCCGCGTGCTTCGAGCTGGCGCACGACGGCGAGCCGGGTCGGGTCACTCAGGGCGTGCAGCACGCCGACCAATGTGATGTTTTCTCGTGCCGGCTGATCAAGGTCGGTATGCACGGCCGAACCACCTCCGCTAACGCAGGCGACATCGGCGATTACCGTACCGGGTGACGCAAGTCTCGTGGAATTCATCCGAGTGCTCGTGGATGCGCGGTCGCGTAGACCTCCCGGAGGGTGTTCACCGTGACGAGCGTGTAGATCTGGGTGGTGGTCACCGACGCGTGGCCGAGAAGTTCCTGCACGACACGGACATCCGCGCCGCCTTCCATCAGGTGCGTCGCGAACGAGTGCCGCAGGGTGTGCGGGGAAATCGCGGTTGTGATGCCGGCGCGTTCGGCCGACGCCTTGAGAATGTGCCAGGCTCCCTGACGTGAAAGTCGCCCGCCCCGTGCGTTCAGGAACAACGCGTGCGTGCCCGTCTTTGAATGGCTGAATTTGAGCAGCTCGGGCCGCACCCGCACCAGGTACGCGTCGACAGCGGCGAGCGCGGGCCGGCCGACCGGGACGAGGCGTTGCTTGCCGCCCTTGCCGTCCAGGATGACCGTGCGCGCCTCCCGGTCGAGGTCGTCGACGTCAAGGCCGACCGCTTCGGAAATGCGTGCGCCGGTCGAGTAGAGCAGTTCGAGCAGGGCCCGGTCGCGGACGGCCAAGGGATCGTCGGCTCCTGGTTGTTCCAGCAACCGGATGACGTCCTCGACCGGCAACGCCTTGGGCAGCCTGCGCGGCGGCTGCGGCGGCTTGACCTCGCGCGCCCGGTCCTGCTCGATCAGTCCCTCCCGCACCGCGAATTTGTGCAGCCCGCGCACCGCGACCACCGTTCGCGCGGCGGACGACGCGGCCAGCGGCGGATGGTCCGCGTCGCCTTCCCGGAGCGCGGCGAGGAACTCGCTGATCTGGTTCGAGGAGACCTCGTCCAGGTCGGCGATTCCCCGCCCGCCCAGGTAATCCGCGTAACGGCGCAGGTCGCGGGCGTAGGAGTCGAGCGTGTTGCGCGCGGTGCCCCGCTCGACCGCGAGATGGTCGAGGTAGCCGGCGATCACGCTCGCGACGGACACGGTGTCAGGAACTGACGCGGGCCGCGAACGTGGTCGGCCTGCTCGGCCACGGCGCGTCCACCGGACGGGTGTCGGCCGCACCGGAGAGCACCGTGTGCACCGCGAGCACTCCGCCGACCGCGGCCGCGTTGATGATCTCGCCGGCCAGCACCATGCGCACCGCGTCGGCCACCTCGAACCGCCGCACGACCAGGTCGGTCTCCTCGTCCGCTGCCGCGACCTCGCGGTGCACGTCACGCAGCCCCCTTGCGAGGAACACCCGCACGACCTCGTCGGTGAAGCCGGGCGACGCGGCCACGTCGATCAGCAGGTCCCACCGGTCCGCGGCAAGGCCGACCTCCTCGGCGAGTTCCCTTGCCGCCGCGTCCCTCGGCGACTCGCCGGGCTCGTCGAGCAGGCCGGCGGGCAGTTCCCACAGGCGGTCGCCGAGCGGATGCCGGTACTGGTGGATCATGACAAGCCGGTTGTGCTCGTCCAGCGCGGCGACCGCGACCGCGCCGTAGTGCTCGACCACCTCGCGGCGCGCGCTGCCGCCACCGGGCATGGCGACCTCGTCCGCGCGCAGCGCGACGACCCTGCCCTGATAGATGTCCTGAGTGGACACCACGTCGAACTGGTGGCGCGGTTCGGTCGTCATGACAACGCCGCCGCGGTGTCCGGGATCTCCACCGGCAGCCGGTCCGCGGCCGAGTAGCGCAGTGCGGCGCCGATGAACGCGGCGAACAGCGGATGCGGCCGGGTCGGCCGGGACTTCAGTTCCGGATGCGCCTGGGTGCCGACGAAGAACGGGTGCTCCTTCTCCGGCAGCTCAACGTACTCGACAAGGTGACCGTCCGGGGACAGGCCGGAGAACTTCAGGCCGGTCCTGGCCAGCCGGTCGCGGTAGGCGTTGTTCACCTCGTAGCGGTGCCGGTGCCGTTCGGACGCATCGTTCGCACCGTACGCCCTGGCCACCAGCGAACCCGGGGTCAGCTTCGCCAGGTACGAGCCCAGCCGCATGGTGCCACCCATGTCGCGCTCGCCCGCGATCACGTCGGTCTGGTCGGCCATCGTGGAGATGACCGGATCGGTGGTGTTCTCGTCGAACTCGGCGGAGTTCGCGCCGGCGATGCCGGCCAGGTCGCGGGCGACCTCGATGACCATGCACTGCAACCCGAGACACAACCCGAGCACCGGGATGCCTCGGGTGCGCGCGTAGCGGATGGCACCGAGCTTGCCCTCGATGCCGCGCACGCCGAACCCGCCAGGGATCAGCACACCGTCCACACCGGACAGCATGCGCGCCGCGCCCGACTCGGTCTCGCAGGTATCCGACGCGACCCAGACCACCTCGACCTTGGCCCGGTGCGCGAAACCGCCGGCCCGCAACGCTTCGGTGACCGAGAGGTAGGCGTCCGGCAGGTCGACGTACTTGCCGACCAGCGCGACCCGCACCGTCTCGGCCGGGTTGTGCACACGATCGAGCAGGTC
Source organism: Candidatus Melainabacteria bacterium (assembly GCA_963818685.1). Lineage (GTDB taxonomy): Bacteria > Actinomycetota > Actinomycetes > Mycobacteriales > Pseudonocardiaceae > CAJCJE01. The sequence goes on along the minus strand of CAWFTJ010000006.1, from coordinate 337,018 downwards.
GCCCCACACCGTCCAGTTGACGTCGCGGAAGGGCAGGTCGAGGCGGCGCACCACGTACGCGTCAAGGCCCTCGGCGTGCAGCACCTTGGGAATGTCGTAGATGGACGGTGCGTCCGGCGCGGCGACGACAGCGTCGGTGTCCACGTCGCACATGAGCGCGATCTTGCGCTTGAGGCCGTCCGGGATCTCCCGGTCCGCGCGGCACACGATCGCGTCCGGCTGGATGCCGATGTTGCGCAGCGCCGCCACCGAGTGCTGGGTCGGCTTGGTCTTCAGCTCGCCGGACGGCGCCAGGTAGGGCACCAGCGACACGTGCAGGAAGAAGCAGTTGTCCCGGCCGACGTCGTGCCGGACCTGACGCGCCGCCTCAAGGAACGGCAGCGACTCGATGTCGCCGACGGTGCCACCGATCTCGGTGATGACCACGTGCGGCACCTGGCCGTCCGGCCCCGGCTCGGCCATCGCCCGGATGCGCCGCTTTATCTCGTCGGTGATGTGCGGAATCACCTGGACGGTGTCGCCGAGATACTCGCCGCGCCGCTCCTTGGCGATCACCTCCGAGTACACCTGACCGGTGGTGACGTTGGCCGAACCGGACAGGCTGCGGTCCAGGAACCGCTCGTAGTGCCCGATGTCCAGGTCGGTCTCACCACCGTCATCGGTGACGAACACCTCGCCGTGCTGGAACGGGTTCATCGTGCCCGGGTCGACGTTGAGGTACGGGTCCAGCTTCTGCATGGTGACCCGCAGCCCACGCGCGGTGAGTAGCTGGCCAAGGCTGGAGGCGGTGAGCCCCTTGCCCAGCGAGGAGGCGACGCCTCCGGTGACGAAAACGTGCTTGGTCGTCTGCGCCTGAAGCACCAAGGAGGCTCCCCGTGATCTGCGGCCGGTTCCGGCGGGAATCGGTCTTACTGCCCACGGGATTTCAGGTTATCACGGCTTCGCCGCCAACCTCCCGACCAGCCACGTCACACCCGCGCGTGTCGATAGGTCAACTTCAGTTGTTGAGCGGCACCGGCACCGGCGCGGCCGCACTGCCGGCCGTCCCGTACGCGCCCGCCTTGCCGTTGAGTTGCTGCTGCAACGCGAGCACGGTCACTATCCGGCCAGCAGCAGTGTCAACATCGTCCACTGTCGACACGATCGACGTACTCGCCGAATCCGCGCGCAGCACGCCGACCGCGCCACTACCGCCCGCCGAACCGGCCCCACCGGCCAGCACCGTGCCCGCGCCCGAGCGCTGCACCTGCGTGGCGAACTGGGCGAGCATGGCCGCCCGGTCGGCCGGGTCGTTGCCGGTCTCGGCACCGCCGGTGAGGACGACCGCCAACTGCGCCGGCTGCACCTGCGCACCCGGCTTGACGAACCCGCCCGACGCCAGCCCGGCCAGCGCGGCGGCAACAGCCGATGGCGGGGCCTGCTGGGCGTCGGTGGCCTTGTTCAGCAGCACCAGCGGGCCGATCAGGCCACCGGCCAGGGTGCCTGGATCGGACGCCACCGGCAGCTGCACGCCGGCCGGGATCATCCTGGTGACCAGGTCACGCAGCCGGTCGGCCTGGTTGGGGTCGGTGAAGTTCTGGGTCAGCTGGAGCTGCCCGGTGACCACCCCGCCCGCCTCGGTGATCAACGCGCCCAGCTCACCGGCCTGGGTCTGGCTGGCGTTCGGGCCGAGGATGAGCACGACGGAGCGCTGCGCGAGGGTCCCGCGCACCGCGAGCGGGCCGATACCGGTCGCGAACTGGTCGGCGTCGGTGAGCTGCCCGTTCAGCCCGTCCCGCTGAGTCTGCAAGTCGGACACCTGCGCGGCGAGGTTTTTCTGCTGCCCGCTCAACCCGGACAGCAGCGAGTCGGACAACGCGGTCGAGCCGAGCAAGACGCCGAGCGCCAGCGCCAGGAACACCGCGCAGATCGAGATGACGTGATAACGCAGCGAGATCATCTACACCAGTCCCTTGACCCAGTTGACCAGGTGTGTTCCGGCCGCACGCAGCCAGGCGAGGTAGCCGTGGCCGAGGTCGGAGACGGCCAGCGCGACCACGATCACCACCAGCACGGCGAGCACCAGCAGCAGCACGGACAACGCGGACACCCGCGCACGGTGCAGCGTGGCCACGGCCTTGCCGTCGACCAGCCTGCTGCCCAGCTTCAGCCTGGTCAGGAAGGTGGACGGGTTCGAGCCCGAGCGGCCCCGGTCCAGGAACTCGGCCAGCGTGGCCTGGGTGCCGACGGTGACGACCAGGCTTGCGCCGTGCGCCTCGGCGATGAGCAGGGCGAGGTCCTCGGGATTGCCCGAGGACGGGAAGGTGACCGCACCGATGCCCAGATCCTGGATGCGCTCAAGACCGGGCGCGTGCCCGTCGGTGTCGGCCGGCACAACGACCTCGGCGCCCGACTTCAGCGTCTCGGTCCGGATGCCGTCCGGGTCACCCACGATGACCTGCGGTCTGTAGCCGGCGTCGACCAGCGTGTCCGCCCCGGTCTCCACGCCGACGAGCACCGGCCGGTGTTCGCGGATGTAGCGCTTGAGCAGCTTCAGGTCGGCCGCGTGATCGGTGCCTGGCGCGACGATGAGCACCTCGCGCCCCTTCATCGGCACGAACACCTCGGGCACGCCGATACCGTCCAGGATCAGCGTGCGCTCGCGGCGCAGGAACTCGATGGTGTTCGCGGAGAACGCCTCAAGCAGCGCGGACATGCCGGCCTTCGCCTCGATCAGCTGATCGGCGACGGACTCGGCGGTCTGCCGGGTGCCCTTGGCGACCTCCTTGCCGCCCAGGTAGACGGCACCGTCGTGCAGGCGCAGCTTGGCGCCCTCCTTGATGGTGCGCAGCGCGTCCTCGCCGACCCCGTCTATCAGCGGGATACCGGCGCTGACCAGCAGTTCCGGCCCGAGGTTGGGATAGCGGCCGGAAATGGACACCGATGCGTTGACCACGCCGACGACCTCGGCGGAGACCAGCGCGTCGGCGGTACGACGATCCAGATCGAGTTGGTTGAGGACCACGATGTCGCCAGGACCGATTCGACGCAAAAGATCACCGGTGCGCCGATCGACCCTGGCCATGCCGGTGACTCCGGGGAGTTCCCTGCTGGTTCTGGCGAGCAGACCGGTGAGTTTCATGTTTCGCATGGTGACAAAGGGACGGGTGTTAGTCCGTTTGCCACGCCGATTGGTCCATCATTACCAGCGGGTATGCACCGAACGAGAGATGCGCTGCTCAGGCCCGGTCGTCCGCCGAGGCTTGTCCATTACGGACGATCAGCAGCCGTTCGCGGTGATGTTCCTCGTGCAGGTCGCGCCTGCGCGCGTGCAGCAACTGCGCCAACGTGATCACGCCGAGCACCTTGGTCGGGTCGTCCCGATCCACCACCGGCGCGCGCGTCACCTCCGCCGAGGCCAGGTTGTTCGCGACCTGGCGCAGCGTGTCGTCCGGATGGCTGATCGCGCGCGGCGCGCTGGTCGCGTCGCGAACGAACGTGCCGTCACAGTCCATCAACGCACTCCGCGTCGTCACGCCGACCAGGCGCTCCTCGGTGTCCAGCACCGGATACAGATGCGCGTAGCGGGTGCTGGACAGGACATCCACGATCCGGTCGATGTCGCGCAGCGCAACCGGGTCGTGGTTCATCACTTCGGCGGCGAAGAACGTCTCCAGCGGATCGGTGGCGTACTCGCGGGTCAGGTGCAGCCTGCGCCGCGCGATCTTCTCGGTCAGCACGGAGCGCTTGAGCAGCAGCACCGACAACGCGTACGCCGCGACCGATGACACCACCAGCGGCAGCAGGTCGTTCCAGGCGTGCGTGAGTTCGAGCGTGAAGATGATCCCGGTCAACGGCGAACGCATCACCCCACCGACCACCGCGGCCAACCCGCACATCGCCCAGAACCCGGCCGAGACGTGCGGCAGGATTCCACCCTCGGCCGCACCCAGCGCCGCACCGATCATGAACACCGGCGCGAGCACGCCACCCGATGTCCCCGACCCCAGCGACAGCGACCAGATCAGCGTCTTGACCACCAGGATGCCCACGATCAGCGAGACCGTGGCCCGCCCGGTGAGCAACTGGTCGATCACGTCGTACCCGACCCCGAGCGCACGCGGCTCGACCAGCCCGCCGACGCCGATGATCACGCCGCCGATCGCCGGCCACCACATCCAGTGCACCGGCAACCGGTGGAACCCGTCCTCGGCGAGATAGACCAGCGCGGTCGCGGCGATGGCGAGCACGCCACCGGTCAGACCGGGTACCAGGGCGAGCGCGGTCGCGGCCGGACCGGGATTCGGCGGGTTCGGCACCGCGAACACCGCAGCGCCGCCCAGCAGGAAACCCCGGCAGATCGTACTGACCACGACCGACATGGCGACCGGAATGAAGCTGCGCGGCCGCCACTCGAACAGCAGCAGCTCGACCGCCAACAGCACGGACGCGAGCGGCGCGTTGAACGTCGCGGCCATGCCACCAGCAGCACCGGCGACCAGCAGCGTCTTGCGTTCGTCCGCGGAGAGCTTGAGCAGCTGGGAGAGGATCGAACCGACCGCGCCACCGGTCATGATGATCGGCCCCTCGGCGCCGAACGGGCCGCCCGTGCCGATGCTGATCGCGGCCGACACCGGCTTGAGCACGGCAACCCTCGGCTCGACCCGGCTGCCGCCGGTCAGGATGGCCTCGATCGCCTCGGGCATGCCGTGACCTCGGATCTTCTCCGACCCGTACCGCGCCATGAACCCGATGACCAGGCCACCGAGGGTCGGCGCGAGCAGCACCAGCCACCAGGGATGGTGGGCGAGGCCCGGCGCGACCAACGCGGTGTCCACGCGTTGGTAGAAGACCAGGTTCGTGATCAGCCCGATCAGCCGCAGCAGCGCGAACGCGGCCACCGCCGATGCGCCGCCGACGACCAGCGCGATCGCGGTGATCACCAGCACCCGAGGGCGCAGCATGAAGTCGCCGAGATGCGTGGCCCGCGTGCTCAACTGCCGCTTCGCGGTGCCCATGTCCGCGCTCACAGCGGTGAAGGCCCGTTCGTGGCGACCGTCGGCTCGGCGACGGCGGCGGCGACGAACGCGCGCGCCGCGTCGGCAGCGGCCCGCCGCTGTTGCGGCGCGAGCCGGTCGAGCACCGCCCCGAGCGCGGCGTGCCGGCGCCGCATCACCTGCACGACGGCCTGGTGGCCGGCCTCGGTCACGTCCAGCGTGACCACGCTGCGGTTGCGCTCGTCCGTGCCCCGGTCGACGTAGCCGCGCGCCTGGAGCTTGTCGGCGAGCCGGGTGATCGACGAGGCGTTCACGCCCATCACCTCGGCCAGCCGCGAGGACGGCACCCTACCAAGATCTCGCAGGATCAACAGCAATCTGAGCTGCGGAAACGTCACGCCAACCGGAGCGGCGTGTGCGCTGTCCCAGGCAACCCCCACCAGGACCCTCGTCAACGACTCGAACAACGCCACGTCCGGATCGACCGAGTCCTCTTGCACAGCTTCCCCTTGCACAGCGCAAGGCTTGCATTATGCAAGAAATTGGGTCAAGGCGTGGTGCCCAAGATCACCTCGTGCTCGGCCAGATGCTCCAACAACGGAGCCAGCCGGACCAACTCGACGAGATGCGCCTGCGAGAGCTGACTGATCCGCTCCTCACCGAGCGGCGTCAGCGCCAGCCGCACCAACCGGGCATCATCCGGATCCTTCACCCGCTCCACGAGCCCGGCATCGACCGCGCGATCCGCCAACCCGACCACGCTGTGGTGCTGCACGCCAAGGTAGTCCGCGACCTCGCGAATGGTCGGTCCACGCCGGTCAGGGTGCCCTTTCACCGCGAGCAACAGCTGATGCTGGGCAGGCGTCAGGCCGGCGCGGCGCGCCTGCGTCTCGCTCCATCGGTCGAACCGCCGCAACGCGGCCCGGAAAGCGAGCAGATTTTCATAGTCACTTTGCGACAAACCAGACATATACCGTCGCTATCGGCTGATTTTAAGAGTTTTCCATCGTAATCCGAGGCAAAATGTATCGTAGCGCGATACTAATAGTGGGTGGGCGGCCAACCGACCGCCTACCCAAGCCCAGACGCGGAGGAGGTGCGGCCCGATGGGATGGGACATCACGGCGATCACGCTGTCCTCGATCGGCCTGCTCGCGGTCGTGGTCATGCTGTACATCGCCCTTGCGGACATCCTCGAACCCAACACGCTCACCAGTTGTGTCGACTGTCGCAAGCTGACCCTGTACAGCCACAAACAACCGCAGCCGATGTGCTACCGCTGCCGGCACGACCACCACGGCTACGTCGCGGTCAGCCTGTCCCGCATGCACCTGACCCACTAGCCGGCGGGCGCCCCGCTCCCCCAGCGCCGTGAGAGCGGGGCCCGGCTCAGCTCTTCTTGCCCCGGCCCTTCTTGGTCGGGCCCTGCTTCGCGGCGCCGGCCAGATACGCCGCCTTGTCGGCGGCCGCAGCCCCGAGCAACTCCTCGGCATGCGCGCGGCCCGTGTCGGTCGAATCCATGCCAGCGAGCATCCTGGCCAGCTCGATCACCCGACTCGCGTCGTCAAGCGACCGCACGCCACTGCGGGTCAGACTCCCCTTGGAATCCTTGTCCACCACCAGATGCCGGTCCGCGAACGCCGCCACCTGCGGCAGGTGCGTCACCACGATCACCTGGTGACTCGTTGCCAACCGGGCCAGCCGCCGCCCGATCTCCACCGCCGCCCGGCCGCCGACCCCCGCGTCGACCTCGTCGAACACCAACGTCGGCACCGGATCCGCGTGCGAGAGCACCACCTCGATCGCCAGCATCACGCGCGAGAGCTCACCACCGGACGCGCCCTTGTGCACCGGCAGCGGCGGCGCACCCGGATGTGCCCGCAACCGGATCTCCACCTCGTCGACGCCATCCGGCCCGGCATGCAGCATCCGCTTGCCGACCGGCAACGCGGCCGAATCAGCGGCATCCACCTCCCGCTGCGCCACCACGACCTCGATCGTGGCCGCCGCCATAGCGAGCCCGGCGAGTTCGAGCGTGACCTCCCCGGCCAGCTCGGCCGCCACCTCGACCCGCGCCGCGGTCACCGCCTCCGCGTAGCCGGCCAGCTCCTTGGCCAACTCGTCGCGGTGCGCGGTCAGCTCGGCCAACGCCTCCTCGGACGTGTCCAGCCCGTCCAACCGCGCCTGCGCGTCCTGCGCCCAGGCCAGCACGCCGTCAACGTCCGCAGCGTACTTGCGGGTCAACGCCTTCAGCTCGGCCTGCCGCGCCAGCACCTGCGCCAACCGCGCCGGATCGGCCGACAGGTCCTCCAGATACCGGGTCAGCTCGGTGCCGACATCGGTCAGCAGCACCGACGCCTCCGCCAGCCGCGGCGCCAGCTCCCGCAACCGAGGATCATCCGCCGCCTCAAGCCCCCGCTGCGCCTCACCGAGCGGCCCGAGCGCACCAGCCCCGAGCCCATCAGCACTGTCCGAATCCCCGTCCGGCGAACCGCTCACCGCGACCTGGGCAGCGGCCGCGATCGTCCGCAACTGGTCCACATCGGCAAGCCGGCGCGCCTCGTCGTGCAGCTCCCGATCCTCGCCCGGTTTCGGATCGACCGAGGCGATCTCCGCCAACCCGTGCTTGAGCAGGTCCGCCTCGCGCGCCAACTCCCGCGACCGCTCGATCCGCTCGACCAACTCGGCCGCGACCCGCTGCCACTCATCGCGCACCCGCCGATAGTCGGCAAGCGGCTCCGCGACCGTCGCGCCCGCGTACCGGTCCAACACCGCACGCTGCTCGGCAGGCTGCAACAACCGCAACTGGTCGTTCTGGCCATGCACCGCGATCAACCGCTCGCTCAGCTCCGCCAGCACACCCACCGGCACCGACCGGCCACCCAGATGCGCCCGCGACCGACCGTCCCCGGAAACCGTCCGCACCGCGATCAGGCTGCCGTCCTCGTCCGGCTCGGCACCCGCCTCCGCGGCCAGCGCGATCGCCTCGTCACCAGGGGCCAACTCGAACCGGCCCTCGACGACCGCGCGATCCGCGCCGCTACGCACCCGGGACGCCTCGGCTCTGCCCCCGCTGAGCAGGTGCAGGCCGGTCACCACCATGGTCTTGCCCGCACCGGTCTCACCGGTCAACACCGTGAACCCTGGATGTAGCTCAAGGGTGGCCTCGTCGATGACGCCGAGGCCGGAAATGCTCATCTCGGCAAGCACAGGGCGCACACTAGTGCGTCACGCCGGGTTTGCCGCGCAGGGACCGGCCGCTATTTCTTGCGCCACCCGTGCACCGGCAGCTCGAACTTGCGCACAAGACGATCGGTGAACGACCCCTCGTACAGCCTCACCAGCCGCAACGGCACCGCCCCACCCACAACCTCCACCCGCGTCCCGGCGGGCAGGGCGAAGGTGCGCCGACCGTCACAAGTCAAAACAGCGGGGTGTCCTTCCGGATCGACCTCAAGCGCGACAATCGAATCCGGCGACACCACCAACGGCCGCGCGAACATCGCGTGCGCGTTGCTCGGCACCACCAGCAACCCGCGCACATCCGGCCACATCACCGGCCCACCCGAGGAGAACGCGTACGCGGTCGACCCGGTCGGCGTCGAACACAGCACACCGTCACAGCCGAACGAGGACACCGGCCGCCCATCGACCTCGATGCGCACGTCAAGAATGCGCTCCCGCACGCCCTTCTCAACACTCGCCTCGTTCAACGCCCAGGTGTGCGCGATCAACTCGCCGTCCAGCATCGCGGTCACGTCGACCGTCATCCGGTCCTGCACCTGGTAGTTCTTCTCGATCACCATGGAAACGGCCTCTTCGAGCCCGTCCGAGTCGGCCTCGGCCAGGAACCCGACCCGGCCCAGGTTCACCCCGAGCACCGGCACACCGACCGGATGAGCCAGTTCCGCGGCCCGCAACAACGTCCCGTCGCCACCAAGCGCGAACACCAACTCGGTCCCGGCCGCGGACTCAGGCCCGACCGGCACGATCGTCGTCCGACAACTCGGATCCAGCTGGCTGGCCTCCCCCTCCAACAGCCGAATCCGCACACCGGCAGACGTGAACCAGCCCGCCGCCTTCTCCGCGGTCGCCAGGTTGGTCGGCCTGCGCGTGTCGACGACCAACAACACCTCGCGGTCGGAATCGCCCGGATCAGCGCACACCATCAGCTGGGCCCCTCCCGAACAGCATCGTGAACCAGTTGCGCCGCGCGTTCCGACTCGATCGCCGGCCCCCTGCGCAGCCAGAGGAAGTATTCGACATTGCCGGCCGGGCCCGGCAGCGGACTCGCCACCACGCCCCGCACGGCCAACCCGAGCCGCGCCGCCTCCGCGACCACCTCAAGGACCGCGGTCGCACGCAGTTCGGGATCGCGCACGACGCCGCCCGAGCCGAGGCGTTCCTTGCCCACCTCGAACTGCGGTTTCACCATCGGCACCAGATCCGCGTCCTCGGTGGTGCAGGACAGCAGCGCCGGCAACACCAGCTTCAACGAGATGAACGAAAGATCGGCGACCACGAGCTCAACCGGCCCGTCGATGTCCTCGACGGTCAGATTGCGAACATTGACCCGATCGCGAACGACAACCCGTTCGTCGGTCCGCAGGCGCCAGTCCAACAGCCCGCGCCCCACATCAGCCGCAACCACCTGCCCGGCGCCCTTGCGCAACAACACGTCCGTGAACCCGCCGGTCGACGCGCCCGCATCCAGACACCGCCGCCCCTCGACAGCCAGCCCCAACGGCCCGAACGCGGCCAGTGCGCCCAGCAGCTTGTGCGCCCCACGCGAAGCCCACCCCGGATCGTCCTCGTCCGGCCGGACCACAACCGGCGCGTCCGCCTCGACCGCGGTCGCCGGCTTGCTGGCCACCGTGCCACGCACGGTCACCCGACCCGCCGCAACGAGTTCGCTGGCGTGGTCGCGGGAGCGGGCCAGCCCCCTGCGGACCAGTTCGGCATCCAGCCGTGCCCTCTTCGGCACCTGCTCAGACCTTGTCGATGCTCGCCAGCGCCTCGGTAAGGGCAGCGTGCGCAAGGTCGAACCGGGCGACATGCTCGGTCACCGGCAGTTCGGCCAGGCCGTCGAGCGCCGCAACGGCCTCATCGGCGGCCCGCAGCGCAGCGTCCCCGCCCTCACCAGGGTTGGGGCTCTGCTGATGATTCGGCGGCGGGGCCGGTACCGGCCGCCATCCGCCGGAATCCACGTTGGGATGCACCCTTCTACGCTAGCCGATCCCCGAGTCCCAGCGCCCTCAACGCCGCCGACGCCGCCGCATCCTCGGCCACAACCTCGACCCGCCCACCTCCAGCAGGCCACCACGCCGCACACAACCCCCGCAACAGGCCCTCCTCGGACCCACTCCCGCCGGCCCGCAACCGCCGCCCGTCATCGACGACCTCGACGACCCACCCCTCCTGCTGACCCGCGATCCGCACCTCCGCACTCGGCCGCAACAACCCCCGCACATCGGCGGCGACATAGGTCGGCCGCAGCTCAGGCGGCGCGGCGAGCAGATCAGCAGCGGTCGACACCCCGGTCAACACCAACAACGAGTCGATGCCCACCGCGTGCGCGCCCGCGATGTCGGTGTCCAACCGGTCACCAATCGCCAGTGGATGCGCGGCACCAGCCGCCGCGATCGCGTCGTCCATCAACGGCCGCGCAGGCTTCCCGGCCACCACCGGCTCCGCACCGGTAGCCGTGACAAGGGCCGCGACCAACGCCCCCGACCCCGGCAGCAAGCCACGCTCCGTCGGCAGCGTCGCATCGGCATTGCACGCGACCCAAAAGGCCCCCGCCCTGATCGCCAGGCAAGCCTCGGCCAGATCCCGCCACCCCGCGTCCTGCGACAACCCCTGCACAACAGCCGCGACATCGTCATCGGCCGTACGCACCGGCACGAACCCGCGCTGCACGACCTCGTCAGCCAGCGCGTCCGTGCCGAACACCAGGACCTTGGCCCCCGTAGGCAGCTTGTCGGCCAGCACCCGTGCCCCGGCCTGAGCGCTCGTGCTCACCTCGTCGACGGTCGCCGGAATACCCAGCCCGGTCAGCTGCGCGGCCACCACATCCGGCCCGCGCGAAGCATTGTTGGTGACGAACCGGACAGCGACGCCGTGCTCGTGCGCCGCGTTCACCGCCTCGGTAGCGCCATCGACAGCACGGCTGCCTCGATAGACCGTGCCATCGAGGTCCAGCAGTGCAGCGTCATAGTCATCCAGCAGGGTGTTCAATGCCGACCTCGCCCGTTCGTGGCTCATCCGCGTGTTCCGGATTCACCGTATCGGGGTCGGCCCCTTCGCCTTCTTCCACCGCCACCGCGGCTTCTTCCACTGCGACGGCTCCCAGCTCGGCCTCCAGCGCGGAAACCTCCGCCTTCACCGGCGACTCGTCCCGCAACTCCGCACCCAACTCGACCGCGCGCTCGGCGGCATCGGTCTCGCCGTCGTCATCGGCATCGGCCGCGTTCAGGAACCACCGCACCGCCTCCTCGGCCCGCCCGGCCGCGGCCAGGTTGTCCGCATAGGCGTAGAACAGCCGCGCGCTCCACGGGTCCCGCCGCTTCGGCTCCAGGTCCTCGCCCTGCAACCCGACCACGGCGGCGTCAAGCTCGCCCAGATCACGCCGAGCGCCCGCAGCCACGATCCGAAGCTCGACCACGTCAGACTTGTCCAGTTTGCCCGAAGCAATACCGTCCTTGGCCAACTCGATCGCCCGCTCCGGCCGACCAAGCGCCCGCTCACAGTCCGCCATCACCGCGATATGCCCCGACGCGTTCGACATCCGCCGCGCCGCACGCAGCTCGGCCAACGCCTCGGCCCACTCGCCGGCGTGATAAGCCGCAATGCCGGTCGCCTCCCGCACAACCGCGACCCGCGCCGCCTTCTGCCGGGCGAACTGCGCGTGCTTGAGCGCGGCCTCCGGGTCCTCGTCGAGCAGCATGCCGGTGGCCGCGAGATGCCGACCGACGATCTCGGCCAGGCCCTTGGGCAGACTGCGCAGGTCGCCACGGATCTCCGGATCGAGCATGGAGATGTCGGCGCCTTCGGGAACCAGCGGCCCCTTGCCAACCGCGGCCCTACTCTCCTCCGACTCGCGCTCGTCCCGCACAGCTGCGGCGGCTGTCTCGACGACGTCCGCGCCCAGTTCCTCAGCGCCGGCCTCGACGACCGGCTCCCGGTCTGCCTTCGGACCGGCCAACTCAAGATCAGCTGTTTCCCGTTCGGCGGGCGCCTGCGGCGCCTGTTCGGTCGGTGCGCTGTCGGCTCGGTGCGCTGTCGGTCGGTGCTTCGGTCAGTGCACTGCCGGCCGGCTCACGGCTCGGCCGCTCTGAGTGCTGGTGATGCCGCTTGCTCGGCCGGTCATCGGACCGAACCCGCTCATCGCGCCGCCGATCATCGTGCCGCCTGTCATCACGTTGGCGGTCATCGCGTTGGCGGTCATTGTGCTGCCGGTCGTTGTGTCGGCGGTCGTCGCGGGGCCGCTCATCGCGGGATCGGCCTTCGTGGGGCCGATCGTCGCGGGGCCGGTCGGACCGGGAGCGGTCACTGAACCGCGCGCGGTCATCACGCGAACGCTCGTCCCGCTGCCACTCGCCGCGCGGCCGATCACTACGCGGCCGGTCATCGCGCGGCCGATCGTCACGTTGGCGGTCATCACGTTGGCGGTCATCGCGCCGCCAGTCACGGCGGGGCCGGTCGTCGCGCGACCTGTCGTCCTGGCGACGGTTGTCACGCTGCCAGTCGGCGCGGGGCCGGTCTTCCCTCGGACGATCGTCCCTCGGCCGACCGCCGCGGTAGCCATTGTCACGGTAGCCATTGTCGCCGCGCCGGTCATCTCGGCCGCGGTCGTCGCGATTGCGATCACGGTCGAACCGCGGACGGTCGCTTCGGGGACGGTCGCTGTTTGGGCGATCGTCGTAGCGCGGCTTGTCAAAGCGCGACTTCCCGTATTGGCCACCGAACTTCACCGGCTTCGCGCGGTCACCGCCCTGTCGCCGGTCGCCGCTCTGCCAATCGCCACGAGGCCGATCGGTGCGCGGCCGGTCATCGCGGCGACGGTCGTCGAACGACCGGAAGTTGTCTCGGCGGTCGCCGCCACGGCTGTCGCGATCGCGGCCGTCCCGGTCGCGGTTGTTCCAGTCGCGGCTATTGCGTTGCTGGTCGCGGGGGCCATCATGGCGCTCGTACCGACCGCGCGGAGCCTCGGCGCGGGGGCGGTCGCGTCGGTCAGCGTCGTCGCGGCGCCACTGCGGGGTCGACGGCTTGGTGCCGAAGCGGTCCTGCCGCTCCCTGCCGAAGTCGCGCCCTCCGGAGCCACGGCCACCAGAGTCGCGGCCACCTCGATAAGTGCGGTCGTCATCGGAGCGGTTGCGTTGCGGGCGGTAGCCGCCCCGATCGCTCGACCCTCGGTCGTTGCCGAACGCGCGATCGCCGCGAGATCCGCCACGGTCGTTGCGGTCGCTCCGGCCGGAACCGTCCCGCCGATCGTCGTCGTACCTGCGGCCTCGGCCGTTGTCATCCGAACGGCCACGCTGCGGTCGGCCGTCCTGGCGTCGACCTCGGTCATTCTGTCCGTATTCCGGCACTGCTCTCCTACCTCCAAACACCATGCCGAAAGGGGCTTGCGGATCAGGCGATTAATTTCGCCCGTCCACAAGCCCCTCTCGGGAAAGAGTGTTCGGCGGCGTCCTACTCTCCCACACCCTCACAAGTGCAGTACCATCGGCGCAGGGAGGCTTAGCTTCCGGGTTCGGAATGGGACCGGGCGTTTCCCTCCCGCCATGACCGCCGTAACGCTATGAACAAAACCACCACAACCCAGATCGTTTCACCGACCCAAGCCAACCTGGTGGTTGGTTCAGAATCACACAGTGGATGCGCAGCCTCTTTGTAATCAAGTCCTCGGCCTATTAGTACCAGTCAACTCCACCCGTCACCAGGCTTCCATCTCTGGCCTATCAACCCAGTCGTCTAGCTGGGGGCCTTACCCCACAAAGGGGTGGGAGATCTCATCTAAGAACAGGCTTCCCGCTTAGATGCTTTCAGCGGTTATCCCTTCCGAACGTAGCCAACCAGCCATGCCCTTGGCAGAACAACTGGCACACCAGAGGTTCGTCCGTCCCGGTCCTCTCGTACTAGGGACAGCCTTCCGCAAATCTCCTACGCGCGCGGCGGATAGGGACCGAACTGTCTCACGACGTTCTAAACCCAGCTCGCGTACCGCTTTAATGGGCGAACAGCCCAACCCTTGGGACCTACTCCAGCCCCAGGATGCGACGAGCCGACATCGAGGTGCCAAACCATGCCGTCGATATGGACTCTTGGGCAAGATCAGCCTGTTATCCCCGGGGTACCTTTTATCCGTTGAGCGACGCCGCTTCCACCAGCCAGCGCCGGATCACTAGTCCCGACTTTCGTCCCTGCTCGACCTGTCGGTCTCACAGTCAAGCCCCCTTGTGCACTTGCACTCAACACCTGATTGCCAACCAGGCTGAGGGAACCTTTGGGCGCCTCCGTTACCCTTTAGGAGGCAACCGCCCCAGTTAAACTACCCACCAGGCACTGTCCCTGAACCAGATCATGGTCCGAAGTTAGACACCTAGTACGACCAGAGTGGTATTTCAACAATGACTCCACAACTACTGGCGTAGCCGCTTCACAGTCTCCCACCTATCCTACACAAGCCGAACCAAGCACCAATACCAAGCTATAGTAAAGGTCCCGGGGTCTTTCCGTCCTGCCGCGCGAAACGAGCATCTTTACTCGTACTGCAATTTCACCGGGCCTGTGGTTGAGACAGTAGGAAAGTCGTTACGCCATTCGTGCAGGTCGGAACTTACCCGACAAGGAATTTCGCTACCTTAGGATGGTTATAGTTACCACCGCCGTTTACTGGCGCTTAAGTTCTCAGCTTCGCCCCGAAAGACTAACCGGTCCCCTTAACGTTCCAGCACCGGGCAGGCGTCAGTCCGTATACATCGTCTTGCGACTTCGCACGGACCTGTGTTTTTAGTAAACAGTCGCTTTCCCCTGGTCTCTGCGGCCAACCAGCCCTAGCCCGCAAAGGGCTTCAAGCCAACTGGCCCCCCTTCTCCCGAAGTTACGGGGGCATTTTGCCGAGTTCCTTAACCACAGTTCACCCGAACGCCTTAGTATTCTCTACCTGACCACCTGTGTCGGTTTGGGGTACGGGCCACACGGACACTCGCTAGAGGCTTTTCTCGGCAGCATGGGATCACTCTACTTCGCCTCAATCGGCTATGCATCACCTCTCACCCACCATGACACGCGGATTTGCCTACGTGTCGGGCTACAGGCTTACACCAGTACTACCACTCACTGGCGGAGCTACCCTCCTGCGTCACCCCATCGCTTGACTACTACCAGCTCAGATCCCGCGCTCCACTGTCTTGGTCCGAAGACCGCCACAGCTTCGGGCGGTTAGTATCACCAGCCTCATCAGGGACGCGTCCACACGGGTACGGGAATATCAACCCGTTGTCCATCGACTACGCCTGTCGGCCTCGCCTTAGGTCCCGACTTACCCTGGGCGGAACAGCCTGGCCCAGGAACCCTTGGTCATCCGGCGGCAGAGATTCTCACTCTTCAATCGCTACTCATGCCTGCATTCTCACTCCCACACCCTCCACGCCTGGATCACTCCGACGCTTCCCTGGATGCAGGACGCTCCCCTACCCACCCACACGACTACACACCACCCCGCAGGACGGCGCGGATCACAATGTGAGTGACACAGCTTCGGCGGTGCGCTTCAGCCCCGCTACATTGTCGGCGCAGGACCACTTGACCAGTGAGCTATTACGCACTCTTTCAAGGATGGCTGCTTCTAAGCCAACCTCCTGGTTGTCTGGGCGACCCCACATCCTTTCCCACTTAGCGCACACTTAGGGGCCTTAGCTGGTGTTCTGGGCTGTTTCCCTCTCGACTACGAACCTTATCGCCCGCAGTCTCACTGCCACGCTCTCACACACCGGCATTCGGAGTTTGGCTGACTTCAGTAAGCTTGTAGGCCCCCTAGGCCATCCAGTGCTCTACCTCCGGCGTGAAACACATGACGCTGCACCTAAATGCATTTCGGGGAGAACCAGCTATCACGGAGTTTGATTGGCCTTTCACCCCTACCCACAGCTCATCCCCCAGGTTTTCAACCCTGGTGGGTTCGGGCCTCCACGCCGTCTTACCGGCGCTTCACCCTGGCCATGGGTAGATCACCCCGCTTCGGGTCTAGAGCACGCGACTACGATCGCCCTATTCAGACTCGCTTTCGCTACGGCTACCCCACACGGGTTAACCTCGCCACGCACCACTAACTCGCAGGCTCATTCTTCAAAAGGCACGCCATCACCCCAACAACGGAGGCTCTGACGGATTGTAGGCACACGGTTTCAGGTACTCTTTCACTCCCCTCCCGGGGTACTTTTCATCTTTCCCTCACGGTACTCGTCCGCTATCGGTCACCAGGAAGTATTTAGGCTTAGCGGGTGGTCCCGCCAGATTCACAGCACATTCCACGAGTGCGCTGCTACTTGGGATACCCATCGAGAGACGCTGTGTTTTCACGTACGGGACTCTCACCCTCTACGGTCCGCTATCCCAAAACGATTCCGCTAACACAACATTTTATCACTCTCTGTCGACATGGCAGCATCGACCGACAAGTCCCACAACCCCGAACACGCAACCCCTGCCAGGTATCACACGCATCCGGTTTAGCCTCATCCGCTTTCGCTCGCCACTACTCACGGAATCACGGTTGTTTTCTCTTCCTACGGGTACTGAGATGTTTCACTTCCCCGCGTTCCCTCCACACACCCTATAGATTCAGGTGCGGGTGACACCACATGACTGGTGCCAGGTTTCCCCATTCGGACACCCTCGGATCTCAGCTCGGTTGGCAGCTCCCCGAGGCTTATCGCAGCCTCCTACGTCCTTCATCGGCTCCTGATGCCTAGACATCCACCGTGCGCCCTTAAAAACTTGACCACAAAGATGCTCGCATCCACTGTGCAATTCTCAAACAACCACCAGAACACCGATCCACCACCGCAGGCACCTACCAGCCACACTCACGAACAGCCAGGGGTTTACCACCAGATCAGCACTGGGATCACTACCCAAGAGACGAACCACCCGATCACCACGAGACCGTGTGTTCTCTCAGGACCCAACAGCATGCCGAACACCACCCGAACCACCCCACAAGACCCGTTCCACGAACACCACACGTGGCATCCAGTACTAGCCGCCTCGCAGCGCTGCCCATCAGCAGTGCGTCTGCCAGTAGTTCCACTTAGTTATCGAGCAACCATCACTAGCACGAACGGCTAGTCCGACGGCCCTCCACCCACCCCGAAAGGCGAATGTCAGATGCTCCTTAGAAAGGAGGTGATCCAGCCGCACCTTCCGGTACGGCTACCTTGTTACGACTTCGTCCCAATCGCCAGTCCCACCTTCGACCGCTCCCCCCTTACGGGTTAGGCCACGGGCTTCGGGTGTTACCGACTTTCGTGACGTGACGGGCGGTGTGTACAAGGCCCGGGAACGTATTCACCGCAGCGTTGCTGATCTGCGATTACTAGCGACTCCGACTTCACGGGGTCGAGTTGCAGACCCCGATCCGAACTGAGACCGGCTTTATGAGATTCGCTCCACCTCACGGATTCGCAGCCCTCTGTACCGGCCATTGTAGCATGTGTGAAGCCCTGGACATAAGGGGCATGATGACTTGACCTCATCCCCACCTTCCTCCGAGTTGACCCCGGCAGTCTCCCATGAGTCCCCGCCATTACGCGCTGGCAACATGGAACGAGGGTTGCGCTCGTTGCGGGACTTAACCCAACATCTCACGACACGAGCTGACGACAGCCATGCACCACCTGCACACAGCCTTACGGAGCCACCATCTCTGGCTGTTTCCTGTGCATGTCAAACCCAGGTAAGGTTCTTCGCGTTGCATCGAATTAATCCACATGCTCCGCCGCTTGTGCGGGCCCCCGTCAATTCCTTTGAGTTTTAGCCTTGCGGCCGTACTCCCCAGGCGGGGCGCTTAATGCGTTAGCTGCGGCACGGAAACCGTGGAATGGTCCCCACACCTAGCGCCCAACGTTTACGGCGTGGACTACCAGGGTATCTAATCCTGTTCGCTCCCCACGCTTTCGCTCCTCAGCGTCAGTATCGGCCCAGAGACCCGCCTTCGCCACCGGTGTTCCTCCTGATATCTGCGCATTTCACCGCTACACCAGGAATTCCAGTCTCCCCTGCCGAACTCAAGTCTGCCCGTATCGACCGCAAGCTCGGGGTTAAGCCCCAAGTTTTCACGGCCGACGCAACAAACCGCCTACGAGCTCTTTACGCCCAATAATTCCGGACAACGCTCGCACCCTACGTATTACCGCGGCTGCTGGCACGTAGTTAGCCGGTGCTTCTTCTACCGCTACCGTCACTCTCGCTTCGTCCCGGCCGAAAGAGGTTTACAACCCGAAGGCCGTCATCCCTCACGCGGCGTCGCTGCATCAGGCTTTCGCCCATTGTGCAAGATTCCCCACTGCTGCCTCCCGTAGGAGTCTGGGCCGTGTCTCAGTCCCAGTGTGGCCGGTCGCCCTCTCAGGCCGGCTACCCGTCGTCGCCTTGGTAGGCCATCACCCCACCAACAAGCTGATAGGCCGCGGGCCCATCCTGCACCGCCGGAACTTTCCACCACACCACATGCCTAGTGTAGTCATATCCGGTATTAGACCCAGTTTCCCGGGCTTATCCCAGAGTGCAGGGCAGGTTACCCACGTGTTACTCACCCGTTCGCCGCTCGTGTACCCCGAAGGGCCTTACCGCTCGACTTGCATGTGTTAAGCACGCCGCCAGCGTTCGTCCTGAGCCAGGATCAAACTCTCCAACAATGTTTTTGAATTCGAACCATGGCAGCACCCAATCACGGATGCGCTCAAAGAAATTCCTCAGACGAGGATCATTTCATTAATGCTCTACTGGCATTATCGGCACGCTGTTGAGTTCTCAAAGAACACACGCACACCCTCACCCAACACCAAAGCGCCAGGCGATCGGGGCGTCATTCCATCATACTGCATTGTGTTTCAAGCTCTGGGGCCGGGCCCCTCTCGGGTTCCGACTCGCAGATCGCCCACTCTACCACGTCTGTGGGAGCTTGGTTCGCGACCCTTGTCCTACTCTGTCCCGCCCGTTCCCTGGAGCCTTTCGGCTTTCCGGGCCCGTTCCGCGCTGACAGGAGAAAATTTACACGCAGGGGAACGGGAAGTCAAATCGCGCCCCTCTAGGCCCGGAACCGCGCATCGCCGCAGGTCAGCGCACCCGTACCGGGCCTGAGAAGACGCTATCGCACCAGTCGGACGCCCGCAGTGTGACGCTTGCCACGTCGAAGTACGAGCCATCCGCCTTTTAGCAGGTCAGCGGCGGTTGGCCCCCATGCCTCGTCGGAAACCTTTGTGTTATTGACGTACGCCCCGCCCTCCTTGATCGCGCGGCGGCCGCGCTGCGCTCTCCGCCAATCCGGTGGAAACCAGCAGGTCAACGATGGTTCGACCGTCGTCGAGGCGGGCTGAGGCGCTGGGCGCCTCGGCCATGGCCGCGGTCGAGCGTGGCCTCGTCGAGCTCGAAGAGGTCTCCCCTGCCGAACAGGGCCTGGCTGGCGGCGACGGCCTTGCGCATCTCGGTCTCGCCGTGCACGAGCGCGGTCACCTGCTCGGCGAGCACGCGCTGGGCGGCGCGGGCGGCCGGCGCGTTCCGCTGTCTGTTCGGCCAGGTCCTCGATCTGCTCGCGGGGCAGCTCGGTGAACACCTTGAGGTAGCCGTCCACGTCCCGGTCGTCGGCGTTGATCCAGAACTGGAAGAACGCGTACGGGCTGGTCAGAGCCGGGTCGAGCCAGACGGTGCCGGACTCGGTCTTGCCGAACTTGGTGCCGTCCGCCTTGGTGATCAGTGGCGTGGCCAGGGCGTGCGACCGAGTGGCCGGTGGCGCGGTGGATCAGGTCGACGCCGGAGGTGATGTTGCCCCACTGGTCGCTGCCGCCGGTCTGCAGCACGCAGTCGTAGCGCCTGTGCAGTTCGAGGAAGTCGTTGGCCTGGAGGAGCTGGTAGCTGAACTCGGTGAAGCTGATGCCGGCGTCGGAGTTCAGGCGCGCGCTGATGGCTTCCTTGGCGAGCAGGCGATTCACCCGGAAGTGTTTGCCGATGTCGCGCAGGAAGTCGATCGCGGAGAGCGGCGACGGTCCAGTCGAGGTTGTTGACCATGCGCGCCGGCGTGCGGGCCGGTCGAAGTCGAGGTAGGGCTCGATCTGCTCGCGGATCCGCTGCACCCAGCCGGCGACGACGTCGAGGTCGTTGAGGGTGCGCTCGGCGGTGGGCTTGGGGTCGCCGATCAGACCGGTGGCGCCGCCGACGAGGCCGAGCGGGGTGTTGCCGGCCTTCTGGAACCGTCGCACGGTCAGGATCTGCACCAGGTTGCCGAGGTGCAGGCTGGGCGCGGTCGGGTCGAACCCGCAGTACAGCGTGATCGGGCCGGCGTCGAGGGCCTTGCGCAACGCGTCCGGATCGGTGGATTGCGCGATCAGGCCGCGCCAGGTCAGCTCGTCGAGGATGTGGTCACTCACGCCCTGCATTGTCCCGCACGCGTGGGCGAGGGCCGAACCGGTTATCGCTGTTGAACTGGGGTTCGGCGTTTGCCGCCGCGACGGTAGCCGCTGACCGCCTTGCGAGCCGTTCACCCAGAACCGCCAGGGGACGTCCATGGCGGTTGCCACGCCGACGCGGGGGCCGGTGCGGATCTGGTCGTCGGGGACTTCGTCGCCGGTGAACAGGCCGATGGGCGATGCCGGGTCGGTGAGGTCGACGCCATTGTCGGAGCGGTCGATGCCGAGGACGGCGGTGAGCCGGGCGGGGCCCTTGGCGAGTTCCGCGTCGCTGCGGGAGTTGGGGCGCCTGCTGCGGGCGGTGTCGATGCCGTCGATCACTTCGCCTGCGCGGAGCAGGACGGCGGAAGCCACACCATCGGTGGCGCAGACGACGTTGGCGCAGAAGTGCATGCCGTAGACGAAGTACACGTAGAGGAACCCGGCTGGGCCGAACATGACCTCGTTGCGTGGCGGTCTTGCCTCGGTAGCTGTGCGCGGCGGGATCGTCGAAGCCGCGATATGCCTCGACCTCGACCAGGCGCAGCGCCACGTCGCCGGCGCGCAGGACGGTGCCGAGGAGCTGGCGGGCGACGTCGAGTGCGTCGCCCGCCAGCTCGTCCCTGGTGAGCTGCCTCATCCTCGCCGGGGCGGGTTGTCGGCCCAGTCGCGATACCTGGCGACGGTGTCGACAAGGCGATTCGTCTGGGTGGCGACGCGGGCGGGCGAGGTGCCGCCGTGGGCGTCGCGGGAGGCGATGGAGCCGTGCACGGTGAGCACGTTACGCACCTCGGGAGTGAGGGCGGGGTGCACGGTGGCGAATTCCTCGTCGGTGAGGTCTTCAAGGCCGACGCCTCGGGTCTCGGCGACGCGGACGCACTCCCCCGCCGCCTCGTGCGCGACGCGGAAGGGAACGCCGTGGATGACCAGCCATTCCGCGATGTCGGTCGCGAGGGTGAAGCCGGCGGGGGCGAGGGCGGCCATGCGGTCGGTGTCGAAGACCAGGGTGCTGATCATGCCGGCGAGGGCGGGGAGCAGGAGTTCCAGTTGTTCGACGGAGTCGAAAAGGGGTTCCTTGTCCTCCTGGAGGTCGCGGTTGTAGGCCAGCGGCTGGGCTTTGAGGCTCGCCAGCAGGCCGGACAGGTTGCCGATCAGGCGGCCGGACTTGCCCCTTGTCAGCTCGGCCACATCGGGGTTCTTCTTCTGGGGCATGATCGAACTACCGGTCGACCAGGCGTCGTCGAGCTTGGCGTAGCCGAACTCGGCGGTGGTCCAGATGATCACTTCTTCTGCGATCCTGGACAGGTTGACGCCGATCATGGCGAGCACGAACGCGGCCTCCGCGGCGAAGTCGCGGGCGGCGACGCCGTCGATGGAGTTCTCCACCGCCGCGTCGAAGCCAAGTTCCTTGGCGACCGCGTCCGGGTCGAGCCCGAGCGACGAGCCGGCGAGCGCGCCGGAGCCGTAGGGCGAGACCGCGGTGCGGGTGTCCCAGTCGGCGAGCCGGTCGACGTCGCGGACGAGCGCCTGCGCGTGGGCGAGCAGGTGGTGGCCGAGCAGGACCGGTTGGGCGTGCTGGAGGTGGGTGCGGCCGGGCATGACCGCGCCCTCGTGCGCCTTGGCCTGGGCGATCAGGGCGTCGACGACGTCCAGGACGCCGAGCGCGACGCGGCGGACGCGCGTCCCGCAGCCACATCCGGAACAGGGTGGCGACCTGGTCGTTTCGGGAGCGGCCTGCCCGGAGTTTGCCGCCGAGTTCGGCGCCGGCGCGTTCGAGCAGGCCGCGTTCGAGGGCGGTGTGCACGTCTTCGTCGGCGACGGTCGGGGTGAACGCGCCGCCACTGGACGTCCGCTTCGAGGACGTCCAGGGCGACGAGCATCGCTTCGAGCTCGTCGTGCGTCAGCAGGCCGGCGTTGCGCAGGACCTTGGCGTGGGCGCGGGAGCCCGCGATGTCGTAGTGGGCGAGGCGCCAGTCGAAGTGGGTGGACGCGGACAGCGCGGCCATGGCCTCGGCTGGGCCGGACGCGAACCGGCCACCCCAGAGGGCGACCGGTCCGGTTGCGTGCTGACTGGTCATGATCAGCCGCCGTGCGCTTCCCGCTTGGCGGCGATCTTGCTCGGCAGGCCCCACAGGTTGATGAAGCCCTTGGCCAGCGACTGGTCGAAGGTGTCGCCCGCGTCGTAGGTGGCCAGGTTGAAGTCGTAGAGCGACTGCTCGCTGCGCCGGCCGTTGACCACGGCCCGGCCGCCGTGCAGGACGAGCCGGATCTCGCCGGTGACGTGCTGCTGGGTCTTGGCGATGAACGCGTCAAGGGCGTCCTTGAGCGGGGAGAACCACAGGCCGTCGTAGACCAGCTCGCCCCAGCGCTGCTCGACCTGCCGCTTGAACCGGGCCAGGTCGCGCTCGACGGTGACGTTCTCCAGTTCCTGGTGCGCGGTGATCAGCGCGATCGCGCCGGGCGCCTCGTAGATCTCGCGGCTCTTGATGCCGACCAGCCGGTCCTCGACGATGTCCAGCCGGCCGATGCCCTGGGCGCCCGCCCGCCGGTTCAGCTCGGTGATGGCCTGCAGGACGGTGACGGTTTCGCCGTCGATGGCGACCGGGACGCCCTTGTCGAAGGTGATGACCAGTTCGTCGGCGTCGCGCGGCTCGGCCGGGTTCTGGGTGTAGGAGTAGACGTCCTCGATGGGCGCGTTCCAGATGTCTTCCAGGAAGCCGGTTTCGACGGCGCGGCCCCAGACGTTCTGGTCGATCGAGTACGGGGAGCGCTTGTTGACGTCGATGGGGAGGCTGCGCTCCTCGGCCCAGGCGATGGCCTTCTCGCGGGTCCAGGCGTAGTCCCGGACCGGGGCGATGCACTTGAGGTCGGGGGCGAGGGCGCCGATGCCGACCTCGAAGCGGACCTGGTCGTTGCCCTTGCCGGTGCAGCCGTGCGCGACGGTGCTGGCGCCGTGGTACTTGGCGGCCTCGGCGAGGTGCTTGACGATCACCGGCCGGGAGAGCGCGGAGACCAGCGGGTAGCGGTCCATGTAGAGGGCGTTGGCCTGGAGGGCGGGCAGGCAGTACTGCTCGGCGAACTCGTCGCGCGCGTCGGCGACGACCGCTTCGACGGCGCCGCAGTCCAGCGCCCGCTTGCGGATGGTGTCCAGGTCCTCGCCGCCCTGGCCGACGTCGACCGCGACGGCGACGACCTCGGCACCGGTTTCCTGGGCGATCCAGCCGATGGCGACCGACGTGTCAAGGCCACCCGAGTAAGCGAGCACAACCCGCTCAGTCATTGTTCTTCTCCTTCTCGTTCAGCGAGTTCTCGCCCAGCAAGTTCTCGACGGTTCTGCCTTCGGCCATGGCGGTGAACTTCTCCGCCAGCCGGATTCCGGTCACGGGTTCCCTGGCGATGACCATGATCGTGTCGTCACCCGCGATGGTGCCGACCACTTCGTGCAGTGCGGCCCGATCGATCGCGCTGGCCAGAAACTGCGCGGCACCGGGCGGGGTGCGCAGCACCATCAGGTTGGCCGACGCGTCCGCGGACACCAGCAGTTCGGCGAGCACCTTGGCCAGCCGGGAGGTGCCGCCCTGGATGCCGCGGATCGGGCTGCCGTCGTCCGGAATCACGTAGATCGGGGCGCCGCCGTCCGCGCCGCGCAGCTTGACCGCGCCGAGTTCGTCGAGGTCGCGGGAGAGCGTGGCCTGGGTGACGTCGATGCCTTCCGCGGCGAGCAGCTTGGCCAGTTCGGTCTGGCTGCGGATCGGGACGTTCGAGACGAGTTCGACGATCCTGGCCTGCCGCGCCGCGCGGCTGGTCGTCGCCGCGCTGGTCATCTGGCCACCAGCCAGCTGAGCAGGGCTTTCTGCGCGTGCAGTCGGTTCTCGGCCTCGTCCCAGACCGCGCTGGCCGGGCCGTCGATGACCTCGTCGGTGATCTCGAAGCCTCGGTGTGCCGGCAGGCAGTGCAGCACGATCGCGTCGGACCTGGCCCGGTCGAGCAGGGCCTTGTTGAGCTGGAGGGGCCGGAACGGGCCGACGCGGTCGAGGCCGTCGTTCTCCTGGCCCATCGACGTCCA
Organism: Candidatus Melainabacteria bacterium; assembly: GCA_963818685.1. Lineage (GTDB taxonomy): Bacteria > Actinomycetota > Actinomycetes > Mycobacteriales > Pseudonocardiaceae > CAJCJE01. Next base: position 312,311 of record CAWFTJ010000006.1, on the reverse strand, counting down.
GGCGTCCGTGACCAGCACGTCCGCGCCGTCGACCGCGGCGTGCGGGTCGCTGTAGAGGGCGACGCTGCCGCCGGTTTCCGCCGCGCGTTGCTTGGCGTCGCGCAGGACTTCTGGCAGCGGCCGGAAGCCATCGGGGGCGGCGACGCGAACGTGCATGCCGGCGGTGGCGCCGCCGAGCAGCAGGGAGTGCGCCATGTTGTTGGCGCCGTCGCCGAGGAAGGTGACGGTCTCGCCGGCGAGCTTGCCGCGCCGTTCCTTGATGGTTTGCAGGTCGGCGAGGACCTGGCAGGGGTGGAACTCGTCGGTGAGTGCGTTGACGACCGGAATCGCGGCGACCGAGGCCATCGTGACCATGCGGGCGTGCGCGAAGGTCCGCCAGACGACCGCGTCGACGTAGCGGGACAGCATGCGCGCGGTGTCCTCGATGGTCTCCTCGCGGCCGAGCTGCATGGTGCGGCCGTCGATGATCACCGGATGGCCGCCGAGCTGCGCGATGCCGACGTCGAAGGACAGCCTGGTGCGGGTGGAGTTCTTCTCGAAGATCGCGGCGACCGCCTTGCCGGCCAACGGCTTGTGGCCGAGCGGGTCGGCCTTGAGTCGCGCGGCGAGGTCGAGCACTTCGGCCTGTTCGGCGGGGCTCAGGTCGTCGTCGCGGAGAAAGTGGCGCGGCATCGGTCAGTTCTCCTTGGCGGCGTCGAGGGCGGTCGGGAGCGCGACGACGAAGTCGGCGGCCTGGTCGGGTTCGATGACCAGTGGCGGAGCGAGCCGGATGACGTCGGCGGCGACCGGGTTGATCAGGTAGCCGGCCTTCTCCGCGGCAGCGGCGACGGTCTTTGGCGACCGGCTTGCGCAGCGTGATGCCGAGCAGCAGACCGGCCCCGCGCACGCCGCTGACCAGCGGGTGTCCGAGTGCTTCTACGCCTGCGGCGATCTCCTTGCCAATCGGCGGCGGCGTGTTCGCAGAGCTTGTCCGCTGCGATGGTCTTCAGCACGGCGAGGCCGGCGGCGCAGCAGACCGGGTTGCCGCCGAAGGTGGTGCCGTGGTGGCCGGGCTGGAACAGGTCGCCGACCTGGCCGACGCCGATGACCGCGCCGAGCGGCAGGCCGCCGCCGAGGCCCTTGGCCAGCGTGATCACGTCGGGCACGATGCCGGCCTGCTGGAAGGCGAACCAGGTGCCGAGGCGGCCGATGCCGGTCTGCACCTCGTCGAGCACGAGCAGCGCGCCCGAGGCCGTGGTGATCTCGCGGGCGGCCTGGAGGTAGCCGTCCGGGGCGGGGATGACGCCGCCCTCGCCGATCACCGGTTCCAGGAACACCGCGGCGGTTTCACTGTCCACTGCGGACCGCAGCGCGTCGGCGTCGCCGTACGGGACGTGCGTGACGCCGGGCACGAGCGGTTCGAACGGGGTCCGCTTGGGCGGTTGGCCGGTGAGCGTGAGCGAGCCCATGGTGCGGCCGTGGAACGCGCCGTCGCAGGCGATCACCTTGGTTCGTCCGGTGAGCCTGGTCAGTTTGAGCGCGGCCTCGTTGGCCTCGGCACCGGAGTTGCAGAAGAACACCTTGCCGTTGCCGGCGAGCCCCGCGACATCGAGCAGGGCGGCGGCGAGTTCGACGGTGGGCTGGTTGATGTAGAGGTTGGAGGTGTGGCCGAGCACGGCGATCTGGTTCGTGACCGCCTCGATGATCGCCGGGTGGGCATGGCCGAGCGCGTTGACCGCGATGCCACTGACCAGGTCGAGATATTCGTTGCCGTCAGCGTCCCAGACGTTGGCGCCGTCGCCGCGCACCAGGGTCAGGCCGGGCGTGCCGTAGTTGTCCATGAGCACGGACCGCCACTGCCGCTGGCCGTCCACATTGGATTCGATCATTTCTCGTCCTCCCCCGGCAGCACCATGGTGCCGATCCCCTGGCTGGTGAACACTTCCAGCAGCACGGAATGCGCGAGCCGGCCGTCGATGATGTGCGCCCTCGGCACGCCGCCGCGCACCGCGCGCAGGCACGCCTCCATCTTGGGCACCATGCCCGAGGTCAGGCTCGGCAGCATGTCCGCAAGCTGCGTCGCCGTGAGCTTGTTGATCAGCGAACCGCGGTCCGGCCAGTTCGCGTAGAGGCCCTCGACATCGGTGAGGACCACGAGCTTCTCCGCCTTCAGCGCGACCGCCAGCGCGCCGGCCGCCGTGTCCGCGTTGACATTGTGCACGACGCCGTCGACGTCCGGCGCGACCGTCGAGACGACCGGTATCCGGCCGGCGCTGACGATGTCGAGCACGGCGTCCGGGTTGACCGAGACCACGTCGCCGACGAGTCCGATGTCCACGGTCTCACCGTCGATCAGCGCGCCGCGCCGTTCCGCGGTGAACAGCTGGGCGTCCTCGCCGGAAATGCCGACCGCGTACGGGCCGTGCTGGTTGATCAGGCCGACGAGTTCGCGGCCGACCTGGCCGACGAGCACCATCCGGACGATGTCCATGGTTTCCGGGGTGGTCACCCGCAGGCCGCCCCGGAACTCGCCGGGAATGCCGAGCCTGGCGAGCATGGCGCTGATCTGCGGGCCGCCGCCGTGCACCACGACCGGCTTGAGGCCGACCATGCGCAGGAACACCATGTCGTGCGCGAACGCCTGCTTGAGGTTCTCCTCGATCATGGCGTTGCCGCCGTACTTCACCACGACCAGTGCGCCGTGGAAGCGTTCCAGCCACGGCAGCGCCTCGACAAGGACCTCGGCCTTGGCCGAGGCCTGCGCGCGGCTGGCGTCGAGCGCGTCCAGTGTGGTCATGACGAGTACGCGCTGTTCTCTTCGACGTAGCCGTGCGAGAGGTCGGTGGTGAGGATGGTGGCCGTTGCCTCGCCGAGGTTCAGGTCGATGACCACCTGGATGTCGCGGCCGGTCAGGTCGGACTCGGAGCGGTCCTTGGCTGGCAGGCCGTCGCGCAGGAGTTCGACGCCGTTGATGGTGATGCCGAGCTTGTCCGGGTCGACGTTCGCGCCGGCGCGGCCGGTGGCCATCGCGATGCGGCCCCAGTTCGGGTCCGAGCCGAACAGTGCGGTCTTGACCAGGTTGTCCTCGGCGACCGTGCGACCGATCTGCACCGCGTCGGCGTCGGACGCCGCGCCGCGCACCACGATCGCGATCTCCTTGGTCACGCCCTCGGCGTCGGCCTGGAGTTGGTGCACCAGGTCGGCGGCGACGGCGGTGAGCAGGGCGGTGAACTCGGCGTCGGTCGGGGTGATCCCCGAGGCGCCGGAGGCGAGCAGCAGCACGGTGTCGTTGGTGGACGTGCCGCCGTCCACGTCGAGCCGGTCGAAGGTGGCCGCGGTCGCGGCGCGCAGCGCGGTGTCGAGTTGGTCGCCGGTGAGGTTGGCGTCGGTGGTGATGACGCTGAGCATGGTGGCCAGGTTGGGCGCGAGCATGCCGGCGCCCTTGGCGAAGCCGCCGATCGACCAGCCGTCCGGGTGGGTGGCCGCTGCCTGCTTGGGGTGGGTGTCGGTGGTCATCACCGCGGTCGCGGCGGCCGTGTCGGCTTCTGGTCCGGTCGCGAGCGCGGCAACCGCTGTGTCCACTCCCGACAGGAGGGCCGGCATGGGCAGTCGGGCGCCGATCAGGCCGGTCGAGCAGACCGCGACGTCGATGGCGCCGACACCGAGCACGGCCGCGACCTTCTCGGCGGTCGCGTGCGTGTCCTGGAAGCCTTCCGGGCCGGTGCATGCGTTGGCACCGCCGGAGTTGAGGATCACCGCCTTGAGACTGCGGTGGGTGAGCACCTGCTGCGACCAGAGCACCGGCGCGGCCTTCACCTTGTTCGTGGTGAACACGCCGGCCGCGCTGGCCAGCGGGCCGTCATTGACGACGAGGGTCAGGTCCGGGTTGCCGGATTCCTTGATGCCGGCCGCGATCCCGGCGGCACGGAACCCGGCCGGCGCTGTGACGCCGGCATTTTTGTCCACAGTGGTCACGGGGCGACTCCAACCGTTGACAGGCCGGCGGTTTCCGGCCATCCGAGCGCGATGTTCATCGACTGGATGGCACCGCCCGCGGTGCCCTTGGTGAGGTTGTCGATCGCGGCGACCGCGACCAGTCGGCCCGCGTCCGCGTCGACCGTGACCTGGGCGTGTACGGCGTTCGCGCCGAGGGTGGCTGCCGTGGCCGGCCAGCTGCCCTCGGGCAGCAGGTGCAGGAAGGGCTCGTCCGCGAAGCTCTTGGCGTACGCGGCTCGTGCGGTCTCGGTGGTCACGCCCGGTTTGACCGGCGCGGAGCAGGTGGCCAGGATGCCGCGCGGCATCGGCGCGAGCACCGGCGTGAACGACACGGTGACCGGCTTGCCGAGCACGGCGGTGAGGTTCTGGATCATCTCGGGCGTATGGCGATGCACGCCGCCGACACCGTACGCGCTGGCCGAACCCATCACCTCGGAGCCGAGCAGGTTCGGTTTGAGCGAGCGGCCGGCACCGGAGGTGCCGCTGACCGCGACCACGACGACGTCCGGCTCGATCAGGTCCGCGCCGAGCGCGGGAGCGAGCGCGAGGGAGGCCACGGTCGGGTAGCAACCCGGCACCGCGATCCGCTTGGTACCGGCGAGCGCTTCGCGGGCGCCGGGAAGTTCGGGCAGGCCGTAGGGCCAACTGCCGGCATGCGTGCCGCCGTACCAGCGCGCCCACGCCGCTGGGTCGGTGAGCCGGTGATCAGCGCCGCAGTCGATGACCAGCGTGTCCGGGTCAAGTTGTGCGGCGATCTCGGCGGACGTGCCGTGCGGCAGTGCGAGGAACACGACATCGTGCCCGGCGAGTTCGGCGGCGGTCGTCTCGGTGAGCGTGCGTTCGGCAAGCGGCACCAGATGCGGGTGATGCGAACCCAGCGTCGTGCCGGCGTTGCCGCCAGCGGTCAACGCGCCGATCCGCACTTCGGGGTGCCCGAGCAGCAGCCGGAGGAGCTCTCCGCCCGCGTACCCACTCGCACCAGCGACCGCAACCCTGACCATATGGATGATTATGCACGTCTATGCAAATCCAATCAATCGGCCGGACGGGTGGGTAAGCGAGATCACCCTGGAAAGCATTGTCGGTGCCGGGGCATATGGTCCGTTGGTAACCGAGATTCCGTTGGTGGCGGCGGTGCGCGCCGGGCTCGCCGCGCTGGGCGATCCGGCGAAGGCGCTGCGGATGCAGAGCTACATGCGCTCGGCCATGCCCTACCGAGGGGTGGCCGCGCCGGAGCGCAGGAGGCTGACCGGGCGGCTGTTCAAGGAGTTTCCGTTGGCCGATCGCGCGGCCTTCCTTGACGCCGCGCGGGTGTTGTGGCGCAACGCCGAGTTCCGCGAGGAGCGGTACGCGGTCGTGGACCTGACCGGTTACCGTGAGTACGCGGGCTGGCAGCGGCCGGATCTGCTGCCGCTGTACGAGGAACTGATCACGACCGGCGCGTGGTGGGACTATGTCGACGAGATCGCGATCCGCCGGCTGGGGCCGATCCTGCACGCGTTCCCTGCCGACCTGGCGCCGATCATGCGCGCGTGGGCGACCGATCCGGATCTGTGGAAGCGGCGGACCGCGATCATCTGTCAGATCGGCGGCAAGGCCGACATCGATCTCGACCTGTTGACGCACGCGATCGAGGCGAACATCGGCGAGACCGATTTCTTTCTGCGCAAGGGCATCGGCTGGGCGTTACGCCAGCATGCGCGGATCGAGCCGGACTGGGTGGCCGCGTTCGTCGCCGACCACCCAGACCTGTCCCTACTGTCCAAACGGGAGGCACTCAGGCACATTGGCTGAGCTTCACTTGTCCGCGTTGGTGAGGAACACGCCCGCGACGTTCACGGCGATCGAGGAGCTGCCCGCGTCGACGACGAGGAAGGCGAAGGCCAGGTCGCCCTGGTAGCCGACGAACCAGCCGTGCGACTGCGAGCCGTCGCCGAACTGCGCGGTGCCTGTCTTGCCGTAGACGGGCGGGGTGACGTGCGCCAGTGCCTTGGCGGTGCCTCCGGTGACGACCGCGCGCATCACGGATTGCAGCGAGGACAGCGTCGAGGAGCTGATCGGCTTGGGCGGCGTGTCGGACTGGGTGGTCTGGCCGGCGATCAGCGAAGGAACCGGGCTGCTGCCGTGTTGCGCGGTGGCCGCGGCGAGCACCATGCCGAACGGGCTGACCTGATCCTTGCCCTGGCCGAAGCCATCCTCCGCGCGTGCCAGCGTGTCGGTGTCGCTGGGGATCTTGCCGGTGTTGGTGGTGATGTTCGGGATGTCGTAGTTGACGCCGATGCCGAACGTCTTGGCCGTATTCGGCAGGTCGTTCGGGCCGAGCCCGGCGGCGACCTGCGAGAACGTGGTGTTGCACGACTGGGCGAAGGCGTTGGACAGCGGCGTGGTACCGAGGTCGAACTGGCCTTCGTTCGGGATGACCTTGCCCTCGATCGTTGTCGTCCCAGGGCAGGCCACCGGCTGCTGCGGGGTGATTTTGCCCTGGTTGAACGCTGCCGAAGCGGTCACGATCTTGAACGTCGAGCCGGGCGGATACAGGCCGGTCAGCGGATTGGCGCCGGCCGCGTTGGCCGGCGCGTTCTCGGCGACGGCGAGAATCCTGCCGGTGGACGGCTGGATGATCACGGCCATGGCCTGCTGCTGCACGGTGGCCAGCGCGGTCTCGGCCGCGGTCTGGAGCTTGGTGTTCAGCGTGGTGGTGATCGGCGCGGGCGCGGCGGTGGTGCTGGCCGAGGTGTAGAGGGTGTCGCCTGGCGAGCCGTCGGCGTGCTCGATGGAGATGGTCAGCGGGGCGGCGGTGTTGCCGACGGAACTGGCATAGGCGCGGATGGTGGGCAGGATCGCCGAGCCGAACGTCTTGGTCGCCGCGAGCAGTTCGGTCTTGGTAGGGAAGCTGACCCCGGGCAGGCTGTAGATCTGCGCCTTGACCTTCTGGTAGTCGCTCTGCCGCAGGTTGATGATGGTCGTGCTGCCCGAACCCGCCTGCTGCGCACTGGACACAATGGACTGTGTGGTGATGGTCGGGTCGAACTGGCTCAGCGCGCCGCTCAACGCGGACGCAACCTGCTGGATGTCACCGGCCTGCGACGGGGTGAGGGTCACGCCGATCACCTGGGTTGGTGTCATCAGCGTGGTGCCGTCGCCGCCGAGCACGTTCGGCAACTGGGCCTGCGACTGGGTGCTCAGCTTGAGGCTGTCCCCGTCGCGCAGCTTCGGCGCGAGGATGCCCGGCGACCAGTTGACCTTCCAGTTGCCGTCCTTGTCCTGGCTCATCAGGAAGTTGCTCGCGTCCTGCCAGTCCCGGTTCGGGCCGAACACCCACACCAGGTTGTAGGTGACGCTCGCGGTGTTGTTGTTGACAGCGACGTTGACGTTGTTCGTGGTCAGCGTGGTCGGCTTGAGCGCGGTGCGCGTCGCGCTGATCAGCTTCGTTGCCGCTGCCGGATTCGTGGTCTCCTGACCGGCCTGCGTCGAGACGTTCTCGCTCAACGCCGCGAGAAAGGACTTGGCCACGTCCTGCGCGGTCGGCTTGTCGTCCCCACCGCCGCCGCTACAGCCGACGGCCAACAGCAGCACCACGCACGCGGCGATCGCCATTCGTCTGCCGGGAACCCCTTTGCTGGACACATGCTCCCCCTCATCGATTCCGACAAGGTGCGGCCCCCAACCGCACCGACCGCCGGGCACGTGGTGCCCGGCGGTCGGATTCTGCCACGAGGTGGGCGGTTTGTCGGATGTTCCTTGCGTCACGTAGCCGGGACGCAACCAACCGTGCCCATTGGGTGTTATGCGCGCAGCGTGGCCTTGCAGCGCTGCGCGGCCATTTCCACGCCCGCGTCGCGCGCCTTGGTGGCGTCCTCGGTGGTCAGGGTTCGGTCGGGTGCGCGGAAGCGCAGCGCGTACGCGAGCGACCGCTTGCCATCGCCGACCTGCTCGCCGGTGTAGACGTCGAACAGCTCCACGTGTTCCAGCAGCGGACCGCTGCCGGCGCGCAGCGCGTCCTCCACGTCGCTGGCCGGGATCGCGTTGTCCACCACGAGGGCCACGTCCAGCGGCACCGGCGGGTAGGCGGACACGGTCGGTGCCGGCCGGTTGTCGACGACCGGGATCGCGTCCAGGTCCAGCTCCATCGCGGAGGTCCGCTTCGGCAGGTCGAGCGCCTCGACCACCTTCGGGTGCAGCTCACCCGCGTGCCCGACGACGTGGCCTGCGACGCGCAACTCCGCGCACCGGCCAGGGTGCCACGGCGCGTACTTGGCGGCGGTCACGGTCAGCTCGACGCCACACGCCTGCGCGACGGTCCGCGCAGCCTGCACCGCGTCTGCCCAGGACGCCTGCTCGGCCTTGCCCCACCAGCCCGCGCGCTGCCGATTGCCGGCGAGCACGACGCCGACGTGCTTGGGCTGGCGCGGCAGCGCGGCGAGCAACGCGGACAGTTCCGCGTCGGACGGGCGCTTGGCGACGCCTACCTCGGGCACCGGCGGATGCTGGCCGTCCGCGATCGCGACCTGGCCGATGTTGTACAGCGCCACGTCGCGGAAGCCACGGGACACGTTGCGCTGCAACGTCTCCAGCAGGCCGGGCAGCAGCGTGGTTGCGAACTGGTCGGCCTTGGTCTCGATCGGGTTGAGGATGGTCATCGCGTCGCGGCGCGGGTCGTCCTCGTCGAGACCGAGCTTGTCCCAGACATCGCCCGGCACGAACGGGAACGGGATGACCTCGACGTAACCGGCCTCGGCCAGCGCCCGCGCCACCGTGCGCTCGCGGCGCTGGGTCGGCGTGAGGCCACGACCGGCGGGCGCGGAGGGCACCACGGACGGAATCGTGTGGTAGCCCTCCAACCGCAGCACCTCCTCGACCAGGTCGGCCGGCTGGTTGAGGTCCGCGCGCCAACTCGGCGGTATGGCGGTGACCAGAGGCGTGCCGTCATCGCCGGTGCCCACCTCGACAAGGCAGCCGATCTGCTGCAACCGGCGCGTTGTCACGCCGCGCTCGTAGCGCACGCCAGCGACCTGGTCGGGCAGGTTGATCGGCATGGTGACCGGGCCGGGCAACACAGGTCGGCCGACATCGGTGCGACCGGGCTCGATGCGGCCGTCACCGTAGCGGTCCAGCAGGCGTGCGGCCAGTTCGGCGGCGGCCGGGTTGACGCCGGGGTCGACGTAGCGCTCGAAGCGGCGCGCGGCCTCGCTGGGCAGCTTGTGCCGACGCGCGGTGCGCGCGATCGACGCGGGCTCCCAGGTCGCGGCCTCCAGCAGGATGTCGCTGGTGGTCGCGGAAATCTCCGTGCTCGCGCCACCCATCACGCCGGCAAGGCCGATCGGGCCACTGTCGTCGCAGACGACCATGTCGTCCGGGTCGAGCGTGCGCTCCACATCGTCCAAAGTGGTCAGTTTCTCGCCGGGCCTTGCCCTGCGCACCACGATGTCGCCCTGCAACTTGGCGGCGTCGTAGGTGTGCAGCGGCTGGCCGGTCTCCAGCATCATGTAGTTGGCGATGTCGACGGCGAGCGAGATCGACCGGATGCCGGCGAGGCCGAGCCTGCGGCTGATCTGCAACGGCGTCGGCGCGGTCGGGTCGACGCTGGTCACCCGGCGCGCGATGAACCGCGAGCAGCCCCGCAGGTCCTCGATGCTGACCGGCCACGCTTCGCCCTCCCCACCGGGGATCTCGAACCCGGCCGGGTCGCGGAACCCGACGTTCAACGCGCAGGACAGCTCGCGGGCCAGGCCGCGTACGGAGAAGCAGTAGCCGCGATCCGGGGTGATCGACAGGTCGATCACGGAGTCGATGAGTTCGAGTAGTTCGACCGCGTCCGTGCCGGGCGCGGCGGTGCCGGCCGGCAGCACCAGGATGCCGGCGTGGTCCTCGCCGATGCCCAGTTCGCGCACCGAGCAGATCATGCCGTCGCTGATCCTGCCGTAGGTCTTGCGCGCGGTGATGGCGAAGTCGCCGGGCAGCACCGCGCCGGGCAGCGCGACGACGACAAGGTCGCCCTCGTTGAAGTTGCGCGCGCCGCAGACGATGCCGCGCACCGCCTCCTGCTCGTCGAGATCTTCCTTGACCTGCACCTGGCAGTACCGGATGGGCTTCTTGAACTCGGTGAGTTCGGCGATCTCGCGCACTCGGCCGACCACGATCGGGCCGGTCACCTTGCCGAGCTCGACGACCTCCTCGACCTCAAGACCAACCTGGATGAACGCGTCCGCGAACCGTTGCGCCAGCGGGATGTCGTCGTCGTAGACGGGCAGCTCGAGCCGTTCGGCGAGCCAACTGACCGGAACTCGCATCGCTCAGGCCTCCGTTCCGAACGCGGTGGTGAACCGGACGTCGCCCTCGACCATGTCGCGCATGTCGGGCAGTCCATTGCGGAATTGCAGGGTGCGCTCGATGCCCATGCCGAACGCGAAACCCGAATAGACGTCGGGATCGACGCCGCAGGCGCGCAGCACGTTCGGGTTGACCATGCCGCAGCCACCCCACTCGACCCAGCCGGCGCCGCCCTTCTTGGCCTCGAACCAGACGTCCGGTTCGGCGGAGGGTTCGGTGAACGGGAAGAACGACGGACGCAGCCGGATCTTCGCGCTCGGCCCGAACATGGCGCGGGCGAACGCGTCCAGCGTGCCCTTCAGGTGCGCCATGGTCAGGCCCTTGTCGATGGCGATGCCCTCGACCTGGTGGAAGACCGGCGTATGAGTGGCGTCGAGGTCGTCGGTGCGGAACGTCCTGCCCGGACACACCACGTACAGCGGCAGGTCGCGGTAGAGCAGGGAGCGGATCTGCACCGGCGAGGTGTGCGTGCGCAGGACAAGGCCGGAGTCCTCGGGCGCGAGGAACATGGTGTCCTGCATACTGCGCGCGGGGTGGTCCTTGCCGAAGTTCAACGCGTCGAAGTTGAACCACTCGGTCTCGACCTCGGGGCCCTCCGCGACCTCCCAGCCCATGCCGACGAACACGTCGGCGATGCGCTCGCTGATCGTGGTCAGCGGGTGGCGCGCGCCGCGCGGAATCCGGTTCCACGGCAGCGTGACGTCCACGGCCTCCTCGGAGAGGACCCTGGTGTCACGTTCGGCCTGGAGCACCGTTTTGCGCTGCTCGAACGCGTCCTTGATCGCGGTCTGCGCCTCGTTCACCCGCCGGCCCGCGTCGGCCTTCGCCTGCGGGGGCAGCGCGCCGATTTCCCTGCGCGCCAGCGCCACCGGCGCCTTCTCGCCGAGATGCGCGGGGCGCAGCGCAGCGAGCTGATCAAGATCGGTTGCCTCGGCAAAGGCGGCTTCGGCCTGCTTCACCGCCGCCTGCAAGGTCTCCGACGAAAGTCCCGCGACCTCTTTCGGATCGTACGGGTCGTTGGCTGCCGACATGTGCTTGAACAACTCCTGGGCTGGCGGGCGTGAACTGCAAGGAGATCCTAGGCGATCGGCCTACCTGGTCGCGCCGGCATTACTCCCGAGGTGCCGATGCCGCTGAGCACGGGCACTCGCGTACAGGCAGACAGCGGCGGCGGTCGCCAAATTCAGACTCTCCGCCGCACCGTAAATCGGTACCCGCAGCACTGTTTGCGCTGCTTGGACGGTTGCCGCGTCGAGGCCGTGCGCCTCGGAACCGAACAGCCACGCGGTCGGTTCGGCGAGTAGGCCGGCGTCGGCCGCGTCGTCGAGGTCGGTTTCCGCGTGCGCGTCGGCAGCGACCAGCCGCAGACCGGCGGCCGTGCAGGCCGCGAGCACGTCGGGAATGACACGCGATCGGGCGATCGGCAGATGAAAGAGACTGCCAGCCGAGGCGCGCACGGCCTTGCCGTTGTACGGGTCGACCGAGTCACCCGCGAACAGCACCGCGTCCGCACCGGCCGCGTCGGCGACGCGCAGCACCGTGCCCGCATTGCCCGGGTCCGCGATACCGACCAGCACCGCGACCAGCGACGGCGAACTCGAAAGGGCTTCGGCCAACGAGCGGTCGAGCAGCTCGCACACGGTGATCACGCCCTGCGGGGTGACCGTCTCGGACAGCGCCGCCGCCGCCGACTCGGTGACCAGCGAGATCCGCGCGCCTGCCTGACCGGCCCTGGCCAACAGGTCGCCGTTACGGGCGGCGAAGCGTTCGGTGACGAACACCTCATTGATCGCGCGCGGGTCGCGTTGCGCCAGGTCGATCGCGCATTCCAGGGCGTTGGCGCCCTCGGCGAGGAACCGACCGGTCTTGTCCCGTTCCGCGCGGCGCGACAGCCTGCGCGCAGCAGAAACCCGGGGCGTCCGTTCGGTGAAAGGCGCGACCCCGGGTTCCAAGCCGCTGCTGGAGATCAAGCGGATTCTTTCTGGCCGGCGAGCGGCTTGCCGTTGCTGTTGAGCTCGGGCACGCTCTTGGCGGCCAGCTCGACCAGCGCGGCGAACGCGGTCGGGTCGCTGACGGCCAGCTCGGCCAGGATCTTGCGGTCAACCTCGACACCAGCGGTCTTCAGACCCTGGATGAAGCGGTTGTAGGTGAGGCCGTTCTCGCGGGCCGCGGCATTGATGCGGGTGATCCACAGCTGCCGGAAGTCGCCCTTGCGCGCCCGGCGGTCCCGGTAGGCGTAGTTGAGCGAGTGGAGCATCTGCTCCTTGGCCTTGCGGTACAGCCGCGAGCGCTGGCCGCGGTAACCGCTGGCCATCTCAAGGGTCGTGCGGCGCTTCTTTTGGGCGTTCACTGCCCGCTTGACGCGTGCCACGGTTCCGTCCTGTCAATCTCAAGGGGCGCGGTGGCGCCCTGGGTGTTCATGGGTGCGGGTGGGCCGGCTGTGACCTCTGTCGTCGAACAGAGTCGGCCCAGCGAGATCAGCGACCGAGCAGCTTCTTGACCCGCTTGACGTCGGCCTTGGCCACGTCCGTCGTGCCGGCCAGGCGGCGGGTCAGCGTGCTGGGCTTCTTCTCCAGCTTGTGCCGCATGCCAGCGTGCTGCCGGGTGATCTTCCCGGAGCCGGTGACCTTGACGCGCTTGGAGATCCCGCTGTGGGTCTTGTTCTTGGGCATGTCCGTCCTCATTCTGGCCCGGCCGCGGGTACGCGGTCGGGCGTTGTTCGTGGTGCCGGCCGAGCGGCGCCGGCACCACGAGTTCACTCCTCGCCGGTGGTGCTCTCCGCTTCCGCGGTGGCCTCCTCCGACGTCGCCTGCGCCTTGGGGCGCGGCTTGAGGTTCTTGTGCGGCGCAAGCACCATGATCATGTTCCGGCCGTCCAGCTTCGGTGCGGCCTCGACGAATCCCAGGTCAGCGACATCCTCGGCCAGCCTCGCCAGCAGGCGGGAGCCCAGCTCGGGCCGGGACTGCTCACGACCTCGGAACATGATGGTCACCTTGACCTTGTTCCCGTGGTTGAGGAAGCGGGCCACATGGCCCTTCTTCGTCTCGTAGTCGTGCGAGTCGATCTTCGGCCGAAGCTTCTGTTCCTTGATGACGGTGAACTGCTGGTTCTTGCGCGACTCCCGCGCCTTCTGCGCGCTCTCGTACTTGTACTTGCCGTAGTCCATGAGCCGGGCCACGGGCGGGCGCGCAAGCGGGGCGACCTCGACGAGGTCCAAATCCGATTCCTGGGCGAGCCGAAGCGCATCGTCGATGCGGACGATGCCGACCTGCTCCCCGTCCGGGCCGACGAGTCGGACCTCAGGAACGCGGATGCGTTCGTTGATGCGCGGCTCAGTGGTGCTGCGCGGTTCGGGGCTGATGGGGCCTCCTCAGTAGAGAATTCTTCCTGCGCGACCGGCGCGCGGGGCCCCTGCAACGGCAACAAGCCCCGTTGCCAAACGGCATACGGGGCCAGCTTCCGACCGATCATCCGACGCACGTGCGCACATCGAACACTTCCGAAAACCACTGGTCGCGGCTTCGGGACCGGACCCGGCCGTCTGCTTGGACGAACGGGTGGGAGCAGGACTCCACTTGCCGCCCCCGCGCAGGCGGAGGCTGGTCGCAGGTGCAATGGTAACAGAGTGTCCGACTCCCCCGTGCCCACCCCTGCCGCGCCCGACCCCGATGGCCTCGACATTCGCGACCTGGCCGAGGTCCCCAGCGTCGAGGTGATCAGCCGAGCAGCGGTCATGCTGATGTCCGCGGCCGCAGAACGACTCGGCCTGTCCGCCGACGACCCTGCGCATGCCCCGCACCGCGACCTCGACGAGGCCCGCCGCCTGATCACCGCGCTCGCCGGCCTGGTCACCTCGATCTCGGAGTACCTCGGCCCGCACGCCGCGCCGATCAAGGACGGGCTACAGGCGTTGCAGCGCGCCTTCCGCGAAGGCTCCGCCGTGCCCGACGCCCCCGGTGCCGGCCCCGGCGAGAAGTACACCGGCCCGGTCTACTGACATGCTACCGACATGGCCGATCAGGAAGAGGCACTCGAAGCCGGATACCTGCTGCTCGCGGAGTCGCATACCCGCGAGCGGGACGAGTTGCGCGAGATCCGCGACCGCGCGCCACGCCGACACGAAGACGGGCACGCAGACGACTGAGCCCTCGCCAAGCGGTCAGTCCTCGACGACGGCGAGGGCGTCGATCTCGACGAGCAGGCCGGGCGCGAGACCGACGTACACCGTGGTGCGGGCCGCGTAGGGCTCGGTGACGAACTCGGCGAACACCTCGTTGAACTCGGCGAAGTGGCTCGAATCGGTCAGGTAGACGCGAAGCATGAGCACGTCGTCGAGGCTGGAGCCGGCCTCGGCGAGGATCGCGTTGAGGTTGGCGAAGGTCTGCCGGGTCTGCGCCGCGACCGTGTCGCCCGCGATCTGCTTGGTGGCCGGGTCGATCCCCACCTGGCCGGCGACCTGGAGGATGTTGCCCTTGCGCACGGCCTGCGAGTAGTTCGCGGCCGGCGGCGGCGCCGCTTCGGTACGGATCGCCTTCTTGACCATCAGTTTCCCTCTCCTTGCGGTGTGGCTTGCAGCGTGGTGTCTTGCAGGGTGTTTCCCACCAGGGTGGTCGAGATCGCGCCGCAGTCGGCGGACGCGGCAGCGGTCGCGCGCAGCAGTTCGGGCACCAGGCCGAGCAGGCCGTCGAAGTCGAGCATCATCCTCGGCACGGACACCGACACCGCCGCCACGACCGCTCCGTTGGCGTCGTGCACCGGCGCGGCGACGCAGTGGATGAACTCCTCGTGCTCCGCGTTGTCCACCGCGTACCCGTCGGTGGCGATCTTGGTCAACTCTGCCAGGAAGTCCGTCGGGTTGGTGATCGTGTTGGGCGTGCGCGGTTCGTAGATGATGCGATTTGCTATTGACCGCCGGTCGGCCGCTGGTAACGCGGCGAGCAGCACCTTCGCGACCGCGGTGCAGTGCAGCGGCGCGCGCCTGCCGATCCGCGAGTACATCCGGACCGAGTGCCGGCCGTCGAACTTGTCGATGTAGACGACCTCGCCCGCCTCGTAGCTGGCCAGGTGCACGGTGTGCCCTGTCGATTCGTTGAGTGCGCGCAGCGCGGGCTCAACCAGCCTGCGCACGTCACGATCCTCCAGCGCCCTGCTGGCCAGGTCGAACAGGGTGACGCCGAGCCGGTAGTGGCGCGGGTCGCTGCGCTGCACGAACCGCCTGCTCTCCAACGTGCGCAGCAGCCGCAGCACGGTCGACTTGTGCACGTCGACGGTCTCGGCCAGTTGGTCGAGGGTGCGGGGGCCGTCGGCGAGTTCGCCCAGGATGGCCAAGGCGCGATCCAGGCTCTGACTCATCGGCCCTCCTCATGGCTTTCGTTGACGACGCGCGCGGCATGATGCTACACATCCGGATAGCAAAATACGCAATGTCCGTTGCGCATGATGCAACGAAGGGCGGTGCCGAGTGCGGATGAACAACCCTGCGACGATCGACCGAGACTCGGTCGCGCGGCTGCGCTCGGAGATCGTGGACTGGCGGTTCAAGGCGATCCCGGCCTGCGGCAGGACCGTTGCCGAACTCGTCGACGCTCGGCTCGGCGTGTTCACCGACGGTTTCCTCGGCCCGATCCTGACCATTGACGCGGACGCGCTGCGGCACAACCTGGAGACCATGGCCGCGTGGTGCGCGCGGCGCGGCATGATGCTGGCTCCGCACGGCAAGACGACCATGGCGCCGCAGTTGTTCGCTCGGCAGCTCGACGCGGGCGCGTGGGCGATGACCGCGGCGAACATCAGCCAGATCCGCGTCTATCGCGCGTTTGGCGTGAGCCGGATCGTGCTGGCCAACGAGCTGGTCGATCCGGCTGGCCTGCGCTGGCTGGCCGATCAGCTCGACACCGACCCCGGCTTCGAGTTCAACTGCTGGGTCGACTCGGTGCGCGGCGTCGAGCTGATGGACGCGACCCTGCGCGAGCGCGGGCCGAGCAGGCGCATCGACGTGTTGATCGAGGTCGGTGGGCGGGACGCGCGGGCGGGCGTGCGCGAGCAGGACGACGCGTTGCGCATCGCGGAGGCCGTGCGCGAGAGCCGATGCCTGCGGCTGGTCGGCGTCGGCGGCTACGAGGGCGCGATCGGGCACGGCACGTCCGCCGAGTCGGTCGCCTCGGTCGAGGCGTTTCTGCTGCGGATGCGCGAGCTGACCATCGAACTGGCCAAGCGAGACTTCTTCGCCGGCCTCGACAAGGTGATCGTGACCGCGGGCGGCAGCGCCTACTTCGACACGGTGGCCGACGTGCTCGGCGAGCCGTGGCCCGACGGCCTGCCGGTCCTGCCGTTGTTGCGTAGCGGCGCGTACATCACCCACGACGACGGCTTCTACCGCTCGGTCTCACCGCTGCGCGACGCGGGCCCCGACGCGTTGCGGCCCGCCCTGCACATCTGGGCGCAGGTCACCTCGCTCCCCCAGCCCGACCTGGCGATCCTGACCATGGGCAAGCGGGACGCTTCGTTCGACGAGGGCCTGCCAGAGGCGCAACTGCTGCGCGACGCGCTGGGCGAGATCACCGAGCTGACCGGACACGTCACCAGGAAACTCAACGACCAGCACTGTTTCCTCACCCTCCCGGACGGCTCGCCGGTCCAGGTGGGCGACTGGGTGCGGTTCGGCATTTCGCATCCGTGCACGGTGTTCGACAAGTGGCCGTTGATCCCGGTGGTGGACGCGGAGCACACCGTCGTCGACCTGATCCGCACCTTCTTCTAGGCCGCCAACATGGACATCGTGTTCCGCGGCGCGAGCGTGGTCGACGGCTCGGGCGCGCCGCGCTTTCGCGCCGACGTGGGCATCGCCGACGAGCGGATCGCCGCGATCGAACCGCCCGGCTCGGTGTCCGCGACCCGCGTGATCGACGCGACCGGCCTGGTGCTCGCGCCCGGTTTCATCGACATGCACTCGCATTCGGACCTGCGGCTGCTCGCCGAACCGGATCATCTGGCCAAGGTGAGCCAGGGCGTGACGCTGGAGGTGCTCGGCCAGGACGGCCTTTCCTACGCGCCGGTCGACGACGACATCCTCCTGACGTTGCGCGAACAGCTCGCCGGCTGGAACGGCGACCCGGACGGGTTCGACTGGAACTGGCGCAGCGTCGGCGAATACCTGGACCGGCTGGACGACGGCATCGCGGTGAACGCGGCCTACCTGGTCCCGCAGGGCACGCTGCGCATGCTGCACGTCGGCTGGGACAACAGAAAACCGACAACGGACGAACTCGTCGCGATGTGCGCGACGCTGGCCGTCTCCCTTGACGAGGGTGCGGTCGGCCTGTCCTCCGGCCTGACCTACCCGCCGGGCATGTACGCGGACGACGACGAGCTGGTCGCGTTGTGCGCGGTGGTGGCCGCGCACAACGGCTACTACAGCCCACACCATCGCAGCTACGGCGCGGGCGCGTTGGCCGCGTTCGCGGAGATGATCGAGGTGTCGCGGCGTTCCGGCTGCCCCCTGCACCTCGCGCACGCCACCATGAACTTCCCGGAGAACGCGGGCCGCGCAGGAGAACTGCTGACCCTGCTTGACAATGCGATCGACGCGGGCGCGGACATCACCCTGGACACCTACCCGTACCTGCCCGGCGCCACCTACCTCTCCGCACTGCTGCCAAGCTGGGCGACGGAGGGCGGTCCACGACGGACGATCGAGCGACTGTCCGATCCGGACACACGGGATCGGATCAGGGTGGCGATCGAGGAGACGGGCTCGGACGGCTGCCACGGCGTCCCGGTGGACTGGGACTGGATCGAGATCAACGGCGTGCGCGCCGAACGCAACGCGCACCTGGTCGGGCACACGGTCGGCGATTCCGCGCGACACATCGGCGTCCGGCCGAGCGAGCTGTACTTCGACACGTTGATCGCGGACAATCTTGGCGCGAGCTGCCTGATGCACGTCGGCGACGAGCACAACGTGCGGACGATCATGCGGCACGGCACACACACCGGCGGCAGCGACGGCCTGCTCTGCGGCGATCGGCCGCATCCGCGCGCCTGGGGCACCTTCCCGCGCTACCTGGCCCGCTACGTGCGCGAACTCGGTGTGCTCAGCCTTGAGGACTGCGTGGCCCACCTCACCGGCCGGGCGGCCGACCGGTTGCGGCTGACCGATCGTGGCCGCGTCCGGCTCGGCAACGTGGCCGATCTCGTGGTGTTCGACCCGGACGCGATCGCCGACCGCGCCAGTTTCGCCCAACCGAGACAACCCGCGACCGGCATCGAGTACGTCCTGGTCAACGGCGTGCCAACGCTCGAAGACGCGAAGCCGACCGGCGCGCTGCCCGGTCATTCGATCCGCAACCGCAGGAGGAGCACGTGACGTTTCTCGGCAGCTACACGGACAACGGCGGCGCGGGCCTCCAGTTGGCGAGCACCGACCGCTCGACCGGTGCGGTGGCACTCGGCGCGACGGTGTCGAACATGCCCGACGCGTCCTGGCTGACCTACTCGCCCGACCGGACGCACCTCTACACCACCAACGAGTTGAGCGTCGGCCAGGTGACCGCGCTGAAGGTGAACGGCGCGAAGGCGCCGAAGATCCTGAACAGGCAGCCGACCGAGGGCGGCAGCCCGGCGCACGCGAGCGTGCACCCGAGCGGCAAATACCTGATGGTGGCCAACTACGAATCGGGCAGTGTGGCAATCCTGCCGATCGAGGTGGACGGCAGCCTCGGTCCGCTGACCGACCTGGTCACGCACTCCGGCGGCACCGGCGGCGACCCGCACGCCCACCAGATCCTCGCCGATCCGAGCGGCCGCTGGGTGGTCTCGGTCGATCTGGGCACCGACTCGGTCTACGTCTACACGCTCGACCTGACCAGCGGAAAGCTCGCTCCGCACGACCAGGTGGTGCTGGCCAAGGGCGACGGCCCCCGCCACCTGATCTTCCACCCGAACGGCACCCGAGGCTTCCTGACCACCGAGAACTCCTCGCAGGTGATCGCGTTCGGCTGGGACGCGAGCGCTGGCAAGCTCACCCTGGGCCAGATCGTCAGCACGGTCGAACCGGGCGCGGTCAGCCCGAACCATCCGGCCGAGATCGCGCTGTCCCGGGACGCCGCGTACCTGTACGTGTCCAACCGGGGCGACAACAGCATCGCCACGTTCTCGGTCAGCGCGGACGGCAGCACCGTGAAGCTGCTGAACACCACCTCCTGCGGCGGTGACTGGCCGAGGCACTTCGCGCTCGACCCGACCGAGCACTGGTTCGTGGTGGCCAACCAGAACTCCGGCACGATCACCTGGCTCCCCCGCGACCCCTCAACGGGCCTGCCCGGCACGGTCGCGGGCAGCGTGTCGGCGACCGCCATTGCGATGGTGCTGTTCTGATGTTGAACCTGCTCCTCCCCCAGCCGGTCTCCGTCGAACCGGCCGACGGCGCATTCATCCTGGACGAGACCACCACCATCGGCCACGATGCCGCAACGGCCCCGGTGGTCACCCGATTCGCCGCCGCACTCCGCGCAGCGACCGGCCTCCCACTGCCCATTGCGGACAAGGCGGATATCCGGTTCCGTGCGGGCGAGGTCGGCGAGCCCGAGGGCTATCGGATCACGATCACCCAGACTGGCATCGACATCGTCGTCGCCGACCTTGGCGGCGCCGAGTACGCGACGCAGACGCTGCGCCAGCTGCTCGGGCAGGACGCGTTCCGCCGCTCGAACATCCACAGTGGAGGGTGGACGGTGCCGTGCGGCACGATCGTCGACCATCCCCGGCTGCGCTGGCGCGGCTGCCTGCTCGACGTGGCACGGCACTTCCTGCCCAAGGCCGACGTGCTGCGGTTCATCGACCTGCTCGGCCGCGCACAAGCTCAACGTGCTGCACCTGCACCTCACCGACGACCAGGGCTGGCGCATCGAGGTGCCGAAATACCCGAAGCTGACCGAGATCGGCAGCTGGCGGCACGAGTCCACGATCGGCGATCCCTCGGGAGAGCTGCACGACCATCGCCCGCACGGTGGCTACTACACCACCGCCGACCTGCGGGAGATCGTCGCCTTTGCCGCTGATCGCGGCATCACGGTCGTCCCCGAGGTCGACGTGCCCGGCCACGCCCAGGCCGCGCTCGCCGCCTATCCCGAACTCGGCAACACCGGCGAGCAACTTCCGGTATGGACCTCCTGGGGCATCAACGAGAACGTGCTCAACGTGGCGGACGCAACCGTCGCGTTCTTCCGCGACGTGTTCGACCACGTGCTGGACATCTTCGACTCGCCGGTGATCGGCGTCGGCGGCGACGAGGTGCCGATCGTGCAGTGGGAGCGGAGTCCTGCTGCGCGGGCCCGCGCCGAGGAACTCGGCTTCGGCGACGACGTGCACGCGCTGCACGGCTGGTTCATCAGGGAGATCGCCAGGCACCTCGCGAGCCGGGGCAGGCGCGCTTTGGGCTGGGACGAGATCACCGAGGCAGGCCCGCTGCCGGACGGCTGCGTCATCGCGTCCTGGCGCGGTGAGCAGGCCGGCATCGAGGCGGCCAGGGCAGGCTATGACGTGGTGATGTGCCCGCAGACGCAGATCTACCTCGATCACCGCGCCTGCGATCACCCTGACGAGCCGATCCCGGTCGGCTACCCGCGCACGGTCGCGGACGTCTACGCCTACCAGCCGGTCCCGGCCGACCTCGACGCCCACCAGGCGAAACACGTGCTCGGCGCGCAGGCGCAGGTCTGGACCGAACACCTGGATTCGGTGCGCAGGATCGACTACGCCACGTTCCCTCGGCTGTGTGCGTTCGCCGAGGTGGTCTGGAGCCCCGACACGGTCCGCGACCTCGCCGACTTCGAGCGGCGCCTCACCGAGGGGCACCTGCCGAGGTTGGCCGCGCTCGGCGTCGAGTACCGCCACACCGCCGGGCCGCTCCCGTGGCAGCAGCGCCCCGGCGTGCCGGGTCGGCCGCGCGATTTCACCTCATAGAGCAATTCCGTGGTCAGCACCACGCGACTTCTTTGCGCCAAGTTTCGCGCGGTGCGGGATTTTCTGCCTACGCTTCTGCGGTGGACGACGCACGACCGGCGAAAGATCCCCTTCGCAGGCGCCTGATCATCGGCGGTGTTGCGGGCGCCGTCGGTCTCGCCGTCGTTCTCACCATTGTTCTTACCGGCCAGCCGGGTGCGTCGAGCAACGGCACGCACGCGGCGGCCGCCCCGTCGACCTCGCTGCGAATCACGCCCTCACCCGGGCACGACGACGGCCCGATCGGGCCGCTCGATCCGAGTCAGTTCGCGCCGAATGCCTGCGTCGCGTTCGCGTCGACACGTGGGGACCGGCACAAAACCGTGTTCCTCGACGCCGGACACGGCGGCCCCGACCCGGGTGCGCTCGGCCACACCTCGACGGGACAACAACTTCAGGAGAAGCAGCTGACCCTGCCGGTCGTGCTGGACGCGGCACAACTGTTGGAGGCCAACGGTTATCGCGTCGTAGTGTCCAGAACGGCCGACACGGCAATCATTCCAATGACACCGGCCGATCTTGGCTCGGGCGGCGAAACGTCGGCCGCGAAACACGCGGACACGATCGCCAGAATCACCTGCGCGAAGCTTGCCAACGCGTTTGTCATGGTTTCCGTGCATTTCGACGCGGACTATTCGTCGAGCGTCACCGGTGCCATGACTTTCTACGATCCTGGCCGCACGTTTTCCGCGCAGAACCAGCAGTTGGCGACGCTGTTGCAGGCCGACATCGTGAGCGCGCTCGACGCGACCGGAGCGAGCGTGCGCGATCGCGGCGCGCTTTCCTCGGTCGGCGCTGGCAGCTCCACCTCGTCCTCGGATCGCTCGTACGGACGCCTGTTGCTGCTCGGCCCGGCCAAACCCGGCTACAACGACTCGCCGAGCATGATGCCGGGAGCCCTGGTGGAGCCGCTGTTCATCAGCAATCACGGCGAGGGCGACCTCGCCGAAGGCCAGACCGGGCAGATGGCGATCGCCAGCGGCATCACCAACGCGATCAACCAGTTCGCCGCCGCCCAGCACTGACATCGCCTGCTCGTACTGGCAACTGTTAATCCCTCCCGGCACTGGTCAGGCTATGCGAAAATTAGAAAGGAAGATTCCCTAACTATCACGTCCTCGAAGCTCCAGGAGCGTGCATGCGTACTCGCAGAACAGTGTTGTTCGCCATGGCCGCCGCTGCCACTGCCGCATCCCTCGTCTCGTTGTCCGGCACGGCCGGCTTCGCCGCCAGCGCCGCCGCGCATCCCTTCCCCACGCACGTCGCCTATCAGGTCGGCGTGCTGCCATCGGCGTCGCAGTCGGCCCGCGACGCGGCCGTGGAGAAGGAGTACGACTCCTGGAAGTCGACCTACCTCGTCCATGGCTGCACGTCGAACGAGTACTACGTCTCGACCAAGGGCGACGGCGACGCCAAGAACAACGGCCCGGTGTCCGAGGGCCAGGGCTACGGCATGAACATCGTGCCGCTGATGGCCGGCTACGACGCCAACGCACAGACCGAGTTCAACGGCCTGTGGCAACTGGTGAAGGACCACGAGGACCAGTTCGGCCTGATGGAATGGCAGCTGGACGGCAAGAGCTGCAAGTACTACGGCGGCGGCACGCCGGACGGCGCGACCGACGGCGACCTCGACATCGGCTACGGCCTGATCCTCGCCGACAAGCAGTGGGGCGGCTACAGCGCGGACGCGAAGAAGTGGCTTGCCGCGTTCTACGCGCACGACGTGGCCTCCGACGGTCACCTCAAGTGCGAGGACGACAGCGACGACACCGCGGACACGCGCCCTTCGGACAGCATGATCGACCACCTGCGCGCCTTCGCGGCCTACGACTCCTCCCACGACTGGGGCAAGGTCATCGCCAAGCAGGAAGCGCTGTTCAGCGAGCTGACCTCGAAGTACTCGGCCAGCGCCGACCTGCTGCCGGACTTCGTGGTCAAGGCCAACACGACCAGCCCGCAGCCCGCGCCAGCGAACTACCAGGAGGACCAGCCGGACAACATCGTCGGCTACAACTCCATCCGGGTGCCGTGGCACATGGGCACCGACGCGCTGGAGAACGGCAGCAGCGAAGAACTCGCCATCGCCACGAAGGAATCGAACTGCCTTGACTCCTTCGCCAAGGGCGTGCCGGCCAACGTGTGGCCGCACATGAACCTCAACTGCACCGGACGTTCGACCGACGGCAGCGGCAACAGCGACACCCAGGCCGAGGAGGCGGGCGACTCGGTCGGCCCCGCCGCCATGGCATCGGGCAACCAGGCGTGGACCGACGCGATCTGGAACGAACTGGCCACCAACCCGTTCGGCGACGGCTACTACGGCGAGACCATCAAGATGCTGGTCTACATCGTGATGGCAGGCGACTACTGGAACCCGGCCACCTCCTGACCGGATTCCACACCGGGGCCGAGCGCAGCGTCGCGCTCGGCCCGTCCCCGCCTAGCGGCTTTCGGCCAGCAGCGGCGCCAGGAACTTTCCGGTGTAGCTCGTGCGGTGCGCGGCGATCTCCTCCGGCGTGCCCTCCGCGACCACCGTGCCGCCCGCGTTGCCGCCCTCGGGGCCCATGTCGATGATCCAGTCCGAGGTCTTGATGACATCGAGGTTGTGCTCGATGACGATCACCGTGTTGCCCTTGTCCACCAAGCCGTTGATGACGCCGAGCAGCTTGCTGATGTCCTGGAAGTGCAGGCCGGTCGTTGGCTCGTCGAGGATGTAGACGGTCTTGCCGGTCGAGCGCTTCTGCAACTCGCTGGCCAGCTTCACCCGCTGCGCCTCACCACCGGAGAGGGTCGGCGCGGGCTGGCCGAGGCGTACGTAGCCGAGTCCGACGTCCACCAGGGTCTTGAGGTGCCGGTGGATCGCGTTGATCGGCTCGAAGAAGGTCGCGGCCTCCTCGATCGGCATCTGGAGAATGTCCGCGACCGTCTTGCCCTTGTAGTGCACCTCAAGGGTTTCCCGGTTGTACCGCGCGCCCTTGCACACCTCACACGGCACGTAGACGTCCGGCAGGAAGTTCATCTCGATCTTGATCGTGCCGTCGCCCGCGCACGCCTCGCAGCGGCCGCCCTTGACGTTGAACGAGAACCGGCCCGGCCCGTAGCCGCGCACCTTCGCCTCGGTGGTGGCCGCGAACAGTTTGCGCACGTGGTCCCACACGCCGGTGTAGGTGGCCGGGTTCGACCTCGGCGTCCTGCCGATCGGCGACTGGTCCACCTGCACCAGCTTGTCGACAAGGTCAACGCCCTTCACCCTGGTGTGCCGGCCGGGCACCTGCCGCGCGCCGTTGAGCTTGTTGGCCAGCACGGTCGCCAGGATGTCGTTGACAAGAGTGGACTTCCCTGAACCAGAAACGCCGGTGACCGAGACCAGGCAGCCCAGCGGGAACGCGACGTCGATGTCGTGCAGGTTGTGCTCGCGCGCGCCGACCACGGTCAGCTTGCGTGACGCGCTGACCGGCCGCCGGATCGGCGGCACCGCGATCTCCTTACGGCCGCTCAGGTACGCGCCGGTCAACGACTTCTCGTTGGCCAGCAGCTCCTTGTACGTGCCGCTGTGCACGACGTACCCGCCGTGCTCGCCGGCGCCCGGCCCGATGTCCACGATGTAGTCGGCCGCGCGGATGGTGTCCTCGTCGTGCTCGACCACGATCAGTGTGTTGCCGAGGTCGCGCAGCCTGGTCAGGGTCTCGATCAGCCGCCGGTTGTCCCGCTGGTGCAGCCCGATCGACGGCTCGTCCAGCACGTACAGCACGCCGACGAGGCCGGAGCCGATCTGCGTCGCCAGCCGGATCCGCTGCGCCTCACCACCGGAGAGCGTGCCGGCGGCCCGATCCAGCGACAGGTAGTTCAACCCCACGTCGAGCAGGAAGCCCAACCGCGCCTGGATCTCCTTGACCACCCGGCCCGCGATCATCGACTCGCGCCTGCCGAGCTTGAGGCCGCCGAGGAAGTCGGCGCACTCGGCGACGCTCATCGCGGACACGTCCGCGATCGACCGCTCGCCGTACTTGCCGTGCTCCAGCGTGACGGCCAGGATCTCCGGCTTGAGGCGGGTGCCCTGGCAGGTCGGGCAGGGCACCTCCCGCATGTAGCCCTCGTACTTCTCGCGCATGTACTCGGACTCGGTCTGATCCATGCGGCGTTCGAGGAACGGGATGACGCCCTCGAAGTTCGCGTAGTAGGAGCGCTCGCGGCCGTAGCGGTTGCGGTAGCGGACGTGCACCTGCTCGTTGATGCCGTGCAGCACGGCCTTCTGCACCTTGGCCGGCAGCTTGCGCCACGGCGCGTCCATCCGGAAGCCGAGCGTCTCGGACAGCGACTCCAGCAGCCGGAGGAAGTAGTCGGCGGTCTGGCCGCCCGCCCACGGCGCGATCGCCCCGTCCGCGAGCGAGAGTTCGTCGTCCGGCACGACCAGTTCGGGATCGACCTCCTTGCGCACGCCGATGCCGGTGCAGACCGGGCACGCGCCGTACGGGGAGTTGAACGAGAACGAGCGCGGTTCCAGGTCGGTCACGGTCAGCTGGTGACCGTTCGGGCAGGCCAGGTGCTCGGAGAAGGTGCGTTCGCGCTCGGCGGAACCCTCGTCCTCGTCGACGAACTCCATGATCACCAGGCCGTCGGCCAGCCGAAGCGCGGTCTCGACCGAGTCGGTGAGGCGCTGCTTGGCGCTGCGCTTGACCGTCAGCCGGTCGATCACCACGTCGATGGTGTGCTTTTCCTGCTTCTTGAGCTTGGGCACCTCGGTCAGCGCGTACACCGCGCCGTCGACCCGGACGCGGGAGTAGCCCTGCGCCTGGAGCTGCGAGAACAGGTCGACATACTCGCCCTTGCGGCCACGCACGACCGGCGCGAGCACCTGGAAACGGGTGCGCTCGGGCAGCGCGAGCATCTGGTCCACGATCTGCTGCGGGGTCTGCCTGCTGATCACCTCGCCACACACCGGGCAGTGCGGCTTGCCTGCGCGCGCGTATAGCAGCCGGAGGTAGTCGTAGACCTCGGTGATGGTGCCGACCGTCGACCTCGGGTTGCGGTTCGTGGACTTCTGGTCGATGGAGACCGCGGGCGAGAGGCCCTCGATGAAGTCGACGTCCGGCTTGTCCATCTGACCGAGGAACTGGCGCGCATACGCGGAGAGTGACTCGACGTAACGGCGCTGACCCTCGGCGAAGATCGTGTCGAACGCCAGGCTGGACTTACCGGACCCGGAGAGGCCGGTGAACACGATCAGACTGTCCCTGGGCAGGTCAAGGTTGACACTGCGCAGGTTGTGCTCGCGTGCGCCGTGCACGACAAGGCGGTCGGCCACGAGGGTCCTTTCGGCAACGAATGTCGGTGGTCGGCTTGGCCACGACCCGTCCATTGTCACACACAGTGACAGCTCGACGGAGACCGAGCACGTCACGCGGGCACCACTTGGACGGCCTATGTCAGCCACCGAACATGCTAGGACGATCCACCGACAAAAAGTGTCCGCGGTCCTGCCCCGCCCTTCGATCCCGGTGCGCGTCGGCTCCAGTGCGAACCCGCGAGGGCCGGCGACTATTCCGTGATCTTTCGCCCCGCACCGTTATCGCAGCTCAGCCATGCTCATACGGATCTGACACCGACCAGCCTCTATCGGCGGATGCGGATTCGACCTAGGCTGAGGGCACCGCCAACCAATTGCCATTGTGTTTGGCCATTGTGTTTGGCGTTGGCACCGATCGGGTAGGGGTGTCCGCACACAGTCACCACACAGTCGTCGCTGTTCCTTCGCGGCGGGTACCAGGCTCAACCCACTCGACGCCGAGGAGGGTCATTCCCAGATGACCAAGCCCGTGCCCTCGCCGGACGCAACGCGTTCGTCAACCGCAGTGCCCGTGCCCCGGGCCGAACAACAACCCGGCATGCGTCCGGCCCCAGCCAGCCCGCTTCCTGGCATCACCGCAGGTGATGCGCGACACGCACAGGCCGGACTCGCCCTGGCTCAGCTGGCCCAGGTCAGAGTTGACGAGCTCGTGGCGAGCCTGGACGAGACCGCGTCGCACGGCCCGAGCCTGCTGCCCGGCTGGACCCGAGGCCACGTCATCAGCCATCTCGCGCGCAACGCCGACGGCCTTGTCAACCTGTTGAGCTGGGCCAAGAGCGGGATCGAGCATCCGATGTACGCGAGCACGGCGGACCGCGACGCGGACATCGAGGAAGGCGCCCGGCGCCTGCTCCAGATCCAGCAGGAGGACCTGGCGGCCGCCAGCGCCCGGTTCTTCGCGGCCGCGCGCGACCTGCCCACCAGCTCGTGGACCGCGACCGTCACCGCGCGCGCCGGCGCGGCCCTGCCGGCAACGCTGATTCCGTGGCTGCGGGCGAACGAACTGCTGGTGCACGCGGTCGACCTCAACTGCGGCCACACCTTCGACGACCTCGTCGAACTGGCCGGCGAGCACCTGGAAACCGTGCTGGCGTTCATGGTCAGCCGCTTCGCTGGCCGCTCCGACGTGCCCTCGGTCACCCTGGAAATCGTGCTGCCGGACGGAACCGCGCGCGCCATCCCGCTGGGCATCGACTCGCCGACCGCGCCGAGAATCGTCGGCTTCGCAGCGCCCGCGATCGCCTGGCTCACCGGCCGAGCCGATGGCGTCGACCTGACCGGCGATGTCCCACCCCTGCCCGCCTGGCTGTAGAACCACCCGATCGAGTGAGGCTGCCCACCGCGGCCACGTGACCGATCCGGCGCGTCGCCACGGCGGGCAAGCTACTACTGTCGTGCTCGTGGACGTCATCGAGGAGTACACCGGCCACGTCGAGCCCGGCGGAGCCCCGGCAAGGCGCACGCTGCCCGGACTGAGCATCACCAAGCTCTCCGTCGGCCCGATGGACAACAACGCCTACCTGCTCGTGTGCGCCGCCAGCAACGAGGCGCTGCTGATCGACGCCGCCAACGACCCAGAGCGCATCTCCGACCTCGTCGGCTCCGACGAGGCACGGCCCGCGCTGCGCACCATCGTCACCACCCACCAACACCCCGACCACTGGCAGGCCCTCGGCGCGGTGGCCGGCGCGTTCGGCGCGAACACAGCGGCCCACCCGAAGGACGCACCCGCCCTCCCGGTGCCGCCCGACTACCTCCTCGAACACGGCGACACCCTGACCTTCGGCCAGTGCCAACTTGAGGTCATCCACCTCCGAGGCCACACCCCCGGCTCGATCGCGCTCCTCTACCGCGACCCCGAGGGCGTCCCCCACCTGTTCACCGGCGACAGCCTGTTCCCCGGCGGCGTCGGCAGGACGACAACGCCCGAGAACTTCACCTCGCTCCTCGACGACGTCACCGAGCGCGTCTTCGCCTACCTCCCCGACGACACCTGGTTCTACCCGGGCCACGGCGACGATTCCACCCTCGGCGAACAACGCCCGCACCTCGCGGAATGGCGCGAACGCGGCTGGTAAGCGACCAGATGTCTACGCCAGATGCGCCCAAGTGACCACCAGGTCACCGTCGAAATGATCATTCCGCTGGCACCCAAGTGGAGTTGATCTTGGTTGGGCCAGAATGGCCGAGTAAACGACCTACCTGGCCTGATTCCCCGCCGGGTCGAGTCCCTTGTGGCTGAAGCTCTCGGTGATACCCGTGTCGTGCTGGTCAATGGCGCTCGCCAGGCAAGCTCGACATCGATGCCGTCATCGAAACGCCTGATGGCCGCGTGATCGGCGTCGAGGTCAAGGCCAGCGCTACCGTACGCACAACGCGGGAGCCGGCCTCACCGGCAACGTCTACGCTCCCGCCTACCTGACCTCCGGTGGCGTCTTCAAGTACTGCGGACCGTCGTATCAGGGCACGGGTGCCTCCTGGTGGTACGGCCAGGGGATCTACACCCTCAGCCTCGGCTGAGACCGCTGGTCATACGTGGCTGGTCGGAAGGTGGGCCAGGCAGCCGTAGAAGTAGGAGAGGTCGAAGCCGGTCTGGTCGAGATCGAGGTCGTCGGGGCGCCATTCGGTGACCGGGACGAGACCGGGGTCCAGGAGTGGCATGTCCGGTGGGAGCAGGGCGGCGATCTGCTCGGGAGTACGGGTCCAGACGGCGTTGCTGGAGCGTTGGTAGAGCGAGGTGAGGTCGGAGTCGCTGGCCGCGCCGGTGGGGGCGACGTGTGAGAGGGCCAGGTAGGAACCTGGGGCAAGGGCCCTGCGGTAGGCGATGAGCACGCCTGCCGGGTCGGCTTCGTCTGGCAGGAAGTGGAAGACGGAGAAGGCGAGCACGGCGATGGGCTGGGTGAAGTCGAGCAGGCCGGCGACGCCGGGGGCGGTGAGCACGGTGTCGACGTCGCGCAGGTCGGCCGCGGTGACCGTGACGTGCGGCTGATCGGTGATGAGCCTGCGGGTCGCAGAGACGGCCACGGGTTCGTTGTCGACGTAGGCGATGCGGGCCTCGGGGTCGGTGGTGTGCGCGATCTCGTGCACGTGACCCGCGGTGGGAATGCCAGAGCCGAGGTCGAGGAACTGGCGGATGCCACCGGCGACGAGCAGGCGGACGACGCGGCGGAGGAAGGAGCGGTTGGCCCTGGCGACCGC
Organism: Candidatus Melainabacteria bacterium; assembly: GCA_963818685.1. Taxonomy (GTDB): domain Bacteria; phylum Actinomycetota; class Actinomycetes; order Mycobacteriales; family Pseudonocardiaceae; genus CAJCJE01. The sequence goes on along the minus strand of CAWFTJ010000006.1, from coordinate 282,457 downwards.
GCGTACCCGTGGGTCGGCGGCCAGCACGCGCTCGGCGAGGGTGCGGTCGGCGCTGGTGTTGTGCGATCCGCCGAGGTAGTAGTCGTACATCCGGGCCGCGTTGGGTGCGTCAAGGTCCAACCTGCGTACCCCCATCGGTTGCGCGATGCGTGCCGTGTCGTCTCTGCCGTCGGTGTCCAACGGTATCAACGCCACCAGGGGCGGTGCCGCTGCGCGGCCACCTCGGTCGCGGGCTCGACGAGGTCGGCGAGCCGGTCGCGGACGTGGTTGATGTGCTCGTTGACCCACAGGCTGCGGGGCAGGGCCGGGTCGGTGTCGTCGACGCCCGCGAACGGGTTGCCGAAGTCGGGCGGCCGGAGCATGGGGGCGCCGCTGTGGTCGGCACTGTCCAGTCGGGACGCGAGGTGGTCGAACCAGGCGGCGAGCTGGCCGGCCTGTTCGCCGAGCTGGACGCGGATCGGATCCGGCTCGGGCCGCTGGCGGGTGGGCAGGCCGGCGAGCGAGTGGCCGGTCAGCCGAGCACGCAGAGTGCCACCGACGAGCCGCCACAGGTGGTCCTGGGGAACGCGTTTGGCACCCTGTTCGGCGAGGAATCCGCGCAGCGCGTCGTCAAGCCGGATGCCTGCGGTGATGGAGGCGGCCGGCGATGGCGGGCTGGCTTCGAGGCCGAGCGCCCAGCGGGCCGCGGTGGCCACGTAGGCGCCACCGGTGCGGAACGCGTCGGCGAGGTCGTCGCCGACGAGCGCGCTCGTGCCGCGCGGCCAGAACAGCACGCCGACGATCAGGCTGACCGCACAGCCGATGGCGACGTCCTCGATGCGCAGCACGCCGATGGTCCAGCCGATCGGCGCGATCAGGTTGAACAGCACGGAGATGACCACGGTGAACGCGGCCTGACCGGCCGCGAACGGCAGCGCGCCCGGCGCGTAGGAGGCGATGAGCACCGCGATCGGCAGCGCGATCCAGAGCGCGCCCGCACCGGTGCCGATGACCAGCAGCAACAGCGCGCCGATCACGAAACCGATGAGCGTGCCGAGCAGTGCGCGCATGGCCGTCGCGCCGGTCGACCCGGCACTGGAGCGCAGCACGGACAGGGTGCCGAGCACGACCCAGAAGCCGTGCTGCACGCCGGTCAGGTCGGCGACGGCGATGGCAGCGGCCACGGCGACGGCGCCGCGAACGCTGTTCAGGAACCAGACCGAGCGGAGGCTGGCGTGCCGGCTGACCAGGTTGGCGGCCGAGGTGAGCCCGGGAAGCAGCCGACGTTCACGCATGGTGACGTCGTTGTCGGTGGGCATGATCGAGCCGTACCAGCGGCGCCTGCCACCGGAAACGATGGCCGGATCGGCGCGGTGCGCGGCGATCATGGCGTCGGCCATGGCCGTGTGCACGGCGACGGCGGTGGTGCGCGCGTGGTAGGACAGGTGCACCGCGTCGCGGTAGCCCTCGGTGTCGGCGCGCAGGTCGTGCAGGCGTTTCATGCTCGCCGACAGCCGGTTCTCCAGCCGGTCGAGGTCTGGTTCGGCGGCCTCGTCGCGCAGCAGGGCGGCGATGTCGGTGAGCGCGGTCCTGGTTTCCAGCAGCAGCGCGCCTTCGGCCTCGTTGACCTGGCTGAGGTCGTGGAACTCGGAGAGTTCGTCGCAGATCGTGGCCGTGCACCACTCCAGCATGTTGACCAGGTTGGCAAGGGCCTGGTCGGCCGCTGCGAGGCCGGTCGGCCGGTACGGGGTCGCGGTGAACGTGCTGATCAGGTCGTGTTTGGCCGCGACCGCCCTGCGGCGGGCCTCGGCGACGTCCTCGCCGCGCATGGCGACGGCCAGTTCGTCGGCGAGCGCGGCGGCGCAGTTCGCGGCGACCTTGCGCAGGACCGCGCCGGGTGAGCGGGGCGAGAGCAGCAGCACGGCGACGGTGCCGACGATCGACGCCATCCACCAGCCCTCCAACCGAGCCGGAATCATGCTCAGCGTGCCTGGCGAGGCGGCAGGCAGCACGAAGGCCATCAGCACGGCGGTGCCCCCTGACGCGGCGTTCGGGCCGGCGACCCCGGCGAACAGCACGCAGAACACCACCACCAGCGCGGCGACGGCGGCCAGCGGCACGGACGCGTTGACCGCGGTGCCGATGACCAGCAGGACGCTGCCGGCGATGGCGAGGCCGAGGTGCGCGATGAGCTTGTCCTTGGTCCGTCCGCCGAACGCGGCGAGCACCAGCGTGGCGAATCCGCCGAACGCGGCGAAGGTCGCGACCTGCGGGTTGCCGATGACCTTGTAGCTCAACGCGAACAGGCCGGGCACGACGAGGGTGGCCCGCAGCGCGCGCAGCGCGGCGGGCTTGGACCAGACCGGTAGCCATGCCGGTCTGGTTCGGTTGGCCGGACGGCCGCCCGACACGGGTGCGGCGGTGTCGTCAACCGATGCGGTTGTGCTGGTCACCGGGAGAGCATACGAGAAACGCCCGTCCACGTCGCCGGACAAACCGGATTTTTACTGTCCGTTCGGTCGGTTGGACCGGCTGAGGACGTTGGCGGGGACCAAGACCCTGACTTACCCTCGTTGTGGCTGCGTGCCGGTGCCCACTGCTCCCCAAGCGCGAACGGGCGACACCACCAATGCGGCGAATACAGGGGAATACCGATGAACGAACTGGCCGTACGGAAGGTCGATTTCGGCGACTTAACCTCGCTCGAAGACACATTCGGCGAGGGCACGTACTTCGAAGATCGTTTCGAGCGGCAGAAGAACGGGCTCGGTGTGCTTTTCTCCGCCTGGTTGGACCGGCGGGCCGTCGGCCACGCGTACCTCTGGCTGGAAGACGCGGAGGAACCACTGATTCAGCAGTACCTGCCCGGTATCCCGTTGTTGACTCACCTGCGCGTGCTTCCCGAGTACCGTAATCGCCGGTTCGGCACCAGGCTCATCGCGGAGGCCCAGGACTACCTGCGACTGGACGGTCACTGGAATGTCGCGCTGGCCGCCCGCACCGACAACGACGAGGCCATTCGGCTCTACCAAAGGCTCGGCTACCGCGACTGGGGCCGTGGCCTCGTCGAGTGCGTTGCCGTCCAGACGAATCCGGACGGCAACGTCGTCTACGAGTCGGAGGAATGCCTAGTGCTGATCCGACGCCTCGTGCAGAGCTGTTACGACTGAGGGCTGCGTTGTTACGAATGAAGGTTGCGCGGACGCGCGTTCTGCACGAACGAAATGAGCGCAGTCGAGCAGACCCAGCGTCGCAAGCACCTTTTCCGGTTCCCGCGTCTCGACAGTGTCGGAATCGTGATAAGTGGCGCGCCAGTCGGCGACGTGCTGGCGCCACGCCTTTCGGTCGCTGTGCCAGGCCAACAGGTAGTTGTGACACAGGTCGGGCTTGATCCGCCGGTTGCGCAGGTACGATGCCAACAGCGCCTTCACGATCTTGACCCGCCGCAACGGCGCCAGGTCCGAGCGAATGACCGCGCCGAGCAGTTCCGTGATGAACGCCTTGCGTTCCGCCAGGAACATCCGCCAGTGCTCCTGCGTGGCGTCGCCGACCTTCCTGCCCTCGTCGAGCAGCCAGAACACGCCCTCGGCGAGGGTGTCGCCGACCTCCTCGAACCAGGCCCTTCGGCAGATGAACGGGTCGTACGGCGCCTGCCCGGCCTCGCCGACGACCGTGGTCGGCCGCAGACCGTAGTCGTCCAACAGGAACAGCCAGTCCTCGTTGTACACCTGCGGGAAGAACGAGGACTCCGCCGCGGCCACGTCCACGGCGATCGCACCGCCGCCGATGAACGTCTGCTGCGGACGACCGACCTCGCGAGCTGCGTGGCACACAACGGAGTTGTCCGGATACTGCTCGACACGCAGCCCGGCAACCTCGTACCAGTTCAGCTCGCGCGCGGCCACGCGCAGCAGTTCGACACTGTCGATGGTGATGTCGTCGTCCAGGAAGAACACTCGACGCCAGCCGGCCAGCGCGGCGAACAGCAGCGCCAGATTGCGTTTGGCCGCGGTGTCCCTCGGGTCGCGGAAGAACCGCCGCTTGAGCAAGTCGGTGGTCTTGAAGTGCGGCAACAGGTTCGGCGGCATCCGGTCGACATCGATGGCCACTGCGTCGACGCCGGCATCGACAGCCAGCGCGAGCACCTCCGACGCCGAGGAGTTCTTGCTGCACAGGGCCAACAGGGTGCAGCCGAGTTCCTTCGCGTGGCCGATCGCCGCGGTCAGCTGCGCGCTCGGCCGGACGGTCGGCACGATAATGGCGTCGATGCACGGCGCACTGGTCAGGTCGGGTCGGGGTTCGTCTGGCAAATCCGGCTCGGCCGACAGCACGAGGCTGTGGTGCGAGTCGTGGTGGTGGCTGGGATTTGCCTCATCGCCATCAGCCACGAGAACCCTGCCCCACTCGGACCTGCTGCGCGGGCCACTCGTACAGGCGGTTGTCCTCGATGGTCCAGTTGGGAGTGACCGGCCGACCTGCCGCGATCACCACCCTGGTCAGCAGGGTCCATTCGGGCTCACCCGCGAATCGCTCGCGCAGGTACGCCTCGTTCCGGTCGCGGAATCGCCGGTCTGTCAGTGCCTTCACCGCGCCGAGAGTGCCTCGGGCGAACTGGCCGTTGAACTGAATCACGGTACGTTCCCGGTTGTAAGGGCTCGGGCCGCGGTAGATCTGGGCGACGTCCTCCGCGACTTGGCGGCTTCCCTCGAACTCCAGAGTCTGCGGCTCGAAACTCGCCGATTGTTGGTTGGAGCCAACCACATCCACCTTGAAGCCCCCTAGATCCGCGCTGTTGTGGCGGCGGATCTGTCGCACTGGTGCCGATGTCCGCGGTACCAGGTCGCGAAGGGTGGTGTTCCAGTCGACACCGCCGAGCACTATCAAATGGTTCGTGTAGTGCCCCTCGGTCAGCTTGTCGGACCGGGCTCTCCGGATAGTGCTGTCCGGATTGAGCGCGCTCACTCGGCCGTACAGCTCGATGAGCGCGTCGATATCGGTGTAGTTGTAGAGGTCGTAGTGGTCGGGGTCGAGCGGGTCGGGATTGGGCATGGTTTGCCGCAATTCCGCTGGTAGTGGTGCGCAAACCAGAAGGATGTCCTGCCCCCTCGGGAAGCGTAGCAGGCTATCGCCCTGCCTCGGATCAGAGGACGCGCCATCGGCTTTGGCGGTCTTGCGCAGCGCGGTCAGCTCGGCGAGCAGTTGATCCCGAGCGGTCTTCTCGGTCGCGGTCAGCTCGGCGAGGTTCACTACTCGGTAGGGCGACGCGGCCACGGACCGGTCGGTCGCGAAGAAGGTCGCGTAGGCCCGCAGGCGGGGAACGGGTGGGATCGCCGGCTTCTCCGGGTTCTCCCACGAGGAGATCAATGGCACGCTGACGCTGAACGCCTCGGCCAGCTGCGCCTGGGTGATGTTCAGGTTCGGCCAGCGACTCTCGCGCAGCGCGCGCAGTCGCAGGGCCAGTTCGATGGCTGGGCCTTCCATCGGTGGCACGACTACAGCGCTCCTTTGGTGAACTTCAGAAAAGTCCTGAACACACGCGCACTGTACACTCGCCTCCCAGCCAATGCCATCTCTCCTGCCAGGCAAAACACCCACAAAGGTGATCTTGGGGCAGCTGGGTCGATCCAGTCGTTATACGAACGCGCAAAATGCCAGTTGCAGGGCGGTAGTCAGGGCCTTAGGCTGAATACAGCTGAAGGCGGTACAACTTCACATCCATTGCCTGAAGTTCAGGAAATCGGAGGTGAAAGGACATGTGCGGTGCACCGATCCGCGTCACGGCGAGATCGCCGCCGAGCAGTTCCCCACGTCGACAATGCCTGCTCATGAGCAGGCGCCCCCGGCCGCGAACCGAGGGCGCCCCGCGTGCCACAGCAGTCCCGCACAAGCGTCCTACCGCTCCTACGTGAGGAACTGTCATGACCACGACAAGCGTACAAACCCAGACTGGCAACGTCACGTCGACCACCGCGGTTGCGCAGCCTTCCTCGGTGCACAACAGCCAACCGAGCACTCAGCAGGGCAGCGGCAGCTCGATCCTGATCATCGTCATCGTGGCGGTGGTCATCTTCTTCGTGCTGGCCCGCATGCTCCGCGGTGCCTTTGCAATGGTCGGCAGCCTGTTCAGTTCGGCAGGCTCGGTGTTCGGCGTGCTCGTCGGCCTGCTCGGTGTCGGCACCGTGCTGCTCACCACGGTGATCACGGTGCTGGTCAACCGGTGAGTTGACAGGCGAGCGCGAGTGGCCCGAAATCACCCACGTCGGGCCACTCGTGTGGACAACCGCCCTGTCCCGCGCGCGTATGGGATGCTGGCCCGCATGGCACGAGCCCTGCACCTCACCGGCGACGCCGAAGCAGATGCGTTGCTGTCGAAAGACCCGTTTGCCCTGCTGACGGGCATGCTTCTTGATCAACAGATTTCGATGGAAATCGCGTTCATCGGGCCGAGGAAGATCGCCGAGCGGATGGACGGCTTCGACGTACGCAAGATAGCGGAGTCTGATCTCGACGAGTTCGTCGAGTTGTGCGTGAGGAAACCCGCGATTCACCGCTACGGCGGCGTGATGGCGCGGCGGGTGCACGCGCTGGCCCAGTTCGTTGTGGAGAACTACGACGGCAAGACCGACCGCATCTGGAAGGCCGGCAAGCCGGACGGCAGGGAAGTGCTGGCGAGGCTGAAGGCGCTGCCCGGTTTCGGCGAGCAGAAGGCCCGCATCTTCCTGGCGCTGCTCGGCAAACAACGTGGTGTCCAGCCCGAGGGTTGGCGCGAGGCCGCGGGCGCTTACGGCGAGGACGGCTCGCACCGCTCGATCGCCGACGTCACCAGCGCCGAGACCCTGGCCGAGGTGCGCGCCTTCAAGAAGGCCGCCAAGGCTGCAACCAAGTAAGGCAGCCGCCAAATAAGGCTGGTACCAAGAAGGCAAGCCGCTCCGTCATACGCTAGGCCGACTTCACTGACGCGGTACCAGAGTACCCTTGGGTACCGGGAGGTGCGCTATGGCGACGAACACGGCACCGGTCAAGGTGGATCAGGAAACTCACGAACTGATCGCGCATGCCGCTACCGCTATGGGCATGTCTCAGAAAGACCTGTTGGCGATCGCGGTCAGGGAGTACTTGAGCGCGCATCGCGAAGAGATCCCCGCATCATTACGTCGGACGATGGCCGTTCTCGATGGCACCGAGCCAGCCGCGTGTCAGCCTTGACCGGTCTGTCCCGCGAGCGGCTCGACGAGTTGGGCGGAGTCCGCGAAACCTGATGTCTGTTCGACCCACAGTTCGCTGTCTGAAAGCAGATCTCGGTCTCTCGCTGCCGCCTGTTGACCGCCACTGAGCGAGATCGACCATCCGTTGATCAAGAAAGCCAATGAGCAGTTCACCCTGCCAACTGGATCCCGCGAGCGCATTCGCAGCATCGATGACGCCATGTGGTTCAAGGTGAAGATCCAGCGATGGCGAGGAGCGGTCGTTGACGATGGTGAGCCGTGTTGGCTCGTGGCGGCTGGCACACGTGAGTCGGGCAGTTCTGACGATTTCTACGAAGCATTGGCCACCGCCGCACGAGCAGCCCGCGCGAGGTACAACGCAGGTTGCGCTCGACCACTGACGACCGACACCTGGTGTGAGCCATGGCTGCCAACGGCTGACGATCTGGATCGCTATCGAGCGGAAGCTGGCGTGCGGATGCTGCGCGAGCTGCGATGTACCGTGCGCGACCTGCTCGTTCGATCGCTTCTTGACGGCAACGAGCACTCGGCGAAGATCGTCGGCACGGAGCTGGGAATCCAGGTCAGAGGTGACAGCGACCGGGAAACGTACGTCGCGCTTCGAATCGTGGTTCCATACCCGACGACGTGGTGGTGGTAGTTCTCGATCTTGTGCCGGGCTGCGACCAGGACGGCTGGTATCCGGAATTCGCGATGCCTGATCGGCCGCTACGAGCAGGCGAAATGGCGTACTCCAACGTCATGGATCCACAAGCTGCCGCACAACTGTTGCAGGATTCGGATTGCGGTTAGCCAGGGTGTTCGTCCCGACACCGACTGAAGCTGATCATCGGCTGAGATGACGCGGGACGCAGCGGGTTCGCCGGCCCGCCACGCCCGATCGCTGTCTCAGTGGGATGGGTGGATGACGCCGGCTGACGTGCCGCCCGCGCGGACCGGTTCGCTTGCGGCGAGGACCTTGCCGTCGCGGAGGAATTCCAGGCCGGCCGCGATGCCGATGGTCGGCGGGATCTGGATCGACGGGTTCAGCGGTGAGGTGCTGTTGACGTAGAAGGACTGGCCGAGGGCTTGCAGGCCGGGTGTCGTCGGCTCGGTGAGGAAGTCGGGTTCGGCCTGGGTTTGCGCGCCGTTGCGTTGGGAGGCGCGTGGGGCGGCGATCGCCTGTGGCAGGGTCATGCCGAAGTCGATCCGGTTGAGCAGGATCTGCAGCACCGTGGTGATGATGGTGGCACCACCGGGCGAACCGATCGCGATGAACGGCTTGCCGTCGTGCAACACGATGGTCGGCGACATGCTGGAGCGTGGCCGCTTGCCGGCCTGCGGCAGGTTCGGGTCGGGGACGCCGGCCTGCAACGGGGCGAAGTCGAAGTCGGTCAGCTCATTGTTCAGCAGGAAGCCGCGATGCGGCACGACGATCGCGCTGCCGGCGATCTCCTCGATGGTGTTGGTGTAGGAGACGACGTCTCCCCACTTGTCGGTGACCACGAAGTGGTTGGTCGCGGCACCGTCGTTGGGCTGGCTCGCCGTGCTGGTCGCGGCCGACCCACAGGAGGCGAGGTCGTACGGGTTGCCCGGCGCGACCGGGGAGGTGGCCGCGTGGTTTTGGTTGATGAGGCAGGCCCGGTCGGCACCGTACCGTGTGGACAGCAGCTGCCGCTCTGGCACGTTCACGTAGCTCGCGTCGCCGATGTAGCGGTTGCGGTCGGCGAAGGCGAGCCGGGTGGCTTCGAGGTAGTCGTGCAGGGCTTCGGTGCGCGGTTCGGCCGCGAGGTCGAAGTTGGACAGGATGTTCAGCGATTCGCCGACGGTCATGCCACCGCTTGAGGACGGGCCCATGCCGTAAACGTCGTAGCCGCGATAGTTCACGTGGGTCGGCTGCTTGTCCGGTGCGCGGTAACCGGCCAGATCGGACAGTTGCAGGTAGCCGGGGCGCGGCACCAGCGTCGCGCCGGCCGCGAGCGGCAGGTTGTGCACGGCGTTGACCACGTCAGCGCCGATGTCGCCGCCGTAGAGGGCGCCGACGCCCTGCCGGCCGATCTGCCGGTAGGTGTCGGCCAGATCGGGGTTGCTGATGATCGAGCCGACGTCGGGCAGTTGGCCGTTCTCCAGGTACAGCGCGCTGCTTGAGGAGAACTGGGTGAACCGGAAGACGTTCTCCCTGTCCTGCTCGCGGTAGTGCGCGGTGACCGGGAAGCCCTGCTCGGCCACCTGTTCGGCCGGCCGCAGGTCCTGCGCGAGGCTGAAGTTGCCCCACTGGTCCAGAGCGCGCTGCCAGGTCATCAACGTGCCGGGCACGCCGACGGACAGGCCACTGGTGACCGCGGTCGGGAACGCGAACGGCTTGCCGGTGCTCGGGTCGATGAACAGGTTCTGGTCGGCGGCGGCCGGCGTGGTTTCCCTGCCGTCGATGGTGGTGATCTTGTGCGTGCGAGCGTCGTAGTAGACGAGGTAGCCGCCACCGCCGATGCCGGCGACGAACGGGTCGGTCACGCCGAGGGTCGAGGCGACCGCGACGGCCGCGTCCGCCGCGGTGCCACCGCGCCGCAGCACGTCGAGTCCGGCCTTGGTGGACTGGAGCGTGTCGGACACGACGGCTCCCCCGGAGCCGACCGCGACCGGTTGCCAGCTCAGGACGTCGGAGCTGGTCGCGGACGCGGCCGAGTCGGTGGTGACGAGCAGGCTCGCGCCCAGTGCCGCGGCGATCGGCAACGCGGCGAGGATCTTGGTGCGTTTGCGCATGAGGCCCCTTTCCAGTGCGGTTACGCAGGGCTTGGTTCTACTCCGCGAAACGACCTCGGGCTAGCTCGGCGCACGCTCAGCGCCTTGTGCGGTCGGCGAAGGCCATGCGTTTGAGCGGCGGGATCGCGCTGAACGTGCGGAACACCGCGTTGGTCACGATTCGGCCTGCCCTGCTCGGCGCGACGAACTGCTGCGCGGCGCGCATGGACGTGCGAACGGCCGCGAAGCCGTAGTCGAGCATGCCGGTCTCGTACGCGTTGATGGCCTCAAGCAGCGGGCGTTCGCCTCGGTCGGCCGCGATGAGTTGGCTGCTGAGCAGTTGCGCGTCGCGCAACGCGGTGTTGGCGCCGATGCCTCGGAACGGGGTCATGCTGTGGATGGCGTCGCCGAGCAGGGTCACGTTCGTGGTCGGCCAGGCCGGGACCGGGGTCGAGGTGAGGATCGGGATCGCGGCGACGGTGTCCACATCGGACTCGGCGACCAGGAACCGCAGCGCGGGCGACCAGCTGGCGATCTTGTCCAGCACGATCTGGCGCAGCCGCGCGCCGTCGAGGGCTTCGAGTTTGCCCAGCGACGGATCGTAGGCGTCGCGGCGGCCGGCGAACGCCCAGAACACGTAGGAGCGGGTGTTGTCCAGGTTCGTGCCGGGGTCGGGCGCGTCGTTGCCGCCGATGCCGGCGGCGAGCAGGTCGGTCGGTCCGTTTGACAAGGGCGGAGTGAGTTCGTGCGGGGCGCAGAACATGCCGTGATCTTTGGGCGGCATCACGGTTATCGGGGTGCGCAGCAGCATCGGGTCGAGCCTGCCTCGGCTGGCCTCGGTGAGCAGGTACTTTCCCGCGATGCCGACGATGCCGGTGTCGACGCGGCCTGCCGATGGCAGGTACTGGGCGCGGATCTTGGAGGAGCCGCCGTCCGCGCCGACCAGCACGTCGCCGGTTGCGCTCCCGCCGTCCGCGAACCGCGCGGTGACCGTGCCGTCGGCGTGCCGTTCGTAGCCGGTGACGGTCGTGTCGAAGTGCACGACGTCCTCGCCGAGACCGTCGAGCAGGATCTGCCGCAGGGTGATCCTGACTGATCCCGTAGTGGCAGTGTTCCGGCAGGTCGGAGGCGCCGTTTCGGAGTTCGGGCCCGATGGTCATGAGTTGCTTGAGTTGGTCGGTGGCGAAGGTGAATCCGTTGCCGTCCTTGCCGGCGCCGGCCACGAACGCGTCGAACAGGTGCGCGGGCAGGCAGTCGGCGAGGGCCGCACTGCCCTGCGGGCTGATGTGCACGCGAAAGCCCTGTAGCTGGTCGGTGCGCCGGATGGTCTTCTCGTACACGCTGACCCGCGCGCCTGCCTTGCGCAGGCCCTGGGCGAGGGCGAGACCGCCGATGCCGCCGCCGGCGATGATCACGTGGAGTGGTTGCTTCTCAGGCATGTGGTCAGCCTAAAACTTTGACCGGGTAAAAGCAAGAATCTTAGCCGCCAAATTAAACTGACAGGATGCCTGATATGGCCACGAGCCCTACAGTGATGAGTCATGGCCACCAGCGCACCGTTCCGCGCCGACCACGTCGGCAGCCTGCTGCGTCCGCCCGCCCTGCTCGCCGCTCGGCAGCAGCACGCCGAGGGCACCCTTGACGACGAAGGACTGCGCGCCGCCGAGGACGCGGCCATCCGGGACGTGGTGCGCATGCAGGGCGACGTCGGCCTGCACACCGCGACCGACGGCGAGTTCCGCCGCGCCTCCTGGCACATGGACTTCATCTACTCCCTCGGCGGGATCGGCCAGGCCGACGAGACCATGCGGGTGGAGTTCCACAACGAGAACGGCGACCTCAGCTTCGAACCGCCGGCACTGCGCGTGCACGGGCCGATCCACCTGGACCGGACCATCTTCGCTGATCATTTCCGGTTCCTCGCCGACACCGTCGGGCCGGACCAGACCGCGAAGCTGACCATTCCGTCGCCGAGCATGGTGCACTACCGAGGCGGGCGTGCCGCCATCGATCCGACCGTGTACCCGGACGAGGACGGGTTCTGGGCCGACCTGAGCGCGGCCTACGCGGAACAGATCAAGCGGATCGCCGCGCTGGGCTGCCAGTACCTGCAACTGGACGACACCAGCCTGGCCTACCTCAACGACCCCAAGCAGCGCGCGATGATCGCCGCCCGCGGCGACAACCCGGACCACCAGCACGAGCGCTACATCGACCAACTCAACGCGGCCCTCGCGGACCGGCCGGCGGGACTGCGCGTGACAACGCACATGTGCCGGGGCAACTTCCGGTCATCGTGGGCGGCCGAGGGTGGCTACGACTTCGTCGCCGAGGCGCTGTTCAGCCGGTTGGACGTGGACGGCTTCTTCCTTGAGTTCGACGACGCCCGCTCGGGCGGGTTCGAGCCGCTGCGGTTCGTGCCGCCGGGCAAGCGCGTCGTGCTCGGCCTCGTCACCACCAAGCGCGGCGCGCTGGAGAGCAAGGACGAGCTGAAACGACGGATCGACGAGGCCAGCCGCTACGTGCCGCTTGAGCAGTTGTGCCTGTCGCCGCAGTGCGGCTTCTCCTCCACTGTGGAGGGAAACGTGCTCAGCTACGACGAAGAGGTGGCCAAGCTCGCGCTGATCGTGGAGACCGCGGCCGAGGTGTGGGGCGACGGCTGAGGCCGATCTGCGCTATCGTCGTGGCATGCAGCTTATTCAGCAGGTGACGACCACGCCGGACACTCTCCGGCGCGCGCGGTGATCTGCTGAGCTTGCGAGCCCCGGGAGTCGATCCCGGGGCTTTTTTCTTGCTCGGTGCACCGACTCCCCCTCCGGAAACGAGATGAGGAGTCATGGACGACGATCACCGCGTACTCGGCCGCGAACTCGAACTGTTCACCACCATGCCGATCGTCGGCGCCGGCCTGCCGTTGTGGCTGCCAGACGGTGCGATCATCCGCGCGGAACTGGAAGCACTGGCCATGGAGGAGGCGGCCAGATCCGGTTGCCAGCGCGTGTACACCCCGGTGCTCGGCAAGCGCGAACTGTTCGAAACCTCCGGCCACTGGGCGAAGTTCTCGGCCGACATGTTCCCGGAGATGTGCGTCGGCGGCGAGAGTTTCGTGCTGCGGCCGGCGAACTGTCCGCACCACGCCCAGGTGTTCGCCTCAGCCGGGCGCAGCTACCGGGACCTGCCGTTCCGGGTATCCGAGTTGGGCTCGATGTTCCGCAGCGAGCTGTCCGGGGTGCTGGGCGGGTTGAGCAGGGTGCGGCAGATCAACCTCGACGACGCGCACGTGTTCTGCGCGCCGGAGCAGGTCGCCGACGAGGTGGCCATCGCGTTGCGCGCGATCGCCAGGTGCTATGACGTGCTCGGCATCGAGGTCGACCATTACCGGTTGTCCTTGCGCGGCGATGCCGGTGAATATCTCGGCGACGACGCGCAATGGGCGGCCGCACAGGACCGGCTGCGGGACGCGTTGCGCTCGCTGGACATCGCGTTCGTCGAGGTCGATGGCGAGGCAGCGTTCTACGGACCGAAGATCGACGTTCAGGTCGCGGACGCGCGCGGCAGGGTCGAGACCCTCTCCACCGTGCAGTTGGACTTCAACCAGCCGGAGCGGTTCGGGTTGGCGTACACCGGCGCGGACGGCGCCAGGCATCGGCCGGTGCTGATCCATCGCGGTCTGCTCAGCTCGATGGAGCGGATGGTCGCGCTGCTGATCGAGCGGTACGCGGGCCGGATGCCACCATGGCTGGCGCCGATGCAGGTCTCGGTACTGCCGGTGGGGGACGCGCGGCACGGCGACGCGGCCGTGCGGGTGCGGGATCGGTTGCTTGCCGGGGGAATCCGCGCACGGGTGCTCGCCGAGGGCACCCTCGGCGCGCGCATTCGACAGGCCCGCCACCACCGGGACGCCTACCTCGCCGTGCTCGGCGACGACGAGTTGGCGCTGGGAACCGTGCAGGTGAACCGGAAGCAGGTGAAGATTCCGGAGTTCGTAGACCGGGTCGTCGCCGACGTCCGGAATCGGGTCAGGAAGCCATCGCCTTGATTGGCCACTGAGTCGATCAGGCTTGGCGCCACCGGTTCGGCGCACTAATCTCCAACTCACGTGACGGGAATTTTCTCCCACATAGTGACATTGTGAGGCAAAGATGACCGAGGTCGCGGCCACCGAGACCCAACGCGCACTGATCGCGGCGCGGCTGAACCGGTTGCCGATCACGGGCGCGCACCGCTACCTGGTTGCCGTGGTCGGCCTTGCCACCTTCTTCGACCTCTACGACCTGTTCCTGGCCGGCACCGTCTCCACCGTGCTGCACAAGGACTTCGGCGCGTCGAACTCCGCGTTGAAACCGCTGCTCGCCTCGGCCTTCGTCGGCGCATTCATCGGCGCGATCACCCTCGGCAGGCTGGCCGACCGGCTGGGCAGACGCAACGCGTTCCTGTTCACCCTGTCCGTCTATTCGGTGTTCACGCTGATCGGCGCGTTCTCCACGAACATCTGGATGCTGGTGATCTGCCGGTTCATCGCGGGCATCGGCATCGGCGGCGAACTGCCGCTCGCCGATGCCTATCTGGCCGACCTGCTGCCCGCGCGCTGGCGCGGTGCGGCGACCGCATGGGCCTACACCGTGGGTTTCTGCGGCGTGCCGGCCGCCGGGTTCCTCGCCCGCGGCCTTGCCGGCTCGGCTCTGTGGGGCCTGGCCGGCTGGCGGTGGATGTTCGTCATCGGCGGCGTCGGCGCGGTCATCGTGTGGGCGTTGCGCTCCGGGCTGCCCGAGTCGCCCCGCTGGCTGGTCGCGGTCGGCCGAGGCGACGAGGCGGAACGTGTGGTGCGCCGGTTCGAGGAGCGGGCGGGCGGGTCGCTGCCGGAGCCCGTGGTGAGCGCGGTGCCGCAAGGCCGGGTGAGCCTCGGCACGCTGCTGCGCCCGCCGTGGGTGAACCGCACCGTGATGCTCTACGTTTTCCAGATCCTCCAGGCGTTCGGCTACTACGGCTTCGGCACGCTGGTGCCGATCGTCCTGGTGAGCAAGGGTTTCTCGGTCACCGGGTCGCTCACCTACTTCGCCTTGACCACCATCGGCTACCCGATCGGCTCGGCGCTGTCCATTCCGATCATCGAACGGATGCAACGGAAATGGCTGATCGTGGCGAGCGCGATCGGCATGGCCGGGTTCGGTCTGCTGTTCGGGTTCGCCAGTTCGCCGGCTGCGATCGTGGCGTTCGGCTTCTGCTACACCGCGATCAGCAACCTGTTCTCCAACGCCTTCCACACCTACCAGGGCGAACTGTTCCCGACCCTGGTGCGCGCGACCGCGGCGGGCTCGGCGTACTCGCTGTCCCGACTGGCCACCGCCGCCATGCCCTACATCCTGTTGCCCGCGCTGACCGCGTGGGGCGCTGGCGGCATGTTCGCTGTGGTGGCCGCGGCCATGGTGGTACTGGTGATCGACGTGGCGTTGTTGGGTCCGAACACGACCCGGAAAGCACTTGAGGAGATTTCCGGCGGTTGAGGCCGTGGAATCCTGGTGATCCGGCAGGGAACGTGCTGGTATTTAGGCGCGGGCTCGGCGCTGAGCTACCAGGAGGATTCGGTGAACGGGACACCCAGGGACATCGCGGACACCGTCGAGTACTGGCGGTCGGTCAAGCCGCACGCAGAGGCCGTCCGGGTCGGCTCGCGGGCCTGGTCCTGGACCGAGTTGGCCGAGCGGATCCGGCGCAACGCGGCCGCGCAGTTGGCGTCCGGGCTGCGCGCGGGCGACCGGATCGTCAGCTACGACAAGAACCACCCGTTCTGCCTGGAGACCGCGTTCGCCTGCACGCTGACCGGCACGGCGAACGCGGTGGTCAACTTCCGGCTGGCGCCGCCCGAGGTCGCCTACGTCATCAACGACTCAAGGGCGAGCGTCGTGCTGGTCGGGCACGAGTTCCTGCCGGTGCTGGAGCAGATCCGGGGCGAGCTGCCGAACGTGCGGCAGGTGATCGTGGTCGGCGGCGAGCGCCGACGAGTACGAGGCATGGCTGGCCGGCAACGAGCCGCTCGCGGACGCGACACCCCTGTCGACGCCGGCGAGACCTTCCTACAGCTCTACACCTCCGGCACGACCGGTTTCCCCAAGGGCGCGATGATCACCCAGCGCGGCATGACCGCGCACGCCGCGACCATGTCCGACTCGGTGGCGATGGACGCGGATAGCGTGTCGATGGTGGCGATGCCGCTGTTCCACGTCGGCGGGTCGAGTTGGGCGCTGGCCACGATGTTCTACGGCGCGCGGCAGCTGATCGTCCGGGACATCAACCCACCAGCGCTGGTCGAGGAGATGATCGAGCAGGGCGTTTCGCACACGTTCCTCGTACCGGCGATCTTCGGGTTCCTGCTCCAGGTGCCGGGCATCGCCGAACGCGACTGGTCGAAGTTGCGTGGCCTCGTCTACGGGGCGTCGCCGATGCCGTTGCCGTTGCTGCGCAAGAGCATGGCGACCTTCCCGGCCGACTTCTACCAGGTCTACGGCATGACAGAGGCATCGGGCGCGGTGACCGTGCTGATGCCGGACGCGCACCGGGACACCGCCAACGAGCACCGGCTGGTGTCGGCGGGTCTGCCGCTGAAGGGCGTTGAGATCATCGCGGCCGACCCGGAGACCGGCGAGCCGGTGGGTCCTGGCGAGGTCGGCGAGATCATGGTGCGCACCGAGCAGCTGATGGCCGGCTACTGGGGCAAGCCGGAGGAGAGCGAGCGGGCCATCTCGAACGGTTGGCTGCACTCGGGCGACGCCGGCTATATCGATGCCGACGGCTACATCTACATCTCCGACCGGGTGAAGGACATGATCATCAGTGGTGGGGAGAACATCTATCCCGCCGAGATCGAGCGGGTGATCGGCGAGCATCCGAGCGTTGCGGACGTGGCCGTGATCGGCGTGCCGGACGAGAAGTGGGGCGAGGTGGGCAAGGCGATCGTGGTCGCCAACCCGGGCGCCACCGTCGAGCCGGCGGAGTTGATCGCGCTGGCCAAGAGCCAGTTGGCCGGGTTCAAGGTGCCGAAGTCGGTCGAGGTGATCGCCGAGATGCCGCGCAACGCGACCGGCAAGATCCTCAAGAAGGACCTGCGTGCGCCGTACTGGGCGGGTCGATCACGGGCAGTTTGATTGCATCCCTCGGATGGGATGGCCTTCGGGCCGTCGGAGAAGCTAACCTAACCGGGCTTCCGGCACCGTGCGTGTTGGATTGTGTGCGGTCCGTACAAGTTTCGGTGAAATCTCTCACAACTCCGCACGAAACCGCACGCAGGGGTTACTCTCTTCGTATGACGGTCGCTCTGGAAAAGGTTCTGGCCAAAGCGGGCCTGCGGGTCTCGCCGACCGAGTTCCTCACGCATGTCGAGGACGCGGCGCGCAGGCTGACCCCGCCGAACACCGAGCCGGCCGCCCAGTTCAGCGCCTCCGAACGCGAGGCTCTCGCCGATGTCGGGCTCGACCTGCGCCCGCGTCGGGACAACGAGGCGGACGGCCGCGCCCGCGCCGTCGCCGAGCAGGCGGTGCTGCACGACTCCGCGCTGACCGTCGGCGAGGCCGCCGCGACCATCGGCGTTGACACCAGTCGGGTGCGGCACCGACTCGCGGACGGCTCCCTGATGGGCTGGAAGGACCGAGGCGGCTGGCGGCTGCCGGCCTGGCAGTTCACCGAGCGGGGCGTGCTGCCCGGCCTTGACGTGGTGCTCGCCGCGATCCCGAGTGATCAGCCAGCTCTCGTCGTCGCCGCGTTCATGACCACCGTGCAGGAGGACCTGCTGGCCGGCAACCGGCCGGTGACCCCGCACGAGTGGCTGGCCGCCGGTGGCGACCCCCAGCGCGTCGCGCGACTCGCCGCCATGCTGGGCACACCTCCGGCCTGAGCCGGCACCCGGAGACTGGAGACGACTGGACCCGTATGGCACGGCTCCCCCAGCCGCCGGAACCCGCCGACCTCGCGGCCCTGCTGCGCCCTGAAGAAGACATCGTGGCCGTGCATCCGGCCACTCGACTGGTGCGCGTTTTCACCGTTGCGGGCCGCCATCCCCAGCAGTGGAACACCTTTCGCAGGGCCGGACCGCTCCCGCACGCGCGGTTCGACCCGCACCCGCCCGGTCCGCGCGGCCGACCGACCGACGCACCCGGCCACGGCGTGCTCTACTTCGGACTGTCCGTGCGGACCAGCATCGCAGAGGTCTTCCAGGACACGTCCGTTGTGGACCGGGTGACCCGCAGGCCCTTTCTTGTGGTGTTCCGGCCGACGCGGACCCTGCGCCTGCTCGACCTGGTCGGCCTGTGGCCGACGCGGGCTGGTGCGTCGCAGGAGATCAGCAGTGGACCTCGGGACCGGACCCAGGAATGGGCGCGCGCGATTCGACTGGCGCACCCTGACCTGGACGGCCTGTGGTATCGGTCCTCAATGGACTCCGGCAATCCAGCTGTGTGCCTGTGGGATCCGCCGGCAGGCGATGCCATGCCGGTCACCCCGGACGTGCTCGTCCAACTGGACCATCCCGGCCTTGACCTGCCGTTGGCGCGGATCTGCGAGGAGTTGAACTACACGCTGCTCGGTTGAGGAGAACCGGATCACGGTGCGGGCGGCAGCGAGGGCACCGGCAGCGCGGTCGGCAGGCAACTGTCCGTGTTGACGCCGGTCACCGCGGTGGCCAGCGAGCTGAGCGCGCCGGTCACGGCTGTCGGGTTCGCCGGACTGGCCAGCGCCGCGCCGACCAGGCTGAGCGTCGCGGACAGCAGGGACACGGCGTCGGACTGGCAGTTGGCGGGCGCGCCTGCCTGCGGCTCGGCGGCGGGCGGGGTCGGCGGCGCGGACGGCGGGTTGGTCGGGGTCGAGGTCGCCGACGAGGACGGCAGCGCGGGCAGGCAGCCGTCCTTCTGCACCGCGATGATCGCGTTGAAAAGGTCGCCGGCGACCGGGGCGAGTTTGGCCGGGTCCGGGGTCGGCGACAGGGCGGTCTGCACCTTGGTCAACGCGGCCGACAACCCGCTGACCGATGGCGTGCTGGCCGTACAGGCCGGTGTCGCGGTGGCGGCAGCCGACATGACCGAGGGCACCACGACCGCTGCGGCCGTCACGGCGGCAAACGGCAGCGCGAAAGCCCATGTGCGGAACATGAATCCTCCTTGCACATCCGCAATCAACGGAGAAACAGCTACCGATGGGAACGCGGATGCCGCGATGGTAAGCACCCCTACCAGGGACTTCGCCCGGCCAAATCGGCGCTTTCACCCGTTAGTGCAAGCGGCGCGCATAACGCGTCTCGTGAATTGTCCTGCCCATGATCTCGTCGTCGTGAGTGGCGCCGTCCGGGGCCCAGCCGCACGACGCGTAGAACGCGCGGGCGCCGCTCGTTCGCGGTGAACACCCACAGCACGGCCCGCTGGAAACCGTGGCGGACCAGGTGGTCGATGCCGGCGTCGTGCACGGCGCGGCCCGCGCCGGACCGGTAGCGCGGCGGGTCGACGTAGATGGTCATCAGTTCGCCGACGCCGGACTCGCCATCGCCGTCCTTGCCGTTCTTGCCGTCATTGGTGCGCAGCGCGCCGACCGAGCAGAACGCGGCGACCGTGCCCTGCTCGTCAAGGGCGACGAAGGTGGCCGTCGGGTCCGGCGCGCGGACCCTCGACTGCCAGCGTTCCACGCGCTCGGGCGTGTCCATGCCGGCCAGGAACTCCGCAGGCACGATACCGTCATAGGCCGCGCGCCAGCCGGCGATCTGGATGCGGGCGAGCGACGCCGCGTCGGCCAATCCGGCCCTGCGTATGCGCCAGTCGGTCACACCGGCAGCCATTTCGCCCACCAGTCCAGCACCGCGCGCAGCCGCTGCACGCGGTGCCGTGGCTGGCCGGAGCGGCTCAGCTCGTGGCCCTCGCCGGGGAACAGCAGGAACTGGGTCGGCGTCCCGTTGCTGTGCAGGGCGACGTACATCCGCTCGGCCTGTTCCAGCGGGCAGCGCCAGTCCTGTTCGGAATGGACGACCATGAACGGCATGGTGATCTTGTCGGCGTGGGTCAGCGGGCTGTGCGCGCGCAGGGTGTCGGTGTCGGTGCCGAGGTAGATCTCCACGAAGTACCAACCGATGTCGGACGTGCCGTACAGCGACTCCCAGGAGTTGACCGCGCGCTCGGACCAGGCCGCCGTGAAGCGCTCGGGATGGTGGGCGGCCAGCCAGCCCGTCATGAAACCGCCGTACGAGCCACCCATCACGCCGACCCGGGTCTCGTCGCAGTCCGGCCGCTCCAGCGCGGCGTCGAGCAGGGCGAGCAGGTCGGCCACGTCCACGGTGCCCATCGCGTTGACGACGGCCCTCCCGTGCGCCTGGCCGTAGCCGGCGGAACCACGCGGGTTGCCGAGCACGACCGCGTATCCCGCGGACGCATACACCTGCGCCTCGTCGAAGAAGCCACGCGGGTGCTGGGCGAACGGCCCGCCGTGCACGTGCAGCAGCACCGGGTGCGGACCGGGCCCGTCCGGGAGCACGACGAAGCCGTGCACCGGATAGCCGTCGGGCGCGGTGGTGTCGATCTCCACCAACCGGCACAGCCCGCTCGCCCGCAGTTTCGCGCCGACATCGGTGAGCGGCATCGAATCCGCGCCGTCCAACAGCACCAGTTCACCCGGACTGTCCGTAGTGGACACCACGGCGACCGTCCTGCCGCCGTGCGCCGCAACGCCGGTGACCGCGCCGTCCGCGCCGGCCAGCACCGGCAGGTCGGCGAGTGGGGTGCTCTCGCCGTCCAGCGGCACCGCGACCAGTCGGACCCTGCCGCGATGGCTGACCGCGACCAGTGCCGAACCGTCGCGCACGACCGGCGTGCGCACGACCGCGTCGATGGTCACGGTCTCCTCGTCGGTGAGCCTGCGCGGCGTGCCGGGCGCGGCGAGGTCGCCGGGCAACGACCAGAGGCCGCTGTTGCACGGTTCGTCCTGGTAGCGCTCGAACGCGTTGCTGACGAACAGGATCGTGCCGTTCTCGGCGACGGCCAGTCCGTGCGCGAGGCCGGGACAGTGCGCGAGCAGGATCGCGTCGCCGCCGTCGGCCGGGATCGCGCAGATGTCGCTGTGCTGCGTCTCGCGGGCACCGAGGTCGCGCGGCGTGCACACGACGACGTCCGCGCCGTCCGGGGTCCACTGCGGCTCCCGCACGTCGCAGCGCCCGTCGGTCAACTCGACCGGCTCGTCGTCGGATTCGGTGTCCACGACGAACAGTCGGTAGCGCCGGTCGCCGACGAAGCCGACGTCGTCCGCGCGGTAGTCGAGCCGGGTGATCAGCCGAGGTGCCTCGGCCTCCGGCTTGGGCACCTCGCCGCCTGGTTCGACAGGCGTGCCGTATCGGCCGGGTTCGGGAATCCGCGCGACGAACGCGATCCGCCGCGAATCCGGCGCGAACGCGGGCTCGACGACGCCGAGCGGAAGGTCGGTGAGCCTGCGCGGTTCGCCGCCGCGCGCCGGCATCACGTACAGCTGCGGCTTGCCGCCCTCGACCGCGCGCAGGAACGCAACGGTGGTGCCATCCGGCGAGATCACCGGGCAGGTGTCCTGCTCGCCCCTGGTGAACTGGGTTCGGCCGGAGCCGTCCAGCGCGATCCGCCAGATCGAGCCGGTGTAGCGATTGGTCACCGGGTCCGGTGAGGTGAGGGCGGCGAGCAACAGGTCATCGTGCAGGGCGGGCACGCCGGGTTGCACGACGAGCGCAAGATCCTCTGGACGCACCTTCGCCACCATACCCGAGCGCGACCAGCGACAGTGCTGGTCAGGTCACGTTGTGTCGCCGGGCTTCGTGCCGGTTCTTGAGCAGGCTGGCCACGCACCGTGATGGCAAGTACCCCGACGACCACCGCGAGCGAGATCCCGGTTCCGATGACCGGAACGGACACCTTCTGCGCGCCGGGCACGAACGGCAGCGAGTCGGTGTGCAGCACTTCCAGGATCAGCTTGGCACCGATGAACAACAGCAGCACGGCAAGGCCGATCGGCAGGTAGACCAGTCTGTCCAGCAGACCGCCGATCAGGAAGTACAGCTGGCGCAAGCCCATCAGGGCGAACGCGTTCACCGCGAAGACCAGGAAGGGCTGCTGGGTGAGCCCGAAGACGGCCGGGATCGAGTCCAGCGCGAACAGCAGGTCGGTGGTGCCGATCGCGATGATCACCACCAGCATCGGGGTGACCGAGCGCTTGCCCTTCGTCCCGGACGAAGGAGCGCGAGCCTCGGTAGTCGTCGGTCACCGGGACGATCCTGCGCAGCGAGCGCAGCACCGCGTTCTCCGAGTAGGTCCCGTCCTCGGGTTTGTCGTAGTCCGCGCACCAACCGGTAGGCGGTGAAGATCAGGAAGGCGCCGAAGACGTAGAAGATCGCGAAGAACTTCGAGATGAGCAGGCTGCCGGCCATGATGAGCACACTGCGTAGCACCAGCGCGATCACGATGCCGATCAGCAGCACGCGGTGCTGGTGGATGGCGGGCACCTTGAACGCGGTCATGATCACCAGGAACACGAACAGGTTGTCCACCGACAGCGAGTACTCGGTCAGGTAGCCGGAGAAGAACTCGCCGGCGAACTTGCCCCCGGCCAGCAGCCAGACCAGCAGGCCGAACACGACGGCGCAGCCCACGTACAGGATCACCCAGCGGCCGGCTTCCCAGGCGGAGACCTTGTGCGGTTTTCGGTCGACGATGACGAGGTCGAGCGCGAGGAGGGCGACCAACCCGAGGGTCGTGGCCAACCATGCCCACAACGGCACGTACATCATCAAGTCGACCTCCGGATCCGGGCACACGCCACCGTCCGGAGGTCTCTTCCGCCGACGCCGGGCCGACCGACGGCACCGGGAGCGTCAGGACGCTCCGTGTTGACGACACCGCCGCGAAGGAATACTCCCCTCCACGCTTGCCGTCATTGTGCTCATCGGCTCGACCCACCCGCTCGGCGGCCCATCCGCTGAGAGACTCTCAGCATCGATCACATACTGTCGACCTCGTGCCCCGATCACGCCTCAGTCGAGGCTTGCTCGCGCTGTGCGTTGTCGTGCTCATCGGCGCCGTCATCGGCGTCGCGGTCGCGGTGCACAACTCGGCCAAGCCCGCCGCCGTGCGCACCCAGAACCTGGTCATTCCCGGTACTGGACGGTCCCGCGCACGACCAGCGGGTGAACATCGACGCCACGGTCTACTACCCGGCGACGACGCCCGCGCCCGCCATCCTCGTCTCGCCCGGTTTCGGCGACACCAAGGACTCGCTGGTGACCGACGCCACCGAGTTCGCCCAGCGCGGCTTCGTGGTGCTCGCCTACACGCCGCGTGGTTTCGGTCACAGCACCGGCCAGATCGCGCTCAACTCGCCCGACTACGAGGTCGCCGACGCCAAGCAGTTGATCGACTGGCTCGGCCACTCCTCCGCCGTGCGCCAGGACGGCCCCGACGACCCGCGCGTCGGCGTGACCGGCGGCTCCTATGGCGGCGCGCTGTCGCTGATGCTCGCCGGGAGCGACAAGCGAGTGGACGCGATCGCGCCGGTGATCACCTACAACGACCTGTCCCAGGCGCTGATCCCCAACGCGGCAACCACCACCGCGCTCGCCGCCGAGCACGCCCGCGGCCGGCGCGTTCGCACCGAACGGCGTGTTCAAGAAGTCGTGGGCCAGCCTGTTCTTCGCCGAGGGCCTCGGCGGCGGGTCGAGCCTGTGCGGCCGGTTCATCCAGCAGGTCTGCCAGGCGTACCAAGAACTCGCCACCACCGGCACGCCGAGCCAGCAGACCATCGACCTGCTGCGCGCGGATTCCCCAGTCAGCGTCACCCACGACATCAAGGTGCCGACCCTGCTGGTGCAGGGCGAGCAGGACACGCTGTTCGGCCTCGACCAGGCCGACGCGAACGCGCGGCAGATCACGCGCGGCTGGCGGGCAGGTCAAGGTCATCTGGTACGAGGGCGGGCATGACGGCGGCCAGCCCGGCGCGGACCTGCGCGCCGAGATCGGCCAGTTCTTCGACTACCACCTGCTGCGCCAGGGCACCGATCCCGGCACCGATTTCGAGTACGCGGTGCAGGGCGCGTTCGACGACTGCCGGCGAGCCCTCCGTGCGCACGGTCACCGTCGCCCGACTACCCCGGCCTGACCAGCGCCGGCACCCAACGCCAGAACCTCCGCACTCACCGGCCGCGCCGCAGACCGTGATCAACCCGCCCGGCGGCTCGCCGGCCGCGATCAGCAGCATGCCCGGCATCGGCGGCCGTGCTCGGCCCGGCCGCCGGTCGGCTGGCGCGCGACGTGCCCGGCGAGGTCGCCGCGTTCGACACCGCGCCGCTGGGCAGCCAGGTGCTGATCGCGGGCTCGTCGCAGGTGACGTTGAACGTGGGCGGGCCGCCCGGCACCGGCGCGATGCTGTTCGCCAAGCTCTATGACGTCGCGCCGAACGGCTCCCGCACGCTGCCCGGGGCCGGCGTCGCGCCGATCCGGATCGCATCGCTGCCCGCGCGGGTCACCGTGACGCTGCCCGGCATCGTGGCAGCCGGTGCAGTCCGGCCACCACCTCGAACTGGCGGTGTCCACAACAGACTCCAGCTACGCCGAACGCGACCCAGCCGGGCGCGTTCCAGATCTCGCTGGCCGGCAGCGCACTCGCCGTCCCGGTGGTGCCCGGCACGACCAGCGCGACCCCACTGCCGGTCGGCCAGTTGATCGCCATCGGTGTCGTGCTGCTGCTGGTGATCGCCGCCGCGATCGTGCTGTGGCTGCGGCGCAGGCGCGGCGTGGACGTCACGGCCGAACTCGCGGACGTGCCGCTGGCCATGTCCGGGCTGACCAAGTCCTACCCTGGCGGGGTCGTCGCCGTCGACGAGCTGAGCTTCCGGGTGGAACACGGCCAGGTCGTCGGTCTGCTCGGCCCCAACGGCGCGGGCAAGACGACCGCGCTGCGCATGATGATGGGCCTTGTCCACCCCACCGGCGGCGAGATCCGGGTGTTCGGGCAGAAGATCCGGCCGGGGGCGCCGGTGCTGTCCCGGATCGGTTCCTTCGTCGAGGGGGCCGGCTTCCTGCCGCACCTGTCCGGCACCGCCAACCTGCACCTGTACTGGGCAGGCCACCGGTCGGCCGATGGCCGAGGCGCGGTTCGACGAGGCGCTGGCGATCGCCGGCCTCGGCGACGCGGTCAGCAGGAAGGTCGGCACGTACAGCCAGGGCATGCGGCAGCGGTTGGCCATCGCCCAGGCCATGCTCGGCCTGCCGGACCTGCTCGTGCTCGACGAACCCACCAACGGGCTCGACCCGCCGCAGATTCGCGACATGCGCGACGTGCTGCGCCGCTACGCGGCGGGTGGACGGACGGTCCTGGTGTCCTCGCACCTGCTCACCGAGGTCGAGCAGACCTGCACGCACGTCGTGGTCATGCATCACGGCAAGTTGGTGGCGGCGGGCGAGGTCGGCGAGATCGTCACCGGCAACGGCGAGACCGCGTTCATCGTCGACGACGCGCAGCAGGCACGGCGCGTGCTCGGCGACCTCGACGGCGTCAAGCTGCTCGACGCCCCGGATGACAAGCCGGACGCGGTGTACGCGCACCTCAACGGCATGCCGAGGGCGGAAGCGGTGACCGCACTGGTCAACGCGGGCGTCGCGGTGGATCAGGTCGGTCCACGTGGACGACTGGAAGACGTGTTCCTGCAACTGGTCGGCGGCGGGGAGAACTGATGCCAACCACAACTGCCACAACTGCCACGACACTCGGCTCGGCCAACGGTTACCGAGCGAGCCGCACCATGCCCATCCGGGTCGAGCTGCGCAGGCAGATCCGGCGCAGGCGCACCCAGCTGGCGCTGGGCTTCCTGGCCATCCTGCCGTTCCTGCTGCTGATCGCGTTCAAGATCGGCAACGGGACGAGCAACCGCAACTCAGGCCAACTGGTCGACCTCGCCACCAGCAGCGGCACCAACTTCACCGTGTTCGCCCTGTTCGCGTCGGCCAGCTTCCTGCTGGTCGTGGTGATCGCGCTGTTCTTCGGCGACACCGTGGCAAGCGAGGCGTCCTGGTCGAGCCTGAAGTACCTGTTGGCGATACCGATCCCGCGTGCGAGGCTGCTGCGGCAGAAGGCGATCGTGTCCGCGCTGCTGTCGCTGGCCGGCCTGATCATCCTGCCTGGGATCTCGCTCATCGTCGGCGTCATCGCCTACGGCAGCGGCGACATGGTCGGCCCGACCGGCGAAGCCCTCCCCTTCGGTACGGCCATCGGTCGGATCGCGCTGGCCGTGGTGTACCTGGCGCTGCAACTGATCTGGGTCGCCGGCCTCGCCCTGCTGCTCTCCGTCTCCACCAACGCCCCGCTCGGTGCGGTCGGCGGTGCGGTGCTGGCGTCGATCCTGTCCGAGATCCTCGACTCGATCACCGCACTCGGCGGCCTGCGCGAGTACCTGCCGACGCACTACGCGTTCACCTGGGCTGACCTGTTGAGCGCCAACATCGACTGGGGCAACATCGTGCGCGGCGTGCTGTCCGCGCTGATCTACGGCGTTGTCTTCGTCGCCTTCGCCGCCCGTCGCTTCGCCCGCAAGGACATCACCAGCTGAGGCATTCTCGGCTAATCTCGGTGGCATGCGTTGGGCGGCAACTGGGGGCCAGCGATGCCATTCTTGCCGAGCAACGATCCGGTCAGGCGCGCCGTTCTCGGCATAGCCTCGGTCGCGTTCGGGATAATCATGCGCGAGGTCGCGGAGCGTCGGCGCGCTGATCAGCGACCACAACCAGCAACACCACTTGCTGACCCGCGGGCCATCGCCCCGCCCAAGCAAGAGCCCGCCGCGGCCCCCGAGATCGTCATCCGTATGGTCCAGCCGCGTCCACATCGACAACCCGAGCCGCGCGCCGATGAGACCAGCTGGCTCAGCCGACCTGTCACATGGCAACGTTGGGCCATCTACTTGGTCGTGCGAGGCCCCGGCGCGCTGACCGTGTGCATCGCGCTGATCGGCGTGGCGGCCTGGCCCTGGTACTTCTACGCGAACGCGACCGCGCCGATCACCCCAGCGACCGTCCTCTCGTCGCAAACCTTCCACCTGACCCCTGGTTCGCGCGTCCATGGCGGTTGCATCACCATCACCGACGACAACCGGAACAGTTTCCTCGTGGGCCGTTCATTGTTGCCCTCGGTCAAGAACAACGAAGTCACCCTTTACCAGACCGCTTTCGGCTGGACCCCGGACAGTCACCCCACGCAGTCCCCAACGCCGTTCTTCGACTTCCGCGCCTCAACCAGATCGGCTACAGCCTCACACCGCAGAAGGGGTACGTCAATCTGACGGTCTGCCACATCTACAACTCCACGATCAGCTGAGAGCTGCCACGGACTGCGGCGAGATGGTGCTCTCCGCGTTGATCTACGGCATCGTCTTCTTAACCTTTCGCCTTCGCGGCCCGCCGATTCGCCGCAAGGACATCACCAGTTGACCGCGTTCACTGCTATGACACGAGCTACTGCGCCGTGGGATCAACGAGCGGCAGGTCGGTCTGAACGAAGTCGCCACCAGTACACAGCAAGGGTTCCCGCGCGATATATGCCGCAGCATAAGCCAGGCAGTCGCCAAAATTCAACTTGGCCGGATGTCGCCCCCTACCAAAACGATGGAAAGCATCCAGGGCAATTTCGCTGTGCTCTTTGGTGAACGGGATCGTCACGATATGCATCTGCTCCAGGAAACGGGCCAGCAGAGTTCTCCCCCTGACACCAAGGTAGCCAGTGAGGACGAGGCCAGTCTCGACTTCCGTCGGTGCACCGATCTTCGGCTCCGCAGCACCGGTTATACAGCGCCGCAACGCGTGATGACCTTCTTCCTCCTGAAGGATGGAAATTACTGCCGATGAATCGATGATCATACGCCGTCCGGTCCATAGCCGAGGATTTCTTCGCGATCCTCTTTGGTTATCCGCGCATTACGAAAGTCGTCCGGGATCTGCGGCCAGATCTCATCCTGCAGGAAGCGCAGGGCGCGCCGGTCTCGTTCCTCCCGATCCTGGTCGGCCAGCAGGTGATTACGACGATCGCGCAACGCCTCCCTGATCGCGGCCGTCTTGGACTCACCGGTCAGGGCGGCGACTTCGGCGGCGAGTCGCTCCGTTTCCTGGTCCTTGATGTTTAACGCCATGGTGTAAAGCTATAAACCATGGTGTAAAGCGTCAAGTTGGTCTACTTCACGCCTGCCGCGTCCATGCCGCGCAGCTCCTTCTTCAGGTCGTGGATCTCGTCGCGCAGCCGGGCCGCGAGCTCGAACTGGAGTTCGCGGGCGGCGTTCATCATCTGGTCGGTGAGTTGCTGGACGAGGTCGGCCAGTTCCGCGCGGGCCATGCCCTTGACGTTCTTGTCGACCAGCACACCGGAACTGCGGCCGGACCGGCCCGGTTCGGCGTTGGCGCGCTTGCCTCGGGAAGCGTTGCGGCCCGAGCCGCCGACCGGGACCTCCTGCTCGGAGTCTTCCGCCTCGGCGTAGACACGGTCCAGGATGTCCGCGATCTTCTTGCGCAGCGGCTGCGGGTCAAGGCCCCTCTCCTTGTTGTACGCCTCCTGCTTCGCTCGCCGCCGGTTCGTCTCGTCGATGGCGTGCCGCATGGAGTCGGTGACCTTGTCCGCGTACATGTGCACCTCGCCGGACACGTTCCGGGCGGCGCGGCCGATGGTCTGGATCAGCGAGGTGCCGCTGCGCAGGAAGCCCTCCTTGTCGGCGTCCAAAATGGACACCAGGGAGACCTCGGGCAGGTCGAGGCCCTCGCGGAGCAGGTTGATGCCGACCAGCACGTCGAACTCGCCCAAGCGCAGCTGGCGCAGCAGTTCGACGCGGCGCAGCGTGTCCACTTCGGAGTGCAGGTAGCGCACCCGGATACCCAGCTCCAGCAGGTAGTCGGTGAGGTCCTCGGACATCTTCTTGGTCAGCGTGGTGACCAGCACGCGCTCGTCGCGCTCGGCGCGGACCCGGATCTCGTGCACCAGGTCGTCGATCTGGCCCTCGGTCGGCTTGATCACGACCTCGGGGTCGAGCAGGCCGGTCGGCCGGATGACCTGTTCGACGAACTCGCCGCCGGTCTGGCCCATCTCGTACGGGCCGGGCGTCGCCGAAAGGTATACCGTCTGGCCGATCCGGTCGCCGAACTCCTCCCAGGTCAGCGGCCGGTTGTCCAGCGCGCTCGGCAGCCGGAAGCCGTGCTCGACCAGGGTGCGCTTGCGCGAGGCGTCGCCCTCGTACATGCCGCCGATCTGCGGCACCGTCACGTGCGACTCGTCGATGACCAGCAGGAAGTCGTCCGGGAAGTAGTCGATCAGGGTGGCGGGCGCGCTACCGGCCGCGCGGTCGTCGATGTGCCGCGAGTAGTTCTCGATGCCGGAGCAGAAGCCGACCTGGCGCATCATCTCGATGTCGTAGGCGGTGCGCATGCGCAGCCGCTGCGCCTCCAGCAGCTTGCCCTGCTTCTCGAACGTGGCCAGCTGCTGCTCAAGCTCGGCCTCGATGCCGCGGATCGCCCGCTCCATCCGCTCCGGCCCGGCGACGTAGTGGGTGGCAGGGAAGATGCGCAGCGAGTCGCACCTCGCGGACGACCTCGCCGGTGAGCGGGTGCAGGTAGTAGAGCGCCTCGATCTCGTCGCCGAACAGCTCGACCCGCACGGCCAGTTCCTCGTAGGCGGGAATGACCTCGACCGTGTCGCCGCGCACCCGGAACGTGCCCCGGCTGAACGCGATGTCATTGCGCGTGTACTGAATGTCGACCAGGGCGCGCAGCAGCAGGTCGCGGTCGAGGGAGCCGCCGACCTGCAACTCGATCGAGCGGTCCAGATAGGACTGTGGAGTACCGAGGCCGTAGATGCAGGACACGGACGCGACCACGATCACGTCCCGCCGGGACAGCAGGCTCATGGTTGCCGAGTGGCGCAGCCGCTCGACGTCGTCGTTGACCGAGGAGTCCTTCTCGATGTAGGTGTCGGTCTGCGGGACGTACGCCTCGGGCTGGTAGTAGTCGTAGTAGCTGACGAAGTACTCGACCGCGTTGTTCGGGAAGAACCCGCGCAGCTCGTTGGCCAGCTGGGCGGCCAGCGTCTTGTTCGGCGCCATGACCAAGCGTCGGCCGCTGCACCTTCTCGATCAGCCAGGCCGTTGTCGCGGACTTGCCGGTGCCGGTGGCACCGAGCAGCACCACGTCCTTCTCCCCGGCCCTGATCCGCCGCTCCAGGTCGGCGATGGCCTGCGGCTGGTCGCCGGAGGGCTGGTAGTCGGCGACGACTCGGAAGGTGCCGTCGGCGCGGGGGATGTCGCCGATCGGCCGGAACTCGGAGTGCGCGGTAACGGGGTGTTCGGTCGCGAATGCCACGTATCGAGGGTACGTCCGCCCACCGACAACTCGGGCGGGTGTGCGGTCACCGTCGGCCGCCGTCGATCTTCATCCTTTCGGGTGGCACACGTTCGGTGGATCGGACGCCAGCCGAAACGCGGGCAGTATGTCGGCATGACAGCCGACCCGTTTCTGCTGCCACAGCGCCAACCACACCAGGCGCCGGATGCCGTCGACGTGCACCCGCCCAAGGTCGAGTACTTCGACGTCCCTGCGATGACCAACACCGACAACAAGGGCTTCGTGCGCGCGGTCGACGTGTACCGGGTCGAGCCGTTCGGGTTGTACATGGCACGCCCCGTGCCGGGCCGGCCCAAGGTCGAATACCTCGAATCGTGGCTGCTGCCCGACCTCGGCCTGCGGATCAGCGACTGGCACTTCACCAAGGGCAACGAACGGGACCAGGACTTCTACCTCGACATCGCGCGGATCGAACCCGGCCCCGACGTGTGGCGGGCGACCGATCTGTACCTGGACATCGTGCTACGTACCGGGCGTGACTTCGAGGTGCTCGACACCGACGAACTCCTGGCAGCCATGAGCGCCGGCCTACTTGACCGCTACAGCGCACAGACCGCGCTGGAAACCACCTATCGCACTGTCGAGGCGCTCGCGCAGTACCGCAACGATCTCGACCACTGGCTCGATGACCTGGGCATAAAGCTCACCTGGCTGCGCAGGTAGGCCGCATTAGCCGATCATCTGACCGATCTCAACGGCCATTCGATCACTCCTTCTTCACAGGTCAGTTCGGTATAAATTCGTACCCAATCCGTGATATAACGAATCGACCCCACACATCACGAGACGCACACGCGCGGCTACTCTTCGGGCTGTGGGCACGGTCATCACACCCCAGCTGGTTGACATCGTCGACACCTTTACGGCTGAGCGAAGCTACTCATCCGGTATGTCCGTGCGGCTGACCTTCTGCCAGGTCGAGCCGTGGGGGCTGCGGATGGAGCACGCGACCCCGGATGACCCGTTCATGGACAGCGAGGTCACCTGGCTGCTGCCGACCGTCGGCCTCCGGCTGACCCACAAGCGCCCCCGCTCGCGGCACGCGCGCACCGGTCCGTGCACTCTCACCGCTGTCCGGATCCAGCACGACAGCCGCGCGTGGCGCACCACCGACCTGCTGCTCGGCCTGTCCGTGTCGGGCGGGCGGACGGCCCGGATCATCGGCTCGGAGGAGTTCGCGGCCGCCGTGTCCGGCCGGGTGCTGCGGCCGGGCGACGCGGATCTCGCCCTGCACACCGTGCACCGCACGCTGGAGGAGTTGAGCCGCTGCTACCACGACCTTGAGCCGTGGCTGTCCTACCAGGGGATTACCGCACCCTGGCCGCCGCTCTAAGTAGCCGCTCTCCGCGATAAGTTCCGTACATGACACACAGTGTGTTGCCCGATCCCACCACACCCTTCGGCGAGCGCGTGCTGCGCCGACTGACCAACGATGTAGTCATCTGGCTGACCACCGTCGGCAAGGACGGCACTCCCCAACCCAACCCGGTCTGGTTCCTGCTCGACAACGACAGCCTGTTGATCTACAACCGCCCCGACGCGAACCGGCTCACGCACATCGGACAGCGCCCGCAGGTCGCGCTGAACCTCGACGGCGACGGCAAGGGCGGCGACATCATCGTCGTCACCGGCACCGCCCGGCTGATCGACGACGTGCCGCCGTGCAACGAAGTCCCGGCCTATCTCGCGAAGTACGACGCCCTGATGACCCGGGTTGCCGGCAGCCCCGAGAACTTCGGCAAGGCCTACCCGGTGGCCCTGCGCATCGACATCGCCAAGGTCCGCGGCCACTGATCCCACTGGTCGGGTTTCGGGGAGAGCCGAAATTCGTCGTACTACGTTGTTCGGTATGACGCAGAACGCTCTCCCCGATCCCAGCACCCCGTTCGGCGAACGAGTCCGCGGGCGGCTGGCTGAGGAGCAGATCATCTGGCTGACCACGGTCGGCAAGGACGGCACGCCCCAGCCCAACCCGATCTGGTTCGTCCACGAGGACGACCACGTGCTCGTCTACAACGGCGGCGACGTGAAGCGGATCGCGCACATCGAAGCCAACCCGCGTGTCGCGCTGAACTTCGACGGCGACGGCAAGGGCAGCGACATCATCGTCATCACCGGCACCGCGCGCGTCGTCGACGACGTGCCCGTCCCGCACGAGAACCCGGCGTTCGTGGCCAAGTACCGCGCCGGCATGGAGCGGATGTACGGCACGGTCGAGCACTTCACCGAAACCCATCCGGTCGCGATCCGGGTCGACTTCGGCAAGGTACGCGGCTTCTGATCACCGGTCAGGCAGGCGGGGTCCGGCCGGTCAGGCAGGCGGGGCCCAGCCGGTGCTTTCGGCCCACGCGCCGGCCCTCGGCTCGGCAGCGTCGCGCCAGGCGTTCTTGGCGGCCTCGTAGACGGGCGCGGACCGGTCGTGGTGTTGGGCCGACCGCGCCCGCTTGGCCTGCTCGTACTCGGCGCGGGCCGTGTCGTCCGCGCGCAGCCAGTCGCGGCACAGCAGCGCGAACCGCCAACCGGGGCTGTCCAACACCCGCACGTGCACGTCGGCCCAGCGGGCCGGGTCCGCGCTGACGTGCGTGCGCCTGCCCCAGTGCTCGGGGTCGGGGTCGCTGGGCAGCGGATGGTCGACCGAGGCGTTCGGCACGGCCGGGAAGCCGGCCGCGATCAGCGACTGGGCCAGGTCGTCCGCGTCGGCCATGGACCTGACGGCGACCTGGAGGTCCAGCACGTCCTGAGCGGCCAGACCGGGCACGGCCGTCGACCCGACGTGGTCGACGCGCAGCGCGAGCGCGCCCGCGGCGAGCCGGATGCGCGCGGCCAGCCGCTCGGCCTGCGCCGGCCAGTCCTGGTGGTAGGCGACGATGCGGGGGGCGCCGCGCTCGGCGTGGCGTTGCAGCCGGACGTTCGCCTCGAACGGGATCAGCCGGTCCGACCAGAGCGCGTCCACCGCTGCCAGCACCTGGTCCGGGGTGCCGCTGTTGTCCAGCCACACGTCCGCGACGTCCCGCCGCCTCGCCTCGTCGGCCTGGGCCGCGATCCGCGCGTGGATCTCCTCCTCGGTCATGCCCCGTCCGCGCGCCAGCCGCGCGACCCGCTCGGCCACCGGTGCGTCGACCACGACGACCAGGTGGTACATGGGCGCGAGGCCGTTCTCCACCAGCAGTGGGACGTCGTGCACGAGCACCGCGTCCTTGGGCGCGGCCGAGGTGAGTTCCGCGGTGCGCGCGCCGATCAGCGGGTGCACGATGCCGTTGAGCTTCTGTCGGGCCGCGTCGTCCGCGAACACCACCTTGGCCAGCGCGGCCCGATCCAGCGCCCCGTCCGCCGCCAGCACCCCGGTGCCGAACGCCTCGGTGACCTTGGCGAGGCCGGCCGAACCGGGCTCGACGACTTCCCTGGCGATCCGGTCCGCGTCGATGATCCTCGCGCCGTGCTCGGCCAACCGGCCGGATACCGTCGATTTGCCGGAGCCGATTCCGCCGGTCAGTCCTACCCGAAGCATGAGTGGATTCTGTCAGGATCTTGCCAACTCCGACACGCCGCGCAAGTTTCCCCGTTTTCGCACGTCATGTACTTATCCTTGGGCAAGTTTCGCGCGAGGAGCAGGATCAATGGCAGGCAATGGGGCGGGCAGGCACCGGCTGGGGACGCCGGGCCTTGTGCACTGCGGGCGGTATCGGCAGGTCGCGGAGGCGTTGGCCAGACCGAGGACGTGGTGGCGCGCGCAGGCCGTTGTGCGGATTCGCAGCCGGCACAGCCTGGCCGGGTTGCGCAGGCGCGCGGTCGTGGTGGCCATGGAACGGGCCTGGGTGCCGAGCCCGGCCATCGATGACGCGGCGATGGGCAACGCCGCTTAGGCTTTCTGGGCGGCGGTCAGCGCCTTGCCGGCCAGTTGGATCAGCGGCGGGCCTGCCTTGCCTGCCTGGACCACGCTGTTGGCGGCCGTGACCAGCACGGTGATGGTGCCGGCGGAGAGCACCACCTCCTGGTTCTGCTGACCGGCGAGCAGCACCGCGTTCTGGCCGTTGACCTGCACGTTGCTGGACGAATAGCCGGTGTCGCGCGCCTGGTTCACGGTCTCGGAGACGCGGTGGGCGGCGTCGGCCGCGTTGTCGTAGCCGCCGATGCCGATGGAGACGACGCCGGTCGTTGCCGGCTGGTTCGGCGGGATGCCGTAGTAGCAGTCCAGGCGGGCGGTGCGGCCGATCGCGGCCTCTGCCACGCCCTTGATGCCGTTGGACGTTCCGGTCAGCGGGTGGCCGATGATCTGGTTGACGTCGGCCTCGGACGCGATCGGGTCGCAGGAGGCGGGGACGGTGCCGACGAACGGCGGGGCGCTGGTGGGGGCAGCGCGCTTGCTGGTGAACGAGGGCACCTTGGCCGGGTTGTTGGTCGGCGCGGCACCGCTGCCGCACGCGGCGAGGACGCCGACGAGCCCGACTGCCGCGACCGACACACCGGCCGACCACCATCGACGGTCCATACCGCGCACGGTAATCCGATCACCCCGAAACGACGAGGATCCCGCGCCGAACACGGCGCGGGATCCCCCTATCGGAGTCGTTGTCCCCCTAATCAGGGACGGTTCCGATCAGACACCACCGGAGAGCTTCTCCCGCAGCGCGGCGAGCTGCTCGTCGCTGGCGAGCGTGCCACCGGACTGGGCGGCGGCCGGCGCCTCCTCGGCGGAGGAGGAGTAGTTGCCGGTCTGGGCCTCGGCCGCACCGGCTTCCGCGTCGGCCTCTGCGGCCTTCACGATCTGCTTCATGTGCTGCTCGTAGCGGGTGTGCGCCTCGGCGTACTGCCGCTCCCACTCCTCGCGCTGCTTGTCGAAGCCTTCCTGCCACTCCTGGGTCTCCGGGTCGAAGCCCTCGGGGTAGATGTAGTTGCCCTGGTCGTCGTACTCGGCCGACATGCCGTACTGGGTCGGGTCGAACTCGGTGTCCGGGGTGAAGCCCTCGTTGGCCTGCTTCAGGGACAGCGAGATCCGGCGACGGTCCAGGTCGATGTCGATGACCTTGACCATGACGTCGTCGTTGACCTGCACGACCTGCTCCGGGATCTCCACGTGGCGCTCGGCCAGCTCGGAGATGTGCACAAGGCCCTCGATGCCCTCGTCCACCCGGACGAACGCGCCGAACGGAACCAGCTTGGTGACCTTGCCCGGCACGATCTGGCCGATCGCGTGGGTGCGGGCGAACTGGCGCCACGGGTCTTCCTGGGTCGCCTTCAGCGACAGGGAGACGCGCTCGCGCTCCATGTCGACGTCGAGCACCTCGACGGTGACCTCCTGGCCGACCTCGACAACCTCGTTCGGGTGGTCGATGTGCTTCCAGGACAGCTCGGACACGTGCACGAGACCGTCGACGCCGCCGAGGTCCACGAACGCACCGAAGTTGACGATCGAGGACACGACGCCCTTGCGGACCTGGCCCTTCTGCAGCTGGTTGAGGAACTCGCTGCGGACCTCGGACTGGGTCTGCTCCAGCCAGGCGCGACGGGACAGGACCACGTTGTTGCGGTTCTTGTCCAGCTCGATGATCTTGGCTTCGAGCTCGCGGCCGACGTAGGGCTGGAGGTCACGCACGCGACGCATCTCGACAAGGGACGCTGGCAGGAAGCCACGCAGCCCGATGTCGAGGATCAGGCCACCCTTGACCACCTCGATGACGGTGCCCTTGACCGGCTCGTCCTTCTCCTTGAGCCCCTCGATCGTGCCCCACGCGCGCTCGTACTGGGCGCGCTTCTTGGACAGGATCAACCGACCCTCTTTGTCCTCCTTCTGCAGGACAAGGGCCTCGACCTCATCACCGACGCTGACCACTTCAGCCGGGTCGACGTCGTGCTTGATCGACAGTTCGCGCGAGGGAATGACGCCCTCGGTCTTGTAGCCGATATCGAGCAGCACCTCGTCACGGTCGACCTTGACGATGGTGCCCTCGACGATGTCACCATCGTTGAAGTACTTGATGGTCTTGTCGATGGCGGCGAGGAAGTCCTCCTCCGTCCCGATGTCATTGATCGCGACCTGCGCCGGTGCGGCTTTCGCTTGCTGCGGGACGATGGTGGTGTCGGTGGACATTAGGTGGGTTGCTCCGGTACGGATTGGTGTTGTGGGTTGGCTGTTTACGTCGTGCTCCATGCTGCGCGAAGGATCCAATGACCTGCGGAGCCGTGCCAGTCTTGCCCTGACGAGGTCCGCACGGACTATGTCAACGAAGACGAGGGCCACCCGATTCCCGACGGGCGGAACCGCGGGCAGCATTGAACCCACTGCGCGAGCGGTATCGTACGCGGGTTTGACATCGGGTAGCAAACCCAGGTGCTCGAAGGGAGCAACGTGGCAGCGGACCAAGTCGTCGCGGCTGACGGTGATCCATCCCACGTGAGCGGAGCCTGCGGAGCGAACCAACAAGAACAGGGTGCGTTGCGCTCAAGCTCCGAGCGCAGCGAGGTGGCGCCGAGCGCGGAGCGTGCGCTGGGCACGGTGGGGATCACCAAGCGGTCGGTCGACGCGAGCGAGTCGCGGCTGGCCAGCAGGGCCTGGTGGGACGCGGACGCCGACGACTACCACGCCGAACACGGCGAGTTCCTGGGTGTCTCGGACTTCGTGTGGTGCCCTGAGCGACTTCGGGAGGCCGACGCGCACCTGCTCGGTGACGTCCGAGGACTGTCGATCTTGGAGGTTGGCTGCGGGTCGGCGCCGTGCGCGCGCTGGCTGGCGAGTCAGGGCGCGCACCCGGTCGCCCTCGATCTTTCCGCCGGCATGCTCGCGCACGCGCTGCGCGGCAACGAGGTCTCCGGCATCGACGTGCCGCTGGTGCAGGCGAGCGCCGACCAGTTGCCCTTCGCGGACCATTCGTTCGACCACGCGTGCTCGGCGTTCGGTGCGATCCCGTTCGTCGCGGATGTCGGCGCCGTGCTGGCCGAGGTGGCGCGGGTGCTGCGGCCGGGCGGGAGGTTCGTCTTCGCGGTCACGCATCCGCTGCGCTGGATCTTCCCGGACGATCCCGGACCGGACGGGCTGGTCGTCGCGCAGTCCTATTTCGACCGGACGCCCTATGTCGAGGTGGACGGCGACGGCGCGGCCACCTACGTGGAGCACCACCGCACGCTCGGTGACTTCGTCCGGGCCATCAACGGCGCCGGCATGGTGCTGCGCGACCTGATCGAGCCGGAATGGCCGGCAGGTCATGAGCAGGAGTGGGGGCAGTGGAGTCCGTTGCGCGGACGGCTGTTCCCTGGCACCGCGATCTTCCGCTGCGAGTTGGCGTGACCGTCGCGACCAACCTGCGCGCGGCGCAGCGCGCCCGGTTCGCGGCCCTGGACGAGCTGCTGCCGGACATGACGCCGATCCCGCAGGGCGAGGTGCTGACCGCCGCGCTCGCGGACGGGCGGCGGGTCGCGGGAACGCTGCTGCGGATCAGCAATCCGGAAGGCACCCTGCCGAGCCTGTGGTCGGCGCGGCAGGTGTGGGAGCTGTTCCCGTTGGTCGGCGAGCACGCGGACGTGGGGGTGGACGCGCTGCTGCGCGCGTGGCGCGGGCTGCTGGACCGCGCCCGGCTCGGCGCGGACTCGTCCTGCGTGGTCACCTGGCCGAGCAGGGACGTGACGGTGAGCCGGGTGCTGCTCGGTCACGGTTTCGTACCGATGACCGTCCTCGCGGTTCGCCAACCCGGCCGAGGCGGCACACCGGTGCCCCGGCTGGCTCCCGGCGTGACCGTGCGCAGGGCGCGTGCCGAGGATCTGGCCGTGGCCACCGAGATCGCCATGGCCGAACTGGCCTACTCGGCGAACCTGGGCGGCACGATGCCGCGCGCGGACGCGGCCGAACTCAAGCGCGCCGCGCTTCGCTACCACCTCGACCAGCAGGATCCCGTGTGGATCATCGAGCGGGACGGGATCGCGGTCGGCGTCGCCGAGTGCTGGGTCACGGACGGGGCCCTCGGCTCGTCCGTCCGGTTTCCGGTCCCGGTCGGCCGGTGGGGCTACGTGAACACGGTGTCCGTGCTGCCCGGCGCGCGGGGCAGCGGACTCGGCCGGCAGCTGATGGCCGTCGCACACCACGATCTGGCCCGGCAGCGGGCCGTCGGCAGCTACCTCTACTACAACCCGGCGAATCCGCTCTCGTCGGTGTTCTGGCCACGCCAGGGCTACCGTCCACTGTGGACGATCTGGGAGGTCCGGCCGGCCGACGCGCTCCGGTAGGAGTCAGACCCGGATGGCGTACTGGTTGACCTCGCCGATCTGAAACGTCTCCGGCGGTCGGTCGGCGAGCGCACGGTGCACGGCGTCCAGCACGCCCTCGGAGATCTCCCGGTGTGTCAGCCAGCGGATGCTCTCACCGTCCCGGACGAACCCCAGCACGACGAGTTGGGTTTCATGGTCCGGCAGGCTGGGTTCGGGTGTGCCGGTGTGTGGCTGCGCGGCGGCGGCGCCGCGGACCTCGACCACGACGGCGTCCTCGGCGATCAGCGGGGCGATCGCGGCGAGCACGGCCTCGCGGTAGGCGTCGTGCACCCAGGCGACGAGCAGGTCGGCCTTGCCGGCGAGCGCCTTGTCCACGCGCTCGGCCAACGACTCGGGCGCCGACCAGTCGGCCTCCACCCAGAGTGCCTGGCGGTCATCGGCGGCCGATTCCGGCATGTCGACGGGGATCGGCGCGTACCGGCGCGACGGGACGACGACGTGCCAGCCGTCGCGAACGAGTTCGGCGACGACGCCGGAAAGCATGCCGGTGCCGCCGAGCACGAGGGCGCGCCTCATGGCCTCGTCCATTGCGGAGCGGCTGGGGAATGGGGGCTGGAAAATGGGGAATGGGGAGGGACGGGAACCGGGTGAACAGGTCTCGGCACCATCCAGCCACCCTACGCCGCAGGTCAACCGCGCGCAGCCGGCGCGGAGCCGAACTGGGCACGATGCGAGTACGTGCCAAATTCACCCTTGTGCGAGCGGTCGGGCACGGCCTGTCGTGCCCATACTGGTCCCCGCTCCGCTCGGAGCCATGGAGTTGACGACGCGGTTGACCCTGGAGGGCCAGTGAGAAGATCGTTCGTCCGTTGGCAGCGCGGGCTCGCGCTGCTGTCCCTGCTCGGCGCGGCAACCGCGGCTGGGGTGGCGGTGCCGGCTTCCGCCGACGCCAGCCCGCTGAACAGCGAATACGTCGCGCTCGGCGACTCGTTCGCGGCCGGACCGCTGATCCTGCCGCAGGTGGCACTCGATCCGTGCTTCCGGTCCGGCGCCGACTACGCGCACCTGGTCGCGGCCGCGCTGCACGTGCCCACGTTCCGGGACGTCACGTGCAGCGGCGCGACCACCGACGACATGACCAGCCCGCAGGCGGCCAGCCTGCCGTGGGATCCCGCAGCTGCACCGCAGTTCGACGCGCTCACCCCGAGCACGACGCTGGTCACGGTCACCATCGGCGCCAACGACGCCGGCCTTGTCGGGTTGGCCGAGGGTTGCCTGAACCTGCTGCCCCAGCCACTTGGCACCTCCTGCAAGGCGACCGACACCGCTGGCGGCGTCGATCGGGGCGCGGCCGCGGTGGACGGTGCGATTCCGAAGGTCGCGGCCACCTTGGACGCGATCCACCAGCGCTCGCCGCTGGCCAAGGTGATCGTCACCAGCTACGGCGACTACGCCCCGCCCGGTGGGTGCTACCCGATCCAGCCGATCTGGGCCGAGGACTCCGACTACGTCCAGGGGCTGGTCGACCGGATAGGCACCGAGACGCGGGCGCTGACCGCGAGCAGGCCGTGGGCGAGCTACGTCGACTTCATCGCGCCGGGTGCCGGTCACACGGCGTGCAATCCAGGGACCAACTGGGTGACCGGGTTCGTGCCGGTCAACGGCATCGTGCCGCTGCACCCGACCGCCCAGGGCGAGGCCGCGTTCGCGAACCTCGTCCTGGCGTCGTTGGGCAGCTCCAGCACCAGGGACTGACCGGGGTCCCCTACTGCCGCGCCCGCTCATTCCGTTCCGGGTTGGGCGCGGCGGTAGGGCTGGGTGAGGCTGAACCAGTTGCCCGAGTCGTCGCGGAACAGCGCCTCGACGCCGTAGGGCCGCTCGGCGGGCTCCTGGATGAACTCGACGCCGCGCTCCTTCAGTTCCTCGTAGGTCTTGCGCACGTCGTCGGCCTCCCACACGCCCGCGCCGATGGCGCCCTTGGCGACGAGTTCGCGAATGGTTTTCGCGGTCTGTTCGTCGTGGCCCATGCTCGGGTCGGCCAGGATGATCTCCAGGTCGGGCTGGTTCGGCGGGGACACGGTGAGCCAGCGGAAGCCGCTGCCGGAGCCCTCGAACTCCTCGCCCATCACCATGTCGGTCTTGAGCGTGAAACCGAGTTTCTCGGTGAAGAACTCCTTGGCGCGGTCCTGGTCGAGCACGAAAATGTTGGCGTGTGACAGTCCAGTGATCATGGGCAGCAACGTTAGTCGCGCAGGTCAGGAGTTGCTTCGCGAAAAGTGCCCGATGTCGTTCGCTGTCCCTTCTGCTTGGCCCACATCAGCACGAAACAGCCGGGGACGGGCGCGGCGGTGCGGGCTCGGGCCCGCTCCCGATAGGCCGACGGGGACATGCCGAGAAGTTCGCTGAACCGGCGGCTGAACGAGCCGAGGCTGGAAAAGCCGACCAGGAAACAGATCTCGGTGACGGTCAGGTTCGCCGAGCGGAGCAGGTCCTTGGCGCGCTCAATGCGCCGCCGGGTCAGATACAGGCCCGGCGGCTCGCCGTAGGCGGCCTGGAACGTGCGCATGAAGTGATACCGCGAGCAGTGCGCCTCAGCAGCCAGGACGTCGATGTCGAGCGGCTGCGCGTAGTCGCGGTCGATCCGGTCCTTCGCCCTGCGCAGCAGCGCGAGCGTCGTTTCAGTGGGCCGCGTCGTTCCAGGACCTGCCAAAGCCGACCGACACCTCCAGCGGCACGTCGAGCTGGTAGGCGTTGCCCATGTGCTCGCGCACCAGCGCCTCGACCTCGGCGTGCTCGCCGTCGGCGATCTCCAGCACGAGTTCGTCGTGCACCTGGAGCAGCATGCGGCTGCGCAGGTCGGAGTTGCTGATCGCGCGGTGCACGTTGAGCATGGCGACCTTGATGATGTCCGCCGCGCTGCCCTGGATCGGCGCGTTGAGCGCCATCCGCTCGGCCATCTCCCTGCGCTGCCGGTTGTCGCTGGTCAGGTCGGGCAGGTAGCGACGGCGGCCGAGGATGGTCTCGGTGTAGGTGTCCTTGCGCGCCTTGACCACGATCGACTGGAGGTAGTCGCGCACGCCGCCGAACCGGGTGAAGTACTCGTCCATCAGCTCGCGGGCCTCCTCGGTGGAGATCCGCAGCTGGTTGGAGAGGCCGAACGCGGAAAGGCCGTAGGCGAGGCCGTAGTTCATGGCCTTGACCTTGGCCCGCTGCGCGCCGCTGACCTCGGTCGGCTCGACGCCGAACACCCGAGCGGCGGTCGCGGCGTGGAAGTCGAAGCCGGACTGGAACGCCTCGATCAGCGCGGCGTCCTCGGAAAGGTGCGCCATGATGCGCATCTCGATCTGGCTGTAGTCCGCGGTCATCAGCTCCGCGTAACCCGGACCGACCACAAAGGACTCCCGGATGGTCCGGCCCTCCTCGGTCCTGATCGGGATGTTCTGCAGGTTCGGTTCGGTCGAGGACAGCCGGCCGGTCGCGGCAATGGTCTGGTTGAACGTGGTGTGAATCCGGCCGTCGTCCCCGATGGTCTTCAGCAGACCGTCCACAGTGGTCTTCAACCGGGTGGCGTCGCGGTGTTCGAGCAGGTGCCGCAGGAACGGGTGCTCGGTCTTGGCGTAGAGGTCGGTCAGCGCGTCCGCGTCGGTGGTGTAACCGGTCTTGGTGCGCTTGGTCTTCGGCATGTCCAGCTCGTCGAACAGCACGACCTGCAACTGCTTGGGCGAGCCGAGGTTGATCTCCTTGCCGATCACCGCGTACGCGTCCTGCGCGGCCTGCTTGACCCGGCTGGCGAAGTGCGCCTCCTGCGCGGCCAACTGCTGGGTGTCCATGCGGATGCCGGCCGCCTCCAGGTCGGCGAGCACCGACTGGAGCGGCAGTTCGAGGTCGGTGAGCAGCTTGGCCTGGCCGGTCCTGGCCAGTTCCTCGTCAAGCGCGTCGGCGAGTTCGGCGACCGCGCGGGC
Source organism: Candidatus Melainabacteria bacterium (assembly GCA_963818685.1). Taxonomy (GTDB): domain Bacteria; phylum Actinomycetota; class Actinomycetes; order Mycobacteriales; family Pseudonocardiaceae; genus CAJCJE01. Next base: position 239,971 of record CAWFTJ010000006.1, on the reverse strand, counting down.
CCGCAGCAGCACGCCGGCCATGATCTTCTCTGCCTCTTCCTCCTCGCCGCCGAGCAGGGAGAGCTGACCGTCCGGATTGGCCTCCTCGGCGCGCAGCTCGCGGTGCAGGTAGCGCAGGGCGAGGTCGTCGAGGTCGAACGAGCGCTGCCCCGGCCGCACCAGGTAGGCAGCGAGGGCGGTGTCGCTGGTCAGACCGGCCAGCGTCCAGCCGCGGCCGCGCAGCGCGTGCATCGGGCCCTTGATGTCGTGCCCGGCCTTGGGGATGTTCGGGTCGGCCAGCCACGCGGCGAGGGCCTGCTCGTCGGCCTCGGTCAGGTCGAGCACCTCGACGTAGGCGGTCTGGCCGTCGGCCGCGGCGATGCCGATGCTCTCCACGTCGCCGGTGGCGAACGCCCAGCGGGCGCGGATGGCCAACCCCGAGCGCCTGCCCGGACCGGTGTGCTTGGCCAGCCAGTCGGCAAGCTCGCCAGAGGCGATCCGGCCGCCCTGGACGTCGAACCCGTCCTCGGCCTCGGGTTCCGCGGTGGACAGCGTGGCGAAGAGGCGATCGCGCAGGACGCGGAACTCCAGCTCGTCGAACAGCTGGTGCACGGCGTCCCGATCCCACGCCTGGACCTCGAGCGAGTCGCAGTCGCGGCCGATCGGCACGTCCCTGACCAGCTCGGTGAGCTGGCGGTTGAGCATGACGTTGGCCAGGTTCTCGCGCAGCGCGTCGCCCGCCTTGCCCTTGACCTCGTCCACCCGGTCGATCAGCTCGTTCAGCGAGCCGAACTGCTGGATCCACTTGGTGATCGTCTTCTCGCCGACGCCCGGGATCTTGGGCAGGTTGTCCGACGGGTCGCCGCGCAGCGCGGCGAAGTCCGGGTACTGGGCGGAGGTGACGCCGTACTTGGCCAGCACCGCCTCGGGCGTGAACCTGGTCAGCTCGGAGACGCCCTTCACCGGGTAGAGCACCGTGACGTGCTCGTCGACCAGCTGCAACGCGTCCCGGTCGCCGGTACAGATGAGCACGTCGAAGCCCTTGGCGACGGCGCCTGCGGTCAACGTGGCGATGATGTCGTCCGCCTCGTAGTTCTCCAGGCTCAGCGTGGGGATGGCCAGCGTGGCGAGCACGTCCTCGATCAGGCTGACCTGACCCTTGAACTCGTCCGGCGTCGCGCCGCGGCCCGCCTTGTACTCGGCGTACGCCTCGGAGCGGAACGTCTTGCGGGACACGTCGAAGGCGACCGCGAGATGGGTCGGCGCCTCGTCGCGCAGCAGGTTGATCAACATCGAGGTGAAGCCGAAGACCGCGTTGGTGTGCTGGCCCGTTCCGGTCCGGAACTTCTCCTTCGGCAGGGCGTAGAACGCCCGGTAGGCCATGGAGTGGCCGTCGATGAGCAGCAGCAGCTTGCGCTCATCCGCACTGGTGGATGTGGCGTTGGTCTCGGGCTTGACAGGCACGAACCGAGTTTAGGCTGACACACCGACACTGCCCGCGCCGCCCGACGCAGCGCGCGCCGACCACGCGACCGACCACGGAGAGCGCATTGACCACCACGAACAACGGACTGCCTGCCACAGCCGAGGAGTACAACCGGCCCGAGATCCTCGGCGAGCTGAACACCAAGCTCGGCGTTCGCTATGTGTCGGTTGCCCCCGATCGGGTGGTCGCGACCATGCCGGTGGAGGGCAACCGACAGCCGTACCTGCTGCTGCACGGCGGCGCGAACGCGTCGCTGGCCGAAACGATCGGCTCGACGGCCGCGGTGCTGAACGCGCCGGACGGCAAGGTCGCCGTCGGCCTCGAACTGTCCTGCACGCACCACCGCGCGGCGCGGGCCGGCCTGGTCACCGCCGTGTGCACCCCGCTGCACACCGGCAGGACCACGTCCACCTTCGAGATCGTGCTCACCGACGAGGACGGCAACCGGACCTGCACCGCGCGCCTGACCTGCGTCCTGCGCGAGCGCCCGCCGGGTGCCTGATCAGCCGCCGTTGGGGGTTGGCGGGTGCCGGGGCGAGCGCGGTGAACGTGTAGATGTGGCCGCCGCCCGGACCGGACGCGGTGACGAACGCGCGCCGGGTGCCGGGCTGGATCGCGACATGGGTGACGTTCGGGGCGCTCGGCGGGAAGCTCACCGTGCCGATCTGGATGCCGTTCTGGTTGAACTCAAGCACCTCGCCGCCGCCGTACACGGCAAGGTAGATGTTGCCTGCGCCGTCGGTGGTGATCGAGTCGGCGTAGGCGTTCCCGCCCAGGCTCAGGTACGACGCGGTGTGCGCGACGGGCGTCGGCGACTGGTTGGCTGGGTTGGGGAACTGGTAGGCGACATGGTCGAGGGTGCTCGGCAGGTCCTGGTCGATCCACACGCCGCTGTAGTCAGGGAGGAACGCGATGCCGTTCGGGTGGACGGGTTGAAGGTGTCGACCCTGCCCTTGAGGTCGCACAGGTACATCGTCCCGTTGGGCGCGAAACCGACGCAGTTGAGCATGCTGGTCGAGTCGGTGTAGAGGTCGTCGACCTTGCCGGTGTTCAGGTCGAGGCTCATCAGCTTCGGCCTGCCGGCAGGAGCCTCGGTGTCGACGAAGCAGAACCTGCCCCTTGCGTCGAAGGCAGCGCCTCCGAGCCCGGTGCCGAGCGGGCCGGGATCGGGCGGGGCGACGGTGGCGAACAGCCGCGCGACCGTTCGGCCGGAGCCGGTTGGCCCGGTGGGTTGGGTCGCTGCCTGGCTGACGCCGACGCACAACGAAGCCGCGGCAAGCACACCGCCCCGGCGACCAACCACCGCGTGCGCATCGAGAGTGCCATGGCCAAACTCTGGCACGAACTCGATCAGCGCTCGATGCGTTCGGTGAGTTTCGCCGTGCCTGGACCAGACAGCTCCGGCACGACGCCGCGCCGACCGGCGATCACCATCAGCAGCGACTCGGCCGGGCCGCGCGCTTCCGGCCCAGACCCGAACGACCAGTCGAGGTCGGTGGCGACCAGCCGCACGCCGCGCACCCGCAGGATGCCGCGGACCACCGGCGCGAACAGGGCGAAGTGCAGCACCGGCACGATCCGCTCGGCCGGGATCTCGCGCGGCGGGCCGAGTGGGCGGCGGACGTCCTGCTGGTGGATCATGCCGTCGGTCAACGCGATCACGCCGCCGAACATCGAGGTGAGGCCGCGCGGGCGCGGATACTTCTTGAACAGCGCGATGAGTTCCTCTGGATCACGCCCTCGGTACTCGCGCCACGCCGATCTCGTTGGCCCGGTCCGGGTTGAACCGACCCTTGGCGACGCGGGCGAGCACCGCGCGCGGGCCGAGCCCCTCGTAGCTGATCACGTGCGCGACCACGTCGTGCACGGTCCAGCCGGCGCACAGGCTCGGGATCTCCCACTGCTCGGGGGTGAGCGTTTCGAGCAGGGCGACGAACTCGGCCCGTTCCTGGCTGGCCATGGCCATGGTGTCCATGGCTCGGGTGTTTAACCCACCGGGAACGGCGACGCAAGGCGGATCAGGGCAGCAGTTCGGCCAGCCGCTCGATCTCGGCCGGGTCGTCGGTCATCGGGTTGAACAGCAGGTCGTCCGCGCCGAGCTCGGCGAAGGAGGAGATGGTGTTGGCGATCTCGTCCGGCCCGACCGCGCCGTTGTTCGCGATCATGCTGGCCCGGTCGTGGCCTATGAAGCTGTAGTAGTCGTAGATGTTGGCGCGGCCGGCTTCGCCGTTCTCGATGGCGAAGTAGGCGATGGCGACAAGGCGCGGCGCGCCCTCCCTGCCGGCCTCGGTCCACGCGGCGCGGGCCGACTCGAACGCGGGGGCGACCATGCTGGCCGGCACCGAGCCGCCCACGTAACCGACGCCCCACTTGGCCATGCGGGTGAAGGTCTGCTCGGCCCTGCCACCGAACAGGATCGGCACCTGCCGGGTGCCGTCCGGCACGGCCGCGTTGACACCGCCACCGACCGGCTTGCCGGACCAGATGTCCCGGTAGGTTTCCAGGTCGGCGTCAAACCGCTTGCCAAGGCCCTTCATGGGATACGCGTCGAGCACGAAGTCGTCCGCGCGGCCGCCGATGCCAAGACCGATGGTGAGCCGGCCACCGGAAATACCGTCGATGCCGGCGAGTTCCTTGGCCAGCAACGGTCCTGGCCAGGTCGGGGCGAGCAGGACGTTGCTGATCAGCTCGATCCTGCTGGTCACGGCCGCCGCAGCGGCGAGCGCGACGGTGTCGACGACGCCGGGGTAGGCGAACCGGCCGACCGTGCCGAGCGTGTCGAAGCCGGCTTGCTCGGCACGGGCGGCGTAGGACGGAATGACGGTCGGATCGACGTTGCGAACCTGGTTGGGAAGTCCGATGCCAAAACGCATGAAATGATCTTAGCCAAACAAGTTGAGCGTCGAACCAGTGTTCGCTCAGGGCACGAGCGGCCGGACCTCATCGGCGATGAACCGCGCGAGCCAGGCCAGATCGGGCTCGTCCTCGACCGGCACGACGATCACCGTGTCCGCGCCGGCCTCGACGATCTCGTTGATGGCACCGGCGATCTCGGTCGCGTCGCCCGCGACTCCGATGCCGGACGCGGGATCGTGGTTCCACTTCTCCAGTTCCGTGACGAGCCGGGCCCGCGCGTCCGTCGCCGGTCACCGCGGTCACGTAGACGACGGTGTCGTGCGGATCGGTGCGACCGCCTCCGACGCGCCCCTCCTCGATCACCGCTCGAATCCGCCGCACGCCGTCGGCGTTGTACTGCGCGTCAAGCACGGTGCCGTCGCCGATCTCGCCGGCAAGCCGCAGCGTGCGCGGGCCGACCGCGCCGACGAGCACCGGCGGCGCCGAGGCGGGCGGCCAGTCGAGCACGACATCGTCGAGCCGCACGTACCTGCCCGAGACGCTCAGCCGCTCGCCGCGCAACAGCGCGCGCAGGGCGGTGACGTACTCGCGCAACAGCGTCATCGGCGAGGAGACCCGCACTCCGGCCTGTCCCATCCAGTCCGGGTTGCCGTGGCCGACGCCGGGAATGAGCCGACCGGGGAACATCCGCTCCAGCGTGGCGATCTCCATGGCCAGCAGGCCGACGTTGCGGTAGGGCACCGGAATGACGCCGATGCCGACGCGCAGCCGCTCGGTCGCGGCCAGCACGGCCGCGGCACTGGCGATGCCACCCGCGAAGAACGAGTCCTCCCACAGCCACAGCTGCTCAAGGCCGGCGCTGTCCGCGACGCGCGCGATGGCGAGCAGCTGTTCTGGCGGGACGTGCGGTCGGACGACCATGCCGAGTGATGTCACGCGACCGTCCTACCGCGAGCCGTCCCGCCAGGACAAGTCGTTTACGCGACGCCGAGGTACGCCTCTTTGACCGACGGGTCGGCCAGCATCTCCTTGCCGGTTCCGGTGCGTGAGATCCGCCCGGTCTCCAGCACGTACGCGCGGTGCGCGCGGGAGAGCGCCTGCTGGGCGTTCTGCTCGACCAGCAGCACGGTGGTGCCCTGCTGGTTGATCTCGGTGATGATGCGGAAGATCTGCTGGATGATCTGCGGGGCGAGACCCAGCGAGGGCTCGTCCAGCAGCAGCACGCGCGGGTTGGCCATCAACGCGCGGCCGATGGCCAGCATCTGCTGCTCGCCGCCGGACATGGTGCCGCCCAACTGGGTGCGCCGCTCGGCCAGCCGCGGGAACAGGTTGAACACGCGGTCGAAGTCCGCCTTGAGGTTCTTGCGGTCCTTGCGCGCGTACGCGCCCATGTCCAGGTTCTCCATCACCGTCATGCCGGGGAACACGCCCCGGCCTTCCGGCGACTGGGAGATGCCGCGCACAACGCGCAGGTCCGCGCGCAGCCTGGTGATGTCCTCGCCGTCGAAGACGATCCTCCCGGAGGACACCGGGCGGATGCCCGAGATCGCGCGCATGGTCGTCGTCTTGCCGGCGCCGTTCGCGCCGATCAGCGAGACGATCTCGCCCGCGTCCACGCTGATGGTGATCCCGTCCAGCGCCTGGATACGTCCATAGTGGACGCATACGTCGTGCAGCTCAAGCAGCGCCATCGTCGGGCACCCCCAGGTAGGCCGCGATCACGGCCGGGTTTTCGCGAATCTCCGCCGGCAGTCCCTCGGCGATCTTCTTGCCGAACTCCAGCACCACGATCCGGTCGGTGACGCCCATGACCAGTCGCATGTCGTGTTCGATGAGCAGCACCGTGTACCCGTCGTCGCGGATCTTGCGGATCAGGCCCATCAGTTCTTCTTTTTCGGTGGGGTTGAACCCCGCCGCCGGCTCGTCGAGGCAGAGCAGCTTCGGCTCGGTGGCCAGCGCCCTGGCGATCTCCAGCCTGCGCTGGTAGCCGTAGGGCAGGTTGCGTGCCTTGTCCGCGGCCCGGTCGGCGATGCCGACGAACTCCAGCAGCGCGCTGGCCCGCTCGACCGCCTCCCGCTCCTCGCGCTGGTGGCGCGGCGAGCGGATCAGCGCGCCGACCACGCTGGTCCGGTGCCGGGCGTCGGTGCCGACGACCACGTTCTCCAACGCGGTCATCTCACCGAACAGCCGGATGTTCTGGAATGTGCGGGCGATGCCGAGCTGGGTGATCTGGTGCTTCTTGCGCTTGCCAAGCCGCTGGTCCTCCAGCAGCACCTGTCCCGACGTCGGCCGGTACACGCCGGTCATCGCGTTGAAGCAGGTGGTCTTGCCTGCACCGTTCGGGCCGATCAGGCCGAGGATCTCGCCGCGCCTGATGCTGAACGACACCGAGTCCAGCGCGACCAGACCGCCGAAGCGCATGGTCACGTCGCGCATCTCCAGCAGCGTGTCGCCGTAGCCGACCGCGATCTCCCGGTCGGCGGCGACCGCCTCGGCGACGGCCTCGGCGTGTTCGGCCTGCTCCTCTGCGGTCATCGCCGCCACCTCGGCGACGATGCCACCCTCGACGGGTTCCGCTGGATGACTCATACCGCATCCTTCTCCGGGGCGAGCGAGCTGTCGCTGCTCAGTTGTTCCGGTTTGCCAACGAGCCGCTGATAGGCGTTTCGGCCGTGGGCGAGCAGGCGCTGGCGCGCGCCGAGCAGACCCTGCGGCCGGAAGATCATCAGCACGATCAGGATCAAGCCGAAGATCAGGTACTTCCAGCTGGCCAGGTTGGTGAACCGGTCCGGGATGTAGGAGATCAGGAAGCCGCCGATCATCACGCCGACCTTGTTGCCCGACCCGCCGAGCACGACAGCCGCGACGAACAGGACCGAGGTCGGCACGTCCATGGTCTGGTTGTCGATGTGCGAGTTCTGGCCGGCGAACAGCGCCCCGGACAGGCCGCCGATGGCCGCGCCGATGGCGAACGCCCACAGCTTGAACTTGAACGTCGGGCACGCCCATGATCTCGGCGGCGTCCTCGTCCTCGCGGATGGCGATCCAGGCGCGGCCGACCCGGCTGCGTTCCAGGTTCCCGACCAGCAGCAGCACCAGGACGATGATCGTGCAGATCAGCCAGTACCAGGGCGTTCCGTTGGTGACAGCGAAGATCGGCCTGCCGTTGGCGTAGTGGCCGGGTGGGGCGCCGATGCCGCTGAAACCGGTCTGGCCATGGAGGGCCGGGATCACCGTGGCGAGCAGCCGGACGATCTCGCCGAAGCCGAGCGTCACGATGGCCAGGTAGTCACCGCGCAGTCGCAGGGTCGGCGAGCCGAGCAGCACGCCCGGCCATCATCGTGATCGACCATGGCGATCGGCAGGACCCCCAGGTAGGGGACCTTCCACAGGATCGACTCGGGGCTGGTGAACAGCGCGGCCACGTACGCGCCGACCGCGAAGAACCCGATGTAGCCGAGGTCGAGCAGACCGGCCTGGCCGACCACCACGTTCAGGCCGACCGCCACCAGCGCGTAGGTGGCCCCGTGGAACATCGCGATCGGGAAGTTCGTGTTCGGCTCTGTGGTGAGGAACGGCGGGTTGATCACCGGGATGAAGTAGATCAACACCACGATCGGAATAACGCCGGCCCATTGCTGCGGCCGGGAAAGCCCATTCCACCTGTTCCGAAATCGGCGAATGAACGATTCCTGGTTCGTGGACAGCGGTGGCCGTGTCGTCGCCGTGGTCATGCTCGCGCCTTTCCAAGCGATTCGCCGAGAATACCCGTCGGCCGGAGCATCAGGATGATGACCAGGACGACGAAAGCGACGATTTCCGTCCACTGTGCGTTGCCGAGCAGTGTCGCGCCGTATTCACCGATGACGCCGAGCAGCAGGCCGCCGAGCAGCGCGCCGCGAATGTTGCCGATGCCGCCGAGGACGGCCGCGGTGAACGCCTGGATGCCGAGGATGAAGCCGCCGTTGAAGATGACGCCCGATGGCACCTTCATCACGTAGAACACGGCTGCCGCACCGGCGAGCAGGCCACCGATGAGGAAGGTCAGCATGATGACGCGTTCCTTGTTCACGCCCATCAGCGTCGCGGTGTCCGGGTCCTGCGCGACCGCGCGGATGCCTCGGCCGAACCTGCTCCTGTTGATGAACATGTTGGTGACGATCATCAGGATGACCGCCGCGCAGAAGATGATCAGCATCTGGTCTGTGATGGTCGCGCCGAACACGTCGAACACCGGGTTCGGGTTGAACATGATCACCGAGGGCTCGGAGTTACCCTGGCTGACGAAGATGAAGTAGACGTACTGCATCGCGAACGACGCGCCGATCGCGGTGATCAGGAACGCCAGCGGTGGCGCGTTTCGTCGGCGCAGCGGCCGGTAGGCCGCGCGTTCCAGCAGGACGGCGACGAGCGCGGAGGCCGCCATCGCGGCCAGTGCGGACAGCACGATGTCGCCGATCAACGCGAACACGCTCAGGTTTGGTGCCGACGGGCCGAACCCGAGCCGGGACAGGGTGAACCAGACCGCGTACGCGCCCGAGATGAACACCTCGGAGTGCGCGAAGTTGATCAGCTTCAGCACACCGTAGACGAGGGTGTAGCCCATGGCGACGAGAGCGTAAATGGCGCCGTAGGCAAGGCCGTCGAATGTGTTCTGCCAGAATTCTGTCTTGAAGGCGCCAACGTCGAAATTAATCCAGGTCGAATCCTGGAGGAAAATAGTCAGTGGGTGCACGGCCTCACGTCCTGTCATGGCACCGGGCATGTTCGCCGATCACAATGTCGGCGAACATGCCCGGTATTACCCGCGGCCCCGAAATTTTAACAGGTCGCGAGTTGAAATTAGGGTCAGGAAGACAGTTCCTTGACGGCAACGATCTTCCCGTTCTTGACCGCGTAGGCGTAGACCTGGACGGAACTCAGCTCGCCGGTCGGTCCCCACTGGAAGTGCTTGCTCAGGCCGTCACCGTTGTAGTTCTTGACGTAGTTGAGCAGCGCGGCACGCGTGGTGTTACCCGCGTCGATGCCCTTGAGCAGGATGGTCCCGATGTCGTAGCCCTCGACCGAGTAGGTGGCGGGAGCGAAGCCAGCGACCTTCTGGTAGGCAGTGGCGAACGAGGGAACCAGCGCACCGTCGGTGCACGGGCAGGTGAAGTAGGCGTTGTTCGCGGCGCTGCCGGCCAGCTTCAGGAACTGCGGGTCCTTGACACCGTCCGGGCCGACGAACGTGCCCTTGAAACCGCCCTGAACCAGCTGTTGGTCCAGCGGAGCAGCTTCGGCGTAGTAGCCGGAGTAGAACACCGCGTCCGCGCCGGCGGCCTTGACCTTGTTCACGGTCGAGGAGAAGTCCTTCTGACCGGTGGTCACCTTGTCGTTGCAGGCGCTGTCGTTGGCCGAGCCCAGCGCCGGGGTGATCGAGGCGGCCAGGCCGGTGCCGTAGGCGGAGTCGTCCTGGATCACGCAGACCTTGGAGCCTTTGAGCGTGCCGGTGATGAACTTCGCGGCGGCGGGGCCCTGGGCGTTGTCGTTGCCGAGGCCGCGGAAGAAGGTGGTCCAACCCTGCTGGGTCAGCGTCGGGTTGGTCGCCGACGCGGTGATGTGCACAAGGCCGGCCTGCTGGAAGATGCTGCCGGTGGCCTTCGACTCACTGGAGAAGGCGAGGCCGACGGCGCCGATGATGTCCTGCTCGGACGCCATCTGGGTGACAAGACCAGGGGCGACGGTGGCCGAGCCCTGGGTGTCGAACTTCTTCAGTTGGACCTGGCAACCGGGGTTGGCCTGGTTGTGCGCGTTCAGCGCGGTCTGGACGCCGTAGAGGATGTTGAGGCCCAGCTGTGCGTCGGCGCCGGTCTCGGCACCGCCGAAGGCGATGCTGACTCCGTTGCACTTGGCCTTGCCGTCACCCGCAGGGTTGGCGGCGTCGGCAGGCACGTTCAAGGTCGTCAGCGCGGGCAGGTTGATCCCGCTGCTCGACGACGAGCCACCCGAAGACGAGCCACCACCACTGTTCGCGGCACACGCGCCAAGGGCCAGCGACAATGCCGCCACCACCGTGACCGCGCGCGCCAGCTTTGCTGCAGACACCCGCTACCTCCAAAGGACCCATTGGCCGCCCTTGAGCGGCTTGCCCGATCGGGCTATGGATAGGGCTGAAAGCTAGCGGGCTCCTCACAGGATGGACAGCGGGACCCCCTGTCCGTATCCACATCGTGACGGTGTTAAGGACCAGTAAATACCTACAAGCCGCCATTCGGGCTTATTTCGGGCGCGATTCTCACGTGGTGGTCAAACAATGTCACGTTCCGTACGCAGCGTTGGCCAGGCGCTCGCAAACGGGCTAGTGCGGCGCTCAACGCGGGATCAGGCGGCTGCGCCTCAGCCGAAGTTCTCCACCACGACGTCGGCCACGGCCTTCATGGTCGTCCTGCGGTCCATCGCGGTGCGCTGGATCCAGCGGAACGCGTCGGGCTCAGACATACCTTGCTTCGCCATGAGCAGACCCTTGGCCCGCTCGACGATCTTGCGGGTCTCCAGCCGCTCGGTCAGCCCGGCGACCTCGTTCTCCAGCGCCTGCAGCTCGGTGAACCGGCTGATCGCCAGCTCGATCGCGGGCACAAGGTCGCGCTTGGAGAACGGCTTGACCAGGTAGGCCATGGCACCCGCGTCGCGGGCCTGCTCGACAAGGTCGCGCTGGCTGAACGCGGTCAGCATCACGACCGGCGCCGTGCGCTTGGCCGCGATCTGCGACGCGGCCTCGATGCCGTCCTGGCGAGGCATCTTGATGTCGAGGATGACCAGGTCGGGTTTGAGTTCCTCGGCCAGTTGGACGGCCTGTTCCCCGTCGCCGGCCTCGCCGACGACCTCGTAGCCCTCTTCGCGCAGCATCTCGACGAGGTCGAGGCGAATCAGCGCCTCGTCCTCGGCGACGAGCACACGGCGAGCGGGTGCGGCCCCGTCCTGGGCCTCGGCAGCCAGCTGGGTCACCGGGGTCCTCCTGGTGTTCGGTGTTCATGCCCGGAATGCGCAGCGTACCGGGATCGCGCGAGTGGTGGCGCGCGGTTAACCCCGTGACCAGGGTGCGATTGCCCACTTTCCGCATCGCGGAGCGTGATCAACACCACCAAAGTGCACGCGCTGGCTGCCGGTGTTCGCAAGGAAGGCGCGATACCAGACGCACCGCGCGAATCGGGAACTTGATCGGCTCTATCATTCGTTGGTCCCTGCGAATCGTTGGTCGAGAGGGAGGTGCCGGCGATGACGCTGCGGCATGTGGTTGTGGTGGGGGCGGCGGCGGCCGGGTTGACGACGGCCGAGGCGCTGCGCAGGGCCGGCTTCGACGGGAAGCTGACGATGATCGGCGCCGAGCGGCACCACCCGTACGACCGGCCGCCGCTGTCCAAGCAGATCCTGGCCGGCACCTGGGAGCGCACCAAGATCGATCTCCGCCAGCCCGACGTTCTGTCCACACTGGACGCCGAATGGCGACTCGGCTCGCCGGCCACCGGCCTCGACATCGCGGCGCGGCAGGTACGCCTCGCCGACGGCGACGTGATCGGCTACGACGGCCTCGCCATCGCCACCGGCGTCACGCCGAGGCAGCTGCCCTTCGGCCACGAACTGGCCGGCGTGCACCTGCTGCGCACCGTGGACGACGCGCTCGCGTTGCGCGAGCGCCTGACCCCCGGCACGCGGCTGGTCGTGGTCGGCTGCGGGTTCCTCGGCGCGGAAACCGCGGCGGTCGCCGCCGGTCTCGGCGTCCAGGTCACCCTGGTCGACCCGCTGCCTGCGCCGATGATCCGCCAGTTCGGCGCCATCATCGGCGGCGAGATCGCCAAGCTGCACGAATCGCACGGCGTCGCGGTGCTGACCAGCGTCGGCGTCGCCGGAATCAGCGGCATCGGCGGCAAGGTCAGCGGCGTCGCTCTCGACGATGGCCGCACCCTCCCAGCCGACGTCGTGCTGGTCGCCATCGGCTCGGTGCCCGCGACCGCCTGGCTCGCCGACTCCGGCCTTTCGCTTGGCAACGGCATCGACTGCGACGAGCAGTTACAGGCCGCGCCCGGCATCGTGGCCGCGGGTGATGTGGCCAGCTGGCCGCATCCCGGCCTCGACGAGCGCATCCGGCTGGAACACCGGATGAACGCCACCGAGCAGGGCCTTGCCGCGGCGAACACGTTGCTGGGCAAGGGAACCCCGTTCGCGCCGGTCCCGTACTTCTGGACCGATCAGTACGACGTGAAGATCCAGGCATACGGCACCTTCCCGGCCGACGCCGACCTGGTCTACATCGACGGCAACCCCAACGAAGGCAAGTTCACCGCCGAATACCGGCGCGGCGAACGCGTGTACGGCGTGCTCGGCTGGAACATGCCCCGCCAGACCAGGACCCTGCGCACCCGCATCATCGACACCGCGGAACCGACGGCGGTTCGCTGAGCAGGGTCCCCGGAGCAGCGCGTTCGCCGGCCACGCGTTGCTCACCGACCTGAATGGGCCGCACATGCGCCGATCAGCGAGATTGGCTCCGAACGAGATCCGCTACGTCGAGGTCGATCCCGGCCCTTGTGCGTCTGGCAACAGCTATCTCCTGTTGCACGGATTGGGTGGCTCCCTGGAGCAGTAGGGCGAGGTGGTTCCGCGCCTTCGGCGAGTGGCCAGGACCGTATCCATCGACATACCCGGTTTCGGGCAGAGTCGGACGCTGCGCGGATACTTCGATCTCGATGAGGTCGCCGAGCAGATCCTCGCATTCTGCCGAACCAAGGAACTCACCAGCTGCACCGTTTGTTTCGCATTCGATCACCAGCGTGGTCGCCGCCAAGCTCGCCGCCGCCGATCCAACGCGATTCCGGCAGCTGGTGTTGGGAATTGTCGGGCTGGTAATCGTCGCGCTCATCCTGATACCGAATCTCGCGGACGGCACGTTCGGGACCATCCACGACTTCCATCTCTGGTCCGACATTCAACGACCGTTCGGGGTGACCAAGCTGCCGGCGTCGCAGCCCTGCTGTGGCGGATACTTCGCATCGACGCCATGGCCAAGGGCGCACCAGCAGGCAATGCGCTGAACGTCGTGGTGGGCAAGGTCATGGACGGGTTGGCGCGGCAATGCCGCATCCTGTTCGAGACGTTCGCGCCGCCGAACGAGACCCTGGCTCAGAACCACGTCTGGCTCGCCGCCGCCTACCACAACTGGTGGGCCAGCGACGCGCACGTGTTCGCGCACATCGTCTACACGATCCTGACCATCTACGCCATTCTGATCATCCTGCACTTCGAGGTGGTCGGATCATCGCGATCTACATGACCGTCGTCGTCTACTTCACCGTCGACTTCAGCGCCGACTGGCAGAACCGCGACGGCCGGTTCGGCTGGTCACCGATCGCTCGCACCTTCAGGACGGTGCTGTGGTCGAACGCCCTGCTCGGCGGAACGCTCGCGGTGGTACTGATGTCGATCGGCTTCAGCAACTACCGGTGGGTGTCCGTCCTCGTGGTGCTGTACGCGATTTTCATGCCCATGTTCACGCTGGTCCCGTGGCTGGTTTTTCGACGGGTCGAGCGTCAGGCCAGGAACCTCCGGGTCGATCGCCTTTCTGCAACGGTCGAGCAGCGCGGCCTCGACATCGACGTCGATATCAGGGAGATCGCGCCATACCTGGCGGAGATCACCAGAATTCAGGGAATCCGTATTCGCCCGCTGCGAATGGGAACGGCGTCGGTCTCCACCTACGTCTTTGTCGTGATACTGCCGATCGTCCTGGCCACGGCGCAAATAATTGTGCCGCTGAGGTATTCCCTGAAATAGCAATGAGGCTATAGTGGGACCATGGCCAGAAGCGATATGGAAACAGTCCTACGGCGCCGATACGATTCTTACTTCGCGGACGGTACGGGTCCGGCGTTCGAGGTGCGTCGCGCCCGAGGCGAAGCTTTTGCTCTCGGTGCCGGTGAACCGTTGTTCAGGCTCATCATCAACGACGACCGGGGCACGGACGCGCTGCGCTCTCTTGACCAGTTCCAGATCATCCTGGCGTACCTGAACGGCTCACTCGACATCGACGGCGACATGCTGACCGCGCTGAAGGCGCGCGGAATGTTCCGCGACATCCACCCGCTCGCCTGGCTTGGCCAGTTCCTGCCGACGATGGTGGGACTCGGCAAAAGAAACGACGCGAATTCTATCTCGGCTCACTACGATCGGGAATCCGAATTCTTTCTTTCGTTTTTGGACACTCGGCACCGTTGTTACACGCAGGGCATGTTCGCCTCCGACGACGAATCACTCGAAAATGCCATGACCAGGAAGATGGCGACCGCGCTTGATTCGCTCGAACTGAGTCCGGGCGCCCGCGTCCTCGAAGTCGGCAGCGGCTGGGGCGCGTTCATGCAGTATGCCGCGTCCCGAGGAATGGATGTCACCGCGACCACCCTTTCGGTCGAATCCGAGCAGTATCTGAATTCGCTTGTCGAGCGCGAGGGCCTTTCGGCCAGGGTGTACCGGGAGCACTTTCTGCGATTCCAGAGCGAGCAGAAGTTCGATGCCATTGTCAACATGGGTGTCACCGAGCACCTGCCGAACTACCCCGCGACGATCGCCCAGTACTGCACGCTGCTCAAGCCGGGTGGTCGCGTCTACCTCGACGCGTTGGCGATGCGCTCCGGTCACCGGGTCTCGACGTTCATGAAGAAGTACATCTACCCAGGACGATCGACACCCGTTGTCCTGCACAGGTACCTCTCGGCGGTCGCGCACTCGCCCATGGAGGTGCTCTCCGTCGACGACGAGCGACACAACTACTATCTGACCTGCCTGGCCTGGGCCCGTCGGTTGGACGCAAGCCGGGACGAGGTGACGCGGCGCTGGGGCGAACAGCTCTACCGCAGCTTCCGCCTGTTCCTGTGGGGGTCGGCGGCGGCCTTCGACTCCCACCTGGTGCAGGCGTACCGGTGGGTGCTGCGGAAGCCGGCATAGCCCAAAACCGCGCTAGGACGGCAGTTCGACGGACAGCGCGTGCCGGAAGACGTCGCGCG
Organism: Candidatus Melainabacteria bacterium; assembly: GCA_963818685.1. Taxonomy (GTDB): domain Bacteria; phylum Actinomycetota; class Actinomycetes; order Mycobacteriales; family Pseudonocardiaceae; genus CAJCJE01. Next base: position 224,617 of record CAWFTJ010000006.1, on the reverse strand, counting down.
GGTCCCAGCGGGCCTTGACCTTTCGCAGGCGCGGGTAGTCGTCCTTGTAGTAGAGCGTGGACCAGGGCACGCCAGAGGTGTTCCAGGCCGGGTCGGCCAGGTCGACGTCCGGGTAGTTGATGTAGGAGCCGTCGTTGACGTCGTTCGGCACCGGCACGCCACCGGTGTCCGCGTAGACGTCGCGGTAGAAAGCGCGGATCCACGCCAACCGCGCGGCATCTTCCGACGGGTCGGCCCAGGTCGCCTGGTAGACCGCCTTCATGACCACGTCGCGCTGCGCGACCGCGGTCGCGCCCGGTGCGACGGCGCGGACCTGGCCGCCGTAGCCGACGAGCAGCATGCCGGTGTCCGCGCCCGCACTGGGATCGGACAGGTGCCGGTAGATCGTGGACAACTGGGTGTCGGTCAGCGAGCGGCGCAGGTAGCCGGCCTTGAGCTTGTACCGGCGGGTGGTCTTGTCGCCGCCCTCGCCGTCGCCCGGCCAGGTCGTCATGTGCAGCCACGGCATGGTCACGCCCGTGCTCACCACCGGGGTGAGGCCGGAGCCGGCGTTCACGGCGTTCACGAAGTCGCTCAGCATGCCCTGTGCGTTCGGGACACCGGCGTCCATCTGCACGACCACCTGGATGCCGCCCTGTGCCTTGTTCGGGATCAGGAAGATGCCGTAGAGGGCGTTCTCGGGGGCGCCTGGCGCGCTGTTGCGCTCGTGCCAGGTGCCGAAGTTGCGCAGCAGCGTACTGAACGCCCGCTCGGTCAGGTGCTCGTCCCACGCCCAGTCGACCAGCCACGCCAACATCTCGGCAGGCGCGGGCGGCAGGAGCTTCGCCGGGTCGTTGCCGGTCGCGCCGGCGGAACGCAGCCAGTACTTGGTGACCACACCGAAGTTCCCGCCTCCGCCGCCGGTGTGTGCCCACCACAGGTCGTGGTTCGGGTCGTCGGGATCTCTGGTGGCCACCACCGTGCGGACCTTCCCGTCCGCGCCCGCCACGACCACCTCGACCCCGTACAGGTGGTCGACCACCGACCCGTAGCGCCGCGACAACGGCCCGTACCCACCGCCCGCGAAATGGCCGCCTGCGCCGACCTCGGGGCAGCCACCGGCCGGGATCGTCACGCCCCAGCCCTTGAACAGCGTCCTGTATACCCGTCCGAGCGTCGCGCCCGGCTGGACCGTGAACGCGCAGCGCGCCGCGTCGAAACCGACCGCGTCCAGCGGCGAGAGGTCGAGCAGGATCTTGATCGCCGGGTCTGCGGTGAAGTTCTCGAAGCAGTGGCCGCCGCTGCGCACCGCGATCTGCCGGCCGGACCGCACCGCGTCCGACACCGCGGCCACCACCTGGTCGGTCGACGTGATCACCCGGACCTCGTCTGGATGGCCGACGAAGCGGAAGTTGTCCCCCCGCAACAGGCTGTCGTACCTGGGATCGCCCGGCCGGATCGCGACGCCACCGAAAGCGGGCGCCCCTGCCGAGGGCGCGGCCCTCACTGGACCGGCAGCGCCTGGACCGGCAGCGCCCAGACCGGCAGCGCCAGGCGGCAAGTCCCGCGCCGGCCAGCAATCCACGACGGTTCAACTGGTTCATGAGAGAAGGCTCCCAACATGACGGCCGCGCGCGCATCGACCGATTCATCGGTCGTGGCCATCAGCCGATCGGTTGAGACCGCTCATCGATCGGCTGATTAGGTTGAGGCGGGTGCCGCGGTTGATCCTGCTCAACGGCCCGTCCGCGGGCGGCAAGTCCACGCTGGCGCGGCGCTACGTCGACGGCCACCCGCTCGCGCTCGACCTCGACATCGACGAGGTGCGCGCGATGCTCGGCAATTGGCGGGAGGACCAACACAATGCGGGGCTCCTGGCCCGCGAGATCACGCTGGCCGCCGCCCGCACCCACCTCGGCTCCGGCCACGACGTGGTGATTCCGCAGCTGCTGGCCCGGCCGACCTTCATCGAGCGACTGGAGAGCCTCGCCGACGAGACCGGCGCCACGTTCCACGAGATCGTGCTGCTCGACAGCAAGCCGAACATGCTGCGCCGCTTCGCACAACGTCCCGGCCACCCCCATGACGGCACCAGCGAGCGGGACCTCTCGGACTCCTACGACCGGCTGATCGCGCTGCTCCCCAGCCGGCCCAACGCACGCATCGTGCCCGTCGAGGACGGTAGGCCCGAGCTGACATACCAAGCCGTGCTGGACAACCTGCGCTGAGCGCTCAGGGCTGGTGGGAGGACTCAGGGCTGGTGGGCCACTCCCCCGAGCCACACCTGGCGGATCGCGCGGGTCGCGTTGATGTCGACCGTCGGGTCGCCATCGACAAGGACCAGGTCGGCGCGCCTGCCCTCGGCGACGCGACCGCGGTCGGTCAGGCCGAACCGGTCGGCGACGTGGGTCGCGTGGGCTTCGGCGGGGTGAGGCCGGCCTCCACGAGCAACTCGAGTTCGTCGTGCACGGATTCGCCGTGGTCGACGACGATCGGTCCCATGGCCGGATGCGCGTCGGTGCCGAGCAGGATGGGCACGCCGGCCCGGTGCAGCGCGGTCACGCTGTCGCGGGCGTGGCCGTAGTGCTCGTCCGCTGCGTCCCCGAAGCGGAAGTTCGCGACCGCGCGCATCATGGTCAGGGTTGGGATGGTCGCGCGGTTCTCGGCGCGCATGCGTCGCACGGTCGCGTCGTCGAGAATGCCGTCGAGCGGCGCGTGCGTGCTGATATCGACGCCGTTGTCGATGGCGACGCGGGTGCTGGCGACCGAGGTCGCGTGCGCGATGGTGAGCAGGTCGTGTTGGTGTGCGCCGGCGACGATCGGCCGGACGAACGATCCGTCCAGCGCGCCGGGACTGCCGGGTTCCTCGATGATCAGCTTGATATAGTCCGCGCCCGCACGAACGCGATCGGCCAGCCAGTTGTCGATCTGGTCCTGGTCGGACAACAGGACATCGGCCGGAAAGCTCATCATCTTGGCGAACTCGCCAGGGCCGAGCGCGGCGACCGTGGACGTGCGCACATCCGGGAGGCCGTCGAGGCCGCGCAGCGCGTCGAACCGCGCCATGTCCAACGCGCCCATGTCGAGCATGGTGGTGACACCCCAGCGCAGCGCCGCTTCGAGGTGCGCGCGGTCGTTGACGTGCACGTGCGCGTCGATGAGGCCGGGCAAGATGGTGCCGCCCGCGCCGTCGATGATGTGCGCGCCAGCCGGGTCGGTGCCGATGTGGTCGTCGTCGATGACGACCGTCCGCTGATCGAGCACTCGTTCACCGTCGAAAACGCGCACATTGGTGACGACCGTGCGCATCAGCGGGCCGCCTTCTCGTCCGCTTCCCGCACGGCCGCGACGAAGTCGATGATCTTCTGCTTGTCCTTGATGCCCTTGGCGCTCTCCACCCCGGAACTCACGTCAACGGCCAGCGTGCGGCAGCGCGGGCGGAGAGCCGCGATGCCGGCGCCGACGTTGTCCGCGGTGAGTCCGCCGCTGAGCACGACGTGCGCGTCGATCTTCGCCGGCAGCAACGACCAGTCGAAACTCTTCCCGGCCCCGCCGTAGCCGGGCACGTGCGCGTCCAGCAGCAGCCCGCGAGCCAGCGCGTAGTCGCGCGCGAACTGGTCGAGGTCGGGCTGCGGCGCGTCCGGATCGAGCGGAATCCGCGCGGCGCGCAGGAAGGACAGCGCGCCGTGGCCGGCGGAGGTCCAGCACTGCTCCGGGGTTTCGTCGCCGTGGAACTGGAGCACGGCGCCGGGCACACCCGCGGCGGTCTCGGCGACCTCGTTCGGGTCGGCGTTGACGAACAACAGCACCGGGGTGACGAACGGCGGCAGCCTGCGGGCGAGTTCGGCGGCACGTTCAGCCGTCACATAGCGCGGGCTTTCTGGGTACCGGACGAGTCCGATCGCGTCGACCCCGGCCGCGATGGCCGCGTCCACGTCCTGTTCCCTGGTGAGTCCGCAGACCTTGACCCGTGTGCGGGCGACAACTGCCATTCCGCCACCATAGCCAACTACACCAGCGCGCTGCTGTCCTGATACACCTCGACCGCGACGTTGATGAACGCCTCGACCTCGGGGCGCTGCCGGGACTCCGGCGCGACGGACAGCGCGACCCGATAGCGGGGCGTGTCCGCGATCGGACGAAAAGTGATGTCCGGGCGCTGATGCGTCGCCGCGACCGACGCTGGCACGATGGCGAGACCCGCGCCGACGGCCACTGCGTCGAGCGTGGCTGTCACCGAGTCGCGGCGCAGCAGGGGCTCGGTGGCGAACTCGGCGAGGGCCAGTTCGTCGTGGCCGGCAAGCGGGTGTGCGGCGGGCAGGGCGAGCAGGTCGGGATCGTCGTGCAACGGCACGGTGTCGAAACCGTCCACAGCGGACTCGGCGGCAACCCTGATCCAGGTCACGTCCACGTCGGCCCCTGGTCCACGGACGACCACATCGACGTCCGGGTGCTCGGCGGTGAACCGGCGCAGCACGGCCGTATCCGTGACGCAGTGCGCGAATCCGATGGCGAGCGTCGGCCGGACCACGGCCGCTGCCCGCACCCTGCGCCGCGCGGCACCCGCGCGGGCCAGCAGCCCGTCCGCCTCGGCCACCAGCACCCGACCGGCCTCGGTGAGCCGGACGGTGTGATGGTCGCGGTCGAACAGGACGACGCCAAGATCGTGTTCCAGCGACTTGATCGCGCGCGACAGCGCTGGTTGCGCCAGGATCAACTCCTGGGCCGCGCGACCGAAGTTCAGCCGCTCGGCGACCGCCAGGAAGTAGCGGAGCTTGCGCAGGTCGATCTCTGCTTCGGGGTCGAGATAACGCGCCCGCTTGGCCATGTGAAAAACGGTAGCACTGCCACGCTATTCCGGTCATCTCAAAGGGAGCCCGACCGCGGATATGGCGTGGATATGTTGACCAGGCGGCACTTGCCGCGCTGAGATCGTGACCTACCGACCAAGGGGAAACCGATGCTGATCACATCGCGCTCGGCGCAGGAGTACCGGGCCATGTTCGATCTCGCCGACCTGGCCACCGACTCGGTGCTCGACTGTTGTGCTGGTGGCGCGAGTTTCATCGCGGAACTCGGGGGCGCCGCGGTCGCGCTGGACCCGGCGTACGCGCGGGGCAGGGCCGCGCTCGCCGAGCTGATCCGGACCGGACAACAGGGCGCAGGCGCCATCTCCTGCGCGAACGCCGAGCATTTCGACTGGAGCTGGTACGGAGATCCGGCCGGCAGGGAGGAGATGCGGGCGCGGGCCGCGCGGCGCTTCCTTGCCGACATCGCGGCCCGGCCGGACCACTACGTCGCGGGCGACGTGCACCGGCTGCCGTTCGCGGACAACGGCTTCGAGCTGGTTGTGTGTTCGCATCTGCTGTTCACCTGGTCGGATGTTCTCGACGAGGACTGGCACCGGCGCGCCATCACCGAACTCCTCCGGGTCAGCCGCAGTGAGGTCCGGATCTTTCCGACCGTCGTGCAGAAAACCGGGGACGCGGTGCCGTTCCTGCCTGCGCTGCGGGCGAACTTCGCCGCGCGCGGGGTGTCGTCGCGGTTGGTTAAGGTGCCCTACCACTTCCAGGTCGGCGCGGACGAGATGCTGGTGTTCAGCGCTGGCATCTGACAAGGAGACATCGTGACCGACACCATGCTCGCCGGACGACTCAACCTGGAAACGCTGGACTTCACGGTCCAGGAGGTCCCGATCCCCGAGCCCGCGCCGGACGAGGTGCTGGTCGCGGTGCGTGCGGCCGGTGTCTGCCTTTCCGACCTGCACCTGATCGACGGTTCGCTGCGGCTGCCGCCCACCGGCTCGGTCACCCTTGGCCACGAAGTCGCCGGCGTGGTCGAGAAGCTGGGCAGCGCGGTGCCGCCGACCATCCAGATCGGCCGGCGCGTCGCGTTGCAGGCCGGCCAGACCTGTGGCAACTGCGTCACCTGCAAGACGCACACCCAGCCGTGCGCCCAGCCGTTGACCCGAGGCGTGCACTACGACGGCGGCTGGGCGCAGTACACGGTCGCGCGGATGGACACCCTGGTGCCGATCCCGGACGACCTCCCGTTCGACCAGGCGGCGATCATCCCGGACGCGGTGTCCACCCCGTACGCCTCGATCGTGGCGACCGCGCACGTGCGGCCCGCGCAGTCGGCCGGCGTGTGGGGTGTCGGCGGGCTCGGCGCGCATGGCGTGCAACTGCTGCGCATCGTCGGTGCCGCGCCGATCATCGCTGTCGACCCGCTGCCGGCCGCGCGCGAGCGGGCCCTGTCCTTCGGCGCCGACCTCGCGCTCGACCCGGCCGCGCCCGACTTCCAAAGCCAGATCCGCGACGCGACCAACGGCCGCGGCCTTGACCACGCCTTCGACTTCGCCGGTGTGCAGGTCGTGCGCGAGCAGGCGGATGCCGCGCTCGCGCCCGGCGGCTCGCTGGTGCTGATCGGCCTGACCCCGGAACCGCTGACCATCACCAACAGCATCCCGTTCAGCACCAGGGCGCACCGGCTGCTCGGCCACTACGGCTCGATGCCGCAGCACGTCCTGGAACTGGTGTCGCTGGCCAAACACGGCAGGCTGGACCTGAGCAGGTCGATCAGCGGCCATCTCCCGCTCGCCGACGCGGCCGAGGCCGTGCGCCGCCTGGCCGAGAAGGACAACAACCCCATCCGCCTCATCCTCACCCCGTGAACTCAGCCCGCGAACTCAGCCGTGCAGCGAACACAGGTCAGAGCACGAAGCCTGCCGGGAACGGATCGGTCGGGTCGAGCAGATAGTTCGCGGTCCCGGTGATCCACGCCCGCCCGGTGATCTCCGGGGTGACCGAGGGCAGCGCGCCAACCGTGGACTCGCCGACCAGCCGTCCCGTGAACGTCGTGCCGATGAACGACTCGTTGACGAACTCGGTGTCCAGCGGCAGTTCGCCCCGCGCGTGCAGCTGAGCCATCCGCGCCGACGTGCCCGTGCCGCACGGCGACCGGTCGAACCAGCCGGGATGAATGGCCATGGCATGCCGAGAATGCCTGGCGTTCGCGTCCGGCGCGAGGAACTGCACGTGCTTGCAGCCCGAAATCAGCGGATCAACCGGATGCTTGGGCCGGTTCACCGTGTTGATCGCGTCCATAATAGACAGTCCGGCGGTCAGTATCTCCTGTTTGTACCCGCGATCGTAGGGCAGCCCGACGTCCTCGATGTTCACGATCGCGTAGAAGTTGCCGCCGAAGGCGAGGTCGTAGCGCACCGTGCCGATCCCCGGCACGTCCACGGTGGCGTCCAGATCCAGCACGAACGAGTCGACATTGCGCAACGTCACCCGCTCCGCCCGCCCGTCCCGCACGGCGACGGTCGCGATCACCAGGCCGGCTGGCGTGTCCAGTCGGATCACCGTCTCCGGCTCGGTCACCGGCACCATGCCGGTCTCCACCAGCACGGTGCAAACGCCCATGGTGCCGTGCCCGCACATCGGCAGCACGCCGCTCACCTCGATGAACAACACGCCCCAGTCCGCGTCCTGCCGAGTCGGCGGTTGCAGGATCGCGCCGCTCATCGACGCGTGCCCGCGCGGCTCGTTGACCAGGAACTGGCGCAACTCGTCGAGGTGTTTGATGAAGTAGTCGCGGCGCGCGGCCATGGTCTCACCGGGGACCGGCGCGACGCCGCCGGTGACGACCCTGGTCGGCATGCCCTCGGTGTGCGAGTCGACGGCCGTGATCGTGCGGATCGAACGCATCAGCGGACCCTTTCCAGCGCGGCGATCGCGCGCTCCATGTCCGCGCGCACGGTGGCCTCGTTCTCCGGCGTCAGCGGCCCACGCGGCGGCCGGCACGGCCCACCGTAACGGCCGACCATGTCCATGCCGAGCTTGATGGCCTGCACGAACTCTGTCCTTGAGTCCCAGCGGAACGCGCCGACCAGCGGTGCGTACAGCACCCGCGCCTCCTCCAGCTTGCCGGCGACGCCCAGTTCGTACAGGCGCGCCGACTCGGCGGGAAACACGTTCGGAAAGCCGGCGAACCATCCGCGCGCCCCCATCAGCAGGCTCTCCAGCACGACGTCGTCGGCCCCGCCGATGACCGTGAGCGAAGGCGCGACCTCCGCGATCTCCTGCACCCGCCGAACGTCGCCGGAGAACTCCTTGACCGCGACGATGTTGTCGATGGCCGCGAGTTCCGCGAGCACGTCCGGCGTGAGGTCGACCTTGGTGTCGAACGGGTTGTTGTAGACCATCACCGGCAGCCCGACCGACGCGACCTTGGTGAAGTGCTCGATCACCTCGCCCCGGTTGGCCCGGTACAGCGTCGGCGGCAGACACAGCACACCGTCCGCGCCGTCCTCGGCGGCCAGTTCGGCCCAGTGCTTGGCCTCGTGCCACCCGACCCCATGCACGCCGACGATCACAACGCCGTCCTTGCCCACCGCGTCGATCGCGGTCCGCGCGACCCGGCGCCGTTCCTCGTCGGTCAGCGAGGAGTACTCGCCGAGCGACCCGTTCGGGCCGACGCCCCGACAGCCGTTCGCGACCAGCCACGCGCAGTGCTCCGCGTAACGGTCGTAGTCGACGCCAAGACCGGCGGGTGCCGCGTCGTCGGCACGGTAGGGCAGGGCCGTGGCCACCACGACACCACCAAGATCCGGCCTGCTCATCACTACTACTCCTTCTGCTCGTTGGGCAACGGTGGCTCGGCGAGTTCGCCGAGCCGAATCGGCTGCGCGATCGGCCTGCGATGGCCGGCACGGGAACCGGTCAGTTCGGCGACGGTCGGTCCGCACATCCGTGCCTGGCAAGGGCCGAGCCCCGCCCGAGTGGCCAGCCGCAGCGCTCGATCGTCCATCATGGACGGATCGGCGGCTGCCGCACGCAGCGCGGCATAGCTGGTCTCCTCGCACCGGCAGATCACCGTGTTCGCCGTCAACCAGCCCGACCAGCCCGCACCGATCGGATGCGCCAGCGCCAACCGCGCCGCAAACGCTTTCGCCGCAGCGCTTCGCCGCACATCGGCCGCCCGCGCCACACCCCCCGCCGCACAGCATCCCGCGACCGCACCCTCCGCGGCCGCCGCGGGCGCCCCCGCGATCCCGGTGATCTCCCCGGCCGCGTAAACCCCGCCAACGCTGGTCGCCTGCGTCCTACCCACCGCGACAAACCCAGCGGCGGTCAACTCACAGCCGGCCGCGACCGCCAACTCCAACTGCGGACTGAACCCATGACTCACGCACACCGCGTCCACCGCGACCACGCGCTCGGATCCCGGCACCACCGACCAGTCCGTCCGCAACCGTGCGACCACGACCTCCTCGACCCGCCCGGCACCGCGCGCGGCCACCACCGCGCGCCCCATCCGGTACGGCACCCGACGCCGCACCTGCCCTGCCGCGTACCCCAGCAACTCCCCCACCTTGCCGACCGACGCCCACGGCCGCGTCCCCCACCCGCGCAACACCGTGCCCGCCGAATTGGCCTCCAACACGCCAAGCACCCGCGATCCGGCCTCCAGCAAGGCAGCCGTCACCGGCAACAGGAACGGCCCGCTCCCCGCGACGATCACCCGCTCCCCCACCGCGACCCGCTCCCCCTTGGCCAACGCCTGCGCAGCACCGGCGGTGAACACACCAGGCAACTGCCAACCGGGAAACGGCAACACCCGATCATGCGCGCCGGTGGCCAGCACCAGGGCATCCGGTTCGAGCACATAACGTGCCCGCCCCGTCCCATCGACCAACCCGCACACCACGTGCACGCGCGGTCCCGCCTCCAGCGCCCACACCGTGCTCTGTGACCACCAGGTGCACCGAGGATGCTCAAGCACCCGCCGCCGCAACCGGTCGAACGCACGCCACCCGTGTTGCACGCGCTCCGGATGCGTTGCCGCATAAGCGGCTGGCAGCATCCGATGGAACTGCCCGCCCGGCTGCGCCGCCGAATCCAGCAACGTCACCTCGGCACCCGCACGCAACGCCGCATCGGCAGCCGCCAACCCGGCAGGCCCCGCGCCAACAACGACCACCCTGCTCACAACCGCCCCCAAGCCAACACAACCGCGTCACCCAACTCACGATCGCCCCCAGCCCACCCAACCGCGCCACCCGGCCCGCGCCAACAACCCTGCGCCCCGCTCACGATCGCTCCTGCGTCCGCACGATCGCACCGTCGAAGGCGGGTCGCCGGCAGGCCCGCACGTCGCGTTCGCCGTCCACGGTGACCAGGCAGTCGAAGCAGGCGCCGATCCCGCAGAACACCCCGCGCGGCGCGCCGGAAGCCGTTCGCCGCCAACTCAACCAGCCGGCCGCCAACATCACTCCGGCCAGGCTCTGCCCTGCGATGCCCTCGATCCGCTCCCCGTCCACCGTGATCCACAACGGACGATCGGTCCGCCCAACCCGGTCGTCTTCCCGAGGTATCCGTCGCGCGCCCATCACACCATCACCGCGTCTCGGTCGACGCGAAACGGCGTCTGATCCAGTTCGGCCGGTTCACCCAGCACCAGCTGGCGCAGCAACCGCGCCGTGCCAACGGAAAGCCCGATCCCGGCGCCCTCGTGCCCGGTCGCGTGCCACAGCCACGGCACGCGCGGATCCGCGCCGATCACCGGTAGGTGGTCCGGCGCGTAGGGCCGGAAACCGCCGTACGCGCGCATCACCGCGACATCGGCGAGGCACGGGAACAAGCGCAGCGCCTTGGCCGCGATCGCGGCGAGCACGTCCGGCCGCAGCGCGTCGTCGAAGCCGATCTGACTGCGCGACGAGCCGAGCAGAATCGTGCCCGCCCTGGTCGACTCGACAACGGCCGAGGTCTGCACGGTGGCCGAGTCACTGCCGACCGCGCCGACATAGTCCGCGTCGTACACCTTGTGGAACACGGTCGGCGGCTGCGGCGTCGTCACCAGAATCTCGCCGCGCCTCGGTCGCACCGCGATCGGCGCACCCAGCCGCCGCGCCACCTCGCCCGACCACGGCCCGGCCGCGTTGATCACCAGATCGGCGCGCAACGCACCGGTCGACGTGCGCAGCTCACGCGCGTCCCCGCCGAGCACCTCGCAACCGACACGAACCTCGGCGCCCGCCGCGATCGCCGCGGCGAGCAGGACCGTCGCGGCCGCAGCGGGTTGCACCTGCGCGTCCTGCGGGTAGTGGAAGGCGGCGGTGATCTCGTCGGTCAGGTTCGGTTCGGCATCGGCGAGCGCGTCGGCGTCGAGTTCGGCGAGCCGAACCCCTGCTTCGCTCTGCGCCTTCGCGAACGCACGCAACTCACTCGCACCGCCGATTGTAGTCGCGACAACAATCCCGCCTTTCGGTTCCCACTCGACACGAGTGACGTCGATCGACGTCCGCTCGACGATGTCGGCGAGCACCTGCGGCCACAGCCGGTTCGACCACAACGCAAGAGCAAGTTCGGGACCAGGTCCTTTGTCCGAAACGAGCACATTGCCCTCGCCATGCGCGCTCGTCGCGCCTGCCGGCGCGGTCCGGTCCAGCACGGTGACCGCGCAGCCCGCGTCGGCCAGTTCGCGGGCGCACGCCGCGCCGACGATGCCGGCACCGATCACCACGACCCGCGTTCCAGACACTGGACCCCAACCGTTCGACAAAACGAACACTTGGAGGGTAGGTTCCCGGTCAGCCGAGTGTCAACGGCCTGATTCAGGTGGGTTCTCCCGCCGGATGCGGGGGCAGCAGCTCAGGTTGTTGACCGCCCCGGTACTGCAACAACAGCACCGAGCGCACCGGCCCGTCGAGCGCGGTGTAGCTGTGCGGCACGTGTGCGTCGAACGCGATGTAGTCGCCCGCGTCCAGCTCCACCTTTTCGCCGTCGACCTCGGCGCCGAGCCTGCCGGTCTGCACGATCGTGTGCTCGACCCCGACGTGGCCGAGCGAGGCCTGCCGCCCCTCGTGCCGGACCCGTTGGTCGTAGACCTCCACGACGGCGGAATCCAGCTCCAATCTGCGCAGCAGCCGCAGGTCGACGGCCTCCCCGGAGAGCGGCTCGACCTCCGAGGCACGCACCACGGTCAGCCCGGCCGGGCGGCGGTGGTCGAGCAGGTCGGAGATGGGCAGTTCGAGCGCCCTGGACAGGCTGAACACGGTCTCGATGGTCGGGTTGCCTGTCCCGGCCTCCAACTGCGAGAGGGTGGCCTTGCCGATGGTCGAGCGGCGGGCCAACTCGGACAGCGAGAGGCCGCGTTGCGCGCGGGCCCTGCGCAGGTTGGCCGCGAGCATGTCGCGCACCGAACCGTCCTGACCGTCCACCATCGTCCCTCCACCAACTCGTTCGACTTCCCGAACACCAGCGGAGTATGGTCGTTCGATGTGTCGATCGGCCATTCTGGCACCAGGAGGAAGTCATGAGTCGTCCCGCACGCCGTGATCCCAGCAATCTGAGCGCGGCACCGGGCTTCCGCGAGTTCGTGGCGGGCGGCTGGGGCGAGGCGGATCGGCACGCGCCGAACATCGAGGGTCAGGCCAAGGCGGCCGCCGAGCATCGCGCCAAGCTCTCGCACGCGTTTCCCGGAGTGCGGATCGCGGTCGCGGCGGGTCGGGCGCCGGTGCGGTCCAACGACACCGACTACGAGTTCCGGCCCGACTCCGACTTCGTCTGGCTGACCGGCTCGAACGCCGAGGGCGCCGTGCTGGTCATGCTGCCAAGCGGCGACCGGCACGACGCAACGCTCTACCTGCGCGAGCCTGCCGGTCCGACCGACGCGGACTTCTTCGCCAACGCGCGCGACGGCGAGTTGTGGAACGGGCCGATCCCGGGCCTGCGGGAATGGTCGGCGGCACTGGAGATCGAGTGCCGGCCGATCGAGGAGCTGCCCGGCGCGTTGCGCGGCCACTACCCGGCCATGCAGGCGACCCGCGGCGTCGAACCGTTGCTGGACGCGCTGACCATCGGCGACGACGCCGAACTGCGCCAGGTGCTCGCCGAGCTGCGCCGGATCAAGGACGACTGGGAAATCGGTCAGCTCCAGGTCGCGATCGACGCGACGACGCAGGCATTCGTGGATGTCGTGCGCGCGTTGCCGGACGCGGTCGCGGGCGGCGGCGAACGCTGGCTGCAGGGCACCTTCGACCGGCGCGCGGTGACCATGGGCAACGGCGTCGGCTACCGGTCGATCGTGGCGTCCGGCCCGCACGCGCCGGTGCTGCACTGGACCCGCAACGACGGGGCGGTCACCGAGGACGCCGCGATCCTGCTGGACGCCGGTGTCGAGGCGAACTCCTTCTACACCGCGGACGTGACAAGGACGTTCCCGGTGTCGGGCAAGTTCAGCGATGCGCAGCGGCAGGTCTACGACCTGGTACTCAAGGCGCACCTGGCCGCGATCGAGGAGGTCCGGCCGGGCGTGATCTACCGCCAGTTCCACAAGACCGCCATGGCCGTGCTCGCCGAGGGCCTGCACGACTGGGGCCTGCTGCCGGTCGGCGTCGAGGAGTCGTTGGAGCCCAAGGGGCAACACCACCGCCGCTACATCGTCTGCGGCGTCGGCCACTACCTCGGGCTCGACGTGCACGACTGCGCGCGCTCCTCGGCCGAGGCGTACCAGGGCGGCACGCTGGCCGAAGGCATGGCGCTGACCGTCGAGCCGGGCCTGTACTTCCACCCGCACGACGAAACCGTGCCGCCGGAGCTGCGCGGCATCGGCGTGCGCATCGAGGACGACCTGGTCGTCACCAAGGACGGCAACCGGGTGATGTCGGCGGCACTGCCGATCACCGCGGACGCCGTCGAGCGCTGGGTCAGCGACCTGGGCTACTGACCTGCTCCGGCCTACTGACCTGCTCCGGGCTCGCGCTGTGATCCGACACCCGCAGCGCGAGCCGGGTGATCAACGGCGCGATCGACCGCAACTGGCGCAGTTCGTCCGCGCTGAACTCGGCGGCGAGCGCCTCGCCGAGCCATTCGGTGCGTGCCTTGTCGCGCTGCCACAACGCGGCGAGCCCGGTCTGGGTCGCGGACAGCACGACGCGCCGCCCGTCCTTCGGATGCGGTGCCGCCTCGACGTAGCCGCGATCCCTGAGCGCGCACAGCGTGTTGCTCATGGACTGCGGGCTGATCCGCTCGGCTCTTGCCAGTTCGGCCGCGGTGGTCGGGCCACCGCGTTCGAGTCGCGCCATGGCCGCCACCTCGGGCAGGCTGAGGCCGCCGCCCTCGGTCTCGACCTGACCCAACTGCCGGCGCAGCAGGCCGATGCTGATCCGCAGCGCGGCGGCCACCTCGTTGACGTCGGGTTCCACCCGGTGAGGTTAGGGCTTGGCGAACAACGCGGTCCACAGAAAACGCACCCCGAAGCTCGACGCGTCGTCGGGCAGTTCGCGCATGCGACGCAGTTCGATCTCGGTGAAGTCGGCGAAGATCGCGCGCAGCGCCTCTGGCGGGTAGCCGAGCCCGCCGTCCAAGGTCGGCTTGCGGTAGAAATCCACGTCCGGCCTGCTGGAGCCCTCCTCGGCGGTGAACGCGGTCAACCCGAAGTGACCGCCGGACGCGAGGACCCGGTCCACCAGGGCGAGGTGACTGATCCGCCGATGTGGTGGCAGGTGGTGGAAACAGCCCGAGTCGTAGACCAGATCGTACGGGCCAGTCAGTTCCGACAGCGTGGAGGCGTTGCCGGTGAAGGCGTTGCCGTGAACTTGCCGTGAAGGCATTGCCGTGAAGGCATTGCCCACAGGAACCGGACGCGCGCTCCGGTCTCGTCGGCCCGTTGCCGCGCCCAGTCGATCGCGGCCGGCGAGAGGTCGACCGCGTCCACCTCGAAACCGGCGGAGGCGAGGTACACCGAGTTCCGTCCTGGTCCACACCCGAGATCGAGCGCTCGACCGGGCTTGATCAGTCCGCGATCAACGTAGGAAACCAGGTTCTCGTCCGGTTTGGCGACGAAGAACGGAACTCCGCGCTCCCGATCCGCGTAGAACCGGTCCCACCAGGCGGAGCCGCCGCCATCGACGGTCCAGCGATCAGCGGCCGGATCGAACAGCGTGTCCAGCATGTCGAGCAGGCCGTCAACCGTGTGCACATCACGATCTCCCATACCTGCCATTTTACCGCGTTTTCCCAGCTCAGCAGGCTAATCCAAGATCCAGCGACCGCGCAGGCGCCGCGTCGCATCCTCGATCAACTGGCCCAGCGATCACGTCACCAGTGGTGGTGCCGGCGACCGTGGTGGTGATGGTGGCGCCTGCGGTAGTCGTAGCCACCTCGACCATAGGCACCGCGCATGCCGCGCTGGATCTCCGCGCCGATCTGGCCGAGTATCTCGGCCTGCCAGCCGTACCGCCCCATGCGCCTGGCCTGCCGCTCCCAGCGGGCCGCGTTGCGGTAGTCCCTCCCGGCGTGGCGTTCCGACCGGGCCTCGTCCCGCTCCCAACGGGCGTCGTCGCGGTAGTCGCTGCCGTACGAGTCGCCGCCCCAGCCCCGATTCAGCCCGTTGAAACCTGTGAATCCGGTGGCATCGGTGAAGTTGCCGACCATCCGCCTGCCCACCCTGCGCACGCCACGACCGAGCAGCACCGCACCGAAAATGGTGAGGGCGAGCGGAATGAGCAACACCGCCCAGTAGCCACTGGCCGGACCGACCACGATCGCGGCGATCCAGGCCAAGGGCACCAGCGGGGCCAGAACCCATCCGCTCACACGGCGCCGACGGGCCACCTGCACCGGCGGCGGTTGGATGGGTGTGGCTGCGACCTGGTCGACGCCGGACAGCCTCGGCCACGGTTCGGGCAGGTCATCGAAGAGGACGAGCAGGTCGTGCCGGGTCTTCGCGGTAGAAACACGCGCGCTGCGATCCCCGTACTCGTCAACGGTCAATCGTCCCGTGCTCATGTGTTCGCCGAGCGCGGTCATCGCCGATTCTCGATCAGCGTCGCTGACCCGCATGCTGGACGACTCGAAATCGGTCACATCCCCATCCTAGCGAAATCCGCCCACCGACCGGTCAACGATCATCCACAGAGGACGCTCCCAGCCGCGGCGAAGTCCGCACGTCACGTATTGGCGGGCAGCTCCGATCCCGCACCGCGCCGCCGCACCGCGACCAGGTCGTGACGAGCCTGCGGCAGGGTCTGCTCCTCGGCGCTCTCCACAACGAAACCCGCGTCCGCGATCATCTTCAGGTCCTCGGCGCCAGGCTGCCCCTCGCTGGTCAGGTAGTCGCCAAGGAAGATCGAGTTGACGATGTGCAGCGCCAACGGTTGCAGGCTGCGCAGGTGGATCTCGCGGCCGCCGGCCAGCCGGACCTCGACGTCCGGGAACAGGAACCGGAACATGGCCAGGATCCGCAGGCACCGCTGCGGCGTCAGGTCCCACCGGCCGCCCAGCGGCGTGCCCTCGAACGGGATCAGGAAGTTCACCGGCACCGAGTCCGGGTCCAGCTCACGCAGGGCGAGCGCGACGCCGACGACGTCGTCATCGCTCTCCCCCATCCCGAAGATCGCGCCCGAGCACGGCGAGAGGCCGGCGTGCTTGGCGTCGTTGACGGTGCTGACACGGTCGTCGAACGTGTGCGTCGTGCAGATGTCCGCGTAGTTCTCCGCGCTCGTGTTCAGATTGTGGTTGTAGGCGTCCGCGCCCGCCTCCCGCAGCCGCTCGGCCTGGCCCGGCTTGAGCAGTCCTAGGCACACGCACACCTCGACGTGCGGCGCGGCATCCTTGATCGCGCCCACCGTGTCCGACACCCGGTCGATGTCCCGGTCCGCCGGCCCGCGCCCACTCGCCACAAGACACACCCGCTTCGCCCCCGCGGCGATGGCCCGGTGCGCGTTGCTCACCGCCTCGTCCGAGCTGATCCACGAGTACTTCATGATCTCGGCCGTCGAACCGAGCCGCTGCGAACAGTAGGAGCAGTCCTCCGGGCACAACCCGCTCTTCATGTTGACCAGGAAGTTCAGTTTGACTCGCCGGTCGAAGAACTGCCGCCGAACCCGCGACGCCGCCGCAACCACGTCGAGCACATCCGCATCGGCGGTGTTCAGCACGCCGAGCAGCTCATCGCGAGTCGGTCGTTCGCGCCGGAGGGCCTTGGCCGTCACCGACGCCAGCAACGTGTCGAGCGCAGTCTGTGTCATACCGGGCATCTTGGAGAGCATCCTTCCCTGGTGCAAGCCGCTGACCACGCGTCGCAGCGTGTTCCGCATCATCCCAGTCAGACCTCGCGAACCGCTTGACTCCCGTCCGAGCCGCTCCCCCACCCGCACCGCCCCGAATCACGCCCGGTAAGCTGACCCAAGCGCGATCGTCCCTGCGGTGATCTTGCCCCTGTAGCCCAATCGGCAGAGGCAGCGGACTCAAAATCCGTCCAGTGTGCGTTCGAGTCGCACCAGGGGCACGTTTCGTGATGTGCCAAATCAGGCCCCTCACCAGCGCATACCTGGTGAGGGGCCTGTTGTCGCCTATCCGGTGGTGTCCGGCCCTGACCGGCCATCGTCGGGCGTCTGCGGTCTATTCGCGGTCTCGCCGTCTGCCGTCAGACCCAGCGCCCGCTCGATCCGCTCCCTGCTCGCTGCCTCCTGCCCGGCTATCACTTTGGCGTAGATCTGATGGAGCACAGCGACGCTGTGACCAGCCCATTCGGCAACTTGCGTGGACGGAACCCCGCCCGCCAGCCAGGTCGACACACAGGCATGTCGAAGGTCATACGGGCGTCGCCCCATCGGGGACGCGTATTCCTCAGCCGTGAGCGCCGCTTTGCGCGCCCTGTCCCACACGCGGGCGACGGTCGACTCCGCCAGTTCCCCGCCCGTCAGACTGCGGAACAGGCGTCCGTCAGCCGCCGTGCCGTACCGCGTGAGGTGTCGGTGCAACAGGGCGGTGAGCGGCGGCGGGCACGGCACCTGTGGGGTGTCAGAACTCTGCACTGGCATGCTGAGCTGCGACGATCGGGCACGCTGGACCTCCAGGGCATGATCGTGAGGTGTGGCGTTACGACTGCTGTACCTGATTTTCGTCCGACTCGGTAACTGGCTGGTTCTACTCGGCCGGTCCTCTGCGGCCAAGGACGTGGAGTTGCTGGTACTGCGGCACGAGGTCGCCGTGCTGCGCCGGACCAACCCTCGCCCGCGGTTGGACTGGGCCGATCGCGCTGTGCTCGCCGCGCTGGTTCGCCGACTCCCCCGACTGCTGCGTGAGCACCGGTTGGTGACACCGGGAGCCATCCTGCGATGGCATCGAGGCCTGGTCGCGAGGAAGTGGACCTACCCGAACCGCACCGGACGCCCTCCGATCGACGACACCATCGTGGCGTTGATCGAGCGCATGGCGCGGGAGAACACCGGCTGGGGCTACCGCCGGATCCAAGGCGAGTTGCTCAAGCTCAGCCACCGGGTAGCCGACTCGACCGTACGGCGCGTGCTCAAGCGCCTGCGGATTCCACCCGCTCCCCGGCGCGACACCGACACCTCCTGGCGAAGGTTCCTCCGCGCCCAGGCATCCGGCATGTTGGCCTGCGACTTCTTCCACGTCGACTGCGCCCTCACCCTCAAACGCGTCTACGCGTTCTTCGTGATGGAGGTCGCCACCCGATACGTCCACATCGTCGGCACCACCACGAACCCCGACGGGGCATGGACCACCCAACAAGCCCGCAACCTATTGATGGACCTCGGCGATCGAGCAGACGACTTCCGGTTCCTCATCCGCGATCGGGCCGGCCAGTTCACCGCCTCGTTCGACTCGACCCTCTCCGGCGCAGGCGTCCAAGTCGTGAAGACCCCGCCACGGTGTCCCCGAGCCAACTGCTACGCCGAACGGTTCGTCGGAACCGTGAGGCGAGAAGTCACCGACCGCCTGCTCATCATCAACCAACACCACCTGCGGACCGTGCTCGACCGCTACGCGACCCACTACAACCACCGCAGACCACACCAAGCCCTACAACTCACACCACCACGGCCGGATCATCCGACCGCAGAGCCGGGCTGGACCTCGATACGCCGCCGACCAGTCCTCGGCGGCCTGATCAACGAGTACGAACACGCAGCCGCCTAACCGCAGGTCAGGCCCTGTGGCCGACTTTTGACACCCCACAGGCCTTCGGCGGGGTGAGCAGGAACGTGACGTCGGTGTGCCAGGAGTTGGCCCGGGCGCCCTCGCCGTGGGCGATCTCCGGCACGTGTTGCTGACCGTCGACCGAGGGCACGGTCGGGTGTGCGGTGGTGAGAGGGCCGAAGACGGAGGCGAACCGCACGTGCGCGTCGTCGTCGAGGTTCTGCTCCCGGAAGACGAGGACCTTGTGCTCGACAAGCGCGCTGTTGATCTCCTTGGCGAGCACGTCGTCGAGGGGCTCGGAAAGATCGACACCGACAACCTCGGCGCCGATGCGCCACCGATGCGCTTGAAAGTGATCATCACGGCTTCCCTCCTGAGAGTTTAGTCATTTTCGGCGGCCGACGATTCCGCGAGCTCAGGCACCGGCGCTGGCCGGCCGGCTTTCCACCACCGGGCACCGGCCCACGTGATCAGCAGCGCGAGCACACCCGCGCCGGTCGGGACCAGGAAGCCGGACGTGCCGCCGTAGTGGGTGACGAGCGTTCCACCAACGGCCGCGCCGACGGCCATGCCCACCACCACGCCGGCGTCCGCGAGGGCCATGCCCTCGTTCATCCGCTCCTCCGGGGTCAGCTCCTGGAGCAGCCCCATGCTCGTGATCATCGTGGGCGCCATCGCCGCACCCACGATGAACGTCCACACCCCGAACAGCAGCAGGTTGCCACCGATGACCAGGGGGACGGGCAGCAGGCAGACGCAGAGGATGGACGAGAGCGCGAGGGTGCGTCGGCGCGTGTCGCCCTTGAGCTTGAGCGTGCCGAAGTACAAGCCGGACAGGGTCGAGCCGAGGCCTATGAGGGCCAGGAACACGCCGGAGAACGACCGGGAACCCTCCAGGGCAACATACGCGACCGTGGTGACCTCCATGGCGCCCGCGGACAGTCCGAGGACGGGGAACAGGGCGACGGCGGCGCTGATCCCAGGCACGTGCAGCCTGCGGGTGGTCTGGCCCTCGTCGGGCTTCAGCGGTGCGGGCTCCGTCTTGCGCTGGGCGGCGAAGAGCAGGGTGCCCACCAAGAGCAACGCGTTGGCCGCCGTCAGTCCGGCGGCGGGACCGATCGCCCCGCACAGCAGGGCGGCCACGGCCGGACCGGAGATGAAGACGATCTCGTCGACGGTCCGCTCGAAGGAGTTGGCCGCGTGCATCATGTCCGGCTGCCCCTGGTAGATGCGCACCCAGCGGGCCCGGGCCATGGTGCCCACGAACGGGACGCCGGCCGAGAGGAGGTACGTAACGTAGAGCGTCCAGACCGGCGCGTCGTACACGGCGCACAAGACCGTGCCGGTGCACGCGACCACCGAGATCACGGTGGCCGGGACGGCGACCCGGGCTTGCCCGTACCGGTCGACCAGCCGCCCGACGATCGGCGCGCAGACGGCGACGCCGACGAGGCCGACCGCCGACACGGCCCCGGCCACAGCATAGGAGCCGCGGGTATCGGCCACGAGGAGCACGATGCTGATACCGAACATGCCCATGGGGAGACGGGCGAGGATTCCGGTGAGCGTGAAGGCCATACTGCCTTCCGCCGAGAACATTCGTCGGTATTGGCCGACCATAGAACGAGACTCCCCGTTGTCGATGTGGTTGGTTGCCGGACGGTCACCCAGTGGCTGGTCGTCGGAGCACTGTCGATGCGATTTCGGCGCCGACAAGGGATGATGCGGCTCGACGGTCCACTTTGCCATTGGTATTTCGAGGAAGTTCGGTCACGATCAACACCCGCCGGGGCACCATGTAGGGCGGCAGATCGCGGGTCAGGTCGGCGCGCACGTCGACCGGATCGCGGTCCGGCGCCACGCAGACCGCGTAGAGCCCGAGCGCGTCGGCCGTCTCGTGACGAGCCACGGCGACGGCATCCGTCACGCCGGCGAGGGCCCGTAGCGCCGCTTCGACCTCGCCCAGTTCCACCCGGTACCCGTTGATCTTGACCTGTTGGTCGGTCCGCCCGAGGAAGTTCAGCGTGCCGCCGCGCAGGGTCACCCGGTCCCCCGTTCGGTACCAGCGGTCCGGCGCCACCACCGGGTCCCCTGCCTCGGCCTCGGGGTGGAACCGGCCGACGTTGGCCGTCGGGTCCAGGTAGCCGGAGAAGCGCTGCGGTCCCCGGACGCACAGCTCGCCCTCCGCCGCCGGGCGGCCGGATCCATCGAGGATCGCGTAGTCGAGCCCCCGGTAGGGCAGACCGATGGGCAGAACGCCGTGAGGTGAGGACGGCCAGTCGGCGGGATCCGGTGGCACGGCGAAGTCGCTGCAGCTGATCGTGAGTTCCGTTGGCCCGTACAGGTTGGTCAGCGTGCTCCGGGGTGCGGCCGCCTTCCAGGCCCTGGCCTGCTGCCAGGTGAGCGGCTCGCCGCAGAACAGGCTGTGCCGCAGCGACGGCATGCTGTCCGGCGTCAGCCGTCCGCCGGTCTGTGCCCGGCTGATCGCCGACGGCACCGAGAACCAGTGGGTGAGGGCGTTGTCGACGACGAACCGCACTGGTCGCAGCAGGTCGCTGCGGTTCGCCACGACCACGGTGGCGCCCGCGGACCAGACCGCGAACAAGTCGAAGACGGACAAGTCGAAGGTGAGGTCGAAGGTCTGCGAGCAGCGGGCGCCGGGGGCCAGGCCGTACCTGCCCCGGACCGCCTCCAGGAAGGCGGAGACGTTGCGATGCCGAATCGGAACCCCCTTGGGCGTGCCGGTCGAGCCGGAGGTGAACAGCAGGTAGGCCTCCGACTCGGGCGCGTCGGCCAGCGGCGGCACCGGGGGCGGCCCCGCCGCGTCCGGCGCCGGGCCCGGCGTCAGCGTGCGGACCCCGTCGAGACTCGGAACCGTCGATCGGGGGTCGGCCAGCACAAGACCGGCGCCGGAAGCCGCAACCATGTGCCGGGTCCTCGCCTCCGGGAAGGCCGGGTTGAGCGGGACGACGGACCTGCCCAGCCGCTGGATGGCGAGGTAGCCCACGTAGGCGGGCACGCTGCGCTCGGCCAGCAGACCGATCCGCGCGGGTACGGTGTCCGACTCGCGCACGATGCGCGCCGCGAGGGACTCCGCCATGTCCGCGAGTTCTCGGTAGCTGAGGCGTACGCCGCCGAGCTCGAGGGCCGGCCGCGTGCCGTGGCGCGCGACGGACTCGGCGAACCACTCATAGAGCATCATGACTCCGCCCAGGACAACGTGCCGGCGGACGAGGCGGCGGCGCCTGTCCCGAGCCGCAGCAGGTCCGCACCCTGCCGGCAGAGCCGCATGGCACCGTCCAGCCAGCCGAGGTCGCCGGCGTTCTCCACCGGGGAGCGACCGGCGGCGCGAAGGCGCAGCCCTCCATCGCCGACGGCCGGCCGGGCGAGCAGCAGTGCGAAGGCCGCCTCCGAGGGGGGTGCCTTGGCGTGCACCGCCGGCGCGTCCAGCTCCAGCCGCGTGACCCGGGGGTTGGGTGCGGATTCGGCGCCAACCAGCAGCACGTCCCGGATCCCGTCCAGCTCCAGCAGGGTGTCGGCGACGGAGAAAGCACGCGGGAGGAGATCCGTGCCGGGGGCCGAAACGCAGGTCATGGGCCCGAGGAAGCCGTGCACGGTGGAGAGGCGTCCGAGCGCCGCGGTCGGCGCCGACTGGAAGAACAGCAAGGGGCCGACGGGCCGGTCGGCGGCCAGCCGACGCGACGCGCCGTCCAACGTCTCGGTGTCGCCGTGGCCGCTGGCCAGGACGAGCGCCGTCGCCTCGCCGCCCGCGGCCCCGCCGGGCGCGCGATCGAGGCAGTCGCCGGCGACGGCGACGACGAGCGGGCCGAACCGGGAGTGGGCGAAGCCGGGCACGGCGGGCAGTGCCGCGGGCGCCGCGCCGGGCAGCCGGCCCGCCCGTTCTCCCCACGGCGCCAGGCAGCTCAGGCCCTTGACCGTGAAGACCGGATCGGCGGTCACGCGGCGCTCCCCACCCGGACGAACTCGAGGAGCAGGTACTCGAGCCGGACCGGCCCGGAAACGGTCACCGAGTCGAGGACCTCCGTGCGCAGCCCCACCTCGTCGGCGATGCGCCCGAGCAGGTCCCGATTCCCCATGCTGCCGAAGCCGAGCAGCAGGCGTCCGCGCGGCGACAGGAAGTCCTGGGCCTCGTGGAGGTAGCGCCGGTGGATCAGGTAGCCGGGGTCGAACACGATCCGCGCGAGGTCTTCCGGCACGCCCTCGGGCATCGGCGCGTCGACGAAGGGCGAGTTCCAGAAGATGACGTCGAACTCGCCGGCCGGCACATCGGTGAACAGGTCGCTGTGGATGGCGTGCACGGTTTCGGCCACGCCGTGGCGGCGGGCGTTCAGCTCGGTGTTGAGCACAGCCGCGGGGCTGAGGTCGACGGCCGTCACCTGTGCGCTGCCCTTGAGAGCCGCGGTGACCGCGGTGACGCCCGTGCCGCAGCCCATCTCCAGGAAGGCGCCCGGGCCGTACGGGAGGCGGGAGGTGAAGCAGGCCGTGGAGAAGTCGTCGGTCGGGCAGTGGACGCCGTCGAGCACGTCCCACTCCCGTCCCAACAGCGAGCAGACGATGTGCCCGGTGCGCTCCGCCGGAAGGCGGGCCAGGCGCGTGGCCGGATCGAGGTTCACCGCAGGGCCTCCGTCGCGGAGCGGTGGGTGTCCGCGTGGCGCTGCAGGGCTCGCGGATCCCGCACCACCTTTCCGGAGACCGTTCGGGGCAGAGTGTCACAGACGACGAAGATGCTCGGGATCTTGAAGCCGGACAGGTGCTCGCGGCACCAGGCGATGAGGTCGGCGGCTTGGACGCCGCCTTCCCGGGCCCTGACGTACGCCTTGATCGACGAGTCGTGGACCACCACGGCGTCGGCAACGTCCGGATGGCGGTTCACCAGCGCCTCCACCTCGAGCAGGTCGACCTTGAGGCCACCGATCACCACCAGCGAGTCCGCGCGGCCGTGCAGCTCGAGACGCCCGTCGGCGGCGAAGGTCCCCCGGTCGAAGGTGCGCAGCCAGCCGTCCCGGACCCGGTTCTCCGTGCCGGGGCCCAGGTACGGCGAATCACCGACGTACACGTGGACCTCGCCGTCCTCGACCTTGACCCGGTCCTCCTGGAGGACCTTGCCGACGGACGGGGGCGGGCAGGGCGTGACCAGGTCGGCCGTGATGATCCCGGTCTCGGTGGTGCCGTACACCGGGCTGATGGGAATCCCGAAGCGCTCGTGGAACCGCGACCACAACTCCTTCTTCATCAGCTCCCCGGCCGAAACCGCGAGCCGCAGCGCGGACAGGTCGACGGTGCCGGTCCGGGAGATCACGTCGAAGTGCATCGGCACGCCCAGGACCACCTGGATGCCCGCGGCCCGCGGCCCACGCAGCAGCGTCCCCAGGCCGTGTGCGCTGGGCAGCACCGTCTCGGCTCCCACGTTGAGCGCGTGCAGGATTCCGCCGATCAGGCCCATCGTGTGGACGGGCGAGTTGAGGACCAGGACCCGCTCCCCAGCCGTCGGCATGCCGGGCAGCGCCGCGTACTTGTCCAGCTCGTCGATGATCGACCGGCTCGACCGGCCGATCATCTTCGGGGTGCCCGTCGACCCGGAGCTGAACTGGACGAGGCAGTGCGCGCCGGTCGCCGGTCGCCCGTCCGGGAGCTCCACCAGATCGACCCGGCACTCCTCCGGCGGCGCCGAGCCGATCACCTCGGCCGGTGCCGTCACCAGGGTCTGCGGGCGGCTCAGCTCCAGCAGCCGGCTCAACTCCGAGGCGGTGTGCCGTGAGTCGACGAGGACGACCGTCGCCCCGCGCGACCAGAGCGCCAGCAGCACCTCTATCAGCGTGAAGCTCGGCGGCAGGTACACGGCCACCGATCGGCCGGCGCCGATCCCCGCCGAGGCGAAGCGGCGGCCGTGCTCGCTCACCCGCCGCGCCAGCTCGCCGAAGGTCACGACACCCTCGATTCGGGCGAACACCGCGGCGGGGTCCGCGTTCTCCAACAGGCTCGCACCCCACCACTGTGGCGTGGATGTCATCGGCCTCCGCTTTCACTCGGTGCTGAACAGCAGGGCGGCATTCGCTCCCCCAAAGGCGGCGTTGAGCGACAGCGCATACGTCAGCGCGGCGGCGCGGCCCCGGTTGGGCACGCAGTCCAGGGCGCATTCCGGATCCGGGTCGAGGTGGCCGGCGGTGGGCGGGATCCGCTGATCCCGCAGGGACAGCACGGTGATCACGGCCTCGACGGCCCCGGTGGCCTCCAGCATGTGCCCGGTGGCCCCCTTGGTGGAACTCACCGGGACCGTGCCCGCGCGGGCGGCGAACACGTCGTGCACGGCTGCGGTCTCGGCCTTGTCGTTGACCGGCGTGCCGGTGCCGTGCGCGTTCACGTAGCCGACGTCGTCCAGTGAGCATCCGGCGACCCGCAGCGCCGCGCGCATCGCCCGGGCCATGCCGCGGCCGGTGGGATCGGGCTGGATGGGGTGGTGCGCGTCCGCGGACATCCCCCACCCGCGGAGCAGCGCGAGCGTCTCCGCACCGCGACGACGCGCCGCCCCCGCGGACTCCAGGACCAGGACCGCAGCCCCATCGCCGTGCAGCATGCCGTCGCGTTGCCGGCAGAACGGGCGGACCACGCCGCCGCCGCTGAACGCGCCGCCTGCGTCGAACTTCGAGAAGATGTCCTCCGACACCGCGTACGAACCGCCGCAGACGACGAGGTCGGTGCGCCCCGAGCTGATCAGCTGCGCGCCGTAGGCCACCGCGGTGGTCGAGGCGGTGCAGGCGTTGCTGAACGCCATTGGCGACGGGCCGAATCCGAACTCCTGCGCCACGGCGGCGGCCAGCGCGGCCGGCGCGCTGGTGTAGAGCCGGCCGTCCTCGCACCCGGCGTGGCCCTCCTCGGCTCGCCAGTACTCCAGGACGGCCGACCGGTCGCCCAGCGTTCCGAGCAGGAAGGGCGCTCCCCGCGCGCGGGTTCGGGCACCATCGAGGGCCTCGTGCGTGCAGGCACGCAGAAGGTCCAGCTGCGAGGGTGCGCCGGACGCCCAGACGGCGTGGTCGTCGGGCAAGGCGGCCGCGAGCCGGTTGCGATAGGGGGCGGTGTCGAAGCGGGTCACCGGCGCGAACGCCGCCTCACCGGCGAAGACCCCACGCCGCACGGCGTCCACGCCGGCGCCGAAGGCCGTGCACACCCCGATGCCGGTGATCGCCACGGGCTCAGACATCGCTCGTCGCCTTTGCCGTGTCGCGTTCCGGGAAACGTGCGTTGAGCAGGGTCAGCAGCGGGGCCGCCTTGACCGCGGTCTCCTCGTACTCCGCGGCCGGGTCGGACATGGCCACGATCGCGCCGCCGACCCCGTAGCTGACGCGACCGGGCTGCGCCACGAGCGTGCGGATGGCGATGCTCAGGTCGACGCTGCCGGACAGCGAGAAGTAGCCGATCACGCCCGAGTAGATGCCGCGGGGCCCGTCCTCCAACTCGTCGATGATCTCCATGGTGCGCAGCTTCGGCGCCCCGGTCATCGATCCGCCGGGGAACGCGGCTCGAACGCAGTCGACCGGGCTGCGGTCGGGCCGCAACCGCGCCGTCACGGTGCTGATCAGCTGGTGGACCGTCGTGTAGGACTCCACGACGAACAGCTCCGGGACCGCGACCGAGCCGATCGTCGCGACCTGGGCCAGGTCGTTGCGGAGCAGGTCTACGATCATGAGGTTCTCGGCCTGGTCCTTCTCGGAGGTCGCCAGGTCCTCGCGGAGCCGGCGGTCCTCCTCGGCCGAGCTCGACCGGGGGCGCGTGCCCTTGATCGGCCGGGCCTCAACGCGCCGCTCGCCGTCGATGCGCAGGAACCGCTCGGGTGAGGTGCTCAGCACCGACAGCTCACCCAGGCGCAGCAGCGCCCCGAACGGCCCCGGGTTGTCACGGCGCAGCGAGGTGTACGCGGCCCACACGTCCAGCGTGCAGTCGGCGCTGAGCATGTTGGTCAGGCAGACCTCGTAGCTCTCGCCGGCGGTGATGGCGCGCTGGCAGGACTCGATGAGGTCCAGATAGGTGTCGCGGTCGTGGCGCAGGGACAGCGGCGCGGCGACCGGCTCCGGGCGCGCCGGCGAGCGGCGAGGAGCACCTGCGAGCGCCTGGATCCGCGCGCCGGTGTCGGCCAGCCAGCTCCGGGCCGGCTCCTCGTCGCCCGTGTGCAGGGCGACCAGGTACGTCGTCAGGGTGTCGTGGTCGAACACCGCGTACCGGTCCGCGAAGATCAGCGACGCGTCCGGGTGCTCGGAGCGGTGGCGCGAGCGGACGCCGCACTGGGCCTTGAGCTCGTAGCCCAGGTAGCCCACCCAGCCGCCGCGGAAGTCGAACGGCAGGCCCTCGCCGCCGACGACTTCGGAGTTCTTGAGGCGGTCGTCGAGCCAGTCCAGCAACGGCCGGGTTTCGTCGCGGGTCCGGTCCCCCGCGCGTACGGTGACGCTGCCCTGCTCGACATCGGCCGTGACGACCTCCGACATGGGGCCTTCGGCCGCCCCGAGCACCGAGAAGCGGCCGAGACGCGAATCGGGATGGCTGCTGTCCAGCCAGAACGCGAACGGCCGGTCGAGGAAGAGCTCCTCGTAGACCTGCTCCGCGCCGCAGCCGGTCGGGAACTGCCGGGCCAGCAGGCGGTACGTCACCCGCTGGTCGGTGTCCGCGCGCGGCGCCGGTCGCGGGAGCGCCGGGCGGACGGTTCGGCCGTGCCGCCGGTTCCACTTCCCGCTCAGCTCCGCGAAGTTGACCAGCAGGCGGTGGCCGTGCTCCGTCGCGATGGACTCGGGGTGGAACTGCACCCCCCACTGAGGACGGTGGCGATGACGCAGCGCCATCAGGACCCCGTCGGGCGTCCAGCCGAGCGCCTCGAGGTCGTCCGAGAGGCGGTCGACCGCCCACGAGTGGTAGCGCACAACCTCGTACGGCGACGGGATACCGGCGAACAACCCGGTTCTGTCGTGCCGGACGAGCGACTTGCGGCCGTGCCGGGGCTCCGGGGCCAGCTCGATCGACCCGCCGCCGAACATGGCGATGCCCTGGTGCCCGAGGCAGACGCCGAGCAGCGGTATCCGGCCCGACGAGATGACGTCGCGGCAGATGCCGAAGTCGGCCGGGACACCCGGCGTGCCCGGGCCCGGCGAGATGACGACGTTGTCGAACGCGTCGAGGTGCTCCTGCCGCCACCGGGGCTCGTCGTTGCGGATGACCGTGGGCTCGACGCCGTTGATCTCCCCCAGGTAGTGCGCCAGGGTGTACGAGAAGGAGTCGTAGTTGTCGATGAGCAACGTCCTCATATGTGCTCCTCGGCGCGATTCCGGGCGATGTCCAGGGCTACCGCGATGTGCTCCAGTTCCCGTTCCTCCGCCGGGGTGTCCAGGATCAGCGTGGTGTAGCCGAGGTCGAGGTAGCGGCTGATCTCGTACCCGACCGCGGCGTAGTCGCCGACCAGGTACGGGCAGAACGTCCGATAGTTCTTAAACGGTCGCATCCAGTACGTGTCCTGCCGGTCGGTCGCCTCGGAGAGCTGCCGGTGCCACCGCGAGTCCGAACGCGAGATGGCGAGCCGGTGGCTGATCTGTCCGGCCCGGTCCTCGGGGAAACGCGCGTGGGCGACGGCCCACGCCTCGTCCGACGTCGGTCGGGTGATCACCCCGATGCGCAGGCCCTGGGCGAGCGACGGGTCGGCCGCGGCCTGCTTTCCCGGTTCCGCCGGGTAGGCGACGGCCGTCGCCGCGGCGGCCCGGGCGGCCGCCATCCCGGCCGCGGAGGAGCCGGAGAACAGGAACCGGGGAGCCAGCTCGGCCGGGAGCGCGGTCTCCAGGCGCAGCCCGGTCACGGAGTAGTAAGCGCCGTCGAAGGTCACCCGCTCCCGGGAGGTGAGCAGCCGCCTCATGATCAGGGAGTACTCGACGGCCCGGTCGTAGCGGTCGTCGTGGGCGAGGTCGTCGCCCATCGCCAGCAGGTCACCCGTGAACCCGCCCGCGACCATGTTCAGGTCGACGCGGCGGTGGTGCAGGTACGCCAGGCCCGCCACGAGCTTCGCGGCGGTGAACGGGTGCATGTACGCCGGCTGCACGGCGACCAGCGGAGCCAGTCGCGTGGTGGCCTGGATGACGGTCTGCGCGATCAGCCACGGGTCGACCGACCGGTTGTCGGTATAGATCAGGATCCCTTCGTACCCGGCACGGTCGCTCCAGCACGCCACCTCGCGGACCCGTCGCAGGTAGTCCGCGCCGTGCTCGTGCACAGAGGGTGGACAGGTGCCGAAGAGGGTGATCTCGCTGCGCGGCCGGCTCATCGGGCCACCTCCTCACCGGGGTTGGTCGCCGCCGGGACGCTGTCGGTCAGCGGTCGGCGCCGGGTGAGCAGGGAGATCCGCGCCGGCTGTCCCGCGTCCTCGACCAGGGAGGTCCAGTCCTCCGAGACGCGCCAGAAGGCCGAGTTCAGGACCTGGCCGGTCGAGACCTCGGCCGGTGCCAGCACCTCCCAGCGGACCAGGCTGTTGATCAGGTGGGGGTCGAAGGCGGTCCAGACCCCGTCCAGCCTGATCTCGGGCCAGTAGTGCTCCAGCGAGTACGGGCTGGACAGCAGCAGCCCGAAGCTGCGCCGGGCCGCCCACTCCTCCTCGGTCGCCCGCCGAACGAGGAACCGGGTGGCCAGTTCGCAGTCGGCCAGCGAGGTCTCGGCCAGGAACGAGAGGTCGCGGCGCAGGGCGTCGGGCAGGAAGTAGAACTCGAATCCGGACACCTCGGCGAAGAGCCGCCCCAGCTCCGGCGGGGCGTCGGCGACACGCCCGGTGGCGCCGACCTCCAGGCTCAGCGTGAACTCCCCGGCCGCGCCGGAGGGGTTCCCCCCGAGGACCAGCGCCTCGGCGCGCGGACGGAAGTCGCACCGGTGGCCGGGGCCGAGGGACTCGCACTCGGCCGCGACTTCGACGTCATACCGGAACGGGCGGTTGTCCACCACCGCGCGCAGCACGTCGGGCCATCGTCGCATGGCGAGGTAGCGGGGCGAGGGCAGGCGCAGGGCCAGGGAGGCGTTGGCCAGATCGAGCTCGTCGAAATACTGCTCCTCGCCCGACGTGCGGTGCGGGAACCCGAGGTCGAGGAGCGCTGACAGGACCAGCGCATCGATCCGGAACACCCGCTGGACGACCGACGCGTCCTGGTCGAAGACGCGGTGCCGGTCGGGCACCAGCCGGGCCCGGTCGGCGATGACCCGGAGCAGGTCGGCGTTCACCCGGGGTCCTTCCGCAGGTCGGATATCAGGTTCCACAGAGAGCCCGGCGAGGAGAAGATCTCGAAGGCGATCATCTCGTCGGGGATCATCACCCCGAAGGTCTCCTCGATGATCACCAGGAGCCGGACGACGGTGAGCGAGTCCATGCCGAACGCCGTCAGGTCGGTGTCCTCGTGCAGGGTCGCGCCGGGCGCGATCTGGCCTGCCATGCACTCCCGGAGCACCGCCTCGAAGCCCGGGTCCAGTGCGGTGATCCCGGACTGCTCAGACACCGGCGGCCTGCCAGCTGCCGTAGAACTTGCGGAGCATCCCCACCAGGTCGGGCGCGTAACGCGCGGCCGCGAGGATCTCCGGTGGCGGCGTGAACCGCGGGTGGATCATCTCGGCGAACCGGGAGAACTCCAGGCGTAGGCTGTGCTCCATGGTGCGCGGCCACTCGACCGGGACCCGCCAGTCGTGCTCGTAGCCGGTGGCGACCATGTGGGTCACCGAGGTCTCGACGATGTCACGGCGGCTCGCCGGCTGGATCGGGGTGCGCACCGGCTCGAACACGGAGAGGTCCGCACGCGGCGGGCCACCGAGGATCCTGGCCGACAGCTCCGCGGCCAGCAACGGGGACAGGTGCAGACCGTCGCGATAGGTGCCGGTCAGCATCCACAGCCCGGGCATGGCCGCGCCGATCAGCGGGAAGCCGTCGAGCGCGACGGGGCGGTTGCCCACCTGGATCCGGTTGACGCCCGCCGTCCAGAAGTCGCGGTGGAGCTGCCGTGCGGCGCAGTCGAGGAGGAACTGCACGTCCCGGATCACCGGCGTGCTCACCGGCGTGGTCGAGATGACGTTGGTCGCCCCGACGTACACCTCGCCTGCGTTCCTCGGGACCATGTGCAGGCCGCAGGCGAAGGCGCGGTTCGGCGTGCGGATCACGTGGCGCGGCCCCGGTGACTCGGGAGCCGACAGCAGCACCGAGAGGCCGTAGCCGGAGATCAGCGGCGGCACCCGCTCCGCCAGCTCCGGGACGCTCGCGACGACCGCCTGGGACGCCGCGCCCGCGGCGAGGACCACCTCCCCGCCGGACAGGGCCCCGCCGGAGGCGAGGACGACGCCGCGGACACGCCCGGCGAGGTGGTCCAGGGTGGTGACAGAGTCGTCGACGAGGACCCCGCCCCGGGCGGCGAAGGCCGCCTCCAGGGTCGCCAGCAGAGCGGCCGAGTCGATCGCGTGCTCATCGGGGATGAACAGCGCCCGCAGGGGCCGGGACGCCGTGTCGGGCGAGATCCACGCGATGTCGTCCACGTCGATCTCTTCGTGCTTCTGCTCGTAGGTGGTGAGCGCGCTCTGGATCGACTGGAAGTTCGCGCTGTCGATGCCGGCCACGCCCACGGTGTTGAGGATGACCACCGTGCCGTCGGCCGTGACCAGGTCGGCGGCGTTGCGGCCGGTGTCCGACGTCAGCCCTTCGAGCCACCGCGGCCAGAGCTGCTGCGCCTCCACGCCGAGGTCGAGTTTCCGCCGGCCCTCGCCGCTGGCCAGCAGCGTGGACGTGACCTCGCCGAAGCACCCCAGCATCGCCCCGGCGGCCACCGACGCCGCGTACGGGCGCGACCGCTCACCCACCACCACCACTGAGAGGTCGGAGCGGACCAGGCTCAGACCGAGGGACAGGCCGAGCACGCCATTGCCGACCACTACTACGTCGTAGCTACCGCCGTCCGAGACGGCACCGCCGTGCGGCACGCGACTCCCCCTTGCAACTCGGAAACTGATGGATGCGATGGCCCGGTGGCCGCGACCCGAGGACCTCAGTCGGTCACGGCGAAGCGGTCCGGGCGGATCTCGGCCAGGTACCGGTGCACCGAGCGCGCCGAGTTCAGGTTCAGGATCACGTCGCGGCCCGGCTGCTGGAGGTCGACGCCGAAGCGCTCCTCGAGCAGGTGCTGGAGCCAGACGAAACCGAACGAGTCGATGACGATCTCGGTGTCGTAGTCAATGGGAGAATCGACCATCTGGACGGACATGCATTCACCGATGATCGCGGTTATTTCATCGCGCGTTACCATGAGCACCCCTCCTGCATCGAGCACCACAACGCGGAATATGCCACGGGAACGACCCCGGAAGCATAGATTCCGAAAAACATAGATTCCGAACGTGCACGAACGGGGTTGGGCACCTCGCGGCAATGCCATTCCGCACGGCGGTTCACAGCGCCGTGCCGTTGGCCGCTGACGATGCGAACCCAATTCGGGGCACTATTGCCCCGCAATCCCCTGTATGCTTGCCCCCCCTCGCAGGCCCTCCCCACGGCCGCCGTAGCCAGATAACCACACGTCAATCAGTTCATCAAGGGCGCCATTCGTTGCGGTGGCGCATCCGCACGGGTGAATCGGTATGCCGATCCAGTGAATCTTTGCCGAGCCCGCTCCCGCGGGAGTACTGTGCCGCGCGGCGTGGCCCCGAGCGGGTAAATGTCCTGGACAACGCGCGATTGTCGAGATCGACTCGCCTGACCGGGACCTTCGAGGTGCCGTCCCATCCGTCCGGAATGACCGTGTCCTGCCACCCGGTCGACCTGATCGCCGACGCCCTACGGCACACCGCAACCAGCGTGCGGCCCGGCGACTGAACGTGCAGGTCATCGCCGACCGAACCAGCAAGCCGACGTCGGCTTCCACGGACCGGGCGCGGCCGTCGGTCGCGGATGGTCAACGGGCAGGTGGCGGCATGGCGAGCGCGACGGGCAGCCGGGGGTGGCGAACAAGTCGAACCGCCCGGCCCTCGACCGGGAACACCCGCGGCCCGCGGAACCGGCGAGACCGCCGACTGCCCACCAAAACCACCCGCACGACAGCATCCGACAGCGGACGTGAAGATCGCCGACGATGACCTGGCGGACCGACCCGCACAACCCCATGAATGATCAACGCTTGCAATGTCCCATCCCTCTATGGTTCTCTGATATTCGCTGTCGATGTTGCTGACGCGTCCACCGCGCATCATGGTTCGCAGTGCGCGATGGCCTAGAAGGCCGGGGGGTCGCATTTTTTCACCCACTGTGCCGTCCGCGTGCGATCCCGACTTCGCGGCGAAGTTGGGCGCCGGTGCCCGGCAGGTGGTGGTGGACCGCTTCCTTCCCGACCGTCACCTGCTGGACTGGGCCGCCACGCTCGAGAAGATCCTGACCAAGGGGGGACAGGAATGCGCAAACTCGGTGAACACGGCCCGACGGTGTCGGACCTCGGGCTCGGATGCATGGGTATGTCCCAGTTCTACGGGCCACGCGACGACGCGGAGTCGGTCCGCACCATGCACCGGGCCATCGACTTGGGCGTCGTCCTGTTCGACACCGCCGACATGTACGGGCCGTACACCAACGAGGAGCTGATCGGCCGCGCGATCCGCGGGCGGCGGGACAGCGTGGTGCTCTCCACCAAGTTCGGCAACGTCAAGGACGCCGAGGGCCGGGTCGGCGGCGTCAACGGGCGCCCCGAGTACGTGCGCGCGTCCTGCGAAGGATCGCTGCGGCGACTCGGCGTGGACGTCATCGACATCTACACCCAGCACCGGGTCGACCGGTCGCTCCCGGTCGAGGAGACCTGGGGTGCGCTCGCGGAGTTCGTCCAGCAGGGCAAGGTCCGCCACCTGGCCATTTCGGAGGCGTCCGTCGAGACCGTCCGGCGGGCGCACGCCGTGCACCCGGTGGCCGCCGTGCAGACCGAGTACTCGCTGGTCAGCCGGGACCCGGAACGGGAGCTGCTGCCCACGGCGCGTGACCTCGGCATCGGCTTCGTCGCGTACTCGCCGCTCAGCCGCGGCCTGCTGACCGGGCGCTTCCGCTCGACCGAGAACCTCGGCCCGGACGATTTCCGCCGCGGCCTGCCCCGCTTCCAGCCGGCGAACATCGCCCACAACGCGAAGGTGGCCGAGCGGGTCGCCGAGCTCGCCCGAGACCGCGGGGTGAGCGGAGCCCAGATGGCGCTCGCGTGGCTGCTGGCCCAAGGCGAGGACATCGTCCCGATTCCCGGTACGAAGACCCGCCGGCGCCTGGACGAGAACGTGGCGGCGACCGGGCTCACGCTCACCCCGGCCGAGCTGGACGCGCTCGACGAGATCGCCCCGGTCGGCTGCGCGGCGGGCGAGCGCTACCCCGACATGTCCACCGTCGACCTGTGACCGCGGGGCGGGAGATGGCGCGGGACGAGTGGTGGCGCGGCGCGGTTCTCTACCAGGTCTATCCGCGGAGCTTCGCCGATTCCGACGGTGACGGCGTCGGCGACCTGAGAGGGGTGATCGACCGGCTGGACCACCTCAACGACGGAACGCCCGCGGCGCTGGGCGTGGACGCCATCTGGCTGTCGCCGTTCTACCCCTCGCCGCTGGCCGACTTCGGGTACGACATCAGCGAATACCAGGACGTCGACCCGGTCTACGGCACCCTGGCGGACTTCGACGAGTTGGTCGCCGAGGCGCACCGGCGGGGCATCCGGGTGATCAACGACCTGGTCATGAACCACACCTCGACGCGGCACCCGTGGTTCGTCGAGTCGAGCACGGGTCGCGCCAGTGCCCGGCGGGACTGGTACATCTGGGCCGATCCCGGGCCCGGTGGCGTGCCGCCGAACAACTGGCTCAGCGCGTTCGAGCGCTGTGGGAGCGCCTGGACGTACGACCCGTCCAGCGGCCAGTACTACCTGCACAGCTTCACACCGGGGCAGCCCGACCTGAACCTGCGCAACCCGGCGGTGCGCGAGGCGCTGCGGTCGGTGTGGCGGTTCTGGCTCGACCGGGGCGTGGACGGGTTCCGCGTGGACGTCGCCCACCGCCTCCTCAAGGACGCCGGGCTACGCGACAACCCCGCCGAGATCGCCCGCGCCCGCCGGCACGTCGTGCACCCCACGGTCCGCCAGGTCAACATGGACCTGCCCGAGGTGCACGAGCTCCTGAAGGACTTGCGGGCCACCCTGGACGCATACCCCGGTCGCTTCGCGCTCGGGGAGGTGCCGGTGGCCGACGACGGCCGGTTGGTCGACTACTTCGGCGGTACGGGCATGCACACCGCCTTCCACATCGCCTTCTGGGACCAGCCTTGGGACGCCGCGGCCTTCCGGGCGACGGTCGACCGGATGGCCGGCCTCGTGCGGCCCGGCGCGCTGCCCACGTACGCCTTGGCGACGCACGACATCCCGCGCGCGGTGAGCCGCTTCGGCGACCACCGCCGGGCGCGGGTCGCGGCCATGATGATGCTGACGCTGCGCGGCCTGGCCTGTGTGTACTACGGGGAGGAGATCGGCATGTCCGACGCTCCCCCGCCGTCGGGCCAGGAGCTCGACGTCGACGGCCGCGACGGCCGGCGCACACCCATGCAGTGGGACGCGACCGGCCGGGGGTTCACTCGGGGGCACGCCCTGGCTCGCGTTCGGGCCCACCCTGCCGCAGGTGAACGTCGCGTCCCAGACCGGCGACCCGGATTCGCTGCTGAGCCTCTACCGCAGGCTGATCTGGTCCCGCCGGGGGTCGGCCGCGCTGCGCGACGGCGACTACCGGTCGCTCGACTCCCCGCCCGGCACGTTCGTCTACCTGCGTGGCCGCGGCACCGAGCGCTTGCTGATCGCCTTGAACCTGACCGACGTGGAGGTCCCGGTGCCGGGAATGGGACCGGGACGGGTCGAGCTGTCCACCTGCCCGCGGCGCGACGGGACGGCCGGGGACGGCTCGTCATTGCTCCTGTCCGCCGTCGAGGGCGTCATCTTCCGTCCAGAACAGGGGTAGCGGCGTGCGTGCGGAATTGACGAGCTTCTCCGGCGGGGTGCGACGCGCCGGCCCACTGCAGTCGGGCATCTGCCAGTTGGAGTGGATGTCCTACCGGTCCGGCGCCCACGGGATGTTCCCGAACATCTCGCGCGTGATCCCGGTACCCGGGGGTTTGCCGGACGAGGCGGTGGGTGCCGCGGTGGGCGACCTGCTGCGTCGGCACGACGCGCTCCGGACCTCGTTCGACGCCGACGAAGCCGGGCAGCCGCGGCAGAGCGTGCACGACACCGTCCTGGTGGAGCTGCCTCGCCTCGCCGACGAGCACTCCCGCAGCCGCTTCGTGGATGCCCCGTTCGACGTGGCGACCGCACCCCCGATCCGGTTCGGCCGCACGGCGGACCGCGACCTGATCTTCGCGGTGGCCCACCTCGCGGCCGACGAGACGGCGGCCGAGATCCTCGTCGCCGAGCTCACCGAGTTGCTCGCGGCGCGGCATCAGCGGCGGCCCGCCCGGCTGAACGCCGACGTGCCGCAGCCGATCGACCGGGCGCTGCGCGAGCGGAGCCGCGGCCGGCCCCGCGTCGAGTCCGCTCTGCGGCACTGGACCGGCACGCTGCGGGACTTCCCGGCGTCCGCCATGCCGGTGAGCCGGGGCCTGCCCGGAGCCGATGTGGTGTTCGCGGACCTCGAATCGCCCGCCGCGACGCGAGCGCTGGCGATCCTGCACCGCACGCTCGCCGCGTCACCGGCGTCGGTCTTCATCGCTGCTGTGTACACCGCCTTGGCGATCCAGTACGACCGGGAGCAGCTCGGCCTGAGCCTGACCTGGTCGTTCCGGGAACTCCCCGACACCGGCGAGATGATCGCCTCGGTCTTCCGGGACATGCCACTGCTCCTCGACCTCCAGGGGAAGCCGTCGTTGTCCGAGGTGCTGCGCCGGGTGCGCAAGGCCATCCTCGTCGGCGGTCGGCACATGGGCTTCGACGTCTTGGAGTTCCACGAAGCCGCGGGACGGGTCGAGGTCGAGCGGGGCACCTTCCTGTCGGGTCCCGAGGCCGTCAGCTGCCGCTTCGAGGGCATCGACTGGGAGGCCGCGGACCCGAGCGTCGATCCGCGCGATCTGCTGGACCGCTCGCAGGTTTCCGTCGGCCGGCTGAACGAGTACTACAACCTCTGCAACGTGTTCATCAGCGCCTCTCCCTTCGAAGGGCGGCTGCAGATCCACGCAGCCGTCGACGCGGCCGTCGCCAGCGACCGGGACGTCGTGGGACTCGTCCGGCTGGTGGAGGCGATCCTGGTGCACGCCTCCGCTGCCGGTGACCTCGCCTTCCCCTCGGCCGAGGCGCTGGCGGCACAGCGCTGGCGGCCGGGCGCGCGCTGGACCCGGATCAGCGGCGTCTGGGTGGACCTGGACTTCCTCGCCGACCGACTCCGGGAGCACCCGGCGGTTCACGATGCCGAGGTCCGCGAGGATCAGGGCGTGGTCACCGCCCATGTCGGCGCCGACCTCGAGCCCTGGGAGCTGCGCGACTTCCTGCTGTCGACCGACAACGGCCGGTGCGCCACGGCGAGCCCGCACCACTTCGTCGTCCGCCGGGGGGACGGCGGCACGGTCGCCGGTTCAGGCGTCCAACGGCCCGCACGGGCACCGCGGGGCCCAGCCGAGCAGGCGCTCGTGGAAGCGGTCGCCGAGGCCAACCGGTTGGTCGGGCCGACCATGGCCGGCACCTACCTGACGGTCGGCGGCCGTCTCCACCACGGTCCCCGCGTGCTGTCCCTGCTGCGGGACGCCGGGTTCGACGGCATCGCGGTCGCGGACCTGCGCCGGCCGACGAGCCTCGTCGCGCTCGCCGGACGACTGCGGGCGCGGTCGTCCACTTCCCCATCGAGAGGTGATTCGTGACTGGCAAGGACATGCCCCGGGGGGCCTTCGTGATGTCGCACTTCAGCGACCACCCCCGACTCGCACAGCAGACGCGGGCGGCGATCGAGAGCGTACGGCGGCAGACCGACCCCGAGTGGCTGCTCGTCATCGTCGACGACGTGTCGCCCCAAGCCGCCGGCGTCGCGGTGGTCGAGGCCGCCGCCGCGGAGGACCCGGACCGGATCGTCTTACTGCGCAACGAGACCAACATGGGTCAAGGCGCCGCACGCAATCGCGGGGTGGAGGAGGCGCACCGGCGCGGGTGCGACTTCGTCATGTTCCTCGACTGCGACGACCTCGCCCATCCCCGTCGCGTCGAGGTGACCCGCGCGGTGTTCGCGGCGCGTCCCGACGTCGTCTTCGTCTACTCGCCCTTCACCGTCGTGGACGAGTGGGACAACGAGTGGGAGCGGGACAAGCTGACCCCGTCGATCGTCGAGATCCTCGAGCAGCTCGACCGGGAGCCGCTCGCGGGCGCCGACTGCTGGCTCAGGATGGCGACCGACACCGGGTACGTGTCGCTCACGTCGACGGTGTCGGCGCGGACCTCGACCATGCTCCGCTACCCGTTTCCGGCGCAGGCGCGCGGTGCCGAGGACGCGCACTGCTGGATCCGCATCTTCGCCGGCGATGGCCTGGTCCACTTCGAACCGGGCATCCCGAGCAAGTACTACATCCCCGCCGGCGACGTCGGCAGTTCGGAACGGGCCCGGTTCGGCGGCGACTCGTACTACCGGCTGGTCGTGAATGCTCATCGGCAGATGTACACCCACGTCCTGCTCGCCTCGCTCAAACGCGGGACGACGCCGGGCGCCGACGCCGGCGACATATACCTGGCCGCTTTGGATCGGCTCCAGGCGATGATGCGCGGCGAGGGCCAGGACGACCTGGTGGCGGAGCTCACCGACGAGATCGACATGCTGACCCGGGCGCTCGACGGCCCCGGGCGGTTATAGGAGCGGGGCAGGACCCTCCGTCCGAGTGTTCCTCTGATGCCGGTCAAGCGAGGACCGGACTATCCGGCGCAAGCCGGGAGGGTACTACGACTCGCCGACACGTGGGGAGGTACGTCAATGCGCGCGGTAATCACCGGAGGTGCGGGTTTCCTCGGAAGTCACCTCAGCGAGAGGATGCTGCAGTACGGGTGGGAGGTCGTCTGTCTCGACAATTTCGTCACAGGGAGACCAGAAAACGTTCGACACCTGCTCCCCGATGAAGGATTCCAGTTGGTGCACTGTGACGTGACCAACTACATCCACGTGCCGGGACCGATCGATGCCGTTCTGCACTTCGCGTCCCCAGCCTCTCCGGTCGACTATCTAGCGCTACCGATCGAAACACTGAAAGTCGGAAGCATCGGCACCCTGAATGCCCTCGGCCTCGCCAGGGCGAAGGGCGCCCGGTTCCTCATGGCCTCCACATCAGAGGCCTACGGCGACCCACAGCTGCACCCGCAGCCGGAGGAGTACTGGGGGAATGTCAATCCTGTCGGACCGCGTGCGGTCTACGACGAAGCAAAGCGCTACGCGGAGGCACTCACGGCGGCCTACCGGCGAACGCACGGAGTCGACACGGCGATCGCACGCATCTTCAACACGTACGGGCCTCGAATGCGGCCGAACGACGGGCGAGCGATCCCGACATTCATCCGCCAGGCGCTCGCCGGAGAACCGATCACGGTCGCGGGCGATGGCTCGCAGACACGCTCGTTATGTTATGTCGATGACCTGGTCGAGGGCATCCACCGGTTGCTCCGCTCCGACATCGCCGGCCCGGTGAACCTGGGGAACGACTCCGAAGTGACGGTTCTCGAATTGGCGGAGCGAGTCAGGACGTTGTGCGGAGGCAATAGCGAGATCTGCTCGGTGCCCCGGCCCGAGGACGACCCGACCGTCCGTCGTCCCGACGTCGCGAAGGCCCGGGAACTGCTGGTCTGGCAGGCCTCGGTGCCGCTTGAGACGGGATTGCGACGCACGATTGAATGGTTCCGGGAGCACGAAGGGGAACGTGCGCGCGCCGGAGGTCACGAGCACGGCTAGCCTCCGGCTTTCCCTTACAAGATCGACTCACGGCTGGGTGAACGACACGACCGAGACCGGTAGGGCAGCTCGCTGCATTTCGTGGATCTCGAAACCTCCTGCAGGGAGCTGCGCTCGCACCAGTCCAGCAGCACGACCGCTTGACGCGAACCGCGATGTTCGGTCACCAGGTCGTCGGGGAGGAGCAAACAGTCGTGTACACGCGGCGCATCGCTGTGATCGGTTCCGGCTACGTGGGTCTCACCACCGGCGCCTGCCTCGCCTCGCTCGGCCACCGCGTGGTCTGCGCGGACGTCGACGAGGCGAAGGTGGAGCGGCTGCGCCGGGGAGTGGTCGACATCCTGGAGCCGGGGCTGCCCGAGCTGGTGGCCGAGAACCAGGCCGCGGAGCGGCTCGAGTTCGTGCTGGGGGCGCGAGACGCGGTGGCGAGGCGCGACGGGGAGCCGGTCGACGTGGTGTTCCTCTGCGTGCCCACCCCGATGGGCGAGGGCGGCGCTGCCGACCTCGCCGCGGTGCGGGCCGTCGCGGCCGAGATCAGGCACCTGCTGCCGGCCGGCTGTGTCGTCGTCAATAAGTCGACGGTGCCCGTCGGCACCGCCGAGGCCACCCGCAGGCTGTTGAACCGCCGCGACGTCGCCGTGGTGAGCAACCCGGAGTTCCTGCGCGAGGGCTCGGCGGTGCACGACTTCCTGCACCCGGACCGGATCG
Source organism: Candidatus Melainabacteria bacterium (assembly GCA_963818685.1). Lineage (GTDB taxonomy): Bacteria > Actinomycetota > Actinomycetes > Mycobacteriales > Pseudonocardiaceae > CAJCJE01. The sequence goes on along the minus strand of CAWFTJ010000006.1, from coordinate 184,010 downwards.
TCGTCGGCAGCGACGCACAGGACGCCGCCGAGCGCGTGGCGGCGCTCTACTCACGGCTCGGCGCACCGACCGTGCTCACCGACGCGGCCAGCGCCGAGATGGTGAAGTACGCGGCCAACTGCTTCCTCGCGATGAAGCTGTCCTACATCAACGCGCTGGCCGAGCTGTGCGACGTCCTGGGCACCGACATCGCGGACGTCACCGAGGGCATGGGCCACGACCGGCGGATCGGCCAGGCGTTCCTCCGGCCCAGCCCGGGCTGGGGCGGGTCCTGCCTGCCGAAGGACACCAGCGCGCTGGTGCAGGTCGCGGCCGCGGCCGGGATCGAGCTGCCGCTGGTCACCGCGAGCATCGCCGCCAACGAGCGGCAGCTCCGGATCATGGTCGACAAGATCGCCGATGCGGTCGGCGGCGAGCTCGGCGGCAAGCGGCTCGGCCTGCTCGGGCTTACCTTCAAAGCTGGCACCGACGACCTGCGCGGCTCCCCCGCCCTCGCCGTCGCTCGGCTGCTGAGGGAACGCGGCGCCGAGCTCACCGGCTACGACCCGGCCTGTCGAGCCGCCGTGCCCGGCAGGACAGACGACGTCACCGTGGTCGACGAGCCGTTGCGCGCCGCCAAGGACGCGGACGCACTGGTCGTGCTCACCGAGTGGCCGGAGTTCCGGTCGCTGGACTGGGATGCGGTGGCCAGTGCGCTCGTCGGCCGCGTGGTGGTCGACTGCCGCAACCTGCTCGACCCCGACGTGTTGCGCCGCGCTGGGATCGGCTGGATCGGTGTCGGTCGCCGAGCGGGATGATGACGAGGAACGCCTGTAGGGTGCCGGAAGGAGCCGCCAGCCAGCACGGCGGCGGCACCCAGAAATGCGGTCGATGCGCCACCGGACACGGCACTCGACTTGTAGCCAACGCCCAGGTGGTCCCGTCACCTCCTCGCAGACCGATCACAGCAGTACTGCAGCGCAGCGCGAGTAGGCCGACAACTGCTCCCCGTAACCGCCTCAGAGCTTGGTCTGCAACGACAGCGTCGGGCCGTCCCGGCCATGCTCAGCCAGGGCGCCGAACGTCAGCGGCAGCGGGACCACTGCGGCCAGCTACTGCGGCCAGCCACTGCGGCAACCCGCCGCTGCTCTCGCTCGTGCGACCCGTGTTTGCTGCCCTGCCGTGCACACTGGAGTCGGCGACGGCGCTGGCCGGGCCCAGTTCGCGTCCGGCGCGGCGCTGCGCGGCCGACAAGAAGTGGCCTTGACGGGGTCGCGACCGCCTCGGAGTCCACGCTGCTCGTCCCGCCAAGACGTCGGTGCGGGAGCTGTCGATGGAGAAGGACGGCCTGCACCAAGGGTGCACCTGTCAACGTCACCGTCGGGTCCCGACCTCGTGGCCCAGGAGCTGCTCGCGACTTCCGTCCGACTACCAAATGACCGAAAGGTGCTCCTGAACTCGCTCCGATACCACCCTCAGCAAGTCAAATCCTTGCAGTTCAGAGCACCCTGATCCACGCCGGGACAGTCGGGCTCCCGCGCCTCCTGCCGGTCCAGTCCGGCGATGGTCGTCACAAGGGCCTGGCGCTCGGTCTCCAACTCATTGAAGCGCTGCCGCAACCCCGCTCGGCGAAGAACCAGCGGCGCCACCCAGACCGGCACGCCGAGCCTCAAGGCAAGGTCAAGTACATTTGCCGAAGCCAAGGAGGAACGTGAGGATGACCGGTGTGACCAGCGGACGGTCACTGATCGCGTTCGATCGCTGACACCAACTTCACCGCATCGATCAGCTAGGAGCGCTGGAAGAACTCGACCTCGCCCAGGGCGGCGACCTTGCCGGGTTGGCTGCCGGCGACGGCGCGGATGGTCAGTCTGATCCGCACGACGTCGCTGACACCGGCCTGGACGGTCTGGGCGCCTGGCTGGTCGAGCAGTGCGCAGGACAGGTTCGTGGTGGTGCCGTCGGAGGCGGTGGCGACGATGTCGAACTGGGTGGGCCTGGCCTGCTTGCCGAACTCGGTGGGGTCGGTGGACGAACCGGTGGTGATGTCCAGCGACAGCAGGCGGAACGGGTGGTCGAAGGTGAACTCGATCCACGACCCGACGCCGGGCGAGCCCCAGTAGCGGTTGGTGATTCCGTCGGCCGCGGCGGTCGCGGGGTGTCCGGGGGCCGAGGCGCTGGCGGTCTCGGCGACGGGGTGCACGGGCGCGGCATGGGAGGTCTTGTCGAGGATGTCCTGGAAGACCCAGACGCCGACGGGGCGCAGGGCGAAGCCGGCGATCACGAGCAGAACGACAAGTGCCAGTATCACCAGGGTGCGGGTGAGCCGGCCGGACGCGCTGCGCGGCCGCCGGGGCCTGCGTTGGCGTTGGGACTGGGCGGGTTCTTCGTGTCCTGTCAGCGGATGCGCGCACCGACGGCAGTACCGGCGGCCGGGCGGGTTCGCGGTGCCGCAGTTGGGGCACGGCGGCCCGTCGACCTTCGTCTCGGCGACGGCGGTCTCGCGGGTGGGCCGAGGCGCGATGGGCGTGGCGGGCTGCACCGGCTGCGGCTGATCCAGTTGCGGCTGATCCGGTTGCGGCTGGTCGGTTTGTGGCTGATCAAGTTGTGGCTGGTCCGGTCGCGGATTGTCCACAGTAGACTGGGCGGCGGCTGGTTGGCCCCAGCCGAGGTAGGACCCGCAGTTCCCGCAGAAGTCGTCGGTTTCGGCGGTCAGTGTGCCGCACACGGGACATGGGCGCATGTCCTCACTCCCCGTCGTCACTGTTCACGTGCGGGGGCACGTGAGCTTCTTGGCGTGGCAGCACTCGAACGGAGCTGCGCAGATGGACCGGACAGGCGGCGGCGACCAGGGCGGTCACCCGCTGTTCGTCGACGGGATCGGGACCGGCCGGCCACACCTCGACCACGACCTCCCGCGTCGGCTGACCGGGCAACGTACCGCCGGGCGTGGTCGACCAGGCCACGCCGCCGCTGTCGGACACCCGAGCGTGCACGCCCGCGGACCGCAGCAGCTGCTCGACGAGCCCGCGCGCGGTACCGCGCCAACGGTGCTCGGCGACGGCACCGGACACCGCAAGCCGGCGTGCCCGTGACGGCCAGTCGGGGTCGAGGTCGGCTGCGACCCAGCAGGCCAGCCAGGGCACGAAGTCCGCGGGCGTGAGATACGGGTCGAGGTACTCGGCCAGATTATCCAATGTGGACAGAATCGGCGCGAGCACCACGTCAAGGCCCGAGGTGAACCGCTGTGCGAAGCTGTCCTCCGCGTACAGCGACGGCAGCTGGGCGCCGATCGGATACCTGCTGGGCAGCTCGGGTACGGCCGCGCGGGTCATAGCACCGACACCTGGTGCTGGTGTGAGAACAGCAGTGCGTGCGGCACCAACTCGACGTGATCGGTCGCGGTACCCCGCCGACCGGTGATCGGGTCGGCGGGAAACAGCCGCACCTCCTGCACGGCCGTCACGCCGGGAACCCGTTGCAGCACGGCGAAAACCTCGCCGAAGTACAGCGCCTGCCCGAACGGCCAACCGGTCCCGTCGACGCCGCCGTGTAGCGGGCTCAGGTAGCGGTACAGCGCGTCGACCGCTGCCCGGTCCACGTCCGGCTCGGACGCCACCAGCCGTGCCACGATCGTCACGCCCTGGTAGTACGGCGGTTCCACCAGAACTCTGGTTCCCAGCATCCGCCGCTGGTTCAACTCGCCGGCGATCGCGGACAGCATCTGCTCGGGTGGGAACAGCTGCTCGAATCGGATCCGGTCACCTTCGTCCGCGACCACGTCCGGCACCACCAACACCCGTGCCCCGCCTGCCTCGTCGGTCACCGGCACGCACCGCACCCTGGCCGCCGCCGGCGCGGCAAGGCGCGCGATGTGCTCGTAGTCGGACGCTGTGACGGCCCGCTCCTGGACCCGAAGCTGTTGCGGTGCACGGATCTTGGCCTCGTCCACGGTCTCACCGTCGACCCCGCCACCGGCCGCCTCACGGTTCTCCACCCTGGCCACGTAGGGGATCGAGCTGCGCAGCAACGAGATCGCCCCGCGTGACACATTGCCGGCGCGGCCGCCGCCGGTGCGGTAGCACGGAATCCGGATCCTGGCTTCCTTGGCGGGGGTGGCGCCGTAGTGCCGCAGCCCGCCGTCGGCTTCCCGTACGACGGGCGGGAACGAGAACTCACCCGTCGTGGGATCGAGTGTCACGTGCCGGTCGGCCGGACCGGACGCACCGAATTGGTCAACCACCGTCCAGTCCTCCCAACCCCGCTGCGTCGACACCTGCACGACGATCGGGTCACCGTCGGTCAACACCGGCGTCCTGGCGACCCGGAACCGTTGCCCTGGCACGCCTTCGGACACGCCGAGCTGCGTGTCGAGGATGGTCTCGGAGTGCTCGACGGTCATCACCCCGCCGATCGTGGCCGCCTCCGCCACCCGCACGGTCGGCGACTCCGAGTAGAACGGCTGGTCCGGCACGGGTGCGACGACCCGGCAGCGCAGCCAACCCGCGCGCATCCCGCCCACCGCCGACTGCACGTGGGTCGCTGGCACCCGCAACACGACCTCACCGGGCTTGTTGAGACCGCCGGTGGTGTCCCCGTAGGTGTCGCAGCGCGTCCAATCCGTGCCGCTCCACGCCTCCCACACCAGCGGCGGTTGCCTCGGGTCCACGCCGATGCCCTCGACCTGGCTGTCCACGCTGATCGCCACCACGCAGCGCGGCACGGCGTCGGACAGGCCGAACATCACCGCGTCGCCGGGGGCCGGTCGCGCCTGGAAGCACGGCACGTCACGGCCAGTGCCCAGGTCACGGGTGCGGTCGACGTGCTCGCCCGCAGCCGACACGGTGGCGAGCCTGGTCAGCTCACACGGCGGCAGCGGCAGGTCGTCGACGGTGGCGAACACAACCGCTTCGCCGACGGCCGGGTGCTCGGTCGCGACCTCGGTGCCGGCCGGCAGCAGTACGGTGTCGGGTTGCGCGGCCGCGAGCCAGAACACCACCTCGGCACGGGCCGCCGTCGGCGGGAACAGCCGCACCCCCAACAGGTCCAGGAACGCCAGGTAGTTGCGGTCGGGCACCCGGTTCAGCCGGTAGACGAGCTGGTCGACCATGTGCGCGAACGTCTCGATGAGCGTGACCCCTGGGTCGGACACGTTGTGGTCGGTCCACTCCGGGGTGCGCTGCTGCACGTATCGCTTGGCCTCGTCCACGAGCTGCTGGAAGTGGCGGTCGTCCAGGTTGGGTGCTGGCAGCACGGTCAGTGCACCTGGCCTTCCTCGGGAATGGTGTAGAAGGGGAACACCAGGTTGCGCTGGCTGTTGCTGGACCTGATGGTGTAGCGGATGTCCAGGTACAGCACGCCCTCGGTGACGGTGTCGTACGCGACGACCACGTCGATGACCTCGATGCGTGGCTCCCACCGGTTGAGCGCCACCCTGACCTCGTGCGCGAGCCGGCCGGCCGTCTCCCCGTCGCCTGGCGCGAACACGTAGTCGTGGATGCCGCAGCCGAACTCGGGCCGCATCGGCCGCTCGCCCGGCGCGGTGCCGAGGACGATCCGGATGGCCTGCTCGATCTCCAGTTCCTGATCCACCATGGCCACGCCACCGGTCGGCGCGACACCCATCGGGAACGCCCAGCCCCGCCCGATGAACCGCGAACTCACAGCTCACCCCCGATCATCACGGTCAGCGCGCCGAAGCTGATCTTCGCATCGCACGTCGTGGAGTCGCCGGCACAGGCGATCGGCCGGCCGCCCACCTCCACCCCGCGCGGTATGCCGGGCAGCACCAGGTTTCCTGCGTCCATCTCGGCGTGCGGGACGCAGCCGTTCACGGTGCCGACAACGGCCGCCGGTTTGCCTTCGATCCACACGTTGATGACACCGGGCGGTAGCAGTACCCCACCGTGCTCGGTGGGATCCCCGACCCTTGCTGCGGCGGGCATGGGCTTGTCCTTCCGTCTAGTTGATGCGGACCATGGTGCCGCGCAGGGTCGCCAGCAGGCCGCCGTCCACGTTCACGCCGGTTGTACCCTTGACCCCGACCGAGGTTCCCTCGACGTTGACCGAGGTGCCCTTGATGTTGACCGTGGCGCCCTTGAGATCCAGCGTTCCGGTGCCCGCGTCGACCGTGATACCGCTTGAGGTGAGGTGGATCGAACTGAGCGCGTCCTTACCACCAGGGCCGTACACGGTGACTGTCACGGCCTGACTCGACGAGTCGAGCCGGACCTCCAACCTGCTGTCGCCACTGGCGACCCGCACGCCCGGTTTCTCGGTGACACCGTCGATCAGTTCCAGCCGATGCCCCTTGCGTGACACCAGAGATCGTCGGTTCACCACGCCGGTACCGCCGACGAGCGGCATCGAGTGCGGCGACGGCAGGTCCTCGCCGTTGTAGAGCCCGCCGATCACGTACGGCCGGTCGAGGCAGCCCTGTTCGAACGCCACGAGCACCTCGTCGTTGACGTCCGGGCAGAACACCCCGCCACCCTGGCCGCCGAGTTGCACGGTGCGCACCCACTCCGACTGGTAGTCGTCGTCCAGCCAGGGGAACTTCAGCCGCACCCAGCCGCGGTCCTTGCCACTGGGCTCCTGGACGTTCGTGACGATCGCCGTTGCCACACCTGGGAAACGCGGCGAACGCGCGCGCGGTCCGACGCCACCGGTGAGGCCGGCGACCGACCGGTCCGCGGTGGCGGTGACCAGCACCGTCGTGCGGTAACCGGTGTCGGCGTCGATGGCGTGCCGTACCGCCGTCGCGGTGTACTTGCCGGAGAAGTCGGGGCCGGCCTTGGTCAGTTCGATCGCACTCCCGGCACGCACCCTCGGCTCGCCTTTGACGACGATCTCCAGGTCGCCGAGGCCGTCACTCATCGACGTGGCAAGGGAGTTCGCGGCAGCGACCGTCTCCGCGTCCGTGGCGTACGGCGTGCCGACGACGAGCGCGGTGGCCGAACCGAACGATCCCTTGGTGGTGGCCATGTCGGGGCGCACGGTCGTGCTCGGCTTGCTCGGCACGTTGGCCACCAACGCTCTTTTGGTCTCCACGTGCCAGCTGCGCACCTGCACCGAGTCGACCTGGTCGGCCGTGGTGACCGCGGCACGCAGCGACAACAGCTGACTGAGGTAGTCCAGTTTGATCGGGCTGTCCGTGGCCGGTTTGGGTGGGCCGAAGTCGAGTTTGCCCTTGTCGTCGACGCTCATCACCACGCCGAGCTGTGCGGCCAGGTCCTGCAGGAATTCCCAGTCCGACACGCCTGCCTGGGAGAGCTGTCGGTAGACCATCGACGGCACGTCGATCTTGCCAGGGGTGAGCCCGGCGTGCTCGGCGACTTTGCGCACGATCATGGCGGCGCTCATGAACCGGTACGCGAACACGCGGCGCCCGCGCTGCAACCGGTGTGCCCGGCCGAGCGCGTGGACCACGGTGTAGGTGCCGGTGCCGTCGACCTCCAGTTCCAGCGCCGTGATCTCGCCGGTGAACAGCTTGGTCTGGGCCTGGGCCTCGGGCACTTTCATGGACACGGTCAGCGGCTTGCCGATCGCGACCTTGGTGCTCAGCTCGTGATTGGAGTCGCGGAAGGTCAGCACCGCGGCGTCGGGCCTGCCGACGCTCTGCTCGACCACGGTGCGCACCAGGTTTCCGTGCCACAGCTTGCTGAGTCGGCCCGGCGTACCCACGATGGGGCCGGCCGCGAACGTGCGTTCCGGCGTCGTCATACCTCACCGTCCTCACTGGACTCAGCGAACGCGGGCACCAACAGGTCGCTGCCAGGGATGAGGTGCATCGGGTCGTCGATGTCGTTGGCGTCGGCGATCAGCCGCCACGCGGTGGCGTCGCCGTACTCACGCCAGGCGATCTGCGCCAGGCTGTCGCCGGCGATCACCTGGTGGGTACTGGTCGCCTCCCGTGCGCCCGATGTCGGGTTCTGCCCCGGGGTGTCGACGCTGGCCTCGCTGATCGACAGCGAGCAGACCGCGCGCAGCGGCTTGCCGTCCACGTCGAACAGTGAGTAATTGATCGAAAGACTCGACAGCACGCCGTCGAACGACGTGGTCCGCGCGGTGCCCCATTCGAACCGGACCCACGGGCTGGCCGGCTTGTTCGCGCTCAGACTGCGTTCGGTCGGCACGCATGCCTTCATCAGCACTTCGACCTGTCGCTCGACCCAGTCGTCGTGGCTGGCCGTCGAGTCGAGGAACATTTCGAGCGACAGCTCGCGCGGGCCGCTGCCGACGAACTCCGGCATTGCCGACGAACTGGCCATCCGTTCCGGATTGCGCCGCCACTCCGTGCTCTTGGTCATCGACAGCCGGTTGGGGTTGAACTGGAACCAGACCTGCGCGATCCTGGCGCCCGGCTGTGCGCCGACCGTGGCCGGTGGTTCCCTGATCAGCAGCTTCGCGCGGGCAAGGCTCGTGCCCGATGGTTCCGCCACGGTGATTCCCCTTCGGTGCTCAGGACGCGCGCAGTCCCTGGTGCGCGATCTCCAGCGTTTCCATGGCCGGCTGGGACTGGTTGGGGTCGAACGACGGTCCCTGCCAGCTGACCGGCACGATGCCCAGTACCTGCCAGCGGGTGATCGGGGTTCCCTTCGGTTCGAGCGCGACGATCTCGCCGTCCTTGGGTTCCACCTGGTGGATGATCTGCTCCAGCCAGCGCGCGATCTTGGCGGTGTCCGAGGTGACCGCGCGGGACAGCGTGATGTTGGACCAGGTGACCCTGGTCGGCAGCTGCCACACGAAGCCGTTGTTGCCGCCCTCGGCGTACTGCTCCATCTCGACCCGCGCGCCAAGGCCCGAGCAGGCGTGGAACGCGCCGAGGTCGGCGCCGCCGATGTTGAGGCGGAAGAACACCGTCGACGCGAAGATCGTGCTGGTCATGGCAATCCCTTCAGTACCGTCGTTCGTGTGCCCGGCCGGCGCGGGCCCGGTCGTCGCGCAGTTCCGCGCGCAGCAGTCGGGTCAGCGATTCGTACATCCTCCTGGCAACCTCGTCGATCTTCAGCCGGTTCGTCTCGATCGGCTCGGTGCGCACCGCCTCCCGCATCATGCGGTGCAGCGGTTCGAACAGCCGCTTGGCCAGCTTGTCGATGTCCACGCCGTCGAGCGGGTCGGAGGCGAGAGCGACCTCGCTGCGGGGAACCGGGATCGGCGCCCTCGGCTTGGCCTCGGTGCCCGCGATCGAGGAGCCCACGGTCGAGGAGCCCGCAATCGGGGAGGAGGCCGTGCGCTGGATGGTGGGCTCCCAGGTGCCGGACTTCGGCAACTGGGCGACCGACACCAGGCCGAGCAGCGGATCGGGTGCGGGCTGATCAGCTACGGACGGTCGGGCGGTGGGAAGAGCCTGCGGCGGTGGCTGGACGGTGTCGTCGGACGGCGCTGAGATATGTCCTATATGGACGTCCGGGGTGCGGCCGAGTAGTGGTGTGGCGGCCCGTTGAACCGGGGCGAAGGTCGCGGAGGGCCGGGAGACAAGCCGAAGGTGCTTGCGCGGGGCGGCGGTCTGCGCGGCCGGCGGTTGTGCGGCAAGTTCGGGTGTGGGGTGCGGGAACGGGGATTGCGGAGGTTCGGTGCCTGTGACGGCCTGGATCGGCGCTCGCCGGATGTCGGTGGGAATGGGCAGCGGCGTTCGGGGTTCCTCGGCACGTGCGACGACTGAGGTCGGGATGTCCGACTGTGCCAGGAGAGGGCGCGGTGTCGATGGCTCGGGGGTTGAGGACCGCTGGGCGGTCGGCCACTTGGTGGTGGGAAGTGGCGAACGCTGTGCGACGGTGCGTTGGACGGGCGGGGAAGACACCGGCGTGCTGCGCGAGGGGAAGGTGCGTTCGGCACCTGCGGTCGGGGCGGGAGGTGCGACTGGAGCTTGGGTGTGCACGGCCGGCGTAGTGGAGGGCGATGCTGGGACGGCACGCGCGATGGGCAGGGAAGGGGCCGGCGGGGTGGCGGGCGCCGGGGATGGTTGCCGGGCGGCACGCGTGGTGGGAGGCGGCGGCGTGGAAAGCGATGGCGTGGAAAGCGATGGCTTGGTTTGGGTGACGGGCAGCGGGGGTCCTTGTGCGGGGGGTCCTTGTGCGGGGGGTCCTTGTGCGGGGGGTCCTTGTGCGGCAGGGTGAGCGGCGAGCTGCGGCGACGCCTGCTGGTCGGAGTGCGGCTGCTCGGAGTGCGGGACGGGCGAGGGTGCCGCTTGCGGTGCGCGCCTGGCGGGCTGGGGCAACGTTGGCCGGGTGGTGGGGGTGGCAGGCGATGCGGGTGGCGGTGCGGTGCTGCGGGTGACAGGCGTCGCCGGTGGCTGTGCGGCGGCGGGTGTCGCGAGCGCGGCCGGGTGCGGCGTGCTGGCGGGTGCGGCCGGATGCCGCGCGGCAGCCGTGGTCCGGGGCGGTGCGGTGGTGAGCGCGGCTGGTGGCGGTGCGGTGGTGGTGGGTACGGCAGGTGTGGCCAAGCGCTGCACGGTCGTGGGTGTGACGGATGTGGCCAGGGGCGGTGCGGTGGCAGGAGTGGCCGGTGGCTGTGTGCTGGTGGGGACAGCCGAGGGCTGCGCAGTGGTACGCGAAGTGGTACGCGCGGTGGGCGTAGGCGGTGCCTCTGGAAGGGTTCCCGTGCCCGGCAGAGGCAGCGGTTGCGGCGTGTTGGGCTGAGCCCGCGCCGGTGGTTTGTCCACCGGGCGCCGCAGGGTGCTACGCGTGGCAGGTGCGGGATGCGTGGCAGGTGCGGGATGCGTGGCAGGTGCGGGATGCGTGGCAGGAGGAGCACTGGCTCGTTGCACGGGGCCAACCGGTGACGCGGTGCCCGAAGTAGACGCGGGGGTACCGAGCGGGGCGCGGGGCGCGGGTTCGACGTCCGAGGGCGTTACCGGTGTGTTCGGGGTGGACGACCTGGCATGAGTCGGAGGTGCCAGCGTCGCGGTGTCGGGCAACGAAGTGAGCGGATCCCCGATACCACGTCGTTGGACGGGCGGCAAAGGCGGGTCGTCGGCGTCGGCCTCGGGACGCGGTGCGGGCGACGATCGGACCGGCTTCGGTGCGCGGGCAACGGGAAGTCGACGTGCGGGCGGCTGAACCGCCGTCTGAGCAACAGGCTCGGCAGTCGCGGGCCGATCCGCGGTAGGTTCGACCGGCGCGGGCTCACCGGCAGGTTCGACCTGTGCGGGCAACTCCGCTAACGGCAACTCCGCTAACGGCAAGTCCGCCAGCGGCAGCTCCAGCCGCGACACCGTGCCGGGCACGACCCGCACCACACCGTCGACCCGGCCGGTGGGCGCGTCCGAAGTGATGTGGTGGCCGAGGCTTCCGGTCAACGACGGGTTCCGCAACGAGGCCAACCCCTCCCGGAACGCCAGGCTCTCTCCCAACGGCTCGGGAGCACGGCCGACCACCCCCGTCATCGGGGCGACCCGCCGCCACTCGTCCGGCGGCGCCGACGGTGCCGAAGCCGCCGAAGGCACGGGAACCGACGCCCGCTTCCCGAACAGTCTCCGCCACACGGTCCTCACCCGCCTTCTCGCGCCCTCGTGTTGATGTCGGCGATCTCCCGCACCCACCGCCGCCGCTCGTGGTGTTCCAGGTCGAGGATCTCCGCGCGCGGCCAGTGGAAGTGGTATGCCACGTACGCGATCTCCTTGTGCAGCCGGTCAACCGCGTACGTCACGATTCCCCCAGGCGACCACCGGCGATGTCCACCTCGAAGCTCGATCCGCACGTCGGGCACTCCATCGCGGCCCTGGTGTGCCCCTCGCTGTTGATCCGGCGGTAGAACTCCTGGAGGAAGGCGATGTCCGTGGCGTACATCTGCTCGACCAGCCCGGCGTGGACGTCGGTGATCGTGCCCAGCCTGGTGATCACCAGGCTGAGCAGCAGCACGCTCAGGTACGCGGGGTTCTCCTTCACCCGAGGGTCGATCAGCGGCGTCAGCTCGTCCCGGGCGGTCGCCAGCCGCATGGTGCCCCGCTTGTGCAGGCTGCCGTCCGAGTGCAGGTAGCCACGCGGCAGTTCGAACTCGAACTCCGTGCGCAGGGCCGCGTTGGGCGTGCTGACCGGCGCAGGCGCGTGCGCCTGCGCGACGCCGCTGGAACCCGTCAGGTCATCGAGATCCTGGAGGCTGGTGATCTGTCGTCTCACTTCGGTTCGATTCGCTCGAACTCGATCGTGACCGTCTCCTCGGCACTGGCGGACTGGCCGGCGTCCAGGTCCGGCGGGTTCCACTTCGATACCCACGAGTTGACCAGGTCCACGCGCCGGATCGTGTCGCCGTTGGGCTTCTTGTACTCGATCGTCAGGTTCTTGCGCGCACCCTCCACGTCACCCTTGCCGTAGGTCTGGTCGATCCATTTCGTGAGTGCGTCGTCCTGGTCCAACCCCTTGGTCAGCGTCACCTGGCCACCCTTGGTCATCCCGGGTTGCTTGGAGTTCATGGGCTGGCCAGTCGGGGTCATCTGGTTGGTCTCCACGACCTCCTGCTCGACGACCATGCCGCTGATCTTCTTGACCGATTTCACTGGGACGCCGCCGAGTTCCACGCCGAACCTGTTCGTGGAAAGAGTGTCTCCCGCCATGGTGCTGCTGTCCTTTCGCTACTACTCGTTGATCAGGCTGGTGCTGTCGGAGAACTGGGAGAGCCGGAACACCACGAACTCGGCCGGCTTTACCGGTGCGACACCGATCTCGCACACCACCTGGCCGAGGTCGATGGACTCCTGTGGGTTGTTCTCCTCGTCGCACTTGACGTAGTACGCCTGCTCAGCGGTACGGCCGAACAGTGCGCCGGCACGCCACTGCTCGTACAGGAAGGCGCCGATGTTGCGCCGGATACTGGCCCACAGCCGATCGTCGTTGGGCTCGAACACCACCCACTGGGTGCCCATGAGGATCGACTCCTCCAGGAAGTTGAACAGCCGGCGCACGTTGAGATAGCGCCACGCCGGGTCGGAGGTCAGCGTGCGGGCGCCCCAGATGCGGATGCCACGTCCTGGAAAGGACCGCACACAGTTCACGCCGACCGGGTTGAGCAGGTCCTGTTCGCCCTTGCTCAGGGACAGTTCCAGGTCGACCGCGCCCCTGATGACCTCGTTGGCGGGCGCCTTGTGCACACCGCGTTCGCTGTCGCTGCGGGCCCACACGCCGGCCACGTGGCCGCTCGGCGGTACCAGCCGGTTTCGGCCGGACGCCGGGTCGAACACCGAGATCCACGGGTAGTACAGGCTGGCGTAGTTGGAGTCGTAGCCGGCCTCGTCCATCCGCCAGGCCCGGACCTGCTGCGCGCTCAGCCCCGGCGGCGTGTCCAGCACGGCCACCCGGTCGCCCATCTGCTCGCAGTGCGAGATCATCGCGAGCTGCACCGTGCGGACCGCCTCGCCGTCGAGCAGCCCCCGCTGGTAGGCGCTCATCAGGTCGGGCACCACGACCATGGTGACCTCGTCGACGGTCTCCAGACCGCCGAAGCCGGTGCGGTCGTCGAGCCCACCGACGTACTCCGACGCGCTGACCGTGCCCGAGTTCGCCGGGGTCGCCGGCAGCGCGGGCGCCGCAGGCACGGTGACGGTCTGGTTGTCCGGCCTGGCAAGCGGTCCTTCTGGCTGCTCGGTCACCTGGATCAGCTTGGAGCGCTCGTTGACCTGGGTGACGACATAGCTGCGGACGTTGCGCCTCGTCGAGACGTCGAAGGTCTCCACGACCTGGCCGCCCTGGCTCACCTGGAGCCGGAACCGGTCCTCCGGCGGGTTCTCCCCGTCGGCGTCGACGACCTCGACGGTCACCTCGGTGCCGGCGGATGGCAGCGCGGCCAGCCGCAGCCCGCCCAACTGGACCGGCGCCGGTGCCTGTGCCGGCTGGTCGGCCTGGCCGGTGGCCACGCCCTCACGCTGTCCACCGACCCGCACCACGTACGCGGTGCCACCGCCGTTGGCGAAGTAGCCGTACACGGCGTGCCCGAGGTAGTTGTCCGCGTCGAAGCCACCGAAGATGCGGTGGTACTGGTCCCAGTTGGTGACCAGGGTCGGCTGGTGGAACGGTCCCTGCCCGGCGAAGCCGACGAATGCGGCCACCGCGGTGCCGACCCCCTGGATCGGCCGGGCACCGCTCTGGACCTCCTCGACGTACACGCCTGGCGAGAGGTACGACGGCATGCTGCGCTCCTTCGTCTGCCCGGATGCTCGGTCTCCAGCTTGGCCGGGGCGGTCCCGGCCCGGCAGGTTCGGCCGACCCGCACCAGGTGCAGCCCGGATGCCCTTCCGGTCACCGGTGGCTGGACGTGCGGCACGCGGGTGTTGCCCTGCGGCACAGGCGGTTCAGCTCCGTTGGTGGACGGTGCGGTTGCCGCCGGTCGTGCTGGTGGCAAGGGCGTCCGGGCGCAGGAACCGGCGCAGCCAGGCGCCGATCTCGCCGAGCAGCGTGTCGAAGTCGGCGGGCATGGTGCCCGCACCCATCGCGATCAGCTGCGTGGACATACCGCTGCCCAGCATGTGTTGGACGACGGCGACCTGGTTGGCCAGGTTGCCCTCGTAGGTGGACGAGGTCTCGTCGTCGCCGGTGATCGGGACGTCGACGTCGGTCGTGTCGATGATCGACTGGATGAACTTGCGCGCGTCCCCCGCCTGCGCGTCCGCCAGCATGTCCCGCACGGTTGTCCACACCTGCCGGTCCTGGCCGGGCCTTGCGGCGGCGTTCGTCGCTCGCTCGCGGACGCTGGTGAGCAGTTCCTGGTCGTCGGACTGCTCACGCATCTCCAACCTCAGCTGTTGGGCGACCCGGTTGATCGCCTCGTTGGTCCGGCCCTCACCGGCCCACAGGTTGTACGGGTTGTTCGACAACAGCCCCATCACCCTGGTGATCACCTCGGTCAGCCGGTCCCGCAACTGTTCCGATGTGGTGCTGCTGGCCTGCGACGACGAGTGCGCTGGACTGCCCGCCGCCGGTACGGGCGAGTGCGACCGGGGCGGTGTGTCGAGCGCCATCTCGTCGGGCTGGGAGGATGGCCCTGGTTCGGCCACGACACCACTCATGGCGTTGCTGCTGCGGCTGCCGGCATCGGCCATGGACTCATCGCCCGACGCGTGGCCGTCGTCGGAGTTGTTGTCGAGCTCTGCCCAGGTCTCCGCCTGCTCCAGCAGGCTGATGAGCCGGCGCATCCGGTCCCGGACGTGCTCTCCGTCGGCCAACGCGGTGTTGAAGGCGCGGCGGAACGCGTCGCGCATCGCGTGCCAGGCGAAGATGTGCCTGCGTTGTTCGCCGGAGTCGGTGGCGATCTCGTTGGCCGGCGTGTTCCAACCGGGGCGTCCTTCGATGTCGACGTGCGCTCCCCGGCCGGCGGCGGAACTCGTGGCGGTCACCGCGACCTCCGCTTGGCCGCCGCCGCCCTGTTGCCGCAACAGCCACCGCATCAGGTTGCTGGTGAACTCGTTCAGCAGCGGGTCGCTGGTGTAGCGGGGGTCGTGGCGTATCTGGAGCAGTTCGCCCCGCGCGGCGGCGAGTGACCCACCGCCCTGCGGGAGCACCCGGAGGATCTGGCCCTCGTACCGCATGGGGATGACGTCGCCTCTGATCAGCTGTCGCCAGGTGATCGTGGCCCACCAGTCACCGCTGGCGTCGGAGGTCAGCCGGTCGTCGGTCGCGCCGCCCAGGTTGGCCGACCGGTCCCTGGTGAACCGGTCGGTGGCCACGGGCGGCAGCACGGGCACGAGCACCGGCATGTCGAGCAGGTTGGTGTCGAGGTGGCTTTCCTGTGCCTCGGTGATACCGGGCTGAATGGTGGACAGCGCGGTCCGCTGGATGAGCGCCGTCGCGACGACCGGGGTGGTCTCGGTACCAGGTCCGTTGCCCTGGACCATGCTCCGGCCGCCGCCACGCATCTGCCTGGCGTTCCCGGCCGCCTCCTGTTCGGGTTCGTCGGTGGGGCGGGTCATGTCGAACCCGGCGCCGGTGTCGTGGCCGGTCGCGCGCCGCTGCTGGTTGCGGACCACGTGGGTGAGTTCGTGGTCCAGGGTCTCGGGGTCGGGATCGGGCAGCACGATGTCCTGGTCGACGGTGAAGGCACGGGCGTGTACGGCAGCGGCTGCCTCGGCGGCGGCCGCACCGGTGTGGAAGCGCACGCCGGAGAAGTTCGCGTTGAACTGTTCTTCCTTCTGGGCCAACAACTCCGCGCCCATGGGCGCGGCGGGCTCGCTCAGGCCGCGGCTGATGACGTCCGTGACGGCCTGGTTGCCGGCACTGCGTTGCAACGCGAGCAGACCGCCGGGATCGACCGGGGCTCTGCGAGCGGCAGCCTTGTGGTCATCGGGGTCTTCCTTACGGGCGGACCTGTCGTGAGCACGCATCGGACCTCCTCGGTCTAGCGTCGGGATGAATGCGCGAGGTCGCCGAACTCCTCGGCCCTGACCAGCCGACCGAGCTTGCGGTACTCCTGGTACACGGCGGCGATCAGATCGGCCATGGCCACCGGGCGTCCCTCGGCGGCGGCCAGGTAGGCGGCGGTGACCACGCACGACCGGATCGCACCGCCGGCCAGGTCGAACCGTTCGGCACACAGTTCCAGATCGACGTCGTCGGCGCGGGGCAGCGCGGTGCCGAGACACCGGTCCCACAGCGCCCTGCGCTGGCTGTGGTCGGGCACCGGGAAGTCCGCGATGACGTCGAGCCTGCGGGTGAACGCGTCGTCGAGATTGGCCCGCAGGTTGGTGGTGAGCACGGCGATCCCGTCAAAGGACTCCATGCGCTGCAACAGATACGCCGACTCGATGTTGGCGTACCGGTCGTGCGCGTCCTGCACGGCCGAGCGTTTGCCGAAGATCGCGTCGGCCTCGTCGAACAGCAGCACGCCGTTGACGTCGGCCGCCTCGGTGAAGATCCGGTCCAGGTTCTTCTCGGTCTCCCCGACGTACTTGTCGACAACGGAGGACAGATCGACCACGTACAGGTCCATGCCGAGTTCGCCGGCGATCACCTCGGCCGCGAGGGTCTTGCCGGTGCCGGACTCGCCGGCGAACAGCGCGGTCACGCCGTGGCCGCGGCCACCACCCGGCCGCATCCGCCACTGCCCGAGCACGGTGTCCCGATGCTTCGCCCTGGCCACCACGTCGGCCAGGCTTTGCTGGGTCTGTTCGGGCACAACGAGATCCGCCCACCCGACGGCTGGGGAGACCCGGCGGGCCAGTCGCTCCAGCCCGGTTCCGTTGTGGCTCAACGCCCCCGCGCGCAGATCGGCCAACCGAACCGGCCGTCCTGCGGCACGCGCCTGCTGGCCGGCCAACCGGACCGAGGCGTCGATCTGGTCCGGCCCGAGCCGGTATACCGACAGTGCGTCGGCAAAATCCCGGTTACCGACGGCGCGGTGCCAACGTCGCGCACGTGCCGGGGCGTCGCTCGCGGTCACGATCACCGTCAGTGGGCATTCCCTGGCCCACAACGGATCCCATGCCCGACTGCCATACCCGACCAACGGGATGTGGTGCGACAGTGCGGCGACAGCGCGCCGGACAGTGCCCGACTCCAACGCCTCGATCGGTCCGAGTGCGACGCCGGCGCCACGCAGCCGTGCCTCCCGCAGCAGCACGGCGAGCACCTGCTCGGGATCCCGGTCGGTGACGAGGGTGCGGGCGTCCACGACGAGCGTCGGCCTGCTGGCCAGTGCCGACGCCGCCGCACCGGACCACCCGTCACGCAGGTACACGAACGGGACACCGGCCGCGACCGCGTCGGCGCCAGCTTCCGCTTCTGGCCAGAGGGCAGGCTGCTCGACCGAGGCGATGCCGGACAGCGCCGAGTCGGGTTCGTCATTGCCGAGCAGGTGGCCCACGACCCGGTCCGGCACCCGCAGCACCCGCGAGAGTGCCGGTCGATCCTGCTCGTGGATCTCCAGCAGACCACCGTCCACCAGCGGTGACCCCGGTGCCAGCCGGAACCGCCACGGGCCGGTCGCCGGCAGGCCGTGCAGTTCGATGGCGAGCCGGAGCGTGGCGCGGCGTTGGGTGACGTCGTCGTTGAGGTAGCCGTAGAGGCGCTCGAACCGGACGTCCAGGTCGGGAGCCATCGCCAGCACGAGGAATTCCACGTCGAGCGGATCGAGACGGAACTCCTCGGCCAGCAGGCCGAGCCGCGACGACGGGTCGGGCGACTCGGCCGGGACGCAGGCGACCTCCGGCGGCGGCACGTCGAGAACGCGGTCGACGTCGGCGTCACTGAGGTAGAGGCCCCGGAACGGGTCGTCGGGCTTGGGATCACCGGCCCGGCGGGCGGCGACCGCCTTGCGCACCCGTTCATCCACAATGGACAGTATTGCGGCGAGGCTCACATCCGACCGCCGCGGCGTCGGAGCATCCCCGGCATCGGCTTGGTCCTTG
Source organism: Candidatus Melainabacteria bacterium (assembly GCA_963818685.1). Taxonomy (GTDB): domain Bacteria; phylum Actinomycetota; class Actinomycetes; order Mycobacteriales; family Pseudonocardiaceae; genus CAJCJE01. The sequence goes on along the minus strand of CAWFTJ010000006.1, from coordinate 165,700 downwards.
TCGACGAGAAACCCGTGCCCTCCGCGGTGGTCGGCCCCTCGTAGCGCAGTCGCCTGCCGTCTCCGTCGGGTGGATTCGTCCGCACCACCATGCCTTCGGTCACGACAGCGGCGGCGGCGTCGCGATCGCCGATCATCGGTGCGGTCACTCGCACGCTGATCGACGGTTTGAGCTGCCCGCCCAGCGAATGCCAGATGTCGGTGGTCGACGTGGCGCCCTCTGCCGCGGGGACGGCCACGTCGACCAGCACCGCCAGCCCGAGCTCGGCCAGCGACCCGGTCAGCCACTCCGGCCGGAACTGCTCGTACCGCGATGCGCCCCGCAGCACCTCGGACAGCAGCCGGTGCTCGTCGGTCGGCCGAGCGGTCCACGCGGTCACCAGGTACGACAGCGTGTACCAGCGCGGTGGCGCCCGCCAGCCGGTCGCGATTCCGTTCTCGTCGTACTCCTCGTGCTGTCCGCTCGCTCGCCGGTCCATGTCCTCGACCAGGTTGTAGAGGAACACGTTCACTGTCGGCACGGTGCGTTTGGCCGCCCAGTCCGTGGTCGGCGCGTCGAACAACAGTTCGGTGCCCTCGCTGGGCAGCCCCGCGTCCGCCAGCAGCAGCCGCAGCCCCTCGTCCACCTCGTGGATCATTGTCCTCTCCTAGTGGCGGGTGACCATGGACGGTGGTTCGATCGTGCCCTCCACCACCAGGAACGGTGTGGTGACCGGCGAGAAGCCCGGTCCAGACGCGGTGATCGTGCGCGGGCCGGTCTGGTCCTTGGTCAGTATCAGCAGCTGCGCGATGAACTTGCCGTCGGCGGCGGGCAGTGTCGGTGCGGCGGCGGCTGTGATGCCAGGGGTCCAGACCAGCTTGACCGGGACACCAGGCGGGAAGTCGGTGCCACGCACCGAGGTCACGAACCCCGGCTTACCGATCGCCGGCACCGCGATGATCTTGGGCTGCAAGACAAGCAACGTGGTGTTGCCACTGATCGGGTTGGCGTTGCTGGACGTCAACGTCGCGATGATCGTCGAAGTGCCCGCCGCGGTCGGCGCCAGCACGACCTGGACGACCGTGGAGGCCCCTGGCGCGAGGTCCGGCAGCGTGCACTCGGTCTGCGTGCATCCGGGTGGCAGTACGGCTACGGGAATGCCGGCTGGCAGTCCCAGCGTCAGCGTCGGTCCGGTGGCCGGCGTGTTGCCACCGTTCGTCGCCGTGTAGCGCACGGTGGTTCGGCCGCCAACGTAGGCGGGATCGGGGTTCGCGATGACCGAGACTCCCGGTGCGATGATCACGTTGGGTTGCACCGTCTGGGGTTGCACCGTCGGGGGTGGTGGCGGGGGCGGCGGTGCGTTGGGAGCCACCACCGGTACAACGGTTTGCGCGGCGTTCGTACCAGGCGCCGTGTCGAGCACGACCCCGGCGACCGCCCAACCGATCTGTTGCTGGCCGGTCACGAGTCCAGTCACGTTCGCGGTGACGGTCGCTATGCCGCCGGGTGGAATCACGCCGAGTTCGCACACGAGTTTCGAGACGTCACAAGTGCCCTGGGACGGGGTAAGACCGTCAAGGCGCAGACCGATAGGCACGGCCACGGTCACCGACGCGCCGGTAGGCGCCGGCCCCTGGTCGGTGACGGTCGCCGTCACCTGGGTGCCGGAACTGACCTGCACCTGCGGTGTGGTCGGTGGCGCCGTCAGGGTCAGGTGCGCGCTGGACTCCCAGGTGGGTTCCTTCTGCCGGCCGGGAAGTGCCGCACCCAGTGGAGTCAGCACACCGGTGGCCGGCGTGAACAGCGCGAGCATCTCCGGCGAGTTCGGATCGGCCGCCCGACGAGTGGTCAACACCATGCTCCTGCCGTCCGGCGACCACGCCACGTCACGCGGCTGGAACGGCCCGTTCGGCGCGGCGACCGGACCGGCACAGGAATCCTGCGCCGTCGGTAGCAGCACCTCGCACGAGGTGTCGGCGAGGTTGATCTGGAGCAGACCGTCGGTCTCCCGATTGAACACCAGGCTCTGACCGTCCGGCGCGAACACCGGACTGTCGTCGGTGACCCGGCAGCCCGGTGCGCACACCGCGGCGGTCAGGTCACGCTGCTGGTTGAGCGCGTCCAGACTGGTGAGCCAGATGTGCTGGTCGCGGGGCGCCCCGTCCGGGCCGCCTGCCACCGTTCCCCGGCTGAACGCGAGCAGTTTGCCGTCGGGCGACCAGGTGGGCTGGCCGTCGTCCTCGTCGATGGTCGGGTCGGGCGGCAGTTGGGCCACGACCTGGCCGGTCGCCACCTTCACGATGATGATCCGGCTCGCGCCGCCCCTGCGGTTGATCGCCCCTGGCGACCGGCGGGCCAGCGCGACCATGCTGCTGTCCGGGGACCACTCGACGTCGGTCTCCCAGTCACCGGCCCTGCGGTCCGCGATGGGCAGCAGATGCGCGTTGGCACCGTCCGGGTCGCTGATCCAGATCTGCTCGGACGTGACGTTTCCGTTGTGCACGAACCGACTCACCGCGAGGTGCCGGCCGTCGGGCGAGTAGCTCTGCCGGATCGTCCACGGGTCGGTGCCCGGCGTCGACGGGGCGAACAGTTTGCTGCTGTCGGTCGCGGCCAGGGGATCCTCGGTCAGCACGACCGTACCGAGATCACGCGGATCGGCGCCGTCGGTGCGGATGTCTTGCAGTGCGGCCACATTCGGGCTCGCCTCGGTTGTCCTTGCGACGACCAGGTGCGAGCCGCTCGCGTCGGTCAGCCAGGTCGGTGAGTCCACGTCCCGGTTCTCGGACAGCAACAGGGTCGCCTGCTCGCCCGCGCAACGGCACGGCACGACGTACACGTGGGCGAAAGTGCTGCCGTCAGTGGCATTGTCGCTGACGAACAACAGGCCGCTGCCGTCGGGCTGCCACGACGGCGACCTGCTCTGCCAACCGGCCTGGGGCCCGCTGAGCACGGGATTGCCCGTCGGTGCGCCCGAGATCAGACGCACGCTCTCGTCCTGTTGGGTCCCGGTGTCGCCGTCGGAGTCGAGCACGTAGGCGATCTGGGTGCGGTGTGTGTCGTCGTTGACCGGGTTCCACGCCGGTTCGATTGCCGAGCCGGTCGGCTCCTGCGTCAGCTGGGTGGCGGCCCCGCCGGCGACCGGGCGGGTGAAGATCTGGGGGCGTCCGGCTTCGGTGCTGGAAAAGGCGATCTCCGCCCCGTCCGGGGAGAACGTCGGCGAGGTCTCGTCCGCGTTGCCGTCGGTGAACCGCCGCAGTCCCGTGCCGTCGGTGTGCACGATCCAGATCACCTGCTGCGTCCCGCCGCCCGTCTTCGGCTCGGCGGAGTCGAACGCCACCAGCGTGCGGTCCGGGGACAGCTGCGGGTGCGCGGCGTTGCGACCGGTAGTGAGCCCGCGCACCGCACCGGACGCGTCCCGCACGTACACCTGTGGGTTCGGCTCGTCGCGCAGGCTGGTGAACACCATCATGTCACCGCGAGCCGACGGCTGGTCGTCGAAGTGCGTCGGACTGCCGCCGAACACCGGCGTCGAACCCTGCCCAGGGTCGACCACCTCACCGAGGCTGCGGTGCGCGGTGCCGGCGTAGGCGATCCGGCCGGTCTGGTCCGGGGTCGGCGCCGGCGCGGCTGCGGCCGGACTGTTCGCGGCCGAGACGTTCACGACCGCGACCGCAGCCGCCGCGACCAGCACGGCCGCGACCAGCACGGCGGTGACGGTGTCGATCATGCCACGAGCGACCCGCCGGTTTCTGGACACCGTTCACCTCCGCGCATATGTCTGCCGGCCATCGTGCTGTCGCGACGGCGGCGGCGGACAGGGCTGCGAGGGCACCACGGCGGGAAGCCCCGTCGGGTATTTCGGGCACCCGTGCCTAGATCAGGCCGCTGCGCATGGCGTACCCCACCGCGTGCGCGCGGTTGCGCAGCCGCAGTCTTGTGTTGATCTCGGACAGGATGTTCTTGATGGTGCGCTCGGAGTAGGACAGCTTGTCGGCGATCTCGTTGGTGTCCAAGCCTTCCGACACCAGCCGTAGCACGTCGACCTCGCGCGCGGACAGCGCGGACAGCGTGATGCCCCTCGGGTCGAGCGCGGCGCGCTGCAACTGTCCGACGTGGTCGAGCAGTTGGCCGAGCACGTCACCTGGCAGCACGCCCTCGCCCCTGGCCACGGCCGAGATCACCGCGATGAGCCGGTCCTGGCTCGCCTCGGACCGGCGCACCACCGCGGCCACTCCGCACTCGATGGCGGTGCGCAGCGCGGCCGCCTCGAACTTGCTGACCACCAGCGCCGTGCGAACCGTGGCCGTGTGCCGTAGTTTGCGCAACAACTGCACCGCGTCCTCGCTGACCTGATCGACAACCACGAGGGCGACCGCGGCCCGAGCCTCCTGCCCCTTCTCGACCAGCTCCACCTCGGGACGAGGCCGCAGCTGGTGGGCGATTCCCGCCCGTAGCAACGGATCCTCGGTGTAGGTGGCCACCGCAACCCTGACTCCCATTGTGCTCTCCCTCCCCGCCGGGGTAACACAGCCCCGGAGACTTCGGGCAGATCCCTTGCCCTTGTGGGGCATCGGGTCTGCCGGGCGGTTGCCCGCCATGACCTGCCGGTGACCCGTCAGCCGCGACTACCGTCGGCGCGTGACGACTTCACCGGAACTCGACTTCGCCGCCGTCGTTGTCGCCCCCGGCGACACGGCGACGACCACTCTCACTGTCCGCAACGACAGCGAGATCGTGGAGGCCTACACGTTCGAGGTGGTCGGCCCGTGTGCGCCGTGGGCAGCGATCGGGCCGGAGCGGCTGTCGCTTTATCCGGGCACATCCGGTGCGGTCACCGTCACACTGACCCCACCGCGTTCCCCGGAGGTGCGCGCCGGCGACGTGCCGCTGGCCGTGCGGGTGCTGCCGGCCGAACGGCCCGAGCTGGTGACGGTGCCAGAGACGACCGTCACCATCGAGCCGTTCGCGCAGCTGGACGCGGCACTGGTCCCGCAGCGCCGTCGCACCTGGTGGCTCGGCGCCCGCTTCCACGTCCGGCTGGGCAACCAGGGCAACATGCCGGTTGACGTGGCGCTGGACGCCGCCGACCCCGGCGCCGAACTGCGCTATCGCGGAGTCCCGTCGAGCAGCGCACTGGAACCCGGTGCGGACACCGACGTAGCGCTGCGGGTGCGCACGCAGAAGCTGAACTGGTTCGGCAAACCCATCACCACTCAGTTCCAGGTCAGCGCGGCGCCGACGAGCGAACCTCAGTTCGGTCAGGACTCGAAGAAACTCAACGGCGAACTCGTCCAGATGGCGGTGCTGCCCCGTTGGCTGCTCGCGCTGCTGGCGTTGTTGCTGGCACTGGTGATCGCCTGGCTCACGTTGGTACGTCCGGCCGTGAACAGTGCGGCCAAGCAGGCCGCCGACGACGCCGTGCGGCAGCAGGTGAATTCCGGGCAGCTCGCGCCAGGACCGTCCGCGAGCAACGGCCCGAACGGCAGCGGTCAGGGTGGGGGCGGCCAGGGCGGGGGGCGGCCAGTCGGGCGGCGGCGGTTCCGGTCCGGCCGGGACCGTGGGCAGCGGCCAGCAGAGTTCCGCGACGATCGAGGTGCACACCGCGGGCGGTGCGAAGCAGACCCAGTCCTACAAGGTGCCCTCCGGCAAGATGTTCTACGTGACCGACCTGGTGCTGGCCAACTTCCAGGGCGACGAGGGCCTGCTGACCGTGACGTTCGGCGCCCAGACGATCACCACGATCGCCTTGGAGACCTTCCGCAACCAGGACTACCACTGGGTGACGCCGATCGAGGTGCCGGCCGGTCAGACGGTCGGTGCGAACATCACCTGCGACGCGCCGGGCACGCCGGCCACCGGGCAGCAGGCCGCCAACTGTGACGAGGTGCTCAACGTCAGTGGCGAACTGCGCAACCAGTCGCGGTGACACTTCCCACATCAGAGACCTCCCCACATTTCCACCGGACCGTGCCGAGCCAAGCACCGGTCAACCACCGGTCACCACGAATTTCCGCCCACAGAACTCGTCGGTGTGTTTCTGTGAGTCGAAATGTGGATCCGCGAGCTGGAGTGACACCAACTGCCGATCGCCCGTAAGGCGGTAACGCACAATCGTTTTGTGCGGCATTATGAAAATCATTCCATGCGTGCGGGCAAGGGGTTGGTGCGAGCGATGGCGGGCGGAGCTGCGGACCTGTCCTTTGCGCGGATGTTGGTACGGTACCGCAGGTCCGTCGGCCTTACCCAGGAGATGTTGGCTGTTCGGGCAAAAATAAGTACCCGTGCGATCAGTGATATCGAACGCGGCCTTGTCCGGCACCCGCAGCGCCGAACTCTGAGTGCTCTCCTCGACGCACTGGAACTGGCTGAGCCCGCTCGCTCGGAATTCCTGCGAGTGGTCGGACATCGCGATCCGGAGCCGCAAGAACCTGCCGAACCGGCCGCGCAGGGACGCGTTTCGCGCGAGCTGCCGCCGGAGGTCGCCGACCTGGTCGGCCGGGAGAGCGAACTGGCCGAGTTGGTCGCGCTGCTGGACGGTATACCGCGTGCCGGCTACCGGACCGCCACCTTGGTCAGCGTGTTCGGCGCACCCGGCGTCGGCAAGACCACCTTCGCGGTGCACGCCATGCACCGGCTGGCCCGCCGCTACCCCGACGGCTGTCTGTTCGTGAACCTCGGCGGTGTCGGTGCCGAACCAGCCACCAGCGAAGCGGCGCTGGGCAGCGTGCTGATCGCGCTCGGTCTCCCCGAGCAACAGCTGCCCACCGACATGGAGGCACGCTCCAGCCTGTGCCGCGCGATGCTGCGCGGCCGCAAGATGGCTCTGTTGCTGGACAACGCCATCGACGAGGCACAGGTGCGGCCACTGCTGCCCAGCAGCCCCGACTGTCTCGTGCTGGTGACGAGCAGGCGGTCGCTGTCCGGCCTTGAGTCGGTCACCAGGATCCCGCTGGACGTGCTGCGCCCCGACGACTCGGTCGGACTGCTCGCGGCGATCATCGGCCACAGCCGGGCCGACGCCGAACCCGTCGCCGTGGCGCGGGTCGTTGAGCTGTGCGGCAATCTGCCGCTTGCGCTGCGCATCGCCGGCAACCGGCTGGCGACGAGGCCACGGTGGCGGGTGGACGCCCTGGTGAGCCAGCTCGACGACGAGCGGCGCCGGCTCAACGTGTTGACAGCGGGCGACCTGGAGGTCCGGTCCGCGTTCGAGGTCTCCTACCGACAATGCGACGCCGAGGCGCGGTCGGTGTTCCGCTGGCTGTCGCTGGTGGCCGGGCACGAGGTCACCGTGGACGCGGCGGCCGCGCTGTGCGCCGTCGACCAGGACCTCGTCGAGCACTGGCTGGAGGAACTCGTCGACGCCTCCATGCTGGAGGCCGCAACCGCGGTCGGCCGGTACGTGCAGCACGACCTCATGCGGGTGTTCGCCGGCGAGCGGCTGGCGCTTGAGGAGTCGCAGGAGACCATCAACGCGGTGCGGGACCGGCTGTCCGCCTGGGTGTTGAGCGTTGCCACCCACTCCGCGCTGCTGCTGGCTCCGCCGGGTTGCCTGCCCGACGACGCCCCGCCGCCGTATCCGCCCGTGGCCACTCGGGCCGAGGCCATCGCGTGGCTGGACACTGAAAAACCGCTGTGGCTGGACGCGCTGCGGCACGAGGCGCGGGCCGGTCGGTACGAGCGGGCCCTGGCGTTTTGCAGCGCGGGCCGCAGCTATGCGGCGATCCGCGTGGACGTGGCCCTGTGGTGTGAGATCTTCGGCCACGGTGTCGTGGCGGCACGGGCCCTTGAACTGCCGGAGCAGGAGGCCGTGCAGCTCAACTTCTTCGGTGCCGCACTGAGTTCGGTGCGCGGCCGGTACGACGAGGCGCTGCGGGCCCACGAGAGCGCGTGGCGTGCCGCCCGCCATGCCGACAACCGCAACGCCGCCGCCTGGGCGCTGTACCACTGCGGACGCGTCGAGCTGATGCTGGGTCGGCACGTCGAGGCCGCCGACCGGATCCGCGCCGCGCTCGCGGAGTTCGGCGACCTGGGTGACGTGCACGGCCAGCAGATGTCGCTGTCGTTGCTGGGCATGGCACTGCACCAACTGGGGCGGTTCAACGAGGCGATCACCGTGCACAACACGGTCGTCAACTACTACCGGTCGCCGGAGATGTCGCAGTACCGCAACCGGCTGTCGGTCAGCCTGCTGCGGCTGGCCGACGCGTCGGAGGCGGCCGGCGACATCTCCGAGGCGGCGACGGCCTACTGGGAGGCCGGCAGCCTCGCCGCCGAGGACGGCTGCGCGATCGTCGAAGGGCTGGCCGCCTTCGGCTGCGGGCGGTGCCAGGAGGTCCTCGGTGACGCCGCCTTGGCACGCGAGCAACTGGAACGTGCGCTGGAGGTGTTCTCCGAGATCGGCGAGTCCTGGCAGCACGCAAGGGTGGCCAGCAGGCTGGCCGCGCTCGAACCCGCCTGGCTGGACGCCCTGGCCTGAGCAGGGACGGCATATCGACTGCCAGCCGGCGAGTCGGTCTGCCACAGACCGAGACGCGGGCCGCGACGATGCAGCGGGTACAACGCTTCGACAACCCTCGCGGTGCGGAACTGGCGTTGCATGTACCAGTGGTCGGCGACTCGGTCGCCGCATTCATGGCCAGACCCGACGCCGACGCCGCCGCCATCCGAGCCGCGGACTCGCCGGCGTTCCTGCCCAGTGATCCCTCTGCCGCTGACGTCGCCGGTGCCCTCGCGCCGGTCGTTGCTGAGCTGGCCGGACAGTAGACAGCCATCACTCACACACCCGCGCCGCAGAAGTTCGAAATCGGCGTACTGGACACGGACGCCCGATGGATGACCCCCGGTTTCGTTGAGCGAGACCGGGACGCGGAAGTTGGGGCTCGGCCAGCCTGATGATTCAGGCCATCGCGAGGACGTCGTGGACCAGTCGGTCCGCGTAGTCCCGGTCGGCTCGGAGGCCGAAGACCACATGGTGGTACATCGGTGCGATCACGTGATCGAGGACCTGCTGCTCGGTCGGCGTCCGCTCCCCGCGCACCCTTGCCCGGTCCAGCATCACCTCGGCCTGGGTGCGGCGCTGCTCCCAACACGGACAGGTGAGCACCTCGTCCCGTGCGGAGGTCATGGCGCGCAGGTAACGGGTCCGGCGCGGTTGGGTGATGTCGTCGACCACGATCCGCGCCCACGCCGACAGGTCACCGTGCAGTGACCCGGTGTCCGGCAGTTCGTCGCCGTCCTTGGTGAGCGCGGCGACAGCGACCTCCTCCAGCAGCGTGTCCAGGTCGCCCCAGCGGCGATAGATGCTGGTCGGGTTGACTCCTGCCCGGCTGGCCAGCAGCGGGATGGTGATGCGGTCCGCCTTGCCCTCGCCCATGAGCTGGCCGACGGCGGTGTAGACGGCGTCCCGGACCTTCGCGCTGCGTCCGCCCGGCCGTCGGGCTGGTGTGGTGGCAGACATACGACCATTATTGCAGAAGTCTTTGCTTTAAGCCCGGCCTCGTGTACGGTCGACTAAAGCAACTATCTTCGCTTTAACCGTCTGTGTTGATCTGGGGGTTGTCCATGCTGATCGCTCCGGCCACCCGGCGCCTGTCGTCCGGACTGTCCACCGTCCTGCCCGCGGCGACCATGCTGACGTTCCTCGCCGCGTCCAGCGCGCCGACCCCGCTCTACCGCGTCTACCAGGTGCGCTGGGCGTTCTCCTCGGGCATGCTGACGGTGATCTTCGGCGTCTACGCGATGTGCCTGTTGCTGGCGCTGCTGACCGTCGGGTCGCTGTCCGACCATGTGGGACGCCGCCCGGTGATCCTCGGTGCCCTCGCGCTCGACGCGGTGGCCATGCTGGTGTTCAGCACCGCGGATGGGGTTGCGTTGCTGATCGCGGCACGCATGGTGCAGGGCATCGCGACCGGCGCGGCAACCGGTGCACTGGCCGCCGCGATCCTGGATGCGGAACGACCACACGGGCCGATCGTGAACAGCGTTGCTCCGATGGCGGGTCTGGCCGTCGGCGGACTTGGTTCCGCAGCGCTCGTCCAGTTCCTGCCGTGGCCGCGCCAGACCGTCTACCTGGTGCTGATCGTGTTGTTCGCGGTCGAGGCGATCGGCACGATCGTGATGACCGAGACCTCGCCGATGATGCCCGGCGCGCGGCAGGCGATCCGGCCGAAGGTGGGCGTCCCGGCTGCGGCGCGGTCCGCGTTCGCCACCATCGCGCTGCTGGACATCGCGGCGTGGGCGTTGGGTGGCTTCTATCTCTCGCTCGGCCCGAGCCTGGTCCGTGTGGTCACCGGGTCGAACTCGATCCTGCTCGGCGGGTTGCTGGTGTTCACGCTGGCCGCGGCGGGTGCGGCGACGATCTGGCTGCTGCGCACGGTCGCGGCCGGCCGGGTGATGCGCTGCGGCGCCGCCGCGCTGGCGATCGGGATCGCGGTGACCATCGCGGCCATCCAGACCGGGTCGCAGGCGCTGCTGTTCGTGGGCACGGTGATCGCTGGGATCGGCTTCGGTGCGAGCTTTCAGGGCGTGACCCGCACCGTCTTCCCGCTCGCACCGGCCACCGAACGCGGCAAGCTCGTCGCCGCGTTCTACGTGCTCAGCTACCTCGCGTTCTGCATCCCGGCCGTCGCGGCGGGCGTCATCGCGACCAGCGTCAGCCTGCTGACCACCGCGACCGGCTACGGCGTCGTGCTGATCGTGCTCGCGGTCACGGCGCTGATTCCCCGGCGGTCGCGGTGATGAAAGCGAGACCTGCGGCCGGGACGCAGCGTACGCGCGGGCGTTCACCTCGATGCCCCGTCGGGTGGCCCGCCCGGGATTCCAGCGCAGCCCGCAGGTCGTCGAAGCTTTCCCTCGGCACCAAATCGTCCGCATCGGGGTAGACCATCATGGCGGGCGCCTCGATGTGGAGGGCGTGCTCGACGACGTCAAGGGTGTGGTTGGGCGCGGGCGGGATCGGGACCGCAACACCGTCTCCCAACAAGCTGATCTTCGCTCCGGCGCACCTCGCGAACCAACAGGTCACAACCAGATGTGCCGGACGACGCCCGGCCCGTCGATGCTGGCCGGCGCCGCGGTCGCGCCGGGAGCGATCGTGATGCTCGGCGAGATCTTCCAGCCCCGGCCGAGGTCGCCCGCCGCCCTGGCCCCGGTGCCCTCGGTGGCGCGCCGCCCGCGCCGTTGCCACGGGTCGGCTTCTCCGCGCTGATCGAGCGCGCGACGGCGCCGGTACGCCGGGCCAGTCCGTCGAGGCCGAAGGGTGTGTTCATGTCGGCAGGCTAATCCGGTAGCCGAATCCCCGGACGTTCTCGATCAGGGGTGGGTCGCCAAGTCTGCGGCGCAGCTGGTTGATCGTGACGGCCAGGACGTTCGAGGCCGGTTTCTCGGCCTCGTCCCACGCGTAGTCGTACAGTTCCTGTTGCCGCACGGGCCTTCCCGGATCGGTCAGCAGCCGTTCCAGGACCCGGAACTGTTTGTGGGTCAGGGTGAGCAGCACGCCGGCCCGGCGTACCTCGTGGCGGCCTCGGTCGAGTTCGACGTCCGCGAAGCGCAGCACGGCGGCCGACGGCAGGGTCGCGCGGCGACACAGGCTGACCACTCTGGCCACGAGTTCCGCCATGGCGAAGGGCTTGACCAGGTAGTCGCCGCCGCCGAGGCGCAGGCCGTCGACGCGGTCGGCCAGGCTGTCGCGCGCGGTCAGGAACAGCACCGGCAGGTTCCAGCCTGCCTGCCGCCGATGGACGACATAGTGCAGCGCGTCGCCGGCCGGCAGCATCCGATCGAACACCGCGCCGTCGTAGGCGTTGACGTACAGCGACTGGTCGGCGGCGGGCAGGTCACCGACGGTGTCCACCGCGAATCCGGCGCCGCGCAGCGCCACCTCCAGCGCCAGCCGCAGATTCGCGTCGTCCTCGACCACCAGTACCCGCACCAGGGCACGGTATCGCGATCATCGTGCGGCTCAGCCGGCTTTGTCCAACAGCCAGCCGCGATCGGCCAGCTTCACCCCGGCCTGGAACCGGCTGCGCGCGCCGAGCCGGTTCATGATGTCCGCGACCATCCGCCGCACCGTACGCACCGAGATGCCCAGCCGCGCACCGGCGGACTCGTCGGTCGCGCCGGAACACAGCAGGTCAAGCAGTGCCCGCTCCCTACTGGTCAGGCCCGAGCCGACGGCGTCCGGGTCGGCCGGGATCAGCGGCGTCGCGCCAGGCCAGATCCGCTCGAACAGGCCCACGATCGAGGCGACCACGCCGGGCAGCCGGAACACGGCCGCCCCGGCCCCGTCCGCGGGCAGCACGGCGACCACGCCGTCGATCACCACGCCCTCCATCGGCACCTCGGCCTCGGTGCGCACCTCGGCGCCGGCCAGCGACAGCTGGTTGAGCTGGCCGGAGAGCCGCGCCGCGTCGGGGAACAGCACCCGATAGCGCACGCCGCGCCGCAGGTTCTCGTGATCGAGCCTGCCGAACCGCGCGTTGCCGCTGCCGCTGATGATCAGCACCTCCCGGCGGGCGGACGCCAACAGCATCTCCAGACCCGTCCGGCCGACCGTGGGCGCGTTGTCGCTGACCAGGGTCAACCGGGCTGCCGGCCGGCGCGCCGCCGCCAACTGCTCCGACAGCTCCTGGCGGAGTTCGTCCAGCCGGGCCGCGGTCGACCGGGCGATGGCGTAGCCGTGGCCGTCGAGCGGGGCGCCCCGCCACAACGCCAGCGCGGCGGTCAGCTGCTCGGCCGCCGCTTCGCACGACCCGGCCGCCAGCGCCTCGCGCGCGGCCGCGGCCATGGTCTGCGCCGCCTCGGCGTCCAGTTCGCCGGGCAGCACTCGCAGGCGATAGGTGCCGGGACCGTGCTCCAGCCGCTCGCCCACCGCGCGGCGCAGCTGCCGCGCACAGTTGTGCACCGCCGCGGCCGCCTCGGCGGGCACGGCCTGTTCATGCCAAATCGCGTCGATCAGCTGATCCACGCCCACCCACTTGTTAGCGTGGCAGAGCAATGCCGCCAACAGCACACCGGGCTTCCTGCCCCCACACGCGATCGGCACACCCTCGTCGGTGTGTGCCTCGACCGGACCGAGTACGCGAAACTGCATGGAACCACTGTCCGTCCCTACCCATGAGGTTTTGATGACACGGGTGCTGCTTGTCGAGGATGACGAGAATCTGCGGGTCGGCGTTGCCACCCAGCTGTCGGCGTCCGGCCTGGTCATCGACACTGCGGGCGACATCGCCACGGCCGACGGTCTGCTGCGGACCACGTCCTACGCCTGTGTGGTGTTCGACCGGATGCTGCCCGACGGCGACGCCATCGGGTTCGTGCACACCAGGCGACAGCACGGCTGGCGCACGCCGGTGCTGTTCCTCACCGCCCGGGACGCCCTGGCCGACCGGGTGGCCGGCTTCGAGCACGGCGGCGACGACTACCTGGTCAAGCCGTTCGCCATGGCCGAGCTGACCGCGCGGGTGGCCATCCTGGCCCGGCACGAAGGCATCGGCCGACCGTCCGTGCTGCGACACGCCGACCTGGTGATGGACTGCGCACGGCGGGAGGTCCACCGCGACGGCGTGCTGCTGACCCTGCGGCCCAAGGAGTTCGCGGTGCTGGAGTACCTGCTCGCTCGGGCGGAGACCGCGGTGCCCAGAGCCGATCTGATCGAGCACTGCTGGGACGAACAGACCGACCCGCTGTCCAATGTGGTCGACGTGGTGATCAAGCGGTTGCGCGCCAAGCTGCACGAGCCGGGGCTGATCCATGCGGTGCGCGGCGTCGGCTACCGGCTGGGCGCGGCGTGAACGTTTCGGCGGCCGACCGGTTGCGCAAGCTGCGCTGGGTGATGACCGCGCTGTTCGTCGGCGTCAACACCGTCGGCCTGGTGGTCTTCGCCTGGCTGCTGATCCACGACGACAGCACGCAGCGTCTCAATCAGACGGACGCGACGCTGACCATGGTCACGTCGTCGATCAGCAGGCAGGTCGGCTACGACGGCACCATCGACTTCCACCTGGTCAACACCGACCAGCTGAACTCGCAGTGCCCGCAGTTCGCGATCCTGCCCGGCGGCGCGTCCGCGTTCCAGGCGCACGTGTCGACGAAATCCTGTGTGCCGATGGATACCGCGACGCTGTCCGAACTGGCCACCGCTGGGGTGCAGAGCGGTACGACGTTCGACGGCGACGCGCTGGCCGAGGACCGACAGCAGGTCCGGTTCCGGGTGGAACCGCTGCGCAAGCCGGGCGGCGGTTACCTCGGTGCGGTGGTCGCGGTCGCGGGCGTGAGCGCGGACCAGGCGGCACACGACGGGTTCATGTGGCTGGTGATCGGCGGCGGCCTCGGTCTGCTCGCCGTGCTGGCGGTGGCCGGGCATCTGGTGTCCGGCCGGGCGATCCGCCCGGCGGTCAGCGCGTTGCAGCAGCAGGAAACCCTGCTCGCCGAGACCGCGCACGACCTGCGCAGCCCGATCGCCGCGCTGCGCGCGCTCGCGGAGTCAGCACTGGCCAACCCGGACCGCAGCGCCGACATTCTGCCGCGCACGGTCGGACTGGCCGCGACCATGGGCGGCATCATCGACAGCCTGTTGGTGCGTGCTCGGCTCGCGGCCGGGGTCGAACAGCTGAACCTGCAACCGGTGTGGCTGGACCAGTTGGTCGCCGGGTTGGTCGATGAGACCGACCCGCACGGCGCGCAGGTCACCTTGACCGCGGCGCCGACCAAGGTGAACGCCGATCCCGCGCTGCTCCGCAGGGCCATCCGCAACCTGCTGGACAACGCGGTGCGCTACGGCCACCGACCGGACGAACGGGCGATCGTGCACATCACCGTGGCCGGTGGCACGGTCACCGTGGCCGACCACGGCCCCGGGGTCGACCCGGCGAGCGTCGGCGAGGCCTTCGACCGGTTCAAGACCACCGGGGGAACCGGGTTGGGGCTGTCGATCGTGCGCTGGGTGACCCAGGCGCACGGCGGGGTGCTGTCCGTGTACAACGCGGACGAGGGCGGCGCGATCTTCGAACTGCGCCTGCCCCTGAGCGTCCGCTGAGCCGGAGGGCGCTAGCGAATGTGCTGGACCCAGGTGTAGCTCTGCCCCACGTTCCCGCCCACGCCGGGCGTGGTGAGGCCGAGCCAGCCGCTGTAGTCCTGGATTTCCTGCCCGTCGTCGTTGGAGCCGTCGGAGTACGCACCGCCACCGCCGAGCACGTCGCCCCCGCCGCCCTCGTAGATGTTGAACCCTTTCGACTGGTCGTCGACGCTCTGGCCGTTGCTGTAGGTGAACTGCACGCCGCCCCAGGCGCCGGGTCCGGTGTTGACCCCGACCTCTTTGGACAGCGATTCGGTGACACCCCAGCCCTGCGGCGTGTGCACCAGGCTCACGGACGCTCCACCGGCCAGTACGTAAGCGGCCACGCCACCACCAAGGCCGATGCCGAAGGTCTTGGTGTCCCATTCGTGCCGCACCCAGTTCGCCGCCCCGCCGAGCGCCGAAGTCACCGGCCGCAGAACCGAGAAGGGGCTGCTGGACTGCTCGCTCGCGGTGCCGTCCCCGACCAGGCTCTGGAAAGCACTGGCCAGGTGGTTCACCAGCCGGGTGCGCAGCGGGTGCAACAGCGACGAGGCGCTCAGCAGTTCGTAGAGCGGCTCGTTGGCCGCGACCGTACCGCTGATCGTCTGCTTCACGAAGCTCAGCGCGCGGCCATAGGTCTGCGCCTTGGTGGCCTGGCTCTGCGCCGTCTGGGCGATCTTGCTCCAGTCGCTCGCCACCGAACTCGCCCTGTCCACCATGTCCGCGCCTGCCGCATCCCGCCACACGCTGCCCAGGGCCTGGCCGGTCTGGTGCAGGTCGGCGTGCCCGTCCGAGGCAGCCGAGGCGAAGGTGCCCAGGTGCGTGCCGAGCTGGCTGGCGACGTCCTCGTTGTCGGGCGGCCAGGCGTTGTACTTCTGTTTGATCGCCGCCCAGAGGTCGCTCGACGGTTCAGCGATCATGCCGCACCTCCCGGTCCAACGCGGACAGCAGCGGATCGAAGACGGGATCGGCGGATTCCGCGCCGTCGCCGAGAAAACTCGCCGCGATGGCCTGGCCTTCCCGCTGGGCACGGCGCACGGCTTCGTGGATGGTGTCGGTGATGGCCCGTGCCAGCCCGGCCGAGTCCGGGGCCCGGTAGATGCGCGGGTCCAGTCGGAGTTCGAGCAGCTGACCGGAACCGCCGGCCACCGCGGTGATCAGGCCGTCGTCGGATTCCGCGCCGGCCCGGATCTCGCCGAGCCGCGCCCGCAACGAGCGGACGTCCCGCGCCATCCGCTCGTATTCGACGTGCATGTCCAGTTGCAGGGGAATGTCCATGAAACCCAGTGTGTGCGCGGGATTCGGGCGGCGATCGCACGTGGCCGGTTGCGGCCACGCGCGCGCACGACGGCCCGCTCGCCTGGACGATGACCAGGGTGAGACGACTTCGCCTGCTCGCCATCGCGCTCGCCGCCACGACACTGCCCGTGCTCAGCCCGGTTCCGGCATCCGCTGCTCCCCCGGCCGGCGCCTGCCAGGACGCCGAGCCCGCGCATCCGGTGGTGGCCGCGTTGCCGTGGGCGCAGCAACTGCTCGACCCGGACCGGGTCTGGCCGGAGAGTCGCGGCGCGGGCGTGCTGGTCGCTGTGGTCGATTCCGGCGTCGACACCGACCATCCGCAGTTGAGCCGGCCGGGCAAAGTGTTGCCGGGCCGGGATTTCTACACCTCCGTCGGGGAGCCCGCCACGTTCGACTGTGAGTCGCACGGCACCGAGGTGGCCAGCATCATCGCCGCCGATCCGGTGCCCGGCGTGGGTTTCCACGGTGTCGCGCCGGACGCGCGGATCCTGCCGGTGCGGGTCACCGACCGGGAACTCAACGACCAGGGTCAGACCCTGCAGATCGACCCGCAGGAGATCGCCGAGGGCATCACCTACGCCGTCGACCAAGGCGCCGGGGTGATCAACCTGTCGCTGGCGGGCAGCTCGGACTTCCCGGCGGTCCGGGACGCGGTCGCCTACGCGGTGAGCCGCGATGTCGTCGTGGTGGCGGCTGCCGGCAACGGGCAGCAGAACGACAGCACCGAACTGCCGTCCTATCCGGCCGGCTATCCAGGGGTGCTTGGCGTCGGCGCGATCGACATCAACGGGGCGCGGGCGTCCACCTCGCAGATCGGCCCCTACGTCGGCATCGTCGCGCCCGGCGTCGGCGTGCTCGCCGCGACCAGGGTCGCCGGTCAGTCCTATGTGGATGGAACGAGTTTCGCGGCCGCGTTCGTCTCCGGGGTCGCGGCACTGGTACGCGCGGCCCAGCCCCAACTGTCGGCGGCCCAGGTCATCCAGCGGTTGGCGGCCACGGCCGACCCGGCCCGGGGCGGCCGGGGCAGCGACGAGTACGGCGCGGGCGTTGTCGACCCGTACCACGCGGTCACCGACCAGCTCGATTCCGGTACCCCGGCTGCCCTGCCCGCGTACGTCCCGAAACCGCCGGACCAGGCCGAACTCGTCCGGCTGGCCGAAGCGGGACGCGTCGACACGGTGGCGAAGTGGTCGGCGGCGGGCGCGCTCTGCGGCCTGCTGCTCGCGGCCGCCCTCGCCGTGGTCGTGCGCCGCGCCCGGCGCCGCGACTGGCGACCTGCCTCGGCCGCGCAACTGCCTGCCGCGCCGGAGGTCACCGAACCGCCCGAGCAGATCTTCCTGCTGGAGCACTGAAACTCCGCACGGCGAATGCCCGGTACGACCAGGTCGCACCGGGCATTCGCGGTTGTGCGGATCAGATGTTCGACACGATGTTGATGGCCTGCCGCAGGGTCTGCTGGCCGATGTCGGCGACATTCCCGTACGCGGTGCCTTCCGCGTTCATGCCGTCGGTGTGGTAGCCGGTGGCCTTCTGTCGCATCTGGTAGGACTGGAACGCGGCCTCGGCCGCGTCGTCGCCCCAGGCTCCGCCGAGCATGCCCTGCATCCGGTTGACCTGCTCACCGGCGCTCTGGCTGATCTGGTTCGCGGTCCGCGCAGCGTCGGACTGCGCGGTCTGCATCGAGTCGAAGACGATCTTGAACTCGTCGCTCATCGGTCACTCCTTTCGGTGTTGACGACTCAGGGGTTGATGACGCTGCCGGTGCCGTAGCTGGTCCGGGTCATGGCGCTGTGCGCGCTGTCCTGGCCGTCGCTGTAGTGGATCGACGTACGCCGGTTGTTGTCGACGAGCCGCTGGTTGCCGTCGTGGGTCTGCCGCCAGTGACCGTCGCGCTCCTGGCCGACGGACGCCGCGGCGTTGCGCACGGTGCCGGCCAGGCCGGTGGACACCGTGTCGCTGGCGCGCTGGCTGTAGGACGAACTCGCGTTCGCCTGGTCCTGCTGGCTGCTCTCGGTGAAACTGGTCAGGCTCTGCAACGACGCGAAGTCCACATTGAGCTGATTGCCAGCCATAGATCCCTCCCTCATGTGGTGATGGTGTGCCAGGCACCGAAGTTAGTTCGCCGGCCACCGCGAACACCTCGCACGGCACGTTCCTGCCATCGCCCCCACACAACGCGCCGCGGCGCGGACGATCAACGGCGTGGCGACAGTCGTGGTGCGCAGGCCAGCGCGGAAACCGGCCCCGGACATGCCCTCCGGCGAGCTGATGTTGCAGGCGCCGCCGGAGATTCCGACGGCGCCGTCCCGGCAGTGGGCGCAGTTGCTGATGATCCTGCCGATGGTGCTGATGATGGCGGCGATGATGCTGCTGTATTCGGGCAGCACGGGCGGGACCGTCCGGTACGTCATCTACGGGATGATGGGCGTCGGCATGCTCGGCATGGGGGTCATGGGTTTCGTGCAGGGCGCCGGCCCCGGCAAACGCGAGATGGGGCACGCCCGCCGCCGCTATCTGCGGCACCTGGCCCAGCACCGGCTGCGGTTCCGGCGCGCGGTGCGGCGGCAGCGCACCGCCATGGAGTACCTGCACCCGGATCCGGCCGCGCTGTGGTCGTTGGCCACCGGTCATCGGTTGTGGGAGCGGCGCAAGAGCGATCCGGATTTCGGGGTCGCGCGCATCGGCCGTGGCCCGCATCGGCCAGCGGTCACCCTGGTCGCCCCGGACACCAAGCCGCTGGAGGAACTGGAACCGCTCTCCGCGCTGGCCCTGCGCCGCTTCCTGACCACGCATTCCACGGTGGACCGGTTGCCGATCGCCATGGCGGTCAACGGATTCAGCCGAATCCACCTGCGCGGCGACCGGGTCGCGGCGCTCGGTCTCGTCCGTGCGCTGCTGGCCCAGCTCGCCGTGCTGCACGCACCGGACGACCTGCGGATCGCGGTGTGCACAGCGGAGGCGCTGCGCCCGGACTGGGAGTGGGTGAAGTGGCTGCCGCACGCGCTGCACCCGGACCGCGCCGACGCGCTCGGCCCGCTGCGGCTGGTGGCCACGTCCATTCCGGCACTGGAGGCGACGCTGGCCGACGAACTGGCCAAGCGGCCGCGGTTCGATCCGGACGCAGACGTCCGACTGGCCGGCCCGCACCTCGTCGTGGTGCTCGACGGCGGCTCGGTCACCGGGTCGGCGCAACTGCTCTCCGGCGGCGGTGTCGAGGGGGTGACCGTGCTCGACCTGACCACCCCGCCGCCGCGCCTGCCGGACCGGACCACGGTCGCCCTCGCGGTGCGCGCCGACGGCGAACTGGTCAGCGAAAACGTGAACGGCCCCGTCCCGCTCGGCCGGGCGGACACGCTCGGCCCGGTCGCGGCCGAGGGGCTGGCCCGCCAACTGGCGCCGCTGCGGCTGACCGCCGGGGTGCGCGGCGACGTCCCGATGACCACCGCGCTGGGCCTGGCCGAACTGCTCGAACTCGGCGACCCGTTCGCGGTGGACCCGGCGGAGACCTGGATTCCCCGGCCGGACCGGGACCGACTGCGGGTCAAGATCGGGGTCCGGGCGGACGGCGCGCCGATCGAGCTCGACCTGAAGGAATCCGCGCAGGACGGCATGGGGCCGCACGGTCTGCTGATCGGCGCAACCGGCTCCGGCAAGTCGGAACTGCTGCGCACGCTGGTCCTGGCGCTCGCGGTCACCCATCCGCCCAGCTCACTGAACTTCGCGCTGATCGACTACAAGGGCGGCGCGACCTTCACCCGGCTGGACACCCTCCCGCACACCAGCGCCGTGATCACCAACCTTGAGGACGAACTGCACCTGGTCGACCGGATGACCGACGCGATCAACGGCGAGCTGATCCGTCGCCAGGAGCTGTTGCGCGCGGCCGGGAACTTCGCCTCGCTACGCGACTACAACAAGGCCCGCGCGGCAGGCGCGCCGCTGCCCGAGGTGCCGACCCTGCTGGTGATCTGCGACGAGTTCTCCGAACTACTCTCCGCCAAGCCCGACTTCATCGACATGTTCGTGCAGATCGGGCGGGTCGGCCGGTCGCTGGGCGTGCACCTGCTGCTGGCCTCGCAGCGGCTGGACGAGGGCAGGCTGCGCGGTCTTGAGGCGAACCTGTCCTACCGGATCGGGCTGCGCACCTTCTCCGAAATGGACAGTCGCGCTGCGCTCGGCGTGCCGGACGCGTTCCGGTTGCCGCGCGCGCCGGGACACGGCTACATCAAGGTCGGCACCGAACCGATGGAACGGTTCCGCGCGGCCTACGTCTCCGGTGTCTACCAGCGCGTCATCGGCGCACCGGCGACCACAGCGGCCGGGCAGCGTCTGGCGCTGCACGAGTACACGACCGCCAACCTGCCGGTCGACGTGATCGAGGCGCCGCCGGAGGAGTCCGAGGAGACCGTCGGCGAGACCCTGCTGGACATCCTGGTCGGCCGGTTGGCCGGCCGGGGCACCCCGGCGCACCAGGTCTGGTTGCCACCGCTGGACACCTCGCCCACCTTGGACTCGTTGCTGCCCCGACTGGTCAGGCATCCCGATCGCGGTCTTACCGCCGAACCGGCCGGCACGCTGCGGCCGGTGCTGGGCATCGTCGACCGGCCGTTCGAACAGCGCCGCGACCCGCTGGTGCTGGACCTGGCCGGAGCGGCAGGGCACGTGCTGGTGCTGGGTGCCCCGCAGACCGGCAAGAGCACCGTGCTGCGCACCCTGATCACCAGCCTCGCGCTCACCCACACCCCGAGGGAAACCCAGTTCTACTGCCTGGACTTCGGCGGCGGCACCCTCGGCGCGCTGACCGGGCTGCCGCACGTGGCAGGCGTGTCCGGCCGGCTGGACACCGGCGCGGTCCGGCGCACCGTCGCCGAGGTGGCCACCCTGCTGGCCACCCGCGAGCGGCAGTTCGCCGAGCACCGGATCGACGGCATCGTCAGCTATCGCAGGCTGCGCGCGGAGGGCGGATTCACGCAGGACCCGTACGGCGACGTGTTCCTGGTCATCGACGGCTGGCAGACGCTGCGCGGCGACTTCCCCGAGCTGGAGGACGCGGTCGGTGACATCGCCGCGCGCGGCCTTTCCTACGGGGTGCACGTGGTGGCCAGTTGCGCCCGCGCGTTCGACCTGCGGATGAACGTGCGGGACCTGTTCGCCAGCAAGCTGGAACTCAAGATCGGCGACCCGATCGACTCGATCATCGACCGGCGGGCCGCGCAGACCGTGCCGGCCGGCACCCCTGGTCGAGGGATCGCGATGAGCCGCCACCAGATGCTGATCGCGCTCCCGCGCATCGATGGAGTGTCCGATCCGGACAGTCTGGCGGGCGGCCTCGGCGCGCTGGTCGACGCGGTGGCGTCGGCCTGGCCGGGCGAGCCCGCGCCCTCGGTACGGCTGCTGCCGGCCTTGCTCCGCTACGACGAACTGCCCGCGACGGACGAGCTGACCGGCCAGGACGCCGGGTTCGCCGTCGGCATCCACGAGCACGACCTGTCCCCGGTCCGGCTGGACTTCGCCGCCGACCCGCACTTCTTCCTGTTGGCCGACACGGAGGCCGGCAAGACCGCGTTCCTTCGGCTGCTGGCCCGGCGGATCTGCCGGGCCTACACCCCGGAGCAGGCCCGGATCGTGCTGATCGACCACCGCCGCGACCTGCTCGGCGAGATCGACGAGCGCTACCTGGCCGGCACCGGCATCAACGACGTGCACAGCGCCGGTCTGCTGGCGGAGGTCGCGCGCGAACTGAGCAAGCGGCTGCCCGGTCCGGACATCACCGCCGAGCAACTGCGGGCCAGGAACTGGTGGCACGGCCCGGAAATCTTCGTGTTGATCGATGACTACGACATGGTCGCCGCCTATCAGGAACATCCGGTGATGCCGCTGCTCCCGCTGCTCGCGCAGGGCGCCGACATCGGCCTGCACCTGGTGGCGGCCCGGCGCACCGGCGGCGCGGCGCGCGGACTGTTCGAGCCCGTGCTGGCTCGGATGCGGGAGGTCGGCGCGACCGGCCTGATGATGTCCGGCGACCGCGACGAAGGCCCGCTGCTGGGTGGGCTGCGCCCGCAGGTGCTGCCGCCGGGCCGAGGTTGGCTGGTCGACCGGCGCGGCGCACGCAACCTGATCCAACTCGCCTGGCTGGAGCCGGCGTTCAGTAATGCACATTGAGGAGGGGACACATGTCCGGAACCGAGGTCAACGGCAATCCAACGGCGATGAACACCTTCGCCACCGGGCTCACCGCACCGGCGATGCCCGCGTCGCTCGCCCGGCTGGGCACGCCACCGAACCTGAGCGGTCTTGTCGAAGGGATCATGATGTCCCTTTTGGACAAGGCGGCGACCGCCGAACTCAGCGCCTTTCTGACGAAGTACACCGAGGACTTCGCCAGCTACCAGCTCAAGGGCAACGCGGCCGCAGCGACCTACTCCACGGCCGATCTGGACAGCGGCCTTGAGCTGTTCACCGCGGGCACGAAGTTCGCCCAGGAAGTCGTCAGCTTCACCAAACAACAGCTCGGCTCCGGGACCTCGGGAACCTCCGGGACCGGCACCGCCACATCCGGCACCGCCACGCATGCCTGAAGTCTGAGGAGGCAACCATGATCCCGTACAACCTGCTGCCCATCGAAACCCACATGGCGATGATCACCGCCCAGCTGGCCAGCGTCCCCGTGCTGCAGGAAGCGGCCCAGATGTGGACCGAGGCACGTGGCTGGATGGACACCGCCCAGACCGAACTGCGCACCCGCACCGGCAACCTCACTCCCGAATGGACGGACGATGCGGGGCGGGCGCTGTCCGAGAAACTCCAGCGCTCGCAGGCGGAACTGCGGACGTGGGGCGAGCGGATCGACACCTCCGGCGTCGCCGCGAACCTGACCACGCTGGCCAGCGCGATTCCCGAGGCGCACGCCGAGGTTTCCGGTCTCTACCAGGCGTATCTGGCGGCGATCTCCAACCCGCTCACCGCGGGCGCGGCCGTGGCGATCCAGCAGGCTTCCGGGGCGCGGATGACCGCGCTGGGCGCCCAGTTCGACTCGTCCATGCTGACCGTGTGCGCGGCGGCCGGTGCGGCCAACCCGGCCGAACTGGTGCCCGGCCTGAACACCAGCACCCCGAACGTGTCCATGTCCGACCTGACCAAGACCGCGACGGACGCGACCGACGCGCTGTCCGCCGTGCAGGGCCTTGAGTCGAGCCTGGGCGGCGGCGGTTCGTCGTCGGACCTCTCCGGGCTGAGCAACGCGGTGTCCAACGCCGGCAGCGGCCTGACCGGTCCGGACCTGTCCGGCTTGACCTCGGGGGTCGGCCCGTCCCTTGCCGGACTGACCGGCACGACGACCATGCCCACGTTGCCGGGCGGTGGTTTCGGCATCGGCGTCGTTGTCCGGCGGATCGGCCCCGGTCGTGGCCACATCCCTGCCGGGCGGCGCGCTGGGCGGAGCGGGCGCGATGTCGCTGCCGATGATGGCGACCGGCCGCCCGACGCAGCAGTCCGCGAGCGAGGAGGTCCAGTCCGGCAACGCCAACAGCACCGTCGGCGCGGTCCCGATGGGCGGCGGCGCTCCGCACGGGGGCATGGGTGGCGCCGGTCTGGCCGCCCTCCGGCCGGGCACGGCGGAAGGACCCGGCAACCAGCCCGGCAAGGGCCGCCCCGCCTCGGCCGAGTCCGACGGCGTGCTGTCCGCACTGCGCGGCCGCGCCGGCACCGGCGAGCAGAGCTTCACCCTGCCACGGGCGGCCCAGCCGGGCGAAACGAACCTGCACTCGGTGGAACTGCTGGACGAAGAACTCTGGCAGGTCCGCTCCACTTCGAACTGGTGATGGGGATTCCAACATGGTCGGATACACCGGACTGCGCGACGCCAAGCCACGGGACTGGAGCGCCCGTGCCGACGAATGGATCTCGGTGGCAGCGCACTGCACGCAGTGTGCCGCGGATCTCATTGTCGGGGTGCGCAATCTCAACAGCCACTGGCCGGACGAGGCCGGCGCGCTGAACACGCGGGAGTTGACCAGCCTTGCCGATGCCTACGGTGCGGCCGGCCTCACCGGCAAGAACGTGGCGTCAACGCTCCACGTGCTCGCCGACGCCGCCTCCCGTGCCCAGGAGGATCTCCAGTGGGCATTGGCCACCGCGAAGGCCAACGGCCTGACCGTCACGACGTGGGGCGACGGGGCCAAGGTCACCGGGCCGAGCGACAAGAACTTGGTGATCAGCCAAGTCTCGGCACGCATCAACAACGCGATGGCCGCGGCGACAACGGCCGACCAGGACGCCACGGGCCAACTGAACTCGTTCACCAGCCAGGTGGGCAGCCCCAGCCTCGACCCTGGCGATGTCGGCAGTCCGCCCGACGTGCAGATCCAGGCGGGCGCGGTGAACGCCACCGGCAAACAGCTCGTCAGCCTGGCCAACGACGCGCAGACGGCCAACTCCAAACTGCTCGCGCACAGCGAGGCCGGGATGAGCCTGGCTCTGTTGGACAGCAGCTTCGATAACGCCAAGTGGACGTCCACGTCCGCGCTGGGTTACTGCGCCAACCGGTGGCACCAGCACCTGGACAGCCTGGTGAGCAGGCTCGCGGCGGTGGGGTCCGGCGTGACCGCGTCGTCGAAGAACTACGACGCGGCCGATCAGGAAGCCGCTGCCCTGCTCAACAGCGTGTTCACCGACATGAAGAAGTGACCGCATGAGGAAAGCCCCCTGGGTCGTGACCTGGGGGCTTTCCTCATGCGCTGCTCATCCGATGGGTTGCCGGGCAGCGGCAGCGGGATCGAGGCTCGGGCCCTGTGGCAGCCGGGCCACCAGTCCGGCGGGCATTTTCACCGGCTTTGCCGTGTCGTAGCCCAAGGTCTTGAGTACATCGGGCGAGGCGAGCGGATAGCAGCGGCCCTCGTCGGTGACCACCGCCAGGGTGCCGCTTGGCGCGTCCGGCGCGGGCATGGCGTCCACCAGCACCGCCGAGCCCGGCGGCACGTACACCCGATCGGCCAGCGGAGTTCCGGTCCCCGAACGGCTTTCCGTCGCGGACAACGGGCTCGGCAGCGTCGGACCGACAATCAGTTGCGGGACCGAGCCGCCGGGAGCGAAGGCGGCGCAGACCGTGGTGGCCGCATCGGACAGGCCCGCCATGGCCGGACGCGCGCCCGGCGCGTCGTCCGCCGCTGCGGCGGGCGCGTCGAGGGTGCGGGCGGCGGCGGCCGCCGCGGGATCCAGGCTGACCGCGGCAGGCGCGCCGGACGGATAGGCGGCCATGGTCTGCGGGTAGGCGCGCTGGATGTCGTACTGCGCCTCGGTGATCGGCCGCAGCGCGTCCCGACCGGCCAGGTAGTACTGCTTCGCGCCGTCGACGGTGTTGACCACCAGCAGCATGCCGACCCGGATGTCCGTGCGGGCGGCCACGGCCGTGGACAGCGTCCCGGCCTGCGGCACCGCGATCGGCCCGAGCGGGGCGCCGGTAGGCAGCACGTCCAGCCAGGCCTGATCCACCGTGGCCCAGGGCTGGTTGGTCAGCGCGAGGCCGGTGCCGACCGAGCCGTAGTCGTCGATGTGGTGCCGGTAGCCGTGCCAGATCAGGTATCGGTCACCGGTCACCGCCAGCTGGACCAGCAGGGCGCGGTCGGCCAGGCCGGAACCGCCGGCTGCCGAAGCCCCGGCCAGCAGCACCGACTGCTCGACCGGGCTGCCCGACGCGTCGGTGGCCGACGTGGAGCACAGCGACCACGACCCGGTGAGCAGCCGGTCCGGGCCGGGCAGCGCGTCCGGCGCGTCCTGGATGCCCAGCAGCGGTCCGCGCGCGACCCCGGCCAGCGAGTTGCCGGACACCGACAGCGTCGGACTGTGCTGGCCGAGCACCAGCAGTGCGGACACGTAGTTGGTCACCGGGTGCAGTTGCCCGTCCAGGTAGACGTAGCGGGTTCCGGTCTCCTTCTCCACGATCACCGCGGACTGGTTGCGCCAACTGGTGGCGCCGCCCGGCACGATCACCCCGTACACGCCGAATCCGGCCAGCACCAGGACGGCCAGCAGGATCCCGCCCACCAGGGCCCCGGTCGACCGGCGGAACGGCGGTTGCAGCGGATCGGTCTCCCTGGTCACCAGCGCGGAAACCGAGCGCTGCACCAGGAACTGGTAGGCCTGCAGTTGGTCACGTCGCGAGGTCATCGCCGTCAGCCCCACAGCCCGCGCACGGCGCTGTAGAGGTCCAGCACCGCGAGCACCACCGGCACGACGGCCAGTACGAGCAGCGTCTCGGCGTACTCGGCCAGTCGCGGCAGATACGGGTTGGCGACCCGGGTGCTGCCCAACAGTCCGGCCGCGACCGCGATCCCGGCCGCCGCGAGCAGCACCGGCCCGCCCAGGACCAGCGGGCCCGCCGCGGTCAGCGGACCGGCCGCCAGGCAGCCTGCCCCGGCCAATCCGGCCGCCAGGACCGGTATCCGTTGCCGTGGCACCGGATACAGCCGCGACCGCACCAGGAATCCGGCTGCCAGCACGACGACCAGCACGGTCGCCGCGGTGTCGCCGCTGGCGATCAGCGCCACCTCGCACCCCAGCACGACGACGCATGCCCCGGCCAGCATCCCGGTGAGCAGCGTGTCCGCCCGCGCGACGGCGGCGTGTACCAGCGCCAGTGGCGGCTGGGGGTCGTCGCGCACCAGGTCCGCGGCGGACCGGGGCAGCACCGGCATCGGCACCCGGCCCAGCCGCAACGACAGCGACGCGAACGTGGGCGACAACGCCAGCACCGCCCCGCCGACCACGGCCGCGGCCCGGTAACCGGCGAATTCGCCGGTCGTGGCCAGCCAGCCGGTCAGCACGCCCAGCACGCCGATCGTGATCGCCGCGTTGAACAGCGCGGGCGCCGCCACCACGCCGAGCCGGGCCAGGGCCGCCACCAGCAACAGCGCGGCCGCCCCGCACAGCAGGTTCCCGGCGGAGAGCCCGGTCAGCGGATGCGTCCCAGCCAGCAGCAGCCCACCCCCGGCGAACGCGAAGGGCAACGCGGCCGCCGCCAGCACCGCCCCGGCCCCGGCATCGCCGAGCGCCCTGGCCAGGACCACCCCGGCGGCCAGCAGCACCGCGGCCGCGCCCAGCGCCCAGGCGGCCGCCGTGCCCCATGTCGGACCCGCCCGCAGCACGGCGGCCAGCGCGAACAGCAGCGCAACGCCGCACGCGGACAGACCGGCCCAGCGCGTGTGCCGCGGTCCCCACAGCCCACCGGTGCGGCCGGAGCCGGTGGCGATCGCGTCAACCACATCGTCGTATTCCAGCTCGGGCCAGTCCAGCCGCCGGGGCGCGAGGTGCAGCACCTCGCCGTCGCGGACGCGATGCGCGCCCAGCGTGCGGTCGGCGTCCAACGCCTCGCCGTCCGGTCGGCGCAGCAGCCAGCCGCCGTCGGCGGTCGTGCCGTCGGCCAGTCCCTCCCCCGCGCGGGCCAGCAGCCCGGGAAGAAGTTCCGCGACGGCGGCGTGTTCGGGCAGCGCCAGATCGATGCGGCGGCGCGGGGTGGCGACGGTGACTCTCACCAGGCCAGTGGTCTGCATACCGACCAGCGTCGGGCACTGGTCGCGCGCGCGGTCGGACTCAGGCAGGAACCTGCCAAACTCCCCAGCGCGGCGGGTGTTTTCTCCCTACAGTGGGTGAATGAGCATCGACGGCGGCTGCGCGGTCAGCGATCTGCGGCCGCTGGCACGGGGTCCGGTCGCCACGGTCTACGTTGGCAGAGCGGCCGACACCGGGGCAGAGGTCGCGGTGAAGATGTTCGCGGAGCGCATCGACAAGAACACCCGCGCAGGCTTCGATCGGGAACGCGCGGCCCTGGAACCCTTGCGGGCACTGCGTTGCCTGCTGCTGGTCGACGACACGGTCGAGGACTCCGGCGGCCGCTGGGGCGTGCGGATGGAGCTGTGCCGGGGATCGCTGGCCGGGCGGTTGGAATCCGGGACCGCGCTGCCGGTGCGCGAGGCGCTGGCGGTCGGGAGCGCGGTGGCCACCGCGCTGGCCGCCGCGCACCGGATGGGAGTCGTGCACGGCGCGGTGACGCCGGACAACGTGCTGTACCGGCAGTCCGGCGAGATCGCCCTTGCCGACTTCGGACTCGCTCTGCGCCAACGGTTTCCCCGCGACCCGGCGCACGCTCTCGACTACACGGCACCGGAAACGCTGCGCGACGAAACCCATTCCGCCGCCTCCGACCTCTACGGCCTCGGCGCGGTGCTCTACACCGCGCTGACCGGAGCGCCACCGTTTCCCCGACGCGTCGGCCAGCAACGGGACGAGTGGATCCTGCGCGTGCTGCGCGAGGAAGCGCCGCCGCTCACCGGACCCACCATCCCGGTCGAGCTGTCCAACATGGTCCGCCTGCTGCTGGCCAAGGATCCCGAGCGCCGCCCTCGGGACCCGGCCACCGTCGCCGAACTGTGCACGACGCTGCGCGACCGGCTGCCCGCGCAGGCCGACGACCACGACTTCGACGACTTCCAGGCCGCCACGCACGCCATCGACCCGCCCACCGGACCGATCCGGCTGGTCCGCACCGAGATCTACCGACTCGACAGCGCGGCCGACTCGGCAACACAAGCCACGTCACGCGAGCGGAAACGGCGGCTCGCACTGCTGATCGGCGGCGCGGCCGTCGTCGTCCTGGCCGCGATACCGTTGATCTTTCCGCACGGCAGCCGGACCGAACCCGGCCGGGCCGTGGCCGCCGGCCCGGCCCGGCCCGCCGTGACCCAGTCGAACGCAACGCCCGCGGTGCATCTGGTGCTCGCCCCGCCGACCGACCAGGGCACCGCGGTGCAACTGTCCTGGACCGCCGACGGCGGCGACCTGGACTTCGCCGTGGTCGTGGCGGGCGAGCACATCAACACCATGGTGCTGATGGCCTACCGCCAGCATTCCCTGCGGGTGCCGGTCGATCCCGGCCGCGGCTACTGCTTCCAGATCCGCGGCACCGACGGTCAGCACGTCTACACCAGCCAGTCGGTACCCATCCGCGGCGCGCGCTGCGGCCAGTAGCGGCTCACCGCAACCAGGAACGATCCCGACGCGACCGTTGCCACCGCGAGCCCGCCGGTGGCAGCAGGGACCGCGGATCCACGGCCGCCCACAACCGGACCCGCCACGACCGTGCGGCCAGCCCGTCGCGGATCGCGCGCACCTCCTGCCAGGCCCGCCGCGTCGCGCCGTCGGTGACCAGCACACCGGACCACAACGCCATGTCCACCACCCGCGCCAACCGCATGACCGACTCCGCCGTCCGCGCACCGACCACCGGGTCCCCGGATCGGGCCACATCCCTGGGCGTCATGCCGATCCGGTACGGCACGCCGTGCGCCCGCAGCCGGTCCCGCGCCTCGGACCACGCGCCGATCACCCCGTCCGCGCCGGACCGTCGCCGCCGGGCGCGGGAGCGTGCCCAGGTGCCGAGCGGCACCCCGGCCAGCCAACACACGAGCAACGCCAACACCACCGCTGCGACGGCCGACAGTCGGCGAGTATCCACATCGGACAATTGACGGGCGACGGCTCCCTCGGCGCCCTGCGGCAGTCGGGCCGGGTGCAGGTCATTCGCGGGCGGGAGTTGTTGTCGGGCCGCGGCGACCGCGCCGGCCAGCCCGGTCCCCCCTCCTGAGGAGGTCGCACCGGACCGCGCGGCCCCCTCGGTCGGATCCAGCGGCACCCAGCCGACCCCGGCGACCGCGACCTCCGGCCAGGCCAACACGTCCTTGTTGCGCACAACCGAAACGCCGTCGACCAGGTCGGCCGAACCACGGAAGCCGACCACCAGCCGGGCCGGGATGCCGATCAGCCGGGCCAGCAGCACATACGCGGCGGCGAACTGCTCGCTGGTGCCGCGCTTGCTCGTGGTCAGGAAGTACGCGACCTGCGGCCAGCCGTGCCCGGTCGGCAGGGCACCGCCGGTCGCGACCCGATAGTCGGTCGCGAGGAAGCGCTCCAGTTGCAGGGCGAGTTGGAAGGTCGGCCGCAGCCCGGCCGACGCTTTCCTGGCGAGCGCGTCGATCCCGGCGGGCACGATGCCGACCCCGCCGAGCCCGCCCGGCGCCCCGGCATCCACCGCGGCCGCACCGAGCCTGCTCGCGTCGATCGTCGGCTCGGCCCAGGTCAACTGGTAACTCGCCGGAGCGGCGGAGTCCAGCATGAGCGTGCCGGTCGCCTGGTCGATCAGCGGAGACACTCCGGTCACGTCCAGCGGTGCGGACTGACTCGGCAGCCATGGCCCGGTCGGACCACTCAGCCGGACCTGCGCCGAGCGCGCCGTCGTGTCCGGCGGCGCGGCGACACCGGTGCCCAGCCGCCGCGGTGACAGGTCGGCCGACCAGTTGGCCCCGTCGAACCCGGACAGCACGGCCAGCCGCCACCGATCGACCGGCGTGGTGCTGGTATACCGGAACACCACCTGGTTCGGATCGGCCAGCCGGTCCGCGATCTGATCCAGTGGATCGCTGATCTGGTGCTGTCGCAACGGCGCCGGGTGACTCGCCTGCAACGCGTACGGCGGCCGTCCGGCCGGATCGAGGCCGCCGATCGCGACCACCCCGACCATGCCGGCGGCCACGACCATCGCCACCCACCGCACCCCAGCGCGCCGAGGGCTCAACACGAGACCGGCCGCGGCGACATAACCGACCACGGCCACGATCCCGGCCACTCCGGACAATGCCTGATATGCCTGCGCGAGCCCGACCACCGCCAGGCCCGGCAGCAACGCCACCGCCGGTTTGGCCAACCGCAGCAACAGTTCCAGTCCGACCGCCGCGGCACACAACACCGCCAGCGGCACGAACAACAGCTGCGCGGCATCCGGCCGTGCCGGCCACGTCGACTGGAGCGTCAGCAGCCACGCCTGGCTGAAGCCGCGCCCGAGCGCGGTCAGCGAGGCACCCGTCGGCAATCCGCCGACGGTCGTGCCGAACAGGACGGACTCGACCGTCCCGAGCAGTCCGACCACCAGCACGACCACCGGCCGCCAAGGCCGCAGCCGCGGCAACGCGGCACACGCCTCGACGCACCCGTAACCGAGCAACACGACGACCAGGATCGGCACCAGCAACGGCCGAGCACCGAACACGGGCGTGAACAGCATTCCCGCGATGCCAGTGCCGACCAGCACTCCCGCCACCGCGAGCCGATCCAAGCGCGCTACCGATGTCGTCATCGCGACCCCGCCCGGAAGGCGTTCCACCGCGCCACGGCATCGGCCGCGTCCCGCACCATCAGCACCGCACCGTCCACAGCGGACAGGCCGCCGAACCGGAACACCGCGTCCGGCCGCCACTTCCCGGCCACGCCGAGCTCCGCCGCCGCTCCGGTGAGCAGCACGACCGCGCCACCCGGGCGCCCGGCGCTGCGCGTCACCGGCACCAACGGTCCTGGCTCAGGGCCGTCCTGCGCGGCAAGGCACAGCTCCTCCAGCAACGCGCGGGCCGCAGCCGCTCCGGTGCGCGCCGGGGTGTCCGTGCCGGTCGAGGTGATCAACCGGCAGTACTGCCCGGCCAACGCCGACGCGGACAGCAGCGACGCCGCCACCTCGACCGCGTCCTCGAACGACTTCGCGGTCAGCGCCGAGGGCCGGGTGTCGAGCACCACCGTGACCAGCGGCTGGGCCGGATCGGCGTACTCGCGCACCATCAGCTGACCGGTCCGCGCGGTCGCCTTCCAGTGCAGCAGCCGGACCTCGTCACCGAGCACGTACTCCCGGACCGCACGCAGATCCGCCGAACCACGCAGTGGCGGGTCGGTGACCGGGCCGTCATGGTGGTGCCGGGGATGCCCGGCGTGCACCGGTCGCAGCGCATGCCGCCGCGGATACACCCACAGGTGCGTCACGTCCCCCATGACGAGATCCCGGCGCACCAGGTCGAACGGATCGAGCACCCGCAGCACGTGCGGACCGACCTGGAGCCGGCCGCGTTCGGACGTGGGCAGCTCATACCGGTAGGTGGCGGCCGCGCCGCCGGCCAGCGGCCGCACCTGGATCCGGTGCAGCCGGGTCCCGTAGTGGTCGCCCGCCGCGAAGCCGGGCTGCCACCGGGTGGACATGTTGCGCACCACCAGGGTCGCCAGCGCGGGCGCGCCGCAGTCGACCCGGTCCGGCCGCACGGTCCGGTCGATCTCGACCCTCGGCTTGGCCAACGTCATGCCCGCCGCCACCAACACCACGGCCAGCGCGACCCCGGCCAGCGCCCGGAACACGAAGAACCCGGCAAGTTCCCCGAACGCGTAGCAACAGACGGCCCCGGCGAGCAGCCCGATCCCGCGGCCGGTAAGCCGCATCAGCGCCTCGTCTCGGCCGTCGGCGCCGGCGTGGTGGCCAGCAGTTCGGCCACGACCGCACCGGCGCGCACCTGGTTCAGCTCGGCGTCGGGGGTGAGCACGAGCCGGTGTTCGAGCACCGGATGAGCCACGTCCTTCACGTCGTCCGGGGTCACGAAGTCCCGGCCCTGGGTGGCCGCGAGAGCCTGTGCGGCACTGATCAGCGCGATGCTGCCGCGGGGGCTGGCGCCGTAGCGGAGGGCTGGATGGGTCCGGCTCGCCGCGGCAAGACGCACCGCGTAGGACACCACCTCGGGCGCCACCCGGACCCGGCGCACCTCCGCGATCACCTGCTGGATGTCCGCGATGCTCAGCACCGGCCGCAACTCCTCCGGCCCCACCCCGGCGGACTCGCCCAGCACCACCATCATCTCGGCGTCGTGGCTGGGATAGCCGACCGAGAGCCGCATCAGGAACCGGTCCAGCTGCGCCTCGGGCAGCCGGTAGGTGCCCTCCATCTCGATGGGGTTCTGCGTGGCCACCACGAAGAACGGCCGCGGCACCCGCTGGCTGACCGAGTCCACCGTCACCCGCCGCTCGGCCATCACCTCCAGCAGCGCGGCCTGCGTCTTCGGCGTGCCCCGGTTGATCTCGTCGGCCAGCACCACATTCGCGAAGATCCCGCCGGGATGGAACTGGAAGCCCTCGGCGTGCTGGTGATACACCATCACGCCGGTGATGTCCCCGGGCAGCAGGTCCGGGGTGAACTGGATCCGGCTCCAGCGGCCGTCGATACTGGCCGCCATGCACCGCGCCAGCGTGGTTTTGCCGACCCCGGGCACGTCCTCGATCAGCAGGTGCCCCTCGGCGAACAGGGCCGCGACGGCGAGCCGGACGACATCCGGTTTCCCGCGCACGACGGTCTGCACGTTCTCCGCGATCAGCTCGTAGGCCGCCCTGGGCGTGAAGGTCACGACTCGCCTTTCTTCGTTTTCTCGCTTCGGCTTTTCAGTTGCCGGACTACGTGCTCGGCGTGCCGGTCCAGGAATCCGTTGCGCTGCCCACCGCGTTCTTGATGGTCACGGTGATCGTTATCGAGCCGGCCCAGAACACGTTCGCGATGGTCAGGTCCGTGCTTCCGGAACAGGCGGTCCACGCCGAGACATTGCCAAGGAAGTTCGCCTGGCAGGTCGCCGAACCGCCGGTCGCGTCGACGGTCACGATGAGGGCGTTCGTGCTGCGCACTCCGGTGATCTTCACCGTCGGCGCGGTCACGGTCGGCATGTCGACGTGGCGGGTGCCGGCGCTGCCGGTGAGCAGCCCGCCGGACGAGCCGTACCGGGTGATCGCACGGACCGTGACGGTCACCGCGCCGGACAGCCCCGAGTAGCTGGCGGACGTGCCGCTCACCGCCTGTTCGCCCTGCCCGGTGACGCTCACCAGGTAGTGCACCAGGCCGGCGCCGTGCAGGTTCGGTGCGGTCCAGCTGACCGAGAGATCGGTACCGGAGACGGACGTGCTCACGCTGGGCGCGTCCGCCGCCATGCCGGGCACGACCGTCCCGGAACTGGCCGCCGCGCCTGCGCCCGCCGAGTTCTCCGCGACCACGGTGAACACGTAGGCCGTGCCGTTGGTCAGCCCGGCCACGATGGCGTGATGAGTCGACCCGCCGACCGTCATCGACCCGCCCGACCAGGAGAGCCGGTAGTCGGTGACCGGCGCGCCGTTCGGGTTGGCCGCACCCCAGCTCACCCGGGCCGAGCGGTCCTCGGCCACCGCCGCGATGCCGCTCGGCGCACCCGGCGGGGTCGCGTTCGCGACCACCGGCGGAGAGTTCACTGTAGACGATGATGGCGGACCGGCGGTCGACGGACCGGCGGTCGACGGACCGGCGGTCGGCCGACCGCCGGTGGGCGTGCCCGAGCCCTGACTGTTGACGTTCACGTCCACCACGGAGCCGTTCTGGCCGTTGACGACCAGCACATGCGAACCGTCCGGACCGTCCACATAGATCCGCCCGTCCTGACCGGCGCTCAGCCGCGGCGACCCGGTCGGTCCCGGCACCGACGTGGTGCCGGTCTGCTTGCCCTGGCTGTCGTAGGTCAGCACGCGATGGCTGGTCTGGTCGACCACCGCGACGGTGTGCGAGACCGCGACCGGCTTCGTGTACGTGCCCTGCCCCAGGGACACGGTAACCGGGCCTGACCGCCCTGCGGTGTCGATCAGCACCAGTTTCCGCGCGTCCGGATCGAGGATCGCCAGCCGACCGTCCACCGCGTTGTCCGCGACCTGGGCAGTGGCCGACAAGGTGACGCCCAGTGACGTGCCCGCGCCGAGCCCGTCCGCGCCGACCGACCGCAGCACCCCTGCGGTCAGGTCCAGCACCTCCGGCTGGTTGTCGACCACGGTCAATTCGCCGGTGTGCCCCTCCGGCAGGCGCGCGGGGCAGGCCAGTTCGGTGGTGCCGCGCGGCAGTTCGCACAGGGCCCCGCTGTCCTCTCGCAACAGCCACACGGTGCCGTCGGAAGTGGCCACCGGATTGGCCAGCGGGCCGCCCGCGGGCACCGTCGCCAGCGGATCGCCGAGCCGAACCACCTGGCCCGCGTTGCGGTACACCAGATACGGGCCGCCCGCGACCTCCAGCCCGACCGGCACCTCCGGCGCCGGTGCCGCCGCCGCGCTGCTCACGCTCAACGTCGACTTGCTGAACCCGGTGATCCGCGACCGGCCGACCACGAATCCGGAGCTGTCCCCCTGCACCACCTGGCTGCCCTCGGCCGCACCCGGCACGCTGGCCTGCGCGTCGATCTGGCCGGTCGCGCCGTCGACATGCAGCGCGGACTGCAACCCCGTGCTGTACACCCAGTGGCCGGACTGGGTGAACTCAAACCCCGGAACCTGCGGGGCCTGCCCCAGAACCGCCAGTCCGACAACGCCCACACAGCAGCCGACCAGCAACGCGACGACGATCCGGGCTCGCGCCGCACCGGTCATCCGGCGGCTCTCCGGCAGCGCCAGAGAATCCGCCCTCCCGATGGTCATTCGTGCCCCCAGTATCCGGCCATGTCGCGCCGGGTCGAGAGTAGCCACGAACAATGAAATTCCGATGAAACCCCACTACGCCGTAAACGTGTCACCAAATCCTCATGGTCCGTGGGGAAGCTGAGACAATGACCGTCGGAGTGCTGCGTATCTGCGGCTGGCAGCTGGCCCTGATCGCGATCGTCCTCGGCATCGGCCGCCCGTGGCCGCTGACCGTCCTGCTGTGGTGCGGCGCGCTGCTCGTGCTGGCGCTGACCGCGGTCCGGATGCGTGGCCGCTGGCTGGGCGAATGGTTGTCGCTGGCGGTGAGTTATTCAGCCCGCGACCGGCACACAGACCTCGGCAGCGCCGGCCCGCCCGGCCCCGCGCTGCTCCAACTGATCGCCCCCGAGGCGACCGGTAGCACCGTCCGGGTAGGTGACGAGCCGATCCACCTGATCAGCCGCGCTATCGGCATCACCGCGATCCTGCGCCCGGCCGCAGGCGCTTCGGCAACGGTGCTGGCCGCACCCGAAACCCTGCTGCCCGCCGCCGACCCGGCGATCGCCGTGCAGGTGGTGCACCACGCGGGAATCAACCGCGACCAGCCACCCCGCACCTGGCTGGCCTTGCAGGCGCTGCGCATGGCGGAGACCTATCAGGACGCGGAGTTGCGCTGCGCGCTCGGCAACGCGGTCCGTCGCGTGCGCAAGCAACTACGCAGGCTCGGCTGCCCGGCCGGCAGCCTGGCCGAGCACGAGGTCCTCGGCACCCTGGCCGCCCTGGCGCACGTCAACGGGGGCCGAGTTCAGATCCGGGAAGACTGGCGGCTCTGGCAGAGCGGTCCGATCGGCCAGGCCACCTTCCGACTGGACGGCTGGCCCGAGGCGGCCCGCTCCGGTGCCCGGCAACTGACCGGCTGGCTGCTGGCGTCCGCACCCCAGGCGGCGGTCACGATCTCAGTCACCGCCCACCGCGCGCCCGAGGAAGCCGAACCCAGGATCCACGCCACCCTGCGCCTTGCCGCCGCAAGCCCCCAGGCCATGGCCCATTCGGAAAGGCAGCTGACCGAAGCCGCAAGGCACTGCGCGATCACCCTGACCCGTCTGGACGGCTGCCACGCCCAAGGCATGGCGGCCACCCTCCCCCTTGGCCTGAACTGATCCCCCGGCCCGCACCATCCACAACGGACCAATGGCTCAGTAGTCGCGACCGGGCGCCGCCATCGCCGAAGCCGCTCGCGCACCACCGTCGTCATAGGCATTCACACTCTGCCGCCCAGCCCCGGACAACCGCCCGACCCGGTCCACCGCATCCGCGGACGCCCCGCGCAACTGCGCGTCCGTCGGGCGATAAGCCGCCACGAACCGTGCCCCCATCGGTCCGCCGCCCAACTGATCGACCGCCGCCAGTCGCCCGGCAGCCGTCGACCACGCCTGGTTCAGCCCCTCGCCCAACACACCGAGCCGGGCCACGAACTGCTCGGCGTCGCCGACCACCATCTCGACCTGACCATCATCCGCCACCTCAACCACCTCCGCCCACAGTTATCCCAGCCGAGTCGGTCCTTCGAACGAACCCGGCCGGTTCCTGTCACGGAGCGACTGGCCGGACGCCGGTGAGGACCAGCTCAACGAGCCCGAAGAGGAACGTCAGGCCGACCACGACACCGACGATCACGGTCACCGCCCGCTGTACGCCGTCCTGTGCAGGACGCCCCCGCCCAGACGTACGAGCGTCGCCCTCCCCCGAAGCAACCGAGGCGGTCACCGCTGGCTCACCGGCTTCCGCCGGTCCATGGCCAACCGCACCCGCGCCTGTTTCCGTCCGCAACCCGTCGGGTTCCGGCCGGCGCAAACAGCGAACGCAGCCATGGTGAGCACGACATGCCGCAGACAAGCGGGGTAGAGACGGATCCGGGAACGATCGAGTCCGAAATGGTCTTTGCCAAACTCGAACCCCTCCTCAACCGGCCACAGGTGCTCGCGGATCAACAGACAGTGGCGGGGGCCTGGTCGTGGCCAGCCACGCCCAGGCGTAGGCCCGTTCGCCTTTCGACCCGGTCACCGAGCACACCTACCACCGCCGCCGATGGCCGGGCTTGGCCAGATGGTCGGCCGCGACGGCATCCGCGCGTAGTCGCCGACCGGAGGGTATTTGCGGGTGAAGGCGCACCCGACCCGCAGCACGTATCCGATCTCGTTGTCCGGTAAGAAGGTTCGTGGCGTGCTGGAACGGCTATACACTTCGTCGCCCGCGACCCGGGGCGGCATCGTCTGATCGACGATCATCTCGACGAGAATGTCCTGCGCCAGTTGAGGTTTCGTCTTGAACACGACCTCAGCCGGGATACCGAGCGCGATGCGGCAATCGGCGTCGGTAAGCTGGTCGTCGGGCACCCAGATCCGGGCGCCGACCAGCGCGTGACCGCCCGGGGTGGCATAGGAGCAGTACACCGTGTTCACGCCGTTGGCGATCCGATCTGCGCACCCCATGTATGGGCGTTTCACGCCCGCCGTCGTAACGCCCTGTTCGGCCTGCCGGATTCGTCCAATGCCGCCAATCGCAATGGCTGGTCACCCAGCTGCTCGGCGATGGTGCCTCGTTGATATCGCGCGTCACAACATGATGATCCTGAGACGGCTGCCTGCGTGATCATCTGGGTACGTCAGTACCTCTCACCCGCGAAGGCCAACCGAGTGAGGCTGTCGTATGTGCCTTTCTGCCAGGCTACTTCCGGGAGGGTTGACATCCGCCGGCACGGTGCCGCGCCCACGCGCAGGGCGTAGACAGCCGGGGCTCGGATGGGTGAGTCTGGTCCGTTCAACGGAAAGCGACCCGGTCCGGCGCGTGATCTCGGGTGATACTGGGCCGGTGATGGGGGTATCGAAGCGATCGCGCGCAATCGTGGGCATGGCGGCCCACCCGGACGGGCCGGTCACGGCACTGCCCTGTGTACCGTGCGAGAGCACCGAGGGGCGGTTTTGCCAGGGTGACAACCGTGTCGGGATTTGCTTTACTGACAGCGGAGATGAAATCGATTGCGATACCCTGCATGTCAGAATCGGATGAGGGCAGCGGTTCGTAGCAAGTCCGCCTGACGCAGGGCGAGAGCTGAAGGTCTCTGATGCCTGTCGTACCGATGGTCCAGGATGACAAGGTGAGTACTCCTGGACCGCGTAAGGGGGTCCCCGACATCGTCGGAGGTTCACCCCGCCGAGAAACCCGATCACCTCACCGCGTGCGAAACGGCATGCGAGGGCGGCGCCTACCTCCGAGGACACGGCGTGTACTCCTCGCAAATCTCGGAATGGCGCAAGCTACGCGATGCCCGAATGCGGCAAGGCAAGAAATCCGGCGCGATGATAGGCCGCCCCAGCGCCGAGCAACACGTCGTTGCCTCACGAACGGTTGTGGACAAGCACCGGCACGGTGCCTGCCAATACATAGAGCGTTATTCAAAACTCCCATTGATCGAGAAGAAGAATAATGCGCGTGCAGCATCGAAGGTTTCGCGATAGGTGGCGTATGGGCGGCGGTAGTCGGTGTGGAATATTCGCCAGTTCTTGAAGTGGGACACGACCCGTTCGACCGGCGCGCGGAGTGCCGAGAGTGCGGCGTTGGCGTTCTTTTCACCTTTGTTGAGCTTGCGCCACTGGGGTTTCTTGGTGGGCGTGAATAGCGCGGCTCCCTGATAACCTTTGTCGCCGATGCCAGCCTTGGCCTTGTTCACGATTTTCGTGGTCGCGGTATTGTCGAAGGCGTTCTTGTCGTGCGTGCTGCCGGGTAGCGGCTCGGAGATCCAGACTGGAGTGCCGTCGAGCAGGCTGATCAGCTGGACGCAGAATCCGGTGGTGCCGTGTTTGCGGCTCCATAGTTCGCGATGCTCAGCGTAGGACCAGCAGGGGGTGATTGTGCCGTCTACCAGGCACACCTTGCCTTTCACGAGTCGGATCGCCTCCTTCGGGTCGGGCACGAACTCCGCCAGCACCGACCTCACGGCCGGCACCAGGTCGGCCAGGATTCTCGACACGGTCGGCTGCGACACGCCACGTAAGTCGCCGAGAAATTCCTCGGTGCAGTTGTGCCGGATATACATGCACGCGATCTCGACTGCCGCATACAGTCCGCACGATCTCGGGCGACCAGTCTTCTTCCGCCACGGCTTGCTCAAAGCCGTGGACACGCGCCGGACAAGCTCCTGCATCTGCGTCAGGGTAAGCCCTGTAGTACGATGGTAGCGCAACGGTCTTTCCAGTGGTTGGTTTGTTGGTGTGGTAACCCAAATCAAACCATTGCGAAAGGCCGTTGTCTTATTGACACGCCGGGTATGATCAGGAATTTTTGTAGAGTCACCTCGGGCTGCTTACGATTGCACGATGGACGAGTTTTGAATAACGCTCTAGGTGTGAGTGCCGTTGATCGTGAGGTTATAGGTCGTTTGGACGCTACTGTCGATCTGGGCGGCCACGCCGTGTCATGGCACTGCGTTTCAGTCTGGCTCCGCGTTTCGGTCTGGCTCCGCGGGCAGCCACCCGAAGTGGCGAGCGGTGTTTGCCAGGATGTCCATCAGCTG
This sequence comes from Candidatus Melainabacteria bacterium, assembly GCA_963818685.1. GTDB lineage: Bacteria > Actinomycetota > Actinomycetes > Mycobacteriales > Pseudonocardiaceae > CAJCJE01. The sequence continues at coordinate 125,489 of CAWFTJ010000006.1, read as the reverse complement.
TGGTGCGATACCGAACCGTTCGCGGTTGATCGTCAGGCTGGCCGCGAGGTCACCATCCGAGGTGCGTTCGGTGGCAGCCTTCCAGTCCGCCAGCATCTCAAGCAGGTCGACCAGGGTCATGCCGTTGATCCCGTCGGCAAAATGCTCTGGGTGATGGCGGTTGTGCGCGTAGTGGTGTCGCAGCCCCTCGCCCATCGCGTCGACCAGGTTCCGATGCTCCGCGCTGCCGTAGGTGGTGGCACGCAGTTGCGGCACGACCTCGTCATAGACGGCCCGCTCCGGCTCGCGGGTCTTGCTCAGGTCGTGTCGGATCGACCGGTCAAGCAACTCCTTGATCAGCTCGCCCATCAGCTCGGCGACTCGCAGGCTATGCCACAGAGTGTCTGGCGTGGAGTCGTAGGACATGGTCATGTACCCCCTGATGTGGGCTCCTCAGCCCATCAGCCCGGACGCCCGTAATGCGATTCTCAACGCGCAGGATCAAGTATGCAGTCTGCACCTGATCCGGAATGCCCACGTCGGCAATCTCACCGTGGCCCAGCACGTTTCCAGCGTGGCCCGCCACGCCCAACCGGGACCGCGCGACCTGCGGCAGTGACGAAGGCGGACGAGGCGGCCGGGCCGGCCTGGCGACAGCTTGACCGTCGCGTCCGTGTCCTGTGGCGAGCCGGTCGGCGTTTCCCGTGCCGCCCCTCGGTCCCGAGCTGCGGAGCGGCAAGCCGGGCTGCACTGCGGATGCACATGTGAAGCGCTGATGAGACTTACTTTTGGAGGGCAGCAACCGGCTCCTGACCTCCTCCGTGGTGTGGGCCGGCGTTGGGCAAGGCGGTTATGACGTGGGGCGGGGTAGTTCGCGTGGTCAACTCCACCGTGAGCATCATGAGCATTCAGACATCGAACCCGTTGTGCGGAACCCCGTTGCGCGAGGCGGCATTTTATGACCTGCTCCAGAGGCCGATACGGTCGGATTCATGGAGTGGAATTTTCCGACGGCCGAAGAACTCGCGGCCGCGTTGCGTGCCGGTGAGGTGACCTCGGTGGAACTGACCGACGAGGCGATCGCCCGTATCGAGCGCGACGACAAGGCGATCAACGCGATCTGCGTGCCGGACTTCGACCGTGCACGGGCCGCCGCGCGCCGTGCCGACCAGGCACGCGCCCGCGGTGAGGACCGGCCGCTGCTCGGCATTCCGGTGACGGTCAAGGAGTCCTACAACATCGCCGGGCTGCCCACGACCTGGGGCATGCCGCAGCACCGGGACTACATGCCGGCCGAGGACGCGGTGCAGGTGTCGCGGCTCAAGGCCGCAGGCGCGGTGGTGCTCGGCAAGACCAATGTGCCCTTGGGGCTGCAGGATATCCAGAGCTTCAACGAGATCTACGGCACCACCAATAACCCGTGGGATCACGATCGCACGCTCGGGCGGATCCTCCGGCGGATCGGCGGCGGCCCTGGCGTCCGGGTTCGGCGCGTTGTCCATCGGCTCCGACATCGCCGGTTCGCTGCGCACCCCCGCGCATTTCTGCGGTGTCTACGCGCACAAGCCGACACTCGGGCTGGCCGCGAACCGCGGCATGGTCCCGCCGTCCGCGCCGGCGTTGCCGGTCGACCTCGACCTCGCCGTCGTCGGTCCGATGGCGCGCACCGCCCGCGACCTCACGCTGCTGCTCGACGTCATGGCCGGACCGGACCCGCTCACGCTCGGCGTGGCGTACGACGTGACGCTGCCGCCCGCGCGCCACGAGCGGCTCGGCGACTTCCGGGTCCTGGTCCTCGACGAGCATCCGCTCATTCCGACCGGGTCCGCCGTGCGGGCGGGGGTGAACCGGGTGGCCGACGCGCTGGTCGACGGCGGCGCCCGCGTCGAACGGCACAGTCCGCTGCTGCCCGATCTGACCGAAGCCGCGACGCTCTACACGCAGTTGCTGTTCTCGGGCTCCGTCGCGCGTTTTCCCATCGAGGCGTACGAGCAGCTGCGGACCCGCGCCGCCGGACTGAGCGCGGACGACCAGAGTCTCGACGCGGCGCGGCTGCGCGGCATGGTGTTCAGCCACCGCGACTGGATCGAGGCGAACAACCGCCGCGAGCTCCACCGCCACGGCTGGCGGCAGCTGTTCGCCGAGTTCGACGCCGTGGTGTGCCCGATCACGCCGACTCCCGCGTTCCCGCACGACCACAACCCCAATCCGCTGGAACGCCGGATCGACATCGACGGCGTCGAGTACCCGTACTTCGACCAGCTCGTCTGGGCCGGCCTGGCCACCATGCCCGGCCTGCCCGCCACCGCCATACCCGCGGGCCGGTCCCCCGAGGGCCTGCCGGTCGGAGTGCAGCTCATCGGTCCGATGTTCGAGGACCGCACCCCGCTGCGGCTGGCCGAACTGCTGGAGCAGAAGATCGGCGGCTTCCAGGCGCCGAAGTAGGCGTACTGCCTGGGCGTCGGTCGAGGGCGAGGCACGGATCACGACGAGATCCCCAGAATGCGCGCAATCGCTGCCCGGCACGCGAATGCCGCCAGCCTCCCGCAACGGGGCACGCACCCGGTCAGCTCGGCCACGGCGAAACCCCGGTAACGCGCCGGCAATCCCTCGGGCCTACCGTGCGACCATGATGACCAAGCAGGAGACCGCCGCCAGGGTGCTGGCCGCGAAGGCCAGGCTGGGCCTGAGCTGGCAATCCCTCGCCGACACCCTCGGCACACCACTTGCCTGGACCACCGCCGCCCTGCTCGGGCAGCACCCGTTGAGCCAGGACCAGGCCGAGACCGCGGCCCGTGTGCTGGAACTCGGCCCGAACGAGATCGCCGGATTCCTCGCGCAACCCACCCGTGGCGCGCTGGATCAGCCGGTGCCCACCGACCCGACCATCTACCGGTTCTACGAGGTGCTCCAGGTGTACGGCCCGACCATCAAGGAACTGATCCACGAGAAGTTCGGCGACGGCATCATGAGCGCGATCAATTTCAAGATAGACGTGGACCGCCGGGAAGACCCGGGCGGCGATCGCGTGGTGGTCACCTTGGACGGGAAGTTCCTCAAGTACCAGTGGGGCTGATCAGCGCGCATCCGGTCATCGGCGTGACGGCGCAGGCTCATCGGGTGCGTAGGCGAGCTCCGGCAGCGCCGAAAGACGAATTTACGCGGCGTTTTCACGGCGCGGGAGGCGAGGGCAGCGCATGTAACACGTGGTACCCGACGATGTGCGGGTGGCCGGTGACCTCGGTGTGCTGTCCCTCTACGAGGGGTTCTTCAGCGGTGGAGCGCGCATCCTGCACAGCGACGTCCTGACGGGCCTGCACGGCTGCGGCCAGCGGCATCGCGTCCTGAGCATTCACGGGCAGGTTCACCGTGAGGCGACGCTGCAGCACATGCGCGACGATGCCAGCTATCGCAAGCTTGTCGCCGCGGGCGTGTCGGTGTCCGCGTTGCGCGAGGGCAGCACGGGGCCGGCGGAGTTCGATGAGGCGGAGTTGGCCGCGTTCGAGCGGGAGAGCTCCGGTGTCGAGGTGCTCCTCACGCTCAAGGAGCAGCCGCTGCGTCTGGTCAACCAAGCCGGTATGCGGGGCAAACCCGTGATCACCTGCCTGCACCGTTCCGATCCCGAGAACCAGGGGGAAGCCCTGGTCCAGTTGCGCACCGCGGTGAACACCGGGGCCATCGCGGCACTGGTCTGCTGCGCCGAGTCGACCCGGGTGGCCTACCGGGCCGCCGGGATCCCCGCCGACCTACTCAAGGTGATCGGCAACGGTGTCGACCTGCGCCGGTTCCGCCCCGACCGGCTGGCCCGGGCCCGACTGCGGCGTGCGCTGGGCATCACGCCCGACGCGCCGGTGATCGCGTTCGCCGCGCGCTATGACCTGATGAAGAACGTGCCGCTGTTCCTGGCGGCCGCGGCGGCTTTCCTGACGGCCAGACCGGACGCGCACGTCGTGATGTGTGGTGCGGGGATGACTGCCGCGAACCGGCACCTGACCGCTGATCTGGCGCTGGTCGGGTTGGAGGCGTCGTCCCGGCTGCATCGGCTGGGGGTGCGCGATGACCCTCAGGTGTTGTTCGCCGCGGCCGATGTGGTGTCGCTGACTTCGGCGTTCGGTGAGGCGGCCCCGTTGTGTCTGATCGAGGGCATGATGTGTGGCGCGATCCCGGTCGCTACCGATGTCGGCGACTGCGCGTCGATCGTGGCCGGCCGCGGCCTGGTCACCGCGCCCGATCCCGAGGCCGTCGCCGCGGCCTGGGCAGAGGTGTTGGCTCGCCGCGACCAGTTCGTTCCCGCCCTGCTGGCCAGCCGCGGCCAGTTCGGTCGCCGCCGCATGATCGCCTCGTACGCGCGCCTCATCCGTCGTGCGAGCCGCGCGGTCGGCACGCGTGCCCGGATGCCGCTGACCACGACGGCGCAGCGAGCGGAGGTGGCTGCTTAACCCTACGAGCAACAGCGGGCGCGAGAGTTTCCGCAGTGTCACGCACTTCTCGGCAGAGTCAGACGTTCGGCGTACGCGCTCGTCGCGGCATGAGAGTGCAATGAGGCACTGCGCCGTTCTTATCCTGTTGGGCAAACCAGTGGGCCGCCTGCAACCGGACACCGTCGCGTTTGGCCTATCCCCCGGCTCGGGCAGGTCGCCGCCATCCGCGTACCTCATCCACCCTGTGTAGATCATGAATCGTGTGATCATGGGCATCCGGGATTATACGGTGACAACGATCTTGCCGGGTCGTTGTTGCCCTTTTCCAGGTAGCGGTGTGCGGCCACGATGTCGTCGAGGCTGAACACCCTGTCGATGGCGGGCCGCAGCGCGCCGGTGCGCAGGCCCGCACCGAGGAAGGCCACGATGCGGCGGACCGCCGCGCCGTCCAGCACGTGTTCGAAGCTCATGTAACGGTGCATGGTCATCGCGTTCGCCGGGTAGGGCGCGGGCCTGGGATCGAGCCAGCCCACCGTGACGAGCGTGCCGCTGATGGGCTTGGCCGCCTTGGCCAGGTCGAGCATTCCGGGACCCATGACGGAGTCGAGAATGATGTCGGCGCCGATCCCGTTGGTGTGTCGGCGCGTGGCTTCGACGATGTCTTCCTGGTCGGTGGCGATGACGGCGCCGGCGCCGGCGGCCAGCAGCTCGTCCTTCTTCACGGTGTGCCGGGTCACGGCGACGGGAACGGCGCCGATCTGGTTGGCGATCTGGATGGCGGGCAGGCCGGTCGACCATCAACGGCGGGAGCAACTCCTGGACGCTGTGGTCGACTACACGGTCGAGCACGGGTTCTCCGAGGTGTCCTGGCGGCCCGTCGCCACCGCCCTCGGCGTGTCGGCCACCACATTGGTGCATCGCTTCGGCACCAAGGAGAAGATGCTCGAAGCAATCCTCGGACGCTTACGGGAACGCATTTTCACGGCCACCAGCGACACACTCGGGCCGCAGCCCGACCTCGCCACGGCGGCCCGCGCGGTCTGGACACGGACCTCGGAACCCCAGCGGGCAGCGGAGTTCAGGCTGTTCTTCGCGGTCTACGGACGCGCTTTGCAGGCGCCGCAACAGTTCGCGAACTTCCTCGATCATGTCGTCGCCGACTGGCTGAACGCCCTGATCGACGCCCAAGGCCCCGACACCGACCTGGCGACGGCGACGTGCAGGGCCACCCTGGTGATCGCGACGATCCGCGGTTTGCTGCTCGACCTGCTCGCCACCGGCGACCGGGATCGCGTGCAGGAGGCGGCCGAAAGCTTCCTCGCCGCCCTGTGAAACCGCTGACCGGATACCGGACCGTCGCCTGGACCCGACAATGACGGGAGTGCTGAATGTTGGCAATGCTTGCCCGATCGACGGGTAGCCGGCTTGGCCCGTGGCGCCAACAGCAGCTCCAGGGCGGTTACCGCCCCGGCTTTGCTCCGAAGCGAAGACCGTCAATGAGCAACTCGACCATCCGCTCGTCACCCGAGTGATCCATGCCGACCGACGAGCACAGGCCGGACACCGCGTGCAGCAGTTCCAGCGGCTTGACGTCGCCGCGGATCTCGCCGGCCGCCGCCGCGGTGGCCAGCAGCGATCCGAGGGCGGGCTCGAATCGCTGCTGGAAGTAGGCGGGCAACGGCTCGAAGGCGGGATTACCGGAGTGCAGGGCTGCGGCCAGGCCACGTTTGGCCTTGACGAATTCGGTGAACCGGCGCAGCCAGCGGACGAGCGCCTCAAGTGGCTCGTGCTCGGCGGCCAGGGTGGCTGCGGTGTCGGCGCAAGCATCGACCTCGTGCCGGAAGACGGCGGTGACCAGGTCGGAGCGTTCCGGGAAGTGACGGTAGAAGGTGGCGAGCCCAACCCCGGCCTTGCGGGTGATCTCACGCACCGGAGCATCAACGCCCGACACGCTGAAAACCTCCCGAGCCGCAGCGATCAGCGCGTCGATGTTGCGTTGGGCGTCTGCCCGGACGCGACGTGCCCGGTCCGGTGTGGCCGTACTCACTGAGGTCCTCTCGTCCCGTATAAGTGAGAAGGTGTTCCGTATGCTAACTTAAGTGATAAGGCGTTCCACTTATCTCATGTTACGCCACCGGAGGAGAATCATGCGCTACCGCACGCTCGGCCGCACAGGCATCCAGGTCAGCCCCTACTGTCTGGGCGCCATGATGTTCGGAGCCATCGGCAACCCGGACCACGATGAGTCGATCCGCATCATTCACAAGGCCCTCGACGCCGGTATCAACTTCATCGACACCGCCGACGTGTACTCCCGCGGCGAGTCGGAGGAGATCGTCGGCAAGGCGCTCAAAGGCCGCCGCGACACCGTCGTGCTCGCCACCAAGGTATTCAACCCGATGGGCGACGACCCGAACCAGCGCGGCAACTCCCGTCGTTGGATCATCACCGAGATCGAGACCTCCCTGCGACGCCTACAGACGGACTACATCGACCTGTATCAGATCCACCGGCCGGACCCGACTGTCGACATCGAGGAGACGCTCTCGGCCCTGACGGACCTGATCCGCAGCGGCAAGGTCCGGGTGATCGGTTCGTCGGCCATGCCCGCCTCGGACATGGTCGAGGCGCAGTGGGTGTCCGAACGGCGCGGTCTGGCTCGGTTCCGCACCGAGCAGCCGACCTACTCGATCCTCAACCGTGGCATCGAGCGTGAGGTCCTGCCCGTCGCCGAACGCTACGGGATGGGCACGCTCGTCTGGAGTCCCCTCGCAGGTGGCATGCTGACCGGCCGCATCCGCAAGGGTCAAGAGACCGACCTGCGTCGCGCGCGCATGTTCAAGTACATCACTGACGAGCGCCGTCTCGACGCCGTCGAACAGATCGTCCCGCTTGCCGAGAAGGCCGGCCTGCCCATGACCCACCTCGCGATGGCCTTCGTGGTCGCCCACCCCGGTGTGACCTCCGCGATTATCGGACCGCGTACGATGGAACAACTGGACGACCTGCTCGCCAGCGTCGACGTCAGCCTCTCCGACGACATCCTCGACCGCATCGACGAGATCGTCCCGCCCGGCACCGACGTCGGCGCACTGGACATGGCCTACGACCCGCCCGCGATCCAGTACGCAAGCCTGCGCCGCCGGCCCGTCAACGAACGCGCCGCTGTCTAGCCGCTGTCTGAAGGAGAACGTCGTGTGCGCCCGGGTCGGGCTGCGGTAAGGCAGTCGGAATCGCTCTACAGGAGCTCGTCCAGGGTGATCGGCAGATCACGGACGCGCCTGGCGGTGGCGTTGTAAATGGCGTTGGCCACCCGCCGCGCACACCCCGGTGATACCGATCTCACCGACACCGTGCGCGCCCATGAACGTGTTGGCCATCATGTTCAAGTACGCCGCCTGCACCTCAAGCTTGAAACTGCCGGCGGCGTAGAGGGACCCGGAGGAGGAGATGAAGCTCTCGGCCATGTTGTGGTGACGGCTCATACCACAGACGCCGGTGTGGATGATGGCATCGAACCGGCCGCCCGGCTGAGCGCCGATCGCCATCCGCTGCGCGGCAGCCCGCCCCGATGACGAGCCGGCCGACGCGCTTATCACCTGGCTACGCCAGCTGTTCGCCTTCCTGCCCAGCAAGCGCCTCATCGTCGCCGAACTGCTCGAACTGACCGACCAGGACAGTCCCCTCGTGCACGGCGGTCGCGCCCGGGCGCTCGCCGTCGGACGGCCGCTGCCGACCGTGGCGCAGCAGGCCGGGGAGATCTGGGCCGACCTGTCCATCGAGCAGATCTTCGACATGATCGTCGCCATCGCCAAGATCCAGGGCGATGCCTGCTATGAGCGTTATTCAAAACTCGTCCATCGTGCAATCGTAAGCAGCCCGAGGTGACTCTACAAAAATTCCTGATCATACCCGGCGTGTCAATAAGACAACGGCCTTTCGCAATGGTTTGATTTGGGTTACCACACCAACAAACCAACCACTGGAAAGACCGTTGCGCTACCATCGTACTACAGGGCTTACCCTGACGCAGATGCAGGAGCTTGTCCGGCGCGTGTCCACGGCTTTGAGCAAGCCGTGGCGGAAGAAGACTGGTCGCCCGAGATCGTGCGGACTGTATGCGGCAGTCGAGATCGCGTGCATGTATATCCGGCACAACTGCACCGAGGAATTTCTCGGCGACTTACGTGGCGTGTCGCAGCCGACCGTGTCGAGAATCCTGGCCGACCTGGTGCCGGCCGTGAGGTCGGTGCTGGCGGAGTTCGTGCCCGACCCGAAGGAGGCGATCCGACTCGTGAAAGGCAAGGTGTGCCTGGTAGACGGCACAATCACCCCCTGCTGGTCCTACGCTGAGCATCGCGAACTATGGAGCCGCAAACACGGCACCACCGGATTCTGCGTCCAGCTGATCAGCCTGCTCGACGGCACTCCAGTCTGGATCTCCGAGCCGCTACCCGGCAGCACGCACGACAAGAACGCCTTCGACAATACCGCGACCACGAAAATCGTGAACAAGGCCAAGGCTGGCATCGGCGACAAAGGTTATCAGGGAGCCGCGCTATTCACGCCCACCAAGAAACCCCAGTGGCGCAAGCTCAACAAAGGTGAAAAGAACGCCAACGCCGCACTCTCGGCACTCCGCGCGCCGGTCGAACGGGTCGTGTCCCACTTCAAGAACTGGCGAATATTCCACACCGACTACCGCCGCCCATACGCCACCTATCGCGAAACCTTCGATGCTGCACGCGCATTATTCTTCTTCTCGATCAATGGGAGTTTTGAATAACGCTCTATGTCGACCCGATTGTTCCGGACCGTGCTCGACGGCCTCCGTTCACCTGCCTAACGGGTGCAGGCGCCGCGCAGGACCGCGTCGATGCCGCCGCCCGTGCCCCTTGTCGACAGCCGAGCGACATCCACCGAGCCATCCAACTCGTCGGCCTGGATCGAGTTCGACGGCGCTGCCCAAGTCGCGCAGCTACGCCGCACAGTCAGTCGTCACCGGGACTTGCTTGACGCGGCCTCGTGCCCGCTGCCGAGCACTTCGGGCGCGGCGTCGACATGGCCGGAATCATGCTTGTCCCCCGTGCGAGCTACCGGAGAGTGTCCACCGTGCGGTGACGATTCCTGGCCGTCGAATCCATAGCGTTCTGCACAGTCGCGGCGCTCCGGCCGCGAAGCCTCGGAAAGGAGATGCCATGCGACTGGTGAAGCAGTTCGTGGCCGTCGCCGCAGTCGCACTCGTCGGCAGTATGAGCGTCAGCGCGGTGCACTGGAACACGCCAGGAACCCTGGTACTCGGCGTCGCCACGGCGGTGCTGTCGCTGCTGGTGTACTCGTGGGTGGTGCGACGGACCGAGCGCCGTGCGCCGGTGGAGGTGGCTGTCGCGGGCGCCGGCACGGCTCTGGTCCGTGGAGTGCTGTTCGGTGTGGGCATGTTCGCGTTCGTCATCGCCAACATCGCCTTGTTCGGCGGCTATCGGGTGATCGGCTGGGGCTCGGCGGCGGGTGCCGTGGCGCTGTTCGGCGTCATGGCCGCCGCCGCGGTGACGGAGGAACTGGTCTTCCGTGGCATCCTGTTCCGGATCGTCGAGCGGCGTCTTGGCACGTGGGCGACGCTGGCGCTGACCGGCGTGCTGTTCGGCCTGGCGCACCTGTTCAACCCGCATGCCACCCTGTGGAGTTCGATCGCCATCGCGATCGAGGCGGGCGGCATGCTCGCCGCCGCGTACGCGGCCACCCGCAGCCTGTGGGTGCCGATCGGCCTGCATTTCGGCTGGAACTTCGCTGAGGGCGGCATCTTCGGCACCGACGTCTCCGGCCAGAACGACCCGGCGGGATTGCTACGGGCGGTGATGTCCGGCCCGACCACGCTCAGCGGCGGCGGGTTCGGGCCGGAGGCGAGCGTGACCGCGCTGCTGGTCGGCGTGGTGGTGACGATCACGTTCATGTGCCTGGCCCGTCGGCGGGGCCATGTGGTGCCCTTCCGGCGGCACACCGTCCCGGCCGGCCCGGCCGCTACGCTCGTCCCGTGATCGAGTTCCGGCGCGTCCCGGACCTGTGGCGAGGATTCGACGTCACGGTCCGGGATTCTCCGCTCGCGCTGTTGCTCGCCTGCGCGTCGCTGGTGCCGGCGCTGCGCGGTCACGGGACCGTCGTCGGTGACCTGCCGACCCGCCCCATGGACGCGCTGACCATCGTGGTGATCGTCCTTGAGTGCCTCCCGCTGGCCGTGCGCAGGCGGTGGCCGGCCGCGTGCCTCGCCCTGGTGTCGATCGGTTTCGCCGTCGACCAGCTGCGCGGCTACCACACGGTCGCGGCCACCGCACTGCCCATCGCGCTGCTGAGTACGGCGCTCCACCTGGAACGCCACCGGTGGACCACGATGGTCCTGGCCTCCGCGGCGTACGTGCCGCTGGCCGTCGCCCTCGCCAGGTACGGGTCGACAGAAGGCGTGACAGGGTTCGCGACGTTCTACCTGGTCCTGGCCCTCGCGTGGGGCATCGGGGCCCGGCTGCGGACGTCGCGGGCCGCCGAGGCGCAGCGCCGCCGCCACGTCGCCGACGCCGTCCGCACCGCCGAACGCACCCGCATCGCCCGCGAGCTGCACGACGTGGTGACCCACCATGTGACGGCGATGGTCGTGCAGGCCGAGGCGGCGCGCTACCTGACCGCCGACCCAGAACGACTCGACCAGACCCTGACCGTCATCACCGACACCGGCCGGCGAGCCATCACCGACCTGCGGCACCTGCTCGATCTGCTCAACCCCGATCACGGCACCGAACCGCGAACGCCGACCGTCGGCGAGCTGCGCACCCTCGTGGAGCAGACTCGGCGAGCCGGCCAGCCGGTGGAGTTCACCGAGGTGGGCGGCCCGGCGGAGGAGATGGGCAGCGCCGAGGTCACGGCCTACCGGGTGGTGCAGGAGGCACTGACGAACGCCCTCAAGTACGCCCACGGCAACCGCACCACCGTCCACGTGCACCACGGCGAACGGGAGATCACCGTGGAGGTCGGCACCGACGGCACACGTCCGCACCCCGCATCCCCCGGCGGGAGCGGGCGCGGCCTCGCCGGGCTTCGGGAGCGGGTTGGCATGCTCGGTGGCGAGTTCAGCGCGGGCCCGCGCGACGGCGGCTTCGTCGTGCGGGCCCGCATACCGGAAAGGAGACCGTCCTGACCGCCTCAACCGCGCCGATCCGGGTCCTGGTCTGCGACGACCAGGCACTGATCCGCACCGGGTTCGCGACGATCATCGACGCTCAACCCGACCTTGAGGTGGTCGGCGAGTGCGGGGACGGACGAGCCGCGGTCGACCTCGCCGGCACGCTGCACCCGGACGTGGTGGTGATGGACGTGCAAATGCCGGTACTCAACGGCATCGAGGCGACCCGCCTGCTGGCCGGTGCCGGGGTGGCGCGTCCCGTCAAGGTGTTGGTGGTGACGACGTTCAACCTGGACGAGTACGTGTACGAGGCGCTGCGCGCCGGCGCCAGCGGGTTCCTGCTCAAGGACGCCCCACCGGCGCAACTGCTGCACGGCATCCGCACCGTCGCCGCCGGTGCGGCCCTGCTCGCCCCCGAAGTGACACGCCAGCTCGTCGGCACGTATGCGGCACGGATCCGTCCCGCCGCGCGCACATCCGACGACATCCCGCTGGCTCCGCGGGAACTGGAAGTACTGCGACTGATCGCCGAGGGCATGTCCAACAGCGAGATCGCCACGGCGCTCGTGATCAGTCAGGAGACCGTCAAGACGTACGTGTCCCGCATCCTCACCAAGCTCGACCTGCGCGACCGCGTGCAGGCGGTCGTGTACGCCTACCGCACGGGCCTGGTCACCTGAGCGACCGCCGACCTTCCAGGGGTGCCACGGTAGGGCGCACTCCGCGCGGCCCTCTGTTCATTCGAATATTCCAGCAATTCGACCAGTATCCGCAGGGGTACCGGCACCCCTTAATCAGACGGTGAGCCGCCGCGTTCGAGGATCTCGCCATAGTGGCCCTCGATCGGCTCGGCGAGCAGGTCGGCGAAGGCGCGGGTGCGGGCCTTGTTCGCCTCGGTCTTGGTCACGGTGTCGTGCGCGGCCTTCGTCGTCCAGATCTGGGTGATCCAGAGGGTGTCCGGATCGTCGAGGGCCGCGTTGAAGGTGTGGTCGCGCTGACGCGCGGATGATTGGCGCAGCGCCTCATCGCCGGCCGTACGGATCGGCGAACGCCCGGTCATCAGTCGACCGCCGTGGGCTCGGCGGCGATCCGGCGCGCAGCGTTCTGGTCTGCTTGGGGCATGTTCCATGCGTAGCGCGCCGTAGGCCCCGGCGAAAGGATGGTGTCGCTCATCGGTCTCCTGAACCAAGAGCTCGTCTCATTTGGTGAGTTTCATGAGTCTCTTGTGGCAGGTCAGGGTGGTCTGCGGCGGTGACCGCAGTGAGCAACACGTCGATGTTGGTCGGGTCGAGGGCAAAGAATCGCCGGCCGACCGGCAGTAGCAATACCGCCGCGAACGCTGCGGCATGGTCGCGACGAGGCCGGCCTTCCACGACGCGAACGGGCGCGTGATGACCACCAGCGCTGACAGGGCGATCAGGAACAGTCCGATCATGGCGGCGGTGCGCTATTGACCAGGGTCGTACCGGGCTGGTCAGCGCCTACAACGATGTTTCTGGCACTGACACGCTGGAACGTAGCTATTCAGCTGTGATCTGAGCGGCTGGTGGGGTCGTGGGAGCGGGTGGGCACTGCCTTTGAGATGATCTTCGGGTGTCGGGTTCTGGTTCGCTTGAGGCGCTGGTCGGGCAGTTGCTCGCGCGCGTGACGGAACTGGAGACGGCGCTGGCGCAAGAACGCCTTCGACAATACCGCGACCACGAAAATCGTGAACAAGGCCAAGGCTGGCATCGGCGACAAAGGTTATCAGGGAGCCGCGCTATTCACGCCCACCAAGAAACCCCAGTGGCGCAAGCTCAACAAAGGTGAAAAGAACGCCAACGCCACACTCTCGGCACTCCGCGCGCCGGTCGAACGGGTCGTGTCCCACTTCAAGAACTGGCGAATATCCCACACCGACTACCGCCGCCCATACGCCACCTATCGCGAAACCTTCGATGCTGCACGCGCATTATTCTTCTTCTCGATCAATGGGAGTTTTGAATAACGCTCGATGAAGTAAAATCGCTGCGCCTCGTCAAGCCGGGCCGTGGCCGCCACGCACAAATCACGCAGTGAGCCCAGGTCGAGGTCCCGTTTAAGGCCCACCGCGTCGATCCATCGGTGCTGTTCCGCCGAACGGACCGGATCCACCTGGTGCGCGAGATAGTCCACGAAGACCAACAACGGCGGCGGCGCGCCGACGGCACCGATGCATGCCTCAAGGCGGTGCACCATCGCGATCGGATCACGCCAGTCCAGGACGCTCGTTGGCCAGGACGGCGGTGCGGCGTAACGACCTGCCGTGGCAAGAAACTGCGGCTCCGCGCCGACCAACAGGTCGAGCAGTTCGGTGCGCTCGGCGGGTTCGAGAAACTCGTCCGGGAAGAGGTACTCGATCATCTCGTCCAGGTCCAACATTGCCCGGCTACCACGGTGGAAGGCGCGAACGATGTCGGCGAACTGACGGATGCCACCGGGATGGTTCTGGCAGGCACGCAACAACGACCAGACATCGTGCTGCGGATCGGGGTAACGCGAGACGGAGAGAGTATTGGCGAATTGCCCGTTGAACTGGTCGATGTAGAGATCACGTGTGCTGCGCTCGCGCATACCCGGCAGCTTCAGGAAAGCCGCACACAGATTCTCCAGGTCCGATACCGTCAGCGACCGTTCGCCGAAAAGCACCAGCACCTCCTCGCCGCCCACCCGCCGCCGGTCGATGTGCCGACACCACAGGATGCCTGATCATTCTGACCAGCCCGCACACATCCCCCAGCATCACCCATCTGGACGATACGATCGTATACAGGCGGCAACGGACCAGAAATGACAAATGACGTGATCTCAACGACTTTCATTTGATCATCCGATGTTCGAAATGTGTCAGTGTGAGCGCGGCTTTCACGATGTCACCGATCCTGCTCGGGCTGGCGGTGATGTGCCGCAGGCTGCGCCAGCGGCCGGTGAGCACGGCGAACCCGCGCTCGCCCAGGCACCGCAGCCCGCGCAACAAGGCGTTGTACGTGCGGTTGTCCACGTCGAGGACCTGGCCGTCGGTGGGCTGTTTGATCGGGGTGTGCACCCCGATTCCCGTGCCGCCGTAGCCGCCGTCGGCCAGTGTGGGCAGGTCACGTTGGGACGCGGCCCAGTACAAGGCGCCCAGTACGTGCTCTCGTGCGGCCGTCAGGTCGTGCACCGATCCGGGCTCGACGTCCGATACCCACAGTGGAACACCGTTGGGTGCCGACAGAGCCTGGATATTGCCGCCCGGTTCGTGGGCTTTCCCGGAAAACCAGAGGTCGATCTGCTTGCCCTTGACGCTGGTGGTCTTCTCACTACACCGGTCGGCGGAGAAGATCTTCCCGTCGAGGATCACGTACGCCAGGCCCTCGTCCTTGGCCCGGTTCAGGGCGTCGTGCAGATCCGGGGCTTGGTCAGCGAGCGCGGTGATGACCTCGTCGAGGTAGCGGTAGCCGGTGGCGCGGGAAATGCCGGCATCGCGGGCCAGGGCGGTCACCTCGGCGTTCTGACGAAACCAGCGCAGGCCAAACACGGCTTGCCGGAAGCAGGTCAGCGCCCTGGCACCGGTGCGGGTACCGCGTCGACGGCGTTCAGCACGCAGCAGGCGGCTGAGGTATTCGGCCAGTTCGCGGGATACGTCGAGTGTGGCACGATAGGCAATCACGTGGAGTCCTCGGTGTGATGGATCTTGTGGTGAGAACTCATCTACCAGGGACTCCACGCCTGCAGGTAGCGCTGTCCTATATGAATGGCTTGCCCGTGTCGTCCGGACTCAGACGGCGACAACGTCAATCGTTGGTGAGATCACCTCAAATGATGGACAATGATGCTTCGGATGAGTGGCAAGGCGCGGCCCTGCCCAGCGGTTTTCCGTTCAAGCTGGCCTTGACCAGGGATTTTACCCAGTCAAGGCCGATGTGTTTGATTGGACGGCGTCCCTGAAAGCCGTGATTCCCAGCTTGGCCTCGTGCGTCTCGTAGCGCGCCTGAATGGATAGCTTGATCAGCTCGAACAACCACTGCCTCAGCTCATGGGGGCCACTCTGGGCAGATTGAGCACCAGATGCGGTAGTGCCTCGACCAGTTCGCGGGGAACGCGATGCCTTGCCGCTTGCCGTGGGGTAGGCGGTGTGTTTGTCCGGGTGGCTGGGCCAGGCTGGGCGCAGTCCCACGATCTGATGATTTTGGTTCTCACCTGGCATGCCGGGGTGTGGACCGTTCTCGTTGCGCTAGCATGTGCGCGTGACACGCAGCACCCACCATGGTGTGGACGCCTTTCATCCCGATGATCTGGAAGTTCGGATCAGGTTGGCGAACGAACAGGATCTGGCCGACTTGCTTTCCGTTGATGGCGAGGCGTTTGGTGCCCTGGCTTATCAGCCTTTTGTCCTGAGGCAGTTGTTCGACGTGCACCGCGACTGTTGGCTCGTAGCCGAACACCGCAACGCTCTGATCGGCTATTCGCTGGCCGCGCCGACGCTGGATCGGACGGAGGGTTGGCTGCTCGCCCTTGCCGTCCGCAACGCGTTTCGAGGCCGGGGGCATGGTCGCCGACTGCTCATGGCATCACTGGCGACGTTGCGCAAGGAAGGTATCAGCACGTTCCACCTGACTGTCGATCCGGGCAACGCGAACGCGGTCAGGCTGTACAAGTGCGCGGGCTTCACCAGCCGGGAAATGGTGAACGACTATCTTGGGCCGGGCGAACATCGGCTACTCATGACGATGTCGGACAAGAGTTGATCGTTACGGCACTGGAACGGCGGAGTTCCATAGCGTCCCAAATCTCATCTTTCGATCCTCCACCAGTCTTTTGTCCAGTATCAGCCGAGTGTTGAGGATGAGTGGGTTTTCCTCCTCGACCGGCGCAGCGGTCGCCACCTCGTAGGTGAGGGCGTCGTCGAACAGGACGAAGTCGTAGAGATGTCGGCGCATGGTGCTCGGCACTGACGACGAGTAGAGCAGGCGGACTTCGATACCCAGATCGATCTGGGTGCGGCAGATTCGCAGTAGTTCTGGGCTCGGGTCGCGCTCAGCCGGACAGCCGTCGACGGCGAATACCCTGCGCACTCGGACATTCCGTTGGGTGGCTTGTTGTTGCAGGTACAGGTAGCGCAGCCCGAGGTCGGACGCCCAGAATCCGTCGCGTCGACCGGTACCGCCCGCGTCGACGACGGGCAGGCTGAGCGCGTCGATGCTGGCCGTGACGCTGTTCGTCAGAGCGAGCAGCCAGTCCCGATCCTCACCGCTGTAGGTGACCTCGTGCTCCGCGAGTTCACGAAACAGTTGGGTGATTCGTTCGATTTCCAGCTGCATGAATGTTGCCACCAGCGGCGGCGTGTTCGGGCCGATGGCCGCGGCTCGTTGCACGAGTTGCGTGATCGCGTCGGTTTTCAGCCCGACCGATTCGACACGTGCGAACAGTTGGGTGGCGTCGTTGACCTTCTGGAAGCCGTTGGCGACCACGTCCTTGGTGGCCTCGGCATACTCGGCCTGCTTGGCTTCGACGGAGGCGAGTCGTTGCTCCATCTCGACGAGCAGTTGGACGGCCAACACGACGGCGCCGACAGCCGCGGTCATCGCCAACTGCTCTGCCTGGGACTGAAACAGCAGGTTCGTCAGCGGAAACGCGACCGCGCCAACAAGCGTCGTGACGACGATTTTCCGCAGAATCGATCTAGTGCCGTCGCCGCCGTGATGTAACACTGTTTCGCTCCGTTCGACGTTCACTTCACGTCCATTGGCCGCCGGTCAGCGCCTGTTCAGCGCGGCTATGGTGCTCAACGCGAGCTGGTCACGAATGCGCGTCACCGTGGCCTCCCATTGCCGCGTGAAGCCTGGCCGTCGTTCGAGGCTGTGCCACAACGGCATGAGTGCCTCGTCGACGTGTGCGCCGGGCATCCACAGGTGTAGGAGGTTACTGACGACGGGCCGCAGTTTGGTCTCGGCGGCGGCGTTCGATGTCCAGTCGATCTCGGCACGTTCGACGATGTTCAGCAGTGTGGTCAGTATCCAGTCGTGCAGCGCGAGGTTTTCGCAGAATCCGACAACGTTGTCGAGATCACTCGCGGACACGGAGAGCCTGAATGTCCGGACGACGTCATCGACGATGACGAGTTCGCCGCCAGGGCGATCGGAGTCGGAGCGAGCGTCGGCGTCGGCGACCACGGCTGCCCACCGCATCCGGGTACGTCGGGAACGCAGTGCGATGACGTGATCGAGCTGTGGAGCCCTTTGCACGGTGCCGACAATTCGTTCGCTTACCGCGCCGAGATCGAGAGTGTTTCCCGGTTCGTGTCCGGCCAGGAAACCTTCGGTGAGGTCGGGAAGGTTGAATTTCCCGATTGTCTCGACGACGCCGAGCATCGCCAGATAGTGCGACCACGCCAGCCGGTGGTCCGCTGTGCCGGGCATCAGTCGCACGTACGCGGAACCCTGGAGGATCCGGCCTCCTGTGACGACCGCACGTGCGGCTACCGTGCCGACGCCCCGGCATCGCGAACAGGAGGCGGTTCGCAGTTGGCAGTCCACCCCGGTGGTGGTCGTCGGTGAGACCGCGTGCGCGACGGGGCGTTCGGAGAGCCGCACCCGCTCGCCGGGCACCAGCCTCAGCAGGTCAGCGACAACGGGTCGGCCGAGCGGCTTGGAGTTCTGCAGCATGCAGGTGCGAATCTCCCCGAGGACGAGCAAGACACACCTCCCGGATCGCGGAACGGGTCACCAGCCGTTGAAGAAGACATAGTCGACCCTTTCTGTCACATCGCGCGAGACCGCCATGCCGTCACGCGCTCCGCGTTCGATGATGTGATCGAGTACCTCGGACTGCGGGACGACTTGGCTGAGGATGACCCGAACGGCGTGTTCTACCTGGAGGAATCGTGCTGGCAGGACGGAGAACGTCCGATATCCGCAGAACGGTTGCGCGGTGTCGCGCAACTGCAGAATGGGCGGCAGGTCGTCCCAGTCCTCAGTCAGGTCGTGGTCATCGATCAGCACCGGGCTTACCACACTCGCACCCTCGCTGCGCAGGACGCCGAGCCGGAGCAACTGCCAGATCGCGGCCAGGAACGCACAGGAGTAGACCCGGCGGTCGCCCCGGTCGCGCCACAGTTCCACGTCCACGAACACCGAGTGGTTGCGCGCGCCGATCTCGCTGGGCGGCGACCAGGTCTTTCCGCGCATCGCTTCCCCGCCGTGATCGTTCGGCGATCGCGATCCGTTCGGCAGCCAGCCGGAGTCCAGTACTGGCGGCCGCGAACCGTTGGTCTCCTCGGGTGGCAGCGGAGTCAGCCGGCTGGCCACCAGTTCCGCGAGTGGCACGCCGTTCGCCACCGCGCACGCCGACTCGCGAGCCAGGTAGTCGATATCGAGGCGGGCGGCCTTGGCTGCGGCGCGCAGCACCGGCACGACCTGCGCCGGCGACGAGAAGCGGGTGAAGTAGTCGTCGATCAGGAAACAGGTGCTGACCCGTGTCCGACGCCGTGCCTCCGGTTTCGAGCCGACCGCGCCGGCCAGGATCGACTCCTCCGCGGTTTTCACCCATGGCGCGACCCGGGTGAACTGCGATCGCAGGCGGTTCGGTCCGGCAGCGAAGTCTTCCATGTAGAGGTGGCCGAGTTCGATGGACAGGTGCGACAGCGGCACCGATTCGATGCGTGACTCGGCGGCCAGTTCGCGAAACGTCGTGTCCACGGCCGTCCCTTCTACTTTCCTTGTGCGTTGCTGCGGTTTCGCGAATCACGGAAAGGGCGGGATCACAGTCCTTCCCACACCGAGTCGTCGGTCAGTCGTCGTGCCAGTTCCTCGAAGGCGGCGACGGTGTCCGAATTGGCGATCGCCTTGGTGGTGTCCTGGTTGGAGATGAGTTGCTCCTGCCATTGCAGGACATGGTCCATGGGTGTGTGGCCGAGTAAAGCGCTGCGGCCGAGCCCGAATCGGGTAGCCAGTTCCTGAAGGCTCCGGTTGGTCTCGACCAGCCAGGCCGCCTGCGCGGGCCGAAGCTGCGACAGCTCCGGTGAAGCGGGATCATACACCGCTGTTCGGACGAATCTGATGGAATCACGCAGCCTGTCGCCATCGTGGTGGTAGCCGATTCCGGTTTTCACCAGTCCGCGCTCGCCGAACACCAGGTCGGCCGCTGCCATGATGTGCTGTCGGGTCCATCGGTGGAACACCATCCATCTGGTCACGATATTGCTCAGCTCGGACCTCCCGGTGACCTCAAGCACGGCGTCGATCGCGTGCGAGCGTCCCGCGGACAGGTCGATGAAGCTGATGTCGAATTCCTCCTCAAGCCGGAGGAACAGGTCCGTGCAGCGGCGCACCACCTCCGGGTTCATCGGGAACTCGCCGCCACCGCTGTCGCCGGGAAACAGCACGAGTTCGCCCGCGTTGACCGGCCGGGGCTTCAGGTCGCCCCGGTCCGACTCGGCCCACACGTTGAGTCGGACGGGCTCGGCAACCCGGCCCTGTAGAAGGGAATGCACGCCGCCGCCCAGGGTTCCGGTCGACGCGCTCTTGACCTCGAAGATGGCTCCCGCGGTAGGAGAACCGAAGTCGAAGTCGACATAGCACACGTCACTGCCGCGCAACGCTCGCCGGTAGGCGAGGTTGCAACCAGTCACCGACCGTCCGGTGCCGCCCTTGTCCGACATCGCGAAGACCAACATCGCCTCATACGCTCCTCGCCACGTCCTCGCGCGCCACTGCCAATTCGTCCAGCTCCCGCAGAGCGTCCATCAACAGTGCGTTGGCCGTGCCCGGCTTGTCGTAGAGGAGCAGCCGCGCACGTTGCAGCTTCGTCTCGATCCGCAGCATGGCGGCGTCCAGTGCCGAGCCTTCTCCCGAGGAGATGCCCATTCGATATTGACTGAACAGGTGGTCGGCCTCGCTGAGCAGGTCGGTGGTCAGCTCGATCAGCTGGCTGCTGCGCACCGGCGGCCGGCCAATCGTGTTCACCGCGGTGACCAGGCATTCGATCACGCGTTCCGTTGCGTACCAGGATGGACGCGCCTGGTTGGACGGGGTGCCGAGCAGGGAAGTCGGATCGTCCCACAGTCCAGCCGCCGCTCCGATGGTCAGCCGCCGACCCCACATGTGGTCGAGGGCCTCGTTCGCGACCGTCAGCAGCCGGTCCCGGACCACGATGCTGCGAGCCAGTCCAGCGGCGCGCAGTGATCGTTTCAGCAGCAGCGGAGTGAAGTCGGAAACCACCCAGCACGTCGGCGGGCCGTATACCTCGGGGCCGCTGAGGTCGAGGCGCACACCCGGCAGATGCAGGCCGACGGCGGGATCGTCAGACGTAACCCGCCGGTTGACCCGGCCACGGACGGCGAGTTCCTCAAGAACCGCGACCGTTCGGGCGAGGTCGTTGTCGGTGCCGCCATGGGTCAGCAGTTCCTGGAGCACGAAGCCCGTGACGACGAGACTGAAATACTCGCTCTCCTCATCGTCGATGGCACGCCAGGGAATGTCCTCGACCGGCCACCGACCACTGCCGAACGTGGCCAGGTTGAACCAGTAGCTCAAGGTCAGGTCCCAGCGCAGCTGGAGAGCCTGCGCGAGGCGCTGCTGCTCCGGGTTGAGCAGGCCGAGTACGCGTGAACGTTCCGAGAACAGGTTGGCGATCGCGTCAAGCGCGACCTCGGTGAAGTACAGGTAGGGCGCGCCGAGCGCCACTCCGGTCACCTGCTCGCCGATCGGCTCGTCGGTTTCGACGACCGGAGCCTCCCGCACGACACCCCACGACCAACCACATTCGAACAGCATGTTCTCGTTGTCCAGCGCCGTGTCCTGACTGAGCCCGAGGGTCGCGTCACGGATGCTCGCGCGCACCGGCTGGAGGCGCTGGCGCAAGTTCTCCAGCACAACGCGATCGGGGAGTTGGCCCTGGTTGAGGGTGCGGCACAGCGAGCGGCCCTCCGGCGAACCCGGCTCGAACACGTTCACCGAGAAACTGCGCAGCAGGCCGACCATGGCCGCGGTCAGCCGGGTACTGGTCGCCACCTCAAGGCGGGCGATTTTCCCCCTCGTCTCCTCGCGGCGTACCGATCTGCTGAAGATCTTGAGAAAGCCGAGGGTGGACAGCGCGAGCGAGATGGATGTCGCGAACGAGTCGACAACGTCCAGCCTGCGCTGTTCGTCCGTCAGTTTGTCCTCCGGGTCGATGGGCGCGAAATAGCTGTCGCCACTGAAGATCGGCGTTCCCTGATCGTCGGTGTAGCTTGCCATGTAGTCGCTGATGACGTCGATGATCAGGCCAGGGATCTGGACGCTGTCGCCCATGGGTTTGAGCGCCGCGAGCACGTCCTCCGACGTGTCGTCCGGCGAGTCGAGCCGGGCGAAGGCCACCTCCGCGGCCGGGTAGAGAATGCAGAGCAGCTGCTCGGCGTCGCTGATCGAGTTTCGGCCATCGCGGCCGTCCCACACCCACCAGTCGTGGTGGCGGGAGTACTTCGCCACTGCGCGTAGTACATCCAGGATCTGCTGTCGTGGCTGGATCCGCACAGTGACCTCCGATTCAGAAACCGGCGCGACGCGGTGTCCGACCGCACGCGACGATCATGCCGCTGTATCCCGATCGGAGTGGGCTCTCGCCGGTACCGACGCGTTTGATGTGCACGTCGCGGGTCCGTGTCTTCAGGTAGTCGTTGACGTCGTCGACGCTGATGTTGGTCGCTGGAAAGAACGTTTCGCCGACATCATATCCGGCTGAGTGTTCCATGAACGCGACCGCGAACGGCCCGTCCGGGGTCAGCGCGTCCAGCAGGTGGTCCAGTGCCGCGCTGAACTCTGACCTGCGCGGGCTGAGTGATTCGGGACCGAAGAACATCGTGCCGATATCGTACTGTTCATCTGGTGAACAGATGAGGTCGAAGACGCTGCCGTGCACCACTCTGGTGCCCCGCGACAGCTCGACGTTCATGTGCGGGCGGTCGAACTTCGCGTAGGTCGGATCTTCGCACAGCACCGTCCAGAACTGGTGCCACATACTGGCCCACGTCGGCCAGCTCGCGGCGTGCTGCTGTTCCAGCCAGTCCACATTAGACTTAGAATATTCGTACAATGTGATGTCCGCGCAGAAGGGCAACATCGCCAACGCCGGGTAGAGATTGGGGCCGGTGCCAATATCGATTCCGCGCAGCTCGGACCGATCGGCCAACGATGTTGACACGTCAGCCAAGAAATCTCGGACGAAGGTGAGGATCTGCCGGTCGTCCTCCCGCAGCACGCTGTAGTTGTGGTCAAGATAGCTGACTGGATCGAATTCATCCCAGGGGTAGTCAGCATTGGCAGGCGTTTCCCCCGGCACCATCAAAAATTCCTCGCACACTATCGGGGAGATGTCGTCGACCGCTCCGGCCGCTCCGGCATCGGAGAAGTGAACGACCGTACTCCAGCTTGGCAGGAGGATTGGCGCTGGGCAAGCCCCAGTCACGCGATGATCAGCCCATATCCACCGCCCCGTTGCGGCAGGAATATTTGTCAGATCAACCGAAAGGCCTGCCGGAGTTTCCGCCCATGGTGCGCGCCCGTCCGGGTCTGTCTGCCTTGGTCGGCTAAAGTCGCTCCGTGATTCCGCCGCCGGACAGTAGACGTCGGCTTCGCTGGCCGATGTCCAGGGTCGGCGGGCGGCCTGGCGTGCTCGTCGAGGTGATCGGTCTGCTGCTGTGGTTTCTGCTGTTCACCCGTCTACAGTCCGCCGAGGGCAAGGACATCGGGGCGGCCACGGCCAATGCGCTGGCCCTGCAAAGCACGGAACACGCCGCGCACATCAACGTCGAACTGAGCGCGAACAGTTGGTTGGCCGGGCATCTGGTGCTCAGCCACCTGGCGGTGTACCTGTACCGCCTGTACTACGTGGTGATCGTCGGCGTGCTGGTGTGGGTGTTCATCCGGCACGCCGACGTCTACCGGCGGGTTCGTCGGACTCTGGTCGCGATGACGGTCCTCGTCCTGCCGGTCTATTGGGCGGTGCCGATGTCGCCACCGAGGCTGGCCCTGCCCGGCATCGTCGACATCGTTGCCCGGTACGACATCCTGGGCCATGCATTCCGGGACACCGGGAACGGCCAGAACCACTATTCGGCGATGCCCAGCCTGCACGTGGGTTGGGCGCTGTGGTGCGCGTACGCCGTGTGGTCCGCGCTGCGGGCCACGCATCCGCGCCTGGCGCTGTTGTCGTGGATCTTCCCGCCGCTCATGGCGGCAGACGTGCTCGGCACGGGGAACCACTACGTTCTCGACATCGCGGGCAGCATTGCCCTGATGGCCGTCTCCGTCGCCGCCGCGTCGATGTTGGGTCGCCTCTCCGTTTGGGTCAGATCGGGTGGTCTTCGTTCGGATTCGGCCACGGTACGTCGGCGGGGGTCGGCCAAAGCTGGCCGGAGCGCTTGACGACCCGGCATCCGACAGGGAACCGACTGTCGAACACGGTCAGCATCGACGCGGTGATCGTCGTCCCGTCATCGCCCCGGACAACCAGATCGAAGTGCGGGCCATCCAGGCCGAAGGGAGAGACTGCGCCTACCGGGCTTGGCGATTTGCCGACGACCTCACCGCTGTACTGACGCGCCTTCTCCGCATCGCGATAGCGGACAGCCCGCCTTTGTTTCATCGACCGCATCGTCGATGGCATCAACGTGGTCATGGAGAGAACGATCAGCATGATCGAGAGAACGACGCCGAGCACAACAAAATCACCCCCATGCGAAGGGCGCGGTGTCGATCGCGGCTCGCCGGTCCGACAGAATCCGGGAACCACGCAGGGCACGAAGTATCCCACACCGGGCGGCGGGAACCCAGCGATCCGGGTAAGCGGATGCCGGCGTCTCGTGCGTTAGAGGGGTGTGCAAGTAAAAGAGGGCGACTTCGCCGACTTCGCCGACTTCTACGTCGGCGCCCGGGACAGTTGCTTACGCAACCGTAGTCGCGGCGGTGGGAGATCGGCACCTTGGCGAGGACCTGGTCGCCGAAGGTTTCGCGCGAGCGTGGGCTTCGTGGTCCACGGTTCGCCGACACCCCGCGCCGGCCGCGTGGGTCGTTCGCAGCGCCTTGAACCTGCGCGTGTCCTGGTGGCGAAGACGACGACGAGAGGTGGACTTGGCCGACCATGACGCCGTCACCACCAGCCACGATCCCCAGCTGGACGACCACCTGATGGCTGCGTTGCGGCGGCTGCCGGTCCGCCAACGTGAGGTGGTGGCGCTCCGGATCTTCCTCGACCTGGACACCGAGGCTACCGCGCGGGTACTCGGCATCGCGCCGGGAACCGTGACCGCGCACCTGTCTCGGGCCATGTCCACCTTGCGTAACTCCCTGACCTCCGCCGACACCCAGGAAGGTGTGCGATGACCGATACCCGACCCGACGATGTGGACGATGTGTTTGCCGCGCTCCGGGACTCGTTTGCCCAGGTCCGGATGGACCTGCCGGTGGAGTCGGTGATCGCCGCCGGTCAGCTGCGCAGGAGACGACGTCGGCTGCTGGCCGGCGGCGCGTTGTCGGCTGTGGTGATGGCCGGCGCGGCAGCGACGATGGTGGCCGGCTTGCCGAACGACACCGACGAAGCGCAGCCGACCAGGCCAGACACGTCGGTGCACGTGCACCTGGCCGCGTGGTCGGTGGACAGCTCAGGAGACGGCGCGGTCACCGTGGACGTGCGTGAGCTGAGCGATGCGGCGCGGCTGGAGACCACGTTGGCCGCTGCCGGCGTGCCGGCCATCGTGAACGCGGATCCGCGGTGTGCGGCGGTCGGCGGCAACCACCTGCCGGAACTGGGAGAGTCGCTTACCCATCGAGTCGTCCAGGGAGGGGCGGTCGTGATGACGATCAAACCGTCCGCGATGCCCGCCGGATCGAAGCTGGTCTTCGATGTCGGTGGGGCCGGCGCGCACGACATCGTGCCGCCCGGCACGGCCGGACCGGCCCCGGTGCCGGCCGTAACCGCCGCTTTCTGGCTTGCTCACCAGGCACCACGTTGACCTGTGGCCCTCCCGGCACGACGACGCGCTGATCGTGGGGGTGGCCGGGTCTTCGGCCGCCCCAACGGATGCAACGCGACGACCGACTTCGCACGTCCTACGGCCGAGCGAAGGGAGCATCGGCTGTGCGCACCTTACCGAGACGCTTCGGCACCGCCGCGCTGATCGTCATCGGCACCTGGCTGATCGCCGGGTGCGGGATGGCGCCGGCCGTGGCCCCCTCGACACCCCCGACCGTCCCGGCAGCACAAACCGCCCCGACGCTACAACCGACCGTCATCACCGATGCGGCCAACGGCACCGCGGTGCGGGTGCGCGCCGGCCAACTCGTCCAACTGAACCTGAAAAGTCTGTATTGGAGCGACCCGGTCAGCTCGTCGGGCGGTGTGCTCGCCGAGGATGGCGCGGTCAGCCGCACGCCCGATCGCCGGTGTCCGGTTGGTGGTGGCTGTGGCACGCTGACCGCTCGCTTCCGCGCGGCCGATCGCGGTACCGCACAACTGACCGCGCACCGGGCCAGTTGCGGTGAAGCCATGGGTTGTCGATCCGACGAACGTGATTTCACCGTCACGATCATCGTCGCAATAGGACAGTGACATCAACGGGACGGTGACATCAACGGCCTTCGACGATCTCAAGGCGATTGCCGAACGGGTCGCGGAACGTGAACATCGCGGGTACGCCCGGCCAGCGCAGGATCTCCTCGACGTCGACCCCCTGCCCCGCCAGTTCGACATGCACCGCTTCGACGTCGGGCGTGGTCAGGCGGATGCCGGTCGCCACACCTGCCGGCGTGCCCGGTTTGGCGGGCACCAGCGCCAACGTCACGCCCGTGCCCGGCACGCCCACCTCGATCCACCGTCCGCCAAGCCCTTCGAGCGCAACGTCGAGCCGCTTGTCGAAGCCGAGCACGCCGACGTAGAACTCGACTGCCTGGTCCTGATCGGTAACGGGCACGCCGACGGTCCGGATTCCGGTGATCATGGTCGTCATCGCGTTCTCCTTGGGAGCTGAGCAGGTGCTGTTCACCTGCCATCGCCCCCCTATACGAATGGCGTCGCCCGGTTTCGACAGCTCAGGCTCCCTCGGCTGCGCGCCGATGGAACTCCGCCCATGCCGCAGTGCGCGTAGCGGGTTCGCCGAGTATGTCGATGGTGGTGTGGGCCAGCGCCTCGGCCGCGACGAGCATCGCGGCTCGGGCCCGTGGGCCCGCGGCCGCTCGGGCGAACTCCGGGGTGTGGTCGGACTGGTCCGCGTCGGCGATGGCGATGAACGGATGGATGGCCGGCACGGTCGTGCTGACGTTGCCGATGTCGGAGGAACCGAGGAAGACGCCTGGCTCGGGTTCGGTCATGGTGACGCCGAGTTCGGCGGTGTACCAGCTGAACAGGTCCGACAGCACCGTGTTGTTGCGAAAATGGGCATACGGGGCCCGCACCCGCTCGATCGTGACTGTCGTGCCGGTGGCTCGCGCGATCCCGGTGGCGACCTCGCCGACCTGTTCGGCAAGGTCCTCCAGCGCGGCGGTGGTCAGGCCACGCAGGCCGAACCGGCCGCTCGCGAGTTCGGGAACGATGTTGGTGGCGCTCCCGCCCTCGGTGATGATGCCCTGAACGTGTGATCCGGCTGGCAGCCTCCTGTGCAGCGCCGCGAGGGTGTTGAACATCTCGATCAACGCCGCCAGCGCGTCGATGCCCTCGGTCGGGTTGCCGGTCGGGTGGGCGGCGCGGCCGTGAAAGGTCACCGCGAGTTCCAGTTGCGCGGTCAGCGGGGCCCACGCCCAGTCGTGCGTGCCGGGATGGACCATCAACGCGGCGTCCACGCCGTCGAACACGCCGGCGGCCAGCTCGATGATCTTTCCGCCACCGCCTTCTTCCGCCGGTGAGCCGACGACCAGCAGCGTACCGGGCAATTCGGGCCATGCCCGTCGAACGGCCAGTGCGGCGCCGAGACCGATGGCCGCGATCAGGTTGTGCCCGCAGGCGTGGCCGAGACCGGGTAGCGCGTCGTACTCCAGCAGGTACGCGACGCAGGGGCCGGCGCCGCTGCCGAACCTGCCGACGAATGCCGTTGGCAGGCCGGCCACGTCCCGGCTGATCTCGAAGCCGGCCGCGTCCAGTTCCGCGCACAACCGTCGCACCGCCCGGTGTTCGGCGAAGGCGAGTTCCGGGTCGGCATGCAGCGCGCTGGCCACGTCCCACAGGTCGCCGGCCAGTGCGGCCATCGCTCCCGGCAGGGCCGCGTGCGGCCGGTCGTTTCCTGGCATCTCGTGCTCCGCTCTGACCGCAGGACAGTTTTTCTTTTGGGTGATACCCGCATGTCGTGGTTGCACCACGGCCGGAAAGGCAATTCATCTGCCAACCGCACATACCGAGGAGAGCCCTGATGAACCACGACGAAGCGCCGGTGCTCGACGCACTCGCGGAGTACCACCGCAGGGGACAGACCCCGTTCACTCCGCCAGGTCACAAACAGGGCCGGGGCGCCGACCCCCGAGTGCTGGCCGTGCTGGGCGAGGACGTGTTCCGCAACGACGTGCTGGCCAGCTCCGGGCTGGACGACCGGTCCTCGTCAGGGCAGTTCATCCAACGGGCCCAGGAGCTGATGGCCGACGCGGTCGGCGCTGATCACGCGTTCTTCTCCACGTGTGGCAGCTCACTGTCGGTCAAGAGCGCCATGCTGGCCGTTGCCGGCCGGCACGGCCGCATCCTGGTCGGCCGAGACGCGCACAAGTCCGTGGTCTCCGGGCTCGTCCTCGCCGGCCTCCAACCGACCTGGGTGCACCCCCGCTACGACGCGGAACAACATCTCGCCCACCCGCCGTCGCCGCAGGACGTCGCGAAGGCCCTCGATCGCGACTCCGACGTCGCAGGCGTGCTCATCACCAGCCCGACTCCCTACGGCACCTGCGCGGACATCGCCGCCATCGCCCAGCTCTGCCACGACCGTGGCCTGCCGCTGCTCGTGGACGAGGCATGGGGGGCGCACCTCCCCTTCCACGAGCACCTGCCGACGTGGGCGATGGATGCCGGAGCCGACCTGTGCGTGGTGAGCATCCACAAGATGGGCGCGGGACTGGAGCAGGGCTCCGTTTTCCACCTCCAGGGCGAGCGCATCGACCCGGCACATCTGAACGCCTGCGCGGACATGCTGGCCACCACCAGCGCCAACGTGTTGGTCTACGCCGCGATGGACGGGTGGCGTCGGCAGATGGTCCAGCACGGGCACCAACTGCTGAGTGACACGTTGGACCTGGCAGAGGACGTCCGGGCACGCATCGCGAAGCTGCCGGGCGCGCGCGTGTTGCGTGAGCAGTTGATCGGCGTGGAGGCGTCGCACGAACTCGACCCGCTGAAGGTCATCATCGACCTTGACGAACTCGGGATCTCCGGCTACCAGGCGGCGGACTGGCTGCGCGCCACTCATTCCGTCAACGTCGGCCTTTCCGACCATCGGCGGATCGAGACCCAGCTGACCATCGCCGACGACGCGAGCACCGCCGACAAGCTGGTGGACGCGCTGGCGCAGCTGTGCACGGCAGCACGGACGTTCGACAAGCCGCCTCGGGTGGACCTGCCGACGGCGGGAGATCTGGAGCTGGAGACCGCCATGCTGCCCAGGGAGGCTTTCTTCGCCGAGACGAAGGACGTGCCGGCCAAGCAGGCCGAGGGCCGGGTCTGCGCCGAGCAGATCACCCCGTACCCGCCGGGTATTCCGGTACTGCTGCCCGGCGAACGCATCACCCAGCCCACGCTGGACTACCTGGTCAGCGGGGTTCGGGCCGGCATGGTGATCCCGGACGCGGTGAGTTCTAAGCTGGAGACGATCCGCGTGGTGGCGTGAGCGCCGGCAGGTTCAACCTCCGGCAGTTCAACCTCCGGCAGCGAGATCGTCGACGACATCGCTGGGCCGTCCACGGCGCGCGAACGCGGCGCGTTGGCGTTGCGCTCCGCCGCCGGTGGCGCGGAGGCGACCGATGGCGTCCGCGACGAACGCGTCGTCTCCGGTCGCGCGCAGTTGGGACCCGAGTCGGCCGATCAGATCGTCGACCACCTGCCAGGCGGGTACCAGGTCGCCCGAGTGGGGATCGACGCAGGCTCCGGTCAGACCGTCCCTTGCCGAGCGCCACAACCGGGCCCGCAGCACCTCCTGGGCGAGTCCCTTGCCGAGGCTGGTGTCCGTCGTGTCGAGGGCCTGGCCGACGAGCGCGCGGACCACCGCCGCCACCAGCGCCGCTCCCCACACGTCCGGGGCGACATCGGCGACGCGTACTTCCACGGTCGGCGCGTGCTCGGAAAGCCGGACGTCCCAGTAGACCATGCCGCGATCGACGATCGCCCCCGACCGGAGCAGACCGTCCACACGAGACTCGTACTCGTCCGTCGACTCGAAGTGCGGCGGCGGCCCCGCTGACGGCCACCGTGTCCAGAGCAGGTGCCGCCAGCTCGCGTAGCCGGTGTCCGTGCCGGCCTGAAACGGCGAATTGGCCGACAGCGCCAACAACACGGGCAGCCACGGCCGCAGCGCGTTGCTGGCCACAAGTCCGCTCTCGCGATCCGGAATCGCGACGTGCACGTGGCAGGCGCAGGTCAACGACTGGTCGGCCAGTTCGCCGAACTCGACGGCCATCCGCTGATAGCGGTCGTCACGGGTGAAGCCAAGCTCACCACCCCACGCCAGTACCGCGGTGCCGCTGGGCAGCAGCCGCACGCCGCGTTGTGCCGCCCGCTCGATCAGCCGCTTGCGCAGCCGTTCAAGGTCCTCGACGAGTTCACCGACCGAATGGCACACCTCGGTCGCGGACTCGACCTGGCAGCGCCGCAGTTCGTGCTCGACCTGCCCGTCCGCCGTCCTCGCCAGCTCCACCGACATCTCCGGCCCCACCATGGCGAGCTGTCCTGCGGTGTCGACGAGCAGGAACTCCTCCTCGGCACCGAGCGTCAGCGGAACATCCAGCCTCATACTCGCTGGCATACCCCGGCCGTGACCGCGTGAGCCAGGTCGGTCACCCGGAGGCGTGTTGGGTCAGCCGACGGGCCAGCGCGCGCACCAGATCACGCAGAGTGTCGGGCCGCTCGATGACAAAGGGTCGATCCAGCGCCGCGAGCAGGGGAGGTATCCAGTCGAGTCGTTGCGCCCGGATCCGGGCACGCACCCAAGAGGGGTCCGCGTCGCCTGTGGTCATCTTTTCCAAGATGGCGACGGACGCGGGAAAGACGGTGTGGATGTGTTCGGGGGTCGACTGAATCCGAACCGACACCTGATGCCGATGCGGCGTCTCGGCGATCGTGGTCAGCACGTGCTGGGCCGGGTCGAAATCGGGCGGGGTGTCGAACGTTCCGGTGCCCGGCTCGGCGGTGCTGATCCGGTCGACGCGGAACGTCCGTACCTGCCCGCTGGCGGAGTCGAAGCCGGTCAGGTACCAGCGTCCGGAATGCGCGACGATCCCGTAGGGATGGACGGCGCGTTCGCTGGTGCCACCGTGGCCTGCCCGGTAGGCGATGTCGACAGGGCGATGATCTCGCGCGGCCTGCGCCACGGTGAGCAGTACCTCGGCCTCCGCCGTGAGCGCGGGGCGGGTGGGTGCGGTGGTGAAGTCGGCGACCGCCAGCAGTGCGTCCAGGCGCCGTCCCAGGGCTTCTGGCAGTACGCGGCGGACCTTCGCCACCGCGCTCTCGGCGGCCGCGACCGAGGTGGAGATCACCCCGGCGCGTCGGCCCGCGACCAGACCGAGCAGGACCGCGAGTGCCTCCTCGTCGGTGAGCATCAGCGGTGGCATCCGGTAGCCGGGAGACAGGCGGTAGCCGCCGTGCCGTCCACGTACCGAGCGGACCGGGATGTCCAGGTCGAGCAGGTGCTCGACATACCGGCGGACGGTGCGCTCGTCCACGTCGAGCCGCTCGGCGAGTTCGCGGACGGTCCGCGTGCCGCCGCTCTGCAGGATCTCCAACAACGCCAGTACGCGGGCGATGGGCCGGGTCACGAGCAAGATTTTCCCAATACCGGGCGGATGCTGTCCACTATTGGACTTAGCGTGCATGGTGTCCCTCGGAGGCGGTCAGATCCGCCTTCGTCGCAGAAAGGATTGCCATGCAGCTCGTCTCTGTCCGGGTCATCACCGGCGATGTCGCCCGTCTCGTCGAGTTCTACGAGCGGGTGACCGGTCTCGCGGCCCGGTGGGCCACCGACCAGTTCGCCGAATTCGTGGGACCCTCGTGCACGCTGGCCATCGGCAGCGCCGAGACCATGCGCTTGTTCGGTGCCGAAGCGGCGGCGGTGCCCGAGTCGAACCGGAGCGCGATCATCGAATTCCTGGTCGATGACGTCGACCGGGAGTACGAACGCCTGACCGGCCTCGGCATCGAGCTTGACATCGTGCAGCGCCCGACCACCATGCCATGGGGCAACCGGTCGCTGCTCTACCGCGACCCCGACGGCAACCTGGTCAACTTCTTCACCCCGCTGACCGAGGAAGCCCGCGCGCGCCGGTGAACTGGCAAAACTGGGCGAAGCTAGGCCGAACGGGTCGCCGTCGAGCGCGATGGCCGGCAACACGCATCGCGCACACGCAGGCACCCCCGGCCTGGGTGCGGCCGAACCGGCACGCGGTCTTCGCTGACCAGCTCACTTGCTGCGGATTGCGCTAGCACTGCACATGGTGACCACCCCGGCTGCCTAGTGGGGCACAAACCGCGAGCCGTGGTGCGCGAGGGAACTCATCGCCCGTTCGGGGTGTGCGGGCAGGTGGTTGGCGCAGGCCGTCCGGTGAATCGGTCGACCAGCCAGGCGATCGCGGCGGGCAGCCCGGTGGTTTCGCCGGTGATGTGGTCTCCAGCGACGACGGCGAACACGGTGCGGACGCCTTCGGAGCACCAGGTTTGGTTCAAGGTCTGTGCTTGGCCGATGGGCACGATTTCGTCCAGTGCGGCGTGGTACTGGAACACGGGCACGCTCGGTGCCGGCCGGGCGATCAGGTTGTTCTCCGCGTACACGGCGGCGACGTCGGGTTGAGCGTCGAACCGCTGGATCGTCTCGCCGGTGGAGAAGTCGCTGAAGCTCTTCAACGGGAAGCTGGCGAGGGTTTGCACGACGCACTGGGTTTTCAGGTCCGCCTCGGTGGTTTTGCCTGCGGCGCTCAGTGAGTTGTCCAGCGGGAACTGGCCGGAATAAGCCTGTTGCAGCCCGATCAGCGCATACAGTTGCAGGCCCTCACCGATCAGGCTGCCGTCCAGGGACTCGGCCACGTTCTGCACATCGGCGGGCACGCCGCCGGACACGTCGGTGATCAGCGTGAGGTCCGGGGCATAGGACGGGGCCAGCGAGGCCGCCCAACTTGAGGCCCCGCCGCCCTGGGAGTAGCCCATCGTCGCCCAGCGGGTCGCCGCCGAGATCCCCGTTCCCGGGACGGCGGCGGCCGCGCGGGCCATGTCCAGGACGGTGTGTGCCTCGGAGACCCCGGCGACATAGGTGGGGACGGCGCCGGTGGTGTAACCCTCGTAGTCGCTGACCGCGACACCCCAGCCGTTGGCCAACAGTGATTCGACCGGTTCGAGTTCCTGTTCGGTGTCGGCGACGAACTGCTTGGACGGCGCGCACTGCTGCCCAAGACCCTGGGTGCCGACCGCGAGATCGACCCACGGCCGAGAGCCGGCACCCAGCCACGGCAACGTGGGCGTGAACACGGTGCCGGTGACGGCGATGTCGTTGTTGTGGGCGTTCCGGGAGTGGTACATGACCGTGGTCGCCGTCGCGGTCAACACGGTCGCGAGGACCAGCGCGGGCCGGGTGCGGATGATCGCGCCAGGTTGGCCGGCTGGCAGCGGCGAGGGCGCCTGGTAGAAGTCAACCGGCGCGGGGGCTGGGGCAGACGCGGCGGACGCCGCGGCCGGCGACAGGACTGCGACGGCGAGCGTGGCGAGGCTCAGCAGGCTCAGGGCGATGGAACGGCGCAACGTATCCCCGTCTCAGTCTGACGCACTGGTTGTCGGCGGTGTTCGATCAGGCGTCCTTCGGGAGCCCACTGTCGATCAGTTCTCGCGGGATGTCAACAAGGTCGACCTTCCCGGGAGCACGTCGCCGACATTGATGGTCAGCAGCGCTGGGCGGCGTAGCCGACACCGATGGCGACGGCAAGCTGGTCGCCGGCAAGCACGTGCGGTGGACCGGGTCGCTGATGAGCGTGCCGGAGTCGGATGCCCGGGAAGTGTTCCGCCGGCTCGATGCGGATGCCGACGGTTTCATCACCACACGGGTAGTTGGCTGCTCGGTCCCTCGATCCCGCATGAAATCTGCACCTGACCAGCACATGGCGGGGCCCATAGGCGGTTCCGGTGCGTCCAGGACACTTGTCTGCTCCGGGCCGGTTTCATTGCCGCTTTCATTTGACAGCCCTCTCAGCGGAATGTGCTGGCGTTACTTGATCTGCAGGATGATCGCGGACGGATGTCTCGGGTCGTGGTGCACGCCCTGATCGGCAGCCAGGAGAGTGGTGGCGGTGGCGCGCGACTCGCCGGTGCCGGGATTGCGTGCGAAGCGGGGGAAAGCACCGCTGGAGACCTGCACCCGGATGCGGTGCCCGCGCTTGAACCGGTAGGCGGTCGGCCAGAGCCGGACATCCACGCGCCGAGGTAGGTCACCGTCGGCGTCGGTGACGCTGGTCAGGCCGTCACACACGTTCCAGGAGCGCCCCTCGGGGTCGACGTCGCAGAGCCGGACGAACACGTCGGCGTGCGGCAGGCTGGAGGAGAACCAGATCTCGGCGCGGACCTCGCCGATGACCTCGTGGTCCTCCACCAGTGGGCCGGTGGTGTAGGTGAGCACGTCCGGCCGCGCCTCCAGCGCGGTGTTGTCGACGCGGCCGCTGTCCTTGGCCATGCGCACGCCGCCGGCGGCCGGGGTCGGGTCGGCCGGGTCGTAGCGGTATCGGTCGGGTTCGGACTCGGCAGGCGGTTCGCTCCCGAGCGCGCCACCGGAAGCGAGGTGGAAGCGCTGTGGCGAGTAGCCGGCGGGCGGCCAGGACTCGAAATCGCGCCAGGCGTCCTGGCCCATGACATACAGCCGGACCGGTGCGCGTCGCGGGGGCTGTTCGCCGCGTGCGTGGGCGAGCCCGAACTCCACGGCCTCCCCGACCGGTATGCCGGCGACCTCGGTGTGGGTCCAGGGGCCGACGGTCAGCCGTGCCGGGCGCCCTTTCTCTTGCAGGATCCGGAAGTCGCGGAGCTGGCCTGGCAGGAAGATGTCATACCAGCCGGCGATCGAGCTGACCGGCACGGTCACCTCGGCCACCCGGTCGGTGTGGTCGAAACCGGCCCAGCGGGGGCCGTCCGCGTCGTGGGCGAGGATGTCCTGGATGTACTGGGACCGCTGACCGG
Organism: Candidatus Melainabacteria bacterium; assembly: GCA_963818685.1. Lineage (GTDB taxonomy): Bacteria > Actinomycetota > Actinomycetes > Mycobacteriales > Pseudonocardiaceae > CAJCJE01. Next base: position 90,566 of record CAWFTJ010000006.1, on the reverse strand, counting down.
ACGCGACGACGTCGGCCCGGCTGAGCGGAAGTGTCCACAGTGCCCGCGCCGTCTTCCGCTCCTGGAACGGCCTGCGCAGCATCGCCAGCGGGCGTTCCTGGGACCCCACCATCACGCCCCACGCGAACGGCGTCTCCAGCGACATGCCGTCGGCGCGCAGGAACTCCAGCGTCAGCGCCGACTCGGTCACCACCGGGATGATCGCCTTGACCTGCGGTGGCATCTGGTCGGCGACCGCCCACTGCACCTGTCCCAGGTAGCTCATGCCGTAGAGCACGATCGCGTCGCCGAACCAGGGCTGCCGCACCACCCAGTCGAGGGTGGCAAGGCCGTCCGCGCGTTCCTGGCGCATCGGGTCGAAGGTGCCGCCGGAGCCGAACCCGCCGCGCACGCTCTGGATCAGCACCTGATATCCGCGTTCGGCCAGCGGCCTGGCCATGATCGTGCCGAACGGGCCGCTGCGACCGTAGGGGGTGCGGATCACCGCGGTCGGCAGACCTTCGCCGCCGGATCGCGGCGCCCACCGGTCCGCCAGCAGTTCGACTCCGTCTGGCATCGGCACGCGAAGATTCCGCTGGACGATCACGTCACGGGTCAGTGGTGGGGACAGTTTCAGCCGGCGCTGGACGAGGTGGCTCATCAGGTTCACGGGGAGTCCTCCCGGTCGGTCGTGTCGTCGATCCGGCTCATGGCCGCCATCAGGGCGGACATCACGTTCATCAGACGGTCGGTGAACGCCTCGGGGTCGAGCGGGTCGCCGCCCTCGACCACCCAGGTCGTGACGAAGGAGTCAGCGCCGCCGGTCAGGAACGCGGCGAGGTCGTCGGCGGCCTGCCGGGTGAGCCGGTCGCCGTACAGCTGCCCGATGGCCTGCCTGTTGACCGGCAGGAGCAGGCCGATCAGCCCGCGGCTGAGCGCGAACGCGCAGGATCCGGTCAGCAGCGCGCGGTAGTACGCCCGGTGGTTGGCGAAGTGCCGGGCCACCGCGAGCGCCTGCTCACGTCCGGTCGCCGACTGCGGGGTCTCCGCGAGGCGTGGCAGCAACTCCCGTCGCGCGAGGTCGAGGCCGGCTTCCAGCAGCAGCGTGTCGCGGTCGCCGAAGTGCTGGTACACCACCCTGCGGCTGACGTCCGCGGCCTCGGCGATCTCGGACAGCGTGACGGTCGCCGTGCCGCGCTCACCGACCAGGTCGATCGCGGCCCGTATCAACGCGGCGCGAGAGCGGCGCACCCTGCGATCCCGTGCCGGTTCAGCCGGGTTCAGCTCCATGCCAAGATAATGAACAGGTGTAACTAAAAAAGCAAGTGTTACTTATCTCGGTAGCGACTGTGGGGCGTGCACCACGCCTGCCCGACCGGGTTCGCCGCCGGGCAAGCCGGAACGTGCCCGCGCTGGTGTGGGCGGCAAACCTGGCAGCTATCGAACTGCACGTTCCACAGTGGACTATTGACTCGGACGGCGACCTGCTCGCCGGCCTCGATCAGGCTCGCGCGCCGCTGCCGATCTGAGCGGCGCGCCAACTCAGTCCGGTGCCAGTTCGTCGGCTGACACCTGCCCCGCCTCGGCGGTTCGGCGGAGGAAGTCGGCGATGAGTTCGAGTTCGGCCTCGGTATAGCGACCGCACAGCTCGTCCATCCGGTTGTTCATCCCGGAGAACACCCCGAAGAGCTGGGCATTGCGTTCCCGCACGGCACGGATGGTGACGGCACGGCGGTCGGCGGATTCGGGATCGCGCTCGCGGACGATCCAGCCGTTGTTCTGCAACCGGTCGAGGATGCCGGTCAGGGTGGTGGGGTGCAGCCCGGCTCGACGCGCCAGTTCGGTCGGGGACAGCGGACCGTGCCTGTTGATGAAGTCCAGGCAGCTCCAGTCGACGTCGCGCAGTTCCACCCGGCTGCCGAACCTCCGGTTGAGCAGCGAGAGCTGGATGTTCAGGTCCCGGAACGCGTCCTTGACCGCGCCGGTCAGCTGCCGCGGCGGCATGGACAAGCACAGCTATCGCCGGATGGTCAACACCATCAACAAGCTCGTCGTCGGGTTGCAGCGCCGCGGGATCGCGTTCGGGTCGATGCAGTTGCTCACGGTCACCGGCCGGCGCACCGGGCAACCGCGCATCTTCCCGATCGCGATCAACGAACTGGACGGCGGCCGGTACATCTTCCAGGCTTTCCCGAGAGCCGCCTGGGTGGCGAACGCGCGGGCGGCGGAGGAGGTCACGTTGACGAGGGGACGAAAGACGTCAACGGCCCGCCTTGTGGAGGTTCCGGTTGAGGAGCGGCGCCCCCTGCTGCGTCAGTTGGTGGCCGAGAGCCCGTCCAGCGTCGGCAAGCGCTTCGTCACAACGGGCCTTGCCGAAGCACCCTCGCCGGACGCGGTCGCCGAGGCAGCCGAGCGGATCGCGGTGTTCCGCGTCGAGCAAGTCCGAGGATCGGGCGAGTAGTCGTCCCTGAAGCCGAAAGCGCTGGGCGATGGGCCGTGCTCGCGCAGCAGTTCCAGGCGTCCGACCGCCTCCTCGACGGTGGGGACATGCCCAGCGGGAACCCACCACAGCACCTGGGACGGCTCCTTGGGCAACCGGAACCACTTCGCGCGGCGGCGCAGTATGTCCAGGTGACCGCTGCGGTAGACGTAGTCCCACAGGGTCTCGCGGCTCTCCCAGACCGACATGTTCACCACGACGTCCTCGCCAAGCGGCGTCCGGAGCTCGGTGGCGTCGTTGGCGCCGTCGGCCACCAGCCGCCACACGAAGCCGGGTGAGCGGTCGGCAACCTCGTTCAGCGTGTCGAGCATGGACGTGAAGTCGTGCGCGCGGGGGTCGTCGAGGGGAAAGTTCAGGGTGGCCACGTTGAACTGGGCGAGGTGGTGTCCTGTCATGCCCCTCACTTCATCATCAAGAAAACACTATGTCAATGATCATTATTTTTAGAATGCTCCACCACGACACAGCACAGCCCCGGCCGAGGGTCCATGCGGGCCCGTAGCCCCTCGGCATCCTCGACAAGCCCTTCCACCAGCGCCAGGTTCATGCCGCACACGAGCACCGGATGCCGCTGGGACAGGACGTGGAACGGGCAGTTGGTCAGGCAAAGGACGCCCCGTTCGTCATCCATGCGGGGCGCGTAGCCGCGAGCGGCCAGCACGACCTCCACCGATGCGAGATCCTCGACCGGCCCAACGGCGGCCCGAACCGCCCGACCCTCGCGGCGCGCGGCCGCCCCCAGTTCGGCGTCGAGACGGGCACCCTCAGCGACCTCGGCCAGCAGATCGGCTGCCGTACGGTAATCGCGCGCCGGGACCGAGAACTGACGCTCGACGCCGGAGCGGCGGTAGAGCTTGGCCGGCCGGCCGGCACCTGGTCCGGTACGCCCGCTCAGCCGCCTGCTCTCGGTCCGCAGCAACCCGACCTCGACGAGCTTGTCCAGATGGAACGCGGCGAGCGTGCGCTGGATCCCGGCACCCTCGGCTGCCTCGTTCCGGCTCACCTCGTGGTCCTGCGCGGCCACGTACTCGTACAGCCGTCGCCGGACGGGATCCTGCAACACGGCGATCGCCTCGACGTCCTCCACCCGGTCATTCTAAGAACAACGACAATGCCTGATAGAAAGCGCGGTTCAGTAGCCCCATCCCCAACGGACCTGGGTGACGCCGGAGGCGTTGTTGTTCTTCAGGCCGCTGCCGTTGTGCGCCTCCATCGAGTAGCTGTCGCCGGTCTTGAGGCCCGCCCAGTAGACGCTGCCCATGCCGTTCGCACGGGCCAGGTCGGTGACCGCGGCAAGGTAGGACTGGTACTGGCCGTTGTCGTGATCGGTCAGGTAGTCGACACCCGTTGTCATCGACGCGCCGAACTCGTCGATGATCGTCCGGCCGGCGTAGGAGCCGATGCGGTTGTCGAGGTCCGATCGCCACTGCGACTCCTGGGTATAGCTGTTCCAGGTGCCGTAGTAGTGCAACGACAGGAGGGTGCCGTTCAGTTGGGACGCCGCGCCCTCGGCGGTCACGTGGTCGTTGTAGCCGGTTCCGCTGATGATGACTCGACTCCTCGGCACCGTGGAGAACGTCGACAACCACGACGAGCAGATGGAGATCCACTGGCTCGACGAATAGCCGTATGGCTCGTTCAGCGGTTCGAAGTAGACGTTTCCGTTGTTGCCGTAATTACCGACGACCGTGCTCCACATGGACTGCCATGCGGACATGTTCGTGATCGTGCCGACGGTGTTCCGCTCGGTCCACGCGCTGATGATCACCTTCATGCCGTCCGCGAGTGCCGCGTCGACGGCCGCGTGGTAGGCACCCCACCAGGACTGGCTGACGCTGGGCGGATTGATCGGCAGGCGAACGGTGTTCGCGCCGAGGTTCGCCTGGAACGCCCTGATGTAGCCGTCCGCGATCGAATAGACCTGCGCATAGCTGTCCGATGCGCTCAGCCCGTCGGGGATGACCCAGCCGGTGTTGTAGTTGTCGCGGGTGTCCGCCCAGTTCACGCCCTTGAACTGGTTGGTCGCCGCGGCAGCCGGCTGTTGCGCTACGGCTATGGTCGACGCGGTGATCACGATGGTGGCCAGCAGGGCACGGGCCAGTCGGTTCAGCGTCATCGTCGCCCCCTCTGTTCAGTGTTCGACATGGTGTCCTGTCTCCGGGATTGTGCCGTGCGGCGTTGCTCGACGGCGACCGCCGCGAGGGTGAGCAGGCCGGGCGCGACCAGCCAGAACGCGGGCAACCCTGCGACAACGGCACCCAGCACCACGAGGCCGCCGAGCAACAGCGCGCTGCCGGTCCAGTCGCGTGACACGACGCGCGGTGCCGCGCCGAGCGTCGCGCGCCACGTGCGGCCCGGCCGCCAGCGGGCCGCACCGCGAATCCCGCACAACAGGCCGAACACCAGCAGCGCCAGCAGCACCGGACCGAGCAGCCGCCCACCGGGCAGACCGGCCGCGAGCGCGAGCGCGTCAAGGCCGCCGACCGCGAGCAACAGCACCGGTGCCGCCCACACCACCGGTTCGCGTAGCGAGACGGCGAGCAGGGCCAGGAATCGCCGCACGGTCGGCGTTCGCTGGTCGTGCACGAGTTCCTCGACAAGTACCGCACCGGCGCCCGCCGCCGCCAGTGCGGTCAGCACCGGCAGCGACGCGACACCGACGAGCACGCCGACCAGCAGCACCTCGCCGAACAGCGCGATCCCGCGCGTCGTCGGCACATCCCTGGTCACCATCGCTTCAGCCCCTCAGCCTTTCAGCCCGGACGTTGACACGCCCTCAACCAGGAAACGTTGGAAGGCAAGGAAGAACAGCCCGATCGGCACCAGCGTCAACACCGACAGCGCGAACATCGGGCCGAACGCGGACTGGCTGGTCTGGTCGACGAAGATCTGCAACGCGAGCGGCAACGTGAACTCTCCCGGCGTGTTCAGGTAGATGAGCTGTGCGAAGAAGTCGTTCCACGTCCAGATGAAGGTGAAGATCGCGGTGGTGATGATGGCGGGGCGCAGCAGCGGCAGGATGATCCAGCGGAACGTGCGGAACGGGCCGCAGCCGTCGATCGTGGCGGCCTCGTCCAGTTCGCGCGGCAGGCTCCGGATGAACTGCACCATGAGGAACACGAAGAACGCGTCGGTCGCCAGGAACTTCGGCAGGATCAGCGGCCAGAACGTGTTGACAAGTCCCAGTTTCTGGAAGATCACGTACTGCGGGATGAGCACGACGTGTTGCGGCAACATGATCGTGGAGATCATGAACGCGAACAACGGCCCACGACCCCGGAAGTGCAGCCGGGCGAACGCGTACGCGGCAAGCGAGCAGGACGCCACGTTGCCGGCCACCGCGCCGACCGACACGATCAGCGAGTTGGTCAGGTAGTGCCACACGCTGTATCCGGCGACGCCGGAGAACACCTGCCGGTAGTTGTCGGCCGTGCCGTGTTTCGGCAGCAGCGACAGGCTGGACAGCACCTCCTCGGCCGGTTTGAACGAGGTCGAGATCAGCCAGCCGATCGGATACAGCAGCACCAGCAGCAGCACGATCATGCCGACGTGCCGGAGCACCGATCGCAGTCCCGATCGCCGGGCCGGGACGGCCACTGTTGTCATCGGTCCACCTCTCCGGCGTAGAACACCCATCGGTTCGCGCCCCGGAACAGCAGCACCGTGATGACCGCGACCACCGCGAGCAGCACCCATGCCATCGCGGACGCGTAACCCATTCGGAAGTCGTTGAAGCCGCGCTGGTAGAGGTAGAGCGTGTAGAGCAGGGTCGAGTCGCTCGGTCCGCCGCGCCCGCTGGAGATGACGAAGGCGGAGGTGAACGCCTGGAACGCCTGGATGGTCTCCAGCACCAGGTTGAACAGCAGCACAGGAGACAGCGCGGGCAGCGTCACCGAGGCGAACCTGCGCAGCGGCCCCGCGCCGTCGATCGCCGCCGCCTCGTAGAGTTCCCTCGGCACCTGCTTCAGTCCGGCCAGGAAGATCACCATCGGCGCGCCGAACTGCCACACGCCGAGCGCGACCACCGTGAGCAGCGCGGTCTGCGGCTGGTCGACCAGGCTGCCGACATGCAGGCCGAACACGCCGAGCACCCGTTCGACCGTGCCGCCCGCGCCGAACATCGCCCGCCACACCAGCGCGACACTCACGCTCGCGCCGAGCAGGGACGGCGCGTAGAACGCCGACCGGTAGAAGCCACTGCCGCGCCGCACCCGGTTCAACAGCAGCGCTACCGCGAGCGAGACGCCGAGCTTCACCGGCACGGAGATCACCACGTACTTCAGCGTGGCCGTGACCGCGTTCCAGTAGTGGTTGTCGTTGGTGAACATCTGCACGTAGTTGTGCACGCCGATCCAGTGCGGCGCGTCGAACAGGTCGTAATCGGTGAACGAGAGGTACAGCGAGATCACCATCGGGCCGACGGTGAGCACGGCTGCGCCGATCGACCACGGCAGCAGGAACGCGTACGCGGCGCGCTGGGTGCGGCGCCGACGCGCCGGCGTGGGGCCTGCCACCGTGTTCACGACTCCCGAACCGGTGCCGCGTCGAGGATGCCGGCGAGTCGGGCCGCCGCGTCGACCGTGCGTTGTTCGGCGATGCTCTCGTTGGCGGCCAGGCCGATGACCACGGCACGCACGCCGTCGGCGAGGCCGGCCGCCCGGCCGAGCGGGTCGTCGCGGTGCTCGTCGAGCAGGTCGGCGAGCAGCCGATCGTCGCCGCCGCCGTGCGCGCCGGTCTCGGCAGGCACCTCGACCTGGTACGGCTCGGACCACAGTGGACGGACGGTGATCCGCCAGCGCATCGGCTGCCCGTCGGGTGATCCGGACAACCGGGCCGCCGCCTCGTCCGGATCGGGTCGGGCCCAGTCGCACTCCACCACGTCCAGCTCCAGCCTGCCCAATGTGCCGTTGACCGCGAGCCGGTAGCCCTCCCCCGGCGCGTAGGCGCTGAGGTGGTAGGTCATGCTGGCACCGTTCGACCAGCGCACCAGCACGGCCAGGTCGTCCTCGATGTCGATCGATGGGTCGAACACGTCGCCGTCGCGACGGTAGCCGTCCTCCGGGTCCGCGTACAGCGCGGCAAGGCGCGGCACGGACCGGATGTCCAACGCGAACCGGTCGTCGCCGGCCAGCGCGCCGTCCGCGCCGTAACACACTCGACGCCCCTCGGCCGTGACCCGCACCGGATCGGCGTCGAGCCACCAGGAAACCAGGTCGAAGTGGTGGGCGGACTTGTGCACCAGCAGGCCACCTGAGTTGCTTCGGTCGCGGTGCCAGCGGCGGAAGTAGTCGGCACCGTGGTGAGTGTCCAGGCACCACTCGAAGTGCACCGAGCCGATGTCACCGATCGTGCCCTCGGCGAGCAACCGTCTGACCTCACTGTGCGCGGTGTTGTACCGGTAGTTGAACGCGACCCGCACCGTGCCACCGGAGGCGCGTTCGGCTCGCGCGATGTCCCGCAGGTCGCGGTAGGTGGTCGCCAACGGCTTCTCCACGACGACGTCCCGGTCGGCGGCGAGCGCGGCGGTCACGTACCGCGCATGGGTCGAGTCCGGGCTGCACACCACAACGGTGTCGACGTCCTGTTCGGACAGCATCGTGGCGAACTCGTCCGGATGGTAGGCGGGTACCGGTTCAGCCAGCCACGTGTTGTGCACGGCCATCCGGTGCGCGCTGGTATCGCAGAACGCGACCAGCGCACCCCGCGTCACGAGCCCATGAACCCACATCTCCGCCCGTGAACCGAGCCCGATCACGGCCGCTCGCACGACACCTGCCCCGTTCAGGACGAGCCGAGCGACTGCTGCGCGTCGGAGATCACCTGACTCGCCGCGTCGGCAACACTCGACCTGCCGAAGATCACGTTGTCGTAGACCTGCTGGAAGTCGGTCTTGATCTCCGACGACCCGGCCGGCCACACCCAGCTCTGCGATGGTCCGAGCCGGGCCGCGACCGACTGCTCGTAGTCGCAGACGGCCTTGTCGCCGCCGGTCGCGTTGCCGCACACGGACTTGCGGACGTCCGAGTTCGGCGGCAGGCCACGGGTGGTGCCGAGGATCTTGCCCGCGTCCGGGTCGTTGGCCAGGAAGTCCAGCAGTTTCACTGCCGCGTCCCGATGCGTGGACATCTTCGGCACCGCGTAGTAGACGGGCGGCAGGGCGGCCATGCCGGAGTCCTTGGCGGACGTACCGTCGCTGGGCAGCGGGGCCGCCGCGACCTGGCTGCCATAGGAGGAGATGTAGGAGGTGAGGTTCGAGTCGTAGTTGAACTCGGACGCGGCCTGCTTGGTCACCATCGCCGAGTTCTGGATCGAGCCGTCCATCTTGGTGGTGGCCTGCGGCGCGCTGACGCCCTTGTTCTGCCGCAACGCTCCGGTGAGGTTCCAGAACTGCTCAAGGTCGGCCTGGCCGAAACCGAGCTTTCCGTCCGATGTGTACAGTGCATGGCCACGCTGGTGCAGCCAGGAGTCGAACCAGTCGACGGCCCAGCCGAAGTCGGTGGTGCCCGGCTCGCCGGTGGCGGCGCCGACCTTCGCCATGTCGGTGGTGAACTGCTGCCAGGTCCAGCCGTTGCTCGGCACGCTCACTCCGGCCCTTGCGAACAGCGCGGGGTCGTAGGCGACCATCTGCGCGGTCTGTCCACCGGGCACCGCGTACAGTCCGCCGTCCGCGCGCCCGCCGGAGAGCAGGTTGTCGGGAATGTTGTTGGTACGCAACTGGCTCTGGTACTGGGTGAGATCGGTGAGCACGTGCTTGCGCTCGTACTCGCCGAACGTGGCGCGGTCGAGTTGGATCAGGTCGGGGGCGGCGCCACCGGCGACCTCGGTGGTCAGCTTCTGTACGTACGCCGCGTAGCCGCTGAACTCGGTCTGTACGTGGATGTTCGGGTTGCGCCGCTCGAACAATGCGATGGCCTTGTTCGTGGCGTTCGCCCGGTCCTGGTTGCCCCACCAGACGAATCGGATGGTCTGCTGGCCGCCCTCACCACTGTTCGACGATCCGCAGGCGGCCAGTGGCGCGGTCACGGCGAGCAGGACGGCGGCGAGCACGCCGAGCAGTCCTCGGCGCGGGGTTCGTCCGGTCATCTGCTCTCCTCCCGGCACGAATCAACCGGTCCGTTGAATCGTTTTTAGCGAATCTAGGCGGGCCGTGTCGCAGCCGTCAATAGTTGGGAAAGCGCTGTCCAGAACTACTCGCGCCGCGTGTGGGCGTCACTGTCGAATCGTCATTCGACGAACGTTGCTTGACGGAAAGCGCATTCCCAGTTACGTTCCAGCCGACGTACGTGACGCCTTTCCCGCACCGCTGGACCACCCTGTCCGGCCGTCGAATGAAACGATTCAATTCGGCGGCGGACTGCCGCACGGAGGCCACCGATGTCCCCCAGTTCCCCGTTCAACCGCCGCAGATTCCTGGCCGCGACCTCGATGGCCGCCGCAGGCATGGCGATCAGCTCCCCCGCACACTCCGCAACCGCACCGCCCGGCCAGGTACCGGTCGCCGATGCCGGCGTGGACCTGCACTGGTTGGACGGCCGACCGGCCGCGCCCACCGGAACGGCGTTCGGCCTGCCGTGGCCGCGCGGCCAGCTCAGCACGTCGACGGCGTTCGCGCTGACCGGCGACGACGGAACCGCCGTGCCGGTGCAGTCCTGGCCGCTCGCCTACTGGCCGGACGGCACCCTGAAATGGACCGGCCACACCATCGGCGCGGACACGCCAGCCGCCGCATACCACCTCTCCCCCGGTCCACCGGCCGCGCCGGCCCAGCCCGTCGCCGCGACCCGCGACGGCAACGAGATCACGCTGGCCAACGGCGTGCTCGACGTGCGGATCGCGGCCGGCGGCCCGATCGCGATCAAGTCCATCACCCGCACCGGCCGGTTGACCGCGCACGACGGGGAACTCGTGTTGCTGTTACAGGACAAACCCGAGGACGAGGACAATCCGCGCCGCACCGAGTGGACCGCGACCGTGGAGGGCGCTGCCATCGAGCAGTCCGGGCCGGTGCGGGCGGTCGTACGGCTCACCGGACACTACCGGAGCGGCCCTCGCGCGATCCTGCCGTGGACGCTGCGGATCTACCTGCACGCAGGCGAGGATTCGCTGCGCCTCGTGCACCACTTCCTCTGGGACGCCGACCCGAACACGGATTTCGTGCGCGGCCTCGGCATGCGCTTCGCGGTCCCGCTGACCGACGAAACCCACAACCGGCACGTCCGGTTCGGCACCGCTTCCGGTGGCGTGTGGGGCGAACCGGTGCGCGTGCTCACCGGTTTGCGCCGCGACCCCGGCGCCGACGTGCGCGCCGCGCAGGTCGCCGGCACCGCGACCCCGCCGGTCTCGCAGTGGGCGGCCACGGTGCAAGCCGGTTACCAGCAACTGGCGCAGTGGAACGATTTCACGCTGTTCCAGGGCTCCCCCGATCACTTCGCGATCTGGAAACGGACATCGTCGGCCGGCAGTTGGCTCAAGCACGCGGGACACGGGGACCGTGCGACCGGTTTCGGCTATGTCGGCGGCGTCAGCGGCGGGCTCGGGTTCGGACTGACCGATTTCTGGCAGCGGTTCCCGCGCGGCCTCGACATCCGCGCCGCCGCGACCGACACCGCGACCGTGACGCTGTGGTCGTGGTCGCCGCTCGGTGGCGCCATGGACATGCGGCACTACGACACCGTCGGGCACGGCCTCGACCTCGCCTACGAGGACGTGCAGCCCGGGTTCAGCACCCCGGAGGGCATGGCGCGCTCGACCGAGATGCGGCTGTGGGCCTTTCCCGCCACCCCGTCGCGGGACACGATCACCGCGCTGGCCGCGACACTCACCGCGCCGCCACAGTTGGTCGCGGCGCCGGCCTGGTACCACGGGGCGGGTGTCTTCGGACGTTGGAGCCTGCCGGACCGCAGCACGCCGGCCCGCGCCGCGCTGGAGGACTCGATCACCCGCGACATCGCGTTCTACGCCGGTCAGGTCGACGAACGGCAGTGGTACGGGTTCTGGCACTACGGCGACGTGATGCACACCTACGACAGCGACCGGCACACCTGGCGCTACGACGTGGGCGGATTCGCCTGGGACAACGCGGAACTCGGCACGGACGCCATGCTGTGGTACAGCTTCCTGCGCACCGGCGACCCGACCACGTTCCGCCTGGCGCGCGCGATGACCCAGCACGTCAGCGAGGCCGACGTGCACCACGCGGGCCGCTTCGCCGGACTCGGCTCCCGGCACAACGTGGTCCACTGGGGTGACGGCGCCAAGGAGGCGCGGGTCAGCGAGTCGTTCACCAAGCGCTTCGCCTACTACCTCACCGCGGACGAACTGCTCGGCGATCTGATCCGCGCGTCGCTCCAGGTCGACCAGACGCTCACCAGGATCGACCCGCTGCGCGAAGTGCTGCCGCCCCAACACATCGCGCCGGCCCGCATCCGGATCGGCCCGGACTGGTACGCGCTGGTCAGCAACTGGCTGACCGAATGGGAACGCACCGGCGACACCCGCTGGCGGGACCGGATCGTCACCGGCATGCAGGACATCGCCACCTTCCCGGCCGGCCTGTTCACCGGTGCGGCGGGCGGCGCGGTCGGTTTCGACCCGGCCACCGCGCACGTCGTCAACTTCAACTCAGGCGATTTCGACGGCGGCTACAACCTCGCCATGTCCTTCCTCGGCGAGCAGATCCTGTGGGAGACGCTGGACCTTGTCGACGTGCCCGCGTTCCGGCAGACCTACCTCGACTTCGCCCGCTACGCGCAGGCACCGTCGGCTGAGAAGATCGCCCGCTACGGCCGCGACTTCAACCCGCAGGTCTTCCCGACGATCTACTCGCGGATGACCGCCTGGGCAGGCGAACAGCTCAACGAGCCGGCGATCCGCCAGCGCGGCTGGCAGGAGTTCCTCACCGACCCGGCCGGCAAGCCGTGGCCGACAGCGGTACGGGTCACCGGGAACGCGGTGCCGGAGCCGGTCGACGAGATCCCGGTCGGCTCCGTCGCCGACAAGACCGTGGCCACCAACGACATGTCCCAGCGCAACCTCGCGATTATCGCACTGCTGGCCGTCGCACCGAACGAAGGACCGTGACCATGACCATCCGCCGCACCGCACTCCTGCTCGCCGCCGGCACACTGACCGCGACACTCGGCCCTGCGGCCATGCCCGCCGCCGCAGCCTCGAATCCGTGCAGTGGCACGGTATGCTCGTTCAACGTGCCGCCCGGCACCTACGAGATCACCGTGACGCTGGGCAGCAGAACCGCCGCCGCCGACACCGGACTTGACGTGGAAGCACGCCGCACCGTACTGGCCCCGGTCGCGACAGCGGCCGGCAGGACCGTGCAGGAATCGGTCACCGTGAACGTGCGCACGCCGGAGAGCATGCCCGACGGTCAGGAAGGCAACGGCACGCCCGGCCTTCAGGTGTACCTGACCGGCACGGCGCCCGCGCTGTCGAGCATTCAGGTGACCGCCCGGCACACGCCGCAGCTGTTCATCATCAGCGACTCCACCGCGGCCGACTGGCTCACCGGGCCGAAACGCGGCTGGGGCCAGAAGTTCCCGCAGTACTTCCGCGACGGCATCAGCGTAGCCAACTACGGCGACTCGGGATCGAGCACGGTGAGCTGGCTGGCCAACAAGAGCCTGTTCGCCACGGTCCAGCCACTGATCCAGCCGGGCGACGAGGTGCTGATCCAGTTGGCGCACAACGACAAGACGACCACCGAGACCACCTACCGGACCAACCTGGAGAAACTGGTCGCGGGTGTGCGCGAGCGCCATGGCACGCCGGTGCTGGTGACCCCGCCGGTGCGGCACCTTTTCAACGCCAACGGCACGCTGACCCCGACCGGCCTGATCGTGAACAACCTCGGCGTCGACCTGCCCGCCGTGATGCGCCAGGTCGCCGCGAGCGAGCACGTGACACTGCTCGACCTCACCAAGGACAGCGCAGCGCTGCTGGAAAAGCTCGGCCCGACCGCGTCCTGGCCGCTGTACGTCGGCACCGAGGCAAGCCCGACCGATGCAACCCACTTCACTCCCTACGGCGCGACCACAATGGCCGGCCTTGTGGCCAAGGAGATCTCGGCCGCGCACCTGCCAGCGGCGTCGTTCCTACGCAATCCGGGCACCTGAAGGGAAGCAGCCATGCGACCTCGTCGCTTTCTGACCTCATTGGCGCTGGTCGCGGTCGGCCTGCTGACCGCGACGGTCACCGCGTCCGCCGCACAACCAGCCGCGCCCAGACATCCCGTGACCCACCAGATCGGTTACGACCACTACTCGCTGACCATCGACGGCAAGCGCACGTTCATCTGGTCCGGCGAGTTCCATCCTTTCCGGTTACCGAGCCCCCGCGAGTGGCTGGACGTGCTGGAGAAGATGAAGGCCGAGGGCTACAACGCGGTCTCGATGTACTTCGACTGGGCCTACCATTCGCCCGCTCCCGGCAAATACAACTTCACCGGCGTCCGGAACATGGACGAGGTACTCGACATGGCCGCCAAGGTCGGCCTGTACGTGATCGCGCGACCCGGCCCCTACATCAACGCGGAGGTCAACGGCGGCGGTTTCCCCGGCTGGCTGACCACCCAGGCCGGTAAGGCACGGACCAACGCTGCGGACTACCTGGCAGCCGCCGACCAGTGGCTTGGCGCGATCGACCCGATCCTGGCCCGCCACCAGCTCACCAACGGCACCGGAACCGTGCTCCTGTACCAGATCGAGAACGAGCTGAGCAACACGTCATCTGCCGAGCAGGCCTATCTGCAACACCTCGCGGACAAGGCGCGCGCCGATGGCATCACCGTGCCGATCTTCCACAACGACAAGGGCCGCAACGGTGACTGGGTGCCGTCCAGTTCGACGGTGCCCGGCACGGTACCAGGGCCGGTGAACCTGTACGCGTTCGACGGCTACCCCGGCGGCACCTGCCACACCGACGGCACCCCTGGCAGCCCGAACACGGCACCGGACTGGGGCATGTACGGCGTCGGCGGCGCCAAGGGCGGCGCGACCGCGTCGCCGAACACTCCCGGTTTCGCTGCCGAGTTCGGCGGTGGCTGGTTCGACTACTGGGGCAGCAACGGCACGTATCCCTGCATGGCGCAGCGCGAGGGGCCCGGCTATGAGCGGGTGTTCTACGAGACGAACATAGCCAATGGTCTTTCGATGCAGAACGTCTACATGACCTTCGGCGGCACGTCCTGGGGTTGGCTGCCGGCACCGGTCGTCTACACGTCCTACGACTACGGTGCCGCGATCGACGAAGCGCGCCAGCTGCGGCCGAAAGCCTCGACGATGAAGGAAATCGGCTACGAGCTGGCCAGCGTCGCCCCCATGACCCACCTGGACAAGGGCCCGACGGTCACGCCCTCCTCCTCCGCGATCAAGGTCTACCACGACGTCGACAACCAGACCGGCACGCAGGTCTACGTCGCCATGCACAACCCGTCCAACGCCACCACCAACGACGCGTTCACCTTCCCGGTCACCACCCCGACCGGGACGATGATCACCGTGCCCCAACAGGGCACGCTGCGCGTCAACGGGCAGGACGCCAAGACACTGCTTGCCGACTACGACTTCGACGGTCAACACCTGGTCTACTCGACCTCGGAACTCATGACGCACCTGCGGCAGGGCAACAATGACATCGCGCTGCTGCACGGCCGCCAGGGCGAGGACGGCGAAACCGCACTGTCCTACGCCAGCGAGCCAACGGTCCGCGTGCTCACCGGCTCAGCGACCAGCACCTACAGCGGCGGCACGCTCCGGCTCAACTACGTCCACAACGGCCTGACCGAGGTGGCGATCAGCGGCGGCGGCCGCCCCACCCTCACCCTCCTACTGGCCGACGACCCGACCGCCGACACCTTCTGGCGCCAGGACACCACCACGGGCCCGGTCCTGGAACGCGGCCCAGAACTGGTCCGCACCGCGAATCCGATGGGCGCGGTACTTGCGCTGACCGGTGACACCAGCACACCCACCGACCTGGAGGTCTGGGCGCCACCGCGCGTGCACGTGGTGACCTGGAACGGCCGACCGGTGCCGACCCGGCACACCGCGTCCGGCAGCATCGCCGCCATCCGGCAACTGCCCGGCCCAGCCGCGGTGACCTTGCCCGATCTGTCCACACTGAACTGGAAGTACTCGGCCGAGTCGCCGGAGGCCAACCCGTCGTTCAACGACTCGACCTGGCAACTTGCCACCAAAACCAGCACCAACAGCACAACGAAGCCCCCAACCGGCGCCCCGGTACTGACGGCCGACGACTACGGCTTCCACACCGGCGACGTCTGGTACCGAGGCCGTTTCACCGGCTCGACCGGCACGGTGAGCATCGACTACGGCGGTGGCGCGGCCGGTCTCGCGCAGGTCTGGCTGGACGGCACCTACCTCGGCCAACACGTGCTGCCCACCGGAACCAGCTCCCCCACCACGACCGGCACCGCCACCTTCACCGTCCCGTCCGCACTTCAGAACTCCGGCCAGCACGTGCTCGCCGTGATGGTGCGGGACGACAGTCACAACGAGGACGGCGGCGTCAACGACGCGCACAAGGAGGGCCGCGGCCTGATCTCGGCGACGTTGGACAGCGGCGCGGGCGCGGTCGACTGGAAGATCCAGGGCGCGACCGGAACCGAGGACCCGGTGCGCGGACCGCTGAACAACGGCGGCCTCTACGGCGAGCTGAACGGCTGGTACCTACCCGGCTACCCGGACGGCGAGTGGCAGAACACCACCCTGCCCGCGACCAGCGACCCGGCCGGCACGTCCTGGTACCGCGCCACGTTCCAGTTGAACGTCCCGGCCCAGGACGACGCGTCACTCGGCATCACCATCGGCGATCCGAACACGCCACGCAGCGGCGGCGCCTACCGGGCGCTGATCTTCGTCAACGGTTGGAACATGGGCCAGTACATCGCCGACGTGGGACCGCAGCACACCTTCGTGGTGCCCAACGGCGTGCTGAACCCGCACGGCCGCAACACCATCGCCATCGCGGTGACCAGCGACGGCGGTGCTGGGAACGGGCTGGAACGGGTCAGCCTGACCAACCTCGGCACGGCGCGCGGCGGCGTCCCGGTCCCGCTAGACAACTCGCCACGCTGGCATCCGCCCGCCAGCTCACAGAACGGGGTGCACCAGTGAAAGGATTTGCCACCGTGGCAACGGCCGCTGCGGCCGTCCTCGCCACGACCAGCATGGCCAGCATGGCCACAACCCTCCCCATACGCAGTCGCTGTCCGTGACCAGGATCGCGGACACCCAGTTGGACCCGACCGCGCTGTACTTCGTGTCCTACGACGGGCTGGTCAACAACGACTCGTTCCAGCAGAGCGGCATCCTGTCCTACGCCGGCTACCAGTACGCCGCCTGGTACACCGCTGACCGCGACGCGGTCATCGCCCGCCGGCAACTACCCGCAGGCGCCTGGTCGCACGTGACACTGCCGCATGCGCTGTCGACCGACGATTCGCACAACGTCATCTCGATGGGCATCTCCCCCGCCGACGGGCGGCTGCACGTCGCGATGGACACGCACGACAACCCGATCTACTACACGGTTTCCGTTCCAGGGCTCGCTGCCGACCCGGCCGCGCATTCGTGGACCGCGAGCGATTTCGGCCCTGTGCAGCGTACGCTCGGCGGTGTCGACCTCGGCGCGATCACGTACCCGCAGTTCCTCGTCACGCCGACCGGCGCATTACAGCTCTCCTATCGCACCGGCACGTCGGGCAACGGCACCAACGAACTGGCCGAGTACACCAACGGCCGCTGGGCGAGGCTGGGCAGGTGGCAGTCCGCCACCGGTAACTACACCGGCCCCAACGGGGTGGTCAGCACAACAAGGAACATGTACCTGCACGGGATCGGCTACACACCGGGCGGACGTCTCTACGCCACGTTCACCTGGCGAGAGGGCAACGCCGGTGTGCTGTGCAACCCCGGTGGACTGTCCAATCACGACACCGGCTACGTCTACAGCGACGACAAGGGACGAACCTGGCGCAACAACGCCGGCACGGTGGTCGGCACCACGGGCGGCACCCTGATCTCGATCAACTCACCGGGCCTCGTCGTCGACCCGCTCGACCCGAATCACGGGCTGATGAACCAGGAGAGCCAGGCCGTCGACTCGGCTGGCGGCATCCATGCGCTGATCAGCTACGTGCCTGGCCGGTTCACCCAGTGCGTCACCAACTACCAGACGGACCGTGAGCAGTACGGGCGGACGTTCTTCCTGACCAGGGCGGCCAATGGAACCTGGAGCAAGGTGGAGATCCCGATTCCGTCCGGTTCGACGCAGCGCTCGAAGCTGGTCTTCGACCGCGACGACAACGCGTACGTGATCATGCCGTTCGGTCGGATCGTGGCCGCGACCAAGGCGAGCGGCTGGACCGACTGGACCCAGGTGTTCGGCCCCGACCAGCTCGACGCGTTCGGCGAGGTCGACGTCGACACGTCGCGAGTACTCAGCGACGGCGTCATCTCCGTGCTCTACCAGCAGAAGTCGACCGGCGCCACCACTCCGTCACCGATTCGCGTCGCGGACTTCCGGCTTGGCTGATCGCAGCGGTGTCCACAACGAACCGGCTGGGCAAGGCCCAGCCGGTTCGTTGCCTCTCAACCTGCCTCACGCAGCGCTGAAGCCGTTCATGATGACGGTCGGCTCGTGCGTCGAGGAGTTCCAGGCGCCCATGTCGTAGCCGGTGAACGGCGACATGCACTCCGGCTCCCAGTAGAAGATGCCCTGCCCGCCCGCGCTCTTGATAGCCTTGATGTAGGCTTCCAGCGCTGATTCCGTTGACGATGCCTTGCTCACCGGGCCGCCGAACTCGCACTGCATGAACGGCTTGTTGTACGCGGCCGAGATCTTCTGCATGTTCCCCACGATGCTCGGCGCAAGGCTCGCGCTGCCGTAGGAGGAGAAGACGCACATGTCCCACTTGCCACCGTGACCGGCGTACGCGTCGTAGAAGGTCTGCATCGAGGCGTACTTCTGTGGCTGGGCAAGGTGGATGCACACCGTCGAAGTCGGCGACACCGACTTGACCTGGTTGTAGGCTGCGTTGAGCAAACCGGTCAGCTGGGCGCCGTTGGAGACACTGCCGACCGGGTGGCAGATGCCGCTGTTGATCTCGTTGCCGATCTGCACCCAGGTGGGCAGCACGTCGTTGCTCTTCATGACGTTCATGGTCTGTTCGACGTAGCTGTTCATCGCGGAGACCATCTGGCTGTAGCTCATGTTCCGCCACGCGGCGGGCGGATTCTGCACGCCGACCGAGTTCCAGGTGTCGCCGAACATGTAGTCCAGCAGGATGTCCATGCCGGCCGCCTTGACCTTCTTGGCGTAGGCGGCAACCTCGTTGATGGCGCAGTGGCCATTGGCCGGGTCGCTGGACGGGTTGACGAACGTGCGCAGCCGGATCGCATTGATGCCGTATCCCTTGAGGATGGTCAGCAGGTCCTGGGTCTGCCCACTGGCGTTCTTCCAACTGTATCCGTGCGCCTCCATCTGTGGCGCCCAGCTGACGTCGGCCCCTTTGAAGAAAGTGGTGGCACGGGGCTGAGCCGGTGCTGCGGCGGCCAGCGCCTGGCTCACGCCACCGCTACCCAGCACCAGCGCGCCCGCGCCGACCGCCGCCGCACCCAACAACACGTCGCGCCGGCTCAACCGCGCTGGCGCGACCCCGGGCTTGTCGTTCATAGCTGGCTCCTTTGTGAATTCCGTTGTCGATGACAATCGAAAAAATCGACCAGGAAACTTTCATTTCGGCTCGACACCGCCGACTTTGAGGTAAATGGTCTCATACTCCCCCATCAGCGGACATTCCCAGACCGGTATAACGTCCCGCTATCGCCTCACCCGACCTGCGCACCCTCTTACCGATTCCGGCACCCGGCGTTATCGTGAAGCCATGGATTTGGAGGTTCGTCATCTGCGGGCGATATACGCGATCGCCGAGGAAGGAAGCCTTCGGCGCGCCTCAGCGATCCTGCATGTGTCACAACCGGCGTTGACGGCACAGTTGCAGCGCATCGAACGAATGGTCGGTGGGCAACTGTTCGACCGTGACCAGGCCGGCGCAGCACCCACCGCCCTAGGCAAGGAGATCGTCGCCAGGACGCGCGCCGTGCTGCGCGCCTTCGACGAACTACGGCGCGACATCGCGGCCGAGGACGAAACCGGTATGCGCAGCGCCCGCCTGCGCATCGTCGCTTCGGAAGGCCCACTGCTCGCCGGTGTCATCACCCGCTTACGCGAACAGTTCCCGGAAGCGGACATCACCAGCCGCTCCCACCTCGGCGACCGCCCGGTAGGCGAGATGGTCGCAGCGGGACTCGCCGATCTCGCGGTCACCGGCGACTATCCCGGCTACGAGATCCAGCCACCGTCCGAAGTGGTCGCCTACCCCGTCGTCACCGAACCCACGTTCGCGATGCTCGCCGCTGGCCACCCACTGCTCGACCGCGTCACCGAGTCCGGCGAACTGCCGATCGCGTCCGTCGCCGAGCCCGACTGGATCATCTCGCCGGACGACGACCGGGGATGCGACTACCTCGTCGGCTCCTTCGAACAACATGACTGCCGGCCGAACCCGCGAGACCGCGCAGCGGGAAACGTCCTCACCGCGCTGGTGCGGGCCGGCGCGGGCATCGCGTTCGCCCAGGCAACGAGTCCCGGCCGCGCCGGCATCACGATCCGGGCCATCGCGGAAACGCCGGTGTGGTACCGCCATGTCCTGCTGTGGCGCCGAAACCATCCGATCGCCAAACACGCCGACCTGCTCCGCAAGGCCGCCATCGGCAGCTACACCGCGGCGATAGCCGACAGCCCGACCTTCCAGCGCTGGTTGCGTCAACGCGGCATCGCCGGCAACCCAAACCTCCTGTTCACCATCGAATCATCCGATCCGTTCGGTCTCACCCGCCGCTACGGCCGTGATCCGACACAGGGCAACTGGCTGTCCCCGTAGCACCGCTCGTATCTTGGCGGCATTGCGGGAAAGTAGCCGCCCGCAAAGGGGGACAACGGACGCTTCGGCCGAGACGCGCTGCGTCGGAAGCTTGCCGTCTCAGCTGCTTGGGCGCCGATCCTCCAGTTCGCCGAGTATCCGTTCGGTCGCCGAACCCAGCGGAGGGCCGGCGTTGTCGCGCCGGGTTGGGGTGCGGGAGAAGCGCATCGGCGAGCCGAGTTGGCGCACTGGGCCGACGGTCGGATGCGGGGCGTCCCAGAAGAAGTCGCGGTCGGTCAGCGCGGGTTCGGCGAAGACCTGTGCGTAGTCGTTGATCGGGGCGCACGGCATGCCCGCCTTGGCCAGGTCGTCGATCAGGGACTGGGTGGTGCGGGTGCCGGTGACGCGCTCGATCTGTTCGATGAGTTCGGCGCGGTGCCGCAACCGGGTGTAGCCGTCGACGTAGCGCGGGTCGTCGCGCAGGTGATCGAGGCCGAGGGTGGCGCAGAACGCGGTCCAGCTGTTCGGGGTGGTCGCGCCGATGGTGACGTAGCCGTCCCGGCTGCGCACCGCCTGGTAGGGCGCGTTGCTCTGGTGCGCGGTTCCGTTCGGGCCGGGCACGGTGCCGTCGCCGAAGTACCGGCCCGCCTCCCACACCGCCAGCGACACCCCGGCCTCCAACAGCGACACGTCGATGTACTGGCCCAGACCGGACCGCGTCCGCTCGTGCAGCGCGGCGGTCACCGCGAGGGCGAGGTAGAGCGCGCAGGTCAGGTCGCAGACCGGCACGCCGACCTTTGCTGGTTCGCCGCCCGGCTGGCCGGTGATGCTGAGCAGCCCGCTGCGTGCCTGAGCCATGATGTCCAGGCCGGGCACGTGAGCCAGCGGACCGTCCTGTCCCCAGCCGGAGGCCGAAGCGTAGATCAGCCGGGGATTGGCCGCGCACAGCGGTTGCGGGCCGAGGCCGAGGTCGCGCAGCGCACCCGGCCGCAGGTTCTCCACCAGCACGTCCGCGGTCCTGGCCAGCTCGCGGAACGCGGCCTTGTCCGAATCGGACTTCAGGTCGAGTACTATCGACTCCTTGTTGCGGTTGAGCCGCACGAACGGCGAGGACTCGCCTGCGACGAACGGGCCGGTGCCGCGCACGTGGTCGCCGGTGCCGGGCGGCTCGACCTTGATCACGCGCGCGCCGAGATCGGCGAGTTGCATGGTGGCGAACGGCGCGGCCATGAAGCTGCCGACCTCCAGCACGGTGATCCCGGACAGGGGCGGGACCGTCGCTGTCATCGATACGTCTCCTTCCCGGTAGGTGGGGTCCCGGTAGGTAGGGTTTCCTCCACCCCGAGAGTGGACGAAAAGTGGTTCTGGTGGAACAGGGCGCCGGCCTAGCGTCGGATGCATGAAAATCCACAGTGGGGGAAGAAAAGTGGGCGCGGCCGTCTGCGTCGGGCTGGTCACCGCTGCCGCACTCGCCCTGCCGGCACAGTCGGCACAGTCGGCACAGTCGAGTCCGAACCGGGGCGCGCTGGTCGATATCACCGGGGTCGGGACCGCGTCCCGGCAGAACATCGTCGACGATCTCACCGCGTACGGTTTCCGCTTCGACCAGAGCCAGGTGCGGAACTCGGTGCACGCGTTCCGGTTGACGTATCGCACCGTCGACGCGCACGGGCGCGCGACAACGGCCAGCGGGCTGTTCGTGTTGCCGGACACGAACAAGCGTGACATCGCCACCATCACCTACCTGCACGGCACCATGTCCGGCCGGGACGAGGCGCCGTCGGTCGAGGCGCGGAGCAACGACCGGTACGCGTCCTACCTGTACTCTTCCGCCGGATACGCGACCGTCGCACCCGACTATGTCGGTCTGGGCACCGGCCCCGGCACGCACCCGTACCTTGACGTCGCGAACGCGACGGCCGCGAGCGTCGACCTGCTGGAGGCGGCCCGCACCGCGGCGTACCGGCTGGGTCGGAGCCTGGGTCCGGACGTGTACGTCAACGGGTTCTCCCAGGGCGCGGTGGTCGCGATGGACCTCGGCAACGCTCTCCAGGCCGGTGCCGTGCCGGGGCTGCGTGCTGCGGCGATCGCGCCGATCAGCGGCCCGTACGCGTTGCAGGACGCGGAGATCCCGGCCGCGCTGAGCACCGATCCCGCTCGGCTCGACCAGGCCGACGCCACGTTCTACCTTGCGTACTTCCTGGTTGCCTGGCAGCGCGTCTACCACATCTACCAGGAACCCTCCGCCGTCTTCCAGGCACCGTACGATCGGACGGTGCCGCCGTTGTTCAACGGCGACAACGACGAGGACGCGATCTTCTCGAAGCTGCCGAGCACACCGGAACAGTTGGTCACCCCGGCCTTCCTTGCCGAGTTGGCCCATCCGGGCGGTCGGCTGCTGGCCGCGCTGCGTGCCAACGACGACACCTGCTCGAACTGGCGGCCGATGATGCCGATCCGGTTCTTCTACGCCGACGGCGACGAGCAGGTCGCGGCGGCCGACACGACGCAGTGCCGGGCCGACCTCGCCGCACACGGCGTCGCCACCACCGCGGTCGACGTCGGCACGGTCGGGCACTCCGAGTCCGCGCACCGCTCGGTCGCCGAGGTGCTGAGCTGGTTCGAGTCAACGGAATTCGAGTAGCCCTGCCGATCCTCGTCTGCCAGTGTCTCGGCCGTGGAACTGCACGAGTACACGAGGCTGGACGCGGTGGGTCTGCGCGAGCTGATCGTGGCGGGCGAGGTCGGCGCGGCCGAGGTTGTCGCGGTCGCGCGGGAGTCGATCACCGGTGCGGACGCTTTGGTGCACGGGTTGGCGCAGCCGCTGTTCGCCGATGGGCTCGCGCATGCGGGGGACGGCCCGTTCGGCGGCGTGCCCTTTCTGCTCAAGGACGGGCCGATGGCCGAGGGTGTCGAGTTCTTCCTGGGCAGCCGGGCACTGAACGGGGTGCTGGCCAGGCACGACAGTGACCTGATGGGCCGGTTCCGCGCGGCAGGGCTGGTCGCGTTGGGCGTGACCACCATGCCCGAGTTGGGCCTGAGCTTCGCGACCGAGCCGGTGCGGCACGGGCCGACGCGCAATCCGTGGGACCTCGACCGGGGCGTCGGCGGGTCGAGCGGCGGTGCGGCCGCGCTGGTCGCGGCCGGCGCGGTGCCGCTCGCGCACGCCAACGACGCGGCCGGGTCGATCCGGATTCCGGCCGCGTGTTGCGGGCTCGTCGGGCTGAAGCCGAGCCGGGGCCGGACGCCGTGCGGGCCGGATGCCGGCGATCCGGCCTTCGGCGCGCTCGCCGAGTTCGCGGTCACCCGCACGGTCCGCGACGCGGCGCACCTGTTGGACGCGGTGCGTGGCCCGTGCCCCGGCGACAAGTACACGGCGCCGCCGCCGATTCGCCGCTACACCGAGGAACTCTCGGCCGATCCTCCTCGGCTGCGCGTGGCGATCGGCACCCGGTCCTGGTCGGGTGGCTCGGTGCACGCCGAGGTGGTCGCGGTGGTCGAGCGGGTCGGCCGGTTGCTCGACGAGGGCGGCCACCAGGTCGTCGAGGCAGATCCCGAGCTGGACTGGGACGACGTGGTGCGGGCGGCGAGCGCCGAGGCGGTCGCGATCGCGGCGCCGTTGCTGACCGCGCGGCGCCGATCGGACCCGGCGAAGCTGGAGGCCGTGTCACGGCAGATCCTCGCCGAGGTCGACGCACTGTCCGCAATGGACCTGATGCGCACGCTCGACGCGCACAACAGGGTCAGCAGGCGGATCGGTGCGTTGTTCACCGAGCACGACCTGCTGCTCACCCCGACCGTCGCGACGCTTCCCCTGCCGCACGGCGTGCTTTCCTCGGATCGAGCCGGGTACACACTGGACTCGTGGCTGCGCACGCTGTTCGATGTCAGCCCGTTCACGGTGCCGTTCAACCTGGGTGGGCAGCCCGCGATCAGCCTGCCGCTCGGACACAGCGAATCCGGCCTGCCGATCGGCGTGCAGCTCGTCGCCGGCTACGGCAGGGAGGACCTGCTGCTGCGGGTCGCGGCCTGGCTGGAGCGCGCCATGCCCTGGGCCGACCGGATGCCCTGGGCCGACCGGGTCCCACCGTACGCCTGAGCGCGGTCAGCTCTCCACCGCGTCGACCCTGCGCCGGAGCAGGCAGAACTCGTTCCCCTCCGGGTCGAGGAGCACGTGCCAGTTCTCGGTGCCGGTCTGGCCGATGTCGGCCTTGCGCGCACCCGCGGCGAGCAGCCGCTCCAGTTCCGCGTCCTGGTCGCGGTCGGTGGGGTTCACGTCGATGTGCAGCGGCAGTTTCCCGCGCCTCGGGTCGGTGCTGCGGCTCAGGATGAGCGTTGGCTGCGGTCCCCCGAAACCGGCTCCTGGCGGCCCGATCTCCAGGGCGGCGTCGTCGTCCTCCCAACCGAGTTCGACGTAGCCAAGCACCTCGCACCAGAAGTCCGCCAACCGTTGCGGGTCGACACAGTCGATGACAAGTTCGGTGATCCGGCAAGCCATGCGGGCGACTCTACCCACTCGATGTCGATGTTCGCTCGGCGTTTTCGCGACGGCTCATCGGGCCGGGAACGGGGTCGCCCAGGGTTCCGCGTCCAGCAGGAGCCCGTTCGCCAGGTAGCCGATGGTCCGGTACCAGCCGGCCAGCACGAGCAGCTCGACGAGCTGGGCGTCGTCGTAGTGCTCGCGCAGCGCCTGCCAGGCCTGCTCGGAGAGCCGGGCGGTGTCGTGCAGCTCGTCGACCGCGTCGAGCAGCGCGGCGTGCCGAGGCAGCCAGGTGGCGTCGGCCTTGGGGTCGGTTTCGGTGGTCGCCCGGAGCTGGTCGTCGTCGAGGCCGACCTGTTCGGCGAAGACCGCGGCGTGCACGCCCCATTCGTAGCCGCAGCCGCTGCGCGCGGTCGCCCTTGCGATGACGATCTCGCGATCGACGGCGGGCAGCAGGCCGTGGGCCAGCAGCCCGGCGCCGAGCGGGAACATGCGCGAGGCCAGCTCGGGATGGCGGTAGAGCGCCCGGAACAGCGTGAGCGGCTCGTGGGCGACGCCGGGTGGCATCCAGCGGCGTAGTGCCGCGCCGATGGGCTCGGGGTAGGGCGGGGCGAGCGGTTCGATGCGTGGCATGCGGCACTCTCTGCTTCGATTTTCGAACCACTATGATGCTTCGATAGTCGAAGCGCAAGAGGGTGCGGGCGTATGGCAGCGAGAACGCCCAGGCCGGGCGCGCCGGTCCGGGGGTCGGCGTCGGGCCGTCCGGTCATGGCCGTGCTCGACCTGCTCGGCAGGCGGTGGACGATGCGCATCCTGTGGGAGCTGAGCAAGGCCCCTGCCGGTTTCCGCGAACTACAGCGCCGCTGCGAGCGGATGTCCTCCAGCGTGCTCAGCACCCGCATCGCCGAGCTGACCGACACCCGCCTGCTCACCCTGCGCGACGACGGCTACCACCTCACGCCGCTCGGTGCGGATCTCGTCGAGGCGCTTCGCCCGCTCGACGACTGGAGCAGGCGCTGGGCGAACGCAGCGCACATCGACGAACCGCGCACCGACGAACCGCGCACCGACGACGTTCAGAGCTGAGCGGGAGCCTCGATACCCAGCAGCGACAGGCCCAGCACCAGCACCTTCGACGTGAGCAGGGCCAACGCCAGCCGCGACTGGCGCAGCGGCGCGGACGAAGCGGCCAGGATCGGGCAGTTCTCGTAGAACCCGGAGAACGCGGTGGCCAGCTCGTAGAGGTAGGTGCACAGCTTGTGCGGGGCGTACCCGGACAACGCCGCGTCGAACACGGCGGGCAGCTGGAGCAGGTTGATCACGAGCGCGCGTTCGGCCGGTGCGTCGAGGCTGATCGGGGTGTCCTCGGCGGGCAACTCCCCCGCCTTGCGCAGCACGGACTGGATACGGGCGTTCGCATACTGGAGGTAGACGGAGGTGTTGCCCTCCTTGGCCAGCATCTTCTCCCAGGTGAAGACGTAGTCCTTGGTCCGGTCGTTGGACAGGTCGGCGTACTTCACCGCGCCGATGCCCACCGACGTGGCGACCTCGCGCTGCTCGGCCGGGTCGAGGCCGGACCGCTCCGCGACAACGGCGGCCGCGTTCTCGATCGCCTCGTTGAGCAGCTCGACCAGCTTCACCGAGCCGCCTGCCCTGGTCCGGATGGTCTTGCCGTCCGAGCCGAGGATGGTGCCGAAGTTGATGTGCACCGCGCGGTGTTCTTCGGCGAGCCAACCGGCCATCCGGGACGCGCTGAAGATCATCTCGAAGTGCTGTGCCTGCGGCGTGCCGACCACGTAGAGCAGGTCGGTCATGGTCCGCTCACCCAGCCAGTACCGGACGGTGGCCAGATCGGTCGCCGCGTACCCGTAGCCGCCGTCGCGCTTGCGGATGATCAGTGGCAGCCGCTCGCCCTCGCGGTTGGTGAAGCCGGGCGGGAAGATGCACACCGCGCCGTCGCTGAGCTCGGTCAGCCCCTTGGCTTCCAGCTCGGTGACCACGTCGGCGAGGTAGGGGTTGTAGAAGCTCTCGCCGTAGATGTCCGACGGGCGCAGCAGCACGCCGAGCAGGCCGTAGACCTTCTCGAAGTGCGTCGTGGACTCGTCGACCAGCTGCTGCCACAGCGCCAGCGTCTGCTCGTCGCCGCCCTGCAGCAGCACGACCCGCCGACGGGACCGGTCGGCGAACTCGGGATCGGCGTCGAACTTCTTGCGCGCCTCCTGGTAGAAGCTGTTCAGGTCGGAGATGGAATGCTCGCCTGCGCCCTCGTCGCCCCAGCCCTCGTCGACGAGGTGCTCGATCAGCATGCCGAACGGGGTGCCCCAGTCACCGAGGTGGTTGTGCGGGGTGACGTCGTGCCCTGCGAAGCGCAGCAGCCGGACGATCGCGTCGCCGATGATCGACGAGCGCAGGTGGCCGATGTGCATCTCCTTGGCCACGTTCGGGCTGCCGTAGTCGATGGCGACGCGCCGGGGTTCGGTCGTGCGCGGCACGCCGAGGCGCTCGTCACCGAGCAGTTCGGTGACCCGGCGGGCCAGCCAGTCGCGGGTCAGCACCAGGTTGATGAAGCCGGGCCCGGCGATATCCGGAGGCTCGACCAGGTCGGCCGAGTCCAACTTCTCGACGATGGCCTGCGCGACCTCCCTCGGCGGCCGGCCCAACGTCTTGGCCAGGCTCATCGCCACGTTGCACTGGTAGTCGACACCGGGGCGGGTGGAGGGTCGGACCAGCGCGTCGGCAGGTGTGATGTGCACGCCAAGCGCCGTGTGCAGCGCGGTGGCGACCCGCTGACCGATTTCGAGCCCGACGTCTCCCTGTGCCACTGAAACAACCTCTTCCACCGTTGTCCTGCCCGCACGAGACCGTGCGACTTCCACCGCACCAGTATCTCAGCCAGCGGAAACGGTTTCCCGGGCGGTGCGGGTGGGGCGCGAGGTTATGTGGTGTGGGGTTGCGGGGCCGGGGTTGCGGGGCCCGGGGTTCAGGTGCCGTAGCGCGCGGTCACCGCGGCCGGTGTTTCGCTGACCTTCCCGGCCGCCATGTCCTGCGCGAGCCGCAGGTACTGGCCCTCCGCCCACATCAGCGGTGCCGCGCTGCCGGTCGGGGTGCCTTCGGCGAAGCAGGAGATGTCCGAACGGTCCCAGACCTGCTCCGGCACGAAGTTGCCCTGGTTGGTCGCGTCCGCCATGGATTTCAGGTAGACCGCCGCCGACTGCCCGTTGGCCACCGCGTACTCGCCCCGTTCGCCGGAGAGCACGGGCCAGAGGCGGCCGTGGTTGTTGCCCGCGTTGGCCGGCCAGCCGCTGCAACCGCTGTTGCTCTCGCCGTAGCTGTCGTGCACGTAGCGGTGGAAGTACACGTCCCCGTCGGGCATGCTCACCTGCATGGACGAGTTGCCGTCCGTGCCGAGCACCGTGGCCCCCAGCGACGCGGCGACCTCGGCATCCGACGGTGCGCGCAGGCCGAGCCGAACCAGTTCCAGGAAGCCGAGATCGACCACGTCGTGCGCGTAGTAGCAGCCCTCCTGGAAGCAGATCTGCGAGCCGTCGTTCGGGTTGCCGGACTGGTCGACGCGCTCGAAGTAGCTGTGAGTGCCCCAGTAGCCGCTGGTCGTGTGCGTCCAGGAATCGAGACTGTCGCGCCAGGAGTCGGCGGTCGCGTCCCAGCTGTTCGCGCTGGCGGTGTCGCCGTTGGTGGTGGCGATGGACGCGGCAACCACCAGACCGGCGATCTCCGCCGAGATCGAGGACGGCGAGTAGCCGTACTGCTCCTCCCAGCGTTCCGTGGTCTGCGGGCCGCTTGCGACGATGTGGTTCGCGGTGACCTTGATCCTCGCGTAGGTGCCGGCGTCGGTCAGTCCGGTCATCGAGGCCAGGATGATCGCGAACGAGTCCTGGTCGAGCTGCTCGCAGCAGCCCAACTCCTGCGCGGTCGCGCCGGCAACGCCGCTGACCGGGCTGTACCGGGGGAAAGCGCCCGCCTGGTACGTGGTGCCGGCGCCCGAGGTGGGGCTGCCGATCCACTGGTCGTTCCACATGAACTGCGCCATCTGCCTGGCCTGCGCGGTGTCGCCGGCCGCGATCAGGCCGGTGGCCTGCTCGTACAGGTCTCGGCCCCACACCCGGTGGTAACCGTCGTCGAGTGCGTCGCCGTTGACGTCGTTGCCCCACGGCGTGGCCAGCCCGGCCACGCTGGCGCCGGGGTAGGTCTTGTCCTCGGCGGCGTGCAGCGCCATCGCCGCGGTGTAGTAGGTGGCCAACTCCTTCGCGTTGCCGGTGACGCTGGACGGCGCGGCCTTCAGGCCGTTGACGTAGCCGTTCCAGCCGGACCGGTAGCTCGACTCAAGGCCGGCGAACCCGGTGGACAGCGAGCCGTTGGCCGCGCCGACGGCATTCGCGGCCGAGGAGCCGTAGCCGAGCGCGACGGTGAACGTGGTGTCCGCGCCGACCGGGATCTGCCCGCACTGCACTGCGTTGCCGGGGCCGGACAGCGAGTCGTACTGGTTGGTCAGCGTCTTGTGCGCGACCAGGTCCCGGTCGCAGTCGCTCGCGCTGCCGGAGTAGCCGTTGTCGTGCCCGGTGAATCCGGTGGACACCTTCAGCGCGGAGTCCACGGTCAGCGGCGAGCCGAACAGGGTTTCGGTGTCGTTGGCGACGAGCGCGCCGTCGGTCGCGTCCCAGGAGGCGTTGTCGTTGCCGCCCCCACCCGCCAGCGACGGGTTCTCCAGCAGGTAGAGCTGATAGCTGCCGCCGTCGAGCGACTGGAACCGGGTCCGGATGACCAGCGTGTCGCGTGAAGGGTCGGTCACGTAGGTGTTGGTGATCCGGTACTTCCCGCTCTTGGCCGTGTTGGTCACCGTGTATTCCAACGACTTCGGGTCCGGCATCGACACCGCGTGCGTTGTGGCGTCCCGTTCCAGGTCCACGAAACTCGACCCGTCGGTCACCACGTACTGCATGTCCTGCATGTTCGGCACGTCGGCGCGCGGGTAGAAGACCTCGGAGGTGATGCCGTCGGCCACCGTGTACCAGACCTTGCTCGTGGTGGTCGCGGACGTGCCGAGCGCGTCCTTGTCGCCCGTCGTCCACGCCGACGCGATACCGCAACACCCCGGCGCCACCCCGGAATTCGACGTGGCGTCGGCGCAACCGGCACCCGCGACTACGGCCGCAACGGCCCCCACGACGAGTAGGACGAAACCGGACTTTCGCGCTGCCCTCATCGGTTTCCCCTTCCAGAACGACCCCGACCGATGAAAATACCCGCAGGTACCGCGGTGCGCGTTCACATCAGGGAAACCGTCAAGCCTGGTCCGAAGGAGGCGCCGAGCCCGACAATCATTGCTCAGCTCATTGGCTCAGCGACAACGCGCGGTAGCTCGCCGCTGCCCAACCCGGACTGCCGGACGCGGGCGTGATGGTGACCGTGATGCTGGTCTTGCCGCTGGTCGCCGACGCGGGCAGCGTGAACTCGTCGTCGAGCCAGCGGTGGTTGGTGTTGCCGAGCGGCTCCAGCCAGGTGCCGACGTCGACGCCGTTCACGCCGACCTCCGCCTGCTGGAAGGACACGTTCTGATCGGTCGTCCGGTAGAGCAGCACACCGGCGTTGCCGGCCGCGACGGACATGGTGAAGCTGACCGGCGCGGTCGCGGTGCGCACGTTCTGGGTCACCGTGACCGGGGTGCCGTCGTTGCCCTCGTAGGTGCTGGCGAGCTGGACCGGCCCCGGGTCGGTCGTTGTGTAGTGGTGTGCGCTCTCGCTGTTCGCGTCGCCGAGGGTCAGGCTGTCCGTCTGGGTCGCGACGGGGCTGCCCTGGCCGTACCAGAACGCGGTCGTGCCGTAGTTCGCTGCCACGTCGTCGACGCCGCCGTGCTCGATGCCGAAGGTGATGGAGGAATCGAACGGAATCGCGTCGGTGAGCAGCCAACGGTACGCGCCGGTGCAGTCGGTGCTGGCCGGGCAGTCGCCGTTGCCGTTGGCCTGGTCGGACGTTTCCCCGTTGAACGGTCCGCTGAACGGGCCGGCCGAGAAGTAGTAGCCGCCCTGGTAGAAGTCTTCCGTTCCGGTGCCATGCATGTCCGGCGAGCGCGATCCGTCCACATAGGAACGTTCATCGCCTTCAAGGTAACCGCGGCTGGTCGGGCCGTTCATGGCCGCGACGATGCCGACGATCTTGCCGTGCCCGGTGGCGTGCAGGAACTGCCAGTCCTGTCCGGCCGTGGTCGCCCCGGCCGAGGAGGTCGCGTGGAAGTAGCCGACCGTGCCCGCCGCGAGATCACTGGCCCAGTGCGTGGCCGCGGCGCTGGTCACCGCGAACTCCGCAGAATCCAGTGGCACGCCCGAACCGTTGACGATCGAGATGCTGTACGACTGGCCGTAGGGCATCGGCCACCACGAGGACAGCCAGCCGTCCGGCCGGATGTCCACCGAACTCATCAGCGACTCGGTCGCGAACGCGCCCTCGCCAGCGCCGAAGAACTGGTTCAACGGCGTGTCCACGGTCTGCGTCCCGTCGAAACTGATCCGGATACGCGCGCCGGTCAGCGCCGCGTCGGTCGCCGGATAGCTGTAGGCGCGCGAACCGGACCAGGTCTGCCCGCTGATCGTGTAATGGTGCGCGGACTCGCTTGCCGCGTTGCCGACGTCGAGCGTGTCTGTGCGGGAAAGGCCGTTCGCCACATGCGAGTCCACCCAGTAGGTGAACTCGTTGAAGTCCTGCGCCGAGGACCCGAACGTGGTGGTGACCGTGATGGAGGACTTGCCGGCGGTGATCGAGGCCGGGATCTCCAACGACTCGTCCAGCCAGGAACCCGATGCGCCGAGCGGATTCGCGGTCCAACTCCCCGCCGCGACCCCGTTCACCGCGACGGACGCGACCTGGCTGCCGATGCCCGGGTCGAGCCGCCTGGTCAGCCGGACGCCGGTGTTGCTCGGGTCGACCGCCACGGTGAAGTGAGTTGCCGCCGCCCGAGCCGAACGCCCTGCCGTCGTCCGTGATCGCGCCGGCAGGCGGGTAGGAGGCCAGCCGTCGGCCGTACCAGGTCTCGTTGTTGGTGATCCGGTAGCCGTGCGCGGCCTCGGTCGCGGTGTGGTCCGGGCCGACGTCGACGGTGTCCGCGTGCAGCCAGACGCCGCCGACCAACTGGTCGACGTCGTAGCGGAACTCGTTGAAGTCCAAGCTGGAGCTGGCATACGTGTTGACCACGGTGGCCTGCGACTGGCCAGCGGTCGCCGAGGCAGGCACGGTCACGGTCTCGTCGGCGAACTGGACGCTACCGCTGCCCGGCAGCCCCTGCCACTGCCCGGCCGACACCCCGTTCACCGCGATGTTGGCCACCTGGTTCGCCACCGACGTGTCGAGCCTGCGAGTGATCCGAATTCCGGTGTTGGCCGGGTTCAACGCGACCGTGAACGTACTCGAGCCGCCCTGGCCGAATGCCCGGCCGTCGTCGGACAAGGGCGGCGACGCCGGGTTGGTGACGTGCGGGAGTCGCAGCTGGATACCGGTGAGCTGTCCGCTGCCGGTGCCCGACGCGAGCGTCGTGCTCTGGCCCGGCATCAACTGGAACGTGCCGTGCTGCGTTGTCGCGCCAGCGATCGCGCCCTTCGGGTCCTGCGACCCGGACTGCTGCATCGTGGTCAGCACGTCGGTCGCGGCATCGCTCGGGTCGAAGGTGCT
The DNA here is from genome assembly GCA_963818685.1 of Candidatus Melainabacteria bacterium. Taxonomy (GTDB): domain Bacteria; phylum Actinomycetota; class Actinomycetes; order Mycobacteriales; family Pseudonocardiaceae; genus CAJCJE01. The sequence goes on along the minus strand of CAWFTJ010000006.1, from coordinate 57,971 downwards.
CACGCCGGTCGCGTCCGGGAAAGTCCGGTAAATGACGTGGTAGTAGGCGGGATCGGTGGACGCGGTCACGATCATCGAGCTGGTGAACGCCATTGGCACGGCCACGTAGAACCCGCCGGAACTCTGGCCGTCATTGGCTACCAACGGATACGTGAACGGTGCGCCGAGCGAACCGTTCACCAGGTTCGCCATGGTCGTGTCGACCACGGTTCTGCCGTCCAGCACGATCTTCACCGTGCCGACGCTCGGCACGTTGCCGGTGGTCCAGATCTGGTCGATCTCGCCGGGGCCGTCGTGTTCTGCGAGGATCGAGCCGTCCGCGTTGCTGCCGAGCGGGTTGTTGTAGTCGCCGTTGCCGCCGGTCCGGTCGAAACTCGAATACTCCCGGGTCTGCACGCCGGATGTCAGCTGCGGCAACTGGTCGAGTTGCCGGTATGCGGTGAAACCGGTGTTCCCGGTTACGCCGTACGGCCGCACGGCCGCGTTGGCCGGTCCGGCCGACGCGACCAGCGCCACCGCGCTGACCAGCGACAGCACCACGGTGAGAAAACGATTTCTCCAGGGTAAGCGGCTGCGCACGGCGGACTCCTCGGGGGAAGGGCGACGACAGCATCAGGATCGACTATTTACAAGTAACGGGGCGATCCGTTTGGTTGTCAAGAACCAACTTCGCCGACCGGCGAACGGCGCAACCACCGACTGGGACTCGCGCCTACAGCAGCGGCAGTTTCTTGACCAGCTTGTCGATCCGGTTGCGCGGCCCGATGAGGCCGACCGCGAGGTACTCCAGTCCGGCCTGGGCCACGTCGCTCAACCCTCGGAGATACTCGTCGTAGACGCGGACCTGCTGAGCCAAGTCCGGCATGTCCACCACGAACACCTCGGGCGAACCCGCCGCCTTGGCGCGCAGTTCGCGCAACTGCTCGGCCGCGGCGCCCAGGACCGTGCAGCCCGCCCAGGGCAAGCCGGGATGGACCGCGCCGTCGGCATCCGTGCCGTCCGGACCGAGCAGGCCCGGCACCGCCTGACCGGTGGCCGCGGCGACACACACGGCCGCGTTCACGGCGAGGCCGGGCGTCAACGCTTCGTTGACGACGACCACCCACTTCAGGCGAGCGGCGCGGGTCGGCGCGCTGGTGTCGATCTCGTCGGGAGCGAACCCCACGACCGGGGCGTCGAGACTGGTCATAACCTACCTTGCGATGGACGAAGTACAACCTGTGCCCGCAGACGCTATGCATTAGGAGAAGCGCGGGTCAAGCTGGCCGTACTTCGTACGGATCAGAGGAGGAAATGATGGATCTCGACGAACTTGATAAGGCGATCCTGCGTGAACTCCAGTCAAACGCACGCCACACCAACCGCGCGGTCGCCGCGGCGGTCGGCGTCTCGCCGACCACGGCACTGGACCGCACCCGTGCCCTCTACGAACGCGGGGTGATCCGGGGCGCCCTGCTCGACGTCGACCTGACCGCGATCGGCCGCCCGGTCCAGGCCCTGATCGCGGTCCGCATCCGGCCGCCGTCGCGCGCGGCCATCGAGTCCTTCCGGGAATGGGTCACCGGCCTGCCCGACACGCTCGCCGTGTACGTGACCTCGGGCACCGAGGACTTCCTGATCCACGTCGCGGTCCCGGACAACCAGAGCCTCTACGCGTTCGTCATCGACCGGCTGACCGAACGCACGGAGATCGCGGACGTCCGCACCTCGGTGATCTACGAACACCTGCGCAACAACGCGATCACCCCGGTCGCTCGGCGGCGATGACCCTGGAGCTGCGTAGCGCGTCCAGGACCAGGTTGAGCAGTCGGTCGATTTGGTCCGAGGTGTTGCCGGCGGGCGCGGCGTGCAGGGTGCCCATCAGCATCAGGGTCACGTCCCCCGGATCGACGTCGGCGCGCAGCGTGCCAGCTTCGGCGCCGCGGGCCAGGAGCGTGCCGACCGCGGCGGTGATGCGTTCCCGGGTGGCCGGGGTGGCGATCCGCCCGGAGGCCCAGCCGGCCCGCAGCGTCTCGGCCATCCCCCGCTTGGTGGCGACGAACGCCGCGTAGCGCGACAGCCAGGCACGCAGGGCGTCTGCGGGCGGGAATTGCCTGAGCAGTTCGTCGACGCTGCCGGTGACGTCATCGAGTTCGGCGGCGTACACGGCCTCCACCAGGGCTTCCCTGGTCGGGAAGTGGCGGTACAGGGTGCCGATGCCAACTCCTGCCTCGCGGGCGATGGTCTCCAGCGGCACGACGCCGTCGGTCTCCTCCTCCGCAGCGGCGAACACCGCCCTGGCCACCTGGAGGAGCTTGTCGCGGTTGCGCAGCGCGTCGGTCCGGGGAGCGCGGGCGCGACGCGGTTTCGGGTCCGAACTCAATACGGAGGAACCTCCGGTATAGTGACGGCGAAGCGGAGGTTCCTCCGCATCGTCCAGAGTACTCGGAAGGACCGCGCATGACCGTGAACAGCGCCAGTGACACCTCGAACGCCACGCCCCGGGCCGGCGGAACCGGGACGCTCGGCGACCGCCCGGTGTCCCGCATCGGCTTCGGCGCCATGCAACTGGAACGCCTGCACGCCGACCGCGCGGACGCGATCGCCCTGCTGCGCCGCCTGCTCGACCTCGGCGTCGACCACGTCGACACCGCCGAGTTCTACGGCAACGGCTTCGTCAACGAGGTCATCCGCGACGCATTCGGCCCCGAGGACGACGTGGTGATCGTCAGCAAGGTCGGCGCCGATCCGAACCCGGGCGGCCCTGTTCCGCTCCGTCTCGCGCAGCGACCGGAGGAACTGCGGGCGAGCGTCGAGAACAACCTGAAAACCCTGCGCCTCGACCGGATTCCGGTGGTGAACCTGCGCCGCACGGACACAAGGCCGGGCGTGACCGCGACCGGCGATCAGGTGGTCGACCTCGACGACCAGCTCGCGGTGATGATCGCCCTGCGGGACGAGGGCAAGATCGGCGCGATCGGCCTGAGCGCGGTCACGCTGGACATCCTGCGCAGGGCCCTGCCGGCCGGGATCGCCTGCGTCCAGAACGCCTACAGCCTGGTGTCCAGGGCCGATGAGGACATGCTGCGGCTCTGCGTCGACGAGAACATCGCCTGGGTGCCGTTCTTCCCGCTCGGCGGGGCGTTCGCGAGCATGCCGAAGGTGACCGATGAGCCGGCCGTCGTCGCGGTCGCGGAGTCGCTCGGACGCACCCCGGCCCAGGTCGGCCTGGCCTGGCTGCTGCGCCACGCGCCGAACGTGCTGCTCATCCCCGGTACCGCGAGCGTCGACCACCTCGAAGCCAACGTGGCCGCCGGCACGATCACTCTGGACGACGCCACCATGGCCACCCTGGACGCCGTCGAATCACGATCCCTCGACCGAACAGAAATCGCCAAGTAATTTTGTAATTCCGTTTCCCGGTCACCCGACGGATACGAACAAACGCATTCCGTTGGACCGGACAAATTTCGACAGCGACAAATTCGTTGGTTTGCTTGCTTCAATGTCGTTCCGCAGGTGAAAATTCTTGCCATGAATTTTCCCGCGGAAGGCGGAATGTATCGAGCCGACTACGGCGCGAACATGGTGGTCGACCACGACTACACGAAAACCGGCAAACTGACCTACACCATCACAAGGCCAACTCCCGAGTACACCTACACAGCGGACATCAGCGTCGAACCGATCCGCGACGACGTATTCGCGGTCACCTTCGAGGACCTCCAGGCCCGAATGGTCCTGGTCGAGGATTTCGGCGCGGGCCGGGTCACCACCTTCATGGCAATGAAGGACGGCTCGTTCGCGCAGTTCACCGGCACATTCACCAAACTATGAGAGCAGTTCGAGTCACACAACACTCGCAGCGATGAGTTGTTGCCAAATTTCACCCTGATCGACGACTTCGACGCCGAGTTTCTCCGCCTTGGCGAGCTTGCTCTCGCCGACCCCCGCTCCGGTGATCAGCAGATCGGTGTTCGCGGACACCGACGACGCGGCGGTCGCACCGGCCTTCTCGCACAACCGCTGGAAGACCGGTCGAGCGACCTTCTCACCGGAGCGTGGGTCGCTGATCGCGCCCGTGATCACCACGGTCTTGCCGGCCAGCGGCGCGCCCGCCGCGACGACCGGTGGAAGGTCCTCGTCCCGCACATCAAGGGATACGCCCGCTTCGCGAAGCCGTTCAAGTTCCGGGCGCAGCCGGGTGAGGTGCTCATCGAGCGACGCGGCCACCTTCGGCCCGATGTCCTCGACGGCCACCAGGCGATCGACGCCCGCGTCGGCGACCTCCTCCAGCGAGCCGAAACCCGCGCGGCACAGTCGGGCGGCGGTGCCGTCCGAGGCCATCGGGATCGCCAACCCGATCAACGCGCGCCGCAGCCCGACCTCTCGGCTCGCGTCGATCGACTCGATCATCCGCGTCGCCGAGACCTCGCCGATCCGTTCGAACTCCAGCAATTGCTCCTTGGTCAGGTGGTAGAAGTCCGACGGCCGTTCGAGAATGCCGGCCTCGGCCAGTCGCTCGATCCACACTCCCCCGATGGCCTCGATGTCCGCGGCCGCCCGCGACGCCCAGTGGATCAACCTGCGCACCGTCTGCGCGGGACAGGATACGTTGGTGCAGAACAGTTCCCTGCTGTTGCCCTGCTCGATCAGGGCCATCCCGCAGGACGGACAGACGGTCGGCGGCACGATCTCCCGCTCAGCGCCCGTCCGCTTGGACGCGTCGAGCACACCGGCGACGAACGGGATCACGTCTCCGGCGCGGCGCACCAGCACCGTGTCGCCGATCCTGATCCCCCTTGCGCGGATCACCTCCTGGTTGGCCAGGGTGGCCCTGGTGACCGTCGTGCCGCCGACGAAAACCGGCTCCAGCCAGGCCACCGGCGCGATCTTGCCGGTCTTGCCGACGTCCCAGACCACATCCGCCAACACGGTGGTCTTCTCCTCGGCCGCGAACTTGAACGCCAACGCGCCGCGCGGCGAGTTCGACCGCGTGCCGGCCGCGGCGTAGGCGCCGCGATCGGCCAGCCGCAGCACGGCACCGTCGAGGTCGTAGTCGAGATTGTTGCGCCCCTGCTCGATCGCGGCGATCGCCTGCTGTGCGGCTTCCGCGTCCGCGCAGTGCCGCATGTCGGCCGCGGTGAACCCGATCGCGACCAGCGCCCTGCCGAGATCGGCGTCGGTGCTGTCCGGCTCGGTGTCCAGGTCGAACGCGAAGAACCGCAACCGCCGCCCGGTCACCGTCGCCGGATCCTTGGCCCGCAACGTGCCGGCTGCCGCGTTGCGCGGGTTGATCAACGGCTTGTCCGGGTGCTCGGTGTTGTAGGTGGCGAACGTGGAACGCAGCATGACCGCCTCCCCGCGCACCTCCACCCGGCCCGGCGCGTCGATCCGGTCCGGAACACCGTCCACCATGGCCCGCACCAGCACGGTCACGTCCTCACCCGTCGTGCCGTCGCCCCGGGTGACCGCGCGCAGCAGCCGCCCGTTCTCGAACACGACCGACAGCGACAGACCGTCCAGTTTGGGCATCACGACCACGGACTGGCCGGGAAACCGGCCGAAGAACGCGGCCACCTGCTCCGGCTTGGTCGCCTTCTCCAGGGACAGCATCGGCCGCGCGTGCCGGACCGGCGCGTGCAGCACCGAGGGCCCGCCGACCTGCTCAAGCGGATTCCGCTCCGGCGCCAGCTCCGGGTTCGCCTCGATCAGGGCACGCAACTCGTCCTCGATCGCGTCGTACTCGGCATCGGCAACCAGCGGCGCCCCCTGGTAATAGGCGTCACGCAGCTCGACGAGGCGGTCGGCGAGTTCCCGGATACGGTCCCGTTCGTTCACAACAGGGACGCTACCCAACAACACCGACAGGAGTGCAACACCGACAGGGGTGCGCCGACTCGGCTACCAGCCGAGTTCGCCGTCGTCCTCCTGGAACGTGCCGGTCGGCCCGTCTGGGCCGATGGTGGCCATGCGGACGATGTTGCGCGCGCTGATCTCGACGGGGCGGCCGCTGCTGTGGTCGACGTCGCCCAACTGGGTGGCGGTGTAGCCGGGCTCGACCGCGTTGAACTTGACTTCGGGGACGGCGCGCGCGTACTGCACGGTCAGCATCGAGACGGCCGCCTTGGTGGCGCCGTAGACGATCGCGGAATACGTCGACGCGGGGCGGGCGGGGTCGTGGTTGGCCGCGAACGAGCCGAGGGCGCTGGAGACGTTGACGACAACGGGGTTCGCGGAGCGCTTCAGCAGCGGCAGGGCCGCCTCGGTGACCCGGATGACGCCGACCGCGTTGGTGTCGAACATGGTCAGGGCATCGGGGCCGTTGAGGGCAAGCATGGCGATGCCCGCGTTGTTGACGAGCACGTCCAGCCCGCCGTCCGCGTCGATCCGCGCGAGGGCCGCGGCGACGGAGTCGTCGTCGGTGACGTCGAGTTGGACGAACCGGCCGCCGAGTTCTGCCGCGGTGGCACGGCCCCTGGTTTCGTCGCGGGAGCCGATGTAGACAGTGTGTCCGGCGGCGATGAGTTGGCGGGCGGTTTCCTTGCCGAGGCCCTTGTTGGCTCCGGTGATGAGTGTTGTTGTCATGCTTTCCAGCTTCGGCGCACCGCGGTGGGTCAGCCAGTCGTCCGGTTTTCGTAGGACTGGGAGGGCCAGGACAACCGCGAAGCCCGCGCGCACACTGGGTGTATGGAGTCGTGGGAGTTCGGTCGGATGGTGCGCCGGTGGCGAGACCGGGTCGCACCGGAGACGGTCGGCATTCCGGTCGGCAGGCGCCGTCGGGCTACCGGTTTGCGCCGGGAGGAACTGGCCGGGCTCGCCGGGATCTCCACCGACTACCTGACCAGGCTGGAGCAGGGGCGGGCGACCGCGCCCTCGACGCAGGTGGTCGAGGCGCTGGCGACCGCGTTGCGGCTGGCCGATGCGGAGCGGGACCTGCTCTACCGGCTGGCCGGGCACGTCACGCCCGGCCTTGATGTCGTCCCGTCGCGCATCACCGCGAGCGTGCAGCGCCTGCTCGACCGGCTGACGCACACGCCGGTCGCCGTCTACGACGCGACCTGGACGCTGCTGGTGGCCAACGGCCCCTACGACGCGCTCATGGGCGACACCTCGACGTGGCGCGGGCTGGCCCGCAACGCGATCTGGCGCAACCTCGTCGGTCCCGGCCCCAGTGCCGTCCTCACCCCCGAGGAGCGCGCCGCGCTGGAGGCCCAGCAGGTCGCCGACCTTCGGCTGACCGCCTCCCGGTATCCGGCCGACCGTTCGCTGGGCAGGCTCGTCCGCGAACTGACCGCGCGCAGCCCGCGCTTCACCGAACTCTGGGAGTCCGGCGACCTCAACCAGCCGTATCCGACCGTCAAGCGCAAGATCATCGACCATCCTGCGGTCGGCCGCATCGGACTGGACTGCGACGTGCTGCTGGTCGCCACCGACGACGTGCGCATCATGATGTACACGGCCGAACCCGGGACCGAGGACGCCGAGCGGCTCGAACTCGCGATCGTGCTCGGCACGCAGACACTCGTCGAGTAGTTCCGCCTCGGCCGCCCGGCCGTTAACATGATCGACCTCTGGTTGACGCACGTTGGCCAGATGCCTAATCTCCGTTGCGACATCTCGGACCATGTGCGGTATTTCGTACAACTGCGAGGCGATCCGATGCACAGTAGATACAAGATCAAGAACTTAAGTCGATTCTTCGCGGTCGGCGCGGCCGCGGTGGTCACCGCCGGCCTGGTCGGCGGCGCCAGCTGGGCGGACTCGAACACCAGCGCGACGCCGGCCCTCGGCCATGGCGGCCCGACGATCAGCAAGGAGTACTTCGGCACGACCGACGGCACGTCGGTCTACCGCTACACCCTGGCCAACGGTCGTGGCCTGCGCGTACGCATTCTCGACTACGGCGGCATCGTCCAGTCGCTCGACGCGCCAGACCGCTTCGGGCACGAGCAGAACATCGTCCTGGGCTTCCCAACGCTGGACGACTATGTCACCAAGAACAGCCCGGAAGCGGGCGGCGGCGTCTATTTCGGCGCGCTGGTCGGCCGCTACGCCAACCGCATCGCCAAGGGCACCTTCACCCTCGACGGCACCACCTACCACGTACCGATCAACAACAACGGCAACAGCCTGCACGGCGGCACCGTTGGCTTCGACAAGAAGATCTGGACCGCCACCGAGGAACACGGCAACGGGACCGTCGGCCTCCAGTTGCGGTACGTGAGCCCCAACGGCGAGATGGGCTACCCGGGCACGCTGACCTCGACCGTCACCTACACGCTCGACCAGCACAACCGGTTGAGCATCAACTACCAGGCCAGCACCGACGCACCGACCATCGTCAACCTCACCAACCACACCTACTGGAACCTGGCGGGTGAAGCCTCCGGTGACGTGTACGACCAACGGCTGTTGATCAACGCCAGCCACTACACGCCCACCGACTCCACCCAGATCCCCACCGGCCAGATCGCCCCGGTCGCCGGCACGCCGATGGACTTCACCCGTCCGACCGCGATCGGCGCGCGGATCAACGAGAACGACCCGCAGCTGCTCACCGGCCAGGGCTACGACCTGAACTGGGTGCTCAACCGGAAGGACGACACGGCGCTGTCGCTCGCCGCGGTGGCGCAGGACCCGGCAAGCGGCCGCACGCTCACCGTCTACACCACCCAACCGGGCGTGCAGTTCTACTCGGGCAACTTCCTCACCGGCACCCTGGTCGGCACCAGCGGCCACGCCTACCGCCAGAGTGACGGCTTCGCCCTGGAAACCCAGCACTTCCCGGACTCGCCCAACCACGCCAACTTCCCGTCCACCGTGCTCCGCCCCGGCCAGACCTACCAGCAGGAAACGGTCTACCAGGTCGGCATCGGCTGACACCGAAACACACGAACAAACGCAGCCGGCCGGTCGTCATCGTGGCGACCGGCCGGCTGCGCGTAGGAACTCCTTGTCCACGATCAGGTCCTTGACCACCGGGAAACCCTCCCGGCAGTCGTGGTCGAACGCGACCGGCTGCTCGCCCCGGATGATCAGGTCCTGGTTGAGGATGTCGAGCATCTCCAGGAACGACATGTCCGGACTGATGTCGTCGACGGCGTAGGACACCATCCGGCCGGGGTCCTCCGCGCCGGACTGGCGCCAGACGCGCAATGTAAGTTTCACGTGTAGCTCCCGCTGAGGCAGATGAACGCGGTCGAAAGTCAGTTCCTCGCGGTGCAGGACTGGTTGCTCACCGTGCTCTCACGCGGCGACGTGACTGAACCGCGTGTCGTCGCGCAGTGCCTCGCCGTCGGCGCGCTCTAGCGCGGACGCACCAAGCCGGTTGGCGCCGTGGTCGGCGAAGTTCGCCTCGCCGATCACGAACAGCCCGGGGGTGGTGCTCTGTAATCGGTGCGCGCGTGCATCGTGACGTTGCCGGCGTCGATCTGCCGCGACAGCGCCTGGTACGCGCCGAGCAGCAGCTGTTGGCCGGTCTGGCCGCGGGCGTAGAAGGTGTGCTGGACCCGCACACCGCCGAACGAGTACCGAGGCGACGTCGAACCGTCCCGGGCGGTCTGCGCGCTGCGCGACGCACTCACCGGCTACCTCGCCGATGCCGCCGTCCTCCCCCGAGGCACGCGGTCGTCGGCGACCCGCCGGCGCTAGCCGGCACTCGCCAACACGCCACCGATCCCTGTGCGACCGGCCGGGGTGCCGATCAGTTCGACGCTCACCCCAGCGCGCACGGCCTCGCCGAACACGGCGACCACCGCGTCGGTCACCTCGGCGATCAGTCTGGCCACGATCTCCTCGGCGTCCGGTCGAGCGAACATGGCCTCGCGCACGCCGAACGTGACGCTCGGCGCGGGCGCCAGCGCGGGTTTGCCGCCAATGCCCCAACGGCTCGCCGGCAGGCCGATCAGCCGCACGACCGCGATGTCCCGCGCCCAGTCGCCGTACACCGCGACAACCGCGTCGGTGAGTGCCTCGATCAGCGCGGTCTCGCGGCCGATGAGGTCACTGTCCAGGGCGTACACGATCAGATGTGGCACGATTCCCCCATGCGCTGCGTTTGTCATCAAATTAGCTTTGTCAACAAAGCTAATGGTCGGGGTTGAGGCATGTCAACACCCGACGCGACGGACGACGCCGTCCGGGAACTGTTGCTGCTGATGCCACGGCTCGTCGGCAGGGCCAAACGATTGCCGGTGCCCGACCAACTACGCTCGTTCGACCTGGCCCCGAGACACCTCTCGCTGCTGTCGCTGCTCCTGCTCGACGGCCCGCTGACCGTGTCCGAACTGGCCGAGCACCTCAACGTCGCGCCGACCACGGTGAGCCTGATCGTGAGCGACCTGAGCCGCAAGGGCGTGCTGCAACGACGCGAGGACGACGCCGACCGGCGCAGGCGCATCGTCGACATCAGCGAGGACAGCCGCGAAGCCATCTCGGAATGGCTGTCTCCGGGCGCCAACGCATGGCGCTCGGCGCTCGCCCCACTGACACCCGCACAACGACGACTGTTCGTGAACACGCTGCTCGCCTACGAGGCGGCCGTCGCCAACCCGCCTGCTGTCGCCAACCCGCCTGATTAGGCCGGCACGTCGTCGTCCTCGTCCGGCGCGGCGGAGGTCCAAAAGGTCACCAGGGTGGAGCCGACGCCGAAGCCGAGCACGATCGCGCCGAGCGGGAGGTGCCAGACGTCCACGGTCGCGTCGATGACCGAGCCTGCGGCGAGCAACAGCGCCAGGGTGGCGAGCCGAAACGGGCGGCGAAGCACTTGCCCGGTCAGGGCGCGCACGGTCCGCATCTGGTCAGTTTCCCTGCCGGCGACGAGGTCCGCCAGGCCGAAGCGCCTCCACCGCGCCGCGAACGGCTGACCAGTCCGCCGTCGACGAGCGTCCAGCGCGCGTCGGCCCTGGCCAGCAGGTCCGGTTCGGCGGTCACGTAGATCACCGTGCCCGGGTAGGAATCGAACAGTTCGGCGATCGCGCCTGCCGCGCTGTCGCAGTCGTCGAGCAGCAGCACCCGGGGGCCGCCGCGCAGGGCACGGGCCAGCGCGACCCAGTACCGCTCCGCCGCCGACAGTCCTCGGCCGCCCTCGCCGACCTTGGTGTCGAGCCCGTCCGGAAGTCGTTGCGCCAGCAGCCGGTCGAACCGCTCGGACAACGCGCGAACCTGCGCCGCTGCGATGCCGACGTCCGGTGCACTGACCTCGCCGAGCCGCAGGTTCATCGCGACACTGCCGCGCAGCAGCGGCAGTTCCGTACTCACCAGCCGCACGGCGCGACCGACCGAATCCGGATCGGCGTCGGCCAGGTTCTGCCCGTCCAGCAGCACCATGCCCGCGTCGGGCACGTGCAGTCGGGCGATCAGGGCGAGCAGCAGTGACTTGCCCGCGCCGGCCGCGCCGCACAGCGCGATCCGCCTGCCGGGCAGGGCGGTCGCGTTGACGCCGCTGAACAGTCCGGTCACGCCCAGCTCGCGCAGTTCCAGCCTGCTGGGGCCGGGCCAGAGCACCTCCGCGCCGTCCGAGGCGGCGAGTTCGGCCGGGGCGCCGAGCACCTCGGTGATCCGGCGGCGCGCGACCCGGGACCGCTGCCGGTACTCCTGCGCCTGCACCAGCGACGCCAACGGACCGCCGAGAAAACCGGTGAGCACCATCAGTGACGCGATCAGGTCCGCGTGCGCGCCATCGCACACCGCGACCGCGAGCACGACAAGGCTGACCGCGATGCGGCACAGTTCGGCGACGGACGCCAGCACGCCGAACTGCCCGGCCTGGCGGATCATGGCCGAGCTGAACCGCCTGCTGCGCCGGGACAGCCTGCGCCGCTCCCGGTGCACCCGGCCGAGCGACTGGATCACCGCGGCGTTGGTCACCCGCTCGTTGACGAACGTGGCCAGCCTGCCGTTGTGCCTGCGCACCTCCCGCACCCGCAGCGCCAACCGCCTGCCCAGCAGCAGGACGGTCAGCGCGGCCGCCCCGAGCAGCCCGGCGGCCGCGAGGCCGGCCAGCGGCAGCAGCACGATGAGCATGGCCGTTGTGCAGCAGACGAAAACTCCCTCGACGACCATGGCGGCCACGCCTCGACTCGCCCACATGCGCAACGCAGAGGAGTCGCCGGTGAAGCGCAGCACGGTCACGCCGACCGTGCGGCGGCGCGGCGACCAGGTGACGCTGTTGGCGACCTGGTCGAACAGCCGCACGCGCACGCTGTGCACGTAGCTCTGCGCGAGCCGCTCGGCCAGCGGGACGCCGAGTCCTCGGCACACCACCGCGACCGCCGCCGACGTGGTCAGCACGGTGACCAGCACCGGAAGGGACCAGCCACTCCACGGCGCGTAGATGCCGGCCTGCCGGGACGCGTTGTGCAGGTGGTCGATCAGCACGTGCAGGGTCAGCGAGAACCCGATGACGCCCAGCGCCTGCGCCAGCCCGACCAGCACCAGCCCGACCAGCATCCGGCAACGCGCGCCACCGAGCGGCCTCGGCAGCGCGAACCGCTCGATGGGCGCAGTGGTCACCCGACCGGGCCGGCCACACCCGCATAGGCGGGCACGGACCGTTCCGCGTCGCGGAGTACGGACGTGGCCAGCAGCGGCGACGCGAAATCCTCCGACTCGTAGACCGGCACGTCCGCCGCGCCGGCCACCTCGACCATGGCCAGCGGTGACGCGGTCACCACGCCGCTGAGCGCGACCACCGGCAGTCCTCGATCCCGCAGCTCGCGCAGGCCGGCGACGGCGCTGATCGAATCGGCGGCCGCGAACACAACGGTGTCCACACTGGACCGGAACTGCGCCGTGTCGATCAACGCCGCGGTTTCCCGTTGCAGCAGGCCGTCCGCGACCTCGATGACCAGCACGTCGGCCCGCTGGTTGGCGAACTCGGCGATGGTGTCCCGCAGGATGCCGAGGACCTGCTGGCCGTCCAGCCGGTACGTTGTCGCGAAGCCGAAGTCGGTGAAGTCGACGACGCCGACAGCGCCCGCGTCGGCCAGCAGCGACGGATCGCCCGGCGCGCCGGTCCCGGTCACCTTGGCGGCGCCGACACACAAGCCCGCCGAGGTCAGGCCGCGCACCAGCGCACCGGCGACCGTGGTCTTGCCCGCGTTCATTGACGTGCCGAGCACGGCTATCGTCCGAGGCCGCGCGCCCTCGCCCGCGTCCGGCAGGGCGGGGCGGCGCAGCGCGCGCAGGTTCAGCACGCCGCCGTGCTCGTCGCGGAGCAGCCCGATCGGTTCGATCCTCGTCGGGGCGGCCATCTTGCTGTGCGCGGAGACGATCCTCGCCGCGATCCCGCCGCCCGCGGCCAGCTCACACGGCCCGAGATCGTCCGGCACCTCGGCCTCGAACTGGTCGGGGGCGTAGCGCGCGCCGAACGCGACCACGATCTCGTCGTCCGGGAACAGTTGGCTGCGCCTGCCGTGGACCTGGCCGAGAAACCGGTGTTGCCCCACCTTGCGCACTCGACACAGCACGAGATCACCGCTGCGCGGCCGGGCGGTACCCGCGTACAGCGCCGCCGGCAGCGCGGTGCCGTAGCCGACGTCGGCGAGCCTGCGCGCCACATACGACACTTTGGCCGCGCGCCGCGACTCGCTGTCGAACCGGATGGTATGCATCGTCCTCTTCTCAACTCGGCGGACGGCACACCGTAACAACCCGACATTGTCGCCGTAGTCGGCAGAACCTGCTGACCAGGCACGACGTGCACCGGAATCGCCCGAAGTAGTGAAGCTTCGGCGGGCCGGCAGACTGGGACGATGAGTGGGACGATGAGACGGATCTCCTCGATCGGCGCCGTCGCGTTGCTGGCCTGCCTGGCCGGGTGCGCGAGCACGCCACCGTCGACGACGCCACCGCCGACGCCACCGTCGACGTCGTCGTCGGCACCGTCGATGCCTTCGGCGAGCGTGCCGGCACCGTCGCAGGCGGCCTGGCCGACCTATCACCGCGACAACGCCCGCTCCGGCGACGCGACCGACCTCGCGCCGGTGTCCACATTGGCCACAGCGTGGCACGCGAAGCTCGACGGCGCCGTGTACGGGCAGCCGCTGGTCGTCGGGTCGGAGATCCTGGCCGCGACCGAGAACGACACCGTGTACGCCCTCGACCAGGCCACCGGAACGGTGCGCTGGCAGGATCATCTCGGCACACCGGTGCCACGGGCCGACCTGCCGTGCGGGGACGTCGACCCGCTGGGCATCACCAGCACCATGGCCTACGACGCGGGTACCGGCCGGGTCTTCGCGCTCGCCGAAACCACCGGCGGGCAGCACATCCTGTTCGGTGTCAACGTGACCAGCGGCGCGGTCGAGGTCAGGGCAACCGCTCAACCGCAGAAGGGGGCGGCGATCGCCACCCAACAACGCTCCGCGCTGACCGTGGCCGACGGTCGGGTGTACATCGCCTACGGCGGCCTTTTCGGTGACTGCGGCGACTACATCGGATCGGTCGTGTCCACGACGACCGGCGGCGCCGACCCGATCAGCTACTCGATCCCGACCGGCCGGGAGGGCGGGATATGGGCGCCCGGCGGGGCGGTACTTGATGGCGACCGGCTGCTCTACGCGGTGGGCAACGGGGAATCGACCGGTGGCGGCTACGACGGCAGCGACTCGGTCGTCGCGCTGTCCCCGACCAACCTGAACCGCCTGGATTTCTGGGCGCCCGCGTCCTGGCCGACCGACAACGCGCAGGACCTCGATCTCGGCTCGTCATCGCCGGTGCTGGTCGGTTCGTACGCGCTGATCACCGGGAAACGCCCGACCACCTATGTGCTGGATCACGCGCGGCTCGGTGGCATCGGCGGCACCGCGATCGCGTCGCTGAGCACGTGTCGCGCGTTCGGCGGCGCGTCGGTCGCCGGAAACACCGTGTACCTACCGTGTCGAGGCAGCGCGGTGCGGGCCGTGACCATCGCGGCCAACGGCACGCCCAGCCTCACCTGGACCGCGCCGAACGGCGTGTCCGGCTCACCGACCGTTGGCGGCGGTGCGGTGTGGGTGGTCGATCCGAACGGGACACTGCACGCGCTCGACAAGACGACCGGCGCCGAGCGCGAACAGCTCGCGCTCGGCGCCGTGCCACACTTCGCATCGCCGACGCTGGTCGGCCAACGTGCCTACGTAGGGACGATGGACGGCGTCGTGGCCATCAACGGAGCATGATCAGGCCGGCACTATCAAGCCGGCACTGCCGCCGGTTCCTCCTCGATCGCCACCGGCGACGAGGGCGACACCGCAGCGGCCGAGCGGCGGCCAAGGAATCCGTAGCTGGCGCCGACCAACAGGCCGCCGCCGACCAGGTTGCCAAGTCCGACCAGCAGCAGGTTGGTCGCGAACGCGCCGATCGTGGCCTGCTTGACGCCCTCGAACATGCCAAGCGAGAACACTGTCATGTTGGCGACCACGTGCTCGAAGCCGGAGCCGACGAACGCGAGCAGGCACCAGAAGATCAGGGCCAGCTTGGCACCGTCGGACTTGGTCCGCGCCGCCATCCACACCGCGAGGCAGACCAGGAAGTTGCACAGCACGCCGCGGAAGAACAACGCGGACGCCGACTCGGCCGCCTTGGCCTTGACCACGCTGGCCAGGATCGCCAGTCCTGGCGCGACGTGGCCGGGCGTGCCACCGATGGCGAGCACGCCGCCCTCGTGCACCAGCCAGGCGAACACGATCGAGCCGACCAGGTTGCCGATGAACGAGCCCAGGATGATCGCGATCCCACCCGCGACACTCCCCTGACCGGTGGACATGCCCTGGATGGCGGTCATCATGTTGCCAGTGGACAGTTCGGCTCCCGCGAAGACCACCAGGGTCAGGGCGATGGCGAAGACGAGGCCCTGTACCAGTTTCGTCCAGGGCGACGATGCGGCCAGCAGCGGTCCGGTGACCGAGAACATCAGCACGACCGCGACGCCGATGTAGGCCCCGGCCAACATCGAGCTGATCAGGTAGCGGCCGGGACTACGCAGATCGGCGATCTTGGTAGCGGCGACCTGTCCTTGCTCGGACAGGGCCGCGGACACGGAGATGGGCACGTTTGTCGTCCTTCTGGTCCGGCGGTTTTGTCGGGCCCAGTACAGGACTCGCGGACGACGGCCGTGTGGCCGCCGGGTAAGACGGCCGTATCAACCAATGCACATAGCCCGTTCGGGTGCTGTGAATTCAGACAAACAAGACGGTCACGAATCTTCTTCCCGCACCCGCACCTTCCGGCCGGTCCTCGGCTCGGGCCCGGGCCTGCGCGGTTCACGTACCCCCGAGTCACCGCGGCCGGTCCACAGTATGACCGACGAGCGGGGCGGCACGGCCGCGCCGGACTCCGGGGTCTGATCGGTCACCACGGCGTACGGCCAGGTCGGGGCCGCCGGGTCCGGCCCAACGCCGACCAGTCCCCTGCCACGCAGCGTCAGGCACGCGTCGTCGTACTTCAGGCCGGTGACGTTCGGCACCTCGACGGTGACTCCGCCTGCCCGCGCGGTCGCGATCACCGCCTCCGTGTCGGGCACGGCCTGCGGCAGCGACTCGCCAGCGGTCTGCTTCGCAACGCCTGCCTCGTCGTCGATGTCACGCCAGCGCTCCCACGCGGACTGCCGCGTCACGCCGAGGCTGATCGCGATCTCCGTCCACGACTTGCCCTGTTTGCGCGCGGCGCGTACCGCGGTGAGTTCGGCATGGTCGAGCAGCCTGCGGACCAGTCCGATGTCGGTCAGCGCCCGCAGCGCGCGCTCGGCGTCGGCCGAGTGCCGTGCCGTGGTCGACGGCTCTGCCGGGTACCAGTCAGCAAGCCGGTCCCACGCTCGCTGGCCCTCCTGCCACGGGCCGACGTCTTCACTCATCCTGTCAGGTTAACCTTGCAGACCGATCGAGTCCATGTCGTCGGGTTGCGCCCTGAGCTGACTAACCGATGCTCTGCCGGTCGGGTTCGATGAGCGCGACCACCCGCCGCAGGTCGCGCGAGTAGGGGCCACCGGTGTACTTGGTGGAGATCCGGTCGACGATCTCCCCAGCCCGCGTCGCCGTCGATCCATTCGACGACCCTGCCGCGGATGATGATCGGCTGGTACGGGTTGTCTGCCGGGGTCAGCGAGAGCGCGACGCGCGGGTCGCGGCGCAGGTTGCGAGCCTTGCGACTGTCCGGGCCGGTGAGGATCGCGACGTGGTCGCCGTGCGTGGCGATCCAGACCGGAATCGCGTGCGGCGCGCCGTCGGGCAGGACGGTGGCGAGGTGGGCGATCGGCGTGCCGTCGAGCACGCGGCGAATGTCCGGGTCGATACTCATCGCGCCACCTCGTAGTGGAGGTGGGTGACGCCGGGCGCCGGGACGGCCTCGACGAGGCGCAGACGCACGTGTTCGGGCAGTTCCCGGAAGAACGGCCTGCCGGCGCCGAGCAGGACCTGGACCTGGTGCAGGATCACCTCGTCGACAAGGCCCGCCGTCAATGCCTCGGGCGCGATGCCGCCACCCATGATGCCGACGTCCTTGCCGCCGGCGAGCTTGCGGGCCGCGGCGATCGCGTCGGCGATCCCGGTGCCGACCAGCGTCTACCGCTCACCGATCTCCGGCACTGGCCGATGACTGAGCACGACCAGCCGGGCGTCCGGGTGCGGGCTGCCGCCACCGAAGGTGTCCGAGTCGTCGTAGGTGTTGCGGCCGGCCACGATCGCGCCGACGCGTCCGGCCAGAGCGTCGAAGACCCGTGCACTCGGCTCGCTCAGCGTGAAGCCGTCGAACACCTGGCTGGGCGTGTCGCCGTCGAAGTACCAGTCGAACAGCATCGACCCGTCGCCGAGTCTGCCCGTGTTCATCGAGGTCTACATTCGCCAGAAACTCGGCATCGACCTGGCGTAAATCCGCCTGATCCCACCCACGCTCCAAACAACCAACTAGTTGTTTGTAACACCCGTTACCAACAACTAGTTGGTTGCAGCGGCAGTGGGTCCCGCTCCCGCGGTGCGTCCCCGCTCCGGCGGTACGGCTGGCTCCGTGCAGGCAATGGATTTCGTGCCGCGTCCAGCTGGGTCGGAGCGGCTGGGTGCGCCGGGCGGAGCGGTCAGCGCAGGGGCGGGGCAGTTCGAGCACTTGGGCCAGCACCGCAAGATCCAGTGCTCGCACCGCGAATTCGAGGGTCGAGTCGCCGCGCTGATAGGCCAGCACGGTCAGCTTCGGGTTGATACGCAGTGCTTCCGCGCCGCTCACCGGGCGCGCGTGCAGCGGCGTCGCCTCGGCGCGCGCGAGCGTGACATCGGGTTTGTTCGCGAAGCGACGCGTCCAGTCTGCTCGCCCCTTGGTCAGCGCCAGCCAGCCGGGTCGCCATCGCGTCGACTCGCGGAACGCGCACGGGATGGTCACGGTTCGGCCTGCGGCGAAGGCGACCAACTGTTTCCGGCTCGCCGCTCGGCGAGTTCGTCGCCGATGAGGCCACCGAGCAGGGCACCGATCCAGTTGGATATCACCGTTTCACGGTAGCGACGATCAGGGCGCGAACAGGCGGATTTTCCCTGGTCCGGTCGCCGGGTTACCGTGGGGCCGTGTCGGAGCCGCACCCGAGCAACCCGCTGCACGCAGGGCCGGTCCGCCTCGCGGAGCTGCTGGCCGGTGGCGCGGTGTCCTCGGTCGAGCTGACCAGACGGGCGTTGGATGCCATCGCGGCCAGCCAGTCGACGATCAACGCGTTTCGGCTGGTTCGGCCCGGCGCGGTGGCCGAGGCGGAACAGGCCGATCGGCGGCTGCGGGCCGGCGAACGGGCGCCGCTGCTTGGCGTGCCGCTCGCGGTCAAGGACGATCAGGACGTGGCGGGCGAGCCGACGGCCTACGGCTGTCCCGGCACGTTTCCGCCCGCGACGCGGGATTCCGAGGTGGTGCGACTGCTCCGGTCGGCGGGTGCGGTGATCGTCGGCAAGACGAACGAGCCGGAGCTGGGCCAGTGGCCGTTCACCGAGGGCACCGCGTTCGGCGCGACGCGCAACCCGTGGCGGTTGGATTACTCGCCGGGCGGATCGAGCGGTGGTTCGGCCGCCGCCGTCGCCGCCGGTCTGGTGCCGGTCGCGATCGGCTCCGACGGCGCGGGTTCGATCCGGATCCCGGCGGCCTGGACACACCTGATCGGCGTCAAACCCGGTCGCGGCCGGATCGGCGCACGGGTGGAGGATTCCGACGACCACGGCGTTTTCGGCGGCGTGAGCACGCCCGGCCCGCTCGCCCGCGGCACCGAGGACGCCGCTCTGCTCCTCGACGTACTCGCCGGCCAGCACCCGGACCAACCGGACAGTTTCCTCGCCGCCGCGCGGCGTTCGCCATCGCGGCTGCGCGTCGCGATCTCGCTCCGGCCGCCGTTCACCGGCTATCGGCCACGGCTTGATCCGCGGGTGCGCGACGCCGTGACCGGTCTTGGCCTGACCTTGGCCGAGCTCGGCCACGAGGTGGTGGCGGCCGAACCACGCTACGGCCTTGTCGGGTTGAACTTTCTGGCGAGATCGGCTGGCGGGCTGCACACCTGGGCGGCCAGTCTGCCGGATGTCGGCCTGCTCGACGCGCGCACCCGCTACAACATGGCCTCCGGCCGTCGGCTCGGCCGACCGTTGCGCGGCCTGGTCGGGCCGACCGCCACCATGTCCGAACGCCAGGTCGGCCGGATCTTCGAGCGGGTCGACGTGGTGCTCGCACCGACGACCGCGACCGGCCCGCCGCGGATCGGCCAGTGGCAGGACCTGAACGCGCGGGCGCTGAACCGCGCCATCATCTCGGCCTGCCCGTACGCCTGGCCGTGGAACGCCCTTGGCTGGCCGGCGCTGAACGTCCCAGCCGGACTCGACGAGCGCGGACTGCCGATCGGCGCGCAACTGCTCGGCCCCGCCGGCTCGGAGGCCCTGCTGATCTCTCTTGCCGGCCAACTGGAACGGCAACAGCGCTGGCCGGACCGGTACCCGTCCGACGCTCACTGACGGCACGCACTATCCAGAATGGATCACGCCTCAAGCTCGACACAAGCGCCCCTGGCAAGAATCGAAAGCCATTACCACGTCGGGGGTATCGAGCGTGAATCGCGAATTCTGGGGGCATTGTGGCCAGCACCGAACAAGCGCGTGAATTTCCCAATACGCCACCGGGACAATTGAACGCGCATCCACTGCTCGACCAGCTCCGGGCGAGCGAGCCGGTTTCCCGGGTCAAACCGCCCTACGGCAAGGACGCGTGGTTGGTCACCAGGTACGCCGACGTGCGCACGGTGCTGGCCGACCCTCGGTTCAGCCGCGCGGCGGCCATCACCGATGACGTGCCGAGGGCAACGCCGGGCGTGCCGCAGGCCGACTCGATCATGTCCCTCGACCCGCCCGACCACACCCGGCTGCGGACGCTGGTCGCGAAGGCATTCACGGCTGGCCGGGTCGCGAAGCTGCGGCCGCGTGCCGAACAGATCGCCGAGGAACTGCTCGATCGGGTCGCCGATCACGGGGAGCCGGCCGACCTGGTCGAACTGTTCTGCCTGCCTATGCCGGTCGCGGTCATCTGCGAACTTCTCGGCGTGCCAGCTGCCGATCAGGGCAACTTCCGGACCTGGTCGGACGCGTTCCTGTCGACGACCAAGCTGACCATGGAGGAGATCGGCGCGGCCGGCCTCAACCTCTACACCTACCTGCTCAACCTGGTGAACGAGCGGCGCGAGCAGCCGACCGACGACCTGCTCGGCGCGCTGGTGCAGGCCCGCGACGGTGCCGAGCGACTGACCGAGCACGAGTTGGTCATGCTCGGCGTGACCATGCTCATCGCCGGTTACGAGACAACCGGCGGTCAACTCGCGAACTTCCTGTACCTACTGTTAGGTACAGACGACGTGGCGCAGCGACTGCGCGATCGGCCGGAACTGCTGCCCTCCGCGATCGAGGAAATGCTGCGCGTCGTTCCCGTGCTCGCCGGTGTTGGTTTCGCGCGGATCGCCACTGAGGACGTTGAGCTGTCCGGCACGCTCATCCGCGCTGGCGAGGCCGTACTCACGTCCGAGCCCGCAGCGAATCGCGACCCGTCGGTATTCGGCGACCACGTGGAATTCGACATCGAGCGGCAGCCGAATCCGCACCTGACATTCGGACATGGCGTGCATTACTGCCTTGGCGCGCAACTCGCGAAAATGGAACTCCAGGTCGGTCTTGGCGCGGTTCTGCGCCGTTTCCCTCGGCTGCGATTCGCCGCCGACTCGGCCGGGCTCCGCTGGAAGGAAGGCACCCTGGCGCACGGCGTTGCCGAGCTGCCGGTGGCCTGGTCCTGAGTTCGACCTCGACGTCAAAGGAATCGCTGATGAACAACGCCCAGGCGCTGATCGCCGCCGATCCGCCGCTGGAGGCGGATCTCGCCCAGGTCCAGCACCAGCTGGAGGAGGATCTGACACGGGTGCGGGAGCGGCTGCGCACCCTGGTCGCCACGCCGAACCAGCGGGTCAGCGGCCCGATCATGTACTCGGTTGAGGACACCGGCCGGCTGTTGCGGCCGACGCTCGCGCTGATCTCGTCCTATCTGGTCGCGGGCGACTGGGGCATCGCGACCAAACCGGACGTGGTCGATGCCGCGACAACGGTGGAAATCCTGCATGTGGCAACACTGTTCCACGACGACATGATCGACGAGGCGCAGATCCGCAGGGGCAGGCCGACCGCCAATGTGAAGTACGGCGAGCCGATCGCGCTGCTCACCGGCGACTACCTGCTGGCCCGTTGCATGCGGATCGCGGCAGAGTTGGGTTCGGCGCAGCTGAAGCTGATGGCCGACACGCTCAACGACCTCTGCGTCGGCCAGATGATGGAGACCAGCCAGCTCTATGACGCCAAGCGCAGCGAGCAGGAGTATCTGGCGGCGATCGGGGGCAAGACCGCGAGCCTGATGAAGGCGGCGGCGACCATCGGCGCGTTGCAGGCGGGCGCGGACACCGACGCCCAGCAGGCGCTCGCCACCTTCGGGCACAACCTTGGCATGGCGTTCCAGATCTGGGACGACATCCTCGACCTGTGCAGCACCGGTACGGGTAAGACGACCGACAAGGACCTGCTCAACGGCGTGTACACGCTGCCGCTGATCTACGCGGCCACCGACGAACCGGAGCGGGTGTCGGCGATACTCGACGAGCGGGCGTCGCTGTCGCTGGAGCGGTGCGACGAGATCCTGTCGATCATGCACGAGTGCGGTGCGCTCAACCGCGCGGCCGAGGTCGCGCGGCGGCATGTGCAGACCGCGTTCGCGGCGATCGAGCGGCATCCGACGTTCGCCGGCCGCGCACCGGTGGTCGGGCGCTACCTGATCGACCTGGTCGGCAAGCTCACCGCCCGGCACGCCGCCCTTGAGCCGCGTTGAGCAGATGAACACGACAACGCCTGCGAGCCAGGAAGTTCTGTCGTCGGACGACACGGTGGTCGCGACGGTCCAGGACTGGCTCAGCGAGTACATCACCAGACCCAACAACCTGCTCGGCCGCACCGGCCCGATCTGTCCGTTCGTTTCGCCGTCGCGGCGGGCCGGATCGCTGGAGATCGAGGTGCGACCGGTGGGCGCGAACGCCGACGTCAGCCGCGTCGCCGGTTTGCTGTGCGACGGGATGGAGCGATTTCACCAGATCGACTGGCGGGGCTCGAATCCGGGGCTGCGCAGCCTGATCCTGGTGCTGCCCGACCTCGACGAGGCCGGATGCCAGCTGCTCGACTTCGCGCATCGCGTTGTCAAGCCGTTGGCGGTGCGGCGGGGCATGATGCTCGGCCAGTTCCATCCGACCTGTGCCGAGCCTGCCGCGCGCAACCCGGAGTTTCCGGTGAGCCGCTCGCCGGTGCCGCTGGTCGCCATTCGGCAGATGGCCCTGCACGACGTGTTGTTCCTGCACGGTCGGCCGGACTGGTTCGCGGAGTATCGGCGTCGCTTCGGCAACAACTACGCGCCGGGCCGCCAGCCGGTCGAGCCGTTGTTCGCCGACCTGTTCCACAAGGCGTGTGCCGAGCACGGGGTGGTGACATGACCGGGTTTCTCGGCTTCGACCGCGCGGATCTGGACCGTCAGTACTCGCCGAGTTCGCTGGTGCCGAGCCTTGACGCGTATCTCGACGAGTATGCCAAGCTGAGCGAACAGGCAAGGCAACACAACCAGCCGGTCGAGCTGCGCTACGGCGACGAGCCGAGTGCGCGGCTTGATCTGTTCGGTGTGGACGGTGGGAACGCACCGCTGATGGTGTTCGTGCACGGCGGCTACTGGCAGCAGGTGAGCAAGGGCGAGTCGGCGTTCGCGGCGACGGACTTCACCTCGGCCGGCATCGCGTTCGCCGCGCTCGACTACGGCTTGGCGCCGGACTATTCGCTGGACGCGATCGTCGGAATGGTGCGCGATGCGGTGTCCTGGTTGTACGCCAACGCGGACGAACTCGGCATCAACCCTCGGCGGATCCATCTCAGCGGCAGTTCGGCTGGCGCGCACCTGGTCGCCATGGCCTGTCTCGCGGACGAGGACCGGCGGATCGCCAGCGCGACGCTGCTCTCCGGGGTCTACGATCTCGAACCGCTGCGGCACACCTACGTCAACGACGCGCTCGGCCTGACCATGGAGGATGCGCTGCGCAACAGCCCGATCTACCGGCTGCCGGACCGGCTGCCGCCGATCGTGATCGCGCGCGGCGGCGTGGAGACCGACGAGTTCATCCGCCAGCACGACACGATGACCGCGCTACTGCGGCAGCGCACCGAGGTCACCGAGGTGATAAGCCAGGAGCGCAACCACTTCGACCTCGCCTACGACCTCGGCGATCCGACCACACCGCTCGGCGCGGCCGTGCTGAGTCGGATCGCCGCGCCCGCCGCCGTGCGGGAGACCCCTTTCTCCAGCTACGCCCACATGGGCGCGCTGCTGTCGCTGCAACATCCGCAGACCGAGGCTCCGACGGAGCCGGGCTTCATCATTCTCAGTCAGGTCAAGGAGTTGCTGTTCGCGCTGCTGCACACCGAGTTCGGCACCGCGCGCGATCAGCTCGCCAAGGACGACCTCGACGATGCACTGTGGACACTGCGGCGCGCGAGCCGGGTTCAGCAGGTGCTGATCTCGTGCTGGGAGGCGTTGTCGGCGCTGTCGCCGGACGAGTTCGCGTCGTTCCGGGACGTGCTCGGTTCCGCGTCCGGGTTCCAGTCGGTCTCCTATCGCAAGCTGGAGTTCCTGCTCGGCAACAAGAACGCGCGCTTTGTCGAGCCGCATCGGAACACGCCGCACTATGACGAGGTCATGGCGCAGCTGCACGAGCCGAGCCTGTATGACGAGGCCATCCGCTATCTTGCCCGGCGCGGCCTTGACATCCCCGCCGAGGTGCTCGACCGCGATGTCGCGCAGCGTTACCAGCCCGACGAGCGGGTCGCGTCGGCCTGGCGCCAGATCTATACCGCGCCGCAGCGTGAACACGACCTGTTCCTGCTGGCCGAGACGCTCACCGACACGGCCGACCTGTTCGCGCGCTGGCGGTACACCCATCTGGTGACCGTGCAGCGGCTGCTCGGCGACAAGCCGGGTACCGGCGGCACCGACGGGTCGAGTTGGCTGAGCCGGATCGCCGAGCACCGGTTCTTCCCGGAACTCTGGTCGATGAGGTCGGCGTTGTGACCGGGGATCAGGCTGGCCGTGGCATTGCCAAGGAGCTGGACGCCGCCGATCCGTTGCGGGCGCTGCGCGCGGAGTTCGTGTCGAACGAGCCGGACACGATCTACCTGGACGGCAACTCGCTGGGCAGGCCGCCGGTCGCGACAGCGGATTTCCTGGCCAAGGTGGTGCGAGAGGGCTGGGGCACCGGGCTGGTTCGGTCTTGGGAGACGTGGATCGACTGGAGCAGGCAACTGGGCGACCGGCTGGCGGCGCACGTGCTGGGCGCCGAGCCGGGCGAGGTGGTGATCGCCGACTCGACCTCGGTGAACCTGTACAAGCTGGCCGCGGCCGCGCTGGCCGACCGCCCGGACCGGCGGGTGATCCTAGTCGATGCCGAGGACTTCCCCACCAATCGCTATCTGCTCCAGGGGTTGGCCGAGCAGCACCAGATCCGGGTGCAGACGCTGCGTTCTGGTCCTGACGCGCTGCGGGAGGCGTTGTCCGAGGACGTCGCGCTCGTGGTGTTGTCGCAGGTGTCCTACCGGTCCGGTGCGCTGTTGGACATGGCCGAGATCAATCGGGCGGCGAAGCGGGTCGGCGCGCTCGTGTTGTGGGATCTGAGCCACTCGGCCGGGGTGGTGCCGGTGCGGTTGGGCGCGGACGGCGCGGATCTGGCGGTCGGCGCGACCTACAAGTACCTCAACGGCGGACCCGGCTCCCCCGCTTTCCTGTATGTGCGACGCGAGTTGCAACCGCGGCTGCAACAGCCGATCTGGGGCTGGTTCGGCCAGACCGACCAGTTCGCGATGGGCGAGCGCTACGAGCCGGTGGACACCGTCGACCGCTTCCTGGTCGGCACGCCGCCGCTGCTTTCCCTTGCCGCCATCGCGCCCGCGCTGGACGTGGTCGAGCGGGTGCCGGTGAGCGAGGTGCGGGCGAAGTCGGTGCGGTTGAGCGAGTTCGCCATCGACCTGGCGGAGCAGTGGTTGGCGCCGCACGGTTTCCGGCTCGCGTCGCCGCGCGACGCGGAGCGGCGCGGTTCGCACGTGTCGCTGGCTCATCAGGACGCGGCGCTGGTCAGTCGGGCGCTACGCGAGCAGCACGACGTGATCTGCGACTTCCGTGCGCCGGACCTGCTTCGTATTGGCCTCGCGCCGCTCTACACGAGTTTCACCGACGTGTGGGACGGGCTCGACCGGGTCCGCGCGGTCGTCGAGACACGGAGTTATGAGCACCTGCCGCCGGCAGTGACCAGGGTGACCTGAGAATGGGGATGACATTGGCGACACCTACGCCGCTGACCAGTGACGGCCTGGTCGGCATCCTGTTCGGCGCGAACGCGTTCCAGCTGCTCAACGCGGGCTGCGAACTCGGCCTGTTCACCCTGCTCGCGCGGCGGCCCGGATTGTCGGCTGCGGCGATCGAGGCCGAACTCGGTCTTGCCGAGCGGCCGACACAGATCCTGCTGCTCGGCACGACCGCGCTCGGCCTGACCGAACGCTCGCGCGAGGGCTACCGCAACAGCGACCTGATCCAGGCCAGGTTCGCGGACGGCAGTTGGCCGATCATCGAGGACCTTGTCGAGTTCCAGCACCGGATCACCGGCCCGGCCAGCACGGACTTTGCCGCGTCGCTGCGCTGGAACACCAACCTCGGGCTGCGTCACATTCCCGGCGACGCGCCCGACCTCTACCAGCGGCTTGCCGGCCATCCCGAGTTGGAGCAGCTGTTCTACCGCTGCATGAAGTCGTGGTCGTCGCTGTCGAACCCGATCCTGGTCGACAACGCCGACCTGTCCGGCGTGCGCAGCGTGCTCGATGTCGGCGGCGGGGACGCGGTCAACTCGATCGCGCTGGCGCGGGCCAACCCGGATGTCCGGTTCACCGTGCTCGACCTGCCCGGCGCGGCCGCCATCGCGCGGGACAAGATCAAGGAACAGGAGCTTGACGACCGGATCGACGTGGTCGACGGCGACATGTTCGGCGAGCCGTTCCCGACCGGGCACGACTGCGTGCTGTTCGCCAACCAGCTGGTGATCTGGTCGCCGGAGGAGAACGAACGCCTGCTGCGCAAGGCATATCAGGCGCTGCCGGCGGGCGGCCGAGTGCTGATCTTCAGCGCGATGTCCGACGAGACCGGCGACGGCCCGCTCTACGCGGCGCTGGACAACGTGTACTTCGCGACGCTGCCGACCTCGCGCAGCATGATCTACCACTGGGCGCAGTACGAGGAATGGCTTGCCAAGGCCGGATTCGCCGAAATTACTCGTCGGCCAGGTGACACCTGGACGCCGCACGGGGTGATCGGAGCAGTGAAATGATCAAGGTTGGTCTCGGTATCTTCCCGGATGTCGACGAGCACGAGAAGCCCGCAGCCGACTATTTCGGTCAGGTGCTCGATCTGGTCGAGCACGGCGATCGGCTCGGCTTCCACCACGTCCGCATCGTCGAGCACTACTTCCGCCGCTATGGCGGCTATTCGCCGAACCCGATCGTCTTCCTGGCCGCTGCCGCCCAGCGGACGCGGCAGATGCGGTTGATAACGGGAGCGGTGCTGCCCGCTTTCAATCATCCGCTCAAGCTGGCCGGTGAGATCGGCATGCTGGACGCGATCTCGGGCGGTCGTGCCGAGATCGGCTTCGCGCGGGCGTTCCTGCCGCACGAGTTCCAGCGGTTCGGTGTTGACATGAACACCAGCAGGGCCCGGTTCAACGAGGGCATCACGACCGTGCGCGACCTGTTGGCGCAGGAGGAAGTGACGCGCGACGGGCAGTTCCACTCGTTCCCGGCGACCACGTCGCTGCCCCGGCCGACGCAGCGTCCGCACCCGCCGTTCTGGGTGGCCGCACTGTCCACTGAGGAAAGTTTCCGGATGGCGGGCGAACTCGGGTTCGGCGTCATGGCGCAGCCGGTCGTGCCGGACTCGCTGCGCGAGAACCTGGACGCCTATCGGCGCGCGTGGAAGGACGCCGGTCATGTCGGCGACGGCCAGGTCATGCTCGCCTTCCACATGGTGTGCCTGCGCGACGGCGAGCGGGCGCGCTCGGTGGCCCGTGAGCCGATCAACCGGTACCTGCGGCTGCTGGCCGAGGCGGCGAGTGAGTGGACGACCGGCACGCAGAGCGCCGACTACGTCGGCTACCAGGCGATGATCGAGAAACTGCGCCAGGACGACTTCGACCGGTTGCGCGAACGCGGCTCCGCGCTGGTCGGCACGCCGGAGGAGATCACCACGATGCTGCTGGACTATCACGCGGCGTGTGGCGGTTTCGACCTGGCCAGCGTGCAGTTCTGCTTCGCGGGGATCGAGCCGGAAACGGCACGCGAGTCGCTGGAACTGTTCGCCACCGAGGTCATGCCGAGGCTGAAATGAGCGAGATCCGCAGTGAGTTCATCACCGACTACGACGCGCTCGCCGACGAATGGTGGGATCCGCGCGGTTCGCTCGCGCCGTTGGGCTGGATCGCCAGTGCCCGCGCGAAGTTCGTGCCGCAGGCGCAAAGGGCGGGCGCGAAGCTGCTGGACGTTGCGTGCGGTGGCGGGTTGTTCGGGCCGCACGTGGCCGGCAAGGGGTATCGGGTGATCGGCGTCGACCTGTCGGCCAAGTCGCTTGAGCAGGCGCTGCGCCACGGCTTCGACGAGGTCAAGCAGGCCGACATCACCCAGCTCCCCTACGACGACGAGTCCATGGACGTGGTCACCGCAGGGCAGTGTCTTGAGCACGTGCGCGATCCGTACGCGGTGACCGTCGAGCTGTGCCGGGTGCTGCGGCCGGGCGGCACGCTCATCGTTGACACCATCGCGGACACCCGCATCGCGCGGCTGATGTCGATCACGATCGCCGAGAACCTGCCGTTGCCCGGCCATCCGCCAAGGGGCACGCACGATCACCGGCTGTTCGTGAACCGGGACCGGCTGCGCATCACCGCCAGGACGCACGGGGTCGAGTTGACGCTGCTCGGCCTGCGGCCCAGTTTCGCCGACGGTTTCCGCTACCTGGCGCATCTTCGCGGTGACGTGCGGATGGTGCGGACGAAGTCGACCTCGGTGCTGTTCGTGGGTGTGGGGACGAAGTCGTGACAACGGCCGTCGCACGGGCCGGTCTGCGCGACTGGCTGGTCGGGGCGCGGCTGAAGACCATGCCGGCCACGTTCGCGCCGGTCGCGGTCGGCACGGCCCTCGCCTATTCGATGGGCCCACTCGTCGCCTGGCGGACGGTGCTGACCCTGCTGTACGCGTTGTGCTTCGTGATCGGCACCAACTATCTCAACGACTACAGCGACGGCATTCGCGGCACGGACGCACAACGCGTCGGGCCGGTTCGGCTGGTCGGCTCGGGGCGGGTGCCGGCCCGGAAGGTGCTGCGCGCGGGTCTCGCGTTCTTCGTCGGTGCTGGCGTGATCGGCGTGGTGTTCGCGGTCACGGTGTCGTGGTGGTTGCTCGCGCTGACCGTGTGCTGCGCGCTCGGCGGCTGGTTCTACACCGGCGGCACAACGCCCTACGGCTATCGCGCGATGGGCGAGGTCGGCGTGTTCCTGTTCCACGGCGTGATCGCCGTGTGCGGGACGGTGTTCATCCAGCTGGTCCGGATTCCGCTGCTGGCGCTCGGCGCGTCGATCCCGGTCGGCCTGATCGTGTGCGCGCTGCTGGTCACCAACAACCTGCGCGACATCCCGACCGACACCGCGGCCGGCAAGCGGACGTTGGCCGTGGTGATCGGCGACCGGAAGACACGGGTGCTCTATCTTGCCCTGCTCACGGTCGCGTTCGGTTCGGCGTTGGCGCTGGTCCCGAGCCGGCCGTGGGTGCTGCTGGTGCTCGCGTCGCTGCCGTTCGCGGTCGCGCCGGTTCGACGCGTGGTCACCGGGATGCGCGGCGCGGATCTGGTGGCGGCGCTTGAGCAGACGAGCGTGTTGATGCTCGTGTTCGGCGCGCTGTTCACGGTGGGGTTGGCGCTGTGAGGCCGGATGCCGTGAAGCCGGATCATGAGGTGGCGGTGATCGGCGCTGGCTTCTCCGGTATCGGCGCCGCGATCGCGTTGCGCAAGGCCGGCATCGACGATTTCGTCATCGTCGACGAACTCGACGACATCGGCGGATCGTGGCACGTCAACCGGTATCCCGGTATCGCGGTCGACATCGCGGCGTTCTCCTACTGCTTCGCGTTCGAGCCGAATCCGCGCTGGTCGCGGGTGTTCCCGTCGGGCGCGGAAATGAAGGCGTACGCGGAGCACTGCGTCGACAAGTACGGCCTGCGCCCGCGCCTGCGACTCAAGTCGACGGTCACCCGCACCGAGTACGACGAGGCGGCCCACGTGTGGCGGATCTTCCTGGACAACCAGGAACCGATCACCGTGCGGTTCGTCATCTGCGCGACCGGTTGGCTGACCAAGCCGAAACGGCCGGACATTCCCGGCCTCGACGAGTTCGCCGGCACTGTCGTGCACACCGCCGACTGGGATCCCGCGCTCGACCTCACGAACAAGCGTGTCGCGGTGATCGGCACCGGCGCGTCGGCGGTGCAGGTGGTACCGACGATCGCGCCGCGCGTGCGGCAGTTGAGCGTCTACCAGCGCACGCCGATCTGGCTGTTTCCGAAGCCGGACTTCCAACTGCCCGCTGCCGGGATCGCCCTCTGGCTGCAACGCGCGATCCGGTTGGGCACCGATGCGGGCACCGAACTGAGCTTCGTGATCGCCATGGTGCACACACGGCAGTTCCCGTTCCTTGTCAAGATCGGGCAGGCCATCTCCCGGCTGTACCTGCGCCAGCAGGTCCGGGGGGATCGCACGCTGATGCGCAAGCTCACGCCGAACTACGGGCTCGGTTGCAAGCGGCCGTCGTTCGCCAAGGGGTACTGGCGCACGTTCACCCGCCGCAACGTCGATCTGGTCACCGAGCCGATCGAGCGATTCACCGCGACCGGCATCCGGACGAAGGACGGCGTGCAGCGCGACTGCGACGTGCTGGTGCTCGCTACCGGGTTTCACGTGCTCGACAACCTGCCACCGTTCCCGATGTGCGGCATCGCCGGCCGGGATGTCCGCGAGTTCTGGCGGACCGAGCGGTTTCAGGCGTACGAGGGCAGCTCGGTGAAGGGCTTTCCGAACCTGTGGTTCATCGTCGGCCCGTACTCGTTCACCGGCGGATCGTGGTTCGGCACGATCGATCACCAGGTCACGCACGCGCTTCGGGTGATCAAGGAGGCACGGCGGCGCGACGCGACCGAGGCGGTGGTCCGGCCGGAGAAGCACGACCGCTCGTTCCAGCAGGCATTGCGCAGGCAACGCAACACCGTGTTCTTCAACAACAACTGCGGCGGCTCGAACAGCTACTACTTCGACGAACGCGGCGACGCGCCCGCCGTTCGGCCGGCGTCGACCTATGAGGTCGCCTGGCGGTCGCGGCATTTCGACCTCGACGACTACCGCTACACGCGGCGCGCGGGAGGCTGATGTGACCCGATTGCGCGAGACGCGCGGCCGGGACCGGGCACTGTGCGTGTGCTACGGCGTGTTCGCCGTCGTCGATCTGGCGATCGTGAGCGCGATCGCGATCCTGTACCTGGTCGAGCACCACAGTCTCGGCGTGCTCGGCGTGATCGGGCATTTCTTCCTGGACGCGCTGGACAATCCGGCCGGCTGGTTCGTCTACACCGATCTCACGCTGGTCTGGATCGCGCTGGCCGTGTACATGGTCGTCGAGGGGCGCCGGTACGGCATCCGGTTCGTCTGGCTGTACGTGATCGCGGCGCCGCTGTCCGCGTTGAGCGTGAGTTTCCCTGCCTTCATGTTCGTTCGTCAGCTCAAGATCGCGGGAGGAACCCGATGACCGAGACGAAAACCGTGGCCGCCTCCCTCGACGCGGCGCTCGGTGCGCTGCGTCGCCGCCAGGACCAGGGCGGTTACTGGAAGGGCGAGTTCGAGACGAGCGTGATCGGCGAGGCCGCCGAGGTCATGTTCCGTCACTTCCTCGGCCTGACCGGCGCGGAGTCGGCGGACTCGGCCAAGACGATCCTGAGTGAACAGTCCGCGAGCGGCGGCTGGGCCGCGTTCCACAACGGACCGGACGACCAACTGCTCTCCGTCTTCTGCTACGTCGCGCTGCGCCTGGTCGGCCACGAACCCGACGACCCGGTCCTGCGCGCGGCCGCGCGGTCGATCCGGGCCAATGGCGGGGTCGAGGCGTTGAACACGCCGACCATGCTGGCCTGGCTGGCGCTGCTCGGGTTGTGGCCGTGGGAGGACATCCCGCTCATCCCGCCGGAGATCATCCTGTTGCCGCCGAAGGCACCGGGCAACATCTACCAGATCGGCGCGGCCGCGCGCGGGATCGTCGTGGCGAGCAGCCTGTTCATGGCGCACCGGCCCGTTGTGCCGGCCGGGTTCGGCATCGAGGAACTGTACGTCAGGGGCGGCCCTCGGCCGGGTCGCGGCCCGATGGCGTTGGCGACGCGGTTCACGCACTGGTATGCCCGGCATCCCATCGGTTTTCTGCGCAGGCGGGCGTTGATCAAGGCGACCGAGTGGTTGATCCGCACCCAGGAGCGGGACGGCAGTTGGGGCGGCAACTGGCCACAGACCGCGAACGTGATCATCGGTCTCGGCACGGTCGGCTACGGCAGGGACCATCCGGTGATCCGCGCGGCCATCGCAGGCCTCGACCAGTACGTGGTCACCAGGGACGGCCAGCGCAGGCTGGAGATGTGGTCGTCGGTGGTGATGGACACCGCGCTCGGCGTGTCCGCTGCCGCGATGGCCAAGCGCGCCGACATCAGGCCGGCCGCCGATCGCGCGGTCGACTGGCTGCTCGACAACCAGGTCACCGAGCTCGGCGACTGGGCGGTGCTCACCAAGAACCCGGTCGCCGGCGGTTGGCCCTACGAGTTCGCCAACAACGCCAACCCGGACGCCGACGACACCGGCTTCGCGGTCGCCGCACTGCGTAGGCTGCACCGGCCGGGCGACAACGCGGCCGTCGACGCGGCCTGCGCGCGGGCGAGCCAGTGGCTGGCGTCGCAGCAGTGCGCCGACGGCGGCTGGGCCGCGTTCGAACCACTGCGTTGGCGACTGCCGGGTGCGGACACGCTGGCCAAGATCGGTTTCCTGGAATCGCCGTCGGCCGATGTCACCGGGCACGTGTTGGAGGCGCTCGGCGGCAACGGCGAGGCGACCGGACCGGCAGCGCGGCGCGGCATCGAGTGGCTGCGCCGCAATCAGCGGGCGGACGGCGCCTGGCCGGGTTGGTGGGCGTGCTACCACCTGCACGGCACCAGTGCCGCCGTCACCGGCCTTACCGCGTGCGGCGTGCCCGGCAACGACCCGACGGTCGCCCGCGCCTGCCAGTGGATCGTCGCGCACCAGCAGGACGACGGCGGCTGGGGCGAGGACATTCGCGCGCTGCACGATCCAGCCTGGCTCGGCCGGGGCGACAGCACGCCGTCGCAGACCGGCTGGGCGCTGCTCGCGTTGATCGCGGCCGGGCACGCCGACACCGAGCCGGTGCGCAGGGGCGTCGACTTCCTGATCCGCACCCAGCGTGAGGACGGCGACTGGGCGGAGCCGTGGCACACCTGGGTCGTGCACCACGACGGACTCTACTGGCGGGACACCATGTTGCGACTGATCTACCCGATCATGGCCATGTCCAGCTACCTGCACGGTTGGAGCGTCCGGCCATGACCGAGGTAACCGTGGTCGGCGGCGGGCTCGCCGGCATGACGGCGGCCTGGGAGATCCGCAAGCTCGGGCTGGGCGTGCGGCTGCTGGAGGCCGCGCCGGAACTCGGTGGCATGGCCGGCACGCGGGTCATCGACGGCAGGCCGGAAGACCACGGCGTGCACGTCTTCCCTGCCTGGTACCGCAACGCGCTCGGGCTGATCGAGGAGTTGGGCCTGCTCGACAACCTGCGTGAGTGCGACAACTTCTACCAGTTGATGCCGGGCGAGTTTCCGAACTTCCGCACGTTCCGTTCGCTGTTCACGCTCGGCGACTTCATCACCGACATCCGCTCCGGTGTCACGTCGACGCCCGATCGGCTGCTGTTCTACTACGGCCTCGTCGATCTGCTGTCCCAGGACTACGACGGCCGCGACGAGTCGCTGAGCAGTTTCCTGCGTAGTCGTTGGTATCTCACCGAAACCGCGATCTCGGACATCGAGCACCTGTTCGTCGCGTCCAGCGCGGCCGAGAGCGACCTCGCGTCGGCCGCCAGCTTTCGCGGCAGCATCGCCGCGTTCTCGCGTCATCCTGGCCGGGTGCGGATGCCGAAGGGCACGTTGCACGACATGCTCATCGCGCCGTTCCACGCCAAGCTCGTCGGCGCGGGTGTCGAGGTGCGCACGAACACCGAGGTGCGCGCGGTGTCGGTGCGCGACGGGAGGGTCGACACGATCACGCTGGCCGCCGAGGCCGAACCGGTCGACGGGCAGGTCGTGCTCGCCGTCCCGCACGGCAGGCTCGCCGGCCTCGACCCGAGCCTTGGCATTCCCGAGCTGAGTTCGCGGCCGCTCGGCGCGCTGCACGTCTACCTGCGCCGTCGCCTGCCCGGCCTGCCCGACGAGCACGTGCGGCTGGTGTCCTCGCCGCACGCGATCACCCTGATCGACGTCGGCCAGGTCTGGCCGGGCCACGAGACGAGCCTGTTGAACTGTGTCGTCGGCCGGGTCTCGCGGCTGGCCGACATGTCCGACGACGAGGCGAGCAAGGTCCTCGTCGAGGAGTTGATGACCTACCTGCCCGCGATGGCCTGGGACGACATCGAGCACGTCTGCTACCAGCCGCACTTCGCCGAGCCGTTCTTCGTGCCAGGCCCCGGCTTCGACGCCTACCGCCCGAACGCCACCACCGACCTCGCCAACCTGCACCTGGCCGGCGACTACTGCGCGTCGCCGCCGGGCGTGGCCGGGATGGAGGGCGCGATCCGGTCCGGCCTCGCCGCCGCCGAATCCGTCCGCCGCGTGCTCCGGCCCTCCGCTCCGCCGGTCACGATCCACGACTTCCGGCCTGTTGATCCGCGTCCGGCGCGCATACTGCGGAAGATGCTGGCGCCCGTCGCCGCGATCACCAGGCTGCTTGCCCGGTAGGGTGGACGAGGTCGGCGTAGTCCGGGTGACGGTCGATCCAGCCCTTGATGAACGGGCACACCGGGACCACCTTCAGGCCGCGCTCGCGCGCGTCGTCAAGGGCCGCCCTGGCCAGCTGGGAACCGACGCCCTTGCCCTCGTAGTCCGGCTCGACCTCGGTGTGCGTGAAGACGATCAGGTTGTCGCCGCTGAGCAGGTAGACGGCGAGGCCGGCCAGAGTCTCGCCGTCCCGTGCCTCGTACCGGTGCTCGGCGGGTGCGTCGGCGACGACGATGTTCATGGTGCCCCTCGGTGCTCGATCCTCACTCCGGTATAGCACGCGCCGGGTAGACGGCCTCGGACTCGGCCCGCGTCGTGTGCATGGTCCAGAGCTGCTCGGCGAGCAGGGCCGGGTCCACCGTGGGCCCCTCGAAGGCGCGCTCGCCACGCGCCCTTGCCGCCTCCTGCTTGGCGTGCCAGGTGCTGCCGAGAATGGCGGCGCCGATGTAGAGCCGTCCGATGTAGACGCCGCGACCGGACACCTCGGCCTCGATCGCCTGGAGGTAGTTGCGCTGGGCGGCGAGGGCCTGTCCGGGGCCGCTGAAGTGCGGGACGCCGCGCACCGCGCTCCCGCCCTGCGCGGAGATGATCGCGCCGTCGCCCCGGTCGAGCATGGCGGGCAGGAACTCGCGCACGAGGGCCATCGGTGCGTCCATGCACAGCGGCAGGAACGTCCGGAAGTGCTCGGCGGTCAGGTCGGTCACGGACACCGCGCCGCCTGCGCACGCGCCGTAGTAGATCGCGTCGAGGTGGCCGATGGCCGCGCGGATGCGCTCCGCGAGTGCGGGAATGGCGTCGGTGTCGGACAGGTCGGCGGGGATGGCATGCGCGGTGCCGCCCGCGTCGGTCAGGTCCTTGGCGAGGGTGTCGAGGCGGTCGGCGTCGCGGGCGACGACCACGACCTGCCAACCCTGTTTCACATAGCGGTGGGCAACGGCTTGGCCGAGACCGGGCCCGGCGCCGAACACGGCGATCGAAGACATAAATTGACCCTAAGGTCAAGTTGACGGCTAGGTCAAGTTCTTGGAACTAGAGTGAGCACCATGGCCGCCGAGTCACCGCCGCTGCGCGCGGATGCCGCCCGCAACGTGGCGAACATCCGCGCGGCGGCCGTCGCCGCCTTCCACGGCAGGGGGCTCGGCACGCCGCTGGAGGAGATCGCCGCCGCGGCGGGCGTCAGCAAGGCGACCATCTACAACCGCTTCGGCGGGCGCGACGGGCTCATCGACGCGGTCATCGGCGAGGTCGTGGCGGCCAGGATGTACGAGATCATGGCCACCGCCAAGGCCATCGCGGACCCGTGGGAAGCGATCACCACCTACCTCACCGACCGGCGCGACCTGCTCTACCGCGAACCGGCCTTCACCGACGCGTTGCTGATGACCTACCGCAACTCCCCGCAGCTGCTCGCCCTGGCCAACACCGCGACCGACACCTCGGAGCTGCTGTTCCGCAGGGGTCACGAGGCCGGCGTGCTGCGCGCGGACGTCACCACCGCCGATCTCTACTTCGCCGACGTCGCGACCGGACTTGCCATGCGCCAGCTCGGCCGGCCGTCCCGGGCCGACCACGACCGGCGCACCCGGGTGTTCATCGAGGGCCTGCGCGCCCGCTGATTTTCCTTTTGTTACACGGTTCACACATTTGTTCTTTGTTGAATTGCCACACTGGTCTAAACCATGCGAGGCGAGGTAAACCTGGTTGCGCGGAATTTCGCGCCACATAGGCCCTTCGGCATGGAGGCTTCCTTATGTTGAGCCGTCGATCGTTGCTCGGGCGCGGCACCGTCGCGTTGTTCGGCGCCGGACTGCTGGGCACCGCGCTCGCCGAGCGCGCTTCGGCCTCCCCCAGTGCGGGCACGCTGGCCATGACGATCGTCAACCACACCTACCGCTACGCCAACGGGCAGATCTGGTACTACATCGTCGGTACCGACCTGACCACCGGCAGGCAGGCGTTCGTCGCACCGGACGGCACGCTGACGCCGGTGTCCCTGTCGATCAATGGCGCGGACGGCTACGCCGACCTGTCGATCCCGCTGGCGGGCGACGGCGACACCGGGTTCACCCTGCCGGCGAACATGTCCGGCCGGATCTACTTCTCCATGGTCGACAAGCTGAAGTTCAGGGCGGTTCTCGACGGCAACGGCAACCCAGCGCTCCAGTACCCGGCGGGCTGGGTCAGCTCGGACCCGAACTACCTGGTGCTGCACGACTTCTTCGAGTTCACCAACAACGGCAGCGGCATGTTCTGCGACACCACCATGGTCGACCAGTTCGCCATCCCGCTGGCGGTCACGCTGGCCGGCTCGGCCAACCAGACCACCGGCAGGCTCGTCGACGGCGGACGGGACAACATCTTCAACGCCATCGCGGGGCAGCCCGACTTCGCCGGGCTCGTCGTGGGAAACAACCTGCGGGTCATCGCGCCCGGTCACGGCATCGACTCGGGCGTGTTCTCCTCGACCTACTTCGACTCCTACATCGACGCGGTGTGGAACCAGTACACGTCAAGCGCGCTGACCGTCACCACCAACTCCGGCACCTACACCGGCAGTGTCTCCGGCGGACAGTTCGTCTTCGGCGGTGGCGTCGCGCCGTTCAACCGGCCGAGCACCAAGGACGTGTTCTACTGCAACGGCGCACTGAGCGCGCCGAACGACGGGCTGACCGGGCCGGTGGCCGCGGTGCTCGGCGCCGGGTTCAACCGCTCGACGCTGCTGTCCGACCCGTCCCAACCGGACGTCGACCCGAGCTCGTTCTACCAGACCTCGCCAACCAACTACTACGCCAAGGCCATGCACGACAACACGACCGACGGCAGGGCGTACGGCTTCCCGTTCGACGATGTCGGGGGATTCGCCGCGTATGTCCAGGACGGTGCGCCGGCACAGTGCACCTTGGAACTGACGCCATTCTGACCGCTTCTTTTCGAAAAGAGGGTTGGCCATGCTCGCGCGATTATCTCGCCAATGGAAAAGAGCCGGCACCGCCGTCGTCGGCGCCGCAGCGCTCGTCCTGGGAATCCTGGTCGGCCTGCCCGGCACCGCGCAGGCGGCCGGCTCGCTCCCCTGCGACATCTACGCGGCGGCCGGCACGCCGTGCGTCGCGGCGCACAGCACCACCCGCGCGCTGTTCGCCTCCTACAACGGTTCGCTGTACCAGGTGACGCGTGCCTCGGACGGGGCAACGAGCGACATCGGCGTGCTGGCCCAGGGCGGCTACGCCAACGCGGGCGCGCAGGACTCGTTCTGCGCCAACACCACCTGTCAGATCACCAAGATCTATGACCAGACCACCGACCACAACGACCTGAGCCTCGGCCCGGCCGGCACCTCCGGCATGGGCGCGGACCGAGGCGCGGACGCGAGCGAGATCGCGGTTACGGCGGGCGGGCACAAGGTGTACGGGGTCTGGGTGTCGCCGGGTGTCGGCTACCGGTACACGGGCGTCGCGCGTGGCGTTGCCACCAATGGCGCGCCGGAGGGCGAGTACATGGTCGCCAGCGGCACGCACGTCGGCAGCAACTGCTGCTTCGACTACGGCAACGCCGAGAGCAGCCCGTCGGACACCGGCAACGGCCACATGGACGCGGTCAGCGTGGCCACCACCTGCTACTTCAGTCCGTGCAGCGGCAGCGGCCCGTGGGTCGAGGCCGACATGGAGAACGGCATGTTCCAGGGCGCGAACGGTTCGAACACCGCGAACCTGGGCAACAGCAGCACGTTCGTCACGGCGACCGTGCGCGACGACGGCCAGAAGACCTACTCGCTCCAGGGCGGCAACGCGCAGTCCGGCGGCCTGAGCACCTGGTGGAACGGTTCCCTGCCGACCCAGGGCGGATACCAGCCCATGCACCAGGAGGGCGGCATCATCCTGGGCATCGGTGGCGACAACAGCAACTGGAACAAGGGCACGTTCTTCGAGGGCGTGATGGTCGCCGGCTTCCCCAGCGACGCGACAGAGAACGCGGTGCAGGCCAGCATCGTCTCGGTCGGCTACGGCGGTGAGACGAACGTGCCGAACGGACCCAGCGGCACCATCGCCGGTCCTGGCGGCCAGTGCGTCGATGTCGCGGGCGACGATGTCGGCACCAACGGCACAGCGGTGCAGCTGTGGAACTGCCAGAACTGGGCGGAGGATCAGTACTGGACGCACAACCCGGACGGTTCACTGTCCACTATCGACAGGTGCCTTGACATCGACGGCAACGGCACCGCGCAGGGCACCAAGGTCGAACTGTGGCAGTGCGACGGGGTCGGCGGCCAGAAGTGGATCCAGCAGGCCAACGGCGCACTGCTCAACCCGCAGTCCGGCCTGTGCCTCGACGACCCGAGCGGCAACACCGCCAACGGCACCCAGTTGCAGATCTACACCTGCAACGGCACGGCCGCGCAGCAGTTCTCGGTGCGCGGTGGCGGTCCGGTCGTCAACTCGCCGAACAAGTGCGTCGACGTGCTCGGCGACGACAGCGGTGTCGACGGCACCGCGGTGGAGCTGTGGGACTGCCAGTCCTACGCCGTCGACCAGCACTGGTTCCACAACTCGAACGGCTCGCTGGAGACGCTCGGCCGCTGCCTGGACATCAACGGCAACGGCACCGCGGCCGGCACCCCGGTCGAACTGTGGGACTGCAACGGGATCGGCGGCCAGAACTGGGTTCAGCAGTCGAACGGCGCACTGCTCAACCCGCAGTCCGGCCTGTGCCTCGACGACCCGAGCGGCAACACCGCCAACGGCACCAGGTTGCAGATCTGGACCTGCAACGGTTCGCCCGCGCAGAACTTCCCGCTCAGCTGAACCTGCGCGTCGTAGGCTCATCGTAGGGTGAGACCAGCGCTCACCCTACGATGTGGAGGTTCGCCCCATGGCCATCGATGCCGACCTGTTGGCCCGCGCCAACGCGATCCTGGCCGACAGCCCGGTTCTCGACGGCCACAACGACCTGCCGTGGGAGTTGCGCAGCCAGGTCCGCTACGACATCGAGGCGCGCGACATCGCCAAGGACCAGCGTGGCTTCCTGCACACCGACCTGCTCCGGCTGCGCGCAGGCGGTGTCGGCGGCCAGTTCTGGTCGGTGTACGTGCCGGTGGACCTGGCCGGCGACAACGCGGTGACCGCGACGCTGGAGCAGATCGACTGCGTGCGCGCGCTCGCCGACCGTTACCCGGACGACCTGCGGATCGCGCTGACCGCGCGGGACGTCGAACAGGCGCACAAGGCAGGCCGGATCGCGTCGCTGATGGGCGCTGAGGGCGGGCACTCGATCAACAACTCGCTGGCCACGCTGCGCGCGCTGTACCTGCTCGGCGTGCGGTATATGACGTTGACGCACAACGCCAACACCGCGTGGGCCGACTCGGCGACCGACGAGCCGGCGCACAACGGCCTGACCGCGTTCGGCGTCGAGGTGGTGCGCGAGATGAACCGGCTCGGCCTGCTGGTCGACCTCTCGCACGTCGCCCCGGACACCATGCGCGACGCGCTGCGCGCCAGCCGGGCGCCGGTGCTGTTCTCACACTCGTCGTCCCGCGCCGTGTGCGACCACCCGCGCAACATCCCGGACGACGTGCTGGCCGCGCTGCCCGCCAACGGCGGCGTCGCCATGGCCACCTTCGTGTCGCAGTTCGTGCTACCCGAGATGGGGCCGTGGACGGACCGGCTCGACGAGTTCCTTGAATCGCGCGACAGCA
This sequence comes from Candidatus Melainabacteria bacterium, assembly GCA_963818685.1. Taxonomy (GTDB): domain Bacteria; phylum Actinomycetota; class Actinomycetes; order Mycobacteriales; family Pseudonocardiaceae; genus CAJCJE01. Next base: position 17,588 of record CAWFTJ010000006.1, on the reverse strand, counting down.
ACCGGTACGCGCCGGATGAGGAGGTCAACGCCCTGCTCGCCGAGTTCGAGGCCGACAACCCGCCGCCGGAGCCGACCGTGTCCACCGTCGCCGATCACCTCGACCACATGCGCGAGGTCGCCGGCATCGACCATCTCGGCCTCGGCGGCGACTACGACGGCACCAAGTACCTGCCGACCGGCCTTTCCGACGTCTCCTGCTACCCGAACCTGCTCGCCGAACTGCTCGACCGCGGCTGGTCGGAAACGGATCTGGCCAAGCTCACCTGGCGCAACGCGCTCCGCGTGCTGGAAGCCGCCGAAGGCGTCGCGCAGGACCTGCGCGCCGAGCGGCCCTCCATCGCCACCATCGAGACACTCGACGGTGCGGCGGCGAATTAGGCGGCGGGTCAGACGGCGGCGCAGTTAAGAGGCGGGCGGACGCGGGGCGGCTTCGGCGGCGACGGCGAGCAGGTCCGCGGCGCCGGCCGACAGCGCGTCGGCGAAGCCGGCGAAGTCGGCGTGTTCCTCGGCCATCCAGCGTTCGGTCGTCAGCCGCAGCACGGCGAGGCCGATGTCGGTGGCCAGCCGCGCGGTCTCGGGGTCACAGCCCCTGCGCAGCAGGGCGCACCTGATCGCCTCGGAGATCGAGACGAGCTTGATCAGTTCACGTTCGCGCAGCGGCGGATTGGCCGCGATGACCGCCGCTCGCCGGATCAGGAACTCGCGCGGTCGGAACACCCTCGGCGCGGTGGCGAACGCGGCCAGCAGTGTCGGTAGCGCGGCGGTGCCCTCTGGCACGGCGTCGATGGCCGTCACGAACTGCTCTTCGAGTTCCCTGCTGCCACCGAACAGCACTTCCCGCTTGTCGGTGAACCAGCGGTAGAACGATCGCTCGGTCAGGTTCGCACGCTGCGCGATCTGCGCGATCGTGGTGCGCTCGTAGCCCTGTTCCTCGAAAAGGGACAGCGCAGCCTGTTCGAGCCGACCGCGGGCGTTGCCCTCCCACCGTGCCATGCCATGAGCATAACGACAACAGATGCTGTCGTCACTCTGCTACCGTGAGGACAGCAGATGCTGTCGTCACTCACGAGGAGATCCGATGCGCACCCTCCGCTTCCACGACTACGGACAGGCGGCCGACGTGCTACACGTCGAGGACGCGGAGCCGCCGCGCCCCGGTCCCGGCCAGATCCGGGTCGCCGTCGCCGCCTGCGGCCTGAACCCGGCCGACTGGGCGCTGTGCGAGGGCCTGTACCCCGGCGACCTGCCGCGCGGCATCGGACTGGAGCTGTCCGGCACCGTCGACGCGGTCGGCGACGGCGTGACCGGCGTCAACATCGGTGACCAGGTGTTCGGCCCCGCGCCGTTCACCGGCCCGACCGCCGGCGCGTCCGAGCAGGCCGTGCTCGACCTGTGGTTCCCGCGCCCGTCCGGGCTCGACCCGGTCCACGCCGCCGCGCTGCCGATGGCCGTCGGCGCCGCCTACGCGTCGTTGGACGCGCTCGGCGTCGAAACCGGCACCACCGTGCTCGTGCACGGCGCCGGCACCACCACCGGATACGCCGCCGCGCAGCTCGCGATTCAGCGCGGGGCACGCGTGATCGCCACCGCAGGCCCGACCCACGCCGACGCCCTTCGCGCGGCAGGCGTCGAAGTCACCAGCTACGGCGACGGCATGGCCGATCGGGTGACCGCGCTGGCGGGCGGACCGGTCGACCTCGCGATCGACACGGCGCCGTTCAGCGACGCGCTGCCGGAACTCGTGCGCACGGTCAAAGCGCCCGAGCACGTGCTGACGCTCGGCACCGGCCCAGCTGTCCAGGAACTGGGCGTGCGCTCCGCCATCGTTTCGGGCGCCCGACCGCGTTACGACGTGCTCGGCGATGTCGCGCAACTGGCCGCGGACGGCCGCTTCACGGTTCCGGTGGCCCGCACCTTCCCGCTCGCGGACTGGCGGACCGCGCTCGAACTGAGCCAGTCGCGGCAGGCACACGGCAAGCTGGTGCTGCGCATCGGCTAGCGGTGAAGTGTTGTTAGCTCTGGGTGTGGTGCGCGGCCAGGTGGCGGGCGAGCACGTCGTCGCCGAAGTCGTTGTCCGGGTCGCGCCACACCGAGTGCACGTGGTTGACGTCGCGCTGGGTGTTGTCGTACTCGGCGAGCAGGGTCGGGCCCTGCAACCGGTAGTAGTGCCCCTCGCCGCGCTCGATGCCGCCCGCCCAGGCGAAGTGCACGTCGAGCAGCTTGTCGCCGGCGAACTTCGCGGCCTCGCGCTCGGCGAGATCGTCAGGGACGCGGTCGAGGAACACGTGCAGCACCGCGCGCAGCTGGTCGCGTTGCTCCGGCGTGAGGTCGGCGGCGGGCAGGCCCTTGGGCGCGTTGCTCAATCGGACGGCGGCCAAGTGCTCGGGCTTCAGGCCGGCCGTGCTTTCGGCTTCGCGCTGCGCGGCTTCGAGAATCCGGCGCATGTTCGGGTCGGCGAACCGGCCGCGCCACACGTCCGCGATCGACATGGGCAGGTCGCCGTCGGCGACGCGCGGCCGGTTCCCGCCGACGATGTCCACCGGCGCGACCGGGGCGAGCACCGCGCGGGCGAGCTGCGCGTCGTCGAGCGAGCGGACCAGGTCGCGGGCGAGGTCCTCGACCGCCCCGAGCGGTCGCAGCAGGTGCCCGCCGAGCAACGGTGACGCGGCCGGGTCCGCGCCGAGAAAGCACGGCGTGCTGGCCAGCACCTCGCCGTCCACGATCAGGTGCTGCACGGACACGTGATGCCCGCCGAAGCGCCACGACCACGGCCCGGCCAGGCTCGGCTCGCCGAACACGCGCAGGTAGTACAGCTGCGGATCGCGGCCGCGCTCGCGTTCCCAGCCGACTCCCCATCCCTCGACGGAGTCGAGCACGTTCTCAAGGCCCATGATCGTCGCGACCGTGGTGAACCCGGCCCGCGACAGTCCTGCCGCGACCAGTTGCATGGCCCGGCTCTGCTGAGCTGGGCGCATCCTGGTCAGCGGCAGGCCGCCGTGATCGGTCGGGGTGTAGTACCAGCGATGCCGTTCCGCATCGGCCGGCCAGGCCAGCGCGGCCGCCGCCCATTGCTCGTCGGTCAGGCCGTCGAGCCAGGCGTTCGCCGCGTCGACCATGCGCGCTGCCGAGATCTGCGTCACGTGGATCAGACTAACTCGCAAGCCGAAGAAACACCTTACCTCGGCAGGGCGCAGTCCGAACGATCGAGGTCCAGGACGTTGCCTTGGTCGAGGCAGGTGTCAAGCAGGTAGGTCTCCTGGGCGTAGCCGATTCCCCTGTGGACGGTCACGGTGCCGTTCTTGTCGATCTCACACGGGTTGTCCAGCGTGCAGCGCTGGCCGTCCTCGTTGATCGTGTTGTTGATGCCGACGATCTGATCGGTGCTCGGGTCGATCACCGGCGAGCCGGAGGTGCCGCCGATGACGTTGCAGGCGCGGGTGTAGCGGATCGAGTTCTGCCAGGTCCAGCCGTTCTCCTGCACCTCGTAGGCGTAACCGTTGATATTGCAGGAATAGCTGCGCTGCCAGTAGCCGGACACCACGTCGATCGCGCTGTTCACCGCGTCCGGCTTGGTGGCCAGGGTCAGTGGCGTCGCACCGTAGCGCTGCTGGATGCCCTGGTACGTGCTGGTCAACCGGTAGAGGGTGATGTCCGTGCCGGTCATGGTCGAGTACAGCACGTCGTTCGCGTCCAACGTGCCGAGTTCGTTGCCGCCCGGGTCGAGCAGCGTGAACTCGCGCTGCGACGCCTGGTCGACGATCACCTGACCGGGCTGGAGGAATCCGGTTTCGATGCAGTGCCCGTTGGTCAGCACCAGCGCCGGATCGGTCGGCGCGGAGTTCGGGGTGCGCACCAGCGAGCCGGAACAGTCGTCGAGCGCGACGATTCCGGTGAAGTCAACCTTGGCGGCCGCGGTCGGCGTGGCTTCGGCAACCGCGCCGACGCCGATTGTTGTCGCGACTACAATCGCGAGTGTCATCGCAATTCGAGCTGTTCGTCGCACCGCGGCCTCTTCTCTCGTGAACCGGCATGGGGACTGGTTGCGCGAAGCAACGCAACCATTCGGCGATGCGGCCGACCACCCTCCTAAAGACGGTTCACGTCAACAGTTGCGCCCGATGTTATCGGTGCTAATGTTTTCATGGTTCCACTGTTATCAGGAGGATGACATGATCATCGTGACCGGAGCGACCGGCCAACTCGGGCGAGGCGTCGTCGAGAACCTGCTGGCACTCGTGCCGGCCGAACAGGTCGGCGTGGCCGTTCGGGATCCGGGCAAGCTCGGCGACCTGGCCCAGCGCGGGGTTCGGGTGCGCCGAGGCGATTTCGACGACCCGGCAACGCTTGAGCACGCCTTCGAGGGCGCGACCAGCGTGCTGATCATCTCGGTCGACGACATCGGCGACGCAGCCGTCGCCCGGCACCGGGCCGCGATCACCGCGGCGACGGACGCGGGCGCCAAGCGCGTCCTGTACACCAGCCACATGGGCGCGAGCGCGTCGTCGGAGTTCCCGGCCGCGGTCGACCATGCCGCGACCGAGGAGGCGCTGCGTGCGTCGGGCGTCGCGTTCACCGCGCTGCGCAACGGTTTCTACGCGTCGACCGTGCCGATGCTGCTCACCGGCGCCTTGGTCACCGGCGAACTCCGCGTGCCAGAAGACGGTCCGGTCGCCTGGACAACGCGCGCCGACCTCGCCGAGGCGGCCGCCCGCATCATCGTCGACGGCGGCTTCGACGGCCCCACTCCCCCGCTGACCGGACCCCAGGCCGTCGACCTGACGGAGGTCGCGGCGATCGCGTCGGAGTTGACCGGCAAGCGGATCCGCCGCATCGTGGTCAGCGACGACGAGTACCGAGCCGAGCAGATCGCGGCCGGCATGCCGGAACAGCTGGCGAACCTGATGCTCGGCCTGTTCGCGCCGAGCAGGCGCGGCGACTTCGGCCCGGCCGACCCGACGCTGGCCACCTTGCTCGGCAGGCCCGCGCAGAGCATCGCCGACTATCTCCGCTCCGCGCTGCCCAGCTGACAACAACCGGCCGAATACACTCGGCCTCCGGTGCGACACCCACGCCCCGGCGTCCCGTCACCGCCGCGAGCGCGCACCGGAAAAACCGCCGGATCACCACCTTCGCAGGAGGAAAGCATGTCGCAGTTCACGATCACGCCGCCCTGGCGGCACTGACCGACGGCGACGCGGCCCGCGACCGGCCACCCGGTCGGTCAACCGCGGGCCGCGTCGCCAAGGACGTTGCGGGCGATGACGACCTGCTGGATCTGGCTGATGCTCGCGTAGCTGCGGAACAGGCGGGCTCTGTTCTCTCAGGAAGTCTCTCAAGAAGGCGGCGTGACCTGCACCTGGTGCAGGCTGACCGTGCCAGCCGGCGTTCCGCCCGATGCGCCCGATGCGGACGATGCGGACGATGCGGACCAGTCGCCGGTGGCCGCGGTCCAGGTGCGGTCGCCGACGGTGACACTGTCGATGCCGAGCTGGGTCGCCTTGGCCACCAGCCAGCTGCCGATCGCCCAGCCCTGGGTGGCGTCGTGCGAGCCGGACAGCGACGCGGTTCCCCACTCCTGGTCGGCGACGGTGGCGATGTCCTGTTTGGTCGGCGCGACCGTGAGGTTGTGGCAGCTCAGCTGGGCCTGGGTTTCGCCGGTGAGCGCGCTGGCCATGGCGCGCGCCTCGGGCTCCCACTGCGCGTACGCGTCCGGCGTTGCCGAGTGCTGCACCCGTTGGGCGGCCTCGGTGACCGACAGCTGGTCCCAGCCGGGCTTGGCGATCAGGTGTTGGTAGAACGCGGTCGCCGCATGCACTGGATCGGTCACCTGGTCGTACGTGCCCCAGCCCTGGCTGGGGCGTTGCTGGAACAGGCCGGCCGAGTCGCGGTCGCCACCGGTGAGGTTGATCAGCTTGGACTCCTGCCAGGCCGTGGCGAGTGCGATGGTGACCGCGTGCGGCGGCAGGCCGAGCTTGGTGCCGACGGCGGCGATGGTCGCCGCGTTGCCGGCCTGCTCCGAGGTGAAGGAGTAGTGGTCTGACCCGCTCGACGACGAAGATGACGAGGTCGAGGCGGTGTCGCCGGTCGCGGTGACCGAGCAGTACGGCAGCTGCGGGCCCTTGATGTTGGTGATGAACACGATGGCGAACACGACCGCCGCGGCGAGTACCACCAGCACGGCGGTGATCGTGATGCCTTTACGGACCGTCCCCACCGGCAACCTTCTCCTTCATGACCCTGTTTCCTGCTAGGACGCCCCTGGGCGCCCGACGTTGCCTGACCATCCGTGATGGCCCGATTACACCATGCCATCCGGATCGCGCGATCAGGTGGCAGGCGGGTGGTCGTGCTGGGCTGTCCAGGTGGCAGCGCATTCTCCGAGTTGCCGCGCGAGTTCGACGCACACTAACAATTGCCGCATGGCCATCCCGACCCAGCAGATCGGCAGTATTCCGCGACCCCGATACGTGCTCGACGCGCTGTCCCGATTCGCAGATGGCGAACTGGACAAGGCGAAACTGGAGGAGATCACCGACCGTGCGGTGACCGAGACCATCGACCGGCTCATCGAGATCGGTTCGCCACAGGTCACCGATGGCGAACAGGGCAAATCCAGTTTCGCGACGTATCCGTTGACCAACCTGACGAATCTGGCCGAGGACGGTGTGGTGATTCCGTTCGCCGACGGGCATCAGCGGCAACTTCCCACGCTGACCGCGGGACCGTTCCGGTACGGGCAGCACGCGGTGGAGTTCCTGACCAAGGCCAGGGCGCACAGCACAGTGCCGGTCAAGCAGGCGGTCATCGCGCCGTCGGCGTTGAGCCTGCTCTATCCGGCCGGCGGCATCGACGGTTATTCGCGGGAGGAGTTCATCGCGGATCTGGTGGACGGGGCCGAGGCGGACATCCGGCAGTGCCTCGACGCGGGCGCTGATGTCGTGCAGTTGGATTTCACCGAGGGCAGGCTGTCGTTGAAACTCGACCCGTCCGGCGGTGTGCTTGAGCAGTTCGTCGAGTTGAACAACCAGGTGTTGGCGCGGTTCAGCGCGCGGGAGCGGGCCAGGATCGGGCTGCACACCTGTCCCGGCGGCGACCAGGACTCCACGCACAGCCTGGACGTCGACTACGCGGATCTGCTGCCGAAGTTGTTCGACATCAACGTGGGCAACGTGTACGTGCAACTGGCGTCCGAGGCCGACCCCGAGCGTGTGCTGCGCGTCATCGCCGCGAACCTGCGTGCCGACCAACGGATTTTCGTCGGCGTGATCGACCCGATCGACCCGGTCGTGGAGACCCCTGAGCAGGTGCGGGATCGGGTGCTCGCCGCAGCACGCCACCTGCCGGTGGACCGACTGGGCAGCACGGACGACTGCGGCTTCTCACCGTTCGCCGACGACACCTCGACCTCCCGGGAGACCGCGTTCGCCAAGATCTCCGCGCGGATCGAGGGCACGAAGTTGGCGTCGGAGAAGCTCGGCGTCTAGCCGAACTCGGGCGCGCCCTGACATTGCGGCAGTTGCGGCAGGCCGAGGTCAGCCGGGATCAGGCCGGCCATCTGGGTGTCCAGCACGGTGCCGCGCTGGTTGGCGCGGGCCCGCATGATGCCTTCCAGTCGGAAGCCGACCTTCGCGGCGACCGCGAACGAGCCCGGGTTGCCGACGAAACCCTGCCATTCGATGCGTTGCGCGCCAAGGAACAGGAAGATCCACCGCACGAACGCGTCCAGCGCCTCGACGGTGTATCCGTGCAGGCGCTGGGTTGCGCTGGTCCAGTAGCCGATCTCGAACACCTGGTGCGCGGTGGAGATCATGGTGAGGGTGGAGACGAGCGCGCCGGATTCCCGGAGAAAGGAGCCGAGAATTCGGTGTGCGTTCGTCGCCCAGCCGAGCGGATATGCTTCCCGGACGAAATTCTCCGCGTGTTGTCGCAGAAACGGCACCGGCACCGTGGTCCAGCGTTGGATTTCCGGATCCTGGCAGGCGAGGTAGATATCCTCGATGTCGTCCTCGACAAACGCGCGGATGATCAGCCGTGACGTGTGCAGAACGGGTGGTTCCACTGACGTTCGCTCCCTGGACTCGACGCTGTGACCCTCCGTCGTCCTCCAGCATGGTGCTCGCGCCGGGCCGGGGCAGCGGCCGTTCGGCAGTTGCGTTCGCAAATCGACGCGTAGAGCCGGGGCGCGCGCGGACGGTGCCAATGCCGAAGAATTCTCGACTGTTGGCGCTAACGCGACGACAAAACCCGCCTATCGGCGGGGATATTCGCGGTCGAGCCGGGGGTACAGTAAGGACGAAATGTCGACAACCAGGTACCGGCGGTCGAGCCAGCGGAGTTGACGAGGCGGGGTGACGTGCGAGGCGGTTCATCTGATCCGACGCACACGCTGGATCGTCCACGCCCCGTAGCGCCCGACGCGCTGACCGATGCCGGGATCAGGCTGTCCGTGCTCGGCCCGGTCCGGGCTTGGCGCGGCGACGTGGAGATCGATCTCGGACCGCCCCAGCAGCGTGCGATTCTCGCCCTGCTGCTGGTGAAGGCGGGCCAGCCGGCTGGCATGGCCGAGCTGATCGGCCTGTTGTGGCCCCATGATCCCCCGGTCAGCGCGGCCAACGTGATCCAGCGCTGCGTTGGCGCGCTGCGGCGCGCGTTGGAGCCGGGGCTCCCGCCTCGGGCCAACGGGCGCTGGCTGCTGCGCCAGGGCGGCGGCTACCGGCTCGCGCTCGACGCGGCAACCCTGGACCTGCTCCAGTTCCGTGCGCTCGCCCATCAGGCCAGGGCCGCGCTCGACGGTGAGCGCGGCGCGGCCGCGGTCCCGCTCTACGTGCAGGCGCTGCAACTGTGGCGCGGCCAGTGCGCGGCGGGCGTGGAGACCGACGCGACGTTCACCGCGATCGACCAGGAGCGGTTGGCGGTGGCGCAGGAGGCCGCGGACGGTGCGTTGCGCTTCGGTGGCGCACGGCTGTTGCTACCCGCGCTGCGCCAGGTCGCGGCCGGTGCGCCGCTGGACGAACCATTGCAGGCGAGGCTGATGCTCGTGCTGGCCGCCGCCGGCTACCAGGCCGATGCGCTCGGCGTGTATCAGCTGGTGACTCGCCAGCTGGCGGAGGAGTTGGGCATGGACCCGACCCTGGAACTGCGCTCGGCCTACCAGAAAGTCCTGCGCCAGCAGGCAACTCCGGACATTGATCCGACACCATCCGCGCCAGCACACGTCGCTGATGCCGCTGACGCCGCGTTCGACGTCAGCGACGCGGACGAGTGGACGAGGCGGACGACGAGATCGACGATCCGCCAACGCCCCTGGTGCCGCTCGCCCAGTTACCCGCGGACCTGCCGACGTTCACCGGCAGGCGGGAGGAACTCGCGCGGCTGTCCGGTCTGCTGCTCGACTGCGCCGACCGCAACCCCTCCGCCGTACGGATCATCGCGATCGACGGTATGGCCGGCATCGGCAAGACCACGCTCGCCGTGCACCTCGCGCACCAGGTCGCCAAGGACTATCCGGACGGTCAGCTGTACCTGAACCTGCGCGGCTTCGACTCAAGTGGCTCGGCCATGACCGCCAGCGAGGCGCTGCGCGTGTTCCTCGACGCGCTCGGCATCGCCCCGCCGCGAATCCCGGCCGAGCCCGAGGCGCAGGCCGCCCTCTACCGCAGCATGCTGCATGGCCGCAAGGTTCTTGTCCTGCTGGACAACGCGCGCGACGTCGAGCAGGTCCGCCCGCTGCTGCCGGCCTCCTCGGGCTGTCTGGTGATCATCACCAGTCGCAACCAGCTCACCGGCCTGATCACCACGCACGCCGCGTATCCGTTGACCGTCGAGTCGTTCTCCGCGCAGGACGCCCGTGCGACGCTCACCCAACGACTGGATCCGCACCGACTGGCCGAGGACGGCGCCGCGTTGGACGAGATCGTCGAACTGTGCGCGGGCCTGCCGCTCGCGGTGGCGATCGTGGCGGCGCGCGCGACCGTCCACTACTACCTGCCGATCTCGGCCATCGCCAGCGAGCTGCGCGACGCGCGCACCCGGCTGGACGCGTTCAGCGCCAACGATCCCGCGACCGACATCCGCGCGGTGTTCTCCTGGTCCTACGAACTGCTCTCGCCGCCGGCCGCGCGCCTGTTCCGGTTGCTGTCGCTGCATGCGGGCCCTGACCTGTCCATCGCGGCCATGGCCAGCCTGGTCGGCCTGCCGGAGGCGCGGACCCGGCGCCTTGTCACCGAGCTGACCAGGGCGCGGCTGCTCAACGAGGGACTGTCGCACCGGTTCAGCATGCACGACCTGATCCGGGTCTACGCCGCCGAACTGACCGCCGAACTCGACACCGAGGCGGACCGCGTCTCGGCACGGAACCGACTGTTCGACTGCTACCTGCACACCGCGTACCGGGCCAACGCGTTGCTCGGCCCGTACTTCATCCCGATCGATCTCGACGCGCCTGAGCCCGGTGTCGCGGTGGTGGACCTGCCGGCCAGGCAGCACGCGATGGCCTGGTTCGCCGAGGAGCACCAGGTGCTGAGCGCGGCGGTGCGACAGGCGATGGAGTGCGGATGCCATCGCCATGCCTGGCAGTTGGCGCTGATTCCGCAGCAGTTCTTCCAGCGCCAGGGCTATTGGCACGATTGGGAAACCGCGACCAGGGCGGGGTTGGCTGCCGCGATCAAGGCCGACGACCTGACCGGCCAGGCACACACCAGGCGCAGTCTCGCGGGTGCCCTACATTTTCTCGGGCGCAACGATGAAGCGCTTACCGAGCTGGAATCGACGCACCGGTTGTTCGCCGAACTCGGTTACCCTACCGAAAACGCGTATCTGCATGGAAACTTCGGCGCGGTGCTCGCCAAGCAGGGCCGCTATGAACAGGCGATCGAGCATTACCAGCAGGCGTTGCGGCTGTACTCGGAAATGGGTGACCGCAACCAGCAGGCCGCGTCGCTTGAGCGGATCGGCGGCTGCCTGACCAGGTTGGGCAGCTACCAGCAGGGCATCGACTTCATCGACGAGGCCATGGAGATCTACCAGTCGCTGGACAACGGGATCGGTCAGGGCGACTGCTGGACCGCGCTCGGCGACACCCACCATCTGCTCGGCGAATACCAGCAGGCCGCGGATTGTCACGCCCGCGCCATCGCGTTTTTCAAGGAAAACGGCGATCGAACCTACGAGGCGGAGGTATTGGTCGCTCTCGGCGATTCGTGGCTGGCTGCCGACTATGAGACAGCCGCTGGCGAAGCCTGGGAACGCGCGCTCGCTATTCTCGACGAGCTTCGGCTACCGTTGGCGAAACCGGTCCGGACCCGTCTGGTTCGGCTGCGTGCGGCAATGACGCGCGATCCGCTACCGTCGTCGGTGTAACACAGGCATTGTTGCGACGATCACACAGCCGTTGACCTGGGCATCGACCGATCGTTGAGTCAACAAGGCGTCCGCACCGGCCCACACACTGAACGAGCACTGATCAGTCAGTAGATGCGCATCACGACCGCATAGAGTCGGGCATTGTCATCGAGGCCGGATACCCGATGACGATCGCTTCTTTTCGGACTAGCTGAATCTTTTCACCACTTAATCGGGGAGTTGTACGGTGACCACAGGGATCAATGTTCTCGGCGTGCTCAAGGTCCAGCAGGGTGATCAGGACGTGACGCCGAGCGCGCCGCGCAAGCGCCAACTGTTCGCGCTGCTCACGCTCTCGCCCAACATCGCGATCAGCACCGATCGGCTGATCGAGGAGATCTGGCCGGAGGACGTGCCGGGCACGGCCCTGCCGACCATCCAGACCTACGTCTACGAGATCCGGCGCGCCCTCCAGCGCAGTGCCGACGCTGCCAGGGCCGACGCCGCCAGGGCCGGCAGCGCAGGGGCCACCCCGCTGTCGATCGAGACCCAGGGTGATGGCTACGCGCTGCGGATGGACGCGGACGATCTCGACTCGGCCCGGTTCGAGAGCCTGCTCGCCGAGGGTCGCAAGCAGCTGGCCAAGGGCAACCCGGCCGCGGTGGCGACCACGATGACCGAAGCGCTGGCCGGCTGGCAGGGCGAGGCGTACTCGGGTGTCCGTCGCACCCGCGCGCTGGAGGCCCGCGCCCGCTACCTCGGCGAGCAGCGTCGTCAGGCGTTCGAGATGAAGGTCGACTCGTTCCTGGCCACCGGCCAGCACCGCCAGGTCATCGGCGAACTGAAGGAACTGAGCTTCGCCGAGCCTGCGCACGAGTGGGTGGAAGGCCGCCTGATGGTCGCGCTGGCCGGCTCGGGCAGGCGGACCGAGGCGCTGGAGGTCTACCAGGCGCACCGCACCTACCTGCGCGAGAAGCTGGGCCTTGAGCCGTCGCAGCACATGGTCGAGCTGCAACACCGGATCCTCTCCGGCACCCTCGGCAACCGGACCCCGGCCCCCGCCAAGGCCACGGCGCCCGCGTCCAACACCGTCGCCAGCCTCCCGATCGGCGGCGCCGCCTGATCAGTGGTCGATGATCTCGACCGGGCTCGCGGGTCGAGCCCGGTCGAGATCGGTTCTTGACGCTCCGCCGAGCCGGCAGGCAGAATCCGTGCGGCTTCCTGGCCGCGACTCCCGAACCAGCGTGACCCGGGAAAGGTGCCGACAAATGACAACGATGTCAAGACGGCTCAGCATCGGCCTTGGCGGCCTGTCCGCGCTGGTCGTGACCCTCACCGGCCTGACCCTGACCGGCCTGCCAGCGACCGCCGCCGCACCCGCCGTGCCCGATCCGGCCGCCCTGGTCGACCCTTTCGTAGGCACCGGCAGCGGTGGCGCTGTCGTCGGCGACGTGGACACCTTTCCCGGCGCTTCGGTGCCGTTTGGCATGGTCCAGTTCAGCCCGGACACCACGTCCCGCCCGGCGGGCGGCGGCTACTCCTACACCGACGACGCGATCACCGGCTTCAGCCTGACGCATTTGTCCGGCGCCGGCTGCGCCTTCGCAGGCGACATCCCGTTCTTACCCCTGGTCGGCGCGTTACCCGACGATCCATCCGCCGCGACCCAACCGTTTCGCCACGCCGGCGAGACCGCGGGCCCCGGTTCGTATGCCGTCACCGTCGGCCAGATCAGCGCCCAACTCACCGCGACCGCACGCACCGGCCTCGCCCGGCTGACCTATCCGCCAAGCACCCAGGCGCGACTGTTGGTGAAGGTCGCGGACAGCGCGAACGGTTCGGCTGGCGCGACCTTCCAAGCCATCGGCAACAACGAGATCACCGGATCGGTCACCAGCGGGCATTTCTGCGGCCAACCCGACTCCTACACCGTGTACTTCGCGGCCACGTTCAGCCAGCCGTTCACCGCGACCGGTACCTGGGGCGGCGCCGGAACCAGCAGCAGCCAGGTTCGGGCGGACAGCACATCGCTGACCGCGCACGGCAAGCAAGCCCCGATGCCCAAATCGTTCGCGGCCAGGACCCGGGCTCCCGAGCAGGGTGGCGGTGTGGTCGCGGGCGGCGCGCTCACCTTCGACACGACCAAGAATCCCGTTGTCGACATGCAGGTCGCACTGTCCTATGTGAGCACCGCGGGCGCATTGAACAACCTCAAGGCGGAGAACGCGCACTTCGACCTCGCGCGGACCGCGGAAGCCGCCCGCGAGACCTGGGACGCGCAGCTCGGCAAGATCGGCATCAACGGTGGCACATCGGCCGAACAGTCCACTTTCTACACCGCGCTGTATCACGCGTTGCTGCATCCGAGCCTGTTCAGCGATGTCGACGGCGGCTATCCCGGCTACGACGGCAAGGTGCACAAGGCCGTGGGCGGGCACCAGGAGTACAGCGACTTCTCCGGCTGGGACATCTACCGCTCGCAGATCCCGCTGGTCGCGTTGCTCGATCCGGTGCGGGCCAGCGACATGGCGACCTCACTGCTGGACGCGGGTGACCAGATGGGCTGGCTGCCGAAGTGGCCGGTGGCCAACGGCGAGTCGGGCGTGATGAACGGCGACGCCGCCGACCCGATCCTGGCCGCCGCGTACGCCTTCGGCGCCACCGGGTTCAACGCCGCGCACGCGGTCCAGGAGATGGTGCACGGCGCCACCGGAACCGGCGCGCCCGGCCAGGGCTGGTACCTGGACCGGCCCCAAGCCGCCGCCTATCTCAAGAACGGCTACGTCCCGAACACCCAGTCCGACTCGATCTCGCCGGTGCCCGACGGTGCGTCGGAAACCCTCGAATACGCCCTCGACGACTTCGCCATCTCGCGCCTTGCTGGCAGCATCGGCAATGCCAGCGTGGCCAGCCAGTTCACCAGGACATCGCAGAACTGGGCGAACCTGTTCAACACGTCGACCGGTTACCTCCAGCCGCGTGACGCGCAGGGCGCGTTCCCGCCCGGCGACCCGCTGGCGAACAACGGCGGATTCGGACAATCCGGCTTCCAGGAGGGCAATGCCGCGCAGTACACCTGGATGGTGCCGCAGAACCTGGCCGGCCTGATCGGCGGCATGGGCGGCAACGCGGCCGCGCGAGCCCGGCTGGACTCGTTCTTCACCCAGCTCAACGCCGGCCCGAACGCTCCGAACGACTGGGCGGGCAACGAGCCCAACCTGGACACGCCCTGGATCTACGACACCGCGGGCGCGCCATGGGAAACCCAGGCGACGGTGCGGTCGATCATGAGCCAGCTCTACAGCGACACTCCCGGCGGCGAACCGGGCAACGACGACCTCGGCGCGCTGTCCTCCTGGTACGTGTGGGCCGCCATGGGCATCTACCCGCAGACGCCGGGCGTGCCAATGCTCGTGCTCGGCACGCCGTTGTTCAGCCAGGTCACCGTGCACGCGGGCAACGGCAGACTGATCCAGATCAACGCGCCAGGCGCGGGTGACGCCAACCCGTACACGCGGAGCCTGCGAGTCAACGGCCAGTCGACCATGCGCACCTATCTGATGCTGCCCGACCACCCCGGCCTGACCCGGCTGGACTTCACCGTCGGCGCGCAACCCGACAAAACCCGGGGCACCGGCGCGCACGACGCTCCCCCGTCGTTCGGCGCGGGCCCGGTTCGGTTCCCGCCGAGCACGCGCGCGCAGATGCGCACCGATCCGTCGCAGGTCCGGCTGGCGCCCGGCGCGAGCACGTCGGTGAACGTGGTCGTGGACAACAGTCTCGGTGGCCAACCTGCCACCGTCACCTGGACCGCGACCTCGCCAGACAACGGCATCACGTTCAGTCCCGGCACATCGACGAGCACGGTCGCCGCGCGGCAGAGCGCGACCGTCCCGCTGACCGTGACCGCGAGCGCGCAGGCGAGCGCCGGCTTCTACGCGGTCACCATCTCCGGGAAGGCGAGCAACGGCGCGATCCTGGCGAACGTGTCGATCCTGGTCACGGTCGCCGCGCCCGGCCAGGCGATCCCGACCGCGTACGTGTCCAACTACTCGGACAACACGGTCACCCCGGTCGACCGCGCGAACAACACGGCGGGCCCGGTGATCCCGGTCGGCAGCGGACCGGACGGTGTGGCCGTGACGCCGAACGGCGCCGAGGTGTACGTGGCGAACAACAACAGCAACGACGTCTCGGTCATCTCGACCGCGACCAACCAGGTCATCGCCACCGTCCCGGTCGGTTCGGTCGCCGCGGACGTCGCCATCACACCGGACGGCAAGACCGTGTGGGTGACCAACTACGGCGACGGCACCGTGCAACCCATCGACGTGGCAACGCACACCGCTGGCGCGCCGGTCGCGGTCGGCGCCAACCCGGAGCGGGACGCGATCTCGCCGGACGGCAAGTACCTGTGGATCGCCAACCAGGGCGCGGGCACGGCGACCGAACTCGACCTGAGCACGGGCACGGTCGCGCACACGGTCACCGTTGGCGCCCAACCGTTCGGCGTCGCGGTCGGCAGGGACGATACCGCGTACATCGGCAACACCGGCAGCAACGACATCACCGTGGTCAACGCGGCCGGCACGGTCACGGCCACGATCGCACTCGGCAGCTCCCCAGCCGGACTCGGCATCTCGCCCAACGGCAGCCAGTTGTACGCGACGGTCGCCAACGGCGGCGTCATCCCGATCACGACCGCGACGAACACCGAGGGCACGTTCATCGCGACCGGCGCGAGCGCGTACGCGGTCGCGTTCACCGCAGACGGCACGACCGCGTGGGTGGTGGATTCCGGCACCGACGACATCCGCCCGATCACCGTGGCCACCGGCTCGGTCGGCCCTTCGGTACTGGTCGGCAACGTGCCCGACGGCATCGGCCTCACCCCGTGAACGACCAGGAAGGACGGAACAATGTCGGGATTCGACCGTCGTAGCTTCCTCGGCGGCACAGCGGCCGCCGCCCTGCTCGGCATGGCCGGCACGGCAACAGCCGCACAGGCCGATCCGTTGAAGCGGCAGCGGAAGGTGCGATTCGGCCTGAACTACACGCCAAGTAAGAGCTGGTGGTACTGCTGGTCGAACTGGGACGCCAACTCGATCCGGGCCGACCTCGCGGACATCGCGGCACTCGGCATGGACCACATCCGGATCATGGCGATGTGGCCGGACCTGCAACCGAACGCGAACTTCGTGCGCGCCGAACAGGTGGCGCGCATCCGCGAACTGCTCGACCTGGCCGGCGAACACCGGCTCGACGTCGAGGTGACCGTGTTGGACGGCGCGGTGAGCGGCTTCCTGTTCGTGCCGCCGTGGCTGATCAACAACGGTAACGGCGCGGTCACCAACTTCTTCACCGACGCGAACGCCATCGCCACGACCGAGCGGCTGTTCGCCGCGCTCGGTGCCGGCATCGGCCGGCATCCGCGATTCCTCGGTTTCGACCTGTCCAACGAGATCTACTGGTTCGCCCAGCCCTTCGGCATCGACGTGACTCCCGATGTCGGCGACGGCTGGCTGCGCGCCATGTTCGCTGCGGCCAACCAGGCCGCGCCCGGCAAGCTGCACGTGGCCGGCATCGACCACTATCCGTGGCTGAACAACGACTACTTCAGCAGGGACGGCATGGGCACCACCGGCACGCTGTCCGCCAACCACACCTGGGCGGGTTGGACGGACGTGTTCAGCACGTACGGTCCGCTGTCCACGCCGTCGCTGCACTACTCGGAGTACTTCATCGAGCTGATCAAAGCGTTCCACACCGACCTCGACCGCAAGGTGTGGATCGAGGAGACCGGCGTGTCCAAGGTGTGGATGGACCCGAGTATCATTCCACAGTGGACTGAGCAGTCGATGAGGAACATGGCCAGCTGCGAGGATCTGTGGGGCGTCACCTGGTGGTGCTCGCACGAGGTCAACTCGTCGCTGACCGGCTTCAACCAGCTCGAATACGACCTCGGCGTCTACACCAACGACCGCAGGCTCAAGCCGATCGGCGCCACGATAGCCAACCTGATCCGCGAGTACGACCAGTCGCCCCCGGAACCGATCCACCGCGACACCGCGCTCGTGCTGCCGGACGACCTGGTGCCGTCGACGCCGTTCTTCGAGCCGTACATGAAGCTGATCGACAAGGGCGTCCGGCCCGCCGTCGTGAAGGCGAGCCGCAGCACCGACAAGGCATATCTGGCCGCACGTGGCATCGACGCCCTGATCCAGCTCGACAGCGTCTAGTAGTACT
>CAWFTJ010000005.1:0-344538 GCA_963818685.1 Candidatus Melainabacteria bacterium | reverse complement strand
GTAGGGCCAGCGGCACAGGATCGCTGCTGAGATAGGCGAGCACCCGCAACAGATGCTGCGCCGAGGGATTGCGCTCACCTGCGCCCTCGACGTTGATCTGGATGGCCCGCAAGGTCGAGACGGGATGCCCACTGGCCTCACCGACGTCCAGGGCATTGAGGGGCTCCTGGGCCAGACGTTTGAGGAAGTCGGGCACCGAGCGGTCCGTGGCGCGGCAGTGATTGGCAGCTTGGACAAGTGCCAGCGGGTGGTGATGCAATGCCTCTGCCATCCGTCGCCGGTCTGCCTCAGACGCGTCCCGGAAGGATCATCCTCAAGTATTGATCACTTTCTGATGGCCGCCAGACGCCCAGCTCGACGTGGACATATCCCTGGTCCAGGTGCTTGACCGTGCTGGTGATCAGTACGCGGCAGAGAGACTGCCGTGGGATGATTCCTCGAATGGTCTCAGCCTCGGTCATGCCGTCGATGATCAGCAGCGTCGCTGAGTTGCCGGGCAACGGTGGAGTGACGGGCCCGCTTGCCGCGGTGATCCCGTCCTCCATGGAGGTCCGTGCTTGGCCGGCCAGGCGTGCGAGCCCGTCGAGCAGCGTCGCTCGGGTTTCCGCGCGGATGAACATCGGTCGCATCGAATCGGAATGCTCGGCCGCGAACTGTATTGCGAGGCTGGTCTTTCCGCACCCGGTCAACCCGTGCAATGACCACCGGCGGACAGCATCAGGCACACCTGGAGCGAGCCGTTCCGCCAAGCTGGCCATGTGGTCTGTACGGCCGACGAACTGAGTGTCCGCAACCCATTGATGGTGATTCAGCGATGGGTTTTCCTGGGCCGAGCGTGTGCGAATTCTCGGAGGATAGCGTTAAGGTTTCTACTGCACCAAAGTAACGACGCATCGCAACATCGTTCCGTCTTCTGAGATAGTCGGCCAGCGTTGCGGCCACGGTCGATGGAATACGCGCTTCCACTCCGGCACATCGGTGCTGGCCGTCGCGAATGTCGTTGACGAGAGTCCGATAGCATGCTCTGCGTGGTGGGCAGCTCCGCCTCGATGCCGCTGTAGCAATTGGGTCATCCGGTGAATTCCTTGCGCTGCGATCTCCTTCCGCCGGGGCAATGGGTCCGGCAGGAGTACTCAACGCTCGGAGAAATGCCTTGCCTCGGCGGGCGTGACCTTCAAAAGGCCACAGAAACGTCGGACAAAGATGGTCCGATGGCGTTTTGGTTTGTCGACGAGAACGTTACGTAGCTCTTTCATTTTTCGAATAAAGCCGGCGTTTGTCCAAAACGCGAGAACTGCATGACTTCCCTGCGGCGCACCACTGTCGATAGAGACTTGTGAAGACGTCCTGTTCGTTGAGTGCGGTCCAGTTCCAGCCGCTGTCTTCGAACTGGTCTACTTCACGGTCTTTGATCGAGACCAATTTGGCGCGCTTTCTCGAAGATGAGATGCATCGGTCGAATGTTCCACCACGATGCCCGTGAGATCGGTTGATCCGAGGTGTTGGAGCATCATCAGGGCTACGCACTCGTCCTGGTAGCGAAACCGCGCCCGCGTGGCAGGTGCAGTGTTGACTATGTCACGAGGCAGATGACGAGCCGCCTCCGGCACCGCCGGGCTCGGCTCGCTGAGGCGATTCTACCTTGAAATGGTACCGGCATGAGAAACACGGTAAACGCTCGCACCGACACTTTCAGTGAGAACCTGCCGGTAGGCTCCCGCGAGTTCCGTGACCGCGTTCCGCTGTCGATCTGCGACCCGCTGCGTCACGCCGCCACGAGGACCGGGGACGGTCGTGGCGCGTACGGCGCCGATCACCCTGCCCAGCGGCTGCGACCAGGACTTCGGGCAGCGGCTGCGCGGACTGGCGCGGCGGGGGCGAAATGCCAAGCTGATCGCGGCAGCGTCGACCTGCTGGACCGGTCCATCCGGGTCGTTGCGCGGGTCGTCTTTGCCGGCTGAGTCGCTACCGCCAGTGGAGGGGCGCTGTTGGGCTACACCCGCATGGTCCGCAATGTGCAGACCGTATCGCTTAACGCGAGCAGGCGGGAAGCGCCGGAGCTGCGTCCTCGGCTGTCCGGGCACGATCAGCACGCCGGACGATGAGGATCGCCAGAATGCCACTCGTCGGCAGGACACCGATCAGCGAGGCTGCCAGCCTCGACCTCAACACCGAGGACTGGCGGCGAGAAGGCGAGCGCGAGGTGTTCGCCACCGTCACCGAGGAACCAGCTCTTATCCCACGCAATGAACCGGCCACCTCCGAACTAGCGAGATAGCCGGCTCACTGCCTGGATGGGCCTGATGCGGCAGTCCTGGCTGGGGATCGTCCAGGTGCCGCTCGCGCTGTCAGCCAGCCAACGCCGGATGACGGAACCCAGGCACCAGTCGTATCGACCGGAAGTGGTCGATCACGGCCGCGCACCACGGCACCCACTCGCCGCCCAGCCGCAGCGGCTCACTCGCCCTGGAAGTGCAAGGTCAGTGCGTCGCCGTTCGCATCCAGCCGAGTAATCGTGTCGAAGTTGAAGTTGCGCCATTGTCTACCGGACTGCGTCGTGACCTCGCACCACAGGCGGTGGGTCGTCACGACCACGCGCAACAGTTGCGTGGGGCGCCACTGAGCCTCGGCCATCCTGCGGGCACGGCGCTGTTGCCGTGCTCGACCGACCATCGCGGCCATCATGTACCCGGCCACGAATCCCTCAGAGCCTGCCACGATGCTCGGTCCGCCGCTGGCATAGACAACCGATGCGGTGCACCACCGTTGGTAGGTCATCCCGCCGGTGAGCAGGGCAACTGGATACTCGTCGGCTTCTCGGCCTTGATGGCGAACCACGTCGGCTGGCAGGGCCACGGCGCGAAGTCGGCCGTTGTTCGCCAAATGCGCGCGGACTCGTGTAGCCCGGTCGCGGGCTTCTGTACTGCTGCTAGCCGTGAACACTGTCGAACTCCCTTCCGTGGCATACCTGGTTCGTGATCCAACACCGTACTCGTCAGGGCTGACGAAGACGACGATGACAATCGGACTTTACCGCCATATGACCCTCCATCTAGGGGGCTACGGCATGGGATGCGGCACAGCTACGGCCTGGTTCGATCCGACGTGCGGGGTGAGGGCCGCAATGATCGAGGCCGTGACCACCTTGTAACGGCTGCGGACCTTGATCACCTCCGCCGGAAACTCTCCGTGGGCCACCAGGCTGTACGCGTGACTGCGACTCAGCCCGAACACGGTGCCCGCCCTCGGAACGTCGACCGTAGCCGGCCAACTGGCACGGATCTCCGTCAGCGTCGGCACCCGACGATCGATGGACTCACGCCTATTCGACATCTTCTTCCCCCGAGTTTTTCGCGCGTGGCCACGTGGTCAGACCAGTCGTCGCCACGCGCATGTAAGTGAAGTAATCCTTCGCGGACAGCCAGCTGCATGCCCGCCGCTATACCCGGTGCGCGAGGTCGCCGCAAAGGGCTCCTGACCAGGCCGAAGTCGGCCGCAGCGGTGCGCATCCAGCTGCGTGCTTGCCGGTCGGCCAACATCCCCCGCGAGTCTGGCATGTCATGGACGATACATGAATGGACATTGACGTGCTACCAGTGACCGGGCTACTGTCGCCGCCATGTCATCGATCATTCGCCCGGAAGGAGGTGAAGCCCATGGCCCTCTTGGCACCCGCGACAGACCGTCGCAGGTCAGATCCGTATCGTCCTAGCGTGGTGCGGAAACCCAACAGCTTCCAGATACACACAGTCTCGGTGGAAGCCCTCAAGCCCAGCGGCTACTTGCCCGCAGGGCAAGACGCAGTGGTGCCCTCGCGCTTTGAAGCCACGTTCACCTTCAGTGAACCTGATGTCACCATCCTGATCGAGGTGCTGGTCACCCAGGATTTCGGACCTGTAGTACTCGAATTCGCAGTACGCGGGAAGGCGACCGATCCGATCAGAGGGATTCTGCTCCGTAAAGTTCCGGTCGACCATCTGTTGAAGCGTGCCGTCGCGGAGGCGACGGTGTCCGCGAAACAGCGACAAGTCTGGCTCGCGACGCTACCACCAGCCATTCAAGAACAGGCTCGCCAAGCCGACGAAGCCGTGAACGCACCACCGTCAGCGCGTGAACGGCGCGAGCAGCAAGGCGACGAAGACGCTCGTACGGCTGCGCGGCTCCTGCAAGAAGCCAAGAGGGCGGGGAGCCCTGCGCCCGTCGATGACGTGGTGAAGACCATGAACCGCTCACGGGCTTCCGTGCAGCGGTATCTGCGGCGGGCTCGCGCCCTAAATCTGCTGCCTAAGCGAGATGGACCCGCGCAGGCAGAATAGGTCCGAAATACAAGCACGCCGATGACCGGGCCTCAGCAGAGGACGCCGTCGCATCGCCGCGCCCTGAAGCGGTAAGCGAATAGCGCACATCGAATAGCCCGCCCCGGTTGATCTCAGCGCTCAGATCAACAGAAGGGCTTACGCGTGCCCAAAATCTCAAATAAGAATGGAGACTCGAATGGCGACAGCCGGAGGGATCGGACGCCGGTGTCGATGCCGCGATAAGAACGGCAAAGAACTCGGTATGAAGTGCCCCAAGCTCAAGAAGGTACCTGACCACGGGTCCTGGTATTTCCAGCAAGATCTGGAGAAGGAAGGACCAAAGCGTAACCAGTTTCGCCGTCGGGGGTATGCCACTAGCGACGAAGCGCAGGCCGAATTCGACAAAGTCCGTGCCCTGATCTCCCTCGCAGCGGGAAACAAGGACGACCTCCTCACCGTGACCAGGCTCTTGATGGGGTTGGGGCGTGAAGACCCGATACCAGATGTCGACACGGTCAAGACACGGATGCGATCGAAGCACGTCCTCAACGACAAGATGACTGTAGGACAGTGGCTGGACCGGTGGTATGCCCAGCGCGAGGCCCTGCACAGACAAGGTCGAGGCCGTAAGAAGACCTTGAACTCCTACGAGTCGCACGTGCGCCTCTACCTGAAGCCCAAGATCGGAGACATCCGTCTCGACCGGTTGACCGTCGACGACCTGATCGAGATGTTCAACAAGATCGCCGACGACAACGACGCCATCTCCGCCTCCAACGATGACCGGCGAGCCAAGCTCGCGGAGAAGAAGACAACGCGGAAGAAGGCCGACTGGCAGGCATTCGGGCCGCATTGGAGAAGATGCCGCCGTTTAGACGCACGGTCGGGCTGAACAGCCAAGGTCGCATCCTCGCGACGTGTGAGCCAGCCTCAACGACGCGATCACACAGCAGATCCCCATCATCAATCCGGCCATGCACTACTCGGTAGGGGCAAAACCTCCCAAGCCGATCATCTGGACCGAGGAACGCATGAAGCAGTGGCGCCATTCCGGGGTACGCCCCGGGCCGGTCATGGTGTGGATGCCAGCGCAGGCGGGCGCGTTCATGGACTATGTCCACCTCCACGATCCCGAGTTCGAGGCAATGTGGCATCTACTCGTCCATCGTGGCCCACGCCGTGGCGAGACCGCCGCGCTTAGTTGGACCGAGACGAACGTCAAGGATCGCGCCCACGCCTCGATCGAGATCATCACCCAGCTCACCGAGGTCGACGGCGTCATCGTCGAGGGACCGCCCAAGTCTGATGCGGGCATCCGGACGGTTCCGCTCGACGAAGACGGAGCATGCCTGTTGCAGCAGCACCGGGCATGGCAGAACGCGCGCCGACTCGAACTGGGATACGGCTGGATCGACTCCGGGAGGGTCTTCACCTACGAGGACGGCTCGCCGCTTCGCCCCACCTGGATCGGCGACCGGTTCGAGAAGCTCTACCGGGCAGCGGGCTTGCCACCGATCCGACTGCACGACCTGCGGCACACGGCGGCGACCCTGATGCTCGCGGCCCGGATCGATCTGAAGGTCGTGCAGGAGACCCTGGGACACTCCACCTATGCGGTCACGGCTGACATCTACAGCTCAGTCTTGCCCGAACTCGCTCAAGCAGCAGCTGCGGCCACCGTCGCGATCGTGCCCCGCAAAACCGCCCGAGCCTCGTCCCAGGGGGCTCCAAACGAGCCCCCAAAGATCAACATAATGGGCCTGTCTGGGGCGCGTCCGAAGAAGCGGAGCCCCCGCGGAGCCCCCAAGAGATCCGCAACCATGATCGACAGCGCTGAAACGATAGGTACGTAAACACAAAAGCCCAGCTAGACCGGGGTCTCACTGGGATTCTGGGTGGTGCGCTCGGGGGGATTCGAACCCCTAACCTTCTGATCCGTAGTCAGATGCTCTATCCGTTGAGCTACGGGCGCAGGTACAGCATGTTCAGTTATACGCTCAGCCGAAGCCGAGCGTTGCGGAGGCTCCGGGATTTGAACCCGGGATGGGGGGTTACCCCAAACCGCATTAGCAGTGCGGCGCCATAGACCAGACTAGGCGAAGCCTCCCAGGCTCTTGACCACTCGCGGGATAGATTACACAGGCCCTGGCCACCGGGGCAAAACACCCCCCTCGTTGGGCCTGCCGGTTGCCAGGACCTGCGGTGATCAGCTTCGGCGGAGCATGCGGAGCAGGGCGGGGGGCCGGCCGCCGAAGCCTTCGGCCTCCATGGCGGCTAGGGCGATTCTTGGCAGGTCGCGGACGGCGGGGAAGATCAGGTACCTGGGCACCCAGAGTGGCCGGAACTTGGCGTTGAAACGGTACAGCGTCTCAATCTGCCACCAGCGGGAGCCGAGCCGCAGGGCGCGCGCCCAGAGGCGGGCGACGGGGCCGGCGCCGATGCGCTCGCCGCGTTCGAGGGCGGCGCGGAACATGGCGAAGTTCAGCGAGACGTTGCGCACACCCAGGTCGCCACAGGCGGCGAGGAGCTCGGTGATCATGAACTCATTGAGGCCGTTGTCGGCTTCGCGGTCGCGGCGCATCAGGTCGAGGGACAGGCCGTCCTCGCCCCAGGGGACGAACTGGAGCATGCCGCGGACGCGGCCCTCCTGCTCGGCCGTGACCACCACGCACTCCGGGTCGGCCGCGTCGGCGAGGCGGGACAGGGCCATGGAGAAGCCGCGTTCGGTCTCTGCGCCGCGCCATTCTTCGGCGAGCCTGGCCAGGGTGGCGTGTTCGACGTCATCGATGTCCTTGGACCTGCGTACCCGCGAGACGTAGCCGGCGCGGCCGACCTTGGCGACGGTTTGGCGGACGCCGCGCATCTTGCGGCCCTCCGTTGTGAACGATGCCACCTCGACGACGGCTTCGTCGCCGAGTTCGAGGACGGTAAGGCCGTAGCGGTGCCAGACGGTGGCGGCGCGCTCCGAGCAGCCGAGCACGGCCGGTACCCAACCGTGCCGGGAGCAGGCGGTCAGGTACTCCTCGATCGCGCCGGGCCACGCCTCGATGTCGCCGAGCGGGTCACCGGAGGACAGCGCGACGCCGGCCAGCACGCGGTAGCCGAGGGCGGACTTGCCGGACGGCGAGAAGACCACCGACTTGTCGCGACGCAGCGTGAAGTAGCCGAGCGAATCCTGGCTGCCGTATGCGGTGAGCAGCTCGCGGATGCGCAGCTCGTCGGGGTAGCTCAGCGATGGCTTCGGCTCGGCGGAGCGGAGCAGGAAGTAGCCGCCGAGCAGGACGGCTCCGATGCCGAAGACCAGGCCGAAGGTGGCGGTGGCGTCGTCGAGGAACTCGCCGCGGAAGGTGATCGGGCCCTCGATGCCGACCAGGGTCAACGCGGCGTGCTCAAGCATCGCCAGGAAGCTCGGCTTGCCGACCAGGTCACGCCGGTTGAACATGATGATCAGCAGGTTGAGGACGATGCCGCCGGCGAGCATTTCGACGAATACCGCGATCGCCCGCCATTTGCCCATGGACGGATCGGGCAGCGCGGCGAACTCGCGCCGCTTGAGCACCAGCGCGACGAGCAGTGCGAGCGAGGTGATGCCGGTCGCGGGGCCGTGGTGGAAGCCGAGCGCGAGCGCGGCGATGACGGCCGTGGTGAGCAGCGCGATCTGCCAGGCCCGCCGCTTGCGCCTGCGCAGCCCCGTGGCCAGCAGGAGCAGGCCGACGGCAGCGGCGACCGCGATCGCGACGGCGGCGACGGTGGCTTCGACGGGCAGGTCGAACCAGAGGGTCACCGGGTGTCGCGGCCGGTGGTGGCCGAGGAAGATCACTTCACCGAGAGTGATCAAACCAACCAGGCGTGTCGCCCAGCAGATGAGCCGGACCGCCAGGTCGCCATTGTTCTCCCAGGCCCTGGTGGCCTGGGATTGACTACTGGTTGCGGTCATCGCCGCCTCGTGGCAAGAGCACCGTGCCGGACAACGGTAGGGTGACGCGATTGTGCGCGGCGCAAACACGCCAGGTGGCGCGTGGTGCGCAGGGGGCGTGCTGGGTCATCAGGGCTGCCTGCCCGCCAGTTCGACGAAGGGCAGCAGCGACTTCGGGTCGCGCAGCGCGTCGGCGCTGATCGCCCGGTCCACCGGCATGCCGGAGAGGATCTTCTTCACCGGTACTTCGCATTTCTTGCCGTTGAGGGTGCGGGGCACCGCGTTGATCACGATGAATTCGTTGGGCACATGCCGTGGGGACAGTTGTTCGCGCAGCGCCGACCTGAGCTTTCCTTCGACGGCGGTCAGCTCCGTTCCCGGCGCGAGCACCAGGAAGCAGAGCAGTTCGCCGTCGGTCCGGCCGGCGCCGGAGGTGTCGATCACGAGGGAGTCGAGCACTTCGTCGAAGGCTTCGACGACTCGATAGAACTCGGCGGTGCCCATGCGGACGCCGCCTCGGTTGAGGGTGGAGTCGCTGCGGCCGTAGATCACCGCCGAGCCGCGGTCGGTGATCCTGATCCAGTCGCCGTGCCGCCAGACACCGGGATAGGTGTCGAAGTACGCCTCGTGCAGCCGGGTGCCGTCCGGGTCGTTCCAGAACAACACCGGCATGGACGGCATGGGCTCGCGGATGACCAGCTCACCGACCTCCTCGACCACGGCGTTGCCGTGTTCGTCGTAGGCGGCGACGGCGGCGCCGAGGGCGGGGCAGGACAGCTCGCCGAGCCAGACCGGCACGTCAGGGGCGGAGCCGACGAACGCGGTGCACAGGTCGGTGCCACCGGACACGCTGCAGATCTGCACCTGTTCGCCGACTGCATCGGCGATCCAGCGGAAGCCCTCTGGTGACAGCGGTGCGCCGGTCGAGCCGAGAGTGGTCAGGGCCGAGAGGTCGAAGTCCTCGCGCGGGTGCAGGCCCTCCTTGAGGCAGGACTGGATGTACGGGGCGGACGTGCCGAAGTAGGTGATCCGCTGGTCCTGTGCGAGCTGCCAGAGCGCGTTGAAGCTCGGGAAGGCCGGGTTGCCGTCGAACAGCACGATCCGCGTGCCGACCAGCAGGCCGGAGACGAGGAAGTTCCACATCATCCAGCCGGTGGTGGTGAACCAGAAGAACGTCTTGCCCGGCCCGAGGTCGGCGTTGAGGGCGAGCGCCTTGAGGTGTTCAAGCACGATGCCGCCGTGGCCCTGCACGATGCCCTTGGGCAGGCCGGTGGTGCCGGAGGAGTAGAGCACCCAGAGCGGGTGGTCGAACTCGACCGGGGTGAACGCGAGTTCGGCGCGCGCGTGCTGGGCGAGGAGAGCTGACCAGCTCAGGGCCTGGACCGGGGCGTCGTCCGCGAGTTGGGCTTGCGGGTCGAGGTAGTTCATCAGGACGACGGCGCGCAGGCCGGGGACCTCGGCGCGGAGCTGCTCGACGGTGGGGCGGATGTCGAAGCCACGGCCGTTGTAGCGGTAGCCGTCGACCGCGACGAGCACGGTTGGCTCGATCTGGGTGAACCGGTCGAGCACGGCGCGCACGCCGAAGTCGGGCGAGCAGGACGACCAGGTGGCGCCGAGGCTGGCCGCGGCGAGGAAGGCGACCATGGTGTCCGGCGTGTTGCCGACCAGCGCGGCGACCCGGTCTCCTGTGGTGACTCCGAGCTCGACGAACGCGGCGCGCGCCGCGGCGACGCGGGCGCGCAGTTCACCCCAGGTCAGTGACTCTGTGTGGCCGTCCTCCCGTTGGAAGAAGACGGCCTGCGCCTCGTCGTTCTTGGCGTCGCCGACGAGAGCCTGCTCCGCGTAGTTGAGGGTGGCACCGGGGAACCAGCGGGCACCGGGCATGACCCGCTCGACCAGCACGGTTTCGGCTGGCGTGTGGAAGCGCACGTCGAGGAACTCGGCGACGGCGGCCCAGAACGCCTCCAGCTCGTCGACCGACCATTGCCACAACGCCGCGTAGTCGGCGAGTTCGACCTGCTTCTGGTCGGCCAGCCAGGCGCGGAAGCGCGCGATCCGGGTGCGCGCCACCACGTCGGGTTTCGGAGCCCAGAGCGTCTCCGGTGCCGTCTCCGGTGCCGACTCACCGCCGCGGGCCACGCCGCCTCTGGCAGAACCGTCCGTCATGTCCCATTCCTAGCTCGTTGCCGATCGTCTCAGTGACACCCGACAGTATTCAGCCTTCCGTGAGCAGCCCCTCACGGTGGATCACGGTTCCTGAAGAGTTGATGAAAGTTCGGGTGTCACCCCTGGTGGAGAGCCTGGTAATAGCCAACCATGCACCCGGCCGTGCGCACATCGGCCACAAGTCGCCGCGTCGCCGCGCGCCGTTGGTCAGGCCGAAGTCGGTCGCGAGTCCGCACCCCGGACGTACGAACCCCGCCCGGCGGGTCGGCCGGGCGGGGTGGTGAATACGGGGTGTGATCAGCGCAGGTGCATGTCGAACCAGTTGAGCGTGCGCTGCCATGCCTCGAACGAGGCGCTCGGGTCGGTGTCGAAGCGGTTGTTCGCCTCGGCGAACCGGACGACGTCGGTGGCCACCTCGGCGTGTGCGGCGGCGTCGCGCAGCTTCTCCACCTCCTCGACCGGGATGTTCTCGTCCTGGTCGCCGTAGATGCCCAGCCAGGGACAGGTCAGCTCGCCGACCACCTCGACGAGAGCAGGCAGGCCCTCGGCGATCGGTTCGATGATGCCGCCTCCTGACACGCTGACCGCGGCGCCGAGCGTGCGACTGGACGCGACCACGAGGGCGACCGCGCCGCCGAGGTCGAAGCCGATGACGCCGGTCCGGTCGGCGGCCACGCCGCGCTGGGCCAGCCACACGGCGGCCGCGTCGGTGTCGGCGAGGACGGATTCGCCGTCCAGCCGGTTGAGTTGGTCGGTGACGGCAGCGCCGTCGAATTCGTCGGCTTCCTCGCTGCGGTAGAGGTGGGGTGCGACGGCGAGCCAGCCCTCGTCGGCAAGGCTGGAAACCAGGCCACGCATCACATCGGTAACGCCACGCGCTTCATGCAGCACCACAAGACCGCCACGGACGGCGTTGTCCGGCTCGGCGACCGTCAGCCGCAAGGATCGGCCGTCGGTCAGCTCGATGCGCTCGGTTCGGGTCTGGGTCATACGTCAAGCCAACCACGCGAGGGTGAACGCGAGTCAACATGATGTCCGGAACTGGCTGATGGTGATCTTTCTCGCGTGCTCGACCAGTGCGGCCACTGGTCGAGCAGCGATCGGATGTCGCGGGAAATCACGCTGTCGAGTGCGTTGGATAATGAGTTACGTTGACGGTCGGTCAAACCCCGTGCTGGCCGGAGCCGTCCGATGGGCAGGAGAGCAACGATGACCGCGCGTATTCGAGCCGACCTTGAGCAGATTCCCGGCTACGTGGCGGGGCGGAGCATCCCCGGCTCGATCAAGTTGGCCTCCAACGAGGTTGCCGAGGGGCCGCTGCCGAGCGTGCGGGAGAAACTCGCGCACGCCAGCGGACTGATCAACCGCTACCCGGACAGCGGCGCGGTCGCGTTGACCGAACGGATCGCGCGACGGTTCGGGGTGGACACCCACAAGATCGCGCTCGGCTGCGGCTCGGTTGCCCTGTGCCAGCAATTGGTCCAG
The DNA here is from genome assembly GCA_963818685.1 of Candidatus Melainabacteria bacterium. Lineage (GTDB taxonomy): Bacteria > Actinomycetota > Actinomycetes > Mycobacteriales > Pseudonocardiaceae > CAJCJE01. The sequence continues at coordinate 332,673 of CAWFTJ010000005.1, read as the reverse complement.
GTCACCAGCACCGCGCAGGACGAGGTGGTGTACCCGTGGCGTTCGTTCGAGGCTTATCCGATCATGGTGCGGGTGGTCGGCGCGCAGCCGAGGCCGGTGCCGCTGACCAAGGAGCACGCGCTCGACCTCGACGCGATGTTCGACGCGATCACCGACAAGACGCGACTGGTTTTCGTGTGCACGCCCAACAACCCGACCGGGACCGCGCTGCCGCATGACGCGCTGCGCCAGTTCGTCGACGCGGTGCCCACCGACGTGCTGGTCGTGATCGACGAGGCGTACCGCGAGTTCGTCGACGACGCGAACGTGCCGGACGGGATCGCCATGACCACCGACGCGTGGGCGCGCGGACATGGCAATGTGGCAGTGCTGCGCACGTTCTCCAAGGCGTATGGCCTCGCCGGCTTGCGGGTCGGCTACTGCGTCGCGCCGGAACCGGTGACCGAGGCGCTGCGCAAGGTATTCGTGCCGTTCTCGGTCAACTCGCTCGCGCAGACCGCGGCGATCGCCTCGCTGGACGCTGAGGACGAATTGATGCAGCGCTGCAAGGCGATCGTGGCCGAGCGCTACCGGGTCCGCGAGGAACTGCTCGGCATGGGCTACGAGGTGCCGCCGACGCAGGCGAACTTCGTGTGGCTGCCGCTTGCGGAGCGGACCGCCGCGTTCAACGAGCACTGCATGGCGCACAAGGTGATCGTGCGCGCGTTCGTCACCGACGGGCCCGGCGACGGCGCGCGGGTGACCATTGGTGAGCCGCACGAGAACGACGTTTTCCTTGAGGCGGCAAGGACCTTCCCGCGCTGAACTCCGTTCTGGTTGCTCACTGTCCACATCGGACAGCATAGCGGCGGGGTAGGATCGGTTGTCAGTGCGCGAAGTGTTCCAGGATCAGCGACTGTAGTTCACCGACGGCGCAGCCGAGCACCGCGCCGGTGGTGATCAGGATCCATTCGTCCTGCTGGAAGGCGGGGCGGAGCAGGTTCTCGAACTCCTCGGTCGTCAGTTCGCGCATCTTGCTGACCAGCAGATTGCGAATGTCCATCGCGTCCTTGGCGTAGTCGGCGATGTAGTCGAGGGTTTCCGGCATCCGCTCCAGCACCTTGTCCGCGATGGCGTGCTTGAGTTCGGTGTAGCGGCTGCTGCCGATGGCCAGTGCCACGAACGGGCGGGCGAAGCCGGACTGCCGGTCGACGACCTGCTCGACCTCACGCTGCATCATCGCGAACAGCCGGTCGGCGAGCGGGCCGCGCAGGACGGCCTCGATCACCTTGTGCGGGGTGATCACCTCCTCCGCGATCAGGGTCGCGTAGGCATGGGACACCTCGTCGCGCCTGCGCAGGAACAGGCCCTGCCAGGTGAAGATGCCCAGGTAGCGGGTGGGCCGCTGAGGGCGGAAGATCATCCGCAGGGCCAACCAGTCGGTGAACCAGCCGGTGAGCGCACCGAAGAACGGCATGATCAACGGCTGCTTGAACAGCGCCCAGGCGACCATCTGAATCACGCCGATCAGCGCGCCGAACAGCAGGCCGGCCCTGGCGATGAACTGGAACTCGCGATGGCCAGCCTCGGTGAAGATCCGGTTCAGCAGCTCCTTGTCCCGGACCAGGTTGGTGATCACCATGTCGCGCAGGTCGAACACGGTCTCCACGTTGTCCCGCACGGTCTGCAACATGGCCGTGAGCAGCCTCGGCGTCTCCGCCTGGACGCGCCGGACGACCAGCCTGCGCACCCGTTCCGGCAATGATTCCCACAGGCCGGGCTGGAACTCGGCGGCGATCTCCCTGGTGAGTTCGGCTGCGACCTCGCGCAGCGGGTCCTGGATCTGTTTGGCGATCAGTTCCGGATCGAGCCTGCGCAGCACGTCCGACGGCTTGATCAGCTGGTCGGTCATGGTGTCGCAGGCAATCGCGGCCATCCGCGCCGCGCGCTTGGGCACGATGCCCTGCCAGCCGAGCGGTTTGACGCCGACGAAGTTCAGCGGCCGGAACATCATTCGGATGGCGAGCAGCTTGGTGACGTAGCCGATGACCGCGGCCATCACCGGGATGGAGAGGTAGATGTACCAGTGCCGGCCGAGGTCGGCGAGGACAGTTTCCATCGCACCCACCCTCGCCAGCGAACCTACTGATCAGTGAAGTCTGTCACATCAGGGTGCGGACTGGCGCCGCTGACCACCGATGGTCGGGTCGCATTCCGCCCAGAACATCCGACCGAACGTGGACAGGCGCACGGTGTGCCGGATGAACCGGGGCCGCTTCGCCTCGGCGGCGGCGCCGCGCACGGTCTGGTCGGTGAGCAGGATGTCGTACTGGTCGCCGAGGTCGGGATCTTCCTCGCCGACCTCGACAAGGCCGAGCCGGTAGAGCCGGGTCAGGTAGGTGGGCACGAGTTCGGGCACGGCGACGCCCGCGTTCTTGCCGACGGTCGAGGCGTTGGCCAGCACGGTGCGCTGGGTCGCGCCGATGGCGTTGCGCTCGGCGACGTGGATGAGCGGCCGGGGTGTGCCGTCCGCGAGCGCGGCGATGATCCTGGCCTCGTCCGGCACCAGTTGGCGCAGGACCGTGGTGTACAGAAATTCCCTGCTGGCCTCCGCGTTCGAGTTGGCGGAGCGGTTGAGCAGTTCGGCCATGCCCGCGCGCAGCGGCTCGACGTGCCCGTTCATCGGACGGACCAGGGTGACGAGTTCCTGCTGGCCAACGGTGGCCCTGCCGACCTTCGGGTCGAGCGCGCCCGACCCCAACGGGCGCCAGGCGAACCCGGGCGTGGTGTCGGCGGGCTCCAGCCGCCTGCGGATCTCCCGCACCGCGGCGTTCTCCCACCTGCGCGCCTGCTCCTCGATCAACTCACCACCGGGTAGTGCCCTGGTGACCCGCCAGCCGGTCCTTGCCAGCCAGCCGATCGCCTGGCCTGCCCTGCCGACCAGGTCATCGGCACTCGTCGGCGGCGTCGAGTTCTGCTCGTCTGGCACGCGCGCCTCCGAAAAAGTGGGTCGGCCGAGGTCAAGGCCGGGACCAGTCGAGAATAGGACCAGTCGGACCGCGCCGGGACCTCGCCTCCGCTACGACTGGCGCCCGGCCTCCCTCAGCGCGGGCGGGCGCCGGTCGCGGCGGGCGCGTTGGCGCGGACGAACTCGGCGAACTCCGCCCTGGTGAAGCCGGCGCTCCGGGCCCTCGGCGGCATCAGGGCCAGCCGGTCCACACCGAGCCGCCCGTAGGCGCGTACGAGTTCGGGAGTCATGGTCTCGGTCGGGGTGACCGTGATGGTGAGTTCGGCGAAGTCCCGGCCTGCCGCGTCGGCCTCGGCACGCAGCAGGGCCAGCAGGCGTTCGGTGGTCGCCAGGTCGAGCGCCCAGCCGTACCATCCATCGCCGAACCGCACGGTGCGCCGCAACGCGCTCGCGCTGGCCCCGCCGACCACGATCGGGATCGGCCGCTGCACCGGTCGGGGATACGCGTCGACACCGGCGAACTCCACGTGCTTGCCTTGGTAGCCAGGAGTTTCGTCGTACCAGAGCGAGCGCATCGCGTGCAGGTACTCGTCGGTCCGGACGCCACGATCCCGCATGGACATCCCGATCGCGCGCATCTCCTCCTCGACGTAGCCGACACCGATCCCGAACACGAACCGGCCTCCGCTGAGAACGTCCACACTGGCCAGTTGCTTGGCGAGCACGACAGGGTTGCGTTGCGGCACAATGATGATCCCGGTGGCGAGACGAACCTCGCTGGTCACGCCGGCCAGCATGGCAAGCCCGACAACGGGGTCGAGAATGGGAAAGTCCGGTTCCAGCGGCGACGGCGGCACGCGCGGGCTCGCCACCACGACGTGTTCGGGCAGCCAGATCGATTCGTAACCGAGTTCCTCGGCGAGCGGGCCGAGTTCGCGGGCTCCGTCGGCGGTCGCGGAGTCTCCCATGTTGATGCCGAAGATGCCGACCTGCGGCGGTTCACCTCTGTCACTGTTCGTCATGGGATTCGAGCCTATGGGTGGAGTGAACTCCAGCCGTATGGTCGACTTGCTCGGCGATCAACTGTGAGGTGGTGGTGGCGTGACCAGGACGGTCTTCACCGGCGGCGAGGTCTTCGACGGAACGGGCAGCGTGGCGGCGCGGGCCGACGTGCTCGTCGATGGCGACCGGATCATCGCGGTGGGCAGCGATCTCGACGGTGACGTGGCCGTCGACTGTACTGGGAAGACGTTGCTGCCCGGCCTGTTCGACACGCACGTGCACGTGGTGATCAGCAGCGTCGGCCTGCTCTCCAGGGTGCAGACGCCGTTCTCCTACCAGTTCTACGAAGCGGCGGCGAACCTGAGCAAGACGCTGGCCGTGGGTATCACCACCGTGCGCGACGCGGGCGGCGCCGATCTCGGCATCAAGCAGGCGGTCGCGAACGGACTGATTCCCGGGCCGCGCATGCGGATCTCGGTCAACATCATCAGCCAGACCGGCGGCCACGGCGACGGTTGGACCGCGTCCGGGCACTGCGTGCCGCTCGGCGTGCCGCACCCCGGTCGTCCCGATGCGATCGCCGACGGCCCCGACGAGCTGCGCAAACTCGCACGTCGACTGCTGCGGGCCGGTGCCGACCAGCTCAAGGTGTGTACGACGGGCGGCGTGCTGTCGCCGCGCGACGACCCGAGACACTCCCAGTTCACGCCGGAGGAGCTGACCGTGCTCGTCACCGAGGCCGGCATGCGGGGCACGTACGTGATGGCGCACGCGCAGGGCACCGAGGGCATCAAGAACGCGATCCGCGCCGGCATCCGGTCCATCGAGCACGGCATCTACCTCGACGACGAGGCCATCGACATGATGCTCGCCGCTGGCACCTGGCTGGTCCCAACACTGGCCGCGCCGGTGAACGTGCTGCGCGCCGTCGACGCAGGCCTCGACCTGCCCGATGCGGTGATCCGCAAGGCCAGGGACGTGATCGGCATCCACACCGAGTCGGTGCGCAGGGCCATCGCGGCGGGGGTGAAGGTGGCCATGGGCACCGACAGCGGCGTCGGACCGCACGGCGGCAACCTTGAGGAGCTCGCGCTGATGGTCAACTGCGGCATGACGCCCGCACAGTCGCTCGTCGCGACCACGTCCAGCGCGGCGGAGCTGCTCGGTCTCGGCGACGAACTCGGTCGGCTCGCCGAGGGCTACCGCGCGGACCTGGTCCTCGTCGACGGCGGCGTAGGCGACCTCGGTGGGCTGGCCGACCGGATCAGCGAGGTCTGGCAGGACGGCCGAAAGGTCAGTTGACCGGGCCGCACCGGCGAAGCGACGACGTCGCCCGCGCGCTGGAGGTGGTCGGCTTCGGTCGACCGCTGGCGACGCCAGGCCAGGTACAGGGCGACCGCGGCGACGGTGCGGGCCGGCAGCGGTTCCGCCGGCCGGTGGGCGGTCGGTTCGGGATCAGTGCCGGGCTCGGGAACCGTCATGGTTGGCATGGTGCCGCACCGACATCCACAGCCGGCTCGCCGAGTCAGAGATGGGATGGATGTATCGGCCGACGCCCTGAAACAGGTCTGTTGCGCTGAGTGCAGACGTGATGACATGGGATGTCTTGCTATGCTTCGAACGCTGATCCGAGGACGGCTGACCAAGGAGTTCTCGTGCCCTACCGCGGCTTGCCGGGCAGCGCATCGTGAGGGTGCGGCTGGCCTACGGCGAATCAGGACTCGACATCGACGTGGACCCCGCGCTGACCACGGTCGTGGCGCCGGTCCACCACGAGGCTGCCGCCGACCAGATCGGCGTACTGCGTGATGCGCTGCGCCAACCGGTCGCCGGGCCACCGCTGCGCGATAGGGTCCGCCCCGGTCAGACGGTGGCGATCTCGGCCTGCGATGGTACCCGTCCGCAGCCCCGCCACCTGATGATTCCCGCCATCCTGGCCGAGTTGGACGGCATCGTCGCGCCGCAGGATGTGGTCATTCTCGTCGCCACGGGTACGCATCGCGGCAACAGCGAGGCCGAACTGCGCCACATGTTCGGTGACGAGGTCGCGGACACGATCCGCATTGTCAACCACGATGCGCGGGACCGCGGTCAGCTTGTCTGGCTGGGCACCATGGGCAACGGGGTGCCGGTATGGCTCAACCGGGAGTGGGTTGATGCGGATGTCCGCATCACCACCGGTTTCGTCGAGCCCCATTTCTTCGCCGGCTTCTCCGGCGGTCCGAAACTCGTCGCACCGGGCCTCGCTGCCCTGGAGACGGTCCTGGTCCTGCATGACGCGGCCAGGATCGGGCATCCGAACGCCACCTGGGGAATCACCTACGGCAACCCGGTACACGACGATGTCCGGACCATCGCCGAGGCCACCGGAGTCACCTTCGCGCTGGACGTCGTTCTCAACCGGGACAAGGAGATCGTGGCGGCCTTCGGCGGCGACCTACTGCCCATGCACGCGGCCGCAACGGCGGCGGCGAAGCGGATGGCGATGCGGCCGGTGGCGGAGCCGTTCGACGTGGTGGTCACCACCAACGCCGGATTTCCCCTTGACCAGAACCTGTATCAGGCCGTGAAGGGAATGTCCGCGGCGTTCCAGGTGGTGCGACCGGGCGGCACCATCGTGTGTGCCGCGGAGTGCCGCGACGGGTTTCCCGACCATGGTTCCTACCGGAACGTACTGGCATCCGCTTCCTCGCCGCAGGCACTTCTCGACACCATTCACTCGCGGCCCGAGACGGTTCCCGATCAGTGGCAGGTGCAGATCCAGGCCCGGATCCAGGCCGCCAACCGCGTCGTCATGCACACCTCCTACCTCAGCGACGCCGACCTCGCGACCGCGCACCTGGAACAGACAGCCGACATCGAGGCCACCGTCGCCGAGGCGTTGGCGGACGCGGGACCGCGTGCTCGACTGTGCGTGCTGCCGGAAGGGCCGCTGACCGTGCCGTACGTCGCGTCCGCGCAATGAGCGCTGGGAAAGAACAAGCCGTGCGGCGACCGTCGGAGTCGGTGCTGGACCTCGGTTTCGCGCGGCTTGACCTTGACCGGGAGCAGCGGCAGGGGCTGCCCGAAGTCGTCTACGGGCCCGGCAAGACCGCCGAACAGGTGGTGGCCATCGTGCGCGCACTGCTGGCGCACAACACCGGGCCGGTCCTGGTCACCCGCATTGATCAGGAGACGTCGAGCCGGGTGCTCGACGGGGTGGACGGCGGGCAGTACCACCCGGACGCCCGGCTGCTGACCTGGCGGCCCACCAAGCCCAGGGACTTCGCCGTCACCGTGGTCGCGGCGGGCACCTCGGACCGACCGGTCGCCACCGAGGCAGCCGCGGTCGCGGCTGCGGTCGGCCTGGACACCACCGAGGTGCATGATGTCGGCGTCGCGGGGCTGGACCGAATTCTCCAGGTCAAGCCGCGTCTTCAGGCCAGTGACGCGGTGATCGTGGTCGCCGGGATGGAAGGCGCGCTCGCCAGCGTGGTCGGCGGTCTGGTGCGCTGCCCGGTGATCGCCGTGCCCACGTCCACCGGTTACGGCGCCGGTCTGAACGGCATCACCGCGTTGCTGGCCATGCACGCCTCCTGCGCGGCGGGAGTGACCGTGGTCAACATCGACTCCGGGTTCGGCGCCGCGATGGCGGCCCACCGACTTGCCAGCACCCTGGAGGCCCGCCGGTGATCTGTTGGATCAATCCCGGCACCGGTCTCGCTGGCGACATGCTGCTCGGCGCGCTGATCGACGCGGGCGCCCCGCTGGAGCGAATCCGGGCGGCCATCACGGCTACCGGGCTGACCGGCTGGGAATTGTCCGCGCGCCAGGTTGTCGAGCACGGTTTGGCCGCGACCCGCGCTGAGGTCGACGTCACCGACCACGAGACCGAACGCCGTGCGGGTGAACTCATCGCGCTGGCTTCGCGGGCGACGCCCGAGCCGGTCGCCGCCCGCGCTGTGCTGGCGCTGACCGCGATCGCCGAGGTCGAGGCGCGGTTGCACGGAACCGATCCCGCATCGGTCCACCTGCACGAACTCGGCGGCCACGACACCGTCGTCGACATCGTCGGAACTCTCGCCGCACTGCACGCCCTCGGCGTCGACGAGGTGGTGTGTGCTCCGCTGCCGTTGGGCACCGGCACGATCACCACAGCACATGGCGTCCTGCCCTGTCCTGCTCCGGCGACGCTCGCCCTGTTGCGGCAGGCCGCCGTGTTCGGCTCCGACATTCCCGGCGAGACCGTGACGCCCACCGCCGCCGCGCTGCTGCGCGCGACCGACGCGCGCTACGGCCCGATTCCCCACCTGACGATCGACCGAACGGGCTACGGAGCCGGCACGCGCACCCTGCCCGACCGACCCAACGTGGTCGGCGTGACGCTCGGAAGCCGGCAGTCGATCACCGAGCCGGTGACCGTCCTGGAAACCAACCTGGACGATGTGACCGGCGAGACCCTCGGTTACGTCATCACGCGCGCATTGCACGCGGGCGCGCTCGACGCCTGGGCGACCCCGGCGGTCATGAAGAAGGGCCGTCCCGCCAACGTCCTGCACGTTCTGACGCGACCGGAAGACGCCGACCGCCTGCTGTCCCTGATTCTGGCCGAAACCGGAACCCTCGGCGTCCGCCACACCACGACCAACCGCATCGCCGCGCCGCGCCGGTCGGAAACCGTGGAGGTCGACGGAGTCCCGATTCGGGTCAAGCACGGAGTCCATGGTGCCAAGGCGGAACACGACGACCTCGTCGCCGCCGCCGACGGCCTGAACCTGCCCCTGCGCGTCGTCGCCGAGCGTGCGGTGCTGGAGATCAACCGTCGGAGAGGAACCCTGCCGTGAAGGACCCTGCCGTGAAGGACCCTGCCGTGAAGGACGCTGCCGTGAAGGACCCTGGCGAGCTGGCGGACCGGCTGTTGGCGCAACTGCGGGACTCCGATTCGCTCGCGGTCGCCTATTCCGGTGGTGCGGACTCCGCGCTGGTGCTGGCCGCCGCGGTCAGGGCGCTCGGTCCCGATCGTGTGCTCGCCGTGACCGCCGTGTCGGAGAGCCTCGCATCAGGTGAACTCGCGCCTGCGCGTGCGCTGGCCGAGTCCCTCGGCGTCACCCACCTCACTCCGCGCACGCGTGAACTGGCCAGTCCCGGCTACCGTGCCAACGGGCCGGACCGCTGCTACTTCTGCAAGTCCGAGGTGTTGAGCACGATCATCGAACTCGCGCACGAGCATGGTGTCCATCAGGTCGCCACCGGCACCAACGCCGACGACGCGGCGGACCCGCATCGACCGGGTATCGCCGCAGGACGCGAACGTGGCGTTCGGACGCCCCTGCTCGACGCCGGATTCACCAAGGCCGACGTCCGGCTCGTCAGCAACAGCTGGTCACTGTCCACATGGGACAAGCCGGCAACACCCTGCCTTGCCAGCCGAATCCGTTACGGCATCCAGGTCAGCCCGTATCGTCTTGCCCGCATCGACCGCGCCGAATCCGCCGTGCGGACCCTGCTCGCCGGTGCCGGCATCCGCGCGACCGACCTACGCGTTCGAGACCTCGGACGGACCGCCCGCGTCGAGGTCCCGGCCGACGATGTGCCGGCGGTCGCCGCGCTACCCGGTATCCGCGAAGCCGTGGCGGAGGCTGGCTTCGGAGAAGCCGACATCGAGATCGGTGCATTCCGCTCCGGACGGCTCAACGACGAGTGACGACGGCCAGGAGTAGCTATGTCCAGACTCGGCCTGCGGCCGGCGCTTGGTTCGCTGCGGGAACCGCTGTTCCGGCAGTGGTTCCTCAGTCAGATCCTGTCCTCGTCGGGATCGATGACCCAGGGGGTGGCGCTGTCCTGGCTCGTGCTGAAACTGACCGGTAGCGGTGTCGCGCTCGGGCTCATGACGACGTGCACGTTCCTGCCCCTGTTCGTCATGGGGCCATTGGCAGGACGACTGGTCGACCAGATCGGCCCTCGGCGAGTGTTGGTGGCGACCCAGATCCTGTCCATGCTGTTGGCCCTGCTGGTCGCGCTCCTCGCCGGGACGGGGATGATCCGGATGTGGGCGCTGTTCGTCATCGCGGCGGCTACCGGCGTCGTCAGCGCGCCCGACAGCACGGCACGCCAGGTCTACGTCATCGAGTTGGTCGGAACCGAACGGGTGGCCAGTGCCGTCGCCCTGAACGAGGTGGTACTGAACGCGTCCCGGGTCCTTGGTCCGGCGCTCGGCGGGCTGGTACTCGGGACGCTTGGCGTTGCGGCGTGCTGTGTGTTCAACGCCCTTTCCTTCGTGCCGCCGCTGATCGTCGTGCTCGGCCACCGGCCACAGAGCACTGCCGCCAGACCTGCGCCATCGGGTGGCTCGAAGGTCGGTGGGCTACGGTACGCGTTGCGCAATCCCACGATCAGGGCCTGTCTCGTGCTGGCGGCGACCGCGGGAATGCTGTTCAACCTCGGCGTGCCGGTGCCGCTGCTCGCCACCGGCGTGTTCCATCTGGGTGGCGCCGGATTCGGCCTGATGATGGCCACGTTCGGGCTCGGCTCCATTCCCGGCGCCCTGCTCGCCGCTTCCGGCCCGCCCCGCCCGAAGGGCAGGACGATCGCCCTGCTCGCGGGCGCGACCGGGCTCTCCGTGCTGGCCACGGCGTACGCCCCGGACGTCGTGCTCGCCTTCGTCGGCATGGCCGGCACCGGGTGTTTCTCCATCTGGTTCATCTCACTGGCGAACACGCTTGTCCAGTTGGAGTCCGATGTCGGCATGCGCGGCAGGGTGAACGCCGTCTGGAACATGGCGCTGCCCGGCTGCGAACCGGCCACCAGTCCGTTCGTCGGTTGGGTCGCGGGTGCGGCCGGTCCGCGCGCGGGCTTCGGCGTCGCCGGTCTCGCGCTGATCCTGGCCGCGGCCGTGGGGTGGCGCGGCCTCACCGCCCCTCGGGCGCGGCACCACCACATCGAGAGTCCCGCCGCGGTGCACCATCCGATCGCTGACCAGCATTCGTGATCAGCCCGCCGAGCTGAGGTCGTCGTCGGCCTGCCGGGCGGCGGCATCCACGGCTGGTCCCACGTTGCCGCCGGAGAGGTAGGCGGGCGCCAACTGGTTGGCGATGTCGTGCTGGGCCTGATCCATGCCGGGCGTGATCGGCCATTCGACCACGTTCCAGTGCGACTCGGTGAGGAACGGCGTCATGTCGATGCCGTGCTGCTTCCAGTAGTCCGCGTAGAGCGGGTCGAGGCTGCTGATCCCCGGCCAGATGTAGCCGCCGGAACCCAGGATGCGTTGCGATGCCGACGAAGCGAGCCATTGTTCGAGTTGCCAGGCGGCGTCCGCGTTCGGCGTGTGGCTGTTGATCGCGTCGATGAGTCCGTTGATGACGGTCCAGTTGCCGTCCGGCCCTGCCGGGAACGGCAGCACACCGATGTGGAACTTCACCTCCGTCTGGAGGCCCGCGGTCTGCCAGTCACCGTTCTCGATCATGGCCACCTTACCCCGGGCGAACGCGGTCTCGTCCTCGGTGTTGTTCGCGGCACCGTCGGTGCCGAGGGCGGAGCCGGGGACGGCGACGTGATAGCGGTACATCAGGTCGGCGAGGAACTGGAACGTCTGCTTACCGGCCGGGTTGTCGAAAGCGACCGAACTGGCGCCGGGCCTGTCGATGATCTTGACGCCGTTCTCGGCGAGGTAGGGCTCGAAACCCCACTGCATCTGGTTCGGCGAGTCGACGCCGTAGGTGTCCACCGACGCGGGATCGAAAGCGGGCGAGGTCGCGTTGTTGCCGTGCGTGTCGTAGGTGAGTTGTTGGAGGAACCGCAGCCAGGTGCCGCCGTCCGTCGGGTTCCAGGTGAGGTTGGCCGGAATGGTGATGTGATGCTTGGCGAAGTAGTCGGCGTTGTAGTAGTAGGCGATGGTGTCCCAGTCCTTCGGCAGCCCGTAGAGCTTGCCGTCGAGTTCGTGCAGGCTCACCAGTTGCGGCAGGTACTGGCTGGTGTCGATGTGTGCCGAGGCGATCTTGGCCGTGAGGTCGGTCATCACCCCGTCCTTGGCCCAGGTGGCGATCATGGGCGTGTTGACCCAGTACACGTCCGGGCCGCCACCTGAACTGAATTCGGTGGTCAGCTTCGACTCGTAGTCCGAATAAGCGAACGACTCGATGGTGACGTGGATGTTCGGATGCTGCTTCTCGAAGTTGTTGATCGACTGCTGGTAGCCGGCCTGTTCCGGCGTGCGCCACATCGCGTACGTCAGGTTGATCGTGCCGCCGGAACCGGAACCGACCGACGCGCACGCGACCGTGCTGAGCGCGACGGCCACGCAGCCGCCCGCAGCGGCGAGCCGCGTTCGTACTCGCGTGATTCGTGGCATGTGACACCTCCTGCGGTTACCGGTTGATGCCGGCGAGTTGGATGGATCGCACGATCTGTTTCTGGAAGACGACGAACATGATCAGCAGCGGTACGAGCGCGACGAGTGAACCGGCCAGGACCAGGTTCCACTGGTCGCTGAAGGCCGACTGGAGTGCGGCGAGCCCGACGGTCAGCGTCTGGTGCGCCTGCGTGTCGGTCACGATCAGCGGCCACAGGAAGTTGTTCCAGCCGAAGACGAACGCGATCAACGTCGCGGTGACGATGATCGGCCGGCTCATCGGGATCAGGACGCGCACGAGGATCTGCCATTCCGAGCAGCCGTCGACCCGTGCCGCCGCGAACACCTCCCCTGGTAGCGACCGGAAGTACTGGCGCATCAGGAAGATCGTGTACGGCGTGCCGAGCACGTACGGCAGGAAGATGGCCCAGTACGTGTCGGTGAGGCCGAACTGCCGCATCATCGTGTACAGCGGCACCATCGTCACCACGTTCGGCACCATCAGCGTTGCCAGGTACAGCGAGAACAGCCCGTCCCGCCCGGGAAACTCCAACCGCGCGAACGCGTACGCGGCGAGCACACCGAAACTCACCTGCCCCACGGTCAGCACGACCGTGACCCCGATCGTGTTCTCCAGGTATCGCAGGAAACCGTCGGAGAACAGCACCGTGCCGAAGTTGCCGAGGTAGAGGGAGTGCGGCGGGGTCCAGGGCGAGGTGCCCGCCAGGTCTGCGGGCGGTTTCAGGGCACCGAAGAACGCCAGCACGTACGGTGCGACGAACACCGCGCCGGTCACGGCGAGGCAGGCGTAGAACGCCGCGTACTTCACGGCCCTGGCCATCAGAGCACCTCGTAGCTGGTGCGGTTGCGGAAGAAGCGGAACTGCACGACGGTGACGATCAGAATCACTCCGAACAGCAGCAACGACATCGCGGATGCCGAACCGACGTCGAAGTTGCGGAAGCCGGTCGCGTAGATCTGGTAGTTGATCACGTCCGTGCTCGACCCCGGACCGCCCTGCGTCATGACATAGACGGTGTCGAAGATCTGGAACGAGCCGATCACGTCGGTCACCAGCACGAACAACATCGTCGGATTGAGCAGTGGCAGCGTGATGCTGACGAACCTGCGCACGGCGCCGGCTCCGTCCATACTGGCCGCCTCGTACAGGGTCGGCGGAATGGACTGGAGCCCGGCCAGGAAGAACAACATGTTGTAGCCGGCGTACTGCCAGTTGTTGACCATGGCCACCACCGGCAGTGCGGTTCCCGTGTTGCCGAGCCAGTCCGGTCCGTGCACGCCGACCATCAGCAGCAGGTGGTTGATCAGTCCGAACTGGCCATTGAAGATCCAGCTCCACACCACGGCCATCGCCACCGGCGTTGACATGTAGGGCAGGACGTAGAGCGCGCGGAAGAAACCCATGGCCGGCATCCTGCGGTTGAGCAGCAGGGCCAGTCCCAGCGCCAGCGCGGTCTGGATCGGGATGTTCCACAGCACGTAGTACGCGGTGACCGCGAGCGCGTGCAGCACGTGGTCGTTGCGCACCATGGTGGCGAAGTTGGCGAACCCGACCCAGCGCGGCGGCTGGAGGAAGTTCCACCGGAACAGGCTCAGCACCAGGACGATGACCACCGGGACGACCAGGAACAGCAGCACACCGGCCAGGCTGGGCGCGACGAACGGCAACGCGACCGCCAGCCTCTTAAGCCCGCGTCCCCCGCGCGCGGGACCGGCGCGACGTCCACCCGGACCGGCACGCCCCCGAGGCCGCCGTAACTCGGTCAGGCTCATGAGACCCTCCGCGCGGGCCCGGTGCTTTCCCGGACGACGAGTCGCGGTGCGGGTCCGGCCAGGACCGCGTCCGGGTCGTGCAGCCGCTCGCGGAGCAATCGGAAGCTGGTGCGCCCCAGTTCGGCCCAGTCCAACCGGACCGTGGTCAGCGCGGGCGTCGCGAACTCCGCGAGCGGGATGTCATCGAAACCGACGACGCTCACCTCATCCGGCACGGCGCGGCCGACCTCGTGCATCGCGCGCAGCACGCCGAAGGCGAGGTCGTCGTTGCCGCACAGGACCGCGGTGACCTCGGGATCGCGGGCGAGTACCTGGCCGGCCTGGTAGCCGGAGCTGGCCTGCCACCCGCCGGAGTGCGGTTTCGGCGGCCTGATTCCGGCGTCCGTCAGCGCGGAGCGCCAGCCCGCCAACCGCTGCGCCTTGTTCGACGTCGACGGGATCGAGACGTGGTGCACGGTGCGGTGGCCGAGTTCGAGCAGGTAGTTGGTGGCCTCCATGGCCGCCTGCCGATCGTCGATCCACACCCACGGCCGGCCGACTCCCTGCTCGCCAACCGGGTTCTCCACCGCGGCCACCATGGGCACCTCGGGTGGCACGAAGGCCAGTGCGTCGATACCGGCCCTGTCGAAGGCGACCACCACGAGGGCGCCAGCCGCCTCGATCGACCGGTCCACCGCGCTCCTGACGTGGTCAGGGTCTGCCGAGTCCAGCACTCGGACACCGACGGTGAAGTCCGCCGCCCGTGCGGCCTCCTCGATACCGCGCAGGGTCGCCGCGTAGCCGTAGAGGGTCGTGTCCGCGGTCAGCACGGTGATCGACTGCACCGGCCCGCCCGCCAGCGCCCGTGCCGCCCGGTTGGGTCGGAAACCGAGCCGGTCGATGGCGGTCAGGACACGTTCGCGGGTCGAGTCCTTCACCCTCGGGCTTCCGTTGATCACCCGGGAGACGGTCTGGTACGAGACCCCGGCCGCGGCGGCGACGTCGCGGATGCTGGTCGGCCGCGCGGAGGTGGTCGCCCCGTCCGGCGGGGTCCGTCGCGTCCTTGCGTGACCGGTCACATCCATGGGAGGATTGTGACCGCTCACACAGTGCGCGTCAAGGAGGGCCTCGTGGCGGACTCGGAACCGTTGGCGCGCATCGACTTTTCTGATCAGCGCCTTGCGCTGGTCATCGAGGTCGACGCGAATGCGGTGCCCCGGATCGTGCGCCTCGCCGTGCCAGGGACCGAGCGACCGGAACTGGCCGGTCTGGGCGTGCCATTGGTCGACGTGCTGGTCGCGGGGGAGGGGCGAGCCTGGTCGGGCCGTCGCTACTGCGAATCCGTGGTCGGTGCGCGCCTGCGCTACCTCGATCACCAGGAGCACGCCGACCAGGACGGCCGCTGGCGCGAACTGCGCGTCAACCTGCACGACGCCGACAGCGGCCTGCGTGCCGTGGTCACCTGCCGGATACTGGTCGGCGGCGGTTCGATCCGCTCGTCGGTCATCCTGACCAACGACGGCGGCCGTCCGGTGATCGTCGAAGCGCTCACCTCGCTGCTCACCGGCGCGCTGCCCGGCCCGGACGACCTGGACGTGCTCTGGGCGGACCATGACTGGCTCGCCGAGAACCGCTGGCAGCGGCGCGAGCTGCGATCGCTGCTGCCCGACCTGAACCGGACCCGCCACGAGCACGACCCGCGCGGGTGCTTCGCCCGCACCAACACCGGCACCTGGTCCTCGGAAGGCCAGCTGCCGATGGGCGCCGTCGTCGACAGGGGCACCGGCCAGAGCTGGGCATGGCAGATCGAACACAACGGCGGCTGGCACTGGCAGGTCGGCGAGCACACCAAGCTCGGGGGCGCGGCGGCCGGCCCGGTTGGCACCTACCTCGCCCTGCTCGGCCCGACGGACACCGAACACCAGTGCCGGACCCGGCTCGCTCCCGGCGAGTCGACGCACACCGTCCCGGTCGCGCTCGCGGTCGGCGACGACCTGGACGACGCGCTCGGGCGGTTGACCGAGCACCGCAGGGCCACCCGCCGTCCCCACCACGACCATGAGCGGCTTGCCGTCGTCTTCAACGACTACATGAACACCCTCATGGGCGACCCGACAACGGAGCGGCTGCTGCCGCTCATCGCGGCGGCTGCCGGCGTCGGCGCGGAGTACTTCTGCATCGACGCCGGCTGGTACGCCGAACGCGACGAGCACTGGTGGGACACGGTCGGCGCGTGGCAGCCCTCGGCAAGCCGGTTCCCGCACGGCATCACCGAGGTGCTCGACCGCATCCGAGCGGCGGGCATGATCCCCGGGCTGTGGCTGGAACCGGAGGTGATCGGCGTGCGCAGCCCGATGGCGGACCGGTTACCGGCCGAGGCCTTCTTCACAAGAGACGGCGTGCGAGTCGTCGAGAACGGTCGCTACCACCTCGACTTCCGGCATCCGCTGGTGCGCAAGCAACTTGACGGGGTGGTGGACTTCCTGGTCGGCGATCTCGGCGTCGGCTACCTGAAACTGGACTACAACATCAACGCAGGCCCCGGGACCGACCTCGGTGGCACCAGCGCGGGCGCTGGACTGCTCGAACACAACAGGGCCCACCTGGACTGGCTGGACGGCGTGCTCGACCGGTACCCCGGCCTTACGATCGAGAACTGCGCGTCGGGCGGCATGCGGATGGACTACGCGTTGCTGTCCCGCCTGCAACTACAGTCCACAAGCGACCAGCAGGACTTCCTGCGGTATGCCGCGATCGCCGCGGCGGCCTCTGCCGGCGTCACCCCGGAGCAGGGGGCGGTCTGGGCGTATCCGCAGCCGGATTTCACCGACGACGCGATCGCGTTCAGCCTGTGCAACGCCCTGCTCGGCCGCGTTGCGCTGTCCGGGCACCTCGACCGGATGACCGAGTCCCAACGCGGCCTCGTCGCCGAGGCGATCGAGGTTTATCGGTCGATCAGAACGGATCTGGCCAAGGCCCGCCCGTTCTGGCCGCTCGGCCTGCCGGGCTGGACCGATCCCTGGCTCGTTCTTGGCATGCGAACGCCGACCGTGACCTATCTGACCGTCTGGCATCGCGAGCCGGTCGGCCCGCGAGCCGGCACCGATGCCGGGCCGATCGAACTGACGATCCCGTTGCCGCATCTCGCCCACTCGCCGGTCCGTGCCGAGATCCGCTATCCACGGCGGACCGGGCGGGCGCAGTGGCATCAGGACGACACGCGCCTGCTGGTCGAGCTGCCGCGCACCCCGTCGGCCTGCCTGATCGAATTGCGCTCCTGACGCCGCTGACGCCGTGGCCGACTCGTGTTCGCTCTCGGAGAACAGCCTCGGCGGTGTGAACGTTTGCATCCTCGCCGACGCGGAGTAGCGAACGGCGGACGGTCGGATCAACGAGATAAATGGTGGCCTCCCGAAGGCCGCGGGAGGCCACCGCCCCGTGCTCGGCTCGATCGTTACGGGCCCAGGGAACTTCGGGAACACGGTCGCCAGCCGCACATGTCCCACAGCTTCGCCGCGTTCCGTGCGGCAACGGTAGCAAGTTGCCCGCCGTTCACAAGCGGTACCACCCATTCGAGCAACAGATCGGACCTGCGCAAACACTGGGCCGGTGATCAATTCTGGTCGGCGAGAGGACTAAACCATGGGTGATTATCGCGCCGTTTGGAAAATTTTGGAAATGCGCCGCGCCGGTGAACGGTCGACAGAAAGCGGTGAATGGCCGCTCATAATTTCGCCCTACCGAAGTTGTTTCACTGCTCGTCAAGGGCGAGCGGCACGGCAACGACCCGGTTTGGCATCTACTAGCCGCGCTGGCATGCTGCATGCTGAAGCCGCAGGTGAACACGTTCCGCACAGGCTGGAGGCCGCCAGCCGGAATGCGACTCGTCAGTAAGTTCATCGGCGGCGAAGCAAGATGCTCGGCTCGATCAGATGGTCAATAACCGAGGGAAAAGAGTGGAATTCTATGAACGATGTGGTTGCGTACGCGGATGACTTTCCGGAGCCACGCAAGTCCTGTCCGAGCGTCCGGGTTGTTCCGGCGCCGTCCGTGGCGGTGTTCGGTGTGCAGGCGCTGTTCGTGGTGGCGCTGCGGGTGGCCGGCGTGGACCTGGTGACCGCGGAGTTGGTCGCCATCAGCCTGTTCGTTGTCGACCTGCTGGCCATGACCGCCCGGCCGGCCAGGCTGTTGGCGGTGTTGCAGGGCATCCTGCCAGCGGTGCTGGGGTCAAGGTGACCAACGATCGGGCAAGGCTGGCGGACCGCAGGCCGGACGCTGACACCGACGAGATGCGGGCGGTCGTCGAGAAGTGGATCCGCCGCATGGAGATGAACCACCGTGGCCGGCAAGGTTGGGCTCCGGCCGAG
Organism: Candidatus Melainabacteria bacterium; assembly: GCA_963818685.1. Classification (GTDB taxonomy): domain Bacteria; phylum Actinomycetota; class Actinomycetes; order Mycobacteriales; family Pseudonocardiaceae; genus CAJCJE01. The sequence continues at coordinate 314,258 of CAWFTJ010000005.1, read as the reverse complement.
CCGACGGATGCGGGGGCAATTGCCGAGGCCGTGCTGATGGCGAAGCGGGTGCGCCGGCACTACACCGACACCGGTGCGGACGGGGACACCGCCTGACCAAAGCAGGCGCGGAAGGACCTGCGGCAGAGCCACGACAGGATGGGCCACAACAGGATGGGCCACGACAGGATGGACTACACCCGGTTTCCGACATCGTCTCCTGGCGCGGCCGGCATCTTCGTGCCGCAGGTCCCGCCGGGGTTCATTCAGTTGCCGATGGTCCAGGGGTGAGTTCGTTGGCCGCGGCGACCGCGCTGTACCAGCGGGCGCTGTCCTTGGGCCAGCGGCGTTGGGTGGCGAAGTCGACGTAGACGATGCCGAACCGACGCGAGTACCCGTACGACCATTCGAAGTTGTCCAGCAACGACCAGACGAAGTAGCCGCGCACGTCGACGCCCTCGGCGATGGCGCGGTGTACTTCGGTCAGGTGGCTGTGCAGGTAGTCGATGCGTTCGGTGTCCCTGATCCGACCGGTCGGGTCGAGGTAGTCGTCGTAGGCGGCGCCGTTCTCGGCGATGATCAGTGGCAGGTCGGGGTGTTCGCGGCTGACCCTGTGCAGCACGTCGTGCAGGCCGGTCGCGTCGACGGTCCACTGCATCATGGTGCGCTCGCCGGGGGGTTGCAGGAAGTCGACGTCGTCGGCGCCGACCCACGGCGATCCGGCACCGTTGCCGTGACCGTCCTGGCGCACGCCCGGGGCGCCGGGTTCGCGGGCGGCGACCAGGGTCGGGGTGTAGTAGTTCACGCCGAGCGCGTCGATGGGGCGCGAGATCTGGGCCAGGTCGCCGTCGTGCACGAGCGTGGACCAGTCGACGATGTGCTCGGTGTTGGTCAGGACGTCCTCGGGGTAGCGGCCGTTGAGGACGGGGTCGAGGAAGATCCGGTTGGCGATGCCGTCGATCTTGGTGGCCGCCGCGTCGTCCTCGGTGCCGGGGTGCGCGGGGCGGATGGAGTGGAGGTTGAGGACGAGGGAGGTCTGCGCCTGCGTGACGTGTTGGCGCAGCACGTCCACGGCCTTGCCGTGGGCGAGGAGGAGGTGGTGGACAGCCCGCAGAGCCGCTTCAGGTTCCTGGCGGCCGGGCGCGTGCACGCCGGATGCGTAGCCGAGGAACGCGGAGCACCATGGCTCGTTGAGGGTGGTCCACGTGCTCACCCGGTCGCCGAGGCAGACCGATGCCATGGCGACGTATTCGGCGAAGCGGTTGGCGGTGTCGCGGTTGGTCCAGCCGCCGTTGTCCTCCAGCTCCTGCGGGAGGTCCCAGTGGTAGGCGGTCACGACCGGGGTGATCCCCTTGCCGAGCAGCTCGTCCACAAGGCGGTCGTAGAAGGCAAGGCCGGCTGGGTTGGCCGGGCCCCTGCCGCCGGGTTGGATCCGAGGCCAGGACAGGGAGAAGCGGTACGCGCCGAGGCCGAGCTCGGCCATGAGGGCGACGTCCTCCACGTAGCGGTGGTAGTGGTCCGCTGCGATGTCGCCGGTGTCGGCGTTGCGCACCGCGCCGGCCCGGCGCGCGAAAGTGTCCCAGATGGACGGTGTGCGGCCGTCCTCGTTCCAGGCGCCCTCGACCTGGTAGGAGGCCGTTGCCGAACCCCAGAGAAACCCGGCTGGGAACCGGGCGGCGGTCGGGGTCGATGTGGTGCGCTGGGTCGCGGTCATGGGGGTCCTTGGGGGAAGGGGCTCGTCGCCCCACGGGATGGGGCGACGAGCCACACGGGTCAGGAGACGGTGGTCAGGAGACCGGGGTGAGGTGCAGGACGGTGTACTCCAGGAAGGGCGAGTTCGGCGTCGGGTCCTCGTACGGGTCGACGGCCGTCGGCCAACCAGTGAACTTCTTGGTGCTGTACTCGTCCCAGGCCGCGCCGTAGAGCAGCGGGATCACCGGCGCCTGCTGGGAGACGATCGTCTGGAGCTTGTTGAGCGCGTCGGCCTGGGTGGTCGGGTCGTCGGTGTTGGCGAACTCGGCCAGCGCGGCCTGGGCCTGCGGGTCGTTGAACCGGGTCTGGTCGCCGGTCGCCGCGGTGCCGATCGGCGCGGTCAGGTTCGAGTCCAGCCAGTTGTCGTACTGGAAGTACGGCGTCGGGCCGACGTTGCCCCAGTGGATCGTGGCCTCGAACGAGCCGGTGTTGTAGTCGCTGACCCAGGTGTCCGGCGTCGTTCCGGTCGGCGTCGTGTCGAAGCCCAACGCGTTGAGCTGCTGCGAGACCAGCGTGATGTCCTCGTAGTAGTCGGAGTAGCTGGACGGGTCCTCGATGCTGAACTTGATGGTGGCACCGTTCTTCGTCCACTTGCCGTTGGTCTGGGTGTAGCCGTCGCCGGTGAGGATGGAAGCGACCTTGCTCTTGTCCTGGGCGAGGTCGTTGCGCACAGCAGGCGCGAGGTATTTGTCGTCGACGCCGCCGAGGAGGCCACCGGAGGACGTCGCGGCCGGCTCGTAGCTGGTTTCACCGATCTTGGACAGCGCGTCGCGGTCGATGGCGGCACTGATCGCCCTGCGCACGGCCGGGTCGTTCAACGGCGGCTTTGTGGTGTTCAACTGGAGCGTGACCACGTTGACCGGCGCGAACCAGTACTTGTTGTGGGTGGGATCGGCCGCGACGTAGGTCTTGTCGATGTTGGCGATGTCGTTGCCGCCCCAGTCGATCTGACCCTGCGCGAGGGCGAGGCTGGCCGAGGTGTTGGACACGTAGGACGGGAACCGCACGTTCGCGATCTTGACCTGGTCGGCCTGCCAGTAGCTGCTCGTCTTGCTGAGCGTGAAGCCCTGCGCGTTGAACTGCTTGAGCTGGTACGGGCCGGTGCCGACCGGGTCGGTGTCGTTCCAGGTGCTCGGATTGGCCACCGACTGCCAGATGTGCTGCGGCACCATGTACACCGAGCCGATGTAGTACAGGTTGGTGAACTGCGGGGTGTCGAAGCCGAGCACGAGCGTGTGCGCGTCCGGCGCGCTGATGGTCGTCGGGTTGATGCCGTTGGTGTTGATGGCCTTGTTGTTCTTCAACAGGTTGAAGGTGAAGGCCGCATCCTGGCTGGTGAACGCCTGGCCGTCGTTCCACTTCGCGTTGGGCTGTAGGTGGAAGGTGACGGTCTTGCCGCCGTCGCTGAACACGTAGGACTTGGCCAGCCACGGGTAGACGGTGCCGGGCTTCATCACGTCGAACTGCAACAACGGCTCGTAGACCAGGCCGATCGCGTTGACGAGAGTGGCGGTGTCGTTGGTGTCGAAAGGATTGAAGTCGCGGGTGAACGGCGACACCGGGTTGTCCTCGATGACCAGGGTGGACGTGTCACCGCTGGCCGGTGTGCTGTGGCTGGAACAGGCGGTGACTACCGTCAGCGCGGTGAGTGCGACCATGGCCGCGGTGAGCGTTCTGCCGGGCTTTCTTGGCAGCATGGAGTGGCCTCCGAACTTGGTTGGGCATCTGCGTTGAGGGGTGGATGGGTTGGGGTTACTCGTTACTCGCGCTTTTCCTGGTACAGCCAACAGGACGCGGTGTGGTCCTCGGCGATGGGCAGGGCGTGCGGTGCCGTTGTTCGGCAGACGTCCATGACGTGCGGGCAGCGCGGGTGAAAGCGGCAGCCCGCCGGTGGGCGGATCAGGCTGGGTGGTGCGCCTCTGCCGGCGAGATCGGTCACGGGCTCGGCGCGTTCGGGATCGGGGGCGGCGCGTAACAACAACTGCGTGTAGGGGTGGGACGGCGCGTCGGTGACCTGGCGGGCCGGTCCTGCCTCGACGATCTGGCCCGCGTACATCACCACGATGGTGTCGGCGAGGTAGCGGGCCGACGCGATGTCGTGGGTGACGTAGAGGATCGCAAGACCCTCGTTGTCGCGCAGGTCGGCGAGCAGGTTGAGGATGCCGAGCCGGATGGAGACGTCCAACATGGACACCGGCTCGTCCGCGATGAGCACCTCGGGTCGGACCGCGAGCGCTCGCGCGATGGCGACGCGCTGGCGTTGGCCGCCGGAGAGTTCGTGCGGGTACTTGTCGATGAATCGTTCTGGTGGGCTGAGGGCGACGCGGGCCAGGACTTCGCTGATCGCGTTGGTGTCGGCGGGGAAGCCGTGGATGCGCAGCGGCCTTGCCAGGTGGTAGCGGATGCTGTGGATCGGGTTGAGCGAGGAGAAGGGGTCCTGCAGAACGAGTTGCACCTCGCGCCGGTAGCCGCGGTCGGCGGTGCCGCGTGGCACGGGATTGCCGTTGAGCAGCACGTCACCACCGGTCGGCGTGATGAGCCGAGCGAGCATGCGGGCGAGGGTGGACTTGCCGGAACCGCTCTCGCCGACCACCGCGGTGACCGTGCCGGCGTCAAGGCCGACGCTCACGTCCTGCACCGCGTGCAGGGTGCTGCGGCGCAGCGCGAACCGGCCGCGTACCGGGAAGTGCTTGGTCAGGTTCCGCGCTTCGAGCACCGATGTCATGACCGGGCTCCTTCCGGGATCTCGTGCAGCCAGCAGGACACGGCGCCCGTGTCGATCGTGAGCAGGGTCGGCTCGTCGGTCGGGCAGGGGGCGAACGCCCTCGGGCAGCGGGGGTGGAAGGGGCAGCCCGACGGCGGATTGCTCAGGTCGGGCGGGGAGCCGGGGATGCCGGTCAACTTCTGCCAGTCGCCGTGCATGGGCGGGAAGGAGTTGAGCAGGCCGACCGTGTACGGGTGCCGTGGGCTGTGGAACAGCTCGTTCGCGGGAGCGCGTTCGACCAGCCTGCCCGCGTACATGACCGCGATCGAGTCGGCGAGCTCGATGAGCAGCGACAGGTCGTGGGTGATGAACAGGACCGCGAAGCCGAGCCGGTCACGCAACCGGATCAGCTCGGCCACGATCTCCCGCTGGGTGACCACGTCGAGCGCGGTGGTCGGCTCGTCCATGATGACAAGGCGTGGTTCGAGCGCGAGCGCCATGCCGATCATGACCCGTTGGCGCATGCCGCCGGAGAGCTCGTGCGGGTAGCTGTTCAGCCGGTCCTCGGTGATGCCGACCATGTGCAGCAGGTGTGCCGCTCGTTCGCGCCGGGCGTGTTTGTCCTGGCCGGGGCGGTGTGCGGCAATCACGTCCATGAGTTGCCTGCCGATCGTGTACACCGGGTTCAACGCGTGCATGGCGCTCTGGAACACCACCGCGATCTCCGACCAGCGCACGGCGCGCAGTTGCGCGGTGTCGGCGGCGAGCAGGTCGACCGTGCCGTGCTTGTCTGACCGGAGCGTCGCGCTGCCGGCGGTGATCACGCCGGGGGCGCGGAGCAGGCGGGTGACCGCGTAGGCCAGCGTCGACTTGCCGCTGCCGCTCTCGCCGGCCAGCCCGAGCACCTCGCCCTCGTGCAGGGTGAGGTCGACATCCGCGACCGCGTGCACCGCGTCCTCGCCGAAGCCGTAGTCGACGCACAGTCCGCGCACGTCGAGCAGGGGAAGCTCGCTCATCGCCGTCCTCCTCGAACCGGGGTGAGACCGAACCGCACCCGGCGCGGCAGGCCGGCGGCCTTGGCCGCCTTGCGGGACAGGCCGGCCGCGCGCAGCCTCGGGTTGATGAACTCGTCGAGGCCGAAGTTGAGCAGCGCCAACGACGTGCCGAGCAGCGCGATGGCAAGGCCAGGCGGGAGGAACCACCACCACGCGCCGACCTGCGGCGCGTTGAGGGACTCGGCCCAGAACAACATGCCGCCCCAGCTCCACCGCGCGGGGTCCACGACACCGAGGAAGGCCAGCGCCACGTAGGTGCCGATCGCGTAGAGCACGGTGAACACGAAGGACGAGGCCACGATCGCGGTCAGGTTCGGCAGGATCTCCGCGAACACGATCCGGGACGTGCGCTCGCCTGCCACCCGGGCCGCCGCCACGTAGTCGCGGCCGCGGATGGACATGGTCTGTGCACGCAGCACCCGCGCGCCCCACGCCCAGCCGGTGACCGCGATGATCAGCGCGAGCACGAGCGGATTCGCACCGGTCGACTTCGGCAGGTACGCGGCAAGCACGATCAGCAGCGGCAGCCCCGGTATGACCAGGAACACGTTGGTGAGCAGGGAGAGCAGGTCGTCGGTGAGGCCGCCGAGAAAACCAGCGGTCACGCCGATCAGCACGGACAGCGCGCTGGCGATGAGCCCGGCGAGGAACCCGATGAGCACCGTGCTGCGCGCGCCGACCAGCAGTTCGGACAGCACGTCCTGGCCGGACTGGGTGGTGCCGAGCAGGTGCGCCGCCGAGGGGCCCTGGAGCAGGTCGGCGCTGGTCACGGTCGGATCGTAGGGAGCGAGCAGCGGTCCGATCACGGCGAGCAACACGAATATCGCCAGCAGGACAAGGCCGACGATGGTCTTGCGGGAGCGGGGAAAGCGCAGGGCGCGCTGCCGGCGGGGCGCCGGCTCAGCGACTTCGGCGACGTCGAGCGCTGTTTGTGCGGTCATGGCTCACGCCTCCTGTCGGGTACGCGGATCGAGGGCGGCGTAACACACGTCGGCCAGCAGGTTGGCCGCGAGCACAGCGAACGTGATCACCAGGAAGATTCCTTGCAGCAGCGGGAAATCCTCGGCTTGCACGGCCTGCAACAGCTGGAAGCCGATGCCGGGATAGGAGAAGACGATCTCGGTGAGCAGCGCGCCCGCCACCACGAAACTCAGCGACAGGGAGAAGCTCGACACGCTCGGCAGGATCGCGTTGCGTGCGGCATAGCCGATGACCTTGCGGTTGGGCAGGCCCTTCGCCGCGGCGACGAGCACGTAGTCCTCGTCCATCGTGGTCACCATCATGTTGCGCATGCCGAGGATCCACCCGGCGATCGAGCTGACCACGATGGTGATCATCGGCAGGATGCCGTGGTAGATGGCGCTGCCGATGAACGCGCCGGTGAAACCGGGATCGATGCTCGCGTCGGCGCCGCCCGTGATCGGGAACCAGCCCAGGTTGCTGCCGAACACGATGAGCACGATCAGCGCGAAGAAGAAGTACGGCACCGCCTGGAAGAACGTGGCCACCGGCAGCACACCGTCCAGCCAGGACCCACGGCGCCAGGCGACCAACACGCCGACCAGCGTGCCGATCACGAAGCTGATCACAGTGGACACTCCGACCAGCACGATCGTCCACGGCAGGGCGGCGGTGAGCACACTGCCAACCGAAGCGGGGAAGAAGCTGGTGGAGATGCCGAGGTCACCGTGCACGAGCTGGGACCAGTAGTGCAGGTACTCCGACCACAACGACTGGTGGCCGGTAAGGCCGAGCTGTATCCGCAGCGCCTGGACCGCCTGTGGGCTGGCCTTTCCCTGTTGCCTGGCGATCAGGTTCTGGACAGGGTCGCCGGGCATCAGGTGCGGGATGAAGAAGTTCACGGTCACCGCGGCCCACGCGGTCACCACGTAGAAGGCTATGCGCCGCAACAAGTGGATCATGCCGACATCACCGGTCCGGTCGACTCGAACGGGCACCCGCAGCTACCGCGCACCACCAGTTCGGTTGGCAGCACGATGTCCTGATCTGGCCGCTGCGCGCCGGTGATCAACGCGTAGAGCGCGTCGAACGCGGTCGCGCCGAGCTTCTTGATCGGCTGGCGCACGGTGGTCAGCTGGGAGTGCAGGTGACGCGCGACCGGGATGTCGTCGAACCCGGTCACCGCGATGTCCTCCGGCACGCGAATACCGTGCTGGGCCAACGTGAACATCACACCGATGGCGGTCTGGTCGTTCGCACACATGATCACGTTGGGCAACGGCAGTTCGCGTTCGAGGATGCGGCTGATCACGGCCGCGCCGCCGGAGGCGAGGTAGTTGCCGCGCCAGATCTCGCCGGTCCACACCTCGGCGCCCGCCTCGGAGGCCACCATTTCCAGTGCCTCGGTGCGGGCGATGTTGTCCGGACTGTCCACATGTCCGGCCAGGTAGGCGAGGGTCTGGTAGCCGTGCTCCGTGACCAGGTGCCTGGTGAGTTCGCGCATGCCGAACGCGTTGTCGCTGCGCACGTTCACGCTCGCCTCGGTCGCGGTGCCGGCCAGCGTCACCACCGGCGTGCGGCGTGCGACGCGGGTGATGCCGACGGCGCTGAGCACCTTGTCGTGCAGGATCAGGCCGTCGCTCTTGCCGGCCAGGGAGGCGATCCGGCCCTGCGGGCTGTGGTCGTAGACGTCGACCGAGCTCATCAGCAGGTCGAATCCGCGCGCTCGGGCGCCCGCCTCGATGCCGCGGTTGAGCACGTCGGCGAACATCAGGCTCTCGTCCTCGTCGGAGAACGCGCCCTCGGGAGACTCGGCCGCGTGCCGGAACACGACCGCGGCGACCTCCTTGAGCTGCCCGGACAGCGCGCGCGCAGCGCCGCTCGGCACGAAGCCGAGTTCGCGCACCGCCGCCATCACCCGGTCCTGAGTGTCCGGCCTACTGCGATGGCCGTTGAGCACTCGGGAGACCGAGGCGATCGACACGCCTGCTCGTTCGGCGACGTCGTAGATGGTCAGCATCCGCTCGGGCGGATCGGTCGTCATCGACACCCCATTCCGCGCCCAGAAAAAACTGTAAGCGCTTACGGTTTGGTGGCCACGACGTTACGGCCAGGAATCCGCTGACCCCAAGGCATCGCGGGTCACCGTTGCTGAATCGTGACCGTCAGCCTCTTGTTTTTCTGGAAGAACTGTAAGTTGAGCGGTGCTCCAGTTACATTTCGGCGGCCTGGAAGCGGTCAGCGGACCGAGGGGATCCGGCCGACCGCAGCGTAGATCGCCGATTCCGAGGGGATGGCCAGCTCCGGTTCGCTGTTGTCCGGGTGCCACTGCTGCACCCAGGTCACTCCGGGCGGCACCAGCTCGACGTCGGTCAGCAGCGCCTCGAACTCGGTTCTGGTGCGCATGATCAGCGGATTCGCGGTCTGCTGGTACCACTGCGCGCCCAGCGTGGCTGAGGTGATGGCCCTGTCGTCGCCGGTGAAGTGGGACATGGCGAGATAGCCACCGCCACGCAGTGCCTCGCGATACCTGGCCACGATCTCGATCGGGCGGTCGCGATCCGGGATGAAGTGGAAGATCGCCACCATCAGCAGGCCGACCGGCCTGCTGAAGTCGAGCATCCGCTGGGTTTCCGGGTGGCCGAGCACCGCGCGGGTGTCCCGCAGATCGGCATCGATGATGATCGCGTTCGGGTTGTCGGCGAGCATCCGTCGCGAATGCGACACCGCGACCTGCTCGTTGTCCACGTACACAACCCGGACATCCGGGTTGATCGACTGCGCGACCTCGTGCACGTTGCCAACGGTCGGGATGCCGGAGCCGAGATCGAGGAACTGGTCGATGCCGTTGTCAACCATGAAGCGGACCGCGCGGCGCAGGAAGGAACGATTCATCCGGTACGAACGCGGCGTCGAGTTGGTCGCGGCCATCATGTCGTCGGCGAACTTGCGGTCCACCTCGAAGTTGTGGCTGCCGCCGAGCATGTAGTCGTAGATGCGGGCAGCGTTCGGCTTGTCGATCTCGCTCACCGGATGCCTCCTCGCTGTGCACTCCGCCGAAATCCGTGCGGCTCGTCGGACCATATCCCGACCTGGGAACGCGACGCAGCACTCGGCAATTGCCGATCAAGCAACTACGCTTTCCGCACGAAGGGCAGGTGGTCAGCGCGATGATGCCGGTGACCGATTCGATGTTCCTGATCGCGGAGACCCGCGAGCATCCGATGCACGTCGGCGGCCTGCAACTGTTCGAGTTGCCGGAGGGCGCAGGGCCGGACTACCTCAACGGTGTGTACCGGCGGCTCGTCGAGTCGACCCACGTGCACGAGGTCTTCCTTCGCAAGCCGGTCCGCGCGCTGACCAGCCTCGGCCAGTGGTCGTGGCGCCAGGAGGACGACATCGACCTTGAGTACCACGTGCGCTTCTCCGCGCTGCCGAGGCCGGGTCGGGTGCGGGAACTGCTCGCGCTGGTCTCCCGCTTACACGGCACCCTGCTCGACCGGCATCGCCCGCTCTGGGAACTGCACCTGATCGAGGGACTCGAAGGCAACCGGTACGCGGTCTACACCAAGGTGCACCACGCCGTGCTTGACGGCGTGTCGGCCCTGCGCTGGATGGAACGCGCCCTGTCCGACAATCCCGAACTGGCCGGCATGCCCGGAGTGTTCGCGCTGCCCGAGCAGCCGCGCACATCCTCGGACACCAGGGTCGCGCGCAGCCTGGGCCAGCAGATCAGGCAGTTGGTCGAGGACGTGGCGGGTGTGCCGGGCATGCTGGCCGACACGGTGACCAAGGGGCTGTCCGAGCCGGAACGCAAACTTCCCTTCCAGGCGCCGAAAACCATGCTCAACGGCAGCATCACCGGCGCGCGGCGCTTCGCCGCCCAGGACTGGGCGCTGGACCGGATCGCGCGGGCCCGCGCCCTGCACAACGCCACCCTCAACGACTTCGTGCTGGCCATGTCCGCCGGCGCGCTGCGTCGCTACCTGATGGAAATGGACGCCCTGCCCGCGCAGGGCCTTGTCGCGGCCGTGCCGGTTTCGTTGCGCGCACGGCAGATCAGCTCGAACGGCACCGACTCGGGCAACGCCATCGGCTTCACCCTCTGCGACCTGGCCACCGACGAGGCCGACCCGGTGACCAGAATGAGACGCATCCAGGAATCCATCGGCGCGGCCAAACAGGGCCTGTCCGGGCGCACCCCGCTCCAGATCCTCACGCTCTCCGCGCTGACCATCGCGCCGCTCGGCCTGTCCCCGATCCCCGGCTTCGTCGACCGCACCCGGCCGCCGTTCAACGTGATCATCTCCAACGTGCCCGGCCCTGACCAGGAGCTCTACTGGAACGGCTCGCGCATGCAGGGCGTGTACCCGATGTCGATCGTGCTCGACGGCCAGGCCCTGAACATCACCGTGACCACGTACGCGGGCCGGCTGCACTTCGGCCTGACCGGATGCCGGCGCAACGTGCCGCACCTCCAGCGGCTGCTCACCTACCTGGAGGACTCGCTGGCCGAACTGGAGCCGCGACGCGACTGACCCCCGCGTCACGGGGGTCAGCGTCACGGGGGTCAGTCGTAGCTGGCTCAGTGGGTGGTCGGGGCCGGCTTGGCGCCGTGGTCACCGATGCGCTTCGCGGTGTCGGTGTTGCCGCTGTGCACGGCCGCGATCACCACGTTGTCGCCGTCGGCAACGCTGCCGATGGTGCTGCGCTGACCGGTCTTGCGCACCTTGGTCGTGTTGTCTACCACGTAGGTCGCTGAGAAGCCGTCCTGGCTCCTGACCGTGATCGAGGTCGGGCTGACCGCGCTCACCTGGCCGCGTTGCAGGTCGATCACCTCGGTACCGGTCTTGGTGCGTACGGTCACCTGGCCGTGCTCGGTGCGGGCCAGCAGACCGCGGTGCTTGTGCGCGGTCGACCCGGTAGACGTGGTAGACCTGGCCGGCCCGGTAGACGTGGTCGCCGCGGTCAGCGTGGTCGGTGTAGGCGAGGCGCTGCCGCTGGTGGCGAACGCAACACCACCACCGATTCCGATGAGCGCGACGACGGCCGCTCCGGCGATCATGGTCGTTTTGGTTGCCTTCAACATGAACTCGACGATGCCAGCCATGGCTGAGCACGGGCTGAAGAACCCGGACCGGCGTCCGGGTTCAGCTCAGCGTCGCGCTCGCGATCACGGCACCGTCCGGGTCGACGAGGCGCGCCTTCTCGCCCTTGCCGACCGGCGCGGGCGCGCCCCAGTGGCCGTAGCCGTCGTCCAGCGCGAACGTGCCGATCGTGACCGTGGACCCGTCGGCCCGCTGCACCTGGCAGGTGAGGTTCATGCCGGTGTGCTGCTCGACCTCGACGTCCATGTACACCCACGACGGCCTGCCCGGCCAGGCCCACACCTGACCCATGGCCTTGCGGTCCGCGCTGAGCAGCGTGCCCCGTAACAACGGCGTGGCCGCCGGGTTCGGTGCTGTCGCGGTGGCCTGGCCGCTCCGGCTGTTCAGGCCCATGGCCCAGCCGCCGAAGCCGAACACCAGCGCGATCGCGGCCGCCGCCGCGGCGATCGGCACCCACCGCCGCGCGCCGCGCCGGGCCCGCTCGCGCTCCAGATCCGCCACCGGTGCCTGCCGCGGCATCGGCGCCGACGTGGGCGCCGGCATCGGCGTGGCTACCGCCACCCGCACCTGCGCCACCGGGATCGGTTGGGTAGGTGCGGCCTGCTGACCAGCGGAAATGCCCAGCCTGGTGAGCACCCGATCCTCGAAGCCGACCGGCGGTTCCGCCCCCGGCACCAGCGCGAGCAGGCCGTCGCCGACCGAGGTGAGTTCGAGCACGTGTTCGCGGCATTCCGGGCAGGTGGCCAGATGCTTGCGTGCCTCGGCGCGCTCCTCGCCGGTCAGCACGCCGAGCGCCAGCTCAGGTGCGAGTTCGCGCAGTCGTGCGCAGTCGCGCTCAGCCATCGTTCGCCTGCTTTCCCACCAAGCTCGCGCGCAGCTTCGTCATCGCCGCCCTGATCCGAGTTTTCGCGGTGCCCAGCGGAATTCCCTCGAAATCCGCGATTTCATTGCCTGTCATGCCGTAGATCCCGGCCATCACCACCGCCCTGGCCTGATCGTGCGGCAGCCTGGCGAGCGCCCTGTGTAGCTCGCCGGACGCCTCGTTGGCGATGGCCTGGCGCTCCGGCGTGTCCACCATCATCCCGAGCAACGTGGTCAGCTCGGCCGGATCGACCGGAGTCGCCCTGCGCGCGCGCACCATGTCGATGGCCAGGTTGTGCGCGATCGTGGTCAGCCACGCCTGCACCGAGCCCCTGCGGGCGTCGAAAACGGCAGCGTGCTTCCACGCGCGCTCGAAGGTCTGCTGGGCGACGTCCTCGGCCAGCACCGGATCGCCGAGCACGGCGACCGCGACACCGAAGACCTTGCGCTGGAACCTGCGCACGAACGCGACCGCGATCTCGGCGTCGCCGGTGGCGAGCCCGGCCAGCAGCGTCTCGTCCGCCAGCCGCTCGATGGGGATCCCGATCCTGCTCACACCATCGTCTACGGATGAACTGGGCAGCGGGATTGCCTCTCGCTCGGAGTGCATGGTGGGTCCCCGTCCGTGTCGATTCCCGCGATTGTGCCCCCGTCGACGGCAATCCGTTTGCCGAGCCCGCCCGTAGACCTGGCGTAGTCGACCAACGACGAAAGGGACATCATGCGGACCTCTGCGACCCCCGCCGACGGCATCACCGGCGGTAACTGGGCTCGGTTGACCGTGGCAGGCGCGGTGCTCGGCGGCGTCGCCCTGCTGACCGCGGCCTGCGGCGGCTCCGGCGGATCGACCCCGTCCGGCGGCAGCAGCGGCGGCTCGGCGCCGACGACGGCCGCCAGCAGCGGTCAGTCAGCGGGCTCGACATCCGGCACGCAGGTCACGGCCACGCTGACCGAATACAAGATCGAGCTGTCCAGCAGCACGTTCGCGCCGGGCACGTACACCTTCGTCACCAAGAACGCGGGCCAGGTCGGTCACGCCCTTGAGATCGACGGGCCGGGCCTGAGCGGCGAGCGCACCGGCGGCCTCCAGCCGGGCTCGTCCGCCGACCTCACCGTCACGCTCAGTGCCGGCACCTACGACGTCTTCTGCCCGGTGCCCGGCCACAAGTCGCTCGGCATGGACACGAAGATCACCGTGTCCGGCAGCGGTGCCGCGGGTGGCGGCGGTAGCCAGCCGGCGGCAACCACCCAGCAGGCAACGAGCAACAGCGGCGGCGGTGGTTACGGTGGCTACTAGTCAGGCCGCGGCCGTGCCCGCCGCCCGCTCCGGCCGTGACCTGCTCGGCCTCGGCCTGCGCGTCGTCGGCGCGGGGCTGCTGGCCGCGATGGCCGGGATCCACGTCTACCTCTACCTCAACGGTTATCGGGGCGTGCCGACCATCGGCCTGCTGTTCCTGCTCAACGGCATCGGCGGCGCCATCCTGACCGTCACGGTGCTCGGCGCACCACGTCGTTTCCTCGGCGTCGCGGCGCTGCTCGGCGCCCTGTTCGAACTCGGCACCCTCGCCGCGCTGGTCGCCGCGATCCTGGTGCCTGGCGGGCTGTTCGGCTTCCAGGAGTCGGTGCAGGCGTTCCTGGTGCCGACCACCCTGGCGGTCGAATCCGCGGGCGTCGTGGCGCTCGCCGCGCTCACCGGAGTGGCCGGGTTGGCCGGCCTGAGGCGGGCGTGAGAGTCACCCGCCGCGGCCTGGAGATCGCGCTCGGGGTGCTCTGGCTCGTCGACGGGGCCCTACAGTTCCAGCCGTTCATGTTCACGAGGGACTTCTTCGAAGGCATCCTCGGCATGGCGAACATGGGGCTGCCGGGCCCCGTCACCTCGGTCAACCTCAGCGTCGCCGACCTGCTCCTCGCGCATCCCGTGCTGTTCAACACGATCTTCGCGACCCTTCAGGCCGCGCTCGGCCTTGGTCTGCTGTTGCCGCGCACCGCGAACATCACGCGCGGCGTGTCGATCGGGTGGGCGTTGGGCGTGTGGATCGTCGGCGAGGGCTTCGGCGGCCTCGGCATGGACGGCACCGGCCTGGTCACCGGCGCGCCCGGTGCCGCGGTCCTCTACGCGATCCTCGGCCTGGCGTTGTGGCCGTCGGTCGTCGACGGCGGTGCGATCCACTGTAGACGGTGGGTCCGCTACGCCTGGCTGGTGGTCTGGATCGGCCTCGCGCTACTGGAGTTCGAACCCCTCAACCACGCGGCGGGCGTGCCTGCTGCGCAGTTGGTCAACGCCGGCCAGGACGAGCCGGCCTGGCTCGCCGAGGTGAACTCCGCGGTAGGCGGCGTTTTCGCGGGCAACGGCCTGGTCTTCGCCGTCCTGATCGGACTGTGCGCGGTGTTCGCCGGTATCGGCGTTTTCGACTCGCGCACGCGCAAGGCCGCGTTGATCGTCGGCATGGTGCTCGCCGTGTTCACCGGGATCTTCGGCCAGGACCTCGGCGGCCTGTTCACCGGTCACGCGACCGATCCGGGTTCCGGCCCGCTGCTCGTGCTTTTCGCCATGAGCCTGTGGCCCGTCGTCGGGAGGGCCGCGCAATCACAATCAGATAACGAATACGCGCATAGTTCACTTTATGTGACCACCCTCTCACGGTCGACCAGTAGAAACACCGCGACCGGCCACTTTCCGTAAAACCGCGTTGCTGTCGGGTAAGCGCATCCGCAGCGCAGTCAACCGATTACCGGCCGGCCGCGCAGGCCCGCGTACCCGACGCCCTCTGAATAGTCGCTGGTCACAAACGTCTTTTCGGCCCGACGGCCTGAGTCTTCGTCATCTTGATCAACCCAATACTGTGACGCCGCGCTTCGGCTTTGTGGAGAAAAGCCGCGACACACTTCAAGGAGACTCATGGCTTCCCGGACCAGCTTGGTGCGCGTTGGCGCCGCCGTACTCGGCGTCTCGACCGCGCTGATGATCGGCGTCCTTCCCGCGTCCGCCGGGACCAGCGGCGCCGGCAACCCGCAATCCGGCGACGGAAGCACCGCCACGTTCATCGGTGGCGACGGCAGGGGCACCACGGTCACCATGGACAAGTCACCTGCCGAAGGTGGCGGCTCGGTGACAACCAATGGCGAACTGAACAAGATCCAGATCGTGCGCGCCGGCTTCCCGGACGAGGTCACCGACGCCTACTGCATCGACATCACCACCACCCTGAATGGCCAAGCCCCCCTACGGGCCGGCGACTGGTCGTCGTTCATCGACCGGCAGGGCTCGACGTTCCGCGACAACGACAAGTTCCACGACAACAACAAGAAGATCAACTGGATCCTGCAGAACTCCTACCCGGCGATCACGGACTTACCGCAGCTCTCGAAGAACGCGGGACTGCCGGACACCATCTCCGCCGCCGACGCGATCAGCGGCACCCAGGCCGCGATCTGGCACTTCAGCGACGCGGCGAACCTGGATACCCAGGGACAAGACGCTGACCTGGTCGGCCTGTACAACTACCTGACCAACGCGATCGGCTCGGCCAACGTCGGCATCGACGAGGGCACCATCAGCGTCACCCCGGACAAGGCCACCGGCACGATCGGCAAGCTGGTC
Source organism: Candidatus Melainabacteria bacterium (assembly GCA_963818685.1). GTDB lineage: Bacteria > Actinomycetota > Actinomycetes > Mycobacteriales > Pseudonocardiaceae > CAJCJE01. Next base: position 298,238 of record CAWFTJ010000005.1, on the reverse strand, counting down.
GGGCCGTTCACCGTGAGCACCAACCTGACCCACCTCGGCCTCGACGTCACCAAGCTGCCCAGCGGCGTGACCGTGGTCAACGCCCACGGCAAGCAGCTCACCGGCAGCGACCTGGCCAACCGCACCAAGTTCTACCTCCAGGTCGCCACGAGCGCGGCAGCCGGCACCGGTTCCGTTGCCCTCTCCGCCGACGCCCCGAGTGGCATGATCTTCACTGCTGACAACAGCCAGGAACTGATCGCGGCCGGCCAGACCACCAAGGTCACCGAGGTCACCGCCAGCTGGACCCAGGCCGCGGCCACCACGCCGACCACCCCGAGCACCGGCACCACCGCCACCAAGGCCGGGCAGCAGCCGGGCCTGGCCTACACCGGTGTCTCGGCGACCGGTCCGATCATCCTCGGCATCCTGCTCGTCGCGGCAGGCGGCCTGTTTCTGCTGGTGCAGCGCAAGCTCAAGCGCGCAGCCTGAGCGAAGAACCTGGCAAGCGCACTAAGTTGAGTGCGTGACCGGGCCACAGCGCGAAGAACCGGAACCGCCTCGGCAGCCTGCCGAGGCGGTTCCGTCGTTCGACCCGGACGAGCCCCACACCGCCGCGCCCCAACCGAAACCGCCGCCTCCGGTCGCGGCCCCGCACTGGCTGAGCGCGCTGCTCAAGCCGAGGCCCGCGCCGATCGACTGGAAGCGCGCCAGCCGGGCCGCGGTCAGCATCGCCGCGCCGATCGCGATCGGCCTCGCCGCCAACCACCTCGCCGCCGGCATCCTGTTCTCGATCGGCTCGCTCGTCGCCACCGTCACCTCGGTCTCCGGCCCGTACCGCGACCGCTGGCGGCGAAGCGGATTCGCCGTGCTCGCCGGTGCGATCGGGTTCCTCCTCGGCGATGTCGTCGGCGAGCACGGCTGGTGGACCACCGGCCTGATCGTGCTGGTCGCGGCGATCTCCGCGCTGATAAGCGGCGCCGGCAACAACGCGTCCCTCGCCAGCCTGCAACTGCTCGTCTACGTCGTGCTCGGCACGCACGAGGCGACCTTGGTCGGCCCCGCCGTCGCGGTCGGCTGTTTCATCGGCGGTGCCGCGTTCGCGCTGCTGCTGTCCGTGGCCGCCTGGCCGGTCCTGGCCACCGCACCCGAACGTGCCCTGGTCGCCAAGGTCTACGACCACATCGTCGCACTGCTCTCCTCGGCCGGCACCCCCGCGGCCGGTCCCGCCCGCCTACAGCTCACCGCCGCGCTGAACGCCGCCTACGACGCCCTGCTCACCGCCCGTTCCCACCTACAGGGCCGCGACCAGATCTACCGACGGCTGTTCGTCGCGCTCAGCGAAACCACTCCGGTCGTCGAGGCCGCCGTCGCCCTGGCCAACGCGCGACACCGGCCACCGAAGTCGTTGATCGACGCGGTCGCCGCCGTCGGCGCCGCCATCCACGACGACGAGCCCATGCCCGAACTCGACCTCCCGGAAACCGGCTCACCCCGAGTCCTCGCCCTCGCCGAGGGCCTCTACGGCGTCCTCGACGCCATGTCAGCCGACCACCCGGCCCCACACCTGCCCGCGACGACCAGGACATCCACCTTCGGCGACCGCGTCCAGACCTGGCTGGACGACACGCTCGGCGGCAAGGCGATCTGGCTGCACGCGCTGCGGCTCGCGCTGTGCATGGCCATCGCCGGCCTGCTCGTCGACCTGCTGCCGTTCGACCGCTCGTACTGGGTCTTCCTGACCGTCGCGATCGTGCTCAAACCGGACTTCGGCTCGGTGTTCGGCCGGGCCATCCTGCGTGGCGGCGGTACGTTCGTCGGCGCCCTGGTCGGCGCCGGCATCCTGGCCATCAACCCCAACGGCTGGGTGCTGGTCCTGCTCGTCGCGATCATCGGCTTCCTGCTGCCGATCGCGCAGGTCCGCAACTACGGCATGTTCGCAACCGTGCTCACCCCGCTGGTCGTCGTCCAGCTCGACCTCGGCCGCGCCGGCACCTGGGACCTCGTGCTCGCCCGATTGCTCGACACCGTCGTCGGCTGTGCGGTCGTGCTGATCTTCGGCTACCTGCTGTGGCCGGCCAGCAGGACCCCGCAACTCGGCGGCAAACTCGCCGACGCGATCCACGCGATCAGCCGCTACGCCGATCGCGCCCTGCGCGCCGACCCGCGCGGCCGGTCCTCGCTGCGGCGGCGCACCTACCGCCAGCTGTCCGACCTGCGCACGGAGTTCCAGCGCGTGCTCGTCGAGCCGTTCACCGCGGGCAGACGCGCCGCCGCCTGGTACCCGTCGATCGTCGCCCTTGAGCGGTTGACCAGCTCGATCACCAGAATCGCCGTCGAGATCGACCACGGCGAACCCATCCCCCAAGAGCCCGAGGTGGACGCCCTGGTCGCCACCCTCACCGCGCTCGCCGACGCGGTCCGCGACGGCGCGCCAGTGCCGGAGCAGCCGGTGTCGACCGACCCGATCATCGCGCCGGTCTTGGCGGACGTCGCCCAGGTCATCGCTGGGCTGCGTGGCCCCGACCTGGACTCCGTTCGGCCGTTCGCGCCGTTGCGCCGACTGCTCCCGCGTGTTCAACAGCGCTGAGCGAGGGTTGGTCAGGGCGCCTGCCGAAGCTGGGACGCGAGGATCGCTCTCCGGTAGGCTGCCTCGAAGGGCCCGACCAAGGTCGGGTGCGTTGGAATTGTCGTTCGGCTAACCCAGGTGGACAGTGAATTCTTCCAGCTCAGCGCAGCCGGTCCTGCATGACGGCGGACCTGGCGAGACCAGCGCACCGTCGGCACCAAGGCACGCCATGTTGACCTGGCAGGGCGAGTCCGTCTCCCGACTGGAGTCGGTCCGGTTGCTGTTCGGTCCAGAACTGCGCATGCGCGCGTCCGGCAGGCTGATCGTGGCCCCCGACGCCGAGGGCACCTACAGCGCCGAGTACGAGCTGACCATCGACGAATCCGGCATCGTGCGTCGGGTGCTCGTCCGCAGCACGTCGGTCGGTTACGAGCGTCAGGTGTCGCTGAGCCGCAGTGGCGAGGGCAACTGGCTCGTCGACGACGGCTCCGGCGTGCACCGAGGCACGTACGAAGGCGCGGTCGAGGTGAACATCCAGGACGTGCTGTTCACCAACGCACTGCCCATTCGCAGGCTCAACCTGCACCGCGAATCCGGCGAATACACCCAGCCGGTGATCTTCCTTTCCCTGCCCGAGTTGCAGATCGCGGTCCGCGAGGAGACCTACCGCACGGTGTCCACTTTGGACGGCGAGCCGCCGCGGGCTGTCGTGTGCTACGAAACCGGCGGCAACAAGGTCGACCTCACCGTCACCGAAAACGGCCTGGTCGCGAACTTCCCCAACCTGGCCCACCTGGTCTGACCAGCGCCGGTTGAAGCCATCCACACCCCCCGAATTTCATCCACACCCCGCGCCGACCCATTTGGCCCACCCCCAACGCCGCGATAGGCTCGACGCGGGGCGCTCCCCCCGGGTTGGGAGGGGGCTGCGCGTGGGTTGGTTTCAATGGCCGGCCGTGGACTCACACCCGGACGGCGACCGCCATGCCCTGCCCGACACCGATGCAGGCCGCGGCAATGCCGATCCCGCCGCCGCGCACGCGTAGCTGCCGGGCCACGTCCACGATCACCCTCGGCATCGACGCGCCGAGCGGGTGACCGTAGGCCAGCGCGCCGCCGTGCACGTTGACCCGCTCGCGGTCGACCGAGGGCAGATGGTGCAACACCGACAGCACCATCGCGGCGAACGCCTCGTTGATCTCCCACAGCGCGACTTCTTCTGTGCTCATGGACAACCGGCCGAGCAGCTTGTTGATCGCGGAGACCGGCGCGATCGTGAACCGGTCCGGATCGACCGCGGTCACCGCGGAGCCGATGATCTCGCCAAGCGGTTCCACGCCGAGCCGACCCGCCGCTTCCCGACTGCCGATGATCGACGCGAACGCGCCGTCGTTGAGCGGCGAGGAGTTGCCCGCCGTGACGGGACCGTCCGCTGAGAAGGCCGGTTTGAGGCCGGAGAGCTTCTCCATCGTCGTGTCCGCGCGCACCGACTCGTCCTGGCGCAGCACACCCGACTGTGTGGTCACCTCGAACGCGAAACCGTCGTGCACGCCCGCAGCCCATGCGGCCCCGGCGCGGTGGTGCGAGCGCAACGCCCACTCATCCATGGCGGCACGGTCGATACCCAACTCGACCGCGACCTGCTCGGCGGCAAGACCGAGCGGGATCGTCCAGTTCGTGGGCATCTTCGGGTTGACCAGTCGCCAGCCGAGAGCGGTCGACACGGTCTCCACCCGATCCGGGAAGGGCCGCTCCGCACGCGGCATCACGAACGGCGCCCTGGTCATTCCTTCGACGCCGCCGGCGATCAACAGGTCCGCGTCGCCGGTGGCGACCGCCCGCGCGGCCTGCACCATGGCCTCGCCGCCGGACGCGCACAATCGGTTCACGGTGACGCCTGGCACGCTGGTCGGCAGGCCGGCCAGCAGCGCGACCATCCGGCCGATGTTGCGGTTTTCCTCGCCGGCGCCGTTGGTGTTGCCGTAGATCACGTCGTCGATGGCGGTCGGGTCGAGCTTCTCGCTGTGCCGGGTGAGCAGTTCGGTGACCGGCAGGGTCGCCAGGTCGTCCACTCGGATCCCGGACAGACCGCCTCGGTACTTGCCGAACGGGGTCCTCGCCGCATCGATGATCACCGCGCCCATGTGAGCGATCGTGACACAGCGACTACCCGTCAGCCGCCCATTGCCGGCTAGGTCACTCAACTGGATCGGTCCAAGGTCACGGCCGTCGACACCGATGCGATCGCTCGATCTGTGCTGAAGCCGTGCATGTCGATCGTGTGCTGGCCGGGCGGCATGGCGCCGGTGTCCAGCGCGATCTGCCATTCGCCCGCGATGCCCGGCCCGCCCGCAGTGGTGGGCACCGTGGCGAGTTTGGTCCCGTCGAGCCACACGTCGAACCCGGCCAAGCCGGCGATCTGGCCGTTGACCCGCTCGCCGGCCGGCCCGTCCAGCGCGATGTCGAGTACGACCCGGCCGGCCGGCAACGGCTGGTTCGCCGGCAGCGGGAGGCCGCCCGCGTCCAGCAGCGTCATGGTCGGGATCGCCAACGAGCCGGGCAGCGGTGGCTCGGCCGCGACGGGTTGGGGCACGGAGGGCTTCGTACCGGGCGCGAGGATGAGTTCGAGGTCGGCGGCGAGCACTTCGAAGTTGGTCTGGCCAGTGGTCGCCACATTGGTCAGCACGATCACCGGGACCGCGCCGGCCTGCGGCACCAGCACATCGGGCGGCAACTCCGCGATCAGCGGATAGCGGACCGCCGACAGCAGCGGCGTGCCGGGAATCGCGGGTTCGGTGGGGAAGCGCCGCCCGTCCACCTCGACCTGGAAGGTCGGCGGCGGCCCTGTCCCGTTCGACACCGGAGTCTGCGGCGTGCCGGCCACCGGCAGCACGGTCAGGCGCAACTGCGCGCTGCTCACTCCGCCGACCGCGGCCACGCCGTGCATCGCAGGCGTGACCGGGGTGGTCATGCCGAGCGCGATGGCGTGCGGCTGGACGTCCGGCGGGATCAGCAGGGGCGGAGGGCTGGTCGGGGCGCCGCCGAAGCCGATCAGGTTGATGGCCGCGTTCAGGTCGCCGACGATCGGGCCGCCGAACCCGACCAGCGCCGTCGCGGTGGTCCAGGTTGGCACCACATTGCCGGTGGCGACTTCGACCCCGTTACGCAGCACGTGGACGCCGTCGGTGCGCAACACCACGTCCCAGCGCGCGGACAGGCCGGTCAGCGGCAACGGCACCGAGGCGAGGTGCTGGGTGGCGACCGCGAGCCTCGGCGTGCCTGGTGCGACGAGAACCTGGGCGGACGCGGACGCCGGGCCGCTGCTGGTGTTGATCTGGACGCGGATCGTGCCCGGCGGCAGCTCCGGATCGTCAAGTGCGGAGACGGGACTCAGCCGGACCGGCGGGCCGGGAGCGGACTCGTCAAGCAGATCGACGGGGCCGGGCACCAGGTCGAGGTCGAGTTCGCCGTTCTCACCCGGTGCGTCCGTGTCGATGGTCAACCGACCCAGTTCGCCTGTCGCGGTCGGCGCGCCGAGGCGGAGAGGGGTGCGGGACCGCAGCGTCACCTGGGCGCCCTGGCACGTGTCGGTGATGAGCAGTTGGTCGGCCGCGCCGCTGCCGCGGTCGGCGTTGGTGCACGCGTCCTGGCTGCTGATCCGCCAGAGCCGGGGGTCTGGCACGACCGCCTCGTGGAAGTCGTCGAGGAACGAGTACGTGCCGGCGTCGGCGCGCGGCCTGCCGCTGGTGATGCTGGGTGTGGACCGCTGGCCGAACGCGTCGACCGTGCTGACCGAGACGGTCGTGGTCGCATCGTTGGCCAGTCCGTCGATTTCCACGGCCGGCTCGGCGACCAGCCGTTCGCTGGTCAGCTTGCCTGGTCCGCTGCCCCAGTGGACGTCATAGCCGACCGCGCCCCTTGGATCGTGTCCGCCACCGGGCATGGCCGAGCCCCAGGTCACCTGTAATCGATGCGGGCCGGGCGTGACGACCAGTCGGCGGGGTGCGGGTGGTGCCGCGCCGGCGCTGGGGACGAGCACGCCCTGAGCCGCATAGTTGGTCAGCGACGTCGGTGGGGGTGGCGCGGTGGGCGGCGCGATCGAGGTGAGTTGTGCCTGGCCGGCGAAGCGGAGCACGCCGACGGCCCCGCCGACCAGGAGCAGCCCGGCGAGCGCGGCGACCACGTGACGGCGCTCCACGGACCGACATTAGGCCGCTGGTGAGGCGTGGGTCACATATCGTTTTCCACCCGTGATCAGGTGCCGGTCAGTTGCTCTCCTTCTCGGCGACGACCTGGACAGTCGCGGTTTTCCCGGCCAGGGCGACAACCCGGCCGCCCGCCGAACCATACGACAGCAATGTGTCCAGTGCGTCCGGTTCGGCCAGGTCAACCTGTACCTGTTCAGGTCCGGCCGCACGCATCGCCATCAACTGTCCGTGTGCGGTGTGACCGGCGTTGATGGTGACCGCGAGAGACCCGGTGGACGCCAACGAACCCCGCGCCGCGCCGAGCCGGCCCAGCGCATCGTCGACGGCGGCGAGCAGCTCCGTCCTGTTCCCCTCGCACATGGCCCTGACCAGCTCCGGCCTGCTTCCCGCGACCCGTGTCCCGTCGCAGAACGAACCAGCGGCCAAGGACAGCGCCAGCGCGCCGCCGTCCGCACCGACCGAGGCGAGGACAGCCGCGAGCAGGTGCGGCAGGTGCGAGATCCGCGCAACGGCGGCGTCGTGTTCGTCGAGCCCGGCCGGCACGACCTGCGCGCCGCAGTCCAGGGCCAGACCGGCCACCTCAAGCCAGTCGGCGACCGGGGTCTGTTCCTCGATGCCGATCACCCAGGCCGCGCCGCGCAGCAGTTCGGCCGATCCAGCTGGCCAGCCGGACTCGGCCGTGCCGGCCATCGGGTGGCCGCCGACATACCGCGCGCCGGGCAGTAGCCGGTCGACCGCGTCCGCGACCGGACGTTTCACGCTCACCACGTCGGTGATCAGGCAGTTCGGCGCGTGCGCCGCGACCTTGCCGAGCACGTCGTCAACCGAGGGCAGCGGGACCGCGACCACGATCAGCGCGTCCGCTTCCGCAGCCGTCCGCAGCGCGTCCGCCACCGACCGGTACGTGGTGAACCCGTCGGCCGCGGCCTGCTCGGTGTCGGTCGCCGAGGCGCTCGCGCCCCAGGCGCGCCGCCCACCGGCGACCGCGGCCCGTAGCACCGACCCGCCGATCAATCCAAGCCCCAGTACGCACACATCCCGCACCGGACCCATCTTGCCTGGTCACTGCGCGTGCCGCAGGGCGGTAGCAGGTGACCCGTTCAGCGCAACGTAATCGCCCGCTAGCGCAGCGCGTCAAGAGCGAACGCCGCATAGAACGCGACGCCGTACTCCATCGCCGACTCGTCGAACACCACCTGATCGGAGTGATTCGGTGCGGCGTCGTCCGGGTCGACACCGGGTGGGCAGGCGCCGAGAAAGGCCAGCGCGCCGGGCACACGTTGCAGCACGTAGCCGAAGTCCTCCGCGCCCATCATCGGCGTCGGCATCCGCTCGGCGTGTCCGGCGCCGAAGACGTTATCGGCCAGCTGTAGCACGTGCTGGCCAACCTCGTCGTCGTTCACGGTGACCGCGTAGCCACGATTGATCGTCACGTCGACCCGACAGCCATGTGCCGCACCGACGTGCTCGCAGACCCTGCGCAACTCCTCGTGCAGGAGCGTGCGCGTCGGCTCGGACAACGCCCGGATCGTGCCGGCCAACTCGGCCGTCTCCGGGATGACGTTCGTGGTGGTGCCCGCGGTGATCCGCCCGACGGTGAGGACCGCGGGTTCGGTGGCCTCGACGCGTCTGCCCAGCATGGTCTGCAATGCACCGACCATCGCGGCGGCGGGTGGAACCGGGTCGATCGACCGGTGCGGGAGGGCGCCGTGCCCGCCCTTGCCGGTGACCAGCACGGTGAAGCTGTCCGAGGACGCCATGATCGGACCAGGCCGGGTCGCCAGCGAGCCGGACCGCACGTTCGCGGTCATGTGCAGGGCGAGCGCTCGTTCGATCGGTTTGGCCGCGACCCGCAACAGGCCCTCCGCGAGCATCTGCTCGGCGCCGTGATGACCCTCCTCGCCCGGTTGGAACATGAAAATCACCTGGCCGGCCAGCGCGTCCCTGCGCCCGGCGAGCAGGCGCGCCGCCGACGCGAGCATGGCTACGTGCGTGTCGTGGCCGCAGGCGTGCATGGTCCCCGGGTTCTCCGAAGCGAATGGCAACCCGGTCCGCTCCGTGATCGGCAGGGCGTCCATGTCGCCGCGCAGCAGCACGGCGGGGCCGGGCCGGGCCCCGTCCAGGACCGCGACCACCGACCCCAGCCCGCGGCCGGTGCTGACCCGCAGCGGCAGCCCCTCCAGCGCCCGCAACACCGACGCCTGAGTAGCCGGGAGTGCCAGACCCTGCTCGGGGTGCCGATGCACCGATCGGCGCAACGCCACCGTCCTCGGTTGCAGCGACCGTGCCTCGCCCACTAGCCCGACGAAGCGCGGATCGAGGTCCCGCTGAGATGTTTTGCCTGGTTGGCGGCGCGGTGCGATGGTCATACCTTCGATAGTGACACCGATTGGCGCAGTCGGCGCCGCAACGCGGCGGGCGATCTAGTCGATACCCGCTTTCGGCTCCGTGCGCGGCCGCATACGGTGTGCGCATGGCAGTGCAGGGGCCGGACGGCTTCGCGGTGTCCGTCGTCCGTGAGGACGGACGGTGGCGGTGTGCCCGGATGGACGATGCGGCGTTGGGCGAACTCGACGCGGCGATCACCGAGTTGCGGCGAATCCGCTCGACCGGTGCGGCGTTCGGCATGCTCGCGGTCGATGACGAATTCTTCGTGCTGATCCGCCCGGTTCCGGGTGGCGTGGCACTGTTGCTGTCCGACGCGGCGGCGGCGCTGGACTACGACGTCGCGGCGGACGTGCTCGACCTGCTGCGGGTGGAACCACCCGACGAGGACGACGAGGACGTGTGGCCCGAGGGCGATCTCGCCCTGTTGGCCGACGTGGGCCTGCCCGCGGAGGAACTACAGGTCATCATCGACGAGATCGATCTCTACCCGGACGAGCAGCTGCGGATGATCGCGCAGCGCTGCGGGTTCGTCGACGAGTACACCAAGGTCCTCGACCGCATCCAGTCCTGACATGGTGACCAGCCGCCCGCTCGGCAGACCCGAGGACGAGTCGCTGATCCGCGTGGCCCTCGACGCGGCAGCGGCCACGGCGGACACCGAGGACGTACCGGTCGGCGCCGTGGTGTTCGACGCGAACGGCATCGAACTGGCGAGGGCCGGCAACGCCCGCGAACGGCTCGGCGACCCCACCGCGCACGCCGAGATCCTCGCCCTACGCGCGGCCGCCGCCCGGCACGGCGACGGCTGGCGCCTGAGCGGATGCACCATCGCCATAACCCTCGAACCGTGCACAATGTGCGCAGGCGCGATCGTGCTCGCGCGGATGGCCAGAGTGGTGTTCGGCGCCTGGGAACCCCGCACCGGCGCGGCCGGCTCCCTCTGGGACGTGCTCCGCGACCGTCGCCTCAACCACCGCCCCGAAGTCATCGGCGGCGTCCTGGAAGCCGAGTGCGTCGCCCTGCTCGACAACTTCTTCGCCACCCGCCGCGAGTGACCCACGTCAGCTCGCGTCCAGCCATCCGGTAAAGTACCCGCCGGTGGCGTGTCCGAGCGGCCGAAGGAGCACGCCTCGAAAGCGTGTGAGGATGCAAGTCCTCCGTGGGTTCAAATCCCACCGCCACCGCCAGCAAGCAGCACGAACGCCGGGCAAGCCGATCATGGCTCGCCCGGCGTTCGTTGCTCTCGTCTCAGTTTTAGTCTCAGTTCTGCCCGTCCAGTCGCCGTAGAGCGGCGTCGAGGATCACGCGCTCGGGAGACCACAGCACGCCCGTCTCCCCTCGATGCGGCAGGTCGATCAGCAGGGTGACACCAGCCCGCGCAGAGCAGCCGCACGTGCCTCGCCGTGCTTGTCGCCCAGCCGTAAGTGCAGCGGCGGCTGGCGTGGCGTCTGCCATGCGTACAGCCACCCCTGATCGGCGGCGTCGAGATCAGGGCCGGCATCGACAACCTCCTCCGGGGTCAGCAAGATGTCGAACCGCACGTTGCGAACAGACCTGCTCTGAAACTCGGCGGATGCACTCGTCAGAGCGACCGGCAATTGGTGCCAGCCAGCGCTGATTGGTGAGTGCCCTTCGATGACGACGTGTCGCTGCGCCGGGTCGAAAGCCCGAACCAGACAGGAGACCCGAGCGTGGTGGACCGGTGCTGTCCAGCCAGAACTCGGTTCGCCGCTGGTTATGCCGATGCGCATGCCCGAAAGCTACCTCCGCCCGTGCGTTCAGGCGGCTGATATCTCGCCCTCAGCACCGCGCTGCCGCTTCTTCTTCGACCCCTTATTGCGCTTCTTCTTGAGCTTGCGGCTCGGCGACTCCCACAACAGCCCATCAACCTGGCTGGCCACGTCGCGCTTCACCGCGTCGATGACATGCTGGTACTTCGCCGCCATCGCTGTTGATGACCAGCCCATGACCGTCCGCTCCGTCACGCCGAGCAGGAGTAGGACGATCGCACCGCTGTGCCGAGCATCGTGGGTGCGCCGTGAAGCGCAGTGATTCGAGTGGAGGTGAGAGACCGTGCGCCACGAGGCGCTGTGGGTCCGTGTGCGGGTGTGAGGCCCGCGCCGCCGTTTCGTCGCAGCGAAGCGGTTGAAGCTGGGGGCAGCCGGGGCCGGTGAGACGCCTGGACCTGGTGGAAAGCAGCCCCGACAACGACGGGACGTACCGGAACTACCGGACGGTGCGGGTCCGGCAAGCGAGACGGGAAGGTGGACGCGAGGAACCAGCGGTGTAAAGCCTCTCAAGACCTCCGCCAGCTCGAACCCGGTGGATCTGGGCTGGATCGCGGTGCGCACCGCCTGCATGGGCGGGAACTCCTGGATCGGATTGATCTTGCCGGTCGGGAGGCCACGGTGAAGGACTGCGGCGTAGCCGTGGCGATACCGCAGGGGCAAAGCTGGCCGCCTCACCCGACGAACGGAACACAGTGAACGTGGGAACCAACTCGGAGCTCTCACCCGGTCCCGCGCTCCACGCGGGCCCGGTGGGGAAGGCGCGTCGTCCGCCGATGGCCCGGGATTGGGGCGGAGGGCCGGTAGTAGTCGGAGGGCGGGAAAGCCGTCCACATGGCGAAGCGGCCCAGCGGATTCACGTAGTTGAGGAACTGCAATGGACGGAGACACTGGTGAATACCGGTGAACTGTGGCCAGACCCGAACGTGGCCTGGCTGCGGGTACGACGGATGCAGGCCAAACTGCACCGATGGGCGTCGATGATCCCGACCGCAGGTTCGATGACCTCTACAACCTCGTCACGCACCCGGATTTCCTGACTGTTGCGTGGGAACGGGTGCGGGGGAACAAGGGGGCGCGCACCGCCGGCGTGGACCGGGTCATCCCGGCCTTCATTACCGCCGACGCTGACGTCGCGGCGTTCTTGAGCAACACGCGCGAGCGGTTGAAGGCCCGCACGTTCACTCCGCTACCGGTACGGGAACGGATGATTCCTAAGCCGGGTAACGGAGGAAAGCTCAGGAGGTTGGGAATTCCCACCGCGATGGACAGGCTCGTGCAAGCTTCGCTCGTGCTGGTCCTGGAACCGATCTTCGAGGCGGATTTCAAGCCGGTCAGTTACGGCTTCCGCCCCGAGCGTCGGGCCCATGACGCGATCGCCGAGATCCACCACTTCAGCACCAAAGGCTACCGTTGGGTGCTGGATGCGGATATCGAGGCGTGCTTCGACAACATCGCGCACTCGGCCTTGCTGGAACGGATGCGTCGACGAGCCGGAGACAAGCGGGTTCTGGCCCTGGTCAAGTCATTCCTGAAGGCGGGCATCATGTCCGCCGACGGCTCGATCCTGGACACGAACACCGGCACACCCCAAGGCGGCATCGCTTCCCCATTGCTGGCAAACATCGCCCTGTCGGCGCTGGATGAACACTTCTGCGCCAAGTGGGATGCTCATGGCAGCAGCGGAAGGCGGACAGCGCACCGTAAACGCGGGGGCGCCACCTACGAAATCGTCCGCTACGCGGACGATTTCCTGATCATGGTGTGTGGTTCCCGCGAGCACGCGGAAGCGCTGTGGGATGAGGTCGCAGCCGTGCTCGCCCCACTCGGGCTCCGGCTGTCCGCGGCCAAATCTCGTGTCTGCCACATCGATGAAGGGCTGGACTTCCTCGGCTTCCGCATCCAACGGAGGCGCAAGAGGGGCACCAGCGAGTACTACGTCTACACCTATCCCTCGAAGAAGGCGTTGGCCTCGATCACGGGCAAAGTGCGGGCGGTCACTACCAAGAGAGGGCACCGAACCCTCGCCGACCTGCTCCGCCAACTCAACTCGGTGGTGCGGGGATGGTGTTACTACTTCCGGTTCGGATCGTCCACAGCCACGTTCCACTACCTCGACGCCTTCACCTGGCGTCGGGTGACTTTGTGGCTGCGGAAACAGCATCCGGGGATCGACTGGAGGACTCTGCGGCGCCGCTATCTCACTGGCGAGCCCGGTTGGCGGCCCGAGGAGAACGGGATCATGTTGTTCGTTCCACAGCGGGTGCACGTCACCCGGTATCGCTGGCGGGGCTACAACATCCCAACACCGTGGGCAAAGATCGCGACGGTCTGAACCACGCGATACCAAGGGAATCCGTGGAGCGCCGGATGCGGTGAGAGTCGCACGTCCGGTGCGGAGGGCGGGCCGGGGAAACGGGCTGATCGCAGGACCAGTACCGCGCCCCGGTCCGACCCTACTTCGCCGCTGATCCCGTCGCAGCGGGACGGTGGAGTTGGGGGCAGCCTGATCCGGGTGATGCCGGGGAGGGTGGGAGCAGCCCTGACAAAACCGGGACGGGCCAGCACTGCCAGATGGTCCGGGTCCGGCGAGCGGGACGGAGAGGAGTACGCGAGGAACCGGCGTGTGACAGCCCTTGATGCGGCACCGGCTCGAAACCTGGTGGATTTGGGCCGGGAGCGGCGCGCACCCGCCGAGCGTGTCGGCGGCGGGGAACTCCCGAGGCGGTGGGCATGAGCCGCCAGGGAGGCTGCGAGGAAGTCTGCGAGACCGTGATCGCCTGCTCGATGATCGCCCGGCACGGCGTCTCCGCCCTCGTGCTGGTCGACCGCAAGACGTTGGCGCGCCACCTGGACGTCGCCGGCCCCACCGCCGGATATGGCTTGGTCGTGGTCGACGAGTGCCATCACGTGCCCGCCGCGGTGTTCGAGCACGCGGTCAAGCAAATCCCGGCACGCCGCTGGCTCGGGCTGACCGCCACGCCCTACCGGCGGGACAAACTCGACGACCTCATCGCCCTGCAACTCGGCCCGGTGCGCCACACCATCGGCCCAGCCGATGATCAGAGGTTGTCCCAGGGCGGCACATCGGCGCCGCAACTCGACCTGGAACCGCGACAGGGCGATCGCCCGACACCGGTGCTACACGTACACACCACCACATTCCGCTACACCGGCGACGCTGACCCGTCGGCGCCCGGTGGGATCGCCGCCGTCTACCGCGACCTCGTTGCCGACGACGACCGCACCCAGCAGGTCGTCGCCGATGTGACCGACACGCTCGCCCGGGGCCGGCACTGCCTGGTACTCACCCAGTGGACGACAAGGGCTTCGCCCCTGTCGTCCTCCGTGGGGGCATGGGCGCGAAGGTCCGGGCGGCGGCCCTGGAACGGTTCCAACCCACCGATGACGGCGCTCCGCTGCTGGGCGTGGCGACCGGCCCGTATGTCGGCGAGGGCTTCGACTGCCACCCTGTTCCTTGCCGCGCCGATCGCCTTCAGAGGACGCCTGGTCCAATAGGCCGGACGCATCCTGCGCCCGCACCCCGGCAAGACCACCGCCGAAGTTCACGACTACCACGACATGGCCACCGGCGTCCTCGCGTCCTCTCTGGCCAAACGCGCACCCGGATACACCCCCGACCCCGCCGCACTCAGTAGTCCGCCGTCACCGCGCCAGTCGTGACCATTACGCCTGGCGAACCCGGGCGGAACGGTCGGCCAACTCCACAACGACGCGACTCGTTCGCCCTATGGCATCGCGGCGAGATCGTTGTCCTTACCCGGATAAGCCCACGCCAGTACCGCCACTGGAAACCGGTGGTTCCGACCCGGCCACCGCAGCGACCGGCTTCGTTCCGGCGCGGCGATGGCCGCGATGCCAGCGCCTCGCCAGGCCGTGACCGCTCAACACTGTGCTACCCGGCAACTGCCAGGAAATCGAAGTTCCCCTCGCCGACGACGTTTCGTAGGGTGCGAATGACCGGGTCCGGGTTGTCGTAGGGGCCGGAGATGTAGAACGGCTTGCCGTTCTTGCCGAAGGTGATCGCGCTCGGGCCGGTCCAAGGACCAAGGTGGGCTCGGGCAGGGGTGAAATCCGGGTGTGGTTCGAAGCCGAGACCGTGGGCGTACTCCACGGCACCAAGCACCACGTCGCGCGCCAACTCGATGGGTGCTTCGAGAGGATCGTCGTGATATCCGGAGAAGAACTCCCCCTTGAAGGCACGTAGTTCTATCTCGTCCATGGTGTCCGGGCCCATCGCGTTCTTGACGCCGAGGCAGTAGGCGTCGGTGAGGTATCCGCAGACGGAGACCCTGTCATACCGGTGACGGCGGGCCACCAGCACTGCGACCAAGCCGTCGATGCCGGACTCGGAGCCCTCGCTCCGGGGCCAGTCGGGGTGGCCGGCGATCGTCAGGCCGGTGCTCCATGCCGGGCTGATCCAGCAACCGACCAGCGCGGGTTCGGGCGCGTCGGCTTGGGCGCGGGCGGCTACCGCGCGGACCAGTCGGGTCGCCTCGGCGGGGCGGATCCCCAATGTTCGGGCGATCTGCTTGGGCGTGTGTCCCCGGTCCCGAAGAAGTCGAACGCGTTCGAGTTGATCACCTGTTGCCACGGCCTTCGACCCTATCGTGCGGGACGCTGCCGCCCAGGTCGGCCTGCCCGTGGGTTCGACGCCAGTATGGGACAACCGTCAGGTGCGGCTCCGAACTCCAGCGTGGCGGCATGGAAAACTGGCGGGATGACTCGATCATATCGGGCCGTGCTGGACGCCCTGATCGCCGAGGCGACCGTCGACTGTTACAACGAGAGCGAGTGCGTTACCGGCTTCTACACGATGCTCGAGGACAATCTCGGGGTGCCGTTCCAGACCATCGTGCTCGGCGTGGACGTCACGGTCACCGGCGTGGACCTGACCGACGACGAGCAGATCACCGCGGTGTGTGTCCGCGGCAGGTCGAAGCAGCGTATCCCGATCCTGGACCTGCCCCTGCCCGCACACCCACCGGAGGGCACGAAGTGGATCGACGCCTACCGTCGTTGGGCAAAAGGAGCGTGAGCATAGTAGTTCCGTTGCGGCACGCCGACGAGCACCAGGAGCGGCTGACCGAATCGGACGCTCTCACCAACGTGCGGACCGTGCTGGAGTTGGCTGCCGGCGAAGTGAAGTGCAGCGAGAAGACCAGCCGACCGACCGCGGCACCATCCGCACTCTCAGCGCCCACCTTGCCGGGGGCGACTTCTATCCCGACGAACCCATCGCGGCGTTCGCCTGGCCGCTGCTGATCCAGGCCGGGGGACTGGCCAGGCTGGAGGGCACCCGGCTGCGGTTGACCCCGAAAGGGCGCGCAGCCCTCACGAAACCGCCCGCCGAGACCATCCACGGGTTGTGGCAGCGGTGGCTGTCCCATGCGGTGATCGACGAGTTCAGCCGGATCGAGCAGATCAGGGGCCAGCGCATCCGCAACGTGCTCACCGCGGCCAAACCCCGCAGTCAGGCCAAACCCCGCAGTCAGATGGTCGCGAAGGCGCTGGCCACCTGCCCGCCCGGCGAGTGGATCGGGGTGGACGGCCTGTTCACCGGCATGCGCGCGGCAATCTGAGTCCCACCATCGCTCGTGGCGACATGGCCCTGTGGAAGCTCTACCTCGACGACGCCCAGTACGGCAGCTTCGGCTACGACGGCCACTACAGGCGATTCGGCTCACCCCGCTCGGCTTTGAAGGTGCTGCCCAACCTCGACATCGTCGCCACCGGCGACCTCCCCGCCGCGGACCGGCTCACCCTGTCCGCCTACGCCGAGCAGACCGGCGACCGGGTCTGGACAGTCTCCTCGGCCAGCCTGCTGACCACCATCGACATCGGCCGCAGCCCGGCCGAGTTTCGCGACTTTCTCGCCCACCGAGCCGAACACGAACTGCCCGAAACGTTGCCACCCTGATCGAGGACGTACGCCGCCGCGCCGGGCAGCTCACCGACCTCGGCCACGTCCGCGTGATCGAATGCGCCGACCCCGCCCTCGCCACGCTCATCGCCCGCGACCGCGCGCTGTGCCGCCCGCTCGGCGACCGGCACATCGCCGTGGCGCCCGACCACGAGCTGAAATTCCGCAGAGCCCTGCTCAAACTCGGCCACGCGGCCCCGGGACGCCCCGGCGCCTGACATGGACGCCAGCACCCACGAACACACCACCCAGGCATCGCCGTGCTCCCACCGGGCTCCGCGGTCCTGTACGAACCTGGCACTACCTGGCACTACCCGACACGGGGCGACACGAGAAGACGGTCAGTATCGGCGTTGATCAGCGCCAAACCGGCACCAGGCGTCAGTACCCGGCACCACCCGGCACTCGCAAGATCAAACTTTTAATCCTTGGGTTCTGGGTTCGATCCCAAGGCGCCCCACCATCACAGCAGTACTAGAAACCTGACCCGCAAGGGACAGGGCAAGGGAGCGGATCATCTGCTCCCGGTCGTCAGCAGCGCCGGTCACGTCATCGTGAGCGGCGCTGTTTGGCGTCTGGACGACCGTACGGCGGTGGTAAGTCCGTCCGCCCTGCCGGTGGTCTCGATAGAGCCGGTACGCCTCGCTCAGCATGTCGAACGGTTCCCGTAGCTCATGGTCAACCACGCGCGCCTTGCGCCCATCGACGTAGAGCTTCGTGAAGAATGCTCGGTTTAGGATGCTTCGGACAGTTTCGTTGCCACGGCGATACAGGGCGTGCGGATCGTCCAGCAGGGTGAGCGCCTGGCCAAAGACTCCCCGGCCAGTGTCGAGCTGCCGTTCAGCTTGGTTCAGTTGGCGCTGGATGGCTTGCCGCTCCTGGCGGATGGCCGTCACCTTGGCTCGTAGGGTGTCCTTCGGCCAGCCTTCCTCGGCTGCCAGGTCGAGCAAGTAGCTCTCCTTGGCATCGAGCTTGGTCAGGCGACGGGCAAACTGCTCTCGCATGTCGTCGGTCAGTTCGTGGTTGCTAGCTACTGCCTCATCGACCATCGCGCGCACCTGGGCACGGAAGTCCTCGGGCAGCCAGACCGAAGCAGGGTCGCCGTAGTGGGCTTCAACGGCCTGTTCCATCGCCTCAATCGAGATGTACGGCTGGTCACAGGTCTTGTCTTCTCGTCCGCCACAGAAGAAGTAATAATATTCGCCTTCCGGGTTGTGCCTGTTCTTGGTGCGTTGCACCATGAAACGTTGCTTGCAACGTGCACACCAGATGACGCCTTTCAGGTAGTGGTAATGCGTCCGTTGCCGGGTACCGCTACCGCTGTGTGAGTCAAGCACTCGCTGTACGCACTCGAATAGTTCTTCGGAGATGAGCGCCGTATGGCGGCCGGGGTATTCCATGCCTTTGTAGATGACCGAGCCGACGTAGTACCTATCCCGCAACAACTTCCAGATCGTTTGTACCGAGATCGGCTGGCCACTGCCGGGCATCCGCAGCCCGGCATCGGTGAGCTTGTCGCGGAGTTGCTCGACATTGGCATAGCGGCCGGTGGCCATGAGCTCAAAGGCCATCGGTATGTATTTAGCTCGTTCCTCGTCAACGATGACTGTATTGACGCGGCGTCCATCGACGTACTTCACGCCATTGAGGTAGCCGAGTTTGGCCTTGCCGTTAGTGCCGCCATTCTGCGCCTTGTGCAACATTTTTACCGAGATATCTTGCCCACTCAGCCGGACCTGTACTTCGTTCATGATGTCGGTGACGGCTTCCATAGCGTCAGCCATGATGCCCTCGCCGAAATCTTCCTTGGCCGAGATGAGCTTGACGCCCATCTTGTCAAGTTGCCGCTTGGTAATCGCCGCATCAGTGAAGTTACGGAAGGCGCGCGACCGCATGTAGATAAAGACGTACCGGATTTCAGGGTGCTCGTGTAGGTACTTTAGCAGCTCACTGAACACCGGCCGTTTCTCGATACTTTGCGCACTCGTTCCCGGCTCGATAAACTCCCGCGCAACCACTACACGCATGGCCTTGGCCTTGGCTCCCGTGTATTCGCGCTGGGTTGCAATCGAGTTGCCGTCCGGGTCAACATCAGCCGCCGTGTCCATCTGCCGCTTGGAACTGACACGCAAGTAGCTAATGCCTTGCTCGACCGTGTTGTCAGAGAGGTTTTCTGCCATCGTCGTTTCTCCTACGCCCGGCATCCGATAAGCGTATCTATGTCCAATTTGGCAACCGTGCCGACCTGTCGGAAGAACGTGCGCGGCGTGGCCTTTCGCTCTCCAATCAGGCCGAGCTTTTCTAACCGCGTCGCCATTGCTTCGGTCGAGACATTAAACAGGTTGGCGCTCAAGCTTAGGTCTTGGGTGCTGAACCACACCCGCTTAACCAGTGCAGTCGGCATCAGCACGTACGCCGCAAATTCATTGGCAATCCACTCGATCATGTCCGCTTGTAGCTTCTTATTGTCGCGGCCAAGCTTGCTGTGCAACGTGTCGGCCGCTTCAAAGTCGAGCAGATGCTTGAATTCGTGCAGCAGGCTAAAGCGTTGGCGCACGCTTGGCTCGTTTTCATTGATAAACATCTGCACCTTGCCGCCGACGGCGTTGGTAGTCAACCCGCTCTCGCCGTTCAGCCGGTAGCTTGGTACGAAGTTGACTGGCACAAGGCGCTGCTTCACCAAGCCAATGAGATTAATCTCTGGTTCGTTGGCATTAGCCCAGCGTCGGAATCGGGCAGCTTGCAAGCGCGCAAGCTGCAAAGACTCCCCATAGGTGAGTGGCCGCTTGGGTATCAGCGACCGCAGTTCCGCAATGAGTTTAGTCATCGCTGCTTTGGTTGGTATTGTCATGGTTTCCCCCTTTCGTAGGTTCTTGAGCCTTATTGGCTTGTTGTTCGCGCTGGTGTGCCTGCAAATTCTCAATGATTGCGGCAGCTTCGGCCGCCTCGGCCTCACTCATGCCGTAGGCGCGCCGAAAGTACATTTTTGGTTCGGGCAGGACGGGCTTGACGCCGATAAAGGCGAATAGTTCGCTAGCGTCCAGCTCTAGGGTCTCGGCGAGCCGTTGTAATGTTTCCGGCCCCGGTCGGTCGTATTCGCCGCTTTCCAAACGGGCGAGATAAGAATAATGCACACCTACCAGCTTGGCGCAGTCGCGCAAGGTTAACCCTGCCGCTTTCCGTCCAGCTAGAATCGTAGCGCCGAGACTCGGCGTAGTTGGTGATAGTTTCTTGCGTTCCATAGGCTCTCGTTCCTCCGCTTACTACCCTCCATTATCGCGCACTTGTTGCGCAGATGCAACAGGTGGCGCCATGTAGAATTGTCTACGAACGGGTGACGTTACTCTCGGAGTACCCGCGCGATGTGCCGAATAAAGTTACGGCCAGTCACCACCTGAAACAGTGTGTTTGTTGGCGAGGGCAACTGGTCGAGCATGGTCTGTATAGCCGTCTGACGTTGCTCATCCGGCACCACAAAGAGCACCCTTGGCATGACGCCATTCGGGCCGAGTTGCCCCCGTTCGTAAAAATCAAGGTACGTCTCTACCTTGCGGCGCAAGGTAGGTATATGCTCAGTAGACAAATCAAGTTCAAGAAACCAATCATCGGTTACATCACCCGCTGAAACTGATACGAACGCGTCCGGTTTGAGCCAACCGCCCAGGCCATCCGCTATCCACGCCATTGGTTCGGCGCGGAAGTCATCGAGCGTCAGGCCACCAGCTTGTCCGGCTTCCACGAGACGGACGTACAGCTCGGAGACGCTGAGCACGTGCCGGACGAACCGCTCGCCTGGCAGACCTGGCCGCCGTGTCGGCACCGCACCCTGTTTGCCGTCCCGGAGGCGTACCAGCGCCAAACCGGCCGTATCGAGCGCGTAGGCCGCTGCCCCTGAACCGCGCGCAGTGCCGCCCACCCTCCGCCCCAAGGAGGTCAACACGCGCCAGTCAACAAGTCGCTTCAGCACCCGCCACCGGACAACAGACCGAGAACGCCCGGTGAGGTCAGGGAAGGCCAGGCGTTCGAGCTGGGAACCGGTGAGCAGCCGCACGCGGGCGACAGCGGCAACGACCTGCCAATCCCGCACGCTGAGCCGCTCGGCCACCCACTCCACGTGATGCTGCCGCACCCGCTGCGGACGCTGGCTCCCGCTCACAACGAACTCCTTGGGGAGTACCAGAGCTTCCCCGTCGTTATTGGCGCATTCCGGCCGCTGGCCAGCGGCAACGCCGTTCCGAGGTCAGTAACGACGTCAACACCGATACCAACGTCGAGACCAACACGGCTCATACCGAACCTCCACGCCGGCGACGGCCGACCGTGCTGTCGTTCGAGGCCACGGCGATACGTGCCCGAAGTCCAGCCTCAACGTCGGCACGCGCCAGGCCGAAGCGGTTGCGGCTGATGGCGGCCAGCTCGTCAGCGTCACCGCTCGGTGCATCAAGGGGCAGCGTGGTACCTGTCACCGGGCTGAGCGTGCTGCCGTTCATGGACAGCCGTGCCGCGATCTCGTAGGCACCCAAGCCCTGGAGGTCGTCGGACGTCAGCGGTGCGAACCGTCTGGCGAGTACGGCCGCATCGGCGTACTCGCACTGGAACGTGACTTGTGTCCGTACCGTCCCGAGCACGGCCTGTTGGATGGCTTCGGGCAACTGGCTGAGGTACTGATGGGCGAGTACCAAACCAAGCCCCAACCCGCGCGCCTGCGCCAGCATGTCCGCCAAGTCGGTGCCGACGCCGAGGCGTACGACATCTTGGAACTCGTCAAGGTAGGCGAACATGGCTGGCCTGCGGTCGGCAGGCAGACGGATACGGCCCAGCGTGGCTTGCCAGAGTGCGGCCACCAGCAATGAGCCCAAAAGGTTGGCCGTCTCACCGCCGAGTGTGCCTTTCGATAGTGGTACCAGGAGTATTCCTTTGCGGCAAAAGTGATAATCCAGCCGAACCCCCTGGCTTTGCCCCAGCATGAGACGGACAGGCGTACGCATGGTGAAGGCACGCAGTTTGTTGAGAACACTGCCAATGGCGTTCATGCGCGCGTCCTCGCTCATGGCGTCGAACTGCCGCCAATACTGACGCAAGTGAGAAGGCAGCGAGGTTTGCGTACTGACGTAGCGGCGTAAGACTGGATTAGTCAGTAGCTCCGGAACTTCGATCAGTGTGAACGCCGTCCCGTCCGGTGCGGTCGTATGCGTCAGCGTCAGCAATGCGGCGCGCAAAATGTCGTCAGTGCGAGGTCCCCAAAACTCACGGTATATGGAGTGAAAGATACCGAGCACGTGATCGGCTACCAGCTCGCGGGCATGGTCGCCCCCTCCAGAGACGTTGAGCGGGTTAAAGCCCACGATATGGCCAACGGTGGCGGCCGGGTTGAGCACGACGACGTCGTCACGGCGATGTTCAGGGATGCGTGCCAGGATGGCGTCAACGAGATCATTTTTCGGGTCAATGACAATGACGCTTCGCCCGGCTTCGATGTCAGCGAGCGCCAACCGCGCCATAAGCGTGGACTTACCGGCACCGGTCGGCGACATCAGGTGCATATGCCGCAGGCGGTCGGTGGTGGTCAGCGTCAGTGGATGGTTTGTCATGCCGGGATAGTTACTCGTCCCGATAAGCGCACCGCAGCTTGGCATATTCACGGGTGGCGGCAATTGGCGGGCAGCTCCCAACGACAAACCGGGTAAACGATGTGTCCCGATGGGCAAGGCGAGTAGTCCGGCTCCCTCTTTCGATGATAAGAGCAATGGCCAGCGGGTTACAGGATATCTCCGCTGGCTGAGCCGGTCGGCAACTACTGCGGATGGCACCATACGGCGACGCAACCGTACTCCGACATTGTTCAAACCGTGGTAATTATTCCATACCCGGCCGAACAGGGCGCGTGCCTGCGCCTCGTTGGGCGCGGCAACGCCAACCCTGGCTACCGCCATCAGCAGCGGGTCACGGCGTTTCGCTCTGGCGGCTTGGACGGCTTCGGCGTCCTGCGGCACGGTGTTTTCCCATGCCCAGGCCACGGAGTTGTTGTTTCGGGCGCTAGGGGTTGGTACTGGCCGGGCGGTTCCCGCGCTGGTGAAAATATATTGCAACCGCACCTCGGTACCGTCGCCCACGATGGGTTGGAGCGACGCCAACAGTGCCATACTCGTTTGTTCGGCGCGCTCAATCGCCAGCGGCCGGTCATAACTTGTCATCGTCAACTCAGCCGCGATTTGCCAACGTGGCCGTGTCTGCACATAAGCCGGCGCTTCGGTAATTCTGGCGCCGGGCATCGCAGCACGAAGGCTGCCGAGCAGTTTCGGCGCATCGCGCTTGGTGACTAATATAAAGTAGCTGATGCCTCGTGCCGTGCTGACGACTTCCAAGCACACCGGAGGCAAAGGTAGTAAAGAAAAGCGCATGGGGTGCGTCATCGCCTGCGTACCACTAAGAAATGCCGACACGGCGTCCACACTAAAGTTGGCGGGCAAGTGCAGTTCGTAGGCCACCAGCGACAAACGCCAACTTGTCATCTCTGACCACCGGGCAGCCACGATAAGCGCCAACACGGCTAGCCCGAATACCAACCCCAGCAAGGAAAGTGCCGCGCTCATGGCGTTGCCTCCGTGCCGGTCTCATCCGGTGGCCGTTGTGCTTTGGCAGCGGCTTGCCGTTCTTCTTCGCGCAGTTGCTCGCCCAAGGCGATCACCGCTTGCACAATAAGGTTGAGGTCAACGTCTTTCCGACGCTTCCCCGTGATGCGTATATACCATGCTCCCATCTGCTCGTACCCTCACTGCTTACCGTTTGATATAACAGTGCCACGTTGCGCAAACGCAACAAAGCCCTACCCATTGTTATATGTTGCGCCAACGCAACAAGCAAGCCGTAGAATTCACAACACGAACAAGTGGCGTAAGGCTGCCGCATTGCAGCCTTATCGCCGAAACCGACCGAGTAGTAGCCCGCCAAGGCCGAGCAGGGAAACCATAACGACCAACAATGGAATGAGCGGCACCAAGAGCGCCTGGACGTACTGCGCGAACAGGGCGACGGCCAGCACGACCGTCAGCCCCGCCACCAGCCGTCGACGAATTCCGCCTGGCTGCATGGCTACCGCCCTGGCCAGTCGTCCGGTTCGCCATCAAGGGTGCTGTGGGCGAACACGTCGAGGTTCATTAGTTCGGCGCGAAGCCGTTCCTTGGCTACCACCTTTTGCGCCCGTTCCAATCCGTAGAGCAGGGAGAACAAGGCGCTGGCGGCATCCGTCAGCTTGGTAATGGTCGTAACAGTCAGGCGGACCGGCTCAGCCACGCTGGCCACCCCGCCGCAGCGGGCAGGCCGCGCATGACGCTGCCTCAACCGCCCGGAGCCGTTGGAGCTGTCCGAGCGTCCGCCACAACTGCCGCCAAGTCCGCAGCAGTTCGAGGGTCAGCGCGTCAAGGTGGGAGGTGTCGGCCGGGCACGCTGTCGAACGAGTACCGGCGGCCTGCCGTTCCTGGTCGCTCACTTCGACCACCAACCACGCTGGCACCAACGTCGGGACTGCCGCGTGGCTCGCTCCTGGCGCTCGCCGTCGATGACGGAGGCCACCCACGTCGACAGTTCGATGCCATGCCGGTAGAGGTAGTGCCGAACAGCCTCGATGGCCTTGATCTTGGTTGCTACGCGCTGCTCCCGCTGTCGCAGGACGTAAGCGAATACCGCCGAGCCGACCAGGAAGCCGCCCACGAACGCCAGGCCGCCGATGAGCACGAACAGGGGTGCGGTGATGTTCATCCGATGTCCTGACCGAACTGCTGGAGGCTCCGGGTCATCTCGAACAGGGCGTTGTTGGCGAGGGCTGCCAACCCCTCGGCGGCATCCGGGCAGACGTGCTCAAGGTCGCTCTGAAGTCGCTTGACCTGCACGTACTGGAACATGCCGAACTGGGTGGTGCTGGCGATAGCGTGGAGCCGCGCCTGTTCCACCTGGGCAGCCAGGGCTACACCCGTCGCCACCTGCCGTGCTCGGCGTTCCTGCCGGTTCATGGGCAGGTTGCCGGCGTAGCGTTGTATGTCGCTCACTTGATCTTCCTTTGCTCCTTCGAGGAAGCGACTGCTCCCCAACTAGGACGCTAGGGGGATTCGGAGCGGTTCTTCCGACGCTGTTATGACGGCCTTATGACGTCAGTCGGACGCTGTTATGACAATGGAAGGAAACACCCCTATTAGCCTATATCCGCATGGGGTGACAGTTTGCCGCTGCCGCGAAATTCCCAGCGGGTAACAGCCTGATCATATAGGGCGCGGTCGGAGAAGTCTTGGGCGCTCAGTCCTGGCTGGTGGATGCCGATCACCCGCCGTGGGTAGGCATCTTTGTAGTCCTGTTTCTCGCTGCCTTTATAGTCAAACTGAATTGCGCCACGCATCGTGGCGTCCGCGATATCAAGCGCAACGCGCAAGTAGGTCTCATAACTGCGGCCGGTAAATTCGACGCCGTTGCCACGCTCAAGCCACGCGAGCAAGTACTCTTGTAAGTACGCTTCGTCTTGTTCCTCAACCGGCGTATCGTACGAGCCCTGCGGATCTGCGGGACGACCCAATTCAACGCTGCCGACGTTATCTAGTCCTGGATAGCCTTGTACGAAATATTCAAACACCATACGAGCGTCCTTAATTGGTCCATGTTCTTGCACCTCACCTCCTTTCCGGCAGTTGCGCGAATTATTCACCATATTTAATCATACTTGTTTGCGAAAGCAAGGCGCAATGAGGTGGTAGACTCCTCATAGTCTTATAAGGAGACGCGCATGGCAGAGGTGGCCGGTGAGGTAGACGAGCTGCAAACGCTCGCCAAAGCGAAGGGCGCCGACATCCTGCCTTACCTCAGCAGTTGCCCGCTTCTCTTACAACGGCTGCCGACGGGCATTTTCAACGATGAAACGCTGCCGACGCACAAGACGCGGGCACTGTACCTTGCCATGCATGAGGTCGTAAAGCGAGCCTATGCTGACTGCTTGCTTGACGCCAAAGACAAGCTCGCCCATGACACAATGGCGGCGGCAGCCATCATTGGCCTTGTGACGGAGACACCAGGAGCATACGCAATCAAAGCACGGGAAGAACGGGCTTCCCGTGCTGAGAAACGACAGCAGCGCTTCGATATAGCAGGGGCGTGGCTCGATACTCCGATTACGGGCCGGTGGGTCTCTGATCGAGAAAAAATACTTTTAGGTAGTTTCTACAACGCGCTGCTGGAGGCGTTGGCCGATGAGCGAATGATGCGATTAATCGCTCTACAAGTTTCTGGGGAGGCAAGTAGGCAGCTCGTCTTAGGGGACGTAGCGCTACCGGGCCGCGAAACCACTGCACACAACTCCGGCCTAGCTTCTTCACCGTATGTTCGACGCGAAGCATATGAACGTCATTTCGCGAGTCTGCTGGAAGATGGCCACATGCTAATTGCCTTTACTGGTTTGTCGGGTATGGGTAAGACAACACTCGCCAAGCATCTAGCAACCAGTGAGGGCGGTGCCGTAGCGACTGTTATACGGTTAACTGCCGGACAGTTGGATACGCGCGATATACAAACGGCACTACGGGCTCGTGGCATTGATGCTCGTGAAGCTATTGACCAAACTCCGCTAGGCTGGCTTGCGCTACTGCTGACAGATGCCAATGCACCACAGTTCGTCGTACTTGACAATCTGGAAAGCGCTGAAGAACTTGCCAATTTGTTGCCCGCAACCTGCATCTCGACGGTAATCGCGACGTGTATTACTGAGGGGGCGGCACCGCCCCCTCTTTGTCGACTCGTGCCTGTTCGTCATATGCTGCCGTCAGAAGCAGCAGAGCTCGTTACTCAATACTTACCAACCGTTCAAGGCGAAGCTGTCTCGTTGCTAGTGAGCACGCTACATGGTTACCCACTTGCGTTAGTGTATGCCTGTGCCGTTATCAAACGTGGTCGTGTATCGGTCGAGCAATTTTGTGCCGATATGAAAGATTCTGTCGCCAGTCTTGATATCCATGCTCGCGCTGATGGACAGCGACTCTCGACTGTTCTGGCGCAGATTGCTAATATGATTGAGAAGCAGGACAGACTTGCTTTCGATCTACTCGCATGCCTAAGCACGACTGGCGGAATTAGCGGTGCTACCCTACACGCCTTTTTATTTCACTATTTGGGAATTAACTACAACCCTTACATCACAAAGACGCGATACGAAGAAGCTCTTGAGGTGCTTTGGCGGGCATCCCTTGTGGAATATTCAAACGAGCACCATATTGCTCTGCATCCACACGCCTGGAAAATACTCCGCGTATTATTTCGCTATAGTGTTCTGGATATTGGACAGAATGCGCTATGGGTAGCTTCTCTCTATAGTCACGTAAAACAAAATTATTCAGGCGATGAAGCAGGAAAGTCGAAGTTCCTTCACCAAATCTATTTGGATACGGTGCGTGGCACTATTCATGAAGTTGAAATATATTGTGAAGTGCTTGCATGGCAGGCTCGCAACCTCAATAGGCAGATCGAAACAAGCGTAGATGAACGAGGTCTGGTCGTCAGATGCGTCGAACGGTTACGTTTTATTGTTGACATAATGGGCGATACCTACGCTACAAATGGAATTTTAATACCCGAGCCAGCAATGGCAGTCATAAGAGCAGTTTCCTTGGTGCAGGGGAAATGATAGTAGTGTCAAATAAGGAGCTCCGGTACGTCAACCAGATGACGTACCGGAGCGCTCGATTGTCCGTGCAGCCTCGCGGCCTGTTCAGAACCGCAACTCCCGAATCTCCCCCAGCTCAATCCCGTACCGGGCGTACACCTTCATCGTGTTCTCGCCGGTCAACTGATCTTCGGTGTAACCGAGCAGCCCGGCAACCCGTACCACGTCATCACGGCTGTCGGCCTCAATCTCCAGGTACGGTGGAATCTGCGGCCACTCGTCCAGCTCCAGCCGCGCACCGTCCAGCACGAAACTGGTGCGGCGATTTTCCTGGTACGACTTCGGCGTGAAGCCCAGCAGGCCCAACAGGTCGTTGGTGGCAGCGAAGTCGCCAACCGTCGTCTCAACCTCGTGCGTGCCGTCGATCGCGTCGCTACGGATTTCCTTCACGCATAGCGTTGTCTCGGCCCCGCTGTCCCGAAGCCGAATCCACTTGCTCATGTCGCCCGGCACAATGTCGTACACGTACCGTCGCAGCAACCGAGGCTGGCCGAGCTGCTGGCCACCCTTGCTGAGGATGGTGGCCGTTACTTCGGCCAGGTCGATGTCCAGCACCTTGGCTTCGTGCTCAATGGGCATAGGTTGGCGTCCTCCGTTACGTGTCAATTCATAGTATTGCATACGTCCGCGCCGGTCGTTTCAGCGACCGCAATCCGGGCGCGGTCGAGCGCCCGCAACTGCAAAATTTCGGCCGGTAACTCCGACGCCAGGAAGTCATCGAGCGGACGGGTCAAGTCCATGCGCTGGATACAGACACCGACATGAAACGTGCCCTGCCGGTCGAGGTACAGCCGCACACCGTAAAAACCTTCCTGGCAATCGGTGTCATTGTTGAAGCGGCACCCCTGGCAGGTCTGCGGCAGCCGCACCCGCCGAATCTGCTTGAAATAGACTTGGCGCCCATCCGGCAACCGGTAGGCAGTCCGACAGCCGGAAACCCCAGCAGTGGCGTAGCGGGCCACGGCCACGGCACCGCGTTCACGCAAGGCTTGCTCTATGGCATCAATCGAGGCTTGGCCGCCGTCCAGTGAGTTGAGCAGCCGTACGCTGAGCTTAGGCGTGTATTCATCCAGCAGCCGATGCACTCGCTCAATGTGGCTGTGGTCGGGTACCACAATGTTGGCGTTGGCCTTCACGCCGTACATCGTGGCCGCTGTAATTGAGCTATTAAGCGCCAGGAGCTTGCGCGTTGCCAGTGACGGATTGCGGTAGCGGGAATGCTGCACTGCGGCCAGCTCCTCCGACGTGGTGCCGAAGATGGAAAAATTCACCCGGTCGAGCCCGGCGTCGGCGCAGGCTTGCATTTTTTCGGTTCCGCGTTCGCCGTTGCTGGTGATGCAAACGCCAAAGCCCGCCTCCTTGCCCGAGGCGAACCAACTGCGGCAAACTGGGGTGCAGCGTTGGCTCACCGCCGGTAAGGTGTAACTCGCTAAAGTCGAGCACATCCCGCAACGAAATAAGAGCCTGCACAAACGCCTCGTTCGGGAGTACGGGCGCGGGCAAGAACGCTGCGCCGTTGGTGCCAGCGTAAATCGACGTCCGGCCGGTACGTCCGAACGAAACGAACGTGTCCGCACTTCTGCCGAAGTTGTCCGCCAGTACGGGTGTTCCTTCGTTGTGGCAGAACGTACAGGTCATGCCGCAGGCGTCGATGATCTTTACCCGTAACGTACGGTCAGTGGCAATATGGAGTGGTATATTGGCATTGTCGGCCATGTTTTCGCCCCCAGTGTATGCAGTTTTGGCGTGGTGCTTATCAGTGGTGCCGAGAGTCGGGGGTGTCGCCCCGAATTGCTGGCAGTACTCCGGTCGGCAAGTCATCGACGAACGGTTGCACCAGCCCAGTCCGAGGGTCGATATCCCGCACCGACCAAGCCAAACGCAAGACGTCACCTTGGACAACGGCCTGTTTCAGCAGTTCCGCAACCGGTATGGCCCCATAAAACGAACGCTCTGGTTCCCCTGGTTCGCGTACAATACCGTCGCGGTCTGGCAGACTGTGCTTACCCACGGCCGTACGTTCCGAAGTTGTCACGAGCGCCCCGGCAATTGCCCCGGCAGTAGCGCCTCTCCACGAACCGTATAAATTTGCGCGCCGGTCAACCAAATCCACTCTGCCAGTTCCAAGGCCACTGCCGGGTCTCGGGACAAGTCCTTACTGTGTAGCATTAGCACGCCGTGCGGCTGTTCGCGTTTCAGCACGTCGCAGAGCTGGCGAAACGCTGGGCGATTACCGTCGGTGCTATCGGGCACGCAGTCGTCAATAAAAACACGACCAACCCGGAGCATCCGCTCCTGGCAATAGGCCGCAAAGCGGTTCCTGACCGCCATGATGTACCGGGGTCGGGGCGACGGCGTACGGATGTAGCCGAACACCAGCTCTCGACCTTCGTGCATGTTGATCGTCGGCGACCAGAAGCCGCCCATCATGGCTTCCACGCCAGCCGAAAACTTGGCGAACTCGGCATCCTTGGCCACTACAGGCCCCCGAGGAGTCCGGCGGCCAAGCAGATCGGGCCGCAGGGCCAGGCTTCGCCGCACCACTGGCAGCAGCGGCAGCGACCGGCACTGCCAGGAATTTTGTTGCTGTGCAAGGCAAAGGTGCTCCGAATAGCCAAGTACAAGCTAGCCGGTTCCGGCATCGTCGCAGCGGTGGCGCGTCGCAGCGTCGGCATGGTCGCTTCGCCTTTCCGTACTCCAGATCAACAGAGCTGGGCGACACCCGGCACCAAGGGGGTGAGGGAGGAGGCACGGCGAGCTTGGGTCGGGGGTGCTAGGGCTCGCCGTCTTCCTGGTGCCGGGTGTCTTGCAGTCGACCTTGCCGGGAGTCGTACCCAAATGGAGTAACCACCAGAGGTGGCCATCCGCTTGGGGTGGCCAGGACAGGTGGCCACAATGGATGCCGCACACGTCCCAGTCGGTGAGGATGTACGTCATGGGTGATGGCTTGATCGTCGGCGCGCTGCTCAAGCGGCTTCGCGACGAAGCGGGCCGCTCGCAGACAGAGCAGGCCGAGCTGTTGTCGGAGCTGGCAGGCCGGGCTGTCACCCGTAACGAGGTATCGCGCTGGGAAACTGAAACACGGCTGCTGACGACGTACTGGCAAGAATATTATGCCGCCAGTTTTGACGTACCGGTTGAACAAATTAAGGCGGCCGTGACCGCAACCCGGCAACAGCGACGGCGAGAACGACACGCTCAGGAAGCCGAGAGGGACAGTGTGCAACGCAGGCAATTTATGAGCACCATGGCCGGAGTGGCGGTTGGCTTGCCGCAAGTGCTCCGAGCTTCACACGGCAGTCATGTTGGTAGCTCGCAAACAACACAGTTGCTCGCCCGCACGGCAAGGTTGCGCCGCCTCGATGATTTTCTCGGCGGTGCTGACACCTACCGTTTGTACGCTACCGAGCTGGCTGGTACCACAGATTTTGTACGCAGTGCCAGCTGTACGGCCACAACCCGGCAAGCGCTGACGGCGGTCATTGCCGAACAAGCCCAGCTTGCCGGATGGGCGGCGTTTGACGCTGGGATGCACCGTGAAGCCAAGCAACATTATTTGACGAGCTTGGCCGCTGCCAAAGAGGCGGACAATTCAGCGCTGGCTGGTAACTCGCTGGCCTTCCTGGCATACCAGCAAATCGCCACCGATAAACCAGATGTTGGTATGGCCACGGCGTCGTACGCCACTGCCAAGCAGCATGCCACCCCAAAAGTGCGGGCACTGTTGCTTGAGCGTATGGCCTGGACACATGCCGTAGCCGGACAAGCCAATGAAGCGGAACGGGCGCTGGCAGAAGCTACCGACGCCTTGCGGCTGGAAGACGACCGCCCCGAACCGGACTGGGTATTTTGGGTTGACGAAACTGAGCTTGGCATTATGGCCGGTCGGTGCTGGACAGAACTCAAGCGTCCACTGCGTGCTGTGCCGACACTTGAAACAGTACTGGCCAAGTACGAAGATACCCACGCCCGTGACAAGTCGATGTACCTTACCTGGCTTGCCCACGCCTATATTGATGCCGGTGAGCTTGAACAAGCGGCGGATGTGACACGGCGGGCTGTCGAACTAGCAACCGGTGTGGCCTCGGTCCGGCCAAGGCAACACATTGGCAAGGTGATGCGACGCCTGACGCCGCACCATACCTTGCCAAGCGTTGCCAGCCTTGTCGAGCAGCTGGCCGGTAATTAATCCTTGGCGACGCTGCGCTCCAACCATTCCAGGCAGTTTGCAGCCCCGCGCACGATGGGCACGGCAATAACTTCCGGGTTATCCCACGGATGCTCGGCGAGCAAATGGGCTTCCAGTTCCGGGTAGCGGTCGGCGGTCGTCTTCATGACCACATGCCATTCTTCGCCTTCGCCCTGCTCGCCCAAATGCCAGAAGAACGAAGCAACCGGGCCGTACACATGGGCGTTACCGGCAAGCTTGGCAGCAACAGCGGTACGTGCCAGGTGTGCCGCAGCTTCACGGTTGTCGGTGGAGGTGGAGACTTGGAGGTAGTCGGTCACACCGTAGAGCGTAGTGGTTGGGGCAAGGGATCGCAGTAGTCACGCCTTACGGCGCACCATGACAACGGCCGTTGCTTCACGGGTTCGGTTACTTATGATGCCTGGCGTTCTCGTTCCTGTCGTAGCAGTCGCCCGACACTGCTGAGACTGATGCCGTATTTTTCGGCTATCTGGTGCCGAGGTGTACCCCCGGCAAAGCTCAAGATGATCTCCTGTATGTCGGACTCAGCCAACCGCGCCCGTACGCCGTGTACATGTCCGACCTTGCCAACAGAGCGCACACTCTGCCGCTCACCAGCGTCACCCTCACGCGACAGTTGATCTAGCTGTTCGGCAACTTTCCCCAGGTCAACCAGTAGATCTGGACGTTTCGAGTAAGCGGTAAGCAGGTCCACCAAAACCGCAGGTCAGCCCAGGGATCGAACATCGGTTCATGATCGCTAGTGGCGGATACGTAGCGATTACTCGTCCGACGCCCCCGACGTGGCGTGACCAGGTGAGCTACTACCAATAGACGTTGCACACGTGGCCGGGGGTCCGGTCAGAACTCGTGCCAGGTGTAGTTGCCGGACTGGTCGGCGGCGCAGGCGACCGGGCGGTAGTTGGAGTCGATGCCGAACTGGCCGGGTCGGTCGCAGGGCTGGCCGGGTTCGTCGAAGGCGTTGCCGCTGGGTGCGCTGGTGGTGGGCGCCGGGGGCGGGGCCGCGTGCGTGGTGTGGTGGGTCGTGGGTGGCGGGCTCGCCTGGGTGGGCGTGGTGGCGGGCGGCGGCGCGACCGTGGTGGTGGGGATGCCGGAGAGGGCGGCGTCGGGGAGGGTGCCGGGTTGCATGCCGGTGTTGTGGCCGGGGCCGGCCTGGACCGGGATGCCGACCATCTGGAACGGCGGGCGGATCATGCCGAAGCCGATGGCGATCAGCACGACCGCGCTCGCTGTCATGGCGAGGATCCGCAGGTTCTTGGGCGTGCTGCGGAGCTGCTCGATGAGCGGCAGCTCGGTCGTGGCGCCGGCCATCTCGTGGGTGGTGGCGTCCGCGGTCGGCTTGCTCAGGACCAGGGGACGGCGGCCGCGGCCTGCGCGGTGGCGGGCGGGTCGGCTGGTGGGGGCGCGTGCGACCAGCAGCCCGGACTTGGCATCCTCGGCACCGGTACCCGAGCTGCTGGTGGTGGCTGGTGCGGTGTCCTCGGTGCTGGTCCCCTCGGTTGTCTCATCGGGCGTGAAATGGGTCAGCAGAACAGGACCGATGCCACGGGACATGGTTGGCATCCTGCCGATTGACGGGAAATTAGTAAAGTCCGCTGCTTCACTTTCCCGTCCGAGAAACGGTCGAAACATCGACGGATCGGCGACGGTACCAGAACGTGATCCCGAGGCCGATCGCCAGGATGGGCAGGCCGATCGGGCGGGACAGGGCAAGGAAGGTACCGGTCGGCAATGTGAGCGCGAGAATAGTGAGGACAATGGCGTACACCAGCAATGTCGCGCCGATCAACCCGCTGAGCACGTTCGCCCTGTGCCGAACAGCCGGGGTGACGGCCGCCGTTGTGCGGCGCCGGAGGCGTTCGACCATGAGAAACAGTGGCCGGCCGAGCACGACGGAGAGCAGGAAGGCTAGCCCGATCGCGCCGGTCAACGCGGGGTCTTGCAGCTTGATGGCGAGTTCGTTGCCGCCGGTGAACAACGAGACGGCCAGGCCGATGGCGAAGCCGACGACCGCGATCAGGCCGATCACGTTGACCTTTCGTCGGAACACGAACGTGCCGACGGTGACGAGCGCTGGAATGGCGGCGCTGATGGACAAGGCGACCAGGTCGCTGCTGACGTGCGGACTGATCAGCTCATAGGTGGCGACCGGGACGAGCCAGGTCAGCAGGAGATTCGGCAGGAACGTGCGCAGATTGCGCTGGGTAAAAGCCGGTTTTGGTCCGGTTGGTTGGGAATTCGTCGTTGGGTTCGCCAATGTGTTCATTTCCCTCTCCCCGATAGCTTTGAGTGTGCTTGTTCAGGGTGCTGCGGCGGAGGGGGTCGGGTCGTCGGCGGTGCGGTGGATTTCGTTGTGCAACCGTGGTTCGCGACGAGCCGCCGCGATGTCCACCCCAGGTTCGAGGACACCGGCTTTGACCTGGCATTACCGTTACGGCATGGACGTCCCGGCGCCGTTGACCCGAGTCGGCCGGAGCATCTGCTGGCCGAGCGGCAGCGGTTGGCAAGGGAGATGCATGACGTGCTCGCGCACAGCGGACTGGACGAGGCGCGTAAGCGCGTAAGGCGATCGGCATGCTGCGCAACAACGAACTGCCTGGCGTCGCCGCACTGTCCACTTTGGTGGAAGGGTCGAGGCGACGAAGCTGCTGTGGGCTCGGTGTCCGGAGATCAAGGTCATCGTGCTCACCACGTACGCGGACGAGGACTCGGTGCTGGACGCGTTGCGGGTGGGCGCCAAGCGGTGATCGATCCGGTCGTGGCGCAGCACATGATCAACGCGATCGGGCCGGACGAGACGGCGGCGCCCGACTAGCGGTCGCGGCGCGCGAACAGCAGGCCGGCCGCGACCAGGATGACCAGCGGCGCGGGCAGGAACCCGACCAGCACGGTGCGGGCCGCGCCGAGCAGGGCGCCGTCGATCGACGAGCCGAGCGCGCTGCCGACCGCGAACGCGGTGGCCACCCAGGCGAACGCTTCGGCTGCGGTGCCGGCGGGCGCGGCGGCGTCGGTGGTGATGAACACCGAGGTCAGCATCGGCGGCAGGGTGAGCCCGCTGAGCACGAAACAGCCGACCATCACCGGCAACGGTCCGATGCACAGCATCGGCAGGTAGCCGATGGCGAGGATGAGCACGATCAGCGGCAGGGCGCGGTGCAGGTCCTTGGGTTGGCGCCGGGTGAAGGCGAGTCCGCCGAGCAGCGAGCCGAACGCCTGCGCGGCCAGCAGCCAACCGGATTCGGCAGCGGCACCGCGTACCTCGGCGTAGTTGGTGACCGCGACGATGGTGGCGCCGACCGCGAAACCGACCAGGACGGTCGCGGCGAGCAGCAGCCGGAGCATGCCGGAGCGCAGCGGGCCTGCCCAGTGCCGCACCGCGGCCTCGCCCCGCCAGCGCCGCACGACCGGTGCGGTGCTGAACACCACGGTGCCCAGGATCTGCACGGTCGCCGCGGTGAACAGGCCGGCGCGCGGACCGCCGATGCCGACAGACGTGACCGTGGCGACCGGGCCCGCGACGAAGATCAGCTCCTGGAAGGTGACGTCGATGGTGTACGCGGCGGGTAGCAGCGCCTCGCCGACCATGCCCTTCCACAGCACGCGCAGGCACGACTCGAACGGCGGCGCGCCGAGCCCGGCCAGCAACGCGCCGACGATGGCAATGCCGACCCCCTGCACGAAGGCGACCAGCGCGAAACCCGACGTGGACGTGGTGATCGCGGTCCACAGGACCGGTGGTTGGCGCCAACGGTCGGCGAGCCGGGCGAGCATGGGCTGGCCGATCGCCATGCCCGCGGTGAACGCGCCGACCAGCACGCCGGCCAGCGAGATGGACATGGTTTCGCGGGCGAACAGCAGCAGCGCCAGCGGCGCGGACCCGGTCGGCAGCCTGCCGAGCAGGCTGCTCAGCAACACCCTTGGCACCTGGCGGGCACGCAGCACATCGGTCGCCGCGCTCATCGGAAGCGTCCTAATAGGACTAACATGGGCAGGGATCTCCCTTGTGGTGACATCGGTCCGGCGCGTCGAGCAGTCGGATCGATCAGGGAGCGAGGTCGCCGCGCTCGTGGTCGCTGCCGTAGAGCGGCAGGTCGGGCGTGATCCACTCGGCGTAGGCCGAGGCGCGCGGTTCGAGTGCGATCACCGGTCAACCGTACCCGAACGGTCCCGTATCCGAATGGTCACAGGTGGAGCGGTTCATTCCGTGAGGGGATGGCCGTGCGCGGCGAACTCGCTGCGCACGATGTCGCGGTTGCGCTCGATCACTTCGGCGAAGCGGCCCCTCGGCGGGGCCGCGTTCGGTGAGTTCGGGAAGCGCACCAGCACCGAGATATCCCGGTAGGTCCGCTCCCGCCAGCGCCGGTGCTCTCGCGGTGTGCTCGGCATCGGGTCCGGCGGCACGCCGGGTCGGCGCAGCAGGGTCAGCCGCGCGTGCCGGTAGAGCACCTGGTCGCCGTCATCGTCGTGGACGGTGTCGATGTGCGACTGGTGCACCCGCGACCAGGGGATCCGCTGGTCGGGTAGCAGCAGGCGGGTGATCACCACCTGGTCCGGTTCGAACCGCACCGAGGTGCGGAGCCAGGACAGCCAGGTGAGGCCGGCGAAGGTCGCCCCGAACGCGAGCGCCTTGACCGCGACCGGCAGCTTCAGCGGGATCGAGACGCAGAACGTGAACAGGAGCGCGAAACACACGCCGACCAGGAGGTCGGCGCTGAGGTGTTCCGGCACCGGGTGGACGACCCTGGCCTGGTCGGCCGAGGACGAGGGCGGTGTCACACACCACATTCTCGGTGACGCCGGCCGGGTCGGCCACCGCGTGCCGGATCAGCCCTTGAGGATCGTGGCGACCGCGTCAGCCAGCGAGGTGGTGGGGCGGCCGATGAGTCGGCGCAGGTCACCACCGTCCTCGGCCAGTTCGCCCTCGACGATGGCCTGGTCGGTGTGCACGAGCAGGCCCGCGAAACCGGCCGGGACGCCCTGCTCGACGAGCAGCTTCTTGTGCTCTTCCGAGGACAACTGCCGGTAGTCGACCTGCTTGCCGGACTGCCTGGTCAGCTCGGCGGCCAGGTCCGGGAAGGACCATTCGACGTCGCCGGCCAGCTCGTAGACCTTGTTCAGGTGCCCGTCACCGGTGAGCACGGCGACCGCGGCGTCGGCGTAGTCGGCGCGGGTGGCGCTGGCCAGGGTCGCGGCTGGGATGGCGTTGCCGGCCAGGATGCCGGTCTGCACCGCGTGCTGGATGCGCACCGCGAAGTTCTCGGTGTACCAACCGTTGCGCAGGAACGTGAACGGCACGCCCGCGTCCCGGATCGCCTGCTCGGTCACCTTGTGGTCGGGCGCGACCAGCAGGGTGCTGGTGTTCGCGCGCAGCACGCTGGTGTAGGCCAGCTGACCGACGCCCACCTCCTTGACCGCGTCGACCACCCGAAGGTGCTGGTCCTCGCGTTCGGGTACGCCCGCGCCTGAGACGAACAGCACCTTCTCCGCACCGGCGAGGGCGGCGCGCAGGCTGGCCGGATCGTCGTAGTCGGCGGCCCGAACGGTGACACC
This sequence comes from Candidatus Melainabacteria bacterium, assembly GCA_963818685.1. GTDB lineage: Bacteria > Actinomycetota > Actinomycetes > Mycobacteriales > Pseudonocardiaceae > CAJCJE01. The sequence continues at coordinate 260,907 of CAWFTJ010000005.1, read as the reverse complement.
GCGGGCGGCGAGCGCGGCGGCCTTGTCCGGGTTGCGTACGGCAACGGCGATCTCCTCTGCCGGCACGCTGCGCAGCAGGCCGTCGACGACGAGTTGGCCGAGCTGGCCGGTGGCGGCGGTGACGATGATCATCGGGCTCTCCTCACTGGGACCAGAAACTTCCTTGAAGTTAGCACTAACTTCTGGAAAGTCCCAATCTTGTGGTGAGTGGGCTCATCGGGCCGGGCCGCGCTCACATCCGCGGTTTGCCCGCGTGCAGCGCGGCGATGGCCTTGGCAATGCGGCGCTGCCGGGTGTCCGGCGTCTTGGCCCCGTCGATCTGCTGCACGAAGCCGCGCTTGTTGCTGTAGGACAGTCCGTCGAAGAACTCCTTGGCCGCCCGGTCGGCGGCCAGCGCGGTGGCCAGATCATCGGGCACGGCGACCTCGCGCGGCTCGGTGTCCAGGACCACCTCGACCTCGACCTCGTCACCCGCTGCGACACCGGCCGCCTCGCGGTTCTCGGCACTGAGCGGGAGCATGTGTGCGCCGCCCATGACGGCCACCGTGCTTCGGTAGGTATGACCGTTGACAGTCACCCGAACGGCCGGTCGCTTGCCGCTGCCGAGTGCCGCGACGATGTTCTCCGGGATCTCGAACCCGGTCGCGGTCTTTCCGCCCAACACAATGCGGGTGTGAAAAATCAGGGGGCCTCCGGTCACGTCCTTGGTCACAACGCCTCCGCTCGCCGAGGAGATCATGTTCAAACGAAGGTTACGCGCGGTCATTCAGCCACAGCGAAAGAGGACAACATCGGCCCGTTGTCCTGTGCAACTATCCAGTCGGAGCACTTTGCGGATATTGTTCAGGGGACATTTATCGTTGCCGGAGCGGCGCGTCGGCGAGAGACTGGACGACGGCCCGCGGCCACCGCGCCGAGAGATGGCCACCGCGCCGAAGGGAGGCAGTCCGTGCATGATGACGCCGTTCGCCGTGCGGACGTGCTCGCTGAGGCGTTTGTCGGACTCGCCGATACCCTGGTGGACGATTACGACGTTATCGAACTGCTACACAGGCTGACCAACTTTAGCGTGCGATTGTTGCCGATTGATGCGGCCGCCATTCTGCTGTCCGACCAACGAGGAGAGCTTCGGGTTCTGGCTTCCTCCACCGAGGAGGCGCGAATTGCGCAGCAGTTCGCGGTGGATTCCGGTGAGGGACCGGGAGTGGACTGTTTCCACGCCAGCCGGGAGGTCGCGGTCGCGGATCTGCGCGATGACGGGCAGCGCTGGCCGGCATTTGCCGCGCACGCGGAGAAGGCCGGTTTTCTTGCGGTGAACGCCGTGCCGTTACGGCTGCGCTCGCTGACCATCGGCGCGCTGTCGATCTTCCGGGCCGAGCCGGGCCTGCTCACCGCGGAGGACGTGCGGATCTGTCAGGGCCTCGCGGACATGGCCACCATCAGCATCCTGCACGAACGCGCGTTGTCCGAACGCACGGTGCTGGTCGAGCAGTTGCAGTTCGCGCTGACCAGCCGGGTGATCATCGAGCAGGCCAAGGGCGTGCTCGCCGAGCGCTGCCGGGTCGACATGGGCGAGGCGTTCACCATGCTGCGCAGGCACGCCCGCAACAACAATCTGCGCCTTGCCGACGTCGCCAAAGGAGTCGTCGCAGGCACGGTCGAACTGAGCCAGGTGAGCAGTGACCAACGGCGTTGAAGCGCATTGACTGCCTGGACATTCGGTCGGCGTCAGCCGATATCCTTGCCGTTCAACGCAACCGTGGCTGAGAGGGATCGCCGTGGCAACCTGGGCAGACCTGGTGACATTCGTGCGCACCGAATACCGAGTGACCAGGATCGAGACCGACGAGGTCCGGCTGCTGCTGGAGTTCGAGGACGAGCGCCGGCAGATGGTGATCCTGGCCAGGGAGGTGCTGGACAAACGCGAGGAGTGGGTGCAGATCGCGTCGCCGTGCGGCCGGGCCGACGAGGTGGACCTGCGTCAACTCCTGGCGGAGTTGGGTGAGACGTCGGTGGTCGGCGGTGCCGTGATCATGGGTGATTACGTTGTGCTGCGTCATTCACTGCCGTTGGAGAACCTGGACATCAACGAGTTCGTCGATCCGCTGGCCCTCGTCGCCGGCACTGCGGACCAGATCGAGGAACGCTACGTCGGCGGGGACGGCTACTGATCCTGTTCGGACCTGTTCAATCCGGTCGGCCGTACGTGCCGCCGAAACCGTCGCGGAGCAGGGCGAAAGCCTGTTCGGCTGCGGTGATCGCGTCGGGCAGGCGCGCACTCGCCCTGGTGCCGGACGCGATCAGCCGCTGGTTGGTCTGGCTGAGCGTGCGCTGCACCGCGATGATCGCGGCCGCGGCCAGCGCCGGCCGGACCGGATCGAAGTCGACCTCGGCCAGCGCGGTGGTGAGCGCGGCCTCGCCGCGCGCCGCGTAGCGCAGTAGTCGCTCGGCGAGCGCGGGCGTGTTGGTGATCAACTCGTAGATCCGCCGCACCTCGGGGTCGTCGCTGATACCGGTGATCGCGTCGCCGTTCCACAAACCGGCGATGAAATGCGCGAGCAGCGCGTCCAGCGGCGACTGACCCGGCTCGCGGTAGCGGACCACCCTGGCCGACTCCTCCTCGTGCTCGGCGACACGGTGCAGCACCAGGTCTTCCTTGGTGGGGAAGTACTTGAACACGGTGCGTTTGGACACCTCGGCCGCCTCGGCCACGTCGAGCACGGACACCGCGTCGAAGCCCCGCTCCAGGAACAACGCGATGGCCGCGTCGGAGATGGCCTGGTGGGTGCGTTGCTTCTTGCGTTCGCGCAGGCCGGCCGGTTCGTCCACGACGCAAGCCTAACAAACATGCACTCGGTATACTTATGCTCCGGGTGCGAGGTCAGGAGGAGGTGGATGGCGGTCTGGCTGGTGACCGGGCCGGTGCTGCGCAGGCAGCGTCGCGAATCCCCGCGCTGGGTTACGGTTGCCGCTCGGGCGCGACGCGATCGGGCGGATCCGGGCGAAACTCGCCGCCATCGGCGCTGAACTCGACGAAGTCGGCGAACAAGGTCTTAAGCAGAACTGAAGAGCAGGGCGAGTCCTGTTATGCGCTCGGCGCGATGGGCATAGCCTGAGCAGGGACACGAATGCCGGGGGGCGGGATCGATGATCGTTGGAGGTGCGGTGGCGGAGGCGGGCCAGCTGATCGCCGACCGCTACCGACTCGAAGAGCGAGTCGGTAGCGGCGCGATGGGCGTGGTGTGGCGTGCCCAGGATGAGCTGCTGCGCAGAACCGTCGCGGTCAAACAGTTGCTTGTGCAGTCTGGAGTGGACGGTGCGGAGGCGAGTGCCCGCGCCATGCGCGAGGGCCGGATCGCCGCACGATTACAGCATCCGAACGCGGTCACCGTGTACGACGCTGCGGACGTCGCCGGGTCGCCGTGGCTGGTCATGGAGTTCGTGCCGGCGCCGAGCCTGGCGACCGTGCTTGCGCAGCGCGGCAAGCTCGCCCCCGACGCGGTGATCCGGTTCGGCGCGCAGATCGCGTCCGCGCTGGCCGCCGCGCACGCGAGCGGCATCGTGCACCGCGACGTCAAACCGGGCAATGTGCTGCTCGCCGAGGACGGCACCGCCAAGATCACCGATTTCGGCATCTCCAGGGCCAACAATGAGGCCGTGCTCACCGCGACCGGCCTGGTCTGCGGCACGCCGGCGTACCTGGCGCCCGAGGTGGCCAAGGGCGAGGAGCCGAATCCGGCATCGGACGTGTTCGCGCTCGGCGCGACCCTCTACACGGCGGTCGAGGGCGAGCCGCCGTTCGGGTTCGGCGACAACACGCTGGCCCTGCTGCACATCGTCGCGGCAGGCCAGATCCGGCCGCCGACGGTGACCGGTCCGCTCGCGCCGATCCTGACCGGCATGTTGGCAGCTGATCCGGCCGCAAGGCCGACCATGGCGCAGGCCCGCGCGTCGCTGATGAAGGCGGCCGCGGACATCACCACCGTGCGCGCCGCCGACGAACTGCCCCCTGCCGACCCCGACCGCATCGCGACCGCGCGGGTCGGCCCGCCGCCGCCACCGGCACGGCCGGTGACCCCGCCGTCGATCACGCGGCCCGAATCGGGCACCCGGATCGCCGCGCCGATCACCAAGCCGCGCCGCGAGAAGCGGGGCAACGCCGGCCTGATCGCGACCATCAGCGTCGTGGTGCTGCTCGTCGTGATCACCGGCATCCTGGCCACCCGGATGCTGAACAAGGCGAACGGCTCGAACGCCAGCGGCGGCTCGCAGGCCAGCACCAGCTCCACCACCCCGGCGGTGCCCGAGGTCGGGATGAACACGCCCAAAATGAACTACCTGAACATGCGGGCGCTGCTGGTCAAGTACTACGGGCTGCTGCCAGGCGACACGCAGGACGCGTTCGGTTACCTGGCACCGGATTTCCGGCCCAAGACCAGTTTCGCCAGCTACCAGGCGTTCTACTCAAGTCTGAGCGCGGTGAGCATCCGGGACATCCTCCCGGACGGCCCGAACAGCGTCAACGCGGTGGTGACCTTCGTGAAGGTGCACGGCGGCACAACGCACGAGCTGTATCACTTCGTCTTCACGCAGGGCGCCGACCGGTTGCTGCTCCTCAGCGGGGCCCGGGTCGGATCGAGCTGACCCGGACCCCTGCCGATCACATCGGGTTGGGTTTGCCCAGTTCGGTGGTGGTGAACGGGCCGCCGAGGTAGTCGTTCGGGTGCACACCGGTGTCCGGCTGGCCCGCGAGCAGTTCCTCCGCGAAGACCTCGGCGTTGTCCTTGGACACGTAGCCGAGCTCCTCGGCCTCGCGCAGCGAGTAGACCCGGCGGGTGTTGTTCGAGACGCCCCAGATCACCCGGTAGCCGGGGTTGGGCGCGGTCAGGCATGCCTCGAACAGCCGACCGCCGTCGTCAGGGGACAGCCAGGTGGTCAGGCCGCGCACGCCGGGCGGCTTGGGGAAGCAGGAGCCGATCCGCACGCAGAGCACGTCCATGCCGAACCGCTCGTGGTAGAGGCTGCCCAACGCCTCCAGCGCCGCCTTGCTGAACCCGTAGTAGGTGTCCGGTCGGGCCGTCGTGTCTGCCGCGACGCCGTCGGAGCCGGCCTCGGCATTGGTGCGGAAGCCGACCGCGTGGTTGCTGGAGGCCAGGATCACCCTGGGCACGCCCTCGGCCCGCGCCGCCTCCAGCACGGTGTGCGTGCCGTTGATGTTGACCTCGACGATCTCGTCCCAGGACGCCTCCCTGCTCAGCCCGCCAAGGTGCAGGATCGCGTCCACGTCGCGAGAGGCCGCGCGCATGGTCTCGGGGTCGGTCACCGAGCCGGTCATGATCTCCACCTGCTCGCCCTCGGCCGCCTGCTCGACCGGGGCGAGGTCGAGCAGGCGCAACACCCGACCCGCCCTGGCCAGCCTCGGTCGCATCAGGGTGCCGACGATGCCGGCGGCGCCGGTGATCAGAACGCGGTGATCGGCCATCGAGTTGAACTCCTGTTCGCGGTGAGGGTTTAGCGAATGCCGGCCCGGCGCAACCGGCCGGCGAGGTCCGTTGTGACGTCGCGGAGCAGTTCGCCGATGCGCCTCGTCTCGGACTTGGTCAGGTCGGCCGCGGGCATGGAGCAGCTCAGCGCGTCGGTCGCCGGGATCCGGTACGGCACGACCGCGGCGACACACCCGATGCCCGGGGTGCCTTCCTCGTGTTCGACCGCGTAGCCGCGCTCCCGGATGTCGGCCAGCGTGCCGCGCAGCGCCTCCCGGTCGGTGATGGTGTGCTCGGTCAGCGCGGGCAGTTCCGGGTCGAGCAGGTCGGTGATCTCCTCGTCGGTCAGCTCGGCGAGCAGTGCCTTGCCAAGCGAGGTCGCGTACGCGGGCAGGGTGCGGCCGACCCGGGAGACCAGGTGGATGGAGTGCCGCGACTCGCGGGTCTCCAGGTAGACGACCTGGGCGCCGTCGCGCCGCGCGTAGTGCGCCGTGTAGCCGGTCTGCTCGCGGACCCGCTCCAGCGCCTCGGTCGCGTAGGGCATGGCCGGGTCGCGGTCGAGGTAGGCGGTGGCGCAGGTGAGCGCGCGGATGCCAAGCCGGAACTTGGTGCCGGCGCGGTCGGCCTCGATCCAGCCGGCGTCGCGCAGCGTGCGGAGCAGGCCGTGCAGGCTGGAGCGGGGGAAGCCGGTGCGTGCGTGCAGCTCGGCCAGCGAGGTCCAGGCGTGGTTGGCCGCGAAGGTCTCCAGCAGGTCGATGGTGCGCTGCGCGGACTTGACCGGCGCGGCAGCCTCGTCACCGCCTCGTTCAACATCCGGCTGGGTCGTTTCGTCGTGGATCGCGCTCACCGATGCGCCACTTGCCGCTGCCCGCCGGGCCATATCCGTTCCTCCGACAAGTCGCGCCAGTACATGCTCATCCTGGCAGGCGTTGACAGGTGTGTTGGACCACACTAACTTCTCGAACAGGTTTCTTCTACCTGAAGACAATTCAATCACATGATGTCGTTCATGTATGTGAACATTCGTTAGGATTCGAGGGACCGCCGACACCGATCCTTCCGTGAGAGAGCGTGCGATGACACAACATCCCCCTGGCCATCCAGGGACTGCCCTGTCGGGCCTGCTGGCCTTTCCGCTCACCCCGTTCACCGACACCCTTGAGATCAATCTCGACGTGTTCGGCGAGCAGGTGGAGCGCCACCTCGCGGCAGGTGCCGGCGCGTTGTTCGTGGCCTGTGGGACCGGTGAGTTCAGCGCGCTGTCTCCTGAGGAGGTGCGCGGCGTGCTGCGCGTCGCGACCGAGGTGACCGCCGGCCGGGTCCCGGTCTGGGTCGGCGCCGGTGGCGGCCCGGAAGTGGCAAGGGCGGGCGTGCGGCTGGCCGAGGAGGAAGGCGCGGACGGCGTGCTGCTGCTCCCGCCGTACCTGGTCACCGGCCCGCCTGCCGGCCTGCTTGACCACGTCCGTTACGTGCTGGCCGGCAGCGGCGTGCCGACCATCGTCTACCACCGCTCTCCCGGCGTGTTCACCCCGACGACCACCCTCGCCCTGCTCGACGAGCCGAACGTGGTCGGCCTCAAGGACGGCTTCGGCGACATCGACCTGATGACCCGCATCGTCAGCGCGGTGCGCGGCAGCGGCCACGAGCGCGCCGATGACTTCCAGTTCCTCAACGGCCTGCCGACGGCGGAGGTGTCGGCGCGGGCCTACCAGTCGATCGGCGTGCTCACCTATTCCTCTGCCGTGCACTGCTTCGCGCCCACCATCGCGCACGCCTTCCACCGCGCGCTCAACTCCGGCGACCACGCACTGGTCGACGTGCTGCTGCGCGGCTTCTACCTGCCGCTGGTCGCGCTCCGCGACGAGACGCCCGGCTTCGCGGTGTCGCTGGTCAAGGCCGGTGCGCGGCTGCGCGGCGAGAAGGTCGGCAGCGTGCGCCCGCCGTTGCGGGACCCGACCCCCGAACAGGTCGCCCGCCTGGAGCAGATCATCGAGGTCGGTCTCAAGACCCTTGCTAGCCAAGAAAAGCGAGGCGGTGAGCGATGAAGATCCTCGGCGCGACCATCACCCCGGTCGCCTTCGCGGACGCGCCGCTGCTCAACGCGATGGGCGTGCACGAGCCGTTCGCGCTGCGCGGCATCCTCCAGTTGCGCTGTGAGGACGGCGTGGTCGGACTCGGCGAGTCCTACGGCGACGCGCCGTTCCTGGACCTGGCGCGCAAGGTCGCCGAGAACCTGGCCGGCGTGGACGTGTTCGACCTGCCCGGCCTGCGTGCTGCGGTGGCCGGCGCGGTCGGCGGCACGGTTTTCACCGACCAGCACGGCCTGACCGGCGCTTTCTCCGGCGACAAGACGCTGGCCACGGTGTACTCGATGTTCGAGGTGGCCGCGCTGGACGCGCAGGGCAAGGCGCTCGGCCTGCCCGTCGTCGACCTGCTCGGCGGCGCGGCACGGGACAAGGTCGACTTCTCCGCCTACCTGTTCTACAAGTTCGCGGAACACCAGAACGGGCGTAGGGACGAATGGGGCGACGTGCGCACGCCAGAGTCCGTTGTGGACGAAGCGCGCGCGATGATCGACAGGTACGGCTTCCGCTCGATCAAGCTCAAGGGTGGCGTTTTCGAGCCGGATCAGGAGATCGCGGCCATGCACGCGCTGGCAGAGGCGTTCCCCGGCCATCCGCTGCGGATCGACCCGAACGCCGCGTGGACCGTACCGACCTCCATCCGGGTCGCCGAGGAACTCGACGGCGTGCTGGAGTACCTGGAGGACCCGACGCCCGGTATCGAGGGCATGGGCGAGGTGGCCAAGCACGCGAGCATGCCGCTGGCCACCAACATGTGCGTGGTCCGCTTCGCCGACCTGCCCTCCGCGATCGAGCACGGCTCGGTCGGCATCGTGCTTTCCGACCACCACTACTGGGGCGGGCTGCGGCAGACCCAGGCGCTGTCCGTGCTGTGCGAGACCTTCGGCATCGGCCTGTCCATGCACTCCAACTCGCACCTCGGCATCAGCCTGGCGGCCATGGTGCACGTCGCGGCCGCGACCCCGCACCTGACCTATGCCTGCGACACGCACTGGCCGTGGAAGACCGAGGACGTGATCGTGCCAGGGGCCCTGGACTTCGTCGATGGCGCGATCGCCGTGCCGCGCGCGCCCGGTCTCGGCGTGGAACTGGACACCGACGCGTTGGCCCGCGCGCACGAGAACTTCGTCAGGTGCGGCCAGACCGTGCGCGACGACCCGACCTACATGCGCCGCTACGAGCCGGATTTCAAGCCAAACATCGCCAGGTGGTGAACCATGTGGGTGACCGGTTACTGCTATCCCTGGGACGTCGTCGACGATCCGGGGTTCGCGGACCGCGCCAGCGAGATCGGCGTCGACGAGGTGGCCATCGCCGCCTCCTACCACTCGACAAGAGCGGCGACGCCGTTCCTGACCGATCGCACCGCGATGGTCGCGGAGCGGGCCGGCCTCTACCGACCGGTTCGGGACGAGGTCTGGAGCGGCAGTGCCCTGCGTCCCGCGCCCGGTCCGTGGGTCGACCAGTCACAGGACGAGCAGGACAAGCGGGACAAGGTTGCCGACGCGGTGTCGGTCGTGCGTGACGCGGGGCTGCGCACGGCACTGTGGGTGGTGCTCACCCACAACTCCGCGCTCGGCCTTGCTAACCCGGACCGCACCGTGCGCAACTGCTTCGGCGAGAACTACGGCTGGGCGCTGTGCCCCGCACACGATGACGTGCGTGAGTACGCGGCGACGCTGGCCGCCGAGGCAGTGCGCGACCTGCGGCCGGACACGGTGATCCTGGAATCCTGCGGCCAGATGGGCGCCGTTCACCAGCACATGCACGAGAAGACCGACGCGGTCTGGGCACCAGCGGTCGCCCGGCTGCTGTCGATCTGCTGCTGTTCGGCGTGCACGTCGGCCTGGCAACGGGCCGGGCTCGACCCGGACCGGATCACCGAGCTGCTGCGCGAGCGGGTCAGGGCGATCATGGCCATCGGCGACCTCGGCGCGACCGCCGACGGCCTGCCCGAGGAGGTCGGCGCCACGCTGCTGAGCACGCGCCAGCAGCACACCGACGCGTTGCGGGCCGCCGTGCTGGCCGAGGTCGGTTCGGCGGGCCGGGTCGTGCTGCACGCCAGCGCGGACCCGTGGGCCACCGGTGCGCTGCCCGGCCTCACTCCGGCGACGGCCGGTGACGTCGACGCGGTCGTGCTGCCGGGCTGGCAGGTCGGACCGGCCGCGCTCGACGCGGTCCGGTCGACCCGAGCCGCCCTGCCGGACAGTATTGATGTCGGTTCGTATGTAACGGCTGTCGCACCGATACCCGTTACAGGCGTCGAAGGCTATGTGCGCGACCTGCACGCGGCCGGCGCCGGCGAGCTGCACCTCTATCACCTCGGTCTCGCCGGACCCGCCCGGCTGCCCTACCTTCGAGACGCGGTCACCGCGGCACACACCCCGCCGTGTGCGCCAGGGTATCCATTTGATGGCCTTCTCACCGACGCCCTGCCCTGGGTCGCGAACGGCCATGTGATCGACTCGATCCCGTCCACAAAGTCGACTTTTGGGAGCTTCGCATGACAACCCCTGCCGTCGCAGACACCACCGACGCGCAGCTCGAAGAGATCATCGCCGCAGCCGCCACCGCAGCCTCGATTCTTGTCGCCCGCACCCCAGCCGAGATCGCGGAGTGGCTGGACGCCGCAGCCAACGCCCTCGATGCCGAGGCCGAATCACTGCTGCCACTGGCCGAGGAGGAGACCCACCTCCCCGCTCGCCCGCGACTGGCGGGCGAGCTGCTGCGCACCACGTTCCAGCTGCGCTTCTTCGGCAACCTGCTGCGTGAGGGTGCGCATCTCGGCGCCACCATCGACCACGCGGACGCGGACTGGCCGATGGGCCCGCGCCCGGACATCCGGCGACACCATGTGCCATTCGGCCCGGTGCTGGTGTTCGCGGCAAGCAACTTTCCGTTCGCGTTCAGCGTTGCCGGCGGAGACACCGCGTCCGCGCTGGCCGCCGGCTGTCCGGTCATCCTCAAGGCGCACCCGGGCCACCCGCGCCTGTCCGCGCTGACCGGCGACATCGTGCGCCAGGCGCTGGCCGACGCCGGTGCGCCCTACGGCACGTTCGCGGTCATCCACGGTGTCGACGTCGGCGTGACCGCGCTGCGCGACCCGAGGATCGCGGCTGCCTCGTTCACCGGCTCGGTGCCTGGCGGGCGCGCGTTGTTCGACATCGCCAACTCGCGTCCCACCCCGATCCCGTTCTACGGCGAACTCGGCAGCGTCAACCCGGTGGTGGTCACGCCGGGCGCGGTGCGCGAGCGCGGCGCGGACGTGGTCAAGGGTTACGTCGGCTCGTTCACCCTTGGCGCGGGCCAGTTCTGCACCAAGCCGGGACTGCTGTTCCTGCCAGATGGCCACGGCCTGACCGACGCGTTCGCCGAGGCGGTCGGCGCGACCAAGCCACAGCCGCTGCTCAACGAGCACATCGCCGACGGCTTCGCCAACCGACTGTCCACACTGGAATCCGAGGCGGGCGTCCAGGTGCTGGTCGGTGACGACACAGGTGACAAAGCCGCGCCGCACCCGACGTTGCTCCTGGTGAGTGGCAAGGACTTCGCCGCCAACCTCGACGCGCTGCGCGAGGAGTGCTTCGGCCCGTCCTCGCTGGTGATCACCTACGCCGACCTCGGCGAACTGCTCGACCTGCTGGACGGGCTCGAACCGAGCCTCACGGCGACCATCCAGGGTCAGGAAGATCCTCATGGTCAGGAGGAAGAAGCGGACCTGGTCAACATGCTGTTGCCGATCCTGGGCAGGCTCGCCGGCCGCATCCTGTGGAACGAATGGCCAACCGGCGTCACGGTCAGCTGGGCACAACAGCACGGCGGCCCCTACCCCGCGACGACCACGCCAGGCACAACCTCGGTGGGCGCCGCCGCGATCACCCGATTCCTGCGCCCGGTGGCCTGGCAGGGCTTCCCGAACACCTTCTTGCCACCGGCGTTGCGTGATGACAACCCATGGAAGGTGCCCCAGCGGATCGACGGACAGCTGCGCCTGCCCTGAACGCGCCTGGGCTGAACTCCGTTGCGGCACACGGACAGGAGACAACGATGTTCTTGAGTCGCAGAGAGTTACTCCGGTACGGCGCGGTCGCGACCGCCGCCGCCACGCTCCCGCTCGCCGGGGCTGCCACGGCATCCGCCGCGACCGCTCCGGCGAGCGCGGGCACCGCGGACTCGGCCCCCTCGGACGATGCAGCGAAAATCGTTGCCGCGTATCGCGAGCTGCAGATCGGCAGCGGTCAGCACTCCCCGCGACGCGATGCCGCGCTTGCCGCGCTCGACGTGGTCGCGGTGCGGTACAACGACTCCATGAACGTGGCAGCCGACCAGCTCTGGTCGGACCTGCCGACCGGCCCCGGCAGCGACTACTTCCCGTCCATGTACTACCGGCTGCGCACCATCGCGGTCGACTGGGCGACACCCGGCTCCACCCTGTCCCAGCAGCCCGGTGTCGCCGATCGCGTCATCATCGCGCTGAACACCATCTACCGCCTTGAGTACAACGAGAACACGCCGGAGATCGGCAACTGGTACTCCTACGAGATCGGTGTGCCCTACTGGGTGTTGCAGATCGTGGTCAGCCTCGGCGACCAACTGAGCAAGGCGCAGATCGCGCGGTTCCTCGCGCCGGTCGCCCGGTTCGTCGGCAACCCGAACGTGCAGACCTCCAACCCGGCGAACCTGGAGACCGGTGCGAACCGGGCGGACAAGTCGCTGATCACCGTGGTCACCGGCGCGCTGCTCGGCGAAACCGCGCGGATCACCACCGGCATCCAGTGCGTGACCGACGTCGCGGGCAACGGCGCGAACAGCCTGGTCAACTGGGTGACCAGCGGCGACGGCTACCACACGGACGGCTCGTTCATCCAGCACGGTGTCGTGCCCTATCCCGGCCACTACGGGCTGGTGCTGCTCACCGCGGCCGCGAACCTGATCTACGTCACCAATGGCACCAGTTACGAACTCGCTCCCGATGTCTGCCAGCAGTTCTGCGACACCGTGACCAAGGTCTACGCCCCGTTCGTGGCCAGCGGCGCGATGATGGAGCCGGTCCGCGGCCGGATGCTCTCCCGCCAGGGCGAGACCGGTTACGACGCGGGGCACCAGCTCACCGCGGCCGTCGTGCTGCTCTCCCGTTGCGCGCCGGCGCCCCTCGACACGCAGCTCGCCGGTCTCGCCGCCGGCTGGATCGACGCCGGCACCTTCGCCCCGTACCTCGACGTGACCGACGTGCTCCGTTTCGCGGGCGGCCTACAGATGGTGGGCGTGCCCGAAGTCGAGTACGCGCTGGAGATGCTGGCCACCAAACCGGAGCGGCCGAAGTTCACCCCCGTGCACCGGTCCTTCCCGCAGTCCGACCGAATGGTGCACGTGATGCGGGACTGGTCCGCGTCGCTGGGCCTGTCCTCGACGCGGATCTGCCGGTACGAGTCAATCAACGGCCAGAACCTGCACGGCTGGTACGTCGGTGACGGCGCGCTCTACACGTTCCTCCCCGGCGACCAGGGCAACTACACCGACGCGTACTGGCCGACCATCGACGCGACCGCGATTCCCGGCACGACCGAGAACAACGGCACCCCGCCCGCGCTCGGCTCCGAGCCGACCACCCCGAACGCCTGGACCGGCGGCGTCCGGTTCGACGATGGGCACGGCGCGTACGGCCTGGACTTCGTCTCGCAGACCGGCACGCTCACGGCCAAGAAGGCGTGGTTCTTCACGCCGGACGCGGTGATCTGCCTCGGCGCCGGCATCACCGACACGTCCGACACTCCGACACTCCGGCGCGACCACAAGAACCATCATCGAGAACCGCAACCTCGGCGAGGACGGCGACAAGGGTCTGCTGGTCAACGGCCTGCCGGGGCCGACGATCATCGGCGCGACGACCGTGCTGCGGCATGCCCGCTGGCTGCACCTGGACGGCGTCGCCGGCTACGTGCTCCTTGAGGACGCGCCCGTCACCGTGTTGCGCGAGGACCGCACCGGAACCTGGTACGGCATCGACACCGGCGCCAACACGCACGGCACCAAGGACCCGTACACCCGGCGGTTCCAACAGATCCAGCTCGGCCACGGCGTCAACCCGACCGGCGCGACCTACGCCTACGCGGTGCTACCCGGCGCGTCGCCGTGGCAGACGGTGGCCGCGAACGGCCGCTGGCGCGTGCTGTCCAACACCGAGCGGTTGCAGGCGGTGTCCATTGCGGACGGAACGGTCGCCGCCGCGTTCTGGACGGCGGGCTCGGTCGACGACGTGTCGGTGTCCGCGCCCGCCGTGGCGCAGTGGGGTTGGCGACCGGGCGGCCTGCGCTTTGCCATCGCGGACCCGACCCAGTCGCAGAGCACCATCCGGGTCACCCTCGGCGGCGTCGGCCGTGGCGTCGTGCGGGCGGATCCGGGTGTCACGGTGGTGTCCAGCGGTCGCCAGCTGGTCGTTGACATCGCGGTGGCCGGCACGTTCGGCGCGACGCACACGTTCACCGTCCGCTGAAACACGAACGGGTCCGGTGCGGCGCCTCCCGCCGCACCGGACCCTTCGCGAACAGCGGTCAGTACCGCTGTTTGGCGAATCGGTTGCGCACAGCCGGGCGGCTGACCGCGATCAGCAGCCCGACCAGCACCACCGCTTGGAGCACCTGCTCCACCCGCATCCACACCGGGTACTGGGTGCTGACGAAGATCAGGTAGGCGATGCCGAGGATGCCGATGATGGCGATGTAGTACAGCCGCAGGTAGGCACCGCGCGAGCCGCGGCGCAGCGCGAACGCCCGCCAGATGTAGAGCGCGGACACCACGACGCTGCCGGCGATCCTGCCCCACAACGCGCCTTGCAGCGCCTGGCGCATCATGTCCACGTTCGCGCCGGGTGGGAGCCGCGTGTGCGCGAGCTGGTAGTCGATCACGCTGTTGTGCATGATCAACACCAGGATGGAGGTGATCACGCTGAGGCCGAGGTTGATGAACATCACGATGATCACCCGACGCAGGGCCGCGTCCATCGGCAGGCGTCCTGGCTGCTCGGGGCCACCCGGCATCGGTGCCATGCCGTAGGGCTGTCCAGCCTGGGGAGCATCCTGTGGATAACTCGGTGGATAACTTGTTTGCGCTTGTGGGTAACCAGGCTGCTGCTCGGGGTGGCCTCGGTCCTGGCCTGGCGATTCCGGTGTGGGTTCCACTCGGACATGCAAGCACTCCGCGCCCTGTGATGTGACCGTTTTTCCAAATTCGGGTTTACTTTTCGATCCGAAGCGACATCGCCGACGAAGGGTGAGCACCGTGTGGGCGGACCTCTTTCAGATCCAGATCCCGGTCCTTGAGAAGGTGCTGCGCACCGTCGGGGTGTACGGGGGCATGGCGATCCTGTTGCGGCTGGCCGGCAAGCGGGACCTTGCCGAGCTGAACACGTTCGACCTCGTCGTCATGCTGCTGCTGTCCAATGTGGTCCAGAACTCGATCATCGGCAATGACAACAGCCTGGTCGGCGGCTTGCTGGGCGCTGCGGTGCTGCTCGGGGTCAACGCGATCATCGTGCGGCTCGCCGTCCGCTACACCTGGCTCGCGCACCTGTTCGAGGGCAGGCCGACCGACCTGGTTGTCAACGGGAAGGTCGTCGGCAACCTGCGCAGGCTCGGCCTGCGACACGGCGATGTGGCCGTTGCGCTGCGCAGACAGGGCGCCGGCGACCTGACCGAGGTGAAGCGGGCCACGCTGGAGCCCGGCGGCAGCATCGTGGTCAACCTGAAACCGGAGGCGCAGGATGCCACCGTGACCGACCTGAACAAATCTCAGGCGGAGCTGATTCGGGAACTGAGCAGGGAGATCGCCGGCCTGCGCGCCCGCGTGGACTCCGGGTTCCGGGAGCTGTCCGCGCGGTAACGCCCAAATCGGGCAGGCAGTCCGCCAGGTGGGCGGTCTTTACCGGTCAGGTTGTGAAACCATTGTGACGCACCGCGCGTCACACCTTCCTTTACTTGGTAGACCAATGCACGGCATGCTCGCCGAGTGACAGCCGACACAACAGTGGACACCGTGCACGCCAGCGTCGGAGTGCCTCGGGAGGTCGCGGCGGGAGAACGCCGGGTCGCCCTGGTACCCAAAGTTGTCGAGAAACTGCGCGCACTCGGATTGGACGTGCTGGTCGAGGCCGGGGCCGGTCTCGGAGCGCTGATTCCGGACGAGGCGTACCAGCAGGCGGGCGCGAAGATCGGCGACCCGTGGGAAGCGGACGTGGTCGTCAAGGTCACCCGGCCTACCGAGGAGGAAATAGCCAAGCTGCGCTCCGGCGCCACGCTGATTGGTTTCCTCGCGCCGCTCACCGATCCGGAAACAATTCAGAAACTCCGGGATCACGGGGTGACCGGATTCGCGATGGAATCCGTGCCTCGAATCTCCAGGGCGCAGTCGATGGACGCGCTGTCCTCCCAGGCCAACGTCGCCGGCTACAAGGCAGTGCTGCTGGCCGCTGAACAGTCAACCCGCTTCTTCCCGATGCTGACCACGGCCGCCGGCACGGTGAAGCCGGCGACCGTGCTGGTGCTCGGCGTCGGCGTCGCCGGCCTCCAGGCGCTGGCAACGGCCAAGCGGCTCGGCGCGCGCACCACCGGTTACGACGTCCGGCCGGAGGTCGCCGAGCAGGTGAAATCCCTCGGCGCGCAGTGGCTGGATCTGGGCATCGAGGCAGCGGGCGAGGGCGGTTACGCCCGCGAGCTGACCGAGGCCGAACGAGCCGAGCAGCAGAAGCGACTTGCCGAGGCGATCAGCAACTTCGACGTCGTCATCACCACCGCGCTCGTGCCGGGCAGGCCAGCGCCGAGGCTGGTGACCGCCGCGTCGGTGGAGAACATGCGACCGGGCAGCGTCGTCGTCGACCTGGCAGGCGAGACCGGCGGCAACTGCGAGCTGACCGAACCGGGCCAGATCGTGGTCAAGCACGACGTCACCATCGCATCGCCGCTCAACCTGCCGGCCACCATGCCCGAACACGCCAGCGAGCTGTACGCGCGCAACGTGTCCGCGCTGCTGGAACTCATGTTGAAGGACGGCGCCGTAGCGCCGGACTTCAGCGACGAGGTGCTCGCCCGCTCCTGCGTGACCCGGACAACAGCTGTGACCATTACCGAGGGGGGCGCCTGATGTTCCTCGCCAACCTGGCGATCCTGGTGCTGGCCGGCTTCGTCGGCTTCGCCGTGATCTCCAAAGTGCCCAACACCCTGCACACCCCGCTGATGTCCGGCACCAACGCGATCCACGGCATCGTGCTGCTCGGCGGCCTGATCGTCATCGGCAGTCAGGCCACCGGCGTGCTGGACAAGATCCTGCTGGTCATCGCCATCGCCTTCGGCACCATCAACGTGGTCGGCGGCTTCCTGGTCACCGACCGGATGCTCGGCATGTTCAAGGCGCGCAAGCCCGCCGCCCAGGAAGAGAAGGGCGGAGACCAGAAGTGAGTTCTCTCGTCGACGTCCTCTACATCATCGCCTTCGCCCTGTTCATCTATGGCCTGATGGGCCTGACGGGGCCGCGAACCGCGGTGCGCGGCAACTGGATCGCCGCGGTCGGCATGGTCATCGCGATCATCGCCACCCTGCTCACGCCCGGCATGAGCAACTGGGTGCTGATCGCGCTGGGCATCGTGCTCGGCGCCGTTGTCGGCGTGCCGTCCGCGCGGCAGGTCAAGATGACCGCGATGCCGCAGATGGTGGCGCTGTTCAACGGGGTCGGCGGTGGCGCGGTCGGCCTGATCGCCTGGGTCGAGTTCCGCGCCACCCACGACTACGCCCACATGGCCGCTTATGTGCCGGTGACCTCGCTGTTCGCCGCCATCATCGGGTCGATCTCGTTCTGGGGCTCGCTGGTTGCCTACGGCAAGCTCCAGGAGATCCTGCCCGGTCGGCCGATCACGCTCGGCAAGCCGCAGCAGGCGGTGAACCTGCTGCTGTTCGTGCTCGCCGTCGCCTGCGCCGTGATCGCGGGGGTCGGGGTCGACTCGCAGTGGCTGATCGTCGGCGTGCTGATCTTCGCGGCCGCGCTCGGCCTGATGGTCGTGCTGCCGATCGGCGGCGCGGACATGCCGGTGGTCATCTCGCTGCTCAACGCGTTCACCGGCCTCTCGGCCGCGGCGACCGGTCTCGCGCTGGACAACACCGCGATGATCGTGGCCGGCATGATCGTCGGCGCGTCGGGTTCGATCCTGACCAACCTGATGGCCAAGGCGATGAACCGGTCCATCCCGGCGATCATCGCGGGTGGCTTCGGCGGCGGCACGATCGCCGCCTCCGGCGAGGGCGCGACCGACAAGACCGTCCGGTCCACCTCGGCAGCGGACGCGGCCATCCAGATGGCCTACGCCAACCAGGTCGTCATCGTGCCCGGGTACGGCATGGCGGTCGCGCAGGCGCAGCACGCGGTGCGCGAGCTGGCCAAGCTGCTTGAGGACAAGGGCGTCGAGGTCAAGTACGCGATCCACCCGGTCGCGGGCCGGATGCCAGGTCACATGAACGTGCTGCTCGCCGAGGCCGACGTGCCCTACGAGCAGCTCAAGGAGATGGACGACATCAACAGCGAGTTCTCCCGTACCGATGTCGCCCTGGTGATCGGCGCGAACGACGTGACCAACCCGGCCGCGCGGACCAATCCGAACTCGCCGATCCACGGCATGCCCATCCTCAACGTGGACGAGGCGCAGTCGATCATCGTGCTCAAGCGGTCGATGAACCCGGGCTTCGCCGGCATCGAGAACGAGCTGTACTACGACCCGAAGACGTCCATGCTCTTCGGCGACGCCAAGTCCTCGGTCAACAGTGTCACCGAGGAACTGAAGGTGTTGTAACGGATCGAGTGATCCAACGACTATCACGAGGAGTATCCGGGCCGATCGAAGGACAGGGCCGCCATGGGGCGTAAGCGGAAACTGCTCGACAGGGCGGCCGAGGTGATGCTGCCCGGCGACGCGGTGCAACTCACCACCTTGGCCAAGCTCGGCAACGTGGCCGCGCGGGCGGCCGACTCGGCGCTGATCGGCGTGGCCACCGGAGTGGCCATCGCCGCGCTCGGCGGCGGCGTCGGGTTCGTCGGGCTCAGCCAGCGCGAGGTCTACATCGTGCTGACCAATCAGCAGGTGATCTTCTTCGCCAACGTCGCATCGACCGGCGGCATCGGCAAGCACCTCGCCTCGTTCGACCGGAACCGCGTCTCGGTCGACGAGCCGCGCGGCTCGCTGTTCGTGCGCTACCGGTTCATGGCCGAGGGTTTCGTCGAACCCATCCAGCTGACCTTCCCGCCGATCCCGCCGTCGCTGCGCAGGCAGGGCAGGCTACTCGCCGCCGCCCTTCCGCGCCCTCGTCCGTCCAACTAGGACATCGAAGAGGTAGGCGAGGACCCCGGCGACGACGAAGGAGAACACCGAGGCGCTCATCCAGCTCTGCGGGGTGAAACCCAGCCAGTGCGCGGTGTTCGTCCACATCGTCGACCAGGCCCCGACCGCGCCAGGGTTGATCAGTTGATAGGTGATCAACCCGAGCATCCAGGCGATCAGCATGGACCAGCGGGACGGGGCCTGGCCCGAGGTGTTCCAGCGCTTCGCGTTGCCGCGCAGGAAGTAGTCCGCGACCAGCACCCCGCACATCGGCACGAACACCGAGCCGAGCAAGGTGAGGAAGCCCTGGTACTGGCTCATGTCCATGACCAGCGCGAGCACCGTGGTGAGCGCGCCGATGAGCACCGTCAGCACCCGGCGATCCGCCTTGGGCAACAGGTTCTGCACCGAGACGCCGGTCGAGTAGACGTTGGCGAAGGACTGGTCGACCTCGCGCACCATCAGCACCGCGAAGAACAGGCCGCCCACCGGCAGGGCGAGGAACGGCTGGAACGGCGCGTCGGTCGTGCCCGCCAGCGCGAGCAGGCCAAGGACGTAGCAGAGGATCTGGGTGATCGAGTAGCCGACGGTGGCCGCGCCGAACGCGGCGCCGCTGGACCGCGAGTGTCGCGAATAGTCCGAAGCGACCGGGATCCAGGACACCGCGACCGCGAGCGCGACGTCCGAACCGGCCCAGAACCCGCGCCACGAACCGTGCGTCAGGTCCGGCAGCGGATGCCGCAACACCTGCACGAACAGGTAGATCATGGCGATGACCATGGCCACCGTGACGTATCGGCGCAGCACCCGCAGCGCGCCGAGCGGCCGGATGGTCATCGCGGTGGTGACCACCCCGGTGATCACCACGTACAGCCAGTGCGGGCCGCCGTGGAACAGCGCCTGCGCGGCCTGCGAGATGACCAGCAGCTCGAACGTGCCCCAGCCAACCAGTTGCACGATGTTGAGCACGGTCGGCAGGTAGGACAGTCGCATCCCGAACAACCCGCGCAGCAGCACCATCGCCGGTGCGTCGGTGTGGGCACCGGGCACTGCGGACAGACCGACCATCACACTGCCCAGCACGGTGCCGACCACGGTGGCCGCGATGGCCGCGATGATCGACAGCTGCGGCACGCCCGCCGGTTGCAGCACGTAGACCGCGCCGGAGAAGCCGAGCAGGCTCACCCCGAGGTTGGCCCAGAACGCGCCCTGGTCCAGCACGCCGAGCGTCTTCGGGGTCGGCCCGGCCAGGGTAGGCGCCACCTCGGCATGCGGATCAGCTTGCGCCTGGGTAGCCATGCGCAGTGATTCCATCTGGCCAACTCCCTACGCCGGCATTACCCGGTCAGGTTCAAGCGGTCGACGGCGCGTCAGCCGTCCTCTCAGCCCGGTCGCCCGAGCTCCCGCGATGTTTGCCTTCGTGTTGCTCGCGGACCACGTTAGGCTTCCGGGGAGGAAAAGCAAGGGGCCGGTCGCGGCGCGGCGCCATGATGGGCGCATGGCCGTCTTCAGTGAACTCGCCCGGCAGCGCACCGCGAAGCTGCACAGCGCCCTGCTCGATCACCCGTTCAACCGCGAACTCGCGCGGGGAACCCTTGGCCGCCAACAGTTCCAGTTCTACCTGGTGCAGGACGCCCGCTATCTGGTCGGCTTCGCCCGCGCGCTGGCCGTGGCCTCGGCCAAGGCCGACGATGTGGCGGACATCGCGTTCTTCGCGGGTGCGGCGCAGGAGGCGATTGTGGTCGAACGCGCCCTGCACGAGGGCTACTTCGAGCGGTTCGGCCTCTCCGACGCCGACCTGGACGCCGTGCCGACCTCGCCGACCTGCCTTGCCTACACCTCCTACCTGCTGGCGACCGCGACGACCGCCGACTATCCGGAGCTGATCGCGGCACTGCTGCCGTGCTTCTGGGTGTACCAGCAGGTCGGTGAGCACATCGTCGCCGGTCAACGGGGCGACACAGACAACCAGTACCAGGCGTGGATCGACACCTACGCCGACGACGAGTTCGCCAAGGCCGTGGCCACCTGCCGCGACGCGGTCGACCGGGCGGCCGATGCCGCGACCGAGCCGGCAAGGGAACGGATGTTCGCCGCGTTCACCCGCGCCTGCGAGTACGAGTGGCTGTTCTGGGACAGCGCCTACCGGCTGGAAGCCTGGCCGACCACTGATCTCCTGGGGTAAGCATGCCGCTGGCCCGGCGCGAGGGCGGGCCGGGCCAGCGGTCTAGCGGGAAGGTCAGGCGCTGCCGGCGCCTGCCTTCACGGTCTGGACCTGCAACTGCGGACTCGACGGGTTGCCGGCGCAGCCGGTACCGCTGCGGGCGATGAACATCGACGCGGTGTCGTCCGGGGCGTACACCCGGAAGCCGCGCACCGGGGTCGGCCTGCAGGAGTTGGCGTCGAACACCGAGACGTCGGTGACGGTCACGATCGAGGAGGCGACCGCGTTCGGGGCCAGCGTCACGGCCGAGCCGATCGAGCCCGTGCGCTGCGCGGGCGCGCCAACCTGGGTGCCGTTGTCGCCGGTCACGTAGGACACGCCCGGCCAGCCACGCATCAGGCAGGTCGTCGAGCCGGTGTTGGTGAACACGATCGGCACGTAGAAGTGGCCTGCGGCCGCGTCACCCGAACCGAGGGAGAGCTTGAGGTTGCTCGCCTTGCACTCGGGCGTTCCACCGGACGATCCGCCGCCGAGCTGGGTGGTCGCGCCCCCTGCCGGCACCGAGGAGGTCGTGGTGGGCGGAGCCTGGGTGGTCGATGAGACGCTCAGCGAGGAGGAGGATGCGCCGCCGCCCGCGCTGGGCGAACCCTGGCAGGCGGTGAGCAGCGCCGCAGTGAGCAGGCCGGCCCCGACCAGCAGCCCCCGCGCGACCGTGCGTTGATCCATCCTCACCGGATTCGCCTCCGCCCCTTGCCTGCTTGTTCGATGACCCGACTGGAGGACGTGTTACCCGCTGTTGAGGTTGCCTAGACGCACAGATAGACCCGAACGGGCGAATCGCCCGCGCTCCCGCGCACATTCCCGGTTTCGCCGAGGGCGTGAGTGGGATTGCTCGCGCGGAAATGACCTTGCGCCAGGCCGGCCACATTGCTTAGCGTTCGTCTTACGCGAGAGAGGAGGTGGTCCAAAGTTGTATAGCTATCGGACTCGTGAGGTGGCTGTCCGCTAGGACGCCCCGTTGAGCGTTAACTCGCCGGCACTCAGGTGTGGACCTGGCATGGGCGTCCGGCGAATCCAAGGCAGCTACCCGGCCCCCGGAGCCCCGAGACCTCGTCCGCCTCGGGCCCGCGTCATCGACGCGGGAAGCATGCTCCGGGGGTCGCTCGTCCTCCGCGGGCCGAACGATGATCACCGCTGGTCAGGGTTGTGATACCGGCGGTGGGAAGTTCTCATCTCCCCCCGCGAACACCCTCCGTGCACTACGTTGCTGGTATACCGGTCGGCTGCTGGTAGCCGGGCGGGAATTCGGCTTGGATGTTCCCTTCTGGGGTGTTGGGGTGGAGAGGGCGACCATGGTGACCGCGACCGCGCCGGCCGCGCAGGACAACGCGGAGGGCCGCTCGCGCGGGGCGGTGCTGGCCGGCCTGCCGACGAATCTCGCCGCCGGCCTGCGCGGGTTCGCCGGCACGACGCCGGGCCGGTTGAGTGCCGCGATGATCGGGCTGATCCTGTTGAGCCTGCTCACCGGCATCGTCGGCATCTTCTCCGGTCAGACCCGAGTGAACACCCTCGACGACCTCGCCAAGCACCGCGAACCGGTGAGCGCGGCGGCCCAACAGATCTATCGCTCGCTCTCGGACGCGGACGCGACCGCGGCCAGCGCCTTCCTCGCAGGCGCCGTCGAACCCGCGAACCTGCGCGCCCAGTACGACACCGACATCGCCCAGGCGGGCGCCGCGCTCGCGGTCGCGGCGACGGACAGCGCGGACACCGAGAACGTGCAGGACGTGGTCCCGTCGCTGACCCTGCTGGAAACCGACATCCCGGTCTACACCGGCATCGTCGAGCGAGCCGCGGCCAACAACGCGGAGGGTTACCCGGTCGGCTCGGCCTACCTGCGCGAGGCCGACGGTCTCATGCAGAACACCCTGCTGCCGGCCGCCCGCAACCTCTACCAGACCGACACCGCTTCGCTGGACGCGCAGCAGGACGAGGCAACCTCGTTCCCGTGGCTCGGCGCGGTGTTGCTGGTGGCGTTGCTGGTCGCACTGTTGCTCACCCAGCGGTTCCTGGCCAAACGCACGAACCGGGTGCTCAACATCGGGCTGCTGGTCGCGTCGATCGCGATGGTGCTGACCCTGTTGTGGTCCGCGGTCGGGCTGATCCTCACCGGCGTGCACGTCTCCGACGCGCGCAGTTCCGGATCTGACCTGGTCGCGCAGCTCTCCCAGGCGCGCACCGACGCGTTGCAGGCCCGCTCGGACGAGATCCTGAACCTGGTCGCGCGCGGCGGCGAGAACTACGACCCTCGGTTCCACACGCTGGCCGGCGAACTCGGTGGCAAGGACGGCACCGGCGGCCTGCTCGGCGCGGTCAGGTCCGCGTCCAGGGACCAGACCATGTCCAGCGAGGTCGACGACGCGATCAACGCGGCCAAGAGCTGGTTCGGGACGCACGACACGGTGCAGAACCTGAACGCCACCGGCAACTACCCGAACGCCGTCTCCGAGACGCTCAGCACGGCGAGCGACGGTGAGGCCAGCATGGTCGCCAACCTGGACAACGCGCTGGACAAGGCGATCACCCAGGGTCGCACGGTGTTCGCGGACGAGACCGACAGCGCGGGCGCCGCCCTGTTCGGCTGGCCGATCGGGGTGCTGGTGCTCGCGGTGCTCGCCGCGGTCGGCTCGGCGATCGGTATCTGGCAGCGGTTGAGGGAGTACCGATGAGCGTTGGCAACCGTTCCCGTCGCCTGCTCGGCGCGGGCGGACTGCTGCTCGCCGCGCTGCTGACCGGCTGCGCGTCCGCGAGCGGCCCGGTGAACCTGCCGACCGTCAGCACGGCGAACCCGCCGAGGCCGGTCGGCGTCGTGGAGGGCGCCGCGGCCGTACCAACGGCCGCGCCAGCACCGAGCTGCAACAACCCGACGGCCAGCCTGCGCCCGCCCTCGCCCATCCCGGCGCCAGGCGCGATGCCGGCCGGTACGACCATGGCCAGGATCGCCTCGCGCGGCTACCTGATCGCGGGCGTCGACCAGAACACCTACCTGTTCGGCTACCGCGACCCGAAGACCAACGCGATCGAGGGCTTCGACATCGACATGGTCCACGACGTCGCCAAGGCGATCTTCGGCGACCCGAGCCGGGTGCAGTTCAAGGCGATCACCTCGGCGCAGCGCGTGCCCGAACTCAAGAGCGGCGCGGTCGACATCATCGCGCGCACCATGACGATCAGCTGCGGCCGGCTCGCCGACGTGAACTTCTCCACCGTCTACTACAAAGCGAGCCAGCGACTGCTCGTGCCGACCACCTCCGACGTGAGCAACATCAGCCAGCTGGGCGGCAAGAAGGTCTGCGCGGCGTCGGGTTCCGACTCGCTCGGCCACATCGCATCGGTGTCGACGCACCCGATCCCGGTCGCGGTCGGCGACTGGTCGGACTGCCTGGTCATGCTGCAACAGGGCGAGGTCGACGGAGTGTCCACAGACGACACCATCCTGGCCGGCATGGTCGCCCAGGATCCGAACACGAAGATCGTCGGACCGTCCATAGCGGACGAGCCGTACGGGTTGGCCATACCGAAGCAGGACACCGACTTCGTCGGCTTCGTCAACGGCGTCCTCGACGCAGTCAGGTCGGACGGCGACTGGACGGCGAGCTACCACACCTGGATCGGCGACCGGATCGCGGGCGGCTCGGACCAGCCGCCCACGCCGCAGTACTCCAACTAGCGCGAGGTGAGGCGGAAGATGACCAGTTCTGGCCCCCAGCCGAGCGCCCCGTTGCCGGCCAACGGCCCCTGCCCGAGGCCCGGCTGCCCCGGCAGGCTCGTCGACGGCGCCTGCCCGACCTGCGGCCTGCGCCTCAACCCCGCGCCGGCCCAACAACCCCAGCCGCAGCCCCAGCCGCAACAGCCCCAGCCGCAACAGCCCCAGCCGCAACCGAGCCGCGGCCAGTGGCCGGCACAACCACAGCAACCCCCGCGACCGCCAGCCGCCCGGCCATACCCGCCCAGCGGCGGCTTCCCAGCCCAGCCGCCGACCGGCAGCAGGCCGATGCTCCCGCAGCGCCCCCTGCCTCAGCAACCCCAGCCGCAGCAACCGCTGCCCCGACAACCCCGCCCGCCACAACCGGCCCAACAGCCGGCGGCGCCGAAGCAGAGCCCGCCGCAAGCTCCCGCGCCGCAGGCCGATCCCGCGTTGTCGGCGCCCGCGCCCACCTCGGTCGTGGCCTCGCCGCACGCCGAGGAGGAGGCCAAGGCCGCACCGCAGGCGTGGGCGCCGCCCGGCCAGCCGTTGCGGGCGATGCCCGGTCTTGCCGCGCAACGTCCTCGGCACGCCGCTCCGCAGGCCAAACCGGCCGAGCCGGCCGAGGGCAACGCGTTGTCGGCCCGGCTCTCCGGCTGGGAACCGGCACCGGGCAAGCCCACGAAGGAACCCGAACCGGCCAGGGCCGAGCCGCCACCCACCCAGGCCACGCCGCGCAGGCCGGACACGGCCGCGCAACTCGCGCTCGGTGCGGCGACGCAGTTGTCCGGGCCGAGCCAGCGCACCGGAGCGCCGTCCGACTCGCGCCCGCTGACCAGCAGTCGCGGCAGTGGCCGGGGCACCCGGCCGAGCCGGGGACGGACCCGGTCGCAGTCGCGGCGGATCGGCGGGGGTCTTGTCGAGGTGCCGAGGGTGCCGTACAAGGACCCGACGTCCGCGATCATGGTCAACCCCGAGGTGCCGGAGGACAAGCGGTACTGCGGCAACTGCAGCTCGCCGGTCGGCCGCGGCGCGAACGGCAAGCCGGGCAGCCCGGACGGGGTGTGCGCCAAGTGCGGCACGTCGTTCTCGTTCCGGCCCAAGCTGGTCGCGGGTGATCTGGTCGGCGGGCAGTACGAGGTGCTCGGTGCGCTGGCGCACGGCGGCCTCGGCTGGATCTACCTGGCCCGCGACCACAACGTCAACGGTCGCTGGGTGGTGCTCAAGGGCCTTATCGACACCGGTGACACCGCGGCCATGGCCGCCGCCGTCGCGGAGAAGCAGTTCCTGTCGCAGGTCGAGCACGCGAACATCGTCAAGATCTACAACTTCGTGCAGCATCCCGATCCGCAGACCGGAAACCTGGTCGGCTACATCGTGATGGAGTACATCGGCGGCGAGTCACTGCGCCAGATCGCGTTGGCCAACAAGGACAACGACGGCCGCGTCGTGCCGCTGCCGTTGGCGCGGGTGCTCGCCTACGGGCTGGAAGTGTTGCCCGCCATCGGTTATCTGCACAGTGTCGGCCTGCTCTACTGCGATCTCAAGCCGGACAACATCATCCAGACCGACGCGCAGCTCAAGCTGATCGACCTCGGCGCAGTGCGGCACGTCGATGACATGCAGAGCCCGATCTTCTTCACTTCCGGTTACAGTGCACCGGAAATCGCGTCGGAGGGTCCTTCTGTCGCGTCCGACATCTACACGGTCGGCCGCACGCTCGCCGTGCTCAGCTTCGACTTCGTCGGCTACACCAGCACCTACATGCACTCGTTGCCGCCCGTGCGGCAGGTGCCGTTGTTCTCGCTGTTCGGCTCGTACCACCGGTTGCTGGCCAGGGCGACGCACCTGGACCCGGACCGGCGCTTCGAATCCGCTGAGGACATGGCCGACCAGCTGACCGGCGTGCTGCGCGAGGTGCTCGCGCTGGGCACCAGGGAGCCGAGGCCAGGCCGCTCCGCGGTGTTCGGGCCGGAGGTGCGCACGTTCGGCGAGAACCTGGCGACCTCCTCGCACACGCAGGGCGCGCCGCCCGCGCCGCCGGACTGGGCCGAGGTGGTCAACTGCCTGCCGACGCCGCAGGTGGACACCGACGACCCGGCGGCCGGCCTGGTGTCCGGCCTTGCCGCGCTGGCCGGCGACGCCCCGCGCGACCTGCTTGACGCGTTGCGCAACGCGCCTGCCAACTCGATGGAGGCCAAGCTGTGGCGCACCCGCGCCCTGCTGGAGCTCGGCGAGTTGAACCAGGCGAACCAGGCGCTGCACGAGGCGGCCGTGCTGGACGCGCGCGGCGCGCCAGTGCCGGAGCTGCCCTACGACTGGCGGATCAGCTGGTTCCGCGGCCTGCTCGGGCTGATGGCACGCAGGCCGAGGGACGCGCGCACCGCGTTCGAACACGTCTACGACATGGTGCCGGGCGAGCTGGCGCCCAAGCTCGCGCTGGCGGTCAGCGCGGAGCTGTGTGGCGACTACTTCCCGGCCGCGCGGCTCTACGAGCTGGTCTGGCGCACCGACCGGTCCTTTGTCAGTGCCGCGTTCGGCCTTGCCAGGGCATATCTGGCGCTGGGTGACCGGTCGGGCGCGCTGGACGTGCTGGAGTCGGTGCCGGACCGGTCGAGCCACTATCTGGCCGCGCAGCTCGCGGTGATCGCGACCAGGACGAAGTGGACGCCGGCCGAGAAGATCGCCGAACGGGACCTTGTGGACGCCGGCAACCGGCTGACCAGGTTGAGCATTGATCCGCAGCGGCGGGCCGGGCTGACCGCGGACGTGCTCACCGCGGCGCACAAGTGGGTGCAGGCGGGTGGGCCGAACGGTTCGCCGCCCGCGGCGCGTCCGGTCGTGCTCGGCTGCGAGTTGGCGGAGCGTGATCTCCGGTTCGGCCTGGAGGGCTGCTACCGCGCCATGGCGCGGCTGGCGGCCACGCCGCAGGAGCGGATCGATCTTGTCGATCAAGCCAACGCGATCCGTCCGCGCACCCTCACCTGATCTTCACCGATCACCGAAATCGATCTTGTTTACCGGCTTTTGGGTGTGCTGACCTGGCGACTTGTCGGATGCGTCGCTCGAACATCACGTGGCCGTTAACAAGTCACGAATTGACGACTTCTCGTAGACAAGTGGCCAGCCCTCCAGGATATGGTGCTGCCGCCGTCACCGGCTACCCCGGGTCTCACGACCCGGGAACGAGGGGTCTGGTGAGGGTCGGGTCGGGGTTCATGGAATCGGCAGGGGAATGGTCATCTCAGAGCAGGTTGCGACGGGCACGGCGACCGTCGGGACGCGGAGCGAGGGCCCGCGTGAGCGGCGGCGCAAAGTGCCAGGACGCAAGGTGCCAAGAGCACTGTCGGGGCCGGTCGGTTACCTGTTCACCGCACCGGCCCTGGCGATCTTCGCGGTGTTCACCATCCTGCCGACGATCTACACGCTCTACATCAGCCTGTTCAACTGGAACTCGCTGAACGTGGCCAGGTCGAAGTTCCGTGGCCTGGCGAACTACCAGGAGTTGTTCAGCGAGAACGACTTCCCGACCAGCACGTTGAACTCGCTGTACTTCACGGTGGCCATGGTGATCGGCGGGACGGCGCTGTCCCTGCTGATCGCCCTGCTGCTGCAACGCGGCGGCCGGTGGGTCGCGGCTTCCCGAGTCGCAGTGTTCACGCCGTACGTGACGCCCCTGGTGGCCACCTCGATCGCCTGGATCTGGATACTGAACGAGAAGTTCGGCCTGCTCAACCTGGCTCTGCGGGCGATCGGCCTCGCGGGCCCGAACTGGCTGCTCTCGCCGAGTTGGGCGATGCCGTCGGTGATCGCCTACAGCCTCTGGCACGAGCTCGGCTTCACCACGATCGTCTTCCTCGGCGGCCTGTCCGTGCTCTCCCCGGAACTCGGTGAGGCCGCGCGGGTCGACGGGGTGAACCGCTGGCAGGAGTTCTGGTACGTGACCTGGCCGCAGCTGCGACCGGTGACGGTCTTCGTCATCACCATCACGATGATCATGTCGTTGCAGGCGTTCACCCAGTTCTACGCGATGACCCAGGGGGGTCCTGGCACCGCGACGACCACGGTCAGCGTGCTGCTCTACGAGCAGATCGCGACGAGAACCGGTTACGGCGCGGCCATAGCCGTTGTGCTGTTCATCGTGACCGCTGCCCTGACCCTGATCCAGCGCAAGACCTCCCGACCTTCGGCGATCGCCATCTGAGCGTCGGGCGAACCGCCAATCCCCGCACAAAGAACCTGCACGAAGAAGAGGACCCATGTTCAGCTTCCCGACCGGGCGTCGCCGCCGAATGATCGGCGCCTCAACCGCAGCCGTCGTGGGCGCCGCGCTCGCGGTGACCGGTTGCGCGGGCGGCGGCTCGTCGTCGCAGACCGGCGCCAGCCCGTCCAACTGCTTTCTGTCCGGCGCCAACTCCTCGTCCAACGGCGTGCACGCGAAGACCACCGGCCCCGTGACGATCACGTTCATGGAGACCATGATCGGTGGCGCGCAGAAGCCGGCGATCCAGCACCTGACCGACGAGTTCGAGGCGGCCAACCCGAACATCACGGTGACGCTGGAGGGTTCGCCGAACTACGAGACCCTCCAGCAGAACGAGAAGGACGCGGTCGCCGCGAAGAAGGCGCCGACCATCGGTCAGGCGTACGAGAGCTCGGTCGCGGACTTCGCCAACAGTGGCGTGATCGACCCGCTCAACGGCTACGTAGGCAACTCCGCCGCGCAGCTGTACCAGGGTGTGCGCAACGACCTCAAGCTGTGCGACGGCAACACCTGGATGTGGCCGTTCAGCAAGAGCGTGTACGTGAACTTCTACAACCCGACCATGCTCAAGGCCGCGAGCCTGACCGAGCCGACCACCTGGGACCAGTACGCGGCGAACGCGAAGGCGGTGTCGAAGGACGGCGTGACCGGCATCAGCATCGACCCGGGCGGGGCGGGCGACATCTCCTCCGGTGTGGTCTGGTTCGAGATCCTCGCGCAGGCCGATGGCACCCCGGTGTTCGACAAGGACGGCCAGCCGCAATTCAACAGCGCGGCTGCGGTCAAGGCCATGCAATACCTGCTGGACCTCAAGAAATCCGGTGCGCTTGCTACCGGCAAGGGCTACCCGGGCGAGACCGCGCTCGGCGCTGGCAAGGGCCTCGACGACATCTCCTCGATCGCCGGCTACAGCTACGAGCAGAAGGCCGTCGGCAACCGGTTCCCGCTGGCCACCTCGGACCTACCGGCCGGGCCCTCGGGCAAGGCCAACCAGATGAACGGCGGCAACCTGGTGATCTTCTCCCAGGCCAGCGCCGAGCAGAAGGCGGCGGCCTGGAAGTACATGCAGTTCCTCAGCTCGCCCGCCTCGCAGGCGTACTGGTCGACCCAGACCGGCTACGTGCCGGTCACGCCGCAGGCGCTGACCCAGATGACCAGCTTCACCTCGGCGAACCCGTGGATGATCACGGCAGCCAACGCGCTGCAGGAATCCAGCGGCAGCGTGCCGGCGCCGTGGGGCGACAAGACCCAGTACGAGCTGGGCATCGCCCTGTCCAGCGTGCTGGAGAGCGGCGTCGACCCGAAGAGCGCGCTGGACAAGGCGCAGACCAACGCCAAGAACGAAGTGAAGGCCGCGCAATGATCACCCCAGCCGGCACGAGGGTCACGCTGTGACTCAGGTTCTTTCCGCACCAAGGGCCCGGCGGCGCGTTCGGTCGCGTCGCCGGGCCGGCAGGCTGACCAGGATCGCTGTCGCGGTCTTGGTGGGCATCGTGTTCATCTTCCCGTTCTACTGGGTGGTCGTGACGTCGCTGAACTCCACCGGCGACATGTTCGGCTCGCCACCGCCGCTGATTCCGCACCTGTACTTCGCCAACTACGTGCGGGCCTGGGCGGCGGCGCCGTGGGCGCGGTATCTGCTGAACACGGTGCTGGTCGCCTGCTGCACGCTGGTGCTGTGCCTGGTCACCTCACTGATGGCCGGGTTCGCGTTCGGTGTGATGCGCTTTCGGGGGCGCGGTGCGCTGTTCGCGCTGGTGCTCTCGGTGCTGATGATCCCGCAGGTCGTGCTGTTGATCCCGGACTACCAGATCGCCTCGGACATCAACTGGGTCGACACCTACTGGATCCAGATCGTGCCGTGGGGCGCGAGCGTGTTCGGCATCTTCCTGGTCCGCCAGTTCTTCCTGAACCTGCCGCAGGAACTGTTCGAGGCGGCCGAGCTGGACGGGGCGGGCCGGTTGCGGATCCTGTTCTCGGTCGGCGCACCGCTCGTCCGGCCAGCGCTGATCATCATCGCGCTGAACACGTTCATGGCCTCGTGGAACTCGTTCCTGTGGCCGTCGGTGATGGATCCGACCAACGACAGTGTCCGCCCGGTCGAGGTCGGCCTGTACAACTTCCTCTACGGCAGTTCCAGCGGAAACGACTACACCGGACTGTGCGCTGCGGTCACCTTCACCACCATTCCGGTGCTGGTGATCTTCCTGGTCCTGCAACGGTATTTCATCACCGGCGCGTTCTCGGCGGCTGGCGGTGTCCGTGGCTGAACACAGGCGTCAGGCCCTGCTCCTGGACCTGGACGGTACTCTCTACCGAGGGGACGGCCCCGTTCGCGCCTACGCGGACGGCGTCGCGGCCGTTCTGTCCGAAGCGGACGCCGAGAAGTTTCTGTCCATTGTGGAAGAGTATCTCGCCAACGGCGTCGGCGAGCACACCGAACCGGAGTTGCTCGCCGCGACCGACGGGTGGGAGGCCGTGCAGCGGCTGGCCACCCTGCGGTTCGACGTCGGCAGGACCGAGCTGGACGCGGCGTTCCTGCGCAGCAGGGCCGCGTTGGCCGATCAGGGGTTGGCTGTCGAGGTGCCTGGGGGTCTCCTCGACACAATGGTGGCACTCCGGTCGAGCACCCGCATCGTGCTTGCCACGAACAGCCCCCAACTCGGTCTTGCCGCACTGTTGACCCGAATCGGCGCCGAGGACAAGTTCGACCAGATCATCAACAGCGCGGCCAAACCTGTTGGCCTGCGCCGCATCCTGGCCGACATCGCCGAAGACATCGACGCCAACGACAAACCGTGGCGGATCTTCAGCATCGGCGACCACTGGCACAACGACATCGCACCGGCCCGCGACTTCGGCGCGGTCACCGGTTATGTCGACCGATTCGGGCGCGCGGACGGGGAGGCCGACGTGATCGCACCGACGGTCGAGGGCATCCTGCCCACCATCACGGCCTGGGCCGCCGACCCGGACGCGTTCCACCGCGCCTGAGCGGTCCCGCCGTTTCGTCATTGATTAATTCGGAAGGGAAGTACACCTGCGTTGGCGAGTTTCGAGTTCTGGGGCGGTCTCGGCGTCATCGGATCGAGCAAGATCATGATCAGTGATGGCGGACACCGGGTCCTGCTCGACATCGGCCTGGACATTCCCGGCGGGGCCAACCTGTTCCGGGCGCCCGTGCGGATGCGGCCCGGCCGTGAACTCGCCGACCGGTTGCGCGTCGGCGCGGCCCCGGCCATGCCCGGCATCTACGACCCTGCCTTCCTCGCCGACGGCGACCCGCTCGGCGAACCCGTCGGCGACCCGGCGAACACGCACGTCTTCGTCTCCCATCCGCACATCGACCACGTCGGCCTCGCCGGCTGGGTGCGGCCGGACGTCCCCGTGCACGCGCACACCGACGCGGTGGACATGCTCAACGCGTTGGCGGCCAACGGTTCCGGCCTGCCCGGCGGCGACCCGGACTGGCAGCGGCTCAGCGCGAACCAGGTCGTCGAGGTGGGCGCCATGACCGTGCGCTGTATCCCGGTCGACCACGACGTGCCCGGTGCCTGCGGCTACCTGGTGCACACGCCGGACGGGAGCATCGCCTACACCGGCGACATCCGTTTCCACGGCCACCACCCCGAGCTGAGCAACGCCTTCGTCGAGGCGGTGCGCGGGGCCGACGTGTTGATCACCGAGGGCACCACGCTCTCGTTCACACCGCTGGACGGCCCGCCGCGCACCGAGGAGGACGTGCTCGCCTCGTTCGTCGACATCATGGCCGCCGCACCCGGCCTCGTGCTGCTGTCCACGTATCCGCGCGACATCGAGCGGGTGGCCGAGTTCATCGAGGCGGCGGCGAGCCTCGGCCGCACCATCATCTGGCAGCCGGGCGACGCCGGCATGCTCCGCGCGCTCGGCGTGCGCGGCGCGGTCACCTGGTCCGGCGAGATCGACCTTGCCGCGGTGCACGCCAAGCCGGGCGCGTTCGTCCTCGCCCCGGACGCCGACGACCTGCCCGGCCTGCTCGACCTGCCGCTGCGTCCCGGCGACCCGTTCGTGCACGCCAACGGCGAGCCGCTTGGCGAGTTCGATCCGCGCTGGTCGGTGTTCAGCGACTGGCTGACACACTTCGGCGTCGAGCTGCACAAGATCGGCTGCTGGGGGCATGCCCTGCCGGACCAGGTACACGCCATGGTGGAGCGGGTCGCGCCCAGGGTGGTGTTCCCGATCCACACGTTCGAGCCGACCCGGCTCGCCCCGCCGATCGGGGTCCGCCGGGTCGTCGCGGCCTACGGCACCCGATACGCGCTCGACGGGACCGCCATCATCGCTTGATTTTTCATTTGGCAAACTCGACCTGCTGGGCTCGCCCCGGGGTTGCCGACGGCGACACGCTGCGCAGCGACAACCGGGCGGTCTCCGGGATGAGGATGATCGGCACGATCGCGATCAGCGCCGCCACGATCAGGTAGTACGCCGGGATCAGGTTGTTGCCGGTAGCGCCGATCAGCGCGGCGATCACGAACGGCGCCGTGCCACCGAACGCCGATGTCGACAGGTTGTAACCGATGGCGAACGAACCGTAGCGAACCTTGGTCGGGAACATCGCCGGGAAGGTCGACCCGATCACCGCCAGGATCAGCACCAGCAGCACGCCGAGCAGGGCGAACCCGACCGCGATGCCCGCCGTCGCCCCGGTGGCCATCAGCCGGACCGCCGGATAGCTCAGCACCACGAAGCCGATGGCCGAGGTGAGCAGGACCGGTTTTCGCCCGATCCTGTCGGAGAGCCTGCCGATGAACGTGATCACGATCATCATGGCCACCTCGACCGAGATCGTGATGATCTGCGATGGCGTGTCCTCAACCTTGAGATATGTCGTCAGATACGACGGCATGAAGGTCAACAGCGTGTAGTCCGCGACGTTGAGCAGCAGCACGATGCCGATCAGGTTCATGATCATCCGCCAGTTACCGGCGATGGCCTCGCGCAGCGGTGCGCGGGAGGACTTGCCTGAGCGCGCCATGTCGCGGAACGCCGGAGTGTCCTCCAGCCTGGTCCGCAGGTAGAGACCGACAAGGCCGAGCGGCAGGGCGACCAGGAACGGGATGCGCCAACCCCAGCCGTCCATGGCCGAGGACGACAGCGACACGTTCATGATCAGCACGAGACCGGAACCGATCACGAGTCCGGTGAGCGTGCCGAACTCCAGCCAGCTGCCGAAGAACCCCCTGCGCTTGGCGGGCGCGTACTCGGCGATGGTGGTCGCGGCGCCGCCGTACTCGCCGCCGGTCGAGAAGCCCTGCACCATTCTGGCCAGGACCAGCAGGATCGGTGCTGCCACACCGATGCGCGCGTAGGTCGGCAGCACGCCGATGACGAACGTCGACCCGGACATCAGGATGATCGTGGTGGCGAGCACGCGTTGCCGGCCGATCCGGTCGCCGAGCGGGCCGAAGAAGAACCCGCCGAAGGGCCGGACCACGAACGCGACGGCCAACACCGCGAACGAGGACAGCACCGCACTGCTCGCGGTGTGGGTGGGGAAGAACAGGCGACCGACGGTCGCCGTGACGGCTCCCGCGCTGTACACGCCGAAGTCGAACCACTCGATGCAGTTGCCCATCGCGGACGCGGCAACGGCTCTGTGTACCGTCGAGAGATCCGGGTCCGGGACCGCAGATGCGCTTTCCTTGGGGATTTCGTTGTGTACTGCCATCTTCTCGGCGTTAGTCCTTTGTGTCTGCGGCACAACAGTCCCTAAAGGACAGACTGTTGACCGGCGGCCGGCAAGCCGTCAATTGTTAACTACCCAAGAGGGTGTTGCGGCAAACCGCTGTCACGGCACTGTGGAAGTCCCTGCCACGCGGCTTCGGTCGCATCCCAAGGAGGTACTTTCGTGCGTACCGCTGCTCTCGCCTGCGCACTCGTCGGCGGCGCTGCTTTACTGGTCGGCCTTGCCGTGCCGGCGAACGCTCAGGTCCTCTCCCAACACGCCCACCACATCTACCTTCCGCAGCACAGCAATGGCAAGCACGCCTACATTGGCGGCCCTCGCCACGGAGGGTTCAACCAGGACGGCGGCAACTGGTCCGGTTACGTGGCAACCGGTTCCGGCTTCGGCTCCGCATCGGTCAGTTGGACCGAACCCCAGGTCAGCTGCAACTCCGGCAACGACCTGATGGCGCCGTGGGTCGGCATCGACGGCTACGGCAGCAGCTCGGTCGAGCAGACCGGTGTGCAGACCGACTGCTCGTCCGGCTCCCCGGTGGACACCGCCTGGTACGAGATGTACCCGGACTCCCCGCAGTACTACAACGACCCGGTCGGCCCTGGTGACCAGATCAGTGCCACGGTGACCACCGACGGCAACGGCAACTACACGCTGACCCTGTCCGACAACACTCAAGGTTGGACGGAAACGACACCTGCTTCCTACCAGGGTGCGAACGCCTCGGCCGAGGCGATCATCGAATCTCCGACGGCGGCGTACCCGAACTTCGGCTCGGTAAACTTCAGCGATTTCCAGATCAACGGCCAGGCCGCGGACGCGTTCAACCCGACCGCGCTGGATGCCAGCAGCAGCAGCGGTTTCGAGGACCACACGTCCGGCCTGTCCAACGGCAGCTTCTCGATCGCCTACGAGCAGGAGTAACCAACCGAGGGGTTCGTGGTCTCGCACGTCAAGTGTTAACGACGATCGGGGGTGCCTGGTCAGGCACGACTCGGGTGACAGTAAGGGCCCCTGCATGCAGTGCGCGGCCAGTCACCGCGCGTCAAGGAGGTCGAGTACGTGCGAACCAGTGCCCTTGCCTCAGCGTTACTCGCGGCCGCCGCGGCCGTCGTCGGTCTCACCGCTCCTGCGGCGGACGCGGCTGCGCCGGCACACGCTTTCGCCCCGATGCACCACAACGGCGCCGCGGTAGCGGTGCACACGGTGCACGGGTTCAACCAAAACGGCTACAACTGGTCCGGTTACGTGGCAACCGGTTCCGGGTTCAGCTCGGTCTCCGCAACCTGGACCGAGCCGTCGACCAGGTGCAACTCCACCAACGACCTGTACGCACCGTGGGTCGGCATCGACGGCTACGGCAGCAGCTCGGTCGAGCAGACCGGTGTGCAGACCGACTGCTCGTCCGGCTCCCCGGTCGACTCCGCCTGGTACGAGATGTATCCGGCCAACCCGGTCTACTACTCCAACCCGGTCAGCGCCGGCGACGTGATCACCGCGACGGTCAGTCGCAGCGGCACGACCTACAGGCTCACCCTGACCGACCGGACCAGGAACTGGACGAAGACCACCTCCAAGTCCTACCGGGGCGCGAACGCGTCGGCCGAGGTCATCCTTGAGTCGCCGCCAGCCGCCTACCCGAACTTCGGCTCGGTGAACTTCACCGGTTCGACCGTCAACGGGCAGTCGCTCTCCGCGTACAACCCGACCGCGTTCGACGCCAGCGGCTACTACGGTCAGTACGAGGACCACACCGGCCCCCTGTCCGGTGGCAACTTCTCGGTGACCTACGAGAGCGAGTGAGCTGATCGTCCGGCCGCGTCGGCCCCCCGCGCCGACGCGGCCGGCGACCACAACCCGGCGACCAGCTCGTAGGAGCGCAGCCGGTCGGCCAGGTCGTGCATGCTGGTGGTGATCATCAGCTCGCTTGCCCCGGTCGCCTTGACCAGCTCCTCGATGCCCGTGCGGACGGTGTCCGGGCCGCCGACGATCTGCCCCTTCACCCGGTCCGCCATGATCAGCCGCTCCATCTCGGTGAACGGGTTGGCCGCCGCCTCCTCCGGCGTCGGCAACTTGATCGGCTTGCCCTGGCGCAGCCGCAGGAACTGCAACGCGCTCGGCGCCGCGAGATACCTGGCCCGCTCGTCGTCCTCCGCCGCCCACACCCCGGCCGCGATCAGCAGATACGGCTCCCGCAACGCCTCGGACGGGCGGAAGTTCGACCGGTAGGCGCGAGCCGCAGGCAGCGTGTTCTCCGAGCTGAAGTGGTGCGCGAACGCGAAGGGCAGGCCGAGCAGCCCGGCCAGCTGCGCGCTGTAGAGGCTCGATCCGAGCAGCCACACCGGCGGCTTGTTGCCCGCCGCGGGCACCGCGTGGATGGTGCCGTCCTCCGGCGCGTCCGGATCGTCGGCGAAGTAGGTGAGCAGCTCACCGAGCTGCTGCGGGAAGTCGTCAGCGGACAGTGGCGCGGTCGAGCGGCGCAGCGCGGCCGCGGTGCGCGGATCGGTGCCGGGCGCGCGGCCGAGCCCCAGGTCGATCCGGCCCGGGTAAAGGCCCTCCAACATGCCGAACTGCTCGGCAACCACCAGCGGCGGATGGTTCGGCAGCATCACGCCACCCGACCCGACCCGCAGCGTCGAGGTGACCGACGCGACCGCGCCGACCAGCACCGCAGGAGCCGAACTCGCGATGCCCGGCATGCTGTGGTGCTCGGCAAGCCAGAACCGGGTGTAGCCCAGTCGCTCGACGTGTTTGGCCAGGTCGAGCGTGTTGTGCAGGGCTTGCGAGCTGGTCGAACCGCTCACCACCGGAGCGAGATCGAGCACAGACAACGGCACAGGAGAGGACAGGCTCACACTCAGCCCAACCCGTGTCCGCGACCGCCTGTTCCCGCGCTCAGAACAGCTGTGTGATGGTGTAGATCACCAGGCCGGCCAGGGCACCGACGACCGTGCCGTTGATCCGGATGAACTGGAGGTCCCTGCCCACCTGCAGCTCGATCTTGCGCGAGGTCTCCTGCGCGTCCCAGCGGGACACCGTGTCCGTGATCAGCGTGGTGATCTCGTCGCGGTAGTTGGACACCACGTAGCCGGCCGCGCCCTGCACCCAGGAGTCCACCTTCTCCCGCAGCGTGTCGTCCTCCACCAGCCGGTTGCCAAGGCCGATCAGGCCGTTCGCGACCCGCTTGCGCAGCTCGCTCGACGGGTCCTCGGCCGCGTCGAGCAGCATCCGCTTGGCCGTGCCCCACGCCGAACCGATCAGGTTGCGCACCTCGGAGTGCTCCAGCACCTGGTGCTTGAACGCCTCGGCCCGCTCCATGGTCTCCGGGTCGCTCTGCAGGTCGCCGGAGAACTCCACCAGAAACGTGTCCAGCGCCTGCCGCATCGGGTGCTCGGTGTCGGTCTTCACCGCCCAGGCGAAGTTCAGCACCTCCGCGTAGACCTTGTCCGCGAGCAGGCCGTCCACGAACCTCGGCGACCAGCTCGGCGCCCGGTCGGACACCACGCGCAGCACGGTCTCGTGGTTCTCCCGCACCCAGTCATAGGCGCGGTCGCACAGCAGGTCGACCAGCTTGTGGTGGGCACCGTCGCTTGAACACCCTGCCCAGCAACTGCCCGATCGGCGGACCCCAGGGCTGTGCGACCAGCCTGCCGACCACGGCCTGCTCCATCACGGCCTGCACGTCCTCGTCGCGCAGCACGGTCATCGCACCGCGCACCACCGTCGCCAGCTCGGAGGTGACCCGCTCGGCGTTCTCCGGCTTCGCCACCCAGCCGCCCAGCCTGCTCGCGATGCCGACCCGTTGCAGCTTGTCCCTGACCACCTCCTCGGCAAGGAAGTTCGTGCCGACGAAGTCGCCGAGGCTGTTGCCGATGGTGTCCTTGCGGGTCGGGATGATCGCGGTGTGCGGGATCGGCAGGCCCAGTGGCCTGCGGAACAGCGCGGTCACCGCGAACCAGTCGGCGAGCGCGCCGACCATGCTCGCCTCGGCCATGGCGCGCACGTAGCCAAGCCAGCCCTGCCCGCCGAACACGGTGGTCAGGATGTAGATGACGGCGGCGGCCAGCAGCAGGCTGCCCGCGACGACCTTCATCCTGCGCAGTTCGCGCCTTTTGACCAGCTGCGCGGCCGTGAGGTTCTCCACGTTTCCATTGTTACCGCGTCGGCGGCGGGTAGGCCGATTTGTGGCAAGGTCGTGGCCGTGCGTGAACCCGTGCT
The DNA here is from genome assembly GCA_963818685.1 of Candidatus Melainabacteria bacterium. Taxonomy (GTDB): domain Bacteria; phylum Actinomycetota; class Actinomycetes; order Mycobacteriales; family Pseudonocardiaceae; genus CAJCJE01. Next base: position 221,871 of record CAWFTJ010000005.1, on the reverse strand, counting down.
CGTCCCTCGCCTCCAGCCGTTCACCTCGACGATCTTCGCCGAAATGACCGCGCTGGCGACCCGCACCGGCGCGGTCAACCTCGGCCAGGGCTTCCCGGACACCGACGGACCGGCCGGCATGCTCGAAGCCGCGCGCGCTGCCATCGCAGACGGCGTCAACCAGTACCCGCCCGGCCCCGGTATTCCCGAGCTGCGCATGGCCGTCGCCGAGCACCGCACCCGCTACGGCCTGCGCTACGACCCGGACACCGAGGTGCTGATCACCGTCGGTGCAACCGAGGCCATTGCGGCCAGCCTGCTCGCCCTGGTCGAGCCGGGCGACGAGGTGATCGTCATCGAGCCCTACTACGACTCCTACGCAGCGGCGGTCGCGCTGGCCGGCGCCACCCGCAGGGTCGTCGGCCTGCGCCTTGACGAGCACGGCCGGTTCGGCCTCGACCTGGCCGGCATCGCGGCGGCCATCACCCCGGCCACCCGCGCGATCCTGCTCAACTCGCCACACAACCCGACCGGCACCGTGTTCACCCGCGCCGAACTGGCCGAGGTGGCGCGGCTGTGCGTCGAGCACGACCTGATCGCCGTCACCGACGAGGTCTACGAGCACCTCACCTACGACGGCACCGAGCACCTCCCGCTCGCCACCTTCCCCGGCATGGCGCAGCGCACGGTGAGCATCTCCAGCGCGGGCAAGACGTTCAACTGCACAGGCTGGAAGATCGGCTGGGTCTGCGCCACCCCCGAACTCGTGGCCGCCGTGCGCGCGGCCAAGCAGTTCCTCACCTTCGTCGGCGGCGCCCCGTTCCAGCCCGCGATCGCGCACGCCCTGCGCACCGAACTGGACTGGGTCGAGCGCCTGCGCGCCGGCCTCCAGACCAAACGCGACCGCCTGGTGGCCGGCCTGACCGAGGCCGGTTTCGACGTGCTGGCCAGCCTCGGCACCTACTTCGTCTGCGTGGACGTGCGCCCGCTCGGCTTCACCGACGGCGCCGAGTTCTGCTTCGCGCTGCCCGAACGCATCGGTGTCGCCGCCGTCCCGGTGCAGGTCTTCACCGACCACCCCGACGACTGGCGACACCTGGTCCGGTTCGCGTTCTGCAAACGCGACGAGGTCCTCGACGAAGCCGTCCGCCGACTGCACAAGCTCCGTCCTTAGCAGACGAACCACGGCGTCAGCGCCATCCCAGCTCGACTTCCCGGTCACGGCAAGGCAAACCGGCCCGGCCGGCACGTCGACGAAGTCGAACCGTCCTGCCGCGTCGACAACGGACCGCCCGGCCCCGCCCGGCCAGCGCACCCACACCGACACCCCGCGCTCGACCAACCCACCAACCGCGACCAGATCTCCCCTGCCACGCCGGATCCGCACGTCCAGCCCGCCAGGACCAAAGCCGAGCCTGCGCTCGCGCGCGCTCATCATGGTGTCCCGCAACAACTCCAGCCGCCGCCACGTCCTGGTAGGACGCAACACCAATGCTGCGTCCTCGGCCGCCCGCCACACGCCCTCCGGCACCGGATCGACAACCGCGAACAGTTCGCCGATGCGCACCAACAACTCCCGCTCGGCAACGGAGAACGTGGTCATCTGGCCACCTCCGCCAGCGCCAGCCTGCGCCGCAGCACGGTCAGGCACCGGCCGCGCGTCTTGCCGACGCTGCCGACCCCGATGCCCAGCGCCCGCGCGGTCTGCGCGTAGCTCAGCTCCGGCGCGTACGCGAACAGGCGGAGCAGTTGGCGGCACTGGTCGGGGAGGCCGGCGAGCGCCCGCCACAGCTCCCGCTGGCTCGCCGCGGCCAGCACCATGTCCTCCGGGCCGGCACACGACCCGCCGGTCTCCGTCAGCGGTGTCTCGCGCCTGCGGCAGGCCAGCACCCGGATCGACTCGCGCCGCGCCGTGGTCGCCAGCCAGGCGGCCAGCCGGTCGGGTTCGCGCAGCCTGGAAAGGTGCTGGGCAAGTGTTAGCCAAGTTGCCTGACAAACATCGGCCGCGTCGGCCCTTGGCAACCCGTGTTCCCTGGCCACGCTCCAGACCAGAGCGCCGAAGCGGCGGACCAACTCGGTCCAGGCAGACTGATCGCGTTGCTCGGCAAGGCGAACCAGTTCGGCGGTTGGAGTGTCGAACACGACGATCGCTCCTCGTTGGTGAGTGACTGTTGGTGAGTGACTCGGACGACGCTCCGACTCCGGCGCCACGCCCCAAGATCCACTGTTCGCACCAACGAGCTATTGATGTATCCAGGCTTCCCGTTGCGCCTCAACGAGAGCACCGCCAGGTCAAGCTTCAGAACGGGCGAGTACCGCAAATGCCCGAAGGGGTGAATCGCTCATCTCGGTGTGTCAATCCGACGTCCCGGTCGAATGGGTGGTGATCGACTGCTCCATTCGGACCTGCGCGGATAACAGTTCTGCCCTCAAATTCCGTCCTTCCGGGTGGATCACGTTTCCAGCTGATGCGAATCGGCGCGGCAGTGCTAAACATGTGGTGAACGGATGGCGGAGTCACGGATTGGTGCGCGCGGAATGGCAGTGGTCGACCGGGATGCGGTGCGTGGCACCGATTCCGCGCGCCGCCGTCTGTTGCGCATCGCTGTCCGTCTGGCACTGACTGCCGGCTTCGCCGTCGTGGGTTGGCTGTTGTGCGGCCTGGCCGCGTCCTCGGCATCCGCCGCCGACCTGCCGAGGACACCGTCCCCCCTGTCGTCACTGACCACCCCGTCGGACTCCTCGTCGGACGACGGCGGCCTGCTCGGCGGTTTGCTCGGCAACACGGCGAACTCGCTCGGCAGCACCCTGCACCACACGCTGGAATCCAGCCTCGGCACGGTCGGTGGCATGGTCGATTCGACCGTGAAATCGACCGTGGACACCGTGACGCACACGGTGAACTCCGTCGGCTCGACAGTGGTCACGCCCACCGTCACCGCCGTGTCCAACACGGTCACCGACGTCACCAACACGGTCGCCCCGACCGTCGCGCCCCTGGTCCCGACCGCGGTGTCGAAGCCCGCGGCGACCACGCCCACCCCGGCCACCGCGACGGTCGCCCCCGCGACGAACCCCGTGCCGCCCGTGTCGCCCCAATCCTCCGCCCTCCCAGCGGCTTCGGCGGCCAGGCCGGCACACCACAGCGCCACAACGACTTCCGCGTCCGGCCCGGCAACCGAGCCCGTCGAGCAGGTCACGCACAGGCCCACGCCAGCTCCGTTGCCGAAGGCCCCGGATCCCGCACCGCAACAACCGCTCGCGCCCGCGCCCACCGTCTCGACCTGGCACGGCCCGAACAGCGGTTCTCGGCACGCCGTGTACGTGGTCGAGTCCGGTGCGCACCAGAGCTCGCCGGCGCTACTGACCACTGTGGCCAGTCATCCGATCATCGTCCCCGGCGAAATGCCGGGTCTGCCCAGCGTCTCACCCGACTGAACCGGCTTTCCCTGGGAGAAGTCTGTCCACAAGCGGACTTCGTCGGTTTCCTGACGCTGTTCTCCGCACGCCTTCGCGTGTGATGTCGCGACCCCGCACCACGATCACCCGACTTCCCGGCCTGCCACCGCGCCCGGCAGGTACGGGGCCTGTCCCACGGTCGAGCTGCCCCCTCGATCAGGGACACCCGGGTGACCGGCGGTAGGGCTGCCGGATGCGACCCCCGGTCCTACCGCTGGTCACTCACAATGCGCGGAGTGGTCGGCGACACCGCCGTAGGCTTGAAAACGTGACGACCGCGACGGATCCGATGATCATCACGGCCGAGGCGGCAGGCGTCGGCATCGACGGCGCCGACCGACCCACCGAAGACCGGATCGTCGTGCTGGACAATGCCGTCATCCTGCTCGACGGCGCCACCGCCCTTGAGCCGCGCGCCCGAACCGCCGCCTGGTACGTCGACCACCTGAGCACCGAACTGGCAACGCATCTCCGCAAGGAGCCCACCGCCGACCTCCGCGACCTCCTCGCCAAGGCCATCATCACCCTCGCCCGAGCACACGACCTCACCCCCGGCACCGCCCCCTCCAGCACGGTCGCCATCACCCGCTGGACCTCCGAAACCGTCGACGCCCTCGTGCTCGCCGACAGCCCGATCGTCGCCTTCACCCCAACCGGCCCGGACGTCCTCGCCGACGACCGCATCGCAACCCTGCCACGACGCCCCGGCGGCTACCGCGCCCGCCTTGCCGAGGGCAACGGCAACGGCTTCGACCCCGACCACGTCGCATCGCTGCGCGCGGCCGGCGCGCGCTTCGGCAGGCTGCGCAACGTGCAAGGCGGATTCTGGGTGGCCGAAGCCGACCCGGCCGCCGCCCACCAGGCCCGCACCCGGACCTGGCAACGCGCGAGCGTGCGGGCCGTGCTGATGGCCACCGACGGCGTGTCCTGCGGCATCGACGACTACCACCTGTTCACCTGGCCGCAAGCCCTCGACCTGGCAACGACCCAGGGTCCGCAGGCCGTCCTCGACCGGGTCCGCGAGGCAGAACGCGAGGACCCGGCAGGCCTGCGCTGGCCCCGCCCCAAACGACACGACGACCAGGCCCTCGCCCTGATCAGGTTCCCTTAACCAATCTGTGCTTGGCATCCGGCCGACAAAGGGATCATGCTGTGCTGCATGTCACGATGCCTGCCGGTCGCGCTCGTCCAAACCGAGCCGCTGCCGACCGGGGCACCGTTCGCCCAGTTCGCCGCCGACGTCGCCGGTGTGCTGCGCCGCTTCCCGGCCACCCAGCTGATCGTCTACCCCGAACTGCACCTCTACGGCGAGGCCATCGACGACACCAACCTCGCCCAGCCGCTCGACGGCGACTTGTCCACCTCCCTTGCCGAGCTCGCCGGCCGGCTCGGCGTCTGGCTCGTCCCCGGCACGCTGCTGGAAGCCATCGACGGCGGCATGCACAACACCGCGGTCGTCTACTCGCCGCAGGCCGAACTCGTTGCGTCCTACCGGAAATGCTTTCCATGGCGCCCCTACGAGCCATATCAGCCGGGCATCGAGTTCGTCGTGTTCGACATCCCGGAGATCGGCCGCTTCGGCCTGTCCATCTGCTACGACACCTGGTTCCCCGAACTGACCCGGCAGCTCGCCTGGCTCGGCGCCGAAGCGATCATCGCACCCACCCGCACCACCACCAGTGATCGCGCCCAGGAACTCATCCTCACCAGGGCCAACGCCATCGCCAACCAGGTGCACGTGCTCAGCGTCAACGTCGCCGCCCCGACCGGCGTAGGCCAGAGCCTGCTGGCCGATCCCGAGGGCCGCATCCGCGTCGAAGCCGGTCGGGCACCCGAGGTCCTCACCGACGTGATCGACCTCGATGACGTCACCCGCGTCCGCGAATACGGCACGGCCGGCCTGAACCGGATCTGGGCGCAGTTCCGCCCGGACGACAGCCCGCTCGACCTGCCGGCGTACGCAGGACGCATCGACCCGAAGACCTGGAGTCCACGGCATCCTGCCGAGTAGAGCGGAGGAGCGCATGAGCAGCCCGGCAACGCGGTTGACCCGAACGCTGACCCTTGGCCCTGTCGTCCTGTTCGGCCTCGCCTACATGGCGCCGATGATCGTGCTCGGCACCTTCGGCTCCATCGACGAGCCGAGTGGCCGCGCCGTGCCAACGTCGTACCTGCTCGCGCTGGTCGCCATGCTGTTCACTGCGGTCAGCTACGGCCGCATGTCGCGCGCCTTTCCGGTCGCCGGCTCCGCCTACACCTACACCCGCAGAACCATCGACGGCCGGATCGGCTTCCTGGTCGGCTGGGCCGTGCTGCTCGACTACTTCTTCCTGCCGATGGTGATCTGGCTGATCGGCGCGACCTTCCTCAACCAGCAGTTCCCCGAAGTCCCCAACTGGGCCTGGATCGTCGGGTTCATCGTCATCACCACGATCGTCAACGTCATCGGCATCAAGCTCGCCGCCAACGCCAACCTGCTGCTCACCGGCCTACAGATCCTCGTGCTGATCTTCTTCGTGATCCTCTCGTTCCGGCACGTGAGCCAGTCCGCGTCGATCTTCTCCGGCGCCCCGTTCGGCAACTCCTCGACCACCGTCGGTGCGGTCGCCGCGGGCGCGGCCATCGCCTGCTACTCCTTCCTCGGCTTCGACGCGATCACCACGCTCACCGAGGAGACCAAGGAGCCCAGGCGCACCATCCCGAGGGCCATCGTGCTGGTCACGATCATCGGCGGTGTGATCTTCCTGGTCACCTCCTACGCCGCCCAACTCGTCGGCCTGGCGCTGCCGCACGTCAACTACGACTCAGAGGCGTTCGACATCGCCAAGGTCATCGGCGGCAACCTGTTCTCCGCGTTCTTCCTCGCCGGCCTGGTGATCACCCAACTCGCCTCCGGCATCGCCGCCCAGGCCAGCGCCGCGCGCCTGCTGTTCGCGATGGGCAGGGACAGCGTGCTGCCCAAGAAGGTCTTCGGCTTCCTGCACCCGAAGTTCCACACCCCGGTGATCAACATCGTGGCCATCGGTGTCGTCGGCCTGATCGGCATCGCCAACAGCGTGTCCAACGCGGTGTCATTCATCAACTTCGGCGCGTTCACCGCGTTCACCTTCGTCAACCTGTGCGTCCTGGCCCACGCCGTCCGCCAGGGGAAACTCAGGACCCCCCGCCAGATCGTGACCAACGCCCTCGCACCGATCATCGGCGCCGGCTTCGACATCTGGCTGCTCACCCAACTCGACTGGCGCGCCCACCTGCTCGGCGGCATCTGGCTCGTCCTGGGAATCGTCTACCTGACGTTCATGACCAGGGGATTCCGCCGCCCACCCCCCGAAGTCGACTTCTCGGAAGACGCCGAACTCGCCCCAACCGGCTGAGCTACTTTGTTCTCGACGCCCTGCTGACAGGCGTATGAGCACGCCACCATGGAGGCAGTGGATTGGTTCGTCGCATCACCTCGCGCAACGCCACCTTCCAACAGTGGCAGTCGCTGCTGACCAACCGGAACAAGCGCCAACGGGCCCGGGAATTCCTGGTGCAGGGCGTCCGCCCGATCACCATCGCCGTCGAACGCGGCTGGCCCGTGCACGTGCTCCTCTACGACGAGGACAGATCCCTGTCGCGCTGGGCACGTGATCTCCTGCACACCACCGACGCCGAGCGGTACGCGCTCTCCAGCGAACTTCTCGCCGAACTCGGCGAGAAGAACGAGACGCAGGGCGAGATACTCGCGGTCATCGAGATGCCCCCGGACGACCTGGCCCGGATTCCGGTCGGCGAGCGATTCCTCGGCGTCCTGTTCGACCGCCCGACCAACCCAGGCAACATCGGTTCCATCATCCGCTCGGCCGACGCGTTCGGCGCGGACGGCATGATCGTGACCGGCCACGCGGCAGACGTCTACGACCCCAAGTCCGTCCGCGCCAGCACCGGCTCGCTGTTCGCAGTGCCCTCGGTTCGAGTGCCCTCGCCACGCGAGGTCATGACCTGGCTAACCGCGAAGCGCGCAGCAGGAATCCCGGTCGCCATCATCGGCACCGACGAGAACGGCGAAGCCGCCATCTTCGACTTCGACCTGACCGGCCCGATCCTGCTCCTGGTAGGCAACGAGACGAACGGCCTGAGCGCCGCATGGCGCGAACTCTGCGATCACGTCGTGCGCATTCCCATGGTCGGCAGCGCCAGCTCCCTCAACGCCGCCAACGCGACAACCGCAGTCCTATACGAAGCATCACGTCAACGAGCCCAAACCGGGTTCGCCTGCTGATGATCCAAGAGAGCCGCCCACATCGGGGGCCTGAGGGTCGCCCCCCAGAAAAACACAACGAGCGAGCCAGGTCCGCGCTTTCCAGCGGACATGGCTCACCCACGAGCGAGGGAGGTGGCCAGAGGCGGGGTCGAACCGCCGACCTTCCACTTTTCAGGCGGACGCTCGTACCAACTGAGCTATCTGGCCAGATCAAACCGATCAAACCTCGACCGGTATGGCGACCCAGACGGGACTCGAACCCGCGACCTTCGCCGTGACAGGGCGACGCGCTAACCAACTGCGCCACTGGGCCTTGCGATCTCTAGCTTACTGCGTACTCCCAACGGGATTCGAACCCGCGTTGCCACCTTGAAAGGGTGGAGTCCTAGGCCTCTGAACGATGGGAGCCCGATCGGAGCGTCGAACGAACCGACCGACCGTGCTTCCAACAGTCTGTCGGCCGCTGGGAGCACGGTAAGCATAGGGCACGCCGCCCAGGGCTCCAAAACGGGTTCCCGGTCGGCCTGTCGTCAAGGGCGAAACTACAGGTCAATCCGTGTTCCGTCATCTTGTCCGGTCGAACGACGCCGGGCCGACCCGGTTGCCGATGATCGGCGTGGGCGGCCCGGCGTGATCGACGACGGGGTCAGCGGCGGACTGGCGGGGTGCCGTCCTCGCCGGGGATCAGGCCCAGCATGTCCAGCAGCTGTCGGCAGTCCTCGGTGTCCTGTGCGTTGCGGGCGACCGCGAGCCGCGCTCTGCGTACCTGATCCGCCGAGATCCGCGTTGGTTCGCCGCTGCGCTGGGTGGGGATGTCCGTGCCCTGCCTCGGCAGGGTGTCATCCTCTTGCCACAACAGCTTCCGAATTTCGAGGGATCCGCTCATCGGTGCCTCCCCGGCTCACGTCTCCCGGCGAGGCTAACTGGCGGAAACTGGCACCGCAGCCCCCCGTAGGGTGAACCAGGGTTAACTCTCCGTGCTCACTTTTGTCGGCATTGGCGGTACCTGTGCCGGTTTGGGACTCTGCGTAGTTGTCGTGTGGACTTCATCACCCGACAGGGTGGCAAGCACCGGCGCTGGCTCGCTCGTCTACCCCTACCCCCTAGGGGTAAGGTCGCAGTATCGCCGGTTGGCGGCGATTCCCGTTCGTATCAACGCCAACCAGGCAAAGCACCGAGCGGCTCGGCGCGACCCCTTCAGCTGGCGGGTGCCGCCACCGAAGTCAGCTAGAGCACCAACGAGCCCGAGCAGACCGTGAAAGGACTTCAGCTCTCATGACCGTCAGCACCACCTACACCGTCTCCGGGATGACCTGCGAACACTGTGTGGCGTCCGTCACTGAGGAACTGTCCGAACTGGCCGGCGTCAGCAAGGTGGACGTCGAACTCGCCAGCGGTGCGGTCACCGTGACCAGCGATCATGAGCTGGACGCCGACGAGGTGCGTGGTGCCGTCACCGAAGCGGGCTACCAGCTGGTCGGCTGAGCGGGGTCGGCCGGATGAGCGCGACGACAACGACCACGACGGCGGCCACGAGCAGCAACCGCATCGAGCTGGACATCACCGGGATGACCTGCGCGTCCTGCGCGAACCGGATCGAACGCAAGCTCAACAAGCTGACCGGGGTGCGGGCGAGCGTCAACTTCGCGACCGAACGTGCCACCGTCGACCATCCGGCCGACGTCACCGTTGACCACCTCATCGAGGCCGTCCGCGCCGCCGGCTACCAGGCGACCGCGCCGACCCCGGAGCCCGAACCGGACGAGTCGTCGAGCACGGCGCCGCGGCTGCGGTTCATCGTCTCGGCCGCCCTCGCCCTGCCGGTCCTGGTGATCTCGATGGTGCCGGCCGCGCAGTTCCCGTACTGGACGTGGTCCGAACTGGCGCTGAGCACTCCGGTCGTCGCCTGGGGCGCGTTGCCGTTCCATCGCGCCGCCGTGCGCAACCTGCTGCACCGAGGCGCGACCATGGACACCCTGGTCTCGCTCGGCATCACCGTCGCGTACCTCTGGTCGATCTACGCCCTGCTGTTCGCCGGCGCCGGCGCCATGACCTACTTCGACGTCGCGGCTGGTGTCACCGCGTTCCTGTTGCTCGGTCGCTGGCTGGAAGCCCGCTCCCGCCGCAGGGCGGGCGCCGCGTTACGAGCCCTGCTCGAACTCGGCGCCAAGGAGGTCGCGGTCCTACACGGCGGCGTCGAGGTGCTCATCCCGATCGACCAACTCGCAGTCGGCGCCGAGTTCGTGGTCCGCCCCGGCGAGAAGATCGCCACCGACGGTGTGATCAAGGAAGGCACGTCGGCGCTCGACCGTTCCATGGTCACCGGCGAGTCCGTGCCGGAGGAGGTCGGCCCCGGCACCTCGGTCATCGGTGGCACGGTCAACGTCGGCGGCCGGCTCGTCGTGGTCGCCACCAGGGTCGGGGCGGACACCCAGCTCGCGCACCTGACCCGAATGGTCACCGAGGCGCAGACCGGCAAGGCCGCCGTCCAACGCCTCGCCGACCGGATCTCCGCGATCTTCGTACCCGCCGTCCTGGTCATCGCGCTCGCCACCGCGATCGGGTGGCTGGTCGCTGGGCGCCCAGCCGATGTCGCGATCACCACGGCGGTCGCCGTGCTCGTCATCGCCTGCCCGTGCGCGCTCGGCCTTGCCACTCCGACCGCCCTGCTGGTCGGCACCGGTCGAGGCGCGCAGCTCGGCATCCTGGTGAAGGGCCCCGAAGTCCTCGAATCGACGCGTCGGGTGGACACCGTCGTGCTGGACAAGACCGGCACGGTCACCACCGGCGCGATGAAGCTGTTCGACGTCATCGGCACGACGGTCAGCCGAACCCGTCTGCTGCGCCTGGCAGGCGCGGTCGAGGCAGGCTCCGAGCACCCGGTCGCCGTCGCCATCGTGGACGCCGCGCGCGCCGAACTGGGCGCCCTCCCACCGGTCACCGAGTTCGCCAACGAGCCCGGCCTCGGTGTCCGAGGCGTTGTTGACGGCACCACCGTCCGGCTCGCCCGTCCCGACGCGTTCCCGCACCTGCCGCCCGCCCTCGCCGACGCCGCCGAGCAGGCCCAGCGCGCGGGCCGGACCGTCGTCGCGATCGCCTGGGACGAGCGCGTGCACGGCATCCTCGCCCTCGCCGACGCGATCAAACCCACCAGCGCCGCGGCGATTCGCGCGCTGCGCGAGCTTGGCCTGCGTCCGATGCTGCTCACCGGCGACAACCAGACCGTCGCCGCGACCGTCGCCGCCGAGGTCGGCATCGCCGCCCAGGACGTGATCGCGCAGGTGCTCCCGTCCGGCAAGGTCGACGTCATCCGCGGCCTACAGGAACAGGGCCGGATCGTTGCCATGGTCGGCGACGGCGTGAACGACGCCCCCGCGCTCGCCGCGGCCGACCTCGGCCTGGCCATGGGCACCGGCACGGACGTCGCGATCGAGGCGGGCGACCTGACCTTGGTGCGCGGCGACCTGCGCGTCGCAGCGGACGCGATCCGGTTGGCGCGGCAGACGTTGCGCATCATCAAGGGCAATCTGTTCTGGGCCTTCGCCTACAACGTCGCCGCGCTGCCGCTGGCCGCCCTTGGGGTGCTCAACCCGATGATCGGAGGCGCTACGATGGCGTTCTCCAGCGTGTTCGTGGTCGGCAACAGTCTCCGGCTGCGCCGCTTCCAACCGAGCGCTCGGCATCGGGGGCGTCACGTTCGGTCGAACAATCCGTGAACGCCGTGAAAAAGTATCTATCTACAACCCTCGCATGAACGCGAGTTGCGTGTCACAATTTTCTTGCTGACACCCCCCGGTCAGCGCCTGTGGAGATCCCTCCGGCCCCCGCGTTCCTCCCCCTGGCGCGGGGGCTCTCCGCTGTCCGGGCTCGGTTTCACCGGTCTCCGCGTTCGGATGCGCCCGAACTCGTCGACTCACGGTGGGTGCGAAGCCTTGTCCACACCCACCCCAATTCATCCACAGCCTCATCCCCACCCGCCCAAAACTGTCGCCCCAACCGCCTAGCCTGACCACTGGGCTGGTTTTGCCCCCTTGGGTGGGTGGGTTATGCATTGCGCCATTTGAGAAATCCGCGGATATGCGTGGGTCGACGGGTGGCGGGAGGGTGAGCCGGGGCGCGCCTGCGACTTCCCAGAAGAAACCGGCGCCTCCGGGCGCACCGCGCCGTATCCGCACAGTCGATGGGTGATGTACGAACAGCGACCGAATTCGCGCGAAAATTCCTTGACTCCGAGGGTTCTCGGGCGGGGCTTCGGTTGCGTGCCATGGCATTCCGACTACACGTGTTGGACCTTTCGGCCTAGTTAAAGCCGCCGAACGATGGCATCAGATGTCCGTTTTCTTGACCGATACGACCCGACGGCGTGGTGCAAAACACACCCCGTCGGCATCGCCGCAACCGAACCGTTATCGTGTCCCGCGTGCCTCTTCCCTCACTCGGCCGCGCGACTGCCTCCGGTAGACACCGCCCCGTCGCGCTCGACCAGGACCCACAGGCCCCCGGACGCGAGCTTGAGAACTACCTCGCCGCGCTGGTGCCGGAAACCGAACTCGAATCCACTGGCAGCGGCCGTCGCTTCGGCAACGCCCAGGTCTATCAGCTCCGTCTACAGCTCATGGCCGACCAGCAGCTCCGTGAGCTGGCCGAGCAGCACGGCACCTCCCCGCAGGCGCTGGCCCAGGAATGGGTAGTGCAGCGGCTGAAGTGGGAAGCCGGTCAGCGGGACGCCGTCCCCGCCTGGCCGTGATCGCCCGACCCGCCGGCCGCGACGTGCGCGGCCGGGTCCGGGTCGGCGAGCAGCGACTGCTCAAGAAGTAACGACTGATCAAGAACTGTCCGCCTGGTACTGGTCGTGCCTGGCGAGGAACTCCTTGCGCTCCGCATCGCTCAACGTCCGCCCGGACGCGGCGAGTTCGGCCAGTTCCGTGAAGTACCGCTCCCGCGGTGCGCCTGGCGCGAACAGGATCAGCATCGACGCTGCCGCGTCCGACTCGTTGCGGAAGGCATGCAGCCCGCCACGCGGCACGTGCAGGAAATCGCCTGCGACCGCGTCGACCCAGCGGGTGCCGTCGTAGAGCCGGATCGTGCCGGACAGGACGTAGAACGACTCGGAGAACCTGCGGTGGAAGTGCGGGCTCGGCCCGCCCGCCCGCTGCGGCATGTTCCACTGGAACACTCCGAGGTCGCCCTGGGTGCTGGCGCCGGTGGCGATGAGGTCGGCGACCACTCCCGACGAGTACGTGATGGACCTGGCCTTCCCCGCTGGCAGGTAATCGGCGTTCACTTCGCCGGTTTGCCCTTGGTAGTCAACGGGTTCTGGCCGGACCCACGTCGACTCGTCCGCGAATTCCTGGAACGACACGGTTTCATCCCCCGTTCAGGTGAGCCTCGGCGACCGAGGCTAGGAGCCGCCATGCCGTGTTCGGCCTGCGGGTGTTGTCTGGATCATCGGTGTTCGTCGTGTCCAGTACTACCGTGTCCGCGCCGAGCGCGCGCAGTTCGTCGAGGTCGGCCCGGATCTGGTCGAGCGTGCCGGTGCCGGCCGGCCGGTCGGGGTCGGTGACCGGTGCGTCGGTGGGGCGCAACGGAACGCGTGGTGCCAGCGCAGGAACCGGGCGGTCCAGCTCGTCGGCGAACTCCTTGGCCCGCACGAGCGCCGCGCGCAGCCAGGACATGCTGCCGAACCGCAACGGATGCCAGCCATCGCCCAGCCGGATCGCCCTGCGCAGCGCCACGTCGCTGTTGCCGCCCACCCAGATCGGCACGCTGCCCGTCGAGGGTCGTGGCGCGGTGCGCACGTCGTGGAAGCTGACGAACGGACCCTCGTAGCTGGCGATGTCATTGGCCAGCAACGCACGCAGCGCGGTCAGGTAGTCCTCGCTCATCGCGCCGCGCCGCTCGAACGGGAGGCCGAGCGCCTCGAATTCGCCCCGCGCCCACCCGGTTCCCACGCCGAGCACCAGCCGCCCGCCGCCGCCGAGCGCGTCGATGTTGCCGACCATCCTGGCGACCTGGATCGGGTGCCGGTAGGGCAGCAGCAGAACCGTTGTGCCAAGCCGGATCCGGTTCGTCACCCCGGCCAGCCAGGCCAGCACGCTGAGCGGTTCGTAGAACGGCGCGGGATAGATCCGCTGGACGTCCTCGGTGATGGCAAGGTGGTCGGAGACCATCAACAGGTCGAAGCCGAGGCCCTCCACGGTTTCCGCCCAGCGCCGCAGGATGTCCGGAGTGGTCCCGTCGCCGAAATTCGGCAGGTTGACGCCGAGTCGCATCGAATTCGTCCCCTCGTAGGCTTGCCTGTTCGCGAGGCAAATGCTATGCGGTGCGATTCACCGAGGGAACGGACCTCTGACTGCATTTGTACGGTTCAACCGGGAACTTGCCGGTATTCTCGCCGCATGACCGAGAAGTTCACGGTCGCCGCAGACGACGTCGATCTGGCCATCCTCGCCGAGCTCCAGGCCGACGGCCGGCTGCCGTTCACGGAACTGGGCAGGCGGGTCAACCTGAGCGCCTCCGCGGTCACCGAACGGGTGCGGCGGCTGGCCGAGGCCGGCTTCATCACCGGCTACCGCGCCGTGCTGAACCTGCCGAAGCTGGGTTTTCCTGTGCTCGCCGACGTTCGGCTCAAGTACCCGGGCAGCAGGCACCAGCCACTGCACGACCTGTTGGCCAGGCGCACCGAGATCCTGGAGTGCCTTCGCGTCACCGGCGATGCCTGCTACGTGCTGAAGGTGGCCGCGCGGGACATGGCGCACCTGGAGGAGGTCGTCAACGAGCTTTCCGACTTCGGCAGTGCCTCGACGAGCGTCGTGTACTCGATAACGCAGCCGTACCGCGATCCGCTGCGCCCCATCGAATAGCCCGCCGGCCGGACGAAGACGGACCCCCACTCCGTTGGCGGGAGCGGGGGTCCGTAGCGCGAAGGTTCGTGATGGGTTACAGCGCCCGAACGTTCTGCGCCTGCGGGCCCTTGGTGCCCTGGCCCACCTCGAACTCGACCTTCTGGTTCTCCTCAAGGCTGCGGTAACCCGTGCCCTGAATCTCGGAATAGTGCACGAACACATCTGGCCCGCCGTCGGCGCGCTGGATGAAGCCGTAGCCCTTCTCCGCGTTGAACCACTTGACGGTTCCTTCTGCCACGCCTGCCTCCTAGCAGGATCAGCTTGGAACTGCACCGTGCAGCTCCCGGCCGTTCCCGGGCAGTTCGGCGATCTCAGGCGAGAAGACAGAACGCCCGCACATCGTTCCGCGAGCGTGTTAGTGCACGTACACGAAGAACCACGGCCTGCACTTCGAGAGTAGCGGTTGATCGGGCCGTGCACTACCACGTGATGTGGACGAAGTTGTTCGCTGCCACCACGATGCGTCCGCTGGTCACCGGGTTGGACTAGTGCCAAAACCCGGTTTTCGTGATCCCGCGCGGTCACCGTCGGGGCGACGGGGCCGGTTACTCCTGGTACGGGGGTCGTCACCGGTTTGACAGGACATTTCGCTCACGAACCGTGTCCGGGAACAGGTGTGACGACGACCACATTTTGATTACGCACAGGCACCACCCACAGAGGGGTTGCGACTCGGTATCGATTGTCCGACAACGGAAGCAGCGCCCGCGCGTTTGCTGGCGTTAAGGGCGCACGCCACCCACCGACCGGGGCGTGACGACCAGCCCGCCCGGCTGCCGGTGCGGCGTGGCGGTTATCGGCGGGACGGGCCGGAGCCCGCCACGGCCGGCGCGCTCGTCGGTGTGGTCGCGCGCGTGCGCTGCCGCCAGTTCCTCGCCTTTGTCCGATTTCCACAGACGCGCATCGAGCACCAGGTCCGGGAACGGTTGCGGGAGCGGTCATAGAACGCCCATTGGCACTCCCCGGCCGCGCAGATCTTCATCCGGTCCCACTGGCCGAGCACGGCGAGCCGGGCGCAGGCCGCGAGCACCGAACCGACCGCGTCGCCACCAACGAGCACCGGCACACCCTCCGCGAGTTCCACGTGCACGGCGCTGCCGCCGACGGAGGCCGTGTCCAGGCCGGGTGAGGGCGCAAGCGGGTGCTCGCGGTCGACGATGCAGCCGCGCAGTGCGTCCCGGACCCGTCGGGCGTGCGCCCGGTCGCCCGGTTTACCGAGCCCGGGTCTCTTGGCCCAGGCCGTCCAGTCGGCGTCGGTGCGCAACAGATCTGTTCCTGCTTCGGTGTCGAGCGTGTTGAGGAAGGCGAGGACCAGGTCGACGTCCTGATCGAACTCGCTGGGATGGGCCGTTGGAGGCGGGCCCCCTGGCGAGGGGCGGTAAACAGGCTGCCATCCGGATTCCTGGCCGGCGTGCGCGCCGGCGACCAGGCCAGTCACCACACCACTGTAGGCACGTCCGTGCCTTGCTGTACCGCCGCCAGGGGAATTACGGTTGCGACCGTAGCCAACCACCGTTGGCTGTTTACCGGTTATGGAGGTTCGTGATGACTGCTCAACAGGCGCCGTTGACCGCTGGTGTCGTGCTCGACTGCCCGGATCCGAGGGCGCTGGCCGAGTTCTACGTCGCGTTGCTCGGCTGGCCGGATCCGCCGGTGGTGAGCTACGAGGGGCACTGGGTGGAGCTGCGCAATCCGGCCGGCGGCCTGACCCTGGAGTTCCAGCGGGCCGCCGAGTACCGCAGGCCGACGTGGCCCGATCCGGCCGTGCCCCAGCAGTTCCATCTGGACGTCAAGGTGCCCGATCTGGATGTCGCACAGGAGCGGGCGCTCGCGCTCGGCGCCACGATCCTGGACGTCTCGCCGGACCATGCGAGCTTCCGGGTGTACGCGGATCCGGTTGGTCACCCGTTCTGCCTCTGCGCCTGCTGAGCTTCTATACACGAGGTGTATACCTCTCGTGTATAGTCGCCGCCATGTCGATTAGCCACACGCTGCTGGGGTTACTGGAAGCCGGGCCGAGGCACGGGTACGACCTGAAGCGGACCTACGACGAACGGTTCGGTCAGGATCGCCCGCTGCACTACGGACAGGTCTATTCGACGCTGTCGCGACTGCTGCGCAACGGCCTGGTCGAGGTGACCGGGGTCGAGTCCGGCGAAGGGCCGGACCGCAAGCGGTACACGATCACCGACGCGGGTGTTACCGACGTCGAGACCTGGCTGCGCACACCGGAGCAGCCCGCCGCGTACCTGCAGAACACCCTCTACACCAAGGTCGTGCTGGCACTGCTGTCCGGCCGGGACGCGCAGGATGTGCTGGACATCCAACGGGCCGAGCACCTGGCGGCCATGCGCGAGCTGACCAAGCGCAAGAGCAGAGGTGACCTCGCCGACGCGCTGATCTGCGACCACGCCCTGTTCCACCTGGAAGCCGATCTGCGTTGGCTGGAACTGACCGCGGCCCGGCTCGACCAACTCTCCCAAGGGCTTTCACCCGGACTCGCACAGGGAGTTTCGCGGGGAGGGGAAGCATGAGCGCGACCACGTCGTCCGCCTATGACGCGGCGACCGGGAGCCGAGGTCCTGATGCGCTGCTGCGCGGCAGCGACCTGACCAAGTCATTCGGCCCTACCACCGCGCTCGACCACGCCAGCCTGGCGATCTATCCGGGCGAAGTGGTCGCGGTGATGGGCTCGTCCGGATCGGGCAAGTCCACGCTGCTGCACTGCCTTGCCGGGATCATCCCGCCCGACGGCGGCACCGTGCACTACGCCGGCACCGACATCGGCGCCATGTCCGACACGCAGCGCAGCGCGTTGCGCCGCCGCGACTTCGGCTTCGTGTTCCAGTTCGGCCAACTGGTGCCCGAGCTGACCTGCCTTGAGAACGTCACCCTCCCGCTGCGCCTCGCCGGCCTGCCACGCCGACCGGCCGAAGCCGCCGCTCGGGACTGGCTGGACAGGTTGGAGGTCACCGATGTCGCCGGCAAGCGGCCCGGTGACGTGTCCGGTGGACAGGGGCAGCGGGTCGCCGTGGCCAGGGCGCTGGTGACCGGGCCGCAGGTGGTCTTCGCCGACGAGCCGACCGGCGCACTGGACTCACTCAACGGCGAACGCGTGATGGGCCTGCTGGTCTCGGCGGCCAAGGACACCGGTGCCGCGGTCGTCCTTGTCACGCACGAAGCCAGGGTTGCCGCGTACTCCGATCGCGAGGTCATCGTTCGCGACGGCCGAACTCGGGAGCTGGAGTTGAGCCGGTGACCGCGACGGTTTCCGCGCCGCGCACCCCGATCGAACGCAACAGTTGGCCGCGCGATTTCGCCCTTGGGGTCCGGCTGGCGGTCGGAGGTGGCCGGACCTCCTGGATGCGGCTGGTTCTCGGCACGATCGGGATCGGGCTGGCCGTCGCGGTGCTGCTCGTGTTCGCCTCGGTCAACCACATCATGAGCAGCCGGGATGGGCGCTCCAACGCGGCCGATCGGACCACGACCGTGATCAGCGGCGTGAGCCCGACCCAGTTCGTCCAGGTCGACCAGCCGTTCCAGGGCACGTCGATCTCCGGTGCCTATGTGCACGGCACAGGTCCGAACTCCCCGGTACCGCCGGGGATCAGCAGCCTGCCAGGGCCGAACGAGATCGTGGTCTCGCCCGCCCTTGCCAACCTGCTCAACTCGGACGCGGGCGCCGAACTCCGTCCGAGGCTCCCGGAGAAGATCGTCGGCACCATCGGCGAGGCCGGCCTGCGCGGGCCGTCGGACCTGGTGTTCTACGCGGGCACCGGCCCGATGCCGACGACCGGCGCGTACGCCTCCGGCGGGAGGATGAACGTGTACGCGTTCGGCAACCACCCCAGGCAGCCACCCATCAATTCGACCCTGATGGTGCTGGCCATCATCGGCGCGGTCGCGCTGCTCATTCCGATCTTCATCTTCGTGTCGGTGAGCAGCCGGATCGCCGGGGCCGAACGCGACCGCCGACTGGCGGCGCTGCGTCTCGTCGGTGCCGGCAACTGGCAGGTCCGGCGGATCGCCGCGGCCGAGTCGCTGGTCAGCGCCGGCTCCGGGCTGGTCCTGGGCGCATTGGCCTTCCTCGGCATCCGGCAGTTGGCGCCGCAGGTCGACGTGCTCGGCTGGAGCACCTTCACCGACGACGTGGTGCCCTCGCCGCTGCTGGCGGTGCTGATCGTCGCGCTGGTGCCGGTGCTGACCGTGGGCACCGTGCTGTTCGCCATGCGCCGCACCATCATCGAACCGCTCGGCGTCGTGCGCGGCGGCAAGCCGGTGCGGCGACGCGTCTGGTGGCGGCTCGGCCTCATCGTGCTCGGCGTCGTCCTGCTGATCGTGGCCAAACCCGGTAGCTCACACGGCTCCAACTCGTGGATCGTCCTGATCGCGGGCGGCGCGTCCGCGTTGCTGATCGGGGTGCCCGCGATCCTGCCGTGGCTGCTGGAGCGGATCATCAGCCGAGTCCACGGTGGCGCGCCGTCCTGGCAGCTGGCGATCCGACGGTTGCAGTTGGACAGTGGGACGCCCGCAAGGGTGGTCGGCGGTGTGGCCGTCGTGCTCGCCGGCGCGATCGCGTTGCAGCTCATGCTGTTCGCCACCGCGAACCGGTACAACATGCCGAGCGCGTCGCGGTTCGATGACACCGGTTGGGTGATCGTCGACTCCACCGCGGCAGCGGCCGAGGAGGTCGAGGCCGATCTGGCCAAGGTGCCTGCGGCCAAACGAGTCGACCTCGTCAAGTCGGTCAGCGCGCTCGACGCCAACAGTCCGGACACGTCCAACCAGTACGAGTACGAGATCAACATCGCGTCGTGCCAGACCATCCAGCGCATCACCCACGTGCCCAACTGCGCTGACGGCGATGGATTCCTGCCGTCCTCGCCGGGTGACGGGAGCACGGCAAAGCCGGGCGACACCTGGAACCTGGTCGGCGCGCACGACCTGACCGATCATCCGAAGGTGCTCGGCACGTACCTGTTGCCGGACAACCTGATCCGGGTGCGGTTGCCGAACGGCACGGGAGCGGGACCGTACCTCGGCGGCGGCGTCGTGCTCACACCCGGCGCCGCGGCGAAGCTGAACCTTCCGGAGGACAAGTACGTGTCGGCGTGGGTGCTGACCGATCCCAAGCAGATCGACGCGAGCGACCAGATCGCCAACGGCGTCGCCAACCTGACCTGGCAGGTCAACGTCCAGTCGCTGAACAGCGGCGACGTGCTCAACGCGGATCAGAAGACGTTCGTGACCATCCGCAGCGCGCTGCTCGCCGGTTCGCTGTTCACGCTGCTGCTGGCTGGGGTCAGCATGCTGGTGCTCGCGTTGGAGCAGGTCCGCGAACGCCGTCGCCCGCTCGCCGTGCTCGCCGCCGCTGGCGTGCCGAGGTCGGCGTTGGGCAGATCGTTGTTGTGGCAGACCGCGGTCCCTGTTGTGCTCGCGGTTCTCGTCGCGGTCGGCACCGGCATCGGCCTTGCCGCGCTGGTGATCCGGATGACCAGCCTGACGTTGCGGATCGACTGGTTCACGATCGGCATCTTCGCAGGCGCCGCCCTGGCGCTGGTGTTGCTGGTGACCGCGCTGACCCTCCCGGCGTTGCGCAACGCGATGCGCCTTTCCGCCCTGCGGACCGAATGACGTCGTCGAGGTTGCCGGCCGCGCCGGGCTCAGCGCACCGCTGAGCCCGGCGCGGCGTCCAGCAGACGCAGTTCGTCGCGGGTTGGTAGCCCGGCCCAGTCGCCGACGGCCGACACCGCGAACCCGGCGACGGTCACGGCGCGCAGCAGGCGGTCCGGCACGGCGAGCGAGTCGAGCACGCCGGAGAGGTAGCCGGCAACGAACGCGTCGCCGGCTCCGACCGTGTCCACCGCGACGACCGAACGCGCGGCCTGGTGGGTGACGCCCTCGCCGACCACGTACGCGCTGGCCCCGTCCGCCCCGCGCTTGACAACGACCTGCCCGATCCCGTTGTCCAGCAACCATCCCGCCTGAGCCGCCTCGTCGGACAGGTCCGGCGGTGACACCAACGCCAGTTCGTCGTCCGAGGCCACCATGATGTCCACAAAGGACAGAAGTGGTCCGAGTGTCGCCCGCGCCTGATCCGCCGACCACAGGCGGGAGCGGTGGTTCACGTCAAGACACACGGTCACCCCGTCCGCGTGCGCCGCCGCCATCACCTGCGCGACGGCGTCGCAGGGCAACTCGCCCAATGCCGGCGTGATGCCGGTGACGTGCAGAATGCGGGGCCGAGGCTGACAGGCGGCAAGCACGTCCGCCGCGCACAACCGAGAGCCGGCGGAAGCGGTGCGGTGATAGTCGACCCGGGTCACCCCGGCCACGAGCGGCTCGAACACGATGATCCCGGTCGGCGCGGCCATCCGCCGCACCGCGCTCACGTCGACGCCCTCGGCGCGCAGCGTCCGCAGGATCAGCGAACCGAACTGGTCCTCACCGAGCACGCCGCACCAACGCGCGGCATGGCCGAGCCGGGAAAGGCCGATCGCCACGTTCAACTCGGCGCCGGCAGCGGAAAGCCCGAGTTGGTGCGCCAACCGAACCGGCCCCGTCGAGCGCAACGCGGCGAGCGCCTCGCCCACGGCGAGCACATCGACATTCACTGTGGCAGCCCCTGCTGCCACGCCGCCACGAACGCGGCCGCCCGTTCACGCAACCGCTCCCACGCCCCCTCGGTGACCGTCGCCTCGTCCACCAGCGCACTGCCGATGCCAACCCCGACGCAGCCGACCTCCGCGTACTCGGTGGTCGTCGCCACGGTCACCCCACCGGTCGGCAGCAGCGGAATGTCCGGCAGCGGCCCCTTCAGGTTGCGGATGTAGCGCGCCCCGCCCAGCGCGTCGATCGGGAACACCTTCACCGACCACGCGCCCGAGTCCCAGGCCAGCTGGATCTCGGTCGGGGTCAGCGCCCCGCACGCGACCGGGACGTCGGCCTGCCGTGCGGTGCTCAGCACCGGGAGGCTGGTCGTCGGCGTGACCAGGAACTGCGCGCCCGCCTCGATCGCCTGCTCGGCGTCCTGCGCGCTGAGCACGGTGCCGACGCCGATCCGTACGCCCGACCGGCTCCGCCAGCGCCGCACCGCGGCCAGGCAGCCCGGCGAGGGCAGGGTGACCTCGACGGCGGTGATGCCGCCCGCCACCAGATGGTCCAGAACCTCGTCGGCAGGCTCGTTGGTCCGCAACCGGACGATCGCGATGACCCCGGTGTCCTGACTGTTCGGCGCCACGACTCCTCCTGTTCGTTCCATCACCCTCCGCCGTCCTCCGCGCCCGACAGTACTTCAGCCAAGCCCCTGCTCAGGGCGCCTTCCGCAGGTCGAACGCTGGTCAAGGGGTCGACGGCAGTCGCCAGGACTCGGCGATTGCGAAACGCGCAACACGGGCGATCACCCAAACGTGTCGCAGATCACCGCACGGGCCGCGAAGCGACCACACTGGAGGGGTAGCCGAGGTAACAGCGACTGGCAGAGATCAGGTGATCGCCATGACCGAACAACGCCGCCCGGACGTCGCGCAGTCCAGGACCGACGCGCCCAACACCGACCGGTTCGCGGCCCAGGACCCGCCCAACGTGCCCGAACAGGCCAGCTCGCCGAAGGCCGACCCGGCGAAGGCGCAGGTCCCGGCATCGCCCGCTCCCGCTCTCGCTCCCGCGCCGACCGACCACTATCAGAAGGTCCGGCGAACCAAGTTCAGCGGCCTCTGGGTCGGCATCACCGTCGCCGCCATCGTCCTGCTCGTGCTGCTGGTGTTCATCATCGAGAACGGCCAGTCGGTCGACGTCGGCTTCTTCGGCGCGCACTGGCACACCCCGCTCGGCGTCACCATGCTGCTCGTCGCCATCTGCGGAATCCTGCTGGTCGCCATTCCCGGCTACGGCCGCATCATCCAACTCCGCAGGATGCTCAGGAAAACCGCCAAACCAGCCCAGCGAACCCCGGAGAAGTAGCCCGCCGGTCAGAGCGTCGCCGCGAGCGCCACGAGCCGGTCGGCGAGGCCCTGCACGCACTGGTTCAGCCAGCGTTTGCCGCGGTCGGCGTCGGCGCGCGCGGGGTCGTCCGAATATCCGTTGATCGCCTGCCAACCGGCCGCGGCGTGAATCTGCACGTCCGGCACGGCCGGGAAGACGGGTGGATGCAGTCGCGCGGTCGGCTGGCCGGCGAGTTCCGGGGCTATCGCGCGCACCAGTGAGGTTTCGAATTCGCCTGCGTGGCCCGGAATCGTGCCGCCACCGGGATCGCTGGCCAGCCGCCAGTAGTCGAGGTAGGCAACCGCGATGTCGTGGTCGTTCGCGGCCTGCGCGGCGGCGGCCTGGCAGACGCCCTGGTTGCCGCCGTGTCCGTTGACCAGAACCAGGCGCCGCCCGCCGGAGCGAGCGACCGAGCGCGCGAGGTCGCCGAGCACGGCGAGCAGCGTCTCCTGCCGGAAGGAGAGCGTCCCGCCGAACGGGAAGTGGTGGTCGGACGCGCCGATCGGCATGGCAGGGGTGAGTACCAGCGCACGGCTCGACCGGTCCGATGCGAGCGCTGCCGCGCGACCGGCGACCGTGCTGGCCAGCAGCGCGTCGGTGCCGGTCGCCAGGTGCGGGCCGTGTTGTTCGGTCGCGCCGATCGGCAGGATCACCAGCGCCTCCGGCAACACCGCGCCGAGTTGCTCGCGGGTCAGCTCCGCCCACCTCAGCACGTGGCCCTGCGTAGGGCCGGAGGGGTTGTCTGCCATCTCGTTCCTCCTCGCGGGTGCCTCATACGCAGCGTAGGACCGATTCGACCGTTCCCTCGACCGTGGCAGGGAACACACCCTTTCGTGCAAGCAGGGCGCTTGCAACAGCTAGCGCTCGCGCGTACCGTCGGTATGGCAGGGCGAGAACGAGTCAGGAGGTGACCGGTGGTGGAGTCCGAAGAGAACGGTCGGGCCAACCCCATCAACGTGGTCGCCGGGCTCGGTCGCGACATCGGGGAGTACATCCGTCAGCAGCGGCAGAGCGCGGAGATTTCGTTGCGCCAGCTCTCGAAGCTCGCCGGTGTGTCCAATCCGTACCTGAGCCAGATCGAGCGCGGCCTGCGCAAGCCGAGTGCCGAGATCCTCCAGCAGATCGCCAAGGGGCTGCGGATCTCCGCAGAGGCGCTGTACGTCCAGGCCGGGATCCTGGACGCCCCCGTCGGTGGTCCGGTCGTCGACGCGGTGCTCGCGGATGTGGCGCTCACCGAGCGGCAGAAGCAGGTACTGCTCGACGTCTACGAGACCTTCCTGCGCACCAACGGCACTGCACAGTCCACAGTAGAGGGGTCCGATGTGGATGGTGAAAAGCCCGAAGAACGGACCCCGAACCCGAAGGAGTGATCAGCATGCCTACTGTGCCCACCATCGAGGACGTGCGCAAGGCCGGCGAGCAGGCCCGGGTCGCGGTGACCAACGCGTTCGAGCAGGTCCGCACCCCCCTCCTGGCCGCCATCGGCGCCGGTGACCTGGCCACCCAGGCCGTCGTCGAGGCCGTCAACAAGACCCGCGCGCAGCTGACCGAGCGCGCCGAGGCCGCCCGTTCCGCCGTCGACGAACTGCCAACCGATGTCAACAGCCTCCGCGAGAAGCTGGACCCGGCCGAGCTGCGCAAGCTCGTCGAGGAGTACGCGGACGCGGCAGTCAAGCTGTATCAGCACCTTGCCGAGCAGGGCGAGAAGGCCGTGGCGAAGCTGCGCACCCAGCCGCAGTTCAAGCGCGCCATCGACCAGCTGGACCAGGCCGTCGAGACCGCCCAGCAGCGGGCCGAGAGCGCCGTCGGGGACGCTCGCGAACTGGCCGACGAGGTGCTCGGCAAGGTCGTCCGGCGCACCCGTTCCACCGGTGAGAAGGCCGCCCGCGAGGTCGTCGAGTTGGCCGACGACGCCGCCGACGCGGTGCACGAGGCCGGCGAACAGGCCGCGCACGAGGTCCGCAGCACCACCCGCAAGGTCGCCAACCGCGCGAACAACGTTCGCAAGACCGCCAACGGCAAGTCGACCAGCACCCCCAAGGCCACGGACGGCTCCGCCGACGAGACCGACGGCGCCGAGAGCTGAACCCGGCCCGAGTCCACCCGCTCACGACGATCCGACCCCCGGCGCCAACCGAGCGCCGGGGGTCGGTCGCGTCCGTCGTAGGCTGTAGGTGTGGGCGTTGATGTGTGGATCGAATTCATCCTGAACTGGGCTGCTGTGCCGGTCGGCTTGTTCGCGTTCGTCCACGCCGGTTTGCAGCGTGGCGATGCCTACGCTGCGGCCAACAAGCGCACCAAGCCGTTCTGGATGGCCCTCACCGGCGGTGGAACCGTCGCCTGCGCGTTGTTCCACTTCTACGACTTCACGTTGATGTTCTGGATTGCCGGTCTTGTCACGATCCTGGTCTACATCGTCGACGTCAAACCCAAGCTCGCCGAGGTGCAGCGCGGCTCGCAGTGGTGAGCCAGCCGGTGACCGACTGGCAGGATGACGGTATGTGGACCATTGCCGGCAGCCTGACGGTGCTGCCCGCGACAACACGTACTGACCTGCTCGCCGAACCCGTTGCCGCCGCGCTCGCCGCGCTCGACCCTGCGCAGGCCGCGCGGTGCGGCGTCGCCGAGATCGATCCCGACCTGGCCGACACCGCGGCCTTCTGCGAGACGTACGGCTCGCCGCTCGACGTGTCCGCCAACTGCGTCGTCGTCGCCGGCAAGCGCGGCGGTGAGATCCGGTACGCGGCCTGCATGGTGCTTGCCACCACCCGCGCGGACGTCAACGGCGTCGTGCGCAAGCGGCTCGACGTGCGCAAGGCGTCGTTCGCGCCCATGGACGACGCGGTCGAACGCACCGGCATGGCCTACGGCGGCATCACCCCGCTCGGCCTTCCTTCCGACTGGCCGCTGCTGATCGACGGTGCGGTCGCCGCCACGGACGAGGTCGTCATCGGCAGCGGCGTCCGGCACAGCAAACTGATCGTGCCAGGGGAGCTGTTGACCAAGCTGCCATCGGCCGAGGTCGTCGAAGGGCTCGGCCGCCCGGTCGGCTGACCACCTCGGGGAGGACCCCGATCCCGGGGTCGGGGTAGGGGAAACACCAGGGCCGTCTGAGGGGATTACCCCATGGTTTGATCTTGGCGGCGCCAGCAGGCTGATCACGTGTTCGAGATCGGCGAGGTCGGCGCCCCGGCCACCAGGGTCCGCAGGCTCCCTGCCGTCCTGCCCAAGATCACCAGCGGTGCGCTCGCGTTCACCGTGCTGCCCATGATCTACCTGCATCTGGTGTCCATCGGCCGGCTCGACCCGTTGCACACCACGGTCAGCGACTACGTGTCCGTCCCCGGCGGCGGCGCCTTCCTCGCGCTGAGCACCGTTGCCCTCGCGCTCGCCACCGCGCTGCTTCCCGCACAGCTGGCGCTCGCCGGCAGGCCGGTCCCGGCAATCGCCAAGATCGGCCTCGTCCTCGGCTGCGTCGGCCTGTTCGCCTCGGTGGCCTTCCCCACGAACGTGCTCGGCGCGGCCGTCGACGAGGCCACCGTCCTGCACCGATATGCGGCCGCCCTGTTCTTCCTCGCGGTCCCGATGGTCGCGGCAGCGCTCGCCCGCGCCGGCCTCGGTCGCGGCCTGCGCTGGGCGGCCGTCCTGTCCGTGCTGGTCGGCGTCGCCTTCCTGATCAGCCACATCCCGCTGGTCTTCCCTGATCTCCCGCACGCCGACCTGATCGGCACGCTGCTCCCGCGCGGCCTGGTCGAACGAATCCTGCTGCTGGTCGACGTCGCCACCATCGCGATGATCAGCAACTCGGCCCGCCAGCCGTCGCCAGCTCCGGCCGATCGGCTGGTGCGATCATGATCGCGCTCGGCATCACGCTCTCCTGCATCGCCGCCTGCTGCTACGGCCTCGCCGCCAGCCTGCAGAACGGCGCGGTGCGGACGGTGTCCGCCAGCACGGCGGGCCAGGGCAGGGGGCTCAGCTGGCGTCAGCTGCGTCGCCTGGTCATCGACCGGACCTGGCTGTTGGGCATGCTCGCCACCGCCGGCGGTGCCCTGTTCCACGTGCTCGCGCTGTCCATGGCCCCCTTGGTCGTTGTGCAGCCGATCGGTGTGCTCGCCATCGGCGTCACCGTGCTGCTCGCCGTCGGCGGTGGTCGGGAACGGCTCACCTCACCGACCCTGTTCGCATCGCTGGCCAGCACGGTCGGCGTCGGCCTTTTCGTCGCGCTCGCCGCGGGCAGCGCCGGTCAGGGCACGCAGCAACCCGGTGTCGAACTACGGATCGCCGCGGTCACCGCCGGCATCGTGGCGCTGCTCGGCTGGACCGGCCTGCGGGCCAAAGGTTGGCTGCGGACCCCCGCCCTCGCCTCCGCCGCCGGTGTCTGCTTCGGACTCGTCTCGGTGCTGGCCAGAGTCATCGCCGAACACGTGCGTTCGGCGGATGCCAGCGGTATCGGCATCGGCTGGGTGGTCGGCATACCGATCGCGATCGGCCTCGGCGCCTGGTTCGTCCAGCAGGCACACGCCAGCGGACGCCCGGACACCGTGGTCGCTTGCCAGTCCGTCGTCGACCCGCTCGTGGGGGTGCTGGTCGGCGCGCTCTGCTTCGGCGAGGCAGGCCAGGTCGGCCCCGCCGTGATCACCAGTGAACTCGCCTGCGCCGTGCTGGCCGTGATCGGCATCGTCGCGCTGGCAATGCGCAAACCCAGTTCCGACAACGACAGCGACATCCTCATGGCAAGGGAGTACCAGGTGGACATGACCAGCGGTTATCGCACACACCTGAGGCTGGTCATCGGCGCGGACACATTCCCGCCAGATGTGAACGGGGCGTCGCGCTTCGCCAACCAACTCGCCGGGGGCCTCGCCGCCCGAGGCCACGACGTGCACGTCATCTGCCCGTCCGACACCGGCGCCGCGCGCACCGAGACCGTGGACGGGATCACCGTGCACCGGCTGCGTTCGCATGGCACGCCCTACCACCCCACATTCCGGATCTGCCTGCCCTGGCAGGTCAGGTCCGCGACCGCCGCGCTGCTCAACGAGATCCAGCCGGACCTCGTGCACGTCCAGGCGCATTTCGTGGTCGGCAGGGCCGTCGTGCGCAACGCGGTGCGGCGCGAGGTCCCGGTCGTCGCCACCAACCACTTCATGCCGGAGAACCTCTTCGACTACCTCAAGGTGCCGCGCTGGTTCCGGCAGTTGGCGGCGCGACTCGCCTGGCACGACCTGGCCAGGGTGTTCGGCGATGCGCGTGTGGTCACCGCACCGACCCCGACCGCGGCCCGAATGTTGGTCACCAGGGCCGGCCTCACCGATGCGCTGGCCCGATCCTGCGGCGTCGATCTCGGCCGCTTCGCCGATGCGCAGGCGTTGACGTCGGCCACGCCGACCGTGCTGTTCGTCGGCAGGCTCGACGCGGAGAAGCGGGTGTCCGAACTGCTGCGAGCCATGGCCCTGCTGCCGAAGTCCGTCAACGCGGAGATCGTCGGTGACGGTTCGTGCCGAGCCGACCTGGAAGCGTTGGCTGGTCGCCTCGGCATCACCGACCGCGTCCGGTTCCACGGGTTCGTCAGCGAAGACGAACTGCGTTCGGCATACGGACGGTGCTCGGCGTTCTGCATGCCCGGCGTCGCCGAGTTGCAGAGCCTCGCCACCATGGAGGCCATGGCCGCCGGCAAGCCGGTCGTCGCCGCCAACGCGGTAGCCCTGCCGCACCTGGTTCGACCCGGCGACAACGGTTGGCTGTTCGAGCCGGGCGACATCGGCGGCTTGGCCAAGGCGCTCGGTGCCGTGCTCGACACCCCGGAGACGGTCGCACGCATGGGCGCGGCGAGCAGGCGCCTGATCGCCGCGCACGACCTCGGGGCGAGTCTGGACGCGTTCGACACGATCTACCGCGACGCCCTCGGCCAACCAGCGCCAGCGCCCGAGCTAACGCTGCCGCTGCCGGCAGTGGCCTGACCAAGACCCATCGTTCACGATCGGTCCGCTCCAGACTAACCGCCGAAACTTGGTGGGAACAAACGGAAATCGGCGGGCTGTGGAGGAATTCGGGTGACTGTGGATAACTGTCCGGGCCGGTTTGCGGATGGGTTAGATTGGTTGGGCGGCGTAGTCGTCGAGCAGATCGACGGTTTCGCCGATGTCGTCGATGACCAGTAGCAAGCGCTCGTTCGGGCGCCCGCGTGAGTTGCCGGACCAGCGGCGCAGCGGGACTTCGTTGGCCCACAAGTCCCGGAAGTCCTTGCCGAGAAACACCATGGGCGCTGCCGGGCCCAGCGACCGTGGTGATTCTCGGTGTAGTCCTGGAAGACCTCTGTCAGCAGGCCGTCCTCGCGCACCGAGTAGGCAAAGTATTTGGCATGCAGTTCACAACCAGCACTGGGAGGCCCCTGTCTGCCGCCTTAGCAGATGTGGACGACGATGTAAC
This sequence comes from Candidatus Melainabacteria bacterium, assembly GCA_963818685.1. Lineage (GTDB taxonomy): Bacteria > Actinomycetota > Actinomycetes > Mycobacteriales > Pseudonocardiaceae > CAJCJE01. Next base: position 192,870 of record CAWFTJ010000005.1, on the reverse strand, counting down.
CGCGATCTACGCCAGACTCTCGCTGGACCGCAAGCGCGAGAAGGGGTCGGGCCCCGCCCAGCTCAAGCTGGGTGCGGAGCTATGCGACCGCAACGGGTGGAGTGAGCGGCGCAAGTACCGCGACGACAACAACTCTGCGACGAACGGTGACTACCGACCAGCGCTCAGCCTCGATCAAAAGCGCGCCGCGATCAAGGAGCTTATGACGGTACGCATCCATCCGGTTGGTCGTGGTGCTCGTACCTTCCGTCCAGAGACGGTTGAGGTCATCTGGAACAAAGATCAAGGTTGATGTGTGGGCTCGTCTTCCTTCGGGCGTTGGTGCGCGGCTCGGTATCAGGGCGACGACACCGTGCGCGTTGCCTCAAGGTGCAGCCACCCAGCGAGGCATCGTGGCGTCGTTGCCGGTGGCCATGGCGGTCCCGGTGATGGTGAACTGGCCCGGCAGGTGCCGCTGGAACCGCGCCCATGCCAGGTGAGATAACTTGTTTCTTCGTACCGCTGGTAGCTAGGGACCCGCCCCAGCGTGGCAAGCTTTTGTCGCGTGAGATGCAGCGAGGGCTCACGAACGACGGTTGATCAACGGATATCGGAGAACGAGATGGCCACCGCCTCCCAGTTCGACGATTGGCCGATCGTCGTCACCAACCGCTGCGCGGACGCCTGCGCCGAAGCGCTCGCGATACCGGGACGGGAGTCGGCTCGCGCGTGGCTGCTTGAGGTGATCGCCGAGCGGGGCGTGTTCGCCGAGCGATTGCCCGAACCCATGTCGGGTCGCCGCAGCCTTTCGGGTCAATTCCTGCTGGTGGACGGCGTGTTGGCACTGCGGTTGGCGGCCGACCGTGACGGCGAGCCATGCCGCAGCCACCCAACAGGATGATCGCAGCGATGCCATCTGATGATCTTGTACCGCCTTCGACAGGCGCATCTACCAGGTGTTTTGTGGGCCGCCTGGGGATCGAACCCAGAACCCAAGGTTCCATGATCACATCTGTTCGTCGTTTGTCGACCTTCATTGTTACCTACTGTGGCCTGTGCAGATTGCAAAAGCGAATGGTTGCCGCGACCCGTCAACGCTGGTCATTCAGCGTCCTATTCGCGGGGTAAGTGCGGGTAACGATCATGGAGCGCTTCAGCACAACTGCCCTGCGCGGCAACAATCAACGAACTGGCGACCCTGCGTTGCGGAGTCTGCTCCCCGCTCGCTTGCTCTCGTCAACCGTTACTATTCATCAACCAGCGACGATCGCAGAAGCAAACGGTTGATGAACGGTATCGTCAACCGTCTATTGCGATCGATTCTTGGCGATAGATTGGCAGCCCGATCGTCACCTGGCCACTGACGAATGGTCTCGGCGGCGACTTCTCCGTGCCGCCCATCGCGATGATGGCATCTTAACTGTGCCCGACCCCAGCTCGAACCGGATCTGTTCGATAAGTTGGTCGCCCGTTGAGATCATCTTGTCCACTGCGCTGGTGACGGCTGTTCTAGCGACGCTCGACCGACGGCTACCAGTCACCGAATAGGGCCATACCACCAGTCCCTCTACGGCCACCGCGGCGTTGTCCCATGCCTCGTACCGCTCCCTGGTCGTATCAGTCGCGTATACCCAGACTCGCGTTAGCCGATCCATCCGGTCGCGTTGCTGATCGGCGATATCTGCGTCCCTGGCGTCGGCATCTCTTATGATCACTAACGCCTCGGCGTATCGGTTACGCTCCGTCAACACTATACGGACGATCTCGACATAGAGTTCCGAACGAGACGTCCATAGCCGCTCCTCCTGACGGTCACTGAGCGTCCGTCGCGTCGCCCAATGGTTGGCGACGATGGCCACCAGCGCAACAACGGTGGCTCCGACCGAACTAATGATCTGTACCGCGGTCATCCCAGCACGCTACGGCCCCCTCCGTGGTCCCTGGGCCGCTGCCCTTCCACTCCGCCGCGCGCGGGGACCGGCCGCCAGGCCGCATGCCCCGCTGGCGCGGCGGACTGGAAAACAGCGGGCAGCGGCCCCCGGAGGGGGCCGCCTTGAAGAAGTATGGAAACTCTGAACACAGCATGCTGTGTTGACGGGAGGAGTGCGAAGGCGATCCCGCGTTGGTCACTCGTCCATGGCTGCATCGATGTCCTCCTCAGGCGCGCGCTCGATACCCAAGTGGCCCAGTACAGAGCCCATCTCGATGCGTGACCGGATGGCATCCCTGCGAAGCGCATACAAGGTCTCGCCGTATCCCCCTTCGATGTCGGCGAGACGCGCCTCAAGTGCAGCGATACGTCGTTCGAGGGTCTGGATCGATGCCATGGTCAGTGCCTCCGGAATCTTGGTCGTTCCCGCTCCGAGATGGTCTCATGCGGGATGGTTGGTCGTCGCGTTCGGATTGAGGACGTGGGCTACGTCGTTCATCGAGTCCACTACCAAGGACGCGCCGGCCGCTTGCAGTTCTCGACGCCTCTCAGGGCGTTTTGCATAGCCAATGCAAGGCATTGCGACTGTTCGGGCTGCTTCAATATCTGTGACGGAATCGCCGATGAACACTCCTTCAGATGGCGCGATTCCCAAGTCCCTCGCGGCCAGCAATAGTGCCTCTGGATTCGGCTTCATACGATCGGGTTGCGCGTAGGGTCGGCCGATCACAATGGTAACGTATCTATCGAGATTGTGATGCGATAGGTAGAAATGTATCGCATCCTCGGAATTATTACTAATGATAGCCACCGGCCGATTGTTCGCAGAAGCGGCAACAATAGCCTCTTTTGCGAATTCCGTTGGCCTGGAAGTATGTACAGCTATCCTCTCTCCGCAGCGAAGGATATCCTCGGCTTTAGTTAAGAGCCCGTAGTCATAGGCTACTACCTCACGCAGCAGCTCGATAGGATCTTCCGGCCGCCTCGATTTCTGCCGAAACTGAGGATCTAGTGACTCCGTGGCGCGGAGCATACGGGCAGCGACTTCTGAGGCAGGATGGCCTGAAAAAACGTCACATACTGGACCGTCAAAATCGAACATCACCGCTCGAACCGGTCCCCGAGTCCCTCGATCCTTACGTTCATGCGTCGTATTCCCTGGCGATTGTGGACCAAATCGAGTCGAACCACCCGCGAGCCTGCTGCACGAACTGCGGGGACATGGACGAATCGTCTTCAGCACCTGTGGAGAATTGAAATAGACTCGCATCCTTTCCCATTACGTCGAAGATTTCGATCCGTTGCCCCTTGATCGTCACCGGGTGTCTGGCTACAGGGTAAAAGCCAAAGAACACTTCTTCACTATTCAAGATATAAAGCTTGAACATTGGCGATATTCCATGCACCCGTACTTGAATTGCAGCGGACTTGATTAGCCCCATGTCCCCCAGTTCAGTCACCGCGTCAGTGAGACCCTCTATCGCGCGTCTTGTGATCCTCGTAGAACGTTCACGCACGGCAGGGTCGTCAGTTCCAATTTCAGCATTAGACGGCACAGCTAGCGGAACGGTGGTATCGGTTAGCAGGATACGAACACTAAGTGACTCTGGGGTGAATCGTCCGGCCCTAACCTTATCGAGCACCTCCATGAGCGTGTTGTAGAGGGTCTCGCCGGAAAACCCAGCAAAGTCAACTGATACATGCGGCCGCTCGAAGGCCGCTTCGACATGTGGGCGCAGACCTACAGGACGCTCAACCTGAACGCGCACGAATGTGCCACTGCCTTGACGTGTGACGGTCAGGCGCTCTGCGTCAAGTATGCGAATCGCCGATTTGGCCGTTTCGCGAACTACGCCGTATCGGCGAGCTAGCTCATGCTGCGAGGGCAGCCTGTCTCCCGGCTGGTAGGCACCCGTCAGGATCGCGGCTCGAAGCCGGTTGGCTATCTGCTGCGACTCCGGTCGCCGGTCATCAGGATCGAGGTCTTCTAGGTCCTCTACGCCAGTGGTCACTAGCCCAGTCTACGCGACCTGACTAGCCAAGCTAGAGAAGTTTGGATAGCCCCTTGACATGACTAGCCATGCCCATCATGATTTGTCGTAACGGTACATGGCTAGCCAAGCCAGTCAGATTAGGAGGCGCTATGCGAGACATCCCGGCCAACCTGAACGGCCACAAGCTCATGATCACCGAACCGCCCGCGATGAAGACCCGCTCGGTCAAGCAGAAGGACGGGTCGTTCACCGAGGAGATCGTGGTCAACAACGACGTGACCATGTTCGCGGTGGACCTGCTGGTCAAGGAACGCGCCCAGCCAGGCAGGAAGGCCAGCAAGGGCGAGGTGATCACGGTGACCCTGACGGCCGACCCAGGTGAGGGGTTCGAGGAGGGCGACTACGTGGAGCTGATCGACCTGGTGATCAACCCGTACCGGATCGACTCGGAGGACGGTCGCGTGATCGCCGGTATCGCGTTTAAGGCCGCTGGCCTCAAGCCGGTCATCCGAGACTCGGCCCGCCCCGCCGCATAGATCGGGTACTGGACGAAACGCCGGGAGGCGTCGCCGGAACTGAGACCGGCCTGACGAGTCCCTCTTTGTCAGCGCACCGCAATTCCTTCCGCAGTACCCGTATGCCCGAATACGGCTTGGTTCTTTGCCAATTCCATGTACCCGGCCTGGCACGGAGAAATGCCAGGGGTGGACAGGTAGCTAAGCCGTAAGCGACCCGCCTAGTCCGCTGCCCCTGATGCACGCAACTGGGGCGAAATCGCTCCGTGCTCACCGGCGCGGAGAACCAGCGATCAGACGAAAGGAGGACGCTCATGCCGTGCTCACTCTCGGAGGGCCACTACTACGTAAGGCAAGGCGGCCAGTGGGTGTGCGTCAAATGCGGCACTACACGCTGACCCCGTTAGACCGGATCGACGAGTTCGACCGTGATACGCGCATGAAACTTCGCCGCGATGTCGAATAACCTATTCAGAGTGTCAACGGGGAAAGGATCTGCATCTTTCCAGAGGTACCAATGTTGGTCACTCTCCCGATAGGCGGCACCGGTCCCGGAGATGGCCGCTCGCCATCCTTCGTTGCCAGGTGCGCCGCCGTAGTCGTTGTAGGCCGCGAACCGCAATCGCGGTAGGGAGTCGTTCATAGCCGCATGATCCACGAGGTCCGGGTCGTGCCGCTAGTCGCCGTTCGAGTGAAAGCCTCAGAAAGGTCCTGATGTGCCATGCCGTGCACACCATTCTATTACGCAGCACAACCGGCCACGATTGTAGCGCTGATTCCCGACGCTGACGGGGTACTCCTGACCGCCGATGAGCAGTTGCCGGACAACTCATGGCGCGATGTGTGCGATCTGCGTTTTAGCTGGAATGAGTTCAGCCAGTTTGCCGGGTCTTCGAAGTTAACCGGGCAAAGTAGTTGTGACCGCCCCACCTGGTGACACAGTGTAGTCAAGTCTGGGTGTCGTCCCCCCGATGAACGGCGCCCGCAGCCCTTCGTGATCATGACTGTTGTCTACGCAGTCGATCAAGAAGAGCTACGGGCGTGTACCACGATACGACGTTGTTGTTAGGGCTGGACGGTGTGGTGGTCGATCGGGTCGATCTGGATCCGGACGGCTGCCGGGTGGTGCACGTGAGCACGGCGGACGCGTCACCGGCGTGTCCCTCGTGCGCGACTCCGTCGACCTCGGTGAAGGGATGGGTGGTCACCCAACCACGTGATCTGTCCTTTCCCGTACCGGCACGACTGGTGTGGCACAAACGCCGGTGGCGCTGCCAGGCTGTGACGTGTCGACGGTCCTCGTTCACCGAGTCGATACCCCAGATTCCCTCCCGTAAGCGGGTGACCAGTCGGCTGCGGGATGCGGCCGGACGCGCGGTGGTCGTGGGCACGACGGTGGTGCGGGCCGCGCGTGAGGTGGGCCTGTCCTGGCCGGTGGTCCACGCGGCCTTCGTGGAGCACGCCACCGCGGTGTTGCCTGAGGAGCCGGAACCGGTGGTAGCACTGGGAATTGATGAGACCCGCCGGGGTACACCGCGGTTCACTGTGGACGCCGAGACCGGGAAGGTGGAACAGGTCGTTGACCGATGGCACACCGGATTCGTTGACCTGACTGGTGGCCAGGGCTTGTTGGGGCAGGTAGAAGGCCGCTCCAGCCGCGATGCCGGATCGTGGCTGGCCGCCAGAACTCAGCAGTGGCGGGAGAGCGTCGCGGTCGTGGCGATCGACATGTGCGCCGCCTATCGCGCCGCGGTGGTCGAGCATTTACCGGACGCGACACTGGTGGTCGACCATTTTCATGTTGTGCAACTGGCGAACCAGATGGTGGCCGCGGTACGCCGTCGGGTGACCTCGACGCTGCGGGGACGTCGGGCCCGTAAAGACGATCCCGAATATGGGCTGCGTCGACGCCTGCTGCGCAACCGCGAGGACCTGACGCCTGAGAAGTTCACCGACATGTGGAACCGGCTGATCGACCTGGGCGGGGCCGGGGAGGAGATCCTGGCCGCGTGGATCGCGAAGGAAGAACTCCGCGCCCTGTTGGCCTTGGCCCGCACCGGCGCGTTCCGTCACCGGATCTCCCAACGGCTCTGGGTTTTCTACCGGTGGTGCGCCGACACCGACATCCCCGAGTTGCATTGTCTGGCTGGCACTATCGAAGCGTGGTGGCCGCAGATCGAGGCGTTCATCCGCACTGGTGTCACCAACGCGGCCAGCGAGGGGGTCAATCGGTTGATCAAGCTGGAAGCCCGCAACGCGTTCGGTTTCCGCAACCCGGTCAACCAACGCCTTCGGTCACGCTGCGCGAGCGTCCGGGCGGCCTGGCGGCGAGCCAAGCCCGGTTAACTTCGAAGACCCAGTTTGCCCAGTGTCTGAGTGAGATCGCCACTGATCCGCAGGCCGCGATAGCGAAGATTATCGATCCGGCCACCGGAAAGTCGATCGTGCCTCAATCCACGGAATAGGAGGACTCGCCATGACAAGCGGAGGTGGATTCACCTCGGGCGGCTGCCTCGGCGGTTCCCGATGACCCGCACCCAGTCCGAACCCGAGACCGACTTGTTCGGCAACCCGATCGAACCGGCCACACCAGCCAAGACCAGGCCGCCTCGGCACGCCACCAACGACCTGGACTTGATCGAGTCCGTGATCAAGGTGGCGCGCAGCGAGGGTTACGTCGTGTCCGGTATCAACACTCGCGTCTACCGCGTCGAAGGCACCCACGGCGGCACCTACGAGGTAGCCGCCGTCCCCGTCTATGAAGCCGACGCGGTAGCCCAACTGATCGATCTCGGCGTGCTCACGGTCGGCGGCGCTCATCCTTGCCGCTACCGCAACAGCCGGGAAGGCACCTGTCACGCCGTGCTCGTGCCCGCCGTCACCCGGCGACGCTCGGACCGGTGGGCAGCGCTGCAACGACCCACGAACTGGAAACCGACCACCACGGAAGGGAAGGACGCATCGTGACCACGGTCCGCTCGATCATCGCCGCCTACACCGACGCGCACGGCGAAACCGTCCAACTCGGCTACGAACAGGCCGACAGCACCTGGATCGACCCACCGACCGTGCCAGGGAGTGACCTCGCATGGTGAACCAAACGATCAACAAGGCCGCTCTGCGCCGCTACGAGGAATTCACCGGCGCGATCGAAACCGTCCGCATCGCGTTGGAGGAAGCCGACCCGCTGATCAAAGCCATGAAGGACACCGCACCGGGCCGCCCGCATGGTTGGCGGGTGCCGGACAAGAAAGAAGTCGTCGCCGCCCGCGCCCAGGCTACGCAACTCCTGGACGCCCTGCGGGCTGAGGCGAAGAAGTGGGAAAAGGAACTCGTCTCACGCGGATGGAGGGTCTAACCATGGCCACCAAAACCCAAGAGATCGCGGCCGGGATCGACCTGGCCATGAAGACCTTGCGTACCGCGATGCGCGGTATCCAGATCCGCACCGCAGGGTTCAAAAAGGACCACGACCAGCTCACCCGAGCTATCTCGCACCTGACGGTGACCCTGGTCGACGCCGAAGCCCTGCTCCACGCCGAAAGCAACCGCCGTCGCCGTCGCCGGTGAATCCTCCACCCCCGACCGCACCTCGTTCCGGCCCTGGCTCCCACCCCATCTGGAGCCAGGGCCGTCCTCGCTCACCACCGAACGCCCCTGAATGCCCTGAACGTCATTGTCACAGGAAGTGATCACGCTATGTCCAAGAACAAGCCTGGGATCGAGATGCGGGCCGCCGCCTGGCTCGCCCGCCACCCCCAGTTCGTCGCCGCCCCCGCGTCGGTGGGCGCGAGCCTGGTCGAACTCGGCCCCTACACCACGGGCGGTATCGCCGCTGGCCTCGCGTTGTCCGGGATCGGCTGGATGCGTGCCCACCCCGACTCCTTCCACCGCCACGCCGCACCCCGCCTACGGTCCGGGCATCGCCGTTGGGTCCGCTATCACGGCCGCCGCTGGCGACAACTGTGCCTGGCGTGTGACCTGTTTCGGGAGAACCGGCGCACCGGGGAACTGCGGTTCCCGAACGTCCTGCGGGTCGCCTCGCCGACGCCGACTATCGATCGGGTCACGGTCCGGCTCGCTCCTGGTCAGTCGCTGCGGACCTGGACCGACCGCCAGGACGAGATCGCGGTCATGCTCAACGCCGACGCCATCGGTATCACTCGGATCAAGCCCCAGGTGATCGTGTTGACCATCCTGCGGGGCAACCCGTTCACCCACCGGGTGTCGGCCGCTGAGATCCCCGAGGATGTCGAGTCGGTCAACCTGCGGGCGATCGAGTTCGGTGAGACCGAATACGGCGATGTCTGGACCGAACCCATCCAAGGCCAGAACATCCTCGTCTCGGGCGGTATCGGGTCCGGCAAGAGTTCGTTCATCTGGAACCCGCTACGGGGTATGGGGCCGATGATCCGCGCCGGCCTGGTCCGCGTGTGGATGTGTGATCTGAAGGGCGGGCAGGAGACCTCGCAGGCGCGCCGCCTGTTCTACCGGTGGGCCCACCATGTGGAGACCCCGGAGGAAGACGACGAGGGCAACGTCGCGGTGTTCGCGGGCGAGGCCGCTCTGGATGTCGTACGGGACTTCCGGGACGCCATGACCGAACGGCAACGCGACCTCGCCGCCCAGGGCGTCCGCAAGGTCACCGTCTCGCCTGAGTACCCGCTGAACGTGCTCATGATCGACGAGTTGGCCATGGCGACCGCGCTATCCAGCCGAGCGGCCACCAACGAGTTGAACAAGCTCCTGGCGGAGATCATGACGCAGAACCGGTCCACCGGGTTCCCGGTAATGGCCTATGTGCAGGAACCCACCAAGGACATCGTGCCGATCCGGGGCTTGTTCACCCGCCGTATCTGCCTGGCCTGCACCGCCGCCTCGTATGTGGACATGACTCTCGGGGATGACATGCGGCTACGGGGTGCCCTGGCCGATGAGATCCCGCTGGATGAGGACCACGCCGGGATCGGCTTCCGGGTGGACGAACGCTCCCGCAACCCGATCCGGGTCCGGGGTGGCTACAACACCGACGAGGACATCGACGAGCTTGTCCGCACCTGCTCCCCGCAACCGTCCACTGGGCGTGCTCGGCTCACCATCGCGGCCTGACCACCATCGACTCTCCGAAGGAGACACCAACCATGATCACGCTCTACTTCCTGCGTACGTGGTTCAAAGCCCTGTTCGTCTTCCTGCTCGTGGTGGCGATCGAGTACGGCATCAGCCGCCCTGGGCTCTGGTTCCTTCTGTTCGCCATCCCTACAGCAGCGGGGTTCCTGGGGTTCACGGCGCTGATGTACAAGGACTGGAAAGCCTCACGGGCCAACGGGATCGGCTACCGCTACGACATCATCCGCGATGTCACCCGCACTCGGGACAGGTGGTGACGCATCATGCGCAAGCCCAACCTGACCACCATCGCCCGCACGGTCGTCACGGTCGCCTTGGTGGGATCGGCGCGTCGGCCGGCTTCACTCACACCCACGACTGGCTGATACGCACTGGCAACACGGCTGGCTCGCCTGGCCGACGCGGTGGTGATCGAGGGTATGGGCATCGTCGCCGGTTTCGAGGTCCACCGTGACCACCAGGCCGGTAGGAAAGGCCGCGCCGCGCTCGTGCCACAAGTCGTGCTCGTGGTGTCGTTCCTGATTCAGATGACCGCGCAGGTCGCGCAGGCCGAACCGACCCCGGCCGGTTGCTGCTCGCCGCGATGCCCGCGCTGGGGTTCCTGACCGTGGTCAAACTGATCATGCGCCGCATACCCGCCACGCCCGAATATCTCGGTCCGAACGGCCGGTAGCCGCCAGGGGATCAACCAGGCAACCGCCGTGCGCACCGATACCGCGAACACGGTCACCACACCCGCACCGGCCACTGTGAGCACCGGCACGCCCGGCGTTGACCATGGCTACGCGGCTTCCCGCATCGATCCGCACCAAGATCACCGCCATCGCTAGCGAGGCACACGAACAAGGCCGCACCATCACCGTGGAGGAGATCCGCCGCACGATCACGCTGCCAGAGGGCATGTTGAGTCAACTAGTCGCCGAACTCAACGCCACCCTTCCCCAAGGAGGCCAACCGTGATCAGTCGACGTGAACGTGACGATCTCAACACCGACTATCACCGCGCACTCAACGCGGTAAGCACAGCTATCAAGATCCTGGAAGACACCGCGACCCGCGCGGAGAAGATCACCGGCCGGTTCGGCGACCACTGCCCGGCCAACCTGATCAACGACCTGCACGAGGTATTCGCCAACATCAGCAAAGCCCCGTATTGAGATCCGCGAGATACCCGCCGACTAAACCGGCAACATCTGTCCGCTGTGGTCTTTCACCCCACAAGTGGGTGGTCCTTGCGACCATCTCCGACCTGGCAACGCCCGATCACACAGGTTCTCGGGGTGTGGCCCTCCGACGCCACGTAGGTCAACGGATCAAGGTCCACACCCCGAGGTTCTGTGTGATAGCCCTTCGGGAGGTCGAGGTGATGGTGCGCGTCCGGACTACGCACTAACCGCAGCGTTTCAGCGTTTCCCACCATCTCTGAGACCTGCCCGTCCGGCGAGGACATCATCTTTTGTTCAACCACAACCTTTCCGGAAGGACCTCTGTATGCGTATTCGCCTGATGGGAACCCGCGAGGATACCGAATACCTCGCCGCACGCCTGGCCACCATCGTCACTGTCCAGGAGGTCTCATCCTGGCTACCCGGCCGGGCGCGTCGGTCCTCGGCCGCGTCTACATCACCGCCGAGATCCCCGACCAACACTGACCCCCGCATCGAACAACAAACGGCCCTGGGTGTGTGCCTGCCAGCACTGCACACCCAGGGCCGTGGTGTCTGTTCCACCCCTGTAACGAAGGGAACTTCGACATGTCCACGATACCCCGCGCCTTCACCACCGACGATGGTTACGACCGCGAGAACGCCGGCGACCGACGTTCCCGCTACGGCGCCTACCTCGCCCAACACCGGCACCTGTTCCTCGACGAGGGCGTGCCCACCGCCCAGGTCGACTGGTTCGCCTTCTCCGCCTGGGACATCGCCACCAGCCCGATCATGTCCCCCGGCTACGTCCGCACCCACGCCCGCGTGCTCGGCACCGACCCACACTGGGATGACGACGGACGGCCGGCGATCGCGGTGCGCCTGGTCGCCCCGGCACCGCCGCGTGTCCGTGACGTGCTCGGCTCGGACTTTCAGACCTGGCGGCCACAGTGGGACCTCGACGGTGAGGTCTACGCCTGGACCGAACCCTGGGACAACGCCACCGCCTCGGCATTCGCCACGCTGACACTCCGTGTCCCGATCCCGGCCGACGTGCTGCCGACCCCGCGCTACCGCTCCGGCATCCCGGACCTGGCCACCGCCAAACACGCCGTCACCACGCTGTGCACGGTCGCGAACACCGTCACCAACTACCTCCTCGCCGTCCTGGACACCACCGGGGAGGGCCGGTGATGACCGGTGCTGCCGTGCTGGGCAGCCTCGACGACCAGATCAGCGAACGGATCAAAGCGGCCGACTTCCGGTCCTGGCGCCAGCACGTCGAGTCGGTCGGTGGCTGCGCCAAACCCATCCAGCTCGATGGGGTGTGGCGTATCGAGCACGCCGAGACCGGCGACACCCTCGCTGAGCGCGCCGGCCTGGTGATGGCCCCGTGCGGCAACCGGCGTTCCTCGGTCTGCCCAGCGTGCGCTGATCGCTACGCCGCCGACTGCTTCCACCTGATCCGCGCCGGGCTGTCCGGTGGCAAGGGTGTCCCGGAGTCGGTAGCGGGCAAGCCGCGGCTGTTCGTCACCCTGACCGCACCCTCGTTCGGCCCGGTGCACACCCAGCGACGCGGCGCCGGGAGCGGTAAACGCATCCCGTGCGCGTGCGGGGCGTATCACCTCGACGCGGATACCCGGCTCGGCACGCCGATCGACCCCAGCACGTACGACTACGCGGGGGCGGTGTTGTGGCAGGCCCACTCCGGGGACCTGTGGCACCGCTTCACCGTCCGGCTACGCCGCGAGTTGGCCAAGGCAGCAGGGTTGCGGGTACGGGAGATCGACCAGCACGCCCGGATCGCCTACGCCAAGGTCGCCGAGTACCAGCGACGCGGCCTGATCCACTTCCACGCGGTCATCCGCCTAGACGGCCCCCACGGCGCGCACAGCCCGGCGCCGCGCTGGGCACACCCGGATCTACTCACCGCCGCTGTCCAGGCCGCAGCGCGAGGTTCGGAGGTGCGCCGGACCCTGGCCACCCCGGAGGGCACGTTGGCGCCGTACCGGTTCGTGTGGGGCGAACAAGTCGATATCAAGACGATCCAACCGGTCGACGCGCACCGGGTGGAGACCGGCCAGGGCGAGATCACCGACCATGCCCTGGCCGGCTACATCGCCAAGTACGCCACCAAAGGCACCTCTACCTCGGACGCGGCCGACCGACCGATCCGCTCGGAAGTCGACATTGACAACCTGGTTATTTCCGAGCATCACCGGCAGATGATCCGGACCGCGTGGGAGTTGGGTGGCCTGCCGGGGTTGGGGTTCCTGCGTCGGTGGGCGCACATGCTCGGGTTCCGGGGTCATTTCCTCACGAAGTCTCAACGCTACTCGCGGTCCTTTCAGGACCTCCGCGCCGAACGCGCTACGTGGCGTCATGCCGAGCTGCTGGAGCGCTACGGGGTGACCGATGAGGACATCGTTGTGATCAACGACTGGCGCACGATCGGCGCCGGTTACGCCACCGACGCCGAACGCGAGCTTGCGGGCGCGATCTATGAACGCATCCGCCAGCAACGCATCGACCGATACGAGAGGGAGGCAGCAGCATGAGCAGCAAACTATGGGGTGTCGGTGACGTTGCCGAGTATCTGGGCGTTCCGGTCAACACGCTCTATGCCTGGCGCACCAAGGGTTACGGCCCGACCGGACGCCGGATCGGGAAGTACGTACGCTACCTGCCTGCTGAGGTTGAGCAGTGGGTCGCCGATCAGGGCAGCGCCTGATGCCTCGCCCGCCGATGCCCATTGGGACGTACGGGAGTATCAGCGTCACGGAGCCGTCGCCTGGCACCTTCCGCGCACGGTGCCGGTATCGCGACTTCGATGGGAAGGTCTACCCCGTCGAACGATATGGACCGTCGCGTGAGCAAGCCGTCAATAGGCTCAAGGAGGCCATTCGGGACTGGGTGGCGCCTGCCGGTGCTGGCGAGATCACCTCGATGACGAAGCTGGTGGATGTCGGCAGGGCATACCTCCAGGAACTGGAGAACGACGCCTCCCAGGAGTTTAAGAGGCCACGCAAATAGGGCGTGAGCTATGACCCCCTGCGGGGGCAGGCACAGGCATTGGTGATCATGAAGTTGTCTACGCTTCGTGATCATCAGGAGTGCCTGTGCCTGCGCTGCCATCATGGCTGACCAACCCCCTGTGGGACCAGTTCGCCGCGCTGATCCCACCCCGCCCAGTGATCGACCCCACGCATCCGCTGGGCTGCCACCGGCGACGCATCCCCGATCGGATCGTGTTCGACAAGCTCCTTCAGGTGCTGCGATTCGGCTGCTCCTACGAGGCGATCGCCGACTCAACCTGCTCGGCGGGCACAATCCGCAACCGCCGCGACGAATGGATCAAACTCGGTGTGTTCGCCCAGCTCAAGCAGATCGCGCTAGACGCCTACGACCGCATCGTGGGCCTGCTGCTGGAGCAGATCGCCATCGACGGCTGCATCACCAAAGCCCCCGGCGGCGGCGAGTGCGCCGGCCCGTCCCCGGTCGACCGACGCAAGCAGGGCATGAAACGCTCGCTGATGGTCGAGGGCTACGGCATCCCGCTGGGTCGGGTGCTGGCCGGAGCAAACCGACACGACTCGCCACTGCTGGCCCCCACGCTGGACAAGCTTGACGATCTCGGTCCGTTACCCGACGAGATCACCGTGCACCTGGACTCCGGCTACGACTCCGGCAAGACTCGGGAGGAGTTGGCCGGGCGCGGTCTGCGCGGGCAGATCGCGCACAAGGGCGACAAGGCGCCCATCCAAGCCAGCGGCCGCTGGCAGGTGGAGCGCACCAACGCCTGGCACAACGCGTTCAACCGGCTGCAACGCTGCTACGAACGCCGCGAGGAGGTCATCGACGCCTTCTTCGACCTCGCCGACACGATCATCACCGTGCGTAGCCTGATCCGCAAAGCCTGGACCCTGTACCGGTGGGACACCCGACCAGCACGCCGCCCCTGATAAATCACCTATTTGCGCGGCCTCTAAGCTTGAGTTTTGAGGTCCGGGCGGCCGATCGGGACCCCGATTGATCATGGACGAAGCCCTTGGTTGATCATTCCTTCTTGCGACAGACGGAAGATCACAACCAAGGGCTTCGATGATCAGTGTGCACCATTCCAGCGCCGCTGCCGCGCTGGGGGACCTTTCCCGGTTCCGTGAGGCGTACTACCAGTGCCTGACCGCCCGCGCGGACACCCTGTTCGAGTTGACCGACGCCGCGTTGTGCGCCGACGGGCCGGTCACCTCACTGGTCGAGTTATCGCTGGAACCCGAGCATCGGCGCGGTCACGGCAGTCTGTACGACAGCCTCAACCAGGGCCGCATCGACATCAGCCGATTCCGCAACGTTGTTGCCCGCCAGAGCATTCCCCGCTGTGATGACGGTCGGATCGTGTTGGCCATCGACGTCAGCCACTGGCTACGACCCGACGCCAACACCAGCCCCGAGCGGCTGTTCTGCCACACCTACGGGCGCGGCAAGGGCCAGGCCCAGATGATCCCCGGCTGGCCCTACTCCTTCATCGCCGCCCTGGAACCGGGCCGCAGTTCGTGGACGGCGCTGCTCGACGTGATGCGCGTGCGTCCCGACGACGAGCACTGCGACCTGGCCGCCACCCAACTCCGCACCGTGGTGAAGGGGTTGATCACCGCCGGGCACTGGCGGGCAGGCGACCCCGAGATCTGGATCGTCGGTGACAGCGGCTACGACGGTCCCCGTCTGGCGTTCCTGCTGGCTGACCTCCCGGTCCGGGTACTGGTGCGGCTGCGCTCGGATCGGGTGCTGGCCTTCCCCGCGCCACCGCGCCGGCCCGGCAGCCGGGGTCGCGGCGCACGACACGGGGCACGGTTCGTGTTCGCCGATCCGGGCACGTGGCCGACACCAGCGCACGCCACGACCACCGACACCACACGCTACGGCACCGCGCACGCCCAATCGTGGGACCGGTTACACCCCACACTGACCCGCACGGGCGCCTGGGCTGGTCACGACGGCGAACTCCCGGTCCTGGAAGGAACCGTGATCCGGTTACAGGTCGAGCGCCTGCCCGGCACCGGCACCCCGAAGCCGTTGTGGCTGTGGCATTCCGCCTGCGCGATGAGCGCCGCGCGGGTTGACCGGCTGTGGCAGATGTTCTTGCGACGCTTCGATCTGGAACACACTTTTCGGTTCCTCAAGCAGACGATGGGGTGGACCAGGCCCCGGCTGCGCACGCCCGACGCGGCGGATCGGTGGACCTGGATGGTGCTTGCCGCGCACACCCAACTGCGATTGGGCCGTCACCTGATCGAGGACCTACCGCGCCCCTGGGAGCGCAGGGCTGCCAGTTCCACTCGGTTGTCCCCGAGCAGGATTCGGCGAGGATTTCGTCGGGTTCGACCGGCGATGGGGCTACCGACAAACGCGCCGAAATTCTCCCGGCCCGGTCCCGGACGCCCAACAGGATCACGAAACTCTCACCAAGCCCCACAACACGACCCCGGCAAGACCAAGAAAACGGACGTCAAGCCTTAAATCATAAGCTAAGTCCTGGGGCACAATCGACACCTACCGCAACAGGTTCGAGAACAAGATCGTGCCTGCGGTGGGCCAGTTGACCATGGCTGAAGTGGACAACCCCAAGATCGGAGTCCGGGCGTTCGACCGGCTGTGTCGCACTGTCCGAGACGAGTCGAGCGTGAGTTCAGCGAAGACTGTGCGTGCCATCCTGACCGGCCTGTGTGCACTGGCCATCCGGCACGGCGCGCTCGGCTCGAACCCGGTCCGCGAGATCGGACGATTGGAGAGCAAGAAGGCTCGCCACCAGCGCCAGAAGCCGCGCGCGCTGACTGCTGATCAGGTGCTTGATCTGCTCTCCAAGCTGGACGCTGACGAACGGGCTGTCAAGGATGACCTGCCCGATCTGGTTCGACTGTTCGTGGCGACCGGTGAACGTACCGGTGAGGCGCTTGCCGCCGACTGGGACGACTTCGACGAAGACGAGAAGCTGATCAGGATGTCGAGGAACGTCATCCGGGCGACAGGCAAGGGCAAGATCGTCAACCAGGGTAAAACTGAGAACGCAATGCGGCCGATCCCGCTGCCGGACTGGTGCGTCGAGATGTTGATCGCTCGCCGTGGGGCCAAGGGTGCGTCCGGACCGATCTTTCCCAGTTCCACGGGTACCATCCGGGAGGCGTCGAACGTACGCAACCGGGCTTGGAACCCGTTCCTGGTGCGCGCTGGCTACGAGTGGGTGACCTTCCGGACCTTCCGGAAGACGGTCGCGACGCTGCTGGATGAGGCTGGTCTCACCGCGCGGCAGATCGCGGACATCTTGGGACACGCGCACCCGTCGATGACGCAGGATGTGTACATGGGCCGGGGAGTCGTCACCCGAGCGGGCGCGGACGCGCTTGGGCAGAAGCTCACCGCCCAAGGCGAGTAAGTGCGGGGTAAGCGTGGGGCTTGATCTTGAGCCCCACGCAAATAGGCCGTTGATCTGCGGTTTTAGTGGGCCGCCTGGGGATCGAACCCAGAACCCAAGGATTAAAAGTCCTTTGCTCTGCCAGTTGAGCTAACGGCCCGCAGGATCATCCTAGCCGACGTGCTGAGGTCGCTCGGCAACCTACTGCGGCAGCGGCGAGGCCCGGCGGTGGCTCGGTGGTTCACGCTTCGAAGTCGTCATTGTTTGCGTCTGCGAAGGAGCGTAGCGACTCCTGCTACCGCTCTGGTGGTGTCTCGGAGGGATTCCCGCTCCGCAGTTGCACTGCTCAATTCTTCTCGACGTTGGTCAGGCGCACGTCCGGATGGTCGGCCCCGTCGCCGTATTCGCCGGACTTCGCGAGGTGAGCCCGGTACGCGGTACAGTCAAAACGCTGACTGCACGTAGTGCACTGGGACTTGAGGTCCCCATCGATGCGGTCCTCCAGCGGGTTCCAGGCGTTTCGTCAGATCGCCGCCCTCGATCGACAACGGATCACGTTGCACCTGCAGGACAGTCTCCCGCAGTTCACGGACCTGCTCCAGAGTCCAGCGCACGCTGGCGTCGATGACTTCTTGATCTGTTGGGATAGCAAGGAGGCGGCGCTTGCTGCCAGCAGCCTCGTTGGTGAAGAACAGGACGCACCGTCGGGGCAGACCAATTCGATCTTGCAACAGCGCTGTATATGTGACCACCTGGCGAACGGAGTCGTCCCGTGAGGTGTTGTTGCGCAGCTTTGTTCCTTTGTAGTCCCAGATTTCTCGGTCGCCAACTGCGGCGCGATCCTGAACCGCGTCGCTCACCTTCCCAGCAGGGTTCGCCTTGTCCGTCCATTGCCAGGTCAACGGATAGACCCACTCGCTCTTCTGTTGTATGACGACATCGAGGACACCAGTGAGGAGCACTCTGGATTTGCCACCGTACAGTTCAGGGACCACTTTCCGGACGCTGCGCAGCGGGTACTCCTCGTGCTGAGCACCACCCACAGCCGCTCGTACCTCCGGTTGTGGGTGGCCCGACGCCGTGCCGTACAGGTGCCGCACGACACGGTCGATGGTGTCCTGCTTGCTGGCGAAGGTGGTGCGGATGCCGCGTGCCCACAGCCCGAGGAAGTAACTTCAGGAGTTGGTCGGTCAACTCCTGACAGCTGGCGTGCTGGCCGGTTGACCGGTATCGGTCGGTCAGCCACTGCATCGCATGGTGTACCAGGAAGCCCTCCATGGCCTGCACCATTTGTGCTCGGACTTGAACTCCCCGGCCAACCACCGCAGCGACCCCGGAAACAGGGTGCCGTTGTGGCGCGGGGCACGCAGCGGGAAGCCCAGGCGCAGCTCGTCCGGAACTTCGTCGGCGACGTGCAGGAGATCGACCCGACCGCCAACATCGTGGTCGTCGGCGACCTCAACGACTACCAGTTCTCGTCAACCGCGCACATTCTGACCAGCGGCCACGCCCTGCGCGACCTGATCGACACGCTCCCGCGCAACCAGCGATACACCTACGACTACGACGGCCAGTCCGAGGTGCTCGACCACATTCTGACCAGCCCGTCCATTGTGTGGGCGGACTACGACCCGGCGCACATCAACGCCGAGTTCGCCAACCAGACCAGCGACCACGACCCGCAGATCGTCCGCATCATCCCGGACGACTTCCGCCAACTGTGGTGAACTGAGCCGCACCGCGACGCCGGCCCTCATGCACGACGAGGGCCGGCCTCGTCGTATCAGGCAGTCGGTACCGGCTGGTCGTCCTGCCGCGCGCCGAACACGCCGATGTTGGCGAGTCCCGCGATCGGCGCCGGATCCCAAGCCCAGTTGGCGATCTGCTGCTGCGAACGCCTGCTGAACACCGCCCGTACGATCTCGTAGCCGTCCAGCCGCAG
Organism: Candidatus Melainabacteria bacterium; assembly: GCA_963818685.1. Classification (GTDB taxonomy): domain Bacteria; phylum Actinomycetota; class Actinomycetes; order Mycobacteriales; family Pseudonocardiaceae; genus CAJCJE01. The sequence continues at coordinate 173,823 of CAWFTJ010000005.1, read as the reverse complement.
CTGCGTCCTGGGTTCGCCATTGCCGAAATCCCAGGTGAGACCGGTCTCATCGCGGATCTCCAGGGCGCCCGACTGGCCGATCTGCCTGCCTAGCGTCCTGGCCATGGTGTCCAGCAGCGGCTCCCAGCCGGCCCGGTCAACCCTCGGCAGGCCGAGCGTCTCGCGCAGATCCGCTTCGTGGCAGATCAGGTCGAACGCCATGTTCGGCTTTTGCTTCGTTCTCGCCAACTGCGCTTCCGCGGCAGGCGCGAGCGAGCGCCACTCAGTGAGCAACTCGGCGAGGCCCCGGTCGCGCCGCTCACCGACATGCCGCTCGGTCCACGCGTCGCTGGTCGCCCCGTCCAACCGCCCTGTCGTGGCGTCGAACGCCACGCCGACCATGTGCGCGATCAACTCATGCACGGTCCATTTCGGGGTCGCCGCGACCCGCAGACGCAGCTGATCAGTGGTCAACGTCTCGGCAACCGCCAACACGCGCTCCCGCGCGTGTCGATACAAGATGTCGTACACCCGCTCATCGTGCCCAGTACGGCATCGACACCGCGACTCCCACGTTGGCATCCGTCCGGCGGCAATACGGGAAACGCCACCCGCCCAAGATCACGACGAGTGGCGTTTCCGCTGTTCAGGCGCGGAGGATACGGGATTTGAACCCGTGAGGGTGTTACCCCAACACGATTTCCAATCGTGCGCACTAGGCCACTATGCGAATCCTCCGCCGGAGAGCCTACCGGAGAGAGCCTTGACCACTCAAAACGGGTGGTCAAGGGGGGACAGCAGGGCGAACGAGTCGCCGACGGGACGCCAGTCCCCGAGGCGGCTGGAGTAGTGCGGCTGGAGGTAGTACAGCGCTCCGGTACGTCACTATCGGAGGCTTCGTTACCTGAGCACGGTCGTCGAAGTGAGCACCGTCACCACCAGCCTGTGGCACCTGTTGCCGGACCGCTGGGGCCAGCCCCTGCGCGCCAAAGTCCTGTCCCCGCTCACGGTGCGTGACTACCTGTCGACCGCGCGGCGGTGGGCCGACTGGCAGGCCGCCGAAGGGCTGGACCTGGACCCCGACGAGGTCCGCGCCCGCCACCCGATGGCAACCACCGAACCGCTGCACCGCTCCTGACGCTCTGACGCACGCAATGGAGCCAGGATCGCCTGTCGTTCGTGCGTGCTCGCGGTCTCCGAAGAGTCACTTCGTCCGGCGGAAATGCCTGGTCAGGTAGTGACGGTGGGGCTGCGAGCGGATTCATGCCTCGTTGAGCAGGGTGTCCCGGGTCGCGGTGAGGAGGGCTATGAGGGTGTCGAACTGCTGGGATCCGAGCAATTCGCGAACCCGCTGTTCGGCGGCGAGTTCGCGGGCGACTCCCTCGGCTGAGGCGTCGCGACCGGCATGGGTGGCATGCAGAGCGACCGCGCGACCCGATCCGACCCGCCGTTCGATGTAGCCGAGTTTCTCCAGCCGGTTGGCGGCCTGGCTGATGGCCTGCTGGCTCTTGCCCAGCCGGCTGGCGATCTCGGTCACGGTCACTCCCGGCTCGGCCACGACCGTGTCGAGCAGGTGATTCAGGGGAAGCGAGAGTGACGTGCCGGCGAGTGCGGCTTCCCCACGCTGCTCGATGAGCACGCTGACCTCCCGGAGGCGTCCGCGCAGCAAGGCCGCGAGAGCAGGGCTGGTCGTCGTGTCGTCGGTCGGTGTCGCGGTCACGTCCTTCAGTTTAGCCGCCCTCATGTAGGGGTTGTGTACACAAGAACCTACTAAAGTACTTGTGAACACAAGACGTTGTGTTAGGGTGGAATTCTGACCTTGTTCTAGGGCTGCAACGGATGGAGCGAGCACGATGACCATGAAGCTGGACCGACACATCGCGATCCTGGGCGGCAGTTCCGGGATCGGCCTCGCGACATCCCGGCTGGCGGCCGAGCGCGGGGCACGGATCACGCTGGGGGGCCGCGATCAGACGCGCCTGAACGCCGCGGCGGCCCAGATCGACGCGACGGCCATCCGGGTCGACGCCGAAGACATGTCCTCGCTGGCCGGATTCTTCCGCGCGGCAGGGCCGATCGACGATCTCGTCATCACGCTGACGCGCCGCGGCCACCGATCGTCGCGCGATGCGGGTCGCCTGGGCCTGGCCGACCTCGCCGGCTCCTTCGCCGGCAAGGCGATCGCCACGTTGCGTGCGGTCGGCGAATCGCTCGACGCGTTGTCCGAGGATGGTTCGATCACGATGGCGGGCGGTGTCACGGCGCAGGCGGGCTTCGCCGGCACGGCCGAACCCGCTGCCGTCAACGGTGCCGTGGAGGCCGCGGTCGCGCCGCTCGCGCGGGAACTCGCCCCGCGTCGCGTGAACGCCGTCTCGCCCGGGGTGATCACGACCGGATGGTGGGACTCGCTGGGCGAGCACCGTGACACCGCGCTTGAGAGCTTTGCCCAGCGCACGCCCCTGGGCCGCAACGGCCGCCCGGAGGATGTCGCCCTGGCGATCCTCGCGTTGATCGAGAACCCGTTCATCACCGGTGTGGTGCTGCCCGTCGACGGCGGGATCCGCCTCACCTGAACCGCCTCACCGGACACCTGGAGAGTGCGGCAGGGAAGGAGACACCACGATGGGCGAACCGATGGCTGTGCACCGGCTCGGGCTGATCACCGGCGACCTGCCGGATTCCTCCGAGCGGACACTGTCCACACTGCCCTGGGCTGCCTCGGCGGCCACGGCACTGACTGAGTATCACCGGCAGCAGCCGGGCGCCGAGGACCTCGCGCGGGTCGACGCCTGTCAGACGACACCGGTGGAGATGTTGCACAATCCGCATCTGAAGGTCCGTGCCATCGAGAACGAGCTTGCGCACCTGTTGCGTACCTTCATCGTGAGCCTGGAGAACACTCTCGATGAGGACAGCGCTTGCCGGGTCGCCTATGCGGCTGGACTCGCGCACGGGATCCGGCGTCTCCGGACCTTCCTGCACGGGCAGACGCTGCCCGGTGGCCCCGAGTCGATGGCCCGGTGGCAGGACACCGCGCACGCTTCGGCCGGTGCGCGGCACACCAGCGCGCTGTTCGCCCGCTACGACCACGAGGTGGTCGAGGTGACCCGTACCGAGGACTCCTTCGGGTCCGTCGGCGAGCAGTCACCGACCATCCAGGCGTTCTTCGACGGATTCATCGACGGCTACAAGACCGTGGACCCTCGGCTCTCCCATGTCGAGGAGTTCCGCCGCGAGCGTCCGGACGGCGAGCAGGAATTCGTCGTCCGCTTCTGGTACTCGCCCGAGAAATGACGAAAAGGATTCACGCATGCGCGTATTCGTGACCGGAGCCACCGGGTTCGTCGGGTCAGCCACGGTGTCGGAGCTGATCGGCGCAGGACACCAGGTGATCGGACTCAGCCGGTCCGACGCCGGTGCCGATACCCTCGTCCGCGCTGGAGCCGCGGTCGTCCGCGGCGACGTCAACGACCTGCAGTGGCTGCGCAAGGCCGCCTCCGGTGCCGAGGCCATCATCCACACGGCGTTCAACCACGATGCCTCAGCCGACGTGCGAGAGCAAAGCGAGAACGACCGGAAGGTCATCGCGACCCTCGGCGCGGCGCTACCCGGACCCGCGCCTCTCATCATCACTTCCGGCACCGGCCTCGTGCAGTCGGCCAACGGTGATCCGGTGATCGAGACCGACCCCCACGCCCCGTCGTCGGTGTTTCCCCGCGCAGCCTCCGAAGAGGCCGCCGAGGCCCTCCTCGAACAAGGCCGCAATGTCATGGTGATACGGCTGCCTCAGGTGCACGACACCCGCCGTCAAGGCCGAATCTTGCGGCACGTCCAACTGGCCAAACAGCAAGGCAGCGTCGCCTACATCGGCGACGGTACCAACCGGCTGCCTGCCGCCCACGTCACCGACGTCGCCCGGCTCTACCGGCTGGCGCTGGAGAACGGCCAACGTGGGGCCCGGTACCACGCAGTCGCCCAGGAAGGAGTGACCCTGCGCGCGATTGCCGAGGTGCTCGGCGCCCGGATGGAGCTGCCCGTCCAGTCGCTCACACCGCAACAGGCACCGGCGTACTTCGGACCACTACTCCCACTCGCCCGACTGGACCTGCCCGCCTCGGGCGCACAAACCCGGCAACGACTGGCCTGGAACCCCACCGGCCCGGACCTGCTCACCGACCTCCGCCATACCGACTACACCGCCATCTCGTGAACGGCACAACCGACATCACCGCAGGGGGCGCGGTATGGACGGTGGCCTCGGCAACCTTTCGGCGGGAGGTTGGGCGGCCAACGACTTTGTCGGTCTTGGCGGCGGACGTATCTAGGCCGGGTGCCCTTGACAACAGTGCGGGCCACTGACGAGGGACAGCGCCGACCACGATCAGGTGGCCAGGCCGCGTGCGAGGTGCCAGAACTCGATGGCCATGTGCAGCCCGTGTCCTTCGACGACCGGTGCCGGCATCCTCGGCGGGAAGAACGCGCCGAGCTTGACGGCCAGTCCACCTTCCACTTCTTTGATCTGGTGGAAAACCGGCATGTCCAGCTTTGTGTCACCACGCGTCGATCTGGCATAGCCGGACGTCAGTACCTGATACCCTGGAGCGGGTTCGACGGGTGCCGGCATTGCCGGGGCATTCACGACGAACATCTCGGTCGGACCTCCGTACATGCCGAACGTCTCCATCACGTACCGTTCGCCTCCGCGTTGCGCCATGACGAAATGGTCCGGATTGAGATCCGCATAAGCCCGTTCGTGGCCACGAGACCTTGTCAACGCTGCGCGGAACTCCTCCAGGGTAAGGCCGCCGATCGTTACATCAGCGACGGCGGGTTGCAGTGGAGCTCCGGCCGGTCCGTCGCAGGCGTCTGCCCAAATCTGTTCTGAGGCCTGTAACTGGTCGGCGAAGATCCGCCTAAGGTCCTCGACGTCAAGTGTCGAGCGGGTCCTGACAGAGACCTCTCTCGCGGTGTCGACGTCGAGGAGGTCGATGGCGTCATGGGTGAGATCGACGTCATGACCGGTGAGATGCACCTGGGCGCCAAGGCGTTTCAGGTCGTGGAGAACGTGCAGGTGACGGGCGTGTTCAAGCCGGGCGAGTTGCGCGGCCGACCAGCTCTCCCCGTTGATCGAGCACTCGAACGAAAGCACCGGATTGCCTTTCCTTCTGCCAGTTGTCCTGGGTTTGTGCGCCTGAAGATGCGTCCGTGGCTCATCCGTCATGTCGCCGGCGCTTTCCCCTTATTTGCGGCTGACGGTCGCAAGTGCGGAGCAGTGCTCGACGAGCGCGTCGATGGCGGTGTCCCAGCTTGTTTTGTCGCCGTCCAGTGCGGAATGCAGGTACGCCCACGTCATTCGTTGGGTGATCGCGAGTCGTTCGGGGTCTTCGTCGTCGGTCTCCTTGAGGTCGTAGCCCATGATTCCGCCGAGGAAGTGCTTGCCGCCGATGAGGGTAAGGAGCGCGTCGGCTCCGGCTCCGCGAGTGTAGGGATCGGTGTGCCAGGCAGGCCCTCGGGAAGTCAGGTAGGGGCTGTCGTCCTGGTCTCCGCAGACCACGAGAGTCCTCGTCGTGAGCGACGAAAAATCGAGGTCGAGTTCGGGATAACGCTCCAGCACGGCGGGGAGTAGGCCGTCGCCGTTGCCGACCGGCGCCAGCAGCACACCGGCCTTGATCCGCGGATCGAGCATGCTCGGCTCGCCGGGCAGGCTCGATCCCAGCAGCAGGCCGGCCGTTTGCGCTCCGGCGGAATGCCCCATGACGGCGATCCGGTCGCCGTCGAGTCGTCCTGCGATGTGGGCCTGTGTCTCGATGTCGTCAAGGCGGTCGAGGATGAGCTTCATGTCCTCGATGCGCGAGCGCCAGAACATCGAGTGTCCCGGGGCCGAGGGGTCCAGGCCGAGTCCGCCGATCTTCGAGCTGAGGTGAGTGGGCTGGATGACCGCGAAACCGTGGGAGGCGTAGAAATCGGCCAGCGGGCTGTAGCCGTCCTTCGAGGCCAGGTACCGCGACTGGCCCCCGCCGTGCGAGAGCAGGATGACGGGCACGCGTTCATCGCCGGCCGGCACGGTCAGGCGTAGCTCAAGTGGCAGAGGGCGGTCGGCATCCCGCAGTGTCACGGGGTTGTACGAGATGGTCGGTTTCTCCGCGTTGACGGGTACGCGTAGCGCGAGGTCGATGAACCTGTTCATGGAGCAGAGGGCCCTTCTGCGCATATAGTAAGTGGAACCTGTTTCCAGTTACTATATGGAATCTGATTCCACTTAGCAAGAGCAAGAGGGAGTGAAGCCATGATGAGCGCACGACCTCCGCGCGCTGACGCGCAGCGCAACATCGATGCGCTGCTGACAGCTGCCCGGACCGTGTTCGCTCGCGACGGCGTCGACGCGCACGTCAAAGTGATCGCCCAGGAGGCGGGGGTAGGTGTCGCTACGCTCTATCGGCATTTCCCCAAGCGCTCGGACCTGGTGCTTGCGGTACTGAGCCACGAGGTCGGCGAGTGCATCGCGGTGGCGCCGGTCCTCTCGGGGGCCTATCCGCCCCGGACGGCGTTGACGAAGTGGGTGGACCGGTACACGGAGTTCGTCGCCACCAAGCGTGGCCTGGCAGCAGCACTCCACTCCGGTGATCCCACCTTCGAGGGCTTGGGCACTCGCCTGCTGCGGCAGTTGGAACCGACGCTCACCGGCCTTCTCGACGCCACCAGGGCGTCCGGAGAGATCCGCTCGGACATCTCGGCCGACGACCTGCTCCGCGCCGTCGCTCACCTCTGCGTTCCGGGACCGGGCGAAGGCGCGGCGTTCAGCCGGCGGATGGTGGCCCTCCTGCTTGCCGGCCTCGACCAACGGCCTAGTGAACAACGATGACGCGGACGATTGCCGAACTCCGCTTGGCGGGGTGGTCATCGGTCGGATCTGGCGGCACACTTCGTTGTCGTCGTGGCCACGACCACGCGCCTGCGAGCGGCGAGCTTCGTGTCGAAGAACGCGCAGAGCGTATTGACGGCCTGGTCGACGTACTGCGGCACGTCGTAGAGGTCGTAGTGGCCCGCACCGTCCACGATGTACAGATCCTTTTCGGAGGTCGCTCGGCGGAACAGCTCGTACCCATCGCGGTAGGAGCCGAAGCTACCCACCCGGTTGCCCACGATGACCTGCAAGGGCTGGCTGAGGAGCTCCTCAAGCAGGTGGAAGGCGTCGAAGGCGAGCACCGATGCGACGCTGGTGAATCGCAACCGGTTCGTCGAGTTGGGGTGCCGGCCTCGTGGTGTGCGGTAGTAGTCGACTGCTTCGAGCACGTCGGCCTCGGTGACCCCAGCCGCACGCGCCTCTTCCGGGCTGTCGGGAATCCAATGCCGCAGACCCACTTGACTCGTCCTGGCCTCGATGGTTCGTTGGCGTCCGATCTCCTCCAGCAGCCTGACCGAGTTTCCGCGGCTGCCGTCGCCCTCGCGTCGTGCTCGACCGATGTTGATGGGGGACACCACGCCCACGGCCGAGATTCGATGTTCGGTCATCGCGGCGTTGACGGCGTATCCGCCACCGGCGCAGATGCCGAGCACGCCGATGCGTTCCTCGTCGATGAAGTCCAGGGTCATGAGGTAGTCGACGGCACACCGGATGTCCTCGACCCGCGATGCCGGCTCCTCGACGTCGCGAGGCTCACCGCCGCTCTCGCCCTGGTGAGAAGCATCAAAGGCCAGCGCCACATAACCCCGCTCGGCCATCTTGGCTGCGTACAGTCCCGCAGTCTGCTCCTTGACACCGCTTCCGGGATGGACACACACGATCGCGGCATGGGTTCCGGTGGGGTCGAAGTCTGGCGGGACGTGGAGGTCGCCGGCGATTTCGAGGCTTCGATTCTTGAACCTGACTGACTGCATGCCGTGAGCGTAACGACGCCATGTGAGACTTTGAATGCTTGACAGTGCCAAATTCTTGTTCAAGAGTCTACTTGTGCACCGCGACCCTGTCTCCGAGGTGCTTGATTTGGTTCAAGCGCGATGCGTCATCACGGGCGGCCTCAAGGCGGGCGGGGAATGGTCCCACGGCTCCAGACCCGGCACCCCGGTCAAGATCGACGCGGTGGTGAGCGGCTGGTGCTGGCTGGTGGCGGACGGTCAGGCACCGGTGCGTCTCGGGCCAGGAGATGCGGCGGTGCTGTGCGGAGTCGACACCGCGGTCCTCTGCAGCGATCCACGGCTGGCCCCCGTTATCCTGGACGAGGCGCCTGCGAAGGCCGGCCTTTTCTCGCAAATCGGTACCGGCGAGCCGGATGTCGTCATCATCGGCGGGCATGTCGACCTCGATCCGGCGTCCGTTGACCTGTTCACGTCCGCATTTCCGCCTGTTCTCCACGCCAGTGCCACCAATGCCGAGGCCGGCGAGATGCGACGCCTCTTGCAGCGAATCCTGCGAGAGAGCGGAAGCGGCCGAGTCGGAGCGAGCTTCGCTGCCGACCAGTACGCACAACTGCTTCTGTTGGAGACACTCCGCACAGGAGTAAGACACGAAGCAGTGGTGCCGCCGGGCTGGCTCCTGCTCCTGATGGATTCTCGGCTCCGCCCAGCGGTTCAGCTCATGCACGCCGAACCCGGGCGGGCCTGGCGCCTAGCCGAACTGGCCGCTGCGGCAAACATGTCCCGTAGCCACTTCGCTCGCCAGTTTCAGCGGGTATCGGGGCAACCACCCTTGACCTACCTGTCTCGCTGGCGCATCAGACTGGCCCAGCGCGCCCTGCGAACTTCCGACACAACGATCGCCACGCTGGCCGAACGGCTCGGCTACGCGTCCGAGAGTTCGTTCAGCCATGCGTTCGCCCGCGTGGCCGGCATGTCCCCAGTTCGCTACCGCCTGAACCGCCGGACTGTCACTGCCCAACCTTCGTAGCGTCACCGCAGCAAGCAGGGCGGAACGGCTGGCCGCCCCCACGGTGCGGGCGGCGAGCCGGGCCGGGAAGCGACTCACGCCGTGTGCTGGTACGCCGGGTAGGTCAGGTAGCCGGCGTCACCGCCTTGGTAGTACGTCGCCTCGTCGACGGGTGCGAGCGGGAGGCCGGTACGGAGCCGCTCCACGAGATCGGGGTTGGCGATGAACGCGCGGCCGAAGCTGATGAGGTCGGCGCCGAGCCCGAGCCAGTGATCGGCCTCGGATCGCCCGGTCTGCTTTGGTCCCATGGGGACAGTCGGGTTGACGATGAGCGTGCCCGGCCACAGCCGGCGCAGCTCCAGCAGAACGTCTTCGTCCACAGTGGCCTCCAGATGGAGGTACGCCAGGTCGAGATCGGCCAGTTCGTGCAGCAACGCCGTGTACAGCCTGGGGACGTCGTGCTCTTCGATGCCCCAGAACGTGCCGCCCGGAGAGAGCCGAATGCCGGTCCTGGCGCCACCGACGGCCTCCGCCGTCGCCGCGGTCGCTTCGACGGCGAACCGGATCCGGTTGGCCATCGAGCCGCCGTAGCGGTCGGTGCGCAGATTCGCGTTCGACGACAGGAACTGCGAAATCAGATAGCCGTTGGCGCCGTGCAGTTCCACGCCGTCGAACCCGGCGTCGACGGCCCGTCGCGCGGCCTCGGCATAGGACTGCGCGTGCTCGGGCACCTCGGCGGTCTCCAGGGCCCGTGGCACCGGTGCGGGCTGGGGTCCGGTCGGGGTGAACACGTCTCCGACCGCGGGCACCGCCGACGGGCCGACCGGCCGGACACCGGTGGTGTCGGGGTGCGACACCCGTCCGCCGTGCATGATCTGCGCGAAGACGCGCCCGCCGTTGGCGTGCACCGCGGCCGTTACCGGACGCCAGGAGGCGACCTGCTCGTCGGTGTGCAGGCCCGGCGTTCCCGGGTTCGACTGTCCGACAAGGCTCGGCTGCACGCCCTCGGTGATGATCAGACCCGCGGTCGCGCGCTGGGCGTAGTAGGTCGCCATCGACGGTGTCGCGAGCCCGCCCTCGGCGGCGCGGACCCGGGTCATCGGGGCCATCACCACGCGGTTGGGCAGGACCAGGTCACCGACCTCGTGGCGGTCGAACAGGGAAGTCACGTCAAGCTCCTTCGTCGGTGGAAGCGCCCGCACCGGGCGCACCACCCACGCTAAAATCTGACATCAGTGTCAGAGGAAAGCCTTCGTGGCACGGGTCACGCAGGAGGTCGGTGTGCGGATCGGGGAACTGGCGGACCGGACCGGGGTGAGCGTCCGATCGCTGCGCTACTACGAGCAGCAAGGCCTGCTGACCAGTACCCGCAGCGCCAGCGGGCAACGGCACTACACCGCCGCCGAGACCGAGCGCGTCGGCTTCATCCAGCGCATGTTCGCCGCCGGCCTCTCCAGCCGGACCATCGCCGAACTGCTCCCCTGCGTCGACGCCCCCGGCGAAGACACCTCCGTCGCGGCCGAGGAACGGATGCTGCAAGAACGCGACCGGCTGACCGACCACATCGCCGAGCTGATCCGCACCCGCGACTCGCTCGACCAGCTCATCGCGACCAACCGCGCCCACCGCGCGACCCTGCCGGCGGCGAACTGACCTTCGCCGGTGTTCCGTCGCGGCGCCGGTTCGGCGAAGCGCATGACACAACCGAGGCTGACTTACCTGGTGTCGAGGTGGCCGCTCGCCTCAGCCGTCGTCGAGCCCTCTCCCGCCGGTGGAACGACTGGTTGGGCCAGGGAGGCGAGGAGACGGAGTTTTTCGTCGCTCTCACTACCCTGGTCCGCGTAGTACACGACGAGGAGGAGGGCGTCGACCGGCAGCTTGTCCCGGTGCAGGTGCAGTTCGCCGACGACGGGGTGGTGCACGACCGTGGTGCCGCCTTCGAGGCTGCGCACATCGTGGCGCGCCCAGAGCGTCCGGAACTTTTCACTCGACAGGGCGAGTTCGCCCACCAGTTCCACGAACCGCGGGTTGTCGATGTCGTCACCGATGGACTTACGGAACGCGGCGATGAAGCCCTCCGCGGACCGCGTCCAGTTCCGGTGGAACGCCTGCTCCTCCGGATCGAGGAGCAGGGAGCGAAGACGGTTGTGTCCGGGCTGGAGGCGCGGCGAGAGGGCGACCGCGAGCCGGTTGGCCGCCAGCACGTCGAACGCGCGCCCTTCAACGAACGCAGGAACCTGCATGCTCGCCAGAAGCTGGTGCAACCGCGCCGGCACGCGTTCCGGCTTGGGCGACCGTTTCGGCCTCGCACGCGGGGCGGCCAGGCCGAGGAGGTACTCCTGTTCGAATTCGTCGAGGTGCAGGACGCGAGCCAGCGAAGCGAGAACCTGCGGCGACGGGTTCCGGTCGCGGCCGCGCTCAAGCCGCAGGTAGTAGTCCGCGCTGATCCCCGCGAGCATGGCGACTTCTTCGCGGCGGAGTCCGGGCACACGACGATGGGCACCCGCCGGCAGGCCGGCCCGCTCGGGAGTGACCAGCGCGCGCCGGGCGCGGAGGTAACCGCCCAGGACGTTGGCACGGTCGTCGCTGTTCATGCCCACCATGCTAAGTCGGGTTGCCGGAAGGAAAGGGGGTTCTGTCAGGACCCGGGAAGATGCGGGTACTGCCTCCTCCCGCCGAACAGACCAACACTTGAGGGCATCGCCGCCTGAGTGCACGCCGAAGCGGCGAGCCGGAGATCGCCCTGGTCGCCGGCGTCTTGGAAGGAGCAATCCGGTGGACATCACGAACCGCACCGTCTTCATCGCCGGCGCCACTTCGGGGATCGGTCTGGAGCTGGCCCGCCGTTTCGACGCGGCCGGCAGCGCAGTCGTCGTCGGCGGCCGTCGGACCGACCTGCTCGAAAAGCTCGCCGCCGAGGGGTTTTCGACCGTCTCCGTCGACGTGACCGACCAGGGGAGTGTCGGTCGTGCTCGCGACACTGTCCTTGACCTCCACCCGAGCCTCGACACGATCGTGACGATGTCAGGGGTGGGATTTCCCGAGGACCTCCGCGATCCGGCCCACTTCGCCGACGCGGAGAAGACCATTGACACCAACCTCCTCGGCACCATCCGCGTCATCGACGCCTTCACCCCGCATCTGATCGAGCATGGTGGCGGCACGATCGTCACGGTCACCTCGGGCATCGGCTTCCTGCCGTTCCCGGTCATGCCCACCTATGCGGCCTCGAAGGCCGGCGTGCACGCCTACACCGAGGCGTTGCGCGCGCAACTGGACGGCACCGGAATCGAAGTCGCCGAACTCGTCCCCCCGGCCGTCGCCACGACGCCGCAGGGGCGGCGCAATCCCCATGCGCTCGATCTGGCCGAGTTCGTGACCGAGGTCATGGACCTGCTCAGGAGCGACCCGACTCCGCGCGAGATCCTTGTCAAGGGCGTGCTGATGCACCGGTGGGCCGAGCGCGACGGCACCTACGACAAACTCGTCGCAGAGCGGTCGCGGGCGCTCGCGATGCTGCCGAGCCGTCAGTGAGCGCCGAGCCGTCAGTGAGCACGGAGGGGCGGCGAGCGCGGCGGCCGAGATCGCGTGTTGGGACCTCGGCGCCGGGCTCGGCGAAGGCGGCTCGGGCAGCGTCGAGGATCTTGTCCCGGTTGCGCGCTGCGGCGGCCCGCCTCGTGGGAAACGAGGGTTTGCCGGAAGTCACCGGGACCTCCTTTCCCTCGTCCTTTCCCTCGTCGCGGACTTGGTGGACAGCCTATCCGGCACCTCGGGCTCGCGGCCGCACTGCGTCGAGGAACAGGGCCAGGTAGCGCTGCAGGCGGTCCTCGTCCGGCGGGGTTCCGACAGCCTTCGCGAGGCCGACCAGCCACCGGCGGATGTCGTCGGCCGAGAGGTCTTGGCGGACCGCGTCCACGGCTCGCACGCGGTCCATCACCTCGGCGACCGTCGCGCCGAGCTGTTCGGCCAACGGCGTCACCGCCGCGCAGGCGTTGTGACCCGCGTTCTCCAGGACGGCCGCGATGCCCGGGTCTTCCAGTTGTCCGCGCACGACGTACTCGACGACCTGGGCGAAACCTTCCGCCGGATCGGGGTTGGCCGCCGCCTTCCGTGCGGCGGCCACCAGCCGGTGCATGCCCTCCTCGCCCAGCGCCTCAAGCAACGCGTCCTGCGTCGGGAAGTGCCGGTACACGGTGCCGATCCCGACCCCCGCCATGCGGGCGAGATCTTTCATCGCCGGGGGTTCGCCCCGGCTCCGCAGCTGCTCGCGCGCCTTCTGCAGGACGGCGTCGCGATTCCTGGCGGCGTCGGAGCGCAGCGGCGAGGTCACGAGCACGAGCCTACAAGTCGGAATAAATTCCGATCGGAACAAGTTCCGGTTGGCATGACTTCACGAAGCTCACTCCACGTCGGTGGCCGTACCAGGACTTACACGCTCGTTCCTGCGGCCGGCTCCAGCGGCCCGGCAGGCAAGCCGCTGCTGCTCGTGTTCCACGGGTCCAACCAGACCGGCGCCAAGGTGCGCACCATGTCCGGCTTCGACGCGCTGTCCGAGCACTTCCACGTCGTCTACCCGGACGCCTACCGCGGCAGCTGGAACGACGGCCGGCCGCAGGCCCCGTTCCCGGCCGCGCGCAAGAACATCGATGACATCGGCTTCACGGAAGCGGTCGTGGCGGAAGCCGGAGCACAGCTCCACGTGAGCGACGTCTATGCCGCCGGCTATTCCAACGGCGGCCAGTTCGTGCTGCGGCTGACCCGGGAAGTGCCAGGGCTCCTCAAGGGCGCCGTGCTCTTCAGCGCCGCTCAACCCGTCCCGTCCCCGAACCCGGAACCGGCGCCACTGCCCGTCCTGCTCTTCCACGGCACCAAGGATCGCCTGGTCCCCTATGACGGCGGCGTCGCCAGCCTCTGGGGCTTCCGGCCACGCGGCGAAGGCATGTCCGCGCCTGGCACCGCCGCCTATCTGGCGCAGCGCAACGGCATCACTACGCCACCCACCACGACCCGCACCGAGAGCAGCCTGCCCGTCCTCCGCACCGACTATCGCCAGGACGGCAAACCGCCGGTCACGCTGTTCACCGTCGAGGGTGGCGGACACGTCATCCCTGGCCACGGCCGGGCACCCTTCGTACTCGGCAAGCTCACCCGCGAACTCGACGCGGCTCAGGAAATCCTCGCGTTCCTCACGCCCATGAGAGTGTCTTGAGAAAAGACAGCTTGGCGCGTGCGCGACGCGGCATAGACCGGGCAGCGCGGAGGCCTGACGAGCACGCCACTGGGGTCCGGTTTTCAGATCTGGTTCTCGCCGCCGTCGACGTAGAGGTTGGTGCCGATGATGTAGCTGCTGTCCGAGGAGGCGAGGAAGGCCACGGCGGCGGCGACCTCCTCCGGACGTCCGATCCGGCCCATCGCGACTTCGGCACCCAGCTTCGCCTTGACAGCGGCCGAGTTCTCCTCGCCGACGAGTTCGGTGATCCCGGAGGTGTCGATCGGCCCCGGCGAGATGGCGTTGACCCGGATGCCCCGGCCGGTGAGTTCGTTGGCCCAGGTCCGCGCGAAAGATCGGACAGCGGCCTTGGACGCCGCGAACACGCCGAAGGCCGGTGTGCCGTGCTCGGCGGCGGTGGAGGCGTTCAGGATCACCGAGGCGCCGTCGTTGAGCAGTGGCAGCGCCTTCTGCACGGTGCGCAGTGTGCCCTTGACGTTGACGTCGAAGATACGGTCGTAGTCCTCGTCGGTGACCTGCTCAAGCGTCGCGAACGAGGCGGTGGCCGCGTTGGCGAACAGCACGTCCAGGCCCTGGCCGCGGTCGCGGACCGCGTCGTAGAGCCGGTCCAGGTCGGCCGGGTTCGTGATGTCACCCGGCACCGCGGTGGCCGCCGGACCGATGAACTCGACAGCCTCGTCCAGTTCAGGCTTGCGTCGGCCGGTGATGAACACGTGCGCGCCCTCGGCGGCCAGCCGCGCGGCAGTGGCCCGGCCGATCCCGCGCGTGCCGCCGCCGGTGACGACGGCGGTCTTACCTTCCAGCTTTCCCACCTATGACCTCCACATATTTAAGCACCGTTCGGTACAGAATGAGATCATAGCATTTACGGACCGATCGGTACCGAAGGGTACGATCAGCATCATGAACGTCGCCGGGAAGACACCGATCGGCCGGCCGCGAGGGTTCGACGCCGACGAGGCCCTTGAGCGGGCCATGGTGGTCTTCTGGGAGCAGGGCTACGAGGGCGCCAGCCTGACCGACCTGACCAGCGCCATGGGCATCACGAAGACGAGCATGTACGCGGCCTTCGGCAACAAGGAGGAACTGTTCCGCAAAGCCCTGGAGCGCTACGCGGAAGGCCCGGCCGCGTACGGGGCCAGGGCGTTGGAGCAACCGACCGCCCGGGGGGTGGCCACGGCGTTCCTCGCCGGCTCGGTCGCGGCGAGCACTCGCCCCGGCTGCCCTGCCGGATGCCTGGGCGTTCAGGGCTCGCTGGCCGCCGGTGCCGCCGGGCGGACCGTCCGCGACGCCCTGGCCGCCTGGCGTGAGGAGGGTCGTTCGCGCCTCCGCGACCGGTTCCAGCGCGCCGTCGACGAAGGAGACCTGCCACCGGATGCCGATCCGGGACTGCTCGCCCGATACATCATGACCATGGCGAACGGCATCGCCGTCCAAGCCGCCGGCGGCGCCGGCCGCGACGAACTCCAACAGGTGGCCGACGCAGCCCTGCGAAACTGGCCACCCGTCTGACAACTGCCGCTTTCGCCGGTAACCGATCCGCCGACCGACCTCGGTCATCCCCGGTGACGCGCTTCTCGATCAGGGGAAGCGCGAAGGCTGGCACGTCCAGATCCACATGACCCGGATGGCATCCTCGCCAACCTCGACCGGCTGCGCGACCTCCCGACCGACCTGGTGATCGACCACATGGGACGCATCGGTTTCCCCGGCCGATCCCGCGTTCACCGCGATCTCGCGCCTGCTCGACGTCGGCCGCACGTGGGTCAAGCTGTCGGGCGTGTACCTGGAATCGGTCGACGGGTCACCTGCCTACGCCGACCGGGCCGCGGTCGCGCGCGCATTCGTGCGCGCGGCGTCACGGCGATCGCGGAGTTGCGGCGGATGCGGTCGGGATCGTCATCTCGGGATGTCGGTGATGACTGCTTGGGCGAGGGCTGCCTGGGAGTGGCGGATCTGCTCGGGTGTGCGTCCGCTGGCGAGCAGTTCCTCGACGAGGTCGATGTGGATTGCGGCGAGCAGGACGTGGGCGGCGTATCCGGCGTCGCCTGCGGTCGCTTCGGGCCTGGCGTCGGCGATCAGGGTTTGCAGCGTGTCCTGCATCCACCGATAACGCTCGGTTCGCAGCGTTCCGGTGGATGCGACTTCCCGTGCGCGGATGAGGTGGCGGTTGTGCAGCTTGAAGGTGAGCACCGCGTCGAGGAACGCGATGATCCGCTCCCGTGACGGCGCCTCGGATCCCAGCGGCGGTTCCCGTCCCTGCACGGCTTGGCGTACCGGCGTGAACTTCGCGTCCGCCAGCGCGTCGAGCAGGCCGTCACGGCTGCCGAAAGCCCGGAACAGGGTGCCCTTGCCGACGCCGGCCGCGGTGGCGACGGCGTCCATCGTGACCGAGCGCGGGGTGTCGGCATCGGCGAAGAGCGCCTCGGCGGCGGCAAGGACGCGCGCCAGGGGGACAGCGGGACGGCCGCGCCGAACCTCATTTTCGGACTCGCGGTCCGAAAATCTGCTACGCTGTTCTGGACTCACAGTCCGAAATTCTAGCGGAGGATGCCATGGCACCCGTGTCCACTGTTCCCGGCTGGCTGGCCGAGGCGTTCGACTGCCTCGCCGCAGGCGACGTCGAAGGCTGGGCGCGCATCTACGCCCTCGACGCCGTGCACGAAATCCCCTTCGCGGCCGTGGAGGATGAACGCCGGTTCGAGGGGCGGGACACGATCGCCGCCCGCCTGCGTGAGGTCTTCGACGCCGAGAAGGGCCGCCTGCGCTTCGGATCCTTTGACAACGTCCGAGCACGGGAAGCCGGCGACGAGATCATCATCGAAGGCGACGGCCACCACTGGACCGCCGACGGCACGCCGGTCGAGATCAGCTGCGTCTGGTTCATCACCCGACGCGACGGGCAGGTGACGCACTTCCGGGACTACATGAACCCGCGGACGCTAGCGACGCACCAGTTGATGTGACGACTGCTTTCACGCGCGCAACCGAAGGATTCGGCCGATGACAAGGTCCCGTCGATTCCTAATATCGAGGTTCGCGATCGTTTGAGAAATGCGCCGAAATCTTATTGAAAAGTCATACAATGCGACGATCATGGTTTTCGGCCGACTCCGGCATAGCAGCCGTCGTGTGCGGCTTCGTCGGCCTGGAAAGGTGTATCTGGGCGCCATTCGGTCATATGCACAAGACCCGGGTCGATCAGGTCGAACCCATCGAAGAATCGTTCGACCTCGGCACGTGGCCGAGTTACGAACTGCGACGATGCCGATCCCCGATAGAGATCGACGATGTGTTGGAAGTCCGGCCGACCGTCCTGCGTGCCGTGCGTGATCGCCAGATACGAGCTGCTGGCCACGGCGTCCCGATAGTTGGCAACGACCTCGACGGGGTGCCGCTCGTCGGGGACCAGGTGCAGGGAGCACGAGAAGATCAGCGCGACCGGTCGGTCCAGGTCCAGTATGGTCCGGGTCACCCGGTGGTTCAGTACCAGTTCGGGGCGGGTGAAGTCGCTACCGACCACGCCAACGCCGGGCACTGCTTCGGTAATCAGCTCACTGTGCGCGATCGCGACAGCCTCATGGTCGACGTACACGACCCGCGCGTCCGGATTGAAGTGGTGCGCGACCTCGTGCGTGCTGCCCACTCCGGGAATGCCGGACCCGAGATCCAGGAACTGATCAACACCGTACTCGTCGGTCAGCACCTGGACGACGCGTTTCAGCCATCGTCGTGCCGCGAGGGCCAGCGGCCGGGCCGCAGGCACTTTCGTCAACACCTGGTCAGCCAATTTCCGGTCCACCGCGAAGTTGTGGGCGCCGCCCAGATAGTAGTCGTACATCCGGGCCGCGTTGGGCTTGTTGGTGTCGACGTCGGCCGGCACCCAATCAGCTTGGGTCATCCCGCTGCCCTTTCCCGACGGATTTACGATCGACACGATAAGTTGTACCGCTTGCCACACATCAGCGCGACTTTCGTCAGGTTCGGTAGGCGGTACCGAGCTGATCACAGTCCGGTGGTGGGCTTACTGGTCGGGCAGCGGGCATGATCGTCGCCTGCCTCGTCCGTGTGAGCAAGGCTAGACAGTCTACTGTGGACTTGTGAGGGGTGGGCCCAGCGTGGTCGGCGGATGAGGCAGAAGGGGTGGCCTGCCGGGTCGGCGTAGACGTCCTCGCCGTCGAGCTTGGTGGCACCGAGAGCGAGTACTTCGGCTGCCGTGGCTTGTGGATCTTCGACCATGATGTCGAAGTGGATCTGCTGTGGTGTTGTCGGGGGCGACCACGACCCAGTCCGCGCTGCGGTAGGTGATGGGCTGGCCGAGCAGCCGCGAGTAGAACGCGGCCAGTGTCTCCGGGTCGCGGCAGTCGAGGACCACGTGGTGCATTCGTCCGAGCATGGCGGCCATGGTGCCTCCGCCGGCTCAGTCCAGGTAGTGGGCGCGGCCGTCGTCGTCGAGTTCGCACGGGCCTTCCGGGATGACGCAGAACTCGTTGCCCTCGGGATCGGCCATGACGAGGAAGCCGCCCGCGTCGTACTCGGTCAGCCTTCGGCCGCCGAGGGCCTCGACCCGCGCCTGCTCGGCTGCCGGGTTCGGGGACTCGATGTCGAGGTGCAGGCGGTTCTTCGCGGGTTTTGCGGTCTCGTTGCGTTGGAAGCCGATGCCGAGACCGTTCCTGCGCTCCAGCCAGACATAGGGCCCGCCGCGGCCTGCGATCGGTCGGTCGAGGAGTTCGCTCCAGAACGCCGCCAATCGATCGGGGTCGGCGGCGTCGATGATCACACAGTTGATGTCCATGTCCACCGATCATCCCTCGTCTCGACTTCCACGCGCTCACCGGTGTTATGCGGAGGCGCGGCTGTGGATGTTGGTGCGGCCTGCCGCGGTGGTGAGCGTTGCGCAAGCGCTTGCGGGGCATGCGGAGGTGTCGTTCTGCGCGGTGACGACCGGGCCGAGCAACCTGGGGCCGCGGTCATCTGCCGCGATGGAGACCGCACCGTTGATTCGCACGGTGAAGCGCAACGGCGCGTTGCTGCCGGCCTGACCTGGTCGGCATACGTTCGTGACCTGAAGTGCGCAGGATGGGGCCATGCCCGCTCCCCGACACCTGGCGCCGCCGGACGGCCGGCGACGCGCGGTCGGCCGGGGGCACGGGGTGCTGATGCTGCTGGAGGCCGCGACCTTCGGGGTGGCCGCCGTGCTGCACCTCGACGCGCGGATCTCGCTCGGGTTCGTCACCGTGCACGGGGAGCGGGTCGGGCAGGCGGCAATCGCCGAACTGGTCATCTGCGGGGTGTTGGCGTTCGGCGCGGCCGTGGTCTTAGCCAGGCCGGCTGACGCGCGGCAGTTGGCCTGCGTCGTCACCGGCTTCGCGATCTTCGGGGTGATCGTCGGGCTGACCACCATCGCGCTCGGCGTGGGCCCGCGAACCATCCCTGACCTGGTGTATCACATCACGATTATGGTAGTGCTGTTGATCAGTTTCGCCGTGCTGATGAACCGTAGGGCACGCCAGCGGCGGTGACCGGGACGAGCACGCCGCGCGCCTGCTCGTCGATGTCGACCGTGTGGTCGTGCAGGGACTTCCGCACGCCGTCGCTGAGCGCGTCGAGCAGGCGGGGGTTCTCCCGCAGCACCTGGACCGGAACCCGCAACCGTCGTTGCGCGGCGTCACGAAGCCGTAGCGAGCTGCCGTCGATCCGGACCTCGGTGAGCGCGGTCGGATCGACCCAGGTGTTGTCGCCCCTGCCGAACCAGTCGAGGCCGGCCGCGTAACTGGAGTACCGGGGCGCGATCACGGCGAATACGGCGAGCACACCGAAGGCGGCGAAGCGGGCCGGGCCGATGGTGGGGCCGACGCCGTCGACGTCGACGATGAACAACGCGATGACCAGGAGTAACGCGGTCAGCAGCACGCCGACGAGCAGCCGTGGCGACGTCGCTCGGACGACGAGGGTCGGCCCTCGGCCCCGAGGTGGTCGTGGTGGCATGTCCGCTGTCCTCTCTGGACGCAGCGAGGTGATCGCAGCGCTGAAACGGTCAACTCGGCACCGGTCAGTACATATCGTGACATAAAACCAGTGTCACAGCCTAATTTCGCTGGTTTGTCCGATATTGGACGGCTTATGTCAAGCTTGTGTGAGGTGGGCCATGCCTTATTTGACCGCAATGTGAAGCGTGACGTGAGGGTAGATCTGCCGTGGTGCGGGTGCGTCACGGGGGGTTGGTCACGCCGGGCATGATTGATCTCGGCCAGCTGTGAGCCTGCTGGGTTTGCTGGCAAGTTCCTGAGGAAACGGCCCTGGTGGGAGTGCCTGTGACGCGCCTCGTCGTTACCCCGACATGAGCATTCCCATCGCGGCCGCGATCACGATGTTCCTCGTCGCGGTCATCCCGTTGGCACCGACCGAACCGGTGCTCGCGGCCATGGGTGTGCTCGCCGCGAGTGAACACGTATCGCCGCTCGGCGCGATCGTCATCGCCGCGATCGGCTGCTCCCTGTCCGACCACCTGCTCTACGCGATCGGCCGGTTCGCGGGCGGGCCAGGGCTCACCCGGCTGCGCCGCAAGCCCTCGGTGGAGGCGGCGACCCAGTGGCTGATCCGCAACTCGACCCGGTGGGGCGTACCGATCCTGATCGTGGGCCGATGGCTGCCAGCGGGCGGCACCGTCGGTTCGCTGCTCGCCGGCACGTTGCGCTGGCCGCTCAAGCGCTTCACGCCGACATCGCTGACCGGCTCGACACTGTGGTCAACGTATGTCGCGCTCCTCGGTTACCTCGGCGGATCCATCGTCAGCCAGCCGGTCGTCGGGTTGGTGCTCTCCCTCGGCCTGGCCGCGCTGTTCGGCTTCACCGCGAGCGTGCTGCTGCAACGCGCGCACCGCAGGCACGCGGCAGCCGAGTCGGCCCACAGTGCCGAGCAGGCCAGCGCCGATCAGGCACTGGCCGCTCGATAGTCGCTTCGCTGAGCCGTCAGGCCGCGCGCCAGCCGCGGGCCACCTGAGCCAGTTGGCTCGGCACCTGCGCCTCCGGCTCGACAAGTTGGCCCATGGTCTGCTTGGCGTACCAGTGCTGCTGGCAGGCGTCAGAGCAGAAGTAGTCCGATGGGGAAGTAGGGCTGGTCCGACCGCACTCCGCGCAGGGCTCGCTCATCGTGGCCTCCTTGGCTCGGGCGTTTGTCCGCCGTGCTCCGGTGACCGCCAGAACTGGCGTCTTTAGACGTTAGCCGGGTTTCCCGAACTTAGAACCCCCCTGCGACCAGCATGTTTCGCAGTTGTGTCGACCAAGTGACCGGCCACCCGGAGTGGGCCCGCTACACTGGGCCGCGGACCCCGTGCGGCGCCCACCTCACGAACCTCCCCAGGGCCGGAAGGCAGCAAGGATAAGC
Organism: Candidatus Melainabacteria bacterium; assembly: GCA_963818685.1. Taxonomy (GTDB): domain Bacteria; phylum Actinomycetota; class Actinomycetes; order Mycobacteriales; family Pseudonocardiaceae; genus CAJCJE01. The sequence continues at coordinate 152,365 of CAWFTJ010000005.1, read as the reverse complement.
GAGCTCTGGCGGGTGCGCGGGGTCCGCTCGCTCTCGGCGAACCCCGCTCGGCCTGCGGCCTTCGCCGGGTTCGCTCGATGTTTCTTCTGGGGGACGACCCCCAGACCCCCGAGGGGTGACCCCCGGCCCCCCGCAGAGGCGATGCCAGACCCTTTGAGGTCCCAGATCCCGAGGCCCCTCAGACCCCCGCAGGCTCCTTCTGTCGGTGTTTCCCGGTAGTCTCGCGGCGTGGCGCTCGCCCTTTACCGTAAATATCGTCCGGCGACCTTTGCCGAGGTCATCGGCCAGGAGCACGTCACCGAGCCGCTGCGGACCGCGCTCGCAGCCAAGCGGATCAACCACGCGTACCTGTTCTCCGGCCCGCGCGGCTGTGGCAAGACCTCCTCGGCCCGGATTCTGGCCCGTTCGCTGAACTGCGAGCAGGGGCCGACTCCCGATCCGTGCGGCAAGTGCAACTCCTGCATCGGCCTCGCCCCGGAGGGCTCCGGCACGGTCGACGTCGTCGAGCTCGACGCGGCCAGTCACGGCGGTGTCGACGATGCCCGTGAGCTGCGTGACAAGGCGTTCTATGCGCCGGCGGAGTCGCGCTACCGGGTGTTCATCATCGACGAGGCGCACATGGTCACGACGCAGGGTTTCAACGCCCTGCTCAAGATCGTGGAGGAGCCGCCTGAGCACCTGGTCTTCATCTTCGCGACCACCGAGCCGGACAAGGTCCTGCCCACCATCCGCTCGCGGACGCACCACTACCCGTTCCGGCTGATCCCGCCGGGCGCGATGCGTGCGCTGCTGGAGCGCAACTGCGAGGACGAGGGTGTCGCGGTCGAAGCGGCCGTGTTCCCGTTGGTGATCAGGGCGGGCGGCGGGTCGGCCCGGGATACGCAGTCGGTGATGGACCAGCTGCTCGCCGGGGCTGGCGCGGGCGGCGTCACCTACGAGCGCGCGGTCGCGTTGCTCGGGGTCACCGATGTCGGGCTGATCGACGACATGGTGGACGGGCTCGCGGCAGGCGACGGCACTTCCGTGTACGGCACGGTGGATCGGCTGGTCGAGGCCGGTCACGATCCGCGCAGGTTCGCCACCGACCTGCTGGCTCGCCTACGCGACCTGGTGATGTTGCGCGCGGTGCCGGAGGCGGCCGAGCGGGGCCTCGTCAACGCGCCCGAGGACGAACTGTCGCGGATGCGCGCGCAGGCCGAGCGGATCGGGCCTGCCACGCTGACCCGCTACGCCGAGATCGTGCACACCGGACTTGTCGAGATGCGTGGCGCGACCGCGCCCCGGCTGTTGGTCGAGTTGTTGTGCGCGCGGATGCTGCTGCCGGCCGCGTCGGCAACCGATGCCGCCGTGCTGCAACGGCTCGAAGGGGTGGAGCGGCGGTTGACGCTCGCGTCGGGCTCCGCGCCTGCCGCAGTCCCTGCTCCCAGCGCGCCCACTGCTGCACCAGCTCAGTCGGCTCAGCCAGCTCAGTCTGTGCAGCAGGAGGCGACGCTGCGGACGTTCCAGCGGCCTTCCCGACCGGAGCCCTCTGCCGGGAACGCTGCGTCGGCTGCCCAGCCCCCGGCGCCGGCTCCTACGCCTGCCCCGTCGCCTGCGGCCGCGAACACGGCGGTGGACTCGACGGCGGTGCGGCAGATCTGGCCGGAGTTGCTCAGCCAGGTCGGCCAGCGCAGCAAGCCAACCTTGGCGCTGTTGCTCAACGCGACCGTGCACGCGGTCGAGGGCGACACGCTGGTGCTGTCCATGCCAACCGTCGGCCTTGCCAGGCAGCTCAACCAGGAGTCGCGCGCGGAGGTCATCCGGGCGACCCTGCGCAACCTGCTCAGCGGCGAGTGGCAGGTGCGCTGCGTGCACGGCAGCGGTGGCGGTGGCTCCGCGCCTGCCGAGGCGCCGCCGCGCCGGACGCCGCCTCCGCCACCTGCCGAACCGCGCCCGCCCAGCCAGCCGCCGAGGCAGGCGCCGCAGCAACAGCAGGCCGCGCCACGACGGGACACCCCGCCGCCGTCCGACATTCCGTTGCCACCGGAACCACCACCGGAGGACGAACCGCCGCCGCCGGAGGACATGGCCCCAGCCGCGCCGAAACCGACGCCCGCACCTACGCCTACGCCTGTGCCGGAGGGCGTGACGGTGGAGGACGAGCCCGAACACGACGAGGAAGACGACCTCGGCGGTCCGGCTCCTGACGTGGTCGGGATCGAGTTGCTCGCCGCGCACCTCGGCGCGCGGCGCCTTGATCAGGAGGTCGCGCCGCCCAGGTAGGACTCGATGCCGCTGGCGATCGCGTCCGCGATGCGCTGGCGACCGTCCGCGCTGGAGAGCAGGGCCGCATCGCCCGAGTCGCGCATGTTGCCGCACTCGATCAACACCGTCGGCCGGTCGGAGAGGTTCAGGCCGCCGAGATCGTCGCGGCCGAACAGGCCGTCGTGGCCGATGTAGTTGGCGGTGGTGAAGCCGGCTGAGCGGACGGTGTTGCGCAGCACGGTGGCCAGGTCGGTGGACGGCGCGCCCTGTTCCGCGTTGAGCGGCGGGTTGGAGTACTCGACGTGGAAACCGTGTGTGCCTGCGGTGTCCGAGCCGTCCGCGTGGATGGAGACAACGGCCGCCGCGTTGGCGTTGTTGCCGATCGCGGCGCGCTGGTTCACGCACGGGCCGACGCCGGTGTCCGACGAGCGGGTCAGCACGACCGTGATGCCCTTGGCCTTGAGGTCGGCCTCGACCCGGTTGGCCACGTCCCAGTTGAACGCGTGCTCCGAGTAGCCGGCATTGGTCGACGTGCCCGTGGTGTTGCATGCCTTGGTCTGGCCGCGACCGGCCGGCACCAGCGCGTTGATCTCGGCAGGGTGGCTGGCGTTGCCGCCGTTGTGGCCGGGATCGAGCACGACGACCTTGCCGGACAGGGCAGGGGACGAGGTCGTCGTGGTGGGCGCGGCGGTTGTCGTGGTCGGGGCGAGGGCCGGCGTGGTCGTCTTGGCGGCCGTGGTGGTTGGCGCGGAACTTGCCGAGGAAGGGGCGGGCGCGGCCGCCGTGGTCGGCCCGCAGCCGGAGAGCGCGAGTGCGGCCGTGGCAGCCAGCGCGACCGTCAGTCCGACGCCGGCACGACGAGAAAACACGGGCCGAACGGTAGCAGTGCGGACGAGGCTAGGCTGGTACCAGACGAACGAGAGGAGCTGCGGTGCAGCCGGGTGGTATGCCAGACATGCAGCAAATCCTGCAACAGGCACAACAGATGCAGCAGCAGCTCATGAGCGCGCAGCAGGAACTGGCCGAGTCCGAGGTGAGCGGTTCGGCGGGCGGTGGCCTGGTCACCGCCGTGATGTCCGGTGCGGGCGAACTCAAGAGCCTGACCATCGACCCCAAGGTCGTCGACCCGGACGACGTGGAGACCCTTGCCGACCTGGTGGTGGCCGCGGTGCACGACGCCAACCGGCAGGTTTCCGAGCTGGCCTCGCAGAAGATGGGCCCGCTGGCCGGTGGTCTCGGCGGCGGCCTCGGCCTGCCCGGCCTGTAGATCTCCGGGTAGCCGACGGTGTACGAGGGACCGGTCCAGGACCTGATCGACGAGTTGGGCAGGTTGCCGGGGGTCGGGCCGAAGAGCGCGCAACGCATCGCGTTCCACCTGCTCTCCGCCGAACCCGCCGACCTGACCCGGTTGCAGGAGGCGTTGCAGCGGGTCAAGGACGGCGTGCTGTTCTGTGAGATCTGCGGCAACGTCTCCGCCGAGTCGACCTGCAGGATCTGCAACGACGCAAGGCGCGACGTGACCAAGGTGTGCGTTGTCGAGGAGCCCAAGGACGTCGTCGCCATCGAGCGGACCCGCGAGTTCAAGGGCCGCTATCACGTGCTCGGCGGCGCGCTGGACCCGTTGTCCGGGATCGGCCCTGACCAGCTGCGCATCCGCCAGTTGCTGACCAGGATCGGCTCGTCGACCGACGGCGCCGAGATCACCGAGTTGATCATCGCGACCGACCCGAACACCGAGGGCGAGGCGACCGCGACCTACCTGGTCCGGATGCTGCGCGACTTCCCTGGGCTCACCGTGACGCGGCTGGCCTCCGGCCTGCCCATGGGCGGTGACCTGGAGTTCGCCGACGAGCTGACGTTGGGCCGGGCGATGTCCGGGCGTCGCGCGGTCTGACCTTGACGGAGGTCCTCGACGCGGTGTTGGCCGCTCCCGCACTGCTCGGCGCGGTGCGGCTGGTCGCGGTCGACGGGCCGTCCGGTTCGGGCAAGTCGACGTTCGTTCACGGCCTGGTCGACGAGTTCGCCGAGCGCGGGGTGCGCACGGTTGTCGTGCCGACCGATCACTTCGCCACCTGGGCCGATCCGGTGAGCTGGTGGCCGCGTCTCGTCGATGGTGTGCTCACGCCGCTGGCCAGGGGCGAGGCCGGGTGCTACCGGCGCAACGACTGGTCCGGCGGCATTCCCCGGCCGGGCGAGGAGGTCGAGGTCCCGGTGCCGGACGTGTTGATCGTGGAGGGCGTGTCGTCGGGGCGCCGGTCGGTGCGGTCGGTGCTGTCCTGCCTGGTGTGGATCGAGGTGCGGCCGGAGCACGAGCGGCTGGCACGTTCGGTGCGGCGTGACGGAGCGAACACCCGCGCGGATTTCGTGCGCTGGCAGGCGTTCGAGCGGGGGTGGTTCGCGGTGGACGGGACGCGAGCAGCGGCGGACGTGCTGGTCGAAGATGGCGAATAGGCCGTTCGGGTGGGGCCGAACGACCGGATCGGGCACACTGGGAGCTAGGCGAGGCGCCGTTGACGGTAACCGATCAGAGGGGCAACGGAGTGTTCCACGCGATTGACCAGTGGCTTGAGACGATTCCCGCGTTCGCGGTGTGCGTGGTCGTCGGGTTGTTTGTGATGATCGAGAGCCTCGGCATCCCGTTCCCAGCGGAGACCATCCTGATCGCGGTCGTCGGCCTTGTCTCGCAGCACGCGTTGCACGTGCCGGTGATCTGGATCGGTGTCGCGGCGGCTCTCGCGGCGATCATCGGCGACTCGATCGGCTTCGCCATCGGCCACCGCTGGGGCAGGCCGCTGTTCGCCTGGCTGGGGGTGAAGTTCCCCAAGCACTTCGGGCCAGAGCATCTCGCCTATGCCGAGCGGGTGTTCCAGCGCTGGGGCATGGTCGCGGTGTTCTTCGGCCGGTTCGTCGCGCTGCTGCGCACCTTCTCCGGCCCGATCGCCGGCACCCTGGAGATGCCCTACCCCAAGTTCCTGATCGCGAACGTGGCCGGCGGCATCGTGTGGGCCGGCACGATCACCTCGGCCGTCTACTTCGTCGGCGAGGCCGCGGACAAGTACTTCGGTCGGTTCTCCTGGATCGTGCTGATCGTCGCGCTGGTCGGCGGCGTCGTCATCGGCCTGATCATCAAGCAGCGCAGTAGCAAGGCCGCCAAGGCCAAGCACGAGGACCAGCCGGCGCCCGCCGACCGCTGAGCGACCCGCACAGTCCACAAAGGGCGGCCACCCGAGTTTTCCGGAGGCCGCCCTTTGCGTTTGTCTTTGCGTGCTCAGCGGTTGGCGCGGTTGACCGCGGACACCACCGCGCGCAGCGACGCGGTGACGATCGAGGAATCCACGCCGACGCCCCAGTAGATCCGGTCGCCGATGCCACACTCCACATAGGACGCAGCACGCGCGTCGTCGCCCGCGGTGAGGGCGTGCTCGGTGTAGTCCAGCACGCGTACGTCGAAACCGACCTCGGCCAGCGCGTCCACGAACGCGGCGATCGGGCCGTTGCCGCGCCCGACCAGCTCGTGGTCGTCGCCCTCGATCCGCACGACCGCGGTCACCTCGGTGTCCGAGTCATCGGCCGAGCTGGTGATCCTGCTGCGCACCAGGGACAGCGGGGTCTGCGCAGCCAGGTACTCGCCCGCGAAGCTGTCCCAGATCTGCTGCGGGCTGACCTCGCCGCCTCGGGTGTCGGTGAACTGCTGGATGACCTTGGAGAACTCGATCTGCAGCCGGCGCGGCAGGTCGAGCTGGTGCTCGGACTTCATCACGTAGGCGACGCCGCCCTTGCCGGACTGCGAGTTCACCCGGATCACGGCCTCGTAGCTGCGGCCGACGTCCTTCGGGTCGATCGGCAGGTACGGGACCTCCCACGGGAAGTCCTCCACCGGCACACCCGCCAGATCGGCCGCGTTCTTCAGCGCGTCAAGGCCCTTGTTGATGGCGTCCTGGTGGCTGCCGGAGAACGCGGTGAACACCAGGTCACCGCCGTAGGGGTGGCGCTCGCCGACGGGCAGCTGGTTGCAGTACTCGACCGTGCGGCGGATCTCGTCGATGTCGGAGAAGTCGATCTGCGGGTCGATGCCCTGGCTGAACATGTTCATGCCCAGCGTCACAAGGCACACGTTGCCGGTGCGCTCGCCGTTGCCGAACAGGCAGCCCTCGATCCGGTCCGCGCCTGCCTGATAGCCCAGCTCGGCCGCTGCCACGCCGGTGCCCCGGTCGTTGTGCGGGTGCAGGGACAGGATGACCGAGTCGCGGTTGTCCAGGTTGCGGCTCATCCACTCGATCGAGTCCGCGTACACGTTCGGCGTGGCCATCTCGACCGTGGCCGGCAGGTTCATGATGATCGGTCGGTCCTTGGTCGGCTGCCAGATGTGGCTGACCGCGTTGCACACCTCGGCCGCGTAGGACAGCTCGGTTCCGGTGTAGGACTCGGGCGAGTACTGGAAGCGGAAGTTCGTGCCCGGTTGCTTCGCGGCCAGTTCGACCACCATCTCAGCGGCCGAGGTGGCGATCTTCTTGATGCCCTCGCGCTCCTCGCGGAACACCACCCTGCGCTGGAGGATCGACGTCGAGTTGTAGATGTGGATGATGACGTCGGGCGCGCCGCGTACCGCCTCGAAGGTGCGCTCGATCAGCTCGGGCCGGCACTGGCTCAGCACCTGGATGCGTACGTCGGAGGGGATGGCGTCGTCGTTGATGATCTCGCGGACGAAGTCGAAGTCGGTCTGGCTCGCGGCCGGGAAGCCGACCTCGATCTCCTTGTAGCCCATCCGCACCAGCAGCTCGAACATGCGGCGCTTGCGGGCCGGGGACATCGGGTCGATCAGGGCCTGGTTGCCGTCGCGCAGGTCGACCGCGCACCACAGCGGGGCCGTGGTGATGCGCTTGTCCGGCCAGGTCCTGTCCGCCAGGGTGATGGGCTCGACGAGTTCCTCGTAGGGCCGGTACCGGTGTACCGGCATGGAACTGCCGCGTTGCGGATTCCAGGCGGGCTGGTCGGCGGGGGCCGGGCGGCTCGGGATGCGGATACGGCTGACGTTGCTCGGGCGTGCTTCGGTGCTCATGGTGAAAAAACTCCTGCTTGCCGGTTTCAGGTCGACTGGCGGCGCGCTGAACCCCGCGACGGGGGGCCGGTCTGGATCAGACCCCGTCGCGGCGAGGAAGCAGGAGAGCAAGAGCCAGCGCCACGGCCCTAGCCTAACCACACCGTGCGCCCCCGGACAACGTGGGCCGGCCCTTTCGGCCGGGGACTCGACCGGGGATCGGGACACAGATCCCCAGGACCAGGCCCCTTCCGGGGTCGGATGATGGGTTTGTGCGGTAGCCGAACCGGGAATCCCTGGTGCATGACTACCAGACGAGATTTATCCGGCAGACTCACCGTCGCCAGGGTGATCAGCGGTGTTGGTGGCCTGTTCGCGCTGATCGAAGTCGTCTACATCCTGATGTTGTTGTTCGGCGCCAATCAGGCCAACGCGTTCTTCGTGTTCATCCGCTCCATCGCGGACCCGCTCGCCCTGTTCTTCCCTGGCCTGTTCAACCCGGGCAACTACGATGTCGCGATCATCTTGAACTACGGCCTCGCCGCCGTGTTCTGGCTCGTGGTCACCGGGATCATCGCCCGCATCGTCCGTTAGCGGCCACCCCGCTACTGGCGGGTAGCCGCGACGCCGTCCGCGTGCCAAACTCCGCACATGGCTGAGCACTCCGACGCGCCGCCCACGACAACGCGCAGCCTCGCCGAGGTGCGGAGGAGGGTGGCCGGTTTCCTGGCCGGGTTGGTGCGCTGGGCAGGGTTGATCGTGGTGATCATCCTGGTCGTCCGGGTACTGCTGACCGTGGGTGGGGCCAACCCGAACAACGGCATCACCAGCTTCATCACCACCGTGTCCGACCCGCTCGCCTGGGGTTTCAAGGACCTGTTCACCCCGAGCGACGCCAAGCTGCGGGTGCTGGTCAACTACGGCATCGCGGCGATCTTCTGGCTGATCGTCAGCTCGATCATCGCCCGGCTGATCCGCCGCATCGGCTGACTCGGCTCCGGACACACATCGGGCCCGGCAGGAGGACTCCCACCGGGCCCGAGGGCTGGCTCAGCGCGCGCTCAGCTCTCCGCGCGACGCCGCTTCATGATCCGCATCCCGATCAGCGCGGCCGCACCGATGATGATCAGCGCACCGCCGATGATCAGCGGCAGCTCGGTGCTCACACCGGTGTAGGCCAGCTTGCCGCCACTGCCACTGTTGCCGGCCGCGACCGGCGCTGCGGCAGCGGCACTGGTGGACGGCGCCGCGCTGGAGCTGCTCGGTACGCTCGGAGTGCTCGTCGAGGGCGCCGAGGTCGGAGGAGGCAGCGTCGGCGTGCCGGACGGCTTGGTGTCCGGGCAGGTCTTCACCTTCACGGTGAAAGTGCCGTCCCACTGACCGGTCTTCGAGGTGTTCGTACCGTTGTTGCCGTTCGTCTTGCCGTCGGGGTCGTCGTTGGCGGTGACGGTGATGGTGAACGTGCCGCCAACCTTGCCGGTGACGTAGAAGGGGTTGTCGACGGTCTTCTTGTTCAGGGTGATCGTCTTCGTGGTCGGGCTCGTCCAGGACTGCTGGAAACTGGTGGTCGACAGGATCGTGACCGGGGTCGACGAGCCATCAGGCAGGTACGAAACCGCAACGGTGTTCGGGTCCTGCTTGTTCTGCGTGTAGAGCTTCAGGTCGACGGTCAGGGCCGGCGCGCTCGCATCGCTGAGCGTCGCGGCGACACAGCCCGGGTGGAAGGTCGGCACGTGCGCGTCGGCCACGCCGGCCAGAGCCAGACTGGCGGCGAGCGCCACTGCCGCCGCGCCACCGACGCCAACCGCTCGTCGCATCGCTTTCTGCATTCCTGCTCCAGTTCTCATGTCACCAATACCGGTCCGCACCTCACCCCGACATGCGCCAAGTCCGCCGGTGAGGTGCTGCCACGCACAGTGGTTGCGCTCGCGGTACGTGAACCATGTGAGTGACTACGGCGGCTGGGAATCTGCGGTGTGCGAGGAAGTGTGGCAGACGTTAAGTACGCATCGATCGCGGGGTGCCCCATTGTGGAGACCCGATGTGGTGAATGGCGTAATCGGGTCACGGTGCGTCCTGCAGGGCCGGTAGGGAGAGCGGCGGCTTTGAATTCTTTTCTGTAACTTTTTGGCCACATCACAGAACGCGCGCCGGGACTGCCATTGAGGTATTTGTACCCGCAACCCACGGCCAGATCGGGATTCCATCCGGTTAGTTCGACATCCAACGCACCGGCCGAATGTCCGGAAATCCACCCGGGACAGACACACGACGCCGACCCGCTCGTCCAACGCGGCGTCCAGGGATTCGGCTAGAACGCCGGCCGGCCCCACTCGCCGGTGAACGCGATCTCGCCCAACGGCAGCCGGGCACGCGGCGCGAGTTCGCGGTCGCGGCGCCGCTCGTCGAGTTGGTCCGGGTCGCCGAGCCTGCCGACCGCGATCGCCACCACCGGCCGCACGTCATCGGGCAACGCGAACACCTCGCGCGCGGCCACCGGGTCGAAGCCGCTCATCTGGTGCGCGACAAGGCCCTCCGCGACCGCCTGGAGCACCAGGTTCTCGCTGGCCAGGCCGAGGCCGTACTCGGCGAGCGGAATGTCACCCTTGTTGTTGCGCAGCACCACCGCGCCGAGCATCAGCGCGCTCGCCGCGTGCGTCCACGCCTTGTTGCCCTGGTTCAGCACGCCGAAGATGCGGTCGAACGTGTCGTCGCCGCGCCTGCCGATCAGGTAGCGCGCAGGCTGGGTGTTGCCGTAGGACGGCGCCCAGCGCGCGGCCTCAAGCAGCGCGCGCAGCTGCGCGTCGGTAACCTCGGCGGTCGGGTCGAGGGCACGCGGGCTCCAGCGCGCCGCGATCACCGGGGCGACCTCGACACTGGAGTCGGCGGACTTGTCCGGGTGCTCGGCCACGTGACGCAGCGTACTCAGATGGCGTACTGCCAACCGGTGAGCGCATAGGCGCCGAACCACGCGCTGGCGAGCACGATGCCGGCCAACACGGTCAGCATGGTGCCGCGCCGACGCCTGCTCAGCCCGATGGCGACCGGGATGAGCAGCGTGAACGCGGGCAGCAGCAGCCGCGCCTTGGAGTTCATCAGCCCGTTCGAGCCGACGTCCATGACCAGCACCAGCGCGCCATAGGTGATCAGCGGCCAGCCGATCCGCAGCCGGATCGCGATCACCACCAGGACGAGCGCGACCAGCAGGATGGCGACCGTGCTCACCTCCAGCACCGAGCGGCCGGTCGCCAGCACCTCCAGTCCGAACCGGACGGTGGCGATGCCGCCGTCGAACTGGGAGTTCCAGCCCTGTGCCTGCACCGCGAACCAGCCGGCCAGATCGCCGGTGCGGTCCGCGACGAACGCGAGGTAGCCGACCAGGCCGACCGGCGCGAGCGCCCCGCCGACCCATGGCCGCCACGAGTCCCTGCGTTGGCTGATCGCCACGATGGCCGCGATCAGCACGGTCAGCACCAGGGCGCCCGCTGTCGGCCGGACCAGACCCGAGCCTGCGGCGGTCAGGCCGGCCAGCAGCCAGCGGCGCTCCATCAGACCCACCAGCGACCAGGCGACCAACGCGCAGAACAGCGCCTCCGAGTAGGCCATGGACAGCACGACCGCCATCGGCGAGGCAGCAAAAAGGACGACCAGGATGAACCCGACCTGCCGCTGCCGCTGGATCCACGGCACCGCGTTCGCGATCCGCATCAGCGCGTACGAGCAGGCCACGCCGCCGGCCGCGCTGAGCACCAGCGCAGCCGAGGTCAGGCTTACTCCGGGCAGATCGGACACCCAGCGCACGGCGGTCGGGTAGCCGGGGAAGAAGGCGAGCGGCGTGAACGCGTCGCGCTGGCCGAACGCGTCGGTCAGGCCCAGCGGCACGCGCTGGTAGCCGCTTCGCGCGAGGGCCAGGAACCACTCACCGTCCCACGAGGTCAGCACGGTCGTGGTGTTGACGTGGTTGCGTGCGGCCGCCCAGTCCAACGCCGCGAGGCCGACCTCGCGCACGGCCAGATACAGCACGGCCGGCAGGAGCGCGCTGATCACCCTGGCGGCGGTTGCCCACGTGCTCGGCAGGTAGGCGGCCCGCGCCAGGATCGAGGAGGGTCTGCCGATCCCGGCTCCGATCCCGGCCTCGGCGCCATAGGCATCACCATAGGAATCGGGGAGCGAACCAACCTCGGTTGTGGACACCTGCGCGAACCCTCCCTCTGCCCGATGCCTCTGTCCGATACCTCTGCCCGATGTGCCGCAGGGCCAACAGATTAGTGCCCCATGGTGAGACACCGGTCACGCTGACGCTGATCAGGGCACGTGTTGGACAATCTCACCCTGTGGTTCGCGGCCTGGGTTCGATGCGGTCGGCGCCGGTAGGCTTGCCGCTCGGGTGAGCTGTCGGACGCGGCTCACCCGAAGGCGTGAAACTCGGTAGGAGGAGGCTCGATCGGCGTGGCGCTCGTCGTCCAGAAGTACGGCGGATCTTCCCTGGAGAGCGCCGACCGGATCAAACGGGTGGCGGAACGCATCGTGGACACCCGCAAGGCCGGCAACGACGTTGTCGTGGTCTGCTCCGCCATGGGCGACACCACCGACGAGCTGCTCGACCTGGCCGAGCAGGTCAACCCGGTGCCTCCGGCCCGCGAGATGGACCTGCTGCTGACCGCGGGTGAGCGCATCTCCAACGCGCTGGTCGCGATGGCCATCAGCGCGCTCGGCGCGTCCGCGCGCTCGTTCACCGGGTCGCAGGCAGGCGTGATCACCGACTCCGCGCACGGCAAGGCCAGGATCATCGACGTCACCCCCGGCAGGTTGCGCGAGGCCCTCGACGACGGGCACATCGTGCTGGTCGCCGGTTTCCAGGGGGTGAGCCAGGACACCAAGGACGTCACCACGCTCGGCAGGGGCGGGTCGGACACCACCGCGGTCGCGCTGGCCGCGGCGCTGGGCGCCGACGTCTGCGAGATCTACACCGACGTCGAGGGTGTCTACACGGCCGATCCGCGCATCGTGTCCAACGCCAGGCGGCTGGACAGCGTCACCTACGAGGAGATGCTGGAGATGGCGGCGGCCGGCGCCAAGGTGCTGATGCTGCGCTGCGTGGAGTACGCCCGCCGCTACGGCGTCCCGATCCGAGTCCGCTCTTCGTACAGTCAACGGCCGGGCACGCTGGTTGCCGGCTCGATGGAGGACCTTCCAGTGGAACAGGCGATGATCACCGGTGTCGCGCACGACCGCTCAGAGGCCAAGGTCACGGTGACCGGCGTGCCCGACCACACCGGCGTGGCCGCGCGGATCTTCCGGGTGGTCGCCGACACCGAGATCGACATCGACATGGTGTTGCAGAACGTGTCGGCCGCGTCGTCGGGGCGCACCGACATCACCTTCACCCTGTCCAAGGCCAACGGCCCAACCGCGGTCGCCGCGCTGGAGAAGGTCAAGGACGAGCTCAAGTTCGACCAGGTCCTCTACGACGACCACGTTGGCAAGGTGTCGCTGGTCGGTGCCGGCATGCGCTCGCACCCCGGCGTTACCGCGCGATTCTGTGAGGCTCTCGCCGAAGCGGGCGTGAACATCGACATCATCAACACCTCGGAGATCCGGATCTCGGTGCTGGTCCGCGACCTGCAACTGGACGACGCGGTGCAGGCCATCCACGAGGCTTTCGGCCTCGGCGGTGACGAGGAAGCCGTCGTCTACGCGGGAACCGGGAGGTGACCGGAATGTCCAACGGACCTGTACTCGCCCTCGTCGGCGCGACCGGCGCGGTCGGCACCATGATGATCGACATCATCAACGGCAGGCAGAGCGTGCCCTGGGGCGAGATCCGCCTCGTCGCATCGCCCCGTTCGGCCGGGCAGACCCGGACCGTGCGCGGCAAGGAGATCACCATCAGGGCGCTGGCCCCCGAGGTCTTCGACGGCGTCGACGTGGCCATGTTCGATGTGCCGGACGAGGTGTCCGCGCAGTGGGCGTCGATCGCCGCCGAGCACGGTGCGATCGCCGTCGACAACTCCGGCGCGTTCCGGATGGACGACGACGTGCCGCTGGTCGTGCCCGAGGTCAACCCGGAGAAGGTGGCCGATCGGCCGCGCGGCATCATCGCCAACCCGAACTGCACGACGCTGTCCATGATGGCCGCGATCGGCGCCCTGCACAGGGCATTCGGCCTGCGTGAACTCGTGGTCGCCTCCTACCAGGCCGCCTCCGGTGCGGGCCAGCCCGGCATCGACCGGCTCTACGCGGAGGCCGCCGCGGTCGGCGGCAAGCAGGTTGGTGTGCGAGCAGGCGACGTGCGCGAGGCGCTCACCGCGGCCGGACTGTCCCAAGAGGACTCGCCGTTTCCGGCGCCGCTGGCGTTCAACGTGGTGCCGTGGGCCGGTTCGCGCAAGGCCGACGGCTGGTCCAGCGAGGAACTCAAGGTGCGCAACGAATCCCGCAAGATCCTCGGCATCCCGGATCTGAAGGTGTCCGCGACCTGCGTGCGCGTTCCGGTGATCACCACGCACTCGCTGGCCGTGCACGCCACGTTCGCCGAGCCGGTCACGGTCGAGCAGGCGCGGGAGATCTTCTCAGCGCACCCGTCGGTGCTGCTCGTGGACGAGCCGGACAAGGGCGTCTTCCCGACCCCGGCCGACGTTGTCGGCGGCGACCCGACGGTGGTCGGCCGGATCCGCCAGGCGCTGGACTTCCCGAACACGCTGGACTTCTTCGTGTGCGGGGACAACCTGCGCAAGGGCGCCGCACTGAACACCTACGAGATCGCCGAGTCGCTGGCGCCCGAATTCACGGGCTGACCAGAAAGTGGCAGCCGGAGTCGTGCTCGGGGTCGACCTGGGCACGACGGCCACCAAGGTCGTCGCGTCCACTGTGGACGGCAAGCAGGTCGGGCTTGCCGAACGCGGCTACCCGCTGCACACCGACGCGAGCGGCGCGGCGACCCAGGACCCGGACGTGGTCGCGGACGCGGCCGTCGCGGCGATAGCCGAATGCGCCGCCCGGTGTTCTTCGGCCGGCCGCGAGGTGCGCGCCATCTCCTTCAGCGCGGCCATGCACACCCTGCTCGCGTTGGACGCGCGACGCCGCCCGTTGACCCCGGCGCTGAGCTGGGCCGACCAACGCGCGGCGCCGACGGCTCGCGCCCTACGCGCCGACCCGGCCACGGCCACCGACCTGCACCGGGCCACCGGCACGCCGGTGCACCCGATGTCCCCGCTGGTCAAACTCGCCTGGTTCGCCGCGCACGAACCGGACCTGACCAGATCGGCTTCGTGCTGGCTCGGCGTCAAGGACTACGTCGTGCACCGGCTCACTTCTCGCCTGGTCACCGACCACTCGTGCGCGTCCGGCACCGGCCTGATGGCCATGCGCACCCTCGACTGGTACCCACCGGCCCTCGCCGTCGCCGGAATCGACGCGAGCCGGCTCCCCGCGCTGGCCCCACCCACCGAAATCCTGCGACTCACCGCGCACATCGACGGTCTCCCGTCCGACGTCCCGGTCGTCCTCGGCGCGGCCGACGGCCCCCTGGCCAACCTCGGCACCGGCGCCGTCCGCCCCGGCATGGCGGCCTTGTCGCTGGGCACCAGCGGCGCGCTGCGGGTGATCGCCGACGAACCCGGCATCGGCGCCTCCGGCCGCGTGTTCTGCTACGCACTCGCCGAGGGCCTCTGGGTACGCGGCGGCGCCATCAGCAACGGCGGTGCGGTCGCCGCCTGGGCCGCCCGCACCTTCGACATTCCCATCGCCGACCTGCTGGCCAAGGCGGCCAAGGCCGACGCGACCGACCTACTCGCCCTGCCGTACCTCCTCGGCGAACGCGCGCCCTGGTGGGAACCGGACCCTCGTGGCGCCGTCCTCGGCCTGCGCCACGAACACGGCGCGGCCGAGTTGACCAGGGCGTTGATCGACGGCGTCGGCCAACAACTCGCGCTGGTCGCCGAGGCCGTCCCGGACATCGGCCAGATCCGCGCCACCGGCGGCGCGTTCCGCGCCCCGATCTGGGGCAAGGTGATCGCCGCCGCCCTCAACCGGCCACTGGCGATGACCGCCGAGACTGGCGGCTCCGGCCTCGGCGCAGCGCTGCTCGGCTGGCGCGCCATCGGTGAACTCGGCTCGCTCGCCGACGCCGCCGACCTGATCGCCCCGGCCGGCACCGTCGACCCGGACCCGGCCCTCGCCGCCGCACTCGCCCGCCGCCGCCCGCTGGTCGTGCGCGCCCACACCGCCCTGCGCGAGATCGTCGCCGAACTCGCGGACTGAGGACTACTGCGGCCCGAACGTCGGCCGAATCCGCACCTCCATGTCGGTACCGAGCACCGCGAGGAACCGCTTCGACCACTCGACGGCCTCCTCCATCGACGCCACGTCGTAGAGCACCCAACCGCCGACGATCTCCTTGGCCTCCGCGAACGGGCCGTCCACCACCGTGTACTCGCCGTCGTGCGAACTGATCTTCACGCCCATCGCGGTCGGCGCCAAGCCACCGGTCGCCACGATCACGCCGGCGTCCATGGCCTCCTGCACGAACTTCTCCATCTCCGCCAGCTGCTCCTGCGTCGGCTGCCGGAACGGGATGGACTCGTCGGCCAGGGTGTATCCGAAGAACTGCATCGTGAACTCCTTGAGTTGGACCGCTTCGTACTCCTGCGTCGAACAAGCCAGGCCCGAATCGACACCTCGCGACAAGATTTTTCGGCAATTCAGGTAGCCACCATCTACGTAGCCACCGTCTACGTAGATGTGAGCTACGTACTTGGAGTGAGCAGTACTGACGTCATTCGTGGGCCGACGGACCGAACTCGCGCTGCTCAGGAAGCGGTTGGGCCGGGTAACCGAGTCGGGCGCGGGCGTCGCGGTCGCCATCAGAGGCAGGCGCCAGGTCGGCAAGTCCAGGCACGTGCACGAGTTCTGTGACAAGTCCGGGCTGCCGTACCTGTTCTTCGCGGCGACCAAGGGCGCGTCGCCGGTTGAGGCGGTCACCGACTTCGTCACCGAACTGCGCCAGTCCGACCTGCCCCGCGACCCGGACCTCGTCCTGTCCGCGACCACCTGGCCGGATGCGTTCCGCGCGCTCGCCGCCGCCCTGCCGGACAGCCCGACCATCGTCGTTCTGGACGAGCTGCCGTGGCTGGTCGAGCAGGACGAGATCTTCGACGGCGCATTGCAGACCGCGTGGGACCGGCTGTTGGCCAGGCGCCCTGTGCTGCTCCTGCTGCTGGGCAGCGACCTGCGCATGATGCAGCGGCTGACCGCGTACGACCGCCCGTTCTATGGTCGTGCCGACAACGTGGTCCTCGGCCCGCTGAACCCGGCTGAGACCGGTGCCGCGCTCGGACTCGACGATGCGGACGCCGTGGATGCGCACCTCGTGTCCGGTGGCCTGCCCGGCATCCTGCGTGCCTGGCCGGACGGTATGCCCGCGCTCGCCTTCCTCGAACGGGAATGCGCCGACGCCTATTCGCCGGTGTTCGGGGTGCCCGAATCCGCACTGCTCGCCGAGTTCCCCGATCCGGACAAGAGCCGCCGGGTATTGGAAGCCATCGGCGGCGGTGACCGCACCTACGCGAACATCGCCGCCACCGCCGGCAGTCGCAGCGGCGCAATGCCCTCCGGCACGCTGTCGCCGCTGTTGCACAAGCTCACTGAGGACAAGCAGCTCGTCGCGGTCGACCATCCACTCGCGACTCAGACCGGCAAGCCCGCGCTGTACCGAGTCGCGGACAGCAACCTCCGACTCTACTTCGCCGTGCTGCGCGGTGCCGCCGAACTCGTCCGGCGAGGTCGTTCGTCTGCCGCGTTCGGTCTTGTCGAACGGCGTTGGGCGACCTGGCGCGGTCGGGCCGTCGAGCCGCTGGTCCGGGAGTCCATCGAACTCGCCGCAGCGTCGGACGAGCTGCCGTGGTCACAGGTAGGAGCGGTCGTCGGCTGGTGGAACCGGCAGTTCGACCCCGAGATCGACCTGGTCGGCGTCGACAAGGGCCGGGTAGCCGAGCGGATCTTGTTCGTCGGCTCGATCAGATGGCTGGGCACACCGTTCGACCGGCATGACCTCGCGCGGCTCCGTGCCGCCGCGCCAACCGTGCCCAGCCACACCGCACAGGCCGGTGTCGTCGTCGCATCCCGAGCAGGCGTCACCGAGGACCTGGACCGTGTCGACCTGCTCTGGGGCCCGACGGAGCTGATCAACGCCTGGCGGTGACCAGGTCGTCGCGCTCGACCGGTGCCGGCTTGCCGCGGCGGGTGGCCAGGACGACGGCGGTGCTGACCGCAACGCCGCCGAGGCCGGCGCAGAGGAAGCCGCCGCTGGGGCCGAGGTGGTCGACCACGGTGCCGATGACCGGGGAGCCGAGGGCGGCACCGAGGGTCAGCGACGAGCTGTGCAGGCCCATGGCCTCGCCGCGGACCGAAGCAGGAGTGAGGCGGGTGATGGCTTCGCCGGTTGCGGCGATGGTGGGCGCGCAGATCAGGTTGCTCGGGGCGAGGGCCAGCACGAACACCCACCACTGGCCGCCGGCCAGGGCGACCGGAAGCATCAGCACGCTCATGACGCCGAGCAGGACCGCGGGGCCGGGCGCTCTGTGCAGCGCGCCGTAGATGATGCCGCCGGTCGCGGACGCGGCGCACATCAAGATCGTCACGACGCCGGTCCAGCTGATCTCGCCGGCCAGGCGCAGCGTGGCGACCGTGGCGACCTCCATGCCGGCGAGGGCGAAGATCGCGCCGAAGTTGGTGATCAGGACGCCGATGAGCGTGCCGCGCAGCCAGCTGCCTCGGGTCGGGCGCGGCTCGGGCTCGTCGACAGCCCCGGTTTCCGGCTGGACGCGCGGGTTGACCGCGTACAGGAGGATGCCGAACGCGATGGTGGCGCCGCCGATCGCGAGCAGGGCCGCGTAGGTGGACACCCTGGTGGCGACCAGGACGCCGAGTGCCGGCCCGGCCATGTAGGACAGTTCGACGGAGATGGAGTCCATGGAGAACGCGCTGCGCCGGTGTTCGTCCGGGACCAGCGCGGAGATGGCCTGGCGGCTGATGGACATCACCGGAACGGAGAGCAGGCCGCCGAAGAACGCGGTGATCAGCAGTTCCGGATAGTTCAGTTGGCCGGCCGTCAGCCAGAACGCGCCCTCGCCGAGGGTGCAGATCACCAATGTCGCGCGCAGGCCGATGGTGTCGATCAACCGGCCGAGCACGGGGGCGCCCACGGCGGTGCCGATGGTGATGAACGCGCCCACGATGCCGGCGGCACCGTAGCCGCGGTGCAGGCTGAGCACGACGTGCAGGGTGAGCACCATCGAGTTGGCGGTGACCGGGATGCGGGCGGCGAGCATGAGCGCCATCAGCGCGCCCACCCCGGGCAGCGCGAGAACCGTTCGGTACCGACTCAGGGCCACACTCACCATGTCACCTTGACATCAGCCACCGACACAACCGGTTTTCGGGTGTTTCTTGACTCATTCCAGAAAGAGTGGTGAGCTAGGCGCATCATGGCTCAGCACGATGTCCTGGAAACCGCGTCGCGGACTGTCGAATCCGCCGCTCGCCTGGTCTGCCGTGCCTGCGGTCGAACCGAGGCAGTGGACTGCGCCGCCGGTCCCGCACCCTGGCCATCGGCCGGCTTCGCGGTCGACGCGGCCGAAGTCGTCTTCCGTGGGTTCTGCCCGGACTGTCGGTCGCACCGCACCGATATTTGAATACGAGTCGGATTTCGAATACGAGTTTTCCCGGCCTTTTCTCATGTTTTCCGGCTATTCCGGAGATTCACTCGTGCGAGTGATCTTCCACGGCATTGTCGGCGTGTCGGTAGCAATCCGGTCAAGTAGGTCGTTGGAGGGACAGTGTTCCCTCCACGGTGGCTGGTCGCGGACCCTTTTCGCGTTTCACCGACCGCATCGTGGCCAGTTTTCCGCTGATTGAACCCGGTCGAGGGTACGGCCGACCGATTCTGGGTGGAATTGAACACGCCGCGCTATCAATTATTTGTCCCGCTCGGTTTCCACTGGTAGCGGGGAAGTCGATCAGTGGTAACGATATTCGGAGATGACGCCGAGCCACCGGATGTGACTCGACACGAGTTTTTCTCAAATCATCGGGTGTGTTTTTTCGTCGAATCGACGGGAGGGTCCAGGAAGATGAAGAGGACCGTAGTTGGTGCCATCGCCGTTGTGACGGTTGCCGCGGTGGCCACGATGACAGGGTTCGGTCTGGCAAGCGCGGCATCGGCATTGCCGGCGTCGCCGGGGGCAGCGCCGATCAGTTCGAACGCGCAGTACCTACAGAACCAGGCCGGTGTCGTGCAGGTCCTGCACGACCAGTTGAAGGCGGCGGCCCTCAACGGCGACGTTGCCGGGACCCAGGACGCGGTCAACAAGATCACCGCCGAACTGGGCCAGTTGGCCACTCCGCAGGGCCGCGCGGCGATGTCCGCGACCGCCTCGTCCACCTTGGACAAGGCGGCCGACCTGAACAACCAGGTCGCCCAGGCGCTCAAGCAGATCGAGGCCGGCAAGACCCCGGTGAGCACACAGGCCGCGACTCCGGCAGACCTCCTGCCGCCGCTGCCTGGCCCGCTCGGCGCCATCGGCGCCCTGCTCAACTCGTTGCTGAACACCCTGCTCAGCCTGATCACCGGCCTGCTCGGGAGCCTGCCGGTCCCGGTTCCGGTGCCGCCACTGCCGGTGAGCGTGCCGGGTGCACCAAGCGTGCCGGCCGTGCCGAGCCTGCCGGTCGCACCGCCGAAGGGCTGACCGGACAGGCCCGCACCCGGTGGTGCTGGCGGTGCCCCCGCCGCCGGCACCACCGGGTCGCGCACTGTGACCGGCATCATCTTACTATTGAGTAGCCAACTGACCGCCGCTGACGTGGGCTGACGCACAAGGCATTGATCTCCAGCAAACTGGAGGTCGTAACGTGCCCATCAGTTCCCCGGCGGTGGAAGGATTGGCAGCTATGACGGTCACCGTGGTGGGCATCGGCGGATCACTTCGCCCGGATTCACAGTCCGAGCGGGCGCTGCGCATCGCGTTATCAGGTGCGGAAGAAGCAGGAGCCAAGACGATCGCCTTCTGCGGCGAGGACCTTGTGCTGCCCTTCTACGACCCGGCCATCGCCGATCGCCCCGACAACGCGCTGCGGCTCATCGACGAACTCCGCTCCGCCGACGGCGTGGTGATCGTCTCGCCCGGCTACCACGGCACCGTGTCCGGCCTGGTCAAGAACGCCCTGGACTACCTGGAGGACCTGCGCGAGGAGAACGAGCCCTACCTCGACGGCCGCGCGGTCGGCTGCGTCAGCGTCGCGTTCGGCTGGCAGGCCGCGGTCACCACGCTCACCGCGCTGCGCTCCATCGTGCACGCGCTGCGCGGCTGGCCAACCCCGCTCGGCGCCGCGGTCAACACCGCAGTGGTCAAGTTCGACGCCGACGGCGGCTGCTCGGATCCCAAGGTCGCCGCCAACCTGCGCACCATCGGCGCCCAGGTCGTCGACTTCGCCAACTCCCGCCACTGAGAGCCGCCCCACCTCCGGGACTTCCCCCGGCCCGCACCGCGTTGCACCGGCCAAAGACATTCTGCGCACAAGGGAGTCCGGCATGACCCAGCTCAAGGTGTTGTACACAGCGGAAGCCACTGCGATCGGCGACGGCCGCAACGGCGAGGTGCACTCCTCCGACGGTGTGATCGACGAGAAGCTGGCGATACCGAAAGAGATGGGTGGCCCCGGCGGTCTGCACACCAACCCCGAGCAGTTGTTCGCCGCGGGTTACGCCGCCTGCTTCCACAGCGCCCTGCGCGCGGTCGCCGGTCGTGAGCACATCAGGCTGGGCGCGGACACCGAGATCAACGCCAAGGTCAGCATCGGCCCCAACGAGAACGACGGCTTCCAACTCGCCGTCGCCCTCGACGCCAAGCTCCCCGGTCTCGACCAGGCAAAGGCCGAAGACCTCGTGGCCAAGGCCCACCAGTTCTGCCCGTACTCCAACGCCACCCGCGGCAACATCGAAGTAGCCCTGACCACCCGCGTCTAGGACTCCCGCTCCCACCACACGACCGGGGCGACCGCCACCAGCGGCCGTCCCCGTCGGCGTCTCAGCGCATCCCCAACCGCCGCAACACGAAGTCGACAGATGCCGCGGCCTGCCGCATGGTTTCCGCGACCACGAGCGAACCGTGCCCAGCATCGAACCGGTACACCTCGTGCGGCAGTCCCAACTCGTCCAGCTTCGCCAGATAGTTGTTGATCTGCCGAATCGGGCACCGAGGGTCGTTCTCGCCCGCCAGCACCAACACCGGCGCCCGCACCTTGTCCACATAAGTGATCGGCGAGCACTCCCGATAGACGTCGCCGACCTCGTCCGGCGATCCGCCGAACAACGCCCGGTCGAAGTCGCGCAACGGCTCCATCTCGTCCTCGTAGGCTGCCACGTAATCCGCGACCGGAACCGCGGCCACACCCGCCGCCCACCGCTGCGCCTGCGTCCCCAGCGCCAACAACGTCAGGTACCCACCCCAAGAGCCGCCCTCGATCACCGAGCGAGTCGGATCGGCCAATCCGCTTTCCACCGCCCAGTCGTGCACGGCGGCGATGTCGGCCAACTCGGTGAGACCCGGCCGCCCCTCGATAGCGTCCCGCCAAGCCGACCCATACCCGGTCGAGCCGCGATAGTTGACCTCGATCACGGTGAACCCGGCATCCACCCACACCGCGCGCCACGCCGAAAACCGATCCTCATCGGCCGCATGCGGGCCGCCGTGTACCCCGAACACCACCGGCTGCGGCCCATCGCCGGCGTCCTCCGGCCTGGCGATCAACGCGTGAATGTCCCCACCCGGCCCCGGCACGAACACATCGGTCAACTTCACCGACCCTGGCGCCTTGGGTCCAGCAGGCTCCAACAAAACCCGGTCCGTCCCATCGACGCCCAGCGACCGAATGACCGATGCCTCCGCCCCCGACGACCACCCGTACTCGATCGTCCCGTCCGGCCGCACCGAAGCCCCGCTGATCGTGCCAACCGGAGTATCCACAGTGGACAATTTGCCGGTCGCGAGATCGTACCGGTGCAAGGTGTCCCGCGCCTGGTGCGTGTGCACGATCAGCAAGGCGGTGCCGTCCGGATACCAGTCCGCACTCACCTCACCCGGCAACCCCAGATCGATCTCGACCTCGGTATCCGCGAGCACGTCCCACACCAGCAACTCGGTCTTCCCGCGCCGCTCGTGCGCCACGAGCAACCGCCCGTCCCCAGCCACCGGCGCGAACCCCAACGAGTCGAGTCCCTTGCCGGGCCCGTCCCACTTCTCGGCGACAACATGCCCATCCGAGGTGTCGAGCACCCGCAACGCGGGATGCCGACTGTCGCCATGCTCCGAATGCGAGATCGCCAACAGCCGCTCATCCCGCGACAACCCGCCGACGCTCGCGTCATGCTTGTTCGCATACACGACCTCGGCAGGCCGTTCCGCCCCCGTCAACCAGATCGTGGTCCCATCGTCGGTGGCCATGCCCACCGCGCTCACCCGATGCCCGATGTCCAACCCGGCCGGATACCCCGCGTGCGCCCCCGGCGTAGCCGCCTCGCGAGCACCCTCGGCAAACGGTTCGCGCACCCAGTTCCCGAACTCGTCCCCGCCCGTGTCGTCGAACCACCAGATGTACTCGCCGTCCGGACTGATCGCGCAGTGCGAAGTCCCCTGATCACGCCTGGTGACCTGCCGATGCGTGTCGGTAGCGCGATCCCACGCATAGATTTCCCAAACCCCACTTGAGTTGGACAGGTAAACGTTCCGATCAGGCGCATCCAGCTGCCAGGACGGCAAGCCGATCCGAAACGCCGTGAATCGCCCCCGCCAACGCGCTTCGCGCTCCGGGTCGGGGAACAGGGGGTCAGGAGCCGACGAGTTGGAAGTCACGGGGAGATATTGCCACCACCCCACACCGCGAAGCCGAAGGCGAGCCACGCAAAGATGACCACAGGGGGTCCGGGGGAGCGAAGCTCCCTCCGGCCGGGGGCCTGGGGGCTTGGCCCCCAGAAAAAACGACGACCGCCATGTGTTCGCGCTTTCCGCGAACACATGGCGGCCCTGGCGGTCGGGGTGACAGGATTTGAACCTGCGACCTCTTCGTCCCGAACGAAGCGCGCTACCAAGCTGCGCCACACCCCGGTCTTGGTGACCGAGGAGAAGTCTAGCGGATGTCGATGTCGGCCCCGAACCGGGCTGAGCTTGTTTGTTCTGGGTCGGGTGCCTCGACGGTCGCCGGGCGTGCGACGAGGGTGAGCAGGCTGGCTTCTGGCGGGCAGGCGAAGCGCACCGGAGCGTAGGGGGAGGTGCCCAGACCTGCGGAAACGTGCAGCCACATGTGTGCGCCCCAGCGGGAGGCGCCGCGGGCGCGGGAGCGGTCGAGGGCGCAGTTGGTGACGATGGCGCCGTAGCCGGGGAGGCGGAGTTGGCCGCCGTGGGTGTGGCCGGCGAGGACGAGGTCGTAGCCGTCGCCCGCGAAGGCGTCGAGCACGCGGGGTTCCGGGGAGTGGGTGACGCCGAGCCGGAGGGTGGCTGGGGCGGGTCGGCCGGCGATCTCGGCGTAGCGGTCGCGGCGCAGGTGTGGGTCGTCGACGCCGGCGGCGATGATCTGCTGGCCGGCGACGGTGAGGCCGGTGCGCACGTGGGTGAGGTTGTGCCAGCCGCGTTCGACCAGGGCGGCGCGCAGGTCTTCCCAGGGCAGGGGGGTGCCGTGGACGCGCTTGTGGCTCTTGGTCAGGTAGCGGACCGGGTTCTTCGGCTTGGGCGCGTAGTAGTCGTTGCTACCGAAGACGAACACGCCCGGCCTGGCCAGCAGCGGTTCGAGCGCGCGGAGCACGGCGGGGACGGCTTGGAGGTGGGCGAGGTTGTCGCCGGTGTTGACCACGAGGTCGGGTTCGAGTTTGTCGAGCGCCGCGACCCAGCGTTGTTTGGACCGCTGGTCGGGCAGCATGTGCAGGTCGGAGATGTGCAGCACCTTCAGTGTGCGGGCGCCTGGGGCGAGCACCGGGAGGGTGGCCTTGCGCAGCGTCCAGTGGCGCCGTTCGATCCCGGCCGAATAGGCGATGGTCGCCGCTCCCACGGCGGTGGTGCCGACGGCGATTTTGGCCAACGTGTTCACCCCACGAGACTACGGCGCCGCGCGTTGGGCACGCGTTGGTGGCAGGGGCGGTAGCGGTAGCGTTGCCGATCATGGCGGAGCTGAAGGCGCAGTTGCGCGCGGATATGACGGCGGCGATGAAGGCCAGGGAGAGCGTGAAGCTCGGCACGCTCCGGATGGCGCTGGCGGCGATCAACACCGAGGAGGTCGCCGGCAAGAGCGCCCGCGAACTCTCCGACGACGAGGTGCGCAAGGTGCTGGCCCGCGAGGTGCGCAAGCGCAAGGAGGCTGCCGAGGCGTTCGAGGGCGCGGGCCGGCCGGAGCAGGCCGCGAACGAGCTGGCCGAGGCCGACGTGCTCAGCGCCTACCTGCCGAGCCAGCTCTCCGACGACGAGTTGACGGCCGAGGTGGACGCGGCGGTTGCCGAGGTCGCCGCCCAGCTGGGTGAGCAGCCAACGGTGAAGGCGATGGGCCAGGTGATGAAGGCCGCCAACGCCAAGGTCGCCGGTCGCGCCGAGGGTGGCCGGGTGGCCGCGTTGGTGAAGGCCCGGCTCAACACCTGATCTTCCGTACAGAAACGGCGGGAGGAGCAGATCGCTCCTCCCGCCGTTTCGTTTCGTCGCGGCTATTTCCCGGTCGCGCCCGGGGCCATCGATGCTGGTGGTTGCGCGTTCGGCGGGGGTGGGGTGACGCCGGTGCTGACGTAGATGGTGATCACGGTGCCGGGCGGCTGGTTGCTCTGCGGGCTCTCGCCGACGACGGAGCCCTTGGGCGCGGTCGAGTTGAACTCCTTGGCCTGCACCTGGTAGCCCGCGTTCTGCAGGGCCGCGGTCGCGTCCGCCTCCTGCATGTTGAACACGAAGGGGACGACCGGTCCGTGGTCGTTGGCGTCCATGAAGCTCGGGTCCGCGTTCGGGACCGGGTCGTCGGGTGAGTTGCCGAGGATCGTCTCGAAGGCGTTGAAGAACGTCGGCGCGGCCAGTGACGCACCGAATGCCAGGTTGCTTCCGCAGTCCCCGTTGTACCTGATCAGTCGCGGCGGCGGCCCGACGCAGATCTTGTTCGGCTTGGAGCCGTCCGCGAACACCAGCGACGAACTTGCGTAGTCGTTGACGATAGCGAGGAAGCCGACCGACTCGTTGTTCTGGGTGGTACCGGTCTTGGCCGAGAGCTGCCTGGTCCAGCCGTCCTTGCTGGCTTCCGCCGCGCCGGTGCCGTTGCCGGTGGTGTCATGGCTCATGCCGTTGCGCATGCTGTTCGCTTCGGCGGGCGAGATGACCTGCTCGCACGGCAGCGTGTTGACCGCGACCGGGTTGCCGTACCGGTCGGTGACCGAACCGATCGGATTCGGCTGGCACCAGACGCCGTTGCTGGCCAGGGTGGCGGCCACGTTCGCGTGCTCGATCGGACTGAGCGGGCCAACGCCCAGGGTGAAGGACGGACTGAACAGGAAGGACTGGAGCTGCGGCTGACTGACCAGTGGGTCAGTGGAACTCGGATCCGGGGTCTTGCCGTGCTGGTTGGCCAGCATGGTGTTGCGCATGCCCAGCCGGTAGGCCATGTCCAGCACGTTGGACATGCCATCGTTGAGTTCCAGGTTGACGAACCCGGTGTTCGGCGACGCGGCGAGAGCTGCGGAGAGTGGCAGCGACGGTGGGGTTCCGTCATGGTTGCACACCTGGAATGCCTTGGCGCCCTTGCCGATCGGCGCGAACGTCTGGCAGTCGGGGTTCTGCAGGTTGGTGTTCAGGCCGACTTTTCCTAGCTCCATGCCGGCCGCCGAGGTGAACAGCTTGAATGTCGAACCGCCGCCGAACTCGTCGGACACGGTGGTGAGGATGTTGGTCTGGGTTTGCGACGGATCTGTGCCGGAGCCGTAGTTTCGGTTGGCCACCATGGCGAGCACGTCGTGCGACGTGGTGCCCGGCTTGATCACGACGAAGGTGTTGGCGATGCCGTTGGTGTTCGGGTCGACCGCGCTGTCCGCGGCCTGCTTGGCATCGGCGCTGATGGTTGGGTCCAAAGTGGTCTTGATGGTGTAGCCGCCGGTGAGCAGCTGGTCGACGGTGAAGCCGGCGTTCTCCAGGTACTGCAACGCGTAGTTGCAGAAGAAGCCGGTGTCGTTGTTGGCCAGGTCGAGGCAGCTGCTGGAGGGCATGGTCGGGCCGGAGCCGAGCACGCCGAGGGGCTGCGCCTGGAACTTCTTGGCGTCGTCCTGGCTGATCGAGCCGTAGGTGGCCATCGCCTTGAGTACGGTGTTGCGCCGCTCAAGGGCGTGGTCCGGGTGCTTGTACGGGTCGTAGAGCACGGGGTTGTTCACCATGCCGGCGAGCAGCGCGGCCTGCGGAATGGTCAGCTGCGCTGGCGTTTCGTTGAAGTACGCCTTGGCTGCCGCGCCGATGCCGAACGGGCCTGCCTTGTGGTCGCCGAACGGGACGATGTTGAGGTAGCCGGTGAGGATGTCGTTCTTCGACATGGTCTGTCCGAGCTGGATGGCGACCTTGGCCTCTTTCAGCTTTCTTGCGATCGACTGGTTGGTGTCGGCCTGCTGCGCGGCCTTGGCCTGCAACTGTTGTTGCGGCGTCGCGTCGGCGGGCGCGCGGTCGACGATGTATTCCAGGTAGTTCTTGACGTACTGCTGGGTGAGGGTCGACGCGCCCTGGGTCGAGCCACCGGAGGAGTCGTGGATGGCGGCGCGGAGCGTGCCCTGCACGTCGATGCCGGACTCCTGATAGAAGCGGTGGTCTTCGATGTCGACGATGGCAGCGCGCATGTTCGGGGAGATCTGGTTGTACGACACGGGCACCCGGTACTGGTCGAACAGCTGGGCGATCGGCTGACCTGTGCTGTCCTCGATGGTGGTGACCAGTGGCACCTGACTGACCGCGAGCTGGCTGGAGATGCTGTCCACCGAGTCGCTGATCTGGTTGGACAGCGATCCGACTCCGATCGCCATCGGTGACAGGATGCCAGCCAGCAGTACACCGGCCAAAGCGCACAAACCGATCATTCTGAGCAAACCCACGGGAACTCGCACGCGCCCAGACTACGCGGAGTGCGGTAAGACACGTGTTGTCACCGTGTCTCACGCGAAGCCATTTCGATCAGATGTCAAGCCCCAGTTGGTCGCCCGGCAGGTAACAGCTCGATATCCCGGTGTTGGCAGTGGAACCGATCGGCTCTACAGTCCGTCAACGTCTGACGACAGCAGCAGATAGGCAGACCGGTCAGGTGGCCAGCCTATGCGATCCGCCACTAGGGGGTGGCGGGTTTCAGTCGAATGACGCTAGGGAGCAGGGGGAACATGTTTCTTACCGAGTCATTTGTAGACCAATCGGACTGGCGGGTTAGTGCGTCCTGCCGAGACGAGGATCCGGACGGGCTGTTCGTGCGTGGGGCCGAGCAGCGGCGAGCCAAGGTAGTTTGTCTTGGTTGTCCGGTACGGACCGAGTGTCTTGCCGAAGCACTGGACAACCGGATGGAATTCGGGGTTTGGGGCGGAATGACGGAGCGTGAGCGACGTGCGCTCCTCCGGCGTCGCCCGGACGTGACGTCGTGGCGTGAGCTGCTCGACGCCGCGCGCCGCGCTGCCGAGCCAGGTGAGGACTGCCGGGTTGGCTAAACGGCAGTTGGCGCAAATGGGACGCGCCAATGCCGTCGCGCCCGCGCTCAACACCTGGTAGAGGGACTCGTCAGGCCGCGCGCGACGGGCGCTGGAAGGGTACGGGGCTACTTTCCGGCCAGTCGCAGGGCGATCTCGCGCAACCCGTCGACGTCGTGTACGTCGGTGGGCAATGCCGGCACGCCGACAACGGCGACCGAGGGGTGCGCCTTGGTGAACCGCGCGAGCAGCCGCTTCTCCCGAGTCGCGACGGCAACCCGGTCCGCGTGCAGCCGCAGCATGGCGCCGGCCAGTTGCGGCTGTCCGGATCGGTCGAGTTCGTCGGCTACGGCCAGCGCCCTGTTCGCGCTGATGTCGGCCAGCACCGGGTGGGTGCGGTTGACCACGAGGCCCGCCAGCGGCATCTTGTCGGTTTCCAGGCGCTCCACGAAGTACGAGGCTTCGCGCAGCGCGTCCGGTTCGGGCGCGGCGACGACCAGGAACGCGGTTCCTGGCGAGCGCAACAAGGTGTAGGTCTGGTTGGCGCGTTCCCGGAAACCGCCGAACATGCTGTCGAATGCCTGGATGAACGTGGACGCGTCCTGCAGCAGCTGACCGCCGATGATCGTCGAGATCACCTTGGCGAACAGGCCGAACCCGGCGCCGACCAGCCTGCGCAAGCCCAACCCGCCCGCGCGCGCCGGCGCGGAGAGCAGTCGGATGATCCGGCCGTCGAGCACGGTCGACAACCGCTGTGGCGCGTCGAGGAAATCTAGCGCGGACCGGCTCGGCGGAGTGTCCACAATGATCAGGTCCCAGTTGCCGTTTGCGGCGAGCTGGCCGAGCTTTTCCATCGCCATGTACTCCTGGGTGCCGGAGAACGACGTGGAAATCGTTTTGTAGAACGGATTCGACAGGATCTGCTCTGCGCGGCCCGGACCGGCGTGCGCCTGGACCATGTCGTCGAAGGTGCGGCGCATGTCCAACATCATTGCCGACAATTCACCTTTTGGAGTGAATCCGGCGGCCTGCACGGCGCGCGGCTGGTTGCCCAGCTCCGGCAGGCCCAAGGACTGCGCGAGCCGCCGCGCCGGATCGATGGTCAACACCATGGTCCGCCGACCCCGCTCGGCAGCGCGCACGCCGAGCGCGGCCGCGGTGGTGGTCTTGCCGACCCCGCCCGAACCACAGCAGACGATCACCCGCGTCTTCGGATCGTCGATCAACGCGTCGATGTCGATGGTGGGCGGGAGGAGTTTCCCGTTGGACGCGTTGGGCGCGGTCATCGGACCCCCTGTTCGCCGAGGGCCTCGGCCAGTTCGTAGAGACCGGCGACGTCCACGCCCTCGGTCAGCTCCGGCAGGTCGATGCTGGGCAGGTTGGCTTCGGCAAGGGTGGACCTGGCGCGGGCGGATGCCTCGTCCCGTGCCGCGCTCTCCATGGTCTCGGTGATCAGGTCCTCGACCGTCTCCTCGGGCACGTCCAGTCCTGCCGAGGCGATCTCGGCGCGGACCCGCGCCGCGTTGATCGCGCCGCTCGCCGCCCTCGCCAGCGATCCCACTGGGATCCGCTGCTCCGGGACCCGGTTCACCAGCACCGCACCGGGCCGAAGATCGGCGGCGTCGAGTTCGTCGACCGCGTCGAGGGTCTCCCGCACCGGCATCTCCTCAAGCAGGGTGACCAGGTGCACCGCGGTGTCGCCGGAGTGCAGCAGCCGCGCGACGCCCTCGCTCTGGCCGCGGATCGGGCCGACCTTGGCCAGGTCGACCATGGCCCTGGTGACGTCCAGGAACTTCACGATCCGGCCGGTCGGCGGCGCGTCAAGCACGACAGCGTCGTAGCGATGCCTGCCCCGCTCGTCGGTGCGGCCGACGCACTCCTTGATCTTGCCGGTGAACAACACGTCCCGCAGGCCGGGCGCGAGGGTGGTGGCGAACTCGATGGCGCCCATGCTGCGCAGCGCGCGGCCGGCGAAACCGAGGTTGTAGAACATCGCGAGGTACTCCAGCAGCGCCGCTTCCGCGTCCACCGCGAGCGCCCACACCTCGCCGCCCCTCGGCGCTGCCGCGATCTTCTCCTCCGCGTAGGGCAGCGGCGGCCGGTCGAAGACCTGCGCGATGCCCTGCCTGCCCTCGACCTCGATCAGCAGCACTCGCCTGCCACCGGTGGCCAGGCTCAACGCCAGCGCGGCCGCCACGGTCGTCTTACCGGTGCCGCCCTTGCCGGTGACAACGTGCAACCGCACCCTGGTCAGTTCGTCCGGCCAGTGGCTGGCTCCGATGGCGGGTGATGTCACCAGACCAGCCTAAAGCCGGGTTGCGGGTGGGTCCGCATTGGTCGGTGGCTGCGAGCTACAGTGCCGACCATGACGAAGTGGGAGTACGCGACCGTCCCGCTGTTGAGCCATGCCACCAAGCAGATCCTCGACAACTGGGGCGAGGACGGCTGGGAACTGGTGGCGGTGCTGCCCGGACCGACGGGCGAGCAGCTCGTCGCCTACCTCAAGCGACCGAAGTAGGTCCGGCGATGGCGTGGTCTGATCGGCTCGCCGGGCTCGGCATCGAGCTGCCCTCGGTGGCCGCACCCGTCGCCGCGTACGTGCCAGCGGTGCGTACCGGTGCCTACGTCTTCACCTCCGGCCAGTTGCCCTTCGTCGACGGCCAGCTCGGCGTGACCGGCAAGGTCGGCGCCGAGGTCAGCCCGGACGAGGCAAAGGCCCAGGCTCGCATCTGCGCGCTCAACGCGCTCGCCGCGGTGCACGCGCTGGTCGGCATCGACAGCGTGGTGCGGGTGGTCAAGTTGGTCGGGTTCGTCTCGTCAGCGGACGGGTTCACCGGCCAGCCCGCCGTGATCAACGGCGCGTCCGAACTGATGCGCGAGTGTCTTCGGCGACGCGGGTCAGCACGCGCGTTCCGCGGTCGGTGTCGCGGAGTTGCCGCTGGGTTCACCGGTCGAGCTGGAGCTGATCGTCGAGGTCAGCTGAGCGAAACGACGTTCAGTAACGGCTCGTTGACCCTGCGTCGTCGCGATTACTCCCGGCCTACTTTGGCGGTCTGCGATGAACACCGTTCGTCACCGTGGCACACTCGGGTTCACCCACCCGAGGGACGGTGATCTGATGGGAGACGCTGCCGAGTCGGCGTGTCACGAGTTGCTGCTCCGACTGGCCGGACGTCTGCCGGATCGGCAACTCTGGCGGTTCCGGGACTGGCTCGCCGCTGGCGCGTTGGCCGAACTCAGCCAGGCGCTACCGCTGACCCTGCTGCGCGAGCGGATCGGTCTCACCACGGCGGAGATCCGCTTCCTCGACGCGTCGCTGCGCCCGTTCGGCGCGGACGCGGCCCTGGTCAGCTCGGTTCGCGAGATCGACGACGTCCCCGAGTTGGACTACGTCTTCACCCCCACCTCGCCCTACCCGATGAGCCTCGGCGACCAGCGTGCCGTGCTGTTCGACGCGGTGCTGCGCGGGCGGCCGAACGTCGGCGAGGTGCGTGCCTGCTGGCGGCAGAGCCGCATCGACGGCCACCCGCCCAAGCGCGTGCTGGTGGTGTCGGCCGCATCCGACTGGATCAACCTGACCGGCGAGCTGCAGCGCATGCAGCGCGCCCTCGGCGAGCACGATCCGTGTGTCGAAGTGCTCCCCGTCGACATGGAACCGCCGCCTTACCACTGGGCGGCCATCGAGGCCAGTGAACTGCTGTGCACAGGAGCCGCCGCGGGTTCTGGCGCGCTGGTCCACAGCTGATGCCTGGCCACAACCGCCACAACGTGGAAGGAGTCGGGGGATGGCCGACGTGAGCGATCGGGTTGCCCTGCCCATTCAGGTGCACGAATTCCTGTTGAGCTGCGCGGGCCGGATCGACGACGACGCGTTGACCGACACCCGTGAACTGCTCGCCGTCGCCGAACTGGACCGGGCCATCGAACTGCTCACGGGTAGCCTGGTCGCGGGCCGGATCTCGATCACGTCGTCCGAACGGGACACGCTGGCCAGGCTGATCGGCGCGGTGCGCAGCTCGGAGACGCTGCTGGAGCGCATCGTCATCGACGACAGCGCCCGGCTGCCGAGGCACCGGTTCACCGTCGGCGCGGACGACCGACCCCAACCCGGAGGACGGCGTCGCGGACGCGGTCGGCCACGTGGTCGAGGTGCTGCCCGACATCCGGTCGGTGTCCTGCGTGTGGCGGACCACCCCGGCCGGCGCGACCTGCCGGCCCGGTGCCGCAGCGGATAGTGCTGGTGGAGACCGGCCCGGACGGGTTCGCCCCGTCCACCGCGTACCGGGTCGAGCAGGCGCTGCGGCGGGCCGGCATCAACGCCGCCGTCGAGGTCGTGCACTCCGGCGGCGAACTCACCGACTACCACCGGGGCGCGCTCACCGCGGCCCGGCGGATCAGCCTGCGTCAGTCCAGCGCGCCGCCGAGGGTGCCGGAATCGGTGGAACCGCTGTTCGCCGAGTCACCGTCGCCACGTCCGGTCACCTCGACCCGCCGTCGCGGGAGCAGTGCACCCGCTGTGCCGGACAAGCGGCTGCCTGGCGAGTCGGCGAGCGGCCGATGGCAGCAGCGGATCGCCGCGGCCAAGTCCGATGAGACGCCCGTCCCGGAGCCCACCGCCGGCACGGCCGCGCCGAGCATGTCCTCGGAACCGGCGAGCGCGCTGGCCGCGCCGACGCCGACGACCAGCACCCCGAACCCGACCGCGGAAACCTCGCGGCCAGCCATGAACCCGGTGCCGGAGACGAGCGCGACCACCGCGCGCACCCCGACCCCGCACGTCGCCCCTTCGGTGTCGCCGAGCATGTCCTCGACCGAGCTGTCCGACCAGCGGCCGCCGGCCATCGCGGACGAGGAAACCACGGCGACCACCGCGAAACCGCCCGCCACCGACGCCGAACTCAGCCAGCGCGAGCAGGAACTGCTCCGCCAGCTGCACGAGGAACTGGCCAAGCGGGAAGCGCCAACCCAGGCTCCTGGATCCGCCCCAGGGGCGGCGGTGTCCGAGCTGCCCAGCGTGGCCGAGCGGCCAGCCTGGCAGGTGGACCGCTCCGGTCAGCGGCACAGCACGTTCCCCGCTGTCGACTACGGCGCCGGCTCCTGGCAGCCAGGACAGGACCAGGCCGTGAACGGCCTCCCGCCCTACGGCGGCGCCCCGGGCGGCAGCACCGGCCGCTAAGCCGAGGCCAGCCGGTAAGCCTCGTCGATCACGCGTTGCAGGTGTGCGCCCCTGCGCACGTCGCAGGCGTGCTGGGTGATGCCGGTGGCGATCATGGTCAGCAGGTCGTCGAGCAGCGCGGCGAAGCAGTTCGCCGAGTTGGAGTCGCGGCCGGAGAGCATCAGCAGGCCGTGCTCGCCGTAGATCGACGTCTCCACCACAGGAGGGTTGATCGGCAACCGCAGCGACAGCGACGTGGTGCTGGTGGCGCCGCTCTCGTGTGCGAGCACCAGGTGCCACAGGTCGGCGGGGCTACGGTGCGCGGCGAGCACCCCGGTGATCGGGCCGAGCGCCGCGTCCAGCAGGTCGAGCACGTGCGGGCCGACGTCCATCAGCGCGCCCTGCTCCTGCCGCCACGCCGAACCCGCGTACCGCCCGGTCATCAGCGCGCCCGCGTACCAGCGCGCGTCGCCGCCGATCCAGTCGCCGCGCTGCCGCGCCGAGGCAAGCCACTCGATCGTCTCCGGCGCGAACCGCCTGGTCAGCATGACCAGCGAGGCCACCCCGGCGTCCGCGACCGTGTCCGCGAGGCGTCGCGCGTCCGCCGCGTTCCCGGCGACCGGCTTCTCCAGAATCAGGTGCCGGCCCGCCTTGGCCGCCAGCAACGCGAACTCGGCCTGCACCGAGGGCGGCACCGCGAACGCGACCGCGTCGACCTGCGAGATCAGCTCGGCCGGGTCGCCGGCGACCTCGGCCCCGTGCTGTTCGGCCAGTTCGGCCGCTGCCCCTGCCCTCCTGCTGCACACCGCGACGAGCCGAGTACCCGGATGCCTGGCGATCCCCGGCGCGTGCACCTGACACGCCCACGGTCCAGCCCCGATCAGCCCCACCCGCAGTGTCGTGTCCACCACCCCATCCTGCCGCTTCTCGGTGCGTGCCCGACCACGGGTCGAGCTGTGACGTGGCCGCCATCCGGCTCCGGTGCTCGGCACGCGGCCGTACGCTCGACGCGTGCGTGAGCTGCCCAAGGAGTTCGTGCTGCCCACGGGGATGCCGCTGGGCAGGCCGACCGACGCCCCGCTGCCGATCAGGGACGCCGCGACGGTCGTGCTGATCCGCGACGGCGATCCGGGCCTTGAGGTCTTCCTGTTGCGCAGAGTGCTCGGCATGGCCTTCGCGGGCGGGATGACCGTGTTCCCCGGCGGTGGCGTCGACCCGCGCGACGCGGAAGCCTCGCCCGCCTGGACCGGGCCGGACGTCGACTGGTGGGCCCAGCGCTACGCGGTGTCCACCGAGCTGGCTCGGGCACTGGTCTGCGCCGCGGTCCGGGAGACGTTCGAGGAGTCCGGCGTGCTGCTCGCCGGGCCGGACGCGCACAGCGTCGTCGCGGACACCAGCCCGTACGCGGACGCGCGCGCCGCGCTGGTCGACCGGTCGCTGTCGTTCGCGGAGTTCCTCGCCGACACCGGTCTTGTGCTGCGCGCCGACCTGCTCCGTCCGTGGGCAAACTGGCTCACCCCCGAGCGGGAGCCGCGCCGCTACGACACCCGCTTCTTCCTCGCCGAACTCCCGGTCGGCCAGCGCGCGGACGGCGACACCTCCGAGGCCGACCACGCTGACTGGCAGACCCCGGCCGGCGCGATCGAGGACTGGAAGCAAGGCCGGTGCGGCCTGCTGCCACCCACCTGGATGACCCTGGCCGACCTCGCCGACCTCGGCTCGGTAGCCGCCGCGATGGCCGCGCCCCGGCTGATCCACAAGATCATGCCGACGGTGGTCCGCGACGGCGACGTGCTGCGCGTCGTGCTGCCCGGCGACCGATTGGAGCGTCCGTGAGCACAACGCATCCCGCCTATGGTGTGCTCCGCCCGGTCACCGCGTTCGCGTCGGTGGTGCTCGCGGAGAACCCGGGGATCATGACTCTGGACGGCACCAACACCTGGCTGCTGCGCGCGCCCGACTCGTCGAGCTGTGTCGTCGTCGACCCCGGTCCCGACGACGAAGCGCACCTGCGGCGGGTCGCCGAGCACGGCCCGGTCGCCCAGGTCCTGCTCACCCACGGTCACCCCGATCACGCTGCGGGCGCGCGCAGGTTCGCCGAGCTTGTGGGCGCCCCGGTCCGCGCGCTCGACCCGGCCCTGCGGTTCGGCTGCGAGGGTCTCGCCGACGGCGACGTGGTGGCAGCGGCCGGCCTGGAGATCCGCGTGCTCGGCACACCAGGGCACACCGCCGACTCGCTGTGCTTCCTCGTTGATGACGACACCGGTCGGGCGGTGCTCACCGGCGACACCGTGCTCGGCAGGGGCACCACGGTCGTCGCGGCGCCGGACGGCACGCTCGGCGAGTATCTGGCATCGCTGCGCAGGCTCGCCACGCTCGCCCCCGGCACAACGGTCCTACCCGGACACGGTCCAGAACTCCCGGACGCGCCGACCGTCGCCGACGCCTATCTCGCGCACCGCGAACAACGCCTGGACCAGGTTCGCGCCGCACTGGAGGCGCTCGGTCCGGACGCGAGCGCGCGCCAGGTCGTCGAGACGGTGTACGTGGACGTCGACAAGGCGCTCTGGCCCGCTGCCGAGCTGTCCGTCCGCGCCCAACTCGACTACCTGCGCGGATGATCGACGAACCCGTCCGTGGCCATCATCTCGATTCCATAACGGGACAGCGATTCTCGGGTGAATTGGCGCAACGCCCAAGCCCCAGGAGAGTCCTTCAGAGTGAAAGGGCTTGAACCAACGGGGAGGTCGTGTGCGATGGTGACTCTGGCGGAGCGTTCGGTAAGGGAACAGGTGAGCGGCTGGGTCGCGCTGATCGCGGCGGCGATTCCGGTCGCGGTGCTTGGGATTACCGCGGTGCTCTTGATCTGGTGACCACATCGGACACCCGTGCTTTTCTGGTCGGTCCGAAACAGACTCCCTCCGAGTGACGGGTTCGGGGCCCAGCCTCGGAGGTGTCCGGCGCGGAGTTCGGGGATTGATCCGCGCATAGCAAGGGCCGGGAGTGCCACACCCACTCCCGGCCCTTGCTTGTGAAGTCCTACCGCTATGAAGTACTGCCGCCTCAGCGGGCGCGACGCGCCAACCGCTCCGGGTCGAGAATCAGCACGCTCTTGCCCTCCAGCCGCAGCCAACCCCGGTGCGCGAAGTCGGCGAGCGCCTTGTTCACCGTCTCCCGGGAGGCGCCGACGAGCTGGGCGATCTCCTCCTGGGTCAGGTCGTGGGTGACGCGCAGCAGCCCGGCCTCCTGGCTGCCGAAGCGCTGCGCGAACTGCAACAGCGCCCTGGCCACCCGGCCGGGCACGTCGGTGAAGATCTGCTCGGAGAGCATGTTGTTCGTCCTGCGCAGCCTGCGCGCGACCGCACGGAGCAGCTGCTCGGCGATCTCGGGGCGCTTGGCGATCCACTCGCGCAGCGCCGGCCGGTCCATGCTCACCGCGCGCACGTCGGTCACGGTCGTCGCGGTGGAGGTGCGCGGACCCGGGTCGAAGATGGACAGTTCGCCGAACATGTCCGAGGGGCCCGCGATCCACAGCAGGTTCTCCCGGCCGTCCGGGGACTTGCGGCCGAGCTTGACCTTGCCGGACTGGATGATGTAGAGCCGGTCACCGGGCTCGCCCTCGGCGAAGATCACGTGACCACGGGAAAAATCAACCGCGGTCAAGGACTGGGCCAGCGCTTCGGCCGCGGCAGGCTCCACTCCCTGGAAGATGCCCGCGCGGGCCAGCGTCTCCTCCACGTCCCGTCCCTCCTGTCGACAAACGGCGACCTGGCAGGCCGCCGTCACCGGCTGCGTTCAAGGCTCGCGGCCGATCATTGCGTGCAGTTTAGAGCCTGACACGTCCGTACTGTGCGTGCCTACCGGCCGAAACGCCGGGAAGGCGACCATCCGAGGTCGCAATCTAGCCTGGTTGGCGAGTTCGCGCGCTGTCGAGGGCCCCGCAACCGGGCCCAGAGCAAGATCAGCTTCGGGCCCGTGACCTTCTCGGCCGGGTACGGCTCGCGCGCCCGCCGAGCCGACGCAGCCGGAACAGTTCCAGCGCCCTGCCGATGCCATGTCCGTAGAGCGCCTGCACCTCGTCCGGGCGAGCCTGTTCGAGGAACTCCTCGACCTCGGTCTCCCGGATGGCCAGGTTCTTCAGTCGCGCCTCGACCCGCTCCATGAACAGCGCGAACAGCATGATCACGAGCGGGACGATGACGATGAACCAGTAGCTCATGGTGGCTTGATTCTCCCCCATCACGGTCCACCCCGCTCGATCGGGGTA
This sequence comes from Candidatus Melainabacteria bacterium, assembly GCA_963818685.1. Taxonomy (GTDB): domain Bacteria; phylum Actinomycetota; class Actinomycetes; order Mycobacteriales; family Pseudonocardiaceae; genus CAJCJE01. The sequence goes on along the minus strand of CAWFTJ010000005.1, from coordinate 114,948 downwards.
ACGCCCGAGCGTCCCCCGTCGGTACCCGCCCGTACGCTGGGTGAGTGCCGTCCGCGACCGCTGCCACCACCGCAGAACAGACTCCACTCGCCCTGACCCGCCGGGTGCGGCGAATCACCCGCGCGCTCGCCGAGAGCTACCCGGACGCGCACTGCGAGCTCGACTTCACCACCCCGCTCGAACTGCTTGTCGCGGTCGTGCTGTCCGCGCAGACCACCGACGTGCGGGTCAACCTGACCACCCCGGCCCTGTTCGCCCGGTACAGGACCGCCGCCGACTACGCCGGCGCGAACCGGACGGAACTGGAGGAACTGATCAGGCCGACCGGCTTCTACCGGAACAAGGCCACCTCCCTGATCGGCCTTGGTAGCGCGCTCGTCGAGAGGTTCGACGGCGAGGTCCCCGGCAAGCTGGCAGACCTGGTCACCCTGCCCGGCGTCGGGCGCAAGACCGCGAACGTCGTGCTCGGCGACGCGTTCGGCGTGCCCGGTATCACCGTTGACACGCACTTCGGCCGGTTGGTGCGGCGCTGGGGCTGGACCGAGGAGGAGGACCCGGTCAAGGTCGAGCACGCGATCGGTGCGCTGGTCCCGCGCAAGGAGTGGACCGTGCTCTCGCACCGGGTGATCTTCCACGGCCGCCGCGTCTGCCACGCCCGCAAGCCCGCCTGCGGCGCCTGCCCGCTCGCCAAGGACTGCCCGTCCTTCGGCACCGGCCCTATCGAACCCGAGGTGGCCGCGCCGCTGGTCAAGGGCGTCGAGGCCGAGCATCTGATCGCGCTCGCCCAGCGCAACGGCCTGCCAAAGCCGCCCCCCACCAAGAAGGCGGCGAGCCGGAAGAAGGCGGCCGGATGACGTCGCCCGGTCGCCCACGGTTCGGTGCCGGCGCCCGCTGGCTGACCGTCGCGATCGTGCTGGTCGCCGCCGTGGTCGTGGCGGTCTGGCCGCGCGGCGGCGGCACCTCGTTCAACGTGGAGCCCCTCACCATCGAAGTCAAGGCCCCGAACCTCGCCACGGCCCGCGCCGAGGCCGCCCTCGCTCCCTGCCCGACCACGGCCACCTCCGCGCTGACCGCGCTGACCAGGGCAACCGTGAACTGCGCCGCCAGCGGCGCCACCGTCGACTTCGGCAGCGTGCTCGACCCGGCCGCGCCCACCCTGGTCAACGTGTGGGCGTTCTGGTGCGCGGCGTGCCAGACCGAACTGCCCGTACTCGATCAGTACGCGGCCAGCAAGGGCGCGGTCCGCGTCGTCACGCTGATGGTGCAGAGCCCCGAGGCCAACGGCCTGCAAACCCTCGCCGACCTGCACGTCCACCTGCCCACCGTGGTCGATGCGAGCGGTGCGGTGAGCAAGGCGCTCAAGCTGCCGATCGGCCTGCCGGCGTCCTACCTCGTCCGGCCGGACGGAACGGCCACCCTGATCGACTCGCTGCGCACGTTCAACACGGTCGACCAGGTGCGGCAGGCGGTCAGCCAGACCGAGGGAGGGCAGTGACGATCAGCGAGCACGGACCGCTGCCCGACGCGCACACCGGCGACCTGCCCGACTGGATGGCCCGCCTGGTCGCCGCCACCGGCGATCTCGACCCGGCGATCTTCCGCCGCTTCGGCGACTTCGACACCACCGACGCCCGCCACGCCGCCGTGCTGATGCTGTTCGGCTCGGCCGGCGTCGGCGGCAGCACCGGCCCGGACGTGCTGCTGCTGCGTCGCGCCGACAGCCTCGGCTCCCACCCCGGCCAGGTCGCCTTCCCCGGTGGCGGCGCCGATCCCGACGATGACGGCCCGGTCGGCACCGCGCTGCGCGAGGCCGAGGAGGAAGTCGGTCTCGACCCGGCCGGGGTCCGCCCGCTCGCGCTACTGCCCAAGGCGTACGTACCGGTCTCCCGGTTCGACGTCACCCCGGTGCTCGCCTACTGGGAGCAGCCCTCCGCCGTGCGGGCCGTCGACGAGGCCGAGACGGCCGCCGTCGCCAGGGTGCCGATCGCACATCTCGTCGACCCGGCCAACCGGCTTCAGGTTCGCCACCCCTCCGGTTACATATCCCCGGCATACCTCGCGCCAGGCATGCTGATCTGGGGTTTCACGGCCGGCCTTCTCACCGTGCTGCTGTCCATCGGCGGCTGGGACCGGCCGTGGGACGCTACGAACATCAAAGACCTGGACGTCGCGTGGCGGATGTGCCGCGAAATGGGCACCAGGTCCGGTGACAGTGGCGGGCCCGGTTCGGCGCCCGTGCCGGCCGACGGTAACGTGCCGCCGGCAATCGCGGAGGTATGAAGGCGTGAACTGGGTCGACCTGGTCGTTCTGCTGGCGGCTGTCCTCGCGGCCGTCGCAGGTGCCCGACAGGGCGCGGTCGTCGCCGTCCCCGCCGTGCTGTGCATGCTCGTCGGCCTCGTCGTCGGCGAGAAGGTCATTCCGCTGCTGGTGGCGAACTTCCAGAGCCCGGTCACGAAGTTCGTGTTCACCGCGATCATCCTGATCCTGCTGATCGTCCTCGGGGAGGCGTTCGGCGTCTGGCTCGGTCGCACGATCAAGCGACGCATCCGCAACCCGCGCCTTGCCGGTGTCGACAACGCGCTCGGCTCGATCGTGCAGGGCCTTGTCGTGTTCGTGGTCGCCTGGATGATCGCGGTGCCGCTGACCGTGTTCAACAGCCTGCCCGGCCTTGAGTCCGCGATCAGCCAGTCGCGAGTGCTCAGCGCGGTCAACTCGGTGATGCCCACGTCGATCCAGAAGCTCCCGATCGGCCTGCGCAACCTCTTCGACGTGCCCGGCCTGCCGGTCGTGGTCAACCCGTTCACCCAGACCCCGGCCAACGACGTGTCCCCGCCCGACACCGCGCTACAGACCAGCGCGATCGTGCAGCAGGTCCGGCCGAGCGTTGTGAAGATCAAGGCGCAGGCGCCGCAGTGCTCGCGTGCGCTGGAGGGCAGCGGCTTCGTCATCGCCCCGCACCGCGTGCTCACCAACGCGCACGTGGTCGCCGGCACCGACGACGTCAAGGTGGTCGTCGGCCTCGGCGCGCTCCAGGCCAAGGTCGTCTACTACGACTACGACACCGACATCGCAGTGCTCGACGCGCCCGAACTGACCGCGCCGCCGCTGCCGATGGACCCGAACCCGGCCGCGCAGGGCGCGGACGCGATCGTGCTCGGCTACCCGCTCGACGGCCCGTACACCGCATCGGCCGCGCGGATCAGGGATGAGATCAACCTGCCCGGCCCGAACATCTACGACGACCAGACCGTGCACCGCGACGTGTACGAGGTCTACGCGCAGGTGCGCAGCGGCAACTCCGGTGGCCCGCTGATCGAGCCCAACGGCAACGTGATCGGCGTGGTGTTCGGCGCGGCCGTCGACGACTCGGAGACCGGGTTCGCGCTGACCGCGCGGCAGGTGCAGGACAAGCTGCCCGATGTCAGCTCGTTGACCGTGCCGGTCTCCACCGACCAGTGCGCGAGCTAGCGGTTAGCCGAGGTCGCGGAGGAAGGCGATCAGCGTCTCGTTGAACAGCGCCGGATCTTCCTGGTGCGGGAAGTGCCCCACGGCGTCGAACCGCCGGTAGACCGGGTGCGGCCCCAACCACGGCCGGGACGCCAACGCGGTCGACTCCAACAGGTACGGGTCCAGTGCGCCGTGCGCCTGCAACACCGGCACGGTCACCGGATCGGCCATCGCCTCGGCGAAGCGCCTGCCGTCCCCGCGCAACTGCGAGCGCACCGCCCACCGGAAGTACTCCAACGCGCTGTGCGCCACCCCCGGCACCAGCATCGCCGCCCGGTCCCTCTCGACCGTCTCGGCGAACGCCGCCTGCTCAGTCCACTGTGGACCAGACAGTCGCCGGAGCAGTTTCTCCACGGCCTGCGCGTCGTGGGCGACCAGTGCCCGCTCGGGGAACGAGGGCAGCTGCGCCTGGAAGATCCGGCCGAACGCGCGTGCCTGACTGTCCGACCGACGCAGTGCGCTGCGTCGCACCTCCCGCCGCAGCGCCAGCGGATGCGGCGCGGCGACCGCGGCGAACGAGCGAACCAGCCGAGGATGCATGGCAGCGACGGTCCAGCCGATCAGGCCGCCCCAGGCATGCCCGACCAGGTGTGCGTGCCGCTCGCCGAGCGCCTTGATCAGCCCGGCCACGTCGCCGGCCAGGGTCCAGCCGTCATAACCGCGCGGCGGCTTGTCCGAGTCGCCGTACCCGCGCAGGTCCACCGCGACCGCGCGAAAACCGGCAGCGCTCAACGCGGTCAACTGGGCCCGCCACGTCCACCAGAACTCGGGGAAGCCGTGCAGCAACAGGACCAGCGGACCGCTGCCCAACTCGGCGACGTGCAGCCGGATGCCGTTGGCCGACACATCCCGGTGCGTCCATGGCCCCGGGATGCGCACGGTCGACGGATCAGGAGCCGGCGACACCGCGATGCTGCGCAGAATAGCGGCGTCCTCAGTCCTCGTCGGCCGCGTCCGGCCGATGCCGCAGCGCGGCGGCCGTGCCCCGGACCGTGTCGATCGTCTGCTGTGGTGCCCTGATCCGCCGGAACCGCTTGAAGCCCAGCCAGGCCAGGGCCGCCGCGCCGAACACCATCAACCCGAAGACGATCAGGAACCCGAGCCACAGCTGGGCCCACGACCCGAACGCCTTGTCGATGCCCAGTGCGGCCGCGGTCAGTGCGAACGGCAACGCGAGCAGCACCAGCGTGAGCGCGACCAGGAACAGCACGCTGCCGGTCAGGCCCTTCTTGACCTCGCTGGCGATCTCGATTCTGGCCAGCTCGATCTCGGCGCGCAGCAGGGTGGACAGGTGCGCGGTCGCGTCCTTGACCAGCGAGCCGATGGACTGCTCGCGAGGGTTGCCGGCCAGTCGGTCCTCGGTCAGCGGAATGGACGCGACGGGGGCAGGCCCGCCACTGTTGTGGCTGCCGCCGCCGGGAGGTTGGGAGCTGGTCACCGGGTCATCGTGCCACGACCCACCCGGCGCGGCTCCGCGGCCACGTCGATACACCAGGATTGCCGCACAAAAAAGCGAACCGGCCGCCGGCGATCACTCGCCAACGGCCGGCCCACCAACACCAGAGGTCACGTTCAGTCTTCCAGTTCGGCCAGAGCCTGCTTGACCCTGTCCATCTCGGCCTGTAGTTCGGCCATGCGCTGCTGGTGCGCCTCGCGCGCCGCGGTGATCACCGTGTCGATGTTGCCGGAGATGTCCGGGTGCAGCTCTTTCGCCGCCCGCGACACCGCCGCCGCCGACACGGCAAGGCCCTGCACGACACGCTTGCCACCGTGCACCAGCTCGGCCTGCCACTCGCCCTCGGCGGTGCCGGTGACGGTGAGCGTCAGCTCGATGGTGCGGGTCTTGCGCGCGGTGCTCTGCTTGCGCGGCCTGCCACGCTTCGGCTCGTCCGCGCTCTCGGTTTCACTGCCCGAGGTGACCGCTGCCTCGGCTGCTGCGCCGTTCACCACGCCGTTCGTCGGGGTCGCTGCGGCCTCGACCGGCGTTTCATCGGTGATTTCGTGCTCGGTCAATGAATCCGACTTCGTTGCGGTGTCCACTACGCTCCCTGTCAGATCGAATCGATCGCTCGTGCGGCCCAAGCGGGTCGGCGCCATGCTAGAACACATGTTCGACATCTGTCACAGTGGGCGCCGTCGCCCGGGTAGCAGTCGCGGTCCAGGGATCATAGCCATCGCCGGTGACACACCCGTCTGCCAGCGCGTGGTCAGTCCTCGCTCGCCGTGCCCTTCCGCAGGCCCTCGCTGATCAGGTCCATCACGGACGAGTCGGCCAGCGTGGTCACGTCGCCGACCGCACGGTTCTCCGCGACGTCGCGCAGCAGGCGACGCATGATCTTGCCGGACCGCGTCTTCGGCAGCTCCGGCACGACCATGATCTGCCTCGGCTTGGCGATCGGGCCGATCTCCTTGGACACGTGGTTGCGCAGCGCCTGGATGGCCTCCTCGCCGGACGACTCGTCCTGTGCCACGTTGCCGCGCAGGATCACGAACGCCACGATGCCCTGGCCGGTGGTGGCGTCGGTCGCACCGACCACCGCCGCCTCCGCCACGGTCGGGTGACTGACCAGCGCGGACTCCACCTCGGTCGTGGAGATCCGGTGCCCGGACACGTTCATCACGTCATCGACCCGACCGAGCAGCCACATGTCACCGTCGTTGTCGTACTTGGCACCGTCACCGGCGAAGTAGTAGCCCTTGTCGGCAAAGCGCGACCAGTACGTCTCCTGGTACCGCTCGTCGTCGCCCCAGATGCCGCGCAGCATGCCCGGCCACGGCGCGTCGAGCACCAGGTAGCCGCCGCCGCCGGGCGGCACGTCGTTGCCGGCGTCGTCCACGATCTTCGCGGAGATGCCGGGCAGCGGGCGCTGCGCCGAACCGGGCTTGGTGGACGTGACGCCGGGCAGTGGGGAGATCATGATGCCGCCGGTCTCGGTCTGCCACCAGGTGTCCACGATGGGCGTGCGGTTGCCGCCGATGTGCTCGCGGTACCACATCCACGCCTCGGGGTTGATCGGCTCGCCGACGCTGCCGAGCAGCCGCAGCGAGGACAGGTCGTACTTGGCCGGTACGTCCGTGCCCCACTTCATGAAGGTCCGGATCGTGGTCGGCGCGGTGTACAGAATGGACACCTTGTACTTGTCCACGATCTCCCACCAGCGACCCTGGTGCGGCGTGTCCGGGGTGCCCTCGTAGAGCACGGAGGTCGCGCCGTTGGTCAACGGGCCGTACACGATGTAGCTGTGTCCGGTCACCCAGCCGACGTCCGCGGCGCACCAGTAGACGTCGGTCTCCGGCTTGATGTCGAAGACGTTGCGATGGGTGTACGACGCCTGCGTCAGGTAGCCGCCGGTGGTGTGCAGGATGCCCTTGGGCTTCCCGGTGGTGCCCGAGGTGTACAGGATGTACAGCGGGTGCTCCGCGTCGAACGGCTCCGGAGTGTGCTCATCGGACTGGCCGTCGACCAGGTCGTGCCACCACAGGTCGCGACCCTCCCGCCAGGACACCGGGCCGTTGGTGCGGCGCACGACCAGCACGTGCTGGATGGTCGGGGTCTCGGCGACCGCCTCGTCCACCGCGTCCTTGAGCGGCAGCGCCTTGCCGCGCCGGTTCTGCCCGTCCGCGGTGATGACCAGCTTGGCCTCGGCGTCCTCGATCCTGGCACGCAGCGCGGACGCGGAGAAACCGCCGAACACCACGCTGTGCGTGAGGCCGAGCCGGGCACAGGCCAGCATCGCGACGACCGTCTCGGGGATCATCGGCATGTAGATGGCGACCCGGTCGCCTGCGACGAGCCCGAGCGAGGAGAGTGCGTTGGCGGCCTTGCAGACCTCCCGCTTGAGGTCGGCGTAGGTGACGGTGCGGGTGTCGCCGGGCTCGCCCTCCCAGTGGAAGGCGACCCGGTCGCCGTTGCCCGCTGCGACGTGTCGGTCGACGGCGTTGAAGGCGACGTTGAGCTTGCCGCCGACGAACCATTTGGCGAAGGGCGCGTTCGACCAGTCGAGCACCTGCGACCAGGTGGTTTCCCAGTGCAGGAATTCCGCTTGCTTGGCCCAGAACGCCTCGCGGTCGGCGTTGGCTTCGTCATACATCGCGGCTGTGGCGTTCGCCTGCGCCGCGAACTCCGCGCTCGGCGGGAACGTCCTGCTCTCGGTGAGCAGGTTGTCCAGGGCTGGGCCCTGGCCCGACGACTCGGTCATGGTGCAAGACCTCCTGAGTACTGGCTTGTCCACCGCTGGACCTCGATGGCGAGCTGCCGCGGCTGCTTTGACCGTAGTGCGATCGCAGCCGGTTCGACAGTCCCGTACCGAGAAAGGTCCAGACCATTTCCGTTGTTCGTGGTGCGTAGCCGCCAACTACCAGGGCCGCCCTGCCGAGCGCTGGCGGGGCGGCCCTGGTAGTGCGCTGATCAGACTCCGGATGGCAGGCTGGGCACGGTCGGCGCCAGCGGGAACACCGGCAGTAGCGTGCGCTTCCAGGTGGCGTTCGTGACCACCGCGAACGACGCGTAGAAGGCCAGCAGGGCGGTGATGATGCCGATCCAGCCGCCAACGTGACCAAGGCCCTTGGAGCCGGCGAAGGCTCCGATGCACAGGAACACGAAGGTCAACGCCAACGCGACGAACACCAGTAGTACCGCGCCGGACGTGCGCATGGCCGGGACGCACAGGTAGGCCGTGACCAGCGTGAACACCAACAGGAACATGCCGGTGGCCTGGCCCTGGAACTGGGCGGGGATCTTGTCCTGGAAGAACCAGGCGTAGAAGGCGAACGCCATCCAGAAAGCGCCGTAGGTGGGGAACGCCGTCGCGCCGAAGGTGTTGCCCTTGCGGAATTCCCACATGCCGGCCATGAATTGCGCGAGGCCACCGTAGAACATTGCCAGCGGCAGTACTGCCAATGCGACCGATGCGTCCACCAGCCCGGCGTTGGTAACACTCAGTACAAGAGTCGTCGCGGCGAAGCCGGCCAGCCCGAGTGGGCCTGGATCGGCGATTTCGGCGCTTGCCGCGGTTTGCGCGCTGGCCCGGGTGTCGGCCATGACCTGATCTCCTCTCGCGGCCGTCCGCGCCGTCGGTCACCCGGCGGTGTGCGAGCGGACGGCGTTGTCCGGAACCGTCATAGAGGTAGATGTTGAGCGAACAACCAAGGGATTACTCCGGATGCACGGTCAGCACAACCCGATCTTTGGCCACCATCGACCAACGATCCACAACGATCGATAAGCGGATCACTCGAAAGGGTGAGGCCACTCGAACAGACCAAGCGAAATAGGGGTTTCAGTAGTCCTCGGGTTACCCAATTGGACCCGGGCGAGCCAGCCGCCCGGGGTAGCGGCCCACAGTCGGATACGCACTGGTTACCGTGAACGAGTGACCGATCCGCTGCTGCCCCTGCTCGACCTGCCCGGTGTCACCGCCGAGGTGGCCGCCGGGCGCGACGCCGTCGACCGCGTGCACCGGCACCCGGCCAACCGGCGGGGCTGGCCGACCACGGCAGCGGAGGCGTCGGTCCGGGCCGCGCGGGCCTCAGCGGCCATCGAGGGCGGCCGGGTGGAGATCCCGGCCGACGGCGCGGTCAGCGATCCGATCTTCGCGGGGGCCCTGCGGGTCGCCGAGGCCATCGGCCCGCTGCTGCCGACCTGGCGCCGAGCCCCGCTACAGGCCCTCGCCCGGCTGCACGTGCTGGCCGCCGCCGATCTCGGCGTCGCCGATGCCGGCCTCGGCCGCCCGCGACCCGAACCAGGCATCACCGACCGGCTCGACCTGCTCGCCGCCCTGCTTGTCGCCGAGTCGGCCGTGCCGGCCCCGGTGCTCGTCTCGGTCGTGCACGGCGAACTGCTCGCCCTGCGCCCGTTCGGCACCGCCAACGGCGTTGTCGCAAGGGCGGCGGCCCGGCTCACCATGATCGCCACCGGCCTCGACCCCAAGGGCCTCGTCGTGCCCGAGGTCGCCCTGCTCCGCAGCGGCGCCGCCTATCCGGCCGCGGTCGAACGCTTCGCCGGCGGTGCACCGGACGGAGTCGGCGCCTGGGTGATCTTCTGCTGCAAGGCCATTGCCGAGGGCGCCAAGGAAGCCACGAGCATCGCGGACGCCGCAGGCCAACCGGCCTGAGCGGTTATTCACTTCCCGCTCGGCCGCTTCGCCCGGCATCCTGGTGAGGTGGCCGGCGAACTCGTGGTGACCTCCTCGGTGGTGATCCCGGCCGCCGAGCTGCACGAGCGTTTCTCCCGTTCGTCCGGTCCCGGCGGGCAAGGGGTCAACACCGCGGACTCGCGCGTCGAACTGTCCTTCGACGTCGCCCGGTCCACCGCGATCCCGCAACGCCTGCGCCAACGCGTGCTCGACCGCCTCGGCGGCCGTCTTGTCGACGGCGTGCTGACCGTCGCGGCCAGCGAACACCGCGCCCAGCTGCAGAACCGGCAGGCCGCCCGCGAGCGCCTTGCCACGCTCCTGCGCGCCGCGCTCCGGCCGCCGCCCGCGACCCGCCGCGTGACCAGGCCGACGCACGGTTCGGTGGAACGCAGGCTGACCGCGAAACGCCGCCGTTCGGACATCAAACGCGGCCGCGGCCGCGCAGCCGACGACTGACCGGCGATCGGTCCGGAAATCAGGACTTTGGGGGTATCTGGGCCGTCAAGCCCCGCCCTTGTCCCGCATGACGCACATCCGAACCGGGCACGCCGCATCGACCGGCGGCGCCAGCACCACCGAATACTGACCATTGTGGAATCATCGCCCTCCGCACCGTCCATACGGGCAGGTGCGCGCCATCCGACACGGCGTGGCGCAATGCCACACCGGAAGGCCGAGGGCCGCACGACACGTCACCGGTCGCACACGGCTGAACAGTTGGGGTGGCCGCGAGGGCGGCCACCCCAACTGTTCATTCCGTCGGTGCGTCAGCGGCGATCGTCATCGTCGTCATCGTCCGAGTCGTCGTACCGGTCATCACTGGACCGCCCAGCCGGGGACTGCCCGGACAGCTCACGCTGTAGGGCCTCGTAGTCCATGTGCTGAGTTGAGTACTTGAGCTCTCGGGCCACCTTTGTTTGCTTGGCCTTTGCTCGGCCGCGCCCCATGGCTCGACCCCCTCGCACAAGGGCGGGGCGGCCGAGGGAACGGCGGCCCCGCAGATCTCGACAACTGTTTCCTGGTAACTACCGTACCGTGCCGATGGGGTTCCGTGCGACGTGGCACCGCAGTCGATGACGTGATGTCGCCGGACGTCCCACGGTTTGGGGCAACATGGCACCATGCCCCGCGTGCCTCGTCCGTTCGTTGCGTACCTGCGGGTATACGAACCGCTGTCAGCTTTTGACGCTGCGTTGATCGAGCCGCTGAGGGAGCGCATCGAGAAAAATCCGTTGGCTCGTTCCGCTGTTGGCGAACGAGAGCGCGAGCTATGGCTTAGCTCACAATTGGCCAAGCCGCCCAGGCTGCTGCCCGGCGAACTCCCGGACGGTCGCCCCTCGCCCAACGCCCCCCTGGACGTGCTGGTCCTCGACCCGGCCGAGGTGCCGGCCGGCGACACCGGCGCGGTCGGCCCCGGCCCGTTGGTCTGCCCGCTCGACCTGCGTCCCCGGGCCGCTGCCGCGCTGGTCGGGTTTCTCAGCACCACCGGCTCCGTGCTGCGCAAGGCCATGTTCACCAGGACCGACGAGGAACTGCGTGGCCATGCCAACAGTGTGATGGCCGACGCCAACCAGGGCGCTGTGCACATGGTCTCCTCGACCTGGACCGTGCCGCTGCCCTGGTTCGCCCTTGTCGACCCGGCCGCGCGCAGGCTCGTCGCGGCGACCGACGACACGCCGCAGGAGGCGTACTGGCTCGGCGCCATGGCCGATGTCCGACGTCGGACGGCACGAGCGCACGCGATCGCCAAGGAGGCGCTCGGCGAGGACGGCCCGACCGTCGTGCTGCACGACACCGGCCGCTGGCTGGAACGCTTCCACCCGCACTCGGCCGTCGAACTCGACTACGGCGGCATAGCGGGCCTGCTGTCCTACGCCGATCTGGAAGCGGACACGTCGGCGCAGGACGTGCACGCGATCGAGGACGCCATGGAAGCGGGCGATCCGGAGGGCATCGCAACGCACTACGACAAGCTCCGCGAGTTCTGGGGCCTGATCGCCGCGCACGAGCGGTTCAACTGACCCCGGTACCGAGGGCTGGGTCAGGTGTCGCGCCTGCGTTGCTCGGCGAGGAGTTCGTCGACCGAGGCGCGGCCGCCCCGGTAGCGCTCGGCGATCTCCTCGTTGAGCTTGTCCATGACGCCCTGTACCTCGCGCCGCCGTCGGGACACCGAAGCCTCCTCGGCGCGGTAGGTCTCCAGCGCGTGCGTCAGCTTCTCGTCCGAGAGCGAACTCACGTCCGAGAGGTCCACGTCGGATACGAGCGCTTCGACGTGTCGCCGGTGCGCTTCGGCGCGTGACGGTTCCAGGGTGCTGTGCCGTCCCGAGCCGGTGGCCGGGCCGACCACGTTCGCGGCCAGGATCTCGGCGAGCGACTCGACTACGGTGGCCGAACCGCCCTCGGCTCGTCTGCGCTGCTCGGCCTGCACGATGTCGATCCGGCCGTGCAGCAACCTGCGCAGGTAGGACAGGTCGGTCTCCTCCTGCGCGGCCTCGTCACGCAGCGCGCGGACTTCCTCAAGCGTGCAGGTCTGCACGCCCTGCATATACGCCGGGTCGAGCACGCGGTCGATGCGACGGCGCCCGCCAGGACGGACCTCGATCACGACACCATCCTGAATCACATTCCGGGGCTAGCCAATATTGGTTGCTAGTTTGTTGTTGGCCTCAACCATCATGCCGGACAGCTGGTCGAACACCCAACAGTTCGCGCACCGCCGCACCCGGCAGGGGGGGCCGTTGCGCGATCCTGGCCAGGCCAGCGGCACGGGCGACGAGCTGTGCGTTGTCCTTCACACGCTCGCCGCGTGCGTAGCTGATGGTGTCCTCCATGCCGACCCGCAGATGACCGCCGGCCGCGAGTGTGGCCAGCATCACAGGAATACTGACACGTCCGACGCCGGTCGCGGAGAAGCTCGCGCCCTCCGGGATGTCCCGCAGCGCCGCCGACACCGTTTCCACATTGCCCTGCATGCCGCCCGGCACGCCCATCACCAGGTCGACGTGCACGTGACCGCCCGCTGGCGGACCGTAGTCGTCCAAAAGCCGCCGCAACGAGGTCAACTGACCGAGGTCGAAGATCTCGTACTCGGGCACGATGTCGCGTTCGGCCATCCGCTTGTGCAGTTCGACGATGAACTGCCAGCGGTTCATGAACACGTCGTCGCCGAAGTTGACAGTGCCCATCGTGCAGGACGCCGAGTCCGGCAGGGCGTCGAGCACACGCAGCCGATCCGCCTCCGGATCGGTCACCGCACCGCCGGTGGACAGCTGCACGACCAGCGAGGTGTTCTCGCGCAGCGCGGCAACGGTCTCCTTCAGCAGACCGAGGTCCAACGTCGGCTTGGTGTCCGCGCCCCTGATGTGCACGTGGATCATGGTCGCGCCGACGCGTTCACAGTCCTGGGCGGTGCTGACCAGCTCGGCAAGGGTGACCGGCAGGTTCGGCACGTCGGCCTTGGCGTGTTCCGCCCCGGTGGGGGCGACCGTGATCAGCGTGCCGGGCGAGGTGGTGGCGGCAGCAGTCATGGCCGCGATACTGACACATTCCGGCTGTTCCCGGCGCCGGCATCGAGGTCAGTCGCCCGTTCGGCCCCTGCTGTTCGCGGAACAGTCAGCTATTGGCGCAGCGCGCGTCACTCGGTTGGGCGGTCCTGCCCCTAACCACGCAGTGCCCTAACCACGCAAACGCTGGGCGGCCGCTCGGCCGGGAGCAGCGCCGTCGGGCGTCACCGAGTCCGGATCGACCGCGGCCTGCACCACGTGATCGTCGGCACCCGCGGTCAGTTCGACGTCCACCGGCGCCGAGCGCTTCAGCAGCGCCAACGCCACGTTGCCCAGCTCGTGGTGGCGCACGACCGAGCCGACCCGGCCGACCACCCGTTCGCCGAGCAGCACCGGCTCGCCGGTTTCCGGCAGCACGTCCTGCGAACCGTCCAGGTGCAGCAGCACCATCCGACGCGGCGGCCGACCGATGTTGAAGACCTTCGCGACCGTCTCCTGGCCTCGGTAGCAGCCCTTGTTCAGGTGCACGGCCGGTTCGATCCAGTTGACCTCGTGCGGAATGGTGCGCTCGTCGGTGTCCATGCCGAGCCGGGGCCGCAGCGCCTCGACGCGCAGCGCGTCGAACGCCCAGCTCCCCGCGGGGCGGGCGCCCGCGTCGGTCAGTCGGCTCCAGGTCGGCACCAGGGCGTCGCGGTCGATCAGCAGGTCCACGGCGTTGCGGCCGGGCCACGGCATCCGTCGGGCCAGCCCGCCGTCGAACTCGATCACCTGGTACGGCTCGCTCGGCATCGGCAGGTCGAGGCCGGTGAGCAGCGCGGCGGCGTCCGGGCCGAGCACGGTCAGTACCGCGCGTTCGGCGCTCGCGTCCCTCGGCTCGACCTTCGACCAGAACCGCATCGAGTCCAAATAGGACAACAGGGGAGCTGTTCGGGTGCCCTCGGTGTCCAGCCACACGGTGCCGTTCGTGTGCGCGACGGCCATGTGGTCCTCGACGTGCCCGTGCGCGTCCAGGATCAGCGCCTCGGTGCCGGCAGGCTCGCCGAGCGAGGTGAAGTGCTGGGAGGTCAGCGAGTGCAGCCAGTCCAGCCGGTCGTCGCCGGGGACCGCGATCACCCCGCGATGCGAGCGGTCGACGACGGCAACCGAACGCACAGCGGTCCGCTGCTCGGCGAACGGATCGCCGTAGTGCCAGGCGACGCCGTGATCGGGCGAGTCGTCCGACGCCGCGACGGCACCCTTGAATTCCACCAGAGGAGAGGTCACGTTCCCGCCTTCGCCGAGCAGTTGCGACACGTTCCGGACAGTGCAAGATGACTAACGTCCAGAACGAACGAACATTCCTGACGGACGCTGCGCACCATCGGTTCGAGCGATTCGGTCGGCATCTCGATCACCCGCCCGCAGCTGTGACAGACCAGGTGCACGTGTTCGTGCTCACGCGCCGAATACGTCGGCGCGCCGTGTCCCAGGTGCGTGTGCCGCACAAGGCCGAGCTCTTCGAGCAGGTCCAACGCCCGGTAGACGGTGGTGATGTTGACCGTCGGCGCGGTGTCCTGCACCCGCTGGCACACCTGCTCGGGGGTGGCGTGCTGCAGGTCACGGACGGCGTCCAGGATCAGCTGCCGCTGCGGAGTCATGCGCATGCCGTGCGCGTGCAGCGTGTTGCGCAGTGCGGCCGCGTTGCGCGGCACCCTGCTGCCGGCCCCCTGCACATCTGCCACCCCGCCGATGGTAGTGCGTTGTCGCACTAAGCTCACCGCATGCGCGTTCTGGTGACCTTGGACGGAAACGTCGCCGATCCCGACCAACCGCAGATCCGAGTCGACGACCTCGGGCTCATGCGCGGTGACGGCATCTTCGAAACCGTGCTCGTTGTTGATCGCGAACCTCGCGAACTCGACCTGCATCTCACCCGGCTGGCCCGGTCCGCGCGGCTGCTGGAGCTGCCGCCGCCGGACCGAGCGGTGTGGGAGGCGCGGGTCGCGCAGGTGATCGAGCGCTGGTCCTGGGCGGATTCGCCGGAAATGGCCCTCAAGCTCGTCTACACCAGGGGCATCGACGGCGGCGACGGCACGCCGACCGGGTTCGCGCTCGGCATCGAGGTGGCGAGCAAGATCCGCGACCAGCGCCGTGACGGCGTCGCCGCGGTCACCCTGGAGCGCGGCTTCGACTCGGGACTCGCCGAACGCGCGCCCTGGCTGTTGCTCGGCGCGAAGTCGCTGTCCTACGCGGTCAACATGGCGGCGGGCCGGGAAGCCGCGCGGCGCGGCGCGGACGAGGTGATCTTCACCTCGACCGACGGTGCCGTGCTGGAGGGCCCGACCTCCAACCTGATCCTGGCCAGCGGCCGCACCCTGCGCACCCCGCCGCCGAACATCGGCATCCTGCCCGGTACCACCCAGGCGGGCCTGTTCCGCGCGGCCGAACGCGCCGGCTGGTCGGTCAAGATCGAGTCGGTCCGGGTCGACGAACTCACCGGCGCGGACGGCCTGTTCCTCGCCTCGTCGGTGCGCAAGATCACCCGCGTGCACACTCTGGACGGCGTCGCGCTGCCCGACTCGACGGCGCTGCACGCCGAGCTGACCGCGCTGTACGAGTCCGAGTACTAGAGCGGTCGCAACCTGATCACCGTGCCCGGCCTGACCTGCGCCAATGCGGCCAGGTCGGTGGCGGGCACGACGCCGAGGACCGGGTAGCCGCCGGTGGTCGGATGGTCGGCGAGGAACACCACCGGCCGTCCGTTCGCCGGCACCTGCACGGCGCCGGTCACCACGGGTTCGCTCGGCAGCTCCCGCCCGTCGAACGCGTCGGTCCTGCGCAGCGCGGGCCCGGTCAGCCGTAGCCCGATCCGGTTGCTCTCCGGCGACACCCGCCAGGTCCCCGCGCGCAGCTGCGCGGCCGGATCGTCGAACCAGTCGTCCCGTGGCCCGAGCAGCACCGGCAGCGTCAGCTCGGCCGGCACGGCCATCGCGGCCAGCTGATCCGCGCCGGTCGCGAATCCGCGCGGTTGGCCCAACGGCAACACGTCGCCCGCGCGCACCGCGGCGGGCCCGATGCCGGAGAGCAGGTCCGTCGACCGGCTGCCCAACTCGGGCTCGACCGCGATGCCGCCGTTGACCGCGAGATAGTTGCGCAGCCCGTCCACTGGCTGGCCGACGAGCAGTTCGTCCCGTGCGGACAAATGGATCGGCAGGTGCGTGCCCCGCTCCCGACCGTCCACAGTGACCGATGTGCTCGGTCCGGTGACCGCGACGACGCACGAGCACTCCGCGCGCAGCCGCAGCCCGCCGAGCAGAACTTCCAGTCCGGCCAATGATTCCGCGTTGCCGACCAACCGGTTCGCCAACCGCAACGCAGGCGCGTCCAGCGCGCCGGACGGTGGCACGCCAAGATGGGCGAACCCGGGCCTGCCCAGGTCCTGCACCAGGATCTGCGGCCCGGCGGCCAGGATCGCGATGGTCCTCATGCCAGTGCCTCGAATCGCACCCGGTCGCCCGGCGCCAGCAGCGCGGGCGGGTCCCGACGCGGGTCGAACAGCGCCGCGTCGGTCCGCCCGATCAGCCGCCAGCCGCCGGGGGAGGACCGCGGATACGCCCCGGTGAACTCGCCGGCGATCCCGACCGACCCGGCCGGCACCTTGGTCCTCGGCCGGTCCAACCTCGGCTGGCACAGCACGTCCGGCAGGCCGACGAGGTAACCGAAGCCGGGCGCGAAACCGGAGAACGCCACCGAGTACTCGACCCCACTGTGCACGGCGGCTACCTCGGCGACGCCGATGCCCGCGGTTTCCGCGACCAGTTCGAGGTCGGGCCCGTCGTAGCGCACCGGCAGCACGACCTCGCGGGAGTCCCGGTGGACGGCAGCGGTCAGGTCGATCCCGGCCAGCACGTCGCGCAACGCGGCGAGCCCGCCGGAACCGGGCCGCACCGCGGCGAGCACGGTCCGCGCCGCGGGCACCAGTTCGGCGAGGTCGGGCAGCCGCCCGACCTCCGCCGCCTCGGCCAGTGCCGCTCGCACGGCGTCCACCTCGTCAAGCGAGTCGACCTCGATCAACACCGCGTCAGACCCGCACCGCCGCAGCCGCACGCGGAAAGCTTAGTGCCCTCCCGGTTCAGCCCATCGTCTTCTGGCCGTCGATGGCCTCGCGAATGATGTCGGCGTGGCCGGAGTGCTGCGACGTCTCCGCCACGATGTGCAGCAGCGCGCGCCGGGCCGACCACCGCGCGCCCGGCTCGAACCACGGCGCCTCGGGCAGCGGGTGCGATGCGTCCAGGTCGGGCAGGGACGCGATGAGTTCGTCGGTGCGCTGCGCGACCTTCTCGTACTCGGCCAGCAGGTGCTCCAGCGTCTCCTCCTCGCCGAGCTGCCACATCGACGCCCAATACGCGATCTGCTCCGGCGTGAACTCGGTGCCGAAGTTCCCGATCGCGGAGGGGCCCTCGACGATGAAGCTCGTCCACTGGTGCTCGACGTGCGTGACGTGCTTGATCAGCCCGCCGAGGGTCAGCTCGCTGACGGTGCTGCGCTGGCGGATCTGTTCCTCGCTGAGGTCCTTGACCGTGTAGCGCAGGAAGAACCGCTGCTTGGCCAGGCTCTCCAGCAGGTCAGCGCGTTCGCCGGTGATGGTCTCGGTGGTGGTCATCTCGGTCGCCTTTCGTTCGGGTGAACTCCCTGTTGAGAGCTACGCTATGACCCATAGCGGCCACTTTCTGACCTCAATTCGAGGGAAACTGAAAAACATGGCGAACACGAGCTCGCGGACCCTGCGCCTGCTGTCCCTGTTGCAGACGCACCGCTACTGGCCAGGCACGGAGTTGGCCGATCGGCTCGGCGTTTCCGTGCGCACGCTGCGGCGGGACGTGGACCGGCTGCGCGAACTCGGCTATCCGGTCGAGGCGCAACGCGGGGTCGACGGCGGCTACCAACTCGCAGCCGGCGCCGTCCTCCCGCCGCTGGTGGTCGACGACGAGGAGGCGGTCGCGCTCGCGGTCGGGCTACAGGCCGCGGCGCAGGGACCGGTCGAGGGCATCGCCGAGTCGTCGGTGCGGGTGCTGGCCAAGGTCATCCAGGTGATGCCCGCCCGGCTGCGGCGCAGGGTGGAGGCGTTGCGCGCGATGACCGTGCCCGCGACACCCGGCAGTCCGACCCGCGCACCGGTCGACCCGAACGTGCTCACCACGATCGCCCTCGCCTGCCGAGACGACGAGCGCATTCGGTTCGGCTACACCGCCGCCGACGGCAGACGAACCGAGCGGCACGTCGAACCGCACCGGCTCGTCTCCCTCGGGCGACGCTGGTACCTGGTCGGCTACGACCTGCTGCGCAACGACTGGCGCAGCTTCCGCATCGACCGGCTCAGCGACCCGCACGGCACCGGCGCCCGGTTCCGGCAACGGAAACTGCCGGCGAAGGACGCGGCCGCCTTCGTGCGCGACGGTCTCGGCATGGGCAATGTGCCGATGCCGATCCGCAGCGAGGTCGTCGTGCACGCGTCCGCAGAGCTGGTGCGGGAGAAGACTGGCCGGTGGAGCACTGTCGAGCCGATCGACGAGCACAGCTGCCGGATGGTCATGACCTCGGACACCCTGGACTGGCCCGTGATGGCGCTCGGCACCCTGCGTGCCGAGTTCGAGGTGGTGTCCCCACCGGAACTCGTCGACCAACTGCTCGAATGGGCCGGCCGGTTCGGCCGCCAGGTCAGGAACTGAGCGCGGCAAGCGCGGTGCGCACGTGTCCGTGCGCGCGGTCGAGCGCGGCGGCCGCGCGCGCCGGATCCGCGCCTGCCACCAGCATCACCAGCGCGACCTTGAGATCGCCGTCGGCGGCGGCCAGCGTGTTCGCGCAGTCCTGCTCGGCCGCCCCGGTCGCCTCGCGCAGGATGCGCAGGGTGCGTCCACGCAGCTTCGCGTTGGTCGCACGCATGCTGACCATCAGGTTGGAGTAGGTGCGGCCGAACCGCACCATCGTCGCGGTCGAGAACGCGGTCAGCAGCAGTTTCTGCGCGGTGCCCGCCTTCATCCTGGTCGATCCGGCGATCGCCTCCGGCCCGGTTTCGGCCGCGATCGGCACGTCGACCGAGTCGTTCGCGGACGCGCCGGGATTGGCCGAGATCAGCGCGGTGCGCGCGCCGAGTTCGCGGGCCGCGGCCAGCCCGCCGACCACGTACGGGGTGCGCCCGGACGCGGTCAGGCCGACGACCACATCACCGGCGTGCACGTGTTCGCGCATTTCGGTTGCGCCCGCGTCGGCATCGTCCTCGGCGTTCTCCACCGCGCGCAGCAGCGCCCCGGCACCGCCCGCGTGATGTGGCATGAACCAGTCGCCGGGGATGTTGAAGGTCGGGATCAGTTCAGCCGCGTCGAGCACGGCCAGCCTGCCGGACGTACCGGCGCCGATGTAGTGCACCCGATGCCCGGCTCGCAGCGCGGCGACCGCGAAGTCGACGAGCCTGGCCAGTTCGGGAAGTACCGCCGCGACCGCGCCGGGCACGGTCGCGTCCTCCGCATTGATCTTGTAGAGGATGTCCAACGTGGACAGTTGGTCGATGTCGGTCGTCGCCGGATTTCGTAGTTCCGTTGGTGAGTCGACTCGAACCATGTCCGGTGGCATCACTCGTTGCCCTCCTTGGGCCGTCGACGGCCGTCCTGGCGCACTTCCAGCCTGTGTTTGCCGACCGCCGAATATGTGGTGTCGAGCGCGGCGAGCGCGGTGTCCATGTGCCGCTGCGCCACGCCGATGAAGACGCAGTCGATGACGGTCAACTGCGCGATCCTGCTCGCGGTCGCACCGGAGCGGAACGTCGTCTCCCTGGCCGCCGTGGTCAGCACGTGGTCGGCGACCTCGGTGATCGGCGAGCGCGGGAAGTTGGTGAGGGCGACCGTGGTGGCGCCGCGCTCGCGTGCCTCGCGCAGCGCCTCGACCGTGTCGGTGGTCGCGCCGGTGTGCGAGATGCCCACCGCGACGTCGCCTCGGCGCAGCACGGCCGCGGAGGTCAGCATGATGTGCGTGTCGCTCCACGCGAAGCAGACCCGGCCGATCCGATGCAGCTTCTGTTGCAGGTCCAGCGCGACGAAAGCACTCGCCCCCACGCCATAGACGTCGACCCGGCCGGCACCCGCGATGGCCTGCACGACGCGATCGAGGTTGGCCATGTCGAGCTGATCCGCGGTCTCCTCGACCGCGCGCGCGTCCGCGAACGCGACCTTGCCGACGACCTGGCGCAGGTCGTCGTCGGGGCCGATCTCCCCGCCGAGGTCGCGGTCGAGGTCCCGGTCACTGCGCGCCGCCGCCCGCGCGGTGTCCGCGGCCAGCGCGATGCGCAACTCAGGGTAACCACTGACGCCGACGGCCTTGCAGAAGCGGGTCACCGTCGTCTCGCTCGTGCCGGCCGCGTCGGCGACCTCGGTGATGCTGCGGCGGGACACGCCCGCCGGGTCCTCAAGCACCACGTGCGCGACCCGCTGCTCGGCCCTGGCGAGGCCCGGCAGCAGCGAACGGATGCGGACCAGTGGGCTGGACTCGGTCGAACTGGAAGAGATCACGTGGGAAACTTACTAACTGTACGGTGGGTGGTCAACGAGCGTGACTGCCAGGGCATATCCGGATGTCGCGCAGTCACCAAACCCGCTGGAGAACCGCGCCATCCGGGCAAATTCCCCGTTGTCGTCCGCCTCATCGCACCCATCCCGCCTGCCGATCCGCCCCCGGATCAACGCCAGCTCAGCGCCCAGTTCACGCCGGTGAACGCGCGTGGATCGCGGTCACCGTCGAGCAACACCCCCGAGGAGTCGCTCACCCGAACACCCGCGATGTTCACCCCGCGCCCGGTGTATTCCGGGTCGGTCACGTACTGCCACCGCACCAGCAACGAACCGGTTGTCGTCGCCGGCAGTTGCGCGGTCACGTGCCACCACGTCCGGTCACCACCGGAGAGGGAGGTCACCTCGCCGGTTGGCGCGCCCTTGCCGGTCACGGTCAGCGGCACCGCCGTCCAGTTCGTGCCGTCCGTGCTGGTCTGTAGCGTGACGACGTCGCAGCACGGCTCGGTGTCCACGAACGTGTCATAGCTGATCTTCGTCGGCCCGCTCTTGGGCGACACGGTCGTGGTCAACGTCGCGGTGGTGGCGTCGCCGATGCCCGAGTACCAGGACGGGCCGCCCCCCGGAGCCCGCACCGCCATGGCATTGGCGAGGCCGTCGTCCGCGGCCCTGCGCGCCGGGTTGGTCGAGCCCCAGTTGCGGGTCGGGTGCACCCGGTTGCTGAACTGCAACGCGACCGACCGCGACACCGGGTCGATGACGATCGTGGTGCCGGTGTACCCGGTGTGGCCAAGGGTGAACGGGCTGTCCAGCCGGCCCATGTACCAGCGCTGGTCCAGCTCGAACCCGAGCCCGTGCGAGTCACCTGGGAAGTTCTGGTTGTAGTTGGACTCCAGCATGGCGACCGACTGCTGGCTCAGGATCCGGTGCCCGCCGTAGGCGCCGCCGTTGAGGATGGCCTGCGCCAGGATCGCCATGTCGGCCACGGTGGAGAACACGCCGGCGTGCCCTGCGACACCGCCCATGGCCCACGCGTTCTCGTCGTGCACCGAGCCCCACACCAGGCCGCGCTGCGGTTCGCCCGGTCCCACCTCGTACTCCTCGGCCGCGATCCTCGGCTTGAGGTAGGCGGGCGGGTTGTACATGGTGTCCCGCATGCCAAGCGGCCTCGTGATGCCATCGCGCACCAGCGCGTCCAGCGTCTTGCCGGTGATCTGCTGCAACACCTGCTGCAACGTCAGCATGTTCAGGTCGGAGTAGAGGTAGGTGGTGCCGGCCGGGTACTGCGGCACGGTGTTCATGATCGCCGCGATCCGCTCCGGCATGGTCGCGTAGGTCCACAGCGCCGGGCTCGGGTCGGGCGGCAGGCCCGAGGTGTGCGTGAGCAGCTGCTCGATGGTGATGTCGCCCTTGCCGTTGGTGGCGAAGGCCGGCAGGTAGCTGGCCACGGTCGCGTTCAGGTCCAGCCTGCCGGCCTGGATCTGTTGCACGGCAACGATCGAGGTGAACAGCTTGGACAGCGATGCGAGGTCGAAGATGGTGTCCGTGCGCATCGGGATCTGCTGGTCGGCAGGGAGCAGATCACCCTGCTGGTCGGCGTAACGCAACGCGTATCCGGCCGCCTGCTTGGACACCACGACGCCGTCGTGGACGAGCATGGTGACCTCGCCGGAGAACATCGGATGCCCGGTACCCGGCTGGTTCTGCGTCCAGTTCGCTTCCTGCTGCTGCGCGGCGGCGACCACGCTCGGGTCCAGCCCGACCTCCTGCGGGGTGCCGTCGCGCAGCGTCGTCCAGTCCGGCATGAAGCCCGACTGCGGCTGGTCGAAGCGACCGAAGCTCGGCGCGGGCCAGTTCGGGGCGTCGGTCGACGCGCCGGCCGGGATCGCGCTCATCCCCGCCGCCACGGCGAGCAGTAACGCGCTGAGGGCGACTCTGCGACTGGACATGACCACCTCGTCTGTCTCATCTGCACAGCATGGCTGAAGGCTTATCGGTACAGCAGGAACGGTTGCCGCTCGACCCGGAACCGAGCGAGTTCGCCCTGCCACGCGCCAACGATGTCCTCTGTGGACGCTCCGGCGTCGACCATCGTGCGCAGCCTGCTCGACCCGCTGAGGTTGTCGATGTAGTTGTTGGGGGTCCACCCGAAGATCGACGGGTAGAGCTTCTTCGCGGTGACGATCATGGCGACCGCGGTGCGGATCGCGTCGATCCGGCGGGGATCGGTGATGTGCAGCTGCACCCCGCCGCAGGTCTGGTTGACGAACTTGTTGAAAGTGGGCACGTAGTAGTTCTCCCGGAACTCGACTCCGGGCAGGTTCATGGTGTTGAGCGTCTCCGCCCAGTGCCAGTCGATGTTCGGTGCGCCGATCATCTCGAACGGCCGGCAGGTGCCCCGCCCCTCGGACAGCACCGTGCCCTCGAAAAGGCAGGTCCCCGGGTAGACCAACGCGGTGGCGCCGGTCGGCATGTTCGGGCTCGGCAGCACCCATGGCAGGTTCGTGTCGGAGAACAGGTCATCCCTGCGCAGGCCGCGCACGGGCACGATCTCCAGGCTGGACAACCGTTTCCCGCCGGTGTCGCCGGGCAGGAACAGCTCGTTGAACATCCTGGCCAGCTCGCCTGCGGTCATCCCGGGCTGCTGCACGATCGGCTTGAGCCCGACCAGCGTCGCATAGGCCGGATCGAGCTGCGGCCCGTACGCCTGCCCGCCGATCGGGCACGGCCGGTCAAGCACCATGAACGACGCGCCGGTCAGCACCGCCGCCCGCATGGCCAGGTACATCGTCCAGGTGTAGGTGTAGAA
Organism: Candidatus Melainabacteria bacterium; assembly: GCA_963818685.1. Taxonomy (GTDB): domain Bacteria; phylum Actinomycetota; class Actinomycetes; order Mycobacteriales; family Pseudonocardiaceae; genus CAJCJE01. The sequence continues at coordinate 91,456 of CAWFTJ010000005.1, read as the reverse complement.
CCGCGCCCCGGCGCCCGCGATGTCGAACAGCACCGTGTCGACCCCGGCCTTGGTGTACATCCCGGCCAGATCCTCGGCAGTTGCGCCGTACGCGTCGTAGACCGGAATACCGGTGCGCGGGTCGGTGTAGTCGCCCTCCGAGCCGCCCGCCTGCGACGTGCCCCGGAAGCCGTGCTCAGGCCCGAACGCGGCCAGCGGCCTCATCCCGGCGGCGACCATCGAGTCGACGATGTGCGTGAGGTTGATCAGCACCCCGGTCGGGTTGGACAGCACGCCGACCTTGCGCCCGGCCAGCTGCTGCCAGCCGTCGGCGGCCAGTTGGTCCGCGCCGGGCAGAATCGTCGGCCGCAGGGCCGGATCAGCGGCTACGGTGCTGCGCGACGCGACCGCGACCGCCGGAGCGGCCAGTGCTGACGCGGCCAGGAAGCCACGCCGGCTGATCGGTGACATGCCCACTCCCCGTGCCGCCGGATCGGTAATCATTCCCACACTTGGCGCAGGATTGGCAAGTTACTCACATCGGGCCGGGCAGGTCAACCGCCCAATGGACGGTTCTCCCCTGAACATGCTGCGGCGCCCGTCGGTCAGACCGACGGGCGCCGCCAACAGCGCGAACATCCCAGGTTACCAAGCTGCAACGATGTCGTATGGCCGGGGACTCGGCGTCCGGCGTCCCGATACGCAGTCCCTCAACGACAAGCCTCCCGCGGCGTGCTGCGCGTGGGTGCCTGGTGTCCGCGCACGGAGTTCTGTCGGGGTGGGCCCGGCTTCTCTTCTACCGGCCCCCTGGCCGACCTGAAGTCCGCATGTCCTTTGTACCTCTGTGACCAGCGTGACTTCAAGAGCTCGGTCGGGTGCACCGGTCAAGCAACCAAGGGTGACCAAACCCGCTGGTAACAAGCGGTGTAGCTGTCTTCCACCCATGGTCGGTACCGCCGCTCGGGGGCGTCTTGTCACCCACATGAACAGTTTCCCCAAAGCCTTGGCTCGCATGCTGTCTCAATTGCGGCGCGAGGGCCGATTGTGTCGTTCGAGTGACTGCCCAGGATGAACCCATCCGGTGTGTGCCGTCGCACGCCGAGAATTTTCCGGCGCTGCGCACCTGTTCAGACGCTGATCGTCGAGCACGACCGAGACTCGCTGCGATGTCTATTCGGCCGAGGCGCATGCGTCAGCGGCGGTAGGGGGGATACAGTAGAGGTGTTCGGCATCGCCGGACCGGTTCAGTCCGACCCCCCGGGACTGAACCTACGACGACCCCCGTCCCTCCCCCCTGACGGGGGTCGTCCCATGTCCGCAGGTCCGACCGCATGACGGCCTGAATCCCGACAATGGCGCAGGAGCGTCCCGGACGAGTATGTCAGCGGGCCCTGACAAATCCGCGTTCCGCGCCGCGTACTGCCGTGAGTTATCCACATCAGCTCCCGCTATCCACAAGTTGATCAATGGTCGTTGTTCCGAGCTTGCGTTCACGGAAGCGTTGTGCGCACGGAACCGGCGATCGACAAGGCGACCGCCGATCAACGAAAAGGGTTGGGGTGCAACGTGGATACGGATCTCCCGCTCGTCATGTGCGGCGACGAGCCACTGCTCGACGAACTCCTTCGCCTGGCCGCGGCCGCCGGTTGCGAACTGCACCGCGTGCCCGACGCCATCGGAGCGCGCAGAGCCTGGGCCACCGCGCCCCTGATACTGCTCGACGAATCAGCTGCGCGTGCCTGTATGGACGCGGAACTCCCGCGTCGTGAACATGTGCTGATCGTCTGCGGTCAGGATCCACCCCCAGACGGCCTGTGGCCGATCGCGGTCCGCCTCGGTGCCGTCGATGTAGTTCCCCTGCCAACGAAGTCGGCCACCATCACCGAAGCGCTCGCCGACGCGGTGGATCGACCATCCCCGACCGAGGGCCGCATCCTCGCGGTGCTCGGCGGGAGAGGAGGGGCGGGCGCGTCGGTGTTCGCCGCATCGGTCGCCATGGCCGCGCTTCGCCGTGGGCACAACGCACTGCTCGTCGACTGTGATCCGCTCGGCGGCGGCATCGATCTCGTGCTCGGCGCGGAGGCGGAAGTCGGCCTGCGCTGGCCGGAACTGCGGGTGCGCGGCGGTCGGATACCGGTGTCCTCGTTGCGATCCGCGCTACCCGGCCGCACCAAGGGCGACGCCCGGCTCACCATGGTCTCCTGCGACCGCGACGGTCCGGGCCCCGAGCCGGAGGCACTCGCCGCCGTGCTTCAGGCCGGTCGCAGAGCGGGCGAGACAGTCATCTGCGATCTGCCACGCAGCACGTCGGAAGTCGCGCTGCTCGCCCTCGACCGGGCCGACCTCACCGTGCTGGTCGTCCCTGCCGAGGTTCGCGCGGCGGCCGCTTCGCGCCGCATGGCGGAATGGTTGACCGATCGCGGAATCCGCGCCGAGACCGTGGTGCGCGGTCCGGCCCCCGGCGGCCTGCGCCCGGCCGACGTGGCCAACGCGATCGGCCTGCCACTGGTCGCTTCGATGCGCCCGGAACCCAAACTGGCCAGCACATTGGAGCGCGGCGTCCTCTGGCAACGCGCCACCGGCCCGCTCGCCGCCGCGGCCACCGCGGTACTCGATGTCGTGTGCAACCGCGTCTCCCCGGTGGTGGCGTCATGACTGTGACCCGCGACGACCTGATCGACCGCGTCCGCCAACGGCTCGCCACCGACGGCACCGGCATCACGCCCGCCCTTGTCGCCGACGCGATCCGCGCGGAGGCGGGCGGCGTGCTCGGCGACGCCGACCTATTGGACGCGCTTCGCGTGCTGCACCAGGAATTTCTCGGTGCCGGCATTCTGGAGCCGCTCCTGCGCGACCAGGACACCACCGACGTGCTCGTCAACAAGCCCGACGAGGTCTGGGTGGACGGTAGCGCCGGCCTGCGCAGGGCCGACATCGCCTTCCCCGACGAGGAAGCCGTTCGCCGCCTGGCCGGCCGGCTCGCGGTCCTCGCCGGTCGCCGGCTCGACGATGCCCAGCCGCACGTGGACGCCTGGCTCCCCGGCAGCGGCGCGGACGGTCGGATCCGCCTGCACGCGATCCTGCCGCCGCTCGCGCCGGACGGCACCTGCCTGTCCCTGCGCGTCCTGCGCCCGGCAAGACACGACCTGGCCGCGTTGGCGCGGCTCGGCACCTTCACCAGGGACGTGGCCGACCTCCTCACCGAGATCGTCCGCGCTCGCCTTGCCTTCCTGGTAACCGGCGGTACCGGAACGGGCAAGACAACACTGTTGGCCGCCCTGCTCGGCCAGGTCCCCGAAACCGAGCGAATCGTCTGCGTTGAAGACGCCGGCGAGTTGCAGCCCCGGCATCCACAGGTCGTCCGCTTGGTGGCCCGGCCGCCGAACATCGAGGGCGTCGGCGAAGTGACCGTGCGCGAACTGGTCCGCCAGGCGCTGCGCATGCGCCCGGACCGGTTGGTGGTGGGCGAGGTCCGAGGAGCGGAGGTCTGCGAACTCCTCGCCGCGCTCAACACCGGCCACGACGGGGGAGCGGGCACCCTGCACGCCAACTCGCCCGCCGAGGTCCCTGCCCGGCTGGAGGCCCTCGCCGCGCTCGGCGGCCTGTCCCGTCCTGCCCTGCACAGCCAGGCCGCCGCCGCGCTGCGGGTGATCCTGCACGTCTCCCGCGAGCCGGGCGGAACCCGGAAACTGGCCGAGATCGGCGTGGTCGTCCGCACCGCGAACGGCATCCAGGTCCTCCCCGCGTGGCAACCCACCGGCCGCCAAGCCGGCTGGACCCACCTGACCGACCTGCTCGCCTCGCCCGGTGGTGCGCCATGCTGAGCCTCGCGATCATCGCCATCTCGGCCGCCATCCTGATCTGGCCGACCCAATCCGGCGTGACCCGCCTGCGCGTGATCACCCTGCTCCCGCCGTCCCGCTGGCCACGACCGAAGATCACCCGGCCTGGTCCGGTCGTCGGCATCGCGGTGCTCGGCATCGCCGCGCTGCTGGTCTCCGGCCTCGGCGTTGCCATCGCCGTCGTCGTTGCCGGCCTGACCGTCCTCCGGCGCTGGCGCGCCCGCAACGAACTACGTGGCAGGCTGGCCGCGACCGAAGGCATGGCGCAGGCACTCAGCGGCATGGTCGCCGAGTTGAACGCGGGCGCGAACGCTGCGGCAGCGGCAGCGGCGGTCGCCGAGGACGCCGAACCGGAATCCGCTGCCGTGCTCGTCGCGGTGGCCGGCGCGGTTCGGCTCGGCGGCGACGTGGATCGCGCGGTGCGGTACTGCGTGGCCGGCGCCCCGCACCTGGCCGGGCTGCTCCGCCCGCTCGCCGCCGCGCTCACCCTGGCCCGCCGGCACGGCCTGCCAACGGCCGAGGTGCTGGACGCGGTGCGCAAGGACGTCGACGGTCGGGTTCGCTTCAGCAGGCAGGTCCAGGCCAGAATGGCCGGTCCGCGTGCCAGCGGCACCGTGCTCGCCGCGTTGCCGATCGTCGGCATCGTGCTCGGCCAGCTGATGGGCGCCGCGCCATTGCACGTCCTGCTCACCAGCGGCATCGGCCAGACCCTGCTGGCCGTCGGCACCGCCCTGGTCTGCGCGGGTGTCCTCTGGATCGCGACGCTCACCTCCCAGGCGGCCCTGCCATGAGACACGCAGATCCACAGTGGACAGAACGAGGTCGGCCATCCGAGAAGGAGGTGCCATGAACAGCCATGTGCTTGCCCCGCTGGCGTTCGCCGCCGCGCTGCTGATCGGCCCGAGCCAGGTCAACGCCCGCCGTAGGCTCGCAGCACTCGCCAAGCCGTCCGATCCGCGACTCAGTTGGTTGAGCCGGCATCTCGGCACCGGGACGCGGCCCGCGATCGTCGCTGTCTCGGTTGGCGCGGTGCCGATGATCGTGGCCGGTTGGCCGTCGGGTGCGCTGGTCGGTCTGATGCTCGGCGTCGTCGTCTTCCTGGCCTGCCGGCGCTTCATTCGGCGACGCGCCCTGCGCACGCTCGGCTCGACCGATCCGCTGATGTTGGCGAGCAGTTGGGATCTGCTCGCGGCCTGCCTGCGCGGTGGCTTACCCGTGCCCAGCGCGGTCGCGGCCATCGCAGCAGAGGTTCCCGGCGACGCGGGGCCCGCGCTGCGACACACCGCCGAGTTGATCGCGCTCGGCGCCGACCCGGTCGAGGCGTGGGCACCCGCCCTCGCCCATCCCGACACCGCACGGCTGGCCAGGGGCGCGCGCCGCACCGCGCGGTCGGGTGCCGCGCTCGCCGGCGTCGCCGAGAACCTCGCCAGCGAGGTCCGGGCCGCCGCTGACGACTTGGCCGAGGCGAGGGCGCAGCGGGCCGCGGTCGCGGTCACCGGACCGCTCGGCCTGTGCTTCCTGCCGGCGTTCATCTGCCTCGGCGTGGTTCCGGTCGTGATCGGCCTCGCCACCCGGCTGATCCCGACGCTGTGATCCATGAACGTCCACAATGGACTCCCGTGCTCGCGCGGGACGAAAAATGAAGGAGAACAAGAATGAGGTCAAGGCTGCTGCTCGCCGCCGCGTTTCTGCCGGCCGGCACCGGAGCCCTCGCGGGATTCGAGGCCGACGAGGGAATGAGCACGGCAGAATACGCAATTGGGACAATCGCCGCAGCCGCGTTCGCGGCAGTGCTCTACGCGGTGGTCACCGGCAATTCGGTGGTGACCGGTCTCGGAGCACTGGTGCAACGCGCCCTGACGGCGGGTTTCTGATGACCGGGACCAGCCGGGCGCGACCGGCACGGAGTCGGGATCCGGCCGATCGAGGCATGGTCACGGTCGAGACCGCGATCTGTCTCGGTGGCGTGCTGATCGTGCTGGCGCTGGTACTGGCCGGGCTCAGCGCGCTGCTCGGTCAGATCCAGTGCACCGACGCCGCGCGGGAAGCCGCCCGGCTGGTCGCCAGGGGCGAGACCGAGCAGGCCAGGAAGGTCGCCGCGCAGATCGCGCCGAGCGGCGCGGCAGTGACCATCGCGATCACCACCGACACGGTGACGGTCACCGTCGCGGCGAGTCCGGTTGGCGGCATCCTGCCCGGCGTCAGCATGCACGCCGAGGCGTATGCCGTGCGCGAGCCCCAGCCGCCCGACGACCCGACGAAAGGAAACGCATGATCCCGAGCAGTGAACGCCCGGCCGAGCCGGTGACCGACGCCGACGGCGATCGCGGGTCGGCGACCATCTGGACGGTGGCGGTGATCGCGGCACTGCTGGTGTTCGCAACGGGCATCCTGGCCGTTGGCTCGGCGGCCGTGACGCGGCATCGGGCGGCGGGCGCCGCTGATCTGGCGGCCCTGGCCGCTGCCGACTACGCGCCCGACGGCGAGCAGGCGGCGTGCGGCTGGGCCCGGTGGGTCACCGATCGGATGCGCGTGCAACTCGTGAGCTGTCACCTGGACGGCTGGGACGCGCTCGTGCAGACCAGCGCGGAGCCGGCGGGGCCGCTCGCACGGTTCGGCGCGGCGACTGCCCGTGCCAGGGCAGGTCCGGCGGACCGTTGAGCGCGGTCGACTGCGAGCAGCGGTCGGTTGACTGCGGTGAGCGGCATCACAGGCCGATCGATCTACGCGGACCGGCCACGATCGGGTCACGGTGCGCGGAGGAGGCACATATGTACTGTGCGGCGTTCGCCGTGCGGCACCTACCGGTTGCCGACTGCAACTTACGTTCGGCAGGGGTGATGCCGTTGTGTTGAGTCAGAGCGGCACGCCACTACGAAACCAAGGGTGCCCACAGCGGATCGAAGTAAACGCAAGGAGCTGAAGACGATGGATTGGTCGGATAGCTGGCACGGTGCCTTCCGCATCGAGCTGCGGGCCCAGGCGATCGGCCTGGCGTGGCGCGGATGGCAGGTCATGCCAGGTACCTATCCGGCAGGCGAGCAAGGACCGATCCCGGTCTTCGCGGACTGGGCCGAGCGGATCAACACTGCCGAGGCGAAGGAGATCGCGGACTGGTGGAACGGCGAGCCGCACAGCCTGCTCGTGGCCACCGGCAAGACCCTTGACGCGATCGAGGTCGGCGATCAGCTGGGTCGGCAGACCGCGGCCGTGCTGCGCTCCACCGGGCTGCCGGTGCCGATCGCGGCCACGCCGAGCGGCCGGTGGCTGTTCCTGACCGAGGCGGGCGACCGGCTGCACAGCGCGCTCGCCGGCAACTCCGACATCGTGCTGCACACCGAGGGCAGCTTCATTCCGCTGCCGCCCTCGGCCTTCCCGCACGGCATCGTGCACTGGCGGGTTCGGCCGGAGGTGTGCGGCTGGGATCTGCCTGCCTCGCGGGTCGTCCAGGACGCCATGCTCCGCGCGGTGCCCGAGAGGGCCGGCTACAGCGACCTGCTCGCAGCCTGACCGCGCCGTTTCACCACACCGCCTGACCAATCCGTGACACCGATCCGAAAGAGGTAATCGCCATGTTGGCCGGCCCTCGCCCCGATTCAGGAGATCTCGGCGAGTACTGCGTCCAGCACGGCCACCGCACCAGCCTTGTCCAGCGGTTCGTTGCCGTTCCCGCACTTGGGCGACTGAACGCAGGACGGGCAGCCAGTCGAGCATTCGCAGGAGAAGATCGCCTCCCGCGTCGCTGCCAACCAAGGGATCAACGCGGCAAAGCCGCGATCGGCGAAACCGGCTCCCCCGGGATGGCCGTCATGCACGAACACCGTCGCCTCCCCGGTGTCTTCGTGCAGGGCGGTGGAAACTCCGCCGATGTCCCAACGGTCGCAGGTCGCGAACAGCGGTAGCAGGCCGATCGCCGCATGCTCGGCAGCGTGCAGCGCGCCGGGAACGCGTGCCGGAGTCAGACCGGCACCTCCCGGCGCGCTGCCGCACAACAACTCGTTACTGATCGTGTACCAGACCGCCCTGGTGTGTAGGCGTTCCACCGGTAGGTCGAGCGGGACCTGGTCGAGCACCTGGCCGCTGGGCAACCTGCGCAGGTAGCCGACCACCTGCGAGGAGACCTCGACCTCGCCGAGCACGGTCCGCACCCCGGCGAACTCCTTCTCCTCAAGCGGGCGCACCACCGAGATGTCCACGATGCTGCGCGGCGACGTGGTCCAGTCCGGGTTTTCCTGGTGTACCAGGGCGATGCCGGAGTTCAGGTCCAGCTCGTCGACCACGTAGGACTCTCCCTGGTGCAGGTAGACGGCGCCGTCGTGCACGGACCGGCAGGCTGATCCGCTGTCGACCGTGCCGAGCAGGCGGCCGGAGTCGCCCTCGACGACCGCGATCTGTTCACCGCCGGAGCCCCGGATGTCGACTGTCGCATGTGGATGTTCGCGGGACGTCCAGTACCAGCCGGTCTGCCTGCGGCGCAGGGCGCCCTCCTGCACCAGTCCGTCGATCACCTCGCGGGCCGCCGCGCCGCCGAAGTCGGCGATGCAGTCGTCGGTGATGGCCATTTCGGCTGCCGCGCAACACAACTGCGGGGCGAGCACGTACGGGTTGGTCGGGTCCAGGACGGTCGCCTCGACCGGGCGGTCCAGCACGGCGGCCGGGTGGTGCACGAGATAGGTGTCCAGTGGGTCCTCGCGGGCGACGAACACGACCAGCGCGCCGCCCCCGGAGCGGCCCGCGCGGCCTGCCTGTTGCCAGAACGAGGCCAGCGTGCCCGGGAAACCGGCGACCAGCACCGCGTCCAGGCCGGTGATGTCCACGCCCAGTTCCAGCGCGTTGGTGCTCGCCACGCCGAGCAGTTCGCCGGAGTCGAGTTTGCGTTCGAGCTTGCGGCGGTCCTCGGCGAGGTAGCCGGCGCGGTAGGCGGCGACCTGCCGGGCCAGCGGCATGGACACCTCGGCGAGCAGGCGTTTCGCGCCGAGCGCGGTGAGTTCGGCGCCGTGCCGGGAGCGGACGAACGCGAGCGTGCGGGCGCCCTCGACAACCAGGTCGGCCATGATCCGGGAGGCTTCCGCGCCCGAGGAGCGGCGGACGGGGGAACCGTGTTCGCCGAGCAGGTCGGTCAGCGGCGGTTCCCAGAACGCGACCGTACGCGCGCCGCGCGGCGAGCCGTCCTCGGTCACGGCGGCACAGGGCAGGCCGGTCAGCCGGGTGCCGAGTTCGGCTGGTTCGGCGACGGTGGCCGAGGCCATCACGAAGACCGGGTTGGCGCCGTAGCGTGCGGCGACCCTGCGCAGCCTGCGCATGCAGCAGAGCGACGTGCGAACCGAAGACGCCGCGATAGGCATGGCATTCGTCGATCACCACGAACGACAGGCGGCGGAAGAAGCGCGCCCAGCGGGCGTGGCTGGGCAGGATGCCGCGGTGCAACATGTCGGGATTGGTGAACACCCACCTGCTGTATGCGCGCACCCAGTCCCGTTCGGCCATGGGCGTGTCGCCGTCGTAGGTGGCCGGCGCGGACCTCGGGCAGTTCGAGGTCGTGCACGGCGCCGCAACTGGTCCGCGCCGAGTGCCTTGGTGGGAGCCAGATACAGCGCGGTCGCCTTGGGGTCGGTGGCCAGTGCGGTGAGCACCGGCAGTTGGTAGGCGACGGACTTGCCGGAGCCGGTTCCGGTGGACACCACCACGTGCTGACCGGCGTTGGCGAGGTTGGCGGCCTCGACCTGGTGTGTCCACGGGAGTTTGACCCCGCTGCCGGCCAGCGCATCCAGCACACTCTGTGCGGCCCAGGCCGGCCATTCGGCGTGTCGGGGTTCGCGGGCGGGCAGGTCGGCGACGTGGGTCAGGGGAGATTCCCCCGCGGGCACACCGGCCAGGATCCGGTCGAGCAGTCGCCGGCTCGCTTCGGCATCGCCACGCATGCCTTCGAGTTTCGCACCCAGCACCGACGTTCTTCCTCCGACGGCGGCTCGTGGTGGTACCCGGTGACCCATCGTGCATCGATATGCCGCGCACTCAACGCTGAGTAGTCAAGATCGGCAACTTGAAGCCCAATCGTGACAGAACAACGAGGCCCCAGCTGACCGGTCTTTTCGGGCATTTCACCAAGAATCTCGCCCGGTTGAAAATTGTGACTGCTTTCACATCTTCGTCACCGGTCCTGGCGAGATCAGTGGGACAACTGGCCCGAACACGACCTGAAGACCCTCCTGATCGATCCAGGTATCGATCAAGAAATGCGCCGCTTGCTAACGGTATGTACACGGCCCGGGACAGGTCGAGGTGACGATTCCGCAGCGCAATAGACTCCGCCCTCATCGCACCCCAGTTGGCGGTGCCCACATAGCGTCATGGCCGGTCGGTGTTACCGGCCAGAACGCGAAGAACTGGCAATAACCACCAGGAGGACGGATGTCCCAGCCCCTCGCGGACGGCCTCGTGCTGACCGGGGGTGACCGCGGCATTCTCGCCGTGGTCGCTGTCATCGCCCTCGTTGCTCTGGTCGTCGGCTATGTCCTGCTCAAGGGGGTGCTGGCCACTGGCCAGGGCACCACGAAGATGCAGGAGATCGCCAAGGCGGTCCAAGAGGGCGCGGCGGCATACCTCAACCGGCAGTTCCGTACGCTCGCGATTTTCGCGGTAGTCGTGTTCCTGCTGCTGTTCGCACTCCCCGCCGACTCGATCGGCGAGCGCGTCGGCCGCTCCATCTTCTTCCTGATCGGTGCCGCGTTCTCCGCGGCCATCGGTTATCTCGGTATGTGGCTGGCCACGCGGGCGAACGTGCGCGTCGCCGCGGCCGCCAACAACGAGGGCCGCGAACAGGGCATGAAGATCGCGTTCCGCACCGGTGGCGTCGTCGGCATGATGACCGTCGGCCTCGGCCTGCTCGGTGCCACGATCGTGGTGCTCTCCTACGCCGGCGAGGCCCCCAAGGTGTTGGAGGGCTTCGGCTTCGGTGCCGCGCTGCTCGCCATGTTCATGCGAGTTGGCGGCGGCATCTTCACCAAGGCCGCCGATGTCGGCGCCGACCTGGTCGGCAAGGTCGAGCAGAACATCCCCGAGGATGACCCGCGCAACGCCGCCACCATCGCCGACAACGTCGGCGACAACGTGGGTGACTGCGCCGGTATGGCCGCCGACCTGTTCGAGTCCTACTCGGTGACCCTGGTCGCCGCGCTGATCCTGGGCTCCTCCGCATTCGGCGTGCAGGGTCTGCTGTTCCCGCTGATGGTGCCCGCCGTCGGCGTGCTCACCGCGATCCTCGGCGTCTACATCACCAAGGCGCGGGACCGGCGAGAACGGCCTGTCCGCGATCAACCGCTCCTTCTACATCTCCGCGGTCGTCTCGGCCGTGCTGTGCACGATCGTCGCGCTGACCTACCTGCCCGGCCAGTTCAGCCAGCTGACCGACTCGGGCGACAGCACGGTTTCGGGCAGCCCGGCGATCATCGCGACCATCGCGGTGATCATCGGCATCGTGCTCGCCGCCGTGATCCTCAAGCTCACCGGTTACTTCACCGGCACCGAGCACAAGCCGGTCAAGACCGTCGGCCAGACCTCGCTGACCGGCGCGGCGACCGTCATCCTCTCCGGTATCTCGATCGGTTTCGAGTCGGCCGTCTACACCGCGATCGTGATCGGCGCCGCCGTGTACGGCGCGTTCCTGCTCTCCGGTTCGGTGACCGTCGCGCTGTTCGCGGTCGCGCTGGCCGGTACCGGCCTGCTGACCACGGTCGGCGTCATCGTGGCCATGGACACCTTCGGCCCGGTGTCGCGACAACGCGCAGGGCATCGCCGAGATGTCCGGCGACGTCACCGACGAGGGCGCCAAGATCCTCACCGACCTCGACGCGGTCGGCAACACCACCAAGGCGATCACCAAGGGCATCGCGATCGCCACCGCGGTGCTGGCCGCGACCGCGCTGTTCGGCTCCTACATCAACTCGATCAACGCCGCGCTGGCCAGCACGGCCAAGAACCTGGTCGGGCGTGGGCAACGCGATCTTCGCCTCGGACGCCCAGCGCGACTTCATCGCGCTGGTGTTCAGCCCGAACGTGCTGGTCGGCGTCGACCATCGGCGCCGCTGTCGTGTTCATGTTCTCCGGCCTCGCGGTCAACGCGGTGTCCCGTTCCGCTGGCGCCGTTGTCTACGAGGTGCGCCGCCAGTTCCGCGAACTGCCCGGCATCATGGACGGCTCGCAGCGGCCCGAGTACGGCAAGGTCGTGGACATCTGCACCAGGGACGCGCTGCGCGAACTGGCCCCTCCCGGCCTGCTCGCGGTGTTCGCCCCGATCGCGGTCGGCTTCGGTCTCGGTGTCGGCCCGCTGGCCGGTTACCTGGCCGGCGCCATCGCCTGCGGCACCCTGATGGCCATCTTCCTTGCCAACTCCGGTGGTGCCTGGGACAACGCCAAGAAGCTGGTCGAGGACGGCAACCACGGCGGCAAGGGCTCGCCTGGCGCACGAGGCCACCATCATCGGTGACACCGTCGGCGACCCGTTCAAGGACACCGCCGGCCCGGCCATCAACCCGCTGATCAAGGTGATGAACCTGGTCTCGGTGCTGATCGCACCGGCCATCGTCACCTTCTCGGTGGGCACCAGTGCCAACACCGCGGTACGCATCATCATCGCGCTGGTCGCGGTCGCGGTCATCGTGGCAGCGGTGGTCATGTCCAAGCGGCGGCCGACCGCTCTTGAGGAGGCGCCGCCGGCCGCGGAGAAGAAGGAAGACACCGTCAGCAACGGGGCTTCCTGATTCACCTGTTTCCGCAGTTGGGCCCGGCTCCGATCGCTTCGGGGCCGGGCCCAACCATGTCGACACTGGCTGATCACGTACCGTTATCGGGAACAGCCGGGCCGACGCGGCCGTTAGGGTGAAAAAGTTCGAGCCGGGTGTGATGTTCGCCAACTCAGCGAATCACCCGAATCAGCACGCCGATGGGCATGATGCGGCCCTGACCGGCCACGCCCGAGCCGGGTGCGGTCAATGGGTCGGCCGGCACCTGGGCGCCACACCATGGCGAGTTCGGTGCACACTGGCGAGCCGGAGCGTTGGTAGGAGAAGGCAGGCGAGAGTGGCAGGGTCGACACGAGCGCGGAAGAGCGGCGGCGAGACGAACGGGTCCCGCCGTCGGTTGGTGATTGTCGAATCACCGACCAAAGCGGACAAGATCGCGCCCTACCTCGGCCACAACTACGTCGTGCTCTCCTCCCGGGGACACATCCGCGACCTGCCCCGCAAGGCCGCCGAGGTGCCCGCCAAGTACAAGGGCGAGGCCTGGTCGAACCTTGGCGTGAACGTCGACAACGACTTCGAGCCGATCTACATCGTCACCCCGGACAAGAAGTCCACGGTCACGGAGCTCAAGGAGGCCCTCAAGGGCGTCGACGAGCTCTACCTGGCCACGGACGGTGACCGCGAGGGCGAGGCCATCGCCTGGCACCTGCTTGAGACGCTCAAGCCCAAGATCCCGGTCCGCCGGATGGTCTTCCACGAGATCACCGAGCCGGCCATCCTGGCCGCCGCGCAGGACCCGCGTGAGCTGGACACCGACCTGGTCGAGGCGTACGAGACCCGGCGCATCCTGGACCGGCTCTACGGCTACGAGGTCTCGCCGGTGCTGTGGAAGAAGGTCATGCCGAAGCTCTCTGCGGGCCGGGTGCAGTCCGTGGCCACCAGGATCGTGGTGGAGCGCGAGCGAGAGCGGATGAAGTTCGTCCCCGCCTCGTACTGGGACATCGCCGCCGTGCTCGACGCTGGTGCGGACGCGAGCCCGCGCAGCTTCGGTGCCCGGCTGACCGCGGTGGACGGCGTGCGCCTTGCCACCGGCCGCGACTACGGGCAGGACGGCAGGCTCAAGGCCGCCGCCGCGTCCGGCCGCAACGCGGTCAGGGTGCTTGAGGAAGCCGACGCACGTCGGCTTGCCGAGGCCCTGCGCGGCGCCGGACTGAGCGTCGCCTCGGTCGAGGAGAAGCCCTACACCCGCAAGCCGTACGCGCCGTTCATCACCTCCTCGTTGCAGCAGGAGGCAGGCCGCAAGCTGCGCTTCTCCGCGGACCGGACCATGCGACTTGCCCAGCGGCTGTACGAGAACGGCTACATCACCTATATGCGTACCGACTCCACCACGCTGTCCGAGACGGCGTTGACGGCGGCGCGCGCACAGGCGACCGAGCTCTACGGCCCCGAGTACGTGCCGGCCCAGCCGCGCCGCTACGACCGCAAGGTGAAGAACGCGCAGGAGGCGCACGAGGCGATCCGGCCGGCCGGCGAGGTGTTCCGAACGCCGGGCCAGGTCGCTAACGAGCTGGCCGCCGACGAGTTCCGGCTCTACGAGCTGGTCTGGCAGCGGACCATCGCCTCGCAGATGGCCGACGCGCGCGGCACCACGATGAGCGTGCGGATCATCGGCAAAGCCGCGAGCGGCGAGGAGTGCACGTTCTCCTCATCCGGCCGCACGATCACCTTCCCCGGCTTCCTCAAGGCATACGTCGAGTCGGTGGACACCGAGACCGGCGGCGAGGCGGACAACGCAGAGCGCAGGCTGCCGAACCTGATCCGCGACCAGGCGCTGACCGCGACCGAGCTGACCCCGGACGGCCACTCGACGTCGGCCCCGGCCCGCTACACCGAGCCGAGCCTGATCTCCAAGCTGGAGGAGCTGGGCATCGGTCGGCCCTCCACCTACGCGTCGATCATCAACACCATCCAGGACCGCGGCTACGTGTGGAAGAAGGGTTCCGCGCTGGTGCCGTCCTGGGTCGCGTTCTCAGTGGTCGGCCTGCTCGAACAGTACTTCGGCCGGCTGGTCGACTACGACTTCACCGCGGCCATGGAGGACGCGCTGGAGCGGATCGCGGCCGGCGACGCGCACCGCACCAACTGGCTGACCGGCTTCTACTTCGGCGCAGGTGACGGCGAGGAGGGCCGGGCCGACTCGATCGGCGTCGACGGATTGAAGAAGCTCGTCGGGTCCGGTGTGGACAACATCGACGCCCGCGAGGTCAACTCGATCCCGCTGTTCGCCGACGAGGCGGGCCGGCAGATCGTGGTCCGGGTCGGCCGGTTCGGCCCGTACCTGGAGCGCGAGGTGCCCGGCCCGGACGGCACGCCGATCGCGCAGCGCGCCAACCTCTCCGACGAACTGCCGCCGGACGAGCTGACCCTGGAGATCGCGGAGAAGCTGTTCGCGACGCCGCAGGAGGGTCGCCTGCTCGGCACCGACCCGGTGAGCGGACACGAGATCGTGGCCAAGGAGGGCCGGTTCGGCCCGTACGTGACCGAGATCCTGCCCGAGGAGGACGCGCCCGCGACCGGCACCAAGGCCAAGAAGGAAGCCAAGCCGAAGCCGCGCACGGGTTCGCTGCTGCGCTCGATGTCCATCGAGACGGTCACCCTCGACGACGCGCTCAAGCTGCTCTCGCTGCCAAGGGTGGTCGGCGTCGACCCGGCCGGCGGCGAGGAGATCACCGCGCAGAACGGCCGGTACGGCCCGTACCTGAAGAAGGGCACGGACTCCCGCTCGCTCGCGACCGAGCAGGACATCTTCACGGTCACGCTGGACGAGGCGCTGAAGATCTACGCGGAGCCGAAGAAGCGCGGTCGGCAGGCTGCCGCGTCCGCGCCGCCACTGCGCGAACTCGGCAACGACCCGGTGTCCGGCAAGCAGATGGTGGTCAAGGACGGCCGGTTCGGCCCGTACGTGACCGACGGCGAGACCAACGCGTCGCTGCGCAAGGCGGACAGCGTCGAGGAGCTGACCGACGAGCGGGCCGCGGAGCTGCTCGCCGACCGGCGCAACGCACCGCAGCGGCCGAAGCGAACCACCAGCAGGACCAAGGCGAGCACGGCCAAGACCGCGACGGCGACCAAGGCGAAGGCACCGGCGAAGACGTCGAAGGCCAAGTCGACCAAGTCCTGAGTCCGGGAGCCTGACCTGGAACGACCGCACGGCGCGCGAGACGCGCCGGTTGTCGCACGCTGCCCGAACTGTCGGCCCTTGCTCGCACAATGGTGTCGAGGGGTGGTCACGTTGCCTGCTGATGAACTGTTCGGACCGGATGGCACCCAGGCGCTCCAGGCCGACGAGCCGTTGGGCGATCCGCTCGGCGGCCTGGTGACCGGTGCCGCGTCGAGTCCGTTCGAAACACCGCCGAGGCAGCGGGCCGACGTGCCGACGGACCGGGTCGTGGTGCCCGGCGCGCCGGCAGCGCCCGATCAGGCGCCGCTCAGGGCCGCCGTGGACAAGGCGATGATGGCCGGTCCACCGACCAACCCGCTGCGGCTGCCAACGGCCGGCCCGGCGCGCTACGTCCGTCCCGCGCCGACCGTGTCCGTGAACGGACCGGCGGCTCCGGCGCCACGCACGGTCGCAAGGCGGGTCAACACGCCTGCCACCGTCCGCGATCTCGGCGGCGACCCCGAAGAGTTGCTTAACGCGGCGCACAGGGGCCTGACCGGCCGGAAGCCGCTGCGCAGGAGGCACCCGACCGCCTCTGTGCTGCTCAGGGTGATCGTGCCGATCCTGTTCCTGGTGATATTGGTGCTGCTCGTGGTGCAGGGCTCCGGCAGCGGCGGCAACCTCTCCGGCCTGTTCGGCTGATCGCCGACTGGCGCCGTGCCGACTGGCGCGGTGCCCAGCGCTCCCCCAAATCGAGACGGTTACCCTTGCCTTGACGAGGCGGGGGTAGGTGGGCAAGGGGTGAGCGCTATCGACGTGGACGGGGATGAGCGAGTCGGTCTGCTCGGGCCGGCCGAGTCCGACGCGTCCACCGCGCACCGGGTGCGCAGCGTGTTGGCCATCCGGCCGTTCCGTCGGTTGCTGGGCATCACGTACCTGTGCGGCATCGCCGACTGGCTCTCGCTGCTCGCGCTGACCAGCCTGATCACCCACCTGATGAGCAGCTACCTTGCGCAGAGCTACTCGTTCAGCCTCGTCGTCCTCACGCAGCTGTTGCCCGGCCTGCTGTTCGCGCCGCTCGGCGGCCTGCTCGCGGACCGGTTCGACCGGCGCAGGGTCATGGTCGTCGTCGACCTGATCCGCTGCGGCCTGTTCCTGTCGATCGCGCTGGTCGGCACCCCGTGGTGGCTGTTCTCGGCGAACTTCCTCATCGGCTGCACCGCGATGCTGTGGATCCCGGCCAAGGACTCGGCCATCCCGAACCTGCTGCGCCGCAAGGACCACATCGAAACCGTCAACCAGCTCAGCCTGGTGATGACCTACGGGGTCACCGCGATCAGCGCGTTCGGCCTCTACGCGATCGTCAACGGCATCAACTCCAACCTGCACCTGTGGAACAGCCAACTCGGCGTCGCCAAGGTCATCGTCATCATCAACGGCCTGCTCTACGTGGCCGCCGCGATCATCGTGGCCACCCGGATCCCGGAGATCTCCGGGCGCAGCCACATCCATCATGACCGCAGGAAGGACGCGGGCGACAAGGACAGCCAGAGCTGGTTCGCGATGTTCCGCGACGGCCTGCACCATGCCAGGACCACCCCGCTGATCCGCGGCCTGATGATCGGCATGGTCGGCGCGTTCGCGGCAGGCGGTGCGGTCATCGGCACCGCGCGGCTCTACGCGACCAGCCTGCTCGGCGGCGACTCCGCGTTCGGCCTGCTGCTCGCCTCCGCGTTCATCGGCGCGGGTGTCGGTATGGCGGTCTCGCCCCGGCTGGCCAAGCGGATGTCGCACAACCGGCTGTTCGGCGTGGCGATCGTGCTGGCCGGGTTCGCCCTCGCGCTGGTAGCGCTCTCGCCCTACATCGTCTTCTCGCTGGTCGTGGTAGCCGTCGTCGGCGCGTGCGCCGGCGTCGCGTTCCTCACCGGCTTCACCATCATCGGTTCGCAGGTCGAGGACTCGATCCGGGGCCGGATCAACTCGGTCTACCAGTCGCTGATGAAGGTCACCCTGGCCGCGTCGACCCTGCTCGTGCCAGGTCTGGTCGGCCTGGCACGCAAGCAGACGATCATCGTGTTCGGCAAACAGATGATCATCGACGGGACCCGGCCGGTGCTGCTCGGCGCGGGCGTGCTCGCGGTGCTGGTCGGCATCATCGCCTACAAGCAGATGGGCGACCGGAGCACCGAGCCGATCATCACCAACCTCGTCAACACCCTGCGGCGCAGGCCGCGCCAGGTGCCCGGCCTGCTGATCGCGGTCGAGGGCAACACCCAGCACGACACCGCTGCGCAGGCCCGCAAGCTGGTCGACTGGCTGGCCACCGGGACCCGGCTCGTGCACCTGGCCAGCGATCCGGCCATCGATGAGAGCAGGCTGTTCTCCGTGGCCAAGGGCGTGCAGCTGACCGGAGCGCGCGCACACGCGCTGGTCGCCGCCGCGGTCCGCGCGGACGTGGTGGAACGCGAGGTCATGCCGGCGCTGTCCACCGGCGCGATCGTGGTCATGGAGCGCTACGTCGACTCGCCGCTCGCCCACTTCGGCGCAGCGGGCGAACTCGACCAGAGCGAACTGGAGGGCCTCGCCGACTGGGCCACCGGCAGGCTCCGCCCGGACATCACCATCCTGCTCGACCGCGACCCGGCCACCACCGCCGTGACCAGCGGCATCAGCACCGCGGAACACCACTGGCGGGTGCAGCGCCTACTCACCGAGATGGCCGCCGCCGATCCGGATCGCTACCTCGTCGTCAACGCCGACGGCGACGAGGACGAGGTGGCCGACCGGGTCCGAGCCGGCCTCCTGCCGGTGCTGGTGGCCCGCAAAGCCGACCCGCAGCCCGATACCCCGCGGTTCGACCCGACCTCGACCATCCAGGATCCGGTGGAGGCTCAGCAGTGACCACAATGGTCACCCAGGACGTGTGGTTCGGCGTCGTCGGCCAGCCCGAAGCCGTCGCCGTCCTGCGCGCGGCGTCGGCCGCGGCCGACGACATCGTCAACGAGCGACCGGTCGAGGCAACGTCCGCCATGACGCACGCCTGGCTGTTCACTGGGCCGCCCGGCTCCGGTCGCTCGACGGCGGCGCGCGCGTTCGCCGCGTCGCTACAGTGCATCACCGGGCGCGGCTGCGGCCAGTGCCCCGGCTGCCGGACGGTGCTCGCCGGCACGCACGCGGACCTGAAGTTCGTCGAACCCGAGGGCCTGTCCATCTCGGTCGCGGAGATGCGCGCACTGGTCCAGGCGGCGGCGCGGCGGCCGACCGGGGGCCGCTGGCAGGTCGTGGTCATCGCCGACGCGGACCGGTTGACGGAAGGCGCGGCGAACGCCCTGCTCAAGGCGGTTGAGGAGCCGCCGCCGAGGACCGTGTTCCTGCTCTGCGCGCCCTCCGATCACCCCGAGGACGTCTCGGTGACCATCCGCTCCCGCTGTCGGGTGATGGCGCTGCGCACCCCGTCCGCCGACGCCATCGCCGACGTGCTCATCGGCCGCGACGGCATCGACGAGGCGACCGCGCGCTGGGCCGCGTCCGTGTGCGGCGGTCACGTCGGCCGCGCCCGTCGCCTTGCCACCGACCCGGCGGCGCGCGAACGTCGCACGGCCGTGCTACGCATCCCGACCGCGCTTCGTCGCCTCGCCGACGTGTTCACCTGCGCCGACGACCTGGTCAAGAGCGCGGAGACCGAGGCGAGCACGATGAGCCAGGCCCGCGACACCGCCGAACGCGAGGCCCTGGAGACCGCGATGGGCGCCGGCGGCACCGGCAAGGGCACAGCGGCCGCGACCAGGGGCGCCAAGGGCGCCATGAAGGACCTGGAGAAGCGGCAGAAGTCCCGCGCGACCCGAACGCAACGCGACTCGCTCGACCTGGCCCTGATCGACCTGGCCGGCTTCTACCGCGACGTGCTCGTCACACAGAGCGGTGCGCAGGCGGCCATCACACACGCCGACCTCACCGCCGACCTGGCCACCTGCGCGCGCAACTGGACGCCCGAGTCCACGCTGCGCAGGCTGGAGGCGGTGCTGGCCTGCCGCGAGGCCATCGAGGTCAGCGTCAAACCGCGCATCGCCGTCGAGGCCATGCTCAGTGCGCTGCTGGTCGGCTGACCCGCTGGCCACGCCCGGCTCCCGGCAACGCCGCGACCAGCACGACCCCGACCAGCAGCAGCGCTGTCCCCAGCCAGAACAGCGGAACGGCGTCATAGGCAGCGTTCGTCCATGCCAGCTTCTTCGGCGTGCCAGGAGTGCCCGGTCGCGACGGCGGCCGTCCCGCACACCACCCCACCAGCCGGCGCGTACGCCCGCGCGACCTGCTGGCCGAGCGAGACCGTGGCCAGCGCGGTCGGCAGGTTCGGCATGTTCAGCGCGGCGGTCGGCAGCACCTGTAGGTCCAGCATGTTCGCGGTGGCGCCCAGCTGGTAGCCGGTGAACGGCGCCCCGTTCTGGCCGCCGACCAGCGCCTGCTTGGACTGGTTCAGCCCGGCGACCGACAGCCGCAACACGCCGATGTCGATGGTGGCCGCGCTGGTCTGACTGGCGTTGCTGCCCGGCAGCAGGCCGACGACCGGCAGGTTCTTCAGCGCGTCCGGCAGGGTCGATGCGATGTTCGGCAGTGGGATGCCGATCGGGATGTCCTGGGTCGGATTGGCCGCGTCCATCGTGTAGAGGGTCTTGCCGCCCTGCACGACCTGGATCACCGGCGCGGTGTAGCTGATCGAGGAGGTGCTCGCGTCCCCGGTCGACGTGACCGTCAGCGTCGGCTGGCTGACCACGTTGAGATCCAGTTTGTAGGGCGTGCCCGCGAGCAGCTTGACGCCGGCCACCTGCATCGTCGACACCGCCCGCACCGCCTTGTGCCCCGAACCCGGAATGTCCACGAGCGACACGACCGACCGGGTGCTGAGCGTGTTCGGCAGGCTCACCAGCGAACCGGAGCCACCCGCAGGCAACAGACCGCCGAGCGAACTCAACGTGCCGGTGATCCCGCCGAAGCCGTTGCTCTGGTCGGACTGTAGGGCCGACTGCTGGCCCGGGTTGAGCTTGCTCAGGTCGAGCAGGCTGTTGATGCTGCTGCCGTTGCTCAGCGAGGGCAGTCCGGTCGTCGGGATCACGTTGAGCAGCGACGCGCTGGCCAGGGACGTGCTCGAATCCGCGATCGTGCCGACACAGGGACCAAGCGTGTCGCTCCAGTTCGCGTGCACCTGCCCGTTGAGCACACCCAGATCGAGCAGCGGATTGCTCGGCGCGTTGAGCCCGCCGGTGATGCCCTGCGCATTGCCCGGCGACGCGGTCTGATCCAGGCAGCCGGGTGCCTGCGGTTCGTTGCCCTCGATCGCCAGCCCGGCCGGGCACGACTGCGCGATCGCGTGCTCGTAGTTGAGGTACGACTCCGAGTTGGCCTGCGCGCTGGACAGGCCGAAACCCATCTCGGCAAGCGCCTGCTTGGGGATCTCCCGCGACGCACCAGGCAGAATCGTGGAAGCCGGCACCGCGCCCGGCAACAGCTGGATCACCGCCAACCCGGTCGCCGCGTCCCCGACCGCGTGCCCCAACGGCTGCGGCCCGATCGGCGCCGACGGTGGCGGCTCGTTCCCCGGCGTGCTCGGAACCGGCGTCGTCGGATACGTCGGCGGCGTGTCCGCCAGTGCCGGTGCGGCAGACAGCGCGAGCAGGACAGCGGTGGCGGGCAGGGCCATGGCGAGATGCAGGCGACTGCGCATCAGGCGGTTCCTCCTCGGCGGTACACCGGTCGGCGGACTGGGACCGGGATCACATTCGCCCTAACGACGGTGGCCGCTGCCGGTAACGCTGATTCACCCGGTATGCTTCATCACGCACCGCCGCCTTAGCTCAGACGGCTAGAGCGACGCACTCGTAATGCGTAGGTCAAGGGTTCGATTCCCTTAGGCGGCTCAGCATTGACCAGGGCGCTTCCGGAATCCGGAAGCGCCCTGGTCGCGTCTAGTCTCAGTTTTAGTCTCAGTTGTTCCTCTTTATCCTCGATCCACCGACTCGGTTTGCGAGTATCCCGTGATCTTGTGGAATGCGGGCGGCTGAGATCCGGGCGTGGTGTTGCCGCTGGTCTGCCCAGCCTTTCCACTGTCGTTCCTGCTGGTAGGGATGGGGACGGATGTTCAGGTGGTCAGGGGCGTGGTCGCAGTGGTCTGCCAGAGGCGTTGCCAGGCCGAGGCCCAAGGCCAATAGGCGGGCAGGTGCAGCACGGGCTTGCGCTGCGGGCGGGCCAACCGAGCAGGAACAGCGATGATCTTGCGGCGCAGCGTGGATCCCCTGGCCTTGCCCAGGGTCGTGCTCGCGAGGGTGCCGGCAGCGCGCAGGAGGTTGTGGGCGATCGCCGCGCAGAGCACCCAGGCGGAGTTCGCGCCGAACGAGCCGGAGGGCATGTGCGCCAGCGGCCCGTCGATCAGATCAGCGAACACGGTCTCGATGATCGCGTGGCGTCGGTGGGTGATATCCGCTTCAGTCGTGGGTTCGGTGCTGTCGGTGAAAAACGGGTGATAGCGCCAGACCGGGAACAGTTCGTCCTGACGCGCGGCGTCTTTGACCCGACGCACGATCAGCCGGGCGGTGATGCGGTCTGTGGTGGACGCGAACGCGGTGTAGGCGATGTCGGCGACCTCGGCGTCGGAAATCCAGCCTCCGGTATCGGGGTCCCGGACCGCGCCGGGGTAGCGCACCGGTGTCCACGCGTTGTCGGGAATCGAGGCGATCGCCGCCTGCACGGCGGCATTTTTGGTCAGTACTAGGGAGAACCGGGCGCCGTGGCGGCGGCAGGCGCCGATGACGGCCCGGCCGCCGAATGCGGAGTCGCCCCGAACCAGGATCTCACCGTGCAGGCCGGCCGTGCGGGCGGTCACGATCGCCTGGGTGACCATGCGGCCCGCGCCTTTGGCTGAGCCGGTTTTCCCGGCGCGTAGTCGCATCCCGGCGATCACGGGCGCGGCGTGGGTGGTGCTGAGCGTGGTGGCCAGTGGGGAGAGCCCTTTGCGGAGGACCTGTTTGCCCGCGATCTTGGTGTGTCCGTAGGAGGCGCCGTGTTTGGCGTGTCCGTAGACCGGACGCAGTAGCGAGTCGATGTCGAGAAACACGCGTTGCTCCGAGCCGGGTAACAGATCCATCCGGGTACACAGGTGGCGGAGGTGGTCACGGAGCACGGATTCCAGTTGTCGGGCGTGGCCGAAGCTGAACTCGCGTAACAGGGTGCCGATCGTCGAGGGTGCGTACACGCCATCGAAGAGTGTTTTCATGCCGCCCGCGCGCAGGATATTGACATCGTCGATGCTGTCCGCGCCCGCGCACATGCCCGCGATCAGCGTGGTGAGCTTGGGTGCGGGGTTGGCTGATCCGGACTTGATCCGCGGCGTGGTGATCGAGACCTTCTCTGTGAGGAGCGTGTTCAGCTTGGTCTGTTCGGCCAGGGCCATGACCGGGACCAGTCCGGCCAGCGACACGAGGTTTTGATCGTCGAAGGTCGCGGACGTCGGGGTGAATCTGTGCGAAGCTTGCACTCGAAGTGCCCTCTCGGACTGGATGTTTGTTGCCTAGACAACAGCGATCATCCCAGTTCAGAGGGCACTTTCCTGTTTACGACACTCGGCAGCCGACCTATCGGTCGGTGGATCGAGGCTTAGAGCGGAACAGCCCCGTGTCCGCGGGGACGACGGCGAGTGCTACTGCGTCGACGACAGCGGCCGAGGAACAGCCCCGCGTCCGCGGGGACGACAAAGCTCTGGTAGAAACGCGCAACGCTGACCGCGGAACAGCCCCGCGTCCGCGGGGACGACGATGACCACCGCGCCCGGTGCGACCTCGATCAGGGAACAGCCCCGCGTCCGCGGGGACGACTTTCTTTCCTGCCAGCCGACCAGTACGGGCGGCGGAACAGCCCCGCGTCCGCGGGGACGACCCCCGGTCCGCTAAGGCGGTCAGGATGGCCGTCGGAACAGCCCCGCGTCCGCGGGGACGACACCCGGGCGCCGCCTGACCGAAGGACTGGAGGCCCGGAACAGCCCCGCGTCCGCGGGGACGACACAGCGGACGAAGCGACAGCGAAGTTCGGCGACGGAACAGCCCCGCGTCCGCGGGGACGACGCGCAGGCGAACTACTACCCGCGTCCGCTGCAAGGAACAGCCCCGCGTCCGCGGGGACGACCCACGATTGGAGTTGCCCACAGCCTGTGGAGTGGGAACAGCCCCGCGTCCGCGGGGACGACAGCAGGGCTCGGGCGAGCTTGTCGATGTCGGGCGGAACAGCCCCGCGTCCGCGGGGACGACGAACGGCCCACTTGAACGTGACCATACCGTTACGGAACAGCCCCGCGTCCGCGGGGACGACGGAGCCAGGCCGCCCCAGATCCCGAAGCGTTCAGGAACAGCCCCGCGTCCGCGGGGACGACTCCGTCTGGTACCAAGGGGCCCGCGACACCCGGGGAACAGCCCCGCGTCCGCGGGGACGACTGTCTCCTGGCAGGGAGTGCGGGCCGCGCTCTAGGAACAGCCCCGCGTCCGCGGGGACGACGGTTTTGATCATGTCTGCCATCGTCATCTGTCCGGAACAGCCCCGCGTCCGCGGGGACGACGCCAAGTCCGTGACCGACCCGGACTTGCGCGCCGGAACAGCCCCGCGTCCGCGGGGACGACTGCTCGATGAACGCCGCGATCCGCTGCTCCTGCGGAACAGCCCCGCGTCCGCGGGGACGACCACCGCGTCGTTCTAGCAACTCAGCGTCACTGAGGAACAGCCCCGCGTCCGCGGGGACGACGGCCACGAGATCACCGCGTTCTTCGGTAGCGCCGGAACAGCCCCGCGTCCGCGGGGACGACCTGCGACCTCTGTCGAGCGGCACGCTCGGCGGCGGAACAGCCCCGCGTCCGCGGGGACGACGACCGGCCGGCCCGCCAGACCGCCGACCGCGCGGGAACAGCCCCGCGTCCGCGGGGACGACCGTGTTACCGGTTGGCGCCGAACGCCCCGCGAAGGAACAGCCCCGCGTCCGCGGGGACGACGATCGCCGGTCCGCGATGACGTCGGCTCAGTGGGGAACAGCCCCGCGTCCGCGGGGACGACCCGGCCCCCGACTCGTTTGGTCAGTCGTCGTTCGGAACAGCCCCGCGTCCGCGGGGACGACACTTGCTGACCTGCGACGTTACTTGGAAGTGGGCGATTTTACTATCACTTCTTCGGCGAGGCGTCGCGGAAGGCGCAGCGGCACGAGGTGGCCTGCGTGGTCATCGCAGACATGTGACCCCCTCGATCCTGTCGCCGCCGACCGGTGGTTTACCGGCAAAACACGAACGTCTTCGGGCAGGCGCTCTGTCAAGATCAGTTGGCACCACAGGGGTTGCTGATCGGACCGCCCCGGGGTCGGTTGGCGATGCGACCGTTGGTATCCGATATGTGCCTCCGTGCGTGATTGGCTAGCGTCACGCATGATTTGGCCCATGCAGCGGACTAACGGCAGTCCTGTGTGATACCCAGCACCGACACGGTGCACCCTCGGCAGTCATAAAGGGCCGCTGGGTACCGCGACTGCGTGTCACGTGGGATGGGTTCGGCACGAGTCCTCCTCGTCTCCCGATCGCTGACCTCAAGTGGTCCCTGTCCCGTCAGACGGGCTGATCCAGGCCGATGGGTACCGCGGATTTCGATCGAGTCCGCTCTTCCCCGCCTACGCGGGGCTGACCTGGCCCTGTTACCTCGTCCAAACTCGGCACCAGACCGGAGCGACGTGTACTCCAGACCTGCTCGTCCTGAGATTCCTGACGATGACCGGCCCGACGAAGCGTCGACCCCGAAGATGGCGTCGCGATCGCTGTCGATCTGGATCGCGGCCGCGTTTGTTGGCTTCCTCGTCTTCGTCGTGAGCGCGTGTCTTGCCTGGGCAAAGCTGACGGTGTCGGTGAGCGCTCTGCATGCTGCGGTGGTGGGGTGTCTTGCTGGGTTGCTCGCTGGAGGAGCGGCAGCGATAAGCGTGTTTGAGTGGTTGGACCGTCGGGTGCGGTGAGATGCGGCTGTAGTGCCAGCGCCGGATCGGTGGTTGCGCATGCTGGACACGAAGTTGTGGATTTTGTTAACGGATTGTGTTCCCGAACGGATGTGTAGGCATAAGCGTCCCGCTGACGTGGGATGGATGAAAGAGGGTGGCGTAACGGACGACGGCTGGTTGTCGGTTTGGGCCAAGACAGTGCGGGACGAGGAGAATCGGGTTTCGCATTGGTTGCCATTGCACCAGCATCTTGGCGATAGTGCTGGTGTAGCTGGCCTGTTGGTGGACGAATGGGTGTCGCCACAGGTGCGGTCCAGAATTGGCCGAGATTTCCCTCGTGGTGTGGCGGATGTCCGCGATGCCGCAGTGTGGTTGGCTGCCGTTCACGATGTTGGCAAAGCCAGTCCGGCGTTCGCGGTTCAGGTACCGATGTTGGCGGATCGCATGCACGAGTTCGGGTTGGTTGCGCGACCGGAGTTGGCTCGGGATGGTGACCGGAGCGCGGTGAGTCATGGGCTTGTGGGATATTGGGCGGTTCGCGAGTGGTTGATCGCGCAATGCGAGTTTGTGTCTCGAAAGGGTGCGGCGCAGTGGGCGGCGATTGTCGGTAGTCATCATGGTCGGACGCCGGAGGATTCGCAGCTTGACATGGTTCGGCGGCGCGGCGAATTGACCGGGACTGGGGTATGGGAAGCCGCGCGGGTGCGGCATCTGGAGTGGGCAACGGATCTGGTGGGTGGGGTAGATGTATTGCGGTCATTTCGGACTGTGGTACTGAGCAAACCGAGCCAGGTGTTGTTGACGGCGATTGTCATCGTGGCGGACTGGATCGCGTCGAACACGGACTTTTTCCCGCTGTATCCGATCAGCGAGGTCAACCGGCCTCCGGTGTTGCCAGATGCGGTGTTGACGGAGCGGCGGGTGAAGGAGGCGTGGCGGCGACTGGGCTTGCCGCCTCGGTGGTCGGCTATGCCGTTGGGTGCCGATCTGGACGCGGTGTTCGGGGCTCGGTTCGGTCAACTGGGTGCGGTGGCACGACCGGTGCAGCGGGCTGCGGTGGAGATGGCGGACGCGCAGCCGCAGGCGGGGTTGGTGATTGTCGAGGCGCCGATGGGGGCGGGGAAGACAGAGGCGGCGTTGTTGGCCGCGGAGGTGCTCGCGCATCGTTCGCGGGCGGATGGATGTTTCGTGGCGTTGCCGACGCAGGCGACGTCGGATGCGATGTTCGGGCGCGTGTTGCAGTGGTTGAAGGCGTTGCCGGGCGACTCGGCATTGTCGGTGAACCTGGTGCACGGCAAGGCGAGTCTGAACGACGACTATGCGGGGCTGGTGCGGGAAAGCCGGTATGCGAACATCGGTGATGGTCAGCCGGACGCGGTGATGGTGCATCAGTGGATGCGGGGTCGGAAGCGGGCTGTGCTGGCGTCGTTCGTGGTGGGCACGATCGATCAGGTTCTGTTCGCGGGGTTGAAAAGCCGGCACCTGATGCTTCGTCACCTCGCGTTGGCGGGGAAGGTCGTGATTATCGATGAGGTGCACGCCTACGACGTGTACATGTCGCGGTACCTGGATCGAGTGCTGCACTGGTTGGGTGCGTACGGGGTGCCGGTGGTGTTGCTGTCGGCCACCCTGCCGCCGGCCCGCCGCACCGAGCTGCTGAACGCCTATGAGTCGGGGACCGGGCGGGAGGTTCCGACGGTCGAGGAGCACGTGGGGTATCCGGTGGTGACCGCGTCGGGGGTACGGTCGCCGGCCGTGTTGCCACTACCCGAGCGGCGGACGGCCGTCGCGGTGGAGCGTCTCGATGACGAGTTGGACACCCTTGTCGGATTTCTTCGGCGGCACCTGACTGATGGTGGGTGCGCCGTGGTCGTGCGCAACACGGTCACTCGGGTGCAGGAGACCGCGGACCGGTTGCGCGAGGTCTTCGGGGCTGAGCACATCACGGTGAACCATTCCCGATTCCTCAGTTGTGATCGGGCTCGGACAGATCGCTCCCTGTTGCGGCGTTTTGGGCCGCCGGGGCCGGACACGGTCCGTCCGGGCCTGCATATCGTGGTGGCGTCGCAGGTGGTGGAGCAATCGCTCGATGTGGACTTCGACTTGATGGTGACGGACCTGGCGCCAATGGATCTGGTACTGCAACGGTTGGGCCGTGTCCATCGACACGAACGGGATCGCCCGGCCGGGGTGCGGCAGGCACGCTGTGCGCTGATGGGGGTCGACGACTGGGCGGGCGTCCCAGCGCGGGCGGTGCGTGGATCGCGGCGGGTGTATGGCGAGCACCCGCTCCTGCGATCGGCCGCACTACTGGCCGATCGCGAGTCGATCAGGCTACCGGAGGACATCGCGCCGTTGGTGGCTTCGGCCTACAGTGACGATCCGCTTGGACCGCCGGACTGGCAGCCGGCGATGACGGCCGCGTGTCGCGCTGCGGCCGAGCGGGCCGAGCGGCGGCGAGCACGGGCCGCGGAGTCCCTGTTGGGTGAGACCGTTCCGGCGACCACGCTGGTGGGGTGGCTGTATGCGGGCGTGGGCGATGTCGACGGGATCGACGACTCCCCCCGCGGTCTCGCGCAGGT
This sequence comes from Candidatus Melainabacteria bacterium, assembly GCA_963818685.1. Classification (GTDB taxonomy): domain Bacteria; phylum Actinomycetota; class Actinomycetes; order Mycobacteriales; family Pseudonocardiaceae; genus CAJCJE01. The sequence continues at coordinate 63,146 of CAWFTJ010000005.1, read as the reverse complement.
TCGCGACGGTGAGGAATCCGTGGAAGTTCTGGTGGTGCAGCGCGACGAGAGCGGTGGGCTGCTGACACCAACCTGGATCGAGCGGGGTGCGCGACAGCAGATTCCGACCGACTTCCCGGTACCGCAGGGGCTGGCTCGGGTCATCGCCAGCTGCACGCTGCGGCTGCCCCTGGCGATGTCGCACCCTGGCGTGATCGATGACGTGATCACCGCGCTGGAGCGCAACACGTTCACCAGTTTCGACCAAGTCCCGCTCCTGAAAGGACAGTTGGTGCTCGTACTCGATTCGACCGACAAGCCGTGGTGTCCCACAGGGAAACCTGTTTCCGGTTGTCCTACGACCTGGATCGAGGGCTGCTGCATGAACGTGGATGAGGCGAGCTTCAACCTGGTCGACCAGCCATGGATCATGGTACGCCGGGCCGATGGCACGGTGCTGGACCTGTCCTTGCGGGAGGTGTTCGCCCAGGCTGGCGACGTGGCGGAGGTGGTCGGTGAGGTCCCGACACAGGTGTTCGCGCTGATCCGCCTGTTGCTGGCGATTCTGCACCGCGCTGTGGCAGGGCCGGTCGACCTCGACGCTTGGGAGCGGTTGTGGCTGGCTGACGGGCTGCCGGTCGCCCAGGTCGAGGCTTACCTGGAGCGCTACCGAGACCGGTTCGACCTGCTGCACCCGGTCACACCGTTCCTACAGGTCGCCGGGCTGCACACGGACAAGGGTGAGGTGTCTGAGCTGGACAAGTTGGTCGCCGACGTACCCAACGGGCATCCGTTCTTCACCACCCGTCTGGGCGGAGTGGGATCGTTGCCGTTCGCGGAGGCGGCGCGCTGGCTGGTGCACTGTCAGGCGTTCGACCCGTCTGGGATCAAGTCCGGCGCGGCCGGGGACAAGCGGGTCAAGGGCGGCAAGGGATACCCGATCGGAACCGGCTGGTGCGGTTACCTCGGCGGAGTCCTACCCGAGGGGACGACCCTGCGGGACACGCTGCTGCTGAACCTGATCGCGACCGGGTATGAGCCGATTGCGGGCCGATGGGACGAGGACGCCCCGGTGTGGGAGCGGGGCGCGGTCGGACCGGACGAGACGCGGGCAGCCCGGCCGGAGCCGCTCGGCCCAACCGACCTGTACACGTGGCAGAGCCGGCGTATCCGCCTGCACCATGACGGTCGCAGGGTGACCGCGGTGCTGATCTGTAACGGCGAACGGATCACCCCGCAGAACCGGCACCAGCTTGAACCACACTCGGCGTGGCGGCGCAGCCAGACCCAGGAGAAGAAGCTCGGCCAGGCAACCGTCTATATGCCACGTGAGCATTCACCGGAGCGAGCGATCTGGCGCGGCCTACAGGCCATCCTCCCTGCCGCGCAACAGACCGGCGGCGGGAAGGACCCGGCCGCAGGGCTGGCGCCGCTGGTGTTGTCGTGGATCAGCCACGTCAGTATCGAGGAGGTGATCGGCGCGGACTATCCACTGCGGATGCGCACCATCGGCATGGTCTACGGCAGCCAGAGCGCCACCACGGCCGACATCATCGACGACGCGCTGGCGCTGAGGTCGCAACTTGTCCGGCAGGACGCCGGAGATCTCGTCGAGGTTGTGGTCTCCTGCGTCGCGGCAGCTGAAGGCGCCGCGCGGGCGCTGGGTTCGCTGGCGCTGCACATCGCGCAGGCCGGGGGCGCTCGGCCAGGGCCCGCTGAGGATGGCCCTCGTAGCAGGGCCGTCGAACTGGCTTTCGCTGAACTTGATGGCTTGTTCCGTCGCTGGCTGGCCGGGCTCGGTCCCGAAACCGATCCGGTTGAGGCGAAGATCGCCTGGCAGCGTACTGCCCGGCAGGCGGTGCAGGCATTGTCGGGCGATCTGCACTCCCGTGCGTCCGCGACCGCCTGGGTTGGCCGCACGGTGAACGGCCGCCTGGTCACCAGCACGCTCGCTCACGAGTGGTTCCAACGGGACCTGCGCCGCGTCCTGCCACTCGCGTTCGACCAACTCGCCGTTGCCGAGTCGTCCTGCGTGAGAAAGGGACCTGTTGTGCCAGAGCAGAACCAGCCGTCGGTGCGGTGGGCCGCGCTTGACGTGACCGGCACCGTCGTGCACCAACGCCTTACCCAACTCCAGGAAGGTGTGCTGCGCGACCAGTCCGCCAGTGTGGCCGCCCTCGCACGGCTGCGCCGTGGTGTGGGGAAGCCGCCGGTGCAGTGGCTGACATTCTGGCGTACACGCTGCACCCCGGACCTCGCGGAGCCCGGCGCGGGTGACGAGCCCACAGCGCGGGAAACTGCCGCGCACATCAGCATGACGCTCTACGCCGTCCACCAGCAGTCACAGCGCGGGCGGCGGATGTACGAGCGCGGCTACGGTCTGGGCGGCTCGGTGCGGCAACTACACGGGGCCAGCAAGGTCGGTGAGCCGGGATCACCACCCGACCCGATCCTGAGGCGCTTCCAGACCCTGGGCACAGCGGACAGTCTGGACGAACTCGTGCACCATCTGCGCGGCATGGTGCAGTTGCTGCGCGGCGAGCAGATCCCGCTCGACTACGCACTACTGGCCGACCAAGTGGTCCGCTGGCAACGCCCAGGCGGACCGGAGCGGGTGCGCTTGGTCTGGGGTCGGGGCTTCTACCGCCGCACACCCATCGATTCAGTCGGTGCCGACCCCACCGACGAAGCCGAGCCCGACCACGGCGCCGATACGCCTGTCCAGCTGTCCTGACCCTCACCCCATCCGACCGTCGGAGGTGCCCAGCGTGGCCCGCACCATCATCGATATCCACGTCATCCAGACCGTGCCTCCAGCAACATCAACCGCGATGACACCGGTAGCCCGAAAACCGCCGTCTACGGAGGCATGCGCCGGGCTCGGGTGTCCAGCCAGGCATGGAAGCGGGCCACCCGCGACGCGTTCGACGAACTGCTCGACCGCAGCGAACTCGGTGTACGCACCAAGCGCGTGGTCGAACTCCTCAGTGACGAAATCAGCCGCCAAGCCCCGGAGTTGACCGAACGAGCGGTCCCGCTCGCCGAGGAGACCCTGACCGCCGCCGGGATCAAAATCAAGACACCGCGCAAGAAGGAAGCACTGAAGGAATCCGGCTATCTGCTGTTCCTGAGCCACAACCAGGTCGTCGCGCTCGCCGACCTCGCCGTCGCCGCCGAACGCGCCGACCCCGGCGCACCGAAGTTCGTCAAGGGCGAGGCGCCTCGACGCGCGAACCAACAGCACTCGATCGACGTCGCGCTGTTCGGGCGGATGGTCGCCGACGTCCCCGACCTGAACGTCGACGCCGCCGCCCAGGTCGCGCATGCTCTCACCGTGCACGCGGTGGACACCGAGTTCGACTACTTCACCGCGGTCGACGACGAGAAACGCGGCGACAAGGAGGAGGACCCGGCGCGGGCATGATCGGCACCGTCGAGTTCAACTCCGCCACCCTCTACCGGTTCGCCACTGTCGACGTCCACCAACTCCGGGACAACCTCGGTGACGTGGAGGCGACCGCGCCGCGCTGTTGAAGTGTTCCTCAGTGCCTTCGTGTACGCAGCATGCCCACCGGCAACCAGAACACCTTCGCCAACCGCACCCTGCCCGACGCCGTGCTGGTCGTCGTCCGCGACTCCCAGCCGATCAACCTGGTCGGTGCGTTCGAAGAAGCGATCGACCAACGCGACAGCGGGGGCCGGATCGCCACCGCCGTCACCCGGCTCGCTGACTACGCCGAACACCTGCACACCGCGTTCGACGAGACCCCGATCGCCGGCTGGACGATCGGCGTCGACGACCGCGTCGAGCCCTTGACCGCGATTGGGGATCGCATCACCGTCAACGCCCTGATCGACGCGCTCGGCACCCTCGTCATGGACCGACTCACGGACCAACTCAAGGACCAAACGTGAGTGTCCTGCTACTTCGCCTGGCCGGTCCGTTGCAGTCCTGGGGCACCAGCAGCCGGTTCGTGCGCCGCAACACCGACCGCGTGCCGAGCAAGAGCGGCATCATCGGTCTGCTCGCGGCGGCCCAGGGGCGGCGGCGCATCGACCCGATCGAAGACCTGCTGCATCTGCGGATCGGGGTCCGGGTCGACCAGTCCGGCCATCTCGAACGTGACTTCCAGACGGCCCGCACCCGCGACGGCGCCAGCGCGATGCCACTGTCGTACCGTTTCTACCTCGCCGACGCCGTGTTCCTGGTCGCCGTCCAGGGCAACACAGAATTGATCCGCGGCCTGCACGAGGCCATCCGGCGACCCCGATACCCGCTGGCGCTGGGCCGGCGGTCCTGTCCGCCGGCCGGCCCGCTCGACCAAGGTGTCCACAGTGGTGAGATCGAGGACATACTCGCCCATCATCCGTGGCTGGCGGCGCCCTTCCATCAACGCAACCACCGAGCCGAGCATGTCGAACTGGACACCGTGGTCGACTGCGATCCGGGAACCCCGGGCGTCAACACCGTCCGGGACAACCCGCTCAGCTTCGACCCCCGCAAACGCGACTATGGATGGCGTTGTGTCCTGGCTGGCTCGGTCCAGATCCCCAACCCCGCATACCAAGGCCCCGTGCACGCCTCGCTCACCACCGCTCATGACCCCTTCTCCGCGTTCGGAGATCTGCCCTGATGCACCTGACCCGTTTCGAGATCAACACCGCGCGACGCGCGGCTCGCGACCTGCTCGGCTCGCCGCACAAGCTGCACGCCGCCGTGCTCGCCGCCTTCCCGTACGACCAAGCCGAGAGCCGGCCCGGCAACCGAGTGCTGTGGCGCCTGGATCTGCAAGGTCGCCAAGCGTTGCTCTACCTGGTCAGCCCGGAGAAACCCGACCTCACTCACCTTGTCGAGAATGTCGGCTGGCCCACCAGCCAAAGCTGGGACACACGGGACTACACCCCCCTGCTCGCCAGGCTGGCCGCCGGTCAGGAATGGGGATTCAGGTTGCGCGCCAACCCGGTCCACCACCAGCGCCCCGCGGACCGGTCGACCCGAGGGAAGCGCCACGGCCACGTGACCGTGACTCAGCAGACCGAATGGCTGCTCCGACAGGCTCCCCGGCACGGCTTCACTGTCAGCATCGGCACCAACGACGAACCCGACGTCGCCGTGCACCAGCGGGACATGCTGCGCTTTCCCCGCAACGGGCACACCGTCACCTTGGCCACCGCCGTATTCCAAGGACGGCTGCACATCACTGAGCCCGACGCTCTGCGCACCGCGCTAACCGCCGGCATCGGTCCCGCCAAGGCCTATGGCTGCGGTCTGCTCACCCTCGCCACCGTGCGGTGACACATGCCTGAGATCCCCGGAGCAAAGCCCGTCCCGATCTCCCAACTCGCCCGTGCCCAGGACCGGCTGACCTTCCTCTACCTCGAACACTGCGTCGTGCACCGCGACGAGAACGCCATCACCGCCCGAGACGCCCGGGGCACCGTGCACATCCCAGCTGCCACCATCGGCGCCCTGCTTCTCGGGCCCGGCACCAACGTCAGTCAACAGGCCGTGGTGCTGCTCGCCGAAAGCGGCGCCACCGCGGTATGGGTCGGCGAACACGGCGTCCGCTACTACGCCCACGGCCGAACCCTCGCCCAGTCCAGCGCCCTACTCCAGGCCCAAGCCACGCTCGTGTCCAACCGCACCAGCCGCCTGCGTGTCGCCCGCCGAATGTATGCCATGCGGTTCCCTGACGAGGACACCAGCGGACTGACGATGCAGCAACTCCGCGGCCGTGAAGGCGCTCGCGTGCGCCGCATCTACCGCCAGCATGCCCAACGCACGGGCGTCACGTGGGAGCGCCGTGACTACGACGTCACCGACTTCGAAGGCGGCACGTCGATCAACCAGGCCCTTTCGGCCGCCAACACCAGCCTGTACGGCGTCGTGCACGCCGTCATCGTCGCGCTCGGCTGCTCACCCGGACTCGGCTTCGTGCACACCGGGCACATTCGCTCCTTCGTCTACGACATCGCCGATCTCTACAAAACCGAGATCAGCATCCCGGTCGCGTTCGACATCGCGGCGCGCGACGGCATCGCCGACATCAGCACCGAAACCCGTCGGGCTGTCCGTGATCGCATCAAGGACGGAGCGTTCCTGCAAACCTGCGTCCGCGATATTCGACTACTGCTACAGGACGAACCCGAACCCGTCGAATACGGACCCGACGCGTTCGACTCCCTCGACTCCCTCGACAGCGGCGTCGTCATGCTCTGGGACGAAAACGGTCGCGCCGTCGCCGGCGGCATCTCCTACGGACCGTCGACCCCACCGACGATCCTCTCGACGACTGGGACCTGCTCGAATGACTGTGATTGTCGTCGCTGCCTGCCCCATTGGGCTACGTGGACATCTCACCCGCTGGCTACTAGAGATCTCGCCCGGCGTCTTCGTCGGTAAGGTCAGCGCCCGAGTCCGCGACCTCATGTGGATGCGGGTCCTCGAAATGGTCAAGAACGGTCGCGCGATCATGGTGTACACCGCAGTCAACGAGCAGGGTCTGGCCTTCCAGGTCCACGACCATGACTGGGTTCCCGTCGACTTTGAAGGCATCACCCTCATGCTCCGCCCAGTCCAGCCCTCCGAAACCGGTCAGGACAGGACACTGAAAACCGGCTGGAGCGACGCCAGCAAACGCCGTCGCTACCGCCGCCGGTAACGCACTGAGCCCGCTCACATACACCAGCCGCGCCCACGGTCTGCGAACCGATCCCCAAGTGGACGTGTCGTCCACATGTCGCACCTCCATGGGCCGGCCACAGAAGTGATGACGAAACACAACATCCCCGCGTAAAGTCCCAGGTCAGCAAGTGTCGTCCCCGCGCACGCGGGGCTGTTCCGGACGCCCGCTACCCGGAACTGGCCGCGAACAAGTCGTCCCCGCGCACGCGGGGCTGTTCCGGTGTCCCAAACCTGTCCGTTCGGTTTGACCATGTCGTCCCCGCGCACGCGGGGCTGTTCCGGGACAGTAGTCATGGGTACCAGATACGTAGTCGTCGTCCCCGCGCACGCGGGGCTGTTCCGGTGGCGGGCGTTCGCTGGCTGTGACTCGACTGGGTCGTCCCCGCGCACGCGGGGCTGTTCCTCCGGGCAGTTCACGGTGACATCGGGCAGTGGCGTCGTCCCCGCGCACGCGGGGCTGTTCCGGAAACCCACGTGCCATCACCGAACAAACGTAGGTCGTCCCCGCGCACGCGGGGCTGTTCCGCTGTCCCGGACGGTGTCGAAGCTGCCGTACTTGTCGTCCCCGCGCACGCGGGGCTGTTCCGGCGACGATCGCGGATTCGCCGACTTCAAGGCGGTCGTCCCCGCGCACGCGGGGCTGTTCCGCCACCCCGGTTCGCGCAAGACACTCACCAACGCGTCGTCCCCGCGCACGCGGGGCTGTTCCGATCCTGCCACGGCGCCGATCGTGCGGGAGATCGTCGTCCCCGCGCACGCGGGGCTGTTCCCGGCCCGCCACCGGTCACTGTCCGCACGAAAAGTCGTCCCCGCGCACGCGGGGCTGTTCCGATGACCTCGGTTCTGAGCAGTTGCGGCGCCTGGTCGTCCCCGCGCACGCGGGGCTGTTCCCACCCGGACCGGGACACTCGCGTCACGCTCCGAGTCGTCCCCGCGCACGCGGGGCTGTTCCGAGGTCTACGTCCTCGACGCGCTCGCCATCTACGTCGTCCCCGCGCACGCGGGGCTGTTCCCGCGTAGCTGGTCGGGCCGAGCTTGAAGAACTGGTCGTCCCCGCGCACGCGGGGCTGTTCCGTTCCAGCCGACCGGTACTTCGTACAGGCGAGGGTCGTCCCCGCGCACGCGGGGCTGTTTGTCGACGGCACGTGAAAACTGAGCACGGCGTGGCATCCGAATTTTGACCCCCTGTCCGGTGACCCTGGCTCCAATCGAGCCAGGGAGGACGAAGGGTGTTGTCCGTGGAAGATTGGGCTGAGATTCGTCGTTTGCGCAGGTCGGAGAGGTTGCCGATCAAGGCGATCGCTCGGATACTGGGCATCTCCAGGAACACGGTGCGGGCCGCGTTGGCCTCCGACGCGCCGCCGAAGTACGTGCGCAAACCGGCCGGGTCCATCGTGGACACGGTCGAGCCGCAGATCCGGGAACTGTTGCGGGCGTATCCGACGATGCCGGCGACGGTGATCGCGGAACGGGTCGGCTGGACCCGGTCGATCCGGGTGCTCTCGGGCCGGGTCGCGGAGTTGCGGCCGGCGTATCTGCCGCCGGACCCGGCCTCCCGGACCACGTATGTAGCCGGGGAGATCGCCCAGTGCGATCTGTGGTTCCCGCCGATCACCCTGCCGGTCGGGTTCGGGCAGACCCGCAAGCCGACGCAGCTGCCGGTGCTGACCATGGTCTGCGGCTATTCGCGGTGGCTCTCGGCGATCCTGATTCCCAGCCGCCGTTCCGAGGATCTCTTCGCCGGCTGGTGGCAGCTGATCAACGGGTTGGGGGTGGTGCCGCGTGTGTTGGTCTGGGACGGGGAAGGCGCGATCGGCCGTTGGCGTGGCGGCCGCAGCGAACTCACCAGCGAGTGCCAGGCGTTCCGCGGGACGTTGGGCGCGAAGGTCGTGATCTGCCGGCCGGCAGACCCTGAAGCCAAGGGCATGATCGAACGAGCGCACGACTACCTGGAACGCTCCTTCCTGCCCGGCCGTGAGTTCACCAGCCCTGCCGAGTTCAACGCCCAGTTGCAAACCTGGTTGGCGGTGACTAACACCCGTGTCCGGCGCGTGTTGGGTTGCGCCCCAACGGATCGGATCACCGCCGACCGGTGCGCGATGCTGGCGTTGCCGCCGGTCGCTCCGGCCACCGGCTGGCGGGAGTCGACCCGGTTGGCTCGGGATCACTACATTCGCTTGGACTCTAACGATTATTCGGTGCATCCGGCGGTGATCGGCCGCCGGGTCGAGGTCATCGCGGATCTGTCGCGGGTCCGGGTGGTCTGCGACGGGAAACCGATGGCCGACCACGAGCGGATCTGGGCATGGCATCAGACACTGTCTGACCCTGATCATGTTGCGGCAGCAAAAGTATTGCGGCGCAAGCGGATCGGGATGCTGCGGCCCGCTCCCGAACCTGACGTTGAACAACGGTCACTGACCGACTACGACACCGCGCTGGGCCTGGCCGATGTCGAGCAGGCCGACGGCGGGGTGGCCTGATGCCGACGAGAACGACTGCGAAGACGGCGACCACGGGCCGAGACCTGACCGGTGAGATCGCGTTCCTGACCCGAGCGTTGAAAGCGCCGACGTTGCGGGAGTCGGTCGAGCGGCTCGCTGCACGCGCTCGGTCGGAAAGCTGGTCGCATGAGGAGTTCCTCGTTGCCTGCTTGCAACGTGAGGTCTCCGCACGAGAGAGCCACGGCGGCGAGGGACGGATCCGCGCTGCCCGGTTCCCGGCGAGGAAGTCGTTGGAGGAATTCGACTTCGACCATGCTCGCGGACTCAAACGAGATGTGATCGCTCACCTCGGCACGCTGGATTTCGTGACGGGGAAGGAGAATGTGGTGTTCCTCGGGCCGCCCGGGACCGGCAAGACGCATCTGGCGATCGGGTTGGCGATGCGCGCCTGCCAGGCTGGCCACCGGGTCGCGTTCGCCACCGCAGCCGAGTGGGTCGCTCGCCTGGCCGACGCCCACCACGCCGGCCGGTTGCAGGCCGAGCTGACCAAACTCGGCCGCTACCCATTGCTCGTGGTTGATGAAGTCGGCTACATCCCGTTCGAGCCGGAGGCCGCGAACCTGTTCTTCCAACTGGTCTCCTCCCGCTACGAGAGGGCCAGTTTGATCGTCACGAGCAACAAAGTCTTCGGCCGGTGGGGCGAGGTGTTCGGCGACGACGTGGTCGCCGCCGCCATGATCGACCGCCTCGTCCACCACGCCGAGGTGATCGCCCTCAAGGGCGACAGCTACCGGCTCAAGGACCGCGACCTCGGCCGCGTCCCAGCCGCTGGCACAACTGAAGAGTAACCATCAACCCACCCACAGGGGGTCAAAATTCGGGCGCCGAAAGTGCTCAAAATTCGACTGCCGTTGACACTGTTCCGAACTCGGTCCGCAAGGTTGACGAGATGCTGTCGTCGTCCCCGCGCACGCGGGGCTGTTCCGCCACCCTCGACCACGTGCACACCTCGCTGATCGTCGTCCCCGCGCACGCGGGGCTGTTCCGAGACCGGCACGCTGTCTACCCAGGTAGAGCGGGTCGTCCCCGCGCACGCGGGGCTGTTCCGACGCCTCCGGGAACTTGGTAGAGCCAGGCCATGTCGTCCCCGCGCACGCGGGGCTGTTCCCCGGTCGCCGACCATGGCCATGATGCGGCGCCGGTCGTCCCCGCGCACGCGGGGCTGTTCCCAGTTCGCTGTGACCGTCCACGTGAACTGGTCGGTCGTCCCCGCGCACGCGGGGCTGTTCCGCTGCCCAGGTCCTGGCCGCCGACGATCAGGTCGTCGTCCCCGCGTACGCGGGGCTGCTCCGGGTGCGGACTTCGCGCGACCTAGTCGGTTTTCGTCATCCCCGCGTACGCGGGGATGTTCCGCACTACCCGTAATCGTTCGTGAGGCGCGTAACGGCTCAGCCTGGAGCGCGGCGCGACGGCTTCTGACATCGCCCGCGATCCGCAGTCTCAGTTCTAGTCTCGATTCGGTGAAGTTCGGTGGCGTTCAGATGAGACTGCTCAGGGCACATTAGGCGGCTTGACCAGTCGAAATGGCCTGGGTTAGACTTGGCTAGTCAGTGACCGTTGGCCTCGTAATGCGTAGGTCAAGGGTTCGATTCCCTTAGGCGGCTCAACATCGACCAGGGCGCTTCCGGACCTCGGAAGCGCCCTGGTCGCATAAGTGGCCAGGGTTCAGCGGAAAGGGGGAGACGGATGCGATTTCTGGTGTACGGCCGAGATGACGCCACGTTCGACTTCGGACCGAACGACCGGCACGAGGCGCACCAGGCGTACCTGGACGGCTGGCTGCCCAGGCTCGTCGCGCGCGGACCGACGCTCTCGCCGGACGGCACCCAGCACACCGGGAGCGTGCACGTCGTCGAGGTCGACGACGCGGAGACCGCGCACGCGTTCGCCTTTGACGAGCCGTACGCGCGTGCCGGCTGGTACGCCGAGATCGTGGTGCTGCCGATGTCGCCGTTGGTCGACGGCACGATGTGGGACCGCCCGACACCGGCCCCCGAGCGGGCCGCGTCCTTCGTCCTGGCCAGGTGGCCGGGCCGCCCGGTCGGCGACCTGCGGGTCGCCGCGCCGGACTGGCTTTTCGCCGGCATGCTGCTCGGCACCGAGCCCGGGACCACCATCGGATTCGCCGGGTCCGTCGATCTTCCGCCCGCCGAGGTGGCCGAGCAGTTGCGTGCCAGCCTGCCCGAAGGTGCCCAGGTCGAGGTGCACCGCTGGCAGCGCGGCGGCCGCCGCGGCTAACGCCTCATCGATGGGGGGTTCCGGTCGGGTCGTGGTTACCACTAAGTTGTGAGTGGGGTTCCTCGGCAGGGAGGTGTTGGGGCAGTCAGGGTGGACTGGTCGACATTTCATCGCGAATCTTTTTCGGCTACAGGTAGGCGTCTGTGTCATGGCCTGCCTGGTGCTGGGGTGTACTCCGTTATTGCCGGATAATATAACTGAGTAGTCGAAGACTGATAAATGGTTCGTAAATGTTGAAGGGGAATGCTCGTATGGACGAGGTCATCGAGCGTATTCAGGCAGCCAAGGAACAATTGACCATGGCCGACGTATTCGACGATTGGCTCACCGGAGAAGTGACCTGCGGTGGCGCGGGCACTATGCGCTGACCTGATTCACCATTGAACTGGGGAAAATTGACATTTCATATTTTCGTCGGTCCATCACTGGCCGGGCAGGATGCGCTTGCCATCCTGCCCGGTGCGGTGCTGCATCCTCCGGTCGCGCACGGCGACCTGCTGCGGCTCGATCTTGACCGCGGCGATGTCGTCGTGATCGTCGACGGCTACTACCACCAGCGGGCCTCCGTTCGACACAAGGAGATCCTTGCCCTGCTCGCCGACGGCGTCATGGTGGTCGGTTGCGCGAGTATGGGTGCGCTGCGCGCCGCTGAGCTGGCCGAATACGGCATGGTCGGGTATGGCACCGTCTATCGGATGTACCGGGACGGGGTGCTCGACGCCGACGACGAGGTAGCCGTCGCGCACACCCCGGCGCCCGACTACCACAGCTTCACCGTGCCGACGGTGGTGGTTCGGCACGCGACCGGCCTTGCCGTACGGGCCGGCGTTCTCAACGAAATCGAAGCGGCTTCGATTGTCGCCGTCGCCCGCGATCTGCACTACACGGAACGATCATGGCAGGCGATGGAACGTGCGGTCGCTGCCAACGATTCCGCTGCCAATGCTCTGGGTCGACTGCGGAAATTCGTTGATTCCAATGCCGAGGCCACGGATATCAAGGTGATCGACGTACTCGACACCTTGCGCAAGCTCGCCGACGGTGAATTGCGAACCGATCGGGACCGCGTCGAATCATGGGCATCGAGTGACTGGCACAACCGATTCCTGGGCGAATGGCAGGCCGAATTTCGCGTTTCGATGGTTGACGAAATTGAGGTCAGTCACAGTGCGATAGTCCGTTATCAACAGCTCTACCGGGAAGATTTCCCAGCATGTTGGGAACGTTTCGTATTGCGCGACGTCGCAGGCGCTGATAATGCCGACCGGGACCTGGTCGCGCTTGCGCTCGCGGCGGCCGCTCGGAACGGGCTCGAAGCGGGCTCGATGAGCGATGCGCACCGCGAACGCTGGCTGACCGCGCGGGAGGCCGCCGAGTTGACACCCGACGAAGCGCTGCTGCGGATACTGGTCCGAGCACACCGACCGCTGTCGCCGACCCGAGAACTCATCGACGACCAACCCGATCTTGTCGAGCACGAAACCGCGCGGCGGATGGTCGCCGAGGCGACCGTGGTCAACGCCGAAGTCGCCACGTGGAGCGGCAAACAAACGGTCGACCATCTCAAACTCGCCGCGCTGCACGCACACCTCGCGCAGGTCTGGCGGATCGACGACGCCGACCCGAAGGGGCTGCTCGCCGCAGCCCTCGACCGCGGTTTCTCCTCGGTCCACGATGCCGTCGAAGCGGCCCGCATGTTCTTCCTGCACAAGTCTTTTATCGGCGTGGCAGGGTGATGTCGTGGCGGACAAGGTCTTTCGCACCGGAACGCACCGGGTTCGGCTGCCCGAGGACACCTGGGAGTTGATCGAGCCGCTGCTGATCGACTACGGCATCACCAGAGTGGCGGACGTGACCGGCCTTGACGTGCTCGGCGTGCCGGTGGCGATGGGGGTACGGCCGCTGGCTCGCACCCTGTCCGTGTCCCAGGGCAAGGGACAGACCCTCCTGCTGGCCAAGATCTCCGCGGCCATGGAGGCGATCGAGTTCTGGCACACCGAGTTCCACCATCCACCGGTCAGCCACCGACAGCTGCCCGCAGCGGATCTCGGTCTGCCCTACCGGATCGAGCAGCTTGCCGAACAGGACAGCCTGGTCACCGGCCACACGCCGTTGGACTGGGTCGAGGCCGTCGGCCTTGAGAGCGGGGCGACGGTACCGGTGCCGGCCAGGATCGTGACCGTGCCGACGGAGCACCGGCCGTGGGTACCGCCCGGTCTTCGCTGGAACACCAACGGCCTCGCGTCGGGCAACACCTATCAGGAGGCGTGCCTGCACGCCCTGTACGAGGTGATCGAGCGCGACGCCGTGACAAGGCGGATCAGCGGAGCGCCGGTCACCTACATCGAGCCCGCGTCGGTCGCGGATCCCAGTTGTGCCGAACTGATCGAACGGATCACCGAGGGCGGCGCGACGTTGCGGATCACCCTGCTGTCGAGCCGGTTCGACGTGCCGTGTTTCGGCGCGACCGTCTGGAGCCCGGAATTCCCGGCCATCTGCCTCGGCTGGGGCGCACATCTCGACGCGGGTGTCGCGGTGTCCAGGGCGGTGACCGAGGCAGTGCAGAGCAGGCTGACCGCGATCGCCGGCACCAGGGACGACCTTCCATCGGTGTATCACGTGGTGCGGCTCAACACCGACGAGCCGGTGCCTCCCGCCGGCACGGTGATTCCCTGGCGCGAAGCGGACGACATCGGTCCCGGTCCCTTCGACGACCTGGCCGAGGAACTGGCCTGGGTGGGTGCGAAGGTCACCGACGTGACCGGGGCGGAGCCGTTGTGCGTTGACCTGTCCACGGTCGAGCGGTTCGCGGTGGTGAAGGTGCTCGCGCCGGACACGGCCTTCGACCACGACCGAGTGCACACCGGTCGCTGAGCCAGTCCTGTCCGGATCAGTCCTCTTCGGCTGATTCGAGTTCGACGACCAACCTGCGTAGCGTCGGCCCGATCTCGGCCGGCACCGGTTCGGTCAGTTCGGCAGCACGGGTTCGCGCGTCCTGTGCCGCTGTCCGGTCACCCGCTGCCTCGTGCGCGTCCGCCAGGGTGCGCAACGCGCTGACCCGGTGCAGGCGATGACCGAACTGCTCGGCGATCCGCTGAGCCTGCTCCGCGTGTTCGATCGCACCCTGGTGATCGCCCATCGCCAGTAGTGCCGCGGCCAGTTCCGCGTGCATCTTCGATCGTTCGCGCGGCAGCTCCGCGTTGACTCCGGCTGCGGCCAGTTCCGCCGCCTCCTCGGGCCGGCCGGTCATCCGCAGCAGCGCCGAGGTGCCGCGCGCGATCGACCAGTCCCAGTAGTTTCCTGTCGTGCCGGCCGCCTTGCGGGCCTCCGCGAAACGGCGCTCGGCCACATCGAATTCGTCGAGCGCCAGCGCGGCGTTGCCGAGCACCACCAGCGAACCGATCGCCGACCAGCTCCAGTCGATCTGCCGCGCCGAGTCGAGGGAGAGTCCGGCCAGTTCGATGGCTGCTTCAGGGAAACCGGCGATCAGCGCGGTGTTCGCGATGTTGCGCAGCACCTCCACCCACCCGCTGGTGATCCGCGCGATCGACCACTCGGTCAGCGCCTGCTCGAACTTGCGCAGGGCCGGCCCGAGGTCACCCGCCCAGAGGTCGCGCAGCCCGAGCGCGCCGAGGCCCCTCGCCTTGGCGTGCAGGTAACCGAGGGCCCGTGCCTCCTCGATCGCGGCGGTGCCCTCGGCGGTGTGACCGAAGTGGATCAGCAACAGCCCCAGGTTGCACAGGTGGATACTGTGGCCACCCGGGTCGGTCTCGGTGTCGATCAGCCGCAGCCCGGTCCTGGTGTACTCAAGTGCTTCGGTGAACCGGCCGGTGTCCACCGCGATGGCGCAGAGGGTTCCGCATGCGCGTGCCTCGTTCGCCGCGTCGCCCACCTGCTGGTGCAGTTCGACCGCGCGGTTCAGATGTGCTTCGGCGGCCGCGTAGTTGGCGTGCTGGAACTGCAACCGGCCGAGTCCTCTGTGCGCGGCCGCCTGCGCCTCCGGACTGCCGAATCGCTCCGCCGCGGTCAACGCCGAGGTGAACGCCGACTTCCAGATCGAGTCGTAGCGGCCCCGGTTGAGGTAGGTGGCGATGGCGTCGGCGAGCGTCCAGATCGGCAGGCCGTCGGCCGGGGTCACGCACGTCATCGCGACCAGGTTCTCGACTTCGGTTTCCAGCCAGGCCATCGCGGCGTCCGCGCTGGCCCACTCCGGCTCCGGCTCCGTGAGTGCGAGGTCCGGCAGGGCGACCGCGTGCGAGTCGGCGTAGACGAACAGCGACGCGGAATTGGCCCAGCGCAGGTAGAAACCGAACAACCGCTCGCGGGCCTGCCGCCGTTCCTCCGCGGTTTCCTGTTCCAGCGCGCGTTCCGCGGCGAATTCCTTGATCAGGTCGTGGAACGAGTAGCGGCCCGAGCCGTTCTCGTTGATCAGGTTGGCTGACGTCAGAGCGCCGAGCATGCGTTGGGTCCGGCCTGGATCGACATCGGTGACGGCAGCGGCGCCGTGCCGGTCGAAGTCGGCGCCGGGGATCAGGCTGAGCATGCGGAAGAAGCGGGACAGCGTCGGTTTCAACGTGCTGTAGGACAGGTCGAACGCGAGCCGGACCGCGGCCTGGTCGTCGCCCTCGATCTCCATCGCGTCAAGGCGGCTGCCTGAGCGCAGCTCGCGCACGTATTCGGCGACCGTCAGCCCGCCTGACATCGCCAGGTTGGTGGCGGCGATGCGCAGGCTCAACGGGAGAAAACCGCACGTCGCGGCGAGGTCGGCGACGGCGTCGGGTTCCTCGGCGACCCGGTTCGCGCCGATAATCTTGCTGATCAGGGTGGTGGCCTCGGCCGGGGAAACGATCTCGACCGAGAGCCTGCGGGCGCCGTTCAACGCGGTGAGACCGGGCAGATTGTTGCGGCTGGTGATCAGCACAGCGCAGCTCGACTCGGCGGGCAGCAGCGGGCGCACGTGTTCCGGGCTGGCCGCGTTGTCCAGCACCATCAACACCTTGCGACCGGACAGCATCGTGCGCAGCAGCGTGCTCTGCTCGTCCACCTCGTGCGGAATGTGCTCTGCGGCGACACCGAGCGCGCGCAGGAACCGGCCGAGCGCGTCGGTCGCGGCCAGCGGCGGGCTTGTCGAGTAGCCACGCAAATTCACCCACAGCGCGCCGTCCGGGTAGTCGCCGCGCAGTCGATGCGCAGCGTGCACGGCCAGCGCGGTCTTGCCGGCGCCGGGCGGACCGGACAGCACCACGATCGGCACCGAGGGGTCGTCCTCGCCGCGCTCGACGGTGAGCTCGCGGATGCGGTCGATCAGGTCGGCCCGGCCGACGAAGTCGGGCACGCCGGCGGGCAGTTGGAACGGGGCGGTCCAGGCAGGCACGGTGGCCTGCCTGGGTCTGCGCGGCTGCGGTGGCGGGACCGCGCGGGGCGTCCTGTTGCTGACCAGGATGCGCTGGTGCAACTCGCGCAGGCCCTCGCCGGGGTCGATGCCCAGTTCCTCGCGCAGGATCGTGGACACCTTGCGGTAGGCGCTCAACGCGTCCGCCTGCCGGTCGGCCCGGTAGAGCGCGAGCATCAGCTGACCCCAGAACCGCTCGCGCAACCGGTTCTCCTCGGTCAACGCGTACAGCTCGCCGATCACCTCGGCGTGCCGGCCCAGCGACAGCTCGACGTCCATCAGGCGTTCCAGCGCGCTCAGCCGCTCCTCGGCGAGCCGCTGCACCTCCTGCACGTGCAGCAGTTCGGAGGGCACGTCGGACAGGGGCGCGCCGCGCCACAGGGCCAGCGCCTCGCGCAGTTCGCGAGCCTCGTCCTCCGGCCGTGATCGTGACCGGGCATCGTCGGCCCCGGCGATCCTGGCCCGGAACCGGCCGAGGTCGACGTTGTCGGCCGACGCCTCGATGAGGTAACCGGCCGGTTGGGTGCTGATCAGCGAGCCTGCGCTGCCCAGTGCCTTGCGCAGACGCATGACGTAGGACTGGGTGGCGTTGCGGGCGCCGCTCGGCGGATCGTTGTCCCACAGCCGGTCGACGAGTTCCTCGATCGACACGGTCCGGTTGGGCCGCAGCAGCAGGCTGGCCAGCACGACCCGGGTCTTGGCCGACTGTAGGGGTACCGGCGACCCGGCGACCTCGGCCGATAATGGCCCGAGCACACCGAACTCGACCGGAACCTCCTGGCCAGCCGTCAAATCCCCTCCACCCAGTCGTGGAGCGTGTCAGCGCACGACACGCCCCTTGAGGATGATCCGCTTGGGATGGGCGAGAACGCCAGGGTTCACAAGCGGGTCCTCCTCATAGATAACCAGATCAGCCGGTACTCCGTCAGAAATCCGGCCGGGCAGGCCCAGCCACTCACGCGCTGTCCACGAGGCAGCACCGACTGCGACCTCCGCCGGCAACCCGGCCGTCAACAGCCAGTCCACCTCGGAGGTGATCTCACCGAACGGAACGCTGTCCGTACCGGCGAGCACGGTGACCCCGGCCTCGTGCGCGGCGAGCGTGGTGGGCGCCAGCCCTGCCCAGCCGGCCAGCAGCCAGTCGCCAAGCGCGCTCCGTTCCAGCTTGGCGACCGTAGCGGACATCTTGCTGAACGTCGTCAGCGTCGGTACCAGCGCGGTGCCCTGCGCCGCCATCCGATCCAGCAGGCTCGGGTCGAGGTGCATGCCGTGTTCGAGGCTGTCCGCGCCGGCCATCACCGCGTTGTGGCAGCCGGCCTCGGTCTGCGCGTGCACCGCGACCCGGCCGCCGATCGCGTGTACCGCGGTCACGAGTTCGGTGAGTACCTCAACCGGCACGACCGGGTCGCCCGGCCGCCAGTCACCGACGACCTTGCACCAACCGGATGACGCAGTGGCCTCCTCGACTGCGGCGGTCACCAACTCGTCGTGGGTGACCTTGCGGCCGGCACCCTCGAAGAACGTGCCCGGCTGAACGAGCCAGTGGCCCGCCGAGTGCATCCTGGGGAGGTCCGGGTCCTCGTCGACCCAGGCGGGCACGTGCTCGACCGAGCCGGGTGCGCGGACCAGCAGGACGCCCGCATCGCGGTGGTCGAGGAGGTGTTGGCGCAGGTTCGCGTCGCTGTACTCGGAGTTCGGTTGCTCCGAGCCGGGGTGGGTGTGCGCATCGACGAGGCCGGGCAGGATCCAGCCGCCGTCGCTGACGAGTTCGACGGTCGACCGCTCGTCGACGTGCAGGCGATCGCCGTCGATCACCAGCGTGCGGTGCTCCCGGTCGGGCAGCGTCGTGCCACGAACCCTGAATGCCATCCTCGCCCTCCGTAACGCTGCGCTATCAGCGAATCACCGGTGAAGCTACCGGAGCCGGGGGCTCGTCCGAGTCCGTCGACGACGAGCAGTCAGCAAGCAGTCATCGAGATGACATCGCCGTGCTCGAACCTTGTCGCAGCGGATGAGCCACGACCGTGCTGGGGGACGGACCGTGCGGAAGGGCTCATCGAGCTGGACGACCTGTGTGGTCACCGGGTTGTCCTGGCCGGTCCCTTCCCGCAGTATCCGGCCCAGGGAAGGGACCGGCCCTCTACCAGGGCGCTACCAGTGCTCTACGAGGGCCGGAACTGCTCAGGCCAGTACCTCGCGCAGCCGTGCCGCGAACGCGGCCGGGTCGTCGGCGAAGCCGATGTGACCGCCGGGGAACAGGGTCGGCTCGATGCCGAGCCGCTCGGCCAGGATGCGCGAGGCGCGGTCGCACAGCTGCCCGGAGGACGCCTCGCCGATGCCGATCACGATCCGGCTGGACCCGGCCTTGAGCGCGGCGGCATCCGGCAGCCAGTCGATCGTCGGCCGCATCATGTGCTCGTGCTGGAAGCGGTCGTCCGCGACGTCCTGCGCTGGCCGATCGTCCGGGATGATCTGCTCGATCATGGCCTCGGGCACCGGCAGATCGGCCAGCTTGACGAACAGCCGGAACGCGCCGCGCTCGTCGCCCGCCACGTTCATCGCCATGACCTCCGCCAACCCGGCACGCAGGTGGTCCCGGTCCGGCAGCAGATCGATGAGCGGTGGCTCGTGCGCGATGACCGTGTGCACCAGCTCCGGGTGTGCCTGGGTGAGGGCGAGCACGCTGACCGCCCCACCGCTGGAGCCCAACACCACCGCCGGTCCCGCGTCCACGTGCCGGATGAGCCTGGCCAGGTCGTCGGCGCGCAGGTCGAGGGTGGCGTCGGTGTGCGGGTCGTCAAGGCGGCTGCGGTTGATGCCGCGCGGGTCGGTGGTGAGCACGAGGTGGTCGGTGGCGAGCAGCTCGGCGAGCCCGGTGAACGGTCGGGCGTCCATCGGAGCGCCGACCAGCACCACGAGCGGGCCGGAGCCGCGCAGTTCGTGGTACAGCTCGCCGTCCGGGACGCGCAGGGTCGAACAGATAGTGGTCACGGGTGGGCCTTCCTGGTGTGTTGGCGTCGCGTTCGCCGTAGGTGACTCCGCCGACCGCGCCGAATCATCGCACCAACGGCCAGATTCGCGCCCGGTCGCGGAGCAGCGTCAGTGAGCTGTCATCGAGATGACATCGACGGCCACTAGATCTATAGCCAGCGCCGTCGCTGAGTGGTCGGCGGATCCATCGCAGAGCGCGGCACGAACCGTCTGGGGTTCGGTTCGTTCCGATAAAACCGGAAGGGCTCCGTCATCGTCGACGGGCCGGCGCTCGTCTCGCGGGGTGGCGGGCACGGCTGGGTGCGCGGGCTGGCCCGGATCCCGTGGCGATGTGGTCCGCCGACCGCTACGGCTCCTACAGTTCGCGTCCTACAGTTCGCGTCCTACAGTTTGCGGCCGACGCCGACATAGCCGAACCGGCAGGACAGTTCCTCTTCGGTGAGCAGCTCGTCGTCGAAGCGCCAGTCCGGGTAGGGCACAAGACCCGGCTCGACCAGTTCGGTTTCCGCGAACCAGGATTCGATCTCGGCCTTGGAACGCAGGGTCAGCTGTTCGTTGACGCTGCGGTAGGTGGCGATCACCCTGTCGATCTCGGCAGAGATGTCCGGCGTCACGTTCTCGTGGCTGGCCTGCGAGATTGCCATGAAACTGCCGGTCGCGAGGCGATTGCGATAAGCAGCCACGATCTCGCCGACCCGGTCCTGCGGCGGCAGGAACAGCAGCACGCCGACGATCAGCAAACCGATCGGCCGAGAGAAATCAAGTAATTCCTGCGTTTCCGGATGATTCAGCACGACATTCGGTTGGCGCAGGTCCGCGTGCAGAATCGTGGCGTTCGGGTTCGACGCCAACATGTCGTGCGCCGCGCCGTAGGCCACCGGTTCGTAGTCGACGTACACCACCCGCGCGTTCGGATTGGCCTGCTGCGCGATCTCGTGCACATTGCCGACGGTCGGAATGCCGGAGCCGAGATCGAGGAACTGATCGATGCCCTCGTCGATCATGAACGTGACGGCGTGCCGCAGGAACGAACGGTTCAGCCGCGCGCCGAGCGTCCAGTGCGGGGCCATGGTCGCGAATTTCTTGGCCACCTGCCGATCGGTGGCCGTGTTGTGCGCGCCGCCGAGAAAGCAGTCGTAGAGCCGGGCCGCATTGGGCGTTTCCAGGTCGAGCGGGCGAGGACCGTAATCTGCTGGACGCTCATGCGGCATGGGAGCACTTTACCGATGCCGAGAAATCGTCGAAATCTTGGTCTGAATCTGTCGATCCGGTCATCGGCTCTTCGTGTAGGTGGTGAGCGAAACACCCCGAGCCGCAGGAGGATGAGCACCATGAAGCAGTACCTGCTCAGCATCTACACCCCCGAGGGCGCACCCACTCCGCCGCCGGAGGTCCTCGAACCGATCATGCGTCAGATCGACGAACTCAACACCGAGATGAAGCAGGCGGGCGCCTGGGTCTTCTCCGGTGGCCTGAGCGCGCCGAGCACGGCCACCGTGCTGAAGGTCAAGGGCGAGGACGTGCTCACCGTCGACGGTCCCTTCGTCGAGGGCAAGGAGTACATCGCCGGATTCAGCATCGTCAGGGCAGCCGACCTCGACGAGGCGCTGCGCTGGGCCGGGAAGCTCGCCAAGATCATCGTCGGGCTGACCGTCGAGGTCCGGCCGTTCGAGGGCGACGTCGACTAGATGCGGGTTTCCGTCGACGACATCGCCGCGGTGTTCCGGCGGGAGTACGGGCGCGCGGTGGCCGTCCTGGTGCGCGTCTTCGGCGACATCGACATCGCCGAGGAGGCCGTCCAGGACGCGTTCACCGCAGCCCTGCGCCGCTGGCCCGCCGACGGACTACCGCCGAGCCCGGCGGGCTGGATCATCACCACCGCGCGCAACCGCGCCATCGACGGGTTGCGCCGCGAAGCCGTGCGCGCCGACAAACACGCCGACGCACAGCTGTTGAGCACGCGAGACGAGCCGGAGGAGGAGGGCGCGGTGCGGGACGACCGGTTACGCCTGATCTTCACCTGCTGCCATCCGGCCCTGGCCACCAGCGCCCAGGTGGCGCTGACCCTGCGCCTGCTCGGCGGGCTGACCACCCCGGAGATCGCACGGGCGTTCCTGACCTCCGAGACGACCATGGCGCAACGGATCGTGCGCGCCAAGGGCAAGATCCGCGATGCGCGCATCCCGTACCGGGTGCCCAGCGAGGCCGAACTGCCGGACCGGCTGCGCGCCGTGCTCACGGTCGTCTACCTGATCTTCAACGAGGGCTACGCGGCGAGTTCCGGTGCCGATCTGGTGCGCGCCGACCTCTGCACCGAGGCGATCCGGCTGGGCAGGCTGCTTGTCGAACTCATGCCGGACGAGCCGGAGGTGCACGGCCTGCTCGCGCTGATGCTGCTCGGCACCGCCCGCCAGGCCGCCCGAACCGGCCCGACCGGCGAACTCGTTCCACTGTCCGAACAGGACAGATCAAGCTGGGATCGCGAGCTGATCACGGAGGGTCAGGCGATCGTGCGTGCCTGCCTCCGTCGCGACCGGCCAGGCCCGTACCAGATCCAGGCCGCCATCAACGCGGTGCACAGCGACGCGCGCACCGCGCAGGACACCGACTGGTCGCAGATCGTCGCCCTCTACGACCAGCTCCTCGCCAGCACGCCGACCCCGATCGTCGCGCTCAACCGGGCCGTCGCAGTAGCCGAACTGGCCGGCCCGGCCGACGCACTGGCCATTGTGGACGAACTGGCGCTTGGCAACTACCACCTCTACCACGCCATTCGCGCCGACCTGCTGCGCAGGCTTGGCCGCGACGCCGAAGCGGCGCAGGCATACCGGGCCGCGCTCGACCACACCGACAACGCGGCCGAGCAGGCCCACCTGCGCCGCAGGCTCGCCGAACTCGATCGCGGCTAGCGTCCGTCGGCTAGGGTATGGACAACGCGACTGGCGTGTTCGGGTGGAACTAACCACCGGGGAGCGATACCGGCAGGCACCGTACGCCTGGGTGCCCCAGACCCCTACCGGCCAGGAGGCTTTGCCATGCACGAGCCAGCTACTCCTCATCTCGCCGCGACCGATCCCCAGGTCGCCGAGCTGGTCAGCGCCGAGGCGCGCCGGCAGTTCGAGAAGATCCGGCTGATCCCGTCCGAGAACTACGTGTCCACCGCGGTCCTCGAAGCGACCGGCACGGTGCTGACCAACAAGTACTCCGAGGGCTACGCCGGCAAGCGCTACTACGAAGGCCAGCAGGTCATCGACCCGCTCGAACTGCTCGCCGTCGAGCGCGCCAAGGCGCTGTTCGGCGTCGACCACGCCAACGTCCAGCCCTACTCCGGTTCACCGGCCAACCTCGCCGTCTACCTCGCCTTCGCCGAGCCCGGCGACACCATCATGGGCATGGCCCTGCCCGCGGGCGGCCACCTCACGCACGGCTGGAGCGTGTCCGCGACCGGCAAGTGGTTCCGCTCCGTCCAGTACGGCGTGCGCAAGGACACCGGCCGGGTCGACCTGGACGAGGTCCGCGACATCGCGCTACGCGAACGTCCCAAGCTGATCTTCTGCGGCGGCACCGCGATCCCGCGCACCATCGACTTCCCGGCCTTCGCCGACATCGCCCGCGAAGCGGGCGCCCTGCTCGTCGCCGACATCGCGCACATCGCGGGCCTGATCGCCGGTGGCGCGCACCCGTCCCCGGTCGGTCACGCCCAGGTCATCTCCACCACAACGCACAAGACCCTGCGCGGCCCGCGCGGCGCCATGCTGATGTCCGACGCGGAACAGGCGAAAGCCCTGGACAAGGCCGTTTTCCCCGGCCTACAGGGTGGCCCGCACAACCACACCACCGCGGCCATCGCGGTCGCGCTGCGGGAGGCGTCCGAGCCCGCGTTCCGCGACTACGCGCACGCGGTCGTGGCCAACGCCAAAGCCCTGGCCGACGCGCTCATCGAACGCGGCTACGACCTGGTCTCGGGCGGCACGGACAACCACCTGATCCTGCTCGACCTCACGAACAAGGGCATCGCCGGCAAACCGGCCGCCAAGGCGCTGGACCGCGCCGGCATCGAACTGAACTACAACACGGTGCCGTTCGACCCGCGCAAGCCGTTCGACCCCTCCGGCGTCCGGCTCGGCACCCCCGCCATCACCACTCGCGGTCTCGGCGTCGACGACATGCCCAAGCTCGCCGACTGGTTCGATCGCGCGATCCTGGCCGGCGACAAGGGCGACGAAGCGGCCCTGGACACCATCGCCGCCGAGATCCGCGAACTGCTCGCCGGCTACCCGATGCCCGGCTGGGCCTGATTCCGCGTCCCGTCGGTCGCGATTGCGCAGGTCGCGACCGACGGGCCCGTGTCAGTGCTCATCGTCCCCCGCGTGCTCCTCGGCCCGCCGGTAGGACTTGACGATCTCCGCCTCGGCCTCGGTCCGCCCGGCCCAGGTCGCGCCCTCGACGCTCTTGCCGGGCTCCAAATCCTTGTAGACCTCGAAGAAGTGCTGGATCTCCAGCCGGTAGAACTCGTTCAGGTGATGAATGTCGCGCAGGTGCTCCTGTCGAGGATCATCACTCGGCACCGCGATGACCTTGTCGTCAGGGCCCTTCTCGTCGGTCATCCGGAACATCCCGATCGCGCGGGCACGGATGAGACACCCGGGGAAGGTCGGCTCCTGGACCAGGACCATGCAGTCCAGCGGGTCACCGTCCTGCCCGAGAGTGTCGTCGATGTACCCGTAGTCCGCTGGGTACATCGTGGCCGTGAACAGCGTGCGATCGAGTCGAATGCGGCCCGTTTTGTGGTCCACCTCGTACTTGTTGCGCTGTCCTTTCGGGATCTCGATGGTGACGTCGAAGTCCACGGGTCCTCACTCGTGTTGCTGCCCCTGCTGAAGCGACGGGCAGAGAAGTCATGCTTAGTACGCCACTAGTGTGGACCATGCGTCACGTCACAGCGGTCCCACGCGGGTCTTTGCGATTGTGACCTTGCCCTAGAACGTCGCTCGGACCCGGTCGCAGGAGGCCCGCGTGCAACAAGAAGGCGAGCCAGCCTCCCAGGACGCCGACGAGCCCGTCCTGCCTGCTCACAAGGCTGCGGATGAGCAGCCGCCCACGCAGGAACCGCCGCACGAGACGACCGAGCCCACTGAGCCGGAAGGGCCAGAGGACACCGACCACCCCGAACCAGCTCTCGAAGGGTCGGACGAATCAGGCGAATCTGACCAATCGGATGAACCGGACCAGCCGGCCCCAGCCACTGAGCCCGAACCCGAACCCGAACAGGCCGAAGAACCCGCCCCCGAACCCGAGCCCGCCCCTGAGCCCGAGCCGCCCCTGACCAGCGCCGGAACCGGAGCCCGAGCCCGCCGCCGAACCAGAACCCGAGCCCGAACCAGAACCCGAGCCCGAGCCCGAGCCCGAGCCGGCCGAAGAACCCATTCCCCCCGAGGAGCCGGCTCCCGAAGCGGAACCGACCCCAGCCGAAGAGGCCCCAGCCGAAGAGGCCCCAGCCGAAGAGCCCGCCCCAGCCGAAGAGCCCGCCCCAGCCGAAGAGCCCGCACCCGAGCCGGAACCAGAGCCCGAGCCTGCCCCGGAACCCGAAGCTGAGCCGGCGCCCGAGCCGGAAGCCTCCTGGCAGACCGAGTGGAAGCCGTCCTGGCGCACCGAGCCCGACGAACAGGATGACTGGGCGCAGGAGCGCAGCCCGGGTGGCCGCGCGCTGTTCGAGCCCTACTCGGACCGCGTCGCCGAACTCGACGAGGAGGCTCCGCCACCTGAACCGGAACCGGAACCGAGTTGGCCCGACGCGGTGCCCGCCGCCGCCGAGCCGCAGGACTACGCCTGGCCGGACGCGCCGGCGGAGCCGATCGCCTGGCCGGCGCAGACGCAGGACGAGCCACCCGAAGAGCAGGAAGCAGCCTGGCCCACTGAGGCCCCGCCGCCTCCTGAACCGCCCGAGCCGACCCCGGCCGCCGAGCCGCAGACTCAACCGCAACCACAGTCCCAGCCACAGCCACAGGCGGCTGAGCAAACGCAGCTGATGCGAGCCGTGCCCGCGCAGCAGGTTCCTCGGCCGACCGGGCCGGCTGCCTTCGACGGCGGGCCGCCGACCACGCGGATCACTTCGGATGTGACCAGCCGGCTGAACGCGCCGCCGCCTCCTTCGGTTCGGCCGATGGACCGGGCGGAGGTCACCCAGCATATCCCGGTGATCCGGGACGAGCAGCAGCCGAGTTCTCGTTATACACCAACGGATTTTGACGACGATCGAGCGCTGCCGCAGCGGTTCGAGCCCGATGCCTATGACGAGAACCGACACGACGATGACCATCCGGTCTCGCGACCGCGCAGGCGGAGTCGGCGTTGGCTGGTGATCACCGGGATCGTCGTTGTGGTGATCGCGGTCGGCATCGGCGTGGTGTTCGCCTCGCCGACCGTGGCCAACAAGCTCGGTCTTGGTGGCATCATCCCGCCGACGACCTCGGCGCCGCCGTCGCCGGTCGCGGTGAACCCGGCCATCGGCACGGCGAGCGGGCCTGCACCGAGTGCGGCCGGGGTGAGCGCGAAGTTGGCTTCGCTGGCCGGGAATCCGGCGCTCGGCACGTTCAGCGGTGAGGTGGTCGACGCGACCACCGGCAGTGTTGTGTGGGATCGCGGTTCGACCAACCCGTCGATCCCGGCCTCCACCAACAAGGTGCTCACCTCGGCCGCCGCGCTGCTCGCGCTCAACCCGCTGTCTACTTTGGATACTCAGGTGGTCGCGGGTCCGCAGCCGGGCACGGTGGTGTTGGTCGGCGGTGGCGACCCGACGCTGACCAGCACCCCGGACCAGCAGACCGTCTACACCGAGACCGGCCACATCAGTGACCTCGCCGCGCAGGTGAAACAACACGTTTCCGGGTCGATCACCAAGATCATCGTGGACACCAGCGCCTACACCGGCCCGACCGCGGCGCCCGGCTGGCTGCCCGGTGACGTCGCGGGCGGCAACTATGCGCCGATGGTGTCGGCCATGCTCAACGCGGGCCGCACCAACACGACCAACCCGGATTCCGCGCGCGTCGCCAACCCGAGCCAGGTGCTCGGTGACGCGCTGGCCAACGCGTTGGGGGTCAGCACGTCGACGGTCAGCGTCGGCGGCACCGCGGCCAGCGGCGCACAGGTGCTCGGCGTCGTGCATTCGGAGCCCATCCAGGATCTCGTCGCCGACCTGCTGCGCATTTCCGACAACGTGCTGGCCGAGGCGCTCGGCAGGGCGGTCGCGAAGTCCGACGGCCAACCGGAATCGTTCGACGGTGCGACAAAGGCTATCCGGGACGTGTTGTCCCGCAACGGGTTCAATGCCGGCGGCATGAGCACGGTCGACGCGAGCGGCCTTTCCCCGTCGGACCACGTGCCGCCGTCGCTGCTCACCTCGGTGTTGCGTGCCGCGGCCGCGCCGGACGGGGCGGTGTCGACGACCGCGAAGTTGCGGCCGATCCTGGCCGGGCTGCCGATCGCCGGTGCCACGGGAACGCTGGCGCCGAGCGGGCCGGTGGTGAATCAGCGGTTCAACGGTTCGGCCACGTCCGGCCGCGGTTGGGTGCGGGCCAAGACCGGCACGCTGCCCTCGGACGGTACGAACGTGCTCGGCGTGAACACGCTCGCCGGCATCGTGCTGGACCAGGACGGTCGAGTGCTCGTGTTCGCGTTCATGTCCGCGAACTCGTCGTCGTGGAACGCGGGTGTGCCCTACATCGACCGGATGGCGGCCGCCCTGCGCGGCTGCGGCTGCCAGTAGTGGCTGGTAGTAGCTGGTAGTAGCTGGTAACGGTGCGCCCGCAGTCAGGTGACGAGCGGGTCCGACGCCTCGTTGTCGCGCTGCGTGTCAGGTACCGTCGCCAATGTGAACACTTCCCGGCAGCAGGTCATGGCGCGGCCGTCCGATGGGCCTTCTCCCGTCGACTGGTCGCTCGCGGTCAGCACCGGACAGGCGCTCGCCAGAGGCGGCCCGGCCATCGATCCCGGCGAGGCGCGCTCGGCAGTGCGTGAGCTGCGCGACATCACCGCGACCGCGGAGGAGCACGTCCGCGCGTTGACCGGCCTCGGACATGGCCTGCCGCTGCGTGACGGTGAGGTCGTCGACCGGCCCGGCTGGGTGCGTGCCGCGGCCGAGGGGCTTGCCGCGCTCACCGAGGGCGCGCTGCCGGCCAGCTACACCGGACCATTCGGCAACGTGCTCGCCGGCACGGCCGGGGTCCAGGCCGGTGTCGTCCTTGCCTTCCTGTCCTCCCGGGTGCTCGGCCAGTACGACCCGTTCGGTGGCGAGGACGGTCGCCTGTTGCTCGTCGCGCCCAACGTGGTCGGCGCGCAGCGCGCCCTTGACGTGCCGGCCGGCGACTTCCGGCTCTGGGTCTGCCTGCACGAGTGCACGCACCGGTTGCAGTTCACCTCGGTGCCATGGCTGCGCTCCTACTTCGCAAGCGAGGTCGCCAAGCTGCTCGCCAGCATCGACGGCAACATCGCCGATCCGGTGTCCCGGCTCTCCGACGTGGTCCGGTCCGTGCGGCAGCGGTTACGCGCGAGCGACGCCCGCCCGGTCGCCGGGCTGATCGAACTGTTGCAGACACCGGAGCAACGCCGCCAGCTCGACCGGCTGATCGCGCTGTCCACGTTGCTCGAAGGCCATGCCGACCATGTGATGGACGCGGTCGGCCCGCGGGTCGTGCCCTCCGTTGCGATCATCCGCGAGCGGTTCGCCGAGCGTCGCAAGGGTGGCGGCCTGCTCGACCGCGTGCTGCGCACCCTGCTCGGCGTCGAGGCCAAGGTCCGCCAGTACGCGGAGGGTGCTGCGTTCACCCGCGAGATCATCGACGCGGTCGGCATGGACGGCTTCAACACGGTCTGGTCCGGCCCGGACACGCTGCCCACCCGCGCGGAGATCGCGGAGCCGAGCCGGTGGCTGCGTCGCGTGCATTGCTAGTGGCCAACCAGGACGACTCCCTGCCGCAGGTGCGCGGCGCCGCCCGGCGCCTGCTCGACATCGCGCTCGACCAGGGCCTGTTGGCCAGTGGAGAGGTCGCGGTCGCCGTCTCCGGCGGAGCCGACTCGCTTGCCCTCGCCGCCGCCACCGCGTACGTCGCGCAGCGCCTCGACCTGCGGGTGCACGGCCTGATCGTGGATCACGGCCTCCAGGCCGGATCGGCCAAGGTCGCCGAGGACGCGGCGGCGACGGTGCGCAAGCTCGGCATCGACGCGGTGCGCGTGCTGCCGGTCTCGGTCGGCACCGAGGGTGGGCCGGAGGCCGCTGCCCGGCGCAGCCGCTACGCCGCCCTGCGCGCCGCGCTGCCCGCGCAGGACGCGCTCGTGCTGCTCGGCCACACCCTCGACGACCAGGCCGAAACCGTGCTGCTCGGCCTCGGTCGCGGCTCGGGTCCGCGATCGATCTCGGGCATGCGCCCGCTCGACCCGCCATGGGGTCGCCCGTTCCTCGGCATCTCCCGTGCGGTCACGGTCGCGGCCTGCGCCCGGCTCGGTCTCATGCCCTGGTCCGACCCGCACAACGTCGACCCGAGGTTCACCAGGGTCCGGCTGCGCACCGAGGTGCTGCCGCTGCTTGAGGACGTGCTCAACGGGGGAGTCGCCGCGGCCCTTGCCCGTACCGCGACCCAACTCCGCGAGGACGCGGAGGCACTCGACCAGTGGGCGGAACGCGCCCTGACCGAGATTCAAACCGAGATTCCGGCCGAACTGCCGGTCGCCGCGCTGGTCGACCTGCCGCCCGCGATTCGTCGGCGGGTGCTGCGCAGGTGGCTGTTCGCCGCGAATGTGCGCGAACTCACGGACGCGCAACTGCGTTCCGCCGATGACCTCGTCGGTGTCTGGCGTGGTCAGGGCGGCGTGTGGCTGCCTGGCGGGTTGGTGGTGCGGCGGGCACATGGCAGGCTTCGTGTTGCTCGACCAACCAACTGATCAGGAAGGCAGGCCCGTGTACGAGGGCGATCTCGCCGACGTGCTCATTTCCACCCAGCAGATCGACGAGAAGGTCGACGAGCTCGCCAAGCAGATCGCGGCCGACCGGCCGGCTGATCGGCCCAACGACCTGATCCTGGTCGGGGTGCTCAAGGGCGCTGTCATGTTCATGACCGACCTGGCAAGGGCGTTGCCGATCCCGGTGCAGCTGGAGTTCATGGCGATCAGCTCCTACGGCACGTCCACAACGTCATCGGGCGTTGTGCGCATCCTCAAGGACCTCGATCGCGACATCGCAGGCCGGGACGTGCTGATCGTCGAGGACATCATCGACTCCGGCCTCACCCTCTCGTGGCTGCGCAAGAACCTCACGGCGCGCGGACCCGCGTCGTTGGAGGTCGTCACGCTGCTGCGCAAGCCCGATGCGGTCAAGGTGGACGTTCCTGTGCGGTATGTCGGATTCGACATACCGAACGAGTTCGTCGTCGGGTACGGTTTGGATTACGCTGAGCGATATCGTGACCTCCCCTACATCGGCACTCTCGATCCGAAGGTCTACGCGGGCTGATCAGCGAGATTGACGGTCGAATAGGCTGGATTGCCCGGATCGGGAACGCAATCGGAGTGGTCACCGTTTGACCTGGGTAAGGATGCAACCGGTCCAGGCAGTCTTCCGCCACGTGGCGAGCGTGCCGTGGGCGGTACGCTGGATGGGACCGGTAGTCCCGTCCGTCCGGGTGGTGGACTGCCCCCGGTCGAGCACGAGTTTGGGAGGGTCGAGGCCACCGGCCGTAATTGCATGGACCGCAAGCGCCTACTACGCAACCCGCTGCTGTGGATCGTTGCGCTGCTGCTTATCTATTACGCCTTCAGCACGCTGTTCGACAGCAATCGTGGCTACTCCCAGGTCTCCACGTCACAGGCGCTGCAGCAGATCGCGACGAACAACGTTGCGACCGCGAATATCAGTGACAAGGAACAGCAGCTCAAGCTCGACCTGAAAAAGCCGGTGAACGGCTCCACCAAGGTCATCACCTCCTACCCGGGTGGAAATACCGTCAACGAGCTTTTCGACCAGCTGAAGAGCAAGAACGTCAGCTTCGACACGACCGTGACGCAGGATTCGATCCTGTCCACACTGTTGATCTTCGGCATTCCGCTCGGCCTGTTGGTCCTGGTGATGTGGTTCATGATGAACAACGTCCAGGGCGGCGGGAACCGAGTGCTGAACTTCGGCAAGTCGCGCGCGAAACAGCTGAACAAGGACATGCCCAAGACCACGTTCGCCGATGTGGCCGGTGCGGACGAGGCGGTCGAGGAGCTCGACGAGATCAAGGACTTCCTGCAGAACCCCGGTCGGTATCAGGCGCTCGGCGCCAAGATCCCCAAGGGCGTGCTGCTCTACGGTCCGCCGGGCACCGGTAAGACCCTGCTGGCCAGGGCCGTCGCCGGTGAGGCCGGCGTGCCGTTCTACTCGATCTCCGGTTCGGACTTCGTCGAGATGTTCGTCGGTGTCGGTGCCTCCCGCGTCCGCGACCTGTTCGAGCAGGCCAAGCAGAACGCGCCGTGCATCATCTTCGTCGACGAGATCGACGCGGTCGGCCGTCAGCGTGGCGCCGGCCTCGGCGGTGGCCACGACGAACGCGAGCAGACCCTCAACCAGCTGCTTGTCGAGATGGACGGCTTCGACACCAGGGGCGGCATCATCCTGATCGCAGCCACCAACCGTCCCGACATCCTGGACCCGGCGTTGCTGCGTCCCGGCCGGTTCGACCGGCAGATCCCGGTGTCCGCACCGGACCTGCGCGGCCGCCGCGCCATCCTCGCAGTGCACTCCAAGGGCAAGCCGCTCGCCGCGGACGCCGACCTCGACTCGCTGGCCAAGCGCACCGTCGGCATGTCCGGCGCGGACCTGGCCAACGTGATCAACGAGGCCGCTCTGCTCACCGCGCGTCATCACGGCAACGTGATCAACGGTGCCGCGCTGGAGGAATCCGTCGACCGCGTGATCGGCGGGCCGGCCCGCAAGAGCCGGATCATCTCCGAGAAGGAACGCAAGATCACCGCGTACCACGAGGGTGGACACGCGCTGGCTGCCTGGGCCATGCCCGACCTGGAGCCGGTGTACAAGCTGACCATCCTGCCGCGCGGCCGAACCGGTGGTCACGCGCTCGTCGTCCCCGAGGACGACAAGGAGCTGATGACCCGTTCGGAGATGATCGCCCGACTCGTGTTCGCGCTGGGCGGACGGTCCGCGGAGGAACTGGTCTTCCACGAGCCGACCACCGGTGCCTCCGCCGACATCGAGCAGGCCACCAAGATCGCCAGGGCCATGGTCACCGAGTACGGCATGAGTGCCAAGCTCGGCGCCGTGAAGTACGGCCAGGACCAGGGTGACCCCTTCCTCGGCCGGTCCATGGGACACCAGGCGGACTACTCGCACGAGGTCGCCCAGGAGATCGACAACGAGGTGCGCAAGCTCATCGAGGCCGCGCACAACGAGGCGTGGGGCGTGCTCAACACGTACCGCGACGTGCTCGACGACCTGGTGCTGGAGCTGCTGGACAAGGAGACGCTGCACCGCTCCGATCTGCAGCGGATCTTCACCAGAGTGGAGAAGCGGCCGAGGATCACCGCGTTCAACGATTTCGGTGGCCGGGTGCCCTCGGACAAGCCGCCGGTGAAGACCAGGGCCGAACTGGCCAAGGAGCGCGGCGAGCCGTGGCCGGAGAACCAGCTCGACCCGGACCCGACCCCGGTCGCGTCCCTGCCGTCGGCCACCGATCGCCCCTCATCGGGTGGGTACCTACAGAACGGCTACGGCTCCCCGCAGGCGGTGCCGAGCGGGACCTCCGGGTCCGGCCAGGCCGGTTCGTTCGGCCAGCCGAACGTGCAGCCGTACGGGGGCTACCAGGGCCAGCAGGGCTACCAGGGGCAGAACGGCTCGCAACAGGGCGGCAACAGCGGCAACAACCAGAACTCGACGCCCGGCGGGCCGCCGAACTACGGTGCGCCTCCCGGTTGGACCCCGGCGACCACGCCGGCCAGCCAGGGCCAGTCGTCCACCTGGACCCCCTCCTGGGAGACCAGCGGCGGCGGCAGCCAGTCGAGCGAGAACAGCAACGACGAGGACCAGAACAAGAAGCGCTGACCCACTCCCAGCACGACAGCACGACGGGCGGCCGGTTCCCACGAACCGGCCGCCCGTTCGCACGCTGTGCCGGGTCGCGTCGGACGCTGGCGGTAGCTTGGTGCGGTGACCAGCGGTGTAGCCGACCCCGACGAGGTGTCCGCGCGGCAGGGCCTCGCCGACGACCTGACCTGGCCAGCCGCGCGCGCGGCTGGAGCCGCGGTGCGCCCGTTCGACCAGCAGCGGGCCGAACGGGCCGTGCGCGAACTGCTGCTCGCCTGCGGCGAGGACCCGGATCGGGAGGGCCTGCGGGAAACGCCGGCCCGCGTCGCGCGCGCCTATCGCGAACTGTTCGCTGGCCTGTTCATCGAGCCGGACGCGGTGCTCGCGAAGACCTTCGACGAGGGCCACGAGGAACTCGTGCTCGTCTCGGAGATCCCGTTGTTCAGCTTCTGCGAACACCATCTGCTGCCCTTTCACGGCGTCGCGCACGTCGGTTACATCCCGAACCAGGCGGGTCGGGTCACCGGGCTGTCCAAGCTCACCCGGCTTGTCGACCTCTACGCGCGGCGCTCCCAGGTGCAGGAACGGCTGACCTCGCAGATCGCCGACGCCATCGTGCGCAAACTCGATCCGCGCGGGGTGATCGTGGTGATCGAGGCAGAGCACCTGTGCATGAGCATGCGGGGCATTCGCAAACCCGGTGCGCGCACCACCACATCGGCCGTGCGCGGCACGCTGCGCAGTTCCGCGTCCTCGCGTGCCGAGGCCATCGCGCTGATCCGAGCGGGTTCGTCATGACCAACCCGGCCAGCCTGCTGCCCCGCCCGGACCGATGCGTCGTGATGGGCGTGCTCAACGTCACACCGGACTCCTTTTCGGACGGTGGCCGCTACCTCGACCCGGCCGATGCGGTCGCGCACGGCGTTGCCATGTGGCGGCGCGGCGCCGACCTGATCGATGTCGGCGGCGAATCCACCCGACCTGGCGCGGACCGCGTCGCACCCGAAGTGGAGACCGCGAGGGTGGTCGGCGTGATCACCGCGCTCGCCGAGGCAGGCGTCCCGGTCAGCGTCGACACCACGAGGGCCCGCGTTGCCGAGGCAGCGCTGGATGCCGGCGCCACCATCGTGAACGACGTCTCCGGCGGCCTCGCCGACCCGGACATGGCCCGGCTCGTCGCCGAACGCGGCGTGCCGTGGGTGTTGATGCACTGGCGCGGGCACAGCAAGAACATGACCTCCCTTGCCAACTACACCGACGTGGTCACCGACGTCCGCGACGAACTGTCCGACCGCGTCGACGCGGCCCTCGCCGCCGGTGTCTCCTCGGACGCGCTGGTGCTCGATCCCGGCCTCGGCTTCGCCAAGCGCGCCGAGCACGACTGGGCCCTGCTGCAACGCATCGACGTGCTGTGCAAACTCGGCTTTCCAGTGCTGGTCGGCGCATCACGCAAACGCTTTCTCGGTCGCCTGCTCGCCGACCCGGACGGCACACCACGCCCTCCGGACGGCCGCGAGGTCGCCACCGCCGCCATCTCGGCCCTCGCCTCCGCCGCCGGTGTCTGGGGTGTCCGCGTGCACGACGTCGACAGTTCGCTGGACGCGGTCGCCGTGGCGACCGCATGGCAACACGGCGCAGCGCCCGCCTCCGGCCCGGGGCAGCGCCGATGACCGACCGGATCACCCTCACCGGGCTGCGCGTGCGCGGCAACCACGGCGTCTTCGAGCACGAGCGGCGCGATGGCCAGGACTTCCTGCTCGACGCCACCCTCTGGCTCGACCTCACCGCGGCAGCCGCGACCGACGACCTGACCCGCACCGTCCACTACGGCGAACTCGCCGAAATGGCCGCGAAGATCATCGCCGGGCCGCCGGTCGACCTGATCGAAACCGTGGCGGGCCGCATCGCCGACGCGATCATGGCAGACGAGCGCGTGCTGGCCACCGAGGTCACCATCCACAAGCCGTCGGCCCCGATCCCGCTGACCTTCGCCGACGTGTCCGTCACCATTCGCCGCACCCGCGACCCCGCCCAGGAGTTCCCCACGTGAGCAGAGCAGTGCTGTCCCTCGGCTCCAACCTCGGCGACCGATTGGCCTATTTGCGACTTGCCGTGCGCGGCTTCGGCGACGCGGTGCGCGCGCTGTCGCCGGTTTACGAGACCGCGCCGTGGGGCGTTGTCGACCAGGGCGATTTTCTCAACGCGATCCTGATCGCCGAGGACAACGCCGTCGACGAGTGGGGTTGGCTGCGTCGAGGCCAACAACTCGAACAGGAAGCGCATCGCGAACGCGTCCAGCACTGGGGCCCGCGCACCCTGGACGTCGACGTGGTCACCGTCGACGGCGTCACGTCCACCGATCCGGAACTCCTCCTCCCGCACCCCGGCACGCCGACCAGGGCGAGCGTGCTGGTGCCGTGGCTGGACATCGAGCCAGACGCCGAGCTGCCCGGTCACGGCCGGATCTCCGCACTGCTCGCCGCCCTCGACCCGGCCGAGGTGGCCGGCGTGCGGCGAACCGACCTGAGTTTGGTGGCGCCATGAGGTTCACCAGGACCAGGGACCTGGCCATCGCGGGCGTCGTCGCCGCGATCGTGGTCAATCTGTTCCTCCGGCTCGACTACGACTCGATCCCGCCGCTTCCCGTGCTGGCCGGCGCCACGTTCGCGGTGATCGCCGTGGCCGAGACCTGGTTCGCCTTCGTCATCCGCGCTCGCATCAACCGCAAGCCCGGCACGACCCCGATCGGCGCGCTCACCGCCGTTCGCGCGGTCGCCCTGGCCAAGGCATCGTCGCTGATCGGCGCGGTCATGGCCGGCGCGTGGCTTGGCGTGCTGGTGTACGTGGTGCCCCTCGTCGACCAGGTCAGCGTCGCGGCTGGCGACACGCGCGCGGGCATCGTCGGGCTCGTCTCGGCGGCGGGGTTGATCGCGGCCGGGCTCTGGTTGGAGCACTGTTGCCGCACGCCGAAGGACCCCGACCAGGATCGCGATGAGGCCGAGCGGCCGTATTCGGGCTAAGAAGATGGTCTTTTCAGCGGCTTGAAGATGTTCAGGTGGCCACAACATGGTCTCAGACCGATAACCGACCGGTACGGTATGCGCCATGACCGGCCGTAGTGACTCCGACAAGATCGAACCCGATCGGGGTAATACCTCCGGCCGGCTGATGTTCGGCGCGGCGTTGATCTTCGCCGTGCTCGCCACATTGGCTCTGGTCTTCACCACCAACACCCAGTGGCTGAAGCTCGGAGTCATCGCCGCGCTGTGGGCCGCGTTCTTCGGCGCGATGCTCAGCGTGAAATACCGCCATCAGGCCGCCGCCCGAGCGGGTGAAGTCGCCGACCTCCAGGCCGTGTACGAACTCGAACTGGAACGTGAGGTCGCCGCGCGGCGCGAATACGAACTTGAGGTCGAGGCCGACACGCGGCGACGCATCGCGCAGGAGACGCAGGACAGCAACCGCGAGAACGTCGCCGCGTTGCGCGCAGAACTCCGCGCCCTCCGCGAGAACCTCGAACGGCTCACCGGCGGCGAGGTCCTTGTCGAGCGCATCGCGCTGCGCGCCCAGTCCACCCGCATGCGCACGCTCGGCGAGTCGAACCTGGCGGCGCGGGCGATCCTCGCCGAGGACGAACGGCGCAGCATCACCGCTGGTCCCGCGGCGACTCGCGGACGCGCTCCCGGCCGCCCGGTCGGTCGGGCCGTCGGCACGGTGCTCGACCCGTCGACCGAGTTGCTGGAACCCGCGCCGATTCCGAGGCAACCCCAGCGCGAGAGCCCCCCACAACGCCAGGCGACGACCCGGCCGGTCAGCAACCAGCGCCCGGATGGCCAGCGCCGCACCAACATGCGCCGCGACCCGACCAACCCGCCGTTACCCCGGCAGCCTGCCAACTCCGGCGCGTACCCGGTGCCCGGTAACTCGGGTACGTACGCCGTGCCCGGCGCCAGCACCGGTGGCGCGCACCGAGGCAGCGATCGGCTCGCGCAGGGCGGCCGGCACGGCAGCGGCTCGTACGAACCGGTGCCACGGCCCACTGCCCCGCCCGCAACCGTCCCGCCCGCGACCGCCGTGCCCGAAACCGTCATGCCGGCGCGCTCCAGCGGGCGGCGGGCTCAACCGGAACCAGCCGGTGCGCACACGGCAGGCCGGTCAGTCACCGAGTTGCTTGCCGCGCACAGTTCGACCGAGGACAGTCCGCGCCGGCATCGCCGTCGGGCGGACTGAGTCCACGGCGGATGCCTGGAAGGCAGTTCTCACTGCTCGGTCGTGTGTTCAGCGCTGTCCTCCTTTCGATGCGTGCGCCACTGACGTGGCCAGCGCGCGTGCCACTCGTTGCCGGAGGCGTGCCTTACCGACGGCCGGTGGCCACTCGGTAAGGCCACCGCGGGCCGGCTGGTGCTCGCGCGGTGTTTGCCTGCCTCGGCAACTGGAACGAGACCCCACAACCTCGTTGCCCGGTGCGCCCTTGCTTCCGTCTCCATGACACCTATTTTCGAACATATGTTCGAACAAAGCAAGATCGCGATCGGGTGAATCTTGGACAGGCGAACCCTGGGACACTGGTCACCCGTGCGCGGCGGGCGGGTCAGCGCGGCGTTACGCTCCCGTCGTCGTCCGGTACCCCATCACCAGGCAGCGGGACTGGAACGAGTGGAGGAGGCGCCGGTGATCAGCGGTCGGCCCGCGCGGCTCGCGGTGGGCGTGGTCTCCGCAGGTCGGGTGGGCGCGGTGCTGGGTGCCGCGTTGGCCCGCGCCGGACATACCGTGGTCGCGGCGAGCGGGGTTTCCCGGGAATCGGTGCGGCGCGCGGAGAACCTGCTGCCGGACGTGCCGTTGTTGCCGCCGGACGAGGTCGCCGCGATCGCGGATCTCGTGCTGCTGGCGATCCCGGACGATGCCCTTGCCGGCACGGTGCGCGGACTGGTCGCGACGGAGTCGCTGCGAGCGGGGCAGATCGTGGTGCACACCTCGGGTGCGCACGGGGTCGACGTGCTCGAACCGGCGATGGCGCTCGGCGCGCTTGGCCTGGCCATTCATCCGGTGATGACGTTCACCGGCAACGTCGAGGACCTGCAACGGATCGACGCCTGCTGCTTCGGAGTCACCGCGCAGGCCGACGACGAGGCGGCGTGGAACGTGGCCGAGGCGCTCGTGGTGGAGATGGGCGCGGAGCCGGTGCGGGTACCGGCCCAGGCCCGCTCGCTGTATCACGCCGCACTGGCGCACGGGTCGAACCACCTGGTCACGTTGGTCGCGGACTGCGCGGACCTGCTCGGCGCTGCCGGGATCATGCCGACTTCTCGGCTGCTCGAACCGCTGTTGTCCGCAGCGCTGGACAACGTGCTGCGCCACGGCGATCGGGCCTTGACCGGGCCGGTGGCCAGGGGAGACGTGCAGACGGTGCGGGCGCACCTTGCGGTGCTGGCCGGCTCGGACGCGCTCCCCGCCTATGTGGCGTTGGCAAGGCGAACGGCTGATCGGGCCGTTGCGGCCGGGTTGCTGTCGGCGTCATCGGCCGAGGAGGTGCGGGCGGTGCTCGACGAGGGACAGCTCGATGAGGGACAGGGATGAACGGGACACTCTTCACACCGGGTGAGCTGACCGTCCACAACGGAGCCGCTTCGCTCGCGAAGGTGACCAGGGCGCTGCGGACGGCGGGGCGACGGGTGTGTCTTGTACCGACGATGGGCGCGCTGCACGACGGGCATCGGGAACTGATCCGGCATGCCAGGCGGGTGCCTGGGGCGACCGTCGTGGTCAGCGTGTTCGTCAACCCGTTGCAGTTCGGGCCCGCCGAGGACCTCTCCCGCTATCCTCGACCGTTCGCCTCTGATGTGGAGGTTTGCCGGGCCGAGGGCGTTGAGCTGGTCTTTCATCCTGATGTCGAGGAGCTGTACCCGGAGGGCTCGTCGGTCACCGTCCACCCGGGACCACTCGGTTCCGAACTGGAGGGCGCGAGCAGGCCGGGGCATTTCGCGGGCGTGCTCACGGTCGTGGCGAAGCTGTTCAACATCGTCCGGCCGGACTTCGCCTATTTCGGCGAGAAGGACTACCAGCAGCTCGTGCTTGTTCGGCGGATGGTCACCGACCTGAACATGGACCTACAGGTGGTCGGCGTGCCGACCGTTCGCGAACCGTCGGGTCTGGCGTTGTCCTCCCGCAACGCCTACCTCGACGACGATGCGGCGCGCGCAGCGGTCGCCCTGTCCGCCGCCCTGACGGCGGGCGTACAGGCCGGGGCGCGGGGCGCGGACGCCGTGCTCGACGCGGCCAACGCGGTGCTGGCCACCGAGCCGAGCGTCCAGCTCGACTATCTGCACCTGCGCGGGCCGGACCTCGGCCCTGCGCCGACCGCGGGAACGGCCCGGTTGCTGGTGGCCGCGCGGGTGGGTGGCACCCGGCTCATCGACAACGCGCCGTTGCTGCTCGGCGCGGCGATCGGTCCCGAAGGGGAAAGGTAGGCGCGATGTTGCGCACCATGCTCAAGTCCAAGATCCACCGGGCCACGGTCACCCAGGCCGACCTGCACTACGTCGGCTCGGTGACGGTCGACGAGGACCTGATGGAGGCCGCTGACCTGTTGGCGGGCGAGCAGGTCAGCATTGTGGACGTGACCAACGGTGCCCGGCTGGAGACGTATGTGATCCCGGGCGGGCGCGGCAGCGGAGTGCTGGGCATCAACGGCGCCGCCGCGCACCTGGTGCACCCCGGTGACCTGGTCATCCTCATCTCCTACGGGCTGATGGACGCGGCGGAGGCAACCGCGTACCGGCCGAAGGTGATCTTCGTGGACGGGGCGAACCGGATCATGGCCGCCGGCAGCGATCCCGGGCACGCGCCGGAGGGGAGCGGGCTGGTCAGCGGCGCGGAGACCCAGGCAGCGGCCGCGTTGGACGCGCTGCTCAAGACCGAGAGCTGAGAAGACCCCACCGTGCTGCTGTGTGTCGACGTCGGGAACACGAACATCGTGCTCGGCCTCTACAAGGGCGCTGGCAAGAGCGCCGAGCTGGTGCGCGACTGGCGGATGCGCACGGAGGCGCGGACCACGGCGGACGAGCTGGCGCTGTCCATCCGAGGCCTGCTCGGCGAGCACGCCGACCAGGTGACCGGGGTGTCCGCGCTATCAACGGTGCCGGCCGTGCTGCGCGAGCTGCGGGTGATGCTGAGCCGCTACTACGGCCACGTGCCGCAGGTCGTGGTCGAGCCGGGGGTGCGCACCGGCGTGCCGCTGCTGGTCGACAATCCGCGCGAGGTGGGCGGTGACCGGGTGATCAATACCCTCGCCGCGCATTACCTGCACTCGACCGCGTGCATTGTGGTGGACTTCGGCACCTCGACCAATATCGACGTGATCTCGGCGAAGGGCGAATTTCTCGGTGGTGTGTTCGCGCCGGGAATCGAGATTTCGGTGGACGCGCTCGCGGCCCGAGCAGCGCAGTTGCGCAAGGTCGAAGTGGTGGCGCCGCGCTCGGTGATCGGCAAGAACACGGTGGAGTGCCTACAGTCCGGGATTGTGTACGGTTTCACCGGTCAGGTTGACGGTTTGGTCCGCAGGATCATCGCGGAATTGCGGGCCGGAACCGAGGGGGAGCCGGTCGCGGTGATCGCCACCGGCGGTCTCGCCCCCGTGGTGCTGGCCGAATCCGAGACCATCGCCTATCACGTGCCCGAGTTGACCCTGCTCGGGCTGCGACTGGTTTTCGAGCGCAATACGCGCTGATCGGTCGATACCGCACGTTATTGCACCCGGAGGCTTCTTGCGGTGGCCGCGTGTGAAATGCCGTGTGCGGCGTGAAGCCGTGTTGTCTCGAATGTCGTACGACTGGTACCGTTGTTCTGGGATTCCGGCTAATCCGCGTAACAGCTGAAACGGTGCACGTCGAAGGTTGAACTCGGCCGGATTCATCTTGTCGCCGGTGGCGATCAATCAATTGGATCGCAGGGAGGAAGCACATGGCGCAGAAGGTCACGGTGACCCTGGTGGATGACATCGATGGGTCAACCGCGGAAGAAACCGTGGAGTTCGGTCTGGATGGTGCGACCTACCAGATCGACCTGTCGGGCGGCAACGCTGGTCGGTTACGGGAAGCACTTACCGAGTACGTCGACCACGCCCGTAGGGCCGGTGGGCGCAAGCGCATTGCCCGGCCGGGCGTGCCTGGTCCGAGGACCGCGTCGGCGGATCGGGAACAGAACCAGGCAATTCGCGACTGGGCCCGCAAGCAGGGCTACAAGGTGTCGGACCGGGGCCGGATCCCGGCCGAGGTCCTGGACGCCTACCACCGCAAGAACTAAAGCATCTGCCGTCCTTGCACGGTAAATTTCCGGGGGTTTTCGGTTATCCCTGCTCAGGCCGTTTTGCCTGGGCGGGGATAACTGTTTTGTCGCAATCAGCGACAACGCACGCGGGGGCACGTCTCGCATTCGC
Source organism: Candidatus Melainabacteria bacterium (assembly GCA_963818685.1). Taxonomy (GTDB): domain Bacteria; phylum Actinomycetota; class Actinomycetes; order Mycobacteriales; family Pseudonocardiaceae; genus CAJCJE01. The sequence goes on along the minus strand of CAWFTJ010000005.1, from coordinate 21,851 downwards.
CCCGGCCATTGCGCAACGCATAGTGGAAGCAGCAGCTCTCCCGTCGCCTCGTCCAGGCCATTGCCTCGCCATCGCCCTCGGCGACCAACGTCGATGCCGACGTGAACGGGGTCAACGCGGCGGGCAGCACCAGTGCCGCGTCGGCGACACCTGCTGCCTCCGCCGAGCAGTACCGGCCGGCCAGCCACAATCCCTCGTCCAAGGCGTCGGTGGCGGCGGCCCACAGTGTCCGCCTGCCGAACCGGACGCCCGGCCGGAAAGCCGCGACGAACCGGGCGGCGTGACCGGCGAACCGGGCCCGCAGCAGCGCGGCCAGCGAGGACTCGTCGGCGACCACGGTCGCGGCCGCGCTGTCGGCCGCCGGGTCCTCTGGCAGGCAGGCGAACCGCTCGTCGAGCACGGCGACCGCGTCCGGGTGCGGTCTTGGTTCGCCGAGCCGGAAGGCCAACGTCTCGGGTGTGAGCATCGGCACGCGCCGTTCGCGGTGGAACAGCAGCCCCGCGAGCAGGCCGGGCGCGGACAGGTACCAGGTGAGCAGGTAGCCGGCGACGACCCGCTCGGGTGCCTCGTCGTAGGTGACCCGCAGCCAGCAGGCCAGTTCCGCGCCCCACTTCTCGAAGTGCGCCGGCTGGTCGAGCACGGTCGAACACCGCCACCAGGTCCGGTCGGGCTCGTCGGGCTCGTCAGTTCGCAGGCGCAGCCAGGACTGCGCCTGGTCGAGCCGCGTGAGCGAGTCGGCCAGCGATCGCTTCTCGAACGAAGGCATGCCTTACCTTAGTCGACGGCTTCGCGCCCGGTAAGAACACCCGATCGGACCAACCTCTCCGATCAGGCGTTCATTGCCTGTTCGCGCTGAGCGGACACCGTCCATCACCTGGAATCTGCCTGGTGGTGGCGTCGTTGCAACCACTGTGAGGGTTGTCGTTCCCGGTTCTGTGCGGCGAGGCAGCACACATCGAACTGAGAGCGACAGGGCCTGCGACTACAGTGGTCTTACGGTGCTAGAACCGCCGTGGGTGACCGGTGGCGGGATGAGCTACGCCGGCGCAGCAGTCAGGAGTGCGAATGTTCGAGAGGTTCACCGACCGCGCGAGGCGGGTGGTCGTCCTGGCCCAGGAAGAGGCCAGGATGCTCAACCACAACTACATCGGCACCGAACACATCCTCTTGGGGCTTATCCACGAGGGTGAGGGTGTCGCGGCCAAGGCACTGGAGTCGTTGGGGATCGCGCTGGAAGGCGTGCGCCAGCAGGTCGAGGAGATCATCGGCCAGGGGCAGCAGGCGCCCAGCGGGCACATCCCGTTCACTCCGCGTGCCAAGAAGGTGCTTGAGCTGTCGCTGCGGGAAGCGTTGCAGCTCGGACACAGCTACATCGGCACCGAACACATCCTGCTCGGACTCATCCGGGAGGGTGAGGGTGTCGCCGCCCAGGTTCTGGTGAAGCTGGGTGCCGATCTGAACCGGGTGCGGCAGCAGGCGTTGCAGCTGCTGTCCGGTTACTCCACCGAGAAGCAGGCCGAGTCCGGCGGCCGCGGCGAGGGCACCCCGTCCTCCTCGCTGGTGCTGGACCAGTTCGGCCGGAATCTGACGGCGAGCGCCCGGGAGGGCAAGCTCGACCCGGTGATCGGCCGGGAGAAGGAAATCGAGCGGGTCATGCAGGTGCTGTCCCGCCGCACCAAGAACAACCCGGTGCTGATCGGCGAGCCGGGCGTCGGCAAGACCGCGGTGGTCGAGGGCCTTGCCCAGAAGGTCGTCAAGGGCGAGGTGCCCGAGACGCTGAAGGACAAGCACCTCTACACGCTTGACCTGGGCTCTCTTGTCGCCGGGTCGCGTTACCGAGGTGACTTCGAGGAGCGCCTGAAGAAGGTGCTCAAGGAGATCCGCACGCGCGGCGACATCATCCTGTTCATCGACGAGATCCACACGCTGGTCGGTGCGGGTGCCGCGGAGGGCGCGATCGACGCGGCGTCGATCCTCAAGCCGATGCTGGCCCGTGGCGAGCTGCAGACCATCGGCGCGACGACGCTGGACGAGTACCGCAAGTACGTGGAGAAGGACCCGGCCCTTGAGCGCCGGTTCCAGCCGATCCAGGTGGGCGAGCCCTCGCTGGAACACACCATCGAGATCCTCAAGGGCCTGCGGGACCGGTACGAGGCGCACCACCGGGTGTCGATCACGGACGCGGCGCTGGTCGCCGCGGCGACGCTGGCCGACCGCTACATCAACGACCGGTTCCTGCCGGACAAGGCGATCGACCTGATCGACGAGGCGGGCGCGCGGATGCGCATCCGTCGGATGACCGCCCCGCCGGACCTGCGCGAGTTCGACGAGAAAATCGCCGGCGTGCGTAGGGACAAGGAGTCCGCGATCGACGCGCAGGACTTCGAGCGGGCTGCCAAGCTGCGCGATCAGGAGAAGCAGCTGATCGGGCAGAAGGGCGAGCGCGAGAAGCAGTGGAAGGACGGCGACCTCGACGTCGCCGCCGAGGTGGACGAGGAGCAGATCGCCGAGGTGCTGGCGAACTGGACCGGAATCCCGGTGTTCAAGCTCACCGAGGAGGAGACCACCAGGCTGCTGCGCATGGAGGAGGAGCTGCACAAGCGGATCATCGGCCAGGAGCCTGCGGTCGGCATCGGTCGCGAAGGCGATCCGCCGCACCCGTGCCGGGTTGAAGGACCCGAAGCGGCCCTCCGGCTCGTTCATCTTCGCCGGCCCGTCCGGTGTCGGTAAGACCGAGCTGTCCAAGGCGCTGGCGAACTTCCTGTTCGGCGAGGATGACGCTCTGATCCAGATCGACATGGGCGAGTTCCACGACCGCTACACCGCATCGCGGCTGTTCGGTGCTCCTCCCGGCTATGTCGGGTACGAGGAGGGCGGCCAGCTGACCGAGAAGGTGCGGCGCAAGCCGTTCTCGGTGGTCCTGTTCGACGAGATCGAAAAGGCCCACCAGGAGGTCTACAACACGCTGTTGCAGGTGTTGGAGGACGGCCGGCTCACCGATGGTCAGGGTCGCACCGTCGACTTCAAGAACACGGTGATCATCTTCACGTCGAACCTGGGCACCTCGGACATCTCCAAGGCGGTCGGGCTCGGCTTCTCCAGTGGTCAGGACACGGGTTCCAACTACGACCGGATGAAGCAGAAGGTCAACGACGAACTGAAGAAGCACTTCAGGCCGGAGTTCCTGAACCGGATCGACGACATCATCGTGTTCAACCAGCTGACCCAGCAACAGATCATCGAGATGGTCGACCTGATGCTGGCTAGGGTCGAGGTGCAGCTCAAGACCAAGGACATGGCTCTTGAGATGACCACGCTCGGCAAGAAGCTGCTGGCCAAGCGCGGGTTCGACCCGGTGCTGGGGGCGCGGCCGCTGCGCCGCACGATCCAGCGCGAGATCGAGGACCAGCTGTCCGAGAAGATCCTGTTCGGTGAGCTGCAGCCCGGTCAGATCATCGTCGGCGACGTCGAGGGTTGGGACGGCGAAGGCTCGGACGACAAGGCGGTCTTCACCTTCCGGGGCGAGACGAAGCCGCGGCCGGTGCCGGACGCCCCGCCCGTGAGCATCGGCGCCGCCGGTGAGACCGAAGGCGGCCTCAGCGAAGGCTGATCACGCTACTGAACAACGAGTGCGCGGCATTTCCGGTTCGTCCGGAAATGCCGCGCACTGTTAGATGACGGGGTGGTAGTCGAATTCGGCGGGGACGGCCCCGGCATCCTGCTGCTGCACGGCCTGATGGGCCGCGCGAGGACCTGGTGGCGCACTGCGCGCTGGTTGACGAGCTACGGTCGCGTCGTCGGCATCGACGCCAGGGCGCATGGCCGCAACCCGCACCGCGGCCCCGCGCAAACCGAACAGTTCGTCGCCGACGCCGCCGAGATCATCCGCGACCGCGACATCGGCCCGGTTGTCGCGATAGGACACTCCATGGGTGGCCTGCACGCGCTCGGCCTGGCCGCCTGGCATCCGGACCTGGTGCGCGGCGTCGTCATCGAGGACATGGCGCCTGACCAGCGTGGCCGCACCGTCGAAACCTGGCGCCCCTACTTCGAGTCCTGGCCGGCCCCGTTCGCCTCGGTCGCGCACGTCCGCGAGTTCTTCGGCGACTACGGCGACTACTTCGTCGAATGCTTCGAAGAACGCGCGGACGGCTACCACCTCATCGCCGACCTCGACGCCCTCTACGAGATCGCCGCGGAGTGGGGCCGCCGCGACTACTGGCCGCTCGTCGACGCAGTGCGCTGTCCACTGCTCGCGATCGAGGCCGAACACACCGCGATGCCACCAGGCCAGCTGGCCGACCTGGCGCGCCGCGTACCCGGCGCGCACCACCTGCTCGTGGCCGGTGCCGGCCACATCGTGCACGACGACGCGCCCGAGACGTATCGCGGCGCGGTCGAAGCGTTCCTGGCCGGAATCCTCAACCCAGCGGTTCGGTCTCCCCTGTCCGGCTGTCCGTGACTCCCACCCCGGTGATCCGCGCCCGAATCGGCTCGATCGGATGCACCGCGGCGAACCCGGCCGCGAGCTGCCCCGGGTCCAGGTCCTGCGCCAACGCGCAGTGCGGCACCCACGCGCCCGGCAGGTAGTAGGCCCACGGATCGCGGACCTTCCCGGCCAGCACGTCGTGCACGGCCGAATGCACGGCGAGCACCTCGGAGTCGGTCACCGCGCCGAGGAACAGCGCGTTCTCCTTGGTCGGGAACGTGCCAAGGGTGTAGAGCCACAGTGTGGGCAGCGAGAGCAGCGCAATCGCCTCGGCCAGGTTCCTGCGTACCCTGACCGGGATCGAACTCGCGATCGCGAAGGTCACGTGCGGCCGATGCCGCCGGTGGCCGCGCGCCGCCAGGCTCGGCACGCCCGCCTCGTCCAGTCGCCGCCACAGGGCGCGCACGGCGGCATCCGCATCGTCGTCGAAGAAGAACTCCAGCACCTGCGCCACCCGAGCAGGCTACCGGCCGGCCGGGATCTCTCCCGGGCAGGGCGAAGCGCCCGTCGTCGGTCTGCTCAAGCAACCCGTCCACCAGCAACGAGTCCAGGCAGCGATCCCGCTGTCCGGCGTCGTCCCACACCACGTCCAGTTCCGCCCGCCGCACCGGGCCGGACGCGCCGCGCAGCACGTCCAGCAGCTTGCCGCGCACCTGACGGTCCGTGCCGGCGAACTTCTGCACCGGCTTCGCCGGCCCGGCATACGCCGGCCGACCAGCGCGCTGCCAGGCACAGTCCGCGAAGATCGGACAGTCCGCGCAACGCGGCGTGCGCGCGGTGCAGACCACCTGGCCCAGCTCCATCAGCCCGGCCGAGAACACCGCGGCGCGCTCGGGCTCCAGCGGCAGCAGTGCCTCGGTGTCCGCGAGATCGCGGGTTGTCGACGCGGGTCCGGCGTCGCCAGCCCCGTGCACGGCACGCGCGACCACCCGTCGCACGTTCGTATCCACCACCGCCGCGCGCTGCCGGTAGCCGAACGCAGCCACCGCGCGAGCGGTGTACGCGCCGATGCCGGGCAGCGCGAGCAGAGTGTCCACATCGGACGGCACGACGTCGTCGTGCTGCTCCGCGATGGCCGTTGCCGCCGCGTGCAGCCGCAGCGCCCTGCGCGGGTAGCCGAGCTTGCCCCAGGCACGCAGCACCTCGGCCTGGCTCGCCGCCGCGAGCGCGGAGGGCGTCGGCCAGCGGCGCCAGCCAGTCACGCCAGATCGGCTCGACCCGCGCGACCGGGGTCTGCTGGAGCATGATCTCGCTGACCAGCACGCCCCACGCCGTGCAGTCCGCGCCGGCGCCACGGCAGATCGCGCGCGCTGTCGGTGAACCAGTCGATGAGTGAGTCGGCGTCGATGCTCATGATGCCGACAACTATCTCAGGCCACCTCGCGGATCTTCGCGGTGTGCACGTCGTAGACGAAGCCACGGACCTCGGTGGTCAACTTCAGGAACGGGCTGAGGCGCACCCTGCGCCACCGACTGCCGAACCGACTCCTCGACATCGGTGAACGCCTCGACCGACCACGTCGGCCGCAGTCCGGTGTCGGCCTCCAACTCGTCGCGGAAGCCGTCCTCGGTGATCGTCATCATCCCGCACGAGGTGTGCTGCATGACGATGATCTCGCGGGTCTGTAGCTTGCGCTGGCTGATCGCGAGCGACCGGATCACGTCGTCGGTGACCACGCCGCCCGCGTTGCGCAGAATGTGGATCTCCCCGTGCTTGAGGCCGAACACGTCGAACACCTTGATGCGCGCATCCATGCAGGTGACCACCGCCAGGTGCAGGCTGGGCACGGGGGTCGGCACGTCGGGCGCGCCGAGATCCGGACCCTGCTCATGGCGGCGTAGCAGTTCGTCGATGTTGGACATTGGCGCCTCCTCCGCTGATCGTTCTTCGATTGTGCCGGTGCTCGACCGACACGCCCTGATCGAGTGGCAAAACCATCCTTTTGGACTTTACGGAGCTACTTTCCGCAGGTGGATGAGTCGCGGGAACCACTGCCGCCGTCGGTATACCGCCGTCGGAGGGCCGTCGCGACCGTGGGCACCGCCGCTGTGGTGATCGCGATGATCTGGGCCGCGGGCGCACTGCTCGGCAGCGCCGGCAGTTCCGTGCGAGGCACCGCCGACGATCACGCGGCAGGCGTGCCACTCGCCTCGGCTCCGCCGAGCAACCCGCCGCCGAGCAACCCGCCGCCGACCGGCCGGCTCAGCCAGCGCGGTTCGCCCAGTTCGTCCTCGTCCGCATCGCCGACTCCGTCCGTCGTCCCGACCACGACATCGACCCCACCACCACCGCCCGCACCACCGCAGCCCTGCCCGGACGGTGTGATTCTTGTCACGGCGACTGTAGGCGCACCCAGTTACCGGGTCGGCGCCCGGCCGGTGTTCACCCTGCACATCACCAACGTCGGCCCGCTCGCCTGTACCCGCGACATCAGCCATCAGTTCCGCGCGCTCGTCGTGGTACCGGCAGGCGCCACGACGCCGCTGTGGTCGAGCAGCGACTGCTACTCGGTGGTCACGCACGAGGTGCCGCTGCTGCAACCCGGTCAGGCGGTGAGCTACAGCATCGACTGGGCCGGCCGCACCTCCGCCCCGGGATGTCCAGGGTCCCGGGGCATCGTGCCGGCCGGCCAGTACGACGTGATCGGCAAGCTCGGCAACCTCACCGGCGCGCCAACCCCGTTCACGCTGACGTCCAACTGACTCACGGGCCGAACCAGCGCTCCTCCACGTTGTGCGGTTTCGCCGTGGTGTTGCCCAGCACCAGCTCGGTCTCCAGGGTGACCACCCTCGGCCGGCCCGGTTCGGTGCCCTCGACCAGCAGCTTGCCCGCGGCCCTGCCCTTCTCCAGCATGGGCTGGCGCACCGTGGTCAGACCAGCCGCGCCGGCTGCGGGGATGCCGTCGAAGCCGGTGATGCTCAGATCCTGCGGCACCCGCAGGTCGCGGCGCTTGGCCTCCTCAAGGGCGCCGAGCGCCAGGATGTCCGATGTGCAGATCAGCGCGGTGATCTGCGGGTCGCGGTCCAGCAGTTGGCCGGCCGCGCTGGCGCCGCTGGCGATCGTGTGGTCGAACCGCTCGGCGACCGGGACCGTGCTCCAGTCCACCTTGGCGGCGTCGAAAGCGGCCGCAAGGCCGGCAAGGCGCGCACGCTGGACGTGGAAGTGGGCGCCGCGCTGGCGCTCGACCGAGGCGAAGTCGTCGTTGCGGTTGCGGCTCAGGCGCATGCACACCACGCCTACCCTGCGATGCCCGAGCTCGATGAGGTGCTCGGCCAACTGGCTCATGGCCGAGCGGTCGTCGATGCCGACCCGGTCGACGTTGGCCAGGTTGCGGCTGGTCGGCGACCACCGTGGGCACCGGTCGCTCCAGCACGGCCGCGAGGTGCGGATCGTCGTCGGGCACCGAGTAGACGACGAAGCCGTCGACGCCGGCACGGTGTACCGCGGTGATGTCCTCGCGTTCGGGGTTGGCCGGGACCAGGTGCAGGCCCTGTCCGGCGTCCTCGCAGGCCAGGGCGAGGCCCTCAAGGAAACTGATGGCAGCGGGGTCGCGGAAGGCGTAGGAGAGGTTCTCGGTGAGCAGCAGGCCCACCGCCCCGGCCTTACGGGTCCGCAGCGAACGGGCGACCGGGTCGGGACCTGGGTAACCGAGGCGCCGAGCGGTCTCCAGTACCCGCCGTCGCAACTCCGGCGATAGCTGGTCCGGACGGTTGTAGGCGTTCGACACCGTGGTGCGGGAGACGCCCAGTTCGGCGGCCAACGACGCCAACGTGGCTGGGCGTCGGGTATGCAAAGACCGTACCATCGGGTAACCGTAACGTTTCAGAACCAATTGTTGAAGCGGGACGGGCCAGGGTCCTCCGGTCGGAGCAACCAACAGCAACCAACATGCCATGTTTGCGTCTACCGTTCCTGGTCCAGACCACTTACAGTGCGCAGAGTGCTGAGTCATCCGGCTGAGCCGCCGACCAGCCCGTGCGTACCAATTCGGTATCCCGATCGGGCCGTTTGCCAGGTACCGTGTGGCAGATGCGCCGGTGGGGTCTGCCTCCGGCGGGGGTCGGCAGAGACTGGAAGTGAAAGGTACGTCACATGGCCGAAGTTGCCTACGCCAGCGCCTCGCGAGTCTTCCCGGGTTCACCGCCCGTGCGAGCGGTCGACGGGCTGGACCTTGATGTCGCTGATGGCGAATTCCTGGTGTTGGTCGGCCCGTCGGGCTCCGGGAAGTCCACCGCCCTGCGCATGCTCGCCGGGCTCGAAGACGTCGACGAGGGCGCCATCTCCATCGGCGGCCGCGACGTCACCAACGTCCAACCCAAAGACCGCGACATCGCCATGGTCTTCCAGTCCTACGCCCTCTATCCGCACATGACCGTCGCCGAGAACATGGGCTTCGCGTTGAAGCTGCGCGGCATGCCCAAGGCGCAGATCAAGGACAAGGTCGCCGAAGCGGCCAAACTCCTCGACCTGACCCCCTACCTCGACCGCAAGCCCAAGGCACTGTCCGGCGGCCAGCGCCAGCGGGTCGCCATGGGCCGCGCCATCGTCCGCGAACCCAGCGTGTTCCTCATGGACGAGCCGCTGTCCAACCTCGACGCCAAACTCCGCGTCGAGACCCGCGCCAACATCGCCGCCCTGCAACAGCGCCTGGGCACCACCACCATCTACGTCACCCACGACCAGGTCGAGGCCATGACCATGGGCCACCGGGTCGCGGTGCTCAAGGACGGCCTGCTCCAGCAGTGCGACACCCCGCGGGCCCTCTACGACCACCCGGCCAACGCCTTCGTCGCCGGTTTCATCGGCTCGCCGGGCATGAACCTCAAGACCGTCCCGCTGACTTCCAACGGCGCCAAGCTGGACGGCACCGTGGTCGAGCTGCCGCGTGACGCGATGACGGCGGCGTCGGCCCAGGGCCTGTCCGAGATCACCTTCGGTGTCCGTCCTGAGACGCTGCGCCTGGCCAGCCTCGACGAGGAGGGCTTCGACCTCAGCGTCGAACTGGTCGAGGAACTCGGCGCGGACGCCTACCTGCACGGCGCCGTGCAGATCGGCGACCACAGCGAACGCTTCGTGGTCCGCGTCGACGGCCGCACCCCGCCGACCATCGGCCAGAAGGTCAAGGTCGCGCTGCGCGACACCGCCGAGATCCACCTGTTCCACCCGGAAACCGGTGCTCGCCTGCTCGGCTGAAAACGCTTACCGAAAAGGCCGGTCTCCTTGGACAGGAGGCCGGCCTTTTCAGTGGCCTTCAGTGATTTTCAGTGTAGGAACGCGAAAACCTGGATTTCGCCGACCAGGAAGCCGATCAGCGCGCCGACCGCGATCAGCTTCCACTCCTCCTGCCGGAAAGCCGGCCGGAGCAGCATTTCGAATTCGAGCGGGCTCAGTTTCGACATCCGATCGACGATCGTGTTGCGGATGTCCAGCGCCTCGGTCAGGTAATCCTCGATGTAGGCCAACGTATCGGGCAGCTTTTCGATGGACTTCGCGACCGCGACGAGCTTGATCTGCTGGAAACGGCGCGTGCCGACGGTCAGTGTCACAAGTGGACGAGCCACCCGGAACTGGTCGTCGATGGCCTGTTCGACCTCGCGTTGAATCAGGGCGAACAACCGATCAGAGCGCGGACCGTGCAGGATCGCGGTGAGGATTCGCTTGGTGCTCAACACTTCCGTCGCGACGACCTTCGCGTAGTCGCGAGCGACCTCGGCGCGCCGTTTCTGGAAGATCCCCTGCCAGGTGACCAAGCCGAAGAATCGTCGTGGTTCACGCGGGAAGAAAATCATCTTCAACGCCAACCAGTCCGTGAACCAGCCGACGCCAAGACCGAACAACGGCATCACCAACGGCGCGTGCGTCAACGCCCAGACGATCGTCTGAATGACGCCGAGCAGAAAGCCGAACACGATGCCGCAGTTCGCGATGAAATTCAACTCCGGCTGGGCGATGTCGCGAATCAGCCGATTGAGCAACTCCTTGTCCTGGACAAGGTGCGTGATCGCCATGTCGTTCACGTCGAGCACGCTGTTGATGTCCGCCGAGATGTCGCCCATGATCTTCTTGACGAGGCGCGGCGCCTCGGCGCGGATCTGACGCAACAACAGCGCGCGAGCCGCCTCCGGCAGCCGGTCCCACAGGCCGGGCTGGTACTGCTCGATGATCTCCGCGGTCAGGTTCTCGACCACGTGCAGCAGCGGTCCCTCAACCTCCCCGGCCACCCGATCCGGATCGAGCCGCGCGAAGATCTCGCGCATGTCGATCAGGTTGTTGGTGAGCAACTCGGTCGCGATCGCCGCCATCCGCGCGGCATTGTGCGGCAGCACGCCCCGCCAGCCGATGATCGTGCCCTTGATCCCGACGAACTCGATCGGCCGAAACATCATCTCGATCGCGACCCGCTTGGTCACATAGCCGATCGCGGCCGCGATGAACGGCATCGAGACATAGACGGGCCAGTGCTGACCGAAGTCGGCGAGGATGGCCTGGAGTTGCACCCGCAGCAGCCTACCGCCGACGTGATCAACCTCCTGTCGCGAGCTGGCCACGACAAGGTACTTCCAGTCCATAGCTGGTAGCGTGCTTGATCGTCGTCGACGATCATTGGAGGCGTTGTGGAAGAACGGCTCCAGCCCATCAACGCGCTACTGGGGTTGACTGTCGGGAACGGTCTAGATCGAGCACCCTTCAGAGATGCGGGGTTTCGAGTCGCTGGCCTGGAAGTCCCTGTAACCACGGTGCGGGGCAAAACCGTGATCGATCTTGTTCTATTCGATCCAGAGTCGTCATTGCTCGTTGCTTGTGAGGCGAAGTCGGGGCGCAACGTAGAGAAGGACCAGGCAGAGAAGTACGCCTCGCTGGACGCTACTGCCGTCGTTCAGGCATCGCAGGTGACTCTCACAAGGCGAGTCAGGCCGAGGGTGATCGCATGCTATGCGTGCATGGCACAGCATCTGACTACCGTTCGTTACGGGCTGAATACACTGGGTCTTAAGTTCCCTATCGTGGCTGTTGATGGCAGGAACATAGTCTTCGATTGTCCAGATGCTCAGCCAGAGCCACTGAACGAGGTCTTCGAGACAGGTGAGCTAGCACTGAGCGGGCCGTTGCCGAGACTAATAGCGTTTGACCACGAATCGTCAGTCGAACTCATTGAACCGTACATCAAAGCGCAGCTCGTGGTGGCGCTCAGTCACAGTCGTCAACAGGTGACCGTTCGGGTCCTCGCTGAGCAGGCCGCGCCGCACTTCGCACTGTATGGGCACAAGGCCCGTAATCAGCTCGTTAAGAGGGCGTCACAAGCCGCCCGTCACATCGCGGCTACGGAAAGTACGTACTTCGAGTATGTTCAAGGCGGGGGCAACAACGATGACCTGGTTCGCTTGCTCCGTACGCCTGAGGACAACGATCCCCGAGGGCGTACACAGGCTTACCAGGCCCTCGGGCGGGGCCGGCAGGTGCGGAAAAGATCGCCAAAGGTTGATCCTAACCAGCTGGACCTACTCCGAGAGGTCGAACAGGTGGATGATGAGGGTGTGGACGAGCTTCCGGCGGAGAGGGAGGTTTGAGTCATGACGACGCGGGCAGACATGGCGCACGAGCTTGTTCTCAGCCCAAGCTCACCCACGAAGACTTTTGTGATCGAGGCACACACTGAGGCCCCGGCCGATTTCCTGAGGCATACATTTAGTGCCGGCTACGTTGAGCCAACGGAAGACGTGTATCTGTATAAGGTTCATCTAAAAGATGGCCTTCTCTGGGTTGACCAGACAGATGAGCGTTTCTGGAGTATTCACACCGACATGTCTGCTGGTGATGCTCGCGCCCTAATAAATAAAGAGGTGGAGGCGCATCGCGAGCTTGACCGAATCTGGCTCCCTTCCGAACATCTCCGTAATCTTTGGCCGAACTCGGTGACGCGGCGAGTGCAGACCTCCTTCCAGGGAGAAGGTTTTGTTGGTCGATCGGATGCTGCTCGTGATCTTAAGGTTAGGTTGTCGGGAAATAATGCGAACGAACTTCTAGAATATATTTCTCAAAATCAGCGATACCGGTCTTCTGTTTCCTTTCAAAGCGTGCAAGCATCTTTGGATGACGAGGATTTCGGCTCGATCGAAGAAGCGGTCAGTAGAACGGGCCTGTTTGCGGCGTCTGGCGATTCGTTCGAGTTCCACGTTCAGTTCGTTCGCAGTGTAGTGCAGCGATACAAGAACCTTGTCCTCGCATGTGAATCTAGGGCTATTGGTTACACGTCGTTTGACGAAAACGGTGTGGAGCCGGGCGGACGAATGGTTGGCGAACCAATAGTGGTGAGGTTCGCCAGAGAGATCGAAGACCTCTCGGGTTTCGTCGCTGAGCTGCTGTCTTCGCGCCAGCCCTACAGGCTTTGGGGTGTTCCAGAGATAGTTGGAGATTATGCCGAAGTTGAGGCGGTAGACCTTCATGTCGGTAGTCGCCTACGCCTAGATATAGGTACTGACTGGCTACGTATCTACCTTGATTCTGGCTGCTGTGGAAATACTGTGGCCAGGCTGGTGGCGAACCTCCAACATACCTTTGACGGTGCTCTCCAGTTTGTTGATCCAGGCTTGCAAGCAGCGCTACATGCGCGCGATAGCGTTATTCTTGCTGGGTCCAATTGAGTGCGAATCAGAACTGGTAGTAGAGGAACGGGCTGAAGGTGCCGGCGGCGATCAGGATCGCGGAGTAGAGCAGGCCGGCGGTCATCACCGTGATGCGGACGGTGGTGGCGACGCGGCTGCGGGAGGACTCCAGCAGCGGGCCGGTGACCGGGTGGGTGGGCAGGAAGACCACGAGCAGGGCGATCAGCAGGATGACAAGGCGCTGGTTGGTGAGGGCCGCGTTCACCGCGTCGGTGAGGCCGGAGCCGTCCGGGATGAACATGTGGCCGAGCATCACCAGGGCCTGGCCCAGGTTCGCGGATCGGAAGAACACCCAGCCGAACACCACGAGCAGCAGGGTCAGCGCGCGGCGGGCGATCTTGACGAGGCGGGTGGCGGGGGCGCGGTCCCAGTGCAGGCCGCGCTCGATGACCAGCAGTGCGCCGTGGTAGGCGCCCCAGACCAGGAACGTCCAGTTCGCGCCGTGCCAGAAGCCGACGAGCACGAACACGACACACAGGTTGCGGTAGGTCTTGGCGTCGCCGTGCCGGTTGCCGCCCAGTGGGATGTAGACGTAGTCGCGGAAGAACCGGGACAGCGACATGTGCCAGCGGCGCCAGAACTCGGTGATGGTGGTCGACGAGTACGGCCGGGCGAAGTTCTCCGGGAGGCGGAAGCCGAGCATCCGGCCGAGGCCGATGGCCATGTCCGAGTAGCCGGAGAAGTCGAAGAACAGCTGGATCGTGTAGCTGACCGCGCCGAGCCAGGCGATGCCGAAGGTCATGTCGTGGTTGGCGGTGGCGAAGCAGGCGTTGACCATGGGCGCCAGCGAGTCGGCGATGACGACCTTCTTGGTCAGGCCGAGCGCGAAGCGGGGGAAGCCGGCGGCGATGTCGTCGAGGCGGTGCGTGCGCAGTTGGGGGAGCTGGTCGGCGATCTCCTTGTACCGGACGATCGGTCCGGCCGCGAGCTGCGGGAACATCGCGATGTAGGTGACGAACGAGACCGGGTTGCGCAGTGGGCGGCGTTCACCCCGGTAGATGTCCACCACGTAGGAGATCTGGTGGAACGTGTAGAACGAGATGCCGATCGGCTGGACCAGCGCGACGACCGGGATGCCGCCGCCGAACAGATGCACGAGGGCGTTGAGCTGCTGGGTGGCGAAGCCGGCGTACTTCCAGATGATCAGCGCGGCGAGGTCGAACGCGATGACGCCGATCAGGAGGGTGCGCCTGCGCCTGTGGTTGAGGTCCCACTGGTCGGGTTCGAGGTGCCGGCCGATGAGAAAGTTGACCGTCATGGTGACCAGCAGGATCAGGATGGTCGCGCCGCCGCCCGCGACGTAGAACACCATGCTGGCCACGGCCACGACACCGTTGCGCCAGGTGCGTGGTGCGACCAGCACGGCCGCGAGCACGACCGGCAGGAAGTACCACAGGAACAGTGGCGTCGCGAAGGACATCGGGACCTGTATTCAGACGCGGCCCTCGGCTCGGCGCAGCCTGGCGACCTCGGCGAGGACCACGCCCGCCGCGACCGAGGCGTTCAACGACTCGACGCCGGCTGCCATCGGGATGGACACGGTCTCGTCGCAGGTCTCCCTGACCAGACGGGACAGCCCCCGGCCCTCAGAGCCGACCACGACGACGACCGGTCCGGTCGCGACGGACAGGTCGTCGACGGTGATCGACCCGTCCGCGTCGAGGCCGACGATCATCAGGCCCTTGCTCGCCCAGTCGCGCAGCGTCCTGGTCAGGTTGGTGGCGACCGCGATCGGCAGCTTGGCCGCGGTGCCCGCGCTGGTCCGCCAGGCCACCGCGGTCACGCCGGCCGCGCGGCGCTGCGGAAGCAACACGCCCTGGGCGCCGAACGCGGCGGCCGAGCGGATCACCGCGCCGAGGTTGCGCGGATCGGTGACGCCGTCCAGTGCGACGAGCAGCGCGGGCTCCTCGGCCTCGGTCGCGGCTTCCAGCAGCTCGTCCGGGTGGGTGTAGCTGAACGGCGGGACCTGTAGGCCAAGGCCCTGGTGGACCGCGCCGTTGGTGAGCCGGTCCAGCTCGCCGCGCTGCACCTCCAGCACCGAGATGCCGCGATCGGCGGCGCCGCGCACCGCCTCAGCGACCCGGTCGTCGGCGTCGATGCCGAGCGCGACGTACAGCGCGGTGGCCGGCACGCCGGCCCGCAGACACTCAACGACCGGGTTGCGGCCCGCGATCAGCTCGACGCCTTCGCCCGTCGCCCTGCGCTGCTTGCGCGTGGTCTCCGCCTTGGCTGCAGCAGCCGCCCTGCGCGCGGCCGGGTGGCCCTTGCGCTGCTCGGCCTTGGGCGTCGCACCCCGGCCTTCGAGCCCCTTGGACTTCTGGCCGCCGGAGCCGACGACCGACCCCTTCTTGCTGCCCGGCTTGCGTACCGCGCCCCTGCGTTGTGAATTCCCAGCCACGTCTATGATTCCTTCAAGGTCCACTGTGGACCATCGGGGGTGTCCTCAACCGCGACCCCCGCGGCGAGCAGGTCATCGCGCAGGGCGTCCGCCGCGGCGAAGTCACGCTGCGCGCGAGCGCGCTGCCGCGCTTCGAGCAACCGACCGACCAACACGTCCAACGCCTTCGTCAGGCCGGAGTCGCGTGTGGACGAATCGGCCCATTCAGGGGAGAGCGGGTCGAGGCCGAGGATGCCCGTCATCGCCCTGATCGCCGACGCCGTTGTCCTGGTCAGCGCCTCGTCGCCAGCGTCGAGCGCGGTGTTGCCGTCGCGCACCGCCGTGTGCACGACGCCGAGCGCGGCGGGCGTTGCCAGGTCCGCGTCCATCGCGGCGACGAACTCGGCGGCCAGCTCGCCGTCCGCCGAGATCTCGCCGACGCGCTGCTGCGCGCGACGCAGGAAACCCTCGATCCGCTGGTACGCGGTTGCCGCCTCGGCGAGGGCACCTGGCGAGTAGTCGATCGTCGAACGGTAGTGCGGGCCGACCAGGTAGTAGCGCAGTTCGGGCGCGCGGACCGTCTTGAGCAGCTCGTCGATGGACAGCACGTTGCCAAGCGACTTCGACATCTTCTCGCCCGCCATGGTCACCCAGGCGTTGTGCAGCCAGTACCGCGCGAAGCCGTCGCCGACCGCGTTGGACTGGGCGCGCTCGTTCTCGTGGTGCGGGAACACCAGATCGATGCCACCGCCGTGGATGTCGAACTCGGCGCCGAGGTAGTTGGTGGCCATGGCCGAGCACTCAAGGTGCCAGCCGGGCCGACCCGGCCCCCACGGCGTCGGCCACGATGGCTCGCCAGGACGGGCGCCCTTCCACAGCGTGAAGTCGCGCGGGTCGCGCTTGCCGTGCGCGGCGGTCTCGCCCTGGACCATCTCCTCGACCCGCTGGCCGGAGAGCGCGCCGTAGTCCGCGAATGTCTCGACCGCGAAGTAGACGTCACCGGCGTCGGCGTAGGCGTGCCCGCTGTCGATGAGCCGCCGCATCAGCTCGACCATCTGCGTGACATGGCCGGTTGCCCTGGGCGCTATCGAGGGCGGCAGGCAGCCGAGCGCGGAGTACGCGGCCTCGAACGCGCGCTCGTGCGTTGCCGCCCACTCCCACCACGGCCGGCCGGCAGCGGTCGCCTTGCTCAGGATCTTGTCGTCGATGTCGGTGACGTTACGCACCAGCCGCACGTCCGCGTAGTCGCGGCCGAGCCAGCGGCGCAGCACGTCGAAGTTGAGAGCGCCGCGCACGTGGCCGATGTGCGGAACGCCCTGCACGGTGGCCCCACACACGTAGATCGACGCAATTCCGCTCCGTACGGGATGGAACTCCCGCAGGCTTCGGCTCAACGTGTCGTGTAGGTGCAAGGTCACGGTGACGATGGTACGGGCTCGTCAGCCGATGCCGTGCTCGGTTAGCGCATCGAGCAGGGCGGACGGGCGCTCGGCCGTTGGCAGCGGCGGCACCAGGGCGAACCCGGTGCCGATCGCGGTCGCCGCGCCGTCGGCCTCCGCGCTGTCGCCGATCATCAATGCGTCCTGCGGCCGCACGCCGATGCGTTCGCACGCGGTCTGGAAGATCTTCGGGTCCGGCTTGACCACCCCCTCCAGATACGACAGCACGAACTCGTCGACCAGATCGGTGAGGCCGAACCGGTCGAACACCCTGCGGATGTCCCAGGCGATGTTGCTGAGGATCGCGATCGGGATCCGGGCCGCGCGCAGTCGCTCCAGCGCCGCCCTGGTGTCCGGGTACGGCTGCCAGGAGGTCGGGTCGATCAGCCGGTCGTAGAACGCCTCGGCGATCTCCGCGTTCGCGATGCCGGCCGCTTGCAACACCGCGATGTTGACCCTGCGGTGCACGTCCGGCTCGATGTCCCTGCGGGCCCAGTCCGCGCGCAGCTCGGCCGGGAGTTCGAAGGTCGGTTCGACGGGGGCGGTCATCGCGCGCAGGATCTGTTCCTGCTGCTCGATGTCGAGCGGGTCGATGCCCGGCGCTGGCTGCCAGTTTTCGTTGATCTCCAACCGGAACAGCGTGCCGGAGAAGTCCAGCAGCACACCGCGAACAGTCGTCATGCCGGCAACGCTAATCGATCCAGTCAGCCGACGGGCACGACCAGTGCGGTCGCGACGGCGGCGATGCCTTCCCCGCGTCCGGTGAGGCCGAGCCCGTCCGTGGTCGTGCCGGTCACCGAGACTGGACCGCCGACCGCGGCGGAAAGCACCTCGGCGGCCTCGGTCCGCCGCTTGCCGATCTTCGGCTTGTTCCCGATGACCTGCACGGCCGCGTTGCCGACCGCATACCCGGCCTCGGCCAGCCTGCGGCGCACTTCGGCCAGGAACTCGACCCCGTGCACGCCGGCCCAGCGCGGATCGGACGTGCCGAACACGGCGCCGAGATCGCCGAGCCCCGCTGCGGAGAGCAGGGCGTCGCACAGCGCGTGCACGGCAACGTCGCCGTCGGAATGACCGGCGCAGCCGTCCGCGTCGTCCCAGCGCAGGCCGGCCAGCCAGCATTCGCGGCCGGCCTCGATGGGATGCACGTCGGTGCCGATGCCGACTCTGGGGATCATGACCCATCCTTGGCGAATGCGAGATCGAACGAGGTCCGGATCGCCCGCGCGGCCGGATGGCCGGGAATCGTCCGCGCGCCGGGTGGCAGTCGGTGCCACGAATGAGCAAGGGGCTCGCGCCAGTGGCTGGCGGCGAAACCGATCGGCGACTGGGTCACCCGCAGCGTCGCACGGTCCGGTGTGTCAATGATCACGCCGGCCTCGTCCAGCTCCTTGACCGTGTCCGTGCACGGCAGAACCGGGACGACGGCGGGTGCGCCCGCTTCGATCTCCTGGACAACCCCGCGAATCAATTCCGGCGGCGCGAACGCATGTCGCTGTTCGTGCACGAGCACAACGGATATGTCATCGGAATCAGGAATGGCGGGCAATGTGTTCGCGACGATCGAATACGTTGATTCGAAAGCGCGTTCGTCGATTCCGATCACCGCGACCGGTGCGTCGGCGAACCCATCCACTTGGGACGACGGCACGACAACGGCGACCAGATCGATACAGCCGACCTCGGCGAGATTGCGCAGAACCGGTGTGAGCAGAGGAATATCGCCGAACTGGCCAGTACGCCCGGTTGCCGGAACCAGTGCGACAACGCTCATTGCCTCACCGGTCTGCGATCGGGCCCACTGGCCAATTCGGGCTGTGTGGTTTCAGACGCCAGTGGTGAGGACCTCGTCGAGGAGAACCTCGGCCTTGTCCTCGTCGGTACCCTCTGCCAGCGCGAGCTCGCTGACCAGTATCTGTCGTGCCTTGGCCAGCATCCGCTTCTCACCTGCGGATAGCCCGCGATCCTTCTCGCGTCGCCAGAGGTCGCGCACCACTTCGGCAACCTTGTTCACATCGCCGGAGGCGAGCTTCTCAAGGTTGGCCTTGTACCGACGAGACCAGTTGGTTGGCTCTTCGGTGTGCGGAGCCCGCAGTACATCGAAGACCCGATTCAGCCCCTCCTGGCCGACGACGTCCCGGACACCGACGATTTCGGCGTTGTCCGCGGGGACGCGTACGGTCAGGTCTCCTTGGGCGACCTTGAGCACGAGGTATTTCTTCTCCTCGCCCTTGATCACACGGGTCTCGATTGCTTCGATGAGAGCGGCACCGTGGTGCGGGTAGACGACGGTCTCTCCGACCTTGAAAACCATGTGTCCTCTGCCCCTTTCGCTGAGTCCATGTTAACACGTCCCGCAACGCCCCCGCTCGGGGTGAAGCATCTGTAAGTGCAGGTCAGGGGGCCAATCGGGGGTTGACAAACACATATACGACGTGCATGGACCGGTCGTGGAGATCGTCGGTGGGGGACCACATGGGGCCGGCCGGAAACGCCAGCGTTAGGCTGCGCACCGGATGGCGTGACCAGGTCGCAGGTACCCGAGGAAGGACCCCGAAACGGTGAGCCGCGCGCAGTACTCGGCGTCTGCCCAGATTTCTGAGCAGGCCTCGCCCGCCCCCGTAGGCACCACCCGGCGGCGGGTCCTGACCCGATTCGCGCCAGCCGTGGCCGGTCTCGGCATCGCCGCGCTGCTCGTCGGGTGTGGCGCCGGTCAGATCACCCAGACCGACACGCAGCGCTCAGCGGTCAACGCCGCCAGCGGCCAGGTCGGGATGATCGCCATCCGCGGCGCGGAGTTGCAGTACCCGGACAACGCGCAGGGCGTGTACGCGCCCGGCTCCAGCGCGACGCTGATCGTCACGATCGCCAACACCGGCATCGACAACGACGAACTGCTCTCCGTGAGCAGCCCGGTCGCGACCAGTGTCACCATCGACGGCTCGCCGACCGGCACCAAGCCGCTGCCAGGCAACTTCGCGATCGTGTCCGGTGTGGACGTCGACGACTCGACCGCCCCCGTGCAGCTGCCGACCACGTCGACACAGTCGACACAAGCGCCGAGTTCCAGCCAGTCCTCGTCTCCGTCCTCGTCGACCAGCAAGACCTCGGGCGCGAACACCACCAGCGGCACGCACGGCTCCTCGACCAGCACCACCGCGCCGACCTCGGCCCCAGCGCCCGCCCTCCCGCCGGGCAGCGTCAAGATCGTGCTGACCGGCCTGAAGACCATCAACGGCCAACCGCTGCGTGCCGGCCTGACCATCCCGATCACGTTCACCTTCGCGCGAGCCGGTCAGTGCACCATCCCGGCCGTGCCGGTCGCCGCAGCGCCCGACGCTGTGCGCTTGGACACCTCGGACGACCAGCCGAGCAACAGCTGATCGCGGGACTGTCGGCGTCGCCCACTAGTTTCTGGGCGTGACAAAGAACAACGTGCGGGCGAAGCCGGCCAGCTACCGGTGTGGCGACTGCGGCCACGAGGTCGCCAAGTGGGTCGGTCGCTGCCCGGAATGTCAGGCGTGGGGCACCGTCGAGGAGATCGCCGCTGCCCGGCCGGCACTGTCCAAGGTAATCGCCGGCGCCCCCAGTTCGCCCGCCCGTCCGATCGGTCACGTCAACGTCGAGGTCGCGCGGGCCAGGCCGACCGAGCTCGGCGAACTGGACCGCGTGCTGGGCGGCGGCATCGTGCCAGGGGCGGTCGTGCTGCTCGCCGGCGAGCCAGGTGTCGGCAAGTCGACCCTGCTGCTGGAGGTCGCCTACCGCTGTGCGGCCCAGTCCGTGCGCGGCGAGGTCGGGCCCGCGCTGTACATCACCGGTGAGGAGTCGGCGGGCCAGGTCCGGCTGCGCGCCGAACGCACCAACAACATCCACGACAACCTCTACGTGGCCGCCGAGAGCGATCTTTCCGTGCTGCTCGGCCACGTGGACGCGATCAAGCCCGGCCTGCTGATCGTCGACTCGATCCAGACCATGTCCACCACCGCGGTCGACGGCGTGTCCGGCGGCGTGACCCAGGTGCGCGCGGTCGCGTCCGGCCTTGTCGCGCTGGCCAAGGAGCGGAACCTGCCGGTGGTGCTGGTCGGCCACGTCACCAAGGACGGCTCGGTCGCCGGGCCTCGGCTGCTCGAACACATCGTCGACGTGGTGCTCCAGTTCGAGGGCGACCGGCACTCCACGCTGCGGCTGGTGCGCGGGATCAAGAACCGGTTCGGTGCCGCCGACGAGGTCGGCTGTTTCGAACTGCGCGAGGACGGCATCGTCGACGTGCCCGACCCGTCCGGCCTGTTCCTCAACCGGCACCTCGAACAGGTGCCCGGCACCGCGGTCAGCGTCGTGATGGAGGGCAAACGGCCGCTGCTCGGCGAGGTGCAGGGCCTGGTGTCCAAGACGGCGCTGCCGGCGCCCCGGCGAGCGGTCAGCGGCCTGGACTCCGCGCGGGTCGCCATGATCCTCGCGGTGCTGAGCAAGCGCGCCCGCCTCCCACTGCACGAGAACGACGTCTACGCGGCGACCGTCGGCGGGATGAAGATGGCCGAGCCCGCCTCCGACCTGGCCGTCGCGCTCGCGGTCGCGTCCGCCTGGCGCGATGTCCCCGTGCCGCAGCGCATGGTCGCCGTCGGCGAGGTCGGCCTTGCCGGCGAGGTGCGTCGCGTCCCCGGCGTCGGCAGGCGCCTTGCGGAGGCCGCGCGTCTCGGCTTCGATCGCGCGCTGGTGCCTCCCGACGCCGGCCCGCTGCCGGACAACATCCGCGCCCTCGTCGTCCCCGACCTGGGCACGGCCCTCGACATCATCAGGTCCTGACCAGCTACAGGGCGGCCAGCAACTGGGCGCAGCGGATCAGGCCGAGGTGGCTGTACGCCTGCGGGTGGTTGCCGAGCGA
>CAWFTJ010000004.1:0-828425 GCA_963818685.1 Candidatus Melainabacteria bacterium | reverse complement strand
CGTTCGGCAACCGGGTCGTACTCCTCGGGCAGCAGACCGGTCGGGCCCGCCGCGTCCACCAGCTGCTCGAACAGCTCCTCCGCCTCGGTACGCCTGCCGGTGAGCAGGTACGCCTCGATCATCCAGGCCGCGCACAGGTGGAAGCCGCCCTCGTTGCCCGGCAGGCCGTCGTCGCGGTGGTAGCGGTACACGGTCGAGCCGCTGCGCAGCTCGGCCTCGATCGCGGTGACCGTGGCCTGGAAGCGCGGATCGGCCGGATCGATCAGGCCCGACAGGCCGACGTGCAGCGACGCGGCGTCCAGGTCCAGGCCGTCATAGGCGGTGGTGAACGCGCCGATGCCGCCGCCTGCCTCCTCGTGCCAGCCCTTGGTCAGCACGTCGTCGGCGATCTCGTCGCGCAGCGACTCCCAGGTCGGATCGATCTCCCGGCCGTAGCGCCTGCCGAGCTGGACCGCGCGGTCCAGCGTCACCCAGCACATCACCTTCGAGTACACGTGGTGGCGCGGGGTGTCGCGTTCCTCCCAGATACCGTGGTCAGGCTCACACCACCGTTCGCCGACCGCGAGGGCCATCGCGTTGACCATCCGCCAGTCGTCGTCGGTGATCTTGCCGCGCGCCTCGCTCAGCTCGGCCACCAGATCGACGACCGGGCCGAACACGTCCAGTTGGACCTGCTGGTTGGCCAGGTTGCCGACCCGCACCGGCCGCGAACCCGCGTACCCGGGCAGGGTGTCGATCACCGCCTCCGGCCCGAGCGAGGTGCCCGCGATCGTGTACAGCGGGTGCAGCCGCTCCGGGCCGGGCAGCGTGGCCAGCACGCCGTGCAACCAGTTCAGGAACGCCTCGGCCTCGCTGGTCGACCCGACCGACACCAGCGCCTTCGCGGTCAGCGCGCCGTCGCGCAGCCAGCAGTAGCGGTAGTCCCAGTTGCGGATGCCGCCGATCTCCTCCGGCAGCGACGTGGTCGCCGCGGCCATGATCGCGCCGGTGTCCGCGTGGCACAGGCCGCGCAGAGTCAGCGCGGAGCGGGCCACCAGGTCGCGCTGCACCTCGGGCAGCTTCAACCCCGCCAGCCACTCGGTCCAGTAGCTCGTCGCCCGCGCGCGCCGCTCCGGCTCGCTCAGCTCGTGCGCGCCGAGGTCGGTGGTGCCGCAGCGCAGCTCCAACACGACCGGCTCCCCGTCGACAAGGTCGACGATGGCCGTCGCGGTCTCGTGCATGCCGTCCGAGCTGATCTGCCAGTCGAGCCCTGGTGCGCGCAACACCATCGGGTCACCGGTGCCGAGCACGCGCAGCCCGTCCGGTTCGGCCTGCAACCGCACGGCGACCTGGCCGAACTCCGGTCGCGGCGCGAACGTGATCGCTGCCTGGGTCGCGCCCGAGATCACCCGCACGATGTCGGTCCGGTGCGCCTCGGTGTAGTGGTCGAGGTAGTCCGTGACCAGCAGCCGTGACCAGCGGGTTTCCACGATCGTGGTGCCCGGGAGGTAGCGCTGGCCAAGCGGGAGGCCGTTCTTGTTCGGCTTGATGGTGAAGTGGCCCGCGCTCGTCCCGCCGACGAGATCCGCGAACACCGCTGCCGAGTCCGGCTCAGGGTGACACAACCAGGTGAGGCGCGCGTCCGGGGTCAGCAACGCGACAGAGGTCTCGTTGGCCAGCATCGACAGCCGCTCGATCGGCACGGCCGACTCGCCGTAGAGCCAGGTGCGCCGCTCCTCCACCAGGAAGGCCAGCACGATGGCCACCATCGCGGTGTCCTCGACGGTGAACTCGGCGAGCGTGTCCACGGTGCCGACCTTGATGCCCAGGTCGGGGCCGGCCAGCCGGGCGAACGCCTTCTCGTCGGTCACGTCGTCGCCGATGAACATCGCAGCGGTCGCGCCGGCCTGGTGGCGCAGCACGTCCAGGGCATGGCCCTTGTCGGTCTGCACGACGGCCAGCTCGATCACCGACTTGCCCTCGGTGACCTGCACGCCCGTCCAGGTCGCCGGGCCGGTCCGCACCGCGTTCAGCACGGCATCGGCATGCTCGGGCGCGGCCCTGCGCACGTGCACAGCGACGCTGGCCGGCTTGACCTCCAGTTGGACGCCCGGGTGGTCGGCGACCAGGGCCTCAAGCGCGCCGCGCAGCCCCCGGTGCAGTGTCTTGGCCTGCTCGTCAAGGGCGTGCACGAACCCGACGTCGAACTCGGACCCGTGGCTGCCGACCAGGTGGACCTCGGAGGGCAGGCGGGAGAGCGTGGCCAGGTCACGCAGGGCACGGCCGGAGATCACCGCGGCCGTGGTTTCGTGCAGGCTGGCAAGCGCGCGCAGGGCACCAACCGATTCAGGGCGCGGCCGCGCCTGCTCGGGGTCTTCCACGATGGGCGCGAGCGTGCCGTCGTAATCGCAGGCGACAAGCAGTCGCGGCGTCCTGGCCAACCGAACGATGGCACGACGCAGTTCCGGAGAAAGAGCCTCGGCGGTCACAGTTGATCGGTCTCCGACAAAGGCGTTGCACAAGTTTTTGGGCGACCGACGGCTCGTGTGGGGATGGCCCTTGCGAGTTCCGAGAGTCCACCGCGGGACTGTGGAACTGTAGCGGACCGGTTCCCCTGTCTGGCCGGCAGTGACATCTCTCGCCACGACTCCGCACAAAGGAGGTAACGACTTGCGGATATGGCCGTATCACATGGCGGTCGAACGGATCATTCGTCGTCGACGGTCTCGGCGGTCCGTTCGGTGGTGCCCGACTGATCCATATGCCGCACCTCGTCCGGGATCTGGGCATGTACGTCGTGCGCGTCGATGCGCATGGCCGAGCGGGCGTCGTGAGCTTCGGGATGCACCTCGCTCGGGTGCAATGCGGACAGGAACGACCGCGCCCACCGATCGACGTTATGGGTCAGCACCTGCCTGCGCAGCGCTCGCATCCGCCGACGCCCCTCGGCCGGGTCCATGGTGACCGCCGTGAGCAGGGCGTTCTTCACGCCGTCCAGATCATGCGGATTGACAAGCAGCGCACTGGTCAGCTCGGCCGCGGCGCCGGCGAACTCGGACAGGACCAGCGCCCCGCCGAGGTCGTAACGACACGCCACGTACTCCTTGCAGACCAGGTTCATGCCGTCCCGAACGGGGGTGACAACCATCACATCTGCTGCGGAGAAGAACGCCGCCAGTTCCTCTCTGTCGACCGACTGGTGCAGATAGTGCACGACCGGGTGACCAACCCGGGCGAACTCGCCATTGATTCGGCCGACCGCGCGCTCGATGCCGTCGCGCATCTGCCGGTAGTGCTCGACCCTCTCCCGGCTCGGCGTCGCCAGCTGCACCATGACCACGTCGCCTGGGTCGAGCCTGCCCTCCTCCAGCAGCTCGCCGAGCGCACGAAGTCGCACGTCGATGCCCTTGGTGTAGTCCAGCCGGTCGACCCCGAGCAGGATCTTGCGTGGATTGCCCAGGTCGGCACGGATCTGCCGGCTGCGCGCCACCACGTCCTTGCGTCGCGACAGCGCGTCAAGACCGGTCGAGTCGATCGAGATCGGGAAGGCGCCGACCCGAACCGTCCGGTCCCCGAACTGCACCGAACCCGGCCGCGTCCGCACCCCCACCGCACCGCGAGTCGGTTCCAACCCGACCAGCCGCCGAGCCAGCCACAGAAAGTTCTGCGCGCCGCCAGGCAGATGGAACCCGACCAGATCGGCCCCCAGCAGCCCGCGAATGATCTCAGTCCGCCACGGCAACTGCATGAACAGCTCGACCGGCGGGAACGGGATGTGCAGGAAGAAGCCGATCCGCAGGTCGGGCCGCTGTTCACGAAGCATCGCCGGCACGAGCTGGAGCTGGTAGTCCTGCACCCAGACCGTCGCACCCATCGCCGCGATGTTCGCGCACGCGTCCGCGAACCGTCGGTTCACCTTGACATAGCTGTCCCACCAGTTCCGGTCGAACACCGGCGGCGCGACGACGTCGTGATAGAGCGGCCACAGCGTGCCGTTGGAGAAACCCTCGTAGTAGTCGCCGACCTCGCTTGCGGAGAGGGTGACGGGTTCGAGCAGCATGCCCTCATCGCTGAACCCCTCGACGTCGGCATCGGCGACGCCGGGCCAGCCAACCCAGGCGCCGTGCTGGGCGCGCAGGAACGGTTCCAGGGCGGTGACCAGGCCCCCGGGGCTGTGCCGCCAGCGCTGCGTTCCGTCGGGTGACCGTTCCAGGTCGACCGGAAGCCGGTTGGCGACCACGATGAAACTGGCTCCGTCGGATCTGGTGCTGGGCACCGCTCGCCCGCCTCCCTTGTGTGTCTGGGCCAAAGAGACGGCTCGGGTGACCAGGTCACGCCACCGTTTTGGCAACCGGACTGCTTTTCAGACTAGTGATTCTCGATGGTTGCCGCGTCCCGCGCTGCTGTCCGGACGACGTGGCCGGGAACACGCGCCGGTCCGTGCCAATTACGTCTTACCCCCGACATCACTACGCCAACCGTAGGTTTCGCCAACGCCAACCGACGCCGTACCAAGTCCCACGCTGGACCTGCCAACAAGCGGTCGACATGTGTGGTGCGTCATGGCTCACTCCAGCCGACGACGCGATGGACGCAACGGCCCCGCCATCCTCGGCCCGGCGAACCGCCGTTCCAACCGCCCCAACCCCGTCCGCACCGGCTGCGCCAGATACTCGCCCAACACCACCCCTGCCGCCAGCGCCAACGCGATGGCGACCGCGCTCGCCGCAGTCGGCAGACCCGCCGTGCTGCGCTGCACCGCGAGCTGGAACATCGACTGATAGGTGGTCAGGCCCGGCAGCAGCGGAGCCATCCCGGAGACCGCGACCACCAGTGGAGGAAGCCGAAACCGGCGCGACATCAGCCCACCGCAGAACCCGATCAGCGTCGCCGCGACCGCACTGGCGGCGATCGGGTTCAACCCGAACAACACCATCGCCCCGTACACACCCGCACCCAGCGCCCCGGCCCCCGCCGCGACCGGCACCGCCCGCCACGTCGCATAGCTCGCCAACGCGAAGCACGCCGATGTCGCCCCGCCTGCCACGATCTGCACCGGCAGCCGCAGCGCAGTCTGCGCGATGGGCTCGGCGATCGGCTCACTGGGCAGCCCGAGCCGCACGGCGACGCCCAGCGCCAACACGACGCCCGCGACCAGACCAGCCGACATCAGGGTTACTTCCATGGTCCGGCCAGCTGCCGTCACGTTGTATCCGGATATGCCGTCCTGCACCGCGCTGACCACGGAAAGCCCGGACAGCAACACGGTGATCGCGCCCGCGACCACCAGCGACGGCTGTACCCCGGGCGGCAGCATGCCAAGGCGCATCACCACGAGCGTGAGGCCGGTGGCCAGCGCGCCGCCCGCGACCTGCTGGAAGAAGAACGGCAACGACCGCCGATTGAGCAGCCTGCCGACCCGGTCGATGATCGCCGTGATCGCGCCGGCGATCAACGCGATCGGGGCGCCGCCGCCGATCAACACGACAATCGACGCCGCCATCAAGGCCCAGGCCAGCGTGGCCACCCACCGCGGATAGGGATGCGGTGCTTCGGTGATCGCGCGCAGCCGCGTCCGCGCCTCGTTCGCGTCCACCCGACCCGCGACGATCTGTCGGACCAACGTCTCCACCGCGGCCAGCCGGGTGTAGTCCAGCGCGCGCGACCGCACCACACGCTGCGAGGTGACCGGCGCGAGAACCGTGCCGCGATGGCAGCAGATGCTGATCGAGGTGAAAATCACGTCCACCTCGCAGTGCGGCAACCCGCACGCCGACGTGACCGCGATCACCGTGGCCGTCACGTCGGCCGCGCCCGCACCACTGGCCATCAACACCTCGCCGACCCGCAGCGACAGGTCGAGCACCAGGTTGACGGTGGCATCCTCAGGCAGCGCAGGCCCGTGCAGCGCGTCCCTGTGCAGCGTGTCATCGTGCAGTGCGTCGTCGTCGGCCGCACCGGCGTCATCGCGTTCAAGCTTGCCGACCGGCGTCAGCCCGGCAACCGACGACGTCCCGACCCGACGGCGAGACAAAGGCTGCCGAGCCTTCCTCGGCCGCCCCAGGTTCCGCCCGCGAGCGGCGAACCGCACCGCACCCACCTCCTCCGAGGATCCGCCCCAGTTCGACGTGGCATCCGCCACACCCAGACCGGACCCGTTCGCGCCCGCTCCCGGACAACATCTACCCAGCTACCAGCCTCGCAGACCATCGTCCGTCACTCGTCGGAGCGAGCGCCGGCCCGGCATGCGGAATTGCTCACACCGCAAGTCGATCAAACCTGAGCACTGCCCGCCCCCGCGACCGCTTACCATGTTCCCGAGCCGCAACGCGGTTCTCGCCGGCATAGCTCAATTGGCAGAGCACCCGCCTTGTAAGCGGAAGGTTAGGGGTTCAAGTCCCCTTGCCGGCTCCCCAAGCCTCTGACCTGCTTCACCGCCAGAGGCTGTCCCGCTCACCGAGCGCTCGGCGGGAGTCATCGGCTGGCGACCAGCTCAGCTTGTGGTCTTGCTCTGGTCGAGGGCGTTGGGGCGCAGTTTCTCCAGCCGGCCTCGAAGGTTCGCGGCACGATAGTCGTCAAATTTGTCGAAGATCTCCAATGCCTCGGACCAGCACGCACCGGCTCTCGCGACGTCGCCCGCTTGTCGGACAAGGGATCCGAGCGTGTCAAGGATCTCGGCCGTCGCAAACTGGCGGCTGTACTCGCGTCCGACGTCGATGGCTCGTTCGCAAAGGGAAATGGCCGCTAGGTGGGATCCCATCCCTTTCGCTGCCAAGGCCAGGTAGTGCAGGGTGGCACATTCCCCCTCCCGGTCGCCGGCTTGCCGGCGGAGCGCGAGACTACGTTCAGCATGATCGCGAGCCAGGGCATGGTTGCCCAAGCCGACGTGCGCGCCGCCGATGTTGCCCTCGATCACCGCGCTGAGGCGGACGTCGCCTGCTGCGAAGCTAAGCGGTAATGCCAGTTCTAGATAGCTCAACGCCTCGGCGTGGCGTTTTTGGTCCAAGAAGCAGACGCCGATGTCGCATAGGGCTCCTGCTTCGAGTTGCTGATTGGGTAGGTCACGAGCGATGGCCAGCGCTCGGTGGAGGTACTCCAATGCCGCGTCCCATTGAGCCGTGTCTGTGTAAGCTTCTCCTCGCCTCATCAGACAATCGGCTTCGGCGGCGCGATTGCCGATAATTCGTGCCGCTGCGATACCAAGATTGGCGCACTCGTGTACGTCCCCCCAGTGTGCGCGATGAAGTAGAAACTTTGCGAGGGCATCAACGAGATATATCGCCAGATCGTGCAGGTCATGACGAACGGCGTCCTGGGCGGCGCCAACGAGGTTCCCGTGTTCGATGTCCAACCAGTCGAGTGCGTTGGAGCGGTCCGCGAACGCCAGCACAGGGCCTGTCGGCTCCTCAGAGTCAGGCAAGAGTCTCCAGTATGCCGGATATATCAGACCATTTGCGTCTCTTGAGATTTGGATGTACCAGCTGAGCAAGCGGCGGCGTGCTCGATTGCGCTTGTCGCTGCTGTCCTCCTGCTCGGCACGTTCGCTCGCATAGGCGCGTAACAAGTCGTGGAAGTGGTAGCGCTCGCGGGAGGCCGGTTCGATCATGTGAGTATCTGCAAGCTCCTCGATCAACCGGCGGGCCTGCCTGATTGGGAGGCCAGCGAGCGCAGCCGCGGCGTGGATGCTGATGTCGGCGCCCGTGTGCAGGCCGAGGTATCGGAACAGCTGCGCCTGCTCAGCGGTGAGCTGGAGGTAGGACCGGTTGAACACGGCCCGCACCGCTGTCGTGTTGTCGGCCGAACCGCTCAGCGAGTCGAGCCAGTATTGGTCGTTGTTCGTGTCGGCCAGCACATCGGAAATGGCACGGTGGGGCCTGCTGGTGACTTGCCCGGCAGCGATCCGCAAGGCCAGCGGCAACCGGGCGCAAACCTGAGTCAGCTTGGTCACTGCTTCCGCTTCGGCATCGGCTCGTTCTCGTCCGACAATCCGTCGAACGAGATCGGTGGCTTCATGCGGACCCATGAGATCCACGGTGATTCGGGTTGCTGCTTCGCTGACCACTAGGCCGGTCAAGCTGGCGCGACTGGTGATCAGCACCAGACATCCCGGGCTGCCTGGTAGTAGAGGCCGCACCTGGTCGGGGTGATTGGCGTTGTCGAGGACTATCAGCACTTGGCGCTCCGCTAGCAGCGATCGGTAGAGGCCGGCTTGGGCATCCAAACCACCGGGATGCCCTCCGGCGGGGTGCCGAGGGCGCGGATGAAGCCGTCGAGGACGTGGGCGGAGGTGGCGGGTTCGCCAGGGCCGTAGCCGCGCAGGTTCGTGAAGAGGGTGCCGTCGGGGAACCGGTGTTGCACTCGGTGCGCCCAGTGCACAGCCAGGGTGGTCTTGCCTACACCGGCAGTTCCGTCCAGCGCCGAGATCACCACCGCCCCCGTGGTAGCCGTGTCGAGGTCAGTCGATAGCAGCGCATCGAGCGCGGTGATCTGCTCGGTGCGGCCGGTGAAATCTCGGATTGTCAGGGGCAACTGCCGCGGCACAGACTGCTGCTCCCGTAGCGGGTGGCTTGCGAACAAGACCTGGTGAATTGGTTGGGCCCGTACGACAGCGCCGCTGAGTGTGCTGTCGACTTCGTTGCGCGTGACGTTCTCGTCCGCCATGACCACCAGTGTGTTGGACGGGATATGTGCCGTCTCGTCTGCCGGCTGATTCCACCCTCATGGAGCATTTCAGAGTTCCGATCTCAAACCTGGCGAGAATGGTTCTCGGTCGCGCAAGCATGGCGATAGCCCTCGTTAAACTCGACAGCTCGGAATTACCTTCGCCGAGCGGTTACCCCGACGCGCCCGGAGGACGCGCTGGCCAGCCGGATGACCTTGCTGCGCCGGAGGACATCGATATCGTGTAGAACACGAGTCGGGTGCTTCCCGGAGGGCCGGACCACAGCGCGAGGGGTGGGGTGACGGGTGAGTGGTGGCCTGTGGGTGGTGGTAGGACGAGCCCCGCTGTTGCAGCGGTTCGTCAACCGCGAGGCCGACGTGGCTGCCGTGCTGCGGCGGTTGGTACCGGAGCAGGATGAGTCTGTCCGGCTGGTGGCGTTGACCGGGCTTCCGGGAGTGGGGAAGACGGCGCTGGTGGTGGAGGTCGCGAAACGCAGCGAGGACCGTTTTCCGGGTGGGCGGCTGTACGTCGATTTCAAGGGATCGGGCGAGGGTGGCCGCTTGGCGTTGGCTGATGCGTTGGCGAGTTGCTTGCAGGTACTGGGAGTGGCACCTGAGACGCTGCCGTCGGGCCTGCCTCGGCTGGTGAGCCTGTTCCGGGCCAAGACCGCGGATCGTCCGGTATTGATGATCGTGGAGAATGTTGCGCACCGGGCGGAGATCGAGTATCTGCTGCCCGCCGCGGTTGGTAGCGCTGTTCTGGTCACCAGTACGGCCCGTATGACGGATCTGGGACTGAGCGGTGGCGATATCTACCGGTTGGAGCCGGTGGATATCGCGCGGGGCATGCACATGCTGGCGGAGATGTGTCGACAGCGTCGGTTGGCTGGGGCGCACGGGGTCGGAGAGTTGGTAGCTGCCTGTGGCGGGCTGCCGTTGACCTTGCGGGTGAGTGCGGCGCGACTGGCGATTCGCCCAACCCTGCAACCCGCCGATATCGCGCGCGAGATTCGCGATCATCGCCGCGGCCTTGAAGTGTTCGACCTGCTCGGTGAGAACTCCCTGGCCGCCGAGTTCCAGGGCATGTATGACGATCTTCCCGACGAGGCGAAACGCCTCTTCCGTGTGCTGGGAGAGTTGCCGAGTGCGGAGTTCACCCCCGAACTCGCTGCCGCGGCTTCCGGAATGGGCACCCGTGCGGCCGCGGACGCGGTCGACCTGCTGCATGAGGCGGGTTTGGTGGATGCGTTGCGGGGTGGTCGTTACGCTCTGCACGACCTGGTGTGGCGCTACGCGGCCGCCTGCGCGGTGGACGATCGGGGCGCGACCGACCGTGCGGACCCGGTGCGGTTGATGGTGGAGTTCTTGCTGGTACAGGCGGCGTCCGCGGATCGCGCGATTCTGGGCTCCCGTCGCTACCGGTGCGCTTCTCACCAGCAGTTGCTTGCCAACCGGGCTGATTTGTTCCAGCCGGGTGATCGCATCGCGGCGCTGCGGTGGATGGATCGTGAACGCTGGAATCTGATGCTTGCGCTGGAAGCTGCGGTTGAACGTGGCTGGAACGACATGGCCTGGCAGTTGGCCGAGGCGATGTCGGCGCTGTATGTGGAGCTGCGTTACCTGGTCGGCTGGACGGAATCCGCGAGGCTCGGTGCGCAGGCGGCGCTGTTGGCCGGCAGGCCGGACGCCGCGGTCCGGTTGCGAAGCTTCAGCTCCCGCGCCTGGCTGGGACTGGGCGAGCCGGAGCGGGCCTGGCGCGAGTTGGACGCGTCATTGTCGCTGTACCGGGACGAGCGGCTGCGGGATCGACGATTGCTCGCATCGGTCTATGAACTGCTCGGGCGCTATTACGATCATGTTGGGCAACCGATCGAGGCTCAGGCGCGCTACCGCGAGGCGATCGAGCTGTTCACCGCCGAGCAGGACAGTCGCGGCGTTGCGTTCGTGATGATGTTCCTCGGGCAGTCCTTGCACGCTGCCGGCCAGCACGATATCGCGCGGCAGGTGCTTGTCGAGGCCATTGAGCGGATCAAGGCGGAGGGCAATCCTCGGATGGAAGGGCGCGCGCTGACCAGCCTGGCCGAGGTCATCGCCGAGCTGGAGACGGTGGCCGCGGCGATGCCGACACTCGATGAGGCGATCCGCGTGCTGCGGGATGGTGAGAGCGCGTTCTACGAGATGGAGGCGCAGATTGTGCGTGCCAACTGGGCCGACGGGCCGCTTCACGACTACCAGTTGGCTCAGCAGAGCCTTGCTCGGGCGTTGGCGCTTGACACCCGACTGGGTGGTGCCCGTCGGGCCGAGCTGATCGAACGGTTGGAACGAGATCCTGACGACGAGTGAAGCTTTCCCCGCTCTCGCTACACGTTTGTCGCGATCGTGCGGATGGTGACCGCAACGTCGCTCGTACCGATGCGCACGAGCAGTTCGGCGTCCTGCCAGCGCTCCGCCAACTCGCACTGATATGCGACCGAGGCCAGTAGCAGTGCGCTGTCAGCGGGCGAGGGCGCGGCAAGGCTGAAGATGGCCCGTTGCCCCGATCGAGCGATTGCTACGAAAGAACCCAACCGTGCGGGGACAGGTGCCAGCGCGACGTGCGCAGCGGGGAAGCGGTCCAGAGCGACCCGTGTCCATTCCTCGGCGTCGGCCACCGGCCCTGTCGTCGCGATCGCGTCGGCGACTTGGAGGAGCCGGATACTGAGTTCACTGTCCACAACGGCCAGATGCCGGCTACCGGCGTTGGTGGGCGGCCGGTGTTCCGGGAGTCGAGCAGGGAAGCGATCGAAGCGCAGGGCGGTGTCCGCGTCGAACCGGCTGTACACCCACAGGGCGGTGGTCGCGGAGTTGGCCGCTGGATGGTCGGGAACTCGGAATTCGTCGGGTTCGACTTGGGGCGGATCCAGGTGCAGGCTGTCGTAGATCACGTGTCGAAGTCGTCGCGTTGCCTGACCGACGTGGGCGAACACCCGGTCGGCGATCTCGCGGTGTCTGCCGGTGACCGGGTCGGTCAACGCGGCGTCCAGCTGTTCCCGGAGCCCGCGAGCTGGATCAAGGCGTTTCGTGGTGTTCCAGAGTTGTTCCACCGGAGTGCCTGGCACGATTTCGTCCGGTGCGCCGACCAGCAGCAGCGGTTTGCCCAGCCCTGCCGCGATCAGGCCCAGCGAGCCGTGGTCGACGATGACCTGATCGGCGCCGACCATGGCTGCCTGCCATGCGCCGCCCGCGGGCAGGAGCACCAATCCTGCGTCGATCTCGTCAGCCAGCCAGGTGTAGATCTGCCGAGTGCCGTACCAGGACCAGATGTTGGGGTGCAACGACAACACGAACTGGGCTTCGTCGATACTGAATTCGGCGAGCAACTGCCGAGGTAGCGTCCGCCAGCGCCCCAGTACCGAATCCGATCGCCAGGTCGAACTCACCAGCACGAGCCGACGCTGGCCGGTGCCCAGTTGCGCTCGGTAACGGTCCCTGAACGGCTCGCTCGCGAGAAGCTGATCGTAGATCGGATCACCGGTCACCACGGTATGTCCGATCGCCTCCGGCAGCAGGGTGGCGATCTGTCGTTGTTGCTCCGGGTGGGACAGAACGATGCGCACCGTTCCGCGTCGGAGAACATCGCGTGTTGGCAGCCCAGCGACTCTGAAACCCGTGTGGTCATCCGCGACGGGCACGTATTTGTTGAAGCCGATGCCGTGTGGAAGTAATAGCACCGGCCCGGTGACCACGTCGGTGTCGATGTTCTCGCTGGCCGACAACGCCAGGTCGTAGCTCAGCTCTCGGACCTGGCTCCACGGCACGATTTCAGCTACGCCGGCGTCTCGCAGCAGGCGGTGGACACCGGAGCTGAATCGCGATGTGTTGAAGACCGTGAATATGAAGCGGATGCGCAGATCGCCCCGGAGCAGGTCCACGACCTCCAACAGTCGGACAGCCGAGGTCAGTGTTCGGACAACGACGAGCACGGTGTGGGTACATCCCACCGTTCCCCACCGTCGCTCGACCGCTACCTGGTCACCAGGCATGCTCAACCGAACAGTCAGTCAGCGGTTTCTGGGTTTCTGGGTTTCTGGGTTTCTGGGTTTCTGGGTTTCTTCTGGGCACAGAGTGTAGCATGTTAGTGACAGCTGGTAGTGGCCGAGTGGTCGATCGTTCGGCAAGCATTTCCCCGCAACCCTCCTTTTCCGCTGTCGCCCGTTGTCCTCAGTCCGCACCTTAAGCGACGGCCTCGCTTCGTCACGTTGGTTCGGCCGCGCGGTGAGACCATGATTACGGTCGTTGCTGGTTGACCGGGTGATCAATGCCAACTGGCAGGCGGGTGCTCGCGTCCAGACGGGCACTGGTGAGTTGGGTGGTGGTGAGGCCGCGGACTTTGGCGAGGTCGACACCCTCCAATCGAGCCCTGTGCAGGTCGGCGCCCGTCATGTCGGCGTCCTCCAGGCTCGCACCTGTCAGATCTGCGTTGGCCAACGCAGCCTGGCTGAGGTCTGCGCCGGTGAGGTCCGCACGGGTCAGCTGGGCGTTCGCCAGTGTCGCCTGATGGCATCGGGCGCCGGGCAATGATGCTTCGGTCAGTATGCTGCCGGTCAGGTCGGCCCGGACGAGAACGGACCGCGCGAGATCGGCTTTCGTCAGGTTCGCCCCGCGCATCCTGGCTTGCTCGAAGTTCGCGTCGGCAAGCTGCGCACCCGCGAGATTCGTGTCGCGCAGGTCGAGCGGGACAGTTGGCCGACCGGGCACCCTGCGACGTGGTTTGCTCGCAACAGCGACCGCGATGGCGATGTCGCCGGGGAGTTCAGTCCGTTCCCGTTGCGATTGGTCAGTGGTTGCCTCGCGTGGGCTGAACTCCCGGATGAACTGGGCCAGTACGTACCGTGCACCCTCCCTGTCGCGCGGCGAGCTGTCCATGATCTGGTCCAGTTCCCACACGCCCGCGATTCGCCCTGTCATGCTGTGTTCGAGCAGATGGCCGACAGCGGCGCTGAACCGATCGATTCGTTGCTTGTCCCTTTCCGCAAAGAACTTCGGGATGGCAAGAACCGCCGCCACGATGGCCCCGACCACGCCCGCGCTCGCCGTCACCGCACTACGGGTTGCCGCCAGCGCTGCTGCTTTGTCAGCTGGCGATAGGCCAGTCAGCGAGCCTTGCGCGACAAGGGCCGTAATGGGACCTGCGAGCAGGTACACCGCGACCAGGAGGACCACCAGTGCGATCACCGGGATCAAGACACGCGACAGCAAGGTTTTCATGGGTAGGCTTATCGGGTGCGGCCGACCGCGGCATAGGCCACGGACCGCTCTGGATGCTCGACCTTCGTATCGGGTCGCCATAGCGCATTCCAGGTGATGCCGGGCTCCAGCAGTTCCAGTTCGGACGGCAGCATCGCCGCGAACTGGGCCTTGGTGCGGACGTGGCCGGGCAGTTTGGTTTCGGCGTACTTGTCGGCGGCCTTGGCGACGCGGGCCCCGATCGGGCCGTCGGAAGTGGCGTGCGAGGCGATCAGATAGCTGCCAGCGGGGAACGCCGCCAGGTACTCGGCGAGTAGCGCGGCGGGGTTGTCCTCGTCGGTGAGGAAATGCAGCATGCCCAGGATCATGACGCCGACCGGGCGGCTGGTGTCCAGCACGGTGCGGGCGGCTGGCGAGGCCAGGACGGCGGCGGGATCGCGGAGGTCGCCCTCCAGCACGCCGACGCCGCTCTCCGGCGTGAGGTTCTGCTTGGCCAGCAGCAACTCCGTGTGGGCGGTGGCGACGGGTTCGATGTCCACGTACAGCACCCGCGCGCCCGGTCGTACCGACCGGGCGGTTTCGTGGGTCGGGCCGACGGTCGGAATTCCCGAACCGAGGTCGAGGAACTGGTCCACGCCCAGACTGGCGACATGGCGGACGGCGCGCTGCTGGAAACTCCGGTTGTTCAGGGCGAAGTCGCGGGCTTCCGGGAAGAAGGACATGACCTCGTCGGCGAAACGCCGATCAGAGGCGAAGTTCTGCGCTCCGCCAAGGTAGTAGTCGTAGACCCTGGCGGCGTTGGGCGTGTCGATGTCGACGCCATGAAGACTGTCGGACCCGTCAGGCGTGCCCTCGTCATCAAGGCTGAGATGGGTTCCGTCCGTGAACATCGGACCAGTCACGCTGGCCGCCCCTTTCCTCGCTCGTCTACCCAGTTCGGATCTATCCAACGTCACTCGCGGGTATGCTCCCTCGGAGCACGGGACTACGCAAAGGGAGCCGACCGTGACTTACCCGCCTGGCGGGCCTGGGGGCCAATGGCAGGGCGAAGGTGGTGGCTATCCACCTGGGCAACCCTATCCGCCGGCCCAGTACCCGCAAGCGCTCTATCCGCCGCAGCCCGCGCCAACGCCTGGCGGTGTCGTCGTGCGGCCGTGGACATGGCTGATCGACGTCTTCGCTGTGCTGGGCTTGGCGTTTGTGTTGTTGCCGGGTACCAGTACGTACCTGAAGGCCGGACGCCGAGCGCAGGGTTGATCACCGAGCCTTCACCTGTCGCCTGCTTACCAGGAGATCCGCTGCCACATTTCCAGCAGTCGCGTGCCACGGGCGGGATGGGTGGCGGCGATCCAGGCGATTCGGCCACGCAGATGGGCCCGGTAGTCCGGGTGCCCGGCGTGGTTCTGTTCCGCCGGGCCGGTGCGCAGGCAGTTGTGCAGCTCCGCTCGCAGTGCGTCGTAGTCGGCCCTCGGCACGGCCGGGGTCACGTTGACCACCAGTCCGGCCAGCCGTTGGCGTTGATGGGCGGCGGCGATCCTGGTCTTGTCCTCGCGCAGCCGGAAACCCTCGTCGGTCACGATTCGCCGTGCCCCGGGCAGCAACCGATGCAGCGGCACGGTGGCCGGCCCGGAGAAGGCCAGGTCGTCGGCGTAACGGGTGTAGTTCACGCCAAGCAGCTCGGCCAGCGCGCCGAGCCGGCGATCGAGTCGGCGCGCGATGAGATTGGCCACCGCGGGTGAGCTGGGCGCCCCCTGCGGCAGGTGGGCGATGGCCAGCCTGCGGCGTAACCGCCAGGCCACGTCGACGGAACCGGGACCGCGGGGTGCGGCGGCCAGCACGTCGACCGGGGTGACGGTGGTGAGCAGGCCGGCCAGCAACCGGGCCACCGCGGGCGGATAGCCGACGTTGCGCAGCAGGCCGTGCACTCTGGGCAGGGACACGGTGGCGAAGAACCCTTCCAGGTCCAGCCGGATCACCAATGCCTGCCCGGCGTGCGGCGCGGCGAAGGTGGCCACCGAGCGACCTGGCCGGAATCCGTGCGCCGCATCGGGCAGTGGCAGCTTCGCCAACACCCTGCGCAGCAGTCGACGCTGCAACTCGGCCAACCGGGGTTTGGGCGCCTCGATCAGTCGCCAACCGCCGGACCGGGTGGCCACCCAACGTGCCTGGTAGTGCCGCAGCGGCTGGGGTGCGTGCCGGTTCCAGCCTCGGACGTCGGCGAACCAGCTCAGTTCGCCGAGATCGAGGTCGAGTGCGGCGGCGAGTTCCTCGGCGCTGCACCACCGCGGAACGGCTGCCTGCCACTGCGGTGGCGGCACGGTCAACGACACCGACGGGAGCGGTTGGGGCGGTGGATCGAGATCGGGCAGGTCGGTCAACAGGTGAGCCAACTCGGCCACGGTGCCGTGCGGCCAGCGCGGGCTCAGGTCGAGCAGGCGCAGGGCCAACTCCTCGGCCGCGACCGGGCCCAGCAGGCCGGTGTCGGCGAGCCGCTCGGCGAGCTCGGCTCGTTGCCAACGGCCCTCCATCGCGGCACTGGCCAGCACTGTCGCCGAATCGCCAGGCAGAGCGGCCGGGGCCAGTTGCTTGTCCAGCCAGCGACGCGATGCGGTCATGATCGGTCGGCGGCCATGGCCGAGGGGCAGATGCGACGGGGCGGGGCGACCTTCGTTCTCTTCAACATCGCGTGCTTCCGCACGCGGAGCGTGCCCGGGACACGCAGGGCGCCACGCTTTCCTATCTTGGTGCTCCCCGGGGTAACCCCGGAGGGGTGGGCACCCGCTGGGCGGGTTACCACCTGCTCGCCTCCGCACCGTCGCATTCGGCCAGGGTAGCCGTCGGTACCGACAGGTTTGTCCGAAACGAAAATCTGAGGCGGTCGACGGACCTTTCCGACAGCGTGTCCGTTGCGTGGCAAAGGGGGCCCAACGCGGATTCGGGCACGCCCCTATGCCGCACCGAGTTGGCCGGCGGCGCGCACGGCCGAGTTCTCGCACACATGGATCGTCGTCGAGGCCGGCTGCGTGCGTACCGAACAGGGCATTGATGTTGCCGGTTGCCTGTTCGACGAGTACTGACAGTAGCATGCAGGACGCCGCAAGCCGGTCGAGCACCAAGGGGCGGCGGAGACCAGTTCATCTGGCGCCCCGCTCCAGATCAGGCGAGTGATTGTTCATCGTCTGACCGCGATTTCAATGGGGCTTGATCCGCATGCGTCGCGGACGGCCTGGATAGCGGCCGACTGACGTCAAGCCGTTGGATGCATAGCTGTCACGCGTTCAAAATGCCCGGTCTGGGTCTCATAAACGCAGCTGATTCCTAGCGACATGAGCAGGTCGACAAGGTCGTCAGCTGGTCGAACTGGGACAAGGACGGCCAGTGATTTATGGTCAATTCGGCGTCGGTAGTCGAAGAGTTGTCCGATGGCGGCGCGGATGTCGTTGCGGGTCGTCGTGCCTTTCGCTTCGATAAGTTCGCCTGTTGTAATGTTGAATACGTCGGTCAGCAGTGGTGTCGATTGATCGGGTAGAAGTATTAGGTTCCGCATTGTCTTGTGGTCGTGCTTGGCGTCAAGCCACGCGGCGTAGCGCTGGACCAATTGCGACTCGCGACGCTCGCGTGGTGCCTGCTTCTCTTGAGGCTTGGCGAAGTAGTACTGGGTCGCGTTCGCTTCGATGGGTATGAGTTGCGCTTCGGCACTCCGAGCCACAGGGGTCGTCAGCTCGCCGGGTGAAGGTTCCTCGTCGCTGTTGGGCCACAGTCGAAACACGATGACACTGCGCTGCTCACCGTCTTTGTCGGGAGCGTCTTCGCGGTAGTAGGGGTGCTCGCAGTCCGGTGAGAATTGGCCGAGATAGCGCACTACCGTGTCTTTGGCAGTCTCGAATATATGGATTGCGCGTTGCGCATCGAGCACAGCTTGGTTTGTCGGAGTGAAGCGCTGGTCGCCCTCGATTCCCTGACCAGTGTAGTGGTAGGAGCCGTCCTCTTTCCAGCCATCGGTGTAGCCGTAGTTGGCACCCTCTGGGTCCGAGAAGAGAAGTGTGTTGCGGTGGTCGGCAGGTGTGGATATGCCGCCTTGCTCTTGACCGCCATAGATTTGGTGGATTGTCTTCCGTCGAGCAATATCCCCTGCCTGCAGTGGTGTGTCAACTGGGCTGAGCAGGCCAACTGCGCGCAGCATGTCAGCCGCCGGTTCGCGCCTAAAAAAACGATCGAGCAGCGCGGCGGCAACTTCGGCTCGTGCTTTGTTTCCGATGGCAAGCAGGTCATAGACCTCAGGGCGGAGACCTGCCGGTGGATCTTCCGCGTTGAGCCACCTGAGTACCTGCGACCCGTGCGCTGTGGGCACCGTGCCGCTGGTCGACACCTCCCAGAACACCGTTGAAGCCAGTGCTACGAAAGGATACTCAGCCGTCGGCTGAGTATCGTCTAAGCCATACTTGCTCAGCAGATCCACCAATTCTCCGCGCACCGATGACCATTTTGCGAGTCGTGGTCGGTGCGCCCGCGCCCGCCCCATTGCCCACAGCAGTAGTAGCGCCTGATGGCGGTAGGGGCCGTTGGCGGTGCGTCGAGCCCGGATGCGGCCGACAGCCTCAAGGAGGTACGAGTGGGCGGCCTGCCCTGTTACATCCAGCTGTCCGATGGTGAGACCGCGGTCGGCACGGTCGATGCGAGGTTCGTATGCACCTCGATCGTCGATTTCGAAACCGAGTTCGGTCAATTTTGTGACGACCGTAGCTTCACCGCCACTGAAGTCCTGGGCGCGAAGTGGAAAGTCACGTACGTACCTGTGTGCTACGCCCGCGATCGCCTTGGAGTCGTAGGCATTGCCCTCGTACTTGAGGAGGTATCGGCGTGCTGGCTGGAAGCCGTAGATCTTGCGGAACGCAGCTGCGCCGAGTTTGTCGTGTTCGCGTAGTGCGCTGAGGACAGCTTCACGGGTGATGTCGGCTAGTGACACGGCTTGACACGGTAGCGCGGTCTTCCGACAGTTCCGCCCCGTTCACCTCGGTGGGATCTCAGATGAGTGCCAGTGATCCGATGAGTGACGGGTTCGGACGCTGGTTGAAGGCTGCGCAACTGCTACGAATGGAGGGATGACGGACTTTACATCCGATGTATGGTCTGAGCTGTTCGACTGGGCTGACTGAGACATAATTTACTAATAATTGTTGACACTGTTGTCGGTCGCTCGGATCGTCGAGCACCGCGGGGCTGCGGCGACTGACCTGTGCAGCGACGGAAGGAACCGAGCAATGGCGCAACCTTCTGAGGCGACCCGGCGGGACGTGCTGCGCTGGGGCGGGACGGCTGGGCTGGTGGCGGCGACGGGTGGCTTATGGCCGTTCACCGCGGCGGCGGCGGCGGCGGATCCGGCGGCTGCCGGCCCGATGACCATGTGGTATCCGACGCCGGCCAGCGAGGATCTGATCGTGCAGCAGGGGCTGCCGGTGGGGAACGGGCGGCTGGGTGCGCTCGTGGGCGGTGATCCGGAGAACGACTTCCTGTACGTCACCGATGCGAGTTTGTGGCTTGGCGACCGGAACGCTTCGCTTGGCGATGACGGTCAGTTTTCTTATGACACAACGCATTTTGGCACCGTGAACATGTTGGCGCACGTTCGGCTGAACGTTGCCGGGCATGCGATGTCGGCGATCAGCGGGTATCGGCGTGGGCTGGATCTGGCGAACGGCGTGGTGTTCGCGAGCTATGAGCATGCGGGGACCGCGCATCGGCGCGAGGTGTATGCGAGTCATCCGGATGAGGTGGTGATCATCCGGTTGGTCGCGGACGGGCCGGAGACGTTGGCCGGGTCGGTGACGGTCGAGGGGACGCATGGGGAGACGGTCACGGGTGACGCTGGGTCGTTGACCGTCGGGTTCAATGCCGCTTTCGGCAATGGACTGAAGTATGCGGCCGTGGTGGGCGCGAGTTCTGTTGGCGGGACGGTTTCGGTCAGCGGGGCTGACGTCGTCTTCGCCGGGTGTTCGCAGGTTGTGATCGCGGTGGCCGCGGGGACGAACTACACACCCGACGTGAACAAGAACTTCTTCGAGCCGACGACCGATCCGAGGGCCATCGCGCTCACGCGGGTGCGGGCGGCGATTCGGGTGCCTGGCGACGAGTTGCTCGCAACGCACGTGGCGGATTTCCGGTCGTTGTCGGACACGATGTCGATCAACCTGGGCACGTCGACGGATGCGCAGCGGGCCATGGACACCTGGTCGCGGCTGCGGGCGCGGGCTGCCGGCGGGGGGACGCCGGATCCGGAGCTGGAGGCGAGTTATCTACAGTTCGGGCGGTATCTGACGATCACCGGGTCGCGTGACGGGTTGCCGCTGAGTTTGCAGGGACCCTGGTTGGAGACGAACAATCCGGCCTGGATGAGCGACTACCACACTGACATCAACATCGAGATGAACTACTGGCTCGCGGATCGGGCCGGCCTCTCGCCTTGTTTCGACGCGTTGGCCAATTACTGCCTGTCTCAGTTGCCTTGTTGGACTCAGGTCACCAAGGATCTCTTTCTGGATCAGCGGAATCGGTATCGGAACACGTCGGGCAAGGTTGATGGGTGGGCTATCGCCTTTTCCACCAACATCTACGGCGGGCTGGGCTGGTGGTGGCATCCGGCCGGAAATGCCTGGTTGTGCCTGAGTTTGTGGCAGCACTTCGAGTTCACGCAGGATCTGGGGTTCCTGCGCAAGATCTATCCGTTGCTGAAGGGCGCCGCGCGGTTCTGGGTGGCGCGGCTGATCACCACGACGATCACGGATCCGTTGACCGGGCAGTCGCGGGAGGTGCTTGTCGACGACCACGACTGGTCGCCGGAGCAGGGGCCGCAGGACGCCATCGGCATCACCTATGCGCAGGAACTGGTGTGGATGTTGTTCGGGCACATGCGGCAGGCGAGCAAGTTGTTGCATGTGGACGGTGCTTATGCCGAGGAACTCGCCGCGCTGCAAGCCAAGTTGTATCTGCCGGTGGTGAGTCCGACGACCGGGTGGCTTGAGGAATGGATGTCGCAGGACAACCTCGGCGAGAACCAGCATCGGCATCTGTCGCCGCTGATCAACTTCTTCCCCGGCGACCGGATCAACACCGACGACAGTCCGGCCGAACTGATCGACGGCGTGCGCAACCTGCTGATCGGGCGCGGGATGAACAGTTTCGGCTGGGCGAACGCGTGGCGGGCGCTGTGCTGGTCGCGGCTGCGTGCAGCGGACAAGGCGTATCAGCTGGTCGGTGAGGTGTTGACGCCGTCGCAGAACTTCAGCAACGGCGCGGCACCGAACTTCTTCGACATGTACAGCCTGAGTAGCACGAGTGTCGCGTTCCAGATCGACGCGAACTTCGGCACGCCGACGGCCATGCTGGACATGATCTTGTACTCGCGGCCGGGTGTGATCGAACTGCTGCCCGCGTTGCCGAGCGCGTGGGCGGCGTCCGGGCAGGTGACCGGGATCGGGGCGCGGGGCGGGTTCGTCGTGGACGTGGCCTGGCAGGGCGGGAAGGTCAGCTGGGCGCGGATTCGCAGCGTTGGCGGCACCGAAACCGTGGTGCGGTCCGGAAGCTGGACGCGGACCGTGCGTCTGGGGAAGGGGCAGTCGGTGCTGATCCGACCGTGATGTCGCTAGGGTCAGAACTCGGTTTCGGACGAGGCGGTGACCTGGACTTCGTCGCCAACTGAGCATTTGCCCGGCCGCAGGACCGCGAGCTTGATGCCGAACGCGACCCCGCCCTGCCTGGCTCGACGGTAGTCGGCGAGGGTGCGCAACGGTTCGAGCCCGGCCCTGCGGCCTGCGTGCTGGTCGACCAGGGTGACTGCGCAGCGGATGGCCAGCTTGGTGTAGCCGAGTTCGGCACTGCCCACGCTGATCCCGCGGATCTCGTCTTCCTGGTTGGGTTCGTCCCAGCCGTCGACGACGATGTTGGCGCGGAACCGGTTCATCGGGAGTTCGGGCTCGCCGCGTCGGGCGATGCGGTCGTTCAGTTCGCGGAGCGCGGAAAGCGATGCGAGGTGCACCGCGGCGCTGTCGGCGAAGGCCGCGGTACCGGGGACGAGGCCGTTGGTGATCCTGGCGTGCTCTGGCGGTACCCGGACCAGCCTGCTCGGTGCGCCGATGATCGTGCTGAGCCACTCGGCGACCGGTTCGCCCTGGTCGATGGCCTGGTAGGGCTCGTTGAACA
Organism: Candidatus Melainabacteria bacterium; assembly: GCA_963818685.1. Lineage (GTDB taxonomy): Bacteria > Actinomycetota > Actinomycetes > Mycobacteriales > Pseudonocardiaceae > CAJCJE01. The sequence continues at coordinate 806,363 of CAWFTJ010000004.1, read as the reverse complement.
CGCGGACCTCGCGGCGTGGCGACTCGGTGTCCACGTCGATGGTCAGCGGTTCGATGTCCGGGGCGCGCAGGGTGAGGCCGGCCGCGTCGACCCTCGGCTGGATCAGGGCGAGGCGTGGATCGCGGCGTTGGCTGCGGAACACGCCGTCGGGCGCGACGATCAGGAAGGTGCGGTCGTCCGGCAGGCCGGCGGGGCCGATGGCGGCGTCCTGGAGCGGGACCGGGGCGCAGCCCTTGATCGGGTAGCAGTTCAGTTCGACGACGGTGGCCACGGATCGGACATTACCGAGGACCTGGTGATGGGTCGGCTGCGGAGTGTCATGGGCGTCTGTTACGTTGGTTACGTGTTTTGCGGTCGTTGATCAAGAGCAAGCCGGAGTTTCACTCGGGGTGAACCCCGGACTGCTGTGGACCAACTTGCGAGGCATCGCCCTGAATCGTCCGGATCGGGACCGGCGATTCAGGGCTTTTTCGCATTCCCGCTGGGTGTTGCTCGCAGGGTCCCGTACTTTGACCCATGGCGCGTGCAATCCTTTGCCGACGCTGCGTGGTTGACGGGCACGGAGGACGAGTGCATGGCGGTGCCGAACCTGGACGCGGACGGTCCGCAGGACGGTCTGCGCTTCGGTGTTCTCGGGCCCGTCGAGGTTCTTGTCGACGGCAGACCGATACCGGTCGGCAGCCCCGGGGTCGGTTCCCTGTTGGTGTTGCTGGTTCGCGCCCCCAACCAGGTGGTCTCCGCCGCGCGGATCATCGACGGCCTGTGGGGCGACAATCCGCCCGCGACCGCGCGGACCATCGTGCACGGCTATGTGTCGCGGTTGCGACGACTGCTGCGCACCGCGGACCCGCAGGGCAGCTACGCCAGGATCGAGACCAGGCCGCCCGGTTACGAGCTTGTCGTCGACGAGGCCAGGATCGATCTCTACCGTGCGCGTCGATTGCTGGACGCGTCGCGCGGTCAGCCGCCCGCGCGGCGCGCGCAACTGCTGCGTTCCGCTGCCGCGTTGTGGCGCGGACCCGCGCAGTTGGCGCCGCCGAACGTTGCGCTGGAACTGGGCGAGCTGCGGCTGGTGGTGACCCAGGAGCGGATCGAGGCCGAGCTGGAACTGGGCCGGCACGCGAGCCTGGTCGGCGAGCTGCGTGCGCTGGTCGCCGAGCATCCGTTCGACGAGGGCCTGCTCGGGCAGCTGATCCGCGCGCTGTACGGCTCGGGCCAGCGCGCCGAGGCGCTCGCGGTGTACCTACAGTTCCAGCGCAGGGTGTCCGCGGAGCTGGGCATCGATCCGGGACCGGTCCTGCGCGAGCTGCACGAACTGCTGCTGCGCGACGATCCGGTGCTGCGCGGCGCCGCCCCGCGCTCAGCGCCGACCGTCGTGGTGCCAGCGCAGCTCCCGCCCGCGACCACCGCGTTCACCGGGCGGGACGACGAGGTCGCCTGGTTGTACCGGCTGTTGCTGGGCCGGGATCGGATGGCCATCACGGTCGCGGTGATCACCGGCGCGGCGGGTGTCGGCAAGAGCGCGCTCGCGGTCACCTGGGGGCACCAGGTGTCCGCCGAGTTTCCGGACGGCGTGCTGTACGCGGCCATGCGCGGGTTCGACCCGAGCCATTCGCCGCGCTCGCCCGCTGAGGTTCTGCCTCGGTTCCTGCTCGCGCTTGGCGTGCGTGCCGAGGACCTGCCGACCGAACTGGAGGAGCAGGCCGCGCTGTACCGCTCGCTGCTCGCCGCCCGCCAGGTGCTGGTGGTGCTGGACGACGCGCGCGACTCCGAGCACGTCCGGCCGCTGCTGCCCGGTGGGTCCGGCTCGCTGGTGCTGGTGACCAGCAGGCGCAGGCTGGACGGGCTGGTCGCGCGCAGCGGCGCTCGGCTGCTGTCCCTGGACACGCTGCCGGCCGACGCGGGTGTGCGGCTGATCGCGCAGGCAGCTGTGGACGCCGGTGTGGAGGTCACGCCTGCGCAGGCAGCGCAGTTGGCCAGGCTGTGCGATCACCTGCCGCTCGCGCTGCGGGTGATCGCGGCGCGGCTGGCCGCACATCCCGAGCGTGGCGTCGAGGAGCTGATCGTCGAGCTGTCCGACGAACGCACCCGGCTCGCCGCGCTCGACCTGGAGAACGCGGACACCAGCGTGAGCGCGGCACTGGACGTTTCCTACCGGGGACTGCATCCGGCGATCGGCAGCACGTTCCGGATGCTCGGGTTCGTGCCCGGCCTCGCCGTGGACGCGTACGCGGTCGCCGCGTTGTGCGGCACGGACGTGGACTCGGCAGCGCGGCGGTTGCGCGCGCTGGTCGAGGCGAACCTGATGGCAACGCTCGGGCCGAGCCGGTTCGTCATGCACGACCTGGTTCGGTTGCACGCCAAGGGACTTGCCGAGACCGAACTGTCGCCGATGTCGCCGACCGCGGCGGACGAGGCGTTGAGCCGGCTGCTCGGTTACTACCACGCCACCTGTGACGCGGCCCGCCGCCAGCTGCACCCGCCAGGTGACGACCTGGACTTCGCCAGCACGTACCGGCGCATCGCGCGGCCGCCGCTGCCGACCGCGCGGCACGCGCTGGACTGGTTCGAGGCGGAGTGGCAGAACCTCAACGCGCTGCTGCGGGTGACGGTCGCGGCGGGGCGGCATCTCGACGCGTGGCAGCTGGTCGCGCTGTGCTCGCACTTTCTGTCCACTCAGGCCAGTTACGCGGACTGGTCGGACTGGGCGACGATCGGCCTCGCCTCGGCGCGCGCGATCGGCGACACCCAGGGCGAGCTGCAGATGTTGATCGTGCTGTCCACCGCGCGCAGCCGGTACGGGCTGGCCGGTGAGGCGTTGGAGGACGCGCAGTTGGCGTTGCGGATCGCGAACCGGCTCGGCGATCCTCGGCACATCCGCACCGCGCTCGGCAACGTGGCGAGCGGCCTGTACGGGCAGCGGCGGTTCGAGGAGGCGCTCGCCTGCGACCAGCAGGCGTATCGGCTCGCGGTCGAGGCGGGCGACCGGATGGCGCAGGCGCACGCGCTGAACAACATGTCCCAGGTCGAGCGGGAGATGGACCGGCGGCTGGAAGCCGCGGAGCACGTGCGGGGCGCGGTCGAGCTGTTCAAGGAGGTCGGCGACTTCGGCTACTACCTGCTCGCCCTGAACAACCTCGCCGAGCTGTACCTGGAGCTCGGCAAGCTGGACGAGGCCGAGACGCTGGCCCGGCAGGCGCTCGCCCTCTCGCCCGCGCACCGCCCGGACCTACAGCGGGCGTTCACGGTCGAACTGCTCGGCATGGTGCTGCTCGCCAGGGGCGATGCGGGCGCTGCCGACCAGCTTCGGCAGGCGCTGGTGTTGGCCGAGCAGTTGGGTTCGCCGAGGGCTGGGGCTATCCGCGCCGTGCTCGCCGGCCTCTAACGGGGGAACCCGACAGGGGTTCCCGGTCACTCGGCTCGCACGCTATGCTCGACAACGAGTGAGCGAACAGATACGTGAAGTGTCCTCACGGCGCCGGTGAGGCGAGAAAATCGCCCCGGCAATCGATTGCGCCGCGTGAGTAGCGCCTGCGTTTAGCATCTGTTTAGCCTGCGTGCAGCCCGCCCTGAAAGGGTGAACCGGAGTCGGCGAACGACATCTACGCCGACAGCGAGGGTGGTACTGGGGATCAGCTAGTGGTCTGCCGCCCCCATTCCGGCCGGCGCCTGGGGGAGGCGCCGGCCGGGTGCGTTTCAGGCCGGTTCGTTGGTGCGGACGGGGCCGAGTTCCGGGCGTTTCGGTGGCAGCCCGTCACCGCTGGAGCGGCCGCGCAGGTGCCGGCCGACCCAGGGCAGGAAGTGCTCTGTGGTCCATTCCCAGTCGGATCGCCGCAGTTCGAGCCAGGTTGGCGAGGCCATCGGCGGCCACGGCTCGTTCCAGTCGTCGGTGACCGCGACGCCGAGCACCTCGGCCGCGCGCAGCGCCACGCGGCAATGGCCCTCAGCGGACAGGTGCAGCCGGTCCGGGCTCCATGCGCGCGGGTCCTGCAGGATTCGCATGGACCAGATGTCGACGAGCAGGCAGTCGTGCCGGTCCGCGATGGCGCGCAGGTGACCGTTGTAGGTGGCCACCCGGCCGCGCACGTACTTGAGCACCGGCGTCGGCCGGGTGTCGAAGCCGGTGAAGATCATGACCTCGCTGCCGGCGGCACGCAGCGCGGCGACGCCGGACTCGTAGCGCTCGGCGATCGCGTCCGGGTCGGCGCCGGGACGGAGGATGTCGTTGCCGCCCGCACAGAACGTGACCAGGTCGGCGCCAGCGGAGACGGCGAAGGGCAGTTGGTCGGCGAGCACCTGGTGCACGTACTTGCCTCGGACCGCGAGGTTGGCGTAGCGCAGGCCCGGCCGCGTGGCGGCCAGCAGTTCGGCGAGCCGGTCCGCCCAGCCTCGAAACTGTCCGTTCGGTCCGGGATCGTTGAGCCCCTCGGTGAAGCTGTCCCCGATCGCCACGAAGCTTGTCCAGCGGTGCACGCGTTTAGCGTAACTAAGCGGGTTATTTTCAGCTTGATGTAGTTTATTGTGAGAAGTTCACTGGACGTCGCCGGCACTGGCCAGTATTTTCAAATGGTCTGGACCAATGGGAGGCAGCGGTGGAGACGGTTGTCGCGGCGCCGAGGGCGCTTGTCGGTCGGGCCATCACCGGCCCCGCGTACGTGCGTGTCCACAATGGACAGATCGTCGAGGTGGGTGCCGGCACGGGGGCCGGGCCGGAGTCGGCCGAGGTCTTCGACAGCGGGCTGCTGACTCCCGGTCTGGTCGACATCCAGGTCAACGGCGCGTTCGGCATCGACTTCGCCGAGGCCGACGCGCAGAGCATGCGCCTTGTCGCCACCTCGCTGCCCAGCACCGGCGTGACCAGCTTCCTGCCGACGCTGATCACCGCGCCGGTCCCGGTCATCCTGGAACAGGCGCGCAACGTCCTCGCCTCGGCCAAGGCGCTGGACGGCACCCTGGCCGCCCGGCCGCTCGGCGTGCACCTGGAAGGTCCGTTCCTCTCGCCAGTGCGGCACGGCGTGCACGAGCCCGCCCTGATGGCGCTGCCGACACCTGAACTGGCCGAGCTGATTCTCGGCGACAGCACGGTGATGTCCGCGCTGCGCACGGTCACGATCGCCCCGGAACTCACCGGGGCGATCGAGTTCATCCGCCGGCTCGTCGACGCTGGTGTGCTGGTCTCGGTCGGGCACACGGACGCGACCTCGGTCCAGGTCAAGGCGGCGGCCGACGCGGGTGCCAGGATGATCACGCACCTTTTCAACGCCCAGCGCGGCCTCGGCCACCGGGAACCGGGCGTGCCCGGCGCCGCGCTCGTGGACCCGCGCTTCACCCTCGGCCTGATCGCCGACCTCGCGCACGTCGCCGCCGACGTCTGCAAGCTGGTCTTCCAACTCGCCGCCGACCGGGTCGCGCTGGTCACCGACGCCGTCGCGGCCGCGGGCATGCCGCCCGGCCGCTACCAACTCGGCGGCGAGGACGTGCTGCTCACCGACGACGGCGTGCCGCGCTCGCCGGCCGGCACCATCGCGGGCAGCGCGCTCACCCTGGACCGGGCGGTGCGCAACATCATCTCGATCGGCATCGACCCGACCGCCGCGCTGTGCGCGGCAACGGTCATCCCGGCCGACGTGATCGGCGAGCCGACGCTCGGCAGGCTCGCGCCAGGCGCCCGCGCCGACCTGGTCTGGTGGGACGACGAGATGCGCCCGCGCAAGGTGTGGATCGGCGGCGAGGTCGTATTCGACGCGACCGAATCGGCGCAGGTCGGCGTCCGCGAGGCCGCCATCGGCCTGAAAGTGAGCTGAGCCCGCGCGGGCTGGCCTGACCTGGGCACGTCAGGTCCTTTCCGGGTTCCCCGAACGCTGCGGCGTAGAACCGCAATAACCGGGTGAACCCGAAAAGGAGGCCCGATGAGGCGTAGCACGCCCGACCGGGACCAGTTCGTCGAGCTGTTCTGGCAGCACGGTGCCGCGGTACACGGGTATCTGAGCCGTCGCGCCGGTCGGCAGGATGCCGACGACCTGCTCGGCGAGGTCTGGTTACAGGCGTTCCGCGCCCGCGAACGCTACGACCGGCGCTGGCCCAGCGCACTGCCCTGGCTCTACGGCATCGCCCGCAACGTACTGCGCACGCACTGGCGGGCCGATCCACCCATTCCCAGCCCGGCCGAACCGGTGGACAGCCACGATCCGTGGCCCTCCGTCGACGATCGGCTCGACGCGAGCCGAGGCGCGCCTGCGATCCGCGCCGCCCTGGACCAGCTCAGCCAGCAGGACCGGGAGGTGCTGCTGCTGGTTGCCTGGGAGCAGTTGACGCCCGCCGAGGTCGCGATCGCGCTCGATGTGCGGCAGGGCACGGTGCGCAGCAGGCTGCATCGGGCCAGAACCCAACTGCGCCAACACCTCGGCCAGCAAACGAACGAACGCCCAGAAGCCGCTCCTGTACCGCTCCGACTCGTGGAGGCCAACGATGAATGACCTGACCGAACTCGATCTGCTCGCCCCGATGGGCAAGGTGGACCCGCCGAGCCCCGAGACCATGCGCGACGTCGCCGCCCTCCTGGCCGCCGAGACCGACCCGATGCCGGCCGGGTCCAGGCGATCGCCAAGGCGGAGCTTGGCCATCGGCGGTGGCGCGGTCGCCGCGGCGGCCGCGGTGCTCGCCGTGGTCAGCCTGATCGGCTCGACCACCCAGGCGCCCCAACAGAAATCCGCGCAGCCCGACCCCAGCCTGCGCGATGTCGTGCTGGCCGCGCTCGACACCAACGCGGACTCGATCCTGCACGTCACGATGACCGGGGTGGACAGCAAAGGTCCCAACCCGGTGGCCCACCTGTGGTACTCCTCGGCGCAGGCCAAGGCGGGGCAGTCGCTCACCGTGCGCGACATCGTCGAACCGACCTCGTCGACGTTCGAGCAGGACGCCTCCGAGACGTACGTGGTGCCGAGTGCGGGGTCGCCACCGGCCAACTGCGACGTGTTGCAGGTCCAGTACGAGACCCGGCTCTGGACCAGGTGGGTCGGTCTCTGCCCGTTCCTCGGCCAACCAGTGCTGGAGCTGAAGAAGGAGATCGCCGAGGACCGGTGGCACCGGGTGCCCGGACAGACCACTGTGGATGGTCAGCCCGCTCTCGTCTACACCCTGGAGACCGACGGCGACAACAGCAAGGGCGTTGGCAACAGCAAGCAGACGCTGTGGATCAACGCGAGCACCGGCCTGCCGATCCGCGACGAGATGACGGGCTTCAACGTCGACGGGTCCGTGGTGGGAACGGTGACCGACTCCTACGGCTTCCTGCCCAACACCGAGCAGAACCGCGCGCAGCTGACGGTGCCGATCCCGGCCGGCTTCACGCACGTGGCGAAGTTTCCGCCGACCAGACACCACTGATCCCGGGGTTCGGTCCTTGTTGTCCGGGTCAGCGGGTCTTGGTGACCTTGTTCAGGCCGCGCGGCTGGTCCGGGTCGCCGCCCCTGGCCAGGGACAGCTCAAGGGCGAGTCGCTGGATCGGCAGGACTTCCAGGATCGGCGCGACCTCCTCTGCGCTGGCCGCGACGTTCAGCCGGGCCGCAGCCGGCATGTCCTTGGCCGCCGAGCCGACCGCCAGCACGTCGGCGCCCCTGCCGTGTACCACGCTCAGCACGTCGCGCATGGCGTCGGCGCCCTTGCCGGTGCTGGTCACGGCGATCACGCCGGTTTCCGAGTCGAGCGCGGCGACCGGGCCGTGCAGCAGGTCGGCGCCGCTGTACGCGCGGGCGGAGAGGTAGCTGGTCTCGGCCAGCTTCAGCGCGGCTTCCAGCGCGGTGGCCAGCGAGTAGCCGCGGCCGGTCGTGACCATCCGCTCGACGAACCGGTAGCGCTGCGCGGCCTCGGCCACGTCGGCCGCGCAACCGCTCAGCGTGGACTCGGCGAGTTCGCCGATGTCGGCGACCTCGTGACCGTCGCCGCCGCGGATCGCGTCGATGAGCAGGTACAGGCCGAGCAGGGTGGAGGTGTAGCTCTTGGTCGCTGCGACGGCAAGTTCGCGGCCGGCGCGCACGTTGAACTCGAACTCGGCCGCGCCACCGAGGTCGGAGCCTTCGGTGTTGGTGACGGCTACGGTGAGCGCGCCACGCTTGCGCGCCGAGTCGGTGACCTCGACCAGATCCGGGGAGCCGCCGCTCTGGCTGACCGTGACCAGCAGGACGTCGGTGAGGTCGGGCGCGGCACCGTAGAGGGTGGTGGTGGACGGCGAGACCAGGCCGGCGGGCAGTTGCAGCAGCACCTCGATCAGGTACTTGGCGTAGAGGGCCGCGTTGTCGCTTGAGCCTCGGGCGGCGAGCAGGGCAAAGCGGGGCCTTCGCCGCGCGACCACCTTGGCGACCTCGGCGATCTCCGCACGGTGCTCGACGAGTCCGGCGAGTAGTCGCGGCTGGTCAGCGACCTCCTCGGCCATCAACGCACCCGGCGTGCTGCCGTCCTGTTGTTGCCCAGTCAACCTGTCCTCCGTGTGGTTGCCAACATCTCGGCGCCGGCGCGCAGGCACACGCGCGCGGCTCCGTGCGTGTCCACCAGTGCCGCCACTCCAAGGGTAGGGCCGGGGACTCCGGTTTCAACTCGAATGAGGTCTAGACCACTGGACACCAGCTCGCCGAACAGGTCCACGATCCACGGATAGCGCGCGCCGTCCCTTGTCACCACGACCACCTGCCGACCGGCCGCCGCGGCCGCGATTCGCGCCAGCGAAGCATCCTGTTTAGACAGTCGAACGACCTCGGTTTCCGGGATCAGGGCCGCGAGTTGCGCGCCGAAGCTCCACGGCACCTCGCCGACCGCGATCGTCGGCGCCACACTCAACTCGACGACCAGCGGCGGCCCGGACAGCTTCGGCTCGCTCCTGGTTCGCACCGCGCGCCGCGCCGCGACAAGGCCGATCTCGTGGTCCCAGTCGCCGTCGCTCAACCGCGTGCGGTCGCCGAGCGCGAGGGTGCGGTTGGCCGCCTCGTAGAGCCGGTCGACCGGCAACTCGTCCCGCAGCACCGCCTCGACCAGGGCGTCGACCAGCTTGGCCACCGTGCTCTCTTCGGTGTAGGTGCCACCGATGACCAGCGTGTCCGCGCCTGCGCGTAGCGCGGCGATCGCGCCGCCCGCCATGCCCGCCGTGCCGGTCACCGCGCCCATGTCGATGGCGTCGGTGACGATCGTGCCGGTAAAGCCCAGCTCGTCGCGCAGCACGGAAACGGCCTTCCGGCTCAGGCTGGCCGGTTTCTCGTCCCAGGCCGGGATGACCAGGTGGCCGAGCATGACCGAGCGCACGCCGGCCGCGATGGCCGCCGCGAAGGGCACCAGCTCGACCTCGCGCAGCATCCGCTCGGTGCGGGCCAGCACCGGCAGCGTCGCGTGCGAGTCCTCGGTCGCCGCGCCGTGACCGGGAAAGTGCTTGGCGCAGGCCGCGACCCCGCAGCGCTGCAAGCCGCGGATCCACGGCTCGATCTGCCGCGCCGCCGCGCGCGGATCCGAGCCGAACGCGCGCACGCCGATGATCGGGTCCAGCTCGGTGAGGGTCAGGTCGGCGCACGGCGCGAAGTTCGCGGTGATGCCGGCCGCGACGAGACGCCGGCCGAGGGCGGTTGCGACCTGATCGGTCAACTGCGGATCGGCGGCGACGCCGAGCGCGTAGTTGCCGGGTACCTCGGACCCTCGACCGGCGTCCAGCCGAGTGACGTCGCCGCCTTCCTCGTCGATCGCCACCACCGCGTCGTCCCGCTCCTCGGCGATGCTCGCCGACAACGCGGCCACCTGTTGGTCGTCAACGACATTGCGGCCGAACAACAACACGCCGCCGAGGCCACCGGATATCCACCGCCGCACCCAGTCCGGTGCGGTCGTGCCGGCGAACCCGGGCAGCAGTACGCCAGCGGCCAACGACCGCAGCTCCGCGTCGGCCCGGCTCGTACCGCTGCCCATCCGGCTCACCCCTTCACCGCGCCGGCGGTCACGCCGGCCACCAGATTCCTTTGCACGATCAGGAAGAACACCACGACTGGGATGGTGAACAGGGTGGACGCCGCCATGGTACCGCCCCAGTCGGTGCTGAACACGGTCTGGAACGTGGACAGCCAGACCGGCAGCGTGAACTTGTCGGTGTCCTGCATGAACACCAACGCGTAGAGGAACTCGTTCCACGCGGTGATGAACCCGAACACCGAGGTCGCCACCAGGCCGGGACCGAGCAGCGGCAGGGTCACCCTGCGGAACGCCTGCCAACGGCCGCAGCCGTCGACCATCGCGGACTCCTCAAGGTCGACCGGGATGCCGTGCACGAACCCGCGCAGGGTCCACGCGGTGAATGGCAGGGTCGCGCCGAAGTAGACCAGGATGAGCGATGGCAACTCGTTGAGCAGGTTGAGATCCCGCATGATCAGGTACATCGGGATCAGCATCGCCTCGAACGGCGCGAGCTGCGCGATCAGCAACAGCAGCAGGAAACCGCGCCTGCCGCGGAAGCGGAACCGCGCCAGCGCGACCGCCATCAGCACGCCGATCACCAGCGACGCGGCCACCGCGGTCAGCGACACCAGCAGGCTGTTGCCGAGGAACACCAGGAAGTTCGGCCTGCTCACCGCGTCAACGAAGTGCTGGAACGTGATGCTGCTCGGGAACAGGTCGTAGTTGGTGGAGATGATGTCCAGGTTCGGTTTGAGCGCGCTGGAGGCCATCCAGTAGACCGGGAACAGGAAGATCAGCGCGACGACGATGCCGACAACCGAGTACCCGATGCGCTTGCCCCTGCTCGTCTTCACAGGTCCACCTCCTGCGACCGCAACAGCATCCGCACGTACGTCGCGGTGATGACCACGATGATGACGATCATCAACACGCTGACCGCCGCGGCGGTGCCGAAGTGGTTTTCTGCGATGCCTTTCAGGTACTGCAACACCGGCAGCGTTGTGCTGCCGCCGTTCGGGCCGCCCTGCTTGATCGCCCATACCTGACTGAACACCTTGAAGTCCCACAACAACTGAAGGAACATGGTCAGCGCGACGATCGGGGCGATGCCCGGCCAGCTGACCGAGCGGAACGTCTGCAACCCGCTCGCGCCGTCCAGCGCGCTCGCCTCGTAGAGCTCACCGGGAATGCTGACCAGCCCCGCGTAGACGGTGAACGCCACGAACGGCGTTGCCTGCCAGACGATCAGAATGCCGATGATCACCAGGGTCGACGCGCCGGTGGCGAACCAGGAATGTTCCTTGAAGCCGGAGAAACCCAGTTCGACCAGGGTCTTGTTGAGGATTCCGTAGTGCGCGTCGAACATCCACTGGAAAACGGTGGTTGCGGCCAGGATGGGCATTGCCCAGGCCAGCACCAGCGCGACCTGCAGGATGATCCGGACCACCTTGCCAAGCTTGGTCAGCAGCAGGGCGATGAGCAGTCCGATGGCCATCGTCGCGGCAACGCAGCCCGCGGTGAACACGATGGTCCGGATCGCGTCCGACCAGAAGGTCGGGTCGGACAGCACGTTCTTGAAGTTCTCGAAGCCGACCCAGACGGTTCTGCCGGTGACCAGCTCGCCGAGATCCAGTTTCTGGAAACTCGTGACCAGGACCAGAACCGCGGGCAAGCCCAGCAGCGCGGCGATCGCCAGCAACGCGGGGCTCATCAGCAGGTAGGGGACCATTTTCCCGCGACGGGGGCGGCGGGGAAGGCCGGTCGAACGCCGGCCGCGCGGCGGCGGAACATCGTCCGCCACCGCGCGTGTTGTCGAGACAGCCGTCATGAGGTCAGCTTCCGGCTCAGCTGGACGCCTGTAGCGTCTTGGTCAGTGCCGCATCGGCATCCTTGGTCGCCGCCTCGGTGGTCTTGGCGCCGGTGAGCACGTTGGTCATCATGTCCTTGAGCGGGTTCTGACCGGACTCGATCGAGGCCCACTGCGGAACGGCGGGGGTGGACCTGCCGTACTTGGCCGCGGCACCACCGGCGAAGGCCACCGGGTCGGCGGACAGGCCGCTGGTGTCGGAGATGGTGCCGGGGATCCAGTCGCCCTTGGTCTCCAGCTGCATCTGGTAGGTCGAGCTGGTCATCAGCTGCAGCCACGCCTTGGCCAGGTCGGGGTTGGCCGCGTTGACCGGCACAGCGAGCACGGAACCACCGAGGAAGACCGGGGCGTCCTTGCCGGCGTTCATCGACGGGATCGGGAACGCGCCGATGTCGGACTTGATCGCCGGGTTGGACTTCTCGGCTTCGGTCGCGTCCGATGAGGCGCCGATCATCATGCCGACGTCGCCCTTGGCGAAGACGTCACCCTGCTGCGGGTTGGCCTCGTCGTTGTCCTTGGGCGCCGTGGTGCCGGAAGCCTGGACGAGCTGCTTGTAGAAGTTGATGCCGGCCTCGGCCTGCGGGGTCTCCAGAGTGCCCTGCCACTTGCCGTTCACGTTCTTGGCGACGTCGCCGCCGTTGTCCCAGATGAACGACAGCAGCACGTACCAGTCCTGGCCGGCCAGGTACAGCGGCTGGAAGGCCGGGTCGCCGTTGCCGGCAGCCTTGAGCTTGGTGATGTCGTCGAGCCATTCCTGGTCGCTGGTGGGCGGGGCGGTGATGCCGGCCTTGGCGAACAGGGACTTGTTGTAGATGACAACGCGGTCACCCGCGTAGAAGGGCACGCCGTATTCCTTGCCCTGCCATTCGCCTGCGGCCTTCATACCGGCGTTCCACTGGCCGCCGTTGAGGTCGCCCTCCCAGTCGGTCACGTCGGTGAGAGTGCCCTGCGAGGAGTACCCGGACGCGTCCGTGCTGCCGATCTCCACGATGTTGGGCGGGGTTTTGCTGGCCAACGCGCCGGTGAGGCGCTGACCGATGCCGTCCCACTGCTGCACCTGGTAGTTGACCTTGACCCCGGGGTGTGCCTTCTCGAACTGCGCGTCCAGCTGGCTCATCATCGAGTCCGGTGCCGAGCCCTGCATCAGCCAGACGGTGAGGGTCTGATTGCCGCCGCTCCCGCTGCCACTGCCGCTCGATCCACCCGAGCAGCCGGCGACGGTCAAAGCCACCGATGCGGCCGCCAAGGCCACGATCGTCCAGCGCTTCACTGTTGCCGTCCTTCCGTGTCCGGTTTCGCCTAATCAACCGAACTGGTTTAGACCAATGCGGACCAGCGTGGTCCACACCACAGTGGAAGTCAAGAACGATGCCGAATCGATGTGCGGAAAACCGCCGACTTGTTTCGGATCACTTCCGGCTAAAGTTGACTGGTGAGGCAAGGAGGGCCCATGCTCGAAACAACGCCGACCGGCGACGTGGACGCGGCCGCGCGGGCGCGAGTCCAGCGCGAGCCGAAGTACTGGGGCCTCAAGCGACATCTGCTCGACCTGCTCAGCTCCATGCCGCCCGGTTCGCCCATCCCGACCGAACGGTCGCTCGCCGCCGAATTCGACGTTTCACGAACCACGGTGCGCCAGGCGCTTGCCGAGCTGACCGTCGAGGGTCGGCTGCTGCGGGTGCAGGGCAAGGGCACGTTCGCGGCCGAGCCCAAGGTCGCGCAGCGGCTTCAGCTGTCCTCCTACACCGAGGACATGCGGGCCCAGGGCCGCGAGCCGTCGTCGAGGTTGCTGGAGATCTCCGAGGACCCGGCCGACATCGAACTGGCCCGGCTGCTGGCCATCCGCGCGGGCGCCAAGGTGCTGCGCATGCACCGGCTGCGCCTGGCCGACAACGAGCCGATGGCCATCGAGACCACCCACCTGCCGTTGTCCCGCTTCCGCGGCCTACGCCGCTACGTCAGCTCGGGCAGTTCGCTATATCAGGTGCTGCGCGAGCGGTTCGGGGTGGAGATGGGCCACGCCGAGGAAACCATCGAGACCGCGCTGGCCAGCCCGGAGGAGGCCGAGTTGCTCGGCGCCGACGTCGGCCTGCCGATGCTGCTGCTCTCCAGGCACTCCTTCGACTCGGCCGGCAACCCGGTGGAGTGGGTGCGGTCGGTCTATCGCGGTGACCGCTACAAGTTCGTCGCCGGACTCGATCGGCCGTGACCGTTCCCGCCACCGCCGCCGCGAACCCGATCAGCTGGGGGACACCGCGCGCCCGAGGCTTACTGGCCACCACGATCGTCGGCTCCGGCATGGCGATGATCGACGGCACCATCGTCAACGTCGCGTTGCCCAAGATCGGTGCCCAGTTCCACGCCTCGATCGCCGGGTTGCAGTGGATCGTGGACGGCTACCTGTTGTCGCTCGCCGCGTTGGTGCTGGTCGCGGGTGTGTTCGGCGACCGGTACGGGCGGCGCAAGGTCTACCTGCTCGGCGTCGGCCTCTTCGGTGCCGCGTCCCTGCTGTGCGGTCTGAGCCCGAGCACGACGACGCTGGTGATCGCCAGGATCATCCAGGGCGTCGCCGGTGCGCTGGTCTCGCCGGGCGCGCTGGCCATCCTCCAGTCCAGCTTCGCACGACAGGACCGGGCCCGCGCCATCGGCGCCTGGTCCGGCCTCGGCGGCGTGGCAACGGCCATCGGCCCGCTGCTCGGCGGCGCGTTGATCCAGGTCTGGTCGTGGCGGCTCGCTTTCCTGATCAACCCGCCGGTGGCGGTGATCTGCATCCTGCTCGCGCTGAGGTTCGTGCCCGAGTCGCGGGACGAGGAGGCGGTGGGCAGGCGACCAGACCTGATCAGCTCGGCGATGATCGCGGTTGGCCTGGCCGGCGTCACCGCGCTGTTGGTCGAGGCGCCCGGCGAGGGCATCACCAACCCGCTGGTGCTGGCCGCGGGCATCGCCGGCGTCGCCGGCCTTGTCGCGTTCGTCATCCGGCAGCGCCGCTCGGCCAACCCGCTCGTGCCGGCCGCCCTGTTCGCCAACCACACGTTCACCCTGGCCAACATGCTGACCTTCGCGGTCTACACCGCGCTCGGCGGCGTGACCATGCTGATGGTGATGCAGCTTCAGGTGTCGCTGAACTACCCGCCGACCCTGGCCGGCCTGTCCAGCCTGCCGATCACCATCCTGATGCTGTTGCTCTCCGCGCGCTCCGGCAAGCTCGCCTCCCGGATCGGGCCGAAGCTCCAGCTCACCATCGGTCCGCTGCTGATCGCCTGCGGCATGCTGCTGCTGCGCGACGTCACCCCCGGCGCCTCCTACCTCGCGGGGGTGCTGCCCGGCGTTGTCGTGTTCGGCCTCGGCCTGTCCGCGGTGGTCGCCCCGGTCACCGCGACCGTGCTGGCCGCTGCGCCCGACCATCTGGCCGGCGCCGCGTCCGGCATGAACAACGCCGTCGCCCGAACGGGAGGTCTGCTCGCGGTCGCGGTGCTGCCCGCGGTCACCAGTCTCACCGGCGCCGCCTACCGTTCGCCGGCCGCGCTCACCGCCAGTTGGCGGATGGCTCTGGTCATCTGCGCCGTCCTGGCCGTCGTCGGCGGTCTGCTCGGCCTGTTCATCGACAACAAGGTGTTGCGCGGTCCGGACCCGGCGCCCACTCCGGTCACGAAGGCGGAGGCGCCGCAGCCGGGCGAGTGTCTGCACTGTGGCGTCGAGGCCCCGCCGACGCACGTGCGGCCGGTCAGGACCGGATGACCTCCGCGAACAGGTCCCGGTCGACGTTGCGGCCGGACAGCACGGCCACGGTCCTGCCGGCCGGCAGCTCGGCCCCGCGGTAGAGGTAGCCGGCGGTCGCCACCGCGCCAGCCGGCTCCGCGACCAGCCCGGACCCGAACGCGAGCTGCCTCATCGCGTCCCGGATCTGTTCCTCGCTCACCGTCAAAATGCCGTCCAGCACCGCCCGGAGGTGCGCGAACGTCAGCTCGGACGGCTCGGCACGCAGGCCGTCCGCGATCGTGCGCACCCGCTCGGCGCTGGGCCAGCGCACCAGCCGGCCGGCGGCGTAACTGGCCGCCGCGTCACCGGCCAGTTCGGGTTCGACGCCGAACACCCGCGCGTTCGGGCACAGCGCCTTGATCGCGACCGCGATGCCGGCGGCGAGGCCGCCCCCGCTGACCGGGATCAGCACCAGCTCCACGTCGGGCAGGTCCTCGGCGATCTCCAGGCCGATGGTGCCCTGACCGGCGATGACGGCCGGATGGTCGAAAGGCGGGATGAGTGCCGCGCCTCTGCTGCGTGCCAGGTCCTCGGCCACCTTCTGCCGCTCGGCCAACGGCACCAGCACCACCTCGGCGCCGAGCGCGCGCGTCGCCTCGATCTTGGTCGGCGGCGCGGTGTCGTCGATGACGATCACCGAAGGCATGCCGGCCGCGCGGGCCGCGTGCGCGACCGCCTGCGCGTGATTTCCGCTGGAGTAGGCGACAACGCCGGTTGCGCGCGCTGATTCGTCCAACTGGGCAATGGCGTTCGCGGCACCGCGCACCTTGAACGCGCCGATCGCCTGGAAGCCCTCCGGCTTGATCCACAATGGTCGGTCCGGCGTCGCCCAGTTCGCCGGCAGCAACGTGGTGCGCAGCACGGCGCCCTCGATTCGCTTGGCCGCCGCCCTGATGTCGTCGATCCCCACAAGTTCCATCCCGACAAGTTCCATACCGCACATTCTGCCCGCCGTGTCTAATGTCCTAAGTAGACTGCGATGGGTGGCGGTGCTCACCTTTGGCCAACCTCGGGAGTGATCGACGCGTCGCAGCCGTTGAGAAGCAGGAATCGATTCACCGAGCAGACCTCAGGGGACATGAGCAAGGAGACGTTGCAGAACCAGGAAACCAAGCCAGCGCAACAGAACGAGAAGCGCTCATCTCAGGTGAAGCTGAGTCAGCTGCTCGCGACCGCTCTGGCCGCGGTGACGGCTGCCTTCCTCGGCTCCCGACTCGGCGTCGCCGGCACGATCACCGGCGCGGGCGTTGCCAGTGTGGTCAGCACCGTCGGCACCGCGCTCTACCAGCGTTCACTCGAACGCACGACCCAGGCGGCGCTCAAGGTTGTGCGCACCCGCAGGCCCGACCGGATCGCCGACGCGACAACGGTGTGGCTGAGCAAGCCGACCGAGCTGTTCAGCCGTCCGGTCGAGGTGAAGGATCGCCCAACCGGCGTGTTCCAGCGCCCGGCCGAGGCAGCGCCGGTCGGACCACCGACAACGAGCCGCCGCCGCAGGTTCCGCTTGCCGGTGCTGGTCGGCGCGACCGCGCTCGCGTTCGCGCTCGGCATGGGCGTGGTCACCGGCATCGAGCTGCTCACCCACCGTCCGCTGTCCGGCGGCGACGCCGGCACCACGATCAGCGGCCTGTTCGGCGGCCCGACCCAGGTGTCCACCAACACCCACCCGAACACGCCCACGCACGACACCACCACCCACCCGGCCCCGACCACCACGCCGACCCCGTCGTCCTCGGACGCCCCCACGAGCACCCCGACCCCGTCGACCACCCCGGCCCCGAGCACGACCACCCCGCCACCCAGCACCACCACCACCGCGCCGCCGACCAGCGCGTCCGAGACGACAACCGGCAAGCAGGGCGCGCCATGATCGCTACCGCTGGGTGATCAGCCGAACGCTGACACCCGGCAATTCGTCGAAACCGGCTTTCGTGTCGGTGGTGAGCAGGACGCGATCGGTTGTGACCGCGGTGGCGGCGATCATCATGTCGTACGCACCACGCGTGCGGCCGTTCAGGCGCGTGTGCGCGAGCAGTTGCGCGTGGCACTCGATCGTGTCGGAGTCATAGGGCATGACCGGGGTTGTGGTGAGGAAGTTGTCCAGGAACGCACGTTGGGTGGCTGCCCGACCCGGGTCGTGGTCCGCGATCACCCCGGCCAGGAACTCGGCGACGACGATTGCGGGCACCGCGACGTCATCCTCGTCGCTTACGGCTGATGGCACGTCGATTCGCCCGCGAGCGATTCCGACCAGCACACCCGTGTCCAGAATCAGTCTTGCCATGGATCGGTGTCCGCCTCGCTGGATACGGCCGCACGCGCGGCGACGACGTTCGCCTCGAACGTCTCATCGAACGCCGGGTTGCCCTGCCATTTCGCTGCGAGATTGCGTAAAGCTCGCCCGTTGCCCCGAGGAGCGGGTGCGATCAGCGCTACCCGATGTCCGGCCCGCGTCACCACGATCGTTTCGCCGTGCTCGGCTGCGTCGAGCACGGCGGAGAAGTTTCGGGACGCCTCGGACGCCGTCATCTCGCGCATGGAGCCAGTGTATCTGAAAATCAGATTCGGCGAATCTGATTTGATCAGACGGTGGTTCGGAGGGCATTGGACAGTTCCTCGGCGGCCTCGCGCGGGTCAGCCGAGTCGGTGAGGGCGCGGACGACCACGACGCGGCTCGCGCCAGCGGCGAGGACCTGGGGCAGGCGGTCCGCGTCGATGCCGCCGATGGCGAACCAGGGGCGCTGGACCTGGCGGTCGGCGACCGCGCGGACCAGGTCGAGGCCGGGGGCCGGCCGGCCGGGCTTGGTCGGGGTCGGCCAGCAGGGGCCGGTGCAGAAGTAGTCGACACCCGGTTCGACCTCGGCTGCTTCGGCCTGCGCGATCGAGTGGGTTGAGCGGCCGATGAGCATGTCATCGCCGACGATGCGGCGGGCGATCTCGACCGGGAGGTCGTCCTGGCCGAGGTGCAGGATGTCGGCGCCGGCCGCGACCGCGATGTCGGCGCGGTCGTTCACGGCGAACAGCGCGCCGTGCCGGGCGCAGGCTTTCGCGATGGTCTCCAGCGCGGCCAGTTCGTCCCTGGCTTCCAGCCCTGGCAGGCCGGCGTGCTTGTCGCGCAGCTGCACGATGTCGACGCCACCCGCAAGGGCCGCGTCCACGAAATCGGCGAGGTCGTCGGTGTCGCGGCGGGCGTCGGTGCACAGGTACAACCTGGCGTCGGCAAGGCGCTGCCTGAGTTGATCGGCTCGGGAAGTGGCCACGACCGCTGAAGCTACCCGGAGCGCTGCGCTACCGTGGACAGTGGTCCGCACGGGAGTCCGGGATCGACCGGGCTGAGAGGGGGCGTGATGCCGCCCCGACCGTCGAACCTGACCCGGATCATGCCGGCGCAGGGAGCGTGAATGACAGACGTGAAGTTGTTGGTGATCGGCGCGGGGGTGATCGGCGCGGCCGTCGCGTGGGCCGCGGCCGAAGCCGGGTTCGCGGTCACCGTGTTCGATCCGCGACCCCGTTCTGGCGCGTCCTGGGTGGCCGGCGGCATGCTGGCGCCGGTCACCGAGGCGTGGCCGGGCGAGGAGCGGCTGCTCGAACTCGGCACCGCGTCGCTGGAGGCGTGGCCGGAGTTCGCGCGCCGGGTCGGCGAGTCCGGGTTGCGCACCGAGGGCACCCTGGTCGCGGCCGTGGACAGCGCGGACAGGACCGAGCTGGAGAACGTGGCTGCCTATCTGGCCGCTCGCGATCGCGAGGTCGACGTGCTGACCGGTCGCGAGCTGCGCGCGCTGGAACCGGCGCTCGGTCGCGCGGTGCGGGCCGGGCTGTCCGTGCCGGGCGATCTGGCCGTTGACAACCGGATCCTGCTCGACTCACTGCTGCGGCTCGGCGCGCAGCGCGGGGTGGCGCATCGCGCGGAGCGGGTGGTCGCGGTGCGGTCGGGCGCGGTCGAGCTGGCCGGCGGCGAAGTGGTCGATGGCGACGTCGTGCTGGTCGCGGCCGGTGCGGCCAGCGCAGCACTGCATCCGCGACTGGTGCACGCGACGCGCCCGGTGAAGGGCGAGATCCTGCGGCTGGCGGCGCGCGCCGGTTCGCTGCCGCCGCCGAGCCGCACGGTGCGCGCGCTGGTGCAGGGCCGGCACGTCTATCTGGTGCCGCGCGAGCACGGCGGGCTGGTGCTCGGCGCGACCGAGTACGAGGCGGGCTTCGACACCGCGCCGCGCGTTGCCGGTGTCCGGGACCTGCTGGCCGACGCCGAACTGATCATGCCCGCGATCGCCGACTACGAGCTGCGCGAATGCGCGGCCGGCCTGCGGCCCGGCAGCGTGGACAACCTGCCGATCATCGGCTGGCTGGAGCCGGGCGTGCTGGCCGCGACCGGGCACGGCCGCAACGGCATGCTGCTCACCCCGATCACCGTGGACACCGTGCTCGCCCTGCTGGGGGACAAGCCAATACCGGAGCACGCCGCGTTCGCGGACCCGGCGAGGTTGGAAGGAACCACCGCGTGAGAGCAACTGTGAACGGCGACGAACTCGACCTGCCGGACGGCGTGAGCGTCGGCGACGTGCTGCGCCGCATCGGCGCGCCCGACTCGGGCATCGCGGTCGCGCGGCAGGGCGAGGTAGTGCCGCGCGCCGCCTGGGACACGACAACGGTGCACGAGGGCGACGGCATCGAGGTGCTCACCGCGGTGCAGGGAGGCTGATCATGACAGCGACGCAGACCATCGCCGATCCGCTGGTGATCGCGGATCGCGAGTTCGGCTCCCGGCTGATCATGGGCACCGGTGGCGCTGCCAACCTCGAAGTCCTGCAACGCGCACTGGTCGCCGCCGAGACCGAGCTGACCACGGTGGCCATGCGCAGGATGGACGCGGCAGGCGGCACCGGCGTGCTCGACCTGCTGCGCAGGCTCGGCATCGAGCCCCTGCCCAACACGGCCGGCTGTCACACGGCCGCCGAGGCGGTGCTCACCGCGCGGCTGGCCAGGGAGGCGCTGGACACGAGCTGGGTCAAGCTGGAGGTCATCGCCGACGACCAGACCCTGCTGCCGGATCCGATCGAGTTGCTGGACGCGGCCGAGCGCCTTGTCGACGACGGTTTCACCGTGCTGCCCTACACCAACGACGACCCGGTGCTCGCCCAGCGTCTTGAACAGGCCGGCTGTGCCGCGGTCATGCCGCTCGGTTCGCCGATCGGCACCGGCCTCGGCATCCGCAACCCGCACAACATCGAGCTGATCGTGGCGCGGGCCGGCGTCCCGGTGATTCTGGACGCCGGCATCGGCACCGCGTCCGAGGCCGCGCTGGCCATGGAACTGGGGTGCTCAGCGGTGTTGCTCGCCACCGCGGTCACCAGGGCGGCCAACCCGGAGCTGATGGCCGGCGCCATGCGCGACGGCGTTCGCGCAGGTCGCAATGCGCGGCTGGCCGGCAGGATTCCGCAGCGCTTCTGGGCACAAGCTTCCAGCCCGCCCCGGGCTGGTGCCATTACCGTGGAGAATGAGTAGAAGTAGTTCGTTCCAGGAGACGGGGTCCGACGTGACGAGCAGCGTGCGCACAGAGGTGATCGATCATGCCGACACATCGCGGCTGTATGTCGCCGTCGGTCGGCTGTCCCGCTCGCTGCGCCGGATCGGCGCGGGCAGCGCCGAACTCGGGCACGGCTCGGTCTCCGCGCTGACCACGCTCGTCAAGTTCGGCGCGATGCGCCTTGGCGACCTCGCGGTGAAGGAGGGCGTCGCCCCGCCCACCCTGTCCAGGATCATCTCCAGCCTCGCTGACGCCGGCTACGTGCGCAGGGAGGCCGACCCGGACGACGGCCGCGCCTTCCTGGTCACGCCGACCGAAGCGGGCGAGCGCATCGTGTCCGGCCTGTTCTCGACCCGGTTGCAGGAGTTGCAGCGGCGCATCGACCGGCTCTCCGAGGAGCAGTGGGCCGCCCTCGCGGCCGCCCTGCCGGCACTGGAAGCCCTGGTCACCGAGGACGACAACAGCTGACGACAACGGCTGAGCGTCGGACAACGGCCGAGCGTCGTTCATCTGGACGCTGTTGGCTGGACGGCCAGCCAGGTTACCTTCTGTTTGCGAATCATTTTCGGATTCGCCATCGGTGTCAGATAACACAGTGGGAGGTAACATGCTGCTCGATCGCGTTCGCCGGCGCGCGGCCCTCGGCATCGTGGCCGGGGCCCTGCTCGCCGTCTCAACGACCCTGATCACCGCGGGTCCCGCTCAGGCCGATGTGAGTTCGCTGCCGTTGTCGCAAACCACCGTCACGGGCCTGCACAACACTTATGCTCAGCCCTTACCGTATCTGGCGCAGGCGCTGGACAACGGCGCCCAGATGATCGAGCTCGACACCTGGGACGACGTGTTCACCCAGGAATGGAAGGTCAGCCACAGCGACCCGACCGGCAACCAGAACAACTGCGTGACCGCGTCGAGTCCTGCTGACATCTACACCGGTTCGGCGAACAAGGACCTCAACGCCTGCCTCGACGACATCAAGTACTGGCTACAGGCGCACCCGGGTGCCGGCCCGATCTACATCAAGATCGAGAACAAGGACGGCTTCTCCTCCTCGCTCGGCATGGGCCCCGCGCAGTTCACCTCCTACGTGAACAAGGAGATCGGCAACATCCTCTACCGCCCTGCCGACCTGCTCGGCAACTACCCGAGCCTGGACGCGGCGGCCAGGGCGAACGCGTGGCCGACCAGGTCCCAGCTGGCCGGCAAGATCATCATGTACATGATCAACGGTGCGGTCGAGGTCGACAACCCGCTGGTGAACCCCAAGAGCGAGGTCGCGCTCGCCACCTACGACGAGAGCCTGTACAAGTCGGGCCAGTTCGGCAAGGCGACGACCTTCCCCGCCGTGCTCAACGCGGCCAGCGGCGACCCGAGGACCCAGTTCGCCTCGGATCTCCAGCCCTATTTCGTGTTCTTCGACGGCGACGCCAACACGTACGTGACCAGCATCGACACCTCGTTCTACACGAACAACCACTACATCCTGACCATGACCGACGCCCAGAACGTCGCGCCGGCGCTGGATGACACCAACCCGCCGGTGGCCGACGCCCGGGCTCGGGTGGCCCAACTGGCCGCTGACGGCGCGAGCATCGTGTCCAGCGACTGGAGCGGCCTGCCCGCCGTGCTCAACGAAACCCTCACCAGGAGCTAGTACTCCCAACGCAATCCGACGAACCCGGGCGGCACGTCGAAGGTGATGATCTGCGCGACGCCGCTGTCGGCCAGCGGCACCTCGGTCAGGTCCCGCTCGGGTTCGGCCTGGGAGGGCTGCCAGAACTGCACCACCCGGCGCGGCAGCGCGCTTGGCGCGAACCGAACGGTCAGGCAGTACTCGCGGAACCCGGAGCCGGAGCCGAAGCCCCAGGCCAGATCCCAGTCCTGCGGCGGCGCGGCGGGCTGGTCCGGATACTCGACGCCGTACTCGACAAGGCAGCTCTCGCCCCGCGACAACGGCATGTCCAGCAACAACTCCACGGCGAGCGCGCCGCTCTCGTTGTCCTGGCAGGCTCTGCCGATTCGATTGGTCTCGCTGAACCAGCGGGTCGGCATGATCCGGTTCTCCCTGGCCAACATGAAACATGTCCGGTCGACGTCGTCGTGCTGCGCCTGTCGGATCGCGGACACCGACTCGGACAGCAACGTCCTTGCCGGGCCGACAACGCACAGATGCCGCACGCTGACCGGCCTGGTGTAGTTCGCCACCCGGTCCATCGCGGCCAGCGCGAGCTGGTCGATGCCCGGTGTCTGGAGGATCAGCGCGAGCCTGGCCAGCGTGTCCGCGCTGTTGCCCGCGCCGTCCTGGCCGTCGAGCAGGGTGAGCAGCGCGCCGTCCGGCAACGCGAGGATGTCCTCAAGCTCGCGGACGATCTGCCGAGACCCCGCCCGCCTCGGCCGGACCTGACCGCGCTGCCAGTAACTCAGCGTCGCCACGCTGACCGGCAGGTCGCGCTGCCGAAGCTTGGCCTCCAGCCGCTCCAGGGTGAGACCGCTCGCGCGGATGGCGAGCCGTAGCGCTTCGTGGAAAGGTCCGGCACGGAGAGCTTCGGCAAGCGTTTGCGATGACGTCGCGGCCATCAGGACTCCTGGGCTGGCAGGCACACACAGGACGCCTGAATATAGCCCTGCGTGAGATATAGCCCCGCGTGAGATAACCCTGCGGGCCCGACCGGCCCGGCGTCAGCTCAGACCGCCTCGGCGGAGAGCCGCCAGAACGACGACACCGGGCCGACACCCTTACCGAGCGGGTAGGAGTGCCGCACGGCCTCGGTGACGTACCGCTTGCCGAACCGCACCGCCTCCGGCACCGGCGCGCCGCCAGCCAGGCAGGCGGTGATGGCCGAGGCCATGGTGTCGCCGCCGCCGTGCGTGTTGCGGGTGTCGAACCGAGGACCGGGCAGCTCGATGAACACCATGCCGTCGTAGAGCAGGTCGACACACTCGGTGTCCTCGGTGAGGTGCCCGCTCTTGATCAGAGTCCACTGTGGACCAAATGAGTGGATGGCCAGCGCCGCCTCGGCGAGCTGGTCGCGGCTGCGCACGTCGACGCCGGTCAGCAGCCGCACCTCGTCCAGGTTCGGGGTGACCAGCGTCGCGCGCGGGAACAGCTCCTCGCGGTAGGCGTCGAGCGCCTCGTCGTGCAGCAGCTTGTCGCCGTGCATGGACGCGGCGACCGGGTCGACCACGAACGGCGTCGAGTACGACCGCCCGATGCCGACCCGGTCGCACGCCTGCGCGACCGCCTCGATGATCTCCTTGCTCGCCAGCATCCCGGTCTTGGCGGCGCCGACGCCGATGTCGCTGGTGACCGCCTCGATCTGCGCGGCAACAACCGAAGGCGGGATCTCGGTGAACCCGGTGACACCCACCGAGTTCTGCACCGTCACCGCGGTCACCGCAGTCATCCCGTGCACGCCGCAGGCGAAGAACGTGCGCAGGTCCGCCTGCAACCCGGCGCTGCCGCCGGAGTCCGAGCCCGCGATGGTCAACGCCGTGACCGGAGCCATTCCGGGTACTGACAGAACCACTGGAGCCTCACCCTCACCTACGGTCTCGATCCCTATGGGCTGACCACCGGCAGATAAACCTGGTTCCCGTTCTCCCGGAACCGTTCCGCCATCTCGCCCATGCCTGTCTCGATCGCGTCGACCGTTGCCATCCCGTGCTCTTCAGCGTACTTGCGCACATCCTGGGTGATACGCATCGAGCAGAACTTCGGTCCGCACATCGAGCAGAAGTGCGCGGTCTTGGCGGGCTCGGCGGGCAGCGTCTCGTCGTGGAAACAACGTGCGGTGTCCGGGTCGATGGCGAGGTTGAACTGGTCCTCCCAGCGGAACTCGAACCGCGCCTTGGACAGCTCGTCGTCCCAGGCGCACGCGCCGGGATGACCCTTGGCGAGGTCGGCCGCGTGCGCGGCGATCTTGTAGGTGATCACCCCGGTCTTCACGTCGTCGGCGTTGGGCAGACCGAGGTGCTCCTTGGGGGTGACGTAGCACAGCATTGCCGTGCCGAGCCAGCCGATCTGCGCTGCGCCGATCGCCGAGGTGATGTGGTCGTAGGCCGGCGCGATATCAGTCGCAAGTGGACCGAGGGTGTAGAACGGCGCCTCGCCGCACCATTGTTCCTCAAGCCGCACGTTCTCCGCGATCTTGTGCAGGGGCACGTGGCCAGGTCCCTCGATCATCACCTGCACGTCGTGCTCGCGGGCGATGTGCGTCAGCTCGCCCAGCGTGCGCAACTCGGCGAACTGTGCCTCGTCGTTGGCGTCCGCGGTCGAGCCCGGCCGCAGGCCGTCGCCGAGGGAGAAGGTGACGTCGTAGTCGTGCAGGATCTCGCACAGTTCCGCGAAATGCGTGTACAGGAAGCTTTCCTGATGATGGGCAAGGCACCAGGCCGCCATGATCGACCCGCCGCGCGAGACGATCCCGGTGACGCGCTTGGCGGTCAGCGGGACGTACCGAAGCAGCACGCCGGCGTGCACGGTCATGTAGTCGACGCCCTGCTCGCACTGCTCGATCACGGTGTCCCGGTAGGACTCCCAACTCAGCGCGGCCGGATCACCGCCGACCTTTTCCAGTGCCTGGTAGATCGGCACGGTGCCCACCGGAACCGGCGAGTTCCGCAGCAGCCATTCGCGGGTCTCGTGAATCCGCTTGCCGGTGGACAGGTCCATGATGGTGTCTGCGCCCCAGCGGGTCGCCCACACCATCTTCTGTACCTCGTCGGAGATCGACGAGGACACCGCCGAGTTGCCGATGTTCGCGTTGATCTTCACGAGGAACTTCTTGCCGATGATCATCGGCTCGCTCTCGGGATGCCTGCGGTTGGCCGGGATCACCGCCCGGCCGGCCGCGACCTCGGCCAGGACGAACTCAGGGTCGAGTCGCTCCCGCTTGGCCACGAACCGCATTTCGTCGGTGATCACGCCCGCCTTGGCGTAACCCAACTGGGTGTTCTTTTCACTGCGGTTCTCGATCCAGTCGGCGCGCAGCGCTGGCAGGCCCGCGTGCACGTCGATGGTGGCGTTGTGATCGGTGTACGGCCCCGAGGTGTCGTACAGATCGAAGTGTTCTCCGTTGGTAAGGCTGACCCGGCGAAACGGAACGCCGTCCAGATAAACCTTGTGCGACCCGGAAATCGGGCCGGTGGTGATCTGCGGGCGAACGGAATCGTCAGTGAACATGGTCGTGCCGTCCCTTCCTACGCCGGCATTACCCGGTCAGGTTCGGCGGTCGGCGGCGCCGGTCTGAAGATCATGAGACCAGCCGCCCTCTCAGCCCGCTGTGGCGCGAGCTCCCGCGGAGGTTGCGATATTCAGTTGTCCGCACCGAGGCTAGTCACGATCGTCATCCGGTGCCAGGGCCGATCGAGGCGTTGTCCCTCCGCACCGTCACTCCGCACCGTCACTCCGCAGCGAACGGGTCCGGCTCGACGGCCGGGTCCCAGGTCAGTCCGGGCACGCCCCAGCCGTTGCGCTTGAGCATCCGCTTCGCATCCCGCGCGTTGCGGCCAACCAACCGGTCCAGGTAGATGATGCCGTCAAGATGGTCGGTCTCGTGCTGGAAGCAGCGGGCCAGATACCCGGTCGCCTCGACCTCGACCGGATTACCGTCCGTGTCGAAACCCGTGACCTTGCACCAGTCCGCCCGACCGGTCGGGAACGACTCGCCGGGCACAGAAAGGCAGCCCTCCCAGTCGTCGTCCGGGTCGGGCATGGTCTCCGGCCGCTGCGAGGTCTCAAGCACCGGGTTGACCACAACACCCCGGTGCTTGACCCCGTCGTCGTCCGGGCAATCGTAGACGAACACCCGCAGATCGACGCCGATCTGATTGGCCGCGATGGCCGCGCCGTTGGCCGCCGCATTGGTCTCGAACAGGTCCTCGACCAGGGTGCGCAGCTCGTCGTCGAATCGCTCGACCCTGCGGGTCGGCCGGTGCAGAACCGGATCACCCACGATCCGAATCGGATGAATCGCCATGTCGGTCACCCTAATGGGCAAGACGGCGTGACTCGCCGACAGACCGTCGACGCGTAGACGCCGTCACATGGTGTAATGATGACCGTGAGGCGAGGAGCCAGATGGACGCCGCAGAGGCCCTGACACCGGCCGATGAGCCGGAGGGCAGCCTGACCGCGCGCGAGCACGAAATCCTGGCGTTCGAGCGCCAGTGGTGGAAGTACGCCGGAGCCAAGGAGCGGGCCATCCGCGAGATCTTCGACATGTCGCCCACCCGCTACTACCAACTGCTGAACAACCTCGTCGAGAAGCAGGCAGCCCTCGCGGTCGACCCCATGCTGGTCAAGCGGCTGCGTAGGCAACGCGCCACCCGTCAGCGGACCAGAGCCGCCCACAAGTTTGGATTCGACCCTCGGTGAGCGTTTCTCCCACCGGACCCGTCCGGCCCGCCCGGCTTGCCGGTTTCATCCTGCTCGGCGTCGCCGTCGTCGCCGTCGGGCTCGGCATCTTCGCGCTCGCGGACTCCGCATCGGGCCAGACCAACTCGTCCGGTCCGACCACCGGAGTCACCGCGCCGGAGACGTTCACGCGGACGACCACGAAGTCGACCCCGCCGCCGACGACAACGGCCGCGCCGACAACCACCCCTTCGCCGACAACAACCCCTTCGCCGACCGCCACTGTTCCGGCCGGCCAGACCACCACGGTCATCCCGCCGCCCGCCGACACCGGCCCGCCGGCGCCCCCGCCGGTCCAGGTGCGCGTCTACAACAACGGCACTCACCACGGCGAGGCCGCGGTCGCCGCCAAGGACCTGCAGAACGCCGGGTTCGATGTGGTCGAAGTCGGCAACTACGCGCAAGGCGCCATCCCGACCACGACGGTCTACTACAGCCCCGGCGTCGCGGGGGAGCAGGACACCGCGCAGCAGATCGCGCAGAAGTTCGGCATGCGCGTCCAGCCACGCTTCCCGGGCATCGCCGATGCCAGTCCGGGCGTCATCGTGATCATCACCAACGACTTCAAGGGCTAGCTTCGGTTCTCCGCGTACGCGGCCAGCGTGGCCAGTTGGGCCGGATCGAGCGACGGACGCACCGCCTCGCGGGCCGCGTTCAGATGCGCAGCGGTGACCTCGGTCGCGTCCAGCGACTCGCGCATCGCGGTCAGCGCCGCCTCCCGGACGAGTGCGGCGCAGTCCGCGGCCGAGTAGCCCGCCAGCGTCCCGGCCAACGTGTCGAGATCGACCTCGTCGGCAAGGGGAGTGTTGCGGGTTGCCGAGCGGAGGATCGCGGCCCGCGCGCCCGCGTCCGGTGGCCGCACGTACACCAGCCGCTCCAGCCGGCCCGGCCGCAACAGTGCCGGGTCGACCAGTTCTGGCCGGTTGGTGGCGCCGAGGACCACCACGTCCGACATGGCCTCGACGCCGTCCAGTTCGGTGAGCAGCGCGGCAACCACCCGGTCGGCGACACCCGAGTCGGCGGACTGGCCGCGGCGCGGCGCGAGCGCGTCCACCTCGTCAAGGAACACCAGGGTCGGCGCGGCCTGCCTGGCGCGCGCGAACAGGTCACGCACCGCGCGCTCGGACTCGCCAACCCACTTGTCCAGCAGTTCGGCGCCCTTCACGGACAGCACGTTCAACCGGCCGGTGCCGGCCAGCGCGCGAACCAGGAACGTCTTGCCGCAACCGGGCGGCCCGTAGAGCAGCACCCCGCGCGGTGGTGCGATGCCCAGCCTGGCGAACGAGTCGGGGTACTGCAACGGCCACAGCACGGTCTCGGTCAGCGACTGCTTCACATCTGCCATGTCGCCGACGTCGTCGAGGGTGAGGTCGCCGGTGATCAGAGAGTCCGAAGTAGACATCGAGACCGGTCGGATGCTGTGCAGCGCACCGCGTAGATCCTCCTGCCCGATCTTCGGCTCGGCAGCCTCCTTCTGCCGGATCGCCGCGCGGACCGCGGCCTCCCGGTACAGTGCGCCGAGATCGGCTGCGACGAAACCGGGCGTCTGCTCGGCGATCATGCCGAGTTCCACATCGGACTCCAGCGGCACGTCGCGGAGCAGCACGCGGAGCAGTTCGATGCGGGTTGCGGTGTCCGGCGGGGTCAACGCGATCTCCCGGTCGACCAGGTCCGGCCCACGCAGTCGCCGGTCGATGGCCTCCGCGTGCGATGTGGTGCACAACAGCGCGAGCCGCGGTGCGTGCACCACGCTGCGCAGCGTGTCCAGCACGATCGTGGCCACCGGCGGCGCGTTCGTCACCGGCAACAGCACGTCGACATCGGTCAGCAGCAACACGCACGGCCTGCCGGACGCCGCGACGCCCATCGCGGTGTCGATCGCGTCCCTGAGCCGCGCGGCCGCCGCGTTCGCCTCCAGCGCTGCGATGCTCGGCGCGGCCAACTCGACGAGTTCCGCGCTCACGCTCCTGGTCACCGACCGCACGAGCGTCGCCTTGCCGACCCCCTCCGGCCCGCTGACCAGCGCGGCCAGCCGTGCACTCGAACCAAGCTTGCGCAGCAGTTCCGGCCGCCGGAAGGTCAGCTCGTACCACTCGGCCAGCTTCTTCGCCGCGTCCTGCGCGCCGACCAGATCCGCGACCGGTGGCACGTACGCGGCCGGCAGTTCCGGCATGGGCACCGGCTCGGGCGCGGGTCGCACCGCCGGATCGCTGCTGGGATGGGTCGGTTCCCCGGTCCGCGCCCCGTCCCGCCAAGCGACCACAGTGGACGGACGCATGACAACTGGCCCGGCCGGATCAGCGGCCGTGACCGTGATCAGCTCACTGGTCCAGTGCGCGCCGATCGCGGTGGACAGCATCTGCCGCACCGCGTGCACGTCCGAGCCCGGCGCGGGCTGCAGATCCTGCGGCAGCAGCGACACCGCGTCGCCGACGGTCAGCACCTTGCCGATCAGCGCCAGCCGGACCGCCTCCGGCGGCAGCAGCTTCGTCGCCATCGTCGACCCGGCCACGGTCACCGTTCGAGCAGGCGCGATCTCGACCGGCGCGACCACCAGTTCCGCGCCCTCGGTGATGCCGACGTTGGACATGGTCACATCGTCAAGCAGCACGAACCCGACCGGGCTCGACCGGTCGGCCGCGACCGCCAGCGCGGAACTCACCCGCGCGCCGGTCAGCCGCACCGCGTCCCAGGCACGCAGGCCCAACGCGGAGAGCACCTCGGGATGCAACCGAACCACGCCGCGCCGGGTGTCCAGCGGAGAAGGGGACAGCCGGGCGGTCAGCGTGATCTGCAATGAGGACGGCACGCTGTCGAGAGTACGGAAAACCGGCCCTCCGCGCCGCCGAGCTGAGAAAGCCTTGAGAACAAACAACAATCACCCGATGGGGATTTGGTTTGCCGGGATTCTCGTTGCTACCGTCGGGAGTATGGAGAAGTCAGCGGACGAGCTGCTCGCCACCCCGTGGTGGCGAGCAACTGACGCTGAACTCCTCTCCGCGTTGCGCGAAGCCGAACAACTCCACCGCCGCGCCTACGCCACCACCCTCGCCGTCCTCGCCGAAGCCCGCACCCGCGGCCTGAGCGGCGGCTACGCCAACACCCGCCTCGCCCTGCACGACGCAGCCCGCATCCCGATCACCACCATCGCCCGCCGCGAAGCCCACGCCGAATTCCTCGCCCGCTCACCAGCGGCCCGCGCCGCCGCGGCAGCCGGCCTGCTCGGCGCCGACCATCTCGACGTCATCACCAAGACTCTCGCGGCCATCCCCAGTCATGTCGATCTCGACCACCGCGACCAGGCCGAAACCCTGCTCCTCGACCACGCCACGACCCTCGACGCCCGCGCCCTGCACCGCGCCGCCCGCCGCATCCGCGCCTGGCTCGACCAGGACGGCACCCCGCCCGCCGACGAACCAGCCGAGCCACCCGCGAACACCCTCTACCTCGACACCCAGCACACCGGCCACGTCCGCATCGCCGGCCGGCTCGCCCCCGACACCGGCGCCCTGCTGCTCGGCCTGCTCGATCCGCTGGCCACACCCCGCCCAACCGACGGCGCCCCCGACCACCGCAGCCTCCCCGACCACCGCAGCCTGCCCGAACGCCACGGCGACGCCCTCGCCGAACTCCTGCACCGCGCCGCCAACACCGCCACCGCCCCCATCGACGGCGGCGAACGCCCCCATCTCACGCTCACCATGTCTCTGCACGACCTGCGCACCACCACCGGCACCGCCCAGCTCACCGGCACCACCGACCTCGGCACCCTTGATGCTCACCAGGCCCGCCGTATCGCCTGCGACGCCAAGGTCATCCCGCTCGTGCTCGACTCCGCGTCGCACCCGCTGGACGTCGGCCGAACCAGGCGCACCGCCCCGCCCGGCATCCGCCGCGCCCTGACCTGGCGCGACGGCGGCTGCGCCTTCCCCACCTGTGACCGCCCCGCCCCCTGGACCGACGCCCACCACATCAAGCACTGGGTAGAGGGCGGCGAAACCAGCCTGGCCAACATGGTCCTGCTCTGCCGCAGGCATCACACCCTGATCCACCACAGCGACTGGGAAGTCCGCCTCCGCGACCGGCTACCCGAATTCCTGCCACCCGCCTTCATCGACCCGGACCGCAGACCCCGTCGCAACACGCTGCGGTCAACCGGAGCGGCGCTCGCCGGGGCGCGGGCCGGCCCGGCGGATGCCGTCGCGGCGTAGACCGATTCGGCGCCAACCGCGTCGGATGGTGAACGGTGCGGTCTGCGGGCCGAGGACGGTGTCCACCGGGCGTGTCCTCGGCATGCGGACGGCGCGGCGGGCGGCGCCGGCGACGCGGCGCAGGGGCGGGCGCAGGCCGAGTCGGCGCGCGGTGCTCGCTCTGCGGATGGCGCGACGCTCGCGGGGCGGGATCGCCCACGCCTCGGGGTGCTTGGCCAGCCAGTAGTAGCGGCGGACCGAGAACGGGATGTGCAGCAGGTACACCACCATCGCGAACACCAGGGTGCCGACCGGGTAGGTGATGACCGCGGCGGCGAGCAGGCCGACCAGCACGAGCAGCGGCGCGACCGCACGGACCGGCACGCGGATCGTCTTCAGCGACAGCGTCGGGATTCTGCTGATCAACAGGATCGCGATGCCGACCGTCCAGGCCGAGACGACCGCGATCGACGCCCACCAACCGTCCGCCCCACTGCGCGCTCATCGCGATCGGCAGCATGGCCAGCAGGCCACCGGCCGGGGCCGGCACGCCGGTGAAGAACTCCTTGGCGAATGGTGGCTGCTCGGTGTCGTCGAGCAGGGTGTTGAACCTGGCCAACCGCAGGATCATGCAGACGGCGAAGATCAGCGCGATGATCCAACCGAACGGCTGGGTGTGCAGCTTCCAGATGTAGAGCACCAGCGCCGGCGAGATGCCGAACGCGACCGCGTCGGACAGCGAGTCGAGTTCGGCGCCCATCTTGCTGGTCGCGTCGAGCAGTCGCGCGATGCGACCGTCGACGCCGTCGAGCACGGCCGCGACCGCGATCGAGGCGATGGTCAGCGGGAGGTTGTTGCTGAAGGCGAACTGGACCGCGGACAAACCGGCACACAGGGCGAGCACGGTCACCGCGTTGGGCAGAACCCTGACCGAGGTGTTACGCGCCACTACTCACTCCTGGGGCCAGCTCGGCGAGGATGGTTTCGCCGCCGATGGTGTGTTGACCCGGTTCGACGAGTATGCGGCTGCCGAGCGGGACGTAGGTGTCGACCCGGGAACCGAAGCGGATCAGACCGTAGGTCTGTCCGACGGTGCCCTTCTCGCCCTCGCGTACCGAGCAGACGATCCGCCGCGCGACCAGCCCGGCGATCTGCACCACGACCAGGTCCTGGCCGGTGTCCTCGGTGCGCAGCAGCAGGGCGTTGCGCTCGTTGTCCTCGCTGGCCTTGTCCAGGTCGGCGGAGAGGAACTTACCCGGCCGGTAAGCGATGCGGCGGATCTCGCCGGTCGCCGGCAACCGCTGAACGTGCACGTCGAAGATGGACAGGAACACGCTGATCCGCAGCATCGGCTCGTGGCAACCGAGTTCGGCAGGCGGTGCGGCCGGCACGACCTGCGACACCGTGCCGTCCGCTGACGCGACGACCACCCCGGAACGCGTCGGCGCGACCCGGCGCGGCTCCCGGAAGAACCAGGCACACCACCCGGTCACGATCAGCCCGAGCAGGCCCAACGGCCGCCACAATCTGCGCAGCAGCAGCGTGCCGACGACCCCGCCCAGCACGAACGGCCTGCCTGCCGGGTGCATCGCCGGCAAGGTCCGCTTGGTCAGGTCGACGAGGTGCGGGACGAAACCGGGTTCGAGTGGGCCGCTCATGGCTGAGAGTGTTCCCTACCGAGCGAGACACCAATGCGGCTGGGCGGCCGAGGAATACATGCGCCCCCCGACGGCGCACGGACACTTCGACCGCCCAGCTTGCGTTCAGTGTAATTGGAGTCACAGCACGTTATCAATGGCATACCGTGGATGATCGGTTGCGCACAGTGAACAACACTCAATCGAGCAGGATGACCGTGACCTCGGCGCCGTTCGGGAGTTCGCCCACTTCCTCGGGGACGACCATCAGGCAGTTGGCTGCGGCGAGCGAGGCGAGCAGGTGCGAGCCGGGGCCGCCGACGACGTCGACGAGGCCGGTGGCGGGGTCGTAGGCGGCGCGGCGGTACTGGCGCTTGCCGAGCGGGGTGCGCACGCCCTTGGCCAGCCTCGCGATCGCGGTGGGGCGCTCGGTTTCCGGGAAGCCCATCGCGGCGAGCAGGGTGGGGCGGAGAAACAGCTCGAAGGACAGGGCCGAGCTGACCGGGTTGCCGGGCAGCGTGGCCACGGCGACCCCCTGGTAGCGACCCGCACCCTGCGGGCCACCTGGCTGCATCGCGACCCGGACGAACTCGACGCCCTGGCCGGTGAGGGCGTCCTTGACCACCTCGTACGCGCCCGCGCTTACGCCACCGGAGGTGATCAGCAGGTCGGCGCCGGGCAGGTGTTCGGCGAGGGTGGCTTGGAACGCGGTCGACGTCGTCGGGGACGAAGCGCAGGATCTCGGCGATGCCGCCGATCGCGCGCACGGCCGAGGCGAGCATGACGCCGTTGGACTCGTAGATCTGGCCGGGCAG
Source organism: Candidatus Melainabacteria bacterium (assembly GCA_963818685.1). GTDB lineage: Bacteria > Actinomycetota > Actinomycetes > Mycobacteriales > Pseudonocardiaceae > CAJCJE01. The sequence goes on along the minus strand of CAWFTJ010000004.1, from coordinate 772,229 downwards.
CAGGGTTTGCCTGGTTCGACCAGCTCCGAGCCGGTGGACAGGACCAGCACCTTCGGCCTGCGCACCGGGAGGGTCGCCGAGCCGACGGCGGCGGCGAGACCGAGGTGGGAGGGGCCGAGCACGGCGCCGGCCCGCAGCACGGTGTCGCCGGTGACCACGTCTTCGCCGCGCAGCCGCAGGTGGTTGCCGATCTCGACCTCGTCGAAGACGCGCACGTGCTCGACGCCCGCGTCGGTGTGTTCGACCTGCACGACGCTGTCCGCGCCGGCTGGCAGCGGGGCGCCGGTCATGATGCGCAGCGCGGTGCCCGGTTCGAGGGTGACCGGGTCGGTCCGGCCGGCCGGGATGTCGCCGGCCACCGGCAGGCCGACCGGGGTCTGCTCGGACGCGCCGCGCAGGTCGGCGCGCGCGGACCGCGTAGCCGTCCATGGCCGAGTTGTCGAAGGGCGGCAGCGACACCGGCGAGCGCAGGTCGGCGGCGAGTACCAGCCCGAGGCAGTCCGCGACCGGGAGGTTCGACGACGGGCAGTTCGCCGATCAGTTCGGCGATCCGCGCCCTGTGCTCTTCCACCGAGCGCGAGCGCTTCGTCGGATTCGGGTCCTTGACCATGTCCTGATCCTGCCGTGTCAGCTGCCGTGCCAGACTGCCGGGCAGACCCGGGAGGGGAGGATTCGTGCAGGTTCGCACCAGGCACACGCCGACGTTCGGCGTGGCACGACTGTTGCTCGCGCCGGGCGAGGCCGCGCAGGCGGCGCAGGCGCGCCATGCTGGCCAGCAGCTACGGGATCGGGGTCGAGCGGGCCAAGGAGACCGCGTTCCGGCTGCTCGCCAAGTCCTGGAAAGAGGCGTCGGTGTTCACCGCGACCCAGGACGGCGGCTGGGTGGACGTGGCCGCGAACCTGCCCGGTGACCTGTTCACCATCGAGATGGACGGTGCGCAGGGCTGGTGCATCGGCAAGGACAGTTGGCTGGCCGCGTCCAGCACCATCGCGCTCGACCCGAACTGGCCGGGCTTTCACGACATGTTCGGCGGCACTGTCGGTTTTCTCGCGCACGCCGCCGGCCTCGGCCCGCTGGTGCTCGCCTGCTGCGGCGCGCTCGACCTGGTCGCGCTCGGTCCGGGTGAGCTGATCACGGTCGACGCAGGGCACCTGCTCGCCTATCAGGAGTCCGTGCAGTGCCGGCTGCGTGCCCGCAGCGCGTCCGGTGACCAGTCGGTGCGCACCGGCGAGGGGCTCGTGCTCGACTTCGCGGGGCCCGGCCAGGTGCTCACTCAGTCGCACAGTCCCCGGGTCGTCGCCGCGGCCCTTGCCGCGCTCGTTCCTAACGATCACTGACCGGTTAGGCTGCGCTGCGTGTCGGAGGACCTCACCGGGCGTCGCATCGGTCACTACCGCATTGACGGTGTGCTCGGCCGTGGCGGCATGAGCGTCATGTACCGGGCGACGGATGTCCGGCTTGGCCGCAAGGTCGCGCTGAAGGTCATCGCCGAACACCTGACCAAGGACCCCGAGTTCCGCGAGCGGTTCGTGGACGAGGCGCGCAACACCTCGGCCATCGACCACTCCAACGTGGTGCCGCTCTACGATTTCGGTGAGGCCGACGGCCTGCTCTACATCGCCATGCGGCTGGTCGACGGCTCGGACCTGGCCAGCCTGATCAAGGACCGCCCGCTGGTGGCCGGTCGGGCGCTTGCTCTGCTCGGACAGGTCGCAGAGGCCCTTGACATGCTGCACGAACGCGGCCTCGTGCACCTGGACGTGAAACCGGCGAACGTGCTGGTGACCGCGAAGGAGTCGGCGAACGAGCACGTCTACCTCGCCGACTTCGGCCTGACCAGGCGTGGCGCCACCGGTCACCGGACAAGGGGCGGCGACTTCCTCGGTTCGCCGACCTACGCCGCGCCCGAGCACCTGCGCGGCGAACCGGTGGACGGCCGCACCGACGAGTACTCCATGGCCTGCGTGCTGTTCGCGTGCCTTTCCGGTCGGCCGCCGTTCACCGGCAGCGTGCCCGAGGTGATCTCGGGCCACCTCAACAGCGAGATGCCATCGCTCTCTGCGCTGACCAACCTGCCGCCCGCGATCGACGAGGTGATCCGGCGCGGCATGGCCAAGGAGTCGGGCCGCCGCTATCCGGACTGCCGGCAGCTGATCGCCGCGGCGCGCGCCGCGCTGATGCCCCGACCCCAACAGCAGCACCCCCAGCAGCACCCCCAGCAGGCGCAGCAGCCGCCAAGGCCGAACACGTACCCGCCCCGGCCCGCCTACCAGAACCCGGGCCAGAACCCGGGCCAGAACCCGGGCCAGCCGACGGGTCAGCCGACGAACGATCCGGTCCGGCTGCGACCGCCGATGCCGGCCGGCGCGAGCGCCTTCACCAAGGATGCCGGCGGTGGCCTGCCGCGCTGGCTGGTGCCGACGCTGGTCGCCGTCGCGATCCTGGTCGTGGTCGGCGTACTGATCATCTGGCTCACCAACGGCTGACCAACACGCCCCCGCTGACCTGCGTTTCTTGCACTCGACGGCGGAGAGTGCTAAACACAGTTCTGGCACTCGGACCACCTGAGTGCCAGATATGAGGTCGGGACGGTGAGACCGGCGCGCGGAGAATTCCGGCTGGTCGTCCGTCGCGGGCACCGAGCCTGGCCAAGCACGTGTCCTGGCTGTCACCGCGACTGCGGTGACGGTATTCAGCTCCGGAGGACCACACCGCAATGGCCAAGATGATCGCGTTCGACGAGGACGCCCGCCGCGGTCTTGAGCGCGGCATGAACACCCTCGCCGACACCGTCAAGGTGACGCTGGGCCCCAAGGGCCGCAACGTCGTTCTTGAGAAGAAGTGGGGCGCGCCCACCATCACCAACGATGGTGTGTCGATCGCCAAGGAAATCGAGCTTGAGGACCCGTGGGAGAAGATCGGGGCCGAGCTCGTCAAGGAAGTTGCCAAGAAGACCGACGACGTCGCGGGTGACGGCACCACCACCGCCACCGTGCTGGCTCAGGCGCTGGTCCGCGAGGGCCTGCGCAACGTTGCCGCCGGTGCGAACCCGATGGCTCTCAAGCGCGGTATCGAGAAGGCGACCGAGGCCGTTGCCCAGTCGCTGCTCAAGACCGCCAAGGAGGTCGAGACCAAGGAGCAGATCGCTGCCACGGCTTCGATTTCCGCCGCCGACACCGCGATCGGCCAGCTGATCGCCGAGGCGATGGACAAGGTCGGCAAGGAAGGCGTCATCACGGTCGAGGAGAGCCAGGCCCTTGGCCTTGAGCTCGAACTGACCGAGGGTATGCGCTTCGACAAGGGCTTCCTCGCCGGTTACTTCGTGACCGACCCGGACCGCCAGGAAGCCGTCCTGGACGACCCGTACATCCTGCTGTACAGCTCCAAGATCTCCACCATCAAGGACCTGCTCCCGCTGCTGGAGAAGGTCATGCAGAGCGGCAAGCCGCTGCTGATCATCGCCGAGGACGTCGAGGGCGAGGCCCTGGCCACCCTGGTCGTCAACAAGATCCGCGGCACCTTCAAGTCCGTTGCCGTGAAGGCTCCTGGCTTCGGTGACCGTCGCAAGGCGATGCTGCAGGACATGGCCACCCTCACCGGTGGCACCGTGGTCTCCGAGGACGTCGGGCTCAAGCTGGAGAACGCCGACCTCACCCTGCTGGGCAAGGCCCGCAAGGTCGTGGTGACCAAGGACGAGACCACCATCGTCGAGGGTGCCGGCGACGCCGAGCAGATCCAGGGCCGGGTCAGCCAGATCCGCGCCGAGATCGAGAAGAGCGACTCCGACTACGACCGCGAGAAGCTGCAGGAGCGCCTGGCCAAGCTGGCCGGCGGTGTCGCGGTCATCAAGGCCGGCGCCGCGACCGAGGTCGAGCTCAAGGAGCGCAAGCACCGCATCGAGGACGCGGTGCGCAACGCCAAGGCCGCCGTCGAGGAGGGTGTCGTCGCCGGTGGTGGCGTTGCCCTGCTGCACGCGGCTGCCACCAGCTTCGACGGTCTCGGCCTCGACGGTGACGAGGCCACCGGTGCCAACATCGTCCGGCTGGCGCTGGAGGCTCCGCTCAAGCAGATCGCGATCAACGCCGGCCTTGAGGGCGGCGTCGTGGTGGAGAAGGTCAAGAACCTGCCTGCTGGCGAGGGCCTTGACGCTGCCACCGGCGAGTACAAGGACCTGATCAAGGCCGGCATCATCGACCCGGCCAAGGTCACCCGCTCCGCGCTGCAGAACGCCGCGTCCATCGCGGCGCTGTTCCTGACCACCGAAGCCGTTGTCGCGGACAAGCCGGAGAAGGCCGCCCCGGCCCCGGCCGGCCCCGACGCCGGCGGCATGGACTTCTGATCCAGCCGGCGAGTCAGTAACACCGTTTCAGCACGAGGGCCCGGACATTCACGTGTCCGGGCCCTTGCTTGTTCGCGGTCAGCCGCTGGTGGCGGGTGGATGGGCACGCTGGGTAGCGTTACTCCATTCGTGCGGGTGAGTTGTGCACTTCTGTGGATGAAGCTGTGGGTACTTAGCGTGTCACTCTTCCGGCCCAGCGTTGTCGGGGCATTACCTGAACGTGGGACAACCTGCACGGATGAGCCCACCAGCGGTGGGTAGATGATCAGCGATACATACCGTTGCGCCGAAGTCGGTCGTCCGTTCGGCGCACCTTGGTGACTTTTCGTCGAGCTCCACCCCCTCTGCGTGACCGGGTTCGGTGAATCTGGGAATAGCGGTACGGGGCACATCGGGGCGGGCGGCGGGAGAAACGCCTACCCCTAGCGGTAGGAGCGAAACCATGGGGATGCTCGACGGCAAGGCGATCGTGGTGACCGGAGCCGGGCGTGGGCTTGGCGAGGCATATGCCACGCACATCGCTCATGCCGGTGCCAGCGTGATCGTCAACGACATCGACGCTGAACTGGCCAAACAGACGGCGGAGAACATCCGCAACCACGGCGGGACGGCCGTGGACAGCGGGCACGACATCGCCGACCCGCAACAGGCGGCCGCCCTGATCGCGACGTGTGTCGCGGAGTTCGGCAAGATCGACGGGCTGGTCAACAACGCGGGGCTGAACTACGAGGCATCGCCGTTGGAGGACGACTACGCGCGGATGCGCGAGCTGTTCGACGTGAACGTGTTCGGCCTGTTCAGCTGCGGCATCGCGGCGATCGAGGCGATGCGGGACGCGAACATCGCGGGCTCGATCGTGAACATCGCGTCGGGTGCGTTGCTCGGGCAGCGCAGGCTCGGCGCGTACGCGGCCAGCAAGGGAGCGGTCGCCTCGCTGACCTACTCGTGGGCGTTGGACCTGGATGCGCTGGGCATCCGGGTCAACGCGGTCTGCCCGGTCGCGCACACCAGGATGGTGTGGAAGTCCGAGCGCGCCCTGCGGTCGATCCCGCCGGACCGCGCGCCGAGCAAGGTCGCCCCGCTGGTGGTGTTCCTGCTGGCCGACGCCGCGAACGGCATCACGGGTCAGTTGATCCGGTGCAACGGCAGTGATCTGCACGTCGTCGGCCAGCCGTACTTCAAGCAACCCATCCTGCACCGCGAGACCTGGGACACGACCAGTGTCACGCGTGCGTTCGACGAGGTGTTCCAGGCGCATCTTGAGCCGTTCGGACTGGAGAAGCGCCTACCACAGCGCCTGCACGAACTGCTCGAACCGGGCCGTTCCGCCTGACAGGGGGTCGGGGTGCCGGCGTGTCGGTCAGGCCTCCTCTGGGACCAGTAGCCAGCAGGCGAGGTAGACCAGCACGCCGGTGCCGACGCCGAGGATCGCGGCGATGACGAGCAGCAGGCGCAGCAGGGTCGCGTCGATGCCGAAGTAGCGGGCCGCACCGCCGCAGACGCCCGCGATCATGCGGTCGTCGCGACTGCGCAGAAACCGGCGGACCGGAGTCGAGGTCTGTGGCTGGGAGCTGGCGGCGTAATACGGGTTCTCGCTCATGTATCCAGTTTCGGGCCGGGGAACAAGGCGGCCATCGGGGAGCGGCCCTGGTCCTTCCCTGAGGTCGACCCTGAATCCGATCTATTCTCATCAGCGTGGCGAGCGAGCAGCACGAGAGCCCTGACGAGTTGTCCTCGGCCCTGGACCGGGTCGGCTACCTCGCCGATCGCGGTCTGGCCACCGCCGCCTTCCTCGCCCTGCGCATGCGTCGGCCGCTGTTCTGCGAGGGCGAGCCGGGCACCGGCAAGACCTCCCTGGCGGTCGCGCTGGCCGCGGCGCTGGACGTGCCGCTGATCCGGTTGCAGTGCCACGAGGGGATCGACGCGGCGACCGCGCTCTACGACTGGGACTTCCCGCGTCAGTTGCTGCACCTGCGCACCCTGGAGACGGCGACCGCGAGCAGTGGCGAGCCGCTGGACGCGGACGCGGCGGAGGCGTCGCTGTACACGCCGCGGTTCCTGCTGGCCAGGCCGCTGCTGCGGGCGCTGCGCGAGTCGCCGTGCGTGCTGCTGGTCGACGAGGTCGACCGGGCCGACGACGAGTTCGAGGCGTTCCTGTTGGAGGTGCTCAGCGAGAACGCGGTGAGCATCCCGGAGCTGGGCGAGGTGCGCGCCGAGGTGCCGCCGCTGGTGGTGCTGACCTCCAACCGCACCCGCGAGGTGCACGACGCGCTCAAGCGGCGCTGCCTCTACCATTGGCTCGAACACCCTGATCTGCCTCGTGAGCTGGCGATTCTGCGGCGCAAGCTGCCCGGGATCGACGAACGGCTTGCCGAGAAGGTCTCCGGCGCGGTGCGCAGGCTGCGGGCGATGGAGTTGCTCAAGCCGCCGGGGGTCGCGGAGACGCTGGACTGGGCGCAGGCGCTGCTCGCGCTCGGCCGCGACGACCTGGACACCGAGTCGGCCGCGTTGACGCTGGGCGCGGTGCTCAAGTACCGGGAGGACGCGGACCGGGTGATCGCGGCCGGGCTGGACGTGCTGCTGGCCGGCTAACCGAGCTGGTCTCCGATGGCGGCTTCCAGCATGTCGAAGGCCCGGTTGACCAGGGCGACCTGAGCCGGGTAGAGGTCGTCGGCGCGTTCGCCGGTCATCAGTCCGCGCATCGCGTGCTGATAGAGCGTGCGCATGGTCGCGACGACAAGGCCGGCGGCCAGCGCCGGCATCGGGTCGCCCGGCTCTGCCTTGGCGACGGCGGCGAACTCGGTGGCCAGCTCGTTGTCCAACTGCTCGACCAGCTCACGAATGTGGGCCCGCAGGGTCGGGCTGTCGGCGACGACCTGCCAAAATCTGTTGACGCCCTCGCGCAGCCCGCTGAGCGGATGGCGCTGCTCGGTCAGGCGCAGCATGAGCGCGCGCAACGCGTTGACCACCGAGACGCCGGGCGCGCGGTCGCGGATGGCCGCGTGGAGCAGTTCGGTGACTTCCTCGTTGCGGTCGAAGAACAGCTCCTCCTTGCGCGGGAAGTAGTTGAACACGGTCATCTTGGACACGTTCGCGGCCTCGGCGACCTCGGCGACGGTGACGTTGTCGAAGCCGCGCGTCGCGAACAACGAGGTCGCGACATCGGAGATGCGCTGCCGGGTCTCCCGCTTCTTGCGTTCTCGCAGGCTCGGCTCGTCCATGTCGGGAAATAGTATTGGTGGCGTGAGCTCGACCGGTGTACCCGATCAGGCGAGTCCGCTGGCCGGCCTTGTCGGGTTCACCGCTGCCCTGCGCGCTGCGGGCCTTGCCTGCGACGCGACCAGGACCGACGCGTACCTGCGAGCCGTGCAGTGGCTGGACCCGGCCGATCCGGCCGACCTGTACTGGGCGGGACGGTTGACCCTGTGCACCGAACCGGACGACCTGCCCCGCTACGACGAGGCGTTCGCCGCCTGGTTCACCCCGTACCGGATGCCTCGGCCGAGGATCGTGTCGACACCCCAGCCGAAACAGGCGCTGATCGCGGCACTGCGCACCGATCCGTCCGTGGACGCGGATGGTGACGCGGAGCAAGCGCCGCAACTGCGGGTCGCGGCCAGTGACGTGGAAGTATTGCGGCACAAGGACATCAGCGGGTTGACCAAGGCCGAGCGCGAGCATCTGCGCGAACTCATCGCGTTGCTGCGCGTCGACCCGCCGCGCCGACGCGCAGTGCGCTACAAACCCGGTGGTCGGCGGCGGCTCGATCCTCGGCGCACCATGCGCGCGTTGATCGCCGCGGGCGGTGAGCCGATCCGGTTGAACTACACGCAGCGCAGCCACCGACCTCGCAAAGTCGTGCTGCTGTTGGACGTGTCCGGCTCCATGCAGCCCTATGCGGACGCGCTGTTGCGTTTCGCGCACGCTGTGGTTCGCAGAGCGCCTACCAGTACCGAGGTTTTCACCATCGGAACCCGGCTGACCAGGCTTTCCCGCCAACTGCGGCATCGCGATCCGGAACAGGCGCTGATCGCGGCCGCGCACGCGGTACCGGACTACGCGGGCGGCACCCGGCTCGGCGACGGGGTCAAGGCGTTCCTTGATCGTTGGGGGCAGCGCGGAATAGCGCGCCAGGCGATCGTCGTTGTCTTTTCCGATGGCTGGGAACGTGGTGATCCCGCGTTGCTCGGCGAGCAGATGAGCCGGTTGCGTCGGTTGGCGAAGGCGGTGTTCTGGGTGAATCCGCATGCCGGCCATGCCGGCTACCGGCCGGTTCAGTCCGGGGTCGCGGCCGCGATGCCGCACGTTGACAGCCTGCTCGCCGGCCATAGCCTGAACACACTGGAAATCCTCCTACGGGAGATACGCGATGCGTGACGTTCTTGACGAGGTTCACCGCCGCTGGCTCGCCGGCGAGCGGGCCGGGTTGGGCACCGTGGTGGCGACGTTCCATTCCGCGCCGAGGGAGCCCGGTTCCGCCATGTTGGTCGCCGGCGACGGCCAGGTCTCCGGCAGCGTGTCCGGCGGCTGCGTCGAGGGCGCGGTCTACGAGCTGGCCAAGCAGGTGATCGACGACGGGAAGCCGGTGCTTGAGCGTTACGGCGTCTCCGACGACGACGCGTTCGCGGTCGGCCTGACCTGCGGCGGCATCCTCGACGTCTACGTCGAACCCATTGACCGGCAGACGTTTCCTGAGTTCGACGAGGTCGTGGCGTCGGTCAAGGAGGAGACGCCGGTCAGCATCGCCACGGTCATCGCGCACCCGGACGACGAGTGGTTTGGCAAGCGGCTGGTGATCTGGCCGGACCGGGTGTCCGGCGATCTCGGTTCCGAACGTGCGAACGACGCGGTCACCGACGACGCGCGTGGCCTGCTGGCCAGCGGCCGCAGCGCGACCCTGCACTACGGCCCGGACGGGCAGCGTCGTGGCGAGGGCATGTCGGTGTTCGTGAACTCGTTCGAGCCGCCGCCGCGCATGCTCGTGTTCGGCGCCATCGACTTCGCCTCCGCCATGGCCGGCCTCGGCTCGTTCCTCGGTTACCGGGTGACCGTGTGCGACGCGCGGCCGGTGTTCGCGACGGCGACGCGTTTCCCCGAGGCGCACGAGGTGGTTGTGGACTGGCCGCACCGCTACCTGAAGGCGGAGGCCGATGCGGGCCGGGTGGACGAGCGGACCGTGGTCGCGGTGCTCACCCACGATCCCAAGTTCGACGTGCCGCTGCTGGAGGTCGCATTGCGACTGGACCTCGGCTACGTCGGCGCGATGGGTTCGCGGCGCACCCACGAGGACCGGCTCGCCCGGTTGCGCGAGGCCGGGATGACCGAGGACGAGTTGGACCGGCTGTCCTCGCCGATCGGCCTCGATCTCGGCGCGCGGACCCCGGAGGAGACCGCGGTGTCGATCGCGGCGGAGATGATCGCGTTGCGCTGGGGCGGCCGCGGTGAGCGGCTGACCGAGGCAAGTGGTCGAATTCACCGTTGATATCCGGTTTTCCGGCCGTTAGGGACCGTTAGGGTCAGCGTATGACCTCGGAGCTGCCCCACGATGATCTTGGCCGCGAATGGGCCGACCGGCGGGGCACCCGCCGACTGTTGCATGTGGACACTGCGGCCTGCGGACGGTCCAGCGACGCGGTGCGGGCCAGGATCGCCGCGCATCTGGCTGCCGAAGCGGAAACCGGCGGCTACCTCGCCGAGGAAGAGGCGAGCGACGAGTTGGAGGCGCTCAAGGCGAACCTGGGCGGCCTGATCGGCTTCGCCGCCGACGAGGTCGTTTTCGTGGAGAGCGCGTCCAACGCGTTGGCGCAGCTGTTGGACGCGTGGCCGCTGCGTGCCGGGCACACGGTGTGGACGGTGCGCAGCGAGTGGGGCCCGAACCTGGCCGCGTTCGCCGACCGCGGCCTCGCCGTGGAATTCCTCGACGTGGACGACGCGGGCCACGTCGACCTGGCTGCGCTTGAGGCCCGGCTTCGTACCCGGCGTCCGGATGCCGTGCACCTGACCGCTGCCGCGTCGCACCGCGCGCTGGTCCAGCCGATCGGCGCGGCCGCCGCGATCTGCGAGGCAGTCGAGGTGCCGCTGATCGTCGACAACGCCCAGTCGGTCGGCCAGGTCGAGGTCGAGGCTGGCGCGGCGGCAGCCTATGGCACCAGCCGCAAGTGGCTGTGCGGACCGCGCGGCGTCGGCTACCTCGCGGTGCGCGAGCCGTGGCAGTCGCGGTTGGTACCGGTCGCGCCCGCGTTGTCCTCGGCGGCGTGGTCGGTCGGCGGCGACCGTCCGCTGCCGAGGTTGGGCAGCAGGGAGGCGTTCGTGGCCGGGCGGCTCGGGCTCGGTGTCGCCATCGCCGAACACCTTGAGCTCGGTCCGGCGCGGATCAGGGAGCGCCTGCACGCCGTCGCGGTCGCGCTGCGCACCGCCCTGGCCGACCTGGCGGCCTGGCGGCGTGACGACGCGATCGACGCGCCCGGTGCGCTGGTCACGTTGGCGCCGCGATCCGATGACCTTGACGTGGCCGCGTTCCGCGCGGAGCTGCTGCGGCGCGGCGTGCTGTGCACCGCGGCGCAGCCGGAACGGGCGCCGCACGAGATGACCGGCTATCTGCTCCGATTCAGCCCGCAGGTGGACACCACCATTGAGGACGTCGACCAGATCGCCAAGCACGTCGCCGAGGCTTGCCTGTAGGTCGTCCAAAGAGCAGTGTTAGTCCTGTGAGTCGGATCACAGGAGGCCCCATGCGCATTACCGTCAGTGTGGACGGAACTTCCTACACGGATGATGTCGAACCCCGCCTGCTGCTGGTGCACTATCTGCGCGAGCGGCTCGGCAAGGTCGGCACGGTCGTCGGCTGCGACACCAGCAACTGCGGCGCCTGCACTGTGCACCTCGACGGGCACAGCGTGAAATCCTGCTCCGTCCTGGCCGTACAGGCCGACGGACGCGAGGTCACCACCATTGAGGGCATCGCGCGCGACGGTCGGTTGCACCCGGTTCAGCAGGCGTTTCACGACAATCATGCCCTACAGTGCGGTTTCTGCACGCCCGGCATGATCATGCAGTCCATCGACCTGCTCGCGGACAACCCGGACCCGGACGAGGCCGCGGTGCGGCACGGTCTTGAGGGAAACCTGTGCCGCTGCACGGGATACCAGAACATCGTGCGCGCGGTCCGCGACGCCGCCGAGAAGATGCGACCGGCCGCCGTCACCGGGGGTGAGTGATGACCTCCACAATCGGCCCGGAGATCGGCCCAGAGATCGGCCCAGAGATCGGCCCGGAGATCGGCAGGGCGCGGCTGCGCAAGGAAGATCCGCACCTGATCACCGGCCGTACCCGCTGGACAGACAACATCAGCCTGCCCGGCATGCTGCATCTGGCGATCCTGCGCAGCCCGATGGCGCACGCGAGGATCACCAACCTCGACACCTCGGCGGCGCGCGCCATGCCCGGCGTGCTCGCCGTCTACACCGCGGCGGACCTCGACCCGGACGGCTCGATCGGCATGCCGTGCGCGTGGCCGATCACGCCGGACATGAAGAGCCCGCGCAGGCCGATGCTGGCCGCCGACACGGTGAACTTCGCGGGTGAGGGCGTCGCCGTCGTGGTCGCGCGCAGCGCGTACGAGGCCGACGACGCGATCGGCGCCATCGACGTCGACTACGCGGAACTGCCGGTGGTGCTGGACATGGAGGCCGCGCTCGCCGACGACGCGCCCCTGGTGCACCCCGACCTCGGCACCAACCGCAATGCGGTGTGGACATTCGACTCCGGCGCCGCGGGCACCGGAAGTGATGTAGAACAGGCCATCGCGGACGGGGAGATCGTGCTGAAGCGGCGCTACCGCCAGCAGCGGCTGATCCCGGCATTCATGGAGCCGCGTTCGGTCGTCGTCGACCCGACCGGGCCGCAGACGACCATCTGGGCTGCCACCCAGATCCCGCACATCCTCAAGACCATGGCCGCGCTCACCCTCGGCCTGCCAGAACACAAGCTGCGGGTGATCGCGCCGGACGTGGGCGGCGGGTTCGGCGGCAAGATCGCGGTGCTGCCCGAGGAACTGCTGGCCATCATGATCGCGCAGCGGCTTGGCAAGCCGGTGAAGTGGACCGAGAGCCGCTCGGACTCCATGCTCGCCGCGCACCACGGTCGCGACCAGATCCAGGACCTCACCCTGGCCGCCAACCGCGACGGCACGGTGACCGGGCTCAAGGTCGAGCTGCTCGCCGACATGGGCGCCTATCTCGGCCTGGTCGGGCCGGGCGTGCCGCTCCTCGGCGCGTTCATGTTCAACGCCATCTACAAGATCCCGGCCTACCACTTCACCTGCACGAACGTGTTCACCAACAAGACGCTGACCGACGCCTACCGTGGCGCGGGCCGGCCGGAGGCCACCTTCGCGATCGAGCGGCTGATGGACGAGTTGGCCGCCGAGATCGGCGTCGACCCGTTGGAGATCCGGGAGCGCAACTGGATCAGGCACGAGGAGTTCCCGTTCACCACGGTCTGCGGGCTCACCTACGATTCCGGCAACTACGAGGCCGCGACCGAGAAGGCCAAGCAGCTCTTCGACTACGAAGGGCTGCGCGCCGAGCAGGAGAAGCGGCGGGCCGCGAACGACCCGGTGCAGCTGGGCATCGGGGCCTCCACGTTCACCGAGATGTGCGGGCTGGCGCCGTCGCGGGTGCTCGGCTCGCTCGACTACGGAGCCGGCGGCTGGGAGTACGCGTCCATCCGGATGCTGGCCACCGGCAAGGTCGAGGTGGTCACCGGCTCGTCAGCGCACGGCCAGGGGCACGAGACGGCGTGGAGCCAGATCGTGTCCGACCAGCTCGGCATCCCGTTCGAGGACGTCGAGGTGTTGCACGGCGACACCCAGTCCTCGCACAAGGGCCTGGACACCTACGGCTCGCGTTCGCTCGCGGTCGGCGGCATCGCGCTGGTGAAGGCCGCCGAGAAGGTGGTGGCCAAGGCCCGCAAGGTGGCCGCGCACCTGATGGAGTGCAGCGAGGACGACCTCGATTTCGCGGACGGCAAGTTCACCGTGCGCGGCACCGAGTCCTCGACCGGCATCCAGGACATCGCGCTCGCGGTGTTCTACGCGCACAACCTGCCAGACGGCATCGAGCCGAGCCTCGATTCGGATGCCACGTACGACCCGGAGAACTTCTCCTTCCCGCACGGCACCCACCTGTGCGCGGCCGAGGTGGACACCGAGACGGGCGCGGTGAAGATCCGCTCCTACGTCTGTGTCGACGATGTCGGCAAGGTGGTGAATCCGCTGATCGTGGACGGCCAGGTGCACGGCGGGCTCGCCCAGGGCATCGCGCAGGCCCTGTACGAGGAGGCCGTTTTCGACGAGTCCGGCACGCTGTCCACCGGCACCTTCGCCGACTACCTGCTGCCGAGCGCGGCCGACCTGCCCTCGTTCACCACCGACCGCACCGAGACGCTGTCCACGACCAACCCGTTGGGCGTCAAGGGCGTCGGCGAGGCCGGCACCATCGCGTCAACGCCGGCCGTGGTGAACGCGGTGGTCGACGCGGTACGGCATCTCGGCGTGACCGACATCGAGATGCCGTGTAGCCCGCAGCGGGTCTGGCAGGCCATCCAGCGCGCGGGAGGTGCGCGATGATCCCGGCTGCCTTCGACTATGTCGCACCGTCCACTGTGGAAGAAGCGGTGCGGGCGCTCGCCGATGCCGGCGAGGACGCCAAGGTGCTCGCCGGCGGGCAGAGCCTGCTGCCGGTGCTGCGTGTTCGGTTGGCCGAACCGTCCACAGTGGTCGATCTGGGTCGGGTCGCCGAACTGCGCGGGGTCCGGGACGACGGCGATGCCATCGTGATCGGTGCCATGACGACGCACCACGACGTGATGCGCGAGGATCTGGTGCGCGAACACGCCGCGTTGCTCGCCGAGGCCACCGGCACGGTCGCGGACCCGCAGATCCGGCACCTCGGCACGATCGGCGGTGCCATCGCGCACGCCGACCCGGCAGGCGACCTGCTCGCGCCGGTGCTTGCCCTGGACGCGGAACTGCTGATCGCCGGACCGGGCGGCCGTCGCTCGGTACCGGCGGCCGAGTTCTTCGTCGACCTGTTCACCACCGCGCTCGCTCCCGACGAGGTGCTCGTCGGCGTCCGAGTGACCAAGCACACGAACTGGGGCGCGCACTACGAGAAGTTCAACCGGGTCGCCCAGGCGTGGTCGATCGTGGCGGTCGCGGCCACGGTCCGGGCCGAGAACGGCACGATCGCCGAAGCGAAAGTCGCGCTGACCAACATGGGCCCGACCCCGATCAGGGCGCGCGGCGTGGAAGAAGCGCTGGTTGGCGGGCCGGCAACGCCGGAAGCGATTCGAAGCGCCGCGCAGGGCGCCGCCGAGTCGACCCAGCCGACGAGTGACGGCAATGCCGGCGCGGCCTATCGTGAACACCTCGCCAGGGTGCTGACCGCCCGCGCGGTCGCGACCGCGGTGGGGGTGTGATCGGCCGGTGATCCACGCCCGAGGATGACGTGCGTGGGCCGGCTGCGTAACGTCATCCTCGGGAGTGAATGACGGCTCGGCCGTTCAAACAAGGAGGCCCAGAGTGCAACTGGAGCATCAGTTCACCGTCCCGGCGCCGCCGGATGTCGTCTGGGCGGCGGTGGTCGATCCGGCCAGAGTTGCGCCCTGCATGCCGGGCGCGACCCTCACCGAGGTCAACGGCTCGGAGTTCACCGGCAGTGTCAAGGTCAAGCTTGGCCCGGTTTCCCTGCTGTACAAGGGATCTGGCCAGTTCGTCGAGATCGACGAGCAGTCCAGGCGGGTGGTGATCAAGGCATCCGGCAAGGACTCGCGCGGTAACGGCACCGCGTCCGCCACGGTCACCGTGACATTGAAGGCGGACGGTGCGAACACCCACGGCACGGTCGCGACCGACCTGGCCATTACCGGCAAGCCCGCGCAGTTCGGCCGAGGGATGATCTCCGAGGTCGGCGGCAAGATCCTGGACACCTTCGCCAACTGCCTCGCCGGCAAGCTCGGTGTCGAGGCACCTGCGGAGCAGAAGACCGGCGAGCAGAGCGCCGAGGAGCCGAAGCCCAAGCCCGCACCGCGCAGGCGCACACGCACCGCCGCCGCTGCGAAGCCGGCCGCGAAGCCCGCCGCTGCCAAGGTCGCCGCTGTCAAGCCCGAAGCTGTCAAGGTCGAAGCTGCCAAGGTCGAAGCTGTCAAGGTCGAAGCGAAAGCCGAGCCCAAGCCCGAACAGAAGGCCGAATCCCAGCCCGAACCCCAGCCAGAGCCGATGCCGGCTCCGCCCAAACTGCGCGTGGTCACCGAGCCGGATGTCGAGCCCATCGATCTGCTCCGCCATGCCGGCCCTTCCGCCGCCAAGCGGGTCATCCCGCTGGTGGCCGGCGTGCTCGTGTTGTTCCTGCTGATCAGGTGGCTGCGCAGGCGCTGACCCTGCGCAGCCGGTCGCGCCAGTACGCGGTGACGGCCTCGTCGGCGTGCACAAGGCTCCGTTCGGGCACGGGCGGCGAGGTCGGCACCGGCAGCCAGCCGTCCTCGGGACGCATCGGGTCCGGCACGACGTCCGAGGTCAACAGCGACAGGGTGCCAAGGCCGCAGGCGAAATCCAGCTCGGGCAGCGCGCCCGCGAGCGCGAGACCGGCGGCGAGACCGACGCTGGTCTCCACGGCCGAGGACACCACGCACGGCAACCCGCACGCCTGCGCGACCGCCAGGGTCCGCGCCACCCCGCCCAGCGGCGCGACCTTCAGCACCGCGATGTCCGCGGCTCCGGCCACCGCGACCCGCATCGGGTCCTCCGCGCGCCGAATCGACTCGTCGGCGGCGATCCGCACGTCCACCTTTCGCCGCACGGCCGCCAACTCGTCAAGACCGGGGCAGGGCTGTTCGACGTATTCAAGGCCGCCCGCTGCCGCGTCCAGTTCGCGAATGGCGCGAACGGCGGTGTCGGTGTCCCACGCCGCGTTGGCGTCCACCCGGATCGCGCCGGTCGGCCCGAGCGCGTCGCGCACCGCGGCCACCCGCTCACAGTCCTCCACAATGGACACACCGGGATCCGCGACCTTCACCTTGGCCGTCGCGCAGCCGGACGCGCGCACGATCTCGGCCGCGCGTTCCGGCGCGACCACCGGCACCGTGCAGTTGATCGGGATCCGGTCGCGGACCGGCTTCGGCCAGGGCAGTTGGGTCGGCTCGACGGCGGCGGCGAGCCAGGGCACCGCCTCGGTATCCGAGTAGTCCTCGAACGGGCTGAACTCGCCCCAGCCGGCCGGCCCGCGCAGCAGCATGCCGTTACGCACGGTGATCCGCCGGAAGCGGTTGCGCATCGGAATCGAGTAGACCAGAGCCGATTCGAAGTCGATGTCCACAGCTCGCATCATCGCAGGTTTGGCACGCGCGCGACCGGGTAATACCAGGTCGGCTCGGGGAGCCGTGGAGGTTCACCGGTCGGACAGCGTGGTCGGACCGGTGGACGCCCCCTTCCCACCAGGCCCGCAAACGCGACTCGTACGGTATGCGCCATGGACAGCGTGCGGATGGTTGCGGACTGGCCGGTGCCGAATGCCGCGGCCGTGGTGCTGGGCGCGGACGGCGCGCCCCTCGGCGGTTCCGGCGACCTGGACCGGGAGTTCCCGCTTGCCTCCGTGACCAAGCTGCTGACCGCCTACGCCACCCTGATCGCCGTGGAGGAGGGTGCGATCGAGTGGGACCAGCCGGCAGGCCCGGAGGGGTCCACGGTCCGGCACCTGATCTCGCACGCCTCCGGCCTCGCCTACAACGAGCACAAGGCGGTCGCCGCGCCGGGCACCCGCAGGCTGTACTCGAATGCCGGGTTCGAGGTGCTGGCCGACGCCGTCGCCGAGGGCTCGGGCATCGAGTTCGGTCACTACCTCGACGAGGCCGTGTTCCAGCCGCTCGGCATGAAGGCCACTCGACTCGCCGGCTCGCCCGCTGCCGGTGGCGTGTCGACCTGCGCGGACCTCGCCCGCTTCGCCGCAGAACTGCTCTCGCCGAACCTGATCGCCACCGCCACCTTCAAGCAGGCCACCGCCGTGGTGTTCCCCGGCCTGTCCGGCGTGCTGCCCGGCCTCGGTCACCAGCGGCCCAACGACTGGGGACTGGGCTTCGAACTCCGCGACCACAAGAGTCCACATTGGACTGGCTCGAACTCGTCACCGCGCACGTTCGGCCATTTCGGCCAGTCCGGCACGTTCCTGTGGGTCGACCCCGAAGTCCGGGCAGCCTGCGTCGCGCTGACCGACCGGGACTTCGGCGACTGGGCCAAAACCGCGTGGCCGACCTTCACCGACGCGGTGCTCGCCGAACTGCCCTAATCAGACCTAATCAGAACAGTCCCATTACCAGCTTGACCGCGCGATCGATCTCGATCTGTTCGGCCGGGCTGATCCTGCCAACCTTGCGCCCGAATCGGATCTCCGGGTCGACGCAGACCAACTGTTCGATCAAGATCCGAGATGATTGGCCGTTGAATTTGATCTCCGGATGGAACGATGCGCCCCAGGAGCCGGTGGTGGTAGGCGCGGCTACCACGGTGGACAGCGGAACGGTGTCGGACTGGAGGACGACAGCATAGCGGCGGCCTTGTTGCTCGCGTCCCTTTGCATGCGGATTGGCACGAAGCTCGAAGATGTCACCACGCATCGTCGGAGCCCATCGCTTCGCGAGCGGCCTTGATCTCGGCCTGGTATTCGGGGTTGTCGCGCAGTGCTTCGGCTTCGCGGCGCATGCGTTCGTAGGCGTGGGCGCGGTAGGTCTCGTGGATCGCTTCGGCGATGGCGGCGTTGCGTGAGGTGGTCTCTGCCGTCAGCGATTCGAGTTCGCGTTCGGTCTCGGCGTCTATGCGGACGCTGAACGAGGTTGTTTTGGTGGACTTGGCCATTAACATCACCTCCTCACGGTAACTCGACCTGCATCCCAGATTACATCACCGGATGTGATGATCATGATTTCACCAGCGGAAATGTCTCTCAGCTGTTCTCGGGCTCAGTCGATTTCGGGCTCAGTCGATCTCGGGGAGGGCTGGGCCGAGCAGGTCGTCGGCGTCCATGATCGTGTAGGCGTAGCCCTGTTCGGCGAGGAAGCGCTGGCGGTGCGCGGCGTAGTCGGTGTCCAGGGTGTCGCGGGACACGATCGAGTAGAAGTGGGCCTGGCGGCCGTCGCCCTTGGGGCGCAGCAGGCGGCCGAGGCGTTGCGCCTCCTCCTGGCGGGAGCCGAACGTGCCGGAGACCTGGATCGCCACCGACGCCTCGGGCAGGTCGATGGAGAAGTTGGCGACCTTGGAGACCACGAGCGTGCGCAGCTCGCCCCTGCGGAACGCGTCGAAAAGGGCTTCGCGCTCTGAGTTGCGGGTCGAGCCCTGCACGACCGGGGCGTTCAGCTCGGCGCCGAGGTCGTCGAGCTGGTCGAGGTAGGCGCCGATGACCAGGGTGGGCTCGCCGGGATGCCGGTTCAGGATGGCCTTGACCACCGGCATCTTGGTGTGCGCCGTCGAGCAGATCTTGTAGCGTTCCTCCGGCTCGGCCGTTGCGTAGGTCAGCCGTTCCGCGTCGGTCAGGGTGACCCGGACCTCGGTGCACTCGGCTGGCGCGATCCAGCCCTGCGCCTCGATGTCGCGCCACGGCACGTCGTAGCGCTTCGGGCCGATCAACGAGAACACGTCGCCCTCCCGGCCGTCCTCGCGGACCAGGGTCGCGGTCAGGCCGAGGCGACGACGGGACTGTAGGTCGGCGGTCATCCGGAACACCGGGGCGGGCAGCAGGTGCACCTCGTCGTAGATGACAAGGCCCCAGTCGCGCGAGTCGAACAGCTCAAGGTGCCGGTACTCACCCTTGGTCCTGCGGGTGATGACCTGGTAGGTGGCGATGGTGACCGGGCGGATCTCCTTCTTCTCGCCGGAGTACTCGCCGATCTCCTCCTCGGTCAGCGACGTGCGCGCGACCAGCTCGCGCTTCCACTGCCGGCCGGCGACCGTGTTGGTCACCAGGATCAGCGTCGTCGCCTTGGCCAGGCCCATGGCGGCCGCGCCGACCAGCGTCTTGCCCGCGCCGCAGGGGAGCACGACGACGCCGGAACCGCCCGCCCAGAACGCCTCGGCGGCCAGCTGCTGGTAGTCGCGCAGCTGCCAGCCGTCCTGGCGCAGCTCGATCTCGTGGTGTTCGCCGTCGACGTAACCGGCGAAGTCCTCGGCGGGCCAGCCGACCTTCAGCAGCGCCTGCTTGAGCCTGCCGCGCTCGCTCGGATGCACGAGGACGGTGTCCTCGTCGATCCGGTCGCCGAGCATCGGCCGGATCTTCTTGTTGCGTAGCACCTCCTCCAGCACCGCGCGGTCGATGGTGGTCATGACCAGGCCGTGTACCGGGCTGTTGGCCAGCTGCAACCGGCCGAACCGGCCCATGGTGTCGACCACGTCGACCAGCAGTGGCTGCGGCACCGGGTACCGGGAGTAGCGGACCAGCGCGTCGACCACCTGCTCCGCGTCGTGACCGGCGGCGCGCGCGTTCCACAGCGCCAGCGGCGTCACCCGGTAGGTGTGCACGTGCTCGGGCGCGCGTTCCAGCTCGGCGAAGGGCGCGATGGCGTTGCGCGTCTCGTTCGCGAGCGGGTGGTCGATCTCCAGCAGCAGGGTCTTGTCGGACTGGACGATCAACGGTCCGTCAGGCACCGGCGGTCTCCTCGGGGTATGGGGCTGACCTCCAGTGTGCCAACGTACGCTTGCCGCCTGTTATGCCCGCCGCTCAGGCCAGGTCCCGCTCAGGCCAGGTCCCGCTCGGGCCAGGTCCCGCTCAGGCCAGGTCGTTGTGCTTGAGCAGGCGGGCGACCTCGCCGCGCAGGTGCACGAACTCCTCGGACTCGCGGGTGGTGATCTGGTCCCGCTCCCTTGGCAGGCCGACCTTGAGGGTCTCGACCACCGTGGTCGGCGCGGTGGACAGCACCAGCACCCGGTCGGCCAGGTAGACACTCTCGTCGATGTCGTGCGTGACCAGCAGGATGGTCATGCCGTGCTCCTCGCGCACGCGCAGCACCAGGTCCTCAAGATCACCTCGGGTCTGCGCGTCGACAGACGCGAACGGCTCGTCCATCAGCATCAGCGCGGGCCGGTAGGCGAGTGCCCGCGCGATCGACACCCGCTGCTGCATACCGCCGGAGAGCTGCCACGGGTACTTGTGCACCGCCTTGGACAGGCCGACCCAGCTCAGTGCCTCGGCGACCCGCTCCTTGCGCTGCGCCTTGGTCAGGCCGCTGTTCTGGTTCCGCAGCGGGAACTCGACGTTGCCGGCCACCTTCAGCCACGGGAACAGCGAGCGACCGTAGTCCTGGAACACCACGGCCAGGTCGCCGGGCGTGCCGGTGATGGCCTTGTCGTGCAGCCTGATCTCGCCCTTGCTCGGCCTGATCAGGCCGGAGATGGTGCGCAGCAGGGTCGACTTGCCGCAGCCGGACGGGCCGACGATGCACACGATCTCACCGGCGTCGACGCGGAAGGAGATCTCGTCGATCGCCTTGTGCGCGGTGGCACCGGAACCGTAGGTGTGTCCCAGTTCCAACACATCCAGCATCGCTGTCATACCTCCACAAGCCGCATTGATCCACGATGCCAGGCGAGCACGCGGTCCTCGACCGCGCCGAGCAACCGGTTGAGCAGGTAGCCAAGGGCGCCGAGCAGCACGATCCCGGCCCACATGTCCGGGTAGTCGAACACCGACTGGTTGGTCAGCACCTGGTAGCCGAGGCCGCTGTTGCCGCCGACCATCTCGGCGATGACCATCAGGTTCAGCGCGATCGCCAGGCTGATCCGCATCCCGCCGAAGATCTTCGGCAGCGCGGCGGGAAACACCACCGCGCACACCCGCCGCAGCCAGCCGACCTTGAACACCCGCGCGGTGTCCAGGTTGGTCGGTTCGACGGAGCGGGCACCGTCGATGCTGTTCAGCAGGACCGGCCAGACGGAGCTCCAGACGATCGTGGCCAACTGCATCTGCAGGCCGATGTGGAACAGCACCAGGAACACCGGGAGCAGCATGACCGGCGGCATCGACCTGATGAAACCGAACACCGTGCCGGTGTAGTCGGCGGCGATCGGCGACAGTCCGACGGCGACACCGACCACGACACCGATGACGGTGGCGACCAGCCAACCGCCGACTACCTTGCCGATGCTGGGCAGGACGTCCTCGGCCACGGACCGGGTGAGGAACAGGTGGCTCGCCGGCCCGCTCAGCCACAGCTTGCCGATGGCGCCGATGATCTGGGTCGGCGAGGAGAAGAACGGGCTGCTTGCCAGGTCCGCCACCAGCTGCCAGAGCAGCGCGAAGCCGAGGAAGGTGCCCCAGCGCTGGGCGAAGGTCCAGGTGCGCGGGCGCAGCAGCCGGGGTCGCGGGTGCAGGACATCGATGGTGGTCATGACACCTGACTTTCCGGCGACCAGGCGAACCAGGCGTTCTGCATCGCGGTCAGCCCGAGGTTGACCAGGTAGCCGAGGATGCCGGCGAGCACGACACCGGTGACCACGATCACCATGTTCCCGGACACCGAACCGGTGCTGTAGATGTACGCGCCGAACCCGGTGCCGCTGCCGTCCAGGAACTCGGTGCTCAGGATGGTGATCAGCGACATCGCGGCGGACAGCCGGATCCCGGTCATGGCGAAGGGCATCACGGCGGGCAGCTTCACCGCGAACGCGATGCGCAGCCGCCGGGTCCGGAACACCTGCGCGGTGTCCACGTACTGGGGGTCGACCTCGTGCAGGCCGTAGATCACGTTGAACAGGATCGGCCAGATCGAGGTGAACACCGCTAGGATGATCTTGGTCTGCGCGCCGTCCCCGAAGGCGACGACGACCACCGGGATCAGGGTGACCGCGGGGACCGGCCGGATGAACTCGACGATCGCGCTGGTCGCCACCCGCAGGCCCGGGATGCTGCCGAGCAGCATGCCCAGCGGCAGCGCGATGACGACGGAGACCAGGATGACGATGAACCAGGCCAGCACCGTGGCGACGAAGTCGGCGGTGAACTGGGGCTGGGAGAACAGTTTCCCGACCTCGCCGGCCATTGTGGACGGCGCGGGGAGGTACTGCGGATCAACAAGATGGGTCCGGCTGGCCAGCTCCCACAGTACGAGGAAGCCGGCCAGCCCGATCAGCCCGCGAATGTTCGCGCGCCGTTGCTTGTGCATGAAACTAGCTGCCGTTCGCAGGTGGCGTGTAGGAGTAGATCATCGACGAGACGTCGAAGTGCCCGCCGATCAGGCCGAACTTGGTGCTGAGGTCCGCGACCCGCTGCACGCTCGCGGTGCTCAGGCCGGTGGGGAAGTTCGGCAGCGCGATCAGCGCCGCCGTTGCCGCGTCGACGTTGGTGTAGGTGGGCAGGATCTGCTCGACGTCCTTGCGGTTGTTGGTGGCGTCCTCGGCACCCTTCCACAGCGCGCGGAGGAACGCGTTCACCGTGTGCGGGTACTGCTGGGCGAACTTGCTGTTCACGTAGTAGGCGTTGTACGGCAGGTTGGCGGTGGGGCCGCTGAACAGGTCGACCACCGGGCGGGCGCCGTAGTTGCGGGCGGCCTGGGTCCGGTACGGCTCGACGAGCACGCCCGCGTCGACCTGGTGGGTGCCGATCGCCTCCGGCACCTGCGGGTGCGGAACGACGGTCATGTGCACGCTGGTCAGCGGGACGTTGTTGGCCTCAAGGGTCGCGGCGAGGGCGTCGTAGAGGACGTCCTTGAGGGTGTTGGTGCCGATGGTCTTGCCGGCCAGGTCCTTGGCGCTGTTGATGCCGGAGCTGGGCAGGGCGAGTACCTGGACCGCGCCGGGCTTGCCGGTGGTCGCGTAGGCGATGAACTTGAAGTCGCCCGTCTTGTTGTACTCCGCGGTGATCGCCGAGCCGAAGTTACCCTCGGCGACGTCGACCGCGCCGGAGATCAACTTGGGGATGATCACGGTCGAGCTGGGCAGCGATACGATGTTGACGTTGAGGCCCTCTTGCTTGAAGTAGCCCTTCTGCTTCGCGATGTAGAGCGGAGCTGCGTCGACGAAGGGCTGGGCCGCCACCGAGATCGTGGTCTTCTCCAGGTTGCCCGACCCCGAGGACGAACCGCTGGAGGAACCATTGGAACCGTTCAGCACGCTGCACCCGGTGACGAGCAGGAGAGCTGTTGCCGCGGCCCCGGCGAGGCTCGTCCTGAGCCTGCGTGGTCGCCTCGTGGGACTGGCACTAGAGCGCAACGCCATGATTTGAAGTCCTTCTGTGGAGGATTGGTACCGCGTCTTCTCTGTGATAGGTGAAATCTTCCCCCGACTGTCCTCATATCCCCGTCTTGCCGGGTAATTCGCCGCACTCCGGTGTGGACCGCGTCCGTCCGAACGCTATTCGTGCACCCCGTGAGGCCGTGCTACGATCTTGCACAACACAGGTCCACATTGACCGTCCACTTCGGGTCTCTCGTGAAGGTGGTCATCAGTACCTGTGCGATCGATTGCAGGATCATGCCCTCATTCCTACTCACCCCGTCGCTTGTGGACGGCGGTGTTCGCACGCCCGCGAGCAGCACTCCCCAACTCGCGTCAGCAGCCACCAGTAGTCAAGCCATCCTTCTGGGTGGCCACGCCGAGCGGGAGCGTACCACCCGTACAAGAGCGGTGACCAGATCGTGAGCAAGGGCCGGGCTGGCCGCGCGCTATTGCTCCGTTCGGGTGTGGATTGCTGGCCGGTCGGCCTGCTTGTTGTCCGCGCAATCGACCAGTCGCACGGGTGATCGGCCGCGCGTTGCTGAGCCATCCGGCCCATTGTGTGACCGATCTTCGTCTCGTCCCGATGTTGGTATCGATTTGATCAACTTCGGCAGGCGGCCGAGCAGACGCACTGGTTGCGGAGAGTGATGTGAGGGCCGAACGGTACGCGGTTGCGCGGTCCGAAACCCGCACCCCGGGTATCAGATGACACTGAGCGTGCCAATTCTGAAGTCTCCATAGCCTGATGGGCTGACATTGCCAGCCACGTTCGGTACGTTACTGCGGAATCGGGGCATCGTGCGGGTTCGTAGCTCGCGCGTCCACCACAGCGGCTACTTGGACAGAACGGATCGGGCAGGCTGGAACTGACGATGTCGCCGGTGCATAGTGGGCTCGACTCCTCCCGATACGGGACGGTCGAGGGTGAGCGGGTTGTGGATCGATTCAGCGTGCGATCGGCGGAAGTCATGGGGGCGATAACCGGCCGGGAAACAGTTCTTGGCCAACTGGCTGATGTGGGAGTGGCGAGGCGTGGCCGGTAACGAACAACAGGGCAGTGCACCAACGGCCGCCGCGACCGTTGATCCCCGCCCGCGTGACCTGCTCGGTGGCGACGCCGCTGTTCCATCGGTCGTTCCTTCCACGCCGGATGTCCCAGCCGCCGGCCGGTGGCGGCTGTCCAACTGGCGCCTGCGCTCCAAACTGTTCGTCGTCCTGTTGGTCCCGCTCGCCGTCGCCGCGCTGCTCGGCGCGCTGCAGGTCGTCACCCAGATCAACAACGCCAAGATCTACAACCAGCTGCAGAACGACTCGCGACTCGCGGCATCGCTGTCCGTGGTGATCGACAACCTGCAGCGGGAACGCGAGGGCATCGCCCTCTACGCGTCGTCCCACAAGACGGCAGGCTCAGGACCGGGCAGCCCGCAGACCGACGCGACCGACGTCGCCATCAGCAACTTCAAGCAGTTGGCCAACAACGGCGGTGCGGTCAGCCCGCAGATGCAGGCCGCCGTCACCTCGGCGCTGAACTCGGTGTCCGACATCGACGCCCTGCGTTCCAGCGCCAACTCCACCGACTATCCCGACGTCCAGATCATCGCCGACTACAGCCAGATCATCGCGGTCCTGCTACAGGCGGCCCAGGTCAGTGAGTCCGGTATCCCGGATCAGACGGTGACCACGCTGATCGCCGAGGTCAACGACCTGCGACAGGCCAAGGAGGAGTTCAGCCAGAGCACCGCCTACCTGATGATCACCGCGCAGAACGGCACATTCCCCCCGTTGCAGGAAAGCGCGCTGCTGGCCGCTCAGGCGCAGTACAGCGCCTCGATCAACGCGTTCAACGCCACCGCGAGCGCCGCCGACCGGGCCATGTTCTCCGCCACGGTCACCGGCCCCGACGTGGACGCCGCCGCCACCCAGCTGCTCCAGGTGGAGACCCGTTCGGCCGCCAACGTGCCGCTGGGCGTCTCACCGAGCGACGTGCAGCGCTCCGGCGACGCGGCCGCCGGCCTGCTGCACCAGGCCGAGCAGAACATGTACAACGAGCTGACCGGAGCGATCAGCACGGCCGCGTCCAACGCCATCGGCCAGGCCGTCCGGGTCGGCCTCATCGTGCTGCTGGGACTGGTGGTCGCCTTCCTCGTCACGCTGCTGGTGGCTCGCTCGCTGGTCCGCACGCTGCGGCGGCTGCGCACCGGCGCCCTTGACATGGCGCGGCACCGGCTGCCCGCCTCGGTCCAGCGCATCCTCGCCGACCCGGACCCGATCAAGGCGTCCGAGGAGGCCGTCGAACCGGTGCCGGTGTTCACCGCGGACGAGATCGGTGAAGTGGCGCGCTCGTTCGACGTGGTGCACGGCCAGGCCGTCCGCCTCGCCGCCGAACAGGCCGTGTTGCGTGACAACGTCAACGCGATCTTCGTCAACCTGGCCCGCCGCAGCCAGGTCCTTGTCGAACGCCAGCTGTCCCTGATCGACCGGCTTGAACGCGACGAGCAGGATCCGGACCAGCTGGCCAACCTGTTCGAGCTGGACCACCTCGCGACCCGGATGCGGCGCAACAGCGAAAGCCTGCTGGTGCTCTCCGGTAGTGGCCTCGCCAAGCGGATGAGTCAGCCGGTGCCCATCGGCGACCTGGTCGGCGCGGCCGTGTCCGAGGTAGAGCAGTACGCCAGGATCGAGGTCGGCAGCCCGCCGAACGCGCAGATCCTCGGCCGCGTCGTCAACGACCTCATTCACCTCATCGCCGAGCTGCTCGACAACGCGACCGTGTTCTCGGAGCCGAACACCAAGGTCAGCGTGCGGATCGCCAAGACACGCGCCCGCGAGGTGGCCATCCAGATCACCGACCGCGGTGTCGGCATGAGCGAGGACGACGTGCGCGAGGCCAACGACCGGTTGGCCAACCCGCCTGAGCTGGATGTCGACGTGACGAGGCGGATGGGTCTCTACGTGGTCGCGCGGCTGGCCAAGCGACACAACATCCGGGTCAAGCTGCGCACCAACGAGGACATCGACGGCGGCACCGTCGCGCTCGTCGTGATCGGCGAGGACCTCATCTACCAGCCCGGCAGCGACCCGCAGGCCGGCTCGCCGCTCGGTGACCGCGGCCTCGCGGGTGGCCAGGACCGCAGTCCCGGTGCGCCTGCCGGTGCGGTCGCGGCCGCCGGCATCGCCGGCGCGTTCGGCATGGCCCGCAAGCAGGACAGCGGGGCCGCGGCGCAGGCCCGCGAACCCGAGTTCTCCGTGCAGGACCAGGCCAGGCAGGACCAGGAGAACCCGCTCGATCCGGCCACCGCGTTCTGGTCGAGCGAGTTCGCCCTCGACGAGTTGGAGACATCGGGCAGCCAACCGGCCGCACCGCCCGAGCAGCCGCCAACCCAGGGCGTGCCCGCCTCGATGCTGTGGGAGGCGCACACCGCTGCCGACGAGCTGCCGGCGATCAGCGAGCCGACCAGTGAGCCCGTCAGTGACCCGGCCAATGACGACCCGGCCAATGACGCCAATGACACTGCCGTGCACGCCGGCTTGAGGACACCCAGGTCGGCCAGCGGCCCGCCGCGTCAACCGAGCCGGAGCAGGCCGCAAGGGCCGCCGAGGTGGACGCGCCGACCGAGCGGCTGCCCATCTACGAGGCCGTGCTGTCGCAGTGGTTCCGACCGGACGAACCGGGCGCCGAATCCGACTCGATCTCCACCGGCATGCCGGCCAATGCCGTTGGCTCGCCCCCAACGCCCGCTCCTGCCCCGCCGGTTGCCGAACCGGCCCAGACGACCAAGACGACCAGCGTCAGCAATGGTGCGCTGCCCACCAGGGTGCCCGGCAAGGCGGGCGCGGCCGCGGGCTTCGGCACCGCGCCCCGCCGGACTTCCAGCCCGACGGAACCGCCCGCCCCGAGCCTGGCCGAGCCGACGTCTGGCGCCGCCCCGACCGGCCCGGCCCACGCGTCCTGGGAAACCCCGGCCGACGAGGGCTGGCAGCTGGCCGAGGCCCTGCTCGCCCCGGTCTCCGAGACCACCGGCGCCGGCCTGCCCAAGCGCGTTCCCAAGGCGCACCTGGTGCCCGGCTCGGCGGCTGCCCGGCCCGAGCAACCCGCAGCAACCAGAAGCGCCGCCGCTTCCGCCACGTTCTGCTGACGCGGTCCGAGGCCGCATGTCAAGCTTCCAGCGTGGCGTACGTCGCGGGCGTCATGCGTTGATCGAGGCATACTCTGGCGGGGCTTCCCCGCTTTCCGACGGCAGCCACGACGAGGAGCACGAGTGACAGCGTCCGTTCATCAGCCAGGCAGTTTCGGCTGGCTCATCACCGACTTCGTTCGCCGGGTGCCCGGTGTGGCGCATTCCGTCGTGGTGTCCGCAGACGGTCTGCTGCTGGCCGGCTCCCATGGCCTGCCGCGCGACCGCGCTGAGCAGCTCTCCGCGGTGGCATCCGGCCTGGTCAGCCTGACCCAGGGCGCCGCGCGGTGCTTCGAGGCGGGCTCGGTCAACCAGACCGTGGTCGAGATGGACCGCGGCTACCTGTTCCTGATGTCCATCAGCGACGGCTCCTGTCTTGCCGTGCTGGCCGCGCCCAACTGCGACATCGGCCTCGTCGCCTACGAGATGACCCTGCTCGTCGAGCGGGTCGGCCAGCAGATGACGCCCGGAGCTGCGCGCCCAACTACAAGGTGCAGTGCGCCGATGAACCCGGCGGTAGGCGGCACAACGACCGAATCCCCTCCAAGGTGACGAACCGGCGGTGAGCGGGAGATGAGTCCTGGCCGACGCGCGCGGCACGATGGCTCCGGTGACGAGTTCGACTACCGGCGTCGGACACAGGACGGCTTTCATCTCTACGACCAAGATGACGATTCCGACTACGAAGACCACGAAAACTACGAAGACCGCGACGAGAGCCCCGAGTTCGAGGTATCGAACCCGTCGAAACAGGTGTTGGATGAGCCAGGTGGAGATCGACGGCCGGACATCGGGGAACAAGGGGAGAGCGTGATGGTGGAGGGCGACTTGGAGGATCCCGCGGACTACGCGAGCTCCGACATTCCCAACCGCTTCGACATCAGCGGGTACCGCAACGGACTGTTCGGCGGCCCAGGTGCCGACCTGTTCGGCGAACCCGGCATGGCCGTTGGCGGCCGTCCGACCAGCATCAGCACACGCTCATCAGCTGCAGCGGCCGCGTCGGCCGGTGGCAACCGAGGAGGCTCGATGCCGCCGAACCCTGGCCCCCCGTCCAACCCTGGACACCGAGCGAGCGAGCAGTCGCCGCGCACTGGCTGGCGCCAGCCAGTGTCCAGCCAGCTGCCGCCGGTCGACCCGGTGACCGAGACCGGTTCGCTGGTCCGCCCGTACACCCGTACCGGCGGCCGGACCCGACCGGACTACGACCTGGCCATCGAAGGGCTCGTCTCCACCAGCGACAGCGGCTGGGAGATGGAAGAAGCGCTACTACCCGAGCACCGGGCCATCTGCAGCCTGTGCATGGACACGAAGTCGGTCGCGGAAGTAGCCGCGCACCTGCGACTTCCGCTCGGCGTGGTACGCGTGTTAATCGGCGACATGGCTGGCATGGGGCTGGTCGTCATTCACTCGTCCGACGCGATTGTCGGCGACCGACCATCCATGGAATTCCTGGAAAGGGTGCTCAGTGGTCTACGGAGGCTCTAGTCCACGAAGTGTGCCGAATGGTCGGAAGGCGACCACCTCGGCCAAGATCGTGGTGGCCGGCGGATTCGGCGTCGGCAAAACCACGCTGGTCGGCTCGGTGTCCGAAATCGTCCCGTTGACGACGGAAGCGGTGATGACCGAGGCCAGCGTCGGCCACGACGACCTGTCCGCGACGCCGAACAAGACGACGACCACGGTCGCGATGGACTTCGGCAGGCTCTCACTGGACCAGGACCTGATCCTGTACCTGTTCGGTACCCCCGGTCAGCACCGGTTCTGGTTCATGTGGGACGACCTGGTCCGCGGTGCCATCGGCGCCGTCGTGCTGGTCGACACCCGCAGGCTCGCCGACGCGTTCGCCGCGATCGACTTCTTCGACGACCGACACCTGCCCTACATCGTGGCGATCAACCGCTTCGAGGGCATGCTGCACCACCGGCTCGGTGACGTGCGCGAGGCGCTCACCATCGACCCGTCCGTGCCCGTCGTCGCCTGCGACGCGCGGGACCGCGAGTCGACGAAGCAGACGCTGATCACGTTGGTCGAGCACGCCATGCGGCAGCGGATGTCGGCTCCGGTCAGCTGATCTTCGGGTGAGGTGTGCGGGGTCACCCGCACATCACTCGATCGGGCAATGATTTTCGGTCACGCAATGCCTACAAAGTTCGCGTGCCGGTAGCTATCAGCGATCTCAATCCACGGGCGAGGGCGCTCATCATCGCCCTACGTCAGGTCCGCACCGAATACGGCATCACGAGCCGTGAACTGAGCAGCCGCATGGGCTTCAGCCATGCGTTCGTCTCGCACTGGGAAACCGGCCGTCGCGTGCCGCGCCCAGACGAGGTCGCCGCGCTGCTCGGCGAACTCCGGGTCACCGGAGCCGAACGCGACCGGATCATGCAGATGGCAAGAGCGGCGGCCGAACCCAGCTGGATCGGCGGCGGCATCCCCGGCGTGCCGGAACACGTGATCAAGGCCGTCGACCACGAACGCTGCGCCGACGCGGTCACCGAATGGGCACCGACCACCATCCCCGCGCTGCTCCAGATTTCCGACTACGCCAGGGCGCAGTGCACGCTCAGCGGCCTCGCCTACACCGAGATCGAATCCCGAGTCCTCATCCGCGCCGGCCGCCGCGAGGTCGTCTGCCGAGGCATCGAGCCGATCACCTTCACCGCGCTCATCGGTGAGAACGCCCTCCGCGAACCCGTCGGCACCGCGGTCATCATGGCCGAACAGCTCAACTATCTGCTCGAAGCCGCGCAGCGGCCCAACATCACCATCCGGATCATGCCGAGCCTCATCGGCTGGCATCCGGGCCTTGCCGGTGCGTTCACGCTCTACCATTTCGCGGATTCCCCGGAAATCCTGTATTTCGAGCACTACAGCTCCGGCGTCTTCCTCTCCGAATCGCACGACATCGACATGCACCACCGCGCCCTGGACATCATGCGCGACAAGGCATTGAGCGAAGCCGAATCCGCCAACCTCATCGTCGAAATCGCCAAGAAATGGGCCCACGCCAGCCTCCGTCAACCGCGGTTTCGGGTAGGGGGATTCCGGTAAAAGCCCGATATGCCAAACGGGGGCTATCTCGATGAGTTGGCCGATGTTATTCAATCCGTGCACGAACGTATCGGTCCGGCGGTAAGTGGTGCTCGCACCGAGGGCGCCTGGATTCGTGTAGACGGCATCGCTGAAATGGAGAGCCGTGGTAACCGAACGCCATGGTTCGCAGAAACGGAGGCGGAGCTGACTCGGCTCGGAGGTCGTGAGATGGCAGGTGCGCTGGCACGGCACATAGAGATGCAGTTTGTGGTCAGGATGCGCATGACGGGCATCGACCATGCGATACCCGCGCTGGACCGGCCACCGTGCGGCGGCCGGCCGCCGGTGTCGAAATGGCAGTGCCATCGCCGATTGCCGGCGGAAACGCACGGCACCAACAACATCGATTATGTCGCCGGCAGCGGGATGTCGGTTCGCTCGGTCGTGCGAGCGCTCCGAGAGTTTCTTGCCACCTGTGAGTTGCCGCGTAACATCCGCTGGGTGCTTGAGTCCGATCTGGAAGCAGGCACGGTCCACGTGCTTGAACGCGGTGCGTAGCCGGTCAGCGGTCGGTGGCGATTTCCACCGAGGTGATGCGGTGCAGGGCGAAGCGGCGTAGTTCGCCGCTGCCGTGGTCCATGCCTTCGAGGACGCCGCCGCCGATGCTGACTGGGGCGATGAAACGCTGGCTGGCCACGCCGTAGGCGTCGACGAAGCCGACCCAGACGTTACGTTGTTCGCGCACGGCCTGTTGCAGTAGGCCGAGGGTGGCGCTGGTGTCGCTCATGCCGGTGCCGGGCGGCAGTTGCGCGGTGCGGCCGGAGCGGCCGGCGGATGCGCGGTCGCCGACCTTGATCTGCTTGGCCACGCCGAGGAGTTGGGTTTCGGTCGCGACCGGCGGGGTCGGCGACTGGCGTTCGGCGCGGCCGCGGGCGGGTAGGCGGCGGCCGGTGGGGCGTAGGTCCAGGACGCGGCCGTCCGCACCTTCCGCTGCCGGGGTGAAACCGGCTTCGCGCAGGCCGTCGAGCACGTCGATCAGCGGGAGCGGGCTGACCACGACGGTTGGCGCGATGCGGCGCAGTTCCAGTCGCGCGGCAACGGTGTTGGCAAGCACCTCGCCGAGCAGGGCGTCGTCGTCGCAGCGTAGGAAGGAGCCTGCCGCGCCGCCACGCAGCCTGCCGTGGCGGCGCGCGACGTCGTCGATGAGGTAGTCCAGCGCCTGCGGCACCGGGGTTTTCGACCTCGTCCGGAACAGCTCGTGCAGCTCGGTCGCGGTGCGGCCGGCGTCGAGGGCACGCCGGATGGACGCCTCGCTGATCCGGTACACGGTCGCACCGCCGGCCGATTCGACGTCCGCGACCAGTCCCATCTCGACCGCCAGGTCCCCCTCCAACGGGCCGGGCGCGACAACGGTGAAGTCGGCCTGGACGAGCACGTGGTCGATGAGTTCGGGCAACGCGGCGACGAGCGTCTTGGCAGCGGCGGCCGGACCGTCGGCGAGCAGGGCGCGGCCCGCCGAGGTGACCGCCTCCAGGGCGACGATGCCCAGCGCGCGTGCCTCGCGCAGGGTCCAGTCGAGCAGCTCGTCGCGCATCCGGCCGCCGCGTCGCGGCGCGCGCCAGGCCAGCAGGTCGGCGAGTTGGCGCTGGTTGGCCAGGGCCGAACCGGGCGGGAACTCGGCGAGCGCCTCAAGGGTTCGGCGCCGGTCACGGGGAGCGAGCGGGCGGCGCAGTTCGTCGGACAGCGGCGCGAGCAGCCGGTCCTTGTCGTCGCGCTGACCGGCGAGCGCCGGCAGCCGGGGCAGGTCGAGCCAGGCAGCGGCGAGCGTGGCCCAGCGCTGTTCGCGATTGGCCGCCAGCCAGGCGTCGGCCTGGGTTGTCAGTGTCCATTCCGGACTCGCGTCCGGGCTGGCGAGCACGAGTCCCGCGCCGTGGGCGAGTTCGGCGAGCAGGTTGGCGCGCTGGTCGTCGACGTCGAGTTCCCTGGTCAGCCTGCGTTGTTCGCGCACGCCGAGGCCGCCGGAGCGCAACACCGGCGGCGGTTCGTTCGACCACAGGTGCAGCAGCGCCTCGACGTGCCGGACCAACTCGGTGGCCTCGCCGGCCCCTGCCGAGTCCACTGTGGATGTCGAAACCTCACGAAGGGACGGCACCGGCTCGGTCGACCGGATCAGGCCCATCGGATGCGCGCCGCGCAGGGCGATGCCGACCTGGCGCGGCAGCTCGACGGTTTCCGCGTCGCGCCGGATCAACAGCCCGGCCGCGAGCAGTTCCTGGACGGGGGTGCGGCCCTGCGCGGGAATGATCGAACCGGCGTCCT
This sequence comes from Candidatus Melainabacteria bacterium, assembly GCA_963818685.1. GTDB lineage: Bacteria > Actinomycetota > Actinomycetes > Mycobacteriales > Pseudonocardiaceae > CAJCJE01. Next base: position 739,107 of record CAWFTJ010000004.1, on the reverse strand, counting down.
TGGTCCGCCCGACCGGCGGGCCCTCGGCCAGGGTGCCGAGCAGTCGCCGCGCCTTCTCGCTCAGGCCGGCGAGCAACGGGGCGATGTCGACGCCGTCGAGGTGCGGTGCGGGCGGGCCGAGACCGGCCGGGTACGCGCCGGCGACCTCGCGGGCGGCGGGTGCGATGGAGATGCCCTCGACAGCACCGTCACCGTCGACACTGCCGTCCCAGGCGATCGCCTCGGCGCGCAGGCGGGCGATGGCCGCGTCCACCGCCATCGCGTCCACGCCATCGCCGAGCAGGGCGAGCAGCGCGGTCGGGGCGACCGGGGCGCGGTCGGCGTCGGCGAGCACCAGCGCGTCCAGCACGGCGAGAGTGAACGCGTCGAGTCCGTCACAGGCCCTTGCCACCGACGCGCGCGTGCCGGCGCGCGTTGCGAGGACCGTGCTGTCCGCGGGTGCAGGGATGGCCAGATCCGGCCGCGCGCGCAGCAGTTCGACCAGCATGGTCTCGCTCTGCTCGCGCAGCCAGTCGGCAAGTGAGGTGCCGGACACTCTGACCAGCGTATAGGGCGCGCTCGACCGGCCGCAGCGCATTGGCGGGGACCGGTGGTGCGGTCGCGGATGACCTTCGGCAAACTGGGGGTGTCAGGCGCGGTCGCCAGCGCCGCCTTGAAATGGAGGAGGAGCCCGTGGCCAAGGACAAGACGGACAGGACGCGCAAGCCGAACCGGTACCTGACCGACCCGACATGGCCGGCCGACCCGACCCGCGACGAACACGCCGTCACCGAACTCGCCTCGGACCGGCAGGGTTCGCTCTCGCCCTTCGGCGAGGTGACCTTCCCGCTGCCCGAGGAGAAGGTGCCCTACGTGCACCCGGTGACCGAGATCAACCGCTGAGCAAGGTCCGATAAACCGGGGTCCACCCAAAGGCTACTGTCGCCTCAGGCAGTCGAGACAAGACCTGCGAGGAGACAGCCATGCCGGTTCCCGGTCCGGGCTATTCGATCACGGTCCGGCTGGAGGCGCCGGCCTCTGCGAGCGCCGCCGGGGACCTGACCTCGGCCGTTGGCAACGTCGGCGGGGTCATCACCGCGTTCGACGTGGTGGAGTCGCACAGCGACTCGGTCGTCGTGGACATCACCTGCAACGCCACGTCGGCCGATCACGCCAAGGACATCACCGACGCGCTCGTCGCGCTGCCCGGTGTGCGGGTACGCAAGGTCTCCGACCGGACCTTCCTCATCCACCTCGGCGGCAAGGTCGAGGTCACCGCAAAGGTGCCGTTGCGCAACCGCGACGACCTCTCCCGCGCCTACACGCCCGGCGTTGCCAGGGTGTGCCAGGCCATCGCGGCCAACCCGGACGACGCGCGCAGGCTGACCATCAAGCGCAACACGATCGCGGTGGTCACCGACGGCTCGGCAGTGCTGGGCCTCGGCAACATCGGCCCGGCCGCCGCACTGCCGGTGATGGAGGGCAAGGCCGCGCTGTTCAAGAAGTTCGGCGAGGTCAACGCCTGGCCGGTGTGCCTTGACACGCAGGACACCGAGGAGATCATCCGCACGGTCGAGCTGATCGCGCCGGTCTACGCCGGTATCAACCTTGAGGACATCGCGGCGCCGCGCTGTTTCGAGATCGAGCGCAGGCTGCGCGACAAGCTGGACATCCCGGTCTTCCACGATGATCAGCACGGCACCGCGATCGTGGTGATCGGCGCGCTGCGCAACGCGCTGCGCGTGGTCGACAAGGACATCAGCGAGTGCAAGATCGTGGTCTGCGGCGCTGGCGCGGCCGGCTCGGCGATCATCCGACTGCTGCTGCACAAGAAGCCGGCCGACATCCTGGCCGTTGACATCGACGGCATCGTGCACTGCGAGCGGGAGAATCTGGACCCCAACCTCAAGTGGCTGGCCGACCACACCAACGCCGACCAGCTCACGGGCTCGGTCAAGGACGCCCTGGTCGGCGCGGACGTGTTCATCGGCGTGTCCGCCCCGAACCTGTTCGGCGCGGACGAGGTCGCCAGCATGAACGAGAACGCGGTGGTGTTCGCGTTGGCCAACCCGGACCCGGAGATCGACCCGCTTGAGGCGCAGAAGCACGCATCGGTGGTGGCCACCGGCCGCAGCGACTACCCGAACCAGATCAACAACGTGCTCGCCTTCCCGGGCGTGTTCCGCGGCCTGCTCGACGCGCAGGCCAGGACCATCACCGACAACATGCTGCTGGCCGCGGCCGACGCCATCGCCGACGTGGTCGAACCGGACCGGCTCAACGCCTCGTTCATCGTGCCGAGCGTGTTCGACCCGAGGGTGGCCAGCGCGGTCGCCGAGGCGGTCGCCCGCGCGGTCGAGGAGGAACGCGCATGAGTCAGTTCAGCCATCTGGATGATGCCGGCGCGGCGCGGATGGTCGACGTGTCCGAGAAGGCCGTGACGGCAAGGACAGCGGTCGCTTCCGGGGTGCTGCGCACGACGGCGGAGGTCATTTCGCTACTGCGCGCGGACGACCTGCCCAAGGGCGACGCCCTGGCTACTGCCCGAATTGCCGGGATCATGGCGGCCAAGCACACGCCGGACATCGTGCCGCTGGCCCACCCCATCGCGTTGACCAGTGTGAAGGTCGAGCTGGCGCTCGGCGACACCGAGGTGTTCATCACCGCGACCGTGCGCACCGCCGACCGGACCGGAGTCGAGATGGAGGCGTTGACCGCGGTCGCCGCGGCCGGCCTCGCCCTGCACGACATGGTCAAGGGCATCGATCCGGCTGCCGTGCTGGACGCGGTGCGGGTGGAACGCAAGGACGGCGGCAAGACGGGCACCTGGACGCGCGCGAACGGGAACGGCGATGAGTGAGAACCCAGGCCGAGGCGCGGCCGTCATCGCGGCGTCCAACCGGGCCGCTGCCGGCGTCTACCCGGACCGTACGGGGCCGGTCATCGTGGACTGGCTGGCCGGCCGGGGCTTCACCGTCGGCGACCCGATCGTGGTGCCGGACGGCGACCCGGTCGCTGCCGCGCTCAAGCAGGCCCTGTCCTCGGGAGTGGACGTGGTCATCACCACCGGCGGTACCGGCATCAGTCCGACCGACCGCACGCCCGAGGCGACCCGCTCGGTACTGGACTACGAGGTGCCCGGCCTCGCGGACGCGATCCGCGCGTCCGGCGGCCCGAGCGTGCCCACGTCGGTGCTGTCCAGGGGAGTGGCCGGTGTCGCGGGGCGCACGCTGATCGTCAATCTGCCAGGGTCGACCGGTGGGGTCGCGGACGGCCTGCGGGTGCTCGACGGCGTCCTGGACCATGCGCTCGACCAGCTGCACGGGGGCGACCACAAGCCCCAGCGCGAGCAACACGAGCCCGAGCAGCACGAACCCGAAACGGCGCCGGGCGGGGCGGCCGCGGTGCGCAGGGCGGTGGTGACGGAGGAGCCGCTGTCCGTCGACGAGCACGCCGCACTGGTCAACGACGATGCGGCGGGCGCGGTGGTCACCTTCGCCGGCGTGGTGCGCGACCACGACGGCGGCCGGACCGTGCGCGAGCTGGAGTACGTCGGACATCCGAGTGCTGAGGCGATCGTCGCGGAGGTCGCCGGGCAGCTGGCGAAGCGGCCGGGAATCAGGGCCATCGCGGTGAGCCACCGGCTCGGACTGCTTGCCATCGGCGATGTGGCGTTGGCCGCGGCCGTGTCCGCCGATCACCGGGCTGCCGCGTTCGAGGTCTGTTCCGACCTTGTCGACGAGGTGAAGCGCCGCCTTCCCGTGTGGAAGCGCCAGGTGTTCGGCGACGGCGAAGAGGAATGGGTGAACATGCCGTAGGACCGGCCAAGTCCACTGTGGACCCACGGCGACGGCCCCGGCAGACCGGTTTTCTCCGAGTCTGCCGGGGCCGCGCTATGAATCAGTTACTTGGTGACGAGCGACTGACCCGGGAAGATCAGGTTCGGGTTCGCCACGATGCTCTTGTTGTTGTTCCACAGGGATTCCCAGCCACCGGCAACGTTGAGCTTCTGCGCGATGGAGGAAAGGGTGTCGCCGGCCGCGACGGTGTAGTCACCGTTCGGCGCGCTCTGCGGAGCGGCGGTGGTGGTGACGGCGGCAGGCGTTGTCGCCTTGTGGGTGCTCTTCTTGGTGGTCGGGGCCGCAGTGCTGTGATGCGAGCTGCTGTGCTGCGAACTCACATGCGCACCGGCCTGGCCGGCCTTGACCGAGCACACCGGCCATGCGTGCATGCCCTGGGTCTGGGCGACCCGCTGCGCAACCGCGATCTGCTCGTCGCGGCTGGCGTTCTGAGGCATACCGGTACCGCCGTTGGCCTTCCAGGTGCTCTCGGTGAACTGCAGACCACCGTAGAAACCGTTGCCGGTGTTGGTCGACCAGTTGCCGCCGCTCTCGCACTGGGCGATCGAGTCCCAGTTGACGGTGCTGGTGTCGGCGCTGGCCGGGATCGCCGCGATCGACATCGGCACGGCCACGATGGCACCGGCGACGACGACCTTGGCGATGCCGCGAACGGCACGGGACTGCTTGCGGTGCTTGCCTGCGAAAGAAGCCATTTCCCTCTCTGCCTACCGCGCCTGCTGTCGAACCACGGGGTCGAGCCACGCCCCTGTCCGGAAGTTGTCTCTCACTCGGGGTTGGTTCCCAGGAAACCTGTTGGACAGGGTTTGGCGCACGGGCTTCCCGGGGTACTGCCGTGGTTGGTCGGGGCCAACCGAATAGCGACGGTACGTAAGCCAAGCCGAGATCGGAAATTAATCGAGCTGTGACCGTTATCACGGTAACGTGCCGCAACCCCTCCCGATCTGCCTTGTTTTCGCAGCTCAGCGGGTCGTTATCTCCCCGTGTCCTGACCGAGATACATCACGGAATGTCACCGGTTTTTGCGACTTGGCTCACGTGTACCACCCGGTTGAGCCATTAGTGAAATGCCGGAAATTCGTGCGCTCTCGTGCGTGGATCAAGCGCGTTCAGCCACCGGCGAAGGGCGGCAGCACGTCCAGATCGGCCTTGTCCGGCACGGTGGTCGCGCGATCGCGGACCGCGACTCCGTCGAGTAGGAAGCTGCACCCCGTGAGGATCTTGGCGAAGCCGTGTCCACGTCGCTCGCGAAGAAGATGGAGCACATCCTCCACAGTGCGGTCCACACTGGGCGATGACGGCAGGGTGACCTGTTCCTCCTCGACACCGGCCGCTGCGCGCGCGCCCGCGAAGTAACGGACCCGAACCGTCAACACTGCTCACCCTCCGATGGCGCTCATCGGCCGAATCGGCTGGGCGAAGCCGTCGGCGTTGATCTCGTGTCCGGCCAACTTGGTCCACATGCCGCCCCGCCACAGCGCCGCGATTCGCTCGTCGTCGGCGCCGGAGCGCAGCGCGGCGCGTAGATCCGTTTCCCCTTGGGCGAAAAGACAGTTGCGCATCTGGCCGTCGGCGGTCAGCCGGGTGCGTTCGCAGTCACCGCAGAACGGCCGGGTCACCGAGCCGATCACGCCGACCTCGCCCGGCCCACCGTCGACCACCCACTTCTCGGCGGGCGCGCCGCCGCGCGGGGACGGGCTCGGGGTGAGCCGGAATCGGCTGCCAAGCAACGAAAGGATCTCCTCGGCCGTGATCATGTTCGCGCGGTTCCAGCCGTGCTGGGGATCGAGCGGCATCTGCTCGATGAAACGCAGTTGGTAACCGTTGCGCAGACAGTACTCCAGCAGATCGGCGGCCTCGTCCTCGTTCACGCCGCGCAGCAGTACTGCGTTCACTTTCACCGGTGACAGCCCGGCGGCCTTGGCGGCCGCGAGTCCGTCGAGCACGTCGTCGAGCCGGTCGCGCCTGGTGATGGTCTTGAACCGGTCCTGCCGCAAGGTGTCCAGCGACACGTTGATCCGGTCGAGTCCGGCCGCCACCAGTGCCTTCGCCCTGCGGGTGAGGCTGATTCCGTTGGTGGTCATGGAGATCCGAGGTCGCGGCTGGAGCGCCGCGCTCGCCGCGATGATCTGCTCGACGCCCTTGCGCAGCAGCGGCTCGCCGCCGGTGAACCGGACGTCGGTGACGCCGAGCATGGTCACCGCGATGTGCACCAGCCGGATCAGCTCGTCGTCGGAGAGCAGGTCCGAGCCGGGCAGCCAGTCCAGACCCTCCGCCGGCATGCAGTACGTGCAGCGCAGGTTGCAGCGGTCGGTCAACGACACGCGCAGGTCGGTGGCGACCCGGCCGAAGGAGTCCACAAGGGCCGGTGTGTCGGGCCGGATCAGGGTCGTCGTCGTGCTCGGCACGACCGGAATACCGAGGTCAACCGAAGTCACATCAACGAGCCTAGCCGCCAGCTCGGACGTTCAACCGGGCCGACAACGCACCAAACGGTGTGACCTGGCTCGTGTTCCGCGCCTGCGGCAGTAGCCGCGATCCTGGCACCGCAGGCACGGTTCGTTACCCGTCACGGCTCGATCACGGCATGAGTCTGCGTCGAGTCGGGTCGAATACGTCCGTGTGTTAGCGCACTAGCCTCTTAGTTGCTAAGATTATTTGTATGACAGGCACAGTTCACTCATCGGGCGAAGGATCGGTCCCGCAGGACGTCAAGGAACGTCTGGCCGCCCTGTCCCGTGAACTCAGCGGAGCGACCGTGTTCTTCCACGCCCAGGTCGCCGAGCAGGTCGGGCTGTCCCCGACCGACCACAAGTGCCTCGACCTCGCGCTGCGCGCGGACCATCCGCTGACCGCGGGTCAGATCGCCGAGCAGTCCGGTCTGTCCACCGGCGCGGTGACCGGTGTGATCGACCGCCTCGAACGCGCGGGCTACGTGCGCCGGGTCCGCGACCCGCACGATCGGCGCAAGGTGCTGGTCGAGGTGTCCAAGAGCAACCTCACCGCCTACGGCGACGCGTTCGACGGCCTCTGGCGTGCCCTCGACCGTGCCCTGGCCAGCTACAGCTCGGACGAGCTGAAGGCGATCGAGCGCTACATCACCGAGATGATCAGCGTGCTCCAGTCCGAGGCGCACCGCCTCGCCGCGCGCAACTGACAGCCTCACACAACTGAGACATGACATCGCCGTGTTCGCGGCGATATTGTCTCGCGCGTGCCGCAATTTCGACTTTCTGAGGCCGCCCGGCTGCTCGGGGTCAGTGACGACACCGTACGCAGGTGGGTCGACGCCGGCCTGCTCACCTCCGGTACCGACGCGGCAGGACGCAAGGTGGTCGAGGGTGCCGACCTGGCTGCCTTCGCCAAGAAGCAGGCCGCGGACGTGGCGGATCCGACCGGAGTGGGGCGCTCGGCGCGCAACCAGTTCGTCGGCCTGGTCACCGAGGTGATCGCCGACAAGGTCATGGCCAAGGTCGAGATGCAGTGCGGGCCGCACCGGGTGGTGTCGCTGATGAGCGCGGAGGCGGTCGAGGAACTCGGTCTCGAACCCGGCGTGCTCGCGGTCGCGGTCGTGAAGTCGACCCATGTCGTCATCGAAACGCCAGGAGGCCGATCGTGAAGAAGCTTGCCGTGGTGCTGGTCGCGGGCGCGGCCTTACTCACGGGCTGCGGGGGAGGGTCCGGGAGTTCCGCCGGCAGCACGTCGTCGGCGCCACCCAAGCCCTCCGGCAAGGTGCAGGTGCTCTACGCCGGTTCGCTGGCGAACCTGATGGAAAAGGATCTCGGTTCCGCGTACACCGAAGCCAGCGGCGTCGAGTTCGATGGCACGCCCGCCGGCTCGACCGCGCTGGTCAGCGACATCAAGGGCAAGGTGAAGCAGGCCGACGTCTTCATCAGCGCCAGCACGGACGCGAACAAGGGCCTGATGGGCGCGGCCAACGGCGACTGGGAGGACTGGTACGCGACGTTCGCGACCGCGCCGCTGGTGATCGGGTACAACCCGAACAGCAAGTTCGCCAACGACCTGAAGACCAAGCCGTGGCAGCAGGTCATCACCGAGCCCGGGTTCCTGTTCGGCAGCACCGACCCGAAGCTCGACCCGAAGGGCAAGCTCGGCGCGCAGGCGTTGCAGGCGGTGAACCTGCCGGCCACCGCGGCGCAGGTGTTCCCGGAGGAGCAGCTCGTCGGCCGGTTGCAGTCCGGTCAACTGGACGCCGGCTTCTTCTACTCCAGTGAGGCCGCGGACGCGAAGATCCCCACCGTCACGCTGGGCAGCGTGAAACTCAAGGCCACCTACACGGTGACCGTGCTGAACAGGGCCCCGAACGAGCCAGGTGCGGTCAGCTTCGTGAACTACCTGCTTGGCAGCGACGGCCTCGCCTTGCTGCGCAAGCACGGCCTCGACGTGCAGCCGATCAAGGTGACCGGGTCCTCGGCCAAGGAGCCGGCCGGTTTGCAGGGCGTTCTTGCCGGCAAGTAGCGGGTCGAGCCCGTTCCGTACGCCCCTGCTCCGCACGCCGCTGCCGTGGTTGGCGGCGCTGCTTCTGCTGTACCTGTTGGTGCCGCTGGTCGCGTTCGTCGTGCGCATCCCCGGCACCGATCCGTCGGACCTGGCCGCGCCCGGCGTCGGCGACGCGTTGTGGATCTCGGTGGCGACCGCGAGCATCGCCACCGTCGTGGTGACGGTGCTCGGCGTTCCGCTCGGCTATCTGCTCGCGCACTCACGCGGTCGCACCGCGACCGTGATCGGCGTGCTGGTGCAGTTGCCGCTCGCGTTGCCGCCGCTGATGAGCGGTATCCTGCTGGTCTTCCTGGTCGGACCGTACGGTCCGTTCGGCGAGTTGTTCGGCGGCACGCTGACCGACGACATGACCGGCATCGTGCTCGCCCAGATCTTCGTCGCCGCACCGTTTCTTGTTGTCTCCGCGCGGGCCGCGTTCGCCTCGGTCGATCCGGCGCTGGAGGACGTGGCGGCAACGCTCGGACACGGCGCGGCATCGCGCGCGTTGCGGGTGGCGTTGCCGAGTGCCGGTCGCGGGGTGCGCGCGGGCATGTTGTTGGCCTGGCTGCGCGCGTTCGGCGAGTTCGGCGCCACCGTCGTGCTCGCGTATCACCCGTACTCGCTGCCGGTGTTCACCTATGTGCAGTTCAGCAGCAGCGGGTTGGACGCGACCACGGTCCCGGTCGCGGTCACGCTCGGCGCTGCCTTGATCGTGTTGCTGCTCGCGGACCGCTGGCCGACCCGGCGGGTGCACCGTCGTGCCGCCATCGACCTGCCAGAGCCGCGCCCGCCGACCACCGCGACCAGCCCACGGCTTGACTTCGAGCTGACCGCGACGCTCGGCGAGTTCCGGGTGCACGTCGCGCACAGCGGGACCGGCCGGCATCTCGCGCTGCTCGGCGCGTCGGGTGCCGGCAAGTCGGCGACGCTGCGCATGCTGGCCGGGCTGCTGCGGCCGGAGTCGGGTTCGGTGCGGCTGGACGGGGTCGAGGTCGGCGGGCTGCCAGCGGAGCGGCGCGGCATCGGCTACCTGCCGCAGGACTCGACGCTCGTGCCGCACCTGCGAGTCTGGGAGCAGATCACCTTCGGCATCGGCGCGGATCCGGCCCTGGGCGCGTACTGGTTGTCCCGGCTGAAACTGGACGGCCTCGCTGACCGCTACCCGAACCAGCTCTCCGGTGGTCAGGGGCGCAGGGTCGCGATGGCGCGGGCACTGGTGCGGCAGCCTGCCATGCTGCTGCTCGACGAGCCGTTCACCGGGCTGGACACGCCGGTCCGCGACGAGCTGCGTCGGGTCCTGCGCACCATGCAACGGGAGACCGCGCTGACCACCGTGCTGGTCACGCACGACCCGGAGGAGGCGGCGCTGCTGGCCGATGAGGTGATGCTGATCGAGGACGGCCGCGTGTTGCAGGCCGGGCGGACGCACACGGTGCTCGCCCATCCGGCCACCCCGCAGGCCGCGCGCCTGCTCGGCATCCGCAATCTCGGCACCGGCACGCTCACCGAGACCGGGCTGCGCGCGGGCGCGCTGGACATCCCGCTGGCGCGGCCGCCCGCCGCGCCGGGCACCGAGGTGGCCTGGTGCGTGCGACCGGAGGACGTGCGGGTGGACGGGAGCGGGCATCCGGCGACCGTGCTGGACGTGGTCGCGCTGGGACCGGTCACCGAGCTGACGCTGGAACTGGATGGCGGCGGCGAACTGGCCGCGACCACGGCGAACGGGCACGGGTTGGCGGTCGGGTCGAACGTGGGGGTGGTCATACCACCGGATGCGCTCACGGTGTGGCCGGGGATCATAGGGGCATGACCGAGCCGAAGCGCTGGAACTACCTGATGGACATGGACGGTGTCCTCGTGCACGAGGAGCACCTGATTCCGGGGGTCGACAAGTTCCTCGCCGAACTGGTGGCCGAACAGATCCCGTTCCTGGTGCTCACCAACAACTCGATCTACACCGCCCGTGACCTGCGCGCGCGGCTGCTGCGCACCGGGCTGGACATTCCCGAGTCGTCGATCTGGACCTCGGCGCTGGCCACCGCCAAGTTCCTCGACTCGCAGCGGCCGGGCGGGTCGGCCTATGTGATCGGCGAGGCCGGGCTCACCACGGCCCTGCACAACATCGGCTACGTGATGACCGACAGCGACCCGGACTACGTGGTGCTCGGCGAGACCCGCACGTACAGCTTCGAGTCGATCACCAAGGCGATCCGGCTTGTTGAGGGCGGCGCCCGGTTCATAGCGACCAATCCGGACGAGACCGGGCCGAGCCGCGAGGGCCTGCTGCCGGCGACCGGCGCGGTCGCCGCGCTGATCGAGCGGGCGACCGGCCGGGAACCGTACTACGTCGGCAAACCCAACCCGTTGATGATGCGTTCCGCGCTGCGCGCGCTGGGCACGCACTCGGAGAACACGCTGATGATCGGCGACCGGATGGACACCGACGTGCGGTCCGGTCTTGAGGCCGGCCTGCAGACCATCCTGGTGCTGTCCGGGATTTCCACCGCCGGCACGGAGGAACGCTTCCCCTACCGACCCTCGCTCGTGCTCGACTCGGTCGCCGACCTGATCGGACGCGTTGCCGACCCGTTCAGCTCACCACGCGACCGGTAGCCGGTACACACCGCTGATCGCGACGGAGTCCTTGTAGGGCAGGTCGGCGATGTCCACGGCGAGCCGCAGCGTCGGGATCCGGCGCAACAGGGTGCGGAAGGTGATCTCCAGTTCGGCCCTTGCCAGGTTCTGGCCGAGGCACTGGTGGATGCCGTAGCCGAAGGACACGTGGTGCCGGTCGCCTCGGTGCACGTCGAACTCGGCCGCGTCCGGGAAGCTCGCGTCGTCCCGGTTGGCCGAGCCGAGCGAGAGCATCACCCCGTCGCCCGCCTTGATGGTGACCCCGCCGATCTCGATGTCCGCCTTGGCGAAACGCGCAAGGCTGTCGATGATCGGCTGGTAGCGCAGCATCTCCTCGATTGTCTTGACAACCAGGTCGGGATCGTCGCGAAGTTCGGCGAACGCGCCCGGCTCGCGGAGCAGCGCGATGGTGCCCAGCGCGATCATGTTCGAGGTGGTCTCGTGGCCGGCGACCAGCAGCAGCATGGCCATGCCGACCAGCAGTTCGTGGGTGAACACGCCGGTTTCCCTATTGCGCACGATCAGCCTGCCGAGCAGGTCGTCGCCAGGGTCGCGTTCCTTGCCGGTGATCAGGTCGTCCATGAACTCGTTGAGCGCCTCGCTCGCCGCGGCCATCTGCTCCCTCGTGCTGCTCGGGCGCACCAGGATCTGGGTCTGCTCCTGGAAGAACGACCGCCGCTCGTCGGGAACGCCGAGCAGTTCACTGATCACCATGGCCGGCACGGGCGCGGCCAGGTCGGCGAACAGGTCGGCCTCGGTGCCCCTGGCCAGCATCGCGTCGATCCGCTCGTCCACGATCTCCTGGATGCGCGGGCGGAGTTCGTTGATCCTGCGCACGGTGAACTCGTTGACCACCATCCGCCTCGGCGCGCTGTGTTCCGGCAGGTCCAGGCCGATCAGGGCCTTGCCGACATCGGCGAACCCCTTCCGCAGCTCGTCCTGCACCGGTGCGCGCAGCGGGAACCTGGGGTCGCCGCGGTCTGAGCTGAGCCTGCCGTCGGTGAGCAGGGCGCGGACGTGCGCGTACTGGGTGACCAGCCACACCTCCTGCCCGGTGGGGAGCACCACCCTGGTGATCGGTTCTTCCGCACGCAGCCGTGCGTAGTCCTCTGGCGGGTCGATCGGGCAGCGCCGGGCCAACGGGTATTCCAGTGGTTTCGTCATACCAACCCCCTCAGATCGATGACTAATGAAAGTCTCCTCCAAAAAGGAGTAGCTGTCAATATTTAGCCGATGTGGGGCGGACGGCGAACGGGTCGGGATGGCGCCTATGGTTTTGGTGTGGACAAGGAGGGTGACCGCGCGGGGGCGGAAGGCACCATCTACGTCATCGGGGACGTACACGGCCACCGCGACGAGCTGATCGAGGCGTTGACCGATACCGGCCTGCTTGACGGACAAGCCTGGTGCGGCGGTGCCGCGCGGCTGTGGTTCCTCGGCGACTTCTTCGACAGGGGCCCGGACGGCTCCGGCGTGCTCGACCTGGTCATGCGGTTGGCCGACGAAGCCTCCGAACAGGGCGGCGAGGTGCACGCCCTGCTCGGCAACCACGAGATCCTCGCACTGGGCATGCACCGCTTCGGCGACAAGGAAGTGCCCTCCGAGTTCGGCCCGCGCAGCTTCGAACGCAGCTGGCGGCTCAACGGCGGTCAGGAGACCGACCAGGAGGCCCTGACCGACGAGCACGTCGAGTGGCTGATCACCCGCCCGGTGCTCGCGCTCGCCGGCAAGCATCTGTTGATGCACTCGGACACGGTCGAGTACTTCAGCTGGGGCGACACCATCGAGGAGATCAACGCCGGCGTTGCGGAGGTGCTGGCCGGCGACGACATCACCGAGTGGTGGGAGTGCTGGCGCAGGATGACCACCCGCTACGCGTTCCGCGGTCCACACGGGCCGGAGGTGGCCGACCAGATGCTGGGCAGCCTCGGCGGCGAGCAGATCGTGCACGGCCACAGCGTCATCGCCGACCAACTCGGCATCCAACCGGACGAAGTAGACGAACCATATCTGTACGCCGAGGGCAAGGTGCTCGGCGTGGACGGCGGCCTTTTCGTCGGCGGTCCGTGCCTGGTCGTGCCGCTACCGTGGACCGGGGCGGAGTTCGACATCGGACTGTCGGGTTAGGACGATCAGCGGACGGCGACCAGCACGGTGTCGTCGCCGGACTGCCACACCGTGCCGGCGCGGGTGAAACCGGCCGCCAGCAACAGTTCCGCGTGTTCGGCCGGGCTGAGCGAGTTGCCGCCGTGGTGTGCGATGGCGCGCGCGGAACGCTGGGTGATCAGGCCGGCCAGTTCGGGTTCGGCCTGGGCCGCCGCCCACCAGGCGCTCCACTCCTCGTGGTCGTTCGCGCCGGCGCGCTGGTTGCGTCCCTCGCGGACCACGCGCACGAGGTCGCGCAGGGCCGGGTCGCTGGCGGGCATGTGGTCGCCGTTGACGAACACGCCGCCGGGCCGGATCCGCGCTGCGAGCCTGCGGTACAGCGCGGCAAGCGGTTCCGGGTCCAGCCAGTGCAGCGCCGTGGTGGAGACGGCGGCGTCGATGACCGAGGGGACCTGCTCCGGCAGTTCGTCCTCGGTCAGGTCGGCATCGACGAACTCGACGCGGTAGCCGTAGCGGGCGCGGCCGAGCGCGAGCAGCAGCGGGTCGGCGTCCAGGCCGATGACGCGCAGGCCGGGCAGCCGGTCGGCCAGCCGCGCGGACAGCGAGCCGGGGCCGCAGCCGAGGTCGAGCACGGTGGCGCCGGGTTTCGGTGAGGAAAGAACCTCGGCGACCACATCGCCGATCACCGCGAACCGCTCCTCGCGGTCGGCGATGTAGCGCTCCTGCTGGGCGTCCCAGCGGTTGACCCAGGACTGTGCGAACCGAGTATCAAGGGTGGTTGTCATCACTACTCCATCACTGGCGATATGCTTAATGACAGTGATGAACCTAGCCGGAGGAGGGTGACTGGTCAAGTGGAATTCGACAGTCACACGAGCGGGGTCGTGCGCGCGACCGTCGACGCGGTCAACACGGTCGCGCCTGGCTGGTCGCGAGGCAGGCAGTACGCGCCGCCTGCCGGCGATGCCCTGCGCGACGCGGTGGTCACGGCGTTGAGCGCGGGGTCGCGGCGGGTCAAGCCGGACGCGACCGAGGCCGAGATCGCCGAACTCGCCGGCTACCTCACCGAGCTGTACACGGTGTTCGGCCTGCTGGACATGGAGGACCTGGACGGCGCCTGCGAACTGGTCAACAAGATCCTGGTGGAGACCAAGGCAACGCCGATGCTCTCCCGGCACGACGGCGGACCCTGGCACCTGCACTTCCACTCCCGCGACGCGTCCTGGTCGCAGGGCTGGGCCGGCTCCATGGCGACCGCGCTGGCCACGGTGCTCGGCAGTTCAATGGCCGACCGGCTCGGACTGTGTTCCGCGCCATCATGTGATCGTGCCTACGTGGACACCTCGCGCAACGGCGCGCGTCGCTTCTGTTCCACCGCCTGCCAGAACCGGGTCAAGGCCGCGGCTTTCCGCGAACGCCAGCGCGAGACTGAGCCCTAGCCTCACGGATCAGGCCGACCAACGCGAGGCCGAAACCCAGTGGTACGCCAACACCAGCGGATGCGTTGAGCCACACCGGCAGGTCGTGCCGTCCGGTCAGGAACAGTACGAAGATCGCGGCGAGCGCGACAACGCCGATGCCGAAGATCACCACCGCGATCGGCACCAGCTTCAACCGGTTGGCCGGAGTTTCCACGCGGCCAGGATAACCCGCTAACGGACGTGCTTTTCGTCGGCAGTTGTCGCTACGCTGATGGGTACGCGTCCTGGGTACGCCCTGGGCGCGTTCGTCGTGTGAAGAGAGAACGGTGAGAGCGGTGCCGACCGGCAAGGTCAAGTGGTACGACTCGGAAAAGGGCTTCGGCTTCGTCACCCAGGACGGTGGCGAAGACGTCTACGTGCGCGCATCCGCGCTGCCGCCCGGGATTTCAGGGTTGAAAGCCGGTCAGCGGATCGAGTTCGGCATGGCCGAGGGGCGCAGGGGACCGCAGGCCCTCTCGGTGAAGCTGCTCGACCCGCCGCCCTCGGTCGTCGAGGCACGCCGCCGTCCCGCCGAGGAACTGCACGGCCTCGTCGACGACATGATCAAGCTGCTGGAGAGCAAGATCCAGCCGGAGTTGCGGCGTGGCCGCTACCCGGACCGCAAGATCATCAAGCTGGTCGCCGAGGTGGTCAGGGGCGTCGCGCGGGAGCTCGACCCGTAGGGGCCAATCAGGTTGCCCCGCTCAGGTTGCCCCGCTCAGGTGCCTTTGTCTTCGCAGAGGTTGTCGCCTGCCTTCGGGTAGGTCGGCGACCCGTTGGCGTTGTTGGTCAATACCCAGGTTCCCCTGGCCAGCGCGGCGAAACCGCCGTTGTTCAAGGGAACAAGGCTGGTCGAGGACTGGTAGATCTCGATGACCACGAGCTGGTCGCCCGACGGCGGCCGCACCGTGTACGCGTACTGCTGGTTGGCCGGGAACAGCGGGCTGCACGCCACATAGCTGTTGCCGTTGGCCACGTTCTTGTACTCGGCGGCGACCTGCCATGGGGTTGTCGCCACCGTCTCCGGCGCGGACACCTGCACGATCTGGCCGTCCTGCACCGACACCACGGTCGCCGCCGAGCCGTTGGCCTGGCAGTTGTGCAGGCCGGTGATGTCGCAGTACTGCGTCGGCGGCACCTGCACGCTGCCGTTGCCGACGAAGATGGTGAACGCGGGCGGCGGGGTCGAGCAGCCGGCGACGATCAGGCCGGCAGCGGCCAGCAGCGGCAGACCCAGTGAGCGAACTACGTTACGGCGCACGTCGCAAGACCCTACGGTCCTGGTGGCGGATCTGCCCAACCCGGTCGGTCCATCGGTTCCCTCGGCCGCTCGTAGGGGACCTCGCTGGCGAAAGCCGCGGCTGGGACGGGATTCGAGCGGCGCAGCGGCAGGCTCGGCAACAGCGTTCCGCCGCGCCGGGTGACGAACGTCTGCGCCCCGCCCGCGGCCAGCAACACGCCGATCACGGTGAAGCCGAGCCAGAACGTCGTGGGCAACAACACCCCGATCGCGCCACCGAAGACCCAGGACAGTTGCAGGATCGTCTCGGACCGGCCGAACGCGGAAGCCCGCGACGCCTCGGGCAGGTCCTTCTGGATGGTCGCGTCCAGGCTGATCTTGGCCAACGCGCTGGCCACCGACGCGCACAACGCGGCAATGGCCGCGCTGCCGATGCCAGGCAACACGGCCGCCAGCACAGTGCCGCCGAGCGCGGCGGCGAGACAGCCGAGGATCACCTGGTCGGGCTTGCCGAACTGGAGTCGCGCGCCGATCCCGTTGCCGACGAACCCGCCGAGCCCGGCCGCGGCGCCGATCAACCCGAGCAGCAGCAACTGCTTGGTCGGCGAGTGCTCGGTCAGCGACTTGATCACGAACGCCGGGAACAGCATGAGGAACCCGGTGAGCAGCCGGACCGTGCCGTTGCCCCACAACGCGACCACGACCTGCCGGCCCATCGGCTGCCGTCGTGCCTTGCGCGGTCCCGAGCTGAGGGTCGTTGGCACCTCGCCCTCGGTCACCTCGACCCAGGCCGGGATGCGCAGGCAGAGCACGGCGTCGGCGATGCAGAGCGCCGCGGTGAACCACAACGCGCCCGGCGACCCGAACAGCTTGAGGAACCCGGTGCCGAACGCGCCGAACACCGCGCCTGCGGCGAGACCGAACACGGTCAGCCGGGCGTTGGACTTGGACAGCGTGATGCCCGATGGCAGCACCCTCGGCGCGACGGCCGCCTTGAGCACGTCGAACGACTTGGAAAGCACCAGCGTGCCGAGCGCGGCCGGGTAGAGCATCCAGTCGTTGAAGTGCAGCGCCATCACGACCGACAGGAAGCCCTGGCCGACGCAGGAGACGGCCAGGGCGATCCGGCGACCGCGCTGGATCCGGTCCAGCAGCGGACCGATCACCGGCGCGATCAACGCGAACGGGGCCACCGTGATCAGCAGGTACAGCGCGACCTTGGTCTTGCTCTCCGCCGTCGCCGCCGAAAAGAACAGGGTGTTCGCAAGGCCGACCGCCATGGTGGCGGAGGATGCGTAGTTGAGCATCACCGCGTAGTTCAGCGCGGCCATGCCGGACTCGCGGGCCCCGTCCGCGTGCACGGCGCGCCGGAACATGGCAACGCCCTGCTGGGTCAGCTGTCGGCTGCGCCAAGCCGCGACCCTGGTCACGGTCAGCTTCTTGGGCAGCGTCGGCGGGGTCGGCCCGTTCTGCTCGGCCGTTTCGTGGTCGAGGTGGCGGGTGTTCGGGTCGTAGGGCACCCGGCCGGGCGGCGGGGGCTGCTGCGGAGGCGGTGCCGAGCGCCAGGCACCGGCAGGTGGGGGCGGCAGGTTGCCCGAGGGCTGGTCACCGGGCGGGTAGCCGTTGGGCTGGTAGGTCTCTGGGCGGCCACCTCCGCTCCACCCCGGGCGCCCGCGACGGGCATCACCGGGTTGGCCAGCTGAGTTGCCGCGAATCACCCTTCCATCCTGCCTCACCGAGCAAGCGACTGGGTGAACAACCCGCCGTCGGGGGTGGTGAGGCACAATCTAGGGCTGTGATGCCCACCTCGAACTGTCCGCCTCGTGCAGATCACACAGTCGCCGGCCCCCTGTCGACGGCGGCGCCCGATCCCGAACTGGCGGCAGCCGTCGAGGTCGCGCGTGCCGCGGCGATCGAGGAGGCGGGCGGTGAACCCGTCGGCGTGCACGTCGGCGTCGAGTCGGAGGAGGGCGGCGCGGCCACCCACCTCTTCGACGCGAACGTGCCCGGTTACCGAGGCTGGCGCTGGGCGGTGACCGTGGCCAACGCCGGTGTCGGCGAGCCGGTGACCGTCAGCGAGGTGGTGCTGCTGCCCGGCCCGGACGCGCTCACCGCGCCGAGCTGGGTGCCATGGCAGAACCGCGTGCAGGCCGGTGACCTCGGCGTGGGCGACCTGCTGCCGACCGAACCCGGCGACGCCAGGTTGGTCCCCGCCTACCAGGCCGAGGACGACGACGAGGCGGTCGCCGAGGTTGCCACCGACATCGGGCTCGGCCGGGTGCGGGTGATGTCGCGCATCGGTCGCTACGACGCGGCCGACCGCTGGCAGTCCGGCGACTTCGGCCCGGACTCGGACATGGCGCGCAGCGCGCCCGACCACTGCGGCACCTGCGGCTTCTACCTCTCGGTCGCCGGTTCCATGCGGGCCGCCTTCGGCGTGTGCGGCAACGAGTTCTCGCCCGCCGACGGCCACATCGTGCACGTCGAGTACGGCTGCGGCGCGCACTCGGAGGTCGAACTGGACACCAGTCCTCCGGTTCCGGTCTCCGAACTGGTCTACGACGACACCACGCTCGACGTGGAAGCCCCAGAAGAAGCAGCCCCAGAAGCGGCCCCAGAAGAAGCGTCAGAAGAAGCATCAGAGGGACCGGCTGAGTGACCACCGTGACCACCGCGGCGGACCCGTTCGGCACGGCCGCGCTGCGTGATTCCGTTCTTGCCGCCTGGCGCGACTCGCCGACCCGGTTCCGCGAGGACGCCAATGCCGAGGAGGACCTGCGCCTCGGCGGCTATCGCGACCGCATGCTGGTCGAGCTGGCCCAGAACGCGGCCGATGCCGCTGTCACGGCGGGTGTGCCCGGCCGCCTACGGCTGGCCGTCGTCGACGGCGAACTGCGCGTCGCCAACACCGGCGCGCCGCTGACCGAGGAGGGCGTCGCCGCGCTGGCTTCGCTGCGGGCGTCGGCCAAGCGCGGTGCCGAGCAGGTCGGCCAGTTCGGCATCGGTTTCGCCGCGGTGCTCGCGGTGACCGAACAACCCCGCGTTGTCTCCTCGACCGGCGGGGTTCGGTTCTCCGCTGCCGACACCCGGGATTCCATCGCCGACCACGATCGGCTCGGCGCGCTGCTGGCCGAACGCGACCACGAGGTGCCGGTACTGCGGCTGGCCTGGCCGGTCGACGACACCGAAGATCCGGTCCCGGCCGGCTTCGACACCGAGGTCCGGCTGCCGCCGCGTCCCGAGATCGACCTCGACGCGTTGCTCGCCGCCGCAGCCGAACAGGCGCCGGACCTGCTGCTCGCGCTGCCCGGCCTGGCCGTCATCGAGATCGGCGATCAGCGCTGGGAGCGGACCGACGGCGACAAGCCGGGGGTCATCGAACTGCGCGGACCGAAGGGCATCACTCGCTGGCTGACCAGGCGCAGCAGCGGCAGGTTGACCGAGGCGCAGTCGCAGCGGCTCGGCGTCGAGGCGCGCGCCCGCGCGAACTGGTCGGTCTGCTGGGCCGTGCCGCTGGGCTCCGACGGCGCACCGCTGCCGGTCTCCGGCGAGGTACTGCACGCGCCAACCCCGACCGACGAACGGCTTTCCCTGCCGGCGCGGCTGCTGGCGACCCTCCCCGTGGAACCGTCGCGACGCAGGCTGCTGCCCGGCCCGGCCACCGACGCGGTGCTGGACGCGGCGGCCGCCGAGTACGCGGCGTTGGTCGCGGCGCTGCCGACCGAGCACCGGCTGGCGCTCGTGCCGCTGCCCGGCTTCCCTTTGTCCGAAGTGGACGGGCAGTTGCGGGCGGCTGTGCTTGCCGCGCTCGCGGACGCGTCCTGGCTGCCGACCGAGGCAGGTGGGCAGCGCACGCCAACCGGGGCCAGCGTGCTGGACCTGCCCGATGCCGAACTCGCCGGCCTGCTGGTCGCGCTGGTGCCCGGCCTGCTCGCCGGCTGGCTGTCCGAGCCCGCCTACGCGCCCGCGCTCGCCGTGTTCGACGTGCGCAGGCTGCGCGCGGCCGACGTGGTCGCGGCCGTCTCCGGTATCGATCGCGAGCCGGCCTGGTGGGCGCGGCTGTACGCGGCGCTGAACCGGTGGGTCGCCTCGGACGCGGACATCGCGAACGAACTCGGTGGCCTGCCGGTGCCGCTGATCGACGGCCGGATGTCCTTCGGCCCGCGCGACCTGCTGCTGCCATCGGCCGAGGTCGGCGAGCTGCTGTCCGAAGTGGACATCGTTGGCCTCCGGGTCGCCGATCCGGACGGGGTGCATCCGCTGCTTGAGCGGCTCGGCGCCCGGCACGCGGACGCGCTGGACCTGCTCGACGCGCCCGCGCTGCGGGACGCTGTCGCGAACAGCATCGCGGACGCGCAGTCCGGAGTGGACGTCCAGGGCCTCGTCGACACCGTGCTGCGCCTTGTCGAACGGGCCGATTTCGGCGTCGGCGAACGGCCGTGGCTCGGTGACCTCGCGCTGCCCGACGATCAGGGTGGCACCCGGCGCGCGGCCGAACTCGTCGCGCCCGGCGCGCCGCTGCTCGACGTGCTCGCGGAGGACGCGGTCGGCCAGGACGCGCCGCTCGGTGTGCTCGCGGACGAGCTGGCACAGGACTGGGCGCCGCGCGTGCTGGCCGCCGTCGGCGTGCTGAACAACTTCGCGGTCGTGCTGGACGAGTCGCCGTCCGGACCGGACCACGATCTCGCGGACGAGGCCGAATGGTGGGAGTGGATCGAGGGGGACGTCTCGCCGCCGGACACGCTGATCGGCATCCGCGACCTCGACCTTGTCGACGAGGAGTGCTGGCCCGCCGCGCTGCGCCTGCTGGCCGGCGAACCGGACACCGCTCGCGCGCTCGCCGACCCGGCCGGTTACTCGGCCTGGTGGCTGGCCCGCTACGCGGTGCTCGGCGGTCATCCGCCGCTGTTCTGGCGGCTGCCGAGCGCCGTCGACCTGGTCGGCCTCTACGACGAGGTGCCCGATCTCGGCCTGTCCGCGCAGCTGCTCACGACGGTCGGCGTGCAGGCCGAACTGGTGATCTCGGACGCGCCGGACGCGCAGGAGATGTTGCACCGGCTCGGCGATCCGGACCGCGACGTCTCGTCGGGCACGGCCATGCGCATGCACGCGGAACTCGTCGCGGCCATGGCCGCCGGTGGTTTCGAACCGACGGACGTGCAGCCGCCCGACCGGGTGCGCACCATCTCCGGCGAGACCGCGGACGCCGCCGACGCCGTGCTGCTGGACCGACCGTGGTTCCTTTCGGTGCTGCCGGAGAACCGCGTGCTGGCCGCGCGGATCCTGCCGGTCACCGAGGACGCCGAGTTCGACCCGATCGAGAGCCTTGCCGAGCTGTGCAACATCCCGCTGGCCAGCGAGGTGGTCACCGCGGCACCCGAACTGGACGGCGAGCCGGTGGCCTGGTCGGATCTTGGCGCGATCCGGTTGGCGTGTTCGCTGCTCGGCGTGCATGTGCCGGACGGCCTGGTGTTCGTCACCGACGAGTTGGTGGTGGACGGCCAGCGCGTCGACTGGTGGGTGATCGAGCACGAGTACGGCGCGGACACCGTCTACGCCGAGGACTCCTCAGAAGGGCTGGCCAGGGCGCTGGCCTGGGTGTTGGACCGCTGGTCGGACCGGTGGCTGCTGGCCGGCCTGCTCACCGACCCGACTGCGGGAACCGCCCTGCGCTAGTGTCCGGCGCCAGAAATCGTGGTGGCAATTCCGGCGCCCAGGCGGCGCCTGGCGGCGTTGTCGTCGTCGCCGGTACAACAGCGGTACCGGCTCCTCCTCCGCCTTGCCAGCCACCACCTGGATCACCGAACTTATCCACCGAATTTCAGGCGCAGGACACTAGTCGACACCGCGTTAGTCCACGTGCTGCGCGGAACGCGAGCCGCGGCGGGCGGCGCCGCGCTGCCAGTACACGATCGACATGCCGATCAGGCCGAGCACCCAGCCGGCGAAGCAGGTCCACAGCCAGACGGTCGGCGGGCCGGCGTGGAAGCCGAGCCGGGCGACGAGCAGCACCACGAACGCGACGAACCACAGGCCGATGCCGATCCACAGCGGCGGCCGCAGGTCGGTGAGCCTGCTCGGCAGCGGTGGCGGTTGCCGCAGGGGCTGTTCGGGCACGTCAGCAGCCTATCGGACGCGTGCGGTAGTGGGCATGCACACGTGTCGCCGATATAGTTCGTGAGCTACACTAACTACGTGGCGGAGCCCCGTGCGGAGGAGCGTTCCCTCGCCAGCCGGTTGCGGTTGGCCGTGGTGCGGCTCAACCGCAGGCTTCGGGCGCAGCGCACCCACTCGACGGTGTCGCTCACCCAGCTCGCCGCCCTGTCAACGGTGCACAAGTGCGGGCCGTTGACGCCGGGCGAGCTGGCCGCCAAGGAGGGCGTGCAGCCGCCGTCGATGACCAGGGTCATCGCCGCGCTGGAGGAGATGGGCTTCGTCACAAGACAACCGCATCCGACCGACGGGCGCCAGGCGATCGTCGCGCTCAGCGAGGCCGGACGGGTTTTCCACGACGCACAGGTCAGCGCCAAGGAGGCGTGGCTGGACCGTCGGCTCGCTGAGCTGACGGAGGACGAACGGGAGCTGCTGGACAAGGCAGCCGAGATCATCGACAGGATGGCGGGGCAGTAGCACGGTGACGGCACAGGTGAACGGAACCCGAGAAGAGGCGACCACCCCTACCCAGGAACCGACACCCGTCGAATCCATTGTGGACCCACCTCCCCGTTCGCGGTTCGCCTCGCTCAAGGCCATGTTCGGCGCACTGTCCGAGCGGAACTACCGGTTGTTCGCGTCCGGCCAGATCGTGTCCAACATCGGGACCTGGATGCAGCGGGTCGCACAGGACTGGCTGGTGCTGGAACTGTCCGCGCGCAGCCCGATGGCACTGGGCATCGCGACCGCGCTCCAGTTCGCGCCGACCCTGGTGCTCTCCGCCTGGGCCGGCATGCTCGCCGACCGGATGGACAAGCGGAAGCTGGAGATCGTCGTCCAGGCCGGTATGGGACTCTCCGCGCTCGCGCTCGGCCTGCTGGTGGTCACGAACTCGGCCGCCCTGTGGCAGGTCTACCTGATGTGTTTCCTGCTCGGCTGCTTCGCCGCCATCGACCAGCCGGTGCGCCAGTCGTTCGTGATGGAGATGGTCGGCAAGCAACAGTTGCCGAACGCGGTCGCGCTGAACTCGATGACCTTCAACCTGGCCAGGATCGTCGGTCCGGCCATCGCGGGCGTGTTGATCAACCTGATCGGCACCGGCTGGGTGTTCCTGCTCAACGCGGGCACGTTCGTCGCGGTGATCGTGGGGCTGATCATGATGGACCCGGCGAAGCTGTACCGGGGGCCGGTCGCGCCGCGCAAGCGCGGTCAGCTCATCGAGGGCGTGCGCTACGTGCGCGGCAAGCCGGACATCCTCATGGTGCTGGTGCTCATCTTCTGCGTGAGCACGTTCGCGATGAACTTCCAGGTGACGCTGGCCAACATCGCGGCCAACGTGTTCCATCGCAGCGCGACCGGTTACGGCCTGCTGACCACGATGATCGCGGTCGGCACCCTGCTCGGCGCCACCCTTGCCGCGCGCCGCTCGGCAAGGGGCAGGCCGACCAGGAGGATGCTGATCGGCGGCGCGCTGGTGTTCGGCCTGCTGGAGGCCGGGCTGACCGTCATGCCCAGCTATCTGAGCTTCGGCCTGATGCTGATCCCGGTCGGCGCGGCCATGCTCACCTTCACGGTCACCGCGAACTCCTCGGTGCAGCTGGCCGCCAGTCCGGAGATGCGTGGCCGGGTGATGGGCCTGTACATGCTGGTCTTCCTCGGCGGCAACCCGATCGCAGGGCCGCTCACCGGTTGGCTGGCCGAGGAGTTCGGCGGCCGCTCGCCGTTCCTCGTCGGCGGCGGGATCGCGGTGCTGGCCGCGTTGGTGCTGGCCGTGATCGTCCGCACTCGACGGGCCAGGACGGCTCACCCGCCGACCGGCCAGCTGTGCACCGGCTCGCCTGAGCGCATCAGCTCGACGTAGCCGCGGAACATGTCGAGCACCGCGTTCTCCCGGCTCGCCCCGCGTGCCTCCAACCGCGCGACGGTGTCCCGCTGCCAACTCGCGCCGTTGCGCCTGAGCAGGCACCGCTGCTCGATCACGCCGAGATAGCGATCGGCCGCCGCGTCGGTCA
The DNA here is from genome assembly GCA_963818685.1 of Candidatus Melainabacteria bacterium. Classification (GTDB taxonomy): domain Bacteria; phylum Actinomycetota; class Actinomycetes; order Mycobacteriales; family Pseudonocardiaceae; genus CAJCJE01. Next base: position 715,163 of record CAWFTJ010000004.1, on the reverse strand, counting down.
TGCCGAGCTCGCGAAGGCCCTCGTGGGCCATGGGCAGCAACTTGCGCAGTACCAACTCATCCGGCGCCACCGTGCCGAGTCCCGGCCAGTACAACTGCGCGCCCATGCCGAGCCGCGCACCGGCCAGCAGGTTTTCCTCGGCGGCCTGGAAGGACATTCGGGTCCATAGTGGACGGCCGAGTGAGGTGAGCGCGCGCTGGGTGCCGTAGAAGAACGCGGCATTGGCCATCATGTCCAACACGGTCGGACCGGAGGGCAGCACCCGGTTCTCCAGTCGCAGGTGCGCTACACCGTCCACGATGTCATAGACCGGCCGGTTCCACCGCCAGATCGTCCCGTTCTGCAGCCGCAGCTCGCCGAGTTCCGGCGCGCGTCCCTCGCGGAGCACCGCGAGCGGATCCTCGGTGGAGGTTTCCGGTAGGAGGCCGGGAAAATACCGGACGTTCTCTTCGAAAAGGTCGAAAACCGAGTCGATCCAGCGCTCGCCGAACCACACCCTGGGCCGCACGCCCTGGTTGGCGAGTTCCGCGGCCCTGGTGTCGGTCGCCTGGAGGAACAACGGGATCCTGGTCTCGTGCCACAACGCCTTGCCGAGCAGGAACGGTGAGTTCGCGCCGAGGGCAACCTGCACACCGGCAAGGCACTGCGCCGCGTTCCAGTACGCGCCGAAATCTCTCGGCGCGGTCTGGATGTGCAGCTGCACGGACGTGCAGGCCGACTCGGGCAGGATCGAACCGACCCGGGTGGTCAACCGGTCGACCGAGCCGGTGGCGTCGGGCGCGCCTTCCAGATTGAGCAGCATGTCCTCGCCGCGCGCCGCGAAGATCTCGCTGTTGAGCTTGGCGTAGCGGGCTCCGTTGGACAGCCACTTCGGGTCGAAGTGCTCAAGGCGCAGGCTTGGCAGGGTCCCGATCATCACCAGCGTGACACCGAGTTCGCCGGCCAGATCGCTCGCGGCCAACAGCGACGCGCGCAGTTCCCGTTCCAGACGCAGCGCCTGGTCCCCCTGCAACGGTCTCGGTGGCACGTTGAGCTCGATGTTCTGCTGGCCGAGTTCGGTGGTGAAGGCCGGATTGTTCAGCTTTTCCAGCACCGCTGCGTTGGCCATGGCCGGTCCGAACTGCTCGTTGATCAGGTCGAACTCGATCTCAAGGCCGATTTTTCTTTGCTGGAAGGAAAAGCTGTCGCCAGCCAGCATCATGGCCAGCGCGTCAAGGCAACGACGCACTTTTTCGCGGAATTGTTGCCGATCAACGCTGCTGGCCGCCCGCCATGCGGCGTCCTGTCTCATCGCCCGCCCTCCCGCGCTGAAAACCCACCGTGACACGGGCTCGGACGATCGGCTAGCGGCCAATCCGGTGCTGTCTGGCAGACTCACCCGACGTGCCGAGCATGATCGAGATCACCGACCCGGATGATCGTCGGGTCGACGACTTCCGCGACCTCACCACGGCCGACCGGCGACCTGATCGGCCAGGAGGCCGGGGTTTGGTGATCGCCGAGGGCACGGTGGTCATCGGCAGGTTGTTGAATTCGGCATATCCGGTTCGCGCTTTGCTCGGCGTGCCTCGACGAATTGAACAGCTCGATGCCGAACTGTCCAGATTGGCTGTCCCGGTATACATCGCCTCGGCCGAGGTGATGGCCGGCGTTGTCGGCTTTCATCTCAACCGAGGCGTGCTCGCGGTCGCGGACCGCGCGCCCCAACCCGACGCCGCCGAGTTGGCCGAAAGATCACACCTGCTCGCGATGCTCGAAGGCGTCGGCGATCACGAGAACCTCGGCTCGATATTTCGCAATGCTGCCGCGCTCGGCGTGGACGGCGTGCTGCTCGGGCCGGGTTGCTCCGACCCGCTCTACCGGCGCAGCGTCCGGGTGTCCATGGGGCACGTGCTGCGCGTCCCCTTCGCCACCGTGCCCGACCTGGACGCCGGACTGGGCCTGCTGCGCGCGGCGGGACACCGGGTGCTCGCGCTGACCCCGATGGCGAGCGCGACCGCGCTGTCCACGGTGCGGCCGACCGAACGGGACACGGTGCTGCTCGGGTCGGAGGGCCCCGGCCTGAGCGAGCGGGCGCTGCGCGGCGCGGACCTGCGGGTGCGCATCCCGATGGTCGAAGGTGTGGATTCGCTGAATGTTGCCACCGCGGCGGCGGTGGTGTTTCACGCTTTGCACCCAGGTGAGTAATTTCATGGTCAACGGTCTTGTCGAGAATGGAGGTAGGCCGGTGCAGCTTCGCGCCCGCGACGGTCGCGCGGTACTGGCCGACGACGACGTCGATCTCGATGCGGACGAGATGGAGCTCGACGCCGACCTGGCCCGCGCCCTGCACGAGTGGGCCAGGGTCGCCGAGGTGGTGGCCAGGTCCGCGAACACCGAGGGCGGCGGCGCCAGCGCGGCGAGCGGCCTGATCTCCCGGCGCGGCCATCAGCTCGCCACCCGGCTCGCCGCCGAGATGGGCATGGTGATCAGCTACGTCGACCCGCTGACCGGCGAGATCGTCGACGTCGGCGAACCGGAGCACGAACGCCCCGACCGACCCGCTCCGCGCACGCCCTGGGGGACCGGTCTTGTGGTCAGCGGGTTCGCCGCGATGGTGGTGCTGTTCGCGGTGATCGCACTGTCCGAGGCGCTTGGCGCGGCCAGCCGCTGGCTGGCGGTGGCCGCCAACGTGATCATCGCGCTCGGTCTCGCCCCGTCCATCTGGCTCGCGCGCAACATGCCGGTCTGGCGCTGGGTCGCCTACGGCGTGATCGCCGGCATCGCGCTGGCCTGGATCGCGCTGCTGTTCACCCTGCTCTAGTTCACGCTGCTCTAGCTCGCCCTGCTCTAGCCACGCTGGCCGCGGACGCCGAGCAGCACGTCCTCCCAGGACGGCACGATCGGGTGGTTCTTCTTGCCGCGCTTCGGCGGGGCAGGAGGCTCCTTGCGCGCGGCGGGCTGTTCGGCAGCGTGCTCCGGCTCGGGCACCAGGGCCGGCTCGGGCTCTGGCTCCTCCGCCACCGGCTCAACCTCGACCGGCTCAACCTCGACCGGCTCGGTCACGACGGGCTCGGCCGCCACCGGTTCCGGTTCCGGCTCGACGATCTCGGGTTCCGGTTCCGGCTCTGGCTCGACCACCACCGGCTCGACCTCGACCGGCCGGACCGGCGCTGGCGCGACGTCCATGGCCTGCCTGGCCAGCTCGGTGACCGGCCGGACCGTGCGCAACGGTCGGTTGGCCGCGTTCGGGTCCATCAGGTCGAGCGCGAGGTCGTCGAGCGGGCTGACCGTGCCACCGTGCGCACCAGGGTGGAACGCCCAGTGCGCGTGGTTCTCCGAGCGCCCGGTCTGCCACGACAGCTGCACGACCCACTTGCCGTCCTCGCCACGCCACGAGTCCCAGGTCACCGTCGAGTAGTCCTGACCACGCAGGCCGAATGCGTGGGCCGCGACCTCCGCAAGCGTTTGCACATCCGGGCCGTCCTCGCGCACCGGGTGGGCCCGTTGCGCCAGCTCAGCCGTGCGGGACCGTTCGAGTAAAACCGGGTAGGCGAACCGCTCCACCTTGTTCACCGGCAGGCCCGATGCCGCGGCGACCTGATCAACGGACTCACCCGCGCGAATGCGGGTCTGGATCTCACGAGGACGCATCTGGCTCTCCAGCTCGATGGCGATCTGGCCGAGTCGGGTGATGTCGCCTCTGGCCGCCGCGCGCAGTCGTTCGTCCGCGGGAACGGTGAACCGCTCGCTGCGCGTGAGGTCCTCAAGGATGACGGTCTCACCGTCCTCGCTGAGTCCCACGACTCGCAGCGCACGCATCACGGCCTCCTGATGACTTCACCTCGCCGGGTACGACGTTAGGTCGGCGCGCCTCCTTGACGCGGCAGGCGCGCCGAGTCCATCGAGATCCACGTGTGATCCCACGTTGTCATTCCGCGGTCAATCGTGCGACTACCCAGTCGATGCACTCGGTAAGCGCGGTGATGTCGTCCGGCTCGATCGACGGGAACATCGCGATCCGCAACTGGTTGCGGCCGAGCTTGCGGTACGGCTCGGTATCCACGATTCCGTTGGCCCGCAACACCTTCGCCACCACAGACGCGTCCACCTCGTCGGCGAAGTCGATCGTGCCGACCACGTAGGAGCGGTTGGCCTCGTCGGCGACGAACGGGGTCGTGTAGGCGGTCTTCTCCGCCCAGTTGTACAGCCTGCTCGACGAGTCCTGGGTGCGGCCGGTCGTCCAGGCGAGGCCGCCGTTGCCGTTCATCCAGTCCAGCTGCTCGGCCAGCAGGAACAGGGTGGCCACGGCCGGAGTGTTGTAGGTCTGGTCCTTGACCGAGTTGTCCAGCGCGGTCGGCAGCGACAGGAACTCCGGCACCCAGCGGTCCGATGAGCCGATCTCGGCGACCCGCTCCAGCGCGGCCGGGCTCATCAGCGCGATCCACAGGCCACCGTCTGAGGCGAAGGACTTCTGCGGCGCGAAGTAGTAGACGTCGAAGTCCTCGGCCCTGACCGGAAGGCCGCCCGCGCCCGAGGTCGCGTCGATCGCGACCAGCGCGTTCTCCGACCCGGCCGGCCTGCTGACCGGCACCATCACGCCGGTCGAGGTCTCGTTGTGCGCCCAGCCGATCAGGTCGACACCCTCAGCGGTCCGCGGCGCCGGCGCGCTGCCCGGCTCGGCCTTGACCACCACCGGGTCGGCCAGGAACGGCGCGCCCTGGGTGACCTTGGCGAACTTCGAGCTGAACTCGCCGTAGGTCAGGTGCAGCGACCGCTCGCGAACCAGGCCGAACGCGGCCGCGTCCCAGAACGCCGTTGTCCCACCGTTGCCGAGCACCACCTCGTAGCCATCCGGCAGCGCGAACAGCTCCCTCAGCCCGGCACGCACCCGACCGACCAGCGACTTGACCGGCTTCTGGCGGTGCGAGGTGCCCATGAACTCGGCACCGGAGGCGGCGAGCGCGGCGAGCTGCTCCGGCCGAACCTTGGACGGGCCACAACCGAACCGGCCGTCGGAGGGCTTCAAATCGGCGGGCAGTTCGAGCGTGAGGGGGTCGGCGGCCTTGGTCATGTGCGGCGCCTTTCAAGAGCGGGTCTGGACAGGGGGCAGCCCGGCGCCGTTGCCGGTGTGGTCAGTGTCGCATTCCCACCTGGTGGCGCGCTGCTGCCCCGAGTGTCGTAGGGATGTCACGGACGTCACGTCCGTGTTTCGCCTCACCCGTGCGCGATGCTGTCCCAGCCCTCCACGTCCTGCGGTCCGCGCGGGGCAGGCCCGACGTAGCGGGCGGAGGGGCGCACCAGTCGTCCTGTCCGCTTCTGCTCCATGATGTGCGCGCACCAGCCAGCGGTCCGCGCGCAGGTGAACATGGCCGGCATCATGTGCGGCGGGACCTGGGCGAAGTCCAGGATCACGGCCGCCCAGAACTCCACGTTGGTCTCGATGGCGCGATCCGGCCTGCGCTCGCGCAGCTCCTCCAACGCGGCCTGTTCCAGCGCGACGGCAACCTCGTAGCGCTCGGCACCCAGCTCTCGGCAGGTGCGGCGGAGCACCCGCGCCCTCGGGTCCTCGGCCCGGTAGACGCGGTGGCCGAAGCCCATCAGCCGGTCGTGCCGGTCCAGGATCGAGGCGACCACCTTGTGCGCGTCGCCGATCCGCTCGACCTCCTCGATCATCGGCAGCACCCGCGCAGGCGCGCCGCCGTGCAGCGGGCCGGACATGGCGCCGATCGCACCGGACAGCGACGCCGCCACGTCCGATCCGGTCGAGGCGATCACCCGCGCGGTGAACGTGGACGCGTTCATCCCGTGCTCGGCGGCGGAAACCCAGTAGGCGTCGACCGCGCGCACGTGCGCAGGATCGGGCTCGCCGCGCCAGCGGACCATGAACCGCTCGGTGATGGTGGCGCTCTCGTCGACCCGGGCCTGCGGCACGGCGGGCTGGTGGATACCGCGCGCGGACTGCGCAACGTAGGACAGGGCCATCACCGAGGCCCGCGCCAGCTGCTCGCGCGCCTGCTCGTCGGTGATGTCCAGCAGCGGCTGGTAACCCCAGATCGGGGCGAGCATGGCCAGCGCCGCCTGCACGTCGACCCGGACGTCGCCGGTGTGCACCGGCAGCGGGAACGGCTCCGCGGGCGGCAGGCCGGGACCGAACCGGCCGTCGACCAGCAGCGCCCACACGTTGCCGAACGTCACCTTGCCGGCCAGGTCCTCGATGTCCACGCCGCGGTAGCGCAGCGCGCCCCCGTTGCGGTCCGGCTCGGCGATCTCGGTCTCGAACGCGACAACGCCTTCCAGTCCGGGTACGAACCCGTCCGAAGTGGCAGCCTCAGTACTCACCGCGCAAGTAAACCTTTCTGATTCGATCCCGAGCTCGATCCAGTGACTGACCTCGCGAAAAGTACTCCACCTCGGTGGCCCGGATCACCGCTCGGGCGGTTTCGCGAACGCCGGTTAACCCGTAGCGTCAACTCATTACCGGTGAATTCCACCGACCCTCCGCTAACCAGCCGCGCAAACCAGCCGCCAACAACCCCGCACAACGGGTCCGACAGGCCGGAAGGTGATCGGGATGTCCCAGACCGATATCGCACTCGAACTCCCCGCGATGCGGGTCTCCTACGAGGAAGGGGTGCTCGACGAGGGCTCGCTGCGGCGCACCTGGTTCGAGCAGCTCCAGCAGTGGCTCGACGAGGCGACAAGGGCCAGCCTGCCGGAACCGAACGCGATGGTGTTGGCGACCGCGGACCCCGAGGGTCGCCCGTCCTCCCGGACCGTCCTGTGCAAGGGCCTTGACGAGCGTGGCGTGGTGTTCTACACGAACTACACCTCCAACAAGAGCCACGACCTGATTTCCACCCGGTTCGCGTCGGCCACCTTCCCCTGGTTCGCCATGCAACGCCAGGCACACGTGCGCGGCGTCGTTGAGAAGGTCAGCCAGGCGGAGACCGCGGCCTACTGGGCGAGCAGGCCGCGCGGCTCGCAGTTGGGCGCGTGGGCATCGCCGCAGTCAAGGGCGGTCAACGGCCGTTCTACTCTGGACAGCGCGCTGGCCAACATCAACCGGCAGTTCGCGAACACCGACGAGATCCCGGTGCCGCCGCACTGGGGCGGTTGGCGGATCCGCCCGCAGACGGTGGAGTTCTGGCAGGGCAGGCGTGACCGCATGCACGACCGGCTGGTGTTCGAGCTCGCCGGCGACGACTGGCGAGTACGCCGCCTGGCCCCCTGATCGGCTTCGCCCGCGATACGTGGTGTCTACTGGGCTCATGTCGCGTAGCCGCACGATCGCCGTTGGTCTTGGTGTCGGCGCGATGCTCGCCACGATGAGCATCGCCGGGTGCGCGAAGGAGATCGGCGGCACGCCGCGGGCCGGGTCAACGCCCACCACCGCAGCGCCCACCACCGGGCCCACCACCACACCCAGCCAGTCGGGCGGCGGTGGCAGCACCGCGGCAGACCGGTTCTGCGCCACCATCAAGCCGGCCATGGTCCAGCAGGCGTTCGGGGTGGCCGGTGCGAAGGTCGCCACCGGCCCCGAGCACAGCAACTCCGGCGTGACGGCGGTGAGCTGCGACATCACCGCAGGCTCAGGGACGAACCAGGTGGTGATCAACGTGGTCGCGTTCGACTACTCGGGCGTGGCCACCGCGACCGTGAACACCGTCCTGCAGAACGCCCAGCAGCAGCTCACCACCGCCGCGCACGCGGCCAACGTGCAGTCGTTGTCCGGGATCGGAAGTGCCGACGCCGCGTTCTACTGCACCATCTCCGCGTCCGACGGTTCGACCGGCGCCGTGGTGTTCGCGGCCAAGCAGCTCTCCTCCGGAGTCGCCGCCAATGACGTCACCGTGGTCGGCGACGTGCAGCAGAGCCAGGTGATCGAGTTCGCGAAGCTCGTGGACGCAGGCTGATCACTGCTCGGCGTTAGGCTGCCGCCATGACAACCGCGGACTACGAGATCACCTCGGGCCAAAGTCGCGCCGTGATCACGAGGATCGGCGCCGGCCTGCGTGTCTTCGAGGTGGCCGGCGTGCCCTACCTGGAAACCTTCGCCGAGGGTGAGGAGCCGCCGCTGGGTGCCGGCAGCGTGCTGGTGCCCTGGCCGAACCGGATCGACCATGGCGTGTGGCGCTGGGACGGCGCCGAGCAGCACCTGCCCGTCAACGAGCCCGGTCGCGGCCACGCCATCCACGGCCTGGTCCGCGACCACGTCTGGGAGGTCGTGCAGCAGTCGTCGGCCCGGATCATGCTGGCCACCGACATTCCGGTGCAGCAGGGCTGGCCGGTCGCGCTGCACACCACCATCGACTACGCGTTGGACGAACGCGGCCTTACCGTCACACACTCGGTGCGCAACATCGGCGAGGCAGCGGTGCCGTTCGGCGTCGGCACGCACCCCTACCCGAGGGCCGGCAACGCGAATCGGGCGGAGAGCGAACTACAACTGTCCGCGAACACGGTGCTTCCGTTGGACCCGAACACCATGATGCCGACCGGGCCGGCCAAGCCGGTCGAGGGCACCGAGTACGACTTCCGCACCGCGCGCTCGCTCGCCGGGGTCAACCTCGACCAACCGTTCGGCGAATGCCTCCCCGGTCAGGACGGCCTGATCCACCACCGGCTGACCAGCGAGCAAGGTGGTGTCGAACTCTGGGCCGACCCGACCTTCCGCTGGGTGCAGGTGTTCACCCCGTCCGAGTTCCCCGGCCGAGGCGACGGTGTCGTCGCGGTGGAACCGATGACGTGTCCGCCGAACGCGCTGAACTCCGGCGACGACCTGATCACCCTCGCTCCCAGCGAGTCCTGGTCGGGCCGCTGGGGTTTCCTGCCGTTGAGCTGAGGGTTTTTCCGCCCACCCGGTGAAGCCGGCGGGTTTCACCGGGTCAGCTCCTACGCAGCTCCCTCGCGATCACCATGCGCTGGATCTGGTTGGTGCCCTCGAAGATCTGCGGCACCTTGGCCTCGCGCAGGTACCGCTCGACAGGGAAGTCCCTTGTGTAACCGGCACCGCCGAGGACCTGCACCGCGTCGGTGGTCACCTTCATCGCGTTGTCGGTCGCGATCAGCTTGGCGATGGACGCCTGCTTGCGGAACGGCAATCCCCGGTCCCTGCGCCGGGCCGCCTCCAGGTAGGTCGCCCTCGACGATTCCACGGCGGCGGCCATGTCCGCGAGCAGGAACTCAAGGCCCTGGAAGTCGATGATCGGCTTGCCGAACTGGGTGCGCTGCTTGGCGTAGCGCACGGCCTCGTCCAACGCGGCCTGCGCGAGCCCGACAGCGCAGGCCGCGATGCCCAACCGGCCCGAGTTCAGCGCCTCCAGCCCGATGCGCAGCCCCGCGCCCTCGCTGGAGATCAACCGGTCCGCGTCCACCCGGGCGTCCTCAAGGTGCAGCTGGGCAACGACCGAGCCGGTCAGGCCCATGGTCCGCTCCGGCCTTGCCGAGGAGAGGCCCGGTGTCGCGGCGTCGACGAGCAGGCAGCTGATGTGGCCGCTCGGCTCATCGCAGGTGCGCACCATCATCGTGTAGAAGTCCGCGACCCCGGCATGCGTTATCCACGCCTTGCTGCCGTTGACGACGTAGGAGTCGCCCTCCCGCACCGCGCGCGTGCGCATCGAGGCCGGGTCGGACCCGGCGTGCGCCTCGGACAGCGCGTACGCGCCGAGCAACCCGCCGCCGAGCATGTCCGGCAGCCAGCGTGCGCGCTGCGCGTCCGTGCCGAAGTTGGCCAGCGCGTAGCAGGACATGGTGTGCACGGACAGGCCCTCGCCGATGGTCATCCACGCGGTGGCCAGCTCCTCGACGACCTGGAGGTACACCTCGTAGGACATCCCGCCGCCGCCGACGTCCTCCGGATAGGGCAGGCCGAGCAGGCCGCTCTTGCCGAGTAACCGGAACTTCTCGCGCGGGAAGCGGCCCGCCTCCTCGTACTCCGAAGCGACCGGAGTCAACTCCTCGGTCGCGATCTCGCGCACCAGCGCGATCAGGTCCTCCGCATCCGCGGACGGCAGATTCCGCTCAGCCGGCATCAGATCCTCCAGCAGCCGTACGGTCGGACGTCCTACGGTACAAAACCCGGACCGCGCGGTGGGTAGATTCGTGCCGGTCGAAACCTGAACGAGGCAAACGAACGCAAACGAACGCAACGAACGAGGTGCGCGGTGATCGTGGTCGGCGGCGAGGCATTGGTGGATCTGGTCCCCGCACCGGCAGAGGAGCCCGGCCGGACCGGTGCGCTGCGGCCGTTGCTGCCCCGGCTCGGCGGCGGCCCGTACACCACCGCGGTCGCGGTTGGCAGGCTCGGCGCGCCGGTGCGGTTCCTGTCCAGGATCTCCACCGACGCGTTCGGCGACGCGCTCGTCGACCGGCTACTCGCCGCGGGCGTACGGCTTGACCTGCTGCAACGCGGCCCTGAGCCGACCACGCTCGCGGTCGTCACGCTCACCGACGACGGCTCGGCCCGCTACACCTTCCACGTCCAGGGCACCGCCGACCGCCTGGTCGCCGACCCCGGCCCACTGCCGGAGGACGTGAGCGTGCTCTCGCTCGGCACGCTCGGCATGGTGCTCGACCCGGGCGCGACCGTCTACGAGACCATGCTGCACCGGGAGGCCGCCGCGGGTCGGCTGACCGTGCTCGACCCGAACATCCGGCCCGGCCTGATCGCCGACCCCCGCGCCTACCGGGCCAGGTTCGCCTCCTGGTTGCCCTCCGTCGGCCTGCTCAAGGCGTCGATCGAGGACGCCTCGTGGCTGGCGCAGGCGCCGGACGGGACCGACGTGCTCCCGCTGGTCAAGGAATGGCTGCGCGCCGGTGTCGGCGCGGTCGCACTGACCAGGGGCGGAGCCGGACTGACCGTGTTCAGCGAGACGATCGGCCGGGTGGACGTGCCGGCCGCGCCGACCGTGGTCGCGGACACCATCGGAGCGGGGGACACGGTCCATGCCGCGCTGCTGGCCTGGCTGACCGGGCATGGCGTGACGAGCATCGCCACGCTGCGTGAACTCGACGCGGGCGCCTGGCAGGACGCGCTCGGTTATGCCGCGAAAGCCGCGGCAATCACCGTTTCCCGAGTCGGCGCCGAACCGCCTTATGCAGCGGAAATCGCCTAGCATTTGTCGGCGGCCAATTCCGGAGAGCAAGCTCGTGTGATGGATGTCCCATGTGGGGGACTTGACGTGTCGTCCGGGTGGGCGAGACGTGTATTTGCCACTAACGTTAGAACCGACTCAGACCCCAACGGGGCGGTGCTGCGGTCGGTCACCCCGACCGAGTGGTCATTCGCGGTGGTCGGACTGGATCGGTCACTTCACCGATTCGGTTTGCCTTCTCGCCCTACCCAGGCCCGCCTCGTCCGAGCGTGAAAGAGGCTCGAATGCCCGACGCGACCTCCGCCGGCACTCAGACCGTTGTGCTGCGCCATCCAGGCGGCGAGTTGGAGCTTCCGGTCAGACCCGTCACGGAGGGGTCCCCGGGAGTCGACGTGACGAAGCTGCTGTCCACCACCGGCCTGGTGACGATCGATCCCGGCTTCGTGAACACGGCTTCCTGCTCGTCGGAGATCACCTACATCGACGGCGGTGCCGGCATTCTGCGCTACCGCGGCTACCCGATCGAGCAACTAGCGGAACGATCGAGCTTCATCGAGGTCAGCTACCTGCTGATCTACGGCCAACTGCCGACCGAGGCGCAGCTCGCCGACTTCACCGAGAAGATCAACAGGCACACCCTGCTGCACGAGGACCTCAAGGGATTCTTCGGCGGCTTCCCGCGCGACGCGCACCCGATGCCGGTGCTGTCCTCAGCGGTGTCCGCACTGTCCACTTTCTACCAGGACAGCCTGAATCCGTTCGACGAGCCCAACGTGGAGCTGTCCACCATCCGGCTGCTGGCCAAGGTGCCGACGCTGGCCGCGTACGCCTACAAGAAGTCGGTCGGCCAGCCGTTCCTCTACCCGGACAACTCGCTCGGCCTCGTCGAGAACTTCCTGCGGATGACCTTCGGCCTGCCTGCCGAGCCCTACGAGGTCGACCCGGCGCTCGCCAAGGCCCTCGACCTGCTGTTCATCCTGCACGCCGATCATGAGCAGAACTGCTCGACGTCGACGGTGCGCCTGGTCGGCTCGTCCGAGGCGAACCTGTTCGCGAGCATCTCCGCCGGCATCAACGCCCTGTTCGGCCCGCTGCACGGCGGCGCGAACAGCGCGGTGCTGGAGATGTTGCAGGACATCCAGCGCTCCGGCGGTAACGTCGACGCGTTCGTGAACAAGGTGAAGAACAAGGAGGAGGGCGTCCGCCTGATGGGCTTCGGCCACCGGGTCTACAAGAACTACGACCCGAGGGCCAAGATCATCAAGCGCACCGCAGACGAGATCCTCAAGAAGCTCGGCGGCGACGACCACCTGCTGGAGATCGCCATGAAACTGGAAGAGCGCGCGCTGTCCGACGACTACTTCATCGAGCGCAAGCTCTACCCGAACGTCGACTTCTACACCGGCCTGATCTACCGCGCCATGGGCTTCCCGACCAGGATGTTCACCGTCCTGTTCGCCATCGGCAGGCTGCCCGGCTGGATCGCGCACTGGCGCGAGATGGTCAAGGACCCGGCCACCAAGATCGGCCGCCCGCGCCAGCTCTACGTCGGCCCCGCCGAGCGCGACTTCACCCCGATCGAGTCCCGCTGATCGTCCGCTGCTGATCGTCCACATCGGCCGGTGTCACCTCGTGGCACCGGCCGATCAGTTATAGCAGGGCGTCTCGCAGGGTGACTCGGGCGCCGATGGTGCGGATGGCGGCGGCGTAGGTGCGGCCGCAGTAGCTGATCACGATGACGATGGCGGCGAGCATCAGGAGTATGGCGAGCACGACCTGCCAGGTGGCGGCCGCACCGAGGGCGATGCGGCCGGGCATGAGGAACGGGGCGAACGGCGGGAGCAGCGAGACGATGGTGCTCGCGGCGCCGGTCGGGGCCTGGACCAGCAGGTCGATGCCGACCACGAAGCCGACCGACGCGGTCAGCACGATTGGCGTGAGCACCGACTGGAGTTCCTCGACCCTGGCTACCAGCGCGCCGATGCCGGCGAACAGGGTTGCGTAGAAGGCGAAGCCGAGCAGGTACCAGAGCAGGCCGGCGCCGAGCGTGCCGAAACCGAGGCCGCCTGCGGTGAGTACGCCGGTGCCGGCGGCGATGGCGAGGCCGACCAGGCCGACGACGGCCAGTTGGACGAAGCCGAGCAGGCCGAGGCCGAGCACCTTGCCGGCGAGGAGTTGGCCGGGCCGCGCAGCGGAGAGCAGCACCTCGGTGATCCGGTTGGCGCGTTCGGTCACCACGCCTCGGGCGAGCAGATTGCCCAGCAGCAGCAACGAGAAGTAGACCAGCACGGCCATAGCTATCGCGAGGCCGAGGCGTTGCGCGCGCAGCGGATCGGCCACTTCGAGCTGACTGACCCGCAATCGTGCCCTGCCGACGGCCGCCTTGACATCGGCGGGTTTCAGGCCGGCCTCGGCCAGTTGCGCGTCCAGCGCCTGCGCCTGGACCAAGCCGGTCAGGGCCGCGCGCAGCCTCGGGTCGAGCTGGTCGCGCACGGTCACCTGCAACGCGCCGGGCGGACCGGTGACCAACGCGGTCAGGCTGCCGGAGCGCACCTGCCCGAAGCCGGTGTCCTGGTCGGTCACGGTCGTCACGTTCACCGTGAGGCCCAGTTGTGATGTTGCCGTCTGTAGCGTCTTGGTGAGCACGGTGGCCTGGCCGGACAGGCCGACGGTCTCGGTGTCGGTCCTGTTCACCACAAGGCCCTGGATGAGCAGGTACGCGGCGAGCGCCAGGATGCCGGCTGCCGTGCCGAGCAGCAGCGAGCGACCGCGCAGCCGAGCCCGCATCTCGCCCCTGGCAAGGCACCAGACCCCTCCGATCGTGCTGGGCTGGGTCACCTCGTCCGCCCTCCGAGCAGGTCGCCGAACCGCTCCGCCAGGGAGCATTGTTGCCTGCTGAACTCGCGGACCGTTCCGGTGCTCAGCGCGGTCGCCAGGATGACCTGGTCGTCCGCGTCGGCGTCGATCTCCAGCACGATCCGCGACCCGGTGACCGCGCGCACCCGCGTGCCGGGCAGGTTGTCCGCCCAACCGGGCGGCGCGTCCGGAGCGTCCACAGTGACTGTGTCCAGGTAACCGGTGCGCAGTTCGGCAGGCGTGCCAACGGAAATCGGTTGTCCATTGTGGAGTATGCAGATCCGGTCGCAGATGCGTTCCGCGATGTCGAAGTCGGCACAGGAGAACAACACTGCCGCGCCGGTGTTCGCCTTCTCCCGCAACACGTTGCTCAACACGTCGATGCCGATCCGGTCCAGATCGGTGAACGGCTGGTCGAAAACCAGGACTTGCGGGTCGGGCATCAGCGCGATCGCCAACTGGGCGCGTTGTTGGTCGGCCGGCGACAGGGTGTTGATCCGCCGCGAGCGCAACCCGCGCATGCCGAACCGATCAAGCCAGTGTTCGGCCTCGCGATGCGCGTCGTTGATCGGCAGCCCGTGCAGTTCACCCAGATACACCAACTGTTCGACAAGACGAAGCTGTGGATAGAGCCCGCGCTGCGCCGGCAGGTACCCGACCCCGTCGCGCCTGCGGATGCTGATCGGCAGCTCGCGCCAGCGCACCGTGCCCGAGTCGGCGGGCAGCACGCCCGCGGTGATTCGGATGGCGGTGGTCTTGCCGGCGCCTGCGCCGCCGACCAAACCGACCAGCTCACCGGCATCGACCCGCAGGCTCAGCTCGCGCAGCGCGGTGAGGTCGCCGTAACGCTTGCTGATCCGGTCGATGTCCAGTGCGGCGTGCGCCACTCGTGCCTCCTCCGCGTCACGGCAAGGATAACGACTACCGCTCCGCGAGACACTTCGCCACCAGCGCGGTCACCTCCGGCAGCGCGGCCGTCCGGTCCGCGTCGACGAGGCCGAGCCGGGTGCGCCGGTCCAGCACGTCCGCCGCGGTCATCGCGCCTTCGTGCCGGACAGCCCGCAGCACGTCGGCCCTGGTCACCGTTCCGCCAGGCAGCAGCGGTTCGTCCTCCAAAACATCCACAGTGGACCGATGGTCGATCAGCCTGATGTTCCTGGTGCGCGATGCTCCGGCGGTCAGGCCACGCGCGGTGACCACCGTGTCGATCGCGTCCTGCGCCATCCGCCGGTACGTGGTCAACTTCCCGCCCACCGCCGTGACCACCCCGTTCGGCCCGGTCAGCACCGCGTGCCGGCGGGAGAGGTCCGCCGTCTTCCCACTGCCTGTCTTGCCACTGCCCGACGCCACCAGCGGCCGAAGCCCTGCGAACCGCCCGATCACGTCGGCCCTGCTCAGCGGTCGCGCCAGCGCGGACGAGCCGACCTCAAGCAAGAAGTCCACATCCGACTCGGGAACCGTTGGCACGTCCGGGATCGGACCGTCCAGCGGCTCGTCGGTAAGGCCGAGGTAGCAGCGACCGTCCTGCTGCGGCAACAACAGCGCGAACCGGTTGAGCGAACCGGGAATCGGCACGGTCAAGGCGGTCCCGGTGATGCCGAGCCGGATGCCGTCCAGGACGAGATGCGATCCGCGCGATGGCCGCAGCCGCACCGAGTCCACCAACTCGCCCGCCCAGACGCCGGTCGCGTTGAGCACCGACCGTGCGGCCAACCGGAAAGCGTGCCCGCTGACCGAGTCGCGCACCAGCGCGCCGTCGGATCCGAGTTCCTCGGCGCGCACCCTGGTCAGGATTCGCGCGCCGAACCCGGCCGCGGTACGCGCCAGCGTCACCACCAGTCGCGCGTCGTCGACGAGTTGCCCGTCGAAGGACAACAGCCCGCCGCGCAAGCCGTCCCGCCGCAACCCGGGCACCAGTGCGATGGCCTCGGCGGCCGACACCCGGCGCGGCGGCGGCAGCAGCGTTGCCGAGGTGCGCGCGACGCGGCGCAGCAGATCCCCGGCATGCAGGCCCATCCGCGCCAGCATCGCGTTGCGCGCGGGAAGCCCGGCGTGCACCGGGAGGAGTTGCGGCAACGTGCGGATCAGGTGCGGCGCGACGTTGCTCATCAGCACGCCGCGCTCGACCGCGCTCTCGTAGGCGATGCCGACGTCGCCGTTGGCCAGGTAGCGCAGGCCGCCGTGCACCAGCTTGCTGGAGAACCGGGACGTGCCGAACGCCAGATCCCGCGCCTCGATCAAGGCGACCGACAGCCCGCGCGACGCCGCGTCAAGGGCTGCGCCGGCACCGGTCATGCCGCCGCCGACCACCAGTACGTCGACAACGCGCCCGTCCGCGAGTTCGGCCAGTTCCCGCGCCCGCCGCGCGACGTTCAGCGTGGTGTCCATCAGGGCTCCGGGGTGAGGGCGCGGTTGAGGATGGTCTCGAACTCGGCGAGCAGTGCGGCATCGGTCAGGTCGGTGGTTGCCGGCTGGTGCGAGATCACGAACGCCTGGCCGGTAAGGAAGATCGCCCGCGCCTGCACGGCCGCGTCGCCGGGGCGGATCGAGCCGTCGCGGTGGCCTGCCTCGATCCGGGCGACCAGCACGGCCTCGATCAGCCGTTGGGTACTGCCGATGCGTTCGAACAGGTAGGGCAGCAGCAGTTCGGGGTCGCGTTCCAGGACGCTGGTCATCAGCGGATTCGTCTGCAACGCCCGCACCCCGGCGACCGCGCTGGCCACGAGTTGGCCGCGCACGGTCGGCTGCACGGCGGCGGATTTCGCGACTTCGCCGAGCAGCGCGGTGAACTCCCTGGTCATCAGGGCCGCCATCACGCTGGTCACATCGGCGAACCGGCGGTACACGGTCATCCGACTCACGCCGGCGCGTCGGGCGATGTCGGTGAGCGTGGTGCGCCGCACCCCGACGGACAACACGCAGGCTCGGGCCGCATCGAGCAGCGCGTCCTGCGCGACCCGGGTCGCGGGTGACCGAGGCGACTGCTCCGCCTCGATGTGACAATTGGACGTCATGTGTCACACTGTACCGGTGAGCACGTCGATTTCCCACACCGCCCGCGACCGCTGGGCCGACGAGCCGGCCACGCTGCCGCAGCACGCGCTGCGCAGCCTGGCCGAGCGCACCGGTCTGCGGCCCACGTCGACCCCGGTCGTGCCGGCCTCGCTGCGCACGCTCGGGCCGTCCGCCCTGCCGGCCGCTGCGCTGGACGCCCTGGTCGAGGTGGTCGGTGCGGACCACGTGAGCGTCGCGGACGACGCGCGGCTCTGGCGCGCCGGCGGACTGTCCTACCTGGACCTGCTGCGGTTCCGAGGCTCCGGTGAGATCGTGGCGCCGGATGCGGTGGTGACGCCCTCGGATTCGGTCCAGGTACAGGAGGTGCTCGCGGTGTGCGCCGAGCACGGGATCGGGGTCGTGCCCTTCGGTGGTGGCACCTCGGTGGTCGGCGGGGTGGCCGCGCTGCGCGGGGACAAGGTCGCGGTGCTCGCGCTCGACCTGTGCCGGCTCGACGCCCTGGTGTCCGTCGACCCGATTTCACGCACCGCAATCCTTCAGGCGGGCGTCCGCGCGCCCGACGCCGAACGACTGCTCGCCGCGCACGGATTCACGCTCGGGCATGTGCCGCAGTCCTTCGAACGCGCCACCATCGGCGGTTTCGCCGCGACTCGGTCGGCGGGCCAGGCGTCCTGCGGGTACGGCCGGTTCGAGGACATGGTCGTCGGACTGCGGGTGGCCACCCCACGCGGACAGTGGCGGCTGGGCGTCGCGCCCGCTTCGGCGGCAGGGCCGGACCTGCGCGCGCTGGTGGTGGGCAGCGAGGGCGCGTTCGGCGTGATCACCGAGGTGACCGTGCGGGTGCGCCCGGTGCCGACCGCGCGCCGTTACGAAGGGTTCGCGTTGGCGAGTTGGGAGGCGGGCAGCGCGGCCGTGCGCGCGCTCGCGCAGCAACGCGTGCTGGCGACCGTCACCCGACTTTCCGACATGGACGAGACGGAGATCTCCTTCGCGCTCAAGGGTGGCTGGCAGACCGCCGCGCTGCGCGGCTACCTGCGGGCGCGCCAGGTCAGCGAGCCGTGCCTGCTGATCCTGGGCTGGGAGGCCGAATCCGCAAGGGAACTGGCCGCAAAGCGCGCAGCGACCCTGGCCGCGCTGCGGCGGCACCGACCGATCCGGCTCGGCAGGGCGGTCGGTGCGGGGTGGGAGCACGGCCGGTTCTCCGGGCCGCGCCAGCGCGACGCCCTGCTCGACATCGGCATGTGCGTCGAGACGCTGGAAACCGCGACGAGCTGGGCGAAGCTCTCCGAGTTGCGTACCGAGGTCCGCGAGGCGCTGATCGGCGAACTGCACACCGAGGGCGTGCGACCCGTGGTGATGTGCCACGTGTCGCACGCCTACGAGACCGGCGCGTCGCTGTACTTCACCGTGCTCGTGCCGCGTTCGGCCGACCCGGTCGCGCAGTGGCGCCGGGCCAAGGCCGCCGCGTGCCGGGCCATCTCGGGAATGCCCGGCACTGGCGGCCCGCTCGGCACCATTTCCCACCACCACGCGGTCGGCGTCGACCACGCGGACTATCTGCGTGCGGAAATCGGCGACCTCGGCGTCGAGGTGCTCGCCGCGGTGAAGAAGACGCTCGATCCGGCTGGGATTCTCAACCCGGGAAAGTTGATTCAGGCCGCCGGCTTGGACCGATAGTAGGGCTTGACTTTTAGATTTGTCAGCGTGTTGTAGTCGCTTTTCGAGATGTAGTCGGACCGGGTCGGATACTCGTGCTTGGCGCGGTGGTCGGTCGTGCTCGGGGGCAGGCCGGCGGTGGTGCCGGTGCGGTACGCGCCGTCCGCTCGCGCCTCACGGACGTAGACGGTGGCCGGAACTCCCTTGAGGTGCTTCACCTTGTACGCACACGGATGGTTCTTGGTGCACAACCGGTGTGCGCGCGGGTAGTCCTTGAGCCGGTGCTTGCCGTGTGGCAGTTCGACGTAGTGCTTGCCGTGCCGCGCCATGACGGCGAGCCGCAGTGTCTCCCGGTTTCTCCTGTGGCGCAGGTAGATCCGTAGTTCGCGAACCCCGGACCTGATCGCGACGATGGCAAGGATGGCGTGCGAGATGACGAGTTCGATCAGCATGTGTGCCTCTTTCCGGCAGGGACCAATGGAATCGACCATAAGTCACCAGTTGGGAAAGATCAGCAGTCGCCGCCAATGTCAATCCGATCAGATGATAGGGTTTCGGGCCCTGAAATTCAGGCGTTATGAGCAACCCTGACATACGAGCGGCCGACCTGGGGATCTGTGATTATCCATCACAAATTCAGGCCGGCCGGAGCCCGAATCAGGACCCTGAGAAAGATTTCGAGCAGGAAACTGAAATCGCGCGATTTGACAATCGGGCGATCATGTGATCTTCACGAGCATCTTCCCCGTGTTGTCGCCGCGCAGCAGGCCGAGCATGGCCTCCGGCGCGCTGCGGATGCCCTCGACAACGGTTTCCCGGTACTGGAGCTTTCCTTCGCGCAGCCAGCCGCCGACCTCGCGCTGGAAGTCCTCGCGCAGGTTCGCGTGGTCGAGCACGAGCAGGCCGCGCAGGGTGAGGCGCTTCTTGATGATCTCGGGCAGGTTGCGCGGAGCGGGCGTCGGCTCGGTCGCGTTGTAGACGGAGATCATGCCGCAGACCGCGACCCGGCCGTGCACGTGCAGTTCCTCGATCGCGGCCTCAAGATGCTCGCCGCCGACGTTGTCGAAGTACACGTCGATGCCCTCCGGTGCGGCCTTGCGCAGCTGTTCGAGCACTGGACCGTCCTTGTAGTTGAACGCGGCGTCGAAGCCGAGGTCGTCGACGAGGTGCTTGACCTTGTCCGCCGAACCCGCGCTGCCGACCACCCGCGCTGCGCCCTTGAGCTTGGCGATCTGACCGACAACCGAACCGACCGCGCCGGCGGCGCCGGAGACGAACACGGTCTCGCCCTGCTGGAACGCGGCGACCTCCAGCAGGCCCGCGTACGCGGTAAGGCCGGGCATGCCGAGCACGCCGAGGTAGGCGCCGACCGGCGCGAGCGACGGGTCCACCTTGGCCGCACGCTTGCCGTCCAGCACCGCGTACTCGCGCCAGCCGAGACCGTGCAGCACGGTGTCACCCGGCTCAAGGCCAGGGAAGTTCGACTCGATGACCTCGCCGACCGCGCCGCCCTCCATCGGCTTGTTCAACTCGAACGGCGGCACGTAGGACTTGACGTCGTTCATCCGGCCGCGCATGGCCGGGTCGACGCTCATCATCAGGTTGCGCACCAGGACCTGACCGTCGCCGGGCGTCGGCACCGGGGCCTCGACAATGGCGAAGGTGTCCTTGGTCGGCCAACCCTTGGGGCGTTGCGCCAGGTGGATCTCGACGCCGGTCGACGGAATCGCGCTGGTCATCTGTGGTCCTCCACATCGTTGTGCGTTTGAGCCATCGTCGCTCCGCACAACCACGGGTACCACTCGATAATTCCGAAACTGATAAGTTCAGTATTTAACGGTGCAGCCTCGGCAGCATCGACGGCTTGCGCAGCGCATCCTGCAACGCTTCGAGCGTGCGCCCGACCTCGGCATCCGCCTCGCGCGGCTCGATATCGGCCGACGGTCTCGCCGGCTCGGGCATCGGCTCGACCTTGAGCCAGGTCTCACCCCAGAGGTCCTCCATGGCGCGCTCCCAGGCCAGCTCGACGCCGACCCGCGCGACCCGCTCCCGTTCGGACACCTGCGCGAGCGCGTTCTCGGCGGCAAGCACCTCCGCGGCCAGCCGCTCCACCAGGGCGCGGTCGGCCTCGCGCAGCCGCTCGACCGCCTCGGTGTTCAGCCCGGCGATCTCCTTGTAGCGGCGTGCCGCGTCACCGTTCACTCCCTTGCCTCCTCGACCCCGAACGGGATGATCACCTGCGGCTTGGCGTGCGTGTACCTGTCGAAGAACAGGCCGCGCGCCGCCCTCGGCGACCAGCTCACGATCTGGCCCGCGAGCTGCTGGAGTTCCTGGCCCTGCACGTCGAAGGCCACCCACGAGCCGACGTCGTCCACCGATCCGATCGGCAGCGACGCCTTGAGCCGGGCCGCCCCGCGCCACCAGCCGAGCAGGTGGATGCTGTGCTCCGGCCCCCTGCGCAGCAGGTCGCGCAGGTTGTCAAGGCCGGTCCTTGGCACCGTGATGTCCCTGGTCTCCAACATGGACTGCACCGAGTCGACGGCGTAGCCGAGCAGGTAGTGCGGGCGGGTGTCGCCCTGTGTGGCCAGCTGTTCGACCAGTTCGGCGAGCAGCGCGGCGATGCCGTCCCGCCCGACGACCGCGACCTCGTGCCCCTGGCCGCGCAGCCGCTCCGCGAGATTGTCTACAGTAGACTGTGCCTCGCTGATCAGCGGAAGCAACGTGAACAACGCGGTGCCCGGTTCGTGTTGGCGGGCAACGGAGAGCGCGGCCGCGCCGAGCACGCTGGCCGCGTCGGTCAGCGCGGAGCCGAGCACGGCCAGGTTGCGGCCGGGCGTCTTGAGCAGGGAGATCCGCGCCGCGCTGCCCGCGACGTCGATCACCTGGCCCAGCATGGCCACCGGCTCCGGATTCGGCCGCAGCGCCTGGAAATCCGGTGTGTCGGCTAGTTGCGGCACGTGCGAACCGTCGAAGAGGCGCGGGCTGGACAACCCGTCCGGCCGGTTCTCCCACAGCCTGGCCTGCAACTCGTCGAATGTGCCCCTGCTGGTCGCGTCCGGGATGCGGCTGATCTGGTTGCCCTGCTTGACACCTGACTCGTGGTTGAGGATCGCGTGCCAGCGCGGCAGTTCCAATGCGGCCTCATTGTCCTTGGCGAGCACCCTGCCCGCCTTGGGCAGCGCGACGCGCAGGATGAACTGCTCGAAGATGGCCGGCTTGCCCCAGAACGCCGCGATCGACGACACGTCCTGGCTGGCCAGCACCAGGTGGATGCCCTGCGACCGGCCGCGCCGCGCCAGGTCCTCCAGCAACATCACGGCCTCGGTCGCGACCTGGTCGGGCTCGGCGAACAGGTACTGGAACTCGTCGATCACCGCGACAAGCCGGGGCCAACGACCATCGGGATCTTCGCGGCGCAGTTCCTCCAGCTTGGTGACCTCGTGCCGCTTGGCAGCGTCCGCGCGGTGGCGCATCTCGTCGGCGAGAAAACGCAGCAGGGCGACGCCGAACTCGCGGTCCGCGTTGACGTTCACGCCGACAAGGCGCGCGTGCGGCAGCCAACTCCTGTCCCGCCTGCCCGGCGTGAACTGGGCGAACGACACGCCCTCCTTGAAGTCGAGCAGGTAGAACTCCAGCTCGTCGGGGGAGTAGCGGGCCGCGAAACTGCCGAGCATCGCGTAGAGGAAGTTGGTCTTGCCCGACCCGCTCGGCCCGCCGACCAGGGCGTGCGGCGACGAGTCGCCGAGCGCCACGTCGACGGGCATGCCGTCGTGGTAGCCGACCGGGCCGATCAGCGCCGCGGCGGAGGACTGCTGCCAGATCGGGCCGGGCAGCAGGTCGGCGAAGGTGCACAGCCGGGCCCGCCGCTCCTCCAGTTCGTCCGCGATGGCAGCGCACGCACTGGGCACCTCGGCCCTCGGCAGCGTCGGGTCGGCGGTGAAGGTGGCGTTCGGGCCGGTCATCGAGGTCGTGCCGGTGTGCTCGCCGGTGAACTTCACGACCTCCATCGGCGAGTTCACCGTCAACGGCTGGTCGACCACGATCAGCTGCACGCCGCAGGCAAGGCCGTTGCGCGCGATGCGCTGCAATTGCTGCTGGTGCTCGTCCTTGAGCGGTCGGGTGTTGCCGAACAGCACCGCGATCCGCCACGGTTCGGTGCGCCGTCCCGCGCCACCGCTGATCGCCCGCACCGAGGTGTGCCCGCCCATCAGCACACCGGAGTGCACCCGGCGGATGTGTTCGGACAGCTCGTCGAGCAGCTCCTCCGGCCGGGCCGGGTCGTGCACGGTGAGCAGGCCGGCCCGTGTCAACGGGTACAGGCCGGGCAACGGGCCGGTGAGCTGGCCGGTGTCCCAGACGTGGATGTGCACCAGTCCGGGCAGGAAGTAGCTGAGCACCCGCAACAGCAACCCCTCGACCAGCGCCTCGGCGCTCGCCCGCGACTTCGGGCCGGAGTTGACCTGTAGGTGCGAGGTGTCCAGCAGCGGCACGGCGACCGGGAAGGGCACCGCCTCCGGTGCGCTGTCCGAGACCGCGGTGCCGATCCGCCACAGTTCGGGCAGCACACCGGTGCCGTCCGCGTCGCCGACCTTGCCCAGCCAGTCCTCGGCCGGCGCGCCGGCGACCCCCGGCGCGCTCGCGGCCACGATCGCGGCGAGGGTGTCCGGGCCGGTCTCGGTCCATTGCGCGAACTCGCGGCGCCGATCCTCCTCGGCGCGCTCGATCACATCGCGCATGACCGGGTTGGCGAGCGCGACCGCGAAGTGCGGGTCCTTGCGCGCGTTGTCGATGCCTTCCTCGCGCAGCCACAACTCGACCATGGCCTTGGCGTGCTCGATGGCCGCCCGGGAGTGCAGGTCGGCCGCGACGCCGAGCGCTCGGCTGACGGCCGCGCGGAACTCGTCCAGCGCCATCTCGATCCGCTTGCGTCGATCGGCGCGCTTGTTCACCGCGACCTCCTCACTACGGTCGTCTCCCGGTATGCCATGCCGGCAGCGCGCTGCCTACCGCCGAGCGTGCACCTCTGGTGCGAGCACGAGATCAACTCTAGTCAGCGGCGGGCCGCCAGCGAGTCGGTTCCACCGGTCCGGTGATCAGGTGGTCTCGATTGGGGCGGGTGCCGGGCCGGAGGACAGCTCCAACGCGGTGATCCCCGAGGTGGGGATCGGGTCAGCACGCCAACTGGTGATCGCCGTGTCGCCCTCCCAGCGCAGCGGCGACCAGCCGGCGCGATCCAGCGCGGAGACCGCGCTCAGCACGGTCTGCGGCGCCGACGAGCGGGCCGGGCCGAGGTCGACGTGCACGCTGAGCACGCCGTCACGCTCGGTCATCCCGGTGAGCGTGGCCGTGCCGGAGATCCGGCTGGCCACGGCCCGTGCCTGCCATTCCGCGCCGGCATGCCGGGTGGTGGCCACGTCGACACGCAGGATCAGCCGGTAGCCGTCCTGGCTGGGCTTGTCCTCCGGCGGGATCCAGACGGCGGGTCGCTCGGATTCGGGTTCGCGTTGGCGGGTGCGCATCCGGTACGGATCAGCGCCGCACCAAGCCTCGATGAGCAGGCGTTCCGCGCCGGTCACCAGCCGACCGATGGCTTCCGGCTCGTCAAGCACGGTCCACGCGGTCGGCGGTTCGCAGGACACCCTCGGCACCGTCTGGCTCGGGCTGAGCGAACGGACGAAGCGGCGCACGGCGCGCGCCAGCGGCGCGGCCACGTTGTACGTGGCGCGCTCGTCGGTCGGCACCGCGATCGTGACCGCCCAGCAGCCGGGCTCCTCGGCAGAGCAGTCGGTGGAGTCGACGATCTGACCTTCGACGTGCCAGCAGAGTTGCTCGCACGCCTCGCGCGCGGCCTCCTCGCCATCGGCGGCGACCACCACCGTCACCAGGAGTTCAATGCTCTCGTCCATCCTGCCGGCGATTATCCGTTAGCTGCGGCGGGTAGCCGAGGCCCGGTACACCGAACAACGAGCCGACGGTCACGTTTCCACGACGACCCTGGCCAGGGGAAGATCGGCCGATCACCGGAGATCGGGCATCGACACCGACCGACGGCGAACGACTACTGAGAGGAATGACATGGATCTCGGTCTCGCCGGCCGCGTCTACCTGGTCACCGGAGGCAGCAAGGGGCTCGGCTTCGCGACGGCCAAGGCGCTGGTCGACGAAGGGGCCAGGGTGGTGCTGTCCTCCCGGTCACAGGAGAACGTGGACGCGGCCGTCGCCGAACTCGGCGAGCACGCCATCGGCGTCGTGGGCGACAACGCGGACGCCGGCCTCGCCGAGCGCATTGTCAGCGCGGCCACCGCGCGGTTCGGCCGGATCGACGGCATCCTGGTCAGCGTGGGCGGGCCGCCGGTCGGCGATGTGCTGGACAGCAGCGAGCAGACCTGGCAGGACGCGTTCTCCTCGATCTTCCTCGGCACGTTGCGCCTGATCAGGCGGGTCGTCGAGGAGTTGGGCGAAGGTGGCGTCATCGGCCTCGTGCTGTCCACGTCGGTCCGCGAACCCCTTGACCACCTTGCCGTCTCCAACGGCCTGCGGCCCGGCCTGGCCGGCGTGGCCAAGACGCTGTCCAACGAGCTGGGCCCACGCGGAATCCGGGTGGTCAGCCTGCTGCCAGGGTCGATAAGGACCGGCCGCAACGCCGCGTTGTTCGCCGACCCGGACGCGATCGCCAAGCGGGCCGAGGGCATCGCGCTGCGCCGGATCGGCGAGCCGGAGGAGTTCGGCCGGGTCGCGGCCTTCGTGCTCTCGCCCGCCGCGTCCTACCTGACGGGGTCGGTGATCACGGTGGACGGCGGTGCCGTCAAGGCGCTCTAGTGATCGCGACCGCAGCCCCGGTCACCCTGATTCCTGGCGCACCTGGAACAAGATCGACTTCGAGCAGGCTCGGCCGACCGAGATCGACACCCTGTTCGATCGTGATCCTGTCGGCGTCCGCGTAGCCGATATCGCGGAGATACCCGCCGAACGCGGCAGCCGCCGCCCCGGTGGCCGGGTCCTCGACAACGCCGCCGACCGGGAAGGGATCACGCGCCTGGAAGTGTCGCGGCCCGTCGCAGTAGAACAGGTGCACCGTGGTCCAGCCCGCGTCGCGCATGACGGAACCGAGCGCGTCGAAGTCATAGTCCACAGTGGCCAGCCGATCGCGGGTGGCCGCCGCGAGCATCAGGTGGTTGTTGCCGGCATAGGCGACCCGGATCGGGAATGCGGGGTCGACATCTGTGTCCCGCCAACGCAGTGCGCGCAACGTGTCCGCGATCTCCTCCGGCGTCGCGGGCCGCGAGTGCGGGGCGACACTGGTCAGGGTCGCGGTGCCGGCGCCGGTCTCGACCCTCACCTCCCCGGTGTTGGTGCGAAACACCAACGGGCCTGCGCCGATGCGTTCGGCCAGCGCGACCGAGGACGCGATCGTGGCGTGGCCGCAGAAATCCACCTCGGCGAGCGGACTGAAATACCGCACCCGATAGGCCCGATCGCCGGTTCGGGTGAGGAACGCGGTCTCCGAGTAGCCGACCTCCTTGGCGATCCGCTGCATGTCCGCGTCCGCCAGTTCGCTCGCGTCGAGCACGACACCGGCCGGATTGCCCCCGGCTGGATCTGTGCTGAATGCCGTGTAGCGCAGTACTTCTGTGCTCATACCGTCATGCTGGCACCGACCGTCGATCGAAGCCAACGATGAACTTCGATATCGGACATCGGGATTGCCGATAGGATCGGTCCGGTGGACACCCGCGTGCTCGCCACCTTCGTCGCGCTGGCCAGGGCCGGCAGCTTCACCTCTGCGGCGGCCGAACTGCACCTCGCCCAGTCAACCGTGACGGCGCACATCCAGACACTGGAGAAGGAGCTACGACTGCGCCTGTTCGACCGGCTCCCCGGCGGCGCGACCCTCACCGACGCGGGCCGTCGCGTGCTGGACAAGGCCGCGTTGGTGCTCGACGCCGAGGCCGCGCTGCGCGCGGAGCCGCAGCGCAGCGGCCCGATCGAGGGCACCGTGCGCATCGGTGCGCCGGAATCCCTGTGCGGTCAACTGCTTCCGCCCGTCATCGCCGCCCTGCAGCGCCGCCATCCCGGCGTCGAGGTCACGCTCCTGCCGTGCGGCACGATGCCCGCCGTGGACGCGTTGCGCTCGGGCGCGGTGTCGCTCGCGCTGATCATCGAACCCTCGATCGAGGCGAGCGATCTCGTGCTCGACCGGCTCGGCACGCTCGAACTGGCCTTCATCGCCGATCGCGGCGCCACCGTTGACGCCAGGACCTGGGCGGATCTGGCGCGCTGGCGCTGGTTCCTGCTGGAGGAGGGCTGCGCGTACAGCGACGAGGTCGCCCGCTGCCTGCGCGCCAGCGGGGCGACCGTGCGCGCGACCAGGCTCGGCAGCGTCGAGGCGACCCGTGCCTGTGTCGCAGCCGGCCTCGGCCTCGCCGTGTTGCCGAGCTTCGCCGTGGACGAGCGCCGCCTCGCCCGGTTCACCGCGCCGCCGATGGCGGAACCCGGCCTGTTGCTGGCCAGGCACGCGCGTCGGTCGGCAGGCCGGGCGCTGGAGGTGGTCGCCGAGGAGATCAGGAAGGGCGCGGCGAAGCTGCTCAGCTGATCTATGCCCGCGGACGCGATCAGTGTCCGATCAGGACAGCTCGGTGCACGAAGTCGGTCAGGTCGGCAAGAACCTGCGTGGAGTTGGTCTCGTTGAACACCTCGTGCCGCGCGCCGGGGTAGATGATCTCCTCGAACTTCAGGCCCCTTATCCGGTCCATCCCGGTCCTGGTCTCCACCATCGGCACCAGCTGGTCCTCCTCGCCGTGCAGCCACAGCGCGGGCAGGTCGTCGCCGAGCGGGTGGTCGAAGTCGATGGTGCGCAGGCACTCGTCGATGGCCAGCAGCGTCTTCCTGGCCAGCGGGCCGTGCCAGACCAGCGGGTCGTTGACGTAGGCGGCACCGACCTCGGGATCGCGGGAGAGCACGGCTGGGTCGATGGCCTCGGCGGGCAGCTCGTCGAGTTCGAGCAGGTCCAGGCCGGGCCAGCTGCCCAGCAGCGGGCCGGAGAGCACCAACGCGGCCAGGTCGGTTGGGAAGCGCTGGGCGTAGCGGGCCGCGATCATCCCGCCCATCGAGTGTCCGATCAGGACGGTGGGCAGGCTGGGGAACTCGGTCCTTGCGTACTGGACGACCAGGTGCTCGTCGTCGACGACCCGCTCGAAGTCGGCGATCAGCGCGCGTTCGCCGTCGGAGGCGCCGTGCCCTGCGTGGTCGTGGCCGAACACCACAGCGCCCGCCGCTACCAGCGCTTCCGCCACGTGCTGGTAGCGGCCGATGTGTTCGCCGTAGCCATGCGCGAGCACCGCGAGCCAACTGGCGGTCGGGTTGGGCCAGGTGTGACCGGCCAGGGTGCCGGCGTGCCCGGTGAGCGTCCATGACATGGCATCGACCATGCGCTCAGCTCAGCACAGGGCGTCCGGCTCGCCAACCTCGGGGCAGCGTGCTCATGCCGTCCACCGGCTCGGTCCATTCGTAGGTCCAGCACAGCGTGCCGTCCGCGAGCACAGTGCGCACCCGCCGGTACTCGGCACCCTCGTACTCGTCAAGCACGGCGAACGCCTCGGCAGGTGAGCGCAGCGTGAGCAGGTAACCGGGAACTGGATCGGTGCCGGTCAGGCGCAGCGCGGGCCAGCCGAGGCCGGTGTCGTAGAGGGTACCGGTCAGTTCGGCCTCGGCCGGCTCGCCGGTGGTCCAGGGCGCCGCGACGGGCCAGGCCGTGTCGGTCGGTTGCAGCGTGCCGTACACGAACACCCGGTCCGGCCAGTCGTCGACACGTGGTGCGCCAGTGATCGTGGTGGCGTCCAGCCCGTCCGGTCCCGGCTCGCCGACCAGCCCGATCGCATCAGCCTGGGACACCTCGGCACACGGCACGGGCGCCCCGTCGACGAGCAGCGGCATCCGGATCTCACTCGCGCCGACGTAGGCGAGCACATCGGGCAGGAGCACACCGTCCTCGGTGCGGATCTCGCCGGTGTGCAACCGGGCAAGGCGATAGCGCTCGCCACGTCCCTCGCACACGTCCAGCACCGCGACCTGCTCAGGCGTTGCCAACCAGACCGCGTGCGTCTCGACTCGACCGGGCACCGCGCCCAGCGTGGCCGGTCGCTGACCGTCCCGGACCCGCAGGGCGGACGCCCACACCGCGGCCAGGCCGGTGCACCGCACGCGCAACACCACGACCGGGCCGGTGAGCCCGAGTTCACCCCGCAACCAGGTGATCTTCGACGGGCACGCGTTCGAGCCGTAGGCGAGCACCGGAATGCCCTCGGAGAGCAGCAGATCGGTGTCGCCGTCGCGACACGACCATGGCGCACGGCCGCCCGGCCGCAGCACGGTGCCGTGCTCGTCGAGGTGCAGGAAGGAGGAGTCCGGCCGGGCACCGGGATACGGCGCGGCGGGAAATTCGCCGTCTGAAAACGGCACTGTGGCGAACATTGGCGCCGAGCCTAGAAGACGGGGGTGCGGACGGGCCCGTGACGATGCGCGTCGTCGCGGACCCGCCCGACTGTGAGCGACCGGTGATCCTAGCTTCGGTGCGACCCAAACCCCGATCACCGATCACCCATAGCTGCGGGAGCGTAGCCTCTGGCGATCAATTGGCCATCCGCCGGGTGGGTGGTTGACCACTTTCAGTGGTTTTCACCCTGTCAATGCCGACCATCGGGTGCGGGCGCCAGCCGCCATTCGGGTGCAATGATGTAGGCGACGCCACCGGGACCGCTACCGATGCTGCCGCTCGCCGTGATCCGCTGGGTGCGTTCCCAGACCGTCTCGAACTGCTGCCGATTGTAGATGTGGCGCACGGCCGCGTCGGTCGGCGACGCGGGATCGTTGGCGACCACGTCGCCGTCCTTGGTGAACCCGACGATGACCATCAGGTGCCCGCTCGTGCTGTAGCCCGACCCGGTCAGCTCGCTGGCCTGGAACGACACCGAGGTGACCACCGGGATGCCGCGCCTGATGTAGGACTCGGCCTCGTTCAGCGAGTGCAGCCGGGTGACGTGCGCGTCAAGGCCGTACTCGGCGGCGTAGGCGTTGTTGAACGGCCAGTTGCCGGCGCCCTGGTAGTCGTAGTCGTATGTGCCGCGCGCTGCCTGATCCACCTGCGGGTCGGCGTAGCTCGGGTCGATCCAGGACATCTGCTGCTTGGTCGGGCCCTTGCCCCAGTACGCGATCACCATCGACGTCGAGGTCGGGCTGCACCAGGCTTCGCCGCCGTTGTCGTACTGCGGGTACTGGCCGGCGTGGATGTCCTGCGAGTACTGCGGCACCGGCAGCGTGATGCCTTCGGCACCGCCGAGCGGGCTGACCGGCACGGTGAACCGGTTCGGGATGGCCGAGGTCATGGCGCCGACCATGGCCACCATCGGCGTCGCGGTGGTGCCCCGCGCGCGGTAGAGGGTGACGCGCAGCTGGTAGGAGGTCAGCGTGACCGGCGTGTTCGACTCGAACGTGTCGACGTCGACGTCGCCGTTGGCGTCCGACTGGTTCGGCACGCTGGTGCGATGGATGTCCTGGTCGCCGGAGGCCCAGCGGCCCATCACGTACCAGCCGGTGTGCGTGCCCGTGTTGGTGGTGCCGCGCATCTCCACCTGGATCCAGGTGCCGGCCGGCGTTGTCGCGTTCCAGGACGAGACGAGTTGTGTGGCGCCGAAACCCTGGTCGTAGGTGGGGGACTGCCAGGTGGCGTAGTCGTAGGGCTTGGTGGTGCCCAGGGTCGGGTCGGTGTAGTCGGTGGTGCCGACCGGCTTGTTGATCAACAGGCCGCCCGCGCCGAGCCGGGTGCCGTCGAACTGGCCGGACAGGAAGGCCAGTTGGCCGCGCCACTGGTGGAAGTTGACCGGTGCGTTGTTCGGATCGCCCGTGTTGGCCTGGGCATTGGCGGGCGCCATGGTCAACGCCATTGCCGCGCCCGCGAGTAAGGCCAGCACGATTCTGGTTTTCGGCAGCTTCATCGACACTCCCTGTCTGTCGCCGGTTGGTCGGAGATTTTCATACCGAGCAGACAGTTTGTAAACCGCTGTCTGGGGAGTGTTAGAGCACCGCCTGGGTCTGGGTGACCTTGGCGACCAGCTTGTCGTTGTCAGCGCGGATCTCGGTCTCCACCACGATCGTGCGCCTGCCGAGGAACGCGCACATGCCGCCGGTCGCGTCGGCGAGCGCCATCAGCGCGCCGCCGTGCAGGGCGCCGGCCGCCGTGCACTTCTGCGCCGCCCAGGCCAGTCGGGTGGACACCACTGTGGTGGTGCTCTCCAGCACCTCGATACCCAGTTCCTTGCTGAACGGCATGGCCGAGTGCATCAGTTCGGTCGCCTGCTGGTCGACGGCGCGCACGGCCGCTCCCTTCGGTTGATCGGTCAACCCTTGATACCGGTTTCCGCGATGCCACGCACCAGGAACCGTTGCAGCAGCACGAACACCAGCAGCAGCGGCACGATGGAGATGGCGCCGGCCAGGAACAGCTCGTGAATGGCCGGGTGCTGGGACAGGTTGAACGCGGAGATGGCCACCTGCACGGTGTAGGACGACGAGTCCTGCGCGATGATCATCGGCCACAGGAACGAGTTCCAGGCCGCGATGAAGTCGATCACGCCGATCGCGGCGAAGAACCCGGTCGAGTTCGGCACCACGATCCGCGTGAACGTGCCGAGGTAGCCGAGGCCGTCGATCCGGCCCGCCTCCTCCAGTTCCTTGGGGAAGTCCAGGAAGTACTGGCGGAACAGGAACGCGGTGAACCCGCTGAACAGCCCGGGGATGATCAGGCCGCGCAGGTCGTCGATCCAGCCGAGCGACGAGACCACCACGAACGTCGGCAGGAAGGTGACCGCGGCCGGGATCATCAGCGTCGCCACGATCGCGTAGAACACCTTGTTCGCGTGCCGATACGGGATCCTGGCCAACCCGTAGCCGGCCAGCGAGCAGAACAGCAGCTGGCCAGCGGTCTGCAACACCGACACCACCACCGAGTTGACCAGGCTGGACGCCAGCGGCACCTCGGGATCGCCGAACACCTCGGTGAGGTTCCCCCACTGCAAGGAACGCGGGAAGAACGTCCAGGTCTTCGCGGTGATGTCCTCCTCAGTGGACAGACCGTTGCGGACAAGCAGGTAGAACGGCACCAGGAACAGGATCGCGGCCACCACCATCACGATCGTGCGAACGGTGGCGCCCGCGATCCGGCCGGGACCGATGCCGCGGATCGGCGGCCGGAGCAACTCGTCCCTGCTGACACCACTGCCGATCATGCGATCTCCCTCCTGCCAAGTCGCAGGAACCGGCTCTGCAACACGGTGACGATCGCGATGATCAGTGCCAGGATGACCGCGCCCGCGCTGCCGTGCCCGAGGTCCTGGCCGCCGCTGCCCAGCGACGTGTAGTACAGGTACACCAGCGGCGGCCGGGCATAGGGCGGGTAGACGTTGCCGTCCGGGGTCGACGTGGTCAGGATGTTGATGAACTCGTCGAACGCCTGGTAGGCGTTGATCAGCAGCAACAGCACCACCGCGACCGACGACGCCCGCAGCTGCGGGAACGTCACGTGCCAGAACGTCTGCCAGCCCGGTTTCGCCCCGTCGATCCAGGCCGCCTCGTAGAGGTGACGCGGAATCCGTTGCAGCCCGGCAAGGAACAGGATCATGTAGAAGCCCAGCTGCAACCACAGCCGCAGGGTCACCAGCACCAGCCAGTACAGCGGCGGATGCGTGGTCGCGGTCCACGCGACCGGACCGGCCGTCGGGTCGAACCAGCGCAGCACGGTGTTGGCAAGGCCGTAGCGGACGCCGGAGAAGATCGACGTCCGCCAGATCAGCGCGGCCACCACGTACGAGCACGCGGTCGGCAGGAAGAACACCGACCGGAAGAACGCCCGCAGGAACCGCAACTGGTTGACCAGCAACGCCAACCCCAGCGACAGCACGAAGGTCAGCGGCACGATGAACACCGCGAACAGGCTGAACGTGCCGAGGCTGGACAGGAACGCCGGATCACGCAGCATGTCGAGGTAGTTCGAAAGGCCGACGAACCTGGTCGGCGTGACCGTGTTGCGTGCCTGGAAGAAGCTCAGCAGCGCGCTCCAGCCGATCGGCAGGTACACGAAGATCGCGAGGCCGATCAGGAACGGGCCGACGAACAACCAGAACGCGCCGGTCGTGCGCGCTCGCCTTGTCGCCATCCGCTCAGCCGAACAGCTGCTTGAGCTGCGTCTTCACCGTGCCCACCGCGGTCTGCAACGGACCGGTCGGGTCACCGCCGTTCTTCGCGATCGTGGTCAGCGCGTCGGAGAGGGCGGTGTTCATCGCGTCCGTCCACACCGGACCGCCGACGAGGTGTCCAGACTCCTGCACGTAGCGCGCCGCGTCTGCGGCAGGACCGGACCTGAGATTGGTGGCCTTGGGAATCAGCGATTTGCGGGACGGGATGTGGAAGCCGAAGGCGGTGTCGAACTGCAACTGATCGGCCGTCTGGTCGATCCACAGCCACTTGATGAACGCCTTGGCCTCGTCGATGTGCCTGCTCTTCGCGTTGATCATCGAGCCGTACGCGCCGACCGGCACGGACACCGCGCCCGAGTTGTCGAACTTCGGGAAGGGCAGCACGCCGAAGTCGTCGCCGAATTTCTGTTTGATCGAAGGCACGTTCCACAGGCCGGTCCACTGCATGGCGCACAGTTCCTGGGTGAACGCGCTCGGGTCCGACCAGTCGGCCGGCGCACCGAGCAGCAGGCTGCCGTTGCTGTTCAGCGTGTGCAGGGTGGCCATGGCGGTTGCCGCGCGCGGGTCGTCGAAGCCGACCGAGTAGTTGCCGCTCGCCGTCCTCGTGCAGGTAGTCGAGGCCGACCGACCAGAGCAGCGGCCCGGCCAGCACGCCGACCCCGCCGTCATTGCCGACGAAAAGGCCCTTCACGCCGCCCGTTGTCAGCTTCTGTGCCGCGTCGACCAGCTCGGCGACCGTGGTCGGCGGCTGCACGCCCGCCTGTTGCAGCAGGCTCTTGCGGTAGAACAGCACCTGCGTGTCCACGGCCTGGGGAATCCCGTACACCTTCCCGGCCACCGTGTGCCCGGCCAGCACCGACGGGGTGAAGTCGTCCTTGACCGGCCCGATGATGTCGTCCAGCGCGACCACCTGGTTGGCCCGCACCCAGTCAATCTTGACCTGCTGCTCGAACACGTCAGGCACCGGGCTGTTCTCCAGCGCGGTGGTGATCAGCGAGGCGTAGTCGCCGATCTTCCAGCCCACCTGCACCTTCGCCGCCGGGTAGGCGGCCGCGTAGCGCTGCACGGCCTGCTCGACCCCTGCCTCGCCGTACTGGTGATACCACTGCTGCAAGCTCGTCGACGACGAGCCGCTTCCCCCGGAACCGCCCCTGCCGGTGTTGGAGCCGCAGGCCGCGGTGGCCAGACCGGCCAGCGCGACGCTCCCGGCCAAGCCGAAGAACCCACGCCGAGTGTGTTGAGCAGACACAGCGATGAACCTCCCCATTTTCGCGTATCGCGCTGAAGTCACGCCTTGACGATGCGCTCCACCTTGAGCTGGCCGTCGGCGTGCTGGCCGCGCAGGCGCTTCTTGTCGTACTTGCCGACGCTGGTCTTGGGCACCTCCGGGATGAACGTCCAGTTCTCCGGCAGCTGCCAGTGCGCGACCCGGTCGACGAGGAACTCGCGCAGCGCCTCGGCGGTGACCTCGTGGCCCTCCTTGACCACTACCGCGACCAGCGGCCGCTCGTCCCACTTCTCGTCCGGCACGCCGATCACCGCGGCCTCCGCGACCGCGGGATGCGCCATGACGTGATTCTCCAGCTCGACCGAGGAGATCCACTCGCCACCGGACTTGATCACGTCCTTGGCCCGGTCGGTCAGTCGCAGGTAGCCGTCCGGACTGATCGCGCCAACGTCACCGGTGCGCAGCCAGCCGTCGTGGAACTTCTCCTTGTCGTCGACGCCGTAGTACGCGCTGGCCACCCACGGCCCGCGCACCTCCAACTCGCCGACGCTCTCGTTGTCCCAGGGCAGTTCCTCGCCGTCGTCGTTCATCAGCCGCGCGCGCACCGACGCGGGGAACCGGCCCTGGGTGAACCGGTAGTTCCACGCCTGTTCGCCGGTCGCCGTCCCCGGCGGGCGGGCGACGCTGCCAAGCGGCGAGGTCTCGGTCATGCCCCAGGCGTGCAGGATGTGCACGCCGTAGCGGTCCTGGAAGGCGCGCATCATCGAGGGCGGGCAGGCCGAGCCGCCGACCACCACGTTGTGCAGCGGCGCCAGATCCTGCGGGTGCGCATCGAGATGGCCGAGCAGGCCCTGCCAGATCGTGGGCACCGCGCCGGCGAACGTCG
Organism: Candidatus Melainabacteria bacterium; assembly: GCA_963818685.1. GTDB lineage: Bacteria > Actinomycetota > Actinomycetes > Mycobacteriales > Pseudonocardiaceae > CAJCJE01. The sequence continues at coordinate 680,201 of CAWFTJ010000004.1, read as the reverse complement.
GCTTCTCGGCGGCGATGATCTTCGCGATCGGCTCCGGCTGGAGGAACCGGTCCGGCATGATCAACGAGGCGCCGATCATCATGGCCGCGTAGGGCAGCCCCCACGACATGGCGTGGAACTGCGGCACGATCACCAGGCCACGGTCGGCCTGAGACAGTGCCATCGAGTCGGTCATGCACACCTGCATCGAGTGCAGCCAGATCGACCGGTGCGAGTACGCGACGCCCTTCGGGTTGCCGGTGGTGCCGGAGGTGTAGCACATGGCAGCGGCCTGGCGTTCGTCAACGGTCGGCCAGTCGAACTCGGTCGGCTGACCGGCCAGCAGCTCGTCGTAGGCGTGCACGGTGACGCCATCCGGCGCGGTGATCACGGCCGGATCGCCGTCCACCACGATTACGTGCCGCACCGTCTTGAAGGTCGCCAGCAGCGGGTTGAACAGCGGGGCCAGGCTCGCGTTCACCAGCACGACCTCGTCGGCGGCGTGGTTGGCGATGTAGGTGACCTGCTCGGGGAACAGCCGGATGTTCAGCGTGTGCAGTACCGCGCCCATCGCCGGCACCGCAAGGTAGGCGACGTAGTGCTCGTTGTTGTTCCACATGAACGTGCCGACCCGCTGGTCGCCGGTGATGCCGAGCCCGCGTAGCGCGTGTGCCAGTTGGGCCGCCTGCCTGCCCAGCTCCGCATAGCTCAGCCTGCGGGCGGACTCACCGGTCCATGTGGACACCTGGGCGTTGCCGTGCACGGTGGACCCGTACCGCAGCAGTGTCGCGATGGACAGCTCCCCGTCCTGCATGGTGCTCAACATGGCGATCTCCGACTCCTTCGTTGGCCCCCGCTCGCGGTTACCGACTAGTTAAGTCGTTGTCCGGCCGATTCGCGAGGCGCAAGTCCGCCATGACCGATCTTGAGCAATTCAGTCGTCGATGCGCGAGCGCATCTCGTGCAACTTGCTGATCAACAGCGACCGGCTGGCGGGTGCGGCGATCATCCACCGCTCGCCCGGCGCCTCACCGGAGAGTTGCGTGATCCACCGGCCCTGCTCGGTGTCCATGTACACCAACGGATGCGGCGCACCGCCGCCGCTCGCCGCTGCGCGCCCGCGCCGCCGCGTACAGCTCGCCACCGCCGCTGCGCGGCAGCTCCAGCACGGTGAACAGATCCCGCGCGTCCTCGGCCATGGACTGGCGCGGGAAGACGTTGAACGCCTCGGCCGGCAGTTGCGGCACCTCGCCCGGCGCACCGACCCCGCGACGCGCGCGCAACTGGCGCATCTCGCGCTCCGGCAGGTTCACCGAACGTCCGCGCCCGGCCGGCACGTTCGGCATCCTGTCCACAAGGGCCTCGGCAAGACCGTCCGCGCTGCACGGTCCGATGGTGACCTGGTCGCCGTCGCGCACCGCGAGCACGCCGTCCTGGCCGACCGACGCGGCCAGCACCGCGGTGTTGCTCTCGGCGCGCTCCTCGGTCGATCGCAGCCCGATCCAGCCGAAGTACTCAACGCTCGGCCGCGCCAGGATCTCCAGGGTCTCGCGGAAGTCGGGGGACAGGTCGCGGCCCATCAGCACGCCGTGCATGGCCATGTCGTCACCGGCCCGCTGCAGCGCCTGCCGCTCGCCCTCCTCGTCGAGCCAGTACACCGTGTCGGCGAGGACGTTGTGCGGTTCGCCGAGATTCTCCCTGCGCCACACCGTGGTAATCGTGTCAAGGGCCAAGGTGACCGGGTTGTACAGCACTCGTTGCGTACCCGTCATTCTCCGATGACCGGCGGTGCGGTCATCTCGTCCGTGCCGAACAACGCGTCCGGATCGGCCTCCTGTAGGTACTGCGCTGCCTTGTGTTCCTTGTCCTCCTCGCGCCGGCCGCCGGCCCCCATGCCACCCATGCCGCCCTCTTCACCGGGCACGCCAGCCGGGCCGAGCCCGCCGCCACCGCCGAGCATGGACTCCTCGGTGGCCTGCGAGGCCATACCGATGCCGCTGCGCGAACTGTTGGTCACGCCAGAGGGCCCGGAGCCGAGACCCGTGCCGCCGCGCAGGCTGTTCATCGCGTTCTGCGCCCCACCGGTACTGCCGCCGGGGCCGAAGCCGCCGGGGCCGCTGGGCGGGTTGAGATCGCCGGAGAAGTTCGTGTTGAACGGGTTCGAGAGCTTCTCTTCGTTCTCCTTGTCGTTGTTCGAGCCGCCGACCGGCACCGGGCCGGCCGGGAACTCGTCACCGATCGTGGGAGTCGGCGATGGCACCCAGCCGTCCGGGTTGGTGTTCAGGTTCGGCTCGTTCGGAACACCCGGCAGGCGCCAGTTGCCGCCGCCGCCCGGCGGCACGTCGATCGTGCCGTTCGGGGTGCCGCTGACCGAGTCCTCCTGGCTGCCGCCGAGGGTGCCGTTCGCACCTGGTGGGTTGCGCAGCTTGGCCAGCGCCGCCTGACGCTCGGCCTCGGTACCGCCAGCGTTGACCCCGACCGTGCTCATCCCGGCGTAGCCCCCGCCGCCCGAGGTCGAACTCGGCGGCACCACCGTGATCGACGCGTTGCTCAACGGGATCTGCCCGTAGCTCTGCGGCATGCTGTCCGCGGTGATGCTGCTGGTCTGCGCGTAGGTCTGGTACACGGCGACGTTGTGCTGCGACGAGGCGTTGTACTGGCTGATCTGGTCGTCGAGCGGGCCGGTGTCGCCGAACACGGCCAGCACGTCGTTCATGGTGTTGTTCGGCATCTGCGAGGGCACGTTCGTCACGCTGTTGCGCGCGGTGGTGAACGCCTCCGCCTGGCTGCTCAGCACGTTCTGGTGCACGGCGAGCGCGTTTGTCGCGTCCTGGGCAGCGTTGGCCAGCGGGACGGCGCCGGACATCGCCTGTTCCGACGCTTCACCGTCCCACGCCCCGGCCATCTTGCTGTTCAGCTGGATGATCTGGTTGTTCAGGTCATCCTGGGTGCTCATCTGGGTGGCCGCGCCATCGGTCGCGTGATACATACCGGTCGTGCCGGGACCGGAATGGAACATCTGGTAAATCTGCGTGGCCGAGTAGCCGCCCATCAAGATCCCCCTTCAGATCAGAAGCCGGTGTTGACGCTGCGCATCGACTGCGAGCCGCCCTCTTCCGCGTTGTGGTAGTTGGCGAGCGCGGTCTGTAGCGCGGTGATGTAGCGCTCGGAGTAGTCGAGCATGGCGGCAAGGTGGTCCTGGTACGCCTGGCCGGACTGGCTGGCCGCGCTGGTCGCGTTCTGGCTCGCGGTGTCACTCGCGGGCGCCTGCACCTCGGTCATGGTGTGCACGGACGACTTCGCCTGCAGCAGGCTGGCGTGCAGCTGCTGCCACTGCCTGAGCACGGATTCCAGCTCGGACGGGGTGAATCGGTAGCCACCGCCGCCACCGGCGGAGGGCTGCCGCACCTGTAGGCCGTTGTTGGATTCGGTGATCAGTTCCTCGACCACCTCGACAATGCCAGCCAAGCCACCCGCAGCGAAAAGGGCGTCGTTGTTCGAAATCGCCATCGCCGGTTCCCTCCGTCTTTGCCGGTCCGCGCACCTTCGTCGGGCCTGGCCACTCCCCATCGTGGCTGGTGCGCCGCGAACAGGGTAGCGCGCCGTACTCGCACTGTGGGGGTGAGACGACGGCATTCGATCGCCGGTTCCTCGATCTGTCCAGCGACTTTCGTCTGGTTCGATAAACCATCACGATATGGTGGCGACATGATTACGGACCGTGCCCGATCCCCACGGCACGGTCCGTAACCGGTGTACAGCGAGACGCGTGCGACACCGAGGTCGCCAACATTCGTCGGGTTCGGCCCGTCGCGCAAGTAAGCGATGTTCACCGGGTGCCGGTTACCCACGGTCGTGCGATCCTGGCCACGTTCTGGCCCGGTCAGGGTGGTTACTGGCCGGTAACGTGGCGTACGCTTCCCGGAATTCGACAACGTAGTCCCCCAAACCGGGAGAACTCGTGATTCTGCGACTCGTCATCGGCCTGGTGATCACCGCGATCGGCCTTGCCATTGCCGGCAGGCGCGTGCTGTGGCTCTACCGGCTGATCCGCTCCGGCCAACCGGTCAGCGGTCGGATCAAGGAGCTCGGCCGTCGGCTGAACACCGAGATCGTCGAGGTCGCCGGCCAGCGCAAACTGCTCAAATGGTCGGTACCGGGCGTCGCCCACTTCTTCACCATGTGGGGCTTCCTGATCCTGACCTTCACCATCATCGAAACGTGGGGCGACCTGTTCGACCGCGACTTCGCGTTCTGGTGGTTCGGGCATGCCAGGTGGCTCGGATTTCTTGAGGACTTCTTCACCGTCGCGGTGCTCGTCGCGCTGGTCGCGTTCGGCATCATGCGGGTCCGGCAGGCGCCTGCGCGGCGGGAGCGCAAGTCGCGGTTCTACGGCTCGCACACCGGCGCGGCCTGGCTGGTGCTCTACATGATCGCCGGCGTCATGATCACCCTGCTGATCTACCGTGGCGCCCAGTACGCCACCGGCCACTTCCCGTACGGCCGCAGCGGCTGGCCGTTCGCGTCCTGGCTGCTCGGCCACGCGTTCGCCGGCTTCGGCCCGACCGTCAACGGGGTCATCGAGACCGTGTTCATCCTGGTGAACATCGCGGTGATCGTGGCGTTCCTGGTCATCGTGGTGCACTCCAAGCACCTGCACATCGGCCTTGCCCCGCTCAACGTCGGCGCCAAGCGCCTGCCCGACGGCCTCGGCCCACTGCTGCCGATGGAGTCCGGCGGCAAGCCGATCGACTTCGAGGATCCCGGTGAGGACGACATCTTCGGTCGCGGCAAGATCGAGGACTTCACCTGGAAGGGCATGCTCGACTTCGCGACCTGCACCGAGTGCGGTCGCTGCCAGAGCCAGTGCCCTGCCTGGAACACCGGCAAGCCGCTCTCGCCCAAGCTGGTCATCATGGACCTGCGCGACCACCTGTTCGCCAAGGCTCCCTACCTGATCGGCGGCAAGGACCAGCCAGACGAGGGCGCGGTCGTGCCCAAGGGCGGTCCGGAGCACAACGGTCACGGCGTGCCCGAGTCCGGCTTCGGCCGGGTCACCGGCTCCGGTCCCGAGCAGGCCCTCCGCCCGCTGGTCGGCACCCTCGAAGAGGGCGGCGTCATCGACCCTGACGTGCTCTGGTCCTGCACCAGCTGCGGCGCCTGCGTCGAGCAGTGCCCCGTCGACATCGAGCACGTCGACCACATCGTCGACATGCGCCGCTACCAGGTGCTGATCGAGTCGAACTTCCCGACCGAGCTCGGCGGCATGTTCAAGAACCTGGAGAACAAGGGCAACCCCTGGGGCCAGAACGCACGGGACCGTCTCCAGTGGACAGAGGGCCTGGACTTCGAGGTGCCCGTCTTCGACGGCGAACTCGCCGACGACGTCGAGTACCTGTTCTGGGTCGGCTGCGCGGGCGCGTTCGAGGACCGCGCGCGCAAGACCACCCAGGCCGTCGCCGAACTGCTGCACATGGCCGACGTCAAGTACGTGGTGCTCGGCTCGGAGGAGACCTGCACCGGCGACCCGGCCCGCCGCGCCGGCAACGAGTTCCTGTTCCAGATGCTCGCGCAGCAGAACGTCGAGATCCTCAACACCCTTTTCGAGGGCCGCGAACCGCTCCGGCGCAAGATCGTGGTCACCTGCCCGCACTGCTTCAACACCATCGGCAACGAGTACCCGCAGGTCGGCGGCGACTACGAGGTCGTGCACCACACCCAGCTGCTCAACCGGCTCGTGCGCGAGCGCAGGCTGGTCCCGGTCGCGCCGGTGGCCGAGGACGTCACCTACCACGACCCGTGCTACCTGGGCCGGCACAACAAGGTCTACGAGGCCCCTCGTGAGCTGGTCGGTGCGTCCGGCGCGAACCTGCGTGAGATGCCGAGGCACGCTGATCGCTCGTTCTGCTGCGGCGCCGGTGGCGCACGCATGTGGATGGAGGAGCGGATCGGCAAGCAGATCAACCTTGAGCGGGTCGACGAGGCGCTCGGCACCGCGCCGAACAAGATCGCCACTGGCTGCCCGTTCTGCCGGGTGATGATGACCGACGGCGTGACCGATCGCCAGAACAGCGGCGCGGCGCCCGAGAGCCTTGAGGTCGTCGACGTCGCCCAGCTGCTGCTCACCGCCGTCAAGCGCGGCGAATGACCTTCGGGCCGGCGCCCCGCATACGGGGGCGCCGGCTCAGCTCAGCACTCGATCACGTTCACCGCGAGCCCGCCGCGCGCCGTCTCCTTGTACTTGACCTTCATGTCGGCGCCGGTCTCGCGCATCGTCTTGATGACCTTGTCCAACGACACGAAATGCGTGCCGTCGCCGCGCAGGGCCATCCGAGCCGCGCTGATCGCCTTGATGGACGCGAGCGCGTTGCGTTCGATGCACGGAATCTGCACGAGGCCGCCAACCGGGTCGCAGGTAAGGCCAAGGTTGTGTTCCATGGCGATCTCGGCGGCGTTCTCCACCTGCCGAGGGCTCCCGCCCAGCACCTCACACAGCCCGCCCGCCGCCATCGAGCACGCCGAGCCGACCTCACCCTGACAGCCAACCTCGGCTCCCGAGATGGACGCGTTCTCCTTGAACAGCACGCCGATCGCGCCAGCGGTGAGCAGGAACCGCGCCACTCCGTCCGCGTCGGCGCCCGGCACGAACCGCGTGTAGTAGTGCAGCACGGCCGGCACGATCCCGGCCGCCCCGTTCGTCGGCGCGGTCACCACCCGGCCACCGGAGGCGTTCTCCTCGTTCACCGCCAACGCGAACAGGCTCACCCAGTCCAGCACGCGCAGCGGGTCGGTCGCGTAGTGCTCGGTGGTCAGCGTGCGATGCAGTTCGGCGGCCCGCCGCCGCACCTTCAACCCGCCAGGCAGCACACCGTCGTTCGTGCAGCCCCGTTGCACGCAGTCCTGCATCGCCTGCCAGATCTCGGCCAACTCGGCCCTGACCTGCTCCTGCGACCGCCAGGACAGCTCGTTGGCCAGCATCACCCCGCTGATCGGTAGCTCGGCCTCTTCACACCGGGCCAGCAGCTCAACGGCGGTCGCGAACGGATACGCGACCGGCGTGTCGTCCACCTTGATCCGGTCCGCGCCGGTCGCCGACTCGTCGACGACGAACCCGCCGCCGACCGAGTAGTACGTCTTCGCCCGCATCACCTCGCCCGCCTCGTCCAGCGCGGTGAACGTCATCCCGTTCGGGTGCGCCGGCAGCGAACGGCGACGGTGCAGCACAAGGTCGCAGTCTGGATCGAAGCTGATCCGGTGCTCGCCGAGCAGGTCGATCGCGTTGTCCTGGCGGATCGCGGCGACCCGCTCCTGCACGGTGTCGGTGTCCACCGTGCGCGGGTCCGCCCCGGACAGTCCGAGCAGCACAGCGCGGTCGCTGCCGTGCCCGTGCCCGGTCGCGCCGAGCGAGCCGAACAACTCGGCCCGCACCGTCCGAGTGCGACTCAGCAGCCCGTGCTCCCGCAGGCCCAACGCGAAGCGTCGAGCCGCCTTCATCGGGCCGACCGTGTGCGAACTGGACGGCCCGATGCCGATCTTGAAAAGATCGAAGACGCTGATGGTCATGGCAGGCTCCTTGATAGCGGGCACCGCGGTGCGCCGACTGCAAAAAGCCTCCCACTCTGTCATTGGCCTGAGAGCTTCACCGTCGGTCACGACGGTTTGCACCGTGGGCGAGGCGCGCGGACGCCTCTTTTCAGAGTTGCCTCCCCCGCGCGGTAGGTGGGCCTGAGAGTTTCCCGGGAGGTTTGCTCCTTCGGCGCCACGGCGGACCGTGGACTCTCCCGCGCGAGATCAACAGCGTGTTCGGTTGTCTCCGGCGAACGCTAGGTGCACGTCGCGAGAGGTGTCAAGGCCGGTCCGCTTTGGCGAGCGCACTGGCCAGGCGAAGCGCTGACGTCCCAAGCCCGGTCGGTTGAAAGGAGAAGGCAGCTCTGGTGATCGGAGCGGGAGCCGGCCGATACCGGGCCAGCAGCTCGTCCTCGGCATACCGGTTGGTGTTGCGATGCCAGGCCAGCACGCCCGCCATCCAGTCCTTGAGGCCCTCGGCGTGCTGGGTGAGCACCTGCCGGACGTCGTCGTCCAGGTCCAGCTCGACGAACATCGCGGGCAGGTCGTTGGCCACGATGTGCTCGAACTGTTCCATCCGCGCGGTCATCAGCTTGATCACGACATCCAGCGCCCGCGACTGATCGACGTTCAGGAACTTCCGGACGACGAGGACGATGTTGTGCAGTTCGCCCTCGAACTCGATCTCCTTCTGGTAGGAGAACAGATCATTGGTGAAACACGCATAGTCGTGTGCCGCGGTGACCAGCTCGTGCATGACCCGGTTCTGGTAGATCTCGTCCGGCACCACCTCGAAGTGGGCCAGCCGAGCCAGGTCCATGGTCAGGTCCGAGCCGAAGGTCCTGCGCCGCATCTCCACATAGTCGATGGGGTCCGGGATCCGGTTCTCGGCCTGGTTGACCAACTCCCACAGCCAGCTGTCGATCATCCTGCTGACCGCCGTGCGGAACTCGCCGCGGGCCGCCATCGGCATCGGCTCGACCGTGCGCTGCCACAGGTCGGCGAGACCGGCTTCCAGCGGGTTCGTCGGCGGCGGTGTCGCGCCGCGCTCCAACGGCATGAACTCGGCCAGCCGATCGCTGACGAGCTTGGCCCCGACAAGGTTGCGGGTGGCACCGAAGACGACGGGGATGTAGTCGTCTGCGTAGGTGCCCCAGCTCAACCAGTCAGTGGACAGGTTGACGCCCTCCCGCGTCCCGTCCGGGTTGATCCTGGCCGCGCAGTAGGCGAGGTCGAGGCCCACGAAGTAGGGCTCGCTCCAGATTCCACCTGCTTCGACGCCCGGCACCGAGTCGAAAAAGCCCATGCCACGGGCCCACTCAACGCCGTGCTCGCGCGCGGTGTCCAGGTGCGGACTGACGCGCTCCGGGTAGGGCATGTACAGGTCCGGCAAGGGCAGATGCCCGACCGGCTCGTACAGCTGGTGCGAGTACTGCGCCGCCCTGCGGCGCGTACCCGTCCGGTTCGGCGCGGCCGAGAACATGGTGACCGCGCTGGCGAACTCGGTCGGGCCGCCGAGCGGGTTCGGCGGGCTCGCGACCGCGCCCTCGTTCATGTACCGCGACGAGCGCGCATGCCATTCGTGGCCGCCGGCCTGCCAGTCCTGCAACCCCTTGACGTACAGGCCCACCCGTACCTGCTGGTCGGGCGGGATCGCGTGCTCCAGCAGCACCGAGGGCACGTCGACCAGCGCCGTGTGCTCGAACTGTTGCAATCGGGAGGTGAGCAGATCGTTGACCAGTTCGGCCGCTTCCTGGGTCGGGCAGTCGAAGAACTTCTCGAACACCAGGACCGCGTTGGAGTTCTCGCCCTCCTCGCGCACCTCGCGCTGGTAGGAGAACAGGTCGTTGCGCAGGTGCACGGCGTCGGAGAAGGTGTCGGAGAGCACCTCCATCGGCCGCAGCGCGGCGATCTCGTCCGGGATCTCGGCCCGCGCCGCGTACTCGACCAGGTTCGCCGACCACGGCGCGCCCCCGACCCGCCTGCGCATCTGCATGTACTCGATGGGGTTGGCGATCCGGCCGATGTCGATGTTGTTCAGTTCCCACATCGACTCGACCATCAGGTTGTGTGAGCTGGTGATGAACCGTTCGCGCCAGGCAGGCGACATCGCCGGCACGGTCCGCTCCCACAGGTCCTTCAGCCCGGCCTCGGCCGGATTGGTCGGTTCCGGCGGAGTTTCCCCTTCGCGCGTCATGAACAGTTCGAGATGGTCCAGATAGGCCCGGCCACCAGTCGAGTCACGCGAGTACTTGAAGTGTTCGAGGAAGTGGTCGTCGAAGAAGAACACCCACACGTACCAGTCGGTGATCAGGTCCAGGGTGGGCCCGTCGCAGTCCGGATGGGTGTATGCGCACATCAGCGCGTAATCCATCTTGTCAAGGGCGGCCTGATCCCACACCACGCCGCCGCTGGGCTTCGGCGCGTCCAGCATGCCCATGTCCCTGGCCCATGCCGAACTGTGTGCGCGCGCCCGTTCGAGGTTCGGATTGAGCCTGGCCGGATAGGGCAGGTAGAAGTCGGGCAGTGTGAAGGCCTGCATGGGTACGACCGTGGCATCGCCGGCATGGTCCGGCCAGCCACCACCCGAGCGAACTCGCGTGCTTACGGGTGAATCCTCTTGTCCGGTTCCCGCTCGGTCGGACGCAACTCGACACAGCAGGCGCCCGCGTGTGGTTCGAGCACGGCCTCGACCGTGGTCGCGTTCAGGCCGACGAGCACGCCAGCGCAGAACGACCGGTTGACCTCGCACACGAAGCCCGGTGCCTTGGTGCTCAGCGGGTGGAACGGACAGTCGCGCAGCCGCAACCGGTCCGGCGCCTCGCGGCGTGGGGTGAAACCGTGCGCGGCGAGCACCTGCGCGACCAGGGTCAATGCGCGTTCGATGCCGAGCCGGCCGGGCTTGCTGCGCCGTTGTTCATCGGCGCCGATGGCGGCGCCGGCGTCCTCGGCGACCCGCACCGCGGCCGCCCGCGCCGAGAAGCCTGCACCCTCAGTGAGCCCAGCGCCTTCGGTGGGCCCCTCGGTAAGCACTGCGTCGAGCAGGATCTCGGCGAGCAGTTCGTGCTGCCGTTGCGGGATGTTGACCCGGATGTCCAGACCGGAAGGTTCGTAGACCTTCGGCGTCCGGCCGACCTTGCGGACTCCGCTCAGCGCCGCGTAGTGGGCGCGTAGCACGCCTGCTTCGACCAGTTTGTCCAGGTGAAACGCGGCGAGCTTGCGGGATATCCCGACCGCGCCCGCTGCCTCGTCGCGGCTGACCGGCCTGCTCGCCTGCCGAATGAACGTGTACATGCCGCGCCGCAGCTCGTCCTCCAGCGCGGCGACCGCGCGAATCGAGGCATCCGTATCCGGGGCCGACATGACCGTTTCACCCGTTTTCACGCTGTCCACCATATCGCCTACGAAGATGGTAGCAATGGCTGTGACCTATGACTCTGCCAGAGTGGTTGACCAGATTGTGAAATAAGACCAAGGTCTATTTACGAAATTGCCTAGGATGACAGAGGCTGTACCTCGGGTTGGCGCAGCACCGGCCAGCTCGACAACAGGTTCCCACCCGCGAGGACGTTGCCATGTCTGCCCAGTCTGCCCTGCGCGTCGTGCACGAGCCCGAATCCGGTGTCGACCTGGACGAGGCGGAGCGTGCCGCGGCGGCGTTCCTGCACGCCCTCGGCGTTGCCACCGACTCGGAGGGCATGCGCGGCACTCCACGGCGGATGGCCAAGGCATACACCGAGCTGTTCACCCCGCGACCGTTCGACCTGACCACGTTCCCCAACGACGAGGGCTACGACGAACTGGTGCTGGCCCGCGACATTCCGGTGCGCTCGGTCTGCGAACACCACCTGCTGCCGTTCGTCGGCGTCGCGCACGTCGGCTACCTGCCGGGGGAGCGCATCCTCGGGCTGTCCAAGCTGGCCAGGATCGTCGAGCACTTCGCCTGCCGGCCGCAGGTGCAGGAGCGGCTCACCAAGCAGGTCGCGGACTGGCTGTGCGAGCAACTGCGCCCCAAGGGCGTCGGCGTGGTGATCGAGGCCGAGCACACCTGCATGACGCTGCGCGGTGTCCAGGCGACGGGCTCGACGACGATCACCTCGACCCTGCTCGGCACGCTCCGCGAGGACGCCCGCTCCCGCCAGGAGTTCTTCGCCCTGACCGGCGCCAACGCCTAACACGAACGCCTGATACGAACTAGCCGAGGAAGATGTCCGGCTGGAGCTGGTCCTCCTTGGCGCCCGGGTACCGATACCGGTCGAGGTCGGTGACGCCCGCCGCGCGCAGCACGTCGTCGTCGATCAGCGTCTGCCCGGTGTACTCCCTGGCCGGCCTGACGAAGATCTCGTACGCCGCGTCGCCCATGATCTCCGGCCGGCGCGACACGGCCATGGCCGTGTCGCCGCCGACGATGTTCTGGATGGCCGCGGTCGCGATCGTGGTGCGCGGCCACAGGCAGTTCGCGGCCACGCCCTCCTCCCGGTACTGCTCGGCAACGCCCAGCGTCAGCATGGTCATGCCGTACTTGCTGATCGTGTAGGGCGCGTGCGTGGCCAGCCAGCGCCGGTCCGGATCCAGTGGCGGCGACAGCGTGAGCACGTGCGGATTGCTCGACCTGAGCAGGTGCGGCAGGGCGGCCGAGGTGAGCACGAACGTGCCACGCACGTTGATGTCCATCATCAGGTCGTAGCGCTTGACCGGCAGGTTGCCGATGTTGTTCAGGTTGATCGCGGAGGCGTTGTTCAGCAGCAGGTCGATGCCCCCGAACCGGTCAACCGTGCGCTCGACCGCCGAGGTGACCTGCTCCTCGTCGCGCACGTCGCCGACGATCGGCAACACCTGGCCGCCGGCTTTCTCGATCTCCTCGGCGGCGGTGTGGATCGTGCCGGGCAGCCGAGGGTCGGGCCGATCCGTCTTGGCGATCAGCGCGACGTTCGCGCCGTCCTCGGCCGCCCGCAGCGCGATCGCCAGCCCGATACCCCTGCTGCCGCCGGACATCAGCAACGTCCGGCCGGCAAGCGAACCCTTCTCCGCCATCTGTGTCATCCGTTCCGCTGCTCGTAGCTCTCGCCGCGCTCCGCCTTGTCCACAAGGGACTGTGGCGGGGTGAACCGCTCGCCGTAGGTGGCGGCCAGTTCGCGCGCGCGGGCCACGAAGCCGGCCAGGCCGCCCTCGTAACCGTTGATGTACTGGATGACACCACCAGTCCAGGCCGGGAAGCCGATGCCGAAGATCGAGCCGATGTTCGCGTCCGGGATGGTGCGCAGCACGCCCTCGTCGAAGCACTTGACGGTCTCCAGCGCCTCCGCGAACAACATCCGCTCCTGGAGGTCGATGAACGGCTCGTCAACACCCGGCTTGCCGAAATGCTCGGCAAGTCCCGGCCACAACCTCGTCCGCTTGCCGTCCTCGTACTCGTAGAAACCGGCACCGGTGGAGCGGCCCTTGCGGTCGAACTCCTCGACCATCCTGTCGATCACGCCCTCCGACGGGTGCGCCACCCAGGTGCCGCCCGCCGCCTCGATGCCGGCCTTGGTCTCCTGCCGGATCTTGCGCGGCAGGGTCAGGGTCAGCTCATCCATCAGCTGCAACGGCGGGGCCGGATAACCGGCCTGGCTGCCGGCCTGCTCGATGGACGGCGCAGGCACGCCCTCGCCGACCATGGCAACGGCCTCGTTGAGGAAGGTGCCGATGACCCGGCTGGTGAAGAAGCCGCGGCTGTCGTTGACCACGATCGGCGTCTTGCGGATCTGCTTGGCCACGTCCAGCGCCTTGGCCACGGTCGCGTCGCTGGTCTTCTCGCCGACCACGATCTCCAGCAGCGGCATCTTGTCGACCGGCGAGAAGAAATGCAGCCCGATGAAATCCTCCGGCTTCTTGACACCCTCAGCCAGCCCCGTGATCGGCAGCGTGGACGTGTTCGACCCGAACAAGGCGTTCGGCGCCAGCAGATCCTCGATCTCCGCGTAGACCTTCTTCTTCAGCTCGGGGCTTTCGAAAACGGCCTCGATGACCAGATCGCAGCCTGCCGCATCGGCCGGGTCGGCGGTCGGCCTGATCCTGGCGAGCAGCGCGTCACCCTTCTCCTGAGTGGTCTTGCCGCGCGAAACCGCCTTGTCGACGAGCTTCTTCGAGTACGCCTTCCCTTTCTGCGCCGCCTCAAGCGAGACATCCTTGAGCACGACCTCGATCCCGGCCAACGCGCACACGTACGCGATGGCCGCGCCCATCATGCCGGCGCCGAGCACGATCGCCCTGGTCGCGCTGAACGTCTCGAAATCGCCCTTCGGCCTGCTCGCACCGGAGTTGATGGCCTGCAGGTCGAAGAAGAACGCCTTGGTCATGTTCTTGGACACCTGACCGGTGACCAGTTCCACGAAGTAGGTCGTCTCGATCTTGATCGCGGTGTCGAAATCCACCTGCGCGCCCTCGACGGCGGCGGCGAGAATGTTGCGCGGCGCGGGCATCGGCGCGCCCTTGAGCTGCTTGCGCAGGTTCGCCGGGAACGCAGGCAGGTTCGCCGCGAACGACGGATTGGACGGCGTGCCGCCGGGGATCTTGTAGCCCTTCTCGTCCCAGGGCTGCACGGCCTGCGGGTTGGCCCTGATCCATTCCTTGGCCCTGGCCAGCATCTCCTCCGGAGTGTCGACGACCTCGTCGACCATGCCAAGCCCCAGCGCGTCCTTGGGTTTGCGCCGCTGCCCCTGCAACAGGATGTTCAACAGCGCGTTCTGAATGCCGAACTTGCGCACCGTGCGAACGACCCCACCGCCACCGGGCAGCAGGCCCAACGTGACCTCGGGCAGCCCGATCTCGCTGCCCTTCGCGTCCAGCGCGATCCGGTGGTGGCAGGCCAGCGCGATCTCGTAACCGCCGCCGAGCGCGGCCCCGTTGATCGCCGCGACCACCGGCTTGCCCAGCGTCTCCAGCCTGCGCAGCGCGCCCTTCATGGCCAGCGACATCTCCGCGATGGCAGGCGCGTCCGCCTTGGTCGCCTTGCTCATCAGCCGCAGGTCACCACCTGCGAAGAAGGTCTTCTTCGCCGAGGTGATCACCACGCCGGTGATGTTGTCCTTTTCCGCCTCAAGCCGCGCAACGGTCTCGTCAAGCGAACGGCGGAACGTGTCGTTCATGGTGTTCGCCGACTGGCTCGGGTCGTCCATCGTGAGTACGACGATCCCGTCGCCATCGGCTTCCCAGCGGAACATGTTCTCGGTCATGCTTTGCGCCCCTCAGACCCGCTCGATGATGGTCGCGACGCCCATGCCGCCGCCGATGCACAGCGTGACAACGGCACGCCGCGCGTCCCGCCGCTCCAACTCGTCGACGACGGTGCCGACCAGCATCGCGCCGGTCGCGCCGAGCGGGTGGCCCATGGCGATCGCACCACCGTTGACGTTGACCTTCTCCTGCGGCAGATTCAGGTCCTTCATGTACTTGAGCACAACCGAGGCGAATGCCTCGTTGATCTCAAAAAGATCGATGTCCGCAATGGACAGACCGGCGGTTGCCAACACCTTGCGGGTGGCCGGGGTCGGCCCGGTCAACATGATCGTCGGGTCCGCGCCGGTGGTCGCGGTGGCGACGATGCGCGCCCTCGGGGTGAGGCCGTACTCGTCCCCGGCCTTGCCGTTGCCGACCAGCACCAGCGCGGCACCGTCCACGATGCCGGAGGAGTTGGCCGCGGTGTGCACGTGGTTGATCTTCTCGACCCAGTGGTACTTCTGCAGCGCGACTGCGTCGAAGCCGCCCATCTCGCCGATGCCCTCGAACGACGCGCCAAGCTTGCCGATGCCCTCGACCGTCGAGTCGGGTCGCATGTGCTCGTCGTGGTCCAGCACGGGGATGCCGTTGCGGTCGATCACCGGCACGACCGACTTGGCGAAGTAGCCGCCCGCCCACGCCTTGGCCGCCCGCTCCTGCGAGCCGACCGCGTAGGTATCCACGTCGGTGCGGGAGAAGCCCTCGATGGTGGCGATCAGGTCGGCGCCGATGCCCTGCGGCACGAAGTAGGTCTCGTAGTTGGTCTCCGGGTCCATCGCCCATGCGCCGCCGTCGGAACCCATCGGCACCCGCGACATGGACTCGACGCCACCGGCTAGGATCAGGTTGTCCCAACCCGACCGGACCTTCTGCGCCGCCGTGTTCACGGCCTCAAGGCCGGAGGCGCAGAACCGGTTCAGCTGCACGCCGCCGACCGTGTCCGGCAGGCCGGCGAGAATGGCAGCGGTGCGCGCGATGTCCGAGCCCTGGTCGCCGACGGGCGTGACAACGCCGAGCACGATGTCGTCGATGCGGGCGGGGTCGAGGTCGGGGAAGCGGCGGCGCATCTCGTCGATCAGACCGACGATCAGCGACACCGGTTTGGTCGCGTGCAGCGACCCGTTCTTCTTGCCGCGACCGCGCGGAGTGCGGATCGCCTCGTAGATGAAAGCCTCGCTGTTCGCAGTCACACTCACGCGCCTCCTTGGCTACCCGTCAGTAACCCATTTTCCCGCTTGTTGACAGCTTGTCAATAGCCCTGGGACCGGCTTACCGTTCGCATGACGTGAGTCACCCGAAGGAGGCCGATCGACGTGGCGATCGACGAGTACCAGCAGATCACCTACGAGGTGAAGGGCCCCGTCGCGACCATCGCGTTGAACCGGCCGCAACGCCGCAACGGCTACACCGTGCGGATGGCAGACGAACTCGCCGACGCCTTCCCCCGCGCGGACGCCGACGACAGCATCCGCGCCGTCGTCTTCACCGGCCACGGCAACGATTTCTCGGTAGGCGCCGACCTCAGTGGTAGCGAAACCTTCGCCGACCGCGCGAACCCGCAGAACGACGCCCCGACCGAGTACCACGAACCCGCTGGCCGCGCCTCCCTCGCCATCTTCGCCATGAACAAGCCCGTGATCGCGGCCATCCGCGGCGCAGCGGTCGGCGCCGGTTCCACGATCACCCTCCCCGCCGACTACCGCCTCGCCGCCAATGACAGCCGCTTCGGCTTCGTGTTCACCCGGCGCGGCATCGTGCCGGAAGGCGCGTCCACCTGGTTCCTGCCCCGGCTCGTCGGCATGGGCACCGCGCTGGACTGGATGATCAGCGGCCGCGTGTTCGACGCTCAAGAAGCTCACTCCGCAGGTCTCGTACACCGCCTGTACGAAGCGGACGACGTCCTCCCCGCAGCCTACGAACTCGCCGAGGAACTGGCCGCCAAGACAGCGCCCATCTCGGTAGCGGTCACCCGCCAACTGCTCTACCGAATGGCCTCCCTCGACTCTCCGTTCCCCGCCCGCGACCTCGACTCCCAGCTGATCGCGGGCGCGGCAGGCGACCCGGACGCGATCGAGGGCGTGGTGTCGTTCCTGCAGCGCAGACCCCCGCGGTTCACCGGCAAGGTGAGCACCGACCTACCCGACTACCTGCCCTGGCGCAAGCAGGGAGAGCAGACGTGACCAGCACCGCACCCCGTTGGCGCAGGCTCGAACCCGACCAGCGTCGGGCGCAGATCCTCGCGTGCGCACGCAGGCTGTTCGGCGAGCGGCACTACGAGGCCGTGTCCACCACCGAACTGGCCAGACAGAGCGGTGTCGCGCGCGGCCTGATCAACCACTACTTCGGCACCAAGCGCGAGCTGTACCTAGAAGTCATCCGCGAGCTGACCTTCTTCCCCGAGTTCGCGGTGGAGCGGTTGGCGCACGGCAGCATCCAGCAGCGCGCGGATGCCAGCATGGACCGGTTCCTCGACGTCATCGAGCGCAACAAGACCATGTGGCTGACCACCGTCGGCACCGGTGGCTACGGCCGCGACCCGGACGTCGAGCAGATCCTCCAGCAGGCCGACGAGATCGCGGCCGACCGCATGATCGAAACCCTCGGCCTAGCCGACCTCACCGAGGGCCGCGACGAACTGCGCGCGATGATGCGCTCGTTCAGCGGCCTGGCCAGGGTCGCCACAAAGGAATGGATGACTCGCAAGACGCTGACCAGGGACCAGGTCCGCACCCTGCTGTCCACCACCCTGGTGTCGATCATTACCCAGGTTCACGGCCCCATGTTCGGCTGATCGCCCCGGCAGGCACTACCGGCGGAGAAAGACCAACTGTATATGGCCGACGAACGCGGACTTCGTCAAGTCGCCGCGATCATTCGGACGACCTGGCCGCCCGACACGAATGTCAGCGTCGCCGCGATAAACTCTTTTCGCGATGACTTCCACTTCAGCTACGCCGGCATCCTCGGTATCCGCGTCCGCCCTGCTCGCGGAGATTCTGCATTCCCCGGACACCGACGAAATCGGCATCAGGATTCTCGACGCGGCCCTCGCCGAATACCTCGATCACGGACTGCGCCGCACCAGCGTCGACGACATCGCGCGCCGCGCGGGCATCGGCAGAGCGACCATTTACCGTCGCTTCCCCAACCGCGACGAGCTGCTGCAAGCCGTCCTCGTCCGAGAAGCCCGCCGGTTTTTCGAAGACATCGCGGCAGCGACTGCCGAATTGCCCACGCTGGCCGAACGCCTGGTCGAAGGGTTCGTCGTCGGCCTACGCACCGCCCGCCAGCAGCCGCTGCTGAACCGCATGCTCACCATCGAGCCCGAGGCGTCACTGCCCTTCCTGACCATCCACGGCGGCCCGGCACTCGCCGTCGTCCGGGAGTTCCTCATGCGGCAGTACCTGGCCAGCCCGGAGGCGAAAGCCGGAACCCTGCGCATCAACCCAGAGGAAGTAGCTGAGATCCTCGTCCGCCTGTCCATCTCGCTCGTGCTCACCCCCGACACGTGCCTCCCCCTACGCACCGACGAGGAAGCCCGCGCCACCGCCCAGCGCTACCTGGCCCCACTGGTCCTGGCCCGCTGACCAGTTCCACCTGCGGCCCTTGCGCAATCACCGCCGATCGCACTGAACTCCGCGCACAAGCCCGCCGGCCGCTAGCCTTACAATCATCAGGCGCCGGGACCGGAACGGCCGATCAAGGGACGCGGGACAGGTTTCGCCTCACGGGTTGATCGGGTCGGGTCGGAACTAGCGTGCCAGGCCCGGTAAGCTGGGCGAACACAACTTCAGAGCCCTCGTAGCTCAGGGGATAGAGCAACGGTTTCCTAAACCGTGTGTCGCAGGTTCGATTCCTGCCGGGGGCACCAGAGCACTCACATACGAACCTCGGCCGCCAACATGGCGACCGAGGTTCGTCGTGTTAGCCGCCATCTTGGCCTGAAACTCCCTGGTCAGAAGCGTTGCCCAGGGCTCCCGGAGCACCGCTCCGGTGACTCGGGTCTCACCTTCTTCCTCCACGTCTATGAGCACCCGCTCAAAGAAGAACTGGTTCGACAGCCGCCGGACCTGCGGCCCACCCAACCGGTAGACCTCATCACACCGTCCGACCAGCTCCAGGGCACGGTTCAGGGTGTCGGCGATCTTGGCAAACACCATGGTCGAGGCTGCCAACGTCCGTTTAGCCTGGTCCAGCTCCCGAGTGATCCGCGTCTGCTCCTCCCGGCCGACGTCCTCGGGGATGGCGCCCGTCACGACGCCTCGCCCCAGCCGCCGCCGCTCCTGCTCCAACTCGTTGACGCGGCTCCGGGCGTAGGCCATCTCCGGCTCCGCTCGGCGCTGCTGCTGGTCCAGTTCGGTCCGCAGCCCCTCCCGGATGGTCTCCTGGAGGTCGGCCGGTATGCGCACCGCCCGGTAGGAGCGCTCCACCGCCCGCTCGACGTCTTCGGCCGCCAGATACGGCAACTGGCAGTCAGTCCGCCGCTGGTGGCGGCCCTGACAGTAGAAGTAGAGGTACTGCCCCTTGGCGTTCGTCAGACACAGCCGGGAGCCACAGCGGCCGCAAACGACCGTTGACTTGAGGTAGTGGCGGAAGATGCGCTGACGTTCGCCGGACTTGTCGTGCAACAAAAAGACCTCCTGGACGCGGTCGAACAAAGCCTGTGGGACGAGGGGTTGGTGGCGGCCGTCGTACTCGACACCCTTGAACGTCACCTTCCCCAGGTAGTAGCGGTTCTTCAGCAGGTGGGCGACATGCGAGGTCTGGACCGGACCGGGCAGCTTCTGCCCGTGCGGGAGTGCCCGTAAGCCCCTGGCCCCCAGCTCCTCGGTCAGGCTGCGGATGGTCCACTCCCCGGTGGCGTAAGCCTCAAACGCCCACTGCACGAGGGACGCGCGCTCCGGGTCCACCTCGACGGTGCGGACCTCGCGGCCGTCGATGCGCCGCCGCGTGTTGAGGTAGCCAATGGGCGCCCGACCCGGCGTGCCGCCGACCTTGGCCTTTTGGGTCATGCCCTTGAGGGCTTCGGTAGCCAAGTTCTTGGAGTAGAACTCCGCGATCCCGGCCATGATGGCGTGCAAGAGCTGGCCTGCGGGGGTCTCGTCGATGTTCTCCTTGACCGACACGAGCTGGGCGCCAGCGGTCCGCAGTTCAAACATCAGGTTGGCGTCATCGCGGCGATTGCGAGCGAAGCGGTCCACCTTGTCCAGGATGACGTAGTCGATGTCCCCGCTCTTCTGGACGAAGGCCAGCATCCGCTGAAACTCGCGACGGTCGGCGGTTTTGGCGCTCTCGCCTCGGTCGACGAACACGGCCACGACTTCAGCGTCCAGCGCTTCCGCCTTACGGCGGCAGGCATCCTCTTGGGCGGGCAGCGAGTAGCCGTCCGGGTCATTGTCCTTGTCGGCTTGCTTGGACGTGGACACCCGTAAGTAGAGGACCGCGCGCTTACGACCGCTGCCTCCTATTAGTTCTGCTATTGGTGCGGTAATTTGACTCATATCAACCCTCCTTTATGAAATTTGCTGACGTTGCGAACGGTGACGATGTAAGTGGGAGTCATGTCTGACCTCCTTCCTCATTACGCTGATTCCGGCGGTGGCACCCGTCGGCGTTGGCCTCGGCCGCGCGGCGCGCGAGCGCCTCATACTCGGCCAGCGCCACCGATGCGATGTTGATGAGCCCGCCCGCTCGGTCGATCTCGTAGGACATGTGGCTATACGCCTGGACACTGCGGCCAATCCGAGCGTGATCGGCGGCAACCACGTAGCACGGTCGGCATGGCATGGTGGCCCGGAGTTCGCCAAGCTTGGTGAGCAACTCGGCCATTCCAGGGCGCTCGATACTGAAGCCGGAGCCGAAGTCCACAAACTCGCAGGCGACCACTGCGCGCAGCTGCGCGGCCCGCCGCGTGCATACGTGCTGTTGTGCCACGATGGCTTGGTCGCGCTCGGCCTGATTTCCACTGGCTGCCCGCAGGTAGAGCAGCGCCAGTGCGCGCCTCATAGAATCATCGATACGCGATTCTCGCGTCATGACTGTAGCTCCGTATGTGCTGTTTTGCGACCACTTTTTCTCGTCCTTTCTGCCATTTTTCCAGGCCCGCGCGCGGTTGCCAAGAAAGGCCATCCTGGCCTATTTATCGTTGTGAACGCGGTCGTAGGGTGTTTTGGGTTTGAGGTGACGAGCAGCGCGCAATATGCACGCCGCTCGTCACTAGTGACGCAAATCAAAAGCCGTTGGTTAGCTTTCGTTCTGCGGCTTGCGGCCTCTCGGACTGGTAGTTGAGGTGCCGGTAGCGGCCGGTTCGGTGACACCGAACAGGCTCTGAATCGCGGCTCGCCGTGCGGCTGCCTCCTCCTCGATGGCGTCGAGCGCGGCCTGAGCACGGGCTGCGAAGTCCGGCTCGGCCTTCTTGGTCGCCACATACAGCTCGACGGCCCGCAGGGCGGCATCGCCCAGCGAGATGTCATCGACCTGTGCCGTGAGTGCGAACTGGGAATGCAAGGCGTTGGGCAATCGAATGCCCAATGTCTTGACGCCGTCTTTGGCCTCAGGCATGTTCCCTCGTACCTCCTCGGTGCGGGTGCGGCTGCCCATTCTCCAGGTGGGAATGTGTGATGCAGCCGCACGACACCGACGAGGGGGCCGCCGTCATGCCGCGAGGTCCTCAGGTTCGGTCTGACCGGCTCGGGGCAAGCGACGTACTTTGGGCGCCTGGGGTGCTCCCAGACGCGGCACGAGGCCAAGCCGCTCCTCTGCCATCCGCGCAAAGTCCGGGTTTAGCTCGATACCGAGATAGTCCCGCCCTACCTCTTGCGCAACGGCCCCAACGGTTCCCGTGCCGAAAAACGGGTCGAGTACCAATCCGCGTCGGGCGGGCGCATGGCAATCACAGGGCAGCATGCCGGTACTTACCTTTTGTCCCTGCCCGCAGGCCGTGCAGACCACGGCGGGACAGCTGGCCAGAATCGGGCGGCGCACCAGCTCCGGTGGGAACACGGCAAAATGAGCGCCCCGGAATCCACGAGTGGCGATGTGCCAGACATCGCCCGGATTCTTGCCGCCCGGGTGGCCGACCATGCCTGACCGCAGGCCGCCGCGCGTCGTGGCGAGCGGTCCGGCCCAGGCGGGACGTTTGCTGGCGGGCTCGGTTTTGCGTTTGGTGATGGTGGCGGTCCGGTGCGGCTCCCGAATGGCGTCCAGATCAAAAAAGTAGGATCGCTGGCGCACCAAGAAATACACCATCTCGTAAGTCAGCGTCAGGCGGTCGCCAACCGAACTCGGCATAGGGTTGGTTTTCGCCCAGATCACTTTGTTGCGCACCAGCCAACCGTCTTGAGCCAGCGCCAGCAGCAGGCGTTCGGGGGCGAGTAAGAGTCCCTTGACTGGCGCCCCGTAGCGCGGGTGCCGCGAGAAACTGTCGCCGAGATTGAGCCACAAGCCGCCTGTCGGGGTCAGTACCCGCGCCACTTCACGCATTACTGTGCGGAGATCGGCGACCCAACCGGCAATAGTCGGTTCGGTGCCAAGCTGACCGTCGACCTGGTAATTACGTAATTGGAAGTACGGCGGACTCGTCACGACGCAATCGACACAGGCTGCTGGCAACTGCGCCAACTGCTCGCCTGCATCGCCAATCAGGATGGTATTACGCGGCGCGCTCATAGGTGCGCTCCCCGCGCGATGCGACTCACCGCCTCGCCCGTTACGGCTACCGCGAAGAGGGGCTGAACCTCACGGGGCAAGCGGCTAAACACGGCCCCCAGCGCGTCAGCGCGAGCCTGGTCCGGTACCACCCAGAGCACGCGGGGAAAGACGCCAAACTGAGCCTGTTCGATGCCAGCCTGCCAGTAGCGCCGGTACAGCTCGCACTTACGCGCGACCACCGATACCGCCTCGGTCGCGCGGTCGACCTCGATGAGCCAGCGATCCTCGTAGCGGCCAAGGCGAGTGGTAGCAGCGCAGTCCGGCTTGAGGATGACTTGGCCGCCACCAGCCCCAGCAAAACGGCGCCAACATCCGGGCTCACTCGCGAAGCTGGCCAGCGTCAGCGTGCCCGCGCGGTGGGCTTCGACCAACCCGACGTACAGCTCCGAGATGGCGAGGCTGTGACCCAGGAAGCGGCCACCGGGATCATCCGGTCGGCGGAAGGTGCGGCCGGGTCGGAGCAGGCGGCTACCGGCGCGGTCGAGCGTGTAGACGTAACCGACCGAACCCGCCCGCAGGCCACCCACGACGCGCGGCAGGCGGGCGAGCAGCCCGCGTTCGACCATGCCCGCGAGCAGTTGCCGCGCCCGACGGGGCGTGACGTCGCCGTAGTGCAGGCGCTCCAGCTGGCCGGAGGACGCCAGCCGCAGTCGGCCCATGGTGGCCAGGACCCGCCAGTCCCGAGACGACAGGGACGATTCCACGGCCACGAGCCGCCCCCGGGTGACGTACAGACGGCTCATGAGGCGTACCTCATGACGAGCCAACTATTCACCGTCAGATTTGACGCCCGCACCCACTCCCAACAGCGCAAACGCGAGCCATTAGCCGACGCGATGGGAGCAGCGAACGGAAGTCCAAACGGGGAGGTCATAAGATCAAGGGGCTGAGCTGTCTGACTGCACCTCCCGCCGACCGACGCCGCCCGAAGGTCGCCGGCCTTCATGGCGGGCGAGGATGGCGGCTTCCACCTCCGCTCGGTCGCGGCCGTAGCGTTCGCGGGAGCGCTTCCGCGCTTCCTCGGCCAAGCCGGTCGAAGCTGGCGGGAGCAACGTGCGGCCGGTGACCGGTGGCGCAATGCGCGCCCCCGCCGACAGCGTGACGACGACTTCATAGGCGGCGAGTCCCTGGAGGTCTTCGGCTGATAGGTGCGGCGCCAGTTCCCGGCTCAAGACTCGCGCATCCCCTGCCGCCACCTGGAAGATGATGCGGCTGCGGGCGTTCGCCAGCACGGCGTTTTGCAGGGCAGTTGGTAGTTGATCGAGGTGTTGGTGGGCTAGCGTCAATCCGAGGCCAAGTCCCCTGGCCTGGGCCAAAATGTCGGCCACGCTCATCGGAAGCTTGAGATAGTCCTGGAACTCGTCAATGAACGCGAACGTAATTGGTCGCTGCGCTTGGGGAACGGCGGCCCGTCGCTGCACCGCCTGCCAGACCTTGGCGATGACCAAGGAACCAATAAGCGACGCTGCCTCGTCGCCCAGCACACCTTTCGCCAGCGGCACGAGCAGAATCTTGTTATGCGCCAACGCCCGGTCAAGGTCGAGGCGCGGGTTGGCTTGCCCGATAACGTTTCGCAGCCGCCGCCGTAGGATCAGCGCCCGGAGCTTATTCATCACCGGGCCAATGGCCTGAGCGCGTTCACCATCACTCATAGCTTCGTAAGCCGCCCAGAACGGACCAAGCGCGATGGGGTCATTGACCCGCCCGACCAGCCGCCGCCTGAAGCCAGCATCGGTGAGGAGGAGCGGCACTTCGACCAAGGTCATTCCGGGTACGCCCACTAGGGTGAGTAGCGCGGACCGCAAAATATCGTCGGTGCGTGGTCCCCAGTTGGCGTGGTACAGGTTGTGCAGCAGACCGACGACGTGTTCGGTGACGAGTTCCCGGTCCAGGCCGCCCCCGGCCAGCAGGTTCAAGCCGACCGGGCGTGCCTCGTCGGCCGGGTCGAGGATGCAAACGTCATTCAGGCGGTGAGCTGGCACCCGGTCGATGACGTCGGCCACCAAATCGCCCTTGGGATCAAGCACCACGACACCGCGACCAGCGGCCATGTCTTGCGTGATGAGGTTGATCATGAGGGTGGACTTCCCGGCGCCGGTCGGACCGAGCACGTGCAGGTGCCGGAGGGAGTCGGCGACGGACAGGCCCAGCGGGCGCTCGGCACCGGGAAAGGTCGCTTCAGCTACGACGCGGCCGGTGGTGAGAATATCGGCCGCCGGGGCCAACTGTCGGGCGCCACCCAGCGACAGACCCGGCAAGGCGACGGTGGCAAGGGGGAACCCGAGCAGACCGGCTAGCTCGGCCGCGTTGACCGTGCAGGGCCAGGTCAGGAGCGGCAAGCGCCGCCCGGTCAGCATATGGCCGACCCGCCCACTTGATCGGGCGAGTCGATGCAGGTGGGCACCGGGAGCGTTGGCAGTGTGGAAGGCGGCCAGCACCCGCAGCAGCAGCGATCGTTCCCGCGACGCGCGGGCTACCACCCCCACCCGCAAGGTTCCGGCAAACAACGGGCTCTCCTGCTTGACCCGCGCAGCCTTCACGACCTCTGCGTCAACCGGGCGGCGGCTAGTCTGGCCGCTGAGCGCTTCCCAGAAGCTCAGCGCCGCCGGTCGGGGCCGAATCCCAGATGGCACCGACACTGGCCCGAGCGGCGAAAGCGACCACTGCACAACCAGCCGTTCACCGATCCCGAGGGGCTGCAAACTGGCCAAGACAGCACTGGAGACGACCCCCGCCCGGCTGGTGGCGAGGCTTCGGCCATGGTCACTCGTGCCCAGCTCGGCGGCCAGCGTCGGGTGCGGAATCTGGTAGTCCTCATCCAACCGGGCGCTGACGGCGGGCAGCGCCGCCCGCAGCGCCGACAGGGCGACATGGGCCAGCGGTCGCGGCACGATGAGGTGGTGTGCGATACCGGCTGGCGTCGCACTGGTCTCGAACACCACAGCGCGCGTCACAAACGGCCGCTCGTGGCGCGGTGCCGCGATCCCCGACAGGCCGCTCAAGAAGGCAATGACCGCGCCGGGGTCCAAACCGCGGGGGAACTGGAGCAGGTAGGCCACCAATTCCTGTTGCCAGGTGTGCCGGCTGCTCTGGCGCATGAGCAGTACCCCCACCGCGGGGAGAACGCCGATCGCCATGAGCAGAACGAACAGTTCAATCGCCTGCATGGTCAGCCTCCTTCCCCTCGGCGGGCTCCGGTGGCTCGGTCGTCCCGCGTTGGCCCTCCTCTGTCTGGAGCTGCCGCGCCAAGGCGATCAGGGCCTGCACGTACAGGCCGACGTTCGGCTCCTCCTTCATAATCGGTCGTACTCTGATTCGTCGGCCCATACATGCACCCCCTCTGATCTCATTAGCTTTGAGGTCTGCGACCTCGGGATTTTGACAACAAGAAAGACGAGCCCGAGAATGTGCCTCCATGAGGCCGCGAATTGCTCGTCTTGTTCTAGTTATAGCGGGTCGGTACAGGCTGGTTCTGTAGGCAAATTACCGAATAAAGACCGAACACTCACCCGACGACGCCTGGAACTCATCACAGGCAAGCGCAATGAAATGCGCCGCCAAGACATTCCGGGTTAACTGGCGCAACCGACCTACGCGTGGCCCGGTGGCAGGACGACGTCGCTACCTACCTCATTGCCCCACACGTCCCAGCCGGGTTGCCGCCGCCTGGCGAACAGCTCCAGGTACGGTCCCAGGCTGCAGCGCTCGATGATGGCGTACTGCTCTTCCGGTTTGTGGCTGTGGTCCTGCACGGGCGCGTAGAACCACGAGCCTTGTGCCCGGAACTGGATGGGGGCTCGGCCCCGGACGCCGAGCAATAGGTGCTCGGTCTGGTTCCGCAAGTAGACGCCGAGCCCCAACCGCGGCTTGATCCAGGTCAAGCAGCTTCGGTACGAGAAGCCCCAGGCCGTCATAACCTCGTGGCCTACCGCGAGCGTGCTGTTTGTGACCCACAGCCACAAGTGCGCGTCCGGGGCGGCGAGCGTCGCCACCGGCAACGCACAGATGGCCCGCGTCGTCATGAGGGGATAATGGCGCTGCGCTCCCCGCAAACCCAGTTGATTGATCCGCCACGGCGGGTCCGCCAGGATGGTCTGATATGACGGGGTGGTCATTGCGCGGCATCACCTTCCCCGGTCGCCGCAGACGGGAGGGCGCTGGAGACGTCCAGGCTGTCCCCAGCCTGCCGCTCCCGCCACTGCCGGTGCAACGTGATGGCTAGAAGCTGGAGCGACCGTTCGCGCAGACGACGTTCATGCGCCTCCGCGCGGCGGGCCAATTTGGTTCGGGTATGTCTGGGCAATTCATTCGAGCTCCTTCCGGTTTTGAGCATGACTCATAACGGGTACGTTTAATTCGGCAAGGAGAGCGACTGATTACCGGCGACGGCGCCAGAACCAGAGAGCTAGTCTCAGCGCCAAGCCCAGCAATATGAGGACTACCAGGCCACCGGGCATGGTTACGAGCGCGTGCCAGAGAATCGGGCCACCAAAAGCCAAGACCAGGCACACCAGGGTCAGGCGGCTGATTGCGGTCAAGCCGGGCGACGTGTGCTTGCCGTCTGTGAGCTTGCGCACGACCTTATATGAGGTAAACAGGAGTTTAATCATGGCCGGTTTGCACCTGCGACACCGATCAAGGCACCGTCAACACGATGCGGGCTGAGGTTTTCGAGCTCGCCATACTCACTCATGACGATCTGTCCTGTCTTGAAGTAGGTCGTCGCCAAGGTCGTACACGTCGCGCACCCCGGCTTGGTATTCGTCGACGAGCCGCTGATAATCCCAAGCCGCTTGCGCATCTGGATCAGGCGGGGGTGGCGACACAACCCGAGGTGGTGCGGGACGGGTTCTGGTTGCGGTTACCGGAGCTTCGCGGGACCTTGGCTGGCGTCGCTCCGCTTGACCGCCGACGGTCGGCGCGTCCAGAAGAAAGCAGAAGAACACCGCTAGCACCAGCAACCCGGCCGTCCCACCGATATAGGCAAGAACTGTCAACAACGTATGCATGTCAGTACGACCGTTGCTGCCGGGTTTGCTGCGTCGTGATGGTTTCCTCCTGCGTCGCCGTGCCCTGGCGCATGTAGTACCGGTGCAGTTCCCGCGCTTCCCGATGGTTGTCTTCGACCGCTTCTTGCATCAGAATCTTCGCCCACGGGTCGGCGTCGTACTGGTTGATCAGAGCGTTGTGAACCGCGAGTGCGTGGATACGGCCGGTCGTGATCTCGTCGCCACCCATCTGCCGAGACTGCACCCGGAATCGGGCGTCCATCTCGCCCTTCAGGGTGGCGGCCGTGGCCGGTTGAGCCCGCACCACCGTCTCGTGGCGTCGGTCCAGTCCACCAGGCCGCACCCACTGGCCCTCGAAGATCTGCTTGGCTTGCTCTCGTTCCTGCATCTTCGCTGCTCCTTCAGTTCGACTAATAAGCGACTTTGTTTCTGACCGGGTTGAGGTCGGCAACCAACGCAACGGTCACCGCGGATCGTTTGACAGCGGCCGGTCAAGACTCCGAGAACGGCGTCTGACAGACCGCGCAGCAGATAACTCCCGGTCGCCAGGACCCCTTAGCCACCCGAATTGTTATCGGGTGATGACGGGCATCCTGACAACCGCATGAGGCGAAGACATAATTGCTCGACGTGACGGTTCCCGACGACCCAGTCGGGTCGCAGTCCTCGTCACTTTCGTCATCCGTGTCAGACCCACCGGCGCCGAGCGTGGTGAGTTTGGGCTCGCGCGCCAGCACCAGGCCGCGCTCCAACTCGCCGAGTAGATCGGCGTAGTCGGCCCGCGCCCATGGTGATAAGGCCGGGGTGCGGTGGCCGATAGTCGCGTCTTTCTCCACGGCCAACCCGATCGCCAGCGCAATCTCGGCGAACCGTCGATTGTGATACCGATTCTCACGCGACGTATCCCGCACGCCGGTGAGCTTGGCCCACACGTGACAGGCCTCATGGAGCAAGGTCACCAATACGTCTTCGGCCGTGCTCACCGATGGGTGCGGTAGCGATCGATCTGCGTTGAGGAACAGTTCGTGAACATGACGGTCGCCGTAGCGCCAGGCATCTTCCGCGAACCAGCCGTAAGCTGGGCGCGATGTCCCGCCCGTCGTGAGGACCACGTCGTCTTGAAGAGTCTCGACAAGACCAGGGAGTTGATCTTGACGCCGAGCGGCCGCCGCCACGATGACACGGTGGAGCAGCGCGAGCGTCCCCCGATGGGCATCTGTAGGAGAGTCAGTGGACGCTATGTCATCCTGGAGTTCTTGGGGCATAGAGAACACCTCCTTTGAACGGGACCGGGTGGACATCACGGAATCGTCCGGTTCAGTGCTGCCCGTACTGATCCTTTCTTGAGACCTGTCTGCTAACGTCCCCAGAGCCCGCTTAATGATCTTGCAGCGCATACACTGGGGACCACATCCGACTTCACAGCCAGCGAGGAGGACAATCAAGTGGTCACCGAGGACGGCCCCGGACAAGATCAGGACAGTGCCGGTCTAGGGGTGTATCGCACTGAGTTGGAAAAAGCCCTAGATAAGGACTTACGTGCCGTCGCCGCTGATAGTGGCCGTACCAGTTTGGCCAAACTGAAGGTCTTGCCGACTCTGAAGAATGTACTGGATATCAGCTCCTATGTCGCCAACAACAAGCTCCTGTCGATAAATCACGACTTTCGCACTCTGCAAATCGCGATTCGTCAAGCCATTCGTCGGATACCTCATATAGGCACTCCGGGGCACCCCGACTTGCGAAAACCCTATGCGGAGGTCTTAGCCTTGCTGTTCGGAGCGACTTACCAGACTAGAACAAGTAGCGCAAGTGAGCGTAGAGAGAGCGCACGCCATCATTACAATGAACATATTCGTAATCACGTCCCCGGACATCATGCCGAAGTGGGGCCAGAAAATTTTAGAAGAAGGATATACGAGCGTGAGCTACTCCCACTGCTTGTTGGGGCTTTTCTAGATTGGGAGCAGAATTCTGGGCCAACACGATTGGAGGAAGAACTTCGCACCTATTACACAGAAGTAGCCGCTGACGGTATCTACTGGCAATGGAAGAACAACTTCGTTTGGCTGTTTATGCTTGATGGGTACCTGGGGTCAATTACCTCATTTATGGAGTCTTATTTCCAGTTTCACACAACAATGCAGCGCCAGGACGTTCGCCTACCGTTCTCACATGTTATTGACCACCTCGGAAACAAGTTTGTAGACGATGCCCTTTTTTCAGTCGCACGAGTTTGGCGTCTCATTCACGAAGAAGCTTTCGTCGCTAGCGAGCGCGAATGTCCGCCCCCGGGATATCGAGACCTGCTGGAGGAATGCATAGCCTGGTTTAGGCAAATTTTTTCCTTCCCTGAAGAAGATGGAAAGTGGATAGTTGATGACTACGGGCTACAGCAGAACGATATGATAAGTCCTTCGTTTCACGATGAGGGCCGAGACCTACGACTACATCTTATAAGTACTAGGCTTATGCTGTTTGACCCTTTTTGTAAGTGCACAGAATCCCCAGATCACTCTTGCCCGGTGCACCACTTTATGCAGGTTGCCAAGAGTTTTCGCGCAGCTATTAACGATGAGTGGGCTGAGGTTGGCCGGAAGGCGGCAACCCTTCCGGTTGCGCACGAGAGTAACCTGCTCCACTACTAGAAGGTACCGCAATCAGTTTCGTAGGTAAATGTTGACTAAATTCGAATATTGCTACATAGTTATACAGTCTCTTTGCTGGCTTTTACGATTTCGGCCGAGCGCTTAGCTTGAGTTTTGAGGTCCGGGCGGCCGATCGGGACCCCGATTGATCATGGACGAAGCCCTTGGTTGATCATTCCTTCTTGCGACAGACGGAAGATCACAACCAAGGGCTTCGATGATCAGTGTGCACCATTCCAGCGCCGCTGCCGCGCTGGGGGACCTTTCCCGGTTCCGTGAGGCGTACTACCAGTGCCTGACCGCCCGCGCGGACACCCTGTTCGAGTTGACCGACGCCGCGTTGTGCGCCGACGGGCCGGTCACCTCACTGGTCGAGTTATCGCTGGAACCCGAGCATCGGCGCGGTCACGGCAGTCTGTACGACAGCCTCAACCAGGGCCGCATCGACATCAGCCGATTCCGCAACGTTGTTGCCCGCCAGAGCATTCCCCGCTGTGATGACGGTCGGATCGTGTTGGCCATCGACGTCAGCCACTGGCTACGACCCGACGCCAACACCAGCCCCGAGCGGCTGTTCTGCCACACCTACGGGCGCGGCAAGGGCCAGGCCCAGATGATCCCCGGCTGGCCCTACTCCTTCATCGCCGCCCTGGAACCGGGCCGCAGTTCGTGGACGGCGCTGCTCGACGTGATGCGCGTGCGTCCCGACGACGAGCACTGCGACCTGGCCGCCACCCAACTCCGCACCGTGGTGAAGGGGTTGATCACCGCCGGGCACTGGCGGGCAGGCGACCCCGAGATCTGGATCGTCGGTGACAGCGGCTACGACGGTCCCCGTCTGGCGTTCCTGCTGGCTGACCTCCCGGTCCGGGTACTGGTGCGGCTGCGCTCGGATCGGGTGCTGGCCTTCCCCGCGCCACCGCGCCGGCCCGGCAGCCGGGGTCGCGGCGCACGACACGGGGCACGGTTCGTGTTCGCCGATCCGGGCACGTGGCCGACACCAGCGCACGCCACGACCACCGACACCACCCGCTACGGCACCGCGCACGCCCGATCGTGGGACCGGTTACACCCCACACTGACCCGCACGGGCGCCTGGGCTGGTCACGACGGCGAACTCCCGGTCCTGGAAGGAACCGTGATCCGGTTACAGGTCGAGCGCCTGCCCGGCACCGGCACCCCGAAGCCGTTGTGGCTGTGGCATTCCGCCTGCGCGATGAGCGCCGCGCGGGTTGACCGGCTGTGGCAGATGTTCTTGCGACGCTTCGATCTGGAACACACTTTTCGGTTCCTCAAGCAGACGATGGGGTGGACCAGGCCCCGGCTGCGCACGCCCGACGCGGCGGATCGATGGACCTGGATGGTGCTTGCCGCGCACACCCAACTGCGATTGGGCCGTCACCTGATCGAGGACCTACCGCGCCCCTGGGAGCGCAGGGCGGCCAGTTCCACTCGGTTGTCCCCGAGCAGGGTTCGGCGAGGATTTCGTCGGGTTCGACCGGCGATGGGGGTACCGACAAACGCGCCGAAATTCTCCCGGCCCGGTCCCGGACGCCCAACAGGATCACGAAACTCTCACCAAGCCCCACAACACGACCCCGGCAAGACCAAGAAAACGGACGTCAAGCCTTAAATCATAAGCTTAGGTCTTAAGACGTGAGCAGCTGACGGCGCTCAGGTGAATCTCCCCAGAGCTGCTCACTGAAATTCCCCACCCGCGTGGCTCCGCTGAGACAGCGGAGGTCCCTCCGATGCTGATGGTCTCTGACCACGCATCAGCCCGAAGGGACCTCCGGTTCTCATGATCACACGGGAGGAAGACATCGACATACACGCCTTGTTCCGCCGAGGCTGGACGGTCTCGGCGATCGCCCGCCACGTCGGCCGAGACCGCAAGACCATCCGGGCCTATCTGCGCGGCGACCGGGTCCCCGGGGTCCGGGCCCGCGCCGTGACCGACCCGTTCGACCCCTTCGTCGCCTACTGCGCCGCCCGGCTGACCGAGGACCCGCACCTGTGGGCGAGCACGCTGTTCGACGAACTGCTCGGCCTGGGTTACGACCGGTCCTATCCGACCTTCACCCGAGCCTTGCGGGCCCGGAGCCTGCGGCCGCACTGCGAACCCTGCCGGCCGGTGAAAGACCGGCCAGTGGCGGTGATCGAGCACCCACCCGGCGATGAAACCCAGTGGGATTGGGTCGATCTGCCCGATCCGCCCGAGCAGTGGGGTTGGGGTGCCACGGCTCACCTGCTGGTCGGAGCGCTGGCGCACTCCGGGCAGTGGCGCGGGCGGCTCTGCGCGTCGATGGACCAGCCCCACCTCATCGACGGCCTAGACCGGGTCACCCGCGCGTTGGGCGGGTGCACCCTCGGGTGGCGGTTCGACCGGATGGCCACCGTGGTGCACCCCGAAAGCGGGCGGGTCACCGCCAGCTTCGCCGCGGTCGCGAAACACTACGGCGTGGCGGTGCGTCCCTGCCCGCCGCGCCGCGGCAACCGCAAAGGCGTGGTAGAGAAAGCCAACCATGTCGCCGCGCAACGATTCTGGCGCACCCTGCCCGACGACGTCACCGTCGAACAAGCCCAACAGCGCCTCGACACCTGGTGCGCCACCCGCGCGGATACCCGGCTGCGTCCGACCGCGGACGGCAAGGCCACCGTGGCTACGGTCGCGGCGTCCGAACCGTTGCGCGCGGCGCCGGCGGCCCCGTTCCCGGCGACGGTGTCGGTCCAGCGCGTGGTGTCCGCACAGGCGCTGGTGTCCTTCCGCGGCAATCGTTACAGCGTCACACCGCAACTCGCCCAAGCCACCGTCACAGTGTCCCACCGGCTCGGCAGCCGGCATCTCGACATCGCCACCACTGCCGGGGCCGTCATCGCCCGACACGCCCTCGCCCCGGACGGGGCTGGGGTGATGGTCCGCGACCACGGCCACGTCCTCGCGCTGGAACAGGCGGCGATGAGCGCGGCAAGTTCCGCCAAGCCCCATCGGCGCAAGCAACGTATCCCACCTGGGACCGCTGCCCTCGCCGCCGCCGAAGCCTTACGCGCCAACGTCACCGACTCGACGGTCGACACGCCCTCGGTTACCGGTGACGTCGTCATCGACCTCGCCCGCTACGTCGCCGCCGCGCACGAACGTAACACTCTCACAACATAACCAATACACCCAACCGCGGCAGCAACCGCCGAATACGGAGACGAGAGAAACCTCATGGCACCAACAAAAACAGCCACAAAAACAGCGACGAGTCCTGTTCCGGCGACAACCGCGCAGGCCAGTCTCTACCAACAACTGCGCGGGCATCTGGCCACGCTCAAGCTGCACGACGCCGCCGAAGCACTACCCGGCGTGCTCGAACACGCCACCGCCGAAGGACTCACCCTCACCGCCACCCTCGAACGCCTCTTCGCGATCGAGGTGTCCGCGACCGAGGCCCGCCGCCTGGCCGGGCGACTGCGCTTCGCCTCCCTGCCCACCCCAGCCACCCTGGAGGATTTCGACTACGACGCCGCCCCCACCGTCGACCCCAAACTCATCGCCGAGCTGGCGACCTGCCGCTACCTCGAATCCGCGACCAACATCCTGCTGATCGGTCAACCCGGCCTGGGCAAAACCCACCTCGCCGTCGGCCTGGCCCGCAAAGCCGCCGAAGCCGGCTACCGCGCCTACTTCACCACCGCCGCTGATCTGGCTGCCCGCTGCCACCGCGCCGCGATCGAAGGACGATGGGCCACCACCATGCGCTTCTTCAACGGCCCCGCTTTGTTGGTAGTTGATGAACTGGGATATTTACCGCTGCCCGCTGAGGCTTCCTCTGCGTTGTTTCAGGTTGTCTCCCAACGATATTTGAAGACATCGATCGTGTTGACGAGCAACCGGGGCGTCGGGTCCTGGGGCGAAATCCTC
This sequence comes from Candidatus Melainabacteria bacterium, assembly GCA_963818685.1. Lineage (GTDB taxonomy): Bacteria > Actinomycetota > Actinomycetes > Mycobacteriales > Pseudonocardiaceae > CAJCJE01. The sequence goes on along the minus strand of CAWFTJ010000004.1, from coordinate 646,119 downwards.
GGCGACAACACCGTCGCCGCAGCCCTCCTGGATCGCCTGTTGCACCGCTCGGTCGTGCTCACTCTCGACGGCGACTCCTACCGGCTACGCGATCACCAAGCCCGCGCCGACACGCTCCGCAAAACCACCACCGGCACCCGCTAACCGCTACGCTCACCACCACCCCGAGTGGGGATTTTCGGTGAGCAACTCCGGTCAAGATCATTAAGCGTCATCACAGCAGGGCGGACTCGTGAGGTACATGAGCCTTAGCCAATGGAGCGCTCGTGCCTAGCGACGAAACCAAGCACTACAAGGAGAACCCGCTTATCGCCCTCCAGCTCTTTCAAGGCTGGATAAATCATCGGCCAAATCAAGAGCGGTTCCACTGCCTTCAAGATGCGTTTATGGCCTGGTTGGAAGGTAACTGGTCACGTCGTTGTGGCGTGATTACTGGTGTACGGGCAGCCAGGGACGGCCCTGGGCAAGCATGACGAGGACGTCGAACAGTTGGCGGCCGTGTTTGGCAGCGGTGGACAGGTAGCTGCGGATCGCGCAGAACTGCCTGGCCCCGGCCAGAGTGCGCAGACAGCCGGAGACCTTCTGCCGCAGCTTGATCATGCGGATATCCCGTTCCGAACCGTTGTTGTCCGGTGGTATTCGCCAGTCCCGGATAAACCGGAGGTAGTCGCTCTGCCGGTCCCGCAGCCTGCGGGCCAGCGCGTTGTGCCTGCGCATCGTCTCGCTGCTGCGGGCGGTGGTCTGGGTGATCCCGATCTGCACGGCCGAGCGGTAGAGCCCGACCTGCTCAGCCAGCGTGTCAGCCGCGAGACCATCAACGCCGGACGCGACGGCCTGCGTGACCAGCCGCTGCATCGCCACGAGCGCGTCGGCGGCCTGCCTCGCCCAGCACCAGTCAGCATCACCGGGCGCGACGTCGGCCACACCGGCCAACTCTCGCAGCGCGTGCGCGCAACACAACTGGTGCTCGACATCGGTGTAGGTGTCGTAGGGCGCCCAGGCATCATGCACCGCGACACCCCGGAAACGGCTCAGCACGCCAGCATCGTTGATGCCCTCCGTGCCGCGCTTGGGGTGGCAGGTGATCAGGGTGTACTTGTCGGTGCGGGCGAAGTCACCCAGTGCAGCGCGCCGGCCACCCGCAGACCGGTCTCATCGAACCCGGCCACCCCGGCCGCGGCGATTCGGTCACCGACCTGGGCGCGGAACTCGTCCAGTCCGTGCGCCGCCCGCCGAGTCATCGCCGCGATGGCGCCCTCGGACACCGGTGTGCCGAACAGTTCGGCAAGTGCCTGAGCAGTGCGTTTCTTGGACAGGAACTGCGCCACATACAGGTAGAGGATGATCGCGGTGATCCGTGGCCCGTACTGCACCGGAGCCATCACGCCCTCGGGCGCCGTGCCGCGGGTGGTGGTCCCACACCCGCAGCGGCGCGTGATGAGTTGGTGCTCGGTGACTCGCACTGTGATCGGTGGCAGGTCGAATACCTGGCGGCGTTCTATCCCGACCTCGGTTGCCTCGGTGAGGCTCGCGCTGCAGTTCCCGCACGGGCCGGGCTCGTGCCGCTTGCGTTCGGTCGGGTTGTCGACCAGCGCCAGCGTCGCGCCTGAATGGCCTGGCTGCCCACCCGGCTTGCGTCCACTCTTACGCCGCAACGATTTTGGCGCCGGTTTGGTGAACGGCGAGCCCGACGAGGGCGGCTTGGAAGAGTTGGTCGAATCCGTCCCCAACCGGCGCTTCAGATCGGCGTTCTCGGCTTCCAGTACCGAAACCCGTTCCCGGAGTTCCGCGATCACCTGCGCCTGCTGCACGACCAGGGCGGCTAGCTCGTCATACGACGGAGGCTCATTCCCGGTCTGCACAGGATGATCATCTCATGTCGACGATCAAGCTCCGCACCGACCTGATCAGTTACGTTGGAAGATGGTGGGTTCTATGACGTGCGCGGCGACTACTCGACGGCCGTCGGAGTGCTACTGACGTACCTATCGCTTTGCATCGCAGACCCGATGTACCGCCGCTACCTCAGCCACTCGCCTGGTGAGCAGGAGGGATTCACGCCGTTGCAGGTTGATGTGCCTGCTGCTGGGGAAGACGACGAGGTGACGTGCTGGGAAATTGTATCAGAGCCATCCTTCAAGAAAGCCTACTCACTGTGGGCGGAAAAGCACCCACGGTGGCGGGAAGATGGCTGAAAGACCGTGTCGAAATTGACCCTCTCGGTGCGTCAGCGCCAAAATCGCCCGGTCTCCTCGGAGGCCGGGCCGCTTTGCGTAAAGACATAAGTGCCCCTACGTCGAATAGCCAAAGGCATCATATCTCGATCTCCGTCTCTGACGGAGGGCTACCATTAATAGCGGGAGACCGTTTAGCTGACCACCTCGTCACATTGGCAACTGAGCTACGCCTGAACCTGGATCCACCCATGAGATGTTGGCGTGAGGCAGTGTCGTAAACGAGTAGATGCCCTCCGACCTGGGAAGATGGGGTTTGTCTAGGACTCCATCCGAGCAAACACGAAGGGCATCTACCAAGTGCGAGCATCTCACACCGCCGGCGCGGTATCAGTGACATTCGACGAACCCAACCTCGTGTCGCACGCCGGTCTGGTCCCGCTGCTGCGACTGGCACACCGCGCCGGCCTGCACGATGCCGCTGACCAACGGATCCGGTTACCCGACGCGGCGGGCAGCGCGGGGCGAACCCCGGCGCGAAGATCACCTCGATCGTGGCGGGCATGCTCACCGGCGGCGACTCGATCGATGACCTGGACGTGATCCGACATGGCGCGCTACCCGAGTTGTTCACCGGGATCCGCGCACCCTCCACAGTGGGCACGTTCCTGCGCGGGTTCACCTGGGGCAACGTACGCCAACTCGACGCGGTCGCACGGCACACCCTGATCAGATTAGCCGGTGCCACACCACTGTTGCCCGGCGCGAACAGCTACGCGTTCCTGGATGTGGACTCCACCGTCAAGCGGGTCTACGGCTACGCCAAGCAGGGCGCCGACTACGGCTACACCCGCGTACGGGGCCTGCATCCGTTGCTAGCCACCGTATCCACCCCACTAGCCGCGCCGGTCATCACCGCCACCCGCCTGCGCAAGGGATCAGCGGGATCAGCCAAAGGCGCCGCCAGTTTCGTGGCCGAGGCCATCACCGGCGCACGGGCGGCCGGCGCCACCGGGACACTGGTGGCGCGCATGGACTCGGCGTTCTACAGCCACGCCTCATCGCCACCTGCCTGCGGCACGACGTACGGTTCTCCATCACCGTCCGGATGGATCGGGCGATCCAGCGGGCGATCGCCGCGATCGACCCGAACGCCTGGGTGGCGATCCGCTACCCGAACGCGCTCTACGACGAGAACACCGGGCAGTGGATCTCCGACGCCGAGATCGCCGAGATCAGCTACACGGCGTTCGCGTCACGCCGGAAAGCGGAGCGGGTCACGGTGCGGCTGGTCGTGCGGCGGGTGAAAGACCGCAATGTTCCCGACCGGCAGGGCGAGTTGTTCACCGCGTGGCGCTACCACGCGTTCGTCACCGACAGTCCGGTCGAGTTGGTGCAGGTCGAGCAGCAGCACCGGGAACACGCGATCATCGAGCAGGTCAACGCGGATCTGAAGGACTCCGCCCTGGCTCACCTACCCTCGGGGTCGTTCACCGCGAACGCGGTATGGCTGGCCTGCGCGGCGATCGCGCACAACCTCACCCGCGCCGCCGGGTGCCTGGCCAGCATGGTGCACGCCAGGGCGCGCACCGGCACTGTTCGCCGGCACCTGGTCGCGGTGCCTGCCCGGATCGCTCACCGGGCACGACGGATCATCCTGCGGTTGCCGGTGAACTGGCCGCACCGCGCTGCGTTCGAGGGCCTGTTCGTCGCGACCCACGCCCCGCTCTGACCCGGCTGATCAGTGTTGATCGCCCTGTTCGGGGGCCTGACCGGAAACTGGAATGTGGAAAGGCTGGGCAGACCAGCGGTATTCACCTGTCCTTCACCGGCCACAATCGGCCCGAACGCAGAAATCCATCCGGAAATGATCACTCATGATCAGTCGGTGGTTCCAGGCTGAACCGCTTGCCGAATCTGCTCACGTACGTCCTGCGCTCCAGCCACACCAGACCGCGCACTAAGTGCCCGGTCCAGCGCTTTGAGGTCGTCAACTGCACGCGCCGACCTGAGCGGCGCATCGGCCGTCAGCGCCTGACGTGCATGGAGGACGCCGGCCTGCGCGTCACCCTTCGCCAGTTCGAGAATCGCCAGCTTCCCCACGGCAAACGCCCGCGACCGCGCCTGGTCGTTGGTGTAGCTCGTGACCGCCCGATGCAGCCGGTCACGCGTGTCATTGATGTAGTCCCCGCCGAGCGCCACGTCGAGCATGGCGTGCCCGGTGTCGCCGTAGAGATGCGCCTCGTTGAAGTACGTAATCCAGCCGGGGTCTTGGCTCGATTGGCTGCTGGCGAAATTATCTTCAGCCGTGCGTACTGCGGCTTGGCAGTCCCCGGCCCGGCCCAGCTTGGCGAGCGCTCGGGCGTGAACCGTTGCGAGCATGGCCCGCACGGTTGGCGTCTGGCGGTCCCACCGAACTTGTGCCAGCTCCACCAGGCTCAAGCCGTCATCGGGACGGCCGACGTAGACGGCTTGCCGGGCCATATCGGATAGGACGTTGGCCCGCAGGCCCCAGTCGTTGCCCCGCTCAGCGCATGACAGCGCCAACCGGAAGTAACCTCGGGCATCCTCGTGATATCCGGCGTCGAACGCGCCCCAGCCAGCCACGTCCACCAGGAAGCCGACCACGCGATACAGCTCGGTCTTGGTGGCGTCGGTGGCGTCGGCGCCCAGTAGCTGCGTGGCCCACGAGACGTGTGCGGCCAGCGCATCGCGGCACACCCCACCGCCGTAGAGGTCCTGCCAGCCGCCGAAGACGCTGGTCGCGTGTCCGAGCTGGGCTACCTCGGCCGCGCCCACCCGCGACGGGACTACGCCGCTCTTTGGTCGGCTCATCGCCTCGGCGATCGGGTCACCGGCCGCGACCCCGGCCACGGTGGCGGCAAGCGCCTTCAGAAACGCCTGTCGGTTCACGTCGCTGATCCCTTCGGCTGCCTGGTCAGATACACCACCACCGACGGTAGCTCTTCGCCCCCGTGCCGAGAAGAAACCAAGGTCGGCATCTCGCGTTGCGCCGAGCACCGCCCGCAACGCCTGTCGGTAGTGCTTGTTCGGCCAGGTATGGATGCCCCGCTCCAGCTTGCTGACGTAGTCGGCGTCCATCCCGCCCAGCCGACCGGTGTCCTGCTCCACCTGGGCATTGGCCAGCTCCGCGAGCTGCCCCTGCGTCAGCCCGACCGCCGACCGGGCCTCAGCCAACCGCATGTTCGGAGCGGGCTCCATCTGGCTCCTCTCTGTGACCAGGCCTATCACCAGCGTAGGCCGATCGGTCGTCCGGCGCCCTCCTCGACGGTCAATCCTCCGCGTAATTCTCCGGTTCGGCGGCCTTCAATCGGTCGGTTCCGACTGCGGCCTCGTGGGTGGGTTCGTCTCCGTTCCGATTCCGCCCCGTGGCGAGTTTGGTTGTTCCAGGCACCCACCACCGAGTGCCCGTACCACGAGGTCATACTGACCGCGCCAAAAGACGTGTGACAACCGCGCTGGTACGGCACGAACCAGGCTTCCCCCGGTTCGTGACAACCCCGACGGTCCTCGGTGGTGGGTGCCATCCAACCCGAGCCACCGAGCGACGGAAGCAGGGTGAACCCCTTGGCCACGTCAGTGCTGGCGAATGTCACGCCCATCAAGCCGCACCACACCAACCGGCTTGACGTTTCGGCCGAACCCAGGTTGCCGGAGCCTGCGGCGTTGTACGCGCTCGTCGTCCTGGCCCTGGCCAGCCATTGCCCGTCACCCGGCAGCGACACCTGCCGGGAGTGCGCCGGAGCATGGCCCTGTCCACAGGCCCGACTCGCTTTCCGGCTCCGGGGGGCGTTCTGACGTGTCTCAGAATTCCGTGAAGTCGTCAGAACAGCCCCCAGCGGTGGGCTATATCCGCGTGGATGAAGTCGACGAGGGTGAGATTAAGTTGCTACTCAAGGACATCGCGGCCTGCTGCCTGCGGGAAAGCCTGCGACTGACCCGCACCTTCGTCGACCGCGGGTACGAGGGTCGGGAGTTGGCCCGACCGGGCATCGTCGACCTGCGGGCAGCGCTCAAGGAGCAGGCGGGCCTCGTGGTGGTCGTGCCGACCCTGGACCACTTGTCTCCCGTCGAGCACATCCGTAGCCCGCTGCTGCTCATGGTGCACCGGCAGGGCGGGCGGGTGCTCGTAGCCAACGAACCCAACGGCCACCCCGACGCTCTGGGCGTGACGCAGTACGGCGTGTGGGTCGACGTGGACGACAGTCCGGGCGGGCCGTCATGACTACCGAGGGCCTCTGGTGGCTGGCCGGGTTCGGCGCCCTGGTCATCGGGCTATATGTCGGGCTGCTCATCTTCACCAGCAGCCAGGACCGGTGGCCACGGTGAACGCGGGCAGGGACCGCAGCGACGACTACCAATCGGCTGAGGCATACGGCAAGCACAGCCGGAGTCATGCGCGGGGGCTGTCCGTGGCCGAGCTGCTCAGACGGGCGGCACGCCGGGGTGAAGCGTTGCGGCTGGCCTGGCGCGACGATCCTCCCGAGGCGACCATCGACCGATACGAGGAGTTTCCAACTGGCGTGCTGCCGGTTGTCCAGGGTGAGCTGGCGGAGGTGGCAGCGCTGGAGGAAGACACCGCACCGACGACCACAACCCGTGCAGCGCGGAAGTGGTTACAGCCGCCCCCCTTTCTCGTGGTGGCTGCAGTGTTAGTGGTCGAGCAACGCTTCAAGCAAAAGATTTTCATGACTGCACCGAGAAATTGAGGAAGGGTACGTTGCGGGCTATTCCTAAAGGCCAACGTGTCACGGGCGACGCTCGGGCCGCGCTGACGGCTGAACTTGTCAAACGCTACGAACAGGGCGCCAGTATCCGGCGCCTGGCCGAAAGCCTGGGCCGCTCGTACGGCTTCATCCACCGGGTACTGAGCGAGTCGGACGTGCTGCTGCGCGGACGCGGCGGCAACCGGCGCCCTGCCCGCACCCTGAAGCGCTAGCTGTAGCCGCATTCCCAGCTATCAACACCAGAAATGGAGATAATCCCATGACCACCACGTCGCTCACCGATGCCAACGAGCGTTTCGCGCTGGGTTCCCCGCGTGGATTCGTGCCCACCACCGAGCCGGTCTCAGATAGCGCCGCGACTCCCTTCGGCCTGACGCTGCGGACCACCCCGGCCCATCAGAACGTCGTCATCGGGCGTGTCGAAGGTGGCGGCCTCGTCATGGCCACCGAAAAGGCCACCACCATAAATGACGACGGCCAGGACCCCGACAACATTCGGGGCGACATCGTCACCGACTAACGAAAGGGGTCGCTGGTGAACGCCATGAACCGGAACCGGCTATCAGAGTCCGCTGGACGGACCGTGCTGGTGTTGACCGAACCGGGCGACACGACCGCAGATCTCGTCGCGGGAGAACTGGACCGCCGAGACGTGCCGGTGTTCCGGGCCGACACCGCTGACTTCCCGCTGTCGCTCCAGGTGAGCGCGCAGTTTGACGGTGGGTGGCGGGGCGAGATCTGTGGCCGGGACGGCTCGGTCGACCTCCGTGATATCCGCAGCGTCTATGTCCGTCGGCCGACCGAGTTCGTCCTTCCCGCCTCCATGCCCGACGCCGAACAGCGATTCGCTACCCGGGAAGCCCGTCGCGGCCTCGGCGGGCTGCTCCTGAGCTTGCCGTGTACGTGGGTGAACCATCCATCGCGGGCAGCGGATGCCGAGTACAAGCCCTTCCAGCTCGCCATCGCTGCGGCCTGCGGATTGAGCGTGCCGCGCACCGTGGTGACCAACGTGCCGGGTGACGCCGACGAGCACCGGGCGTTCCTGGGTAGCGAGGTCGTCTACAAGACCCTGGCGTCGGCGGTGGTGTCGGATGGCCAGCGACCGTCGGTTATCTACACGACCGACGTGACCCAGGCTGACCTGGCCGACCGCCGGGTCGCGCTGACCGCTCACCAGTTCCAGCAGCGCATCCCGAAGGTGCGGGACGTGCGGGCGACGGTCGTGGGTCGCCGGGTGTTCGCGGCCAATATCCTCACGGGCAGCGCGACGGCCAGCGGTCGGTTGGACTGGCGCCGTGACTACCCGTCGCTGCGCTACGAGCCGACCCGCTTGCCGCCCGAGGTCGAAACCTCATTGCTGGCCTTGACGGGCCGCCTCGGGCTGTCCTTCGCGGTGGCCGATTTCGTCGTGACCGAGGGCGACCAGCATTACTTTGTTGACCTCAACCCAGGTGGCCAGTGGGGTTGGATACAGGAAGCGACCGGGCTGCCCATCGGGAGGCAATTGCCGCGCAACTCGTGGGAGACGAGCAGTGACCACGTGATTGAGCTGGACGGCCGGCTCCAGCACCTGGCCGACGAGTTGAACCAGGGGCTCATCGAGGAGTTGGTGAGGAAGGGGACGCTGTCCTCCCCGGCGTGGCGGGCGGCGTTCGCGGCGGTTCCCCGGCACCTGTTCGTGCCTCGGTTCACCTTGCCGGATCAGGTGGGGCGTCCGGCCCTGGATGTCGCCGATCTCGACCGCCGCGAGGACTGGCTGCGTGCGGCTTACCAAGCCAAGCCACTCCTGACCGACCTGGAGGAACTGGGCATTGCCACCACGTCGTGCTCGGCGCCTGCGGTCGTGGCCATCATGCTGGAATCAAGCGAGGTCGCCGAGGGACAGTCCGTCCTGGAGGTCGGGACGGGAACCGGCTGGACGGCCGGGCTGCTGGCCCACCGCCTCGGGTCGGGCGCGGTGACGTCGGTGGATATCAAACCGGCCTGCGTGGCGCAGGCCCGGGAGCGGCTCCAGGCTCTCGGCCTGACGCCGACGCTCGCAGCCGGGGATGGCTACCAGGGCTACGAACCGCGTGCCCCGTACGACCGGATCATCGCGACAGCGTCGTTGCGGCGGGTGCCACCGGCCTGGACCAGCCAGGTCCGGCCGGGCGGGAAGATCCTGGTGGACCTGCGGGCAGTTTCGCGGGCAACCTGGCGCTGCTGACCGTGGATGCCGACCAGTCCGCGCAGGGCCGGTTCCTGGCCGAGACGGTGTACTTCATGCCGCTGCGCAGTGAGCAGCAGCCGTTCCAGACGCTGCCTGAGCTGTCGTCGCGCGCGGTCAACGAGCCAGGCCAGCAGCGCCAGACCAGCCTCGATCCGGCCGTGCTCCGCAACCGCGGTTTCGCCTTCTTCGCGCAGCTTGCCTTGCCGGGAACCGAGGCAGGGCAGGTTGGCATCACGGGCGGCCCGACGTACTTCTGCCTCACCGATCCGCGCAGCCAAGCCTGGGCACGGGTCGAGTTGCCGACCGACCCAGCAGCTGAGCGCGCGGTGACGCAAGGCGGCGAGCGGCGGCTGTGGGACGAGTTGGAAGCGGCACATGCGCTGTGGCTGCGATTGGACCAGCCACATCCCCAGGACTTCACGACTTCGATCTCGCCGGAGGGGGAACAGGTCGTGAATCTTCCAGGGGCGGAGCGGGCGTGGGTGTTGCCACTGTAGTGGACGAGGGCTGACTTGCTCGATCACCACGTTGCCACTTCTAATGCGTGTGGCGTCGGTGTTAATCGCTAGGCGCCACCCCGCAGACTGAGGCTGATGTCTCCACTGTCAGCGGCTGCTACAATTAGCTAGTGGTTGAACTGCCGTTCAGTGAACAAGAAATTGCAGAGATAAATCGGCAAAGTATCGCAAAGACAAAACGAGACTTTGTCGGGTTCAAGGCTGCCATGGCGCAAGGCTTGTGTTGGATCTGCAAGTGGAGTCTTGACGGGTTCAGCGAGGATGAGCCGTGTATGCACTGGCTCCTCATGCCATCTGGCTTCCGCAAGAAGAATTTTCCTAGCTTGTATCAGGCGTTTGAGCTCACGAGAATCGAAGCGTTCTTGAGATGGGTAGTGGCGGCACAAACGCCACTGGGCGGCATCAACGACATCAAGGAAGAGCACGACGGCAAAAACGTTGTCGATGTGACCATCAAGTACAACAATCTGGAATGGTCCATGTCCTGCTCGCCCGGCTGTTTGCAGGGTAGCCATGGAGGCCAGCCGCCGCACTATCACTTCCAGATGCGCATCGATGGACGGCCTTTCATCGACTACAGTGATCATCACATACCGCTCGCGGATGATGATCTGTGGATGATTGATGTCAAGTTGGGCAAGAATCCACAAGTTGTATGGAGAGAGCTTTACGGTATGGGCATCGGCGCGGCCAGGGAGGAAGTCGAGCCCGAAGCCTTGCTCTCGTATATGCGGACCGCCAAGGACGAGTCGGCGGCGCCTTTTAGATTGCAGACCATGATCGCTGCCGAGCCTGGCAATACCATCTCGGGTGAGAAAATCATGGAGCTTATTGAGGAGAGCAAGAGCACGGGTATCCCACTGGCGCAACTTGCACGGAAGCTCGATGGTGTCAGCGTCTCGACCGTTATCACCCCTGGTGATGGCATACCGGCTGCGGCCAAGCGAACAGCTCGCAAACGCGGCCGAGGCAGGAAGAAATAACAGTATTCATCGCAGCAATTCTCCGTCAGATATCTGCGCATCGGTCTTCAGTGAGTAACGAACCCAGACCCTACACACGGAACTGGGTTCCGTGTGTAGGATCTGGCAAACGTCCGACACACTCGGCGGCTGTGTTCCGACCTCTAGGAACGCCGTCGGTTGCGTCCAAAGAATCGTTCCCGACTGAGCCACATGTTGTAATGATCTTGGTTGATGAACTTGCGTCTCCCGGAGACCGTACGCCCGCAGTCACATCGACAGAGTGAGCGCTCACGAGAATCCGATTCTACAGGCGCCGCATTCGAGAGTTTCTGCACGTTTTGGTTGAATTGTCCGTTCGTAAGGTGCTCGATCAGGGGCACCACAGGGATGGGAACAGGAGTAAGGGTAGGCATACCTTCTCCTTGGTTCCATCGGTGCGGTTTCTGGCCGCTGCTGGGAGTGTCGCAGCCGTTCCACCTCGGCAATGACACCGTTATCGACACCGGGGACAGTGGGGTCAACGTCGCCGAGGGCACCCAGAACTCCACGCTCTCCGGCAGCACGGTGACGCAGACCGCCGCCAACGGTGTCAATGTGGGCGAGGCCGACGACTACTACCAGACCGCGACGGCGCTGATGACCGCGAACGACACGCTCACCGTGGTGATCTCGCATAACGAGGTCGGCTACGAGCCCTACGGCGGCATCAACCTCGGCTGGGGCTGGGGCTGGCAGTCCTCGTGTGCGATGCAGTCCGCGCAGGGCCTGTCCACCTGCCGGCACGGCACCGACTACGCGGGTGGCAACCAGATCGTGGACAACACCATCGACAACGTCATGCAGATGGCTGCGGGACAACGCGTTCATCTACGTCCTCGGTGGCCAGGGCGGCGGGAACGGTTCGCTCACGTCGGTCATCTCCGGCAACGTGGGTACCGGGCAGGGTGGGGTGTACCCCGACGAAGGCAGCTCGTGGTGGCAGATCCAGAACAATGTCTGGGACATCACCCAGGGGCCGGCCGACTGGACCTACATCTGGACGCCGACGGTCAACAACATCACCTTCGGTACCGACTACTCCAACGTCGGTGGCTACACGAACAACGGCACGAACGTACACTTCACCCAGGCGACCATCGTCAGCAACGGCCAGTGGCCGCCGGCCGCGCAGTCGATCATCGCCAGCGCGGGGCCCACGTCCGGAGGCAACACCGGAGGAGGCTTTCCCGCTGGCAACGTCGCACTGCGGATCGTCAGCGACGGTCTGTGTCTGGATGGCTATGGGAACACCAGCAACGCGGGCGCGATCATCGATCAGTGGACCTGCACCGGGCAGCCGAACCAACAGGTCCAGTTCGTGCCCACCGCCAACGGCTATGGCGAACTACAGTTGGCGAATTCCGGTCAGGACGTCACCGTGCTGGGTGGTTCCACCGCGCAGGGCCAGGCCGACATCGTGCGGGAGCCGGTCAGCGGTGACGCGGCGAGCCAGTGGTTGGCGCAGCAGCAGTCGGATGGCTCCTACCAGTTCAAGGATCTGAACAGCGGGCTGTGTCTGGACGTTTACGGTGCCAGCGCCAGCACCGGCCAGCAGCTGGACCAGTGGCCGTGCAAGAACGCGCCGGGCACGAACCAGGACTTCACGCCGCACTGAGCCGATCCGGGCCCGTCAGGGCCGCATGGGGATGTGCGATAGTGGCCGGGCGCAGTCAACCAGGCGTGAGGCGCAGGGGCGATGGCAGACGATGACGGTCGCGCGGCGCGAACACGGGAAGTGTTCGGCGTCAGAGAATTTCGAGTCGTCTGGTTGGCGTACGCACTCTCGGTTGCCGGTGATCAGCTTGCGCGTGTCGCCGTGTCCATTCTCGTGTACAGCCGCACCGGCTCCCCGGCCTTGACGGCGCTGGCCTACGCGTTGACCTTCCTTCCGGACCTCGTCGGCGGCCCGATGCTGTCCGGCTTGGCGGATCGGTACTCGCGCCGGATGGTCATGGTCGGCACGGACGTGATCCGGGCCGTCCTTGTCGCGCTGATGGCACTGCCAGGATTGCCGTTGTCCGCGGTGGTCGTGACGTTGGTCGCCGCACAGTTGCTGATGTCGCCGTTCGCCGCTGCCCGTAGCGCGCTGCTTGCGGAAGCGCTGCGTGGTGATCGGTTGGTCGTCGCCACGGCGTTGATGAGCACCACCTACCAGACCTCGTTGGTCCTCGGATTCGGTCTCGGCGCGGTCGTGGTCACGGCGCTCGGCACGAGCGGGGCACTGATCGCGGATGCCGCGACCTTCGTGCTGTCGGCGGTGCTGGTCTCGACGATGGTTGGACCGCACCGGCCGGCGGACGCTGCTGCCGCCGCCGACCAGGGCGGGTGGTGGGCTCGCTGGTGGGTGACGCTGCGCGGTGGCGCGCATGTCGTGCTCAGCAATCCTCGGTTGCGGACGTTGATCGGGATCGCGTGCGTGTCAGGTACGTATGTCATCCCGGAGGGTTTGGCGGTGCCCTATGCGGCGCAGATCCGGGGCGGCACTCTGGCGGTGGGGCTGTTGCTCGCCGCGAACCCGGCAGGCACTGTTGCGGGACTGTTGACGTTCAAACGGCTGCGCCCCGAGCTGCGTGAGCGGCTGCTGGGCCCGCTGGCGATTCTGACGTGCCTGGTGCTGGTGCCCTGTCTGTGGGCTCCTCCGGTGGCCGTGTCGGTCGCGTTGTGGTTCGTCAGCGGTATCGGGTCGGCGTACAACTCCATCGCGAACGCGTTGTTCGTGCGGTCCGCGCCAGGCGCGGTGCGCGGGCAGGCAGTGGGCTTGGCACAGGCCAGCCTGCGCGTCTCGCAGGGCATTGGTGTCGTGCTCGCTGGTTTGGTCGCCCAGGTGCTGACCCCGGCGGTGGTGATCGCGGGCGCGGGAGCGGTAGGCGTGGTGTTGGCCCTGGGTGCGACGAGGTCGTGGGTTCGAGCTACTACGCCGCGCCCGCTCGTCGACCCCGGCTGAACAGCGTGGCGCCGAGCGGGTGTTGTTGGTCGAAACCGGGCAGTATCAGGAAGGTCGCACTTGCCGTGGTGGTGGTGAAGGGCAGCAGTGCGTCGGCGTTGTCCATGTGGGTGAGGGTGTTGGTGAAGGTTCGGATGTCGTTCTGGAAGCTGATGAACAGCAGGCCGGCGGTGGGTTCGTCGGTGCTGTAGGAGCGGCGCAGCATGAGGCCGACGCCGACGATGTTGGCGTGGGCCCTGCGGGCGTGGGCGTTTGCCGGCACGAGATAGCGTCCGTCGGATGTTTTGGCGCCGAGGTCCACGTCTGTGGTGATGGTGCCACCAGAGAGCGGGGCTCCGGTGGCGCGGCGTCGACCGAAGACCGCTTCCTGGTCGGCAACGGACAGTGTGGCGAATCGAGACAGGTCCAGTTGCATGCGCCGGATTACGGCAATCGTGCCGTCGGCAACCGGGGCAGGTCCGGTCAGCCACAGGTCTTGTTGTTGTGCGGCAACGGTGTGCGGACCGACGATGCCGTCGATGAAGCCGAACAGGTTGCGTGGCGCGGTGAGGCCGTGATCGAGCGGAATGTTAGGACCGCGGTGCCCGGACTGTCGCCAGCGTTCGTGTATCCGGTCACCGGCTTGGTCCAGGAGTGCGGCGGCGGCGACCGGTGTTACCAGGGCGTCGCTGGCGCAGATCTGTATCAGCAGGTCACCGCCGCGTGTTTGGGGGGCGATCTGCTCACGGGAGAACTGTGGGAGATCGTTCGCGCCGGGTAGGGACGGGTCGACCGAGCGCACCAGTCGGGGGCCTACTCCGATCGTCACTGTGAGGTCGCCGGGCGACAGGCCCAGCAGCCGTGCATCGGTTCCCGCGGTGAGTGTGCGGATTGTCTGGCCGAGTTCGGCCAGTAATGGACCGACAGCCACGCCGTCAGCGAGGTCGCCGATGACGACCAGCAGGTTGGGCTGGGCCGGTTGCGGGAGCGTGATGCCCGCCTGATGACGGCCCGACGATGACACTGGCGTAGCCGACGCTGGCGCATCGGGCCGGCCCGACGAGGCGGAACGCGATTCGCAGCCAGCGGTGAGGCCGGCAGCTACCACGGCACCGGCGACACCGAGGAACGCGCGACGTGACGGGTGCGGATCGGCTCGGCCCATGGCGCGAGAGTGCCACACCCGCCCTGCCGCAGGCGAAGCCGGCACCCGTGCCAGACTGGAAATCATGCCGCGTTTCAGTCTTCGTGTGATGGTCGCGATGCTGGGCACACTGACGCTGATGCTGGCCGGCTGTGGCACCGACGATGACGGATCAGCTCAGGGGCGGCGACCGGCCGGGGCGCATGTGACGATCCGCGTGCCGGCGGACGCCCCGACGATCTCAGCCGCGGTGTCCCTCGCTCAGCCTGGTGATCTCGTATTGGTCGCGCCGGGCGTGTACCACGAGTCGGTGAAGGTCACCACCGCTGACGTTACCCTTCGTGGCGAGTCTCGGGACAAGGTCGTTATCGACGGCCGGTTGCTACAGGCGAACGGCGTTGTTGTCGCCGCACCCGGGGTGGCCGTGGAGAACCTGACCGTGGAGAACAACACTCAGAACGGGATACTGGTCACCGGTTCGGCGAAGGTGGCTGCCGGATTGCCTGGACACAACGGCGGCTACGACACCGGTAACGAGCCGGTCACTTTCCTACGATCATTCCTGGTCTCCTATGTGACCGCGACCCGTAACGGGCTGTACGGCATCTACGCGTTCTCCGCACAGGACGGTGTCATCGAGCACTCGTACACCTCCGGTGGGGCGGACTCCGGGATCTATGTCGGCCAGTGCAAACCGTGTCGGATCGTGGTGCGGGACAATATCGCCGAACTCAACGCGGTCGGCTATGAAGGCACCAACGCCAGTGGCGACATGTACGTGGTGGGTAACCGTCTTGTCGGTAATCGGGTCGGTCTCACCACCGACTCCGACCATCAGGAGAAGCTGCTTCCGCAGCAGGGGGCCGTCGTCGTCGGCAACCTGATCGCGGCCAACCAGCAGCAACAGACCCCGGAACAGGCCGATGGCGGGTGGGGCATCGGCGTCGGTATCGATGGCGGCAGCGCCAACCGGTTTCTCCGCAATCGCATCGAGGACAATGTCAACGCGGGACTGGTGATCACCGCCAGCGCTGATCTACCGCCTGATGACAACCAGATCGTGGCCAACACCTTCGCCGCCAACGGTGTTGACGTCGGCTGGACATTCCCGGACGGTACACAGGGACGGGGCAACTGCCTGCTGGGCAACGATCTGCGGACGACGGTGCCCGCCGCGCTCGCGACAACCGCGGCCTGCCCGGCTCCGGGACAGTCGTCCACGCAGTCGTCCACGCCGTCCGGCACGTGGGCGATGCCATCGGCACCTGGCGGTATCCCGTTCACCGAGGTAGCTCCGCCGCGCGCACAGTCGCAGTTCCCGAACGCCACCACCACCGGCGCCACGGCTGTTCCGGCCGTTCCGACGCTGCCGGACATCGCGAACACCCCGGTGCCGTCGGTGTCGCTGCTCGCCGACAGCGCGCGGGTGCAGACGCCCTGAATGCGTCTTGAATGGCGGCTACCGCGTCGGGGTGACTCCGGGCACCGGCTGAACCGGTACGTATTTCTGAGTGTCGAAATCGATGACCATCGGCTGCGACTCGGAAGCCACGCTCGCCTGGACCCGATACATGGTGCCATCCGCGCCGATCCAGTAGCGGACGTTTCCTGCCGTACCGGTCTCGGCCGTACCGGTCTGCGTGTGGGCGTTCGGCCCGGTCATGATGTTCACCTGATGGCCGTCCAGCTGGTCCTGACCGACAAGGGCGGCACCGTTCTGGGGCAGCAGTTCGGCATTGTCCGGCCGGTCGCTCCCGAGGCTGAGCGCGATGGCCAACGCACTGTCCAGCGAACTGCCCGACGTTTGCAGCGGACGGCTGAACCACTCCGACCCGGGCGGCGAGGCCGGCGCCTGCGCCGGGGTGCTCGTCATCGGGTGGACAAGCACGGTGGTGGTCGTCCACTCGATCAAGCCATCGCTGGATGTATCGCGCCCGGCGCCGCGCACAACGCCGTAACCGAGTTTGGCGCGGTAGTCGATGGACCCGGTGATGGTCAGCCCACCAGCGGTGCTCGGCACGGTGATCGTCACCGCGCGGCCACCCACCTGGTAATTGCGAAATCGCGTGATTGCCAGTTGATTCACCTCGTCCGAGGTCAATGGACGTGGACCGGCAGGGCCTGAACCGCTGCTCACGAGCAGGAACGTGGTCACCCCGACCGCGGCGGCGACAACCACGATACCGATGACGGCTACGATCCAGCGCCGCCGAGGCCCTCGTCGCTGGTCAGCGGTGCGCCGCAGGCGGCCTTTCTGGGTTTTCATGTTCCGCACGCCGTCCGACGTTAACAGGTCCGCTGATTCACCCGATGTGATCTTCTGGTTCACTATGGCGGTTCTGGTCACTTGACAAGGGACGGCGATAATTATGAGCCGAGCCGGCAGAGAGCCGAGCCGGGCAGCCGGGAAGCGTTTGCGCAAACCATTACGGGTGGCGGTGTCCGGTCTGCTGCTGGTCGGCAGCGCCATGGGTGCGATGGTGGCGACGGACGGTCCGGCCAACGCTGCGACTGCCAACGGCACACTGACGGTCGAGGTGCTGCGTGATTTCTTCGGCACCGGTGTGCTGAACGCGACGATGGATGTGCCGCAGCGGGGCATGAACGTCGATGTTGCCGACTCCGCCGGCCATCACGTCACCGGCGTCACTGACGCCACCGGCAAGGTGGTGATATCACCGTCGACCACGCTGTCCGGTGGACAGTACCGCGTCGATGTCGCCATTCCGGCGCCCTACGCCAGTTATTTGCAGGCAGCGCCGGCCTCGACGGCGGCGAATCATTTTGACAGCTTCACCACGTTTGTCGATGTGTCGAGCGGTAAGAACGTCTCCGTGATTACCGGGGTCTGGGATCCGGCCGACTATGCGCTGCCGGATTCCCGGTATTTCGTGCCGGTCCAGAATGGGGCCAGCGGGACGGACACCCGAGCGTTGGTGACGTTCGGGCAGAACAATCGAGGCACCTGCCCCGGTCAGGTCGCGTGCCCGACCAACCTGGATACGCAGTCCCAGGTGGGCACCACGTTCGCGCCTGGCCTACGACAAGTACCGGCACCGACTTTTCCAGGGTGAGTTCGCTCGACGCTACGCGCCGTACGGGCCGGATGGCGGGAACGCGATCTACGCAGTGCCGGTCAACGGCGGAGCCCCGACCCTGTTCGCCAAGGTGCCCGGCGCCGCGGTGACGCCGCACGATACCCTCGACATGCTCAAGGACCCCGGATTCACCAATGCGCCGGGGAAGGAGAGCATCGGTGGCCTGGCCCTGTCAGAGGACGGCTCGACGCTGTACGCGGTGAACCTACTGACCCGAAGCCTGGTGAGCTTCGACGCGACCGGCACCAGAGCCTCGACGCCCAAAGTCACCGTGCCGATCCCGGACCCGGGCTGCGCGGCACCCACCGACTGGCGGCCGTTCGCGGTGGCCACGCACGACAACACGCTCTACGTCGGCGGCGTGTGCAGCGCGGAAAGCACCCAGAACCGGGCTGACCTGAAAGCCGTTGTCTACAGCTACGACGGCAACCGGTTCACCACGGTGCTGACCCACCCGCTGGACTTCCAGCGCGGTGAGGTCTTCATCGGTGCGGCCGCGGCGGCATCCGCGCAGAACAACCACTGGAACCCGTGGAACACCAACCTGTTGGGCTGGGACCAGTTCAACCTCGGCGGTGCGTTCATCGATCCGCAGCCGGAGCTGGCCAGTCTCGCTTTCGCGCGTGACGGTTCGATGGTCCTCGGCTTCCGCGACCGGTTCATGGACGTTCTCAGTGCGAAGGGGCAGGACCCTCGGCTGCTGAACAACACCCCGGAACTCGGCATGTCCGGTGGCGACATCAACATGGCCTGCGCCCATCCCACCGGCGGATACTCCTGGGAAGGCACCGGAAACTGCCCCAACCACGCCACTCCCGCCAACGACGACGGCGAGGGCAGCGGCGTTGTCGAATACTTCCCCGGCGACTTCTTCTCGGGCGGCCACCAGGAGACCGCACTGGGGGCGGTGGCCTACATTCCGCAGCAGCAGTCGGTCGTCAGCACGGAGTTCGACCCGACCGTCAACATCGAAACCGCCGGAACCGGCTATTACAACATCAACACCGGTGCAGGACCGGGGAACAACACGTCCGCCAACGCCTACCAGTTCATCGGGCAGGAGCAGAACGGGTTCGGTAAGGCCGGTGGGCTCGGCGATATCGCGTATGAGGCGGCGAACGCGCCCATCCAGATCGGGAACCTGGTGTGGTTCGACGGCGACCACAACGGAATCCAGGACCCCGGGCAGGTGCCGCTGCCGGGTGCGACGATCAACCTGTTGGACGCCAGCGGTAAGAAGGTCGCCACGACCAAGACCGATGCCGCCGGTGAGTACTATTTCGGTGGTGTCGGCGCCGCCTACCAGCTCACCCCTGGCGCGAAGTACACGGTGCAGTTCGACGTGTGCACCGCGAACACCAGCAAGGTGCCTGCCCAGCCACCGGCGACCGAGCTACGGTTCACGCTTCCGCTGGCCGGTAAGGACCGGGCACATGACTCGAATGTGATCCCGCCGACCACAGGACAACTGTGCAACGGAGACGCGCCTGTCACGGCACCGGCCAACCCGGGAGGGGTTGATCACACGATCGACGCCGGCGTGTACATCCCTCAGGCGCCGCCGACTTCGACGCCGCCGACGTCCCCGCCGCCAACGACGACCTCGGCCACACCGGTCCCAACAACCGGCACCCCCACGGGTCCGCTGGCCTTCACCGGTGTTCCCGGTCTGTCGTGGGTGATCATCGCCGGTTTCCTGCTCATCAGCGCGGGTACGGCACTCACGTTCGTGAGACGGAAACGTCGCGCCAGGCAAAGCTGAGGGTGATGGCAACCTTCGTACTGATCCACGGTTCTTCGGGGAACGGGAGGCAGTGGCGCTACGTGGCGCCACTGCTGACCGCGGCCGGCCACGACGTGCGGACGCCGGACCTCCCGGCCGCCGACGAGGCCGCCGGCTTCGACGAGTACACCGAAGCGGTAGTCGCCGCCGCCTCCGACCGGGACCCCTCGGCCGAGCTGGTGGTGGTCGCGCACTCGATGGGTGCCTTCACCGCGCCGATCGCCGCGGTGCGGCTGAAGGCCGACTCGATCGCGCTGGTCACGCCGATGATCCCGGCGCCGGGCGACAGTCCCGGCAGTTGGTGGGACAGGGCGGGCCAACCAGAGGAACAGGCGGCGATGGCCGAGCGGGAGGGTTTCGACACCGGCGCCGGGCCGATGACGATCTTCTTCCACGACGTTTCCCCTGAGGTCGAGGCCATGCTGGCGCGCGAGGGAGAACCGCCGCAGGCCGGCGGGATCTTCCGGTGCACCTGGCCGCTGCCGGCGTGGCCGGACATACCCACCCGCGTCCTGCTCGGCCGGGACGACCGCTTCTTCCCGGACCCTCTCGTGCGCCGGCTCGCCGAGGAGCGGCTGCACGTGCGTGCCGAAGAACTGCCGGGTGGCCACTTCCCTGCCCTCGCCCGTCCGGACGAGCTTGCGCGCTGGCTACTCGGCTGCGTCACAACGCACGCGCGTCACACGTAGGTGGAGTTGGGCTCAAGCCCGCACAGCACCCGGCCGTAGAGTTCGTAGTTGGTCGACGGAACCATGAGGGCGTGCAGGTTCACCACCTGGACGTCGCGCTGGATGCGCTGGATCGGCACCGACGAGTACGCCGACGAGCCACCGCTGGCGCCGGCAAGGATGTCCACGGCCTCCTTCGCCAGCTCACAGGCGACGCCGACATCGGCGCGGCTGCGGGCACGTTCGTCGAGCTTCCACGGTTCGCCGGAGAGGCCCTTCGCGTCGGTCAGGGCCGTGACCCGGTCGGTGTGGAACTGGATCTGGTCGATCTTCATCGCCGCGACACCGACCTGATGGTGGGTGATCGGAGCCTCGCGTTGGCTGGCGTAGTCGGTGTAGGTGATCTTGCGGCTGCCAAGGCGCTCCTGGAAGTGTTCCAGCGCCGCGCGACCGAGCCCGAGCAGCGTGCCCACCGAGGACGCCGCCGCAACCCCGAGCAGCGGTGCCCGGTACATCGGCAGGTCGGCGTTGCGTCGGGACGCGTACTGCTGCTGCATCACGGCGGGTAGCGGCAGGACCCGCTCGGCCGGGACGAAGACGTCTTCCGCGACCGTGCTGATCGAACCCGAGCCGCGCATGCCGGCGGTGTACCAGTCGTCGACCTGGATCAGGTCCGACATCGGCACCAATGCCATGATCGGCCACTGCCCCGCACCGTCGGGAGTCGGCGCCATGGCGATGATCTCCTGCCAGTGGCTGTGCGGTGCGCCGCTGATGAAGCCCCACCGACCGGTCACGCGGTAGCCGCCGTCGACCGGGACCGCGGCCGCCGTCGGGCTCAGCGTGCCGCATACGCGTACGTCGGGCGTCGCGTACACCTCGTCCTGGACCTCGTCCGGGAACATCCCGACCATCCAGCCGGGGATGGTCCAGACGGACATGGTCCAGCCCACCGCACCGTCGCCCCTTGCCAGTTCGGCCGTGACGGCGGCCTGGGTCGCCGTGGTCGACTCGTAGCCGCCGTACCGGCGCGGCACCCGCATCTTGAACAGGCCCGCGTCGGCCAGCGCTTCGACGGTTTCATCGAGCAGCCTGCGGTTGTCCTCGGTGCGCTCGGCGTCCCTGCGCAACCGAGGGACGAGGTCGGCGGCGCGCTTGATGAGTTCTGCCGGTGTCGGTTCTGCTGGGCTGTCCTGCACCCTGTCCTCCTCGATACGTGGCCACCTTGCCCTTGCCGCCATCGTCACCCCGAGGGGAAGGGGCTTCTTCTTCTGAAGTGCGAGTGCGGCGACGGGAGCACGTTCGGAGATGGAGAGAGCCGGTTGGTGGCCCTGTTCGTGGCCGGCATCATCGTGGTGTCGCTGGTCGCGCAGCTGCTGCCGACGAGTCCGTCGATGCTGTGGTCCTCGACGCCGATGTGGCAGAACTGGTCCGTGTTCTTGCGCCCGGCGACCCGCATGCTTGAGTTCGTGGTCGGCATGCTGATGGCCCGGATCGTGCGGACCGGCAAGTGGATCAATGTGTCGGAGCCGCCGGCGGCGACGCTCAGCGTCCTCGCCTACGCTGGTTCGCTGTTCTGCTCCCCGCTGTGGTCGTCCGCGGTCACGATGGTGGTCCCGATGTCGCTGCTGATCGCGGCGGTCGCGGTTCGAGACATCGAGGGCAAGCCGACCTTCCCGTCCCGGCGCACGATGGTCTGGCTCGGCAACGTGTCCTTCGCCTTCTACCTGGTGCGCTGGCAGGTCCTCCGCAACGTCATCTGGCTGTTCGGCGGCCAGCAGCGGGCCTTGACCTCGACCGCTGCGGAAAGCGTTGTGGCGCTGGCCTTTCCGGTCGCTCTGCTGTGCGCCTGGCTGCTGCACGCCTGTGTCGAGAAGCCACTGCAGAAACGGTTCTCCTCCCCACGGCGCCGCCCGACAAGAAGAGGCTGCGCCCATCCAAGTTGGACAGTCGCAGCCTCCTCTGGTCCGTTGCTTCGCGGAGGTCAATCCCCCGCGAACTCAGCGAAGAACTCGCTGATGTCCGCGCCGAGGCTCTCCGGCGCCTCGACGGCGGGGAAGTGGCCGCCACGGGGCATCACGGTGTAGCGCAACAGGTTGAAGTAGCCCTCCACCCACTTGCGTGGAACCGCCGCAGGCTCCTTCGGGTACGCGGCGACCGCGGTCGGCACCCCGATCACAGGAAACCGGTCGTGACGAGGCACCCATGGTGCGCGGAAACTCTCGGCGTACAACCGCGCCGCGCTGCCCATCGAGTTCGTGAACCAGTACAGCGACAGCGTGGTGAGCACGCGGTCGCGTGGGTAGGCGGTCTCGAAGTCGCCGTCGTGGTCGGTCCAGTCGTGCAGCTTCTCCACCAGCCACGCGGCCGTCGCGGCCGGCGAGTCGCCCAGGTAGGCCACGGTCTGGGGGCGCGTCATGTGCATGAGGAAGTAGCCGTTGCCGGTCTGCGCCCACGCCGCGTTGGCCGCCCGCCGCACCTGCTCGTCCGGCCCCCAGAGCTCCTGAGGCACCGGGGCACCGTCCAGGGGGTAGGGCATGGTGGTGTGGAAGCCGACGATCGACTCGGGGTGCGTGTGCACCAAGTGCTGGCCCACGATGGCGCCCCAGTCGGAACCGTAGACGCCGTACCGCTGGAAACCCAGCACCTCGGTCATCAGCTGGTGGTACATCTCGGCGATCGCGGCGAACCCGATGCCCGCGCGGGCCAGCGGCGTTGAGAAGCCGTAGCCCGGCAGATCGGGCAGGACGACCTCGTGGTCGCCGAGGTGGGGCAGCACCTCGGCGAAGTCCCAGAACGTCCACGGCCAGCCGCCGATCAGCAGCAGCGGCACGCCGTCGGCACCCGGCACGCGTAGGTAGTGCACCGGCTGCCCGTCGAGGGTTACCCGGTAGTGTTCGTGGGCGTTGATCTCCGCCTCGTGCGCCCGCCAGTCGTAGTGGTCCCGCCAGTCCGCGAGCAGACCGGCCAGGTAGTCCTGGTTGGTGCCGTAGGCCCAGGTGTCGTTGGCAAGGTCGCCGGGCAGGCGTGTGCCAGCCAACCGGCTACGCAGGTCGGCGACGGCCTCGTCGGGAATCCTGATGCGAAACGGTTCCGGTATTGCCACGATCTTCACCCTTCGTCCTGGTCTGGGGTGGGCCGGCCCACCGTTGCGGTGGGCGCCGTCGGCGGGTCGACCAGTCCGGCGACGCGGACGAACACCGCGGTGATCCGGGCGTCCACGCTCGCGGCGGCGTGCAGCTTGCCGGTGTAGGCGTTGGCGATCCGCGACTTCAGGGTCCGGCGACCCTCGGCCCCCGGGAACGCGAGGTCGCCGCCTGCTGCGATCTCCCAGGGCGCGTCGAGCACCTTGGCGATGTCACGGAAGAACCGACGGGGCGCGACGGGGACGCCGCGCCGCGGGTGCTTGCGCAGCGTCAGCGCCTGCAACGCCGCCACGGTGATTCCCTGGCCGTATACCGGGTTGAAGCCGCACGCGGCGTCACCGAGCACGATGCGCGAGTCCGGGAACCGCGCCAGCTTGTCGTACCGCCGCCGGATGCTGGTCGGGTAGCGGAACGTGCTGTCCTCCTCAAGGGGCCGGGTATCCCGGATGGCCTCGTAGATGTCCGGCACGGGCAGCGAACGCGCGTAGTCGAGGAACCTCTCGGGGTCGGTTGGGGCATGGTCACCGAGCACGCCGGTGAGCGAGACGATGCACCGACCGTCGGACAGCTTGGTCAGGAAGCCGCCGCGGGGTCGGTAGCCGCCGACCACCAGCAGTCCGCTCTCCGCAGGACGCAGGCGGCGACCGTTGAAGATCCAGCGCAGCTGGCTGCCCAGGTCGCCGGACTCCGCCCCTGCGGCGGTCAGTTCGTCGGTGAGCCCGGGGAACAGCTCCTCAAGCACCTGTTGACCTCGGGCGAGCAGACCATGAGTGTGCCGGTCCTGCGGGACACCGCGGCGTGCACCATCCACATCGGACAGGCGATCGCGGTCGACAACGGTCACGTCTGCGCCGGACTTGGCCAGCACCTTCGCGGCCAGCAGTCCGGCGATGCTCCCGCCAGGTACGACCACCGGCCTCTCGGCGTTCTCGCTCATGTCCTTCATCTGCTTTCCCGTCACTCAGTGCCGGCGGCCGAGCGCGCCGTACATCCGGCGGGTGGTCTCGCCCGTGCGGTGCCACAGACCGGTCGGGACCAGCCCGGGTGACTCCAGTTCGAAGCCGGTGAACAGCTTCTCGATCTCACCGGGAGTGCGGAACACTATCGGGGACGTCGCGTTCCGGTAGATGGCCTCCATCTTGGCGCGCTCCGCCTCCGGCGCCTCGTCGGCGTTGAGATGCGACAGCGCCAGGTACGAGCCGGTCACCATCCGCTCGCGGAACGCGCCGAGGATGCCGTCCGGGTCATCGTCGTCGGTGATGAAGTGGAAGACCGCGATACACAGGAGCGCGACCGGCTCGTCGAAGTCGATCAGGTCGGTGAGTCCCGGATGGTCCAGAATGGACAGTGGGTTGCGCAGGTCCGCGGTCAGGATGTTGGTTATCCGCCTGTCCTCGTCGCTGAGCAGGGTCAGACCCTGCGCGGCGACCACCGGGTCGTTGTCGACGTAGACGACGCGGGCGTCCGGCAGTGAGCGCCGCACGACCTGGTGGGTGTTCTCCATGCTGGGCAGTCCGGCGCCGATGTCGATGTACTGCCGAATCCCGTGCTCGGCGGCGAGGTGGTGGACAACGCGGCCGAGGAAGTTCCGGTTCTCCCAGACGACACCCTTGGTCAGCAGCTCACCGACCTGACTGATGACCGCGTCGCCGGCGATCTGGTCGACGGCGAAGTTGTTGTCACCGTGCAGGAAGTAGTCGTACATCCGGGCGGGGGACGGCTTTTCGGCCGGGCCCGCTTCGTCGATCGCCATTGCGTCTCCCTGAGGTGCGGGTGGGTTGTGCGTGGGCGGGTCAGTCGCCGACCGGACTGGCGCGGAAGGACATCAGTGACAGCCGCCCGGCGCGGCGGACGATGGGCCAGGTGGCGCGCAACCTGCGTGCCGGGGCCACCTCCGTCTCGCCGGGCAGCAGAACGCCCGCCATTTCGGCGAACACCCCGACCTCGTCGGAAACGAACCGCAACGCCAGCGCGTAACCGGAGATCCGGAAGTCGCCGAGCGGTCCGGTGAAGCCGGCCCGCATGTACGCGCGGATGGCCTCCCGGCCGAGCAACTCGTCGTCGTACCGGCCGCGGCAAGGTCCTCGTACACATCGCCCCACGACGTGGTCATCCGCTGGCTCCTCGGAGACGTCCGCGACGCGCAGGCCATCCACCCGAGAACCCGCAGCTGTGCCGCGGAACCGGTGCCGACGATGACGTAGTCGTAGGTGCCAGGCATCTTGGCTCCTCAGACCGGAGTGGACAGCGGAGTGGGCCTTTCCGGGCGGGGCAGGACGTAGCCCCGCTTCGCGGTGCGCTCCAGCCACCACTGCGCGATCGCCAGGTTGATGAACGTGCCGATCCAGCTGGCGGTCTCAAGGATCAGCGTGTTGTTGTGCTGCAGCACCTTGGGGGCCAGGATCGCCAGACCGATGATCAGAATGCGGCCCCAGATCACCTGGATGCACAGGGCGTAACTGTAGATCATGAAGCGGCGGTGCTTGGCGAACCGGCGCCTGCGGACCGCGCGCATACCGACGAACGTGAAGCTCAGCCAGAGCAGGGCCGCCATCGCGTCGCCGACCGGGCCACCGGCGAACGGCACGATCAGCAGCGCGAGCAGGGCGGCCGGAAGCACGCCGGCGTAGGCGTACAGATAGCCGGAGACGCGGTGCAGCTTGGGGTGCTTCTGGATGATCCACGGCGACAGTTGCAGCACGACGGTGGTGATCGCGATCGTGCCGAACCCGATGTGCGCCACCAGTGCCGGGTAGTCCCACCAGATGTTTCGGTGCAGGCCGGAGATCCTGGCCCGGCCCGGGTCGAGAGTGGCGTACGGCGGCAGCGCGTAGCTGAGGAACAGCAGTGACAGCAGGGCAGGCGGGACGATCCCCAACCGGCGCCATCTCGGCTTCTGGGGTTCGATGATCGGCGCCGGCTTCGCAACACCGCTCAGCGGCGCGTCGAGCCGGGCCATTTGGTCGGTCACGGTGATCCTCTTCTTTTGTGACAGCACGCGGATATCCGCACTCCGGGCACGACGTGTCCATGATGAAACCGTGGCAGCTGAGGACTCTTCTCCCAGAGTGCCAACATCCGCGTTGCGCGGGGCGACCCCGTGACCGGCTCCTATGCTCGAAGCCGCGATCTCGCGCGCGCCGATCGAGGAGATCACCCCGTTCAAGGAGCGGATGGGGTGGACCTTCCCGTGGTACTCCGCGTACCACAGCGAATTCAACTATGACTTCCACGTGAAGCTCGATCGTACGAAGGCCACGCTTGAGTGCAACTTCATGACCGAGAAGAACTGCGGTCCCGTGGCATGATCAACCTCATCGAGGGTGACCAGCCGGGCCGCAGCGTTTTCCTGCGCGACGGTGTCCGGAGCAGGTCTGCTGCCCCAGTGCCACAGTGGCAGTTCGAACACTCTGCGTGCATCTCTGAGGTTGCGCAGCTACGACTCTGGGGGGGGCGCTGACCGGCCAGCATCTTCCGTCGTGCTCTTCTTCCCTTTCCCGACAACGAGTGCACGCTGGCCTTCGTAGACTTCGAGGGCGCACGACCACGAGGCGGACGTCTGCGAAGAACTGACGCGGGCGAAGTCGTTCTGGCTCTCGATCGTGCGACCGGACGGCCGGCCGCATCTCCGGCCGCTCATCTGCGGCTGGCTCGACGACGCGCTGCACGTCTGCTCGAATCCCTCGGCGCGCAAGGCCAAGAACATGGACGGCGGTTCCTTCGCCGCCTACACCGTCGCGCCGATCACCGCGTTCACCTTCCCGACGGCCGAAGGGCCAGCGCCCACCCGGTGGCGCTGGCGCTGACGACGCGCGCATCATCGCTGCGGATCCCTGAGCACGAACGGAGTTGCCGGTCTCCGACGCGGCTGTGAGCATCTACCTCCAGAATGATGATTCGCAGTGCTTTTCGTGGCTGCCAAGGGAATTCATTTCGATGTCGTCGTGCACCCGGAATTCGAACAAGGGAGCTGGAGTGTCGGTTGTGCGGATCGATCACCGCCGCGACAGGCGCGGATCGCGGGTGGGTCTCCCGGTTGTCCAGCCGTTCACGGTGCTGCTGGGGCCGGACTACGCCGGCAAGTCGAGCGCCCTCAACGAACTGGCTGACTCCTGCGAAGTGGTGTCGGTGGACGACGAGTTCCTTGCCGAGGAGCACGGGGTGGTGCGCGGTCTCAAGCGGACCCTGATCAAGGAGGTGCTCCCCCTGCTCGACGAGGTCTACACCATCGACTTCGCGATGAGCTTGCTGCAGACCGCCGTGGTCCACCTGCGCGACCGACTCGCCCTGTGCTCGGGGGACCGCACGATCGTGGTCGACTCCTACTACTACAAGATCCTCGCCAAGTGCCGGCTGCTGGCCGGCGACGCGAACCCGGTCTTCGACTGGTGGCGATCGTTCCCCCAGCCGGAGCGAATCGTCTATCTCGACGTGGATCCGGCAACGGCCTGGCGGCGCTGCGGCGCGGGCGCCGCGACGAACCGGCTCGAACACTACGGCGCAGAGCCGGTTTTCGCCGCCTTCGCGGCATTCCAGCGGGATCTGGGCGAGGTCATGCTTGAGGACGTGGGCGACGTTCCCTTGACCGTCGTGCCGGAGCAGGCGGCCGTGACCGTGACCGTGGCCGCGATCAGGGAAGCGTTGGTGCGCCGTGCGGCCTGACCAGAGCCCGGTCCCGGACCCCGACCGGCTCAACCGCTATCGCGAGCGAGTGTTCGCCGAGCGCGCCGGCCTGGTGGCCGCGAACGCCGACCTCCGGGCCAGGCAGGCCGAGGTGCTCAGGAACCTGCTCGCGCACAATGCCGGCACGGCTTTCGGCCGGGAGCACGGTTTCGACCGGATCCGGACCCTCGCCGACTTCCGTAAGGCCGTCCCGATCCGCGACTACCGCGGCTTGGAGCCGTGGGTGGAGCGGACCGCCGCGGGCGAGCCCGGTGTGCTCTCGGCCGACGATCCCGTCGTCTACTTCACCAGCAGCGGCAGCACTGGCGCGCACAAGAAGATCCCGGTGACGGCCGAGTTCATGCGCAGCGTGTTCTTCCCCTTCTTCTACGCCGCCTGGGCTCCGCTCGCCGAACACCACCCCGACGTGCTGTCCCGGCAGGACGCGGTGCTCAACCTCAAGCACGACCCGTTGCCGGTGGTCCGGACCACGCGATCGGGACGGCCGCACCTCGGCGCGAGCCAGGTCGACTTCGGCGCGCTGTTCGGCGAACCGCTCTCGGCGGAGCCAGGCAGCGACGCGTCGTGGTCGACCCTGCCCTTCCCGGTCGCGCCAGAGGACCACGTGGAAAAGGCTTACCAGCGGTTGCGGCGGGCGATCGCGGGCGACGTCCGCTGCGTCATCGGCATCAACCCCTCCGCGGTGGCCGCGCTGCCGTACCAGATTTCGCTGTGGTGGCCCCGGATCGTGCGGGAGATCCACGACGGAACTCTGGGCGGCCACCGCTTCACCGACCCGGACCCGGCGCGGGCCGCCGAGCTCGAACGGCTGGCGTCCCGGTTCGGGACAGTGCGCCCCGCTCACGTCTGGCCGAACATGCGGGCGATCTTCTGCTGGACCACCGGTCTCGCGTCGCTGTACCTGCCGAGGCTGCGCGAACAGTTCGGCGCCGACGTACAGCTCATGCCGGCACCGGTCGCCGCGTCGGAGGGACCGGTCGGCGTCACGCTCGATCGCCACCCGAGCGCGGGCAGCCTGGTCTCGACGGCGTCGGTGTACGAGTTCGTCGAGGCCGACGAGCGACTGGACGCCGAATCGGCCACCGTCGAGCCGCACGAGCTCGAACCGGGGCACGAGTACCACGTCCTTTTCAGCCACGTCGGCGGCCTGTACCGCTACGCCGTCGGAGATGTGGTCCACGTGGTCGACGTCGACGGCGGCGTGCCGAGGCTGGAGTACGCGGGCCGGGCCGCCGGCGCGGACGTGGCGGGCGAGCGGCTGCGCGAGTCGCAGGTGCTGCGCGCGCTCCGCAGCGCCCTGTCCACCTGCGGCCTGGAGATCCGGAACGCCTCGTGTCACCCGAGGCACGACGGTGACGCGCAACCGAGGTACGAGTTCGCGATCGCGCCCCAGCACGTGTGGAGCGCGGCAGAGCAGAGCCGGCTCGCAACCGTTCTTGAGCACGCGATGTGCCAGCAGGGCCCCGGATACGCCCGCACCCGCGGCGCAGGAGGGCTTGCGCCGCTCGCGCTCCAGGTCCTCGACCAGGACGCCTTCCAGCGCGACTGGCACGCCGAGGTCGAAGCGGGGACCCGGCCCGCCCAGGTGAAGGACCGGCTCATCCGCACCGATCCGGCCCTGTGGCGCCGGTTGACCGAGTCCGAACCCAGCCGATCGGGAGACATCCACCATGCCTGACCTCGCCGCCGTCGAACGCACCGCGCTGCTGACCGCGGCGCTGCGTGCCGCGGAGTCGCGACGCCCGGACCGCCTCTACGCCGACCCGTTCGCCGAGGCATTCGCCGGCGAGATCGGCCCCGGCCTGCTCGCCGAGATCAGGGCGGTGACCTTCCCGCCGGAGCGCGACCGCACCGTGCCCAGCACACCCGACTACAACGCCATCCGAACCCGGTTCTTCGACGACTTCCTCACCGGCGCCGCACAGGACCCGCAGATGGGCCAGGTCGTCATCGCCCCGGCCGGGATGGACTCCCGAGCCTTCCGGCTCGACTGGCCTGGACACGTGACGCTGTTCGAGGTCGACCGGCCCGCCGTCGTCGCGGTCAAGGAGGAGGTGCTCGGGGCGGCGGTACCGGCTGTCGACCGGCGCGTGGTCGCGGTCGACCTGCGCGACCCGGACTGGGAGGCCGGGCTGATCGGCGTCGGATACGACCCGGACAAGCCATCGACGTGGCTGTTGGAGGGCCTGCTCTACTACATCCCCGAACCGGACACGCACCGCATCCTCGACCGCGTGCGGGCGCTGACCGCCCCTGGCAGCCGGATCGCGGCCGACGTCGTCAATGCCGCGGCATTGACGCTGCCCAACATGGCCCCGCTCCTGGACGTGTTCGCCGGTTGGGGCTGCCCGTGGCTGTTCGGCACGGACGAGCCAGAAGAGTTCTTCGCTGGGCACGGGTTTTCGGTCACCGCGGTGCAGCCCGGTCAGGCGGGCGCGGACTTCGGCCGCTGGCCCGACCCGGTGCCGCCGCGCTCGGTCGCCGACGTGCGGCGGGTCTTCTTCATGCACGGAACACCGGTCGAGCGCTGGAAGACGGAAAGGCGCAAAGATGGAGGACAGGGTGCGGCGATGGCACGAATCGTGATCGCCGGCGGCGGCATCGCCGGCCTTGCGACGGCGCTGGGGGCCGCTGGCAACGGTCATGACGTCGTCGTGGTTGAGGGCTCACCGCCACCTCCGGCCGGGCCAGCGGCTGAGGCGGCCACGCACTGGCATCGTGCGGCGGTGCCGCAGGCCCAGCACACGCACACGCTCACGTCCACCGGTGTCCGGGCGCTGCGAGCGCGCGCGCCCCAGGTGCTCGGCACCCTCCTCGACGCCGGTGCGCACCTGCTCGACCTGACCCGCTCCGCCCCGCACGCCGACATGCCGAACGACCCGGACCTCGTCGCGCTCGCCTGCCGGCGCACGCTCCTCGAACTGGTGCTGCACCGGGCGGTCGAGGCACTGCCCGGAGTGGAGTTCCGGTACGGCAGGCCGGTGCGCGGTGTCGTCGTGGGCCCGGACCGGCGGGTGCGTTCGGCGGTGCTCGACGGCGCGGAACTGGCGGCCGACCTCGTGGTCGACGCCACAGGACGCCGCGCAGTCGGCCGGGACTGGCTGGCCGCGGCGGGATTCGGCGTCCAGGCGGACCGGGTCACGCCCACCCGGCAGGTCGTGCTGGGCCGTTTCTACCGGAAGCCGGGACCACCCGGTCCGCTGAACCGCGGCAACGCGGCTGGTGTGCTCGGCGACCATTACGTCGGCGTCCTGCACCCCGGCGACGGTGAACACTTCTCGGTCGCCATCGGACTGCCGCTGCGGGACCCGCAACTGGCGGCGCTGCGCCAACCGGCCGTGTTCGACGCGGTCATCGCCACGACACCGTGGGTGCGACACTGGTTCGCGGACGGCCGGGCCGTCGCGGCGTCCGGCGTGCGTGTGCTCGGGAGCCCGCCCAACGTGCTCGGTGGTCTGGCGGTCGCCCCAACGCCGCCGGTCACCGGCCTGGTGCCGGTGGGGGACGCGGCCTGCGTCACCGATCCGATCCTCGGCCTTGGCATGTCGCTCGCACTGCGGCACGGGATGGCCATCGCCGACCTGGTCACCGACACCCCGGACGCGGGCTTCGCCGCCCGCGCGGCAGATCTGGCCGAGGACCTGTACCTGCCGTGGTACGAACACACGGCCGAGGCGAGCACCGAACGGGTCCGCAGGCTCCGCGCCGAGGAGTCCGGGGACAGCGGCCCCGCGCCTCCGCCGTCCGGCCTGCGGGCCGTGGGGATCGCCGCGGCCCGTGACGCCGTCGTCTGGCACGGGCTGACCCGGATGCTGATGGGTCTCGACCATCCCAACCGGTTGGACGCGCCGGACTTCCGCGCACGGGTGCGGGCCGCGCTCGCCGATGCGGCCGGCGTCTTTCCCGCCGGGGCGCCAAGCCGCGCGGAACTGGCCGACATGGTGGCCAGGGCGCGACGGGCTGTCCCATGCTGAGCACGGCGGCCCCAACGGCACAAGGGGCGAGCGTCCTGGTCGCGCCGGTGACCATCACACCCACCAAGCCGTTGACGCCCAGCCACCTCAAGAGTCTGCTGTGGACGGACGTCATGTACCGCGCCACCTCCCTGCTGACCTCGGTGACCTATCGGTACAGCCCGAGCACCTACCATCCCTGCGAGCAGACGCTCGGGTTCTGGGAGTTCCTCGACCGCACGGTCGGCGACACCGACTACTCGGGCTGTTCCGAGGAAGACGTCGGCGAGCTCTACGTCCGGTACCGGGCCGAGGACTGGCGGGCCCCGTTCGCCGCGTGCCGGCCGTATCTCGACGCGGTCGAGACCACGGGCTGGGTGCATCCGGCGAGTGCCCGCGTGCTCGACCTGTGGGCGCGACAGTACGCGCGGCTCGGCCTGCACGACCCCGGCCTCACCGCGTACCGGCCGCCCGGGCTGGGCCTCGACGAGATGATCGACCGACTGTCAGCCTTCGGGCTCTGCCTGGATCTGCGGCGCAGCGGTGGCCCTGTCTTCCTCGACCTCACCGCGGCCGGATTGCCGCTGCGGCAGATCGTGGGTCAGGACGGGCGGCCCAACTATGTCGCCTGCGCGCTGCGCGAGTTGGTTCCGCTGGTGGTGGAGCACGACGAAACCGTGCTGCTCTACGACCGTGGCCTGCAACCGGACTACGTCCTGCTGCAGAAGGCGTTGGAGCGCATGGGTGGCGCGGTGCACCGGGTCTCCCTCGGCCGGGTCCCGGTCGACGGTCGCATCACGTCGGCGCGGCAGGGCGAGTGGCGCACGCTCTCCGCGCGTTGCATCCTCGACGAGGCCACCGCCCGGCATCCCGAGCCGGCCGTTCGGCTGGGGCTGCGGCTCTACTTCATCGCCAAGCTCGGGCCGGGGGAGCACGAGTCGTTTCGTCCCGACCTGCTTGAACGGACCATGACCCGCGCGGAACGACTGCTCGCGGACGGCGCGGGCGAGCTGGGCGGCCTGGAATGCCTGAGCCGGCACCGAGGCGGGCACCAGCACGTCGATCCCTACCGACTGACGTCGGGACTGCTCGGCCGCCACCGCGAGCCGCCCGGCGCCACCCTGCTTTCGGCGGTGTACACATGATGAACCTGACCCAGGAAGCGCTGCATGCCGAGCTGGCGAGCAGGGTCCGGTCCGCCCGGCCGGACCTGGCCGGGCGGCTCGACGTGTCGACCATGGACGGCCTGCTCGCCGCGCAGACCGAGATCGGCTCGGCCGAGGAGGAGACCGGCACGGTCGTGGTGTCCGTGGTGCGGGAGTTCGCTCCGGCGGCGTGGATCCGAGGGACGGTCGCCTTCGCCGCCGGTCTCCACCCTGCGGAGGCGGCCGCGTGGCGGACCGCGTTCACTCGGACGTACTTCCTCGCCGGCAACCCGGCGAACCTGCGCGACCGGTTCGGCTTCGCGCACGTTGCCGAGGACGGCTGCGCGGCGTGGATAAAGCCAGGAGAAGCGTCGTCGAGCCGTCCCCTACGTCGTCTGCTCAGGTTGTTCGACGGCCCTGCCCCGCTGCCTGCCCTTGCGCGGCTGAACGTGGTGCTGCCAGGTCGACCGCCGACCGGGCGGAGCAGAGCGCTCTACGTCACGACGGCAGGCGCCACCGTGGCTCGCAGCCTCGTGCACCTCAACCACCTGCTGGTGGAAGCCGTCTTCGACGGCCTCGTCGGCCCCGGCGACCGCCTTGTGGTGCGCCAGGTACCTCGGCTCGTCGGCATCGCAGGGCCCTTCGCCGCCATCCGGATCGGCGCCGACCCGGCCAATCCCGGTCTGCTCCGCGCCTTCGCCGCGCTCACCGAGGAAATCACCCATGTCTAAGACACCGCGTCCGCTGCGCTTCGGTTACCACGGCTCCGCCGATGTGCCGCGCACGATCGTGCGCGGCAGCGGCTGGCCCGAAGCCGGGGTCGAGTTGGTCGAGTATGCCGTCGACGACCCGTTCCGCCTGCTGCGCGCCGGCGAGTTGGACGTGATGGTGGCGAAGTTCTGCTGCCGCGAACCGGATCTGGACATCTCGGCGCCGGTGATGACGGACGGGCGAGCGGCCGTGCTCGGCGCGGTGCATCCGCTGGCCGAACGGGATTCGGTGTCGATAGAGGAACTGGCGGGCTACGACGGGTTCGACTGCCCTGGCACGATGCCGAGCTACGTGTGGGACATGGTCGTGCCGCACCGGACCCCCGGCGGCCTGCCCCTGCCGAGGACGTACTCGCTCCGCACGACCGGCGAGATGATGAAGCTGGTTTCCAGTGGCGCGGCCGTGCACATCTCGCTCCGCTCGCTGGCCGCCGTCGCGCCGCCGTCGGTGCGCGTCGTGCCGATCCACGATCTCCCACCGGCCCCGGTGTTCCTCACCTGGCCGCGTGAGCCCGGTTCTCCCAAGGTGCGCGACTTCGTGGCGCGGGCGGAAGCCGCGATGGCGGCGGCACCGGTGGCCGTTCGATGACCCCACCCGTCGTCCTCCTGCACGCACTGGCCGTTCCGTCCGACATGTGGCACGCGCCGCGCATGGCGCTCGCCGCCGAGGGACACCAGGTGATCGCGTTCGACCAACGCGGCTACGGTGATGTCCCGCTCGGCGACGCCGCGCCGTCCCTCGGCGTCGTCGCCGACGATCTCGCCAGCGCACTGGACGCGGCAGGCCACGACGTTGCCGTCCTCGCCGGATGCTCCATGGGTGGTTACCTTGCGATGGAGTTCGCCCGCCGGCACCCCGGACGGCTGGCCGGGCTCGCGTTGCTGAGCACTCGCGCCGTCGCCGACGCCCCGGCCGTCGCCGCGGAACGGCTGCGCTTCGCCGAGGCGATCGGTGACCTCACCGGAGGCGGTCGGTTCATCGACGAGGCGGTTTCCGCCTTGCTGGCGCCCGAGTTCGCCAGGCGGAACCCGGACGTACTCAAGCGGCTGCGCGCGGCCATGGCGAGTGTGCCACCTGCGGCGATCGCGTGGTCCCAACGGGCGATCGCGGCCCGGTCCGGAGCGCTGGACGTCCTCGCCGAGGCCGTCGTCCCCGCAGTGGTCCTGTACGGCACGGCCGACAGCCTTACGTCGGCCCAGGACGCACTGCTGATGGCGGACGCACTGCCGCTGGGCAGGCTGGTGCCGGTCGACGACGCGGGCCACCTGCTCCCTCTCGAAGCGCCGGACCTCGTCACGGCCGCGTTGCGCGACCTCGTCTCGGAGATCGCGGCGGTGGCGCGATGACCTCGGGAACGTCATGGGGTTTCGCGGCATCGACCGGGCTCGACTTCACCCGCGCCACGATCGTCGACGCACACTTCGATGCCTGCCGCCCCACCTACCGCGCGCTGCTGGACCGTGCCGGGTTCCGCCAAGGCTCGCACCTTCTCGACGCCGGCTGCGGATCCGGCGCGTTCCTACCGTGGCTGGCCGAGATCGCCGGCCAGGACGGCCGCGTGAGCGCCATCGACCTCGCCCAGGAGAACGCGCGGCTGGCGGCGGCACGAGCCGAGGATGCGGCGTGCCCGGTAACGGTAGAGCAGGGCGACCTGCTCCACCTGCCCTACCCGGACAACACGTTCGACGCCGCGTGGAGCGCCAACACCGTGCAGTACCTGGACGACGACGCGCTGACCACTGCTCTGGCCGAGCTGCGCCGGGTGGTCCGCCCTGGCGGCACCATCCTGGTCAAGGAACTGGATCCCACGGGCATCACGCTGCGTCCGGGTGACCCGTTCCTGTTCGCCGACTTCTTCCGGCAGGCGGCGCGGGTACCGGGATACGCGCGTCAGCTGGTGCGAGCCCGCGAGCTCTACCGCTGGTTCCGCGCGGCCGGTTTGTTGGACGTCCGACAGGAAACCGTGCTGTCGGAGCACTTCGGTCCACTGTCCGAAGTGGAGCTTTCGTACTACGGCCCCGCGACCGCCGCGATCGCGCGGCAAGCCAGGGCGCTGTCCGTCCCAGGGGCTTGGGAAGCCCTGCTCGACCCAGCCGACCCCGCACACCCCGTGCGCGACGGGAACGCCTACGTCAGCGAAGGCAATGTGCTGGTGCGCGGTACGGTACCCGGCTGAGCCGGTTCGCCCGTCGCGTCGGTCACCACCCGTTCAGGCCGCCCTGACGGTGCCGAACCGGAGCGCGGGCGCCACGTTCCAGCGGATCGGCAGAGCCTCCAGTGTGCGCTGCGTGTGCTCGATGACAAGACGCCAACAGAAGCCGCATTCGGCGTCAGGCCGCGTGCTCCAGGCGCTCCTGTTCCGCCCGCTGCGCGGCGATCAGCGCCGCGTCGTAGTCGGGCTGCTGCTCGATCGCCGGGACGTACTCGGCGTGGACAACGGTATTGGTCGCGTCCACCACGAACACCGCGCGGGCCAGCAGGCGGAACTCCTTGATGAGCACGCCGTATGCCTGGCCGAAGGAGACATCGCGGTGGTCCGACAGCACCCGCACGCCGGTCACGCCGGCCGCCCCACACCAACGGGCCTGGGCGAAGGGCAGGTCCACCGAGACCGTCAGCACCGACGTCTCGCCGAGCTGGGTGAGAGCCTCGTTGAAACGGCGCGTCTGCAGGTCGCACACTGGCGTTTCGAGGGAGGGCACCACCGAGATCACCCGGGTCCCGGTCAACGTCGCGAACCGGACCTCGGACATGTCAGTGGCCAGTACGGTGCAGTCGGGAGCCGGGTCGCCGACGGCCAGCGCGGGGCCGAGCAGGGTCACCGGGTGCCCTCGGAAGGTGGTGACCCCGGTCCGTTCGGTCGTCATCGCCGCCCCCTCAGCCCTTGACCGGGCTGGTCTGGTGCGACACGAGGCGCCACTCACCGTCGGCCCGGACGGTGACCCAACTGCCCCGGACGGTCTCCTGCTGCGGCACTGTCGTCGCGTCCCCACGCAGGACTCCGCCGTTCGTGATCACCACGGCAACGCCCGGCTCCAGCACCTTGATCTCGATCGGCTCGGTGACCAGCCGCGTACCGGCCAGCACCCCGTCGCCGAACGCGTCGGCGAAGAAACCGCGGATCGCGTCCCGCCCGTTGATCTGCTCGTCGTCGATGAGGACGCTGCCGTTCTCGGTGAAAACGTTGGCGAACCCCTCGGGGTCGTTGGCATCCCACGCGGCCCGAGCGCGCAGCACGGCCGTCAGGGCGGCGCTCTCCACCCCCTGGCTGAACTTCCCGTAGTAAGTGGCCCACTGCTTGGCCCCCGCGACAATGGACGATGCCTGCTCGGACATCTGGTTCTCCTTGGCTGATTTCCAGGCTTCCGGGTGCCGGTATGACAGCCCGCCGTCCATGCCAGGATTCCCGATCCAGCTGTGCACCTCGTCTTCTCGACTGCGCGACACCCGAAGCACATGGAGCCGTCCGGCAACGGAGAAGACGTTGCGGAACGCCATTGCCTGCGACCATTTCCGGGTATCCGCTGACCGCGTTCTACCTTGGTCGGCCGACCGTGCGAAGGAGAACATCGTGCCCACAACCACTTCCACCGAGGACCAGGCCCGGCTGGACGCCTATTACGGGCAGTTCACCTCGGACAAGGAGAAAGAAGCTCTTGACGTTCCGCTCCGACTGATTGCCGCCTGGTCGAAGAACGACGGCTACGGCATCGCCAAGTGCTTCACCGAGGACGGCATCCTGATCCTGCCCGGCGACGTGCTGAAGACGGGCCGTGACGAGATCGGCTCGTTCATGACCGCCGCCTACGCCGGCCCGTTCAAGGGTACCGGGGTCACCGGCCGACCGGTCGACGTCCGATTCGTCTCGGACACCGTTGCGCTGCTGCGCACGCACGGGGGCATCCTGGCGCCCGGCGAGACCGAGATCGACGACGAGTTGGCCGTGCGCTCCACCTGGGTCGTGGTGAAGCGGGACAACGAATGGCAGTTGGCCGTCTACCAGAACAGCCCGCGCGGTGCCGGCGCGACCCTTCGCTGGTGACAAGACAGGAGATCACTATGTCGACCGATTCGTGGGGCGATGCGACGGAAATCCTCGCCGCACACGGCGTTGACGAGGACACCTCGTTCTACCGCGAGTTCACCAGCGCGGAGGAGAAGGCGGTGCTCACCGTGCCCCAGCGCATCCAGGACGCCTGGCTGCGCAATGACGCCGACGTCTTCGCGGACGTCTTCACGGAGAACGGCAGCCTCCTGCTCCAGGACTACCAGTTGGTCAGCCGCGAGGAGATCCGCGGCTACCTGCGGGCGTCCTTCCACGGTGCGTTCAAGGGCGCGCACGTGCGCGGTTGGCCCCTCGGCGTACGTTTCCTCGGCCCGGATGTCGCGATCGCGATCACCGAGGGCGGAATCATCCGCCCAGGTGAATCGGAGATCGCTCCGGAGAACCAGATCCGCGCGGTCTGGGTGGTCGTTCGCCGCGAGGACGGCGAACTGGCCCTTGTCTCACATCAGAGCAGCCCGATCAAGGGCTGATAGAGCCTACTCGACACCGACCGGGCGCTGCCGGCGGTCGGTGTCGAGAACGGTCAGCCGTCGGCAGGTGGCCTACGCAGCCAGGCTCGTTCTGCTGCGGTCCAGGCGTTGGTGGTCACGAGGTAGATGCCGGCGGCCAGCGGGAGGAAGGCCGCGATGAAGATCGTGCTGTACGGGAGCAGGAACATGAGCCGGCCGCCGGACATCGGCGTGTCCTGTGCTGTCGTCCCGAGCCGGGAGCGCTGCCAGCGGACGGTGTAGGTGGCCACGGTGGCGAGCACGGCGAACAGGCCGAGGAAGACCGCACCGGTCGGCATGAACGGCACGCTGCCCAACATGACCGACAGCCAGTGTTGGTTGAGGGTGGCGCCGAACAGCGAATGGCTGAGCAGGTCGTTCGGCTTTCCGTTGATCGTGGCCGACTCGAACAGGCGGTACATCACGCTCAGGAACGGCGCCTGCAACAGGACGGGTAGGCAACCGGCGAACATCGACGTGCCGGATTCCCGGTACAGCCCGGCAAGTTCCTCGTTGAGCCGCTGCGGGTTCCGTTTGTGCTTCTCGCGCAGTGCGTCGACCTGCGGGGCCAGTGCGGCGCGGGCGCGTTCGCCGCGCACGGCGGCTCGGCTGAGCGGATGGAGGAGCAGGCGGACCAACATGGTGAAGCAGACGATGGCGGCGACGGTGCTCGCCGTGTCGAGCAGCGGGGCGAGCAGGTTCGACAGGGCGAGCACGAGGTGGTACGCGCCGGCGACCGGCACGTCGAGAAACGAGAACATGGTGATGGCTCCGAATGTCTTTTCCGCGTTGCGCGGATTCGTGAATGGACACTTCGGAAGCGGCATGGGGAATCGACCGCTGGATCATCAGCGGTTTTGGGTAGCCCTCAGCTACTCAGTGCGTGATGCCTTTTTCAGGACACGCTGAGTCAGTGGGAAGGGAGAGTCACCAGGCCGCTTGGGCCGGTGCGGGTGCTCGGGACCTGGTTCGACCGGGCGTGTTGGGATCGCGAAGGCGCAACCGCGCGGTTCGCCTTGACCGGTCACGCAGGCCGGCGGCCATGGTCCGGCTGGTGTTCGCCGCCGGGTCGGCCAAGCCGCCATGAACGTGGCAGACCAGCAGGATCAGCAGCAAGCCCGCGGCAACGGTGGCGACTGTTGCCAGGCCGACGATGCCACCGGGGATCGCGAACGTACTGAGCATGGCCGAAAGCGCGGACAGGACGGACGTCCAGTTCATCTCGCGCCTCCTCTGCTACATCGCTTCGCGGCCATAGTACCGAAAAATCGGCCAGAATACCGAAACAATAGAGCGGCCTCGCGGTGAAATTCGCCGCGAGGCCACTCCAGGTAAGGATTTATCGGGTCACGAACTCGGGCGGTGACCCGTGTACTGCACCACCTGTTGGAAGGTGGGCCGGTTCTGCCAGGTGATCTTGCCGTCGGTGATGCCGCCCATCGGACGTTGGATGATCGAGTCGGCACACCACTGGTCGCCGGCCGAGCAGTCCGAGTCGCCGGGGTAGACCTGCGACGCGGTTTCCGCGCCGGCCTGGACCAGGCTGTTGAGCAACGCCGTCCGGCACGCGCTCAGGCTGCCACCGCCGCAGAACCGCGCGCCGAGCGGTCCCCGCACGTTGTCGCCGAGCAGGGCGCGCAGATCCTTGTCGACATAACCCCACCAGCCGAACTGGAACGACGATCCCTTGTGCGTGATCGACTCGTTGGCGTCGGCCGGGCCGCCGGACGGGCCGGTCTGGCCACCCGAGGGCGACTCGTTGATCTGGATCGCGCCGATCATGGTGTTGAACAGGTTCTGGCCCATGCCGGGCGTGAACTCGGCCTGCACCAGCAGCGGCCACCAGGCGTCCATCAGCTGGATCGCGGCCGAGTCGGCGAAGGTCTTGCTGCCCTGCGAGGTTTCCACGATCTTCGAGCCCGTCTGCTGCCAGGACTCCAACTCGTTGACCAGGCTCGCCTGGTTCGGATCGGTCACCGGCTGGCTGTTGATCACCTGGAAGATGTCCGGCAGCACGTCCTCACCGCGCAGGTCGGTGACTGCCGCGTCCTCCATGGCCTTGACCACGTCGGCCCTTGTGATCTTCGTGCCGCTGTTGATCAGTGCCTTGACCCGGCTGTCCAACAGGTCGGACCGGTAGACGCTGTTCTGGCCGTAGCCGGCGGACGTGTAGTTCAGCGCCTGTTTGTTGTTCCAGGAGATGTAGTAGTTCTGGTCGATCGAGTTGGGATGTGCGCTGGACGCGGTGTAACTGGCCGTGTCGGTGCTCGGGTTCCAGTTCGTCCACTCGTACTGCGCCGCCGCCTGGATCGGCAGGTTCGGGTCGACGTTCGCCGGCCGCTGCGGGTTCCAGCCTGAGTTGTAGTACGCGATGTGCGCGTTGTTCACGTAGAACCAGTTGAACGTGTAGTTGATGTTGGAAGCGGCCTGCTCGAACTGCTGCGGCGTGCCCATCTGCGCCGGATCGTTGAACATCTGGAAGCCGACGATCGACGCGGCCTCGTGCATGTACGTGGACCGTTGGCTGGTGTACGCGACCGGTTGGCCGTTGACCGTCGCCCGGTACTGGACGAGGCCGTAGTTCGTCCGGTACACGATCAGCTTGTACGAACCTGCCGGTGTGCTGTCCGCGGTGGTCGGGCTCCAGGAGTCGTCCTGTTCCAACGCCTGCATCGCGGTGCACTGTCCGTTGTAGACGTAGTAGGTGGACGCCTCGGTCGCTGGCGAGCCGTCGGGGTTGCACAGCGGCACCGCGAACGTGTCGGTGATGTCCTGACCCGCCGAGGTCGCGCTCCACGAGTAGTCGGCACCGCGTCCCAGTTCGACGTAGAAGCTCAGGCCGGCGAACGCGGCGCCCCGCGCGCTGATGCCCGGACCCTGCAACTCCTCCAGCATGAGCAGCTGCGGCGCGAAGTAGCCGGTCTGCGGTCCGAACACGGCGATCGGGTGACCGTCGTCGGTGTACTGGCCGGAGACCACGAGCGCGTTGGACATGCCGTGCTTGGACGACAGCAGGCTGCCGGGCAGTACGCCGTTGTCGAAGATGCCCTTGGCCTGCCGGCCGGTCGCCGTCGCGGTGTTGCCGGTCGCCGAGCCGGTCGGGTCGAAGACCTCCTGCTGCGGGGTCACCGAGCCGGGGTCGGGCATGGCGACGCCCTGGGGGTTGGCCGGGCTCGCCGAGTACGGGAAGCTCTGGCCGTCGTGCAGGGTCAGGTCGGCCTCTGGGTCGTTCTCCTCCTGGAAGGAGCGCCACACCGCATCGCCCTT
Source organism: Candidatus Melainabacteria bacterium (assembly GCA_963818685.1). Classification (GTDB taxonomy): domain Bacteria; phylum Actinomycetota; class Actinomycetes; order Mycobacteriales; family Pseudonocardiaceae; genus CAJCJE01. Next base: position 604,331 of record CAWFTJ010000004.1, on the reverse strand, counting down.
GCTCACCCCGTACTGCGCGTCCGCAGCCTCCTTGACCAGCGCGGACTGCACCTCGCCGCCACCGCCGGTGCCGAACAGCGCGCCAATCACCGATGCGATCGCGATCAGGTCGGTCGCGCCGAATGGCGTGATTGAGCCAGCATTGGTGATGGGGTTGATGTGACCGGTCAGGTCGTACTCGCCGGGGAAGGTGCGGTTGTTGTATGCCTGGGTGATGTAGGCGTTGATGCCGGCTACGTAGTTGTTGATGTCCTGCATGGCCTGCGCGCCCTGCGAACCACTGTTGGCGATCGCGGTCACCTGGTTCTGCAGATCCTGCTCAGTGTAGGGAGCGGCCGCCCAGAACGTCTGCTCCAACTGCCGGTTCGCGACAGCTCCGCCCGCGAAGCTGGTCAGCTCACCCCGGCCGACGTGCCGGAACAGGTCCATCAGCCACAGCCGGTCCTGCGCGGCCGCGTAGCCGGCGCCGTACTCGGTGCCGGCTCGGGTCGTGCCGTAGATGTGCGGTACGCCGGTCTGCTTGTCGCGGATGATCGTGACGTCGCTGCGTGGCGCGATGGTGCTTTCCACGTTGGCCGGCGGCACGCCGAACGACGAGTCGTTGAAGTAGTTGTCGATCGTCGCGTTGGTGAGGTTCTGGTAGTTGTCGGCGAGGTTGCCGTAGGTGTTGAGCTGGTCAGCGGTGTGCTCGGGCGCCGTGCCTAACGCCTTGTTCGCCAGGATGTCGGCGAGAGTGGCATTGCCGTTCTCGCCAGGCGGGAGGATGTCGCTGCACTGTCCGCCGCAGTAGTCGTTCGCCTCCAGTGCCGACGAGCCGCGCGGGTCGTCGGCGGCATTGGCGGGCGCGGTGACGCCAAGGGCGACGCCGGTGGCGACCGCGACCAGTGCCGCTAAAAGGCGCGGCTTTCGAACGGGTCTGGCCATGACCAGGTGCTCCTCTCCGAGAGTGTGCGCCGAGTCACATTACGCTTGAGTAGGGTTACGCGAAAGTCCCTCACATTTGCTTTCCCTCGAGTGGTCCATGCGCAAGGGACAGGCTCCGCTGCGTACCTGGGTGGTCGCATGGTGAGATGATTTTTCCAAGTACCGGTGTCCTGGTGACATATCTGGACAGAACGGCACGTAAACGCCGCTATCGGGGAGGCGTGTAGTGATCAAGGTGATACTGGCCGACGACGAGGACCTCGTGCGCTCCGGCCTGCGCATGATCCTCGGCAGCGCCGAGGACATCGAGGTGGTGGCCGAATGCGACGACGGCATGCTCGTCGCCGACCTGGCCCGCCGTCACCGGCCCCAGGTGGTGCTGCTCGACATCCGGATGCGCACGACCGACGGCCTGATCGCGCTGCGCAGGCTCTGCGCCCTGCCCGACCCGCCGGCCGTCGCCATGCTGACCACGTTCGACGTCGACGACTACGTCAGCGAGGCGCTGCGACTGGGCGCCAGCGGCTTTCTGCTCAAGGACACCGAGCCGGCCCAACTGGTCAAGGCCGTCCGTGACCTGGCAAGGGGCGGGGCCGTGCTCGACCCTGGGGTGGCCGCGCGGGTGCTCGCGGCCGTGGCCAACGGCGAGCGCGCGGCCGAGCCCGCGCGCAAGCTGCTGACCGTGCTGTCCGATCGGGAGCGCGAGGTGCTCGCGCTCATCGGCAAGGGCATGTCCAATGCGGAAATCGGCGGAACGCTGCATCTGTCCGAAGCGACCGTGAAGGGGTATGTGTCCGCGGTGCTCGGCAAGATCGGTGCGACCAACCGGGTACAGGCAGCGCTGGTGGCATACCGGGGCGGCCTGATCGCCTGAGTTCGGTTCGGTCAGGTGGCGAATTCGGTGATGTCGGTGACGTCCTGATACACGGCGACTCGGTTGCGGCCTTCGCGTTTTGCTTGGTAGAGCACGACATCGGCGGCGGCGAACAGGCCGTCGAGGCTCTCAGGGCCGGATGCGACGCCGACGCTGACGGTCGGGTGCAGGGTTGAACCGAGCACGGTCGTCCAGTCGTGGTTGGCGACGGCTGCCCTGATCCGTTCGGCGACCATCGGGCCCGCGTCCTTGTCGTTGCTCGCGTCGCCGAGCAGCACCACGAACTCGTCGCCCGCCCACCGCGCGACCAGGTCCTCGCTGCGGCATTCGTGTCGGAGCAGTTGGGCGATCTCGCGCAGGGCCGCGTCGCCGGCCGCGTGCCCCGCGTCGTCGTTGACGTGCTTGAACCAGTCGACGTCGACCAGCACGAGCCAGGGTGTCCTGCCGGTGCGGCGGGCGGTGGCGAGCATGGCGGGGGCTGTGCTCTCCAGGCCGAGTCGATTGGCCAGTCCGGTGAGCGGGTCGCGGGCGGCGGCTTCCTGGGCCGCGGTGGCGAGGCGCTGGGCCTGTACGGCGAGACGGCGCTGTTCCAGCGCCTGCGCGAGTCCTTCGCGGAGGGTGTCCGCAGCGGTGCGCGCGGCGGACACGGTGCGGCGCAAGGCTTCCGCTTCGCCGAACGGATCGTCCAAAGCGGAACAAATGTCCGCGAGGTCCTGCGAGAACCGCAACAGCAACGCGGTGTCGTTCACCCGTTCGACCTTGCTGACCGCACGCGCGGCCAAGGTCCTTGCCTGCTCCAGCCTTCCGCGTTCCCGACTCACCGTGGCGAGCACCCACTCGCCGACCGCCTGTGCCCACAGGTCCTCGGCGTTCGTGCCCAGCAGCAGCACCTGCCGGCCGGCTTCCTCGGCCGCCGTCAGCTCGCCGAGTCCGGCCAGTGAGCGGCCGTACGCGCCGAGCAACCCTCGGTGCATGCGCGGCTCCGCGTCAAGGGCGAGCCCTTCGGCCAACAATGCACGTGCCTGTTCGAAAGTTGCGCTTGCCTGTTCGGGAGAACCATTGATCGCGCGGAAATTCAACAGCCCGCCCAGTCGCTGCAAACACGCGGCGAGAACCTGGTTTTCGCCAGCCGCACGGGCGATGCGTACTGCGGTGCGCATGGTTTCCAGGGCGGCGCGGCTGTTGCCGAGACCTTCGAGCAGATAGCCCAGTTGACTGACGCTGCTCGCGACCATCGCACCCTGTTGCGGCAGCGCGGAAAGGTCAGTCCAACCCTCAGCGGCGAGTTCGAGCGCGAGTGGGATTCGGCCGAGTCGCCACGCCGTGATCGCCCTGCTGATCAGGACCGACGGCCTGCTCCGAGGATCGTCCGGTGGCGCGCCGACCACCTTGTCCAGCAAGAAGTTCGCGTCGCTGAGCTGGCCTGCCTCCAGCAACCGGCGTACTTCCCGGTCGCCTGCGGGCAGCCCTCCCGAGGCCAACGGTTTGTCGTGCTCCACTTCGGTTTCGACGCTCCCAGCCCACCGGTCGCACCAGCCAGGACAACCCGATCCGCGGCCCCGATCTGGTCATCGCGCTTGTCAAGACCGGCGCGGCTCGCGCTTTCTGGCAGATTACCGGGGTCGATCGACGCTCGTATCGTGATACCGGGCCTACATCGCCTGATCGGGCTAGTGGCCCCGTACCGGGTCATACCGTCCGTGGTGCACAACGTCGGCCAGCGGCTTGCGGCTTCGCCAGCCGTGTCGTTCCAGGTCGGGCACGGTCGGCAACTGCTCGACCGGGCCGACGCACAACCACGCGACCGGGCGCAGCGCGGTCGGCAGGCCGACGAGTTCGCGCAGGAAATTCTCGCGGTAGAAGCTGACCCAACCGACGCCGAGCCCTTCCGCGACCGCGGCCAGCCACAGGTTCTGAATGGCAAGACACACCGAGTACAGGCCGGCGTCGGCGATGGCGTGTCGGCCGAGCACGGCTGGCGCGCCCCTCGCCGGGTCGTAACTGACCACGATGCCCAGCGACGATTCGAGGATGCCCTCCACCTTGATCCTTGCGAAGGTCCTCGCGCGTTCCCGGTCGAGTTGGGCGTTGAAGATCTCGCGTTCGGCATGGACGTGATCGCGGAACGCACGGCGCGTCGACTCGTCGGTGACCAGCACGAAGTCCCAGGGCTGAGACAGGCCGACGCTCGGCGCGGAGTGCGCGGCGGTGAGGATTCTGTTCAGCGCGTCGGGCGGTACGGGTTCGCCGGTGAACTCGGCTCTGGTATCCCTGCGCCGGAACATCGTTTCGTAGAGGCCGACGACGGGGTCGGTCTCGGTGTCCATCGGGCCGTTGGTCACCGCTGCATGGTGCCTCATCTGGTTCGGCGCTCTAACCTGCGGCTGGACCCGAGAAGGAGACATTGGTCATGACGGTCACGGTGCGCGAGTTCACGCGGTCCGACCTGGACTGGGTGAACAAGCTTCGCTCGGTCGCGTTCGGCTCACCGACCTGGGGAACGATGGCTGTTGACGGTTGGCGCGGCTTCGTGGCCGAGCTACCGGCCGGCCCCTGCGGCTTCCTCCGCATCTACGACTACGCCCAGTTCTTCGGCGGTGTCGCCGTGCCCATGGGCGGCCTGGCCAGCGTCGCCGTCACGCCGTACGCGCGCGGCAGAGGGGTCGCCTCGGCACTGTTGGACACCGCGCTGGCCACCATGCGGGACACCGGCCAGTGCGTGTCCGCGCTGTTCCCGTCCGTCGCCCCGCTCTACCGCGGCAGGGGCTGGGAGCAGGTGGGCGTGCTGCAGTGGCTCGACCTGCGGATCGATCGCCTGCTGCGGTTCAGCGACACCCGGATCGACCTGCGCCCGGCCAGTGACGACGACCTCGACGGCATGCTCGCCGTGTATCGCGAGGTCGCGGCCGGTATCGACGGCATGCTGGACCGCAGCGGCAACGGTTTCGCGGCCAAGGAGCTGCTCAGCGGCCCGATCAAGGACGTCGCGGTCGACCAGGACGGCCGGGTGCGCGGCTATCTGGCCGGTGAGCGGGCGCGCAACGACGTGCTGGTGATCAACGAGCTGGTCGCCACCGACGCGGTCACCACGGCCGGCCTGCTCGGCGCGATCGGCACCTGGGCCGGCCAGTTGGAACAGGTCGCGGTGCGCGTGCTCGATATGACGACATGTCGACAACTGCTGCCGCTGCCCATGCGCTATCAGTCCAGGTTCCAGCCGTGGATGCTGCGCGTCGTGGACTTCCCGGCGGCGGTCGCGGCCCGTGGTTGGCCAGGCGCGGGCCTGTTCCGGCCGTTCGCCGTCGACCTGGAGATCATCGACGCGCACGCGTCCTGGCACGCGGGCCGACACCGCGTCGTCGTCGACGAGGACGGCGTGCGCTGCGAACCGGGCGGCAGCGGTGCCGTGCGGATCACCGGTCAGGGGCTCGGACCCTGGTTCGCCGGTTCGGCGAACACCGCCGCGCTGCGCAGGCTCGGCCTGCTCGACGGCGACCCGGCGCAGGCCGCACTGCTGGACGCGTTGCACAGCGGCAGTCGCGGGGAGGTGCGGCTCGCCGACGCGTTCTGAGCTGCGTCGAGCCGCCCGATCATTGACATACATACAGCATGTATGTTTTTGTCCCTGGGAACAAGACCCGTTCCCGAGGAGGCTGGCGTGCTCGACCCATCCCTAGGCACGACGAACACCGTTCGACTGTCCGACGGCGAGATCGCCTACGCCGAACGCGGTTCGGGACCGCCGATCGTGTTCGTGCACGGTCTGCTGGTCAACGCGAACCTGTGGCGCAAGGTCGTACCGGCCGTCGCCGAGGCCGGCTTCCGCTGCATCGCACCGGACTGGCCGCTCGGCGCGCACCGGCTGCCGATGTCGCCGGACGCCGACCTGAGCCCGCCAGGGGTGGCCAAACTGATCGCCGAGTTCCTCGACGCGCTCGACCTCGACGACGTGACCGTGGTCGCCAACGACACCGGCGGTGCCCTCACCCAGCTGCTGATGGCCAACCACCCCCAGCGGATCGGCCGCGTTGTGCTGACTCCGTGCGACGCGTTCGAGGAGTTCTTCCCGCCGCCCTTCCCGCCGCTGCCGACCCTGGTGCGCAGGATGCCGGGCGCGGTCTGGCTGGCCAGCCGACTGCTGCGGTTGCCGGTCGTGCAACGCCTGCCGGTCGCGTTCGGCTGGCTCGCCAAGCGGGCCGTCCCGGCCGAGATCATCGACTCCTACACCCGTCCAGGGCACGATTCGCGGGAGATCCGCAGGGACACCAGCCGGTTCATCGCTGGTGTGGACAACAAGTACACGCTGGCCGCCGCCGAGGAGCTGCGCTCGTTCGGCAAACCCGTGCTGCTGGTCCGCGCCGAGGACGACAGGATCTTCCGGCCGCAGCTCAGCGACCGGCTCGCCGCGCTCCTGCCGGACGCCCGACTGGTGACCGTCCCGGACTCGTATACCTTCGTGTCCGAGGACCAGCCAGCCGAACTGGCGCGGTTGGTCGTGGAGTTCGCAACGTAGACAGGTGATTGCAGAGGTTGGGGTGCCGCAGCGTCAGCAGGACCGGTCAAAGGCGACCAGGGCGACGCTGATCGCCACGGCGCGCAGGCTGTTCACCGAGCACGGCTACGCGGGCGTACCCGCAGGGGAGATCGTCGCAGAGGCCGGACTCACCAGGGGCGCCCTCTACCACCACTTCCAGGACAAGCAGGGCCTGTTCCGCGCGGTGTTCGTCGAGTTGGAGGCGGAACTCGGCGCGGAGATCAGGGCGGCCATGACCGAATCCGGTGCCGGCGATCCGGTGGTCGCGCTGGACTACTTCCTCACCGCCTGCGAACGGCCAGAGGTCATGCGGATCGGCCTGATCGACGCACCCGCCGTGCTCGGCTGGCAGGAGTGGCGGCGGATCGAGGAGGAGCACGGCCTCGGCCTGATCATGGACGTCCTCCGGACGGCAAGGGAGCGCGGCGAGTTGGTCACCGACGCCGTCGAGGTGTTGGCCAAGCTGGTGCTCAGCGCGCTGATCGAGGCCGCCCTCGTGATCGCGAACGCCGAGGACCGCACGCTCGCCCGAGGGCAGGCGCGGGAGGCGCTGCTTGCGCTGTTGGCTGGACTGTCCAACCCGGAGGCTTACCGATCGTCGTGAATGCGACCGCGATCACGCCGAGGAGCTGCGGAACCATCCCTCCGGGTGTTCTCGCGAGTCTCTCAGGCGCCTCTCAGGACGATTCGCGACACTGAGCGCATGCGCATCCTCGTAGTCGACGACGACCGTGCTGTGCGCGAGTCGCTTCGGCGGTCGCTGCAGTTCAACGGTTATCAGGTAGAACTCGCCAGCGACGGTGTCCAGGCCATGGAGCAGATCGAGGCGCAACGCCCGGACGCGCTGGTGCTGGACGTGATGATGCCAAGGCTGGACGGCCTCGAAATGTGTCGCCGGCTCCGCAGCACCGGTGACGACCTGCCGATCCTGGTGCTCACCGCGCGTGACGCTGTGTCCGACCGGGTCGCGGGCCTCGACGCGGGCGCAGACGACTACCTGCCCAAGCCGTTCGCGTTGGAGGAACTGCTCGCCCGGTTGCGCGCGCTGCTGCGCAGGGCGACCAACGAGGCGGATCCGAGGGGCGACGCCACCCCGGTAATGCGCTTCGCCGACCTTGAACTCGATCCCGGCACGCGCGACGTGCGCAGGGGCGACCGGCTGATCAGCCTGACCCGAACCGAGTTCGCCCTGCTCGAACTGTTCCTCGCGCACCCCAAGCAGGTCCTCACCCGCAGCCGCATCCTGGAGGACGTCTGGGGATACGACTTCCCGACCTCCGGCAACGCGCTGGAGGTCTACGTGGGTTACCTGCGCCGCAAGACCGAAGCCGAAGGTGAGCCCCGGCTGATCCACACCGTGCGCGGCGTCGGTTACGTGCTGCGCGAGACCCCGCCGTGAGCGCGATCATGACCAGGTCCACCCCACCGGAGCAGGACGGGATCGGCGAGGAGGAGGAACGGCCGAGGCGGGTGTCGCTGAGTGCGCGGGTCACCCTGCTCGCCGCGATCTGCGTTGCCGGCGCGGTCGCGCTGGTGTCCTTGGGCGCGTACCTGACCGTGCGACAGCGCCTGTACGAGCAGGCGCAGACCGATCTGGTGTCTGAAGCCGTCGCGGCCGCGGACAGCGCGCACAGCAACGAGTTCGTCGGCGGGCTGACGTTCGTGCCGCCGTCGGACACGTTCAGCAACGTCTCGATCAGCCTGATCGACGAGACCGGCAAACAGGACGCGCTACGCAACGCGGACGGCACCGTCTACACGCACACCGTGCCGAGCTACCTGATCGGTCCGGCCGAGAAGAACGTCGCAAGGGAGGACGACTTCCCGGCGAGCCAACTGACCCCGAGCGCACGGATCGTCGGCAACTACGCGGTCGTCGCGGTCGGCATGCCAAGGGTGCAGGGCACCGCGCTCGTCGTGGCCAAGTCGCTTGACGCGGAAAAGGAGATCCTCAACCGGCTGAGCCTGGTGTTGTTCCTGATCAGCGGCGCGGGTGTGGTGGTCGCCGCGCTGGCTGGGACGGCGGTCGCCAGCGGCGGCCTGCGCCCGGTGGCCAGACTGACCGCGGCGACCGAACGAGTAGCAACCGGTGACCTGCGACCGATCCCGGTCACCGGCGACGACGAACTGGCTCGGTTGAGCCGAAGTTTCAACGCCATGCTCGGCGCGCTCGCCGAATCCCAGGAGCAGCAACGCAGGCTCGTCGCCGACGCGGGCCACGAGCTGCGCACCCCGCTGACGTCGTTGCGCACCAACCTGGAACTGTTGGTCGCGGCAGGCAAGCCCGGCGCGCCAGCACTGTCCGAACAGGACATGTCAGAGCTGCATGCCGACGTGCGCGGGCAACTCGACGAGCTGACCACTCTCATCGGCGACCTGGTCGAACTGGCAAGGCAGGACGCGCCGCAGGTGGTGCAGGAGCCGGTCGAGCTGGTGGAGGTCGTCGAGCGGGCGCTGGACCGGGCGCGGCGGCGGGCGGGCGGCATCCAGTTCGACGTGTCGCTGCAACCGTGGTCGCTGCTCGGCGATTCCAGCGCGCTTGAGCGGGCGATCATGAACCTGCTGGACAACGCGGTGAAGTTCAGCCCGCCGGACGGGCACGTGCGGGTGGTGCTGCGGCCGCTCGGGGACGGCACCGTGGTGCTGGAGGTCGCCGACTCCGGGCCGGGCATTTCCGACGAGGACCTGCCGCACGTGTTCGAACGGTTCTACCGGTCGGCCGACGCGCGTCAGTTGCCGGGTTCCGGCCTCGGCCTGTCGATCGTGTGGCAGGCGGCGCAGCGGCACGGCGGCATGGCCTACGCGGGGCACGCACCGGAAGGCGGCGCCCTGATGACCCTGCGCCTCCCCGGCCGCCCCGCCTAGCTCGTCATCCGACCTGCCGACTCAACATTCGTGAATATTTTTCACGTTCCTTGTATCTAATCCCTAACCCAACCCCACCCCTGTTGGGTGGGGTCTCGGGTTGGTCGGGGTGAGTCCAGCAGCGTGGTCTGACAGAAAACGTGGGTGGGTTGGCGGGCTGTGGATGGTTGGGGAGGTCGGTTCAGCCTGTGGACAGGTCGTGTTCTGGCGCGCCGGGTCGGATCCGCAGGTGGGCAGCGTGCCGTTGACCTGCTGGTATTTGCCGATTGACCCACTGTTACCGCAACAGTTACACAGATACCAACACAGTCACTGTTGGAATGTGTAGACTTTTGGTGTATTCGCCGGTCTAGTCAGCTGGATCCGGGGCCCGGCTGGGGAGCGGAACGGAGTGTCAGGTGCTGGCTCGACAGCGGCAATCGGTCATTCTCGACGAAGTGCGGCGCACCGGCGCGGTGCGCGTGTCCGATCTGGTCGATCGACTCGGCGTGTCGGACATGACCGTCCGGCGCGATCTCGACGTGCTCGCCGCGCGCGGTCTGGTGGAGAAGGTCTACGGCGGTGCCACCTCGCTCGCCGGGCGCAGCATCGAGGAGCCGGGGTTCGAGGCGAAGTCGGTTCGCCAACTACCGGAGAAGGAAGCCATCGCGCACCAGGCGGCGACCCTGGTCAGGCCGGGCACCGCGATCGGCCTGTCCGCTGGCACCACCACCTGGACCCTGGCCCGGTTCCTCGCCGACGTGCCCGACCTGACCGTCGTCACCAACTCGATCCGGGTAGCCGACGTGTTGCGGCAGAGCGGTCGCGCCGATCGCACCGTGGTGCTCACCGGTGGCGTGCGCACTCCGTCGGACGCCCTGGTCGGTCCGGTCGCCGTGCAGGCGTTGCGCACCCTGCACCTGGACATCGTCTTCCTCGGCGTGCACGGCATCGCCGACCGGTCCGGGTTCACAACGCCGAACCTGAACGAGAGCGAGACCAACCGGGCGTTCGTCGAGGCCGCGGGGCGCCTGGTCGTGGTCGCCGACCACACCAAGTACGGCGTCGTGGGAATCTCGACCATCGCCGCACTGAACGAGGCGGACGTACTGCTCGTTGACGACGGCTTGCCGGCGGACGCCCGCGCGGTGCTCGCCGAACAGGTCGGCGATCTACTGATCGCGCCGGTCAGCCGGCGCCAAGAGGAGACCGCGTGAAACGTTCGGTCAGCCACCTTGCTGACGGGCGCGAGATCATCTACTTCGATGACACCCCCAACGCACCGGAACGAACCGCCAAGGACACCAGGGACCTGCCGGAGCAGGCGCCGCATTCGGTCATTCGTCTCGATCCGCTGACGAACGAGTGGGTCGCGATCGCGTCGCACCGGCAGACCCGCACCTACAAACCGCCTGCGGACCTCTGCCCGCTCTGCCCGAGCAGCCTCGGTCGGCCGACCGAGATCCCGGAGAGCGACTACGACGTCGTCGTGTTCGAGAACCGGTTCCCGTCCTTCGCCCAGTCGGTCCCGGACACCGAGCCGACCGTGCCTGGCATGCCGATGGTGCCGATGGCGCCCGGTCGCGGGCGGTGCGACGTGGTCTGCTTCACCAGCAACCACAACCAGTCCTTCGGCGAACTCTCGCCGAGCCGGGTCCGCACCGTCGTCGACGTCTGGGCCGATCGGACCGCCGAGTTCGGCAAACTCCCCGGCGTACAACAGGTTTTCCCGTTCGAGAACCGCGGCGAGGAAATCGGCGTCACGCTGAGTCATCCGCACGGGCAGATCTACGGCTACCCGTTCGTCACCCCGAAAACCGAGCGGATGCTGGCCACGGCCCGCGCCTACCTGGCCGAACACGGCCGTCCGTTGCTCGGTGACGTGCTCGCCGCCGAACGCGCGGCCGGAACACGGGTCGTCGCCAGCGGCGAACACTGGACCGCGTTCGTGCCCGCCGCCGCGCGCTGGCCGGTCGAGGTGCATGTGGTGCCGCACCGCCAGGTGCCGGACATCCCCGCGTTGTCCGAGGCCGAGCGCGACGACTTCGCCGACCTGTACCTGCGCGTCCTGCACCAGCTCGACGCGTTGTACGGCCGCCCGCTGCCCTACATCGCCGCGTGGCACCAGGCGCCGGTGCACACCGACCGCGACCTCGCCTGGCTGCGCTTTGAGGTCTTCTCCGTGCTGCGCACCAAGGACAAGCTCAAGTACCTGGCCGGATCCGAGTCGGGCATGGCGGTCTGGATCAACGACGCCGCCCCGGAGCAGATCGCCGAACGCCTGCGCGCGGCCGGAGGGTCGCAAACCTGAGGCGAATCCCCTTGGTGCACGGGAAGTCCTCACCCTGCGCCAAGGGGCGTCTCAGCCTGTTCTCAGGACCGTGCCGCACAGTAGTGGCCATGACGGAGAACACCCCGGGTGCAGCGGGACCTGTTCCGGAGCACCAGCAGCAGCCGCAGGAGGGTGCGGCGACCCCGGCCGCTGAGTCCTCGGCACCTTCCGAACCGGAGAGCCGCCAAGCCGAGTCTCAGGCTTCCGCGTCTCAGGCTTCCGCCACGGAGGAGCCGAACCCCTGGTCGGCCGCTGGCTACCAGACCTACCGCCCGGCCGAGCAGACCGGTTACCCGTCGATTCCGGCCGCGCAGCTGCCCGGTGCCGAACAGCAGACCAGCTACCAGACGGCGCCGAACTATCAGAGCAGCGCAGGTCAGGACACCCCGTCGTCGGGTTACCCGAACGCGGGCGTCAACTTCGGCAGCTACCCGCCGCTTGGCAACAACCAGCAGACCGTGACCATGCCCGCCCCGGCGGCACGGCAACGCGGCAGGGGCGGCCTGATCGCGGGCGTCGTCGCCGTGGCCCTGGTCGTGGGCGGTCTGGCCGGCAGCCTCGGCGGCTACCTGGTCGGCAACAGCAACAGCGGCGGTCCTGTGCAGAACGCGTTGTCCGAGCCGGTGCCCACCGCGACGCAGTCGGCAGCCCCCGCCGGGTCCGTGCAGTCGGTGGCGAGCAAGGTCCTGCCGACGGTCGTGGAGATCTCCGTGCAGGTCCAGTCCGCGCAGGGCATGTCAGGCGACACCGGGTCCGGCATCATCATCTCCAGCGACGGCCAGATCCTGACCAACAACCACGTGATCGCCGGCGCGGCCACCGCGGGCAACGGGCAGAGCCAGCTTCAGGTGATCTTCTCCAACGGTCGCACGGTCAACGCGAGCATCCTCGGCCGCGACCCCACATCCGACATCGCGGTCATCAAGGCCCAGGGCGTTACCGGCCTGCCGGTCGCGAACCTCGGCACCGCGAGCAACCTGCAGGTCGGCCAGGAGGTCGTGGCGATCGGCGCCCCGTACGGCCTGTCCGGCACGGTGACCTCCGGCATCGTCAGCTCGCTGCACCGGCCGACCGTGGCCAGCGACGGCGGCCAGGACAGCCAGACGACCGTGATGGACGCGATCCAGACCGACGCGCCGATCAACCCCGGCAACTCCGGTGGCGCGCTGGTCAACATGGACGGCCAGGTCATCGGCATCAACTCGGCCATCTACAGCTCGGCATCGGAGCGGCGGTCAGGGCGGCAACGTGGGCATCGGCTTCGCCATCCCGATCGACCAGGCGCGCAGGCTCGCCAACGACATCATCACCACCGGCCACAGCGTCCAGACTTTCCTCGGCGTGCACGTCACGGACAACGTGGAAGGCGTGCCTGCCTCGCAGCAGGGACAGATCGACCCGCAACAGCAGGCCCAGGAGGAGGAAGCCGGCCTGACCAACGGTGCCTACATCGTCTCGGTGGATCCGGGCGGCCCGGCCGACAAGGGCGGACTCAAGCAGGGCGCGGTCGTGGTCAAGGCGAACGGTCGGCTGATCACCAGCGCCAACGGCCTGGTCGCGGCGGTGCACGCGGCAGCCCCGAACGACCACATGACGCTGACGCTCAGCGACGGCAGCACCGTCACGGTCGTCCTGTCCGGCGAGACCGTGCAGACCAACTGATCCACCAACCGACCACAACTCCGGAATCAGACGCCACGCTCCGCTCGCTGCCCCGAGCCGCCGTGTGGCTGGGGGCCGCACGCCTTCGACACCCTCACCAGAGGGCGTGCGGCCCCTTTTCGTGTTTGCTGAGTTCGACGAACCAACGGCCCGAATGATGGCCGTGCCAGGTCGGCGTCAGCCCGACGTGGACGCCGATGGCGACCGTCGCCCGCGCGTCCAGCACCGCCCACGGAAACCACGACTCGTCCCCGCCGGCCAACCGCGCCGGAACGCACATCAGCCCGGTCCCTGGCGCCGCCACCTCGACCAGCGCCGTGCCGCCGACATCGAGCAGAGCGGCTACCCGGTGCAGCAGCACGAACGGATCTCCGCCGATGCCGATGTTGCCGTCCGCGAGCAGCGCGTGCCGCCACCTGCCGAGGCCCGGGATTCGGCCGAAGATGTCACGCCGCAGGGCGGCACCGCCGCCGCGTCTGGTCAGCCGCACCGCGACCGGTGACACGTCGACGCCCAGGGCGGGCAGCCCGCGTGCGGTGAGCGCGATCGTCAGCCGGCCCGGTCCGCAGCCGATGTCGAGTGTCGACCCAGCGCAGCGGTCGAGCAGCAACTCGTCGGCTGCATCGGCCGCCGCGCGCCAACGCGCGACGGGCAGGCTGATCCGGGCGCCATCGGCGAATTCGAGCACGCAGCGCTCGGCACGCAACGCGTTGTCGAAAGGGGAGACCGCGGCGGATCGGACCGGCGTCAGCACCGGCCTCCTCCAACGGCCATGCCTCCCACAGCAACACCTGCAACAGCGCGCACGGCCGCGGCGAACCGACTGTGCGGAATCTCCTCGGCGACCCGCAGCGCGTCCGCCACAGTGTCCACATCGGATAACTCGGCGGCCTTGTCGATGTGCAGTCCTCCGTCGACCAGCGCGTCCCAGGTGTCCCTGAAGGTGTCCGGAGTGGACATCGGGACCGGCCGCAACAGCAGGGCGGTAGCGGGATCCCGCACACCCAGGACCCACCAACCGCCGTCGGTGGCCGGACCGAGCACGGCGTCCGCGTCGTCGAGCCCGGTCGCGCTCGCGCCGAGCAGCGCGGGCGTCACCTGCGGGGTGTCCATGCCGATCTGCACGATCGACAGGCCAGGGCAGTGCAGCGCGGCGTCGGCGTGCGCGTTCGCGAGCCGATCGGCGAACCGGATGCCACGTTGTTCGACGACGATCACCGCGCCCAGTCGCGAACGCAGTTCGTCGGCGCGAACGGCGTTCGCAAGGCAACCGGTCAGCGCGATCACCGGCACAGCGCCGGGCGTTGCCATGACCGCGTCCAAGCTGTCCAACAGCGCGGCAGCGGCGATCTCCGCTGCCTGCCTCGGCGTTGCCGGCGGCGTCAGTCTGGTCTTGGCCAGGCCGGGAACGGGCGCCTTGGCGACCATCAGCGCGACGAACCGGTCGATCACCGCAGCACCCCTGCCATGTCGCGGATGGCTCGTGCGGTGCCCAGCACCGAGCCGGACACCTTCGACCTGGTGCCCGCCGTTCTCGGCCGGTACGCCACGTCGAACTCGACCACTCGCCAGTCCGCCCGCGCGGCCTTGATCAGCAGCTCCAGCGGATAACCGAAACGGCGATCGCGAACGTCCAGTGCGAGCAGGTCCGCTCTGCGGAAGGCCCGGATCGGCCCGATGTCCCTGACGGGCAGCCCACGTCTGCGCAGCAGCGCCGCGAGTACCGCGTTCCCGGCGCGGGCGTGCCACGGCCAGGCGCCAGCGCCGACCGGAACGCGCCTGCCGACAGCCAGATCGGCGTCACCTGCCAGTATCGGCGCGGTGAGACGGGGGAGTTCGGCCGGGTCGAGCGAGCCGTCCGCGTCGAGCACGCAGACCACGTCGCTGGTTGCCGCGACCACCCCGGCGTGCACGGCGGCGCCATAACCCGGCGACGGCTCGGCGAGCACCCGCGCGCCATGTGCGGCGGCGACGGCTGGGGATCCGTCCCGCGAGCCGTTGTCCACCACCAGCGGTCGGAACCCCGGCGGGAACGCGGCCAGCACACCCGGCAGCGCGGCCGCCTCGTTCAGGCAGGGCAACACCACATCGACAAATGCCGCTCGGTCGTCCACTCAGCTGACGATAAGTCCACCGTGGATCAACGAAAACCATTGTGGCGCTTACCGAATTGTGACGGATACGCAAGTATTACGGTGCGCTGACGGATGCCCGCCAGGTCACGCGATGTGCGCGGTACCTGTACTAACCTGGGCGTTCGGGCTGTGTCGCGGACCGAGGGTCACGCCCTGGTCGGAGGGAACTGTTGGTGAAGCCGATGCAGCGGGAAGCCGCGGCGGGCGGGCGCGCCGGTCGGGTGCTGGTCGTCGACGACGACATGAACGTGCGCGACGTGGTACGCCGTTATCTCGAACACGCCGGTTACACGGTTGTACTCGCCGGCGACGGCGAACAGGCGTTGCGGCTCGTCGCCGAGTCAGAGCCCGACCTGGTCGTGCTCGACCTGATGCTGCCCGGCATCGACGGGCTTGAGGTGTGCCGGCGTATTCGCGGCCGCAGCGCCGTGCCAGTGGTGATGCTGACCGCGCTCGGCGAGGAGGACGAGCGCATCGCGGGCCTGCAACTCGGCGCGGACGACTACGTTGCCAAGCCGTTCAGCCCGCGTGAGCTGGTGCTGCGGGTCGGCTCGGTGCTGCGCAGGGCACGGGGCACCGCGCCGGCCGGACCGGTCCGGCTCGCCGACGGCGACCTGCGGCTCGACGTCGCCGCGCGCAGGGCGACAAGGGGTGACGAGCCGCTCGCACTCACCGTACGAGAGTTCGACCTCCTCGTCTTCCTCATCTCGCACGCGGGGGAGGCGTTCACCAGGGCGCAGTTGCTCGAACGGGTGTGGGGCTGGGACTTCGGCGACCAGTCCACAGTGACCGTCCACGTGAGACGGTTGAGGGAGAAGATCGAGTCCGATCCGGCACGGCCGAGCCGGATCGCCACGGTGTGGGGTGTCGGCTACCGCTACGACCGCACGGGATGATGGCTTGTGCTGAGCGAAATCGCGGACGTCGCGCCGTACGCCATTCTGTTCTCCCTGCCGGTCGTGCTGGTCGGCATGATCATCCTGCGCGTGCTTGGCGAGCGCTCGCTGCCGGCGTCCATGGCCGTGCTCGTGCTCGTGCCGCTCGTCGCCGAACTCGTCGGTGTGCTGTGGGTCAGCGGGTTCATGTTCAGCGTCAGCCTGGACACCAACCTGCTGATCAGCCTGTTGTCCGCGGTCGTGACGGTGCCGACCGCGTTGCTGCTCGGCCGCTCGGTCGCGCGGCGCAGCGTGTGGGAACGCGAGGCGCGCGAACGTGAACGCGCCGCCGAGGCGTCCAGGCGCGAGCTGATCGCCTGGGTCAGCCACGACCTGCGCACCCCACTGGCCGGGATCAGGGCGATGGCCGAGGCAGTTGCCGACGGCCTGGTCACCAGCGAGCACGAGATCACCCGCTACGCGGACCGGATCAGTGGCGAGGCGACCCGGCTGGCCGGCATGGTCGATGACCTGTTCGAGCTGTCCAGGATCACCGCGGGCGCGCTGCGCCTGACCCTGTCGGCCGTGCCGCTGCGCGACGTGGTCAGCGACTCGGTCGCCGCCGCGCTGCCGGTCGCCCAGCGCAAGGGCGTGCGAGTCCTTGCCGACGTCCGGTCCTGGCCGGTCGTGCTGGGCAGCGACCCGGAACTGGCCAGGATCATTCGCAACCTGCTGTCGAACGCGATCCGGCACACACCGCCGGACGGAACGGTCATGGTCGGCGTCGGCGTGGAAGGCGAACAGGCGCTGCTGCGTGTCGACGACGCCTGCGGCGGCATCCCCGAACAGGAGATCGGCCGCGTGTTCGACGTCGCGTTCCGCGGTTCGGCCGCGCGCACACCCGCGGACCCGGACGACGCAGCGCCGGCCGGCGCCGGCCTCGGCCTTGCGATCACCCAGGGGCTCGTGCACGCGCATCGGGGCAGTATCGAAGCAAGCAATCACGGCCCCGGCTGCCGGTTCGAGGTCCGACTCCCGCTGGCCACCGTGGGCGGCTGAGCGTCAGTCGGCCACGAGCGCTGAGTCGCGCAGCGGGTCGGTCGCGAACGCGGCGATGCCCTGCGCAAACCCGACCCGCGCGGTGAAACCGAGCAGTTCGCGCGCCCGCGCCGGATCGGCCACCACGTGCCGGACATCGGTCGGCCGGGCGCCGCCCACGATCCTCGGTGCCGCCCCGGCACATGCCTTGGCCAGCTCCGCCGCGAGTTCGCCGACCGTGTGCGGCACGCCGGAGCACACGTTCAACGGGACCAGCGAGCCGGCAGGAGCCTCGGTTTCCGCGGCCAGCGCATTGATCAGCGCGACATCGGTTACGTGCACGAAGTCCCGCTGCTGTCGCCCGTCCTCCAACACCGTCGGCGCCTCGCCCCGCTGCAATGCGGACCGGAACAGCGATGCGACCCCCGCATAGGGCGTGTCGCGCGGCATCCGCGCGCCGTAGACGTTGTGGTAGCGCAGCGCCCATACCGAGCCGCCGGTCTGCCGCGCCCAGGCCGCCGCGTAGTGCTCCTGCGCGACCTTGCTCGCCGCGTAACTGCCGCGCGGCTCCAACGGCGCGTCCTCCGGCACCAGCTGCCAGGCCAGCTGCGCCCCGCACGCCGGGCACGGTGGCTCGAACTCGCCCGCGTCCAGATCGCGTTGGCGGCGCGCCGCCGGCCGGACGATGCCGTGGTCGGCACAGGCGTAGCGGCCCTCCCCGTACACGACCATCGACGAGGCCAGCACCAGTCGGCGCAGCCCCACCTCGTGCATGGCCGCCAACAGCACGGCCGTGCCCAGGTCGTTGTGCTCGGCGTAGGCCGGCGCGTCCGACGGATCGATGCCGTGCCCGACCACCGCCGCCTGGTGACACACCACGTCCACCCCGACAAGCAGTTCGCGGAGCAACGCGGCATCGCGCACGTCGCCGACGACGAGCCGATGCCGCCGCGTCCACTCCGGCGCGCCCGCGTCACCGTGCGCCTTGGGCAGCAGGGCGTCCACCCCGATCACCTCGTGCCCGCGCTCGACCATGACGTCGGCGACGTGCGACCCGATGAAACCGGCCATTCCCGTGATCAACACACGCATACGCCGACGCTAACGGCGTCCGCCCGGTCTGGCCCGATTCCGGGGCGACCCGTCACAGAACCGTCAGATCCGCAATAGGACACTGCGCGCACGCCCAGGAGGTCGAGGCTCTACCGTGACCGTATGGAACACAGCGCGCAACGCCTTGGGCGGGCCCTCGTCGTGATCGTCGATGACCGCCTTGTGCACGGGGAGCACGACGACAAGACCGGTCCCCTCGTGACGGAACTGCTTGAGGAGAGCGGCTTCATCGTCGACGGCATCGTCGCGGTGGCCGGTGAGGTCGTCGATATCCGCAGCGCGTTGAACACGGCCGTGATCGGCGGCGTGGACCTGGTGATCACTGTCGGCGGCACCGGCGTCTCGCCCCGGGACGTCACTCCGGACGCCACCGCGGGCGTGCTGGACCGACCCATCCCCGGCATCGCGGAGGCACTGCGTTCGTCGGGCCTCGCCGCGGGCGCCGTGGACGCTGGCATCTCGCGCGGGCTGGTCGGCATCTCCGGCAGCACCCTGGTGGTCAACCTGGCCGCATCGCGCGGCGCGATCCGCGACGGTATGGCCACGCTGTCGGCGTTGGTGCCGCACGTGATCGAAGAGCTGTCCGGCCTCGACGAAGCCTGAGCCGCCATGAGCCAGCCGGGCGGGAACGAACCAAGGGACGAACGCGATGACGAGCCGGCGGCCCCAACACAGCCGCGTCGTCGGCGTCTGCGCGACCCCTTCGGCGACGTCCTGCCCGACGCCACTGCCGACGAACGGGATCCGGAGCCGGGCAGTCGGGACGACGAAGCCTGGTACCGCGAAAACCGTCCACCGCATCATGATCGATATTGATCGTCGACGAACCTCCGTTCAGCTGTTCGGACGCTGTTCGCGAAGCAGGTCGCGGATCTCGGTGAGCACGTCGATCTCGGTGATCGACGCCGCCTCCGGCTCCCTGCCCCTGTTGCGCCGTTCGATGATCTTCGTCATCGGCAGGACGAACGCGAAGTAGACCACGGCCGCGATGACCGCGAAGTTGATCACGGCCGTGATCACCGCGCCGAAGTCGATCGTGGACTTCTCGTTGCCCTTGACCAACGTCACGGACAGACCGTGGATGTTCGAGCCGCCGATCGCCGCGATCAGTGGATTGATCAGGTTCGTCACCACGGCGGTGACGACAGCGGTGAACGCGGTGCCCATCACCACCGCGATCGCCAGATCGAAAACGTTCCCCCGCATGATGAACTTCTTGAATCCCTGGAACACGGCGAGCTCCTCGCTTCGGTGGACGGCTCTGCGCCATTCGCGCCAAACTTGGCTAGCGGAGCGTAACCGTCACGGGTTGCCGTAGTGACACCGCGGCCACTCGTGTCGCCAGCTTGTCGGGTAATGCCAAGACAACCAGCCGGCCACGCTGTCCCGGCGCGCTGTCGGCGTCGCGCACGGTGAGCACGATGGCGCCGGACGCCAGCAACGGGTTGTCGGTCTGGTCCGGATCCATGGTCACCACGTCGACGCGCACGCCAGGACGCAGCAGATCCGCGACGCCCGGATCGGCAAGCCGCACCGGCACGGCGGACGAACCGGGAGCCTCGCCGGGCAGGCCGGTGTCGACAAGGCGCACGTTCGTGATCGGCTCGCCTGTCCGCAGCGCCCCACCCAGTACGTGGCCCGCTGCCGAGGGCACGCTGGTCAGCGCGCCGGAGGGCAACAGGTTCCTGGGCATCCGGCGCAGCGCGAGGTCGGCAGGGGCCAGGGTGGTGCCGGGCGCGAGGTCGTGTCCGGCGACCACGATCGGCTCGGTCGGCTGGCCGCTCGCTGCGTTCGGCCGCAGCGCGAGGACCAGGGCCAGGACGGCGAGGGCCGCCGCCAGTCCACGCCGGGTCCACGGTCCCGGTGGGCCGAGCAGTCCTCGGATGCGGTCGACGGGCGACGGCGTCACCCTGGCCGTTCGAATGTCCCGCATATCTCCTCCCACATGTCGTCGTGTCGCGACGGACATTAGGGAAGGTGCGGCGACTCCGTTCGGCTCGAAGCGCTACCTGTGGACGAATTCAGGGGGCTGTGGACAACTCACCCTGTGGACAACCCGAAGCGATCAGGGCGCTGCCTTGGTGGTGCTTGACGACGAGCTGCCCGACGAGGACGAGCTCGAACTGGACGAAGACGATGAAGACGAGGTGGAGGACGAAGACGACGAGCCGGCGTCTGACGACTTCGTGCCGGACGAAGACGAGTCCGAACCGTTCGACGAACTGGCGGCCGCGCCTGCCTTGCTCTTCCCGTTCGACTCGGACCGGCTGTCCGTGCGGTAGAAGCCGCTGCCCTTGAACACGACACCTACCGAGCCGAAGAGCTTGCGCAGCTTGCCGGAACACACCGGGCACTCGGTGAGGGCGTTGTCGGAGAAGGACTGCACAGCCTCGAACCGGTGACCGCACGCGGTACAGGCGTACTGATACGTCGGCACTGTCGCTCCCCTCGCGGCGGCGAGCCGCGAAACTCGTTCTGGCACTCATGGGCATCGAGTGCTAATGCTCACTGACGATGATGCGCCAGTTGGCAGGCTGAGCGCAAACATCGCCGGCGCACATCACTTTCGCGCGGACGGTTCCCATGCGCGACGACACAGCGTACTGAACCGGGCAAGCGCCGCTGACCAGGGCTAGTCGATCGGCCTGATGCCCAGCCGAGGGGTCAGTGTCGCGGTCATCCGCACGTCGTGCGCCTCGTCGGGCAGGTGGTCGAGCAGTTCGTCGTCGCGGATCACGGCGATCAGCGCGGCGTCCGGGCGGGCGCTGGGCAGCGACCGGTCGTAGTGGCCGCCGCCACGGCCGAGGCGCACGCCCCTTCGATCCACGGCCAGTGCCGGGAGCAGGATCACGTCGGCTTGGCCGATGGCGTCGCGGCCGAGC
Organism: Candidatus Melainabacteria bacterium; assembly: GCA_963818685.1. Classification (GTDB taxonomy): domain Bacteria; phylum Actinomycetota; class Actinomycetes; order Mycobacteriales; family Pseudonocardiaceae; genus CAJCJE01. Next base: position 583,118 of record CAWFTJ010000004.1, on the reverse strand, counting down.
CGATGACCAGCGGGTTCGCGCAGGCCGTACGGGCCAGCGACCAGGCTTTGCTCGCCCTGGTACTCCGCCCAGTCCAGCGGCTCCGCACCGGTGACGACGGGCAGCAGCACACGGGCGCCGATCGCGTCGACCATTGCCACGCTGCCCGGCTCGGTGCCGACCGGGAGGTAGCAGCACACAACCGAGGCCGACAGCTCACCAACCCACTTGACCAGTGCAGCTGCCTCGGACGCGCGGATTTCGGGCGGCAGTTCGGCGCGCGCCGCGGACAGTCGTCGGCGCAGGGCCGCCTTGGACTCGGGATCTTGTGCCCACTCGGTCACGCCCTGACATTAGGCGCGGTTAGGCTCGCAAACCATGAGCCCGACGACTTCGTTCTCCACAGCTATCGTGCCGGCCGCCGGACTCGGCACCCGATTCCTCCCCACCACCAAGGCCGTGCCCAAGGAACTGCTGCCGGTCGTCGACACGCCCGGCATCGAACTGGTCGCCACCGAGGCCGCGCAGGCGGGCGCGCGCAAGCTGGTGATCGTCACCTCGCCCGGCAAGGACGCGGTCGTCGAGTACTTCCGCCCGCAGCCGGAGCTGGAACAGACCCTGACCGAACGCGGCAAGACCGAGCTGGCCGAGAAAGTCCGCAGGGCATCGGAGCTGCTCAGCGTCGAGACCGCGATCCAGGACAAGGCGCTCGGGCTCGGTCACGCCGTCGGTTGCGCCGAGGGCAACCTGACCGCCGATGATGACGCCGTCGCCGTGTTGCTGCCCGACGACCTGGTGCTGCCGGCCGGTGTGCTGACCAGGATGGCGCAGGTCCGCGCCGAGTTCGGCGGCAGCGTGCTGTGCGCGTTCGACATTCCGAAGTCCGAAATCTCCGCCTTCGGCGTTTTCGATGTCGAGGACACCGGCTCGGCCGACGTCAAACGAGTGAACGGCATGGTGGAGAAGCCGGCCCCGGAGGACGCGCCGTCCACGTTCGCGGCGGCCGGCCGCTACCTGCTCGATCGGGCCGTTTTCGACGCGTTGCGCCGGATCACCCCAGGTGCGGGCGGGGAGCTTCAGCTCACCGATGCGATCGCACTACTGATCAAGGAGGGCCACCCGGTGCACGTCGTCGTGCATTCCGGTGGCCGACACGACCTCGGCAATCCCGGCGGATTCATCAGGGCCAATGTTGACTTTGCCCTGGAGCACCCGACCTACGGGCCGAGCCTTCGCGAGTGGCTGCGAGAGCGACTCGCTCAGGACTGATGTTTCCGGGCAAACAGTATGGATCGCGCAACGACGGGGAAGCGCCGATGAGATCAGTAGACGAGCAACTGCGCAAGGTGATCGCGGCTGCGGTGCGCCCCGCGCCGGTTCGAGTGGCGATCTCGGAGGCACAGGGCCTGTTGTGCGCGGAGGAGGTCGTCGCGGAGCGGGCGCTGCCCGGCTTCGACCAGGCGGCCGTGGACGGCTACGCGGTGCGCAGCGTCGACGTCAGCTCGGCCGGGGTCGAACCGGTCGAACTGCCGGTCGTCGGCGAGATCCCGCCAGGGTCGCGCCAGCCCAGGCGGCTGCAGCCCGGCCAGGCCGTGCGGATCGCCACCGGCGCCCCGCTGCCGACCCTCGCCGACGCGGTCGTGCCGGCCAGCTACACCGACGGCAACGACGCGCGGGTCACCGTGAGCCAGCCGGTGCCCTCTGCCGCGTTCGTCCGGCGGACCGGCGAGGACGTGCAGCCAGGAGATGTCGCGGTGCGCAAGGGCGCGGCGATCGGATCGGCCCAGGTCGGCCTGCTGGCCGCGGTCGGCAGGGACAAGGTGCTTGTGCACCCGCGCCCCAGGGTGTCGGTGCTCGCCGTCGGCGACGAACTCGTCGACATCGAGCGCACGCCGGGGCCGGGCCAGGTCTACGACGTGAACACCTACGCGCTGGCGGCCGCAGCCCGCGATGCCGGTGCGGACGTCTCACGGGTTGGCATCGTCCCCGGCGGTGCCAAGCGTTTGCGCGAGGTGGTCGAAGGGCGGCTGCTGCTGTCCGAGATCGTCGTCGTCGCGGGCGGTATCGGCGGGTCAGGCGGCGAGGACATCCACGCCGCTCTGTCCGAACTGGGCAACATCGACGTGACCAGGGTCGCCATGCATCCCGGGTCCGTCCAGGGCTTCGGCAGGCTCGGCCCGGACCTGGTGCCGACCTTCCTGCTGCCAAGCAACCCGATGAGTGCGCTGGTCGTGTTCGAGGTGCTGGTCCGGCCGTTGATCCGCACCGCGCTCGGCAAGCGCAGCCCGCAGCGCCGGGTGGTGTCCGCCCGGTTGCTCTCACCGATCGTGTCCACCAAGGGCAGGCGCGGCTACCTGCGCGGCCAGCTGCTGCGCGACACCAAGACCGAGGAGTACCTGGTCCAGCCGCTCGGCACGTCCGGCGCGCACCTGCTCGCCTCGCTCGCCGAGGCCAACTGCCTGATCCAGGTGGAGGAGGAGACCACAGACGTCGCGGTCGGCGAGGATGTCCAGGTCACGTTCCTCGCCCAGCGTGGATAGCCCGGCGGATCGAGACCCCGTGCCCGATTTCCCCATGGCCGGATACTCCGGGGCGGACGACCACGACAGCGGCTGGACCCAACTGGAGACCGCCAGCCGCCACCCCGGCTGGCCCGCCAAGCTCGGCCCGCTCGTGGTCGCGGCCGGCAGCGTCGCACTGCGCCCGCCCCGGCTGTTCGACGGCTCGTCCTGGAGCCGTATCCGGCTGCGCGACCGTGCCCACCTGGAGAACTGGGAGCCCACCGCACCCGGCCGCTGGGAGGAGCGCAACGCCGCCGTAGCCTGGCCTGGACAGTGGTGGTCACTGCGCGCGCTGGCTCGACGCGGACACACGCTGCCCTTCGTGATCACCGTCGACGGCGAGTTCGCCGGCCAGATCACCGTCGGCAACGTGGTGCGCGGGTCATTGTGCTCGGCCTGGATCGGCTATTGGGTCGCTGAGGATCTGGGCAGGGGCGGCGTGGCCACCGCGGCTGTGGCGATGCTCACCGATCACTGCATGTTCGCGGCCGGGCTGCACCGCATCGAGGCCACCGTCCGGCCGGAGAACACGGCCAGCCTGCGCGTGCTGAACAAGCTCGGATTCCGCGAAGAGGGCCTGCTCCGCCGCTACCTTGACGTCGCGGGCGGCTGGCGCGACCACGTCCTGCTCGCCCTCACCGTCGACGACGTACCCAGCGGCCTGGTGCACAAGCTCGTCGCCGACGGCCGCGCCCGATTCGCCTAGTTCATCCTTCTTTTTGACCCGACCACGGGGTCCATTCGGCGGTTGATTCCCGACTGCGGGAACCGACCGTCACCGGCGCGCCTCCGACACTGGTGTGACTGCTGTGACTAACGTGACGGGTGCCGTGAGTGCGCCCGTGTGTGGATCGGGGGAGGTGACGGGGCCGTGCCCAGTTCGTTGATCATCGTGGCACTGGTTGTCGCGTGGCTCCTCGTGCTCGTCCCGATCGCCGCACGTCGGCGCCAGGAAGTGGCCAAGACCGCGGACTCCACCCTCGCCGCGCGAGTGGTGCGCAGCGGTGGTGTGAGCGCCAAGGTGGAGGAGGCGTTCACCATGTCCGACAGCTCGGAACGTGACACCGAAAACCCGCAGCACCAGACCGACCAGGAGGAGCTAGAACTCGCCCTTGAACTCGAGGACGAGCTGGACGAGGCCGAACTCGACGACTTCGACGACGAGGACCTCGAGCCGGACGAACTCGACGCCCGCAACGCCGACGAGCTGACCGCCGAAGACTACGACAACGACCTCGAGGACGAATACGTCGACGAGGACGAGGTCGTCGACGAGTACTACGAGGACGAGGACTACGACGACCAGCGCCGGTCCCACCGCCCGTACCGCCCAGGCCGAGGCGGCTTCGACCCGGCCGCTGCCGCGGCCAGCGCGCGCGCCAAGTACGCCATCCGCCAGCGGATCGTGCTGGTCATCATCGTGCTCGCGATCGCGATGGCGGTACTGGCCGTGCTCACCAAGCCGATCCTGTGGTGGGCGCACGGCCTGCTCGACGCGGGCCTGATCAGCTACCTCAGCTACCTGCGCCGCCAGGTCCGCATCGAGGACGACATCCGACGACGCCGCTCCGCCCGCCTAGGCCCAGAATCGGGCGACGAGGCGTACCACGAGGACTACACCGACTACGACGCCGAACGCGACTACCGCGAGGCCGACCGCTACGACGCCCCACCGGCCCCCCGCGCAACCCAGACCCGCCCCGTCGCCCGCCCCCGGCCGCGCCCTGGCACCGTCGTCGTGGAAACCGATGACGACGACCCGATCTTCGACGACCTAGACCAGCCCGACGTCCTGCCCTACCGCCGCGCCGTCGGCGAGTAGGGGGCCTGGGTAAACGGTTCGGCGGGAGCTGGTAAGCTACTCGTCGTACCAAGGGGCTGTAGCACAGTTGGTAGCGCGTCTCGTTCGCATCGAGAAGGTCAGGGGTTCGATTCCCCTCAGCTCCACCGAAGGTTCGATTTATGCGCTTTGACCTGCGGTTTTATACGCGGAGTAACTCTCTCGCTCTTGATCTGAGCGAGAGGGTTTTCCCTGGTCGGGGGCTGTTTTCGAGTTATAACTTCCCTAAGCCTCGATCCACCGACTGACTGGCCGGCTGCCGAGTGTCGTAAACAGGAAAGTGCCCTCTGAACTGGGATGATCGCTGTTGTCTAGGCAACAAACATCCAGTTCGAGAGGGCACTTCGAGTGCAAGCTTCGCACAGATTCACCCCGACGTCCGCGACCTTCGACGATCAAAACCTCGTGTCGCTGGCCGGACTGGTCCCGGTCATGGCCCTGGCCGAACAGACCAAGCTGAACACGCTCCTCACAGAGAAGGTCTCGATCACCACGCCGCGGATCAAGTCCGGATCAGCCAACCCCGCACCCAAGCTCACCACGCTGATCGCGGGCATGTGCGCGGGCGCGGACAGCATCGACGATGTCAATATCCTGCGCGCGGGCGGCATGAAAACACTCTTCGATGGCGTGTACGCACCCTCGACGATCGGCACCCTGTTACGCGAGTTCAGCTTCGGCCACGCCCGACAACTGGAATCCGTGCTCCGTGACCACCTCCGCCACCTGTGTACCCGGATGGATCTGTTACCCGGCTCGGAGCAACGCGTGTTTCTCGACATCGACTCGCTACTGCGTCCGGTCTACGGACACGCCAAACACGGCGCCTCCTACGGACACACCAAGATCGCGGGCAAACAGGTCCTCCGCAAAGGGCTCTCCCCACTGGCCACCACGCTCAGCACCACCCACGCCGCGCCCGTGATCGCCGGGATGCGACTACGCGCCGGGAAAACCGGCTCAGCCAAAGGCGCGGGCCGCATGGTCACCCAGGCGATCGTGACCGCCCGCACGGCCGGCCTGCACGGTGAGATCCTGGTTCGGGGCGACTCCGCATTCGGCGGCCGGGCCGTCATCGGCGCCTGCCGCCGCCACGGCGCCCGGTTCTCCCTAGTACTGACCAAAAATGCCGCCGTGCAGGCGGCGATCGCCTCGATTCCCGACAACGCGTGGACACCGGTGCGCTACCCCGGCGCGGTCCGGGACCCCGATACCGGAGGCTGGATTTCCGACGCCGAGGTCGCCGACATCGCCTACACCGCGTTCGCGTCCACCACAGACCGCATCACCGCCCGGCTGATCGTGCGTCGGGTCAAAGACGCCGCGCGTCAGGACGAACTGTTCCCGGTCTGGCGCTATCACCCGTTTTTCACCGACAGCACCGAACCCACGACTGAAGCGGATATCACCCACCGACGCCACGCGATCATCGAGACCGTGTTCGCTGATCTGATCGACGGGCCGCTGGCGCACATGCCCTCCGGCTCGTTCGGCGCGAACTCCGCCTGGGTGCTCTGCGCGGCGATCGCCCACAACCTCCTGCGCGCTGCCGGCACCCTCGCGAGCACGACCCTGGGCAAGGCCAGGGGATCCACGCTGCGCCGCAAGATCATCGCTGTTCCTGCTCGGTTGGCCCGCCCGCAGCGCAAGCCCGTGCTGCACCTGCCCGCCTATTGGCCTTGGGCCTCAGCCTGGCAACGCCTCTGGCAGACCACTGCGACCACGCCCCTGACCACCTGAACATCCGTCCCCATCCCTACCAGCAGGAACGACAGTGGAAAGGCTGGGCAGACCAGCGGCAACACCACGCCCGGATCTCAGCCGCCCGCATTCCACAAGATCACGGGATACTCGCAAACCGAGTCGGTGGATCGAGGCTAAGGTGTCGTTTGCGGGCTGGTGTTGTTTAGGTCAGGGGTGTCGCTGGCCATGGTTCGTGGTCGGTGATCCGGTCGTCGGCGAGGTAGAGCCGATGGAAGAGCGTCTGGTTGAGTAGCTGGCGCCGCTCGTCGGTGCAAGCCCGATAGAACTGGACCGGGTCGTCGGGCTGACCAGCATTGTTGTCCGCAGTGTCGCCCCTGGTGAGCGTGGCCTGAGCCTCCGCGATCTGTTGTTGGCTGACTGTAGCGTAGTAGCGCTTGACGGCGTCTTCGGCGATGGCGACGTTCACGTAAGGGGCGAGGCAGGTTGCGAGTGCCGAAAACTACATCCGGGCAGGTCAGCGGGCACTGACACCCTGCCGGTCATCGTCAGGCAGGGTCACGGCCCGTGCTGCCCCGCTTCGCCTACCTCACCGTCAGTCATGCCTTCGCCGCCCTGCGACTGCTGCCGATGTCCGACCACAAGAAGGACATCGAGATCCTCGCCCTGCGCCACCAACTGGGTGTTCTGCAGCGTCAACTCGCTGGCCAGCGCCCGCAACTGCGACCCGAGGACCGCGCGTTCCTCGCGGCACTCCTGCTGCCACTGGCCCGCGCGACGCTGCGCCGGCTCCGGCTGCTGGTCAGCCCGGACACGGTGCTGCGCTAGCACCGCGACCTGATCACACACCGGCACGCCCGCGCCAGCATGAAACGCAGACCTGGCCGACCACGAACGATCGCCTCGATCCGCCGCCTCGTCCTACGCCTGGCCAGTGAGAACCCAGGCTGGGGTTATCGGCGTATCCACGGCGAACTCGCCCTGCTCGGCATCACGATCGCCGCGTCCACCGTGTGGGAGATCCTGACCGCGGCCGGCGTCGACCCAGCGCCGCAGCGGGCGCGGGTCACCTGGGCCAGCTTCCTGCGCTCCCAGGCCGAGGCGATCCTGGCCATGGATTTCATCGAGACCCTCACCCTGACCGGGCAGCGCCAGTACATCCTCGCCGCGATCCACCACGCCAGGCAGACATGTCCGCATCCTCGGCACGACCGCTCACCCAACGCACGCCTGGGGCACGCAGGCCATCCGCAACCTGCTTATGGATCTCGACGCCGCAGGCGCCCTCGGCCAAATCCGGTATCTGATTCGCGACCGCGACGCCAACTACCCCGGGTTGATCGACGCGGTCTTGCGCGACGTTGGGATCACCACAGTGCTGACCGGCGTGCGGATGCCGCGTATGAACGCGATCATCCAACGCTGGGTCAAAACGTTCCGGAGCGAGCTACTGGATCGCACGCTGGTTTGGAACGAGACGCATCTTCGGCACGCGCTGCGTGAGTACGAGCAGCACTACAACCACCACCGACCCCACCGCGCGCTAGCCTCAGCGGCGCCGCTGCGAGCTCTGCATCAGGCTCGTGAACCCACCGAGTTCGACCATCTTGTGGTACATCGGCGAGTCCGTCTCGGCGGAGTCATCCACGAGTACCGACATGTCGCTTGACCTGCGTGGACGTAATTTTCGGCACCCACAGTGGTAGGCCGTCTTGTGCATGTCGGCGCTCGCAATTTTCGTGGCCGAGTGCGGACTGGTTCTGTGGTGTTGATCGGTCACCGCCGCCAGGGTCTGACCAGGAGCAGCCGCAGGATGATCAGGACGAGAACGACAGCGGTCAACAGCACCGACGTCCGCGACGCCAGATCGGCTAGGTAGACAGTGCTGCCGTGGGCAAGGTAGCCAACGGAGACGAACGCGGCGTTTCGGGTCACGACCCCCAGCACATCGACGCTCACGAACAGCGGCAGCGCCATCCGGCGCCAGCCGCACCCGGCGAACACCAGCGCGGTAGGGACGGGCAACAACGGACCGCACAAGACCGCGACGATGCCGTGCCGTTCCAGGAACTGTTCGCACCACGCCGCCAGGTCCGCACTCTTGCGTCCACGACTCAGCATCGTCGTAGTGATCAGCCGGCCGTGACGCCGCCCAGCCCACCACGCCATGGTGTCGACGACGGCCCACAGCGGAACGGATGTGACGATCGGTAGCATCGGCGAAGTGCCGGCAGTATGGGAGAACGCGGCGGCTGACACCACGGAGACGGCGCTGCCGTGCACCAGTTCGAGCAGCAACGGCTGGGTGCCGATCCACGCGGGAACGAGCAGGATGCCGGCGATACTCCAGGTTTGGCACAGGACCAGGGCGGCTGCGCTCACCGCATCGGCCCAGCCGCAACGAGGCGTCATCGCGCTCGGACGAGACCCGCAACCAGCTCCGCGGTGCGGCTGTGGTGGCGCGAGAGCAACGCCTGCCGGTCACTCGGAGGGCAGCCCACGAGATCCTGCGGCCAGACCGGAGCGCCATAACTGATGACGATCCTGGCAAACGGCCACGGGAACAGGTGCCCCCCGAGACGCGTCGCCCTAGATATGGCGATGGCGACCGGAACCAGCGGTCGGATGTGGCCAACGCCATCCCGGCCAGGGAGCCACGAACGCAGCGGTCCAGCCGACCGGCGTCGGTGAAGATACCTACCGGTATGTCCCAGCGGTCCAGAAAATCGGTCAGTTGGGTCCGCTGCGGCACCGGCGAGCGCACCCGAAGCCGGAATAGCCGGAAACCCGCCAGCAGAGCGGGAATCGCGATGGCGATGCCGCCGCGGGTGTCGTTATTCACCCACACGACATGCCGGGCGTGCCGTCCGGCGAGGGCACCGGGCACGAGCATCTCGTGGAATCCGTAAACGAGTGCGCGGTCCGGCAAGGGCGCCCCGGGTGCGAGCTCGATCCGCACAGTCGGCCGCAGCAGGAGGAATCCCGCGAGGTAGATCAGCGCGTGCGGCAAGCTGCTAATCCGGAAATAGGCCGGGCGACCGGACGGACGATGGAAGGCGATGCGCCCGCTGAACGACTCAGCGATCATGACGGCACAGCCTCCTCGCAGCTGATCGGATCCGTTGGAGCCGGAGGCTGAACTCGGCATCTCGGTCAGCCACGGCCACTTGCCCAGCTTGTCTAGCGGGCCGTTCTTTCTCCATCCGCCTGGCGCGTTCCTGATGGAAGGCCTGGCCATCAAGATCTTCGGCATGTCAGGCTCCACCATGGACGTGGTCTACGACCTGCGCTGGGTTGGCGCCGTACTCGGCGCGGTGACCGTGACCCTCGGGTTCCTCATCATGCGCAAGCTGGTCAGCACCAATCTGGCATGGCTGTGTGCGGCAATCCTTATCTTCGATCCCTTCGTCCTTCGCAACAACGGTCGCGTCTACCTGGAAACACCTGCCGTGGTTTTCATCCTCGGCGGCTACCTCGTCTTGATGTCAGCCCTGAAGAACGACAACACCCGGTTACGGCCACGGGCTGCTATCACGGCGGGCCTCCTGCTCGGATACGGCATATTCACCAAAGATGTCATGGTGATGCTCGCGGTTGTACCGATCCTGCTTGCAACAGTTTGGCGGCAGACGTTGCATCGGCGTGATGCCATCCTTATCGCGGCTGCAACCGCCGGAGCCTATGTGGCATACCTAGTATTTGTCGCAATAAACGGTCTTCTCGGAACCTGGATTCAGGCTAAAGAATCAGGAATGGAAAGAATCCTGGGTCTCCAGCAGGTCACCGGATTCAATGCGCCCAATGCCCCGAGCCTTCTCAGTCGTATCATCGATCAGGCAGGTCATTTCGGCGCCAGCTATATTCTGCTCATAGCCTGCCCAATCGCAGGCATCCTCGCCGTGTTCAGCAGCGACCGACGTCGACGCCTGATCGGGCTGAGCGCCATCTCAATGGGCGCCTTGGGCACATACGCCGCTCTCTTCGGCACGTTTGAGGAGCAATACGGATACGGCGTCATGGTGTTTGGCACGCTTGCCATCGGCGCAGCCATTGCCGAGCTACGCGAACGCTATCCGCGCCGCCAGCAGGCCCTGAACCTCGCCTTCATCGTGCTCGTCGTACTTTCCATCGGCTTGGGCATACGCGCTGAGGTAACACCAGACAACGGATTCCAGCGTGTGCAGGCGTGGTTCGACAACCATCTGCCGGCCACCGCTCACGTCAGTGTCACCACCAACACCGGGCAGCTGGCGTTCGCCGACGACCCACGGTTCGGAGTTTGGACAAGCGCCCTGCAACTCCAAGACCACGACGCGCGCTACGTTCTCACCGAGAACTTGCCTGTGAGCGAAGGCTACGGCTAAGATCGACCAGCCATCCTTGACTGGCTCAAGACAAATGCGCAGGCGCTGTTCACCTTCGACGGACCTACAAATGGAAACACCGTAGTGTGGTACGTGCCACCAGCCCACCTGCAAGCCGCAGCACGAGCAGGTGTGGCCTGGTAGCAGGGCTGAGGCAAAGTTTGGTCTCAGCTGGTCAAGACCAGTGTGACGGCTTGTTTCGGCGTGACTGGATAGGTCCTCTCCCTGGTTGAGGCCGCAGGTCTTCCGGCGTGCGAGCGGGTTGCCCGCATGCGCGCGGGCGGGTCGTTTCCGTGTTCGGCTCGTGATGTGTTGGGATCTTGGTGTGTCCGAGTCCGGGATGGTGCCGCAGCCCTCATATGAGCAGTTGGTAGCCGAGAACGCCGAGTTGAGGGCGGCGTTGGTGCTCGCGTTGGCGCGGATCGAGGAATTGTCGGCGCGGTTGGGCATGTCGTCGCGCAACTCCAGTAAGCCGCCCAGTTCGGACGGGTTGGCCAAGCCGGCGCCGAAGTCGTTGCGGCGCAAGTCCGGGAAGGGTCCGGGACGACCGACCGGGCAGGCCGGGTTCACGTTGCTGCCGGTGGACAAGCCCGATCATCAGTTCAGCTACGAGCCGGAAGTGTGTGCCGGGTGCGGGGCTGGGCTGGCCGGCGCGCCGATAGTCGGGGTCGAACTTCGGCAGGTGTTCGATCTGCCGCCGGTCGTACTGGAGGTGACCGGGCATGATCTGCTGGCCCGGCAGTGTCCGTGCGGGATGGTGACCAAGGCCGCTGCTCCGGTGGGGGTGGCAGCGCCGGTGCAGTACGGGCCTCGGATCGCCGCGACCGGAGTATATTTGTTCCATGGCCAGTTCCTGTCCAAGGGCCGGACCGCCGCGGCGTTGGGTGATCTGTTCGGTGCGCACGTCGCGGCCGGCACGGTGGCGTCCTGGACGGCCAAGACCGCGGCGAGGATCACCGAGGAAGTGATTCCGGTCATCACCGATCGGGTCGCGGCGGCCCCGGTGGCGTATTTCGACGAGACCGGGTTGCCTACGGCGGGGAAGCTGCAGTGGATGCATTCGGCGTCCACCGACACCGACGTGGTGTTGAGCGTGCATGCCAAGCGTGGCACCCAAGGTATGGACGCCGCCGGGGTCCTGTCCCGGTATCGTGGTGTGGCGGTGCACGATGCGTGGGCGCCGTATGACACCTACACCGGTGTCGCGCATGCGTTGTGTAACGCGCACCTGCTCCGTGAGTTGATCTACGTGCAGGACACCGCGCCGACGAAGGTCGCCGATCTGGCCGAGCAGGCCACCGACGCCCTGCTGAGGATCAAGGATCTCGTCGAGAGCGCCGCGCTGTCCGGGACTGGCGTTGAGGTCGCGGAGCTGGCGGAGCAGAAGGGGTTGCTGCGCTCGGCGGTGGTGGTGGGCAAGACCGCCACCCGTGGGCGTGCCACGAAACTGGAACGCAGGTACCACGCCTTGTTCACCCGCGTGATCGACCGGTGGGCCGATTATCTCCGCTTCACCACCGACCCGCTGGTTCCCTTTGACAATAACCGGGCCGAGCAGACGATCAGGATGCCGAAGTTGCGGGTGAAGGTCTCCGGGAGTCTGCGTTCCCTGCGGGGCGCCCAGGACTTCGCGGCCATCCGCTCCTACATCGCGACCGCCACCCGCGCCGGCCAGAACATGCTCGACGTCCTCGTCCAGGCCGCTGCCGGGACTCCCTGGATCCCTGCCACGATCTGATCTGCCGCTCGCACGGGCATCCTCGTACCCCGCACTCGTCCATCACTGCGGGGTGTCTTGGCCTGCTCAAAACCACACTGCCAGCAGCAGGGACCTATCCAGTTACACCAGCAGTTTACCTGTTACGAACACAACCTTGTCTGCGAAAATAGTTGAGAGTTGACCGAAGTGCTGCTACCGAGCACTATTGGATTCGGACGAATGCTCCGCACACTGGTTGCTGTATGTGAGAGGCCAGTCTGTGGCTGTGCCAGCGTTACGTCGATCGCGGTGCTGAAACAGGCCGTGCCCGGCCCGGCTGGTCTGGCACAGCCTGCGGCGGGTGGAACGTGGTGGCGATGCTGGCTGCGGCGCGAGATGGCGGGTCGGGACGGACTGTTCTATCTGCTACCGGGCAAAAGGTGGTGAGAAGCCACTCGGCTGGCGCCTGCTACTCGCGGCTGGGGTCCCCGCCCTGGGCCTGCTGGCAACGCGCACGCCGACCATCACGCGGCCCGTCTCACGCCCGAAGGCGAGGCGGGGATCTCAGGTCGTGGCGGTGCCGATCAGGTGGCCGACGCCGTAGGTGACGGCCACGGCGAGCGCGCCGAGGGCGAGTTGGCGCAGTCCGGCCCGCAGCAGCGGGCGGCCAGTGAGCCGGCCGACAGTCACGCCACCGGCAAACAGTGCCACCGCGGTCATCCCGAGCGCGACGGGCAGCGCGCCGAAACCCAGCAGGTACGGCAGCAACGGCCACAGCGCGCCGAGGGAAAACGCCACCAAGGACGCGCCTCCGGCGAGCACGGGCGAGGGGCAGGTCGTTCGGGTCGACACCGAGTTCGTCGCGGGCGTGCAGCCACAGGGCACGGTCGGGGTCTTGCGAGACCGCGTCGGCCATCCGGCGTGCGGTGTCGGGGTCGGCGCCGTAAGTGGTGAACCGTTCAGCCAGTTCGGCCTGCTCCTGCTCGGGGAACCGGGTGTGCATGTCGCGCTCGACCGCCACTTCGGCGTGGACGAGCTCGTTTTGGTTGGTGACCGAGACGTACTCGCCGGTACCCATGGAGAAGGCGCCGGCCACGAGTCCGGCCAGGCCGGTCAGCACGATGGTGTGAGCGGACACTCCGCCGCCACCGACGCCAGCGATCAGTGCGGCGTTGGTGATCAGTCCGTCGACCGCGCCGAACACGGTGGGCCGTAACCAGCCGCCCGACACGTCGCGGTGCCGGTGGCGTGTCCACATCGTCAGCTCTGGTCCTGGTGCGTTGCCTCGCCGGCCGTGTGATTCCGACACGCCACGTCGTCCTTCCCTGATCGCTGTTGGACGTTGCTGTCGTCTGGACCTTGCTGTCATAGCCGCGTGTCGGTGATGCGCCCGCGCCGCTGGAGGGCCCTGTGCGGTGGCCGAGGTCAGCTGGTGGACAACTGGATCGCTTTGACGATGAGCAGTAGTGCGGCGACGATGAGGTAGCCGCGCAACAGGCTCATGCCGAGCTTGAGACCGGGCGACCACTTGACCGGCTTGAGCAGTGTGAGTGGCGGCATGCGCCAGTGCAGGCGTTCCTCGGGAGGCATCGTGGCCGCAGTGGTCGCGGATGCGCCACGCCGGACGCGCACGATCCGCAGTCCGACACCGGCTGCGATAAGGCCGACCAGCAAGGCTCCGGCCAGCCAGAGGGTGACCTGGGTGGTGTTCACCGACGGGAACAGGGTCGTGGCGACCAGGACGCCGGAGAGCATCAGCAACACGGCGATGATCACACTGGCCACGATGTTCAGCCAGCGTTTGTTCACCCACGGGCCCAGCACTTCGCGGTCATTGCACAGCAACAGCAGAAACACCGAGGCGGAGGGCAGCAACAGCCCGGCCAGCGCCTGCACGCTGGTAGTGATCAACCCGAGCGGTGCGTTCGGGATGAGCACGATCCCGGCGGCGAGCAGTACCAGCCCGGCATAGCTGGCGTAGAAGCCCTTGGCGTCGGAGAAGCCGCGGTGCAATGAGTGCCGCAGGTTGAACATGTCACCGAAGGCGTAGCTGGTGGCCAGGGTGACTGCGGCGGCGCCGATGATCGAGGCGACGAACAGGATGATCGCGAACAACGCACCCAGAACATAGGCGTGTCCTGCCAATGCGTTGGCCACCCCGAGCGCGTCGCTGAACTGCCCGGCAAGCTTGGTGCCGCGCACGGCGAAGTCGGCGACGACGATCAGTGCGGCGGCGCCGAGTACGACGACGAACGAGCCGAACACGGTGTCCGCACGTTCGTATTTGATGAACCGTGGGGTGATGCGTTTGTCGATGATGTTGGACTGTTGGAAGAACAGCTGCCACGGGGCGACGGTGGTGCCCACGATCGCGATGATGAGCAGGACGGCGTTGGAGGACACCCCGCCCTGGATGCTGGGCGCGAAAAAGTGAACCCCGACCTCGTTCCAATGCGGGTGGGAGAGCACGGTCAACGGGATGATGAGCAGGCTGACCGCGATGAACGCGAACATCGCCCGCTCCCAGCGGCGGAAACTGCCCGACGCGGTGATCACTACCAGGACAACAGCTGTGACGGGGACAGAAATGTACTTGCTGACGCCGAAGTAGCCCAGCGCCAGGGAGACGCCGATGAACTCGGTGACGATGGTCAGGAAGTTCAACAGGAACAGGTCGCCGACGGAGAACCAACCCCAGAACCGGCCGAACCGTTCGTTGATCAGCCGGGCGTGCCCGACCCCGGTGACCGCGCCGAGCCGGACCACCATCTCTTGGTTGACGATCAGCACCGGGATCAGCAACAGCAACGTCCACAGCAGACTGTAGCCGTAGTTCTGGCCGGCTTGCGCGTAGGTGGAGACGCCACCGGCGTCATTGTCGCCGACCATCACGATCAGGCCGGGGCCCATGATCGCCAGGAAGGTGAGCAGCCGGCGTTTGACGGTGCGTTGCTGGTCGGACTCGTCGAGGCGGACGGTGCCCAGCGCGCCGCGGATGTCCCCGACATGGGCGGAGTCCAGTACCGCGCTGCCGCTGCGACCTGGGGGTGCGCCCGCGTGCGCGCGGCTGGATGTGTCGCGGTGCGGGGACGGCGGGGCCGACTTGGGGGCTGGTGTGGCGGCGGGCGGTGTGGCGGCGGCGGGTGGGCTCTCCGCGGGCGTGGCCGGGGCGTCGGAGCGGGCGGGGGTGGGGTCGCTCATGGTGTTTGCCGTCCGTTGCGGGAGTCGGGCTGCGCGCCGGTCGTGGCGTCCGCGTCCGCGGTGGTGGAGTCCGTGGCGTTGGAGTCCGTGGTGGCGGAGTCAGTGGCGGCGGTGTCTGGGGCGGGCGTCTCGTCCTCAGCGTCGGGGGTGGTCGATTCCGCCGTGTCGTGCGGTGGGGTGGGCTCGCGGCGCCACCACTCCTCGGGCAGCGTGGCTTCCAACACGTCATCAACGGTGATCACGCCCAGCGGCTGTCCGTCGTCGTCGACCACCGGCAGCGTGAGCAGGTTGTAGTCGGCCATCAGCAGCGCGACATCGGTGACGTCCGCGTCCGGATGCACCCGCACCGGGTTGGTGTCCGCCAACTCGCGCGCCGCAGCGTCCGGGTCGGCCTGCACCAGGGTGGCCAGCCGGACCACACCCTTGAGCCGGCCTTTCTTGCCGACCAAATACACACTGGTCAGGGCCTCGGCCTGGAGGCCGGTGGCGAGGCGCACCGCGTCCAGGGCCGCGGTCGCGGTGGCATCGACGGATACGGTGACGAACTCGACGCCCATCAGCCCACCGGCACTATGGGGGTTGAATCCCATCAGGGTCAGCACCTTGGTGCGGACGCCGGCGGGCAGCAGGTCCAGGATCGCCTGGCGGCGCTGTTGCGGGAGTTCGTGGATGGCGTCTGCGGCGTCGTCGGCGCGCATGCGGGTCAGTACGTCGGCGATGTCGGCGTTGGTGCGGGCACCGAGCAGCCGGGCTTGGAGGTCCTCGTCGAGTTCTTCGAAGACGTCGGCCTCCAGTTCGGGGTCCTGGTGCACGCGGTGCAGGATCTCGCTGCTCTCCTCACTCGACGCCTCTTCCAGCAGGTCGGCGATCTGGGCGGGTTTGAGGCCGCGGACGCGGGCGACGGCGCCGCGTAGCACGGCGCTGCGGGCGTGCCCGATCAGCGGTTCGAAGGCTTTCCAGTCCTGGTTGGCGTGCTCGTCGGTCTTGCCGCCGAACAGGCCCAGGAACCGGCGGTGGCGGTGGGTGTCGATCGCGCAGCACAGCCACTGACCGTCCCGGTGCGTCAGTTCCACGTCACTGGCCCGCACCAGACGGGCGTTGGCCACATCGATCAGACGATGCCCCAGCACGTCGGCGCGCAGCAGCACCTCGCCGTCGCGGCGTTCGAACTGGCGCAGGTTCAGTTGGGCGCTGGCCAGCACCAGTGGATCGGCGTCGAAGGAGCTGACCTGGTCGATCGGCGCGAACACTTCCCGGCCTCCCACGGCCACGACCAGGCCGCTGACCAGCGGGTACTCGCGGCCTTGTAGGCGCACGATCACATCGGACAACCGGCCGAGTGTTTCGCCGTGCCGGTCGGCGATCAACCGTTTCAGCAGATGCGACAGGTGCACCGGGTCACTGCCGGGTTCCGGTGTCCCGCCGGGCTCCGGCGTGGTGGACGGCTGCGGGTTGGACGGCTGCGGGTCGGACGGCTGCCGGTCGGACGAGGAGGACGGTGACGGGGAGGTAGTCATCGGGTTAGGCCTTTCCTGGGACAGGACCCTCGGCCGGGTCAGCGCGGATCGGACGGGCCGATGCCCTGGTGACGGTCGGGAGGCGATGATCGCGCCTGGGTGATGATCATTCGGCTTTGCTGTGCGGTGAGATTAAACAGACGGTTCAGATACTGCGCGCTGTAGCCGCGACGTGTGAGTGACCAGGCAGTGAACAGCACCGTCGGCGCGAGGTCGGGCAGGGCCTCGGTCAATCCGTCCGGCAGGGTGTCGCGCAAGTCCTGATCCCAGGTGCGGCCGGTGTCGGTGAACGCGCGCTCGACCACGGCGCGATCCCGCTGGTGGTGCCGCCAGCGACGCCAGGGCGGCCAACTGCCGCGCTCGGCACGCCGTCGCGGGGACTGTCGCGGTGACCGTGGCGGTGGCGGTGGGGAATCGGGCATCCGGTCGGACACGATTATCCGCGGCTCGCGCGTCGCCATGCCGACCGGCGCAACAGGCGCAGTCCGTTGAGGCCCACGATTACGGTCGAGCCTTCGTGCCCGGCCACGCCCAACGGCAGCGGCAGGTGCCCGACCAGGTCCCAGACCACGAGTCCGGTGATGAAGGTCGCGGCGATGATCAGGTTGGCGGTCACCACCCGGCGAGCGCGCCGGGACAGGGCGATCACGGCGGGGATGGCGGA
This sequence comes from Candidatus Melainabacteria bacterium, assembly GCA_963818685.1. Taxonomy (GTDB): domain Bacteria; phylum Actinomycetota; class Actinomycetes; order Mycobacteriales; family Pseudonocardiaceae; genus CAJCJE01. Next base: position 565,592 of record CAWFTJ010000004.1, on the reverse strand, counting down.
CAGGTCGTCGCGGACCACCACGGCGTCGGCGGTCTGGAGAGTCAGGTCGGAGCCCGCACCGCCCATCGCGATCCCGGTATGTGCGGCAGCCAGAGCCGGGGCGTCGTTGATCCCGTCGCCGACTACGGTCACCCGCTGCCCCGCCGCCTCCAGTTCGCGGACGGCGGCGACCTTGTCCTCGGGGAGCAACCCGGCCCGCACCTCGGCGATGCCGACCTGTTCGGCGAGCCGGGCGGCGGTGGCCTGGTTGTCGCCGGTCAGCAGCACGGGGGCGGTCCCCGTCAGGCGGGTGACCGCCGCGACCGTGCCGGCCGCTTCCTCCCGCAGCTGATCGGTGATGCCCATTACCGCCATCGGGTGGTCGTCGCACCGCACCACCACTGCGGTGTGGCCCTGCGCCTGCAACGCCCGCACCGCGTCCGTGGCCATGCTGATTCTGTCGTCGCTGATTCTGTCGTCGCTGATTCTGTTGTCGCCGATCGCACTCTCGTCGTCAGCGCGGTCGGCGCGGCGGGCGGATTGCGCTAGCGCGGCCGGTGAGCCGACCTGGACGAGGTGCCCGTCGACCCGAGCGGTCATGCCCTGGCCGGGCTGCGCGGAGAACTCCTCGGCCGCGGGTAGCTCAAGACCACCGTCGCGAGCCGCTCGCACGATCGCCGCGGCCAACGGATGCTCGCTCGGGTGCTCGGCGGCGGCGGCCAACCGCAACACATCCGCCGCACCGAACGGAGCGCCGGCAACAACGCGGATCTCGGCCAGTTCCGGGGTGCCGCGGGTCAGGGTGCCGGTCTTGTCGAACGCCACCCGCGTCGTGGCGCCGAGTTGTTCCATCACGACGGCGGATTTCGCCAGCACACCGTGCCGACCGGCGTTGGCGATCGCGGCCAGCAAGGGTGGCATCGTGGCCAGCACCACCGCGCAGGGCGAGGCGACGATCATGAACGTCATCGCGCGCAGCAACGAATCCTGCAACGGATCGCCCCACAGCAGCGGGAGGGCGAACAACAGGATCGTGGCGGCGACCATGGCAATCGAATACCGCTGCTCGACCTTCTCGATGAACAACTGGGTGCGGGCCTTGGTCTGGCTGGCCTGCTCCACCAACGTCGCGATCCGGGCGACCACCGAATCCTCGGCGCGCCGGTCGACCCGCACACGCAGCGACCCGGTGCCATTGAGCGTGCCGGCGTACACCTCGTCCCCGACCCCCTTGTCCACCGGCAGCGGTTCGCCGGTGATGGTGGCCTGAGCGACCTCGCTGGCCCCGGCGACGACCGCACCGTCAGCGGCGATGCGCTCACCCGGCCGCACCAGCACCACGTCCCCGACGTCCAGGTCGGTGGCCGGCACCGTCCGTTCGCTGCCGTCGACCTCCAACCGGGTGGCGGTCTCGGGTGCGAGGTCCAACAGGCCCCGTACGGAGTCCTCGGTGCGGGCGGTCGCCAGCGCTTCCAGTGCACCGGATGTGGCGAAAATGACGATCAACAGTGCACCGTCGGTGACCTGCCCGATCGCCGCCGCGCCGATCGCCGCCACGACCATCAGCAGGTCCACGTCCAGGGTCTTCTCCCGCAGCGCGCGCAATCCGGCCAGTCCCGGTTCCCAGCCCCCGGCCGCGTAGCAGGTCAGGTACAACACCCACCACACCCCCGTCGGTGTGCCGAGCAACTGCGCGCCCAGCCCGAGCAGGAACAGCACCAGCGCGGCGGCGGCCCACCGCATCTCCGCGAGGGCGAACAACCGCCTCGGCCCCACGACCACTGGCCGGGCCGCGTGGGGTGGCGAGGAGGTGGTTGTTGTGGTGGACGAGGCCACGGGATACCTCCAACAATTCGGGCCTGACATCCCGACCATAGCAGAACACATGAAGACGTCTTCATGGGTTCGGGTGTGGGTTAGACTGCGAGTCATGGGGCACGGGGTGCAGGGCCGCGACCGGCCGGCCGGTCGGCTGGACGCCGAGTCCGCCGCGCACGCGGCCACCACCTTGCAGGCCCTGGCCACGCCCAGCCGGCTGCTGATCCTCACCGAGTTGCGGCAAGGTCCCCGCCCGGTGACCGCGCTGGCCGAGGCGATCGGCATGGAACAGTCCGCGGTCTCCCACCAACTGCGCCTGCTGCGCAATCTCGGCCTGGTCACCGGCACCCGCACCGGCCGCAACATCGTCTACAGCCTCTATGACAACCACGTCGCGCAGTTACTCGACGAAGCCGTCTACCACAGCGAACACCTGCGCCTGGGCCTGCCCGACCAGCCGACCGCGGCCGGCTGAGCTGACCGCCCGCCCCCGCGTGCCCGCGTCGTTCACGCGCGCGTATTTCGGCCGGGGTATTACTCCGGGCGGGAGCGGGCCTGCTGACGCAGGCGGCTGGCGACGTAGGCGGCGCGGTCGCTGCCGTTTTCCCGGTGCCGGGAACTGGCGGTGGAGTCGGCCACACCGAGGAGGTCGGCCAGCATTTTCCAATGCACTGCGCCGACCAACGCCAGCCACGCCCCGTTGCGGGCGGTGCGGACGCTGGGGATGCCCAACCCGCGCAGCCGTTTCTGCAACGTGGCCGAGGTCATCGGCCGACCGGCGCGCATCCCGGGGAACAGGAATGGGGTGGGCTGGTGCCGCAGGGCGGCGGCGAGAGGACGGCGCTGGCCAACCAGTCGGCGCAGCAGCGCCGACACTCGTGGGCGCAGCCACAGCGGGTCGCGGCCCAGCCGCAGGCCTAGGACGCCGGGTTCGTCGGGGTGCACCAGCACGTGCTCGGTGGTCAGGTTCACCAGCCGCCAGCACGCTTGCCCGTATTGCAGGACCAGGCAGCCGGCCACCCGGTCGGCCAGCGCGAGGGTGTCGTCGGTTTCGAGTCTGACCGCGAGCAGGACGCGGTCGGTGTCGCTCATGATCTCCCGCTCACCCGTGCGGGCCGAGGTGCCGATCGCGACCGTGGCCGGGGCCAAATCGATGCTGGCTGCCCACAGCAGGAACGGGCGGGCATACCGTTGCCGCGGCCGGTTGCGGATCAGCCACCGGTCCACCACCTGCTGCGTGATCCCGGCCAGCGCCATGCCCCGGCGGCGGAGATCCTCCAGCAGCAGCCGGGCGGCCTCCAGTTGGCGGCGGAGGTGTTCGCGCTGGTAGCGGGTGAACCCGGTGTCCTGCTCGGTGCGTTGGTGGGCCAGGGGCATCAGGTGTCAGCGCGCGTAGCGGGCCAGCACGGTCCGGTCCTGCTGGTGGTTCACGCGGACCAGTAGACGCTGGATGTCGCGGATCAGTTGGGCGAGTTCTTCCTCGCGGGGTGACAGGATCTCGGCGAGCACGAGCAGGCCGCGCAGATGCTGCACGGCGGTCGTTTGCTCCAGGTCTTCGAGGGCGTCGTGCGAGCAAACCAGTTCGCCGGTGACCATGCGGCGCAGGAGTGTTCCGCCGGGCCGGCGTAGGTACAGGCACAGCGAGTACGGGTTGTCGTAGTGCGCCAACAGTTCGGCCAGCGCCGTCAAGGCCGACGCGGGCTGGCCGTCGGGTTGGGTGAATATTTCCACCAGATCCCGCCGGGCGGTGCACGACGGGCAGTATCCGCGCAGCAGGCGTCCCATCGCCGCGCAGGCGGGACAGCGGTAGGAGAAGTTCACGCCCGCGCAGTCCGGGCAAATCGGCTCGGTCTTCTCGCGTCGGAACACGGCGGCCAACTGGCCCCACCGGTGGCACGGTTCGTGGGTGGATCGAACGGTGTCTACACAGGACAGAAAGACTGGCCCCTCGGGCCACCTCCGTTCCGCGCGAGCCAGCTTGCCGCACCGAGCGCAGGGCACCCGCGCGGCGGCATAACAGGGAACGCAGCGGGCGGCCCCGTCCACGTCCGGCGCCGGCATCGACGGTCGCTCACCGCAGTCGACGCAGGGCGGGCCGGGGCGGACGGTTTCCCAGCACGGTTTGCACCACGGCCCGACCTCGTCCCGCGCGGAGACGATTCTGCTCTGGCCGCAGCCCGAGCACGGTTCGGCCTGGCGCGGCGGCGGCACTGGTCGCACCAGGGCTGGCCGTCGGCGTCGCGGTAGGCCACCGGCAGCATCCGTCGGCACTGGCGACAAGGCTGGCGTGGGCGGTTCTGTTGAGCGCAGGCGCGACAGATGCCGGTGGACAGGATGCCGATCTTGCGGGTCTTGCCGCAGCGCGGACATCGCACCAGTGGCGCCCGCCGGTTGTCACACTTTTCGCACAGCGGGCCCTCGTCGGTGATCCGGCTGACCGGCTTGGTCTCGTCGCAGTCCAGGCAGCGGCGCAGTGGCCGGGGGTGCTCGCGTTGGTAGCACGCCTTGCACACCGGCCGACCGTCCTCGCCGCGTAGCGCGACCGGGGCGGTTCGTCCACACCGCGAGCACGGCTCCGCCAAATGATGCTGGCGGCACCGCTCGCACCATCCGCCCTCGGAGGTCCGCCCGGTGGGGACCGTCAATCGGCCACAACCACAACAGGATTCCTTCTCCCGAGTGCGGCGATAGCAGGTGTGGCACAGCCCTTGGCTGACCAAGGACCGCTCGCGGTGGCATCCGGCGCAGACGCCTCGCCCTTTCACCATCCGAACTCGTGCGGCTCAGCGTTCGGCGTCGAAGAAGTCCGCCGACAGCAGTGGCCCGTCGGGCAGGACAGGCCGGGGCCCCGGCGGGGCGGCTGCTGGGGGCTGCTCGGACGGGTCGATCCGCACCACCAAGTCCGCGAAGCGACAGTCCAGGATGTCGCACAGCGCCAGGATCAACTCGATCGACATCTTGGGCGGCTTGTCGGTCTTGACCAACCGGTAGATGGAACTGCGGTCGAACACGAAACCACGCTTGCGCAACTCGGGAATGAGTTTGGTGGTGATGGTCCAGTTCTTGCGCACCACCATCAGTTGCAGCAGTCGCCACTCGTAGCGCGGCTGCAATGCCTCCAGCCCCGCCGGAGAGGACTCGTCGGGCTCCGGCGCTGGGACGGACTTCATCGCGCCCTCCTTCGACGGGACACAGGCCGGTGCGCAGCCGGATCGTCGAACACATCGTCCATGTCGGCCTCCGCTCGGCCTGCGCGCAGGCCCGCCGCAACGCGGCTTCCTCGGCGGCGTCCAGAGCCTGCCGTACCTGGCGATTCTTGAAATCACTGCTGACTGCCGTATAAATAGCTGTTGTGGCGGCGTGAGAATGGCCCACCTGATCGGTCACAAATTGCGCATCGTAGCCCGATTCGATCAGTCAGGTCACGTACGTGTGCGGCAGACAATGGGGCGAAAGATAATCCGGCAAGCTCGCCAGACCACGCCAGTGCGTGAACCGGTCGTTCACCGATCGCATCGAGATCATCTCGCCGCGCTCGGTCGGGAACATCACCCCGTCATCCTCTCGGCCGACGTAGAACAGTGGCCGCACGGTGGCGAGGTAGAACTCGACCGTCTGCACCGCCCACGGCCACACCGAGATGACCATGCGCCGCCGCGGTGGCTGGCCCGCGCTGGCCTTGCCCCACCGCACCGCCAACGCCGCATAGTCGCCGAACTCCGGTAGCTTGGCCTGTCGCCGCCAGTCGTGCGTCTCCAATCGAGCCGCTTCCCGGCGCCGCAAGCCCCAGCCATACAGGACGGTAAACAACGTCAAATCCCGCGCGGCGGCCAGCGCCCCTTTGTGCCCTTCCGCCTGCAATCGCCGGATTCGGGGTCCATCTGTCCGAACAGCGCCGCGATCTCGGCCCGAGTCAGCGGACGGTTCCCGCTCGGGCGACCCATGTACTCCTGGGAATGACGCACTGAGTTCAGGTCGCGGACCGCGTTGGCCGGGAAAGTTCCGAACAACTCCAGCAGGACCTGCGGCCACTCGTACGCGGGGTCGGTGATGTAGGTCAGGAAATGCCGCAGGTGGAGTTGGTAGCTGGACATCGTCGAAGCGGCCTTGGAGTCGGCCAGCATGGCCGACCATCGGTCGAACAGTGTCCGATTCCACGCCGGTTCCCACGGGTAGGCGTCAGCGAATACCCGTACCTGGCGAACGATGTGTTCTCGCTCCTTCACCGTGTCCATCGACAGTCGACGAGCGCGCTGGTGCTCGGCGAAGCCGGCCAGCATCTTCTCGAACGCCGCCTCCTCCGGGCGCAGCAGCGGTATGCCGGGCACCACGTACCAGTTCCGTGATGAGTTTTCTTGCGGGGCCTCGCTTTTGGTCGCTCGTACAGTAGCGAGCTGCTGCTGATGGCCACTTTCCGCGCTGGCGTACCTGATCGAGTAGGAGTCCTTGCGCGCGTTGGCGTTCCTCATAGCGCACGCCGTAGCGACGAGCCTGCTCGTGAGCCACTCTCGCGTGCCAGGCCACTCGATTTCCGTGTCAAGTCCGTGCGTGTTGCTTGACGTTGACCGGAGCTGCCTCCTGTCTGTCCAGTTTGGTCTACGGCAATTTCATCGAGGGTGTGCAGCGTTGACCATGGCTACCGTCTTCTCCGGCGCGAGCATCCATCCCGGTTTCGAGTAGAAGGTGGTGAAGACGGGGAAAGTCCGCGCCGACACCACGGTGGTGCCGGCCAGCGTCAACTACCCCACTGACACCGGACTACCGGCCCACGCGGTGGGCACGATCGGCCGGCTGGTGTGACGGATCAAGACCGCTGGCGGTGCGGTGCGGACTCCGTTCCGGGACCGCTCCCGCGCCGCCGGCCGGCGCGTGGGCACGATCGCCTCCCAGCTTCGTCTGCGCGGCGCGCAGGCCCGCGAACAGGCGCAGACCACCGTGCGGCGGGTCACAGGCGAACTGGCCAGCGTGACCACCCGGGCCGCTGGTGACGCGGCGGCGATGCTGCGCAACGCCCGTCGGGGCACTGCGCATGGTCACCGGGCGTGCCAAGGGGCGGCTGCGCCGGGCGATCGATGAGTTGGCTGGCACGGTCGAGCGGGCCGGGCGTCTGGTGGTCCAGGCGCGGGTGCGGCTGGCCGGGGACACGCCTGACTCGGCGAGCCGGCTGGTCAGCCTGCACGATCCGGATGGCCGCCCGATCGCCAAGGGGCGGCTGGGCAAGCAGGTGGAGTTCGGCTACAAGGCGCAGGTGGTGGACAACGAAGACGGGGGTGGTGCTGGAGTACACCGTCGAACAGGGCAACTCGGTCGATGCACCCCAACTCGTGCCGGCCGTGCGGCGCGTCCATCAGCGCACCGGGAACATACCTCGCGCGGCGGCGTGCAGCGTTTTGAAGATCCGGCCGTAGTGGGCGAACGCCTCACCGAGTGTGGCGGTGCGGCCCTCAAACGACATCATACGGATCAGGTCGTGGGCGCGCACCGTGCCGATCGTCAGCGATCCGGTCACCCGCAGCATGCCGTCCAGGAGCCCCGCACCTTGCCCAACCGAACCAGGTGCCGGCCCAACTCTTCCAGCTCGCCGTAGCGTGTGGGTTCCAGAAGTCGGTCCTCACGTCCGACCTGCGTCGACGGACACCTTTCGACGGGCAGGGCGTGATCGCGAGCCATGTCACTGCGTCTGCTCTACCTGATCTTCCTCAGGCTCCTGGGCTTGCTCGTGTTGCTCGGTTGCTCGTCAACGTCCAAGGACGTCGAGTTGCTGGTGCTGCGCCACGAGGTCGGCGTGCTGCGCAGAGGCAACCCGAAACCGTGCCTAACGGTCCCTGCGCGGTGAGCAACCACCCACCTTCGCAAAGATCAATACGGGACAACCTTGAGAGCGGGACTTGGTGGGGTGTATCCCCGAGCCGGACGAGGTCGTCGTACTCGTCCATCCAATTTAGATCATCTCGCCAATGACCTTGACGTCGTCGCGCCAGCCGTTGGGCAGGTCGGCCTGCGACTCCGCCGGGACGGCTGCGGCTGTCGTACATCCGCAGCCCGGTCATCTTCTCGAAGAAGGACAGCAGCACGGCGCGCTCGCGCCGACCGTAGAGTACGCTCGATATAGCTTGCGAGCGCACGCAAGCTGGCAGAGTATCGCCCGTCGCTGTAGCCCAGACCATCTGGGTTCGCGCGAAGGCGGACCAAGTCGAGTGAGGCACATGAACACCGCTGAAGTAGGCCCGGCAAGTTCGGCAGAACAGACGAGCCACGGCGACCGTGATGAGCATCTTCACGCCGACGTGGCTCGTCTCCAGTGCGACACCCCACTGTGGCGGCAGTTCCTCGCTGCCCACAGACAGCTCGTGGACCGACTCGCAGAACAGATGATGAGCGACCACCAACTACCGCTTGAGTGGTTCGACGTCCTGATCCACCTCGCGGAGGTCCCCGGCATGCGGCTCCGGCAACGCACGCTGCGGGGCCGGCTCCTTCTCAGCGAAAGCGGAGTCAGCAGACTGCTCGTTCGAATGGCACAAGCAGGGCTCATCACGAGATGCACCGCGGACGAGGACCGGCGGGGTGTCGAGGTTGCGCTGACCGACAAGGGACGTCAAACCCTCTCCGCTGCTATGACCTCGCATCTTCAGCTTGTCGACGCGCTTTTCACCGATCGTCTTACGGCCACTGACCGCGTCGCGCTCCATCGTGTGCTGACGAAGCTTCTCATGCCCGTGTAGCCCCAGCCGTCGACGTTGTTAGGGGAATCCATTAGGTGCACCGGCTATTCGGCGGCCCCGTGTCGTCAGGGTTCTTGCTGCCAGCTTCGTCGGGTGACCTAATTAGAGTCGATGGTCGGTACTTGGCGACGGTTGAGAGGTCAGACGGCGAGGCGGCCGCCGTCGACGGGCAGCAGCACGCCGTGGATGAAACTGGCCTGTTCGGTGGCCAGGAAGGCAATGGCGGCAGCGATCTCTTCGGGCTGTCCGACGCGCCCGGCGGGTCCGCCCTGGGCAATCTGGTCCAGCGCGTCGCCCATCGGCATTGTGCCTTCGGTGCGGGTGGGACCGGGGCTGACCGCGTTGACGCGGACACCGGCGGGGCCGAACTCGGCGGCCCAGGACTTGGTCAACAGCATCAGAGCCGCCTTGCTTGAGCCGTAGAGGCCCATCCCGTTCATGCCGAACTCCGCGACCATGGTTGTCACGTTCACGATCGCCCCGTGCCCGCGTTCGGCCATCGAAGGAGCGAGCGCGGCCACCAGCAGGTAAGGCGCCTTGACGTTGACGGCGAAGACCTCGTCGATCTGGTTGGCGGTGGTATCGACGGTGGCGCCGAAGGGGGAGATGGCGCCGTTGTTGACGAGGATGTCGACGTGGCCGCCGCCGACCTCCGTCGCCCGCGCGGCAAGCTGGCGCACGCTCTGCTCATCGTTGAGTTCGGCCGCGACGAAGTCAGCGGTGCCGCCGTGGGAGCGAATGCCGGCGACCGCGGCGTCACCTCGCGTCTTGTCACGGCCGGACACGATGACGTGCGCGCCCAGGGCGGCCAGGTGAGCGGCGGTGGCCTTGCCGATACCGCTGGTGGCACCCGTGATCAGGGCGGTGGAGCCGGTCAGGTCGGTAGTCATGAGAACCTCTCAGTTAGTGGAGTGAACACTCCAAACTATGACCCGAGGATTTTGGATTGTCAACTCCAAAACCGGGGTAGGATGGCCGTGTGGACCAGCCGACAGCCGAAGAGCGCACAGGGCGGACGGAGCCGACGAGCTCGGTCGCTGGAGCCTCGCCAACGGCGACCCGAACATTCACCGCCAAGGGCCTGGCCACGCGGGGCCGCATCATCTCCGCCGCAGCCGAACTGGTGTTCGCTCACGGTGTCGCCCGCACCGGCGTCGAGGATGTCCAGCAGCGAGCGGGTGTCAGCGCGTCGCAGCTGTACCACTATTTCACCGACAAGGACGAGCTCATCCGCGCGGTCATCGCCCACCAAACCGACGCCATCCTGGCTGCCCAGCGACCAGTGCTCGACGAACTCGACAGCTTTACCGCGCTCGAACGATGGCGCGACCTACTCCTCGACCTGCAGGAGAAGCGACACTGCGTCGGAGGCTGCCCGATCGGATCGATCGCGGCCGAAATCGCCGATCAAGACCCGGACGCCCGTGCTGACCTCTCCGCCGGCTTCGAGCGATGGGAAGCACCGATCCGCGCCGGGCTGGCCCGCATGCGCGCCCGCGGCGACTTGCGCCCCGACACCGACACCGACGCGCTCGCGCTGGCCCTGCTCGTGGCGCTGCAAGGCGGGCTCCTGCTCACTCAGACCCGTCGCGACACGGCTCCCTTGCGAGCCGGCCTCGACACCGTCCTGGCCCAGATCCGAACCCATGCAGCCCGATAGACCACGACATCGCCTGCCTGCGCAGCAACCACGAACGGGTTGACGTGTGTCAAGAACTTGGACAGGTCCGCGGATTTGTCTCAGCAGACCCCGATCCGTCCGACGCCGGTTCGGACCCAAAGCCCTTGCGGCACTGGTGAAACTCCTCCGGCGTGCATCACTTCGTCAGGATGGCGCTCACCGCACCCTCCGAAGTCTTCGCGCATCTTGGCCAGGCGACCGCTGACTGACAGCGGCACCTAATGTTTACCTGAGTTAGAAGCTTGCTTGCGCGCGCAAGAAGTCTGAGTATGCTTGCGAGTGCAAGTGTTTGCCGAAGAGGAAGCAGCACCATGGCAACCCAGGCATTGGCCATATCCGTCCCCACCGTTGGCGCGTATGCGGTGGATCCGAAGAAGTCCACGATCACGTTCAATACCCGGCACATGTTTGGTCTCGGGAAGGTGTCCGGCACTTTCGCATTCCGATCCGGGGACCTCGTCGTTGCCGATCCGCCCACGGAGTCATCGGCACGGGCCGAGGTGGAAGCGGGAAGCTTCTGGACCGGGTTCGGACAACGGGACAAAAAGGTACGCTCCACGGCGTTCCTGGATGTTGCTTCGTTCCCGGTGATCACGTTCCGCTCGGAGCATGTCCGTCCTGCTGCGAACACCTGGGTGCTGCTCGGTAGCCTCACTGTGCGCGGCGAGAGCGCCCCCATCGAGCTGCGGGTGATCTCCTCCGAAATGCGATCCGCATCAGCTGAACAGCGCGGACACGGCAGATGGCAGCGGCGACAGCACCCGTCGTCGCGATCCTGGCCATCGACCTGAACTTCCCCGAACCGCTCCGCCGACTCTTCCCGCTCCGGCCGGGCTGAAGGATGCCTTCAGTGACTCGGAGGTCCGCAACCAATCCGCCCGAACCCAGAGAGTGTGCTGGGGCGCGAAACTCTTCTTATTCGATCTGGCCGCCGCCGAGCGCGGCGAGGAGGCCATTATGAGCACGATCAACCACGTCACCCCGCGATCGGCGGGAGCTCTGACGTTCAGCCCTGATGGGGTGCTTTTCTTGGGCGACAGCAAGCTCGGGGCCGTTTTCGCCTTCGAGACGGAACGCGGCCAGGCGCCAGTCTCGCTGGATCCCTTCCTCTTCGAGTCGATCGACGAGAAGATCGCCGCAGCGCTGGGCGTGACGGCGAAAAGCCTGGTGATGAACGGGATGGCCGTCCACCCCGTGACGCGCGAGCCGTACCTGGCGCTCGGCGTGCGTAACGGCGATCGCCTGGAGCCCGCGGTCGTGAGTGTCTCGCTCGACGGCGAGGTCCACCCGTTCGACCTCTCCTCGTCGAAAGTGACGGTGCACCACCTCTCCGACGTTCCCGACGAGGACAAGACCTTCAAGTCGCGCGCCGGCACTTTCCCCATGCCACCGGCGACCTACTTCGACGAGAAGGCGCGTACGCCGCTGCGGTCCATGACGATCGTGGACCTGAAGTTTCACGCCGGAGACGTGTTCGTTGCCGGCGTCTCGAACCAGGAGTTCTCCTCCACGCTGCGGCGGATCCCCTATCCGTTCACCGGGGCCGCCAACCAGACCCAGGTGGAGATCTACCACCTCGCCCACGGCCAATACGAAACGCGTGCTCCGATCCGAGCCATGCAGTTCGCCGACATTGACGGCGAGGACACGCTCATCGCCGCCTACGCCTGCAGCCCGCTCGTCACCATTCCGGTCGCAGAACTCCAGCACGGCGCGAAGGTGCGGGGCAAGACGATCGGCGACATGGGCAACGGCCAGCCCATCAGCATGGTCGCCTACCGTGACGGGGAGGGGGACAAGCTGTTCATCACCAATCTCAGCCGCGGTCCCATGGTGGTCCCGCTCTCCGGTATCCGCACCGCCGAAGGTTTCACCCCCGAGAACCGGCCGACCACGGGCCCGATGCTGGACCAGTCCCCCTTCATGCCGGCCGGGCCGGTCGGCAAGCAGGTGCTGTTCGTCGGATCGTCGCTGCGGGCGGACCTGTTCAGCGACCGCTTCTTCGTCTCGCTGACCCGCTACGCGGACACCGGCGATCTGACGCTGGAGACCCTGATGGTTGCCCCGATGCCCGGACGGCTGGACAAGATCTGGGTGGAGATGGATTTCCCGGGCACCAAGAGCATGCACAAGCTGCCGGCGTGAACGGCGGGATTGAACTGTGAGGGCGCCAGAGATGCGGATCCGGACTTCCCATGAGGCGCCGATCCGCATCTCACCTCAAGCCGAGGTCCTGCCCGCCAACACCCTGCGTTTCTACCTCCATTTTCCCAGGCCCGGAGATGCGCACTTCGATCGTGACCACCTCTGGTTGTTGGACGAGGAGGAGCAGGTGGTGCGTGAGCCCTTCCTCGTCCTGTCGCAGGAACTCTGGTCCGCTGACGGGCGCCGCCTGACGGTCCTGATGGAGCCGGGAAGGATCAAACGCGGTCTTGGAGCGGACCCGTCACACGAGCCGGCGCTGGTCGTCGGGCGGACCTACAGCCTTGTCGTCACGGCGCTCGGGCACACAGCGCGCCATACCTTCCGCGTCAGCGATCCGGTTCTGGGGGCGCTCGACGAGACCCGCTGGCGTCTTGTCTCCCCGACAGCGGGCAGCCGCGATCCGGCCGTCGTGCACTTCGACAGGGTTATGGACGCCGCCCTGTGCGAGGACGAGATCGGAGTCCTGACCCCGTCAGGAGAGGCCGTTCACACGCGCGTGTCACTCGCACCGGACGGAACCACAGCGCGGCTCATCCCGATCCGCCCGTGGCGCGCCGGGGAGCACCGCCTCGTCGTCTCCGCATGCCTCGAAGACGTGTGTGGCAACAGGTTGGGCGAGGCCCTGGACCATGACCTGGGTGCGGGTGGACCGCCGCGGGCCGCGATGATCAACTTCACGATCAGAGCACCGCAACCATGAATGACCTGGCCGGCATGGAGGGCAAGGGCCTGGACCCCGTCTACAACAGGCTGGTCGAGACCCTCGACCGCGAGCCCGTAACCAAGTCGTACATGCGCTACACCACCGAGGTGGAGAAGGCGCAACTGCGTATGGGGGATGACCGGGCTGTTCTCCACCTCCGCAACCACCGGGCGCCGGACGGGCCGGTAAGCCAGTCACGCGCAGAGCCCGGGGGCGTGGCCCCGAACGTAACCCGCACCCACAGCGAGCCCGACCGGGCATGTCGCCTCGACGCCCGCCTCCGCCCCCTTGATGTCAGCCCTCGACAGGAATCGAGACCACCATGACGACCGAACCCCACCACCGGCCCTCGCTCTCCCGCCGAACCGTCCTCACGCGGGCCGCGGCCATCCCCGCCACCGCCGCCCTCCTCGGACTGGCACTGCCGAGCACCGCGACCGCGTCCACATCGGACGGTCTGCCCGATTTCGCACCCGTACCCACCGGCTCGCTCGGGCCTTCACTCAACGCCCAGGGCTACTTCGTCGGCCGCATCTCAGGCCACCTGTACTGGGTCACCGACTCGTACTACCAAGCCATGTTCCTGGCCACGCACGAGGGTGTCGTACTCGTCGACGCACCCCCCACCCTCGGCCACAACCTGCTGCGCGCGATCCAGGACGTGACCGACGCCATCGGCACGACCAGCAGGGTCACTCACCTGATCTACTCACACAGCCACGCCGACCACATCGGCGCGGCCGCCCTGTTCGGCAACGGAGTCGAACGCATCGGCCAGACCCAGACCCGCGAACTGCTGCGTGCTGCGGCGGACCCGAACCGGCCGGCGCCCACCCTGACCTTCGACGACACACTCGCGGTCGAGGTCGGCGGCGAACGGCTCGAACTCGCCTACCACGGCCCCAACCACTCCCCCGACAACATCTTTGTCTACGCCCCCGACCACGCGACCCTGATGCTGGTCGACGTCGTCTTCCCGGGCTGGACCCCGTTCAAACACCTGGCCGAGTCCCAGGACATCCGCGGCTGGATCGCCGCCCACGACACCGCCCTCGACTACCGGTGGACCACCCTGGTGGGCGGCCACCTCGGACGACTGGGCACCCGCGCGGACGTGCACCTGCAACAGAACTACGTCACCGACCTCGAAGACAGTGTGCGCACCACCCTGAACACCTTGGATCCGACCCCGTACTTCGCCAAATACGGTCCGACCGGCAACGCGTGGGCGATCTTCAAGACCTACCTCGACGCCGCGGCACAACAAGCGGCGGCTCCCGTGGTCAACGCCTATCTCGGGCGACTGGCCGCCGCCGACGTCTTCACGCTGGACAACGCCCACGCCATGGTCAATTCCCTGCGCATCGACTATGACGTGCTCGGCGCGTTCGGCATTCACCCATAGCCAGCACAGAAAGGCGACGTTCCATGACGAAGGCCACAGCGCTGCTCGGCACTATCTGCTATCTGGTGTGGGGCGTGCTGCGTATCCAGGCCGGCATCGGCGTCGTCCACCTGGGAGAGAATCTCCACGAGCACGCGATGGTCCAGGGCAGGATCTACCACGACGCCTGGACCCTGCTGTTCGCGGCCGCGGTCGTCGTGACTGCCGCTCTGCTCTCGGTCTGGAGGGCGTGGAAGACCTGCTTCTGGCTGAATCTGGGCCTGGTGGCTCGGGCGGTCTGGGCTGGCCCCAGGAGGGCGGCTTGAAATGGCCCCACCTCGACGAGTTGAACCTGGGTGCAGTTACGCACCGTCACTATGGCGCTGTAGCCCACGGCAGCCGCTTTGCAGAAGAGGGTGCAGATGATTCTCAGGGAGTTCGGTGCTGTAGCGGATCGAGGCTGGGCCGGCGCCCCTTACCGGATGCCGGAGTGGTGTCCCGCCTATCGGGCGGAAAGTTTCACCGGGCCGCGACCGGCGGCGCGCAGGAGTCGAACGTCGAATCGATTCGGAAGGCAATGGTCAGCTACTTCGCGAAGACTGGCTGATCTTCAGCGGGTCCCGGCGAACCTATGGCCGACCCTTGCGTGCTCGCCGATGTCCTGCCATCTTCACCCACGCGGTCCGACAACTCGTGTACACATCCCATCTCTTCTGGGCAAGCTGTGTGCCCGTCTGACCGCGTGGGCGGTGAACGCTGCGCAAGTCATGAGGAGGTCGGGTCATGCGGTGGCAGAGGCGGGCGGCGGTGCCGATTGGCGGCGCACGAACGGAATCCGGGTCGGCGCTTCGGCGGCACTCGCTTCGGCTGGCGGTCGCCGTGGCCGCGGCCGGCGCGGCATTGCTCGCGGCGGTGTTCGCGGCCGGACCGGCCGTCGCCCGGCCGGCTGAGTCGGGCGCGAGCGCCGCGGCGGTACAGGCGACGGGGACGCAGCGTGGTCCGGACCCGACGATCGCGATGATCGAGGCGACTCGCGGGCCGTTCGCCACCGCGCAGGTCAGCGTTCCGGCCGGCAACGGGTTCGGCGGCGGGGTGGTCTACTACCCGACGGACACGACTCAGGGCACTTGGGGCGCACTGGCGATCGTGCCGGGATACAGCGCGCTGTGCTCCACCGAGGAGGCCTGGATGGGCCCCTGGCTCTCCTCGTTCGGCTTCGTCGTGATCTGCACCGAGACCAACACCCGCACCGACAGCGACAGCCAGCGCGCCGCCGAGCTGCAGGCCGCGCTGACCTGGCTGACCACCCAGAGCCCGGTCAAGAACGAGGTCGACCCCAGCCGGCTCTCCGTGCTCGGCCACTCCGCGGGTGGCGCCGGGGCCATGGAAGAGGCCGAACAGCACCCCGAGCTGCGGGCGGCCATCGGGCTGGCTCCCGGCTTCCCCGGCCAGGGACTGACTCTGGCCACTGACACGGTGCCCACGCTGATCGTCGGCGGCCAGAACGACGGGACCGTCACGCCGTCGTATCTCAGCAACCTGTATGGCACGCTCCCGGCCTCGACGCAGAGCGATTTCGCGCAGATCGCCGGAGCGGATCACGTGTACTACACGCACCCGAACAACGTCGAGATGAAGCTGATCATCCCGTGGCTCAAGGTGTTCGTGGACAGCGACACCCGCTACACGCAGTTCCTGTGCCCGACGCTTCCCGACCCGTCCTCGATCTCCGCCTACCAGCCCAAGTGCCCGTACGTGCCTTCGGGCGGCAGCACCCCGCCGCCGCCCACGTCGGTCGCGATCGTCGGTGCCGGCTCGGGGCGTTGCGTGACTGTGCCCGGTGGTACGCAGGCCGGCGGCACCCAGGTGCAGCTGGCGGACTGCACCGGCGGGACCAATCAGCAGTGGACCAACACCGCCTCGGGCCAGTTGCAGGTGTTCGGCACCAGCTGCCTCGACGCGAACGCCCGGGGCACCAGCCCCGGGACCAAGGTGATCATCTGGTCGTGCAACGGCCAGCAGAACCAGCAATGGACGGTGCACGCCGACGGCAGCATCACCGGAGTCCAATCAGGACTCTGCCTTGACGCCACCGGCGCGGGGACGGCCAACGGCACGCCGCTTGAGCTGTGGACCTGCAACGGCGGCAGTAACCAGAAGTGGACCCTACGGTAGGAGGCTCGCGTACATGCCCGCTTCGGATTCGTTCCCAGAGCACCAGCACCAGCACCAGCACCAGCTCACGCGTCGACGGCTGTTGGCCACCGGCGTGGGCGCGGCCGCCGCGTTCGGCCTGCCGCGCTTCGCCGCCACGGCTGCGACGGCTGCCACGACCGCCAGTCCTGCAGAACCTCACCGCGACCAACGCCGCGCTCCAGTCCGTCGACCTGTCCGGATCCTGGAGCTTCACCCCGGCCGGCCAGGGCACGACGTCGATCATGGTGCCCGGGGGCGGCTGGTACAAGCAGGGCTTCACCAACGTGGGCGAGGCGGTGTACTCGCGCAGCATCACCGTGCCGGACACCGGGCAGCCGCAGTCGGTGTGGATCGAGTTCGGCGCGGTCAACCATCAGGCGACGCTGTCGGTGGACGGCCGCGTGGTCGGCACCCAGACCACCGCCTTCACCCCGTCGAACTTCGACATCACCGCGTACGTGACGCCCGGTTCCACGCACACGATCAGCGTGGACGTCAAAGGCCGCAACGCGCTGAAGACCTCGTCCGGCAACTATCTGGTGCCTGTCGCCGCCGACTGGTGCGAAGCGATCCCCCAGGGCATCTACCGCTCCGCGTTCCTGCGCGTGTATCCCGCCGTCTACATCAGCGATACGTTCGTGCGCACCTCGGTGGCCAACCAGGCCCTCAGCTACGACGTGTCGGTGACCAACACCTCCGCAAGCGCGCGCACTGTCACGCTGACCGGGTCGCTCTCCTCCGACAACGGCACCTCGTTCAGCTACCCGACACTGCCGAGTGCCACCGTCACGGTGGCCGCGCACTCGACCGCCAAGGTGACGGTCGGCCCGGTGGCCTGGAGCCTCGGCACCACCTCCTACTGGTGGCCGAACGTGCCCTACCGCTCCGGCTACCGCGCCCAACTGCACGATCTCGCAGTGCACGCGGCCACCGACGACGGGCACACCAGCGACGCCACCTACCGGTTCGGATTCCGGGAGTTCACGCAGAACGGTGCGTACTACTACCTCAACGGCATCCGGGCGAACCTGCGCGGCGACAACCTCCAAGGCGCCGACTACGACCGGGTCAACAACGGCGGCGTGGGCGACGCCTACGACACGCTGCCCGGCTTCCTGCCGCCGTCGGGCACGAACGGCGGCTGGCCGCAGGCCGTGGACAACCTCCAGCGGCTCAACTACAACGTGGTCCGCATCCACCAGGAGCCGGCCAGCCCCTACATGCTCGACGTGGCCGACGAGATGGGCCTGATGATCATCGACGAGACCGCCATCCGCGGCTCCAACAACACCCAGGACTTCGTCGCCGGACACGACAACATGGTCAACCACGCCCGCGCCCTGGTGCTGCGCGACCGCAACCACCCCGCGGTCATCCGCTGGAGCCAGGCCAACGAGCCGACCGGCAGCACCTTCGACTCCCAGCAGTTCGAGCAAGACCTGTACGCGGCGATGAACGGCAACGACGGCACCCGGCCGATCAGCGTCGACGCGGGTGTCGGCGCGTCACCGAACCACTACCCGAACATGACGTACGCCAACTTCAACCTCGTGCCGCACTACCTGGACGGCTTCGGCCACTACGGCGAGAATCTGTGGTCCGGAACCGGCCGGCCCCTCGGCGACGGCGAGTACATCTGGCCGGCGTGCAGCAGCAAGCAGGGCTTCGAATGGTTCGCCACCGCGACCGCCGCCAAACGCGGCAAGGACGCCAGCGACCTGCGCCCCTACACCCTGCTCTCCGCCTGGGCCGGCTTCGTGCCCGGCGTGCGCACCACCGACTTCACCCCCGAAGAAGGCGGACACCCCGTCTACGGCGCCGACAACCTGCCCGATCCCTGGAGCAACCCGCAGATCCAGCGGATCCAGGCCGGATTCAACCCGATCGCCGCGATCGACCTGCCCTACTGGTCCGCCTCCGGCGCCTCGGACTCCAACGGCGACTTCCCACTGTCCCAGGCGGTGCCCGCCTATTCCTCCGGCAGCACGGTGACACGCAACATCACCGTGTTCAACGACGACTTCAGCAACACCTCCGTCGCCTTCACCTGGACGGCGTACCTGGACCAGGTGGGCGGCACGGTCATCGCGACCGGCACCACCACCCTGACCATCCCGCTCGGCTCCCGGGTCACCCAACCGGTCACCTTCACCGCGCCGGCCAGCGGCTCGCGGATATACCTGGTGCTGTCCACCAGCAAGTCCGGGACCACCACGTTCAGCGACTCGGTCGAGTACTTCACCCTGAGCGGCGGCTCCAGCGGCGGCCCCACGCCGGGGACGTACCACATCGTCAACCGCAACAGCGGCAAGCCCCTCGCCATCGCCGGCAACTCCACCGCCGACGGCGCCAAGACCGTCCAGCAGAGCGGCGGCCTGCCCTGGACCGTCAACACCGCTCCCGGCGGCACCTTCACTCTGGCCTACACCGGCAGCGGCAAGGTGCTCGACGTCAACGGCGGCTCCTCGACCGCGGGATTGCAGCTGGAACAGTGGACCGCGAACGGCGGCACCAACCAGCAGTGGTACCTCAAGCCCACCGGCGGCGGCTACTACACCATCGTCAGCCACGACAGCGGACTGGTCGCGGACGTCTACGGCGCATCGACCAGCGACGGAGCACAGGTCGTGCAGTGGACCGCCAACGGCGGCGCCAACCAACAGTGGCAGCTGGTGGTGTCGAGCTAAGCTTAGCTTAGGTGTGCGCTTTCGTGCGACAGGGCGAGGCTTGCTCATTGTCCACCCCCTGCGGCCGAGCGGTGGATGTCGATCGCTTCGACCTCAACTGGCGGGATACCGGCGAACGCCAAGGAACTGGGTATGGCGAGGGTGTCGGTGGCATGAAGTTCATGAGTCCGGGGGGACACGTCGAGTTGGATGTGTCCGAAAGGCTTGTCGGCCAACGGAATCCGCCGCCGTAATCACGCAGCCGTTCCGGCGGGCCGACGGTGAAGATGAAGTAGTCATGGTCGAGGTCGGTGGCGAGGATGTCGATGAGCCGCTCGTGGAGGTCTGGCGCGCTGTTGACGTCATCGCGCAGGCCGAGATCGACGTCCTTGGTCAGGCGGGCATCGCGGCGGGCGATGGTGCTCATGCCGCCGCGCAGTACGACCGGGTCGAAAGACCGTTGTCGGAGTTGGTCGGCGAATCGCTCGACGTGGGCTGTCCACTGGGTGAGCAGCAGGCAGTGCCGGCCGCGTTCCAGCGCGGCGATCACGTCATCGACGATCTGGGTGAGGCGGGTGTCGTCGGCGATGAGGTCGCGGTAGATGGCGGCCATGCCGCCGGGTTTGGTGGGATCGGCGTCGCCGAGATAGCGGTAGGCGGTGTCGTGCACGTGGAGTGCAGGTGTCGGGCGCTGGGCGGTCGTGTCGAATTCGAGTTGGGGTGCACTGTCCTTGCCCGGCGGGGTGGAGTGGGTGATGGTGTGCCGGACGGGGCCGAGTTGCAATGCGATCAGGTCATCCAGCTTGTCCCGGCGGTACGGGGTGGCGGTGAGTCCGAGCCAGCGGCGGGCCGGGATCTGCTTGACGGCGTGCTCGAACGCGGCGGCTGGGATGTGGTGGCACTCGTCTACGACGACCAACCCGTAGCGCTGGTGAGCTGCTCGATGTCGTTCTTGCGGGCCAGCGTTTGCAGCATCGCGACATCGACCTCCCCACGGGTTTTGCGGCGACCACCGCCAAAGTTGGCCGGCCTTGACGCCCAGTAGGTCGCTGATGCGGGTGCGCCACTGGTCGGCGAGGGCCTTGCGGTCGACGAGCACGAGTGTGGAGGCCGCGTGGGTGGCGATCATCGCGCAGGCGATCACGGTCTTGCCGGCGCCTGGCGGCGCGACCGGCACCCCGATATCGTGCTCGCGCAGTTCGTCCACGGCGCCCCGTTGTTCGCGGGTCAGCGTGGCGGCGAAGGTGAACTCCCGGGCCTGGCCGGCCTGCCGTTCGTCGGTGACCTCAAGGCGGCTACCTGCCTGCTCGATCAGCGAGGCCATTGTGTCCTGCAGGCCCCGAGGCAGGATGAGCCCGCCGTCCAGGGTTTCGTCGTAGTTGCGCAGGAACCTCGGCGTGTCCCATGTGGACATGCGTAGCCGTTGGCGCTCGTAGAACAGCGGGTTCGTCATGGACGCGGCGTGCGCTTCAGCGTCGCGTGCAACGCCGGGGTCAGCTCGCCCGATTCCAGGCGGATTCCCGAGCTCAGCCGGGCGTGCACGATGGGCGGGGCGGTGGCACGGATCCGAGTCGAGACCGCAGCACTGATCTTGTCGATGCTGGCGCCGACAGTGACTCCACCCGCGCGGCGCGCGACCCTACTGACCTCGGCAGGGCTCGTCCGACCGAGCAAGGACAGGTACGCCCGCTGGTCATCGTGTGGTTCCATCGTCGCCAGATCGAGGAACATCGTCGCGCCGCCCTGGCGGGCCTTGCCCTGCAAAGGTGCGGCGATCAGATTCCCCACGCCGACCGAGGGCAGCACGTCCTGCGACGGGAAGAGCCGGTCGTAGCTGGCCAGGTCCATGCGACCACGCACCGCCATCGCCTCCCGCAACATGGCGGTACCAAGTCGGCGAGCTGTTTCTGCGAGTACGGGTGCGGTGAAGAATACCCACGCATGTGCGCCCACTCCCGAGCGCGATACCTCCAACGCTGCCGGCACCGACCACGCCCTGGCGGCCTTCAGATAGGCCAGGGCGTCCAGCATCGCCATCGGGCCGTCGAAGTCGGCCGCCAGCCGCCAGCCACCAGCACAGGTCGCCGTCCAGCAGCGGATACAGCCCGACATGCACGTCACCGGTCAGATGCGCGCGCAGCACGCCCTTGCTCAGCGGCAGATAGTCGCGGTCCTCGTGCCGGACGCCCTTGCGCCACCCGCCGCGCACCGCTGGCAGCCAACCCGCTTTGCCGGTATGCGTGTTCTCCCATCGCGTGGCGTAGATGTCAGTGCGCGCGGCGAACAAAGCCGTGAAGAAGTCGACCTTGACTTCCGGGGCAGATCGCCGGTCGACCGGGCCAGGGTGCGCTTCGAAGAAGCGGTCTGTACCGGGCCGGGTGGAGCCGCTTGTTTCGATGTCAGCCCCAGCAGCCGCAACAACCGCGCGTTCTCCACACGCAACCGCGTTGTAGATGGGATGGTCAGATGCCCGCCCGGTTGAGGCGCTCGATGAGGGCGGGTTTGCGTCCATGCGTTTGTCGCAACGCGATGGTGCGCAGGGTGAACGTGTCGTAGTGGCCGTCGCGTTCGGCCAGCGCCTGCAGATCGGTGAGCAGCGTGACGGCGGCGTCGTACTCGGCCGGTTTCCGGGTGGCGATCATCGCCTCGACGCGCGACCATGCGTCGTCTTCCTCGTCGGCCAGTTTGTCGAGTCGTCGTTCGCGGGCCTGCTGGCGCGCCTGGTCCTGGCGCGCCTTGTTGTCGGCGCGCTGGGCGGCCAGCCGACGCTCGTGATCGGCTCGTCGCCGCGCCGCGTTGTCGAGCAGGTCGGCCACGGTCCGGCGGGCTGGAACGGGGATGATCACAGCGGTGTCGCCGCGGCGATGTCCATCGCGGAAGGCGCGCAGCAACTCCATCTGTACCCGCGCGGCCTCACCCCGCACCACCCGGGTCAGGAGCAGATCCTTCTCGGTAACCGGCAGGCTGGTCACCCACGCGGCGAGGTCATCGGGATCATCGGAGATCTGCTCCAGCGATGCAGACCGGGCAGCCGCGATCGCGAGCAGATCGTCGTCCAGGCGCAGGAAATCGGCCAGCGCCCGCTGCGCCGCGGTGAGCGCGCCCAGGCCGGGCGGAACCGGTGGTTCGAGATCGTCATCAGCGTCCCGGTCGAACATGTCCTCGTCGCGTTCCCACCCGCCGTAGGCGGCCAGCCAGGCGAGATAGAGCGGCCGGAGGTCACCGGCGGCGAGTTCGGCGCGAACGCCGACGATCGCCGACAGCAACGTCTCAGCGTCGTAGTCGAAGTCGAACTCGCCGGCGTGGTCCTCGCTGGTGACGTCGAGCACGACGAACTCGCCCGTGCTCCACGCGTCCACCTGGCCGTCGACGCAGTAGTCCTCGACGACATCGGGATCGAGCAGATCGCAGGGTAGGCGGAACATCACCCGGTGGGTGCCCCAGTTGGCGACATACAGGTGCGCGTCGTAGTAGCGCTCCATCAATCGGCTCGGGTCACCCTTGAAGTCGCCCCAGTGGTACTCGTTGACGAAGCTGGTGGCGGTGATCCTCGCCCGAGTGGACAGCGAGCGAACCTCGGCCTGCTCGGCATTGTCCAGCGGTCGGTCGATCGCCAGGAATTCGTAGTACTGGTACTCGCTCACGGCCCATCCAGTCAGTTGGTAGAGGTAAAGGGTTCTGCTCGGAACGTCGAGTCGTCGCCCAGGTGGAAGAACAGGTGGCCCTTGATCGTCTCGTCATCGACGAGAACCGCCCAGCCGCGTCCGCTGACCTGGTCGCCCTCGTCGACGCCTTCCCGGGTGAACTCGACACCGGTCCGGCCGTGCCGTTCGGCCGGGCGACAGTCCAACCAACCGCGGACGGTGATGAAACCGAGCTGGCCGGTCCGTCCCTGCTGAACTTGATGAAACCCGGTTCGACCAGGTCGATAGCATCGCGGTCCCAGCCGCTCATCGCCACGATCCGCCACCGACCGGTCATCCTTGCCATGGGACGTCAGAGTAGTGATCTCGGGGGGATCGATTCGAAGTACCGGCGTTTGATGGTGCACCGGAGAAGCGCCAGTACGTCAAGACCGAGGTCGTCCGTGCGCGTCGCGGGTGCGGACGCCACGTCTCCGAAGGCAGTTCAGGACGGTGGTCGGATCTACGCCCAAGTGTTCGCCGACCCGTGCGAGCGACCAGCCGAGGGCGTAGAGGTGGATGGCGGTGTCGACCTGATCGATGGAGAGGCTGCGGCGACGCGTCGGCACGCCGTGCCGACGGAGGCCGGTGCTGACTGTCCGACGTTCGATGCCGAACCGGTCGCCCAGTTCGTACACCGTTGCTCCGGCTTGGTACCCGGCGATGAGTTCCTGGACCTGGTTGGCGTCGAGTTGGCGTGCCCGCCGTGGTTTGGGTCGGTCTACGGGCGGTGGAGCCGGTGCGGTGGGGTCCGGCAGCTTCCGAAGCAGGGTCTCCAGGGCTTCTACCTGGCTTTTTGTGTTGTAGTAAGCTCTCCCAAGGTCCGCAACCTTTCACAACTCGAACTCTCGGCATTGGGACAGACGCCGGGAGTTCGAGTTTCTCGTTATCCAAGGGCCTGATCCAGAACGAGGCGGTCAGGCTCGGCAATGGCTCTCCCGCACTGCCAGTCGATCGTCTGCTGGTGCCAGGACCTGTCGATATCTGCTCACGGTAGGCACGGACGCGACCACTGGTTGCTAACCTGTGCGACGGTGACAGACCATTACGTGTGGCATCGAGCGAGGGGGCGGCCGTGCTGGTGGACGTCGTGATGGGCGAGGTCGCCAAGACGGTGACGGCGGCCGCGGCCAGTGCTGGTCTGGCGGAGTTGGGTAGGCTCTGGCGATTGATCCGGCACAAGGCCGACCAGGAACCCGGTGGCCTGCCCACCGAGTTTGCCGCGATCAACGACTTTCTGGTGCGGCGCGCCCGAGAGGACCCGGAATGGGCGAACGAGATCGCGCGGGAACTGGCCGCGCGGTTGGCTGCGGGCGGTGCTGCGGAGAGCCTGGCGGGCGTGGATCCACCGCCCACGCCGTTCTGCGACCGCGACACGCTCCGCGCCGAACTGCCGGAACGCGGCATATTTGTCTACGCCGGTCTGCCCGGGGCTGGGAAGAGCGCCCTGGTGCATCAGCTGGCGGCGGACCGGGCCGCGATGTTCCCGGTCCATCAATGCCAGGTGGACTTTGATCTGTTGCGCGCCGGTGACCTCCCATTGCTGAGTGAGGCGAAGCGGCATGTGTTGCGGCAGCTGGGGATCACCTCGATCGCGGAGTCCGAACCGGAGCTGAGCCAGCAGTATCTGAGCGCCGGGCTACACCGTCAGATCCTGCTGGTGCTGGACAACGTGTTGGGCGCGGCGGAGGTCGACGCGCTGGCTCCTGGATGGCCCGACGCCCTGGTCCTGGTGACCACCCGTCGGCTCGCCGTCGAGCTGCGCAGCCGGTTTCCCTGGCAGGAACTGGGTGGGCTGGACGATGCCGGCGCCACCGAGCTGTTGGCCCTGCACTGCCGCCGGCCGGAACTGCTGGCAGCCGAACCGGTGGCTGCGGCCGAGCTGCTGGCCCGGTTCGGCAGGCAGCCCTGGGCAATTCAGCTGCTCGGCGGCATACTGGCTTACCGCACCAGCGAAGACCGGCCGGTCGCGGGCCTGCTGGCCGAGTTGTCGGCGGAGGGGATCACCAGCAAATACACGGAGTTGCTGGCCACGACGGTCGCGCAGTTGTCCAGCCGGGCGCGTGCGGATTTCCCGTTGCTGGCCGCACATCCGCGTGGCGATTTCACGATGGACAGCGCGGCCGCCCTGCTTGGCCGGCCGGTGGTGCGCTCCAGTATCGACGAGTTGCGGGAGATCGGGCTGATCGAAGCGCTGCCTACCGGCCGGTACCGGATGTCCTGGTCCGTCCGGCGTTACGCCGAAGACCTACCGGACCGGCCGGATATCGAGCCCGCACTGGACCGGCTGCTGGACTTCTACGCCGAACACACGGTCGCCGCCGATCTGGCCAACGGCAGCGAAAGGATGCGGTACTACACCCCACTGGCGACCCAGCCGTGGGATCTGGGCAAGGACAGGATCGAGTGGCTGGCCGCCGAGGCGGAGAATATCGTTGCCCTGGTCGAGCAGGCATTCCTGCGGGGCAGGTTCGAGCGGGCCGGCCAGTTGTGCGCGGGCCTGGAAATCCTGTCACTGCACCGGCAGGGCTGGTACGGAGTGTGCGCACAGGGGTTCGAGTGGGGCGCCCGCGTGGCCGAACAGCAGCCGGGCGCCACGGCTTTGGTGGCCCGGCAACACGCACTGTGTGGCCGCGCCCACGCGATGCTGCACCAGTTCGACCGGGCGCGGGCCGAACTCGACGCCGCCTGGCAGGCGGCCAGGACCATCGACGATCCGCCACTGGAATCATCCCTCTGGGAGTTCGAGGGCCGGCTGGCCGAAGAGCAGGCCAGCCACCAGCCGGTGCCGAACTGGATACCGGCGATCGACGCACTGCGGCGCGCAGTGAGCATCGACCGGCGCATCGGGCACGGCCGGGCGCTCGGGCTGCACGCCCGGATGCTGGCGAACGTGCTGGCGAAGGCCGGTCAGCTCGACGAAGCGCTGGCCCTGCTGAATGAGGCACTCGCCAACACCGACGTCGGCGAACACCGCAACCGGTCCCGCCTGCACGCGGTGAGCGCCAAAGTCCATGTGATCATGAACAACATTCCGGCCGCCCGGGTGGATCTGACGCAGGCGCTCACGCTCGCGGGAACGGCCAACGCCGGCACGTATGCCGAGGAACTGGCCGATCTTGAGGCGGAGATCGAGTTCCGCGAGGGGCGGGTGGGCGAGGCCCGCTCGCGCTGGGGTGCGCTGGCGCAGGACTGTGTCAATGCCGGACATCCCCGTGCGGAGCTGTATCTGAAGAAGCTCGGCTGGGACGTCCCGCCTGGACGGTGACGACCTCGTCACCAAGGCGGAGATTGTGCTGTCCCACCAGTGGCCGCCGCTGGCTGGTCCGCACGAACGCCAGCGACGCCAACAGCGACGGGTCGAATCCGGCCGGGTGAGCGAGCGTCGTCATGGCGAGGAGTTCATCCCGCGTGCACACCAAACAAGTGGCCGGGTCGCGGACCGTGGCGACCAGACGCGCGTCCGGCCAACGGGCGAGCAGCTCCGTCGCCGTCGCGAGGAAGTCGTTCGGGTCGCGGCAGATCAGCACCGAGGCCGCCGCGAGCTGCCGGAACGAGCCCTGAGTCACGTCCACCGCCAGGTGCCGGTAGTCCAGGTCTGGTCGGGGTGGACCGTGCTCGGCGGCGGGAAACCGGTGCAGGACAACAATATTGTCGTCATTGTCGTCCTGCTCGGTTGCGCCGACGACCAGGGCCACCGGCGGCTCGGCCGATCCGGGTGGCGGGTCGGCGGGGGGAAACTCGGCTGCCTCGCCGGGTTCGGGCAGGTCCAGCAGCCGGTACAGCAAGGCCCGGAGGATCGGGGCCGATTCGCCGGGCTGGCCGGCCGCCGTCAGGGCGAGGTCGCGCCAGGTCCGGTCAGGGTAGGCGGCGCCGAGGGAGCCGAACTGGTGCGACAGGTCGCCAGTGACGTCGAGCCGGGTGGCTTTCGCCGCCAGCAGGGCCAGCGGGGAATCGGGCACCGTCTGGGCGGAGTCACCCGGTGTGAGCAGCAGCGGGACGTCCAGGGCGGCCGCGTACAACGCGATGGACCCCTGGTCGGACACCACGCAGTCCGCGGCGATCAGCGCCGACTGCCAGCGATCCGGGCTGATCACCTGCACTCCGGCGGCGGTGGCTCGGGCCAGCCATGCGCGGATCTGCCACGCGCTGTGCGCGGCCCAGACACCGGGATGCAGCACCGCTGCTACCCGGTATTCGTCGACTGGCAACGCCTTGGCCACCTGCTCGGGCAGGTGCGGGAACCGCCCGAGCAACGATTCCGGGCCCCAGGTGGACGCCAGCAGCACCACCGTTCGACCGGTGCCGCCCAGATCGGCCCGATACTGTGGCCGTCGGTGCCGGCTGGCCAGCAACCGATCGAGTGCGGGATCGCCGATCAGGGCAGTCCGGGATGCGGCCGGCGGGCATCGGGCGGCCAGTTGCGCGTGCTGGTCGACGTGCGAGATGCCGATCGTGGTGGGCACCACGTCGCCGTTGTGGATCAGCCGGTCGGGATTCATTCCGGCCACCGTTCGGCCGCCCGGATAGTGTTTCTGAAAACCTATGCCGTGCGGCACCAGCAGAATCGGACCGGTCAACTGTTCCAGCCGGTCGTTCTCGCTGGCCGCGACGATCAGGTCGAAGCGACTGGCGACCGCCTGGTCCCAGGGCACGACCACGGCGTCCAGCCTGGCCAGGAATGCCTCCACGCCGCGCCGGAAAATGGCGGCATTGGCGGGATCGGTGGTGAACACAACCTGGACGCGATGGTCGGTTTCGATCAGGGTGACGATGTCCAGCAGCCTGGTCAGCGCCGTCACGGTGCGGCCGACCACGAGCACGACCCGATCAAAGCCGACAGTCAGCCACTGCCGGAGATCCTGGGCGAGCAAGAGCTCCCGGCTCCCGGCTCCCGGCTCCCGGCTCCCGGCTCCCGGCTCCCGGCCTTCCATATTGTACTCGTCCGAGTGCTCTCTGTGATCACTTAGACGGGTACGGCGGGCCGAGCTGGTCATACCCGCAGCGTACGGGGGCCGAGATGCCGCGCCTGCGATCGCCGGAGTCGATGTGAGCGACCTGACAAGTCGTGGATCTGGACGACAGGACAAGATAGTGCGGGCGCTCAGCCAGTCGGCAGAATCGGCATCACCAGGTAGCGCAACATCATCCCCTCACTGGACTCGGTGCTGAACACGGTCGACTTCATCCCGGCCTGGATGTCGAGCCGCACCTCGCCACCGCCAAACGCGCGCAGCGCGTCGAGCAGATACCGGATGCGGTAGGTCTGCGTGAGCCTGCCGGTGACGCTCGCCTTGACCGACTCCTCGGCCTCGCCGACCTCGGAACTGCCGGAGCGAACGCGCACCTCGCCGTCGTCGAGGTCGATGCCGATCGCCCCGCGCCCGTCCGCGTACAGGCCGACCCGGTGCACGGCGGCGGCGAGATCGGTGGGGGAGAGTACGACGGTCGCATCGCCCGGCCTGCCGAGGTAGCGGTTCTCGTCCGGGAACGGGGTGGCGAGCAACGCCGTGCTGACCACGTGGTCGGACCAGGCGAAGGCAACGCGATCGGTGTCCGCGTGCAGCGCGATCTCGGTCGCCCCGGACGCCTGACGCACGATCTCGGTGACCAGCCCGGCCGGCACGAGCACGTCGATCTCGCGGAGGCCCTGCCAGGGCAGCTCGGCCAGCGCAAGGCGGTAGCGGTCGGTCGCGATCAGCCGTAAGGCGTCATCGTGCGCGCGTATCCGCACCCCGGTGAACAGGGGCAGCGCACCGTCCTTGGACGCCGCACCCGCGACTGCGGTCAACGCGCGCAGCGCGAGGCCGGCGTCGACCCGGCCTGCGAGCGGCGGTGGCGGCGCGACGCCGGGATGCACGTCGGCGTCCAGTAACGGCAAGGCAAACCGGGCCCGCGCGGTGCGTACCGCCAGTCGCGATCCTTCGACCGCGACGCGCACGTGCTCGTCGTCGAGAGCCTTCAGCGTCTCGGTGAGCGGACGGCCGGGCACCAGCACGGTTCCCTCGACATGCACGGACGCGGGGCAGGCCAGCCGCACCGCGCGCTCCCGGTCGGTGCCCGAGAGCAGCAGGCCCTCCGCGCTCGCGGTGAGCAGCACACCGGCCAGCACCGGGTCGGTCGGGCGGGTCGGCAGGAAACGGGCGACCGCCTGCATGGCGGCTGCCAGATCGGCCGTCACCGCGGAGAAAGCAACCGGGGATTCCACGGCACGCACGCTAGCCACGACGTCTGACAGTTCGACGCCGTCGTGACATCCCGTCCTGAGCTGGACGCCGCGCTGTGTCGGCCAGCGGTCATCAGCCGAGCAGCGGAATGACCTCGCCTGCGATCCAGTCCGTCGCCTTCGCCAGGTGTTCGGCTGCGATGGGGAGCCACAGCGTGCACACGCCAAGCCCGGCCTCGGCAAGTTGCCCGAGGTCGTCGGCGATGCTCGTCGCGGTCGGCGAAGCGCCGCCAAGTGGCCGTCCTGGAGGCGTGATGACGCCAGGAATGCCAGGAGGGGTGAGGAATTCGGCCGATGCGAGGGTCAACCGGTCGGCCTCCGCCGGTTCGGCCGCGAGGTCGCGCAGCCTGCGCCATACCTCGGTGACCTCCTCGGCATCGGCGCCGGTGCCGTACCAGCCGTCGCCGAGCCGCAGTGCGCGGCGAAGCGCGACGTCGCTGTGGCCGCCGACCCACACGGGTGGGCCCCCTGGCGTGACCGGAGGCACGCCGAGATGTGCGCCGCGCAGGGTCGTGAACGGTCCGTCGAAGTCGGCGGGCTGTTGGCTCCACAGGGCCTTCGCCGCTGCTAGGTGGTCGTCGGTGCGCGCACCGCGTTCGCGGATGGGCACGCCGACGGCGGCGAACTCGTCCGGGTTCCAGCCGATGCCGACACCGAGGATCAGGCGGCCACCGGAGATGACGTCCAGGGTGGCCGCCTGGTTGGCCAGCACCAGCGCCGGGTAGTAGGGCGCGACGAGCACGGAGGTCAGCAGCCGTAGGCGTTTCGTCGCGCCCGCGATGGCGGCGAGCAGCACGAGCGGATCGGTGTCGAGGCCGAATCCGCTGTCCAGCAGGCGATTGCCGATCGCGACGTGGTCGAAGCCGAGATCTTCCGCGTGGCTCGCGGCCCGCAGCACGGCGGTTCCGTCGTCGAGCCGCCATCGGGGTTGAAGCGAAATACCAATGCGCAACGTGATCAGAACCCCCAGTGGGCGGTGGCGCCGGGCTGGCCCACCACTTGACATGTGTCAACAGGCTACCTACGACTTCTGTGGGTTGTTGCGCCGACCTTGTTCTGGCAAGCCTGGAATCGGCTCTCCGAGCCACATCCCTGCCAGGATTCCGGCAAGCGGCGCCCGTGCCACCGCGATTGCGGTCACCGCGCCGAACGGCGGTGCAGCACCGTCGACTACGGCAACGGCGACGTCGTCAACGGCCTGGTGCAGACCGACGTCCAGGCAGGCGAAGGCGACAGCGGCGGCCCGTGCCCGATGGGTCGACCGGCCTTGGCACCACGTCGGGCGCTGACAGCAGCACCACCTACTTCCAGCCGCTCGGTGCGGCCATGTCCGCATACGGCGTGAGCCTGAACTGATCCAAACTCCCGCGCAAGCTAATCCTTTGTAGACGCTGCGCCCGGCGCCGATTTCCTTCCGCCACGGCTTTATTCCCGGGTTTCAGCACGTGGACATTTCCGTCGTGCACTCGTAGCCGGCTCCGTCGGCGACGTACGGTCGAGCCGTGAGTACTTTCCGGCTCGCTGTGGAAATCGATGGTGACGGCGCGCACCCGGCCGCGTGGCGGCGTGCCAACCACGCGCCGAACGCGCTACTGACCCCGCGCCGCGTCCGCGACACCGCGCGGATCGCCGAGAACGCCGGCTTCACCCTGGTCACCCTGGACGACGACCTGCTCCCGCCCGGCACGGCGCCGAACATCGCTGGCCGCATCGGTTCGATCGAACGCGCCGGCTTCATCGCCGCCGCGACCACGATCCTGGGTGTCGCCCCGGTCGTGTCCACCACCTACGCAGAACCGTTCCACGTCTCCTCCCAACTCGCCTCCGTCGACCACATCTCGAACGGCCGCGCAGGCTGGCTCGTCGCAACAACCTCGGCCCCGGAAGCCGCCCGCGCTTGGGGACGCCCGCCGGTAGTCGGCGACGCCGACCAGGCAAGGGAAGCGCGCGACTCCGTCCGCGTGGCCCGCGACCTCTGGGACTCGTGGGAGGACGACGCGGTCATCCGCGACGTCGCCACCAGCCGCTACCTCGACCGCGACCGGCTGCACTACATCGACTTCACCGGCGAGACGTTCGCGGTCAAGGGCCCCGCGATCGTGCCCCGCCCACCCCAGGGCCAACTCGTCGTCCTCGCCCCAGCCGGCCTGCTCCCGCCCGAGGACGTGGACATAGCCCTGATCACCGCTCCCACTCTCGACACCCTCCGCGCCGCAGCGGCGACCAGCGGCGCTCCACGCACCTTCGCCGAGATCGAGGTCGCCCTCGACACACCGACCGCCACCGGCGCCGCCCGCGTCGCCGACCTCGACCAACACGCCGCCTGGCCCGACCGCGACCGCCTCCGCTACACCGGCTCACCCGCCGGCCTCGTCGACCTCATCACCGACCTGGCCGCGTTCACCGACGGCGTCCGGCTGCACCCCCTCGTGCTCGACGAGGACATCAGTGTCCTCTCCCGCCTCGTCCTCCCCGCCCTGTTCCGCACCAGGGCGGGCCAGCGCCCCCTCGCCGGCAGCTCCCTGCGCGCAAGCCTCGACCTGCCCCGCCCCGCCAACCGCTTCGCTTCGACAGGGAGTGCCCGATGACCCGCACCGACCCCACCGACGTGCCCCGCCCCGACGCCCAACTGCACTTCGGCGTGTTCTTCCAGGGTGTCAACCACTGGACGATCTGGTCCGACCCGGCAAGCGGCTCGCAGATCGACCCCGCCTCGTTCGTCCGGGTCGCACAGACCGCCGAGCGTGGCCTCTTCGACGCGTTCTTCCTCGGCGAGGGCCTGCGGCTGCGCGAGGTCGACGGCCTCATCCACGACCTCGACGTGGCAGGCCGCCCCGACGCCATCACCCAACTCGCCGCGCTCGCCGCGGTCACCGACAAGATCGGCTTGGTCAGCACGTCCAACACGACGTTCAACGAGCCCGCCGACCTCGCCCGCCGCCTGTCCGGCCTCGACCTGCTTTCCGAAGGTCGCGCCGGCTGGAACGTCGTCACCACCGACAACGCTTGGACCGGCGCGAACTTCCGCCGCGGCGGCTACCTCGACCACGCCGACCGCTACCGCAGGGCCGAGCAGTTCCTCACCGTCGCCCGCACCATCTGGGACGGTTGGGCCGACAACGCCGTCGCCGCAGACAAGGGCACGAGTTGGCTCGCCCCCGACGCGATCACCCGGGTCCGCGAACACACCGCCCTGTTCGACGTCGACCTCGTGCCGATCCTGCCGCGCAGCGCCCAGGGCCACCCGGTCATCTTCCAGGCCGGCGACTCCTCAGAAGGCCGCGACTTCGCCGCACGCAACGCCGACGTGATCTTCTCCGCGCACGGCACCGACTTCGACGATGCCCTCGCCTTCGCCAACGACATCCGCACCCGGCTGCGCGCCGCCGGTCGCCCAGACGACGACCTGCGCATCCTCCCCGGCACCGAGATCATCATCGGCCGCACCGAAGCCGAAGCCGCCGACAAGGCTCGCTACGTCCGCCTCGAACAGGTCACCCCCGCGACCGCACTGGCCATCGCCGGCCTGCTGTGGAACATCGACCTGTCCGACCGGGACGCGGACGGCCCGCTGCCCGCAGAGGACCCTGTTGTCGTGGAGAACACCGGCGCGTTCGGCGCCCGCCGCATCGCCGACCCGAGAGCGACGGTCGCGACCTGGCGGGAGAAGGCCGAGGCGAACCGCTGGTCGCTGCGCGAAACCGTGATCGCCCTCGGCCCGCAACGCGGCCACATCGGCACCCCGGCCGGTCTGGCCGACAAGTTCACGCGCTTCGTGCGGCACGGCGCGATCGACGGCTTCAACATCTCGCCCTACCTGATCCCGGACGGCCTCGACGACATCGTCGAGTTGTTGATCCCGGAGCTACAGGAACGCGGCGTCTACCCGACCGAGTACGCGGGCACCACCCTCCGCGAACACCTCGCCCTTCGCCCACCTCTGACGCATCGAGCCGCCAGCACCGCCACTCGTAAAACCGGCTGAAGCCCCGGCTCTGGCGTCCCGGTGCGCGCTCAGTCGAACGGCGACCGATACAGCCCGAACATCGCCACCGACAGCAGCTTGTCCACCAACTCCGGCCGGCCGGTGTGCTCACTCGCCCAGGCGATGCCCGCTGCCAGGGCGAACAGCTCGTCGGTGGTGACATCCGCACGCACCTCGCGCGCGTCCTGCGCCCGTCGCAACAACCGCGCCGCCGCCGTACGCATGCCGACACAGGACGCGTGTAGCTCGGATTCCTCGTCGCTCAGCCCGGCGAGCACGGATTCGGGCAGCCCGAGGTAGGTGGTCTGCCCGGTGGTGAGATGCCGGAGCCAGGCCATCAGCGCGATCCTGGGCACGTCGTCCTCGGCGAGTAGTTCGTCCGCGACCACCCGCAGCCAGTCGAACCGGCTGCGCAGCAACGCTTCCAGCAGCGCCTCCCTGGTGGGAAAGTGCCGGTACAGCGTGCCGATGCCCACCCCAGCGCGCCGCGCGATGTCGCGCAGTGACGCGTCCGTGCCGTGCTCGCGGAACGCTGCTTCGGCCGCCGTCAACAGCAGGTCGTAGTTGCGCCGCGCATCGGCCCGCTGTTCGCTCACCGCGCCCTCCGCCTCGTCACGTTCGCCAGCCCGCCGGTCCACGGGGCCGGCGAAGGTCTGTTTCCATCATACGGAGCGCCGCTCCGCCTGTCTGTTGACATCCGGAGCACCGCTCCGTATGGTTCGGAGCAGTGCTCCGGTAAGCCTGGCCGGAGCGTGACGATGGGGAGAACCATGATCACGAGCGACAAGACCGTGCTGGTCACCGGCGCGACCGGCAACCAGGGCGGCGCCACCGCCCGCCACCTACTCGCGGACGGCTGGCAGGTGCGTGCGCTCGTCCGCGACCCGGCCGCACCGGCGGCCAGGGCCCTTGCCGATGCTGGTGCAGAACTCGCGATCGGCGATCTCGCCGATCGCGCGAGCCTCGAAGCCGCTGTCAAAGGCGTGTACGGCGTGTTCAGCGTGCAGGCGGCCGGATTCACGCAGGAGTCCGTGTCGATCGAAGTTCGGCAGGGCAACAACATCGCGGATGCCGCGCGATCCGCCGACGTCCAGCACTTCGTCTACACGTCGGTCGGAGGTGCCGACCGACAGCCGAGGATTCCGTCCTGGTTGAGCAAGGCGCAGATCGAGCAGCACATCGCCACGCTGGACATGCCGACCACGATCCTGCGGCCGGTGATGTTCATGGAGAACCACGCCAGCCAGTTGATCGGTGTGCTGTCGCCGACCGCGTTGATCCGGATGATCGAGCCGGGGCAACGGGTGCAGCTGATCGCCGTGCGCGACATCGGCGCGTTCGCCGCACTCGCCTTCGGTGATCCCGACACCTACGTGGGCAAGGCGTTCGAACTCGCGGGTGACGAACTGACCGG
This sequence comes from Candidatus Melainabacteria bacterium, assembly GCA_963818685.1. Taxonomy (GTDB): domain Bacteria; phylum Actinomycetota; class Actinomycetes; order Mycobacteriales; family Pseudonocardiaceae; genus CAJCJE01. The sequence continues at coordinate 530,927 of CAWFTJ010000004.1, read as the reverse complement.
TACCGAACTCGTCGCGAAGATCAGCGCATCGATTGGCCGTGAACTCAATGTCGAACCGCTCTCGGACGATGTGCTCGCCGTCTTCGGTCAGTCGAGCGCCGACATCGCCGCGAACGAGCGGTTCGGCGGCTGGCAGGCTGACATTCCGGCGCTGCGTCGACTCCACCCCGGCCTGCTGACGCTCGACGACTGGCTGGCGACCGACGGAAAGGCGAGCTTCGCCGCGTTGTTGCACACCTGATTGTAGTCGTGACAACAACCGGCGCATCGTCGACGTTGCCGATTGCTCCGCAAATCCTGCCTCTCCCGCGCGACGATTCGCGGCACACATGTTCATCTGTTCATGGGTGCCCCTTGTGGTTGTTCGGCGGTACTTCCTACCGTGATCGGGCCGTGGTGCTCGGGAAGCCGGTGCGATGCCGGCGCGGCCCTCGCCACTGTGATCGGGAAGTTGTCGCTCAGTACGCCACTCGGTGCGTTCGCGTGTCGGGGAAGGCGAGCGGGAACGGTTGACCCGTCAGCCAGGAGACCGGCCACGGCGCGCAGTTCACCGGAGTCCACGAGGTACTGGACCTGACTGGAGGAGCGCCGCCATGGTCGCACCCGATGTTCCCCTGCCCGCGACCGGTCGCCTACGGCGGCTGCGGGTCAGCCTCTCGCCCGCCGAATGGGGACGGGTCGGTGTGATGGGTGCGGTGATCGTGTTGATGCACCTGCTCGGCTGGGGCATCTTCGTGTTCGCGATCCTGCCGAAGCAGTTCCACTACAGCGGTCTGGGCATCGGGCTCGGCGTCGCGATCACCGCGTACACGCTCGGCGTGCGGCACGCCTTCGACGCCGATCACATCTCCGCCATCGACAACGTCACCCGCAAACTCCTCGCAGACGGCAAGCGCCCGCTCGCCAGCGGCTTCTTCTTCGCGCTCGGCCACTCCGCGATCGTCTTCGCGGTCGGCATCGGCATCAGCATCGCGGCCCGCGCCGTGTTCAGCGCGGTCGTCGATCCGGACTCGGCGTTCGAGACCCTCGGCGGGGTGGTCGGCACCGCGGTGTCCGGCGGATTCCTGTATTTGATCGCGATTCTGAACATCGTCGTTCTGGTCGGCATCATCAAGGTTTTCCGGGAAATGCGCAAGGGCACTTTCGACGAGGAGGAGCTGGAAAAACAGCTCCAGTCGCGCGGCCTGATGTATCGGTTCTTCGGTCGGTTCCTGCGGTCGATCGGCAAGACCGGGCAGATGTTCTTCGTCGGCCTGGTCTTCGGCGTCGGCTTCGACACCGCGACCGAGGTTTTGCTGCTCGCGGCCACTGCCGCCGCCGCAACCGAGGGACTGCCATGGTACGCGGTGCTCGCGCTGCCCTTACTGTTCTCGGCCGGAATGACATTGTTCGACACCATCGACGGCTGTTTCATGAATTTCGCGTACGGCTGGGCATTCGCGAATCCGGTGCGCAAGGTCTACTACAATCTGGTGATCACCGGATTGTCGATCGGCGTGGCTTTTCTGGTCGCGTCGATCGAGATCATCGGATTGTTGACGACCGAACTACATATTTCCGGCGGATTCTGGGATGTCATCGCGAACTTCGATCTCAACACCACGGGTTTCGTGATCGCGGGGCTGTTCGTGGTGGTATGGGTGATCGCGATCGTGGTGTGGCGGGTCGGCAAGGTCGAACAGCGCTGGTCGCTGCGCGCGAAGCCGGAGGATTAGGGGCCACCGGTCGGTCCAGGCGGGAGCGTGTCCGCGAGGTAGCCGGCGAGATCGGGTGTGTCCGGGGCGAGCATGTGCCGCACCCACGCGGATCGCTCGTGGCCGGGCGCCGGCAGTTCCCAGACGCATCCGATCCACGGCCGGTTCAGCTCGACGAAGTGGGTCGGATCGGTGTCCGGGCAGTCGAGGAACGGCGAGCCGGCGGCTGCGGTCACGCAGTGCAGGACGTTGTCCCACACCCGGCTGTACGCGGTTGAGGTAGGCGGCGTCCTGGCCGCGGTGCAGCACGATGGCCGTGGCGGGCGGCGTGCCGTCGGGTGCTGGCGGCAGCTTCGGCAGGAACTCCTCGGCCGCGCGCCGGATCTCCGGTTCGATCGGCGTGTCCGTGCCGTTGACGTGGTATCGCTTGACGTCACGCTCGGCGACCGTGATCAGGGGCGGATCGACAGCTACTTCTCAGTGAACCCCATGCGTCGCAGGCTATCCCGCGTACCTGACATCTCCTGTCACCTATGGTTGTTGTCCACAGTCACCCGAATTCATCCACAACTCCGCCCATCCGCCCCCACTCCCGCCCCTCCCGCCGCTACCTTGGCTTTAGGGTGGCCCACCCCCCTGGGTGGGAGGGGTATGCGTTCGGGCGGATTTTTTTGGAGGGGCGGGTTGGTTTGGGGTGGGGTTAGTGGAGTAGGGCGGCGAGGTGGGGGGTTAGTTGGGCGGTTTCCAGGAGGAAGGCGTCGTGGCCGTGGGGGGACGTGATGATCTTGGCCGGGCCGGCGGTGGGGATGGCTGCGGCGAGGTCGAGTTGTTGGGGGAGGAGGTAGAGGCGGTCGCTGTCGACGCCGACGACCAGTGTCCTGGCGCGGATCCTGCGGAGCGCGGCCGGGACGCCGCCTCGGTCGCGGCCGACGTCGTGGCTGTTCATGGCGCGGACCAGGGTTACGTAGCTGGCCGCGTCGAACCTGTCGACGAGCTTGTCGGCGTGATGGTCTAAATAGGACTCGACGGCGTAGCGGCCGCCGGACAGGGGGGTTTCGCCGGGCTGGGGGTCGCGGCCGAATCGGGCGCTCAGTTCGGCTTCGCTGCGGTAGGTGATGTGTGCGATGCGGCGGGCGAGGCCGAGGCCGGCGTGCGGGCCCTGGCCGTCCGGGAGATCATGGTAGTCGCCGCCGTGCCAACCTGGGTCGTCGGTGATGGCGCGCAGTTGGGGCCAGCTCCACGCGATCTGCTCGGCGGAGGTTTGGGCGGGCGCGGCGATCACGCCGAGTGCGGCCACCCGGTCGGGGTGAATGATCGCCCATTCGAGGGCGCGCATGCCGCCCATGGAACCGCCGATGACGGCCGCCCACCGCTGGATGCCGAGGGCGTCGGCGAGTGCTGCTTCCGCGGCGACCTGGTCGCGGATGGTCACGTGGGGGAAGCGGCTGCCCCATGGCCGACCGTCGTCCGCGCGTGAGCGCGGGGCCGGTGCTGCCCTGGCAGCCGCCGAGCACGTTGGCGGCGACGATGAACCACTCCGCTGGGTCGAGGGCGCGGGCGGGACCGACGAGGCCGTCCCACCAACCCGGTAGGGGGTGGCCGGGGCCTGCGGGGCCCGCGACGTGGGAGTCGGCGGTGAGGGCGTGTTCGACCAGGATCGCGTTGCCTCGGTCGGGGGCGAGGGTGCCCCAGGTTTCGTAGGCGAGACGGTAGCCGGACAGGCGGGCGCCGGATTCGAGGGGGAGACCTTCCTTGGCCACGAACCAGTGGCGGTTGCCGACGGGGTCGCCCTCCCGCCACGCACCGGTGGCGGGAGGTGCCTTCAGTGTCTCAGTCATCCAGCATCGTCTTGGTCATCCGGCGGCTTTGGCCGCGCGGAAGCCGGCTTCGAGGTCGGCCTTGAGGTCTTCGATGCCTTCGATGCCGACGGACAGCCGCACAAGGCCGGGGGTTACGCCGGTCGCGGCTTGCTCTGCCTCGCTCAGTTGGCTGTGGGTGGTGCTGGCGGGGTGAACGATGAGGCTGCGCACGTCGCCGATGTTGACCAGCAGGCTGAACAGTTCGGTGCCGTCCACGAACGCCCTGCCGGCCTCCGCGCCGCCGTGCAGGTCGAACGAGACGACCGCGCCGGCGCCCCTCGGCAGGTATTTCCGCGCCGCCGAGTACCAGGGGCTGGACGGGAGCCCCGCGTAGTACACGTTCTCCACCTCGTCGCGCTGCTCCAGCCATTCGGCGAGGGCTTGCGCATTGGCGACGTGGCGTTCGATGCGCAGCGACAACGTCTCCAACCCTTGCAGGATCAGGAAACTGTTCAGCGGCGCGATCGCAGCACCCGTGTCACGCAGCAACTGTACGCGCAGCTTGGCCGCGAACGCGCCGGGACCGAGCGCCTCCCAGTACTTCAGGCCGTGGTAGCTGGGGTCGGGCTCGGTGAAGTCCGGGAACTTCTCCGCGTGCGCGCCGAAGTCGAACGTGCCACCGTCGACGACGACACCGGCGATCGCGTTGCCGTGTCCGCCAAGGTATTTCGTGGCCGAGTGGATGACGATGTCCGCGCCGTGCTCGATCGGCCGCAGCAGGTACGGGGTTGGCACGGTGTTGTCGACGACGAGCGGGACGCCGATCTCGTGCGCGAAGTCCGCGATGGTGCGGATGTCGAGCACGTTGGCCCTCGGGTTGCCGAGCGTCTCGGCGAACAGCAGCTTGGTGTTCGGCCGGACCGCGGCGCGCCACTGTTCCAGGTCGTCCGGGTCGTCGACGAAACTGACCTCGATGCCCAGTTTCGGCAGCGTGTAGTGGAACAGGTTGTACGTGCCGCCGTAGAGGGAGGCGCTGGACACGAAGTGGTCGCCGCTGCGGGCGAGGGTGAGGATGGTGGCGGTCTCGGCTGCCTGGCCGGAGGCGAGGGCGACGGCCGCGACGCCGCCTTCCAGGGCGGCGACCCTGGCTTCGAGCACGTCCTGGGTGGGGTTGTTGATCCTGGTGTAGATCGAGCCGGGCTCGGCAAGGCTGAACAGGTTGGCCGCGTGCTGGGTGTCGCGGAAGACGAAGGAGGTGGTCTGGTAGATCGGTGTGACCCGCGCTCCGGTGGTCGGATCGGGGGCGGCACCTGCGTGGACCTGTTTGGTTTCGAACGACCATGCTGGCGTGTCGGGCGGGGTTGCTGGTGCGTCGGTGGTCATGGATCCTCCGCGAGAATGGGGCGAAATTCAAATGGGTTATCGGCGAATCGGGGAATTCGTCCGAGCGCGTCAGCGCGTGGCCATGTGACAAGCTAGCCGCTCGATTGGCTCAGCGACAGCGAGTCCGCTTGGTGGGACGATCCGCTACCGATCGGGTGAACTCCTTGAATTCGCGTTTTCCGGCGGACCCCGAATTGATCGGTTACCGAGTCGATTATTCTGGATTCAGAAAAGGCGCGGGACGTCGCTTTCCAGGTCGAGCAGGGCGCGTTTGGCGGACAGGCCGCCCGCGTAGCCGGTGAGCGCGCCGTCCGCGCCGACGACGCGGTGACACGGCACGATGATCCACACCGGGTTGTGGCCGAGTGCCGCGCCGACTCCGCGCACGGCCTCGGGAGGCAGGCCGAGCGCGGCGGCGAGCTTGCCGTAGCTGGTGGTCGTGCCGTAGCCGACGTGGGCAAGGCCGCCGAGCACCGTGCGGTCGAAGGCGGACGCGAGGCGCAGGTCGACCGGGACGGTGAACTCGCGCAGCGTGCCGGCGAAGTAGGCGTCGAGTTCGCGGGCGGCTTGGGCGCGCCAGCGGCAGGCTGGCTCGCCGGTGGTGTCGACGCCCGCGCCGGTGAGGGTGCGGGTTGGGTCGGCGAAGGAGCAGGCGACGACGCCGGTGCTGGTGGCGGCGACGGTCAGCGGGCCGATCGGGGAGGTGATCGTGGTCAGGTCGGCGGTGGTTGTGCTCATGGTTGGTGAACACCGTAGGGCCGGGGCCGGTTGCGTCAGGGCCGGGGCCGGTTGCGTCGGCCCCGGCCCCGGCGGTCAGGTCCCGGCCCTACGGTCAGAAGGTGGCGCGGTTGTCGCTGCGCGGGTCGGTAACGCGGTAGGGCTCGTACAGTCCGCTGCGTGCGGTGCGGCGCCAGGGGCGGGCCTTGAACACGGCGATTTCCGCGGTCGACTCGTCGAGGTCGGCGACGCCGATGCCGGTGGTGGCGCGGGTGAGCCACGCCCCGTCGGGCGAGACGATGCCGGACTCGTCGGGCAGGGCGATGCTGACCCAGTAGTTGTTGATCGACGCCTGCGCCCGCGCTTCGGTGACGAACGCGTTGGTGCCACCGGTCGAGGAGAACAGCACGCAGTCGACGCCGAGCTTTTCGTATTCGGCGAACAGTTCGGGGAAATGCGCCTCCATGCCGAGCAGAACGCCGAATCGGACGTCGTCGATGTCGAAGGTGGCCGTTGCCTTTCCTGGTGTGTACAGATAGGACACTTTGGTGTTGGACAGCATGCGCTCGTCGTAGCGGGTGACGAGTTTTCCGTTGTCGTCGATGACGTAGATGCTGTTGTGCGGGCGGTGTGGTGCGGTGAGTTGGTGGACCGAGCCGAGCACGGTCCAGATGCCCAGTTCACCCGCGAGCGCGGCGATGGACTGGAGTTCTTCGCGCAGCACCGGCCAGTCGAGCTTGGTCCAGTCGGCCGGGCCGAGCTGGTCGGGGCCGGTGCTGGACATGGCGTACTTGTGCGGCACGCCGGTCGCGGACTCCATGAAGTGCACGATCCGGGCGCCTGCCGCGTGTGCGTCGCGGATGCGGTCACGGATGTCGGCCGCGGTGGCGCGCAGGGCAGCGGGGTCGGTGGGGTCGGGGGTGGGACTCGTGGCGGCGACGGCGAGTCGCAGATGTTTGGTTTCCGGCATGGTTGCTCCCGGCCCGGTCGGGCCTGACGGGCGGAAGTGCCGAAGGGCGGCGGTGTAGGACTCGCCGGTCTTGGCCGCGCGGGCGCGCACTCGGCGTTTGAGGTTCCGGTTCGCTGTCATCTGGCCTTCCGCGTCCCGGCCGAAAATCCCCCAGCGATCTCGAACGGGACGGTCGGACCACGATGGCGACCCGAGAACGCGATTCCCTTTGCCTCCGCTGGTGGACCGTGCTGGGGCCGGTCATCCGGAGGTGCGGCGTGGGCCACGCCGGCCGCCATGATGCCGGGAACGGTCGGGGAACGTCAACCGCGAGCGGTGGGTCAGGCGGTGGCCCAGGCGCGTGGTTCGGTGGGCAGTTGCGGGTCGGCCAGGGCGATTACGCTGCGCAGGACCGTCGACGGCGCACCTGTGACACGCCACAGGATGGTGCGCGGGAACAGGATGTCCACCTCGGTGCGCGGCACGCGAAGGGCGTCCGCGTCCTGTTCGCCGAACAGCTGGACGACGTCCTTCACGTTGTGGTGGACGCGGATGCCGCTGATCACCACGACGTTGCCCCTTGCGTCGCGGGTGTCGGAGAACTCGAAGCCGCGGGCGGTCAGCTCGGCGAGCTGGCTCGCGACGTCGCCGATGACCCTGTTGATCATTCTGGGTTGGCGCGGGATGCCGGTCCGGCGGCGCGGCGGGGTGAACGCGTCCGCGCGCACCGCGGTGACGAACCGCCGCACTGTCGCATCGGGATAGCGAAGGATCGGACCATCCGGGTGTCGGGAATTCCGAACACCGGTCGTGTTGGCGTCGAGTGCGCTGATTTCCAGGCAGTTTCCGTTGGCGCCGCTGTGGCTGCTCTTTCGCCACGCCGCTGTGCGATCCGCCGCGCCGTCATCGGTGTTGTTCATCAACAAAGCCCCCTCCCCACACGGGCCCAGGGAGCTGGTCGAAAGGGCTCCCCGTAGCACGTGTCGCCGACCATAGCACGGGTGCCCGCACGTCAGAGTACACGTGCAGATGCACGTGCACTCGGTCGCGGGGTTCAGTGGATCGTCTGAAAAGGACGTGTTTCTGCTGTTTCAGCGGGTGCTTGTCACAGCGACTTGAGCTGCTTGGCCGGGAATTTCCGATGTCCTCTGGAGTCCGCGCGTCCACGCCGAGCCGGTTGGCGACCTTCGTGTACTGCTCGACCTCGTCCCCCTTGTCCAGGTACAGCGCGCCGCGGAGATGCTCCAGATAGACGATGTCAGGCAGGTCCGACTCGGCAAACCGCAGGATGGTGAACGAGCCCTCGCCCGCCGATCCGCCGAGCGCGAACGGCACCACCTGCAAGGAGATGTTCGGCAGCGTGGTGATCTCCAGCAGGTGTTCCAGCTGCTCGCGCAGCACGGCACGGCCGCCGATCGGCCGGTGCGGGATGCTCTCGTCGATCACCGCCCACAGCCTGGCATTGCCGCGCAGGGTGAACATCTGCTGGCGGCGCAGGCGCAGCGACGTGCGCCGATCGATCTCCTCGTCGGAGCATTCCGGCAGGCCGGCACCGAACACGGCGCGCGCGTACCGGGCCGTCTGCAACAGGCCGGGCACGAAGTAGATCTCGTATGTCTGCAACCGCGACGCGGATTCCTCGTCGCTGACACCGTAGAGGCTGAGCAGGTCGCTGACGTCGCGGCGCTTGAAGCCGACCCGGCCCAGCTCCAACCTGCTGATCTTGGAGGCGACGCGCGGATCGAGTAGCCGGCGTCCGCGCGGGAGATCCCGTCCGCCTCGCGCAACCTGCGTAGTTGCCCGCCGAGCACCATGCGCCGCGCGGTGGGGCCGCGCTGTGTTTCGGCGGCCTCGTCCGTGGTCATCGCCCCCGACCTCCCGCGGCCCCCGCCCGTTTTGTCCGCCGCGCAGGGTAGCCAACCTTGAATTCGGCTGGTCGGTGTGTCGCTTTTCGAGGCTGCTCGAATCATCGCGGACGAATCGGTTCGACGATGTCGAGCTCATAGACTTGGCTGGTCCGGCGAGGAAGGGGGGGAACCAGCGGGTGGTCATCGACACGGGTAGGCCGAACCTTGCCCGCTGCTACGACGCCTTGCTCGGCGGCAAGGACAACTACGAGGTCGATCGGCGCTTCTGCGCGCAGTTGCTCGCGGTCGCGCAGGCGATCAACGCCGATGCGCGGGTCGTCTACGTGGACAACGATCCGGTCGTACGCGCGCACGGCCGCGCATTGCTCGTCGACAACGACCGAACCCATTTCGTGGCAGCGGATTTCATGTTGCCGGGGGTCCTTTGTGGTGCTCAGCCACTTCGTCAACTCGGGTGCCGATGATCCGGAACTCGCCGACTATGCGCTCGCGCTGGAACGGACGTTCGGCAACGGGCCGATGCGCGGCGCGGGGCGGTTCCGGTCCAGAGCGGAGATCGCGGCGTACTTCGCCGGGCTGGAACTGATCGTGCCGGGCCTGGTGGTGGTCGGCGACTGGTGGCCGGACGGGCCTCGGCTGACCGAGCAGGAACCGGCGCGCTCGTTGATGCTGGGCGCCGTCGCGATCAAGTCGTGAAGCAGGACCCCCGCGCTCGACCGCCGTCTGGGAAGAGGCAGGAGCGCGGGGGCCTGAGGCCTGCCGCTGGGGGTTCGACAGGCGATCTTGATGTTACTCGTTGGTACCCGCTGTTGTCACTGATCGATGCGCAACGATCGTAACTTTCGATCAACAGTTAATGATCTGGGTCACCGGATTTTTGTGCTCTCTGCTGATGTGATTGTCCATCATTGCAGGTGGGAAGGACATCGGACACAGGTTGTTGGGGCTCCTGTGAAGACGGACACAATATCTGGGGGTAGTGACAGAGAGTTTCGCCGATCGGGCTGATGCCTGCTGACGGAACGGTGGACGAGACGGGCGAGTTCGACCGCTCGGCCGCCGGATACGGACGGTGACCACGGTCCGTTGGGCCGGGCCGCGTCCGATCGGGCGATCCGGGACCACTAGGGTCGTTCGGCATGGGTAGCGACGAAACCAGCTTCGTGCAGTGGCGGGAACGGGCCAAGGACGAGCGCAAGAGCAGCGGCAACAAGACCGCGCTGATCGTCGGCGTCGTGGCGGCGGTCGTCATCGTCGTCGTTGTCGCGATCATTCTGCTGACGTAGGCAGTGCTCAGCAGGGCCAGCGTGGTGGGTCGAGTGCCGTGTTCTTGCGCATGGCAGACAAGCCCATCGCGTTGGCCTGTGTGCAGAACTGATCGTTGCTCAGCTGGTACTCCACCTCGAAGACCGCCTTGCCGGCCTTGATGAACGGCGTCAGTTGGTCGCACTCGGAGTACTGGAAACACTGCTCGTCGATGGCGAAGTCGAACACGCCGACGAGTTGCGGCACCTGGCCGAGGTCGTTCTTGAGGCCGATGGACAGGCCGAGGCCGTGCGCGATGGTGGCCAGCATCAGGTTGTAGCGCAACTGATCGGCGGCGGTGACGGGAAAACCGGTCTGGTCGGCGTAGGAGTCCACCAGGTCGGCCTCGATGCCGTCGAACCCCTTTGTCCGGCAGGTCGCGAATCGTGCGGTCATGATCGGCCGCAGGATGTTGAGCTGGCGGATGTCCAGCCATTGCTCGCCGGGCCAGCCGTCCTGCGCGCCCAGGATGGTGCTGGGAAACGTGTTGCGGTCCGGTCGGAAATTCTCCCACGCGCCCGCGTTCACGTAGCAGATCACCCTGCGGCCCTTGGCATGCAGTGCCGCCACGGTCGCCGCGTCGGTATAGGTGCTGTCCACGTCGTAGATGGGCGCGTCCACGCTGGTGTCCACCGGGTTGGTCAACTGCCATTGCCAGGGCGTGCGGGGTTTCGGGAGCCAGCGGGGCTGCTGCCGCGGCTGGCTGGCGGGCGCGGTTGTGGTGGTCGGCGGGGCTGGTGTGGTGGAGGGCGGCGGGGGTGGGGTCGCGGTCGGCGCCTGCGGGGGAGTGGTCGGCTCGGCCGACGTCGCCGCCCCTGGCACGGATTCGGGTTGGCCGACGGTCTGGTTCGCGCAGCCGGCGACGGCCAGCGCCAGCGCGAAACCGGCGAGCACGAGCCGACGGCTCATCCGATCCAACCGGCCGTGCTCGGTGCGTGCGGGAAGTCGGCTGGCAGCCCGGACCACGGATTCGGCCGCGCGCGTTCGGTGCGGTACAGGCAGCCCACGTTGCGCTCGGTCGCCAGCGCGCCGACCGCACCGGCGACCGTTGGCGGGCATTCGTAGAGCAGGTGGAAGAAGCAGTCGGCCGGGTGGTCGTGCACCCAGCTGGGCACGTCGAGGTCGAGGAACGCCGGTAGCGGTCCCTCGAAGGTGCCGAGCAGGTCGGCGTGGTCGGCGAACTCGGGTGCCGGGTGGGTGCCGTGGTTGAACGCGACGAGGTCGGCGCCGAACGCGCGGCACTGTGCGGCGACCATGCCGTACTGGCGCACGTACTCGATGCCGCTCGCGGCGCGGTCGAGGAAGACGTTGCGCACGCCGTACCACTCCCAGTACCGGTGCAGCTCGGCCAGGATCTCCTGACCCGGCCTGCGGCCGTAGTCGCTGTCGATGTACGCGGCGACCGGCGCGCCGCCGGCCTGCACCTCCCGGACCACGTCGACGAAGGCGTGGTCCGGGAAGTCGCCGGTGCCGTTGGCCACGTTGAGCACCACCAACCGGACGTCGGCGGCGATCGTGGCCAGCGTGGCCCAGTCCGCCGCGGCGAGCGCGGGATGGAAGTAGGCCGGCACCACCGGGTTGTGATTCATCGTGAGGACCGCCAGAGATCGACGAGCGAGTCGAGGAGTTCGACCCGAGGTTTCCAACCGAGCGACGTGCTGATCGCCGTGATGTCGGCGTGTTGCCCGGCCACCGAGGCGGATCGGCTCGATCCAGCCGCGGATTCGAACACCGTACCCTCGAATCCGGAGATGTCCACCAGTTTGTCCACAATGGACCGGATTTGGGTGCCGACGCCACTGGCCAGATTGAGGATCGCCCGATCGAGGTTGGCCGCGTTGACCGAGGCCAGCACGGCTTCCGCGATGTCTCGGACATCGACGAAATCCCGTACCGAATCCAGCGGACCCAGCCGGATGTCGTTGTTGTCCGCGATGGCTCTGCGCAGTTCGCGCACGACCCGGCCGGGGAAACTGCCTGCTGGCGCGTTCGGGCCGATCGGGTTGAACACCCGCAGCACCAACGTGTCCAGCCCGGCCTCGCGCCCGCGCACGACCAGTTGGGTGCCGGCCAGCTTGCTGTGCCCGTAGGGTCCGACGGGCTCGCCCGTCATGTCCTCGGTGACCGGCACGCCGACCTCGGTGACCCCGTATTCCGCAGCCGATCCCAGGTGGATCAGCCTGCTGCCGGGTCGCAGCCTGGTCAGCGCGGCGACCAGGTTCGCCGGTCCGGTCACGTTGGCAGCGGTCAGTTCGGCCTCGCTGCCGCTGACCGCGCCCGCGCAGTTCACCACGATGTCCGGCCGCTCACCGACGAGCACGGACTCCAGTCCGCGCTCCTCCGCGAGATCCAGCCGGATGTCGATGCCGCCCGAGGGTGCGGACCGGGACGCGGTCCGCACCAGCAGGTCGGCTTGTGTTCTCAACAGGTCGAGCACGTTCCGGCCGAGGTAGCCGCCGGCCCCGATCACCAATACCCGACGCATCGCGTTGCTACGCCCCTTTCAGGAGGTGCCCACGGATGCCGTCGAACTCGGCGTTGGCCTTGTCGTAGTCGTCTGGGCGACCGATGTCCAGCCAGTAGCCGCTGAAGTCGTACTCCTGCGGCGACGCGCCCCTGGCGAGCAGGTCGAGCACGAGTTCGTCGAAGCCGAGCGGGATGCCGACCGGGTAGTCGGCGAGCGTGGCCCTGCTCATGCCGTACACGCCCATGCTGACCCGGTAGTCCAGGGTGGGCTTCTCGGTGAACTCGATGATCTTCCCCTGGTAGGTGTTGAGCACCCCGAAGTCGATCTTGACGTGTCGCTTGTACGTGGCGACGGTCAGCGGCGCCGCGCTGGTCACGTGCTGGGTGAGCAGGTCGGCGTAGTCGAGGTCGGTGAGCACGTCACCGTTCATCACCACGAAGTAGTCGGGCAGCTTGTCGATGATCTGCAGCACCGGTCCGATCGTGCCTAGCGGGTCCTCCTCGGTGGTGTACTCGATGGTCATGCCCCAGCGGCTGCCGTCCCCGACGTAGGAGCGGATCAGGTCGCCGAGGTAGCCGATGGCGAGCGTGACGCTGTCGAACCCGTGCTGCGAGAGCTGGCGCAGCACGATGTCCAGGATCGAGAACTCGTCCCCGATCGGTACGAGTGGTTTGGGAAGTCTTGTGGTGTAGGGGCGAAGGCGAACGCCTTTGCCGCCGGCCAGGATGACCGCGTGCACGGGTTTCCTCCTATGTCACTGGTTGTAAATGCCTGGCTTGTATCTGGCGAGGTTCGCCGGCTCCCTGAACCATTCGATGGTTCGTTCCAGGCCGGCGTCCCTGGTATGCCTTGGCTGCCATCCGGTGCGTTCGCGGAGCTTGTCCGCGTCCGCGATGAGCCGCTGCACCTCCGAGTTCTTCGGCCGGATGCGTTGCGCGTCCTCGGTGATGTCGACGTCGCGGCCCATCAGCCGGGCGATGTCGGTGGCGACCTGGCCGATGGACACCTCCTCACCGGTGCCGGCGTTGAACAGTTCGCCGACGACGGAGGAGGCCGGTGCGGTGCCCACCGTCACGAACGCCGCCGCGGTGTCCTTCACGTACAGGAAGTCGCGGGTGGGGTCGAGCGCACCGAGTTTGATCTCGCTCGCTCCCGCGGCGATCTGGCTGATCACGGTGGGAATGACCGCGCGCGCCGACTGGCGCGGTCCGAAGGTGTTGAACGGACGGAGTGTCACCGCGGGCACTCCGAAGCTGAGGTGGTAGCTCTCCACGAGCTTGTCCGCGGCCAGTTTGGACGCAGCGTAGGGCGACTGGGCCTGTAGTGGATGCGTCTCGGCGATCGGCACGGTGCGGGCGGTGCCGTAGGTCTCCGAGGTGGAGGTGTGGATCAGGCGCGGGATCTCGCGGGCGCGGACCGCGTCCAGGACGTTCATCGTGCCGATCACGTTCGTGTCCACATAGGAACGTGGCGCACGGTAGGAGTAGGGGATCGCGATCAGCGCGGCGAGGTGGTAGACGGCCTCCGCGTCCTCGCCGACGAGTTCGGCTGCTGAGTGCTGGTCGCGCACGTCGCCGAGCACGACTTCCACCGACGCCATGACGTCGGCGGGCAGCGTGTCCAGCCAGCCCCACGACCCGAACGAGTTGTAGAGCACCATCGCCCTGACCCGGTTTCCGCGCTCGACGAGCGCCTCAACCAGGTGGGAGCCGATGAACCCTTCGGCTCCGGTCACCGCGACTACCCCGGCCATTTCGCGTTTCCTCTCGTTGGATACAGACGCTGGGTTATTGACTGTGCTTGTTGGCTTTGCCGAGCACGACGCCGCTGTGTGCGAGCAGTGCGGCCAGCAGGCCAAGCGCGCAGACCAGCTGGATGCGCATGGCGATCGCCTGGTGGTCGGCGAGCGCGATCAGGAATTCCGCGCAGAGCGCGATCGTGCACCAGACGAGCACGCCGGTCGTGCCGGCGCAGGTCTGGGTGAGCAGGGCGAGGAACAGTGCGCCGCCGAGCGCGACGTAGCCTGCGAAGTCCGGCAGGTCGCTCCACTGCGGACTCTGCCCGACCGCGGCGGCGAGCCCGATGACCGCGGCCACCAGGATCGTGGCCATGCCAAGGTATTCGCCGAGTATCCTGGCGAGCACGATGCGGGAGCGGCCGGTGAACTCGGACAGGCGCGTCGTCCGTTGCAGCAGGTCGAAGATCCGGCCCCGGTACCGGTAGAGCTGTAGTTCGGCCGCGCCCATGGACAGCGACAGCGGGAGCGTGCCGAGCAGCGTTGTCGCGTCCGCGCCCCGGACTCCCGGGAACAGTCGCGGCGCGATCAGCGGGAACACCAGCATGCCGATGACCAGCAGGCCGAACATGGCATACGGGGCAGACGCGCGGAGTTCGCCGGCCCGGACCAGCCGCCGGTGCGGTTTCGGTCGCGGCCAGCTGGTTTTCCAGACCGCGAACCCGATCGCCGAGGCCAGGGTTGCGGCGAGCGCCAGCCAGGCCGCGAGATGTAACCACTCCGGCCTGCCGGCCAACAGGTACACGGTGGACACCAGCACGCCCGGCGCGAGGGCGACACACAGCCAGCGTTCCGCGCCCCCGACGAGCAGCACGGTCGCGGCCAGCAGATAGCCGCCCTGGCCAGCAGCGAACCACTGGACGGCGGAGGACTCGCCGCTGAGTAACGCGGTCAGCAGCACGATCGCGACCAGTGCCAGACCGAGCACGCCGAGTCCGGCGCGCAACAGCCAACGCGAACCATCCAGATCGCGCCTGCTGCGCCGGGAATGCCCGAGGTAGGAAAGGCCCTGGCTGGCCGGCCACGACACCAGCATCGACATGACCAACAGCAGCAACGCGCCCTTGTCCACCATCAGCGAGGACGCCACCGGATAGCACAGTGCTGGCAGCGCGAACAGCAGGCCGTGCAGCACGTGCTTGCCGATCGTGGTGCCCCACGGGTTCGGCGCCGGCTTCGGTTCCTCCGGCTGGCGTTTGGTCTGGCGGTAGAGCTCCTCGGCCAACGCGAAGATGTCCGGGAAGCCGTAACGTACCCGAGTCGACTGGTCGGAAAGGCCGTCCATCTCAAGGCCGGCGGCGATCTCGAACGGATCGACCGCGTTGGCGCACAGCGGAGCGAAGCGCTCCGCCAGTTCGACGAGGGGCTCGGCCAGAGTCAGCGTGCCTGCCCACTGTGGATTCGTGTAGACGGTCGCGGCGTCGGCGGGCCTGCGTTTCGCCGATTCCGTCAGTTCGCCGGAGATCCGTTCGATCCCCGGCACCCCTGGTGCACCCATCAGCTGTTCGCCCCCGAACGTAGCGCCTGTCTTTCCCCGGCCGACATCGGTTGTGCACCGAGACCCCGGTACAGCTCGTCGAACGTGCCAACGGCCCGGTCGACGGTGAAGTACTCCAACACCCGTGCGCGCGCGGCCGCTCCGAGCCGGGCGCGCAGGCCGTCGTCGGCGAGGAGTTTCAGACATGCCTTGGCCATCGCGGTCGGGTCCCTCGGCGGCACCACGATCCCGGTCTCGGCCACGGCCTCCGACACCCCGCCGACGTCGGTGGCCACACACGGGCGCCCCACCGTCATCGCCTCGATAACGGTGTACGGGAACCCCTCGGAAATGCTGGACAGCACCACGACGTGGCCTGCCACGTAGGCGTCGCGGATCTCCGCGACCCTGCCTTCGAAACTGCACACGTCGGCGACGCCGAGTTCGGCGGCGAGCTGCTCGCAGCGTTCCAGGTACGGCTTGCCGCCCGCGGGTGTTCCGCCGAACATCCGCAGTCGCGCGTCGGGCATCTCCTTGTGCACGATGGCGAACGCGCGCAGCAGCGTCTCGATGTCCTTGATCGGGTCGACCCGGCCGGCCCAACTCACCGTCGGAATCTCGGGTTCGGCCTCGACCTGGGGAAAGTCATCCGGCTCAACGCCGTTGTACACGGTGCGGATGATCTCGTGGCGGGCGCCGAGACGTTCCTCCCAGCGCGCGTTGTACATGTTTCCCGGGGCGATCATCCCGGACTCGGTGTAGCCGAGCACGCACACTCGGCGGAAGAACGCGAGCTGTAGGGCCTTCACCGACCAGCGGTACGGGTTGCCCCGGTGACCGAGATACCGTTCCCGCAGGTAGACCCCGTGCTCGGTAAGCAGGATCGGGCTGCCGTGGACCCATTTCGCGGTCAGCGCGGGCAGGACCGCGAGACCGTTTGCGACACAGTGTGAAGCGCTGACCTCCACCGGCGGTGTGGCCAGCGGGCGTAACGCGTGTTCGAGCAGTTGCAGTCCGACGATGGCGTCGTGCACCGATGGCGTGGTCAGTTCGTCGTTCGACTCGGCGACCTGGTGGTGCCATGCCTCGGTCAACGCGCGTAACGCGTCCTCGCCGTGCATGGCCGCGGTCAGATCTTCCTCCAACGAGAATTCGAACATCGCGCGGAGCACGGGCGGGAAACGGGTTTGTCCGAGCGCGGAAGTGTCCAGCAACACGTCGAGGAATTCGGTGATGAGCGGACGGAAACGACGCGCGGCGGTGCGGCCGAACCGGGGGCCGCCGGGCGGCTGGCCCCACAGCGGGATCGCGGTCACCGATCGGACGTTCTCAGGCAGTGGCCAGGCAAGACCCTCGTCGCCGGTGCCCACGAGGGCGACGAGCTTGAAAGAGTAGTCCTTCATACCTCGGACCAATTGGTCGCACCACACGCTGACTCCGCCATGGCTGTGCGGATAGGTGCCTTCGGTCATCAGCGCGACATCCATCGTCATGAGCCGGGTGTGAGTTCAAAAAAGACGACGCGAGCCAATCGCGCGGTCGGTAATACCCCGGCGGCCCAAGTCGTAGGTACTTGGCCGTCTAATTCCACCCTTAACTCCGTTCACCGAAGCATTTTTTGCGCATGGTCGTTTTTACGTGGTGGCGCCAGCAAGCGCTGAACACCACCCGAAGAAAGCAGAGGGATGTGTGCCTGTTCGGATGTCTTGGCGCCTTGCCTATCGTGCCTGCGTCCGAACCGTTACAGGTTCGTGAAACGGGTCATACGGCAAGATCGCGGCAAATTGACAGATCATTCCGACTAGCCCGTTCGGACTAGTGGTCCGTGACAGCGGGTTACCGATAGTGTTGACGGCTACGGAGAGTTGTCTCTAATATCGAGAGTTAACCGGGCATACAGCTCAAAACTCAGGTATCTTCGCTGTGTATCGAATGGTTCACTTGGTGAACTGATACTCAGAGTAGAGATCATGAAAATTATCCGACTGATAACGCTCAGCTAACGGTTCGCTGAGTGAATGCTGGGAACGGAAGTCGATCACGCCTTGGCATGAACTCGGACAATGTGTGTGGAGAACGGAAGTTGAACAACGCTTCGTGTTCGGGTAAATGCGCTGATTGAGGTAATCGCGGGCCCGGGTGCCTGTTAACCTTCAGTAGGAATTCCTGGTAACTTTTGGTCCGACCGACAGTCGGACAGGTCCGTTCGAGTGGTTTTCACCGATTTGGTCCGAACACTTTCCGCGAATCTCGGCGTGTGGCTGAAACAGATGACGCCGTTTGGACGATGAGCACGGCGAGATGTCGCACGGCGGTGCGTGCCGACCGCCTCGGTCCGTGTTCTCCCCTGACTTTTCCCTGCCGCTGCCGGGAAGTCGTTGCCTGGAAAGGGTTCCCGGTGAATAAGTTCGCTGGTTGGTTGAAATATGGTGGAGTGGCCACTGCGGCGACGGTGGCCCTGCTGTCGGTCGTCTCGATCGACGCCGCCGCGGCAACTCCCGCCCAACTGAATCTGAAGGTCCTGCTGGTCGGCGGTGAGGCAGGCGACCCGACCACAGCAGCGTGGCAGTCCGCGCTGACCGGCGAGGGCGTGCCCTTCACGTTGGCCACCGCGTCCGGCGGCTACGGCAGCGAGACGGTGGCCTTGCCCACGTTGAGCAGCGGCACCGCCGGCAACTACAACGGCGTGATCTTCGCCGACTCGCCCGCCGCCTTCTCCGCTTCCGCGCTCACCGCGTTGAACAGCTTCGAGTCCACCTTCCACGTCCGTCAACTGGACGGCTACAGCTACCCGTTCCTCGGCGAGACCGACGCCACCGCCGGCGCCCTTGACGGCACCACCGGCACCCTCACCTCGACAGCGCTCACCGCGTTGCCCGAGCTGAAGGGACCGATCCCGTTCGACACCGGCACCTACGGCTACCCGGCCACCGCGAACTCCGGCGCCCCGCTCACCCCGTGGCTGACCGACTCCGCAGGCCACGTGCTCGCCGGCCTCTACCAGCACCCGGGGTCCGACGCGCAGTCCGGCGTGTCCGAACTCCAGCTCAACTTCGACTACAACGCCAGCAGCCTGCAGTTCCTGTTGCTCGCGCCCGGCCTGATCAACTGGGTCACCCAGAACACCCACCTCGGCCTCTACCGCAACTACTTCGGTGAGGACGTCGACGACGTGTTCATCGCCGACAACGAGTGGAGTTCGCAGTACCAGTGCACGCCCGCCGCGACCGACCCGGTCGACGTTGGCTGCCCGACCCAGGCCCAGGGCAACCCCGCGTTCGGCCCGCCGGACACCCAGATGACCGCCGCCGACGTCGCCTACGTGGCCAACTGGGAGCAGCAGACCGGCATCAAGCTGGAGTTCGCCTTCAACGCGGCCGGCGCCTGCTCGGCCCCGTCGACCACGACCGAGTCGCACGCCAACTGCACCGGCAGCACCGTGGACAACGGCACCACCTACACCGACCCGGGTGTCAGCGTCGACCCCAGCAACCCCAACGATGCCGCGTTCGTCGACTCGCTCGTCAGCAACCAGGCCGCCTTCAACTGGATCACGCACACCTGGTCGCACCTCTACCTTGGCTGCAACGTCTGGCAGCCGCTGGCGGTGAACGCGCCAAGCGCCTCAAGCGGCGGTTCGATGGCCGCCGGCACCTACACCTACGAGGTCGCCGCGACCACGGCATATGGCGAGTCCGAGCCGTCTGCCGTGCAGTCGGTGACCGTCGGCGCCAACGGTGAGGCCGTGCTGAGCTGGCCGGACGCCACCAACGGCGGCGGTCCCAGCCTGTCCACTTTGGAGTCCCAATTCTCCGGTGGCACCGGTTTCTGGGGTTACAGCATCTACCGCCAGGACCCCGGCTCGTCCACCTTCGGCCTTGTCGGCCAGATCCCCGAGGACACCACCGGCGCGCTGTCCACCTACTACTTCGTGGACAACGGCACCACAGCGCCAGGAGCGGGCCCCGAGACCACCGACACCTACCCGACCGCGACCAACCCGGGCATCGAGTGCGCCGGCAGCAACGGCGCTGACTGGACCCCGGCCACCGCGACCGACCCGACCACCAGCATCGAGGGTCAGATCGGCCTCGACGTGGCGTTCGCCAAGAACAACGGCTTCACCAACTTCAACGCCAACGCCCTGGTGACCGGTGAGCACTCCGGCCTTGAGAGCCCGCAGATGCCCACCGCCATGGCCGGCACCGGCATCCAGGTCTTCGGCTCGGACGCCTCGCGACAGCCCAACACCTACCCGATCTCCTCCGGCAGCAACGTCGCGCACGCCGCGCCGCGCTACCCGAGCAACATCTACTACAACGCGGCCAACTGGCCGGACGAGCTGAACGAGTACAACACCCTCTACGTGGCACCGGGTGTCCCACTCGGCAGCCCGCAGTACCCGAGCGAGACCGGGCGCTGCGCGGCAAGCGGAGTCACCACCTGCACCACGACGCCGGCCACCGAGGCGTCCGTGCTCGCCTCCGAGTCGCACATCATGTTGAGCCACGTGCTGGCCAACAACCCGAGGGTCGGCTACGCGCACCAGTCCAACCTGACCGGCCCGGCCACCCAGACGGTCAACGGCGTCACCAGCGACTACGGCTACACCTTGCTGAACCTGATCAGCAACATGCTGACCCAGTACAACAGCTGGTACAGCGCGCCGTTGCAGCAGGTCACCGATGCGACCGAGTCGCAGACCCTGGCCCAGCAGTCCGGCTGGGCGGCCACCGAGGCGGCCGGCACCGTCAGCGCGACCGTGCAGAACGGCAACGTCACGGTCACCAACAGCGGCACCGGTTCGGCCACCATCCCGGTGACCGTGCCCGCCGGCAGCACCGTGAACGGAGCGCCGTTCGGCCAGTCCTACGGCGGCACCCTGTCGCAGTGGCTGACGCTGAACGGCGGCGGTTCGCAGACCGTGACCGAGAGCGTCGCGCCGAGCATCATCAGCGGCGCGGCCGGCACCTCGATAGTCGGCGCCCCGTTCAGCTTCACCGTGTCGGCGACCGGCGCGCCCACCCCGGCCCTGACCGAGACCGGCGCACTGCCCAGCGGCATCACCTTCACCGACAACGGTGACGGCACCGCGACCATCGCCGGCACGGCGGCCGGCCACACCGGCGGCAGCTATCCGATCACGATCACGGCCACCTCCAGCGCGGGCAGCACGACGCAGAGCTACACGCTGACCAACGCGGAGGCGCCCAGCATCACCAGCCCGAACACGGCAACCTTCGTGGTGGGCAGCGCCGGCAGCTACTCGGTGACCACGACCGGCTACCCGGCCGCGACCATCACCGAAAGCGGCGCCCTGCCCTCCGGGCTGACCTTCACCGCCAAGGCCGACGGCACCGCGGCGATAGCCGGAACTCCGGCCGCCGGCACCGACGGCACCTACCCGGTGACCGTCTCGGCGACCAACATCTCGGGCAGCACGGCAACGCTGAGCCTGACCATCACCGTGCAGAACGCGACAGGACCGGCCATCACCACTGGCGCGGCCGCGTACTTCACCGTCGGCAAGGCGGGTGCCTTCGCGGTCACCGCGACCGGCGCACCGACCCCGGCGCTCACCGAGACCGGCGCGCTGCCGGGTGGGTTGACCTTCACCGACCAGGGCAACGGCACCGCCCTGCTCCAGGGCACGCCGACCGGAGCAGGTGGCACGACCAACCTGACCATGACCGCGACCAACACATCGGGCAGCGCGACCCAGCAGTTCTCGCTGATCGTGGACGCGGCTCCGGCCATCACCAACGCGGCGACGTCCACGTTCACCACGGGCAGCGCCGGCAGCTTCACGGTGACCACCACCGGCTATCCCGCGGCGACCGTCAGCGAGTCCGGTGCCCTGCCGGCCGGGCTGACCTTCACCAACAAGGGCGACGGCACCGCGACCATCGCCGGCACGCCCAGCGCGGGCACCGGCGGCGTGTACTCCGTGGCGCTCGCGGCGACCAACGGGATCGGCGCCGCCACCAGCAAGCCCCTTGGCATCACGGTGAACCAGGCGCCCGCGATCGTCAGCAAGTCGTCGGTGAACGGGTCGACGTTCCACTCGTTGAACTTCCCGATCACCGCGACCGGCTACCCGAAGCCGACGATCACCGAGACCGGCGCCCTTCCTCCGGGTCTGAAGTTCAGTGGCGGCGCCAACGGCTCGGCCACGATCAGCGGCACGCCCGTCTGGCCGGGGACCTACCGGGTCACCCTCACCGCCAAGAGCACGTCTGGCACGGCGACCCAGGGGCTGACCATCACCATCGCGTTCGCCCTTACCGCGTCGAACGTGCAGCCGGCCAAGCCGATCAGCGGCAAGACCGCGTTGGCCGCCGGCCGAGGGAGCACGATCGGCGGCAGTTCGGGCGCGGCGATTACCACCCAGTCGAGCGTCCGCCCGGCCGGCAGCAAGAAAGCCGGCTCGGCCAAGACGGCGACATCGGTGAGCGCACCGGCCGCACTGCCGGTCAGCCACTACTGGTGGAGGTTCCACCCGGTCAACTGATCCGGCCACTGATCCGACACTGACCGAGCACCACCACGCTCGACGTTCACCGATTGGCCTTCAGCGCGACTCCGATCGCTGGCAGACTGACCGCGTGTACGACTTCGACGTGGTGGTGCTCGGTTCCGGCCCGGGTGGACAGAAGGCCGCGATCGCCACGGCCAAGCTCGGCAGGCGGGCGGCCGTGGTGGAGCGGCGGGACATGGTCGGCGGGGTGTGCATCAACACCGGCACCATTCCGTCCAAGACGTTGCGCGAGGCGGTGCTGTACCTGACCGGCCTCAACCAGCGCGAAATGTACGGAGCGAGCTATCGGGTCAAAGAGGACATCACCGTCGCCGACCTGTTGTCCCGCACCCACCACGTGGTCGGCCGCGAGATCGAGGTGATCCGCAGCCAGCTCGCCCGCAACCACGTCGCGCTGCTGCCCGGCCTCGGCCGGTTCGCCGACGAGCACACCATCGAGGTGACCGACGGCACCGGTCGCGAGCAGACCGTCACCGCGGAGAAGGTCGTCATCGCAACCGGCACCCTGCCCGCTCGTCCGTCCACTGTGGAATTCGATGACCGGACCATCATCGACTCGGACGGCATCCTGCACCTTGAGCAGGTGCCATCGTCCATGATCGTGGTCGGGGCCGGCGTCATCGGCATCGAGTACGCGTCCATGTTCGCCGCGCTCGGCACCAAGGTGACCGTGGTGGAGTCGCGCGACCGCATGCTCGACTTCTGCGACGGCGAGGTCGTCGAGGCGCTCAAGTACCATTTGCGGGACCTGTCCGTCACGTTCCGGTTCCACGAAACCGTTGCCTCGGTGCAGAAGCACGAGCGGGGCGCGATCGCGGTACTGGAGAGCGGCAAGAAGATCCCGGCCGAGGTCGTCATGTACTCGGCCGGTAGGCAGGGGATGACCGAGCCGCTCAGCCTCGCCCGCGCAGGGCTCGAAGCCGACAAGCGCGGCAGGCTCAAGGTCGACGAGTACTTCCGCACGGAGGTGCCCAACATCTATGCGGTCGGCGACGTCATCGGCTTCCCGGCGCTCGCGGCGACCTCCATGGAACAGGGTCGCCTCGCCGCGCACCACGCCTGCGGCGAACCCGTGCACGCGATGTCCACGTTGCAGCCGATCGGGATCTACACCATTCCGGAGATCAGCTTCATCGGCAAGACCGAGGAACAGCTGACCGCCGAGCGCATCCCGTTCGAGGTCGGCGTGTCCCGCTACCGCGAACTCGCGCGCGGCCAGATCATCGGCGACTCCTACGGCGTGCTCAAGCTGCTCGTCTCGCCGGAGGACCACTCCCTGCTCGGCGTGCACGTCTTCGGCACCGGCGCCACCGAACTGGTGCACATCGGCCAGGCCGTGATGGGCTGCGGCGGCACCGTCGACTACCTCGTCGACGCCGTGTTCAACTACCCGACCCTTGCCGAGTCCTACAAGGTCGCCGCGCTGGACGCGATGAACAAGATCCGCCAGATCGAGCGCCTGTCCGAGTAGGACTCATACCGGCTTCGTCCCGACGGCCTGATCAGCGAGTACCACGACTACCGTCGACCCAAGACGCTACCAAGTCGTTGTCGACGCCCTCCCCAGGTGCTGATCATCCAGCGTGCGGTCGTCAGTGCCGCGCGGACCGGGCCGTCGTCGCAACGAAGCGGCCTGGCCAGTGCTCGAAACAGAGCCGGGTCGGCGTAGATCTGGGCGGTCGCCCGCCATTCGCTGATGCGCCGGGTGAGTATCGACGGGTCGTCCAGATCGGCCGATGCCTGGACGGCGTCGGCCAGATCGGTCGTGAACTCGGCGCGGGCGTCGGGCGGGAGGTGCTTGGCCCAAGGGTACTCGTCGAAGATCGAATCAACCATTCTCACGCTCTATCATCGGTCGTTCACCAGGTGTGACGGTAGCAGAGTTCGTGCTGGTTGGCGCGTTGTGGTGAGGACTTGGCGGGGTGTGATTCGGGTGGTCGGGTAGAATTTTTTCATGGCGAATCTCCGGTCGCGCATCCTCGCATGGGTTGGGCGCAAGTATTTGGCTCGGACGCAGAAAAAGGGTTTCAACCTTGCCAAGATGTCGTTCCTGCCGGATGCCGCGCTGATGCCTTTGCGGCGCGACGGGCTTGATCCGGTGGCGGAGCTCGGTCAGAAACGCGCGACCGAGCCGATCAGTAGGATTTCCCTGCCGTTCGGTTTCAATGCGTGGCTGGTGACCGGTTACGAGGAGAACAAGAAGGTTCTCGCCAATACCGCCGGTTTCAGCAACGACTTCACGAATCTGGTCGGCGCGGCCGGGGTGACCGAGGACCAGAATCCTGGTGGGCTCGGCTTCGCGGATCCGCCGGTGCACACACGGCTGCGCAAGGTGCTGACGCCGGAGTTCACCATGCGCAGGCTGAGCCGGCTCACGCCGCGAATTCACGCCATTGTGGAGGATCAGCTCGACCAGATGGCGAAGGCGGACAAGCCGGTCGACCTCGCGACGTACTTCGCGTTGCCGATTCCCTCGCTGACCATCTGCGAGCTGCTCGGTGTGCCCTATGAGGACCGGGACGACTTCCAGCGCCTTTCCACCGCGCGGTTCGACCTCTTCGGTGGCGCGAGTGCTTCGCTCGGCGCGATTTCCGAGTCCCTGACCTACCTGCTGGACATCGTGCGCAAGCAGCGGGAGAACCCGGGCGACGGACTGCTGGGGCAGCTGGTCAAGGAGCACGGCGACGAGATCGACGACCGGGAGCTGGCTGGGCTGGCGGACGGGCTGCTCACCGGCGGGCTTGAGACGACGGCGAGCATGCTGACGCTTGGCGCGCTGGTGTTGCTGCGCGACCGCGAGTGTTTCGTGCGGATTTGCGACGACGATGACGCGGTCGACGATTTCGTCGAGGAACTGCTGCGTTATCTGACCGTCGTCCAGGTGGCTTTTCCGAGGTTCGCCCGCGAGGACATTGAAATCGCGGGTGTGCACATCGAAAAGGGCGATATCGTGGTGTGTTCGCTGGCCGCCGGAAATCGCGATTCCGTGCTCGGCGAGAACATGGAGAAATTCGATTTCACGCGACCGGCCACATCGCATCTCGCGTTTGGCTACGGGGCGCACCGGTGTATCGGCGCGGAACTCGCGAAAATGGAACTGCGTGCCGCCTATCCGGCACTCGTCCGGCGTTTCCCGGAAATGCGCCTTGCGGTCGAGCCGGAGGAGCTGGCGTTCCGCAAGTTGTCGATCGTGTACGGGGTCGAGTCGCTGCCGGTGCTGTTGAGCTGAGCCCGCTCTTTTAGCGGCCTCGGATGCGTTGCAGCCACGCCTGCGACTGCGGGGACGGGCCGTCCAGGGCATCCACGTACTCGGCAAGGAACTGCTGGTGGCCGTGCTGCTGGAAGGCCTTGCGCACCGCTTCCTGGTCGCCGGTCTCGATGACTTCCAGCAGTATCCGGTGCCGCTCGACGTTGCCGGCCAGGGACTCGACGGCCTTGGTCGCGCCCCGGTTCATCGCCATGCACAGCTGCATCTGCAGCGCGAGCGACCGATAGGTCTCGGTGAGCCTGCGGTTGCCGGCCAGGCCGATGACGGCCAGGTGGAAGGCGAACGCGTGGCCGGTGACCGCGGCCTCGTCGCCCGCGTCGGCGGCGGCGGTGAGGTAGTCGAGGGCGCGGCGGCAGGGGCGGAGCAGTTCCTCGCTGGTCACCGGGATGCCGAGGCTGATCGCCAGCTCCTCCAGTTCTTCGCGGAGCGTGACGATCTCGTACACGTCGTGCTGGGTCAGCGGCGTGACCACGGCACCGCGCCGAGGGTGCTGCACGACGAGACCCTCGTGCACGAGCATGATCAGCGCCTCGCGCAGCGGTGGGCGGGACACGCCGAGCTGTTCGGTGAGCTGGTTCTCGATGATGCGTTGACCCGGCCGCATGTCGCCGGAGAGGATCATCGCCCGAAGCGCGTCCGCGGCCAGCGCCGCCATGCTGGGTGGGGGCACGACCTTGGACATGGTGCCGGCGATCGGGCTCTGCGGTGCCGGCGCGCTGGACGTGATCGAGGACTCCGTGCTCATCACCCTCACCTGCTCTAAGTTCTCTACTGTATACAGTAGGTTACCCGTCGCCCCCCAGGTCGGAAACGACGATACGGAGGCGAGTCGATGGCCGGTGCCAAACCCCCGTTGAACGGTGACACATGTCGGAAACCGATGAACTTCCGGTGAACGCCGAAGCTGGCGTGTTGACCGTCGTGTTCAACCGGCCGGCCCAGCGCAACGCCATGACGTGGGCAATGTACGAGGGGCTTGTCGCGGCCTGCGAACGCGCGGACGCCGAGCCGGGGATCAGAGCCTTGGTGTTGCGTGGTGCTGGCGGTGCCGCTTTCGTCGCGGGCACGGACATCGCGCAGTTCGCCGAGTTCCGCGACGGTGTCGACGGCGTCGAGTACGAGCGGAAGACGACAGCCGTTCTGACCCGGCTCGCCGAGGTGCGGGTGCCGGCCATCGCGGTCATCGACGGCTTCTGCGTCGGCGCGGGCCTGGCCATCGCGTCCGCCTGCGATCTGCGGATCAGCAGGCCGGGCGCGCGGTTCGGGGTGCCGATCGCGCGCACCGTCGGCAACTGCCTCTCCGCGTCGACGATGGCGTTGATCAGCGGCCAGCTCGGCGCTGCCCGCACCATGGACCTGCTGCTGACCGCCCGCTTGGCGACCACGGACGAACTGGTGCCGACCGGGTTCCTCGCCGAGATCACCGAGGACGTGGACGCGGCACTGGCGCGGTTGGTCGAGCGGCTGGCCGGGCACGCGCCGCTGACCATGTGGGCGACCAAGACGGCGCTGCGGCGGCTGCGCGACGCCGCGCGGGTCGAGGATGCGGACATCATCGAACGGGTCTACGGGTCCGCCGATTTTCGGGCCGGGATCGCGGGGTTCGGGGCCAAGCGGGTGCCGGAGTGGACCGGGGAGTAGCTCAGGCGGGTTGGGCCGCTGTGCCGGACTTGGCGCCGCCCGTGGCAAGGAACTGCTCGACCGGCAGGGCGGCAGCGCCGAGCGCGACCGCGTCCTGGCCGAGTTTGGCCAACTCGATGGTGGCCTGCGCGAACGGGCGGTGCAGCGCATGCTCGGCGGCGGCCGCGCGGATCTCGGGGAGTTTGCGTTCGCCGATCAGCAGACCGGCCCAGCCGCCGACGATGATCAGCTCGGGGTTGAACAGGTTGATCAGGTTGGCAAGGCCCGCGCCGAGGTATGTGATCACCTCGTCGATCACCTTGGTCGCGGTCGTGGTGTTGGCGCTGAGCAGGTCGGCCATGGCCGACTCCTCGTCCTCGGACGCGGCAGGTTTGGCTCTGCGCAGGGTCTGGTAGCGGTCCAGGATCGCACCCGCGCCGATGTACGCCTCAAGGCAGCCGTTGGCGCCGCAACGGCATCGCCTGCCACCCACCTCGATCGTGGTGTGGCCCCACTCGCCCGCACTGCCGGTCGCGCCCTGGTAGGTGGCCCCGCCGGCGATCACGCTGGCGCCGACGCCCGAGCCGAGCAGCGCGACGACCGCGTCCTTGGTGCCCCGGCCGGTGCCGAACCACATCTCGGCGAGGCCGAGGGTTTTGGCGCCGTTGTCCACGTGCAGCGGCAGCGGGATCTGCGCCTGCACCAACTCCACCAACGGTACCGCGCTCCAGCCGGCGGCCTGCGAGTTCACGAAAAGGCGCGGACCGCGTTCGACGATGCCGGGCACGCCGATGCCGACGCCGAGCACGTCGATCTCGGGGTCGATGTCCGGATCGGTGAGCACGGTCCTGATGCCCGTGACGACGTGGCTGACCACCTCGTCCACGTCCCGACCGCCGGAGTGCAGGAGCAGTTCGGCGGTGCCGCGCACGCGCATGCCGAGGTCGAACCGCTCGACCTTGACCTTGGTCTCGCCGACGTCAACGCCGACGACGTGGCCGAAGTCGGGGTCGATGCGCAGCAGCGTGCGCGGCCGGCCGCCGTCCGAGTCGACGAGACCGGCCTCGGTGACGATGCCGTCGGCGATGAGTTCGCCGATCACGTTGCTGACCGTCGCCTGGCTCAGGCCGGTGGACCGGCTCAGCTCCTGCCTGCTGCACGACCCCTCGGTGAACAGCTTGGTCAGGAGCACCGACCGGTTGCCACGACGCAGGTCGCGCACCGTGCTCAGCTTCGCCATCGAGGTCCCTTCATCCGCCAACACGCATATTTTACGGCTTGACCTAAGCCTTGACTCATCCGAGACAATCGGATTCAATCACGCCTTGAATAAAGACGTGCAGCAATGGTGCTCCGACTGCCGCCGGTCGACGAGCCCGGGTACCAGCTCAACGAGGAGCCGCACCGTGTCCTTAGCCAGATTCGCCTCGGTCGCAGCGTTCGCCCTGCTGACCGCCGCATCCATCACCGCTTGTGGTGGCGGTGGAAGTTCGGCAGGCAACACTTCACCGACCACTTTGACCTATTGGGCCAGTGACCAGGGCACCAGCATCGCCAACGACAACCAGGTGATGGCGCCCGCGCTGGCCGCGTTCCAGAAGCAGACCGGGATCAAGGTCAACATGGAGGTCATTCCCTGGTCCGACCTGCTCAACCGCATCCTGGCCGCGGCAACCTCGAGTCAGGGCCCCGATGTGCTCAACATCGGCAACACCTGGTCCGCCTCGTTGCAGGCAACCGGCGCGTTCCTGCCGTTCGACTCCAGCATCATGAGCCAGATCGGCGACAGGAGCCGGTTCCTGTCCCTCTCGGCCACCGGCGCCGCCGGCCAGGACCCGGTCGGCCTGCCGATCTACGCCAACGCCTACGGCCTGTACTACAACAAGAAGATGTTCGCGGCGGCCGGCATCGCCAACCCGCCGACCACCTGGGACGAACTGATCGCGGATGGCCAGAAGCTGACGACGGACGGCCACTACGGCCTTTCGGTCGAGGGCGGCAGCGACTCGGAGAACGCGCACATGGCGTTCATCTTCGGCCAGCAGCACGGCGCCACGCTGTTCGCCAAGGACGGCAGCACGCCGCAGTTCAACTCGCCGCAGGAGGTCACGGGAGTCGAGCAGTACATCAACCTGATGGCGCGCAACCACATCGTCAACACCTCCGACGCCGAGTACGCCAACGGCACCGAGGCGCTACAGGACTTCGCGTCCGGCAAGGTCGCGATGGTGATGTGGCAGGGCGCGGACGGTTCGCTCAAGACCGACGGGATGAGCCCCGACGACTACGGCATCGCGCCGATCCCGCTGCCACCGGCCGGCCAGGGCAAGCAGGTGAACAGCATGGTCGCCGGTATCAACATCGCCATCTTCAAGAACACCAAGAACAAGGACGGCGCGATCAAGTTCGTCAAGTTCATGACGTCCACGCCGATCCAGGAGGAGTTGAACGCCGCCTACGGCTCGCTGCCCACGGTCAAGGCCGCCTACGCCGACCCGGCCTTCCAGACGCCAACCGACAAGGTGTTGCAGCAGGTGCTCGGCACGACCTCGGCACCACTGCCGCAGGTGGCCAAGGAGAGCCAGTTCGAGACCGCGGTCGGTGAGCAGATGAAGGTGTTGTTCGCGGATGCGGCCAGCGGTAAGCCCATCAACGACGCAACCGTGAAGGCCGCGCTCACCACGGCCGACCAGCAGATGGCCGCCGGTGGCTGAGGATTCGCCGACATTGTTGAAGGGAGCCGTCGGCTGATGGCGCTCGCGACCCCCAGCACGCCCCGCCGTACCGAGCTCGCGCCCGGTGCGGCGGGCGCGCCCACCCTTGCCAGTGCACCGAAGGCGCCGAGGTTTCGCAGGCTGCGCAAGCTCGGCCTGCCCTACCTGTTCCTGCTGCCCGCTTTGCTGCTGGAACTGCTGATCCACCTCATCCCGATGGTGTGGGGTGTGATCATGAGCTTCCTCAAGCTCACCCAGTTCTACATCGCGAACTGGACGCAGGCGCCGGGCGCCGGGTTCGACAACTACCGGGTCACCATCGACTTCGGCGGCCCGATCGGGTCCGCGCTGCTGCACTCGTTGTGGATCACCGTCGAGTACACGGTGCTGTCGGTGGGGATCTCCTGGTTCATCGGCACCGCGGCGAGCATCCTGATGCAGCGGAGTTTCTGGGGTCGCAGCCTGCTCCGCACGCTCTTCCTGATCCCGTACGCGTTGCCGGTCTACGCGGCGGTGATCGTGTGGAGCTTCATGCTCCAGCGCGACACCGGCCTGGTCAACCACGTCCTTGTCGACCAGTTGCGCCTGACCTCGACCAGGCCGTTCTGGCTGATCGGCGGCAACAGCTTCTTGGCGATGCTGGTCGTGTCGGTATGGCGCAACTGGCCGTTCGTGTTCCTGTGCGTGACCGCCGGTCTCCAGTCGATCTCGCAGGAGATTTACGAAGCGGCCACTTTGGACGGTGCGTCCGTCGGCCAGCAGATCCGCAAGGTCACCATGCCACTGCTGCGCCCGGTCAACCAGGTGCTGGTCCTGGTGCTGACCCTGTGGACGTTCAATGACTTCAACACGCCCTACGTGCTGTTCGGCCAGTCACCGCCACAGCAGGCCGACGTGATCGCCATCCACATCTACCAGAACTCGTTCGTCACCTGGAACTTCGGCGTCGGCTCTGCGATGTCCGTGCTGTTGCTGCTGTTCCTGCTGGTCATAACCAGCGTTTACCTGTTGATCACGAACAGGAGGCGGCACGTTGCGTGAGCCACGGTGGTTCAGGTGGACCAGGCGGATCGGGCTGACCCTCCTGCTGCTGTTCACCCTGATCCCGGTCTACGTGATGGTCACCTCGGCGCTCAAGCCGCTCGGTGACGTGCAGGCGGCGTTCCACTGGATACCGTCACACCTGACGTTCCAGCCGTTCGTCGACATGTGGTCGACGATCCCGCTGGCGACCTACTTCGCCAACAGCGCGATCGTGGCGACCAGTGCGACCGTGTTCTCGGTGATCGTGGCGCTGTTCGCCTCCTACGCGCTGAGCCGCTACGACTTCCCAGGCAAGGGATTGTTCAAGATCACCGTGCTGTCCACGCAGATGTTCCCGGGCATTCTGTTCCTGCTGCCGTTGTTCCTGATCTTCGTCAACCTCGGCAACGACCTCGGCATCCAACTGTTCGGCAGCAGGCTCGCGCTGATCATCACCTACCTGACCTTCACGCTGCCGTTCTCCATCTGGATGCTGGTCGGCTACCTCGACTCGATCCCGCGCGACCTTGACGAGGCCGCGAAGGTGGACGGCAACGGCGCGGTCGGCGCGCTGCTGCGGGTGGTCGTGCCGGCCGCCATGCCGGGCATCATCGCGGTCGCCGTGTACTCGTTCATGACCGCGTGGGGCGAGGTGCTGTTCGCGTCCGTGATGACGAACAACTCGACAAGGACGCTCGCCGTCGGCCTCCAGGGCTATGCCACGCTCAACCAGGTGTACTGGAACCAGGTGATGGCGGCATCGCTCGTGGTGAGCATCCCGGTCGTCGTCGGATTCCTGTTGCTCCGCCGCTATCTCGTCGCCGGCCTCACCGCCGGTGCCGTGAAGTAGTGCCGTGAAGTAGTACCGGGCAGGTAAGTACGTTCGCCAGCCAGAACCCAAGGAGTCCGCACAGATGACCGATTTCCCCGCCCTCGTCCCGGATTTCACCTGGGGGGTGGCCACTTCCGCCTATCAGATCGAAGGGGCGGTGGCCGAGGACGGTCGATCACCGTCCATCTGGGACACCTACTCGCACACGCCGGGGCGGATCGACAACAACGACAACGGTGACGTGGCCTGCGACCACTACCACCGTCGGCAGCATGACATCGCGCTGATGCGCGAACTCGGCGTGGACGCCTACCGCTTCTCCGTCGCCTGGCCGCGCATCCTGCCGGCCGGTGGCGGCGCGGTGAACAAGGCCGGGATCGACTTCTACGACCGGCTGGTGGACGAGCTGCTGGCGGCCGGGATCCGGCCGTTCGTCACGCTCTACCACTGGGACCTGCCGCAGGTGTTGCAGGATCAGGGCGGCTGGCCGGAGCGGACGACAGCGGAGCGGCTTGCCGAGTATTCTGCGGTGGTCGCGCGCAAGCTCGGTGATCGGGTGAGCGACTGGATCACCATCAACGAGCCGCTGTGCTCGGCGTGGATCGGCTACCTCGAAGGCCGGCAGGCACCCGGCCGGTCGGACATCACCGAGGCGGTGCGGGCCTCCTACCACCTGCTGCTCGGCCACGGCCTGTCCATGTCCGCGATCCGCGCCGAGGCGAAGCTGCCGGCGCGGGTCGGCATCGTGATCAACCCGAGCCCGTGCGAGCCGGTGACCGACTCGCCTGCGGACATCGCGGCGGCCGAGCGGGCCGACGGGCACACCAACCGCTGGTGGCTCGACCCGGTGTTCGGCCGGGGCTTCCCCGCGGACATGCGCGAGCTGTACAGCGTCGACCTGCCCGAACAGCCCGGCGACAGCGACATCATCGCGACGCCCATGGACTTCCTCGGCGTCAACTACTACTTCCGGATCATCGTCGCGGACGACCCGCTGGGCCCGATCCCGCACGCCAAGCAGCTGCACCTGCCCGGCGTGCCGCGCACGTCCATGGACTGGGAGGTCAACCCGGATGGCCTTGAGAAGCTGCTGGTCCGGATCGCCAAGGAGTACCAGCCCGCCAAGATCTACCTCACCGAGAACGGCTCGGCCTACGAAGACAAGGTCGGCAAGGACGGTTCGGTCGACGACCCGGACCGCGCCGCCTACCTGCAATCGCACCTGGCCGCCCTCGATCGCGCGGCAGCGAGCGGCGTGCCCCTTGCCGGCTACTTCGCATGGTCCTTTTTGGACAACTTCGAGTGGGCCTACGGCTACGACAAGCGCTTCGGCCTAGTCCACGTCGACTACGAGACCCAGGTCCGCACGGTCAAGACCAGCGGTCGCCGCTACGCGGACCTGATCAGGGCCCACCGGGGGAGGTGAGCAGGGCGCGCCGCGCCGGGCTGCGGTTGGTCCAACTCAGCAGCGGGCCGGTGGCGCAGGTGGTGACCAGCGCCATGACCAGGCAGCTCACGAACATCGGCGCGGTCAGGATGCCGGCGTGGAAGCCGGCCTGGATGGCGACGATCTCGGTCAGACCTCTGGTGTTGAGCAGGGCGCCGACCTGGGCCGAGGTGATCCGCGAGTACCCGGCCATGCGGGCGCCCGCGTAGCCGCCCGCGAGCTTGCCGAGCAGGCCCAGCGCGGTGACCACGACGATGGCCGTCCACGGCACGACCGAGAACGGCCTTGCGAACACCTCAAGTCCGGTCTGCACGAAGAACACCGGCACGAGGGCGAGCCCGACCCGCCTCACCCGGTGCACCGACAACGCCCAGCCGACCGGATGCTCCCGCGCCGGCAGGTCGGACTCCTCGGCGGGCGGTCTGTTGCCAGGCACGGCGAGGCCGACGAGAAAGGCGCCGAACACCGAGGAAAGGCCGAGCGCGGACACCAGGTTCGCGCAGCCGATCGCGGCGACGCCGATCAGCACCGCGACCACCGCGGGACGGCGGGCGGCAAACCGGCCGGCCACCTCGGTGCGCAGCACCCGCCGGACGCCGACGCTCACCGCGACGCCGACCACCAAGGTCAGCAGGGCGAGGCCCGCGCTGCTCAGCCTGCCCCCGGCCAGCCCGATCGCGACCGCGAGCAGCGGCCATGCGACCGCGTCCACCACGGCGGCCGCGCTCAGCGAGAGTCGGCCGGGCAGCGACGTGGTCAGCTTGCGCTCGGCCAGGATTCTGGCCAGCACCGGGACCGCGGTGACCGCCAGTGAGACCGCGAGCACCAGGACGAACGCGGGCACCGGCGCGCTGCCGCGCAGCGCGGGATCGTGCGCGGCGAGCAGCCAGCCCGCGACCACGACGCCGCAGGCCAGCGGCGGTACCAGCGCGCCAACGGTCACCCAGCCGAGCGAGGCGAACCGGGTGCCGATCAGCGAGCCACGCAGCTCGTGCGCAACGCCAACCAGGAACAGCGCGAGGCCCGCGTTGCCGAGGATGCCGAGGTTGGCCACGACCTTCGTCGGCAGCAGCACGTCCAGCACGCCGCGATCGGTTGCGGCCAGCAGGATCGGCACGGCGAGCAGGCCGAGCGCGAGTTCACCCATGACGGTCGGCTGTCTGAGCAGGCGCGCGAGCGTCCGCCCGAGCCACCCGACGACCAGCACGACCGCGACGACCACCGCTGTCTGCGTCAGCACAGCGCCAGTGTGCGAGTCGGTCGACCCCGACGAGCTGGACTGTGATGCGGCCAGGAAGACTTTGTCAGATGCGGCAGGAAGAACCGTCGGCGCGGCCAGCCGATCACGTCGACATCTACACCGACGGCGCGTGCAGCGGCAATCCCGGGCCGGGCGGCTGGGGCGCGCTGCTGCGATACGGCTCGCACACCAAGGAGCTGCACGGTGGCGAAGGCCCGACAACGACGAACAACCGGATGGAGCTGATGGCCGCGATCCAGGCGCTGGAGGCGCTGACCCGGCCGGCCAAGGTCCGGCTGTTCACCGACAGCAGCTACCTGCGCAACGGCATCACCAGTTGGCTCACTGGTTGGCAGCGCAACGGCTGGCTCACCAAGGACCGCAAACCGGTGAAGAACGCGGACCTCTGGCAGCGGTTGGCCAAGGCCGTCGAGCGGCACGAGGTGGAATGGCTGTGGGTCAAGGGCCATGCCGGTGATCCGGGTAACGAGCGCGCGGACGCGCTGGCCAACCTCGGCATGGACGAGATCCGCAAGGCGAGCCGGAAGTAGTACTTCGATGCTCGATCGACGATCAACGAAATCCGAGGTGGCGATGACGTTGTCCGCGCGGCAACCGAGGACCCTGCTCTACGTCGGCTGGACCGGCCAACGCAATCTGGGCGACGACGCCATCGCGGACGCGCTGATCCGCCGGCTCGGTGTCGTCGAGCAGACGCATGCCCCGTATCAACTGGCCGACCTGGCGAAACGCGTTGCCGGCGGGGCACTGGCCGGCAGTGGGCTGCGGGCGCTGCTGCTCGGCGGCGGCACCGCGATCGGCCGCCGCAACTGGCGGATGGTGCTGACCGCCAACGGTGCGCTGCTGGCCAGGGCCAAGCCGTGGTTCATGATCGGGGCCGGCGTCGAGGACCCGGCGTTCCAGGGCCGGAACTCGTTCTCCGCCAACGGAGAACTCGCTCGCTGGCGCGGCGTCTGCGCCAACTTCGACGCGGTGACCGTGCGCGGCCCGCGTTCGGTGGAACTGCTGACGGATGTGGGCATCCCGACCAGGATGGTCGGTGATCCCGCGCTGCTGCACGAACCGGGCGAGGACGTGCCGGGACCGGAGGAGAAGCTGCTCGGCATCAATCTGGGCTTCGGTGACGACCTGTGGGGCCATGATCACGAGCGGGTCGTCGACGCCCTCGCCGGCCTGGTGAAGTCACTGGCGGGCGAGGGCTGGCGGGTGCGTGCGATCGTGGTGAACCCCAAGGACGAGCCGGCGATCCGGTCCTGCCTGACCCGCGCCGGCATCGCCGAGGACCGCGCCGAGCTGGTGACCGCGGCCACCACGTCGAGTTTCTTCGCCGCTGTCGCGTCGTGCACGTTGCTGGTCGCCGAACGACTGCACGCGCTGGTGCTCGCCGCTGCGGCCGGCGTGCCCGTCGTCGGCCTGGAATACCAGCCGAAGTGCGCGGACTTTCTGGCCTCGGTCGGCGCCGTGGATCGCGCGGTGCGCACGGACCGGGTCACGGCGGAGGTTCTTCACGAACATGTCGTCGATCTCGTCGCCAACAGAGCGCGCGAGTCGGCGCGCCTGCTCGGCGAGGTGAACGGCCTGCGTGCGCTGCTGACCGACGAAGTGGATCGGATCAGGCGCCGCGTGTCCGATGACCGAACTGCGCGAGGCTGAACAGGCCACGCCTGCGCAACTGGGCGAGTGGTGCGGCGACGGAGCCGATCACCCGGTCCAGTTCGCGGATCCGGTACCGCGGATTGGCCACGACCTCGGCATTGCAGTCCTGCTGTTGCCGGTGACCTGCCCGGTGTGAGCGACCGGAAAGCGAACCAGCGCTGATCCGGAAGACGGCGAGGCTGTCCTCGGTGCCGAACATCGGGCCGTGCGCGAGCAGGCGCAGCCACAGGTGGATGTCCAGTACCAGGTTCATGTCCTCGACAAAACCACCAGCCGAGGTGAACGCGCTGCGGCGAAACAACACGGAGCCGGGTTCGCCGATCGGATTTCCGCCGTGCCGGATCACCCTGCGGGCCACGCTGACCTGGTCGTGCTCGCCGAGCAGGCCGGAAAGGCCCCGGCCGGTGGCGAGACGGCGGCCGGACGCGTCGAGGAAGTCGCGCCGGCACACGGCCATGCTCAGCCGGGGATTCGCGGCCAGCACCTGATGTTGAATACGCAAACAGTCCGGCCTCAGTGCGTCGTCAGCGCAGAGCAACTTCACCAGTGGCGCTCGACACAGCTCGACCGCGCGGTTCCAGTTCGCGGTCATGGAGACGGTCTTTTCGTTGCGAACCAACCGAATTCGTGGGTCGACGAAGGAACGGACGATGTCCGACGTCTGATCGGTGGATCCGTTGTCCAGCACGACCAACTCGAAATCGGCGAAGTTCTGGCCCAGTACGCTACGAATGGCGGTAGCCAGATGAGCACCTGCCTGATAAGCGGGAACGCAGACGGACACCGCTGGTGTCCCCTCCCGCATGGACACCGTGTTCATTCCGACCCTCTTCCACTGTGCTCAGCGAACCATTCCAGCATATTGACAGAATGTGGGCCAAGAACTTTTGGGGGATTGACATGGAACGTTTGTGTAACAACAGCGACAACCATGCGAGTCACCGGCAAAATAGCTACTTTAGGTAGATGCTTTGTGAACAGGGTCACACTCTATGGTGTGACGTTCGGCCTAACCAATACGGTCAAAGCGTCGCACGATGGTCGCGTTGCCCGATGGGGGGCCGGACCCTGTTTCACCTCGGTGGCACTCCGCGAAGCCAGCTCCCAGAGGGGCAGGCCCCTGTCAGGGGGCTGGTAAGATACAGTGAGGCAAAGCAATCGATGGCGCGTAACGCAAGTCCGACCCTGAGCATCGTCATTCCGGCTCGCAACGAGGCGCGCAACCTCCAACTGATCCTGCCCGAGTTACCGGCTGAGCACGAAATCATCCTGGTCGACGGATGGTCGGTCGATGGCACCATGGAGACGGCGCGCAGGCTGCGCCCGGACGCGCGCATCCTGCGGCAGACGCGCAAGGGCAAGGGGAATGCGCTGGCCTGCGGTTTCCTCGCCGCGACAGGGGATATCGTGGTGATGTTCGACGCGGACGGCTCAGCCGATCCCGCCGAGATCCCGGCGTTCGTCGACGCGCTCGTGCGCGGTGCCGACTTCGCCAAGGGCACCCGCTTCCATTCAGAACACAAGCACCTCTCCGGCAGCGAGGACATCACCGGCCTGCGCGCCGCGGGCAATTCGGTCCTCAATGGAATCAGCAATCTGCTGTTCAGGACGAATTTCACCGACCTGTGCTACGGGTACAACGCGTTCTGGCGGGAGGACGTGGTCCCGGTGCTCGATCTGCCGTCACCCGAACTGCGTAGTGCCGCCGGCCAGATGATCTGGTGCGATGGTTTCGAGATCGAGACGGTGATCAGCTGCCGGGTGGTGGCGGCCGGGCTGAAGATCGCCGAGGTGCCCAGCATGGAGCGGTCGCGGGTGTACGGCCAGAGCAACCTGCGCACGTTCGTGGACGGTTACCGGGTGCTGCGTACGATCATGGCCGAGCGCGGGCGCGCCAACCGGATGCGCCGTGATCGGCACGAGGTGGCAGCGGAGATCACGGGGAGCGTGGCGGCGCGCATGCTGCCGGAGAAGAGCCTGTGAACGCTCCCGATGTGTCCGTGGTGATTTGTGCCTATACGCAACGGCGCTGGGTCGAGCTGCTCCGCGCCATCGACTCGGTCGCCGAACAACAGCCGGGACCAGCGGAGATCCTGGTCGTCGTCGATCACAATCCCGCGCTCGCCGAGCGGCTCCGCTCTCATGTGGACAGTTCGGTGACCGTGATCGAGAACACCGGCCAGCGTGGCCTGTCCGGT
This sequence comes from Candidatus Melainabacteria bacterium, assembly GCA_963818685.1. GTDB lineage: Bacteria > Actinomycetota > Actinomycetes > Mycobacteriales > Pseudonocardiaceae > CAJCJE01. The sequence goes on along the minus strand of CAWFTJ010000004.1, from coordinate 492,916 downwards.
GCGCGGAACACGGCGTTGGCGCAGGTGAAGGGCGAGGTCATCGCCTTCCTCGACGACGACGCGTATGCCGGGCCGGGCTGGCTGGCCGCGCTGACCGCGCCGTTTGGGGACCCGAACGTGCAGGCGGTCGGCGGTGCGGCGACGCCGGTCTTTCCTGCCGAGCGGCCGGTGACCCTGCCGGCCCGGCGCGGCGGTGCGCGGCCGACGCGCGGGGAATTGGATTGGGTGGTCGGCTGCACCTATCACGGGCAACCTCAAACACTTGCGCAGGTGCGCAACGTAATGGGTTGCAATATGGCGTTTCGTGCATCCGTCTTTTCCCGAATCGGCGGATTCACCGAAGGCATCGGCCGGGTCGGCACGCTCCCGCTCGGCTGCGAGGAAACCGAACTGTGTATTCGGCTGCGACAGACGGACCGCCAGGCACGCATCCTGTTCGAACCGGCCGCGCTGGTGCACCACCAGGTCAGCGCCGACCGCCTGAGCTGGTCCTACCTGCGCAGGCGCAGCTATGCGGAGGGCGTGTCCAAGGCGGCCATCGCCAAGCTGGTCGGCGCGGACGACGCGCTGTCCACCGAGCGCGCCTACACCAGCAGGATCATCCCACTCGCCGTGCTGCGCGAACTCGCGTCCGGCCGCGTGCGCGGTGCGTTCGCGCTGGTGTTGTCCGTGCTCAGCGCGGCGCTGGGCTATCTGCGCGGCCGCGACGTCGAGCTGACCAGGGACACGACCGGCCCGGCGCCGATCGCCATCGGCGAGGTCGACCTCGCGGACGTGGGACCTGGTGTCCGACTTCGTCCTGTCGACGCACCGGTCGAACCGGCGAGCGCGCGGGTGCTGGTGCGGCGCGGCGCGACCGTGCTCGGCGAGGTCCCGCTCGCGCTGCGGGACGGCGTCGTGTCCGGAACCGAACTCACCACGGCGATCGAGCGCCTGCCCAAGGCGGAGCCGGCGCCCTCCCGCGAGTACACGCCGATGGTGAGCGTGGTGATCCCGATCGCGGGCGGGGCCGACACCGCGATCCGCTGCGCGCGGTCCATTCTGGCCACCGACTATCCGGACCTGGAGGTCCTGCTGGTCGACAACCGGCCGGGCACGGCGAACTCGGTGCCGCTCAAGGAGTTCGTCGCCTCGGATCGACGACTGCGTTATGTCGAGGAGCCCGCCGCCGGCGCGAGCAACGCGCGCAACAGGGGCGCGGCCGAGGCGAGCGGCGAGATCATCGCGTTCACCGACGACGACGCGGTCGTCGACCGGCACTGGCTGCGCGCGATCGTCGCCGAGTTCGCCGATCCCGACGTGGACTGCGTCACCGGCCTCGTCCTCCCGCTCGCCCTGGACACGCCGGCCCAGCAGTGGTTCGAGAACTGGGGCGGCTTCGGCAAGGGACTGGCCAGGCGCCGGTTCACCGCCGATGGCGTTGACGGCCCGGTGCGACCCGGCGAGTCAGGGCGGCTCGGGCTGTATCCGTTCGCGGCGGGCCTTTTCGGCTCCGGCAACAGCATGGCCTGGCGGGTCACGGCCTATCGGCAGCTCGGCGGGTGTGATCCACTGCTCGGGCCGGGCACGCCGACCGGCTCCGGCGAGGATCTGGAATTGTTCATCCGGCTCATCCGAGGCGGCGGGACGCTCGTCTACAGTCCGCACGCCGTGGTCCGGCACGAACACCGACGGGAGGTCGCCGCCTTGGCCAAGCAGATGTTCAACTACGGCACCGGCCTTTTCCCGATGTTCGCGGTGTATGTCGCGCGCAGGCCGGCCGAGGCGCTCGCGGTGCTGCGTAGGCTTCCCGCCGGCCTGCGGCACACCGTCGCGGACGACTCCGAACGCAACGCGGGCCGGGGCGATGATTTCCCGGCCGAACTGGCCAAGGCCGAACGCGCCGGCATGCTCGCGGGCCCGGCGCGGGTGTTGCGCGCCGCGCTGACCGCGCCACGCAGGACCCTGCGCCTGCCAGAACCCCAACGCACCGTGGCCGAACGCGCCAACGAACCAGCCATCCGGATGGCGAGATGACTCTCAAGACGGTGACACCCTTGACCCAGCCGATCAGCTCGGTCCAGCAGCGCCGCGGCACCGCGGCGCTGCTGATCGCGCTGACCCTCGCCACGCTGATCGCCGAACTCGTCGGCGCCGGCGGCAACTGGCGGCTCATCCTCACCACGGCGTTCATGGTGCTCGCGCCCGGCTGGTCGGTCACGGCCTACCTGCGCTCGGCCCCGCTGTCCTTCCGGTGGGCCGTCGGCGTCGCGCTGGGCATCGCCATCGGCATGATCATCGGCCAGGCCATGCTCGTGCTGCACGCCTGGCACCCGCTCACCGCGGTCTTCGTGCTCGGCGTGCTCACCCTGGCGCCGCTGGTCCACCACCTGCTGCGCGCCCCGAGCGTTGCCGAACTCACGGAACGGGCGACATGACCGTCAAGGACGGCCGGATGGTCCGCGATGGCATCTGGCTCTCGCTCGGCGCCGCGTTCACCTCGGTCGCCGGCCTGATCGGCTGGCTGATCTCCGCACACCTGGCCAGCCGCGAGGTCGTCGGCACCACCACCGCGTTCACCTCCGGCTTCCTGCTGGTCGCCAGCCTCAGCCAGCTGTCCCTCGGGCCCGCCGTGCTGCGCTGGATTCCGCGTGCCGGCGGCCGGACCTCGACGCTGCTCTCCCGGATCTACCTGGTGATCATCGGCGGGGCGCTGGTCGGCGTCTGCGTGTTCGTCGCGCTGCCGTCCGGCCGGGCCGCGCTGGCCGCACTGCCCGGCTGGAGCTGGCCGCTGTTCACCGCGACCACGCTGGCCTGGGCGGTCATGCAGTTCCAGGACCCGGTGCTGACCAGCGTCGGCAAGGCAGGCGTCGTGCTGGTGAAGAACCTCGGGTTCGGCATCGGCCGGGTCGGCATCCTGCTGGTCGCCGGATCGGCGGCCGGCGCGCTGGGCATCATCCTGTCCTGGGTGATCCCGGCCGGCGTCGCCGCGCTCGTGGTCAGCGTGATCGTCTCGCGTGCCGCAGCGCAGCGCCGCGCCCTGCCCGACGGCCTGCTGCCGGACCGCACCGAACTCACCCGCCTGCTCGGCCCCACCTACCTGGCCACCATCGGCCAGTCCCTGCTCTACTACCTGCTCCCGCTGATCGTCACCGGCCGGGTCGGCGCGGCAGACGGCGCCGTGTTCTTCGTGGTGTGGACCGCGGTCACCGCGCTGGACGTGGCCGGCACCGCGTTCGTCAACTCGCTGGTCGTGCGGGTCGCGGCCAACCCCGGCCAGGTGCGGGAACTGGCGAGGACGGCGGGCACCCGGCTGGCGATCCTGTTCGCGCCGCTGATGATCATCGGCATCGCGATAGCGCACCCGCTGCTGCGGCTGTTCGGCACCGAGTACGCCGCGCTCGGCGCGACCGCGCTGCAACTGGTCCTGCTCGGCTGCCTGCCCCGCCTGCTCGTGCTGCTCACCATCGGCGTTTCACAGGCCCAGGGCAAGGGCATCCTCGTCGCCGCGCTACAACTGTCCAGCGCGGCCACCATGATCCCGGTCGCGCTGTTCGTGCCCGCCGACCTTACCTACATCGGCCTCGGCTTCGCCGTGGTGCAGGTGCTGGTCGCCACCGCGGCGGGCGTCATGCTGCGTGGCCGCGTTCGTCCCAAGGAGATCGAGAAGACCGTGCCCGTCGCGAGCGGACTGGCCGCATGACCGCGGTGATGAACCCACCTGCGCCGCAGCCGGCCGATCGCGGCAGCACCGCCGATCAGCTGCGCGCCTTCGCCACCAACAACGCGGGACCGCTGATCGCGGTCGTCGCGGCGATCTGCTGGCTGGCCGGCTTCCACCCGATCGACCCGGCCACACTGGGCAGCTTCGGCATCCTGCCGGAACTCTCACCGGTGCTGCTGATCGCGTATCCGCTGCTGGTGATCGCGTTCGTGGTCGAACTGCGCGGCAGGCAGCGCGGCTGGGCGCTGACCATGATCACGGTCATGGCCGTGCTCGCCGTCTACGGCCTGCAACCGGCCGCCGAGCCGGTCGGCCGGTTGCCGGTGGCCTGGCTGCACGTTGGTTTCGCCGACTACGTCAACGCGCACGGCGAGGTGCTGCACAACTTCGACGCGCGGTTCAGCTGGCCGGGATTCTTCGCCTTCCTCGGCCTGCTCACCGGGGCCAGCGGCGTCAAGGACTCCTCGGTGCTGATCTCGTTCGCGCCGGTGGTGCTGACCGGCACCGCGACCATCGCGGTGCGCGCGATCGCGCTGTCCGTGTTCGGGCCCGGCCGGATCGCCTGGCTGGCCGCGTGGGTGTTCCTGATCGGCAACTGGACCGAACAGGACTACCTGTCCCCGCAGGGTTCCACGTTCCTGCTGCTGCTGGCCGGTCTCGCCATCACCTTCCGCTACCTGACAAGGCCCGGCCTGCTCGAACCGGTGCGCAGGGACCAGTTCCTGCGCCCGCCGGTGCCGGCCAACACACCGATGGAACGGATGGTCGCGGAAGTCCTGGTCGTGGTGCTCGGGCTCGCGCTGGCGCCGTCGCACCAGCTCTCCCCGTACATGCTGGCCGGCCTGCTGCTGATCCTGTTGCTGTGCGGGCGGTTGTGGGCGCGCTGGCTGCCGTTCGTGGTGCTGCTGACCGCGGTCGTCTGGTTCGTGCTCGGCGGGCGCGACTTCTGGATCAGCCAGCTGCACGAGATCACCGGCTCCATCGGCAACCTCAGCTCCTCGGTGAACCAAGGCTTTGACCAGCGACTGTCCAGCAACGCGGGCCGAACCGCCATGTTGGACGTGCGCATCGGCATCACCGTCGTGGTCGGCCTGCTCGCCGCGATCGGCGCGCTCCTGTTGCGCCGCAAGGCGAAGCGCTCGCTCACCCTGGTGCTGATGGCGGTCACCGCGTTCGCCATGGCCGTCGCCCAGCCCTACGGCGGCGAGATCCTGATCCGCTGCTACCTGTTCGCGCTGCCGCTGTTCGCCCTGCTCGGTGCCGTCGTGCTCGACGAGCTGATGATGTTCCGGTCCGACAAGCTCTGGCTGCGCAGAACCGCGTTGGCCGCCGGCACGCTGATCGTGGCCGCGCTGATGGTGGGCGACGTCGTCGCGCGCGGCGGCAACGACGCCTACGTCGCGTTCACCAGGGCCGACATCGACGCGGTGCAGAAGGCGTACGACACCGCCAAGGACGGCCAGACCCTGGACACGGTCGCCGCGTACGCGCCGGTCTCGGAATGGCAGCGGCTCGGCGCCATCCCGCAGGCGTCCATCGAGGAGACCTGCGAACCGTTCCCCGACCCGGATCACTGTGTGCGCAAGGTGCACCCGGACTTCCTCATGCTCAACGCGGCCCAGGACGAGTACGGCCAGATCTACTACGGCATGAAACCCGGCTGGATCAACGAACTGGGCGACCGGCTCGTCGACTCGGGCCTGTACCGGCGGATCTTCGTGCAGGGCCCGAGCCAGCTGCTCGAACTCTCCTCGGACGTGAACCGATGACGCTGCGCCAACGACTGCTGCGCGAACTGCGCATCGACATCTGGGCCATGACGATCGGCTTGTTCGTCAACGGCCTGCTCGGCCTGGACGCGGTGCCGCGCGTGCTGCGCTTCGTCGGCTACCGGCTGGCCGGCGCGCGCATCGACACCCCGAACATCTTCGGCTCCTGCCAACTGCACGGGCCCATGCGCAACATCCGCATCGGCGCCGGCACGTTCATCAACCGCGAGGTGTACCTGGAGGCGGTCGCGCCGATCAGCATCGGCCGCGACTGCCAGTTCGGACCCCAGGTCATGATCGTCACCTCGCACCACGAAACCCTGCCGAACGGTCGTATCTCGACAGTGCCGCAGGGACGCGCGGTGCGCATCGGCGACCGGGCCTGGCTCGGCGCGCGCGTGCTCGTCCTGCCTGGCGTGACCATCGGCGACGACGTGGTCATCGGGGCGGGCAGCGTGGTCACCAAGGACTGTCTCAAGCCCGGCACCTATGTCGGTTCACCAGCAAGGGAGTTGATCCGATGAGCCAGCCGACCCTGCAACTCGTCGGCGGCGGCCTGTTCGCCGTGCTGCTGCTGGTGCTGGCCGCACGCACCGTGCTGGTCGAGTTCCGTGCCGGTCGGGGCGACGCGAGCGCGCGCGGGCTGCGCAGAACAACGCCGGTACTCGCGTTGGACATCACCGGAATAGTGCTGGCGGTCGGGCTCGTCGTCTTCCTGATGATTCCGCTCGCCGCGGCGTTGGGTAACTGAACTTCCGTGCGCATTCGGCTGTTGCTGGTCATCGCCCTGCTCGCCTGGGTACCCGCGCTGCCGGGCGCCGCCTCGGCCCAGCAGTGGCGGCTGGTGGCCGAGGACGATTTCAGCGGTTCGCTCACCCCGCACTGGTCGGCCTACCAGGGCAGCCCGGCCTGCTGCCAGGCGACGACCTGGGCGAGTTCGCAGGTCGCGGTCAGGGACGGCAGGCTGGTACTCACCGCGCAACGCGACCAGGACGGCCGATGGATCGCGGGCGGGGTGAGCGCGGCGGGCTGGCCGGCCGCCGTCCGCACCTACGGCAAGTACGTGGCCAGGATCCGGGTCGACAAGGGCGAGGGGATCAGCGCGGTCGCGTTGCTGTGGCCAAGGTCGAACGCCTGGCCGCCGGAGATCGACTACTACGAACTGTCCGGCGCGGACGGCGACCGCACCCAGGAGACCGCAACCGTCCACAAAGGCCCGGACGACGCCAAACAGCAGAGCGTCTACCAGGGCGACCTGACCAGGTGGCACACCGTCGCGGTGGAATGGCTGCCCAGCTCGATCACGTACTTCGTCGACAACAAGGTCATCGGCGAGGTGACCGATCCCTCGTTCATCCCGCACGAGCCGATGTGGCCCGCGTTCCAGATGCAGGTCCAGCAGGACGCGGACGGCAAGGCCGTGGTCGCGGCCACCGGACCGGTGCACATGGACGTGGACGCGTTCGACATCTACGCGCCGGTGACCCCGGCTCCGCCAAGCACGCCAGGCAACTCCGACAGTTCACTGTGGATCGCGGTGGTGCTGATCGTGCTCGTACTGCTGGCCGGTTGGCTGCTCATCGTGCTGGCACGGCGGACGCTCAGGCGGTGAAGATCGAGCCGTGCTCGTCGTGCCGGTGCGCGTGCGGGTCGTCGAACCACATACCGCCGGTGCCCAGGTAGCGGAACCGCAGTGTGGTCCCCTTGGCCACCTCGACCGACGTCGACCGCGTCCCGTTCGTTCGTCTGCGCAACTCGTGGCTGCCAGGACGCCAGCCGTTGAAGTCACCGACCACGCTGACGCGGCCGTTCGGTTCATCGACGGGCAGCACGAAGGTCACCTTGACCGCTTTGTCGCGCCCTCGACTGGTGCGAATCATGGCGGCCATCATGCCACAGGCAGTGATCAACCGCTCTCCCTGTGTCGCCACCCTCAGTCGATGAGGGCCTGATACACCAGCTGCCTCAGTTGGCTCTGCAACGGAAGCGGGGTGGTCGGCCGCAGCTGGGTCATGAACTGGACGGTCAGGTCCGCGACCGGGTCGATCCAGAACACCGTGCACGACGCGCCCATGAACCCGTACTCACCGACGCTGCCGGCGAGTTTGCGCCGCACCGGGTCCAGCGTCACCTGCACGCCGAAGCCGAACCCGACCCCGGTCCACTCCGTCGCGTTCCAGGTGCTGAACGTGGCCACGTCCGCGCCGCCCGGCAGGTGGTTGGCGGCCAGCAGGTCGACGGTGCGCGGCGCGAGCAGCCGCACGCCGTCGTGCTCACCGCGCTGGCGCAGCATCTCCATGAACCGGTGGAAATCCGTCGGACTGCTCACCAGCCCGCCACTGCCGGACAGCACCGATGGCTTGGTCGCCAGCGACGGGCTCGGGATCGGCTCGACCTTCCCGTCCGCGCCCTGCCCGTACATGGCCGCGGCGCGGTGCAACTCGGCCTGCGCCAGGGTGAAACCGGTGTCACGCATGCCGAGCGGGCCGAAGATCCGCTCGGCGAGGAACGCGTCCAACTCCTGCCCGGACACCACCTCGATCACCCGGCCCAGGATCAGGCTGGCCACCGAGTAGTACCAGCGCGTGCCCGGATCGAACAGCAGCGGCATGCTCCCGTAGCGGTCGACCACCTCGGCAAGGCTGCTGCCCTCACTGGTTGAGCCAAGCCCCGCAGCCCGGTACAGCGCGTCCACCGGGGTCGCGTTGAACAGCGGATACCCGAGGCCCGCCGTGTGCGAGAGCAGCTGCCAGACCCGGATCGGCCCCTCGGCAGGCCGGATGGTGTCCGCGTCCACGTACACCCTCGGCTCCGCGAACGACGGCAGGAAGCGCTCGACCGGGTCGGTCAGCGCGAGCAGGCCCTGTTCGTAGAGCATCAACACGGCGACCGAGGTGACCACTTTGGTCATCGAGTGCAGCCGGAACACCGTGTGCACGTCGACCGGCGTGCCGGCCTCCCGATCCGCCATGCCGTACGTGCGCAGGTGCGCGACCTCGCCGTGCCGCGCGATGGACAACACGTAGCCCGCGAGCCTGCTCTCGTCGACGTAGGCGTCGAAATGCCGGTCGAGCCGGTCGAGCCGTTCCGGCGCGAATCCCACTTCGATCGGTTCGGCAGCCCGCTCAAGACCCACGCGCCTCACCCTACAGTTTGGTTCGGGTTGTCGATTCGGGCCGATGCCGATCGACGCGTTGGTGAAAGCAGCCACCAACGCCCGGAAGGCAGACCAATGACCGACCTGCTGATCACCCGCCCCACCACCTCCTCCACCGCCCCTGCCGTGCGGAAGTCCCGCTCGCTCAGGAACCTCCTCGACAGCGCCAAGGCGACCCCGGTCGTCCTGTCCGCCGTCCGCGTCGTCGTCTCGTTCCTGTGGATCTGCCACGGTTTGCAGGGCCTTGTCGGCGCGTTCGGCGGCATCGACGGACACGGCACCGCCGTCCCGCCGAGCATGGTGGAGGGCTACTCGGCCAGCCTGATCGAGACCGTGGTCGGCGCGCTGGTGCTGATCGGCCTCGGCACCCGGATCTGCGCGGTGCTGTGCTCCGGCGTGATGGCCTTCGCCTACTTCACCGTGCACGTCGAGATCGGCCTGTTCCCCATCGCCAACCAGGGCGAGCCAGCCGTGCTGTTCTGCTGGATCTTCCTGCTGATCGCGTTCGTCGGCCCCGGCCGCTACGCCGTCGACACCCTCATTCGCCGCCGTCGCAGGTGATCCGATCGACTCAGATGGCCCGAGAGCGACGGGAGGACACCACGCCGGTGTTGAACCCGGCCAGGTGCAGGCCACCCGCGAAGCGGGCGTGCTCGATCTTCACGCAGCGGTCCATCACCACGTTCAGGCCCTGCTCGTGGGCGTGCTCGGCGGCCGCCTCGTGGCGAATGCCCAACTGCATCCACAACGTCCGCGCACCCGAGGCGATCACCTCCTCCGCGACGGCCGGGATGTCGCTGGCCTTGCGGAACACCGAAACCAGATCGGCCTTCTCCGGCAGATCCGCGAGGGAGGGATACACCGGATGCCCGAGCAACGTGCTCAGCCTCGGATTCACGAAGTGGACGGTGTAGTCGGTGGCGGACAGCAGGTACGTGGCCACGAAATAACTCGGCCGGGCCGGGTTGTCCGACGCGCCGACGATCGTTACCGACTTCGTGTCGCGCAGGATCCGCTTTCGTTGCAGCGCGGTCGGGTTCGTCCAGGTCACGCCTGCTTCACCGCCTCGGCAAGCGCCTGGTCCAGGTCCCACAGAATGTCCTCGACGTCCTCAAGCCCGATCGAGAGCCGGACCAGATCGGGGGTGACGCCGGCCGCCGCCAGCTGCTCGTCGCTCAACTGCTGGTGCGTGGTTGACGCGGGATGGATGACCAGGGTGCGCACGTCGCCGATGTTGGCGAGGTGGCTGCACAGTTCCACCGACTCCACGAACCGCTGCCCGGCCGCGCGGCCGCCGTTCACCCCGAACGAGAACACCGCGCCGGGACCGTCCGGCAGGTACTTCGCGGCCCGCTCGTGATGCGGATGATCGGGCAGGCCCGCGTAGCTCACCCAGGAGACGCGCGGATCGTCGGCCAGCCACCTTGCCACGGTTCGCGCGTTGCGCACGTGCTCGCCCATCCGCTGCGGCAGCGTTTCCACGCCCTGCAACAACAGGAACGCCGAATGCGGCGAGAGCACCGGGCCGATGTCGCGCAGCTGCTCGGCGCGCAACCGCGTGCAGAACGCGTACTCGCCGAAGTTCTCCCAGTACTTCAACCCGCCGTAGCTTGGCACGGTCTCGGTCATCCGGGGGAACTTGCCGTTGCCCCAGTTGAACCGGCCCGACTCGGCGACAACACCGCCGAGCGTCGTGCCGTGGCCGCCGAGGAACTTGGTCGCCGAGTGCAGCACGATGTCCGCGCCGAACTCCAGCGGTCGACACAGGTACGGCGTGGCCAGCGTGGCATCGACGACCAGCGGAATGTCGTTGGCGTGCGCGAGATCCGCGAGCGCGGTCAGATCCGCGATGCTGCCAGAAGGGTTGCCGATCAGCTCGGTGTAGATCAGCTTCGTGTTCGGCCGCACCGCCGCCGCATAGCCATCGATCGAATCCTCGGCGACGAACGTGGTGTCCACACCGAACCGGCGCAGCGTGCCGTCGAGCTGGGTGAACGTGCCACCGTAGAGGCCGGCCGCCGAGACGATGTGCTCACCGGCCTCGGCAAGCGCCGCGAAGGTGAGGAACTCGGCGGCCTGGCCGCTGCCGGTCGCGACCGCGCCGATCGCGCCCTCCAGGCTGGCGATCCGCTCCTCGAACGCGGCCACCGTCGGGTTGCCGATCCGGCTGTAGATGTTGCCGTACTTCTGCAGCGCGAACAGGTTCGCCGCGTCCGCGGCGTCCGTGAACACGAAGCTCGTCGTCTGGTAGATCGGCACCGCGCGGGCGCCGGTCTCCGGGTCCGGGGTCCCGCCCGCGTGCAGCGCACGGGTGCGGAACCCCCAGCTCCGATCGTTCATACCGCCAATTCTGTCGTAACCGGGACCGGGTTGGCGACCACGTCCAACACCGGGCAGTGCCGGTCCACCTGCTCTTTGAGCTGCGCGTACCGCTGCGCGCTCTCCGGTCCGGCCAGGTCGACGAACACCCGGATCGCGGTGAAACCGGGCCGGGTGACCTCGTCGAAACCGAAGAAGCCATGCAGGTCGAGGTCACCCTCGACGCGCACGGACACCGAGTCCAGTGCGATGCCGAGCTTGGCCGCCCAGAACTGGTAGGTGATCACCTGGCAGGAGCCGAGCGCGGCCAGCGCCAGCTCGACCGGGTTGGCCGCGGTGTCGCCGCCGCCAAGCGCGGTCGGCTCGTCGACAAGGAACTCCTTGTCGCGGACGATGACCTCGACCTGGGTCGCGGTGCCCGGCACCAGCGTGTTCACGGTGCTGAAGGAGACCGCGGCGTTCTTCGGATCGGCGGCGACCGCGCCGCGAGTGCCGTCAATGACGTCGGTGAGGGACATGCGCCGAGCGTGCTCGGCTGCGTGCGCGGCCGTCAAACCCTCTCAACCAGCGGAAATGCCTCGGTCACCGAGTGGACTGTTGCCGGCGGGAACGGTCTCGCCCGGCTTCGGCGGCGGGGGAGGGGTGCCGTCGCCCCACGGCCGTTCCGACAGCTCATCGCGGTGGTGCGCGGTGAGCCAGTTCGCGAGGTCCGGCCCCTTCGGCACGATGCCGCTCGGATTGATGTCGCGATGCACCTTGTAGTAGTGGTCCTTGATCTGGACGAAGTCGATGGTGTCGCCGAAACCGGGAGTCTGGAACAGATCCCGCGCATACGCCCACAAAACCGGCAGCTCGGACAGCTTGTGCCGGTTGCACTTGAAGTGGCCGTGATAGACCGCGTCGAACCGGACCAGCGTCGGCCACAGCCTTACGTCCGCCTCGGTGATCGTGGCGCCGAGGAGGTAGCGCTGGTTGGTCAGCCGCTCGGAGAGCTGGTCGAGCCGGGCGAACAGGGCATCGTAGGCGCGCTCGTACGCCTCCTGGTCCCGCGCGAAGCCCGCCTTGTAGACGCCGTTGTTGACGTCGGTGAACACGCCCGCGTTCACCTCGTCGATCTGCTCGCGCAGCCGGTCCGGGTACAGCTCTGGTGCGCCTGCGCGGTGATACTTCGTCCACTCCAGCGACAGGTCGATCGTCAGCTGGGCGAAGTCGTTGGTGACCAGCGCCTTGGTCGGCACGTCAACGATGGCCGGCACGGTGATGCCGCGCTGGTAGCCGGGGAACCGGGCGAAGTACGCCTCCTGCAACCGCTCGTAGCCGAGCACCGGATCACGCCCATCCGGATAGAGATCGAACGTCCAGCTGCGCTCGTCGTGCGTCGGCCCGCACATGGCCAGCGAGATCGCATCCTCAAGACCGAGCAGCCTGCGCACGATGACCGCCCGGTTCGCCCACGGACAGGCCCGCGCCGCCACCAACCGGTACCGGCCAGCCTCGACCGGATACCCGTCCCGACCGTCCGCGGTGATGCGGGTGGTCACGTAGTTGCTGTCCCTGCGGAACTCGCCCTCGGTATTGGTCACTGATCGAGACTATACCGACGGCAGCGCCATCGCGGGCGCAACGAGTTTCGGGTCATAGGTGAGCTGGATGCTGGTGCCCCTGTCGGTGATGTCCGCACCGTAGACGTGGATCGAGACGGTCTTGTCGCCGCTGGCGCAGGTGACCTGGTGGATGTCAGGGCCCGAGGTCAGCACCGACACCTCGCCGACCTCGTTGAGCACCGTCTCGCCCGCACGCAGCCCGGCACCGAGCCGCTCGTACCGGTGCTCGCGCTCGCGGCCCTTCAGCACACCGGCCACGCACCAGGCGATGTGATCGTGGATGGGCGTCTCGTGGCCGGGCAGCCAGACCAGCGCGACGACCGAGAACCGGCCGTACGGATCGATGTGCAGGATGTGTTGGCGGTAGTGGTCCTCGGCAGGCTCGCACTGAGCCGGATCGAGCACGTTGTCAAAGCCGAGCAACGACTCCAGCATGGTTCCCGCGGCGAGCGCCAACTGCCGTGGCCGTGTGGTCTGCTCGGCGAGCACGGTCAATCGATCGACGAACCTGCCCATTACCGGACCAGGCATGACGCACTCCAAGGCGTGATCGACGCATTGTCCACTGTGGTGTTCGGGATGGGTGTTCCCGGTTGTGGCTCGGCGGCCAGTGCGGTGCGGACCACCCCGCCGTGCGTGGCGACCACGAGTATCCGGCCCGGATTCGCCGTGGCCAGGCGGGTCAACGTGGTCCGCACCCTGCCGTACATGTCGGCGATGCTCTCCCCGCCGAGCGGCCTGCGGAACGGATCGCGCCACAACCCGTCGATGGCCTGCTGAACCGTGCCATCGCCGAATTGTTCTGCGTAGAGCCTGCCCTCCAGTTCGCCGACGGACTGCTCGCGCAGCCCACTGTCCAACCGGACCGGCAGATCGAGCACGCCAGCGATGATCTCCCCGGTCTGCCGTGCCCTGAGTAGATCACTGGCCAGGACGGCATCCGCGACCGGAAGCCGTTCCGTCGCCAGGTTCTTGGCAAGTTCTTCGGCAGCGGCAAGTGCCTGCGCCCGGCCCAGCTCGCTCAACCCGCCTGCCGAAGCCGACTGTCCCTGGCAGCGGCCTTCCGCGTTCCAGGTGCTCTGTCCATGTCGGACAAGAAGGATCTGCGTCATGGGTCCCTCGGTGCCTCGGTGATGACCTCGCCTTTATATCCCACCGCGGAAAGTACGGTCATTTCTCTGGACAATTCCCGTACATATTCGGGAATCCCGAGTCCGAAATGGATTTTTAGCAAACGCTCAGACTGAGACGTCATTCAAGGTCGCGGGACCAGGCATCGGCCGTGCCCTGCGACACCATGCCGGCCTTCTCGTAGACCTTCACCGCGTCGGTCGCGTTGTGCGTGTCCGTGTCCACCCCGACCGTGCTCCGCCCACGCGACCGGAACACGTCGAACGCGCTCAGCAACAGGTTCTTGGCCAGCCCGTTGCCGCGGGCGAAGCTCGGCAACACCGAGCCAGGCCACCCACGGCCGACCGTCCGGGTCGCGCGCGATCAGCACGCCGGCCGGCTCGTCGTCCAGGTCGGCGATGAACCACAGCTCCGGGTCGTAACCGGGACGGGCCTGCTGCTCGGCCATGAACTCGGCGAAGTCCTTGCGCTGGTGGTTCCAGTCCTGCGCGACCGCGTCTTCCAGGATCGTGTGCGCGAGGCGGCGTTGTTCCTCGCCGGCCGCGACCCGTACGCGAACGCGTGGGTTCGGCGTGACCGGGACCGGTGGCGCGGCCAGGTCGATCACCAGCCGGGTGTTGCTGTGCCCGATCCGCCAGCCGTGCTTCCTCAACGCGGGTCCGGCCAGCGCGTTCGGCAACTGGTAGAGGTTGACCTCATGGATGCCGTTGGTGTGGTCCGCGTCGGCCCATTCCGCCAGCAGCGTCAGCAGCACGTCCGCGGTCTCGGTCGGCCGCTCGGGACCGACAACGAGCTGGGCACGCAGCGCACTCTGGTTCGGCGCCGGATGCAACGCCGCGAACCCGTCCAGTCGCCCACCGTCATCGATGACCACCATGCTGCGCGTTGTCAGGTCCAGGCCCGGCGTGCGCAACAGCCGGTCGATGTCGGCCGCGATGGTGTACGCCGCACCGAGTTCGACCTGCTCGGCTCGGTGGAACAGATCGAGCAGGGCGGAACTGTCGTCGTCGGTGGCGGGGCGCTGGGGCACGCGGTCAGACTGGCAGCGCCGCGATCACCGAGCAAGCGGATGCCGGCCGTCGCGCGCCCGCCACTGCGCCTCGCCCAGACCACGCAGAACTCGTTGCCCTCGGCTTGCTGAAGAAGGTCCGGAAGGCGCTCCGGCCGCTGGAGCAGGCAGGTCCTCGTCATCCGGGGCCGCATTCATATGACTACCAGTCAGTACCTGGCCCAGGTGGTGCCATGTTGTGGGAGTCCTACGTCGAGAACAAGACTCCCTCTGCATGGCGCGTGTGGTGGATATACGGTCCGGCCGATGGGCAGATCACCATCGTCACGATCGGACCACATCCGTAGTCAAGGCCGGGCGTTAGATCAGGCAGAACTCGTTGCCCTCCGGATCGGCCATGACCATGCCGTCCGGTTTGCCGAGCAACTCGTTCGTCCTCAGCACGGTCGCGCCCGCGGCGATCAGTTTCTCGGCCGCGGCGAGCACGCGCGGCCAGCGTTGCTCCCACGGCACGTCGTCGCGGCCGCCGCCGGCCTGGATGTCGAAGTGCATCCGGTTCTTGACGACCTTGTCCTCGGGCACCTTGAGGAAAGTCAGGTTCGGCAGCACGCCGTCCGGGTCGGCCAGCGTCGCGCCGTCGTCCCACTCGTCCTCGGGTACCTCGTAGTGCGTCAGCCACGCCTCCCAGCTGTCGAAGCCGCTCGGTGGCTCGCGCTCGACATAGCCGAGCGCGAGGGCCCAGAACCTGGCCAGCTCGGCGGGGTGTGCGCAGTCCATGGTCAGCGTCCAGCGCGTCGTCATACGCCGAACGCTAGCGCGGACCCCGGACATCCGGTGCGCCCTGCCATAATCCCGGCATGACCGCGAGGCCGAAGCTGACCGTCAACGCCGTGAACATCGGCGCGCCCGAGCCACGGAAACTTGCCGAGTTCTACGTGCGCCTACTCGGCTGGGAGGTCAAGGCCGAGGAACCTGGCTTCGTGCTGTTGCGCGGCGACGAGGCCGGGGTCGAGCTGGCCTTCCAGACCGAGCCGTACCACGTCCGCCCGGTGTGGCCGCCGCAGCCCGGTGCGCAGCAGATGATGTTGCACCTTGAGATCATGGTCGACGACCTGGCCAAGGGCGTCGAGCACGCGATCGCGTGCGGCGCGACACTGGCCGACCACCAGCCACAGGACGACGTGCGGGTCTGCCTCGACCCGGCCGGTCACCCGTTCTGCCTGTGGATACCGACCGTCAACCAGCACTGTTGAGCGGGATCTCCACCCAGACGGTCTTGCGATCGTTCCCCCTGACAAACCCCCATTTTCTGCTGATCCCGTCGACCATCAGCAACCCCCGACCCCGGAACGCGCCCAGCGTCGACGCACCCGGTCTTGGCGGCCGATCCGGTGCGCCGTCATCGACCTCGATGCGCAGCACCGGTCTGTCCGACGGTCTGCTGACGCGTACGGCCAGCAGTTGGCCTGTGTGTTCGTAGGCATTGGTGACCAGTTCGGTGGCGACCAGCTCGATGTCGATCAGCAGCTCGGGTGCTTCGTCGGCGAGCAGGTCGCGCAACCAGGCGCGCAGTTCGGCCAGCGGCGGGTTCGAGGGCAGGCGAAGGCCAAACTCGTACTGCCGCTGTTCGGCTCCTGCGGTGCCCACGGATCTCCTTGATCAATCTCCCCACCGGTGCCAAGCAGCGGGACCGCCCGGGGGTACCCACTGAACCGCGTCTTACACACCCCCTTGTACGTGTCAGCGTAGGTATCGGCTCAAGTGTCTCAGCGAGTTCGGACGACTCGGGTCTCGTCCCAGACCGGTTCGTCGGTTTCCGCGACGACTCCGTCCGATCGAAACACCAGAAACCGGTCGAACGAGCGCGCGAACCACCGGTCGTGGGTGACCGCCACCACTGTCCCGGTGAACTCCTCCAGTGCGGACTGCAACGCTTCCGCCGAGGTCAGGTCCAGGTTGTCGGTGGGCTCGTCGAGCAGGAGCAACGTGGCTCCGGACAGTTCGAGCAGCAGGATCTGGAACCGCGCCTGCTGGCCACCGGAGAGCGTGTCGAAGCGCTGATCCGCCGCAGTGCCCAGCCCGTACCGGCTCAGCACCGCGATGGCGGGCCCGCGCGAGAGCCCCCTCCTGTCGCCTTCGCCGTGCCAGAGCAGGTCCACCAGCGTCCTGCCGACCCACTCCGGATGCTCGTGGGTCTGCGCGAACAGCCCGCCAACCACCCGGGCGCCCAGCTTGAACATGCCGGTGTGCGCGACCGCACCGCCGGCCAGCAGCCGCAGGAAATGGCTCTTGCCCGACCCGTTCGAGCCGAGTACGGCCAGCCGGTCGCCGAAGAACAACTCGAAGTCGAACGGCCGCATCAGGCCGGTGAGTTCCAGCGCTTCGCAGGTGAGCACCCGGACGCCGGTGCGGCCACCGGTCAGTCTCGGCTTCACGTGCTCCGGCTTGGGCATCTCGGGCGGGCGCGGCCCCTCCTCGTAGCGCCGCAACCTGGTCTGCATGGCGCGGTAGCGCGAGGCCATGTCCGGGCTGATCGACGCCTGCTGGCGCAGGGTGATGACCAGCTGGCGCAGCCGCTCGTGCTCCTCGTCCCAACGGCGGTGCAGCTCGGCGACCCGCTCCCAGCGTTCCTCGCGCGCCCGATGCCAGGTGCCGAAGCTGCCACCGTGCACCCAGGTCGTGCCGGCCTCAAGGGTGATCACCGCGGTCGCAGCGGTGGCCAGCAGTTCGCGGTCGTGGCTGACCAGCAGGATGGCCTTGCCGCTCTCGTCGAGCCGCTGTTCCAGCCAGCGCTTGCCGGGCACGTCGAGGTAGTTGTCCGGCTCGTCGAGCAGCAGCACCTGCTCGGTGCCGCGCAGGAGAGTCTCCAGTACCAGCCGCTTCTGCTCACCGCCGGAGAGCGTGCGCACGCCGCGGTACTTGGCCCGGTCGAACGGCACGCCGAGCGCGGCGACCGTGACCGTGTCCCACAACACCTCGATGTCGTAACCGCCAGCCTCGCCCCAGTTGGCGAGTGCGGTCGCGTAGCGCAGCTGGGTCGGCTCGTCGTCGGTGTCCATCAGCGCCAGCTCGACCTCGTCCAGCTCGGCGGCTGCCGTCCGCAACGGCGTGGGCGCCACGGCGAGCAATAGGTCGCGGATTGTTTTGTCGTCCCGGATCGAGCCGATGAACTGCGGCATGACGCCCAAGCCACCCTGAACGGCGACGGTGCCGTCGGTCGGGGTCAGCTCACCGCCGAGGATGCGCAGCAGGGTGGTCTTGCCCGCGCCGTTCGACCCGACCAGCGCCGCGACCTGGCCGGTGCCGACCCGGAAGCTGACCTGGCTGAACAGCTCGCGGCCGTCCGCGAGCCGATACGCGAGTCCGCCTGCCTCCAGAAAGCCCACGAACAGCCATGGTGCCCGCGCCGGCTCGGCAACTCCACCGAGTTATCTCCGAGCACATGCCAGACGACGGTAACGTCCTTCGCTGGGATACCCGTTACTTGGCGAATTGCTGTCTATTCCGCGGTGAACTCCGCGCGGACGCCGAGCAGTCGGATCCGGTCGGGCGGCCCAACTCGATCCTGGTCAACAACTCCAGCGCGGCCGAGGCGACCACGTCCGGATCGAGCGTCGGCTCGGGCAGGGTGAGGCTGCGGGTCGTGGTGAAGAACGGCGCGAACCGCACCTTGACGCCCACCCGCGCGGCTGGCCGGCCGTCCACGCGCACGTCCTCGGTGACCCGGCGGGCCAGGGTGTCGATCTGCGTGCGGATCTCCTCCGCCTCGGTCAGGTTGTGCTGGTAGGTGACCTCCCGGCCGCAGCCCTTGGGCACATACGGCGTCTCGTCCACGGTGACCTCGCCGGCACCGAGCGCCAGCTGCCGGTACCAGGGCCCGAGCTTCGGGCCGAACCGCGCGGCAAGCACCGTTGGATCGGCCCTGGCCAGGTCGGCGACGGTGCGCAGGCCCTCGTCGGCGAGCTTGGCCGCGGTGCGGTGGCCGATGCCCCACAACGCGTCGGTGGGCAGGCCGGCCATGACCGCGACCCAGTTGTCCCTGGTCAACCGGTAGATGCCGGTCGGCTTCGCGCTCTGTCGGTTGTCTGGCTTCGCGCTCTGTTGGTTGTCTGGCTTCGCCCGGCTGGTCGCCAACTTGGCGCGTAGCTTGTTGTCGCCGATGCCGACCGAGCAGGACAGCCCGGTCGACTCCGTCACCGCGACGCGGATCGCGGCGGCAAGGCCCTCCGGATCGGTGGTGCGCGCGCCGACGAACGCCTCGTCCCAGCCGAGCACCTCGACGACCACCGGAAACTCACGCAGCGTCGCCATCACCCGCGCCGAAACGGCCTCGTAGGCAGGCGCGTCCACGGCGAGGAAGACCGCATCGGGACACTTCTTGGCCGCCGTGCGCAACGGCATGCCCGAATGAACGCCGAACTCGCGCGCCTCGTACGAGGCGGTCGACACCACGGCGCGCTGCGTCGGGTCGCCGGTTCCGCCGACGACAACCGGTTTTCCGCGCAACTCCGGGTGTCGCTGGATCTCGACCGCCGCGATGAACTGATCGAGATCAACGTGCAGTACCCACTGCTCACCAGAGTCCATGTCGGACACACGACAAGTATGCCTGAGTCTGTTGTCAAATGTGATTAACCAAAAAGATGAGGATCGTTCGTATTAGTCTGTAAGACTGCCGACGCCAAGGTGTCCACCCGTCAACCCGGGGAGCCAACTCATGCGTCGACGCCTGTTATCGATGACCAACGTCATCGCGGGAACCGTCATCCTGACCACCGCCCTGGTCGCTCCCGCGGCCGCGGCTTCGCCTCGCACCTCGCAGGGATCGGCCGCAGCGACGTGTTCGACGAGCTATCTGCCGTTACCGGACCCGTCGTGCACGCCCGGTGTCACCAACCCGGACGTCACCCAGGCGACCATCCATTCGACCATCTGCGTGTCGGGCTGGACCTCCACCATCCGGCCATCGACCTCCTACACCAACACGCTCAAGCAGCAGGGCATCATCGACTACGGGTACAGCGACACCAGCATGTCGGACTACGAGGAGGATCACTTCCTCCCGCTCGAAGACGGTGGTGCCCCCCGCGATCCGCGCAACCTGTGGCCGGAACCGCGCTACGGCGACGCCAACTCCTACAACAAGGACGGCGTCGAGACCAAGGTCAAGAACGCCATCTGCGCCGGCACCGTGACGCTCGCGGCCGCGCAGCAGGCGATGCTCACCAACTGGACCACTGCGGAACAGGTACTCGGTATCGGCTGACGGTCCACTTCGGACTTGTCTTCAGTACGGCCTGCTGCCGATCACCACGGTGGACCCCAACTCCGCACAGGTGGCCACCGTGGTGATCAGGCCGGCGTCGGCGAACGCGCGGATGGCCTGCTGGGCCTGGCGTTCGCTGGTCTCCACAAGCAACTGGCCGCCCGGTGCAAGCCAGACCGGTGCCTCCGAGGCGACCCTGCGCAGCACGGCGAGGCCGTCCGCGCCGCCGTCAAGGGCGCGCAGCGGTTCGTGTTCGCGTGCCTCGGCCGGCAGCAGCGCGATCTGCTTGGTTGGCACGTACGGCACGTTCGCGGTGAGAATGTGCACACCGCCACGCAGTCGGCGCGGCAGCGGATCGAAAAGGTCGCCCTGATACACCGTGCCGTTGAACCGCTCGACGTTGCGTCGCGCGCATTCGACGGCGACGGGTTCGATGTCGCAGGCATGGAGTTGGACCTGCTCCAGTTCGGCAGCGAGCACGGCGCCGAGCGCGCCGGAGCCACAACACAGGTCCAGCACGATGAGTTCGTCGATCTCGCCCGCGTCGAGCATGTTCCGCCCGAGATCGACGGCCTGGCGCGCCAGAAACTCGGTGCGCCTGCGCGGCACGAAAACCCCTGGCGCCACGGCGATCCGCAGGCCGCAGAACTCGGCCCAGCCGAGAATCTGCTCAAGTGGCAGGCCATCGACTCGTTGCCGCACCATGGTGGCGAGCGCGACCGGATCGGAAGCGGCCTCGACCAGCAGGCGCGCCTCGTCCTCGGCGAAAACGCAACCTGCCGCGCGCAGCCGGGAAACGATGACCGCGGGGGTGAGAACGGTGGGAGAACTAGACATGACAGCGCCTTTCACAGCATCTGGGCGCTCGCCATTGCCCTATCGTGGGCAACATCGAGGCGAGAACACCCGGTCAGAAGCAGAAGCTGAAACATGTGGGATCATGGGGACTCTCACCTCCAGACCTAGGTCAGCTTGGTCGACACAAGATTACCCAACCGGCAGATATGCCCGTCAATCCGATTACTTTCGGCGACAGCGGGTACACGAATCAGTGAGATGTCAACTAGCGATCGGTTGGAGGCGACGACTCATGACCAACGTTCGGCGACTCTCTCGGCTTACTGCGGCCTCGCTCGCGGTGGTGGCCGGCGCGGCCGGCTGGCTGGTCGTCGGTGCGGGCACGGCATCCGCCGACACCGCGGCGCCCTGTTCGGCCGCTGCGCGCGCCTGCGTCGACCTGACGACGCAGCAGGCGTGGCTGATGAACAACGGCGCGGTGACCTACGGACCGGTCCAGGTGCGGACCGGCCGCCCTAGCGCGCCGACCGACCCGGGTACGTTCCACGTCAGCTACAAGGATCTGCATCACGTGAGCAGCGTGTACCACCAGGCCATGCCGTACGCGGTGTTCTTCAACGGCGGTGACGCCTTCCACGAGGGCAGCCTGCGGGTGTCCTCGCACGGTTGCGTGCACATGACGCGGTCGGCGGCGGAGACCTTCTACGACACGCTGGCCCCCGGTGATCAGGTCGAGGTCGTGCGCTGAGAAGTTGGTTTCGTGGCCGACCCGAGCATCGTCGATGTCGTGCGGGAGGGTGGCCTGCTGCTTGGCGGCGGCCGAGCCATCCTGCTGCAGGTAGCGCATGCTCCGGTCGGCCGCGGCGTGGCTGAACACAGCGATTTCGCCGCGCGCCAACTGGCTCGGTTGCGCGCGACCATGACCTACATCTACGGCGTGACCTACGGCAGTCCTGCCGAGCGGGCGCGCATCGTTGCCAGGGTCACCGCGGTGCACCGCGAGGTCAACGGGCCAGACTACGACGCGCTCGACCCCCAATTGCAACTCTGGGTGGCAGCGACCCTCTACGACACCGGCATGCTGCTCTACCAACGCTGGTTCGGCCCGTTGCGTGAACCGGTAGCCGAGCGGATCTACCGCGACTACCGCGTGCTCGGCACCGCCTTGCAGATGCCGCCCGAGCTGTGGCCCGCGAACCGCGCGGAGTTCCGCGAGTACTGGCACGGCATGCTCGCCACGATCACGGTCGGCGAACACGGCAGGCGGGTGTGTCGGGATCTGCTGTATCCCCGACAGTTGCCGGCCGTGCTTCGTCCGGCCATGCCGCTGTACCGGTTGATCACCGTGGGACTGCTGCCGGACAACATTCGGAACGACTACGGCCTTGCATGGAACGGCAGCCGGCAACGCCAGTTCGACCTGGTCATGTCCGCGACGGCGGCGATCTATCCGCGTGTCCCGAGGACCCTGCGGGTGTTGCCGAGCGACTACTACTTCGGCAGGAGGGCGGCCACCACGTGGTGACCGCCCTGCTGTCCCGCTTTGCTGTCCCAATAGGACACATCGCGGCAGGACACCCCTGACCGAGTCGAGCCACGACGCGGATTCGACCGTTGGGCGCAACGGGCGCCCGGTCAGGCAACGCGCTGCAACAGGACCTGCTCGATCAACGCGACCAGCACGTTCTTCACGGATTCGCGCTCGCGCGCGTCGCAGTGGATGACCGGGGTGTTGTCCGGCACGTCGAGCGCGTCGCGGACCTCGCCCAACTCGTAGTGGCGCGAGTCGGGGAAGTGGTTGACCGCGACGATGAACGGGATGTCGTGCGTCTCGAAGTAGTCGAGCACCGGGTAGCTGTCCTCAATGCGCCTGGTGTCGGCGAGCACGACGGCGCCGAGCGCGCCGTCGGAAAGGTCGTCCCAGAGGAAGTCGAAGCGCTCCTGACCTGGCGTGCCGAACAGGTACAGGATCAGCGTCGGATCGAGGGTGATCCGGCCGAAGTCGAGCGCGACCGTGGTGGTGGTCTTGGTCGGCAGTAGGCTCGCGTCGTCGACGCCGACCGAGCGTTCGGTCATGGCCGCCTCGGTGACCAGCGGCTCGATCTCGGAGATCGCCCCGATGAAGGTGGTCTTGCCGACTCCGAAGCCGCCGCTGACCACGATTTTCGCCGCGGTCGGCACGCGTGGTGCCGGCTGCTCAGAGAGCCCGGACAAGATCCCTGATCCTCTCGATCGTCTGGATGGGTAGTTTCTTCGGTTCCCGCAACTCAAGATAGTTGCCGGTACAGAGGTCGGCGACCAGCACCCTGGCTACCCCGATCGGCAGGTCGAGCTGGGAGGCGAGTTCCGCGACCGAGATCGGCTCCTGGGCCAGCTCGATCGCCTTGCGCTGCTCGAACTGTAGCGGCGCGGACAACGCGGCCGGCTGCGCGTAGACCATGGTTTCCAGCTTGAGCCCGTCGTGCAGCGGCCGGGTGCGGCCACCGGTGACCATGAACGGCCTGATCAGCACGCCGTCCGCCTCGATGGTGGCACCGGGCGTGCTGGCGCTGTCCTGTTCACCGGGGTCGGCCGGTTTGAGCCAGGACTTCGGTTGGGTCGGCGGCAGCATCCTCGGGTCGGGCAGCCGCAGCGGGTCGCGCTCGATCATGGGGTCAACGATTCTCGCAGTTCGCTGATGAGTGCCGGGCTGAGCAGCCTGCCGGTCCGCTCCGCGAGCACCGCGATCTCGTAGCCGATCAGGCCGATGTCGCACCCCTCGCCGGCCAGTACCGCGATGCAGCTGCCGTCGGCGATGGTGGAGACCAGCAGGAAGCCGCGCTGCATCTCGATCAGCACCAGCTTCAGGCCCTCGAAGTCGTAGTAGCGGGCGGCGCTGCGGGACAGGCTGGCCAGGCCCGAGGTGAGCGCGGCGAGTCGGTCGCCAGCTGTGCGGTCAAGACCCGCCGACTTGGCGATCAGCAGACCGTCCGAGGACACCACGACGGCGTCGCGCACCCCGTCGGTGTTGTGTACGAAGTTGTTGACCAGCCAGTGGAAGCTCTGCGGGTCCGTGTCCAGCTCAGGATTCACGGGGTTCCTCCTCGCGACCGGTCGCGACGGCGTCGACGCCGCTCATCGCGAGCTGGCCGCGTTGATGTCCTTGTTGGAAGGCCGACAGCATGCTGCGCACCTGGCTAGGGGTGCGTTCGCTGCTGCTCGTGCCGTTGGTCGGGGTGGTCGGGTGGTCCGAGGTCCTCGGCGCCGGTGCGGACGCCGTCATCTGTTGGGTTCGCCTGCGGGACTGGCGTTTGACCAGGCCGTTCGGGGTCCGGGCCTGCGGTGTCGCTGCTGGCGTCTGTGCCGGTGTCGCCGGTGTTTCGGTGCGGCTCGCCGGGATCGAGGGTGCCTCGACCGGCTCGGGTGTCTCGGGTGTCTTGGGCGGCGCCGACCTGGCCAGCAGCGGCTTCGGTGTGGGCGGCGCGGGTGGCGGGAGGGTGGACTCGTCGGCGAGCAGGTCCGGTGGGAGCAGGATGCGCGCGGTCAGGCCGGTGGTCGGTGACTCGGAAAGGTCGACCCGCGCGCCGAGCCGCTTGGCCAACCGGCCGACCACGTAGTGGCCGAGGAACCGGGTCGGCGCGACCAGGAAGTTCTCCTCGTCGCGCAGCCTGGCGCGGGCTGCGGCGAGTTCGGCAGGGGCCATGCCGATGCCGTGGTCGACCACGACCAGCAGATACCGGTTGCCCATCCGCCTGCCGTACACCTCGACCTCAAGCTCGGGCGATGAGAACTGTAGACCGTTCTCGACCAGCTCGGCGAGCATGTGTGCGACGTCGGTGATGACCGAGCCGACCACGAACGCGGGGTCGACGCGGCGCAGCACCACCCGGCGGTAGTCCTCCACTTCGGACAGTGCGGCGCGGATGACGTCGGCGATCGGCAGCGGCTGCGACCACACCCGTGGGCTGTTCTGGCCAACCAGCACCAGCACGCTCTCCGCGTTGCGCCGCATGCGGGTGGCCAGGTGGTCCAGCTCGAACATGTTGGCCAGCGCGGACGGGTCGAGTTCCTCCCGCTCGAAGTCGCTGATCAGGGACAACTGCCTGCGCACCAGGTTCTGGTTGCGCCTGCCGAGGTTGGCGAGGGATGCGGTGGTGTTGCGGAGGATCAGCGCCTGCTCGGTGGCCAGCTTCAGCGCGGTGTCCTGCAACCGGTCCAGCGCCTTGGCCAACACCCTGATCTCGGTGGCCGCGCTGTCCGGGACCAGGTTGAGCACCGGCCGGGCCGCCTCGCTCGGGTTCTCGCTCCGCAGCTTGGCCACTGCCGAGGGGAGCCTGCGCACGGACATGTCGTTGGCGTCGCGGGCGAGCAGCCGGACCGGGTCGATGACCGACCGGGCCGCGCCGATGACAAGCCCGACCATCACCCCGATGATCAACAGCGCGAGCAGCGCCATCCCGCCCAGTTCCCAGGCTGCGCCGTCGCGCAACGCCTCGGCACGGGTCAGCACGTCGTGCCCGACGGTCTGCTGCGCGGCGCGCATGCCGTCCACGACCGTGGTCATCGCGTTCCACCAGGTCCCCGGGTCGACCTTGGCGGAAAGATGGCCGTCGGACGCGGCGGCCACCATGTTCTCCAGCGTGCTCGCCGTGCTCGCGGACGGGGAGCCGAGCGCGCTCGCCAGCGCCGCCTTCTCCTGGCCGTTCGCGAACTTGGTGTAGGCGTCCAGCGCGTCCTGCTTGGCGTCCAGGGCGCGGACGAACATGGTGTAGGTGGGCCGAGGGAGCTTGTTCGCGGCGAAAACGCCGGTCAGCAGGCCGGCCTCCAGTGCGGTGGACTCCTTGCCGTCCGCGAGCGCGTACAGCGTCTGTAGGCCGTGCCGCAGGGCTGGGTCCTGTGCCTGGTCGAGGCCGAGTGCGACGCCGTTGAGCGCGGTGATCGCGTTGGTGTAGAACTGGAAGGTGGCGCTCGGCCGGGCGAGCCGGTCGTCCACGGTCGACCGCACCCCGGCTACGTCGTCCAGTTTGGACAGTGCGGCGCGCACCTGGTCCGTGCCCGCGTCCGCGAACTCCGAGTTGCTCAGCATCTGGTTCAACGAAGCGATCGCGTGATCGGTGCTCGGGCGCTGCGCGGCCAGTTGAGGCGCGAACGCGTCGTCGCCGTCGAGCACGCCGTTGGTGAGGCCGCGCTCCTTCTGGAGTTCGTCGACGGCGGTCTGCACGTTCAGCGTGACCGTGACGATGTGCGCCGTGGTTCGCGCTGTGCGGAAGGTGTCGACCTGACCAGCGATGATGAACCCGAGCAACACCAGGACCAGCACCAGCGACACGCACAGGATGCGGATCAGCTTGCCTCGGATGGACCTCGGTCGCAGCGCGGCCTCGAACAGTCGACCGGGGCCACTGCCTCGACGCAGCAGGTCCAGCTGAATGCTGTCCAGCGCCGTGGTCCGTCTCGATTGGCTCGCCGGACCAGTGGCGGTGGCCATCGGGGGAGGAGCAGGGCTCGTGGTGGGCGCGCTGACCGGCCGGTCCTCGACCGGCGGCAGTCCGGGGTCGGGCTCGACCACAATTCCTCCGTTGCTGACCAGAGCCGACTCGTCAATTCGGCAAATGTCCCCCGTATGGACGCGGGGCATCCTATCGGTACACCCGACGGCGGGGCCAGGGCCGTCGGCCTGGTCGACGTTCACTCGGATGGGCCTTGACGGCGTTCACAGTTGTTTTCGAATACGGTAAAAACTTCACAGTTGGTCCACGATTCACCTGGCTGCGGTGGACGAGCCATCGATCAGCCCCGGCTGACGATCCGCTGCTCCGCATGGACGGTGCGCTGCGACCGACCAATTGGCACGCCGCCCACATCCGGGCACGTCGCGATTATTCCCGCGCTGGTTCGCGGATGATGACGGTCGAGATTGTTCCCTGGCAACATTCGCGCCACGAAAAATCTGCCGGTCCGGGGTTTCGGTTGACGCGATTGGTCACCACCATAGGGATATGCGGGCGGACGGGAACCAGACCGGCGCGACCGACGGTGCCACGGAGAATTCGGCCGGGGCGAGCGCCGACTGCGCGGACTGCGGCGCACCGTTACCCGGCGAACACCCTCGGCGAAGATCGGCGGGCGGCCGGCCGGCCCGCTACTGCTCGAACGCCTGCCGCCAGCGGGCTTTCCGGCGTCGCGTCGCCGCGCGGGCCAAGGCCCCGCCCGCTGCGGTTCGTCCCCCGATTGAGCCGTCCGGCGGTGTCACACTGGTCGAGGCACTGGACAGTTTCGTTGGCCGCAAACAGGAACTGAGCCAGTTACGCGGTGTTTCCCGGTCCGCGCGGTTGTTGACGTTGATCGGTCCTGCGGGCGTCGGCAAGACCAGGCTCGCCTGCGAATTACTGGGCAGCACCAAACTCGCCGATGTGCGGTTTGTTTCGCTCGCCGACGCCACGGATGCGGAAACGCTGCATGCCAGGCTTGCCGCCGCCACCGGCTTTCGCGGCAACGCGGGCGCGACCGAACTGGCTCGCGCGATCGGCGCGAGCCAACTGGTGCTCGCGCTGGACAGCTGCGAACGCGTCGCCCAGCCGTGCGCCGAGCTGGTGGCCGTCCTGCTCGCCAGGTGCCCCGGCCTGCGCGTGGTGGCGACCGCGCGGGAGGAACTGCGCGTGCCAGGCGAGGTGTTGTTTCGCGTGCCGCCGCTGCCACACACCGAGACCAACGCCCGGCAGGATCGCGGCGCGCCGGGGTACTCCGACGCGGTGCGGCTGTTCGTGGAACGCGCGAGGGACGGCGATCCCGCCTTCGAACTGACCATGGCCAACGCCCAACTGGTCAACGACGTCTGCCATCGGCTTGACGGGTTGCCGTTGGCGATCGAGCTGGCCGCACGGCGGGTGCGGACCCTGCCGTTGTCCTCGATCCTGGCCGGCCTCGACGATCCGCTCGCGCTGCTCACCGACGGCAGCCGCACCGGCCCGGCCCGGCATCGCGACCTGCGCGCCGCGCTGGACTGGAGCTATCAGCTGCTGGAACCTGCCGAGCAGGTGGTGTTCCGGCGGATCTCGGTGCTTGCCGGCGACTTCGGCGTGCCGATCGTGCTCGCCGCCTGCGGCGATGTCGCGGGCGACGGCGAGATGCTCCGCCTGCTGTGCTCGTTGGCCGACCGGTCCATGCTCGTGCACGCCGAGCCCGGCGACGACGGCGAGGCCCGCTTCCACCAGTTGAGCCTGGTGCGCGCCTACGGCATCGACAAGCTCGCGGTGATCGGCGAACTGGCCGAGATGCGGGAGCGATTGATCAACTGGCTGGCCTGCCTCGCCGAGCCGATCACCGACAGCCTGTTCTTCCACGGCGCCGACTTCGGCAGGCTGCACCACCAGTGCGCGGACCTGATCGCCGCGGTCGAGGCCACCGCGCCCGCCGCCGATCACCGTCACGTCCAGCTGGTGCTCGCGCTGGCCACGGTGTGGCGACACCAGGACCTGATCACCGAGGGGCGGACGGTACTGGCCAGAGCGCTCGAAGCGGTCACCGACCCGACGGACCGTGCGGAACTGCTGATCGCCTCGGGCTGGCTGGCCGCGATCCAGTCCGACGGCGACGCGGCGCTGCGGTTCACCGAGGAGGCGGTGCGGGTCGAGCGCGGCGAGACCGACCCGTTCGGGCTGGCCAAGGCGCTGGGTGCGGTGGCGACCGTGCGCATGCTGCGGCACGAGGTCAGCGAGGCGATCGTGGCCTACCGGGAGTGCCTCACCCATGCCGACCCGCTCGGCCAACCGCTGGACGTCGCGCTGTGCCGGCGCAACCTGGCCTGGGCGCTGTTCCAGCAGGGAGAGACCGAGGAGGCGAGCGCGCTGGTCGCGGACGCGCTGCCGGTCTACCGCAGCTCGGCGCCCAAGCCGATGCGCGGTGCCGTGCTGCACACCGCCGGCATGTTGCGGCTGGTCGGGGGCGACGCGGCAGCCGCGGAGGCCGTGTTCGAGGAGGCCCTGCGCGGCGTGCCGAGCAACGGCTACCAGGTGCCGAACCTGATCGAGGCGATCGGCCTCGTCGCCGTGCGGCGCAACGACTACCACCGGGCGCGTTGCCTGTTCAGCGGTGGGGCGCAGGTGCGGCGCAGGCTCGGCGTCGGCGCGGAACCGGCGTGGCAGGCGAGGGTGAACGAGGCGATCGACGCCGCGGACAAGGCGCTGGGCCGCACGGCGAGCGCGGAGGCGGCAGCGGCCGGCCGCAGGATGACCGTGGACAACCTGTTCGCGTACGCGCTGCGCGACAACAAGCCGGACACGGCGACGCGGCCCTCGGGTGTGCCGGACCATCCGCTGACCGCGCGCGAGGCGCAGGTGGTCGGCCTGCTGGCCGGTGGCCTGACCAACCAGCAGATCGCCGCGCGGCTCCAGGTGTCGGTGAGCACGGTGAAGACCCACCTGTTGAGCATCCGCAACAAGCTCGGCCTGCGCTATCGCACCCAGATCGCGGTGTGGGCGGCGGCAACCGATGCGGAACGCGTTATTCCTTTTCCGGTTCGATGGTCATGAACTGACCGAACAGAATGATTGTTTCCGTCCTGATTGACGACCGAGGGTCGGTAATGAAAGGCGAGGTTTCGTCTCATCGCGCTCAGGTGAGCATCGGATGCATCACGACATTCACGAACCGGGCGAAGCTCGTATATAGTGCGCCGAATATGGCCTGACGTGGCTTTCGTGCAGCTCAGGACCTCATGCGCCAGATCGCGGTCGACCGGGTTCCGAACGGTCGGTCACAGATGTTTCGTAACAGGACAGATGGTCATTCGACGGGCCGATGTACGCGACAACGATCGCCGTGACACTGACCGGTGACCGCGACAACGAAAATCACCTGAACCGCGACAACGAAACGTCACCTAGAAGCACATCGCCCTCGCCGTGGCGGCGCTCGTGGAGGAGCTGGGAGCCGTGGCATGACCGGAGTGATCACCAATCTCTGGTTCCCGCGCGTCGCGCATCGCCGCTGGCCTCGGGTGCGGCTGCTGTGCGTCGGCGGCGCCGGCACCGGACCGTCCGAGTTCGCCGGCTGGTCCACCGAACTGCCCGGCACGGTCGAGCTGTGGCCGGCGCAGTTACCCGGCCGGGAACGCCGGATTCGCGAGGCGCCCGCGCGGTGCATCGACGAACTCGCCGACGATCTCGCCGAGGAGATGTCGCGCTTCTCCGACCCGAGCCTGCCGTGGGCGTTGTTCGGACACTGTTTCGGTTCGCTGGTGGTCTACGAGGTGGCCAAGCGGATCGTCGGTGTGCTGCCGACGTGCGGGCTGATCGTGTCGTCCATGGTCGTGCCGCACCGCCAGGGCGAACGGCTGCCGGTGCGGCGCTCCGAGGAGGACATGCTGCTCGACTGGGTGCGCAGCGCGGGCGGCACGGACGCCACGCTGCTCGACGACCCGCGCTTCGCCAGCTGGCTGGCCGAGGATCTGCGGGTCACCCTGCGGATTCGCCAGGAGTACTCGCCGCGACGACCCGCGCCGCTGCCCTGCCCGATCCTCGCCATCGGCGGGGCGGGCGACCCGGACGCGCTGCCCGAGGATCTCGCGCAGTGGTGCGAGTACACCAGCAAATCCTTTGCCTACCAACAGATCGGCACCGGCCACTTCTTCCTGCGGGCCAGCCGGTCGGACGTGGTCGGCGCCGTCGCCGCCCAACTCGACGACTGGACCGCGCCGATCGCCGCCCATCGGTAGCGGGGGCACCGGGCGCCTACGCGCACCGCCCTGGCCTCACGGCGTTCGATCCGGAAAGCTGGGGCGCATGAACATCGACGACCTGGTCGCCATCGACGTGCACGTGCACGTCGAGGTCTCCGACGATGGCCACACCGCGCTGCCGCCCCGGTTCTTCGAGGCGGCAAGCAAGCACTTCGGCGCGGACAACACCCGACCGACCGTCGCCGAGATCGCCGCGTACTACCGCGAGCAACGCATGGCGTGCGTGCTGTTCACGGTTGACGCCGAGTCCGCGACCGGCCATCCGCCCATCTCGAACATTGAGATCGCCAGGGCCGCCGCCGAGCATCCGGACGTGCTCATCCCGTTCGCCAGCCTCGATCCCGCGCGCGGCGCGACCGCAGTCCGCGAGGCGACCCGGCTGGTCGAGCAGGAGGGCGTGCGCGGCTTCAAGTTCCACCCGAGCCTGCAGAACTTTGCCCCAGCCGACCGATCGGTCTATCCGCTCTACGCCGCCATCGAAGCCGCGGGCGTACCAGCCCTTTTCCACAGTGGGCAAACAGGCATCGGCGCCGGACTGCCCGGAGGCGGCGGCATCCGGCTCAGGTACGGCAACCCGATGGAACTCGACGATATCGCCGTCGACTTCCCTGACCTGACCATCATCATCGCGCACCCCTCGTTTCCCTGGCAGGACGAGGCACTGGCGGTGGCCGTGCACAAGCCGAACGTGTACATCGACCTGTCCGGCTGGTCGCCGAAGTACTTCCCGCCGCAGCTCGTGCGCTACGCCAACTCGCTGTTGCGGGACAAGGTGCTGTTCGGTTCGGACTACCCGCTGATCACGCCGCAACGCTGGCTGCGCGACTTCGACACACTCGACATCAAGCCGGAGGTCCGGCCGAAGATCCTCAAGGACAACGCGGTCCGCGCACTGCGGTTGGACGGAGGTCCGGCGCATGCGTGACGAGGGCCTCGGTTCCTGGCCGGCGCGCAGGGCACGCATGACCCCGGACGCGATCGCGGTCCGCCACCACGACCACTCCCTCACCTACGCCGACCTCCGTGACCGGGTCGCCGCGCTGGCCGCCGGCCTGCGCGCGGCCGGCATCGGCAAGGGCGACCGGGTCGCCTACCTCGGCCCGAACCACCCCGTGTACCTGGACCTACTGTTCGCATGTGGACGGTTGGGTGCGATCTTCGTACCGGTCAACTTCCGCCTCACCGCCCCGGAAATCGACCACGTCCTCACCGATTCCGGCGCCAGCCTCTTCGTCCACACCCCCGACCACCCGCACGCCACCACGATCCCCACCATCCAGGCAGCCGACACCGTCCCGCTCCAGGGCGAGGACCCCGTCGGCGAAACCACGGTTACCCTCGACGACCCGTGCCTGATCATGTACACCTCCGGCAGCACGGGACGGCCAAAGGGCGCGGTCCTCACGCACGGCAACCTGACCTGGAACAGCGTGAACGTGCTGGTCGAGATGGATCTGACCGGCCAAGAGCGCACCCTGGTCACCGCGCCCATGTTCCACATCGCGTCGCTGTCCATGACCTGCCTGCCGACGCTGCTCAAGGGCGGCACGGTCATCCTGCGCGAGAGGTTCGATCCGGGCGCGGTGCTGGCCACCGTCGAGCGCGAGGGGGTGAGTTTCATGTTCGCCGTGCCCACCATGTTCAACGCCATGGCGGCACACGAGAACTTCGCCGCAACCGACCTGACCAGCGTGCGCCGCTTCATCTCCGGCGGCGCGGCCGCTCCGGAGGAGACGCTGCGCCGCTTTCTCGACCGCGGCATCACCATCACCCAGGGCTACGGCCTCACCGAAACCGCGCCCGGCGTGCTCACCCAGGACATCCCGCACGTGTTCAGCAAGCTCGGCTCGGTCGGCGTGCCGTCGTTCTTCACCGACGTGCGCATCGTCGACGCGGACGACAACGAACTGCCGGCAGGCGAGCGCGGCGAGGTCGTGATCAGCGGTCCGAACGTCACGCCCGGCTACTGGCAGCGGCCCGACGCGACCGCGGACGCCGTGCGGGAGGGCTGGTTCCATTCCGGCGACATCGCCACCCGCGACG
Organism: Candidatus Melainabacteria bacterium; assembly: GCA_963818685.1. Taxonomy (GTDB): domain Bacteria; phylum Actinomycetota; class Actinomycetes; order Mycobacteriales; family Pseudonocardiaceae; genus CAJCJE01. The sequence goes on along the minus strand of CAWFTJ010000004.1, from coordinate 460,399 downwards.
AGGACGGCTACTACTACCTGGTCGACCGGGTGAAGGACATGATCATCTCGGGTGGCGAGAACGTCTACCCGACCGAGGTGGAGAACGAGATCTACGCCTTCCCCGGCGTCGGCGACTGCGCGGTCATCGGCGTGCCGGACGAACACTGGGGCGAGGTCGGCCGCGCCGTCGTACGCGTCCTGCCCGGCGCCACCGTCGACTCCGACGAACTCGTGGCCTTCCTGCGCACCCGCCTCGCCGGCTACAAGGTGCCGAAGTCCGTGGTCTTCACCGACGAGATGCCGACCACCGGCTCCGGCAAGATCCGCAAGAGCGTCCTGCGCGAACGCTACGGGTGAGACGCTCAGGGCAGGAGCTTCGGCTCGCTACTCGGCGGCGGTGACGCTCGCGCGGCGGTTGGCGGACAGGGTGCCGAGCACGGCGATGCCGCGTTGCAGCTGGTCACGGAGCGCGCCGCGGGCCGCAGGCGGGAGGTCGGCGAGCAGTTCGTGTTCGATCTCCAACACCAGCGGGTTGCACTGGGCGAGCAGTTCGCGGCCCTCGTCGGTGAGCTGGGCGAGCAGGATGCGCTTGTTGTTTTCATGCGGCTCGCGCGCGATCACGCCGCGCTTCTCCAGGCTCAGCACCATCTCGTGCATGGTCTGCGGCCGCAGGAACGAGCGCCGCGCCAGTTGCGCCGAGGACAACGGTCCTCTGCTTTCCAGCACGGTCAACGCGGTGTACTGGAGAGTCGTCACGCCGAGAGGTCGGAGCGCGTCGTCCATCAGCGCCCTGATGACCAGCTCAAGGCGCTTCACAAGGTAGAGCGTGAGTGGCATTTCAGCGGCCGCAAGACCGCCATCGGCGCTCCGGCCTCGCTCGGTGTCGATGTCCACCGAGCCATGATCCCACCAGTGGCCTGCCTGTGTTCACCTGCTTACTCTTTGTTCGTGTCGCCTGTTCCGCCATGTGCGTTGCGGTTTCGGCAAGCGCACGAATCAGAGAGCGCTCTCGGCGTTGCGAGGGTTGCCTGCCACGGTTGGCGCATTCGAACAACGATCTCTTGACACAGTCGAAACGTCAGTAGTCTACTGACCTGCTGAGAGCGCTCTCATAGCGGTGGTTTACGCATGTTCTCGCAACGAAGCCAGACAGTGCACCCCATGAAGGGCAAACGGCATGATCAGCACACGGTCACCCCACTTATCCAGCTCACGCAGCCCCGGCGCGGCGCGTCGGCTGCGCAGGCTCGCGCTCGCTGCGGCCTCGGCCGCCCTTCTCACCATGTCGTTCGTGACGACGGCGACCGCGTCCACACAAACCGAAACGCAGCTGCCCGAGTCCGGCTGGACGGCGAGCGCGAGCACGAACTCGGCCGCCGCCGACGCGCCTGCGAACGCCATCGACGGCAACCTCGGCACCCGGTACAGCTCGGACACGGTGCAGGCGCCCGGCATGTGGTTCCAGATCAACCTCGGCTCAAGCCGGAACTTCAACCAGATCCAGTTGAACTCCGGCAACTGGCCAGGTGACTACGCGGTCGGCTACGACGTCGAGGTCTCCACCAACGGCAGCAACTTCACCAGTGTGGCAACCGGATCCGGCTCGTCGTCGATCGAGACGATCACCTTCGCCGAGGCGACCGCGCAGTACATCAGGGTGGTGCTGACCGCGTCCAGCGCCGGACCGTGGTGGTCGATCGCCGAGTTCACCGCCTACACCGACGGTTCCGGTGGTGGCACCGGCAATCCGCCGCCGACCGGCGGCAGTCTCGGCCCGAACGCGTACGTGTTCACGCCGAGCATGTCGCAGGCGAGCATCCAGAACACGATCAACACCATCGACAGCCAGCAGGCGTCCAACCAGTTCGGCACCCAGCGCGACGCGCTGCTGTTCGCGCCAGGCACCTACGGCTCCGCGTCGAACCCGCTGACCATCCCGGTCGGCTACTACACCAGCATCGCCGGCCTCGGCCAGAACCCCAACCAGGTGACCATCAACGGCACCATCGACGCCTACAACCAGTGCGACGGCTCGCAGAGCAACTGCAACGCCACCGACAACTTCTGGCGGTCCATCTCCAACCTGACCCTCAACGTCGCCGGCTTGACCGGATGCTTCAACGGCACCGACGTCTGGGCGGTCTCCCAGGCGGCGCCCATGCGTCGCGTGCACGTCAACGGCAACTTCACGCTGATGGACTACTGCGACGGCTCGCCCGACTACGCCAGCGGCGGGTTCATCGCGGACTCCCAGTTCACCGGCGGCGCGATCACCAACGGCTCGCAGCAGCAGTTCATGACCAGGAACACGGACATCGACAGCTGGAGCAACGCCGTGTGGAACCAGGTGTTCTGCGGCGACCCTGGCGCGCCTGCGCAGAGCTTCGCGGGCAACTCGGGCGACAGCGGCGGACCGCAGTCCTACACCACCCTCGCCACCTGCCCGACCACGCAGGAGGAGCCCTACCTCTACACCGATTCCAGGGGCAACTACAACGTCTTCGTGCCCTCGGTTCGCACCAACTCCAACGGTCCGAGCTGGGTCAACGGCAACACGCCCGGTACCTCACTGCCACTGAGTTCGTTCTATGTTGTCAACTCGTCCAGCACTCCTGCCGTCATCAACGCGGCCCTCACCGCCGGCGACAACCTGCTGATCACGCCGGGTGTGTACAACATCGGCAGCACCCTGAACGTGACAAGGGCGGACACCAAGATCGTCGGCCTCGGTTTCCCGACCCTGATCCCGACCAGCGGCAACGTCACCGTGAACGTCGCAGATGTCAGCGGGGTCAACATCTCCGGCGTCATCTTCGACGCCGGCCCGACCACCTCGCCCGCCCTGCTCCAGGTCGGCACGCAGGGCTCGACGGCCAGCCACGCAGGCGACCCGGACAGCTTCGACGACGTGTTCTTCCGCGTCGGCGGTGCCGAAGCCGGTTCCGCGACAACGAGTTTTATCGACAACAGCAACAACTCGCTGATCGACGACGTGTGGGTGTGGCGCGCGGACCACGGTGCCGGCGCCGGCTCGTGGACGTCCGACCAGGCCGCCACCGGCCTCGTCGTGAACGGCGACAACGTCACGTCCTACGGCCTTGCCGTCGAGCACTTCCAGAAGAACGAGACCGTGTGGAACGGCCAGGGCGGCACGGTGATCTTCTTCCAGAACGAGAACCCGTACGAGGTGCCCAACCAGGCGTCGTGGATGGCAAGCCCGACCCAGAACGGCTACCCGTCGTTCTACATCCCGAACAGCGTGACCAGCTTCCAGGGCTACGGGATGGGCAGCTACTCCTACTTCGACCAGGGCGTGAACATCGAGAACGCGATGGCGTTCCAGGCGCCGCACACCTCCGGCGTGCAGTTCCACGATCTCCTCACGGTGTTCCTCAACGGGTCAGGTGGCATCCAGTCCGTGATCAACGGCGCCGGTGCCGCGGTGAGTTCGAGCTTCGCAGGCCAACCGGCCGACGTGGTCTCCTACCCGTAAACGCCGACGCAGTTGGGGCGGGCAGGCTCGGCGCCTGCCCGCCCCAGCGCGTCTGGTGGGCTGCGCTAGCCTTTGCGCGCTGTGAAGGAAAAGGAGGAACACCGGTGGGAGCCGTAATCTCTTTCGAGGTCGACGAGGCGGATGAGGCGTCCTTCGCCGACCTGCCCTGGCTGGTGACGTTCGAGCCGGACGACGACGAGGCGAGCCAGCAGTGGGACTCCTTCTCCTGTGGCCCCTACCTGCGGGATCATGCGCTCGCCATTGCCGAGGCCGTCGCGTTCGAGCAGGAGGGCGTGCTCGCGGTGGTCTCGCCCGTGCTGCCGGCGCTGACCCCGGAGGATGTCACGGCCGTCATTGAGGAGCGCCGCGCCGAGGCGACCGCGGCCGACTACGAGGATGACGAGGACGACGAGGTCGAGGAGATCGTCGACGAGGATGACGTCGACGAGGACGACGTCGACGAGGATGACGTCGACGAGGATGAGGCCGAGTTCGACGAGGCCGAGTTCGACGACGAAGATGACGACGATGACGATCTCGATGTCGTCGAGGTAGACGTGGAGGAGGTCGAGGTGCCGCTGCCCGAGGACGTGCGCGCGGGCATCGAGACCGTGTTGCAGCGCCTGCTGGCGCACACCGCCCCCGCTGTGCAGGGCGAATCGGCCTGAGTTCGACCCAGGGTGGCCGGCCGCACAGCGGTGCCTGCGCCGGCCACCGGGAAAACGTCGGTGTGCTCGCCTACGCTGGTGGGTGATGGCAGCGACGGATCTGGAGCGGCTCAGCGACGACTCGGCGGGCGTGCCCGGCGAGGGGTGGGCCGCACGCCAGTTCCACGGGCACAACCTGCGCATCGGCCGCAACCGTACGGTGCACCGGGTGTCGTTCCTGCCAGACGAGCGTGGTGTCGAGGTGCCGGCACCGCACTGTCACACCGGGTATTTCTCGGTCGGCAGGCCGTGGTGGAAGGTGTATTCGCCAACGCTGGACCGGGTCGACTGCGGTTTGTGCCTGGACAGCAGGCGCGGCAGGGAAGAGCGGTCCGAGGACGGGCCGCGTCAGTTGGAGTTCAACCTGCCGCACTGAGGTCCACTGTGGAGGATGCCGCCGCCGCGCGGTGATCGTGCCGACGGTCGGTTGTCTACAGAGGACGGTCGGTCGGCTCGTCCGCCTTGGCCGCGGTCGCGATCCGGCCGAGCAGGTCGCGGAACTGGCGCGCCTCGTCGTCGGCCAGCGGTGCGAGCAGCCTGCCTTCGATGCCGGCCAGCCGCTGCGCCGCCTCGGCGAGCGCGGCATGACCCTTCTCGGTGACCAGCACCTGGCGGGCGCGGCGGTCGGCCGGGTCGAGCCTGCGTTCCACCATTCCGGCGCGCTCAAGGCCGTCGATCAGGTAGGTCATCGCGGTCTTGTCGATGCCGAGTTGACCGGCCAGCGCCAGTTGGGTGCGCGGATGACCGGTCGCCGCCGTGACCAGCACCAGGTACGCGCGCTGGCCGCCGGGCAGGTTGGCGACGGACGCGCTGGCCCATTGCTGGAAGGCGCGGCCGATGATCGTGATGGCCCAGCCGAGATCGTGTTCGACCCCGCCGGCCGCACAGCCGGCGAGCGACTCGTCGGCCGCCTCCCCGAAACCAGCGGATGCCATGGTCAGAGCGTACGTGACCGCGAAACCAGCAGGTCGGGGAGCGGGGTTCGACAGCCTCCGCAAGCGTTTGCGGTCGACGTGGGTGGAGAGGTTTCTCCACCCGGAGATACATCGCAGGCTGCACGACATGCCGGCGGCGCGCTTCTAGCGTTTCTCCTGTCAACGACGGAGAGCGACGAAAAGCGAGGGGCGAGCGCCATGAGTGGGGCCATTGAGATCGTGTTGATTCTGGCGGCCGTCGGCTACGTGCTGGTGCGCAGGATGATGGGCGAGGCGGCCCAGGCCAAGCGGATGCTGCTCCTGCCAGCCGCGCTGGTCGTGGTCGGCCTTACCCAGTCCACCGGCCTGCTGCGCTCGCCGGCCGCGCTGCTGTTCGTGCTGGCCACCTGCGCGCTGTCGATCGTGCTCGGTGCGCTGCGCGGCGCCAGTGTGCGGATCTCCGACCGGGGCGGCATCGCGTTCGTCCGCTACACCTGGGTGACCGTCGTGCTGTGGGCGGCGAACCTGGCCGTCAAGTTCGGCGCCAACTTCGTCTTCCAACTCGTCGACCCGCGCGCCGCGGCGATCGGCAACAGCCTTTTCCTGTCGCTCGGCGTCGGCCTGCTTGTGGAGGGACTTGTCGTGGTGGCGCGGGCGCTGCGCTCGGACAGCCAGGTGATCTGGGCCAAGGGCGACGGCGCCGCGCAGCACACCCGTTCCGCGCTGCTGGACAACCTGCGCGAAAGCATGAACGGCCGCCCCGTCACGGCAGGGCGGAGCCGCTACGGGTGGGATGCTCGGCAGGACCACCGCCACTGAGCCACCGAGAACCACTGAGCCGCTGAGAACCACTGAGCCACTGAGCCGCTGGGGAGCAGCCCCCGTGCCATCCGAATCGGAACCAGTCGAACCGGAATCAGCCGCCCGGCCCCTGCTCCAGAGGGCCGGGCTCGGCGAGTTGTCCGACAACTACCGCGAAGCGCTGGTCCGGCCGATCCTGACCGTGCTCGCGGTCGGGCTCACCATCTGGCAGCTGTGGACGAGGACGCTGGTCGCGCCGCCACTGGCGATCACCCTGTTCGTGCTGGTCGCGTTGACCGCGCTCGGTTCGCTGTCGCTGCCGAGGCTTGGCGTGCCGGAGTGGGTCGAGATCGGCGTCATCCTCGCCTACGGGGTGCTGGCCGCCGCACTGTTCCCGCTGGCCCAGACCACGACGGCGGCGTCGGCTTTCGCGTTCCTCGCCAGCACCATGGCAGGCGGCGTCCTCGCGTCGCGCCGGGTCGCGTTCACCATCGCCGGCATCAACGCGGTGCTTGCCGCGATCGGCACCGTGCTGGTCGGCGAACTGGTGCCGAACGCGGCCGAATGGCAGTGGTGGCTCGCGCTGAGCGTGGGCCTGCCGGTGTTCATCGGCATCTCCCGCCGCGACCGGATCGCCGCCCTGCGCAGCGCCCGCCAAGCCGCTGAGCAGGCGCAACGCGCGGCCTCGGCCGAGGCGAGGGAGGCGGCGCTGGTCGAGCGGGGCCGGATCGCCAGGGAGATCCACGACGTGCTCGGCCACTCGCTGTCCGGCATCGCCGTCCAACTCGACATGGCCGACGCGCTGGCCACGAACGGCCGCCAGGACGAGGCCATGGCCGCGATCCGCAAGGCGCGCGCCCTGGCCGTGGACAGCATCAGCGAGACCCGGCGCGCCGTGCACGCGTTGCGCGAGGACACCCTGCCGGTCCAGGAGGCGCTGTTGCTGATGGCCGCGAACGACGGCGTCGGCTTCCAACTGGTCGGCGAGCCGGGTCCGGTGTCCGCGGAGACCGCGCACACCGTGGTCCGGGCCGCGCAGGAGGCGCTGACCAACGCGGTCAAGTACGCCCCCGGCGCCGTGCGCACCATGACGCTGGCCTTCACCGAGGACACTCTGAAGCTGACCGTCACCAACGGCCCGGCCAGGTCGGCGGCGCGCTCGGACATCGCGGGCGGGACCGGCATGGGATTGGTGGGCATGCGGGAACGGGTCGCCCTGCTCGGTGGCACCCTGCGAGCGGGGCCCGATCAGGACGGCGGGTGGACGGTGGAGTTGGAGGTGCCCAGATGAGCGCGATCCGGCTGGTCGTGGTGGATGACCAGGCGACCGTGCGCGAGGCGCTTGCGGTCATGCTCCACCTCGCGCAGGACGTGGACGTGGTCGGCACCGCGACCAACGGCGCGCAGGCGCTCGCGGTCGTCGCCGAGCAGGGGCCGAACGTGGTGCTGATGGACCTGAACATGCCGGTCATGGGCGGCGTCGAGGCAACAGGTCGGATCAGGTCCGAGCACCCGGACGTGGTGGTGCTGGTGCTGACCACGTTCGACGACGACGAGTCGATCCTGGCCGCGTTGCGAGCGGGCGCCAGCGGCTACCTGACCAAGGAGGCTGACCGGGCGACGATCCTGCAGGCGGTGCGCGCGGCCAACCACGGCCAGGCCGTGCTCGCGCCCGAGGTGCAGCGGCGGCTGTTGGCGCTGGCGAGCCGGCCGGTGCGTGCCGCCGAGCCCGAGTTCGCGCTGACCGCCCGCGAGCGGGAGATCCTGGCGCTGATCGGCGAGGGCCTGCGCAACCAGGAGATCGCGGCGAAGCTGGTGATCAGCGAGGCGACCGTGAAGACGCACATCAACAACCTGTTCGCCAAGGCGGGCTTCCACTCCCGCGCCGACGCCGTGCGTTATGCGTTGAACCTGCAACGCCCATGAGCTGCTAACACCAGGGCTGCCTGCATCGCTTAGCATATTGGGCGGTTTCAGGCATTGCGGTGGAAGGAAGCACGTTGACGACGTCGATGGAAACCCTCGAATTCCAGTCCGAGGCCCGCCAGCTGTTGCAGCTGATGATCCACTCGATCTACTCGAACAAGGACATCTTCCTGCGCGAGCTGATCTCCAACGCCTCCGACGCGCTGGACAAGCTGCGGCTGGCCGCGTTCCAGGACAAGGATCTCGGCGCGGACACCGACGACCTGCACATCCAGATCGACCTTGACGAGCAGGCACGGACCCTCACCGTGCGCGACAACGGCATCGGCATGACCCGCGACGAGGTCGTCAACCTGATCGGCACGATCGCCAAGTCGGGCACCGCGGATTCCTGCGCAAGCTGCGGGAATCGCAGGACGCGGCCGCGTCGCAGGACCTGATCGGCCAGTTCGGCGTCGGTTTCTACGCGAGTTTCATGGTCGCCGACAAGGTCACCCTGCGCACCCGGCGCGCCGGCACCGACGAGGGCGTGCTGTGGGAGTCGACGGGTGAGGGCACCTACTCGATCGGGTCGCTGCCGCCGAGGACGCGCCGCAGGGCACCTCGGTGACCCTGCACCTCAAGCCGGTCGACGACGAGACTCGCCGACTACACCTCGCCTGCGAAGATCCGCGCGATCGTCAAGCGCTACTCCGACTTCATCACCTGGCCGATCCGGATGGCCAAGCAGGTCGCTGAGCAGTCTCCGGAGGGGAGCAAGGAGCCCGAGCTCGAAACGGTGAACTCGATGAAGGCGCTGTGGGCGCGCCCGCAGTCCGAGGTCACCGAGGAGGAGTACGCCGAGTTCTACAAGCACGTCAGTCACGACTGGAACGACCCGCTGGAGACCATCCAGATGCAGGCCGAGGGCACCTTCGAGTACCAGGCGCTGCTGTTCCTGCCGCGCCAGGCGCCGATGGACCTGTTCATGCGCGAGCGCAAGCGCGGCGTGCAGCTCTACGTCAAGCGCGTCTTCATCATGGACGACTGCGAAGAGCTGATGCCGGAGTACCTGCGGTTCGTCAAGGGCGTCGTCGACGCGCAGGACCTGTCGCTGAACGTGTCGCGGGAGATCCTCCAGCAGGACCGGCAGATCCAGCTGATGCGGCGCAGGCTGGTGAAGAAGATCCTCTCCACGGTCAAGTCGATGATGACCGAGAACCCGGAGAACTACGAGATCTTCTGGCGCGAGTTCGGCCGCGCCGTCAAGGAGGGCCTGCTCGGCGACTCCGAGAACCGCGACAGCATCCTGGACATCGCGTCGTTCCACTCCACCAACGACCAGGAGAAGCAGACCACGCTGCGCGACTACGTCGAGCGGATGAAGGACGGCCAGCAGCACATCTACTACATGACCGGCGAGTCGCGGGCCACCATCGAGAACTCGCCGCACATGGAAGCGTTCCGCGCCAAGGGCTACGAGGTGCTGATCCTCACCGACCCGATCGACGAGATCTGGGTCGACGCGGTGCCCGGATTCGACGGCAAGCAGTTCCAGTCGATCGCCAAGGGCCAGGTCGACCTGGACACCGAGGAGGAGAAGAAGACCGCGGAGGCCGAGCGCGAGCAGCAGCGCAAGGACTTCGCCGCGCTGCTCACCTGGCTGAGCGCCGCGCTTGAGCGAGCAGGTCAAGGAGGTCCGGCTGTCGTCACGGCTGACCACCTCCGCCGCCTGCCTCGTCGGCGACGAGCACGACCTCACCCCGACGCTGGAGAAGATGTACCGGGCGATGGGCCAGGAACTGCCGCAGATCAAGCGCATCCTGGAGCTGAACCCGACGCATCCGCTGGTGCGCGGCCTGCGCGAGGCGTTCGGCCGGGACGGCGCGCAGCCCGCGCTCGCCGAGACCGCGGAACTGCTCTACGGCATGGCGCTGCTGGCCGAGGGCGGCGAGCTGGCCGACCCGTCGCGGTTCGTGACGCTGCTCGCCGACCGCCTCCAGCAGTCGCTCTAGGAACTCACCGGGTGACGCGGGCCGCCGGATTCCCGGCGGCCCGTTTTCGTGCGCTGATCTAAGCTAGCTAACTGGAGGATGCTCCAGTTTTAGTCGGCCGAGGAGGTGATCCGTGGGGAACGACCCGCAGCGTCCGCTGCGTGCCGACGCGCAGCGCAATCGGGACAAGATCATCGCGGCCGCGACGCGGATCTTCGACGAGGAGGGCCTCGGCGCCAACTTCGACCGTATCGCCAGAGCGGCCGGGGTAGGCGCGGGCACCCTCTATCGGAACTTTCCCACCCGCGAGTCCCTGGTCGCGGCCGCCTACTACGGCGAACTCGACTGGCTGTGCGACGGCGCGAGCGAACTGCTCGACGAACTGCCCGCCTACGAGGCGCTGCGCACCTGGCTGCGCAGGGTGCTCGACTACGCGACCAGCAAGACCGGCATGGCCGATGCCCTGCTGGCGATGATCTCCACCAGCGATCGTCCCTTCGGCGACGGCGGCGAACGGCTGTGCGCGGCCATCACGGTGCTGCTCAGGGCGGGGGTTGGCGCGGGTGCCGTTCGCTCGGACGTGACCGCGAACGACGTGCTGGCCGCAGTCACCGGTGCCGCGCTGGTTTCAGGTGGACCGGACCGGCGCGCGCAGGGGGAACGCCTGCTCGACCTCGTCGTGGACGGCCTGCGGGACAACCGGCCGCGTCGTGGCGCCGCCGGTGCAGATGCGGGCGCGGTACGTTGAACTTCGCCCGATCAACGTTCGCTATTGGCCGGAGAAGTAATTCCTCCGGGTGGTTTCACGACATCTCAGGGTAATATTTCCGATCGCACAATTCCGCGATTAATCGGAATTATCTGGAGAGTTCTCCAGTTTATTTTCGGTAACTGGAGGATACTCCAGTTGTACTGTTCTCGTGCGGATGTGCGTCGTCATGCCGGGTCACGGAAAGGTGATCATGGTTTGTGCTCGGTATTTCCGGTGTTCCCGCTGGTCGGCGCTGAGCCATCAAGAGGCGGTACCGCGTCCGTTCGCCGCTGCTCCGCTCGTCTCGCCTCGGGTGGCCGGTGGCGGCGTCGATCGCACTCCGACGGTGCTGTCGACTAAAATGCCTGGTACACATGGAGATTCTCGTCTCACCTCGGTCGCTGAAGTGAACTGGAGAGTCATCCGGTTGATAGTGCCGAACTGGAGACGCCTCCGGTTGTCTGTCGGATCGCCGTGGCGCAACTGACGGAATATGCGGAGCTATCTAGTACTCTTGCTCCGCAGATGCGGACGTTTGCCTGTCCGAGATGCCGGAGATGCTGCTCGGTGGGACAATGTCGGGTCGGTCGAAGGACAGTCCAAGGTTCAACCGATCGCCGGCAAAAGTTGGGCGGCAGTGCTCAAGTTTTTTCCCCTAGGTACCGATTTGGACTTCGGCTTGGATGTTTGTCGTGCACTTCATCGACATATGCGGTATCAATAGCAATTGCGGTACACGCAGTTAATGGGATCTAGGGGCGATGTGCATGTCTGAGGGGCTGGGGATCGCCGTGTGCTCTCTCGTCGGCATCCACGCGGCACATCGGCTCGGCACAAGCGCCGTACGTAGGAAACGTTGAGGAGGGGCCATGCCCACCCCGTCCGGTCCGTCACCGGTCCAGCAGGCCGGTCGCCAGCGCGTGCTGGACAGCAGCGAGCTGCGCGTGCTGATCGCCGAGGCGACTCGATTGGCGACCCCGGTCGCCGACGCCGAGCCCGACAGCGAACTCATTGACTTCGCAAGGAAACGGCTCAAGCATTCGGTGCTGCGACCATGGTCGGTCGCGCTGACCGCGTTGCCGGACAACGGCAGCGCCACCAACGGCTCAGCCAATGGCGCTCAAACGAGCGAGGGCGCGTCCTTCGACGAGCGGCTGTGGCAGCTCGCGCAGCGCGCCACCGGCCTGCTGAACCAGGCGAGCGAGGAACACCTGGAAGCCACCGCGGCACTCCAGGCGTGCACCTTCCACCTCGCTCAGCAGCAGAGCGCGGAGGAGGCGGACCGCAGGCTGGCCATTCTGCGCCAGATCATGGCCGAGCTGCCCAGGGTGATCAAGACCGCGCACAACGGCCCCTACCTCGCAACCAACGTGCAGACCTTCACCGACTACCTCGGCGAACGGCTCACCGCGCTGCCACAGATGGCCCTGTGCCGCTGCGGCGCGTCCGAGACCAAGCCCTTCTGTGACGGCTCGCACGCCACCAACGGCTTCACCGACACCAAGTCCGACAGCCGGGTGCCCGACCGCCGCGACACCTACGTCGGCCAGCAGGTCACCATCTACGACAACCGAGGCATCTGCCAGCACTCCGGCTTCTGCACCGACCGGCTTGCCAGCGTGTTCCACGCCGGCAAGGAGCCGTTCATCGCGCCGAGCGGTGGCCGGATGGACGAGATCATCCGTGCCGTGCGCGACTGCCCGTCCGGCGCGCTCAGCTTCGCCATCGACGGCCAGGAAGCCCGCGACCTCGTCGACCACGGCAACCAGCGCCCGCCCGCCATCGAGGTCACCAAGGACGGCCCGTACCGGGTCACCGGTGGCATCCCGCTCACCGACGGCGAGAACGTCGATGTGCCGCGCAACACCGGCTCCTCGCACGAGCACTACGCGCTGTGCCGGTGCGGCCAGTCGCAGAACAAGCCGTTCTGCAGCGGCATGCACTGGTACGTCGGCTTCCAGGACCCGGTAGGCGAAACCGACGAGGAGCCCACGGTCTTCGAATGGGCGGGCGGCCTGCCCGCGTTCACCCGGATGACCAGGATCTTCTACGAGAAGTACGTGCCGGCCGACCCGCTGCTGCGCGACCTGTTCTCGAACATGTCCGCCGACCACCCCGAACGGGTGGCCAAGTGGCTGTCCGAGGTGTTCTGCGGCCCGCACAACTACAGCAACGAGTACGGCGGCTACCCGCGCATGCTCTCCCAGCACATGGGCAAGCAGATCCGCGAGGAGCAGCGCGCTCGCTGGGTCCAGCTGATCATGCAGTCCGCGCTGGACGCCGGCCTGCCCAACGACGCGGAGTTCCGCTCCACCTTCGGCGCCTACATCGAGTGGGGCTCGCGGCTGGCGGTGGAGAACTCGCAGACCAACTCCAAGCCGCCGCAGCACATGCCCATGCCGCACTGGGACTGGCACACCGCGGCAGGCTCACCTACCTCCCGGATCTCCGCGCTCGCCGATACGGAGACGACCAAGGAGCCGGAGGCCCCGCTGCCCGGCCTGGACGTGCGGCTCAGCTTCGGCACGCACATCAAGCAGCTGTTCCGCGACCGCGACCGCAGTTCCATGAAGTTCGCCTTCGACCTGTGGAGCTACCAGGACGTCAGCACGCACGCGGACGCGATCCTGGAGCGGTTGGCCAACGGCAGCATGCCCTGCGACGGGCCATGGGCCAAGGAGAAGATCGACGTGTTCAAGCGCTGGATCGACGCGGGGAAGGCGGAATGACGAACCTTCCCGTAGCGGCACCCCTTCCGGCCGTGGCAGCGGTTCGGCCATGAGCAACTCGTGGTGGGGCGGGAGCACGTCACGCGGCGACGCCGCACGTCTTGAGGCGTTCAGCGACGGCGTGCTCGCGATCGCCATCACGCTGCTGATCTTGAACGTGCACGTCGAGACGGGGCCGGCGACAGGGCTGGGGCACAAGTCACTCGCCTCGGCCCTTGGCGTTGCCTGGCCGGAAATCGTCGCCTACGTGGCGAGTTTCCTCCAGATCGGGATCATGTGGGCCAACCATCACGCGCTGTTCCGCGTCGTGGCCAAGGTCGATCACGTGCTCCTGCTGTTCAACCTGTTGTTGCTGGGTTTCGTCACGTTCCTGCCGCTGCCGACCCAACTGGTCGCCGAGCACTCCACCGGAGCGGACGGCAGGCTGGCCATGCTGATCTACGGCTTGACCCTGGTCGGCTCGGCCGTGTCGTTCAACCTCATCTGGCGCTACGCGCGCAGGCGCGGTCTGCTCACCGACTCGGTCAGCCCGGAGTTCTGCCGCGACGTGGACATCCGCTACCTGGCCGGCCTGTGCGGGTACGTGTTCGCGGCCGCATTGGCGTTCGTGCTGCCCTGGCTCACCCTCGTGGTGACCGCGGTACTGGCACTGCTGTTCCTGCTCGGCCCTTCGCCGCGCGCGGCGATAGCCGATGAAGAACTCGTTGAGGAGAACTGAAAACCAAGAATCTCCCAAGAATGGAGGAATGATCATTCGCGCTACCAAGTCAATGTGAAGGTTCTCGTTGGCGGCGCCTGTTGGCCGCACGTGCGAATTTCGCCACGTGTGGCCTTGTTGTGCCCAATGCTATTCGAGACGGGCAGATTATGTATACCTTGATAATTACTTGTTACGCCTGGTTGACCGGTTGGCGCAAGATTATTCGCGGAATAATCCGAAAACTCGCCGTCCACATAGGACATGTTCTGAGCTGCATGGTACCGTTTGTTGATCGGCTTATCGGCTTGAAGGAACTATTTTCCGGTCATGGTAGTTCGACTCAATGTGACGAGCTTTTGCGGGCCAGGACAATCCGCAGTTCCCCGTGGTCCATCTTGGTGAACTTAACGCGACAGGTCCCGCACTCCGTTAACTCTCGGTTGCTGCACGTTGGTACGGCCGGGTAAAAATATTCGTGGGTGGGCACCAGCAGAAGCCAGAAACTGACCGCAGGGGCCCTGGGGCTGGGGGCATAATGATCAATGACACCAGTAAGATTGAACAGACCGCAGTCCAACGACTGAGCGACTATTGCGAGTTCGTTCTCGGCTCGCTGAGTCGAGTCGATCAGCGACGGTTGGGCGAGATCTACATCCGTGGTTTGCTGATGGTCGAAGGCAGACGGTCCATCAAGCAGATCGCGGCCGAGATCGGAGGTTCTTCGGACCAGTCGCTACAGCAGTTCGTCAACCAGAGTCCATGGGATCCGCAGCCGGTGCGACAGCGGGTCGCCGAGGTCATGGCCGACGTACTGAAACCCGAGGCGTGGATTCTCGACGAGATCGCCTTCACCAAGCACGGCCAGCACTCCGCGGCGACCGAACGGCAGTTCGTGCCGTCCAGGGGCCGGGTGGCCAACTGTCAACTGGGCGCGGTCGCACTGCTGGCGTGCCAGCACGCGAACGTACCGGTGAACTGGCGGCTGGCGATCCCACCCTCCTGGGACGTCGACACGCACCGCCGCTCACGCGCCCACATCCCACCCGACCAGCGACACCGTCCGTACTGGTACTACCAGGTGGAGATGCTCGACGACATGCTGGGCGAGTGGGGCATCTCGCTCGCCCCGGTGATCGTCGACGCGACCTACCACAAGACCGCCGTGTATCCACTGCTGACCGCGTTGGAGAACCGTGGCCTTGAATACCTCGTCGAGGTGAGCGGCGGCGTACCGGCCTCGTGGCGCCCGGTAAACGGTCGCACCGCGAACGGCTACGCCAACGGACACGCGAATGGCCATGTCAACGGCCACGCCGTGACCAACGGCGCGACCAACGGTTATGCCCAGGTCAACGGAGCAAGCGCTTACACCAACGGCTACGGGTCGGTCGCGCAGATCAACGGCGCACCCCGGCCGCACATGCCTCCAGGGCATCTGCAGTCGGCGACCCTGGCCGAACTCACCGCGCTGATCGGCCCTGCCGACCGCACCACGGTCGCGTGGACCGCGCCGAGCGGCCACACCATGCGCTCGCAGTTCGTCACGCTGCCGGTGTGGGCACCGCCGCCCACCGACCGCACCCGCCTCGGCGCGCGGTCGACGGAAGCACCACGAACCGTCCTGGTCGAATGGGCCCTCGGCGGCCGCACGCCGCGTGCCTACTGGCTGACCAACATGAACGACCGCCCGGTCAGCGAGTTGGCCGCCCTGGCCAAGCTGCGGCCGTGGGTCCGCTACGAGTTGGACAACCTGACCACGTCGCTCGGGCTCGGGCACCACGAAGGAAGGTCCTTCGTCGGCTGGCACCACCACGTGACGCTGGTGTCCGTGGCACACGCCTTCCAGGTGCTCAACGCGCTGAGCGCGGAATCGGAACCAATCGTGCCCACCCACCATCGGCATCCACCGCGCCGGCACTCAGTTGTCCGCTCGGCGCCACCAAGGCGCTGGCACAACCAGTACCGGTGACGGGGGACCGGGGACGCTCCAAACCCGCCGATCCACGCGAGGAGAACAACAATGCCCGAAACCACCAGTGTTCCGCAGGAATTCCTTGACCAGCAGGTGAAGCTGCTCGAAGCAGGCGACACCGCCGGCCTCGCCCAGCGCTACGCCGAGGACGCGACCTTCGCCCGGTTCGACCGCGTCGCCAACGGCAGGGCCGAGATCAAGCAGCTCTTCGACGACTACATCGCCGAGAACCCGCAGATCACCACCATGGACGCCCTGCAGATGACCGACGACCTCATCCTCTACCAGGCCGCCGAGGAACTGTCCGGCAAGCTCACCACCGCCGTCGGCACCCTCGTGTTCCGCAACGGCCTTGTCTGGCGCCAGACCGTGGCCTTCGTCGCCCACCGCCCCGCCTGACCCACGCTTCGCCCAGCCCCGCCGACACGGGTTCGGTGGGGCTGGTTTACGTTCACCACCCGTGGATCTGCTCATCGGCCAGGAGTTCGGCCAACTGTTCCGGACCTTCGAACACACGGCCTTCCGGTTGGAAACCCGCGACCAGTACAACGCGCCGGTCGAGGCAGAGCCGTTACGGCAGTTCGTCGCCGGGCAACAGCCGGACACGGCGTGGTTGGCCGACTGGCTGACCCTGATTCGCGCTGCCACCGCCGAGGGCCGCCGGTTTCATCGGGTCCGGGTCGTCAGCCGGCCGCTCACGGACTACCGCCGGTTCGGCCATTTCCGTGCCGGCTACACCAACGAGGCAGGCGACGACATCCGCTACGTCGACCGCGCCGCCGCTGACGAGCTGCCGGACCATGACTACTGGCTGTTCGACTCGCGCACGCTGGTGCGGATGCACTTCGACGCGGACGAGAGTTTTCTCGGTGGCGAGGTCGTGACCGACCCGGCCGAGATCGTGCGGCACAACTACTGGCGCGACGCCGCCTGGCACATCGCGACCCCAGGCGACGAGTTCGCCATCGAATAGGCCGGATAGACCGAGACGACGAAACGGCCCGCCGAACGGGTTCGGCGGGCCGTGATGTTGTTGCGGTCAGGCGTTCTGAGCGCGTTGGACGGCGCTGTCGAGGGCGCGTTGGGCGAGGACGGTGGCCATGTGGGCGCGATACTCGGCGCCCGCGGCCGCTGAGGAGACATAGGGGAGGTCGGCGGGGACCTCGATGGTGGCCGGTAGGGACTTGCCGATCAGCGCGCGTTCCACCGAGGGCAGGCGGCTTGGTACCGCCAAGGCGCCGGTGATGGCCACGGCCACGTCGGCAATGGTGTTGTCGGCGGCGAGGGTGACGGCGACGGCGACGCCGCAGAGCGCTTGCAGGTTCGCCCGGTTGGTGAACTTGGCGTAGGCGCTGCCCGGGGAGGCGGGGCCGATCTCGATCCATTCGATCAGTTCGTCGCGGTCGGTGCCGGCGTTGGTGAACACTTCGGCCGCGGGGATCACGCGGCGGCCGGCGGGGCCGGCGACGGAGACGGTGGCGTCCAGGGCGAGCAGGGCGGCCGAGAAGTCGCTGCCCGGATCGGCCGAGGCGACCGTGCCGCCGACGGTGGCGCGGTTGCGGCACTGGACATCGCCGATGAGGTCGACCGCGTCGGTGAGCACGCCGGGCATGTGGGCGGTGCGCACGACCGGTTCGATGCACAGGTCGGTGAGGGTGGTCAGCGCGCCGACGCGGAGCCTGCCCTCCTCGACGACCCGTACGCCCCGCAGTTCGGCGATGCGGCCGATGTCGACGAGGTGGGAAGCGTTCAGTTCGCCGCGCTTGAGCAGGGTGAGCAAACCGTTGCCGCCCGCGATCGCCAGGCTGTTCCCGTCCTTGGCCAGTTCGGCAAGGGCCCCGTCGACCGTGTCCGGCGCGGTGTAGGAGATCTGTCCCAGGGTCATCATTTCGCGGCGTTCCCTTCGCGCAAGAACTGCCAGATCTTCTCCGGCGTGAGCGGCATGTCGATGTTGCGTGCGCCCAACGCGTTGTGGATGGCGTTGCTGATCGCGGCGGCGGCTGGCACGGTCGCGGTCTCGCCTGCGCCCTTGACGCCCAACGGGTTGTGCGGCGATGGCGTCTCGGTGTAGTCCATCTCGAAGTTCACCGAGTCGGACGCGCGCGGAATGGCGTAGCTGCGCAGATCGTCGGTGAGCAGGTTGCCCTTGTCGTCGAAGCACGCCTGCTCGATCAGGGCCTGGCCCATGCCGTGCAGGATGCTGCCCTCGACCTGGCCCTGCACCACGACCGGGTTGCCGATCGGGCCGGAGTCGTTGACCGCGATGTAGCGCTTGACCTCGACCTCGCCGCTGACCTTGTCGATCTCCACGATCGCGACGTGCGAGCCGAACGGGTAGTTGAAGTCCTCCGGGTCGAAGAACGCGGTCTCGTCCAGTGCGGGCGCCATGTTGGGCGGCATGTTCCAGCCGTACCAGAGTGCCATCGCCATGTCCGAAAAGGACTTCGTCTTGTCCGGCTGGCCCGGCACGGAGAACGTGCCGTTGGCATATTCCACTTCGGACTCGCCGACGCCGAACCAGAACGCGGCGGCGCGCATCATCTTGTCCATGATCTTCTTGGCTGCGAGGTAGATCGCCGGGCCGCCGACGCTGTACGAGCGGCTGCCGTAGGTGCCCTGGCCGTACGGGGCCTTCTCGGTGTCCGAGTGGTACACGGCGATCGAGTCAACGTCGATGCCGAGCACTTCCGCGACGATCTGCGCGAACACCGTCTCGTGGCTCTGCCCCGTCGACTTGGACCCGATCGTGATGGCCACTTCGCCGTTGGGGTGCACGCGCACGTTGCCGCTTTCCCAGGTGCCGCCGAGCATGCCCTCCTTGGACATCTTGGTCGACGGGCCAACCCCGCAGATCGCGACGTAGCTGGCGATGCCGATGCCGAGCAGCTTGCCGCGCTTGGCGGCTTCGGCCTTGCGCGCCGGGAAGTCGTAGTAGTCGGAGTTCTTCAGCGCCAGTTCCAGAGCACGTGCGTACTGGCCGGAGTCGTACGTCCAACCAAGACCGTTCTCGTAAGGGAACTGGTCCGGCTCGATCATGTTGCGCAGCCGAACTTCGGCCGGGTCCATGCCGATGGTCTCGGCGTACCGGTCGACCAGCCGTTCCATCAGGTACACGGCCTCGGCGCGACCGGAACCGCGCTGCGCGCCGAGCGGCACCACGTTGGTGAACACCGCGTACACGCCGCAGAACGCGTGCGGGATCGCGTACGGGCCACTGACCGTGCGGCCCATCAGCGCGGTGGCCACACCCGGTCCGATGGTGGACGGGTAGGCGCCCAGGTTGGCGTAGCTGGTCGCCTTGACCGCGGTGATCTTGCCGTCCTTGGTGCCGGCGATGGTGGCGAACTGGTGGTGGTCGCGGCCCTGCACGGTGGAGCGCATCAGGCTGGCGCGGGTGTCCACCCACTTGATCGGCCTGCCGAGCTCCTTGGCCAGGAACAGCACAAGCGGCATGTCCGGGTAGAGGTAGCCCTTGGTGCCGAAGCTGCCGCCGATGTAGGGCGCGATCACCCTCAGCTTGTTGAACGGGATGCCCAGCACCAGCGCGGCAAGCAGGAAGCGGTGGTTGTGCGGCGACTGGGTGGTCGCGTGCAGGATGTACTCGTCCTTGACCGGGTCGTACTCGCCGATCGCGGCCCTCGGTTCGAGGGAGGAGTTGATGGTGCGCTGGTTGTGGACCTCAAGCTCGACGACGACCTCGGCCTCGGAGATGGCCTTGTCCGTCCCCTTCTCGTCACCACACGTCCAGTAGGCGTTGAGGTTGTTGGCCACCGCCTCGTGCAGCTGCGGCGCACCGTCCTTCACGGCCTCCTGCGGATCCACAACGGAGGGCAGTTCCCGGTAGGTGACCTTGATCGCGTCGATCGCGTCCCGCGCCTGGTACGGGCTTTCGGCCACCACGGCCACCACCGGGTCGCCGACGAACCGCACCCGGTCCTGGGCCAGCACGAAACCCGCGCCGGGCACGCCGTAGGGGTGCGGCGGGAAGTGGCTCTCCACCCCGCCCGGGATCCAGATGCACGGCAGCGGGAGCAGCTTCTCCGCGATGTCCTTGCCGGTCAGCACCGCGACGACACCCGGCATCGACCTGGCCTTCTCGGTGTCGATGTCTACGATCTCCGCGTGGCCGTACTCGCTGCGCAGCAGTTCCATGTGCAGCGTGTTGCTTGGCGTGATGTCGGCGGTGAAGATCGCCTCGCCCCGGATGAACGCCGGGTCCTCGCGCGGCAACAGTCCCGCGCCGAACGCGTGCTTGACCGCCGCTTCGCTCGACTGGTCGGTTGACTGACTCATCGGGTGGCCTCCTCCGGGGTTTCGGCCCCGTTCACGAGGTTGAGGATGCCGCGCACCACCGGGTTGTAACCGGTACAGCGGCAGAGGTGACCGGTCAACCAGGTCCGGATCTCCTGCTCGTCCGGCTTGGGGTTGACCTCAAGCAGTTCCATCAGGGACATGACCATGCCGGGCGTGCAGAAGCCGCACTGGGTGCCGTGCGCGTCGCGTAACGCCTGCTGCACCGGGTTCATGCCCTCGTTCGGTGGGGTGGCGCCCTCGATGGTGACCACGTCGGCGTCCTTGGCCTGCACGGCGAGCACTGCGCAGCTCTTGACCGTGCGACCGTTCATGCGCACGACGCAGGATCCGCACTGGCCGGTGTCGCAGGCCACCTTGGTGCCGGTGAGGCCGAGGGTCTCGCGGAGCAGGTCGACGAGCAGCACCCGAGGCTCCACATCGGCCGAAACCTGTTCCCCGTTGACGGTGAGATCGGTTCGCATGAGCGACTCCAGATTCGCTATTCGTTAAGAGAAAACCGAGCAGCGACCGTGATTCGTCAAGGGAATTCGCCGGTCAAGGCTCTACGGCTGCTGCCGTGACCCTACCTGGGACCTGCGGAAATGAGGATCGGAGTAACTGCACGGTCAAATACTTCGTCAGCTTTTCGATACGAGCACGTCGCGTAGCGGAGGGTGCGAAAATGACGACCGAACGTCACTCCGCCGAATGGCCGAAGGCCCACACCGAATGGTGTGGGCCTTCGTCACGTAGGGAGCGAAAGAACCGGAGGTCAATCCTTGGTGTGGCTGGTGACGATGTCGTAATGCCGCATTTCTTCGATTTCGTCGAAGAACGGTTTGACGAGCGCGAAGAACGCGGGGAACTGGGGTCCGCCTCGGAAGCCCTTGAGATGCCCCTCTGCTGAGTCCCAGTGGATGCGCACGGTGAACTTGGTCGGGTCCTCCGAACAGCGGGTGACGTCGTAGCCAAGGCAGTTCGGCGAGGACAGCAGTGGCTCCGCCGCGTCGTTGTAGGCCGCGATGAACGCGGCAGCCTTCTCATCAGGGATGCTGTAGCGGATGTACTCCACGATCATGCCGGGACTCCTCGATGTCCGTCTCGATGCCGTCAACTCACACCCACAGGTTATCGGCCGTGCGCGGACGGTGCCCATCGGCGGACGAATTCGATTAATCGAATTCCACGATTGATCTACTCGCCCTTGTCGGCCTTCTCCTTGGCCAACGCCTCGATCAGCGCTTCGGCGATGGCGGTGGACGAGTAGGGGTTCTGGCCGGTGATCAGCTGACGATCCCTGACCACCTTCGAACCCCAGATCTTGTCGGCCTTCACATACTTGGCGCCCAGCCGCTGCAACTCGACCTGTAGCACGAAGGGCAGCTGGCCCGCCATGTCGGTGACCAGTTCCTCCTCATGCGAGAACGCCGAGATCTCGTAGCCGGCGTAGGGCCAGTTGCTCTCCGAGTCACGCAGGTTCAGCAGGGCCGTTCCACCGTGACAGACCACCGCGAGCAGCTGGCCGGAGTCGTGGATCCAGCGGATCACGTTGGTCACGTCCTCGGAGTTGGGCAGGTCGCCCATTGCGCCGTGGCCACCTGCGATGTAGACGGCGGCGTACTCGGCCAGCTTCTCCTTGGTGAGGTCCTCGATGCGCAACGGGTTCTTCAGCTGCGGCGCGCTGGCGATGACCTCCTTGTAGTGCGCGATGTTCTTCAGGTCGTGGTCGGGCGAACCCTCCGGCCGGGTGTACATGACGGTCTGCTTGCTCAGGCTGCTCTGGTCCGGGTACGGCGTCTCGCCACCGAGGGTGGCGACGTCGACCTGGTAACCCTCCTTGAGGAACCGGTCGTAGGGAACGACGAACTCCTCCGCCCAGAAGCCGGACGGGTGCCGGGTGCCGTCAAGCAGCCCCAGCGTCTTCGCCTTGGTCATCAGAATCAGGATCTTGGCCATTACCTCGGCCCTTTCGTCTTCTGTCACGGCGCGCCGTGGCCCGCCGAGAGGGGGTGATTGCGCGGGAGAGTGTTGCGTTCGTGAGGATTCGGCCGATGGGACCCGGTCACGATGCTCGTTGCTGACCGGGTTTCCTGTCAAGGCGGCAGCTTACGAAGTCGCTGCGGCTATCACCCCAAGTGTGCCGTTCGCCTGTTTATTCGCTGCGTTTCAACTGGCTGGGTGAGGCACTCTCGATGGGTGCCTGGCAACGCCGCGGTGCGCAGGCACGTCCGCGGCACCAATCGCAAGGAATACGCGGAGGGCGTCATATGTCGCCAGAGAAATCCGAACGGCTGGCTTGGCGGGTCGCGCACGTGCTGCGCATCGCCCACCTCCTGGTCGAGCAGTGGCCCGATGGGGCGCCACGACTGACAGCCGGTGTCATCCGGCCGTTGACCAACGTACTAGGCCGCCTGGACCCCGCGCCCGAGTACCCGGTGACCGCATCGTCCTGGCCAGAGCTTCTGCGGTTCGCGACCAATCTGCTGACCGCACTGGGTGGGGGAGCCGGAGTACCGAGCGAGGTCCTGGAGGCGACCGCCGCGTTGCAGGATCTGGATCTGCGCGTGGTTCGGGCGAACGCCCAATCGATTTCCGGGAATAATCCGGAGTCCGAGAATAATCCAGAACGGGAGGCCGTGCGGAAGCGTATCGCGGAATTGACCGCGTTGTTCGCGGCCGAACGGCCCTATATCAGGGTCGCCAAGGACGGCCCTTATCTGGTGGTGGGGGCGAAGCGGCTCCAGACGCATCTGGGGGTGCCGATCGAGAACCGGCCGCTGGTCGCGTTGTGCCGTTGCGGCGCGTCGGCGAGCAAACCGATCTGCGACGGCAGCCATGTCCGGATCGGCTTCACCGGCGAGAAGGCCCGGGATCGCGTGCCCGACCGGCGCGACACCTACGTCGGCACGTCCATAACGGTGCTGGACAACAGGGGCCTGTGTCAGCACTCCGGCTACTGCACCGACCGGCTGGGCACGGTGTTCCGCGCGGACGCGGAACCCTTCGTCTCGCCGAGCGGTGGCCGGTTGGACGACATCGTGCACGCCGTGCGGGCCTGCCCGTCCGGCGCGCTGAGCTTCGCCATCGACGGCTGGGAGGTGCGGGCGCACGTCGATCCGGCCGATCGGCCGCCGGCCGTCGAGGTCTCGCAGCACGGTCCGTACCGGGTGACCGGCGGAATGGCCCTGTTGGACGACCGCAATGTCCGGCACGCCGCGCCGCAGGGCGCGTCCGCCGAGCACTACGCGTTGTGCCGATGCGGACAGTCCAAGAACAAGCCGTTCTGCTCGGGCCGGCACTGGGAGGTCAACTTCACCGATCCGCTGCCCTCCGACGAGCCGACGCTGTTCGAATGGCTCGGCGGCTATCCGGCCCTGTTGCGGCTCACCAGGCTGTTCTACGGCAAGTACGTGCCGGCCGATCCGCTGCTCGCACCGTTGTTCGGCCGGATGTCACCGGATCACCCCGAACGCGTCGCCAGTTGGTTGGCCGAGGTTTTCGGCGGACCGTCCTACTACAGCGACGACTACGGCGGCTACAACAGGATGCTCGGCGAGCACATCGGCAAACGGCTCACCGAGGCGCAACGCGAGCGGTGGGCGAGCCTGATGTACCAGGCGGCCAACGAGGTCATGCTGCCCGCCGACGCGGATTTCCGGGCCGCGTTCTGCGCGTACATCGAGTGGGGCACCCGCCTCGCCGTCGAGAACTCGCAGACCGAGTCGAAGCCTCCGTTGAACATGCCGATGCCGCGCTGGGGCTGGGTGAACGGTGCGATGCCGTGGTCGCGGGTGAACGCGTTGGCAGGACAGGAAGACAAGGACGAGCAGGCCACGCTGCCCGCCGACGACGAGCCGGTCAGCTACGCCCGGCACATCAGAACCCTGTTCAGGGACCGGGATCGCAAGTCCATGCGCTTCGCCATGGACCTGTGGTCGTACGAGGACGTCCGCGCCAACGCGAACGCGATTCTCGTTCGCGTCAGCGACGGCACCATGCCGTGCGACGGGGCATGGCCACAGGAGAAGGTCGACGCCCTGCAACGGTGGATCACCGAGGGTATGGCCGCGTGAATAATCCCACTTCAAAGTGACTTGACGAAGAGTAGCTGGAAATTCCACGACGGCTTGAGCGAACCATGGTGACGCGTTGTCTTGGCCCAAGTGAGAAGGACAGAATCATTTCGCGTCCCATGGTTGGCTCATCGACCTGCCTATGAAGATCTCATATCCATCAAACCTGGAGATGTCGTGAGCAAGAGGATATTAGTGCTCCTGTCCGAGTATGGATATTGGGGTGAGGAACTCGTCGGCCCGCTCAGCAAGTTCGATGAGCGCGACTACGAAGTGGATTTCGCCACCCCGACCGGACGGCAGCCGCACGCGCTGCCCCCCAGCATGGACCCGGACTTCATCGACCCGCCGCTCGGCCGTTCGGTGACCACCCGTGAGGTCGCCGAACTGACCAGGAAGGTGGACGAGTCGGATCGGTTGGCCAACCCGCGCAGCCTGGCCGACTGGCTGCCCGAGCGTCCGTACACCAGCGACGACAACTACCTGCGCAAGCTGGAGAAGTACAACAACGACCTGGACAAGGTCCGGTCCGACATCGCCGGCTACGACACCATGCTCATCGTCGGCGGTTCCGGCCCGATCGTGGACATGGCCAACAACGCCCGCGTGCACGACCTGATCCTGTCCTTCCTGCGTTCCGGCAAGCCGGTCGCGGCCGAGTGCTACGGCGTCGCCTGCCTCGCGTTCGCCCGTGACTGGGAGGACCGCAAGTCGATCATCTGGGGCAAGCACGTCACCGGCCACTGCAAGGAGTACGACTACAAGGACGGCACCGGCTTCCTGCGGACCGACTTCAACATGGGCCCGCCGCCGTACCCGCTTGAGTACATCCTGCGCGACGCCACCGGCCCGGACGGCGCCTACCACGGCAAGTTCGGCCACGAGCGGTCGGTGATCGTCGACTACCCGTTCATCACCGGCCGGTCGACCCCGGACTCGTTCCTGACCGGCGAGAAGATCGTCGAGGTCCTGGAGAGCGGCCTCACCCGGTTCGGCTGGTAGCGCCGAGAAACCGCCAGCGAACGAGACGACTCGGAGGATCACGTGGGCAGCAGGCCGGGAAAAGTCGCGCTCTGCGAGCAGTTGCAGGCCGACGGCATGACGCACGTTTTCGGTAATCCAGGGACCGTCGAGCAGGGTCTGCTCGACGAGTTGGAGCTATACGGCGGGTTCGAGTACTTCCTGACCCTGCAGGAGACCGTCGCCGCCGGCATCGCCGACGGGTACGCCCGCGCCACCCAGAAGCCCACCCTGCTGCAACTGCACAGCGGGGTCGGCCTCGGCAACGGCATCGGCATGCTGTACCAGGCCATGCGCGGACACGCGCCGATCGTCTGCGTCGCCGGCGAGTCCGGTGTGTGCTACGAGTCGATGGACGCGCAGATGGCGTCCGATCTCGTGGCCATGGCCAGGCCGGTCACCAAGTGGGCGAGCCGGGTCACCGATCCGTCGTCGTTGCTGCGCATGTTCCGCAGGGCGGTCAAGATCGCGATGACCCCGCCGCGCGGACCGGTTTTCCTGTCCCTGCCCATGGACATCCTGGACGCACCGAATGACGAGGTGGCCGTTCCGACCGTCATCCCGGACACCAGGGCGACGGCCAGCGGCGACCTCGTGGCACGGGCGGCGGACCTGCTGGTCGGAGCCCGCCGCCCGTTGCTGCTCATCGGCGACGGCGTGGCCCAGTCGCACGCGGAACGCGAGGTGACCGAGGTCGCGGAGCGACTCGGCGCGCGGGTGTGGCTGGTCGACTCGTCCGAGCCCAACATGGCGGCCGACCATCCGCTGGTGCACGGCCAGCTCGGGCACATGTTCGGCGAGGTCAGCACCAAGGCCGTGCGGGACGCGGACGCCGTGCTGATCGTGGGCACCTACGTGTTCCCGGAGGTGTTCCCGAACCTGGGCAACCCGTTCGCGCCGGACGCCAAGATCGTGCACATCGACCTGAACGCCTACGAGATCGGCAAGAACCACCCGGTGACCGTCGGCATCGTGGCCGATCCCAAGCTCACCCTCGCCGCGCTCGCCGGCGCGATCGACACCATCGCCACCGACGCGGACGTGACCGCGGCGCGCGAGCGGCTCGAAGTCGCCAAGACCGAGCCGAAGCCGTTGCCGCACGGGCAGAACTCGGTGCTCGCCGCGTTCCTGCGCGAGCTGGCCGCGTACACGCCGGACGACGTGATCGTGTTCGACGAGGGCCTGACCGCGTCCCCGCTGATCGGCCAGTTCCTGCCGGCTCGGCTGCCAGGACGCAACTTCATCACCAGGGGCGGCTCGCTCGGTGTCGGGTTCCCCGGCGCGATCGGGCTCAAGATAGCCAACCCGGACTCGACAGTGATCGGTTTCGCGGGCGACGGCGGGTCCATGTACACCATCCAGTCGATGTGGACGGCCGCGCGCTACCGCATCGGCGCCAAGTTCGTGGTGTGCGACAACCACCGCTACGAACTGCTCAACGACAACATCGACCAGTACTGGAAGGAACGCTCGATCACCGGGCACCCGCATCCGCGTTCCTTCGACCTCGGTTACCCGGAGATCGACTTCGTCGGTCTCGCCGGCTCCCTCGGCGTACCCGGCTACCGGCTGGAGAAGGCCGAGGACGCGGCCAACGCCGTGAGCAGGCTGCTCAACCACGACGGTCCTTTCCTGGTCGACGTGGTGACCGACGACCTTCTGTCCTAGCAAAAGCCAGACAAACGAGGGGTTTTGAAAGCAATGGTCCAGGAACTGACCGCAGCCGCGATCTCCGAGTTCGCCACCAACTGGTACCGGGCGCTCGACCGGCACGACGACATCAACGACGTGTTCAAGCTGCTCGTCGACGACGGGCTGGTGATGAACTTCCCGGAGGGGACCTCCAAGGGGCACACCGGCTTCCGCGAATGGTACGACGCGGTGACCGCCCGGTTCTTCGACGAGGTGCACACCGTGCGCGAAGTCAAGCCGATCTCGCTCTCGCCCAAGGAGGCGGAGGTGACGGTGGTCGTCAACTGGCAGGCCAAGATGCACGACGGCCGGGAGGCCAAGAGCGCCTGGCTGGGCTTTGACGCCTATCAGACCTGGACGGTCGTTGCCGGCCCGAACGGGCCGCAGATCAAGGTGTACACCGTCGACAAGCTCGATCCGATGCCGGGTTCGGCGTCGCTGTAAGTCAAGAGGTGACCTGCGATGGGTAATATCGATCTCGTTTATCAGCTGGACCGCTATCTCCGGACGGGCGACGAGGAACGGATCCGCGTCGAGTTGCTGCACCCGGACGTCGTGTGGCGGGTACCGGGACACCATCAGCTCGCCGGTGAACACCACGGCGCGGCCGAAGTACTCGGGTACCTGGTTGGACTGGCCAGAACCGGCATCGAGTTCACCGACATGCACTGCGGTCAGCTCTGCGACGGTTCGGTGGCGCAGAAGGCGATCGGCCACGCGGAGCTGGACGGCGAGCAGATCGAACTGCCCATCGCGGTCACCTACACCATCGCGAACAACAAGATCGCCGACGTCCGTGTACATCCCGGTGACCAGCACGCGCTGGACAGGTTCGTCCGGTCGCGCGCCGCCCAATCACCGATCGACAAGGAAATGGCTGGTGTGCGATGACCGCCCAAATGGTCAATACCGAGGAAATAGTCAAGAAGTACTACGAGCTGGCCAACAAGGGTGACTGGGACGCCTGGTGCGACCTGTTCGCCATCGACCAGGTGATGGACGAGCAGCTCGCCGGTCACGTCGAGGGGCGGGAAACCCTGCGCGAGATGATGAAGGGCTTCCCGGACATGTACGCGTCCTTTCAGAACGTGCCGCAGCACTTCGTGATCGGCACGGACGGCGAGACCGCGGCCGTCGTGTCGCACATCTCCGCGAAGACGCACGACGGCGCCGTCATCGAGGCGCGGGTGTGCAACTACTTCCGCGCCGAGAACGGCCTGATCACCTACATGGCCAACTACCACGACACCGCGCCGTTCGCGGTGCTGGCGAAGTAGGCGGCGGCCACCATGGAGCAGTACGACTACGTGATCGTCGGGGCAGGCGCCGCCGGCTGTGTGCTCGCCAACCGCCTCTCCGCCAACCCGGACACCTCGGTGCTGCTGCTTGAGGCGGGCGGCTCGTTCATCCCGTCCGATGTGGACAACGCGCCGACCTGGTTCAAGCTGCTCGGCTCGCCGGTCGACTGGGGTTACAGCAGCGTGCCACAGCCCGGTCTGGACGGCAGGTCCAGCTACGAGCCGCGCGGCAAGATGCCCGGTGGCAGCAGCAACCTCTACATCATGATGCACATCCGCGGCCACTACTCGGACTTCGACAACTGGGCCTACCAGGGCGCGGCCGGCTGGTCGCATCAGGACCTGTTGCCCTACTTCACCAAGATGGAGTCGCAGGAGGACCAGACCGATCACCCGATCGGCACCACCGGCCCGCAGATCGTCACCAACGCCGGCAAGCACGAGCCCAACCCGATGTCCCAGGTGTTCCTCAACGCCTGCGACGAGCTGGGCTACCCGAGGACCGACGACTTCAACGGGCCGAACATGATCGCGGCCGGCTGGCACCACATCGACGTCAAGGACGGCCGCCGCCGTGGCTCGCTTGCCTCCTACCTCGAACCGGCGCTGAGCAGGCCGAACCTGACGCTGCGCACCAACGCCCAGGCCACCGAGCTGTTGTGGAGCGGCAAGACGTGCGTCGGCGTCGCGTACAAGCAGAGCAGGCCGAGCGACCCGCAGGGGGAGGGCCGCACACTGCCCGGTGTCGACGAGGCGCAGCCGGGCTCGGGCCTGGTCAGGGCGAACGCCGAGGTCATCGTGGCCGCAGGCGCGATCGAGTCGCCCAAGCTGCTGCTCCTGTCCGGCATCGGTGGCGGCGACCAGTTGCGCCAGTTCGGCATCCCGGTCGTGTCCGAGCTGCCCGGCGTCGGCGAGAACTTCCACAACCACGTGCTGGTCGGCCTGATCGCCGAGACCAAGCAGCCGGTGGAACCGGGCCGGCAGAACCTGTCCGAGGCGGCCCTGTTCGTCAAGTCCGACCCCGGCATGCTCGCGCCCGACCTGCAGATCGCGTTCGTGCACGTGCCCTTCGACATCATCGTCGGCCAGCAGCACCCCAACGCGGTCAGCATCCTGCCCGGCGTGGTCCGGCCGAACTCGCGCGGCTGGATCCGGCTCGCCTCCGGTGACCCGCTGGACAAGCCGCTGGTCAACCCGAACTACTTCGGCGACCCGTCCGACCTCACCCGGCTGGTCCAGTCGGTGGAGATCTCGCGGGACATCTTCGCCACCAACGCCTTCCGCTCCGTGCTCGCCGGCGAACTCATGCCGGGCTCGGAGGTGCAGGGCCGCGAGGCACTGACCGAGTTCGTCCGGTCCAAGGCGGACAGCTACCACCACCAGGCAGGCTCCTGCAAGATGGGCATCGACTCGATGTCCGTTGTGGACCCGAAGCTGCGCGTGCACGGCGTTGACGGCCTGCGCGTCGTGGACGCCAGCGTCATGCCCGCAGTGCCGTCCGGCAACTGCCACACCGCCATCGTCGCGATCGCCGAGCGCGCGGCCGACCTGATTCAAGGACGGATCTGATGCCAGCTGAGTTGGTCCTGGGAACCGACGGCGTGCTCACCGGCGCCAAGATCGGCATCCTGATCGAGAGCGACTACTACGAGCCGGAGATCTACTACTACCAGCGCCGCTTCGCCGAGGAAGGCGCGCACGTGCACTTCCTCACCCGCCTGTGGGGCAACTCCGAGATCACCTTCCTCGGCCACGAGTGGCACAACCCGTTCGTCGCCAATGAAACCTTCGAGACCATCGACGACGACGAGCTGCGCACCTACGACGCGATCATCGTGCCCTCCGGCATGGTGTCCGACCGGCTGCGGTTCACCGAGGACGTCAACAGGATCCCGCCGGCCACCGAGTTCCTCAAGCGCGCGTTCGCCGAGCCGAGCGTGCTCAAGGGCATCATCTGCCACGGCATGTGGCTGGTCGCGCCCGCCCCGGAACTCGTGGCCGGCCGCGAGGTCACCGTGCACAACAACCTCATCGGCGACGCCAAGGCCTACGGCGCCAAGTACGTCGACGCGGACGTGGTGCACGACGGCGACGACCTGATCACCGGCCGCACCGGCCAGCACGCCCACCTCTTCGCACACGCGCTGATCAAGGCGATTGTCGAACGCAGGAACGGAGGGCAGGCGTGACCGTCGCACCGGGTCTTGTCTTCTCGCACGTGGCACTGAACTGCCGCGACCAGAACAAGACCGAGGAGTTCTACCGCCGCTACCTTGGTTTCGAGCGGGTGCGGTCCGTCGATCTCGGTGGCCACCAGATCGTCTTCCTGCGCAGCGGATCGGTACTGCTCGAACTGTTCGACGCCGAGGGTGATCAGCTGTTCGACCCGAAACAGGACGGGCCAGCCAACCCCGGCGTCATCAGGCACCTCGCATTTCAGACCGACGATGTGGACGCCTTTCTCGCCGGAGTCGGCGACGAGGTGCCGGTGTCCCTCGGACCCATGAGTTTCGACGCCTTCATTCCGGGCTGGCGCACGGTGTGGCTGTTCGACCCGGACGGCGTGATCGTCGAAGTGAGCCAGGGATATCGCGACCAGGACGACCGGAGGAACGGATAATGTCAGAAAACCCCAACGCACGAGGGCTCAACTTCACGTGGGCCGACACGATCTCCGGATACGTGACCGACTACGACAGCACCACCCGCAGTTTCGGCCTGGAAACCAGCGACAAGCGCAGCTTCAAGGTCATTATCGACGACAGCACCGCCGGTGAGCTGCTGCGTAACCTCGGCGAGCCCTACGCGGACGCCAGCGGTCACTTCGCAGACACCCTGGTACCGGGCCGGTTCGTCAGCGCCTACGGCATCTACTACCCGGGTGACGAGCTGCGCTTCGTCGCCAAGCACATCGAGCTGATGGGCAGAGGCGCGAACGACTACAACTTCGAGGAACCGAACTGGTGGACCCGCCAGATCGACCAGCTCGCCTCCTTCTACCGCAGGGCGCAGTTCGGCACCGGCAAGATCGACTACCGCGAACTACCGCACCTAGCTGCACCTCGGCGGCACCAAGACCGGCAGCCATGTCCAGGAGACCGACACCATCTCCCGCCTGGTCTACGGCATGGCGTCGGCCTACCTGCTGACCGGCGCGAGGACTTCCTGGAGGTCGCCGAGAAGGGCACCGAGTACCTGCGCGAGCACATGCGCTTCGTGGACCCCGACGAAGACGTCGTCTACTGGTACCACGGCATCCACGTCGACGGCGACCGATCGAGCAGAAGCTGTTCACCTCGGAGTTCGGCGACGACTTCGACGCCATCCCGATGTACGAGCAGATCTACGCGCTCGCCGGCCCGATCCAGACCTACCGCGTCACCGGCGACCCGCAGATCCTCTCCGACACCGACAAGCACGATGCGCCTGTTCGACCAGTTCTTCCTCGACCACGACCAGGGCGGCTACTTCTCGCACGTCGACCCGATCCTGACCCTCGACCGCACCACGAGTCGCTCGGCGTCAACACAACCGCGCCGCAAGAACTGGAACTCGCGTCGGCGACCACGCCCCCGCCTACCTGATCAACCTCTACCTGGCCACCGGCGAGCAGCGGTACGCCGGACTTCCTCGAATACACCTTCGACACGATCGTCGAGCACTTCCCCGACTACGACAACAGCCCGTTCGTCCAGGAGCGGTTCTACGAGGACTGGACGCACGACCTCGAACTAGGGCTGGCAGCAGAACCGCGCCGTCGTCGGCCACAACCTCAAGATCGCCTGGAACCTGATGCGGATGCAGCGCGCTGCGCCCCAAGGAGGCCTACGTCGGCCTCGCCGAGCAAGATCGCGGAGCCTCATGCCGGCGGTCGGCAGCGACCAGCAGCGCGGCGGCTGGTACGACGTGGTCGAGCGCGCGCTGCGGCCGCGGCGAGGACAAGTCACCGCTTCGTCTGGCACGACCGCAAGGCGTGGTGGCAGCAGGAGCAGGCGATCCTCGCCTACCTGATCCTGCACGGCATCACTCGGCGACGCGCGAGTACCTGAGCAGGCCCGCGAGGCGGCGCCTTCTACAACGCCTTCTTCCTCGACCACGACGACGGCGCCGTCTACTTCAACGTGCTGGCCAACGGCATGCCCTACCTGCTGGGCAACGAGCGGCTCAAGGGCAGCCACTCGATGAGCGTGCTACCACTCGCACCGAGCTGTGCTACCTGGCCGCCGTCTACACCAACCTGCTGATCACCAAGCAGCCGCTGGACTTCTACTTCAAGCCGCTGCCCGACGGCTTCGAGACCGCATGCTGCGGGTCGCCCCGGACATGCTGCCGCCGGGCACGGTCCGGCTGCAGCGAAGTCTGGATCGACGGCGAGCCGTACGACGACTTCGACGCCGACGCGCTGACCGTCAAACTGCCCGGAGTCACTCGGAGCGGCGTGACGCGTTCGCGGCGCGCATCGACGCCGGTCGGACACGCGGCAACGGCGGGCATGATGAATCTGCGTAGGAGGCATGCGATGAGCCCGGTCGCACGTGGTCAGCCGAGAGCCGGCGACGGACTGTGATCGCGACGGTGCGGCGCATCGACGGCAGCCGGCGCCGGACGCGCAGGCAGCAGATGCTGCCGCGACAGCAGCCGGCTGCCGGCTGGTGCTCGACATGGCCGGCGTGCCGTACATGTCCAGCGCGGGCCTGCGCATGCTGCTGCTGCTCTACCGCCAGGTCACAGGCGACGGGCGGCAAGGTCGCGCTGGCCGGTACGTCCCGAGGAGATCAAGGACACGATGTCGCGCGACCGGCTTCCTGGACTTCTTCACGGTCGCGGACACCGTCGCGGACGCGTCGCAGCTTGGACGTGCGAAGCAGAGGAGGAGCGTCGTGAGCCCGTCGTACCTGCTCGGACCGGATCGACGTCTATCCCGACGCACACCATGGCGGGCTTCGAGCTGCGCGCCGGGCGGCCGCTCCCGTTCGGCGCCACCCTGGTGCCCGGCGGCGTCAACTTCTCGGTCTTCTCCAGCGCCGCGACCGCCTGCACGCTGGTGCTCTTCGAGAAGGGCGAGCGCGAGCCGCTCGCGGAGATCCCGTTCCCGGACGAGTTCCGCATCGGCAACGTCTGGGCGATGACCGTCTTCGGCCTCGACTACGAGAGACCTGGAGTACGGCTACCGCATGGACGGCCCGTGCGACCCGGAGACCGGCCACCGCTTCGACCCGACCAAGGTCCTGCTCGATCCCGTACGCCCGCGTCGATCGGCGGCCGCGACGTCTGGGGCGCAGCCGCCCGACTGGGACGACCCGCTACCAGCACCGCGGCCGCCTCGTCTTCGACGACTTCGACTGGGAGGACGACCGGCCGCTGCGAATCGCCGATCGAGGACCTGGTCATCTACGAGATGCACGTGCGCGGCTTCACCCGCCACCCGTCGTCCGGCGTCAAGCATCCCCGGCACCTTCGCCGGCCTGCGCGAGAAGATCCCCTACCTCAAGGAGCTCGGGCATCAACTGCGTCGAGCTGCTGCCGATCTACGAGTTCGACGAGTTCGAGAACAGCCGCGCTCAACCCGGACACCGGCGAGCTGCTGCTCAACTACTGGGGCTACAGCACGGTCGGCTTCTTCGCGCCCAAGGCGGGCTATGCCGCGACCGGCCAGTTCGGCATGCAGGTGCGACGAGTTCAAGAGCGCTGGTCAAGGAGCTGCACAAGGCACGGCATCGAGGTCATCCTCGACGTGGTGTTCAACCACACCGCCGAGGGCAACGAGCAGGGGCCCGTACGATCTCCTTCCGCGGCATCGACAACCAGACCTACTACATGCTGACCCCGGACGGCTACTACTTCAACTTCAGCGGCACCGGCAACACGCTCAACTGCAACAACCCGGTCGTGCGCGACCATGGTGCTCGACTGCCTGCGCTACTGGGCGGCCGAGTACCACATCGACGGCTTCCGCTTCGACCTCGCCGCGATCCTGGGCCGCGACCCGCACGGCGCGCCGCTGGCCAACCCGCCGCTGCTGGAGTCGCTGGCCTTCGACCCGG
The DNA here is from genome assembly GCA_963818685.1 of Candidatus Melainabacteria bacterium. Taxonomy (GTDB): domain Bacteria; phylum Actinomycetota; class Actinomycetes; order Mycobacteriales; family Pseudonocardiaceae; genus CAJCJE01. The sequence continues at coordinate 426,032 of CAWFTJ010000004.1, read as the reverse complement.
TCCTGCGCGCACGTGCAAGCTGATCGCCGAGGCCTGGGACGCCGGCGGGCTCTACCAGGTCGGCTCGTTCCCCGCCTACGGCCGCTGGGCGGAGTGGAACGGCAAGTACCGCGACACGCGTGCGCCGCTTCCTCAAGGGCGACGACGGGCATGGTCGGCGAGATGGCCACCGGCTGGCCGGCTCGCCCGACCTGTACTGCGGCCGCGGCGCGACGCGCCTCGGTCAACTTCATCACCTGCCACGACGGCTTCACGCTCGCGCGACCTCGTCTCCTACAACGACAAGCACAACGAGGCCAACGGCGAGGACAACCGCGACGGCGGCAACGACAACGACAGCTGGAACTGCGGCGGCGAGGGCCCGACCGACGACCCGGCGGTCAACGCGCTGCGCCGCCGGCAGATCAAGAACGCCCTGGCGCTGCTGCTGGTCAGCCAGGGCGTGCCGATGCTCCTGATGGGCGACGAGGTCGGCCGCACCCAGCACGGCAACAACAACGCCTACTGCCACGACAACGAGCTGACCTGGTTCGACTGGGGCCAGGTCGAGAGCAACGCCGACCTGCTGCGCTTCACCGGCAACGTGATCGCCTTCCGGGCCGCGCACCCGGTGCTGCACGGCGCGCACCACCCGAACAGCATCGACGCGACCGGCTGCGGCTACCCCGACGATCAGCTGGCACGGCGTGCGCCCGTGGGAACCCGACTGGTCACCGGGCTCCCGCCTGCTCGGCATGATGTGGTGCGGCCACCACATCGAGAACGGTTCACCGGACTACGTCTACGTCGTGGCCAACACGCACTGGGAAGGCCACGACGTCCAACTGCCCACGTTGGACGATGGCTGGCACTGGCGGCGCTTCGCAGACACCAGCCTGGACAGCCCTTCGGACGCCTGCGAACCGGGCGCCGAAACCCCAGTGACCAACCCGGACAGCTACCCGGTCGGCCCGAGGTCGGTGGCCGTCATGGTCGGCTACCGCGACGCTTAGGAGCACACGATGGCTTTTGATGTTTCTCTCACCACCCGCGGCGGCATGGCGATCGTCACGCTCGCCGGTGACCTCGACGAGGTCGGCGCCAGCCTGTTCCAGGACAAGGTCGCCGAAGCGGCGTCCGGCTCGTTCAGCACGCTCGTGCTGGAGATGAGCGAGCTGGCCACGCTGTCCTCCGCCGGCCTTCGCGGCCTCGCCTTCTGCCGGGAGAAGATGCCCGACGAGGTCGAGATCGTGATCGTGTCCCCGTCCGCCGAGGTCCGCGCGGCCATCGAGGACGTGGAGTTCCAGCAGAGCGTGACGATCAGCGACAAACTGCCGCAGCCTAAGTAGCAATCATCGGGGCAGGCACGGGACGGCTTTCCCGCCCATGAAGCGGTAACGCCGGGTCCGTGTCTGCCGCGCTCTTGGGGGTTCCGCGTGACTGACATCGTGGGTATCGCATTGGCCGGCGGGCTTGGTGTGCGCGCCCGGCCCCTGACACTGACAACACCGGGCAGCATTCGCAGCAAGGCGACCGTCCCGTTCCTCGGCAAACCGCTGATCGACTGGCAGGTTCGCGCGCTGCGCGCGCAGGGCGTCGGCGAGTTCTGCGTGGTCGCCAAGGGCAGGGAGAACCGGTTCCAGGTCCGGGAAGTCCTGCACTACGGTGAATCACTCAACGTTCGGGTCCGCTACTCGCGGCCCCGGCACGACAGGATCAACGCCGGCTCGGGCGAGTCGACGCTGCGCAACCTCGAATACTGGGACCTGGACGGCCTGGCCCTGGTCTTCCCCACCGACTCCATCTTCTCCTTCGACCTCAACGCCATGGTCGACGCGCACCTTGGCAGCGGTGCCATCCTCACCGTCGGCTCGGTGCGGTGTCCCGCCGAGGTGGCCGCGCGCAAGTACGGCGTGCTCACCCCGGACCGGGACGGCTGGGCCACCCGCTTCATGGAGAAACCCTCCCTTGACAACATCAGGACCACGATCGGCACCAGCGAGGTCTGCGTCAACGCCGGCCTGTACCTGATCGACGTGGCCAGGTTCCGGGAGATCTTCGCCATGGGCGGCCTGGTCAGCATGCTGGCCAGCAGGCTCGACTGGGGCAGCGACCTGCTGCCCTGGCTGATCGCGCACGGCGCGCCGGTGCTCAACTGGCCCATCGAGCGGCTCGGCGACCTCGGCACGCCCCGGGACTACCTGCGCACCATGCGCGAGGTGCTCACCGGCGCCTATCCCGACCTGACCAGAATGCTGCCCGACCGGATCGCGGACAGCGTCTGGATCCACGAGTCCTCCCTGGCAAGACGCGACCCGATCAGCGGCAACACGCTGGCCGAGAACATCAGGTCAGGAGAAGTCCACATCGGACCCGGGGTGCGCATCGGGCGGGACGTGGAGATCGGGCCGGGCACCCGCATCCTCGCCTCCGACATCGCGGACGGCGTCGACATCCGCGAAGGGTGTCAGCTGGACGGCGTCGCGTGCATGGACGGCAGCATGATCGGCCCACACGCGCGCGTCCGCAACACCTACCTGGGCACCATGGCCAGCGTGGAGTCCACCCCGCTCGCCCCGGTGCGCATCGACGACTACACCGCCATCGGCGACGAGGCCACGGTCGCCGCCGACACCGTCCTGTCCGGACAGATCGTGCCTCCGCGCGGAGTCGTCGGCACGCCGCGCATGGCGGCTGCCGTGTGAAGTAACCCTGTTCGTTTCTCCGGCGACCGCCCCGACCCCAGCGGGGCGTCGCGCACGGGCGACCGGTCGGAACACCCCAGACCCCCGACCGGTCGCCCATTTCTTTTACTCAGCCGCCGCGTTTACTCAGCCGCCCACGTTCATCAGGTCGACCGCCGACTGCTGGCGTGCCGCATCCGTCCTGTCGAACGGCCCTGCCCACAACAGCCCGTACTGGTCAGCGGTGTTCCGGTCGTTCGAATATGCCGAACTGGCCTGCCGTTGCAGGTAAGCGGTGTAGGGATGGCCACTCAACTCGGCGTTCAACACGCCGAGATCTCGCACGTACACGCCCTTGAACGTCGGCCCGTCCGCACCGCCGCCGCCCGCGGTCTCGCCAGGATCGTGCAGGATTCCGTTGGCGTTCAACGACGTGCTCGTGGTGGACGCGTTCGCCAGCGCCTGCGCGGTGCTGAGCAGGCTCGCGTCACCGGTCGCCCGGTACAGCTCGGTCAACGCCGCCAGCGGCACGCCCTGGTTGTAGGTGTAGACCGGCGCACCGTTGTTCCTACACGTGCTCAGGTCGAGCCCGTCGTTGACCAGATCCGAGCCGTTGATCATCCCCGACGCCGCGTACCAGTTCCAGCCGGCCTGCGCCCTTCGCAGATAGGTGCTGTCCCCGCTGATCCGGTTGTGCAGCGCCGCGTTCAACTCCACGTACAGCGCGTTCGTGATCGCGTTCTTGTACGTCTTCGCCGTGCTCCACCACACCCCGCCGCCGCAGGTGCCGTCCCAGTAGGCGTTTATGTGGTTGGCGTCGTCCTCCGCGGTGCCGAGGTACGCGCTGTTGCCGGTCAGGTCGTAGGCATCCACCCAGGCCAGCCCCCACCAGCCGGTGTCGTCGAGGTAGCCGTTGGTGAAATCACCGCTCTGGTCACCGCGCGCCTGCTGATAGGTGTTCGCGATGATGTACTGGTAACTGCCCATGCCGGTCACCCGGACGTTGTCGATGATCGCGGTCAGCGCGTTCGCCGAATTCCACCAGCCGGTCGTGTTGAACAACCCGGTCGACGCGTTGTAGTCGGCCATCAACGCGGTCGCCGCCGCGCGCTTGCGGTCGCTCGCGTTCCACGTGGTGCGCGCCCACGACGTGCACGTGATGGCCGTTGTCCCGACCGGCTCGCCGCACGCCCGCAACAGCCCGATCCCGCCGGTGTTCCAGTCGTCGACGTTGTACATCAGCGTCCGCCAGCCCGGATAACCCGATGGTGTCGTGGTCGCGCCGAGCTTGCTGCCGGTGTCCCAGGTGGCGCCGCCGTCGAACGAGCGGTCCAGCCACAACTGGTCGCCCGGTTGGGTGCCGTTGATCGCCGCCCAGCCCATGTCGTCGTTGTCGTCAAGATGTAGCTGGAACTGTCTACTTCCCACGGTCACCGCGACCCCGATCCGGTCGCTGGTGGTGAGCGCGGGATCGCGCGCCTCGCAGTACTTGTCGCAGATGACCGTATTGCTCGCCGGTGTAACACGCGGCGTTGCAGGAGGTGGAATGGTCGGGCTCGCCGCCGTCGCGGCGATGATCAGTCCGGTGAGCGCAGCTGCGCCGAGCATGGGACCTCCGGAGCGAATTCGTTGGTGACAAAGGACAATCGCCGGAATGCCGGCGAATTCCGATTGTCACTCCGTGGCCGCGCCGTTTCGTTCACAGTGATGTTCCTGTCCACTCCGGCCAACGGGCACAATGCCGGTATGGACGACGCGAGCGACTTGACCGGGTTCGACCCGACCAGGCCGAGCCCGGCGCGCATCTACGACTACTGGCTCGGCGGCAGCAACAACTTCGCGGTCGACCGCGACGTGGCCGAGCGGGCCTCGGCCGAGATGCCCACGCTGCGCGCGGCCATCTGGGCCAACCGCGGCTTCCTGCGCAGGGCGGTGCGCTACCTCGCCGAGGAGGAGGGCATCGACCAGTTCCTCGACCTCGGTTCCGGCGTGCCGACCGTCGGCAACGTGCACGAGATCGCCCAGGCGGCCAATCCGCTGGCCAAGGTCGTCTACGTCGACATCGAGCCGGTCGCCGTCGCGCACGGCCGCAGGCTGCTGGCCGGCAACGACCGCGCCACCGTGCTCCAGGCCGACCTCCGCGCCCCGGCCGAGCTGCTGGCCCGCGCCGACCTCGCCGACCTGCTCGACTTCTCCCGCCCGGTCGCCGTGCTGCTGATCGCGGTCCTGCACTTCATGCCCGACACCGACGGCCCGGACGAGATCGTCCGCACCTACGGTGACCACCTGGCACCCGGCAGCTTCCTGGCCATCTCGCACGCCGCCGCCGACACCGACCTGCCGTCCGAGCAGGCCAGGATGGTTCAGGACTACTCAGGCGCCACCAAGGTCCCCTTCATCCACCGCGACCCCGCCCGCCTGGCCAGCTGGTTCGACGGCTTCGAGATCGTCCCGCCCGGCGTCACCCAGACGAACGAATGGCGACCGGACGCCGAACCCGAACCGATCCTGCGTACCTACTGCGCGGTCGGTCGAAAACCGAACTGATCATTCCAACTATCGAAACCTTGGTCTAATCTGCTGAACATGAGCGAGGACGGCAGCGATCGGCTGGTCGGCGCCGATCGGGTCCTGGCCGTGTTGCGTGAGCTGGCCGGCTACCCGGCCGGCGTCGGGCTTGACGAGCTGGCCAAGGCCGTTGGTGGCGAAGGGGGCAGCCCGAAGCCGACCGTGCACCGCGCGCTGACCGCGTTGCGCAGGGCGGGCTTCGCCAGCCAGGACGGTCGCGGCCACTACGTGCTCGGCGACGGGTTCCTCAAGCTCGCGTTCGCGCACCACGAACAGCGACCCGACCACGTCCGGGTGCAGCCGCTGCTGCAGCGGCTGGCCAGCCGGTTCGGCGAGACCGCGCACTATGCGGTACTGGACGACCGGTCGATCGTGTACCGGTCCAAGGTCGACCCGCCGACCGGCGCGGTCCGGCTCACCTCGACCATCGGCGGCCGCAACCCCGCGCACTGCACGGCCGTCGGCAAGCTCCTGCTCGCCAGCACTCTCCCTGACGCCGCCGCCGTCACCGCCTGGGCGAGGGCAGGCGAACTGGAGCGGCGCACCGACCGCACCATCACCAGCCCGAACGACCTCGCCGCCCAACTGCGGACAGTCCGCGAGCAGGGCTACGCCGTCGACGACCAGGAGAACGAGGTGGGCGTGAACTGCATCGCGGTGCCGATCTTCCTCACCTCGCCACGCACACCCAGCGGCGCGATCAGCGTCAGCGCACTCGCCTACCGTACGCCACTGCCGACCCTTGTGGACGCCCTACCCGAGATCAAGTCCATAGTGGACTCCGAATGAGGGCGTTCGTGCTCACCGGACCGCACACCGCCTCGTCGACGACGTGCCGCCGCCCGCCGCAGCGCCCGGCCAGGTGGTCGTCGAGGTCGAGCGCGCCGGGATCTGCGGCACCGACGTCGAACTGTTCACCGGCGACATGGCCTACTTCGCCGACCACAAAGCCGACTACCCGATGCGCATCGGCCACGAGTGGTGCGGCCGGGTCAGCGCCATCGGCGACGGCGTCGACCCGCGCTGGCTCGGGCGCCGCGTCACCGGCGACACCATGCTCGGCTGCGGCAACTGCCGCCGCTGCGCCAGCGGCCGGCAACACCTCTGCGCGGACCGACACGAGGTCGGCATCAGCGGCGGCTGGCCAGGCGCCCTCGCCGAAGCCCTGCCCATGCCCGTGAGCGCCCTACACGAACTGCCGGCCGGCATCGACGCCACCATGGGCGCCCTGGTCGAACCCGGCGGCAACGCGCTCCGCGCCGCCCGAGCAGCGGGCGCCGCCCCCGGCCAGCGCCTGCTCGTCTACGGGCCGGGCACGATCGGCCTGCTCGCCGCGCTGTTCGCCGTCGTCGACGGCGCCGAAGTGCACGTCGTCGGCCCAACGGAAGAATCCCTCACCCTCGCCGCCGCCCTCGGCGTGCACGGCACCTGGACCGAGGCCACCCTCCCGGACCAGCCCTACGACGCAGCCATCGACGCGACCAACGACGCGCACGTTCCAGCGGCAGCGCTCGCCCGCATCGAACCAGGCGGCCGAATCGTCTACATCGGACTATCGAGCCGTCCGAGCCACGTCGACACCCGCGAACTCGTGCTCAAGGACATCACCGCGGTCGGCGTGCTCAGCGCCTCACCCGGTCTCGCCGGCGCCATCGAGCGCTACGCCTCCGGCACCGTCGACCCGCGCCCGCTGGTCGCCGCCACCATCGGCCTCGACGCGGTCGCCGACGCGCTGCGCGGCAACCGCCCCGCCAACGCGGGCCAAGGCCCCAAGATCCACGTCGACCCAGGACAGGAGCAGCAGCGGTCATGACACTCCGAAGCGGACAATGGTACGGCGGGATGGACCGCGACGGGTACATCCACCGCGCGTGGATGCGCCGCGGCGTGCCCGACCACGCTTTCGACGGCCGCCCGCAGATCGCCATCGCCAACACCGCGTCCGACCTCACCCCGTGCAACAAGCACCTGGACGAGGTGGCGAACAGCGTCCGCGACGGCGTGTGGGAAGCCGGGGGTGTGCCGCTCAACCTGCCGGTCTTCTCGCTCGGCGAGACCAACATGCGCCCGACCGCCATGCTCTACCGCAACCTCGCCGCCATGGCCATCGAGGAACAGCTGCGCGCCAACCCGATCGACGGCGTCGTACTGCTCGGTGGCTGCGACAAGACCATCCCCGCACTGCTCATGGCCGCCGCCTCCGTCGACCTCCCCGCCGTCGTCGTGCCCGGCGGGCCGATGCTCAGCGGCCACTTCCGCGGCGTCGCCCTCGGCTGCGGCACCGACGTGTGGCGCCTGAGCGAGGAAGTCCGCGCCGGCACGCTCAGCCGCGCCGAGTTCCTCAACTCCGAATCAGCGATGATCCGCAGCAAGGGCCACTGCAACACGATGGGCACCGCGTCCACCATGGGCTGCCTCGCAGAAGCCCTCGGCATGACCCTCCCCGGCACCGCCGGCACACCCGCCCCCGACAGCCGCCTGCTCGCCGCGGCACACGAAACCGGCAGCCTCGCCGTCGACCTCGTCACCGCAGGCCGCCGTCCCAGCCAGGTCCTGACCAAAGCTTCCTTCCACAACGCGATCGTCGCGCTGGCCGCGCTCGGCGGATCCACCAACGCCGTCGTGCACCTGCTCGCCATCGCCGGTCGGCTCGGCATCGACCTCGAACTCGACGACATCGACCGGATCGGCGCAGGTGTGCCGCTGCTCGTCGACCTGCAACCGGCTGGCCGGCACCTCATGGACGACCTGCACCGCGCCGGCGGCCTGCGCGCCGTGCTCAACCAGGTCAAGGACCTCCTCGACCCGGCGGCGATCACGGTCACCGGCAATCCGCTCGTCGACGAACTCGCCGACACCCCGATCGTCGACGAGGACGTCATCCGCCCCCGCGCCAACCCGCTGCTCCCCGACGCCGGCATCGCCGTCCTGCGCGGCAACCTCGCCCCCAACGGCGCGGTCATCAAACCGGCCGCCGCGTCAGCGGAACTGATGCGCCATCGCGGCAAAGCCGTCGTGTTCGACAGCGTCGAGGACCTGCATGCCCGCCTCGACGACCCCGACCTCGACGTTGACGAAACCTCAGTGCTCGTGCTGCGCGGCTGCGGCCCCAAGGGCTATCCGGGCATGCCCGAGGTCGGCAACCTGCCGCTGCCGGCGAAACTGCTCGCCAAGGGCGTGCGCGACATGGTGCGGGTCAGCGACGCCCGGATGAGCGGCACCGCCTACGGCACTGTCGTCCTGCACGTCGCGCCCGAAGCAGCGGCCGGCGGCCCGCTCGCACTCGTCCGCGACGGCGACCCGATCGTGCTCGACGTCGCCGCTCGCCGGATCGACATCGACCTCCCCGAAGCCGAACTCGCCCAACGACAGGCCTCGACCGAGGCAGCCGCCGCCTACGCCGCCCCGGTCGGCGGCTGGGCCCAGCTCTACATCGAGCACGTGCTCCAAGCCGACCGCGGCGCCGACCTCGACTTCCTGGTCGGCCGTCGCGGCCATCAGGTAGACCGAGAATCGCACTGACCCGTCACGCCGAAGTGGTCGAAATCGGTCGCTCCGGTCACGTACGCGCTGTCTCACGGACGCGCTGTCGAGTTCGTCGTTCTTCGCGTTAGTCGCGATTGTAGTCGCGACAACAAACGGCTCAATGCTCGCGGCTCAGCGCCGGATCAGCACTGCGGCACGAGGTTGTTGTGGAAGCTGTAGGAGAAGTCGACGTACGGAGCGAAGGTCCACCACGGCTGGCTGCTGTTGTCGGAGTCAATGGAACGGTTGGAGTAGTAGACCTTCCAGGTGCGGTACCACACGTCCCCGACATTGCCGACCTGGCCGGCGGAGACCCAGCAATCGATGTACACGTCGCCCGGTGCGGTCACGTTGGGAATGCCCACCTTGTTGGCGGGCGAGTCGTAGGGCTGCCAGTAGACGCCGACGTTACTGAAGGTAGTAACCGGCTCCCAGACGGGCGGGGGCGCGGCGTTCGCACTCGTGGCGCCGCCGACGAGTCCGACCGCGACAACCGCGGCCGCGATGAAAGTGGCGAGGAACCGGCGCAGTTTCATGATCGAACAGGTCCTTTCTCATGAGCATGGACGGGTCCCCCAGGGAGCACAGGCAGCCCGTTCTGGCCGGCCACGCGTGAACTGGTTTTCAGTGAGCCCGGCTACGGTGAGGCTACGGACCTGGGTCCGTCGGCCGTCCTAGATTCGTCCTAGTGCGAGGTCAGCCGGGGGTCAGCGCCGATGGTGAAGTGCCCTGGGAAACACGGGATTCGGAACTCGAATTCGGTCGGGCCTGACCGACAGCCCGCGCGTGCCATAGCCTGTCCGGGTGCCATGGATGCCAGCGGATGCGATCGCCTACGTCGATCACCACGTCGAAGTGTGGAACCGTCACGACATCGAGGAGATCGTCGCGCTCTACGCCGAGGACGTCGAACTCACCTCGCCGCTCGCCCGTGACGTGGTCGGCTCGGCCGTCGTCCTCGGCAGGGACGGGCTGCGCGGGTACTTCGGCACCGCCCTCAAAGCCAACCCGGATCTCAGGTTCGAGGTGCACGACGTGCTGCGCGGCGAGGACAGCATCACCTTCTACATGCGCGGCGTCGGCGGCCGAATGGTCGCCGAAGTCCTGTTCATCAACCCGGATGGCCTTGTCGGCAAGGTCTTCGCCCACTACAGCTGCGACCGAGCCTGAAACCTGTCCGTGCTCACTGCGTGTGGGCCTCGGTACAACCGGAACGGTGGACCCACGGCCCGCCCGCGCAACGCCGACACCGGCTCGCGGTCGGCTACTCCGGTAAACCCGCTTCCTGCAACACTTTCACCTCCTGAGCAGTGGTCGCGGGCCAGGCAGCGGACCGTGCGCATCCGCTACCCGACCCGCTCGGGAAACCCGTCGTGCAACGGGTTCAGTCGTACCCGCACCCCCAGACCGGGCACAACCGCGGCCTCCGAGTTGTCCACAGCCCCCGAATCCATCCACAACCCGCGCCCGCCCCCCACCCGCCGACCCCCATCCCGCATAACCTGGCTGTTAGGGTCGGCCCCAGGCCAGGGTCTAACTCCACCAGTCTCGTGCATTGTGGTGTGATCGGCAGCTCGTTGGGCTGCTGCGCCAGGTGCCGTGACACTGGTGGTGATGAGCGCCAGCGTGGCCACAGCGCCCGGCGCTTTTCCGAGCGCCACTGATTTTCGGCTTCAGATACCGAGGGCGGAATATTCTGTTCCCCTCCTCGTCGCCCTGAGTCCGAATTAGGAAACCAGTGACGATCGAGGTCTCGTATCCAACCGTGTAGAGCTGGCACTGGTTCGTCGGCGGTGCCGCCTCCTGTGGGATATCGACGGTTTACACCTTCTCCTCCGTTCGGCTCCGTTTGTGATGGTGCCGCCAGTCAGTGAGCATCGGCAAACTTTTTAGTCAGAGCTAAAATGTTGCGCATTCAAGGGATTTGTCGCTGGGATCCACATGGAGACAGTGCGCCTGACCCTGTCCGATATCGCACGGACACACTTCGCGACCACGTCGATACGACCCTCGCCTCCGCAGTGCGCCGTTCGAACGCATCCTGAGCTACGTCTGGACAATGCTCTGATGGTGGTCCATCCGCGCGATCAGACGGAGCGGATTTACTCATGGGATCAGCCGCCCTAGCCTTCGAACGTCCGGACAGCATGGCGGCGCCCCGCCAACGCCCGGCACTGGCGCCGCTGGGGCGGCGTGCGACGGAACGACCGCCGCTGACATCGGGGATGCTGTCTTGGCGGCCAAACCGGACGCAGTAGTCGTTGACTCGGCGTACGAACCGTTGAGTCGGTCGTTTGGTCGCGCTGACGGTCGTCGCCTGGAACAGGACGCCGATGTGCGCGGACTGGCTTCGAGGACCCAGACGACCTCGTGCGGTTCGCCGCTCAACCACACGGCCTCGACGCCGATTCCCCTTGAACGCGTCACATCGATCCGGTGATCAACTCGGCATCCGCCGTCACCCGCCACCCGTGGGCGTAGCGAAGGAATCGCTCGCCGCTCGCCACCGAGCGCCAGCCCGATGGTTCCAGCCGTCGAGGAGATTGTGTCCGGTGAAGCGTGGTTCAGCGTTTCAGCCGTGCAGAAGCGCGTGGCCGAGGGTGGTGAGTCGATGTTCGACGGCTTTGCCCGCCCGGTTGCTGGTTATCAGCCCCGCGTCGCGGAGTGTGGCGGTGTGTTGGGACACTGAGGAGGCGCTGATTCGGGTCAGGCGGGCGATACCGCCGGTCGTCTGTGGCTGCCGCAACGCCATTAGCACGGTGGCCCGGGTGGGACCCAGCAATGAGGCGAGTACGTCGCCCGGCCCCCCGCCTGTCCGGGTGCCCCCGTGGGAGCCGGACGTGGCATTGGCACGCGCGGGGTAGATGAGGACGTATCTGGAGGGCTCCTGATCGTCCCAGGTGACCAGCGGATAGCCGGTCCAGAACGCGGACGGGATGAGCACCAGTCCCTGGCCGGTGAGGTGGATCTGACGATCCCAGGGATAGCGGCCCTCAAGTGTGAGTCCGTTCAAGCGCAGGTCTGGGCTCAGCGTGTTGAGCACGGCGGTTATCCCGTCCTTTCGTAACGTCACCATGCGGTGTGTGACGTCGTCGTGGAACCGGGCGGTCGCGGAGGACCAATGTGGTGCCAGGCAGGTGCGGTGGAACGTGCGCAGTGCGTCGTCGAGCGTGTGTCGTACCGTGTCCTCGCCGGAGGCGAAGCGTCGTAGCCAGGTCGGAACGGGAGCAATGTTCAGTCGCGTCATCTGGTTCAGGTCGTGCTCAAGGATCGGGGTGGCCATGGTGCGGATTCGATGGAAGGCATCACCGGCGTCTGGTGTCAGGACATCGAAGTAGAGCGCGACATGTCGCGAGGGCACCAGGTTCAGGAGTGGGCGGGCGGTCACCGGGAACGTCGAGAGCACCCGGTCACGCCACTCGTCGCTGTCGTCACCGAGGGAGCATGGGCCTTGCCGCAGTTCATGAAGCATGAGCACCGTTTCCAGAACTGGTGCCGGTTCAGTGGCGAACCTGATGCGCCCCAGATCTGCGGCGCCGAGATGGATCCTCAGCATGTGCCCTCCTCGCGTACATGACACAGGCATATCAACGCCACTCAGCCGAGACGCAACGTTCGCCTTCGCACCACCGGCCACCCAACACTGGAATTGTTGCCAGCCAGACGAAGGAAGTCCATCATGATCTCCAAGAGGAGTCCAGGCTGCGCTGTGGGAAGTTTCGGCTGCTGCGCGGCGCACCCTTCCGCGCAACGCGCCCACCGTGCTGGTGGTGCCTTCGAGCACATGACGCGACCGGACGTTCGCCGCAGGCCCTCACCGGAACGACGTAAGCATTGCCGGGCCTCGAAACAACCGCCAATCGGACGACACTATTCGGGTAGCGGCACGTAGCGAGGCTCATTCTCGAATCGGGAACTCTTCTCGCCGGATAAATCTAGCCGCGAGTGGCCGACGCCGGGATCAGCGTGACGAACACCGGGCCGACGATTCCGGCCGATGTCATCGATGACCTGTTCGAGCCGTTCCGCAGGCTGCACCCGGATCGCACCGGTTCGGCCTCCGGTGCCGGGCTCGGCCTTTCCATCGTGCGCTCGATCGCGACCGCGCACGGCGGCACCGTGACCGCGCGACCGAACGCGACCGGCGGTGGCCTGACCGTCCGAGTCAGACTCCCGGCGCGGGTGTGAACGAGTGTGAAAAAGAACCTGCCAACGTCAGGTGAACAACCACCACTCGATGGGTGGCCGGCGCGGGCCGGCCTGACAGGCTGGCAGGTGTCCACAACCCGCGCGTCGCCCCCTGCGTAACCGGTGACGGGCGGGAAACCCCCACCGTGTGGAGGAACAGTGTCCCTGCCAAGGACTGTGTCATCCCGTTGGCCGTCATCCCGCTGGCCCGCGAGGGCGGCGATCGCCGCCCTCGCCGCGGCGACGTTCGTCATTCCTGCCATGGCGACGGCCGCACCGGCTCAGACCCATCCGACCGAGGCGGCCGGCGCGGCCGCGTTCACCACCCAGATCCGCCAGCAGGTTCGCGGCGGCACGCTGCTCAGGACGCACGGTCTGCACCGCGCGTGCAAGGCGTGCGACGCCGAGATCGTCACCACGGCCAAGGGCTCGGCCAAGCCGCTGAGCACGGCCGCGCCCGCCGGTTACGGCCCGAGCGACCTGGATTCCGCGTACAACCTGTCCGGCTCGTCCTCGTCGACCGGCACCATCGCGATCATCGACGCGGGTGTCGACGGCAACCTTGAGTCCGACCTGAACACCTACCGGTCCAGTTACGGCCTGCCGTCCTGCACCACGTCGAACGGCTGCCTGACCCTGCTCAACTACGACGGTGGCGCGCAGCCCGCGCCGCAGAGCAGCGGCGAGGGCGCCAACGCCGAGGAGCAGATCGGCGTGGAGACCTCGCTCGACGTGGACATGGCGTCGGCCGCCTGCCCGTCCTGCCGCATCGAGGAGATCTCGGTGCCGTGGCAGGACGGTGAGAACGACGGTGACACGTCCACCGGCGACTTCGCGCAGGCCGTGAACACCGCTGTCTCCTCCGGCGCGGTCGCGGTGAGCATCAGCTACGGCTACACAGCTGACGCCGGCAACACCAGCGGTGACCAGCTCTCCGCGTTCAACCACCAGGGCGTCGCCATCGAAGCGTCCACAGGCGACAGTGGCTTCAACGGCGGCACGCACACCTCGTGGCCATCGGATCTGCCCTACGTCATCGGCGTCGGCGGGACCACGCTGAACGGGCCGGGCAGCGAGTCCGCGTGGAGCGGCGGCGGCAGCGGCTGCGAGACCTTCTTCGACGCGGCCAACGGCCAGCCCAGCGACGTGACCGCGAAGTGCGCCAACCACCTCGCGGTCGCGGACGTGTCGGCGGACGCCGACCCGAACACCGGTGTCGCCGTCTACGACAGCTACGCCCCGGCCACCAACCAGCCCGCTGACTGGGGCGTTGTCGGCGGCACCAGCGCGTCGGCGCCGTTCATCGCGGGCCTGTTCGCCAACGCGGGCGTGCCGAGCAGCCTGCTCGGCCCGAACACGCTGTACCAGGCATCCTCGTCGGACTTCAACGACATCACCTCCGGCAACAACGAGGAAAACGACCAGTGCGCGAACTACTCGGGTGTCGACCCGTCCGTGTGCAACGCGGGCGCGGGTTGGGACGGCCCCACCGGTCTCGGCTCGCCGAACGGTCTCGGCGCGTTCTGATCTGAAGCACCTGACCGTGGCCCGTTCGCGATCGCGGACGGGCCACGGTCACATCTACCGTGCGGTCAGCTGACCCTGTTGGCGACGAGAGCCAGGGCGGGGCCGTGCGGATGGTTCGGGTCGTCGTAGCCGGTGGCGTCGACGTGCCAACCGAAGCGGTCGAGCGCGGCGAGCAGGTCGGCGCGGGTCAGCCAGTTGCTGGACACGGCGCTGCCGCCGCAGAACGCCTTGCTGTTCAGGGCGGAGGCATAGTCGAAGCGGTAGAGGGTGTGCGCGAAGCCCTGGTATTCCGCGCGCTCGCTTGTGGTGAAGCGCGGGGAGAGCAGCTCGCTCGACCTGATCACGGTCTCGTCGTAGACGTGGGTCCACAGGAAGAGGTGGTCGGCGACCTCGGCGAGCAACGCGATCGTCTCGACCGGGTTGCGCATGTGGTAGAGCACGCCGGAGGCGAAGCAGACGTCCACGTGTTCGGGTCGGTCCCGCAGGTAGGCCATGAAGTCGCCGAGCAGGAACCGGGCGCCGGTCATGCCGAGCAGTTCCTTGGCGATCAGGCACTTCAGGTAGGCGCGGGTCTGCGCCTCGATCGCGGTCACCGTGGCGCCCGCGTCCAGCAGCATGTGGGTGTGCCCGCCCTCCAGCGGTCCCAGCTCCAGCACCGACCGGCCGGACACGCCGCCAAGCTGCTTGATCGCCCATTCCACCCGGTCGTCGGCGAACAGCGGAATGCCGCCCGCCGCGACGTGCCCGAGCGGATCGGGCAGGGCCGAGGACCATTCGCCGGCGAAGATGTCCACCGCGTTCTGCGGTGCCGGCGCGGTCGTCACGTAGGAGTCGAGGATCGACTCCTGGGGTGGTGCCTCGACCGTCGCGTTCCGCCGCCACGCCATCGCTCACACCTTTCTCGCGCCGGCCCGGTGCCGGCCCCTGCTGCCGATCGAGGCTCGGATCGTACCGGCGTGGGTGACCTGGGCGATTTACCAAGGCTGTTGCTAACATGACAGCATGCTAGCATTCTAGCTATGGCTACGACAGACACTACCGCTCCCGCGGCGACCCGGCGCGGACTCGGCATGCTCGTGGTGATGATCGGCGTGCTGATCTCCGCTGTCGACGGCACGATCGTCGTGCTCGCGCTGCCCACCATCGAGCACGAACTGCACGTCTCGCTGTCCTCGGTGACCTGGGTGGTCGTCGGCTACCTGCTGGTGGTCACGGTGCTCGCGACCCAACTGGGCAGGCTCGGCGACATGTTCGGGCGGGTGCGCATGTACGAGGTCGGGTTCGGCGTGTTCGTCCTCGGCTCGCTGCTGTGCGCGCTCGCCTGGAACGCGACCGCGATCATCGGCTTCCGCGTGGTGCAGGGGATCGGCGCCGCGCTGATCGCCGCGAACAGCGGCGCGGTCATCGCGGAGTTGTACCCGCCCGAGGAACGCGGCCGCGCCTACGGCGTCAACGCGTTCGGCTGGTCGTTGGGCTCGGTGCTCGGCGTGCTGCTCGGCGGCGCCATCGTCACCTACCTGTCCTGGCGGTGGATCTTCTGGATCAACGTGCCGATCGGCATCGTCGCGCTCGTTCTCGCCGTGCGGGTACTGCGCGGACGACGCGACCGGACGCGCCGCAGGCTCGACCCGCTCGGCATGATCACGCTCGGCCTCGGCCTGTTCGGCGTGCTGTGGGCCATGACCGACCTGGCCGCCCGACCGCTCACCGGCGCCGACGTCGGCTGGCTGGTCGGCGGGGTGGTGCTGCTGGTCGCGTTCGTGGTCGTCGAACTGCGCCATCCTGAGCCGACGGTCGACCTGTCGCTGTTCCGGCTGCCCTCGGTCGCGCCCGCACTGCTGGCGTCACTGTTGCAGGGGCTCGGCAGCTTCGCCGTGCTGTTCCTGGTGATCATGTATCTACAGGGGCCGCGCGGACTCGACCCGATCGACGCGTCGCTGCTGATGGCGCCCGGCTACCTGATCGGCGCGGCCGTCGGGCCGTTGGCCGGCAGGCTCACCGACCGGTTCGGCACGGTCGCACCGGCGACGGCGGGGCTCGTCGTGTCCGTCGGGGCGCTGGCGATCTTCGCGCAGATGACCACCACCAGCAGCCTGTGGCTGACCGCGATCGGCAATATGGTGATCATGATCGGTGGCAGTTTCTTCTATCCGGCCAACAGTTCGGCCGTCATGAAGGCGTCGCCGCCGGAGCGGCTTGGCATCGCATCGGGCGTGCTGCGCACGTTCGCCAGCCTCGGCATGGTCTTCTCGTTCACGACGGCGATCCTGGTCGCGTCGCACTCGGTGTCGCGCGGCACGGCCTTCGCCATCTTCGTCGGCAGCACCACGCTGCACGGCACGCTCGCCACCGCGTTCACCAGCGGGCTCGGCGCCGCCTTCTACACGATGATGGGCGTCATGGCGCTCGCCGCCGTGCTGTCGGCAGGGCTTACTTCGCGGGGACCACGCTGACCAGCCGAGGCGGCTTGATGATGACCTTGCCGATGGCCGCGCCGTCCAGTGCCGCGATGACCTTGGCCGAGGACAGCGCCAGCTCGCGCAGCTCGTCCTCGCCGATCGTCGGCAGCACCTCAAGCTTGTCCCTGACCTTGCCGCCGACCTGGATGATGCAGGTCACGGTCTCCTCAGCGGCGAGTTCTGGGTCGGCCCTCGGCCAGCCGTTGTCCTCGACGAGACCTTCGCCGCCGAGCCGGGCCCAGCTCTCCTCGGCGGTGAAGGGCGCGAAGCAGGACAGCATCGTGGCCAGCGCCTGCGCGCCCTCGCGGACCGCGGGGTCGGCGGCGCCAGGCTCGCCGTCCACGGCCCTGCGCAGCGTCGAGGTCAACTCCATCAGCCGGGCAACGGCGACGTTGAGCCTGCGGTTGCCCATCAGGTCGGTGACTTCCTGGACCAACCGGTGCACGCGCCGACGCAGCTGCTCGTCGCCGTCGGCGAATTCGCCGGTTGCGCGTGCGGCGCCGATCTCGCCCATCAGCCGCCAGACCCTGGTCAGCCACTTCACCGACCCGGTCGGCGAGACGTCGGCCCAGTCGATGTCGTCCTCGGGCGGACCCGCGAACAGCATGGTGACCCGCACCGCGTCCGGGCCGTACAAGGCGATCTGCTCCTGGAGGCTCACCAGGTTGCCGAGCGTCTTGCTCATCGCCCTGCCGTTCATGATGACCTGGCCCTGGTTGGTCAGCTTCGTGAACGGCTCGGTGAAACCGACGAGGCCCATGTCGTAGAGGACCTTGGTGATGAACCGCGAGTACATCAGGTGGCCGGTGGCGTGCTCCTTGCCGCCGATGTACTCCTCGACCGGCAGCCAGCGGGTGATCCCGGCCGGGTCGAACGGGCCGTCGGTGTAGTTCGGGTTCGGGTAACGGAAGAAGTACCAGGACGAGTCGACGAACGTGTCCATGGTGTCGGTGTCGCGCCGCGCGGCGCCCCCGCACTTCGGGCAGGACACATTGACCCACTCGGTCGCGCTCTCCAGCGGTGCCTGCGAACCGCGCAGCTGGTAGCCGGTCTCGGGCAGCCGCACCGGCAGTTCGTCCTCGGGGACCGGGACCTCGCCGCACGAGTCGCAGTACACGATCGGGATCGGCGTGCCCCAGTAGCGCTGGCGGGACAGCAGCCAGTCGCGCAGCCGGTAGACGATCGCCTGCTCGCCGAGGCCGCGCTCGGCCAGGTCGGCGGTGACCGCATCGATGGCCTCGTCCGAGGACATGCCATCGAACCGGCCGGAGTTGACCAGCTTGCCGATGCCGCTGGTCGCGGTGCCGGTCTCGGCCGGGTCCGGTTGGCCGGTCTCGATGACCACCCGCACGGGCAGGCCGAGCGCCTTGGCGAAGTCGAGGTCGCGCTGGTCGTGCGCTGGCACGGCCATGATCGCGCCGGTGCCGTAGTGGGCGAGCACGTAGTCGGAGGCGTAGATCGGCAGCTTCTCGCCGTTGACCGGGTTGATCGCGTGGCGACCGAGGAACACGCCGGTCTTGGGCCGGTCGGCGGCCAGTCGGTCCATCTCCGGCTCGGCGCGGACCTTCTCCCGGTACGCCTCGAACTCCTCGACGTGCTCGGGCGCGCACAGCTGCTCTGCCAACGCGGCGTCCGCGGCGACCACGAAGAAGGTGGCGCCGAACAGCGTGTCCGGCCGGGTGCTGAACACCCGCACCGGCTCGTCGCGGCCCTCGACCTCGAAGTCGATGTAGGCGCCGGTCGAGCGGCCGATCCAGTTGCGCTGCATGGCCAGGATGTCGTCCGGCCAGTCCAGCTGGGCCATGTCGTCCAACAGCCGCTGCGCGTACTGGGTGGTGCGGAAGAACCACTGGGTCAGCACCCGCTGCACGACCTCGGAACCGCAGCGCTCGCAGTGACCCTGGATCACCTGCTCGTTGGCGAGCACGGTCTGGTCGACCGGGCACCAGTTGACCGACGCGGCCTTGCGGTAGGCCAGGCCCTGCTGGTACATGCGCAGGAACAGCCACTGGTTCCAGCGGTAGTACTCCGGGTCGGAGGTGTGCAGCCTGCTCCGCCAGTCGAAGGACATGCCCATCTTGCGGAAGGACTCGGCCTGCACCTCGATGTTGGCGTAGGTCCAGTCCTTGGGGTCGAGATCGCGGCGCAGCGCGGCGTTCTCGGCGGGCAGGCCGAAGGAGTCCCAGCCGATCGGGTTGAGCACGTTGGCGCCGGCGAGGCGCTCGTAGCGGGCGACCGCGTCCACGATGGAGTAGACCTCGGCGTGGCCCATGTGCAGGTCGCCGGAGGGGTAGGGGAGCATGCCCACGATGTAGGCGCGCCTGCCCGCGCCGTCGTCACCGTCGGTGAGGCCGTCGGCCTCGAACGGGCGCCGTTCCTGCCATGCCGTAAGCCACTTCTCGGCGATGGCGTGCGGGTCGTAGCCCTCGCCGTCCTGAACAGCGGGGCGCTCCTCCTTGCTCACCCGTCAATCGTATCTTGCAGGTTGACAGCGCATGTCAGCGGCCGCACGCGCCGCTCCGCAGCGCAGCGGTCACTCTCCGTATCCAAGGTGGGTGGCCCTGCCTGGCCAGATAATGTCCACAGTGGAATGAGTCCATTGTGGACGAGTTGGCGTCGACAAATTCGCTGTCGGTATTCGTTTGGTTGCTCTGTGTTGTCAGCCAAATGGCGCGTTCGGATCGTTCGTCGCCAAAGTCCAATATCTGGTCGGGTTGCCTTCGGACAGCTTGTTTTCTACCGGAGCGCTCTCGAACGCGTTATAGTCGGTTCGCTGGGGTGTTTGTCAACGAACTGGGACACGAAAGGGCTTGTTTCACCCTGCCCGGCGAATGGTTCCAAGTGCTACTGGGGGAACCGCTGGGCGGGACAACATCAGACAGTTCACCTAACAACTCTGCACTTGGAGTTGAGTGGGGGAAACTTGTGCGCATAAATTTACTCGGGCCGCTGCAGCTGGTCGACGACGAGACGGTGGTGACACCCTCGGCACCCAAACTGCGGCAGATGCTCGCCCTGCTGGCCCTGCGGGCCAACAAAGTTCTGCGGACCGATCAACTCATCGACGAACTGTGGGGAAGCGCGCCGCCGCGCAGTGCGCTGGGCACCTTGCAGAGCTACATCTATCAGTTGAGAAAAATTCTGAAGGCCGGAAACGGTCAGGACCTCGGCACACCGTCGGGAACCGCCAACTTGTGCACCTGGCAGACGGGTTATCAGCTCGTTGTGCCGACGTCCTGCGTTGACGCGCATCGTTTCGAGCAACTCGTCGCCCATGGCTGCGGTGAGCTGACCTCGGGCGGCCTTGACCAGGCTGCGGAGAACTTCCAGGATGCGCTGCACCTGTGGCGCGGCGTGCCGCTGCCGGACGTGCGGCTCGGCTCGTTGCTCTCCGTCGAAGCCACCCGATTGGCCGAACTGCATCGGGTTGCCGTTGACCGGCGACTTGAGGTCGATCTTCAGCTCAACCGGCATCACGACGTGCTCGGCGAGCTGATGGCGTTGGTGGCGAACGAACCGACCAATGAGGGATTCGCCGGCAAGCTCATGACCGCGCTGTACCGGGTCGGCCGCCGGTCCGAGGCGTTGCAGGTCTACCAACGGACCCGGCAGGCGCTGGCCAAGGAACTCGGCCTTGAACCGTCCCCCGAGCTGCGCCGGGTGCAGTCGGCGGTGCTCACCGGGGATCCGTGGCTGAACCCGGCAACGCCGGCGCCGCGCGCGCCGGTCAGCCTCCAGGTCAGCAGGCCGAGCCAGTTGCCGCCGGAGAGCCCGTCGCTGCGTGGCAGGGACCCTGAACTCAAGGCCGCGCAGGCTTTCCTGTCCTCGGGTGGTCGCTCCGGTCCGGCCGTGGTGCAGGTGCTCGGCGCACCGGGTGTCGGCAAGACCAGTTTCTGCGTCGCGCTGGCACACCGCTGCCGACCGGATCACCCGGACGGCCAGCTGTACGTGAAGCTCAGCGTGCCAGGTGGCGGATCGGCAAGTTCGCGGACCGTGCTCGGCGGTTTCCTGCGTGCGCTTGGCGTGCCGGCAGAACAGTTGCCCGACTCGGTTGACGCGCGTCGCCAACTGTTCAGGGAGCGGACCGCGGACCGTCGAATCCTGGTCGTGCTCGACGATGTCGTCGACCTCAAGCAGGTGATGGATCTGCTGCCGAGTGCCGGCGGCGTGCTTGTCGCGAGTCGGCGCAGGTTGGCGTTGCCGATGCGGGCGGTCACCATCACGCTACGACCGTTGACGCGGCAGGAGGCGCGGCAGTCCCTTGCCGAGTTGCGGACGGCCGATTCGCCGGCGCTCGACGAACTGGTCGAGGTGTGCGAGGGGCTGCCGTTGTTGCTCGCGGCCGCTGCCGCTCGGCTCGCCGCTCGGCCGCACTGGTCGGTGGAGCGGCTGGTGGAGCGGGCGCGGGGCGAGGGGCGCAGGCTCGACGAGTTGGCGACCGACTCGCTGGATCTGCGGACGAGCGTCAAGCTGGCCTATCCGCTCATGTCCAGTCCGGCGCGGACTCTTCTGGACGCGGTTGCGACCCGATCCGATGAATCAGTGCTGGTCGCCGACGCGGCCGCGTTGATCCGTGGGGACGAGTTCACGGCCGAGTCGGTGCTGGAGGAACTGGTCGAGCTGCAACTGCTCCAGGTCGACGACGGGGACCCCGGCGCGGACGGCTTCCGCTACCGGATGATGCACCCGATCCGGCTCGCGGTGTGGGAACTGGCCCGCGACGCCCTGCTGGAGGATGAGCGGGTGCTGACCGGCAAGGAATGAACGCTCCGTCCACAGTGGAGCCGCCGGGATCATGGTCTCGGCGGCTCCGCGGCCGATATCGGTCGGCTACGTCACGCGTCGACGGCCACCGGGCTCAACCGCTGCTTGACCAGGTGCACGACCCCGTCGGCCGGACTGCCGGTCAACTCGTAGCCTGCGCGCTGGTACAGGGCGATATTGCGATCGCTGTGCGCCCCGGTGAACAGTGCGAAGGTGTCGACCTCGGCAGGCGCCTTGCCCTCCACGTAGGCCAGCAGCCACCGCCCGAGCCCCTGCCCGGCGTGATCCGGCGCGACCATCAGCCGCCCGATCTCCCAGATCGGCCCGGATGTGCGCGCCCGCACCGCCGCGATGAGCCGCCCGTGCAGCCGCACGCCCCACACCTGCCACTGCGCCACCCAGGCCGCGACCTCCTCGACGGTCTCGTGCAGCGGCGGGATGTCCAGCGTGGCGTCGACCACGGCCTCCTGCACCCAGCAGCACCGCTGCAACACCAGCAGTTCCCCGACGTCCTCGCTCCGCAGCGGCGCCACCCTGGCACCGGCGACCGGCGTTTCCTCGCCCTCGATCCGCAGGACCCGCAACGCGTCGGCGACCCGCGCCACCTCGGCGAGCACATCCCGGGCCGCGGCCTTGCGCGCCGGATCGATCCGCACCGAACCGTCGTCCAGATGATCGCTGAGCCGCAGCGCGACGGTCGCGCCAACCGGCACCATCCGCACGGTGGTGACGACCTGCTTGGCCATCTGCACCGCGCGCGTGCCCGCCGCCGTGTTGCCGTAGCTGACGAACCCGACCGGCTTCCACGCCCACTCCGCGTAGAGGTAGTCGATCGCGTTCTTCAGGCTCGCCGGCATGCCGTAGTTGTATTCCGGCGTGACGACCACGAACGCGTCCGCTGCGGCCACCCGCCTGCTCCAGGCCCTGGTGTGCTCGTGCACGTAACGCCCGGCCGACGCGTGCTCCGGCTCGTCGAGCAGGGGCAGGCCGACCTCGGCGAGATCGGCGATGTCGATCGTGATCCGCTGCTGTTCCGCCTGCGCACGAACGGTGTCCACGAACCAGTCCGCCACGGCGGGCCCCAGCCGACCCGGCCGCGTGCTGGCGACGATGACCATCAAGTTCAGTGACATGTCACTGATAGTGCCACGCATTTCATAGACATGTCAACGAAGTGCTAGCATCGAGACATGACGACCCGGTGGCTCAGCGCGGACGAGGAGCAGGCATGGCGCGCGTTCCGCCGACTGCTCACCACCCTGCCCGCCCGCCTGGCCAGGGACCTGAACGAGGACACCGGCCTGTCCATGACCGACTACGAGGTGCTTAGCACGCTGTCCGAGCAGCCAGATCGGGTCTGGGCCCTCAAGGACCTCGCGGCCAAGATGGAGTGGTCGCGCAGCCGTCTGTCCCACCACACCACCCGCATGCAGGACCGCGGCCTCATCGATCGCGAACCCGACCCGACCGACGCCCGAGGCTGCCTGCTCAGACTCACCGACACCGGCTACACCGTCCTCGAACAGGCCGCACCGTCGCACCTCGACTCGGTCCGCGAGCGCTTTCTCGAGCACCTCGACCCGGCCGAACTCGCCCTGCTCGGCCGGATCTCCACCCGCATCGCCGATCTTCCCGACAATCGGTAATCAGTGACGGGTCAGTTGCCCCAGCGGGACTTGTTCGTGGCGTCTTCCACCAGTTGGCTGACTGATCCGTCGGAACACTCCCTGGTCAGCTCGCCGGCGATCGAGTAGCGCGGACCTTTCTCCGGTACGGCCTTGCACTGCGCCACGATCGTCGCGGCCAGCGATGCCGCCATGGCCAGGCGCGGGTGGGCGTCGTGAATGTGGTCGGCCTGTGCGTCGGTGACGATCTCGGCGCCGAAGCCGAAGTCCATGCCGACGCCGCGGCGGGTCAGGTAGGCGACCGGGCCGCGTCGTTCGGCGATGTGCGGGGAGGTGTGCAGTGCGATCGCCTCCCACACCGTGTCCACCTCGCGCTCGTCGAAACCGTTGGCACGCAGGAACTCCGCGGCCCGGTCCGCGCCCTCAACCTCGAACCGGACCGGCTCGGTCGGCCCGGTGCGCAGGCCGATGTCGTGCAGCACGGTGGCCGCGAACACCAGTCGGTCGTCCACTTCGGCGCGGATGCCCTCGTGCTCGGCGAGCAGGCGGGCGAAGAGGTAGCTGCGGATGCTGTGGTTGGCCACCGGCCGACTTTCCCGCGCCAGCACCAGATCCAGCGCGGCCTTGGCCCAGTCATCGGTCGGGAGGGTGAGCAGATCGTCCGTCATGGGTATCAGGGTGCCGGTGGAGCCTCGTTCGAGCCAGGTGGCGAGAAGCCATTGTTCGATATATTCGTGCCATGGGTGCGCATCGGGTCGCGGTGCTGGCGTTGGATCGGGTGGTCCCGATGGACTTCGCCATTCCGGTCCAGCTGTTCGCGGGTCGGGGGGAGTGGCGCTACCGGGTGCGGGTGTGCGCGCCGCGGCCCGCGGTGCGGACGACCGTCGGGTTCGGCATCACCGCGGAGGTCGGGCTTGCCGGGCTGCGCTACGCGGACACCGTCGTGGTCCCTGGCTTCGACCCGCACCTGGCACCGCTGGACCGCAAGGTCCTGGCCGAACTGCGGCGCGCGCACGAGCGCGGTGCGCGGCTGGTGTCCATCTGCACGGGCGCGTTCGCGCTGGCGCAGGCCGGTGTGCTGGACGGTCGGCGGGCGACGACGCACTGGCAGCACGTGGCCGAACTGGCCGATGGCTTCCCGAACGTGCGTGTTGTCGAGGACGTGCTTTATGTGGACGAGGGGAACGTGCTCACCTCGGCCGGCGTGTCCGCCGGGATCGACCTGTGCCTGCACATCGTGCGTGCCGACCATGGCGCGCTGGTGGCTCGGCGGGTCGCGCAGGCGATCGTGGCCGCGCCGCACCGGGAGGGCAACCAGGCGCAGTACGTGAGCCGCTCGGTCGAGCCGGACCAGCCAGGACCGTTCGGCGCGCTGTGTGCCTGGATCACCGAGCACCTTGACGCGGAGATCTCGCTGGCCGACCTGGCAAGGCGGGCCGCGATGTCGCCGCGCACGCTGTCGCGCCAGTTCCGCGCGGCGACCGGGGCCGCACCGATGCAGTGGGTGCTGGCCGCGCGGATGGACGAGGCCCGACGCCTGCTTGAGGTGGGCGAGGCGTCCGTCGACGAGGTCGCCGCGCGCTGTGGCTTCGGTACCGCGCTGAACCTGCGCGCGCACTTCCGGCGCCGCCTGGACACCACCCCGACCGCCTACCGCCGCACCTTCCGCGATCGCGATTAGGCGCACTTGCGGTGGCCGCGCCTTTGTTCTATAACTGATAGAATAAAGGAGGTGAGCGTGGTGATCCTCAACGTCGACCTGGCCAGCGAGGTGCCGATCTACCAGCAGCTTCGCGACCGGATCGTGGAGGCGATCGCCGAGGGTGTGCTGGCCGAGGGCAGCCCGCTGCCGGCGACCAGGGCGCTCGCCGCCGACTTCGGAATCAACTTCCACACCGTCAACAAGGCATACGACCTACTGCGCCAGCAGGGCCTGATCAGCCTCAACCGCAAGACCGGCGCGGTGGTGACCGCCTCGGTCGCGGACGCACCGTTCCGCGCGGAGTGGGCGGCGCGGGCCAGGACCCTGCTGGCCGAGGCCGTCGCAAGAGGATTGTCGGCCGACGAGGTGCTCGGCACCTGTCGGTCCGTGCTCGATTCATTTCCTGCCGCACAGCCGGAGGAACTGCCATGATCGTCGCCATTGTCCTGAGCTGCGCACTCTCCGCGCTGGTGCTCGTACTCGCGCTGGTGCTGCCCTCGATCAGCAGCCCGACCGTGCCGTTCGGGGTCCGGGTACCGGCCACGCACACCAACGACCCCACGGTGGTCAGGCAGGTCCGCGTCTACCGCTGGCGCGTGCTCGTCGGCGACGTCGTCGCCGCGGCGGCCTGCGTCGCCGGCTACGCACTGACCGGCGAAACACTGCTGCTGCCATTGACCGTGCTGGTGCTCCTCGGCATCTGGTACGGCTGCTTCTTCCTGGCCCATCACGAGGTCCGGGCGGCCAAGGCAGCGGGCGGCTGGTTCGAGGGCGTGCGCCAGGGCATCGCGGTGGACACCGCACTGCGCACCGATCCGCCACGGTTCCCCTGGCTCTGGCTGGCACCGGCGCTGATCATCGTGGTCGCCACGGCGGTGATCGGCGTGCTCTGGTACCCGTCCATGCCCGAGGTGCTCGCCGTGCACTACACCGCCAAGGGCACGCCCAACCGGCTGGCCACCAAGTCCGTCGGCACGGCGTTCTCACTGTTGTTCGTGCAGATCGGCGTGAGCGCGCTGCTCACGGGTATCGCGGCCGGCATCTTCTTCCGCAGCAGGGCCGACCTCGACCCGGCCCATCCGGTCAGCTCGGCGCGTTGGCACCGCAGGTACCTGGTGCTGGGCACCAAGGCACTACTCGGGCTGCTCGCCATGATCGACCTGGGCATGCTGGGATCGTCGCTGCTGATGTGGACGGGCACCGTCACCCGGTTGGCGCCGCTGGTGGTGGTGATTCCGATCCTGGCCGGCGTTGCCGTTGCCGTCGTGGTTCTTGCCAGAAACAACCGTGAGCGGGACGAGGGCGAGCAGGACACCGGCCTCACCCACCGCGACGACGACAAGTACTGGCGCGGCGGCCTGTTCTACGTCAACCGCGAAGACCACACCCTGTTCGTGCCGCGCCGGTTCGGCGTCGGCTGGACGCTCAACTTCGGCAACCCCGCGACGGCGATGTTGTTGGTCGCCATCGTTGCCCTGATCGCCCTGGCCATCACCTTCCGCTTGGGCGGCTGACCCCACCGGTATCCTCACTTGCGTGTCGGGAGAGCTGAAGACGGTCTGGGAGAACCTGGGTCGGGTCGATCCGCTGTGGGCCGTGATGAGCACGCCCGAGCACCGCTATGGCGGTTGGGACCTGGACGAGTTCATGGCCACCGGCCGGGAGTCCGTTCGCTACCTGATCGAGCTGGCTGGATCGCACGGCATGCCGTTCGACGGTCGGGTGCTCGATTTCGGGTGCGGCGTCGGGCGGATGAGCAATGCCTGGGCCGAACAGGGTTTCCAGGTCGTCGGTGTCGACATCGCGGCGTCGATGGTGGAGCGTGCCGAAGCCCTGAACGCCTATCGGGATCGGCTGAGTTTCGTCGCGTACGACGGCGGTGAGCTGCCCTTCCCGGACAACTCGTTCGACGCGGCGGCCACGCTGATCGTGCTACAGCACTGTCGGCCACGGGTGCAG
Organism: Candidatus Melainabacteria bacterium; assembly: GCA_963818685.1. GTDB lineage: Bacteria > Actinomycetota > Actinomycetes > Mycobacteriales > Pseudonocardiaceae > CAJCJE01. The sequence continues at coordinate 399,052 of CAWFTJ010000004.1, read as the reverse complement.
GTTGCCGCGCTCATGCAGTTGCAGCGGGTGGTGCGACCGGGCGGGTTGCTGGCCTTCCAGGTGCCGAGCAGGCCGGTGCCCATCGAGCCGCTCGACGTGCCGGCTCGCCAGGCCGAGATCGAGTGGCTCACCGAGCTGGCCGAGTTGCCGGTCGGTGGTAGCGGCGTGATCGTGGCGCGGGTGACGAATCAGGGCGACCGGGTGTGGCCGGCCGGCAGCCAGGTCAAGTTGGCGAATCACTGGTATCGCGGCGACGCGGTGGTGACCTGGGACGACGGCAGGACGAACCTGCCGCACGACGTGGCGCCTGGCGACTCCGTCGAGTTGGAGCTCACGGTGAACGCGCCGTCGACTGCGGGCGAGTACCGGCTGGAGCTGGACATGGTGCAGGAGTTCGTCGCCTGGTGGTCGGAGTTCGGCACCCGAGGAGTATCCCGCGAGATCCGCGTCCAGGACGCGCCCGCAGCGCAGGCTCGGCCCGAAGCCCCTGCCGCTGACGCCGGAGGTGACGCCGAGGTGGCCGGCGGCGAACCTGCTGTGCTGGGCGGCATCGAGATGCACGGAATGCCGACCGAACTGGTCACGGCGCTGCTCACGCACTGCGGCCACGAGGTGGTCGCCGCGGTGCCGGACACCCTGTCCGGACCGGAGTGGGAAAGCTTCACCTACCTCGTGCGCATCGGTTCCTGAGCGGATCGGAACTCAGATCCGCACCGGCAACCTGGTCGTGGTGTTGCCGGTGAAACTGACCTCGCACGGCAACTCGCCGTCGTCGACCGCGAGCCGCAGGCACGGGAACCGGGTGAACAGCCGCTCAAGTACGACGGTCGCCTCCAGCCGGGCGAGCGGTGCGCCAAGACAGAAGTGCGGGCCGTGGCCGAAGGACAGATGCCGGCCGGCATCCCGGGTGACGTCGAAGCGGTCCGCGTCGTCGCCGTAGGCGCGCTCGTCGCGGCCTGCCGATGCGTAGCCGGCGAGCACCGGCGTGCCCGCAGGAATGGTCACGCCGTCGACCGCGATGTCGCGGACGGGATAGCGGAACGGGAAGTAGTTCAGCGGGCCGTCGAACCGCAGCGTCTCCTCGACCGCCTGTGCCCACGTTGCCTTGCCGGACAACACGAGTGCCAACTGGTCCGGATGCCCGCACAGCGACCGCACCGCGTTGGTGATCAGGTTGAACGTGGTCTCGTGGCCCGCGATGATCACGATCTGCATGATCCCGATCAGCTCGGCCTCGCTCAGCCGATCCCCGTCGCCCTCTCGTGCCGCGATCAACGCGCTGGTCAGATCGTCGCCGGGGTGCTTCCTGCGTTCGGCGGCGACCTCGGCAAGCAACGCAGGCAGTTGCCGACCGGCCGCCACCACGTCTTCCGGTGCCGCGAACGCGCTGACCACGACATTCGACAGCCGGTGCAACGGTTCGCGATAGCGCTCGTCGATGCCGAGAAGTTCGCAGATCACCCGCAACGGCAGCGGCAACGCCACCTGCCTGCGCAGATCGGCGACACCGCCGTCCCGCGCGGCCGCGGCCGCCAGGTTGTCGAGCAGCGCGTCGGTCAGCTCGACCACCCTCGGCCGGAGTTCCTCAACGCGGCGCTGGGTGAACACCTGCGAGACCAGCCCACGGAGCCTGCGCAGGTCTTCGCCGTCCGCGGTGGTCATGCCGGGCACGTTGGCGAACCCGATCAGCGGCCACCCAGCCGGAATGTCGCCGCGCCGCAGGGCCGCGAAATGCGCGGGCGACTTGCTCACTGCGGGGTCGGTGAGGAAATCCCTGAGCTGCTCGTGCCGGGTGATCACGAAGCCGTCCACGTCGCCGGGCAACAGCACCGCAACCGCGGCAGCGCGTTCGCGCAGTCGCGCATTGACCTGATGGGTACGACCACGGACATCGGTCATCCGGTACGGCTCGGCCACACCAGCCGAGCCTACGCGCGCCGACCTCGGCGTCGCGTCATCGCTTTCGGCCAACAGCCGCCCACCACGTCGGCCGCGCCGGATCGGCGAGGTCGACCGGCGTTGGGGAGCGCCAGTCGACGGCGAACGTCACGCCCGGTTCGACGATGTCCAAGCCGTCGAAGAACCGGGTGAACTCCGCACGGGTACGGATTGTCGACGGGTTGGCGGTGTCGGCGTACGCGTCCCGCACGCCTTCCAGTTGGGCACGGACGACCGGGCTTGCCTCGTCGACCGTGCCGTGGCTGGCAACGAAGTAACTGCCGGCAGGCAGCCAGTCGAGATAGTGGCGCACCAACTCGTGCGGACGACGGTCATCGAGCACGAAGTGCAGCACGCCGACGATCAGCAGGGCCACCGGTTCCTGTCGATCGATCAGTCGCAGTGTCTCGGGGTGATCGAGAATCGAGTTGGGCTGGAAGAAGTCGCCCGCGACGACCGTTGCCGTGTCCACGCCCTTCAGCAGCTGCCGGCTGGAGATCACCGCCTCCATGTCGTTGTCCACGTAGACGACGCGGATGTCCGGATCGATCGTATGCGCGACTTCATGCACGTTGCCCACGGTGGGGACACCGGAACCGATGTCCAGGAACTGACGGATGCCCTGCTCGGCACAGAACCGCACCGCCCGGCCGAGGAAGTCCCTGTTGTGCCGGGCAAAATCGCGGACCAGCGGAAATATCTCCACGATCCTGGCCCCGAACGCCTTGTCGATGGCGTAGTTGTGGTCACCGCCGAGATACCAGTCATACAGCCGGGCTGCGCTCGGCTTGGTGATGCTGATCTCGCGGGCGCGGAACTCGTCCTCACCGGTCATGCGGTGTCCCCCTCAGCCGAACGAACCGTCGAGATATTTGAAGAACGATCGGGAATCCTCGGCGTTCAGTGCCGCCGCACTCAGTCGGGACCACACGGATTCGCGGGCCGCGAACCCCTTCTTGTCGTCGAGGTAGCGGATGTCGCCCTCCGCCTCGACATAGGCCAGCTCCAACGGACCCGCGACGCCGGGACTGGGCACCCGGACGAGGGTGAACCGGTCCGCGATGCTCACCCGGCGAGTGGTTACCGCGAACGGGACCACCTGGATCAGGATGTTCGGCCGTTTGGACAGCTTGATCAGGTGTGCGATCTGGTCCCGCATGACCTCGGAATTGCCGTAGACACGGCGCAGGCAGGATTCGGAGAGTACCGCGCGGAACTCGGGTGCGTCCGCTTTCAGTAGTACTTCCTGCCGCGCCAACCGCGCCTGGACGGCCTGCTCAACGGTCACGTCCGCGGTGGCAGATCCCGAACCGGGCCACTCACCCTCGTGCACCGCGCGGATGTAGGTCTCGCACTGCACGAGGCCAGGCATGATCTCGCACTGGACCACCCGCAGGAGGTCGGCGTGCCCTTCGAGGTCGACCAGCAGGCGGACGTCCTCGTGATAGGTGCGCATGTGCCCGGTTGTCCAGAAGCCACGCTTGTGGTTGTCCCGCCGGAGGTCGAACAGCGCGTCCAGGTAACCCTGGTCGGTGAAGCCGAGCCTGGTGGCAAGGCGTTCCAGGTCACCGATGGTGATGCTGCCCTGTCCGTTGATCAGCCCGGCGATGCGGCCCTGGCTCGTGTCGATGATCTTCGCGGCCTCCACCTGGCTGGTGCCGGCCGCGGTGATCATGTGGTCGATCTCGCGACCGAGCAGCAGCTTCTTGGCTGTGCGAACGGCGGCCATCGGCGTCCGGCCTTTCCGTGGTCAGCGGGTCGTGCCACATGGTCTATGCTAGTAGGTTGATAATCACGCTAGCTTGTATCAGCCTGGTTATCGAATGATCTGGTACGTCATCATTAGGGGGAATGTCATGCTAGCCACGCAAGCCGACCGCGGAAACGAGTGGTAACAGGAGATCGCGGTCGAAGCGCATCGACCTTGCCATCAAGCTTGACTCTGCCGTGAGGCCACTGCGATAGTTCACCGACTTCCGACTTCGTGACGCGCGCCACGTGCCGGATTGTCGAAGCGATTCGACAACGTCGACCTGGAGGTACGCAGTGCTCCCACGCGTCATCACCGGTAGTGCGGGACCAACGCGTCGGCAGGTGCTTGGCGGAATAGGGGTCGGCATCGGTGCTGCCGCCGTGTCCACCGTGCTGGCTTCGGCCGCACGGGCCGCGGACACGGCGGTCGATGCGTTGTCCGGTCAGGGTTCCATCCCGAGATCGACCAACTTCGGCACCGGGTGGCGGTTCGCGCTGGTCAACGCGGCCGACATCACCGACCCGACCGGTGCCTACGCTCATGCGGCCGACCCGAGCTTCGACGACTCCGGCTGGCGCACGGTCGATTTGCCGCACGACTGGAGCATCGAACTGACCCCGGTCGTGCCCGGCCCCACAACCGGCAACACCAGCAGCGGGTCCGGGTTCTTCCAGGGCGGCCTCGGCTGGTACCGCAAGGCGTTCACGGTGCCGCCCGCCGTCACGGGCAAGCGGATCTCGATCGAGTTCGACGGCGTCTACGCCAACGCGGAGGTGTATCTCAACGGCACCCTGCTCGGCAACCACCCCTACGCCTACACCGGCGTCAACTACGACCTCACCGCGTTGCTGCACACCGACGGCAGCACGCCGAACGTGCTCGCCGTGCGTGCGGAGAACCGGCTGCCCAGCAGCCGCTGGTACTCGGGCAGTGGCATCTACCGCAACGTGCACCTGATCGTCACCGACCCGGTACACCTGGCAAGGCACGGCACGTTCGTCACAACGCCCGGCCTTGCCGACACGGTGCAGAGCGGGTACGGGACCGTGCGGGTCGACACCGAGGTCGCCAACGAGCGGGCCACGGAGGTCGACACGCAGGTGCGCCTCACGGTGACCGACGAGTTCGGCCGCCCGGTCGCGCGCGCCCTCGCCCCGCTGACCGTCGCGGCAGGACAGACCGGCACCTGCTCGGCGAGCATGCGGGTCGACGATCCCGCCTTGTGGTCCACCGAGGCGCCGCACCTCTACCGGTTACGCACGGACATCGTGGTCGCGGGGCACGTGGTCGACTCGACAACGACGACCTTCGGCTTCCGGTACACCAGCTTCGATCCCGGCCGCGGCTTCTCGCTCAACGGCCGGTACGACAAGCTGAAAGGCGTTGACCTGCACGCCACGCAGGGCCCGCTCGGCGCGGTGATCAACGCAGACGCGCTGCTGCGTCAGATGCGGCTGATGAAGAGCATGGGCGTGAACGCGCTGCGCACCGCGCACAACCCGCCAGCGCCGGAACTGGTCGCGGTGTGCGAGCGGTTGGGCATCATGATGATGGTCGAGGCGTTCGACTGCTGGGAAAGCGGCAAGGTCGACTACGACTACCACCTCTACTTCGACCAGTGGAGCCAGTACGACATCGCGGAGATGGTGCACGCCGCCAAGAACTCGCCGGCCGTCGTGCTGTGGTCGATCGGCAACGAGACCCCGGACACCTGGAAACCGGCAGGTCCCGCCATCGCCGCCAAACTGGTCGCCGCGGTGCGCGCGATCGACCCCACCCGGCCGGTCGTGATGGGCTCCGACCAGTACCGCGGCGTCCCGGCAGACGGCTCGCCCCAGGACCAGATCCTCCGCCAGCTCGACGGCCTCGGCCTGAACTACAACACCGCGCAGTCGCTGGACGGCCTGCACGCGAAGTATCCCGACAAGTTCTTCTTCGAGTCCGAATCCTCGTCGGAGACCTCGACGCGCGGCGTCTACCAGGATCCGCAACTGTTGAACACCGGCGAGAACTACACGCCGGGCAGGCGCGGCACGTCCTCCTACGACAACAACCTCGCCTCGTGGACGTTGAGCGGCGAGTACGGCCTGAAGAAGGACCGGGACCGCCTGTTCTTCCAGGGCCAGTTCCTCTGGGCCGGGCAGGACTACATCGGTGAGCCGACGCCCTACGACGTGTTCCCGGTGAAGGCGTCCTTCTTCGGCGCGGTCGACACGGCAGGGCTACCCAAGGACGCGTACCACTTGTTCCGCAGTCAGTGGTCGACCGAGCCGATGGTGCACATCGTCCCGATGAACTGGACCACCCACGCGCCCGGCGAGAACGTCGCGGTCTGGGTCTATGCCAACGTGCCGGCCGTGGAGCTGTTCCTCAACGGTCGATCGCTCGGGGCCAAACGGTTCGACCGGAAGACGACCACGGACGGCCGCCCGTACCTGGAGACGACCGAGCCGACCGGCGATGACAAGAACTTTCCCTCCGGCAGCTACACCAGCCCGAACGGCAGTACCGGCAAGCTGCACCTGACCTGGAACGTGCCGTTCCAGCCGGGCACCCTGGTCGCGGTGGCCAGCTCGGATGGCCGGGTGGTGGCGCGCGACCAGCTGGCGACAGCGGGCCCGGCACGCGCGATCCGCTTGCAGGCCAACCCGAACGGTTCCATGTCCTTCGTCTCAGTGTCCATTGTGGACGAGAAGGGCACCGTCGTGCCGGATGCGGCGAACAGGGTGGCGTTCACCGTCGACGGGCCGGGCAGGATCGTCGGCGTGGACAACGGCAAGCAGGACAGCGCGCACGGCTACCAGGAGACGTCGGTCGACGCGTTCAACGGCCAGGCGATCGCGGTGATCGGCACGACCGGCGAACCGGGCCTCATCACCCTGACCGCCACATCGCCGGGACTGGCTCTGGCCCGCGCCACGTTGCCAGGTAACGGCAACGGGCAGCGCAACGGTCCGGTCGCGAAGCCTGCGGCGCCAGACGTGCCGCCAGCCGTCGACGCCAGTTACTCCGGCGCCCCGGACACCGTGCCGAGCGCCATGACCGACGGCGATCCCAGCACCGGCTGGTCCAACTACTACCTCAAGCCGGCAACTCCGACGCTGGCCGCGGTCAGTGCGTCCCGGCCGGTCGACTGGGTGTCGTTGTCCTGGTCAAGCGCGCGCACGCTGGGTAGGCTCAGCGTCAACTTCACCACCAGTTCGAACCTGGCGCTGCCCGTCAAGATCATGGTCAGCTACCGGGCCGCGCACGGGTTCGTGCCCGTGAACAGGCTCAACATCAGCTGGGCAGGCGTTTCCGACCAGCCCACCGTCATCACGTTCGATCCGGTCGAAACCACCGAAGTCCGGCTGACCATGACCAGCCCCACGCCGGGCACGACGGCCGGGTTCCTGCGCATCAGCCAGCTGACCGCCGGCTGACGACGGCCGGGTCGTGCAGCCAGCAGCGGGCCAGGTGTCCTGGGCGCACGAGGAGGTCGCCGGGTCGCTCGGCGCAGACGTCCATAGCGGACGGACATCGGGCTCGGAAACGGCAGCCGGTGCTGGGGCGTGCTTCTCGTGGTTCGGCCGCGCGCTTCGACGACGCGGCCAGCCTGGCCTTTCGCGCGCGGTCCAGCTCGGCGCGGGAGGCGGTTGGCTGGGGTGCTGCCGCGCCGAGCAGCTGCGTGTAGGGGTGCGCGGAGGCCAGGATCACGTCGTCGCTTGAGCCGCGTTCGACGATCTCGCCGCGATACATCACCATGATCTCCGAGGAGAAGTGCCGCGCGGTGGCCAGGTCGTGGGTGACGTAGAGCACCGCGAGATTGTGCTCGCGCTTGAGCGTGTCGATGAGGTTGAGGATCTCCAGCCGGATCGAGACGTCGAGCATGGACACCGGCTCGTCCGCGAGCAGCACGGCCGGTTTGGTCGCCAGGGCACGCGCGATCGCCACCCGCTGCCGCTGCCCACCGGAGAGTTCGTGCGGACGCTTGCGCGCGATGTCCTCGGCCGGCGTGAGATTCACCGAGCGCAGCAGCTGGTGCACGGCCTCGTCCAGCGCGCTGCCGTGTGGGTGGTCGGGTTGCAACAGCAGCGGCCTGCGCAGATGGTGGTCGACGGTGTGCATGGGGTTGAGCGAGGCGAACGGGTCCTGGAACACCATCTGCACCTGGCTGCGGTAGGCGCGCAGCGCCCTGCCGCGTCGGCCCGCCGGGGCGCCGCGCAGCAGGATCTCGCCGCCGCTCGGCCGGACGAAATGTGCCAGCGCGCGCACAACGGTGGACTTGCCGCTGCCGCTTTCCCCCACCAGCGCCAACGTCTCGCCGGCGCGCAGCGCGAACGACACACCGTCGACGGCGCGCAGCGACTCGCCACGGCGCAGCCTGAAGTCGACCGTGAGATCCCGGACTTCGAGTGTGGGAGTCGGCCCGGTCATGTGTGTCCTCTCTGGACGGGCACTGCGGCTTCGAACAGGTGGCAGGCGACCAGCCGATCGCCGCCGTCGCCGGGCAGCAGCGCTGGATGCCGCTCGGCGCACGGCTCGAAGGCTCGGTCGCAGCGCGGCTGGAACGGGCAACCCGGCGCGTCCAGCCGCAGGTCGGGTGGGGAGCCGGGGATGCCGCGCAGGTCGCGTCGCGCGCCGCGCAGGTCGGGGAAGGAACGCAGCAGCCCGGCCGTGTACGGGTGCCCCGGCCGTGCCGCCACCTCGGCCGCGTCGGCCGCTTCGACGACCTCACCGGCATACATCACGGTCAGCCGGTCGGCCACCTCCAACAGCAGCGACAGGTCGTGGGTGATGAACACGACGCTGAAGCCCAACTCCTCGCGCAGCCGCTGGACCTCGTCGAGGATCTCCCGCTGCACCACCACGTCCAGCGCGGTGGTCGGCTCGTCCATCACGACCACCTCGGGATCGAGCGCCAGCGCCATGGCGATCGCCACCCGCTGGCGCATGCCGCCGGACAGCTCGTGCGGGAAGGCGCTCGACCGGGCCGGGTCGATGCCGACCATCTCCAACAGTTCGGCCGTGCGCGCATCGCGCGCGGCGCGGTCCATCTCGGGGCGGTGCGCGGTGAAGATGTCGGCGAACTGGCGGCGCACGGTGGTCACCGGGTTGAGCGCGTTCATCGCGCTCTGGAAGACCATGGCCACCCGGTTCCAGCGGAACCGGCGCAGCGCATCGCCCGCCAGCCCCAGCACGTCGATCTCGGCGCCGTCCCGACCGCGGAAGCGGACGCTGCCACGGTCCAGTCGAGCGGGTGGACGCAGCATCCTGGTCAGCGCGTAGGCCAAAGTGGACTTGCCGCAGCCGCTCTCGCCCGCGATGCCCAGCACCTCGCCCCGGTGCAGCGTCAGGTTCACCCCGCGCACCGCGTGCAGCGGTCGCGCGCCTTCGTAGTCCACCCAGATGTCGTTGGCCTGCAACACCACGTCGTTGTTCATCACGCCCTCCGGCTCGGTTGGCGGTAGACGCGCAGTCGCGGGTTGAGCACCTCGTCGAGGCCGAAGTTGATCAGGGCGAGGCCGGTGCCGAGCAGTGCGACACACAGTCCCGGCGTGATGAACCACCACCAGGCTCCGTTGGTCAGCGCCTCGTCGTTCTGTGCGTAGTAGAGCATGTTTCCCCAGGTGAGCAGGTTCACGTCGCCGAGGCCGAGGAAGGAGAGCCCGGCCTGGGTGAGGATCGCGAAGATCACCGCGAAGATGAACTGCGAGACGATCACGGGCAGCTCGTTCGGCAGGATCTCCACCAGCACGACCCGCCAGCCACGCTCGCCGGACGCGCGGGCGGCCAGCACGTAGTCCCGGTTGCGCACGGACAGGGTCTGCGCCCGCAACACCCTGGCCGATGCCGCCCAGCTCGTCAGCGCGATGACGAGGATCAGCGGCAGCACTCCCGAACTGTGCGTGAACGCGAAGATGACGATCACCAGCGGCAGTGTCGGGATCACCAGCGCCAGGTTGGACAGCAGCGAGAACAGTTCGTCGACGACGCCGCCGACGTACGCGCCGGTGATGCCGACGAGCACGGAGATCACCGTGGCCAGCAGTCCGGCACCGGCGCCGATCTCCAGCGAGGCACGGGTCGCCACCACGAGCTGGCTGAACACGTCCTGCCCGGTGGAAGTGGTGCCCAGCCAGTGCGCGCCGGACGGCCCCGCCCACTGTTGGCCGCCGACCAGGTCGGGGTTGCCGACGAACAGCGGACCGAGCGCGCCGAGCAGCACGAAGAACAACACGATGGCGCAACCGGTGACCAGCCTGCGGTCGGCCAGCAGCCCGCGCAGCCGGTCGGCGCGGGTGGCCTGCTCGGACAGTGGCGCCGCCTCGGTGGCCGTCACCGTCTGGACCGGCGCGCTCATCGCACGGCCTTCGTTCGCGGGTCGATGAACTGGTACAGCAGATCGATCAGCAGGTTGGCGCCGAGCACGGCCAGCGTGATCACCAGGAAGATCCCTTGCATGAGTGGGTAGTCGTCGTTCTGCACCGCGGACAGCAGCTTGTAGCCGAGCCCCGGATAGGAGAAGACCTCCTCCATCACCAGGGACCCGCTCACCACGAAGCTCAGCGAGATGGCGAACCCCGACACGCTGGGCAGCACCGCGTTGCGGGCCGCGTAACCGATCATCACCCGGCTCGACTTCAGGCCCTTGGCCTCGGCGGCCACCACGTAGTCGTCGGAAAGCGTCGCGACCATCATGTTGCGCATGCCAAGCAGCCACCCGCCGACCGAGCTGAGCACGATGGTCAACGCGGGCAGGACGGCGTGCACGAGCGCGGAACCGATGAACGGCCCGTTGAAGCCGATGGAGATGTCGGAGTTGAGGTTGTAGCCGCCGCCGTTGCCGGGGAATATGTGCCACACGTTGGTGGCGAACACGAACAGCAGGACCAGCGCCAGCCAGAAGTACGGCATGGCGGTGAACAGCGTGGTGGCCGGCACGATCGAGTCGAGCTTGGTGCCGCGCTTCCAGCCGGCCAGCGCGCCGAGCCCGATGCCGAGCACGAAGCTGAGCACGGTGGCCGTACCGACCAGCGCCAGCGTCCAGTAGATCGACTGGCCGATCTCGGTGCTGACCGGCGTTGGGAAGTCCGTCACCGAGATGCCCAGCCGCAGGTGCGCGACGCTGTCCAGGTAGTGCCAGTAGCGCTGGAGGATGTTTCCGGTGCCGAGACCGAGCAGCTTGGTCAGCACCTGGTCCTCGCCCGGCGGTACCGGTCCTGCCTGCGCCATCTTGGCCAGCAGGAGCTGGACAGGATCGCCGGGGATGAGCTGGGGCAGCAGGAAGTTGAGCGTGATCGCCAACCACGCCGCGACCAGATAGAAGCCCAGCTTGCGAAGGACGTAGCGCATGGCGCGCCTCAGTGGGCCGGCGTCAGGTGCATGGCCACCCAGCCGACGTCCGGCTGGATGTAGACGGCCGGTGCCGCGTACGTGTTCTGCTTCGTCGGGAAGTTCGCGACCGCGTTGCCGTTGAACTCGATCTCGTCCTGCGCCTCGAAAAGCGGAATGGCGGGCAGTTGGTCAGCGACGATGTGTTCGATCTGGTAGAAGTCCTGCTTCTTCGACGTCGGATCCTGAACCGAGGCGATGTCGTCGAGCAACTGGTTGACCTGCGGGTTGTCGTAGCGCCCGTAGTTGCCGACCGCGTCGTTCTGGCCGATCGGTGGCGCGATCCTGCTGTCCAGCATCTCTTTGTAGTAGTAATAGACGCTCGGCGTGTAGCCGTACTGGGCGCTGATCGCCAGCTGGAAGTTGCCGGTGGACTGGTCCGCGGTGAACGCGGGCTGGGATTCCGCGTCGACGGTCAGGTCGATGCCGGCGGGTTGCAGCTCCTGCTTGATGATGTCCAGGACGCTGATGTAGTCGGTGTAGCCGGCAACCACCTTGATGGTCAGCGGCAGTGGCGTGCTGATTCCGGCCTGGTGCAGGATGTTGAGCGCCTGCTGCGGATCGGCCTTGCCGAAGTAGGAGTTCGCGAGGGCGGGGTCGAGCACCGCGCTGTAGTTCGGCGTGATGAGCGCTGCGGTGTTGATCGGCGGCGAGTATCCGTTGTAGACGGTGTTGCTGATGTAGTCGCGGTCGAGCGCCGCGCTGATCGCCCTGCGCACCGGCAGCAGCGTTGTCGGCCCCGACTTCATGTTGGTGACCAGGAACGTCGTGGCCAACGGGATGTCCACCACGTGGTACTTGCTGTTCCTGGCCAGGTAGCTGTGGTCGATGTTGGGGATGAACCCGCCTGCCCAGCCCAGTTCGCCCGACTCGATGGCCTGGTCGGCGGAGGTGTTGCCGGTGAAAGCCAGGAACCGCAGTTTCTTGAAGTGCGGCAGACCAGGCAGGTAGTAGTGTGGGTTGGCGGTCAGTTCCATCACCTGACTGGAGACCTTGCTGACCTGGTAGGCGCCGGTGCCGACCGGGTTCGAGTCCAGCCAGGTGGCCTTGTCCGACACGTTCTGCCAGATGTGCTGCGGGAGGATGTAGGTCTTGCCGAGTGCCGGGTAGTCGTCGGTGTACGCCGGCTGGGTGAAGTTGATGATCGCCGTGTACGGCCCCTGCGTGCTCGCGCTGGCCAGCGGTAGCGCGTTCTGGTTGAGCGCCTGGTCCTGGATCGCGAGATCGAAGGTGTAGGCGACGTCGGCGCTGGTGAAAGGCTTGCCGTCGGACCAGGTCACGCCGTGCCGCAGCTGCACGGTCACCGTCCTGCCGCCGTTGGACCAGGCGTAGTGCGTGCCGAGCCAGGGCTGCACCGAACCGGTCTTCACCGTGTTGAAGAAGAACAGCGGTTCGTAGATCCCGCCGCGCGCGATGTCCTGCGCGTTCGGCGAGAACTGGTTGAAATTGGCGGTGATGCTTTCCCCGCCGGTGAACGCGGTGAGCACGTCCGAACCGGTGCCCCCGCCGCTGTCGCCACCGCCGCATCCGGCCAGCACGCCACCTAACAGCGTGCCGGCGACAACGGCGGAAAAGAAGCGTTTTCTCCAGGACCTGTTCAACATCGCCGCGTCCTTCCGTGCCTTGCTGCCATAGCTGCATCGGTGGCACGGAATAGAATCACTATACCGGTTAAGTGTCAATGCTTCGGTACCGGTTCAGTGCGTGGTGGGTTTCCCGGTACTGCCCCGCACGGTCAACGTCGGTACTTCCTGGCAGAAACTGGTCGAGATACCGCCCGCGGTGAGCGCCAGCAACGCCTTGGCGGCCTGCGCGCCGTACGCGGGAATATCCCGGTGCAGCGCGGTCAGCGCCGGATGTACCAGCTCGCACAGGGACGAGTCGTCCCACGCGACGATCGACAGCTCGTCGGGCACGATCACCCGAAGGCGTTGCGCGACGGTCAGTCCGGCGATTGCCATCAGGTCGTTGTCGTAGAGGATCGCGGTCGGCGGGTGCTTGGCGCGCAGCAGTTCGGTCGTTGCCTGCCGGCCCCGCTCGCCGGTGTAGTCACCGGTCACCGACACGCATTCGAGGCCGGCGGCCTCGGCGCTGGCGTGGAACTGTTCGTCGCGGATACGGGTGTGCAGCAGGCCGGGCAGACCGGTGACGTGCGCGATGCGCCGGTGCCCCAACTCGGCGAGGTAGTCGACGACCGTCCTGGTCGCCTCGGCGTCGTCGAAGGACACCGACACCAGCGGCCCCGCGCCGGCCGGTGCGCCGATCGCCACCGTTGGCAGTCCGAGCGCAACCAGTTCGGCGACCCTGCGGTCGTCCTCGCGCAGGTCGACCAGGATCACCCCGTCCACCCTGCGCTGTGCCCACCAGGTGCGGTACAGCTCGATCTCGGCGTCCAGATTCTCGGCGACCGTGAACAGCAGCGAGGTGGACGCGGCGGCCAGTTCGGCCTGGATACCGGAGATGAGCTGCATGAACCACGGCTCGATGCCGAGGACCCTTGCCGGCCTGTCCACGACAAGGCCGAACGCGCCCGCCTTGCCGTCGGACAGCGCGCGAGCGGCGCTGTTGGGCTGCCAGCCGATGTCCTGCGCGATGCGCAGCACGCGCGCCCTTGTCGCCTCGGACACACCGGGCTGGCCGTTGAGCGCGAACGACACGGCGGCCTTGGTGAGCCCGGCGCGCCGGGCGATGTCGGCGATGGTGGGACGCTTCATCCGGCCTCCCTCGTCGGCTGCGCCTTGTCATGTGCCTTGTCAGGTGCTGCCGCAGTCTAGCGGTTTGAGTGGCTCCACTTAACCGGTATAGTGTGCGGAGGCCGATCAGGTTCCGAGGGGAGCGCCATCGCATGCGCAGATCAGCCGCCCGGCTCGACGGTCCGTCCTCGCCCTGGATCGGTGCCAATTTCTGGTCCCGCTCCGGTGGCCCGTTGATGTGGCGGAACTACGACAGCGACCTGATCAGGGCCGAACTGCGGGTGTTGCGCGAGCACGGCGTGACGATGACAAGGTCGTTCTGCTACTGGCCGGACTTCATGCCCGAGCACGACCGCATCGACGAGCGGCTGGTCGAGCACTATCGCGACTTCCTCGACCGGCACACCGAGCTCGGCATGGCCAGCGTGCCCACCTTCGTCGTCGGCCACATGTCCGGCGAGAACTGGGACCCGGCGTGGCGGGCAGGGCGGCACCTCTACGCCGATGTCTGGCTGGTCGCCAGGCAGGCGTGGTTCGTCCGCGAGATCGTGCGCAGGCTCGGCGACCATCCGGCGGTGTGCGGCTGGCTGCTGTCCAACGAGATGCCGATCTACGGCGGCGAGGACTCGCCACCCGAGACGGTGGCGGCCTGGGCCCAACTGCTCATCGACGCGGTGCGCGCGGGCGGCGGCAGCCAGCCGGTTTCCATCGGTGACGGCGCCTGGGGCCTTGAGATCACCGGCCGGGACAACGGTTTCCGGTTGCGCGACACCGCAGCGCTGTGCGACTTTCTCGGCCCGCACGTCTACAGCACGGAGGACGACCTGATCCGGCAGCACTACGCGGCGGCCTTCCGCTGCGAGCTGGCGGGCACCTTCGGTCGACCGGTGGTGCTGGAGGAGTTCGGTACCACCTCCGACTTCACCTCCGACGAGCACGGCGCGCACTACTACCGGCAGACCCTCTACAACACGCTGTTGGCCGGCGCGACCGGCTGGATCGCCTGGAACAACTCCGACTACGACAACCTCGGCGAGCAGGACCCCTACCGGCATCATCCGTTCGAGATGCACTTCGGGCTCACCGACGTGACCGGTGCGCCCAAACCGCAACTGGCCGAGATCAAGGCGTTCGCCGACACGCTGCGTGCCATCGACGTGGCGAGCTGTCGGCGCGCCGACGCCGAAGTCGCGCTGGTCGCTCCGTCCTATTTGGACACCGTCTATCCGTTCACCGAGACCGAGGACCGGGTTTCGCTGCCCGCCGTGTTGCGGCAGAGCTACGTGACGGCCCGGCTCGCCGACCTACCTCCCGCCCTGGTCAGGGAATCCGACGGCATCCGGGACGGGGCCGCGCTCTACCTCGTGCCGTCCACCAAGCAGTTGCTCACGCCGAGTTGGCGGACACTGGCCAAGCTCGCCGAGGACGGCGCGTGCGTGTACGTGTCGTACTCCTCGGGCACGCACGAGGTGCAGCGCGGCCCCTGGTACGCGGACCTGAACGGAATGTTCGGAGTCGAACACCAGCTCTGGTACGGCCTCGCGGACCCCATCACCGACAACGAGGTCACGTTCACGCTCACCCGCGCGTTCGGCACTCTTGCCGAGGGCACGACGCTCACCTTCGCAACGGTCGGCTCCGGTCGGGTCTTCCTGCCGGTGCGTCCGGTGACCGCCGAGGTGCTTGCCGTCGACGGGCACGGCCGCCCCGCGCTGCTGCTGCGTCGATGCGGCGCGGGTTCGGTGGTCTTGTGCACCTATCCGATCGAGCAGCTGGCGGTCGCGGCACCGAGGGTCAATCCCGAGCACACCAGCGTGCTCTACGCCGCGCTCGCCGCGCACGCCTGCGTGCGTCCGACCGTTGGCACCGACGACCAACGGCTCGCAGTCGACCTGCTGGAGCATGCCGACGGCCGCAGGTTCGTCTTCGTGGTGAATCACTGCGCTGACGAGGTGACCGTCAAACCAGCGCTGCCCATCGCGGCCACCCTGCGCACCCTCGATGGCGCCGACCCCGGCGACCCGCTTCGGCTGCCGCCGTTCGGCGTCGGTGTCTATCGCCTCCACGACGCGACGAGTGCGGCGACCAGCAGCGGCACCGCCATGACCGCCAGGCTCGCCAGGGCGAAGGGCAGCGACACCCACCGGGTGAGTGTCCCCACGAAAACCGGGCTGACCAGGAACCCGCCGTAGGACACCGCCGAAGCCACCGACACCAGGTATCCCGTTTCGTCCCGAGCGCCCGCGTAGCTGAGCAGGGCGGGCATCAGCGGCCCGTATGCGAGACCGGTGATGCCGTACCCGAGCAGGGACACCGCTACGTTCGAGGCGAGCGCGGCGACGGTGATGCCCATGCCGCCGCCGAGCGCGGCGACGACCGTCAGGCGGCGGAGCCCCAGGCGTGGCGCCCACCGAACGGCCAGCCGCGAGCCGGTCACCGCGGCCATGTACATCGAGGGCGCCGCACTGGCCAGTGCGGGAGAAGCGCCGCGAGTGCCCTCCAACAGCAGCACCGACCACTGCTCAACGGCGTTCTCCACCACCAGCATGCAACCGCCGAGCACGCCAAGGGCGACACCCCACAGCCACCTGGACCGAACGCGCGCTCGCGGGCCGGACCGCCCGGTCGCCGCGTCGGGCCCGGTGACCGGGCGCCGAGACCCGAACCGCAGCAGTGGCAGTCCCGTGACCCCGAGCAGAACCGCGCAGGCGATCAGGACGACCCGTGCACCGATACCCTGCTGCACCGCGAAACCGGTGATCGGCGCGGCGGCGATCACCGCGACCGGGAACGCGGCGTGCACCGTGTGGAAATGCGGAGCCGCCGTTTCCCGCTCGTGGCGGGCAGTGGCGGAGTTGAGGCAGACGTCCACCGCACCGCTGGTCGCGCCAACGGCGAACAGCACGATCGCCAGAGCGATCGGTCCGGTCACCAAGGCCAGCATGAGCACTGCGGCGGACATCGCGACAATGGCGCAGCACAGCGCCCGGTACTCGCGTCCCACCGCGGCCCGGCCGACCAGCACCATGGTCGGAATCGCGCCAACCGGCACCGAGGTGAGGATGAGCCCGAGGGCGGCAGGTGAGATGGCGTTCGCCGCGACCACGGTCGGCAACAACGCCGACCAGCTGCCCCAGAACGCTCCCCACGCGCCGCTCCCGACGACCAGCGCGCTTGTCCTGCCTGACCTGTCCGCCCACCGGCCGTCGGCGCGAGGCAGTTCGGTCATGATGGAATCATTCCAGGATGGACGGTCGACTCCGTCGTTCAGGACGCCGTGTCGGTCAGCCAGGCTTGCAGTGTCCGGTACAACTCGGCGGTCTCGTCGGGTCGGTCGTCGCCGTAGAGGTCGTCGGCGATCTGGTAGCCACGTTTGGAGAGCGCGTAGCTCAACAGCCGATAGCTGGGGCGGAAAGCGGCCAGGTCGCCTGGGGCGATCCGCACGCTGGTTCCCGGCAGGGCCGGATGAAGCTGGTCCCGCTCGTACACCGGGTCGAGTGAGATGATCCACCAGCGGCCGGATCGTCGTTCGGCCCGGTACAGCAACCGGGCCGCGGAGCTGAGATCGACCTCGACCCCGTCGAGTTCGGTGCGCAGCTCGATGACCGCGGGCAGTTCGACGAACGCACGATCACCCTCCACGCGGACGACCGGCGGAGAAAGTCGGTGTGTCGCGGTGTCGCCGCGACCGGCCATCCGCGCCGACTGAGTCACGAAGTCGGGCCCGCTGCCCTGAAACCAGCTCAGCCGCGCCGTCGAGTCGGCGGCGAAGCACGACCGCATGACGTCCCACCACCCTCGGTCCCGGGCCTGGCGTTCGCGGAGGATCAGCTGGGTCACCTCGACGACATCGTTCACGTGGAGCGCCTCCTTTTCGCCGGCTCACGGACGATCATGCTCCACGGACGGCTGTCGTGGCGACGACGATTGCGAGCAACCCGATGATTGCCGAGGTGATGGTCGGGACGGCGCTGCCGCCGATGGCCAGTGCCACCCCGCCGAGGGCCGCGCCGAGTGCGGTGGCGAGGTAGATCCCGGAGCCGTTGAGGCCAACGGCGACGGGGGCGAGTGTGGGCACGGCGGCGAAGAGCCGGTGCTGCTGGGGAACGATGGTCAGGCCGGCGGAGAAGCCGAGCGCGGCCATGGTGACGGTTGCGGCGGGGTCGAGCGTGCGGGTGGCGGTGAGGATCGCCGCAGCGGCGGTGACGCCGCAGGCGCCGAGCATCAGGGCGGTCCTGGCGCTTCGGCTGCGGATGAGGCGGGGCACGAGCGTGGTGCCGACGACCTGCCCGACGCCATAGGCGAGCATCGCGATCACGATCCAGGTACCCGAGCCGTGCATGATCGCGGGCAGGTAGGCGATGACGAGGAAGACGGGAATCAGGACGGTCACCGTGCCGGCCAGAATGCCCAGTACGCGGCGGTCGGCGAGGGCCCTGCCGCGCTCGCGCAGGCTCAGTCGCGGGGCGTGGGCGGCCGGCAGCAGCCGGGTTGCCACGGTCGACAGCAGGGCGAGCACGACGAGAACCCACATGGCGGCACGCCAGCCCCAACTCTGGCCGACCAGGATGCCGAAGGGAAGGCCCGCGACGAGCGCGACGGAACTGCCGCCCGCCACGATGGCCAGCGAGCGGGCGCGGTGCGTGTCGTCGCTGAGGATGCCGGCCGTGCTGTAGGCGGTGGTCTGGTAGGCGGCGGCGCCGAGCGCGGCGAGCACCCGACCGGCTGCCACGGCGGGGAAACTCGGTCCGGTGGCCTGGACGACCATGCCGGCGACGAAGACGGCCATGCCGGCCGCGAGCAGCACTCGCCGGTCCCAGTCGCCGGCCAGCGCGGCGATGATCGGCGAGCCTACCGCGTAGACCAGGGCGAACAGGGTGGTGAGTTGGCCTGCGGTGCTGGCCGAGACGTGCAGGGACGCGGCGACCTGGGGCAGCAGGCCGGACAGCACGAAGCCGTCGACGCCGAGGGTGAACGTGCCGATGGAGAGGATGAGCAGGTCCACGGTCCGCAGGGTGTGCGTCGCGGCGGCCGGCTCGGTCGCGCTCGGGTGGTGGGTGCGCGGTGCGGTGTTCATCGTTGTGCTCCCTGGAAGAACTCGCCGTGTGCGAGGTCGTCGAGCAGGCCGGGATGAGTGGGTTCCCAGGCCAGCAGCGATCGGGTTGCGGTGCTTGAGGCGGGGGCGTCGGTGCCGACGAGGCCGGCGAGCCAGCCGAAGTGGGCCTCGGCCCGGTCTGCCGGCACCTCTGCCACGGGCAGGCCGAGGCTGGTGGCGATGAGTTCGGCGATGGCCCGCATCGGCACGCCCGGTTCGCCGACGCCGTGCAGGATGGTCCCGGCTGGCGCTCGTTCGAGGGCGAGCCGGTAGAGCAGGGCCGCGTCCTGCCGGTGCAGGGCGGCCCAGCGTTGCGAGCCGTCGCCGAGATAGCCGGCCGAGCCGGACCGCTGCGCTGCATCGACGAGCGCACCGGCGAAGCCGCGCCGCACGCGGTCGTGCACGCAGGGAGCCAGTCGCACGACCGACACCCGCACATCGCGTTCCGCCAGCGCCAGCGCGGCTCGCTCACCGGCTGCCCTGGCAGCGGCCGGCGCGGCCGGATCTGGAGCGTCGGACTCGGTGCCGACGCGCCCCGCCCCGAGCACGAGCGTGCCGGAGGTGACGACCAGCGGCCTGCCCGATCCGGCGAGCGCGTCGCCGAGCGACTCGATCACCTGTCGATCCGTTTCCGCCGCCACGGTGGCCGGTTCGCCGTGCCGATACGCGAGATGGATGACGCCGTCGGCGGTGGCAGCGGCCGTGCGCAGGCTGTCCAGGTCGGCGAGCGTTGCCAGCGCCACGTCGGCGCCCAGCCCGGTGAGCCGCGCGGCCGACGCTGGTGAGCGGGCCAGCCCGGTCACCTCGTGACCGGCACCCAGCAGTTCGGCGACCACGGCCGAGCCGATGAAGCCCGAGGCTCCCGTGACGAACACCCGCATGACAGTCACCTCCGTTGTCGATGGACTCGACTTCCATGCAATCGTTCAAGAAGTCATGTCCCAAGCTACGACTTCTTGAACGGCGAGTCAAGAAGTCGTAGGATGATCCGTATGGCCCGCACCGGACGTCCTCGCGCCTTCGACATCGAGCAGGCGTTGGCCCGCGCGCGCGACCTGTTCTGGTCGCGGGGGTACGGGGCGACCTCGGTGCAGGAGCTGGTCGACGAGTTGGGGGTGCAGCGGGGCAGCCTCTACGCCGCCTTCGGCGACAAGCACGACCTCTACCTGAAGGCCGTCGCGCTCTACGCCCGAGAGAACCGTGAGCACCTTGAGGAGATCCTGCGGGCCGACCCGGTGCTGCCGGCGCTGCGGCACATGCTTCTCGAACCAGCCACGCTGACCGGGGCGCGGGAGCAATCGCAGGGGCGGCGGGGCTGCCTTGTCGGCAACACCACGGCCGAACTCGTCCCAGGAGACGACGCGGCCCGTGCGCTGGTCGCCGCCGCCTACGACGGCGTCGTCGAGGTCATGACGGCCGCCCTGGCCCGCGCTCAGGCCACGGGCGAGGTCACGACGAGCGCGAGCCCCGAGGCGCAGGCGCAACTGTTGTTGCTGCTCTTCCAGGGCTCCGCGCTGGTATCCCGAGCACGGCCCGATCGCGAGGGGCTCGCCGCCGGCATCGACGCCGCACTCGACGGGCTACGCCGACGCTGAGGCTTGCCCGCTGCCAAGGGCATCCACACGAAACTCACACACAGCTCGCATGCTGGGTTGGCACGGGTGTGGTCGGATGGCCGAGGCGAGGAGGGCGGTGGATGGAACCGACGACGGCGCTGCCGAACCAGGCCGTACCCGCACCCGGTCGGCTGTTGGTGATCGACGACGAGCCGTTCCTGCGGGACGCGGTCGCGGCCTCGCTGCGGTTTCTCGGCTTCGACGTGACCGTCGGCGAGACCGGCACGGCGGCGCTGAACCTGATCCGCGAACGACCGTTCGATCTGGTGGTGCTGGACGTGATGCTGCCCGACTTCGACGGCTTCGAGGTGGTGCGGCGGCTGCGTCGGGACGGACTCTGGGTGCCGGTGATCTTCCTGACCGCCAGGGACACCCAGGCCGACAAGGTCGCCGGGCTGACCATCGGCGGCGACGACTACCTGACCAAGCCGTTCGGCCTTGAGGAACTGGCCGCGCGGATCCGGTCCGTGCTGCGCCGCGCCCGTCCGGCCGAGACCGGGCCGGTGCTCGCCTTCGCCGGCCTGGAACTGGATCAGGACACCTACGAGGTGCGCCGCGCCGGTCACGCGCTGGACCTCTCGCCAACCGAGTTCCGGCTGTTGCGATTCCTGATGCTCAACCCGGGCCGGGTGCTGACCCGAGGGCAACTGCTGGATCACGTGTGGGACTACGACTTCGGCGGTACCAGCACGGTGGTCTCCACCTACATCGCCTACCTGCGCCGCAAGCTGGCGCGGTTCGGCCCTGACCTGATCCACACCCAGCGCGGCGTCGGCTACAGCCTGCGGCTGCCCCGTGCCGACGACCCGGTGGGCCCCGATGAACTCTGAGCGTCCATCCTGGCTACGGCCGTTCCGTCGGCTGGTGCGTGGCCAACTGCGGCTGCGTGTGCTCGTCCCTGTGGTGTCGGTGACGCTGGTGGCGTTGGTGGCGTTCGACCTCGCCGCGGTGACCACGCTGCGCGGCTACCTGATGAACCAGGTCGACGCGACGCTGCACGCGGCAGCGGTCAACACCGCATCCCGGCTCTCCGCCGTGCCGGCCGAGGTGCTCCAGGAGCACGCGATCGCCAGCCAGCGCCCGAAACCGCCGCTACCTGGCGGCGCGCAGGTGCTTGGCGATCTGACCGCGCCGGTCGACCGGTTCCTGATCGGTCAGTACGCCGTCGTCTACCAGCCAGACGACGGGGACAGGGGAGTGGCGCTGGCGTTCAACCCCACGATCATGGCCACGATGAGCCAGGAAACCTTCGATTTCGCGATTCCCGATGACCTGCGCGCGTTGGCCGCCGACGGCGGTGCGCAGACCGCCGAGTCGGCCGATGGCACGGGCCAGGTGCGGACGGTCGCCGCCGCGACGCCGGGCGGCATCGTGATCGTCAGCTCCAGACTGGACGACGTGAACAGCGCAGTGGACCGGCTGCGGCTGATCGTGATCATCGGCTCGGCCGCCGCCGTGCTGTTCATCGGACTCGGCGTGTTCTGGTTGCTGCGCCGCGGGTTGCGGCCCATCGAGACCATGGCAACGCAGGCCGACCGGATCACCGCGGGCAACCTCACCGACCGGGTCACCGAACAGGACCCGCACAGCGAGGTGGGCAGGCTGGGCAGTGCGCTGAACGGGATGCTGGGGCGCATCGAGGAGTCGGTGCGCGAGCGGGAGGCGGGGCAGGAGTTGATGCGCCGGTTCTTCGCCGATGCCAGCCACGAGCTGCGCACCCCACTGGCCTCGCTGCGCGCCAATGCCGAGCTCTACCAGCAGGGTGCGCTGCCCGAGCGCGACCAGGTCGACGAGGTGATGCGGCGCGTCACCCTTGAGGCGAAGCGGATGAGCGGACTTGTGGACGACATGCTCCGGTTGGCCCGCCTCGACCAGCACCCCGACCAGCAGACCGAGCCGGTGGAGCTGAGCGAGTTGGTCGACAACTGTGTCGAGCGGATGCGGGTGGCCGCGCCGAGGCGCGACTGGCACACCGAGATCGTCGAGGGCGTTGTCGTTGTCGGCGACGAGGAACTGCTGCGCAGGGCGGTGGACAACCTGCTGGCCAACGTGCTCGCGCACACTCCGGAGGACAGCTCGGCCACGGTGGCGCTGCGCCGGCACGGCGACGCGGTCGAGATCGAGGTCGCCGACACCGGGCCCGGCGTGCCGCAAGACCGACTGCCGCGCATCTTCGACCGGTTCTACCGCGCCGACACCACGACCGCACACCCCGGTTCCGGCCTCGGTCTCGCCATCGTCAACCAGATCGCCATCGTCCACAATGGATCGGTGATGGCCGGGTCGAACTCCCCGCACGGCCTGCGGGTGCGGCTGACGCTGCCGGTGGCCGGCCCGGGTGAGTTCACACCGGATTCGCACGTTTCTCCAGCGGAGGTCTGAACTCGGCTCGACAGGATCGCGTCGTGCCAACATCACGGCTCGGCGACACGGCGGAAATCGAACCAAGGATCTCGTGCGAACGCCGTCGGTGGCTGCGGCTCGATCGTGTGCTTCTCGTTCCCGCCCTGGTCACGCTGGTGATCATGGCGTGGGACCTTGGCAGGCCCTCGTACTGGCGCGACGAGGCGGCCACGCTCGACGCCGAGGCGCGCTCGGTGCCGGCGTTGCTGCGCATGCTGGCCGGCGTCGACGCCGTGCACGGCGCCTACTACCTGCTCATGTGGCCGATCGTGCACACCTTCGGGACCGCCGAGGTCGTGCTGCGACTGCCGTCGCTGCTGGCCATGACGGCTGCGGCGGCCGGGGTCGCGGCAGTGGGCCGCCGGTTGCATTCGCCCCGTGCCGGTCTGCTCACCGGGCTCGTGTTCGCGGTGCTTCCGCAGGTCAGCCGGTATGGGCAGGAGGGGCGCTCGTACGCTTTCGTGCTCGCCTGCGCCGTGCTGGCCAGCTACCTGCTCGTGCGCGCCGCTGAGGAACTCCACCGCCGCTGGTTGGTCGGCTACTGCGGCGCGATCGCCGCACTTGGCCTGCTCAACCTGTTCGGCCTGTTGCTGCTCGCCGGGCACGCGGTCTTCCTGCTGGCCCGCCACCGCACGCTGCTGCGCCGATGGCTCAGCATGTCCACGCTCGCCTGTCTGCCCGCGCTGCCCGTGGTCGTGCTGGCCTTGCGGCAGCGCGACCAGCTCGGCTGGCTGACCGCGCCGGACGCAACCGCCCCCGGCGACCTCACCGCGTGGCTGGCCGGATCGACCGGCTCGGTCGTGCTCGCGAGTGTCCTCATCGGACTCGGTCTGCGTTCAAGGACGGGCGCGGCAACGGCCTGGCTCGCGCTGCCCTGGCTCATCGCGCCGCCGGTGCTGCTGCTGGCCGTGGCCGAGGTCGCCATGCCCGTGTACGTGCAGCGCTACGTCGCCTACTGCCTACCCGCCCTCGCGCTGCCGGTCGGCGTCGGGCTCGCCGGAATCGGCATGGCGCCCAGGGTGATCGCGCTACTGCTCATTGCCGGGCTCGGCCTGCCGACCCAGCTCGCGCAACGCCAGGTCGACGGTCACGGCGACGACATCCGCTCCGCCGCCGACCTCATCGCCGCGCGCGAACGACCCGGTGACGGCGTGCTCTACGACTGTCCGACCTGCCACTACCCGGATATGCCACGGGAGTTCGCGTTCGGCTACCCCTCGGCCTTCGGCCCGCTCGACGACCTCGCCCTCGCCACCTTGCCCAGCGCGTCCGGCACGCTGCGCGGCACCGAGACCGACCAGGTCACCCTGGGCAGTCGACTCGACGGCGTCAGCCGGATATGGCTGGTCGAGACGGGCGGTACCAGCGTGCCCGCGTTGCTGGCCGAGCGCGGCCTGCACCAGGCCGCGATCTATCGGGCTGGTGACATCACGGTTGCCCTCTACTGGTCGGGCTGAACCGTGAGCCGGTTGACGGTCCTGCGCCGGGAGTCGACATCGGCGATCATCTGGTCGAGGACCCGCAGCGCCTCAGCGGGATCGACGGCCCTTACCCGGTCCCGCACGTAACGGGCCTGCCGCATCAGCTCATCCGGCCAGGTGTCCCAGCCGGCGCGGGCGGCGTCGATCAGCGGGCCAAGGTGTTCGGTCTTCCACTGGGCCTCGGCGGCTTCCTCGCCTTGATCGGTCGCGGGATGCTCCGACTCGCCCTGCCAGCCACAGGAACAGGTGGCAAGGTAGGCGGCCAGCGGACTCGCGGTGGCAGGGTCGGGACCCATCGTGCCGTCGGAGAACTTGCTGGCCGCGTGCCCCTCGTGTTGCTCGACCTGTTCCGCGTAGGGGCCGGTGTAGCGGATACCCATGGAGGCCCTTCCTGTCACTCGGCGCGTGTTCACGCAACCAGGGACAGTACCGAACGCGAGGGAGACTGGAAGTGCACGACCAGGCCCTGGTCATGCGTGGACTGTTCCTGATCAGACGCAGCCCGGTCAGATGCGGCCCGGTCAGGCGTGGGCCGGTCGACGACATGGCTGAACTGAACGGGCTGGACCGGGTGGACGGCCGGAGAAGTCTGGTCGGTCTGCACCCGGGTGGGGGTTGCTGTTGAAATAGTGATGGCTCAGATTCCTGTCTGTGGTGTGGTTTTCCTCCGCTGGCGTTGCGAGTGCGGCGTTGGCCTGCCTGGAGGGAATGCCGTTGCTGGGGGCATAGAAGCTGGGGTGTAGAACCGCTGCACGGCCGGACGGGCGTGGTGCTGGCCGGCTGCCACGAGAGGCATACCACGGCTTGATGCGTGTCAGCAGCGACTCTACCACGGTCGGGCCGATCACCGGGTTGTGCGAGCTGGCGATCACAGGACACCGTCGACCCAGTCGTAGACGACCTGGTTGCGGGTCTGCGGTGCCATCGGAGCGCAGTGCTGGTCAGCGCCCTGCGCTGCGGTGAACGTGTGGACCTGCTTCGGGCTACGCAACTGCTGGTACACCAGGTCACCCTGCTGCTCGGGTGGCTTCACCAGTTCGTCGTTGTCGTAGCTGGTCACCAGCGTCGGCGAGGTGATCCTGTCGACGACACCGGCGACCGTGAACTTCATCAGGGTGGTGCCCAGATCGTAGAGGTCGGTCAGAACCTGCCCGGCCCGCGCGGCGAGCAGGAACCGCGGGCCATAGGGCTCGGTGCGCTTGGCGAGGTTGTACCGGGCGACGTCGTCAAGATGCGGAATGACCTGCGACCACTCGGCATTGACCTGATCCTTGCTCGCGCCGTCGGCGAACAGCGAGGTGATCGACTGCTCGCCGGCCTGCCAGCACCCCCAGAGACTGTAGATCGCCGGGTCGGCGACGACCGCGGCCAGCCGGTGCTCGAAGGCGGCCGCACGCAGGACCAGTCCGCCGCCGAGGCTCGACCCGTTCAGCACGATGCGCCTCGGGTCGACGTCGCACCGGGACCGCAGGTAGTCCACGACCGGCGTGATGACGTTCTCCCAGTCGGGCCGGAACGGGATCTGCCGTTGAAACAGCAGCGAACCCTGCCCTGGGCCTTCGAAGATCAACGCGTTGTAGCCGCGCGCGATCGCGTCCGCGCCGCCCATGGCATAGAGGGAGATGTCCTGGGCGTCCTGGCCGTTGTTGAGGATGATCGTGGGCCGCCGCACCGGCCGGTTGTCCGGTTTGAGCAGGTAGCCCGGCAGCCAGCTGTTGCCGTAGGGGATGTGGACCCGTTCGAACGGCGGGTCGAACAGCTGGCTTGCCTTGTCCCAGCAGCGCTGCACAGCCGCGTAGGAATCGGCTTCCTGAGCGCGGGCGGTGGTGCCGAGGATGAAGTACAGGCACATGTCGTAGTACGTCGAGGCACGCAGGTAGGCGCCACGCGCGTTGACGGTGTGCCCGGCCGCCAACTCCTGGCTGGCCAGTGCCTCGACGCGGTTGGCGAGGGCGAGAAAGGCGTCGTAGTAGGTCTGGTACGACGCGCCCGCACTGTTGACCTGGTTGACCACCGTCACCAGCTCGCCGAACTCGGCGCACCCGTATCCGGCGCTGCCGAACGCGAACAGCGTCTCGAAGTCGAGGTCGGATTCGGTGAACAGGTTCTGCATCATGCTCGCGGTGGCGGCGGCCGGGGAAGTGGACTGCGCGGTGGCGGCGGCGCTGCCCGCCCCAGCCACGCCGGACGCGGCCAACGCGGCCGCCGCGCCTCCACCGATCACGCCGGCACGCAGCAACGAGCGCCGGGAGTAACGAGCAGCCTCGGCGTGCCGATCCTGCTGGGCTTTCTGCGGGTGACGAACGTCTGACATGGACTTCAGCCTCCACACGGCGAGGGTGACCGCGCCATCACACAGTCAGGGTGATTTCGCTGCGAAGGGCGTCCACGTTCAGCGGGTCAGACCACGGGCGGAGGGGGCCAACAGGCCCAGGTCGCGAGCGCGGGCCACGGCCTCGCCTCGGCGGTGCGTGCCGAGCTTGGCGTAGAGGTTGCGCAGGTGGGTCTTGACCGTGTTACGCGAGACGGACAGCTCGTCGGCGATCTCCGGCATGGTCAGATGGGTCGGCAGGTAACGCAGGATGCGAATCTCGCTCCCGCTCAGCGGCTCACGCGGCGACCACGACCCACGGGGTGGAGAAGCCGGGTTTCGCGCGGCCAGCAAGCTCTGGATCTCCGCGATCAACGCGGCGTGCGAGCTACCGTGCCGAGCGTGACGTCGCAGTAGGTCCGGCACTGGATGCAGGACGAACCACAACAGCGAGCCAGTCGGCTCTGCGCGGTCCAGCGCGCTCTCCAACGCGTTTTGGACCGCACGTTCCTCGCCAAGCGCGTCCTGGGCGATCGCCGCCACCAGGAACGCCTCAACCAACCAGCTCCGCCAGCCCACCCGGACAAGACCGTTCAGGACCGGGGCAAGCACCGCGACCGCCTCCCGCGGATCCTCCTGCGCCAGTCGCAGTATCGCGGTGGCGATGCGGATTCCCGCCTGTTCGCGTTCCTGCTCGCCGATCCCGGCGAGAAACCGCTCGGCGGCCTCCACCTCACCGAGGCGCACCAGGGCATGCACGACCCACGCGCGCACCGGCCTTGCGAACGGATGCGGCGCGGCCAACTGCCCGGTCAGCCGTTCGGCGGCCCGGAACGCGGCCAGCGCGTCAGCTCCGTTGCCGAGCGCCAGTTTCAGCTGACCCCGGATGTACTGGACCGCGAGCGCCGCAACGGCCTCGGCGTCCGGCCTGATGATCAGTTCGGCCCGCTGCAACCAGGTCTCGGCCTCGTCGAGGTTCCCCTGCCAGGCCAGCGCCCCACCGAGTGACGTATAGGCGACACCAACGGCGGTGTCCTCGGCCCAGCCATGCTGTTGGGCGAGTTCGATCGCCTGGCTGCTGTGTTCTTGCGCCCCCGCTTCCGAGCGAGACGCCTCGATCGCGGACAGATACGCCAAACCGGTGAACTCCAGATAGGGTCGGCCGATGTGGCGCGCCAGCGCGATCCCCTGTTCGAGGTACTGAATCTGGCCGGTCCGCGCGGTCCAGCTTCGGGCGTAGCCCAGACTGATCAGGGCCAGCGCGCGCAACTCCTCGACCAGGCCGGACTGCCCAGCCGTCGAACCCGCGGCCGTGGCCGGTAGCAGCTGCGCCTCCCTGGCTTCCGCCGGCAGGTCCCCGCGCTGGCGAGCCACCAACAGCCGAGTGATCCCCAGCAGCAGTTGGACCTGGTCGCGCCGCGCCTCCGGGACCGACGCCATGCCGCGCTCGGCGAGGTTGAGGTACCGCCCCGCGCCGTCCAGCGACCCCTGAGCCAGCTCGTCCGCCGCTATCAGCGCGGCAAGCTCCGCATCGGCCGTGCCGGCCCCCGGCGGGAAACCCGTGATCAGTTCGTGGACGGTGGCATCCTGCCCGTCCAGGTGCAGGCCGGGCCAGTGGTCGGTGAGCAGCCGGGCGGCCCGGTCCCAGTCTCCTGCGGACTGGGCATGGCGGATCGCCTCGACCGGATAGCCGTGGCCGGCGAACCAGACGCTGGCCGCCCGGTGCAGCCCGACGACCTCCTCCGGTGCCGTGCGCCGCAGTTCCAGTTGCAGGAGGTCGGCGAACATCTGGTGGTACCGGAACCACGACCGGGCCGCGTCCAACGAGACGACGAACGCGTTGACCTCCTCCAGTTCCTGTAGCACCCGCTCCCCGCCCGCGTCCCCGGTCAGCAGGTCAGCCAGTTCTCCGTTGACCCGCTCCAGCACGCTGGTGCGCAGCAGCAGCCGCCTGACCGCATCGCTGCGCCGATCCAGCACCTCGGCCAGCAGGTATTCGGCCACCGTCCGCTCCGTGCCGGAAAACTCCTCGGCGAACCGGTCCGGATTCGAATGCCCGACCAGCGACAACGCCGCCAGCCGCAACCCGGCAACCCACCCCTCTGTCCGCTCGTGCAGTACGGCCACCGCGGAGTCCGTCAGCCGCACCCCCGCCGTTGCGAACAGTTCCCGCGCCTCGGCAACGCTGAACCGAAGGTCCGGCTCCCGGATCTCGTCCAGCTCACCCTCCAGCCGCAGCCGGTGCAGGCCCAACCGCACGTCATGCCGGGTGGCGAGGACGAACCGCAGGCCGGCAGGCGCGCGCATCAGCAGCAACTCCAGCTGCCGCAGTCCCTGGTCCTGATCCAGCTCGTGCACGTCGTCGACGACCAGCCAGATCTGGTCTCGCAGCGGTGCGAGATCCTTGAGCAACCGCTCGACGATCGTCCATCCGTCCAGGTCCGGCGCGGCCGTCATCGGGGGCACCAGCGCAGCGCCCGGACCGGTCGCGCGCAGTGCGTCCAGCACCGAGAGCCAGAATCGCTGCGGATCACGTCCATCCGGCCCGGCCGCCACCCAGGCCGCGCGGTCCGCGATATCAGCCTGGCCGCTCCAGGCGCGCAGCAGCATCGTCTTGCCGCTCCCCGCGGGTGCCGACACCACCGTCACCCGTGCCGACCCACTCAGCCGCGCCAACAGAGCCGGTCGGACGACCGCACCGCTCCCACCACCAGTCACCGATCGACCCCCGCATCCGACCTCCCGCGAGACCCCAACTCCCCGAATCATCCTCCCACGTCTCGTGCGAGGCACTCCGCACGCCGGCAACCGATAGTCTACAATGGACTTTGTCCGTCACCGCGCTCGTCGTAGCCTGTCGAGATAGTCGAGCACGGCGTCCGCGACCACCTCCGGCTGTTCGGGGAACAGCGCGTGACTCGCGCCGGCGATCACCGTCGTGCTGACCCGATCGCCGCACTCGCCACGCAGGTCACCCCATTCCGGTCGCTGGTGGAACGGGTCGAGTTCGGCGATCAGTTCCAGGATCGGCGCGCTGCCGCCACGCCAGTACCGGCGCAGGTCGATGCCGGTCACAGCGGCGTGCTGCATGGCAAGGGTGCGCGGATACCAGCCGGTCAGCCACGCGCTGGGATCATGATCGGGTGCGAAGAAGGCCAGCCGCAGCGCGGCCAATCGCTCGGATTCGGGCAGGTTCGGGTTGCCTGCGCGGAAGGGAGCCGCGTTGACCTCCGGTGCCACGGTGTGCCCAGACGCGGCGGCCAGCACGATCGCGGCAACCTGACCGGGATGGTTGGTGGCGACGGCGCGGGCGACGAAGTTGCCGAACGCGTGGCCGATGACGACCGCGCGGCTCCGGCTGAGTACGTCGATCACGGTCGCGACGTCGTCGGCCAGGTCGTCGATGGTCACCTCGGTCATGGGACCGGTCGAACCGGCGATGCCACGGGGCTGCGGGCGCAGCACGCGGTAGCCGGACGCGGCCAGGGTCGCGGCGAACTCGTCGAAGTCCGCGCCGCCGTCCCGGCCGTAGGAGGGCAGTACAACGACGTCGGGCCGATCCAGGCCGCCTTGACCGTCCACATAGGTTTCAATGGTGACCTCGCCTGCGCTGACCAGCTCACTGGGTCGGCTCATGATCATACCTTCTCGGCCGCGACGAGTTCGACACGGAGCAGGGCGGGCCGGCGGACGACCCCGTCGGGTGGGGCGGTGGTGCCACCGTCCGTGGTCAGGTAGGCGACCCGCCCGACGTCACCGGGGGCGCGCCCCCACGCCGCGCTGGACGGTCCGACCATGGTGGTGTCGAGCGGATCGCCGATGAGGTGACGCACCTCGCTGCCGTGCCGGGGTGCCAGCGGAACCCGGTCGAAGGTGTTGGCACGATGCCTTGTCACATAGGCGAAACCGGCGTTGTCGTCGACGCAGAAGTCGTCGCCGTCGGTGATCGCCGCGACGAACTCCGGTGCGCCTGCCGGGTCGAGCGTTGCCGGGTCGACCGGTACCCGCATGAACACCTGCTGCGCGGTCGAGGTGTAGTAGAGGTGGCCGGTGCGCGCGCTGTACCGCACGCCGTTGATCCCTGGCTGGCGCGGCGGCGCGACGCCGCTGTCCGGGTCGTCGCTCATGGTGTCGTGCGCGAGCCAGACCCGCGCGGTCGCGCCGCGTGCGGCGTCGGCGAGGTCGACCCGCCAGACCAGGCCGGCGAAGCAGTCGGCGACGGCGAGTACGCCGGGGCCGAGCAGGCAGGAACCGTTCAACGCGCGCACCCGGTCGTCGAAGGTGAAGATCGTCTCCGGATGCACCGGGTCGCCGGGTCGCCAGCCGTTGAGGTCGAGGCGCACCAGATGCGACTCATGGGTGGTGTACGCCTCGGTGAGGCTGAGGACGAACACGTCCGGTTCAACCTCGGCGATGCCGGAGACCGGGTGGTCGAAGGTGTGCAGCAACACCGGTTCCACCGGCAGGGCCGCGCGATCAGCGGGTACGTACCACAGTTGCTTCTGGAGCACCGCGGTGATCAGCACCGAGTCGTCGGCACGGACGGCCAGGTTCTCCAGGAAGTGGCCCTTCGGGAAGTAGGCGACCGGGGTCACGCCGACCGCGGGTGGTGGGGGGATGGTCATGGCACCAGTTTAAGCGAACGGACGTCCGCTTTCTGGTAATGTCGGTCACCGACGAGACATCAAGGAGGGCTCGCCGTGCCGAAGGTGAGCGAGCAGTACAAGGACGACCAGCGCGCCCAGATCCTGGCGGCCGCGCGACGCTGCTTCGTCCGCAACGGTTTCCACCGCACCTCCATGCAGGACGTGTTCACCGAGTCCGGCCGGTCAGCGGGCGCGGTGTACCGGTACTTCGCCAAGAAGGAGGACATGATCGTCGCGGTCGCCACCCGAAACCTCGATGCGCTCGCCGACTCCCTACGCACCGTGTTGACCAGCGGCGAGCACCAGGGGATCGGCGATGTGCTTGCCGAGATCCTGGACGATGCCCGTCAGCGGCAGGTCGACCAGGATCTGGCCACCGTGGCGCTGATGGTGTGGTCCGAAGCACTGCGCAACCCCGTAATGGCCGGACGGTTGCGTGAGGCCGTCGCTTCGATGAGCGACGAACTGACCGAGTTGATCCGCGATCGCCAGTGGGCAGGCACGCTGACCGGCGCCGCACCCGAAGCGCTCGCCAGGGCGATCCTGGCCATCCTGCCCGGGTTCCTGTTCGAAATGGCCCTGCTCGGCCCCGACTCCGTCGGCGACGTGTCCGGCGCGGTTCGCGTTCTCCTGCCGGACTGAGTGCGCTTGGGCCGTAGCTGGCGAGAATCCGGCGGAAGATGACTGTTCAGCGCGTTCCGTGCCGCGCGGGTCCACGTTAACTTCGCGTTGTGATCGTCATTTCCGCCGTTCTCATCGGTGTCGTCTACGTCCTCGTCAACTCCCTCATCGCCGAACCGCGGCGCCGCCGCTTCAACGCGATCATGGTCGCCGGCGCCGGAGCCGCATACCTCAGCAGCGGCGGATTCGGGCCTTGGGAGATCGCGTTCACAGCGGCCGTGACCTACTGCGCGTACCGCGGCCTGGAATCCTGGACCTACATCGGGATCGCCTGGCTCCTGCACACGGCGCTGGACGTGGTTCACTACCTCAAGGGCACGCCGATCCTCCCCTTTGCCCACACCTCGTCCCTGGGTTGCGCGATCTGCGATCCGGTGATCGCCATCTGGTGTTTCGGCGGAGGACAACCGATTCAGCAGCTCGGCAAGCGGGTGCTCGACGGTCGAAGACAACGGACGAGTCGTGCCTGATCAGCGCTTTTCAATGGTCAGTGTCCGTGGCGTCGGCGGGGTCGGCTGCGGCTGGGAGAGGTCAGGCGTCCGGTCTTGCGTGGACAGCAGTTCGGAGTATCTGCCGAGCATGCGGTCGCCGAGGTGCCGGTAGTAGTCCGGCAGTGGGCCGCCGTTCCCGTCGTGGAAGGCCCGGAACTTCGAATCCGATCGCAGCATCTCGCGAATCTGGTGGAAGCTCGCCACATCGGCCCGGAAACTGGCCGTACGAGCCCGATGCACGTACCGGATCGCGCGTTGTGATGTCGCGCCCAGCCTGCGGCGCAGCATGGCCGGCGACGCGGCGTGCGAATAGAGTTCGGCGAGTTTCCCGTAGTAGGTGATCGGATCGTAGTTCTTCAGCGTGGTCACCAGGTAGGGCGCGTAGTAGAAGCTGAACGGCATCGCTTCCAGGATTCGCCCGCCCGCGGTGAGTTCGTCATGCAGCGGGGTGCCACCGAAGGGCACCGGAATGTTGATCGTCGGCCAGACGAACGGAGTCTGGTCCATGAACCGCTTGGTCAGTTCCACCGGCTCGTCGCCCTGGTCGGTGTCCAGCCCGAAGATGAAATTCGCCTGTAGGTAGGGCACGTTCTCGGCCAACTGCGCGAAGTGCTCCGCGACCCGATCGACTTTCTCCGTGCCGCCGGTGCGCCCCATGCCGGCCTTGTTCGAGTAGTCGGTCCA
This sequence comes from Candidatus Melainabacteria bacterium, assembly GCA_963818685.1. Classification (GTDB taxonomy): domain Bacteria; phylum Actinomycetota; class Actinomycetes; order Mycobacteriales; family Pseudonocardiaceae; genus CAJCJE01. The sequence continues at coordinate 365,886 of CAWFTJ010000004.1, read as the reverse complement.
CGATTCGACGCCCGGCGCGACCATCACGCAGTTGGTGTCCCGCAGTCGGCGCATCCGGTCGCCACGCAACACCGTGAGCGAGCTTTCGATGATGTAGGGCGGCCGGTGGCCGGGCGGCTGGGCTTCCAGAACGTCGAAGATCTGGTCGAACTTCACCGCGAAGTTCGGGTCGTGGAACACGACCAGCGTGCCAGGCAGCTTCTCGCCGAGAAAGCGCAGGTCGGCAGCCATCCGGTCGGTGGACAAGGGCCGGTAGGTGCTGCTCCAGTCGATGCAGAAATTGCACCGGTACGGACAGCCCATGCTGGCCAGCATCGGCACCGCGGACAGCCGCAGCCGCTTGCGGCCCCAGAAGAACGCCGAAGCACGGATCTCCGGCATCCGCTCCTCAACGGTCGGCACGTCCTCGAACGGCTGCGCCGACGAGACGATGGTTCCCGGATCGAACTGCCCGGCCACGATGTCGGCCACCAGCGCCTCGTCGCACTCGCGCACGACAAGATCGAAGAACCGCAGGCAGTCCATGGGGAACGCCCGTGCGTGCGGGCCGCCGATCACTGTCCGTACCCCGGCAGCGCGATAGAGCTTCGCCACGGCGTACGCGAGATGACTGACCTGCGTGTAGCAGGAAATGAACACCACATCCAGGTCGGTCGGCAACATCCGATGCGGCTGGCCGATGCCGTAGTACGTGGCGTAGGTCGTCTTGTGGCCCAGCCGGCGACACCACACCGAGATGGCCTGCGGGGTGATGCTGGCGTACTGCTTGGTGATCAGCAGGCCGTACCCGAGTTCCACCGGCCGCCGGATCGGCGGTCCAAGAATGTCAAGGATTCCTACCCTCATCACGATCTCCTCGCTGTCGGGCGGACGCGTCACCCTGTCGACCGGCGCGGCCAGCTGCGCAGGTATCGAACGGGTCCAGTCTATGATCATTACCCGCGACGACAACCACAACATGAGGCTAGCAGCGGAAGAGCCCCTAATCAGAGCAATCAGTGGGGGGAACGGACGGCGCGAAGCGGCGCGCCGATGCTGTGCAGGTGGCGGAGCACCTGACCGTAGGAACCGAACGCGCTCGTCTGGTGATACGGAATACCCCGCTCCGCGCAGAACGCGCGCACGTGGGCCTGGGCATGGCGCAGGTTGGCCCTCGGCATGCTGGGAAACAGGTGGTGCTCGATCTGATAGTTCAGGCCACCCAGTGCGAAGTCCGTGAACCACCCGCCGCGGATGTTGCGGGAGACCAGAACCTGCCTGTGCAGAAAGTCCAGCTTCTCACCGGCGGCGATCACCGGCATCCCCTTGTGGTTCGGCGCGAACGAGCAACCCATGTAGACGCCCCACAGGCCCTGGTGCACGATGATGAACACGACTGCCTGTAGCGGCGAGAGCACCAGGAAGACCGCGGTGAGGTAGGCGAGGATGTGCGCGAGGAGCAGCGCGGTTTCCAGCGCGCCCGCCTTGACCTCCCGCCGCAGGACCGCCCGCACGCTGCTCGCGTGCAGGTTGAGTCCCTCCAGTACAAGCAGCGGAAAGAACAAGAACGCCTGGTACTTCGCCATCCACCGCAGGGTGCCGCGCTTGTCCTGGGCCTGCCGCGCGCTGAACGCGAGCAGCCGAATGCTCAGGTCGGGATCGTCGTCCTCGTGGTTCGGGTTGGCGTGGTGGTGGGTGTGCTTGCCGACCCACCACTGATAGCTGATCCCCACAAGGCCGCCGTGCAGGTAGCCGACGATGTCGTTGGCGCGTCGGCGTTGGAAGATCTGCTTGTGGCCCGCGTCGTGGCCGATGAAGGCGAGCTGGGTGAACATCACCGCGAGGAACATCGCGGTGAACAGCTGCCACCACGAAGGACCGAGCAGGAAGAAGACCGTCCACGCCGCCACCATCAGCATCCCGTTGACCGCGAACTTCAGCGCGTACGAACCGGGTCTACGACGCAACAGTCCTCGTTGCTTGATGACGCGCGACAGGTCCGCGAAGTCGCTACCGGACCCGGTGGTTGCCGGCCGCAGGTTCGGGAAAGACATCCGAGTCACGTCCACTTTCCTCGGGCGCGCGCGAGCGGCCCGATGAGCCGGCGAAGCGTTTCAACAGGGAGGATTCTTCGCCCGCCAGGACAACGTCTCACTGGTGCGGAAGGTTCCCGAGCCCTCGGCGCCGAGGGAGTTCAGCCGCGCTTGCCGTCAAGCGCATCGAGCCCCAACATTTCCAGTAGATGCACACAGTCCGTCGCATCCGTGGCGTGCCCGGCGACCGTGCGGGTTGCCCGTGCGTTCTGGACCGCGCTGTGCGCCTGCTCGACGGCACGGGCCCGGACCATGTGGCCGTGCTCCGCGTCGGGTGTCGTATGCGTTGTCAGCATGGTGTGGCGCCTTCCGGGTGGCTGGTCGTTGTTGCCCTGCGGTGGCTTCGGCCGGCACTGCGAGCTTGCCCAGCCGAAGCTGCCGGGGTGGTCAGAGGACCGACACCGCTGTGGCCTGCGGGCCCCGGTTTCCTTGACCGATCTCGAACTGCACCCTGGCGTTCTCCTCAAGGCTGCGAAACCCGCCGCCGGAGATCTCCGAGTAGTGCACGAATACGTCAGCGCCGCCGCCGTCGGGGGTGATGAAACCGAACCCCTTCTCGGAGTTGAACCATTTCACGGTGCCCTGGGCCATGCGGATCTCCTCGTCGCATCAAACATGCGGCACGACCTCACCCGAGGCCGGCCGGGTTGCGAGCGGGCCGAGGAGCCTGAAGGACGCCAGCGGAAGCTCGCCAAAAACTCCTGCGAGCGTCAGAGAACAACGAACACAAAAATCTTCAACCGAACTCAGTAGACCATGGACGTCATCGATCGTCAACAACACCGCGCCCGGCCGCCGCTGGGAACGACGGGGTCCGGCGAGCAGTAATTTACAGTCCCATTTTGCCAACCGCGCCGCGCTGACCTGCGGAAACGCCTGCCTCACTGCCGAGGTGCTGGGTGCGGGAGGCCAGCGGTCCGTACGTTCTCGCCAGCGCCTCGACCAGCTCGACCACTACGGCGCGCGACCTCATCGTCGGCCCGGTGAGCGCGCCCCGAGAGAGGAACACTTCAATGCGATCACATGGACGTCGCGGCACACTGCTCGGCATCCTCGCCGGCGGCGTTGCGCTGGCCTCGGCAGTGGCCGGCGGCTTGCCCGCCTCGGCGACGGCGTCGCATTCGGCCGCGGCGCATCCGTTGGTTCAACGCACTGCCGCGGCGGCATCCGGGTACTGGCACACCAGCGGCAACCAGATACTGGACTCGGCCAACAACCCGGTACGGATCTCCGGCATCAACTGGTACGGCTTCGAGACGAGCAGCGAGGCCCCGAACGGCTTGTGGGGCCAGGACTACAAGGCGGTCATCGACACCATCCGCAACCTCGGCTACAACACCATCCGACTGCCCTGGTCGGACCAGATGGTCGAGGACAATCCGGTCCCGGACATCATCAGCTTCTACGGCTCAAGCGGCCCGATCAACACCGACCTCAAGGGCCTGCACTCGCTGGACGTGATGGACAAGATCATCGGCTACGCCGGACAGGACGGTCTCAAGGTCATCCTGGACAACCACCGGTCCGAGGCGGGCAACTCTGCCGAGCAGAACGGTCTGTGGTACACCAGCCAGTACCCGGAGAGTTCCTGGATCAACGACTGGACCGCGCTGGCCAGGCGCTACGCGAACAACCCGACCGTGGTCGGCGTCGACCTGCGCAACGAGCCGCACACCCCCAGCTATCAGTCCTACGGCACCGGTGCGACGTGGGGGACCGGCAGCATGACCACGGACTGGCGGCTGGCCGCGGAACGGGCCGGGAACGCGGTACTCGGGGTCAACCCGAACCTGCTCGTCGCCGTCGAAGGCATCGACCTCTACCAGGCACCAGGCAGCAGCACGAGTGACTCGGACTGGTGGGGTGGCAACCTGGAGGGTGCTGCCCAGTACCCGGTGCAGCTGTCCGTGCCGAACCGGCTGGTCTATTCGGCACACGACTACGGTCCAAGTCTCTACCAGCAGACCTGGTTCAACTCGTCGACGACCTATGACAGCCTCGCCGCGGTCTGGAACAAGTTCTGGGGCTACCTGGCGGCCTCCAACACCGCACCCGTGTGGGTCGGCGAGTTCGGCACGACCAACACGGCGGCGGACATCTCCTCCTCGACGCCCGGCTCCCAGGGCCAGTGGTTCAGCGGCCTTGTGCAGTACATCAAGTCGAACAACCTCAACTGGACGTACTGGGCACTCAACGGCGAGGACTCGTTCGGGCTGCTGGACAACCAGTACGATCCGACCCCGGTGAGCGCGCAGAAACAGTCACTGCTCGCGAGCATCCAGGGCGCCGTTCCAGGCGGTGGCCAGGGTTCCGCGCCCGCGACGCCGACCGGGCTCGCCGTCACCGCCACGACCGCGACCAGCGTTTCGCTGAGCTGGTCGGCGTCGGCCGGCGCGAGCGGCTACACCGTGTACCGGAACGGAATCGTGGTCGGCACACCAACCACGACCAGCTACACCGACACCGGGCTGAGCCCCGCGACCGCGTACACGTACACGGTGGCCGCCAACGGCTCGGGCAGCGTGTCGGCTCCGTCGGCATCCGTCACCGCGACAACCTCGGCCGGTACCAGTAACAGCGGCTGCACCGCGGTCTTCCAGATAACCCAGCAGTGGCAGGGCGGATTCCAGGCGACCGTGACGGTCACCAACACGGGTACCTCGGCCACCTCGGGTTGGACCGTCACCTGGCAGATCCCGAGCGGCCAGCAGATCATCAGCACCTGGAGCGCTGTCACCAGCCAAAGTGGACAGACGGAGACGGCTACCAACGAGTCCTACAACGGCGCCCTCGCATCCGCCGCGTCAACCTCGTTCGGTCTCCAGGGCAGCGGCAGCGCCACCGTACCCACGGTCTCCTGCGCAGCGCGGTGATGTGAGCGAGTAAGCCAACCTGACCGGCCCGGTGATCAGCACCCGGGCCGGTCAGGTCCACCAGTTTCGAAGCGAGCAGGCCAGTCAAAGGAGAGGAGAGCAAGGTGAAAACAGCCAATCGCACCGCCATGATGGCGGCTGGAGCGGCGATAGCCGCAGTGGTCGCGGCCGGGGGAGTGGCAGCCGGCAGCGCGCACGCGAGCACCGATGCCACTCAACTGTGCCAGTCGCAGAGCACGTCCGTCGCAGGTGGCGCATACATCGTGCAGAACAACGAATGGGGTTCCAGCCAACCGGAATGCATCACAACGGATGGCAATGCCGACTTCACGGTCGCGAACTCCTCGATCTCGAACTCCACCAGTGGCGCTCCCGGTGGTTACCCGTCGATCTACAAGGGTTGTCACTGGGGCAGTTGCACCCAGAACAGCGGGCTCCCCGTGCAGGTGTCGTCGATGCACTCGGGTGCGGTGACCTCCAGCTGGAACACCTCGCAACCCGGCAGCGGTGCCTATGACGTGGCCTACGACATCTGGTACAACCAGTCGCCGACCACGTCCGGCCAGCCCAACGGCGCCGAGCTGATGATCTGGATCAACCACAACGGCCCGCCCCAACCATTCGGTTCCAAGGTCGGAACGACCACTGTGGACGGTGTCGGCTACGACGTCTGGTATGGCAACCAGGGCTGGAACACCATCTCCTATGTGCGGCAGAGCGGCACCAGCTCCGTCAGCGGCCTTGACATCGACGACGTCACCGCCGACGCGGTGAGCCGGGGCTACATCCAGCAGTCGTGGTACCTGATCGACGTGGAGGCCGGATTCGAGCTGTGGCAGGGCGGGGCCGGCCTCGCCACCAATTCCTTCGCCGTCAACGTGAACGGCAACAATGGTGGCGGCAACGGCGGCACCCCTCCTGGTTCCGGATGCACCGCGACGTACTCCGTGACCAGCAGTTGGGCCGGTGGTTTCCAGGCGCAGGTGACGGTGAACGACACCGGCAGTGCCACCCACGGCTGGAAGGTCGGCTGGACGTTTCCCGGTGGCCAGCAGATCAACAACTCGTGGAATGCCAGCGTCACCCAGAGCGGCTCGTCGGTCAGCGTGACCAATGCCGGCTACAACGGTGCGCTCTCACCCGGTTCGTCGACGACGTTCGGGTTCACGGCGACATCGAACAGTAGCGACAACACACCGAGCGGCGTGACCTGCTCGGCCAGTTGAGCCAACCGAGGAGGGAGAAGACGGGCGGTCCGGCGGCTTATGGCCGGGCCGCCCGTTTTTGTGGCATTGCGCAAGCCGCCTGACCTCCCGTGGTCTTGACAGCGTGCGGGGGCTCCGCACTCTTGACAGCTTGCGGTGGCTGGTGCACCGTTGCCAACCGAAACAAATCCAACAGTGTCGCGCCAGCGCGGATGCCCCTTCGCCAGGGCAGAAATGTTAGCGCTAACATCGGTTGGGTGCTCAGTGCCGAGCAGGGAGATCACGTGACAACTAGCTCAGCTAGCGGCGGAGTTCGGTTCGGGCGGTCTCGCCCCCGACGGTTATTCCGGGCTTCTGCCCGTCTCGCGGCGGCGACCGTCGTCGTTCTCGGTGGCGTGACCGGTGTCCTGGCCACGGCCAGTCCCGCGCAGGCCGCATCGCAGGGGCCGTGTGACATCTACGCGGCGGGCGGGACGCCGTGCGTTGCCGCGCACAGCACCACCCGCGCGCTCTACGCCTCCTACAACGGGGCGCTGTACCAGGTCCGGCGCTCCTCGGACAACACAACCAAGGACATCGGCGTGCTCAGCGCGGGCGGCGACGCCAACGCGGCCACGCAGGACTCCTTCTGTGCTGGCACGAGCTGCGTCATCACGATCATCTACGACCAGTCCGGTCACGGTAACAACCTCACCCAGGCGCCTGCCGGCGGTGCGGCGCCCGGCCCGGACAACCTCGCGAACGCGACCGCTGCGCCGATCACGGTGGGTGGCCAGAAAGCCTACGGCGTCTATGTCGCTCCCGGTACCGGTTACCGGGACAACCACACCTCGGGTATCGCGACCGGCGACCAGCCAGAGGGCGAGTACGCGATCTTCGACGGCACGCACTACAACGGCGGCTGCTGCTTCGACTACGGCAACGCCGAGACCAACAGCAACGACGACGGCAACGGCACCATGGAGGCCATCTACTTCGGCGACATCAAGGTCTGGGGCTACGGTACCGGCAACGGTCCGTGGATCATGGCCGACCTGGAGAACGGCCTGTACTCCGGTGTGAACGCGGGCTACAACGCCAACGACCCGAGCATCAACAACCGGTTCGACACGGCCATCATCAAGGGCGGGCCGAACCAGTGGGCCATCCGTGGCGGCAACGCGCAGTCCGGCAGTCTCTCGACCTTCTACAGTGGACCGCGCCCCAACGTCGCAGGCTACAACCCGATGCGCAAGCAGGGTGCGATCATCCTGGGCACCGGCGGTGACAACAGCGACGGTTCGGCCGGCACCTTCTACGAGGGCGTGATGACCTCCGGGTACCCCTCGGACGCCACCGAGAACGCGGTGCAGGCCAACATCGTCGCGGCCGGGTACGCCCCCAGCGGCACAACGGGCGGTAGTGGGGCGCTGCACGCGACGGGTGCCGGCAAGTGCCTCGACGTACCCAACGCCACCACGACGGCGGGAACCCAGCTCCAGATCTGGGACTGCAACGGCGCATCGAACCAGAGCTTCAGCCACACCTCGTCGAACGAGTTGACCGTCTACAACGGTGGGGACTGCCTTGATGCCAACGGTCAGGGCACAACCTCCGGCACCAAGGTGATCATCTGGCCGTGCAACGGCCAGGCCAACCAGCAGTGGCAGGTCAACGCCAACGGCACCATCACCGGCATCCAGTCCGGACTGTGTCTCGATGTCAGCGGCGCGTCGACCGCCAACGGCGCCCTGGTGCAGCTGTGGGCCTGCAACGGCGGCTCCAACCAGCAATGGACCCTCGGCTAGGTCTGTTTCGAGCCCGCCGTGTTTCGTGGTTCGGCTGACCGCGAGACACGGCGGGCGAGGCCTGTTGCCTCATGTCAAGATGCCCGCGTAGCGGGTTTCGTTGCCTCATGTGATTGTGCCCGCGTGGGTGGTGGTGTGGGGAGGGGATCCGGCCAGGGTGGCCCTTGGCTGCGGACAGAGCGATGAGCTTGTCCTGCAGGGCGGCGATGTCACGGCGGAGCTGGGCGGGGTTCAGCGTGGCGTACAACGCGCCGAGCATGTCGGTGATCGACCGGTCAACGTCGGCGCGGTCACTGACCCGCTGAAACGGGGTCCGGGCGATGTCGTAACGCTTGATCACCTTGGCGCCCTGGCGGGTTTTGGAGATGAGTTTCTGTTGCGGTGCGAAGAAGTTCCGTTCTAGCCGCAGCAGCTCGTAGAGGTCGTTGAGGACCCGCGGTTCGGCTGGTGTGTCGTAGCGGGCGTAACCGACCGCGTGCCGCACCACCGACCAGTTCTTCTGCTCCACGTGCGCACCGTCGTTCTTGTGACCCGGCCGCGACCGGGTGAAGGTGATCTTCTCGGTGGCGCAGTACCGCAGCAGTTGGTCGTTGATGAACTCGCTGCCGTTGTCGGAATCGATACCCTGCAAGGGAAACGGCAGCGCTGAACGGACCTGCTTCAGCGCGGCGAACACCCACTTCTGGGCCTTGTCGCGCACCGCGCGGGTCTCCGTCCAGCCGGTGGCGATGTCGGTCACCGTCAACGTCTGACAGAAATCGCCGCGTGAGTCGCCGCCCTCGTGGCCGACCAGGTCGATCTCCACGAATCCCGGCGTGGTGTTGTCCCAGTCCGCCCAGGTCCGGATCGGGATCCGCGCCTTCAAAAGCGACCCCGGCTTCGTTCCCGACCGGCCCTTGACCTGCAATTTCTTTCGCTCACCAGCCAGGCGTCGATCGATCGTCGCCGCGGACAACCCGACCAGTTGATCACGCACCGTGTCGGTGATGTCCAGTTCCCCGACCGCGCGTAGCCGATCGACGATCTCGGGCAGGAACGGCGCCATGCGCTTGCCGGCCGGACCTGCCATCACCGCCCAGCACAGCGTGAGGGCCTGGATCACCTCCGGCCCGTAGGTCGGCGGGCGCGGCTTTCGTTGGCGTGCTACGGGTTTCGGACCCAACGCTCGACGCAGTGCCTTGCGCGCGTGATCGCGATGCCAGCCGGTCGTCGCGCACAACTCATCCAAGATCACAGCCTTGCCGGACCTCGATGCCGACCGGTACCGCACCGCGATCTGCCTGGTCACAGCCTGCCGTTGACCCATCGTGAGCCCCATCAGCCACGATGAGCCCAGCCACCTGCACCGACAGGCAACGACTCATCTACGCGGGCATTTTTGATGAGTCAACGCGCGCGGTTGACGGTTGACGCGATGTGTGATGTACTGACTGCGGTTGAAGATTTTTGTGTTCGCTGTTCACTCAGACGCTCGCAGGAGTTTTTGGCGAGCGTCTTTTGGGGTGTCCTGTGCGACTCCTTGGTTCACGCTCGCGGCCCGGCCGGCTCGTACGAGTTCGTGCCGAATGTTTGATGCGACAAGGAGATTTTGCATGTCCCAAGGCACCGTGAAGTGGTTCAACTCGGAAAAGGGCTTCGGCTTCATCAGCCCCGACGATGGCGGCGCTGACGTGTTCGTCCACTACTCCGAGATCAACGGTGGCGGCTTCCGCAGCCTGGACGAGAACGCCCGGGTCCAGTTCGACATCGGACAGAGCAACCGGGGCCCGCAGGCCACAGCGGTCTCGCTCATCTGACTCACCACATGAGCCACGGGTGGGTGTCCACGTGACGTGGGCACCCACCTCGCCTGCGCGCTCCGCCTTCGCAGGCGCCGCGCGTTCCAGCTTTCGCATGCCGGGCACGTCCGAACAAGACGAGGTATCGCATGACCACAGCCACCCCTGCGCCACCGGCGAACAGTGCGCGCCCTGAGCCCAAACCCATGTTCGCCGAGCAGGCCGGGTGGCTGGAACTGGTGACCATCCGCGCGTTTCTGCTGATCCCCTTCCTTGCACTCGTGGCCGCCGTACCGTTGATGTGGGGTTGGGGCATCGGCTGGGTCGATCTCACCATGGCCGCCGTCTTCTTCACCGTGTCCACGCTCGGGATCACCGTCGGCTACCACCGCTACTTCACGCACGGCTCGTTCAAGGCCAACCGTCCACTGCGGATCGCGCTGGCCATCATGGGCGCGCTCGCGGCACAGGGCTCTGTCATCGGATGGGTCGCCGACCACCGCCGCCACCACGCCTTCTCCGACCGCGAAGGCGACCCGCACTCGCCCTGGCTGTTCGGCACCTCCCCGCTCGCGCTGGCCAAGGGTTTCTGGCACGCACACATGGGCTGGCTGTTCGGCCGCGACCGCACCAACATCGACCGCTTCGCCCCTGACCTCGCCGCCGATCCCGACATCAGCATGGTCGACCGGCTTTTCCCCCTCTGGGTCTCACTGTCGGTGTTGCTGCCCGCGGTGCTCGGCGGGGTGCTGACCCTGTCGTGGTCAGGTGCGCTGGCCGGATTCCTCTGGGCCGGCCTGGCCAGGGTGGCGTTCCAACATCACGTCACCTGGTCGGTCAACTCGATCTGCCACATGATCGGTGCCCGGCCCTACCAGAGTCGGGACAGGTCGGCCAATTTCTGGCCGCTGGCGATCCTGTCCATGGGCGAGTCCTGGCACAACTCTCACCACGCCGATCCCACCTCGGCCCGGCACGGCGTCGGCCGCGGCCAGATCGACGTCTCCGCCCGTCTCATCTGGATGTTCGAGAAACTCGGCTGGGCGTGGAACGTCCGCTGGTCCACCCCGCAACGCCTGGCCCGACTCTGCGCACCGGCAGTCTCACCCGGATCGTGACGACGGCACGCTCGGGATGACGAGCGGCTGCAACTTACACGTCGGACGGCCTGTGCGTGCCGCCTCGCCCTGGCGTCGATCGGACCGCGGTCTGGCGGTCGGCGGTCCGTAGCAGAGGAACGAACCAACCCGGATTCTGTGCCGCCTCGTCGCGGCCCATGTCGGCCCACAAGAGGGTCCACTCCCCGACGCGCACCGGTACCGGTGCGCGTCGGTCCTGCGTGGACGCGCCGCGTGCGCCTGCCTGCCGTCCCGCGCCGGGCCGCGCTCCGCCGTCCGTCGACCGGTAGGAGTAAACGAGACAGAACATCTGAGGTGTTCGATCCGGTACTCGTTGGCGGTTGTAGGGGACTTCGTGACGTATCGATCCCAAGCTCGATCAAGATCGGAAGTAATCCACCAAGACTTGACATCACCGGACATCATGGCTTTCCTGCCATGTGAGCCTCCGCTTCGCTCGGCTGTCACCACCGCACCCGGATGGAAGGAGAGCGATGACGCTCTCGCTGTTCCTTGCGGCGCCCCAACGAGCGGCGCCGCCCTAGTCCGGGCCGCCGCCCTCTGGAGCAAAGTGCCACTGCCGGAATCGAATCATGAAGAGGCCGAGGATGACTCCGAACCCCCACCCGACGTTACGGCGGCGCGCTGGTCTGCTGTTCCTTGCCATGGCGCTCGCCCTGCTTGCTGCACCGCTGCTCGCGCTCGTCGCGGCGGCGCCGGCTCAGGCACTGGGCAACGGTCTGGCACTGACCCCGCAGATGGGGTTCAACGACTGGAACGCCTACGGCTGCAACGTGTCCGAGTCACTGATCAAAGCTACCGCTCTTGCCATGCACAACAACGGGATGCAGGCCGCGGGCTACCAGTACGTCAACATCGACGACTGCTGGATGACCTCCAGCCGCAACAGTGCCGGACAACTGGTGCCCGACCCGAACAAGTTCCCCGACGGCATCGCCGGCACCGCCGCCTACGTGCACTCCCTGGGTCTCAAGCTCGGCATCTATGAGGATGCCGGCACGAACACCTGCGCCGGCTACCCGGGCAGCCTGGGTCACGAGAGCACCGACGCGAACACCTTCGCCTCCTGGGGCGTGGACTACCTCAAATACGACAACTGCAACAACCAGGGGATCAGCGCGCAGACCCGCTACACCACCATGCGTGACGCGCTGGCCGCCACCGGTCGAGCGATCCTGTTCAGCCTGTGCGACTGGGGTCAGGACAACGTCTGGACCTGGGGCGCGAACGTCGGCAACTCCTGGCGGACCACCGGTGACATCAACGCGAGTTTCGGCAGCATGCTCTCCATCTTCCACAGCAACGTCGGGTTGGCCTCCTATGCCGGGCCGGGGCACTGGAACGACCCGGACATGCTGGAGATCGGCAATGGCATGTCGGCCACCGAGGACCGCTCGGAGTTCAGCCTGTGGGCGGAGATGGCCGCCCCGCTGATCTCGGGCACCAACATCGCCAACGCCAGCGGCACGACCCTGTCGATCCTGACGAACAAGAACATCATCGCCATCGACCAGGACTCGCGTGGTGTGCAGGGCAGCGAGGTGTCCTCGGTCAACGGGCACGATGTGTTGGCCAAGCCGTTGGCCAATGGTGATGTCGCGGTCGCGCTGTTCAACGAGACCGGTTCCACGGCCACGATCTCCACCACGGCCGGCGCGGTCGGCAAGTCCGGTTCGAGTAGTTACACCCTGACCGATCAGTGGTCCGGTGCGACCTCCAGCACCAGTGGTGCGATCAGTGCGTCGGTTCCCGCGCATGGCACGGTCGTCTATCGGGTTGCCGGTGGTTCGTCCTCGGGTGGTGGTGGCACTGCGGGTGCGCTGCATGCGGTGGGTGCGGGCAAGTGCCTTGCCGACCCGAACTCGACGACGGTGTCGGGTACGCAGCAGCAGATCTGGGACTGCACCGGCGGGGCCAACCAGACCTGGACACGCTCCTCGTCCAACCAGTTGACTCTTACGATCGGCGGCAGCACGTTGTGCCTCGGCGCCAACGGGCAGGGCACCAGCCCCGGCACCGCGGCCGGTAGCTGGAGCTGCGACGACCAGGCCAACCAGCAGTGGCAGTTCAATTCCAACGGCACCATCACCGGAGTCCAATCAGGACTGTGCCTCGACGTGACCGCCGCCTCCACCGCCAATGGAGCCTTGGTCGAGCTGTGGACGTGCAACGGTGGCAGCAACCAGCAATGGAAACTCGGTTAAGGGGTAGTAGATGAAATCGAACAGACGGCGGTTCGGTCGCCTCGCCTCGGTAGGCGTGGCCGTCGCCCTGCTGTTGGGGCTGGCAGGCGTCCAGGCGGTCACCGGGACGAGCGCGTACGCCGCCACCAACCAGTTCCACGGCGTGAACTGGGCCGACCCGAACGACAACTTCATCACCAGTCCGAACATTCCCGTCGGACTGTCCACTTCGGATAGCTACTCGACCACCTACGCGAAGGCCACCGCGATCCTCAAGGGCTTCCAGGCGCTGGGCGCCAACACGGTCCGGATGGGGATCAACACCTGGACCACCTCGTCCAGCTGGTGGTCCAGCCTGACCGGGGCCTACGACGCGGCCACCGCGCTTGGCATGAACGTCATCCTGTGCCCGTGGCTGCAGGGCGGGAAGGTCAGCGACACCACGGCCTTCTACCAGATGTGGGACACGGTCATCGGCAAGTACGGCTCCAGAAGCAACTTCTACTTCGACATCATGAACGAGCCCTACGGGTACAGCGCCACCGACCTGACCAACTTCGAGGCCGGGTGGCTGGCCCGCTACCCCAACCTGCCCAGGAGCAGGGTCATCGTGCCCGGCACGTATTCGGACAACAACCTGTGCGCGGTTGGCGGCGACTCGCGCCTGGCCGGCACCCTGCTCTCGATCCACATCTACGGCATGTTCGGTGACTCCCACAACACCGAGTCGGCCTGGGTCAGCGACCTTGAGAACAACCTGTGCGGCTACGGCAGCCGCGCCGTTGTGACGGAGTTCGGGGTCCCGATGAACACCGGCGCCAACTACAACGGCCCCAAGAACGGCAACAACGACCTGTCCTACCTGTACGCGATCACCGACACCGCGCGCAGCCAGGGGATCGGCACCATCCTGTGGACGGGCGTGAAGGGGGCGAACCAGACCCAGGGCCCTGGCCCGTGCGAGAACGCGTCCTGCGCGATCACGTCGGTGAACGGCAGCGGGACCAACCTCTCGCTGAGCGTGACCAACCAGTCCGGGCTGGACCGGCTCCAGTGGGGCTGGGGGATCGGCAACAACCCCGGCGGTGGCGGCAGCACCGGTGGCGGATCGACCGGTGCGTTGCACGCGGTCGGTGCTGGTAAGTGCCTCGACGATCCGAGTTCGACGACGACGTTGGGTACGCAGCAGGAGATCTGGGACTGCAACGGTGGGGCGAACCAGACCTGGACGCACACCTCGTCCAACCAGCTGACGCTGAGCGTTGGCGGCACGACATTGTGCCTCGACGCGGCCAACAGCCAGACCGCCAATGGCACGAAGGTGGAGACCTGGTCGTGCAGCGGTGGGGCGAACCAGCAGTGGAACATCAACTCCAATGGCACGGTCACCGGTGTTCAGTCCGGGTTGTGTCTTGATGTGACCGGGGCGTCGACGGCGAACGGTGCCCTGGTGGAGTTGTGGTCCTGCAACGGTGGCAGCAACCAGCAATGGACACTGGGTTAAGTTTTGACGCTTGACGCCTCGGTTGCCTGTCAACCGCCTGACGGAAGTCAGGTGGTTGACAGGCACCGGTCGTTGTCGGTTCGATTCGGGCATGATCTTCTCGACTCAGCTTCGTCTGCGATGGATTCCGGTTGCGGCGGCCGTTGGCGTGGCCTGTCTGGGGGCTGCCCCGCAGGCGCAAGCTCAGGCTCAGGCGAGCGCCGGGCAGTTGGTCGCTGCTCCGCTGGTCGCGCACGGTGGGACGGTCGGGGTGGCGGACGGTCTGCGGCCCGCGAGGTCCGGCGGCGCCGGATCGGTGGAGTGGTCGGCGACCGGTCTGCCGCCGGGCATGTCGGTGAACTACGTCAACGGCAGCGTTGAGGGCGCGCCGACCTCGGCCGGCTCGTTCACCACGACGCTCACCGCAACGGGCGGCAACGGCACCCGCGCCAGCACGACCTTCACCTGGACGGTGGCCGCCCCGGCGACGGCGACCTCCTGGTACGTGGACTGTTCGGCCACGGCGAACGGCTCGGGTAGTTCGGCCGCGCCGTGGAACAACCTGGCCGCGGCCTCCGCACACACCTTCGCACCCGGCGACAAGCTGCTGCTGAAGCGGGGCACCACCTGCACCGGACAGTTGACGCCCAAGGGAGACGGCACGGCCGCGGCCCCGATCACGCTCGACGCGTACGGGAGCGGCGCCGCGCCGGTGGTCGCCGGCAACGGCATCACCGGCCACGCCGTGGTCTCCGGCGGTCCGTCCGTGGGTGGCGGCGCGGTGCAGCTGACCAACCAGAGCTACTGGATCATCCAGAACCTCCAGGTCACGAACGCCTCGGCCAACGCGGCGCAGCGCGACGGCATCGAGATCCTGGTCAGCGATGGCAAGGAGCACGATGGCATCACGATCCGGGACAACGACGTGCACGACGTGTCCGGCGACTCCGACCGGGTCAAGGAGTTCAACGGTTACTGCCTGTCCCACGGGATCGGTGTCGACCTGCCCGTCGACGGCGGCTTCGTCAAGGGCCTGACCATCTGGGGAAACACCGTCCACCAGGTGCACGGCAACGGCATCGGCCTCTACGGCGACCAGGGCACCGGCACCAACAGCAATGCCATCCGCAACCAACATGTGATCGTCTCCGCCAACACGCTGACCCAGGTCTCCAATGACGGCATCGTCGTCTGCGTTTCCGATTCACCGCTGATCGAGCACAACACCGCGGACCAGTTGGGCTGGAACGCGGTCGACGCGCAGGACCTCGCCGGTATCTGGTCCTGGGGCACCACCGACCCCACGTTCCAGTTCAACGAGGTGTCCAACATCAACGCCGCCGGCCACGACATGGAGGCGTGGGACTGCGACGGCCACATCACCGGCACCTGCACCTACCAGGACAACTACGACCACGACAACTCCGGCGGCATCTTCCTACAGTGCTCCGGGTGCGGTGGCAGCGAGCAGACGAAGATCGTGTTCCGGCACAACGTGTCCATCAACGACTGCCGCACCGTCAATGACGGTGGCAGCCTCGCGTCCTTCGCCTTCTACAACAACACCATCGACTGCCGGAACAAGCCGTGGAATCTGGCCTTCCCCAGTTTGACGGTGCTGACCAACAACATCCTCATCGGGACGGCCGGGGCCACGCTGCCGACGAACGTGACCTACCTGGCCAACACCTATTTCGGGTTCACGGCACCGACCTCGGACCCGCAACGCTCCACGGCGGACCCGAAACTGGCCGGCGCCAACGGAACCGCTCCGCAGAGCATCACCGGGTTGGACGGCTACCGGCTGCTGGCCGACTCCCCCGCGATAGGGAAGGGAGCGCAGGTCACCGGGGACGCCGGTATCGACATCTGGAGCGACCCGGTCACCACGCCCGTCAACCGGGGCGCCTATCTCGGCGCCGGGGTCAGCTAGCGCGTTGGCGCCGCCGCTTCAGTTGTCGGTGCGGCGGCGCAGGCGGACCCGCAGGCGGCGCGGGGCCAGCACGAGTCGCACGCTCGTGTCGGGTGGGGTGTCGGGATCGACGAGGGACGGAGTCCAGCGGCCCAGCATCGACGCGAGCGCGACCGACGTTTCGGCGAGCGCGAACTGCTCACCGACGCATTTGGTCGGCCCACCCCCGAACGGCACGTACGCGTGTCGGTTCACCGGCCGTGACCATCGATCGGGATCGAATCGCTCCGGTTCGGCGAAGAATCCGGGATGGCGGTGCAACACGTACGGGCTGAACACCACCATCGACCCGGCCCGCAGCAGGTGCCCGCCCAACCGGGTGTCCCTCGTCACCGACCGCAGCAGCACCCAACTGGGCGGGTAGAGCCGCATCGATTCCAGGATCACCCGCCCGGTCAGTTCCAGTTTCGGCAGGTCGACCCGGTCGACCTGGTCGGCGCTCCGACCGGCCAGTACCTCGCCGGCCTCGGCCTGCACGGCGGCCAGCACGTCCGGATGCCGGCACAGTAGGTAGATCGCCCAGGACAGCGCCGACGACGTGGTCTCCGCACCGGCCAGGAGCAGCACCGCCACCTGATCGGACAACTCCGTATCGGTCACCCGCTCCGGCGCGGCCAGCAGCCGTCCCATCAGGTCGTCGTGGTCACCGTCGCCGGCCCGGTA
Source organism: Candidatus Melainabacteria bacterium (assembly GCA_963818685.1). GTDB lineage: Bacteria > Actinomycetota > Actinomycetes > Mycobacteriales > Pseudonocardiaceae > CAJCJE01. The sequence goes on along the minus strand of CAWFTJ010000004.1, from coordinate 348,731 downwards.
ACGCGTGATCAGGTCCCGTACCTGAGTCTGCCACTGCCGCAGGGCGGCCCGGTACCGGCGGTTCAGCGGCAACGGCAGCCGATCGAACCCGGGCAGCGTGACGCGTGGATACGTGCCGCGCAGGAACACGTCGAACGTGTCCCGCAGCCGTTGCGCCGCGGCAGGATCGATGTGCGAGGAGAACAGTGCTCGCAGCGCGACCGACGTGGTGAGCCGGAACATCTCCTCGACCATGTCCACGCACTGCCCGTCTTGCCAGCGCGCCATCAGCTCTGTCGTCTGCTCCCACATGATGGCCGCGTAGCCCGGCAGATGCCGAGGATGAAACGCGGGCTGCACCGTGGGCCGCTGCCGCCGGTGATCGGCGTACACAGCCGTGGCCAGGCCGTTCCCCATCGCGGCGCGCACCCGCTCGTAGATCATGCCGACCCTGTCGAACGTGCGCAGGTCGGTGATCACCTGGTGCGCGAGCGCCGGATCGCACACGACCACCGCGCGCGAGGGCCCGATGCCGATCGTCACCAGGTCCCCGTACGCCGACAGCCCCGCGAGGAACCGCAGCGGGTCCCGGTGCAACGGAACCGAGTGTCCGAGCAGCGGCCACCACCCCGGCGCACGCGCGAACCGCGCCGTCGTCCGGACATCCTCGGTCCCGAAATCCTTGGTCTCGACATCCGCCATCGTGTCCCCTCCGATCCGTCGTGTCCCAGTCAATGGTGCCTTGCGTGGTCAACACGGACTCGTCGGTGCGCTTCAGCGGTTCGTAGCCGAGGCTGCCCAGCACACCCACCTGCGGCGGCGTGTCGGGCAGGACAGCTCCGATGTTCTTGGAAAAAGGATCAACCTTCCGGTCGGGTCGGTGACAAGTAAATCAGGTTAATGCGAGGGATGTCGATAATCGAAAGGATATGCTTATCTTGCCGCGACCGTCCGCTACATCGATGTAGCGAAATGTGATCGGGAAAAGCTGACGTATACATGATGGATGGTGGGGTGTACCTTGCCACCATCCATCATTTACTCGGCGAGGCAAGTTATCCCGCCCCGAAAGCCTGACCGGCAGAAAGTCCGTGACGCCTCAGATGTCAGGATCCGCATCGCATCGCTCCACACTGGGCTTCCGCAGACGCAGATCTCGATCGTCGCTTCGGTCCCGTGTGCTCGCCATTGCCCTGATTCCCAGCGTTGTGCTCATCGGCGCCGGCGTCGGCATCAACGCATACCTGCTCGTCAACGCGGTACGGCAAAGTAATACCGCGACCCTGCTGTCCACCGGCTACAACATGGCCGTTCCATTTATGCCCGCATTGAGCGAGGAACGCCGGGCGAGTATCGCCATGGTGGCTGATCCGTCGTCGGAGAATCGCGCCGCACTCGGCCAAGCCCGCCAAGGAATGGATCAACTACTGTCCCGATTCAGTGCCATATCGACGCAGGTCGCGGACGCGATGCCGGTCGATGCGAAGACGGCGATCGGCCAATTCATCGGCACAATGCCGCAAATTATCGGAATGCGGCAGAAAATCGACAGCGGAAACGCGACGCGGTTGCAGGTCTACGCCGCCTACAACCAGGTCGCGGATGCCATGATCACGGCAGCCAACGCGATCGGCGAGGACTCCACCGACCGGGCCGTGGCCCTGGAACGCGCAACGGCCTCCGAACTGATGCGGATGTCGGACTGGCTGGACCGAGGCAACGCGCTCGCCGCCGCCGCGTACGCCAACGGCGGTCTTACCGCGCAGGAGGCCGACGAGTACGACTCACTGACCAGGGGGTATCGGATCGAGGTCGCCGCCCTCCGACCCGAACTCCCCGCCGCCGACCAGAGCAAGCTCGACCAGCTGCGATCGTCGGCGGACTGGAACGATCTGGGAGCGGTCGAGACCGCCGTTGTCCGCCAGAGCATGGTGCCACAACGCGTCGAACCGCCGCTGCCGGTGAGCATGCAGCGCTGGCAGGACGTGGTGCGTACGAGCGCGACCACGCTGAGCACCATGGGTCTCGGCGATCTGGGCAATCTCGCGGCGAACCAGGAGAAGCAGTCGGCCGACGCCGCGATGACCCGCTCGACGAGCATCGCCGCCGCCAGCCTGTTGCTCGCGGTCGCCGTCCTCGTCGTGGCGCTGCGGATCGGCAGTGACCTGATCCGCCGCTTGCACCGGCTCCGCACGGACACCCTCGACGCCAGCGCGCGACTGCCAGCGGTGGTCGACCGCATCCGGCACGGCGGCGAGCGACTCGACCCCGGTGCGGCAGTGCCCGATCTCGACTACGGACCCGACGAGGTCGGCGAGGTCGCCGCCGCGTTCACCGAGGCGCAGCGCAGTGCGGTCGAGGCCGCCGTGCGAGAGGCACGGCTACGCAGGGGCACCAACGCGGTGTTCCTGAACATCGCCCGCCGTAGCCAGGCCCTCGTGCAGCGCCAGTTGCAGGTGCTCGACAAGGCGCAGCGCGGGGCCGACGATCCGGACCAGGTGGCGCTGCTGTTCCAGTTGGATCACCTCAGCACCCGAGAACGGCGCAACGCGGAGAACCTGATCATTCTCGGTGGCGGCCAACTGGCCAATCAGTGGCACGGCTCGGTTCGCCTCATCGACCTGATCCGCGGCGCCGTGGCCGAGACAGAGCAGTACAACCGAGTGACCTTCAAACGGATTCAGGACATGCAGGTGGCCGCGCATGCCATCACCGATGTCGTGCACCTGCTGTCCGAACTCGTGGACAACGCCATCGAGTTCTCCCCGTCCGGCTCCCGGATCGAGGTGTCAAGCAACCGGGTCGGGCATGGCACCGTCGTGGAGATCGAGGACCAGGGAATCGGTATCCCGCGCGATGACTGCGATGTCTACAACGCCATGTTCCGCGAGCCGCCCGATTTCGGTTTCATGGCGCTGAACGAGGCGTCGCGGATCGGGTTCTTCGTGGTCGCACGGCTGGCTCAGCGGCACAACATCCGCGTCAGCCTCCAGGAGTCGTCGTATGGCGGGCTTCGCGCGGTCGTGTTGATTCCAACGGACCTGACCATCGCGGCCGACGAGAGCGAGACCGTGCACGGCGTCGAGCCGGCACACGGCTGGTTCGACCGCGACGCCGTGGGCGTACGCCCGCCTGTGCCGGCCGGCCACCCAGCCGCCGGGCCGGTGAGCGGCGGACCAGCCACCACCTTGACGCTGCGACAGCCGACGAGTAGCAGTCCAACGCCGTCCCCGTGGCCGTCCTCCTATCTTGAGGAGCAGGCTCCGCAGTGGCCGAGGTCGGACGCCGTCGATGACGGCCGCCCGATGCTGCCCCGACGTACGCGGCAGAAGCATCTCGCCCCACAACTACAGGACGAACCGGACGATGTCCCGCAGGAATACGTCGAACCGAACGACAGCGAGACGGTCGCGACCGCAGCCCGGCACATGATGAACGCCTTCCAGCGCGGCACCGAGAGAGGCCGCGCCGACTTCGAGACCTGGGATTCCGAGCGCGGCTGACCCAGGTAGCCAAGACAAGGACTTGACCGTGGAAAGCCCAGCGAAAAGCACGACAGCGAAAAGCAGTACAGCGACAAACGTGGAACTGACCTGGTTGATGGACGACTTCGTCGAGCGGGTGGTCGGCATCGACCGGGCAGCGGTGCTCTCCTCCGACGGAATCCTCATCGGGCGGTCGAGCGGTTTGACCCAGGAGGATGGTGAACATCTCTCGGCGATGGCCGCCGCCTTCCAGAGCCTCTCCCATGGGGCATCCCGCCACTTCAGGGGTGGCGGGGTGCGACAGAGCATGGTCGAGATGGAGAACTTCTTCCTGTTCGTCATGGCCGCGGGATCGGGTGCCTGCCTCGCCTGCCTCACGGTCAAGGGAGCGGATCTGGGGCTGATCGCCTACGAGATGAACCGGCTCGTCATGCGAGTGGGCACCACGCTGGCCAGCCACCCCCGCACGGGTAACCCGACGAGCCCGGCGCCGAGCAACCAGACCCGATGAACCCCCGGCACGAGGCCAGACACCACGACATCTCCGCATTGGTCCGGCCGTATTTCATGACCGGGGGCAGGAGCCGTCCCAGCCACGGAAATCTGGAGATGATCACGCTGGTCGTGGCCGTGCTGGAACGCATCAGCGAAGCTGTCGGTCCGGAACACACCGAGATCATGCGAATCTGCCAGACACCCTGCTCGGTGGCTGAGGTCTCGGCCAACGCGAATCTCCCGCTGATAGTGGTGAAAGTGATTCTCAGCGATCTCATCGAACGCGGCTACGTCATCCATCGTTCCCCGCCGGTTGCGTCCGACGACGCTCCCAGCCTCGAACTACTCCAGGCGGTCCTTCATGGCATTCGCAGGCTCTGACCTTGAACCAATCGTGCTGGCGGAGACCGTGAAGATTCTCATAGCCGGTGGTTTCGGCGCGGGCAAGACCACCATGGTCGGCTCGGTCAGCGAGATCGAACCGTTGCGGACGGAGGAGATCATCAGTGAACAGAGCGTCGCACTGGATGATCTGACCGGGATCGAGGACAAGAAGACCACCACGGTCGCCATCGACTTCGGTCGGATCACCCTCAACCCCCAGTTGGTGCTCTACCTGTTCGGAACCCCGGGCCAGACCCGGTTCTGGTTCATGTGGGACGAACTCACCCGAGGCGCGCTCGGCGCGGTCGTTGTCGCCGACACCCGGAAGTTGGAACGCTCCTTCGCGGCGGTGGACTTCTTCGAACGGCGCAACGTGCCGTTCGTGATCGCCGTCAACTGCTTCGACAGCGCGCCGCTCTACCAGCCGGAGGAGGTGCGCAACGCACTGGACCTCGACTCGCGGGTACCCATCATGCTGTGCGACGCGCGCGAGCGTGAACTGAGCAAGCGGGTGCTCGCCACGCTGCTGGAGTACCTGGTCGGCCTACGAACGGTTCGATCAGGTTGAACGGGTACCCCGCATCGGCCGCGCTGGTGACCTTGGTCCTTTGATCAGGGGTCTTTCGCCGCACCAGGACACCGGTCGCGGACTTACGCTGGGACTCACTGACTGTGGACCGGCCGAAGGGGGCCTCGTGCTGAGCGTGTTTCTGGTGGACGACCATGAGGTCGTTCGGCGGGGTGTCGCCGAGTTGATCGAGGTCGAGGAGGACCTGACCGTGATCGGTCAGGCTTCGTCGGTGTCCGAGGCGCTCGCGAGAATTCCGGCCCTGCGGCCGGACGTCGCGGTGCTGGACATGCGCCTGCCCGATGGCAACGGCGTCGAGCTGTGTCGCGAGCTGCGGTCGAAGATGCCGGAGCTGAACTGCCTGATGCTCACCTCCTACACCGACGAGCAGGCGATGCTGGACGCGATCCTGGCAGGAGCCGGTGGTTATGTGATCAAGGACATCAAGGGTATGGAACTGGTCGAGGCGATCCGCACGGTCGGTGCCGGCAGGTCACTGTTGGACAATCGCGCCGCTGCCGCGTTGATGAGCAGGCTTCGTGCCAGCATTGAGAAGCCGGGGCCGTTGGCGGGTTTGAGCGAGCAGGAGCGAACGCTGTTGGGCCTGCTCGGTGAGGGGCTGACGAACCGGCAGATCTCGGAGCGGATGTTCCTGGCCGAGAAGACCGTGAAGAACTACGTGTCCCGGCTGCTGACCAAGCTCGGTATGGAGCGACGCACTCAGGCCGCGGTGCTCGCCACCGAACTGCGTGACAGGGCACAGCACCAGTCGGAATAGTCCACAGTAGATCTGGCGCGGAGTCACTCACCGTTCCTGGGAACCAGCAAGTGGGACCGGAACTGGCGAGCCACGTCGACCGCGGCAGCCTGCGGGTCGCCGATCACTATCAGCCACCCGCTCGGTCGAGCGCCCAGCCGCCGGGCACGGGCGCACCACCAGCCGGTGTCGCGATGCCAGTCCAGGACACGGGATCGCGTTGCGCCCGGTTCGGTCACGACCAGCCGACCGCGCAGCGGCTGGCGGGCGTCGATCTCGACGGAGCTGGTCCGGACACCGACGTCGCCCAGCGCCGCAACGACGTCGTCGAAGTACGCCGCGACGTCCTGCACCGCCGCCGTGGTCCGTGGGTCACGATAGGTTGCGATCGGCGGTCACCATCCGGAGTACTGATGCTGTACAAGGGCATGCGCCCACCCTGGCGGGTGACCATGATGGACGGACAGGACCAAAGACCTCGACCGCACCGTCAATGGTCCCTGCTTCCGACGTTCAGCTCGTTCTCGCAGGTCAGGTGTTCGATCACGTCGATGATGCCCTCGACCTCGCGGGCGGACGCGACAACGCCGGCCCGAACATCCGTGCCGGGCAGCGTCCCGCGCAACACGACCACTCCGTCGATCACGTCCGCGCGCGCGTCGTTCGCGCCGGCGAGGATCTCGTCGTTGATCTCGGCCGCGATGTCGCGATCGGGCCGGAGGAAGACGCGCAGCAGGTCGCTGCGGCTGACGATGCCCAGCAGGCTGCCGTCGCCGTCCACCACCGGCAGGTGCTCCCAACAACAGCGACGACAGCCACGCCCTGCGCGGTGCGGCGTGCCCCAGCGCGGTTCCGTTGCAGGCTCCGTAGGCTTTTCCGATTGAGATCAACATCATTGTGTGTCTGAACTGCTGTTTCACGTGGCTGGCATGTTCGTGACGTTGGAACCGGCGCTGTGTGTGGTGCCGTCCTCACGGCCGAGGTAGGCGTGAAGATGCCCAGCCAGGCACGGGTGATGGTGCCCAGTTCTCGATGCCATGACCCGGATTCGCTTCGGCTTCCTGCTCGGCGCCGCCGCCAGGAGAGGGCTCTTCGGAATCGACTTGTTGCGGCATCACGCGGCTGTCGTTCTCACCGAGAACGTTTAGTCGGTCGGATCGGGCTCGGGGTCACGATGAATAATCGAGTGGAACGACTGGCGCAGCAACGCGACGATCCGGTCCGGCGGCGCGTCCCGCAGCCCATCCAGGCTCAACAGGTACCGCCCGATGACGGTCCCCAGTGTCAGCGCGCCGATCAGTCCTGTCCGCAGGTCTGCATCCTCCCCGGTCATTGCCTGGGCGACTTGGCGTTGCTCGGCGAGCATTGCCTCGCGCACCTCGTTGGCGGCCTCGGGGTGGGTGAACATCGACCGAACAGCTGCGAGCGCGGCGACGGGCTCCGCCGCCACCTTCGCACCCAGCGACGCCAGTAGCAGTTCAGCGATCTGCTCAGGGGTTCCGCCAATGGGTTCGTGCCGGTCAACTACCGCGACCCGGGCGAAGAGCTTCTCCTTCGACTCGAAGTACCTCATGACCAGGCCGGGATCGGTCTTCGCCTCAGCCGCGATCGCGCGAATCGTCGTCCGGTCATAGCCGTGTTCGGCGAACAATCTCCGCGCCGTCACCACAATCCGATCCTCGGTACGACGACGCTGCTCAGCCCGGGAAACGCGTGCGGAACCCACCGACTCAGCCTACACATGTTGACTCAAGGTCCGAACCAGGGTAACGTTCAGTCAACATCTGTTGACTGAAATAAGAGGGATCATGTTCCAGACCATCGCGCTCTCTTTCCTCGCCGGACTCATGGGCGTCAACGCGCTACCACACCTGATCAAGGGCCTCGTCGGTGAGGAGTTCCCGAACCTGCTGGGGAACTCACCCCTGCGCAACGCGCTCGCCGGTGTGACCGGAATCCTGCTGGCTACCCTCTTCGCATTTTGGGCCGATATGCCTGGCCATCCATGGGCCGCCGGCATCTTTGTCGCCATCGGCGCCTATGCCATGGCCGTCTTCCACGGTCTGCGCGGTGCCTTCTGGCTGAACGCCGCCACGGGCCGTACCAACCCAGGCACACTGGTGAGTCAGGGCTCGCAAGGCAGTTAACACGCCATCCGCCAGTCGCTCCACAATGGATGGTTCGAGACGCTGTCGGCCTATGTTCGCATCAAACACGGTCTTGGCGACGCGTTGCACAGTGCTGCGGCGCAGGATGTGATCAACGCGTCCTGGGCGCCGACCACCGCCACGGTGGCGAAGCTGGTCGATGCCTGCGTGGCCGAGGGCACCATCGCCGAGGGGCACGACCCCGCCGACATCATCATGCTGATGAGCTTCCTGTGGCGGGTCGCGAACAACGAGGAAGGCATTGCTCAGGGCCGACGCCTGATCGCCGCCGTGTTCTCGGGCCTGAAGGAAGCACCCCAACCGATCTGAGCGCGATCCTGGAGGAAGTGTCGGATCGGGGCGGTGGTGTTCGTAGTAGGGGTGAGGCCGCCCACCAGGGGCTGCCCCAAACGGAAGGGAACCGCGATCATGAGGCTGACGACCATGACGCAGGTCACCGTCGATGGAGTCATGCAGGGAAACGGCGGCACGTCGGACGAGGACCGCAGGAACGGATTCGAGCGCGGCGGATGGGCCAGGGGCAAGGGCGACAACGAGACAACGACCTTCATCAAACAGACCTACCAGAGCGCTGACGCGTTCCTGTTCGGCCGGCGGACCTACGAGCTGTTCGCAGGCTCGTGGGGGTCCTGGGCGGCCCGAGACGTCCCCGGCTGGGAGGCCGTCATGGGGGCGTTGAACACCCGGCCCAAGTACGTGGCATCGACAACGCTCACCGATCCGGCCTGGTCGGGCACCACCGTCCTGTCCGGCGACCTCGCGACCGCCATCGCGGACCTGAAGGCCAAGCCAGGGGGCGAGTTGCAGGTGCACGGCAGTGGCGCCCTGACCCGGTGGCTGCTGGAGAACGACCTGGTCGACGAGATGACGCTGATCGTGATCCCGGTGATTCTCGGCCAGGGCGCGCGGTTGTTCCCGGACGCGGGCCCGGATCTCGCGCTCGACCTGGTCGAGTCGCGAGTCGACACGAAGGGCGTGACGATCCAGGTCTACCGACCGGCCGGGCGCCCGCAGTACGCGGCGGCCTGACACCACAGGAGGTGATCTTCAGATGCAGTACCTGTTTTCCGTGATCCACGACCAGGCCAGCCTCGCCACCCCGGCCGAGCAGGCCGCGATCGACGTGTTCAACGACCGGCTCCAGGCCGAGGGCCACTGGGTCTTCGCGGGCGGCCTCGCCTCGCCCGACACGGCCACCGTCATCGACAACCGGGGCGATGAGGCGATGGTCATCGACGGGCCCTTTCTGGAGTCCAAGGAGTACCTCGCCGGCTTCTGGATCATCGAGGCCCCCGACCTCGACGTGGCGCTCAAGCTCGCCACCGAGGGGTCGAAGGCGTGCAATCGGAAGGTCGAGGTGCGGCCGTTCGCGGCCGAGTCAGCCGAGTCAGCCGAGTGAGCATGGTCGACGTCCGCGAGGCGATCACCCGGGCCCACCACACCGAGTGGGCCCGGGTGGTCGCCGCCCTGACCAGGCGCTTCGGTGACCTTGACATCGCAGAGGAAGCGGCAGCGGAGGCGTTCGCGACCGCCGTCGAGCGGTGGCCGGCCGACGGCGTGCCCCCCAACCCCGGCGCCTGGCTGACCACCACAGCCAACCGCAAGGCCATCGACCGCATCCGGCGCGAGAACAAGCGCGAGGACAAGCAGAAGGAGGCTCAGTTGATGGCTCTGCCCTGCTACGGCGACGAACCGCCCGAGCCTCCCGGCGCCATCGACGACGACCGGCTCCGGCTGATCTTCACCTGCTGCCACCCCGCGCTGGCGATGCAAGCTCGCCTTGCGTTGACGCTGCGCATGGTCGGCGGCCTGACCGTGCCCGAGATCGCCCGCGCCTTCCTGGCGGCCGAGAGCGCGATCGGGCAGCGGATCACCCGCGCGAAAGCCAAGATCAAAGCGGCTCGCATCCCCTACCGGATGCCGGCCGCCGAGGATCTCCCCGCACGCGTCACCGGCGTACTCACCGTGCTGTACCTCGTCTTCAACGAGGGCTACCTGGCGACCGGCCCCGACACCGATCCCGTCCGTCACGACTTGACCGCCGAGGCGATCCGGCTCACTCGCCTGCTCCGTGCCCTTCTGCCGGATGACGGTGAGGTGGCCGGGCTGCTGGCGCTGATGCTGCTCATCGAGGCCCGCAGCCGCGCCCGGGTTTCGGCAAGCGGCGAACTGGTCCCCCTCGGCGAGCAGGACCGTGGGGCGTGGGACGCCGCGCTGATCGCCGAAGGGCATCGGCTGGTGCGCGAGCGCCTCGCCGCTGCCGCCGCCGGGGTGGCTCCGGGGCGCTACCAGATCCTCGCGGCGATCAACGCCGTGCACACCTCCGCCCGCGACGTGCGCGACACCGACTGGTCGCAGGTTCTCGCCCTCTACGACCAACTCGTCCGGCTCGACCCCTCGCCGGTCATCGCCCTCAACCGGGCCATCGCGGTCGCCGAGCTCGACGGCCCGGAAGTGGCGCTGGCGGCAGTCGACCGTCTTGAGGACAGGTTGGCCGCCTATCACGCCTATCACGTGACCCGTGCCGACCTGCTGCGCAGGCTGGGCCGCGGCCAGGAGTCGCGCGCTGCCTACGACAAAGCCATCGACCTTGCCGGCAACACCGCCGAGACCGCCTACCTCACCCGCCGCCGCGACCAACTGCGGTAGCGCCCGGTCATCACGCCCTCGACAGGTACGCTTCGGCTGGCCTGACGTGGCCATAGGCGCGACCAGACACCAGTAGGGGGATCGGTGAGTTCGGCAGTCCAGACGGTGCGCCTGAAGCCGGTGAGAACCGGCAGGCACGGCCGAAACATACGATTGGCGCCGAATCGGTCCTGGTTGCCGACGATGTCGACAGCGGCGCTCGCGATCGTCGTGTTCGTGTTCGCCAGGACGACGCTGGTCGACGACGCCTACATCACCCTCAGCTACGCCCGCAATGTTGCCTTCCACCTGCATTGGGGTCTCGTTCCGACCGCAACCGCGAACACGGCGACCTCTGTTTTCAACGTATGGGTGCTCGCCCTGTTCACCGCGATCACCCGACGGCCGGTGCTGGCACTGGGCATCGTCTACGTACTGTCCACCCTCGCGCTTGAGTACGGCCTGCGCCGGGTCGCCCGCGCCGTCGGCCTGCCAACGTGGTTCGCGCTGCTCGCCGCCGCGATCGTCGCTCTCGATCCGCTGCTGATGTCCTCGATCGGCCTTGAGGTCGCCCTGGGTGGTGGCCTGATCGCCTTGCTGCTCGCCAGTGCGGTCGAGGATCAACCGGTGCGCTTCGGTGTTCTCGCCGGCCTGCTCCTGCTGACCCGCCCTGACCTGGTCATCGTCGTCATCGTGGTGTTCCTGCTGGTCCGGCGCCCGTGGCGGAAGCGATGGTGGTGGGCCCCTTTCGCGGCCATCGTGGTCACCGCTCCGTGGTACGTGTGGAGCTGGTTCAATCTCGGGTCGGCAGTGCCGATCACGCTGTTCATCAAGAAGGGGCAGCGCACCTGGCAGGCATTCGGCCACGATTACGGCTTCGGCACCGGACCCGAGCTGTATCTCAAGGTTTTTCCCGCCGCGACCGTGTTGTCGTTCCTGCCCGCCGTGCTCGGTGTGTTGGGCGCCCTGATCTGGCTGGTGCTGCGCGTGTTCCGCGCGACCGAACGCGTCCGCCGGTTGGACCGCGTCGCACCGCTCGCCCTGGCCGGCGTGCTGCACTACCTGGCCTACTCGATGCTCGGTGTTCCGCCCTATCACTGGTACTACGGGCCCAGCATCATCTGCACCGCGATCTTTCTTGCCGCTGCCGTCGCTGCCATCGCGACGCCGGCTATGACGACGCCGACACGCCAGACACGCGGAGCGCCACGCGCCCGATTGGTTCCGGCAGCGCTCGTCGTACTGCTCACCGTGGCCTGCGCAGTGCACTACGGAGAGCACGGGCTGCCCCCGCGATTCGCCCCGATCCAAACCAACTGGGCCTCGCCCGAGCAGTACGCGGAGATCGGTGCGAAGGTGGCCGCCGTTGCCGGCAATCGCGTTGTCGCGTCTTCAGGAGAGATCGGCGCGGAAGCGTATTTCTGTGGCTGCGCCATGTCCGACCTGTTCTCCGACCCTGCGGCGGCTGCCACCCTGATCCCGCCGGTGATCGCCAAGTCCGGGCCGTTGACCCGCACGCTTCTCGGGTGGAATTTCCACTATCTCGGCACGACGCAACCACCGATGAAGCCGGCGCTCGCGCTGGAGTTCATGCACAGCCCGCCCACTGTCCCGGTCATCGCGTTCTGGCACGTCGACTCGCCGTGGCTGCCCGGACCGGGGCCGGGACCGAACTACATCGCACTGGTCGTCGCACCCAGTTCGTGAGCCCGAGTTCAGTTCGCGCCAGCCAACTCCTGCGCGGGGGCGACACCGACGAACTCACGGTCGCAGTAGACCAGCGGAGCCCGGTCGCTGACATACGCCTGCTGTACCCGGCCGACCAGGATGCTGTGGTCACCGCCGTTGAGCACCCTGTCCATCGCGCAGGCCAGCCGCACGGTGGCTTCTGGCAGGCCGGGCAGGCCCAGTTCGCAGGTCCGCATGTCGCCAGCTTCGAACCGGTCAACGCCCGAGGTGGCGAACCTGCGGGCGACGTCGGCATGGTCCGCGCCGAGTATGTTGATCATGAAGTGGTGCGCGCCGGTGAACGCGGCATGCGTGCTCGCGGTGCGGGCCAGGCAGATCAGCACCAGCGGCGGATCGAGGGACAGCGAACTGAATGAGGTAGCGGTGAAGCCCCAGCGCCGGCCGACGGCGTCCACGGTGGTGGCAACGGCGACCGGCCCGGGGACCCGCGCCATGGCGACGGTGAAATCGACAGGCTGAACCAACACGTGATTCTCCTTTCTGGTAACGATTTCTGGCGATGACTCCTGACCGGTGGCGGCGGGGCGGCTCTGCCCCGCCGCCACCGCGACTACCCTCGGAAGTCGACGATGGTCTTCAGGTCGGTCGTGCCCCGGTAGTTCTCGAAGACCTCGACGAGCGCGTCGTAGTCGTCGAACGGGCACACCCTGCTGAGCAGCTTCTTGCCGTTCACGATTCCGGTCACCAGCATGTTCATCGCAACGGAGATCACGTTCGCTGTGTGGTGCATCGGGAAGCTGGTCACGTCGAACGGCGCGGCCGCGATGTTGATCCCCTTGGCGAGCATCAGCCAGGTGTCGAACTTCTGCATCTCCTGCGAAGCGCCGTAGAGCACGTAGCGGCCCTTGGGCTTGAGCTTGCGCATCGCGACCCGGCGCGGGTCCTTCTGCTCGTCGAGGACGTTGACCGTGGGCAGCGCGTCGAAGACGTAGTCGAAGGTGTTCTCCGGCACCTCATCGATCAGCTCGTCAGGAAGGTAGGCCCGCTGCGAGAAGTGCTCCTCGGCGTAGCCGTTGCGCTGCGGGTTCGCGTCGACCGACACGATCGAGTTCGGCGCGAGCATCCGCTTGATCACGCTGCCCGCGATCACTCCGATCGGACCGGTGCCCATGATCAGCACCCGGTCGCCGACCTTCGGCGGATTGGTCAGGATCGAGCGCAACGCACCGGTGGTCGGCTCGATGAACGAGGCTTCGAGGTCGCTGAGTTCGTCCGGCACCTTGACGGCGGCCGCCCTGCGGTCGTCGGAGAAGTTGCGGTCGGCCCAGAACCTGTCCTCCTTGACCTGGCCGGAAAAGATCGGCCGCAGCGTGCGGTACTCGGCGAAGCCGTCGTAGTCGGTCTGTCCCCAGTAGACGATGCGGTCGCCGATGTTGATCTCCACGTCACCGCTGTCGAATTCACTGCCGATGTCGACGACCTCACCGAGGTATTCGTGGCCGAGCACGACCGGGTACTCCGAAGGGAACAGGTGCCCTTCGAAGAAGGAGATGTCGGTCGAGCAGATGGACACGCATCTGGTGCGCAGCAGCAACCCGTCGGCGGGGGTCTCGGGAATGGGCAACTCGGCCAGGACGGTCTTGCGGGGTGCCAGCAACTGCAAGGCTTTCATGGTTTCCATTTCTCACCTCATCAGATCGTGTTGACCAACGGTGGACTGACGGGCATTCATCGGCGCATCAGCAGTGGGCCGCCGAGCAGGTACTGGCCGACCGTCTCGAAATGGCTCGACGAGAGGGTGATGTGCTTGGTCGCCGAGTTGACGTCACGGAAGCAGCGTTCGAGCCGGCTGGTGGCGTAGAGCGAACTGGAACCGGCCAGCTGGTAAAGGATGCCGACCGCGGCGACCGCGTTCTCCGCGACCGTCGCGGCGGTCAGGCGGACCAGCGCGGACAGCGAGTCGCCGCCGGTCTCGCCGCGCAGCATGGCGTTGTCTGCCGCGTCGAACAGCAGCACTTCGGCCGTGTGGACGAGCATTTCGGCACGGGCCAGCTTCTCCTGAGTGGTGTGGCTGGCCGCGAGCTTGCTCGACCCACCGGTCGGCGTCTTGGCCAGCGCCAACTCCTTGAACGAGGCCAAGGCGTCCTGCGCGATGCCCAGCGCGGTCGACGCCGAGGTGAACGGCCCGAAGTCGTAGTAGCCGATGGGGAAGGCGCGCGAGGGCCGGGCGGCCGGTGCGCGCAGGATCAGTTCCCTCGGCACCGCGTGGTCCTGCGCCACGAACGTCTCGGGCACCCGGTAGTCGTTGCTGCCGGTGCCACGCAGGCCGAGCGTGTGCCAAGTGTCCAGCACGGTGACCGCCGAGCGCGGCACGAACACCATGACCTGCTCGGGACCGTGCTCGGTCAGCACCCGCTCCCCGCCCTCGGTCACGAACGCCGCGCAGACCAGCCAGTCGGCATGCGCGGAGCCGCTGGCAAAGCCCCACGTGCCGCTGACAAGGTAGCCGCCAGGCACCCGCTCGGCGCGGCCAGCCGGGTTGACGCCGCCGACCACGAAACCGGTGTGCTCGGCGAACAGTTCGCGGGCGACCGGCTCGGACAGGTAGTCCGAGAGTCTGCCGATGGCGCCCTGCACGCCGATCTGCCAGGCGATCGACGCGTCGATCCTGGCCAGCGCCTGGATCACCAAGGAGCCGGTGCGCAGGTCGAGCTGTTCCCCACCGAATTCCTTCGACACCCACAAGCGCGGAAAGCCCTCGTCGCGCAATGCCTCGAACACCTCCGGCGGCGTGAGGCGATCGCGCTCGGCGCGTTCCCGGTTCTCTTCGAGTAACGGTGCGACCTTGTCAACCCGACCAAGCCACTCGTCTTCTTCCGGGGTTGTTCCCCGCCGCACCAACCCAACCGGCAGCGCAGAGAATTCTACCATGATTAAACTCCTGACTGAATGAGAAACTGTCCTACCACAATTTCACCGAGTCCCGACAGAAACACGGTGAAACAGAGTCCAAAGCGGCATGCAGGGAATTCCGCTTTCCCGTACTCCCCGTTCCGGCATCACGACCACCGGCAACGGGACTTGGGTAGATCGCCGCGCATGTTGCGAGCCGACAGCGAGTTCCGGATCAGCTCGCTCCGGCCAGCAGCTCGTCGGCCCGCTGCTCAGGCAGTACGCCTGAGCTGTCAGTGGAGAACAGGCCACGATAGGCGTACGCAGCGGAGACCATCGTCATATGGTGATGCCAACCCGGAAACGATCGCCCTTCGAAGTCGAGCAGACCGAAACCGTCCTCCATTTCCTTCACCATCGACCGCACGCGGACGGTATGATCAGCCAGCGCCAGCACCTCCTCGACACCGACGTCGACAAGGCTGGTGATCCAGTGCCTGACCGGCCTTTTCCCGTCCGGTAACCATTCGGCGAGCAGTCGGTAGCCGCGGTGCGGCCACCTCGCGGACATAGCGCCGCGTGGCAGGTGCACCGTGGCGCAGCGGATGATCGACGGGCTGCGCCGGTCGCCGCCGACGACCATGTGCCGCCATCCGGTCTGCTCGGCAGCGAGGAACTGTTCCGCCGTGGTCACGCTGGTTGAGCTCCACCGCCGGAACGGCGTTCTTCTGTCTACAAGAGACACTGGTTGACCTGCGTTGACCTCAAGGACAAAGTCGATCTCGCGCTGGGCGAGACCGGCGACGAGCGGGCCGACGTCCGGTACGTTGACCAACTCCGCCACCAGTGGCGCACGCACCGAGGGACGGGTGGCGGCGATGAGGTCGGCGAAGTGGACCAGGTGCTCCAAGTCCGTCCAGGGCCGCACCATTTCCGGAATCCGGACCCTGCGCCGTCGCTCGTCATCGAGCCACGACTCGCCGAGCAGGATGCTCCAGTCAACCGGGAAACAGCGTTGGTCCGTTGAGAGGAACAGCCCTAATGCGGCCTGGCAGTTGACGGTTCTTCCGATTTCGGTGATGAACCGGCGGTGCACGCCGACCGAGTGCTCACCACGCTTGGGGATGATGGACATTCCGACGGTCCAGGCCCGGACCCGTCGATGGTTGGCGATGATCCGGGCGAGTGCGCGCCGAGGCGGATTCCAGTCCCACGGGCTGGAATTGATGAACTGGTGCAGGCCGTGTGGCGCGACCGGCGGTGACGACGCGGCAGCGGCCAATCGCTGCAACGTCTTCTTTCCCGGCAGTGCAAGCAATCCTTGCAGGTAGGCGTGTGCCCATCGGCGCTGATCAGCGCGCGGAAGGCAGCCGAAAGTATCGCCCACAAAGTCGGACAACGACATATCCTTGATAACCGACAACAGTCGGTTCTCTTGTTCTACCGACATGCGCCTTCCCCGGCCCCCAATAGCTTCGGAGAGATAGCCTCGATTATTATGGGCGATGAAGGACCACGCTGAGCTTCATCCCCAGCCCCCACTGAGGCCAACCTACCACCCGGGCGCCTTTCACCGGACGGAATCAGTGACGACTTTGCCACCTTGGCAGAGCGCGCCCCAACACCAGCCGGGACGTTTCCTGACTACTTGGCAAAGTAGCGCCGTGCCTTTCCGACCATGTTGCCCAGGCCAGTACACTTGGCGCCGGACTCCCTGAGCTCACTCGCGGAACCCGGTAGCTACGTTTTCGGAATAGCGCCGTCGGTGTGAATCACAGGCTAAGCGGATGTGCGGCACAACACATTGAGCCTTTTTCATCCTGCGGTGATCTCGTAGTTCTGTAGCACGTGGATGGCCTTGGCGAGTTGTCCGGCGCGTCGGGGGCAGCAGCGAAGCTTGCGCAGGATGCGCCAGGTCTTCAGTTGAGCGTTGGCGCGTTCACCAGGTCCGCGCAGGCGGGCGTGGGCACGGTTGGCGTCTTTCTGCGACTCGGGCTTGTTACGGCCCTTGTACGGGGTCAGGACCAGTTCACCGGTCTCGTCGTAGCCGTGATAACCCTTGTCGCCCAGTGCGATGAGTCCGGCCTCGCGCAGGGCGTCGAGGATCTGCCAGATCCGGGCGGCGGCGGTGTCGTGAGTGCTGCCGGGCAGATCGCCGGAGACCCACAGGATGGTGCCATCCGGTGAGGCGATCACCTGCAGGTTCGTGCCGTGCATCTTGTGCTTGCCGGAGTAGAAGGGCCGGTCAGCGGCGAGGCGGTCGATCGGGATCAGCGTGCCGTCGATGATCACGTAGGCCAGGCCGTCGCGTTTGGCCTTGTGTAGTGCCGCGCGTAGCTTCGGCGCCCGCGCGGCCAGCAGGTCCACCGTCTCGTTGACGTAGCGCCAGCAGGTCGTGGTGGAGATGTCGAATCCGGCGCCGACCTCGGCGAATGGCTCGCCTTTGCGCAGGTACACCAGCACCGCCAGGGCTTGCTGGCCTGGGTTGAGCTTGCGCCACATCGAACCGAGCTGCTTGCGGTGGGTGCGGATGATGCCGGACACGAAGGTGAGGGTCTGATGTGACAACGGCAGCGCGGCACGGTAGAACAGCATGTGAAGCCCCTGGGTTCTGCTGAGCGATCTTGGTCGAAAGTTCTGCTACCAGGGGCTTCGCCATGTCCGGGTGTCGACACGCCGGTGATCATCCACCTGTGATCAACGATAAGTCTTGTCCGTCAACGCATCCAGACCAGGATGAAAACGGCTCATTGATGAAGCGGATGGGACAGCGCACCAACTGCCGAAAAATCCGGCTGGTTGCCGCCTTGAACCTGTTCGACAGAGACCCTGTTTTGTTTGTCGAGGTCGGGCGCAGCGGTTGGCATGCGCGCCAAGCCGCTCGACCAGCGGCGGTTGTTGTCGGCCTGCACACCTCCAAAGCCGGTATACCTCCAACTGTCCGGCGATCCACGGCGAGTTGCGGCAGGAACCCCGCATGCTGCGGAGTGGCATTCGGCGGCGCCGGGAGCACTGCCGAATGCCCGGTACCGCCTCAGCTCTGGACCTGAGCGACCACCTCGTCCTGCGGTTCGATGACCTTGCCGGGGACCCGGCGGGGCAGGGTCAGCGCCAGCAGCGAGCCGATGACCGTGATGGCCACCGTGATCCACACAGCGATGGCGAAACCGGACGCCTGCGCGGTCGCGAGCCGAGCGCCGGTCAGGTGGGCCGTGCCAATGCTGGAGATGGCGACCAGCACCGCGAGGCCGATAGCGTTGCCGAGCGACAACGTGGTGGTGGCCATTCCGTTGGCAACGCCCGCCTTGTCCGGGCTCACACCGGTGGCCGCCGCGATCCACATCGCCGTCCATGTGACGCCTTGGCCGAGACCGGAGATGATGAGGCCGGGCACCAGTGCGGCGTAGCCGGCCTGGTAGTGGAATCCGAAGGTGAGCACGGCCGTTCCGGCCGCACCGACGAGCTGTGCGCCGACCAGCGTGACTTTGGTACCCAGGCGCGTTGTGAGCCGTTCGCCGAGCTGGGTCCCTGCGGCGATGGCCACCGACGGCACGAGGAACGCCAGGCCGGACTGGAGCGCGGTCATCCCGTTGACGTTCTGCAACAGGTTGGACTCGAAGTACGGCAGTGTGCCAAAGGACGCCATGTAGAGGAACGTGATGGTGACCGCGACGAGTAGCGATCGGTTGCGCAGCAGTTCCAGTGGCATAAGCGGTTCGCGGGACCGGGCCTCGATCACCACGAAGCTCACCAGCAGGGCGGCCGCGAGCACGAACGCGCCGATGTTCGTGACCGAACCCCAGCCAGACACCGGACCTTCGACGAGGCCGAAGACGAGCAGCGTGGCGCCGCTGGTCACAGTCAGTGCGCCGGGCAGGTCGAAGCCGCGCCGCACGGTGATCGCGGTGTCTTTCGGGATGAACGCGAGAGCACCGGCGAGCGCGATGGCGGCGAGCGGAACGTTCACGAAAAACACGGCCGGCCAGCCGAAGTTCTGGGTGAGGACGCCGCCGAGCAGCGCGCCGATGGTCAGGCCGGAGGCGCCGGCGCCTCCCCACACAGCCAGTGCACGGTTACGGCGGGGTCCTTCAGCGTAGAGGTTGTTGATCAACGACAGCGTCGACGGCAGTAGTAGCGCGCCACCAATTCCCTGCGCGGCTCGTGCGACGACGATGATCCCTGCCGAGGGAGCGAGGCCGCCGGCCAGGGACGAGACGGCGTACAGCGCGAGGGCGGTGACGAAGATCCGCCGCCTGCCGAGGCGATCCGCCGCTCGGCCGCCGAACAACAGGAACCCACCGGAGAAGACCGTGTACGCGCCGACGATCCACTGTTGGGTGTTGCTGGTGAAACCGAGCGCCTTGCCGATATCCGGCAGCGCAACGAACACGATGTTGATGTCCAGCGAGAAGATCAACTGTGCCAGCGCGAGGAACGCCAGGATCAGACCGAGGTGCCGCGGTGACTGTTGAGACATTGCGGATGCCTTCCGTACCGTCGTTACGATTGTACGAGTACTCTAGTACTATAGGCGGAAGTGTTCGGTCTCCGCTACGATCGGCACGATTGGAATGTTCGAGAGATGACGACATGGCGTCGCGTGGCCGATGGAGGTTTCGGGATGTTGCCCCACCACCCCGACCGTGATCGAATTCGGTTGGAGGACGTGCTGGCAGCGTTATCCCATTCGATTCGCCTTGACATCGTGTTGGTACTTGCGGACGGCGAACAGCACAGCTGTGGATCGATCCTGCCCGGCGTCTCCAAATCCACGCTCACGCACCACTGGCGGGTCCTGCGCGACTCCGGAGTCATCTGGCAGCAGCCCTCCGGCCGCGAGAACCTCCTGTCATTGCGCCGAGACGACCTGGAGGCCCGCTTCCCCGGAGTGTTCGACTCGGTCCTGGCCGCCGCCATCGAGCAACAGCGCGCGGACGCTGCCAGCTGATCGCCTTGGCTGGTTCGTCCACACCGGACAGTGCCAAGGTGATTACCTTATCGCCGGCATCCGGTACCCGAACCCGGTCACGCTGTCCCCCGACGCCGCCGACTACGTCCGGCGTACCGGGAGAACATTCACCATCCGGTCGGCACCTGTCGGATGGGTGCCGACCCGGCTTCCGTCGTCGATCCCGGACTGCGTGTGCGGGGCACGACCGGGCTTCGGGTGGTGGACGCGTCGGCCATCCCGACACCGGTCCGTGCGCACACGCACGCTCCGGTCACCATGCTCGCCGAGCGCGCCGGCGATCTGATCGCGTCGGGTGCGTGAGCAGGTCGGGCCGGCCGCCGTCAGCCCACCAGTCCAGGGCGCGCGGCGGCCGACTCGGCAAGGGCGCGCACCGCATCGCCGACCATGCGATGCAGCCGTTCGGTCGAGTGGTCCTCGCCGAGCACCATCCTGCGCAACTGCGGCACGACAAAACCCCAGTTCACCAGGCCGAGGGTGAGGAAGACCAGCATCGCCGCGGTGTCCTCGTCCACGCCGGTGGCGATCACCGCCTCGACCCGGGACCGGTACTTCTTGGCCCGGATGTCCTCGGCGGGGACCGGTCGGTCCCCGAATTCCAGTGCTTCCCACATCAGCAGGCGCAGGGTTGTCGGGTTGGTGGTGTGGTACTCGAACAGGCGCTCGGCGTAGTCGGCGACGTCGCCGCCGTCGATCCGCACCTCTTCGGCGCAGTGCGTCATCTGGTCTTCGAGCACGGCCCCGAACAGCGCGTCCTTGTCACCGAAGTAGTCGTAGATCGCCCGCTTGTTGGCTTTGGCCTCAGCGGCGATGCGGTCGACGCGAGCACCGGAAACCCCGAACTCCGCGAACTCGGCGGTGGCCGCGGCGAGGATTCGTTCCCTGGTCGCCTTGGAGTCGTACGACATGTCGCCAGCATAAACGAACCAGTTCGTTGACTGCGAGCCCAAGGCTCACTAAGGTTTCGAACCATACAGTTCGATCGGAAGGAGCGGCAGTGGCGAACGACGCATCCCGCCCGACATTGGGGCGAGGGGTGATTCTGATCCTGGCGCTCGCCTGTGGCGTTGCCGTGGCAAACATCTACTTCCCCCAGGCGATCATTCCGCTGATCGCCGCCGGACTGCACGTCACGCCCGACTCGGCCGCCCTGGTCGCCACCGCCGCCCAACTCGGCTACGCGGTCGGCCTGTTTCTGCTGGTCCCACTGGGCGACCGAATCCGACACCGTCCCCTGATCGTCGGGCTGCTCGGAGTCACCGGGCTCGGCCTCGTGGTCGCCGGCCTGTCCGCCAGCCTGCCGGTGCTCATCGTGATCAGCGGCATCATCGGCCTGACCACGGTCGTTCCGCAGATCCTGCTGCCGATGGCCGCGGGCCTTGTGCCGGACGACCGGCGCGGCGCGGTCACCGGCACGCTGCTCTCCGGTCTGCTCGGCGGCATCCTGCTGGCCAGGACGTTCAGTGGCACGCTCGGCCAATGGCTTGGCTGGCGGATGCCGTACCTGATCGCGGCCGGCCTGGTGGTCGCCCTCGCCGGGCTGCTCGCGTTCACCGTGCCGGCGACCAACCCGTCCTCCCGCCAGCGCTACCCGGCCTTGCTCGGCACCGCGTTCAGACTGCTCGCCACCGAGCCCGACCTTCGCCGCTCGTGCCTGTACCAGGCGAGTATGTTCGGCGGGTTCAGCGCGGCGTGGACCAGCCTCGCGCTACTGGTCACCGGCCCGAAGTTCGGGTTGAACGCACAGGTCGTCGGTTTGATCGCACTCGTCGGCGCCGGCAGCATGTTCTTCAGCCCGATCGTCGGCCGCAGGATCGACCGGATCGGGCCGAACCCGATCAACCTGATCTGCTTCTTCTGCGCCATCGTCGCCGCCGGTGTGCTCACCGCCGCGAACCTGGGTGGCGCGATCGGTCTGGTCACCCTTGCGGCCGGCATGCTGCTGCTGGACATCGCCGTGCAGTCCGGCCAGGTCGCCAACCAGGCCAGGATCTTCGCGCTACGGCCGGAAATGCGCAGCAGGCTCAACACCGCCTACATGACCTGCGCGTTCCTCGGCGGCAGCCTGGGTTCCTGGCTCGGCGTCCGCGCCTACAGCTCGCTCGGCTGGCTCGGCGTGTGCGGGCTCGTCGTGATCGTCGCGGTCATCGCGCTGGTCCGGCATTTGTTCGCCATCGCGGCCAGCCGCCCCACCGCACCGGCCGCCACCGAAGCCCGCGAACCGGTGGCGGAAACGCTAATTCGTCCAGTGCCAACTGGCGAGTACGAGGGCGAATTCGTGCCGCGAACGACTCCGGTGTCCCGAGGCCTGTATGGGCCGGGGGACACCGGAGTCGGCTCGTTCCGAGTTCGGATCAGCAGTTGTGGGCGTCACTGGTCGCGGACGCGACCACCACGTCCACCGCGCCGCCGAGACCGGTCAGATGCAGTGCGTTGACCGTGAGGCCCTTGTCGGCACCTGCCACCGGCAGTTGTTCGTTGATCACCAGCTTGGCCAACCCGGCCACGTCGACCGTGGTGTTGGGTCCGACGCTGACATTCACCGGAACCCCGCCGATGGTGAGGCTGGTGATCTTGGTCGTGCCGCTGGACGCCGTACACGTGGTGGTCGACGTTGCCTTGACCGCCGTCGCGGTGATCACGGGCAGGCCGGGGATACCGATCGTGACATCGGCCACCGAGGATGTCGCGGTCGATGTGCCGGGTGCCAGGGTGGTCGTGACGTTGGCGCACAACACGTTCGCGTTGATCACCGCCAGCGCGCCGAGGTGCGCTGTGCACGGCGTCGTTGTCGAACCGGCGTTCGCGGTGCGTACCTGGCCGGTGTCCGGCGTTGCCGGGACGGTGAGGTTCAGCAGGACCAGGTTGATGTTGGCGCTGAGCCCGAACGCTCGTCCGGTGAGGAACTGCAACAACAGTGTGGCCGATGCGCTGGAGGGCAGATAGAACTGGTCGCCCGCGAACACGGCCGTGACCGGCACCGTGCCGGCGGCCGTCAATGGCTGGTTGACCGATGCGATGGTGCAACTCGCGTTGCCGTTGGCGCCGCTGGTAGCGGTGCAGGTCTGCGCGGAGGCGCCGGAACCGATCGTGAATACCACCTGACGGCCGGCGATCGGGGTGACCCCGTCCTCGGTCAGCACGCCGGACAGGTGCGCCGGGGTGCCGTTGGCGACATGGGTGTCGCCGGTGTAGGACAGCGCCGTTTCCTCCTTCGTCACCGCGAAGTTCACCGTGGCGGAGGAGGGGAGGAACAACGGCGTGCCGGCGAACGTGCCAGTGACCTGCACGGTGCCGGCTGGCTCCGCCGGGATCACCGAACACTGCCCGACGCCGTTGGCATCCGTGGTCGCGGTGCAGGCAGACTGGCTGTCCAACCGCAGGCTGATCGGCTGGTTCGCGATCGGAGTGCCGTAGTTGGAGTCGGTGAGCCGGGCGGCCAGGGTCGCCGGGTCGTCGAAGTCGCCGGTGGTCCCTCCGGTGTAGGTCAGGGTGGTCGGGATGACGATGCTCGCCGAGTCGGCCGCGGTCGCCGTGCTGCCGCCGTCGTCCACGATCTGCACGCCGATCGTGAAGTTGCCGCCGTGCGCGTAGGCGTGGCTGCCGGTGACGGTGAACTGGCCGGGGCCGGTCCGCGTTACGGTCCCCGCGCTGCTCTGCCCGTCACCCCAGTTGATGGTGGTGGAACCGCCGCCCGAGGTGAAATCGGCTGAGGTGGCGCCGGGGTTGCCGTCGGTGAACGTGGCAACCGTGCCCCTGGTGACCTGTGCCTCGATCCCGCTCAGCGGCGTGCCGTTGGTTGCGGCCAGGGCGGCGTCGAGCACCGTGGCCGGAGCCGAGGTCTTGGCCGGACCGCCCGGGTCGTCTGGGTCGCTGACGCTTACCTTGATCGTGGGGGAGCCCTCGTCGGCGTACGTGTGCGTCCCGGACACGGTGAAGTGACCGCCGCCGTTGGCCGTGATCGTCCCGGCGCTGGTTGTTCCGTCGCCCCAGTCGATCGTCGCCGTGTCGTTCGCGGCCGAGTCGTTGGGATCGGAGGCGTCGCTGTCGACGAACGTCGCCACCGGACCGGAGAATGAGTGGCCCTCGGTCGCCGTCACCGCGACCGGCTGAGCGGCCAGCGGGAACTCCAGCGACTGGGGCGTGACGTTGCCTTCAAGCCCGAAATAGGTCGACTGGCCAGACGGCAGTCCGCCGCCGGTGAAGTTGACCGTGCCGTGATTGTCGTCCACGACGCTGAAGGTGTTGTCCGGCCCCTCGTAGCCCGATGACGTGGTGGCGAACCGGCAACCTGGCGCCTCGGGCGTCGTCGACGCACTGCAGATCCCGTCACCGTCGAAGCCGAACGCATCGTCGGTGGAAGCCAGGGTGAGCGACGGAATCGGGAAACCCGACTCGTTCAGCACTCCGATCAGCGTGTCCTCGACCGGCGGCGTGTCGAACGGCGGTTGACTCGAATCGGTGAGTACCGAGACCGAGCCGTCCGCATTGATCACGAACAGCACACCACAACTGGTGTCGCTGCCCACCGCTGGGCATTCGTCGAACGGAGGTGACGTACGGTTCGCGCCGGACAGTGCCGGCTCGATCGTTGCAGGCTTGATTTTTGCCGACTTGATCGTCGAGAGTGTCGTTGGGGTGGCGGCATGTGCCGCCGAGGGTAACGCGGCCAGAGCAGTGCCGGTGAGCACCGCGAGTATCGTGGCTACGCACGCCCCGACGGCGGGCACGCGTCTGAGCCTTGACGAAGACAACATTAGGCATCCCTTGATTTGGCCAATGAAGAACATCGCAATCCGGCGGACCAGCCCACTGCCCGTCCGCGTCACGATCGAGATCGCCTCGATATTTCCGTTCGTTTCCGATCCGGACCAACCTCACTCGAATGCGGGACGTTATCACTCGGTCGGCTCAATCACACGCCGCGAACAATTCGTCTCGCGAAATTATTCTCCAGAATTCAAGGTCGGGAAATGATTCCTGGAACGGGATGAACATCATTGATTCCCAGCACGCCGCGTGGCCCGGTCGGCAACCGCGACCAACTCGCGCGAACCCGCAGCTCGGTCGCGGCGCCGACCATCGCGATGATTACCTTGCGCTGTCCAGATAGCTCCCCGCGTGGGATCGTGGGCGGTGCTGGCGGTTGAAGTGAGGGCTTGACTCACTCCGAGATAAATGTGAATTCGACACGTAATTCGACGGATAGGCACTAGTGATCAACAGTTCGACCATTGTCCATGTGGTTATGGCCGCGTACGCTGCGCCCATAGGGGGCGCCACAGACGGGTAAGTGTGGAATTCCGGGCGCTACAGGTTTCCTGCACGAGGAGCCAACATGACGATGCAGCGGCGAGTCTTCCCGAAGGTCGGCGCAACTGTTGGCCTGTCCCCAATCTGACCGAGCGCATTGACCCTGGTAGTCCTGCGCTGAACCATGCCGAACCAACTGGGTGGTCCCATCCGGGTCACCCACCGAAGGGAGCACGCCCCATGCGATTACAGCGGATATTCGCAGCGCTGGCCGCGGCCTGCGCACTGCTGACACTGCCGGCCGGTACGGCCGTCGCGGCCCCGGGACCGGCCACGGCGGTCACCCTGACCGAATCCGCGTTGGAGGGCGTGCACGGTACGGCGCCCGACGCCACCGTCCGCGACGATCTCACCGTCACTGCGGGCGGCGTCGGTCTGCGGGTGCGGCTGAGCAATCCGTTCGGTGGGACCGCCGTGACCGTGCGATCGGTCTGGGTCGGGCTCGAACGGACCACCGGATCCCCGGCCCTGGTGGCCGGCTCCGATCATCGTGCCACCTTCCACCACAGTCCGCAGGTGTCCGTGCCGGCCGGCGGCAGCGTCTGGACGGACCCCCTTCCGCTGTTCGTGCGACCCGGCGACCACGTCGCGGTCAGCGTGTACGCACCCGGCGCCCCCATCGACGACCACACGTTCCCACCGCCGCAGGCCGACACCCCCGGGTCGTTCCTGTCCACCGCATCCGGCGATGCGGGCGCGGACCAGACGGGAGGCGCGTTCGGTGCGTTCCAGCCGGGCATCCTGTGGTGGGTGGACGCGATCAGCGCGATCTCCCCCGACCGCGGCACCATCGTGACCCTCGGCGACTCGATCACCGACGGCTACCACGCCGACGGCGGCGGCCCACGCTGGACCGACGTGCTCGCCGAACGGATCAACGCGCTGCCACCGGGAGATCGGATGTCCGTTGCCAATGCCGGGATCAGCGGCAACACCGTGAGCATCCAGCCCAACCCGTACGACCCGACCGGCCAGTGCTGCGGCCCGCCGGCTCCGCTTCGGCTCGACCGGGACGTGTTGTCGCTACCCGGAGTGCGCTACGTCCTGCTCCTGGAAGGCACCAACGACATCGGCGGCGGAACGAACGCCGCACCCGCATCGGCGAGCCAGGTCATCACCGCGATGACGGGCATCGTCGCGCGCGTGCACGCGGCAGGACACCGGATCGTCGGCGCCACCATTCTGCCCATGTGCAATGCGGCGGGCAGCGCAAGAGAACAAACCCGACTCGCGGTCAACCAGTGGATTCGCACTTCCGGGACGTTCGACGCGGTGCTCGACTTCGACACGGTGCTACGCGATCCGAACGATCCGACGGTCATCAACCCCACCTGGCGATCCGACTGCTACCACCCCAACGCGACCGGCGACCAACTGCTCGGCCAATCGATCGACCTGTCCGCGTTCGGGCTGCCCCGGTAGACAACTCAGAAGGTACAAACTTCAATTAACCAGGTTCGACGTAATTCGGTCTTTGGGCTATATCCGCTCAATTCGAAGTTGAGCCGATCAGTCAATGTTTACCTGATAGGTCTCCACCCGGTCAATCGCGTCGCCGTCGAAGGTGAAGACGTCGCAGAAGCGGAACTCGCGCCGTTCATCGCCGGCGACGGCGACGCCGTTAGAACTCGCGGCCGTCGAGGAGGTTTTCTCGTCGGACTGGACAGCCGGTCAGGGTCCGCGAGGGAAGGCACTGGAGCTGGAACTGGCGACCCGTTACGGGGTCGGCGACGCGGTCGCGCTCAGCAGTTGCGGCGCGGCGCTCCATCTGAGCATGCTCGCACTCGGCGTCGAGCCGGGCGACGAAGTGATCGTCGCCGACTACGCGTTCCCGGCTCCCGCGCACGCGGTGCGCTATGTCGGCGCGGTCCCGGTCTTCGCCGACGTGCGGGCCGACACCGGCACCATCGACCCGCGAGCCGTGGCGGATCTGGTCGGTCCGCGAACCGTTGGTGTCAACGCCGTCGACACGGTCGGTCTGCCCGCCGACTATGCGGAGCTGTCATTGATCACCGAACGCCACGGACTGTTCCTCATCGAGGACGCCGCGTGTGCGGTTGGTGCGACATATCGGGGCCGGCCTGCCGGGGCGCTGGCGCCCCTCGCCTGCCTGTCCTTCCACGGCCGCAAGGGAATCGCCAGCGGTGAGGGCGGGGCTCTGCCGGCCGCCGATTCGGCGCTCGCCGAGGACGTGCGGCTGCGGTCGTCCTTCGGCATCGAGCCCATCTTCGACAAGGCACGGGTCATCGGCCTGCCGATCCCGGAATTCACCGAAATCGGCTACAACTACAAGCTGTCCGATATCGCGGCCGCGATCCTGCGGGTGCAGCTGGATCGGATCGACGAGCTGCTGAACCGCCGGCAAGCGGTGGCAGCACGCTACACCGAATTGTTGACGGGCGAAGAGCTGGTCACGCTGCCGTACGTACCGGACGACCGCACACACGCCTGGCAGTCCTATCTCGTGACGTTGGATCCGAGAGTGAACCGCGCCGCGCTCGCGGCCGACCTGCGTGCTCAGGGCATCGGCTGCGGACACGGTACGTGGTCCTGTCACCTGCAACCGGTTTACCGGACCACGCGGTCATGTCCGGTCTCGGCAGATCTCTTCCGGCGTCAGCTCGCCATTCCCATGCACGCAGAACTCACCATGAGCCAGGCCGAGCGGGTGGTGGAAACGCTGCGCAACGCATTGCCGGAGCACGCGCGGACGCCCGGCGGTCCGAGGAGAAACGCCTTGCCAAGGAGTCGGGAGGGGTGGCATGACGAGTAGTCAACCCACGTCGGATCGGATTATGCGGCTGATCAACGGATACTGGGTGACGGGCATCGTAGGCGCGGCAGCGAGTCATTCGGTGTTCACCCATCTCGACGCGGGGTGCGGCCGATGCCGGCGAGTTGGCGGCCAGGACCGGGATCTCGACGCGCGGAGCGCAGGCCCTGCTGGACGGGCTGGTCAGCGTGGGGCTGGTTGAGCTGGACGAGAGCGGTTATCGCAACAGCGCTGACGCTGCGGCGTTCCTTGTGGAGGGCCGGCCGGCCAACCTGAGCGGTTTCGCCAAGCTCAAGCTTGCTCATATGACCGCGCTGGCCGGGCTGCCCGACGTTGTCCGAGCCGGTGGGCCGCTGGCGGATGCGGTGGTGGAGGTGGCCGACAACCCGCACTGGGAAAAACTGGTCAAGGCCCTTGCCCCGCAGTCGGTTCCGGTGGCGGAAATCGCCGCCGACCTGCTGCGGCTTGCCGAGGCCGGTGAGATCTCGATCCTGGACATCGGCGGCGGGTCGGGTATCTACTCGGCCAGCCGGCTCGCGATCAACCCGGCCGCCCGCTCGACACAGATCGACTGGAAGCCGATCAACGCCATCGCCAGCCGGCTTCTCGCCGGGCGGGGCGTTGCCGACCGGTTCACCTGCGTCGACGGCGACTTCCACACCGCTGATTTCGGCACTGCCGCGCACGACATCGTGGTGTACTCCAACATCGCGCACCAAGAAGGGCCTGCGGACAACATCGCGATCTTCGTGAAGGTCCGAGGCGCGCTCAAGCCGGGCGGCACGCTGGTCGTCAGCGACTACGTGGTCGAGGACGATCGCAGCGGCCCGCCGTTCGCGCTGACGTTCACCTCGGAGATGCTGCTCAAGAGCAAACACGGCGCGACCTGGCGCCGGGCCGACTATGCGACGTGGCTCGCCAAGGCCGGCTTCGAGGACGTCACGTTCCACTCCACTCCGGCGCCGGCCACGCTGATCTTCGCCAGGTAGCACTCCCATGTCGTGACCGGAGTGCTGATGATTTTTTTGGCTATAGCAGAATCAGCAGTTCGGCGGAAGCGCGTTTTATCAGTCAATTGAACTGTCCGAATCAAACCCCGATTCACTCGAATGCGCGGTAACGTCGTCCGGCCGGCGTGCGCGCGGGGACGACGTATCGGTCGGCGACAGATTGACCCGATCGGAGCAGCCGGCGATCCGTACCGGCTGCTAGTATCGCGCCAGTGACGTACTGGGGAAGTCCGAACTTGGGGGTTCGTGTTGGGTCTCGTTCGACGTCCGGGTCAGACTGACCCGGTGCGGGTACTCTTGCTGTCAATCTGACCTCTCGTAATCTGTTCGATCCGCCACGAGCGGATTGTCGCTGAATTTCTGGTAAATCGGCGTACCTGGGTCGCATACTGTCTTCACCCTTTTCCGCGCCACCTCCGGGGATATGGAAGGTAGCCGGTCGGTTTCGCGTACAAAGACGTCCAGGAATCGGCAATTCAGGGTGGGCGGAATTGTGCCCAAAACAATGCTGTGATGCCGCGTGCTCGCCGGCGCGCGTGGTCAACTGGAGGGAGCACGTCGTGACGTCGATAGCGGTGGGCCAACGACTGGCCGGTTCGTGGGTGGGCGGTGTCGATCTTGGTCTGATCAAAGAACAGGTCGGTACGCCGGTATTCGTGTACAGCGAGGAACAACTCGTCCGCAACGTGAACCGGATCATGACGGCGGCCGCCGCCGCCGGTATCGACAAGCGGCTTGAGCTCTACATACCGTTCTTCCCGAACTCCAACCCGCACGTGCTCAGGCCGTTGCGCGACCTCGGTGTCGGGCTGCTGCTACAGGTACCCGGCGAGCACGCGATCCTGACCGAGTTCGGGTTCGACAAGTTCATCGTCTCGCCAGGACACGTCGCCGACGAGGAAATCGCGTTCTGGGCCGGCACCGGCCACCCCACCTTCCTGTCCAGCCTGAACGAGGTCGACTACGCGCTGCGGATCGGGGCGCCCTCGATCAGCGCCCGCATCGACAGCCTCGACTCCGGCAAGCCCGGCATCAAGCGCAGCGAACTGCCACGCCTGGTCGAACTGCTCCGCAAGTACGACCGCGACCTCGAATGCTTCGAGGTGTACTGCGGCAGCGGCAACTCCCGAGACGACATGATCACGGTCATCGAGACCATGTTCGCCATCTACACCGAGTACCTGCCTCGGGTGCGTTCGGTGAACTTCGCCGGCGGGCACGGCTTCGTGTACGAGGAGTGGGACGAGTCGGCCAAGCACTTCGACTGGCCCGAGTACCTGCTCGCGCTGAGCGAGACCGCCGACCGGATGGGCGTGCCCGAGCACGTCCGGTTCATGTTCGAACCGGCCCGTGACGTCCTCGCCGACGTCGGCGCGCTGCTGCTGAGCGTGAAGCGCGACGTCGTCGAGAACCCGGTGCACAACGTGGTACCCACCGACGGCTCGCGGATGCTGATGCCCTCCGCGCAGCTGCGCGACCGCCGTCACCGGGTGGTGTTCCTGGACGCCGAGATGCGGGAGATCGACACCACCGAGGGGTGCAACGGCGCGCTACGCGGCCGCACCATCCTGCGCCACGACTACATCCTGCCCGGTGAATACTGGGTGCCGCAGGGCGTCGGCGCCAACTGTCACGTGCTGATCCTCGATGTCGGCGCCTACTGTGCCACCCAGCACATGGAGTTCCTCAATGTGCCACCCTCGGCTGAGGTGCTCGTCGATGCGGCCGGCACGGCGCACCTGATCACCTCGCGTGGCGACGACCTTGACAAGTGGCGGCACCTGCTGGCCTCGAAGAAGGAGTTGACCCGCTGACCGTGGACACCACGACCATCGCCGCGCCACCGGTCGGTGACCCGAAGGACCTGGTCGCGACCTACGCGGTGGCCGAGCCGTTCACGCTGTTCGCCGAATGGTTCCAGCAGGCGCGCGAGACCGAGCCCAACGACCCGAACGCGATGGCGCTGGCCACCTCGGACCCGACCGGCCTGCCCGACGTCCGGATGGTGCTGCTCAAGGACGCCGACTCGGGCGGGTTCGTCTTCTACACCAACGTCGAGTCGCGGAAGGGTAGCGAGCTGGCGGCGAACATGCAGGCCGCCGGTGTGCTGCACTGGAAGTCGCAGGGCCGGCAGGTGCGGTTCCGTGGCCCGGTCGAACGGGTCACCGACGCGGAGGCCGACGCGTACTTCGCGTCGAGGGCCCGGGACAGTCGGATCGGTGCGTGGGCCAGCCAGCAGTCCCGGCCGCTGGCCGGTCGGGACGTGCTTGACGCCGACGTGCGCAGGCAGGCGGCCCGGTTCAACGACGGCGAGGTCCCGCGACCGCCGCACTGGACGGGTTTCCGGGTCCGTCCGGTATACCTGGAATTCTGGACGAACATGCCGTTCCGGCTGCACGATCGACTGGTGTTCCGGCGTGACACGCCGGAGAGTGCCTGGGAACAGGAGCGGTTGTACCCATGAGCCATGATGCCACGGCCGGCCTCGCCGCGGTCCGCGACGCGGTCGCAGCCGCGTGCGAGCGGGCGGGCCGGTCGCCCGAGTCGGTGACGCTGGTCGCCGCGTCCAAGACGGTGCCCGGTGAGATCATCGACAAGACGATCATCGAGGGGCAGCTCGTCTACGGCGAGAACCGGGTGCAGGAGGCTATCGGCAAGTGGCCCGACCTGCGGTCGCGGCACCCACAGGTCGAGTTGCACCTGATCGGCCCGCTCCAGTCGAACAAGGCCCGCGATGCGGTCGTGTTGTTCGACGCGATCCATTCGATCGACAGGGCCAGCGTGTGTGCGGCCGTTGCCCGCCAGTGCGAGCAGCAGGGCCGCCAGCCGACCCTGCTGGTGCAGGTGAACATCGGTGCCGAGCCGCAGAAGGCCGGTGTGTCGCCGGAGGAGGTGGACGGCTTCCTGCGCGAGTGCCGGACCGGCTACCAGCTCACCATCTCCGGCCTGATGTGCATCCCACCGGCGGGCCGGTCGCCCGAGCCGTACTTCGAGCGGCTGGCCGAACTGGCCGGTCGTAACGGTCTGCCGTTGCTGTCGATGGGCATGAGTTCGGATTTCGGCACCGCGATCGGGTACGGCGCGACGCATGTGCGCGTGGGCAGCGCGATCTTCGGGGCCCGCGCGTGAGCAGGCCGGCGCGCTACGACGTGCTGTTCGAACCGGTGCGGATCGGTCCTGTGGTGGCGAAGAACCGCTTCTACCAGGTGCCGCACTGCAACGGAATGGGTCGCGCGTACCCGAGTTCGATGGCGGCGATGCGTGGCGTCAAGGCCGAAGGCGGTTGGGGGGTCGTCTGCACTGAGCAGTGCGACATCCACTACTCCGGTGCCCACCAACGAGAACTGCGGTTGTGGGATGTCAAGGACGTGCCCTACCTCGCGCGGGCCACCGATCAGATCCACGTGCACGGCGCGCTGGCCGGCGTTGAGCTGGTGCACAACGGCTACCATGTGCCGAACCTGGAGACCCGTACGGTGCCGATCGCGCCGAGCCTGCGTGCGACCAAGGGGATCTTCCCGGTGACCGCGCGCGAGATGAGCATCGCCGACATCCGCGCCTACCGCCGCTGGCACCGCGAGGCCGCGCTCAACGCTCGCAGGGCAGGCTTTGACATCGTCTACGTCTATGCTGGGCACGAGATGTCGTTGCCGCTGCACTTCCTGTCGCGGCGGCACAACCACCGCACCGACGAGTACGGTGGCAGCCTCGTCAACCGGGTCCGGCTGCTGCGGGAACTGGTCGAGGACGCCAAGGAGGCGGTCGGCGACACCTGCGCGGTCGCGATCCGCTTCGGTGTCGACGGCGTGCCGGCTCCCGGCCGGACCTCCGACGAGGACGAGGCCCGCGACGTGGTCGAGATGCTTGCCGAGCTGCCTGATCTGTGGGACGTCAACCTCAGCAACTGGGACGACGACGGCAAGTCGGCCCGGTTCAGCGAGGAGGGCCACCAGGAACGCTACGTCAAGTTCGTCCGAACCGTGACCACCAAGCCGGTCGTCGGCGTCGGCCGGTTCACCTCGCCGGACGCCATGGTCGCCATGGTCACCGGTGGCACGCTCGATCTCATCGGCGCGGCCCGTCCGTCCATTGCGGACCCGTTTCTGCCGCGCAAGATCGAGGAGGGGCGGTTCGACGAGATCCGCGAATGCATCGGTTGCAACGTGTGCGTCGCCTGGGACAAGGCGAGCGTGCCGATCCGCTGTACCCAGAACCCGACCATGGGGGAGGAGTGGCGGCGCGGCTGGCACCCCGAGTACATCCCGCCCCGCGACACCGACGACACGATCTTCGTCATCGGCGCCGGCCCTGCCGGTCTTGAGGCGGCCAGCGCGCTCGGCCAGCGCGGCTACCAGGTCATGCTCGCCGACCGTGACCGGGAACTGGGCGGCAGGGTGAGCAGGGAGAGCAGGCTGCCCGGCCTCGCCACCTGGGCCAGGGTCCGCGACTACCGGCTGAGCAGGCTGCGCCGGATGTCGAACGTAGAACTGTTGCCGGACAACGAGATCACCGCCGAGCTGGTGCTGGAGTCGGAGTGCTCGCTGATCGCGGTGGCTACCGGCGCGAGCTGGCGGGCCGACGGGATCGGCCGCTACCACAGCGAAGAAGTCCCCGGCCTCGCCTCGGTCGATGTTTACACCCCGGACGACGTGATGGCCGGCCGGTTGCCTGCCGGCCGTGTGCTGCTCTACGACGACGACCACTACTACATGGGCGGCGTACTGGCCGAAAAGCTGGTGGCCGCGGGCTGTTCGGTCACCTTCGTGACCCCGGAACCCGTCGCGTCCGCGTTCACCCAATACACGACCGAGCAGCGCAAGGTGCAGCGCGGCCTGCTGGAGTCCTGTGCCGCGGTGCACCTGTCCAGTGCACTCATCAGCGCGGAAGCCGGCGTGGCCAGGCTGGCATGTGTCTACACAGGACGGGAAACGACCGTGCCCGTCGACGCCGTTGTGCTGGTGACCGGATGCGTGCCGCGCGATCGGCTCTATCACGACCTGATGGCGCTGGGCATGCCGAAGCTCGCCGATGCCGGTATCCGCAAGGTGGTACGGATCGGGGACTGCCTCGGGCCGGGAATCATCGCCGCCGCAGTCCACAGTGGACATCTCTTCGCCCGCACGCTGGACACCGAACTCACCGACGCGACCCCGTTCCGGCGGGAGAACGTCGAGCTTGACTGGGATATGCCGTTGCCTCCCGGAGGGAACTGATCGTGGACGAGTTCAAGGCACTGGTCGGTCGGGTGGCCACCGGGGAAGTGCTGGCCAGGGAGGAGTCCGCGCGGGCGTTCGACCTGATGACCTCCGGTGCGGCCACTCCTGCCCAGATGGGCGCCTTCCTGATGGCGCTGCGGATGCGCGGCGAGACGGTCGAGGAGATCACCGGCGCGGTGCTGGCCATGCGTGCCAAGATGCACCGGGTCGAGGTCCCGGCCGACGCCGTCGACGTGGTCGGCACCGGTGGTGACTCCTCCGGCTCGTACAACGTCTCGACCTGTGCCGCGTTCGTCGTGGCCGGCGCCGGCGTGCCGGTGGCCAAGCACGGCAACCGGGCTCTTTCCTCGCGCTGCGGTGCCGCGGACGTGCTCACCGCGCTGGGCGTGCGGATCGAACTGACACCCGAGGAGGTGTCCCGCTGCGTCTACGAGGCCGGCATCGGCTTCATGTTCGCGCCAGCACACCACCCCGCGCTGCGGCACGTCGGCCCCACCAGGGTCGAACTGGGCACCAGGACCGTGTTCAACCTGCTCGGCCCGCTGATCAACCCGGCAGGCGTGCGACACCACATGGTCGGCGTGTTCGGTCCGGAGTGGGTCGAGCCGCTGGCGCACGCCTACGCGGCGCTCGGCTCGCTGCGTGCCTACGTCGTACACGGCGCGGACGGCCTTGACGAGATCACGCTCACCGGTCCGACCACGGTCGCGTCCCTGCGCGACGGCAAGGTCAGCGTGTTCGAGATCGTGCCGGAGGACGTCGGCCTGACGCGGGTCGAGCCGAGCGCGTTGGTCGGCGGCGAGGCCAAGCACAACGCCGCCGCCCTGCACGCGGTGCTGGCCGGCGAACCCGGCCCGTACCGGGACATCACCCTGCTCAACGCAGCGGCCGTGCTGGTGGTGGCCGGCCGCGCCGACGACCTCGGCGCCGGCATGGAGCTCGCCACCAAGTCGATCGAGTCGGGTGAGGCGAGTCGCAGACTGGACCGGCTGGTCGCGGTGTCGAACGGGTGAAACGGAGCAGCAGATGGTGAACTTCCTGAGCAAGATCGAGGCGTACAAGCGCACGGAGATCGAGCTGGCCAAACGCGAACGGCCGCTGGCCGAGCTGATGCGCGACGCCGAAGCCGCACCGGTCCCGCGCGGGTTCATCGCCGCCCTCACCGACCGGCTCACCGCGGGCGAGTACGCGCTGATCGCCGAACTCAAGAAGGCCAGCCCGTCCAAGGGCCTGATCCGCCAGGACTTCGACCCGCCGCTCCTCGCGCAGGACTACGCGGCGGGCGGTGCGGCCTGCCTTTCGGTGCTCACCGACGTCCCGTCCTTCCAGGGCAGCCCGGACTACGTCGCCGCCGCCCGCGCGGCCACGACGCTGCCGGTACTGCGCAAGGACTTCATGTACGACCCCTACCAGGTCGTGCAGGCCAGGGCGTGGCAGGCCGACTGCGTACTGATCACCCTCGCCCTCGTCGACGACGCGACCGCCAAGGAACTTGAGGACGTCGCGCTGTCGCTTGGCATGGACGCGCTGATCGAGGTGCACAACGAGCCCGAGTTGCACAGGGCCCTCGGCATGCGTTCCCGGCTGGTCGGCATCAACAACAAGGACCTGCGGACGTTCGAGACCGATCTCGCCACCAGCGAGCGGCTCGCCGAGCAGATCCCGGCCGACCGGATCGTGGTCAGCGAGAGCGGCCTTGGCACTCCTGCGGATCTGGCCAGGATGTCCAGGGCCGGGATCAACACCTTCCTCATCGGCGAGAGCCTGATGCGCAAACCCGACCTGCGCGCGGCCACCCGGGAACTACTGGCCCGCTGACTACCAGACTTTCCGTATCCCATTTCCATATCCCACAACGGGCAACGAGCCTCGGAGTATTCTCGCCCTGCCGGACGGGGGAATGGCCGAACCAGTAGGGTCGGCGCTGCCGGCGAAGAGAGGGGGGTCGATGACGGTCGGGTTCTGGTTGACGTCACTGGTCGTGGTCTTGACGCCGGGAACCGGCGTGCTCTACACGATGGCCGCCGGTCTCTCGCGGGGCTTCCGGGCCAGCATCGTCGCCGCGATCGGCTGCACCCTCGGCATCCTGCCGCACATGGCAGCGGCCATCACCGGCCTCGCCGCGCTGCTCAACGCCAGTGTCGTCGCCTTCCAGACGCTCAAGTACCTCGGCGTCGCCTACCTGCTCTACATGGCCTGGGGCACGATACGCAACAAGGAGGCACTGGTCGTCGAGCAGGACACCACGCCCCGGTCACCGGGCCGGGTGATCTTGTCCGGCATTCTGGTGAACATCCTGAATCCGAAGCTGACGATCTTCTTCTTCGCGTTCCTACCGCAGTTCGTGAACACCGGGGACCCGCACGCGTTTCCGAAGATGGTCGAGTTGAGCGCGATGTTCATGCTGCTCACCTTCGTGGTGTTCCTCGGCTACGGGAAATTCGCGTCACTGATCCGCAATCACGTACTGTCGCGGCCGAAGGTGTTGACCTGGATGCGCCGCTCGTTCGCAGGTGCGTTCGTCGCCCTCGCCGCCAGCCTTGCGTTCGCCGAGGCGTGAAACCGAAAGTTGTCGAATGTATTTCCAGCACTCAGCAGACATCTGGACGCAGTTCCCGGAACTGGTCCCCGGCGTGGTCACCGCCGACCACCTGACGAACGACGCCACGGTCGCCGACCAGGTGGCGAGGTTCGACGAGATCGCGACGGCGCGGTTGGCGACCGGGTCCGAGGGTGAGTTCCCGGAGATCCAGGCGTGGCGTCGCGCGTTCTCCAAAATGGGCCTGAAGCCGACCCAGTACCGGTGTGCGTCGGAGTCGCTGCTGCGGCGTTTCCGCAAGGAACACGAGCTGCCCGGCATCCACCCGGTCATCGACCTGTGCAACGCCATCTCCCTGGCGTTCGCCGTGCCGATCGCGGTGTTCGACATCGCCAACGTGACCGGTGGCATCACCGTCCGCCCCGCCACCGGCGACGAGCGATACCTGAGCTTCGGCGGCGACATCGAGCACCCGGAACCCGGCGAGATCATCTTCGCCGACGAGGCCGGCAACGCGCACGCCCGCCGATGGACCAACCGCCAGGCCCGGCTGTCCGCGGTCAGCGACACGACCACCTCCGTCCTGATCGTGACCGAGGCAATGCACGCAACGGCCGCCACTGACGTGCCCAAGCTGGTCGCCACCCTGGCCGACGAGTTCACGGCTGTGTGGTCCTCGACCACCGATGCCACGGTGCTGTCCGCCGAGACCCCACGCTACGAACTTGGGCGCTGAAACTTTCCGGATCGCGCATGACGGCAGTGCGTCGGCTGAAACCGCGTATCGGCAGGGAAACACGGTCTGATTCGATTCCCGCGCTCGGCTCAGCGAATCGATTCGAACACCGCCATTGACCCCCCGCGAACGTCGGCCCTAACATCCGTCGGACCCGCGGTGCGAACCGGTTCGACAGAGCTGGATCACGCACCCACAGCTGGAATGCCTTTGATCGACGAGCCCGGGGCCGCTGCGTCCCGGCTGTACCGGCAACGTCGCCCGAGAGGACAGCCGCATGTCGACATGGAATCCCGAAGCGGTCGCGAGAAGGACGCGGCGAAAGGCAGGAGTCCTGATCGCCGCGATCATCGGGCTGGCAACCGCGCTGATCCCGGCGATCCCCGCCGCGGCGGCCACGGTGACCTTCACTCCCGGGTCCGCTTGGACGGATCAGAACGGAAATCCGCTGCAGATGCACGGGCTCGGCATCGTCAAGGTCGGTGCCACCTGGTATGCCTTCGGCGAGGACAAGACCGGGGAGTCGGCTGCCAACACCTCGTTCCAGGACATACCGTGCTACAGCTCGACCGACCTGCGGTCCTGGACCTACCGGAGCGTGGCGTTGGCGCGGCAGGGGAGCGGTGACCTCGGCCCCAATCGCATCGTCGAGCGTCCGAAGGTCATCTACAACGCCTCGACCGGCATGTACGTCATGTATCTGCACGTGGACAACTCCAGTTACACCGACAGAAGAGTCGGTGTCGCCGTCAGCAGTTCTCCCTGCGGCCCGTACACCTATCGCGGCGGATTCTCGCCCCTTGGCAACCAGAGCCGCGACATCGGCCTTTTTCAGGACACCGACGGCTCGGCGTACCTGATGAGCGAGGACCCGAACGCCGGCCTGCGGATCTATCGGCTCTCCTCGGACTACCTCTCGGTGAGCAGCGCCGTCGCGCAGTTCCAGGACCTCGAAGCCCCCGCCATGGTCAAGGCCGGCGGCCGGTACTACCTGCTGGCGTCGCACCTGACCGGCTGGGGCACCAACGACAACGTGTACGCCAGCGCGACGTCGCTTTCCGGGCCCTGGACCGGTTTCAGCGACGTCGCTCAGCCCGGAACGAACACGTACAACAGCCAGACCGCGAACATCATCACCGTGCAGGGATCATCGGGAACGACCTACATCTACGCGGGCGATCGGTGGACGACCTCGAATCTCGGCACCTCGCCGCTGATCTGGCTACCACTGACGATCTCCGGCACCACGGCATCGATCAGCTGGTTCAACTCGTGGTCGCTCGACCTGACGGCCGGGACGTGGACGGCGAACGGCTCTGAACCGGTGGACGGCAGCACCCACTATCTGGCGAGCGCCGGCAGTGGGCTGGTCATGGACGTCAGCGGCGGGTCGACGGCGGACGGTGCCAAGGTCGTCCAGTGGAGCAACCACGGCGGCACGAACCAGCAATGGACGGTGCACAGCGTCTCGGGAGACATCTTCACACTGGTCAACGTCAACAGCGGCAAATGTCTTGAGGCGCCGAACCAGTCGACGACCCAGGGTGTCCAACTCGACCAGGGAACCTGCAACGGCTCGACGAGCCAGCAGTGGTCACTGAATTCGGTCAGCGGCGGCTACACCGTGGTCAACGTGTTCAACGGCCTGTACGCCGACGTGTTCGGTGCGTCCACCGCCGCGGGTGCCGCGATCGACCAGTGGCCAGGAGACGGCGGAGCGAACCAGTCCTGGAACCTCTCCTGACCAGCAGCAGCACACACAACGGGCGAGGGATGTCCGCGAACATCCCTCGCCCGTTGCGCCCTACCGATGACCGTCAGCCGGTGACCTTGAGCCTGCCGCGACTCGGCCGGCAGGCCCCTGCTCAGCGTGAGCGTGCAAGGCCGATGCTGCGACCTCGGTCGATGTCGACGTAGCCGGTGCGCTCGGTGTTCTCCATGATGCGCAGGTCGACATGGGTCTGGTTGGCCACAACGGTGCCGTAGGCGCGGCTCTCGGTGGCCGGAACCGGGTCCTGGGCCAGCACCAGGTTGGAGATGTACTCCTTGGGGGCGCCGTCGCTGTCATCCATGGCCACGATGCCGAAACTGTGGCTGGCCACATTGGTCACGGTCATCTCGACGATCTTGCTCAGGTCGCTGGTCTTGACCCCGCGCTCGGCCGCGACCGTGTCGATGGGGTTGAGCTGGACGAACACGCGGAGAGCGGTCCGGCCAGGTAACGCAGACCAGCGTTTGGCCGACCGGATCGGAGCTGGGCTGGAGCCGGCGGACCGATCTCGCGACCCGGTCGGGAGGAGAGCAACGCGTTGGCCGCGTGGCGGCAGCGGCGCCATCGGGACGAGGGCGGCCTCGC
Organism: Candidatus Melainabacteria bacterium; assembly: GCA_963818685.1. Taxonomy (GTDB): domain Bacteria; phylum Actinomycetota; class Actinomycetes; order Mycobacteriales; family Pseudonocardiaceae; genus CAJCJE01. Next base: position 308,774 of record CAWFTJ010000004.1, on the reverse strand, counting down.
CGGGCGGCTGACTGTTTGGATTGTCGCGCTGAGATGAGACACTGCACCCGAAATGCTCGCTGCGAAAGGAAGGCGTGGCTGATGGCCGGCTTCAGAATGACCCCGTCCGCTGTTCACGGCCATGCCAACCGGATAGCTGAGCGTGGGGACCAGGTGTCGCAGGCCGGAAGCCGGGTCGGCGGGGCGGGCCTGCACGGCGAGGCGCTCGGTCAGGTTGGTAGCGGTACGGCCGGCCGCCACCAGCAGTTGGTCGGCCAGTTTCAGGAAGCGTTGTCCACGAGCGGTTCGCGCTTGCACGGACATGCGAACCTGTTGCATGACGGTGCGAACAGCACCACCTCCACCGATAGCGCCCACGCAGACAAGCTCCGCTCCATCGGCACTCCGGACCGAGCCCCACACACCCAGCACCCCACGGCAGACGTGCCGAAGTCCGCTTTCTCGCAGAGTGGCACGAAGGTCAAGGCACCGCCGAACATCGACGAATTCCGTAGTTCGGACGGCTGGGTACACATGGAGAACATGAGTAGCGAGGACTACCAGAAGTTCGCGCCGCACTGGCAGCACCTGATGAAGCCCGAGCCGAACAATGCCTGGTTCTGGTCCGGCGGCCATGTCATCGACTCAAAGTTCGACCCGAAAGGGACCAGGATCGACCCCGAGACGGGCAGGCCCACCACAGAGCAGCACTACCTCGGCTCGATCGAGAAGCCGACCGCGGGCGTGGCCGGCCAGAACGGCGGGAACACGCTGGAAGGTCTGCTGCGCGACCACAAGATCCAGATGCCGGGCTGGGCCGACAAGAACCCGAACACCGAACAGATGTGGAAGGACGCGTCCACGACCTTGGCGCACAACGCCCAGGGGGTTGTGCACGTGGCGCTGCCGAACACTCCGGGTAAGACCAGCGGATGGCCGAACCATGGCGATGAGATCGCCTCGCGGCGGCCCAACAATGTCTTCGACATGGACGAGTTCCCGATCCTGCGGCACAATCCCGACGTCACCAAGATCGTGGCGCACGACAGTGACTACGGCACAGAGGACACGCTCTGGGAACGCGGCCAGTTGTAGTGATCTGCCGTTGGTTCCTCTGGACACCGAGATCGGAGAGCGGAAATACCACCGCCGCTGACCGAAGGGGCCAGCGGCGGTGATCGTGTTTACTTGTCCTTGGGCTCGATGTAGTCCGGCGGCGGTGGGGGCGGCGGCTGGTTCGAGTTCGGGTAGTAGGTCTCCGCGACGTACTTCGTGCCGGCGCCGGGGTTGGCCGGGTTGATGGGTTCCGGGCGGGCATAGCCGTCCATGTTGACCACATGGCCGGCGTTGCTGTGGTTGGTCCCTCCGCTGCCGTGGTCCGGTTGGCCAGGGTTCCACTTTGGCGTGAACGGGATCTGGGCCGATCCCGACCAGTTCTTGGTCGTGGCGGTCGGTTCGGTGGTGTAGGGCGTGCCGCCGTTGAAGGCCGACTTACCCATGCCGCGCACGGCGGTGTCCGGCAGGCCCGCAGGGAACATCGAGCTCATACCGTTCTTCGGCACGTTGCCGGACGGCCCGAAGTTCACGTTCGGTTTGGTGACCTCGTAGACGCCGTTGGGTTTCGGGGTCGTCGTTCCGGTACCCGAGCCGGGCACAACGCCCTGGCCATAGGCGTTGCCATGCGCGTTCACCTTGGGTGGCTCGTGCACGTCGGGTGCCATGACATGGCCTCCGGTGGCCGCGGCCGGCTTCGCCTTGCCCTTCTTCGGCTTGTACGGCGGCTTGTAGTCGCCGTGCGTGACGTGCTGGTTCGCGGTGTCCGGCACCTGACCCGGTCCGAACGGCTTCTGCGGCGGCGCCGACGGCCAGTCGATGTTCTCCTCAGGACGGGTCTTGATCCGCTGAATCTTCGCGGCCAGTCCAGGGCCCGGCGGCGGACCGTCGGCCGGACGTTTGGCACCGGCCTTGGCGATCTCGATCCCACTCCGGTCGCCGACCCGCAGCACCTCGCTCCTCGGATGGATCTTGGACAGCGCGTCGGCGTGGTCGCTGTCCACACTGCTGATGCTGTTGCCGGTACTGCCCAGCAGGCTCGCCTGGCCGCGCAGCTTGGTGGACACCTGACCGAGCAGCCCACCCGCGTGCGATGCGAACGACTGACTGTTGGCGGCCGAGCCGCTGCCGACCTGACCAAGCGCATTGCCGTGCAGGCCGGCGCCACTGGCTCCGGTGCCCGCCCGGTCTACCTGGTCGGCCCGGTCACCGAGCCGACCGGCATGTGCGTGCAGCGCGGACGGACGCGCGGAGAAACCGCCTCTCATTTCCCACCTCCGGGCTGCTTGTGCGGCTTCTCACCGATCACCGGTGGCGGCAGTTCCGCGCCGGGCACCTCGACGATCTTGTCGCCCTTGATGTAACCGGAGGACTTGCGTAGCTGGTCCTGACCGCCCTGGCCGCCGCGCATGCCCCCCATCGCGCCCATGCTCATCGGCTGGGACTGCTGTGCCGGCGCCCCCGGTCCGGCAGCCATGGGCGCGGCACCACCAGCGCCGGTCGACGCCGGAGCCAGGTTCGGGTTCACCCCGCTGAGCGAGGCACCCTGCGCGGCACCGGCACCCACCGTCCCGGCGCTTGCGCCGCCGCCGGGCATGCCCACCCCGCCGCCGTGACCGATCCCGCCCCCTCCGCCGGCTCCGCCACCGACGCCGGACATGGAGATCGGCGGAGCGTGGTAGGCCGAGGGCGCGGTGCCCGTGTCCGGGGTCGTGGGCAGTTCGCCGCTGATGGACGTCGCGTCATACCCCGGCATGCTCTCGATCTGCTTGTTCACCTCCTGCTCGGCCTGGTGCAGCGCGGTCGAGACCGCGCCGTCGCCGTTGTAGCCGGGCAGACCCTCGATCGCCTTGTCCACGGACTGCTCGACCTTGTGCAGGTCGGGCGTGGCGTTCGGACCGCCTGTGCCGCCGGGACCGGTCAGGCCGTTGATGTTGGGCGTGCCGATGTTGGCGGGTGTGTACGAACTGCCTTCGGTGCCACCGCCGAATGGGCCGCCACTGCTGGATCCGTTGGGGCCGTTGGTCGTGAGTGGCCCGATGTTGGGTGTGCCGATGTTGGGCGGCGTGTACGAATTCGTTCCTGTGCCACTGTTTGAGGGGCCGCCGCTGCTGGATCCGTTGGGGCTGTTGGGGCTGTTGGGGTCGTTGGTGGTGAGTGGCCCGATGTTGGGTGTGCCGATGTTGGGCGGCGTGTACGAATTCGCTCCGGTTCCGCTGTTTGAGGGACCACCGTTGCTGGATCCACTGGTGGTGAGCGGTCCCATGCTGGGCATGCCGATGTTGGGCGGTGTGTAGGAGGAACCGCTGCCGCCACCGGAAACACCAGCGCCGGAGCCGCCACCGGAGCCAATACCGGAACCGTCGCCGCCCGAAGCGCCGCCGGCGGAGTCACCGCCGGCCGAGCCGGGCATGGTCGGCGTGCCGATGTTCGGCGGCGTGTACGAGGCGGTCGAGGTGCCACCGCCGCCGGGCATGGTCGGTGTGCCGACAGGCGGAGGCGTGTAGGAGGCGCCGCCGCCGGAACCACCGCTCGTCGATGGCGGGCTGGACGAGCTCCCGCTGCCGAAACCACTGCCGGAATCGAGACCACTGCCGGAATTGCCGCCGCCGGAGCCGCCCGAGCCGCCGGAGCCGTTGTCCATGGTCGGGGTGTCGATGGGCGGCGGGCTGTAGGAGCTTGCGCCACCGGAACCGTCGCCATTGGACCCCGAGGAGCCGGACCCGTAGCCAGAGCCATCGTTCGAGCCGTAACCGGAACCGTACCCCGAGCTGTCCGCGGAACCGGAACCGTCACCGCCGTAACCTGAGGTGGTCGTACCGGACCCGTCGTTCGAGCCGTCGGCGGAGGCGCCGCCGTCGCCGGCGGTCTGGATAGGACCGGAGGACGAGCCGGAGCTGCTGCCGGAACCGCTTCCCGATGAACTCGACGAGGATCCGCCGAACAGTCCCTGCACCAGCTGCTCCAGCGCCGAACCGAGCTGCTCCATGAACTGGTCGACCTGCTGAAATGCCTGGACCAGCTGGGCGATCTTGCTGGCGATCTGCTCCGCGACCTGGGCCGCGGTGCCCAGAGCCTCGGCGAGGAAGGCGGCGAGCGAGGCGCCGAACGTCTCGGGAGCGGCGGCCAGCGCGCCGAGACCGCCCGGAATCAGCCGCTCGACGAACTCCGAGATCAGCTTTGTCACCAGGCTCTTCAGGCCGCTGACCAGGCCACCGGAGCTGGTGGTGACCTTTCCTGCGCCCTCCATCACCCGGCCCATCGAGGAAAGCTGGCCACTGGTGCGGTTGGCGACCTTCTGGTAGGCGTCGGCCGACGAGCCCTGCCAGTCGTTGCTCAGCGACTGGGCGTCCTGGCCGTGCTCCTGGCCGAGCTGTTGCATGCTCTGCGCGAGCTGCATGAACTGCTGAACCGAGTTGCTCACCGCGTTGAGATCGGGATCCAGCTGTTTGAGCGGCTCGACGACGAACTCGATAACCTCCATGAGGAAACTCAGCCCTGCGGAGAGCAGTGTGCCGATTGGGTCCTCGGCGAAGGAGACCACCTCGGAGAGTGCGCTGCTGGCCGAACTGCCGAACAGGCCCTGGCCCAGTTGGTCCGCGCCGTGCTCGATGGAGCTGACCAGTTGATTGATGTCGCCGAGAATGGAGTCGCCGGAGGACGAGCCCGACGAACCGGGGCTGCCGGACGAGCCACCGGAACCTGATGAGCCACCGGAACCTGACGAGCCGACGTCCGAACCGCCGCTCGTGCCGCTGTCGGAACCGTCGTCGTAGCCGGAAGCGTCGGCATAGCCGGACGCGTCGGGGGAGCCGGGTCCTCCGGAGTAGCCGCCGTTGGAGCCGTAGCCCACCGCACCGGTGCCGCCGCCCGATCCATCGGACTGGCCCTGGCCGAAGATCTCGTTGCCGATGTCCGAGCCGATCGTCTCGCCGATGCTTTGGCCAATGCCCTGAGCAAGGCCCTCCACCATCTCGCCGCCGACGCTCACCATGGCCGGTCCTCGATCTCGTCGTCATCGGCCGGCCGAGCCGGACGGGGGCGGGCCGGTGGCGCCGCGACCCGGGAGGGGACCGGGGCGGGGGCCATCCTGGGCGGCTCGGGCACCGGCGGTGGCTCCTCGGCCGGGCCGTCGTAGGCGTCATTGACCGGTGGCTCCGCCTCGTCGGGCTCCTCCGGCGGCACAAACTTGGTGAGCACCTGCATCGCGTTGCTGTCGCTGCCCAGCGGCGCGAACGCCTCGACCACCTTCTCCGCGACCTGGCGCTGGCCCTTGGCCACCGTCTTCATCACCAGGGCGGCCAGTTCCGCGTAGCTGTGCTCCGCGGCCCGGTGGCTGAACCGCAGGTCACGCAGACTGCCGTTGGAGCCGATCGTCACGGTGACCGACTCGTCCGGGGAGCTGACCGTGACGTTCGCCGCAGCGAGGCCGTCCTCCAGATTGGCGGCCGTCTGTTTGAGGTCGGCTATCCTGTTTTTGTACTGGCTCAGCCAGTTCTCGGTATCCATCTCGCCGTCCTCCCTGCTCAACGGGTACCCGCGAGCATTGCCAGTTCCTGGTCGAGGCGGCCGGCGATCCGATCCACGCCCGCCGGTGTCACGCTGATCCAGTCGTTTTCCTGTACCACGAGATAGCGGCCTGCGTCGGTGTCGAACCAGTTGACCGGTCTCGACTTGCTCGCAGCACCGCCACGCAACCAATCCCGAACTCTGACGCCGAACTGGCCACTGTGGATCCGTCGATCGGCCAGTTCGGTGAGGGCGCGGGCATCGGCAATGGTCATGCCGGCCCGCACGAGTGCGTCCTGTTCGCTGCCGCCGCCGTAGAACGGATCGTCGGCGACGTCGTCTTCTTCTTCGGTGACCGCGGCCCGCAGCGCCTCGTGCGGGAAGGTGAAAGAGCTTCCCGGGCCGGGAGGGCTGTCGGGCAGCAAGCCCACCGCCGCAATGGCCAGCGCGGTTGGCCGGATGTGCACCAGGGTCAGACCCTCGTGGTCGAGGACGGCCAGCACGGCGAGGTCGCGGTCGCGGGCCACCAGGGCCCGATACAGGTCGCCGACATCGGCAACCACGTCCACGCTGATCTCGGGACCGGCCAGAGCGCGCAGCATCAACACCAGGTCGTGGTCTGGCTCGCGGCCGTCGGCGAGGTGTCGCTCGGCCAACGACCGCCAGGCGCGCGCGACGACCTCGGCGCGTTCGGCCGCCGTGACTCCGCTGGTGGGCACCACAATGGGATAAGGCATCTGCCCCAGGTCAAGGTGCGACCAGAGCACCTCATATTCCGCAGTGGACAGAAAGATCCGCTGGACCATCGTCGCGTCCCGTCAGCTCTGTTTCTTCGGCCGCCGCTCGCCGATCACCGCGGGCGGCAGTTCACCGCCGAGTGGTTCGAAGATCTGCTCGCCCTTGAGGTATCCGGCGGACTTGTGTTCCTTGTCGTCCTCACCGCGCTTGCGCGACCCGGCGCCGGCGGACGGCGAGCCAGGCGAGCGTTCGCCCGCGGTCGCGGCATCCTCGGTCTCGGCTGCGGACATCCCGCCCTTGCCCGCACGGGTGCCCATTCCGCCGCCGAGCCGGTCGGCGATCGAACCACCACGGACCCCGCCGACGGACTCCTCCTGGGCGAGTTCCTTCTCCCCGGCCATTCCCGCCTTCGCGGCCGATGCCGTACCGGCTCCTGTGACGCCGCCGCCCGGACCCACACCCCCGCCCGTGGTGACGCCGCCCGTGGTGACGCCGCCCCCGGTGAGGCCGCCTCTGGGGAGACCGCCGCCTCCGGGGAGACCACCGGTGGGCACGCCCTCCGAGATCATCTCCGGGTCTCCGGCGCCGCCGGGCCACCAGCCGTTGCCGGTGTTCGGCTGGCTGCCTCCTGGCTGGTTGCCAACGCCGGGGCCGGGGCCGAAACCACCGGTGCTCGGGCTCCAGGCGAAGGGGCCGGGGTCGCTGACGGATGGCATGGTCGAGGACGGTACGTAGGCGGAAGACGTAGTGGTGTTGGTCGGGGAGTAGCCGGAGGGCACGGTGTTGCCTGGGGAGTAGGTGTTGCCCGGGGAGTAGGTGACGCCCGGGGAGTAGGTGACGCCGCCCGGCGGGATGTAACCCGACGACGTGGTGCCCTGGCTTGTGATCGGGGGCGAGGGCGGCGCCCAGGCTGGACCATTGTTGCCGTAGCCGTCCGACTGGGTCGGGGAACCGCCGGCGGCGGCAACGCCGGGCTGGTGTGGCGCGGCCACCGCCGGCGTTCCCGCGGACTGCGTTTGGGACTGCGTCGACGGTCCGCTGGAACTCGCGCCGTTGATCATTGGAGAGACGGGCGTCGACCCGAGGCCCCGGCTGGTCGACTGATCCACGGCCGGACTTCCCTGGAGCATCGGCGATGCCTTGTGCACCACGACCGGCACCGCCTCGAATTCCGGCGTCGACTGATCGACCTGCTGGGACCCGGCGGTCATCGCGTTGGCCACGGTGATCGCTTGGGCGTGCGACTCCTGGGCGGCCTGTTGCAGCGGGCGCAGGTCCGTCAGCGAGTTGTTCATCCCGACCAAGCCTGGTTGGGTCGCGGCCGCCTTGGCCAGCTCGAAGTTGCTCGGCGCCGGCATGTTGGCCTTGGCCGTGGCAAGCACGTCGCCCTGCTGGTTGAGCTGGTGACCCATGAACTGCGCGGTCTGCGCGGCCTTTCCGCTCCAGTTCACCAGCTGGGTGATCGCGGCACGCGCCGAGTCTGCTGCCTCACCCTGCCAGCCGGACTCGGTCTCGACGATCTGCTTGTGCAGGGCGTCCGACGAGGTGAGCATCCGGTTTCCCAGATCGATCCAGTCGGCGGAAGCCTGATAGACCGCGCCAGGATCGTTGTTGGTCACCACCGCGTCATAGAGCTGCTCATGAGTCATCGCTGACCAGTTCGGGGTCTCGGTGATGGCTCGGTCGCCACCGATCCACACCATGTCGTTGAGCCACGACGGCTGCGCCGTCTCGCTCGGTGGCTGGTGGTTGACGTTGTCCACCGCTGAGCAGCTCCCCCGCCTCGATCAGATAGTCAGCTGGTCAGGTTGTTTCGGTCCGGCGCATCGCGCTCGATATGGCGTCTTCGTTGTCCGCGTACTGCGCCATCGCCTGGCTGATCGCCTGGCAGGCGGAGTTCACCGCGTCGTGGTACATGCTGATCACGGTGACCAGTGCTTTGGGGTCCCCTTCGACCCTGCCGGTGAACTTCGCCGACATCGCGGCCCCGATTGGATTGTTACCCATCGGCAGAGTACGGGAGATGGTCTGGGTACTCGCGGACCATTCACCCACGTCGACCGAGTGCTGCTGCAACGTGGCCAGCAGCTTGGCCCCTGTCGCCGGATCGAGCACGACCTTACCGGACCGGACGTCCGCGCCCAGCTGGGCGACATTGGTGACGGCGGTACGCAGCTCGGTGAAGTCTCGGCTAGCGGCCTGATTGTCTGCCACGTCCACAGACGCGGCGTCCGATTGCCCGGTCACGGGTCCGCACCACTCCAGCCAGCTCGAAAAGGACATGGCTCCACGCCACGTCACAACGCGACTGAACATACTTCGGTATGCGGTTCAGCATCCGATCGACACCTGATCGACATGCGTCAACCGGGCTGGTGGGCGGCCTGGCCGGGGCTTGGTATAGACATCAGGGCGAGCCCGGGGGAACTGGGATGAGGTCTCTACCGCACTCATCGGGGGTCTGGTGCCGCACGACATGCACTTTCAGGTGCTCGGCCCGGTCCGAGCACGACGCGGGGATGCCGTCATCGAGGTCGGCCAGCCGCGACAGCAGGCCGTGCTGGCCATGCTGCTGTTGGCCGGCGGCCACGTGGTCTCACCGACCGAGCTGGTGGACGGCGTCTGGGGCGAGCGAGTACCGGGGCGGGCGATCGGCGCGGTGCGCAACTACATCTACCGGATTCGACGAGCCACGGAACCCGATCCGGCGAGTCCGCGCACGCTGCGGTCGGTGGGTGGCGGCTACCTCCTGGAGGCCACGGCGGACGCGTTGGATGCCAGGCGATTCGAGCAGCAGGTCAGCGAGGCGCGCCACCACCGTGACGGCAACGATCTGCTCGCCTGCGCCGAACTGTTGCGTCAGGCGTTGGCCCTCTACACCGGCGAACCCCTGGCCGGAGTGCCAGGTCCGTACGCACACGCGCAGCGGGCGCGGCTGATCGAGCGGCGGCTGATCGTGCTGGAGGACCGGCTCGACGTCGAGCTCAAGGCCGGCCTGCACACCACGGTGGTGGCGGAGCTGGGTGGGCTGGTCGCCGAACATCCGCTCCGGGAACGGCTGCTGGAGCTGCGCATGCTCGCGCTCTACCGCTGCGGCCAGCAGACCACGGCGCTCGATGCGTTCGCCGAGGGCCGGCGCCGGCTGATCTCCGAGCTGGGGGTGGAACCCGGTCCGGCACTGCGTGAGCTTCAGCGCCGCATACTGGCCGGCGACGACGCGCTCGACGCCGCGCAGGGGCCGAACCGGGTGGTGGTGCCGAGGCAGCGCAGGCCGACGCCCAACCAGCTGCCGGCCGCGGTCGCCGACTTCACCGGCCGCGAGGAGGTGGTCGAGCAGGTGTCCGCCGGGTTGCGCGAAGCCCACGACGCGCTGCCGGTCTGGGTCATCAGCGGACTGGGCGGAGTGGGCAAGACGGCGGTCGCGGTGCGGATCGCGCATCAGCTGGCCGGGCATTTCCCGGACGGCCAGCTCTACGCCGACCTGCACGGACTCGACGGGCAGCCGGCCTATCCTGAAACGGTTCTTGGCTCGTTCCTGCGTGCGCTCGGTGTGCCGAGCGCCACCATCCCGGACGAGTTGGACGAGCGGGCCGCGCTGCTGCGCTCAGTCCTGGCCGGCCGCAAGGTGCTGATGGTGTTGGACAACGCTCGGGACACCAGACAGGTGCGGCCGCTGCTACCCGGGTCGACCGGGTGCGCGGTGCTGATCACCAGCCGGGCGAAGCTCACCAGCCTGCCGGGAATACGCCGGTGCGAGCTGACCGAGTTCACCATGACCGAGGCACTGGAGCTGCTCGGCAGGATCGTCGGCCAGCCTGCCGTGGCCGCGGAGCCGCAGGCGGCCCGCGCGGTCGTGCGGGCCTGCGCACGGTTGCCGCTCGCGGTGCGGATCAGCGCCTCCCGGCTGGCCGCCCGACCGAACTGGACACTGGGCGTGCTCGCCGAACGGCTCGCCGACCAGCGCGAGCGGCTGGAAGAACTGCGGATCGGCGATGTCGCCGTCGGCAGCACCTTCCGGCTCGGTTACGACCAGCTGGACCCGGACCTGGCCCGCGCCTTCCGACTGTTGTCGGTGTCCCTGCCGGACGGGTTCTCCCGGTACTCGGCCGGGGCCATGCTGGATCGCTCGCCGCGCACGGCCGAGCGGCTGTGCGAGCGCCTCGTCGATCTCAGCCTGCTCCAGTCGGCCGGGGCAGGTCGGTACCGGCAACACGACCTGTTGCGGGTGTTCGCCCGAGAGCACACCCCGCCCACCGCACCGGCGGACCTGACCGCCGCGCAGAGCCGGCTGGTGGACTTCCACATGACCGTCGCGCTGACCACGATCGCCTGCGGGCTGAGCATCGGCGCGGTGCCGATGTCACTGGCCGAGGTCAGCTATCTCGGCCTACCGCTGGCCGACATGTCCGCGATGCGCACCTGGCTGGCTCAGCCTGCCGCGCCCGAACCGGTGGTCGGCGCGCTCTACCAGCTGGTACTCGCGGTCGAGCTGGAGTCCATCGCCGGGCTGGCGGAGACCGCGGCGGCGATGTTGTGCGGCGAGGTGCGGCAGCCGCAGCCCAAGGCCGGCATGTCCATGCTCACCCAACAGCAGCACCGCAGGCTGGACTCCGCTCTGGTGCGCATCCGCGCGCAGTACCCGGCCCAAAATCCGCGAGCCACGGCGCAGCTGCACGTCCTGGCCGCCATCGCGGCCACGCTGGAGAGCCGCCTTGACGAGGCTCGGGTCGCCTACACGGCAGCCTTGGCGGACTGCGCGGAGATCGGCGACGTCCACGGTACGGTGATCGCGACCAGCGGACTGGGCCGGATCCTGGCCCTGTGCGGGGAGTTCGACCGGGCCTACGACCTGTGCGCACAGGCCAGGGAGCGGGCCCGCGCGCAGGCCGCACCGCACGCCGAGGCGTATGCCGCACACGTGTTCGCCCAGGTCGCCGACTTGCGTGGGGACACGGAACGGGCCAGCGAAATGCGCACCGAGACCATCCAGTTGTGGTTCGCCACGAAACAGCCGGTGCCAGGTGAGACCGCATGGCTGCCGGGCGGGATCTTCGACTGGTCCCGGCCCGAGACAGGGGTGGGCGCCTGGCTGGGCGTGCTCGGTCACGCCCTGGCCGATCTGGACCGCCCGGAGCAGGCACGGGCCTGCTGGCGGCAGGCGATCGACCGGCTGGCCGGGCAGAACCTTGCGGACACGGTAGAGCTGCGCGCCCTGGTCACGGCCTCCGCGGCCGCTTCGTCGCACCGAAGCCACGAGCCGGTGGACACGGCAAGCCAGCTCTGCGACCAGGCGGACGGCGACCGTTGGTGATCATGTGTGCAGAGCAGGTGCTGCCGGGCTCGTCGATGCTTCCTCCAATTCAGATGGTGTCCGGCCACCGGATGGACTTGGCGTCCGCTACCGGCTGCTGCCCGCAGTGCGGCCTCGTGGCGTCGCCGGTGGGGTTCACCGTGCGCAGCAACTGGTAGAGTGCTCGCCCTGCTGAGACGGTCCGAAGCGGACTCCAGGAGGCGTTGGCGCACCAGGGTTCCGTGCTGGTCGACGTGGTCACCGACCCGAACGCGCTGTCCGTGCCGCCGCACATCACCGCGGCTCAGGTGAAGGGTTTCGCGCTCGCCGCAGGCAAGGTCGTGCTGGAGGGCGGCGTCGGCCGGATGCTCGACCTGGCGCGCGGCAACCTGCGCAACATCCCGCGCTAATCGGTTTTCTTCGTCGGGAGCAGGGCGCGAACCGCGTCGATCGTGTCGGCGTCGGCTGGGTCCTTGTCCGGTCGGTACCGCAACACCCGCGCGAACCGCAGCGCCACGCCGCCCGGGTAGCGCGGGCTGACCTGCACGCCGTCCAGTTCGATCTCCACAACCAGTTCCGGCCGCAGGAACATGACCCAGTCCGTGCTGCGCAGCTCGTGTTTCGGGAACTCCTCGGTCTGCCAGGCCAACAGTTCGTCGGTCATGCCCTTGAACGTCTTGCCTACCATCACGAACTCGTCGTCCTCGTCGGTGGCCCGCGCGCCGAGGTGCAGGTTGGACAGGAACCCGGTACGCCGACCGTGCCCCCATTCCGCACCGAGCACCACCAGATCCAGCGTGTGCACCGGCTTGACCTTCTGCCACGCCTTTCCGCGCCGGCCAGCCGCGTACGGCGAGTCGAGCGACTTCACAACGACCCCCTCGTGACCCGCGGCCAGCGCGTCGGCCAACAGCGTCTCGGCGGCCGACACGTCCTCGGTCACCTCGCCAGGAATCACGTACTGCCCGGCCACCCGGCCAAGCGCCTCGCGTCGCGTGGCCAGCGGCTCGTCCAGCAGGTCGACGCCGTCCAGGTGCAGGCAGTCGAAGAAGTACGGGTGCAGCAGCACCTCACGCTCGCTGCTCGCGCCGAAGCGGCTCATCGTCTCCTGGAACGGTCGCGGCCTGCCGTCGTCGTTGAGGGCCAACGTTTCGCCATCAAGGACGACGCTGCGGCAGGGGAGGCCGAGAGCCAGCTCGACCAGTTCCGGCACGCTGCTGGTGATCTCACGCAGCGTCCTGGTGTAGATGTGCACCTCGTCGCCGTCCCGGTGCACCTGAATCCGCGCACCGTCCAATTTGTACTCGACACGCACCTGGCCCAGCTCGGCGATGGCGTCGCCGAGCGATTCGGCTGGCGAGGCCAGCATCGGCTTGAGCGGCGTGCCCAACGTCAGCCGGAACTTCCCGAGCGCCTCCGCGCCGCCGGCCAGCGCGGTCGCGGCCGTCTCCGGCAGCGAACCGGACAGCATGAACGCCCGCCGCACCGTCTCACCGGGCACGTCGGCCGCACGCGCCACCGCGTCAAGCAGCACGCCCTCCAGCGCGCCCTGGCGCAACTCGCCGACCAGGAGCCGGATCAGAAAGTCCTGCTCGGCCTTTGTCGCCCGACCGAACAACTCGGTCAGCAACTCGGCGCGTTTCGCGGTCGACCCGGCCCCGCTGGTCCTGCTGATCCGTCCCAACAGGTCGTCGACCTCGGCAACCGTCAGCGACGCGAAGTCGGCTGGCGCGATCTCCAGGCCGACCACGGTGCGGTAACCCGTCCCGATCCGGCCCTGCAACGCCTGGCCGATGGCGAACGCGGTGACCGCGCGCACCTCGGCGGATTCGGCCGCGCGCAGGACGCCGGCCAGCGCGTCCACCTTGGCCAGCCGTGAGCGAGTAGCCGCGACGGTGGCGGAGGCGGCGACGACATCGGCGAGTAGCACCCGCCCATCCTCACCCCCAACCCTGACAGTTCGCGACCCGTCAGCAGCGCTTATCGGCCGCCGCGCGCCATGCGCAGCACGTCCAGCGCCGAGTCGAGCTGTTCGGTGGTGAGCTTGCCGGCCTCGACGTAGCCGCGCTCCTCGACCACCTGACGGATGGTCTTGCGCTCCTTCAGGGCCTGCTTGGCGACCTTCGCGGCCTCCTCGTAGCCGAGGTAGCGGTTGAGCGGCGTCACGATCGACGGCGAACTCTCCGCGTACTCCCTGGCCCGCTCGACGTTCGCGGTCACGCCGGCGAACACCTTGTCCGCGAGCAGCCGGGACACCGCAGCGATCAGCCGCGCCGACTCCAACACGTTGCGGGCGATCACCGGCAGGTTCACGTTGAGCTGGAAGTTGCCCTGCGACCCGGCGAACGCCACCGCCGCGTCATTGCCGATGACCTGCGCGACCACCTGCAACGTCGCCTCGCAGATCACCGGGTTCACCTTGCCCGGCATGATCGACGAGCCCGGCTGGAGGTCCGGCAGGGCCAACTCGGCGAGGCCGGTGCGCGGCCCGGAGCCGAGCCAGCGCACGTCGTTGGCGATCTTGCTCAGGCTCACCGCGACCGTGCGCAGATTCGCCGAGGTCTCCACAACGGCGTCCTGCGCGGCCTGCGCCTCGAAATGGTTGCGTGCCTCGGTCAGCGGCAGGTTCGTCATGCCGGCGAGTTCCTCGGCGACGGCCGCGCCGAACCCCTCTGGGGCGTTCAGCCCCGACCCGACCGCGGTGCCGCCGATCGGAAGCTCGCCAAGGCGGGAGAGGCCGCCGGTCAGCCGCTCGACGCCGTAGCGGACCTGCGCCTCCCAGGCACCCGCCTGCTGGCCAAGGGTCACCGGGACGGCGTCCATCAGATGCGTGCGCCCGGTCGTGACCACGTCGGCCCAGTCCACCGCGCGCTGCCCGATCGTCTCGGCGAGGTGGTTCAGTGCGGGGATCACGTCGGTCAGCACGGCTTCGGTCGCGGCGACGTGAATGGTCGTCGGGAAGGTGTCGTTGGACGACTGCGACGCGTTCACATGGTCGTTCGGGTGCACCTCGCGGCCAAGCGCGCGACTGGCCAGTGTCGCGATGACCTCGTTGGCGTTCATGTTCGACGACGTGCCCGACCCGGTCTGGAACACGTCGATCGGGAACTGGTCGTCGTAGTGGCCCGCAGCGACCTCCTCCGCCGCCGATGCGATGGCCTGCGCCAGATCCGCGTCCAGGATGCCCAGCCGCTGGTTCACCCGCGCGGCGGCCGCCTTGAGCAGGCCCAACGCGCGGATCTGTGACCGCTGTAGGCGCTGCCCGGAGATCGGGAAGTTCTCCACCGCCCGCTGCGTCTGCGCCCGCCACAAGGCATTGACCGGCACGCGGACCTCGCCCATGGTGTCGTGCTCGATCCGATACTCCTGATCATCGGCCATATCCCCAGTGTGGACCCGGACCGTCGGCTCGTCACGTTCAACGGGTCCGCCCCCGTCCTGAAGATCAGCATGGCCAAGGACAAGTTGATCGCCAGCGGCCAGACCGGTGTCGCGCCGTTCCCGCTGCCGGTGATCAGGATGACCGCCGCCTGCGAACTGCTCGCGGTACTCGGACTGCTGCTGCAGCCGCTGACCGGGATCGCCCAAGTCCTCACCCCGATCGCCGCGCTCGGCCTGGTCATCGTGATGCTCGGCGCCACAGCATCACACCTGTCGCTGCGCGAACCGTTGCAGGCCGGTGCCACCACACTCATCCTGTTGATCTGCGTCTTCGTGGCAGTGGGCCGGCTCACCATCGGGTGAACCGGCCCACTGGGTCGTGCGATTGCCTCGGTCAGTGCACGATCTGCACCGCTTCCCCCTTCGACATGTCGTGGAAGAAGGTCTGCGCGGCCGACGCCGACAGGTGCACGCAACCGTGCGACGGCGTGGACGCGGAGCCCTCGTGCAGTGCGATGCCCGGCAGGAAGAACACCGCGAACGGCATCGGTGCGTTGAACTCCTTGCTCACGTAGTGCTCGGCCTTGGACTGCACGGCGAACGTGCCGATCGGCGTGCTCCAGCCGGTGCGGCCGCCCTCGGCGTGCACCGGGCCGTACACGATCTGGCCGTCGTTGAGCAGCCACGCCTTGTGCTCGGACAGCGAGACACAGGCACCCGTTGTGATCGCGCACGGCACCTCGGCGGCGGTCTCGTCCGCCTGGGTCGTGGGCTTCGGCTTGGTCTTCGTCACCGGCGGCTTGGTCGTGGTCGTCGGCTGCGTGGTCGTGGTGGTGGTGGTTGTCGTCGTGGTCGGTGCGACCGTGGTGGTCGACGTGGCGGACGTGCTCGACTGGCTCACCGACGACGTGCCCGTGTTCGCCGCCAGCGACGGCGACCCCCCGCTCGCGTTCGACCCGGACGAGCAGGCGGCCAGCACGGCCGCCGCGGCTACTGCCGACAGGCCCAAAACGATTTTCTTCAGGCGCACAAGTTCCCCCTCAGCAGGAACCGGCCGGCTTGGATCTCTCCGCGCCGGTCTCGTTGTTATCACCCATCATGACGTTGGTGTCCCGGCCAAGGTTGCCCCAGAAGTTTCCGGAAAAGGTCACGATCAAGCGGCTTTCCGGCCCCGCTCAGGGCATGGGCGGCGCAGGGTCGTCGTCCGGGCCGAGGGTTTCACCTGCCCGATCGAAATCGACAGACGAGTATTCGCGGAGTTTCGTCAGCCGATGAAAGCCGTCGATCATCCGCAGCGTGCCCGATTTCGAACGCATCACAATAGACTGGGTGGTGCAACCTCCTGCGCGGTAACGCACCCCACGCAACAATTCACCGTCGGTGATACCGGTCGCGCAGAAGAACGCATTGTCACCGGTGACGAGATCATTTGTACCGAGCACGCGCTCCAGATCATGGCCCGCGTCCAGCGCCTTTCGCCGCTCCGCGTCGTCCTTCGGCCACAACCGGGCCTGGATGGCGCCGCCCATGCACTTCAACGCGCACGCCGCGATGATCCCCTCCGGCGTGCCGCCGATCCCGACCAGCAGGTCCACGCCCGTGTCCGGCCGAGCAGCCGAGATCGCGCCTGCGACATCACCGTCGGAGATGAACTTGATCCGCGCCCCGGCCCGCCGCACGTCCTTGATGAGCTGCTCGTGGCGGGGCCGGTCCAGGATGCACACGGTCACGTCGGACACGTCGCTACTCTTGGCCTTGGCCACCCGCCGGATGTTCTCGCCGACCGGCGCGGTCAGATCGATGACGTCGGCACACTCCGGCCCGACCGCCAACTTCTCCATGTAGAACACGGCGGACGGATCGAACATGGCCCCGCGTTCGGTCGCCGCGAGTACCGCGATCGCGTTCGGCATGCCCTTGGCCATCAGCGTGGTCCCGTCGATCGGGTCGACCGCCACGTCGCAGTCCGGCCCGTCACCGTTGCCGACGTGCTCGCCGTTGTAGAGCATCGGCGCCTTGTCCTTCTCGCCCTCGCCGATCACGACAACGCCGCGCATGGAGACCGTGCCGATGAGCTTGCGCATCGCGTCCACCGCGGCGCCGTCCCCACCGATCTTGTCTCCTCGGCCGACCCAGCGGCCGGCCGCCATCGCCGCTGCTTCGGTGACCCGAACCAGCTCCAACGCCAGGTTCCGATCGGGTGCCTCGCGCTCGCGTCGCGCGGGGGTGGTTGCCGGGTCCGAGGTGTTCATCGCGCCTCCTGCCTGGGTGATTGGCGGAATTCTCCCAGACGATTGGTCCGGTCGCGGCATCGTCGAGCCCGGTGGCCGTCGATAGGTGAGTTAGCCCACCTGCGACCATGGCTGTCGTGGCCGAACAGAACACCGAACCCGATCCCGAGGCACCCGCGGCTCCCGATCCGGCTCCCCCCGGTGGCCGGGCGGCGCGGCTCGGCTGGGGCGTCAAGGAGATGTCGGTAGCGGTCGGCGTGCTGGTACTCGCCATCCTCGGCCTGGCCGCGCTCACGAACGGCTTCACGTTCAGCCCCGGCAGCCCCGCCACGAACATCAGCGCGGGCGGCCCCAGCATCGACCCGACGCAGCAGTACCAGCTGGCAGCGGGCCAGCTGCGCTTTCCGCTGCGTCAGCCAAGGCTGCCCGCCGGCTGGCGCGCCAACTCCGCCGACCTCGACGAGATCGGCCCGAACGCCACCCGGCCCAACGACCTGCGCATCGGCTTCATCACACCGGCAGGCCGCTACGTCGCCCTCGCCGAATCGTCGGCGGCCGCGACCGACCTGGCCCGCCAAACCGCTGGCCTGCCCGCCGAAACACAGATGGCGGAGAAGGGCACGATCGACGTCGGCGGCAAGCGCTGGACCATCTATCAAGGCACCAGGGACGAGGTCTCCTGGTCGCTCGACCTTGGCCAGGTGCGCCTGCTGGTGACCGGCAACGGCGACCAGGCCGAGTTCACCACGATGGCAACGGCCGTCCAGTCGGCCCCGGTCATCCCAACACCCGGCGCCTGATCTCGGCCTGGGCGGCGCGACCGCGACACCGGGCCTGGCTGTCGGCGCTACTTCTCGGAGTCGGCCGGTTCTTCTTCGCCGTGTTCGGCGCGGGAGAGGGCGGCTTCGACGCGGTCGCGGGCGCCGGCGAGTTGGCGTTCGCAGATGGTGGCCAGGGCTTCGCCGCGCTCCCACAGCGCCAGCGAGTCCTCCAGCGACAGCCCGCCCGCTTCGAGCTTGCGCACGACCTCGATCAACTCGTCGCGGGCCTGTTCGTAGCCGAGTTCCGGCCCGTCCTTGCCGGGGTCGTCCTTGCCGCGTGCGCTCGCCATCATGGGATGGAGCTTTCCCTACCGCGCTCAGTCCCGTGCGTCGGGCCTTTTCAGCGTGCTCACGATGGCGGTCGCGACGGCCTGGTCGTAGCCGACGAACGCCTCGGCGAACTCCGCGCCGTCGCCGTCACTCACGGCTTCCGCGATCCGCGTTTCGGCACCCACGACCCGCTGCCGGTGCGGCGAGCCTGCGCGGAACCAGCAGTCGAGGCCGACATAGCGCGAGGTCGCCTCGGTCAACGAACGCAGCCGGCCGATGAGCACCCGCCGCGCAGGCGAGTCGCAGCCGGCGACCAGGACGGTCCAGCAGTCGACGGCGGCGAGTTCGGCGGCTTCCGCGTGTCGGCTGACCGCCTCCGCGTTCGCGGCTTTCCGTTGGTCGCGGGCCGCGCCGAGCGCGGCACGCGCCGCCGAGACGGCCAGCGGCAGGTATGTCGCTTCGCTGCCGGCGACCGGCATGGTGGCTAGCTTCCTGTGCTGGTTCATGACCCGCCGTCACTCTCCACCGAGGACACCGTCGCGAAACCCGCGCCGTCGACCACCCGCAGCCGAATCCGGCTGCCAGGTTCCAGATCGTGAATCGACCGGACCACATGCTGGGCGTGCGCCGCAGCGCCGGCGTCGGTCACCTGCTCACCATCGACCGGATCGTCGAGAACCTGAAGGATCGAGTACCCGCGCGCCAGCGTCGCCGCAGGTCCGAGCGTGGCCAGCCGCGATCTGGTCGCGGCGAGCGCCGCCTGCTCGGCGCTCAACGTGGCCAGCATCGCCCGCCGCGTCCGTTCCCGCGCGTGCTCGACCTCCTCGGCCCTGCGGCTGATCGGCCCCAGCGGATCGGCCAGCACCGGCCTGCTGCGCAACGCGTCCAGCAGCCGTCGTTCCCGGTCCACCCAGCCGTGCAGGCAGCGCCGCGCCCGCTCGCGCAGCACCGAGATGCGGTGCAGTTCCTCCGCGATGTCGGGCACGATCCGTTTGGCCGCGTCCGTCGGTGTCGACGCGCGCAGATCCGCGACATGGTCGACCAGTGGTGTGTCCGGCTCGTGCCCGATCGCGCTGACCACCGGCGTCCGGCACGTCGACACCGCGCGACACAGCGCCTCGTCCGAGAACGGCAGCAGGTCCTCGACGCTGCCACCACCCCTGGCCAGCACGATCACCTCGACCTTGGCATCGCGGTCCAGCGCGGACAACGCCTCCAGGATCTGCGGCACCGCCATCGGCCCCTGCACCGCGACGTTCTCCACCCGGAACCGCACCGAGGGCCAACGCCGCTGGGCGTTGGTCAACACGTCATGCTCGGCGGCGGACGCCCGCCCGGTGATCAACCCGATCGTGCCGGGCAGGAACGGCAGCTTGCGCTTGCGCGCCGGATCGAACAAACCCTCGGCCGCGAGTAACCGGCGCAGCCGTTCGATCCGCGCCAACAGTTCGCCGATGCCGACCGCGCGGATCTCGTCGACGCGCAGGCTCAACGTGCCGCGGTTGATGTAGAACGTCGGCTTGCCGTGCACGACGACCTGGCTGCCCTCGGCCAACACCTGTTGCTGGCCGCGCAACAGGTTCGTCGAACACGTGATGCTCAGCGACACGTCCGCCGAGGGGTCCCGCAGCGTGATGAACGCGGTCGCCGTGCCGGGCCGGGCGGAGATCTGGGTCACCTGGCCCTCGACCCAGATGGTGCCGAGCCGGTTGATCCACTCGGCGATCTTGCGTGCGACCGTGCGCACCGGCCACGGCGCTTCCGGGCTGGTCGGCTCGCCTGATGCCGTGGCGGTCACTGCTGGTCGCGCAGGGTGGTCAGCCGCCGGGTCAACATCCCGACGAAGTCCGGCCGGTTGTCGTGCCGCTCCTCGAAGTCGATCAACTCGATCAGCTGGTCCTCGTCGAACCGGCGCAGCCGGGCGCGCACCTGCGCCAGCGTCAGCTGCTGGTAGACGGGCAGCGCCTCCGGCGCCGCGACCTCGTCGGTCTCGTCTTCGTTCTCGTCGGTCTCGTCTTCCGCCGAGCCGTCGACCGAGCGCTCACCACGCGCATTGTCGATCTCGTCGTCCTCGGTCAGTTCGACGCTGTCGAACCTGGACACGGCGCCGTTGCGCGGCTCGCCCCATACCGGGGTCGCGTCGTAGTCGTCGCCGGTCTTGTCCTCGTCAAACGTCGCCCACTCGGGCTTCTCCTCGACCGGACGCCATGCGGACAGGGCGTCGTCGCCCTTGATCGCGAGTTCGGTGACCTGCTGCTGCACCCGCATGGACAGTTGCAGCGCCTGGCTGACCACTGTGACCGGCAACTCAGCCAGCTTTTCCGGCAGCTGCCTCGCGCGGTCCACGGCGGTGACCGCGAGGCCGGCGGCGACCCGCAACGGCAGCGGTAGTGGCTTCATGTCCTCTAGCCTGCCCCAGTCCGGCGATCCTGCCCAGCGTTACGCACCGTCGACGACTGGTACGTGACGCGTGACACCAGAGGCGCCACCATACGACCTCGACCCGGTCGTACGCTAGAGACATGACGGCGTCGACTCCGGTTACCGATAACGGCACACCCGACCGAGCAAGCGGCGTTGCGCCGGCAGATCCCGGTGTCGGCTCCGCCGGCACGAAGCCGGGGCGGGTCCTGCTGGCCAGGCCACGCGGTTACTGCGCGGGCGTCGACCGCGCCGTGGTGACCGTCGAGAAAGCACTTGAGACCTACGGCGCACCGGTCTACGTGCGCAAGGAGATCGTGCACAACCGCTATGTCGTGGACCAGTTGCGCGAACGCGGCGCGATCTTCGTCGACGACACCGACGAGGTGCCCGAGGGTGCGCTGGTCGTGTTCTCCGCGCACGGTGTCTCGCCGATGGTGCACCAGGAGGCCGAGGCCCGTGGCCTGCGCACCATCGATGCGACCTGCCCACTGGTGACCAAGGTGCACCAGGAGGCGAAGCGGTTCGCCAAGGACGACTACGACATTCTGCTGATCGGCCATGCCGGGCATGAAGAGGTCGACGGCACCACCGGCGAGGCCCCGAACAACGTGCAGCTCGTGGACAAGGCCGAGGACGTGGCCAAGGTCGAGATACGCGACCCGTCCAAAGTGGTCTGGCTGTCCCAGACGACGCTCTCGGTCGACGAG
This sequence comes from Candidatus Melainabacteria bacterium, assembly GCA_963818685.1. Taxonomy (GTDB): domain Bacteria; phylum Actinomycetota; class Actinomycetes; order Mycobacteriales; family Pseudonocardiaceae; genus CAJCJE01. Next base: position 287,371 of record CAWFTJ010000004.1, on the reverse strand, counting down.
ACCATGGAGCGGGTCGACGCGCTCCGCGAACGCTTCCCCGACCTGCAGAACCCGCCCAGCGACGACATCTGTTACGCCACCCAGAACCGTCAGGTCGCGGTGAAGGCCATGGCCCCAGAGTGCGACGTGGTCCTTGTCGTCGGTTCGACCAACTCGTCCAACTCCAAGCGGCTCGTCGAGGTCGCGGTGCAGGCCGGCGCCCGCACCTCGCACCTGATCGACTACGCGTCGGAGATCGACGAGTCGTGGCTGGCCGGTGCCGGCACCATCGGCGTGACCAGCGGCGCGTCCGTGCCCGAGGTGCTTGTCGAGCAGGTGTTGGCCTTCCTCGCCGAGCGAGGCTGGTCGGACGTGCAGGAGGTCACCACGGCCAACGAGAAGCTGGCCTTCGCGCTGCCCCGCGAACTCCGCAAGGATCTCGGCGGCGCCAACTCCTGACCCCGGACATACGAGAGCCGTCCCGGATGCTGTTCCAGGGCGGCTCTCGTCGGTTGTTGGTCAGTAGTCCGTCTGTTGGTCAGTCCGTCTGTTGGTCAGTAGTCGTCGTCGCGGCGGCGCGGATCGCGCCGGGGGTCCCGGTCGCGGGGGGAACGGCCGCGGGCCTGGCCACGTGAATCCCGGTCGCGCGGATCTCGGTCCCGAGGCTCGCGGTCCCGAGCGTCGCGGTCGCGGGGATCACGGCCTCGGTCGCGCGGGTCGCGGCTCGGCCGAGCCTCACGGTCCACACCGCGATCGCTACCACCGCGATCGCCGCCGCTGCGGCCACCCCGGCTGGGGTCACGGCGCGGATCGCGGTCGCGCGGCGGGACGCGGTCCTGGCTGCCTCGCCCGCCCGCCGACGGACGGCCGCCCCGGCCGGCGGGCCGGTCGTCGAGGTCGCGGTCACGGCTGGCGGGCACCCGGTCCCGATCGCGGCCCTCGGGCCTGCGTGGCCGGTCGCTGTCCACGTCGTCGACCGGACGGCGCTGGACCAGGTACCGGATCGCGCCGAGCACCACGGTGACACCGGTGGTGATAGCCATCACCGGGAAGTTGTTGATCAGCTGCGGGCCGATCACCAGGACCTTGCTGCCGGGCTTGGCGTCCAGCGCCACGGCGATCAGGGGCACCACGACGACCAGGATCAGCGGCGGCTGCACCATCGGACCGAACAGGTTCCGGCGACGCACGACGCACACGGCGGCGACGCAGCCGATCACGAACGTCGTCCGGAAGATCGTGGCGATGTCCTGGTTGGCCTTCTCGTCGATGACGGCGCCGACGATCGACAGACCGAGGGCCAACACGACCGCGGCCCACCAGGGCCACCCTCGGGTGCCGAACGCGGAACGCTCGTCCCAACGAGGGCCTCCCGACGCCCTTGTGTCGCGTCCACGATCGCGTGTGGTTGTCACGCCTTCACCTCACCGGCACTTAACGGTCCTTGACCGACGACTCTGTTGTGCTCGCGTTGGGGCGCGAGCGCGGCCACGTAGCCATACCGTAGCCAATTCGTGAGCACGTCGGTGTCCAGTCCGGTTGCCATCAGGTTAGGCGCCGAATTTTGTCGGTTTTTTGGGATGCGAGCGGGCAGTCGATCTGCTGGATCTTCCGGGCGCCGAAGCCACTCGGACGGACGTTTACCCAGCTGACCAGGGTTGCTCACCGCGCCCCATGATCGTTCGATTGATCACCTCCGTTTCCCTGCCGTCGTGGAGCGAACTTCGCGTGGTTCGGTGTTGCGCGGAGATTTCACCCGAGGGTGTCTCCAATGGGCGGTCGTCGCGGGCCGGTCGACGCCCCGTCCGGTGTGGTCGGTCGGTCGGGTTCTGCGGTGCGTACCGCCGATCGGCCTATTCGCCGAGTGACGGTTGGCTGCCGTTGGTCAACTCCTCCGATCTGCGGATCGACGCGAGCGGGGTGGGGCTGGCCGCCGCCTCGGTCAGCGGTGCCACCACCCCTCGGAAGCTCTCCAACGCGTCCAGTTCGCGCCGCCGTGCGGCCAGGAAGCGTTGTAAATGGGTGCTGGACAGGTTGAACGCGTCCACCGCGCCGGCCGCCGTGCGATGCGCGGCGGCGGCCTGCATGCGCACCTGTTCCACGTCCTCGGCGATCGCGCGTTCGGTCGCCGCGAACATGGCGGCGGACGCGATCACCGCGAATCCCGTCGGTCCACATAGGAACACGCGGCGATCGAGCAACCAGCGCAACAGTTCCGGGTCGGTGTCCATGGCCACCACGACGGCGGAGTCGGAAGGTACGAACATGATCGTGCCGTAGATCGCGTCCGCCCAACGCTGGTAGCCCTTGCCGGCCAGTTCCGCCGCGCGGGACCGGATGTTGCGCACGTGCACGCGTAACGCGTCCAGCCGCTCGGCCGGGTCGGTGGTCTCCATGGCCTCCGCCCAGCAGGCCAGACTCATCTTGGCGTCGACGGGGACCTGGCGGCCGCCGCCGACCTCCAGCACCATGTCCGGCCTGACCGCGCCACCGCCCGCGACATCGGTCTGTAGGGTGAAGTGCAGGCCCTCGCGCAGGCCGAGTGAGCGGGCCGTCTCCGCGAGCATCTGTTCGCCGAGCTCGCCCCGACCGCGGATGGACGCGAACGCGACCTGGTATCTCTGGAGCGCGGTCTGTTGCTGGTCGGTTCGATCGCGTTCGGCCTGGACCATCCGCAGCGCCGCGTCCGCCCGGCGGTTGCTGTCCTGGTACAGCTTCCAGAACAGCACGGTGGCGCCGGCAAGGAGCAATGCCAGCACGATGGCGGCGATGCCGGTCACTGCGGTCATGTCGGGCTCCCGGTAGATTCGGTCGATCTGATGGATGCGTGGTGGGTCTTCGTTGACTAGGTCGATCTTTACTCGCATCACCGACGAAAAGCACGTTCGAACACACGTTCGAGTGAGAAAAAAGTGTCGCTACCAAGAAAAGTCGGCTATCGGCCCTAATTTGGGCCCATGCGATTGCTGCACACCTCCGACTGGCACGTGGGACGAACCTTCCACGGCCGGGATCTGCTTGCCGATCAGGAGGTCGTGCTCGGTGCCATTGCCGAGCTGGTCGAGGCCGAGCGGGTCGATGTCGTTGTGGTGTCCGGTGATCTGTACGACCGCGCGGTGCCCTCCGCGGAAGCCGTCGCCACGTGCACGAGGGCGCTGTCCGCGATCCGCGGTGCCGGCGCGGAACTGGTGATCATCGCGGGCAATCACGATTCCGCGCAACGGCTCGGCGCGTTCGCCGAGTTCGCCGAGGCGGGCGGGCTGCACCTGCGCACCAGCGTCGCCGAGTTGGACCGTCCGGTGCTGTTGCGGGACGAGCACGGCGTCCTCGCCTGCTACGGAATCCCTTATCTGGAGCCAGACCCGGCCAGGCACGCGCTCGGCAAGCCCGAGCTGCGGGGGCACGCCGGCGTGCTCGGCGAGGCCATGAACCGCGTCCACGCCGATCTCGCCCAACGCGGACCCGGTGTTCGATCGGTCGTACTCGCGCACGCTTTCGTCACCGGTGCCGCGCCCTCCGAATCCGAACGCACGATCGCCGTTGGTGGTATCGAGGAAGTGCCGGCATCGGTGTTCGACGGCATCGACTATGTGGCGCTCGGGCATCTGCACGGCGCGCAGACTCTTGCCGAGCACCTGCGCTATGCGGGCAGTCCGATCGCGTACTCGTTTTCCGAGGCGAGGCAGCGGAAATCGGTGTGGCTGGTGGATCTCGGGCGCGACGGCCTTGAACATGTGCGCCGGCACGAGCTTCCGGTGCCGAGGCGGTTGGCCTTGATGCGCGGGGAACTGGCCGAGTTGCTGGCCGATCCCGCGAACGAGAACGTCGTCGACTGTTACCTGCACGCGGTGCTCACGGATTCGGTGCGGCCGTTGGATGCCATGCGCAGGCTGCAGGAACGGTTTCCGTTCACGGTGCGGCTGGATTGGCTGCCGGACGGCGAACAGTTGCGGCCGGCGCCCCGTGGTTCCGCACACGGCCGGGACGATGCCACCCTCGCCGAGGATTTCGTGCTGGATTGTCGGGGGAGCGCGCCAACCGACGCCGAACGCGGATTGTTCGCCGAGGCGTTCGAAGCGGTACGGCAACTGGAGGCGAGGCAATGAGGCTGCACCACCTCCAGGTTCGCGCGTTCGGCCCGTATCCTCGGCAGGAATCCGTTGATTTCGACGCGCTGGGCGCTGATGGATTGTTCCTGCTGCACGGCAACACCGGAGCAGGCAAGACAACACTGCTCGACGCGGTCGCGTTCGCGTTGTTCGGCACGGTGCCCGGCGCGCGTGGCGAGACCAAACGGCTGCGCTGCGACTATGCCGAACCCGATGTCGTCACCGAGGTCAGGCTCGAATTCACCGTGCAGGGGCATCGGCTGCTGATCGTGCGCAGGCCGGAGTACGAGCGGCAGAAGCGGAACGGCAGCGGCGTCACGACGCAACGCGCCAAGGCGTCGTTGACCTGGGTCGGCAGGGCGCCGAGCGGGCACGCGCCGGACGGGTTGGCGCGCATCGACGAGGTGAACCGCACGGTGGCCCGGTTGCTCGGCATGAGCGCCGAGCAGTTCTTCCAGGTCGTGCTGTTGCCGCAGGGCGAGTTCGCCCGGTTCCTGCGCGCGGAGACCGCTGATCGCGAGCGGCTGCTGGAGAAGTTGTTCGGCACACAGCGCTTCGCCGACGTCGAGCACTGGTTCCGCACCACCCGTGCCGAACGGGGGCGCGCGGTCGAGCAGATCCGGCAGGACGTACGGGAGTTGCTGGCCAGGGTCGCGCAGGCGGGTGGGGTCGAGCCGGACGACGAGCGGCCCGCCGACATCGAGTGGCTGGCCACGGTGCATACCCGGCTGCGGGACGCGGCGGTCGACGCGGACAAGGAAGACCTGCTGGCCAGGGAGGACCGGCTCCGCGCGGAACAGGAACTGCTCCACCGGCGCGAGCTGGCCGAGCGGATCCGCCGGGTGAGCGCGGCATTGGCCACCTTGGCGGAGTTGCGCAACGGCGCCGCGGCGCGAGAGACGGTCGCCGAGGAGGTGTCGGCGGCGCGACGGTGCCAACCGGTGCTGGTCGCGGCGGCGGCCGCACGGCGAACGGAGGCCGAGCTGGCGGAGGCGAGCCGAGCGGAACGCCGGGCGCTGGCAGCCCTTGGCGGCCAGGTCGACGTGACTGGCGAGGTAGCCGCGTTGCGCGCCGCGGCAGGCGCCTTGCGCGAGGAAGCGGGCGGGCTGCGCCAGCTGGTCGCGGAGGCCGAAGCCCAGCACGCCGACCGCGCCCGACTGACCCAGCTGACGCGACGGCAGGAGCGGACGGACACGCGGTTGGTGGAGCTGGCTGACCAGTTGGCGAACCTGCCTCGGCGTCTGCTCGCCGCACACACCGAACGAGACGCCGCGATGAGCGCCGCTGGCCGACTCGATGGCCTCCGTGCCCAGGTCATCGACCTGCGCGCGCTGCACATCGACGCGGTCCGGCTCCCCGACGCGGAAGCCGAGCTGGCGGCGAGCCGGGCCGCGTCGCTGGCGGCGGTCGACGCGCATCAGCGGGCAAGGGAGGCGTTGTTGGACGCGCGGCAGCGCAGGCTGGACGGGATGGCGGCCGAGCTGGCCGGCGCCCTGGTAGCGGACCAGCCGTGTCCGGTGTGCGGCTCCGACGACCATCCGGCACCCGCGCGTACGTCCACCGAGCCGGTCCGCGACGCGGACGAGCGGATCGTCGCCGATGCGGAGCAGGCGGCCAACGCGGAACGGGAACGGACCGGCCTGGCCGCGGCCGAGGCGCGGCACCGGCTGGACGCACTCGTCGAACGGCTGGCGGGCCGCACGCCGGAAGAACTGGCCGAAGCCCTTGGCGCCGCGGAAGCCGAGTTCGTTGACGCGACGGAACGGGCGGCCACCGTGCCGGCGTGCACGGAGCAGGTGGCGCGGCTGGAGGCGGAGACGACCGGCCTGCGCGCGGCGCAGGTCGAGGCGGAACGGGAGCGGGCGGCGATCGCCGCGGAACGGGCCGGGTTGGCCGAGGCGATCGCGGAACGTGCCGAGCGGCTGGACGCGGCGCGTGGCGACTTCCCGGATGTCGCGGCCCGGCGCGAGCACCTGCTGACCGTGATCGACCAGCTCGACGAGTTGGCCGGTGCCCGACTGGCCAGGGAGCAGGCCGAACAACGCGCCGAACAGGCCAGCGCCGCCGTGCTCGCCGCCGCGATCGACGCGGACTTCACCGACGTGGCGACCGCGCTTGCTGCGGCGCGGAGCACCGAGGTGATCGACCACCTCGAACGGCGCCTGATCGACGCGGACCGGCAGGAGGCGGCCGCGCGAGCGGTGTTGGCCGAACCTGAGCTTGCCGGCATCCGGATCGATACCGATGTGGACGTCCTCGGCGCGGAACGACTGGTCGAGGCCGCGCGGGAACGTGCGGACGCGGCCAATGCGGCTCTGCGGGAGGCGCGGCGTCGGGTCGAGGAGGTGACCGAACTCGCTGCCCGGCTGACGCGGGCATGGCAGCGGCTGGCACCGGCCGAAGCGCGGCATGCCGAGTTGGTCGCGTTGACCGACGTGGTGAACGGGCGCGGCCAGAACGCGCACCAGATGTCGCTGCGGTCCTACGTGCTGGCCGCTCGGCTGGCCGAGGTCGCGGATTCGGCGACGCTGCGGCTGCGCCGGATGAGCCAGGGCCGGTTCTCGTTCGTGCACTCGTCGGCTGGTGAGCCTCGCGGCAAACGAGGCGGTCTCGGTCTCGACGTGCTCGACGACTACTCGGGCCGCGTCCGACCAGCGAAAACGCTCTCCGGCGGCGAGTCGTTCCTTGCCTCGCTCGCGTTGGCGCTCGGCCTTGCCGACGTGGTCGCCGCCGAGACCGGTGGCGCGCTGCTGGACACGCTGTTCATCGATGAGGGGTTCGGCACGCTCGACGCGGACACTCTCGACCTGGTCATGGACACCCTCGACGAGCTGCGCACGGGTGGCCGGGTGGTCGGGCTGGTGTCGCACGTCGAGGAGCTGCGGCAACGCATCCCGGTCCAGTTGCGGGTGCGCAGGGCCCGCACCGGCTCGACCCTGGAGGTCCGCGGGACGCGCTCGGCCTGAGCCACCGGTCCGGGCACTGCTCGGCGCGCTCTAGACTGGTTCGTCGTGAGCCTCACCCTCGGCATCGTCGGCCTGCCCAACGTGGGCAAGTCGACCCTGTTCAACGCCCTGACCAACAACGACGTCCTCGCCGCGAACTACCCGTTCGCCACGATCGAGCCGAACGTCGGCGTCGTGCCACTGCCGGACAGCAGGCTGGACGCGCTGGCCAAGATGTTCGACTCGGCGCGGATCGTGCCGGCCACCGTCTCGTTCGTGGACATCGCCGGCATCGTCAAGGGTGCGTCCGAGGGCGCGGGAATGGGCAACCAGTTCCTGGCGAACATCCGTGAGGCCAATGCGATCTGCCAGGTCATCCGGGTTTTCGACGATCCGGACGTGCTGCACGTCGACGACGTGATCGATCCGGCCAGCGACATCGAGACGATCAACACCGAGCTGATCCTGGCCGATCTACAGACCCTGGACAAGGCGCTGCCCAGGCTGGAGAAGGAGGCCAGGACCCGCAAGGAGGCCAGGCCGGCGCTGGAGAACACCAAGACGGCGCGGGAAATCCTTGATGGGGGCCGAACCCTGTTCGCCGCCCAGTCCGAAGTGGACCTCGAAGCGCTGCGCGAGCTGAGCCTGCTCACCGCGAAGCCGTTCCTGTACGTCTTCAACGCGGACGAGTCCGTGCTGGTCGACGAGGCGCGCCGCAAGGTCCTCGCCGACCTGGTCGCCCCGGCCGACGCCGTGTTCCTCGACGCCAAGGTCGAGGCCGAACTGCTCGAACTGGACGACGAGTCCACGCGCGAACTGCTCGAATCCATCGGCCAGACCGAACCCGGCCTGTCCGCCCTGGCCCGCGCCGGTTTCCACACCCTCGGCCTACAGACCTACCTGACCGCGGGCCCCAAGGAATCACGAGCCTGGACCATCCCGAGGGGCGCGACCGCGCCCCAGGCCGCCGGTGTCATCCACACCGACTTCGAACGCGGCTTCATCAAGGCCGAGATCGTCTCCTACGACGACCTGATGGCCGCGGGCTCCATGGCCGCCGCCCGCTCGGCCGGCAAGGTCCGCATGGAAGGCAAGGACTACGTGATGGCAGACGGCGACGTCGTCGAGTTCCGCTTCAACGTCTGACCGGCCACTCTGGATAGAGTCCGATCCCGTGTCCGCCACGCGTCGTATGTCCGCAGGCGTGGCCGAGCCGTCGTTTCCGGGGCCGGCCCGCGACTGGGGCTCGTCGTTGTTGGTGGTGGCCGCCTGGGTGACCGCGGTGAGCACGGCGATCTACGCGATCTACAGCGTGCACGGGGTGGTCATCCTGTCCCTGGTCGCGGTCGCGGTGCTGGTCGCGATGTGGTTCGGGGTTTTTCAGACCTTCCCGCCGTCCGTGGTCGTGATCGTGTTGGCGGTCGGCGCGGTCGGCACGTTGATCGTGACGCCGCCGGTCACCAATGTCGTTGGCAATGGTTGGCTGGTGCCTGGTGTGGTCGTGGGCGGCGTGGCGACCGCGAGTTCGTTGCTGGTGTTCTGGGAGCGGTTCCCGGCCGGACGGTTGGCGGTGGTACCGCTGGTGCTGGCCGCGTTGGCGTTCGCCGGGATGATCATCGGCGCCATTCCACACATCGACGTGTGGGTGATCTTCCAGCAGTCCGCGGATGGGCTGCTGCACGGCCGCAACCCGTACAACATGTCCTTCACCGGCGTGCCGGCCGGTCAGACCAGTGACTGTTTCAACTACCTACCGGTCACCTTTCTCGTGACGGCGCCGAGCAAATGGCTCTTTGGTGACGTGCGGTGGGTGGAGGGGGCGTGCCTGCTCGGCGCGGGCGCGTTGCTCACCAGGCAGGTCGTCCGGCGTGGGGGCGGGCGCGGGCGGGTGGTGTCGGCCGCGCTGGTCGCGTTGACGCCAGGGTCGTTGCTGGTGGTGCAGCAGGCGTGGAACGAGCCGGTCCTGTTGGTCGGGCTGGTCGCGACCGCCGTGCTCATGGAGCGTGGCAGGTGGAACTGGGCGATGGTGCCGTTCGGCCTGGCCTTGGCCACCAAGCAACATCTCGTGTTGTTGTTGCCGCTGCTGCTGTTCTGGCCGAAGTTCGGGTGGCGCCGCGTGCTCGGCACCGTCGGGGTGGCGGCCGCGGTGTCATTGCCGTGGGTGATCATCAATCCGGCGCGGTTCACGCAGTGCACGGCCGGGTTCTTTCTCGGTGAACAGGCGCCGCCCAAGGCGTTGTCGATCTGGCGAATTCTGCCAGCGCCGATCCAGTTGCCGCTGCTGATCGTCGGCCTGGTGCTCGCGTTCGGTATCGCGTTGTGGCGCTGCCCGAAGACGCCTGCCGGGTTCCTGGTCTCCGCCGGCACGGTGTTCGCGGTATTCGACCTGGTCAACAAGCAGACGTTCATGAACCAGTGGTGGCTCGCGGCGACGCTGCTGGTCAGCGGGATCGTGCTGGGTCAGAGCACACTGGCGGACAACGCCGACGAGCGAGAACTGGCGAGCGTGCCATGAGTTGGGGGATGGAGCGGTGTTGACCACGTTGCGGGTGATCGAGGCTCGGGGCAGGGCGCTGGCGCCCTGGCTGCTCGGGCTCTCCGTGCTGGTGCACCTCGCGCTCGTCGCGACCAACACCCAGATGACCATGATCGACCTGCGGGTCTACCGCGACGCGTCACCGTTCCTGCTGCACGGCACCCTCTACGAGTACCGGCTGACCCAGTTCTCCGCGCAGTTCCCGCTGCCGTTCACCTACCCGCCGTTCGCGGCCCTGGTGTTCCTCGTGCTGTCCTTTGTGCCGTGGGTCGTGGTCAAGTTCGGTTGGCAGATCATCTCGGTGGTCTGCCTGTGGTGGCTGGTGCGACTGTCGCTGCGGCTGATCGCTCGCGACCGGGCCGACTCGGTCACCTTCGACGAGGACGTGTGGCGACGGCGGGCGATGTTGTGGACCGCGCTCGCATTGTGGTTCGAGCCGGTGCGGACCACGCTCAACTATGGCCAGATCAACCTGTTGCTCGCCGCGATCGTGTTGGCCGGTATGGCGAGTTCGCGGTCGGTGCTGTCCGGGTTGAGTGTTGGCGTGACCGCGGGGATCAAGCTGACGCCCGCGCTGTCCGGGATCTATTTCCTGGCCACGAAGCGGTGGGCCGCGGCGATCTGGTCGTTCGTGGCGTTCGCGGCGACGATCGCGCTCGCGTACCTGGTGTCCCCTACTCAGTCCACTTTGTACTGGTTCCACCTGATCAACGACCCGAGCCGAATCGGGCCGATCGCCTCAGCGATCAACCAGTCGCTGCGCGGAGCACTGTCCCGCACGGTCGGCTACGACGTGGGCATGGGTCCGTTGTGGCTGGTCGGGGCGGCGGTCGCGGTCGGTCTGCTGGTGTTCGCGTTGCGGGCGGCTGTGCGCGCGAACGACGTGCTCGCCGGGGTGGTGAGCGTGCAGTTCTGCACACTGCTGGTGTCGCCGATCTCGTGGAGCCACCACTGGGTGTGGATGGTTCCGGCGGTGTTGTGGCTGCTGTACGGCCGGGTCGCCGGTCAACGGGCAGCGATGGTCACCGCGACGGTGTGGCTGGTCGCGGTGTCCGGTTACCTGATCTCGATCCTGCTGGCCATCCAGCCGTCGATCTGGACCATCCCGCACCCCTGGTACGCCGCGTTGCTCGGCTGGGTCTACCCGGTGTGCGGGATGGTCACCCTGGTCGTGATCGGCACCCTGTTGCGCCAACGAGTGGTGCCGACCGAGGTCGAACCCGCTACGCCAGCGGCTGCGCGCTGACGATCGCGTCGATCCGGCCGGCCAGCTCGACGTCCTTGGCCGTCAGGCCACCCTCGCTGTGCGTGGAGAGCCGGAAGGTGAGCGTGCGCCAGCGAATGTCGATGTCCGGATGGTGGTTCGCGGCCTCTGCCGCCTCCGCCACCCGGTCGACGACCGCGATCGCGGTGGGGAAGTCGGCCAGTTCGACAACGCGAACCAGCTCCTGGCGGTCCTGTCGCCAACCGTTGAGACCGCCAAGAGCTTGTTGGATCTGATCGTCAGTCAACAGTTCGGTCATGACTCCATCTTGACCTCAGCCGTCCCTGGTGACCATCCGGGCCAACGCGACGGACAACCCGATGACCAGATAGCAGCCCGCCTCCTCGATGCCGTGGATGAGTCCGTCGAACGGCATGGGATCACGCAGCACGTCCGTGAGCGACGTCCACGAGTTGGTCAGCAGGTACGGCTGCAGGAAGCTCAGCGACGGGATCGCGCTGAGCACGCCGAACACGATCGCTCCGGCTATTGTCGCGGCCAGCACGACCAGCGGGTGCTCGGTCCAGGTGGAGATGGCCAGCGCGATCGCGGCCACCGCCCACACCTGCACGGCCACCCAGCCGGCGGCGATGGCCAACCGGCCGAGGGCCGCACCGGTGGAGAGTGTCGTGCCGGACATGGTCAACATGCCCTGGGAGCCGACCACGATCAGCCCGGTGATCAGGCCGACCAGCACGATCAGCACGCACGCGGCGAGCACCGCGACCGCGACGCCGAACGCCTTCACGCCCAACAGCCGGACCCGGCTGATCGGTGCGATGAGCAACCCGCGCAACGTGCCATTCGACGCCTCGCCGGCGATCGCATCCGCTGACCACATCGCCGAGACCAGTGGCAACAGCAGGGCCAGGTTGGCGGTGAGCGCGACGACCGGCAGCACGAAACCGTTGCCGACGATCACCGAGTAGACCGAGCTGCCGCGCGCACCGCGCGGACCACCGACCTGGATGGCGATGGCGATCACGATCGGCACCAGGCCCAGCAGGATCAGCGAGATCCACGTACGCGGCCTGCGGAACACCCAGACCACCTCGGCCCAGAGCAGCCGGCCCAAGGGTGCCCGGCTCGCGCGCAGTTCGGCCGACGCCGACGGTAGTGCGACGGTGGTCATCGGATCTGCTCCTCGGCCGGCGCCACGGCGGACGCGCCGTTCGGCTCGGAATCGGTCAGGCGGGCGAACAGTTCTTCGAGATCGGCCCGCTGGCGAAGCACCTCGTGTACGGCAACCTCGGCCTTGACCAGGGTCTGCACCACGACCGGAGCCGACGTGCCGGTCAGGTCGACGAGCAGGCCGTCGGTGACAGCGCGGGCGCCGATCCGGTTGGCGCGCAACGCCTGCACGCCGTCCTCGACCTGCGGGGTGTGCACGATCAGCGTCGGGCTGCCCGCCTCAAGCAGCGGCGCGAGTTCGCCCTGCGCGACCACGTTTCCCTTGTGCAGCACGGCAACATGCGTGCAGGTCGCCTGCACCTCGGAGAGCAGGTGCGAGGACACGACGACCGTGGTGCCCGCGGCGTGCAGGTCCGCGATCACCTGGCGGATCTCGCGGGTACCACCCGGATCGAGGCCATTGGTGGGTTCGTCGAGCACCACCAGCCGACGGGGCACGAGCAGCGCGGCGGCCAGGCCGAGGCGCTGCTTCATGCCGAGCGAGTAACCGCGGTACTTGCGGTTGCGCGCGTCGGTGAGGCCGACCTGTTCCAGTGCGTCGTCGACCGCCTTGGTGAGGTCGCGCGAGGCGAGCAGCGGTTCAGCCGCCGCGCATCGGCGCAGGTTCTCCCGGCCGGACAGGAACGGATGGAAGCCAGGACCCTCCACCAGCGCGCCCACCTGCGGCAACGCCCGTGCAGCTCCACCTGGCAGTTTCTGGCCGAGCAACTCGACCTCACCCGCGGTCGGCGTCACCAGGCCGAGCAGCATCCGGATCGTGGTGGTCTTGCCCGAGCCGTTCGGGCCGAGCATGCCCAGCACCGAGCCTTCCGGCACATCCAGGTCGAGCCGGTCGACGGCGACCGTGCCCCGGAAAGTCTTGCGCAGGCCACGTGTGCGTGCCGCCAGCCTTGTCGTGGCACCGGCCGTGGCGGCCACCTGGTCGGTGGCCGCCACGGAGTCGGTGCTGCTGTTGCTTGTCGAGGTACTCACTTGCTCCCCAGCGCTTCGGTCAGTACCTGCTGAGGTACCAGACCGACCGCGATCCTGCCATCCGAGGTGATCAGCGCGGTACCGACATCGGTGCTGATCACCCAGCCCGAGCCCCACGAACCGGAGACCGGGGAACCGAACTCGCGGGCCAGCGACAGCGGGTCGCTGCTCCCGCTCTTGCTGCTGGAGCCGCCGGACCAGTTCGACATACCGGCTCCGCCCTGGGTGCCGTCTGGCGTGCTGGGCAGGTCGTTGGCCGATCCGCTGGGCATCGCGATGATCGCGACCGTGTCCCAGCCGGAGCCGACGATCTTCGGCTGGAGCTTTGACGCGTCCTTGGTCGCCTTGCTCGGGTCGGACTTGGTGTGCTTGGTGATGGTCGCGCCGGCCGGCGGGGTGAAGGTGAACAGCGAGGACTGCTGCGGGCCGTAGTTCAGGTCGCTGAAGCCCACCTGCACGGCAGGGGTCGACGAGTTGTCCCCGAGCACGGTCAGCTGCAGCGGGACGTGCTTGTTCGCGTCGATGGCGATCTTCACTTCGCGCAGCAGGGTGCGCTGGCTCGCCTTGGGCGTGAGCACCAGGTCGTAGGCGGGCTGGCCGGCGACCGTGTCGGTGCCGTCGACCCTGATGTTGCTGCTGTTCTGCAACACGCTGACCAGTTGCTTCGCCAGCGAGGCCGGGTCGGTCGGCGTGGTCGTGCCCATCGGCGTGCCGCTGGGCTTGTGGCCTGCCCTGTCCTTACCGTCCTTGCCAGCTGGCGACTCGGTGACCTTGCGGCCGCTGGAGTTCCACGAGTACAGCGTGGTCCCGTCGTCCACAAAGGTCTGTTCCGAGGAGGCGGTCGGGATCGAGACGCGGGTACGACCGTTGCCGTCCGCCCAGACGCGCAACTGGCTGTTGCCGTTGGCCAGCTCGGGAATGCCGGGCACGGCCGGCAGGCCGAGGTTGTTGTTGATGGTGACCGTGCCGGACATGCTCGGCACGGAGGCGGTGAGTACCGACTGCACCAGCGCCTGCGGCGTGGTCGCTGGCAGTGTCGGGGCAGCCCCAGCCCCGGCCGGCGCGGCGAGGACGACGAGGCCGACCACACCGGCAACGACACCGACTGCGGCGCCTCCCAGCGTTGCTTTTCTGCGGTCCATTCTGGCTCCTAGGTTGGGCCAGGCCGATGGATCGGCCTGGTTGGTCCGACGTGATCAGCTTGCCCGAGGCAAGCTGAGATGGCGCTGAGAACCGGCGCGGAACTGAGAACCAGCTGAGAACAACTGAGATATCACTGAGAGGGGGAGCGGCGTTGTCGCTGGCAGGAGGGATGCTGATCACGTGAACGCACGAGTGTTGGTCGCCGACGACGAGTGGGGGGTACGCAAGGCGCTGAAGCGCGGTCTCGCCGCGGAGGGCATGGACGTCGCCCTCACGGTGGACGGCCCCAGCGCGCTGCGTGCCGCCCTGACCGGCGCGTTCGACATCGTGCTGCTGGACATCATGCTGCCCGGGATGTCCGGCTACCGGGTGCTGGAGCGGTTGCGTGCCGAGGGCGTGCGCACGCCCGTGCTGCTCATCTCCGCCAAGGACGGCGAGTACGACCAGGCAGACGGATTCGACCTCGGCGCGGACGGCTACCTGATCAAACCGTTCTCCTACCGGATACTGGTCTCGCAGGTGAACGCGCTGTTGCGGCGCGCGGCCGGCGACACGCCGCGTCAACAGGTCCGGGTCGGTGACCTGGCGGTCGACCGGGCGCGCAGGCAGGTGCGCTGGGCCGGTTCGGTACTCGAACTGAGCCCGCGCGAGTACGCCGTGCTCGACGTGCTGGTCGGCAGGGCCGGCGCCGTGGTGACCAAGGACGACCTGCTCCGCGCGGTCTGGGGCGACGAACAGGCCGCCACCCGCAACGTGGTCGAGGTCTACGTCGGTTACCTGCGGCGCAAGCTCGAAAGCGCAGGTGCCGGCCATCTCCTGCAGACCGTGCGCGGCCACGGCTACCTGGTCAGCACCAGCGAGCTGGACGCGGCCCTCGAACCGGTCGATCCAGGTGACTCGCGATGAGGGCACTGGTCGCGTGGTGGCTGCGGCGCGCCATCGAATTTCGGATCACCGTGGTGGCCACCACGGTGACCGTGCTCTGCCTTGCCCTGCTGGCCAAACTGAGCAGCTTCCTGCTCGGCAACCTGCTGGTCGACGCGGCCGACCGCGAACTCAAGGGCAGCCTGGCCGCCGCGACCGCCGCCGTGTCGGCCGGGCACGCCATGCCGACGCCGCCGTTCGACACGTCGGTCCGGGTGCTGGACCGGGCCGGCAATCCGGCCGACCGCAGGCCGAGGCCGCCGCTGGACAGTGGGCAGATCGCGGATCTTGAGGCGGGCCAGGGCATCATCGACGAGTCAGCCAGCCCACCGGTGCGCTGGCTCGGCACTGTCGTGTCCATTCCGGACGGTAGCCAGCGGCTGGTCGTGGTCGGCGCGAGCCTGGTCGGCTACGACGAAGCCGGCGAGCTGGCGTTCCAGTGGCTGTTGTTCGCCGCGGTGGTCGGCGGGGTGGTCGCGGGCGCGGCCACCTGGGTCGCGGTGCGCAGTTCGCTGCGGCCGGTCCGCCGGATGCGCACGGCCGCTGGCGCGTTGCCGCCCGGGGAACGGTTGCCGGTGCCGGAGGCAAGGGACGAGCTGCGCGAACTCGCCGAGGCGCTGAACGCGTTGCTGGCAAGGCGGGACGAGGCGCGGCAACGGTTGCAGCGCTTCACCGGCGATGCCGCGCACGAACTGCGTTCGCCGGTCGCGTCGATCCGGGCCCAGGCCGAGGTCGCCGTCGTGCACCCGGACCCGGAGCTCGCGCAGGAGGTGCTCAGCGACGTTGTCGCGGAATCTGAACGGCTGTCCACGCTGATCGACGACCTGTTGGTGCTGTCCCGTTCGGATGCGGGCGAATGGACCGCGGCAGGCCCTGTCGATCTCGCGCTGGCCGCGTCCGCGGCGGTCGACCGGTTGCCACCGGACGCGCCTCGCGTCCGCCTGCGGGTGCCACCGACGCCGTGCGTGGTGTGGGCCGCGCCGGGCGAGGTGGAACTGGTGCTGGACAACCTGTTGCGCAACGCGGCGCGGCACGCCCGCGGCATGATCGGCGTGTTGGTGCTGCCGACGGTCGACGGCGTGCGCCTGACCGTCGACGACGACGGGCCGGGTGTTCCGGTCGAACATCGCCCGCGAGTCTTCGACCGGTTCTACCGCGTGCAGGACGACCGGGGCAGGCGAACCGGCGGGTCCGGGTTGGGGCTGGCGTTGGTTGCCGAGGTGGTGCGGCGACGCAACGGATCGGTGCTGGTCGGCGAATCCGCGGATGGCGGGGCGCGATTCGAGGTGCGGTGGCGCGGTCCGCCGGTCCGGGCGGCGTCGGGATAGCCGGTCGGGCAGGATCAGCCCGCGTGGGACTCACCCTGAGCACGACCGCGTCGACCAGGACCGTGGCCGCGGCGCTCGCCGAAACCTGGCTGCTGGCCACGCATCTGGCCACTGTCGGCGTCGCTCTGCCGGTCGACCGTCCCGACCGGTTCCTCGCCGGGGTCGAGCTGCCGCTGCGGGTCCGGCTGGCCGGTCCGGTCGTGGCGCGCGGCACGCTGCGCTGCGAACAGGCCGACGAGCGCGGCGTCGCGCTGCGCGCGGTCGGTCGCGGGTGGCGGGCCGCGCTGTCCGCGTGGGTGGACGACGGCGCGGTGCATGCCGCCGTGCGCGGCGTGCGTGGGAAAGGGTTCGGTGCGGCGTGGCTGGCCGGCGTGGTGGCGCGGGCGGAACAGTTGGCCGACGCGCCGAAGGTCGTTGGCGCGGCGATCATCGCCGATGGCGCGGTGCTGGCCGCACAGCGCTCCTACCCGCCCGCGCTGGCCGGACGCTGGGAGTTTCCGGGTGGCCGGGTCGAACCGGGCGAACGGGAGGAGGACGCGGTCGTCCGCGAGTGCGAGGAGGAGCTGGGCGCGACCGTGCGCGTCACCGGCCGGGTCGGGCCTGACCTGATCCTGCCCAGCGGCTGGGTGCTGCACGTCCACGCCGCCCGGCTGGTCGACGGGCAGCGGCCGGACGCGCGTGAGCACAACGCCCTGCGCTGGGTGCGCGCGGCCGACCTGGCCGGACTGGACTGGCTGGACGCGGATCGCGCCGTGCTGCCGGCCCTGTACGGGCTGTTGTGACGGTGGCCGCCGATCACGGTTTCGACGGCCACCGCCCTGCACCCGTCAACCGAGCCCGGCCATGCGGCGGGCGGCCGCGAGCCGGGGCTGGGCGCGTTCCCGTGCACGCTCGGCGCCCCGCGCCCTGATCCGGTCGAGCTCAGCACGGTCCTCGATCAGTTCCATCGCGCGCTTGCGGATGCCACTCAGTTCCTCGATGACCGCGTCCGCGACCAGCGCCTTGAGGCTGGCATAGTCCTTGACCTGCTCGGTCAGGTCATCGGGCCGTTCGCCGGTGCAGCCGGCCAGGATCTCCAGCAGGTTGGCGACGCCGGGCTGGTTCTCCGGGTCGTAGGCGACCCTGGCCAGGTTGTCCGTGACCGCCCTGCCGATCTTGCGCCGGATCAGGTCGGGCGAGTCGAGCACGTACACCACGCCCGCCGATTCCTGCGTCGACTTGGCCATCTTGCGGGTCGGGTCGGCCAGGTCGCGCACGCGCGCCGCGGTGGGGGGCAACTGCAACTCGGGCACGATGAACACCTCGCCGTACTGGCTGTTGAACCGCCGGGCCAACACCCTGGCCAGCTCGACGTGCTGGGCCTGGTCCTCGCCGACCGGCACCTGGTCCGCCCCGTACAACAGGATGTCCGCGACCATCAGCACCGGA
Organism: Candidatus Melainabacteria bacterium; assembly: GCA_963818685.1. GTDB lineage: Bacteria > Actinomycetota > Actinomycetes > Mycobacteriales > Pseudonocardiaceae > CAJCJE01. Next base: position 269,552 of record CAWFTJ010000004.1, on the reverse strand, counting down.
TAGGTGAGCAGGCTCAGCCGCACACCCGACTCACCCTTGGACTTCTCCTTGAACTGGATCATCCTGCGGGCTTCGCCGTACGTGCACACGCATTCCAGAATCCAGGTCAGCGACGAGTGTTCGGCGAGCAGATCGGACTGCACGAACACCAGCTCGTCCGGGATGCCGGCGCCGAGCAGGATCGCCAGCGTCTCCCTGGTCAGGGTGCGGAGCTTGGCTGGGTTGTGCGCGCTGGTCATGGCGTGCAGGTCGCTGACGAAGTACAGGTCCTCCTCGGTGGTCTCCCGAGCCCACCGCTGCACGGCGCCCAGATAGTTGCCGAGCTGGACGTGGCCGGAGGGAGTGATGCCGGAGAGGCGGGTCATGCTGGCTCCTTCGATCGGGGTGGTTGCCGCCCGATCGAGTCCGGCCCCGGACATGACGAAGGCCGCCCGATCGGGCGGCCTTGAGTTCGCTTGGCTGCGCTGTGCGCAGCGGGTCAGGGCCGCCGGTAAGCGGCCCACCACTGGCTACATTGACGACGCTGCCCAAGCACGGGCATCACTGTAGCGGGTCGGATCGACATCCGGCCAGCGAACAATGGGCGGGGAATATCCGAACAATGTATGGCGATATAACCCTCTGGTGAGGGTGTCCTCGGCGTTGCCCGAGGTGACGGCCATCGGGTGAGCGCACACTCACACCGAGACCGGTGCCCGGAATGCGCGCCCGACTAGTAGAATTGAACCGGCCGCAGGTGGGCGAACGATGCTGGCGGTCGGCTGCTTGCGCGGATGGTGTGTTCCGCACGATCGGCGTGCATCCGCACAGCGCCCCGTCACCGCCCTATCGCCCCTGTCAGTCTCGCCCCGAACAGCCTTGAGGAGTTTCGCGTGCCCACGGCCACGATGTCCGCCCCGGTACCGACCTCGCACCTGCGCACCGACCTGCGCAACGTTGCGATCGTGGCCCACGTCGACCACGGCAAGACCACGCTGGTCGACGCCATGCTCCGCCAGTCAGGCGCCTTCTCGGCGCGCGCCGAGCTTGTCGACCGGGTGATGGACTCCGGTGAGCTGGAGCGTGAGAAGGGCATCACGATCCTCGCCAAGAACACCGCTGTGCACCGCAAGACCCCGGGCGGCCCGGACGAGGCGGTCACCATCAACGTGGTCGACACCCCCGGCCACGCCGACTTCGGTGGCGAGGTCGAGCGCGGCCTTGCCATGGTCGACGGCGTGCTGCTGCTGGTCGACGCGAGCGAGGGCCCGCTGCCGCAGACCCGGTTCGTGCTGCGCAAGACGCTGGCCGCCGGCCTGCCCGTCGTGCTCGTGGTGAACAAGGTCGACCGGCCGGACGCGCGTATCGCCGAGGTCGTCGACGAAACCCACGACCTGCTGCTCGAACTGGCCACCGAACTCGCCGCCGAGTCCGACGACATCGACGACTCGATCCTTGACCTCCCGGTCGTCTACGCGTCCGCACGGGCGGGCAGGGCCAGCCTGCACGCGCCCGCCGACGGCGAACTGCCGGACAGCGAGAACCTCGACCCCCTGTTCGACGTGCTGCTCGAACACATCCCCGCGCCGACCGGCAACCCGGACGCGCCGCTGCGCGCGCTGGTCACCAACCTGGACGCGTCCAGCTTCCTCGGCCGGATCGCGCTGTGCCGCATCCACGCCGGCCGGCTGAGCAAGGGGCAGACCGTCGGCTGGTGCCGCGCGGACGGCACGGTCGAGCGGGTCAAGGTCACCGAACTGCTGATCACCGAGGCCCTGGACCGGGTGCCCGCGCAGGAGGCCAGCGCCGGTGACCTGGTCGCCATCGCCGGCATCCCGGACATCACCATCGGCGACACCCTCGCCGACCCGGACGACCCGCACCCGCTGCCCAGGATCACCGTCGACGAGCCGGCGATCTCCATGACCGTCGGCGTGAACACCTCGCCGCTGGCCGGCAGGGGCGGCGGCACCAAGCTGACCGCGCGGCTGGTCAAGGCCCGGTTGGACAGCGAACTCGTCGGCAACGTGAGCGTGCGGGTGCTGCCGACCGAACGGCCGGACACCTGGGAGGTGCAGGGCCGAGGTGAGCTGGCGCTGGCCATCCTGGTCGAGACCATGCGCCGCGAGGGCTTCGAGCTGACCGTCGGCAAGCCGCAGGTGGTCACCAAGGAGATCGACGGCAAGCTGTGCGAGCCGTTCGAGCGGCTGACCGTCGACGCGCCGGAGGAACACCTCGGCGTCATCACCCAGCTGCTCGCCGGCCGCAAGGGCCAGCTCGAACACATGGGTGGGCACGGCAGCGGCCGAGTCAAGCTGGACTACGTTGTGCCCGCTCGTGGCCTGATCGGGTTCCGCACCGAGTTCCTCACCGAGACCAGGGGCACCGGCATCGCCAACCACGTGTTCGAGGGCTACTTCCCGTGGGTCGGCGAGCTGCGCACGCGACACAGCGGCTCGCTGGTCGCCGACCGGACCGGCATGGTCACCGCGTACGCCATGATCCAGTTGGCCGATCGCGGCTCGTTCTTCGTCGAACCGGGCTCGGCCGCGTACGAGGGCATGGTCGTCGGGGAGAACCCGCGCGCCGAAGACCTGGACATCAACGTGTGCCGGGAGAAGAAGCTCACCAACATGCGCTCCTCTACCGGCGACGAACTGGAGCGACTGGCGCGTCCGCGCAAGCTCGGCCTTGAGGAGGCGCTGGAGTTCTGCGCCTCGGACGAGTGCGTCGAGGTCGCACCGCAGGTCGTCCGGGTGCGCAAGCTGGTGCTGGACAGCACCGAACGCGGCAGGGCGCGTGCCCGCGCCAAGGCTCGCGACCGCGTCTGACCACCTCTCCGAGATCGTCCTTCGAACGCACCGCGCAACCTCGCGGTGCGTTCGTGCGTCAACCCGATGGCGGTACCGCGCGGTGCGCGGCGACTCCTGCTTTCACCCCGCGCAACCGCGAAATGTGCTGCGTCGAACAGGTGACAGGTGGCAGCATGACCAGCGGTTGATGGGAGGTTGTTCGTGGCCTGGTGGCGCCGCCGTGGCACACCGCCGGTGTTCCCGATCCTGGCGCTCGGGCTCGCCCTGCTGGTCGGCTGCACCGACGCACCCCCGCCGCCGCTTGTGCCGGTGACCTCGTCGTCCCGCGCGCTGCCGACCGGCCCGACGGACACCTCCAAGGTCGCCATCGGCGTGGACAGCGTCACCGGCGGCTACAACCCGCACGCCATCGCCGACCGGTCGCCGATCACCACGGCGCTGGCCAGCATGCTGCTGCCCTCGGTGTTCCAGATCTCGCCGGACGGTACGCCGCAGCTCGACCAGAACGTGATGACCTCCGCCCAGGTCACCAACGCGTCCCCGTTCACCGTCACCTACTCGGTGCGCACCGATGCGTCCTGGTCGGACGGCACCCCGGTGGACGCCGTCGATTTCGCCTACCTGCGCGACCAGATGAGCAGCCAGCCCGGCGTTGTCGATCCGGCGGGGTATCGGCTGATCTCCAGCATCGTCGCGCGGGACAACGGCAAGACCATCCAGGTCATCTTCAGCAAGCCCTATCCGGGGTGGCGATCGCTGTTCGGCGATCTGCTGCCCGCCCACCTGCTCAAGGACGCACCCGGCGGCTGGAACACCGCGCTCGCGGACAGCTTCCCGGCCACCGCGGGACCGTTCCAGGTGCAGACCCTCGACCAGGGCGCTGGGCAGATCGTGCTGCAACGCAGCGACCGGTACTGGGGCAAGCCGACCGTGCTGGACCAGGTCGTGCTGAGCAAGGCCGACAGCAAGGGCATCGCCGACACCCTGCGCAGCGGCGCCGACCAGCTCGCGTACGCGAACACGACGTCGGCAGGGCTCACGCTGCTACAACAGTTGGGCGGTGCGGTCGCGCTCACCTCAGTGCCGCAGCCGGAACTGGCGACCGTCGTACTCCGGCCCAGTTCGGCCGAGCTCGGTAACCCGGTCGTCCGCGAGGCCGTGCTCGCCGCCGTGGACCGCACCGCGCTGATCGCGGCCGGCACCGGTGACGGACCGGCAGCGCAGTCGCCCGCCAACGACCTGGTGCTGGCCCCCTCCCAGCCTGGTTACGCCGCGACCATGCCGGCGGCCGGTCAAGCCGGTACGCCCAGTTCGACCACGGTCACTCAGTTGCTCACCCAGGCCGGCTACGTCAAACCCGCTGTCGCGCCGACCGGCAACCCGCCGCCGACCAACCTGCCTCCCGGTGCGACGACCACCTCCTCCGCGCCCCCGCCGCCGCTCCCGTCGGACGGCGTGTGGACGCTCAACTCGCATCCGCTGGCCTTGGTCGTCGCGGCCCCGGCCGGTTCGGCCGTGTACCTGAACATCGCGCGGCAGATCGTGGCCGAACTGACCTCGGTCGGCATCCAGGCCACGCTGAGCGCGCCGCCCGGAAACGTCCTCTATGGACAGGAACTGGCCACGGCGGATGGCCAGTCCACCGGTGTCCAGCCCAACCCGCTCACCCCGGACATGGTGGTCGGACCCCAGGCGGTCGGTGGCGACACCGCAACGGACCTGGCCTCGCGGTTCGGCTGCCCGCCCACGCCTACCAACTCGACCACGCCGCTGCCGCCGAACGTGTTCGGCTGGTGCGACAGCACCCTGCAGACCACCATCGACTCGGCGCTGACCGGCGAGATGTCCGTCAGCGATGCCCTGGCCAGGGTCGAACCGACCCTCTGGGCCGACCACGTGGAGATCCCGCTGTTCCAGTTCTCCGGCGAACTCGTCACAACGCCGAAGGTGACCGGGGTCAGCGTCGGTGCCCCGCTCGCCGGCCCGTTCGTCAGCGCGCCCAGCTGGAACCTCGCACCCAACTGAGGTTTTCCGCGTCGCCGTTTAGGCTGCCGCACGTGACCGTGATCCCGCCGAGCACAGCGCGCCGGCTCGCCCTCGTGCACGCCCATCCGGACGACGAAAGCCTGTGGACCGGAGGGATCATCGCCCGCTACGCGGCTACCGGCGTGGACGTGATGGTGATCACCTGCACGCTCGGTGAGGAGGGCGAGATCATCCCGGACGAACTCCGCCAGCTGCGGGCGCAGGAGGCCGACCAACTCGGCGGTTACCGCATCAGCGAACTGCGCGCGGCCCTCGCCGAACTCGGTGTCACCCGGCACGCGTTCCTCGGCGGACCCGGCCGGTGGCGCGACTCCGGAATGGTCGGCGACCCCGCCAACAACCATCCGCGTGCGTTCGTGCGGGGCTCCGTCGACCACCAGGCGGCGATGCTCGCCGAGCAACTCGCCGAGTTCCGGCCGCAGGTGCTGGTCAGCTACGACGCCAACGGCGGCTACGGCCATCCCGATCACATCAGGGCCCACCAGATCACCGTCGCTGCCGCGCGGCGACTCCCGGACGTGGCGCGGGTGTTCTACGCGGTCCAGTCCCGGGCTGCCGTCCAGGGCGGCGTCGACGTGCTCGCCGGCTGGCCCGACCAGCCCTACCGGCTGCCCGTTCCAGAGGAGCTCGCGGTCGTCGACGACACGTCGATCGGCACGATCATGGACGTTGCCGACCACGTGCCGGCCAAACTGCGCGCGCTGCGCGCGCACGCTACCCAGATCAGCGTGTGGGAGTCGGGGGAGCGCGCCGCCTACGCCCTGTCCAACGGCATCGCCGCCCCGGTCCTGCCGCACGAGTACTTCGTCCTCGCCGCAGGCGACCCGACCGGCGCGGCGGATGACCTGTTCGGCGGTCTGGACAACGCCGGTGAGCGGAGGAACTGAGGGCATGCGCAGGCCAGCCGACTGGCTGATGTTGCTGGTACTCGTAGCAGACGCGATCATCCTCGCGTTGCTGGAGATGTTCTTCCTGCCACTGCGTTTCGACGGATTCGTGCTGCCCAACCTGGGCGGCTGGCCGTTCCCGATCACGGTGGTGCTGGCCGCGGTCACCATGCCCTGGCTGGTCGCCAGGGCCGGTGACGCCTCCGGTCGAATCCTGGTTGTCGGGGCACCGCTGTGGGCGTGGCTGGCCACGCTGGGCGTGGTCGGGCTGGTCGGCACCGAGAACCTGGTGCTGCTCGAAGACTGGCGCACCCTGCTGCTGCTCGCCGCTGGTGCGCTGCCCGCAGCCGTCGCGCTCGGCAACGCGGTGGGCAGGCGGCGCGTCCAACCCCGCTGACCTGGACTCGGTGACATCCGACACGTCGTGCCATCCGGCGAGACAGGCACTTCCGGTCGGTGGGCCGCTATCAGTAGCTTCGTGGCCGGTAGCTTTGGAGCGGAAGCGTGCACCGGTGGGAAGTTCGCCGGGTCGGCACGAGATACTGGACATCGCCACGTAGCCTTGCGCTTGCGTGGCAGCAAACGGCATGAGGAAGCAGGAGAACGCAGTGACCTACGTGATCGCCGAGCCCTGCGTCGACGTTCTCGACAAAGCGTGCATCGAGGAGTGCCCCGTCGACTGCATCTACGAGGGCGACCGGATGTTGTACATCCACCCCGACGAGTGCGTCGACTGCGGTGCCTGTGAGCCGGTGTGCCCGGTGGAAGCCATCTACTACGAGGACGACGTCCCCGACCAGTGGAAGGAATACACCAAGGCGAACGTCGACTTCTTCGACGAACTGGGTTCGCCCGGTGGCGCCTCCAAGGTCGGCAAGGTGTCCGCGGACCCCGAACTGATCAAGAACCTGCCGCCGCAGGGCGAGTGACCTTGCTGTTTCCCGTCAACCCGGCTCGACCGGCCCGCACGTGAGGAAGGCCGGCGATCGAGCAGGGTTGACCTACCGGACTTTCCCTGGGACTCGTTGGTCGAGTACGGCCAGCGAGCCAGGGCACATCCGGACGGCATCGTCGACCTGTCCGTCGGCACTCCGGTCGACCCGGTTCCCGAGCTGATCCAGCACGCCCTCAGCTCGGTCGCCGACGTGCCCGGCTACCCGACCACGCACGGCACGCCCGAGCTTCGGGAAGCCGCGGTCAAGGCGATGGAACGCCGCTACGGCGTCACCGGCATCGACGAGGCCGCGGTGCTGCCGACGATCGGGTCGAAGGAACTCGTCGCCTGGCTGCCGACCCTGCTCGGCCTCGGCGCCGGAGACCTGGTGGTCATCCCCGAGCTGGCCTACCCGACCTACGAGGTCGGCGCGCGCCTTGCCGGCGTCGAGTACGTACGCGCCGACGGCCTCACCGCGCTCGGCCCGCGCAGGCCCAAGCTCATCTGGATCAACTCGCCCGCGAATCCGACCGGCAAGGTGCTTCCCGTCGAGCACCTGCGCAAGGTCGTCGACTACGCCCGCGAGCGCGGCGCCGTGGTCGCGTCGGACGAGTGCTACATCTCGCTCGGTTGGGACGCCGAACCGGTGTCCGTGCTGCATCCGTCGGTCAGTCAGGGCTCGTTCGACGGCTTGCTCGCGGTGCACTCGCTGTCCAAGTCGTCGAACCTCGCCGGCTACCGAGCCGGGTTCCTGACCGGCGACGCCACGCTCGTCGCGCGCCTGCTTGAGGTGCGCAAACACGCCGGCCTGATGATGCCGCGCCCCGTGCAGGCCGCGGTCACCGCCGCGCTCGGCGACGACGCGCACATCGCCACCCAACGCGAGCGCTACGCCCGCCGCCGCGCCGTGCTGCGCGAGGCCCTGCTGGCCACCGGCTTCCGGGTCGAACACTCAGAAGCCGGCCTGTACCTGTGGGCCAGCCGCGACGAGCCCGCGTTGGCCACCGTCTCCTGGCTCGCCGACCGGGGCATCCTCGTCGCTCCCGGCACGTTCTACGGCCCGACCGGCGCCCAGCACGTCCGCGTCGCGCTCACCGCGTCCGACGAACGCGTCGCAGCGGCCGTCGCCCGCCTCGCCTCCTGACCCGTACCTTCCTGCCCCGCTTACCTTTCTGCCCCGGCTGCCTCGGGCGCCCCGGCTGCCCCGGGCTCGGCGCCGGCTCGGCTCAGTCCAGGGCGCGCGCCCGCTCGTCGAGTTCGCGCCAGACCCGCGGCCACTCGTTCTCGTAGGCAGCGCGCTGAATCAGTTCGCGTTCGAGCAGTCGCCCGGCGACCAGCGCGGCGGAGCCGGACGGCGGTGTCTGCTTGGCGCCGCGTTCGGAGCATGATTCCCGCAGCCAGATCTCGGCGGTCACCGTGTCGTGCTGGTCGCCGAGCACTTCCTGCAGATCCTTGGCAGTGCTGATCAGCCGCCGCAACGGCTTGCGCTGGCGCCGTTCACATAGGCCGACGGCCAGTTCGGCCGCGTATCGCAAACGCTTGCCCCTGATGCGGAGAGTGTGCAGCTGGTCGTCGGTCGGCGTGCTCCCCACCGCCGCGATCTCCCTGCGCAACTTGCGCAGTGGCCGTTCGAGCAAGGTCAGCGGATCGCTCGGACGCTCGGCCAGTTCCTCGACCGCGTCCGCGGTGTCCACTGTGGTGGGCGTGCCGCGCACGAGCTTGGCGACCGCGCGCAGCAGCGTCCGATAGCGGTCACCGTCCAGAACGGTCTGCAACCTCGCGCGCTCCCGCCCCCGGGCGTCGTGCAGCGCGTCCAACAGCTCCTTCAACCCATCCGCGTCGGCAGGCCCCAACGAACCGCCGGACGCGGCCAACCGTCCCGACAGCACGTCCAGGTCGCGCACCAGGCCCAACTCGCCGCCGAGCCAACCCAGCTCGGCACGCAACTCCTCGTCGTTCGAGCCGACGGCGTCCGCGTTGACTCGCAGTGCGACCCGCATCCGCCGGATGGCGACTCGCATCTGGTGCACGGCCTCCGGGTCGTCGATGTCGGCCACCTGCCGTTGCTGTTCGAGCAGGACCCGCAGCTGAGTGTCCATTGTGGCGGCGAACTGGCTCGGAAGATCGTCGTCGCTCCCGGCGGCCAGGGGTCGCGCGGCCAGCCGCAGCGCCCCTGCGGTGAGCGGCGCGGATGCCGCGACCAGCCTGCCGAGCCGTGCGAGCCTTGGCAGCTGTCATCACGACATGATAAAGCCAACCAAGGAATCGTCCCGGCTGACGGATCGTCGCGACCCTGCTGAGCAGGTTTTACCGGATTGCATTGATCCAACCGTTGCGAGAACCGCCCGCGCCACGCAAGGTGTGCCAATGCCCGCCGTTGATCCGCCACCATCGTCAGCAACCCCACCCTCGGGCGAGCCGCTTTCCGCCACAGCCGTGGCCGCCATGCTCGACGTGGCCGTCGCCGAGGCGGAGGCAGGCGCTGCCGAGGGCGGCGTGCCGATCGGCGCGGCCCTGTTCGACCGCGCCGGCACGCTGCTCGGGCGTGGCCACAACCGGCGCGTCCAGGATGGCGACCCGTCCATGCACGCCGAAACCGCCGCCTTCCGCAACGCGGGCCGCCGGCCTGGGTACGCGGACACTGTGATGGTCACCACACTGTCGCCGTGCTGGTATTGCAGTGGCCTGGTCCGCCAGTTCGGCATTGGCACGGTCGTCATCGGCGAGGCGACCACGTTCGTCGGCGGACACGACTGGCTAGCCGAGAACGGTGTGGAGATCACCCTGCTCGACGACACCCGGTGCATCGACCTGATGCGCGAGTTCATCGCTCGCCGCCCGGACATCTGGTACGAGGACATCGGCGAGCCACTGCCCGGATCCGCCTAGCCCTGCCCGCGCACCGCCGATCATTACGACAAGCGTCGATCGCCACGACAAGGAGGAGCCATGGCCACCCCGGTTCCGATCATCGACCTGACGCCCTGGTTCGCGAGCGGCGCCGGCAGCGCCGGGCGCGTCGAAATCGCCGCTCAGGTCGACGAGGCCCTGCGGACCGCCGGGTTCCTCCTGATCAGCGGGCATGGCATCACCGACGAACTCCGCACGGACGTTCGCCAACTCGCCAAGGAGTTCTTCGCGCTCCCGCCCGAAGTCAAGGCCAAGTACGCGGTCGGTGTTGGCGGGCGTGGCTGGATTCCTCCTGGCGCCGAGGCGAACGGCTATGCCGAGGGCACGCCGACACCACCGGACCTCAAGGAGTCCTACTCGCTCGCGGCCGACAATCCGACCGGAGACCCGGACATCGACCGCGAGTGGTTCCCGCCCAACGTCTGGCCAACCGAGATACCGCGGATGCGGACGGTGGTCAGCGAGTACCTCCGGCAGATGCACGCGCTGTCCGACGAGCTGATGACCATCTGCGCGGTCGCGCTCGGACTACCCGAGGACCACTTCGCCGCATACCTGCGGCACCCGACCTACGGCTTCAACCTCAACTGGTACCCGGCGCTGCACCGCCTCGGTCCGCCCGAACCCGGCCAGTACCGCATCGGGCCGCACACCGACTTCGGCACGGTGACCGTGCTGGACCGCGAGTCCGGCCTCGGCGGCCTGCAGATCTACACGCTCGACGGCGAGTGGGTGGACGCCCCGTTCGATCCGAGCACCTTCACGGTCAACATCGGCGACCTGATGGCGCGCTGGACTGGAGACCGATGGCGCTCCACCCGGCACCGGGTGTTGCCGCCACCGGCCGATGCGCCGGAGGAGGAACTGCTCTCCCTGGTGTTCTTTTATGAAGCCGATCACGATGCTGTCATTGAGTCCTTTCCGCCACCGATCGGCGTGACGAGTTATCCGCCGGTGGTCTGGGGCGATTACCTACGAGAGAAATTGGCGGCGATCTCTGTTGGCTGAGGGCACTTCCTACACTCCTGGTGGAACCTCCGATGCGCAGGGCGCGACCGGCGCCGTGGCAACCGAGCCGGTCCGGCCCGGCGACTACGGCACCAAGGTGGTCGCGGTCGAACCGGGCGGCGTCGAGTACATCTCGCGCGCCGAACGGCACGGCCGACCATCGCAACTGCTGTGGACCTGGTCCTCGCCCAATCTGGAGTTCGCCACGGTCTTCGTGGGCGTCATCGCGATCTCCGTGTTCGGGCTGAGCTTCTGGCAGGCCGTGCTCGCCATCGTCATCGGCAACGTGCTCGGTGCGTTGGCGCACGGCGTGCTGTCGGCTCGCGGTCCTGGTTACGGCGTGCCGCAGATGGTGCTCAGTCGAGCCGCCTTCGGTTACTGGGGCAACGTATTGCCGGCCGGACTGATGTCGATCACCGCAGGCATCGGTTGGTTCGCGGTGAACAGTGTCAGTGGCGCGTTCGCGCTCAGCGCGCTGACCGGCCTGCCGAAGCTGTTGTGCCTGGCGATCATCGTGGTGGTGCAGATCGCCGTGGCGTTCTTCGGCCACAACCTGGTTCAGGCGTTCGAACGGTACGCGTTCATCTTCCTCGGGGTGATCTTCGTGATTGCCTCCGTGCTGATCCTGATCAAGACGAATCCGGGTGCGCCGGTGAAGCCCGCACCAGGCGGCTTCCTGCTGACCGCGGGCGCTGCCTTCGGCTACGCGGCCGGTTGGAACCCGTATGCCACCGACTACACGCGCTACCTGCCCGCCGGCGCGAACCGTCGCGCGGTCGGCGGTTGGGCAGCGGCCGGACTGTTCCTTTCGTGTGTGTTGTTGGAGATCGTCGGCGCGGCGTCCGTCACCGCGGGTGGGACGTCGGCCGACAACCCAACCGGTGCGTTCACCGGCCAGTTGCCCTCGGTGCTTGGCGACCTGACGCTGCTCGCCATCGCGGTAGGTGCGGTCGCGGCGAACGTGCTGAACATCTATTCAGGGGCGATGTCCTTCCTGACGTTGGGGTTGCGGCTGCGGGCGGCCTTCCGACGTGCGCTCGTGGCGCTCGTCTTCGGCGCGCTCGGCTTTTTCCTTGCTTGGTCGGGATTGTCCGACGCGGCCGGGAAATACGAGTCGTTCCTGTTGGTGATCGCGTATTGGATCGGTCCGTGGTTGGGCGTGTTCTTCACCGACCAGTTCCTGCGCCGTGGCAAACGGGTCGACGAGTTGCTGTACGCGAAGTGGTACCAGAACTGGGCAGGGCCGATCGCGATGCTGGTCGGCATCGGGATATCGGTGCTGCTGTTCTCGAACCAGAGCGAATTCGTCGGTGTCGTGGCCGACCATGTGCCTGCGGTCGGTGACATCACGTTCGCGGTCGGGTTCGTGTTGTCCGCACTGTTGTACGCCGTGCTGCGGCCGTGGCTCGGTGCGCTGCGGACGACGCCACCCACAACGAACTGAGCTGATGGCCGCGCCGGCGTGCGCCGGTGCGGTGCTGAGTAGAGCCGACAGTTGCGGCGTCGGCTCTACTCGGGCGGTCGTTCAGGTGCTGAGCGGCGTATGCCCTTCGCTGCGGCGGCGTTGGCCTTGTACTCGCTGGACCTGAGTGCGATGTGGACGTGCACGAGATCTCCTTCGGATGCTTGAGGGATGGGCTGCCCGGTGGGTCGGCATTGGTTCATGCGGATCAAGTTAGTGGTGAACGCCGACAGAAAGCCAATTGGCTTCAGCGATTTCTCAGCAAATTGGCGGCAGAGGTCGAATTTTCCTACGGGAAGGGACGACACTCCGAAAGGCCGCTGAATCGACCGCGCTTTCTGTCGGTGGTGCGGAGTATTGTAAAAATAAGGGGTTCCCCTTCACAGGGGACCCTTTTGTGGCGTGGGTGTGGGGTGGGGGGATGTGGACTGGCGCCGCGCGGGGGTGTGGGGCGCCAGTCGGGAGTTGTCGGGGTCGGTCAGTTGGCGTGCAGCATGCTGTTGAGCGCGATGCCGATTCCGTTGCGCTGGCGGACTTCAACGCCGCCGGTGATCGAGTTGCGGATGAACAGCAGGCCGGCCGAGCCGGACAGGTCGCGGGCCTTGACGATGCGGCCGTCCGGGAGGGTGACCTTGGTGCCTTCCGTCACGTAGAGGCCGGCTTCGACGACGCAGTCGTCGCCGAGGGAGATGCCGATGCCGGCGTTGGCGCCGAGCAGGCAGCGTTCGCCGATGGTGATGACCTGCTTGCCGCCGCCGGACAACGTGCCCATGATCGACGAGCCGCCGCCGATATCGGAGCCGTCACCGACCACGACGCCCGCGGTGATGCGGCCTTCGACCATGGATGTGCCGAGCGTGCCGGCGTTGAAGTTGACGAAGCCCTCATGCATCACCGTGGTGCCGCTGGCCAGGTGGGCGCCGAGGCGGACGCGGTCGGCGTCGGCGATGCGCACACCGGTCGGGACGACATAGTCGACCATCCTGGGGAACTTGTCGACGCCGTACACGGTGACCGGACCCCTGCCGCGCAGGCGCAGGCGGGTGACCTCGAAACCGTCGACAGGGCACGGGCCGTGGTTGGTCCACACGACGTTGGACAGCAAACCGAACTGGCCGTCGAGGTTCGCGCCGTGCGGCCTGATGAGACGGCTGGACAGCAGGTGCAGGCGCAGGTAGACGTCGTGTGCGTCGATCGGGGCCTCGGCGAGCGATGCGATGTGCGTGCGGACGGCGACGACCTCGACGCCCCTCGCCCTGTCTTCACCCAGTTGGGCGACAGCGTCGGGGCCGAGTGCCTCGGTGGCTTCGGCCTCGGACAGGCGCTCGGTTCCGGTCGTGCCGCCGGCGGGGCCGAGCCTCGGGGCCGGGTACCAGGTGTCCAGGACGACGTCGCCTGCCAGGGTGGCAATGCCGATGGCCTGGGCGGATGTGGTCGCCGGATCGGTGTTCGTCGGGGTGCTGTCCTGCTCGCTCACGACGAATACGGTAGTGCAGGGCTTGCGCCGCAGAGAATTGGACTTATCGGGCGTGTGGCGAGGGGCTGGTCGGTCTGCTAAGAGGCGGCGGCCGGGGCGACGGGGCGTGGGCCGATTGAGTGGGCTGGGGCCGAGTGGGCTGGGCCGAGTGGGCTGGGAGTGAGTGGGCTGGGAGTGAAGGGGCTGGGAGTGAAGGGGTCAGGGGAGTGGGCTGGGAGCGAGGGATCAGGGGGTGCCGGTGGGGAGGGTGCTGAGGGTTTTGTCCACCGTGTCGAGTTCGCTGCCGATGGTGCGCAGGGCGGCGGGGCAGTTCTTGGCCTGGGTGGGGTTGGCGTCGTTGTTGACCAGCTCGCAGCGCAGCTGCTGGTAGTTGTTGACCGCGTTCTGCAGGTTCTTGGTCAGGTCGGGCCGGTTGGGCAGCTCGGCGCGCACCGCGTCGACGACGTTGGAGACCTCGGTGACGTAGCGGCCGCAGTTGGGGTAGATCTGGGTGGCCTTGGTGCTGCGGCACGGGTCGTTCTGCAGGGCCGGGATCTTGACCAGCAGGTCGCTGATGGAGTCGGTGTAGCCGGGGCCGTTGTTGACGTCGCCGGGCTGGGTGTCGGCGCATCCGGCGAGAGCGAGGACGGCGGCTAGGGCGATGCCGGCGATCATGGCGCGGCGGCGCATGGGGCGACCTTTCTGCGTAACGGGGTGCTTCTTGACGGTAGTACGCCTGGCTGACGCCTTGGCGGGAGGGCTGGGTGCCGTGGCTTGGGTGGGTACGGTGATCTGCGTGACCGATTCTCTTGATCTCACTATCGACCCGATCGAGTTGACCGCGACCCTCGTCGACATTCCGAGCGTGTTCGGGGACGAGCTGAGGTTGGCCGATGCCGTGCAGGAGGCGCTCGCCCGGCAGGCTCCACACCTGGAGTCGGTGCGGTCGGGGAACACGGTGTTGGCCAGGACGAATCTGGGGCGGCGCCATCGGGTGATCTTCGCGGGACATCTGGATACCGTGCCGATCAACGACAATGTGCCGCATCGGCGGACCGGGGCTGGTGAGGATCTCGTCCTGCACGGGTGCGGGACGGTGGACATGAAAAGCGGTGACGCTGTCGCGCTGCATCTGGCTGCCACCGTTGCCGAGCCTGTGCACGATGTGACGTTCATCTTCTACGACTGCGAGGAGACCGACGCCGCGCGCAACGGGTTGGGGCGGATCGAGCGGGAGTTGCCGGAGTGGCTGGCGGGGGATCTGGCGATCGTGGGCGAACCGTCCAATGTGATCGTCGAGGCCGGTTGCCAGGGGACGATGCGGATCGAGGTGCGGACCGAGGGGCAACGGGCGCACACGGCGCGCGCGTGGATGGGGGTCAACGCGATCCACGGGATGGGCGAGGTGTTGCGCCGCCTGGCGGATTACCGGCCGCGCATCGTGGACATCGACGGGTGCACCTATCGCGAGGGGTTGCAGGCGGTCCGGATCGGCGGTGGGGTCGCGGGAAACGTGGTGCCGGACGAGTGCGTGCTGACCGTGAACCACCGGTTCGCGCCGGATCGGACGCCGGAGGACGCCGAGGCGCATCTGCGCGAGGTGTTCGACGGGTTCGAGGTCATCGTGCGTGACATGGCGCCTGCCGCGGCTCCTGGGTTGTCGGCTCCGTTGGCGCAGGAGTTGTTGGCGGCGACGGGCGGTTCGCCAGCTGCCAAGCTGGGCTGGACCGATGTGGCGCGGTTCGCGGCCCTCGGGCTGCCTGCGGTGAACTTCGGGCCGGGCGATCCGACGTTGGCGCACACCAAGCAGGAACATGTGCCGGCAGTGCAGATCAGCCAATATGCCCGGTTGTTGCGGGCGTTTCTTCTCGGCTGAAGCTTCCCGCCACATCCGCGCTCGGCAATGGCCACCTCACGTTAACAGTCAAGCGTGGCGCCATTCGCCTTCTGCTGTTTGGCTGCCTGCGGCGTTTGTCCAGTGGAAGGGGCCAGTTGAGATGGTCGAGTCGGGTTTCAACCGTAGACGATTCATCGGCGGTGCCGCGGCTGCCGCGGCAGCGGGTGGTGTGCTCAGCGGGCTGCCGTCGGGAATGGCGGAGGCGCTCGCCGCGCCGCGCAAGCGGGGCAGGTTGGACGATGTCGAGCACGTCGTCATTCTGATGCAGGAGAACCGGTCCTTCGACCACTACTTCGGCACCATGCGCGGGGTTCGCGGGTTCGGGGACCGGACCGCGATCGATCTGCCCGGTGGGCGCAGCGCTTTTCACCAGCCGGACGCGAAGCGGACGGACGGCGGGTACTTACTGCCGTTCCACGTTGACACTTCCACAGTGGACGGTCAGGATCTTGGCGACCTCGACCACAGTTGGCAGCCGACGCACAACGCGTGGGACAACGGCGCGTACGACGCCTGGATTCCCAACAAGTCCGAGCTGACCATGGGTTACTTCACCGAAGCTGACATCCCGTTCCAGCGTGCGCTCGCGGACGCTTTCACCATCTGCGACCACTACTTCTGCTCGGTGCAGGGCCCGACCACGCCGAACCGGCTCTACCACTGGACCGGCACGATCGACCCGGCCGGCAGGTTCGGCGGGCCGATCAACTACAACCCGGACGACTACCTGCCGGTGCTGTCCTGGCCGACCTACCCTGAGCGGCTGCAGGACGCGGGCGTGTCCTGGCAGATCTTCGCGAACAAGGAGGTCGGCGACGGCAACGACGGCTGGGTCGGCGACTACGGCGACAACCCGCTGTGGCTGTTCCACGCCTATCACGACGCGCTGAACAGCTCGGATCCGGCCAAGCAGCAGTTGGCGGCGCGGGCGAACGTGATCAAGCAGTGGCTGCCCGACTCGGGTCAGGGCATGAACCCGAGGCACGTACTGTCCGATTTCATCGCCGCGTGCGAGTCGGGGAACCTGCCGAAGGTGTCCTGGATCGTGGCGCCGTACCGCTGGTGCGAGCACCCGGCGGCGCGGCCGGTGGACGGCGCGGTGTACGTGAGCACGGTGCTGAAGGCGTTGTGGGGCAACCAGAAGCTGTGGGACAGCACAGCGTTGTTCCTGAACTTCGACGAGAACGACGGGTTCTTCGACCACGTCGTGCCGCCGACCGCGCCAACGGGCACCGAGGACGAGTACATCGGCGGGCTGCCGATCGGGCTCGGGCCTCGGGTGCCGATGATGGTGATCTCGCCGTGGAGCCGCGGCGGCTGGGTGAACTCGCAGGTGTTCGACCACACCTCGGTGCTGCGCTTCCTTGAGCGGTGGACGGGTGTCAAGGAGCCGAACATCTCGGCCTGGCGGCGCTCGATCTGCGGCGATCTGACCAGCGCGTTCGACTTCTCGGCGTGGAATCCGGGCATCCCGCTGCTGCCGGACACGGCCAGGTTGCAGGCGATCGCGGACCAGACCCAGTCGAAGCTGCCGACGCCGACCCCGCCCGCCGAGGGGCAGCAGACCGACCCGAAGCAGGAGCCCGGCTTCCGGCCCGCGCGGGCCATCCCGTACCAGGCGGTCGCGAACGCGCGGCTGGCCGAGGACGGCTCGTCGCTGACCGTGCACCTGGCGAACTCGGGCGCGAGCGCGGTGCAGTTGCAGGTCTACCCGACCGGGTCGGCGATTGTTCGGCAGGACGTGGCGCCGCACGGGTCCGGGCAGGTCAGCGTGCCGGTGAGCGGCGCGTACCGCGTTGCGGTGCACGGACCGAACCGGTTCCTGCGCACCTTCGCCGGCAACGGGAAGGGGGCCGGGGTCGAGGTCGCGGTGACCGTCGACGGCCGGTGCCTGAAGGTCGCGATCGACAACGGCGGGTCGGCGGCCGCCACGGTGCGGCTGGCCGGTCAGCACGGCCTGCCTGGCACGTTCCACGTCGGTGCCGGGCAGACCGTGACCGAGGAGATCGACGTGGTCGACCTGGCCAAGGGCTGGTACGACCTGACCGCGACGGTCGACGGCGACGCGGCCTTCCAACGCCGGTTCGTCGGGCACGCGGAGTACGGGGACAGCATCACCGGCTGATCGTTTCCGAGGTGTTCGACGTGCCGTCACGGAGCGCGCCTAGACTCGCTCCGTGACGGCACAGAACAACGGTCAGCAGGATCGGCAGCATCCGCCGGAGCGCCAGCGCGGCCCGGTGACCCTGCGTGGGTCGCGGATGGCCGAGGCGACCACCACCGACCAGCGGCTGCTCGACTCGCGCGGGCCGACCGACTGGGTGCACACCGACCCGTGGCGGGTGCTGCGCATCCAGGCCGAGTTCGTGGAGGGTTTCGGCGCGCTCGCCGAGGTGCCCAAGGCGGTGACCGTGTTCGGGTCGGCGCGCACCGGGCGGGACCACCCCGAGTACGAGCAGGGCCGCGAACTGGGCGCGGCGCTGGCCGCCGCCGGTTATGCGGTGATCACCGGCGGTGGGCCGGGCACGATGGAGGCGGTGAACCGGGGCTGCGCCGAGGCTGGTGGGCTGTCCATCGGGCTTGGCATCGAGCTGCCGTTCGAGCAGGGCCTGAACCCGTGGGTCGACCTTGGCGTGAACTTCCGCTACTTCTTCGTGCGCAAGACCATGTTCATGAAGTACGCGCAGGCGATCATCTGCCTGCCGGGCGGGTTCGGCACGCTGGACGAGTTGTTCGAGTCGCTGACGTTGGTGCAGACCAAGAAGGTCACCAAGTTCCCGGTGGTGCTGTTCGGCAAGTCGTACTGGCAGGGGCTTTACGACTGGGTGCGCGATCAGGCTTTCGGCGGCGGCAAACTGTCCGAGAAGGACCTGGACCTGCTGTACCTGACCGACGACATCGACGATGCGGTGCGGGTGGTCGAGGAGTCCTACGAGGCGTGGACCAAGGCGCACTGAGTCGGCGTCGTTTTAGGATTATCGCGTGCGCGTATGTGTTTACTGTGGCTCGTCGACAGGTAAGGGTCAGGACTACCTGGTGGCGGCCGTGGCGCTGGGCAGACTGCTTGCCGAGCGCGGTATCGGCCTTGTCTACGGCGGAGCCAGCGTCGGCACCATGGGTGCGGTGGCGGACGCGGTGATCGGGGCGGGTGGCGAGGCCATCGGCGTGATCCCGGATCATCTGGCCGGCCGCGAGATCGCTCATCCCGGGCTGTCGGAACTGCATGTCGTGGCGAACATGCACGAGCGCAAGGCGCGCATGGCTCAGTTGGCCGACGGGTTCCTCGCGCTGCCCGGCGGTGCCGGCACGCTGGAGGAACTGTTCGAGATGTGGACGTGGGCGCAGCTTGGCCTGCACGACAAGCCGATCGGCCTCGTCGACGTCGGCGGCTTCTACCAGCCGCTGCTCACCATGGTGGAGCACATGGTGGACACGGGTTTCCTGCGCCCCGCCTATCGGGACATGCTCGCGGTCGACGCCGATCCCGCGATTCTGTTGGACGGCTTCACGGACTACCGCGCGCCGGCGAGCAAGTGGGAGTCGGCGCCGGAGCCGGTGAAATCCACCGACGAGCCGATCGACGTGCTGGCCTGGATCCTGGTGCGAGACGGCAAGCTGCTCAACGTGCGCACGCGCGGCAAGGCGCATTTCTACCTGCCCGGTGGCAAGCGTGAGCAGGGCGAGAGCGACCCGAGCGGGCTGGCGCGGGAGATCGCCGAGGAACTGGGCGTCCGGATCGACCCGGCCAGCATGCGCCTGTTCGACCTGGTGCAGGACAAGGCGGACGGCTGGGCGGACGGGCGGCTGGTGCGGATGGCCTGTTACTGGGCCGAGCATGAGGGCGAACTCACGCCGGGGGCCGAGATCGCCGAGCTGGCCTGGATCGGCGTCGCGGACGCGCACAAACTGGCCCCCGCCGGCCGGCAGGTGCTGCGCACGCTGGCCGAGCGGGGCTTGGTCAGCTGAGATCAGGCCGCGTTGGGACGCTTGTGGT
This sequence comes from Candidatus Melainabacteria bacterium, assembly GCA_963818685.1. GTDB lineage: Bacteria > Actinomycetota > Actinomycetes > Mycobacteriales > Pseudonocardiaceae > CAJCJE01. Next base: position 250,166 of record CAWFTJ010000004.1, on the reverse strand, counting down.
AGGCGTCCACGTAGACCTGGTCGGACAGTTCGAGGATGGCGTACATGATCTCGTCGGTCACCGAGCGGCGGATGGCGGGCGAGTCGGCGAGGCCCTCGTAGCGGGCGAAGTCCAGCGGCTTGCCGAAGCGCATGGTGAACCGGCCGCCGAGCTTGAGCATCTTGGCGCCGACCGGCAGTACGGACTCGGTGCCGATCAGGCCGAGCGGCACGACCGGGGCGCCGGTGGTCAGCGCGAGTTGCGCGACACCGGTGTGGCCGCGGTGCAGCCTGCCGTCCAGCGAGCGGGTGCCCTCCGGGTGGATGCCGATGGCCTGGCCCTCCTGCAGCAGGTCGGTCAGGGTGTCGAGGGCGGCGATCGCGGAGCGGCCGGCGCCGCGCTTGACCGGCACGGCGCCGAACGCGCCCATGAACTTGCCGACCGCGCGCTGGCGCAGCTTGCGGCCCTCGAAGTACTCGGCCTTGGCCAGGAAGGCCACCGGGCGGCGCGCGAAAAGCGGGATGAGGAAGCTGTCGATCACGGAGAGGTGGTTGCCGGCCAGGATCACCGGGCCAGTGCGAGGCACGTTCTCCAGACCTTCGAGGGTGGGTCGATAGAGCGCCCTGGCCAACGGAGCCAATGTGGCCCGGCTCACCGTGTACAGCACCGCGCATCCTCCTTCTGGGGCTCATCCGAGAGTACCCGGACTGACCCCTGACCAGGGAGTCGAAGGCCGCCCATCGGCCGTTGACTTGCTAACACCCGTTCGGCGTATCACCCCACCCGCATGGCACGATCGGGCGTTGTGACGGATGACCTGCGCTTCCGCGGCCGCCCGGTGGCTACCGACCGCGCCCTGGTGATGGCGATCGTCAACCGAACGCGGGACTCCTTCTACGACCGTGGCGCCACCTTCGGCGATCCGGCCGCGCTGGCTCGGGTGGACGCGGTGATCGCCGACGGAGCGGACATCGTGGACATCGGCGGTGTGCGGGCCGGCGCGCACGGTGAGGGCGTGGACGCCGATGAGGAGCTGCGCAGGGTGGTGCCGTTCGTGGCGACCGTCCGCGAGCGTCATCCGGACATCGTCATCTCGGTCGACACCTGGCGGCACGAGGTGGGCGCGGCCGCGTGCGAGGCAGGCGCGGACCTGATCAACGACACCTGGGCCGGCGTCGATCCCCGATTGGCGGAGATCGCGGCCGAGTACGGGGCTGGACTGGTCTGCTCGCACACCGGCCGGCTGGCGCCGCGCACCGACCCGCACCGGGTGCGCTACGCCGACGTGGTCGCGGACGTGGTCGCCGAGCTGGTCACGTCGGCGGAGCGGGTGGTCGCGCTTGGCGTGCCGAGGCAGGGCGTGCTGATCGATCCGACGCACGACTTCGGCAAGAACACCTGGCACGGGCTGGAACTGCTGCGCAGGCTGGACGAACTGGTCGCGACCGGCTGGCCGGTGCTGATGGCGTTGTCCAACAAGGACTTCATCGGCGAGACCCTCGGCGTCGAGCTGGCCGACCGGGTGGACGGCACGCTCGCCGCGACCTCGGTGGCCGCCTGGCGCGGGGCGCGGGTGTTCCGGGCGCACGAGGCACGGCGCACCCGGCAGGTGGTGGACATGGTGGCCAGCATCGCGGGCACCCGGCCGCCGGCGCGGGTGTTGCGGGCGCTGGCCTGATGCGCGCGTCGAGTCGCGACTGGTTCGCGGAGCGGACCTGGCAGAGTCCGGAGTGGACAGTTCAGGAACTGTTGGCGGCCAAGGGTGGTCGCACGGTCGGCGTGGTGTTGCCGGCGCTGAACGAACAGGACACCGTAGCCGGGGTGATCGCGTCGGTGCTGCCGCTGGTCGGTTCGGTGGTCGACGAGTGCGTCGTGGTCGACTCGGGTTCGACCGATCGCACGGTCGCGGTCGCCACCGAGGCGGGCGCGCGGGTGGTCGCGCGCGACGAGGTGCTGCCCGAACTGGCGCTGTTACCCGGCAAGGGCGAGGTGCTGTGGCGTTCGCTCGCCGCCACCGATGCCGACGTGTTGGTGTTTCTCGACTCGGATCTGATCGATCCCGATCCCGGCTTCGTCACTGCGCTGCTCGGCCCGATGCTCTGCGTGCCCGGCGTGCACCTGGTGAAGGGGTTCTACCGGCGACCGCTGCGGCTGGAGAGCGCGGAGGTCGGCACCGGCGGCGGTCGGGTGACCGAACTGCTGGCCCGGCCGCTGCTCGCCGCGTTGCGGCCGGACCTGGCCGGCGTCATCCAGCCGTTGGGCGGGGAGTACGCGGTGACCAGGGAGTTCGCCGAGTCGGTCCCGTTCGCGGCCGGGTACGGGGTGGAGATCGGGCTGCTGCTCGATGCGCACGAACGGTACGGGCTGGACGGGTTGGCGCAGGTCAACCTGGGGGTGCGCAAGCACAGGAACCGGTCGCTGCTCCAGTTGGGCGTGATGAGCAGGCAGATCCTGGGCACCGCGCTGGCGCGCTGCGGGGTCGACGCGGACGATGCCGCCGCGTTCACGCAGTTCGTGCAGGTCGACGGGGAGTGGCTGCCGGACGCGACCGACGTGCTGATCGCGGACCGGCCGCCGATGCGCGAGGTGCTGGCCGCCCGGAACTGAAATCCGGGCCCTTGCGTGCCACTTGACATCGGGCGTGCCACCATCGCCGTTGTGGGCACCGCGCTGATCTACCTCGTCGTGATGATTCTCGTCGCCACCGTGATCTACCTGCTCGCCTCCGCCGTGTTCGGGCGGGGGGAGGAGTTGCCGCCGCTGCCGCCCGGGGCGTCGCCGACCCGGCTGCCCTCCGGTGAGCTGACCGGGGACGACGTGCGGACCGTGCGCTTCCAGCAGGTGCTGCGCGGCTACAAGATGTCCGAAGTGGACTGGGTGCTGGCCAGGCTGAGTACGGAGATCGACGAGTTGCGCGCGCAACTGGCCGATGCGAAGGGCCAGCAGGACGATGCTGCCGAGCCGGTCGAGCAGGCGAGCAGCGGTGAGTGACGCGGTGCTCGGCGCGGACGGTCGCGCCCGGTGCGGTTGGTCCGGCTCGACGCCGGACTACCTGGCCTACCACGACGAGGAATGGGGCGTGCCGCTGCACGGCGAGCAGGCCCTTTTCGAGCGGCTGAGCCTGGAAGGTTTCCAGTCCGGGCTGTCCTGGATCACGATCCTGCGCAAGCGGCCCGCGTTCCGGCAAGCGTTTGCGGACTTCGATCCGGAGGTCGTGGCCGGCTTCACCGAGGTCGACGTCGAGCGGTTGATGGCCGATGCCGGCATCGTGCGCAATCGCGCCAAGATCCTGGCCGCGATCAAGAACGCGAAGGCCGTGCTGGCCCTGGACGGCGGCCTTGACGAGCTGCTCTGGTCGTACGCGCCGACCGACCACAAGCCGCCCCGCGACAACAGCGAGGTGCCGCCGACCAGCCCGGAGTCGGTCGCCATGTCGAAGAAGCTGAAGAAGCTCGGCTTCGGCTTCGTCGGGCCAACCACCTGCTACGCGATGATGCAGGCCACCGGCATGATCGACGACCACCTCGTGGACTGCTGGCGCTCGGGAACCGTCAGCGGCCGCTGAAGGCGGGCGGGCGCTTGGCAACGAACGCCTCGACCGCCTCGCGGTGATCGGCGGTGCCACCGGCGAACTCCTGGCCCCTGCCCTCGTTGGCCAGCGCGGTCGGCAGGTCGGCGCCCGCCGCGACGCGCAGCGCGGCCTTGATCGTGCCGTACGCGGTGGTCGGGCCCGCTGCCATGCGTTCGGCGAGTTCCTGCGCGCTCGACTGCACCGCGTCGTCCGCGACGACCTCGGTGACCATGCCGATCTCCAGCGCGCGCCGCGCGGTAACGGGCTTGGCCAGCAGCATCATCTCCATGGCCCGGCCGTAGCCGATCAGCCTGGGCAGCGTCCAGGAGGCGCCTGAGTCGGCGGTGAGGCCGACGTTGGCGAAGGCCATCAGGAATTTCGCGGATTCCGCGGCGATCCGCAGGTCACAGGCGTAGGCGAAGGACGCGCCAGCACCGGCGGCCATGCCGTTGACCGCAGCGATGACCGGTTTGGGCATTTCGGTCAGCGCGCGCACGATCGGGTTGTAGTGCTTGTCCACGGTCTCCCACAGTCGGGCCTCGCCCGCCTGGAGCGCCGCGACGTGCTCCTTGAGATCCTGGCCCGCACAGAACGCCCTGCCGGCGCCGGTCAGCACGACCGCCCGCACGGTGTCCTCGGCCGACGCGCCCCGCAGCGCGGCGACCAGCGCGTCCTTCAGCTCGTTGGTCAGCGAGTTGAAGGCGTCCGGCCGGTTGAGGGTCAGCGTGCGCACGCCGTTGACGTCGCTGGTCAGCAGAACAGGCTCAGACATTCATCCATTCGACCACGAAAATCCAACGGGTCGGTAACCATCGTGACCAATCGGATGCCCGCAGTGATCACCCGGGGCGATCATGGGCGGGCGTGTCGTCGTCCGATGTGGATGCGCGCCGTCCGGCGTCATACCCGCGACATCCCTATCGGACACGGGAAGTACGTCGTCGACCGAACGTCGATGCACGTCACGCGACACGAAAAGATCGGCTCGTTTTCCGTCCGAGGTGTCGATGGGGGAGAATGACCGCGCAAACCGGCGGCTTACGTGGGTGTGTCGACGGGGAAGAACATACGGAGGGAGCACGCTATGGCGGCCATGAAGCCCCGGACCGGCGACGGTCCCCTTGAGGTCACCAAAGAGGGGCGCGGCATCGTGATGCGCGTCCCACTTGAGGGTGGGGGGCGGCTCGTCGTTGAGATGTCCGCCGAAGAAGCCAGTGCCCTTGGCGACGCGCTGAAAGGTGCCGTTGGCTGACCGTTCAACCGGTCGAGGGAGTGTGACACCCCACGTCCGCGCCCCGGTTTCCCGGCCATAGCGCCCGAGGAACCGGGGCTGTCCGTTTCCTGGTGCCGGTTGTCCCCACGCAACCGGTGACCAGGGACTTTCCCGTCGCGTTCAGGAGGCTCGCCGTGCCCGCCCGTACCTCCACCGTTCCGGTGGTACCCACCCCGCTGGCCCAGGTCGAACTCTCCGACCTCACCGGACGCGGCGCGCTGCGCGCGGCGATCATGCGACCGGCACCGGAGGACGGGGAGCCGAAGCGGGTCTGGCCGGGGTCGGGCGCGGACGAGCTGCTCGCCGCCGCCAGCGGCACTGTCGACCTGTCCGACCTGACCGGCAAGGCAGGGGAGCTGCACCCGGTGCCCACCGGCGGGGCGCGGGCCTGGCTGGTCGGCGTGGGCGATGGGCGCCAGGTCGACTGGCGGACCGCGGGAGCGGCGCTGGTCAGGGCCGCGGACGAGGCGCTGGAGGCGTCGGGAGCGACCCCGGCGCAGCGCGCCGTCGAGCTGGCCCTGCCCGAGGACATCGATGTGGCCGAGCTGGAGTCGATCGTGCTCGGCCTGCTGCTCGGCGGCTACCTGTTCCGGGTGACCGAGCAGGCGGACAAGGCGAGGGTGCGCACCATCCGGTTACGCGTGCCGGGAGCGAGCGCCGGGCTGCGCGCCGCCGTGCAGCGGGCCTCGGTGCTGGCCTCGGCCAGCGCGCTCACCCGCGACCTTGCCAACATGCCCTCGGACGTGAAGACCCCGGCCTGGCTCGCGGACACCGCGACGAAGATCGGTTCGGAGACACCGGGGCTGGCCGTGACCGTCCGGGACGAGCAGTGGCTGGCCGAGCACGGTTTCGGCGGCGTGCTCGCGGTCGGCGGCGGGTCGACCCGGCCGCCCCGGCTGATCGAGCTGGCCTGGCGTCCGCGCGGCGCCAAGGGGCCGCACATCGTGCTGGTCGGCAAGGGCATCACCTTCGACACCGGCGGCATCTCGCTCAAGCGCGCGCCCGGCATGCACCTGATGCGCACCGACATGGCGGGCGGCGGTGCGGTCATCGCTGCCCTGCGCGCCATCGCGGAGCTGCGGCTGCCGCTGCGGGTGACCGGCCTGGTGCCGGCTGCGGAGAACCACCTGTCCGGGTCGGCCTACCGGCCCGGCGACATCATCCGGCACTACGGCGGCCGGACCACCGAGGCCACCAACACCGACGCCGAGGGTCGGCTGGTGCTCGCCGACGCCATCGCCTACGCGGTCCGCCAGCACAAGGCGAACCTGCTGGTGGACGTGGCCACGCTGACCGGCGCCATGAAGGTCTCGCTCGGCCTGCGTACCGGTGGCCTGTTCGCCAGCACCGACGAGCTGGCCGAACGCGTGCTCAACGCGGGCACCGAGGTGGGCGAGGCGTGGTGGCGGATGCCGCTGCTGGAGTCGTGCGAGGAGGAGATCGAGAGCGACATCGCCGACGTCCGGCAGATCGGCAGCACCGCCCATCCGGGCGCGGTGCACGCCGCGCTGTTCCTGCGCACCTTCACCGCCGGCCTGCCCTGGGTACACCTGGACATCGCGGGGCCCGCGCGGGCCGATTCGGCTTATGCCGAGGTCACGCAGGGTGCGAGCGGGTTCTCCGCGCGTACGTTGGTCGCCCTCGCCGAATCCCTCGTCGAGCAGGCCAGGTAGGTTCGCGCCCGTGAGTGAAACTGAAGTGGCGCTGCCCTGCGCCGGTCAGCGGGTGCTGGTCACCGGCGGCTGCGGCTTCGTCGGCCGGTCCGTCGTCGCCGCCTTCCGCCGCCTCGGTGCCGAGGTCACCGTGGTCGACCAGAAGCCCTTTCCGGACGAGGCGGTCGAGTCCGTCGTCGGCGACCTGCGCGACCCGCAGGTCCGCTCGGCCGCGATGAGCGAGCACGTGACCGGCGTCGTGCACCTGGCCGCGATCACGTCGGTGCTGCGCTCCGCCGAACAGCCCGCCGAGACGTTCACCATGAACGTCGAGGTCACCCAGGGCCTGCTGGAACTGGCGCGGCAGCGCGGCATCAACCGGTTCGTGCTCGGCTCGACCAACGCGGTTGTCGGCAACGTCGGCAGCGCCACCATCACCGAGGACATCCCGCTGCGCCCGCTCACCCCGTACGGGGCGACCAAGGCCGCCTGCGAGATGCTGCTCTCCGGCTATGCCGGCGCGTACGGCCTGACCGCCGCGTCGCTGCGGTTCACCAACATCTACGGCCCCGGCATGGAGGCCAAGGACAGCTTCGTGCCACGCCTGATGCGCGCCGCGCTGGCCGACGCCGGCGTGCAGGTCTACGGCGACGGCAAGCAGGTCCGCGATCTCGTGCACGTGCGCGACATCGTCACCGGCATCACCGCGGCGTGGCAGCGCGAGTTCACCGGCACCGCCATCATCGGCAGCGGCCGCTCGGTGAGCGTGCTCGACCTGATCGAGGCGGCCCGCGAAGCGACCGGCGCACCGATCCCGGTCGAGCACGTCCCGGCCAAGACCGGCGAGATGCCCGCGGTGATCGTGGACATCAGCAAGGCTCGCCGCGAACTCGGCTACGAGCCGTCGATGTCGCTCACGGACGGGCTGCGCACGGTGTGGGCGGACTTCACGGCATCGGCTGAGTTCGCGACCTCGCGGTGACCGCCAGCCGGGCGGGGCATGGCCTCGCCCGGTCGCACTGGCTGTTCGTCGTCGTGCTGTTGCTCGGCGCCGCGTTGCGGATGTGCGCGTTCATCGCCTACCAGCCGGCGATCCTGTACGTGGACTCCTTCCGCTACCTGGACAATCTCGTCGCGCTCGATCCGACCCAACTGGACCCGATCGGCTACGACCTGATCCTGCGCGTGCTGCTGCATCTCGGCGGGCTGCGCGGGGTCACCGGTATCCAGCACCTTGCCGGGCTCGGCATCGGCGTCGCGTTGTACGTGTTGGCGCTGCGGCACGGCGCGCGGCACTGGCTGGCCGCGCTCGCGGCGACGCCGATCCTGCTGGACGCCTACCAGGTGCAGATCGAGCAGAACGTCATGTCCGACGTGTGGCTGGAAGTCCTGCTGATCGCGGTGCTGTGGGTGGTCGCCGCGCGCGGTGCGCCGAGGTCGGGCCGGGCCGCGATCGCGGGTCTGCTGCTGGGTTGTGCGGTGATCGTGCGGACCATCGCGGTGCCGTTGGCCCTGCCGCTGCTGGGATATCTGGCTATCGCGGGCGGCGCGTGGCGGTCGCGTGCCGGCGGCTGGCGGGTGATCACCAGGCGGTCCTGCGCCATGTTGGCCTGCTTCGGGTTGGTGTTGTTCTGCTATGCCGGCTACTTCCACCGCGAGACCGGACGGTGGGGGCTGGACGGTTCATCGGGCGACGTCCTCTATGGCCGCACGGCGAACGTGGCCGACTGCTCGGCACTGGATGTGTCCGCGGACCTGTTGCAGTTGTGCCCGCCGGAACCGTTGGACCAACGCAGGGGCGTCGACTTCTACGCGCATCTGGTCGGTGCGCCGGGCTGGCCGGCGTTCCTGCCGACCGGCATGACGTTGGAGGAGTTGCAGCGCCGCTTCGCGATCGCCGTGCTGGCGCGGCAGCCGGGTGCGGTGGTGGGCGCGATCCTCGACGACTTCGCCAAGGGCTTCGAACCCGGCCGCACCACCCGGGTGGGGGACGTGCCGGTGCAACGCTGGCAGTTCCAGACCTTTTATCCGCTTTGGTCGATTGACGAGTCGCAGGTCTGGGACTACGCCATGCGATACGGCGGGGAAGATCCCCAGGTCAACGAGGGGGTCGCGGTATTCTTACGTGATTATCAGTTGGCCGGCGGCTACACGCCAGGCCCAGTACAGGCGCTCTTCGCCGTATTCGGTCTGATTGGCGGATTCGGTCTGGCCAGGGGACGCAGCGCCGGAATCCGGTCAATCACCCTGCTGGCCACGGGTTTTGGCCTCGTGCTGATCTTCGCGTCGGCCATGTTCGAGTTCTCATACAGATATCAGCTTCCTGGCCTAGTCTTGCTGCCGCTAGGAGGTGTGCTCGGGATGACTGTCCTGATGGGACCATTGAAGCGGCCGGCCGCGAAGTCCCGCCGTTCGACGTTGTCGGCATTCCCCGACCAGGTGGACTGGTCGGCGATGAACGACTTCACTGATCGTTACGGTGCGCCGGACTTCAATCCGGTGCTGGTGGTGATCGCCGCCTACAACGAGGAGGGCGGCATCGGCGGCGTGCTGGACAACCTGCCCAAACAGTGTTGTGGGCTGCCCGTCGACGTTCTGGTGGTGATCGACGGCTGCACCGACGACACCGCCCGCGTCGCGGCCGAGCACGGCGCCTACACCTGCGTGGCGCCAACCAACCGGGGCCAGGGGGCCGCGCTGCGGCTCGGCTATCACCTGGCCGCCATGGGTGGCGCCGACTACGTGATCACCACGGACGCGGACGGCCAGTACGACAACGACGAGATGCCCATGCTGCTGCGGCCGTTGCTGGACAACGAGGCCGACTTCACAACGGGTTCGCGTCGGCTCGGCGTCGCACCGGGCGACGACCGGGTGCGCTGGCTCGGGGTCCGGGTCTACGCCGCGCTGGCGAGCATCCTGGCCGCGCATCGGATCACCGACACCTCGTTCGGCTTCCGTGGCATGCGCACCTCGCTGGCCTGTTCGGTCGAGCTGCGCCAGCCGCAGTACCAGGCATCCGAGCTGCTGATCAGCGTGCTGGCCAGCGGTGCGCGGCTGCTTGAGCAGCCGATGACCATGCGGGTCCGCTCGGCCGGCACGACGAAAAAGGGCAACAACCTCGTCTACGGCATGCGCTACGGCAAGGTGATGACCAGGACGTGGTTCCGCGAGTACGTGCTGCGACGCCTCACGCGGCGGCAGCTGCCCGCCGCTTCCTCGTCATCAGTCGATCAAGCAGCGTGAACTTGACCAGCACGAACACGCCGTAGCTGCCGAGGTAGGCGCAGTCGAGAACGAGGCTGCGCCCGCCCCGGCCCTCGATCAACGGATTGATGATCTTGTCAGCCAGGGTGGTGAGCCCGGTCGCGGCGAGACCACCGGTGAACGTGATCATCAGGTACGGCACCAGCTCGGTCAGCAGGGCAGGGCGCCCGGTCCGCGACCAGGTCCAGCGCCAGTTGATGATGAATGCCGGGATCGCGCCGGCGACGAACGCGGCGGCCGACGCCTCAAGTGCGGTGGTGTGGCCCCACCAGTACAGGCCGGTCAGAGTGGCCTGACTGACAATCGTTGACACTACCGAGCCGACCGCGAACTGTCCTAGCCTGGCAATGAGCCGGCGGCTCGGTAGCCAGCGGCGACGGCGCCCCTCACCAACAGGAGCGGTCCCACTGGCGGAGGTCGGAAGGGTTTCGGTGCTCACCACACTGCCATCCTCCCCGATCACTCGCCGAGTGCGAGCCCCGGACCAGGTCTTTAGTCAACTCACAGGTTCGTTCATAAGGTAGACACGGAACGCGGCGGTACGTTCCGGCGTGAAGTATGAAATCTTGGAAGGGGTTTCCCGTGCGCGTCCTCGTTCTCGGTGGCGACGGCTATCTCGGTTGGCCGACGGCACTGCACTTGTCCGACGCCGGCCACGAAGTGGCGGTACTGGACAATTTCGCGCGTCGGTCCTACGACCACGAAATGGGCGTGCAGAGCCTGGTTCCGATCGAACCGTTGCAGGTCCGGCTCGACGCCTGGGCCGAGGTGTCCGGTAAGCGACTCGCCTCTTATGTCGGCGACCTGTGCGACGCCGAATTCGTCAACGCAACACTGCGTGAATTCGAGCCGGATGCGATCGTGCATTTCGCTGAACAGCGTTCCGCACCGTATTCCATGATCGACCGCAAGCACGCGGTCTACACCCAACAGAACAATGTCGTCGGCAACCTGAACCTGCTGTTCGCGATCGCCGAGGTCAACCCGGACATCCACCTCGTGAAGCTGGGCACCATGGGCGAGTACGGCACGCCCAACATCGACATCGAGGAAGGCTGGCTTGAGGTCGAGCACAACGGCCGCAAGGACCGGATGCTCTATCCGAAGAAGCCCGGCTCGTTCTACCACCTCAGCAAGGTGCACGACTCACACAACATCGAGTTCACCTGCCGGATCTGGGGCCTGCGCGCGACCGACCTGAACCAGGGCGTCGTGTACGGCCAGGAAACCCCGCAGACCGCGCGCGACCCGAGGCTGGCCACCCGGTTCGACTACGACGCCATCTTCGGCACCGTGCTCAACCGCTTCGTCATCCAGTCAGTGCTCGGCCACCCGCTGACCGTGTACGGCGCCGGCGGCCAGACCCGCGGCATGATCGACATCCGGGACACCGCCGAGTGCATCCGCCTCGCCGTGGAGAACCCGGCCGAGCGCGGCGAGTTCCGGGTGTTCAACCAGATCACCGAGTGGATGTCGGTGGCCGAGATCGCCAAGACCATCGCGAACCTCTCGCCGCGTCCTGTCGAGGTCGAGAACGTGCCCAACCCGCGCGTCGAGGAGGGCTCGCACTACTACAACGTGGTGCACACCGGTCTGCCCTCGCTCGGTCTTGAGCCGCACCTGTTGTCCGACACGCTGATCACGTCGCTGTTCCGGATCGCCGAGCAGTACGCGGACCGCGTCGACCTCGCCGCCATGCGCCCGACCGTGCAGTGGCGCTCGACGTCGAGCAAGCTGCGCAACGACTGATTCTCACGGCTTCTTCGCCGCCCCGGCCGCGAAATCGCGGAATGCGAGCACGGCCGGGGTGAGCGGCCGATCGGTGATCCAGGCCAGACCGATGGTGCGAGAAGCCTTGGGGCGCAAGGATAGTTCGACCACATTCGGCGGCAGCACCCAGTCCGCGGTGGGCAGGATCGCCACACCGAGACCGGCAGCGACCAGCCCGCGCAACGTGTCCACCTCGTCGCCCTCGAACGCGTAGCTCGGCGTGAACCCGGCCGACGCGCACAGTTCGTCGGTGAGCCGGCGCAGCCCGAACCCGACCTTGGTGCCGACGAACTGTTCGTCGGCCAGTTCGCCCGCCCTGATCCAACTCCGCCCGGCCAATCGGTGTCCGGCGGGCACGGTCACCACCAACTCCTGCCGGTCCAGCTCCACCGAGGAGAACTCGGGCGCGGGCGGCAGCGGCGAGGTGAGTGCCAGGTCGACGCTGCCAGCGCGCAGGTGTCCGAGCATCTCCTCCATGGCGCCCTGCAACAGGCTGAACCGGACGCGTGGGTGGTCGGCGCGGAAACCTCGCAGAAGGGCCGGGATGCGGAACTCGCCCATGGTGTGCAGGAAGGCCAGCACCACCTCGCCCTGTTCCGGGTCGGCCTCGGCCAGCGCGCGCCGGTAGCCACGGGACAGCACGGCCAGCGCCTCGTCGGCGGCCTCGGCCAGGTGCTCGCCCGCCCTGGTCAGCCTGATGCCGCGCCCGTCGCGTACCACGATCGGCGTGCCCAGTTCCTCACTGAGCGCGGTCAGCCAGCGGCTCACCGTCGGCTGCGGAATGCCCAGCCGAGCGGCCGCTCTGGTCACGTTGCGTTCTTCGGCCAACGCCACCAGCAGCGCCAACCTCGGCGCGAGCGCGTCCGTCTCGTTCGTCACGTCGCGGCATCCTTCGCTGATCACTTGCAGGTCAACGCCTATCGATTCACCAGTGGATGAATCAGGCCGTTTCATCGTATTGGACGGATCAAAAGCCGCCACCTACCGTGAACAAGTGACCGCCTCGATTCCTTCGCTTTCCCGCACCGACGCTGATCGGCACGAGCGGTCCTCGCCCGGCTTCCGGCGGATCACCCTCGCCCTGTTCGCCGCCGGGCTCGCCACCTTCACCGCGCTCTACTGCGTGCAGGCGCTGCTGCCCGCGCTGGCCACCGACTTCCGGCTCGCGCCGGCCACCGCCAGCCTGGTCGTGTCCGTGTCGAGCGCCGCACTGGCCGTCGGCGTGATTCCGCTGACCGTGCTGTCCGAGGCGCTCGGCCGCACCCCGGTCATGGCCACCTCGCTGTTCACCGCGGCAACGCTGGGCATCCTCGCCGCGTTCAGCCCGAACTTCACCGTCCTGTTGGTGATCCGCGGCCTGCAAGGGTTGGCGCTGGCCGGTTTGCAGGCGGTCGCCATGTCCTATCTGGCCGAGGAACTGCACCGAGGCTCGCTCGGGTTCGGCATGGGCCTCTACGTCGCCGGCAACGGGATCGGCGGCATGATCGGCCGACTGCTCGCCGGCCTCGTCAACGACGTCGCCAACTGGCGGTGGGCCCTTGGCGTGATCGGCGGGGTCGCCTTGCTGTGCGCGGTGATCTTCCGGCTGTCCATCCTGCCGTCGAAGCATTTCACGCCGCGACCGTTGCGGTTGCGGCCATTGGCATCGTCCGTGCTGCGCGCGTTCACCGACACCGGCCTGTTGCGCCTCTACGCTGCGGGCTTCCTGCTGATGGGCTGCTTCGTCACCGTCTACAACTACCTCGGATTCCGTTTGCTTGGGCCGGGATTCGACCTGCCCGAGGTCGTCGTCGGCTTTGTTTTCGTGGTCTACCTGGCTGGTTGTCTCGCGTCCGCGTTCGCCGGCCGGCTCGTCGACCGGTTCGGCCGACCGAAGCTGCTCTGGGTGATGGCCGTGATCACCATCGCCGGATTGGCATTGATGGTGCCGGACAACGTGCCGCTCGTGATCGTCGGACTGGTGATCACGACGGCCGGCTTCTTCGCGGCGCACTCGGTCGCCAGCGGCTGGGTCGGTGCCCGGTCCGCGCGGCTGGGCGTGCAGGGCTCGGCCGGGTACCTGTTCTGCTACTACCTCGGCTCCAGCATCGGCGGATCCGTCGGCGGTCTCGCGTTCACCGGCGACGGCTGGTCCGGCCTGACCGCCTACACCGGCGCGTTCATCGTCGTGGTGATCGGGCTCGCGCTGACCCTGCGCAAACTGGCGCCCCTCGCCCCCTCAGTCCCTGCTCAGTAGCGACTCGTAGACCGTGACGGTCTGCTCGGCAATGGTGCGCCAGGAGAACTCGTCGATGGCGCGCTGCCGGCCGGCCGCGCCCATCGACTTGGCCCGCTGCGGGTCGCCGATCAGCTCGTTGATCGCGGCGGCAAGCCCGGCGCGGTAGGTGAACACGTCGTGCTCGTCGTAGTGGACCAGCAGACCGGTCCGGCCGTCGTCGACCACCTCCGGGATGCCGCCGACATCCGAGGCGACGACCGCGGTGCCGCAGGCCATCGCCTCCAGGTTCACGATGCCCAGCGGCTCGTACACCGAGGGACACACGAACACCGTTGCGTTGCTCAGCAGTTGGCGCACCTCGGCCGGTTGCAGCATCTTCTGGATCCAGAACACCCCGGACCGCTGCGCGGTCAACTCCGCGACCGCGGCCTTGGTCTCCTCCGCGATCTCCGGCGTGTCCGGCGCACCCGCGCACAACACCAGCTGCGCGTCCCTGTCGATGTCGCGCCCCGCCGCGATCAGGTGGCCGACGCCCTTCTGCCTGGTGATCCTGCCGACGAACACCACGGTCGGCCTCTTCGGATCGATCCCGTACTTCACCAGCACGTCCGTGCCGGTCACCGGGTGGTAGGCGTTGGTGTTGATGCCGTTGCGGACCACGTGCACGCGGCTCGGATCCAGGTCCGGGTAGACCTCCAGCACGTCCTTGCGCATGCCCTCGCTGACCGCGACGATCCCGTCCGCCGCGTGGTAGGCGGTGCGCTCCACCCACGAGGACAGCTGGTAGCCGCCGCCGAGCTGTTCGGCCTTCCACGGCCTGCGCGGTTCCAGCGAGTGCGCCGTCACCACGTGCGGGATGCCGTAGAGCAGCTTGGCGAGATGACCGGCCATGTTCGCGTACCAGGTGTGCGAGTGGACCAGGTCGGGCGGCACGCCGCCGTTGTCCGCGAGCGCCGCCGTGATCGCCAGGTCAACCGAAAGCGTGGACAGTGCCGGGTTGGCGCGGTCGAAACCGGGCGCGGGCTGGTGGGCGTAGGCGTGCGCGTCCAACTCGGTGCGCGGCGCGCCGAAACAGTGCACGTCCACGTCAACGAGTTCCCGCAGCTGCGGGACCAACGCGCCCACATGGACGCCGGCACCCCCGTACACCTCGGGCGGATATTCACGGGTTAACAGGCCGATGCGCACGAGTGATCAGGCTAGTCGCCGAGGGGGCCGCTGTGTGGCAACAATCTGGCAGCGGGGTGAACGTCGTCACGTGGATCGGACTTGGTGGGTGGTCACTGCTGGTCGTCCGGCGTCGACGTGGATAAGGTCACAAGGGTGAAGGCACAGCAGCCTCACGTGCTCGGCATCGTGTTGGCCGGTGGTGAGGGAAAAAGGCTCTGGCCGTTGACCGCCGACCGTGCGAAGCCGGCCGTGCCGTTCGGAGGTAACTACCGTCTTGTCGACTTCGTGCTGTCCAACCTGGTCAACGCGGGATTCCACCAGATCTGCGTGCTGACCCAGTACAAGTCGCACTCGCTGGACCGGCACATCTCCACCACGTGGCGGCTCTCCAGCGTGCTCGGCCAGTACATCACCCCGGTGCCGGCCCAGCAGCGACTCGGCCCCCGCTGGTACACCGGCAGTGGCGACGCGATCTACCAGTCGCTGAACCTGGTGCGCGACGAGGACCCGGACTACATCGTCGTCTTCGGCGCCGACCACGTGTACCGGATGGATCCGGCGCAGATGGTCGCCCGGCACATCGAGTCAGGGGCCGGGGTCACCGTCGCCGGCATCCGCGTGCCGCGCTCGGAGGCCAGTGGCTTCGGCTGCATCGACTCCGACGCCAGCGGCAAGATCACCCGTTTCCTGGAGAAACCGGCCAATCCGCCGCACGTGCCCGACGACCCGGACGTCACGTTCGCGTCCATGGGAAACTACGTGTTCACCACCGACGTGCTGGTCGGCGCGCTGCGCGAGGACGCGGGCACCCCCGACTCCGCGCACGACATGGGCGGCGACATCATCCCGATGCTGGTCGAGCGCGGTGTCGCCAACGTCTACGACTTCGACGAGAACGAGGTCCCCGGCGCGACCGAGCGCGACCGAGGCTACTGGCGCGACGTCGGCACGCTCGACGCCTACTACGAGGCGCATATGGACCTGGTGTCCGTACAGCCCGTGTTCAACCTCTACAACAAGTCCTGGCCCATCCGCACCGCCGTGCCACCCCTGCCGCCCGCCAAGTTCGTCGCGGGCGGCACCGCGGACGGCTCCATGGTCGGCGCGGGCTCGATCATCTCCGGCTCGTCCGTGCGCGACTCCGTGATCAGCGCCGACGTGGTCGTGGAAACCGGCTCGATCGTCGAGGGCAGCGTGTTGTTACCCGGCGTCCGTATCGGCAAGGGTGCCGTGGTCCGCCGCGCCATCCTGGACAAGAACGTGGTCGTCCCCGACGGCGCCAGCATCGGCGCGGACCCCGAACTCGACGCGGAGCGCTACACGATCAGCAAGGGCGGCGTCATCGTCCTCGGCAAGGGCACTCTCGCCGGCCCCTGAACAGACGCTTCGGTCACCCGATCGGCTACTCGCCGCACGATTTCGATCTTGCGTGACCCGCAAGCCATAGCATCGGCGCCGTGTACAAGCACGTCCGTTTCGCCCCTGAGGTGCGAGCCCTACGCGAGCAAGCATGACCCGACGTGCGGTGGCTCGCGTCGAGGCTGGCGGAACGACCCCGTCGATACCTGCACTGACGCGGATCGCCAATGTGCTGTGGATGCGGCTGTCGATCGAACTCATGCCAGCCTGAGCGAGCGCTCAGGCGAGGCGCTTGGCTGCGACGAGTAGGCCGTCGCCGAGGGGGAGCAGGACGGAGACGAGGCGGTCGTCGTCGCGGACCGTCCTGGCCAGTTCGCGCAGGGCGGTGGTCTCCTGGTCACGGTGGCTGGCGTCGGCCACCCGGCCGTTGGCGAGGACGCTGTCGAAGGCGATCACGCCGCCGGGGCGCAGGAGGCGGACGCCCTGCTCGTAGTAGCGGGGGTACTCGGTCTTGGTCGCGTCGAAGAAGACCAGGTCGTAGCCGCCGTCGGTGAGCCTTGGCAGCACATCAAGGGCCTGTCCCATGATCAACCGGACGCGGCCGGGCGGGATCTTGGCGTCGGTGAAGGTGCGCTTGGCGCAGCGCTGGTACTCGGGTTCGATGTCGATCGACGTGAGCACGCCGTCCGGCGCCATGCCGGCGATCAGGCACAGGCCGCTCACGCCAGCCCCGGTTCCGACCTCGACAACGGCCTTGGCCTGGAGGGTTGCCGCGAGGAAGCGCAGCGCGGCGCCCGCGCCGGTGCTCACCGGAGGGCAGCCGAGGTCGTGACCGCGCGCGCGGGCGGCCGAGACGGTTTCGCTGTCGGCGTGGTAACCGTCGGCGTAGTCCGACGCCACGGCCGCGGCGGCGGGTGTGTTCCGCGTTTCCGGCGTCACAGGTACGCAGATTAGCGGTGCGGGCGCCGAAAAAGGCCGAACAGGGCCCTTACGCGCACAACGGTGCTATCACAACGTGCCTTTTCGGACCGGACCTATGGATTCTCAGGCTGGTCTCAGGCCACTCTCACCATGGCCACACCAGGCCGGGACATGATCGTGGCACGTAAGGCAGCAAGGCAGAACCGTCGTTTGCGTCTCAAAGATGACGGGAACACCGATCGTCAGAGTTACGTTGGTCAGGCAAAGGGCGGGACAGCCCAGTGGAGGTGCGGACGCGCCGATGGCTACATCAGCGAGTATGAGCGAGGCCGACCAGGTCGAGGCCGGTTCGGCTGCGCTGCCCGCGCCCGCCACCCCGGGGGACGACGCGGCAGCCTGGACCCCGCCGTCGTGGGACGAGATCGTCCGCGAGCACGCCGACCGCGTGTACCGGCTCGCCTACCGGCTCTCCGGCAACCAGCACGATGCCGAGGACCTCACCCAGGAGACGTTCATCCGGGTCTTCCGGTCGCTGTCCTCCTACACCCCCGGCACGTTCGAGGGCTGGCTGCACCGGATCACCACCAACCTCTTCCTCGACATGGCCCGCAGGCGGTCCCGCCTGCGCATGGAGGGCCTGCCCGAGGACACCGACCGGCTGGCCGGCGACGGCCCCAGCCCCGAGCAGGTCTACTCCCAGACCCACCTCGACCCCGACCTGCAGGATGCCCTTGACGAGCTCGCTCCTGAGTTCCGCGCCGCCGTCGTATTGTGTGACGTGGAAGGGCTGTCCTACGAGGAGATCGGCGCCACCCTGGGCGTGAAGCTCGGCACGGTGCGCAGCCGGATCCACCGTGGTCGGCAGGCGTTGCGCGCGTCGCTGGAGCGGCGGCGCTCGTCCGTCGGCCAGGGACGAGTGTTGGCCACGGAGGGCTCGGTATGACGGTTTCGCTCCATCTGCGGCGTGGTGTGCTCCGCCCTGGGAGGCGTTGATGAGCGAGCCACGGTCCTGGAACCTGCCAGAACAGCACCTGATGCCCGACGCGGTCGTCGCGTTCGTGGACGGTGAGCTGTCTCCGCTGGCGTATCAGCGTGCGGCCGAGCACATCGCGAAGTGCCGGTTCTGTGCCAGCGAGACCAGCACCCAGCGGCAGGCCCGTTCCGCGGTCCGTTCCGCGGGCGACCCCGGAGCACCGGCCGGTCTGCTGGCCGCGCTGCGGGCGATCCCGATCGACACCGACCTTCCGATGGGGACCGAGCCCGGGGGGCCGGAGAACCTGGCGATCGGACCCGACGGGCAACTCGTCGCCATCCAGCGGCCGGACCGCGTGCCCGGTCTCGCCGGCCACTCGAACGGTTTCGGCAGTAAGCCGATGATGGGCTCGTCCAGCCCGCTCGGTCAGGGCAGCGCCGTGCTGCGGCACCGGCCGGCTGCCGGCCGTCGCGCCGTGCAGGGTGCCGGCGTGGTGCTCGGTGGTCTTGTGCTCGGCGCGCTGGTGGTGGTCGGCCCCCACCTGCTCAGCGGTGCGCAGGACGCGCCGACCGGGGTCCCGGTCAACGGCGCCGGCCTTGGCATGAACCCGCCGATCGGCGCGGGCGGCGTGCGGCAGCACAACGTGCCGGTGAACAACCCGGTGGACAGCCACATCGCCGGTCAGCGTGCGGTGGCGACCACTGCGGCGACCTCGACGCCGGCCGCTGCGGTCCCGGTCGTCAACGGCCACCGCTACGCCCACTGACGCCTACGCCGACTTCACCCTGTTTGGGGCAGTCTTGGTGACTGGCTCACAATGAGCGGACAAACACGGTGTGGTCGAGCGGCATCGACGCGGGGATATGTGTGACTGAGCAACCAGGTTCTCCTCCTGAGCGGACCGACGGTCCCACCGACGATCGTCCCCGGCTCGGCCCCCGCCCCATCGCGGTGCCCTCGGTCGACCCCAACCTGGCCGCCGCGTTCGGCCGTCCGGCCGGCGTGTCCAGCGCGTTCGCGCCGCGCACCGGCCCCGGTCAGCCGAACGGTCTGACGGCGCCGGCCGCGCCGCCTGTTTCCGCGGCCCTCCCGTCGCCCGCGCTGGCCACCGCGTTCCGCAGGCCGCCGGGCAGCGAGGGGATCATCCTGCAGCGCCCGCCGGGCAGCGACGAGCCGAGGCCGGAGCATGCGCCAGAACCGACCTACTGGACCGACGGCGCGCACGACCCGTGGCGTGATCCCGGCTCGGCGGTGATGGTCGGCCCACCGGCCGACACCGGCGCCGAGCAGGCCGAGAACGACAAGAAGGGCGCTGCCAAGCCGACCGGTCCGCTGCTCAGCGTGCCCGAGCTGCTGTTCGGGCGACGGGTCAAACCGAGCGCGCTGGTGGTGCTGCTGGTGGCCGCGCTGCTGGTCGGCGCGGTCGGCGGAGTCGCGGGCTGGGCGCTGGGCAGCGGCGGCAGTTCACTGACCGATGTCGGCGACACGCTCACCCAGACCAACGCGGCCAACGAGCGTGCGCCCAATTCCATCGCGGGGATCACCACGCGTGTCGCGCCCGCCGTCGTCTCGCTTGAGGTGCAGGCCGGAACCAACGGCGGCGACGTCGGTTCCGGGGTGGTGATCGACCCGAAGGGCTACATCATCACCAACAACCACGTGATCGCGGCCGCTGCGAGTGGCGCGGGCACCATCACGGCGGTGTTCAGCGGCGGCGCACGGGTGTCGGCCACGATCGTCGGCCGCGACCCAATCACCGACCTGGCCGTGCTCAAGGTCAACGCGACCAACCTGACCGTGATCAAGCTCGGCACGTCTGGTGGGCTGCGGCCGGGTGACCCGGTGATCGCCATCGGTTCCCCGCTCGGCCTGGCCGGCACGGTGACCTCGGGCATCGTGAGCGCGCTGAACCGGCCGGTGCTGGTGCCCGGCGAGAACGGCGGCCCGTCCGTGGTCTACGACGCGATCCAGACCGACGCGGCGATCAACCCGGGCAACTCGGGCGGTGCCCTTGTCGACGCGACCGGCGCGCTGATCGGGATCAACTCCGCGAACCAGACGTTCGGCGGCTCGGATTCGGGCAACGGCGGCGGCAGCATCGGCCTCGGTTTCGCCATTCCGATCGACCAGGCCACCAAGATCGCTCAGTCGCTGATCCGCACCGGCAGTGTCAAGCATGCCAACCTCGGTGTGAGCACCCGCGACGTGTCCGCGACCGCATCGCTGGGCGCCCAGGTGGACAACGTGGTGCAGGGCGGTGCCGCGGCGGCTGCCGGGATCGCGGAGGGTGACGTGATCACCAAGTTCGGCGGGCGGAGCATCAGCACCTCGGTCGAGCTCCAGGTGGCCGTGCTGGACGACGCGCCCGGCCAGAGCGTGACCGTGCAGTTCGCGCGTCAGGGCCAACAGCACACCGTCGCGGTCACCCTCCAGTCGGATTGACCGGCTACCCTGGTGGGTACCGTGGAGCCGGAGGGACTGACCGAATGCTGGACATCTCCTGGGCGGAATTTCTCGTCCTGATCGTGGCTGGTCTCTTCATTCTCGGACCGGAGCGTCTGCCCGGCGCGGCCCGGTGGCTCGGCAAGACGGTGCGCCAGGTCCGCGAGTACGCGACCGGCGCGCGCGACCAGCTCCAGTCCGAGTTGGGGCCGGAGTTCGAGGAGTTCCGCAAACCGTTGCAGGACCTGAGCCAGCTGCGCAACTTCGACCCGAAGAAGGTCGTCACCAAGCACCTGCTCGACGCGACCGGCGGCTACGACCCGCGCGAGGACCTGCGGATCGACGGCCTGAATGGGACGAACGGGGCCAACGGCAAGCCGAACGGCTTCTCCGGCGTGACCAACCAGCCTTCGGTCCAGCAGCCGCAGCAGCGGCCGCTGGATCCTGGCGAGCGTCCGCCGTTCGACCCGGACGCGACCTGATCGCACCGGAACAGACCGGATCACACGGAAACGCGAGGCTATCGGCCTGCCGGGCTGACCGACAGCAGCCGGCCGGCCAGGCCGCGCGAGCGGGTGGACAGCCGGTTCGCGATGTCCTGGAGCACGACCGCGGCGGGCGCGGACGGGTCGGCGGCCACGATCGGGTCACCCGCGTCGCCGAACTCGCGCAGTCGGGGGTCGAGCGGGACCTGGCCGAGCAGCGGGACCTCGGTGCCGACGATCCGGCCGAGCGATTCCGCGACCTGCCTGCCGCCACCCGAGCCGAAGATCTCCATGCGGCTGCCGTCGGGCATCTCCAGCCAGGACATGTTCTCCACGACGCCGGCCAGCCGCTGGCGGGTCTGCACGGCGATGGCGCCGGCTCGTTCGGCGACCTCGGCGGCTGCCACCTGCGGCGTGGTCACCACCAGCAGCTCCGCGTTCGGCACCAGCTGCGCGACCGAGATGGCGATGTCACCGGTGCCGGGCGGCAGGTCGAGCAGCAGGACGTCGAGGTCGCCCCAGAACACGTCGGCCAGGAACTGCTGGAGCGCGCGGTGCAGCATCGGCCCGCGCCAGACGATCGGCTCGTTGCCGGGCTTGAACATGCCGATCGAGATGACCTTCACGCCGTGTGCCTGCGGCGGCATCATCATCGTGTCGACCTTGGTCGGCCGGGCCTCGGTGCCGAGCATCCTGGGCACCGAGTGGCCGTAGATGTCCGCGTCGATCACGCCGACGGACAGGCCGCGCGCGGCCATGGCGACCGCGAGGTTCACCGTCACGCTGGACTTGCCGACCCCGCCCTTGCCGGACGCGACGCAGTAGACCCTGGTCAGCGAGCCGGGCTGGGCGAAAGGGATGACCGGTTCCGCGGTGTCACCGCGCAGTGAGCGGCGCAGTTCGGTGCGCTGCTCGTCGGTCATCACGTCGAGCTCGACCTTGACCTCGCGGACGCCGTCGAGCGCGCCGACGGCGGCGGTCACGTCCTTGGTGATCTTGTCGCGCAGCGGGCAGCCGGCCACTGTGAGGTAGACCGCGACCGTGACAAGGCCGTCCGTGCCGATGGTCACGTCCTTGACCATGCCGAGATCGGTGATCGGACGCCGGATCTCCGGGTCCTGCACGGTGCCAAGGGCCTTGCGCACCTCATCGACGCTGAGCGTCTCGCTGCTCGTCACTGCTGCTCACACCGGCCTTCTGGTCCGCACTGGTCCGCACGCGGCTGTCGTGTCTTCATGTTACGGGCAGCGGAGAAACCGCCAAGTTACCGGCCGGTCAGATCACTCCTCAGAATCGATTTTGGGGGCGGAGCGGATAAGGTTGACCGCGTTCCGTAGCATGCAGGGTTGTGCAACATCCGGGAACAACTCGCCGGCTCAGCCGCACCGAACTGGATGTCTGGCGGTCTTTTCTGCGCGCGCACGCGCGCATTGTTCGCGCGCTGGAAAGCGAATTGCTTGCTGACCAGCAGCTATCACTGGCCTCCTATGACGTCCTCGTCCAACTCGCCGAAGCGCCGCAACGACGCCTGCGGATGACCGAACTCGCGGACGCGGTGCTGTTGTCGCGTTCTGGGGTCACCCGGTTGGTCGATCGGCTGGAAAAGGCTGGTCTCGTCACCAGGGCGCGGGTCGATTCCGACGGTCGAGGAGTGGAAGCGGTGCTCACCCAGACCGGGTTCGACCGGCTGCGCGCCGCGTCGGGTACGCATTTGTCCGGGGTCGTCACACATTTCGCCGAGGTATTCGAACCCGGTGAACTGGTGGCCTTCGGGCGTACCTGCGAGCGGCTCGGCGGGGCAACCGAATCCACCGGCGACGCCGCGCTCGGCGAGCCGGTCGAGTCCGGAATGGACGGTGAAGGCGGCGACCGGCAGGACGAGCGCGATCCGCGGGATTAGCCGGTAATTCTTCCCGCGTTTCCCCTGATCTGCCGGTCTTTTTCACGACATGAGCGCCGGGACGCACCACCCGGCGCGGGGCTAGCTGGTTTCGCTGGGTTGGCGTTCTGGCTCGTCTTCCCAGCGGGCCGAATTCCGCACCTGCTCGGCGTCCGGGTGGCTGCCCTTTCGCTTTTTGGGCTTGCTGTCCGCGGCCAATTCCTGGCGTAGCCGGTCGAGTTCGCTGCGCAGGTAGTCCCGCGTGGCGATCTCACCGACGGCCAACCGCAGCGCGGCGAGTTCCCTGGCGAGGAACTCGGTGTCGGCCTTGGTCTGGGCGGCACGTGCCCGGTCCTCCTCAAGGGCGATCCGGTCGCGGTCGTCCTGCCGGTTCTGGGCGAGCAGGATCAACGGCGCGGCATACGCGGCCTGGGTGGAGAAGGCCAGGTTGAGCAGGATGAACGGGTACGGGTCCCAGCGTAGCGACGCGGCCGCCAGGTTGATGGTGATCCAGACGACCACGAACATGCTCTGCCAGAACAGGAACGTCCCGGTGCCCATGAACCGGGCGAGGCGCTCGGAGAACCGGCCGAATGCCTCGGGGTCCACGTCCAGGGTGAGCCTGCGTGGCCTGCGCGGCTGGTCCAGCCGCCTGCGAGGGATCAGTTCAGGCATGGCTCGACTCCTGCCGCTCGGCGGGTTCCATGCCGTTCGTCGCGTTGGTCTTGTTCACCCGGTGTCCCGCGACCGGTTCCTGGTTGTGCGTCTCGTGCAGGCCGGTCTCCCGCCAGTTGACCGGCAGCAGGTGGTCCAGCACGTCGTCGACGGTGACCGCGCCGAGCAGGTGGTCCTGATCGTCCACGACGGGCGCGCAGACCAGGTTGTACGCGGCGAAGTAGCGGGTCACGTCGGTCAGCGGATCGGTCGGCGCCAACCGGGCGAGGTCCGTGTCCAGCGCGCCGGCCACCAGCTCGGACGGTGGCTCGCGAAGCAGCCGCTGGATGTGCACGCAGCCCAGATAGCGGCCGGTCGGCGTCGCCGACGGCGGCCGGCACACGAACACCATGCTGGCCAGCGCCGGCGTCAGGTCGCCGTTGCGGACCCTGGCCAGCGCCTCGGCGATGGTCGCGTCCGGGGTGAGCACGACGGCCTCGGGGTTCATCAGACCGCCCGCCGTGTCGAAGGAGTACTGGAGCAGCCGCTTGACCGGCGCGGACTCCTCCGGCTCCATCAGCGCGAGCAGCCGGTCCTTCTCCAGTTCGGGCAGCTCGGCCAGCAGGTCGGCCGCGTCGTCCGGGTTCATCGCCTCCAGGATGTCCGCGGCCCGGTCCTCGTCGAGGTGGGAGAGGATGTCCTTCTGGTCGTCGTCGGGCAGCTCCTCGATGACGTCGGCCAGGCGCTCGTCGTCCAGGGCGTCCGCCACCTCGTGCCGGCGTTTGACCGGCAGGTCGAGCATGGCGGCGGCCACGTCGGCCGCACGCATGGTGTCGTAGACCGCGATCAGCTGCTGAGCGCCCTGCGGTTGGGCGTCGAGCTCGGTGAGACCGAGACCGCTCACGTCCTCCCAGGGCAGCACCTGCACTGAGCCGCGCCGGGCCAGCCGACCGGTGCGCTCCTGCACCGCGACCTTGGTGAACAGCCAGTCCCTTGTCCGGCCACGTTCCATGGCCGCGTCGATCACGGTGGCGCTGGCGCCGGTGGAGACCAACGTCACCCTGGCGTCGAGCAGTTGGCCGACGACCAGGACCTCGTTCGTCCGCTGGATGAAGCGGCGCAGACTGACCGACCCGGTGGACAGCGTGACCGCATTGGGCTCGATGCTGTTGACCCGCAGCATCGGCACGAAGATGCGGCGCCGGGTGACCAGTTCGACGACGATGCCGAGCACCCTCGGTGGCTGCCTGGCGATGCGCAGCATGACCACGATGTCCCGGACCTTGCCGATCGATTCGCCATCTGGGCCAAAGACCGGCAGTCCGCTCAGTTGGGCAGCGAATACCCTGTTCACGGCGGCCATGCGCTCAGGCTAGTTGCCATCTCCGTCACGCGGAAATCGGGCCGACGCGAGTACCGGTTGGCGAGCGGCTGTTCAGCTGCGCGTCACCTTCCGGGCAGTCCAGGTTCCCGGCAATCCAGGGGCGAGCGCGTCGATGATCGCCGGACAGGCTCTCGCCGGTCCGTGACCCGGGTCTACGTCGAGCGACCAGAGCCAGGCGTCGACGGCGCGAACCAGAGTCCAGCGGCGCGCGCGGTCCGCGTCGAGTTCGGCGGCGTCCACGATCGCCGCGAACCGCTCGCAGACCCCCTCCGGGCCGCTGATCTCGTCGAATCGGTTCCACAGCAAGGCAAGCACCGCGAACTCGACATCGCCTTGGAGCACCTTCGGGTCGATCACCAGCCACGGTTCGCGTCGCGCGGCGAGCACGTTCTCGAAGTGCAGGTCGACGTCGACCAGCAGCGTGCCCGCGCGCGGCCCGAGGTCGGCGCACTCGTCGACGGCGAGAGCCAACAGCGCGCGTGGGAACGGCCTGCCGAGCCGCTGCCAGCGCTCGGGCAGGACGTCGAGCATGGCTCGCGCGATGTCCGTGAGGCGAATGCGCAGGCCGGCCGGCGCAGGCACGGCGAGCCTGCGCAGCAGGCGACCGGCGACCGCGACGGCCTCGTCGATCGGTTCGGTCCGCAGGCTGCGGTGCGGGTCGAGCTTTTCCAACAGCAGCACGCCGTGCTCCTCGGACCGGGCAAGCAGCCGCACCGCACCGCGGCCTGCCCAGATCCGCAGGGCCAGCGCCTCGTCGCGCACCTCGTCATCGTCCACCTGGGACAGTTTGAGCACGGCCGGCGTGCCGTCGGCGGTGCGCACCGGTACGACCAGTGCGACATAGCCGTGCAGCGGTGCGCCGTCGACGTCCAGCGACCACCCGGCGCGGTAGCGCTCGACGAGTTCGGGAAGTTCGGCGATCCAGGCTGAGCCCGCCGCGCCGCACCGCGCCGTGATCATGGCGGCGAACCTCTCGGGCACGGTGATCACGAGCACCAACCTTAACCGTGCCAGAAGCATGTGAAAGACACCTCAGCGAATGGCGGCGGAGCCGGGTACGTGTCACGATCGCGAAAATTGGTTACCCGTCGGTAAGCCCAATCCGGGAGGCCCATCATGGTCGATCGCCTTCGTCCGCGCCGTTCCTGTCTCGCCGTGCCCGGCAGCAACCCCCGGTTCCTGGAGAAGGCCAAGACCCAACCGGTCGACCAGGTCTTCCTCGATCTTGAGGACGCGTGCGCGCCGCTGGCCAAGCCGGGCGCGCGCAAGAACATCGTGGCCGCGCTGAACGAGGGCGGGTGGGGCACGACGATCAGGGTGGTCCGGGTCAACGACTGGACGACCGAATGGACCTACCGCGACGTCACCGAGGTCGTCGAGGGCGCCGGCGCGAACCTGGACTGCATCATGCTGCCGAAGGTGCAGAACGCGGAGCAGGTGCACGCGCTCGACCTGCTGCTCACCCAGATCGAGAAGACCATGGGGTACGAGGTCGGCCGGATCGGCATCGAGGCGCAGATCGAGAACGCCATCGGCCTGATCAACGTGGACGCGATCGCGCAGGCGTCGCCCAGGGTGGAGACGATCATCTTCGGGCCCGCCGACTTCATGGCCAGCATCAACATGCGTTCGCTCGTGGTCGGCGAGCAGCCGCCCGGCTACGACGTCGGCGACGCGTACCACTACATCCTGATGCGCATCCTGATGGCCGCGCGCGCCTACGACAAGCAGGCCATCGACGGCCCGTATCTGCAAATTCGCGACGTGGAAGGGTTCCGCAGAGTGGCGGGCCGGGCGGCCGCGCTCGGCTACGACGGCAAGTGGGTCCTCAACCCCGGCCAGGTCGACGCGTGCAACGAGGTGTTCAGCCCACGCCAGGAGGACTACGACCACGCCGAGAACATCCTCGACGCCTACGCCTACTTCACCTCGGAGGCGGGCGGCAAGAAGGGCTCCGCCATGCTCGGCGACGAGATGATCGACGAGGCGTCCCGCAAGATGGCGCTGGTCATCGCCGGCAAGGGCCGCGCGGCCGGCATGAGCCGGTCCGACCGCTGGACGCCCCCGGAGGAGTGAACCGGCGAACTTATGAATTGTCGGCTGATGATCGTAGGGTGAGGGGGTGACAGAGCAACGCCTAGCCATGATCGAGGTCGAGGGATTCACTTCGATCCGGCAAGCTCGCGTGTCGCTGGGCCAGTTGAACGTTCTGGTTGGTGCCAACGGGGCTGGCAAGAGCAACTTCATACAGGCGTTTGAGATGCTTGGCAGGTTGGTCGAAGCCGACCTTGCACTGTTTGTCGGTTTGAACGGCGGCGCGTCGGCGCTGCTGAATTCGTCTGCCGACACGTCGCGCATCAGGATCATGCTGGATGGGTCGCCTAACTCTTACGAGGTGTCGCTCGTCTCCGCAGCCAACGATGAATTGATCTTCGAGCACGAGACCATCTATTTCCAGGGGCCTGGCTTTGACAGGCCGTGGAATCAGGAGATCGGTCGGGGCAACCGCGAGACCCGGCTTCTTGAGGCTGCCGCTGAACGGCCTTCTCCCTCGCCTGCGTCGTACGTGCTGGAGTTGCTGCGTGGATGCCGGGTCTACCACTTTCATGACACCAGTCGTGATGCTCCGGTCAAGCAACTCGTACCGACCGCGGACAACATCGCGCTTCGCAACGACGCGGGCAATCTGGCTGCGGTGTTGTTGGCGCTTCAGAACAGTGAGATCAGCAGCGATCGTGCTGCATACCGGCGCATCGTTGGTGCGGTTCGCCAAGTCGCTCCCTTCTTCCGTGATTTCGTGCTTACCCCGACCGGTCGAGAGCGCATTCAGTTGCGTTGGCGTCCCGTCGACTCGGACGCCGTGTTCTCGGCGGACCAGCTATCCGACGGCACGTTGCGTTTCATCTGTTTGGTGACATTGCTGCTGCAGCCGGAGTTGCCGCGGCTCGTCGTACTCGACGAGCCGGAACTTGGCCTGCATCCATACGCGATCGTCCAACTCGCCGACCTGCTTCGCCAGGCCGCTGTGCGTAGCCAGGTGTTGCTGGCGACCCAGTCGGTCACCTTGATGAACCAGTTCGAACTAGCTGATCTGATCGTCGTGCAGCGGGAGAAGGGCGTGTCGACTTTTACCCGGCCGGATGCGGACAGGCTGAGTGACTGGTTGGAGGAATACTCTCTCGGGGAGTTGTGGGAGAAGAATCTCATTGGTGGCCGTCCGGGTGACACGGGCCGGGACGCAGATGGTTGAGCGAGGTCGGCTACACCTACTCCTGGAAGGCCAGACCGAGGAGACCATCACCCGCGAGATCATCAGGCCGTACTTGGAGTCCGTCGGTTGGCTGATCAGCTTTTCAGTGATCAAGACCAAACGCCCGGTCTCTGGGCCTGCGCATCGTGGTGGCGTGACTTGTTGGGCGCATATCGAACGAGATGTTCGCCTCCTGCTCCGAGACACCAGCATAACGGTGCTGACCACGTTGTGGGATTACTACGCCTTTCCTCGTGACGCGCCCGGTATGGCTGATCGACCAGCCGGTGAAGCTTCAGCGAAGGTCGCACACGTCGAACACGCGATGGCGGCCGCGATAGCCGACAAGCGGTTCGTGCCGAATCTCGTGTTGCATGAGACCGAAGCCTGGGTGTTGGCGGCGCATGACCAACTCGGAACTTTGTACGGCGACGACGGGCTGGCACGCAAGTTGCGGCGGGAGGTGGAGGCGGCCGGCGGTCCGGAGTTGGTCAACGACGGGCCGTCGACGGCGCCCTCCAAACGACTGTTGCGTCACCGTCCGGACTATCTCAAGACGCTCGATGGCCCGATTGCCATTGCCGATCTCGGGCTGCCAGCGCTGCGTGAGCAGTGTCCGCACCTGGATCAGTGGCTGCTACGTCTCGAAGGTGCCGACGGTCGGGCGTAGCATCGGGGGGTCAGGGGGCCGGCCTCGACTCGTGGGAGCTGGCGATGCCGATTATCGACGCGTTGATCGGGCTTGGGTCCGCCGGTCTGCTGTATTTCCTGTGCAGTATCCGCGTGGTTCAACAGTACGAACGCGGCTTGGTTTTTCGGCTGGGCAGGGTGGTCAGCGCGCCGCGCGCGCCGGGGTTGGTGTCGATCGTTCCGATCATCGACCGCATGCGCAAGGTGAACATGCAGATCATCACGCTGCCTGTGCCCGCGCAGGAGGGCATCACCAGGGACAACGTGACCGTGAAGGTGGACGCGGTCGTCTACTTCAACGTGATCGACCCGGTGCAGGCCATCGTGCACGTGCAGGATTACAGGTTCGCGGTCGCGCAGGTTGCGCAGACTTCGTTGCGTTCGATCATCGGCAAGAGCGAGCTGGATGACCTGCTCTCCAACCGGGAACGGCTCAACCAGGGGCTGGAGCTGATGATCGACTCGCCAGCGATCGGTTGGGGCGTGCACATCGACCGGGTGGAGATCAAGGATGTCGCGCTGCCGGAGACGATGAAGCGGTCCATGTCGCGCCAGGCCGAGGCGGAACGGGAACGGCGCGCCAGGGTCATCTCGGCGGACGGCGAACTTCAGGCTTCCTACAAGCTTTCCCAGGCCGCCGCGACCATGGCGGACACGCCTGCCGCGTTGCAGTTGCGGTTGCTGGAGACGGTGGTCCAGGTCGCGGCGGAGAAGAACTCGACGCTGGTGCTGCCGTTCCCGGTCGAGCTGCTGCGTTTCCTCGAACACGCTCGCACCGGCACGAACGGCCGTTCAGATGAGGGCGCCAAGCAGGTTGAGCATCGAGGTGAAGAGCAGCCACATGGTCAGGCCGGTGGCGATCACGCCGAGAAGGACGGCGATTAACACGGTATGTCGGGAATGCGGGTTGATTTCGCGGACCCCGTCGTCCCACGAATTGCGCTGCTTGGCCGCGAACAGGGCCGCATCTCTGCGTCGACCACTCACGCTCACCCCCGTTGTCGAACGGACACGGACAGACAAGGTGCACAGCAGATCGAATGTAGGTGGCTACTCACCGTCTAAGGTTGCTATGAGATAACGCACAGATAACGGCTTGAACTTGCTTGATCTCGCCCTGACCGGGTGATGCTGGGTCCCATGAGCGAACAACGACGACAGCATCGGGAGGATCGGAGACCCCGGTCTTTCCTCGGCAGGCGGCGGGAGCGCGACAACCTCTACGAACGCAGCTTCCGTTCCTGTGTGCGGTGTGGTGAAGACGTCTACGTCCTGGCCATCGACTGCCGCAACTGCGGCCAGGCCGTCGAGCCGAAGGCAAGTTGATCGGGAAGTTCCCCAGGTCCAGCCGTTGATCGCGGATCATCCCCAGCCGGGTGAGCACCCTCATAGTGCGAACGGTCGTTAACTGCGCGCCGCGCTGTCATACTGACCGGTAACTTCGCGCCAACCCGTCTGGATCGACCCCAGCGCCGGGGTCGGAAAGGATTCCGTGATGGCCCGCCTCGCCCAGACCGCCGGACTGACCGACATCCAGCGGGAAATCCTCGCCACCGTCCGCGATTTCGTGGACAAGGAGATCATTCCGAACGCCCAGACCCTTGAACACGCCGACGAGTACCCGGCGGACATCGTCGAGGGCATGAAGGAGATGGGCCTGTTCGGCCTGACGATTCCCGAGGAGTACGGCGGTCTTGGCGAGTCGCTGCTCACCTATGCCCTTGTGGTGGAACAGATCGCGCGCGGCTGGATGAGCGTTTCCGGGGTGATCAACACCCATTTCATCGTGGCGCACATGATCTCCCGGCACGGCACGAAGGAACAGCAGGAGTACTTCCTGCCGAAGATGGCGACCGGCGAGATCCGGGGCGCCTTCTCGATGTCCGAACCGGACCTCGGCTCGGACGTGGCCGCGATCAAGACAAGGGCCGTGCGCGACGGCGACGACTACGTCATCGACGGTTCGAAGATGTGGCTGACCAACGGCGGCAGCTCCACCCTGATCGCCCTGCTGGCCAAGACCGACGAGGGCGCGACCAAGCCCCACCAGAACCTGACCGCCTTCCTGGTGGAGAAGCCTGCCGGGTTCGGCGAGGTAGCCAAGGGCCTGACCATCCCCGGCAAGATCGACAAGATGGGCTACAAGGGCGTCGACACCACCGAGGCGGTCTTCGACGGCTACCGGATCGGCGCGGACAAGGTGCTCGGCGCCGCGCCGGGCAAGGGTTTCGCGTTCATGATGGACGGTGTCGAGGTCGGCCGGGTCAACGTCGCGGCCCGCGCCTGCGGCATCTCCATCCGCGCGTTCGAACTGGCCGTCGAATACGCCCAGCAGCGCAGGACATTCGGCAAGCCGATCGCCGAGCACCAGGCGATCGCGTTCAAACTGGCCGAGATGGCGACCAAGGTCGAGGCGGCGCACCTGATGATGGTCAATGCCGCGCGGCTGAAGGACTCCGGCGAGCGCAACGACGTCGAGGCCGGCATGGCCAAGCTGCTCGCCAGCGAGTACTGCGCCGAGGTGACCCAGGAGGCGTTCCGCATCCACGGTGGCTACGGCTACTCCAAGGAGTACGAGATCGAGCGGCTGATGCGCGAGGCGCCGTTCCTGTTGATCGGCGAGGGTACCAGCGAGATCCAGAAGACCATCATCAGCCGCGGCTTGCTGCGGGAGTACCGCTCGCGCGGCTGAGTTCCGCCCGAGGGCACCTTCGTCCACAACAGACGGATGGGCGGGTCGCGCGGAGTCGGCAGCGCGTCGAGCGCCGCGCCGGCGTCGGTGCTGCCCGGCGAGCCAATGGCGGCGCGTTCCCGCTCGCCGTGCTGGCCGGTCTCCCCGCGTTGGTCGGTGTCCCCGTGCTGGCCCGGTCTCGCTGTGCTGGCCGGTCTCGCCGTGTTGACCGGTCTCGCCTGCCTCGCCGTCGCGCCTGGCCGGGACCGACCGCGCCCCGGTTACCGCCCAGTTCGCGGGCGATACCGATCCTCGGTCGATCGGCGCCGATCAGCGCCGTGTGTACCCTCCGGTTAGCGCTGGTTGCCGCTGCTTGGCAGGATAGTGTGAAATAACAATGCCGGATTTTTCGTCGACATCGGGGTGATGACGGTGACCAGCTCGTTTTCCGGCGGTGCTCAGCGTCCCGGAGTGCCCCGGTTGCCGACCCGCCCGACGGGTTGGCCGGTCGGTTCCTACGACAACTACGAACAGGCGCAACGCGCGGTCGACTTCCTGGCCGAGAACGACTTTCCACTGCCGGACGTGACCATCGTCGGCGTCGACCTGATGCTGGTCGAGCGGGTTACCGGCCGGCTGAGCTGGGGTCGGGTGGTCAGCACCGGCATCGCCTCCGGCGCGTGGTTCGGCTTCTTCGTCGGTCTGCTGCTGGCCTTCTTCGACACCCAGACCTCGGCCATCGGGCCGATCCTGGTCGGCATCGGCGCCGGCATCGTGTTCGGGTTGATCTTCGCGTCGGTCGGGTATGCGTCCACTCGCGGTCGCCGCGATTTCCAGTCCGCCAGCCAGTTGGTGGCGGGTCGGTACGACGTGCTGTGCCAGCCGCCGACGGCGGAGCGCGCCCGCGACCTGATCGCCAAGCTCGCGATGCGGCCGCAGTCCAACCCGAGTTGACCGTCGGTGATCGCCGCTGCGCGCCGTTTTGCCTGATCGGACGCTGATTTCTGTCGGTCTCCGGTGCGATCATGGTGACGTGGGGTGGTCATCATGGCTGAATCACGGGCGATCGGCGGTTGGGAGTCCGCCGCCGACGTCACCGACTGGCGGCTGATCGTCGAGTCGCGGGCTCGTCGTGCCCGCACCGATCTTGCCCTGTTGGATACCGATCCGCGCAGCACGCCCGACACCGAGGTGGCGCGGTCGGCCGCGCTGGAGTCGCTGGCCATCGTGGACGCGGTGCTGCGCGCGCACACGAAGTGGTGGCAGGCGCCGTCGGTGTGGTGGTCGGGTTGGCGGATCGAACGCGCCTGGCGGGCCCTGCACGAGGCCGAGGTGTACCTGATCGCGGCCGATCCCCAGCTCTCCGCGCGGTTACCCGCGTTGGCCGAGAGGATCAACCCGTGCCTGCCCGACACCGACCTGCGCAGGACCGCACTGGCCCGGTTGCGCCCGGACGACCCGCCGAGCCAGGCCGACCGGATCGTGGTCACGGACGCGGTGCGCGCCGCGTTCGACGCGTCCGACGAGGCACACGCGAGCGCGCGGGCGTTGCGCAACAAGCTGTTCGTGGCCGCGCTGAGCCTGTTGCTGGTCAACGTGTTGCTCGGCATCGTGTCGTCGGTATGGCCGACGATGCTGCCGATGTGCGTTGCCGGCAAGGAGAATCAGCTGATCTGCGCCGGCGGCGGCATGCGTCCTGGCGACGGCGAGGTGTGGCTGGTCGCGATGATGGGCGCGGTCGGCGCGAGCATCGCGGCCGTGGTTCTGTTGGTGCGCAGGCGACCCAGCCTCTCCCCGTACGTGCTCGCCGGCTACCAGGCACTGATCAAGGTGTTGCTCGGCGCGCTGCTCGCGGTCGTCGGCGTGCTCGCGCTCGGCGCCGGCCTTGTCGAGGGCCTGGTTTCCCTGCACAGCCAGGACGCCGTGTTGTTCTGGGCCGTGCTGCTCGGCTACTCCCAACAGGTCGGCACCCGCCTGCTGGACAACTACGCCGACCGCCTGCTCGACCGGGTACGCCCGTTGGAGGGCGCGAGCAACGACTGAAATCCTCGTCCACTCCGGACCGGGTGCGGCGGCGTGTACTCACTCACAACGGTTGCGCGGATCGTGGGCGGTCGGGCGACACTGTGTCGACGAGCGGCGACCGACGTGGTTCGCCGGAGTCCGAGGAGGCAGCGTGCAGTTCGGTCGGTACTACGAGGAGTTCGAGGTCGGCGCGGTGTACAAGCACTGGCCGGGCAAGACGGTGACCGAATACGACGACCACCTGTTCTGCCTCATCACCATGAACCACCATCCGCTGCACATGGACGCGCACTACGCGGAGGAGACCACGGACTTCGGCCGCAACGTCGTGGTCGGCAACTACATCTACTCGCTGCTGCTCGGCATGTCGGTCGCGGACGTGTCCGGCAAGGCCATCGCCAACCTGGAGGTGGAGTCGCTGCGGCACGTCAAGCCGACCTTCCACGGCGACACCATCTACGGCGAGACGACCGTGCTGGACAAGACCCCGTCCAGGTCCAAGGACGACCGGGGGGTCGTCTACGTGGAGACCAAGGGCTACAAGCAGGATGGCACCGTGGTCTGCGTGTTCCGACGCAAGGTCATGGTGCCCAAGCGCTCCTACGGCGAGAGCCGTGGCGGCGAGCAGCCGGGCAGGCCCGAGCCCAAGGAGTGAATCGTGACGGGTGTCGAACTGACCCGTGACCGGTTGGCCGTCTTCGCCAAGCAGGAGGCGGCTGGCGAGTCGCCGCTCTACGAGCACCTGGCCACCACCGCCAGCGCGGACGACGACGTGGCCGGCCTGCTCACCGCGGCCGAACCGGATCAGGCACGGGCAACGCTGTTCTTCGCGGCCGCGCACCGCCTTGTCATCGCCGAGCCGACCAGTCAGCTCGCCTACTACTACCCGTCGGTCGGCGGTGACCGCGGCGTCGACGAGCGGACCTGGCCGACGTTCCGCGAGTTCGTGCTGGCCCGCGCCGAGAAGATGCGCGAGCTGATCGCCACCCGCGTCACCCAGACCAACGAGGTGCGGCGGGCCGCCCTGCTCTATCCGGCCCTGGTCGCCATCGGCAAGCAGGCGGGTGCGCCGCTCGGTCTGCTTGAGGTCGGCACCAGCGCGGGCCTGCTGCTCGGCGTCGACCGCTACGGCTACCGGTACTCGCTGCCCGGCGGCGAGCAGGTCAACGCGGGCCCTGCCAAGGCGGCACTGGTGCTCACCAGCCAACTCGGCCTTGCCGATGGCGTCACGAAGAAACCCGCCCTGCCGCGCAAGCTCGCCGTCGGTGCCAAGGTCGGCCTGGACATCCACCCGGTCGACCTGGCCGACGAGGAGGAACTGGCCTGGCTGGAGGCGTGCGTCTGGGCCGACCAGGTCGACCGCATCCGGCTGCTGAACACCGCGGCCGGCGTGCAGGCGGGCGGGCGGCCCGAGCTGGTCACCGGGGACGCCGTCGACGACCTTGCCGCCGCCGCCGAACGTGTTCCGGCGGACCAGCCGCTGGTCGTGTTCGACTCGCACACGCTGCCGTACCTGGAACCCGAACGGCGAACGGCGTTCATCGACGTGGTGGCCGCCCTTGCCGCGACCCGGCCGCTGTGGTGGCTGAGCCTGGAGACTTACGAGTCCGGCCTGTCCGCGCTGCTGCCTGACCGCGCCGACCTCGCCTCGGGCGAGCGGATCAGCGGCACCCTCGCCGTCACCCGTTGGGAGGACGGGAAAGCACACGTCAACGTGCTGGCCAGGACCGAACCGCACGGCCAGCGCCTGACCTGGCTGGCGCGCTGAGCAGCACCATCAGAAGCCATCAGCAACGGTCGCCGGGCCGTGCGTGCCAGTCACGCAACGTGTCCGCGAGTAGTTCGCTGAGCGCTCCGGCCCCGTCCAACGCGCTGAACTCGGCGTCGTCCACCCACCGCAGGCCGGACGCGTCGCTGCCGGCCGCCGGATCGCCGCCGACGACCGCGCACCGGTAGTCGTGGATGTCGAAGATCACACCGGGCCCCTGCCGCTTGACGGAGCCGACGTGTTCATGCGCGGTCACGATCAACCCGGTTTCCTCGGCCACTTCGCGGATCACGGCGGCCGCGTCCGACTCACCCGGTTCGACCCGTCCGCCCGGCAGCGACCACCGTCCTCGGCCCGGCGCGTTGGCCCGCCGGATCAGCAGCAACCGGCCGTCTGGCCGATAGATCAGGGCACCGACGCAGCGGACGGAACGTGGTGGGCCGCCGCCGATGCGGCCGTTCGGGTTGCCGGTCATGATCACGCAGCGTAGCGAAATGCCCCTCGACACGCTGACCTTCCCCCGGTACGGTACAAATCTCCCGTTCTGCCGCCAGGTGCGGTACAAACTTGGTGAAGCAGCCGATGGCCGGCTGCCGCTGACGTCACCACTAGCGGACGGGGTCTGTAGTCGTGAACCTCAAGAAGCTCCTGGTTTGGGGCGGCATTGCGCTGGCTCTTTTCTTCCTGATCAGTGCACCGACGCAAGCGTCGGGGCTCGTCACCAACATCCTCGACCTGCTCAAGAACGCCGCGGAGGCTTTGGTCACCTTTGTCCAGAAGCTATTCTGAGCCGACTGCGCGATAATAAGGTCATGTTCACGCCGCGGGATCCGGACGAGTACCTGCTGCCGAGCGAGCGGCGGGTGATCAGGGTCCGCAGACACTGGGCGTTCGTCGCCTGGGACGTGTTCGAGGCCGTGGCTCTGCTCTCGGTCGCGTTCATGATCTCCTACCTGCTGCCGACCGGTTTCTGGCTGGTGCAGAACATCCTCTGGTACGCGGCGCTGATCGTGGTGCTCCGCTTCGCCTACGTGGTCGTGGACTGGTGGGTGGAACGGATCGTGGTCACCGACAAGCGGTTCATGCTCACCACCGGTGTGTTCGTGACCAAGGTGGCGATGATGCCCATCACCAAGGTCACCGACCTCACCTACGAGCGCAGCTCGCTCGGGCGCACGTTGGGGTACGGAACGCTGATCGTCGAGTCGGCGGGGCAGATCCAGGCCCTCAACCGGATCGAGTACCTGCCCAAACCGGAAGAGGTCTACGACGCCATCTCCGAACTCGTGTTCGGCGACAAGCAGTCGCAGTCCGAACGGTTCTCGATGATCAAGGCGCAGCGGGCGGCGCGCGGGAAGAAGCTGGTCCCGTAGCGCAGGCGCACGTAGGCCACACTGGACCTTGTGCGCATTGACCTGCATACCCATTCCAAGGCATCGGACGGCACCGACTCGCCAGCCGATCTGCTCACCGCCGCGGCAGCGGCCGGCCTCGACGTGATCGGCCTCACCGACCACGACACGGCGGGCGGCTGGGCCGAGGCGGCAGCCGCGCTGCCCACCGGCCTCACCCTGATCCGCGGCGCCGAGTTCTCCTGCGCCTGTCCGAATGGCAACGGCGGGAACGTCACCGTGCACCTGCTCGCCTACCTGCACGACCCCGAGTCGCCACCGGTCGCCCAGGAGCAGGCCCGGCTGCGCGCGGAACGACGGGAACGGCTGCGCGCGATGGCCACCAGGATGGCCGAGGACGGCTTCCCTGTCGACGCGGACGAGCTGATGGCCAGCGTCCCGCCGGGCGCCTCCGCCGGTCGCCCGCACCTCGCCCAGGCGCTCGTTCGGGCCGGGGTTGTCGACAGCGTCACCGAGGCGTTCAGCCGCTACCTCTCCGGTCGCGGTGCCTACTACGTCGCCAAACAGGACACCCCGGTGATCCGCGCCATCAAGATGATCGACGACGCGGGCGGCGTCACCGTGCTCGCCCACCCGTTCGCCCGCTCCCGAGGACCGATCGTCACCGCCGACGTGATCGCCGAACTCACCGATGCCGGCCTTGCCGGGGTCGAGGTCGACCACCCCGACCACGACGAGCCTACCCGCGCCGAGCTGCGCGGCCTGGCCAAGGACCTGAACCTGCTGGTCACCGGGTCGAGTGACTACCACGGCAGCAACAAGACCGTGCGGCTCGGCCAGGAGACCACAGCCCCCGAGGTACTCGACGCACTGATCCAACGCGCCACCGGGGTGCCCGTCATGGTGGGATGACCGCGCACCGACCACAAGCGCGTGACCAGGAGTGATGGCGCATGAACGGAATATTCGACGCGCAGTTGTTCATCGCGTCGACCATCACCCTGACCGTGATCATGGACCCGCCCGGCACGATCCCGGTGTTCCTCGGCCTGGTCGGCCGCAAGTCCCAGGCCGCCCGCGCCCGCGCCGCCCGCCAGGGTGTGCTCGTCTCGCTCGGCGTGATCACCCTGTTCGCGGTCGCGGGCGGTGCGATCCTGTCCTACCTCGGCATCGGCATCCCCGCGCTCCAGGGCGCAGGCGGCCTGCTGTTGCTGCTCATCGCGCTGGACCTGTTGACCGGCAGGGGCAACACCGAACCCGAGGTCGTCGAGGACGTCAACATCGCCCTCGTCCCCCTCGGCACCCCGCTGCTGGCCGGTCCCGGCGCCATCGCCGCCACGATCGTGTACGTCCGCCAGGCCCACGGCCACCTCGGCTCGTACCTCGCACTGGCGCTGGCCATCCTGGTCGTGCACCTGATCCTGTTCCTGTGCCTGCGCTACTCGGGCCTGGTGATCAGGCTGGTCAAGGAGAGCGGCATCGAACTGATGGCCAAGATCGCCGGCCTGCTGCTGGCCGCCATCGCCGTCCAACTCGTTGCCAACGCCATCCGCGGCTTCATCGCGGGCGGCACCTGAGCCGGGAACACCTCGCGAGGGTGCGCGCGGAAGTGACGGTGTGGCTGCGTAACGTGGAGCGGGTGCAAGGGCAGCTCGGTTTTGACAGTATGCCGCGGAAATTGGTCAAGGTGACGCCCGCGAGGCTCGCCACCTGGAACGATTGCCCGCGCCGGTACCGGATGACCTATCTCGACCGGCCGACGCCGCAGCGCGGCGGCCCGTGGGCGCACAGCACGCTCGGCGCCGCCGTGCACAACGCGCTGCGCGCGTTCTTCGATCTGCCCGTCGCCAAGCGGAATCCGGCTTCCGCGGCGAACCTGGTTGTGGCGAACTGGCGCAACGAGGGCTTCGCCGACGCGGAGCAGTCCGCGAAGTTTCGGCAGCGGGCCAAGGACTGGGTGGCCGACTACGTTGCCGAGATCGACGTGACGACCGACCCGATCGGCATCGAGCGCTGGGTTTCCGCGCCGGTGGGTGGCATTGTCGCCGAGGGGCGGGTCGACCGGATCGACCTGCGCGACGGCGAGTTGGTGATCGTCGACTACAAGACCGGGCGGCACGCGCTGACCACGGACGACGTGCGCGGTTCGCAGGCGTTGGCGTTGTATGCGATCGCCGCTCGACGAACATTGCGCCGTCCGTGTTATCAGGTGGAATTGCACCACCTGCCAACCGGATCCGTGCTTGCCTGGACGCACACAGAAGAATCCCTGCGTCGGCACCTGACTCGGGCCGAGGAGACCGCGGAGGAACTGGACGTGGCGCGCGAGACCTTGGCTGCCGGCGGTAGCCAGGAAGAACTCTTTCCGCCGAACATCGGGCGGCAGTGCTCCTGGTGCGATTTCCGGCCGAGTTGTCCGGAAGGTCGGGCGGCCGCACCGGATCTCGATCCATGGGTGGCGCTCTCGCCATGACCGACGACCGCCTGACCCACTCCGAAGCGACGGAACGGATTCCGGCGAAGCGCTCGCCGACAAACTCCCGGCCTGCCCCGATCCCGGTGCGTCGTGGCCAGATCAATCCGCCCCGCAAGGCATTCGACACCGCGGACGCGCACACCGAAGAACTGCCGGTGATGAGCGATGAGGAGTTCGAGGCGATCCAGGCGGCCGCGGTCCGCCGCGCGCGTGGCGAGCCCGAGCCGGAAGAGGTTGCCGCGCAACCGGAACCGGCGCCCGAACCGGTCAAGCAGGCTAAACCGGGGCGGCGCACGTTCGTCGGCGGCCTGACCGGCGTGCTGACCTCGGCCACCGTGATCGTGGCGTTGCTCGCGATCGCCGCGCAGGCGTTCAGCGGCGCGTTCGCCAAGCCGGGACCGGGTCTTGTCGACGTGATCGGCCAGTCCGTGCTGGCGTTGTTCGCGATCCTGGCGCAGCGCGGTGTCGACCGGCGACGGGGCGCGCGGCGCGGCTGGTCCGCTGTGTTGGTGCTGGTCTTCGCGGCCGTGTCGTTCGGTGTGTTCTGGGTGGCCTGGCTCTGGTTGTTCTGGCGCGTCTAGCTTTTCAGGGCAGGTCCGCC
The DNA here is from genome assembly GCA_963818685.1 of Candidatus Melainabacteria bacterium. Lineage (GTDB taxonomy): Bacteria > Actinomycetota > Actinomycetes > Mycobacteriales > Pseudonocardiaceae > CAJCJE01. The sequence goes on along the minus strand of CAWFTJ010000004.1, from coordinate 210,336 downwards.
AGCCAGGCACGCCAGGTCGGCAGCAGGGCACCGAGCAGCCCGGTCGGGTTTTCCACGTTGGGGGAGTGCTTCGCGCCGGGGATGACCGCGAAGTCGGCGTCCAGCCGGTCGGCCATGTCCCGCTGGCTCGCCACCGACCAGGCGTCGTCGTCCGCGCCGCACAGCACGAGGCAGGGCGCGTCAAGGGCACGGAGCGCGTGCGCGAGCTTTGTCACCCGATCGGGTTCGTGGCGCAGGCCGTCGGCCATGCCGAGGATGGCCGACGCGGACGAGCGAACGAACCGGGTGTGCAGGAAATCCTTGAGTTCCTGGGGTGCGTCGGCCCAACCGGGCGCGGCCGCGTCCAGTTGGGCGCGCATCCGCTCGGCCGCCGCCATGCCGCCGGTGCGCAGCACGGGTTCCTGGGAGTCGAGCATGGTGCGCCGGAATCCGGGTGGCAGTTCGCCCGGCCCGGAGTCGAGCAGGGTCAAGCCGACGACCTTGGCACCGGCCAGCACCGCGCCGCGTGCGACCAGCCCGCCATAGGAGTGGCCGAGCAGCAGGATGTGCTCGCCTGCGCTGCTAAGCGATCCGATCAGCTCGGCGACCGGCTCGCCGAGCGCGTCCGGCAGGTAGGCGGCCTCGTCGTCCGGGCCAGCCGACTCGTACTGGCCGGGCAGGTCGATGGCGAGCACGCCGATGCCGGCCGCCGCGATCGGATCGAGCAGCGGGACGAAGTCCTCTTTGGACCCGGTGAAACCGGGCAGCAACAACGCGGTCGCGCCGAGCGCCGGTTCGGCCGGAGCGCACCGCAGCGCGGCGATGGGGCCGTAGCGGCCGGGCAGGTCGATCCGCGCACCACCGTGCGGGCCGATCGGGGACGGCTGTACCGAAACCACCTGGCACCCTCCTCATCAGCGGCAACGCGCCCAGCAGACCTGATCGAACCACACCGCGCCAGTTGAATCGGCTGCTCACCGGATCGGGTGTGTCGGTGACTCGATCAGCGGAGGGCGGCCAGCACGGAACCGCGCTGCTCAAAGACCATCGGTCCGAGGCTCGCCATCGCTACCTGACCGGAGTATCCGTTTCGATTCACTCCGATGATGCCGACCTTCGACCCGGTGGCCACGTCGACCACCTCGATGCCGTTCGGCACCGGCAGCAGGTATTTGCCGGCGAACGGCGTGCCGGCACCGAGCGTGCCCTCAACCGTCCACAGTGGATGGAAGTTCGTGCTGGACAGCGCGATGGTGGACGAACCGGTGTACCAGTAGACGCCGTCGGCGTCGGTCCAGCTCGGCACAACCAGGCCGGCCGGATCGCCGGCCAGGTCGGACTCGGGCAGGTTCAGCGGGTAACTGGCCGTGATCGCACCGGTCTGATCGTTGTAGACCGACAGTCGCATCGGGTTGTCCTGCACGACCGCCGCGTACTGGGCCGTCATCGCGATCAGCCGCGAGTCGTGTCCGCCGATCACGTTGCTGGTCACCACCGAGGGCTGGTCCGCGTTGGTCGCGGTCGCCCGGTAGAAGCTCAGCCGGTCGCCACTGTCGCCCGAGCAGCGTTCGACCACGCCGATCAGGCCGAACGCGACCGACACCGTGCCGTAGTGGCAACCCTTCCTCGGCTGCACGTTCGGGTTGTAGAAGTCGGGCACGGTGCCGTACTCCATGGTCTGCACCATGTCGTAGCGCCAGGTGTCCAACAGGGTGGGGCCGGTGGTGGTCACGTAGGTGCCGTCGGAGAGCAGCTGGGTGCCCAGCTGCGCGTCGCCGTTGCGCTGTGAACCGCGCTTGCCCGAGGTCTCGTCCAGCTCGGTGACCTCGCTGCAGTTGGTTGCCCTGTGGTAGATCGCGATGACCTTTCCCCAGGTCACCGACACCGTGCACAGGCCGAGGTCACGGGTGTAGCGCCAGCGCTGCTTGCCGGTGAGCGGGTCGCGGCCGACCACGGAACCGTCGGCCGCGGTGGCGATGGTCGGGCCCGCGATCACCGGGACGGGTGTCGCTGTGCTCGGCGCCTGCCAGACCTGCGCCAGCGAGGGCGGGAACACCGTCGGACCGGCCGGAACCGCCTGGTAGGACGGGCCGGTGACCAGCGTCGTGTTGCGGATGTCGCTGCGGTCCCACAACACGAGGCTGACCACGAGCGCGGCGACCACGATGAACACCGCGGCCGCGTAGTCGACTGGCCTGCGAAACGACCGCCGACGCCGCGGCGCTGGCTGCTCCGCTCGCGCGGCCTCGATCGAGGCCGTGGCGGGCGGGTTGTCCACTTGCTGCACCGTGCCGACCCTAGTACCGCCCACGTAAGGAACTGGTGTCAGTTGGTGGCTTCCGCGCTCGGCTCGCCGGCGACCTCGACACTGGAGCGGCGCCGGGTGCGCTTGCGCGGCGCCCGCTTGGCCGGCTCACCAGTCGCGGCCGCCGCCGTCGCCGGTTGGTTCTGCGTCTCCTGCTGGCCGTCGGCCTGCGCGTTCGCGCTGGGCGCGACCCCACGCCGGGTGCGGCGCCTGCGCGGCCGCTGCGTGCGGTCCTCGCCGCCGTTCTCGGCGGGCGAGCCGCCGCCCTCGCGCGGCTGCTTGGTCGCGGGCCGCTCGGCGCCGCCGGTGCCGACGCGTCGCCGGCTGCGGTTGCGCTTGCCCCGGCCGCCGGAGAGGTCCTCCTCGACCTCGGCGGCGAGCCCGGCCCTGGTGCGCTGGCTCAGCGGCAGCCTGCCGGTCGCGTCCCTCGGGATGTTCAGGTCGGCGAACAGGTGCTCAGAGGTGGAGTAGGTCTCCACCGGCTCGGGCTTGCCAAGACCGAGGGTGTCGCTGATCAGCTTCCAGCGCGTCTCCTCGTCCCAGTCGACCAGGGTGACCGCGACACCTTCACGGCCGGCGCGGCCGGTGCGGCCGATCCGGTGCACGTAGGCGTTGTCGTCCTCGGGGCACTGGTAGTTGATGACGTGCGTGATGCCCTCGATGTCGATGCCGCGCGCGGCGACGTCGGTGGCGACGAGCGTGTCCACCTTGCCGGAGCGGAACGCGCGCAGCGCCTGCTCCCGGCCACCCTGGCCGAGGTCGCCGTGCACGGCGGCGGCCGCGAAACCGCGCTCGGTCAGCTCGTCGCTCAGCTTCTGCGCGGTGCGCTTGGTCCTGGTGAAGATCAGCGTCAGGCCACGGTCCGTTGCCTGCAACGAGCGCGCGATGACCTCGGTCTTGTCCATGGCATGTGCCCGGTAGACGAACTGCTTGGTGCGCTCGTGGATCGCGCCCGCGTCGTTGTCCTCGGCGCGGATGTGCGTCGGCTGGTTCAGGAACGTCCTGGCCAGCGTGATGATCGGGCCGGGCATGGTGGCCGAGAACAGCATCGTCTGCCTGCTGTTCGGCATCATCCGCAGGATCCGCTCGACGTCGGGCAGGAAGCCCAGGTCGAGCATTTCGTCTGCCTCGTCCAGCACGAGACCGCTCACCTTGCCGAGCACCAGGTGGCGCTGTTCGGCCAGGTCGAGCAGCCGGCCCGGGGTGCCGATGACCAGGTCGACGCCCTTGCGCAGCGCCTCGACCTGCGGCTCGTACGGGCGCCCGCCGTAGATGGCGACGGTGCGCACACCCATGTGCTTGCCTGCGTCGGTGATGTCGTGGCTGACCTGGAGGGCCAACTCGCGGGTCGGCACGACGATGAGCGCCTGCGGCGTGCCGTCGCCCGGCAGCGTCAGTCGCTGGAGCATGGGGACGCCGAAGCCCAGGGTCTTGCCGGTGCCGGTGCGGGCCTGACCGATCAGGTCCTCGCCGGCCAGCGCCAGCGGCAGGGTCAGTTCCTGGATGGCGAAGGTTCGTTCGATGCCGGCCTCGACGAGCGCCCGCACGATCTCGGGGCGAACGCCCAGCTCGGCGAAGGTCGGGGAGTTGTCGCGTACCGGAGCGCCGGCCTGCAACGGGTGCGAGGTGTCCGTTTCGGACGCTCCGGCCTCACTGTGCTGCAAGGAGACACTGTGCTGCAAGGAGACCTGGTCGAGCTGATCGCTCTCTGCCGGCTCGGTTGTGTTGTTGGTCACGTTTTGGTGATCGCCTCTCTAGTTCCAGCACGCACTGGCCTGGACGGGCCCGTCAACCGCGCCGCGAGCCGGTTCGCATTACCGGCGACGCGCGGGAGGGACCAACGAGGTGTGCGCGCACCTTCCACGTGGCAAGCCACTGTGTTGTTCAGCTGCCGCAGTGGTCATCCACTCGAACCCGTCTTCTTCCGCCCCCGCTGGAGCGGGTGCGAGCCGCGGCGAGACCGCCGGCCCGCGACGACGAGCGTCGAGTTCTTCCGCAGTCTACCTGCTCGAAGTCGATCAGCCGCAAGGATTGGTCTGTTCATCGGCGCGGCGGCTGGGCCGAAGGAACGGTCGGAACTCCGTCCTGTCGGTGGCCGATACCCTCACCGGCATGAGTGACGCCGAGCCGGATTCGCCGTTGGCCGCAGGGATCGTCGACCTGCTCGGCGTGCTCGCCTACGGCGAGTTGTCCGCTTTCGACCGGATGGCCGAGGACGCCCGGCAGGCGCCGACGCTGGCCGGCCGCGCCGCCCTGTCCGAAATGGCCTCGGCCGAGATGGCGCACTACGCCATGCTTGAGCGCTACCTCGCCGAGCACGGCGTCGCGGTCGAGGAGGCGATGACGCCGTTCGTCGGGTTCTTCGACGCCTTCCACCGGCTGACCTCGCCCCGATCGTGGCTGGAGTCACTGGTCAAGGCGTATGTCGGCGACGGTCTCGCCGCCGAGCTGTACCGGGAGATGGCCGGCTGGCTGGACGAGCCCACCGGCGAACTGGTGCGCACCGTGCTCGCCGACACCGGCCACTCCGCCTTCGCGGAACGCGAGATCAAGGCGGCCTGCGCGGCCGACCGCACCATGCGCGACCGGCTCACCCTCTGGGGCCGCAGGCTGCTCGGCGAGGCGCTGACCCAGAGCCAGCACGTGGTGGCCGAACGGGATGGGCTGGCCGAGCTGATCGTGTCCGGCTCCGGTGACCTGGCCGGCATCGCCGCACTGTTCCGGCGCATGCAGCAGAGCCACGCCAAGCGGATGACCGCGCTCGGACTCGGCTGAGAGCGAACATGCCTGTGACGCACTCGCCGTGGCGCGGTTGCGCTTCAGCGCATCGACTACGCTGCGAATGAGTAACGACAGTTCGAACCGGAGGTCAGCGTGGAGATCAAGATCGGCGTCGCGGAGAGCCCCCGGGAGCTCGTGCTGTCGAGTTCGCAGACGCCGGACGAGATCGAGAAGCTGGTCGGCGATGCGCTGAAGGACGACAAGAGCGTGCTCAGCCTTACCGACGAGAAGGGCCGCCGAGTCGTGGTCCCGGTTTCCCGCATCGCGTACGTGGACATCGCACCCGCCGACGTGCGCAAGGTCGGCTTCATCGCCGGCGCCTGAGGCACGAGCGCGCGAAAAGCCGGACGGGACACCATGCCCGGTCCGGCTTTTCTGTTGCCCTGCGTCGTTACCCTGCGTCCTTGTCCAGCGTCGTTGCCTGCCTCGTTATTGTCCTGCCTTAGCTGCCGACCGGCAGTTCGCCGTCGAACTCGGCCAACGTCCTAGGCACGGTGAACGGCGGCGTGCTCGCGCCCGTGATCCGGTAGCGGTCCCACGGGTCCGGGTCGGACAGCTCACCCTCGGCCTCGCCGAGCGGTGTCCGCAGCACCGCGGCGCGCTTGCGCCCGCCGACAAGCGCGCTCAGCTCTGCATCCGGCCGTACCCGGCCGTACCAGCGGTAACGGCCGTCGATCGGCTGGAAGTGGCCGCGCAGCTCGACCTTGACCGGCAGCTCGCGCCCGTCGATGATCAGCGTCGCCGGCCCCCGATAGCCGTCCTCGTCCTGCATGTCCGTCCCTTTCCTGGCACCCTTTCGCTGGCGCCTTTTGCTGGCGCTTTTTTCTGGCGCTTTTTTCTGGCGCGGCCTCAGCCGCCGACGATCAGCCGCAGCTGCGAGGTCAGCGACAGCGGCTTGTGCGGGTCGAGCACGATCCCGCCCCCGCGCAGCACACCGTCGATGCCGTGCCAGATCAGCGTGGTCAGGTGTTCGGTGAGCTGGTCGCGGGTCATCGAGTTCGGGTGTTCCAGCCACCATTCGCCCGCGCCCTGGACCAGCCCGACGATGCCGTACGCGGACGGCCCTGCCACCGCGGTGTCCATCCTGAACAGCTTCAGATACGCCTCAAGCAGGTCGGACAGCACCGCCGCGATCTTGGTCTTGTCCTGCTGCACCAGGTCCTGCTTGGCCGGATGCGGGCGCAGCACCAGGAACCGGTACAGCTCCCGGTACTCGTCGATGAAGCGGACGTAGCAGCCGACCGCGCGCCGGATTCGGTCGAAGATGGGGCCGTCGTCGGCGAGCGCGGGCACGATCTCGGCCATCAGCAGCTCGGTCGCGCGGGTGCCGACCGCGAGGTAGAGGTCGGCCTTGTCGGCGAAGTGCCGGTACAGCACGGGTTTGGTCACGCCGGCCTCGGCAGCGATCTCGTCCATGCCCACGTCTGGACCGTGCCGGCCGATCGCGCGGATGGTCGCGTCGACGAACGCCTCGCGGCGCGATTCCCGGTGCGCCCGCCAGCGCTCACTGCGTGCGTCTGCCACGCGTTCTCCTCTCCCGAGGGCCCTCTTGACAGATCGCACCATGCGTTGCACGCTACCACAAGTAACGGTTACTGGAAGTCACAGTTACCTGGAGTCCGGCTAAGTCGTCTTCGAAAAGTCGTCTTCGAGGGAGTGGGCATGAGTCGTGCGGTTGAGGTTGCCAAGGTCGCCGACCGGGAGAAGACCGCGGAGCGGCTGCTCCGGTCGTCCGCCGACAAGTTCTACGACCCGGATGTGGACATCGACTGGGCCGCGCCATTCGTCGAGGGCAAGTACTTCCAGCCCGAGCACCGGATCTCGCTCTACAACACCTACCTGTGGGACCGGCTCTCGCCCGAGCAGCGCGTCGAGCTCGGCAGGCACGAGATCGCCAGCGTCGCCAGCAACGGCATCTGGTTCGAGCTGCTGCTGATGCAGATGCTGGTCAACGAGGTGTACAGCAAGGACCCGACCACCAACCACGTGCGCTACGCGCTCACCGAGATCGCCGACGAATGCCGGCACTCGACCATGTTCAGCAAGGCGATCGAGCGCGTCGGCGCACCCGCGTACGGCCCGCGCAGGATCACCCGCGCGCTGGGCAGGCTGCTGCCGATCATCAGCTACGGCCCGGCCATGTATGGCTCGGTGCTGATCGTGGAGGAACTGCTGGACCGGTTGCAGCGCGAGGCCATGGCCGACGAGAACATCCAGCCGATGATCCGCATGGTCAACCGAATCCACGTCCTTGAGGAGGCCCGGCACGTCACCTTCGCCCGGCAGGAGGTCGTGGCCGGCATGCCAGGGTTGAGCAAGGCCGAGCTGTACTACCAGCGGTGGCTGATCGCACAGGTCGCCTACCACGTGACGCACACGCTGATCAATCCGAAGGTGTACGCCGCGGTCGGGCTGGACCCGGAAGAGGCGCACTCGGTGGCCATGAAGAGCCCGCACTACCAGGAGACCATCCGCTGGGCGGGCGAGCGGATCATGTCGTTCCTTGACGAGGCCGGCCTGGTTGGCGTGCCCGGCATGCGCGCGTGGCGCAAGTCCTTCCTGGTCGCGAAGTGACAACCACCCGACCACGGCCCCTCGCACCGTGGGACCCGACAACCACGCACCGGTTCGTCACCTCGGACGGCACCGCGCTGCACGTCGAGGCCACCGCGCCGGGCGGCGGCGCCGAGCTGACCGTGATCCTGTTGCACGGCTGGACCCTCGACCACACCGAGTGGGAACGCGTGGTTCACACCATGACCGCCGGCGGTGCTGTAAACCACAGGTTGCGGGTCATCCGCTATGACCACCGCGGCCACGGCGGCTCCGCCCCGGCGAAGCCAGGCACCGCGACCATCGCGCAGCTCGCGGACGACCTGGCCGAACTCATCGCCGACCGAGTGCCCGACGGGCCGATCGTGCTGGTCGGACACTCCATGGGCGGCGCGACGATCATGGCGTTCGCCGAGCGGCACCCGGAACTGCTGCCCAGGATCGCCGGCGCGGTCTTCGTGGCCACCACCTCCGGTGGCCTGAGCAAGCTCACCTTCGGCCTGCCGCGCTGGCTGTCGATCCGGATGACCAAGGCCGAGCAACATGTGAACCACAGGTTGTCGAAGATCGAGCGCGGGTCGCTGGTGCGCCACCCGGTTGTCCTGCGCCCCGCGTTGCGCTGGCTGGTGTTCGGCAAGAAACCGAACCGACGCGACATCGCCGACACCGCCGACCAACTCGGTCGCGGCAACCCGGCCAGCATCGCCGGCTTCCGCGTCTCGCTTGGCGAACACGAACGCCGCGAGGCACTCGCCGCACTGCGGGACAAGCCGACCATCGTGCTGGCCGGCGGCGCCGACCGGCTGTTGCCGTTGCCGCACGCGCGGATCATCGCCGACGCGCTGCGCGCGGAACTGGTGATCTATCCCGATGCCGGGCACATGCTCAACGTGGAACGCACCGCCCAGGTCGCCGACCGCATCGCCCACGTCATCAAACTGGCGATGTCGCGGAAAGGCTGAACCGGAGCGGCACCGAAGCTGAACCGAGGCGGCGCCTGCCGAGGGGTCAGGCGCGGTCCTGGTGCTGCAGCGGGTAACCGCCGCCAATACCGCGCCAAGCCAGAGTGGAGATGAGCGCGATCGCTTCTTCCTTGTCGAAAGCGCGGTTCGCGTCCAACCAGAACCGCGCGCTGACCTGGCTCAACCCGACAAGGCCGACCGCGAGCAGTCGCGCCCGGTCCTCGTCGAGGCCCGCATCGGCGGTGATGGTCTCGGTGATCGCCTCGACGCTCGCCGAGGTGGCTCGCTCGATCGCGTCCTGCACAGCGGGCTCGCCGCGCAGGTCGGACTCGAACACCATGCGGAACGCCTGGCCCTCGCTGTCCACGAAGTCGAAGTAGGCGCCGACCGCGCCGCGCACCCGCGCCTTGTTGTCCGTTGTGGAGTCCAGCGCGGCGCGAACCCGGTTGATCAGCTCGGTGACGTGTGTCTCGACCAGAGCGAGGTACAGCTCCAGCTTGCCGGGAAAGTGCTGGTAGAGCACTGGCTTGCTGACGCCGGCCCGTTCCGCGATCTCGTCCATGGCGGCCGCGTGGTAGCCGTTGGCCACGAACACGTCCTGCGCGGCCGCGAGCAACTGGGCGCGACGCGCCGTGCGGGGCAACCGCACTCCTCGGCTGACCGGCGCGCCGCCCTGCTGTCGCACTGTGTCAGTCAACGGACCTCCTCGCGATACTGCTCACCCTCACCGGCCTGGGGTGGCGCCGGCCCAAAGAACGACCTTACCCGCTGGTAATAGGGCTGGGCGAGCAATCGAGCGTACCCGGTTGGTGAGATCCGACCAGTCGATGGGGAAAATTCCGGGATCGCGAGGCATCCTGTACTGATGCCGTTTCTGCACACCGCCGCACTGCCGGCCCGGCCGGAGCTCACCCGCGTGCCGCTCGCCGCCATGGCGCTGCCTCCGATCCCGGACGCGATGCAGCCATGGCCTGGCCGTGAACTTGAGGTTGACGGCATCGCATTGCATGTTCGCGAGACACCCGGCCCCTCGGGCGCGCCGACCGCGGTCTACGTGCACGGGCTCGGCGGCTCGGCGACCAACTGGACCGAGTTGGCCGGGCAGCTGGCCGGTTCGGTCAACGGCATCGCGGTGGACCTGCCCGGGTTCGGCCGGTCGAAGCCCGCGCCCGGCACGGACTTCAGCCTGGCCGCGCAGGCCGAGGTGGTGCGCAGGCTGATCGTGTCGCTGGATCGCGGCCCGGTGCACCTGTTCGGCAACTCCATGGGCGGCGCCATCTCGATGATGCTCACCGCGGCCCATCCCGAGCTCGTCCGCACCCTCACCCTGGTCTCGCCCGCCATGCCCGACCTGCGGCCGGACGTGCGCAGGCTGGCCGATCCGCGCTTCGCGCTCGCCCTGGTCCCGGTGGTGGGCAGGCCGATGCGCGCGGCGCTGGCCAGGATGACCGCGCAGCAGCGTGCCCAGCAGTTGCTCGGCCTGTGTTTCGCCGAGCCGACCAAGGTGTCCGAAGCACGCATCGACCTGGCCATCGCCGAGTACGCGGAACGCGCCCAGATGCCGTGGGCCGGATCGGCGCTGAGCGCGGCCACGCTCGCGTTGTTCCGCGCCTGGATGGCCGCTGGCGCGCAGTCGCTGTGGTCGGTCGCGCGCCGGGTGCGGGTGCCCTCGCTGGTGGTCTGGGGCAACCAGGATCGGCTGGTGACGGTGCGCAAAGCGCGACGCACCGCGGCACTGCTGGCCAGGGGCAGGCTGCTGGTGCTGCCAAGGACCGGTCACGTGGCGCAGATGGAGCGGCCGGCGACCGTCGCACGGGCCGCCCTGGGCATGTGGGACGCGGTCGCTGCCGACGCCTGGTGACCGTTGTGGCTTAGATCACATACCTGATTCCCAATCCATTGCCGAAGCTCACCCGATCGAGTGACGACCGCCGACCGATTTGATAACGGTCCGGCATCGTCCGGGCGGGTGATCGTCGCTACCCTGTTGGCCGTGCGGAATGCGGCAAACAGGAAACCCCAAGTGGTGGAGGTTCGCGCCGCCGAACAATCCGCTGTCCGCCGGTTGACGGACACGGCGCAGTCGCTCCGTGCTGAGCAGCACCATCGGGCCGGCCAGCGCAGAACCGCAGCGGAACCGTTGACCGCCTCCTGGCGGCCCGAGGTCGAGGACGTGCCCGAGCGGCGGCGCCAGCGCGGCGTCAGCCGGGTGCTGTCAACCTACGGTTGGCGGGTGTACGCGGTGCCGGTGCTTGTGGTGCTCAGCGTCCTGGTTCTGCTCAACACCACGCACAAGGCGCCGACCGGGCCGACCGACGCCGGCGGGATGGACACGGCGCAAGCCGGCGCACCGGTGGTGACCGAGCAAGGCGCCGTCCCGGTCAATGCGGGCACCGGAACCGCAGTGCTGCCGCAGGGCGGCGCGATTCCACAGTCCGGCGCGGGTACCTGGCGGGTGCTGCCGGGAACCGGTCCTGTCGTGGGCAAGGCGGGCGCGGCCAGGACGTACCACTACCAGATCCGCGTCGAGGACGGCATCGATCCGTCCTACTACCAGGGCGACGACGCGTTCGTCAGCGACGTGCAGAGCACCCTGTCCGACCCGCGCAGCTGGATCGCGGCCGGCACCATCGAACTCCAGCGGGTCGACGCCGGCTTCGCCCATCCCGACTTCACCATCGACCTGACCACACCGAACACCGACCACCGACCCGACCTGTGCGGATTCCAGATCGGGTTCGAGGGTTCCTGCTGGGTGCTGCGCACGCACCAGGTGATCATCACCATCGCCCGATGGGTGCGTGGCGCGCTCGCCTTCAACGGCGACCTCGGCCTGTACCGGCAGTACGCCATCAACCACGAGGTCGGCCACGCGTTCGGCAACCACCATGTGGGTTGCGCCACCAACGGCGGTCTCGCCCCGGTGATGATGGAACAGAGCTTCGGCGTGTCCGACAACTACGTCTACGACGTGAACAACGCGGAGCCGGCCAACCGGGGCGCTGTCCAGCGCGACGACAAGGTCTGCCAGGTCAACGCCTGGCCCTACCCGCAGGGCCCGAACTATCCGGCGACCGCGCCGCCGCCGCCCGCCGGCTGAGCTTCCTTCCGCCACCGCTCGTCCACATGCTGGGAGCTGCGTCGACGGGAAGACCAGGGAGCCGCCGAGTGTTGTTCGATAACAGAGACAAATCCAGAAACCGGGCACAACAACGCTCCGGCCGGGCGCACCCTGCGGTCGACCGCGAGGAAGTCAAGCCGATTCGGAGGAACCGATGCCGCTCCCGCCACTCGTGGAGCCAGCCGCGGAGCTGACCAAGGAGGAGGTCGCGCGGTACAGCCGCCACCTGATCATCCCAGACGTCGGGATGGACGGGCAGAAGCGGCTGAAGAACGCGAAGGTACTCGTGGTCGGCGCAGGCGGACTCGGCAGCCCAGCGCTGCTGTATCTGGCCGCCGCCGGGGTTGGCACGCTGGGCATCGTCGAGTTCGACGAGGTCGACGAGTCCAACCTGCAACGCCAAGTCATTCACGGCCAGTCCGACATAGGCAGGCCCAAGGCCGAGTCCGCACGGGACTCGATCGCCGAGATCAACCCGTTCGTCAAGGTCAACCTGCACCAGGTGCACCTGTCCAGCGACAACGCCCTCGACATCTTCGCCGGTTATGACCTGATCGTCGACGGCACCGACAACTTCGCCACCCGCTACCTGGTCAACGACGCGGCGGTGCTGCTGGGCAAGCCCTACGTGTGGGGCTCGATCTTCCGGTTCGAAGGCCAGGTCAGCGTGTTCTGGGAGGAGCACGGGCCGCAGTACCGCGACCTCTACCCGGAACCCCCACCGCCCGGCATGGTGCCCTCCTGCGCCGAGGGCGGCGTCCTCGGCGTGCTGTGCGCCTCGATCGGATCGATCATGGTCACCGAGGCGATCAAGCTGATCACCGGTATCGGTGAGACGCTGCTCGGTCGGCTGATGGTCTACGACGCGCTGGAGATGACCTACCGGACGATCAAGATCCGCAAGGACCCGAACGGCGAGAAGATCACCGAGCTGATCGACTACGACGCGTTCTGCGGCGTGGTGTCCAACGAGGCGCAGAACGCGGCAGCCGGCCACACGATCACCCCGTTGGAGCTCAAGCAGAAGATTGACGCGCACGAGAACTTCCTGCTCGTCGACGTCCGTGAACCGCACGAGTACGAGATCGTGCGCATCCCGGGTTCGGTGCTGATCCCCAAGGACCGCATCCTCTCCGGTGAGGCACTCTCCGAACTGCCGCAGGACAAGCCGCTTGTCCTGCACTGCAAGTCCGGTGCCCGCTCCGCCGAGGCGCTGGCCGCACTGCACAAGGCAGGCTTCGCCGACGCGGTGCACGTCGGCGGTGGCGTGCTGGCCTGGGCCAAGCAGGTCGACCCGAGCCTGCCGACCTACTGAGCCACCCGTTCCACCGAAGAGGGGGTCGGCCGTCGTGGCCGGCCCCCTCGGCGTTTCGCCTGGTCCGCATTGAGCTGTCGGGGTGTTTTCCCGCCAGTTGGTCGGGGCGTCGTTCTCCTCCGGCGTCAGATGGCGGTAGCGTGCCGCCCCGTGACCTCTACACCCGAACCGCCGCCGGTGCACGTCCGGGCCGCCTTCGGAGCGCGTGAAAGCGAACCGGAGCTGATCGACGGCGGTCCGGTGTGGCGGTGTGGCGAAGCGGCGCTGCGTCCGGCGACCAATCCCGCGCAGGCCGCCTGGGTCGGCCAGACCCTGGACGCGTTGCAGGTGGAGAACCTGCGGGTGGCACGGCCGCTGCGCTCGACAGACGGACGCTGGGTGGTCGGCGGCTGGGCCGCGACAAGGGTCATCGCAGGCCGTGCCGAACCCCGCCACGACGAGGTCGTGTCCGTCGCGGTCCGGCTGCACCAGGCAACGGCCGGTCTGACCCGGCCCCGGTTCATCGACACGCGCGCCGACGTGTTCTCCGTCGCCGACCGGGTCGCGTTCGGCGAGGACGAGGCCGTGCTCGATCCGGATCTCGGCGGTCGACTGTTCGAGATGCTCGCCGCCGCCCGCAAGCCGATGGCGAGTAAACCCCAGGTTGTCCACGGCGACCTGTTCGGCAACGTGTTGTTCGCGGGTTCAGCGTCGCCGGCGATCATGGACTTCGAGCCGTACTGGCGCCCCGCCGAGTGGGCTGCCGCGGTGATCGTGGTGGACGCGCTGGCATGGGGCGGTGCGGACGAAGCGATCCTGCACCGCTGGTCGCACCTGCCGGACTGGCCGCAGGCGTTGTTGCGCGCCTTACTCTTCCGGCTCGCCGTGCACGCGTTGCACCCGTACTCGACAACGCGGTCACTACGTGGCCTTGAGCGAGCCGCGCACCAGATCACCGAACTACGCTAGAAGACGAAACAGGCGGAACGCACCGATGTCGCTGATCGTGCCCACCACTGACGGCACCGTCGTGGTTCGTGCCGACGAAGCCGAAGTCCTCGCCCAAGGCCCGTCGACCATCCGGCTGCTCGCGGACTCCGACGACACCAGGGGCGCGCTGAGCACCCAGATCGTCCAGTTGGGACGCAACGTGCCCGGCGCCGTGCCGCACCGGCACGACAACTCGGCCGAGATGTTCTACATCCTCGACGGCGTCGTCGACGTGCTCTCCGGCAACGACGTGGTGCGCGCCAACAAGGGCGACCTGCTGGTCGTGCCAGTCGGTGTTCCGCATGCGTTCGGCGCGGCCGGCGGCCACGGCGCCGAACTGCTGATCGTGATCACCCCGGGCGTGCAACGCTTCGAGTACTTCCGCCACCTCGGCCGGATCGCGCGCGGCGAGGTGCCAAGAGAGAGCCTGCTCGCCGAGCAGGAGCGCTACGACACCTACTTCCTTGCCTCGCCGACGTGGGACGCGAACCGCGCAGCCACACCGGCCGACCCGACCGAATAATTGCACCCTCAACTATATTGACGGGTGCATGGGTCGCGACACCGGCGGCCACCGACCAGGGAGGTCGACATGCCAGCCGTCACCGCGGACACCCTGACCCTGCCGCACCTGCCCGAGCTGCCCGTCGCCGACACCAACTGGCGCCCGGTCGGCAAGCTCGTGCACGCCCAGACTTCTACGAGGGTGAAGGCTTCCAGGTTCGGCGGCCGTTCCCGGCCTCGACCTGGCGCTGGCCGACCCGTTCCTGCTGCTCGACCACATGGACCGGGCGAATACGGCCCCGGTGAAGCCAAGGGCGCGCCATGGAGCACACCGACTCCATCGGCGGCGGTGGCCTGATCACCGACGGCGCAACCCAGTGGAGGATGACCGCCGACGCAAATATATCCTTTGTAACAAGCGACCAACGCTTAAAGCGTGCAGCGTTGAGTGTGGGTTCGGAGGACAGTGACAGGTCCCGGCGCCAACTCCTGATGCTAGGTGACATGGTGGTCGCCCGATCCGTGGCACTCGCGAAAACCTGATGCTCGGTTACGTCGGGCCATCGACAATCAGTTACGTGTCCTACTTCGGTATGCAAGGGTACGAGCCCCGGTGGCTCACTGGTCGGTCAGCGATCACCGCTGCGCACAGTCAACGACTCCGCTCGCTGGCTGGCCGCTGCCTGCGCCATACCTGGCTCCTCTGGGACGTCGATGCGGACGAGTGGTTCCCCGACGCGCCCGTCCTACTGGACTTCGACGGCGAGCAGGTCGAGATCAACCACCAGAAATTCAGCGACCTGTCCATCACCTGGAACACCATCGACCCCGCTGGGCAGGCGACGTGGTCCTTCGGCTGGGACGACGAGCCTCATCCGTACCGGGTCCAACTGGGCTGGCGGCATAGTGTCCGATCGGAGCTGACCCCTCTGCAAGGCCAACCACTCCTGGCGGCCGAACTACTCGAATACGCTGGCGGCGACATTGCCGACGGCATGGTCGCGGTCAGCTTCGCCTTTCCGAACGGGCGGGTAACCGTTTCCAACGGCTTGGATGAGAACAGCTTGGAGTTCGGCGGGCCCAGCCCTGACTATCTCCGGAACCCACTTCACGGCTGACCGCACGAGAGGGCCGGCCGGATGCCCAATCAGCCAAGCGGACTGCCAACGCTTCCTGTAATACTGCTGAGCCGGATGATCCATGTTTGAGTAACCGTTTCGTCATCAGGTGACCCGGGTGGAACGCCTCCCTGTACCAGCGTCTTGTCGCTGTCATGGCGATCGTCAAGCCCCATATGGCAGCCATGGCTCGGACAAGCCGCGGACCAGCAGTTCGATTAGAACAGGCCGCCGGGCGCGTCCTTGAGACGCGCATCGGCCACTGCTTCCCAGCGATATTGCCGCAGATCTACCCGCTCCCCGTCGGCGAGCACGCCCTCGGCGCGCAGCCGGTCCAGTTGCTCTCTGGCCAGGTGTGGCGCTGGCGTGCCGTCCGCGCGGATCACGCGCTGCCAGGGCAGGTCGTGCCCGTCCTCGGCCAGCACCCGACCGACCAACCGAGGCGATGGTGCCTTGGCGAGCTCGGCGATGTCGCCGTAGGTCGCGACCCGCCCAGACGGGATCGAGGCGATGATCTCGCGAATATGTTCGTGTATCTGCTCGTCCACGCTCACCCCTTGGCCACGAACCCTGTCACGAGTTCGCCGGTATCCTCTGGTCGTTCCAGATACACCATGTGTCCGACATCCAGGTCGACCAGATCGAAGTCCGAGCCGAGCACCAACTGACAACCGCTGATGAACGCCGAGCTGACGTATTGCTCGCGTAGCGCGCGGATCACCATGGTCGGCGTGCCAGGATGCGGCAGCACGGGCGCCCGCGTCATCTCGCTCCACGCCGCGGCGACCGCGGGTGCGCAGTAGCGAAACCGCCATTCACCGCCGAACTGTTCGAGGTGCTCGGCGAGTTCGGCGTAGACGGTCTCGTCCGAGGCGGTCGGCCAGTCGTAGCGCTGGGCCTCCCAGGCTTCGCGCTGGTTGGCGAAGCGCCGCTGCGGCACTGTGGCGCGTTCCAGGGCGAACGCTGGGTTCAGGCCGACGGCGGGATCGAGCAGCACCAGCTTGCTGATCCGGCCCGGCGCGAGTCTGTGCAGGTGCAGCGCGACCGCGCCGCCGAAGGAATGCGCAAGTACCGGCACCGCGTCAAGGCCGTAGCCGTCGATGACCGCGAGCAGATCGGCGGCATGCTGTTCGAGGGTCCACGGCGGCAGCGGAGTTGACCGGCCGTGACCGCGCAGATCGGGCGCGATGACCTGGTAACCCGGCAGCTGTCGCTGCGCGAACGCGGCCCAGCGTGCGCCGTGGCCGGTCACCCCGTGTACCGCGAGCAGCGGTGCGCCTCCTGCCGGCCCGTACTCGTGGACGTGCAGCGGGATCGCCATGATGGGCATGGTCGCATCCGCGCGGAGCCGACCCGCTCGCGGCGGCCCTGTTATCAAGTGGGGGGACCCCCCATTATCAACATTACGCGGAAATGATCAGGGGATGCAAAGTGAGCTGCGGTTTTCGGGAGTGTCGTCGGTTCACGTAGATCGATCCGGCGACACGGGCGCGGGGCCTGCGCCGGGTGGTGGGTGCGGCGTGGTTCCATCATTCGGTGGCAGCTTCCCCCTCCCACGACGTGGCACCTGACGACGTTGCTCCCGGCAGCGTCGGCGGGCGGTACGCGGTTACGGGACGGCAGGCTCCGCTGCTGGTCAGGCCGGCGGTGGCCGGCCAGGTCGATGTGGAGTGGGACGAGGCAGGGCGGCGGGTGCTCGCGCACGAGCGCGGGTTTCTGCGGGTGCTGGGCGGGCCGGGAACTGGCAAGACGACGCTGATCGCCACGCTTGTCGCGGACCGGATACGGCGCGGCGTGAATCCCGAGCAGATCGTCGTGTTGACCGCGAGCAGGCGCGCGGCCATCGCGTTGCGCACGCGGGTCACTCGGCTGTTGGTCGATCGCGAGGCGGGCGGCTTACGCGCGGCGCGGGAACCGCTGGTGCGCAGCGTGCACTCCTACGCGTTCGGGGTGTTGCGGCTCCAGTCGGCCATGCGCGACCTGCCGCCGCCCCGGCTGCTGTCCGGACCGGAGCAGGACGCGGTCGTGCGTGAACTGCTCGCGGGCGATGTCGAGGACGGGGCGCCGAACTGGCCGGCACGGCTGCGGCCCGCGTTGACCGTGCCGGCGTTCGCGGCCGAGCTGCGCGACCTGTTGTTGCGCGCGGCCGAGCGGGGACTTGGACCGGAGGACCTGATCGATCTCGGTCGCGCGCACGGGCACGAGGAATGGGTCGCGGCCGGCATCTTCGGCCGACAGTACGAACAGGTCACGCTGTTGCGCGGCGTGCTCGACGCGCCTGCCCTGGACGAGGCGGAGTTGGTATCCGCTGCGCTGCTCGCGTTCCAGACCGACGAACAACTGCGCGAACGCGAGCAGGACCGGGTTCGGCATCTGTTCGTCGACGACGCGCAACACCTTGACCCACAACAGTTCGAGCTGGTGACCGGCCTCGCCACGACCGCGACCGAGCACGTGCTGTTCGGCGATCCGGACCAGGCGGTTTTCTCCTTCCGGGGTGCGGATGCTCGGCTGCTCGCGGACACGGACCCGGATCGGACCATCGTGTTGCGGCTCGATCATCGGATGGCGCCTCGGGTGCGCGCAGCCGTGCACCGGCTGGCGGTGCGGTTGCCGGGCGCGGGTTCCGGGCGCGAGTCGTATGGGCCGCGCACCGAGGACCCGGACACCGGCCGGGTGACCGTGCGGTTGTTCGCGTCGGCCGCGCAGGAGGCCGCCTGGGTGGCCGATCAACTGCGCCGTGCGCATCTGGTGGACGGCGTGCCGTGGGCGGAGATGGCGGTGCTGGTCCGGTCGACGATCCGGTCGCTGCCGGTGTTGCGCCGCGCGCTGCTTGCCGCCGGGGTGCCGCTGGCCACTCCCTCGGACGAGCTGCCGCTGATGCGCCATCCCGTTGTCCGGCCGCTGCTGGAGTTGGCGCGGTGCGCGGATTCCGGGGCGGCGTTGGACGAGGAGACCGCGGTGTTCCTGCTGTCCGGGCCGCTAGGCGGCACGGACCCGTTGGCGTTGCGCCGGTTGCGACGCGGCCTGCGCCGGCTGGAACTGGCCGGCGGTGGCGAGCGGGGTAGCGGTGCGCTGTTAGTGGAGGCGTTGGAGTCGGCGGACGTGTTGGCCGCGCTGGACGAGAGCGCGGCGCGCCCGGTGCGGCACGTGGGGGAGCTGTTGCGGCTGGCGCGTGAATCGATCGCGGCGGGCGAGGGCATCGAGACCGTGTTGTGGAAACTGTGGCAGGCGAGCGGCCTTGAGCGGCAACTTGTGGCCCGGTCCGCGCGCGGCGGGCCGATCGGGGTGCAGGCCGACCGGGACCTGGACGCGGTACTGGTGCTGTTCGACGCGGCCGCCAACTATCACGACCGGTTGCCGGGCGCCGAGATCGGCGCGTTCGTGGATTACCTTGCCGCGCAACAGATCGTGGGCGACACGCTCGCCCCGAGCGCACCGACCGGTCAGGCCGTCTCGGTGCTGACCGCGCACGCGTCCACTGGTCGCGAGTGGACGGTGGTCGCGGTGCCGAGCGTGCAGGAGGGCAGCTGGCCGGATCTGCGGCAGCGCGGCTCCCTGCTTGGCGTTGAGAAGCTCGTCGACCTGGTCGCGGGCATCGACCCGGACACGCAGCTGTCCGCGACCGCGCCGATTCTGGCCGAGGAACGTCGACTGCTGCTGGTCGCGGCGAGCCGCGCCAGGGAGGCGTTGCTGGTGACGGCCGTGCGCGGCGAGGACGAGCAGCCGTCGCGGTTCCTTGACGAGCTGGATGGCACGTCGACCGATCCGGACGCCGTCGCGCGGGCGGTGCGCCCTGTCGATCGGGCGTTGTCGCTGGCCGATGTGGTCGGCGAGCTGAGGCGCGTTGTGTGTGGCGAGGTGGAGAGCGCGGACCGGCGCGAACGCGCGGCCGCCCAGTTGGCGCGGCTGGCCAAGGCCGGTGTGCCCGGCGCGGATCCGCGCACCTGGTACGGATTGGCTGACGTGTCGACGAAAGATCCATTGTGGACTGATGGGGACGAGGTGCGGGTGTCGCCGTCCACCGTCGAGGTGCTGACCAAGTGCCCGCTGCGGTGGCTGGTTGAGCGGCACGGCGGCACGGACACCGCGGAACTGCCGTCGATCACCGGCAGCCTGGTGCATGCGCTGGTGCAGGCGGCAGCAGAGGGGGCCGACCCGGAGAAGCTGCGAGCCGCGCTCGATCAGGCGTGGGCCACGGTGGACGCGGGCGCGCCCTGGTTCTCGCGGCGCGAGCGGCAGCGGATCGAACGCATGGTGGACGCGTTCCGCGGCTGGTTGTCGTCCTCCCGCACGGAACTGAGCCAGGTCGCGGTGGAATGGGGCCTGGACATCAAGGTTCGACCGGAACAGGAGGAGGATCAGCCGAAGGCGGGGCCGTGGCTGCGGGTGCGCGGGCGGGTCGACCGGCTGGAGGTCGACAAACAGGGCAGGCCGGTGGTGATCGACATCAAGACCGGCAAGACCCCGCCGAGCAGAGTTGCGGCCGAGCAGCATCCGCAGTTGGCGGTCTACCAGTTGGCGGCGGCGCTCGGCGCGTTCGACGACCTGGGCCTTTCGACCGAGCCGGGCGGGGCGCGGCTGCTCTATCTGGCGAAGGAGAGCCGGGGCGGGCCGACCGAGAGGACTCAGCAGCCGCTGGACGAGCCTGCCGTGCGCGACTGGCTGAATGTGGTGCGCGACGCCGCATCCTCGTGCACCGGCCCCGAGTACACGGCGACGGCCAACTCCGACTGTGACCGTTGCCCGGCGCGCACGACGTGTCCGATCCATTCGTCCGGTCGTCAGGTGGGCGAGTGACCGTGCTCGAACCGCTGGAACTGGCGGTGGCGCTGGGATTGCCGCAGCCGACTCCCGAGCAGGTCGCGGTGATCGAGGCGCCGGTCGAACCGACCCTGGTGGTGGCCGGTGCTGGCGCCGGCAAGACCGAGACCATGGCCGCGCGGGTGGTCTGGTTGGTGGCCAACGGGGTGGTCACGTCGGATCGGGTGCTTGGCCTGACGTTCACCCGCAAGGCCGCGCGCCAGCTGTCCGACCGGGTTCGGGCGAGGCTGCGCCGGTTGGCCGGATCGGATCTGTTGGACCGGGTGGATCCCAGCGGGCAGCGGCGGTTGAGCGTGCTGTCCGGTGAGCCGACCGTGCTCACCTATCACGCGTACGCGGGCCGGATCGTGGCCGAACACGGCCTGCGGCTGCCGGTCGAACCGGGCTCGCGGCTGCTCACCGAGACCGCGTCCTGGCAGTTGGCGCACCGGGTGGTGAGCACCTGGACGCAGGACCTGGACACGGACAAGGTGCCGCCGACGATCACCAGCTATCTGTTGAAGCTGGCCGGCGAACTCGCCGAGCACCTGCTCGAACCGGACGCGTTGCGGGCACACGCACAGCGGTTGATCGACATCATCTCCAACGCGCCGAGGACGAACAAGCGGCAGGGCGTCGACCTGCCGCAGGATCTGCAGAAGGTCATTGCCGCGCAACGGTTGCGGGTCGCGCTGCTGCCGCTGGTCGAGGAGTACGGCGTGACCAAACGGCGGATCGGCGCACTGGACTTCGCCGATCAGATGGCCGCTGCCGCCATTGTCGCGTCGACGCATCCGCAGGTGCCGGTCGGCGAGCGGGAGCGTTACGGCGCGGTGCTGCTCGACGAGTACCAGGACACCGGCCATTCGCAACGCGTGCTGCTGCGCTCGCTGTTCGGCGACCCCGAGGTGCTCGGGCGATCGATGCCGGTGACCGCGGTTGGCGACCCCGCGCAGGCCATCTACGGCTGGCGTGGCGCGAGCGCGGCCAACCTGCCCCGGTTCACAGAGGACTTTCCGCGCCTTGCCGGCGAGCGACGCGAACCAGCGCGCCGGTTCGGGCTGATGACCAGCTTCCGGAATCCGCCGGAGGTGTTGGCGCTGGCCAACGTGGCCGCGGGGCCGTTACGCGCGGCCGGGCTGGACGTGGACGACCTGCGGCCGATGCCGGGCGCGGCAGCCGGCGACGTGCGCTGCGCGCTGTGGGAGGACGTGCGGCAGGAGCGCGAGTGGATGGCCGAGCAGATCGCCCGGCGCTGGTTCGCCTACACGGAAGCGACCGGTGCGCCGCCGACGGCCGCTGTGCTGGTGCGGCGAAGGGCGGACATGGCCGAACTCGCGGCCGCGTTGCGCGCGCGGGATCTGCCGGTCGAGGTGGTCGGCATCGGCGGCCTGCTGGCCGAACCCGAGGTGCGCGACCTGGTCAGCGCGCTGCGGCTGTTGGTGGATCCGTTGGCCGGCACCGCGGCCGCGCGGTTGCTCACCGGGTCGCGGTGGCGGCTCGGCGCTGCGGACCTGGCCGCGTTGTGGGCGCGGGCCGGCGAACTCGGTGGCGGCAGGAGCGGCACGCCACCGTCCGATCCGGACGGACAGCTGGGCGCGCTTGCCGACGCGTTGCCGCCGGAACAGGCCGAACAGGCCGGTCTGGCCGACGCGCTGGACGATCCTGGCGACCCGGCCAACTACTCGATGGACGGCTTCCGCAGGCTGCGGCTGCTCGGCGGCGAGCTGGCGGCGTTGCGGCGCAGGCTGGACGCGCCACTGCCGGAACTGGTCGCGGACGTGGAACGCACGCTGCTGCTGGACATCGAGGCGATGGCGCGGCCGACCAGGATCGGCCGGGTGCATCTGGACGCGTTCGCCGACGTGGTCAGCGACTACGCCATGGCAAGCCCGTCCGCCACCCTGCCCGCGCTGCTGGACTACCTGGCCATCGCGGAGAAGGAGGAGGACGGCCTGGAACCCGGCGAGGTCGACGTTGCCGATGACCGGGTGCAGGTGCTCACCGTGCACGCGGCCAAGGGGCTGGAATGGCAACTGGTCGCCCTCCCGCACCTGGTCGCCGGCGTGTTTCCCGGGCAGAAGCGCTCTGGCGACTGGCTGACCTCGGTCACCGAGCTTCCTGCCGACCTGCGCGGCGACGCCGCCGACCTGCCGCAGCTGCGCCTCGCGCATGGCGAGGACCGCAAGTCCGTCATGGAGGCGTTGGAGCGGCACAGTTCGGCGTTCGAGGATCGGCGCCTCGTCGAGGATCGGCGGCTGTTCTATGTCGGACTGACCAGGGCGCAGCACGGTCTGTTCGTTTCCGGCCACTGGTGGGGCGAAGGCGGGTTGAAACCCAAGGGCCCTTCGCCGTTCCTGACCGAGGTGCACGCGGCGATCGCGACGAGCGACACGCCCGTCGGCAGCATCGACCACTGGGCCGAAGAGCCGGCGGAGGACGAGCCGAACCCGTTGTCCGAGAACGTGACCAGCGCCGTGTGGCCGAGCGATCCGTTGGGCAACCGGCGACTCGCGGTGATCCGCGGCGCGGAACTGGTGCACGCGGCCATGTCCGTGCCGGACCCCGAACCGGTCGCGGACGAAGATGACCCGGAGGGGTGGGCGCGCGACGTCGACGTGCTGCTCGCCGAACGGGCTGCCGCGAGCGGACGGCGGGAGCAGGTGCGCCTGCCGGAGCAGTTGACGGTCAGCCAGTTGGTGCAGTTGGCGCACGATCCGGTCGCGTTGGCGCGCAGGCTGCGCAGGCCGCTGCCGTTTCCGCCGAACCCGGCCGCGCGGCGTGGCACCGCGTTCCACACCTGGTTGGAGCGGCGCTTCGGCGCGCACCGACTGTTGGATGTGGACGAACTGCCCGGCGCGGCCGACGAGGACGCGGCGCCGGACGACCGAATCGACGAGTTGCGCACCGCGTTCCTGGCCAGCGAGTGGGCCGAGCGCACCCCGTACGACGTGGAGGTCGCGTTCGAGACCGAGATCGCGGGGGTCACCGTGCGCGGCCGGATGGACGCGGTGTTCGCCGATGCCGACGGCGGCTGGACGGTGGTCGACTGGAAGACCGGCGCGCTGCCGGAGGACTCGGCGGCCCCGGCACGGGCCGTGCAACTAGCCGCTTACCGGCTGGCCTGGTCGGCGCTGAGCGGTGCGCCGCTGGCGTCGGTGCGGGCCGCTTTCCACTACGTGGCCGTGAACGTGACGGTGCGGCCGGTGGATCTGCTCGACGCGGACGGGCTGCGCGCGCTGCTCGGCGCGGTGCCGGTCGAACCCGACTGACGGTGCCGGTCGAACCCGACTAACTCAGGGAAGCTGATACGTGCAGGCCGCGCACGACCCGGTCGTAGAGGACTTCCTGTAGCCAGCGGCCATACAGCGACGGCCCGAACTCGACGGCGCGGTCCTCCGGCGGCACGACCACCTCGGGATTGTCGTCGTCACCGGACACAACGCCGACGCCGTAGTAGTCGAACTCGTTGAGCGGCCAGGGATCATCCGCTGCCGGACCGGGCAGGATCACCGCGACCTTGGCCAGCGTGATCAGGGTGCCGCAGGAGTTCAGTGCGCGGTCCGCTTCGGACTCGGTGACCAGCACACCGACCAGGCTCACCGCGGGCAGCGGTGTCCTGTCGATGGGGCCGGGATCGAACCAGGTCCGGAACCAGGACGGATCGGGCTGCGGCGGCCAGCCGTTGGACCGGCGCCAGCGGTCCACCTCGGGGTGCAGTCGGACGACCGCGGACACCCGGTGCCCGAGGATGCCGACGTCCGGTACGACCGGGCCGACCCAGCCGAGTGCGGACGCGGCGTGTTGGGGTGATAACGGCACGTGCGCATCCTACAGGTGTGATCAGGGGGTGGACGGGGGCTTGTACAGGTCGAGAGTATTCCAAAACAGTCGCGGATTAATCGCGAACTTCATACAGAACGTAGCTAACGATGACTCTGACGAATCTCCGCGGGGTCCGTGCCATGCCTGCACCTTGCCATGGATCGCCAAGCCGCGGACACCATCACTGATTAACGCCTGGCCAGGCCGGCCGGGTCGCGTCGGCGTCCGGCGCAACCGGCCGGAAGCCGATCCGGGTACCGGGGTTGAACCGTTCGGTCGGCGCGACCGAGATGTCACCGAGCGGCAGCAACAACCGGAACACCGCGCCCCGCGTACCGACAAACGGTGGTTCACAGGTCAGTTCGCCGCCGTGTGCGCGGGCGAATCCGCGCGCGATCGCCAGGCCGAGGCCGGAACCGCCGGAGTGTCGGTCGCGCGCGCGGTCCAACCTGACCAGTCGGTCGAAGATCCGCTCCCGGTCGGCGGGCGGCACGCCGTGCCCACTGTCGATCACCACCAACTCCGCGAAGTTGTCGTTGCGGCCCAGCCGTACGGTAATTCGGCCATCCGGCGGAGTCGCCTGTTTCGCGTTGTCCAACAGGTTGGCGAGGATCTGGGTGACCCGCGCCGGGTCCGCGTACACCGGCAGGGCCGGTCCCTCCACCGCCAGCGTCAGCTCGGGGGCGAGCAGCCTGATCCGGTCGATCTGGGTCTCGGCCAGCGCGCGCAGGTCGAGGTTTTCCTTGTGCAGCTCCACACCGGAGTCGATGCGCGCCAGGTCGAGCAGGTCGTCAACGAGTTGGCTGGCCCGGCGCGACTCGCGCACCAGCAGCAGTTGCAGCCGCTGCACCTCCTCGGGGTCCGCGTCCGGCGGCTGTTGCAGCACGGCCTCGGCCACCGCCTGCACGCCGGCGATCGGGGTGCGCAGTTCGTGCGCCGCGTCCGCCACGAATCGCCTTGTCCGTTCCGCTGCCTCGGTCGCCGCCTGTTCCGCCCGGTTCGCGGTGGCCTCGGCGCCCTCCAGTGCGTCGAGCATGTCGTCGAATGCGGCGGCGGTGCGGCCCAACTCGGTGTCCTGCCTCGTCGGCCACAGTCGCCTGCCCCGGCCGCCACGTGCGATCGAGCGCGCCAGGCTGGTCATCGCGTCCAAAGGCGACAGTGCGAGGCGAACGGTGAACAACAGCGCGATGCCGGTGACCACCAGCGCGCCGAGCCCGGTCAGCACCAGCAGCGTGCGCAGCCGGGCCTCCGATGACGTGACGGCCGCCTCGTCCACCGCGAGGGTCAGTTTGGCGCCGGATTTCAGCGTGACCTTCTTCTCGTAGACGCCGGGCGGCGGGGTCGAGCCGAGCGTGCCGTACGTCCTGCCGTCCGGCAGCACCAGCGACACCCGCACGCCACCCGCGTCCAGCTTGTGGGCGAGCGCCTGCCCGTTCCTGATCTTCGTCGCGAGCTGCTCGGCAGCCACCAGCCGCGCGTTCAGCACCGCGTTGACGTCCTTCGCGGAGAACACGTTGAACAGCGCCTGGACCAGGATGACCATGGCCAGCAGCACCACGAACAGCACGCCGAGCACGAGCACGGTCACCCGGGCCCGCAGTGACCCGGTGCGCAACCCGGCTCTGCGCGCGCCGAGCCGGATGGTCGCATCGCCAGTGGTCACCGACACCTCATCCCTCGCCGGAGCGCAGCACGTAACCAAGGCCGCGCACGGTGTGCAACAGCCGGGGCCCGTGCGCCTCCAGCTTCCTGCGCAACGCGCTGACGTGCACTTCCACCAGGTTCGGGTCGTAGTCCTCGTAACCCCACACCGCGGTGAGGATCTGCATCTTGGACACCACCCGACCACGCTGCGCGGCAAGGTAGTCCAACAGGCGCAGTTCGGTCGCGGTCAGGTCGATCGCGGTGCCGTCGTACATGACGATGCCGGCGTCCGCGTCCACCAGCAGCGGTCCGATCTGCACCGTCGACGGGGTGCGGCCGAGCCTGCGCAGCACGGCCGACACCCTGGCCACCAGCTCGGCCAGCACGAACGGCTTGATCACGTAGTCGTCCGCGCCGTTGGACAGCCCGCGCAGCCGGTCGGAAACGCCGTCCCGCGCGGTCACCACCACGACACCCGCCGTCGAGGTGCGTCGGACCACGTCGAGCAGGGTGAACCCGTCCCGGCCGGGCAGCATCAGATCAAGCACCACCAGATCAGGCCGGAACCGGGTGAGGTCGGACTCCAACTCGCGGCCGTCCGGTCTGGCCAGCACGTCGTGCCCGCGTTCACCGAGCGCGGAGACGATGGCAGCGCGGATCGCCTCGGCATCCTCGATGACCAGGATGCGCGCACCGGACGGCGCAGGCCTTCGGGTCGCGGTGCCCTGGAATCGGCCGGGTAGAGGGTAAGACGCCACCAGTGCATTGTCGTGCCCTTTCACCGGGATGCCCGGTCCGCGCCACCGGCCTTCAGCGTCCGTTCAGGTTGACGGAGGGTGAGCGCAGGTGTGAGGTGGGTCTCGCCGTTGGGCTGTTCGGGTGCGTTCGGGCTCCCGCAGCGGGGTGATTCGTGCCAATCCGAGCCACCGCGAACGCGTGTCGAACGGGTTTGTCTGCAATCCTCAGACCCGTGACGGTCGCGAAACCAGCAGTCCGGCAGGCTCTGCCATATGCGGCTGTCGGCCTCGTGGTGATCGCCGTCGCCGTGTTCGCGCTGTGGCTGCTCGCCGGCTTCACCGGAATGCGGCCGTCGGCGGAGGGCGGCACCTCCGTCAAGGCCACGGTCACCAGGACCGCGTCCTGCGCCTCCAGCACGCCCAACGACGCGCTCACCGCGCCGGTCGGCGGCAGGCCGATGAACCTGCTGTTCAACGGCTGCGGCAACTCGGTCGGCACCAAGATCACCGTGCTGGTGCCTTCGGGCGCAACCGCGAACACGATGGTCAGCTCGACCTCGGCCGCACCGGGCACGGCGACCGGCCTCTCGCACCGGGTCGCGTTCCTGCTGCTGGTCGTGTCGGCGGCGGCGGGCGGCGGGTTCGCCTACCTGTTGCACCGGCAGCGGCCCGAGCCGAGTACGGACGCGGTGCGCCCGCCGCTGAGGTTCGAACCCCTTGTCGAACAGGCGCCGAGTTCGCTCGTCGCGAACACCGAGGCGACCAGCACGAACTGGTTCGAGGACTCGGCGGTGCGCGAGCCGCTGGACACCGAGGCCGCGCAGGAAAACGCGGACACATCGTGACTCGCGTCGCGGCCGGACACCCCCGCACGTGATCTACCGAACCACGTAGGCTGCCGGGTATGGCCCCACCCGACCTGCACAGGTTCACCCTTGACAACGGCTTGCGTGTGGTGTTCGCCCAGGACCGGAACATTCCGGTCGTCGGCGTGAGTGTGCACTACGACGTGGGCTTCCGGTCCGAACCGGAAGGGCGCACCGGCTTCGCGCACCTGTTCGAGCACCTGATGTTCCAGGGCAGCGAGAGCCTTGAGAAGCTCGCGCACTTCCGACATGTGCAGTCATCTGGCGGCACGTTCAACGGTTCGACCACCCCGGACTTCACCGACTACTACGAGGTGCTGCCCTCGGCGGGCCTGGAACGCGCGCTGTTCCTTGAGGCCGACCGGATGCGCGCGCCCCGGATCACCGAGGAGAACCTGCGCAACCAGGTCGACGTGGTCAAGGAGGAGATCCGGCTCAACGTGCTGAACCGGCCCTACGGCGGGTTCCCGTGGATCCCGCTGCCTGCCATCCTCTACCAGACCTTCCCGAACGCGCACAACGGCTACGGCGACTTCACCGAGCTGGAGTCGGCGACCCTTGACGACTGCGCCTCGTTCTTCGACAGCTACTACTCGCCGTCCAACGCGATCCTCACGGTGACCGGCGACTTCGAGATCAACGTGGCCAAGGACCTGGTGGCCAAGCACTTCGGCGACGTGCCGAGCCGGCCGCTGCCGCCTCGTCCGTCCTTCGCCGAGCCGCCGCCCGCCGGCGAGCTGCGGCACGAGATCGACGACCGGCTCGCCCCGGTGCCCGCGCTGGCGGTCGGCTACCGGCTGCCCAACCCGCAGACCGAACTCGACGCCTACCTGGCCAACGTGGTGCTCTCCGGCGTCCTGTCCGACGGCGACGCGTCCCGGTTGCAGCAGCGGATGGTGCAGAACGACGCGCTGGTCACCGATGTGGGCACCAGCTGCGGCCTGTTCTCGCCGTTCGAGGCGCGCGACCCGGACACGTTCACGGTCACCGCGTTCCACCCCGGCGAGGTCAGTCCGGACGCCGTGCTCTCAACGCTCGACCAGGAACTGGACAAGCTCGCCGGCACCGGCCCCGACCCGACCGAACTGGCCAGGGTCACCGCGCGCTGGACCGCTGAGCTGTACGCCGACCACGACCGGATCGTCTCTCGCACGCTGGCGTTCGGCGCCGCCGAACTCCTGCACGGGCGGGCCGAACTCATCGGCGAACTGCCGGGCCGGATCGCCGCCGTAACAGCGGAGGACGTGGCAACGGCCGCGAAGGCGCTGCGCCCCGACTCCCGTGCCGTACTGCTGATCAAGCCGGCCGGAGGTGCCGAGTGACCACCACAGTCCACCGCAGCGCAGCCGAGATCGGCCGGACCGCGCAGGGCCCGCGCCCGCTGCCCGACCTGACCGAGCAGACCGTCGCCGAGTACCCGGCGATCACCGACACCGTGCTGGACAACGGGCTGCGCGTGCTCGCGGTGCGCAGGCCGTCGGTGCCGATGGCGGAAGTCCGGTTGCGGATTCCCTTCGGCGGCAACGAACCCGCCCGGCCCGCGATCGCCGAGCTGCTGTCCACCGCGCTGCTCACCGGCACCGAGGGCCGCAACCGGGTCCAGTTGGACACCGACCTCGCCCTGCTCGGAGCCGACCTGCACGCGTCGGTCGACCCGGAACGCCTTGTCATCTCCGGCAGCGCCCTGTCCAGCGGCCTGCCCAAGCTGCTGGACATCCTCGCCGACCTGATGACCGCGCCCGCCTACGACGCGGACGAGGTGGCCAGGGAGCGCGACCGGCTGGTGGAGCGGATCACCGTTGCCATGGCGCAGCCGGGCACCATCGCCAGGAAGGCGTTGCAGCGCAGGCGCTACGGCGACCACCCGTTCGTCAACGAGATGCCCGACGCGCAGGACGTGGCCGCTGTCGAGGTCGAGGCCGTGCGCGCGCTGCACAAGGACTTCGTGGTGCCGCGCGGTTCCGCGCTGGTCGTGGTCGGCGACATCGACCCGGACGCGGCCGTCGACGAGGTGCGGCGCGGACTCGGCGGCTGGCGCAGCGAGACCCGCGCGGTCGAGATGGCGCCGCTGCCCATGGTCGCCGGCAACGACCTGCTGCTGGTGCACAGGGCGGGCGCCGTGCAGTCGCAGTTCCGGCTCTCCGCGCAGGCCGTGCCGCGCACCGACCCGCGCTACCCGGCGCTGCAACTGGCCAACCTGGCCTTCGGCGGCTACTTCTCATCGCGCCTGGTCGAGAACATCCGCGAGGACAAGGGCTACACGTACCACGCCCGGTCCTCTGTGGAGTTCACCGGCAGCGGCGCGACCCTGCTTGTCGACACCGATACGGCCAGCGAGGTGACCGCGGGCGCCCTGCTCGAACTGCGCTACGAGCTGGCCAAGATGGTCGCCAACCCGCCGACCGAGAACGAGGTCGAGTCGGTCCGCCAGTACGCCATCGGCACGCTGCTCACCTCGACCGCGTCGCAGGCCGGGTTCGCATCGCAGATGGCCGCGCTGGTCGGCGTCGGCCTTGACGCGGACTGGTTCCGCGGGCACCCGGCCCGGCTCGCCGAGGTCACCGTCGAGCAGGTGGCCGAGGCCGCGATGGAGTTCTTCACGCCGACCGCGTTCACCGGCGTCATCGTCGGCGACGCGGACAAGCTCAGCAAGCAGCTCGCCGCGATGGGTGGAGTCGAAATCCCGTGACAGCGCAGGCATCCTCCCCGGCGACCACCGCGCCGTTCACGCTGATCGACCTGCCGCTGCTCTCGCGGTCCACTGTGGACCGGCAGGAGCTGTTGGTGAACGACACGGCGAAACAGGCGCGGCTGTGGCCGTCGGGGCGGGTGCTGGTGCTCGACGACGCCGGCCGGGTCACGGTGCGCGCCAGGGGAACCGAGCTGGTGTTCGCGCCGGCGACGGACTTCGGCGACGCACCGCCCTCGGAGGCGGTGCTGCTCGGCGAGCAGGACGGCGTCGGCTACTGGGGTTTACGCGTGTCCTCCCCGGACGACACGGCCGAGCGCGTGTTCCGCTGGGAGCCACCGGAACTGGTTGACGGCGAGCAAAAGCTCGACCTGCGCCTGGCCGCTCCGGTGCTCAGCGCCCGCGACGCGGGTTTGTTCACCACGGCCGCCGCGGTCCTGAACTGGCAGCGGGTCGGCAAGTTCTGCGCGAGGTGCGGCACAGCGGTCAACCCGATCAAGGCGGGCTGGGCGAGCCTGTGTCCCGGTTGCGGTCGGGAGGAATACCCGCGCACCGACCCCGCCGTGATCTGCCTCGTGCACGACGATCGCGGTGTCAACGGCGAGAATGTGTTGCTGGCAAGGGGAACCCCTTGGCCGCCCGGTCGGCTCTCGGTGCTCGCCGGTTTCGTCGAGGCCGGTGAGTCCCTTGAGGACTGTGTGAAACGCGAGATCGCCGAGGAGGTCGGCGTTGCCGTGCGCGACGTCCGCTACCTCGGCAACCAGCCGTGGCCGTTCCCGAGGTCGCTGATGATCGGCTTCGCCGCCGTCGCCGATCACGAAGCGCCGCTGCGGCCCGCCGACGGCGAGATCGCCGAGGCACACTGGATTTCCCGCACGCGGGTGCGTGCCATTCTGGCCGGCGAGGACGACGGGTTCCGGCTGCCCGGCCTGCCCTCGATCGCCAATGTGATGGTCCGGTCCTGGGCCGAGGCCGAGTAATCCTACTGGGACACGATCACACCCGCAGACCTGATCGGGTCGGTTCCCCCGTTGTAGTGGACCATCTGCCGCTTTCACCCGGCGAATCAGGCTATCGGTGGTTGACGCAGGGACGGGTGTGACTAATGGTGTGCCCGATGTCCTAGAGGGGGGCATCATCCCTGTAGACAGAGGTACGAATGAATTTCAGAACAGTGCGGATGCGGACCGCCGCCGCTGTCGCGGTCACCGTGGGGACCGCGATCGCGGTCACCAGCTGGGTGCCGCGGGCGAGCGCGGTGCCCACCGCGCAGCCGCTTTCGCCGCATCTGATCGCCCAGTTGTCCCAGGGACCATCGCAGCCGGTCATCGTCCTGCTGCGCGACCAACACCTCGGCACGCCACCGAATCGGCTCGACGACGCCGCCCGGACCAACGCGACACGCGCCGAGCAGGGCGCGTTGGTGACCGAGGCCAAGGCCGAGGGCGCCAAGAACATCATCCAGTTCAGCGTGGTCAACGGCTTCGCCGCGACCGTCACCTCGGCGGAGAGCGCGCGCCTTGCGAGCGACCCGCAGGTGCGGGCCGTCGTGCCCGACCTGCCCATCCGCGAAGCCCCGATGCCGCCCGCCGCGCAGGCCGCGCCCGCCGCTCCGCCCAAGGCACCCGATGGCGCGTGCCCGACCGACCCGAAGCAGCCCCTCCTCGAACCAGAGGCCCTCCAGGTCACCAATGCCGCCTTCAGCGATCAGAAGACGCCGCAGGCGCAGAGTATGGCCACCGGCGCGGGGGTCAAGGTGGCCTTTCTCGCGGACAACGTGGACATCGACAACCCCGACTTCATCAGGCCGGACGGCAGCAAGGTTTTCACCGACTACAAGGACTTCTCCGGCGAGGGCACAGCGCCAGCTGGCGACGGCCGCGAGGCGTTCGGTGACGCCAGTTCCATTGCCGCGCAGGGCAAGCAGACCTACGACCTGGCCAATTTCGTCAACGCGGCCAACGCGTTGCCCCGGGGTTGCGACATCCAGATCAGGGGCATGGCGCCCGGTGCGTCGCTGGTCGGCCTGAAAGTCATCGCCTCCAACGGTTTCGGCTCGACGTCGGCCGTTGTGCAGGCCATCGACTACGCGGTCAACGTCGACCACGTCGACGTGATCAACGAGTCGCTCGGCGCCAACCCGTACCCGGACAGCAGTACCGATCCGTTCAGCCTCGCCAACGACGCGGCCGTCGCGGCTGGCGTGACGATCGTCAACTCCTCCGGCGACGCGGGTTACGGCAACACCAACGACAACCCGGGCAGCGACCCGAACATCATCACCGCCGGAGCGTCCACCACCTATCGGATCATGGCGCAGACGCATGCCAACCTGCCCGGCTTCAACGGCAGCTGGCAGAGCGACAACGTCTCGGCGATCAGCTCAAGCGGCATCAACGAACACGGCCGCGTCTACGACATCATCGCGCCGGGCGACGAGGGCTGGGCGCTGTGCTCTGCGGACACCAAGACCTATCTCGGCTGCACGAACTACCGGGGCCAGCCCTCGGCCATCCAGGCATTCGGCGGCACCAGCCAGGCCGCACCGCTGACCGCGGGTGCCGCGGCACTGGTCATCGAGGCGTACGGCAAGACCCACAACGGCGCCAAGCCGACGCCCGCGTTGATCAAGCAGATCCTCACCAGCACCGCGACCGACGAGTACGACCCGGCCGACCGGCAGGGCAACGGCCTGCTCAACGCGCTCGCCGCGGTGCAGGCCGCCGAGTCCGTCACGGACGCCGACGGTTCCGGCACGCCGGTCGGCAACGGCCTGCTGTTCGGCACGTCGCAGCTGGCCGCGTCCGGCGAACCCGGCAGCGCGCAGGACTTCACCGAGACCGTGACCAACGTCGGCACCACGGCGCAGACCCTCACCGCGCACGGCAGGTCACTGTCCACTGTGGTCTCCGACCAGTCCGGCAGCGTGGTGCTGAACACGACGGCGAGCGGACCGACCTTCATCGGCGCGGGCGGCGCGGTGGACAACTATGTAACCCACACGTTCACAGTCGCGCCCGGCGTCGACCACCTGGACGCGTCGATCGCCTGGCACGCGGTGCCGAACACCGGGCCGTTCGTCATGGTGCTGCTCGATCCGAAGGGCGGCTTCGCCGGTTACACGTTGCCCCAGAGCGGATCGGGCTCGCCGCCGAACTTCGGCCACGTCGACGTGCATTCGCCAACGGCCGGCTCCTGGACGGCTCTTGTGTACGGCGCGCACACACTCAGCGGGTTCAACGGTCCTGTGAACTACCAGTTCACAGCCAGCAGGTACGCCGACCTCGGTTCGGTCACCCCGAGCACGTTGAAGCTGGCGCCCGGTCAGTCCGGCACCCTGCACATCTCGGTGGACACGCCGGCCAAGCCCGGTGACCTCTCCGCCGCCGTCGAGATCGACAACAGCGCCACCAAGGCGCGGGCAGCGGTGCCGCTGACCCTGCGCGCCATCGTGCCGACCAGCGGCGGCCATGGCAGCTTCGGTGGCGTGCTCACCGGCGGCAACGGCCGACCCGGCGCACCCGCGCAGCAGGACACCTACTGGTTCGACGTGCCAGGCGGCGAGCACGACCTCGACGTCAGCGTGAGCCTTGCCGGCGATCTCAACCAGAACGTGGTCGGCTACGTGATCAGCCCGGAGGGCGAGATCCTCAGCCAGGCCAGCAATGTGCAGTCGCTGGACGCGAACGGCAACCCGTCCGCGTACGGCAGTTCGCTACAGGGCTACGTGCGCGCGCCGGAGTCCGGCCAGTGGTCGCTGGTGGTCGCCGTGGCCAACTCGGTCAGCGGGACCGCGACGCAGGAGCGCTACTCGGGCACGATCACCTTCAACAAGGTCGACGTGACCTCGGCGAACGTGCCGAACAGCCTGCTCACCACGCTGCCGGCGGGCAAGCCGAGCACGGCGACGGTCACCGTGCACAACACCGGCGCTGCGCCGGGTTCGTTCTTCGTCGACGCGCGGACGAACGCGGTGGCGAACGTGCAGTTGACCCCGGGCAACTCCGCGGCCAACGTGGCACTCGCCCCGTACGCGCAGGCGCCGTTCGTGGTGCCGACCGAGACGGACTCGCTGATCGGCGTGACCTCCGGCTCCATCCCGGTGTCCTCGGACCTCGCAGCGAACTCCGGTGAACCCGAGGTGCTCGGCAGTCCCGGCCCCGGCAACATCGCGGTCGCGACGGTGTCCGCGCCCGCGATCAGCCAGGGCAGGTGGCTGCTGGAGGCGGACCGCGTCGGCCCGTTCGGCGCGGCACCGTCCCCTGGCACGGCCAACCTTGCCGTCGTCGCCCACACCAGGGGCTTCGACGCCGAGGTCACCTCAACGTCCGGCGACCAGTGGCTGGCCACGGTCAGGGCCACCGCGCCGTCGTTCACGCCCGTCCAGGTCGACGCGAACGCGACCGGCACGATCACCGTGACGTTCACGCCGAGCGCGCCCAAGGGCACCCTGGTCACCGGCGTCCTGTACGTCGACACCACCTCCGTGTCCGACCAGGCGGGCGACGAACTGGCCGCGATCCCGTACACCTACACGGTCGGCTGACCGGCCGGTGTCCACTTTGGTCCACAGCTTGACCTACAGTCCGCTGGAGGTTCGAGACTGGCGGCATGGCGAGCTGGATCTGCGGCACCTGCGGTGTCGAGCACCCCGACAGCGAGCGGCCGCCCGCGCACACCTGTCGGATCTGCGCGGACGAGCGGCAGTACGTGCCCGAGACCGGCCAGGTGTGGACGACGCTGGACACGCTGGCCGAGGACGGCCACCACCTGGTGCACAAGCAGTTGGAGCCCGACATCCATCGGCTGAACCGGGAACCGGAGTTCGGCATCGGGCAGTGGACCTACCTGGTACGGACCCCGGCAGGCAACCTGATCTGGGACCCGCCGAACCACGTCGACCAGCAGCTGGTCGACAAGATCGTCGAGCTGGGCGGGGCGGCGGTGATCGTGGCCAGCCATCCGCACATGTACGGCGCACAGGTCGCGCTGAGCCACCGCCTCGGGCACGTTCCGGTACTCGTGCACGCCGTGGACCGGGAGTGGGTGCAGCGGGAGGACCCGGTCATCCGGGAGTGGTCCGGCGAGGAGGAGGTGCTGCCCGGGGTCACGCTGGTCGAGGCGGGCGGGCACTTCCCAGGCGCCGCCGTCGCGCACGTCGCGAGCGGTGCCGAGGGTAGGGGCGTGCTGCTGGTCGGCGACACCATGGTGCCGGTGCGGGCCGCCGGCTGGGTCACGTTCATGCGCAGCTACCCGAACCAGATCCCGCTCTCCGCACGGTTGGTGCGGGCGATCGTCGACCGGCTGGAACCCTACGAGTTCGACCGCGTGTACAGCCTGTCCGGTCGCACCGTGCTCGCCGACGCCAAGAACGCGGTGCGCCGCTCGGCGCGGCGCTACGTCGACTGGGTCGACGGATCCAACGATCACCTCGGTTGACGTGCACAATGAGGGCATGGAGGTCGACCTCGACGAGCTGCGGCGGCTGCGCAGGGCGCGCGACCGGATGGACCGCGAGTACGCGCAGCCGCTGGACGTGCCAGCGCTGGCACGTACCGCGCTGATGTCGACCGCGCATTTCAGCAGGCGCTTCCGGGAGGTCTACGCCGAGACCCCGTACGCCTACCTGATGACCCGGCGCATCGAGCGGGCCAAGGAGCTGCTGCGGCGCGGCGAGCTGAGCGTGACCGAGGTGTGCTTCGCGGTCGGCTGTGCCAGCCTCGGCTCGTTCTCCACCCGGTTCACCGAGCTGGTCGGCGAGCCGCCGTCGGCCTACCGCGCCCGCGACCACGACGAGCTGCGCGGCATGCCGACCTGCCAGACCATGGCGTTGACCCGGCCGCGTCGCGAGCGTGGTCGGGGACAGGCCGCAGACAAATAGTTTTCGAGAAGCACCCCGCGTGCTGGCCGCATAGTGTCCCTGACATGAGCGTTTCCATCAGTGGCGTACACATCGCCGTCGACGACGTCGACGCGGCAATCACGTTCTACCGGGACACCCTCGGCCTGAAGGTGACCAGGGAAGTGGCCAACGACGGCTTCCGCTGGATCACCCTGGTCACCGACACCCAGCCGGAAATCGAGATCGTGCTGTCCGACCCGCGCGCCGGCCGGTCCAAGGAGGACGGCGACGCGCTCGCCGCCCTGCTCGCCAAGGGCTCGCTCGGCATGGTCCAGTTCCGTTCGGACGATCTCAACGACACCTTCGACAAGGTCGCGGCCAACTCAGACGCCGAAGTGCTCCAGGAACCGGCCGACCAGTTCTGGGGCGTGCGCGACGCCGCGTTCCGCGACCCGGCCGGCAACACCATCCGGATAGCCCAGGGCTGACTGGGAAGCCGTCCTCGCTCAGTCGTCGGCTTGGGCGAGGGCGGCGCCGTCCCAGGTGGTGTGCGTGCACGCGACGCCGCGACCGGACTTCGGCCGCAGCACGTCGTAGATGTGCATGCGCGGGATCTTCTCGGACACGCCCCAGCCGGAGGGCCAGGTGATGATCCAGTCCATGTCCAGGTCGACCAGCAGGCCGAGCATGCGCGCGATGGTCGGGTCGTCGAGCCGCTCGAATGCCTCGTCCAGCAGCACCAGGCGCAGCGGTCCCGCTTGCGGTGTCGCGCCGCTGACCGCGCCGTAGAACGCGGCAGCCGCCGCGAACAGGGTCACATAGGACACCAGTCGCGTTTCACCGGAGGACAACTGGCGCATTCGCCTCGTGCGCGGCTTGCCGTCCGGTCCGCTGTCGCGCACGCGCACGGTGAACGTGTACCAGGACCGGTAGTCCAGCGCCCTGGTCAGGATCTCCGGGTAGCCGCCGGAGTGGCTGTCCCGTTCCGCGTCGATCCGCTCGGTGAACGCGCGGCGCAGCGTCTCGTCCTGCTCCTCGGTGCGTTTGGCGAACGGCATGCGGAGCAGCTTCAACGCGTCCAGGATGGTCTCGTCCAGTGCGGCCGACGGCTGCCATTCCAACTGGACGTGCACGCCCTGGCTGGACCTTGCGACGTCGAGCACCTCGTTCATCCGCCGCGCAAGATCCTCGGCGACGCTGATCTGGCCGTGCAGCCGTTCCGCGAGGTCGCGGAGCATGAACGCGGCGAAGATGTCCTGGTAGCGCTCGCCGAGGTAACCGCGCTGTTCGGCCAGTTGCGTGCTGACCTCGCGGGCCGCCTCGGCCACCGGCCGCGGACCCTGTTCGCCGGCGACCACGATGGTGAGCACGCCGCCGTGCCGCTGCGGGGTGATCTCGTTGGTGCCGGC
This sequence comes from Candidatus Melainabacteria bacterium, assembly GCA_963818685.1. Taxonomy (GTDB): domain Bacteria; phylum Actinomycetota; class Actinomycetes; order Mycobacteriales; family Pseudonocardiaceae; genus CAJCJE01. The sequence goes on along the minus strand of CAWFTJ010000004.1, from coordinate 172,914 downwards.
CAGCGCGGTCTGCAACGCCTGCAGCTTGGTGATCACCACCTCCTCACTCACGGCGCGCTTCTCAACCGAGCCGAGCAGGGCGATCGCCTCGGACACGTCGTCCGGAATCGGTGTCGGCTCGGCGAAGGCCGCCGCCCACACGCCCGGTGCGGCCAACGCGGCGCGGAACGCGGCTTCCGCGTTGTTCGCGGCCTCGATCTTCGCCTCGATCGCGGTTTCCTTGCCCTCCAACAGGGTTTCCGTCTTCACCACCTGGTTGGACAGCTCGGTCGCCGTGTTGCGTGCGGCCGGCAGTTCGGTGCGCAGCGCGCGTCGCCGCTCCTCCAACTCGGTCAGCTGACCGGCGACCTCCTCGGCGTCGCCGCCGATGGCCGAGGTCAGGTCGGACAGCGCGCTCGCCTCCCTTGCGAACTCCGCGCAGCGTTGTTCGGCGGCGCGCGCCGCGTCCTCAAGGTCGTCGACCGCTGCCTGGTGGTCATGCAGGGCGTCGGCGAGATCGGCGACGGTGCGCACGCACCGGCCGATCAGGGTGTCGCGCAACTGCTCAGCGCTGCCCCGCGCGGCAACGGCCGCCTGGTTGGCCTTGTACAGGGTTTCCGTGTCGGCGGGCAGTCCGGCCTCGGCCGCGGTCTGCATCAGTTCGGCCTGGCCGGCCTGGTGCCGGTCGTCGGCCGCGCTCTGCTCGGAGCGCAGCCGCGCGGCCTTCTCGGTCGCCTCGGCCGCGGTGCGGACTGCCGTCGCCAACGTCGCGTGCGCGGCGATCAGGCCGCGGTCGTCAGGGAACGCCTCAAGGTGACGCTCCACAGCGGACACTCGCTCGGCGTGCGCGGCCAGCTCGTCATCGGCCGATGCGCGTTGCGCGTCCAGGGTTTCGATGTGCGCGCCCAGTTCGGCGATGCGCCGCTGCCGCGCCGCCTGTCGAGCGCCCGCGCCGACGAACTCCGCGGCCTGCTTGGTCAGCGCGCCGCTGAGCACCCCGGCTCGCCACTGCCCGCTTGTCGACACCGCGAGCCCACCAGAGGCAGGCTTGCCGTCGAGGAGGCCGACCGCGCGCAGCACTCGTTCGACCACCTCGGTCCGCACCGGGCACCCCGGCTCGACCGAGGCCACCAGCACATCCGCGAGTGTCCGCCCTGATGCCGGATCGGCGGGTGCGGCGAGCAGTTCGGCGACCTCGGGATCGGCAACGGCGCCGTCGCGCCCGTCCGCCAGCACCCACGCGGCGAGCAAACCGCTGGCCTGCAAGGCCGCTTCCAGCCCTGCCCGTTCGGTCTCGTCGAGACCGGGCGCGAAGTCGACCAACCGGTAGAACGGCGCACCCTCCGACGCGTCCCGGTCCACCCGCGCGTACGCGGGCCGGGGCGGGGCCGCGTCCACGCCGCCGCGCAACCCGATCAGCTCGGCCTCCGCGTCCGCGATCCGCGCGGCAATCTCCTCGGTCCGGTGCGTCGCGGACAGCACGGCCTGGCGCAGCTCCTGCAACCTCGGCGCGGCCCAGGCCCGCGCCGCCTCCTGCGCGGCCCGCGCCACATCGGCGTCGCCGCGCAGTTCCGCCAGGCTCGGCGGCTCCGGCGGCCGGGCACTGGTCTCGGCGAACGGGCCGGAACTGACCCAGTTGCGCGCCTTCTCCCACCAGGTCGCTGCCGCGTCCTCCAGCCGCTGACCGGCCTCGTTGCGCCGGCCGGCCGACTCGGTCGCCTCCAGTTGCGCGGTGCGCGCCGCCTGCCGCAGGCCCTCCAACGACTGCCGCTGCCGGTCCGCGTCGACGGCCCGCGCGTGCAGCGCGAGCGTCAGTGCCGCGCGCTGGCCGGCGATCCGCGTCGCCTGCTCGGCGCGCTTCGCGGCCGCCCGCAGGTCCGCCTCGTACGCTTCCGGGTGCACCTGCGGCGGCACGCGCCGCTGCACCTCGACCGGCGCGGCCTCCGGGTCCGGCTTGGCCCGCACCAACTCGGTGAGCACACCCGCCTCGGCGGGCGGTGCGACCGGCACCCTCGGACACAGGGCCGGGTCGAGGCCGGCGGCGGAAAGTCGTTGGCGGGTCACCGAGATCAGCTCGCTGGCCGCCTCGGTGTCCTGGTCGAGCCTGCGCAGCACGGTCAGCACGGTGTCCACCGCGCGGTCCGCGTGCGTGCGGTGCTTGCTGGCCGCGTCGATCGCGTTGCCCGCTGCCGTGCGCGCGGCGGCGACCAGGCGCTCGCGGTCGGACAGGTCGCGAAGGCCCTGGTAGGCGGGGAGTTCCTTGAGCGAGTCGATGGCCCGGTCCAGCTCGTCGCCGCGCGCCTCCAACTCCTCGACGGTCGACACGGCGGCCACGTGCGCGAGCACCTGCTCCTCGCGTCGCCTTGCGAGCTTGCTGGTCTCGTTGCGTTCGGCGCGCAACGCGTTCGCCGCGCTCTGCGCGCGTTCACCGGCACTGCGCAGCGAGCCGAGCGCGTACCCGTTGTAGCTGCTCAGGAACGCCGACAGTGCGGTGTCCGCAGTGGACAGTCGACCGATGTTCTCCCTTATCGACTCCAGATCCTCGAACGAGCTGGCCAACTGCTCGATCATCGCGGCGTCCAGCGGCGGCAGCGCGTCGGAGAGGATCTGCTCCAACTGCCCTTCCAACACCTTCAAGCCGACGTCCGGGTTGCGCAGCGTGCGTTGCAGGTGCAGCAGGTCGCCGTAGCGGCTGGCCGGCATGCCGTACACGACCTCCGCGATCCGCGCGCGGAACGCGGCGTCCTCCAACACACAGTCCGCGCCGATCTCCTCACGCAACTGCGCCTGGCCCAACGGCACCCGATCCGGTCCGGCCAGCCGCAGGTCGATGCCGACCCGCGACTCGGTCACGAACCGCCACGAGTCGCTGACCTGCTGGGAAGCCGCGGAAGCCTTCAAACCGACGCCGCAAGTCAGGTACTTCTCGCGGCCTTGGACGTCGAGCTTGCGCAGTTCGACCCAGGCATAGCCGATCCGGTTCGGGCCGCCGTCGTAGTCGTCGAGCATCAGCCTGCGGATGCTGACCGTGTCGAAACCCTTGGACCCCAACTGACGCAGATCGCCGTCAAGACACAGCGGCAGCAGCAGTTCCAGCGTGCGCGACTTGCCGGAACCGTTGGTGCCCTGGAAGACGGCGCGTCCGCCGGAGAAGTCGAACTCCTGCTCGTCGTACTGCCAGATGTTGACGATGCCGCCACGGTGCAGCCGCCACCGGTCCGCGCCTGCCGCCGTCATGCTCCGGCCTCCCGTGCTTCGTTCGTGTCGTCGGTCTCGTCATGGCTGCTGTGGTCGAAAAGGGACCAGCCCGGCTCAGGCTGGGGCGCTGGTGGTTCGGGCGCCGGCAGCTCCCGCGCGGGCCGCTCGTCCGGCTCGGGCAGCCAGCGGTGCGCGACCGGGTTGAGTAGCCAACCATCCTCTGCGGTGAACACGGCCAGCCCCATGGCGTCGAGCAGGTCGAGCACGTCCTCGGCGAGGCGGCCGACGTCCTCGGTGGCCTGCTTCGACCACGCAGCAGGATAGTCCTCGACCAACCGGGCACACACCGCGCGCAACGCCTCACGTTCGACCGGTACCCGCCCGTCCGGCCGGGCGATCTCATCGGCATCGGCGAGCAGTTCCGGCAACGCGAGCAGAGCTATCCGGCTGACCGTGCTCGCGCCGGGGAAGACCAGATCGGTCAGGTAGTCCTCGGGGTCGGTGACGGCGATGCCCTCGGCCCGCGTCTCGGTGATCAACCCGAAGCACGACTCCAACAGTCCTGACTCACGGCGCGCCCGCCGCCGCAGCCAGTCCGCCTGCTCGGGCGGCAGGTCCGCGTAGAGCACCACCGGATCCTCGACCAGCCGCCGCCGCACCGCGTGCTCGATGCCGCGCGGACCCGGCCGCGCCGCGAGTTCGAGCAGATGCGCCCCGTCCCTGGCTTCCGCCAGCGGCCCGACCAGGAGTTGGCCGAGCAGGTCGGTGTCGATGGTGATCAGCGCCTCGGTCGTGGTCTCGCCGAGCAGCCCGCTGACCGAACCCTCGGTCTCGTGCAACACGCCCAAGGTCAGCAGATGCCGCAGCGCCGCCGCGATCGCGCGCCGGTCCGCGAGATCGTCGGTGATCGTGATCCCGGCCTCGACGCCCGCCGCGCGCACGTCCGCGACCAGCCGCGACAGCAACACCTGCCGGCCGGCGCCGGTCAGCGCGGCGATGGTCAACGCGAGATACGTGTAGGCGCGCGGCGACAATGCGGACTCGCCGCGCCGCAGCTCACCCTCGGGCATCGACTTGTACAGCCGGGCGAACTGCCGCTGCACCACCAACCGGTAGCCAAGCGTTTGCGCGAACAGGTCGGCCAACGCCACCCGATGCCGGTAGACCAGCGGCAACAGGTCGCCGTCCGGCCCTGCCGCGCGCAGCAGCGGCCTGCGCAGCAGCACCCGCGCGCAACGCACCACGTTCGCCGCGTCGATCTCGGACAGCCCGTCCAGGACCTCGGACCTCGGACTCACGCGATGTCCCCGTCCGTCGGCACGACCGCGAGTCGCGTGTTCTGAAGGGTGAGCGTGCCGGCCGCGCTGCGCACCCGCGTGGTGTGCCCGGTCTGCGGCGTGAGCGTCAGCCGCAGGCCGCGCACCGGGTCGGCGGCCTCGCCCGCGTCGGTCGGGTGGCTGCGCTGCGCCATGGCCAACGTCAACAGCTCGCACAACTGACCAAGCGCGCCCGCCGACAACGTCACCTGGTCCAGCCTCGGCGCCGCCCTGATCAGCTCGGCTGCCGCCGCCCGCCGCTTCGCCTCGTCGGCCCGCGCCTGCGCCAGCAGCGACTCGCGCCCGATCGGGTCGTCCAGGATCCGCGAGGTCCGGCCGCGCGCCCCGCGATCACCCCTGCTGCGCACGCTCACCTGCACGTCGACAACGGGCCCGTCACGCCACGGCGTGTGCTCGTCGTCGCCGTCGTGCTCGGGCGATGGCAGCAGGTTGCGCGCGGAGTGCAGGCCGAACGCGGCCGTGTACAGCGCGTCCGCCTGTTTCTGGTCGGCGGCGTCGAACCAGCGCGCCAGGTTCAGCAGCTCGCCGCGCCTGCTCGGCAACAGCCCGCCGCCCGACGTCGCCCGCTTCACCGTCGCCAGCAACGCGCCGATCGCGCGCGCCGTCGCGTCGCGCAACGCGGTGACCTGGCTCGGGCTGCCGGGGCTGTCCACGAACCAGCCGGTCAGCTGCACCCAGTCGGCGACGGTCCGGCCGCGCGCCCGCTCGACGGCCAGATCCGCATCGCCGGGTCGCGGTGGCGCGAACGACACGCTGGCGGTGAGCAGCCGCAGCATCTCCTCCCGTTCGCCTGCGAGCCTGGCAAGGCCGTCCGCGATCGCGGGCGTGTGCCGCAGCACGTCCTCCACCACCAACTGGATGTACTCGACGAGCAGGTCGCGGAAGCCGGTGATCTCCTCGGCCGCGAGATGGTTGCGGGTCAGGATCTGGCCAAGGTAGGCGTAGAAGTCGCGCACGGTCACCGCGAGCTCGGCGTGTTGCAGGAACAGTGTTGTCACCTGCTCGGCCAGCATCTCCCTGGCCCGTCGCGCGCCGCGTGAACCCGGATCGTCGCGCTCGGTTGCCACCGCGTTCGCCAGCGTCTGCCCGAGCTGCGTCACCCCGCGCTCGATGGCCGGCAGCAGCTCGCGCGACACCTCGCGGGCGCCCTCCGGCACCCGCAGCAGCTCGTCCGCGTCCCGCTGCACCCGCACGGCCAGCTTGCTGACCTGGTAGCGGACGCTGCCCTGCTGGAACTCGGCGATGCTGGTGGCAACGGCCTCACGCCTGCCGAGGACCAGGTTCCCCCAGTCGAGCAGCTGACGCAGCCGGGGGAGGACCACCTCGATCTGCGACTCACCGGGGTCGATCTGCCCATCGCGCTCGGCCTTGGCCAACGCCGACGCGACCTCGCCTGCGGAGAGGTCGGCCAGCAGGGTTGAGGTGAACAGCCGCATGATCGCCAGGTAGGTGCGGTGATTGCGGCCGGGTTGCAGGTAGGCGAACAGCTGTAGGCGGCGTTCGATGCCCTGATCGTTGCCGACCCCCGGACGGGAGCCTGCCCCCTCCGGGTCGTTGCCGCCCCCCAGACGGGGGTCCGCCCCCTCCGGTTGCTCCGAGTCCACGGCCGGCCAGCTTACGTGTCCCGCCCGCGTCGCGCTGACCACACCGCCCCTATACGGGCATGTCGGTGCCGCGGGGTAGCGTCCGACCCACCTGGGATTGGTGGCCATCGAGGGAGATCTGCGTGAGCGGCGCGCGCGCCATCGGCATGTTGCTCGGCATCGCAGCGGACGGCCTGTTCGGCGACCCGCGACGCGGCCACCCGGTCGCCGCGTTCGGCTGCGCGGCCGGCAAGGCCGAGAACTGGCTCTACCGCGACGACAAGATTCCCGGCCTCGTGCACTCCGCGCTGCTCAGCGGCGGCGCGGTCGCGCTCGGCCTCGCCGTCGAGCGGGTCGGCAGGCGTCGCCCGGTCGTGCAGATGCTCGCCACCGCCGCCGCCACCTGGATCGTGCTCGGCGGTGCCTCCCTTGCCGAACAGGGCACCGCGATCGGCGCCGAACTCGACGCGGGCGACATCGCCGCGGCGCGTGACCGGCTGCCCAGCCTGTGCGGCCGCGACCCGCAGGCCCTCGACCAGACCGGCCTGGCCCGCGCCGCCGTCGAATCCGTTGCCGAGAACACCTCGGACGCGGTCGTCGCCCCGCTGTTCTGGGGCGCGGTCGCCGGCGTGCCCGGCCTGCTCGGCTACCGCGCGGCGAACACACTGGACGCCATGGTCGGTCACCGTTCCCCGCGCTACCAACGGTTCGGCTGGGCCGCCGCGCGCATCGACGACGTGCTGAATCTCGCTCCCGCTCGGCTTGCCGCGCTGCTGGCCACGGTCGGCGCCCCGGTCGTCGGCGGTTCGTCCTCGGGCGCGTGGCGCACCTGGCGCCGGGACGCCTCCGCCCATCCGAGTCCGAACGCGGGCCAGATCGAGGCCGCGTTCGCCGGCGCGCTGGAGATCCGGCTCGGCGGCCGCACCGCCTACCCGCACGGCGTCGAGGACCGTCCCGTGCTCGGCGACGGCCGCACCCCGGACGCCGGTCACGTCACCCGCGCCGTCGAACTGTCCAGAGTGGTCGGTGCACTGGCCGGTGTGGTCGCCGTGATCACGGCCTGGATATCCGGCCGCCATCGGTGACTTTCGTGCCCTGCGGTATTCGTTCACGATTGGCCGAATATCACCTCGGCAGGAACGGGCGCAAAGGGCGAGCCGTGCGATCCGATCGGGTCGAGCGCGGCGCGGAGGCTGCGCTGTGCGGCAGCGCGGGTTTCACTCGAAACATGGGAATTCAACGAAGATCCATGGCCCTCGCGACCGCGACCGTCACCGCCCTGTTCGCCGCGCCGGCCACCCCGGCAGGCGCCGACACGCAGACACTCGATGTCGGCGAGGCCATGTCCATCAACATCTGTAACGTGGCGGTCGGCGATGCGTACACCCCCGACGACCACGACCGGGCGGCGCGCTGGAACGCCGAGGGCCAGATCACCAACCTCGGTACTCTGCCGGGCGGGATAGACAGCGCGGCCACCGGGATCAACAACTGGGGCGAGATCGTCGGCTACAGCGACAACACCACTGTCGGAACCGCGGTCCGCTGGAGCCCGAACGGGTCGATCACCGAACTGGGGCATTCGTCGGAGAGTTGCGTCTCCATCCCCTGGGCCGTCAACGATGCCGGCGTCGCGGTGGGCGAGGGTATGGGGCGTTCGCGGTGCGCTGGGACGCCAACGGTCAGGCCACCGAACTGGCCAGGCCCGTTGGCGACACCGAAACCTTGGCCTATGGCATCGACAATCGCGGCGATATCGCCGGAGGCGGTGTCGGCGGCCTGTACGATCCCTCCCAGGTGCTCGAATGGGACCCGAGCGGTCAGGTGCGCGTAGTGACGACGGATCCCTTCGAGGTCAAGGGAAGCGCCATCAACGATCTCGGGGTGATCGTCGGCGATAACCAGCGCCAGGCGACCGCCTGGTATCCGGGCGGCCGCACGGTCGCGCTGCGCTCGCCCTACCCGGGGCGGGACGACTTCATCTACGCGAGCGCGGTCAACGACCTCGGCTTCGCGGTCGGCCGGGACATACATCAGGCCGAGATACCGGTGCGCTGGAGCCCGGACGGCAACGCCACCGTGCTGCCCGGCCTCGGCCTGCCTGTCACCTGCCGAGCGGGTCGTTCAGCCGGCGAGCACGCCGTTCCCGCCACTGCCTCGGCGCAGGTGCTCGATTAGGCGTGCTGCCGGCGAACTCGCCCCACCACCGAGGTCAGTGCCTCGCGGCGGCGTCCTTCCGCTCCCGCGCCTCGGCATCCGCCTCGGCCTGTTCCCTTGCCTCGTCCTCAGCGATCATTCGCGCGATCTTGTGCCGGCCCCGCACCTTCTTCTTCCGCGCCGTCGGCACCCGGCTCGCCCCCTCGTCGGACTGCTGCTCGGCGCGCAGCGCTTCCCTCTCGGCCCTGCGCCGCGCCCGACCCTCCGGGGTGAGCGCGCCGCCCGGCTTGAGTTCGCGCCAGGTGAAGTAGCCGAGGCCGCCGATGGCCATCACGCCGAAGGTGATCCACTGCCAGGCGTAGGACAGGAACGGTCCCGAGTCCAGTTGCGGTAGCGCCGCGATGCCCAACGCCCCCGGCTGGTCGGACACCAGCGCGAACGAGCCGGGCCGCATGAGCACCCCGACGGACCGGCCGACGACCTTCGCGTTGATGTCGTAGACCTCGTGGTGCCCGTTCTGGATGAGCGACCTGCGTCCGCTGATCGGTTCGTCGGGATGCACCCGGGCGGTCAGGGTCACCTGCCCTCGTGGCGCGGCCGCGTACCGTGGCACCTGATCGAAGCTGCCCGGCGCGACATAACCGCGGTCGACCAGCACGTTCGTGCCGTTGTCCTGGTGGAACGGGGTGAGGATCTCGAACGCGGGGCTCGGATCGCAGTCGGCGCACGAGTCGATCTCGCGGAGCAGTACCACCACGTCGTCATTGGGCAGGTAGTGGCCGGTCATGGTGACCCGGAACCACTCCTGTTCGGCCGTTGGCTCGGCGTTGCCGGGGAGGAACTGGTCCAGCGGCTCCGGCGCACTGCTCTGCGCGTCGGTCAGCGCGTTGATCTGGGTCTGCCGCTCGGCGTTGCGGCCGAACTGCCACGGCGACAGGATCCAGAAACAGGCTCCCGCGAAGATGAGCACGCCGGCGACCAGGCCCAACCAGCCCGGTCGGAGCAGAAAGCTGAGTCGCCGCACCACTCCACGGTAAGCCCGTGGCCGCTCATGAGGCCGCACGGGGTCCGTCGGCCACCTGTTCCCTGACGAACTCCACCAGCCCCGGCATCGCCGCCTCCAGCATGCGGAGCACCTCGGCGAAGCCGTCGTCGCGGCCGTAGTACGGGTCGGGCACGTCCAGGTCGTTGGGGTCGGCGGCCGGGTCGAACGAGCGGAACATCCGCACCTTGTCCGGGTCGTCGACCATCCGCAGCAGGGCCTTGTGATGCCCGCTGTCCATGGCCAGCAGCAGGTCACCGGCCAGATGCCCGGGTCCGACCTGTGCGGCGACGTGCCCGCTCGGGTAACCGGCCGTGACGAGCGTCTCGGCCGCGCGCTCGTCCATGGGTTCGCCGACATGCCAGTCGCCGATGCCGGCGCTGCGCACGTCGGCAAGGTCGGCAAGGCCAGCCTCGTCGAGGTGTCGCCGGAAGATCGACTCGGCCATCGGCGACCGGCAGATGTTGCCGGAACACACGAACGCCACCGCATACCGCCTGCCAGTCACGGGCCGAAGTCTACGGCACCGGCCTTGTTTACAGCGTAGACATCGCTGTGTACGGTGTAGACATGAGTTCGCCGACCGCTGACCGAATCGTCGCCGTCGCGCGCGCCGTGCTGGTCGAAGAAGGGGTCGACGCGGTCAGCATGCGCCGGTTAGCCACCAACGTCGGCGTCACACCGATGGCCATCTATCGACATTTCCCGAATCGTGAGGCGCTGCTCGACACGATCGCTGAGATCTCCTTCGCCGAACTCGGGAAAGAATGGGAAGAGCGGGATCTCTCGGTTGTCACCACGGAGAACCTCCCGACCGCGATCAGCAGATCGCTCGACCAGTACCTCGATTTCGCGCTCGGTAAGCCCAACCTGTACTTCTTTCTGTTCACCGAACACCGCGACAACGCCCGCCGGTTCCCCGACGACTTCGCCAACGGCAACTCGCCCACCTTCAACCTGCTGACCACCAGCATCAACGCGGCCGTCAGGGTCGGCATGCTGCCGGCAGACGAACAGGTGCTGCCGCTCGCTCTGATCATCGCAGCCGAACTACACGGCCTCGTTCAGCTCTATCACGGTGGCCGGATCGGTATGCCGGAACCCGAATTCCGCGAATTCTGCCATCGTGCCGTACGGAGAATCCTCCATGTCGGGCAACCTGACTAGATCGATACTCGCGACCATCGCCTCCGCCGCCCTCTACTGGTTCGGCGACTCGTTGACGCCCATTCCCTGGCTCACCTGGTTGGCGCCGATTCCGATTCTACTCGTGGCCCCGCGCGTTAGCTGGCGCCAATCGGCGCTCATCGCATTCGTCGCCTATTTACTCGGCAGCCTCGACTTGTTCTACTACTATGCGTTCGTCATCCGGATACCCGCTCCGGTCGTCCTGGTCCTGCTGGTTTCCGCGCCGTTGCTGATCGCATTCGTCGTCCTGCTCTTTCGCGGCCTGCTCCTCCGCCGCCGGTGGTTGGTCGCGGCGCTGGCCTTCGCAACGGCCTGGACCAGCATCGAATATCTGGTCGCGTTGCTCGGCCCGGCCGGCTCGAACTGGAGCCTGGCCAACACCCAGGCCGACCTGCTGCCCGTGCTCCAGATCGGGTCCGCGACCGGCATCTGGGGCATCACCTTCCTGCTCACCCTGGTCCCGGCCAGCATCGCCGCCCTGTTCGCACCCGGCATTCGCCCAGCGAACCGGCTTCGCGTGATCACCGCCGGCACCGCGCTCCTTGTCGTTGCCCTGACCTACGGCTTCGCGCGGTTGAACGCCCCAGCCGGCCCCGCGATCCGCGTCACCGCGCTCGCCGTCCATGGTGCCGCCGACGAGCCGCGTCTCGGCACTCCCGAGGGCGACGCCCTGCTGAGCGCCGACCTCGCCGCGGTCCGTGCCATCCCGATCGGCTCGACCCGGATCGTCGTGCTGCCCGAGAAGGACCTGACGGCCGACGACGCCACCCTGCCCGGACTGGTCAGCCAGTTCGCGGGCGTGGCAAGGGACCGGCGGTTCGACATCGTGGTCGGCCTCGGTGTCCGGACGTCCGGCCCGCGCTACAACGCCGCGCTCGGCTTCCCCGCCGACGGCGGCCCGCCGGTCGTCTACCACAAGCAGTTCCCGGTGCCCGGCGTCGAATCCGCCATCACACCCGGCCACGCCGACGCCTTCCTCACCGACGTCACCAGCCGGATCGGCGTCGCCATCTGCGCCGACCTCGGCCAACCCGCGCTCGGCCGCCGCTACGCGCGGGAAGGCGCGCGCCTGATGGTCGTGCCCGCGCTCGACTTCACTGTCGACGCCTGGTCGCAGAGCCGCGTGCAGCTGATGCGGGCGGTCGAGAACGGCTACCCGATGGCTCGGTCGTCCCGCCTCGGCTACCTGCTGCTCGCCGATCCGCACGGTCGCGTGCTCGCCCAGTCGCTCGCGGACTCCGGCGCACCGGTCGTTTCGGTCACCGCGGACCTGCCGCTGCGCACCGGAACGACCCTCTACACCCGGTGGGGCGACTGGTTCGGCTACCTGTGCCTGCTGGGCACCGCGCTGACCCTCCTCGGCCTGCGGCGCGGTCGCCGTGCACCAGGTGACATCTACACTCGCGCCTGATGACCATCGACCCCTCCGACGAGCAGGCTCTGCTGCGCCATCACGGCGACGTGGACGCCGCGCCGGGCCTGATCGACTACGCGGTGAACGTGCGGCTGCCCGGCCCGCCCGCGTGGCTGCGCGCCCGGCTGGTCGCGGCCATCGACGACATCGGCCGCTACCCGTCGGTCGCGCAGGACGCCGAGGCTCGCCAGTCCGTGGCCCGCCGGCACGGTCGGCACCCCGACGAGGTGCTCGTCCTTGCCGGCGCCGCCGAGGGGTTCGCCCTGCTGCCGGCCCTGCGCCCGCGCCTTGCCGCCGTCGTGCACCCCTCGTTCACCGAGCCTGAGGTCGCCCTGGCCACGGCGAACGTCCCGATCCACCGCGTCCTGCTCGCCGAGTCCGACGGCTACCGCCTGCACCCGGACCAGGTCCCCGACGAGGCAGACCTGGTCGTCGTCGGCAACCCGACCAACCCCACCTCGGTCCTGCACCCCGCCGACACCCTCCGCGCCCTGGCCCGCCCCGGCCGCGTGCTCGTCGTCGACGAGGCGTTCGCCGACGCGGTCCCCGGCGAACCCGAATCGCTCGCCGCCGACTCGGCCGTGCCCGGCCTGCTCGTGCTGCGCAGCCTCACGAAAACCTGGGCCCTGCCCGGTCTGCGCGCCGGCTACGCCATCGGCGCCCCCGACCTGCTCGCCAGCCTGGCCGCCAACCGTCCACAATGGCCAGTCAACAGCCTGGTGCTCACCGCGGTCACCGCCTGCGCCGAGCCGCACGCCGTCGCGGAAGCGGCAACGGCGGCCGTCGAACTGGCCGCACACCGCGACCACCTCATCGCCGAACTGACCCGCCTGGCCGGCATCGAGGTGGCGCGGCCGGCGCACGCCCCGTTCCTCCTGCTCCGCGTCCGCAACGGTCCGGCCGTCCGGGACGCGCTGCGCGAGCGTGGCATCGCGGTCCGCCGCGCCGACACCTTCCCCGGCCTCACCCCCGACCACCTCCGCGTCGCCGTCCGCTCCCCGGAGGCGGCGATCCCGCTGCTCGCCGCCCTCGCCGACGTCCTCACCACCAAGGAACTCGCCACCCCATGACGACTCTCGCCGAACTCGTGGCCGTGCTCGAAACGGCCTATCCGCCCGCGCTGGCCGAGTCCTGGGACGCGGTCGGCCTGGTCTGCGGTGACCCGACCGAGCCGGTCGGACGGGTGCTGGTCTGCGTCGACCCGGTCGAGGACACCGTCGCGGATGCGATCGAACGCGGTGCCCAGCTGATCGTCGCGCACCATCCGCTGCTGCTCCGCGGCGTGCACGGCGTCCCGGCCAGCACACCCAAGGGCAGCCTCGTGCACACCATGATCCGCAACGGGATCGCGCTGCTCTGCGCGCACACCAACGCCGACTCGGCGTCGCCCGGCGTGTCCGACGCGCTCGCCGCCGCCATCGGCCTGCGCGTGCTGCGCCCGCTGCGGGCCAACCCGGACGGCGTCACCGGCATCGGCCGGATCGGCGAGCTGCCAGAACCCGAGCCGCTGCGCGTGTTCACCCAACGCGTCGCCGATCGCCTCCCGGCCACCGCGCCCGGGGTCCGCGCGGCAGGAGACCCAGACCGTCTGATTAGGACCGTCGCGGTCAGCGGCGGAGCCGGCGACGGCTACCTCGGCGACGCGACCGATGCGCGCGTTGACGCCTTCGTCACGGCCGACCTGCGGCACCATCCGGCCAGTGAGCACATTGCGGCCGGTGCCGTGCCCGCCCTGGTGGATGTCGCGCACTGGGCCAGTGAGTGGCCGTGGTGCGAGCAGGCAGCCGACATCCTGCGCAGCGCGACGCGCGGTACGGTCGAAGTCTTCGTTTCCACCCGTCGCACCGACCCGTGGACGGTCGCAGCGACGAGCCGCATGACACCGAACACCGGGAGGTCCCGACCGTGAAAGCCGAACCAGCCGTGCAACGCCGGCTGCTCGACCTCGCCGATGCCGATGCGGAACTGGCCAGGATCGACCACCGCCGCCGCACCCTGCCCGAGCTGGCCGTGATCGAAAAGGCCGAGGCAACGCTCCAGGTCAGGAAGGACGCGCTGGTCGCGGCGAAAACCGCGCACAAGGACCTCAGCCGCGAGATCACCAAGCAGGAGGACGAGATCGAGGCGGTGCGGGCCAGGGAGGACCGCGACCGCAAACTGCTCAACGACGGCAACGTCGGCGCGAGGCAGGTCACCGATCTCGAACACGAACTGGAAACCCTCACCAGGAGGCAGGCCGCGCTTGAGGACGACCTGCTCGAACTGATGGAGCGGCGGGAAGCCGTCGAACTGGACATCAAGCACGCGCAGGAAGAACTCGGCAAGGCCGAGGAGACCCTGACCGACGCGCAGCAGCGCCGCGACCAGGCCCTCGCCGACCTGGACACCGCGCAGGCGCGCCGGGAGGCGGACCGCAAGGCGCTGGTCGGCGGCTTCCCGGCCGACCTGCTCTCCCTCTACGACCGGGTCCGCGCACAGAAGAGCATCGGCGCCGCGCTCCTGCGCTCCCGCCGCTGCGGTGCCTGCCGGATCGAGTTGGACCGGCACGCCATCGCCGCGATCAAGGAGACCGCCGCCGACGAGGTCGTGCGGTGCGAGGAGTGCGGCGCGATCATGGTCCGCACCGCGGAGTCGGGGCTGTAGGGCATGTCGGGTGAGGTGATCGTCGAGGCGGACGGCGGCTCGCGGGGCAATCCCGGCTCGGCCGGCTTCGGCGCCGTCGTGCTCGACAAGGCGAGCGGCGCCGTGCTGGCCGAGCGGCGCGGCGGCCTCGGCATCGCGACCAACAACGTGGCCGAGTACAGCGGCCTGATCGCCGGTCTTGAGGCAGCCCGCGACCTCGGCGCGGACACCGTTGCCGTGCGGATGGACTCCAAACTCGTGATCGAGCAGATGTCCGGCCGCTGGAGGATCAACAATGTGCCGCTGCGTGCGCTCGCCGCGCACGCGCGCGACCTGGTCGCCGACTTCCACCGGGTCACGTTCGAGTGGATCCCCCGTGCCCGCAACAAGCACGCCGACCGGCTCGCCAACGAGGCAATGGACGAACAGGCAGAGCTGAGGACCTCATGACCGGTGGCAACCTGATGACCGGTGGCAACCTGCGCGGCACGGCCCAAACCGCGCCGCCCGCCGCCTGGTCCGGCGCGAAGGGCGCGCCGACCAGGCTGATCCTGCTCCGTCACGGTCAGACCGAGCTGTCCGGCCAACGCCGCTACTCGGGCCGGGGCGAGCCGCCGCTCACCGCGACCGGCCTGGCCCAGGCCAAGGCCGCGGCGCATCGTCTGTCCACAATGGAGCAGATCACCACCGTGGTGTGCTCACCGCTCAAACGCGCCCGCCAGACCGCAAACGCGGTCGTCGACCAACTCGGCCTGCCGGTCGCCTACTGGGACACGTTGACCGAGACCGACTTCGGCGCCTGGGAGGGCCTGACCTTCGCCGAGGCCGCCGAGCGCGACCCCGAGCTGCACACGGCGTGGCTGTCCGACCCGTCCGTGCCGCCGCCCGGCGGAGAAAGCTTCAACGAGGTCCACGAGCGAGTCGGCAGGGCGCGCGACGAACTGGTCACTGCCTACCAGGGCTGCACGGTACTGGTGGTCAGCCACGTGACCCCGATCAAGACACTGCTCCGCATCGGCCTTGACGCGGGCCCCAACATCCTCTTCCGCCTGCACCTCGACCTCGCGTCCCTGTCGATCGTCGAGTTCTACCCCGACGGCAACGCGTCCGTCCGCCTGGTGAACGACACCGCCCACCTCTCCTAGCGCCTGATCTCCTGACTGGGGCTCGGTCGCCTACGGCTTGGGCGGCATCGAGTCGACCCCCGGCGCCCCGCCCGGCCACAACAGCAACACCGCGCACGGCGCGTGATCGACAACGAACCGAGTCCAACGCCCAAGGCTGCGCGGCCCGAGCCGATCGTGCGCCCCGTCCCGCGCGCACACCAACAGATCCGCTCCAGCACACGCCGCGACCACTTCCCGCTCCACATCCCCCGAGCGCAACACCTGCTCAGCTCGGTGACCAAGACGTGTCTGGGCGGCCGCCACCAACTCCCGAGCAGCGGGCCCGGTCAACCCCTCGACCGCCGACCCCGGATCATGCCCACCCCCACGCCCGAGCAAACCGCCGAACGCGCCGTGCAGCGCCTCGGCCGGTCCACCGTCGCTGACGTGCAGCAAGGTGAACTCGGCATGCTCGGGAGCGAGTCGAGCGGCCGCGTCGACGCAGCCCTGCCAGGTGCCTTCGGTGATCCACACCACAACTCGGGTCATCCCGTTGATCCTGCCACCAGCAACCCGACCCACAACGCCAGCACACTCGCGACCAACGAGGCCGGAACCGTGAGCGCGCCGAGCCGCACAAACTCCCGCAACGTGGGAACCATTCCCCGGCCAGCCAGTATCCGCCGCCACAACAGCGTCGCCAGCGATCCCACGTAGCTCAGGTTCGGCCCAAGGTTCACCCCGAGCAACACCGCCAACACGATCCCCGGCGCCGGATGCGCCCCCAACGCCGGCAGCAGCACGAGCACGGCCGGCAGATTGTTGACCACGTTCGCCAGCACCGCCGCGATCCCCGCCGCCGCCAGCAACCCGACCAACCCCGCCGACCCCGGCACGATCGCGGCCAACCCCCGCCCCAACCCACCGGCCGCAACGGCCTGAACAACCACGGCGAGCCCCAGGACGAACAGGAGAAACAACGGAGCAGCCTCTACCACGACCGCCCGCACCCGAACCCGCTTCGCCGCGATCCCGCGCACCGCCAGCACCACAGCGCCCGCCGCCGCCACCCACACCGGCGCCAACCCCACCAACGACGTCAACCCGAACCCGACCAGCACCGCCCCCAACACCGCCAACGCGAACACCGGCGCCTGCTTCTCCTGCTTCTCCTGGCGCTCGGCCTCCACAACCCCGACCCCGCCCAGATCACCGGCAAAGAACCACAAGAACACCCCCAACTCGATGCCGATCGACACAACCCACGGCAGCACCATCAGCCCCGTGAACGACAGAAACGACAACCCGGTAGCCCCGAACGCCAACAGGTTCGTCAGATTCGACACCGGCAACAACGTCGACGCCGAATTGGCCAGATGCGTACACGCATACACATGCGGCTTCGCGCGCACCCGCAGTGTGCTCGCGGTCGCGAACACGACCGGTGTCAGCAACACGACCGTCGCATCCAGACTCAACACCGCAGTCGTCCCGGCCGCCGCCGCGAACGTGAACACGAGCAGTCGCCGAGGATTCCCGTTGGCCGCTACCGCCAACCGCGACCCCAGCCAGTCGAAAACGCCCTCGCTGTCGGCCAGATGCGCCAACACCAGAATCGCCGCGAGAAACGCGACCGTCGGCAGCAGTTGCAGGACCCGCGCCCACACCTCGGCGGGCGATGCCAGACCCAACAACAGCACCAGCCCTGCCGCCGGCACCGCGGCGACCGCCTCCGGCAGTCCCCTCGGGCGGATCACCGCGAAGGCGAGCACCGCCGACAGCAGCACGATGCTGATCACTTCACCGGTGGGCCCGTTGTGCACGCGCCCACCCTAACCAGCTAACCTGACCGATGGACGAGTCGGCAGGGCGGCCGCGGCCGGTGCGAACCGGTCGAGGAAAGTCCGGACTCCGCAGGGCAGGGTGGTTGTCAACGGCAACCCGGGGTGACCCGCGGGACAGTGCCACAGAAAACAGACCGCCCGGTCGCGCGAGCGAGCCGGGTAAGGGTGAAACGGCGGTGTAAGAGACCACCAGCGCCCCGGGTGACCGGGGCGGCTAGGTAAACCCCACCCGGAGCAAGGTCAAGAGGTGCCCGAGCTTCGGCCCGAGCACTGCGCAGGCGTTCGAGGGCGGCCCGCCCGATGCCTGCGGGTAGGCCGCTAGAGCCTGCCGGCAACGGCAGGCCCAGATGGATGGTCGCCGCCCTGGGCGCCGCAAGGCTCCCAGGAACAGAATCCGGCTTACATGCCGACTCGTCCGCTTGCGCTTTTCGGCCTCGGAGAGGCGCCGTATTGCCTTTGAGCTGCCGAAACACGTCGGTAGTGATGGCTGGCGTCCCGGGGTTTTAGAATCGTTGTATGGAGACGGTCGCGGTCGACTTGGAACATGTGGCCGGCGCCGTGGTAGTGCATGTCCGTGGCGAGGTCGACATAGAGTCGAGCCCCGTACTCACCCAACAGTTGGCGAACGTTCACCAGGTGCGGCACGCGGAGCGTCCGGTGGTGCTCGACCTGACCGGAGTCACGTTTTTGAGTTCGTCGGGCGTTGCTGCCGTGGTGAGCTTCGCCGGGAGGTGCGCGGAGGATGGCGTCCCGCTTCGGGTGGTGCCAACGTTGATGATTCGTGCGCTGTTCTCGATCACTGGCGTGAATCAGATGCTGCGCTTGGCGGCGACGGTCGATGATGCTCTGGCGAGCCTTCGGGGCACGACCGAATCCGACGCGTGAGCGTGCCGGTTCGCCGGCTGTCCGCGAGCTGCGGCTGTCCGATGTGGACGGAAATGTGCTTCGGGTGAGGTTGCCGCCGCATGGGGTCACGGGGTGAGGCTGGTGGAGGCCCAGTCGGCTACCTGGCGGAGGTGGTCGGGGAGCAGGCCCTTTCTCGGGTCGACGTGGCAGAGGAAAGTGGGGACGCCCTGGCGGACTCGGTCGAACTCGGCGCGGGCGTTGGCGAAGCCAGGGAGGTCGTGATCGTCGTCGAGCCAGGCGAGCGGGCGGCCTGCCGCGTAGGCGGCGACGGCGGGCCACTTCCAGCCGCCGGTCGGGGTCCAGCTGGTCCAGCCGGACTCGTCGGGGGCAAGGTCCGCCTCCGGGAACTCGACCACCGGAATAGGTGGCAGGCCGATGGCGGGCCCTACGTAGGTGTTCGCGTCGTGCAGCCAGGTGGTCGCCCAGGCCAGCGCCAACCCGGCCTCGGCGGCGAGCGCGCGTAACTGGGCGCCGTGCGCGGGATGCAGCCAGATTCGCAGGCCCTGGTGGCGACGCGCGTTCGGGCCGGAGTAGAAGCGGCGGTCGGTGGTGTAGCGGTAGGTCCGGTAGCCGCGGGGGCGTGCGGTGGGTTTGGCGGCGAACGGGTTGAGTACGCCGTCGACGTCGAGCAGGAGTAGCCCCTTCTCCGCCATTCGGGTCCTTCTCAGCCGGGTTCACGCTGGCAACCTGGATGGATCCAGCGGTTTCGCGCGATTCCACGATAAGCCGGTCGGGGTGGTGTGCATGGCTGACGCGGTCGAACAGGAGACGTTGCGCTTGGGCAGGGCGTTGCTGGGCACGATGGTGCGGGTGATCGTGGATCGGCCGATGGGCTCGCGCCATCCATCCGCCCGCTACCGGTACTCGGTCAACTACGGCTATGTCCCGGACACGGCCGGGCGGGGCGGTGCCGAGCTGGATGCCTACCTGCTCGGGCCGGCCGGGCCGGTGGAGACGGGGGTCGGGCGCTGCGTTGCCGTCGTGCACCGGGAGGACCAGGACCACGACAAACTGGTCGTCGTCACCGGTGATCGGGAGTACACGGACGCCGAGATCCTGCGCATGGTCGCGTTCCGGGAGAGGCACGGCCGGCATCGGCTGGTTCGGGCGTGACCAGGTGACCTACGGTGAGGCCGCGTGTTTCGCTAAGGTCGAAATCATCGACGCCGACCGGAGGTGCCCGTGGCTGCCCCATCGAACAAGGCCACACCGAACAGGGCCACATCGAGCAAGGCCACACGGAACAAGGTGAACCGTGGCTCGGGCGCGAAGGCGGGCCAGGGACCGGTCTCGACCAGCTCCGAGACGGCCGCTTCCGAGACGGCGGCCTCCGAGACGGCGGGTGCCGCGAACGTGGCGCCACGCTGGTTGGTGATCACCTCGTTCCTGCTCACCCTGGCCGGTCTTGCGCTGTCCATCTACCTGACCATCTCCCACTACACCGACCAGGCCGCCCTGTTCTGTCAGCAGAACTCGGTCGTCAACTGCCTGAAGGTGACCACGAGCCCGGAGTCGGAGATCTTCGGCATCCCGGTCGCCGTGCTCGGGCTGCTCTTCTTCGTGCCGATGACGTTGCTCAACTCACCCTGGGGTTGGCGTTCGACCCTGCCTGCGGTGCGCTGGCTGCGCCTTGCCGGTGTCGCGGTCGGGCTGATCTTCGTGGTCTACCTGGTGTCCGCAGAACTCGTGCTGATCGGCTCGATCTGCGAGTACTGCACCGGCGTGCACATCGTGACCGTTGCGCTGTTCGTCGTCGTCGTGATCGGGCAGTACCGGATGGCGCACCGCGACGACTGAACGGGCGGACGCGCTCAGCGGGCGCGGGTCACGCAGAACTCGTTGCCCTCCGGGTCGGCCATGGTCGTCCACAGGAAGGGGCCGCGTTCGCGCTGGTACAACACTGTTGCGCCGCGCTCGGTGAGCCGGGCGATGGTGGCGTCGAGCTGGTCGGCCGGCACCCGCACGTCGAGGTGCAGCCGGTTCTTGACCGTCCTGGGCTCGGGCACCAACTGGAACAGGATGCGGTTGCCAACACCGGCTTCGGCTCCGTCCGGGTGGACGATGGCCGCACCCTCTCGCCACCAGAGCTGATCGCGGAACATGATCGTCTCACGCTCGGTGGCCAGTCCTTCCGCGATCATCCGCCTGATGAAGGACTCGTCGGTCGGCTCGACCCGCCAGTCCATCGTTTCCGCCCACCACACCGCCTGGGCGTGGGGATCGGCGCTGTCGACGGTGACCTGGTACGTGAATGGCATGCAGGCACCTTAGGCTCGAACACGGACAGTTCTCGTCGCAGCGGGGAGAAATCGAATGACGGGAAGCGTCGAACGACCGGCCAGGGCCGCGGCCGGAACCGCCCGGCGCCGGACCGCGGGCGTCGGCACGTGGCGCAGGGTGATGATCGCCCGCGATCGCGGGCAGGAGTTCCGCTCGTCGACGCCGCTCGAACTGTTCTTCGATCTCTGTTTCGTGGTCGCGGTCGCGCAGGCCGGCAACCAACTGCACCGCGGCCTCGGCCAGAGCCTCGGCTGGCACGCCTGGGCCGAGCTGCCCGGCTACCTGATGGTGTTCTTCGGGATCTGGTGGGCCTGGGTCAACTTCAGCTGGTTCGCCAGCGCCTACGACACCGACGACGTGCTCTACCGGCTGTTGACCCTGCTGCAGATCTCCGGCGCCCTGGTACTCGCCGCCGGCGTGCCGGCCGGGTTCGAGACGTTCAACTTCTCGATCATGACCTACGGCTACGTGATCATGCGGATCGCCATGATCGCGCAGTGGACCCGGGTGGCGATCGAGTATCCGCCTGGGCGGCCGGCCGCGATTCGTTACGCGCTGGGCATCGGAGTCTGCCAGATCGGCTGGCTGATTCGATTGGCTCTCCCGCACCCGTGGGACCTGATCTTCTTCGGCTTGTTCGCCGTCTGCGAGGCGCTGGTCCCGGTGTGGGCGGAGACGCGGGGGAGGCGGACGTCCTGGCATCCGGATCACATCTACGACCGCTACAGCTGCTTCACCCTGATCGTCCTCGGCGAATGCGCGTCAGCACTGATCATCGCCATGCAGGGCGTCGTGTCGGGCAAGGGGGTTTCCGCTTCGCTGATCGTACTGGCGGTGGCCGCGCTGTTGCTGGTGTTCGGGTTGTGGTGGGCGTACTTCAAGAGCGACACGACTGAGGCGCTGCGTGCGTCGCTGCGGACCACGATGCTCTGGGCGTACACGCATTTCCTGATCTTCACCTCGGTCGCCGCGCTCGGCGCGACGCTCAGCGTGGCCGCGGACGCGGCCAGGGGCGCGAACGGGGTACAGCCGAACGACGCCGCGCTGATGGTCGCGTTGCCGGTCGCGGTGTTCCTGCTCACCGCCAATGGCCTGCACGGCAGGTTGACCCGCACCTTCCGGGTCCGCCAGCGCTACGTGGTCGTGGTCGCCGCCGTGCTCCTCGGGCTGTCCTGGACGGCGAAGCCACTCGGCATCGCCACGTCGGTGGCTGCCATGGCCGTGGTGGTCGCGGGTCTGCTCGCCGTGTACCTGGTCGGGCAGCATCGGACGGCCATGCGGGCGATCAGGGGGAGCGGCGGTGCCGGTGGCGCCGACGGCGTGGACCACGCCGCGGCGAGGCTGTGATGATCAACCGGTATTCTTGTCACGGAGCTTGGCAGGGTGAGTCGCCACGCCGAGCGCCGTCTTTACCCGGTCTGCCGCTTCCCAATCCAGATTGTGATGCAGAACACCTCTCAGCTGCGGTTTCCGCTTGTTGGGACTGGTCTGCGTGCGCCGCGTGCGGGTAGTTTTGTCCGACTATTGGATCGTTCAGGTGTATTGTCACGAAAGTCAATCCGGCGTTTGGTGCACGGTCAGTTACCGATTGTTGCGAGGACGAGTGAAGTTCGCCTGCGACTGGGGCGAACGGGTGGTTTCTGTGTCGGCCGGGCTGCTTCCGCCCGATGATGGGTGTGGTCAGATGGACATCACCAGCCGAGCGGGGAACCGGATTGGATCTACGCTGCGCACAGCGACCACTACAAGACGTCAAATCGACATGGTGTACTCGTCAGCAGTGACATCCGACGCTGACCGCGAATCGGTGCGCCGGGTGGCCTCACTCGTCGCATCAAGGAGGACGAGATGCAGATCCACGCGCTCGCTGCGAGCACTTTCGGCACGAGTGGCTTCAGCCAGTGGATTCTCAACAACATCGTTCCCCTGCTGTTGCTGGTAGTGGCCCTGCTGCTGCTGTACCTGGGCGGCGGCAAGGGTGACAACGCGGGCGTCATGCGGCGGATCGGTGGTGTCTTCGTAGCGCTGGCCATCATCGGCATCGCGGTCACCGGTGCTGGTGTACACATCGGCACCTGGCTCGCCAGCTTGTTCACCAGCTGACCGGGTGCGGTGATCGATAGTGCAGGTACGCACAGACGACGAGGTGTACCGCGTCGATGCCGTCTGGCTCGGACCGCCGAAGGCCACCTTCCCCTGGCGCGCGCGGTACGTGGCATGGGGCGTCGGCATCCTGGTGTTCTTCGTGGTTTTCACCGTCCAGCGCGCGATCGGCTTCGGCTTCGGGTTCTTCACCATCGCCTGGGGCCTGGTCATCACGGTCGTGCTGACCAGGTTCATCTGCTCCCGGATCAGCCACGAACGCCCGCTGACCGCGATGCTGACCATGTGGGGCCGGGAGTTGACGGCACCGAGGGAGGTTTCCGGCGGCAAGGGCGGCGCGGCGAGCGCGACCAGGATCAGGGTGCGCCCGACCCGGCCCCGACCGCGCCGGTCGGGGCGCGCGGCGGCCACGACCGGACAGTCCGGTGCACAGCGAACCAACAGCCGTTCTGGTACGGCTGAACAACGTGGCAACACGGGACGAGCGCGCACGGTGCACCACAGAAGGTCGAGTCGCACGGTCGAGGCGGCCAAATCCGGTGGCGCACCGAGGACAGCACGCACGCGCAGCAAGGAGGTAGGCGGTGTTCGGACGCCGGGCAGGAGGTGACGGTAGGGCGAATCACCGGATCGCCCAGCACTCCGTCGCACCGGCCGAACGGCCCGCGTACAGCCAGCGCGGTCGACGTCTACCCGGTGAACAGGCCATTCCCACCTACACCCCCTCCATCGCCGCACGCAGCATCGACGGACACCTGCTGCGCACCGGCCAGGATGTCTACGCCTGGTACCGGCTCTCCCCGCAGCGCTGGTCGTTCCGCTCCGACTCGCAGCGCCAGGACCTGATCGCGGCCATCGCCGGCCAGTACGCCGAGTTGCAGGGCCGCTGGCTGCACCTGCGCGTGACGACCCGCCCGTATCCGATCCGGATGTGGGCCGAGGCGCACGTGCACAACGCGGTCAACCGCCTTCCGGACACCCAGGGCGCGCCCTCCTTCGACGACTACATGGTCGGCGAGCAGCAGCAGCTGTTCGGCCGGTCCATGGCGGAGAAGGAGGTCTACCTCGGCGTCCAGGTGCAGACCAGGAACATGGTCGACCGCGCGGTCGAACGCGCCGCGCCTCTACTGCGCCGGATCTTCCCCGACGCGGTCGACGCCGAACTCGTCGCGCTGGACAGCGAGGTCGAACACCTCGACCAGGTGCTCGGTTCGGCCGGCCTTGAGGGCCGGCCGGTCACAGCCGAGGAGATGTCCTGGCTGATGCACCGGTCCTGCTCGCTCGGCCTGCCGGCGCCGCGCAACATGCCGGCCGTGCCCGGCGCGGTCTGGGAGCCGGAGGACCTGGCCAGCTTCACCGACGCCGCCGACTTCCACACCGAGCCCTACGCGCCGACCGTCACCGTGCGCGGCCGCACCGGCTCCAACGCGGGCATCAAGCGTCATGTCGCGGTGCTCACGGTCGGCCAGATGCACGGCCTACAGGTGCCCGAGGTCGACGACCCGTGGGTGCAGCACGCGGACCGGCTGCCGGCCCCGGTCGAGTGGTCGGCGCGGATCTACGTGCGCAAGCCGGAGGAGGTCTCCGGCGAGCTGCAACGGCAGATGAACAAGGTCCGCTCGCAGGTCCGGCACTACACCGACGAGCACGAGCTGGAACCGCCGCAGTCGCTGTCCCGGCAGGCGTCGCGGGTGCTGGAGATCGACGACGAGATGACCTCCGGGTTCACCGCGCACGCCACCAGGGTGCGGTCCTGGTGGCGGCTGGCGGTCTCCGGCGCGACCGAGCGCGAGGCGCTGCGCCTGGCCCAGCAGCTGCTTGAGCTGTACAAGCCGAAGGTCGCCATCGAGCACCCCGAGGCCCAGTACGCGATGGCCCGCGAGTTCATCCCCGGCGAACCGCTGGCCTCCGGCGCCTACCTGCGCCGAGGCTCGGTGATGTGGGCGGCCTCCGCGGTGCCCACCGCGACCGCGGAAGTCGGCGATCGGCGCGGCATCCTGCTCGGCGAGACCTGCACGGCCACGCGTCGTCCGGTCGCCTGGGATCCGTGGATGGCGCAGGAGATCCGGGACGGTTCCGGCCTCACCGCGCTCGTCGCCGGTCTCGGCGGCGGTAAGTCGTTCCTCGGCGGCGGCATCGTCTACAAGACGTTGCGCGCCGGCGCCTATTGGACGCTGCTCGACCCGTCCGGCCCGTTGGCGCGCCTGTGCGACCTGCCCGAGCTGCGGCCCTACGCCCGGCCGATCAACCTGCTCAACGCGCAGCCCGGCATCCTCAACCCGTACCGGGTGGTGCCCGAGCCGATGCTGGAGCACTTCTACGACGAGGAGGACCCGGAACGGTCCTGGCGTCGGGAGAAGGCCCTGGTCGCGGCGACCCGGCGACGCCTGGTGCTGGACGTGCTGTCCGGCCTCGTCCCGTACGAGGTCTCGCGCCTCCCGCAGAACCAGGATCGTGCTGCTGCGCGCGGTCCGCGCGGTCGGCGGACGGTTCGACGCCAACCCGGGCCAGGTCATCGAGGCGCTGCGCAGGGACGCGAGCGAACACCACGAGCACGCCATGGTCGTCGCCGACTTCCTGGACGAGATGCGCGAGCGGATGAGCCTGCTCATCCCGGAACACGACGCCGACCCGTACGCGGAGGCCCGCGACGACCGGCTGACCGTGCTCACCATGGCCGGCCTGACCCTGCCCAAGGACGGGGTCGAGCCGCGAGCACTGGACGGACGCGGAGTCGCTCGGCGTTGAGCTGCTCAACCTCGCGGCCTGGCTCACCCAGCGGTCGATCTACGAACGGCCGAAGGACCTGCGCAAGGGCGTCTGGATCGACGAGGCGTTCTTCCTCTCCGAGGTGCCGACCGGTCGCGTGCTGATGAACCGCTTCGCCCGTGACTCCCGCAAGTGGAACGTACGGGTGCTGCTGTCCAGCCAGATCCCTGCCGACTTCCTGCGCATCCAGGGCTTCGTCGCGTTGCTCGACTCGATGTTCGTCGGCCGGTTGGACGACGAGAACGCGCAGGCCGATGCGTTGCGGCTGCTCAAGGTGCCGGTCGGCGCCGGCTACGAGCAGGTCGTGGCGAGCCTGGGCCGCAGGCCCGGCGGTGATCGGGGCATGACCGAGCGGGACACCTCGCCGCGCCAGTT
Organism: Candidatus Melainabacteria bacterium; assembly: GCA_963818685.1. Classification (GTDB taxonomy): domain Bacteria; phylum Actinomycetota; class Actinomycetes; order Mycobacteriales; family Pseudonocardiaceae; genus CAJCJE01. The sequence goes on along the minus strand of CAWFTJ010000004.1, from coordinate 147,011 downwards.
CATCTTCGGCGACGGCGCGGGCGGCGTGGAGCGGATCAGGATCGACTTCTCCGGCCCGCACCTGGCACACCTGCGCGAGGCCATGGACACGACGCCGGACGCGATGCGCGAGGAGCACAACAACCCGGCCGCGCTGCCCGGCACCGAGGCCGAACCGGTGTCCGTGCCGCACTACGTCGGCGACCCGGAGGGCCAGTTCGACGAGGAGTTCGACGCCGAACTCGGTCTCGTCGACGAACTCGTGCCCACCCCCGCCGACCACTCCGGCCGCCACGGCGCGGCATCCGACGCCGAGCGAGCCGACCGGGACGACACGGTATGAGCGGCAGTTCCCCGGCCCGGCCCAACGGAGGCGGGCAAATCGGCCTGCCACGGATGGACGCTTGCAGGCGCTTCGGCGGTCACGGCGCGCAGTGCACGTCGTCCAACCCGACCCCCTTCGGGGATTGCTTGCCGTGCGGGAAACCAGCATGGTCGAGGGACCTCTACCCGCGAGGTCGCGCCCATGGCTCTGACGGTCCTGTTCGCAGTCGTGATCGCCGGCCTTTCCGTTGCCGCCCGGCGACGCGCGCGATTCCGCAAACTCGGCCCGTTGTTGCGCGGCGCACGCGGGATGAGCAGGCGCGGCCGAGCCTGGGTGATGGTCACGCATGGTCGCCGGCCTGCTCGGCATGCAGGTCGTCATCGGCACGCCGGCGCTGGCCGACCAGTGCGGTCAGGCGCCGATCCCGGAACGGCCAGGCGCGGGCATGGTCGGCGCCATCGACCCACCCACGAAGGACCGCGGTGATCCGCCCACGCCCGCGAACGGCAACCACGGCTCGAATTACCACAACTACGCGTATGCCGGCACGGTTTGGCACGTCTACGAAACCAACTGCACGCTGTCATCGACGATCACCGACCCGAATGCGGTGATCGACACCTGGGCCGGCAATGAGCTGTTCAACGTCGGCAAGAACATGATCGGCGCCACGAACAGCCTCCATTACGCGATGATGCCACCCGACACCATGTTCGCACCGTTGGACAACGCGGTGGAGAACGCGGCGCAGACGTTCTACGGCAACATCTACGTCCGGTGGTTCGGGCCGGTCGCGTTGATCATGGCGATCATCCTGTTCCGCTTTGTGTGGAGCGGTGATCTGGCCAGCATCAGCAAACGAAGTATGTGGGCGCTGGGCGGCATGTGGCTCGCCGCATCGGTGCTCGCGTTGGGGCCGGTGTACTCCGAGGTTGACTCGGTGCTGTTGCAGAAAACCTCGGAGATACAGGCTGGCTTCCTACCTGACAACCAGGTCGACGCGCAGACAAATGCATTGCCAGAATCCTTGTACGACAACGTCGTCTTCGCGAACTGGCAGCGTGGAGAGTTTGGTGATCCTAACTCGCCGCAGGCCCAGCAATACAGTCAGGAGCTGCTGTCGGATCAGGCGTGGACGAAATACGATGTCCCATCGGCGGACAATCCTGCGCAGGTGACGGCGAAACAGAACGACTTCATGGCGTTGCCGAACAAACTCGGTTCCGCGGCCGGATTCTTCGAGGGCAGCGAGGGCAGCCGAACCGGCGACGGTTTCCTGGCCATGTTCCAGGGCATCGCCTATTCGTTGTTCCAGTTGTTCGCCAAGGCCGCGGTGCTGCTCGCCCAGGTGCTGTTGCGGGTGCTGATGCTCGCCGCGCCGCTGATCGGCCTCGCCGCGATGGTCGCGCCGGAGGTGCTGCCCAGGGTGGCGAAGGCCGCGGGCGCGGTGCTGTTCAACGTGTTGCTGCTCTCCGCGCTCGCCGGCATGCACGCGCTGCTGCTCGGGCTGATCTTCAACGCGTCCAGCCAGTTGTCGCTGCTCGCGCAGATGCTGCTGGCCACGTTGATCACCGTGGTGTTCTTCATGGTCGGCAAGCCGATGCGGCGCATGTGGCAGATGGTCGAACTGTCCGTCGGCGCGGCGGGGCGCGGCTTTCCCGCGTCCACGATCTTCCGGCGCCACAAGCGCAACGAGGGACCGACACCGCAGGACGCAGTTCTGGGAGAGCGTGCGCGACGGCGGCAGCGGCGATCCGGTGCTCGACGCGGCCACCGCGCGCGGTCGCAGGGCCCGTCCTGAGGCCGCGCCGGAACACGTCGGCCCGGTGCCCGCGTCCGCGCGGCGGATGGACCTCAGCGGCAGGCGCGAACTCACCGCGCGCCCCGGCGGCGGCACGACCACCGTCGTGCTGCCTGGCGACGGCGCCGCCCGCGCTCGACGGGCCCACCGTCGCGGTGCCCGGCCGCCGGCAGAGCCGGCGTGGTCGACACGCCGCCGGTGGTCGACAACTCGTGGGACCACCGAGGCGAGGACGCGTTCGTGGTCCCGTCGAAGGTCAGCCGCAACCGCGAGACCGTGCCCGGCCCGCGCCGCGCGGAAACCGAGATGGTCGCGGGCCGCCCGGTGTTCGTGCTCTACCGCCCGTCCCGAGGGCTAGAAGTCCGGGACAACAGCTGGGACTCCCGTTCGGCCAGAGGTTGATCATGATTCCCCGAAATTTCCTCACATTCCCCCCTCGACCCCCCGCCCTCCCAGGGGGCTTGCGGCCCCGCGTCCAGCCTACGGAAACGCGACAAACCCGCAGGTGGTTATTGGGCGGAACTGTGGACAACTCGGGGGCCGCTTCGGGGGCTGTGGACAACTTCGCGACTGATCGCGGCCGCGCTGCTATGGTGCGCGGTTCGGAACAGGGGGTTCGGGTAACGACGCAAGAGGGTTGCGTGCACTGATGCCGATCAGGACGAATCGGGGCCGAGCTGCCGTCTATCGCAGGCTGTGGGCCTGGCCATTGCGGTCGCCCCGCCACCTGGTCGGCGCGGTCATCGGCATCGCCATCCTCGGCATCGCCATCGCGATCGGCCTCAACCACATCCACTCCTCGCCGTCGCACACTGCGGGCCCGGCGGCGTCCGGCACCATCCAGATCCCGGCCGCGTCGGCGTCATTGTCGATCAACACCGATGCCCCGCCGCCGACCAACTCCAACGAGCCGAGCACGAGGCTGTCGACGCCGCCCGAGTCGCCGATCTCCGCCCCCGCGTCGCCGCAGGCGTTGGAGGTGGTCCAGGCGTGGGGCGAGGCGTGGGTGAACCACCCGGTCAACATGACCAACCAGCAGTGGCTGACCCAGCTCCAGCCCTACACCGAGCCCGAGATCCTGGCCCAGCTCGCCAGCGTCAACCTGGCCAACATCCCGGCCACCCAGGTGACCGGCCCGGCCACCGCGATCACCTCGTACACCAGTTCGGTCGTCGCCCTGCTGCCGACCAACGGGGGAAACCTGCAGATCACCGTGGTCTCCACGCCTCAGGGCTGGCAGGTCTCGGACTACCGGAACGCGTCCTGACCGTGCGCAGGGTCGTCATCCTGGTCGCGGTCGCCGCTGTCGTGGTGTTCGGAGCGGTGATGATCGTCGGAACGCTCACCAACGTCGTCATCGGCGGCTCGCAACAAGCCGCCGGGTCCGCGTACCGCAACACCAGCTGTGACGCCGCGCTCGGCCCCTTCACCGGCTCGGACGCCACCGACGGCGCGGCCAAGGCCGCCCAGTTGGACGCGGGGCAGCAGACGATCGTCGCGTTGATCATCTCCATCGGCAAGCAACGCAACCTGCCCGCGCTCGCCTGGCAGGTCGCGATCCAGGCCGGCATGCAGGAGTCCGGCCTGCACAACGACCCCGGCGGCGACCGCGACTCGGCCGGCGTCTTCCAGATGCGGCCCTCCCAGGGCTGGGGCACCTACCAGCAGGTGACCGACCCGAACTACGCGGTCGGCAAGTTCTACGACGTGCTCGTCGCCGTGCCCAACTGGCAGCAGCAGCAACCAGGCGAGGACGCGCAGGACGTCGAGCGGTCCGCGTTCCCGCTGGCCTACAACAAGTGGCAGAACATGGCCGCGTACCTGGTGCAGCACGTCGGCCAGGTGACCGACCCGACCGGCTGCGGGCCAAGTGCCGGCAGCCTGCTGCCCGCGCCAACCCAGGCGGCGTCGATCGCGATCGCGTTCGCGCTCAGCCAGATCGGCAAGCCGTACGTGTGGGGTGCCACCGGCCCGAACTCCTACGACTGCTCGGGGCTGATGCTGATCGCCTACCGACAGGCCGGCATCAACCTGCCCAGGGTGTCCTCGGACCAGTTCCACGCCGGCGCGCTGCTGCCCGTGCATGACGCCCAACCGGGTGATCTGATGTTCCTGGCCTACAACCCGAACGACCCAAGCACCATCCACCACGTTTTCATGTATTTGGGCAACAACCAGATAGTTGAGGCTCCGTACACGGGCCAGAACGTGCGCCAGATCGCGATGCCCTGGAACGATCCTCAACTTGTCCAGCAGGCGGTTCGTCCTGGAGTCTGAACGGGTGCTCCGGCGCGACGCGGGGGTTGCCCTTCGACTCGGGGTTGCCCTTCGTTTCGGAGGCTGCCCTTCGTTTCGGGGCAGAGCGCGGCGGGGCCGAGCCGAACAGTTGATCATGTGCAGGAGGCGGCAGCATGTTCACCCCTGATCCCATTCCCCGTCCGGCCGGCCCGCCCGCGTCCAGCACACCGCTGCGCGACTACCTTGCCCACCCCCATCCCGGCGTGACCGAGGGGTACGCGGTGCTGCCGAGGTCGCTGGTGGAATCCATGCCGCTGCCCTGGCAGCAGCAGCTGACCCACCTGCTCGCCGAGTTCCACCAGGCGTTCGGGCACCTCAACTGGCCGATCTACCGCGTTCAGCCCTCCCGCTACGAGAAGCTCGTCGACCTCGACGAGGATCAACTGGCGGAGGTCGGGTGCATCGTCGAGATCGACGCCGACGGTGAACTTGTCTACCGGGAGCGCAACGGCAGGCTGATCCAGAACGCCGAGGAGGCGACCGTGCTGGTCTCCTGCCTCGACCCGATCCCGGCCACCCAGATCGCCCCGGCCTACCCCTCCTACCAGCAGTCGTACACGCCGCCGATGCCGGTCCCGCCGCCGACCCCCGGTCACCAGACCGGCTTCGGCCCCACCCCCGGCAGCACACCCAACGGTCGCCCTTGGTGATCAGCTCATGATCGTCGACACGATCACACGCTCCGCGTGCGGGAGACGGGTGATCGTGCCCGACCGGACCTGACGTAGTACCCGGGAGGCTATTAGGGTCGAGGTGTGGCGGCGCAATCGCGGTCTGAAGCCATCCGTTCCTCGTCACGGAACGGTGGGCAGGACTTTTCCGCCATCCGGGCCGAGTTCTCGCTGCCAGCCGAGTACCCGACGGACGCGTTGGCCGAGGTCGAACAGGTGCTCTCCGCCGACCTCGGGCCCCGTGAGGACGCAACCGACCTCCCGCTGGTGACCATTGATCCGCCTGGTGCGAAAGATCTCGACCAGGCGTTATTGCTGCGTCGGCGCGGCTCTGGCTACCGCCTCGACTACGCCATCGCCGACGTCGGCCACTTCGTGCACTCCGGCGGCGCGCTCGACGCGGAGGCCCGCCGTCGCGGCCAGACCCTCTACCTGCCCGACGCGGTCGTCCCGCTGCACCCGACGCTGCTCTCCGAGGACGCGGCCAGCCTGCTGCCGGGCGAGATCCGACCCTCGGTGCTGTGGACGATCGACTGCGACTCGGGCGGCGAGGCGCAGGCCGTGCGCGTGCGCAGGGCCACGGTGCGCTCGATCGCCCAGTACGACTACGACACCGTCCGCCAGCAACTCGCCGCTGGTGAGGGGCACCCGTCGTTCACGCTGCTACCCGAGTTCGGCCGCCTCCGTCGTGAACTCGCGGTTGACAGGGGTGCGGTCGAGCTGCAACTGCCCGAACAACGCGCCGTGTCCGACGGCGAGGGCGGCTGGCGGCTGCAACTGCGCTCGCGGGTCGACGTCGAGGCATGGAACGCGGAACTGTCCTTGCTCACCGGCATGTGTGCGGCGCACCTGATGTTGCAGGCGGGCGTCGGCGTGCTGCGTACGCTGCCCGAACCGGAGCCGGAGGCCATGGCCAGCCTGCGCCGCAGGGCCCAGGCGCTGGGCATCGACTGGCCGTCCGGCGAGACCGCGGCCAGGATGCTCGCCGGCCTGGACCCACGCAGGCCCGAGGCACTCGCCTTTCACCTGGACGCCACACGGCTGCTGCGCGGCGCCGGCTACACCGTGTTCGACACGACCACCGGCGCCCTCCCCGCCACGATCGTGCACGCTGGCCTTGGTGCGCCGTACGCACACGTCACGGCCCCGCTGCGGCGGCTGGTCGACCGGTTCGGCGCGGAGATCTGTCTTGCCGTCTCGGCTGGCCAGGACGTGCCGGACTGGGCCATGCGCGCCCTGCCAGACCTGCCCGGCCTGATGGCATCGTCGGACCTGCTGGCCAGTCGGGTCGAGCGGACCTGCCTCGCCCAGGTCGAGTCATGGGTGCTCGCTGACCGCATCGGTGAGATCTTCCCGGCGGTCGTGTTGCACGCCGAGACACGGGCCGGCGAGGTGTTCGTGGTTGAACCTCCGGTTGTCGCCCGCTGCGCAGGTGACAACCTGCCCGAGGGCCAGCAGATCCAGGTTCGCCTCGTCGAGGCCGACCCGACCAGGCGCAAGGTCAGCTTCGGCCGGGTCGATGCCGGCCGGGTCGATGCCAGACACGTCGATGCTGGGCAGGTCGATGAGTGAACCCAAGGTTGTCACGCTCGCCGACGATCTCGGCGTGTCCATCCGGTTCACAGCGCGGCCGAGTCGCGTGGTCAGTCTGGTGCCGTCGCTGACCGAGTCGATCGCGGTGACGTTGCCCGGCATCTTGGTCGGCGCGACCGACTACTGTACCCATCTGTCCACATTGGATTCAGTTGTGCGGGTCGGCGGTTCCAAGTACCCGAAGGTCGAGGCCGTGCTTGCCGCGCGCCCGGACCTGGTGGTCGCCAACGCCGAGGAGAACCGTGAGGAGGACGTGCTGCGCCTGCGCGCCAACGGTATCCCGGTCTGGGTGACCGAGGCCGCGCACACGGTTCCGGCCGGACTCGCCTCGGTCCGCCGACTCCTGATCGACGCGCTCGGCGCGCCCGAGCCGCAATGGTTGGTTGACGCGGAACGACATGTGGGCATCGTGTGAACCGGTACGTGCCACCGCGATCATTCCGGTATGGCGTAAACCGTGGGTTGTCATCGGTCGCGATACGTTCGCGGGCGATGTCCTGCGCAGGCTCGGCATTGCCAATGCCTACGCCGACGACCCCGACCGCTATCCGCGCCCTGCCCTGGCCGAGCTGCGCGCCAAGTTCGCCAACGGCGCCGCCGACCTGCTCGTCCTGCCCGATGAGCCGTATCTGTTCACCGCCGAGGACGGCCCGGAAGCCTTCCCAGGTGTGAACCACAGGTTGCTGTCTGGGCGGCACCTGACCTGGTGTGGTCCGTCGCTTGTCGAGGCGAAAAGCCTGCTGTCCGCCGCGTTTCCAAGGCACAGCTGAACGACAACGCCATGTTGTCAGCAATGATCGAAACCCAGGACGAGGTCCGGGTGGCGACCGGAGCGGGTGGCGTGCTGGCCCGTCGCGTGGGTCGCCAACCGAATGGTCGGCACGGTAGGAAGTGGATTTCCTCGGCCGGGCAAGGCGTTTCGGCCCGATCAACCGGTGGGCTGATCGGGCCGAACCTGGGATGAATCAGTGGAAAGCGTGTTCGGGGGCGGGGAATTCGCGGGTGCGGACGTCGGCCGCGAACTCGCTGGCTGCGGTGGCGAGCACGCCCGCGACGTCGGCGTAGCGCTTGACGAAGCGCGGGGCCTTGCCCCGACGCAGGCCGGCCATGTCCTGCCAGACCAGCACCTGTGCGTCGCAGTCCGGGCCCGCGCCGATGCCGACCGTCGGGATGTGCAGTTCGTGCGTGACGCGCTTGGCGACCTCGGCGGGCACCATCTCCATCACGACCGCGAACGCGCCTGCTTCCTGGAGCGCGATGGCGTCCTCGACGATCAGGTCCCCAGCGTCGCCCCGGCCTTGGACGCGGTAGCCGCCAAGGTTGTGTTCGCTCTGCGGGGTGAACCCGATGTGGCCCATGACCGGCACGCCCGCAGAGGTCAGCGCCTCGACGTGCGCGGCGAAGCGGCGGCCACCCTCCAGCTTGACGGCGTGCGCGAGCCCTTCCTTCATGAACCGGACGCCGGTGGCCAGCGCCTGCTCGGGCGAGAGCTGGTAGGAGCCGAACGGGAGGTCGGCGACGACCAGGGCGCGCTTGACCGAGCGGGTGACCGCGCGGACCAGCGGGATCATCTCGTCCACGGTGACCGGGAGCGACGTCTCGTAGCCGAAGACGTTGTTGGCGGCCGAGTCGCCGACGAGCAGGACCGGAATGCCGGCTTCGTCGAACAGTTCCGCGGTGTACATGTCGTACGCGGTCAGCATGGGCCAGGGCTCGCCCCGGTCCTTGAGCTGCTGGAGGTAGGGGATGCGGACTCGCTTCGGGGGCTTGGCCTCGATTGCCGCCGACGGACCGGAGCCGTACGGGGCGGGTTCTTCGGAAACACCTGCGGTGGTGGACATCGTCGTCGACCGTCCTTCCCTCAAGGCCCACGTGCGTGGGTCCCTGGGTCTGTGCGGATGGTGTACCCAGCCAGGGTGACACCCGGTCCTCGCCCGCGCTGTGTCTTGCGACGATGCTCACACGGCCGTCAGTGCCGCTGACAAGGGGTTTTACATGGCGCCCAGGAACATGTAGACCATGCCGGCGCCCATGACGACCCGGCATCCTTCGACGACGCGGGGTGTGTCGAGGACGGTAGACACGCCGCCGCCTGCCACCGCGAGCGTGCCGCGTCTCACTCGAACGAGCGACCAGATCGTGTAGCCGATGAAGTACATGGCGAACGAGCTGGCGAGCGAGGGCAGCGGCATCGGGTGCGCGGCGCGGCCGAGGGCGTCGGTGCTGGCCAGCACCACGTAGGCCATGGCGAGGCCGGCCATCAGGTGGTGCACGTACTGCCAGGAGTCAGCGGGCGCGAGCGGGGCGCCGCGCTGGGGGCTCATCAGCAGGATGGCGAAAATGGCGGCTTCGCCGAGGAACACCAGCAGCCACACGGCCTTCGGCACCACGCCCAACCAGGCGAGCAACATGGCGATCATGCCGATCCCCATGACGATCTGGCTGATGTCCTCGTGCCAGTGCGGCGTCCCGGCCGGCCGGGTCCGCGCGCCGCGGTAGATCGCCAGCCGGGCCAGGCAGGACACGCATACCAGGCCCAGCAGTGAGGACAACACCCAGTTGACCCAGACGGGTCCGCCCACCATGTTCCTTTCCTCGGGCGCCCGGTTTTCCGACTCGATCGGGGGCGTCGCGGACGGTTGACATGTCTATCGTGCAACAGCGGCCTCCCAGTCAACACGGCGGCCGTCGGAAGGACGAGCGGGCAACCGGGGGATTCGCTTACCCGACCGAGTGAACCCCGACCGAGTGAACACGGTTCAGCTGGCGGTAACGGCAATGGCCGCCGCCGCGAGGATCAGCTGGCGGTGATGGGGGCGCGCTCGCGCCAGCCGTTGGTGATCGGCAGGCGCCGGTCCCGGCCGAACGCGCGGAAGGTGATCTTGGTGCCCGGCGGGTACTGGCGCCGCTTGTACTCGGCAGCGTCGACCATGCGCAGCACCTTCTCCACGACCTCCGGGTCGAACCCGGCCGCGAGCAGGTCGCGGTAGCCGCGGTCGCCTTCGATGTAGTCGTCGAGCACGGCGTCGAGCAGCGCGTAGTCGGGCAGGGTGTCAGTGTCGAACTGGTCGGGGCGCAGCTCGGCGGACGGCGGCTTGGTGATCGAATTCTCCGGAATGGGCGGGGTCTCGCCGTTGCGCTCGGCCTCGGCGTTGCGCCACTTCGCCAGCTCCCAGACCAGCGTCTTGGGCACGTCCTTGATGGGCGCGAAGCCGCCGACCGCGTCGCCGTAGATGGTCGAGTAGCCGACCGCCAGCTCGGTCTTGTTGCCGGTGGCGAGCACCAGGTGACCGAACGAGTTGGACCGCGCCATCAGCAGCACGCCCCGGCAACGCGCCTGCACGTTCTCCTCGGCAAGGCCGGACAGGCCGAGTTGCTCGACGAACACCTTGACCATCTCGCCGATCGGCTGGGTCTCGAAGTGGCAGCCGATCCGCCTGGCCAGCTCCGCCGCGTCCGAACGGGAGTGCTCGGTTGAGTAGCCGGAGGGCATGGACACGCCGTACACGGCATCCGCGCCGAGCGCGTCCGCGGACAGGGCGGCGACGACCGCCGAGTCGATGCCGCCGGAGAAACCGAAGGTGACCGAGCGGAAGCCGTTCTTGTGCACGTAGTCGCGCAGGCCGGTGACCAGCGCGGACCACACCTCCGCCAGATCCGGCAGGGGCTGGGCGATCGGCGGCGCTGGCTGCGCGGGGTAGGCGGGCACGGCTGCACTGGTGATCGGCACGCGGCGCAGGTCGAAGCCCTGGACCTGGCCGGTGCGCTGGTGTTCGGCGGCCGGCAGGTCGAAGTCGAACACCATCAGGTGCTCGACGAACTGGGGGGCCCTGGCCAGCAGGTTGCCCTCGGCGTCGACGACCAGCGAGTCGCCGTCGAAGACGAGCTCGTCCTGGCCGCCGATCATGTTCACGTAGGCCAGCGGGGCGTGCGCCTCCCGTGCCCGGCGGGCGACTAGGGGTAGCCGCTGGTCGTCCTTGTTGCGCTCGTACGGCGACGCGTTCGGCACCACGACCAGGTCGACGCCTGCCTCGCCGAGCGCGGCGACCGGGCCGCCGTCGACCCACAGGTCCTCGCAGATGGCCAGGCCGACGTCCAGGCCGTTGAGCTGGATGACGTCGAGGGCGTTGCCGGACTTGAAGTAGCGGCGTTCGTCGAAGACGCCGTAGTTGGGCAGATGGTGTTTGAACTGCTTGGCAACCACCTGGCCCCGGTGCAGCACGGCGGCCGCGTTGCGCGGGCCCACCTCGTCGCGGTCCAGGTAGCCGACAACCGCGACGATCTCGCCGCAGCCCGCCTCGTCGAGCCGCTCGGCGAGGCGGTCCAGCGCGCGCAGGGTGCCCTCGGCGAAGGAGGCACGCAGGGCGAGGTCCTCGACCGGATAGCCGGTCAGCGCCATTTCCGGGAAAACGACCAGGTGAACGCCTGCTTCGACGGCCTTGCTGGACCAGTCGACGATCAGGTCGGTGTTGGCGTCGAGGGCACCGACGCAGGGGTTGCATTGGGCTAGTCCGAGGCGCAACTGCGGCATGCCGACATCATCGTCCAATCGGGCCGGGAGCGCGTCCGGGTGTGGGGCAGAACGCACTTTTCGACTGACGGTATAAAACTAAGAGTTGATTGCCAAGCTTTCTTTGCAAAGCTAGCTTTGTGTACATGGCGGATGAGGAGACGCGGCGGATCGTCGAGGTGACCGATCCGATCGCGCTGCGGGCGTTGGCACATCCGTTGCGGATGAAACTGGTCGGCATGCTGCGGACGAAGGGCCCGCTGACCGCGACGCAGGCGGCCGAGTTGCTCGGGGAGAGCACCGGAAGCACGTCGTTCCACCTGCGCCAGCTCGCCAAGTACGGCCTGGTCGAGGAGGCGGGTGGTGGGCACGGGCGGCAGAAGCCGTGGCGGGCAACTGCCCAGTTCACGAGCTGGCCGAGCGCGGCCGCCGCGCCCGATGCCGCGGCGGCCATCCAGGCGGTGAACTCGACCGTCGCGCAGTTCTACGCCGATCTGCACGCCCGGTGGGTGCGCACCTACGCCGATGAGTCGCCGGAGTGGCAGGAGGCGGCCGGCACCAGCGACACGATCCTCTATCTGACCGCCGAGGAACTCGCCGGTTTACGGCGCGGCATCGAAGTGTTGCTCGCTGGTTTACAGCAGCGCACGACGCAGCCGGAGTTGCGACCGTCGGGCGCGCGGGCGATCGACGTCATCACGTTGGCGCTGCCCTATGATCCGCCTGCGAAGGGGTGAGCGCGGTGCTCGCGGTGCCACCGCTGTTGCGGCAGCGGACGTTTCGGCGGTTCTGGTTCGGTGAGAGCGTTTCGCTGTTCGGCGACGAGATCATGAACCTCGCGTTGCCACTCACCGCGGTTGTCGTGTTGCACGCTGATTCCGCGCAGATGGGCTACCTGACCGCGGTCGGCATCCTGCCGAACCTGTTGTTCGCGTTGACCATCGGCGCGTGGGTCGACCGGCGTGGGCGACGGCGGCAGATCATGATCGTGTCCGACCTCGCTCGCGCCGGACTGTTGGTCAGCGTGCCACTGTGCGTGGTCGCGGGCGTGCTGGGCATGCCGTTGCTGTACGGGATCGCGTTCGTGGTAGGCACGTTCGAGGTATTCTTCGCGGTCTCGCTCAACACGTTGTTCGTGGCCATGGTGCCGGCCGAGCAGTTCGTCGAGGGCAACGCACTGCTGAACGGAAGCCGGGCGGTCGCGGGTGTCGGCGGGCAGAGTCTCGGCGGGGTGATCGTTGCGCTGCTCACCGCGCCGTTCGCGTTGTTGGTGAATGCGGCTTCGTTCCTGGTTTCCGCGTTCTTCTTCTGTCGCATCAGGACGGTCGAGCCCGCGCCGGAACGGACGAGCGGCGGGCATTTCATGGCGGGCCTGCGGTTCATCGCGACATCACCGATCGTGCGGACTACCCTGTGCGCCACCGCTTGGGTGAACCTGTTCACCTTCGCCTACTTCGCCGAACTGGTGCTGTTCGCCACCGATCAACTCGGCGTTTCCGCCTTGCAACTGGGACTGGCGTTCGGTGTCGGTGGACTGGGTGCGGTCTTCGGCGCCGCTGTGCTCGTGCGGTTGACGGGCAAGCTCGGGCTGGGGCTCACGTTAACCCTCGGTTTCCTCGCCTACACGGCGCCGATCGCACTGGTGCCGCTCGCACACGGCGCCAAGGCAGTGATTCTGACGTTGTTGTTCCTGACCGAGTTCGGCTCCGGGTTCGGCGTCATGATGCTGGACATCGCGGGTGGTGCGATCCTGCTCGGCGCGGTGCCGGATCGACTGCGGGCCAGGGTTTCCGGCGCGTATCGAATGGTGAACTACGGCACTCGGCCGCTCGGTGCGCTACTCGGCGGGTTGCTCGGTAGCGCGATCGGGTTACGGCCGACGCTCTGGATCGCGGTGATCGGCGCGGTGTGTTCGGTCCTGTGGTTGTTACCGTCACCCGTTCCGTGGATGCGCGAGTGCCCTGCCGTCGATTGACCTTCCACTGACGCGGTCGGACCTATCCTCCTGGGTGAGGGGAAACCCGAGAGGGGCTGAGACCATGGCTGCCCAGCGCGTGCCAGGCCGACCGGCGGACGGGCAGTTGTGTCGATGCGGCCACGTGCGCGGTGCGCACAGCCACTATCGCAAGGGCAGCGACTGTGCGCTGTGTCCGTGTCCGAGGTTTCGCCGTGACTGGCTGGTGTTGCTGTTCGGACGGTCGCGCTAGTTGGTGAAGTAGCAACGGCCGAGCAGTGCGGGTTCGCTCGCTCGACAACGGTACGTCGGCACCGATGAACGCCCCGACGACCCCGAGGCATTCGACGGCCTGTTCCGCGCTGATCCCGTTCACCGGCAGGTTCAGGCGTCGACCGATGCCGCCAGGCGCGGATTCCACGGTCAACCGATACGGGTGCCCGGCGTCGAGTCGGTGCACGGCAGGCCACCGGTTCGACCCGTCGCCGACGATCGGCACGAAACTGAGTTCGCGCGCCGCCTGATCACCATCGGCACGAACGCGTGATCGCCGTCGCCGTGTGCGCTCATCGGCAACAGGATCAACGAGACCCGAACGCCACTCTCCGCATAGGACAGTGCGAGCGTTTCCGAGGGGACGCGGTGCGCGGCGGGCCGCCGTGGGTCGGCTCGTCAGCCTCGATGGTGGGCCTGCCGGGAACCGGGCCGATGGCGCCGGCACCGGAATTGATGACGAACGGCCGGTCCGAGCCGGCCAGCGCCTGCGCTGCTCGCGCAACCTGCGCTGCTCGCGCAACCTGCGCTGCTCGCGCAACCTGCGCTGCTCGCGCAACCGGCGCGGCGCGGGAGTCGCCGAAGGGTTCATCAGCAACTCCCACACCGCGCCGGTTGGTGAAGCGGTCGTGCCGGGTCAGGCGAGCCGGACGCGCGGGTCGAGCACCGCGTAGATCAGGTCGACCACGATGTTGGCCAACACCACGAAGACCGCGGCGAGCAACACCACCGCGACGATCACCGGTTCGTCCTGGGCGACCACGGAGTTCACGGACAGCCGACCGAGACCGTTGAGTCCGAACACGGTCTCGGTCACCACGACACCGCCGAGCAGGCCACCCACGTCGATGCCGAACTGGGTGACCACCGGAACCAGCGCGGCACGCAGGCCGTGCCGGTAGGTGACCCGGCTGCGGCGCAGGCCCTTGGCGCGCGCGGTGCGGATGTAGTCCTCACCGAGCACTTCCAGCATCTGGCCTCGGGTCAGCCGCACATAGGTCGCCATGGTGACCACGGCCAGCGTGATCCACGGCAGGATCATGTGCAGCAGCCACTGGGTGAAGTTCTGCGAGAGCGGCGTGTAGCCCGGCCCTGGTAGCAGGGTAAACCCGGCCTGGGTCGGCTCGAAGAACAGCAACAGCAGCAGGATGTTGCCGAGTACGAAGGTCGGGAACGAGATACCGGTCAGGGCGAACGCGGTGGCACCTCGGTCCCAGATGGTGCGTGGCCGCGTCGCGGACAGCACACCGATCAGCACACCGAAGACCAGCCACAGGATCGCAGCGCCGATCGCCAGCGACAGGGTCGCGGGCAGGGCCTGGGCGATCAGCGAGGCCACCGGTTGGTGGCTGTAGTAGGAGAACCCGAGGTCGCCGGAGAACAGCCGGGTGATGAAGTGCCAGTACTGCTCGTAGAGCGGCTGATCAAGGCCCAACTGGTGGGTGACGGTCTGCACGAGCTGCGGGTTCTTGCCGGCGAACTTGCCGAGCAGCAGCGCGGCCACATTCGGCGGGGCCACGAAGAACAGGATGAACACGACCAGGCTCACCAGGATGAGCACCACGACGCCGGTCAGCAGGCGGCGAATCAGAAAGCGCAGCATGTTCTCACTTCCTCCGCGCCGCGAACAGCCGCTCGGAACGCGGGTCGAGCGCGTCCCGGACACTGTCGCCGAGCAGGTTGAACGCCAACGTGGTGAGGATCAGCGCCACACCGGGGAACACCAGGTACCACCAGGCGACCTGGTAGAAGCTCTGCGCGTCGCTGATCATGTTTCCCCAGCTCGGGGTGGGCGGGATGATGCCGACACCGAGATAGGACAACGTCGCCTCGAACACGATCGACGTCGGGATCAGCAGCGTGGTGTACACGATGACCGGCGCGATCAGGTTGGGCAGCACGTCGACGAACATGATTCTCAGGTCGCTCGCACCCAGCGAGCGCGCCGCCTCCACGTACTCGCGTTCTCGAATGGCCAGGGTCTGACCACGCACGATGCGGCCGACCGATGCCCAGGAGAAGAAGGCGATGACCAGGATCTCGATGATCTCGCTCGGGCCGGCGACGGTGACGAGGGCGATCGCGAACAGCAGGAACGGGAAGGCCAGCACCACGTCCATCAACCGGGCGAGGACGGTGTCCACTGCCGGGCCGAAGTAGCCGGCGCACAGGCCGACGATCACGCCGACGATCACCGCGGCGACCGCGGCCGAGATGCCGACCGCGAGCGAGACCTGGGCACCGTAGATGATCCGGACGAAGATGTCCCGGCCGAGGTTGTCGGTGCCGAGCAGGTGCGTGCCGTTCGGGCCGACCGGCAGGCCGTCCGCGCTGACACCGTTGGTCTGGTCCTGGAAGGTGGGGCCGAACCCGAGCAGCGACGAGATCGGCTTCGCCAGGATCGCGGCGAGCGCCAGCAGGATGATGAAGATCGCGCACGCGATCGCCACCTTGTCCTTGCGCAACCTGGCCCAGGCCAGCTGCCACGGACTGCGGCCCTCGACCGCCTTCCCGGCCGGTGGCTCCTCGCCAGCTGGGCTGCTTGCCTCCGCCAGCTCGGTCATAGACATGGGTGACTCCTTATCAACGCCGTGCGGACCGCTCGGGTGGTCGGTCCGGTCACGGGCGCTCCTGGGACAGGATTTCGACCGCTTCGGCCTGCCTGGCCGCCTGTGCGATCTCCGGGGTCGCCGCGGCGAGATCCTCGCCGGGAGCGACCGGGAAGTGGCACGCGGCGACATGCGTCGGGTCGGCCGCCTCCTCGCCGGTCCGGTGCACCACGAGTTCGGGCACCTCGGTCACGCAGCGTTCGCCCGCCTTGGGGCAGCGCGGGTGGAACCGGCAGCCCGACGGCGGGTTCACCGGCGACGGCACGTCGCCGACGAGCACGATGCGCTGGCGTTCGCGGGCCCGATCCGGGTCGGCGACCGAGGCCGCGGACAGCAGAGCCCTGGTGTACGGGTGCTGCGCGTCGTGGTAAAGCGCGTCCGCCTTGGCCATTTCGGTGACCTTGCCCAGGTACATCACGGCGACCCGGTCGCTGACGTGCTCGACGACGGACAGGTCGTGCGCGATGAAGACGTAGGTCAGGCCGAACTCGGACTGTAGGTCCTGGAGCAGGTTGATGATCTGCGCCTGGATGGACACGTCGAGCGCGGAGACCGGCTCGTCGCAGACGATCAGCTTGGGCCGCAGGGCCAACGCCCTTGCCACGCCGATGCGCTGTCGCTGGCCACCGGAGAAGTCGGCGGGGAACCGGTTGTAGTGCTCGGGGTTGAGCCCGACGAGCTCCATCAACTCCTGGACCTTGCGCTTGCGCTCCGGTCCGTCCGCGACGCCGTGGATGGCGAACGGGTCGCCGATGATCGACCCGACCCGCCGGCGCGGGTTCAGCGAGCCGTACGGGTCCTGGAAGATCATCTGGACTTCGCGGCGCAGCGGCCGCAACTGCTTGCGGCTCAGGGTGGAGATGTCCCGGCCGTCGAAGGTGATCTTCCCGCTGGTCAGCGGGTAGAGCCGGGTCAGACAGCGGGCGAGCGTCGACTTCCCGCAGCCACTCTCGCCGACCAGGCCAAGGGTCTCGCCCTTGCGGATCTCCAGGCTGACCCCGTCGACCGCGTGCACGCGGCCGACCTCGTGCTTGAAGACGATCCCCTGGGTGATCGGGAAGTGCTTGACAACGTTGTCGGCACGCAGCAGGACTTCGGATTCAGCCACGACTACTCACCCTCCTGGGCGTGTCGCGGCCCGCTCGCGCTCGTCTGCTGGCCGGCACCGCTCCCGCCGGCGTGCGCGCCGACCGGCTGTTCGGCCAGGGTGGCCGCCACTTCGTTCACCTTTTCGCCTCGGCCGGCAGCCGCCGCGCTGATCCGGCCCTGTTCGATGTCCTCGTCCAACCCCACCAACCGCGAGGGCAGCCAACACGCCGACGTGTGCGATTCGCTACCGCCGACCGGCTGGAGTTCCGGCAGGGTCGTGACGCACTCGTCCATGATGTAGCGGCACCTGGGGTGGAAGCTGCAGCCCGACGGGAGGTTGATCAGCGAAGGCGGCTGGCCGGGGATGGCCCGCAGCCGCTCGCCGGCACCGGTCGAACCGGGCACGGACTCCAGCAGACCCTTGGTGTAGGGGTGGTGCGGTTGGTAGTACAGCGACCGCCGATCCGCGTACTCGATGGCGCGACCGGCATACATCACCATCACGTTGTCCGCGATGTCGGCGATGACGCCGAGGTCGTGCGTGATCATGATCAGCGCGCTGTCGAGTTCCTGCTGCAGCCTGCCCAACAAGGTCAGGATCTGCGCCTGGACGGTGGCGTCCAGGGCGGTCGTCGGCTCGTCGGCGATGATCAGTTCGGGGTTGAGGGCCAGCGCCATGGCGATCATGGCGCGCTGGCGCATACCGCCGGAGAACTGGTGCGGATAGTCGTCGACCCGCAGGTTCGGCTGCGGAATGCCGACCATCTTGAGCAGCTCGACGGCCCGCAGCTTGGCCTTCGCCTTGGAGATCGGTTCGTGCGCGCGAATCATCTCCACGATCTGCCAACCCACCTTGTACAGGGGGTGCAGGCTGGAGAGCGGGTCCTGGAAGATGGCCGCCATCTTGGCCCCGCGCAGCTCGCGCAGTTCCTTCTCGCCCATCTTCAGCAGGTCGCGCCCATCGAACAGTGCTTCGCCGGAAACGTCGGCGCCCGGCGTCAGGCCGAGCAGCGTCTGGGTCGACACGCTCTTGCCTGAGCCGGACTCACCGACGATCCCGAGCGTCCGGCCTCGTTCAAGGGTGAACGAGACCCCGCGGACGGCCTGAACCAGGCCGTCCGCAGTCGGAAACGCGACTTTCAGGTCACGTACTTCCAGGAGACTCATTTGTGTTTGCGCTCAGCTCAGTTCGTTGTCCGTCACTGACTCAGCCAGACGTTGGCGTAGTCGTAGTTCGCCGTCGTCGGGACGTAGATGGCATTGTGCACCCGGGTCGAGCGGTAGATCGGGTTGGACTGAGTCTGGAACGGGACGATCGCCGCGTCCTTCATGATCTGCACGTCCGCGTCGTGCATGTAGGAAGCTGCCTGCTGCTGGGTGTCCGCGGCCAGCGCCTTGTCGATGTCCGCGTTGACCTTGGGGTTGTTGTAGTCGCCCCAGTCGGTCGAACCTGGGCCGTAGCCACGGCCGTCGAACAGCGGCTCGATGTTGGCGCGGGCGTTGTTGCCGAACCAGTCCGGAACCCAGCCTGGCTCGGAGATGTCCCACGAACCGGCCTTGGCCGCGGTCGGGTCGGACAGGTACTTGCCGTAGTAGTCACCCGCCGAGGACGGCTTGCCCTGCACCGTGACGCCACAGGCGGCGAAGTCGGACTGCACTGCCTGGTACACATCGGGGTGCTTGCCCGAGGTGCGGTAGACGTCGGTCAGGGTCAGGCCGTTCGGGTAACCGGCCTGGGCCAGCAGCTGCTTGCACTTGGCGGGGTCACCGGAGTCGTTCGGCGTCGGGTACAGGTTGAACTTCTGGTAGCCGACGTTGCCCGGGGCCAGGATCTGGTGCAGCGGGGTGTTCAGCGTGGTGCCACCGTAGATCTTGCCCAGCTGGATGTTGTTGATCGCGTACTCCAGCGCCTGCCGGACGGCTGGCTTGGCGAGCGCACCGCCGTTGCTCGGGCTCTGCTCGTTGAACACCAGGAACGGGTTGTTGTCGAAGCCTGGGTAGATGCCCAGCCGAGCGTCGTTCTTGGCCTTGAGCTGCGGCACGTTGGCCGTGGGCACGGTGGTGTCCCATTCGAGGTCCTGCGTGCCGGCCTCGATCTGCTGCTGGACACCGTTCTCGTCCTGGCCCATGGTCACCTGGACCTCGTTCACGTACTGGTGGCGAATCGTGTCCGTGGACTGCTTCCAGGACGGGTTCTTGTCCAGCGTGAAGGACTGGTTCGGAACGTACTTGGTGATCTTGTACGGCCCGTCCGATACGGTGTTCTGGCGGAAGTTCGCATCGTCCGGCAGGTAGTTGAGGTACTCGACCGGGGCGGGCGATGAGAAGTTCATCGCCAGGATGTTCACGAAGTCGGTCGCGGGCTGCACCAGGGTGAACTGCACGGTCGACGGGTCGACCGCCTTGATGCCGGAGATGTCGTTGCCGGTGATGTACTGCTTGAACGCCGGGATCGTCTGCGCGACGTTCCCGAAGCTCTTGCAGTAGGTGTCCATGCCGACGATGACGCCCTCGTAGTACTGCGGCGCGCCGACCGAGTTCTGGGTCGGGTTGCACAGCCGCTTGAAGCCGAGGATGACGTCATCGGCCGTGACCGGCCGAGGCGGGTTGGTGTCCCACTCCACGCCCGACTTCAGGTGGATGGTGTAGGTCTTGCCATCCGCGCTGATGCCACCGTTGGCCTTGGTCGGAAGCACGGTCGCGAGGTCCGGGGCCGGGTTGGTCGCGGTGTCCGTGTTGGTGGACGCCGGGTACGTGAACAACTGCCGGGTGAACAGACGCATGAGCGAATTGGTGGCCGTGTAGTACGCGGAAGCCGTGTCCAGGTGGTCGACGTCGGCATTGCCGACGATCTTCAGCGTCCCGCCGTACTGCGGGGTGCCACCGGTGTTCGCGTTCGCCGTCTGGTTGAACCCGTAGCTGCCGCCGGTACCGCCGCCGCTGCCGTTGTTGCTGCTGCCGCCACCGCAGGCGACCACGGTCAGTGCTGCCAGCGCGAGCACGGATGCCACCCGCAGCCTCTGATGCCTCGCTACTTTCAATGCCCTCACCTTGCGCCAGTTGTCCTGTGGTCATCGCTGACCCGATTACCGCAGGCTGACTGTATCCCCCACGAGCAGCGGTGGATCAGGTACGGATTTGCCGCACGCGACTGGTGGTCACGCTCAGCCCGCACTGGCAGTCACGAATGGGTCTCGGTAGCGATTGCCTCGGGAACGTTCCGATTGTTGTCCGCGAAGCCTAGGTCCCACGTTGTGAACGGATCGCAGCGGCCCGGGGATTGTTGGTGAAACGTGATCGGACCGATACTGTGATCAAGTAGATGCGCTCCGTGATAGCCCCTGACCAGGAGGTTTGTTTCAATCGCCACCCGGTGGTGTTCAGATATTCAATTTCTCGTCGGCCGACGGGAGGGGTTACCGGTCGGTTTCCACCTGTATTCGCTTGACAACTCGGCGTGAAACTCGCCAAGACCGGACAGAGCGGGCAGCCTCCCCGATTGGGGGTCCGCAGACCGTTCCCGAATGGAATTCGGGCCTGTCAACCGCTGATCAATCACCCGGAAGCGCGATTATTCGACTCCATGGATTTACGTTGATTTCACGAGAGCGATTCAGGGAGCGATTCAGCCTCCGCTATGCCTCGGACGCCGTTCGAGGGCGTTCCGTAAGTGGTTCCCGGCTCGATTCGGCGTCGACAATATGTACGTTTTTTCGTTTTTCACGAGACATCGTCGCTGGTCACGGAGGGTGCTCACAGCCGGCCCGCCGCGATGATCCGGCCGAGGAACTGTCGGGTGCGGTCCTGGGTGGGCTCGGCCAGCACCTGCTCGGGCGGCCCCGACTCCACCAGTACGCCGCCGTCCAGGAAACAGACCCGGTCCGCGACCTGACGGGCGAAGCCCATCTCGTGGGTCGCCATCAGGATCGTGCTGCCCTGCTCGGCCAGTTCCCTGACCAGCGTGAGCACCTCGCCGACCAGCTCAGGGTCGAGCGCGCTGGTGATCTCGTCGAGCAGCAGCAGCCTCGGTTCGTAGGCCAGCGCGCGCACGATCGCCACCCGCTGCTGCTGGCCGCCGGAGAGCCGGTCCGGGAACGCGTCCGCCTTGTCGGCGAGCCCGACCCGCGCCAGCAGCGCCCTGCCGCGTGCCGTCGCGGTGGCCCGGTCGACGCCGTGTACGACGCGCGGCGCCAGGGTCACGTTGTCCAGCACGGACAGGTGCGGGAACAGGTTGAACGCCTGGAACACCACGCCCATCCCGCGCCGTGCCACGTCCGCGTTCACCCGAGGATCGGAGACGTCCTGACCGTCGAGCAGGATCTGCCCGTCGTCGATGTCCTCCTGAAGGTTGACGCAGCGCAGCAGGGTCGACTTGCCGGAGCCGGACGCGCCGATCAGCACCACCACCTCGTGCTCCGCGACGTCGATGTCGACACCGTCCAGCACGGTGTGCTCACCGAAGCGCTTGACCAGCCCCTTGACCTGGAGCAACGGCTCGGTCACAGCGTTCCCTCCCGGCGAGCCAACCGGCGTGCCGCCACGTCGGCGATGCGGGCGCACGGCACCGCGAGCAGCACGAACAGCAGCCCGGCCACCACGTACGGGGTGAAGTCGTCGAAGTGTGCGACCTCGATCTGCGCGGCGCGCACCGCGTCGATCGCGCCGAGCACCGAGATCAGGCCGCAGTCCTTCTGCAGCGCCACGAAGTCGTTGAGCAGCGGCGGAAGGACGTTGCGGATCGCCTGCGGGACCACCACGATGCGCATGGTCTGCGCGTGGGTCAACCCGATCGAACGAGCCGCCGCGCGCTGCGACGGGTGCACCGACTCGATGCCGGCCCGGAACACCTCGGCCACGTAGGCGGAGTAGATCAGCACCAGCGCGATGCCGCCCAGGATCACCGGGTCGTTCGGGATGCCGGTCAGCCGCAGCCCCGGCAGGCCGAAGCCGACCAGGTAGAGGCAGATGATCAGCGGCAGGCCACGGAACAGGTCGACGTAGCCGGTGGCCAGCGCGCGCAACGGAAACCAGACCGGACCGCGCAGCGTGCGCAGCGCCGCGATACCGAGGCCGACCGCGAGCACCAGCACCTCGCACACGAGCAGCACCCGGATGTTGAGCCACAGGCCGGCCAGGATCGCCGGGAACGATGCGGTCGCGGTGTGCAGATCGAAGAACGAGAACCGCACCCTCGGCCAGCCCGGCGACGAGGTCACGCCGAACCACACCGCAGCCGCGAACACGACCGTGGACACCAGCGCGACCAGGGTGGAGCGGCGCGCACGGGAACGCCGGTAGGCCAACCGGTCGACCTGCGACGCGCTCGGCTCCCGGGAGCTGGATTCGCTGGTCACGGGCTATTTGAGCACGGGCGCGTTGCCCACCTTGGACAGCCACTGGTTGCCCAGCTTGTCCAGGGTGCCGTCCGAGCTGAGCGCGTTGACCGCCGAGGAGACGCACGAGGTCAGCGGCGAGTCCTTGTCCAGCACCGCGCCGAACTGCTCGGGCTTGCCGGGGGAGAGGAGCTGGCCGATGATCACCGAGTTCTTCACCTCGCCGGCGCCGGTGATCTCGAACGCTGTCGGCAGGTCCACCACCAGCGCCTGAATCTGGCCGTTGGTCAGCGCCTGCTTGCCGTCGTCGTTGCTGTTGTACACGGCGACCTGCTGGGTCGGCTTGATCACCTTCGCGGCCGCGTCGTAACTGGTCGAGCCGACCTGCGCGCCGATCTTGAACGCACGCAGCGCCGCGATCGACTTCGCCTTGGCCGCCGGCGACGACGCGACCGTGATCACCGCCTGGGTGACGTCGTAGTACGGGCTGGAGAAGTCGACCGCCTTGCGCCGGTCCTCGGTGATCGAGAACTCGTTCAGGTCCGCGTCGTAGGTCTTCGGCCCAGGCTGGATGGCGGCGTTGAAGGTCACCCTGGTCCAGGCGACCTGGCTCTTCCGATAGCCGAGCTTCGCGGCGATCGCATAGGCGACCGCGGACTCGTAGCCCTGGCCGTTGGTCGGGTCGTCGTTGACGAACCACGGCTCGTAGACCGGCTCGTCGGTGCCGAAGGTGAAGGTGTTCGGCTTGAGTGTCTTGAGCCGGCCCGGCGCGCACTGGCCCTGGCCAGGGGTGAGTGTGCCGCTCGGTGCTGAGGAGGACGTGCTGCTCGGCTCCGGCGCGCACGCGGCAAGCAGGAGGGCGGCGGCGACGGTGGACAGGGCGAGCCGCGTGGGTCGGGCAACCATGCCCGGCATCCTGCCTGGCTACAGCGAGCACGCGCACTCGGACCCGCCGTTTCCTCTTGGATCCTTAGTGAACTTCGAAACCGTTCTGTTCGGCCGCCGCACGCAGGAACGGGATCAGATCGGTGCCGAAGATGCGCGGATGCCGGATGCCGTTCGCGCGGGCCCGGTCGTAGGCGGTGATCGCCTCGCGGCATTCCTTGACCGTGACGTACCAGCCGAGCGGCGTGGTCAGCTTGTGCAGCGGAATACCGTTGCTCTTCGGATCGCCGTGCCAGGCCAGGATGTCGCGCAGCTCGGCTGCGTACTCCTCGGCACGCCCGCCGACCGGATTGCCGAGCACGTCGAAGTCGGAGACGCCGTACACGGCCCAGAGCGGGAACTTCGGCGGCGGGCCGTTGTCGCAGGCCATGCCGAGGTCGAGCATGCGGGACGCGATGCGCATCATCACCCAGCTCCGCCTGCGATGCGGGCCTTTTCCTGTGCCCGCGCCGTCGCCGCGCAGCTCCCAGCTGAAGCTCATTCCGGCTGGCTCCGCCGACCGCTCCGCACATGCACGTCGTCCAGCCCTCCCAGTATGACTGGACGTCACTCTAAAGAGTGATGGTGGATCTGTCCCATGGTCTCCCGGAGAACAAAGAGTTACGTTAGGTAATTTTGCAATGTGCAATCGGGTATGATAACTCTCTGTATATCAAGAGCGTGTCCGGTTAGCGGCTTGTGTCCGCAATCGGATAACTCCGCGGTCACGGTCAGGCATGGTCTGTGCTCACGGTCCACCCGAAGAATGGACAAACCATGCCGATTGGTATAGCTGTGCTCTGTCACAAACTCGGCGGCCTTGAGGGGCGGTTGTGGCGTCTCGCCGAATTTCGGTTAGCAGGAAGGTTCCGTTCATGACACGTTCGCGACTCGGGCTTGCCCTGGGGGCTGCCGCACTGGGAGTGGCCGCGCTAGTCACGGCATGCGGCGGTGGTAGCTCGTCCGGCGGCACGCCCCAGCAGGGCGGTGTCGCCAACTGGGCCGAACTGCCCGGCAGCTCACCGACCTGGATCTTCCCGTTCATCGACTCGGCCGACAACAGCGTCAACAACACCGTCCAGTTCGAGTACCTGATGTACCGCCCGCTGTACTGGCAGGGCAAGGGCAGCTCACCCGATGTCGACTTCGACCTCAGCCTGGCCGACAAGCCGACCTACAGCGGCAACACGGCCGTGGTGAACCTCAAGAACTACAGCTGGTCCAACGGCGAGAAGCTCAGCCCGACCGACGTGTTGTTCTTCATGAACATGCTGTTCGCGGAGAAGAACAACTACTCCCAGTACGTGCCGGGCGAGTTCCCGGACAACGTGACCTCGGTGAAGCAGACCGGTCCCGAGCAGGTGACCTTCACCCTCAACGGCACGTACTCCTCGGACTGGTTCACCGGCAACCAGCTGTTCCAGATCACCCCGATGCCGGAGGCGTGGGACAAGACCTCGGACTCGGCGGCGGCCGGCAGCGGTGGCTGCGCGTCCGACCAGTCCAAGTGCGCCGCCGTCTACAACTACCTGATCGCGAAGAACAAGAACGTCTCCACCTACGCGACCGATCCGCTGTGGCAGGTCGTTGACGGCCCGTGGAAGCTGAAGTCCTTCACCAGCGAGGGCGCCGCCGACTTCGTGCCCAACCCGAAGTACAGCGGCCCGAACAAGCCGAAGCTTGACGGCTTCAACGAGGTGCCCTTCACCTCGCCCGAGGCGATGTACAACGCGGAGAAGGCGAACAAGGCCATCAACGTCGGCCAGATCCCCTCGTCGGACCTGCCGCGGCGCGACCCGAACAGCAGCGACCTGACGCCGCCGTCGAACCCGCTCGGCAAGCAGAACTACAACCTGATCATCGACCCGGTGTGGGGCTGGTCCTACGGCTTCCTCAACTACAACAACCCGACGGTGGGACCGGCGTTCAAGCAGCTCTACGTCCGGCAGGCCCTGCAGGAGACCATCGACCAGTTGACCGACGCCAAGGTGGCCGCGCGCGGCTACGCGGTGCCGGCCACCGGCCCGGTGCCTAATCAGCCGGCAACCGAGTATCTGAGTTCCGAGCAGAAGCTGAACAACGGCCAGGGCCCGTACCCGTTCAACGTCAACAAGGCCCGCTCGACGCTGACCAGCCACGGCTGGACCGAGCAGGGCGGCGTGATGACCTGCACCAACGCCGGCACCGGCGCGAACCAGTGCGGTGCCGGCGTCGCCGTGGGCACCAAGCTGAGCCTGAGCCTGGAGTACGAGAACGGTTCGACCACCGTGCAGGAGGAGGTCCAGCAGTGGAAGTCCGACGCCAGCCAGGCTGGCATCCAGCTGAACCTCGCCTCGCAGCCGTTCAACACGGTCATCTCCGACCTGAGCACCTGCCCGAGCAAGCCGACCACCTGCGACTGGCAGGTCGGCTACTTCGGCTACCAGACGTTCAACTCGGTGCCCACCGGTGACGGCTTCTTCCTGCCGAACGCGGCGGCGAACTGGGGCGGTGTGAACGACGCGAAGATGACCAGCCTGGTCAACGCGACCCTGCACGACAGCTCGATGAACACCTTCCAGTCGTACGAGAACTACACCGCCGACCAGTTGCCGGCATCGTTCAACTTTCCCGACGCCTACAAGGTGTGGGCGGTGTCGACGAATCTGAACGGGGTCGGGATCAACGCGATCCAGGCGATCAACCCGGAGAACTGGTACTACACGAAGTAGGACGGCATGCGCCACTCGCTTGACCGAGCGAGGGACGCACAGGGGGACTGCGGGGTGCGGCCGTGACCGGATACATCATCCGCCGCGTCCTGCAGTCCCTCCTGGTCGTCATCCTCGTGTCGATCGTGACCTTTCTGCTCACCGACCTGCTGCCCGGCGGGCCGGCCCGAGCCATCCTCGGGCCCAAGGCCACCGCGCAGCAGATCCAGCAATTCATCCACGTCAACGGCTATGACAAGCCGATTCCGGTGCAGTACGGGATCTGGGTCAATAACATCCTGCACGGCGACCTTGGCTACTCGGTCAAGCTCAACCAGAGCGTCGGCGCGCTGATCGCCGACCGGTTGCCCAAGACCGTCGTGCTGATGGCGATCTCCATCGGCGTCGCGCTGATCATCGCCGTGCCGCTGGGCATCTACCAGGCGCGCAGGCGTAACTCCTTCGGCGACTACGCGGTCACCAGCCTGTCGTTCATCTTCTACGCGATGCCCAGCTTCCTGCTGGGTCTGCTGCTGGTGCTGGTGTTCTCCACCGATCTCGGCTGGTTCTCGCCGACCGCGCCACAGACCGGCAACCTCGGCGAGATCCTCGCCGAGGGCAACGCGCTGATCCTGCCGATCGCGACGCTGGCGTTGATCACCATCGCCACGTTCAGCCGGTACATGCGGTCCTCGGTGATGGAGAACCTGACCCAGGAGTACGTGCGCACCGCGCTGGCCAACGGCGCCACCGACGGCCGGGTGATGGTCGTGCACGTACTGCGCAACGCGCTGATCCCGATCGTGACGCTGCTCGGTCTCTCGCTGCCCTCACTGGTGGCGGGTGCGGCGATAACCGAGTCGGTGTTCAACTATCCGGGCATGGGCTACACGTTCTTCAACGAGGCCGAGGTGCGGGACTACCCGACGATTCTCGGCATCGCGCTGGTGATCTCGGTGGCCACCGTGGTCGGCTCGCTGCTCGCGGACATCGCCTACGCCGTGCTGGATCCGAGGGTGAAGTACTCATGACAACACCACCACAACCAGAACAGCTTCAGCCGGTCCCGGACCTGCTACCCGGCGCGGCGGCGACCAAGCCGCTGGAGCAACAGGACCAGTCGGTCCGCCCGATGTGGCGGATGGTGCTACAGGTGTTCCTGCAGAACAAGCTCGCCGTCATCGGCCTCGGGGTCGTGGTCTTCTTCGTGCTGTTCTGCTTCCTCGGGCCGCTGCTTTACCACTCCAACCAGGTGCTGTCCAACCTGCGCACCGCGGACCTGCCGCCCGGCTCGCCCGGCTTCCCGCTCGGCACCGACGACGTCGGCTTCGACGAACTCGGCAGGCTGATGATCGGCGGCCAGTCCGCGTTGGAGATCGGCCTCGCCGCGGCGGCCATCGCGACCGTGTTCGGGTCCTTGTGGGGCGCGGTCGCCGGCTACCTCGGCGGCTGGGTGGACGCGGTCATGATGCGGATCGTGGACACCTTCCTCGCCATTCCCAGCCTGTTCCTGGTGGTGCTGCTCGCCTCGATCATCACCCCGACCGAGGGACTGCTGATCCTGGTGATCGCGTTCAGCGCCTGGCTCGGCCCGGCAAGGCTGGTCCGAGGTGAGACGCTGAGCCTGCGCACCAGGGACTACGTGCAGGCGGTGAAGATGATGGGCGGCGGGAACCGGCGCGCGATCCTGCGCCACATCCTGCCCAACGCCATCGGCACCATCGTCGTGAACGCGACCTTCCAGGTCGCCGACGCGATCCTCACCCTGGCCGCGTTGACCTTCCTCGGCTTCGGCATCGCCCCGCCGCACGCGGACTGGGGCGGCATGCTGTCCAACGGCACGAACTTCACGTCCAACGGCTACTGGTGGATGATCATCTGGCCGGGCCTGTGCATCGTGCTGATCGTCGTCGCGTTCAACTTCCTCGGTGACGCCCTCCGGGACGCCTTCGAGGTTCGGCTCAGGAAGCGGTGACCGCATGAGCATCGATCCACTGGGCTCCGGTCACGAAGGCACCGGTCCCGTCCTGGACGTGCAGGATCTGCGCACCGAGATCGCGGTGACGGGCGGTGCGGTGCACGCGGTCGACGGCGTCAGCTTCACCGTCAACCGGGGCGAACTGCTCGGCGTGGTCGGCGAGTCCGGCTGCGGCAAGACCATGACCGCGTTGTCGATCATGCGCCTGCTGCCCTCCGGCGGGACGATCGCGGGCGGGCGGGTGTTGCTCGGCGGCGAGGACTTGGCCGCCATGTCGGACAGGGAGATCAGGAAGGTGCGCGGCAAGCGCATCGGCATGGTCTTCCAGGACCCGATGACCTCGCTCAACCCGACCATCCAGATCGGAAGGCAGGTCGCGGAGCCGCTCAAGCTGCACACCGACCTCAACGCGCGGCAGATCGACGAACGCGTCACCGAGGTGCTCGAACTCGTCGGCCTGCCCCAGCCCGCCAAGCGCCTCTCCGCGTTTCCACACGAACTCTCCGGCGGCATGCGGCAGCGGGTGATGATCGCCCGCGCCCTGGTCTGCGATCCGGAACTGCTCATCGCCGACGAACCGACCACCGCGCTGGACGTCACCATCCAGCAGCAGATCCTCGAACTCATCGACGACCTGCGGTCGCGGCTGGGTATGGCGGTCATCCTGGTCACGCACGACCTCGGCGTGATCGCCGGCCGCGCGGACCGGGTCGCGGTGATGTACGCGGGCCGGATCGTCGAGGTCACCGACACCAACCGGCTGTTCGGCAATCCACGCCATCCCTACACCGAGGCGCTGTTCGAGGCGTTGCCGGAGAACGCGGCCGAGACCGGGGACAAGCTCTACAGCATCCCCGGCCTGCCGCCGGACCTGGTCGAGCCGCCGGTCGGCTGTAGGTTCGCGGCCCGGTGCCGGTACGCGACCGACAAGTGCCGCTCGGCGGACCCGCCGCTGCGCGGAGACATCGCCGGCCACGACTACGCCTGCTACTTCCCGGTCGGCGACCCGGAGATGCAGTCCGCGACGCGGACGCACCAGATCCGCCGGCACGACACCGGCGGCTCGCCGACCAGCGTCGCGTCACCGGCGCGGGAGCCTAGGCCGCTGCTTGAGGTCGAGCACCTGGTGAAGAACTTCCCGATCACCGCCGGCGCGGTGTTGCGCCGCAAGGTGGGCAGCGTGTCCGCGATCGCGGACGTCAGCTTCACGGTCGCGGACGGCGAGACGTTCGGCCTTGTCGGCGAGTCCGGCTGCGGCAAGACCACGATCGGCCGGTCCATCGTGGGCATGGAGAAGGCCGACTCGGGCGCCATCCGCATCGACGGCACCGAGTTCACCTCGTTGCGCGGCAGGGAACTGCGGCAACGTCAGCGGGACACCCAGCTGATCTTCCAGGACGCGTACGCCTCGCTCGATCCGAGGATGCGGGTCGGGTCGATCCTGGCCGAGCCGCTGGTCATCCACGGTGTCGGCACCCGCGCCAGCCGGACAAGGCGGGTCAACGAGCTGCTCGGCGAGGTCGGCCTGCCGCGCAGCGCCGCGGACCGCTACCCGCACGAGTTCTCCGGCGGCCAGCGGCAGCGCATCGGCCTGGCGCGAGCCCTTGCCCTGCAACCGAAACTGATCGTCGCGGACGAACCGGTGTCCGCTTTGGACGTCTCGATCCAGGCGCAGATCCTCAACCTGATGAGCGACCTGCGCAGGCGGCACGGCCTGACCTACGTGTTCATCTCGCACGACCTGTCCGTCGTGCGTTATCTCGCCAACACGATCGGCGTGATGTACCTGGGCAAACTGGTCGAGATCGGCCCTGCCGATGCCGTCTACAACCGGCCGCACCACCCGTACACCCGTGGCCTGATCGACACCATCCCGGTCGCCGACCCGTGGGCCAGCCGGGCCAAGAACGACGACGGGGTGCGCGGTGAACTGCCGTCCGCGGTGAACCCGCCGTCCGGCTGCCGCTTCCGCACCCGGTGCCCTTTCGCGCAGGAGATCTGCGCTCAGGAGGAGCCGCTGCTGCGGTCCTACGGCACCGAGGGACACCGGGCCGCGTGCCACTTCCCGTTGGAGGTCGGCGTCGGCGCGTCGGCAGGCGACGGAATGGCCGCGGCCAACTGAGACCGCTCCGCGTACGGAAGGCCGCTCGCGCCCTCGCCGCCGCCGGGTTCACGCGGCGAGGCCGCCGGGTTCACGCGGCGGCGAGGGCGTGCAGGGCCTGGTTCCAGCTCGCCTGTTCCCCGATCAACCTGCGGCACAGTGTGATCAGCCGCGCCTTGTTCACGCCGAACGCGCCGATCAACCGAGCACCTCTGCGGTACACGGCGAGCAGCCCGCTCTCGTTCCGATCGCCGCCGACCACCACCTGGATCTCCTCGGCCGATGGCAGCCCGACGAACTGGAGCCGGGTGTCGTACCAGTCCGACCAGAAGTACGGAACCGTCTGAAAAGGACTCATTGGCTCGCCGTTGAGGTGGGCGACCGCGTTGCGCGCCGCGGCGACGGCCTGCTCGACCGCGGTCGTCCAGTGCTCAAGTCGCATCGGCTCGCCACCGAACACCGGGTTGACACAGCGCGCCACGTCGCCGGCCGCGTAAACCCCAGGTTCACTCGCTGCGAGATATTCGTCGGTGACAACCCCACCGGACAGGGTCAGTCCGGAGTTGGCCAGCCAGCAGGTGTTCGGCACCGCGCCGATCCCGACCACCACCAGGTCCGCGGGCAGTACCGTCCCATCCGCCAGCCGCACCCGCTGCACCTGCCCGTGATCACCCTCGATCGCGGCCACTCTGACCCCGGCGCGCACCCGCACCCCGTTGCGCTCGTGCAGTTGCGCGCACACCGTGGCGAGTTCCGGCCCGATCGCCCCGGCCAACGGCGCCGGCAACGCCTCAACCACAGTCATCGGCGCGCCGCGCCTGCTCGCCGACGCGGCCACCTCCGAACCGATGAAGCCGGCGCCGACCACGACGCCGCGCGCACCCGCGTCCAGCGCGGCGCGGATCTGCCGGGCGTCCTCGACGGTCCGCAGCGTGTGCACGCCGGACAGCCGATCCGCGCAGGGCAGCGTCCTGGCGCGGGCGCCGGTCGCCACGATCAACGCGTCGTAGCGCAGGTCCACGTCGGTGCCGCCGTTGTCGACCCGCACCAATCGGTGCGCCGGGTCCAGCGCGGTCGCGGTGCAGCCAAGCCGCAGGTCGACACCGAGATCGGCGAGGCTCTCCGCGCCGCTCAGGGTCGGCGGGTCGGCGCTGGGCGGGTTCGCCGTGAGGAACTCTTTGGACAGCGGTGGTCGGTCGTAGGGGAGGTGCGGCTCGGCGCCGATGAGGCTGATCTCGCCGGTGAAGCCGAACCGCCGCGCCGCCTCGGCCGCGCGCAGCCCGGCAACGGCCGCACCGACGATCACCAATCGCGCCATGCGCGGCATCATCCCAGCAGGCGCTTTATCCCAGCAGGCGCCTTATCCCAGCAGGCGCCTTGTTCCAGCAGGCGCATCATCCCAGCAGACACATTGTCCGCCGATCGACGAAGCACCCACCGCCCCCGAGTAGGGTTGCCGTGGCAGCCGCTGCCAGCCACTCCCACGCGGAGGCTCGCGGGCGTAGTGCGCCGGGGGGCGACTGCGGAACCTGGTTGATCTGGAGAGGAACCGCACATGTCGGATGCCCTGCGGGCGGAGACCGTTACGATCGCCGGCCACAACGACGATGAGATCGAGGCGTACCTCGCCCGGCCCCTTGACGCAGCGCCGTTCGGTGGCGTCGTGGTGATCCACCACATGCCCGGATTCGACGAGGCGACCAAGGAGATGGTGCGCAAGTTCGCCGCGCACGGATACGCGGCGCTGTGTCCCAACCTGTACTCCCGGCAAGCCCCAGGCGCGGCCCCTGACGACGCGGCAGCAGCCGTGCGGGCCATGGGCGGCGTGGCGGACGAGCAGGTGGTCGGCGATGTCGACGGCGCGGCACGGTACCTGCGCGCGCTGGACGGCGCGAACGGCAAGATCGGCGTGATCGGCCACTGCTCCGGTGGTCGGCAGTCCTTCCTGGCCGCGGTCAGCCTGCGGCTCGACGCCGCCGTCGACTGCTACGGCGCGGCCGTGGTGACCCCGCCGCCCGCCGAGTTCAAGGTGAAGATGGATCCGCTGATCGACCGCTCGGCCAACCTGTCCTGCCCGCTGCTCGGCCTGTTCGGCGCGGACGACCAGTACCCGAGCCCTGCGGAGGTCAAGACGCTGGACGAGGAGCTGACCAAGCTCGGCAAGGAGCACGAGTTCCACAGCTACGAGGGCGCGGGCCACGCGTTCTTCTCGGTCGACCGGCCCAGCTACCGGGTCGAGGCCGCAGTGGACGGCTGGCAGAGGATCTTCGCCTTCTACGGCAAGCACCTGGCGGCCTGAGCCATGTGCACGTACCTGACCGAGAAGATCGCGCTCACCGGTAGCGGCAAGGGTCAGCAGGGCTGGATGGGCCTGACCCAGGCCACCGTCTATGTGGACCACGCCGTGCACGCGCCGTTCACGCACACGCTCAACATCGATTTCACCAACCCCGACCTGGGCCCGGGCGCCGGCTCGCGGTCGAGCTGACCGAGGAGTCCGCGCTCGCGCTGGCGGACGCCATCCACGCGGCGCTCGCCGCCGCACCGGCCGGCCTCACCTCGGTGAACCAGCCCTGAGATTCCTCGGCAGGCCGATCCGCCTCAGCCAGGGATCGGCCTGCCGAAGTAGCTCAGGATCACCGTGCGGTCGTCGGCGGGCACGGTCCGGTTGCGTCGCTGGTGCCCGCACCGGACGCAGCGCTGCACCACGAAGTACCGATCCCGCTCCATGCCCGCCGCGACCGGCTCCATCAACCCGCCGCAGTCCGCTGCGCGGTCGCCAGGGTTGACGTCCACGTGCTTGGAGTGCAGGCAGAACGGGCAGTGGTTGGTATAGCCGTTGCCGTGAACCTGGCGACTACAGTGCTCGCAGGTGAAATCCTCGATCCGCCGGCTGAACCGGGCGCCGCTCTCGCTCACTCGGTCACCGCCTGCTGCTGGTGGCGCGGCTCCTCCACGATGAACAACAGCAGCGCCGCGGCCAGGATGCCGGCACCGACCAGCGCGGCGTGATTGCCCCAGCTCGTGGTGGCGAACGCGCCGATCACCGCGCCGACGAGAAAAGCAAGGCAGACAACGGCGAAACTGCGCGCCTTGTCGCTATCGCCCGCGCGCCGCAACACCAGCGACCGGTACACCGAGCGCGTCGTGGTGCGCAGGTTGCCGGTCAGCGTGACCGTGTTGAACGGCCACTTCCGCAACGTGTCGAACATCGAGTTCTGCACCGCGGCCACATAGGACACCAGCAGCACGACCGCGAATCCGCCGACATCGTCCGGCAGGAACGACACCGCGACCAGCACGATGATCTCCGCGATCAGCGCCGCCCGCAGCGGCCGCCGCACCCACGCCTCGACCGTCGGGTGCGTCATGGTCTCGGCTGTGAACACACCGACTACAAAGGCAAGCAGCGGCAACAACTGACGCAGCACGTGCGCCAGGTCGCCGCGCGCCGCGTAGATGCCGACCAGCACCACGTTGCCGGTCTGCGCGTTGGAGAAAACGCCGCCATGCCCGACGAACGTGAACGCGTCCAGAAAACCGCCGACCGCGGCCAGCAACACGCCGAGCCGCACCGTGCCAGCCGTGTTGCGCTGATCCGCCTCGGTCACCGGCGCAGTGTAAGGGTCGAGATGGCCAGAATCCGCACCTCGGTGCCGCCCTTTTCCTTCGTGGCCACGTCGGACAGCCTATTTGCCGAACGATCAGCAAGTGACTTCGAAGAGCGCGCGCTCGACGTGACCTCACGCCGGGCAACGATCCAGCGGGCCCTCGATTGCCGCTGCTCTACCGGACCCGAACCGAACCCGGGCCACCCCGCTGGCCTAG
The DNA here is from genome assembly GCA_963818685.1 of Candidatus Melainabacteria bacterium. Lineage (GTDB taxonomy): Bacteria > Actinomycetota > Actinomycetes > Mycobacteriales > Pseudonocardiaceae > CAJCJE01. The sequence goes on along the minus strand of CAWFTJ010000004.1, from coordinate 113,055 downwards.
CCCGGCGTCACGACCGGGTACAGCGCGCTGATCAACGGTGCCAGCTCGGGTGTTTCCTCCGCCTCGTCCAGGGCCGCGCGCAGCGTCTTGTCATGCGTCGGCCTGGCCTGTTCGAGCAGGGCTTTCCCGCTCGGCGTCAGCTCGGTGTAGATGCCGCGCCGGTCGTCCTCGCACAGGTAGCGGCTGATCAACTTGCGACCCTCCAGCCGGTTGATCAGCCGCGTCGTCGCGCTCGCGCTCAGCGCGGTCGCACGTGCCAACTGGTGCACCCGCAGGTGGAAGCCGTCCTGCCGGTTCAGCGCGTCCAGCACCGTGTACTCGACGACGGACAGGTCGTGCTGCTTCTGCAGCGCCCGCTCCAGCGCGGACTCGATCGTGCCGTGCAGTGCCGTGAGCGTGCGCCAACCCCGCGCGCGGACCTCGACCGCGTCATCAGCGATGCCCATCGTGTCCCTCCTGGCACTCTTCGCCCACGAGGATAGCAGCTTGCGCACATAGCACGCGCATGCAACTACTCGTACGGTTCGCTACACTCGGCCTGTGCACCGGTGCTTTCCCATCACCCCGCCCCCCGCGCGCTGAGCGGGGTGGACTTCACCAGCTGCCGAGGATGACCCTCGGCCGCTAGCGCACGCTTGTTCTCGTTCGCCCCGCTTCCGCGACCTTTCCTTCCCTCTTCGTCGCAGGAGCGCGAACTCACATGTACACCCGTCCTTCCGTGCTGCCGGCTGCCCGGCAGTCGTCAACCGGCCTGTCCTTCCTCGTCCTGGCCGGTCTGCTCTGGGGCACCGGCGGTTTCTCCGGCACCCTGCTCGGCCACGTCGCCGGGCTCTCCCCGTTGGCCATCGCCGCCTACCGGCTCGCCGTCGGCGGTGTCCTGCTCGGCGTCGTGCTGCTCGCCACCGGACGCCGCCTGCCACGCAGCCGCGCCGCATACCTGCGGGTCGGCCTGATCGGTCTGCTCACCGCGATCTACCAGGCCGCCTATTTCGCCGCGGTCGCCCTCACCTCGGTCAGCCTGGCCACCCTGATCACCATCGGCAGCTCGCCGGTCATCGTGCTGGCGGTGGAGACGGTGACCGGCAGGCGCAGGCTCGGTCGCGCCGTGGTCCTCACGCTGGTACTCGCGCTGGCCGGTCTCGCCCTCCTCGTCGGCCTACCGACCGGCGCCTTCGGTCCGGCCGCGATGCTCGGCGGGGCAGGCTTGGCGGTGTTGTCCGCCGCCTGCTTCGGCACCATGTCGCTGGCCTGTGCCGCACCGGTTGCCGGCCTCGACGAGCTGACCACCACCGGCGTCGGCTTCAGCATCGGCGGAGCGCTGCTGCTCTGCGTCGCCGTGCCCGTCGTCGGCATCGGCTTCACGCCGACGCCCTCGGCACTGGGCCTTGTCACCTTCCTCGGCCTGGTGCCGACCGCGATCGCCTACGTCAGCTACTTCCGCGGCCTGCCCGCCGCGGGCCCCGGCGCCGCTGCGCTGCTCGCGTTGCTCGAACCGCTGGTAGGTAGCTTCCTGTCCGCGCTGTTCCTGCACGACCGGCTCGGCCCGGCCGGCTGGTGCGGCGCGGTGCTGCTGATGATCGCGGTCGCCCTCGCCGGTCGAACGGCCCGCCGCTAGCGGGGCCCAGTCGCGGCTTCGCTTGGGCTAGCGGTGCCCGACCGCGGCCCAGATGGTCAGGCGTCCGGCGTCCGGGGTCAACTCCGGGCGCCAGGCCGCCGCGTCGACAAGCCCCGGCTCGACCAGGCGCCAGCCGGCCAGCATCGCCTCGATGTCCTCCCTGGTGCGGCGATGCCCCGGCTGCGTGGTCTGCTTGTACAGCGCGACCATCTGCTCGCTCTGCTCCGGCGCGAGCGAGGCCGCGCCGTGCGTGAACACCAGCGCGCTGCCCGGCACCAGGTTGTCCCGGTAGATCGCGAGCACGCTTGCCGGATCGGCCTCGTCCGGTACGAAGTGGAGCACCGCGCAGGCCACCACCGCGACCGGCTGGCTGAAGTCGAGCAGTCCGGCGACGCCCGGCGCGGCGAGCACCTGCTTGGCGTCGGTGATGTCGGCCTTGGTCACGGTCGCCGTCGGCACGTCGGCCAGGATTCGTTTGGTCTGCGCGACCGCCACCGGTTCGATGTCGACGTAGGCGACCCGCGTGGCACGGTCGATCGCGTGCGCGACCTCGTGCACGTGGCCGACCGTCGGAATCCCCGAACCGAGATCGAGATACTGCCGGATCCCGGCCCGCATGCAGTACTGCACCGCACGCTGCAGGAACGCGCGGTTCGCCCGCGCCATCTCGACGATCCCGGGCATGAGGGCGATGGTCCGGTCGGCCAGTTCCCTGTCGATGGCGAGATTGTGCGCGCCGCCGAGGAAGTAGTCGTACATGCGGGCCACGTTCGGCCGGGTCACGTCGAACTCGGCCGGGTCGGGCAACTCGGCATCGGGCGCTGCGGGCATCACGCGGTCGCTCCTTGGTCGGGACCGAATCCGTCTTGGCGCGAGTCAACCATGCCAAGGCGCTCCTCACCACGAATTGTGCGTTTCCCACCGGTCCGGTGCGCGGCTTTGGCCTGCCCGCCACGGAGTCCGACCGGTATTTCGGACTTCCACTGTGGAGGGCCGATGGTTCGGGTCTGATTCGTCGGGCTATCCCGTCGGCAGGCGTGATCGGCGGAGGTGGTGAAGACGAGCGGACCAGACGCGGACAACGACCGTCCGATCGCGGAGGCAACCGAGGCCGCGGCCCGGATGAGCACCGACGAACAACCGCTCGGCCCGCTCGGCAGAAGACTCGACCGCCGCTCCCCGTTCGTCATCGGCCTCACCGCCGCCGCAGGCGTTGCGGTCACTTACGGCGTCGTCGAGCTGATCATCAACCTGGAGAGCATCCTGGTGCTGATCGGGTTGGCGTTGTTCGTGGCCATCGGCCTGCAACCGGCGGTCGCCTGGCTTGTGAACCGACGGTTGCCACGCTGGCTCGCGGTCATCATCGTGTTCCTGGCGGTACTCGCCCTGGTCGGCGGATTCCTGGCGGCGGCCATCCCGGTCGTGATCGCCCAGTCCACCGAACTAGCCGACAAGGTCCCCACATACCTGCACGAACTGCAGAACCACAACTCGTTCATCGGCAAGATCAACGAGCGGTACCACATCCAGGAGCGCATCACCGGCCTGCTCAACAGCCAGGGCTCCAGCCTGGCCAGCGGCCTGCTCGGCGCCGGCAAGGCGGTGTTCAGCGTGTTGACCGACTTCTTCATCGTGGTCGTGCTGACCGTGTACTTCGTCATCGACCTGCCCCGGATTCGCGCAGTCGGCTACCGGCTGGTCCCGGCGTCACGGCGGCCGAGGGTGATCCTGCTCGGCGACGAGATCGCCGCCAAGGTCGGCGCCTACGTGCTCGGCAACGTGTTGGTGTCCGTCGTCGCAGGGCTCCTGACCTTCGCCTGGTTGCTGATCTTCCACGTTCCGTACGCGCTGCTGCTCGCGCTCACCGTGGCCGTGCTCGACCTGATCCCTGTCGTCGGGTCGACCGCCGCCGGCGTCATCGTCTGCCTGGTCTCGCTGACCGTGTCCTGGCCGGTGTGCATCGCCACCATCGTCTTCTTCGTGGTGTATCGCTTCGTCGAGGACTACCTGCTGGTGCCGAAGATCATCGGTGGGGTGGTCAAGGTGCCCGCCCTGGTCACCGTGGTCGCGGTGGTGCTCGGCGGGGCGCTGCTGGGCATCATCGGCGCGCTGGTCGCCATCCCGATCGCGGCCGCGCTGCTGTTGATCGCGCGCGAGGTCGTCTTCCCCCGTCTCGACCGGACCTGAACGTCTTCCTGGCTGGTCGCCCATTGCGGAGAAAGGGTGAAAAAAGTGTTTGCCCGCCGCTACCAGTGGTAGGCCGTTAAGGGGCGGCATCCACCGGGCAGGTGTGGTCGGCCGGCACAGGCACCCGCGAAAGGACCGTGGCGATGGACTTCTCGCTGCACGAACGGCGACGTCTGGCTCAGATCGAGCAGGAACTGTCAGGTGACCGTCGGCTGGTGGCGATGTTGGGCATCCTCGGTTCCAAGCGGCACAAACCGCTGCTGTTGCTCCGCTACCTCGGCGTGCGACTGCGCAGGCCAGGTGGTCGACGCGCCGCCCCAGCCACCGCCCGCTACCGGTTCGCCGTCACCCTCCTGTTCGTCGCCGCGTTCCTGCTGCTCGCCGCCCCCGCCGGCCTGGCCATGGCCATCGTGCTGGGCAGTCCGGCGCTGATCGCCCTCGGTATCGCCATCCAGCCGCTCCCGCCGCTGGTGTTCATCCTGTCCCGCCGCTGGACCCGACGCCTGCGCTTCTGTCAACCCTAGGTTTACAGAGAAACTTCGCTCTTGGGCTGTGAACCGGCCGGACACGCTCTACAGTGGACCTTCGTGATCCGGCTGATCCGCCCGATGCTCGCCACCGCAGGTCCGGTGCCGACCGGTCCGGGCTGGGCGTTCGAGTTCAAATGGGACGGCGTGCGCGCGGTCAGCTACGCGTCCGGCTCGACCGTGCAGGTGTTCAGCCGCAACGACAAGGACATCACCAGAACCTACCCGGAATTGCGCGCCGTTCGTGAACTGCTCGCCGGCACGTCCCTGATCGTGGACGGGGAGATCGTCGCCATCGAGAACGGCAGGCCGAACTTCGCCAACCTGCAGAACCGGATGCACGTCGCCGACCCCGACCAGGACCTGCTCACCACCACCCCGGTCCGCTACTACGTCTTCGACGTGCTCGAACTCGACGGCAAGGACACCACGCGCCTGCCCTACCGCCAGCGCCGCGAACTGCTCACCGACCTCTTCGGCCTGCTCGACACCGACGACACCGACGACGCCGACACCGAAGAGCACCCCGCGCTGGCACTGCCGCCCTCGTTCGCCGACATCCCCGGCGCCGAACTGCTCGACACCGCTCGCGAGCACCGGCTGGAAGGGATCATCGGCAAGCTGGTCGATTCCCGCTACGAATCAGGCCGCCGCTCCCGCTCGTGGATCAAGACCCCGCTAGTGGACACCCAGGAGGTGGTAATCGGCGGTTGGCGCGCAGGCTCGGGTCGGCGTGTGGGAACCATCGGTTCACTGCTGCTCGGTGCCCAGTCACCGACCGGCCTGCGTTACCTCGGCCACGTGGGAACCGGCTTCACCGACGCCATGCTGCACGACCTGTCCACCAGGCTCGCGCGACTCGCTCGGCCGGACAGCCCGTTCGACGCGCCCATCCCCAAGGAGCACGCCCGCGACGCGCACTGGGTCCAGCCGGAGCTCGTCGGTGAGGTCGAGTACCGGCAGTTGACCAACGACGGCCTGCTCCGGCACTCCTCCTGGCGCGGTCTGCGTCCGGACCGTGATCCTGACGAGATTTCCTTGCCGGGCAGTCGATAACGTTCCTGGCATCGCGGACACGGCATACGAGGTCCCCACGCTCGCAGCGCCCCACGACCCGCTCGACCCGGACCGCTCGACACAGGGTGCTGCACCTGGCGCGTTCGCGCCCATGCTCGCCGACCGAGGACTCACCGTGACCGGCCTCGAACCCATCGAAGCATCCCTCGGCGTCGCACGGTCCAAACCGGGCAGCGACCGGGCACGCCAGACCCACGACGACGCCATGGCTCTCCCGTCGATGCGGGCCGACCTTGCCACCATGACCGCCAACGACACCCAAGCGATCGTCGACCCGCTGACATGGGATGACACCCTGCGCGGGACCCATGGCGCGCTGCGGCCCGGCGACCACCTGATCTTCCAGACTCGCGACCCGGCAGGGCGGGCCGGGGAAGGGTGGAACCGCGCCGCCACTCACCAGGTCGTGCGGATCGACGGGTCGGCGTGGCCGAGACCTGGCTGGACCTGATCGAGGTCGACCCGTCGCTGGTCACCTTCCGCCACACCGTGATCTTCACCGCGACCGGCGAGACGCTCGCCTCGACTCCACGCTCCGCTTCTTTGAACACGCCGGACCGACCCGACCAGGAGTTCGCCTCCCTCGCCAGATGTCCAGAATAGGCGCCATCTCGATAGGTGTGTTTCCCACACGTCATCGTCGAATTCAGGCCGATTTTTTCGGCCGCGTTTTCCGGGTTGCGGAAGGTTCTTCCTTGAAGATCGCGTCAAGCACTTGATCGGCTCTGCGCAACGCGAAAGCCGCGATTCCCGTCACGAGCAGCAGGCCAGCCACGATCGCGGCGATCACCGGCGGCAGCAGCGCGCCCGCAGCACACGCCCCCGCCGCTACCAGCAGGGTTATCGCACTCGAACCAGAGAGAGCCACGTTTTCGCCTCATACTGCGTCGTCGTATCACCATATTTTTCGGGCCGGACGGATATGTTGTTACCGGTGCTACCTGACGTAATCGAATGGGAGTACTCGGTAAGTGGCAGCGGGCGAAATTCGGATATTCGAAGCAGGCGTCGCATCGATGACCGGCAGATTTCCGGGCGACGACCAGGTGGCCAAGGGGACGGCGGCAGCGGCGCCCGAGCACGGCTCCGCCTAGGCTGGGCGCACCTGACAGGCGTCGGACAGCCGAGGAGGACGTTGCTCGTGAGCGAACAGTCGGGAGCCGAGTCGCTGGGGCTACCAGCCGGCATCAAGGCATGCCTTTTCGATCTGGACGGCGTGCTCACCCAGACCGCGAAGGTCCACGACGCGGCGTGGAAGGAAACCTTCGACGAGTTCCTGAAGGCGCGCGCCCACCGGACCGGTGAGCCGTTCGTCCCCTTCGACCCCGTCGCCGACTACGACGAATACGTCGACGGCATGCCGCGCGAGGACGGTGTCCGCACCTTCCTGCGCTCCAGGGGCATTGAACTCCCCGAGGGCGGACCGGACGACCCGCCGGGCGCCGAGACCGTCCACGCGATCAGCGAGCGCAAGAACAAGCTCGTGCTGGAGAAGATCGCCGAGCACGACATCGACGTCTACCAGGGCTCCGTGCGCTACCTGCAGGCCGTGCGCGCCGTCGGCCTGCCAACAGCGGTCGTGTCCTCCAGCGCCAACTGCAAGCAGGTCATCGAGGTGACCGGCCTGGTCAAGTACCTGGACGCGCGCATCGACGGCATCGTCGCCGAGGAGCAGCACCTGCACGGCAAGCCCGCGCCGGACACCTTCCTCGCCGCGGCCAAGGCGCTGGGCGTGCAGCCGAGCGAGGCGGCCGTGTACGAGGACGCGCTTGCCGGTGTCGCCGCCGGCAAGGCGGGCGGGTTCGGGTTCGTCGTCGGGGTCGACCGGGTGGGACAGGCCGACGGGTTGCGCGAACACGGCGCCACCGTCGTCGTCGAGGACCTCGCGGATTTGCTGGTGACGAAGTGATCGAGCACTCCGCGTTCGAAGCCGACCCCTGGCTGCTCAGGGAAACCACTCTCAGCCTCGACCACCTCGCCCAGAGCGAATCGGTGTTCGCGCTGGCCAACGGCCACATCGGCTGGCGAGGCAACCTGGATGAGGGAGAGCCGCACGGCCTGCCCGGCTGCTACCTCAACGGCGTCTTCGAGAGCCGCGAGCTGCCTTACGCCGAAGCGGGCTACGGCTACCCCGAATCCGGCCAGACCGTGATCAACGTGCCCAACGGCAAGCTGATCCGGGTACTGGTCGACGACGAGCCGCTCGACATCCGCTACGGCGAGCTGCACAAGCACGAGCGCGTGCTGGACATGCGCGCCGGCACCCTGTCCCGCGATGTCGAGTGGACCGCGCCGACCGGCCGCACGGTGCGGATCCGCTCGACCCGGTTGGTCTCCTTCACCCAGCGCGCGATCGCCGCGATCCACTACGAGATCGAGCCGGTCGACGGGCCGGCGCGGATCGTGTTGCAGTCCGAACTGGTCGCCAACGAGTCCATGTCCCAGGCCAGCAAGGACCCCCGGATGGGCGCCCTGCTGTCCGCGCCGCTCGCGCCCCGGCTGCACGCCGCGGACAGTACGAGGGTCGTGTTCGTCCACGAGACCAAGTCCAGCAAGCTGCGCGTCGCCGCCGCAATGGACCACCTGCTCGAATGCTCGGCACACTGCGAAACCCGAGCGGAAAGCTACGACGATCTCGGCCGGTACATCGTCGCCGCGCGCCTGGAAGCCGGGCAGACGCTGCGCGTGATCAAGTTCGTCGGCTACGGCTGGTCCGGCCAGCGCTCCGAACCGGGCCTGCGTGCCCAGGTGGACGCTGCCGTCGCCGCGGCAAGGCACGCGGGCTGGGACCAACTGCTCGTCGAACAGCGGCAGTACCTCGACGGCTTCTGGGCCCGCTCGGACGTGGAACTCGACGGCGACGACAAGATCCAGCAGGCCGTCCGATTCGGCCTGTTCCACGTCGCCCAGGCAGGCGCCCGAGCCGAGCGCAGGGCCATTCCGGCCAAGGGCCTCACCGGCCCCGGCTACGACGGCCACTCGTTCTGGGACAGCGAGATCTTCGCCCTCCCTGTGCTCACCTACACCATCCCGGACGCGGCAGGGCACGCCCTGAAGTGGCGCTACGACATCCTGCCCACCGCGCAGGCCCGCGCCAAGGAACTCGGCTACGAAGGGGCCGCCTTCCCGTGGCGCACCATCTCCGGCCCGGAATGCTCAGCGTACTGGCCGGCCGGCACGGCCGCCTTCCACATCAACGCGGACATCGCCGACGCGGTCACCCGCTACGCCGACGCCACCGGCGACGACGCGTTCCTGCGCAAGGAAGGGCTCGCGCTGCTGGTCAACACCGCGCGGTTGTGGCGCTCGTTCGGCCACTTCGACGGGGACGGCCGGTTCCGAATCGACGGGGTCACCGGCCCGGACGAGTACAGCGCGGTCGCGGACAACAACGTCTACACCAACCTGATGGCACGCAAAAACCTCGCCGCCGCGGCCGCCGTGGCACTCAGGTTCCCGGACGAGGCCAAGGAACTCGACGTCAACCACACCGAGATCGGCGAGTGGGAACGGGCGGCCGAGGCCATGGTCGTGGTCTACGACGAACGACTCGGCGTGCACCCGCAATCCGAGCGGTTCACCGATCACCAGCTGTGGGAATTCGAGAAGTGCGAGGACCGGCACTACCCGCTGATGCTCAGCTTCCCCTACCTTGACCTGTACCGGAAACAGGTGGTCAAGCAGGCCGACCTCGTGCTGGCCATCTACCTGTGCCCGGACGAGTTCACCCCGGATGAGAAGGTCCGCGACTTCGCCTACTACGAGGAACTGACCGTCCGCGACTCGTCCCTGTCCGCCTGTGTACAAGCGGTTGTCGCAGCCGAGTGCGGCCACCTCGACCTCGCCAGGGACTACCTCGGCGAGGCCGCCCTGATGGACCTCGACGATCTCGAACACAACACCCGCGACGGCGTGCACATCGCGTCACTCGCCGGTGCCTGGCTGGCCCTGGTCGCCGGGTTCGGCGGCCTGCGGCACCGCATTGGCAAACCCCTGCACTTCGCGCCGAAGCTGCCGCCCGGCATCTCCCGTCTCGCGTTCCGGCTGTTCTTCCGCGGCAGGCTGCTTGAGGTCGAGACCACCGGCGCAGAAGCGCGCTACACGCTGCTCGAAGGCGAGCCCATGGAGATCCTGCACTACGACGAGCTGTGCACCGTCGAGGTGAACAGCTCGGTCAAGCGCTCGATCCCGCAGGCGCCGCAGCACCCCCGCCCGCACCAGCCGCACGGCCGCGCACCCAAGCGGATCGGCTGACCAACCCGCCCGGCCGTATGTCCACCTCGGACATACGGCCGGGCGCCGTTCGCCTCACCCGATCCAGACCGTCTTGGCGTTGCAGAACTCGCGAATGCCCATGGCGGACAGCTCGCGGCCGTAACCGGACGCCTTCACCCCGCCGAAGGGCAACTCCGGGTAGGAGACCGTCATCCCGTTGATGAACACCCCGCCCGCGCTCAGCCCGTCGATGAACCGAGTCTGTTCGCCCGCGTCGTTCGTCCACGCGTTCGAGCTGAGCCCGAACCGGGTCGCGTTCGCCAACTCGATGGCGGCGTCGACGTCTGGCACCGCGTACAGCTGCGCGACCGGCCCGAACACCTCCTCCGCGTAGATCGGCATGTCCGGCGTGATGTCCGTGATCACAGTCGGCGGGTAGAACCAGCCCGGCCGATCCGGCCGCTGCCCGCCGCACAACACCGTCGCCCCTGCCTTCACCGCCTCGTCGACGAGTTCCTCGACATCTGCCCGCCCCTGCTCGGTCGCCAACGGCCCGACGTCGGTGCCCTCGTCCATCGGATCGCCGACCACCAGCGCGGACATGGCCGCAACGAACCTCTCCCGGAACGCGTCCGCGATGTCCGCGTGCACGATGAACCGCTTCGCCGAGATGCAGCTCTGCCCGTTGTTCTGGGTGCGCGAGGTGACCGCGAACTCGACCGCCTTGTTCAGGTCGGCCGAGGGCATCACGATGAACGCGTCGCTGCCGCCCAGCTCCAACACGGTCTTCTTGATCTCGCGCCCCGCGATCTCGGCAACGGACCGACCAGCGCCCTCGCTCCCGGTCAGCGTCGCCGCCACCACACGGTCATCTGTCAACACGCGGTTTACAGCGCTCGACGGAATCAGCAACGTCTGGAACGCCCCATCCGGGAACCCGGCCCGCTCGAACACGTCCGCGAAGGTGAGCGCGGTTTGCGGCACGTTCGACGCGTGTTTGAGCAGCCCCACGTTGCCGGCCATCAGCGCGGGTGCGGCGAAGCGCATCACCTGCCACAGCGGAAAGTTCCACGGCATCACCGCGAGCACCGGCCCGAGCGGCTGCCAGCGCGTGTAGGCCTTGGACGCGTTCACCGAAGCCGGATCGACAGGCTGGTCGGCGAGGAAGGACTCGGCGTGCTCGGCGTAGAAGCGAGCCGCCTTCGCGCACTTGAGCACCTCGGCCCTGGCCGCGACGAGCGTCTTGCCCATCTCGGTCGTCATGATCCGTCCGATGTCCTCGACTTCCTCGGTCAAGATGTCCGCGGCCCCGCGCATCCACTCGGCGCGCTTCGCGAAGCTCGTCGAGCGCAGTGTCTGGAAGGCCCGATGCGCCCGCCCGATGGCCTCATCGATGCCGCGATCGTCGAGCGCCTCGAAGGTGCGCAGTGTTTCGCCGGTTGCCGGGTTCACCGTTGCGATGGCCATGACGTCCCTCCCGGTGTGCAGATGTTCTCGCTGGGCTGCTCTGTTCTGCTGCTCTGCTGTGCTGTGCCGTCTGGTTGGGCTGTTCTGGCTGGTGCCGGATACCCCGCCCCCAGCCAACTACTCTCGGCCCCCGATAGCCAGTCGAGTTCAGGACCGACCCAGTATCGGATACCCACCGCGACTACTCACGGTGTTCACCGTCCCGGTGCCCGGTGCTCGCGGTCACGGGTGTGAGCCAGCGCGAAGCGGGTATCCGGCTTCAATGAACGCAACGTTGAGAGGCGGCATCCGCACTCGGTTGAGACACACCGGCCGCGCCGGAGATTCGTGTGACGGTGACTGCTCGGCCGTCCGCCCAATTTCGGCTCGGCCCCGCTTTCCGACCCAGCATCGGTTCCCTGCTCATCGCCGGTTCCCGAGGGGCAACCGCCTTTCCAGCCGCGACCGTCCTTCGGGGCGCGACCGCCTTTCCAGCCGCGACCGGTTTCCCGGCGTCTACCGGGTTTTCGCGCCATAGCACATTTTCGATTACCCCGCGCGAAACCATCCACAAGCGCGCAGACGACGTCGAGTTGTCCACAGCTCGCCGCGCGAAACTGGCTTTTCCCATCCACGCCGATAGACTGGCCAGGGGCGCGCCCCCCGAGGAGTGGTGGGGGTTGTGCGGGCGGGGAAATTGTTTTCACTTCTGGGCTTTTGGTGTGTTGTTGCTGTGCCTGGGCCGTGTATCGGAGGTTCGATCATGGATGTTGAGGAGCGCAGGCCCGATTCGGGCGAGGGGCCGACGTTGCGGTCGGTGGCGTGGCAGTTGGCGGAGTTGACCCGTACCCTGCTGGACGCCACGAGCCTCGTCGAGGCACTGGACCGGATCGTGGTGGCGACTCGCCAGGCCATTCCAGGCGCCGATCTGGTCAGCATCACGCTGCGCGGGCCGAATGGCCACTACTACACGCCCGCGGAAACCGATCCGATCGCCGACGAGCTGGATCAGGTTCAGTACGAGTTGAACGAGGGGCCGTGCATGGACGCCGCGCGGATTCCTGGGCCGGCGATCGCGGTATCGGACGATCTCAGCGACGAGCCGTTATGGCCGAAGTTCGGGCGGGCGGCTGTCGAGCGCGGGTACCACTCGATTGTGGCGACCGCGCTGCTGCCTGATTCACGGCCGCCGCAACTGGTCGGCGCCCTCAACGTGTACTCGCGGCGCCGTTCGGGGTTGACCGCGAGCGACCGGGATGCCGCGTTGCTGTTGGCCTGTCACGGGTCGCTGGCGCTGGCCAATGTGCAGGCGAACAGCACGGCTGCGTTGCAGGCCGCGCATCTGCGCAGGGCCATCGAGAGCCGCGACATCATCGGCCAGGCCAAGGGGATTCTGATGAACCGGCGGGGCATTGACGCGGACGAGGCGTTCTCGATCCTGCGACGGGTGTCGCAGGACCTGAACGTGAAGCTGGCCGATCTCGCGCACACCTTGACCGAGCGGCACCACGAGCTTGACCTGGACTGACCTACTGGGTGCGTTGCAGGACGATCAGGGAACGGGCGGTCACGGTGAGGCTTTCGCGGACGTGGCGGGCGCCGAGCAGTGGATCAGTGTTGGGCCTGCCGATGGCGAGCGTATTGGGTTCGCCGGGGTACACCTCGCCGGTCGCGGTGTCCAGTACGACGGCCCATGCCTGGCCATAGCCGTCGGGTGGCAGGGTGATGTCGATGTCTTCGTAGTGCGCGTTGAAGCACAGCAGAAACGAGTCGTCAACCACGGGTTCACCGCGCGGGTCGAGTTCGGAGATGCCGTTGCCGTTGAGGAACACGGTGATGCACCGGCCGAAGTCGGCTTCCCAGTCCTGTTCGGACATCTCCGTTCCGCCAGGTGTGAACCAGGCGATGTCACGTAGTTCCGCGCCCTTGCGCAGGGGGCGTCCGGCGAAGAAGCGGCGGCGTCGGAAGACCGGATGGTTTCTGCGGAAAGCGGTGACCGCGCTGGTGAACGCGAACAGTTCCCGGTCTGTGTCGGCGGCGGACCAGTCGACCCAGGTGAGTTCGTTGTCCTGACAGTAACCGTTGTTGTTGCCGCGCTGGGTGCGGCCGAGTTCGTCACCATGCAACAGCATGGGCACGCCCTGCGCGAGCAACATGGTGGCGATCATGTTGCGCACCTGGCGGTCGCGCAGTTGGATGACGTCCTTGTCATCGGTGGGGCCTTCGACGCCGCAGTTCCAGGACCGGTTGTCGTCGGCGCCGTCGTTGTTGTTCTCGCCGTTGGCCTCGTTGTGCTTGCTGTTGTAGGAAACCAGGTCGGCGAGGGTGAAACCGTCGTGTGCGGTGATGAAGTTGATGGACGCGAACGGCCTGCGGCCGTCGGCCTGGTAGAGGTCTGACGAGCCGGTGATCCTGGACGCGAACTCGCCGAGCGTGGAGGGTTCGCCCCGCCAGAAGTCGCGCACGGTGTCGCGGAACTTGCCGTTCCACTCGGTCCACAATGGCGGGAAGTTGCCGACCTGGTAACCGCCCGGACCCACGTCCCACGGTTCCGCGATCAGTTTCACCTGGTTGATCACCGGGTCCTGCTGCACGATGTCGAAGAACGCGGACAGCCGGTCGACGTCGTAGAACTCGCGGGCGAGAGTGGCGGCGAGGTCGAACCGAAATCCGTCGACGTGCATCTCGGTCACCCAGTAGCGCAACGAGTCCATGATCAGTTGCAGGGTGTGCGGATCGCGGACGTTGAGCGAGTTCCCGGTGCCGGTGTAATCCAGATAGTAACGCGGGTCGTCGGCGACGAGCCTGTAGTACGCGGGGTTGTCGATGCCGCGGAAGGACAGCGTCGGGCCGAACTGGTTACCTTCGGCCGTGTGGTTGTAGACCACGTCGAGAATGACCTCGATGCCAGCCTCGTGTAGCGCGCGCACCATCGCCTTGAATTCCTGCACCTGGCTGCCGGCGACGGTGGTGACCGCGTAGTCGTCGTGCGGGGCGAAGTACGCGATCGTGTTGTAACCCCAGTAGTTACGCAGCCCGCGCTCGATCAGCTCGTGTTCGTGCAGGAACTGGTGCACCGGCAGCAGTTCCACGGCGGTCACGCCGAGCCGGCTGAGGTAGTCGATCATCACCGGGTGGCCGAGCGCCGCGTACCGGCCGCGCAACTCCGCGGGGATGTCCGGGTGGCGCATGGTCAGGCCGCGCACGTGAGCCTCGTAGATGACGCTTTCGTGGTACGGCACGTTCGGATGCCGGTCGTTGGCCCAGTCGAAGTACGGGTTGATCACCACGCCACGCACGGTGTGCGCGGCCGAGTCGCTGTCCTCGCGGGCGCGCCGGTCGTCGAAACGGTAGCCGAACACGGACTGATCCCAGTCGAGCCGGCCGGTCACCGCCTTCGCATACGGGTCGAGCAGCAGCTTGTTCGGGTTGCAGCGGATGCCATTGGCTGGATCGTGCGGCCCGTGCACGCGGTAGCCGTACTCCTGGCCCGCGACGACGCCCGGCAGGTAGCCGTGCCAGACGAAACCGTCGACTTCGGTCAGGGCGACGCGCTGTTCCACGCCGTCGGTGTCGAACAAGCACAGTTCGACCTTCTCGGCGACTTGCGAATACAGGGCGAAATTGGTGCCGGTACCGTCGTAGCTGGCGCCGAGCGGATACGCGGTACCTGGCCATGGCTGCACGTGTGCTCCTTTCGAGCGGGGCCGGGGCGTCGGGTGGTCGACCCCTTCTTCCCGCGATGGCACATTCCATGGTGGCGCAGGAATGCGGAAACCGCTTGACGTGTGCGGGCGCGACATGTCGGGTATCCGCCCATAGGGAAGCAGGTCGACTATACGGAAGGGATGACCGACGATGACCACTGCGCGCGCGACCGGTGAAATCCACCTGGCGTCGACCTGGACGGACCACCGGACCGGACGCGGCGGGGACCGGATACTGGTGGTGCACCTGCACGGTGAGTTCGACGAAGCGACCGGCGTGAACATGGCCGAACTGGTGCGGCAAGCGCTTGCGCGGCGACCTTCCGCACTGGTGTTGGACCTGACGGACGTGGCCTTCTTCGGATCGGCCGCGTTGTCCGTGCTGGTGGACGCGCGGCGCAGGGCCGATGAGGCCGGGATCGCACTGGGTTTGGTGGCCGTCCGGAGGGTGACGCTGCTGCCGCTGGAACTGACCGGGTTGACGTCGGGTGTTCGCGGTGTTTCCGACGGTGCGCCAGGCACTCGCGGAGTTGCGCGACGAGGACACGGACGCCCTTTCCGCCTGACCGGATGGAAGACATGGACGGCCCTGTCGGCCTGACCGGACGTTTGTCGCCCGAGGCATGAGCCGAGCGCGGAGGGCCCGAGCGCGGAAGGCCCGGTCGTGGGCAAAGCAGCCTCGACCGCGGTGCGGAATTCATGAGTTGGTGTTCGGATTTCGTGATGTCGGGGAAGGAAAGTCAGTCACCGGTGAGGGCCGAGTCGGGGAGACCGGGGCGGATGGCCGATCAGTCTGCCTTGCTCGACTCCTTGACTTCCGTGGCAATGCGTCGCCACGGCTGATTGGGCGGCGCGGGGTGATCGTCGCGGCCGGCCAACGGGTCGGTGTCGATCGTGGTCGGCTCGTCGTTGATGGGCGCCGGGCGCTCCGTGTCCTCTAGTCTGTGTCGTCCAGTCATGGCCTCTGGAATACCCATTTCCGGCGTGGCCGATACATGCCTCAGCGCAGGTCCGGGCAGCTCGTTGCCTGCTGCGCAACGGTGACGTTCACCACTGTTGTTGGGCAAAACAAACTAGTTGATCGGATCTATTCTGGGTATGACGTGTTTACCAGGAGCGAACGGGCGGAGACGCCAACGGAAAAGTGATCTCGCCGGTCGGGCGATTGGTCCGAATGGGAGGTTTGCCATGACGGTCGCATTCGTTCTGGCCGGTGGCGGCAGCCTAGCCGCCACGCACGTCGGCATGCTGCGCGCGCTGACCGAGTCCGGGATCGTGCCGGACCTGGTCGTGGGCACCTCCGCCGGTGCGATCAACGCATTTCGTTTTGCCACCGATCCGACCGAGGACGGACTGGTCCGACTCAAGGACCTCTGGCACGGGCTGCGGCGCAAGGACGTCTTCCCGATCAACCCGCGCGACATCGTGGCCGGCCTGATCGGCAGGCGCGACGGGTTTGTCTCGCCGGACCGGTTGCGTGCCTTTCTCGTGGATCAGGTCGGCGACCTGCGGCTGGAGGACGCGAAACTCCCGGTTCACATCGTGGCCACCGATCTCGCCGAGGGTGAGCCGGTTGTCATCTCCGGCGGCCCTGCGGTGCCGGCGCTGCTGGCCAGCGCGGCCATGCCGGGCGTGTTCCCGCCGGTCGTGCTGGACGGGCGCTCGCTGATCGACGGCGCGATCACTGCGGACACGCCGATCCGCCAGGCCGAGATGCTGGGCGCGACCGAGATCTACGTCCTGCCGACCGTCGGACCGAAAGCGCCGAGGCAACTGCCCAAGGGCGCGGTCGCGGTGATGATCAGGGCGATCGACCAGATGTTCGGCCACGTGGTCTCCACCGACATCGCGTCGGTGCGCGCCAACGTGACCGTGCTTCCTGCTCCGCCGACCACGGCGTTGAGCCCCTTCGACTTCCGCTCGACCGACCGCATGATCGACGAGTCGTATGCGATGAACCTGGTCGCCCTGGGCCATCCGATCGAGCAGGCCGAACTGGCTGCGGCGCACGGTTTCCGGCTGCCGCGATTCATCACCGACGCCGCGGTGCGTGTCCGCAGGCAGACCGCTGCACCCGTGCCGGAACTGTCTTGATCAGATGGCGAGCGTCAACGGCACCTCGACAAAGCAAACTCCATTGCTTGATGCAAGCCTTTGACGACACCCGCGACCTTGGCGGCATGCGCGACAACCGGTGTTCCACGTTGAACACCGAGGTTGGCCCTGACAACCGGCCGGCCACTCGATCGGCAGGATCGGCCGGATCGGGTAAAAAGGAACCATGATTCCCGGGTCGGCGTCCCCTGCCGCGCGCCGGCCGTCCGCAGCCGATGACGCCGACGCGGTCACGGACGCCGTGCTCACCGCGTCCCGGCTGCTCGTCGCGGTGTCCGCACGTTCCATCGCGGCGGTCGGCGAGTCGATCACCCTGGCCCAGTTCCGCCTGCTCGTGGTGCTCTCCACCCGAGGTTCGGTGAACCTGTCCATGCTCGCCGACCAGCTCGGCGTGAACCCGTCGACCGCGACCAGGATGATCGACCGGCTGATCGCCACCGGTCTGGTAAGCCGGCAGCCCAATCCCGCCTCGCGGCGCGAGGTGGTGGTCGCGCTGACCGAGGCGGGCGCCGGCGCGGTGCGGCAGGTGACCGCACGACGGCGCAAGGAGATCGCCAGGATCGTCAGCCGGATGCCGGTCAAGCAGCGGCAGGGCCTCGTCGAAGCGCTGGAGGCGTTCACCGAGGCCGGCGGTGAACCGCCGGTTTCCGCGAACGACGGTTCGATCGAATGGATCTGACCGGTTCACATTGACCTGCCCCTACCGTGGCCGACAACGGCGGATGAGGCATCTCGCGATGCAGGATCGGCTGCGCGCCACGGTGATCCTGGCCGACGACGCGCCCGCCGACCGCGCATTGTCGCCGGGCTCGATGTCGCGTACGCGCAAGACGCGGAGCATGCCGCGGTCGTGTTGCTGGACGCGGAATCCGGCGACGTCGTCGAATCGTCGACCGCGTTCACCACGGTCGCTGCTCGCCGCCCTGCACGGGTTCCGCACCGTGCCGGATCTGCTGGTCTGCGACCGGTACGGCCCCACCACCGGCGCCGGTTCGGCTCGCCTGCCGTCTTGGTGTGCTCACCGGGTTGCTGAGCATCGGGCGCCGCCGCTGAACGACCGAGGTGAGGTCATCGGGCGGGGGCCACGAACCGCCTGCGCGCAGGTGTTGCGGCTGTGCCGGCGGTTCCGGCCGCCGGAGACGGTGCGCGCCGCCGGTCATCTGTGCCGGCAGACATTGGCGGCGCGCCCGGTCTCACCGTGAGACGTCGATGCCGTGCCGGCGGTCGCCGAGCACCCGCTCGCACACCTCCTGCTCCAGTTCCGGCGTGAACGGATACCGGGCGACGGCGCGCGCGGTGTCCTCGTTGATCAGGTCGGCGTTGATCGCTGCGCCCACCTGCACCCCCGCGGCGGCCGAGCTGATCACCTGCGCACGGTGATCGCCGACGTTGCCGGCCACCCAGACGCCGGGCACCTCGGTCGCGCCGGACGGGTCGACCGCTGGGATGGCGGTGCCGATCGGCTGGTCGCCCATGAACTGTTCGACCGCGTGCAGGCCGAGCTTGGCGAGCATGCCGTCGTCGGCGTGCGCGATGGGCAGCACCACAGCGGCGTGCACGGCGACGACCGTGCCGTCGGCGAGGTCGACGCCGGTGAGCGTGTCGTCATCGACCCGCAACCCCTCGATCCGGCCACTGACAACGGCGATGCCCCGCGCCGCGAACCGGGTGCGGTCCTGCTCGCTCAACTCGACGGCGTCGTTGGCGAAGAAGACCAGCTGATCCGTCCATCCTCGCCAGAGCAGCGCCTGGTGGATCGAGCCGGGACCGACGGCGATGATGCCGACCGTCCTGCCACGCACCTCCCAACCCTGGCAGTACGGGCAGTGCAACACATCCCGGCCCCACCGCTGCCGGATGCCGGCGATGTCCGGCAGGTCGTCGATCAGCCCGGTGGCCAGCAGGATCCGACGCGCGTCCACAGTGGACTCATCGGTGTCGTCGGTGACGCTCACCCGGAACTCACCCGAGTCGATCCGCTCGACCGACGTGACCGTGCCCGCGCGAATCTCGCCGCCGTACCGGGCGACCTCGGTGCGGCCGATGGCGAGTAGCTCCAGCGGCGGCACGCCCTCCCTGCCGAGGTAGTTGTGCGCGTGCGCGGCGGGCGCGTTGCGCGGACTGCCCGCGTCAACCACAAGTACACGCCTGCGTGCCCTGCTCAGGGTCAGGGCCGCGCTGAGGCCGGCCGGACCGCCGCCGATGATCACCACGTCGTAGCTGTGCGAAGTCATGCCGCGATCGTGCGGTCGGAGCGCCCGCACCTGCCAACAAAGTTGCGGAATCAGCAAAAAACTCGTCAGTCGCCCGGCGAAATCACATGATGATGGTGGTGCGCGGGTGGGCCGTCGATCAGCCAGGACGTGGACGCGCCGTAGATCAGCACGGCGGCGAGCGCCGCGGTGACGGCGACGCCCATGAACCCGATGATCCGCACCACCGTGCCGGGCACCGGCCGGTGATCGCTGATGATCCGGCTCGCGGGTACCAGCCTGCCGAGCAGGTGCAGGCCGGTCACCACCGCCCAGAACACGAAGCTCGCCTGGTGCACGGTGAGCGCGCTGACCTCGAACCCGAGCACGTCCATGAACGGGTCGAGGCTGGCGTTCGGGCCCAGCGCCAGCAGCGCCAGGCCGGAACCGAGCACGGCAAGGGTGGACAGCACGACCAGTGGACCGAGCACGCGCAGCACCATCGGCGGCGGCCCGGCCTTCCGGTATGCGGGTGAGCGGGTGTAGTAGCGGATGATCCGCCAGCCGGTCGTGCCGGTCTTGACCAGCGCGGGCGGCACCAGCAGCACGCCGACCACGACATGCCAGCTGAGCAGGCCGGTCACGTCGAGCAGGGTGGCCAGTTCGACCACGAACAGCACCAGCAGGGCCAGTCCGAGCCACGCGGTCAACCGCGCGTTGCCGGCAGGGCCGCCACTGTCGGCCAGCACCGGATCGTCCCGGTGTGACTGTCCGATGGCCTCCGCAACGCTGGCTCTGGCCCAATCCCGCACGGTCATGGCCCGCAGTCTGGCGATCGGAACTTGGTGGAATCTGGGGACGAAAAAACCGGTTTGACCAAGATGTTTGGCTGTTGTCGGCCGGTTCACGGCGGCCAGGTGGGAGGCAACGGGGTGGGCAGGATGCATGCGGACGAGGTCGATGTCGACGCCGACCTGGTGCGCGGGCTGCTCGCCGCGCACTTCCCGCGCTGGGCCGACCTGCCGATCATCCGCGTTGCCTCGGCCGGCACGGACAACGCGATGTTCCGGCTCGGCAGCGACCTGGCCGTGCGGCTGCCCAGGATTCCCGGTGCGGCAGCGAACATCACACGCGAACAGCACTGGCTGCCCAAGCTCGCCCCGCACCTGCCGATCGCGGTACCGGAGGTGGTCGGCGTCGGCGAACCGGCCGAGGACTATCCGTGGCCGTGGTCCGTGTGCCGCTGGCTGACCGGTCGTAATCCTGAGGTTGACAGCCTCGTCGAGCCGGAGGATCTGGCCATCGATCTCGCGGAGTTCATCTGCGCGTTGCGCGCGGTCGATCCGAGCGGTGGCCCGCACCTTGGCAGGAGTGGGCCGCTGGCCGATCGGGGGGAGGCGACCGTGGCCGCGATCGAGGCGGCAAGGGGACTTGTCGACAAGGCCGACATCGACACGCTGTTGGGCATCTGGGCCGAGGCCGTGACAATCCCCGGTGCGACACCCGCGGCATGGGCGCACGGCGATCTCTCACCCGGCAACGTGCTGGTCGATCATGGGCGGCTCCGTGCGGTGATCGATTTCAGCTCGGTCGGGATCGGTGATCCGACCGTCGATCTGATCGTCGCGTGGAACCTGTTGCCGGCCGCGGCGCGGCCGATCCTGCGTGCGGCACTCGATGTCGACGACGCGACCTGGGCGCGCGGTCGTGGCTGGGCGCTGTCCATCGCCGCCATCCAGTTGCCCTACTACCACCAGACCAATCCGGTGCTCGCGGCCAACGCCCGTCACGTCCTCGCCGAGATCCTCGCAGAGGAGCTAGGCTGAATCCGGCCAATGGGTCGGAAAAGGGATTGCGACGTGACGCTCCAACAGGAAGCCACCACCACGTCGCCGGCGCTGCGCAGGGTTGCGTTCGCCGGCGCCATCGGCACCACCATCGAGCTCTATGACTTCCTGATCTTCGGCACCGCGTCGGCGATCGCGTTGAACAAGCTGTTCTTCCCGGCCGGCAACCCCACGGTAGGCACCCTGCTCGCGTTCGCCACGTTCGGTGCGGGCTTCCTGGTGCGGCCGCTCGGCGCGATCGTGATCGGTCACTTCGGCGACCGGGTCGGCCGCAAACCCATGCTGGTGTTGACCCTCACCGTGACCGGTCTGTGCACCGCGCTGATCGGCGTGCTGCCCACGTTCGCCAGCGTCGGGGTGCTCGCGCCCGCGCTGCTCGTCGCCCTGCGCCTGTTGCAGGGCTTCTTCCTGGGCGGGGAGCAGAGCGGTGCGGCGGTGCTGGTCGTCGAGTCGGCCCCGGCGGAACGCCGCACGTTCTACGGCGGTTGGACAACCATCGGTTCACCGGCCGGCATCGTGCTCGGCTCGCTCGCGTTCAGCCTCGCCACGGCGGTGTCGGGCAACGCGTTCCTGTCCTGGGGCTGGCGGTTGCCGTTCCTGTTGAGTGTCGTCCTGATCGTGATCGGCCTGTACGCACGGCTGAGCGTTGCGGAGAGCCCCGAGTTCGAGCCGCTGCGCCGGCAACACGACCAGGCGCGGCTGCCGATCGTCGAGGTGTTGCGTGGGAACACCCCGACGGTGCTGCTCGGCGCCGGTGTGAACCTGGGGTTTAATGCGTTCGTCTTCATCCTGGCCAACTTCTTCCTCAGCTACGGCGCGGCCAACCTGCACCTGCCGCGTCAGGCGTTGTTGAATATCAGCCTCATCGGCGGGGCCGCGCAGGTGATCGCGATTCCCCTGTTCACATTGCTGTCCGACCGGATCCGACGTGAACCAGTGATGCTGGGCGGCGCGCTGTTCCTTGTGGTCTTCGCGTTCCCGCTGTTTTGGTTGCTGGACACCAGGAACCTTGGTCTTGCCTGTGTGGCCATCGCGCTCGGCTACGCCGGTTCGGCAGCGATCTTCGGGCCGATGGCCGCCTACTACGCGGACCTGTTCGACACCCGGATCCGGTACAGCGGTGGCGCGCTCAGCTATCAGCTTGGCGCGGTGCTGGGCGGCGGGTTCTCGCCGCTGATCGCGATCGCGCTGCTCGGCGTCGACCACGGCCGGTCCTGGCCGATCGCGCTGTACCTGGTTGGAGCGGGCCTGGTCAGCGCGATCTGCCTGAGCGTGCTCACGGTGCTGCGCCGTAGGCGGTCATGACCGCTCGTAGTCCTCGATCACGATGTTGCCGGCGCGTCGCTCGGTGACCAGGCGCCACCCGCTGTCGCGCAACGCGCCGGGCTCGGCGTCGCCGTCCACGTCGATCACCAACACCCTGGGTATGCCGGCCAGTCGGGCCTGGTCCAGGTCGGTGTCGCGCAACGTATCCGACGCGCTCGGCGAGGCGTCCATGGTCACGTCGACCAGGCCCGCGAACGCCTGCGGACAGACGAACGCGAACTCGCGCGGCATGTCCGGGTAATGGCAGGACGGGCAGTTGAACAGCACGCCGTCGCCCGGCCTGGCCAGTTGCCACACAATGGTCGTGGCGTCCCGGATGTCATCGTCGTGCCCGCCGACCTGACGAATCGCGATCTGCGTCGGCAGTCCGAGGATGGCGAGCAACAGCACGCCGAGCACACTCGGCGCGACCGTGGTGCCGGCGAGTCCCGCGCCGACCAGTAGGGCGAGCGCGGGCAGGCAGAAGGCGAGATACCGCCGCACATAAACCGGTTTCAGCTCGGAGCCGAGCAGCAGCACGATCGGTGGCAGCAACAGCCAGGGCACCGCGAGCCAGGCCAGTCTGTTGCGGCCGGACCTGCCACCGAGGAATAGTCCGATGAGGACACTCGCCGGTCCGATCGACAGCTCCGAGCCGGCCAGCCACCCGGCGAGGTCGCCAGCCGCGTTCTCGTCCGGTTTGGTCACCCAGTTCAGCTGGTCCTGTTGCCGCACGGCGAGCGCGATGATCGGCAGCGCGGGCAGGGAGGCGATGGCCACGGTGCACAGCCAGGCGCGGGCCTGTGGTCGGTCCTGGTAGAGCACGAAGACCGCGTGTCCGAGCGGGATCAGCAGGGCGAAGAGGTGCAACAGGCCGAGCACAACGATGGCGCAGCCGTAGCCGATCCACCAGCGTCGCGCCGGTCCAGCCACGCGCGTACGAGCAGGGAACTGGCCAGCACGGCGATCGCGACCACGATCGCGTACGAGCGCGCCTCCTGCCGTATCGACTGACCTGTGGCAACACGGCGAATGTCAACTCGGAGTACACACCTGCCGGGCGCGAGTGCAACCGTGCACCGAGTACACCGATGCCGTACGCAGCCGCGGCCATGGCCAGCGCGGAGGGGAAGCGCGCCGAGAACTCGCTGGCGCCGAAGACGTGCACGACCGGCCAGAGCAGCAGGTAGTACGCGCCGTGCACGGCATCGACCTGGGTCAGCATCCGCAGCAGCGCGGGAACCGGCCGTGCCTCGGCGTCCAGCGTTGCCGCCTCGTCCCGCCAGAACGACGCCGAGTCGATCCCGACGGGGGCAGATGGCGAGCGTGACAACCGGCGGACGGCACCACCAGCGGCCACCGACCGTGCGTGGCCCGGGACGCGGCCAGGGCCGGCGAGCCGGTCAGCAGCGTCATGGTGGCCCTTCCGCGCGGGCCCCGGTCCGGGCCGACTACCTACCCTTCGCCGGGTCGGCGCGGCCGCGTAACGCGGTCAACCAAAGACTGCGCGGAACGCGGCGAGGGTGCGCTGGTCGGGGCTGCGGTCGTAGATGGCGAACACGACCCGGCCGAACGAGTTGGCGAACCGGCCGCCAGGACTCAGGTGCGTTGCGAACGCCCGCGCCACGTCGGCGGGCGAGTTGCGGAACACGCCGCAGCCCCACGCGCCGAGCACCAGTTCGTCCACATGCGACTTCTCGGCCACGGCGAGCACCCGGGTAGCACGCTCGGTGATCAGCGTCGGAATGTCCGGCAGGAGTTCGGGCGCGAGACAGCCGGTGTTGGGCGCGGCCGAGGTCAGGAAGGTGACCGGGTAGGGCTTGGCGAGCAGGCGCAGCGAATCGTCGCGGAACACCGGCACGCCCGGCGAGCTGATCACCCGGTGGCTGTAGCGCAGGTCGCTCGATGCCCGGTGCGCCGCGTAGAACTCCGGTGCGCGCAGCAGACAGGTGTGCAATGCCGAGCAACGGCACAGGTCCTCCTCCTGAGCCCGCGCGCCGTTGAGGTAGCCGCCGCCGGCATTGCGCGCGGACGCGAAGTTCAACACACCGATCACGCCGGTCGTCTCGCCGTGGCAGCGTTGGGCCGCGCCGAGCGAGGACTCGTCGGTGACCTCGATCATGGTCGAGGTCTGCCTTGTCGCGGGTTCGGCGAGCAGCGCGGTCAGCTCAGCGGGCTGATGGCCGCGGGTCGCGTCGGCCGCTGCCAGGACCGCGTCGGCGATGAGTACCCGGCCAGCTGTCGGATGGTCGTAGTAGCCATCGGCGATGAAGCGCTCGTTCTCCTGGGCGATTGCCCGCAAGCTCGTTGACACCCGGTGATTGTCGCGGGTCAGGCGGGACGGAAGCGACGCAGATCCGCGGCACGCTCGGTCGGCAGCGGGATCTCGGCCTGCTCGCGCTTGTCCAGGTGCCGAAGGATCAGGCCCTCGCGCAGGGCCCACGGGCACACCTGCACGGTCTGGATGCCGAGCTTGCTCATGACCGCGTCGGCCACGATCGCGCCTGCCAGGATCTGCTTGGCGCGGGCCTGCGACACCCCGCGCAGCTGCGCGCGTTCGGAGCTGCTGCGCCGGGCCAGCCGAGGAATCCAGGACCGTAGCTCGGCCCTGCACAGGGTGCGGCGGACGAACGGGCCCCGGCTCTCGGACGGCGCGCCGGTCAGCCGGGCCAACTGGGTGAAGATCCGCGACGTGGCGAGCACGGTGTCCACCTCGCCCCGGCCAGGAACGGTCTCGGCGACCTCGGCGAGGATCTCCTCGACGTGCTTGCGCAGGTGTCGCAGCTGGCCAGGCTTTGGCGGGTCAGTGCGCAGGAACGCGCTGGTCAGTTGCCGCGCGCCGAGCGGAAGCGACACCACGTACTCGGGTTCGACCCCGTCGCCGAGCGCGATTTCCATGGAGCCGCCGCCGATGTCGAGCAGCAGAATGCGGCCGGGCTGGCCGCCGTGCCAGTGCCGCGCGGCCAGGTAGCCGAGTTTCGCTTCGTCCTCGCCGGCCAAATAGCACGGCCGCACACCGGCTTCGCGTTCCAGCCTGCCCAGGATGTACTCCCGGTTGGTGGCGTCCCGCACCGCCGCCGTCACCACGACACACAGTCGCCGTACGCCGAGTTCGTGGGCGGCGCTCACCGTGTCCTGGACGGCATCGACAAGGCGATCCACACCTGCCGCGTCGATCGAGCCGTCGCGGGTGAAGGCGTCACCGAGCAGGGTCTGCCGTTTGACGGTGTGCGTCGGTAGCGGCGGCGTGTCGCGGTCGGTGTCGACCACCAACAGTTGCGCCGTCGTTGACCCGATGTCCAGCACTCCCAGCAGCATAACTATCGGGTGTACCACCGCATCAGTACCGATATCCCCGAGTTTCGGCTTTTTCTGGCGGACTTCACTCGCTTACGGGTGACTTTTGTCATGCTCGATCACGCCTGGTGACGGCCCGTTGCGGTCGGTCATGACTTTGCATGATCACGGTTGAGCGGGATGATGTGTCGCGTGAGCAGCACGGTCGGTCAGCCGTTCCACTGGGAGGGACGAGCCTCGATCGACCGGCTCACCGAGGTGCGCAAGGCCATCCAGCGCTGGGCGGCACGCGTGAACCTGCCTGCCACCCTGATCGAGGAATTGGCGCTGGCCAGCTACGAAGCCATGGCGAACGCGGTCGAGCACGCCTATGTCGACGGACCGCCCGGCATGCTGTCCGTGCGGGTCAGCGCCTCGCCGAAGACGATCGACGTGCTGGTCGCGGATCGCGGCCGCTGGCAGGAGTCGGACGCCGTCCCCGGCGTTCGCGGTCGCGGGTTGATGCTGATCAGAGGGCTTGCGGAGGATGTGATGGTCACGTCGACCGATCAGGGCACCACCGTCCGGATGAGCTGGCGACGCGACTGATTCGCCCGAAGGTGTCCGTTTCGATTGGTGTCGTTGCGGCCATGCTGAACCCATGGTGATCCCGGTGCAGGTCAGACCGCGTGGCATGCGAACCGGAGTGGCGCGGGACGTGCATCGCGCCCTGGCCGGCGTCGACCCGCCGATGTTCACGGTGACCACCTCGGTGGACGGCGTCCGCGCAGGCTGCCTGGTCGGCTTCGTCACCCAGTGCGGTGCCAGCCCGCTGCGTTATCTCGTCTGCCTTGCCAAGGTCAACCACACCGCGCGCGTCGCGGCAGCCGCCGACCTGCTCGCCGTGCACGCGCTCGGCCAGGAACACCACGGCCTCGCCGCGTTGTTCGCCACCACGACCGGCGACTGCATCGACAAGTTCGCGCACTGCGGCTGGACCACGGGCCCGGCCGGCCTGCCCATCCTGACCGGCTGCGACCGCTGGTTCATCGGCCGCATCGTCGACCGGCACGACCTCGGCGACCACACCGGATTGGTGCTCGACCCGATCGCGGCAGGGCCCGGCGACCCGAACCAGGAACCGCTGCGCCAGTCGGACGTGCGCGAGTTCATTCCCGGCCACGGCTGAACATCCCCCGGCACATTCCTCCGGCACATCCCTCCGGCGAGCGAACCGGCCGATACCCGCGCGGGAGGTCCCCGCCACGTCGCTTCG
Source organism: Candidatus Melainabacteria bacterium (assembly GCA_963818685.1). Taxonomy (GTDB): domain Bacteria; phylum Actinomycetota; class Actinomycetes; order Mycobacteriales; family Pseudonocardiaceae; genus CAJCJE01. The sequence goes on along the minus strand of CAWFTJ010000004.1, from coordinate 86,270 downwards.
ACAGGCTGGCGACGTGGCGAAACGGGGAGCGGTACGGCAATGGCCGTTCTGGGCCGGCTACGCGGCGAGCGGTTGGGCGGTGCTGTTCGGCGCGGCGATGCTGGTCGCCGGGCACGGCTCGCTGTACGGGATCGGCTGGCTCGGCTGGGCAGTCGCCGCCGTGCTGCTGGTCGGGGCCGGCCTGGCCGCGGTGAGTGCGAGGGGTGCGCACCGCGGCCAGGCCGGCTCGGCTAGATCTGGCCGGCGATTGTCGGCCGGCGTGATCACGGTCGGGTTGTGGGGCGTGGTGCTGGTCGCGTTGGCCGGCAGCGCGTTCGTGCTGCTCGACCTGATCAGCTGGGCGATGAACGGCGCCATGCTCGGCCGCGACGGTCGGTCCGACTGGGGACCGTTCGCGGAGCGGCTCGGTTTCGTCGCCGTCGCCGCGCTGTTCCTGTTGGCCGCGCTGGCCTGGCGACGCCGCACAACGCACGGCTGTCCCCGGTGCGGCCTCGGCCATCCGGCCGACGCGGTCGTCGGGATCGAGCGACCGCTGGCGCCAGCGCCACCTCGGGTGCGGCTGATCGCGCACCTCGGCAGCGTCGCCTTCGTGCCTTACTACGCCTGCCATCTGATGCGCTTCGCCGACCTGCCACCATTTCGTGGCACCCGCTTCGCCGATCCCGGCGACCCGTTCATCCCCGTGTTCATCCTGTGCACGGCGCTGCCGGCCGATTTTCTGTTGCTCGGCCTTGTGCATTCGTGGGGGATGGTGTTTCCCAGGTGGACGGTGTGGCTTGCCGGGCGACGGGTACCGAGGTTCCTGCCGGTTGTGCCGGTCTGGCTGATCGCGCCCACCCTCGCCGGATACGGCACCGCCATGTGGATCTATCTGCCGATCAGCGGTCCGCACAGTTTCCCTGACTACCTGCTCAGCTGCGTCGCGGCGACCGCGTTCGCGGGCTACGGATGGACGCTGGGCATCGCCGCGGTTTCCTATCAGCGCCGGACCCGGCCGCGCTGCGTCCTGCGGAACCGCGTCCGGATGTCATGGCCCGTCCCATGACATAGTCGAGGATCGAAGCGACGCAAAGGACCCTGCCCGCACTGGATCGCGAGGTGGGCACGACAACTTCGAGTTTACAGTGCTATGGCGCGATCGCGCTGTGAACGCTGGGTTTACAGGGCATTGCCCCGCGAGCGTAAGCCACCGCCGAGCTGGTCGCGGTGGGTGCTCGGGTGCGGGTGTCGCGGCCTGCTGTGGTGTGCCCGAGCCGCGCATTGGCGGCCCGTTTCGTCGATCCTGGGTCGCGTGTCGGGCCGATGGTCAGCGCGGGGCGTCGAGCTCTGGCCGTCTACATCGGACCGACGGGCAGTCCCGTCAGCGCTCGCAATGTGTTGACCAGCGCGCCGACCGGTAGTTTCGGCTCGATGGAGCGGAAGACGCCGAGTCCGACGCCAAGACTGAGCAGCGCGACGCCGATCTGCTCGGCGGGCATGCGCAACTCGGCGCCGTCGGTCCGCTCGAAAGTCCGCACACTCTCGGCGATCAACTCGGTCAGGCCGACGATGCGTGCGCCGAGTTCCTCCCTGAGCGTGTCGTTCGCGCTGGCCTGCACGCCGAACTCCAGCTCAAGCCTGGTCCAGCTCGGATCGCCGATCACGTTCTCCGCCCACGCCTCGAACCGTTCGATGCGCTCGTCGAGCGTCGTGGCCCTCAGGATGGCGATGATGTCGCCCGCTCGCTCGGTGCGGATCTCGTCGAGCACGGCCATGCACAGCTCGTCCTTGTTGCGGAAGTTCGAGTAGACCGCGCCGCGCGTGTAACCGGCCGCGTCGGCCACCTTGTCCAGCGAGGTTGCCGCGTAGCCGTCGCGCAGGAACATCGGACGCGCGATCTCCAGCAGGCGCGCGCGGGTGCGGGCCTGGCTCTCCGCACGGGTCAGTCGTGCCACGTTGACACCCTATCCGGTCCCACATACGCTGCGAATCCAGATATGTGGTGTATCTGAAATGGAGGGCGGCATGGACGCGGTGATCGTCGGCGCCGGCTTCGGCGGCATGGGCGCGGCCATCCAGCTCGACCGGCTCGGCATCCACGACTACGTCATCCTCGATCGCGAGGACGACCTCGGCGGCACCTGGCACGTCAACCGGTATCCCGGCCTCGCGGTGGATATCGCCTCAGTGACCTACTCGTACTCCTTCGAGCCCAACCCGAACTGGTCACGCCTGTTCGCGCCGGGCGCCGAACTCAAGCGCTACGCCGAACACGTCGCAGACAAGTACGACCTGCGCCGCCGGATGCGGTTCGGGACCACGGTCACCGGCGCGGGCTGGGACGCCGACGCCGGACGCTGGCGGGTCGCCCTTGCCGACGGCGACCCGATCTCGGCCCGGTTCCTGATCACCGCGACGGGTTTCCTTTCCCAGCCGAAGTCGCCGGACATCCCCGGCATCGACGGCTTCGCCGGCAAGGTCATCCACAGCGCCGACTGGGACCACGCCTACCCGTTGGCCGGCAAGCACACCGCCACCATCGGCACCGGCGCCACCGCCGTCCAGCTCATCCCCGAACTTGCCGACGAAGTCGCGGAGCTGACCGTCTACCAGCGCACTCCGATCTGGGTGGTGCCCAAGATCGACGCACGCATCCCGCGCCCGGTCCGCCGCCTGTTCGCGGCCCTCCCCGCGACGCAACGCATGGCGCGAGGAATCAACTCGGCCGCCCTGGAAGCGCTGACCATCGTCGGCGTGCTGCACTACCGCCACACCCAACTCGGCAACCGCCTCGCCGAACTCGCCGCCCGCGCGCACCTGCGCTCCAGATCCGCGACCCGCGCACCCGCCGCGAACTCACTCCGACCTACTCCTTCGGCTGCAAACGGCCGACGTTCTCCAACGCGTACTACCGCACGTTCAACAAACCCAACGTGCACCTGGAAACCGGCACGATCGACCGCGTCGAACCCGACGCGATCGTCACCGTCGACGGCAGCAGGACCGAGATCGACCTGCTCGTGCTCGCCACCGGATTCGACCTCTGGGAAGCCAACCTCCCTGCCATCTCCATCATCGGCCGCGACGGCCGCGACCTCGGCATGTGGTGGCGGGCGAACCGGTTCCAGGCGTACGCGGGCGTGACCGTGCCGCACTTCCCGAACCTGATCAGCCTGAACAGCCCGTACGCGTACACCGGCCTTTCCTACTTCTGGACGATCGAGTCGCAGATGGCGCACATGGCCCGGCTGTTCGGCGAACTCCACCGTCGCGCCGCGACCGTCTTCGAGGTCACCCAGCGGGCCAACGACGCGTTCCTCGACCGGATGACCCGCAAGCTCGACGACTCCGTCTTCTACCGGGGCAACTGCGCCAACGCGCGCAGCTACTACTTCAACCCGCACGGTGAAGCCGCCCTGCTCCGACCGACCACCATCGTGACAAGCAGTCGGGAAGCCACCACCTTCCCGTTGACCGACTACGCGTTCGCCTGACCGCGAACCAGCCACCGCGAAACAGCCACCTGGCCGTGGTGCCGACCACCGCTCATCTGGTATCTCGTCACCATGGGGAGAAAACACTGGGCAGCGAGCCTCGCAATAGGACTGATGTTGACGGCGCTGCCGAGCACCGCGTCGGCGTCGAGCGGACCACGTCTGACCGACCCGCACGCCTGTGCCGGCCAGGCGGACTTCACCTGCTCGACGCTCACCGTGCCGCTTGACTACACCGGCAAGGTCCCTGGCACGCTGAAGTTGCAGGTCGCCGTCGAGAACAACACGAACGCACCCAGGGGCGTGCTGCTGTTCCTGTCCGGCGGCCCCGGTCAGCCCGGTGTGCCCTTCGCCGACCGCCTGACCGACCGGCGCCTGCCCGAGTTGGCCAAGGACTACCGGTGGGCGTTCATCGACGAGCGCGGCACCGGTGAGTTCGGCGGGCTGAACTGTACGACGTTGCAGGAACAGGTCGGCAGCTCCGACATTGCCGTGCCGACGCCCGACGCGGTCAGGCAGTGTGCCAACCAGTTGGGTGATGCGGCGCCGTTCTACGGCACCGACCAGACCGTCGCCGACCTCGACCAATTCAGGCAGGCCCTCGGCGTGTCGAAGATGGTCGTCGACGGCGTCTCGTACGGCACGTTCGTCGCCGAGCGTTACGCCCTCGCGCACCCCAGCCACGTCGCGCGGCTGGTGCTCGACTCGGTCGTGCCGCACAAGGCGAGCATCGACACCTCGCTCTACCTGACCGGACTGCGCGCCCAGGCCCGCGTCCTGCGCGCCGCGTGCGCCACCGCGCCCGCCTGCGGCTACGACCCGGCCGACGACCTCGCGGCGCTGGTCCGCCGGCGTTCCGCAGCGGACGGTGTGCGGCTGTTCGACATGCTGGTGAGCTACGAGTTCGTCGACCCCACTTATCGCGACCCGAACCCGCCCGACCTGCCGCCCGGCACCGGCGACGTCATCGGCGCCATACACGCCGCGCGCAACGGTGACCCGACCCACCTGGACACACTGCTGAACGTCCTGTCGCCCACCGACCCGTACGACGACTACACCGACTTCAGTTCGGGGCTGCACGCGGCCACCCTCTGCGCCGACCTTCGCTTCCCCTGGGGCAGCGAAGCGACGCCGATGGCACTGCGCCCTGCCGCGCTGACCCTCGCCGAGCACCTGCTGCCCACATCTGCCGTCTGGCCCTACACGCAGGCGGTCGCGGTCGGCCAGGGCTTCGATCAGACGTGCCTGCACTGGCCGGCCGAAAAACCCGGGTCGAACACGGCAGCCCGGCTGCCCGATGTGCCCGTGCTCATCGTCAACGGCGACCACGACCTGTCCACGCCGCTCGAATGGGCCCGTCAGGAAGCCGCCACCGGCCAGGACGTCAAGCTGGTCGTCGTGCCGGGCGCGTCGCACTCCATCCAGAACCGCGAACTCGGCCATGTCGGCCGTGACGCCGTCATCGCCTTCCTGAAGAACTGACGCACTACGGCCACGGGCGCGGCGAATCCGCCGCGCCCGTGGCCGTACTCAGCAGCTATGAGTCTCAGCAGCTACGAGTCCAGCCGCACTCCAGCGCGGCCTTCGGATCGGTCGCCTGCGCGACCTGGATATTGATCTTGAACTGCGCGGCGTGCGAAACATCGTTCGCCCCGTCGTACTCGGCCAACCGCACGCCGACCGCGTTCTCGATGCTCGTCACCGACCTCGGCAGGAAGTTGTTCTCCGCCATGGCGAACACCAGCTTCTCGCCGCTCGCCGCGGTCACGTAGCCGGACAACGCGCTCACGCCCGTCATCGACCCGGTCTTGGCGCGCAGGTTGTTCGCGGCAGGTGTGCCCACCATCCGGCTGCGCAACGTGCCGCCGACCATCCGGTCGCTCACGCCCGCGACCGGCAGCGAGTTGTACCAGGTCGAGAACCACGGCTGCTGCTGCGCGCCGATCAGCAGCGTGCTGATCTCGTCGGCGGACACGTAGTTCTGCCTCGAAAGGCCCGAACCGTCCACCATGGACAATTGCTGCGGGTTCAACCCGAAGGCGCCGAAATCGGCCTTCAGGGCCGCAAGCCCGGCCGGCCAGCTGCCCTGACCCGACACCTTGCGTCCAGCCGCCTTGACCAGCGCCTCGGCGTGCAGATTGTTGCTCAGCTTCATGAACGGAGTCAGCAGTTGGCTCACCGGCATCGACGTCCGCGACGCGATGGTCGCCGTGTTGGCGGGTGTTGCTCGGTAGCCTGTCGGCCCGGTCACGGTCACGCCGTGCGCGGCGAGATCCGCGCGGAACAGCTGTGCAACAAGCCCCGTCGGCTCCCACACCGCCATCGTTTCCACGTCCGGCGCGGCATCCGCCGCGATCGAGCCCGTGATCCGGATGACGTTGTCGCCCTCGTCCCGGTTCACGTCGTCTGTTGTCGCCGAGCCTGCGACGCCGGTGGTCGCGGTGTTCACAATGGTCAGGTAGTTGTTCGGCGGGGTCACCGTGATCTTCGGCGGCTGGCCGACCGCGCCGGGGGAGACGGTCACGTTCACCGAACCCGCGTCGTAGTCGGTGTCAGGAGAGATGGTCAGTGCGGACGTCTCCGCGGCGTAGTAGTACGGCTCGTCGTCCCATCCCCAGCTCGCGCCGAGCCGCTGGTTGTCGAACCAGGTGTCGTCCGCGACGAGCTGCCCGCCGACCCTGGTGATCCCGGCCGCCGCCACCTCCGCGGCGAGCGCGTCGTAGTCCGCCGCGAGCATGGTCGGGTCGCCGGTGCCCTTGAGGTACAGGTTCCCGGCCAACGTCGGCCCGTGCCGGGTGCCGTCCTGGGCGACCGTGGTGCTGAAGGTGTAGTTCGGGCCGAGCACGTCCATCGCGGTTGCCGACGTGAACAGCTTCATGTTCGACGCGGGCAGCAGCAGGTCCGCGCCGTGATGGTCGTACAACGTCGAACCAGTGATCGCGTCCTTGACGACAAGGCCGACATCCGCGCCAGTCAGCGCGGGGTTGGCCAGCAGCGCGTCCAGGTCCTGGCTCAACGTGGTCGGCGCCTGCGCACCCGCGCCGTTGGCCAGCCCTGCGGCTGGCAGACCGAGTAAGGCGGCGGACAAGCCGATGATCAGCATCGACCGGTGTCGAAAGGTCATGCGTTACTCCCCGAAGGCATGGCAACATCACCAGGGTGACAAAAAGGACCTTTAGGGTATAGCTGGTTGGTCGCCGGAAGGGAAACCTGGCGTAGGTGTTCGGCGCCAGTGCCGCCCTCGCCGTCGGGTCCGCCAGTGTCGCCCTCGCGTGGGGCGGACCGGACCGCGCGCAGCCGCGAGAGTCGGGTGATGCGCGGCGAACTGGTCCGCGGTGATGGTCATCAGCACCGGATACCTGATCTCTCCGCGCAGCAGTTCGGTGTCGCGTGGTCGCCCCTGTTCGCGGAAGCCGAGTTCGCCGTGCAGCGACAACGATGCGAAGTTGCCGCCGTTGATGCTGACCTCGCACCTGCCGTAGCGGCGCTGCTCGAACATGTACGCGAGCAGCACGGTGACTGCGTCGGCGGCATAGCCGCAGCGGCGATGTTGCGCCCCGATCCCGATGCCGTAGCTGAACCGGCCGGAGAACGGATCGGCCTGGACCCACATCGACCCGACCGGCGTCCGGTTGTGCAGCGTCTCGATCAGGAAATGGAAGTCGTCACCGGAGATTCCCCTGTGCGCCGCCCAATGCCGGTAACCGCCGAGCCGCGGACCATCGGCGCGGTCGAACCCGGCCAGGGTCCGATGATCCGTGGGCCGGATCGCGCGCAGCCGCACCTTCCAGCCCACCCAGCCGACCCGCTGCTGCGCAGGGTCGGCCGACCGGATCGGTTGCGGCGCGATCATGATCATCGGCAGTGATAGTACCGCTCCGCCAAGCCGGAGCCGGCGGCGGAGCGAGTGCCGCCAGATGGGCGAGCGTTCGATCCGACGCAACCGTCAGTCAGTCCACCACGACGGGAGGGCGACAACCCGAGACCGGTGACCACGACGCGCCTGGCGGTGCCGGCGACGAGGCGGTCGTAGAAACGGACGCTGCCGTCCTGGCCGACAGCGTGAATCAGGACGTGGCCGACCGCCGGCCCGGATTCGCCGTCGCTGTGGCCACGGTGTCCCAACCGCCGCTGTCCACGACAGCGCCGGAGTTGTCCGCCAAGGTACGGCGGTCGCTGGTCGGATCCGAGTAGCCGTACCAGAGCAGCTTCTACCGGCCGCCACCGATGAGGAGACGCTGGGTCATCGCAAGGACGCACCATGACCAAGGCCAACGTGCCGCGGTCGAGCCAACTCCCTGGCTTCGCCAGGACGCCGAAGTTTCGGCTCGGGTTCGGAGGGCCATTCCCTGTGCAAGGACGGCATCAGCAAGGTGCGGAGGAGTCGGTGGCCGAGGCGGTTTCGGATCGTCAACTGGTCGTGGTGCTGCGGCCGTTCGTGCGGGCGTGCGGGCCGGTGCTGGACGCGGTGCGCGACTCCGATCCGCTCCGGCTCAAGGCGCGGGCGCGCGACGCCGGCACTGGGGGAGGAGTAGGCCGCAGGATCGCCGCCACGCTGACCTCGCTCCGGATGCCGGGAACAGCGGCCTGGGACGCGATGGGGCCCGACCGGCGCGTCAACTGGTGGGTGAACCGGTTCGGCAGGCTCGCCGCGTCGGTCGCGGCCATTCCCGGGCTCGGCGGCGCGCTCGCGGACCGGTTGCCGGTGCGGGACATGATCGGGTTAACCGCGCAGGGACTGGTGTTGTGCGCCATCGCGAGAGAATTCGGGGTCACCGACACCGACGCTCGGGTGCGGCTGCTCGCGGCCGTGCTGTTCAAGCGGGACATCGATCCCGCCCTCGCCACCGGAAGGACGACCGCGCCGGACCGAGCCGAGGAAGACGCCGAGGTCGACCACCTGATCGAGACGCTGGGCCGCCCTCGCCGAGGGCGCGCGATGCTCTCGCCGCGAGCGGTCGGCGGCACGTTGTGGCGGTTGGCTCGCTCGTTGTGGGGACTCGCGGACGAACTCGGCAAGCGGCCAAGGGGACGCTGGTACCACCGCCTGCTCGGGACGCTGCCGCTGGTCGGCGCCTTCGGTGACTACCTCGGCGAACGTGCGGGCCTGCGTACCGCACGCACCCGAGCCATCGCATGGCTGCACACGCAGACCGCTCCGATGCAACCGTCCGGCCGCGTCGGACTGAGCCGCCGCGCACGCGACTGACAACCTACCGACGGTACGCCGAATCCCGCCAGCGGCCGACGGCCTGACCCGGTTGCGCGATGCGACCGGCGCGAACGAACTGATCATCACCACCATCACGCACGACCACGCCGACCGGGTCCGGTCCTACGAACTGCTCGTGCGGGAGTGGGCGCGCGGCCCAGCATCCGGGTCCGGGCTGGGATTCCTGATCACCCTGATCTACCCCGCCGCCGTGGTCGTCTGGTTCGGACTTGCCGTGTTGTCGCTGACCACGGCGACCGGCTGGAAGCTCGACCGCACCAGGCCGAAGGTGCTCGCCGGGGTCATCGCCGCGGTGCTGGTGGTGGCCGGGATCGGGCAGGTGCTGCTGTCCGGGCTCGCGTTCGACAGCAGGCTGTACCAGACCGGGTACGGCCTCGCCCTGCTGGTCGCGGCCGCGTTGTCGATCGCGGTCGCCGTCGTGGCGATCCGGCCGCCACGCGACACGGCACCGGAGCGCCCACCCCGGGTCTACCGGTTCGGTGTGCTCGGCGTCGCGGCCGGGTTCCTGGTGTGGAGTGCCACGGCCGCGATTCCGGCGCCGCTCCCGTCACCCGTTGCTGGTGTACCCGTGCTGGACCACGTTTCCCTTGCCGGGTAACAGGTGCCGGTGCTGGTCACGCCGCAGCGCCCCGGACCGAACCTGGTGCACTTTCCGGCGAGCGCGGGCACCGGGATCTCGGTGGACACCGGCTCCGGCCATCCGGTCACCGCGACCGCACGGCCAGGAGCCGAGGGCACCTGGGCAGAGGTGACTCTCCCGGCCGGGACGAGCGACCTGGTGATCGCCGCGCACGGCGATCAGGCGTCAGTCCCGTTGAACACAGGCAGCACGTCCGGGCCGCCGTCGGCAGCAGGACCCGACGGGCCGGAATGTGCTGATGCCGCACTGGGTACGTTGGTGGCGCAGCAACACGTACCGCTCGTCTCCTGCCCGTCGGACGGCCTCGACGCGGCGGACGCGAAGGCGTTGCGGGCCCTGGTCGGCTATCTCGGCTCCCGGCACGTCAACGGCATCACGATCGCTGCGGACGACTCGCCCCGATCGGTCCAGGCAGCGAGCGTGGTGCGCGAGGCCGCCCGTGCCGCCGGTCTGCCGATCAGCGCCGGACCGGCGGCGGACAACGCGCTCGTGGTGGTGACCGGCTGGACCGGCGCCGCCAGCGAACTGGACTCCGTGCTGCACCTGCAGGCCACCACGCCGACCTATGGCTACGGCCTGTACCTGGCGCCGTGGCTGCTCAACCCACCGATCGTCAACTCGGTCGCCACGTCGTCGCTTCCGTTGTCCTTCGACCCGAGGGTGGCGACCTCACTGACCTACTCGGTCACGGTCGAGAACGCCTTCGGCGGCGAGAACGCCACCCCGGGCGGCTACGGCCGATGGCTGACCGCGACCGGCCAGCAAGCCGGGACCGGGGTGCAGATCTACGCCGCCGCCCAAGTCGACGCCATGCCCATGGACGACATGGCGGACATGTCACAACCATACCCGGGCCAGTGGATTCCCAACGGAACCATCGTGCCGGTCACCGGCGTGTTCGGCCAGTGAGCGCTCGCCCGAACGAAATCCTGGAGGATCAATGGCTGTTCTCGATGGCGACACGATCGGCGTAAGCCGTCCGGCGTCCGCAGTGGCACCACGCGCACCGTCCGCCCGCATCGGCGTGGTGTCCGCCGGGGTGATCATCGCGGTCGTGCTGGGCATCGCGGTGGACCACGCGGCGGGCTGGAAACTCACTGTCCTCTACGCGCTCGGCCTCGGTCTCGGCTTGGTGCTGTTCCACTCCAGGTTCGGTTTCACCTCCGCCTGGCGGCAGCTGGCGCTGCTCGGCCAGGGCACCGCCCTGCGCGCGCACATGCTGATGCTGGCGGTGGCGTGCGTGCTGTTCGCGGTGATCCTCGGCAGCGGAACCAGCCTGTCCGGCGCACCGGCCGGCTTGGTCCTGCCCGCAGGGCCGGCAGTCGTGCTCGGCGCGTTCCTGTTCGGCGTCGGGATGCAGGTCGGCGGCTCGTGCGCGTCCGGCACGTTGTTCGCGTTCGCGCTGTGGGGAACGAAGATCTTCGGTTGGCTCGGCGTCGACCTCGCACACCTCCCGTACTGGCAGGTGGCGAAGAACGCGCACACGCTGCACTCGTCCGTGCTTGCCGACAAGACCTTCGTGATGGACTTCGGCATCATGGTCGGCGCGTTGGTTGCCTCCGCCCTCGCCGGTGCGTTCGTCCTGCACAGCAAGGTGCCGTGGCGGATGGCGCTCGGTGCCGTCCTGGGCGGCATAGCGATGGGTTTCGGTGCCCGGCTCGCCGGCGGTTGCAACATCGGCGCCTATTTCTCCGGAATCGCCTCGTTCAGCCTGCACGGCTGGCTGTGGGGAGTCGCCGCGATCGGCGGCACCTACGCGGGCGTCACGCTGCGTCCGCTGTTCGGCCTCGGCAATCCCAAGCCCACCGATTCGGTGTGCTGAAATTCCGCAAAAGGAGAATGCGATGAGAAAATCAATAGTCAGGATCGTCGCCGGTACGACGCTGGCACTTGCCGCCGTCTGCGTCACCGGCGGAATCGCCAGCGCGGCGCCGGCCGCCCGGCCGCACCGGCTCCCTCGCCGGCCACGTCGTCAGGCACGCCGATCTGGCTGCTTCCCGGTGTGGATCTCGGCCCGATTCTCGATCCCACGGTGGGCGTTCCGGCGCAGGTTTTCGGCCCGGTCGACGGCCTGCTCACCCTTGTTGGCGGCTGATCGCCAACAACAGAAAACCGCTTCCGCGAGGCGACGCGGAAGCGGTTTTCGTCGTTCTCGTGATCAGAGGCCGGTCGGCAGAACCTTGCCCGGCGCGTTGACGACGGACTGGATCAACCCGAATACCGGAATACCCAGCGGAGCAAAAGACCACGGATCGCCGGGGTTGCTGTTTCCGGGATCCCCGACAACGGTGACGTCGCTGGTCGACGCGGCGTGCTCGGTCGCGGCCGCAGCCGCGGCGGAAGCCGGAATCGCGACCGTTGCCGTCACCGCGGCGGCGAGCACCGAAATCGCGGCTACCCTGATGGCCGATTTTTTCGTCGGATTTCGACCTTTCAACGAAATGAGGAATCTGCACCTGACTCGCCACAGAAAACCTGGGCCAGATCAGCATAGAATATGCAGACCTTATTCAGAAGAATGATCCACGATATGAGAACGTGAATTTCTCGACGGACGAAATCGATATTGGCGCTGCGCCGTGGTCGGCGACAAGCACGAGACCGCCGGACCGTGCGATCCTGCTCGGCCGTGGGCTCGGGCAGCGGACGAGCAGCGTCCGAGACGACCGAGGGCTGCCTCTCGTGGGTGGGCTCCCCCGTCGTCGCCGCGCGGACGCTTCTCATTGGTGGTCTCGACGTGGTGGTTGAAATTGACGAATTTCGGCAAGGACAGAATCTCGGTTGCGGGCATGGCACTCTTGCGCCCGGACTGGCTTCCGGCGGCTCGGCGGCCCTTGTCCAGGTCCCACGGCTGGACTTCGCCGGGAATGCGGGCCTAACAATGAGCGGTGACCATTGAGACCGCGCTTGTTGTCGGTACCGGACTGATCGGCACCTCGGCTGCGTTGGCCCTTCGCCGGCAAGAGGTGGTGGTCTACCTCTCCGACGTCGACGCACATGCCGTACGGCTGGCGCGGGAGCTCGGCGCGGGCCAGGAGTGGACCGGCCAACATGTGGAGCTGGCGTTGATCGCCGTGCCGCCACACGTCGTGGGCGAGCGGCTGGCTGATCTGCAGAAGCAGGGGGCGGCGCGGGTGTACACCGACGTGGCCAGCGTCAAGGTCGATCCGATCGCTGACGCGGAGCGGCGTGGGTGCGACCCCACCTCCTATGTGCCGGGGCACCCGCTTGCCGGCGGGGAGCGGTCGGGCCCGGCCGCTGCCCGCGTCGACTTGTTCCGGGACCGTCCGTGGGCGCTGTGCCCCGGCCCGTCTACGGATGCGGATGCCGTGCGGCTGGTGCGGGCGGTGGTTACGTTGTGCGGGGCGAAGGCCGTCGTCGTGGGCGCGGCCGAGCACGATGTGGCGGTGGCGCTGGTGTCGCATGTCCCGCACGTGGTGGCGTCGGCGTTGGCGGCGAGTATGACAGGCGCCGATGACGTCGCGCTTGGCCTGGCGGGCCGGGGACTGCGTGACGCGACGCGCATCGCTGCCGGAGATCCCTTGCTGTGGCGGGAGATTCTTCGCGGGAATGCACAGCCGGTGGCCGAGGTGCTTGAGCGCGTCGCCGCCGATCTCGGCGTGGCGGTCGCGGCGCTGCGGTCCGGCGATCTGGATGACGTGACGGATCTGCTGCGGCGTGGCGTGGCCGGCCGTGGCCGGATTCCTGACAGGCACGGCGGCCCGGCACGTGATTTCGCTGTGGTTGAGGTGGTGTTGCGCGACAGGCCTGGGGAATTGGCCAGGTTGTTCAACGCGGCGGGGCTGGCGGGCGTCAACATCGAGGACGTCCGGCTGGAGCATTCGACGGGTCTGCCGGTCGGTGTGGCCCAGGTGTTCGTGCGCCCGGAAGACATCCACCGGCTCTCCGAGGTTCTTCGGTTCCGCGGTTGGCAGGTTCCGGTCTGACCTCTTGCGTCGACGACTACCTGCGAACCGCGCTGGCGGCGGTGGGATCGCGATACCGCACTGAAACCGTTGTCGCCGTAGATTTTCAATGGGCCGCACGACAGGCGGTAGACCGGTTTCGCGGCTGCTTCGGTTCGCGCGGTTCGCGCCTTGGGGAACGCGTAGCCAAAGGGGACGCGTAGCCAAAGGGAGATGGGGATGGCCACGATTGCTTCGGAGCCGCAGCTGAGTCAGGACGACCCGCCGGCGCCGCGACGACGGCGTAGGTGGTTGCAAGTGACCTTCCTCGTGGTGCTTGTGGTGGCCGCGGCGGTCGTGGGAGTGGCCATGGGTGTGATCAGGTTCGGCAATGGAGCCCGGTCCACGTCCGCCACCAGCAACGCACCGACCGCGACGGCCACCGTGGAACAGACCACGCTCGTCGCGCAGACGGCCCTGAACGGGACGCTGATCTACGCTGGCAGCTTCGACGTGATCAACCGGATCAACGGCACCGTGACGGCACTGCCCGCGGTCGGTGCCACGATCGAGCACGGCACGCCGCTGTACTGGATCGACAACAAGCCGGTGATCCTGCTACGCGGCGCGCTGTCGGCCTACCGCGACCTGGCCCTTGGCACCAAGGGCACCGACGTACAGCAGCTCAACGCGGAACTGGTCGCCCTCGGCTTCGCAAACAAGCGGGTCCTCGATCCGAATTCCGAGGTCTTCGGCGCCGCGACCGCCACCGCACTGGTGAAGCTCCAGAAGAAGCTCGGCCTCGACCAGACTGGGAAGCTGACGCTCGGCCAAGTGGTGTTCGAGCCCGCCGACGCCATCAGAGTCAGCAAGACGGACGTCACGCTCGGATCGCCCGCGCCGACGGCGGAGATCCTGGAAGCGACATCCACCCAGCGGATAGTCACCGTTCCGGTGGACATCTCGCAGGCGGCGTCGATCAAGGTGGGCGACGACGTAAACGTGACACCACCCGGGGCCGCGAGCACGCCCGGCAAGGTCACGTCGATCGGCGCGGTGGAGACGCGGGACCAGTCGGGTTCAGTCACCGTCGACGTGCTGATCGAGCCGCTCAAACCGGACGACATTGCGGGACTGGACCAGGCTCCCGTGCTGGTGGGGATCACCACCGCGGTGGCGAACAACGTGCTGGCGGTTCCGGTGAATGCGCTGGTCGCGCTGTCCGGTGGCCGGTACGCGGTCGAGGTCGTGCAGGACGGGGATGTGCGCAAGCTGTACGGGGTGACGTTGGGCCTGTTCGACGACAGCGCGGGCACGGTCCAGGTCACGGGCGCGGGCCTGCACGCCGGTCAGCGGATCGTGGTGCCCTCGGCATGACAGAGATCACGATGGAGCGGCCGGACGCCGGTGCGGCGCAACCAGTCCTGGTATTGCACGCGGTGCGCAAGAACTATCCGGGCGAGAACCCGGTGATGGCGTTGCGCGGCGTCGACTTCACGATCGGTCGCGGCGAACTGGTGGCCATCGTCGGCCCCTCTGGCTCCGGGAAGTCGACGCTGCTGCACATCATGGGCACCCTCGACCGGCCGAGCGGGGGAAGTGTACGGGTCATGGGCGAGGACGTCACGCGCCTGTCGGACCGGGAACTCGCGCGGCTGCGCGCCACCCGGATCGGGTTCGTGTTCCAGCAGTTCTTCTTGTCCGAGTTCCACTCGGCGCTGGAGAACGTCGCCGACGGGCTGTTGTACTCCGGGGTGAGCCGGGCGGTGCGCCGCACCCAGGCGGCGGAGGCACTGAGTACGGTCGGCCTCGCGCACCGGATCAGCCACCGGCCGTCGCAGCTCTCCGGCGGCGAGCGGCAGCGCGTCGCGATCGCCAGGGCACTGATCGGGAATCCGGGCATCGTGCTGGCCGACGAACCGACGGGAAATCTGGACAGTAACTCCGCCGCGGCGATCTTCTCGCTGTTGCTGGAACTGAACCGGAACGGCACGACCATCGTGGTGATCACGCACGACCGGGAACTGGCGGCGCGGCTGCCGAGGCGGATCGAGATCCTCGACGGCCAGATCGTCGCCGACGTCACCCAGGACATCGACGGCCTGGCCAGTGTGGCGCCTGCGGTCGGCTGGCCTGCCAGAACGACGGAGGGGTAATGAGCAGAGGGTTCGACTACCGGCTTCGCCCGTCCGACCTGGCACGGGTGTTCAGCGTCGGGTTGCGCACCCGGCGTATGCGGGCGGCACTGTCCGCGCTCGGCATCGCCATCGGCGTTGCGGCGATGGTGGCGGTGCTCGGGCTGTCCGCCTCGTCGCAGGCGGCGCTGCTGTCCGAGATCGACCAGCTCGGCACCAACCTGCTGACGGTGACCACGGGCACCAATGTGCTAGGCCAAGCCGCGGAACTGCCCACGACGGCGCCGGGGATGATCTCGCGGATCGGGTCGGTGAACGAGGTGCAGTCAACCGGGACCACCAGTGCGAACGTGTACCGCAACGACCTGATCCCGGCGATCAACACCAACGGGCTGCAGGTGAGCGCTGCCAGTCTCGGCCTGCCCGCCGCGGTGAGCACGAGCGTGGCCAGGGGCCAGTTCCTGAACGCGGCGACCGCGAGCCAGCCGGTGGCGGTGCTGGGCGCGGTCGCGGCGCAGCGGCTCGGCATCGACCGGATCTACCCCGGTCTGCGCATCTGGCTCCACGGACGGTGGTTCTACGTCTCCGGGATTCTGCGCCCTGCCGATCTGGCGCCCGAAGTGAACAACGCCGTACTGGTCGGTTACCCGGCCGCGAAGAAGTGGTTGGGCTTCAACGGGCGGCCATCCACCATCTACGTGCGGGCGGACACCGAGCACGTCGACGACGTGCATGCGCTGCTCGCCTACGCCGCCAACCCCAGCAATCCGAACGAGGTGGCGGTGAGCAGGCCGTCGGCCGCCCTGGTCGCGCGGGCGGCGGCTGCGTCCGCGTTCAACGGGTTGTTCCTCGGTCTCGGCGCTGTCGCCCTGCTCGTCGGTGGTGTCGGCGTGGCCAACACCATGGTCATCTCGGTGCTGGAACGCCGGTCGGAAATAGGCCTGCGGCGCGCGCTGGGCGCGACCAAGGGACACATCCGGACTCAGTTCCTTGGTGAGGCCGTCCTGTTGTCCATGCTCGGCGGGGCGGTCGGAGTGGTCGCCGGAGCGGCCGCCACCGCCGTGTTCGCGACGGTGAAGGGCTGGCTGATCGTGGTGCCGACGCTGGCGTGGACAGGCGGGCTCGGCGCCGCACTGGTGATCGGTGCGATAGCGGGTCTGCTCCCGGCCATCCGCGCGGCCCGGATGGCGCCGACCGAGGCGCTGCTGACAGTGTGAGGTGGTGCGGACGAGACGGGTCCGCGGGTTTTGTTCGGGCGGCGCCCGCTTGTCCGGCGAAAACACCGATGCCCAGGAAATGTCATATTACTGCCCACCGTCAGTCGGCCCGTTACTTTTGTGCTCAGCAAGTCTGATGTTCCGGGTCTCGGTGAATGGATCATCGGGCCGGGCAGAAGATGTTGCCAGTGCAAGAGATGTTGCCAGGGTGGGCGGTGCTCACCCTGGCGATGCTTGGGCCATGAGGGTCGTCATCATGTCTATTGGCGTCGTTCTGGCTGTTCGGGCTCCCAGGTCGATGATAAAGTAATAACCGCGATGAGGGGACGCAGCTGCGAGCACGCAAGTTAATGGCGTCTAGTAAGTAGCAGGTGCGCAAAAACCGGGATCTTGACCGGCGAATTCGGTAACCGTTCGGCAATCGCCGGTCGGTCACATGCTGCGTTACACCCTGCAAACCGCGTGCGGACCACAGCCGGTCCGGTCACGGGTGGAGGGAGCCAAAATGAATTCCGGACAGAGCGGGCAGCGGTTGCTGTCGGTGGTTGTCGAAGTGCCCATCGGTGGACTGTCGGTTGACGGCTCACCACGCATCTCCGGTGTAGATCCCGAGCACGTCGAAATACTCGCTTCCGTCGTTGAAGAGCTGCCCCCGGTCGTCGTGCATCGTCCTTCGATGCGGGTGATCGACGGCGCGCACCGGCTTGCGGCAGCCAAGCGCAACGGGCGCGAAACAATCGCGGTGACCTTCTTCGACGGGGATGCGGACGACGCCTTCGTGCTGGCCGTCCGCACCAATATCAGGCATGGCAAGCCATTGTCGATCGCGGAGCGCAAGCGCGCCGCGGAACGGATTATGCGGACACATCCGGACTGGTCGACGCGGAGAATGGTGGTGACGGTCGGGATCTCGTCGGCTACCGTCGATGAGATCCGGCGGAAGGTCTTCGGCGCGCCCGCGCCTGGTGAGGTCAGGATCGGCAAGGACGGCAAGGTCCGCCCGGTCGATCCGTCGGAAGGGAGGCGGATCGCCACCGAACTGATCACGGCGGACCCCGGTTTGTCGCTGCGGCGGATCGCGCGGGCCGCTGGGGTGTCGCCGGAGACGGTGCGGCGGTTGCGTCAGCGGCTGCAGTCCGAGGAAAGTTCGGTGGGATCGGGTGGCGGTGGCGGGCCGACAGGGGATGATGGGCCGGGGAATGCGTTCGGCGCCACGCCACAGAACGGTATTGCAGGCCCGAATCTCGCCGCCGCGGTCGAACAACTCAAATCCGATCCGGCGCTCCGGTTCACCGACGCCGGCCGGGATCTGTTGCGTTTGCTCCATCTGCACCTGGTCTGGGGCGACTGGGTGCGAATTGCGGAAAGTATCCCTCCACGCAGCCGTGACACTGTCGCACTGCTGGCCCGTCAGTGCGCGGCGCACTGGTCCGAGTTCCGTGCTCAAGTGGAGGACAAGGACACCGTCCCGCTCCGTTAGCACGTGTCCAACTGCTGCTTTCAGACGGTTGGACGGCAGAGTGAATATTCAGTTCGAATGTGTGCCTACGACGGCACCGGCAAGCCACGCGGGTCGACAGCACGTAGTCACGAGGGGGTTGTCAATGAAGATCACCACGATCGATCACCTGGAACTTTTCGTCGAAAACGCTGATCTCACGGCCTTGCGGCTGTGTGAATCCTACGGTTTCGCCGTCCGGGGGCACGGCGGACCGGAGACCGGCCTCCCCGGCTGCCGGTCGATCCTGTTGGTACAGAACGGAATCACGCTGCTGATCACTTCGGCGACCGAGGTGGACCACCGGGCAGCGGAATACGTGCGCAAACATGGCGAAGGCGTCGCCGTCGTGGGACTTTCAGTTCCGGACGCGGCAGCGGCCTTCGTCGCTGCAGTGGAACACGGGGCGACTCCCGTCTCACCGCCCCACTCCATGGAACTCGACGGCGCCGGAGTCACCTTCGCTTCGGTGAATGGCTTCGGCGACGTCGAGCACCGCTTCACTTCGCGCACCAGGCCCGGTGGGCCGTTCGCACCGGGCCTGATCGAGGAGGACCGCACCATGCGCGTCGGGGGCGGCCTGTTCGAGCGGATCGATCACATCGCGGTGCTCGTGCCCGCCGGAGAACTCGACGAAACCGTGTGCCGCTACCAGGAGGTGTTCGGCCTGGGCCAGACGTTCGAGGAGGAGATCCGGGTCGGCACGCAGGCGATGAACTCGAAGGTGGTGCAGAACGCCTCCGGCGCGGTCACGTTCACCATCATCGAACCCGACACGACTCGCGATCCGGGGCAGATCGACGCGTTCATCGCAGCGCACGGCGGCGCCGGCGTGCAGCACGTCGCCCTGCTGACCGGCGACATCGTCACCGCGGTGCGCACGGTGTCCGCCTCGGGCGTGCGGTTCCTGACCACACCGCCGGCCTACTACGACGTGCTCGGCGACCGCCTGGGCGAGGTTGGTGTGCCGGTGTCCACGCTGCGCGAGCTGGACATCCTGGCCGACCGCGATCCATGGGGAGTCATCCTGCAGATCTTCACCGAGACCGAGCACCCGAGGCGGACGTTGTTCTACGAGCTGATCGACCGCCGGGGTGCGCGGACCTTCGGAAGCAACAACATCAAGGCGCTGTACGAGGCGGTTGACCGGCACGGCGACGCGGCGACCCGGTCGAGGCGCCCATGAGCGCGTCGTGGCCGGTGCGGGGAGAACGACCGGCGCGTGAGTTTCGAAGACAGGCCGCGGTATTGAGGGGGAAGGTGCACGGCGGTGACGCTCGGACTGCCATGCCATACGGCACGCAGGGGGAAGCGGTACAGGTACCCATCGACGACATCAATGACATTGATGCCATCGACGTCGCGGATTCGCCACGAATCGGGGGTCTCGACCCGGAGCACGTCGACCTGCTGGCGTCGGTAGACGACACGTTGCCGCCGATCGTGGTGCACAGCGAAACCATGCGGGTCATTGACGGGATGCATCGACTCGCCGCGGCACGAGTGCGCGGTGCGGAGGTGATCGACGTTCGGTTTTTCGACGGGGATTCCGACGCCGCGTTCGTGCTCGCGGTGAGTTCGAACACAACCCACGGACGACCGTTGTCGCAGCGGGAACGCACCGCCGCGGCGACGCGCATCCTGCTGACGCGGCCGAACTGGTCGGACCGCGCGATCGCCTCGGTGGCCGGGATTTCCGCGCGGTCCGTCGCGGAACTGCGGGCCGTCTTGGCCGACGCTCACCCGAATTCGTCCCGGCGTGGCGCGGACGGCAGGCTGCGACCGGTCGACGGTGCGCGCGGCAGACAGACGGCGGCGGAAATACTGGCGACCCGGCCGGGCCTGTCCCTGCGGAAGATCGCCCAAATCGCCGGAATATCGCCGGAAACGGTGCGGGACGTGAAGAACAGGCTGACCGATGGACGCAGCCCGGTTCCGAACCAGCTGCGGGGAAATCCGGTAGCGGAGGAGGGGGAGCCTCCGCCACCGGCGGGGACGCAACTCGGCGGTCTGAGTGCCGTCGACACCAGTTCGCTGGTGCGCCAGCTCCAGGCGGATTGCGGATTCCGCGAATCCGCCGCCGGTACCGCGTTGTTGCGGATCTTCATGGCTAACCTCGCCGAGATCGAGATGTGGGATCGCATCGCGCAGAGTGTTCCCGCGCATTGCCGCGAAACCGTCGCCAGGCTGGCCACGGAGTGCGGCCGGATCTGGGACACCCTCGCCGACGGGATCGACGGGACCACGGACATGGCATGAAATCGAGATCACCGTTCCGATGTTGACGCCCTGGGGCTCGTGCTTGGTCCAGGGTGCCCGGAAAGCCATTTCACGGAGGTTTCATCAGGTGACCGATCGGGTACGCACCGGAGGCGGCGGATGCCGGTTTCCCTGATCAACGGAATCAACCTCGGCTACGACGTTCACGGGACAGGACCGAGTGTTCTGCTCATTCCCGGCACGGGGGCGCGGGGTGCGATCTTCCGTGCGCACCAGGTGCCTGCGCTCGTCGCCGCGGGATACCGGGCCATCACGGTCGACAACCGGGGGGTGCCGCCGAGCGACCCCTGCCCCGAAGGGTTCACACTCGACAATCTGGTGCTGGACGCGGCTGCGCTGATCGAAACCCTGGACGCGGGCCCCTGCCGGGTCGTCGGGTTCTCCCTTGGCGCGCTCGTGACCCAGGAACTGCTGCTGGTCCGGCCAGATCTCGTGCGGCAGGCGGTGCTGATGGGGACACGGGGCCGGACCGACGCGCTGGGCGCCGCACACGCCGAGGCCGAACTGGCGATGTTCGACATCGGGGTGAAGCTACTCCCGCGCTACGAAGCGGCGATACGCGTATACCAGTCTTTTTCCCGCCGGACCCGGCGTGACGACCAGCAGGTGCGGAACTGGCTCGACCTGTTCGAGATGTCGATAGAGAATTCCGCGCTGAGCCGGTCGCAGCTCGAACTCGATCAGATACCGGACCGGCGTGCGGAATACCGTGCCATCGGCACGGAAACACTGGTGCTCGCCTTCGGCGAGGACGTGCTCACTCCACCGGATCTGTGCCGTGAGGTGGCCGAAGCGATCCCCGGCGCGGTTTACCATGAGATTGCCGGATGCGGTCATTTCGGTTTTGTCGAAGAACCGGAATCTGTCAACCGCACGATCATCGAGTTCTTTCGGGGAGAACGCGGGTGACAGTTGCCCGGTACCACGGTTCCACTCGAAGATGGCCATCGATCGGCAGGCAATTCTCCGGGAACGGACGGCAGATGAGTGATTCGATGATCGGGACGCAGCCGCCGACTGCCGTCACCCTCGCCGACTACGCGGACCTCGCGCGACAACGGCTCGATCCGCCGGTGTGGGATTTCTTTGAGGGCGGCGCGGGCCACGAACGCACGATCGCGGCGAATCGCGAGGCCTTCGACCGGACACGGATCCGCCCGTCGATGTTGTCGGGGGTCGTCGAACCACGGCTCGCCACTGAACTGTTCGGCCACAACTGGGCGGCGCCGATCGCGATCGCCCCGATGGCCTACCAGACGCTGGCCTGTCCCGCCGGGGAAACCGCGACCGTGCGCGCAGCGGGGCACGTCGGCCTGCCGGTCATCGTCAGCACCCGATCACGGTGCGGTTGCGCACGAGCTCGGCCGCGTTTGCCGGCCCGGTGGGCGGATCGGCCTGGCCGCCTGGCGCTCTGGCGGGGAGATCGCGAAGTTCTACGGCATGCTCGCCGGCTTTCAGCCGCCGCCTCCAGAGGGTGCGGGCAAGCCGCTGGACTGGAGCCGCCGCGAGTACGCCACTCAGCTACTTGGCGAATCGTTTGAGCTTGAGTTCTTCGAGGGCGAGTCGCCCCTCGTGGGCGAGTCGCCCGAAGCGATCTGGGAACTGTTCCTGGCCGCCTTCGGCCCGATCAAAGCACTCGCCGCCTCGCTCGAGGAGCAGCGCCGCGACGAGCTGCACAACGCGTTCGTGGACTATCTCAGCGGCCACCTCACCGACGATGGCACTGTTTCCGCGCCCCGCGAATACCTACTGATCATCGGACGCAACAAGCGCGGATAGTCCGCAGCGGCAACGTCACGAACTTACGCTCTGCCGGGGGAGCGGGACTCCCGCCCATGAGGGCACCAATCAAGGCATGGCGCTCCCCAATCGTCCGGGAGAGAACGCATAGGTTTCGCTTTCGCTTGCGTCCGGCGGAGCGACCTTCTTGCCGGACTTGCACTCCGCTCGGCTGGGAGCAGTCGCTTGGTCTAGGAGTAGACCTCGGCCAGCTCTGCCCAGGCCCCCGGATCGTGCCCCGGGATCACCACCGTGCTCGGGCGCGGCTCGAGGTATCGCTGGAGCTCCAGCAGCGACCTGCGAAATAGATGCTCGTCGGCCATGATCGTCGGGATCAGCGTGTCGCGGATGGTGGCGATCTCACAGGCCGCATCACCGCAGAGCAGGCACTCGCCACCGCCGGCCAGTCGCAGGACCAGCGAAACATGTCCGATCGAGTGGCCCGGCGTGAACACCAGCCTCACCGACCCGTCTCCGAACAGGTCGACCGACCGCCCGAAGCTATCGAACGAAACGATCTCCTCGTCGTCGTAGTCGATCGTGCGCCAATCGAACTCCGGGTGGAAATAGTTGTGGTAGTAGCCCTGCATCATGCCCTTGTCGTTCGCGATGCGCCACTCCTGCTCGGAGACCGCAAAAGTCGCGTTCGGGAACTGCGCGACGCCGCCGGCGTGATCGAAGTGCATGTGCGTCATGACGACCAACTCGATCGCCTCCGGGTCCACACCCGCCGAACGCACGAGCTCGCTCGCAGCCTGCTGTCGCGTCATCCGGATCGTGTAAATCCGCGCCCCGACGGCGCCGACGCTCTCCCGCGGATTGTCGATCAGCCGAGGATCGAGCCCGGTGTCGACCAGGAACGCGCCGGCGCCGGGATGCTCGATCAGAAAGATCGGCACCGGCGCCCAGTAAAACTTCGAGCGCGACGTGAACAACCCGACCCCACGTGCCGTCGCGAGAGGGCCCGACGGCCTCCGCGCCCACCCCGGCGGCATCTTCACCTCGCCCGACATAAGCGGCCGGACTCGCACAGTCGCATCCGAACGCCCACCCGGCAGCGGTAACTCAAGACGGGAAACGGAACGCGCGGCGACAGCCATGCCGTGAGGACCCTACCGCCGCGACGCACCGCACGCCAACCCGAGCTGCGAGCCGGGGTGCAGTATCGCTTCACACGCGAGAGGTCCTTGGCTCGAGCCCAGCCGCGCCCATGGGAGCGTGGAGATTGACGCCACGGCCGGTCCAGCGCCGCCAAGCCACCCGGTGGCGTTACTCGGGCTGCAGGTACAGGATCTTGTCGGCGGCCACGAACACCGTCGTACCGCCCGCGGTCAACTCGATGAACCCGGAAAAGCCCTGAGAGCGGGACGCGGAGCTGACCTTCTCAACGATCTGCTCCGCCTCCTCCTCAACGACCAGCCCCGTCCGATCCGCGAATAGGACGATCTTGGTGCCGGGCATAGCTCGAGCCTAGCCGCGCGCCGTCCTGGCGTCCAGCCGATGTTCCCGCCGTTCAGGCGGCTCTCGGCCTAGGCTCGATGCGCGTCGTCGCTGGGCGTAGTTATCTCGGGCCGGCTCGGGGTAGTCGAATGGCATGACCCTGATCGAAGCTGTCGTGGCTCTGTTCCTGCCCCCGCTGGCGGTGGCTATGAAAAAGGGCTATGGCCGCCAGTTCTGGATTGCGATCGTGCTGACCCTGCTGGGACACGTTCCTGGGGTCATCTACGCGCTCGTGATCACCACCGCTGAGAATTGACGCCGGGGCCGGGTCGGCTACCGGTCATCCACCGCTAGCTTTGCCCACATGGACGTGGAGGCGGCGATCCGTGGCAGGCGTACGCACAAGGCCTTTGCCCCTGAGCCCGTAGCGCGGAAGCTGCTCGACGAGCTGCTCGAGCTGGCGCGCTGGGCACCCAATCATCATCTGACCAATCCGTGGCGCTTCCGCGTCCTGGGCCCTCGGTCACTCGAGCGCCTGAAGGAGGCGGCGGGCCCGCAGGCGGCATCCAAGCTCGACCGTGCCCCGACGTTGATCGCCGTCACCGCGCGGCGCTCGGGTGATCCGGTGCAGGACGAGGAGGATCTGTGCGCCACGGCCGGCGCGGTGTACGCGGTCCTGCTGGCCGCCCACGGCCGCGGCCTGGCGGGATATTGGCGGACCCCAGAGGTCCTGCGCACCGCTCCCGGGCGCGATGCGCTCGGATTCGCCGAGGATGAGCACTTCGTGGCGCTGATTCACCTCGGACGGGTCGTGCAGGACAAGGAAGCCCCCGAGCGCCTGCCACCAGGTGACTACGTGACCTTTCTGGACTGAGTTCGCACCGGAGCCGCGAGCGCACCCCGGCGAGCATGGGGGACCGCCGCCACCATTTGATATAAAGTCAATTGACTTTATGGAGATTCTTACCGGAGGCTGACGTGCTGATTGACGTCCACCAACATGTCTGGACCGAACCGTTGCTGGACGCCTTGGAGCGCCGCAGCTCGCTTCCCTTCATCCGCCGCCAGAACGGACTTGTGACCCTCCACCTGGCCGACGAGCCGTCCTGCCTCCTGGACCTCCCCCACGACGATCCGGCGACCCGGGCCGGGATGGTGGCGAGCGACGGGGTCGATCGCGCCCTGGTGTGCATCTCGAGCCCGCTCGGGATCGAGGCCCTTCCGCGCGGCGAGGCCGACGTGCTGCTCGACGCCTACCACGCCGGGGCCCTGGCGCTCGGTCCGAAGTTCGGGGTATGGGGCGCGATCGCGCTCGAGAGCCCGGACCCGGATGACGTGGAACAGCTGCGCGCACGCGGCTGCGTTGGCTGGTCGCTGCCCGCCGGAGCGCTCGGCGAACCGCAGCGAGCACAGCAAGTCCTCCCGGCGCTGGCCAGGGCGCAGGAGCTGAACTTCCCCGTCTTCGTGCACCCCGGCCCAGGGCCGTTGGCGTACGCCGGGACGAGCTCACTCTCACAACCCACCTGGTGGCCCGCACTCACCCGATACGTGGCGGATATGAGCGCGGCCTGGGTCACGTTTGTGACCGCGCTCCGCCGCGAGCTGCCGGACCTGCAGGTCGTGTTCGCGATGCTGGCGGGCGGAGCACCGCTGCTGGCCGAGCGCCTGGAGGTCCGCAGCGGACTGCCCTGCACCCCGGCGGACGATCCACGGCTGTTCTACGACACCTCGTCGTTTGGCCCGGCCGCCATCGAGGTGATCACCCGGCTGGTGGACGAGCACCAGCTGGTGTACGGCTCGGATCGCCCGGTAATCGAGCCGCCGCCGGGCACATGGCACCTGCAGTTCGCCGGCAACGCCCAATCCATCTTCGAGCCTGTGGAGGTCGCAGCGTGAGCAGCCTGATCGAGCCCTGGCGGGACCTCACAGCTCCCGAGCTTGAGCGGTATGTGGGTGAGCTGGCTCGGCGCCGTCCGGGCTGGGAGCACCTGGTCCATCACGATCCGTTGGTGCGCACCTACGAGCAGCTTCACCGCAGTAAGCACGTGGATGTGTGGCTGATCTGCTGGAGCGAGGCGCAGGACACCGGCTTTCACGACCACGACGTGTCGGCCGGAGCGGTGGCGGTGGTGTCCGGCACGGTCCGTGAGGAGCGGCTGGTGGTGGGGGACGCCCCGGTGGCCAGGACGTTCTCGGCCCCCGGGCGGTTCAGCTTCGAGGCGTCCGTCATCCACCGGGTCCACCACCTCGGATCGGACCCGGCCGTGACCTTGCACGCCTACTCACCTCCGCTGGCTCGCCTGGGGGCCTATCGGGTGGGCTCCGGGGGCGAGCTCGTACGGGAGACGATTCCGTACACCGAGGAGCTCACGGCCGCGCCGGAGCCTGAACCGGCGCTGGTCGCGTAGCCACACCTGTCAGGAGCCGCCCGCCGCGTGCAGGGACGCTCCACGCCTGGACTCATACGCCTCGATGAACTTCAACCACAGCTCGCTGCGGGTGGGAAACGGCGCGATTGCGTGGGCCAGGCGCGCCAGTGGCACCTCGCAGGCCACTGCGATCGAGGCGGCCTGAAGGAACTCGGCGGTCTCTGCCCCCACGAACGTCGCTCCCACCAGCACCTCGTGCTCGGTGTCCACCACGAACCGCGTCGTCCCCGGAGCCCCCCGGCCGTAGAAGCTGGCACCGGCCGTATCGCTGGTCTCCAGATCGATCGCTTCGACGGCCAAGCCTGCCTCGCGGGCGCCGGCCAGCGTCAGCCCGACCGCGGACACCTGTGGGTCGGTGAAGGTCACGCGCGGCGAGCGCTTCCCGTCGGACACCGCCTCTGCACGGTGGCCGAGGATGTTCTCGACGGCGATGCGCGCCTGGTACTTCCCGGCGTGGGTGAGCAAAGCTCGCCCATTGACGTCGCCCACGGCATATAGCCAAGGGTGCCGGGGGACGCGCATCCGGTCGTCGACCTTCACGTGGCCACCGGGGCTCAGGCCGATCGACTCTAGCCCGAGGTCCTCGGTCAAGGGCTTTCGCCCCACCGCCACCAGCAATCGGTCGGCCTCGAGCTCCTGGCCCCCCTCGAGCTTCACCCGCAGCCCGTCTGGCTCGCGTGCGGCCTCGGTCATCTTGGCTCCGAGGTGAAGCGTCACCCCGAGCTCGCGCAGCGAGGCGGCCACCTGCTCTCCAGCAAACGGCTCCTCCTGAGCCAGCACCCGGTCGAGTTGCTCGATCAAGGTCACCTGGGAGCCCAGGCTCGCCCAGGCCTGTGCCATCTCCGCCCCCACCGCGCCGCCACCCAGCACGACGAGCCGGCCCGGCACCTCAGTCGAGGTGGTCATCTCCCGGTTGGACCAGGCACCCGCATCCGCCAGACCGGGAATCGGGGGCATCTGGGCCGCGCTGCCCACCGCCAGCACCACGGCCTCACGCGCCACCAGCGACTCGTTCCCCACGCGCACGCGCCTCTCGCCCTCCAGCCGCGCCTGGCCCCGGAAAAGCTCGATGCCTCGCTTCTCCAGCCAGCCCAACTGCTCGGCGTCGTCGAGGTGGTGGATCACCTGATCGCGCCTGGCCAGCACGGCGGCCACGTCGATCGCTCCTCCCATCCCCTCGGCCGCCCCCGGGATCCGCCTCGCCTCACGGAGCACTTCGGCCGGGCGCAACAGCGACTTGGAGGGCATGCAGGCGTAGTAGGCGCACTCGCCTCCCACCAGCTCGCGCTCCACCAACGCAACAGCGCGCCCCCCGCGGTCCGCGAGTCTTCCAGCCACCACCTCCCCGGCCGGTCCGGCCCCGATCACCACCACATCGAACTCGCGCTCCACTGCGGGCAGGTTCTACCTAAAAGCAGCCCGCGCGGCGCCCGCAGACGATCGAGCCGCTGCTTGGACCGAACACACGATCTCCCCCGAAATTGACACTCTGGAAACGGTTATTTCGATGCCTCCAGGGGTAACCTGCAGCCAACGCCCGTAGGCGAGGATCGATAGTTAGGCAAGGAGAAGCTATGTCGGCTGTTCAGCCGGTGCTCAAACGCTTCAGCCGCTTTCCAGTGCATGGCCTTCATGCACTTGCCAGCCCGGAGGAGCTGCGCCTGGCCGGCCGCCTCAGCGGGCTCCTTTACATCGCCGGGGCACTGACCGCTCCGGCGCTCCTGTTGCCCGGTCCCGCCGCTCCACCGGCCTGGGTGCTGTGGGCGGAGGTCGGGCTCGGCGCAACCTGGGGCATCGCCTGCCTGCGGCTCGTGCCATGGGAACGCGCGCCGACCTGGTTGACGTACCTATCCAGCGCCGGCGGCCTGGGGATGGCCGCAGCGCTGGCCGCGGTGTCCGGCGGGGTCTCCTCGCCAGCGCAGATGTACCTACTGTTCATCGTGATCTTCGCGGCCTCCTTCTATCCCCGGTGGGAGGCGATGAGCCTGATCCTGGCCGCCGCGGCGGCCCGGGCGCTGCCGCTGCTCTACCAGGCGCAGGCAGTTCAGCATGGACTCTGGCGCTCGGTGGTGATCGGCCTGGGGACCTACCTGGTCGCCGGTGGGGCGATCCTCGGCGGCCGTATGGTGGTCAACGGCTTGCGGGAGCGAGCCGATCACTTGAGCCAGCAGCGGGAGCGACTACTCGCCCAGCATGCCTCACTGCGCCGGGTGGCCACTGCCGTGGCGACATCCTCGCCACCCCGCGCCGTGTTCACACTGGTCGCCTCCGAGGCGCTGCACCTGCTGGGTGCCGATGCCGCAGCAGTTCTGCGCTTCGATGGCGAGTTCGCCGAGCTGGCCGGCACCTGCGGACCGCAGAACCCGTTTCCAGCCGGGGCGAGGTTCCCCCTCGAACCCGGCAACGTCCTGACCCAGATGCGCAGCGCCGGGCAGCCGGTTCGGATCGACGGCTATACGACGAGCAGCCGCCACCGGGAGGCGCTGGGCTATCGCGCGTGTGTGGCTGCCCCGGTTTGGGTCGAGCAGGAGCTATGGGGAGGGCTGTGCGCGCTGGCGCGCCATCCGGAGGGACTGGCAGCGGACGTATCGGAGCGCCTGCAGGAGTTCGCGCACCTGGTGGCCACCTCGATCGCCAACACAGAGCGCCAGAACGAGCTCCTGCGTCGCGCCAGCTGCGATGAGCTGACCGGGCTACCCAACCACCACAGCTTCCACGAGCGGCTTGGATCCGAGGTGGCCAGGGCGGAGCGCCACGAGCGGGCGCTGTCGCTGGCGCTGGTGAACATAGACGGGTTCAAGTGCGTCAACGACCGACTGGGCCACGATGCGGGAAACCAGCTTCTGGTTGAGCTGACCGACACGCTGCGTAGCTCGATGCGAAAGGGCGACGTGCTGGCCCGCCTGGGAGCCGACGAGTTTGGGCTCCTGCTGCCCGAGACCGACAAGCGGACGGCGTTCATCGTGCTGGACCGAGCGCGCCAGGCGGTGGCTCGCAAGCCGCTGGCCCACTTCGGCCCCGTGTCCTTCAGCGCCGGGATCTGTGACCTGGAGACGGCCGGCGGCGAAGGCTCGTTGTACCGCTTGGCCGACGCCACCCTGCGGTGGGGCAAGGGCCACGGACCCGACGTGGTGTGGATCTACACCCCCGACATCGTCACCAGCTCGGTGCGCCTCGACATGGCCGAGGATGCCGAGCGCTCGGCGGCGCTGGGGGGCCTGCAGGCGCTCTCGCGCGCGATCGATGCCAAGGATCCGCTGACCCGAGCGCATTCCGAGCGCGTCGCGACGCTGGTGGCCCAGCTGGCCCAAGCGGCCGGCTGGAGCCCGCAGCGGATCGCGTTGCTCGAAAGCGCCGCGCTGGTACACGACGTCGGCAAGATCGGCGTGCCGGATGCCATCCTGCTAAAGCCGGGACGTCTTGACCAGGATGAGTACGAGGTGATCAGGGACCACGCCTCGCTCGGCGCCCAGATCCTCGAGGGCGTCCTGTCAGCTGAACAGGTCGAATGGGTCCGCTCACACCATGAACGTCCCGACGGGCGCGGCTACCCGAATCGCCTGATGGCCGCCAGCATCTCCGAAGGCGCTGGACTGCTGGCGCTGGCAGACGCATTTGACGCCATGACCGGCTCGCGGGTCTACGGAGAGCCCAAGGACATCGACGAGGCGGTGGCGGAGTGCCGGGAGCTGGAGGGCCGCCAATTCGCCCACAGCGCGGTGCGGGCTCTAGAAAGGGTCTACGCCAGCAGCGTGGCGGCCGCGGCCTGAGCCGGTCCGCGGGCCATAACCCGCCTCCCGGCGCACACCTCCGGCAAGCTCAGAACAACAGACCGAGGAATCGCTTGGCCGCCTTGTAGCTACCCGCCAGGCGCCGATCGGCGATCCCGACCTCCTCGATCAACCCGTGCTGGACCTTCAGCACGCCTCGGCTGGTCCGGCCATTGGCCACGATGTACCAGTCGTTGCGGCCGATCCGGATGCGGCGGGAGAGGTGGAGCTGCTTGGCCACCTTGCTCAGCCGGGTCCCGGGCTTGACCCCGTGCAGCGAGTAGAGCCGGTCAGAGGTGAGCAGCACCACGATCCTGCCCTGCAGGGCACGTCGCTCTGAACGCCGCAGCCTCGCGGTTATGGCCCGCGACGCGTAGGCCGCGCGGATCCCGATCGGCTTCAGGCAGAAGAAGTCCCACACCTTGCGCCCTCGGGTGGAGGAGATCTTGAGGATCGAGCGGGCTCGGGCGCGTCGCATCCCGAGGCTGAGCGGCCCGATACCGGTGGCCGTCAGCTTGCCGTTGGCCACCGGACATCCCGGCTTGGGCAGGTAGAAGTTCTTGGGCAGTGGAGGCGGCGAGACGGGGGCCGTGCCGACCGTGCCCACCGGCCCGATTACCAGCTCGAACGGGGTCGTGGCGTCGATCAGGTTGAACAGTGTCGTCGAGGACTGCGGCGTGGTCGAGGTGGCGCTGAACGCCGTCACGCTGTAGAGCACCGTTCCGGCTGGTGGGTTACCCATGTCCTTGAGCGGGATGTCATGGTGATCACGCCGGTCTTGGCGTCGTAGGAGGCCTGCGACGCGGTCAGCGGTCGTCTGCGGATAGGTGATGTATTTGGTGTGCTCGCCGGGGTTCGACGGCGGGATTCCGGCCGTGTCACCCGCGAAGAAGGTGGGCGTGCCGGAGCCGCCGGCGTTGTTGTCCATGCCCGCGTAGTAGATGTGGCCGTTGCCCGTGGTGCCCGGGCGACGACTCGGTCCAGCGCATCATCCAGCTGGCGTCGGGGCCGCCGACCGAGGGCGACACGCGTAGGCTGGCCAGGCTCTTCACATCGATCCTGGCGATCAGCGTGTTGCCGGAGCCGTTGGCCAGCGACGCTCCGGTGAGATCCAGGTTGTCTCCGAGCCGGCGTGCGGCTCCCGTTCTGAGAAGTAGGCATCGCCGGTGGGATCGGTGACCGAGCCCATCGGGCCTGCCCGGGCCGCTGCCCTGGGAGACGGCGCCCACCGAGGCGAGCAGGCTGGGGCCGCTGATCTGGCGGCTGATCACCTCGGGACCGGCGTCCTCGCCGGCCGAGGTGTTGGCCGAGGTGTCGAACACGTAGGAGACCAGCGCGGCGCCCTGCGCGTCGGTGCTCACCTGCAGGAAGTCGCCCGAGGCTGCGGTCTCCGCCGGTCGTGCAGCCGAGACCGTTCGTGCAGATCTGGCCGTGCTTGACGTAGCTCTCGCTGACGTTCGCACGGCTAGAACGCGGGCTGAGGGTCGTGGGCGTTCAGGCTCTGGGCCATCTGCACCGACCACTCCGCCTTGGTGAAGCTGCCGGCGCCGTACAGCGGTGCAGGTGCCCGAGCCGCTGGCGCAGGTGCCCTGCTCGACTAGCCTCGGCGGTGTGGTAGTAGGCGACGTCGACGCGCCCGTCGCTGCCGGCGGTGACCCACGGGAAGGTGTTGGTGCCAGCGCTGAGCCCGCTAGCCGGTGATCTGCTGGGCGCAGACCAGGTGACCTTGGACGGGTTCGAGCCGGGCGGGCTCGAGCGAGTGCACCACGTAGATCTGCTCGGGAGCGGTGAGTGCCCCGAAGTTGGCGTCGCTGCTCGAGTGCATGGTCGAGCGGGCCCGGCGGTGAAGGCCACGTACAGGTAGCCGGCCGAATCGCGCGGCGATCGAAGCGAAGTTCTCGCCCGCGAGTCTCCTCGGGGTTGCCGTTCGCGTCCACGCAGCGTGGGGTTCGGGCACAGCGCGCGCGTCGAGGTTCGGGCTCTCCGCCCAGGTGGCGGTGGGCGGCGTGCCCTGGGTCACCTGCCCTCGGACGACCCGCACGCCGACCGCGCCGCTCGATCCCTCGGTGGTGGTGTGCGCGATGTAGACGTTGCCGGTGGCGGGATCGACCACCTGGTTGCCGGAGATCCCCTCGTTGCCGGTCACACAGTCCTGGATCGCCGCTCCGGCGCAGCCGGCCGTGCAATCGGTGAGCGCGGAGGTGTTCGAGTTGACCACCGGCAGGAAGTGGGTCCCGTCGGTCGACTCGGTCTCCACCAGCTGGTTGCCACCTGACGCCGAGGTGTCGGTGGCGTCGAAGTCCTGGTAGAGGATCAGGTTGCCGGCCTGGCAGGCTGCCGGTGCCGGTGAACCACATCCGGTCGTCCGGGGTGTTGGGCGCGCCCACGCAGTTGGTGCGACCAGGTGGCGCCGCCGTCCGGTGCTCACGCTGTTGGAGATGTTGGTCAGCCCCTGGAGGTCTGAGAAGTACAGCGCGTTGCCGGGGTCGAGGATACAGGTCGGTGTCACCGCCGCCCACGCAGGTCGCGGGCTTGCCTGGACCGAGTGTTGCCCGGCATGAACTGGTAGGAGTTCCCGCCGTCGCGGGAGTCCCAGACGAAGCTCTGGGTGGTGGAGAACCCGAACGGGACGCTCGTGAAGATCTCGCCGTTGCTGTCGACCTTGACGTCTGGCTCGAAGCCGGGGCGCTGCTGGTCGACCACGACCGCGTGGGAGAACCCGATTTGGTCCGATGCCTGCGCCGGGCGTGCGCGCGGGGTGGCGCCTGAGGACACGGCAACGCCGCCGGTCACCGCCGCCAGCCCTACCAGCAGCCCCACCAAGATCGCGAACCGCGCTCTCAACTTGGTCCAGATGCTAGCCGGATCCGCAACCCGTGATCCCGCCGTCTAACGGGATCACCGCGCCGGTCAGGTATGAGCCGGCGCGCGAGGACAGGAACTGCGTCAAGCCCGGCAGCGTCGTCGGGACGGCCGATCCGCCCCAGCGGAACCATCTGCTCGACGGCCTGGCGCCCCTCCTCGTCAGAAGAGCATGAACGCGGTCATCTTGCTCTCAAACGGCCCGGGCGCGATCGCGTTGACGGTTATGTTCTCGCCGGCCAGCCGCTTGGCCAGATGCTTGGTGAGCATGTGGACGGCTGCCTTGCTCGCGCTGTAGCTGTAGTTCTCCATCACCGGCGCGCGGATCCCGTCCACTGAGCCGATGTTGATCACCCGTGCCGGGCCATCGGCAGAGGCGGCCGCCCGCAGCGCGGGAAGCAGACTTCACCGTCAGGTGGAAGATCCCCTCGACGTTGGTGCCGATCACCCGGTCCCAGCCGGACTGGGGAAACTCCTCGAGCGGCGCGCCCCAGGTGGCCCCGGCGTTGTTGACCAGGATGTCCAGGCGGTCCAGTCTCTGGTCGTACCGCGTCGGCCAGGGCGCTGGCACCGGCGGGACTTGACAGGTCGGCGGTGAGGGGGGTGCACTCGCCCTGGCGGGCCAGCTCCTGCGCCGCCGCGTTCAGCTCGGGCTCCTTGCGGGAGGCGATGATCACCTTGGCGCCTGCCCTCACCAGCCCGCCGGCGATCATGAACCCGATCCCGCGGGAGCCGCCGGTGACCACCGCCGTCTTGCCCGTGATGTCGAACAGCTCGCTCATCAGTCCGTGAAGGAGGCTGGACGCTTCTGCAGGAACGCCGCCACCGCCTCGGGCGGGGCGCTGCCGAACGTGGACATGATCTGCTGGCGATCCTCGTACTCGATCGCCGCCTGCTCGGACGGGATCTCCAGCGCACCCCACATGCCCTGCTTGGTCAGCCTGACTCCCCAGGGCGCCAGCGCGGCGATCTGGCGGGCCGCCTCGAGCGCCCGGTCGATCAGCGCATCAGGTGCCACGACGTCGGCCACCAACCCGATGGCCAGCGCCTCCTCAGCGGTGAACCGGCGGCCGGTGAGCATCAGCTCATGCCCGCGCGCGGCGCCCATCAGCCGTGGCAGCAGCCAGCTCGTGCCCATGTCGCAGTTGGACACCCCAATGTTGATGAACGCCACGCGGA
This sequence comes from Candidatus Melainabacteria bacterium, assembly GCA_963818685.1. Taxonomy (GTDB): domain Bacteria; phylum Actinomycetota; class Actinomycetes; order Mycobacteriales; family Pseudonocardiaceae; genus CAJCJE01. The sequence goes on along the minus strand of CAWFTJ010000004.1, from coordinate 52,427 downwards.
AGACCGCCCCGGCAGCGGCGTAGCGGATGTCGCAGCCAAGCGCCAGCGCCAAGCCGAAGCCTGCGGCCGGACCGTTGATCGCGGCGATGACCGGCTGCGGTACCGCTGCGCAATCCGAGCACCAGGCGCGACATGTGCTCCTGGTTGGCCAGCCGGTCTCGTGCCGCGTCAGATCCGTCGTTTGTCGGGCGCCTGGCCGTAGCCGTGCAGGTCCAGCCCCGCGCAGAAGCCCCGGCCGGCGCCGGTGAGACCACGCAGCGGCAGGTGCGGTCGGCTCGGATCGCAGCCAGCTCGTCGTGGATCGCCTGGCAGAGCTCGGCCGTCATCGTGTTGAGCTCATCAGGCCGGTTGAGCGTGAGCACCCGGATCGCCGGCTCAGGACGCTCGACGACAGAACCAGCTCGCTCATCCCACCCTCCAGGCGGCCAGGACCTCGAGCGGATCGGCCCCCGTCTCAGCCACCCCGTCCGCGGATCTCCGGGGCGGTTCGGCTGAAGCGCGGGCGCGGGCGCCGGCTGGGTGATGCCGGCCCGCTCGAGGAACGTGGCACGGGCATGGTTGTGCGGGTGCTGCGAGCGCCTCCGGCATCGAGAGCACGGGCGTGGCGCACGCCTCCGCCGGCTCGAGCAGCTCGGCCCACTCGGCGCGGGTCCGGCCGCGGAAGATCTCGGCGAAGCGCTCCTTGAGCTCGGGCCAGCGCTCGCGGTCCCACTGCGGAGCGGACTCCGGGTCCACCTCGAGCAGCCGCAGCAAGCTCGGCGTAGAACTGCGGCTCGAGCGCGCCCGACCGCGATGAACCCGCCGTCGGATGTCTCGTACACCTCGTAGAAGTGCGCGCCGGAGTCGAGCAGGTTCGTTCCCGGCTCGTCGGTCCATTGGCCCGATGCGCGCAGGCCGTGGATCAGTGCTGAGAGCAGCGCCGCCCCCTCCACCATCGCCGCGTCTACCACCTGGCCCTGGCCTGAGCTGCGCGCCTCCAGGATCCCGCACACCACGCCGAAGGCCAGCAGCATCCCGCCTCCGCCGTAGTCACCCACCAGGTTGAGCGGGAACTGGGGAAGCGGCGCCGCGGCGGCGGAAGGAGTCGAGCACGCCGGCGATCGAGATGTAATTGATGTCGTGGCCGGCCACGCTCTGACAGCGGGCCGTCCTGGCCGTAGCCGGTCATCCGCCCATACACCAGCCGCGGGTTGCGCTTCAGCACCACGTCGGGCCCCAGTCCCAGCCGCTCCATCACGCCGGGGCGGAACCCCTCGATCAGCGCATCGGCCTGCTCGCAGCACCCCAGCAGCGCCTCCACGTGCCCGGCGTTGCGCAGGTCGAGGCCGACGCTCCGGCGCCCCCGGAGCGTGACGTCCCAGCTCGCGGGCCCCGAGATCGAGCCCTCCGCTGCTGCGCTCCACCCGCAGCACGTCGGCGCCCATGTCGGCCAGCAGCATCCCGGTGAACGGCACCGGTCCGATGCCGCCCACCTCGATCACTCGGATGCCGTGCAGCGGGCCGATCGCGGCACCCTACACGCGCGGCGGACCGGCGAATAGAGTGCGCGCGATGAAGGTCGCCTACACGCGGGGGCTTCACGAGCTGGGCGACGGCCTCTACACCTACCTGCAGCCCGACGGCACCTGGGGGTGGAGCAACGCCGGCCTGATCACGCGCGCAGGACAGCTCCCTGCTGATCGACACGCTGTTTGACCTCCGCTGCACCCGCGCAGATGCTCGAGGCGATGGCGCCGGTCACCGACACCCGCATCCGATCCAGCAGGTGATGAATACCCACGGCAACGGCGACCACTGGTACGGCAACCAGCTGCTGCCCGACGGCATCCCGATCGTGGCCACCCGGGCCGCGGTCGAGGACATGCGGGCAGCGCCTCCCGGCCTGCTGCACGCGCTGAGCACGCGCTCCCGGACTATCGCCCGGAGCTCGAAGCGTTTCTCGCCCGCACATTTCGCCGCTTTGATTTCGAGGGCATCGAGCCGCGGCTGCCCAGCCGAGACGTTCGAGGGACGCCATCGAGCTCTCGGTCGGCGAGCGCACTGTCGAGCTGATCGAGCTCGGCCCGGCCCACACCCCGGGCGACGCGATCGCCCACGTCCCGGAAGCCGAGGTGGTGTTCACCGGCGACCTGCTGTTCATCGAGGGCACCCCGGTCATGTGGGCCGGGCCCGGTGTCCAACTGGCTGGCGGCCTGCGAGCAGATCCTCGGGCTGGGGGCAGCGTGCTCGTTCCCGGGCACGGCCCAGTCACCGACGCCTCCGGCGTGCGCGACGTCCAGCGCTACCTGGAGTACGTGCGCGACGCAGGCCCGAGCTCGGTTCGAGGCCGGCATGGACGCGCGCCGCGGCGGCCGACGACATCGACATCTCGGACTTCGCCGACTGGGGCGATCCCGAGCGGATCGCCGTCAACGTGGCGACGATCTACCGCGAGCTCGACCCTACGCTGCCGCCGCCATCCCCTCCCGAGCTGTTTGTGCGGATGGCTGAGTGGAGCGCCCGCCACGGATCAGGTCGGCCGCCTTCTCGGCGACCATGATCGTCGGGGCGTTGGTGTTGCCCCGCGCACCACGTGGGCATCACCGAGGCGTCGACCACGCGCAGCCCCTCGATGCCCAGCACCCGCAGCTCGCCGTCCACCACCTGACCCATCGCACAGGTGGCGACCGGGTGATAGAGCGTCGTGGAGTTGCGCTCGATGTGGGCGAGGATCGCTCGCGTCGTCATCTGCCGGCGGGAGCCGCGTAGACGTCGCGTGGTCACCGCGCGCAGCGCCGGCTGCGCGGCGATCTCCATGCACTCGCGCACGCCCTCGATCAGCGTCGCCCGATCCTCGTCGCTGCTCAGGTAGTTGTGGAGGATCCGCGGCTTGGCCGTGGGCACCCGGGAGCGCAGCTTGACGAACCCCCGGCTGCTCGGGCTGCAGCAGGCAGGCCGATAGCGCCCAGCCGTCGACCAGGATCTCGCCCGAGCCCGCCTCGGGGAACAGGATCGGGATCGCGTGCAGCTGGATGTCGGGAGCGTCGAGACCCTCACGGGTGCGGATGAAGCCGCCCGACTCGGCGAAGTTCGAGGTCAGCGGGCCGCGTCCCTCGGTCTGCAGCGAGCCCGAGGTTCTCCTCGGTCTCGGCGGTGAGGAGCGAGGGCTCGCTGGTCGTGTAGCGTGAGCCAGGTGGCGAGGTGGTCCTGCAGGCCCCGGCCCACCGGCAGATCGGCCTGCACGGCGGATCCCCGCCGAGCTCGAGCTCCTCGGCCGGGCCGATCCCGCTCAGCAGCAGGATCTGCGGGCTCTGGTAGGTGCCGGCGCTGAGGATCACCTCGCGGCCGGCGCGGACCTCCTCAGCTGGTTGCCCTGGTCGACCTCCACCCCGACCGCCCGGCTGCCTTCGAGCAGCAGGCGGGTCACGTAGGCGTCGGTGCATCACGGTCAGGTTGGGCCGCTCGAGCGCCGGGATGCAGGTAGGCGACCGCGGTCGAGCAGCGCATCCCGTCGCGCTGGGTCACCTGGTACCAGCCGACGCCATCCTGCTCGGGCCCGTTGAAGTCGTCGTTGCGCGCGATGCCCGCCTGCACCGCCGGCCTCGATGAACGCCTCGCAGGTCCTGTAGCGCGAGCGGTTCTCGCTCACCCGCAGCGGCCCGCCGGAGCCGTGCAGCTCGCTGGCGCCGCGCTCGTTGTCCTCGGCCCTGACGAAGTAGGGCAGCACGTGGTCCCAGCCCCACTCCGGGAAGCCCATCGCCGCCCAGCCGTCGTAGTCCGCCGCGGTTGCCGCGGATGTAGACCATCGCGTTGACCGAGGAGGAGCCGCCGAGCGTCCGGCCGCGGGGCAGGATGCGCTGGCGGAAGCCAAGTCCCGGCTCGGGGTCGGACACCATGCCCCAGTCGTACTTGCTCTGGCCCAGCGCCAAGCGAGCCGGCGGGGAGATGGATCTCCTCGGCGGCGTCCGGCGGCCCGGCCTCGAGCAGGCACACGTTGACCTCCGGGTCCTCGGTCAGCCGCGCGGCGAGCACGCATCCGGCCGAGCCGGCGCCCACGATCACGTAGTCAAACTCGGTCATGCTCGCCTCCTCGGCGTCGAGGTCGGTCCATTCTTGAGCGACGGGGCGGCCCGGTCAAGCCAGCCGGTCCGCCCGCTTCACTAGCCTTGAGTCGGTGCTCCGCGTCGAGACGCCTGGGGCCGTTCGCCGCGCTGGCGCTCTCGGCCGGGGCGCTTGCGGCGCTGCGGCGGCGCTCGCACGGCCACAGGCAAGCAAGCGAGCCGTCGGCCGCCGTCCCAGCTCGTCGGCCACCGCCTCCCGCCCAAGCCGGCGCCGGCACGACGGGCCCGGAGGGGGTGGCGCTCGAGTCGGGCCCCCCGCTGGCGCCCGCTTCGACGACCGCGCCCGGAATGGCCGTCGACGGGATCCAGTGCGCGCCCCTCGAGCAGTTGGCCTACCACATCCACGTCCATCTCCAGGTTTACGTCGACGGCCATCCCCGCTATCTGCCACCGGCCATCGGGATGATCCATCCGGTCGCCCAGCAGACCGCCAATGGGCCCTTCTACGGCGCGGGCAAGTGCTACTACTGGCTCCACGTCCACGCCGGCGACGGAATCATCCACATCGAGTCCCCGACCCAGAAGATCTACACGCTGGGCGACTTCTTCGACGAGTGGCGCCAGCCGCTGACCGCGACCGTGTAGCCAGCGCGACCGGTCCGGTGACGGCATTCGTCAACGGTCAGGCGTGGACCAAGAGCCCGCGCTCAATCCCGTTCCTGGAGCACGAGGTCATCCAGCTCGACGTTGGGCATCCGCTCGTGCCGTTTCAGCCGATGTCCTGGGCGGGGCTGGGGCTTTAGGATCGCGCGTTCGGCGCCGGCGCAGCAGCTCGCCGCCGACGGCGGCCAGCTCGAACAGGACTCCCAGCACGCACCGTGGCCACCACGCCGAAGTCGTTGACCAGGTCGAGCAGCGGCGGCCCGGCGTAGTAGGCCCCCACGGCCAGCGGTGCGGCCCACAGCAGGACGGCCGAGACCGATTGACCGGGACATATATACGCGCGCGTGAGCGATTGATCCCGGCCACCCAGGAGGGGGTGAGGATGATGGCCAGGATCTCGAAGCGGCGAAACAGAGCCTCGCCCCGCTCCACCGTGCGCAGCCGGAAGCCCAGCAGCGGACCGCGCGCGGTCAGCACCCTGCGCCCTGCCTTCAGCCCGATCCACCACCCGAACATCCCACCCGCCGTCGCACCGACCCAGGCCCAGAAGATAAGCGGGCTGATGTCGAGCTTGTGCTTGGAGGCCACCACCGCCGGCTGCGATCAGCACCGGCTCGCCCGGGCCCGGGAAACCCGCCCAGCTAGCGAATGCGGCCAGCGCCACGCCCGACGTAATCGACCGGCGAGCCGCTTCACGTGCGTGAACAGATGCAGGTGGATGTGGATGAGCCCCAGCAGCTCTGCCCTGCCGGAGCGTAGAGGCCTGAGACCTAGACTCAGCATCGATGTTGATCCTGCCGCCCGGCCATGCCCGAGACCGTCAACACGCTGCGGCGGCTCACGGCTCGCGAGCGACGGCTGATCCGGGGCGTGCTGGCCGCAGTGGTGCTCCTGGCCGTCGGCGTCGTGGTCGCCGTGGCGAGCACCGGCCCGAGCTCGGGTAACGGCTGCCTGCACCTGACGATCCCGGGCCAGTTGGCGCGCAGGAGATCAACCAGTGCGGGGGCACCGCCCAGGACACGTGCGCCGGCGTACGGGCAGCCGGGGACGTTCAGTTCGCTGGCTCGCCAGGATGTGGTGGCGGCCTGCCGCAAGGCCGGCCTGCCGCTCGGCTGACGCGGGGCCGGCCTGCCGTCGGCTGACGCGGGACCGCGCGGGCTGGCCCGGGCGCGGGCCCCCTTCGCCGCTCCGCCCATTCCAAAACCCGCTCTTAGCGCAGTCGGTTTATCCGCGTGGCCAATCGCCTCCGGGCCATCCCTAGACCCGCGTATATGGCTTGACCGCCCGTCTGCGAGCACCATCCAGATCGCAGTTATGACCACCGCCTGGCCGGCGGTGGTCTTGTTCGTGTTCCAAGGAGAAGGAGATCCATGCCACTCGAAGCACCTACCTGGCTGAACTCGGGAGATACCTCCTGGCAGATCACGGCCGCGACGCTGGTGGGGCTGATGAGCGTCCCAGGACTCGCGGTTCTGTACGGCGGCGTGATGCAGAAGCGCTGGTCGATCAACAGCATGATGCTGACCTTCGCACCTTCTCGGTCGTGCTCGTCGTGTGGGTGCTCTGGGGATTCAAGATGGGCTTCGGAACGCCGTGGCATGGCCTCTCCAGCGGCTCGGGGAGCTTCTTCGGCAACTTCATCGGCAAGCCCGGTCCGGTGCTCTCGCACACCGAGCTCCAGCACCAGGCATCGATCCCGCTGATCGGATCGATGGCGTTCCCGAAGTCGGCGCTCGTCTACTTCCAGCTTGTGTTCGCGGCCATCACGCCGATCCTGGCGCTCGGCTCGGTGCTCGGCCGGGTCAACTTCAAGGCCTGGATCCCCTTCTGCGCGCTGTGGATCACCTGCGTTTACGCGGTCGACGCTTTCCTGATCTGGGGCGGCGGCTATTTCGCGCACCATGGCGCGGTCGACTTCTCCGGCGGCTACGTGATCCACCTGTCGGCCGGCGTGGCGGGCTTCGTGGCGGCGGCGGTGATCGGGCCGCGCCTGCAGCGCGACCGTGAGATCGACGCCCCGAACAACGTGGCCATGGTCGCGGTCGGGGCCGGGCTGCTGTGGCTGGGGTGGAACGGCTTCAACGGCGGCGATCCCGTACGCCTCGAACATGAGCGCGGGCGCCGCCGTGCTGAACACGAACCTGTGCACTGCCGTCGCGCTGCTCGCCTGGATCGCCTGGGACTACATCACCGGGCGCAAGCCGTCGCTCATCGGCAGCGTCAATGGCATGATCGTCGGTCTGGTGGCGATCACGCCGGCGGCCGGCTACGTCAACGGCTGGGGCGCGATCGCGATCGGGGTGATCGCCTCGACGCTCGTGTACTTCGCGCTCAACTACCTGAGCCGGATGCGGCCCTTCCGCCGGGTTGACGACACGCTCGGCGTGGTCTACACGCATGGATTCGCCGGCCTGGCCGGCGGGCTGCTGGTCGGAATCTTCGCCGACCCGCAGATGGCCCTGGCCTACACGAAGGGCAAGCACGGCCTGCCCCGTCGGGGCGGTGGCCGGAGTGGTGCACGGCAACTGGACGCTGCTCAAGTGGCAGTTCTTTGCGGCGGCGTTCGTGATCGTGTGGACCGGGGTGGTGACGTTCGCCCTGCTCAAGCTGGTGGGTGTGTTCATTCCGCTGCGGATGAGCCGCGAGAACATGGAGATCGGCGACGTGGCCGAGCACGGCCACGAGGTCTACCCCTCCGACATCCCGTCGCTGGCCTATCCCGAGGGCGTGCCCGGCCTGGCCGCCAGCCAGGCGCACGGCCCCGTCCACCGCCTGACTGGGCCCGACGCCCCGGGATGCGCTGAGCGACGCTCTCGCGGTCCCGGGGCGCCCCCTCGGTAGGCACAGTGAACCTCCCGCGCCCATGCCGCCGCCTGGCCGCCGTTGCGTGCTCGCGCGGGAGACGAGCCCGCGCAGTACCGACTCTCAGCGAACCCCCTACGAAGGAGTCTGAAAACCGAATGCCTCGCGTCCGTCAGCAGAATGTTCTCGCGGCCCAATGGACGCCCAACGGCGGCGCGCTGGGAGCCGCTGACCTCACCGTCCCTGACAATCAGGTGTTCGGGCTGAACGTGTTCAGTCCCGCCGTCCAGCGCCAGCGCCTTCCGCGGGACGTCTTCCGCCGCCTCCAGCACACGCTGGCGCGCGGAGAGATGCTCGACACCTCGTTGGCCGACGCGGTCGCCCAGGCGATGAAGGACTGGGCGCTCGAGCGCGGGGCCACCCACTACACCCACTGGTTCCAGCCACTCACCGGCTCCACCGCCGAGAAGCACGACAGCTTCTACGCGTCCCACCGGGGAAGGGACGGCGCTGGCCGAGTTCTCGGGCAAGGAGCTGATCCAGGGCGAGCCCGACGCCTCGATCGTTCCCCACCGGCGGGATCCGCGCCACCTTCGAGGCCCGCGGCTACACGGCATGGGATCCCACCAGCCCCGCCTTCATCCTGGAGAACCCCAACGGCGCGGTGCTCTGCATTCCCACCGCGTTCGCCTCCTGGACCGGAGAGGCGCTTGATCACAAGATCCCGCTTCTGCGCTCGATGGACGCCCTTTCCAAGTCGGCCATCCGGGCGCTGCGGCTGTTCGGCGACCAGCAGCGCCCAGCGCGTATTCACCACCGTCGGACCCGAGCAGGAGTACTTCCTGATCGACGAGCAGTACTACTTCGAGCGACCCGACCTGATCACCACCGGGCGCACGCTGTTCGGCGCCAAGCCTCCCAAGGGACATGAGCTCGACGACCACTACTTCGGCTCGATCCCCGAGCGGATCCTCGCCTACATGCTGGACACCGAGCGTGAGCTCTCCAAGCTCGGCGATCCCGGTCAAGACCCGCCACAACGAGGTGGCGCCTAACCAGTACGAGATCGCTCCGGTATTCGAGAACTCCAATGTCGGCTCCGACCACCAGCAGCTCACCATGCAGGTGATGCAGAACGTGGCGCGCCGCTACGGGCTGGCGTGCCTGCTGCACGAGAAGCCGTTCGCGGGGGTCAACGGCTCGGGCAAGCACAACAACTGGTCGATGGGCACCGACACGGGAAAGAACCTGCTCGATCCGGGTGACACGCCCCAGCGAGAACCTCGAGTTCCTGTTCTTCTGCGCGGCCGTCATCCAGGCGGTGAACAAGCACCAGGGCCTCCTGCGGGCCTCCATCGCCTCGGCGGGGCAGGATCATCGCCTGGGGGCCAACGAGGCGCCGCCCGCGATCATCTCGATCTTCCTGGGCGCCGAGCTCGAGCAGGTGTTCGGCGCGATCGAGCGGGGAGAGGTCGGCGAGTCCACGCCCGGCTCATTCCTCGGGCTGGGAACGCCGGTACTGCCCCCGCTGCCCGATGCACGGCGGCGACCGCAACCGCACCTCCCCGTTTGCCTTCACAGGCAACAAGTTCGAGTTCCGCGCGCTGGGCTCGAGCATGTCGCTCTCGCTCCCCAACACGGTCCTCAATACGATCGTCGCCGAGGCGATCGACGAGCTGGCCGGCGAGCTCGACGACGCCCTGGAGGGCGGGACCGAAGTTGAGGCGGCGCTGCCGCCGATCCTCCAGAAGCAGCTACTGCGAGAACAAGCGGATCATCTTCGGCGGCGATAACTACTCCCAGGAGTGGCACGCCGAGGCCGAGCAGCGCGGGCTGCTCAACCTGAGTGCCACCCCGGACGCACTGCCCTACCTGATCAACGACCAGACCGAGTCGCTGTTCTCGAACTACGGCGTGCTGTCCAAGCGCGAGCTCGAGTCGCGCTACGAGGTCTTCGCCGAGCAGTACGTCACCAAGATCAACATCGAGGCCGAGACAGCGGCGTCGATCGCGCGGACGATGGTGCTCCCGGCGGCGGCACGCCACCTGGCGATCCTTCGCGGCCGAGCTCCCGGAGCTGGCGGGCGAGGCCGCCGAGCAGATCAAGGAGTTCAGCTTCGCGATCACGCAAGCTCGAGGTGGCCAACGCGCCGACAACCAACCGCACGGCGACGACGTGCTCCATCACGCGAAGTACATGCATGACCAGGTGATCCCGGCGATGGATGGCGTGCGTGAGGCAGCCGACCGCTGGAGCGGATCGTGGCCGACGACCTGTGGCCGCTGCCGAAGTACTCGGAGATCCTGTTCATCAAATAGGCGGAGGGGCGACCGCCGTCGGCCTACCCCAGCACGAGCTCGGCGGCGTCGCGCAACATCTGCGGATCGCCGCCTACCAGCAGCGTCGTGACGCGCGACTCCCGCCAGGCCCCGAGCTTGTCTCGGATCTGGTCCTTGGTCCCGATCAGCGTCAGCTCGTCGATCAGCTTGAACGGGATGGCGGCCGCCGCCTCCTCCTTCTTGCCTGACAGGTAGAGGTCCTGGATATGGCGAACCTCGGCCTCGTAGCCCATCCGGATCGGGACGTTGGCGTGAAAGTTGGCGTTCTTGGCGCCCATCCCGCCGAAGTACAGGGCATACATGGGGCGCACGGCGTCCACGCCGGCCTCGGCATCGTCGGTGATGATCAGTGGGACGCTCGCGGCGACGTCGAACTCGTCTCTGCGCTGCGGCGCGCCCCGGTCGCGCGAAGCCCTCGTCCAGGCCTCGGCGTACAGGTCCTCGTGGTGGGGGGAGTAGAACAGCGCCAGCCAGCCGTCGCACAGCTCGGCGCCCATCGCGATGTTCTTGGGCCCCTCGGCGGCGAGATAGATCGGGATGTCCTCGCGCAGCGGATGGATGCTCGACTTCAGTGGCTTGCCGAGCCGGGTGGGCTGGGGGTGCCCCTCCCGCCGCGATACGGAAGCGGGTAGTGCTGGCCCTCGTTGGTGACCGGTCCCTGGCGAGCCCAGATGTCGCGCAGAATGCCGATGTACTCGCGCATCCGCGCGAGCGGCTTGGCAAACGGCTGGCCGTACCAGCCCTCGACCACCTGGGGACCTGAGACCCCCAGGCCCAGGATCAGCCGGCCGCCCGAGAGGTGGTCGAGCGTCATCGCGGCCATCGCCGTGGCTGCTGGGGTGCGCGCCGAGATCTGAACGATCGCGGTCCCGAGTCTGATCCGCTCGGTGTGCGAGCCCCACCACGCGAGTGGCAGCAGCGAGTCAGAGCCGTATGCCTCCGCCGTCCAGATCGACTCAAACCCGAGCCGCTCGGCCTCGAGCACGGACTCCTGGGCCCCGGGAGGAGGCCCCTTGGACCAGTAGCCGACGTTCAGTCCGAGCCGGAGGTCACTCGCCATCTGCTCGGCAACCCTATCCGCTCTGACTGCCCGCGAGCCGATCCCTCAACCGCTGCCACAGGCTGGGCGGGCGCGGCTGGGTCCTCAGCCACTCATCGCGCGTGGGAAGCCGGCCGTCTCGGCGGGCCCGCATCACGCATTCGGTGTGGGCGTGGCGGCGCGGCCTGAGTCACCCTCGGGGGCGATCAGCATGTGCTCGCTGAGCGAGGGCAGATATTCGCCGCACAATGGGCAGCGGTAGGTCGAAGGCTTGCGGTTCTGTGCCCGGCGCACTGTCCACCAGCGGGCGCTTGGAAGCTGGCCGTCGGCTTTGCCACGGGTTCAAGCATGGCAGCGGGCGTGCTGCTCCTTCGCTATCGTCGCCGCGATGGATGAGGCTGGAAGGATGGTTTCACTTGAGACGGCTCGCCACCGGATCACCGGTCAGCTGCGGCTGCCCGCCGACGGCTACCGCAGCCGGCTGAGCGATTACCTGAACGCACCGGACCGCACGTTCCTGGCCCTCACCGATGTTCGGATCGCGCCGCTGGATGGCTCCAACGGCGAGGAGCACCACGATTTCGTGGCGGTTTCCACCGACCACGTGATCCTGGCGATCCCGCTCGACGAGTCCGACTGAGCGCCTCGCACGTCGCCGCCAAGTCTTGAAGCCCCCAAACCGGGGAAGCACCGTTACCACAGGCCCTCCCGAGGTATCTTTATCTTGATGGCGGTCCACCCGATCAGAGCTTCGAGGGCATGAGCCGCAGCGAGGTCTTGCGCGCCTCGCCCCGCATGTTTGACTCAGACCTGCTGGACAAGCTCTCACGCGTTCATCCCATCGTGCCTCCGCTCCTGTTCGTCCCCGCGATCGTCGTCCTGCTGGTCGAAGGCTTTTTCACGGCGTCGGCTGGGTCGGCCCCGCCGTGGCTGCTCGGCGGCTACCTGTTCTGGACGCTGACCGAGTACTGGCTGCATCGGCTCGTCTTCCACTTCGAGCCCCAGCGCGGGATCGGCGCTCGCCTGCACTGGATCATCCACGGCGTCCACCACGACCATCCCAACGATCCGCTTCGCCTCGTCATGCCGCCGTCGGTGAGCGTGCCGCTGTCGGCCCTGTTCGTGCTCGGCTTCTACGCGGTGCTCGGCAGCCCGGCCTTCCTGCCCTTCGGTGCCGGCTTCCTTCGGGCTACCTCGTCTACGACATGCTGCACTACCACGTGCACCATCACTCGCCGAAGACCGGGCTCGGCCGGACGCTGCGCGAGCTCCACATGCGCCACCACTTCCAGGACCACGAGCGCGGCTACGGCGTGAGCGCTCCGTTCTGGGACTACGTCTTCGGCACTCCGCTGAAGACCCGGCGTTAGTGGTCGAAAACGGGCGGGCAGCGGGCGCGTCGATCCGGGGCGTGGCGATGGCCGTCCCCGAACGGCTGGTCTCCAACGCCGAGGTCGCCGCGCAGATCGGGGTCGAGGAAGAGTGGATCGCCAAGCGCACGGGCACCTCGACCCGCCCCTGGGCGGTTGAGGGCGAGCGGCTGACTGAATTCGCCGCGCGGTCGGCGCAGGCGGCCCTGGAGCGGGCGGGCGTGAGCCCGGACCGGGTAGACCTCGTGATCGTCGCCACCTCGACCGCAGATGAGATCACTCCCAACGCCGCGCCGCTGGTGGCGGGCCTGATCGGCGCCGCGCGAGCGGGCGCACTCGATGTGGGTGCGGCCTGCACCGGCTGGCTGGCCGGCCTCGGCGCTGGCCTGCGGGCAGATCGAGTCAGGGCGCGCCGAGCACGCCGTGGTGGTGGGCGCCGACTTCCTCTCCCGGTTCCTGGACTTCTCAGATCGCGACACCGCACCGCTGTTCGCCGATGGCGCGGCCGCGGCAGTTATCTCTCGCACGCTGCAGCGTGACGGCCGCGTCGGACCCGTGCTGCTGCGCTCCGACCCGGCGGGAGCGGACTGATCCGACTGGAACGCGGCAAGCGAATCTCCATGCAGGGCCAAGAGACCTTCCGGGCAGCGGTCCGCTGCCTGGCCGAGGTCACCCGGGAGGCGCTCGAAGCGGTTGACCTCGAGGTGCAGGACATCGACCTGTTCGTCTACCACCAGGCCAACTCGCGCATCATCCGCGCCGTTGGCCAGCGCCTGGGCCTGCCGGCAGAGCGTGTGGTCGACTATGTGGACCGATTCGCAAACTCATCGACCGCAACGCTGCCGATCGCGCTCTCGGTGGCCGAGGCCGAGGGCAGGTTGACCCGCGGCAGCAGGGTTCTCCTCGCCAGCTTCGGGGGCGGGTTCACGTGGGGGGCGACGGTATCGAGTGGCCCTAGCCTGGGTGTCCGACCTGTCTACCTGCCCCGGTGCGCGGCAGCCAGCCGCTTGAACGCCGCGGCGGCCGGCTTGGCGGCAAAGTTGTTGCGAAGCAGGCCGTAGTGGGCGAAGAACTCGGGGTCCGGATTGGAGAGGCCGGGCTGGTAGTCGCGCAGGTTGAACCAGAACGTGGCCTGGACGAACGACAGACGCAGGATGTCCGTGTATGCCTGCTGCAGGTCCGCCGCCTGCTGGGCGAAGTCGGGGTGGTAGGAATCGGTGCGGCGAGGATTACCCGGCCAGCCGAACTCGCTGAGCCATAGCGCGACTTGCCCGTATCCGTGGTTGGCGAACTCCTGCTCGTAGGCAGAGAGCTCTTCGGGCCAGGTCATCCGGCACCACGGGCTGGTGGTGCAGCCCTCTGCCGGGTATGGGCCCCGCGACCCCAGCCGCGGGAGCAATCCCGGCCACGCTGTCGTAGTCAGCCGCGGCCGGAGTGGCGGTCTCCGGCGGGAAGCGGTAGGCGTGCAGCGCGATCGCATCGAACGGCTTTGCTCCGTGCAGGTCGTCGAGCACGGCGTGGGTGAACGGCAGCACCGCAACGCCGCTGGCCGATCCCGGAATGATCGAGAAGTCCGCTGGGCTGGCGAAAAGTAGCTGCAGGTGCAGCCGGTGGGTGCGATTTACGGACTGGAGCACCAGACCACTGGGTCCTCAGCATCTCCGCGTACTGGCCCGGATTCGGTCCGGACGGCCAGGAGGACCTGTGGTTGGGCTCGACCCAGCTCTCCCAATAGGTGACCTGGTGTCGGTAGCGCAGAAGCTCCGTCTTCAGGAAGCCACGGTAGACGCTGAGGTCGTGGGCCGAGGTGGGCGGACAGCTGCTCGGATTGGCCGGGCGTGGCGAGATGGAGCAGGCGCGGGGGGTTCCGCCCAGGCTGACCAACACGCCGAGGCCGAGCCTCCGGGCGCGCCTGACTTCGTAGTCGAGCGTGGCGAAGTTGGGCGCTCCGCCGCGGGTGAAATGCACGCTGCCGCCGGTGAAGTGGACCCATCGCGCGCCCAGCGACCGGGCCGTAGGGAGATCCCGTACGAACCGGGCGTGGCTGGAGTCGAAGGTGCCGGTGTTGATCCCGAAGATGGACGGCGCCGGCTGGGCGCCGCGCGCCAGCCCGGCCAGGTATCCGAGCAGGCCCGCCAGCGCGAGCAGCACGGCGAGCGAGCGAGCTGAGAGGCGAGGGAAAAGCAGAGAGCGGAGAGGGAGGGATTCGAACCCTCGAACGAGGTTTCCCCCGTTACTCGCTTAGCAGGCGAGTGCCTTCAGCCACTCGGCCACCTCTCCGGGCGTCCCGGCGAGTGTAAGAGGCTGAGCCTGAGCAGCGGCTAGGATCGCCACCCCGCGGAGGGGTGGCAGAGCGGTCGAATGCGCCAGTCTTGAAAACTGGAGTCCGTTCACGCGGACCGCGGGTTCGAATCCCGCCCCCTCCGCCTCTGCGCCACCGGTTCGGGGTATTGCCGTCTGGCCGGGACTCGTGGCTAGGATCAGGCGTCATGGTTGACGTAGCCGTTCCCCCACAGGAAGCCCAGGAGGCCGCAGAGCCTCATCCACCGTATCGAGATCCCCGATTTCCGGATCGTTCCCCGCACCGGGATCGCGGTCGCCGCCGCTGTGGTGGTCCTCCTGGTGATCGCCATCGCGGCCAACAGCAGTGGCCAATCGACTTTTTCCATGTGGTCGGCGGAGCCTCATGGACGATCATCGACCTGTTCATGGGGTTCGTCCTCGGCCCGATCCTGGGCGGGCTGTCCGTGCCGGCCCGCATCCAGATGACCACCCGGCTGATGCCGAAGATGGTCGTGATCATGCCGATCGTCGTCACCATGACGCTGGCAGCCGGCTGGCAGCTTGGGATCCTGGACGGCACCGCTCCTTACCAGCTCGAGCCTCCCACGGCTGGGTGGTCGCCAGCTTCATCGTCGTCGGCGTGATGTCGGTGCTCGCCCTGGGTCTGCTCGAGCCTGCCAACATCGCAGTCCTGATCGAGCTGAAGAAGCCACGCCCGCGACCTGAAGTCATCGAGACACTGATGAAGCGCTTCATCTACTGCTCCGGTGTTCTGGGCGTTATGCAGGTGGCGACTCTGGTCATCATGACCAAGCTCGCATCGGGATGAGCGAGCAGCGTCTCCCCCCGGTCACGCAGGTGGCGATGGCGTCGCTGGCGCTGATCGTCGCCGGTGGCATCTATCTCTCCTCACACCTGCCCAAGCATGTCCCGCTGACGCCGGCCGTGGTCCTCTTGGCGCTGTCGGCCTGCTGATGGGCGGGAACCTGGTCTCGCTGGCGCGGGTCCACGGTTTCCCGTGGCCGCGGTTCTTCTCGGTCGCCAAATGGTCGCTTCTGGCCTACGCCGTGATCGGCGCATGATCGAGTACGCATTCCTTCAGAACCACGTGCGCGGTGGTGCGCTGGTGGTGCTGACCCTTTCGCTCGCCGTGTTCGCGATCCACGTCCCGGCCCTGCTCGGGTTCACGGTCGCTCGGTACTACGAGGGCTAAGCACCGAGCCGCCCGGCCTGGCCGGGGCCCAGGGCTAGAATCGCCCACTCAGCGCCCGTAGCTCAGCTGGATAGAGCGTCGGTCTACGGAACCGAAGGTCGGGAGTTCGAATCTCTCCGGGCGCGCTTGAGGACACTCGCCTGAGTGGACCGGGCGCGGCTGCGGGCTGCCTCGGCGTAGGCCCCCAGAACTTCGTCCCATCGGTAGGTGAGCCACTTGCGAGCCACCTCCAACCCGTCAGCGCGCAACGAATAGCGGTTCGACGTCCCCACGGTCGTGTACTCCGTGAGGCCGGCTGAGCTCAGGATCTTCAGGTGCTTGCTCACCGCCGGCCGTCCGACCGGTAGCTGGTCGGCGAGCTCCCCCACCGGCTTCGGACCGTCCCGGAGCAGCTCCACGATCCGTCGCCGCACGGGCTCTCCGAGCGCATCGAACACGAGATCAGCTTGGTTACTCATAGGTAACGGTTACTCTAGAGGAACCAATGCCGCGCTGCAAGCAATCGGGGTCGCTTACGCAGGTCTTAGGCAAACCTGGTTTGCTATCCGACTGCTCATGAGAGTCCCGAACGCATCAGTCCAGCCCCAACGCGGTTCCGCGCGGCCTGGTCTCGGGTATGTCGCCTTGCCGGCCCGGTGTTCGGGAGAGGCACTTGCTTCTAGAGGCTGAGGCTCCGCCCCGCGGTCAGCGGGCTTCCTGGCGTACGGCGGTCATGCGCTATGAGCAGCCCGACGTCCTGCGCAGCGGGATCGACCTGCTCACCTCGGTCGTGGCCTATCTGATCTCGTGCGTGGGGATGTACCTCCTGATGCGGGTGTCCTACCTGCTGGTGCTCGTCCTGGCGCTGCCCGCCTCAGGTTTCTTGCTTCGCACCTACGTGATCTTCCACGACTGCACACACGGCTCTTTCCTGCCATCCAAGCGCGCCAACACATGGCTGGGAACCGCACTCGGGCTGTTCGTCTATTCGCCGTTCGTCGCCTGGAAGCACGAGCACGCGATTCACCACGCCACCTCCTCGGATCTCGATCGCCGAGGGATGGGAGACGTGGAGATGCTCACGGTCAGCGAGTACATGAGCGGCTCGCTGGGCAAGCGCCTCGGCTACCGGTTCGTGCGAAACCCGGTGGTGATGCTTGTCCTTGGTCCGGTCTGGGCATTGGCGATCCAGCCGCGCTTCTCGCAGGGAAGCGGGCGGGGGCGAGATCGCCGCAGCGTGCTTTACACCGATCTTGCGCTGGCTGTCCTGATCGCTGCAATCGTTTGGGCCATCGGCTGGAAGGACTTCCTGTTGCTCCAGCTGCCCACCGTTCTGCTGGCAGGTGGCTCAGGCGTGTTCCTGTTCTACGTTCAGCACCAGTTCGAGGACGCCTACTGGGCCCGCCGCGACGGCTGGAGCTACGTGGACGCCGCGCTCAAAGGCGCTTCACATCTCAAGCTTCCGCGGATCCTCCAGTTCTTCACGGGCAATATCGGCCTGCACCACGTCCATCACCTGAGTGCTCGCATCCCGAACTACAAGCTTCAGCAAGCCCACGACGAGAACTCGTTCCTCCAGGAGGCCCCGATGATCTCCGTATGGGACGGCATCAGGGCACTCCGGCTGAAGCTCTGGGACGAGGAGAGCGCTCAGCTGGTCACCTTCGCGCACGCCCGCAGGCTAGTTTCAGAGCGCACGTAGACCTTCGCGGGCGGTGTATGTGTCGCCCGCAAGCGACACAATGCCGTGCGCCACGGCTTGGACTACCACGACGACCTCATCGCCGCCACCGACGAGGGGCTCGTGATTCGTCGCTACGACGTGTTCCTGCGCCCCAAGCGGATCCGGTTCGGCGAGATTCGCAGCGTTCGGCGGCTGCCGGTGAACCGCGTTCGACGCTGGAGGCTGTGGGGCACGACCATCCCGGGCTACTGGTTCAACCTGGACCTCCGGAGGCCCCGGAAGTCGATCGGCTTCGAGATCGACGCCGGTCGATGGGTACAACCGGTCATCACTCCCGACGACCCGGACGGGCTGATCGCGGCCCTCGCCTCGCACGGCGTGGCACAGGACCGCTGACCGACGCCAGCGCGGGCTTCATGCTTGACTGAGTAGCGCGCCGGCACTGGTCGCAGCTCGCCGGCGAACCGGCGGAATTCCCCGATGGAATCCGCCCCGCGTCAACGCCCTGACGGACAGCCGCGCTTCGTCGGGTGTGGGCCGCATCCACCAAGACCGATGTCCGAACAGCACTCACATATGCGTCGCAAGGGAAGCCTGGCCGGTCGCTACCCGGCCGTGGCCGCGATGGTCATGTTCGCGCTGATCCCGTACCTCGCGCTGTCGGCGGCGCTGCAGCCGCTGACGCCGATCATCGTGCGCCAGCTTGCACATGAGTGCTGCAGACGTTGAGCCTCGGTTCCGGCCTGGGCAACGCGGCCTATGCGCTGGGCACGGTGCTGGCGGTGCAGTTCGCCCAGCACCTGCCTCAGCGCCGGATGCTGGTCCTGCTACGCGGTGCTGCTGGTGGTCGGCTCGGTGCTCGCCGCCAGCGGCGCAGAACGCGGGCGATGTTCATCGTCGGCCACGTGATCCAGGGTCTCTGCACCAGCCTGCTGCTGATCGCCGCCGTGCCGCCGCTGGCGCATCGGTTTCCGCGCGGACAAGCTGCGCTGACCGCGGTGATCATGAACATCTGCATCTTCGGCGCGGTCGCGCTGGGTCCCATCATCGGCGGCATCCAGGCCGAGTCGCATGCGCTGGCGGCCCCTGTTCTGGATCGTCGCCGGCGATCTCGCTCGCTGGCGCTGGTCTGTCGCGTGCTGACCTTCGAGGACGCCCCGCCGGCCGACCCCGATTCGCCGTCGGACTCCGCTGGCCATCGGCCTGGCGGCCGTCGGCTGCGTCGCGGCGTTCTTCGGCGCCTCCGAGCTGACCAGCCACCGTTTCCTCGCGGCATCGTCGATCGGCCGCCGCTGCTCGCCGGGCTGGCCGCTGATCGTGGCCCTGATCGCCTACCAGTACCGCGCCCACGCGCCGCTGCTGACCATTCGCCCGCATGCTGCAGCAGCACGATTCCGGTCGCGGGCATCGTGGTCGCCCTGTTCGCCGCCGCGGCCTCGGTATCGGCCACCGGGCTGACGGCGGGCGCTGCTCGCCGCACCGCTACAGCCCGTCGCATCTCGGGCTTGCTCTATCTGCCCGAGCTCGGCGGCGCCCTGATCTCGCCGCGCTGGCCTTCGGCGTGGTGATCAAGCCGCGAGCGATGCACTATCTGCCCCTGGTCGGCATGGTGTTCCTGGCCGCTGGAATCGCGGTGTTCCGCATCGAGGTGCCCTCCGAGCCAGCCGCTGACGCTGGTCGGCTCGGGACTGACCGGCATCGGGCTCGGCGCCACCGTCGCCCCGGCGCTGTTCGTCGCCGGCTTCTCGCTGCCGTCCGCCAATCTGCAGCGGGTGTTCGCCATCGTCGAGCTGCTGCGCGCGGTGGCCGCGTTCATGATCGCGCCGATCTTTGCCCATTTCGCCGCGACCGTCGGCAACAACCTCGATCGCGGCACGGCGTCGCGCTCTGGATCGGGCTGGGATCTGCCTCGCCGGCGCGGTCGTCTCGGTGGTGCTCTACGCGCTGGGCGGCGCCCGGCCCCAGACCCCAGACCTTGACCGCTTCCTGGAGGCGAGTCACCGGCCTGGTACTCACCGCCGCTGCTCGGAGGTGTCCGCCGTGCGGCGCGCACCCCCGTTCCCGCCGAGGAACCGGTCGGGTCATAACGGCCGGCGCCTCAGCTAACGGCCGTGACCTCGACGCCCGGCACGGCCTGGATCAAAGCCGCCGTCTGGATCGAGAAAACGTCATGCGGGGTACCGGCCGCCGCCCACACCACCTCGAAGCGCTGAAGCGACTCGTCGATCGTGGTGGCGAGCTCGCTGTCGTGGCCAAGCGGCGGTACCCCGCCGATGGAGAAGCCGGTCACTGCCCGAACCCGATCGGCTCGAGCGGGGACCAGGCCGAGCCGCTGGGCATCGACACGCCGATCGCCCGCACACAGGACGAGCACCGGCTCATCCTCGCGCAGGAAGACCAGCGACTTGACGATCTGGCCCACCTCGACCCCCAACGCGGCCGCAGCCAGCTCGGCTGTCCGCGCCGAATCGGTCAGCGTCCGCACCTCAATCGCCAGCCCCCTGGCTCGGAGCCGTTCGGCGAACCTGGCCGCGGTCGGATGCATGGCTCGGCACGCTACCGATCGATGGGACGTCCGCATCCGGACAGCGGCCAGGCGAAACTTCCGCCCCGTCGGCACGTTTCTGGCCGGAACGGCGAGTGATGAGGTGGCTTTCGATATCACGCTGGGTCAGCCGAGCCGGCTGGATGGCGGCCTGTCTGCTGCTCGGGCTGAGCGCAAATGCCTGGGCAGCCTTTCCGGGTCGCGACGGGCTGCTCGCGCTCCAGCCGGTGAATGGCCAGGGGATCGTGCTGGCCAACAGCGCCGGCCGTGTGGTGCGAAAGGTCTGCACCTCGACTACGCTCTGCGGGCATCCTCAGGACCCGAGATTCTCGGCCGATGGGCGAGCGATCGTGTTCTCGGGGCCAGGTATCCGGCTGGTGGGGCTGGACGGCCGCTGCCTCGATTGCCAGTTCCCGGCGGGGAGCCGGCCCGCGCTGCTCCCCGCCGGCACCCTGGTGACGTTCGTCGCGGCGGGCGGAGTGATGGAGGACGGCATCGACGGCCTCCCTCACTCGACAGTGCTGAACACCGGTAACGGCGCGAGCAATGCGGTCTGGTCGGACACCGGGAAGCTGGCGGTGGTGCTCGACGGGCACGTCTGGATCGGCAAGACGAAGGGCCTCGCGTCGCTCGGACGCGGGAGCGCCCCGTCATGGTCGCCGCACGGCGCCTTCCTGGCCATCGTCCGCCGCGGCTGGATCGTATTGGTCGACACCTCGGGGCACCTGGTCCGGCGCCTGGCTCCGGGTAGCGCACCCGCGTATTCGCCAGACGGGCAATCCGTCGCCTTCATCGGCGCGCACCACCGGCTCGAGGTGATTTCGGCCGCGGGAGGAGCCCCTCGCCTGGTGGGGTACCTGACAGGAGCGGCGGTCGACTGGCAGCCGATCCCGAGCCAACCGCCGCGCCCCTGCCGGGCTCCACCCGGCGCCCGGGTGCTCGCCCGCTCCAGCCAGGCCGTGATCACTTCCGAAACCGGCACCAGTCCCGGCGGCGGCCCGTCCGACGACGCGGCGGCGATGGAATGCCGGTTTGCCGACGGCCGGGAGCGGCTGCTCGAGCAATTCATAACCGGCAGTCCGGGCCGGGCCGCGGCGGTGACCGCGGGTGCCGTGAGCGGCAACCACGCGGCGCTGGTCAACCAGCTCAGCAACTCACAGACCGGCGGCTTCAGCGAATCGACCGCCGTATTTGACCTGAGGACTGGCCGCCAAGCCGGGTACGGAGGCGAAGCCGACACGTGCAGCGGGACCAGCGTCACCTGCCAGGGGATCGATCAAGTGGTGGTCGGCAGCAACGGCGTTTCTGCGGTCCACGTGAGCGCCAGCCCTCCGCCCCCCGCGGATCGCACCGATCCGCTCACGGGGCTGGCCTGCGCATCGGCCTCGCTGTGCATTGCCAGCGACACCTTCGGCCAGATCGACGCCTCCACGAATCCGGGTTCGAGCCCCTGGAGCGTCTCGCCGTCCGGGAGCCTGACCGGCGCGAGCTGCCCTACGGCGTCCTTCTGCGCGGGCACGTCGGGATCGAGCATCTACACCTCACCTAATCCCGAGGCGGGCGCGTGGCGATCGAGCAAGCTCAGTGGTGTCTCCAACCTGGGAGCCATCTCCTGCCCGGCGACGGACCTCTGCGTTGCCATCGCCGGCCCGGGCGATGTCGCGGTCTCGACCGATCCCGCCGACGGGGCCGGCACCTGGTCGATCGAACACGTGGACGGGACCAACCAGCTCGAGGCGATCACCTGCCCCTCGACCTCGGAGTGCGTGGCCGGTGACCTGGGCGGAAACATCATCACCACCAGCGACCCGAGTGGGGGATCCGGCAACTGGTCGGTGGACCGTGGGGCCGCCGCGGGAGCCGCGATCATCAGCATCTCCTGCCCGTCGATCTCGCTGTGCTTCGCGCTGGCGCCCAACCAACCGGCCACCAGCTCCGCGGGGCTCCTCTACTCGAGCTCCCCCACATCCGGTCAGTGGACGATGACCGGCGGGCCGCCAAATGCAGCTGCGCTCTCGTGCCCGGTCAGCTCCCTGTGCCTGGCAACAGGGGGCGGGAGCATCTCTGCCTCGAGCGCGCCAACCTCAGGCAGCTGGAGCAGCTTCACGGTAAGCGGAGCTGGAAATCAGCTGCAGGAGATCACCTGCCCCACTGCCAGCTTCTGTGTGGCGGCCGGCGCCGACGCCGGCCATGTCCTGACCTCGGACGATCCGGCGGGAGGTTCCGGCGCCTGGACGCCCGTCCTGGCCGACCCGATCTCCTGCTCGCCGGCCACCGCCTGCGGGACCGAGCAGATCATCGCCTCGGACCGCAACGGCGTGCACGAGCTCGACAACAGCACCGGGTTCGAGCCCCAGACCGGCCCTCAGCTCACCAATCTGGCTCTGTCCGGCGACACGCTCAGCTGGCAGCACGCAGGCGTGCAGCACAGCGCAGCCCTCACTCCCTGACCTCTGCCACGATCAGGCTGAGGCACGGCTCCGGCGCCGGCGAACGACCCACCGCGTGATGTAGGCGATCAGCAGCACGCCGACGGCAATCGCCAGGTAGGTGTCATACCGCGTGGCGGTTGTGTAGATCGAGTTGATGTGGCTGCCGGAGAAGTAGCCGACACACACCCACACCCCCACCCACAACGCGGCACCGAGCGCGTTGAAGGCCAGGAACCGCGCCCAGTGCATGCCGCTCGTGCCGGCGATGATCCCGTTGGCTTGACGCAATCCCTCGACGAAGCGGGCGACGATGATGATCTTGCCGCCCTGGCGTTCGAAGAACCCGGTCGCCTTGTCCACCCGCGCCCGGGTGAGAAAGATGTAGCGGCCGTAGCGATCCACCAGCCTGCGGCCGCCGAAATGCCCGATGGCGAAGCCGATGTTGTCGCCGGTCACGGCGCCCAGGAACGCGACCAGGCCGACCAGCACGACGTTGAGGCGGCCGGTCCCGGCGTAGACGGCGCCCAGGATGAGCACGGTCTCGCCCGGAACCGGCACGCCGAAATCCTCGATCAGAACCAACCCGGCCACCGCCAAGTAGCCGTAGTGGTTGAGGGTCGGCTCGAGGCTGTGAAGGACGCCCGGCAGGTGCTGGGGCGCAGCGGCGGCGAAGAGTTGCAGCACAGCGGCTGGCCACACTACTGCCCGCAATCACGCGTCCGGTCACTCAGCATCGCCTGCTACCTGCGAGGATGCCGGTCATGGATACCTCCACGATTGATCAGGCCTACGGGCAGCTTCAGACTGAGTTTCAGGACGTCGCCAAGTCGATCCAGGCGCTGGCCGAGAAGCTCCAGACCGCCGCTCAGGGCGGCGATCAGAACGCCAAGGAGTGGCTGCTCGACCTCAAGCAGGTCGCGCTGGACGTCAAGGACGAGCAGGTTCAGGTCAACGCGCTGCTCCAAGCGATCCACGGCTTTCATCGACACCTCCAACCAGCAGCTCCAGCAGCATGCACCCCAGCAGATGCCCCCCAGCAGATCCAGGCCGGATGGGCGGGGCATGTTCGGGGGCGGCGGCGGCATGCTCGGGGCGGCGGGATGTTCGGCAACTTCCTGGGCGGCGGCTTCGGCCGCGCGATCGAGATGGGCGCCGGCATCGGCCTCGGCGAGGACCTGATCAACAGCATCTTCTAGAGCGCCGACCGGGAGGCGGCAGGCCCCTCTCGGCCGGTCCGCGCCGCCCTACCGGGCCCGGCGCTGGACGATCAGCGGCAGCCCGCCCCGCGGGCCGATCGTCGGCATCTGGCGGATCCGAAGCTGATAGCCCGGCAGCGAGCTGAAGTCGAAGCGGCGCACAGCTCGGTGGCGATCGCCTTGATCTCGAGCTGGCCGAAGCGCATCCCGATGCAGATCCGCGAGCCGGCGCCGAACGGGACGTAGGCGCCCTTGGGGAGTGCCGCCTTGCGCCTCGGGCGCAAAGCGCTCGGGGCGAAACTCGCTCGGGTCCGGGAAGACCTCGGGGAGATGGTGGGAGACCCACGAGCTGTAGTTGACGTACGCGCCGCCGGGCACCCTCTGGCCGGCGAACTCGTACGCCGCGACCGATTTGCGCGCCCCGATCCAGGCCGGTGGATACATCCGCAGCGTCTCGTCGAGCACCATCTCCAGCAGCTGCAGCTGCCCGCTCATCAGCACCCCGGCTTCGGGCCGCTCGTCCCCCAGCACGCGACCCTGCTCCTCGCGCAGCGCGGCCAGCACCTCGGGATGGTGCGCCAGCTCGTAGAACATGAACGCGACCGTCGAGGTGGTCGTGTCGTGGCCGGCGAACAGGAGCGTCATCACCTCGATCGCGGATCTGCTCGTCGCTCAGCTGCTCGCCCTCCTCGTCTGAGGCGTCGAGCAGCAGGCTCAGCACGTCCTGCGCCTCGCTCGCCGCTTGACCCGGCGCTGGTCGATCTCCTCAAAGATCACGGCGTCCAGCTCGCGGCGGGCCTGCTGCATCTGGGCGAACGGCGTGCGGGGGCCACGCAGCACCTGAAGCCAGTAGTCCCGCGCCCAGAAGCCAAGGCCCTCCTCGAACTGCCGCGCAACGTCGACCCGCGCGCCCGCCGCGTCGGGATCGAGCCCGAACAGCGCCCGCATCGCGATCCGCAACGCCAGCCGCCGGGCCCAGTAGTAGATGTCGACCCGGGCACCGTCGGTCCAGCCCTCGAGCGCTCGCTCGATCTCGCCGTCCATCGTCGCCAGCGCGGCGGCGATCGCCTCGTGGTGAAAGGCGGGCAGCATGATCCGGCGAGAGCGACGGTGAAACTCGCCGTCGATCGTGAGCAGCCCGTCGCCCAGCAACGGTATGAGGTCGCCCATGTGACCCTCGCGCCAGCTGAAGTTCTCCGCGTGCGAGACCGTCATGTAGTGGTTGGCCTCCGGGCCGATCATGAACACGCTGTTGCCGTGGAAGATCCGCATGGAGAACACGGGCCCGTAGCGCTCGTAGGCATCGAGCAGCAGGCGGAGCGGATAGTTGGCAAACCGCCGCGTGCGTGCGAGGCTGAACGAGTCGTCTCCCGGGGGATAGGGAACCTCGGTCTGGCGCTCGGCGACCAGGTCGCCTAGCAGCCGGGTCACCGGGTTGAAGGAGATCGGCTCCGGCGAGACCAGCGCCATGAATCAGGCTGGCGGGGGGCCGTCCTGGAGCGCGGCGATTCCCATCCCGGCCGCCGCCAGCGCGGTGAGCGTCACCATCAGGGCCGAGCGCGCCGGGAGGTCCCCACGGCGACCGGCCAGCAGTCCCGCCAGCGCGTCAGCGGCATCACACATCACGCCGATGCGCAGCCAATGGCGACGCTGGGCCTGACTGTCGCTGGTGCTGAGCCCGTAGGCCAGCGCCACGTCGCGGATACCGAACAGGCGGCCCAGATAGGCGGCCTGGGGATTTCCGTCGGGATCGAGGCCGAACAGGCGGCCCGACAGGCGCGGGGTCAGCCAGGCGCCGGTGCCGATCGCTGCGCGGACACCGACCAGACCCTGTACAAGCTGATCGCTCACGACATCCGTCCTCGCAAGGGCCTCACCCTATCGCGATCCATGACTGGTCCGCGGCACGAGCGCGGCGAGCAGACAGTCGACTGCGCGCTCGGGCCATTGGTCGGCCTCGGCCGCCCCCAGAAGCACCCGGCCCAGCAACGCACCCCCCAGCAGGTCCGCGGCGGCTTCCAGATCGGCCTCGGCGTCGATCGCCCCCTCGCCCTGAGCGAGCGCGAGGCGGCGACCGATTCGGTCAAGCACCGGCCCGAGGATCGTACGTCCGGTCCCCCCCGCCATCAGAAGCGACGCGGCCTGGGGCCCCACCTGGCCCAGGTTGCGCTCGGCGGCGCGCAGCCAGACGATCATGTCGAGCCGCAGCTCGCCCCGGGCGGGTGGGAGCTCGCGCTGTAGCCCGGCCACCGCGGCGGCGGCAAGCTCTGCCCGTCCTGAGTAGCGCGCGTAGAGGCTCGATTTGCCCACTCCCGAGACTCGCACCACCGCGTCGAGCGTGAGCCCGTCGTAGCCTCGCTCCCGGAGAATTTCGATCGCAGCGGCCAGAATCGCCGCACTGGCAGCCTGATTGCGAGGCCGACCGGCCATCGGGAAGAAAATCTAGGACCTATTCCGGACGAATCGTCCGAAATACGCGGTTACAGCGCTATTGCTGCAGCGAATAGTGGGCGAAGAAGAAGAACCAGACCAGGGCCAGCTCGAAGACGACCACCACCGACACCACGACGACGCGCTCGATCGCCGTGAGCGGCTCCCTGACCTCGAGCACTCGCCGCTCGCCGCTGATCGGCTTGAGCCATGGCGCCTGTTGGCGGCGCTCCCGCCGTCCGAGGACCGCGTTGTAGCGGCGGTTCAGCAGGAGCAGCAGTCGGTAGAGCACGAGCGTCTCGACGATCAACACGCCGAGCGCGGCACCCACGGCCGCCATACTCAGCTGGCCGATGGCCGCCTGGACGCGCGAGCCCACCCACAGTGCGAATAGCGGCCCGCCCGTCCAGAGGTTCAGGCTGACCAGCGTGGAAAGGGTGGCGAGCACGATCCGCTCGAGCATCGACCCGAGCCCACGGCGCCCATGGCACGGCACGTGGGGAGCTCCGGCGTTGTCTGACCGGCGCTTTGCTACCTGCCTGACGCCGGAGGACTGGTGCTTGGGCGGTGCCGGGCTCACCACGATCAGGCTACCCTGGAGCCCGCCTGGCACGCGCCAGAAGCAGCCGGGTCGAATACGGCAACTCGAAGCTGCCGCCGTGGGACTCGATCACCTGTCCGATGGCGGCCAACAGCGCATCGCGGCGGGCGGGCTCGAGGACTATGTGATCGGAGTGCGTCTGGAGCAGATCCAGATACTCGGAGGTTCGGTAGCGGGCATGCCACAGATAGTCCCTGTCCTCGACTGAGATGAACCCCGCCTGGCTCCCCGCCTCCGCGTCCCAGTCGGTCATCCAGTCCTCGGGTCGGATACCGCCTGGGTGCATTGGCCCTGGGCTGTCGGCAACGACAGGTGCGTGCCGGGCGTAGGCCGCGTCCAATTCCTCGCGCAACGGCGTCTGGTCCCAAACCGGGCGATTCCAGAACAGCGCCAGGGCGCCTCCGGCGACCAGCGCTTGGCGTGCAAGCGGTAGCGAACGTCGGGGCTCACCCAGTGCCAGGCTTGCGCGCTGTAGAGGAGCTGCACTGGCTGCGCCGCCCGCCAGGCTTCGAATTCGATGCGCTGGATCTGCACGCCTGGGAGGCCGGCGAGCCTCTCCTCCGCGACGGCAGCCATCTCCGGATCGGGCTCGAGGCCGATGACCTGAAGCCCTGCTGGGCGAATAGCACGGTGGCTTTTCCGGTTCCAGCTCCGATCTCCACCGCGGTCGACCGTCCCGACGGCCGCGAACTCGAGCACGTCATGCACCAGTGCCGCCGGGTAGGAGGGCCGCGTTGCTCGTACAGCTCGGCCACCGAGCCGAAGGACAATCGCCGCTGGGATTTCACAAGCCAAGTCAACCAGCCGCTAGCTTTGGTGGGTGCCTCGCCACTGGTTCTGGATGCAGATCCTGATCATGGTGTTCGTGTTCGCGGGAATGGTGATCGCGATCACCAAGCTGGTCTAGCTGGCGTGGCAGCGTCTCGCGACGGCCCGCCCTTCACCTCGATCGTGGTGGGTGCCGACGGATCTCTCACCGCGCAGCGCGCGGTGGGCCGGGCGATTGGACTGGCGCTTTCGGCGGGCGCGGGCTGCAGATCGTGAGCGTCTATGAGCCGCCCGCCGAGCCCTCGGCAAGCCAGCCGACGCAGCTGGGAGATGACGTGCAGTGGACAATGGGGGCCCGGGCGGAGGTGCTCGAGTGGCTGGAGCGGGCCGAGACACAGGCCCGCTCGGCCGGGTTGGCCAACGTCGAGGTCTTCGCCCGTCAGGGCGACGCGGCTGACGCGATCCTGGACGTGGCCGAGGAGCTCGATGCCGATCTGATCGTGATCGGCAACAAGGGCATGACCGGTGCCGATCGGTTCCTGCTCGGCTCGGTGCCGAACAAGGTCTCGCACTACGCGCCGTGCTCGGTGCTGATCGTCAGGACGGTTTGATTCCGGTCGTCGTGCTGGCGGTCGTCGTGCTGGCGGTGGTCGTGCTGGCGGTGGTCGTGCTGGCGGTGGTCGTGCTGGCGGTGGTCGTGGAGGACGAGCGCGCGGTGGCTGCGCCGGCATCGAGGAGCCCATATCCGTAGTCGAGGTTGGGGACTGACCCGCCGAGCGGCTGCGCCGTCTGCTCGAGCCTGGCCAGGATCTGGTCCGGCGTGGGATGGGGCCCGATCACGCCACTGGCTATCACCAGCGCGGCTGTGGCGGCCACCTCGGGAGCCGCCATCGAGGTGCCAAACCAGCCACGGGGAAAGCCGAACTGTCCCGGATGAGAGGCCGAGAAGAAGGTCATCTGGAAGATGTCGGGAAGGTTGCGCGTGGGGTCACAGTCGGGGTCGGTGGCGATGCTCGAGTCATCGCCGCCCCCAGGCGCCACCAGATCGAGCCGCTTTCCGCCGTTGGAGTAGTCGGCCAGGCACTTGTCACGCGTGGTGGCGCCCACCGAGATGACCGCCGGCGCCCGCGCCGGATAGGCGACGCGGTGGGACCCCTCGTTGCCTGAAACTGAGACGACCACCACGCCCCGGCGGTGGGCGTAGCGGATGGCGTCCAGGATGCTGGGGATATCGGAGGCCTTGACCGAGGGATCGAACTCGAGGCTCAGGTTGATGACCTTTGCCGCCGTGATTCACCGCGTACCGGATTCCCCGGGAGATCGTCAGCGCATCCCCCAGCCGTGGCGATCCAGGACGCGCACCGGCATGATGCTGGCGCCGTAGGCAAGGCCGGTGAGGCCGAAGCCGTTGTTCGTCGCCTCGGCCACAGTCCCGGCGACGAACGTTCCGTGACCTTCGCGGTCCAGCGGGAAGCGGTTGCCGCCACGAAGTCGTAGGGGTCGACGAACTTGCGTCCCGGCGAAGTCCGGAGACTTCCGGAACTGATGCCAGCGGCGATAGGCGACGCCCGTGTCGAGGATCGCAACCACGACACCCCGGCCACCGGGACGCCCGTCGGCGATCAGATTAGCCCACGCCTGCGGCGCATCGACCCCAGCGCCCGGCAGGAAGTTCCACTGCATCAGCTCCCAGCCGCCAGGCTCGGTGGGCCGCCCCTGGATCGTTCGGTTAGGAAGCGCTCTGCGGGTTGGCCTGGGCGGTGTACGACCGGGGCGGCGAGCCGTCACCGGGCGCGCCATCCGTATGAGCCAGGTAATCCGGCACCGCAAAAGCCACCCCTTGGGAGTGCCGAAGCCGCAGGATCGCCTGCCACACGCTGAATCCGCCGAGTCGAAGCTCGCGGCAGGCGCTCGGGTCGGCCGTCCGCGCCCGCGATCTGGCGGGTGACCATCGCTCTGGCCAGGTGAGCGGCCGGCCCGGTGGGTCCGAGTCGTACCCGACCACCACCTCCCCGGGTAGTAGGCGCTGCGGCAGCCGCCGCTTCGGACGGAAGCCGCTGCGGCGAGGCGCGAGCACGCGACGCAAGGCAGCGGTCGACCGAGCCGGGCACGAGGCCGAGCGAGCCGGGGTCGGGGTGCTGAAGGTAGGATGAGTGCCCAGTGTCATGGTGCGCGCGACGCATAACATCGTCGCGTCGAGAAAGTTGCCGTATAAGAACGGTACCGCCAGCTATGGACGTGGCCGACCACTTCTTCCCGCGCGACGATACTTCATGCGGCTCGCCCTGCGCGAGGCGGAAAGTGCGCTGAGCACGACGATGTACCGATCGGGGCGGTCGTGGTGAGGGACGGCGAGGTGATCGGCGCCGGGCACAACGAGCGCGAGCTGCGCTGCTGATCCCACGGCTCACGCCGAGCTGCTCGCGCTCCGGGAAGCTGCCCGTCGCTGCGGCAGCTGGCGGGTGCTCGACGCGGTCATCTACATCACGCTCGAGCCTGCGCGATGTGCGCGGGCGCGATCGTCCTGCTCGCGCGTGCCCCGGGTGGTCTTCGGGGCCGCACGACCCCAAGGCCGGCGCGGCGGACAGCGTGCTCAACGTCCTCGACCGTGCCCCAGTCTCAACCACCGCCCGCAGGTCGCCGTCCGGCCTGCTGGCCGAGCGAGTCGCGCCGATCTGCTGCGAGCGTTCTTTCACGGCGCGAGGCGGGGCGCGAGGTCGCCGCCGCTAGCCTCTTGACGTCTCCTCACCCATCCGGAGAGGTGGCAGAGCGGTTGAATGCGCCGGTCTCGAAAACCGGTATGGGCGGTTTCGTCCATCGAGGGTTCGAATCCCTCCCTCTCCGCTGATTCGCTGGATGTTGCCGCGATCAGCGGCTTTCTGGCGCGGGTTTGGCGGGATTTCGCGGCACGGTGTCGGCGGGGTATGCCTCGTTCTCGGGCCGCGCGTGGGCGATTTCGGTGCCTGCGGCATCGGCTGGATCCGGGCGTGGATCTCGATCGCAACGACGATCGCATCCGAGCCGGCCTTCCGCGGCGACATGGCTTCCATTTGCGGCGATAGAGCTATGTGTGTGCCCGTGGGGAGCCCCCGATCGCGCTTTCGACATAGCGAGGGCATCGTTGTCCGCCATGCGCGCGCCTGTGAGAGCTACCTGGGGCTGGCGTGTTCCTGCAGTCCGGGATTCCAGGCACAAGTGTGGTCCGCGCAGGATCACAAAACGATTCGCCAGACCTTCCGCTCGCTCTCGGAGGCGCGAGCGTGGCGAGCGCAAACCCAGACTGCGCTGCGGCAGGGCACGATCCGGGCGCCCACTCGCACCACCTTGCAGCAGGCCGCGGCAGAGTGGCTGGCGGCAGCAAAGGCGGGGGTGGTCCGCACCCGTTCGGGTGATCAGTACAAGCCCTCGGCTTTGCGAAGCTATGAGCAATCGCTGAACACCCACGTACTTCCTAAGCTCGGGCGCTCTGCGGCTCTCTGCGATCTCCCGGACCACCTCCAAGACCTCGTCGATCGAGCTCGTCGCCGCTGGTGCGGCGCCCAGCACCACGCGGAACGCGGTGCTGCCGTACGGGCGATCTACCGCCGCGCGATCGCCCGCAGCGAGATCATGATCAACCCCACCGAAGGACTCACCCTACCCGCCGTCAGAGCACGCCGCGAGCGCGTCGCCCGCCCCGAAGAAGCCGCCGCACTCATCGCCGCAGTACCAGCAAGCGACCAGGCGATCTGGGCAACCGCCCTATACGCCGGCCTGCGACTCGGAGAGCTCAAAGCGCTGCGCTGGCAAGACATCGACCTGCACAGAACATCATCACCGTACGCCGCAGCTGGGACCGCCACGAAGGCCCGATCCACCCAAAAGCCGCTCCGGAACGCGCCGCGTCCCAATCAGCAAACCCCTCCGCAGATACCTCATCGCACACCTACTCGCACACAGCCGCGCCCACAAGAACTCGCTTTCGGACGCGCCAACGGCAAACCATTCACCCAGGCCGTCACCAACCGAGCCCGCGCAGCCTGGCGCAAGCATCAACTGCAACCGATCGGCCTGCACGAATGCCGACACACCTACGCCAGCTTCATGATCGCCGCCGGCGTCAACGCGAAAGCCCTCAGCACCTACATGGGCCACTCCAGCATCACCATCACCCTAGACCGCTACGGACACCTCATGCCCGGCAACGAAACCGAAGCCGGCGACATGCTCAACACCTACCTCACGGCCACACCCAGCCCTAACCCCAATCCCGCAAAGCCGCAACGCAACCGAAGGACAAGCCCCAGCCCAGTGACGACCGCTCGGTCGCCGAAGCGCTCGCGCCACACGAAGGTGGCAGGACCGTCAAAGCGATCGTGCGTCTCGCGGATCCGCGACCGTCCAGGAGCAGCCCGTCATAGTCACGGGGATGCGTTCCCGTCGTCTACGGCTCAAGCCAGGGGTAGATCCTCCTGTCGCGGTCCAGACGCTCGACGAGTTGATCAATGAGGGGCGAAACGTAATCGGCAGCGTTCCGGGTGGGACGGGGATCGGGCCCGGCGCGCTGCCCCTCGCGGAGGCGTATGTGCGCTGGGTCGAAGGAGTTGAAACTCATCTACAAGTCCTCACATTCGACTTCGATGTACTCGACGCCCTGCAGACGGGCCGCTACTGGCGGATTCGCCAGCTTCACGAGGAACCCATCTGGCCAACCCAGCTGGTTCGAGCCGAGATCGCACAGCAGACCAGCTGGCTTGAAGCCTTGCGAGACGATCTCCAGCTGCGGATAGGCCGCGTCGCCGTTGCGCCGGGCGATCCAACGATCCTCGACACCAACGTCCTGCTGGAGTTCGTCCCGCCAGCACAGGTCGACTGGACCACCGTCACCGGGAGCTCATCGGTGCGGCTGATCATTCCTCTGAGAGTCATCGAGGAGCTTGATCTCCTGAAGTACGATCGGCGTCGCCAGGATCGAGCCGAGCGTGCGCGGAGCATTCTCCCTCAGCTCGAGGCGTCCGTCGGCAACGCGGGGACACCGCGCGAACTACGCACCAACACAACGATCGAGGTGCTGATCGAACCTTCGCCCCGATACCGGCCAACGGACGCTGACGAAGAGGTACTCGAGACCTGTCGCGAGTTCCAGCAATACGGACAACAGCGAGTCGCGCTAGTGACTGCCGACACTGCCATGCGCCTACGTGCGCAGGCCCTGAATGTCGTAGTCGTACCGATGCCGAGCGAGTACTCGCGACGGCGTAGCAACGAGTAGTGCGATGATGCCGACGGCTTCCCTGCTGCTGGCGAGGAGCGAGACGAATGCCGGCGTGTCGACCCACTCCTCCTTTGGCTCAGCGGGAGGTCTCGGGCTTCCCTGTTAGCCGTGGCTGTCGGGAAAATGCCGGCGGCGCGGCAGTTGCTTTGTTGGCTGACGCGTCTGCTCGGGATCGCCGGCTATAGCTTTGTTGGGCGAGCTATAGCTCCACCGGGCCGTCACGGCCTTGGTTTGGCTGTTCGGTGGTTGTGGAGCTTGGTGAGGTTGTGGGTGGCGGCTTGTAGGCGCCACTCGGACCGCACCGCGGCTCTGCCTCTTCGTCCGAACCGGTCGAACTTGCGGTTGTACTTCATGTGGGCGAACACCGGCTCGATCATCACTTTTCGTTTCTTGTAGAGCTGGTGACCCATGTCGGTGGCGAGCACGTAGCGCATCCAGCTGTAGCGGCCGCTGTCCCATCCCGGTCGTGCGCCTTGGCGGGTGGCTGCTTCGGGTGGGCAGAGGAGCGTGATACCGGCGGCGGTGACGTTGTCCATCTGCTCGTTGTGCCAATAGCCGGCATCAGCCAGCAGAACCTCGGGCTGCTCGTCGATTCCGGCCAGCTCGAGCTCGGTTCGAGTTGCAGCCAGCATCGGCTCTAAGTGACCGAAATCAGAGGAATCGATCGTGACCTCGGCCGCGAGCACGATGTGGTTCTCGTTGACGACTGCCTGCGGGTTGTACCCCTGGATCACCCAACGGACCGTCTTGACCTCGCGGGAGTCGGGGTCGGTGACGTTGACCCTTCCCTCGGGGGCATCCGGGGGCCGGTAGCTATTCGGCGGGCGACCAAACCGGCGGCCATCCTTCATCACCCCCCGCGCTCGATAGGCCTCATACGCATCGTTAGCTCGGCGCTCGATCGCCAGGTTCTCCTCCAGCCGGCGCTTTGACTCCTTCAACCGCGCCTGGCGTGCGCGCGGGATCGGCTGCGCTTCCTGCGCTCGCTTGTCATCAAGCCGCCGCTTCGCTTCCCGCAACCACGCCCGACGGCCGTTGTGCCTGGTCGCCTCAACCGGCAACTCATCGCCCCGCTGATCGCTATCGAGCTCATCCTCGCCGCGATCAATCTCACCGTGCTCGGCCACGATCTGCCGCGCGATCTGGTCATAGTCCAGGTTCGCGAAGCGGCTGGCGTTGGCCTGCACCTTGGTGCCGTCCACGGCGATCAAACCGACCTTCGCCAACCCCGCCTCCGCGCAAAGCGCCAGCACCTCGCTAAACAGGCCAGCGATCGGATCCTCGTGACGCTTCCGGAACTCCGCGATCGTCGAGTGATCAGGCTTGTGATTAGCCGCGATCACCCGACAGGCAATGTCCTCCACACACGCCCGCTCGATCCCACGCGACGACCGGTTCCCCCGCGCGTACGCGTATAGGAACAGCGCCACCATCATCGACGGCTCATACGCCGGGCGGCCATGACCATCAGCCCGATACGCGCCATAAAAGGCGCTCAAGTCCATCTCGGCGACCGCATCGAGGATCGTCCACACCAGGTGATCCTCCGGCAGCCAATCCCGCAACGACGGCGGCAACAACAACACCTGATCCCGATCAGCAGCAATGAAGTTCTGGGCCATCCCGAAATGGTCTTAAACCCGCCGGACGCCACCGCTTTACCCGACAGCCACAGCCCGAAGCGGAAGCGCCGGGTTCGGTCTGCACCCTGGTCCTCCGCGATTCTGGTGCCGTCTGTTCATATAGGTTCGAACGCGAATGGTTCGGCGATTAGCGTGTCCTCGAGTAAGGAGTAACAATGTCGATCCGAAAGAACCCGATCGCATACCTGGCGTTGTTCGTCGCGCTCGGAGGCACGTCTTACGCGCGCGACCCAGCTTCCGCAAACAGCGTCGGCACGCATCAGCTCCGAAACGGGGCGGTGACCGACACCAAGGTTCGCCGGCATTCGCTGTGGAGCAATGTCTTCGTCCCCGGAGCATTGCCACAGCCACTTCACACCACGGTCCAGTCGTTAGGTACGGGCCCACCGGCCGAGGGCCCTCCGCCGCCGGCCGGAACACCGATAACCATAAACGTGCCGTGTCCTAGCGGCCAGCATGCTGTAGGCGGCGGCTGGGATTTCAGCCAGGCTGGTGGCTCTGCGGACGTGACGGTGAGCAAGCCGTATGCCAACGACAACGGCTGGACTGTCACCTTCACGGCGAACCAAGAGCCCTTCGGCATTGCCGTCGCGTACGCCGTATGTGCGTCCTAGGGCGTCTAGGCATGCCACCTGACATGCCAAGCCTCTCAAGGGCTAGCTGTCGCTTCGATCGAGGACGGGCAGCGCCTGTCTAAGGCAGCACGGACCGTGGGTCGCGCGCCGTCAGATCCTCCCCGTGTGCGATAACGAGCGGGTCATCAGAAGCTCGCCCGGTGCTCTGCGCGATGAGTCGCTTTACCTCAACCGGAGTCAGACGTGTGCGGCGGTATCCGGTCGTGTCCAGGTCGTGGTAGTGGAAGTACGTCGACAGCCAGGGGAGGATGTGGAGCTTTCCGGTAGGGGGCATGTACTCCCACCACAGCCCCCTCCGATCCTCATACGCCACAACCATCGGCTCCCGGGAAGCGCCCGACGGCTCCAGCAACCACCAGCCGGGCCGTGTCACCGGGATCTGTTCAATCAACTCCTGAACGCGCCAGCCGAGATCACCGCCAGGCATCTTCAAGAAGAAGCCAGAGAACTTGCTGCGAACGCGAAAGAGGTCCACGGCACCGAGTCTCCCCGAGAACAGCCGCTACCGCAACGATCGACAACCAGAAGCTCCCTGGCGCCGCACGATTGGATCGTCGCCATAGGGGTCGCAGGCTGGGGATCGCGGGATCGCGAAAGCACTCGCCTGTGGCTGCCTCGACAGCGGGCTCGCGAAGCGTCGGGATTAGTCCCGGAGGAGGCGTCTTCTCGACGGCGGACTTGACTCGACGAAACGAGACTCGGGGCTTATGCCACGACCCAGGAACCATTCCGCAGGAATTGTTGGTCCGGGTCGCCCGTTTGGTGTTCGAGTCCAACCGGCCCGTCCGGCGCCAGGCGCATCATTCGTACGTGCAGGCCGTCCGCCTCGTCCAGCAGTCCGACCACCTCGCGCCGTGGCTGGCGTTCGTCGGCGCGATCCTTGTCGCGCTCATTGCGGCGGTCACGGCGCAGGCCCGGCTCCGGGCGCAGCTCTACGCCGAGGACAAGCGCCACCGCGACGCGCTTTCATTCCGGCGGGGCGAGACCGACCGGGCTGAACTCCGGACCATCCTCGACGCAATCGGTGAGCACCTGAACCTGATGCTCGATGCGGTCGGCGAGGTCATCTCGACTGCCGAGGTACTGGCGATGGAGGAAGACGACCCCGAGCACGAGGAGTACTGGACCGAGCGACTGGACGAGCGCAGTTACCGGCTCCGAGAGGAGACCGATGACGTTGCCAACCACACGCAGCGCCTCCGGCTCCGTCTCGGGCCGGAGGGCCAGCCGCTGGTCCAGAGCGCCGACCACGCACGGATGTACGCGGCCGCCATCCGGCACAACCTATCGTCCCTGACGCCCGCGCAGCGGCGGGATCTCGACGACGCTAGGGAGACCCGCGACCGGGCGAGGAGCCAGGCCGACCGATACTTCGACGAGGCGCTCAAACTGACTAAGGCACAGCTTCACGTCGAGGCGGCGCCGCTGGAGCGTCGCGGCGCCGTGCCGCGGTTTGTCGCGCGCATGACGAGGCCCGGCGGGAATTAGCCGGGGAAGGTCTCCGACATGGCAGGCAAGGATCACAGCGGTCGGACCGTCGCCAATGCACTCGCCCGGGTTTTAGCTGCCGGGGCCATCACGGCAGAAGGGCTACGGTCGCGCCGCCACGATAGACGCCTCGTCATCGCTGGCCGAGAACTCCTGCTGCAAGAAGACTCAACCCAGACAGCGCGGCGACAAATCCCGCGCAGACATACCCGAGTAGAAAGCCTTGCAAGCCCTTGTGAACGTCGGGCAGGCTGCCAACTAGTGCTGCGACGACACCGACCACCGCTAACAGCATCGCGGACCGCAGCAGCTCTTCCGAAACCTCATCCGAGAGTGACCGTCGGGCGAACACAAGCGCGATTACCAAACCCGCGAGGAGCTGAGCGGCGAGCGGGAAAAACTGTCCTAGCCGCCCGAACCACGGTGGTAGCGCAGCGAACGAAGGTGCTTTTCCGAGCCTGGCTCGGTCTGCCGCCGCATTCGCCTCGTTTGCCTGACGCTGAGCTGCGCCCGCGGCTCGAAGCTGCCGTCGCAATCGAGCTGGGTTGTTAACGTTCGGTAGAAGACCCGCGAAGACATTTGCCGCCGCGGTTGGGTCTCTCGCTCGAACCGCTGCCAGTACCTGCTTTCTCGCGTTGAGGACTCGGAGGAAGAACTGCTCCTTCTGAGGTGTGTTCAGGTGCCGAAGACGGTCAAGGAGAAAGCCGAGTTCGGAGTCAACCAGCTTCCCGGCCGCGCGAGTCTCTGCGGATGGCGACCTCGTTGACAGCGTCGAAGTGGTGCAAGGCCTTCTCGAACGTGTCGTCCTGGCGGCTCAGCCATTCGTTATGGAGGACGGTGAGAGTGACCGAATAGGCCAAGAACGCGAGCCCTGCAAGGACCACCGGAGCTACAGCTGCGAGTGAGACGTTGCTCGACGGATCGCCCATGCTCGAGCGCCTCACCAGCCTCCGTTGCGCGAAGCCCCTCATGACGATCGTGACGACGACCGTCGCGACCATCAGGACCACGCTCGCCGCCCAGTCGTGCACGGCCAGACTGATGACCATCAGGACCGTCCCGTCGAGTAGCGTCACCAGCGTTACCAGCCGGACGTTGACTACGACCGGATGAAACCGTGCCCGGATCGGTTCGTTCTCGGCGCCCGGCACAATCAGCGACGGTAGCGCCCAAGGGGAGCCTCAGACACGAACTCGTCGGCATCGCACCTGCTGCGCGGACAGCACGCTTGACGGGCGATCGCTTTGCCATCTGCCAGGTCCAAGCGCTGAGGATCGGAATGGCGACGATGCACTTGCGCGGCGCGCTTCCGGTTATCGATCGAACCGACACTCTCGTGTGCGCTCGGCTCGCTTTCGCTTTCCGCGCATAGGGGGACCGCCGTTCTCTGCGCCGACAGACGCGTTGGGATGTCAAAGCGGGTCCAGACGCGGACGATCGCTCGCGTGGCGGAGCACTCGTCGGGCGCCGGTTGGCCGGCGTGATCCAGACGTCGCCGAGGCGGTCGTCTGCTCCGGGCCGCTGCAGAGGCGAAAGCGATCGCCGGCGAGATGCGTGGTTTCCGCGCTTAGCAGGTGCTGATCCGTAGGAGGCGGCGAGGCCTCCGGGCGCGCAAAAGCAGGTGCCTTTCAGGTGCTCCTATTAGCCCGAAGGGGGAGCTGGTCGACGCCACGGACCCAGTCCCGAACGATGGCGAATTACCTCTCAATACGCGACGTGGAAGGCCATCGTTCACCCTGTTGGATTGGCTTATGGAGTGGCTTCCGGAATGATCGATAACCGGAAGCGCGCCGCGCAAGTGCATCGTCGCCTTTGCGTTCGTCCGGATCGAGGCGGGCACAGACGCGAAAGCGTTCGCGCGTCGGACGACTGATCTGGCGTCAGTCATGAAGACACGGGACATCGCCAACGACCTTCGCCGCAACAACTATGGTTTCGACAGCCAGCGCGCCCACGAGACCGAGACGCGGGCATGGTTGAACCGTCAACCGTGTTTCCACGAACTTTCGTAAGGCAACTGGACACTCGGCTATCACGCAACCGAGCTGTAGGTTCGCCCGGCGGGTGGTGACGCTGCGGAATGCCACTCGGTGGCGTCGCCAGCCTTCGACAGACTTCGTGAAATGACTGACCACAAGTCAGACGAGGAGTACGCCTCGTCGCTTGAGGCGGCTCGGCAACGCATAGTTGAGCATCCTGGATTCGTCGAAAAGGAGCTGTGCGACGGCCTCGCGCGAACGATCTATGCGGTACTGATCCCGAACCGCGACGAGCTGCTTGGTCTGCTCGAGCGCGCCGCGAGCGACGTGGAGCTCGCGATCGAGCTCTTCCAGAACGTGAGGCGACCCGTGGCACGGACTCGGTTCGAGGGAGCTGTGATGCGCGTGCTTCACAACTACGTCGCCAGCGCGAGCGCGCTTGTCGAGCACACCCGTCGGATCATGCGCGGCCGCTCAGGACAGATCCTGGATCAGTTCGAGCGGCGCAAGGACGAGGTCATCGCGCACCCGGAGGTGCCGTTCATCCAGGGGCTGCGCAACTACGTCCTCCATCACTCCCTCCCATTCGTTGGACACGAGGTTCGGATCCAGCCTCAGCCCGGTGTTCTGGCGACAAGCGAGATAAAGCTGAGCGTCGGCGAACTCGTCGCATGGGACGGCTGGGCCCGGGCGGCAAGGCAGTTCATAGAGTCTCACGGACCGGCACTGCCACTGCGTTCGGTCATCGAACGGCACGGCGAGCTGATCGTAGGGCTCAACCTGTGGCTCTACGAGCAGTTGACGGACGCCAACGCGCCGGCGCTCGCCGAGGTGAACGAACTGGTCGTGAAGCGCAATGCGATCCTTGGCGGGACAGACTTGGCCGAGGCCGCGCGCGTGACCGAGGCGTGGACAGGGTTGCGCGAAACTCCAACGGTGGATCCCGGCGTTGATCTCACCACCTTGCTCCCCGCCAAGGGCCGGCCGAGTAATTGCGAAGAGCGAGCCGCTGAGAACGACGAACGAACGTCCCGTGAGCAGGTCACGCATCTGCGTGAACGTCTGATCGGCGCGATTCAGCTGGTCAGCCGGCGCCCAGCCCGGGCTGGCGTACATTGGCTGGATGGACGTCGTTTACAAGGACCTTTTCGACATCGAGAAACGCCCGGGCGCCGGGGTCGGGCTGTGGACGCGCGCCGTCGAGATGCAGCTTGATCGGGTTCGCGAGGCGAACTACCGCCACCGGCTACACAACAGCCCCAACGAGCAGGACAGGGAGAAGGACGCAGACGCCGAGCGGCGACTACATGCCGATGTCTATTTCCTCGCCCTTGCGATCAGGCGGGTGCTGCTCTTTCACGACGTGTTCGCCCAGCAGGTCGGCGACGAGCGCCTACGCCAGGCGCGGGCCAGGTTCGACGCGAGTGCTCCCGGGGCTAAGGACCTTCGCGATTTCTATGAGCACCTCGACGAGTACCTGCTCGACAGTCCGAGAAAGCACGTGAAGGTCTCGGGTCGCGCGGCTCCCGTGCTTGTCTCCCGGTGGGACTGCGACAACGTGATCGTGCGCTTCGGGGAGCGCGCAATCGACGTGACGCTCGCAGCGCTTGCGGCGATCGAGCTTGGCCGCGCCAGCGAAGTGCTGTGGGACGAGCATCTCGAGCGGACTCGGACCGCGAACCCCGGGCCACCTCCGGCCGATGATGCGACCCGTGTGCTCGCGGTGACGATGGGGGTCTCGACAATCATCGGCGGAGAGGACGAGGGTCACGTGCAGCACACGGGGACGCTGCTCGGCGTCGAGGTGCGGGAGGCGGACTCGAACGACGCCTGAGCGGGCGTTCGCCCCGGCGGACAGTGGAGACGCAACCCGTTTGCGCACTCGCCTCTAGCTCTCGCCGTTGGGGAACGGGAAGCGGCTCCACGCCGCGTCGAGAATCGGGTTCTTGGAGGTCTGGAGGTCGGGCAGCGCGTTCTCAAGGTTCCAAGTGCGTCGGTCCGGATCTTCGAGGACCTTGATCAGCGGATCTGGTCCACCGAGTGCGCAGAGCGTGTCGACGAGCCGCTCGAGCGCGCGGACAGAGGCGACGGTGGTCGGCACAGGTGTCTCGGGGAGGAGCTCAGTGATGAACGGGCTGTTCGCCGCCCAGTAGGGCTCGAGCGTCACGATGATCGCGATCCTCGGGCGATCGCTAGGGATCTCGGCGAACGCTGCGTGTCTCTCGGTGAGGAGTCGGTCAGTGCGGCTGACTTGGTCGTAGGCCTTGCCGAGACATGTGATCTGCCCGACCTGGTTCGTGCGGAGGGCGCGGTCCAGCGATCCCGAGCTCTATGAGCCGCAAATCGCCAACCGCCGGTCCTATTCGATGTCAATCAACAACGGCCAGAACCCCGGGTCCACTGGCAAGTGGCCATCAAAGGGGCAGCCGGCCGGCCGTGGATCTTCGCGATCCGGGGCAGCAAATCAGTTATGGCGAAAATTTCCCCGAGCTCTTCCCCACATTTCTGTAGTTGATCCGGAACCACCTGCAAGAGCGCACGTTTGGCCAACGAAAGTCGCGGTCTCGAAAACCGGTATGGGCGGTTTCGTCCATCGAGGGTTCGAATCCCTCCCTCTCCGCTAATCGTTGTCAACGGGCAGAAAGGCGCCTGCTTGCGGGCATTTTCCTCTACGGGTAGCCGGGGCCTCGGTCACGTCGACGCGCGGCTAGGGCTGGGTTCGCGGAAGAAATTTCCCCACACTTCCCCGCGGGCGTCAATCGGCGTTTGTATTAGAAGTGCCCGCTGACGCCGCTCGCCGAGATGCGCCTGGTGTCTTCGGGCGCTGGTCGGAGGATCATCACCTCGGCTGGCACGCGCTTCAGTAGCCATTCGAGATCGTCGGCGGTGAAGCCCGTTACGTGGACTGTCGGTGGCGGAGACGATCACGCGGTCGACGTGCTCTTCGTCGAGTAGCCGGCGGAGCGCGTCGCGGTAGGAGCGTCCGCGGGCGATGCGAGAGTCGACCGCGATGCCCTGGCTGCTGGCGCGTTGATCGATCGCCTCGAGCAGCGGCATGCCGTTGCCGCATTGGACGGGAAGCGCGGAGTCGAGTCGGCAGCTGCCGCGGGACGCGTGCGAGGAACGCGGGCATGATGATGGCGTTCTCGGCTTTGGCGAGCCGGACGGCCGCCTCGAACGCCCGCCTGGAGATGGCCTGGCCGGTGAACGGCAGCAGGATGCGGCGCACGGGACGCGGTCGCTCCCGGAATGGCAGGCGTCCGTGTGGCGGGAGCCAGAAGCCGATCCCGGCTCCGATCGCGATCCCAAGAAGGGCAAGTCCGATCGCGACCCCGATGCTCATGGCTGGTCCTCGGGTTCGGCGCATCGCTCGATCGGCGACGATCCTCACGTCGACTCCCGGAAGTAGCTCCATGAGTCGCTGTGGAAGTGGGGTGCGAAGGCGTGCGAGTCCGCGCGCGGGGCGGCTGCGGCCGAGCAGGATGTACGTCGTTCGCTGACGGCGTGCGACTTCTGCGGTTGCCAGGGCAACGTTGTCTGATTCCTCGACCAGCAGCCGGGCGCCAAGCACCGATGCGAGCCGTCGCAGGGCGCCCAGCGAGCGGTCCTGGTCGCTGGTGAGCTTCGCGCCCGGTGGCTTGACCCACAGGAGGTCGAGGTCGGCGCCGAGCCGCTGCGCCGAGCGCCACGCTCGGCGAACGAGCCGCTGTGCGCCTGGGTACGGCTCGACCAGCGCCAGCAATCGCTCCCCGACTGCCCGAGAGGCATCGGCGGCGATCGTCTGGTCGTCAGGATTGACAGGCTCGGCGGTGCTGAGCCGCTTGTGGCCAATCTCTTCTGCCACCTGGCGCAGCGCGACCTCACGCAGTGCGGCCAGGTTCTCGATCCGGAAGAAGTTGTTGAGCGCGGCGTCGATCCGCTCGGCCGGATAGATCTTGCCTGCGCGGAGGCGGTCGAGGAGCGCTTCCGGAGTGAGGTCGATCATCACGATCTCGTCCGCCCGCGCGAGGACGGCGTCCGGGATCGTCTCCCTGACCCTGACGCCGGTCAGCTCGTCGACGCGATCGTTGAGCGACTCCAGGTGCTGGACGTTGAGCGTCGAGAGGACATCGACACCAGCGGCTAGCACGTCCTCCACGTCCTCGTAGCGCTTTTCGTGCTCGACGCCGGGTGCGTTGGTGTGAGCGAGCTCGTCGATCAGGCATACCTCTGGGGCTCGCGCGAGGATCGCTGGCGAGGTCCATCTCCTCGAGCGTCGTGCCGCGGTAGGTGACCGACCGCCGCGGGATCAAAGGAAGGCCTTCGCCGAGTGTCGGCGGTCTCGGCGCGTCCGTGGGTTTCGAGCAGCCCGATCACGACATCCCGCCCCGCTTCCTGCTCGGCGTGTCCCTCGATCAGCATCCGGAACGTCTTGCCGACGCCCGCCGCCATTCCCAGGAACACCCGCAGATGCCCGCGGCGTGACGCGACGGGGTCGCCCGCTCCGACGGATCTCCTCGTGTCGCAGCTCGGCCATGGCTAGGCGCCGAGGAGGTTGTGGACGAGCAGGTCGATCAGCTTGATGCCGATGAACGGCGCGATGATCCCGCCCAGCCCGTAGATCAGGAGGTTTCGCCGCAGCAAGGCGTCGGCGCCGATCGGGCGGTAGCGCACACCGCGCAATGCGATCGGGATCAGCAGCGGGATCACGAGTGCGTTGAAGATGATCGGCCGAGATGACGGCCGACCTCGGCGTGCCGAGGCTCATGATGTTCAGCACGTGAAGCGGGCCTCGACCTCCGGCCGTGGCGGCGTAGGTGGCGGAGAAGATCGCCGGCAGGATCGCGAAGTACTTGGCGACGTCGTTGGCGATCGAGAAGGTGGTCAGCGCCCCGCGGGTGATGAGCAGCTGCTTGCCGACCTCGACGATCTCGATGAGCTTCGTCGGGTTGGAGTCCAGGTCGACCATATTGCCCGCCTCGCGGGCGGCCTGGGTGCCGGTGTTCATCGCCACGCCAACGTCGGCTTGGGCGAGCGCTGGGGCGTCGTTGGTGCCGTCTCCGGTCATCGCCACCAGCCGACCTGTCGGCCTGCTGCTCTTTGATCAGCGACGAGCTTCGCCTCCGGAGTCGCCTCGGCGAGGAAGTCGTCGACGCCCGGACTCCTCGGCGATCTTGGCCGCGGTCAGCCGGTTGTCGCCGGTGATCATGATCGTGCGGATGCCCATCGCGCGGAGGTGGTCGAAGCGCTCGCGCATTCCCTCCTTGATCGTGTCCTTGAGATAGATGACGCCCATCACCTGCGAGTCGCTGGCGACCGCGAGCGGCGTGCCTCCTTCCCGGCCGATCCGGTCGAGCACCGGCTGCAGCTCACCGGGCGGCCGCCCGCCCTCGCCCTTGACGAACTCGATCACCGCGTCGCCGGCGCCCTTGCGCACGCACCGTCCGTCGAAATCGACGCCGCTCATCCGGGTCTGCGCGCTGAACGGCACGAAGCGAGCGTGCAGGGATGCCATGTCGTGCTCGCGGATCCCGTACTGCTTGGCGAGC
Organism: Candidatus Melainabacteria bacterium; assembly: GCA_963818685.1. Classification (GTDB taxonomy): domain Bacteria; phylum Actinomycetota; class Actinomycetes; order Mycobacteriales; family Pseudonocardiaceae; genus CAJCJE01. Next base: position 8,515 of record CAWFTJ010000004.1, on the reverse strand, counting down.
ACCACGATCGAGCGCCCCTCCGGCGTCTCGTCGGCCAGCGAGGCGAGCTGCGCGACCTCGGCCAGCTCGGCTTCCGACACGCCGGGCATCGGGATGAACTCGGAGGCGAGGCGGTTGCCGATCGTGATCGTCCCGGTCTTGTCGAGCAGCAGCACGTCGACGTCGCCGGAGGCCTCGACCGCGCGCCCGGAGAGCGCAAGCACGTTTCGGCGCACGAGGCGGTCCATGCCGGCGATCCCGATCGCCGACAGCAGCGCTCCGATCGTCGTCGGGATCAGCGCCACCAAGAGAGAGATCAGCGTGGTCTCCGAGATCTGCGGTATGCGCGAACAGGCCGAACGGTCGGAGCGTCGCCACCACCACGATGAACACCAGCGTGAGCCCCGCGAGCAGGATGTTCAGGGCGATCTCGTTCGGGGTCTTGCGCCGCTCGGCCCCCTCGACCAGCGCGATCATCCGATCCAGGAACGAGTGTCCCGGCTCCTGCGTGATCTCGATCACGATCCGGTCGGAGAGCACCCGCGTGCCGCCGGTCACCGCGCTGCGGTCGCCGCCCGACTCGCGGATCACTGGCGCCGACTCGCCGGTGATCGCGGACTCGTCGACCGAGGCGATCCCTTCGATCACCGTCCCGTCCCCCGGGATCAGCTCGCCTGCCTCGACCACGACCACGTCCCCGCGGACGAGCTCGGAGGCCATCTTGGTGGTGCCGTCGCGAAGCCTCGCCACGGTCTCCTTGCGCATCGAGCGCAGCGTGTCCGCCTGGGCGCGACCCGCGCCCCTCCGCGAACGCCTCGGCGAGGTTGGCGAACACGACCGTCAGCCACAGCCAGACGGAGATCACGAACGTGTACCAGGCCGGCTCGTGGCCCCCGCCGAGCGGGCCCCCGCCGAACACCTGGATCAGCCACGTCGCGGTCGTGATCACGGCGCCGACCTCGACGACGAACATCACCGGGTTGCGGATCTGGACGCGGGGATCGAGCTTGAGAACGCTCTCGATCAGCGCCCGCCGCGCGATGTCGCGATGGAACAACGACTGTGCGCGGCGTTCGCCGCCGGGCCGGATCGGGCTGCCGTCGGCGCTCATCAGCGCGGCGCTCCTGCGAGCCCGTCGAGCGCGAGGTTGAGATCGAGGACGTCGACTCCGGGCTCGCCCAGCACGCCGAGGAAACGGCCATTGGTGTTCTGCTTGACCAACCGCTCGACCGTGCTCAGCGAGAGATGACGGACGGCAGCAACCCGGTGGGCTTGGATGTCTGCGTTTGCCGTCGAGATCTCCGGGTCGACGCCTGACGCCGAGCTGGTGACGGCGTCGATCGGGACCTGCGCGGCGGTCAGACCGGGGTCGTAGGGCCGCTCGAGCTTGAGGTACGCGTCGAGGTTCGCCTTGAACGTCTGCTCGGCGACCGAGCTGTTGGGCCCGAGGTTGGTGAACGACGAGGAGGCGGCGTTGTAGTGGGTCGCGGTCGAGGGCCGCTCCTGGAAGTATCGCGGATCGCCGCGGAAGTCCTGGGCGATCAGCCGGGAGCCGACCACGCGACCGTTCACCGTGATCAGCGATCCGTTGGCGCGGCCGGGGAACGCGACCTGCGCGATCCCGGTCATCGCCAGCGGGTAGATCAAGCCCGAACAGGATCGGTCAAGACGACGATCGCGATCAGCGGAGGTGACGAGGTCGCGGCGCATGCTCAGAACACCGTGGTGGTCAGGCTCTGCACGACTGGGCCGAGCAGCAGCGCGGGGAAGAACGTGAGCGCGCCGACGAGAACGATCACCCCGATCAGCAGCACCACGAACGTCGGGCGTGTCGGTGCGCATCGTTCCCGGGCCCGGCGGGCGAGACCCGCTTGCCGGCGAGGGTCCCGGCGATCGCGAGCACGAGCAGGATCGGGATGAAGCGGGCGAACAGCATCGTCAGCCCGCCCATCAGGTCGGCCAGCTTGACCCCGTGGGCGCCGAGGTTGCCCGGGTTGGGCTGGATGTAGCCGGTGTAGCCGGCGAACGCGGAGCCGTTGTTGTTCGCCTGGCTCATGTACGCGTACAGCGTCTCGGAGAACCCCTGGGGGCCTTTGGCGGCGGACGAGATCGACGTCGCGCCCCAGCGGGCTCGCCGTCGCGACGCCGGCGGTGATCAGCACCGCCAGCGGGGTAAGTAGCGCGGCCAGCGAGACGAGCTTGATCTCCCGCGCCTCGATCTTCTTGCCCAGGTACTCGGGTGTTCGGCCGACCATCAGCCCGCCGAGGAACACCGCCAGCAGGACGAACACCAGCATCGAGTACAGCCCGGTGCCGACTCCGCCCCAGACCACCTCGCTCATCCCCATGTCGCCGAGCGCGACGGCGGAGCCCAGACCGGTCATCGACTCCATCGCGGCGTTGACCGATCCGTTTGACGTGTCGGTCGTGGTCACCGCCCAGGTCGCCGAGGTGGCGATCCCGTTGCGCTGCTCCTTGCCCTCCAGGTTGCCTCCGGTCGAGCCCGCAGATCGCGCGGGTGCTCACGCCGGCCGCGTGCTGGGCCGGAGTGCCGTGCTGCTCGGCGGTGTAGGCGACGCCGACGCCTGCGATCCACGAGCGCGAACATCGCGGCGAAGATCGCCCACCCCTGCCGGCGGTTGCCCACCATCCGCCCGTACGTGTACGTCAGCGCCGCCGGGATGAGGAAGACGAACAGCAGCTCGAGGAAGTTCGAGAACCGGGTCGCGTTCTCAAACGGGAACGCAGAGTTGGTGTTGAAGAACCCGCCGCCGTTGGTCCCGAGCTGCTTGATCGCCACCTGGGAGGCAACCGGGCCCTGAGCGAGCAGCTGGGTGCCGCCGGCAAGCGTGTGCGCGGTCGTGTAGTGGTTGAAGTTCTGGATCACCCCCTGTGAGACGAGCAGCAGCCCACCGACGACCGACAGTGGCAGCAGCACGTAGAGCAGCGTCCGCACCAGGTCCTGCCAGAAGTTGCCCAGGCTGTTGCCGCTGCGGGCGACGATCCCGCGGATCAGTGCGATCAGCACGGCGATGCCGACCGCCGCGGAGGCGAAGTTCTGGACCGTGTTGCCCAGCATCTGGCTGAAGTAGGTCAGCGTCGTCTCGCCGCCGTAGTACTGCCAGTTGGTGTTCGAGACGAACGAGGAGACGGTGTTGAACGTCACGTCCCACGTGCCCGAGTGGAACTTGACCCCGGGATAGGTGTCCCACGGGTGGATCGTCTGTGTGCGCAGGATCACGTACATCGCGAGCCAGCCGACGAGCGAGAAGGCGAGCATCGATCGGGCGTAGCGCTTCCAGTCCTGCCCCTCGCTCGGATCGACGCGGAAGAATCGGTACATGAGCCGCTCGAGCGGACCCAAGACGCGCTCGAGCCGCAACCTGCTCGCCGCTGTAGACGCGCGCCATGTACGCCCCCAGCGGCGGCGTCAACGCGACGACCACGATCGCCAGGATCGCGATCTGCACCCAGCCCTCGAACATCTAGAGGCGCTCCCCGCGCATCAGCGCGTAGAGCAGATAGCCGATCGCCACCACTGAGGCGATCAGCCCGAAGATGTCAGCACCGCTCATCGCCGTTATCACCAGCCTCAGATCCGGTCGATCGCGTAGATGAGCGCGAGCAGGATCGCGAACGTGGCGATCGCGACTCAGCACCGCGACAATGTCCATGCACAGATCGTGGGCCGCGCACCGTGCAGGACCCGTACAGAAACGACCCGCGGCCATACAGGTTCTGTGAAGGCGGCGAGCTGGCGCTAGAGCGCGAAGCGGTAGCCGATGCGAGGGTCGGTCTTCACGTAGCGCGGACCTTCGGGCGGCTCGATCTTGCGTCGGAGGTTCGCGATGTGCGCCCGTAGCACCTGGGTGTCGTCCTGATATCCCGCCCCCCACACCGACGTCAGCAGCTGCCGGTGGGTCATCAGCCGGCCGCGATTGCTGACCAGGACACGTAGTAGGTCGAACTCGGTCGGGGTGAGATGGACCTCGTGTCCGTTGCGGCGGACCGTGCGCGCTGCCAGATCCACTTCGAGACCCTCCACCACGACCAGCCCGCCATCGGGATCGGGCTTGACACGGCGAAGGACGGCCTCCAACCGGGCGATCAGCTCCCGCGGACCAAACGGCTTGGTCACGTAGTCGTCAGCCCCAGCGGCCAACGCCCGCACCTTCGCGTCCTCCTCGCCAACGGCCGAGAGGACGATGATCGGCATCTCGCTCCACTCCCGCAGCCTCCGGCAGACCTCGACCCCATCGAGGTCGGGGAGCACGAGATCGATGATCGCGGCGTCGGGATGCTGGACAGCCGCCACGTCGAGCGCCTCCTCACCGTCGGCGGCCGGGAGAGCCTCGAACCCCGCCTCCCTCAGGATCACGCGCAGCGCGCGCAGGATCTGCACCTCGTCGTCGCACACGACCACCCGAGGTCGCCCGTTCACACGACTGCTTCCCGGGCCTCGGTAACCGGCAGTTCGACGACGAAGCTCGTGCCCTGGCCTGGCAGCGATTCGACCGAGATGGCCCCGCCGTTGGCCTCAACGAAGCCCTTGGCGATCGCCAGGCCGAGGCCGGAGCCACTCCAACTGGCGCCATCGCGCTGCCGACCTCGGTAGAACGGCTCGAAGATCCGCTCCTGCTCGGCTCTCGGGATCCCGGGACCCTGGTCGACGATCCGGACGATCACACGATCGCCGGCGAGCCGAACGCGACCGAGACCGGCAGCCATCCGAATGCCGCACCGCGTTCTCGAGCAGGTTCGAGAACACCTGAGTGAGCTGCGCGGCGTCGGCTCGCACCTCGGGAACATCAGGATCTGCAACGAACTGGACGTTCGCCGCGTGTAACGACAGCGCATCCCGCGCCGCCAGAAGAACCTCCTCGACCGAAATCCACTCCGGCTGCGAGTCCGCGCGACCGGCCTGAAGCCGCGACAGGTCAAGCAGCTTGTCCACGAGCGCAGATAGCCGTTCGCCCTCCTCGACGACACCCACAGTCAGCTCGGCCCGGTCCTGCGCCTCCAACGACGTAGCGCTGAGCGCGTGACCCGCCGCCAGGATCGCGGTGATCGGCGTACGCAAATCATGCGAAACCGATCGCAGCAGCGCGGTCTTCAACTCGTCACTCCGCCTCAGCGCGGCGGTCTCGACCGCATCGGCCTGCAATTCGTCACGGTGGAGCGCCACGGCCACCAGCGCTCCAAGCGATGGGACCACGTGAGCTTCCAAGCGCTCGAGCGTCTCCGCCGACAGCCTCGCCGGCACGAGCAGCGTCGCGATCTGCTCGCCGCTCGCATCGCGCAAGGCGATCGCCAATCGGCGCTCGTCGCCGTCGACCGCGCCGAGCTCGATCGTCGCTGACGGAATCATCAGGGCCCGGCTCACGCGGAGCGCGGTCGCACCCAGCGCCGAGCGTGTATCAGCACCGGCCAGCAGCTCGCGCGCCAACCCCGCGGCCAGATCGGCCTCGCCCCGGCGCCGCTCGGCCTCCAGCGCACGGCTCCGAGCGACGTTCGCGACCGCGCTCACGGCCGCAGCAACGATCGTGAAAACGGCCAGCGCCACCCAGTCGCGCCCGTCGGCGAGTTGGAACGTACCCACCGGAGGCAGCTGGAAGAAGTTGAACGCCGCCGCCGAGGCAACCGACGTCACCAATCCGAGCGCCAGCCCCCAGTAGACGGAGACGAGCAGCACCACCGGCACATAGACGACGCTCAGCGAGACTGCTGGCGCGACCTGTCTGAGCGCGTACACGATCACCGTCGCCAACGCCACCGCCGCCACCGCCGTCACGACCCCCAGCCACACCGGGGGACGATCGGCGCCGAACGCACGGAGCTCAGGCACCCGTGACATGACGTCAGCGTACGCCGCCGGCCACTAGGCTCCAACCGGCCGAGGCAGCTGCGGTACTCGTTCAACCTCTCGCGCGGCTCCTGCTTTCACGCTGGCACAACACCTCGGCGCCAGCGACGGCGCACCTGGTTCGCGCGGTCTGTAGGGCTGGGACGGCCGGAGGGATTTCGGGCCCCGCGCCGGCCGCCGCGCCGCTGGCGAGTAGGAGGTGCGGCACGATCATCAGCTACACACCTTTGCGGACTGGAAACCGGGTGTGGCTGCCTGCTCTTCTCGTGGCCCGGTTTCGAGCGTCGCTCGGTCGGTCTGGGGGTCTAGATCGTGCCTTGGGGTCGGTCGACGGGCACAGCGTCAAGTCTCTCGGCCTCGAAGAACGGCGCGAAGCGCGCGGTGCCGAACCACCAGCCGACGCTTACCCGGCTCGGCAGCACCAGGTCGCCGAAGCGGCGTTCCGCCGTGACGTTTCCGCCGAACGGGATGTAGCCGTAGTCGTTCTGGTCCACGTTGCCCCAGCGCATCACGCTGACGCTGAGCACGGCTCCCATGTCGTCGATAGTGAGACGCACTTCTGGTCGCTCCGGCGGCACCTCGAAATCGGCCACGAGAAAATTCCGGTTCTCGGCTCGCCACGTCACCCCGCGGTCAAGCAGCAGCGAGGCCGGCACCCAGATGCTTTCCACTGCGCCACGAGCCGCGGCCGCACGCGTCGTATTCTCATCGTCGGCGTGCAAGAACGAGACGCGGCCGAAGAACCGGCCGTCGATGCTGCCGGCGCCCGCCCTGTACTGGTCGACGACGAACAGCGGCTTGAACGGTCCCCAGCCGGCGCGTGCCCGCCAGGCGAACTCGTGACCGTCGAACTCCTGATGTGCAGTGAATCCCAACCAGACAGGACCGACCTTGATGCGCCCCGACATGTTCAGGCGGATCCCAGCGGCGAGCGGAGCGTCGTCGCGGATCGCGTGGGTGAGGTAGCGTCGTGCCGGTTCGTCGAGGTCGGCGAGCGACGCGGGTTGAAAACGCCGCCCTGATGCTGGGTGCGTCATCAGGGATGGGCCAAGGCCTGGAACTATCCCGAGCGGCGCGCTTCTTGCGCGATGAGAGCGAGCAACGAGCGGATTACGACTCCGACGCCCGGCGACACGAAGGTCCAGTACCGCAGGAACGCCCGTCGGGCGGTTTCGTCGGTCGCCTGGGTGCGCGCCTCGTAGCTCAGCAGCGTCCGTTGATCCCCATCGGAGCGGAGCGAGAGGCTGGCGGCGATCTTGGCGTAGCCCGGGGACTGTCAAACGATCTGAACGCGGAGGATTCGATCTTCCTCAAATGCGCTCCGCTCCGGACCAGAAACGCCCGATGACCCCAAACGCGAACCATTCGGCGGGTCCTCGGCTAGCCGAACCCAGTCTCCGTGCTCGGGCATCTCGACGAGACGCAACGCGGCGGGCTCGGGCGGGCGCGCAACCTGCGATCGCCCGCCGCTCGCGGCCACTCGCTCCGCCGCGGCGCGCAGCGCGAACAGCCCGCGAACGATCGGGCTGCGACGCATGGCGTCGAGGAAGTCGACGTGAATGGCGACTTCGTAAACATCGGCCGGCCGTCCCTCGATCACCCGATGCTCAATCCGAGTCGCGTCGAACTCGGGCATCAGACTGTCGAGCAGCGTTGGTTGAGCCTACCGCCGTGCGTTCAGTGCGAACCTTCGCGCTGATGACGACGAACGAGCTCAAGCAGCCGAGTCCCGACCGGCTGCGCCTCAAGCAGCGGCGTGACCCGAAGGGCCACTAGGTGTGAGCTCCCCGCAGCCCATAAATGGCATCGACCTGTATTGGCTGCCGCTAGGGGCGGGTGGCCATTCTGTACGTCTCAACGGTCGCGTGTTCGAAGCGGTCGTGTCACGGCTCGAGCATCGCCCGCGTGCGATCTCTACCACTCCGCGCTCGAGGTGCGCGTCCGGAGGGACGCTCTTATTGAGCAGACGCCGGTTCCGGACGGCGACGGAGCGTGGCGTGGCGTCGTCGCCGGTGGCGCGGTTGGCGCGCGCTGGGCAGGGCGCTTTCGGATCTTCCGTTACGAGGTGCGTCGCTGGCGCGATGGTGTCATCCCGGACGTCGGCGAGGGGGTCGACAGCCCGCGGCGGCTGACCGATAATCCACATTGTGCGCGCCGGTTGCTTGATTTGGTGGCGTTCCTCCCGGCGCCCGTTTCGGTTTTAGACGAGCTAGCTGCCGGCGAGATGTGGAACTCCAACTCGGTGATCTCGTGGCTGATCGCTAGCACCGGCCTGACTGCGGACTCGATACGGCCGCCGGACCGTGGTCGGGCCCCAGGCTGGAACGCCGGGCTCGTGGTGGCTCGCCGACAGCAGGCGCAACGACATCTGGGGTTGACCCAGGGCCACCCAGAACTCGTGTTCAGCGCGAGTGTCGGACAACGGAGCGGTCTCTGCGTCGAGTTTCAACTCTCCTGCTTCGATGACGCACCAGGCCTAACGTCGTCGCGAGCGACTTTCCTCCTTTGCGCGGTTAGCGGGTTTCGCGTCGGCAAGCTCGGGGCCGTGTCCCTCGGAGGAAGCGACTGATCGGGGCGATACCTCGAAGGCATGGCGTTCGACGGATCTGGGGCGTATGACCGTGTGCAGGAGCGCCGCCACACCGCGGCGCTCGCTCGCCACTTCCGAGGCCG
>CAWFTJ010000003.1:0-1122970 GCA_963818685.1 Candidatus Melainabacteria bacterium | reverse complement strand
CAGCGTCATCAGGACACCATCGTCTGTCCGAGGCGTTCCCGTCCAGAGCAGGCGGCCATGCGGTCGTTGTCCATTTCCATCGGCGTTGAAGTCGGGCAGCTGCAGCTTGCCGTCGGCGACGGCGCCGAGCAGGCTACCGAGCGGCCAGTCGGACGCTCGAAGGCACTGGGGACTCCTGGTTCGCGGACACGACCGATGGTTGTCGATCTGCCGCGACGCGATGCAAGCGCGAACAACGCTCACCCGTTCGATCCGACCTCCGGAGGCCGGTTCCGGCGGCGCCCTGGAGATGGGTGCGGGGATCAGCTGGGGCGGGGCTGGGGCCGGCGGAGGCACCAGGACGAGTACGGCCGCCTGGCCCGGGTGGTGGCGCGGCTGGGCTCGGTAAAGGTCAGGGTCAGTGGCCTCGCGGCTGCCGTCCGCCCAGTGAGGAAAGCACCACGCCCGCCCCGACATCGGTGGTGTCGGCAGCCAGCTCAGCGGGTGGCCGGGGTGGTGGTGGCCGACGCGGTCAGCGAGTTCCGTCGCGGTCAAATCTCGTTGCCAGGGTCCGCTGTGAATCCGGGCATGCGCAGGTTCACCCTGGGCGGGTCCGACCGTGGCGAACGCGTCCGCCGGGACCCGCTGGCTGCCTGCCATGATACGTGGTCCCTGCGGGGTCGACCACTGCGACGGCCATGCTGGCCAGCACGGCGAGGGTCGCGACCAGGATCCACATCCGATGGCGACCGAGCACTGCGAATCGGCCGGGTATATTCAACGCATCAATCGCCGAGGGTGATTCGCTACGCCGTACGTTGTCACGACTCGAGGACAGGGCATGCCAGTTCCGTTTGTCAGCCGAGGTGCTTCCTGCAATTGACCGAGTACCGCGAAGCCGAGTGCCGAGCGAGGGAGGTGATCCGCTCAGTCCGGCGATCGCGTGCGGAGCCGTGCGTTCGGTCAGCTCACCCTCGCGAACGTCCTACTGGAAGCCGGTAGACGAGACGAGGCGGCCATGCTCGGGCAAGAGATGTGTCGGTCGACTACCTCGCTCAGCTCGGCTCGAGTACTTCAACGGCTGCACGACCTGGGGCGTTCCTTGGCGCCAGCCAGGAGCACTCCGAATCGCGGCCTTCCTGCTGGCCCTGGCGCGCTTGTCACGGCCCCGATGGACACGAAGGGCGAACTATCACGTGGCCGGTCTGACTGACGACGACGCCCGCTTCGCCTACCTAGCGGAAGGCAACGCGAAGCAGGCCCGTAAGCGCGTCGCCTCCGATGTCTTGATCTGTGACGAGTTGGTCGAGTCCTCCTGGTGAATCCGACCTACAAGGAACACTGGGATCTGCCCGGCGGGATGCCGAGCCCAACGAGCGACCTCGCAAGGCGGCCGAGCGTGAACTCGTCGAGGAACTCGGCCTGACCATCACCGCTGGCCGGATCCTCGTGCTGGACTGGATTGGTCCGGATTGCCCCTGGGATGACCAGTTCGTGTTCGATCTTCGACGGCGGCACGCTGTCCGAAGAGCAGTCCACGGCCGTGTGGGTGATCGACCCCGAGATCAGCGAGTCCGCGATGCTTGAGCCCGACGAAGCTGCGCGACGGCTCGTCCGGCATGGCCGAGCGGCTTGCCCTGCACGGCGGGCATTGTCGAGCGGCGCGATCGACTATTCCGAATAGTCAGACTTTGCCGGGCGGCACACCAAGTCAGATCGGCGTCAGGCTGATCGTGAGCAATGCTCCGAACAGCAGGAACGGCCCCATCGGCAGCAGCGAGCCATGTGGCCTCCGGCGGGCAACCCGAAGAAGCAGCCACACCAGCGCGGCAGCGAACCATCCGAGGACGTGGCTGTAACGAGCGCCGACCAGCTCAGCCAGCCGAGCGCCAGCCCGAGCAGGCCGCCCAGTTCCACGTCGCCCGCCCCAAGTCCTCCCCCGGAGACCAGCGCTAGGTGGCTGGTGTCGAACGAGGCGCTGGGGACTCTGAACTGCGGATACGAGCGTTGAACAGGCCAGGCAAGTGCCGGTCATAACCAAGCACGGCCCGCTCTCGCGATATCAACGGCAGCGCGGTCGAGTTCTGATTCGGCCATACCCGCCGTCGAGAACCCCCTGACACCCGTCAGCAACCACCACCGGTCCGTTCAAGCGGTGATCGCTGCCCATCCACCAGGCAGGGATGCCACCCCCAACCTGCCCAACCGAGCGAGGTTGACCGCAGCGGCCAACAACGAGAAATCCGCGGCCACTTTCACCAGCCCACGAACCCGAGCGCGGCGCCCACCATGGCGCCGCCGCATCAGGTGCCCGATCTTGCGCTCAACCTTCGGTCGAGTAGCCCGGTAGTCAGCCTTCCAGACCGGATCGCTTTGCCGAGCGCGGCCCGCGGCCAACCACGCTTCGTAACGGCCGACGGTGATCGTGCGACCAGCCTTGGCAGTGGTGCACCGGGCTGCCAGAGGGCAACTCGCGCAGGCAACCCCGAACTCGGCGATCCCGGCGTGGCGCTGATGCTCCAGAGCACGGATCATCGTGGTGATGCCCGCGGGACAGGTCACACTCCGGGCGTCGAGGTCGATATCGAAGTCGTCCTTGGAGAAATGCCCCTTCACCCGCGACGACGGTTGCACCTTCAGTCCGTTGTGGACACCACACTCGTCCAGCCGGGCCAACAGTTCACCCGCGCCGTAGGCGGCATCTCCATAGACCGCAGCCTGTGCTTCGGTTTCGGCTTCGGCTTCGGCGGGAAGGATGTCGGCCAGCAGATCCTCGGCGACCTCGGCATCCCCACTGTTGCCCGCCGTGGCCGCCGTCGCGGTGATGATCTCACTATCCGGATCGATCGCGAGATGACCCTTGTACCCGTCGAAGCCACGGGAAGAGGTCTTGTGCCCGTGCCGAGTGTCGGGATCGACAGTGGAAATCACTCGATCCGCGGCAACCCCGCGAACGATCCGGAAACATCCAGCGGCATCCTCGGTGATGTCCTGACCGAGAACGGTGACCAGCAACCGCGCCGCCTGCCCGAGACGCTCACCCAGCACGCGGCCATCCAGCAGCATCAGCATGACCAGCGCGTCACGAGTACGGGAGTCGACCAACCCTTCCCGAGCGGCCTGATCGTCCCAGTCGATCTGCGGTTTCGCGGTGGACAGGTAGTCATCACCACTGCCGATCACCGCTCGCAGGTCGCTCGCCAGGTCACCGTCGGCGGCGGCCAGCAGGCCCCGGATGGCCGAACGGAGCAGGGTGACGGTGTCCATGGTGGCCACCGCGTCATACAACGGGGTCGAGTCCAGCACCCGCTTGCGGCCCACCAATCCGGCCCGGTGGGCGACATCCAGCACCACCTGGAAAATCCGGTCGGGCCGGTTCGAACGGGCCAACCGCGCACGCATATCCACCAACACCGTGTGCACGAAACCCGGATAGTCGAAATCCAGGCCGCCAGCGGCGTATTTCCACCGCGTGTCGAAGCAGAACCGGTCGACCGCTTCCCGGTCGGACAGGCCCTCGATCCGTTGCAGCACCATCACCACCGCCACGATCATCGGTGGCACCGACCGCCGACCCTCGGTCGTGAACAGGTCAGCGAACATCGCATCCGGGAACAGGGCGAAGCACTCCCGATGCAGCACCCCGTAGATCGAGTCTGAGGGAATGCGGTCCTCGCAGAACTGGACAGTCGACCGTAGTAGGTCGCTCTGGCGGGGTGTCTCGCCCAACGTCACCCTCGAATTCTCCCGAAACGATCACCTGGCACGGGCGACGACACGCCGAGATACTTCAGCCACCAAAACACCAGTCACCTAGGACGAGGTAGAAGACCACCACGACGGCCATCCCAGCCAGCGCACGCAACAGGCTCGGCAAGGTCGCGTGCAGCGCCGCCGACATCGCGAGCAGGGCGCCGACAACCGCGAGCCCGGAGTACACCAGCGGGCTGGGCAGGCGCTGTTCGATCACGTCGATCACCGCGAGTGCGACGCTGATGGCGGCGAGGCTGCTGTAGGGCAACAGATCAAGTGCGGACCGAAACGCCACGCCAGAATGCCGAACAAGATCGCCGTCGAAAGCGGCGCCACACCATCCGTCACGGAGAGGCCAGGACGACGTGATGTGAGAAGTCTTCGCGTCCACATTGTCAGCGCCGCGCCGACTACGAGCCCACCCGCAGCCCAGGAGGCGACCAGCGCGCCGGTCGTCAACCAACACCACGAGCGTTATTCAAAACTCGTCCATCGTGCAATCGTAAGCAGCCCGAGGTGACTCTACAAAAATTCCTGATCATACCCGGCGTGTCAATAAGACAACGGCCTTTCGCAATGGTTTGATTTGGGTTACCACACCAACAAACCAACCACTGGAAAGACCGTTGCGCTACCATCGTACTACAGGGCTTACCCTGACGCAGATGCAGGAGCTTGTCCGGCGCGTGTCCACGGCTTTGAGCAAGCCGTGGCGGAAGAAGACTGGTCGCCCGAGATCGTGCGGACTGTATGCGGCAGTCGAGATCGCGTGCATGTATATCCGGCACAACTGCACCGAGGAATTTCTCGGCGACTTACGTGGCGTGTCGCAGCCGACCGTGTCGAGAATCCTGGCCGACCTGGTGCCGGCCGTGAGGTCGGTGCTGGCGGAGTTCGTGCCCGACCCGAAGGAGGCGATCCGACTCGTGAAAGGCAAGGTGTGCCTGGTAGATGGCACAATCACCCCCTGCTGGTCCTACGCTGAGCATCGCGAACTGTGGAGCCGCAAGCACGGCACCACCGGATTCTGTGTCCAGTTGATCAGCCTGCTCGACGGCACTCCGGTCTGGATCTCCGAGCCGCTACCCGGCAGCACGCACGACAAGAACGCCTTCGACAATACCGCGACCACCGAAAATCGTGAACAAGGCCAAGGCTGGCATCGGCGACAAAGGTTATCAGGGAGCCGCGCTATTCACGCCCACCAAGAAACCCCAGTGGCGCAAGCTCAACAAAGGTGAAAAGAACGCCAACGCCGCACTCTCGGCACTCCGCGCGCCGGTCGAACGGGTCGTGTCCCACTTCAAGAACTGGCGAATATTCCACACCGACTACCGCCGCCCATACGCCACCTATCGCGAAACCTTCGATGCTGCACGCGCATTATTCTTCTTCTCGATCAATGGGAGTTTTGAATAACGCTCCACCATCCGTAACGCCCAGTAGCCTTCTGGACACTATTTCACCCCCAAGAATTCGCAGGTCGCGGTATCAGAGTCGCCCACCGCAAACTCAGACAGTGACACGATTCGCCCGAAAGAGTGAATCTGTCACAGGTGGGTCCATTCCGACTTCAAAGTCAGTGCTTTCAGACTTTGAAGTCACTGGGGGTCAGTGGTGTAGACGTGGTAGGTATCACGAAATTTCTTGAGACGATCTTCGCTTGAAACCGGGGGTGGCTGTGCAGGAGGACCGATCTCCAGCACGAGGGGCGGGGCCGGATCACGACGCTGTTCGTGATCAGTACGGTAGCGCTCGCGCTCACCTCGTGCAGCTCCAGGACGCCGAGTCGATCCGGCGCCGACCACGTCGACTCCCTTGGCGCCGATGTCATCGGCGGCACCGACCACGCCCATGAGCCCGGTGGATCAAGCCAAGCAAGCCGCGCTCACCGCCTACCGGGGCATGTGGCACGACTTCGTCGTCGCCGGGACCACTTCGGACTGGCAGTCGCCCAAGCTGGGCCAGTACGCCACCGGCTTGGCGCTATCGACATTGAGCCGAGGCATGTATGCCGATCACTACAACGGCCTGGTAACCAAGGGCGAGCCCGTCCTCAACCCCACCGTGGCATCAGTAGATCCGCCGACCAACCCAGTCACGGTGATCGTCAACGACTGCGGTGACTCGACCCATTTCCTGAAGTACCGCGCCGACAACGGACAACCAGCCAATGACGGCCCCGGCGGGCGCCAGTTCATCAAGGCAACAGTGCAGAAGCAGGCGGACAGCTCGTGGAAGGTCAGCGACTTCGGAATCCAGCCGGTCGGATCATGTTGAGGCGCGCGTCAGTAGTCGCTGGTGCTGCGGTCGTGCTTGCGTTGGCCGGCGCGGCTCCTGCCTTCGCCAACGGCTGGGGAAACGTGAACTGCGGCCAGAGTCCCACGCCGGACTGTCAACTCGGAGCGGGCTCGGGCGGCAACGGTGGGAACCAAGGTGGCGGTCACGGAGGCGGCGATCAACAGCCCAGCCACGGCGGCTCGGGCAACAACGGAAGTGGCACCGGCGGAAACAATGGCGGCGACACGATCATCGGTGGCAGCTCGAATCTGGCGAGTTGCTCCTACGTGCCCAGCGACTACCAGCCACCCGCCGGTGCGATCACAGCCGCCTACCACCGACCGTCGCCCTCCGGCGGCACCACCGTCCAATTGGTCGCGTTCACGCGCCCAGCAGCAAGCGCTGATCTTTCAGCACAACCAGCCGCCGGGCCGGCTCCGGGACAGCAAGGTTCTTGGTATGTCTGGAAGTGCACCACCGCGGGTATCACCGATGGGCTTTATCACCCGCCGGTCTGGATCGCCAACGGACAACCGGCACCTGGTGCCGCGCCGCAGCCGTCCCCGGCACAATTGGCGCAGATAGCACGCAACCAGTTGCGGTTCCCCACGCCGACGATCGCGGCGAACCCCGCGGGCGAGCAACTGGTCAACCTCCCGACCTGGATGTGGCTGTCCAGCGGATGGGGTCCGGTCTCGGCGACCGCCACCGTCCCCGGCGTGTCCGTGACGGCGACCGCGACACCGACGTCCGTGACGTGGTCGATGGGTGACGGCAGCACGGTCACCTGCACCGGCGCGGGCACCCCGTTCAGCCCTGGAACCGCGCCGACAGCGTCCTCTCCGGACTGTGGCCACACCTACCGGACCTCCTCGGCAAGCCAAGCGGGACAAGCGTTCCCGGTATCGGCGACCGTGCACTGGACCGTCAGGTGGGCGGGCGCGGGCCAGGGCGGGGTGTTCCCGGACCTGACCACGACCGGCAACGCGGCCTTCCGGGTCGCCGAATCCCAAGCCCTGAACAACGGCGGCTGACCCCACCGGGCAGGCCGACCCCAACACAACAACACACACCAGCACCACACCCCTCCGCTCGCCGATCACCACCTGGCGACGCGGCGTACCAGCCCCATGCCTGGAGGTACCGGCGTGAGCACCAACATCACCACCCAGCCGGACACGAACCGGCCACTCGGCTCGACCGGCGGCCCATGGGTCGCCGACGGCAAGAAACCGCCCGCCTCACGGCTGCGCGGCGGCGGCCGACGCCGCAGCGTCCCGCACCTGCTGCTGGGCGCGCTGCTCGTGCTGGTGTGCGCGGCGGTGTTCCTGGTGGTCTCGCTGAACTCCGGCAACCGGGAGCCCGTGCTGGCGTTGGCCCAGTCCGTGTCCGTCGGGCAGGTGCTGACCGCACAGGATCTCAAGCAGGTCAACGTCGCCGTCGATCCCGGAGTGTCCGTTGTGGACGCCAGCCAAGCGGCCAACGTGGTCGGCAAGACGATGTCCACGAGCCTATCCGCCGGTGCGCTGCTGACCCCGGACGCGGTGGGCGCGGCGGGTTTCCCCGGCGGGGCAGGCGCTCGCGGCGTTGTCGCTGAAGTCCGGGCAGTTCCCGCCCGAGGTCGCGCCCGGCTCGCACGTGTCGGTGGTGTTCGTGCCCAGCCAGGCCGGCGCCGCGGTGGCGAGCCCGCCGACCCCGGACCAGTCGACGGTGTGGCCGGCGGTGGTCACCAGCGTGACCTCGCCGCCCAACCAGCAGATCACGGTGATCTCGGTGCAACTGGGCGAGGCCGCCGCACGCCAGATCGCGGCCGTGCCGGCGGGTCAGTTGTCCATCGTGATGGTCTCGGGAGGTGGTCGCTGATGTTGGTCGCGGTCTTGTCGGTGAAGGGCTCGCCGGGAGTGACTACCTTCTCGCGTCGCGCTGGCCGCGCGATGGCCCGCGCCTGGTCGCCCGGTACTGGTCGAGGCCGACCCCTCCGGCGGTGACCTCGCTGACGCGGTTCTCGCTGGAATCCACGCCAGGGCTGCTGAGCCTGGCCGCAGCGGCTCGCCGCAGCGCGGACCCGGCGTTGGTGTGGCAGCACGCCCAGGCCCTGCCCGGCGGGCTGCCCGTGGTCGCCGCACCCCCGGACGCCGACCGCGCCCGAAACGCGCTGTCCGCCCTGACACCCGACCCCGCCGCCGGGGCCGGCATCCTGCGTGCGGCGGCAAACGTGCCGGACGCGGTGCTGATCGTGGACTGCGGGCGGATCGACACCGGGTCCCCGGCGCTGCCGATCGTGCGCGCCGCGGACGCGATGGTCTTGCTGACCGGGGCGCACGCGGACGACCTCGCGCACCTGCCGCGCCGGTTGCCGACGATCGGCCGATGGAGCCCGCATCCGGTGATGCTGCTGGTCGGCGAGGGCTATTCCCCGGCCGAGGTCGCCCACGAGCTGGGCGTGCCCCCACTGGGCCGGGTGCCGGATGACCCGCGGGGCGCGGCCGTGCTGTGCGGGCGACCCCACTCGCTTCGGTGGGGCCGCGGCGGACCCGCGCACTCACCGCTGGGCCAACTCGCGCACAAAGTCGCGAAGGTGTTGGTGGCACAGCAGGCGCCGCCACGCGCACTGCCGCACCAAGCGCCGGTCCCCAACCGGCCGGTGCCGGTCTTGCGGGCGGTGCCCGGTGTGCCGGGCGGCCCGGTGTCGGTCAACGGCGTGCGGTCTGCGCCGCTTCCGACCGGTCACCCGACATTCCCCGACCCCAGCCCTCGGCCCGGAGCGGCGTCATGACCTATCCACCTAACGGCAACGGCTACCCGTCTCCGGTGCCACTGCGTCCCCACCAGCAGCAGGATCACCCGCACGGTGGCTGGCCTCCCACCCCGCCAGCGGCGGCTCCGGGTTACTTCGGCGCGCCCGCGCCGGAGGTGTTCGGGGCGCCGGAGCCGGTCGACATGTCGGCCGCTATCGGGCGGTTGCGCCAGCACCTGCGCGACACACTGGGCACCGAGTTGCCGCAACGGGTCGATGCCCAGCAGCGGCGAACTGGTTCGGTCAGCCGAGAGGCCCGGCGTGCGTTGGCGCAGGCGATCCTGGACGACGCGGTCGCCGTGCACACCGAACGCGAACTGGACGCCGACCGCGATCTCGTCGGCCCGGCAGTCGAGCAGCGGGTGATCAACGAGGTCATCAACGAGCTGTTCGGCATGGCCGGGCTGCAACCGCTGCTGGATGACCCGACCGTGGAGACGATCAACGCTAATCGGTTCGACCGGGTCTTCGTCCAGTACAACGACGGCCGCCGCGCCCAGGTCGCCCCGATCGCGGCGTCGAACGAGGAGCTGACCGACCTGGTGCGGCTGCTCGCCGCCCGCGCCTCCAGTCAGGAGCGCCGGTTCGACCAAGGCTCCCCAGCGGTCAATCTCCAGCTTCCCGGCGGGGAAAGGCTGTTCGCGGTGATGGGGCTGACCGCGGGCGGCGTGACCTCGCTGTCGATCCGCCGGCACGGCTACCTGACCGTCACCCTCCCCGAGCTGCGCTGCGCGGGGCACGATCGACGCCGGGCTGCAGGAGTTCCTGCGCGCGCTGGTGCGGGCGAAAAATAACGTGCTGATCACCGGCGGCACCGGCGCGGGCAAGACCACCCTGCTGCGGGCGTTGGCCGCGGAGATGGACCCGATGGAGCGCATCGTGACCATCGAGGACGCCTTCGAACTCGGCCTGGAGACTCGACCCGGACATCCACGCCGACGTGACCGCCTTCCAAGCCCGCGAGGCCAACATCGAGGGCGAGGGCGCGATCTCGCCAGTCCGAGCTGGTCCGCTGGGGCCTGCGCATGTCGCCCGGACCGGGTGATCGTCGGCGAGATCCGCGGCCCCGAGGTCATCCCGATGTGCAACGCGATGTCGCAGGGCAACGACGGCTCGATGGCCACCCTGCACGCCTCGTCCTCCCGGATCGCGTTCACCCGGCTGGCCTCCTACGCCGCCCAGGGCGTCGAGCGGCTTCCTTTGGAGGCCACCAACCTGCTGGTCGCCTCCGCGGTCGCATTTCGTCGTGCACCTCGCCCGCGGCACTGACCGCACCACCAGGGTGGTGTCCTCGATCCGCGTGGTTGTCGGCGCCGATGGCCCGCAGGTCGTCTCCAACGAGATCTACCGCCCTGGTCCAGATCGGCGTGCCCGGCCGGTGGCCGGGTCGATGCGCTCCGACAACCTCGACGACCTCGTCGACGCAGGTTTCGACCCCGTCGTGCTGGAGCAGCCCGAAGGTTGGTGGGCATCATGACCGTCACGCTCGGCACCGCCGTGGCCGCGCTGCTGGGCCTGGGCGTCGGTGTGGGCCTGCTCCTGGTGATCGTCGGCTGGCGCGGAGTCGATCCCGCTCGGCCTCGCCGTGTCCAACTCCGTCGCCGACAGAACTCGCCTGGTGATCAGCGCCAGGTCCTGCGGATCGGCCTGGCGGTCGCGATCGGGCTACTGGCCGGGCTGGCCACCGGCTGGCTCGTTGGCGCCGTGTTGGCGGGCCTGGCCTGTTGGGCGCTGCCCCGCGTGCTGGGTCGCGACCCCGAGCACGCCCGCCGGGTCGCACGTATTGAGGCGGTCGCGACGTGGACGGAGATGCTGCGCGACACCTTGTCGGCCGCCGCCGGGCTGGAACAGGCGATCCTGGCGACCGCGCCGTTGTCACCGCCGGCCATCCGCGACGAGATCACCGAGCTGGCCGCCCGCATCGAGAACGGCGACCGTCTCGCCCCTTCCCTGCGCGCCCTGGCCGACCAGCTCGCTGACCCGACCGGGGACCTGGTGATCGCCGCGCTGGTGCTGGCCGCCGAACAGCAGGCCCGGCAGCTCGGGGATCTACTCGGGTCGCTGGCCCACGCCGCCCGCGAGCAAGCGTCGATGCGGATGCGCGTGGAAGCCGGGCGCGCCCGGACGCGGACGTCGGTGCGGGTGATCGTGGGCACCACGATCACCTTCGCGGTCGCCGTGGTGCTGCTCAACCGCCCGTACCTGTCGGCCTACGACTCGGCGGGCGGGCAGGTCGTGCTGCTGATCATCGGCGTGCTGTTCTCGCTCGGCTTCGCGTGGCTGGTCCGGATCGCGCGGGTCACCGAGCGCACCAGGTTCCTCTCGATCACTGGCGAGGCCGCCGCGAGCGATCCCGCGCAGGGCACCGAAAGGCAGGTGGAACACCGGTGATCACCGCACTGGTTCTGGGAGTCGGGCTCGGCGTCGGCTTGTGGGCGTTGGCGGTGTGGTTGTTCCCGCCGCGTCCCGCGCTCGGTGCGGTCCTGGCCCGTTCGACCACCCCTCCGGCGCCGACGCCGATCCTGGCTACCGAGGACACCGGGTGGGCGGCGAAGCTCGGCCGCCCGTTCATCGCTCCGCTGCGGTCCCTGGGCCTTCCCGGTGAACGGCTGTCTCGTGATCTCGCGGTGATCGGGCGCCCGGTGGCCACGCACTTGGCGGAGAAGGCGAGCCTTGGCCATCGCCGGGCTGCTCGCGCCGGTGCTGTTGCAACTACTGCTCACCGTGGCCGACCTGTCGCTGGGGATCGAATTCCCCCTCGTCGCTGGGCTCGTGCTCGCCGTGACCGGGTTCGTCCTGCCCGATCTGCAGGCCCGGTCGGACGCGGCGAAGCTGCGCTCCGGGTTCCGCCACGCCCTGTCCGCCTATCTGGACTTGGTGTGGATCACGCTGGCCGGGGGCGCGGGGGTGGACAGTGCGTTGAACGACTCGGTGGCCATCGGCCGCGGATGGGCCTTCGAGCAGATCCGCCGCGCTCTGGACACCGCCCGACTGACCCGGACGACGCCGTGGGCGACGCTGCGGCAACTCGGCGAGGAACTCGACGTCACCGAACTCGCCGAACTGGCCGCGTCGGTCAGCCTGGCCGGCACCGAGGGCGCCAAGGTCCGCGCGAGCCTGGCGGCGAAAGCCGGGGCGCTGCGCACGCACCAGATCACCGACGCCGAAGGCGACGCCACCGCAGCGACCGAGCGTATGTCGCTGCCGGTGATGTTGTTGTTCCTCGGCTTCTTGGCGTTCATCGCGTACCCGGCGCTCACCCAAGTCCTGGCCGGACTTTGATGGATCGGTGAGTTCGGGGCACGGAGGGAAGAACCACAGGAGGAGAACGGGATGCACGACTACTGGATGGCGGTGTGGACGGTGTTCCGGGCGCGGTGGGAGCTGGTGCGCCGGGAGCCCGAGGCCGGGTACTCGACGGAGACGGTGTTGGTGACCGCGCTGCTGGTCGTGGCCGCGTTGGCGATCATCGCGATCATCGTCGCGAAGGTGACCGCCAAGGCCAACGGCATCAACCTCTAACGCCATGACCGGCACCACGCCCTCCCCACAACGACGTCCCCTGCCAGGACAACGGGCAGACCGACGCTCCGGTGGGGTGAGGCGAGTTCAGCGGATGCTGCGGGGCGATCGTGGCTCGGTCAGCGTGGAACTGGTGATCGCGACGCCGCTGCTGTTGTTCATGCTGCTGGCGATCATCCAGTTCGCGCTGTGGTCGCACGCCGAGCACATCGCTCAAGCCGCCGCCTCCCAAGGGCTCGCCGCGGCGCGAGCCCAGGACGGCACCGCGGCCGCGGGCAGCGCCAGCGCACAGCAGATGCTCACCCAACTCGATTCCGGGCCGCTGACCGGTGCCAGCGTGAACGCCGACCGCAGCGCGACGTCGGCGTCGGTGCGGATCTCGGGCACCGCCACCTCGGTCATACCGTTCCTGCACCTGCCGGTACACGCCGAGGCCGTCGGTCCTGTTGAGAGGTTCGTTCCGGACCTAGCCGGCGGTGGGTGATTCCCTTGATGGCAAGGAAAATATCAGCGGCACCGACGCCTGTCACCTGCCCACGGCAGGGCCTGACGCGGCCACCGGGACACCGGCGGCGTGGCGGGCGATGGTGGACGGCCTGGTGGCACGCCGACCGGGGCTCGGTGGCGGCGGAAGTCACGCTGGTGACCCCGTTCCTGATCATGCTGCTGGTGTTCGTCGCCGTGGTGATCCACCGCGGTGTGGACGCCCGGTTGCGGCTGGATGACGCCGCGCACGAGGCTGCCCGCGCGGCCAGCATCGAACGGACCGCGCCGACCGCGATCGCGGCGGCGCAGTCCACCGCGGCCAGCGCGTTGTCCTCGGCCGGGGTGAGCTGCCAGTCGCTGGCCGTGGACACCACCACCGGTGGGATGCAGCCAGGCGGCACAGTGTCGGTCACGGTGTCGTGCAGCGTGAACTTCAGCGATGCCCTGGTCCTCGGCGTGCCCGGCCAGAAACAGCTCTCCGCCACCGCCGTCGAACCGATCGACACCTGGCGGTCGAACGTTTATGGGTTCACGAATTCTGAAGGGGGTTCTGGCGGGAACCCGAGTGTGGGAGGTACCGGGTGAGGGTATCGGGAGGTTCCGGTTCGGCCACGAATATCGCGGTTGGCGCTGAAGCGTGGGCGCTACCGCGCCGGTCGGTACAGCGCTTCGCTGAGGCGTCGGCTGCGAGTGCGGTGCGCAAGGGCGTCGGTGCTGTCGACGAATTGGTCGATGGCACCGGTCAGCGGCAGGTCGCGGATGAGCGGATCGGTGATGGTGTCCAGCAGTGCGGTGGCAAAGCGCTCGGCGTGCAGCACCCGGTAGGGCCGGTCGTGAAAGGGCCGGACGTGTGGATCGACCGGAGTGGTGAGTCCCAGGTCGTTGTGCAGGGCGGCCACGGTTTCGTAGGCGGTCACCAGATTGTCCTCGCGGGAGCGCCAGTCGACAGTGGACACCGCGGCCAACAGCACCGGGCCGAGCCGCTCTGCGACGGGCAGCCGGGCGAAGGCACTGCCCAGCCACTTGCTGTAGGGCGGATAGCTGCGGTGGATCAGCAGGCACAGCCGCATCAGGTCGCGGGCCAGGCGTGCGGTGATGATGGCCGAACCGAGATCGTCACCGACCTCGGCGCAGCGGCCGGCGAAGGGTTCTTCCTGGCTGAGACGTTGCCACTGGCAGGCCAGTACATAGCGCCATACGTCGTCGGGATACCACGCCAGCGCGCGGCGAGCCGGTTTCAGGCAGCCCAGTCCGTCGTGGAAGACCGCGCCGCCGGTGACCTCGGCCAGGGCCTGGGTGGAGGTGGCCAGCCAGTCGAAGACGGTGATCCCGGCCAGTGGGTTGAACCCGAGGTGACCGGTCAGCCAGTCGCCGGGCTCGGCGATCACGACGGCGTGCTGGATGCGCCCGTGTGTGGGCCGCATGTGGCGGGTATCCCGCTCCCCGACGGCGATCAGGTTCGTGGGGTAGCCGGCGATCGTGGAGGGCAGATGGTCGGCGAGCAGCTCGGCGATCGTGTCGCCGTGTGCCGCGAGATCGTCGGCACCCAGGAACAGGTGCAGGCGGGGTCCCCAGTCGTGGTCGGTCGATCGGGCGGTGTCGAACCCGAGGACGTCCGAGCCGGGGCCGAGCAGGGCGGCGGTGTGGGGCAGCCCGGGTGCGTGGCGGGACAGCAGTGGTCGTACCGCGTCACGGTAGAGCCGGTCGGACAGCTCGATGCCGGGCAGGAATTCTGGGGACACGCACCGCATGGTGCCCGATGCGCTGCTCGCCGGGCGAGCCAATTGCCTGTCGGCGGGTCACTGCGGCGTGCTGCCCTGCGTGCCGGCCGACGTGTCGGAGGCGAGGTCGGGATGGTTGAGGGTGGCGGTGTAGCGGCAGGCCGCCTCGATGGACAGGCCGAACAGGTCGCAGACGCGGCGGACGTCGCCGTCGGTGGCGCGGGCTTCGTCGAGGATGCGGTCCTCGCGCAGCGCGGTGGGCGACAGGCCGGGGCCGATGGTCAGCCAGACCCAGCGCAGCCCGACCGGGGTGGTGCGGTGGCCGGTGCGGTAGTGCACGAACAGGTAGGGGTTGCGGCTGTTCGGCCAGCGGTGGTTGCGGTAGTCCAGGTAGGCGGCCAGGCGGACCAGGACCGGTTCGGCCAGGGGAATAACGCGGCCATCGTGGTGCAGCCGGCCGTCGCGCAGGTCGGTGAGCCGAAGGGGCGGAATCTGTCCGGCGCGCAGCCCATAGAAAGCGATCAAGGCGACCACGGCCGCCTGAGCGGGGTGCGGGGATTGCAGCGCGGCGCGGACTGGTTCGACGTCCAGTGGCAGGGGTTGGCGGGCGGCGGTGTAGCCGGTCTGGATGCGCGCGGTGGGGTCAACGAACAGGATCTTGCGGCCTTTGAGCACTCGGAAGATCGATTTAAGGCCCTGGCCTGTGTTCGCGCGGGGGTTTCCGCTGGGAGGCAAGGCGTTGAGCACGTCCTCGCGGGAGATTTCGCGCAGCGTGGTGCGCCCGGCCGCGGCCCAGGCACGCATGGCGGGCAGCGCCCAGTAGGCGTGCAGGCGCGCGGTGACCGGGCTGCGGGGACGGCGGCGTGGCGGGGTGGTGCTGCCGTGCTTCATGATCTCCCACCACAGGGACAGCTCGGTCACCATCTGCTCGGGCAGGCCCTCGGTCAGTTCGGCGAACCAGACATCCAGGGTGGGGGTGCGGTCTTCCACCAGCATCTCGGCGCCCGCGAGGACTTCCAGCACGGTCCAGACCGGCAGGTCGATGCGGCGCAGTTCGGCTACGTCGCTGGCCGGAATCGGCGCGCCGGGCACGTCTTGCAGGCCGAGCAGGATGCGCAGGCCGTGGCAGGTATCGGTGGTCCGCCGCGGGCTCCAGCCCGAGGCCGCGGCGTGCTCCCACGCTTGGCGATCAAGGTCGGCGGCCAGGGTGGGGTCGCGCGGTGGTGGCAGGCCGGCTCGTCCGTGCGCGGCCAAGTCGCGGTGCACCGCGAACAGTGTGTGCTGGCCGGGACCGGCCACCTGGACCCGCGAGGGCGGTGCCGCGGCGTCCGCCGGGATGGGGGTGTGGGGGCTGCGGCCCATGTCGGCGAAGAACAACTGCTGCCCGAACCGGTTGGCCGCCACCGGGTCGGCGGGCCGGCCGAGCGGGGTGGCGTAAACGGCTTGCCGGTGGCACAACCGGCACAGGCCCTCGTCGTCGAGCGTGCGGACGGTGCGGCAACTGCGGCAGGAAGCGATCGTGGGGAACTTGCGGCGCCAGGAATCGCAGCCGCGACACAACCACCGCAGAGTACGGGTCGCGCCCCAGGCGTGACAGTCCACACAGGAATCAACGCCGGGGTGTCCGTCGCGGTGGCAGCGGTGACACTGCCCGTTGACGAAGTATTCGGTGCGCGACCCGCAGGACAGGCACGGCGGTGGGGTGACCGGGCCGCCGGGCCAGCAGCCGAAGCAGTAGTCGACACGCGGGAACGCCGCCGGGGTGCGCCCGCACACCGTGCACATCCGCTTGCCGCGACCACTCACACCGGCGGCTCCGACCGGTGCCGGCCCAGCCGCGGCGTGATCGGCGGCGGCCCACCACCCTCGGTGCCCTCGGCGGCGTCCGGTTTGCGGGCAGCGACCTTGTCCGGCTCGCAGATGAGCAACTCCGCGGGCGAGCAGCCCAGCACCGAGCACAGCACGTCCAGGTCGTCCAGGCGGATGGTGGTCGGGGTGGTGGTCCACCACCCCGACATCTTCCCGGCGCTGATCTCCAGTCCGGCCTCGGCCAGCCGGCGGCGCAGCTCGGTGGATTTCCAGATCCCGGCCTCGGCGGCTCTCATTCGCAGGTTCCAGCGCATGGCCTCAGCCTCCCGCACCGATCAGCCGCGCGGCGGTACGCTCATTCGCGGTCTGCCAGGCGTGCTCGATGTGCTCGGCGTGGACGTGGATGTACCGGGTCGTGGTGGACAGCCAGGCGTGGCCCAAAAGTTCTTGTATAGCTTTGAGATCCATGCCGCAGGCGTACATCGACGAGGCGCAGTAGTGCCGCATTCCGTGTGGTGTCAGCCTTCTGGCCCAACTCGGCAGGAACGCAGCGACCGCGTCGGTGAAGCCCGAGCGCAGGGTGTTCGGTCGCGCCCGTCCGCAGCGTCCGGTGCCTTGGTGGCGTTCGCTGGGGAACATGGGCGCGTCCGGGTCGGACCAGTCCTCGCCGAACTGGTGGCGCACGTCGGTGAGCCACCAGGTGATCAGCCCGTCCGCCCCGTTGATCGCGGGTACGAGCCGGGGCTTGGGTCCGCGTCGGTGGCTGCCTTTGCCGTAGCGGATGTGCAGCTTGCCGTGCCCGCCCAGGTCCGGCCGCCAGTCCCGGATGTCGAGCATCGCGGTCTCGCTGATGCGCAGGCCGACCCGGCGCCACAGCGAGGCGGCCACATAGTCTCGTGCTGCGGGCAGGAACTTGCGCGAGTCCTTGACCGCCAGCCGCCACGCTCCGAACAGGGTTTCCACGTCCTGGTCGGACGGGGGTATCCGGATCTCGGCATACGCGGGGTTGGCCGGCCGGTTGTGTTCATCGATGGGCTGCACCAGCACACAGCCGGTCAGCGCGTGCACGTCGCCCTGGTAGCGGGCGATCAAGAAGTCGAACAACTGCGTCAGCGCCAGCGATTTGTGGTAGACCGTCGAGCGCATCAGCCCGAGATCCTTGCGTTGGTAGCGCAGGAACCGGTCCGCGTCTTCCGGTCCTGCCGTCCAGAGAGGACGGTTCAGGAACTGGCTGAACTCGAAGATCACTCTGCGGTCCTGGCGGATCGTGGCATCGCCGATCCCGGCGCCGACGGCGGCGAGCAGATACTGATCGACCAGTTCCTGTTGGAAGTCCTCCAGGTCCTGCGTTGTGGTCAGCCGTCGTGGGCTGCCCAGCGTGCGCACCACCGCCAACGCCATGTGCACCTCGGTTCGCCAGAAATGACCGTCGGTCGTGAAGGTCGACACCTTGTCACGAATCCCGACCAAATGTCAACCTTCGGGGGTAGTCCGGTGAACCGGTGCCTACCAGCACAAAGCCATGACCAGGGCATTCACGATCACTACGAACTGGAGCGAATTGAGACAGGTCGCCAGCAGGCCGCCGCGTCGGCGCGGGCGGCCCCGCAGTCCCGTCCGTCCCGTCTCCCGTTGACACCGCGTTCGCGGCACAGCACAACACGTCTTTCGACGTATGAACACATTTGTATTGCGCTTTTCCAGTAATGGAGCGTGGATATGACCGTGCCACATTTCCGGCACGGTCACATCCATGTTATCTCGAAAGTGAGTCCACCATGGCATGGGTAGAAGGACATCGACGTAGTTTGCGGGTCCGTTATCGACTCGACGACGGAACCATCTTCACCGAGCACGGATATCGCCACGCAGGACGACGCCGAGCAACGGGCGACCGACGTCGAGTCCGATCAGCGGCGCAACCGTTTCACCGACCCGAGACTGGCGCAGACCACGATCGACGAGTGGATCCGCCAATGGCGCGACGCCCAGCACGTCACCACGGGAACCTGGGCGAAATACGACTCACATATCCGCAACCACATCATGACTCGCTGGTCCGGCACCGCGCTCGGTGATATCACCCGGATCAACGTCAAGGGCTGGGTGAATAAAACACTCCGCGCGAACCTGGCCGACGAGACCGCGGAGAACGTTCTCATCTTGTTCTCGATGATTCTCGGGGAAGCAGCCGACGAGGGGCTGATCGGCACGAACCCCTGCCGCAAACTCCGCATCAGCTTCGAAGACTCTTGCGAACGACCTCACGCCAGCGCGGACGAAGTCGATGCCATCGCGGGCCGGGCGGGTGGCGACAACGGACTGATGATCATCACCGGCGCCTACACCGGGATGCGGTGGGGCGAGCTGGCCGGGTTGCAGTGGACCCGGACCTGCCTTGACGAAGAGACCCCGCGCATCGCCATCGACCCGAAGGTCGGGGCGCTTGAACGAGGTCGGCGGACACCTTCAGCTAGGGCCGCCGAAGACACCCGGCCAGTGTCCGGGACGTACACCTCCCGCCGTTCCTGGTCGACGAGCTGCGGGCACACCGCGACCGCAACCCCGGTGCGCGGTTCGTGTTCACCGGGCGTGATGGTGGCTGGCATCGCCGCTCGAACTTCCGGCGGCGGATCTGGGTGCCCGCGTTGGCCGGGGACGAGGCGCAGGGGTGGGCGCCGATCCAGCCGGGGATGCATTTTCATGATCTTCGGCACGCGCACAAGACGTGGCTGATCGAGGACGAGGTCGCGCGGGTGCTGCAACTGGAGCGGCTGGGTCACAAGCGGGAGGAGGACGCTCCGGGCATCTACTCGCACGTGACCGCGGTCATGGTTGCGATCATGCTGGCTGCGTTGCAGCGGCGGTGGGAGGAGTTCAGTACCTGGTCATGGGCCGGTTCTGCGGGGAGCAGGCGGCGTGACCTCTACCCAGTTCGGAAGGTGGTCAGCAGGCCGTGCTCCCTTTTTGCTCCCATAAATGGGAAAACGGCCTGCCGGTGATGATCACCAACAGGCCGTCTGGCCAGCTAAAACACGCTGGTGGGCGATACTGGGATTGAACCAGTGACCTCTACCGTGTCAAGGTAGCGCTCTCCCACTGAGCTAATCGCCCGAGGCGGAGACGGGAATCGAACCCGTGTACAGGGCTTTGCAGGCCCTTGCCTAAGCCACTCGGCCACTCCGCCGCTGCCCCGAGGACCGAGCCTCTCGGAATACGACCCGGACCATGAAGGGCCGCTGCCGAGCGGACGACGGGATTCGAACCCGCGACCCTCACCTTGGCAAGGTGATGCGCTACCAACTGCGCTACGTCCGCATATGCTTCGTCAGGTTTCGGCTTGATCACTGCTTCCCCTCGACGCGAGCGAAACTTTATCGGACCCCTCAGTGGGCTCCAAATCGGGGTGCCCTGACCTCGTTCGCCGTGGGCACCCCGGCATCGTTGATCAGCCGCAGTTCGTTCGGAGATCATCTGCGCGAGCGCGTCGTCAACATCGACCCAGAGGTGCTCGTTGCCGGGAGCACCACGTCGTAGGTCCGGTCGAGGAAGTCGGCGAACTCCTGTGCCGAAGCCTCGAACACGGCGTGCCCGGACGGCGAGCTCAGTTCGACGACAACCACCTCGGGGTCGTCCGCCGACGGCCGGATCCGGACGTCACCCTCGCCGGCGGTGGCGATCAGGCCGTCGGCCAGCAGGTCGCGGGCGAACACCCACTCGACCCAACCGGCCTTGCCGGTTCGAAACGCCGCTACCACCGCATATGGGTCTCGGGTGTCATAACGCAACTCCACCCGAACGGGCACCGCAGGGCACCGCGGCGCCAGCAGATCGAAGACCGCGGTCGCACGGAGTGTCACATGGTCGTTTCGCATCGTCGTTACCCCTCCTGCTCCTTCCCGGTCAGGAAACGACCGAGCTACTCCAGTTGTGACGTCACAAGTGAGCAGCAATCGCTCGCGCTTTGGCCGGACATCACTCTTCCGGGCCAGAACTACTTCGTAGCGCTACCGGTTCACTTCACTCCGTAACCGAATCCGCCCTCGATCGTCCCCCTGTCCATCATGGCGGGTACGCGGTCGCGCCGGAACAACATTCGTGCGAATGTTGGCGCGTGCGTAATCTCCCTCGCCGGCCGAACACGTGTCCTGCACCCTGAACCGGCTGATCGAACGTCGCACTGTCACGTCCGGCCCCCCGTTACTGACCGATCCGCCGTCTGTCAGTGTGATCGCACACCCGCAAGCACGGGCGATTAGCTCAGCGGGAGAGCGCTTCGTTCACACCGAAGAGGTCGCAGGTTCGATCCCTGCATCGCCCACACTGTGTTTTGCCTGGTCAGACGGCCTGTCGATGATCTTCATCGGCAGGCCGTTTCTGATTTTTGGGAGCAATGTGGGAGCACGGCCTCCTGACCACCTGCCCCAATCCGAAGAGGTCATGCCGCTTCTGGCTCCACAGCGGGGTTTTCCCGCCAGGTCCACCCGCCATCCTGCTCCCACCGCTGGTGGAGGGCCTGCAGCGTCTCCTCGATCATCTGCTCGGTGACGTGCGAGTAGAGGTCGTCGACGTCCTTGCGCTTGTGCCCGAGCCGCACCAGCCGCATGATCCGGGGCACGTGGTCCTCGATCAACCACGTCTCGTGCGTGTGGCGTAGGTCATGGAAGTGCATCTCCTGGTTGAGCGGTGACCAGCCCTTCTTCTCGTCCCCGGCCAGCGCGGGCAGCCACACCCGGCGGCGGAAGTTGGACCGCCGGTGCAGCCCACCGTTCACCCCGGTGAAGACGAACCGGGCGTCGGGGTTGCGGTCGCGGTGTGCCCGCAACTCGTCGGCCAGGAACGGCGGGCAGGTGCACCGTGCGGACACTGGCCGGGGTCTTGGGCGGGCCGAGTTCCAACCGCCCGCGCACCTCGTGCAGCGCGCCGAACTTCGGGTCGACGTCGATGTGCGGGATGTCGGCGTCGAGGTAGGTGCGGATCCACTGCAACCCGGCGATCTCGCCCCACCGCAGCCCGGTGTAGGCGTCGGTGATCGTCATCAGCCCGTTGTCCGGGGTCATGCGCCCGGCCAGCGCGTCCACCTCATCGTGGCCGCGTGCGGACGCTCCGGCCGCTCGTCGAAACTGATCCGCAGCTTCCGGCACGGGTTCGACCCGATCAGCCCCTCGGCCACGGCTTCCCCGAGAATCATCGAGAACAACACGAGGATATCCTGGGCGCTCTTGTCGGCCATGTTCTCGCGGAGCGTCTTGTTCACCCACCCCTTCACCGCGATCCGCGCAATCTCTCCCACGGCGGTGCCCGACCAGCGGGGCAGGATGTGGTTGCGGATGTGCGAGTCGTAGGTCGCCCACGTGACGTCAGCGACCCGGTGCGCTTCCGACCACTGACGGATCCACTCGTCGATCGTGGTCTCGGCCAGTCGGGGGTCGACGAACCGGCGGCGTCGCTGGTCGGACTCCACGTCGGCAGCGCGGTTGTCCGCCTCGGCCTGGTCGGCGAATCCGGCTTCGTTGAAGATGGATCCGTCGTCGAGTCGATAGCGGACACGGAATCCGTCTCCGTGTTTTTCTACCCAAGCCATGGTTGGCCTCTTTCGAGAAGGAGTGGTTATGGCCGTGCCGGGAATGCGGCACGGCCATATGGACGCTCTGTAGACGGAAAAACACAACCCAACTGTGTTCAGGGGCGAGGAGCATCCGTGCGGGTCATCGGTTGGGTCGGCGAGAGTCGGTTCGGGTGCGGACCGGCGGCCGACCCCGGCGACGAGGGGTCGTGCTCGTGCCAGCCGTCGAGCGCTGGCTGGTCGCCGCGGTGCGGGTCGCGTCGGCGATGATCTGGTTGAGGTCGGTGCGGGAGAAGCGCAGGTGCTTGCCCAGCATCGTGCACGGCACGAGGCGGCGCGCGGCCCGACGGCGCAGCCACGACTCCGGCACCTGCAACAGCTCCGCCGCCTGGGCGGGGGTGAACACCGTCGGGACCGGATCACCCGCTGGTTCGCCCGCAGACGGCCCCACGCCGTCCGGCGCACCGTTCCCGCCCGGCTGCCCCTGCACGCCCGGCAGCGGCGACGCACAAGATCCCGGTGACATCGTGGTCGCCGCCGATCCCGACCCGGCGCGCCCCGGCGAGGTGGTGGCCTCGTGGGCGAACCCGTCCGGGTCGACGTCATGGTCGGTGGACACGTCGTGGCGGGTCATCAGGCCGCCCTCCGATCCGGCACCTCAGCGGACGCCAGGGCACCGTTGCCGGTCGGCGGGGTGTCCGCGAGCCACTGGTAGCGATGGGCCGCCGCGAACTCGGCGACGGTGATCAGCGGCGGATGCACCCACTCCTGCGACCACACCCACTGCTCTCGGGGAACCCGCCGTCCGTGGTGGTGGCGGCCCCAGACCTGGCGGCCGGTGTACTTCCGGGTTACGCAGGATCGCCCGCACCGCCGCCCGTGTCCACACACCTTCCAGCCCGGTCTCCGGATCGCGCGGTGCGGGGCAGCCCGTGTCGATGAGGCGCCGCCGGATCGCGGCGGTGTCGAGCCCAGCCTCGGCGCGCCACCGGAAGATCAACTTCACCGGGATGGCCTCGGCCGGCTCGATCACCAGCCGCGTGCGCCACCTCGGGCGCCGCCCTGACGGGCTGATCCGGACTCGTCGAGGCCGGTAGCCGTAGGGGACCGCTCCGGTGTTGAACCCGGCGCGCACCAGTTCCTCGGACCCGCGACGTGCTTGGGCGAGGGTGGCGGTGTGGTACTCGCGGAGGACGCGCTGGCGGACCGCCCAGGGCACGTTCGCGCTGTCGGTCGTCGGGCCGCTGTCACGGTCGGTCGGCTGTCGCTTGGACGAGCCGAACAGGCGGGCGCCGTGGGCGGCGAGGCGCTGGGCGAGAGAGCGGCGGCCGGCGGTCGCGGCCCAGCGGGGAACGCCGTCAGGGTTGGTGTTCGTGGTCATGGCTGACTCCTTGTCGGGTGGCCGCTACGCGGCGGTGGCCAGAGGCGAGGTGCTCGTGATCGAGCGCTCGCGTCGGGTACGGGTGGCAGGTCGGATAGGCGCGCTCGCCTGATGCGGGCGCGATCCACGACCGCGCGCTCGCGTGAATCTGGTGGTGGGCAAAGACCTCACCGGCCGCTGGGGTTCTGGGCTGTCATCGTTGTCGCCTGTGTCGGTCGCCGGGAGGGACGCGAGAAGCCTGGTGTGCCAGGCCAAGGCGAAGTGGACGCAGTTGGATTCACTGCGGTGGCTGGGAGAACAGCCAGGAACATGGCGGCCCCGGAAACTCCACGCGAGGGAATCGCTGGAGCAGATCGCGTCGGCATAGCGGGCCAGGCCGAGGACTTTCGCCCCGAAGGTGTGCAAGCGCAGCCCTCTCTCGGACAGCGAACGCACGATCTGTTCCACCTCACCGCTGTGCTGGCGTCGGCAAATGCTGCCTACCCCGATCCGGGGCAGCGTGGCCAGGTCGACACCGTGCCGCTCGTAGAGGTCCGCGCAGCGGTGGCAGTCGGAGACCGATTGTCCTTGCAGGGTCGCGATGAACGGCAACTCGGGCGCCAGCTCCCGCAACTGGAGGTAGTTGGCGACGGTGCGCTGCTGATGGGTGCGCAGACTCACCCCGGTCCGTGCTCTCACATGGGGCTCGACCATCCAGTCCTGACCCGCAGCCCAGTCGAGGTGTCCGATCTCCTCGCTGTAGCGGCGTACGGCGGCGACGTAGGCGCGGGCTTCGGTCTGCCACCGGCCGTACAACGAAAGTTCCGTAAAACCGCCACTGTCCAAAGCCCACGGCCCCGTCGTGCGCGGCAGGCTCCGGCGGCCCGCCAGCCGCCGATGCGAGACCAACAACGGGATGCCGAGGTCGCGTGCCAGCCAGGCGGGCTGGTGGGTGCCGAGGTAGAACCTCATGACCGCACCCCCCGCCGAACAGTTCGCGCCGCGACCAGCACCGCGACGGTCAGCGCCGTCGCGACCGTCTTGCCGAGGATCTGGCCGGGTACGAAGGCGAAGGACCCGAACGCCAGCGGCACGAACAGCACGCTGTCGATCCCGAGCCCGACCAGGTTCGAGCCGATCACCGCGCCCAGCACCGAACAGGTACGCAGCCGGCCGTACACAAGGGACCCGGCGAGTTCGGAGACGGTGAACGCGAGCACGCTGGCCACCGCGATCTGCGGTGTGGCCAGCAGCCAGGACAGCCCGGCGCCGGCCGCGATCGCGGCGAGCACGCCGCGTGGGCCGAGGTACTCGTGCAGCAGGTCCCGCAGGGTGAACGTGGCCCCGGCCCACAGCGTCCCGGCGGGCACCGCGACCGCTCCGACGAGCAGGGCACTCCAGTGGCGTCGAGGCCCAGTTCGCGGTGCACGATGGAGCTGACGTAGGCGGCCAGCACCACCAGGCTCACTCCGGTGACGCGACGAGGCGTCGCGTCACCGGAGCGCCGACCGAACGGGGGCGGCGACGCGGTGACCGCAGGGTGCTGGGGTGCGGTCATGCCGCACGCTCCGGGGTGACGGCGGTGCCCGAGCGGCACGACCACGGCGAGCAGCCGTCCGGGTCGTCCTCCTCCACTGTGCTGGAGGTGACCAACCGCAGGTGCCGCTTCGTCAGCGCGACGGGCGGGTCGAGGTCGACTTCGCCGAGCGGCTGACAGGAGCGGTGTAGGAAGTACTGTCCGCGCAACGGTTGGCCTTGTTCGGTGGCGCGGGGGTAGCCGTCGCGGATGGCCTTGTCGAACTCGACAGCCTCGGCCCAACCGTCGGGGTCGTTGTCGCGGATCCACCGCCAGCCCGCGTTTCCGTGGAATGGGCACCCAACGCAGGCGGATTTCACGGTGTGCCCGAACCCGCGCTCGGCGAGGTACTCGGCGCAGCGGGCGCGGTCCCAGCCCAGCTCGATCAACGGGAACACGTTGCGCAGGAACCGCACGCCCGAGTCCTTGGCGCGGGTGAACTCGTCGGTGCTGATCCCGATGGACTGCTCGACGTACACGCCGCGCGGAACCCGCCGAGGATGCGGGTAGCCGAGCAACTGTCGTGCCGCCTTCTTCAGCGGCGAAATCTTGTACTCGCTCGTGCATTGGCGTCGGGCCAAGCCTCGGGAGCCGTCGGCGTTGAGCACGTGCAGGGGCATCGAGACGAAGCGGTGGGCGGGGTCGAGTGCGTCAGTTCTGATGTTGCCCGCCGAGACGGTGCGCACCGGGATACCGGCGTTCTCGGCGTGGGCACGTAGCCGCGCGAGGTTTTCGTACACCTGGCGCGGTTCCCAGCCGGTGTCGGCGAACAGGGCGTAGTCGAAGCGTGGGATCACGCCGTCGCAGGCAAGCAGCAACACCGTGCTGCTCTGGACACCGGCGCCCAACGACAGCAACCGCAAGGCCGGACTGGAGGTCGGGTTCGGCAAGTGACTGGTCATGCCGCCTTCGCCTCCCGCCCGTATCCGAAGCGCTCGTCGATGTCACCGAGCAGCGCGGCGAGGTCGGCCAGCAACAGGCCGACCGCGTGCGCGGCCTGCTGGGGGACGACTCCGTTTCCCACCAGCGCGCGAAGTTCGGCGGTACGCGGCAGCCCGAGGCCGGTGACCCAGCCGGGTTCGAGCCCTTGCAGCCACTCCACGAAGACCGGCGCCAACACCGGACTGCCATGCCGACCGGGTTGCGTGGGGAACGGCGCGGGGCGTCCGAGGACCTGCTCCCACCGACGGACCGCCGACGCGTAGACACCCCAGTCCACCTCGGGACGACCTGACGGCGACGGCTCCGGGTCGGCGGGGTCGGCGACGGCTACGAGATGCCGTCGTCGCTTGCCTCCGGCGCCACCAGTCGCATGACCGCCGAGGGCAGCATCAGGTCGCCTTTGGAGCCTCGCTGCGCCGGGCAGCCCTTCGTCCCGTCGGTCGCCCGTGGTGTCGGCAGGAACGCCTGCGGGTCTACCAGTGGAAGCACCTGCTGGGACAACGGCGGCCGGAATCCCGCGCCCGCTCTGCGTCCCGTCGTGCCGGTGTCCGACGCCCTCGGCGTCGGCAGCAACCGAGCCTCGTCGG
Source organism: Candidatus Melainabacteria bacterium (assembly GCA_963818685.1). GTDB lineage: Bacteria > Actinomycetota > Actinomycetes > Mycobacteriales > Pseudonocardiaceae > CAJCJE01. The sequence goes on along the minus strand of CAWFTJ010000003.1, from coordinate 1,096,592 downwards.
GCAGCGATGGCCCACCGGTCTGAGTCCGATGAGTGCAGTTCTTCGCGTCCGAGGCCGCCGGCGTCGGCAACAGCCGCAACTCGTCCAACAGCGACGGACCGCCCTGCCTGCTCGCGGCGGAGATGCCGTTGGACGAGCCGTCGTGCGCGGTCGGCGTCGGCAACATCCCCGCCTGCGCCGTCGGCGGCACCGGCGCGGGGCCAGGCGCACAGGAACACCCGCTCGCGGCGGTGTGCCGCGCCGACGTCGGCGGCGCGGACGCTACGCCAGAGCGCGTCATACCCCGCTTCGGCCAGGTCGCCGAGTACACGGTGGAGGCCGCCGTTTTTCCAGCGAAGCGCGGCGACGTTCTCCACAAGGAGGAGCGCGGGTCGTAGTACGCGAACGCCAACCACGATGTCGGTCCACAAGCCACTGCGCGCTCCGTTCTCGATGCCCGCGCGCCGCCCGGCGGCGGAGATGTCTTGGCAGGGGAACCCGGCGGTGAGCACCTCGACCGGTTCCACGCGCGTCCAGTCGATGGCGCGGACGTCGCCGAGGTTCGGGACTCCGGGCATCCGCTCGGCGAGGATCGCCGCGATGTGCGGGTCGGGGTCTGCGCACCACGCGATCCGGCCGCCGCCGAGCGCGGCGAGCACCCCGAGGTCGAGTCCGCCGTAGCCGGTGCATACCGAGCCGACGACCGGACCAGGACTCCCTATAGCCGTCGCCGCCAGCGGCGTGGCCGCCCCCGCCGCCCCCGCCGCCGCCGTGGGAACGGCGACGGGGCGGGGTGGTGCCCCGATCCGCGTGGGGTGTGGCGCGGTCGGGTGCTCATGCCGCCCAGCTCTCCGACTCGCCCGAGCCGGTACTCGGGTTCCCGGCGTGTCGCGTCCGGCCGGTGACGAAGCGTCGGGATTCTTGGCGTTCCGTCGCGATTCCTGAACCCGCCGCCCTGCGCAGTACGGTGCGGAAAATCAGCACGTCCTCATGGCTGATGAGATGCAACGGCAGCCCGGCTTCACGCTGTTTGCGGATGAAGTCGCGCTGGAAGAAGGACCCGCGCGCGACGAGGTCGTGCTCGGCCGCGCGGGCGAGCAGCGCGACGCAGCGTTCGACCGGGATCAGGCCGGCGTGGATGCCGCAGGCGAGGATCTGGGAGGGCAGGTCGATCAGTTCGGCGTGTTCGCGCCACGGCCGGATGGTGATGGCGATGTGTCCGCCGGGCCGCAGGAACGGCACGAGTCCGGCGAGGATGCGGGTGAACCCGGACAGCAGTCGGTGGTGGCCGATGTTGGCGAGGTTGCCGCGGTCGAGGGTGTTGCCGTAGAGGTGGTGGTACTTCTGCACCCCCGCGCCCGGCGAGACCGCGACCTGCCCATGGGTAGACGGCCCATACGGCGGAGAAGTGACCACGAGCGCGGCCTGCCCGAGGTACTCCGGCGGCAACAGCGAGGCGATCTGGCGGGCGTCGCCGTGGAACACCCGCCCGTCGTGCTCAACGCCAGCGGTATGGGCGAGGGCGAGGTTGGCGCGGGCGACGTCGACCCAGTGCGGCTCGTACTCGATGCCGACCGCGCGCCGCCCGGCGTGGACGGCTTCGACGAGGGTGGTGCCGATCCCGCACATCGGGTCGAGTACCAGGTCGCCGGGCTGGGTGTAGTGGTCGATCGCGTGCGCGGCGACGGCCGGGAGCATCTTCGCGGGATGCGCGGTCGCGTCGGCGACGTAGCGGCCCTTGCGCTGGGCCGCCGGAGAGGTTTGCGCGGTCGTCCACACCGACACCGCCAGCTCCCGTGTCGCGTCATCGGGGTTGTGTCCTCTGAGGTGGTGTATGACATTTCCGCTGGTTAGCGGCGTGGCGTATCCATAAAGGACGGCCACCGCGTGATCCTTCGAGATGGCTAGATCGACCGAAGGAGACAACACGATGACCGCACCTGACAATATCGACCCCACCGGCTGGCTGGACGACCAACTCGCCTCGGCGAGTCCTGACCTGCTCCGCAACATGGTCAACCTTCGCCGACACGGTGATGTCCGCCGAGGCCGACCAGGTCTGCGGCGCCGATTACGGCACCCGCACCCCGGAACGCACCAACTCCCGTAACGGCTACCGTGCTCGGGACTGGGACACCGGCACCGGCACCGGCACCGTCGAGCTGGCGATCCCCAAACTCCGCCACGGCAGCTACTTCCCGGAATGGTTGCTGCAACACCGCCGCCGCGCCGAACAAGCCCTGGTCACCGTCGTGGCCACCAGCTATCTGCTGGGCGTCTCGACCCGCCGCGTGGAGAAACTGGCCGAGCAACTCGGCGTGAAGAGCCTGTCGAAATCGCAGGTCAGCGACATGGCCGGCCACCTGGACGCGCAGGTCAAGGCGTTTCGGGAGCGGCCGTTGGACGCCGGGCCGTACACGTTCGTCGCGATGGACGCCCTGACCATCAAGGTCCGCGAGAACGGGCGGATCGTGAACGTGCACGCCCTGATCGCCACCGGCGTGAACAACGACGGCCACCGGGAAATCCTCGGCCTGGAGGTCACTTCCGCCGAGGACGGGGCCGGCCGGCTGGCTGGCGTTCCTGCGCGGCCTGCTCGCCCGCGGGCTGGGCGGAGTCGGGCTGGTCACCAGCGACGCGTACACTGGTCTGACGGCCGCTGTCGCTTCCGCGTTGCCGGGCGCAGCCTGGCAACGCTGCCGCACCCACTACCTGCGCAACCTGCTCACCAAGGTGCCGAAATCGGCACAGCCGGGCGTCGCGACCCTGCTCCGCACGATCTTCGACCAGGTCGACGCCGCGACCGTGACCGAGCAGTTCGGCAAGGTCGTAGCGTCATTGGCTGACAAGCTACCCGCCGCAGCCGAGCATCTCGATGCCGCTCGGGAGGAACTGTTGGCGTTTACCGGTTTCCCGCGTGAGATCTGGAAGCAGATCTGGTCGAACAATCCGCAGGAACGGTTGAACAAGGAGATCCGCCGCCGTACCGACGTGGTCGGGATCTTCCCGAACCGAGCGGCGATCATCCGCCTGGTCGGTGCTGTGCTGGCCGAGCAGACCGATGAATGGGCCGAAGGACACCGCTATATCGGGCCGGAGTTGTTGGCTCGCAGCAGGATGCATCTGCTTCCCGACGAGGACACTACGATGGAAACGAAGGAAATAATGGCGGCCGAGACGATGACCGCCTAAAGTCCAGAGTGGATCACGCGGAGCCGTTCTTACACCACTCCGCAGGGCATGACCGCCGAATCGCGTCCGTGCATGAATACCTGATGGGCAATCACGTCTTCGCCCAGCGTATGTTCCAGCACGACCCGTCGGTGATGCTCTACGCACCACCGCGCACCGCGATCTACGTGGACCGCGACGACCGCACCTGGTTCACGATCGGCCAGCCCAGCACCCGATTCGACAGCGTCCACGACCCGCGCGTCAGCCAGGTCGGGCGAGAACTCGACGCCGAGCTGGCCACCCTCCTCGAACACCTCGGCCTACCGGTGCCTGCCGAACTGATCGCGGACGCCCGCCACGCGTGACGATCAGCGAGTGGGCCGAATCGTTTACAGGTCAGGACTGGCGGTCGTAATAAACGGTGATGGTCAGGTCGTTCTCGGGCGCCGTGGGGTATGACGTGAATGTGATGTCAAGGACGTCGACCGCGCCCAGTTCGTCCAGCGCGTCCGCGACGCGACGAAGGAGCTGGGCCACGTTTCCTTGCCCAACTCCGTTCGGATTGGACTGCGAGAAGTGGAACGCAGTCCATTGGTCACGGTTATCAGCCATGGCGCCAGTCTGCCATAGCGGGTCTGGCGCTGGATTGTCCTGTGCTGATCTTGATTCCAGCAGTGTTACGTGAATCACGACGGCCACGATGGGTAGCCGGAGGAGCCGGGCAAACGTTATCAAACGGACGCTACGAGCGGCTTTAGCCTGCGTCTTTCACGCGGTGTGATGTAGATCAGAGCCTGAAAATGGAGGAAGTGCCTGTCCTGTAAGGAAAAATGGTGTTTGCGAAGACATCAAGTTCCACGAGCAGGAAGGCACTCCCTTGGTGCAGAGTAGCAAGGCGTCATCGGTACGTATCGCCGCGGACGGTGAGGGACTCGTGTCGCGGGCGGGGGTGGCGTTGCTGCGGGAGCTGACGGTCAGCACCGGCCTGGGAACCGGCTGGTCGGAGGCACTTCTGGACACCTATGCCGGGATGCCGGTGCACCTGCCGGGGCGGGTGCTGGCCGATCTGGCGGTGATGATCGCCGACGGTGGTGACGCGCTGGCGCATCTGGCGACGCTGCGAGATCAGGACAAGCTCTTCGGTCCGGTGGCCAGTGACGCCACCGCGTGGCGGGTGCTGGACCGGGTCGATGACGAGCACCTCACCCGCCTGCGGGCGGTCCGCGCGGCAGCCCGGGAACGGGCCTGGGCCGCCGGAGCGGGGCCCGATGTCACTGCCGGGTTGACGATCGACATCGACGCGACGATCAGCATCGCGCACAGCGAGAAGGAGAACGCGGCGAAAACGTGGAAGAAGACGTTCGGGTTCCATCCGCTGCTGGCCTATCTCGACCGGCCCGATGTCGCCGGCGGGGAAGCCTTGGCCGGGATCCTGCGGCCGGGCAAGGCCGGGTCCAACACCGCCGCCGACCACGCCGAGGTCCTCACGATGGCGCTGGCCGCGCTCCCCGCCTGCGCCCGGCCCGACCCCGATGACCCGGCGGCGGCGCGGGTGCAGGTCCGGACCGACGCCGCCGGCGCGACCCACGCCTTCGCCGCCGCGGTCCGCGCGGCGGGCTGCGGGTTCTCCATGGGGTTCCCGATCAGCACCGAGGTGCAGGCCACGGTCCTGGCTATTCCCGACGATGCGTGGGTCCCGGCTTACGACATCGACGGACAACCCCGCAAGGGAGCATGGGTCGCGGAGATCACCGGCATGCTCGATCTGACGAAATGGCCGGAAGGTTCGCGGGTGTTCGTCCGCCGGGAACGTCCCCATCCCGGCGCGCAGCTGCGGTTCACCGACGCCGACGGGCACCGCTTCACCGCGTTCATCACCGACACCGAGGGCGGGCAGCTCGCCGACCTCGAAGTCCACCACCGTTCCCACGCCCGGGTCGAAGACCGGATCCGCTGCGGCAAAACCACCGGGCTGCGCAACTTCCCCTGCCACGGCTATGCCGAGAACAAAGCCTGGCTGGAACTGGCACTGACCGCCGCTGACCTGCTCACCTGGACCCAAGCCCTCTGCTTCACCGGTGACCTCACCCGAGCCGAACCCGCGACCTTCCGCTACCGCATCTGCGCCATCGCCGGAAAAATCACCCGCACCGCCCGGGTCACCACCCTGCACCTCGACCGCGACTGGCCCTGGGCACAACAGCTGGTCACCGCCTTCACCCGGCTCCGCGCAACCCGGCTCCGCGCAGCACCCTGGCCCGGCTGAACCCCCACTCCTGTCCCTTCGACCAAGGACCCTCGGAACCCGCCCGCCGACGCGACAGCCGGCCCACACCCCTGCCCACACCACGGTTTCCGACCAAAACCCGGCCACAACAGGAACTTCCACCGAACCCCGCAGCCCCATGCAAGATCGAGGTTAGATCTTCATTTGTATCGTCATCAGTCAATGACTAGGCCGGAAGAGTGAAGTCCTGATTTGCCGGGCCTGCTGGGCTGAACGGCCTATTTGTATTCCGGCGCGCCCGATGGAGTGCTTTCATCAATGCGGACCTGGTCGTCCAGGGAGGCCGTTGCCGCGCCGCAACGTACAAGGGGGGAGCCGGCATGCCCGGTGTGCTTCGCTGTGCGCGTTCTACCGCACCCAGCCATTTCTCTCGTTGGTACCCCACGAGATTGAGCCCAGTAGGCAGGCTGCTGGTGGCGGCCTTGACGGTGCTCGGGCTGCTGGCCGGTGGAATGGCATCCATATCCGGCGCTCCGGCCATGGCGGCGACGCCGTCGCCCGCCCACGCGACCAAACCCGCGGCCACACCGAAACCCGGTGACTTCGGGTCGGCGGCGGCATCATCCTCGGACCTTGCCATCAACGGCTTCGGCGACCAAGCCGGATATCACCTGGAAGTGGGCCGCGAGTCGTCCGGGTTCGCCTGGCACGAGATCGCCGTACTGCGGCCGGACGGTTACGACGACTCGTCGTGGACCGGATACCAGTGCATGTCGGGCGACGGGCGGTTCGCGGCCGTGGCGATCCTGCCCGCCTCGGCCGTCAATATCGAGGACGCCCGTGATCACGGCGGGTTCGCCTACTCCGTCGATCTCGGCTCCGGTGCGGTGCACCCGATCGCAGCCGGGGTAGCGCTGAAGTACTACTCGCCGGGTTGCGGCAGCGGCCACGACGCGGTCTTCACCGTCCAATTGGGAGAAAACCAGCAGACCACCCAGTTGCTGACCGCCGATCTCGCCACCGGGGCGGTGGCGGACTCGGTGACCGTCCCCGGACAGGTGACCTCGGCGGTGCCCACCTCAGCCGGTCCGCTTGGCGTGCTCGGTGGCAGCCTCGTGACGTTGTCGTCCACCGGCAAACCGGTGGTGGTCGCGCACGTCACCGGCACCGCCTACGACCTGCGCTCTGCTGCCGATGGCGGAGTGAGCTTCCTGGATGCCCAAGCTGGTGCGGCGACCGCGACGGTGGACCACGAGCACGGCGGGACGGTGAGCACCCTCGGCTCGGGGCCGTTGACCCGGCTGGAGCTGTTCGGTGGCCGGGCAGGCCGTGCGGTGTTGTCCGGCGCCACCAGGACCACCTCCGCGCAGTTGGCGTCGGCCGGAGTGATCAGTGTCAGCGACGCGGGTTTGGCGACGGGGGCGCAGGCGTCGTCGCTGGATGGTGACGCGCTGCTCGCCCCGTCGACCGCTGCCAAGCAGACGGCTCCGCAGTTGTTCGCCACGCGCACGGCGAAACTGCTCAACGACGCACAGGCCACTCCGGCCGCCCACGCCTCGGACGCGTTGCCTGCTTACCAGATCCCGCTGTCCAGCTTCGGCTCGCCCGCGCCGACGCAGAACGTGCTGTTGCAGCCCAAGGGGGACGCGGCACCGACCGTGGCGCAGCGTTCAGCCGCTCCGAAAGCGATCACCACCCCGGCCGCGACGCAGACGCCGACCTGCGCGGTTCCGCGACTGGACCCGGCCAAGCAGGTGATGCAGCCGAGCCCGGCGCAGGTCAACTGGGCGGCTCAGATGGCAGAGCAAGGCCTGCTGACGGGCAGCCAATACACCCGCCCCGCTGGTTTCGACAATCTGGGCTTGGCGGCCTACGCGCCGAACAGCGACTTCGGCCTGATCACACTGGACCATCCGTCAAGCGACTCGTGGAACACCGTGCCGAGGTCGGTGTACGAGGCGATCATGGCGCAGGAGTCGAACTGGTCGCAGGCGTCGTGGCACTCCACCGAGGGAGTCGCGGGAGACCCGTTGATCGCCGACTACTACGGTGCGGCGGGCGGCATCGACTCGATCAACTACGCAGGCGCGGACTGCGGGTACGGCATCGGCCAGGTCACCGACGGCATGCATGTCGGAGACACCGAGTACTCTCCGCATGGCCAGATCAAGATCGCGGTCGACTACCAGGAGAACATCGCCGCCGGCCTGCAGATCCTGGAATCCACCTGGAACCAGCTGTACTCCGACGGCATCATCGCCAACAACGGCGACCCGCGGTACCTGGAGAACTGGTACTTCGCCGCCTGGGCCTACAACAGCGGCATCCAGCCGACCGGTCAGCTACAACACCACCGGCTGCACCCCGGGCCCGTCCTGCACCGGGCCGGACGGCACCTGGGGACTGGGCTGGGCGAACAACCCGGCCAACCCCGACTACCCGCCCAACCGCGACCCCTACCTCAAGGACACCTACGCGGACGCGGCACACCCCGGCAACTGGCCCTACCAGGAGCGGGTGATGGGCTGGATGGCGTCGCCGCTGCTGCGTTACGGCAGCCGCGCCTACGCGACGCCGACCTACCAGGCGGGCAACAGCTGGCTGCAGATCGCGCCGTTCGAGTCGATGTGCGCTCTGGCCAACAACGACTGCGACCCGAACAACACCAACACGTCCAAGCCCGGATGCCGGGCACTGCATGCTCGACGACTACGAGTGCTGGTGGCACGTGCCGGTCACCTGGATCCCGAACTGTGCCACCACGTGCGCGACAAGTTCCTACGCCTACACCACCGGCTCGTCCGAACCCGCTGATCCGGACTCCTATCCACCCACCTGTTCGCTGAACACGTCCGTCGTGCCAGGCCAACTCGATCATCGTCGATGATCAGCCCAGTCCGCTGGACCTACAGGGTTGCGGAGCATCGAACTGGTCGGACAGCGGTAGCTTCGCCTACACCTACGGCACGGACTCCAGCGGCAATCCCATCGGTGCCATCGACACACACCAGCTCGGATCCGGGTTCGGTGGCCACATCCTGTTCACGCACACCGAGGACGGCTCCAATCCGGCGGAGATCAACACCGGGACCTGGACACCGAATCTGCCCAGTCTCCAGTACTACAAGATCAAGATCCACATTCCAGCGCTGGGCGCGGAAGCGACGAACGTGGTCTACACGATCAACCCGGGCGGCGGCGTTGCCCCGTTCAAGTACCGGGTCAACCAGGCGTGGAACTCCGAACAATGGGTCACCATCGGCACCTTCGCCATGGAAAACGGCGGCAACGTCGTGCTGACCAACCAGAGTTCGAGCGTGGACACCACGGGCACCGCCTACTACAACTACGACGTCGCCTTCGACGCGATCGCTTTCGTCCCCATGGGCGGGACGCCCGGTCAGCCGATCGGCGGTCCGCCCGGCATCCTGGACGCACCAGAGGGCTCGAACCCGGCCTGGGTCAACTGCGGCTGTGTGGCGCGCACCGCGGGCGACCCGGTCGACACCGCGACCGGCTACTTCGGACAGACCTGGACCGACCTTGAGACGCCGGGGCGCGGTCAGCCGCTGGACTTCACCCGGACCTACGCGGGAGGCATCGCCGACCCGGCGGGACCCAACGGTGCTGACGCGTCGGACGGTCCGTTCGGCTGGGGCTGGACGTACTCCTACAACCTGTCCACATCAACCGATCCGACCACCGGAAACGTGACCGTTCGCCAGGAGGACGGCTCGCAGGTCGTCTTCGTCGACTCCTCGGGCACCTATGCGCCTGAGGTACCGCGCTACGACGCGACGCTGAGCAAGAACGGCGCGAACTACACCTTCACCCGGCGCGGACAGGACGTCTTCACCTTCGACGCGGCCAGCGGCCGACTGATCGCCGAGACCGATCTCGCCGGTAGCAAGGCATCGCCCGCCTACCAGACCACGCTCGCCTACAACGGCGCGGGCCAGCTGTCCACGATCACCGATCCGGCCGGCCGCGTGTACGCCCTGACCTGGACCGGTAGCCACATCACCGAACTCGCCGACTCCGCGGGCCGGATCGTCAACTACAGCTATGACTCCAGTGACGACCTGACCGACGTGTACGGTGTCGGGACGACCCGGTCACCGTCCATCTTGGACAACGATCACATGCAGTACGGCTACAACACGCCCAGCCACCTGATGACCTCGATGCGCTCGCCCGACAACTACAGCGGCACCGCATCGGCGGTCACGTCGATGACCTACGACAGTGCCGAACGGGTGGCGACTCAGACCGACGCGGCCGGTAACACGACCACCTTCACCTATGGTCCGAACGGCGGCCTCGCCACCGGCCAGACGCTGGTCACCGACCCTTCCGGGCACAAAACGCTGGACACCTACGCCAACGGCCTGCTCACGTCGGAGACCAAGGGCTACGGCACCGCGAACGCCGGTACCACCAGTTACACCTATGACCCGGTGACGTTGGGCGTCACCAGTGAGACGGACGCGGACGGCAACCTCACCACCTACAGCTACGACGATCACGGCAACGAGATCTCCGAATCCAACGGGCTCGGCTACACCACCAACTACGTCTACGACGCCTCGGACAACCGGATCGAAACCATCGATCCGAACGGGGTCGCCACGGTCAACCAGTACGACCAATCCGGCCGCATACCCAGTGGCGCGGCCGGCGTCGATGACCTGACCTCGACCACCGTGACCCAGGCGAACAACGTGGTCGAATCCACTACCGGCAACTTCGGCCCCGCGCCGACCAGAACGACCAACTACTACTACGACAACGCGGCCGACCCCGCCGACCAGACCCGGGTCGTCGATGCGGACGGCAACACCACCACGACGACCTACGACGCCTACGGGGACAAGGCGTCCAGCACCGACGCGCTGGGCAACAAGACCCAGTACGGCTACGACACCCAGAAGGGGTTCCTCACCACGGCCGTGTCACCCAGCGGAACCGCCGCCGGGGTCACCACGTCGTGCACCCCACCGGCCACCGGTTGCGTCACCTACACCCATGACGCGTTCGGCCACGTCACCTCGACAACCGATCCGCTCGGCAACGTCACCAAGGCGAGTTTCGACGCGGACGGCAACCAGACCTCGGCAACCGACGCGAACAACGAGACCATCACGACCAAGTACAACCTTGTCGACCAGCCGGTGCAGACCATCCAGGCCGACGGCACCAGCCAGACCGTCGACTACAACCCGGACGGCTCGGTCGCGGACACCGTCGACGGGCTGAGCGACAAGACCCTGTACGGCTACGACGGCCAGGGCAGGCTGGCGAGCACCACCAACCCCGACGGCCGGACGACCACCTCGCAGCTCGATCCGGACGGCCTGACCAAGACGACCACCGACCCCGCCGGCCGCACCACGACGTTCGGCTACGACGTGGCAGGCCAGGTCGCCTCCGAGTCCTATTCCGACGGCGTCACCCCCACGGCCACCTACTCCTACGACCCGGTCGGCCGCCGAGTCGGTATGACGGACGGCACGGGCACCTCGACGTGGACGTTCGACACCTTCGGCGAGGTGACCGCGCAGACTCAGGGATCGGGGGCGGCCGTCGCCTACGGCTATGACAACGCAGGCAACGAAACCTCGATCACCTATCCAGGTCAGACCACGGCCGTCGCGCAGAGTTACGACGCGGACAACAGGCTCAAGACGGTGACCGACACGGCCGGGAACCAGACCGTGTTCGGTTACACGGCCGACGGTTCACTGCAGACCACGACGTATCCGGACGGCACCATCGTGACCAACGGGTATGACCACGCCGATCAGTTGAACTCCACGAGCGCCGTGACCGGCTCGACGACCGTCTTCTCGGCCAGCTACAGCAGAGACGCGGCAGGCCAGGTGGCCACCCAGACGGTGAACAACACGACCAACAGCGTCCGCTACTCGCCCCGGGAAGAACTCACGACCTCGACGACCGGTGCGACAACGGTCGGTTTCGCCTACGACAGTGCCAACAACCCGACGACCGTGGGGGCCGCGACCCAGACCTTCGACGCCTCAGGCCAGCTGTGCTGGACGATGCCCACCGGGACTGTCACCAACCCCGCGTGCGGCAGCACCCCCAGCGGAGCCACCACGTACTCCTTCAACTCCGACGGCGACCGCACCGCGAGCACTCCGGCGACCGGGACGGCGAGCACCTACACCTATGACCAGGACGACCGGCTGACCAACCTCACCGGTCCGAATGGGACCGCCAGTTACGGCTACGACGGCGACGGGTTGCGCGCGAGCAAGACCGTCGGAACGACGACGACCACCTTCATCTGGGACAACCAGGCCATCCCAAACCTGCTCTCGGACGGCTCCACCGATTACCTCTACGGTCCGAGCGGGCTGCCCATCGAGCAAACCGGACCGGCCGGCTCGTTCTGGTACCTGCACGACCAGGTCGGTTCAACCATGGGCCTGCTCAACAGCACCGGTGGCGTTGCCGGTACCTACAGCTACACGACGTACGGACTTGCCTCGCACAGCGGCTCGGCGAGCACACGGCAGATTCAGGCAGTCGAAGCATCCGCTTCGAGGAGCTCGGTGAATACCTCGCTGGGTTTACGCCACTCGTGAATCTTACGGGGTCGGTCGTTGATCTCAGCCGCGACGGCGGCGAGGTAGTGCGGATCGCTGGTAATCACCGTTCCCTTGGGAAAGTACTCGCGGACGATGCGGTTGAGGTTCTCGTTGCTGCCCCGCTCCCACGGCGAGTGCGGGTGAGCGAAGAACACCGGCAACCCCGTCGCGGTCACATCCTTGTGCAGCGCCATTTCCGCTCCGCAATCCCACGTCAATGACCGGGTGATCGAGGCTGGCAGGTCACCGACCGCCGCGACGATCGCCTGAGTGACCGTCAGGGAATCCCGCCCGGTCAACGGCACCAGGATCAGGAACCGGCTGGTCCGCTCCACCAGCGTGGCCACGGCGGTCTTGCCGCCCTTGCCGATCACCAGTCGGGTAGCGGGGACGCATTGCTGTGTCCCCGCCCCCTCAGAACCGTGCAAGCAGCTGTTCACCGCACACGGCTCAAGCAAGCCCCCAAGGGCTCGCGGTCAGGAGAAGATGCAGGATTTGCCGGCCTGGCGGCTCCAATCCGTCGTCGACAAAGGGTGTGAAGGAGACGGAGCCTGTGATCGTCGGGTGAGTCACCATCCGCGAAGGCGATGTGCTGCTTGGAGATCGCCTTCCTGATGACCGTCCGCCACGTTTCCCATTCCTGCGGGCTTCGCGGCGGATGATCGGCGTGCAACAGAAGTCCTCCGCAGGCCGGGCAGCGACCTTGCTGTGCCTGAAGCAGGCGCACGGTCATCCGGTCGACCGGTGGAGGCGGTCCCTTGCGACGCCGTTCGGCCCAGTACGACTCCAGCGTCGGGTCGTCCGGAGACGCCCTGCCCTTGACCAACTGGTGCCGGACGATCTTCGTCCAGGAGAACTTGAGCAGGTAGGCGCCGCTGTCGCGGTCGCCGAACACCCACCTGTCCTGCCTGGCCTTGTTGAACCGGCCGAAGTACTTGTCGGATATCCAGTGCTTCGGCTTGTTCGGGTGGCTGTGCTTGGCCCACTTGTATGTGAGCGTCCACATGTGATTGTCCAGCGCGGTAAAGATCTCGCTGGACACCACCGTCCGGTAGTAGGCCGACCAACCCCGCACGATCGGGTTGATCTTCTTGAGTACCGCACCCGCATTGGCCCCTCGCAGGGCCAGCATCTCGGCGCTCAGCCGTTCCCGGATCCGTCGTCGGGCCGCTGTGCTCGGCTTGATCAGCAGCTTGCCGTGATAGCGGCGGACGTTGAACCCCAGGAATTCAAACCCGTTGTCCGCGTGGACGATGCGTGTCTTGTCCTCGTGGAAGGCGAGCCCTCTGGGCGTCAGCCATGCCGTCAGCCGCTCCTTGACCTGTGCGGCCTGCTCACGGCTGGTGCACATCGCGACAAAATCATCTGCGTACCTCACCAGCACGGGACCGCCGCTCCGTGCACTCCCGGCGTCTCTGCCGGTCGCGTAGTAGCGGACCCCTGCGGCTTCCTCCATCCCGTGCAGGGCCACGTTGAACAGCAACGGGCTGATCACCCCGCCTTGCGGAGTCCCCGCTTCGGTCGGGCGAACCGACCTTGATCCACTGCCCCGGCCTTGAGCCACTGCCGGACCAGTCCCCGAGCGGGGAAGGTGCCGAGCGCGGTCATCAGCCGTTCATGGTCGATCCGGTCGAACGCCGCCGTCAGATCCGCGTCGAGCACCCACACCCGCTGCGGATTCTTTCCGTTGAGCGTGGAGTAGATGGCCCCGATCGCGTCATGACAGCCGCGGCCGGGCCGGAAGCCATAGGACTTCGGCTCGAACCGCGCTTCCCACTCGGGTTCCAGTGCGCTGACCGTCACCGCTTGCAGGCACCGGTCAACGATCACCGGAATCCCAAGTCCGCGTTTCTTCGTGGTCCCTGGTTTGGGGATAAACACCCGCTTGACGGGCATGGGAATCCACGGCCGGGCACGGTGCTGCACCCAGTCGGCCAACTCGGCCTTGGACTGGGACATCAGCACCACCTTCCCGTCAACTCCCGCCGTCGCGCGTCCCGCGTTGATCTCCGTGACCCGACGCACGCTCAGCAGCGTGTTCGATCGAGACCGGAGCATCAACTTCTGCATATTGCGGACCTTCTTCAGGTCCCCTGCCTGCGATGCCGTGAAGATCCTCTGTCGCAAACGCCGTACGTCGTCCTCAACCCGGCGCCAGTCGATCGACGCCCAGTCCAGGTCGTCGTCCTCGGGTCCGTTCACCGTCGCGACGGCGGGCGGCACGATCGAGACCGCGCCGCCCGTGTCCGTCATGGTGTCCAACTTGTCCCTCGGTTCCGTCGTCGTTGTCCAGTGAGTCCGCACAGGCTCACCTGGCCCACGTCAGCACCCTTTCGAGTCCGGGCAACACACCCGTATCCGGACGGTTATACGAGGCGACCAGCGGAGAGACTGGTCATCATGCCCCGGGTTCCCGTTTCCTTTCGGCTTCCGGCATTAGCTTCTTGGGCTATCCTGTTCCCGCTGGGGAGTTGAGCCTTCCTCACGGTTAGCCGACCGGGCCACGGCCCGGACCTCAACGGGGTTTCCACGTTCCACACGAACGAGATGCGACCGGGGTGGGTGCTCCCTTTACCCCGAGGCGGCGGTGTCCACCTGGCCGGAGTGACCTCTACCAGCCAGCGCCTGCCGCTTCTCAGCGGCCAGCCATGCACCCCACTGGAATCTTCCATCGGCGGGGCTTGGGATCACGAGGCATCATCGGGAGTTCACTTGCGTTCACCCGTCCGGTCTTCCCCTTGCCGGTAGCTCCCGGATGGAACGGGAACCCTTGGGCTTTCCCCTGAGCTTCGCACCACGCCGTTACCGGCATCGCACGTCAAGGGCGGGGACGGGTCATACGGACACGGACCCGTGACTGCGCCTACGGCCTTACCATCAGCCGCCTCTCCCGTCGGTCAGTCCACTCACATTCGTGCAACTTCGTGTCGCACAGTCCCCCTCCCAGTGCCCGCCCACCGCGCGGCCGGTGACCTCGGCGGGACGCTCGTCGAGGTAGCGAGGCTCCCGGAGCCGCGGCGCCGGGGCCGGACGCGGACCACGCCGAGCGGCCCGACCAGTGCGCAACGCGATCAGCTCTCGCCGCAGGGTGGCGACCGGTTGGGCGTAGACCCACTGGTAGATGGCTTCGTGACTCACCCGCACAGCGTCCACCCGTGGCGCGTCTCGGGCTATCCACCCCGCGATCGAGGCCGGTGACCAGCCGATACGCAGTAGCCGCGTCACCGTCGACCGCACGCGCGGGTTACGGTCGACCGCCAGGAGCTTCGGGCGAGACCGGGACCGCTTTGCCAGTTCAGCGGCCGCCGCTGCCCGGTAGTCGTTTCGGCCGCCGTGACGGGCTACCTCCCGTGACACGATCGAGGCGTCACGCCCGATCCTTGTCGCGATGTCCTTGTATTGCAACGACTCTGCTAGCCCACGGGAGATCTCCTCCCGATCAGCCAACGTCAGCATTGTGCGCACGACAGGGAATCCTTCCCCACCGAACACCAAGATCACATGCTACGACCGTCTGAACCTGCCCACCACTGGAATTCGCCGGCCAGTACACCGACGCCGAATCCGGGCTCATCTACCTACGGGATCGCTACTACGACCCGGTCACCGCGCAGTTCCTGACCGTCGACCCCGACGTGTCGGCAACCCATCTGCGTTACGCCTACGCCAACGACAACCCGTTGAACCTTAGCGACCCGAGCGGTGATTGTGCGCTCGCGGCGATGGGCAAGGGCGGTGGCGGGTACCGGCCTGGCAAGCAGACGCCAGCGGAACTGACACCAGCCGAAGAAGCAGCGGTCAAGGCGAAGAATGCGGGAAAGCCGTACAACAAAAGTAACTGGTCAGGTTGTTGAGCAGTGGTCAGTGAGTTGCGGGTAGCCAGGGCCGGCCCTCGGCGAGCATGACGAGGACTTCGAAAAAGTGTTTGCCGTGTTTCGCGGCTGTGGACAGATAGCTGCGGATGGCGCAGAACTGCTTGGCCCCGGCGAGTGTGCGTAGGCAACCGGACACCTTTTGCCTGAGCTTGATCATGCGGATGTCGCGTTCGGAGCCGTTGTTGTCGGCGGGTATTCGCCAGTCGGTGGTGAAGCGGAGGTAGTCGTCTTGACGGTCGAGCAGTCGATGGGCGAGCGCATTGTGCTTCTTCATCATCTTGCTACTGCGAGCAGCGGTCTGACCGATGCCGATCTGGACGGCGCAGCGGTAGAGCCCGACCTGCTCGGCGAGGGCCTCGGGGTCGACGGTGTCGTCTCCTGCGGCGATGGCTTCGGTGACCAGCTTCTGCATCGCGACGAGCGCGTCGGCGGTCTGCTCGGCCCAGCACCACTCGCCTTTGTGGGGTGCGGTGTCCGCGACACCGGCCAGCTCACGCACCGCGTGGGCACAGCAGAGTTGATGGTCAACATCGACATAGGTGTCGTACGGGGCCCACGCGTCGTGCACCGCGACACCCCGAAACACCATGAGGACACCGGCATCATCGATGCCCTTCGTGCCACGCTTGGGATGGCAGGTGATCAACGTGTACTTGTCGGTGCGGGCGCAGTGCACCCAATGCAGCGTGCCCGCCACGCGCAGTCCGGTCTCATCGAACCCGACCACCTCGGCTTCGGCCACCCGATCGCGGACCATACCGAGGAACTCGTCCAGTCCACCGGCGGCGCGTCGGGTCACGGTGGCCACGGTGCCGTCCGAGACCGGAGTGCCGAACAACTCGGCCAGCGCCTGCGCGGTGCGCTTTTTCGACAGAAACTGGCCCGCATAGAGGTAAAGGATGATCGCGGTAATCCGCGGCCCGTATTGCACCGGTGCCGTCACGCCCTGCGGTGCGGCACCACGAGTGGCGACCCCGCAGCCGCAGCGGCGCGTGATGAGTTGGTGCTCGGTCACCCGCACCGTGATCGGGGGTAGGTCGAACACCTGCCGACGTTCCATCCCGACCTCGGGTGCCTCCGCCAGGTCGCCACCACACCCCGCACACGCGTCAGGCTCGTGCCGCAACCGCTCGTTCGGGTCAGTGACCAACGCCAGCGTCGACCCGGATGACCGGACTGCCCACCGGGCTTGCGACCGGACTTGCCTCGCAGCGATTTCGGGGCTGGCTTGGCCAGCCCGTCAGAGGAGGGTGGTTTCGAGGAGTTGGTCGAGTTCAACCCCAACCGGCGTTTCAACTCCGCGTTCTCAGCGCGCAGGGCGGTGTTGTCGGCTTCAAGTTGCGCGACTCGTGCTTCCAGTTCCTCCAGGCGCGCGAGCAACCGCTCCAGCGACACACCTTCAGGAACCGACACATGAAGATCATTCCAGGCCGGTAGCCAGCACCAGCAACCGCCTCAACAAACCTGACCAGTTACCAACAAAAAGACTACAACAGTGCGATGAAAAAAGAGCAACAAGGCGAAAAGTATAAAGATACGCGCAACAACGCGAAACGCACGAACAACAGCAAGAACAATGCGAAGAAGAACAAGAGCAATAATGACAACACGAACAACTTCAGCGTCGGTGATGTACTCGAAGGCGCGGGGATAGTCGTCGGAGTGGTGGCGGTCGTGGTCATCGCGGTGGTTGCCCTCCCGGTTGAGGCGATCGCGGCCGCGGGTGCGGCGCTCGTCGCCGGTCTCGGCGCCTTGTTCTCCTTCGCCTGGTGAGGGTGCGACAAGGCCAGTCGGCACAGTCGGCATGGCCGGTCATCCGGCCATGCCGAGTCCCTGACGGGCGCGCAGTTCCTGTCGGGTTCCAAAAGTCGGTCACCGGCTCTGACCAGTGCTTTTACGCGGCCTGTTCGTCCTCGTTGATCAGACCTCCGAGGAGCCGTCGGCGCTTGATCCGCTGGGAATTGAGGTGTGAGTGCCGAAAATTACGTCCACGCAGGTCAAGCGACATGTCGATACTCGTGGATGACTCCGCCGAGACGGTCTCGCCGACGCACCACAAGATGGTCGAACTCGGTGGGTTCAAGAGCCTGAGGCAAAGCTCGCAGCGGCGCCGCTGAAGCCCGCGCGCGGTGGGGTCGGTGGTGGTTGTAGTGATCCTTGTACTCACGCAGCGCGCGCCGAAGATGAGCCTCGTTCCAGACCAGCGTGCGATCCAGCAACTCGGTCCGGAGCGTCTTGACCCAGCGTTCGGTGATCGCGTTCATGCGCGGTATCCGGACTCCGGTCAGCACGGTCGTGATCCCGACATCGTGCAACACTGCGTCGATCACGTCGGGTACTTGGCGTCGCGGTCACGGATGAGGAATCTGATACGGGCGAGGCCGTTCGCGTCCTGCAGATCCATGACCAGATTGCGGATGGCCTGCGTGACCCAGGTGTGCGTCGGATGAGCGGTCGTGCCCAGGATGCGCACGCGTCTGCTGACGTGGTGGACCACGGCCAGGATGTACTGGCGCTGCCCGGCCAGGGTGACGGTCTCGACGAAATCCATGGCCAGGATCGCCTCGGCCTGGGAGCGCAGGAAGCTGACCCAGGTGACCCGTGCCCGTTGCGGGGCCGGGTCGACGCCGGCTGCGGTCAGGATCTCCCACACCGTGGACGCGGCGACCGAGATCCCGAGCAGTGCCAGTTCACCGTGGATACGCCGATAACCCCAACCAGGGTTCTCACTGGCCAAGCGCAGGACGAGACGGCGGATCGAAGCGACCGTTCGTGGCCGACCGGGTCTGTGCCTCATGCTGGCACGAGCATGGCGGCGGTTGATCAGGTGGCGGTGCCAGCGCAGCACGGTGTCCGGGCTGACCAACAGCCGCAACCGACGCAGCGTCGACCGGCCCAGCGGCGCCAGCAAGGCTGCCAGAAATCCTCTGTCCTCTGGCCGCAGTTGCGGGCGGTGGCCAGCGAGTTGGCGTTGCAGAACACCCAGTAGGTGACGCAGCGCCAGGATCTCGATGTCCTTCTCGTGGTCGGATAGCGGCAACAGCCGCAGGGCGGCGAACGCATGGCTGACGGTCAGGTAGGCGAAACGGAGCAGCACGGAACGTGATCCTGCCCGACGATGCCCCCGCAGGATGTCAGTGCCCGCTGACCTGCGCGGATGTATTTTTCGGCACCTACAGCTGCCGGTGGAGGCTGCTACCGATTGGCCTCTTCGAGAATGCTCACCTCACCGGTTAGGTCATGTTTCCGCGCCCAGTAGGCGAATTCCCGTGCCGCATAGGTGGCGTCGGTGGGCGTCAGCCACTGGTCGGTGGCGGCCTGGTTCACGGTCGCGGGGGTGAGGTTCTGCTGGTTGGGCTCGCGGACCCCCGCCGTTTGGCCGACAACACTCGCAACATCGGTGGCCACCGGGTAAACCATCGCCGGAGCCGCCCGGCGAACAAAAAGGCCTACGGCGGACCTGGCCTGAGACGTGCTGGTGGTGATCAGCTGGTTGTTGCTGGTCTTGAGGGCTATTCGGTTGCTTGATCGACAGCCAAATCCTCGACTCGGCCGTAGAGCATGTGTTCCCGACGTACTCCGTCGTCGTCGACGCCATCGGCGAATTCTTCCCAACCCATGTTGGCGAGCGAGAGGTTGTTTTCGATCTCCTGAATGGTGTGCGGGAGTGCTCGGAACGACCGGCCGGCGGCCCTGCCTGGCCAGTCGTAGGCTGGGGCAGGCTCCGAGCCGAGGTCCACGACCAGGATCGGGTGCTCCGGCGAATGAATCGTGGTCTCGTCGACGACCAGCAGCAGCGCGTGCGCGGCGCGGTTCGGCCCGGACTCCAGCAGTTCGGTGACCGTCAAGCCGGCGAATGTTGGGTCGTCGACATACGTCACTTTGGCCTCGAACCCGTCCGGTGTCACCCAGCTGATCCCGGCCTTCACTCGTTCCCAGGCAGGCCGGTCGGAGAAGTCAGTGCGGATCACGGGCACGTCCGGCGTAGTCGGCAGCTGCGGTGTGCTCATCGGTTCGAATGCTCCTCACCGGTCAATGGCATCGGCACGGGATAACTCAGCGACGCGTGATGGGCCTGCATTGTAGGGTGGGCCTCCCTACGGTCAACAGTTGCCAAGGCGATCGAAAATAGGTCGACTGTCAGGTGGTGATGTAGTGCAGGTGGGGATCGGCGACGAACGCTCGCGGACAAAAGCGGGGATTTTTGTAACCGACGCAAGGCGCCGATGATCTTGATCTTCAAGTCGTGTTTGCTGATGCCCCGGATCTTGCCGATCCAGTCGTGTTTGACGTTCTTCAGATCCACTCATCGGGTTTGAGCTCCGGCGAGTAGCCCTGTACGTGCCGAAAATCACGTCCGTGCAGATCAAGCAGCGTGTCGGTACTCGTGCAGGATCCCGCCGAGCCGGTCCCTGCGACATATCCTCAGGCGTTCGACTCGGGCCAGCGCCCGGGAATGGCATAAATGCGTCATGATGACTCCTGACGCCAACCGCACTTCGGCGGCCGAATAATTCGGAACCACGATCTTCCGGGTCTCTCGCGCGTTCGATCTGTCTTCGGCGGCTACCTCGACCGGCCGCCCGGTGGGTCGGCAGCAGATCCTGACCAGCCAATACGACGCGCCGCCTTGGCGGACAGTTCCGTCTTCGATTTGTCCGATCACGGGTGAGCGATGGTCCGGCTTCGTCAGCGGAGTAGATTGTCGCCCCCTCCCGCTGCGTCACGGCCGTTTCAAGATCATGAAGTGATGTCGGGGATCACGAATGGCCTGGTCATGTCGCAGCAGGCCCATCGGGTGGCCTCGGTGATGTCGCAACGCCCGGCCAGTCGTAAGGCGCCAACGGCTAAATTGCGCAGCGAGGCCATGACACGGGCGCCAGAGCGGGTGCGGACGGTGGAGTTGTCTTCGCGGTAGAGGGTGTCGCGAATCCAGTGCAAGACCTCGATAGCCCACCGGCCCTGGATACAGCGGGCCAGTTCCGCAGGGCTGACCTGGGTGGTGACGTGGCTGGCAACACCGAGTTGAGCGACGGCGGAGATCGGCCTGCCCAGAGTGTCGGTGACGTAACGCTCGACCAGCCAGACCTGGTTGACGTGCGGGAAGGGTAGGCCCTCCGGGGCGGGCATCACCCTGGATAGTGCGAGTGGTAACCCGACCATGTCCTTTGTCGACACTCCGATGTGCAACGGGAATGTCCCTCCAGGGCAAGATATTCAAGGCATCGAATAACGCCCTGCGGTTCTCCTTCACCGGGAACACGAACTGGCCCTTGCGGCGGCGGATCAACTCAGCGGTGGCCTTCACGGTATGCAGCGCGTCGGCGGTGACGGTCGCACCGTCCAAGTCCAGCCCGGCCAGCAGCGTTCTGGCTGCCTCCGGCTCCACGGTCTTGGCACCGTTGACCTCGGTTTGCGCGACCACGACCGCCACACCATCCACGGCAGAGTCGGCCGGCGCCGCCAACAGGTGCAGTTGGTTGCCCTCGGCGTCGGTGGCCCCGCGCACGGTCTTGCCGTCCAGTCGCACCTGCATCAACGAGCCGCTATGTCCAGCGCTATTCCGGCTGGCACAACTCGCTGCGGTCGTGGCCAGCCACGTCCCGACCGCGTCATCCAGCGCCCGCGCGTCAGCGTCAGTGCACACCCGCCAGATCGTGGACTTGCTTGGCGGACCCACCGGTTCGGCATCGACCCGCCGGTACAGATCCGTCACGATCTCGGCAGGGACATCCGCAACCCACCCCGCGATCGCGGTATACCCTTTCATGGCCGCCACGGTCGCCGCTGCGGCCAGTGCCAAGACCACCGCGGCCGGGTTGGTCCCGTCCTCGCGATGACCGCCGTCCGACACCCCTGCCAGCAACTCCAGCAAGCCGGCGCACGCATCCGCAACCGGCACGGCAACAACCGACCCCGCTTCCACCGATTCGGTGGCGGTAATGACACACTGACGTGATCTCAACGACTTTCATTTGATCATCCGATGTTCGAAATGTGTCAGTGTGAGCGCGGCTTTCACGATGTCACCGATCCTGCTCGGGCTGGCGGTGATGTGCCGCAGGCTGCGCCAGCGGCCGGTGAGCACGGCGAACCCGCGCTCGCCCAGGCACCGCAGCCCGCGCAACAAGGCGTTGTACGTGCGGTTGTCCACGTCGAGGACCTGGCCGTCGGTGGGCTGTTTGATCGGGGTGTGCACCCCGATTCCCGTGCCGCCGTAGCCGCCGTCGGCCAGTGTGGGCAGGTCACGTTGGGACGCGGCCCAGTACAAGGCGCCCAGTACGTGCTCTCGTGCGGCCGTCAGGTCGTGCACCGATCCGGGCTCGACGTCCGATACCCACAGTGGAACACCGTTGGGTGCCGACAGAGCCTGGATATTGCCGCCCGGTTCGTGGGCTTTCCCGGAAAACCAGAGGTCGATCTGCTTGCCCTTGACGCTGGTGGTCTTCTCACTACACCGGTCGGCGGAGAAGATCTTCCCGTCGAGGATCACGTACGCCAGGCCCTCGTCCTTGGCCCGGTTCAGGGCGTCGTGCAGATCCGGGGCTTGGTCAGCGAGCGCGGTGATGACCTCGTCGAGGTAGCGGTAGCCGGTGGCGCGGGAAATGCCGGCATCGCGGGCCAGGGCGGTCACCTCGGCGTTCTGAGGAAACCAGCGCAGGCCCAACACGGCTTGCCGGAAGCAGGTCAGTGCCCTGGCGCCGGTGCGGGTACCGCGTCGACGGCGTTCAGCACGCAGCAGGCGGCTGAGGTATTCGGCCAGTTCGCGGGATACGTCGAGTGTGGCACGATAGGCAATCACGTGGAGTCCTCGGTGTGATGGATCTTGTGGTGAGAACTCATCTACCAGGGACTCCACGCCTGCAGGTAGCGCTGTCCTATATGAATGGCTTGCCCGTGTCGTCCGGACTCAGACGGCGACAACGTCAATCGTTGGTGAGATCACCTCACTGTTCCACGATGAAGCTCCGGCAGGACTGGGATCTGTGAGAAGACTTCGTCATACTGGGGCTTCGTCCCCGCCCTCACCTCACACGCCGGGTGTGATCACATCGCGATCATTCGCCTGCTTGACCACTCATGATCTTGAACGGCCGTGCCCGCTGCGCTGACAGGCCCAATGCGTGTTACAGCCGTCCAACGCTGACCACCGAAAGCACCACCGCGAACTCCGACGAATCTCTCGCACCATCAACCGGTCACAACTCCTTGATACCGAACAATGAACACCAATTTGTCAATAGCCGAAACCGGCGGAATATTAGCCGCCAAGCTCAACTGCCTATGACGTGAGAACAACCCGTTATACTTGGGTGGTCGGGCGACAAGCCGGGGCCTCCCCGGTGCCAGGTCGCAGTGCACTACGCAGATGAGGATCATGACTGACCCTGCGACCCTGCGCATCAACATCCTTGGTCCGTTGGAGTGCTGGTGCGGTGGCACGCGACTGCGCCTTGGCGGTCCGATACCGGAGCGGGTGCTGGTCGCGCTGTTGCTCGAACCGGGCCAGGTCTTGCCGGTGTCCCGGCTGGTCGAGGTGGTGTGGAATGACGATCCGCCGACCACCGCGAGTCACCAGGTGCGCAAAGCGGTCGCCCGGCTGCGGCAGGTGCTGCCCGAGGGGGCCGGTCTGATCGTCACTGACGGTCCGGGTTATCGGGCAGAACTCGGCTCCGTCGAGTTGGACCTGGACTCGTTCACCCGGTCGCTGGAGGCGGCCCGCCAAGCGGCCACCGGCCGTGCACAGGACGCCATGCGCCATCTTGAGTCCGCGCTGGCCCTGTGGCGCGGACCGGTGCTCGGCGGCACCGGCGGCGCGATCATCGACGCCGCCTCCACGGTGTTGGAAGAACGCAGGCTGGCCGCAGTGGAACAACTGATGGAACTTCGGCTTGCCGGAGGGGAAGCCAGCGAGCTGGTGGGTGACCTGCGCCGGCTGGCGGCAGCGCATCCGCTCCGAGAGGTGTTGCGCGGCCAGTTGATGCGCGCGCTGTTCCGCGCCGGACGGCAGGCCGAGGCACTGGACGAGTACGCCCGGGTGCGCCGCACCCTCTCCGACGAACTCGGCATCGACCCCGGCGCCGAACTGGCCCAGCTCCATGAGGCCATGCTGCGCAACGATCCCTCGCTCGCCGCACCCAAGCCAGTCCGGCCGGCGGTACCGTTCGCCGACGTTCCCATCCCGGTCGCCAGCTTCACGCTGCCCTACGATCTGCGCGATTTCACCGGACGCAAGACGGAACTGGCCAGCCTGCTGCGGTACGCCGAGCAGAGCAGCGCGCACGGACCGCGGATCGTGGCGATCGACGGCATGGGCGGCAGCGGAAAGACCTCGTTGGCGGTGCATGCCGCGCACCTGCTGGCCGAACGCTATCCCGACGCCCAGCTCTACCTCGACCTGCGTGGCTTCAGCCCCGACGAGGAGCCGCTGCCGATCGGTTCGGTGGCCGAAGCGCTGCTGCGGATGCTCGGTACGCCCGGCGATCGCATCCCCGACAGGCCCGATGACCGGGTCGCGCTGTGGCGGGCCATCGCCGCGCGGCACCCGCTGTTGTTGTTGCTGGACAACGCGCGTGGCAGTGGCCAGGTGCTGCCGCTGCTGCCCCCCACCGCGCAGTCGCTGGTCATCGTCACCAGCCGGGTCCGGCTGATGGACCTGGACGGCGCACACCGGATCTCGCTGGGTGAGATGTCCTCGGGCGACAGCATCGAGCTGGTCACCGAAACCCTCGGGAAGGAACGCGTCGCAGCGGAGCCGGACGCCGCGGCGGAACTGGTCAAGCTGTGCGGCCACCTTCCGCTGGCGCTGCGGATCGCCGCGGCACGGCTCGGCCACCGTCCACGATGGACAATCGAGTACCTGGTCGACCGGATGCGCAACGAAGACCGCCGGCTGGACGAGCTGCGGTCGGAGGAACGCAGCGTCCGAGTCACCCTCACGTTGTCCTACCAGGGTTTGGACGCGAAGCATCGTGCCGCGTTGCGTATCCTCGGCAACCATCCCGGCCGAGGCATCGACGTGCACTCCGCCGCCGCGCTGCTGGAGACCAGCACCGACGCAGCCGAGGAGATCATGGAAAACCTCCTCGACACGCACCTCATGCAGCAACACCAGATCGGTTACTACGCCTTCCATGACCTGGTCCGCAGTTTCGCGCACGAACTCGGCAGCCACGCCGCCGACCCGGACGCCGGTCCCCACGGCGCCGACGCGGTGCGCAGGCTGCTCGACTACTACGTCACCGCCACCGACGAAGCCTGTGACCTGCTGTTCCCCGGCCGTGCGCGGTTGTCCACCGAGCTGGCGCGGAGCACCGCGGAGCTGCCCAGCATGGACGACTCTGGCCGCGCCCGCCGCTGGCTGCACAGCGAACAACACAGCCTGCGTGGCGCTATCCATCTCGCGCACAGCGCTCAGCTGTACCAGCACGCCACGGATCTCGCCCGCAATGTCGTCTTCCACCTCGACAGCCACGGCCAGTTCGAGGAATTCCATGAGGTCGCGGCGGCCGCGGTGGATGCCGCTCGACAACTCGGCGACCAGGTCCGATTACGGCTGAGCCTGTCCAACCTGGCCGTGGCCAACTGGCGGCTGGGCAGGCTTGACGAAGGCATCAGCGCGGCGACCGAGGGGCTGCGGATCGCCGTCGAACTGGGCGACCCGCGCGGTGAGGCCAAGGACCTTGGCCTCCGAGGCCTGCTGTTGGCCACCCTCGGTCGCTTCGACGACGCCTTGCCCCTGTTGGAACGGTCGATCGCGCTGAAGCGCGAACTCGGTGCCGTGCGGGCCGAGGCCGAGTCCTTGTCCAATCTCAGTTCGCTGTATGAGCAGTGGGGTCACTTCGCCGAGGCCGCCGAGGCGGCCTGGCAGGCCGTTGAGCTCAACCGTGGCCTCGGCTCCCGAGAGAACGAGATCGTCGCCCTCGCCGACTACGCCGCCGCCAGCCGTAGCCTCGGTGCGCTGGATCAGGCGGATGACTGCCTGCGGCAGGCCCGCGTGTTGATCGACGACGACAGTTCGCCCGGAGACCACGCCCTGGTCTGCGCGCTGTCGGCGACCGTGTGCCGGGAACTCGACCGGCCGGACGAGGCCGACCAGCACGCCGAGCGGGCCCTGGAGCTCAGCCGGTCCAGCCGTGCCCCGCTGCGGCAGATCGAGGTGGAGAACATCATCGGTGCGCTGCGCCGCGCCGAAGGCAACCCGGCCGCGGCGCTGGAGTTGCACGACGGCGTCCGCGGCAAGGCCGCCGCTATCGGGTACCGGGTCGAGGAGGCGCGGGCCCTGCTTGGCCTCGCCCGCGCCTACGACGCGCTCGGCGAACACGGTCCCGGCGCCGAGTTCGGCGCCCGCGCCGAAACATTGTTCACCGAACTCGGTATCCCGGCGGCGGCCTGGCGGCACCGTGACTGAGTCGCTACGACTGCGGGCCAGCGCCGTTGGGCCCTTCGCCGGAACTGGTGTCCCCGGGTGTCGCCGCCGTGGCGAGGGCGCTGTGGTGCGTGGGCACCGCCGGAGCGGCCTCGGCGACGACGATGCCGAGGGCAAAAGTTCCGACGGCCGCGACGATCGTCACGAGACCGGCCAGCTTGGTGCGCATTGTGTTTCCTCCCGCTCCGCGTTGTGCTGGTTTTCCCTGCTGATACCGATAGTGGAATTCGTCGTTCCCTCATCACTCCGAATTCGTTCCCACGTCGCGGTATCGGATGGGGAAGGCATGGGAAGATCGGCTTCACCACACCGCTGCTCCCCCGTGCCTGCCGGTCAGGATGGGCGGAGTGCGGCGCGCAACCGGCGTCGAACCAGTTGGGTGTCGCGCTCGACGTCCGCCGCCGACGGGCCGCAGACAACCAGGAATCCCGGCTGACCTGAGCGCGCCGGTTCATCGGCCGTGGTCGGCAGATGCAACTCCCGCACACCGGGCAGTTCTGTGATCTCGGCCGACTCGCACACCGACCCGACGAGTTCCGGTGGGAACGGCAGGATTTCCGTGGCGGCGTACTGATGCTCGGCGGGCGGCACGATCGGTTCACTGGCCAGCGCCCCGAGCAGCGCGATCTCGGCGTCGAATCCGGTGGTCAGCTCGATCAGCCGGAGGATGCCGTGACTGGCGAACCTCGGCCGGACGGTCACCACTCGCACACCGTGCCCGGTCAGCACGACGTCGATGTGGGCCGGGCCGAACTCGTAGCCGGCGAGGTCGAGCAGACCGGTGGCGCTGGCGACCAGCGCCGCCCGGTCGCGCGAGGACAGCGGCGCCGGGTGCAACCAGCCATGAGCGGGTAGGTCGATGCCTTCTCCGGCGCCATCGGGTTGTCGCCAGGCGCTGATGCCGACGACGTGGTGCATCCCGTCCACGGTCAGCGTGCTGACGGTGAACCGGGGATCGGTGAGGTACTCCTCCACCAGCCACGGTCCCCGCCGATCAGCGCGAGGATCCGCCCAGCCGGCCAGCTCGGTGTGGTCCCGCAGCAGCGTGGCCGGCTCCGTGGCCGACCGGATCACGGCGGGAAAGCCGATGCGGTCCAGCAGGCCGGTCAGTTCGGCGACTGACGCGGCATGGCCGGACCGGACCGCCCCGCGGTCGTTCTCGTCGAGCAGGCGACGGATGGCGGCGCCATCGCCGAACAGTCGCTTCGCGTCGCCACCGGTCACGGCGAACTCGGTGGGCAGCACGTAGTTGACGGCGTGCCGCTGGGCCACGTCGACGGCCAGGGTGGCCACGTCCTGGCCATCGACCGGGACGATCTCGGCCGACCGGGCGGTGTCGCGCAGCCACGCCGTGCTGTGCCGGTGCGGCTCAGTGATCACCCAGACGGCAAGGCCGAAGCGGAGCGCCTTGGCGACCGTTTCCTCGGTGGGGAGCACCAGCAGCAACCTGGGCGGCCCGAGTAGAACATTCTCCAATGTCATGACGGATCACAAGCCTTCCAGCCGGCGCACCACACCGGATGGTGGGTAGATCGACACCGGCCTCTTCGTTCGGATTGAGGAATCCTCGCGCGCGAGCGGGATGTGAGGTGCGAAGCGCACAACCATCGCCCGGCCGGTTCCCGTTTCGTTCCCGTCGGACTCCCCAGAGCCGGTTCCCACCGGCAGCTGGACGGCATCCGCGCGCCCGGCGCTGACCTGGTACCGGAGCGGGAACGGGCCGGGAACGGCGCAGGACACGGTGTGGTCATCGCCGATGACCACGGCGGTCCACGCCACGGCGGCCCTGACGACATCCCGGTCCGGGTGCGCCGGACAGCGAGGCTTTCGGGAATGGAGAGCTGATGACCACACTGCAACGCGATCACGCGCCACGCGCACCGCGTTCGCCACGACCGCTGGCCGACCTCGATTTGAGACTGGTGCGGTGCTTCACCGTGCTCGCCGAGCATCGGAACTTCGGCCGCGCCGCCGAAGTGCTGTGCACCGCCCCGTCGACGCTGAGCCGGCAGATCGACCGTCTCGAACAGGACATCGGTGTCCGCCTGCTGGACCGCACGCCGCAGGGCACCAGGCTCACCGGAGCCGGAGAAGAGTTCCTGCCCCGGGCCAACGCGCTGCTGCGGGCAGCCATCGAGGCAGCCAACTACGCGCGTTCCACGGCCAACCGCAGGATCACCATCGGCTATGCGACGAACCTCGTCATCACCACGGCGGTGCGGGAGTTGCGCCACCAACACCCAGGTGTCGACGTGCGCACCCGGTACCTGGACTGGCATCAGCCGCGTGCCGCGCTGCTCGACCACCGGGTGGACGTTGCGGTGGCCCGGTTGCCACTGTCGAGCGACCAACTCGACGTCACCGTCCTCGCCGAGGAGCCGAGGGTAGTCGTGCTGCCCACCGATCACCGCCTTGCCGGTAAGGAGTCGGTTCGCCTCGACGACATCGCCGACGAGCCCCTACCGAGGGTGGCCGACCCGGACTGGAACGCGTTCTGGCGGGTCGACCCGCGTCCGGACGGCAGCCGGGCGCCCGACGGTCCACTCGTCGGAACCTGGGAGGACGCCCTCGAACTCGTCGCCATCGGCCAGGCGGTGGCCCTCGCACCCGCCGCGGCACGCCGTCGCCTGCGCGCGGATCTCACCACCGTTCCCGTCGAGGACGTGGCGCCCTGCCGGATCGTGCTGGCCAGTCGCGCGGGCGACGGCAATCGCCTGCTCGCCGACTTCCGCGCGATCGCCGCGACCTTCCTCGCCCATCCCGACCTGGACGACGCGGCGTTCGGCTGAGTGCCGGACCGGGTGCTTACCAGGTCGCGACTTGTGCTCTGCCCGACGCGACTGCGCGGGCCCTGGCGTCGCCGGGTGCCGCGCAGTCGCGTCGGGCAGGCGGCCCGGCAGAACTGGCACCGCCTGCCGCCGACCGTCTGGGAACACCGTCAGACGGTTCGTTCCGCCACCGACTTGCTCCATTTCCGCGCGTATTCGTTCGCCGCCTTCCCAGCGGCTTGCGAAGGCACGATCGGCTTTCCCTTGTTGCGACCGAACAGCACATCCATCGGCTCCTCGATGTCGCCGGCGTAGCCCATGGCGAAACAACCCTGCTGGTATCCGATGATCCTCAGGACGTCTTCCGGATACGTGCGTGCCAGCTCGGGCGGGGACACCAGGTACTGGTTCTCTTCCTGGCGGACCCAGCCCGCGCAGTAACTGAGAATCAGACCCTGCCGAACCTTGTCGGTGGTGTTGGTGCCACCACCGTGCACGACCTTCCCGGAGAACGCAAAAATCGAACCCTTCTTCATGACAACCGGAATGGTGTCCTCCTCGGTGAATTCTTCGGGATCCCGCGCATCGCTGCCCGGCACCACCCTGGTTCCCCCGTTTTCTGCCGTGAAGTCGGTGAGCGCCAGGAAGAACTGGCACATCACGTGGTGGTCGGCCGCGAACGGAAAGAAGTCCCAGACCAGTTCGTCCTTGTGCAGTTTCTGGGAGACCGAACCGGGGTAGGCGCTGATCAGCTGCGTCTGCGACAGTTGGATCTCCGTCGAGGAACTGAGCAGTTCACGCGCCACGCCAAGGCACAGCGGGTGCACGATCAGTTCCCGGGCCGTGGCTGACCGGGCGACGAGGCTGCCGGTCCGCTTGGTTCGCTGGCCTGCGAACGCGTCCGGTCCCAGTGGGGTGGCCTCGATGTAGGGAGCCGCCTCGGCCAACAACGCGTCCACCGTCTCCTCGCTGATCACCTCCTCGATGATGGCGTAACCGTTCTCGCGCATGCTGGTCATGATCTCGTCGAGACCCGCGTCCTTGCTGAACCGGTCGGAAATCATGGTTTGCACAATAACCCTCCAATTCGGATGCGCGGCGACTCGCATTTCACGAGGGTGTGAGCCGCCGCAACGCTGTGCGCTTCGCGAGCCCAAGTGCGGCCATGAATCCTCGGCATCGCGCGGCCCGCTGCATTTATTGATACCGGAGCACGCGGACCGGGGCAAGCCCGGAAAGGGCGACCAGTGGCACCGAACCCAGCAAGCGACGCCGATATGGCCGCGTTTCCAGCGGTGTTGCGTTAGCTGGAATAGGTTGTGGCGAAACCTTCACTGGACGGCGGCACAATGCAGGCCGCAAGCTATGAGCAATCCGCCGCGTGCCATTCCGGCACGCTTCGGTCGGACCACAATTTGGCAATCATCACGTCTCGATCAGAAGTTCACCGCTGGCATCCCGAATTCTCTCCGGGATCTGATCCACCTCGACTCACGATGGAGGCAGAAACCATGACCGCAGTCGACACCACGACCACGACCGTCGAGTTCGACGGGCACAGCATCGGCATCGAGGACGTCCGGAGCGTCGCCGAGGAGCACGCGCCGTGCACGGTGCCGTCCGAGGTGCTGGGCAAGGCGGCGGCGAGCCGGCGCCAGTTCGAGGACATCGTGCGACAGGGCGCTGCCATCTACGGCGTGACCACTGGATACGGCGAGATGATCTACATGCAGGTCGAGCCGTCGAAGGAGGTCGAGCTCCAGACCAACCTGATCCGCAGCCACAGTGCCGGCGTCGGCCCGCTGTTCGCCGAGGACGAGGCCCGCGCGATTCTGGCCGCGCGGCTGAACGCGCTGTGCCGCGGTTACTCTGCGGTGCGACCGGAGATCCTGGAGCGCCTCGCCCTGTACCTGAACCTGGGCATCACCCCGGCGATCCCGGAGATCGGCTCGCTCGGCGCCAGCGGTGACCTGGCCACCCTGTCACACATCGCCTGCACCGTGATCGGCGAAGGCTACGTGCTGCGCGACGGCCGCCGCACACCCACCGGCGAGGTGTTGCGTGAGCACGGCATCCAGCCCCTGGAGATGCGGTTCAAGGAGGGCCTCGCGCTGATCAACGGCACGTCCGGCATGACAGGGCTGGGGTCGCTGGTGGTCGGCAGGGCGCAGGAGCAGCTCTGGCAGGCGGAGATCGCTGCCGCGCTGGTGCTGGAAGCTCTGCGTTGCTCGACGAGCCCATTCCTGCCCGAGGGGCACGAACTGGCCCGTCCCCACCGTGGCCAGATCGACTCGGCGGCCAACCTGCGCACCCTGCTCAGCGACAGCGCGCTGACGGTGTCGCACGCGGAACTGCGCCACGACGTGGAGAGCAGGCGGGTGGGCGACGAGGTGACCCGCACCGATGTCTACCTGCAGAAGGCATACTCGCTGCGCGCCATTCCGCAGGTGCTCGGCGCGGTCCGGGAAACGCTGCGGCACGCGGTGCGGACGGTGGAGACCGAACTCAACTCGGCTACCGACAACCCGCTGTTCTTCGAAGGCAAAGAGGTTTTCCACGGTGGGAACTACCACGGCCAGCCGGTCGCGTTCGCCATGGACTTCGTCACCATCGCCCTCACCCAGCTGGGTGTGCTGTCCGAACGCCGCAGCAACCGGATGCTCAACCGGCACCTCAGCTACGGCCTCCCCGAGTTCCTGGTGGCCGGCGAGCCAGGACTGAACAGCGGCTTCGCGGGCGCGCAGTACCCGGCCACCGCGCTCGTCGCCGAGAACCGGACCATCGGGCCAGCCAGCATCCAGAGCGTGCCGTCCAACGGCGACAACCAGGACGTGGTCAGCATGGGTCTGATCGCTGCCCGCAACGCGCGTCGGGTGCTGGGCAACAACACCAGGATCCTGGCGCTGGAGTTCCTCGCCGCCGCGCAGGCGGTGGACCTATCCGGCCGCTACAACGGCCTGAGCACCGCGGGCAAGGCGGTCTACGACAAGGTCCGTTCGCTGGTGCCCACCCTGGACCACGACCGGTACATGTCCGACGACCTGGAACTGGTGGCCGCCGCCGTCTCCCGCGGCGAGTTCCTGGAGGCCGTCCGGTCCATCGGCATCGAGTTGCGCTGACCCGGGCGGCGAATGGAGGCCAGCATGAAACCAGCGGACGCCTTGGCCGTTCTGGACGCTCCACTCGACGCGAAGGTGGACCCGGACGAGTTGGTTCAGGCGGCTATGCAGTGGCACTTCTCACCGCAGACGGGCTCGCCGTTCTGGCTGGAGCGGCTGGACCGGCTGGACTTCGACCCGCGCACGGATGTGCGCACCATGGACGACCTGCGCCTGTTTCCCCAGGTGGTCGACGATCTCCGGGATGTCCCGGTGGAAGACCTGCTGCCCAGGGGATACGGCGGAACCGCCGACGTGGTGGGGGTTTTCGAAAGCGGCGGCACCACCGGTGCCCCGAAGCGGGTGCTCTACCTCGCCGACTGGATGGAACGCGAGATGGCCAACGCCATGCGCGCCATGGACGAGCGTGGATTTCCGCATGGGGTGAACTGGTTGTCGATGGGCCCGAGCGGCCCGCACGACTACGCCGAACTCACCGCACAACACGCGCGTCGCCGGTCGGGCATCCGGTTCGCCATCGACTTCGACCCCCGCTGGGTGCGCCGGTGCCTTCGCCACGGGCGCACCGAGGAGGCGGAACGATATCTGGACCACGTCCTCGCCCAGACCGAGGATGTGCTGACCAGTCAGCGCATCGGCGTGATCCAGGCGCCACCGCCGTTGCTGGACCGGTTGGCCCGTGACGAGCGGCTGGTGCGACTGGTGCGCGACCGGGTGAAGGCGATCATCTGGTGCGGGACCAGCATGGACCGGGACACCCGAGACCTGCTGCGCGACGAGGTCTTCCCGGAGATCGCGGTCTACGGACTGTACGGGAGCACGATCGCGCTCGGTGCGGCGTTCGAGCGGACCACAACGGACAACGGTGACTCGGTGTTCGACCCGCCGTCGGCATACGTCACCTACGAGGTGGTCGACCTCGACACCGGCAAGCCGGTCGATGTCGGCGAGACCGGCCAGGTCGTGATGCACCACGTCAGCAAGTCGGCGCTGCTGCCCAACAACCGTGAACGGGACGTGGCACGGCGAGTGACCGCTCCGCACGGCCAGGTCGGCCACTCCGTCGCGGACGTTCGCCCGATCGAGGTCTTCGCCGGTACTCCGGTGATCGTGGGGGCGTACTGATGACGACGAGCACGCACACACGCACGGCCGGTCCGGCGGACACCGGGGCGGACTCGCTCGAATTCATCGACGCCCTCGGTCCGGACGGCGCCTACCGCAGCGGCAGGCGGGAGATCGTCCAGGACATCGCGGGCAGGCCGGTCGCGGAGTTGACACAGGTGCCCGCGCTGTACGTCGCGCGCACCCTGGATCGGTTGCGGCGACAGCCGGCCGTCTCGGCCGGCTGGACCCGGGACGAGCGCACCAGGCGGCTCCGGGCGGCGGCCGCGGCTTTTGCCACGGCCCCGCTCGGGGGCCTGTCCCCGGACGAGCATCACCTGCTGGTGGCCCGCACGACCGGCCTGCCGGTGGCGATCGCCCGTGCGGCAGCGACGATCATCGTCGATGCGATCAGCAACGCGGTCCACACCGCCGAGCAGGGCCGCCCGCGCGGCGCCGTGCCCGCGGACGCGCGGCCCTCGGACACCAGGGGCACCGACTCGGTGATCTGGCGGCGGCGGGGCCGGCTGCTCAGTGTCAACGCATCGGGTAACCACCCCGCGGTCCAGTCGCTGTGGCTGGAAGCTCTCGCGCTCGGCTACCGGGTGGCCGTCCGGCCGTCTCGGCGCGACCCGTTCACGGCCTACCGGCTGGTGCTCGCGCTGCGGTCGGCCGGGTTCGCCGACGAGGACGTGTCGCTGCTGCCCTGCGATCACACCGTCGCAGGTGAACTGGTCCGGGGCGGCGATCTCGCCATGGTGTTCGGCGGGGACGACGTGGTGAACCAGTACGCGGGCGGCTGGTCGGACACGCCGGTGCTGCCCCAGGGACCAGGGAGGGTCAAGGTGCTGGTCACCGGTCGGTGGGAGCCGCACCTGGACGTCATCGTCGACTCGGTGAGTGGACTCGGTGGCGTGTCCTGCCTCAACGCCACGGCGGTGCTGGTCGAACAGGACCCGGCAGGTTTCGCCGAGGCCCTCGCCGACCGGCTCGGCGCATTGCGACCACTGCCGGTGGACCAGAAGGCCGCCGAACTGCCGTGCCGGCCGTTGGCCGAGGCCAGGGCGATCGACGACTTCCTGCGCCGCAGTGCCGCGGGCGCGACGCCCGTGCTCGGTGGCGGGGGCATCGTGCACGATCTCGGGGACGGCAGCGCCGCCCTGCTGCCCGCCGTGCACCTGGTGGCTGACCCCACCGCCGACCAGCTCGGTGTGGAGCTGCCGTTCCCCTGCGTGTGGATCGCACCCTGGTCCCGAGGGCAGGGCGCCGCGCCGTTGCGCCGGTCGCTGGCGGTCGGTGTCGCGACGAACGACGACGAACTGGTGGGCGCCCTGCTGGACGAACCGTCCATCCGCAACGTCTACGGCCTGGACCGGCCCACCTGGTGGCTGCCACCGGGCATCCCGCACGACGGGTTCCTGGCGGAGTTCCTCATGCGCAGCACCGCGTTGGCCCGAAGCTGAGGAAAGGATCCAACGTGCTTGCCGTTGTTATCCACAGTCAGTGGGATGTCCGGGTCGAGGACGTCCCGGAGCCTCGCGTCGAGCACCCATCGGATGCGCTGGTGCGGCTCGTTGCGGCCGCCGTCTGCGGTTCGGACCTCTCCGTGCTGCACGGCGTGTCCCCGCTGCCCCGGCCGATCCGCAGTGGCCACGAGTTCGTCGGCATCGTCGAAGACGTGGGGGCGCAGGTCACCACCCTGCGCCCCGGCCAGTTCGTCATTGCGCCGTTCAACACCTCGGACGGCACCTGCGCCAACTGCCGAAGGGGCGTACCGATCGCCTGCGACAACGCCAGGTTCTTCGGCGAGTTCGGCCCCGACGGGCACGCACTGGACGGCGGCCAGGCCGAATTCGTCCGTGTCCCCCTGGCCGACACGACGCTGGTGTCCATTCCGGACCATCCGGGCGACGAACTGGTTCCGGCGCTGCTCACGCTCACCGACGTCATGCCCACCGGCCACGAGGCGGCCCTGCACGCGGGCGTTCGTCCTGGTGCGACCGTCGTCGTGGTCGGTGACGGTGCGGTCGGGCAGTGCGCGGTGCTGGCCTGCCGCAGGCTCGGCGCGGAACGGATCGTCGTCATGTCGCGGAACCCGCGGCGCCAACGGCTCGCCCGCGCGCACGGGGCCACCGACATCGTCGCCAGCCGGGGCAGCGAGGGGGTGGCCGAAGTCGTCGATCTGCTCGACGGTGGCAGCGACCACGTGATCGAGGCGGTCGGGACGCTCGAGTCGATCCGACAGGCGATCGGCTGTGCCCGGCCGGGCGGCCGAATCGGGTACATGGGACTGCCTTGGGGAGTCAGCCTGCCCCTCTGGGAACCCTTCGAGAAGAACCTCTGCCTCAGCGGCGGTGGCGCGAACGTGCGCGCCACCATGCCCGGTCTGATCCCCGAGGTGCTCGACCTCAGCCTGCGACCGGGCGGCGTGTTCGACGGGAGCTTCCGCCTTGACGAGGCACCGCAGGCGTTCCACGCCATGGCGGCTCGCGAATGTGTCAAATCCATCCTGCATCCCTGACGACCATGTTCCGGATGGTGGATCATGCTGACAATCTCCACCGTCGGCGACGCACCGGTCGAGTGCCGAGCCGAACCAAGTGAATTGCCGCACGCAGCGCGGAAGAAGGTGCGCGACATCCTGGCGCGGCCGGCCGCCCAGCAGCCGAGCTGGCCGGACCAGCGTCAGGTGCGGAAAGCGCGCTCGATATTGGAGTCCGCGCCGCCGATCGTGGTGCCGGCAGAGATCGAGAAACTGCTGGACAAACTGTCGACGGTGAGCCGGGGGCAGGCGTTCCTGGTGCAGGGCGGTGACTGCGCCGAGACCTTCGCCGCGAACACCGAGGCGCACATCCGCGGAGTTGTGCGCACCCTGTCGGAGATGTCGCTCGTGCTTTCCTACGCCGCGGGCCTCCCGGTGGTCACGATCGGCCGGATAGCCGGGCAGTACGCCAAGCCCCGGTCGTCGGACGTGGATTCGTCCGGGTTGCCGTCGTATCGGGGTGACATGGTCAACTCGATCGACGCAACCCCCGAGGGCCGGTCTCCTGACCCGTTCCGGATGATCCAGGCGTACGCCAACGCGGTCGCGACGCTGAACCTGGTACGCGCCCTGACCGGCGAGGGATCAGCTTCGCTGTGGGACATCCACGAACGATTGACGGAGTCCGTGCTGGCCACACCGGTCGCGGAGCGGTTCGCCGACCTGCTCGCGCAGGCCGACCGGGGCATGCGGTTCCTCCGATCGACAGGAGCCGATGACATCGGCCGCAGCGGCCTGTTCGCCAGCCACGAGGCGCTGGTGCTGGACTACGAACGTTCGTTGCTGCGCTCGGACGAGGAAACGGGCAGGATCTACGACGCGTCGGCGCATTTCCTGTGGATCGGTGACCGCACCCGCCAGTTGGACGGCGCGCACGTGGCGTTCGCGGAGCTGGTGAGAAATCCGATCGGCGTGAAGCTGGGGCCGCGCACCAGACCGGAGCAGGCCGCGGAGTACGCCGAACGACTGAACCCGGAGAACGTGCCGGGTCGGTTGACCCTGGTCACCAGAATGGGCAGTGAACGGGTTCGGGACGTGCTGCCGCCGATCATCGAGAAAGTGGCCGGTTCCGGGCACTCGGTGATCTGGCAGTGCGATCCGATGCACGGCA
The DNA here is from genome assembly GCA_963818685.1 of Candidatus Melainabacteria bacterium. Lineage (GTDB taxonomy): Bacteria > Actinomycetota > Actinomycetes > Mycobacteriales > Pseudonocardiaceae > CAJCJE01. Next base: position 1,059,653 of record CAWFTJ010000003.1, on the reverse strand, counting down.
ACACGGTCATGTCGGCCAGTGGCCGCAAGACGCGGCATTTCGACCGGATCATCGACGAGCTACAGGGCTTCTTCGAAGTGCACAGGAAACTGGACACCCACCCCGGTGGCATCCACGTCGAACTCACCGGCGAGGACGTGACCGAATGTCTTGGTGGAATCCGGAGCATCGCGGAATCCGACCTCGAAAAGAGGTACGAGACCGCCTGTGATCCGCGGATCGGCGCCGCCCAGTCGCTCGAACTGGCCTTTCTGGTCGGCGAGATGCTGCTCTCCTGACGCCGCAATGCCATTCGCCTGAACGCGGTCACGATTCTTTTTCAGAACCCGAGGTGGTTCACGGATCGAGAGGTGACAACACATGAGTACGGCAATCGATGTACCATTATCAACAGTAGAACCTGAGGCTGAACCACAACGGCAGGTGCGCTGGCAGGGTTACGCACTGGCTGGCGTCATGGCGCTGTCGGTGGCGCTCTACGCCTGGCGCATCGGTGACGAGGGGTGGGCCAACGCCTTTTACTCCGTCGCCGCGAAGTCGATGTCGCAGAACCTGACCAACTTCCTGTTCGGTGCCTATGATCCCTTCGGTCTGGTCACTGTGGACAAGCCGCCGATGGCTTTGTGGCCGCAGGTGTTCTCGATCTGGCTGTTCGGTTATCACGGCTGGTCCGTACTGCTGCCGCAGGTGATCGAGGGCGCGGTCGCGGTGTTCCTGCTGCATCGCACCGTGCGTCGGTGGGCCGGGGAGAACGTGGCCCTGCTGGCGGCGCTGGTGCTGGCGCTGACTCCGGTGACCGTGTCGATCAACAGGGACAACAATCCGGACACCTTGCTGGTGCTGTGGTGCGTCGCCTCGGCCTACGCGGTGACGCGCGCGGTCGAACCGGGAATTCGCGATCGTCGGGCCACTCAATGGCTGGCCTGGGCGGCGTTCTTCCTCGGCTGTGGTTTTCTCACCAAGATGCTGGCCGGCTGGATGCCGGTGCCTGCCGTCGCGCTGACCTATGTGATCGCCCGCGACACCCGGTGGGGCCGGAAGATCATCGACCTGCTGATCGGCGGGGCCGTACTGGTTGCGGCCACAGCGTGGTGGATCGTGCTCACCGCGCTGTGGCCGCAACCCAAGCCCTACGTCGGGGGCAGCAGTGACGGTTCGGCGCTCAACCTGGTGCTCGGTTACAACGGATTCAGCCGGATCTTCGGCCTGTCGAACGGTCCCGACGCCACCAGCAGCCAACCACCGGTGCTGCCAGGTGGCATCCCGTCGCCCTTCGGCGGCAATCCCGGGCTCCTCCGGTTGTTCAACTATTCGGTCGGCGGCCAGGTCAGCTGGTTCCTCCCGTTCTGCGGACTGGTGCTGCTCGTCGTGGTGATCACTGGGGTGGCCAGGCTTCGCCGGCGCGAGCCGGCCGACCGTTTCGGCCGCTCCGGCTGGTGGTTGTGGGGTTCCTGGCTGGTGATCATGGCCCTGGTGTTCAGTTCGCAGGAGGGGATTTTCCATCCGTACTACACCACCGAACTGGCCCCTGCCGTCGCCGCGTTGACCGCGGCCGGCGCGAGCACGTTGTGGGGTCTGTACCAGCAGCGCGGACCGTTCTGGTTCCTGTTGCCGCTTGGCATCGCGGTGACCGCGATATGGGCGTGGGGCCTGGTGAATCGTGAACTCGACTGGAACGGCTGGGCGGGCTATGCGATGGTTGCGGTCGCGGTGCCCGCGGTGCTGGGCCTGCTGATCGGGCGGTTCGGGGCGGACGCGCTGCGACGTCCTGCTCTGATCCTGGGCCTGGTCGCCGTCTTGTTGGTGCCGGGTGTCTGGTCGATCGCGAAGGCCGGTGACACCGGTCGTGGGTTGGGCGGTGGCTCGCTGCCCAGCGCCGGTCCGCCCGGCTCGATCTTCGGCAACCTCCAGGAGTTCGCCGCCTCGCCGGCACCGCCTCCCCAGCCGGGTTTGCTGGACCGTCAGGGGGTGATGTATTCCCTGGTCACCGGCAAAATGCCGAACGGGTTCCGGTTGGACGAATCCGCGCTGCCCGACGACTGGCGCAAGATGGCCGACTACGCCCACGCCCACGCCGACGGTGCACCCATCGAACTGCTCGTGGAAGGCGGGGCGGAACTCACTGGTCCGTTCCTGCTCAACACGGACGTCAAAGCGGCCGCGCTGGGTGGGTACGCAGGGCTTGACCCGACGCCGACCTTGCCTCAGCTGTCCGCATGGCAGGCGCAGGGCAAGCTGGCCTTTGTGCTCGGCCTCGACCCGGCGTCGGAACGGCTTCGCTCGCCCGGCAGTGGTATGGCCGGTAGCGAGGACAACATCTCGAAGCGGGCCGAATGGATGAGCCAACGCTGCACGGTGGTGCCACCCGCCGCTTACGGTGGTGGCGGAACGCCCTTGCCGATCGTGAGCGAATTCGGAGGTAACCGGATTCTGTATGACTGCCGCACGCAGCGGTAGCCCACCGCGGCAACCCGCAATGGCCGGCGCGTTTCGGCGCATCGTCGGTGGCAGCCCGAGAACACATCATCCGCTCGACTACGAACATCCGCATCTGCCGATGAGCCCACGGCGTCACAGATCTGGCAGGCACAGGTTATCGACGGAAAAGATCAGATCGGCGTGGTCCTGGAACCGGAAGCGTCTGGATCTCCCACACGGTCGAGTGCCCGGCAGAGCGATGCTCTGCCGGGCATCATCGACCCCACTGATCAGGGAGTTCCCGGCGCGCAAGCCGCTGGCGCCGGTGGCGGGGTCGGTTTGGGGTGGGTCTCGTTGATTCCGGTCGCCGTCGAGTGGCATGCCCCGGAGTTTTCGGACAGCCGTCCCGGCTAAGGTCGGGTGACTGGATCGGAGTCCTGGATACCTCAGCGTCGGCGGAGGTTCTCGCCTGAGTTCAACGCCGAGGCCGTACGCATGGTGATCGAGCAGTCACGCCCGACTGCCCAGATCGCCCATGAGATTAACGTGCAAGAAGGAACCCTCGGCAGATGGGTAGCCCAGTACCGCGAGGAACACTCGGGCGACGAACAGCCCCTGTCGATCAGCGAACGTGCGCAGCTCCGCAAGCTCAGGAAGGAGAACGCGGAACTCCGGATGCGTACCGAGTTCTTGGGAAAAGCGGCGCCCTTCTTCGCTCAGGAATATCGGTAAACTGCAAGTTCGAGTTTATCGATGGCGAGAGGCGAACTTTCCCATCGTGCGTATGTGCGCGTGGATCAGCGTGTCGAAGTCCGGCTACTACCACTGGAGGAACAGGCCCGATTCGGCCACCGAAGAGCGTCGAGGCCGACTCAAGGAACGGATCGCGGCGATCTTCACCGCATCGCGGGAAACCTACGGCTACCGGCGCGTCCATGCCGAACTCGCCCGCCAGAACGTGACCTGTGGCCCTGAACTGGTCCGACACTTCATGCAGGCCCTGGGCCTGCGATCCTGCCAGCCCAGGGCATGGCGAACTACCACAATCGGCGACCCCGACGCTGCACCGATCGCCGATCACGTCCAGCGAGACTTCACCGCCACCGAACCCGGCGTGAAACTCGTCGGCGACATCACCTACATCAAGACATGGGAGGGATTCTCCTACCTCGCCACGGTCATCGATTGCCACACCAAAGCCGTCATCGGGTGGGCCATCGAGGACCACATGAAGACATCCCTCATCACGAATGCCATTGCTATGGCGGCACGAAACTATGATCTCCGGCCGGGATGTATCTTTCATTCAGACCGCGGCACTCAATACACGTCCCGGAGCTATCGGGACATACTCGCCAAGCTCGATATCACACCGTCGATGGGTCGTACTGGGGTATGTTGGGACAACTCGATGGCCGAATCGTTCTTCTCGACACTCAAGAATGAACTCGTTTATCGGACGGTGTTTCCCACGCGGAAACACGCGCGCCGATTGTTGAGTACATTGAAGTGTTCCATAATCGGCAGCGTCTCCACTCCGGGCTCGGCTACACGACACCGGAGGAGACCTACCAAGCCTACCTGGACGCCCAGCTCGCAGCGTAGAAACCCGCTTAACGACTGTCCAGAAAACGCGGGGCAGACCAGTCATGGCAGCACCGAAGAAGTACGGCGACGAGCTGCGTGAGCGCGCTACCAGAATGGCCGTCGAGCTCCGCAAGGACCCGGCCACGAGGGCTGGCACGATCCAGCGGGTCGGCGAGCAGCTGGGTATCCAACCCGGAGTCTCTGCGCGGGTGGGTGAAGCGTCCGGGATCGGATTCGTCGGGTCGCTGCCACCCATCGACCACCCGAGGCTGCTGGCGATCGGCAAGACCCGCTACACCGTCGTGGACAGCGACCGTTTCCCCGAGCTGACCTGCGTGGACACTACTGTGACCGCGCTCGGGGTGACCCGGCGCGCGGTGCTGACCCACTCGCCGACCCTGCATGCCGCCCAATCACGCGGGTTCGATCAAACACTGGCCAAGGCCCGTCGCCGGCTGACCGAGCTGCAAACCTTGCTGGCACGCGGAAAACCCGCCGCGACCGGGCCGCCGTCGACCCGAGATCGCCACGATCTGCCGGCCCCGCCGGGTCAAGGAGGTGATCACCACGGCGCTGACTGGCGAGGTTCCCGCCGAGTTCCGGCTGTCCTGGCGCACCGACCAGAATGCCCGACGTCGCCTGGAAAACCGGGTGTCGGGAGCTGGGCAGGTCGGGCTGCGGTCCGGACTCGTGGTGCCGCTGTGCAGTGCACGGCGGCATGCCGACCCACGAACAGTTGACCAGTTGCCGCTTGTACAAGTATGTGTTTGTATTACTCCGTGGACACCATCGACTTGCTCGACATCGGCTACCACTGGGCCGGGCAGCGGATCGCCGAGATCACCCCACCCATCACTTCGGCTGACCTGACCGCGCCTACCCCGTGCGAGAAGTGGGATCTCTCGCAGCTGCTCAACCATCAGATCGGCGTGGTCGGCATGATGGCCGGCAGGATCACCTCCAGCCAATCCGCGACGGCCGCCGGGCCTGGCTCGGTCGCGCAGCAGTTGGCCGACGCCGACGCCGACGTCATCGGCACCGACCCCGCTACCGCCTATGCCGCGGCCGTGGACAAGGCCCGGGCAGCGTGGCGCACACCGGGCGTGCTCGACCGCACGTGTGTGCTGCCACTGGGTGAGGTCCCGGTGCGCACGGCCGCGACGGTGGCGGTGACCGACGTGGTGGTGCACGGCTGGGACGTGGCTCGGGCCCTGGGCAAGCCCGCCGAGATTCCACCAGCGCTGGCCGAGTCGATCCTGGAATTGGTACGGCCGATCGCCGAGGGAATCCGGGGTCGGGCGTTCGGTCCCGAGATCACCGACCTGCCTCCCGGCGCCACTCCCTCCGATCACCTGGTGGCCTTTCTCGGCCGCCAGCCGTGACCCATGACCGAGCCAGGACCAATCTGGACGCCGCGTTGCGTGCGCTGGCGGACGGCAACCGGCGCGCGATCCTGTCCCTGGTGCAGGACCGGCCGCTCGCGGTCGGGGAGATCGCCGACCAGGCCAGCCTGAGCCAGCAGACCGTGTCTCATCACCTACGGGTGCTGCACGGCGCCGGACTGGTGACCGAGCGGCGCGACGGCACCCGGCACCTGTTCGCGGTGCACACCGATGGCCTGGCCGTCGTCCGCGAGTTCCTGGACGGCTTCTGGCCCGCCCGTCTCGCAGCACTCAAACACGCGGCCGAAGCCGCGGCGGAACACGCCGCCGGGGATGGTGCCGAACATGCCTGAGTATGTGACCTCCATCGATATCCAGGCGTCACCGGAGGTGGTGTTCGCTCACCTGACCACCCCGGAAGGCATGGTGGCCTGGATGGGCGAGCATGCCGACCTGCATCCCGAGCCGGGCGGCGTGTTCGCGGTGGACATCGCCGGCACCCCCATGCGGGGCATGTACCTGGAAGTCGACCCACCACGGCGAGTGGTGGTGTCCTGGGGCATCGCCGGCAGCAGCGACTTCCCATCAGGAACATCGCAAGTGGAATTCACGCTCACGCCGATCGATACCGGAACCCGCCTGGACCTGCGGCACGCCGGTCTACCCGAGACCCGCACCGCCGGACATGTCCAGGGGTGGGCCCACTACCTCGCCCGGCTGAGCCTCGCCGCGGTAGGCGCCGACCCCGGCACGGACACCTGGACATCAGCACCGGCCGATCGCAACCACCCAAGCGCCCCATAATGACACCGAAACGGCCCTTGCTCAACCGGTGAGTGTGGCACGAAGGCTTTCCCGGCAGTGGTCAAACGGGATCGGCTGCGCCCGATGGCAGCTGCGCCCGATCGCCTTCGCCCTGGCAAGCATCAATGGCGCCGCCCGGGTAAACGTGCAGAAGAAACCAACCGTCCGCACTGGACACGTTACCCCAGAAATCTGAACCGCCGTCGGCAGTGCGAACTTGACGCGCACCGGTCGAGGAAACGGAATCGGGATCACTGCGGTGCGGGACAAATGCCAGGCTGGAGCGCCCTTGTTCATCAGCTTCGCTGCTCAGAGCACAAGCATCGCTCATCTGAGATTCTTGCCTCCGGCGAGGATGAGGTCGGCGACATCGGCTGGTTGAGTGGGACGCCGCAGTGGAGCGCTTTCGTTCCAGAGCTGGTGTGCGCGCGGCGGCGAGCAGCGCGGAAACGTGGTTGAGCGCGGCTTTGGTTGCGGCGTACGGGATGGACGAACCCTTTGGTCGGACCCCGGCCCAGCTGGTGATGTTGACGATGTTACCGCCTCCGGGGCGGGTGGAGGCCCGCAGCGCCGGCACCACCACGGTGCAGAGGATCGACGGCGCGATGAGGTTCACCTCCAGCAGCTGGCGCCAGTCGGACGGGTCGCGGCGGCCAGGTCGGAGTGCGGGATCGGCCAGCTGATCCCGGCATTGTTGACCAGCATGTCAAGTCGGCCGTAGGCAGCGTGAGCACTGCTCGGTATGCCGACGCAAGGCCGGATGCCCACGACGACATACGGGCGAGTGTCTGATCAAACTCGGTCGGCCCCTCGTCCAGTCCACAATCGGCACCGCATCAGGATCGACCATCGGGTGGTTTTAGCCCTGTAACACTAGGAGAGGCGTCGGCTCTTGTCACCGGCAGCCGTCACAACGGATTCCTCACCCGAGGCCGAAGCAGAACTGGTCCTGGACAACACGAACGCGACGATCAGCACGACGGCAAGGCCGCCGTCCCAGGTGATGATCGTGTCGGTATCCGCGATGCCACCGCGGGCCTGGTAGCAGAACGCGGTCAGAGTCAGTGCGAGCTTGTCACCGATAGCGAGCAGCCACACCGTGAGATTGCCCAGCGGTCGCACGGCGAGCAGCGCGAACAGCCCCGCGAACACCACGAACCCGTACAGCCGCCAGGTTTCCACCACCTTGGTGGCGCTGCCCGCGTCGAGCACGACCGGGATCTGAGTGAGCGCGGCGCCGATCGCGCCGAGCGTGGCGATGCCGAGCAGCACGCGGACGATGAGCAGTCGAGTCATGGTGTCCCCCTGTGGATCGGATCAGGTTCTGGGTTCGGCGCCGACCAGGGCGCCCTCGATGAGCTGGTCCAGATAATCCGGGTCGATCGGCGCGCCGGTGACCAGGATGCGGTAGTAGATCGGGCCGATGAGCTGGTCGAGCAGCACGGCCGGGTCGGCGTCCGCGCGCAGCGCGCCGCGTGCGGTTGCCGAGGTGAGCAGGCCGATCGCGACCGCACTGCGCCGCTCGAACACGGAGCGGAGGAGTTCGCCCAGATCGCGGTGCCGAGCGGCGACCCCGGCCAGTTCGCCCACCAGGCCGGCGGATCGGTCGTCCACCTCGTCGCCTCGGCCGGCCTTGCGCATGCTGTCCAGCCCGCCCGCCACCTCGTTGAGGTAGTAGCGCAGGTCGCCACGCAGGTCGCCGCTGTCCGGGATGGGCACGTCGTCCTGCATCTGCGCGATCACCGAAAGGATCAAGTGATCCTTGGTCGGCCAGCGCCGATACAGGGTGGACTTGGCGCTACCTGCGCGTTCGGCCACCTCGTCGATGGACAAGGAGGTGTAACCCTTGCGCAGCAACAGGTCGTGCGCGGCACGTAGAACGCGTCGATCGACCTCGGCATCCCTGGGCCGTCCCCGGTTCCCTGATCCCACCATCTCGACCCCCTTCCGATACGCCAGTATCGTAATCACACGCGTCAAATTACGCGACTAGCGGATCGAAATGGTGTGGCTCTGCCCAGTGCGGTGGTCCGAGCCTGGGTGCGCGGACCACTCGAAGGAGAACCGAGATGCCGTGCAGGTCGATTCTCTGTCCGAATGAGGAGCAGAGGCCGTGGATTCCAGGTCCCAGTAGCAGTTGTCTTGCCGCCGGTGCTCATAGCCTCCATGGCTGAGTGGGCGTCGGCCGCCGCGCCGACGGGAACGTCTGGCCGATCACCGGCCGCGGTCGCCCTGTCGCCACCTCGACGTAGCCCGGCACCAAACATGAGCCAGCTTGGCATTGCCGTGGCACACTTTTGGTGCCATAGTGGTGCCACTGATTGCTGAAGCCATCTGGAGGGGTTGACGTGTTGAAGTCCGTACGGAGTTGGACGGTTCGCGCTGGCGCAGGATTGCTCGCGGCCGGAGTGCTGGTCGGGACCGCGTGCACGGGCCCGGCCTCGGCCGCCGCCGAGCACGGTCACGAGGCGGTGCAGGCCGTGCTGGACAGCGCGGTGACCACCGGGGGGCTACCGGGCATCGTCACCGAGATCCGCGAGGACGGGCGGAGCTGGTTCGGCACGGCCGGAGTGGCCGACCTGGACACCGGCCAGCCCCGGTTTCCCGCCGACCGGTTCCGGATCGGCAGTACCACCAAGACCTTCGTGGCCACGGTGCTGCTGCAACTCGTGGCCGAGCACCGGGTGGGACTGGACGACTCGGTGCAGAAATGGTTGCCCGGCTTGGTTGAGGGCAACGGCTACGACGGAAGCAAGATCACCATCAGGGAACTGCTCAACATGACCAGCGGGGTCTACAACTACGCCGAGGACGCGGGGGTTGGCGCCGAGTTCGTCGGCCTCCCGTTCCTGACCCACCGCTTCGACAGCTTCACCCCGGCACAGACCGTCGAGCTGGGCATCCGGAACCCACCGAACTTCCAGCCCGGCCAGGGCTGGCACTACTCCGACACCAACTACACGCTGGCCGGGATGATCATCGAGCGGGCCACCGGCGACTCGCTGGCCGACGAGATCGCCCGGCGCATCGCGCAACCGCTGCACCTGACCGCCACCTACCTGCCGGTCGGCAACGACCCGACCATCCACGGACCACACGGCCGCTACTACTCCAAGCTCATGCTGCCCGGCCCGGACGCCACGATTTACGACGTCACCGAGCAGAACCCGACCGCGGGTTGGGCGGCAGGCGGCATCATCTCCACTGTCGGCGACCTGGACCGGTACTTCGGCGCGCTGGTGGGCGGCCAGCTCCTGCCACCTGCCCAGCAGCGGGAGATGTTGCAGATGCTGCCGACCAAGCAGTGGATCCCGGACACCGAGTACGGCCTGGGCCTGGCCCAGATCACGCTGTCCTGCACCACCGTGTACGGCATGGGCGGGGCGATTGACGGTTCCTGGACCTACACCTTCGGCAGCCGCGACGGCCGGCACATGATGTCCACCAACGTGAACGGCGACTGGAACCAACCGATCAGCATCTTCACCAACGAACTGGAGGCCGAGTTCTGCCACAGCGGGTCGTGATCCATCCATCAAGCGGGACTGGACACGGCCAACGCCAGCGTCGACACCGCGCGTCGTGTCCGGGGGGTTACAACAGGAAGCCTTCGATCCTGGTCTGGTCAGGGTCGAAGGCTGGCCTGGTACTGCGTTGGTGTGCAGCCAGTCAGCTCCCTGAATGCGGCGTTGAACGCCGACAGCGAGGTGTATTCGACCATGAATGCGATCTTGGTTACCGGGGCGTCACCCGCAGCAAGTTCCTCGATTGCACCCAACACCCGCATTCGGCGCAGCACAACCCGCCAGGTCATACCGGTCTCATCCGCAAAGCGCCGTGCCAGCGACCGCGGCGCGAGGCCAACTTGGTCCGCCACGTCCTCGAAGCGAACCTCACCGCCGAGCCGCTGCCCGGTCAGCTCAAGGGCCCGGCGCAGTTCCGGTGATCGCCCCGCCGGCACGACGACCGGGCTCGGCTGCTGGGCGAGCCACGAGGTCACCGCAGCGAGCGCGGCGAACAGAGTCTGTGCGTAGGGACGTGAGGGGTTCGTCGCACTCGCCGCACATGCGACACTCGGTCGGCAGTGCGCGCGCCAGCGGGTTGAGGTCGAATACGGTGAAGGGCGCTGGCGGCGGAGTGAATCCGACATCGAACAGAACCGACGCGGTCGTGACCGGTCGCGGGATGCTCACCCGGATCGGCCAGCCTGCCTCGATCAGGGCGTTTCACGGCACTTCGTCAACGTGAACGAGTGATCCGTGCGGCGAGTGTGTCGAGGTGGCGCGAGTGCCGGTGGCGCGCGCAGGTCGATCATCCGGTCCACCCCGGAACGTGCGCCAGTCGTCGCGGTCCAGGTCGAACGCCAGCAGATGCCACCGGCGTCCGCTCGCGACCAGCGGGACCGGCTCCGTGTGGGGCGCGGTTTCGGCACCCTCGTTGTCGCGGTATCGAAACCGCATGCGGTCGTGATTCGCGCACGCCGAGGCGATGATCACGAGGCAGTCGGGGAATACCACGCCTGTCGCCCGGGACAAGGCGAACGGGAGGGTGCCAGCTGTCGCCATCGAGACCTGTCGACGCAGCTTCGGTGGTAGTACCTTGGCGAGCTTGGCCGCCGCGCGGCGGCCGTGTCCACACCCGTTCGGCAGCATCTGGTGGACCACCGCCATCGCCGAAACCGTGGCACCGGAAGAGGGCACGCGCCGACTGAACCAGCCCGAATACCAAGACCAAATGCGGTTCGCCCAGGAAACCCTTGACCTCGAACTCAGCGGCCGCACCCAGGGACGCGCGAGCGCGGTGGTCCCCCCCATAACTATCTGTGGTCGACGATCCGGCGCAGGGCGGCCACGTGGTCGCGGTAAGCGGCTCGGCCGGTGTCGGTGAGGCGTAGCCAGACCCGCTGGCGGGTGTCGCGTACCGCGCGGCGCTGGGTGACATAGCCGGCATCGGCGAGCAGAGCGATGTGCTTGCTGAGCGCGGACTTGCTGATGCAGAGGAAATCCAGCAGGGCACCGAACTCGATTTCGCGGACGGGATCCAGCGCCGCGCAGATCCGCAGTCGGACCGGAGCGTGAATGAGCTCGTCGAAGCCGCTGCCCGGGTCGTGCTGGGTGTCCGCTGTCCGCATGTCGCGGGGCGCGTTCACCGCCGGGCGGCCCGAGCGCTGAGTGTGAGCCCGGCGCCGGTGAACAGCAGGAACACCAGTGCGCCTGCCGCGATCGGGAGCCACGGCGACCGGCCGACGAATCGCGCGACGAACGGGCCACCGACCATCACGGCGATCATGGGCCCGTACAGCACGAGTGATTCCCGCCAGGTCGTCGCGCAGCGGACCCAGCCTTCGCAGACGCCACGGGCCCGTCCCGCGAGGTAGGCCAGTCTGATCACTGCGGCCGCGAGGACGAACGCGGTGACCGCGGCCCACCAGTACGGCAGCAGAATGGCGGCGGTGGCCACACCGAATGCGGCGCCGGTGGCGAGCCAGTACCAGGCGGGGTATCCGCGCCACGCCACGCGGTTTCGGCTCTGCGCCACCGAGGCCAGGGCTGCCGATGCTTCTTCGGTGCTGATCGATCCGTTTGTTTCCATACTGGAAACTGTACAGTTTCCAGTATGGAAACGCAAGCGGCTTTTGCCGTTCCGGCCCGATCTTGGTGTGCGGGCTGTACCGTGCCAAAACTCGTGAAACGGTCTGTGAGCTGCTGTTTTGTGATCGGTTCAGGCTGCTCGTCGGTATTCGTGGGACCACGGCCGCGGGATCGTGGTTCGGCGGGCGGTGCTGACGGCCCTGATGCGGGCGTTGATCATTGAAATGCCGAGCGAACTCGTCCAGGACCGTGACTGCGTGGTGTTCGCTGTAGATCAGCATCCGGTCGGTGCACTCCGATCCGACACTGCGCACGAACCCTCCGCGTAACAGTTCGCTCGGGGCGTTCGCGGCGGTGTCTTGACCGCGTCGATGCCCTCGGCGGCGAACACGGCGTCGAACGACGCTGCGAACTTCGTATCCCGATCGCGAATCAGGAACCGGAAGCGGGAGATTCCCTCGCCGAAGTTCATCAACAGGTTGCGGGCAGCCTGCGTAGTCCAGGCCGCAGTGGGATGCGCGGTCACACCCAGGATATGCACTCGCCGGGTCCGGATCTCCATCACGAACAGGACGTAGAGCCGGCGTAGGCCGATGGTGTCCAGGTGAAAGAAGTCGGTGGCGAGCAGGCATTCAGCTTGGGTGCGTAGGAAGGTACGCCACTGGGTGTCGGTGCCTCGGGGTGCGGGGCCGATGCGGGCGGCGGCGAGGATGCGCCGGATCGTGCCTGCGCCGACGCGGCGGCCGAGCCGGGTGAGCTCGCCTTGGATGCGGCGATGCCCCCATCGTGGGTTCTCCCGGGCCAGACGGACGACCAGCTCGCGCAGCTCGTCATCGATCGTGGGTCGTCCCGTTCGGTGAGGGTAGGTCCATTTCCGGGCGACCAGACGGCGGTGCCAGGCCAGCAGGGTGGCGGGGGTGACGACCCGGTGCCGGCGCAGTTCGCTGGACAGCAGCCGTGCCAGTGCTGACAACATAGCGCGATCGGGCCAGGAGGGGCGCGGTGCCGACCTGGCGGCACAGGATGGAGATCTCGTGGCGGAGCACCAGTATCTCGATGTTCTTGGCTGATCCGGTCCGTGTGAGGAGAGCCAGCCAGCTGAACAGTCTCAGGGTGATCATGTAGGTCAAGCGGAACGACACGGTCGGTGAGCATCGCATGGCCACCATGTCGACATAGCAGCAGGTCAGTGGGCCGGGGGGCGAGTTGTGGCACGGTACAGGGGCCGCGCGCCGTTCGGCATGCCATTGCGCGGTCGGTGCCTCGTAGTCAAGGCTGTACACCCGGGTCGAGGCGTTGCGGCGCAGTTCCCGGGAAATCGTCGAGGCATCCCGGCACAGTCGCCGGGCGATCGCGCGCACGCCGAGGCATTGGGCACGCAGTAGCGCGATGTCCTCGCGCTCGACGAACGACAAGTATCGGCCAGAGACCGTTGTGGACAGTTGCGGTTCACTCCGCCAGCGTGACGGAACCAGCGGTAGCCGACCGGTGCCGACACGCCGGCCACTTCCGCTGCCTCGTCGGTCAGGACGCCGGTCGCGATCGTGGCCCAGAACCGGACGCGGTCTTCACGCCGGGCGACGGTCGGGCGACCTGGCGAGGGGACCTGCCCCCGGTACTCACGGACCTGTTTCTGCCTCGACCCGTATGCCATCGCTCCACCTCTCGATCAGGGTGTTGCGACGACCAGTTGAATCCGCCGAATACACCGCCGCCGCGACAGCGGCCCTCTGCCGGGCATTGGGCGTGGTCCAGTCGATGGGTCGGGTGGGGTCCGCATTGGACAATGCCGCAGCAGAATCGTTCAGCTCCACGCTGAAGGTGGAGTTCGTGCACCGGCACAGGTTCGCCACCCGAGCCGAGGCACGGATCAAGATCGCGACCTGAATCGCAGACTTCTACAACACCACCCGACGGCACAGCGCCAACGACGGCCTGGCCCCGACCCCCTTCGAGCATCAGATGGCACACGCACGAGCAACGTCAGCAGTGCAGGTCAGGGCCGACGTGGCATAACACCGTCTCCACGATCCGAGGGGATTGACAGTCCCGCATAGCAGGGATTATGCGGAGGCTGATATTCGCCCATATCGGGCGGGCCGGAGTGCCGGCCGGAACGCGTCTGGCCGGTGCGGGCCTCACGGTCCGCGAGCCGCCTCGTCGAGGACGGCCGGCCAGACTCGCCGGGTATCAGCCTCCTGTTTTTCTTGCGCGAGTCTGGCGGCTTCCTGCTGTCGTTTTCCTTAGCTTCCTTAGCTCGGCACCAGCTGCCACTGCTGGTTGGCGCCGCCGTTGGCGGTCCACTGCACGACCTGTGCTCCGTCGCTGGTCGATGCGCCGTAGACGTCCGCGACCAGTCCGCTGTCGTGGCTGACGATGGTGTAGTAGCCGCCGCCGGCGGGCTTGAGGTACCACTGCTGGTTGGTGCCGCCGTTCGCGGTCCACTGTTGCAGCTGCAATCCCGCGGTCGAGGAGCCGCCGTTGACGTCGAGCACCTTGCCGCTGCCGGTGTAGGCCAGAGTGAAGGTGCCGCCGGGAGCGGTGTTGACGGTCCAGGGCAGGCCGCCGCTCTGCTGGACGGTCTTGGCGCCGTCGGCGGTGGAGTTGCCGGCGATGGCGAGGGGCTTGCCGCTGTTGCGGTTGACGATGTGGTACGTCCCCGGCGTGGGGCCGCCGCTGGAGCCGCCGCTCAGGGTGAAGTACTCGGCCGAGTCGCTGAACGTGGTGGTGCCGGACTTGCTGGTGGACAGCACCAGGTATATCCGCGAGCCGCTGGCTCGGGGCGGTGAAGGTGACCGGTTGGGTGAGGCGGGAGCCGAGCGGGATGGTGAGGGTGGTGGTGCCGGTCGCGATGACCGTGCCGCCCACCTGGTCCAGGTACGCCGTCCAGGTGAAGCCGACGGAGGTGTTGCTGAAGTCGTCGTTGAACACGGTGATGTTCCGTGTCACGGTGCTGCCATAGGCGTATGAGGGAGCTGATGCGGACAGCGGGAAGTCGCCGTTGGAGTCCGAGACGCCGGAGGCCGACCAGTAGGGCAGGTCCAGGGCGGCGATCGGGTTGAACGCGGCCTGGATCCGCTGGATCTGCGGGTTGCTCCACGGGTCGGTCAGGTTGTCGGCGCCGTAGATCGGGTGGCCGCCTTCTTCGGGGGTGAAGTCGGTGGTTTTCACACCGGGCACGAACCCGGCCCAGCCGGACAGCAGCGTGTAGGGGCGCAGGTCGCTGGCGTCCTTGCCGCGCTTGGCGGCGGTCGCCGTGGCGAACCATTCGAAGCCCTGCTTGGTGCTGCACGCCGGCCAGATGTATTCGCCCTCGCCGATGGGGCGTCCGGTCCCGGACCAGAGCTGCTCGCCGTAGTGGCCGGTGCCGTCCAGGTAGTGCGGCAGGAGGTTGAAGTTGCCGTACGTCATGTTCGGGTACTGGTTCGGCGAGGCGCCGGGGCCCGACGTCGACGCTGATCGGCCGGGTGCCGTCGTTGCCGTTCGTCGCCGTGTACAGGTCCTGCTCGAACTGGCCGGAGTCGACCGCCGCCGAGGTTCGGCTCGTTGGCCTGGCTCCAGCGGATGACCGCGGGATGGTTGCGGTCGCGCAGCACCAGGGCACGGGCGTGGTTGACCATGTTGTCGTGCCCGGCGACGAAGTCCTGGCTGCCGCCGAGCCGCGGATCGCGGTCTCGTCGATGATCATCAGGCCCATCTCGTCGGCCACGTCGAGCATGTAGGGGCTGGCCGGCTCCTGGTGGATGCGGACCACGTTGTAGTTGAGCCGCTGGTAGTTGTCGACGGCCTGCGGCCAGCCGCCGTTGGTGCCCGACGGCGGCAGGAAGCCGGGCAGCGTGTCGTAGGCGTTCCCCTTGCCGCCGTTGTTGATCCGGTCGTAGTCGGCGCCTTGGAGGTTGTCGCCGCGCAGGTTCGCACGGATGCCGTTGAGGTAGTAGTACGCGCCGTTCTGCGTGAACTCCCGGAATCCGAAGCGGTAGCTGGCGTCGCTGGTGTGCCCGTCGTCGGTGGATGCGTGCACTGATAGATCGTGCAGTTGGGCGCGGTAGCCGGAGCGGTAGGGCACGTTCGGCCACCAGTAGGAGGTGGTCCCGAGGCTCCAGGCCACCGGGCCGACCGTCACCTTGCTCGTCGAATGCGCCGCGACCGTGACGGACTCGCTCGGCGGGGTCGGGGTAGCTGAACGATGTGCCGTTGTCCGAGGACGAGCGTGCCGGTCAGCGTCACCGAACGCGAACTGCCGGAAGTGTTCGTCACCGACACGTCGTAGGTCAGGCTCTGGTTGGCCACCGAAGTACGTACGAACGCATCGCTGACGTACACCGCCGGATACACGCGCAGGAACGCGGAACGGTAGATGCCCTGGGGAATCGCCTCACACCACTCGGCGGCGATCCGGCACGAGGTACTTGCCGTTGCGAGTTCTTCAGCGCGTTGCGGCCTTTGACGTCCACGCTGATCGTGTGCGTGGAACCGGGCGTCACGTACGCGGTGATGTCGAAGTTCGACGGTGTGAAGGCGGTGGTCTGGGTGCCGACCACGCGGCCGTCCACCGACAGCGTCGCCTGATGGTTGACCGCGCCGAACTCGATCCACACCGACTGCGGCTGCCCGGTGTCCGGCACGGTGATGCTGCGCGAGTACACCGCCTCGCCCACGTTGGTGAAGCCCTGCTTGTACCACCCGCCCCCGGGCACCATGATCGACGTCGTGCCCTGGCCGGCCGGGGTGAAGCTCCAGGATCCGGACAGGTCGACGGACTGGAGCGCGGCGTTGGTCGCGGTGAGGTTCTGCAGGACCGGCGGTCGTGGCAGCCGTCGCAGCCGTGGCAGCCGTGGCGGTGAAGCGCGGCAGGCCGAGCGCGGCGGCCACGCCCACGCCGGTGGCCAACAACCGTCGACGCGTGAGCTGGTGCTGGTGCTCTGGGAAGCGAATCCGAAACGGGCATTACGCGAGCCTCCTACCGCAGGGTCCACTGCTGGTTACTGCCGCCGTTGCAGGTCCACAGCTCAAGCGGCGTGCCGTTGGCCGTCCCCACGCCGGTGGCGTCAAGACAGAGTCCTGATTGGTTGCCGGTGATGCTGCCGACCCAGGTGCAGTTGGCGGACTGCACCGGCGGGACCAGCCAGCAGTGGACCGACACCGGCCCTCGCCAACGCCGCCGCTGGCGCCGATCTCGCCGGTAGGTCGGGGCCGACCCGTGCTGGTGACGTCATCGCCACCCCTCTCCTGGACGGTCCTCGCCCGTCGCAGCGGGGGCACCCGCACGGACGTGCCGAATGTGTACGACTTCGCCAGTGCAAGAGTGACCGGTCCGGCACCCGGTCACGGTGAAGCCGCGTGAGTAGGAAATCCCCGGAACCCGAGAGGCGTCAAGGTGGCTCGGAGCGGGGTGCCCCGTGCCGGGCGGTCGAAATCGTCGAACGCCCAGTAAACGGGCCACCGCAATGAGTCGTACCAATTTTGCCGATCTCTCGGACAAAGTATGTAGATTTCACGGCGGCTCCGGTGACCGAGCCGGAACTGATCCAGCACCTGACCACTCAGGACACGGGCATCATCTCAGCTGGTTGACCACTCGTACCGGTGGCCGTAACATCCGCGCAGACTTCGCCGCAGGCCCGGCAGCCCCACGGCGACGTCAGCCGATTCAATGGTGCACAAGTGAGACTGAGTTAAAGCCACCCGCACACAATGAGTCTGAAACTTCCGGTCGAGGACCAGTGCGCCGCCGAAGGTTGTGCGGTCGCGCACCTCAACGGGGGGTACACCCGCGTTCTCTCTGCTCGACCGCATCCGCGACGCCTGACGACGGAGGCCCCATGTTCCCCACATTCACGATCCGGCGCAGAGCCCGGACGCTTGTCATGTTTCTGCTGGCGGCGGCGATCGCCGTACCGGTCTCCGCCGTGAGCACGGACGCCAGCGCGGCGTCGTCGCTGCCGTGCGATATCTACGCCGCCGGCGGCACGCCGTGCGTCGCCGCGTACAGCACGACCCGCGCCCTGTTCGCCGCGTATGGCGGGCCGCTCTACCAGATCCAGCGCTCATCGGACAAGAGTTATCTCGACGTGGGCGTCTTGGCGGCCGGTGGCTACGCCAACGCTGCCGCACAGGTCTCGTTCTGTTCCGGGACAACGTGCACGATAACCAAGCTCTACGACCAGAGCTCGAAGCACAACGACCTGCCAATCTCATGGATACAGTCCGACGTCGGGGCCGACGCCATGGCCCTGCCGGTGACCGTGAACGGCAACGCTGCCTACGGGGTGAAGGTTCTCAACACCTCCGCGGGTGCTGTCGGCTACCGCAACTTCAACACCCAGGGCGTGCCGACCGGTGCCCAGCCGGAGGGGATCTATGAGGTCACGTCGACCGCGCTCTTCAACAGCCACTGCTGCTTCGACTTCGGCAGCGCCGAAAACGGCTGGCGGGACGACGGCGATGGCACCATGAACGCGATCGAGTTCGGCAGCGCGTGCTGGTTCGGCGGGTGCACCGGACCTGGGCCGTGGGTCGAAGCCGACCTCGAGCAGGGCATGTACAGCTCCATCACTGGGCCGAACAACCCCAACAACCCGGGCATCACGTATCCGTTCGTCTCGGCGTGGGAGAAGAACAACGGCACGAGCAACTTCACCCTGAAGTACGGCAATGCCGACAGTGGCAGCCTCACCACCACGTACTCAGGGGCGCTGCCCGCCGGTGGCTACTCACCGATGCGCCTGGAGAACTCGGTGCTGCTGGGCACCGGTGGTGGCAACGACCACGGTGACACGGGAGAGTTCTTCGAGGGCGCCGTCACCGCCGGCTATCCCACCGACGCCACCGAGAACGCGGTGCAGGCCAGCCTGACCGCAGCCGGATACGGCAGAAGCAGCAGCAGCAACAACATCGTCACCGTTACCAACCCGGGCAACCAGAGCGCCGCGTCCGGCACTCCGATCACCGCGGTGCAGATCCACGCGACCGACTCGGCCAGCGGGCAGACCCTGACCTACAGCGCCACCGGCCTGCCGCCCGGTCTGTCGATCTCCTCCAGTGGCCTGATCACCGGCACTCCGAGCGGCGGCGGCACCTTCACTCCGATCGTGACGGCCACCGACACCACCGGCGCTGTCGGCTCCATCGGTTTCACCTGGACCGTCAGCGGCAACCCGGCCAGCAGTCCGTTGCATGCGGTGGGGGCGGGCAAGTGCCTCGACGACCCGAATTCCAGCACCTCCGGCGGTACCCAGCAGCAGATCTTGGACTGCAACGGCAGCGCCGGCCAGAACTGGACGCATACCTCCTCCGGACAGTTGACGGTGTCGGTGGGGGGCAGCACGTTCTGTCTGGACGCCAACGGGCAGGGCACCAGCAACGGCACCAAGGCGATCATCTGGTCCTGCAACGGCCAGAGCAACCAGCAGTGGAACGTCAACTCCAACGGCACCATCACCGGCGCGGCATCAGGCCTGTGCCTGGACGTCACCGGGGCGTCCACCGCCAACGGAGCGCTGGTCGAGTTGTGGTCCTGCAACGGTGGCAGCAACCAACAATGGAAACTCGGCTAGTCGCAAGGCCGTGACGTCAGGTGGTGGGCAGCGGTGTCAAGCCCGATGAAATAGGCGATGGAGTTCCTGCTCGAACTGGTGTCGACCAAGATCACCAGAGACAGAAACTCCGTTGGACACCCAGTCCGCCATTAGAACATCCCATCTCTGCTCGGAGGTTCACTCGGTCGCAGATCCGATGCCACCATCCCCGACGGCAAGGAGGTCACACGATGCACCAAGACGACCCGTCAGGGCGGGAGCCTGCGAGCTTCGAAACCGTGACGGAACGCCCGGTACCAGGCGTCCGGCCGCGACCGGACCCGTGAGAGCCGCGGCGACCGCCGTCGCCGCGGTGGTCGCCGTACTCGCGGTGATCCTGGCGATGACCTCGGCCTCGACGCCGACCTCGGTCGGCGCTCCAGCTGCGGCCACCGCCGGCCCGGCGACCTGCCGGGTCGGCATGGACCAGGTGACACGCCGGTCGGGGCGGCTCGTTCCGGCCGGCGTGCACCGGCCCGCCTTTCGATAGTCCGGTCCCGGCACAAACCCCGTAGTGGGAAAGGAGCAGAAGCATGCCCATATCGACAAGACGAATCAGTCGCCTCAAAGGCGTGTCACTCATCGCCACCTTGAGCGTGATCGGCGCGTGCGCGCTGGCGGTCGTGGTCCCGTCCGGTTCGGCGTACGCGGCGGACAGTGCGACGATCAACGGGGCGACGACGTACCAGACGATGGCCGGGTTCGGCGCCTCTGAGGCGTTCGGCCAGGCTAGCGCCGTGATGAACGCCTCCTCATCGGTCCAGCAGCAGGCGCTGGCCGACTTGTACAGCCCCACCACCGGGGCGGGGCTGACCATCTTGCGCAACGAGATCGGCGCGGACCAGGGCAACACGATCGAGCCGAGCAACCCTGGCGGCCCGAATGCGACGCCGTCCTATTTGCCGATGTCGCAGACGAACCAGGACCAGGGCCAGTTGTGGTTCGCCCAGCAGATCAAGGCCCGCTACGGCGTCACGAACGTCTACGCCGACGCCTGGAGCGCCCCGGGATACATGAAGACCAACGGCTCCGCGTCCGGCGGCGGCCAGGTCTGCGGTTCTGCGGGGGCTTCGTGTTCCAGCGGCGACTGGCGTCAGGCGTATTCGAACTATCTGGTGCAGTACGCCAAGGACTACGCCGCCGCCGGAGTGCCGCTGACCTACGTCGGCCCGTCGAATGAGCCCGACTACAGCACCAACTACGACAGCATGACGATGAGCCCGGCGCAGATGGCCAGCGTGCTCGACGTGCTCGGCCCGACGGTGAAGAACTCCGGCCTGTCCACCCAGGTCACCTGCTGCGCCGCCACCGGCTGGCCGAAGGCCGGCCAGTACGCCGCGGCGATCGAGGCGGACCCGACCGCGCTGGCCGCCACCGCGGTGGCCACCGGCCACGGCTACAGCGGCGGCGCCGACCTCGCCGCTGCCGGGCTGGACCAAGCAGGCCTGGGAGACCGAGTGGTCCACCTTCGACGGTTTCAACACCGCCTGGGACGACAACTCCGACGCCTCCGGCATGACCTGGGCCCAGCACATCCAGCAGGGCCTGACCGGCGCCAACCTCAGCGCATACCTCTACTGGTGGGGCGTCACCAACTCCGGCGGGAACGGCGACAACGAGGGCCTGCTGGAAATCAACGGCAGCTCGGTGATCCCCACCGGACGGCTGTGGGCGTTCGCCAACTTCAGCCGCTACATCCACCCCGGCGCGGTCCGCATCGGAGCGAGCAGCTCCAACAGCGCGGTGCAGCCTGAGCGCGTTCAAGAACACCGACGGCTCGCTGTCTGATCGTGGCGCTCAACACCGGCAGCGGCTCCGACACGATCACCTACTCGCTGGCCAACACCGGCGTGGCCAACGGTGCCACGGTGACCCCTTACCTGACCAACAACGGGAACACCGTCGCGGCTCAGGGCACGACGACGGTCGCCAGCGGCGCCTTCACCAGCAACCGTGCCAGGTCGCTCGCTGGTGACGTATCGTGATCCCGGGCGGCGCGGTGAGCGGCAACACCGTCACGGTGACCAACCCCGGCACCCAGACCGGCGCGTGGCCGGCACGGCTGTCAGCGGCCTGCAGATCCAGGGCACCGACTCGGCCTCCGGCCAGACGCTGACCTACACGCGCCACCGGCCTCCCGACCGGCCTGTCGATCTCCTCCTCCGGCCTGATCACCGGCACACCGAGCGCGGCGGGACCTCCAACGTCGACGGTCACCGCGACCGACACGACCGGCGCGTCAGGGTCCGCATCGTTCACCTGGACGATCACCGGCTCGACCGGCGGCGGCTTCCCAAGCGGCTACCACCAGCTGGTGATTGCGAAGAGCAGCCTGTGCCTGGACGTGTACGGCAACACCGGCAACGCCGGCGCGGCCATCGACCAGTACACCTGCAACGGGCAGAGCAACCAGCAGTTCCAGTTCGTCCCGGTCTCCGGCGGCTACGGCGAGATCCAGGCCCAGAACTCCGGCCAGGACGTGACCGTGGCCAACAGCTCCACCGCCCAGGGCACCCCGGACATCGTCCAGCAGCCGGTCAACGGCTCGGCCGCCAGCCTGTGGCTGCCCCAGCAGCAGTCCGACGGCTCCTGGCAGTTCAAGAACCAGAACAGCGGCCTGTGCCTGGACGTCTACGGCAACGGCGGCAACACCGGCCAGCAACTGGACCAGTGGCCCTGCAAGAACGCACCCGGCACCAACCAGGACTTCAACCCCCGCTGACGGGTTGAGTTGAAGACGTCTCGGCGAGTCCCGCATCCATCACCGGCCAGTGGCTCGGTGATGGATGCGGTCACTGCGTCCGGCCCAGAACGGTGCGCCCTACCGTGACGCGGCCTGTGCCGGTCTCCACAGTGTTGCCAACCCGGCGTCCGCACTACCGATCGAGAGGTGAACCGATGAGATCGTCGTCCGAGAACCACCCAGATCGCAGAAGCTCTGCCGCCACCAAGCTCCGAATTCTCGCGGCGGGCACGCTCGCCGCCACGAGCCTGATAGCGGCTGCACAGATCCCGGCGCACGCGTCCGGCACCGCGACCTGCTTCCCCCACCTCCCAGTTCAAAGGCGTGAACTGGGCCGACCAGCGCGACAACTTCGTCAACGGCGTCCTGTACCCGTCCGGCCTCACCGCCTCCGACACCTACGCCTCCGCCTCAACGGTCGCGACCCAGGTCGTCGGCCAGCTCGACACGATCTCCGGCGCGAACACCGTTCGGATGCCGATCAACGAGCCGACCGTCTCGACCTACTGGGGCACCTACACCGGCGCGATCGACGCGGCGCTCACCAAGGGCAAGGTGATCCTCGCCTACTGGGCCTACAGCGGCGGGAAGCCCACCAGCACGGCGGCGTTCGACCAGATGTGGGACACCGTCGTCGCCGCGTACGGGAGCAACCCGAACGTGTACTTCGAGGTCATCAACGAGCCCTATGGCTACAGCACCACGGACCTGGACAACTTCTACAACACCTGGCTGACCAGGTATTCGGCCGTCCCGCGCGGTCAGGTCATCCTTGACGGTGCGGGCGACGCCACGAACATCGCGGCGGTCGGCGGCGACAGCCGGTTGGCGAACACACTGCTTGCCGTGCACTACTACACGTTCTTTGCCGGAACGTCCACGAACGAATCCGACTGGGCGAACGGCATCGCCGGCGAGATCGGCAGCTATGCGAGCCGGACTGTCGCCACCGAGTGGGGTGCGCCGATGAGTCCTGGCAGCAAGAACGGCGTCCAGTACGGCACGATCAACTATGACGTGCCGGGCGGGAACTTCTTTGACGCCTACGTCCGGGGCGTCAGCAGCGAACTGCGCACGCTCGGTGTCGGCAGCGTGTACTGGCCGGGGCTGCGTGACGGCGACTGGTACAGCCTGACCAGTAAGACCGGTACCGGTGCGTCGATCGCGCTGACGCTGGTGAACGCCTCCGGGCTGGATCGGCTGCAGTACGCGTGGGGGATCGGCAACGGCGGTGGGGGCGGCGGCGGGACGTACGTCCAGATCCGTGATGTGGCCAGCGGCCTGTGTGCCGATGGTCTGGGCAGGACCACGGTCGGTGCCAACGCCGGCCAGTCCACCTGCGTCGCGGGCAACTCCAGCCAGGAGTGGGCCATCGTGGGCAGCGGGGGCTATGTTCGTGTCCAGAACCGCATCACCGGCTTGTACCTCGATGGCATGGGCCGCACCTCCAACGGTTCCGCGGCGGGTCAGTACAGCGGCTCCACCAGCAACAACCAGCAGTGGACCGAGGTGACCGCCGACGGCAACACACGCTTCCAGAACCGTGCGACGGGCTTGTACCTCGATGGCATGGGCCGTACCTCCAGCGGTTCCGACCTCGGCCAGTACGCCAGCAGCACCAGCACCAATCAGCAGTGGACTTTGATCTCCGCGAGCTGACCGCCGACGTCTGGAAGGCTTGAGGGATTGGATATGTCGACCATGCTCACCCCTCCGGCGGAGTCGCTACCGGTGTCGACGGCGAGTGATTGCTCAGTGTGGTCGGCGGAGAAACTGGACCTGGTCACGCTCCAGGCGGTGCGTGACCGGGCCGCAGCCGATGCTCGTCGTCGCGGCGTTGGCGACCAGTCTGGCGCTGGCAACCGGCAGTACGTGGCCGACGGCGCTGCTGGCAGGAGGAGGCGGCGCGTGGAGGTGTGCTGTCCACACTGTCGTCGGTACTGAAATGAGGTGAGCGCGGGCGTGTTGTGACGGGTCTCGGCCCCCGTGGCCGAGACCCCGTCACAGAGGCGCGCTTCCTTGTAGTCGTCTTCCCCGGACACAGCGGGCCGATCGTTGTCGCCGCCGGGTGAAAACTGGTTCAGGCACGATTTCCGTGATGTGGCTCGTCGGGTCAGTCAGCGAGCAGGATCCGCTTGCGGAGTAGGTCGGGTTTGGCGCGGCCGAACATCTGTCGTTTGAGCATCTTAAAAGTTACGTGGAATCTGGCCGGATGGATGATCATGTTCCTCCGGTGTAACCACGGACTTGGGAGATGGCTTGAGCACTACGAAGGTGCTGGAGGAGAAGTGGCCGGTGTTGGGCCGGCACGAGCGGGCGGCGGAGTGGCTGCGGGTGTGGGCCGACCTCGGGCGGGCGCCGCGGACGATTGACGCCTACGCCCGTGGGTTGGCCGAGTATCTGGCGATGTGCGACCGGGATGGTGTCGATCCGGTCACCGCGAATCGGGCGCACGTCGCTGTCTATGTGCGGAGTTGACCGAACGGCCGCACCGTCGAGGCGCGAACGTGGTCTCGATCGACTCCGGGGCAGCCGGGTGGGTCGGGCGGGGTGGGCGAAGCTCGCGGGAACGATGCGGCCGTCGACCGTTGTCATGCCCGACGTACTCGGCGAGCACGGCACGCAGATGCCGCTCACCCAAAATCAGCATGCGGTCGGTGAGCTCGGATCTGGCGGTGAGCACGAACCGTTCAGCGTAGCAGTTCGCCCGCGGACAACGCGGCGGGATCTTGGCCGTCTTGATGCCCGCAGCGGCCAGGACGGCGTCGAAGGAGGCCGCGAACTGGCCGGCCCGGTCACGGATGAGAAACCTGAACTCTTCGACTCGATCACCGAGATCCATCACGAGGTTGCGGATCTGCTGGGTGGTCCACTCGCCGTCCGGGTTCGTTGTTGTGCCGAGGATGTGGACGTAGCGGCTGTCGACCTCCAGCACGAAGAACACGTAGATCCGCTGTAGGGTGAGCGCGCAATCGACGTGGAAGAAGTCGCAGGCCAGCATCGTCGAGGCCTGCGTGCGCAGGAACTGCCGCCAGGTGGTGTCGGTGTGCCGGTCCGGCGCTGGTGGTATGCGCGCCCGTTTCAGGATCCGCCGGATGGTGGAGGCACTGACCTGGTGTCCGAGTTTGAGCAGCTCGCCCTGAATCCGCTTGTAGCCCCAGTTGTGGTTCTCGGTGGCCAGCCGCTGGATCAGCCCGGCGATCGCCTCGTCGATGGGTGGACGGCGCCGTGCCGGTGTGGGTAGGTCCACTTCGCGGCGACCAGGCGTCGGTGCCAGCGCAGGATCGTGTCCGGGGTGACCAATCGGTGCAGCCGCAGCCTCGTGGGCAGCAGGCGGACCAGCGCGGCGAATACAGCGCGGTCGGCCCAGTCCAGGTGAGGTTTCGGGTTGGTTCTGCGCAGCACGGCCACCTCGTGGCGGAGCAGCAGCAACTCGACGTTCTTGGACGCCGGCGAGCGGCCGAGCAGCACCAGCAGGCTCGCCAGCCGGAGGAAGATCAGGTAGAGCAGACGCAGCGTCATGACTGGCGATCATGCCGTGTCCGTTGACTGTGCCTGTCGTCGCAGGTTGGCTGCGTGGGCCGACTTCTGGCACCCCACAGGTCAGGAGAGTCGCTGGAGTGACGGAGAAGATCTCCCTCCAGCGTCGGCGCGACAACAGCCGGGACAGCGCGGCCAGCCATAACCGGTCCGCAGGGGTGTAGCGGATCCGGGCGATCTACCGGTGGAGCACCGCGTTCTCATGACGGAGCACCAACAGCTCCGCGTCTTTGGACAGATCACGGCGCAACAGCACGGCTGGGACGCCCAGAAGGCACCGCACGATCAGGTAGAAGAGCGACCGCAGCACCTCGTGATCATTGCAAGCGGCCAGCTGGCAACCAAGAACACCCAGGCCAGAGACGCAATCGAGTTTCCGAGCCGCACAGGCTCCACGCGGCCAGCGAATGACCTCGCGCAGGGACTGCGCGCCGAGAGACGGGACGCTGTGGTTGAACAGGGACGGCGTTTCCGCGCTCCGGGCGAGGTTCGCGGCCGCCGCCACCGTGATCCCAGCCTGTCAAGATCCGTAGTTGGCCGGACTGGATTCCGTGCGGCGGGATGCGCGGACCGGAGCCGTGCGCGGCTGTCAGACCGCCGTGTTGAGTGCGGCGGTCCGTTGCCGCAATGCCTGCACGGTTGCCACGCGTTGGTGTGCGCGGGTGGTGGTCCAGAGGTTGGCCAGTGCGGTGCTCGCCCGTTGGGAATGCAGGGATGGGTAGACGTCGAGAAAGCGGTGCCAGGCGTTGCATGCTTCCTCGATGTGGCCGCCCGCCCACCGGAGTTCGGCGAGCCGGGCCATGGTGATCGCCTGCGAGCGGCGTTCGGCGGCCGGCCGGTGCCGGGCGGAACGGGTCAGCGCGGATGTCGCCTCCCGTCGATCTCCGAGACATGCCGCTACGAACGCGTGCTGGTGGGCCAGTGAAGCCGGATGGTAGGCGGTGATCGACATCGTGTCGCTGCTGGACCGTTCGAGCTCGCGTTCAGCCTTGGCCAGATGGGCCAACGCGGTGAGGCGTGCTCCGCTGGCGGCCGTGGCCACCGCGAGTTGGCCGACGAGGAACGCGTGGACCCTGGGGGCGGCGGCATGTTTTGCCGTGTGCACTGCGGCTTCGGCCAGGTGCACGGCGGGTTGAACGTGGCCGAGGGAGTGGGCTTGCACGCTCAGTTGCCGTAGCCCGGCCGCGTAGCAGACCTGGTCACCGGCCTCGGCGGCCAGGCGCACGCTGGTCAGGAAATGCCGTTCGGCGGCACCGTTCAAATTATCGTCGAAACAGGCGAAACCGAGCAGATATGTCAACCGGGCGGAGATTGAGAACAGTTCCCGGCGCACCGCGGGACTAACCTCGGCACGTAACCAGGGTGCGATCGTCGAACCGAGGTACATCGACAGCGCGGACCGCACGTAGCCTCCGCCGAACGTGGCATCACCGTCGGAGAACAACTGGAGCATCAGGCCGGCCGACGTCACCTCGGCCTGGCCTACTGTTCCTTCGGCGGTGGCCATAGTGTCATCGGTGCGGTAGATGGCCGGATGCTCGTCCCACGCGGGCACCGACAACGCGGCGAGGCTGTAGACACAGCCGGTCAGGAACTCGCGGCGAGATGACCCGGTGGCCGCCAGATCGGCCAGCCCGGCGATCACGTCGGTCTGCCACCACTGTCCGTCTCCGGTTGCCCTTCGGGGGCCCACCGATTTGTCGAGGGCGGTTTCGTGGACGGTGACCCGTCGACCCAGCCGACGGGAGAACGCCTCAGCCACCAGTTCCGGCACTGGCGGCCGGGGGCGCATTCCGGACAGCCAGTGCGTCACCGACGCACGCTGATAACGCAAGGGAACACCGGCTTCCGCGCCAATGGCGTTGACCGCGCGAGCCAGCGCGTCCCCGGTCCAGCCGGCCTCCTCCAGCAGATGTCGCAGTGTCTCGTTGGGAAGCCGTCGCGATCCCATCGCTTCTCCCGGTTCACCGCAGTTGAATTTAAGGATGCCTCACATCATCGGTGACCGGAGACGGCCGAACGGGTGGGTTGGCGCTCACCCAGAAGGTGCTGTCACGTGTAGGTCGGCCGGCAGCAGTCGGTCGAGGGGGATTGTCTCGGTCGAGACCCGCCGTACCAGCAGGGACATCGGCCCGAGCCCGGACAGGGCGCTGACGACGGCTCTGCAGAGTGGTCGTGGCGCCGAGGAAGCCACGGCGATGCCGATGTGTTCCGCGCCGGCGAGGTGATCCGGGCGTATTCGTGCCAGATCGTCCACGACGCGGATCGGCTTTCCGGTTGAGCGGACCAGTTCGGCCAGCTCTCTGGTCGCGAGGGAGTTCGCGGCGCCCAGGACGAACACGGTGTCGCAGGCGTCGGCGACTGCTCGGACCGAGCCCATCCGGTCGGACGCCGTGTAGCAGAAGCCGTCGGGGTGTTGGCCGCGGATGCGCGGAAACCGTGTCCGCAGCGCGCGGATGACCGAAGCGGCGTGCTCGATCACCATGCCAGGCGACACGATGTAGGAGATCCGCGCCGGGTCGAGGCGGAGTGCGGCTACATCCTGGACGGACCTGACTGTGGTGTACTCGCCGGCGTCCGTGCTGCCGACAACCACGACTTCACTGCCGTCCGCGACGAAGCGGGCCAGGTCGGCGGTCGTCGATGCGACGTGGCCGCAGGGGAATCCGGACGCGGCGTCGGCTGTTCTGCACGGCGACGGTGTTCCGGCGATCGTGACCCGGCGGGTTCGCCAGGTCCCGGACCATCTCGCGATGACGTCCTCGGCGGCGGCAACCGCGGTTCGGTCGGATGCGTGCACGGTGATGCCGAACCCGTTCGCGTGCCCGGCGCGGTCCAGGTACGTCGCGGAGACCAACACGCCTTCGGCGGGATCGGCGCAGGGCGTCAGGAGCTGGCTGGCCTCGACCACCGCGTATCCCTGCTCCCGCATGTCGGCGGCGACGAACGGGCTGGCCGAGCACCGGACCTGGCCCCGCTCAGGGTGGATGAACGGCGCTACGACGGCTGTGCCGGGGACCGCGGTGGGCATGGCGAAACGGCGTCTCTCGACCGACCGGTTCATCGACACCTCGCTTCCTACTGTGATCAGGCGCCACTGACGGTAGTCAGTCTGGCATCCGGCCGGGCGGGAGAGAAGGGCGGTCATGCGTCCCGGTGACGGGACTACCCGACCTGATGAAACCTGCCCGGGGCGGAGAATGCGCGATATTCGGCACGAATGGATGCGCGCGTCGGCGTGACGCGCTCCGGTTGTGCTGGATATTGGCATTGACCCGGATGGAGCAGGGCGTTAAACATCGGCGAAGTTTGAACAAATTGATTGTTGCTGTCATGTTTTGTGGTGATGGTGAGAGATGTACATTCGACTGCGTGGACGGGTCGGCCCGTCGCTGCGGCGACCGGTCCGTGATGGGAAATTCGGAGCGCGATCGGGGTGTGCTGGTGAGCAAAATGGTCGTCAGGCTGGTTGGCGGGCCAGCCGATCTGACGGAGCGGCAGTGTGTGCTCGAAGGGCTCCCGGAGCGGATCGCGGTGCCCTTTCTTGCCGGATACGAGCATTTCCAGCGCGATGAAGAGCGTGTGCATGCCGATCAAGACAAGTCGTCGGCAGAGTATGTGTGGAAGTATCGCACCGCGATCGCCGAGTAGTCATGGTATTGGCAAGGTGAAACCGCTCGCTTCTGGGTGTGCGAATCCGTTTTGATGGACAACGGCCATTGAGGGGCTGTCATGTCTGCATCCGATTGTGTTTCTGGGAATGCCATTGCGGTCGTGGGCATGGCGTGCCGACTGCCCGGCGGGATCAACTCGCCGGAGGAGTTCTGGGACGCACTGGTAAGCGGACGGGATCTGATCACCGACGTTCCTCCGCAGCGTTGGGACGCCGACCGGATCTACAGTCCCGAGTCGGGGATCGTCGGCAGGACCGTCAGCCGGTGGGGCGGGTTCATCGACGACGTCGCGGGGTTCGATGCCGAGTTCTTCGGCATCGCGCCCAAGGAAGCGGCATGGATGGACCCGCAGCAGCGGCTGCTGCTGGAGGTGGCGTACGAGGCGCTCGAAGACGCCGGGACACCGCTGGAACAACTCGCCGGCTCCGAGTGCGGTGTCTACATCGGACAGGGCGGCAGCGACTACTGGACGATGGTGGGTGGCGATGACAGGCGGTTCCGGTACCTGACCGTGACCGGGTCGTGGGCGCGGTCGGTGCTGTCGGGCCGGTTGTCCTTCGCGTTCGATCTGCGTGGGCCGACCCTGTCGATTGACACGGCGTGCTCGTCGGGTTTGGCGGCTGTCGACGTCGCCGTGCGGTACCTGCGGTCGGGCGGCCCGATGGCCCTGGTCGGCGGGGTCAACCTGACGCTGATCCCCGACACCTCGATCCTCTACTCGGCCGGCACGATGCTGTCGGCCACCGGGCGGTGCCGGTTCGGGGACGCCGACGCCGACGGGTTCGTGCGCAGCGAGGCCGCCGGAATCCTGGTGCTGAAGCCGCTGGACGCGGCACTCGCCGACGGTGACCGCGTCCGCGCCGTGTTGCTCGGTTCGGCCAACGGCAGCGACGGCCGGGACGGCGGCCTGCTGGTCCGCCCCAGCCTGGCGGGACAGCGCCGGGTGATCGAGAACGCGTGTCGGGACGCGGGGGTTGACCCGGCCGACATCGACTTCGTGGAGGCTCACGGCTCCGGCACCCAAGCGGGCGACCCGGTCGAGCTGGAGACGCTCGGCACCGCGCTCGCCGCGGGGCGCCCGGCGGACCGGCCGCTTCTGGTCAGCTCGGCCAAGACGAACCTCGGGCACTCAGAAGCGGCCGCCGGAATCGTGGGCCTGCTCAAGACGGTGCTCTGCCTGGAACACAGGGTGGTCCCGGCGAGCCTGCACCTGGACCGGCCGAGCCCGGACGTTGCCTGGGATGATCTGCCGTTGCGGATCGTGCGGCACCCGACCGCGCTGCCCGACCTGGGCCGCCCGACGCTGGCCGGGGTCAACAGCTTCGGTATCTCCGGCAACAACACCCATGTGGTCGTGTCCTGCGCGCCGGCCGTCGTGCGTCCCGGAGCCGGCCGTGAGAGCGGGCGGCCCGAGCTGCTGACGTTGTCGGCGGCCGGACCGGAGGCATTGCGGGAGGCAGCCGAGCGATGGGCGGCCTTCCTTGAGCGGACGTCCTCGTCCTTCACCGATGTCTGTCACAGCACCACGGTCCGGCGCACCCACCACCTGTACCGGCTCGCGACCGTCGCGGATTCCGCGCACGAGGCGGCGGAGTCGCTGCGGGACTTCCTGGCCGGTGGCACGCCGGAGGTGGCAGAGGGCGACGCCTGCGAACCGGCTCAGGTGGCGTTTGTCTTCCCCGGGCAGGGCTCGCAGTGGGCCGGCATGGGGCGGGCTCTGCTCGCGGACGAAGCGGTGTACGCCGAGGTCTTCGATGAGTGCGACGCCGCGATCCGCGACGAGACCGGCGTGTCGGTGCGCGCCTTGATCGAGTCCGGCGCCGAGGACTGGCTGGCACGCACCGAGATCGTCCAACCGGCGTTGTGGGCCACCCAGGTGGCACTGGCCGCCTTGTGGGGCTCGTGGGGGATCGAGCCCGACGTCGTGATCGGGCACAGCATGGGCGAGGTCGCCGCGGCCCGCGTCGCCGGGGCTCT
This sequence comes from Candidatus Melainabacteria bacterium, assembly GCA_963818685.1. Classification (GTDB taxonomy): domain Bacteria; phylum Actinomycetota; class Actinomycetes; order Mycobacteriales; family Pseudonocardiaceae; genus CAJCJE01. The sequence goes on along the minus strand of CAWFTJ010000003.1, from coordinate 1,028,360 downwards.
GGGGGTCCGGGACGCGGCGGCGGTGATCTGCCGGCGCAGTGCTCTCGCCAGCCGGTTGACCGGTCGAGGGGCGATGGCCTGGACCGAGCTGACTGCCGCCGAAGCCGAACGGGTCGTCGCCGGCCGGGACGTGGTGGTGGCCGCCTGCAACAGCCCCGGCAGCACCCTGCTGTCCGGGGACGCCCAGGCGGTCACCGATGTCGTCGCGGAACTGGAAACGCGGAGCCGTGGCGCCCGGCTCATCAACGTGGACTACGCCTCGCACTGCCCACAGGTCGACGAGATCACCGGCGACCTGCTCGACGCGCTCGCCGGCCTCTCGCCCCGTGCCGGGAAGGTGCCGATCCGGTCCACCCTGCTGGGTCGTACCTGCGACGGCGCCGAGATGGACGCGCGCTACTGGGCCCGCAACATCCGGGAGCCGGTCGATTTCACCGGTGCGATCTCCGCCCAGCTCGCCGCGGCCGACACCGTGTTCGTGGAGATCAGCGCCCACCCGGTGCTGACCGCGGCGATCCGCGCCCACGGGGGGACGGTCCGCGCGTTCGGGTCGTTGCGCCGCCATGATCCGCAGCGTCCGGCGATGCTGCGTACCCTCGCCGACCTCTACGTCACCGGCGTGCCCGTCGACTGGTCGGCCGCCGCCCCAACCGGCGGCTACGTTCCGCTGCCGACCTACCCGTGGCAGCACGAGAAATTCTGGCTGCCACCGGCGGAGAAGCCACAAGCTCCCACGCGACCGCAACCGGTCGCCGCCCCGCATCCCCTGCTCGGTGCGGCGCAACCGGCCGACGCGGACGGCGCCCGGCGGTGGACCGGGCGGCTGGACCTCCAAGCCAACGGCTACCTGCTCGACCACTGTGTGCAGGACGTCGCGATCCTGCCCGGCACCAGCTACGTCGAGGTCATGACCGCCGCTGCCCGGGAGATCCTCGGGCCGGTTCCCGTCGTTCTGACCGACGTCCAGTGTCAGCGCGCTGTCTTCCTCGAAGCCGGTGACGAACTCGAGCTGCGGGTCACCGCCCGTCCCGACAGCCCGAACTGGCACTTCACCGTCCACACTCGCCTCCTCGGTGAGGACACGTGGGTGCAGAACGCCGAAGCCATCGGCGGACGAGCCGATCCACTCCCGCCCGGGGACAGCGCGGCCGGGCTACAGGAGGCCAGAAGCCGGTGCGGCGACCGGCAGAGCGGCCCGGAGTTCTACGCCTACCACGCTGCCCGGGGCAACCAGTGGAACGGGGCCTTCCAGTCGGCCGTCGAGGTGTGGCGTGGCCGTGGTGAGGCCGTGGCCAGGGTCCGCCTCCCGGACCCCACGCTGGACAACCTCGCAGACCTGTTCCACCCGGCCCTGCTCGACGGCTGCGCCCAGGCGATCATCGCGGCACGGCCGGATGTCGCTGCGGGCGCGGACGCTGCCTTCGTGATGCGCGGCATCGGCGCATACCGCCTGTATCGGCTGCCGGGCAAGGAAGTGTGGAGCCACGCGCGGCTGCGTTCCGGACAGGAGACCGATTTCGGCGCCGCCGACTTCAGGGTCTACGACGCCGACGGCTTGGTCGCCGAAGTCGGCCAGATGCGGATCCACTACCTCACCGGACGCGCGCCTGCGGCCGCCGAGCACCCGAGCGCGGTCACACGGGACGACGGAGGCGCGATGACCGAGTTCGCCGAGGACCGGGTCGAGTGGCTGTACCTCCAGGACTGGGTCGGCGCGCGACGCGGCGGCCATCCCTGTGCCAACGGGCAGCGGTGGCTGGTGTTCCAGGACAGCGGCCCGATCGGCCGGTCGGTCGTGACCGCGTTGCGTGCCCGCGGCGACGAGGTCGTCACGGTCACCGTTGCCGCGGTTCACCAGCGGGTGGATCGCCACCGCTTCCAGGCCGATCCCGCCCGAGCCGACGACGTGGCCGAGGTGGTGTCCACCGTGTGCGCCGATGGCCGTGTCACGGGAGTCGTGTACCTGTGGGCCCTGGACGCCACCCGGTCCGCGGAACCGACCGGCCGGGAGTTGGAACGGGCCGTGAACCTGGGATGTGGTGGGCTCGCGCACCTCGTCCGTGCCCTCGACCGGGCGGTCCCGGCCGAGCCACCCCGGCTGTGGTTGATCACCCGCGACTGCCAGCAGGTCGTCGACGGGGACGGCGTGACCGGGCTGTGCCAGGCCCCGCTCTGGGGCCTCGGGCCGGCCCTGGCCGGCGAACGGCCGTCGCTGCGGACCACGCTGGTCGACCTCGACGAGCAGGCCGCCGCCGGCTCCCTGGTCGCTGAACTACTGGCCACCGACGACGAGGACCGGATCGCGCTCCGTGGCGAGGACCGGTTCGTGGCTCGCCTGCACCGGCAGCGCCTACTGCCGTCATCGCCACAGCGGCTCACGTGCACCCGCGGGCTGACCGGGCTGGCCTTCACCGCCGCCGAGCCGGGCACCCCGGGACCGGGGCAGGTCCTCATCCGCGCGGAGTACGCGGGGCTGAACTTCCGGGACGTCCTGTGCGCCACCGGCGCCTATCCGGGCGAGGACGGCAGCATGGACCTGGGCTGGGAATGCGCGGGAACGGTCGTGGCCGTCGGCTCCGGAGCCGACCTGGCCGTCGGTGACAGGGTGGCCGCCCTCGCCGAGGGCTCGCTGGCCACACACGTGCTCGCTTCGGCCGAACTCGTGGTCCGGCTGCCAGCCGGGCTCGACCCGGTGCACGCGGCGACCATGCCGATCGCGTTCACCACCGCCTACCAGGCCCTGCACGTGCTCGGCCGGGTCCGGCCCGGCGAGCGGGTGCTGATCCACTCGGCGACCGGCGGGGTCGGGCTCGCCGCCATCCAGGTCGCCCGGTGGCGCGGAGCGCGTGTCTACGGCACGTGCAGTGCGGGCAAGCGCCAGGTGCTCGCCGAACTCGGTCTCGACGGGATCGCCGACTCTCGCTCGCTGGAGTTCGCCGAGCAGTTCCGTGCGGTCACCGGCGGAGAAGGGTTCGACGTGATTGTCAACACCCTCGCCGGAGACGCGGTGGCCGCCAATCTGGCGCTGCTCGCCCCCGGCGGCCGTTACATCGAACTGGCCAAACGCGGCATCGTCGACGGCACCACGATCAGCATGGACGCGTTTGCCGGCAACAGGTCCTTCCACGCCCTGGACATCGTCGACCTCATCCGCAACGCCCCGCACGCGCTCGGTCCGGTGCTCCGCGCGGTCTACGCGGGCTACGAAAGCGGTGACGTGCGGCCGCTGCGATTCCGTGAGTCCGGCCCGGACGAGGTCGGCGACGCGTTCCGCCTCATGGCGCGAGCCCAGCACGTCGGCAAGCTCGTCGTGGCACTGCCTCAGGGCGCCACGGCGCCGGTGGAAAAGGAAGTGTCCGGCACTCACCTGGTGACCGGCGGCCTCGGCGGGATCGGCAGCAGCCTCGCGCGTCACCTCGTCAAGGGCGGGGTCCGCGACCTGCTTCTGCTGGGCCGCAGCCCGCTGCCGTCCGACCCGGAAGCACCGGGCCCGCGGCTTCTGCGGGAGTTGCGGGATCTCGGTGCGCAGGCCGTCTACGAGGCCGTGGACGTCGCCGACGCCGACGCCGTGACCCGTCTGCTGGCCGCACGGCGTGCCGCCTGCGCGCCGCCGGTGTCCGCCGTCTACCACCTGGCGGGTGTCTTCGACCAGTGTGTGGTCGCCGACCTCGAACCCGCGCGGCTGGCGGCGACGGTCCGGCCGAAGTTCGACGGTGGCCTGGCCCTGCACCACGCCGTCGCCGGCGAGCCGGTGCGGCGGTTCGTGCTCTTCTCGTCGGGTTCCTCGGTGCTCAGCTCACCCACGGGTGGGGCCTACGCCGCTGGCAACGCCTTCCTCGACGCCCTGGCCCGGCATCGCCGTGCCCGGGGCCTGCCGGCCACCCTGCTCAACTGGGGCTACTGGTCGGAGGTGGGGATGGTGGCCCGGGAACAGAACGCCGGCCGGGACATGACCCCGCGCGGCATGGCCACCTTCACCCCCGAGGACGCCTGGCAAGTGCTTGACACGCTCCTCGACCACGGCGTGGCCGAGAGCGTGGTCCTCCGCGTGGACTGGCCGGCCTGGTCGAGCACCTACCCGACCGCGGCCCGGGCACCGCTCCTGCGAGACCTGGCTGTCCCGGCGAACGCGGTCCCGCTGCCCCGCGAACCGGAACTGGTTCCCGCGCAGGCGCCACCGGCTCCCGCACCCACGACCACGCCGCAGGTCACCCAATACGCCGGCCATGACGTGCGGGACACCGTCGAGGATGCCCTCGTCACCCAGGTCGCCACGGTACTGGGTCTGCGTCCCGACCGCGTCCGGCGCAACCGTCGGCTCTCCGAGATCGGCATCGACTCGCTCATGGCCACCGAGCTGCGCAATCTCATCGAGCACGAGTTCGGCGTGTCCGTGCGCATCGTGGACATCCTGCGGGGCGGAACCGTGCGCGCGCTGGCACAGCGTATCCGCGAACTGAGCGAGAACCGGACGGAGGTACGGCAGTGAGAACCCGCGACGTCTGGATCAACTCCGTCGGCGTGCGGGTGCCGGAGCCGATGCCCGTGCAGGAAGCGGTGGACCGCGGCTGGTACGACGCCGAGTCCCGTGACTGGCACGGGTGGACAGGGGCCGCTGTCGCCGGGGACGTCCCCGCTCCCGACCTGGCCGCCGACGCGGCCCGCCAGGCACTCGACCGATGGGACGGGCAACTCGCCGACGTGGTCCTGCACCTGCACGCCGGTGGCTACGCGCAGGGGCCAGTGGGATGGTCGCCGCAGCACTACGTGCTGCGGTCGCTTGGGGACAGTGCGGCACCGTCCATCAGCGTCTGGCAGAGCTGCAACGGGATGCTGGCCGCGTTGGAGCTCGGCGCGGCGTACCTGACGGCGACACCGTCGCCCGCGGCGGCCCTGGTCACCGGCGCGGACAACCTTGGCGTACCTGGGTTCAACCGGTGGGCGCTGGGCCTGCAGTACGGCGTGCTCGGCGACGCGGGCAGCGCCCTGGTGCTGTCCGGGCGGCCGGGGTTCGCCCGCCTGCTGGCCGTCGGCTCGGCATCGGTGCCGGAAGCCGAGCAGGTGACCCGCGGCAGCCGCCCGATCTTCCCGCCGGACCGCGAAGTCGACGCGGCCACCGAACTGGCCCGGCGGGTCGGCGAACACGTAGGGGACGGAGCCGAGTTCGCGGCCCGGCTGGCGGAGTTGCGCACCGAGATGGTGCTGCGCACGTTGGCTGAGGCGGACTTGCGGCCCGGCGAGGTCACCCGGGTGGCGCACACGTTCATCGGCCACGAGCGGTATCTCAAGACGGTCCTCGCCCCGCTCGGTCTGCACACCGGCCAGGGACTGCTGGAGTTCGGCCGGCGGGTCGGCCACCTGACGGTCAACGACCAGGCCGTCGGACTGGCGCACCTGGTCGCCGACGGCCAGCTCGGCGTCGGTGACCACGTGCTCCTGCTGGGGTTCACCGCCGGGGTGTCCGCGGCGTGCGCGGTGGTGCGGATCGAGCGGATACCGGCCTGGGGGAGGCGGCGATGACCGATCCGATCTACGACCGGCTGGCCGCTCTCCTGCACCGCCGGTACCAGCTGGACACCGCGGTGCTGTCGCCGGATGCCACGGTCGCCGACCTCGGCCTGAACTCGCTGTTCGTCGAAGAACTCGTGCTCATCATGCCGGACCTGTTCGGCGTCGACACGACCGATGTCCCTGGCCCGCACCTGACGCTTGCCGAGATCAGTGACTGGCTGCGCGAGCGAGGAGCCCGCCGGTGACGGTCCACGTGATCACCGGGGCGACCGGCTTCGTCGGCGGCGCGCTCACCCTCGAGCTGATCCGTGACCCGGACGCCGTTGTCCACCTCGTCGTGCGCGGTCGTGACTCGGGCCACGCCATCCGCCGTGCGTGCGCGTTTCTGTCCGCCGCGGCCACTGCCTACGGAGTCCCTGCGGCGATCGAGCGTGTCCATCCCCTGCACGGCGATGTTTCCCTGCCGCTGTGCGGAATCGGTGACCTTCCTGATCGCGTCGACCTCGTCTGGCACTGCGCTGCGACTCTGCATTACGAGGAGCACCGCGCGGCCGAGATCGCCGCTGTCAACCACCTCGGCACGCACAATGTCATCGCGCTGGCCGAACGGCTGGGCGCCGAACTGAACCACGTCAGTACCGCCTACATCGCGCCACGCGACAAGGGAAGGCTGGTCGAAGCGCCGGCGACCGGGCCAGGGCCATCTGAAGCGGCGACTCCGTACCACCACGCGAAGGCCCGCGCGGAGCAGGATGTCGTGGCCTGCGGACTGCCATGGCGCATTCTCCGGCCGCCGTTCGTGGTCGGGCACAGCGCCACCCACGCTGCCACCCACTTCGCCGGCTTCTACGCCATGGCACGCCGGCTGCGCAACGCCCGGCTCACCGATTCGTCCACAATGGATGTACCGGAAGCCGCGGAAATCAACATGATGCCGGTCGACGTGCTGGTCCGGGCGGCGGTGGCGGTCGGCACCACCGGGCCGACCGGGACTGTCTACCACTTGACCAACTCGGCCGCGCCGCGCTCCCGCACGGTGCTCGACTGCCTGTTCACCTGGTGCGGCCTGAGCCCGCCCAGCTACCGGACCGGCACCGGAGACGGACCGCCCACCGTGCTCCGGCCGTACTTCCCGTACTTCGACGCTGGCGAGTTCGACCGCGCCAGCACCGAACGCGTCGTCGGCCCCCACGGCTTGTCCGCACCACTGGACGTGGTCGACCTGCACCGGTTCCTCGACGCCTACCGGGCGACCCTGTTGGCCTGCTGACCCGAAGGACTGTGCCATGAACGGAAAAATCGTCCTCGTGACCGGTTCCACCGGTGGGATCGGGCTGGCTACGGCCACCGCGCTGGCACGCCGTGGTGCCACCGTCGTGGTCAACGGCCGCAATCCCCAGACCACCGAGGCGGCCGCCGCGCAGATCAGGGCCGTCACCGGTCGCCGGGACGTGTCCGCGATGGCCGCCGACCTGTCCAGCCAGGCCGAGGTGCGGCGGCTCGCCAAGGAGTTCACCGCCGCACATCCCCGGTTGGACGTGCTGGTCAACAACGCCGGCGTCATCCGGAAAACCCGCCGTGTCACCCCTGACGGCCACGAGCACACCTTCGCGCTCAACCATCTTGCCCCGTTCCTGCTCACTGGGCTGCTCCTCGATCCGCTCCGGCGCGCAAACGGCCGGATCATCGCCGTCACCTCCCTGCTCCACGCGGTGGGGCACATCGACTTCGAAGATCCGCACCGTGAACACGGCTACTCGGGGCTGGCCGCCTACTGCCAGTCCAAGTTGGCGAACGTCCTGTTCGTCGTCGAACTCGCCCGCCGGTACCCCGACCTGGCCGTGAACGCGGCCCACCCAGGCGTCGTCCGGACGCACCTGCTTCGCGAAGACGGCCCCCGTGCCCTACGTTCGCTCGAATCGGCGGTTCGGCTCCTGCTCAGCACTCCCGACCGTGCCGCCGCCGGCGTCGTCGCCCTCGCCGCCGCTCCGGAGTTCGAGGGACGCACCGGCGGCTACTACGGTCCGATTCCCCGGACACCGTCCCGCCGCACCCGGAATCCCGAACTCGCCGCACGTCTGTGGCAACTCAGCGAGGACCTCACCCGCTTCCGCTATCCAGGCACCCAGCTGTGACCGGGGAGAATGATGACATACGTATTCAGCGGCGAATGGCGCCGTGAACGCGATCGCCTGGCCGCGATCGAGGCCGGCGAGGACCCGGTCACCGTCGATGTCCTGACCCGTACCGGAATCGGACCGGGCTGGCGGTGCGCCGAAGTCGGCGCGGGCGGCGGTTCGATCGCGGAGTGGCTCGCGAACAGAGTGGGACCGGAGGGCCGGGTGTTCGCCACCGACCTCGAGACTCGATTCCTCACCACGCTGGACGCCGGAAACCTGGAGGTCCGCCAGCACGATTTCCTGGTCGACGAGGCGCCTGGGGACCAACTCGACCTCGTGCACGCCCGGTTGGTCGTCGAGCACGTGCTCGACCGGCACGCGGCCCTCCAGCGGCTCGTGACCTGGCTGCGGCCCGGCGGTTGGCTGGTTGTCGAGGACACGGACTGGACCACCCGGTTCGCGGTCACCTCGGCGTCGGACTTCGAAGCTGCTGTCACCGCCGCACTCGACTGGGGCCGCGCCAAGCTCGGCTACGACCCCGCCTTCGGTCGCCACCTCCCGAGGATGCTCCTCGGACTGGGGCTCACCGACGTTCACGCCCTGTCACACGCACGCATGCTTCGTGGCGCCACTCCGGCGATCGACGCGCTGAAACTGACCCTCGAACGCATGGCGCCGATGACCGTAGCCGCCGGCCTGCTCACCGAAGACCAAGCGTCGGCGGCCCAGGCCCGGTGCGCCGATCCGGCGTTCGCCACCATGATGCCCACGATCATCTCGGCGTGGGGGCGGGCGCCCGAGACGCCGAACGTTGTGGTGGCAGCAGCAGCCGGTTCCAGCCGATGCCGGTGCAGCTAGTTCGCCATGGATCCGGCGGTAGCCCCAGTGGGGATTCTCGCTGACGAGACGCAGCACGGTGTCCGGCCGGACGAGCAGGTGCAGGCGGCGCAGGGCCGCGCGGGGTAGCGGCGAGAGCAGCGCGGCGAGCAAGACCCGATCCGTGGGCGTCACCCTGGCTCTTTGGTTGCCGAGTTGGCGTTGCAGGAGGGTGATCTGGTGGCGCAGGGCGAGGATTTCGGCGTCCTTGTCGTGCTCGCTCACCGACAGGAGTCGGAGGGCGGAGAACAGGTTCATGATCGCGAGATAGGCTAAACGGAGCAGCATGGCTGGTCACGATGCCTGGGGTGGCGCGATCACATCCCCAAGGGGGTAACCAGCGCGGACGACGTTTTCGGCAGTCGCAGCATCGACGTGGTGAAGTCCCCGCCGCGCACGCCCCGGGCGAACTGTTACGCGGAACGGTTCGTGCGCAGTGTCCGAGCGGAGTGCACCGACAGGCTCCTGATCTATAACGAACGCCACGCCGTCGCGGTGCTGGATGAGTTCACCCGGCACTTCAATGACCACCGGCCGCACCAGGGCCGTGGGCACCGCCCGCCCAACCACGATCCTGCCGCTGTTATCGCTCTCGATGAACCGATCCGTCGGTATCGCGTGCTAGGCGGGGTGATCAACGAATACCGACGAGCAGCCTGAACCCGTCGCAAAACCGCAGCTCACGGTCCGAGCCGCGAGTTTTGGCACGGTACAGTACAGGTCACGATAGAGATCGTCGGCGTTGATGGCGCACCAACGAAAGGAGGTGACTTTTGACGGCCAGGCCACGAGGACCGTGAAGGAGGTGGTCGCGTTGAATTCACTTCACTGAACTCCAAGGAATCTCGAAGAAGGTGACGATCTACAGGGTGGTCGGCGGGAAGGTGCTTTCCGCGGCGACGACCGCGTTGGCCAGATCCTGGTAGTAGGTCGCGTTCGGCACCCCGTTGGTCAGGCACGAACTGTCGACCTGGTTGGCGGCGGTAGAGCTGACCACGGCGGCGTTGAGGTCGATGAAGCCGGCTGCCTTGAAGGTCGCGGTCGCGGACTGGCTGATGTCGTTGTTCAGCTGTTCGCGGGTCGCCTCCCGGCTGTCGGATGCGGACAACCCGAGCGGGGGAATCGTGGTGAGGATAACGTGCACGGGGTGTTCGCCGTCGGACCGGTTGAAGTTCTCCAGCCCGAACGCTCTCGCCGCACCGACGACGTCGGTCAGGTTCTGCTCGATCGTGGCCAGCGGTATGCCGTCGATGATGTCGTCGGCACCGATGGACACGATGACCGTGCGCAGGTTCGGCTGGTCGCCGAGTGTCTGGTAGACCTCTGTCGACGGGCTGTTGGGCAGTTGCTGGGTGTCGGCGCCGTTGTCGGACCCGATCTTGTACGGGCTCGGTGCGCCCGGGTTCACCGCCGGTTGTCCCGCCGGTTGGGGGGCGTAGAGGGCGGTGACGTCCAGCGGATCGAGGAAACGCTGGTAGACCTGGACATCGGCGATGGAACCGTTGGCGTAGTTGTCGGCCGCGCCATCGAAGAATCCGTGCCCGATGACCAGCGGCCCGGTCGTGGCGAAGGGCGTCTCGTTCTGCGCGGTGCCGGCGTAGGCGCCGTTGACGTACAGGGTCATCGCGCCGGTCGCCTCGCTGTAGGTGCCGACCAGGTTGGTCCACTTGCCGGCGACCGCGGGCGTGCTCGATTCGGCTCGGTCGACGACCGGGTTCGTGCCGTCCTGCGCGAGCCGGGAGAACGACCACTTGCCGGTGCCAGGGTCGTACTCAAGGTAGAAGCCGGCCCCGACCTTGCCCTGCTGCACCACGAACGCCTGGAACGCGGTGCCCAGCACCTTCGGATCGACCCACGCGGAGACGCTGAAGCTGTCGTGCGTGTTGATCACTTGACCGGCGGTGGCCAGGGAGCTGTCGGTGCCGTCGAACGTCGCGCTGCCGACGTCACCGTTGCCACCGTCCGGCCCGGTGTTCCAGGTGACGCCGCCGGAGGCGGTCGCCGGGTTCGCCCCACCGGTGTCGGCGGCCGTCGTGCCTGAACCGTCGTTGAGCAGCCACCGGTCCTGGGCGCCGTCGCCGGCCCTGCTCGCGTTGACGACCGTGCCGGGCAGGCCGGCGTTGGGGGTGGTGGCCAGGTCGTCGACCCATGAGCACGCGTACCCGGAACCGCCTCCGCAGTTGCCTCCGATGGCTCCGGCGAGCGTGGTCTGGTCACCCAGGATCGCGACCGTGCCCGTGTTGGCGCCGTTCTGGACCGTCTGCGGGCCGCTCGCGTCCACCTCGGTGAGGAAATAGTCGCCGGAGATCGCCGGTCCGAACGTGCTGCCGTCGGTGTTGGCGGTGTCGTCGGTCGTGTTGGTGCTGACGAACGTGCCGTTGGACGGCGTTGTGTGCACGGGCACCTTGTCCGCGCCCGCAGCGAGGTACACGCTCACGATCAGGTTGCCGCTGCCCCCTGAGGTGCTCGGGAAGGCGACCGGGTCGCTGAGGACGTCGGCGCCGACCGGCAGGACGACGGACCTGCCGCTCGCGCCGAAGGTGAGGCCGGTGGGCGTGGCGAGAGTGGCCGCGCCGGTCCCGGTCGTGCCGGCCTGGGCGGCGATGCTCGCCGACGTGATGCTCACCGGTTGATCACTGTCTAGGTTGGACAGACGGATTCTGGTCGAACCGCCGGCGCTGGTCGGATGGACGACCATGCGAATGGTCCTGCCGACAAGGCCCTTGCCACTGGTCGGGTCGGTTCCGCCGGGCGGAAGCACGGCCGCGTCGGTGGCACCGGACCACACCCCGAACCAGTGCGTGCCACCGACCGCATTGTCGTTGGCGGCCGGCCTCGGCGCGATGGCGAAGATGTGCAGCGCCGCGGTGCTGGCGGTGCCGGTGTTGCAGGTATTGTCCAGTTGCGACGATCCGGTGTACGGGAGCGTGATTGACTTGAGCGTCTTGGACTGATCGGTGGGCAGGAAGACCGCGTAGAGGTGACCTTCCCTGGCCAGCGCTGGCGAGCCGGCGCTGTAGTCGACGTAGGCGGTGGTGACGGTGGCGCTGGAGGGATCACCGCCGATCCAGTCCGGTACGCGCGGCATCAGCGGGGTGGTGGACGTGCCGTCCGTGTAGGTGACGGTAGCCCGCGCTTCCGGTGTCCAGCCGCAGGAGGCCGCGGCGAGCAGACCGATCGCGCTCGCGTTGATCTGTTGGCCGGCGGCCAACGGAATGGTCTGCCCGTAGGCGATCACGTTGTCGTTGCTGCTCGACGTGCCCTCGACCGGCATGGTGAACGTGGCGCCCCCGGTGGTGAACGTCGACGGGGTCGACGCGGTGCTCGGCGCGATGCCGGCCGCGCTCATCGCGGCAGAGGACCAGCCGTTGAGCCATCCGTCGAAGTCGGCACCGAGGCCGCCGTTGTCGGTGGTGATGCCGCGATTGTTCATCGCGTCGGTGAAACTGTCCGCGGTGATCTTGTTGACCGCGACGATCGTCATCTCCTCGACGCCGAGCTGGAAGCCGGTCGAGTTGGCGTTCTTGCCGTCCACGGTGATGGTCAGCGTGTGCACGCCCTGGGCCAGATGCAGACCTCCGAGCGGCAGGTAGGAGGCGAACTCGACCGCGTTGTAGGTGTCGTAGGGAACGTTGTGGGAGTTCTCCAGAACGGTTCCGGTGCCCGGTCCCTTCTGGTCGACCGAGAATTCGAGCTTGCCGTAGTTGGATTTCATGGTCAACGCGAGGCCGAGTGCGTAGTCGGCCTCGACGGCCGTGTTGAAGGTCAGGGTGAGGGCCTGGCCGGTCCCGGTGGCGGGATAGAGCAGCTGCGCGCCGTCGGGAAAGCCCATGCCGTTGTCGTTCTGCTCGACCGAAGGAGTGACGGCGCCGGTCGAATCCGGGCTGTTGCTGGCCTGCACACCCAGCGGACTCGGTGTGGTCGCGCTGGTGTTGGGTTGGGCGACCGGCTGGATGTCGACCATCTGGTCCATGGCCTGTAGCCAGAAACCGTCGACCCCGGCCACGTAGTGGTTACCGGTCGTGGCCGGGTTGGTGCCGGCCAGCGTGACGGTGATCGTGTGCGCGCCCTTGGTCAGGTAGAACCCGCCGAGGCCGTTGTAGCTGGTCGTGACGGTGGAGCTGTACCCGTCGAACTGCGGGCTGCCCTCGATGTCGACAGGTGTGCCGTCGATCGCCATCGTGATGATGCCGTAGTCCGGTCCCTTGGTCAGGTTGGTGTCGATCTCGTAGGTGGTGGTCAGGGTCGAGTTGACGGTGATGGTGAAGCTCTGCCCCTGCGCGGTGCCCTCGAACAGCAGTTGGGCGCCGCCGTTCCAGGTCACGCCGCAGCAGTTGGCCTGCGGGCCGAGGGCGACGTTCTGGCCGGCCGGCTGGGAGTAGCCGCCTGCGGCTTCGGCCTCCTGCCAGTGGCTGTCGGTGGTCGCGCTCAGCGCCGGGCTGACGTAGAAGGTGTACGCCTGCGATTCCGGCGACATGTTGTGCGCGAAGTCGAACGCGCGCACGTACATCACGTGGTAGCCGACGCTCAGTCCGGCCGGGACGTCGAAGCTGGCGTTGTCCGCCGCACTGTTGGGCACGTAGCCGCCGGTGACCGCGCCGTTCGGGCCGGTGAAGGTCTGGCTGTAGTCGCACTGGGTGTCGTCGGGAATCGGTTCGCTGCCGGGGCCCGCGATGGTCCAACTGTAGCCGGCGATGTTGGCCGCGCCCGGGTCATAGAGGCCGAAACCACCGGGTTCGTTGGTCGGTTCACCCCAGTACCCCTCGGGATACTGTCCGGTGCTGATCACCGGTGCGGCGCTCGGTGGCGCCAGCTTGGTGAACGAGTAGTTGTCCCAGATGCCGGCCCACCGGTCGTGGCTGGAGTCGATCGGATCGTTGTTCTCCACCGCGACGCGCGCCTGATAGCTGCCCGCGCCGATGTCGGGTGACACCGGCCATTGGCCGGTTCCGCCGGAGGCGATCACGACGCCGTTGGCGTTCTGTGCCGCGACGGTGTTGTAGTTGTCGCTGGACACCTGGAAGAACAGGCTCAGGTTCTCGGGCGAGGGGTTGTTGTCCGTCGCGGAGGCGGTCAGCGTCACCTGCCCGTCGGGCACGTAGTTGGTGCCGTTGCAGGTGACCGCCGTGCTGGCGGTCAGTCCGGTGGCCACGTTCGGCGCGTAGTTGTAGATGACCGTCAGCTCGGGTGTCAGCGAGCCGACGAAGAACTGCTTCCACTGGTTCTGGTCGCCCTCGTTCGGGGCACGCAGCGCGAAGGTCAGGTTCGGCCAGTGGTTGTTGGCCGCCGTCTGGGCGAAGGAGGTCACGTCGACCGCGGGAATGTTGCCGGGGCTGCCGCAGTTCGTCCCGGCTGCCGAGGAGGAGATGCCCAGTTCCGAGCCGTCCGGGCCGGGCCAGCGGGTGTTGGCGTCGACCGGGCCTGCCTCGTCGAGCTGTACCGGCTCCTGGGTGCAGCCCTCGGCGCTCCACTGTTCGTTGATGGTGAAGTTCGCCGAATACACCTGCGCGACAGCGGACGGGTTGGCGATGTAGGGGTCGTCCAGGTCCGGCGTCGGCATGGTGAAGTACGAGCGCGCGACGGTCAGCGCGCCGCAGTCCGACCAGTTTCCGCAGTCACCGACCTGCGCGTCGGCCGCCGGATCGTAGTAGTAGTAACCGTTTGCGGTGACTTCGACCCAGTACTGCGAGCCGGAACCCATCTGGGGATCGATGAACAGCGGATAGTGCACGCCAGGACCACGCAACGCCGTGGCGGGCGGGGTGATGGTGACCTGACTGTCCGATGTGGAGGAGTTAGCGTCGGCCCTGGCGTGGACCGGCGTCGACGCGGTCACCGTGAGCTGGCTGACCTCTCCGGTGCCGGGGTCGCTCGCGGACGGGGTGGTCCCCCTGGCCGGATTGGTCGTGGAGTCCCACATCACCGGCGTCGATCCGTGGAAGACCAGCGCGCCGGTGGTGATGTCGATCGCGGTCAGCAGGTTGTTCGCGTCCGCGCGCAGGGTCAGTCCGGTTGCCGTCGCGTCGAGGTGGATCGCGGCCAGAGCCGGGTTCGCGGCGGCCGCCGCGTCGTGCACGACCAGGATCTCCTGGTAGTCCGACGCGTCCGCGGTCAGTCGCAGGTCGACTCCGGGCAGCACCTCGGGATAGGTGGCCATTGATCCGCTGACCTGCGGCTTCGGCAGTGGAGCAGGCCAACTCAGGGACAGCCGGTCGTTGCCCTGGGTCATGGTCACCATCGGGGTGGTGCCGCCGCCGGAGAAGGTGAGGCCGAGGGTCGTCGCGTTCGGGCTGAGGGTGCCGTCGGCATTGGTGTGCAGGGTCGGATCGATGGCCACCCACTGCCCGTTGACCTGGGTCCTGGTCGGCATCAGGGTGGAGTGCATGGTGAAGGTGCCGTTCGGGTTGGCCTCCACCTCGCTGTTGTCGGTGGTTTTCGACGTCACCACAACGGGTTTCCCGGTCGCCTTCGCCTGTGCCTGGGCGGCGGGTTCGGTGACCGGCGTTGCCTTCCGCGTGCTCCGGCCACCAGGTTTGGTGTTGGTCGACCCGCTGACGACGCGCGGATTCACCGGCCGCTGATGTGCGGGCAGGCCGGGGCCCGCATGCTGCGGAGCGGATTTCGTCGCCTGCTTCACCGGGGCCGCCTGCGCGGTGGTGGCGGGGACGGCGAGGCCGAGGACGGCGAGCATCGCGACACCGGTGATCCCTGTCCGGCACCATAACCTGGCCGATTTACGGCCAGAAGTCGCCAATGGGCGTTTTGACGCGATTCTCCGGCGCGTGCGCATGCCGACTGCTCCCCCCTGAAACGATCGCGGATAGCCCGCGAATAACAGCGCGTGGAGAGTAACCACGCCGTCGCGCTTTTGCATAGAGGCGATTCGAGCGTGAATCGGATCGCATCGCAATGCTCGTCGAATTCGTGATCAAGCCGTACCGCATTGGTCAGGGCGCGCGGATCGCGGGGGAACGCCTTCTTGTTACACATCCGCTGACCACTACCTTCTTCTCCGAAGTTAGGCCGTTCGGGTACTTCCCTTGGGGTGTTCGGCTGCTTACCGTTGCCGTTCGCAGGCCAACTGCTCCACCGCTGTCTCGGCGGCGATGGCCATAGGGGGGAACAATGCGCCAGTTGAGTCGTTCGCGCGCGCACAGAAACTGGACCGCTCTCTCGCGTCGATTACTGATCCCGTTCACGGTGGTGGCGCTGTCCACCTCGTTGTTCGGTCTCGTGACACCAGCCAGCGCCAGTCCAGCGCCGAACCACCTGCCCGCCGCACCCAAGACCGCGTCCATCCCGCACCGCGACGTCGTGCCGCCCAGCCCGCCCACGCGGCTCACCACACCGCGGCCGCCCGCCAAACCAGTCACCTGGCCTGCTGCCGGAGACGCCGACGTCACCCTGGCAGCGGACGCAGCGCCGGCCGTTTCCGCAGCGCCGTCGGCACATCCGCCGACCGTCCGAGCGGGACAGTTGCCGATCCTGCTCGGCAGGCGCGACTCGGCAGGTGACAAGTCGACGGTCGCTCCGGCCAAGACGAGCCCGATCTCCGTCCACGTACACGTCGCCGACCAGGCCGACGCGCACAGGGCCGGTGTGGACGGCGTGCTGTTCTCGGTCGCACCGACCACGGCCGGCACGACAGCGAGCGTTTCGGTTGGCATCGACTACTCGGCCTTCAGGAACGCGGGCGGCGGCGCCTGGAGCACCAGGCTGCACCTGGTCGAACTGCCGGCGTGCGCGTTGACCACGCCGAGCGTGCGGACCTGCCAGGTCCAGACCCCGGTGCCGTCCTCGGTGAACGACACCCGGTCCGACGTCGTCTCGGCCGACATCGACCTCAGTTCGTCTCCGAACACGCACGACGCCAAGCCCAACGGCGACAACGCAACGCAGCAGGCCAACGGCACCGAAGTGCTGGCCACGGTCGCCAATCCCGCCGGTTCGCAGGGAACCTTCCAAGCCAGCTCGCTCAAGCCATCCGGCAGCTGGTCGGTTTCCGGTGCTGCGGGCGACTTCAGCTGGCAGTACCCGATCCAGGTGCCGCCCGTCTCGGCCGGCGAAGCCGCGCCCAAGGTCGCGCTGTCCTACGACTCCCAGGCCGTCGACGGTGAAACTGCCGGCACGAACACCCAGACGTCCTGGATCGGCGAGGGTTGGGACTACCAGCCCGGTTACATCGAGCGCACCTACCGCAGTTGCTCGGACGACACCACCCTGCCGACGGCGGAGCGGACCGGCGACCAGTGCTGGGCGGGCCAGATCGTCACCATGAGCCTGGACGGCCAGTCGACGTCGCTGGTGCTCGACGACACCTCGAAAACCTGGAAGACCCAGTCCGACGACGGCGACCAGGTCTCGCAACTGTTCGGCTCGAACAACGGCGCGCTCAACGGCGAGTACTGGGAAGTCACCACCACCGACGGCACCCACTACTTCTTCGGCCGCAACTCCGGTCCCGGCCACACCAACCAGCCCACCACCAACTCCACCTGGACCGAACCTGTCTTCGGCCCGCACGCCGCGCAGGGAAGCACGCCGGCCGATCCGTGCTACGACCCGGCCGGGTTCGCGAAGTCGGCCTGCCCGCAGGCTTGGCGCTGGAACCTCGACTACGTCGAAGACGCCTCCGGCAACGTCGCCATGTACTACTACTCGCCGGAAACCAACTACTACGGCGAGAACAACTCGGCCACAGGCGTGCAGTACACGATGGGCGGAACGCTGGCGCGCATCGATTACGGCCTGCGCGACGAGAACGGCACCGTCTACTCCGTATCAGCACCGGACCAGGTCCTGTTCGGCACGACCCAGCGCTGCACGCCGAGTTCGACGTTCAACTGCGACGCGTCCCAGTTCAACGCCACCAACGCGAAGAACTGGCCGGACACCCCGCAGGACCAGCAGTGCCTCGCCGGCGCCGTGTGCAACAACCACTCCCCCACCTTCTGGTCGACCCAGCGGCTGAGCACGATCACCACCCAGTACGCCAACGGTTCCGGCGGC
This sequence comes from Candidatus Melainabacteria bacterium, assembly GCA_963818685.1. Classification (GTDB taxonomy): domain Bacteria; phylum Actinomycetota; class Actinomycetes; order Mycobacteriales; family Pseudonocardiaceae; genus CAJCJE01. The sequence continues at coordinate 1,010,844 of CAWFTJ010000003.1, read as the reverse complement.
TACGTCCCGGTCGACACCTTCGCGCTCGCCCAGCACTTCCCTGACGACGGCGACAACGCGATGTGGCTGGATTCGATCACCAGAACCGGGCACGCGCCCGACGGCAGTACGATCGCCATGCCGCCGGTGACGTTCCAGGGGCAGATGCTGGACAACCGCGTGCCCGGCTACCACAACCTGACATCGATGGCGCGCTACCGGTTGACCAACATCACGGCGGAAACCGGCGAGAAGATCAACATCAGCTACGCGGACTCCACCCCGAGCATCCCGACCTGCACCTCGACGAACGTGCCGATCGATCCGTCCACCGACGGCATGCTGTGCTTCCCGGTCAACTGGATACCGGACGACGACACCGCGCAGGTGCTGGACTACTTCCAGAAGTACGTGACGACCGAGGTCCAGGTCGAGGACGGCGCCAAGATGTCCCCGTCCCAGCAGACCGTCTACACCTACGACGGCACGCCTGCCTGGCACTTCGACGACAACGAGGTCGTCAAACCGGCCAACCGCACCTATGGTCAGTTCCGCGGCTTCGGCGAGGTCGACGTCAGCACCGGCGATACCAACAACAGCTACCAGCAGGTCGCGGACCAGCAGACCGAAACGAAGACCACGTACTTCCGCGGCATGGACGGCGACACGCTGCCCGGCGGCAAGACCCGCTCCGTCACGGTCACCGACTCGCTCGGCGAATCCGTGCCGGACAACGATTTCTTCGCCGACACCTCCTACGAGTCGCAGGTGCTCAACGGCGTCAACGGGCCGGAGGTGAGCGCGACGATCACCAATCCGCAGGTGCTCGCCACCACGGCCACCCGCGCCAGAACCGGTCTACCCGCACTCACCGCGACGATCGTCAGCAACACGAAAACCCGCGACCTCACCGATCTCGCCACGGGCGGCGTCCGCACCAAGACGACAACCTACGGCTACGACAGTCTCGGCCGCGTCGTGCAGAAGTCCGAGTCCGCCGACGGCGTGCCGGACATGTGCACCTCGACCAGCTACGCGGACAACACCAGCACCTGGGTGCGTGACAAGGTCGACGAGACCGTCGTCTCGCAGCAGGTCTGCCCGGTCCAGGGCACGCCGCTCTCATCGATCCAGTCCGAGGAACTGACCTACTACGACGGTTCCGGCACGCTCGGCGCGGTCACCACCGGCGACCCCACCCGGCACGATGTCGCGACCGAGAACAACAACGGCTCGCTCACCATCGCGACGACCAGCACGTCGACCTACGACACATCGGGCCGCATTCTGTCCACAACGGACTACGCGACGCCTGGTGGCAACGGCAACACCACCACCATCGCCTACGCGCCCGCCGACGGCGGCAACCTCACCACCACGACCACCACCAACGCCAAGGGGCAGACCTCGTCGGTCACCGTCGATCCAGGCCGAGGCAACACCACCGAGTCCGTCGACGTGGCGAATCACGCCACCGACGCCACCTACGACGCGCTGGGTCGATTGACCGCGCTCTGGCTGCCAAAGGAGAACAAGGCCACCGGCGCTCGGGCATCCGAGACCTACAGTTATCTGCTCCAGCCCAACGCGCCGCTCGCCGTCACCACCAACACGCTGGTCGACACCGGCGCAGGGACCGACTACAAGACCTCGATCGATCTCTACGACTCGATCGGCCAGAAGGTGCAGACCCAGACCGAGGCGGAGACCGGCGGTCGATCCGTGACCGACACCTTCTACGACTCGCACGGCTGGATGCGGCACAGCGACAACGAGTACAACACCGACGGCGCGCCGTCGACGACGCTGATCACGGTCGCCGAGGAAGCGGTCAACGACCGCACGGTCACCAGCTACGACGGCACCGGCCGCGCCCTGGTGGCAACCAACTACAACGGCCTGACCGCGACCGACAGCACGCAGACCGTCTACGGCGGCGACCGCACCACGGTCATCCCGCCGACGGGCGGCATCACCAAGACGACCCTGACCGACGCGCTCGACCGCACCAGCGCGGTCTGGCAGTACACGACCCCGCCCACGGTCAACGGCAACCTCGTGTCCGGCGGCACCCACACCACCACTGGGTACGGCTACACCCCGCTCGGCCAGCAGAACCAGATCACCGACGCCGACGGCAACAAGTGGAACTTCGCCTACGACCTACAGGGCCAGAAGATCGAGTCGGACGACCCGGACAACGGGAAGACGACCTACACCTACGACCTGGCCGGCAACCTGCTCACCTCGACCGACGCGCGCGGTCAGACCCTCGCCTACACCTACGACGCGCTCAACCGCAAGGTCGGCGAGTACTCCGGTTCGACCTCCGGCACCGAACTCGCGTCCTGGGTCTACGACACCGTGCAGAAGGGCAAGCTGACCTCCTCGACCCGGTACACGCCGCAGGGAAACTTCGTCGTGGGTATCGGTGAGTACGACGCGGACGGCAACCCGGCCCAGTACGGCGTCGTCATACCCGACTCGGTCACCGGCCTCGGCGGCTACCACCAGACCAACTACTCCTACACCGCGACTGACCTGCTCTCCCAGCTGACACCGGCGGACGGCGGCGGCCTGCCGGGAGAGAACATCACCAACTCCTACGACCCGCTCGGCAACCAGACCGGCAGCGCCAGCAACTCGGGGGTGTACCTCAACGGTGCCTCGTACACGCCGTACAACGAACCCGCCCAGTACATCCTCGGCCTGTCCGGGTCGGGCGGCCAGGCTTCGCTGAGCTATACCCACGACGCCCAGACCCACCGGATCACCAACATCAGCCTGAACGCCAACGAGGCCACGCCGCAGGTGGACAACGACACCTACGGTTACGACCGCTACGGCAACGTCACCAGCAGCGCCGACGTTCAAGGTCCGGCCGGATCGCCAACCGAGACCCAGTGCTACGGCTACGACGCGCTCGACCGACTGAACCAGGCGTGGACAGCGACCGACAACTGCGCCGCCGCGCCCACCACCGCGGCCGGTTCGGCCAACATCGGTGGCCCGAATCCGTACTGGCAGTCCTGGACCATCGATCCCACCGGCCTGCGCACCTCCCAGGTCCAGCACGCGCTGCCCGGCGCCACCGGCGGCGACACCACGACCACCTACACCTACCCGGCCCCCGGCACCGCCCAGGCCGACACGCTGACCTCGACGTCCACCACCGGTCCGAACGGCACCAGCACCTCGACCTACGGCTACGACGCGGCCGGCAACACCGCCGGACGCGACCTGGCCGGCAGCCAGCAGACACTGACCTGGGACGCGGAGAACCACCTCGCCACCGACACGACCTCGGCAGGCCAGAGCATCTACATCTACGACGCCGACGGCAACCAACTCCTCACCGAGGACCCGACGTCGACCACGCTCTACCTCCCGGACGAGCAGCTGACCTACTCCACGACCAGCAAGACCGTCAGCGGCACCAGGTACTACTCGGTCAATGGCCAGACCATCGCCGAGCGGACCGACAAGGCCGACGCGGTGTTCCTCGACGGCGACCAGCACAGCGACATGCAGGTCGTCTATAACCCGGACAACGGCAGCGTCACCCGCCGCACCCTCGACCCGTACGGCAACGGCGTCGGCCCGGTCAGCGCGACCAGCAGCGGCGGCACGACCGCCCCGGGCACCTGGCCCGATCAGCGCGGATTCCTCAACGATCCGGTCGATACCGCGACCGGGCTCACCGACATCGGCGCCCGCCAGTACGACGCCACCACCGGACGGTTCATCTCGCTGGACCCGCAACTGGACGCCACGGACCCGCAGTCGTTGACCGGCTACGCCTACGCCGACAACAACCCGACGACGCAGAGCGACCCGACCGGCGAGCACGACCCCGATGCCGACGGCACCCCCGGCATGGCCGCCTGGGAACAGTCCGGCGGCAAGAACATGACAGCCTGGGCCGAGATGAACTCGCCGGCCGCGCTGGCCCAGCAACGCCGGCAGGACGCGCAGTACGCCAAGGACTGGCGCGACTACGTCTACCTGCGCGCACATCCGCCGGTCGTGAAGAAGCCCGAGTGCAGCGGTTTCTGGAACTGCCTCTGGCACAAGGCCGGTCAGGCGTTGCACGCGGCCGACAACTTCATGCAGAAGCACTCCACCGCCATCGGGATATTCGAAATCGGACTCGGTATCGCAAGCATGTTCATCCCAGCCACATGGTTCTTTGTCGCGGGCATGGCCGTGAGTGCCATCACGACAGCCGATTCCTGCGCACACAGACAATGGGGAAGTTGTGCGGCCGGAGTAGTAGGCATGGGCTTCAGCGGAATCGGGTTCAAATTCGGCAAGGTCGCCGACAACCTGGCCAAGAAAGCGGCATCCGCCTTCAAGGGGCTGGCCAGAATCGTGAAGCCTACACTGTACCGAATCGGTAGCCATATCATGCGAGGAGTGTCCCAGGTGTACAATGGCATATCGGTCGCCACGAGTACCTTGTCGACGGCGGCTGGCGACAACCTCAACCACCGCTGAGTTCGCGATGTGACAGGGAGAGAGTTCCGCACAATGGCTGAAAGCTCACCCTATTCGGTTCTCGCTCTCGCCGATGTCAAACTGTCCTTCTCCGCCCGCCGCAAACTGCGGCGGGCCCAGCGAAAGGGCCGGACCGGCGTGGTGCTGCAGGGCATCATCAGGACCGGCACCCGCAGCCTGTCGGGCCGCCAGGCCGTGGTCGGCCTCGACGAAGGCACCCGGGAGCTGGGGATGGTCAGCGCCCACGCCAGGTCGGCCAAGTGGGCGAACCTGTCACCGGGTCGGCACCGCCTTCGGTTCATCGCCACCCGAACGTCGTCATCGAGCGTCTTCGAACGCGACGTCGAACTGAAGGCCGGCCAGATACTCGTTGCCGTCTGCGAACCCATTCAGCCCTGGTCGCCCTTTGGCCGCAGCCCGGACGAGGACCGTTGGTACATCGGCATCGTCTGATCGATCCCAAGGCATCCGAGCCATCCGCCGTCGGCCGGACTGGGTAGCCGGCGTGCTGTCGACGGCGTTGGCTCAGTCGGCTGGGTCGATCATCCTGGGCAACCGCCACCAGCGCGACGCCGCACAGGGGCTGGAGGACGAGCGACGGCAGCGATCGGGTGCGGAGAACGCGCGGCTCACCCGGCGCATCGTGTTCGGCTGGGTGAGCCTGCTCGTGATCGCGGGCAGCGTGCTCGGGCTCGGATTCACGCCGACCCACTCATCCGGGTGAGCCGTCAGTTCAGCTGCCCGACTGGGGAACGAGCAGCTGAATGGACGCCGCGCTCGCGTAGAGGTCGACCGGACCCGCACCGGCAGTGCGCACCTGCAACGGCGTGTTGGTCGACGCGGTGGGCACCTCCCCCTGCAACGTCAGTGTCTGCGGCGTCGAGGTCAGCTGCACCGCGATGCTGTCCAGGTCCTCGGCGCCGTTGTAGAAGTCCAGGAACACGTTGCCGGTGCCCTGGAGCGTGATCGACGCCTGGTAGCTCTGGTTCGCGGTCAGTTCCGTGCCCGGCTGCACGTACACCCAGGTGTCCGGGGCCGCGTCCGGTTCGGTCCAGTGGATCGCGCTGGCGCCCTGCGGCGTGGTCGCGGTGGTGACCGTGCCCGGCACGGCGCCGACCCCTTCTCCACGGGGCCCTGCCAGTCGAGCTGGCCGGTCGGTGTGCTGCCCAGCAGGTTCGGGCCGGAGGGCACGAGCACGATCGGCGTGCGGCCAGGCGGGAACGTCAGTGGCGCGGCCTCGTAGGAGGGCGGTACGTCCTGTTCCGCCGCGCCCCAGCTGGTGTTCGGCGCACTGCCCATGGCGAAGCACAGCGTGGTCGGGCCGCCGTCGCCGGTGATCGACCCGGCCGGCACCCGGTCGTCGGACCACGATCGACCGTCGACGCTCAGGCTCTGCACGTACGTACTCGCGTTCGCGCCGGGCGCGGTGATGGTCACCGGGTGGCCGTGCGGAACGTTCAGCTGGACCCTGGGGAAGATCGGCGCGCCCACGTCGAGCACGGCCGCGCCCGATGTCTGCGGATACAGGCCGATGCTCGACCAGACCAACCACGAGCTCATCGCGCCGAGGTCGTCGTAGCCCGGCTCACCGCCGGGCGCGTCCGCGTAAGCGGAGGTGAGCAGTTCGTGCACGATCGGCTGGGCCTTGTACGGCGCGCCCGCGTAGTCGTAGATCCATGGTGTGCCGAAGGACGGCTCGTTGCCGGCCCACTCGTAGGGCTGGTTCGGTCCCGCGTTGAGGTAGGTGAAGAAACTGTCCAACCGGGACACCGCTGCCGCGTTCCCGCCGAGAGCGGTGATCAGGCCGTGCAGGTCCTGCGGCACCGACCAGGTGTACTGCGCTGCGTTGCCCTCCTGGAAGCCGCTCTGCCCGAAGCTGCTCATCCCGGCCGTCGTCGGGCTGTCCGCGGGCGCGGTAAACCGTTCGGACTCGGTGCGGTCCCGCCCGCGCAGCATCCGAACCACGGCGGGTTTGAGGTTGTCGTAACGGATCCGCGCCGGGACGCCACCGAAATACTGGAACGCCGCGACGTGTCCTTCCAGGAACGCTTCCTGGGCCTGGGTGGCGAACGCGACGTGGAAAGCCTTACCAGAGCGGGAAAGCCGCATCACGAACAGCCACAGCGTAGTCAGCACCCCGGCGATGGTGGCGGCGAACTCCCCGAAATCGACCTCGGCCTCCGCGCCGGGCCGATGGGCCTGTGGCACCGCGACCTCCACCCGGTGAAGACCCAACTCGGCCCGACGGGCGGTGACGTAACGCGACACGGTCACCTCCGCCAGCGTCGCGCCGTGCTCGGCGACCAGCCGCTGCCAGACCCGCCGCGCGGTGTGGCGTTGCTTGCGTGGCATGTCCCGGTCGGCTAGCAGCCACGAGTCGATCACCTCGCTGTAGGGGTCGATCGCCGGCCGTGGCCGGCGTGGATATGCCTTCCGTGGCGGCGGCAGAGCGCTGGCCAACGCTTGGCGCACCGTGCGTCGATGCACCCGATACCGCTCTGCCAGCTCCCGGATGGACAGTTCTTCGATCCGTCTGTCCCGTCTGATCTGCTCGAACAGTTCCACCTTCGACCGCGCCATTCCCGACCTCCACGCCGACAAGCGACACCGACGTGAAGATCACAACCCGGGTGGGGCCACTATTCCGGACCCCCTCTGGGAAGCACGCGCGTGATCGGCCGCCGGCAATCGATCGCTGCGACCCCGCCTGCTCGAACATCTCTCGCACCGACGAGCACATCGCCCGTCTCCGCCTGGAGATCACCAGACATGCCGAGGATGCCGCGAACCCATTGACCCGATCCCCTTGCAGGGACGCCACAGGCAACGGATCCTCGTTCTCCGGGCGATCGTCGATCGCCATGAACGGACCCGCATAGCGAAGCGAGGACAGGCCGATGACGGATGAGCAAGAGCGACAAGCGATCACCGCGGCCATCGCGAGGCTGTTGGCCGGCAGGCCCCTGCGATCCTCCGGTGCCCTGGACATCGTCACCCTCACCGAGGAAGCAGGGCTCAAACGTAACAAAATGACGCACAAACATGCCGATCTCAAAGACCTCTTCTACGCCGAACGCAAGGCATGGGACGGCATCCAGACAGTGAGATCACCCTGCGTGACAAGATCGCAATCATGACGGAAACGATCAAGAATCTGCGGCGGGAACGCGACGACTACCGGGTCGCGAGCGAAACGTTCGCCCGAGCGATGAACGTACTCGCCATCGAGAACACCACTCTCCGCAAGGAGATCAACAAGAATCGGTCCGCCTCCGTTAGGCCACTTCCGCCCCGACCCTGACATGTGATCGAAGGGATATACGAAGAGTCCTGCCGTTCAGAATCCTACGATGATGGGTTGCGCACGATGTTCCAGCGCTTCACCGAGGCGCTGCACACCGGCTCGACGACTGCTTCGACGTCGTCAACGCGGCTGCGCGGCTGCATTCTCAAACCCACGATGGGCGCTGCCCTGGGGTGGGATTCGGTGCGGTGCCGGAGCGGCGGCGTTCAGGCAGTGCATACACGTGCTGTGCCGCCGGGTCGGTCGGCATGACCTTGGCGCGCTTGACGCAGACCGCTGATCTGGCCAGGTCTGCGCTACCTCAGCGTCAACGCCGCGGTCGAGGGTATGCTGGGTGGCGGTCGCGGTTCTCGCGACGTGGCATCGCCCGGGACCCCGGTGCGCCATCCGGCGCGACCAGGGAGGTGGCGGATGGTCCCGGCCACTGATTCGGCCATACTTGCGGCGTATCGGCACCCCGGGAGCGATTTCGCTGAGTTGTCCCGCGTTGTCAGGCAGTCTGAGTTGCTGCTGCGACACGGAGAGTGCTGCGCTGCGAGGTGCGCGCTCACGACTACTGCCTGTGTCGCTTCCTGGGTGGTGTTCGGCTTCCTCGGCGATTCGTGGTGGCACTTGTGCACGGCGGTACCTGGGGTGTTCGCTCGCCCCGAACCACGAGGGGCATACCGACCGTGAGCAAGGGTCACACGTTGGCTTTTCTGCGGAAGCAGGTCCTCACCTCCCGCAACGTGCGCGGCGGTCGCAGGGTGGATTTCCTGCTGCGCGGACTGACCTATCAGGTCGAGCATCGCCTGTTCACCAGCATCCCCCGGCCCAATCTTCGGACGACGCAGCCGATCGTGCGGAGTTTCTGTGTTGAGCACGGCATCAGCTACGGCCAGTGCGGGTTGCTGCGCTCCTACGGCCATGTGCTGCGGCATCCACATACGGTCGGCGCGCCCCTGCGCGCGGTGCGGCGACCAGCACCGCGATGACGGCGATGGCCGGTGACGGTGACGGCAACGGGCGACTCGCGCAGGTATGGGTATGGGTCGCCGAACAGGCCGCGAGCCTCGGGGTGCCGGTGTCGGTGCGGCTGCTCTGCGAGACCGCGGGAGCTCGGCTGGCGGTCAGTGGCGCCGCGCTGACCGTGGACACCTCGGGCTGGCCGGAATTGCGCTATTCAACCGACGTGTTGGGCGAGCGGCTGGCAGAGTTGCACGTCACCGTCGGGGAAGGGCCCTATGTGGACGCCCGCCAGGTGGGCGGACCGGTCCTGGTCGGCGATCTGGATGCGCTGGCCAGCCAGCGCCGGTGGCCCATGTTCGCGCCGCTGGCGGTGGAGGCCGGTGCGGGAGCCCTCTTCGCCCTGCCGCTGGGTGTCGGCACGATCCGGGTCGGGGTGCTCGCCCTGCATCGGGTCCTGGCCGGCCAGCTCCCACCAGCGATGCTGACCGACTCGCTGGCATTCGCCGAACTGGCGTTGCGACTGCTGCTGGACGAGCAGGCTGGACTGCCCGTCACCAACGGCGGTCCGGCGGCCGATGGCTGGCCGCTGCACAGCCCCCAGGTACACCAGGCGACCGGGATGATCGCGGCACAGTTGGACGTGGGGATGGATGAGGCATTCGCCCGCCTGCGCGCCCGAGCGTTCGCCGACCGGCGGCCGTTGGCCGAGTTGGCCGCCGACGTGGTCGCCCGGCGGCTGCGATTCGACCCCACCGAAGCGGCGTCATGAACAGAAACCCGCCGCGCCCCGAAGCGCCGTACGCTGGGCACGTCCGTGGAGGTGGCGGCGATGGGCGATGAACGTCTGCTGGAAACGTTCGTCGAGTTGGCGGACACGCTGACCGACGACTTCGACGTGATCGAGTTCTTACACCTGCTGGTGGACCGCTGCGTCGCGCTGCTGGACGTCGACGCGGCCGGACTGCTGCTGACCGACCAGCGCGGCCAGTTGCAGGTGATGGCGAGCTCCAGCGAGCAGGTCCGGCTGCTGGAGCTGTTCCAGTTGCAGAATGACCAGGGTCCGTGTCTGGACGCCTTCGCGGCCGGCACCAGGATCAGTCACGCCGAGCTGAGCACCGCGGGCGGCCGGTGGCCACGGTTCGCTCCGGCCGCGACCGACGCGGGGTTCGCCGCGGTGGATGCCCTGCCGATGCGGCTGCGCAGCGAGGTGATCGGCGCGCTCAACCTGTTCCGGGCCAGCCCCGGGGTGCTGAGCGACACCGCCCTGCGCACCGCCCAAGCGCTGGTCGACGTGGCCACGATCGGCCTGCTGCAGGAACGCTCGATCCGTCACCAGGAAATCCTGACCGAACAGCTCCAGGCGGCATTGACCAGTCGGGTGGCCATCGAGCAGGTCAAGGGGCTGGTCGCCGAACGCCTCGGGATCGACATGGACGGCGCGTTCGCCGCCCTGCGCGGCTACGCCCGCAGCCGCAACCTGAAACTCAGCGACGTCGCGCGTGCCGTCATCGCCGGGCGCACCGGCACCCACGACCTGCTCGGCACGCCGGCACCGACCACCCGGCCCCAACGATAATCACCCAGCGTGTGAACCGACACCGCGGTTGGTGGTTAGTGGCGGCGCCGGTGTGCGGTGCGTCGTAGCTGCAGGACGCGGGCGGAGCCGAACAGGGCGATCAACAACGCTCCGGCGACTGCGGCCAACAGCATCGCCACCCCCATCGGCAGGGTGCCGGCTGCGCCCAGGAAGTACACGTTGGCGCGGGTGAGGTTCTGCAGGATGAAGATCAGCAGAAAGACCAGTCCCACGACGGCGACGATCGCGGCGACCCAGGCGCCGCTGATCCTGGTGCGGGCGATCCTGATGTGGGATGTGGCCAGGCTGCTCTCGGGGTGCCGGTCCGGTGCCGCGGGGTCTGTTGCCGGGTCCGGCTCGGGTGCGGCGGAGTCCGGTGTCGCCGGACCGGACACGGCGGGGTCGGCCTGGATAGCGGCGACGGTGGAGGCAACCGGGTGAGCCGGGGCGCTCGCGTGGTGTTCCGTGGCGGGGTCAGGAGTAGGGATCTCGGTGGTGTCGCGATGGCGAACGCGGCGGGCGCGTTCAAGGAGCGACGGCATGACATGCCTTGTCTGCAGCGCCGGTGTGGCAGGCACCTCGGGCTGGGGCGTTGTCGATTCCGGACACCCTTCAGTCTACTGAGGATAACACCTGGTTGGCTGTGCCCGTTGTCTCCCGGCTTGGCGTGCGGTGCCCCGTCACGGCGCCCGCGCCACCGACGCCGTCGGCCGTGCTGGTCAGGCCACGCCGAGCAGGCCCAGGAGGAACTGCACCAGCACTGTCGCGGAGAGCAGTCCGACCGAGGCGACGGAGAGGGTGGCCACGATCCGGAAGACCCGGCCGTTCGCGGCATCGCCGAGTAGGCCGCGCCGGTTGGCCAGGACCAGGACGTAGGTGAGCAGGATCGGTGTGATCAGTCCATTGAGGACTTGTGCCTGCACCAGCAGCGTGATCAGATTCCCGGGGATCAGGGCGATCGCCGCGCCGATGAACACCTGGCCGGTGAACAGGCCCAGGAACACTGGCGCCTGACGGAAGGATTTGCTGACGCTGCGTTCGGCGCCGGTGGCCTCGCTGATCGCGTAGGCGGTGGACAGCGGGACGATCGCGGCGGCCAGTGCGCTGGCGCCCAGGAGGCCGATCGCGAACAGTTGGGTGGCGAACCGGCCGGCGACGGGGGTGAGCGCTTGGGCGGCTTGTTTCGCGGACTCCAGCGGCGCCCGGACCTTGATCGCCGCGGCGGTCGCGATGATGATGAAAATGCTGATCACGTTGCAGAAAATCGACCCGGCGATGGTGTCGAGTTTCTCCTTCGGGTACTCCGCCGGCCCGATGCCCCGGTCGGCGACCGCCGCGGCGACGTAGAACTGCATGTACGGCGTGATCGTGGTACCGATCAGGGCGACGACCAACAGCAGAAAGTTCTTGGTCAGCAGGAAATGCGGGTAGAGCAACTGCGCGCCCGCGGCCGCGAGATCAGGGTGGCTGAGCACTGCACTGATCGGATAGGCGAAGAACACCAGGCTCAACACCAAGAATAGCCGTTCGGCGTAGCGGTAGGAGCCGAACACCACCAGCGCCCAGATCGCGACCGCCGCGACCGGGATACTCAGGTAACGCGAGACATGCAGTAGCTCCAGCGCCGCGGCGATGCCGGCGAACTCCGACACGACCAGCCCGACATTGGCGACCACCAACGCGACCAGCGCGAACGCCGTGACCCGGATGCTGAACTGCTCACGGATCAGCGCGCCGAGGCCCTGACCGGTGTAGGCGCCCAGCCGCGCGCACATCTCCTGCACGACGACCAGCGCGACGGTGACCAGCACCATCGCGAACAGGGTCCGGTAGCCATACTGCGCCCCGGCACTGGCATAGGTGGCGATCCCGCCAGCGTCGTTGCCCGCGTTCGCCGCGATAATCCCCGGCCCCATAAACGCCAGCAGCAACACCACCCGCCGACGCAGCGACCTGCGACGCGGCAGACCGGTGGGGCTCCCCGACCCAGGTACCACCTCGGTCGGGGAGGGCGGCACCTGCTCTCCGAGGTCGGTCACCGCAGCCGCCGGGGAAAGTGGAACCGGGAGTGGTGGGGCAGCAGCACGTCCAGCACGTCGTCGGGCAGGATTCGCCCCACGGGTCGCTGCTGGTCGTCCACGACCACGACCGAGCAGTGCCGCGACTCCACCAGCCGCTGGCCGATCAGTTCCGGGTTGTCCTGCGGCGTGACGGTGACCGGCCACGGCGGCCCGATCAGCTCGTGCACGGTGATCTCGGGGTCGGTCAGGAACAATTCGGTCATGGTCAGGTCGTCCAGCAGGCGGCCCTCGTCATCGACCACGACGACCCCGGCGAGGTCCTCGTCGTGCTCCCGGTGCGCGCGCAGCCGCTCCCGGACCTGCCCGATCGTCTCCGCTGGAGTGGTGACCATCAGCAGGGTTGTCATGACTCCTCCGGCGGTCCGCTCGCCATACCCCAGCAGCGCCGCCACCAGTTCGCGAGCCTCGGTCGGCATCGCGGCCATCAACGTGGCCTGCTCGTCGGTGCCCAGCGCACGCAGGCCGTCGGCGGCCTCGTCGGGCTCCATCCGGCCCAGCAGCCGCGCGGCGTCGGCGGTGCCGGACTCGCGCAGCAACCGCACCAGGTCCTCGCGCTGCATCTGTTCCAGCGCGTCGGCCGCCTGTTCCGGCGAGAGCGCGGCGAGCAGTTCCTGGCGTTCGGCGCGGCCCAGGTCCTCCAGCAGGTCGGCCAGCTCACCGGGGCGCAGCCGCTGCAGCCCTCGTTGTGAGGACTGCACGGTGCCGCCCAGCCCGCGCTGGGACCCGAAGCTGGTGATATTCGCCCAGTCGAGGACCTTGTCCGGGGTCGGCCGACCCGCAACCGCGCCGGTCCGAGGCGGCGCAGGATGCTGCCGAACCCGACGTCAACTCCCACCAGTTGCACCACGCCGGCCACTCGCGCCAGATACAGGTCGGCGGCTCGGACCACCCGCGCGCCGTCGGTGTCGACAAGTTGGTGATCCACCACCTCGCGGACCAGTTCGGCCTCGCCGTGGCGGCGGGTGAACTCTCGCAGGTCCACGCGGGCCGTGCGCAGCTCGATCAGGTCGCGCCGAAACTCCTCGATCTCCTCGATCGGCAGCCACACCCGCCGCCGGCCCACCCGCACCACCAGGCCGGTGACCGGCGGATAGAGCTGATCACCATCCCAGCGGGCGACGACGTCCACCAGACGGCCGATCTGGTCGCCGGACTGATTGCGCACGGGCCGACCGATCAACCCGGCCACGCTCACCAGCGCGCTGCGGACCTGCCGCAGCGCCGTCAAGCGCTCGCTGCGGTGCTCATAGCGTGACCGCAGCGCCGATACCGCGGAGGCCGAGGCATGCACCGTCATGATTGCCTCCACAGCGACGAGAGCCGATGGCTGGAACTCGCCAGTTGCGTCGTGGATGGGTGAGCGTGCTGGGCGATGACCGGGCCTGGCATGTTCCCGCTGTCGTTGTCCGTGGTGTCTCGAGGAGTCTCGGTCTACGCCCGTGGTTTGGGAGCGTGCGTATCCACCAGTTCGTGGGCTGTGTGCGCATCATCAGTGCCTGTGGCCGGTGACAGTGCTTCGTATTGTCTCGTGGCGTGCCGCGGTGAAACACCAGCGCCGCCAGGGTCCGAAGCGGTGCTCGATCCACCATGCCCGGCTCCTCCGAGGTGCGGGACCGGGCCGGTGATGGTTCCAGGCTAGACCCGATCCCGGCTTCGCAACCGATCCGAGCTGGAACTCCTCTGTGCGCTCTGGCCGTGGGTTTCGGTGCTACGGTGGGTACCTCGCCACTTCGTACGGCACCCGCTGGACACGCGGTGCCGGCCCTGGCCCCGCACGCGCAATGGCCTGGACCACGCTGAGGTCACGACGGCGGTCTTTCACCTCACTGGCACACACGTGCCGACCATGGGGTTTGTTGTGATCTTCCTTGTCGTCGCCGTCCTTGTCGTGGCTCCGCTTCTGGTCGCTGCCCGCCTGCGGATGCGCCAGCCCTACGAGCAGGGCATCGCGCGCCGCGTCGGCGGGTCACGCTCGGCGGCCCGGCACGCCGGCGTGCCGGCGATCGTCCCGCTGCCCGATCGCCTGGTGAGGGTTCCCGTGCGGACCGTGGTCCCCGGCGTCCCCGCCGCTGTCCAGGAGAACGTGATGGTGACCGCGGACGCGGTGGCCTACGTGCGGGTGGTCGATCCGATCACGGCGCTCATCACAGTTCGCGACGATCCCACACTGGTGTCTCAGGTGGCGCAGACCTCGCTGCGGGCGATCATCGGTGAGGTCGACCTGGATGCCCTGCTGTCGGATCGCACCCGGATCAACGCCGAACTCACCTGGGTGATCGAGGTCCCCACCGAGGACCTGTGGGGGCTGCGCATCGAACGCGTCGAGGTCCGGGATATCACGCTGTCCGATTCTCGGAGGCAATCGACGTCTCGCCGGGCCAGGCTGCCTCCAACCGTTCCCAGCGCAAGGGTGCGGCGACGCTGAGCGGGACATCGTCCGATCTGGACAGTACCGAGGCGATCGTCGACACCATCGCTCGACGCGACCCGACCGATGCCAACCACAGCGACCATGAGGCGCCAGCCACCGACGTGGCCGGGCCTATGTCCGAGAGGAATCCGAGGTCGTGATGGCCCACCACACGCTTGTCGACACCCAGCCGGCCGCACCGCTGGCCGATCCGCTCGAACCGCTGGCCTTGCTGTTGCAACATCTACGGACCTCCCGTGACGGACTGTCCGACCGCGAGGCGGCACGTCGGCTCGTGAGCGACGGGCCCAATGAACTCACCGGTCGCGACGGGCGACAATGGCCCGCGGAACTGGGCCGACAGTTCACCCATCCGCTGGCGCTGGTGCTGGCGGTCGCCGCGGTGCTGGCCTGGGTCAGCGGTACCCCGTCGTTGGCGATCGCCATCGCGGCGGTGATCGTGCTCAACGCGGCCTTCGCGTTCTTCCAGGAGATCCAGGCCGAGCGGGCGGTGGAGGCGCTGGCGGCGTTCCTGCCCTCCCACGCCCGCGTGTGGCGCGACGGCCGGCGCCAGGAGGTGCTGGCAACCCTGCTGGTGCCCGGCGATGTGCTGATGGTCGAGGAAGGCGAGGCCATCTGCGCCGATGCCCGACTGATCACCGGTGCGGTCGAGGTCGACCTGTCCACGCTCACCGGTGAATCGGCTCCGGTGTCCCGCTCGGCCGACACGCCGGACGTGACCGGTCCGTTGTTGGAGGCCCGTGACGTCGTGTTCAGCGGCACAACCTGTACCGGCGGCGAGGCCCGCGCCCTGGTCACCGGCACCGGCATGCACACCGAGTTGGGTCGGATCGCCGCGTTGACCGCGCGGGTCAAGCGTGAGGACAGCCCGCTGGAGCGCCAGGTCAAGCGGATCGCCTGGCTGATCGCCGCAGTGGCCGTCGGCGCCGGGGTCGCGTTCCTGCCGCTGGGATTGGCGGCCGGGCTGGGGTGGGCGGCCGCGATCAGCTTCGCGATCGGCCTGCTGGTCGCCAACGTGCCGGAGGGGCTGCTGCCCACCATCACGCTCGCGCTCGCCGTCGGTGTCCGGGATCTGGCTCGCCGGGGCGCGGTCGTCAAGCGACTGAGTGCGGTGGAGACGCTGGGCTCGACGACGATCATCTGCACCGACAAGACCGGCACCCTGACCGAGAACCGCATGCGGGTCACCGGGGTGTGGACGTCGGCCGGGTCGGTGGACCTCGCATCATCCTCGGCCGGCACATCGGGAGCCATCGACCTGCTGGCCCAGGTCGCGGCGGCGTGCACCAACGCCGAACTCCCGGTCGGGGCCGCGACCACGGGCAGCGGTGATCCGACCGAGATCGCCCTGCTGCAACTCGCCTCGGCGCGCGGCCAGGCGATGAGCGCGGCGACCCGCGAGTCCCACCGCCGCGGACTGTTCCATTTCGACCCACGGCTCAAACTCATGACCACTCTCGACGAGGACGGTGGGCTGGTCACGGTCCACACCAAGGGCGCACCCGAGGAAGTGCTGCCCCGCTGCACCCACATCGCCGATCAGGGGACGCCCCGTGTCTTGTCGGCCGCCGACCGGACCGAAGCCATCCGGGTGATGACCGACTACGCCGAGCGGGGCCTGCGGGTACTCGCCGTTGCCCGCCGCGTTCTGCCTGCCGGATCGGCCCTGCCCACCGGCCGTGACGAGGTGGAGCAGGACCTGTGCCTGCTCGGGCTGGTCGCGATGCTCGACCCGCCCCGGGCGCAGGTGCCCGAGGCGATCCGGCGCGCGCACCACGCCGGCATCCGGGTGCACGTCGTCACCGGCGACAACGGGGTCACCGCCGCCGCGATCGCCCGCCAGGTCGGCATCGGGGGCGAGCACGCGCGCATCGTCACCGGCGGCGAGTTGAACGGGATGTCCGAGCGCGACCTGGACGACCTGCTCGCCGGCAACCTGGAGGTGGTCTTCGCGCGCAGTTCCCCGGAGACGAAGCTGCGCATCACCGATGCTTTGCGCGCCAAGGGACAGGTCGTCGCGATGACCGGCGACGGCGTCAACGACGCGCCCGCGCTGCGGCGGGCCGACATCGGCATCGCGATGGGGCGCTCGGGCACCGACGTGGCGCGTGAGGCGTCGACGATGGTGCTCACCGACGACGACTTCGCGACGATCATCGCCGCCGTCGAGGCCGGCCGGCGGGTCTATGACAACATCCGCAAGTTCATCCTCTACATCTTCACCCACGCCGTGCCCGAGGTCGTGCCGTTCCTGGTGTTCGCCCTGTCCGGTGGGGCGATCCCGCTGCCGCTGACCGTCATGCAGATCCTGGCCATCGACCTGGGCACCGACACGCTGCCCGCGCTCGCGCTCAGCCGCGAACCCGCCGAACCCGGCCTGATGGACCGCCCACCACACGACCGCAAGCAAGGCGTGATCAACGGCCGGATGCTCGTCCGCGCGTGGGGATTCCTCGGCGTGATCTCCGCGGCGCTGGTCATGGCGGGCTTCCTGGCCACTCTGCTGTGGGCCGGCTGGCATCCCGGGGCCCCGACGGGCGTCGGTAGCCCGCTGCACGATGCGTACCGGCAGGCCACCACGGTCAGTTGGCTGGGTATCGTCGCCTGCCAGGTCGGCACCGCCTTCGCCGTGCGCACCGAGCACGCGTCCCTACGGTCGGTCGGCGTGTTGAGCAACCGGCCGCTGCTGGGCGCCATCGGCATCGCCCTCGCCTTCGCCGCAGCAGTGGTCTACCTGCCCCCGCTGCACGGCCTGTTCGGCACCGAAGCCCTTTCCCTGAGCCAACTGGCGACGGTCGCGCCGTTCCCGTTCATCGTCTGGGGAGCCGACGAGATTCGCCGCTGGCTGCGGCGCCGACACACCGCTGTTGAGAGGACACATCGTCAGTCGCCGCCGCGTCGGTGAGGTCAGACACCACTGGAGATCAGGAAGGTTTGGACAGTGAGCCGCACGATGTCGATGAGCACAGATATGACCCGGGCGCCGACCTACGCCGACCACGACCGTGAGTTGGACCTGCGGTGGTGGGCGGCGGCGAACTACCTGACGGTCGCGCAGATCTACCTGAAATCCAATCCGCTGCTCCGCCAACCGCTCACCGTCGAGGACATCAAACCGCGGCTGCTCGGGCACTGGGGCACCAGCCCCGGCCTGTCGATGATCTACACGCTGCTCAACCGGCTCATCCGCGACACCGGCACCGACTGCCTCTACGTCACCGGCCCCGGCCATGGCGGTCCCGCGCTGCTCGCGAACACCTACCTGGAAGGCACCTACAGCGAGATCTACCCACACATCCCGCTCGGGGTGGATGGCCTGACCGCGCTGGTGCGCCAGTTCTCCACACCCGGCGGCGTGCCCAGTCACGTCAGCGTCCAGACACCGGGCAGCATTCATGAGGGCGGCGAACTGGGCTACGCGCTCGCGCACGCCGCGGGTGCCGCGTTCGACCACCCCGACCTGCTGGTGGCCTGCGTGGTCGGCGATGGCGAAGCCGAAACCGGGCCGTTGGCCGCGTCCTGGAAGATCCCCGCCTTCCTCAACGCCCGCCGCGACGGCGCGGTGCTGCCGATCCTGCACCTCAACGGCTACAAGATCTCCGGGCCCACCGTGCTGGGCCGAGCCGCCGACGCCGACGTCATCGCCCTGCTCACCGCGCAGGGCTGGGACCCGGTCGTCATCGCCGGCGACGACCCGGCCACGGTGTTCACCGACCTGCACCGCGAATTCGTCGCCGCGTACGCCCGTATCCGCGTGATCCAGCAACAGGCCCGCGCCGCGGGCGCCACCGCGACCCAGCCCACACACTGGCCGGCGATCATCCTGCGCACCCCGAAAGGCTGGACCGGCCCCGACGTCGTCGACGGCGTGCAGATCGAAGGCACCTTCCGCGCCCACCAGGTCCCCCTGTCCGGCGTGCGGGAAAACCCCGAACACCTGCGGCGACTGGAACAGTGGCTGCGCTCATACGCACCGCACACCCTGTTCGACGACGAGGGCCGGCTCGCCCCAGAACTCGCGGCACTGGCCCCCGACGGCGACAAACGAATGTCCGCCTCGCCCTACGCCAACGGCGGCCGACTGCTGCGCCCCCTGGATATTCCGGCCCTGACGCCCTACGCGCTGACCGTGCCTACACCCGGTGTCGGGCAGCACGAGAACACCCGCCCGCTGGGCGAACTGCTGCGCGACCTCTACACGGCCACCACTCGAGAATCCGACGGCGGCGGCGACTTCCGACTGTTCTGCCCCGACGAGACCGCCAGCAACCGGCTCGGCGCCGTCTTCGAGGTCACCGACCGCTGTCTGCAAGCCCCCGTCCTGCCCACCGACGACCACCTCTCGCCCGAGGGCCGGGTGATGGAAGTGCTCTCCGAGCACCTGTGCCAGGGCTGGCTGGAGGGCTACCTGCTCTCCGGGCGGCACGGCCTGTTCGCCACCTACGAAGCGTTCGCGATGGTGTCCGCCTCGATGCTGATCCAGCACACCAAGTGGTTGCAACACGCCGCCGACCTGCCGTGGCGGGCGCCGGTGGCGTCGCTGAACGTGCTGCTCACCTCGACCTGCTGGCGCAACGACCACAACGGTTTCTCCCACCAGGGACCGGGGCTGATCGACACCGCGATCCCACTGGCTCCCGGGGTGGTGCGGATCTGGCTGCCACCGGACGCCAACACCACTCTCTCGATCGCGGATCACTGCCTGCGCAGCCGTGACCACGTCAACCTGATCGTGGTCGACAAACAGCCGCACCTGCAGTACCTCAGCCTGGACGAGGCGAACGCGCACTGTGCGGCCGGCGCGTCGGTGTGGCACTGGGCCGGCACCGAAACCGACACTTCAGGCCACCGGGACGAGCCCGACATCGTGCTCGCCTCCGCGGGTGACGTCCCGACCCTGGAAACGCTGGCCGCCGCCCAGCTACTGCGCGAGCACGTGCCCTATCTGCGGGTGCGGGTGGTCAACGTGGTCGACCTGATGGGCCTGCTGCCCGCCAACGACCACCCGCACGGCTTCACCGACCAGAAGTTCGACGAGTTGTTCACCACCGACACCGATGTCGTGTTCGCCTTCCACGGCTATCCCCGCGCGGTGCACGAACTGCTCCACGGCCGCACCAACCCTGGCCGCTTCCATGTACGGGGCTTCACCGAACAGGGCACCACCACCACACCCTTCGACATGGTCGTACTCAACCGGATGAGCCGCTACCACCTCGTCACCGAAGCCCTGCGCCGTTCCCGCCGCGTCCCGCAGAAGGGCACCGAACTCATCGAGCACTGCACCGCGATGCTCGATCGCCACCACACCTATATCCGTGAACACTTCCAGGACATGCCCGAAGTCCAGGACTGGACCTGGACACGGTGACCGCCACCGACGCGACCAGAGCTGCGGTGCTCGCCGTCAACCCAGGTTCCTCCAGCCTGAAAGTCGTGCTGCGCGACCCGGCGGTGTCGCTGACGGTCGGAATCGAGCGATTGGGCACCGACCACGCCTGCTGGACCACGACGACCGCCGGCCAGGCGCCCACCTCGGCACCGTTCGCCGGTGACCTGCCCGCCGCAATCACCCGTCTCGCCGAGCTGCTGGCTCGCCGCGGCATCTGCCCGGACGCCGTGGCGCACCGGGTCGTGCACGGCGGCCCGTCCTTCGACCGCGCCACCATCCTCACCGACGCCGTGCGCGCAGCGCTGACCGGGCTGGTGGCCTGGGCGCCGCTGCACCTGCCCGGTGAGCTGGCCAGCATCGACGCCGCCCGCGCCGCCTGGCCCGCCGCGACGCACATCGCCTGCTTCGACACCGCCTTCCATCACACGCTGCCCGACGAGGCCCGCCGCCTGCCGCTGTCCGCAAGCGCAGACCAGCTCGGCCTGCGCCGCTACGGTTTCCACGGCCTGTCCGTACGGTCGATCCTCGACGCAGTACCCGACCTCGGCGACGCGACCATCGCTCACCTGGGCAACGGCTGCTCGGTCACTGCCGTCCACAACGGACGCTCCGTGCACAACAGCATGTCGCTGACCCCAGGTGGCGGGGTCATGTCCGCCACCCGCAGCGGCGACCTGGACCCGGAAATCCCCCTGCTGCTGCTCGACCAACCCGACGCCACCGCCCACACCGTGCGCGACCTGCTCGACCGACACTCCGGACTGGCCGGCATCGCCCACGGACTACACGACATGCGCGACCTGCTCGCCGCCCGCGACCACGACCCAGCCGCCGACCTCGCCCTGCGGGTGTTCACCCGCGACGTCGCCATGGCCATCGCCGCCGCGGCCACCACCCTGCCCCGCTGGGACACCCTCGTGTTCACCGGCGGCATCGGCGAACACGCCCCCACCGTGTCCGGCGACATCTGTCACCGACTGGCCGGCCTACGAGGGGTCGACCCGGCGGCCGACGTGGTTCCCGGTGCGCGCGAGCTGACCGCGACCGGCCTGCGGGTCCTGATCGTGCCGGCCGACGAGGCCACCGTCATGGACCGCGAGACCCGGACGCTGCTCGCGGACCGCATCGCGTAGGCCCGGTCAGCAAGCTGGTGACCGGGCAGCGCCGCTGGTCCCGGCCAGGACGTCCACGAGACATCTCACCAACGAGGTCACCCACCGCGAGGGGCGTGGACTGGGTGGTCCACGGGCAGCGAGGACACTGTTCCACCAGGTAGAGCGCGCTGCGTGGGATGGTGAGAGGCGATGAACGATCATCAAGCTCGGAGCGGGAGACGCCACGTCGAGCTGGCGGTGTTGCGCGGGGTGCTCCCCGTCGCGCCATCCCGGCTGGGACCCGACGCTCTGGCGGGCGTGACGTTGGCGGCGCTGGCCATTCCCGAAGTGCTGGGCTACGCCAAGATCGCCGGTATGCCGGTCGTCACCGGCCTGTACACGATGCTGGTCCCGCTCGCGGTGTTCGCTGTGCTGGGCTCATCCCGGCACCTGGTGGTCGGCGCGGACTCCGCGACCGCGGCGATCCTGGCCGCCGGACTGGCCGGGGCGGCCACGCCGGGGTCACCGCGCTACGTGCAACTGGCGGGCACGGCCGCGCTGCTCGCCGGCGGCCTGCTGCTGCTGGCCCGGCTGATCCGCTTGGGATTCCTGGCCAACTTCCTGTCCCGGACCGTCCTGGTGGGATTCCTGACGGGGGTGGGAATCCAGGTCGCGACCGGGCAACTGCCGGAGATGCTCGGGGTACCCGCCACCGGCGGTGGCACCGTGGCGAAGCTCGTCAACACGGTGCGGGCCGCCACGCACGTCAACCTGGCCACGGTTGTGGTGTCGGTCGCGGTGATCGTCGTGGTGGTCGGGATGCGGTTGTCGATGCCGCGAGTGCCCGGTGCGCTGGTCGCGGTCGTCGGCGCGATCGTGGTCAGCCGGTTCGTCCACCTGAACCACGACGGGGTCAGTGTGTTGGGCACCGTCCCACAGGGACTCCCGCGGCTGGCCGCGCCCGACTTCGCCGTACCCGATCTGAGGATGCTGCTGCCCACGGCGGTGTCGATGTTCGTCGTGATCCTGGCCCAGAGCGCGGCCACGTCGCGGGCGTATGCGAGCAAGTACGAGGAGGCGGTCGACGAGGACGCCGATCTCGTCGGCCTCAGTGGCGCCAACGTCGCGGCCGCGTTCACGGGTACGTTCGTGGTCAACGGCAGTCCGACCAAGACCCAGATCGTCGACAGTGCCGGTGGCCGAAGCCAGCTCTCGCCGTTGACCGCGGGTGTCGTGGTCCTGCTCGTCCTGTTGTTCCTCACCGGGCCGTTGGCGTATCTGCCGCTGGCCGCCCTGGCCACCGTGGTGTTCCTGATCGGCATCGAACTCATCGATGTCGTCGGCATGCGCCGGATCTACGCCGTTCGGCGCGGGGAGTTCGTCGTCGCGTCGCTCACCGCGGCGGCTGTCGTGTTCGTCGGTGTGGAGCAGGGCATCGTGTTGGCGATCGTGGCCTCGATCATCGACCATCTTCGGCACAGTTACGAGCCACGCAGCAGCGTGCTGGTGAAATCCGCTGTCGGCCACTGGCAGTCACGACCAGTCGTCCCTGGCCAGCGCACGATCAAGGGACTGGTCGTCTACCGGTTCGGTACCAGCCTGTACTTCGCCAACGCCTCCAGACTGGCCGCCGACCTCGCCACTCTCACTAGCCAAGGCGACCCACCGAGCTGGCTGTGCCTGGACGGCGCGGCCATCGGGGACGTGGACTACACGGCCGCCGCCGTTCTCAAGCTGGCCCAGCAGCAGTTGCGCGGGCGCGGGATCCACCTGGTGCTGTCCAACATCATCGAGCCCGTCCGACACCAACTCGACCGCTACGGCATCTCCGCCGACCTCGGCACCGACGCCTACTTCGACACCGCCGGTGCGGCACTCGACGCCTTCCACGCCCAGCACCGGCCCCCACCGACTCCCGCGCTCGACAATCCACCAGTTGAACCGACCAGCGCGCTCGACGGTGATCAGGCATAGTGTTCGGTAGGAACCGGTGCCGGCCGATCCGGGGGTGATGACGCTGATGAGCGGAGTGTCCTGGAAGGCCGAGCCCGAGCAGCACGACTATCCGGCCGCAGCCTCCTACCTCTCGCTGCTCGCGTCGACCTCACAGGTCAGCGACCTGGTCGCGCGGCTCAAGAGCAGCGAGGTCGAATACCACAAAGCCAAGGACATGTTGCGCGCCTCGGGACTTCCGCTGCTGGGGAAAGACAACGCACACGTGGCGGCGGATCTGAAGAAAATAGCGAACAACAAGGCGCTGTCGCCGGTCCTGCTGGTTCGCGGCGACCTTCTCGGTGGTGTGGCCCTGCACATCGCCGACGGCTACCACCGGGTGTGCGCGAGCTACCACGTCGAGGAGAACACCGACATTCCCTGCCGCATCGTGGACCACCCCGACCCGGATACCGAGCGAACTCACCCACCACACCGCTGACAAAGAATCCAGGGGTCGCTAGCCGATGGCGGTGCCGACCAGGTGCCCGATCGCGTAGGTCAAGGCCAAGCCGGCAGCACAGCCCAGGAGGATCCGGGTCACGGCGCGACCCGGTGTGCCACCACCGATGCGGGCGCTGACCGTGCCGGCGATCGCCAGCGCGGCCAGCACCGCCACGAAGGTGACCGGCACCCGCCACGCCTGCGGCGGCAGCAGGATGGCCAGCAGCGGCAGCAGCGCTCACACTGTGAACGACGCCGCCGACGCGGCAGCGGCCTGCGCCGGGTTGGTGTCGATCAGGTGTTACTCCCCGAGCATAGACCTCATGGCACCTGGTGAATACGCCCCGACGGGGGCACGCCCAGCCGCCCGAGCCGGATATGCCGCCAGCCGAGGGCACCATCAGGCGGCGCGCCGCGCTCGCCGGAGCACCCGCGCTGATCGCGCTGCGGGTGACGCCCCTCACCCCGGGTGGCCGGGGCCGTCGAATCAGTCAGCCACGGGCCGTGCTCGCCCTGGGGGCCCTGGGCGCTTCCACGGGAAGCGGGCCAGCCGTGCCGAATCTTTACGGCGTAAAGCGCGACCGGTTCGCTGTCACCACCGGCGTCTGCCGGGCAGAAGTGGCCCTATCCGACGGCAGAACTCGATCAGCTGGCGAACCGGGTGCCGAGCCCCGCCCACCGCGACACCATCGACGATAGGAAGGCCGGTGTGCGTCGAGTTTCTCCGGGCCGGAGCCCTATTCGGCAACCCCGTGAGGGTCTACGCTAAGGGGGCACCACCCGATCACAGCGTCCCGTCGGGCAGATCACAGCTCGACGCGGCGGATCGTGGCGCATCGGACACCGCTCCGGCCCTTGGCGGCGCACGCGTCGAGTCGCAGACGTGCCAAGGAGGTCGTGAATTGCGCGCGCGAGTTTGTCCCAGCTGACGTGGCGGAGCTGCCCTGACAGGGTGGCCTCAGCGTTGTTGGGATTGTTCCCCCGCGCTGTGTTTCGGACTCGGAATTTCTCCACCAATCTACAGTGGACCGTCGCCGACGCGACCGTTGCCCGATCACCGGAACATCCACGACCTACAACACTGAGGAGTCACCGTGGGCATCATCGCCTGGATCGTGCTCGGCCTGGTCGCCGGCGTCATCGCCAAGTCACTGTTGGGCGGCAGAGAAAAGCACGGCATCATCATCACAATCCTGATCGGCATCGCCGGGGCGTTACTCGCCGGCTGGGCGGCATCGACGCTGTTCCACATCGACACCAACCAAGGTTTCTTCAACATCACCACCTGGATCAGCGCCATCGTGGGATCCGCTGTCCTGCTGCTGATCTACCACGCGGTCACCACCAGCAGCCGCAGCCGCCGGCCCCTCCGTCGCCGCGCACGCCGATGACCGGCTCACCCACCGTGCGGCGCTGGCGTCGAACCCCGCGCCGCGGATCATCCTCCACAAGGGACACCAGATCATGGTCCAGCCAGATCCCTCTCCGAACCCCAACCCCGGCCTGATCGAACCAACGCCCCCCGCTCGCCGGTCAACTCGTGCCCAGGAGCCTGGCCGCGACGAGCGGCCCTGGGACCGGGCCCGCACGATCCGGGTGACCTGCACGATCGTCACCGTCGTATGCGGCCTGTTCGCCGTGGTGCTCGTCGCACAGATCATCATGGTCATGGGTAACGCGAATCCCGCCAACGGCGTCGCGGCGTTCGTGCGAGGCTGGTCGAACGGGGTGTCACTGGGATTCGACACCCTGTTCATCCCAGCCAACGCGACAGCCCGGGTCCTGCTCAACGACGGGCTCGCCGCCCTGGTGTGGCTGGGCTTCGGCGCGGTGGTGACGACCCTGATCCGCAGTCTCGCGTTCCGTGGCCCGGACCGGGTCGGCTAACGCGTCGTCGTGGTGGCGCCAGCAGGATGGCGCCACCACGACGACGTGCCACCGATTCCACCTCATCGAGCGGGGACGGACGGCCCACGCGTGCGTGGGTGGGTCTTCGTGCCACAACCGATACTCGGCAACCAGCGACAACCGCGCCCGCGACATGACCGAGCCCCTCCGCCCACACCCATGGCGCAGGCCGGCAGCGAGACCTGGCAGCGTTGACCGGCGGCCCGCGGGTCATGCCGCGTGCGGCCGGGTCGCCTCCTCCAGCGAGGGCATGACGTCGAACAGCGCGTTCAGACCGGTGATCTGCATAAGACGGAGCACGCTGCGATGAGTGGCCACCACCCGCAGCGCCACCTGCCGCTCCCGACACCGCTGCTGGGCGGCGACCAGCAGCGTCAGCCCAGCGGCGGAGAAAAACCGTATCCCGGTCAGATCAATCACCAACAGTCCCGGCGGGCGGACCGAGTTGGCGCCTGTCCGCAGCATCTCGGCGAAACCACCCGCGGAGTGCATGTCCACCTCGCCGCTGGCGTGCACCACCACCGCCTCACCTGCCCGGTCCTGGGTGACGCGTAGCCCGTGGCGCATCTCGGGAGGTCCCCACCGAGTCCGGCCGCGCTGGCCCGCGGGCCCTCCGGCGCCGGCCAGCGGCCTGTGATCGTGCTCGGCAACCAGCCAGCAGGCCACCTCAGCCAGACTGAGATCAGCGTCCCGGCAGGTGCACACGAGTCGGTCGAAGGCCGCCGCGTCGGTGAGGCCGTAACGACGCATCAGGACGTCGGTGGCCTGCCCAATCACGTCACGGCTGGCCAGGGCCCGCACGTGGTCGCGCTCGACAGCCCGATACAGTGCGACCGCCGCGCAGGTGGCGAACACCGCGCCGGTCCTCTCATCCTCGCCGCTGAAGGCGTGCGGTCGCGTGGCGTAGAGGTTGAGCACCCCCAGGCCCTCCCGCCGCACCGACAGCGGCACCGACACCATGCTGCCCACCTTCGACTCAGTGGCCCGCGCGGCGAACACCGGCCAGCGCACCTCGCTACGCATGTCAGGGATGACGACGGTGTGCTGCTCCCGCAGCGCGTCCAGACACGGCCCCTGCCCTAGTTCGGCTTGCCACGCGTCCAGCCTGGCCACGATGCGGTCGGTCGGCGCCCGCCCGGTCAGCCAGCGACCACGGGCCCAGGCGATGCTGGCGTACTGGGCCGCCGCCACGGTGGCCAACGCCCCGCTGGTGGTGTCGGTCAAGGTCGCCGCAACATCAGGCGCGGCCACCCACCGGCGCGTGACCTGACTGATCATCCAGGCCACCTCATCTGTCGCCACGGGCAACGAGGTACCGGAGGAATTCCTCGGTCGGGTGACCACCACTGGATCCCACACTGGAGCGGGATTGTGCGCAGGGGCATCGTGGCGGAGAGGCTGCTGTATGGACATGGTGTCCCTCTTGCGGTCGTCGGACTCTACGGTTCGACTGCCAGGGACCAGAACAGCGTCAACCCAAATAAGCACGGCCAGTATGCGCCGTTGCCCTGCACCTCCACAAGAAATCCAAACGGCCCCGCCCCCCAGATCACTTGCGGGTTGTGGCCGCTGTGTCGGCGACCGTGCGGCCGTCACTGGGATCACCTGGTCACGGGTCGGTAGGGGATGGCGCAGACGACGACGTCGGTGCTGGCGCTGGTGCACAGCACGGGTACCAGCAGCAGACCTCACTGGTTCCGCAGGTGCTCGGTGCTCAGTACGGTGGCATACCAAGAGAAACACTCGCCGCAGCACAACACAAAGCGCGGCAACACGACGATTTTCCGGAGAAGCATGTTGGGGTCGGATGACGGCCGACTTCGAGATCGGAACTCAGGTCGTCGAAGGCACGGGCATAGCGACGCAGGAACCACTCGTCCTGATCGGCAACGCACGTCGGGATAGCCCCCAGCGGACCGGGCACACCGCCCCGGCACACGCCGGTCCGGTAGACGGCGTCGTACGCCTCGTCGGCAAGGATGGCCAGCGCGTGCCCGAGCACCGCCGCAGTCCGCGGCGCCAACGTCACCGGGAGGCAGATCTCGCATCCGCTGTCCGCGCATTCCGGGCAGTCGAGGCAATTGTCACGACAGGTCCCGCAGAACTCGCACCGACCGGGGCAGTTGGTGGTCGGGAACAGCAAGAAGCCGCCGTCGCCGATCGTCGGGAGCTGCCGGACCACGCACGGGGCCGCCGGGTCCTCGACGGTGGCCGCAGCCAACTTCGGGAGCAGCGCCGAGACGGCGGTGCGCACCGACGCAGGGGCGTTCTCCAGCACCACCTCCAGCCGTCGCTCAGCGGTCACCTGGTGCAGCAAGAACCCGTTGAGCGCCGAGGCCAGCATGGTCGCGGACGAGGCATCGGAGACGCTGGCCAGGCTCTCGGCCTCGGGACCATCGCCATGGTCGATCACGGCCAGTACCTCATGCGCGCTCGGCGTGTGCTGGGGCACGAACGCCAGATACGACTTGCTGGTGGCGGACATCGAACTCCTCGGTGCCATGCCAAGATCAGACCGTATGACCAGACCCGTTCTCGGGTGAGCATTGTCCGCCCGCGTGTCACCGCGGCCCTCCGGGGGCGGCACCTGTCGACTACCGATGCCCCTGACAGACCCGTGGACCGACGAACTTGCAAGAACCGACCTGCTCTACCCGGTGATGCCGGATGTGCGGTGGCCGTCGGCATACTTTGCGGCGGCAGCCACCAAAGCCGGATATTCCGGTGGTGTCGGCAAGCTCGCCACCTCGGCCAAGGGAACCCATCGGTAGCCTCCGATTTCCCCTGTGTGCGCGGTGATGTGGTGGGTGAGCGGCCGGCAGACGTAGACCATGTCAACGTGCTGATGGGGACCGATCGTGGTGTCGTTGGGGATGTCGACGACGAGGGCCGTGAACGGTGAGGGAACGACTCTGACAGCGGGGTGCGCGAACCGGTTGTCGGCGATGATCTCGGCCTCGATTCCGACCTCTTCGCGGATCTCGCGGAGTACCGCGTGAGCGGGGTCCTCGTTATCGATGTGGCCGCCAGGTCCGAGGAACAGGCCGCTCTTGCGGTGCTCGACCAGCAGCACACGTCCCTCGTGGAGCACAATCGAGCTGCGACACCCGGCTGCCCGACACCGAGCACACGCCAGCATGGCGACGATCACTCGCGACCGGCATGTATCCGGGTGACACTGCTGGCGGCTGCCAGTTCGTCGCGCGCAGTCCAACTCGGCGGCGATTCCACCCAACTGCGCAATGCCGTCGAGGCGGCGGCCTCCGACGACGGCTGGGCCTCACTGGCGAACGTCGGCCACATCATCACCAAGCAACGCTCCGACTTGGACTCCCGCAACTACGGCTATGCCACTCAGCGATTTGACCACCGCGACCACGTTGTTCGAGACCGCCCGCCGCAGCCCCGGCGAGGGCAAACCAACGGTCACCTACGCGCGGGACAAACGACGTCGGCAAGACAAGAACCGCAGCCCGAACCAGCGAGCACGTGATCAGCGTCCAACCGTTCGTGTCGCTTCCTCGCAGCGGATGAGGCTGATGAGGCTGCGGTAAAGCTCATGGTCGAGTTCGGCGCGCGCCGGGTTCGGTCCCGTGATCGTAAGGCGTCAATGACCGTCGGAGCCAGGAACCGAAGCACACCCGGCGCAGACGATGTGGATCTCGCCATCCTGCGCGACCATCCAACCTTCGGCTGGCGTGAACACATGCGCGCCGCGCTTGCAGATCGCTGGGAGGATGGCGATCTGCAAGCCTGTGGCGTCGGTCCGATACCGCAACTCGCCGTCCGGCTCCGGGACAAGACTCAGCGGCAGATCCATGAGCCGCAACCTACCATGCGGTTCGCACACCTGTTCGACTGCTTGCGTCATGTGGTGGGAGACAACGCCGGGGGTGCGGTCAGGTCCGAGCGAAGATCAACTGGGCCAGGCTGGGCGCGGCGCCAAGCGCGAGCACCGCGTTTTCCCTACGCCAGACGATATCGCGCAGATGCGGGTCGGGGTGGCTGGCGGCCGAGTCGTAGTTGAACAGCGCCTGGACAAGGTCGGTCATCTTGTCCAGGATGACCGACCTCCCGGCCGGCGTGGTCGCGCTGGGCAGCGGCCGAGTTGACCGTCACCGGCCGCATCTTGCACAGCAGCTCGCACGCCTCACGGGGAGGCGGCCACGCTCGCCTTCACATCGTCGGGCGTGCCCGCCGTCAGCAGTCGCTTCGCGGTCGCCAGCCGGCCGCCGACCGTTCGGTGCTCGTCGGTAGCCGTCCCCACCGGGAGCGCGACCACGAGGGAGACGGCGGCGGCGAGTTGCCACTGTTCCAGGACGTTCTTCACCCAGTGGTGCGCGTCGACCCGGATGTCGGTCGGTGGCCGGGGTAGGGCACCCCTCTCGGCCGGTGGGGCTGTTGCCAGTCGGGCAGCGCGGTTCCGGAACTGATCAGCGCGTACTCGACGGCCGGGGAGAGGATCAGGTTCCCGCGCCGTCGCGGATCGTCTCGCTTCGCTCGATCGCGGTGTCCGACAGCGTCCATTCCGCATAGACCTGGGTCGTCAAGGGGGTATCGCCGTTGTCCCTTGTACTCCGGACTGAACGCTCGACGAGTCGGGCGTGGTGCGGGATCGGCCGCCGGAGTCAAGGGCCTGGACTGGTCGTCAGAGGGTGGACACGTACACAAGGATCTCCGATCCCCCCTTGGTCAGGAACCCCGGGTACTCACACCGGGTGTCTCACACGATCCTGGAGTAAGCGGAACAAGGTCCACTTAAGGATTCTAACCGTCCGTGACCTGCGGTTTTGACGCCATAAGCTTATTTCGAGGATTCTAACTCACCTCAGGTGTCGATTCGTCGCCACTCTGTGTCACGATTGCTTGGCGACCGATCTGCTGTGTGGCACGGACAGTTCCTGCCACACAGCAGATCCACTGATTACTCGGTCAACTGCGTCGCCGTGCGGAGCTGGCTGTTCGCCGGCTTCGCCCAAGGAGGTAGAGCAGAGCACCCAGGATCAGCAGCAGCACACCGGCGCCGATCAACCCGCCCGTCATAGGGCTCACACCCGTATAGGCCAAGTTGGTGGGCCGAGGCAACGGCTTCTGACCACCAGGCCGGCCGGACAACCCGCTGCCACCACTCGGCCCTGTGCTGCCTGAGGGGCCAATACCAGTCGCGCTCGCTGTTGTTGTCGTTGTTATTGGCAGGACGGTGGTCGTCGTCGGCCCCGGAGTAGATGTCGTGGGAAGCCCTGTCGTGGTCTCGGTCGTCGTCTGTGCCGTCGTCGTGGGTGGCGGCGTGGTGGTCGTAGGTGGCGGCGTGGTCGTCGTAGGTGGCGGCGTGGTGTCGTAGGTGGCGGCTGTCTCGTATGCGGCTGGTCGTCGTAGGTGGCGGCGTGGTCGTCGTAGGTGGCGGCGTCGTGCAGGTCGGTCGGGTGATGGTGTTGTCGTCGAGGGTCACGGCGCCGTTGCGGGCCAGGGCTCGACCATGGATCACCGTTCCTGTCGTCACCGTGATGGACGTCAGCGCCAAGATGGTGCCAGTGAATGAGGAATGGGTGCCCAGCGTCGCGGAGCTGCCGACCTGCCAGAACACATGACAGGCCTGCGCGCCGTTGATAAGACTGACCCTGCTGGCAGACGCGGTGATCAACGTCGAGGCGATCTGGAAGATGAACACAGAGTCCGGGTCGTGCTGCCCGTCCAGTGTCAGAGTGCCACTGAGCGCCAGCGGCCCGGTGGAGTGATACACCCCGCCGGGCAGCGTCTGGCCCACCAGGTCCCCGGCCTTGCTCGCGGTGGGCGCACGGCCGGCGGCGTCGTCGTAGGCAATGGTCAGGTCCGATTGAGCTTGCCCTGCTGCAGCGTCACCAGCGTGGGTCGCTCCCGACACAATCCCTGGCGGGAACCCGGTAATAGCGCTGCCGGGGCTGACTCCCAAGGATCCATGAAGGACACTCGGGCCGGTATTGGTGACCGTCTGGCCACCCAGGACCACGTAGCTGGCTGCGGTTCCCAACCCGATCGGACTCTCTGCAGCATTGGCGCGGGCCGGAACCCAGACCACCATCGCGACGATGAGTACACCCATCGTCGCCGCAGCCAACGCAGCGGACACGCCTCTGCTATGTCGGGTGATGTTCGTCTGTGGATACTGCGGCATCCTGTACCTCCCTGTGCGCACCGATTTCAGGGGCGCGCCACCAGAGTCCGGGGAGACGAGTCCCATCTAGCACCGTTCCGCACATCGAGAATGTTAGTGACGGCTGGTAGTCGAACGGTTCCTGGCAAAAACTGTACGCCATATGAAGCAGCCGACCTGTCTGCCCCCGAATTGCACCCGAACGGGCTAGTTCGGGTGAGTATTTTGCCAGCTGATCGGACTCAGAATGGATCCATACCGACAGATATCAAGTCCACTCGCGACGGTGCGTTGATGAGTAATCCTTCGCGGATCACCCATTTGAGTACTGCTTGACTCGGCAATAATTAATCCACATATTTCGGGAATCATGCGTTCCACAATCATTGTCGACTTCGTCGTTGACGGCAGTGCCATCTGTCGCGGTGCCGGTGGCGCCCGCGGTCGGCTGTACCGTTTTGTCACTCGAACGGGTACGAGCGTCCGCGACCGACAACCGCGCAGGCCTGGGGTCGGATACTACTGGCAGGAGGCTGGACGAATATCCAGGATGCGGGCATGTCGGTTAACGACCGAGAATCGGAGCTCCAGCGGGTGGCCGCGGTGCGCGCGCTGCGCCTGCTGGACACGCCGTCCGAGGACCGTTTCGATCGGATCGCCAGGATCGCCCGGCGCTTGCTCGCTGTGCCGATCGCGCTGGTGTCGCTGGTTGATCTCGACCGCCAGTGGGCCAAGGCCCACATTGGACTCGCCGTGCGGGAGACCCCGCGGCGCAGTTCGTTCTGCTCGCACGCCATTGCCGCCGGGCAGTATTTTGAGGTACCGGACGCCGAGACCGATCCCCGGTTCATGGCCAATCCGACGGTGTCGGGCGAGCCGCATATCCGCTTCTATGCCGGCCATCCGGTCGCCGGACCGTCCGGACATCTAGTGGGCACGCTGTGTGTGCTGGACCGCGTGTCACGGCGACTGACCGACCGGCAGCGCGACGAATTGCGCGACCTGGCCGCCTGGCTCGAACTCGAGTACGCGGTCCAGCCAGCCAACCGGTGGGAGCAGGAGACCGAACGCGCCCGCCGGGACTTCGTCACCGTGGTCAGCCACGAGCTGCGGACCCCGCTGACGTCCATCCGTGGGTCGTTGGAGCTGATCACGTCCGGCCGATTCGGCGCGCTGCCACCGCAAGTGGACAGGTTGTTGGCTATCGCGGCGACCAATACCGAGCGACTGGTCCGGCTTGCCGAGGACGTGGTGGACCTGCACCAGGTCCAGCACGGCCAGTTGCACCTGCGGCTCGGCGAGGTCGCCTTGGCTAATGTCGTCGAGCAGGCAGTGCTCGCCATCAAGGACGTGGCCGAGCGGGCCGCCGTGCCGGTCGAGACGCATTGCGACCAGCCGGTGCAGGTGTACGGCGATGCGGATCGACTGGTGCAGGTGGTGACGAACCTGCTGGTCAACGCGATCCGAGTATCGCCGGCGAGCGAACCGGTGACGGTGACCTGCGGGGTGACCGACACGCGAGCTCAGATCTCGGTACTCGACAACGGGCCCGGCGTGCCACAGGGCCAGTTGGATGAGATCTTCGAGCCCTTCGTCCAGTTCGACGTGCCCAACCGCCCCCGCACCGGGGGCGCGGGACTGGGCCTTGCCATCGCCCGCGGGATCGTCGAGGCGCACGGCGGTCGCATCGGCGCCCGGCCGGGCGCGAACCGCGGCAGCTTGTTCGAGGTCTCACTGCCCGCTGGTGGCCCGAAGGTCGAACGGCCGTGGTGGTAGCTGGCGAGGCGGCACTCACGGCCCGCTTCGCGGGGCGATCCGAAAGCCGACGCCACGCACGGTGGTGATCATTCCGGTCTCCCCCGCCTCGCTGAGCTTGCGCCGCAGGTTGGACATGTGCACGTCGACGGCATGGTCATCGGCCAGCAACGTGTCACCCCAGGCACGCTGCCGCAACTGATCGCGGGAGAGCACTTGGCGCGCATTGTCCGTGAGCGCAACCAGCAAATCGAACTCGATCTTCGTCAAGGCGATCAGGTGGCCACGTACGGACACTTCGCGGGCGTCCAAATCGATCTCCACCGACCCCACGGCCCGCCGATCATCGCCGTCAACAGCGCCCCCGTCCTGTTGAACGCCCCTGTCCTGTTGAACAGGCGCCCGGTCACGTGGCCTGCGCAGCATGGCCTGAACCCTGGCGAGCAACTCACGCGGCGAGAAGGGTTTGGTCAGATAGTCATCCGCGCCGACCGAAAGCCCGATCAGCTTGTCCACCTCCTCGGCGCGACCGGTCAACATGATCACATAGGCATCGGAGAACCGCCGCAGCCGCCGGCACACCTCCAACCCGTCGGGTCCGGGGATATTCAAGTCGAGCACCACCACCTCGGGTACCCACTCGCACGCTTCCGTCAAGGCGCGGTCGCCGTCGCTCACCACGCGCACCTCCAGTCGCGGGTCCGCCAGCGCAAGCTCGATCACGTAGCTGATCTCGGGGTTGTCCTCGACCACCAGGATCCTCACGAGAGGGCTCATACGTCGCATTGTGCGCGTTCGGCCACGCAATGCCACCGGAAGTGCGACACCTGCGGCTGTCGCCGTCATTTCCGTCGAAATCTTGAGGTCGTGCTGACGAACACCAGAGAGTAGTCAGAGCCGAGACGCCGACCCTGGTGTTAGGGCGCCATGACAGGTGGAGCTCGGCAGAGGGAAAGTCGACAGCTCGATCGTCTGCCCGCTGCTCAGGACGATTGGGAGGTTCAGATGAAAATTTTCAGCACCAGAAAGAAGCGCATCTCAGTTATTGTGGCAGCGATTATGATTGCCGCTCTCGGTACCGGCGTGGCCTACGCCTACTGGAGTTCATCTGGTACCGGAACAGGTTCGGCTACCACGGGCACGAGCTCCAGCTTCACCGTCGCCAGTTCCGCTCCTACCGGCGGCCCGCTCTCACCGGCTGGGCCCAGCGAGACTGTCGCCTTCACGGTCACCAACCCGGGAAGCGGGAACCAGAATCTCACTAGTGTCGTGGTCACCGTAGCTGGCGCCGGCGGGGCCGCATGGTCCTCTGTCGCCGGTTGCTCCAACCTCGACTACACCGTCGGCACACCGGCGATCACCTACGGCACGATCGCCCCGGCGGGCAGCGCGTCCGGGACAGTGACAGTCACGATGAACAACCTCGGCAGCAACCAGGATGGCTGCAAGCTTGCCACCGTCCCGCTGTATTTCGTGGCCAGCTGATCCGACCCGATCGCGGGTGATGCATGCCCCCATGGCATCACCCGCACTGACGCGTTAATTCACTTCAGACGTTTTCCACCGATCCCCAACAGCCCAGAGAGTCGCGAGAATCGAGGTGTCGACATGGGCCGCCAAGTCACATCGCCGACTGCCAGCGACCGCCTCACGCCGCGCGCCGGAGGCTGGATCGGCCGGAGGCTGCTCGCCATGGCCGCAGTGCCCGTCGTCGTCCTACTGGCAGGGACACCTGCCTTCGCGTTCTGGCACTCGACCGGATCCGGCACCGGCGCCGTGACCACCACCACACTGGCGACGCCTACCTCGGTGACCGTCCCCACGACCAGCGGCGCCAGCGTGCCGGTCAGTTGGACCGGGTCCACGGGCACGCCGAGCCCAACCGGCTACTACGTCACCCGCTCCAGCGGCAGCACGGTCGCGGCCTGCGGGAGCAGCGCAAGCTCGCTCATCGCGGGTACCTCGTGCACCGATTCGGCCGTGTCCAATGGCAGTTACACCTACACCGTCATCGCGGTCTACCGTTCGTGGGACGCCACCAGCACAGCCAGCGGCAACGTCACGGTGGTGTCCGCGACCAAGCTGGTCTTCACGACCCAACCGTCCAATGTGGTCTCAACCATCGCGATCACACCCTCGGTCCAACTAGCGGCGGAGACAGCGACAGGGGTCGTGGTCCCGGTGGCCAATATCTCGATAACTGTCGCGATCGACGCCAACCCGAGCGGCGGCACGTTGTCCGGCTCGCTCACCGCGCCCACCAATGCCAGCGGCGTGGCCACCTTCGCCGGGTTGTCCATCGACAAGGTCGGCGTCGGCTACACGCTCAGCGCGACCAGCACCGGGCTCACCTCCGCGACGAGTAGCACCTTCACCGTATCCGTCGGTCCGCCGACTAAGCTCATCTTCAGCACATCGCCGACCAGCTCCTTCGCCACCGGAGCCTTCTACAACCAGCCCGTCATCGCCGTCGAGGACGCCGGAAACAATGTCGTCGGCACTGCCAGCAACGCGGTAACGCTCACGATCACCACCCCGGCGGGCGCAACGCTTTCCTGCGCCGCGGCCAAGTCGGCGGTCGCCGGCGTCGCGACGTTCAGCGGATGTTCCATCAACGCCGTCGGAATCTACACACTCACGGCCACGTCCGGGTCGCTCGCCAGCGGGATCAGCGCGAGCTTCACCGTGGTCGCGGCGCCGACCAATCTGGCTTGGAGCGGTTCAACGACCACCGTGTGCGGCGCGCCGACCGGAACCTCCTTCGCGCAGACGTACACCGGCTGCACCTTCCTGATCATCAATGTCGGGTCCTTCACCTCCAGCGTGGCACTGACCAATTCGGCTGGCACCGCCGTCACCAATCTCGGAGCCGCCATCACGATCACCTGGACCCCCCTGCACGGCACGGTCACATCGGCGACGATGACCATCGTCCACGGTCAGTCGATCTCATCCGCGACCTCAACCTTCAACCCGCAGTACACACTCGTGGTTACAGACCAGGTCACCGCCAGTGCGACTTCGCTGCTATCCGCCACCGCCGTTCTGCACTCATGACAGTGGGTCACCGCGGCGATTCCGGAGAGCGCGTGGATTCCGGTGCGCTACCCAGGCGCGGTCGTTGACCCGGACACCGGACAGTTGATCTCCGACGCCGAAGTCGCCGAGATCGGCTTCACCGCCTTCGCCACCACCGGACACCCGGTCACCGCCCGGCTGATCGTGCGCCGCGTCCGCGACCGCACCAAGCTGGAGGAGTTGTTTCCGGTCTGGCGCTACCACCCGTTCCTCACCAACAGCACCGAACCCACCACCGACGCCGACATCACCCACCGCCAACACGCCATCATCGAAACCACCCACGCCGACCTGATCGACGGGCCCTTGGCTCACCAGCCCTCCGGTTCCTTCGCCGCCAACAACGCCTGGACCCTCTGCCCGCTTGGTGTCCACTTCGGACAAGGTTCAGAAAGGCGCGGGCGAACTCGCCGGACTGAGGCGAGAACTCGGCGTCGTCGTGACGAACGACGCCGACGAGATCATCGGGATCGTCAGCGGCGACCTGGCTCGCCCAGGCCACCGGTCAGTGGCGGCGGCCTGAATCGTACGTACCGTCCCGGCTCGCCCAGTGCCGCGGCAGCCGAGTTGAGGCGGCCTGCTTCGACGGACTCGCCCCATTGGCCGGTGACAACCCGGTTCTCCAACGCATGCAGTGCCGCGATCGTCTCCGAGGGCTGGAACGCACAGTGTCCAGTCGTGTCCACGTATGCCTGCCGGAACAGGCTCTGCGCACCCAAGGCGCGGACCTCGTGCCCGTACCAGCTCTCCTGCCCGACTGGCACCAGTTGGTCAGCCACCGTGTGAATATCCAGTTCGGGCACGCGTAGCCGTCCGGTCGGTGTCGATGTGCGGGCCAGCGTGGCCACCGCGGGCAGGTCCGGCGTGATGTTCGCATCGCGGGTGAGCCGGGTAAGGTCGGCATCGAGATCAAGGCCGGCAAGGCGATACAGGGAACGGACCTGCTGGGCCTGGCTGCTTCCGTTCAGCAGTGCGTGATAGTCGACACCGGCGGTGTAGGCGCTGTTGCCGCCCGCGGCCAGCTCGATCTGATACCGCCCAGTCATGACAAAGGTCAGCACGAACGCGGTGAGTTCCTGTTCCTGCTGCGTTTCCTGCGCCACGTAGTCGGTGGCGGCCGGGGGCGTGGCGCCGGAGTACCACGTCGGCTCGTTCATCAGTGCCGCACCCAGCGCGATTCGGGCCCGGCCGGCGGCGTTCCCCTGGGCAGTTCCGACGACGGTGGCCAGTTGGGTGGCGGCGGCGCCGGCAGCGTCCTGGGTCGAGTAGCGGACCAGTGGAATGGTCTGGTTGGACGCGAGCAGGTGCGCGAGAGCGTATTCGCCGTCGAGTTGGTAGTTGTTGAGGTTCAATGCGCCTGCGACCAGGCCGCAGGTGGTCAACGTGGCGTCGACGCGGTGGCGACGGTCCTCGTTCTCCAGCGCGCTGACCAGCCCGCCCATGGACGTCCCCCAGGCGATGGTGCGGCGCGGGGCGCCAATTCGCTGTTCGATCGCGTCGAGCGCGCCGAACTGATCGTGCACCGCGGAGCCAAGAGCCCACCAGGACGGGCCCGAGTAGGACGAGCCGACGAGGGCGTACCCCTGGTCCAGCAACATCGCGGCGGTCGCCTGGTCCGGGGCGTCCTGGGCCTGGAGCGGGCCGAAGCCATGGCTGTAGAGGATGACGGTGCCGTTCCAGGAGCCAGGCACGTCAGCCACCCAGCTCGCACCGTCGGCCAGTTGGCCGGTGTCATGCTGTGCCGGGGTCGCCGCGGCCGCTGGGGCTACCGTGGCGAGGCTGACCGCGACGGTCAGCACGGCGATCAGCGCGGTGCTGCGGCGGTGCCACCTGCTCATGCTGGTGTCCTCCTCGTTGACCGACCTGGCCAGGAGCGTGCCACCAGAATTGGGCCTTGTACAGGCTTCCTGTCATTTCTTGGGGAGCACCTGGGGCGACGTGGCGGCGTGTCCGCGAGGGTGGTGTGGCATGCCACGAGATGGTGACGCAGCTGGTCGGCCTGGTTCTGGTCGAGCCGGGACATCATGTGCTGCTCAAGTTCGGCAACCGGTCCGCGGAATCGGTCCAGGAGCAGTTCGGCTGTCGTGAGGTCGGACCGCCGCTCAAGCACGGTCAGCGCGGTGTAGTGCAGAGCGGTGATCGCCGAGGGCCGAAGCAGGTCCTCCAGATGGGCGCGCACCGCAAGTTCGGGCTGCGGCCGGCGCGAGCACCATACGAGCCGACCTTTCGGAGACGGACTCGCTGGTGGCCGCGTTCCGAGGTGTTGCTGCTCTCTTCGCGACGACGGAGTACACCGCAGATGGGCGGAGGGGGAAATCAGGCAGAGGCTGGCGATCACGACGCTCTCGTGGCCGCCGAAGTTGCCATCCGTGGTTTACAGTTCCGTCGGCGGCGCGGACCGTTCTCCGATACGCATGTCGCTGTCTCCTCACCGGGCCGTCCCGGCACACGGGATTTGACATTCACGTCAATGTGAAAGTTTCGCGTAGCGGCCATGACAGCGACGGAACGCAACAGCAAGCGAACCACCGGCCAGGGTGCGCTGGTCACCGGGGCTGGCACGGGTATCGGAGCCGCGATCACGCAACGATTGGCCGCGCAAGGCATGAACCTGGTCATGGTTGCCCGGGACCCCGCGCACCTGGAGAGCGTGGCTCAACGGTTGCGCAGCGAGCACGGGGTCGACGTGCTGGTCGTGCCGCTGGACCTGTCGGACCACGAGGCACCCGTGCGCCTGGCCAAACAGTTGGAGGATGCCGGAGTCGCGGTGGAGATCCTGGCCAACAACGCCGGTGCCGCCCTGGTCGGGTCGGTCGCGGAGGCCGACCCTGTGAGAATGCGGGGGTTTCCGGCCTGGAGTTATTCCAGGGCCCGGCTGCGCGCCGAAGCGCGAGAGTTCGGCCAGCCGACGAAGCAGCCGAGGTCCGTCGATGTGTGGACGTTCGGCGTACGGCCGAGGCGCGAGCGGCATGCGCCTCGTGGCGGGAATGATCATGGTGTCCATCCTTTGCCGGCGCGGAGGCGGTGGTTGTGGCGAGCAAAGCCGGCCGTCGATATCGGTTGGGCATCGAGTCGCGATCAACGTTTCCCCGATAGACGTCCAATAGCCGGCGAGAAGCTGCGGCCCGCCACACTACGGAGAACTCGGTGTGAGCGCGAGGTAAGGACCCAGCGAAGGTTACCGGCAAGAAAACGACGGTCCGACCGGTGAGCGGCAGGGTGTTCGCGGTTGGCGCGGATCACGCACGACTGAGCTACCACTATCTCGACGTCGACTTTGCCGACATCTTCACACTTTCCGAAAGCGGCTGCTCCCGAGACCTTGCCCAGCGCCATCGAGCCACCTTGGGCAACCGATTCGAACGGCATCTGATCGACTATGTCGGCACGCTCGCCCAGGGCAGCCTGATCGCGATCGACACGGACGTGCCGAGCTTCGACGCTCTCGTCAGGAAGGTGTGGGCCGCGACGCTTCAGGCGAGCCGGCACGGCAGGTACGACGTGTACCGGCGGGTGGCGATGGCGCGGCGGATCGAACACCACCGGGGGTCCGCTTCGACTACGAACCGATGTTCAACAACGCAGCGGTCGAGCCCTCGGTCACCGGCGACGCGACGGGACCGGGCGGGGAGGCGGTCGAGGAGATTCACGCGGCGCGTGACCATACCCGGCTACGTTGGCGACCGATATCGACCGGCGCGACGCCGATACGGTTCGACCTGTACCAGAGCGACCGCTTGGTACGCCTCGACCTGTGGAGCGGCGACACCGGCCGGGTTCCCCGCGAGGAGATGCGGTCGTTGCTCCTTGCCGTGGAAGGCATTCTGGTGGCCGCGGCGCACGGCGATGTCGATAGCGGTCGGGTCCATACGGCGGCCGGCCTTGCGCCGATCGCGCGCGGGCCGGACTGGTTGCTGGTCGACTCCTGCTGGGTCGACCTGGCCGAGACGCAGCGCCTGCTGGATGTGGCGCTCGCGCCAACCACCGTCCGGGTATTTCCACTGTGGACGGTCAGCCACTTGTCGCTTATGTGGTGGCGAATGAGTTCGTGCCCGACGCTGCGCGGGCGCATGGCCGCGTTACCCGGCCGGCCCGCCGCGACGGCTCCACGCCGCTACATCATGTGCGCGGCAGCACCGGACGATCCGGCGCGGCTGGCCTCCTGGCAGGCCATGACCGTCGGCTGAGCGGTCGGTCCAGGAGCGACAACCCGGTCACCAGGTCACGGGCAGGCTTTGCACGCCCGCCATGGCTGTGCTGCCGCGCAACGGGACCTCGTCGGACGGGATGGCGAGGCGAAGGTTCGGGAAGCGGTTGACCAGCGCGGGAAGCGCAACCCTCAGCTCGACCCTTGCCAACTGCTGGCCGAGGCACTGGTGCACGCCATGACTGAACGCGAGCTGGCTGGCGGCATCGCGGCCAATGTCGACGGTGTCCGGATTCGGGTAGTGCACGGGGTCGCGGTTGGCCTGGTGCAGGGACAGCGCGACGGTCTCGTCCTTGCTGATCAGCGTGCCGGCCACCTCGACGTCCTCCAGCGCGGTGCGCATGGTCATCGGCACGATGCTCAGGTAGCGCAGCAGTTCCTCGACGGCGGCATCGGTCCGGCTCGGGTCGGCACGCAGGGCGGCGAGTTGATCGGGATTGTTCAGCAGGGCCCAGGTGCCGAGCGAGATCATGCTCGACGTGGTTTCCACGCCAGCGCCGAGCAGCAGGATGCCGATCATGGTCAGTTCCTGGTCGGTCAGGTCGCTCTCGGTGAGGCCGCTGAGTAGGTCGTCGGTGGGGTTGGCGCGCTTGGCCGCGACGAGGTCGCCGACGTAGGTCTGGAGTTCGGTGAAGGCCGTCGTGAATGCCTCGGCGTCGTCAACGCCCGAACTGCTGGCGAGCAGGATCGCGTTGTGCTGGAACTGTTCGCGTTCCTCGTAGGGCACACCGAGCAGCTCGCAGATCATCAGGGTCGGCACCGGCTGAGCGAAGGCCGTGACCAGGTCGGCGGGCGGGCCGATGCGTCGCATCTCGTCGAGTTGGGCCGTGGTGATCTGCTCGACCCGCTCGGTGAGCTGGCGCATCCTGCGCACGGTGAACTGGCCGACCAGCAGTCGCCGGTAGCGGGTGTGCTCTGGCGCGTCCATGCCGGTGAAGTCGCCAGGCTCCGCCGCCGGCAGCGGGCCCGCGGTGGCGGTGCCGGGGAACGGCAGGTGCTGGAGTTCGTAGCGGATGCTGAACCGGGGGTCGGCCAGGACGGCGCGTACCACATCGCGGCTGGTGCCGAGCCAGCCGACGTGCCCGTCCGCATAGGCGAGCCTGCTCAGCGCGGGGCGTTCGCGCAGCTCAGCGGGTGGGTCGAAGGGGCAGCCCGTGGGTCGGTCGATCGGCAGAGTTGGGATCTCGCTCATGGCACAACGATGGCACATTATTGGCGCCAGAGCAATGCCACTTTGCGTGCCATCTTGGCACGCTGGTCAGCGCGGGTGATCGGTCTTGAACCGCTCCATCACCCGGCGGTCCCGCTTGGTCGGCCGGCCCGCGCCCCGATCGCGTCGTGCCACCGGGAGTGCCATGGCCGCCTCGGGCGGAGGCTTGGGCGTGTGGTCGATGAAGCAGGCGGCCGCGTCCGCCACGCCGACCCGCTTCTCGATCACCCGCACCACCTCGACGGTCCGCGTGCCAGTAGCCACCCTGGCCCGCACCTGGTCGCCGGGCGAGACCGTGGTCGCCGGCTTGGCCGGCCGGTCGTTGACCCGCACATGCCCGCCGCGACAGGCCGCAGCCGCGTCCGAGCGGGTCTTGGTCAGCCGGACCGCCCACAGCCAGCGATCAACACGAGTCGACTCCACGCCCCCAGGTTAGGACAGGAGCCCGACACGCCGGACCTACAGCATGCGGAGCAGCCTGGGCACCATCGGTTTGTGCGGGTCCGACGAGGTCAACCGGACCGAGCAGAAACCGCGAAACAGGCTGTGCCCGATGTACCTCGGGCTCACCAGGACGCAGGACATCAGAAAACCGGTAAGGCCGCGGCGACGATGGGCGACCTGTTCGCGCTCGCCCAGACCGAGATCACCACCTGCTCCGCACACAGTGAA
Organism: Candidatus Melainabacteria bacterium; assembly: GCA_963818685.1. Taxonomy (GTDB): domain Bacteria; phylum Actinomycetota; class Actinomycetes; order Mycobacteriales; family Pseudonocardiaceae; genus CAJCJE01. Next base: position 968,146 of record CAWFTJ010000003.1, on the reverse strand, counting down.
CGGGCACCGTAATTCGAGCGAGATTGACCGCGGTAACCCGGAAACACCGGAATCGCAATGGGTTTCTGGGTCAACCGATCTCGTCCGGCGTTGTCCGACAGGGTGCGTCAGGCGCTGAGGATGCGCAGGAGTTCGCTGTGCAACTGCTCCTGCGTTCTTGGCCGGACGTGTTGCTGGACGATGGTGCCGAGCAGCCAGGAGAGCACCGCGTTCGCGGTCTCGTCCGGATCGGGCGGGGACAGGGGGGCGAGCAGTTCGACGAGGAACGAGCGGACCTCGTCGAGCATGTGTTCGGCCGCGGTGAGCGAGGTGCGCCTGCCCGCGCTGATCCAGTACTCGAACCAGAGGAAGGCGGCGTGCGGCTGGTCGACGAAGGTGGTCAGGTAGGTGTTGATGACGCGCCAGAGCCGCTCGTCCGGGTCGGACGCCTGGTCGGCGACCCGGCGCAGCGCGCGGAGCATGGTGGCGACGTGGCCGGAGACGGCGAGGTCGATGATCTCGTTGATGTCGTTGAAGTAGTAGTGGATGGCGCTCTTGGTGAGCGGACTGGCGTCCGCGACCGAGCGCGCTGTGCACGCGGCAAGACCCTCTCTGGCCAGGACGTTCTTGGCCGCCTGGACGATCAGATCCTGCTTGGCCCGCCGGTTGCCGTCGGTGTGCCCTGCCCGGCTTGCCGATACCGGAGGGGGTTGGTCCCCTTCGGCGGGCCGGTGATGACTCTGCCCTGCTACCGCCACGGTCAGCAGGGTACCGCGCGGATTGACGCCTTGGGACATGTGTCCTAACTTTAGGACACATGTCCCCGCACTGAGGAGGGGTGACGCAGCTCGCGGAGCAGGACTCCCAGCGTCCACAGTGGATTCCGTATGCGCCGGTCGCTGACCTGAGCGGGTGGATCTGCCGCAGCGATCGGTGGTCGTGATCGACGACCCGATCGGCCGGGTGACGATCTCGCCAAGCCGGGCAGATGTGTGCACACTGGTCAGGTGCATTCCGCTGGGCTGGTTCTGCATCCCGAACGCGACTCCGCGGCGGCGGTCTCCGCGGTGACCGGCTGGGCGGCCGGCCGGGGCATCGAGATCCTCGCCATCAAGGAGGAGGTCAGCAGACTGACCTGCACCGCCATCCCGGTCTCCGCCGCCGAACTGGCCAGCAGGGCCGACCTGGTGGTCAGTCTCGGCGGCGACGGCACCATGCTGCGCGCGATGCGGCTGGCCGACCGGCAGCGAGCGCCCGTGCTCGGCGTGAACCTGGGCAAGCTGGGCTTTCTCGCCGAGGTCGACGTGCCGGACCTGCCGAGCGCGCTGACCGCGATCGACGAGCACGATTTCACCACCGAGCCGAGGCTCGCGGTGGACGCGGTGATCGGCGACCGGACGGCCACCGCGTTCAACGACGTGGCGGTGGTGCGGGTGCCGGGCGACGGCAGCGCGGTGGTCGCGGTGCACGTGTCGGGCCAGCCGTTCGTCAGCTATGCGGCGGACGCGGTGATCGTGGCGACGCCGACCGGATCGACCGCGTACAGCTTCTCGGCCGGTGGGCCGATCACCAGCCCCGCTGTCGAGGCACTGCTGGTCACGCCCGCCGCGCCGCACTCCGCGTACAACCGGGGCGTCGTGCTGTCCGTGCACGACACCGTGGAACTGGAGGTGCTGCCCACCAGCGGGCGGCTCGCGGTCGAGGTGGACGGGATCGTGGCCGGTTACGTCGAGCCGGGCGACCGGATCAACCTGTGCGGCAGACCGGCTGCGGCGCGGGTCGTGCGGTTGGGACTGACCACCTTCTACGAGCGTGCGCGGCGCAAGCTGGGGCTGACCGATTCGCCGGAGATCCCCCGTGCGTCAGCCTGAGGACTCGACGCTGGGCTGACCCGTTCACCAAATGGTGTACGCGGGTCAACCCGTGGACGGATTCCTCCTCCGGGGTAACCCTGATTCACTGCGGATCGCGTTGGCGCCGCCGCGAGGCGCTGCCAAGGTCGACATTGTCGTGGATTACCGCGACATCCGTCTCTTCAGGGGAAATGACCTATGACATTACGCAGACGGCTGATCGGGCGTGTGCCGATCATCGTGGCCTGCGCGGCACTTGCCGTGGCCGGCAGCGGCATCACGGCGTCGGCGGCACCGGCGTCGACCGGGGCGAACGGCATTGCCAGCCTGGTCGGCCAGACGGCGGGACCCAACGGGTATCTCGCCGAGATCCGTCGCACCGAGTACGGAATTCCACATATTCTCGCTGGTGATTTCGGCAGCCTCGGCTACGGCTACGGCTATGCGTTCGCTCAGGACGACTTCTGCACGCTCGCCCAGCGGGTTCTCGCGATCCGTGGCCAGCGTTCGGAGTACTTCGGGCCGGACACCGATTCCGGCGATCTGCTCGCACCGTCGACCAATCTGGCCAGCGACGCCTACTTCACCGCGTTGCGCCAGTCCGGCACGGTGCAGAAGCTGGTTGACGAGCCGGCGCCGCTCGGGCCGACCGCGCAGGTGCGGCAGCTGGTCGAGGGTTACGCGGCCGGGTTCGACGCCTACCTGGCCAAGACCGGCGCAGCGAACCTGCCCGATCCGACCTGCCGAGGCGCGGCCTGGATCGGCCCGATCACCCCGCTGGACCTGTGGATCGACATCTACGACATCCAGCAGTTCGGGGGGCTCGCGCCTGCCAAGCAGGCCGTTGTGGACGCGGCCCCACCCACCGCGAACAAACCGAATACGCCGAACAGCACCGCAGCGCCCATGCTGCCCCGGCCGTCCTCGGACGCGTTCGGCAGCAACGGCTGGGGCATCGGCAGGGACGCGACCGTCGGCAAGGACGCATGCTGCTGGCCAACCCGCACTTCCCGTGGGTCGGCGCGGACCGGTTCTACCAGGTGCAGCTGACCATTCCCGGCGTTGTCGACGTGACCGGCGGGAGCCTGTACGGCACGCCCGCCGTCGAGATCGGGCACACGCGGAGTCTGACGTGGACGCACACGGTGTCCACCGCGCAGCGGTTCACGCTCTACCAACTGGCTCTTGTGCCCGGCGACCCGACCAGCTACCTGGTGGACGGCAAGCCCGAGGCGATGACGACGCGCACGGTGACCGTGCAGGTCAAGGGAGCGGACGGCAAGGTCGGTCCGGTGCGCAAGACCCTGTACTACTCGCAGTACGGGCCGGTGATCAACATGGACTGGTCGTCGAGCACGGCGTTCGCGTTCGCGGACGCCAACGCGCGGAACATGCGTGGCATGAACGAGTGGCTGGCCATGGACGAGTCGGAGAGCCTTGCGGAGTTGCAGCACGCGCAAAACACCTACCAGGGCATTCCGTTCACCTACACGATCGCCGCGGACAGCTCGGGCACGTCGTACTTCGCGGACGCGTCCGTTGTGCCGAACGTGACCGACGCCGAGGCGGCGCGGTGCATCGACACGCCGCAGGGCAAGGCCGAGTACCCCGGCCTGTTCATCCTGGACGGCGCAACCTCGACCTGCGGCTGGGGCAACGATCCGACGGCCGTTCAGCCCGGCATCTTCGGCCCCAGCTGAGCCTGAACATGATCAGCGAGCGGATCGCCGGTACCGACGGCTTCGGCCCGCCCGGGTTCACGTTGTCCTCGCTGCAACAGACCGTGTTCGGTGACCGGGTGCACACCGCGGAGAACGGCAACCGAGATGACGTGGTGGCCGTGTGCACGAAGAACCCGGTGCTCACCGCGACCGACGGCACCAAGGTGGACGTGAGCGCGGCCTGCCGGGCACTGGCCGACTGGGATCTGAAGGCCGATGTGGACAGTCAGGGTGTCGTGCTGTGGCAGCAGTTCTTCGACCAGCTGCGCGGCCCGGATATGCGGCACGAGTCCTGGTGGACGGTGCCCTACGACCCGAAGAACCCGCTGACCACACCGCGTGGCATCAACACCGCCGACCCGGACGTGGGCAGGGCGCTAGCGGATGCCGTCGAGTACCTGAACGAGAACAACGTGGCGCCGAACGTGAGCCTTGGCATCGTGCAGCAGTACTCATCGATCCCGATCGACGGCTGTCCCGGCTCGTTGGGCTGCTTCAACGTGATCGAGGCGTCCAGTCCGTTGGACAGGAACGGGAAGTACGGGCAGGTGGAGTTCGGCTCCAGTTTCATCATGTCGGTGGAGCTGAGCGCGAACGGGCCACGGGCCAGGACCATCCTGACCTACTCGGAGTCCGCGAACCCGGACTCACCGCACCACACCGACCAGACCGAACTGTTCTCGCACAAGCAGTGGGTGACCGACCGGTTCAGCGAGGCCGACATCGACTCCTCGCCGGGCCTGTTGGTGTCGATCGTGCGCGGGTAGCTCTGAAGTGGCCCGGCTCCCCCGAAGCATCGTGGGAGCCGGGCCGTTCGCTAATGGGACAGTGATGCGGCGTCGCCCATGACGACGACCGGGTTCTGGGCGGGGTCGAGCGTGCGCAGCAACGTGATCATGTCGTCCTCGGGCAGGCTGACGCAGCCGTGCGTCGGGCCGCCGTGGTCGACGTGGAGCCAGATCTGGCCACCGCGCTGCGGGCCGAGCGGCATCGTCCAGTCCAAAGGGGACGTGCCGGGGACGCGGTTGTAGTTGATGGCGATGACGTAGTCGAACGCGCCGGCCAGCGACTCGCCGTTGAAGCCGACGCCGCCGATGCGGAAGCCCGGTCCCTGGTGGTAGGGCAGTTTGCTGCCCGGATCGGCCAACCGGCCGCCCGCGTCGGTCAGCGTGAACACGCCGATCGGCGAGCGCAGGTCGTTGTTCATGTGCTCGGCGCTCCAGCCGGCGTCGCCGTTGTGCGCCGACCAGGTCGGTCCGGCCTGCCAGCCGTCTGGCGTGCGCTGGTAGAGGACCGCCGTCGAGTTGGGCGAGTTGATGTCCGCGCCGGTCACGACGATCACCTGGTTCGCGTTGGCCGGTACCTGCGCGAGCGTTTGCGGCCCGAGGCCGGGAAGTTGTCGCGGCAGCTGGTTCGTGGCCTGCGGCGCGGTGTTGCCCGCGACGGGTTTGGTCAGCGCGACCGGCACGGCCGGATGGTTCGCGGGCGGGTTCGCCGTGCTCGCGCAGCCGGCGAGAGCCATGAGGGTGGCCGCGGCGATGGTGCCCACGATCAACTTGCTGGGTCTGGGCATGGGTCACCGTTCTCAAGCGGGAATGCCGCGTCAGCGCGTTGTGGGGATCTCGGCCTGACGGTCGGTCCAGCCGATGTGCGTCGTGGCCTGGTAGTAGATGACCGTGCCGGCTTTCAGGCCCGCGCCCGCCGCGTACGGAGACGGTGCGAGGAGCATGGTCTGCTGGGACAGGATCGTGCTGGTGGCCGGGTCGACGATCAGCTGCTGCTGTTCCTCGCCGAGGTCGCCGTAGCGCTGACCGGGCAGCGCGACGCCGACGCCGGCGCGGCCAAGTGGATCGGTCACGTTGCCCAGCGACGAGATGCCGGGCAACGACGCGAGCACGCGATACGCGGCCGCGCGGACCTCGTCGGAGACCGGGAACGTGATCAAGTTGCTGACCTGGGTGAACATCCAGTCCTGCTGGTCGGTGTTGGCCGCACCGCCGTCCTGTTGGTACAGCTTGTTCAGCACGGCAGCGAGCGTGGCCTTGTCGGCGGGCAGCGCTCGCAGGTAGGCGTAGTTCACGTTCTTCGGGCCGAGCGCGACGATGTCGTCGCCGTAGTCGGTGTGGTCAACGCGCGGGCTGCCAGCGCCGATCGGCACCACCAGCTTGGCGCCGCCCTTGGTCACCCCGGGATCGACGTCGACCGTGTCCGGCGCGCCCGCCAGCAGCCAGCGGCGCTTGTCCTCCGCCGTCAACGGGCCGCGCCTCACGTTGATGTCGGACACCCGCAGGCCGTGCTCGCCCGGCTTCACCGGGAGCGACCAGTCGGTCTCCGAACTGTCCGCGAGCACGAACGCCTGTTGGCGGTCGGTGGCCGGAACGACCGAGAGGTACTGGTCCTGCGTCTCGAACTGCCAGTAGTCACCCTCGGTGGCCTGGTTCCGCACCGAGTCGGCCATGTTCAGCAGCACGAGATGCCCGTCCGGGTGTGCCGCCGTGGTGGTCTGCGTGCCCCGGTGCGCCGCGATACCGACCGTGACCGCGCCCGCCGCGACCACTGCGGCCACTGCACGCCGACCAGCTGGACCAGCAGCCTGCGTCGGACGGGGTTCTTGCGCACCGAGAGCCGGCCGGAGAGCAGCTCGTCGAGCTCGGCCCGCTGCCGGACCGAGCCATCAAGCCGGGCCGGGTCCAGCGCGTCAGGGCGCGCCCTGGACAGCGCCTCCAGTACTTTGCGATCTTTCTCGCGCATGTGTCTAGGGCTCCTTCACGAACGTCAGCGGGTGGTGTTCGCGAGAGGACTCCGCGCGGGAAGGGCCGTCCATGGCCCGCTCCAGCTTGCGGCGGGCCCTGTGCAGGCGGACCGTGAGCGTCGCGGTGGTGCAGCCGAGCACCTTGGCCGCGTCGCGCTGGCTCAGGCCCTGCCAGGCGAGCAGGGTGAGCAAGTTCCCGGTCCGCGTCCGGCAGGCTGGCCAGCGCGCGCAGCACGGTCGCGCGTTGCGCGACGTCCTCGGCGACGTCCTCGCGCGCCACCTCGGTGCTGATCCGCCGCCCCTCGGCAACGGCCAGCTCGTACTGCTTCGCGTCCCTGCGCCGCAGTTCGCGGATCAGGTTCCTGGCGACGGCGAGCAGCCACGGCAACGGCACGGCCGGCGGTTGTGCCCAGCGCTGCCACGCCACCGCGAACGTCTCGCTGGTGATGTCCTCACCGGTCGGTCGGCCTACCGGACTGGTCGCATAGGCGAGCACTCTCGGGTAGCACAGCGCATAGATCTCGGCGAAGACCTGACCATCGCGCACCCGCCGTCTCCCTTGCCTGGTGTCCTCTCACCGGGAACTGGTCGACTGCGACGGATTCTTACCGCAATGTGACCGCCGACACAGAAGTGCGCTGATGCACACTGTCGTCGAGTGCATTGGAGAGCACAACTCACTATGCTGAACGGATGGCACCCCGTTCCACCCCGGTCGGCCTGGAGATCCTGGCCGAACAGCCGCCGGTCCCCCGACCCTGCTCGGTCGCTGCCGCGCTGGAGATCCTCGGCGAGCGCTGGACGCTGCTCGCCATCCGCGAAATGGCCTACGGCGTGCATCGCTTCGACCAGATCACCGCCTACACCGGAGCCTCCCGCGACATCCTGGCCAACCGGCTGCGCAAGCTGGAGCAGCGCGGCATCATCGAACGCCGCCAGTACAGCGAACACCCGCCGCGCTACGAGTACCACCTGACCGAGTCCGGCCGGGAACTCGTGCCGGTGCTGCGCGCGCTGCGCCAGTGGGGCGACCGCTGGGCGGTCGACGAGCCTGCCGTGTCCTTCCACCACGACTGCGGCCACCGGCTGGAGATCGACCAGGTCTGCCGCGCCTGCGGCGAGATCGTCCGCACCGAGAACGTGCGGATCGCGCTCAGCGATAGTTCCGCCACGCGCTGATCGCTTGGCCGCAGGCGCGATCGCCTGCGGCCAAGCGTGCCAGGACGGCGTGCTCAGCGCTGCGGACGGCCGCGCCTGCGCGGTGCGTTCTGGTCGGACTCGACGTCGATGCGTTCCTTGCGCACCTCGCCACCGACGGTCTGCTCCTCGGTGACGGTGTCCGTGCCGATTCGGACCCGTTCGACCGGAACGGTTTCGGTGCGCACGACCGGCTTCTCCTCGTGCAGCACCACCTCCTGCTCGGCGTCGCCGAGCCTGCCGCCGTCGGCGGCGGTCCGGCCGGCTCGCGCCGGGTCGATCGGCTCGCGCTCGACACGCACTTCCTCGTGGCTGACCGGCACGCTCACCTGCTGCTGCTCGGTGACCACGTACCTGTGCAACCGGACCCGGCCGCTCTCCACCTGCTCGGTCCCGACGTTGAGCCGTTCCTCGGAGCGGATCATCTCGGTCTGTTTCGCACCAGCGCGGCCACGCGGCCCCGGCGGGTCGACCGGGCGGCGGGCGTCCGGCACCTCCGGCCGAATGCCGTAGTAGCGATACAGCTCCATACTGTCCTGTTCGGACAGATGGCCGTGCGGATCCAGTCGAGGTGCCTCCTTGATCTTCTCCTTGGTCACGCCGACCTGGACACCGTGTTCGTGCATGCGCGCGCCCTGCAACGGAACCATGGTCTCGCGGTTGTTGAACAGACCGGACCGCACCATGATCCAGGCGGGCTGCTGCGAATCGTCACGCAGATAGACCTCGCCCACCTTGCCGATCTTGTCGCCCGACGGATCGAAGACCTCGGCATCGACCAGTTCCCTGGGATTGGTCATGTTGGCCATTTCGCGTCCTTCCGCATGGATTGACGGCCGTCCCGGCGATCGCCGGGCTCGTCTCGACCATCACCCCGCGCCAACGCGTTCGCAAGCGTCGCCTCCCGTCGGCTGGTTCCCCTGGCAGCCAACCGATGCACACCGCGTGACGCTCCCAGTAGGACGGCCACATCAGCCACGCCGAATCAGCTGGTTTGGGCCGGGACCGCCGGGGTACCGACCGGACGGGAACCAACAGCGGGTACCGAATCTCGGTCGGCGTCCCCCGACCCGAGGATTGTGGCGAAATCAGCCACCGAACGCGATGCCGATGCCCAGTTCGGCGAGGCCGTCCGCGAGCAGCGTGGCCAGCAACGCGGCGTGCTCGCCGGTCGGGTCCAGGTCCGGGTCGAACACGGTGACCTCGGCGCCCACCGCGCCGGGTGCCAGCGCGGTCAGCAGCTCGATCAGCCGCGCCGCGCTCAGTCCGCCCTGGTCGGGGCTGTCCACGGCCGGCATGATCGACGGGTCGAGCACGTCGACGTCCAGATGCAGCCAGTAGCCGTCGAGCCGTTCGGTCATCATCAGCTCGGTCAGCGTCGCGGCCACCAGTTCGGCGCCGTCCTCGGCGACCTGTGGCGTGGTGACCACGGCGTGGAGCAACCCGCGCGTCTCGACCAGCGCCTCGTCGTCCGCGCGGCAGCCGACGTGGATGGTGTGCTCGGGCCGGAAGTACGGGCCGAGCCCGTCGATGTCGGAGATGGCGGGCCAGTGCAGGCCGACCACGGCGGCCAGGTCCTCGCCGGCCAACGACGCACACCTGTCCGAATTGCCCGGGTGCCGGAAGTCGGTGTGCCCGTCGACGTGCACCAGCGCGTAGCGGCCGCGCCTGCGCAGCGCGAGGCCGGCGCCGAGGAGCACACCGCAGTCGCCGCCCAGCACCAGCGGGGCGATGCCCTCGTCGAGCACGGCGGTGAGCCGGTCGGCCAGCCGCAGGCTGTGGTCGACGATCGCGTCCTGGTTGCGCAGCCGGCCCGCGCCGGCGACCCAGTCGTCGCGGTAGCGGCCGGGCAGCACGACGCCGCAGTCGGTGGCGCCCGCCGCGATCAACCGGTGGTGCAGCCCGGCCTCGCGCAACGCCTCCGGCGCCTTGGCCGTGCCCGGCACCGCGCCCGGCTCAGGTGGGCGCAGGCCGAGGTTCGACGGCGCGGCTATCAGACCGATCACGTGTTCATCGTCTCGCATCAGACCGGATTTCGGCTCGTTCAACCGGATGTCGCGGCCACCGGCCGGCCTCCGCCGACCGAGCGAACACCTCCGTTACCGTGGCGGAATGCAGCGCAGGCCCGGACAGCTCGTCGACGGGCCGGCGCGCAGCGATGGCTCGATCGGCCGCGCCACCGGTTCCATGGCGATCGCCGGCCTGGCCAGCAAGATCACCGGTTTCGCGCGCAACCTGGTCATCGCGTGGGTGCTCGGCCTGAGCATGGCCGCCGACGCGTACAACGCCGCGAACACGCTGCCCAACCAGGTCTACGAACTGCTCGTCGGCGGCGTGCTGACCAGCGTCCTGGTGCCCGTGCTGGTCCGCGCGCACCACGACGACGCCGATGGCGGCGTCGCGTACACGCAGCGCCTGCTCACCATGACCACCGCGGTGCTCGCCGTGATCACCGTGCTCGCGGTCGCCGCGGCGCCGATACTGACCGCGCTGGTGGTCGACGACTCGACCGGCCGCGCGAATCCCGCGCTGACCACGGCCTTCGCCTACCTGCTGCTGCCGCAGATCCTGTGCTACGGGATATCCGCGTTGCTCACCGCCGTGCTCAACGCGCGGCACGTCTTCGGCGTCACGGTGTGGGCGCCGGTGCTGAACAACATCGTCCTGCTGCTCACGTTCGGCGTCTACCCGCTGCTGCCCGGCCAGCTCACGCTGAACCCGGTGCGGATGGACAACGCGCAACTGCTCGAACTCGGCATCGGCAGCACGCTCGGCGTGGTGGTCCAGGCGCTCGCGCTGGTGCCGGCGCTGGCCCGCTCCGGGTTCCGGTTCCGGCCGCGCTGGGGGTGGGACCGCCGGTTCACCGAGTTCGGCAGGCTCGCCGCGTGGACCATCGGCTACGCGCTGCTCGCCCAGGTCGGCGTCGTCGTGGTCACCAACATCGCCACCGCCAATGGCGGCCTGACCATCTACAACAACGTGTGGCTGCTGGTGCAGCTGCCCTACGGGGTGATCGGTTTCGCGCTGATCACGGCGATCCTGCCGAGGATGAGCAGGGCCGCCGCCGAGGGCCGCGTGCCGGCCATCAAGCAGGACCTGTCGCTGGCCAGCAGGCTGTGCGCGACCGCGATGCTGCCGATGAGCGCGCTGATGACCGTGCTCGGCCCGTCGCTCGGCGTCGCGCTGTTCTCGCTCGGCCACAGCAGGGCGGAGGCGGGCAAGGTCGGCATCGCGCTGGCCGTCGCCGCGTTCGGCGTGCTCCCCTACACGATCAGCCTGCTCCAGCTGCGGGTGTTCTACGCGATGCAGGACGCGCGCACGCCGACGCTGATCATGCTCGGCATGATGGCTGTGAAGGTCGCGCTGTCCTTCCTCGCGCCGGTCGTGCTCGCCCCCGGCGACGTCGTCTACGGCCTCACCTTCGCCAACTCGGCCGCGTTCCTGCTCGGCTGGCTCGCCGGCGAGGCGTGCCTGCGAGCGCGGCTCGGCCCGCTGAACGGGCGGGTGAGCGTCACCATAGTGCGCGGCGTGCTCGCCGGCGTCGCAGCGGCGGCGGTCGCGTTGCTGGTCCGGCTGCCGCTGCCAGGCAACCCGCTCGGCGCCTGGGCCGCGCTCATCTTCGGCGGCCCGCTCGGCCTCATCGCGGCCGGCCTCGTGCTGGCCTGGCTGCGCTCGCCGGAACAGCGGGCCATCGCCCGCCGCTTCGGCCGTATCCTCATGCGGCTGCACCGCTGAGCACTACTTGACCCGCCTGCGCATCCGTGCGGTGGCGACCGCGCCGGCACCGAAGATCAACACGATCACGGTCAACGCCCAGCGCCGCTCGGTCACCACCTCCGGGCTCACCGACGCCGACCGCAACGTGCCGGGACTGGTCGGCAACACGTACGCCCCGCCGGCCTGGCTCGATGGCGTGGCCCCCGTCATCGTCGACGATGACGTCGTGGGGGGTGTCGTGGTGGTCGGAGTAAGGCCGAGGGCAGGTGGCGGCACCGCGGCATGCAACGCGACGCTGTTCGGCGCCGTTGGGGTCGACGGCGGGGGCGGCGGCGGTGCGGTCGAACGGGTGGTGGGCGGCGGGGGCGGCGGCTTGGTGGGCGTCGTCGGTGGGGGCGGCGGCTTGGTCGGACTGGTCGGTGGCGGGGGCGGCGGCTTGGACGAGGTGCCCGGCGGACCGTCACCGTCGCCGTCGCCGAGGGCGATGCAGATGATCGGCGGGATCGGGCCGATCGGCAGCAGGCAGATCTTGAACATCGGCGCGATGACCTGCTCGGTTCCTACCGAAACATGATCGCCGGGCGCCGCGTCCGCCAGCGGCGCCGAGGCCAGGAACAAGATCGGCACAGCTGCGACGACTCCGCCGACCCTGGCCAGGATTCGCCCGCTCCGATTGGCCGAAAACTCTGTTCGTCCAGTTTCGTGGGAATAAGTTCCCGACTTATTTCTCACGTCGCCTCATTCGTCTTCAGTTCATCGGATTGGCGGATAACGACCTTACCGTAGTCCGTGATCTAATCCTTGACCAGAAGGGAACGCGATGAGTGTTTATCTGGTCGGGCTGCTCTGGATGTTGGGTGCCATGGCGGGCGCGGCCGGCCTGATGATCGCCATCCGCAAGTACGTGTCCGAAGCCCACCGGCGCGCCAGCGACGACGCCGCCAGCCGGGTCTTCACCGTTGTCGCGGGATTGGAAGCAGTACTCATCGCATTCGTGTTGATTTCGTTGTTCGACGGCATCGGTTCGGCCCGCTCCGGCTCCTACCAGGAGGCGGACAGCCTGGTCGCGGTCTACTGGGACGCCAATCTGCTGCCCGCGCCGGCCAGCGTCCAGATACGCGAATTGGCCGTTTCCTATGGACGGACCGTGCTCGATCAGGAATGGCCAGCCATGCGGGATGACGCACCGATCTCGGCTCTCGGAAAATCCCAGTTGGACAAACTGCACGACGCCATCAGCGCCTATGTGCCGACCACCTACCCGCAGGAAGACCGGCAAACCCAGTTGACCAATGACCTGTCCAACGTGTACCAGGCGCGCGAGCAGCGCATCTCCGCGTCGATGACCAGGGTCAACCCGCTCATCTGGGCCGCGCTCATTGTCGGCGCGATATTGTCGGTCGGCCTGACCTGCCTTTTCGGCGGCGAGAAACTGCTCACCCACCTGATCGTCGCGTGCGTACTCGCCGGCACGGTGACCGTGTTGCTGTTCGCGACGTTCCAGCTCCAGGACCCGTACGCTGGGGCGGCACACCTCGGCCCTGCCGCGTTCACCTCGGCGCTGGATCAACTGAGCTAACGCCTGTGCTCGTTGTCGAACTCGCGGACCGCGGCACGCTGGGTGCGCACATACAGCAGTTTCTCCTTCTCGGCCGACTCCTCGTCGTTGCGGCCAAGCTGCACCGCCCTGCGGATCTGCTCCCGGTTGTCCCGCACGACCGAGGCGAAGAAGTCGTCGATCCTCGGGTCCCGCAGCACCTCCAGCACGACCCGGAACGACGTGTCCACAACGGAATGCACGATCTCGGCGTGGAAGGGCAGCAGTTTGAGCCTGCTCAGCTGCTTGTCCTCGGACAGTTTCTCGCTGATGATCGCGCGCAGAAGTTCCCGGTTGTCGGTGAGCGAGCGGGCCAGGTTCTCCGGGTAGTTGCCGGTTTCCAGCACCTTGACCACCTCGTCGAGCACGGCGATGGTGACCGGTTTCTTGATCGCGTGCACGATCGGATCGGCCAGCCGGTCGACCAGCCGGTTGAAGAACTGCTCGCCGATGGCCCGATCGACCGCCCTGCCGATCCGGACCAGCAGCAGCACCACGGTGATGACGTGATGCGGGTAGAGAGCCGGGTGCGCGACCGGGATCATCGCGAACACCTCGTACCAGTTCCGTGCCGGGAACGAGCGGACCCAGCCACGCCTGCGCCAGCGCCAGCAGAACTCGACGAGGAAGATCGCGCTGATCGCGACATCGACCCAGAACAGCACCATGCCGACCGCGTGGCTCGGCGGGCTCAACACCACGTCGCCGAGCACCCCGACGGAGACCAGCGCGAGCGCGAGCATGACATAGTCGTCGGCGTGCACGTTGCCGGGCAGGATGCCGCTGTTCAGCTCGGCTTCGGCCATGCTGATCATCCTACGCCCGCGAGGACTGTCAGCGCTGGTCAAGCCGGGTTCGCCAGAAAATTGACCGTGATGTGCGTGAAGCCGAGCGACTGCAAAAGGCTGACCAGCATGCTCTTGGTGTTGCGTTCCGCGTCCGCGAGCAGCTCGCTCTTCCCGGCAGCCGACTGGATCTGCTTCTGCGCCAACTCGTAGAGGGCCTGCTGCGAGTTGGGGTTGCCGGAGAAGAACTGGTTGATCCGGGTGAAAAGACCCTGTTGCTGCGCGTAGACATAGGACTGGTGCACGTCCAGTGTCGCGGCGGCCAGCTGGGCGTGGCCGAGGGTGAGGGTGGCCGAGCGCCGGTCGTCGGAAACCTGCACGTCCTTGCCTTTGAGCCGGCCGAAGTCCACATAGGCGTTGTCGTTGCCGACGCCGATGAACATGGTGTCGCTGCCCTCGAGGAAGCTCGGCAGGATCGAGCCGTTCGTGGAGATGTCCACGACGACCTGGAAGGTGCCGCTGGCCGCCTCGTAGCGGGACAGCTGCTGCACCGACTGGAGCAGCACAGGGCCCGATGTTTCCTGGGTGTTCTCCGCGAACGGGTTGCGCAACTGCGGAAACAGGTGGATGGCCGAACCGACCAACGCCACCGCGATCAACAGCACCACCACGATCGCAAGACCGACCAGCCGGATCCGCCACTTGCCCATGCCATAGAGATACCCGGTCGGCGGTCGCCACCAACCCCCACCCCGCCGGTGTCCGGTTGCGGCGCGGCGGGTACACAGTCAACGCGGACGACGTCGGGAGGCCACCATGCGCAGGTCGATCTGGTTCTGGCTGCTCATCGCGGTGTTGGTCATCCTGTTGCTGGGCATCATGTTCGGCGGCTACCGAAAGGGCACACCCGTCGGGGCGCACGCTCACCAGGAGACGGTGGCGGTCAGCGTCGCATAGGTCGGCACGGTGACCACGCTGCCCAGCGTGACCGTCACGTCCACGCCGTCTGCGGTGATCGTGGCTGGGATCGGCCGTCCGTCCAGCGCGACCAGCACCCGGGGATTCGTCGCGCCCGCCGGCAACCGCAGGCCGAGCTCACCCACCCGGACCTGCCCGTACCGCACCTCGATCGCGCAGACCTGTTGCTGCCCAAGGCGTTGCTGGCGGAACAGCCCCCAGCCGCCCGCTGCGGTGAACGCGGCCGCGAAGTCCGAGGGGGTGATCCGCGGCGCGAAGGTCAGGCTGGCCTTCGGGCCGTGGCAGGAGAAGCCGCAGGCGGCGAGGAACACGCCGTAGCTGGCCATGGCCCTGGTGTAGTGCTCGCTGCACTCGATCTCGTTGTACGGGTTGCGCTTGGCCGGCGCGTAGCGGTTGTGCACCGCGCGGGTGATGATCAGGCCCTGGTCGACCATGCCCTCGTAGATCATGTGCGCGGCGAGCTGGTACTCCTGTCCGGTCCAGGACTCGTTGAAGTACATGGCGACCCCGGCGGGCGGGTTCCCGTTGGCCTGCGCGGCACCGCCGTGCGGGAAGGTCGTCATGATCATGGCGGGCTCGCCGGCCATCGCGTACCAGCGTCCGCCGGGAATCGCGGTGTTCGCCGCCCGGTACGCGGCCGGGTCGGTGACGAAGTTGTAGCGGAAGATGCTGGCCAGCGCGGTCGCGGTCTGGGCGGGATCGAAAACCCGGGGCAGGCCGAGTTGCCAGGCGTGGTTCTGGCCGAGCATCTGGTCGATGTGACAGCCGATGTTCGAGTTGGGCGAGTCCGGCGCGCTCGGGTCGATCAACTGGATGAAGTACTCGCCGTTCCACAGCGCGGTCGCGATCGAGTGCGACCCGGACCGGGCGAGCGTCGTGCAGGTCTGCGCGAACGCGGTGTCGTTCATCTCGGTCGCCATCGCCGCCGCCGCGTACAGGGCCGCGTCGTACATACCGGTCAGCCAGGCGACCTCGCCGTACCAGGTGGCGTCCAACGTGTTGGGCTGCGCGCCCTCCAGTGTGCCGTCCTGCCGGGTGTCGTGGCTGATCACCCAGTTGACGGCCTGCTTGATTCGCGGCCAGTTCGCGGTGAGGAACGTGTTGTCCTGCGACATCTGGTGTTCGCGATAGAACCGCAGGATCGTGCCGCACTGGCCGTCCGTGGCCCAGCTCATGTCGGCCTCGGCCCGGTTGCCCATCTCGCCGGTGTCCGGGTGGAACCCGATGCCGAGATCGACCCGATGCCGGGTGTCCCGCTCAAGGCTCGGGAACAGCCGCGCGATGCCGTGCGCGTAACTCCACACGTGCTCGCAGGTGCCGGCCGCGCAGTCGACGCCCTCCCACGCGTAGAACCGGCCGTTGGATAACCGGAAGGCGACGTTGGTGGCGAGGCTGCCGGAGGTGTGCAGGGTCCGTTCGAGGAACCAGTGCGGCAGGGTCGAGTCGGTGTACCAGGTGCGCACCCATTCCCTGGTCGCCGCCTCCAGCCGGGGCAGCTGCGCGGCGAGGTACCCGACGACGGCTTCCGCCGAGGCGAACTGGTTGGCGTAGTGGCGGCTCAGGTTGGCGATGTCGGTGAGGAAGCCGAGCGCGACCCGGTCCAGGTTCGGGAAGAACCAGGCCAGCACGAACCGCACGGTGTGGCTCTGCCCCGGCGGCAACACGATCCGCGACGTGACCGCCCCGGTGATCGTGCCGAGTGCCCCGTCGATGCTGACCGGCCCAGGGCCGGACGTGGCTATCGCGGTCGGGCTGCTCCAGTCCGCGATCGAGGGCCGCGCGGTGACCTGCGCGTCGTTGCCGAGCACGGCGATGGCGACCGTGCCGCCGTCGGTGAGCGTGCCGACCGGCACCGGGTTGGCCGGCGCGTCGGTGAAGCTGATGGTGCTGACGTTGATGTGCCCCCAGCCGCCGGTCGCCGAGTCCACGATCTCGATGTGCGCGTCCTTGCCCTGGTAGCGAATCAGGTCGGCGTAGCGCAGGCGCATCGGCTCGGTGTCGTCCGCGGTGATGCTGGCGACGACCGCGCCGTCGACGACCACGTTCAGGCAGGTCTGCCCTGGATTGTTGCCACCGCCCACCCAGGCCGCGACATACCGGCGCGAGATCGTGAACGTGCCGCTGGTCAGCGTGCCGACGTAGCTGTCGGCGAGGGTCGCGTCGTTGTTGGCGGCGATGAAGTTGTGCGAGGTGACGAAGCTCGGCCCCTGCGCGTTCAGGTTGCCGAACCTGAGCATGTAGGCCGGCACCTCCGAGACGAGCACCGGTCCCGCGCCGAAGGCCGAGCCGGTCACCGTCCAGCCCGTGTAGTCGGTCTGCTGCCAGGTCTCGAACACGATGTCCGGCTGCCCGGTGGACACCGGCGCGTTCGCTGCGGTGAACTGCACGCCCCGATAGTTGTGCTGGCCGGCGATTGCCTGGCTGGACAGGGTGATCGGCTCCGAGGTCCTGGCGCGCAGCGCGACCGGGTTCTCCGCCCACCCGGTCAGCTCGGCGACGACCGGCGTGGCCCTGGTGTTGGTGAGCGTGTAGGCGAGCACGGTCACCGGCAACGTGGAGTCGTCGGTCTCGCCGGGCACGAACGGCGAGAACGCGTCCAGGTGCACGTCGACGGGGCAGTGCGGGTCGTGGTAGTCGACCTGGCCGAGCGGATACTGCCCGGTGAAGGCCACTTCCGCGAACCCGGACGAGTCGAGCGCGCGCGCCGAACCGTCGGTGCTGAGCACGAAACCGTTGCCGAACGGCGAAAACGGGATGTGCGGGTTGGCGTAGGCGGGACCGTTGCAGTTCGCCCAGGGTGGCGCAGGCGCGTTGTCCACGTCCCAGTACCAGAGCTTGCCGTCCCCGCCGAGATAGACCTGGCCGCACGCGCCGCCGCCGACCGGCATGCCGATGTAGCGCAGGTCCGGACCCGTGTAGGTGCTGGGAGTTCCGCGCTCGTACAGCGCGGCCACGTCGGTCGGGGAATAGCCTTTGTCCGGGTAGCCGCCGCTGGCGCCGCCTGCGTCTGCGGCGAACGCGGAACCCGGCCGGTCAGCGAACATCATGGCACCGACAACGCTACCCGAGATGGTCAGAAACCGTCTGCGATTCACCCGCCTGGACGCGCGGCGCTGCGTTGTCATCGTGCTCCCTCGCCCCAAGAAATCGATTTCTGAAAACGATTCCTGGCAAGGTAAGGCCACCGCGTCAGCCATGTCAATGACTAACATAGTGTATCTGTTATGTGTTGAAAACTACCGCCGGACAGGCGCTTGCGGCGCGGGTGGGCCGATCATGCCCGCCCGCGCCGCGCGAGCGATAGTTCAGGTGACGACCACATCTCAGGTGACGACCACATCGAAGCGGGCGACGTTGGAGCCGGACACGCTCAGCACCGGCGTCGCGCCCTTGAGGTCGGCCGAGTTGTAGGTGACCGTCAGGGTTTCCGACTCGCCCGGCCACAGGGTGATGTCGTTGTCGCTCCACAACGCCGACGTCACCTGGTTGTCGCCGGACTGCTCACCGCCGCCCGCCATGCCCCGCCGGACATCCGCGCGGAGGAAGAAGCCGACGGTCGGCTTGCTTGAGGTGTTGGTGATCGTCACCGTGGCCTCGGTGTCCGCACCGCCCGGACCGGGCGCGGCGGAGGCCGTCGCGGTAGCGGACACGCTCGCCGGGGCGAGCGAGCGCAGGCCGGTCAGGTCCGCGTAGCTGGACTCGGTGTCCTGCGGCTGACCGGTCGTCGCGGACCAGTCGATCGTGTCCTTCCTGGTCGACTGCCAGTACACGTTGCGGTCGACGAGGTTGCCGTTCTGCCTGAGCAGCAACTCGACGAAGTACACGTTGCCGCCGGTCGAACCCGGCGCCTTCGGCGTGAGCACGCCGGTCTTCACCTGCTGGCCTGCCAACGTGAGGTTGTCGACCGTCTGGTCGTCGAGCACCGAACCCGCGGTGTTGTACACCTTGGCCTCGACGGACAGCCCGGACTGGCTCTGCCCGCCCACGTCGTCCAGGGTGACGGTGCCGTTGTCCTGCGCCAGCAACGCGTGCAGCGACTGGTTGGCCTGCTTGGCACCGAAGAAGCTGCCGGACTGGTCGCTGTCGGAGTTGTAGAGGTTCCACAGCATCGACGGCCAGCCCTTGTTGGCCTGCCAGTAGATCGTGCCGGTCGAGCGCGAGACGCCGCCCGAGGTGTTGTTCGAGTGATCCACGAACGCCTCGAACTGCGCCCTCGTGCTCTCGTACTCCTGGATCTGCGCCTCCTCGACGTAACCGCTGAGGTCCTTCCACGCGCCGTAGCGGTTGGTCAACGCCTGGTCGAACAGGAACAGCGTGCCGAACTTGTAGTTGCCGTGACCGTTCTCGTAGTTCAGGTGGTACTGGTTGAAGCTCGGGTTGTTCCACAGGTTGTTCAGATCCGACGCGGACATGAACCGGTTGAGCGAGTCCAGCGTCGGCACGGTGTCCCCCGCGCTCTGCTCGCTGTCCAGGCCCCACGAGCCACCGACGTTGGTGCGGGTGTCGTCGCCGCTGTCGAAGTGCGACGTGTCGTACCAGTAGTTCGGCGGCACGTAGTCGTACGGGCCTTCCTTCTGGCCGGAGGTGCCCAGGATCGGGCTGCTGTTGTACTCGGCAGAGGAAAGCAGGACCACGTCGAAATCATTGGCTTTCCACGTGTTCACCGCGGCCGACTCCTGTTTGGCACCGGGTGCGTTGTCGCTCCAGCCCATCGCGATGACGCTGGGGTGGTTGCGCTCGTCCTGGCCGATCGCGGTCGCCGCATTGGTCATCACGGCCAGCGTCGCCGCGTTCGGGCTCCCGTTCTCCCACGCGTCACAGCAGGAGAACCCGGAGTCGACGAGGATGCCGGCCGCGTCCATCTGCTCGTAGAAGTCGTCCGGCATGAAGTGGCCCTCAAGGCGCAGGGTGTTCAGGCCGAGATTCTTGACGATCGCGATCTGGTCGGCGATGTCCGCGGACGAGTAGCGCAGGAACAGGTCCGGCTCCCAGCCGCCGCCTCGGATCACGATCGGCACGCCGTTGACCTGGAACTGCCGCACCCCGTCCGGCGCCTCACCGGACTTGTCGATCATACTGGAGGTGATGGTGCGAATGCCGAACGTTTCGTGCGTGCTATTGCTACTCGCGTTCCCCTGGGTCAGCGTGGTGTCCAGCGCGTAGAGCGGCTGCGCGCCCATCTGGTAGGGCCACCACACCCGCGGCCTGCTGATGATGAGCGCCGAGTACTTGGCCGGCGTGAAACTTACCGTCGTGGTGCTGTTCGCCGCGACCGTGATCGACTGGCTGACGGTGATCGGCGAGCCGCCGCCGCTGGGCGGGGTGACCGTGGCGAACACCGTGCCGGTCTGGCTGCTGCCGCTGCCGTTGGTGACGTCGACCTTCACGGTCAGAGCGGAGCTGCTCATGTTGGTCGCGTTGGTCTCGACGACGTGCGCGTTGCCGACCGACAGCGCGTTGTCGACCTGCAACTCGACCGGGAACTGGATGCCGGTGTTCTCGTCCGGCGGCACCTGGGTCCAGTCGACGTTGTCCACGGTCAGGTTCGACAGCGGGTTGTTCGGGTAAACCTCGAACGCGATCGAGTTGGTGCCAGACACCAGGTCACCGGTGACGTTGAAGGTGTACCTGGTGTAGTCACCGGTGACCGTGGTCCTGGTGGACACCTCCCTGCCGTTCACCCACACGTCGGCCGAGCCGACCACCCCGTTGACCACCAGTGTCGCGGACTGGCCTGCGGCGAGGTTCGGGGTGAAGTCGGCGCGATACCACCACGGCACGTCGAACTGCGCGATGTTGTTGGCGCCCGGCTTGCTCAGGTAGCCGAAGCAGGTCTTCATGTTGGTGGAGAAATAGACGTTCGGACAGGCGCCGTTCTGCAGCAGCGCGGTGATCTCGGTGCCCGGTGCGCCACTGTCGTCCGGCTTGACCGACAGCCACTTCGCGGTGTCGAAGCCCGGCTTGGAAATGGCGGCGCCGCCCTGGGTCGTGGTCGCGCTGGTCAGCACCTTCCACTCCGCACTGCCCACAGTGGACAAAGCTGGGGTTGACGTCGGGTGGGTCGATGCCACGACCGGGGTCGTGGCCGAGTCGGTGGGCGCGACACTGCTCGTCGAGGCCATCGCTGCCGGGACACCGCTCAAGGCGGCCACCGCGAACGCGGTGCCCGCGGCGAGTCCCAGCCGCACTCGGCTGATGCGTTTCATCTGCTGCCACTTTCTGTGGTTGCCGAACAACGGGTTTTTGTGCGCGGGTTTTTGTGCGCGGGGCTTTGTGCGCGGCAAAGCAAGCCACGGCAACCGCACGCCGAGGCGATCGAGGCCGCAAGTGGGAGAACCCCGGCGCACGGCGGGCGAACCGCCACCGATCCATCAGTTTGTAAAGTTCCCTACCTAAATAACTCACCCAGCTTGGCCCGCCCGACTTGGCGTGTCAAGAGGCCAGCGGGCGCCACACCACAGCTCGGATGTTTGCCTTTTGGAGTGACCTGGCTCACAATCCCTTTTTGCTCGGGCGTGGTCCCGAACCGAGGAGTGGTAATGACCGAGCTGGACAAACAGTCGCTGTGCTTCGTGCTCGCCGACCTGACCTTTCCCGCACAGCGCTGGGAAATCCTCACCCAGGCCGACCTGTACGGCGTCGACGCCGTGACCCGTGGGCGACTGCGGCTGCTCCCGGCCAGAAGCACGCCCTACCGCGACATGCAGGACATCATCGACGCGCTGGAAGCGACCTCCACCGAGACCATGGCGTGAGGACCAAGGCGTGAGCCGAGCCAGGCCCGCTCAGCGCCGGCCAAGGCCGGCCGAGGACCGGCAGTACTCGGCGATATCGGCATGGGTGGCGAACCAGACGCCGTCGGTGCCGTGCATCTCCTCGATCAACTCGCGCAGGATCACCAGCCGCGACCGGTGCCCGATGATGTGCGGGTGCATCGTGAGCTGGAACAGCCCGCCCTCGGCCAGTGCGGCACGGAACTCGTCCTGCCAGATGCCCAGCACCGCGCGTGGCGGTGTGTACGGCCGGACCCCGTCGAACCGCGCCATCACGAAATACGGCGCGTCGTCGCGGATCCACTCCACCGGGATCTCCACCATGCCGGTGGCCTCGCCCTCGTGGATCAACTCGTACGGATCGTCGTCGGCCATCAACGACGAGTCGTAGGCGAGGCCGAGTTCACGCGCGATGGCCAGGGTGTGGTGGGAGAAGTCCCAGGACGGCGTGCGCATGCCGACCGGACACGTGCCGGTGACCGACTCCAGCGTGTCCGCGGCACGCAGCAGCAGCTCGCGCTCGTCGGCCGCGGCAAGCAGGGTGTTGCGCTCGTGGATCCAGCCGTGCAGCGCGACCTCGTGCCCGGCCTCCACGTAACCCCGCACCTCGGCCGGATGCAGCAGCGCGGACACCGCTGGCACGTAGAACGAGGCCGGGATGCCGAACTCGGACAGCAGCCGCATGATCCGTGGCGCACCGGCCCGCGCGCCGTACTCGCCGACGGACAGCTCACCGGGGCTGGTGATGTTGTTGCGCAGCGGCAAGGTTTCGTGGTCGGAGTCGAAGGACAGCGCCACCGCGACCCGCGCTCCGCCCGGCCACGTCTCGGGCATCAGCCGACGCCCGGCCCGCACCCGCTCGACATGGGTCCGCCACACCGGCTCGGCCCACTGCCACGGCTCCTGTTCCGTCGTCATCCGGCACCCTTCCGTTCACATCCTTGAAAAGCACTCACATGCTCGATCAAGTTTCCATGCTATACCAACAGATCAGTCGCAATTGGACCAAACAGCCCAGACCTGTTGCCTGTCAACACCTTGCCAGTGCCATCTACCCGACCAGCAAGCCATTGCTGCGAATCGACCTAAAGCACCCGCTCACCGGCAAGGACGTGACCGCGCAATCACCTCGCTCGGCCAGATCCCGCTGGCCAGTTCGTGCACCGGCGTGGAAGGTGTGGACTACGACACGGCCACTGGCGACCTGCGGGTCAAGGTGGACGCGCCGAGCCCGCGCAACGCCGACATCACCATCTACACCACCATCTCTACACACTGCGTCGCTGAACGCGGTTACTGAACGCGGTTCTCGAAATGGCCGGTGGGGAACCCCAGCCTGAACGAGCGCTAGATCATCCAATCCGACGCATGATCTAGCGCTCGTTCAACCTATCGCCTATCCGTGGCAAGCCCGAGGCGGAACCGGTCGGCAAGGTCATCAGCCAACGCGTCCTCAGTCCACGAGCCGTCGACGACGATCACCGGCAGGCCCATCTCGGTGGCTTGGCGGCGCAACTCCGCGTCCCACAGATCGTCCCGCGCGAGCCGATTGGCGAAGGCGCGAGCGTGGTCACCATCGCCCCAGGTCGCACGGGCCCGGTCCGTGTCGGCGAAGCGTGTACCAAGGGCCCGCCGACGGAATTCCGGCGTTGGCAACAGGAAAACCGCCTGCTCGGGCCAGCTGAGCAGCGGCGCGAGGTCACGCGGCGTGTTGCCGAACCAGTCGGCCAGGATCGGCCGGTCGGCCGGCATGGCGAGCAGGTCCTCGACGACGAACTCAATGGTTTCGCCGTGTCGGCTGGCCATCCGGTCGAACCGTTGCCGGGCGCTCTGCCCGGCGCGTTGTTCCCTGCTGAGCCGCAGGCTCGCGAATGCGTGCGGATGCCGGTCGGGCGTGAACCTGGCGACCCAGTCGTGTTCGGCGATGTCGCCTGCGTAGATGGCGAGGTCGTATCGCCGCGCCAGGATTCGGGTGAGGGTCGTCTTGCCGGCTCCGGTACCGCCGGCGATCCATCGGACATGCGTAAGGCGATTGCTCGATTCACCGATCACGGTGCCCAGTGTGACAAGCGAGAATCGCGAAAAACAGCCTTGTTTTCCTGGCCGAGGCGAGTGAATATGGAATTGAGGACAACAGTGGCCGGGACGCGCGTCCCGGCCACCGCCATTAAATTAATGAGCGTTCGATCAGGCGCCGAGCGCCTTGGCGAGGTTGGTGAAGTCCTACGAGCCGTTCCCGGTCATCTGGTCGTATCCGGGCGAGGTGCCACCGCCGCCGGTGATGTTCGGGTCGGACGCGGGGAAGTCGACCGAGGACTTCATCAGCGACGCGTCGCGCTCCGGCTCGCACCGGCCCCCACGACATCGACACGATCGACGCCTTCTTGTCGGAGACGATCTGGTTGGCCTCGTCAATCTCATCCTTCTGGAACGCGTTGTCGTCGTTGCCGGACTCCGGCGCTTCGTAGACGACCTGCTGGGCCGCCGGGGCCATCGCCTGGATGGTCTCGATGTCCAGGTCGACCTCGACCTCAACGCCAGCGGGGCTGGCTTGGCCGCCGTCGACATTGATCACGGTCGGCGTCGGCGAGTTCAGGTTGTACTGCTGGTCGTAGGCGGTGATGTCGCTGGCCGGAAACGCGTCAAACTCCCACAGTGCAACGGTCACCCCGAGCCGTCCGCGCCGCTGGGCACGTCGTAGGCGCCGCGCAGGTCGCCCCGCCGATGCGCTGTGGACGGCTACCAACGAAAGTCGTGATCTAGGCCGTCCACGGTTGGCTCAGCACTGTCCGCTCAGCAGAACGGGCAGCTTGACGAACGTTCGCCAAGCTGCCCGTTCTGCGTGCGGTTATTTGTTTGTCAGGTTGTCGGTCTCGTCGGCCGGCGGAGCCACGACCTGCACCGGGGTGCCGTAGTCGGACAGCGTGACCGTGACCGCCACGTGCACCGCACCGATCGTGGTTTCCTTGCCGTTCTGACCGGTCGTTGCCGTGCCACCACTGGTCGTCGAGCCGGGCACCGGGTGCGCGATGTTCTCGTCGAGACTGATCTTGCGCAGCCGGTTCTGCTGGTCCACCCACAGTTGAACCGGCAGGCTGTGGCTACCGAGTTCCTGTTCCAGCTGCTTGGTCGTGCTCGCCGCACTCGGATCCAGCGTGGCCACCTTGTCCAGGTCGATCGTTGCGGCGTAGTGCGTTGTCGGCACGCCGTCCACTATGTCCGGTCCAACGGACTTGACCTGGCCCTCCACCGCAGTCAGGTACATCATCAGGTCCGACGGGTTGCTCGGCGCGCTGGCCAGCAGCTGACCGAACCCGGAACCGCCCTGCTTGGCTGACATCTGGTTGATGTCCATGGCGATCCACTGCTTGCCGCCGGCAAGACCGGTCGCCTCAGCGGGGATTCGCTGATAGAGCATGCCATTCAGGTATCGCGTCTCAGTGGCGTCGTTCGCCGCACCGGCAATGGATTCGTTCAGGTCCGTTGCCTTGTTCGCGAAATCGATGGCACCGTACGCGGAGATCGGCACGGACTCGGCCTTGCCGTCCACCGTTGTGTCGATCTGGCCGGTCAGATCGACTTTCGCGGTGCCGCTCCCGATCGTCGTCGCGTATGCGGAGGCGAGCACCTCGGTCGGCGACGAGGTGCTCGTCGAAGCAGCCGGACCTGCTGAGCCTGCCGTGCCTGCTGAGCCTGCGTGGCCGCACGCGACCAGCGCGGCACCCGCGACGATCGCTCCGGCACCAAGTCCCCACCTGGAATGACGCATCGTCCTTCCTCCTCGGGTCGACTCTTTCGCCGTGTTTCGAGTACCCGGAGTGCACACCAGCTAACCGAGCCGAGCGAACGCTAGATATGCACACCGTCAGACATGCTGAGCAGATGGTCAACCTAGTACACTGTGGACGGTCGGATCGTTGGTGATCCTGGCGTTTTCCGAACACGACTGGGCAACCGGGCTCACGGCAGCAGCAAGTTGACGTCGCCGAACTCGTGCCACAGGTAGCCGGCCTCGATCGCGGCCGCGTAGCAGCGGCTGAGCAGATCGGCGGGGGCGATGGCGGCGAGCATGTCCAGGTGCGATGCCTTGGGTTCGTGGAACCCGGTGAGCAGACCGTCGACCGCCCGAACCCCTCGATCGGACGTGATGATCAGTTCGGTCCAGCCGGACCGCTCGTGCACGACGCCTGCTTCGTCGGTCGCCGACTCCAGCGCACGCACGGCGGTCGTGCCTACCCCGATGATCCGTCCGCCGGCCTGTTTTGCCTGGTTGACCACGCGTGCGGAGACGTCCGAGACGCTGAACCACTCCGGGTACGGCCGCTCGTGCGCCTCCGGTGACGCGACGCCGGTGTGCAGCAGGATCGGCACCACGAGCACACCCGCCGCGACCAGCCGAGTGACCACCTCGGCGGTGAACGGCCGCGCCGCGCTCGGCATCTCCGCACTGCCCGGGACCTGCGCGAACACAGTCTGGTAATAGGAGATCGGCCACGGTTTCCGGACGTAGCCGTAGCGGATCGGCCTGCCCTGCGCAGCGAGCAGACGAGGCACCGAGCGGTACCTGCCGGTGTCGACGGCGGCGACCCACAGCCGCTGCCGCGAGTAGCGCTCCAGCAGGGTCAGCGCACCCCCGCCGAGCAGGGCGAACCGCTCCCCCGGCGCGCCGCCCGCGTACGGCTTGGTCGCCTTGCCGGTGTTGCCGCGCAGCTCGATCAGCCAGCGGCCGTCCTGCTGCTCGGTGGAGAAGTGCGCGATCAGCGGGCTGTCCGCGATCGGCACGGCGGCCGGCAGCGTGCCGGAGGTGTTGACCACCAGCACGTCGCCGGGCCGCAGCAGTTCGGGCAGGTCGGTGAACCGGTGGTGGCTCACCTCCCCGGACCCGGCCGCGCCGACCAGCAGCCGGACGCCGTCCCGGCGCTGGCCATGGGCCTCGGGCGGCTCGTGCGCCTCCAGGCTGGCGGGCAGGCTGAACTCCAGGAAACTCATCCCCGTTCCCCCTCGGCTTCGCTCCAGACCATGACCTGCGCGCCCGCCGGGCCGCCGACCTCGAAGCCGTAGTGGCCGCGCGGGTAGCGGTGTGGACCGATACGCAGGTCGACGCCGGGGCGCCAGGCCGCGAACACGCGGTCGACGTCGGCGGCACTGGCGAGTTGGAAGGCGGCCGGACCGGAGCGGGCGACCGGCGCGGACACGAGCTCGACATAGGCACTGCCGGCGGCGAGCACAACGCCACGCTCCCCGTCCCGGCCCCAATCGTCGACAATGGACAGTTCAAGATGTTTGGTGTAGTAGCGGATGGCCGCGTCGAGATCGGTGACCTCGAACGGCAGCCACAGCGCGTGCGGAGCCATCAGCCCGCCTCCTCGGCGAGATCGGCGAGCCGGATCCGACCGGACGCAGGGCGCTTCGTGAGCAGGCGCAGGAAGGCCGGGACCACGGTCTGCGGTAACGGCCGGTCGCTGATGTCCTCGCCGGGGAACGCCTCCTGATGCATGCGAGTGCGCAGGTCACCGGGGTCGACGGTCCACACCCGCACCAGTGCCTCCTCCGCGCCGAGCACCCGCCCGATCCCCTCGACCGCCGCCTTGGCGGAGCCGTACCCACCCCAGCCCTCGTACGCCTCGACCGCGGCGTCCGAACTGACGTTGACCAGCGAGCCGCCGTAGGAACGCAGCAGCGGCAGGGCGAGCTGGGCGAGGGTCAGCGGAGCGAACACGTTGACCTCGTAGACCTCGCGCAACACGTCCAGCGGGTAGTCGGCCAGCGCCGATTGCGGGCTGGGGCCAAGCACGCCCGCGTTGTTGACCAGCAGGTCGAGCCGGCCGAGCTCGCACGCGGTGTCCACGAGCGCGGTCCGGTGCGCGGGGTCGGTGACGTCACCGGGCAGCGCGACGACGTCGCCGGGCAGCCGGGCGGTCGCCTCGGCGAGCGTTGCCGGATCGCGGCCGTCGATGACCAGCTGCCAGCCCGCCTTGGACAGGCCGTCGGCCAGGGCGAGGCCGAGTCCCCGGGAACAGCCGGTGATGATCGCGACGGACATGCCATACCTCCGAGTGATGATGTTGTGTCGATGAGTCCGACGGTAGGTTCGGCGCGGCTCGCCGCCATCGGCCGCGGGACCGCGACGGCCTCGGTCTTTGGTCCTAGGCCGGCCGTCCGATGTCGAATCGCGCGCGACTGGGTACCGTGCGGGTATGGCGGCAGCGGACGGGATCGAAGCTGGCTCGGCGGCCACCGACGGCCGGCCGGCCGCGTCGTTGCGCGAGGTCAGCGCGGCGGTCCTGGCGGTCACCGCGCACCTGTCCGTGCGCGAGGTGTTGCAGACCATCCTCACCTCGGCCCGTCGCCTACTGAACGCTCGCTATGCCGCGTTGGGCGTGCCGGACGACAACGGTTCGTTCGCCGAGTTCCTCGCCGACGGCATCTCGGACGAACAGTGGGCCGCGATCGGTCCGGTGCCCCGCCAGCACGGCCTGCTCGGCGTGCTGCTGCGTGACCCGGACCCGGTGCGGCTGGCCGACATCAGGCAACATCCGCAGTTCGGCTGGTGGCCCGCTGCCCATCCGGTGCTGACCGACTTCCTCGGCATGCCGATCACCGACGGCGACGAGATCCTGGGCGAGTTGTTCCTGGCCAACAAGTGCGAGCAGGGCGGGTTCACCGAGTCTGATGAGGAACTTCTCAGATTGCTCGCCGCACATGCGGCCATCGCTCTTGTCAACGCCCGGCTCTACGAGCGCAGCCGCGAACTGTCCATTGTGGAAGAACGCAATCGGATAGCCCGCGAGCTGCACGATTCGGTGGCGCAGAGGCTGTTCAGCCTCCGGTTGACCGCCGAGTCAGCGACCGCACTCCTAGCGAGCGATCAAGCAAGCGCCGCAATCGAGCTAGCGAACGTTCGCCAACTTGCCGGCGAGGTCGCGGACGAGCTGCGCGCCATCGTGGTCGGCCTGCGCCCTGTCGACCTGGCTGGCGACGGGCTGCACATCGCGCTGCGCAAGCAGATCGATCTGCTGGACCGAGTGCACGATGCCCAGGTGCGATTCACCACAGACGAACCGGTCTGCGGGCTGACCGCCGCACGGCAGGAGGCGGCTTACCGGATCGCGCAGGAGGCCATGCACAACGCTCTGCGGCACGCGGACGCGAAGCGGATCGACATCTCGCTGCGAGAGGAGGGCGAGCAGGTCGTGTTGGCGGTCGCCGACAACGGGCGCGGTTTCGACGTGGACGCCTCCCGCGACCAGCAGAGCGCGCACCGGCTTGGCATCGGGTCCATGCGCGATCGGGCCCGCTCGGTCGGCGGCCGGTTGACGGTGTCCTCCGCGCGGGGACAGGGCACCACGGTGCGGTTGGAGATGCCTGCCTCATGATCGAACCCAGTATGACCGAGCAAGCCGGGAAGATCCGCGTGCTCGTCGTCGACGATCATCCGGTCGTGCGCCAGGGACTGCGCACCTTCCTCGACCTGCAACCCGATCTGACCGTTGTCGGCGAGGCCGAGGACGGCAAGGGCTGCGTCGAGCAGGCCGACCGGCTGTGCCCGGACGTGATCCTGCTCGACCTGCGCATGCCCGGGTCGGATGGCATCGAAGCACTGCGCGAACTGAAGCAGCGGCACAATCCCGCCCGGGTGCTGGTGGTCACCAGCTTCACCGAGCCGACCGCGGTGTTGCCGGCGGTGCGGGCCGGCGCGCAGGGGTTCGTCTACAAGGACGTGCACCCGAGCGGCCTGGCTGCGGCCATCCGCGCGGTGCATGCCGGGCACGTGCTGCTCAGCCCGGACGTGGCCGCACTGCTCACCGAGGGCGAGGCGCGGCCCGTCGACGTCGCGCTGACCGCGCGCGAACGCGAAGTGCTCGCCGAACTGGCCAACGGCCGATCCAACCGGGAAATCGCACGGCACTTCGCGGTGTCGGAGAAGACGGTGAAGACGCACGTCAGCGCGATCTTGGCCAAGCTCGGAGTGCAGGACCGCACCCAGGCCGCGTTGCGGGCGGTGCGCACCGGTCTCGTCGATCCATAGCGCCGCACGTCGTCGTCGCACATCGCCTCGGCTTTGAGGGCATAGCGCCCGCCCTGAACCGGTACACGCGGGCTCTTGGTCAGCTGAGCGCGCGGACCAGGTCCAGGGCGCGGCCGAGGGTGCTCAGGCGAGCGTCGAGGGTGGCACCGGCAGGGTAGAACCGCACGGTGTCCACCCCCGCGTCCCGCCAGACCCGCAGGCGTTGCGCGACCATCGGCTCGGTGCCGATCAGCGTGGTGCCGAGCACCATCTCGTCGGTCACCAGGCCGGCCGCGCCATCGCGATCGCCGGCCTGCCAGCGTTCCCGGATCTCGGCGGCGACCTCGGCCCAGCCCTGCCGGCTGTACGCACCGTTGTAGTAGTTGGTGCTGGCCGACCCCATGCCGCCGATGCTGAACGCTAGTTCGGACTTGCGGCTGGCGATCATCGTGCTCAGTTCGTCCTCGTCCTCGGCGAATGCGACCTCGGCGCCCTGGCAAATGTCCAGGTCGGCGCGGGCCCGGCCGACGGCGGCGAGGCCGGCATCGAGGTGCGCGAAGTACGCGTCGCCCGCGCCCTCCGGCACGAAACTGGTGCCGAGCCAGCCGTCGGCGAGTTCGCCGGTCAGCCTGAGCATGGCAGGCGAGAGCGCCGCGAAGTAGATCGGCAGCGGGTGTTCGGCGCGGATCGAGGTGCGCATGGGCACGGCATCGCCGCCCGGCAACGGAATGCTGAACTCCGCGCCCTGGTAACTGATCTTGCCGTCGCCCGCCACCACCTGCCGGATGATCTCGGTGGTCTCCCGCATCCGCGCCTTCGGCCGCGCGAACGGCACGCCATGCAGGCCCTCGATCACCTGCGGCCCGGACGCGCCGAGACCGAGCAAGAACCGTCCGCCGGACAAGTTGGACAGCGTGATCGCGGTCTGCGCGATCGCGACCGGGGTTCGAGTGCCGAGCTGGATGATCCCCGAACCGAGCAGCAGCCGGTCGGTGCGCGCGGCGAGATAGCCGAGCGCGGACGGCGCGTCCGCGCCCCACGCCTCCGCGACCCAGCAGATGTCCATGCCGAGCTTTTCCGCCCCGACCACGAAGTCGACGGTCCGCGCCCAGTCGCGGGACGCCTCGATGGTGGTCGCGGTGCGCATCAGGACCGCTCGACCCTGGTCTTGATCTGGCCGAGCGTGTTGATGATCGCCTTCTCGAACTCACGCAGCCGAACGAACACGATCTTCTGTTCCTTCTCGGGCATCCGGTCGATGGCGAAAGACAGGCCGGAGCGGCCGGGGCCGAGCTGCATCCACTGAGTCAACTCGGTGCCACCATTCTTGGGTTGGAGGCTGAACCGCCAGACCGCGCCGGGGTTCGTCGCGTCACCGACGGCCCAGGCGAGCACCTCCGGTTCGGCGCACTCGATGATCTGCGAGGTCGCGGACCACTCGCCGAGCGCATCGTGCCTGCTGTGCCCGATGAACGTGGCGCCGACGCTCGGCCCGGTCGCGCCGTCGCACCATTTGACCCGTTGCAGCTCGTCGCTCATGGTCGGCATCAGCTCGACATCGGCCACGATCCGCCAGACCGCACTCGGGTCGGCGTCGATCCAGGTCTGCGCCTGCACAGTCGGCCTGTCGGCGTAGCGAGCGCCCGTCCACTCCATGACTCGTCCTCACGATCGATCGCTAAACAGCCTCTGAGCACGAGAGTTTCGTAGATGGACCCACTTGTCAAGCGAGCCCGAAGCGCTCGGCGACGTCCGGTCGGGCGCCTAGCTTCGGCGGATAGCCGGGGCCGATTCGCGGCACGGTGTTGTCCGCGGTCATGGGTTCGCCACAGTCCGCACACACCACCTCGGCATGCGTGTCGTGGCCGCACGACTCGTGCCGGAACACGATCGGCGCGCCCTCCTCGCCCGCCAGCCACCGGTCGCCCCAGCGCGACATGGCCGCGAGCACACCGAAGAAGTCGCGCCCCTTCTCGGTCAGCACGTAGTCATGACGGACTGGTTCCTGCTGGTAGGGGCGCTTCTCCAACAGGCCATCGTCGACAAGCCTGCGCAGTCGGTTGGCAAGCGTGTTGCGCGCGATGCCGAGCGACTGCTGGAACTCGTCGAACCGACGAATGCCGTAGAAGCACTCGCGCAGCACCAACGGTGTCCACCAGTCACCCAGCAGATCCATGGTGCGCGCGATCGAACAGGGCCACCTGGCAAACGAAGACCGCCGCATGCCCACGAGCATACGATGGTCTCAACATGAAACCCAGCAGCTCAGCCCGTGCTGACCTCGGTAAGCATCCACCAGTGCCTGAGCCCTCCAGTGGACCGTCGATGCAGATCCTGGCTGTGCGCCACCCCGAACTGTTCCACGGTCGCGACGACCGCTCAGGCCAACTTGGCAGCGGCCTTCTCCAGGCCACGCCCGAGTTCGGCCATAACTGGAGGGCAACCGAGCGGTACAGGGCCAGGATGCGGCGCGTCATGTCCGGCCCCTTCACCGTGGCCACCTCGGCCACGACGTCCGGTGGGAAACCGAGCCGGCCATGCCCACGGCCCGGTCCTCGACCGTGCTGCCGACGAGTTGGGCGACGTTGTCCTCGCCAGCGCCGGGCGTCTGCCAGACCTGCACGAGGTCATGCCAGACCTAGTCCGGGTCGAACAGCGCGAGCACATCCGTTGCCCAGCAACGGCCGCAGCTGCTCCGGTGCTCCGTGAGGTGGTACTCGAACCGCTTCGGCCGCTCGCAGTACAACCGGCGCTCGATCACTCCCGCGACCACGAGCTTGCGCAGCCGATCGGCAAGCCCAGCGCGTGGATGACCGGCAGCGGACACCGCTCACCGACCGCATCCAGTGCCGCAGCCGCCGGACAAGCGAGTCCCACAAGCAAGCGATCGAGCGAGAAAGTTTGATTTCCCAACTCACCATGTTAGCCTCGCGCAGCGAGTAGGAAAACGCAACCCACTGGCTCGGCTCCGCCCGGACGGTCACGGCTCCCAGCCCCCTGACCGACTCCCCAACTCCCGCCCGTGACTCCCCGACCAATGCCCGAACAGCGAGGTAGCGCCATGCCCAGCCCCGAACCGACGACCACCGCCGTCGATGACACCGCCGTGGCACCGGCGGCGCCCGTGAACCCGGCTGCGACCTCGTCCGCCGGGCTGCGGCCGGGTGCGCTGCTCGTCCTCGCGCTCGGCAGCCTCGGCGTGTTCGTCGTGTTCCTCGACACGACGATCGTCAACATCGCCTTCCCGACCATCAGCCGCGGTTTCCACACCACCACCGGCGGACTCGCCTGGGTGCTCAACGCGTACAGCCTGGTGTTCGCGGCCATGCTCATCCCAGCGGGCCGGCTCGCCGACCGCTACGGCCGCAAGCGGGTGTTCCTGATCGGACTGGCCGGCTTCGCCGTGATGAGCGCTCTGTGCGGCATCGCGCCGAGCACCGGCGTCCTGGTCGGCGGGCGGGCGTTGCAGGCGCTGTTCTCCGCGCTGGTCGTGCCGACGTCGCTCGCGCTGATCCTGCCCGAGTTCCCGTCCACGCGCCGGCACATCGCGGTCGGCACTTGGGGCACCATGGGCGCCGCAGCCGCCGCGCTCGGGCCGACACTCGGCGCGTTGCTCACCGAGTACGCCTCGTGGCGCTGGGTGTTTCTGGTCAACGTGCCGATCTGCGCGCTGCTGATCGTGCTCGGCCTGCGCGCGCTCGGCGAGTCGCGGGACACGAAGGCGGCCGGCATTCCCGATCCACTCGGCACGGTGTTGATCGCGGGCATTCCCGCGCTGCTCAGCTTCGCCATCATCGAGGGTCCCGGCTGGGGCTGGGGCGATGCCCGGGTGGTCGCGGCGTTCGTTCTCGCCGCGTTGCTGCTGCCCGCGTTCGTGCTGCGCTCATTGCGCGCCGCACGGCCGGTGATGAACCTGAAACTGTTCTCAGATCGACAGTTCAGCCTGGTCAGCATCGCGAATCTGCTGTTCAGCACGGCGTTCTACGGCATGCTGCTCGGCAATGTGATCTTCCTGCAGACCGTGTGGCACTACCCGGTCCTGCGCGCCGCGCTCGCCGCCATCCCGACCCCCCTCGTGGTGACCGCCGTGTCCAGGGCGGCCACCGCGCTGGCCGGCCGCGTCGGCTATCGCAAGGTCATGCTCGCCGGTGGTATCTGCTGGGCGGCGGCCTCGGCAGCGCTCGCCATGGTCATCGGCTCGACGCCACACTGGCTGATCGGTTGGTTGCCATGGGCGATCTTGCTCGGTCTCGGTATCGGCCTGACCCTGCCGGTGCAGGCGAGCGCCGCGGTGCAGAACCTGCCGCCCGAGGAGTACGGCGTCGGTTCCGCGATCAACGCGAGCTTCCGCCAACTCGGCGCGGTGCTGGGTATCAGCATCTTCGTCGCGGTTCTCGGCCATGGCGGTGTCGACGGCTTCCACGCCACCTGGTGGGTGTTCGCCGCGCTCGGCCTGGCCTCCGGCCTCGTCGTGCAACTCGCCCGAGTTCGGGTCAGAAAAGCTGAGATTCCAGTCGCCACAATGTGAGCCGTATGTCGACTGGCGGGACGAGTGAGTTGCTGGTCAACTGTTGTGGGCGTGACGCGGCGTCGGGAACCGGGTCGCGAGGCAACGGGAGGAACAGCGGATGGCCGTCAAGCTGACGCACCGAGCGATCGGTCAGCAGCTGCGCTTTCCCAACCAAACGACCGCTCATCACTATCTGGAAGTGATCGGTAGCGACGCAGCGAACTGGGAGGTCACTCCGATCTCCGGCGAACCGGCCGCGGTCATCCCCGACCAGCGCGACACGCCGCCCATTTAGTCCACAATAGACGCGCACGATACCGCACAGCTGGTGTTTGCCCGGTGCTCGGTGCGGGTATCCGGCCATCGGCTTCACCTTCTCACCCTTTCTTGCGAAGTGAGGTGGCAAACATGGCCGGGGTAGCCGACTACGGCGTTCACCGGGCGCGGGTGCACACACGGGGCCTGCCACGTAGTCGTGGTGCGGTCAACGGACTCCTGCTGGTCCTGCTCGGCGTCTGGGGCGGCATCGTGCCCTTCATCGGCCCGAGGATCGGCCTCAACTACACCGCCGACGCGGCGTGGACGTTCACCTGGGCGAAGTTCTGGCTCGAAGTCCTACCGGGCGCGGCGGTCCTCATCGGCGGCTTGGGCCTGATGAGCACGGCAGCCCGCGCGGGCGGGGTGTTGTGGGGCTGGCTGGCAGCGCTGGGCGGCGCGTGGTTCGTCGTCGGCCTGACCGTGAGCCAGTTGTGGACCGGCGGCAGGGGAGAGTTCACCGCTCCGGCCGCGAGCACCGTGGCCGGCCGGACCGTTGAGGAGATCGTGTTCTTCTACGGTCTTGGCGCGGTCATCGTCTTCCTCGCCGGGGTGGCTCTCGGCCGGTTCACCATCCGGCCGCGCCACGACGCCGCAGTTCAGCCGATGACGACCGTCGACTCGACATCGACGGCGCCCACGACGACAACCGCGGATGTCGAGCCCGCCGCCGGTGAGCGGCAGACCACGATGCTGCCCAAACACCAGGCGGACCAGGCGGACCAAACGGACTAACCCGCTGGAGGAGGCAGGGCTGGTGGCCGGATCTGCTCCCGGCCACCAGCCTTTTCCATGGGTACGGCTGCCAGCCAGCGCCGTCGTCGCCAGCACCGTCGATGCGCCACCGCGACCGCGAATCCCCAGCCGCCCCCGTGCCCGTCGACGAGACGGCCCGCGATCGCCGGCGCCGCCGCGGTGTCGGCAGCGCCCGTCGAGTTCAACTTGGTGAACGGCCCCGGTGAGCGCCGGTTTGACACGACGCGCTCAGGCAACGGCGACACCACGATCATGCTCAGCGTCAGTCCGAACCCGGGCAGCAGCACCCGGGCAGCAGCAAGGCGATCGCGACGAACATCATCGGCGCGCTGCACACGGTCAGCAGTCCCAACGGCACGACAAGCTGATGCCATGCGGCCAGTCGCCGGTAACCGTGTGCTCGGTCGCGAACGCGATCACGGCGACCTGCGGCGCGCCGAAAGGAACCCGATGCCGAGATTGACCACGGCCGACACGGCGAACCAACCACCAGCCCCGTCTGATCGAGCGCTAGATAATCCGCTTTCAGGAACTATCGAGCGCTCGCTAGGGCGGGGTTCGGTTGCACGTTGCCGAGCGA
Source organism: Candidatus Melainabacteria bacterium (assembly GCA_963818685.1). Classification (GTDB taxonomy): domain Bacteria; phylum Actinomycetota; class Actinomycetes; order Mycobacteriales; family Pseudonocardiaceae; genus CAJCJE01. The sequence continues at coordinate 932,625 of CAWFTJ010000003.1, read as the reverse complement.
GCGCTAGGCAACCTAGCAACACCAACCTTGGACAGCAAGGCCACGTCTGCCCATGCGATGACCAGTGCGCTCACCGTGCCTACCAACGCGGGCCCGAACAGGTAAGCCAACTCGTTGCTCAGCGACTCGGGCCGCGAACGCCGTCGACGGCAACGCGGCGACCGCTATGAAACCTACTACCACTACCGTCTACAACGGACAATGCCTAGGAACTGCGCCGATGACTGCGGCCGCATGCGTGATCGCGGCCGTGACCAGTACTCGCGACCGACCGAAGCGCGCCAGCCGCCCGACCAGCGGAGCGGTCAACGCCGAGGCCACCGCTGCGTACGAATCAGTTCTCCAGCGGACCAACCAGAGCAAGCCGAGGCTGGTCACGGCGGCACCGACGCGGGCCGCACCGCGGCGAGGCACAGCGCCGGCCAACAATGCAACCAGCAGCGGGAACACAGACAAGCCAAGCGGAGCGGCGACACAGCACGGACGGCAGAGCCTTTCGCCGCTCAACTGGACGGACCAGAACCGTTCCGCGTCCGCTGCGTGCCGGTTCACCGTCACCGGCGGTCACCGTCCACTGTCGGTGTCGAGCGGGACGCGCGCCCGGCACCCGCTTCATCGCTGAGCAGCAATTCGAGAACCTTTCGGCGATGAGCGTACGCTAGCTCGGCTTTCGTCGAGGCCGCTTGCCGGACATGGCGATCGGCTTGTCCACGATGAGCGCGATCAGGCGCGGGAACAGGTCGTCGGGGACACCGTCGGCGTCCATGCCGGTTTCCAGAGCGAGGCCGTTCGAGATCGCCAGCATGGCGACGGCGAGGTCGGCCGCGCTCATCGGAAGTTTGACGCCACGTGCTTCGGCGATGCGCTCGATGGCCCTGGCCACGGCTGCGCGACCTTCTCTGCGGCGGTCGGCGAGGGCGGCGCGCAGGGTCGGGTCACGGCGGGCCAGGCCGCAGTACTCGAACAGCAGGTGTTGCCAGGCGAGATCGGCATGGATGGCGTCGACGAGGCTGGCGCCCAGGTCGTGCACTGCTATGTCGACGTCGTCCGCGGCGTCGAACGCGACGAGCGCGTTGTGCAGGCGTTGCAGCACATGCTCTTCCATCAACGCGAGGACCAGGTCGTCCTTGCTGGCGAAGTTGGAGTAGACCGCACCCTTGGTCAGTCCGGCGGCCTGCGCGATGTCGCTGACCGACGACGAGGCGATGCCACGCTCGGCGAACACCTCGGCTGCCGCGTCGAGCACCCTGCGACGGGTTTCCGAGCGCAGCGGCCGAGTTCGGGTTCCTCGGTTGCTGGCCACAGTGCAACGGTAGCAACATTCGATACCGATCGGAATCCAATGTCCGGCCGCATGGAATCCGTAAGTGACCCTTGACACAGCGCCGCGCAACCCGATACTGATGAGTATCCAATACCGGCGGGTATCGAGAAACTAGGAGTTCTCATGCGCCGTAGGCTCATCCGGACCGTGCTCGCGGTCGCCCTGGCCATTGGCGGTGTCGCCGTCGGCGGCACCGCGAGCGCCGCCGCAACGGCTGGTGGATACGACAACCCGTCCTGCCAACCCGTGCCCGCGCACCCGTCGCCCGTCGTGCTGCTACACGGGCTCGGCGGCAACGGGCCGGGCAATGTCGGCCCGATCGCTCTGCGACTCGCGGCGGCGGGCTACTGCACGTTCGATCTGACCTACGGCGAGGAGGCACCCGGCATTCCAGTCGGTGGCCTCGTCGACGTCGACCAGTCGGCACAACAGATCAAGGCGTTCATCGAACAGGTCCGCGCCGAAACCGGCGCGGCCAAAGTGGACATCATCGGACACTCCGAGGGTGGCTTCCAGTCGCTATACATTCCCAAGGAACTGGGCATCGCTGGCGAGGTCGACAAGGTGGTAGCGCTCGCGCCACCGACGCACGGCACCACGTTCGCCGGGCTGGTCAGCGTCGCCAACACACTGCAACTGCGGCAACTCGTCGAGCAGGTGCTCAAGGAGTTCGGCTGCCCAGCGTGCGATGAGTTGATCACCGGTGGGTCCGGCGTCGTCAAGCTGGACACCGGGCCGATCGCGCAGCCCGGCATCGGTTACACCGTGATCGCGTCGCGCAGCGATGAACTGGTCACCCCACACCAGTCGGCGACGACCAAGGAGACCGCGTTCATCGACGAGCCTGGTGTGACCAACGAGTACGTGCAGGACTTCTGTCCGTTCGATCCGGTCGGCCACATCGGACTCGCATACGACCTCGACGTGGAGACCATGATCGCGAACGCACTCGATCCGACACATGCCGAGCCGGTCACCTGTAGCTTCGGCCCGACTCTCTAGCGAACGCTCGATAATCGCGGGGCCGATGTCAACCGGCCCCGCGCGGCGCGTACATGATCAGGCCGACGCCGAGCAGGCAGACCAACGCACCGATGACGTCGAAGCGGTCCGGCCGATAACCGTCCACGACCATGCCCCAGGCCAGCGAACCTGCCACGAAGATCCCGCCGTACGCGGCGAGAATCCGGCCGAACTGGGCGCTCGGCTGCAGCGTGGCCACGAAGCCGTAGGCGCCGAGCGCCAGCACGCCGCCGGTCACCCACAGCCAGCCCTTGTGCTCACGCACCCCCTGCCACACCAGCCAGGCTCCGCCGATCTCGAACAGGGCGGCGACGACGAACAACAGCACGGAACGCAGGGGCAGCAACGTCACTCCGAGAGGGCGGCGGGTTTGGCGAGATCCAGGGCGCGGATGCGCGGTGCTGCGAGCGCGACGAAGCCGGTGAGCAGCGGGAACACGATCAACGCGATGGAAAGGCTGGAATGGCCCGCGACAAGGCCGATCAGCGGCGGACCGATCATGAACCCCATCCAGCCGACCGCGGACACCGTGGCGACCGCGGTGCCGGCGGCCAGTCCGGGTTGGTTGCCGGCGGCACTGAACACCATCGGAATGATGGACGCCAACCCGATGCCGAACAAGCCGAACCCGACGATGCCGGCGACCGGGTCGTCGATCACGAGCGCGCTGCCGAGGCCGACGGTGGCGATGGCCGCGCACACACTGATCACCTGGCGCGGGCTGTACCGGCGCAGCAGCCGGGCGCCCGCGAGCCGCACCGTGACCATGGCCAGCGTGAACGCGGTGTAGGCGAGGCCGGCGACGGCGGGCTGCGCGTGCAGCGTGTCGCGCATGTAGACGGCGGACCAGTTGCCGGTGCCGCCCTCGGTGAGCAGGCCGGCAAAGGCGATGGTGCCGAGGATCAGCAGTGCTGCGCTGGGCCTGCGCCGTCGCGTGGCGTTGTGGTGACGTTCGTGCACGGGGTCGTTGAGCAGGCGCGCGATCAGGATGACGGCGATGGTCACGGTCACCACGCCGAGCGCGAGCAACTGCCAGGTCAACGTCACGCCGATGGCGACGGCGACCACGCCGATGCCGGAGCCGACCAGCGAACCAATGCTCCAACTCCCGTGCATCTTGCCCATGATCGGCCTGCCGAGTTCACGTTCGACGTTGATGGCCTGGGTGTTCATGGCGACATCGAGCCCGCCGGCGAACAGCCCCCACACGGCCAGCGCGGCGAACAGTTCGCCGATCGAGCCGGACAGGCCGACCAGTATCCCGGCCAGGCAGTAGCCGATCGCGGTCGCTCGCACCACCCGGCGGCTGCCGAACCGGGCCAGGATCATGCCGGCCAGCAGGGTCGCGGTGACCGAGCCGACCGACTCGCCGAGCAGTGCGATGCCGAGCTGGCCGTCGCCGATGTTCAGCGCGGCCTTGACCTGCGGGACGTGCGCGGTCCACGAGGCGAACAGGATGCCGTGGATGACGAACACCACGTTCACGGACAACCGTGCCCGACTCGCCGCCCGTGTGTCCACAGTGGACTTCCGCACGCTGGGCAGCACACGCTCTCCCTCAGCCATACCGGACCTCGATACCGAGATCGGTGAGCGCGGCGTGCGTCGACTCGGGCAGTTGGTCGTCCGTGACCAGCACGTCGACCTTGGTCAGCGGCGCGATCACGGCCATCGTGGTCCTGGCGAACTTGGTGGAGTCAGCTGCCAGCACCACCCGGGTGGCCACGTCGATCGCGGCCGCCTTGATGGCGGCGTCGGCCAGGCTGATGGCCGTCAGGCCGGCTGAAACGGACACCCCGCAGCAGGTGATCACCGCGGTGTCGAAGCGCAGTGCGCGCACGGTCGCCTCGGCGAGCGGACCGGTCGCGGTCAGCTCGACCGGGCGCAGTTCGCCACCGGGGAGGATCACCCTGGTCGGCGGCGCGTCGGCGAGCACATCGGCGGACTGCAGCGACAGCGGCAGCACGGTCAGCTGGCGCCCGGCGAGCACCCTGGCCACCTCCAGCGCGGTGGTGCCGCTGTCCAACAGAACGACCTCGCCGTCGTCGACCAGTTCGCCGACGACCTTGGCTATCCGCTGCTTCTCCGCGCTGACCTGCACTTCCCGCACCGCGAACGGCAGTTCGTCACCCTGTCCGAGCAGGCTTACCGCGCCGCCGCGCACCCGGCGCAGCACGCCGAGCGGGGCCAACTCCTCCAGATCGCGGCGGATGGTCACCTCGGACGTGCCGAGCGCGTCGGCCAGTTCGGTGACGCTGACCCGGCCGAGGTTTCGAACATGATCGATGATCGATTGATGCCGTTCCGAAAGACTCACCTGACCATACCAACACGTGCGTGTTCGTCGGGCAAGCCAAACTTCGTCATATGGCGATCATCACGAACCACCACAGTGATTAGGGATGCCTGAGCGACCAAGCGGACGGTCACTTACGGAACAGCGGTTGACGCGGCGCGAACAGGGCCGTCCGGTCCCGAGAACCCCGCAGGTCGACGCCCTTGTGTGGCCTAGCATCCTCGCAGGGCGAGATCTTCGCCCCACCAGACAGCCGCGCCATTCGTCTTCGGCGCGGCGACCCCGATCCGGCACCGAAACCGGACCGTGCAGAATGCTCAGCCGAACCAGCCACCGGTTGCATCGGGGAGAAACTGATGACGGCTCGGGTGATGATCATCGGTGCGGGTATCGGCGGCAGTGCTGCCGCCCTCGCGCTGCACAAAGCAGGGTTGGACGTCGCGGTCTACGAGGCACATCCGGAAACCGGTGAGGACATCGGCGCGTTCCTGACCCTGGCCAGCAACGGAATGACGGCACTCGGCCAGATCGACGCGGCGGCGCCGGTCGCCGGCGTCGGCTTCGCACTGACCTCGATCCGGATCCTCGCCGAGGACGGCACGGTGCTCAGCAAGGCCCCGCTCGGCGCGCACGAGGATCCCCTGACCCGGTTCCGTTGCCTGCGCAGGGCGCAACTCGGCGCCGCGCTGCGGGCCGAAGTCGTCAAGCGCGGCATCCCGATCACGCACGGTGCCCGGCTCGCCTCGGCGACCGAGGACCCGGACGGTGTCACGGTCACCTTCCGACACGGCGAAACCGCGCGCGGCGACGTGCTGATCGGCGCAGACGGCCTGAACTCCACCCTGCGCACCCTGATCGACCCGAACTCGCCCGCCCCGCGCTACGCGGGCCAGCGCGTGTATTACGGCTACACCAAGGACATCGCGCCGAAGTGCGAAACCGAGGAGATCACCATGATCCCCGGCAGCACCGCGGCGTTCGGTTTCGCCGTCTCGCCGACCGGCGAAACCTACTGGTTCGCCCGCGTGCCGGACGAAAAACCGCTGCGGGCAACGGAAATCGCGGCGACGACCTTGGCCCAGTGGCGCGACCTGCTCGTCCCACTGCTCCGCGCCGACGACACTCCGGCGGCCGACATCGTCGCGGCCACCAAGCACGAACTGCTCGTCACCAACGCCCGCGACCTGCCCGGCCTGAGCAACTGGCGCACCAATCGCATGCTCGTCATCGGCGACGCCGCACACGCCGCCTCCCCGGCGACCGGCCAGGGTGCGTCCATGGCTATCGAGGACGCCGTCGTCCTGGCCAAGGCCCTGCGCGACACGGACACCGTCGCGGCCGGATTCGCGTTGTACGAACAGATCCGCAGGCCGCGCGTTGCCAAGAACATCGCCAACAGCGCGCGGATGACCGTGAGCAGGATGCCCGACCGGGAACAGCGCGCGATCGACAACGAGGTGATCCGCCAGCGCCAGTCCCAGCCGTCGCCCCGGTTGGCGGACGACGACCTGCTCCGCCAGATCGACTGGAACACGTCACTGGCCTGAACCAGCACAACCGGCCGGCACCACCAGTCCGCCGAAGCACCACTGGCCAGGCCGAGCATTCACCGGCCGGCGGCGATGCCTCAACGAACGGTCACGCAAGGAAGCTCGTGCCTTTAGCGACCGCTCGCGTAGCAAGGTTCGTGGCTTAGCGAGCGCTCGCACAGGTGTGCTTTAGCGCCACGCGGTCTGTTGGCCGGTGCCGCTGACCAGTTCGAACGCCTGCCACATTGACGCGTATTTTCCTTGTACAGCTAGGAGTTCGTCGTGCGAACCGCATTCGGCGACCTGGCCCTTGTCGAGTACGACGATTCGGTCCGCGGTTTTCGCGGTCTGCAACCGGTGCGCGATCACGATCGTGGTCCGGTTGTGCGAGAGCCGTTGCATGGCCGCCGCGACGTGCGCCTCGGTGACCAGGTCCAGATTGGAGGTCGCCTCGTCGAGCAGCAGCACGGCGGGGTCGACGAGTTCGGCGCGCGCCAGGGCGAGCAGTTGGCGTTGACCAGCCGACAGTGAGCGGCCGCGTTCGGCCATGGTGTGCAGGTAGCCGCCGGGCAGGCTCGCGATGAACTCGTGCGCGCCGACCGCTCGTGCCGCGGCCTCCACCTCCGCGTCGCTCGCGTCCGGGCGCCCGTAGGCGATGTTGTCCCGGATGCTGCCGGAGAACAGGAAGCCCTCCTGCGGCACATAGCCGAGTTGCCGACGGAACTCGTGCAGATCGAGCGTGCGCAGGTCGTTGCCGTCCAGGCGCACGCTGCCCGAATCCGGGTCGTAGAAGCGCGCGAGCAGCTTCATCACGGTCGACTTGCCTGCGCCGGTCTCGCCGACGATCGCGACGGTCTCGCCCGGCGCGATCCGCAGGTCGATGCCGCGCAGTGCCTCAGGGGGTTTCGTCGGTCCCGCATCCGCACCGCGCGAGAGGCGGGCGTCGGCGGGGCCGAGGCGTTGGGGACCGCGCGCCGGCCAACTGGTGACGGCCGGGTAGGAGAACCGGACGGCGTCAAGCACGAGTTCGCCGCGCACCCGCTCGATGCGTGCTGGCCGCTCCGGTTGCGGGGTGAGCGTGTCCAGCCGCATCAGTTGGGCTATTCGGCCGACCGAGACGCGGGTCTGCTGCCAGGCGTCGAACACCTGGGACAGTTGCTGGATCGGCGAGAAGAACATGTCGATGTAGAGCATGAACGCGATGAGCGCGCCGGTGGTGAGGTGACCGCCCGCGATCAGGTCAGCGCCGACACCGAGCACGATCGCGTCCGCACCCGCGGACAGGAACTGAACGAACGGAAAGTAAACGGCGACGAGTCGCTGAGCGGACACTCGGGCAGTCAGGTAGTCGCGTCCGAGGCGGTGGAAGCGTTTGCTGGTCAGTGGCTCGTGGGTGAACGCCTGGGACTCGCGGACGCCGGAGAGGCTTTCCTGAAAGTCCGCGTTGACTATCGCGATCCGTTCCCTGGCGAGGTCGTAGAGGCGCGCGGCCTTGCGGCGGAAGATCATCGTGCCGATGGCCAGCGGCACGACAACGGTCAACGTGCAGAAACCCAGTTCGGTATTGATCAGCACGATGGCCACGCCCACGCCGACGAACGTGACCAGCGAGACGAGCGCGGAGAGCAGGCCGTTCTCGATCAGCGACTCGAACTGGTCGACGTCGGTGGTCATCCTGGTCATGATCCGGCCGGCCATCTCACGCTCGTAGTAATCGAGCGAGAGTCGTTGCAGCTGTGCCCAGATTCGTACCCGCAGCGACAGCATGATCCGCTCGGCCGCGCGACCGGTGACGAAGGTTTCGCCGATCTGGTCGATCAGGTCAGCGAGGGTGACCACCAGGAACAGGCCGGACGCGACGAACAGCACGGTCTGCGAGCCTGCGGTGACGCCGTCGTCCACACCGGACTTGACCAGGATCGGTCCGGCCAGGCCGGCGAGTGCGTCGATGACGACCAGGATCAGACCGATCAGCAGCGGCCGGCGGAACTCACGCAGAATGGTGAGCAGCCGGAAACCCTTGTCGTGCCGGGATTCCGTGGCCACGTCGACATCCGGGAAGTCGCGAATCGGCGGCAGTGCAGCGACCCTGGCGAGCAGTTCCGGGGTTGGTGCGAGGTTGAGCCGCCAGCCGCCGCCAGCGCTGCCGCCGAGGCCGGGGCCGATGCTCGGCGCGCCGAACTGACGGGCGGCGCCGTTGGCGGCCGGAGCTTCGGTCTTCGCGCTGGACCAGGCCGAATCGGTCGTGGTAATGGCGGCGAGGGTTTCGATGCGATCGCCGACCTTGGCCGCCACGTCCTCCGCCAACCCGGACAGCAGCGTCCGGTACATGGCGCTGCGTTCGACGAGTTCGGCGTGCGTGCCCTGCTCGACGACGCGCCCCTCGTCGAGTACGACGATCCGGTCGGCGAGGTGCAGAGTGGAGCGGCGGTGCGCGACGAGCAGTGTGGTGCGGTCGGCGAGGACACCGCGCAGCGCGTCGTGCACCGCCTCCTCGACCTTGGCGTCGATGGCGCTGGTCGCGTCGTCGAGAACGAGGATGCGCGGGTCGGCGAGAATGGCGCGGGCCAGCGCGATGCGTTGGCGTTGCCCGCCGGAGAGGGTCAGGCCGCGCTCGCCGACCATGGTGTCGTAGCCCTCCGGCAGCGCCGTGATGAACTCGTGCGCCGCGGCCGTGCGGGCCGCCGCCTCGATTTCGGCGTCGGTCGCGTCGGGCCTGCCGTAGGCGATGTTCTCCCGGACCGTCTCGGAGAACAGGAAGCTGTCCTCGAAGGCGACGCCGACCTGGCGCCGCAACGACTTCAGCGTGACCGTGCGCAGGTCGTGCCCGTCCACCAGGACCGCGCCGGAATCCGGGTCGTTGAACCGGGAGACGAGCATGGCGACCGTGGATTTCCCGCTGCCGCTCGGACCGACGATCGCGACCCGCTCCCCCGCCGCGATACGGAGGTCGAAGCCGTCGAGCACGGGGTGGTCGGCGTCGTAGCCGAACCGGACGTCGGCGAAGGTGATCTCGCCGCGGATCTCGGGAAGTTCCTGCGCGTCGTCGGCGTCGGCGATGGCGGGTGGCAGGTCGAGCAGTTGGAAGATCCGTTCAACGCCCGCGCGCGCCTGCTGAGCGATCGTTAGTACACCGGCGAGCTGGCGGGCGGGTGCGACGAACTGGGCGACATAGGTGGAGAACGCGAGAAACGTGCCAAGCGTGATCTGGTGCCGCAGCGCGAGCCAGCCGCCGAACGCGAGGATGGCGACCTGGCCGACGGACGGGATGGCTTCCAGCAGCGGCTGGTAGCGCGATTGCAGCCGCACCGCGCGCATCCGCGCCCCGAACAGGGATTTCGCCGCGGTGACAATCCGGCCGAGTTCGCGTTGCTCCTGCCCGAATGCCTTCACCACGCGCACGCCGTTGACGTCCTCGTCGACGATCTGGGCGATGTCGCCCTCGCGTTGCTGGCCGTCCCAGGTGGCCGGGAAGACGCGCCAGCGCATCCGGTAGGAGACCGCGACCAGCACCGGAGCAACGACGAGGCTGACCAGTGCCAACAGCGGTGAGAGGTAGAACATTGCGCCGAGCGAGAGCAGTATCAGCAGCAGGTTGCCGCTCATGATCGGGAAGAAGTTGAGCAGGCCCTGGACCAGGGTGGAGTCGGAGTTGGCGCGCGCGACGAGCTGTCCGGTGGACATCCGGTCGAGGTTGGCGAGGTCCATGGTCTGCAGGTGGTCGTGTATCTCGTTGCGCAGGTCGTACTGCACTTCGAGGCCGACCCGGCCGCCCCGGTAGCGGCGCAGGTAGGTGAAGCCGAAGCTGGCCACGGCGACCGCGACGAGCAGCAGCAACCACGGCCACAGCGGCGAGTGACGCGCGACGACGACGCCGTCCACGATCTGCCGGGCGATCAGCGGGACGAGGGTCTGGCAGGCGCTGCCGAGCAGCGCTCCGGTAAGCGCGAGCAGCACGTTGCGCCGGTGTTTGAGCAGGTAGCCGGCAAGCCTGCGGAGCCAGCCGAGTTCGCGTGTTTCGGGCTCCGTCATCGGCCGCCGCCACCGCGCCGGGCGGCCATCCGTTCCTCGGCGATTTCCTCGATGGCCGCGCCGAGCCACACCAGCGACTCGATCAGCCGCTCCCCGTCCGGGGTGCGGCTGCGCAGTTGAGTGAGTCTTTCGATCATGGCGGTCTCCACGTTGTCCAGGAGTGCGCGACCGGCGTCGGTCAGCCGCAGTGCGGCGGCGCGCTGATCACCGACGACCTCGGAGCGCGCGATCAGACCGCGTTGGCTGAGCGACTCGACCGCGGCGCTCACTGCTGGTTTGCCGAGCGCGAGCCGCTCGGCGACCCGGGAGGCGCGTTCGTCACCTGTGGCGATCGCGGACAGCACGCGATAGTGCGCCAAGCTCAGCTCGCCGGACACCCGCTCCAGCACCCGGGCCGCACGGGCAAGGGCACGCACGGCGTCGACGGCGCTCGTTCGATCGGTCACCAATCCAGGATAGCAAGATGGTTCGCCCGTCGAACTACTTCAGATGTTCACTCAGGCGTTCGAGCCCATAACGACAAATACTTATCGGATAACAAGAAATTTGTCGCACAACGGACTATCCGGGTTACCTTGTCGGAATGGGCGAGAAGTAGCGCGAACGGTTATCGTGGCACGGATATCCCACTGAAGAACGAGGCTGGTGAAGCACGATGGCGGGGGCCGGACCGCGGCCGAAGGTCACCAGACGCCGCGAGGTGAGCCACACCAGCGCGCGCTCGGTACTGATGACGATACTCGGCGAGTACGTGCTGCCCCGACAGGTTCCGGTGTGGACCTCCACCTTGGTCGATGTCCTCGGCATCTTCGACATTGAGGAGAAATCCGCGCGCCAGGCCCTGTCCAGGGCCGCGGGCGAGGGCTGGCTACGATCCGAACGCATCGGTCGTCGGGTGCGCTGGTCACTGACCGCGCCCGGCCGCAGGCTGCTCACCGAGGGCGCGGAGCGGATCTACGCCTTCGGCCGGGACCCGATCGACTGGGACGGCCGGTGGCTGATGCTGCTGGTCTCCGTGCCGGAATCCCAGCGTGAACTGCGGCATCGGGTCCGCACCCAACTGACCTGGGCCGGTTTCGGCTCGCCAGCGCCCGGCGTGTGGGTCTGCCCGAACACGAGCCGGCAGGCCGAGGCGGACCGGATCGTCGCGGAGCTGAAGGTCGGCTCGCCGGTGATGTCGTTCATCGCCTCCTACGGCGCCATCGGCGACGTCAGCGACATGGTCTCCCGAGCATGGGACCTGCGCGAGCTTGAGGAACACTACGAGGCGTTCATCGACGAGTTCACCGGCCTGTCCCCCTCTTCCGGCCAGGCCGTGTTGCAGGCGCAGACGCAACTGGTGCACGAGTGGCGCCGATTCCCGTTCCTCGACCCCGGCCTGCCGCTGCCACTGCTCCCGGCCAACTGGAGCGGCGCGCAGGCCGCCGAGCTGTTCCACCGCAAGCATGCCCAGTGGCGCACCGCCGCACAGCAGCACTGGGACGATGTGGTCCGCGCCGAACAGGCCGCCTGAACCCGCCTGTGGCAAGCTCGGCCGCCGGTGCTCACTGATCACGTCGAGGGCGGCGGCCAGTTCCGAGTCGAACTGCACGGTGGGCCGATCTGGGCGCCATCCGATCCTGGACTGGGACCATGATCGTCGTCTGCGCACAGAGCCCCCTGACGCTGCCCGGCATGCTCGACGATCGGCAGCGGATACTCTCCGGCGGCCCGTGCTGCGCAGGGTCCGCCGTTCGTCGATCGCCCTGCCGTCCAGGCTGCGCAGCTCCGGCCGGCCGACCGGACCAGCTTCGGCAGATCGGCCGAACGGTCGCCGGAACACCGGCGACGATCAGCAGCCGGCCATCCAACTGATCCGCAACCTGCGCGGCGACCGGTCCAGAAACACCGGCCGCACCCGCCGCAGCGGCGAGCGCCGCATGATCACCAAGCCGCACATCCGGTCGAAACCACGGCAGCGCGCCGATTCGGGCCGCCCGACGTCACCGTTCGCCGTGCTCCACTACAGGCTCGGCTGAGACCTCCGCACTCTCAGCTTCTCCTGCCTGAGACTCGTCCTTCTCAGCCACCGGCTCCTGAGACTCCGCGCTCTCAGCATCGACTTCCTGAGACGCCTTCGTCTCAGCATCGACCTCCTGAGCGCCGTCCTGCTGAATGTCGGACGAATCCGGCGTCGGTGCGCCGTCGGTCGGCTCGACCGGCATCGGCCTGCGCTGGACGAGGACGAACCAGATGATGCCGATCACCGTCAGGACGCTGGCTACGAAGAAGTTCAGCCGCAGGCCGAGGAAGTACAGCGAGTAGTCCGACCGCAGCGACTCCTCGAAGATCCGGAACGCCGAGTACCCGGCCACGTAGAGCGCGAACAGGCCCTGCGGCCGGATCTTGCGGTGATGGCCCAACCAGACCAGGAATGCGGCCAGCGCAAGATCCCAGATCAGCTCGTAGAGGAAGGTCGGGTGGAACGTGGCGTTCTGCAGGTAGCCCGGCGGCCGGTACTGCGGGTCGATCTGCAACGCCCACGGTAGCGAGGTCGGGCCACCGAAGAGTTCCTGGTTGAAGTAGTTGCCGATCCGACCGATCGCCTGCGCGACCAGGATGGCCGGCGCCACCGTGTCCATGAACCTGCCCACCGAGGCGCCGGTCCGCCGTACCCGCCAGATGCCGACTACCGCGGCCAGCGCGATACCGCCCCAGATGCCAAGGCCGCCCTGCCAGACGGCGAACACGCCCCACCAGTGCGGCGGGATCTGGGCTGGCGTGGTGATGTCGAAATAGATGCGACCGCCGATGATCCCGGCCGGCACGCCCCACAGCGCGACCTCGTCAACGAGGTCGACCGAGCCGCCCAGCACCCGCCACCGGCGTCGCGCGATGTAGATGGCCAGAGCGATCCCGACCACGTACATCAGGCCGTAGAAGCGGATGTACAACGGCCCGAGGTAGAAGCCGTTGATCGACGGGCTCGGGATGCTCGCGTGCGGCAGCAGCAGGCTCTGGACAATCACTCGGTGCACGATAGTCGGAGGTCGGGGGTCAGGTGCTGACCAGGGCCGAACGAGCGGGTATCAATCCGGGACCGGCCGGGTGAACCAGCGACCGGATGGGCCGCGATGTGGGAAAGTCCGGCTTTCCTGCCCAGCCACGAGGTAGATCCCAGTCCGAGGGGTTACAACTGAGGGATGGCGACGAGCCGAACCAGAACCCGGCTGCCGGAGACCAGCGGCAGCGAATGCTGGCTGCACCCGGCAGTCGAGGTCCGGTACTCGCCGATCTCCGGACGCGGCCTGTTCACCAGCGAGAACATCCTGGCCGGTGCGGTGGTCGCCACCCTGGCCGGCCGACTGGTCGACGGCGCGGAACTGCACAGGTTACTGCTGGCCGCCCTCCAGGAACATCAGTACCTGGACACTGTCAACCTCGACAACGACGTGCACCTGATCCTGCCGGCCGAGGCGCCGATCCACTACGGCAACCACAGCTGTGACCCGAGCATCTGGCATGCGGGCGCCTACACCCTCGTCGCCCGTCGCGATCTCACCCCCGACACCGAGTTGACCGTCGACTATGCGACGCAGACGGCGGAACCGGAATTCCGGATGCCCTGCAACTGCGGCGCTCCTGGTTGCCGAGGGGTGGTCACCGGGGACGACTGGGGTCTCCCGGGTTGGGCACTGCGGTACCGCGGCCACGTGGTGCCGGCCGTCGCTGCGCGATTGGGCAACTGACCACCCAAGCCGCCGCCCCAACTGAACGAGCACTAACCAAACTGCGAGCCCAGCCGAACGAGCGCTCGCCAAGCGGCCGACCCAGCATGAGCCGAGCACGCGATCGCCGGCGGCGAGCAGGAACTCGCGCGGTTCGGCGTGCTGGCCGAACTCGCCGAGGAGGTCGCCGGCCACCACGATGTCATACCGATGCGCCGCCGGTGGGCGTCGTCGAAACCGCTGATCCCTGCCGGACTCCTTGGCCTGCTTCGGATGCGTCGCGGCGAGGATCCGCACGTCGGCCTCCTCGTCGCCGAACAGTATGGCCTTGCCCCACGTTATGTAGTGCTCGAACGGCGCGGGCACCACTGGCTCAGGCAACCTTTGCCGATGCTGCCGTCGCGATTGGGCTGGTGGCCCACGAAGAACAGGAACTTCGCCTGCTCCCTGCGCTGATCACGGCGGCGAGGGAACCCGATCGGGTGATGGCGCGTTGGCGTGGCGGGATGAGGTGGGCGGAGGAGCAGATCGCGGCGGTCGGGGAGCTGACCGCGGTGCACACGGTCGCGTCCGGGTTCGGCATGACCTGGGCGGTGGGCATGGTTCGCAGCGACGACGACATCGGCACCGCGATCTTTCGGCGGGATGGCTCCGGCTGGCGGCAGGTCCAGACGCCGGACATCGGGCGCGTGCGGCGCGCCGTTGTGGCCTCGGTCGCGGACGTCTGGACGGTCGGGCTGGGGCGCTGCCTGCACTGGGACGGTCGCGGGTGGCGGGAGGTGCCGATGCCCAACCGGCGCGGCGAGCGCACGGTCCTCGCGGAGTTCACCGCGTTCGGCCCGGACGCGGTGTACTGCGTAGGCCAGGCAACCAGGCTCAATGATCCGTGGCTGGCCAGAGGAGTGGTCCGCCGCTGGGACGGCACGCGCTGGACCGAACTGGCCTTGCCGGACATCGGCCGCTACTGGGGTCTGTTCGGGGTGGACGGAACGTCGCGGGACGACGTCTGGGCGGTCGGCGCGGACGCCGAGCAGCCGGTGGTCCTGCACTGGGACGGCCGCTCCTGGGAACGCATGCCGATCCCGCCGACCGGGCCCGGGTGGGGTCAACTGACCGACGTGGTCGCGTTAGCCACGCACGACGTGTGGGCGACCGGCGGGTTGACCACCCGGCCGGGCGTGCGAGCAGCACGGCGCTCGGCGCGCGCGTTGGCGATGCGCTGGGACGGACGCCGCTGGTGGCCCGCACGCCCGCCCGCTGAGTCGGTGCGGGTGGATCAGTTGATTCGCGGCGACGGGCAGATCTGGGCCTTGGGCCGAACGGTGCAGGGCGCGGACATCGAGTCGTATCTGGGCCATTGGGACGGGTCGCGGTGGCATTCCGTGCACGCACCGGAATCGTTCGTGTTGCACGGCGGCGCTGCGCTGCCGGACGGGTCGGGCATGCTCGTTGTCGGACACAGCATGCTGGGTGCCGCGCGATCCCCGCTGGTCGCGGCCTATCACTGGTAGTCGAGCAGGGCGGTCGCGCCGATGGCGACGGCTGTCTCACCGAGCACGGAACGGCTGGCCACGCGGGCGATCGCCACGTCGTCCTGTCGCGCGGTCATGATCGTGCCGCCTGGCCGGATGGAACGCGGACGGTGCCTGCGCTTCGCCGGTTTGTAGCCCATCATGCGCAGTCCGAACACGACATACCGTTCGGCCAGCTCCGCGGGGCTCAGTTCCCCGTCGAGCCGGTACCACTTGGGGACCGCGTGGCACATGGTGAGCAATGCCCGCGCGGTCTCCTCCGGATAGTCGGTGCGGAACACCTCCTTGCACACACCGTCGATGACGACGGTGTGCATCTCCTTGTCGAGCTGGTCGCGCAGGGCGATGTAGGCGCGGCGGTTGTCCGGTTCGAGGCTGCGGATCTCGGAGTCGAGCAGGCCCTTGGAACCGCGGTAGGCCATGAACCGCACAATGCACTCGACCAGCGCGGCCAACCCGGCCGCCGGATCGGTGCCTGCCTCGGCGACTGCGGCGCGACAGCGGCGCAGCAACGACTCCATCGACCTGGTCAGCAGGTCGAACAGCATCGCCTGCTTGTTCTCGTAGTGGTAGTACAACGCGGGCACGGTCACGCCGACGCGGCGCGCGATGTCGCGCACGGACGTGCCGTGATAACCGTGTTCGGTGAACGCGGCAAGGGCATGTGTGAGAATGGGTGAGAGTTCCGCGGCCGAGGAGACCCGCCATTCCTCGCGCACCTCGTTGGCGTCAGCTGTCTTTACCACGTCGACTCGACCTTTCCATCACCTGCTTTGTGGAACGACCGGGCAACCCTAGCCGAGCGCACCGACAAACTCAGATACCGAGCCGGTCGGCCAGTGCGAAGTCCGCCGAAACGCCGTTGCCGAGCAGGAGTTCGTTGGATTTCGCGCGCTTGTAGCAGAGGTGCGCGTCGTGTTCCCAGGTGTAGCCGACGCCGCCATGCACCTGGATGTTGCGTGCCGCTGCCCGGAAAGCCGCCGGTAGCACGGAAACTTGCGCGTGCACGGCGGCGAGCGGGAAACCGACCGGCTCGTGATCGGCTGCCCAGGCGGCGTCGCGCAAGACGGAGCAGGCGAAGTCGTAGTTTGCATAGGATTCGACGCACAGGTGTTTGACCGCCTGGTAGGAGCCGATGTAGCGGCCAAACTGCACGCGGACCTTGGCGTAGTCGACGGTCATCTTGAGCGTCGCGGCCAGCACGCCGAGGGATTCGGCGGCGAGGCAGCGCGGCGAGGCCGGCGACCTTCGCAGCGCGGCGACCGGAGCCGTCGCGTTGAGACGGAGAGCCGGGGTTTCGTCAAGGTCGACGCAGGCGAAGTGGCGGGTCGGGTCGAGGCCGACCAACAGGGTGCGGGTGAGGACGCCGGCGATACCGGCGACACGGAAGAAGGCCGGACCCTCCGACTGTCCGCCAGAACGATCAGCACATCGGCGGATGCGCCGTCGAGCACGAGGTTCTTACTGCCGGTCAGCCGCCAACCGTCCGGGTCGGGCGTGGCCATGGTGCGGGTGTCGGTCGCGGTCCAGCGGCTGGTGTCCTCGGCGACGGCGACGGTGGCGACGTCCGAGCCCGCACCCGGTTCGGAGAACAGTTGGCACCAGATCTCCTCGCCGCGCAGCAGCGACCGAAGGTAGCGCGACTTCTGCTCTCTCTATGCCGCGATCGACAATGGTCGGCCCGCACATACCCATGCCGATGATGAACGGCCAGGTGGGCAGGTCGAAGTCCTTGGCGGCGTCGTTGAAAGCGAGCTGCGCCGGTTCGCCGAGTCCCTGCCCGCCGTAGGCGGCGGGCCAGGTGATGCCGGCGAAATCCGCGTCGTGAATGGCGGCCTGGAATCGTTTGGCAACGCGAGATCGTCGGTGTCTCCAGGCGGCATGTTCACGGTAAGCCAGAACCTGGCGTGCTCGCGGAACTCCTGCCTCTGCTGTTGATCAGCGTCGGTCGGCGGCAGGCAGTACACATTGGACACAACAGGGGTGCCGGAAGTGATGTTGACTGCGGTGAACGCGCTGCGGTTGACTGGGACCTGTGGGCTGCTCGGCGCACCCAGGGCGAGATGACGTTCGATCCGAGCATTCTGTCGTTGGGTCGAAGCCTGAAGGGCATCATCGAGGGCGACGCGGTGCCGAGGCTGATGATCCCCCGGCTGATCGAGTTGTGGCGGCAGGGCCGGTTCCCGTTCGACAAGCTGATCAGCACGTTCTCGCTCGATAGGATCGCCGAAGCTGAGCAGGCGATGGCGCGCGGTAACATGGTCAAGCCGGTGCTGGTGCCGCCCGCGTAAGCAGGTCTCGTTGGCGAGGGTGCGGGACATCGCGCAGCGCACTGGGGGGCTGACCGTGCCCTGGGCTGACTACCACTGCGAGAGCAAACAGGCCATGTCGATGGCCCTTGCTCACGGGCCGCATGCGGGCCTGCCGACGTACGGGCCGGCCGCGTTGGTGGAGTGCGTGGTGGAGTTCACGGCACGGCACGCATCGCAGGGCTTTACCGCAGAACTGCGCAGTCTCGAACCGGACAGTCGCGCACGATACGTGGCACTACGCGGCAAACTGGAGCAGTTGACAAGAAGCATCGTGCTGGCCGGAACGAGGCGGGTGTGTTCAACGCCGAGTTCCCGGCGGAGACGATCCCGCAGTGCTGACCGTGTTCGACGCGGTCGGGCGCTGGTATCCGCCGGACGGGCGGTTGTCGCCGAACACGGTGGCCAAGCGGTACGTGACGATCGCGTTGAACGCGGTCGGCCGGCAGGGCTGATCAGCAGACCGGTTCCGGGACCGGCTCGACAGGGCGGCGGGTGCGCAGAGTGGCGAGCACGGAGCCGCCGAGAATCAGCACGAATGCGACGATGGTCAGCGGCGTGATCGTCTCGTTGAGCACCAGCGCGCCGGCCAATACCGCGATCGGCGGGTTGAAGTAGGTGAACACCATGGCTCGACCGGGTCCTTCGGCGCGGACGAGCGCGAAGAACACGATGAAGCCGAGCGCGGTGCAGATCAGCCCGAGGCCGACGAGCGCGAGTAGCACGTTGAGGCTCGGTGTTGCTGAGGGCCAGCTGAGAACGGCGGCGGGCGCGTAGAGAATCGCTGAGAAACCCAGGCTGGCGCTGGTCATCAGTGGTCCGGGCACGTCGGCGAGCTTGCTGGCGACGATGCGCGGCGCGATCGCGTAGAGGATCGCAGTGATCAGCACCTCGACGATGGAGAACGTGTCGCCGCCGCCCGTGCCGAGGTCGGGGCCGGCGAGCAGGGCGACGCCGCCGAAGCCGACGAGCAGGCCGGTCCAGCGCCATGGGCCGAGGCGTTCCGGGTCGGGCCCGAGTTGGCCGATGATCGCGCCGATGATCGGTACGGCCGCGATCAGCATGCCGGTCAGCGAGCTGGGCAGCCGGTGTTCCGCGTCAGGCAGCAGGAACCAGGGCAGCAGGATCTCGGTGCCGGCGAAGACGAGCAGCGGTAACCAGTGCCTGCGCAGGATCGCGAACTGGCCTCTGCGCACCGCGAACGGCAGCAGCGCGAGCGCGCCGATGCTCGTCCGCGCGAACACCAGCACCCACACGGACACGCCACTGTCCGCGATCTTGATCAACAGATACGGGATGCCCCACAGCAGTGCCATCAACCCGAACAGCACCCAACCGCGCCTGCTCAACGTGTCCTCCCTGAGAAACCGTGTTCTCAGTTCAGCCGATCGCGGCGGAGGCTGTCTTGAACGCTGTTGCGAAAGCAGCCAGGGGTGACGCCGACGACGCGCCGGAACCAACGGTTGAGATGCGCCTGGTCGGCGAACCCGACCAGGGCCGCAGCCTCGGCGGGCCGGCGGCCGTCAACGAGCAGGCAGCGGGCCCGGTTGACCCGGTACTGGGCGAGCCACGCGTAGGGCGGCATGCCGACCTCGGCGTGGAAGGCGCGCAGGAGTTGGAAGCGGGACAGCCCGAACTCGGCGGCGATGTCGGCAAGGGACGGGGGATCGAGAAGCTGGTCGGCGAGCATGGCCATGGTGGCGCGGGCGACGCCCTTCCCAGGTTGACGGCTCGCGCGGCGTGGGCGGACTTCGGCATGGCGAGCAAGGAGGGTGGCGAGTCCAGTGGTGAGCCGGGTTTCCGCCTCGATCGGGTCGGTGCCGCGCGCGAGCGCGACGTGCGCGGTGCGCAACGCGGCGGCCAGTTCGGGGTCGGCCACGATCGGCACTGGGAAGTGCGGGTTGGCCAGGCCGCTCTCCGCGACCAGGGCAACGGCCGGGTACATGGCGCGGTAGGCGAACCCTGCCGGGGTGGCGGAATACCCGGTGTGCGGCTCACCCGGTTCGAGGACGACCACGGTGCCGGGGCTCGCATACCACTTGGCGCCCCGGTAGTCGAGCACCTCGACGCCCTCCGAGCAGACGCCGATGGAGAACTCCTCGTGCGCGTGCGGGACGAAGCGGTGGTGCACGAACCGCGCGTCGAGCAGGTCCAACGGCAACTCGCGGTGTGCGGTCACCCGCGTCCACCGCGCCCGTTCGTCCGCTCTGCCCAGCATGCCGCGAACGTACGCCGGTGGCGGAGCCGTGTCAGACAGATTCAGCGTGCCGCCGTCGATGACGCCGTCGATGATGTAGTCGACGCCCGCGATGCCGGCAGGTGGTCATACCGTTGGCGCTCGGCATGGCCGCGTCGACCGGCCGGTCCGTAGACAGGTCCTGGTCGGGCCGGGCGAGGCGAAGCCGGTCGGTGTCTTCAGGGCGGACGTGCCGGTCCCGTCGACACGGCGAATGGTCGGCGACCTGGTCGCGGGGTTGGGGGCATTACCGGACCCATCGCGCCACGCTCACCACCGCGAAAACCTGACTGACCAGCGCATTCTGACTCGTTACCGAATAGACACCAAGTTTCTCAGATATCCCGGTTTGGCGGGAAGGCGCGTCGGCTACTCCCTTCTCGGCCCGGAGACGGGCCCACAGACTGATCACGGAAGCGTCGGCGGTGCCAACTCCCGTCGGCGCTTCGCCTTTTCTCCGGGCAGTCGCGGTTCTCCTCGGGCGAGCTGTGAAACGAGCGTGGGGCGACCGACGATGGTCTGCGGTGATCAGTGGCCGGACCGGACCATGGCGCTCAGCATCGAACTCTGGCACGGCAGAGAGCGCTCTCATCTGGAGATTACCGCCTGCTTCATATGGCGCCTCCAGTAGAACACGTAATCACGGCGCAGAACGGGCTAACAGTTGCGTCTCGATCAGCCAATCTGACTGACTTCTGCTTAGAGCGCTCTCACAGTGGACGAGGATGAGGCAGAATCGAAGACGGTGAGAGCGAGGTGGGCGGGTGAACGTGGAGCATCGGCGGCCGACGTTGGAAAGCGTCGCGGCACGGGCGGGTGTGTCCAGGGCGACGGTGTCGCGCGTTGTCAACGGGCTGCCGGTGACAACGGCGAGTCAGGAGTCCGTCCAGCGCGCCATCGCCGAACTCGGGTATGTGCCCAACCATGCCGCGCGCACTCTCGTCACCCGGCGAACGGACCTGATCGCGCTGGTGCTGCCGGAGCCGACCACGCGGGTTTTCTCAGACGATCCGTTCTTTCCAGGCGTCATCCATGGCGTCAGCCAGGAACTTGAGGCCGCGGACAAGCAGCTCGTGCTGATGCTGGCCGGGTCGGAAGCCAGCCACACCCGGATCGAGCGCTCGATAGCCGCGCACCACGTGGACGGCGTCATGCTGGCCTCCCTGCACGGCGCGGATCCGCTGCCGTCCGCGTTGACCAGGATCGGCATTCCCGTTGTCTGTAACGAGCGTTCGCTCGGGCCCGACCTCCGTGCCGTATGTCGGGGTCGACAACATCGGTGGCGCGGCAGCGGCCGTTCGGCGCCTGCTGGACGCGGGCCGGACCAGGATCGCGACGATAGCCGGGCCGCAGGACATGATCGGCGGGATCGACCGACTGACCGGCTACCGAGACGCGCTGCGCGGCTCGTCGCGGCGCTCGATCGTCGCGGTCGGCGACTTCACCATGGACTCGGGCGCAGCGGCCATGCGTCAGTTGCTTGAGGACGATCCCGCATTGGACGCAGTGTTCGTGGCATCGGACCTGATGGCGGACGGGGCATTGCAGGCGCTGCGCCAAGCCGGTCGGCGGGTGCCGGACGACGTCGCGGTGATCGGCTTCGACGACATCGCCTTGGCCGCATACACCGATCCGCCGCTGACCACCGTCCGGCAGCCGATCGTCGAGATCGGACGGCAGATGGCCAGGCAGCTGCTGCGCCTTGTCAACGGCGAAGTGATCGAGTCGGCGGTCGTGCTGCCGACCGAGTTGGTGCTCCGGGGTTCGGCCTGAGAACAGTCGGCCTGAGAACAGACTGAGAGCGGTTCTCAGCTCGGCTCGGCGAAGCGGTTGGTCAGCCATGCGGTGATCTCCGACCAGTTCGGATGCGAAGGGTCGAGCAGGTCCGAGTGGCGGGTGCTCGCCGCGTCGAAGTAGCCGAAGTAGCCGAAGTAGTTGCGGCCGAGGCCGATCGCCGACCTGCCGCGAGTCCCTGTCGACCGCGATCACGGTCAGCTGAACTGTAGTTACTGACGATCAACGTTGAATAATTGGAGCGGCTACTCTAAAAATTGGTATGGTCGCGCTATGGGGAGCGGACCGAGCGCGGCGCGGCAGCGCGGACGAGTCGGCATCGACTGACCGCGAAGGGGCGGGCGACGCGGGCGGATCGTGGCCGCAGCCTCGCGGCTCGTGCTCGACCAGGGCGTCGGCCGGACCACCATCGCGGACGTGCAGGCCGCGGCCAAGGTCGGCCCTTCGCAGCCCTACCGCTACTTCGCCGGCAAAGATGCCCTGGTCTGCGCGGTGATCGAGCTACAGACCGACGAGACACTGAAGGTCCAGGCGAACTCACTGGCCGGGTTGGACAGCTTCGCCGCGCTCCAGGGCTGGCGTGGCGAACTCCTCGACTTCCGACGACGGCGCTTGAGCATGGGCGGGTGCCCGCTCGGCACGCTGGCGGTCGAGCTGTCCGAGACCGGTTGGTTGGCCACCTCGTTCGCGCGCTGGGAGGAGATGCCGCGTCATGGCATCGTCGCCATGCGCGACCGAGGCGAACTGCGCGCGGACGCCGACCCGGACCAGCTCGCACTGGCCCTGCTGGTCGTGGTGCAGGGCAGTCTGCTGCTCAGCAAGGCTCGTCGGGAGACCGTGCCACTTGAGGTCACGATCGATCTCGCCATCGCGCATTTGAAGACGTTGCGCCCGGACGGATAACAGTGATCATGGGGGGAACATGATCAATGGGTTGAACAAGCGCTAGCTCATGTCGCCGAGCATTCGAGCGAGCGCTCGCTCGGTTCCGAACTTCGCATCGACCTGCCCTTTCATCCGGCCTGTCATCGGGCCTTTCATCCGGATCGGCCGGTCGATCCTGGCCGCGCTACTCCCCTGCCGGCTCGAATGGCAGCGCGGATTTCGGCTCGGGGCGACGAACTGCCGGCGCATCCGGTCCATCGTGGCGCGCACATCGTCGAACTCGGGCTTTCCCTTGTCAGGGACGGGTTTGTCGACGCAGATCATCGGTGACATGGCCCGATCGGGAATGGCGATCAGCAGGAATTGAAGCGGGTGTGGCATTACATCGCGCGGTTCGGCCTACCGATCGAGTTCGCACAACTGGGCCGCGACGCGTCCTGGTGCTTGCGCAGCGGGTTCAGCCGGGCGAGTTCGTTGCCGGCACCAGCCGGCACCAGGCTGGCGCACTCGCGGATGGCGCGCAGCGGCAGGCCGGAGGCGCGCAGCCTGCGAGCGGGCCCTCGCGCTCGTAGAAACGCAGCGCGTGCACGCTCAGTTCAGTGCGGTCCGCGGCAGATGGTCAGCCGCTCGACCGTGTCCACCACGGGTTCAGCCCTAACGCTTGAGTTCGAGGGCACTCCAGCCTCTCACCGTGGCCGGACGACCGAGCGGGCGTTTGCGAGCGTTCGATCAGGAGCTCCCGGCGCATGGCGAACGAATGGCGAACGATGGTGTTGACGAACGTGCTCTGGCCAGCCGTGCTGATCAAGACGGCTCTGATCAAGACGGCTGATCAAGACGGCTGATCAAGACGGTGCTGGCCGCGTTGCGGGCCAGGGCGGCGAAATGGGCGGTCACCGGCCTCGCCGAGAACGTGCGCCAGCGGGTGACCGACGAACGGGATCGGGGCGACGCTGATCGCAGCGGATGAGTGGGAATGCCATTCTGGGATACGCGCGCAGGGGTGCCGAACGGCGACAATCTGACGGTCGAACATGTTGCCGATCCCATAACGTGGACACTGGACCAACCGGCGGATGTTGACGTGAACACGGTGGTCATCAGGCCGATTGGCGCGGCGCGATAGGCGAATTCGGCACGTGGGGATCACTATCTGATCGAGCCGGGCTTGAGAGGTGCCATGAGCCGCAAGGGTTTGGAGTATATTGGTCACCGAGCCGAGAGGCGCTGCAACGGGCGATTTGCCCGCCACGCTCGGCTTGGATCGACCACGGACAAGGGCGCCTCCCACATCCTGGGAGGTGCGCACGTGCAGAAATCAGCGAATCACGGCGAACGAATCGATGCCCTGCGCCAACTGCTCTCGCAGCGCGTCGCGGTGTTGGACGGCGCCTGGGGCACCATGTTCCAGAATGCGAAACTGTCCCCCGAGGACTATCGCGTTGATTCACTGCGCAACCACTCCCACGATGTCACCGGCGATCCCGATCTGCTGAATTTGACCAGGCCGGACCTGGTGCTGGGCGTGCACCGGCAGTATCTGGAAGCCGGCGCGGACATCACCACCACGAACACGTTCACCGCGACCTCGATCGGCCAGGCCGACTACGCGCTGCAACACCTGGTGCGCGAGATCAACGTCGAGGGCGCACGCCTGGCAAGGCAGGCCGCTGACGAGGCGGGTGGGCGGTTCGTGGCCGGGTCGATCGGGCCGCTGAACGTGACGCTTTCGCTCTCACCGAAGGTCGACGACCCGGCATTTCGCGCGGTCTCGTTCGACCAGGTGCGTGACGCGTACGCCGAGCAGATCTCGGCGCTCGCCGAGGGCGGCGTCGACCTGCTGCTGATCGAGACGATCTTCGACACGCTCAACGCCAAGGCCGCGATCGCCGCAGCTCGTGAGGTCGCGCCGCACCTGCCGCTGTGGATCTCGGTGACCATCGTCGACCTGAGCGGGCGGACGCTCTCCGGGCAGACGGTCGAGGCGTTCGTGAGTTCGATCGAGCACGCGAATCCGCTGGTCGTCGGCGTGAACTGCTCGCTGGGCGCTGCGGAGTTGCGCCCGCACGTCGCAGAGCTGTCGCGGTTGGCCGGCACCTATGTCGCGTCGCATCCGAACGCGGGCCTGCCCAACGCCTTCGGCGGCTACGACCAGACGCCCGAGCAGACCGGCGAGTTGATGGGCGAGTTCGCGCGGGCCGGGATCGTGAACATCGTCGGCGGCTGCTGCGGCACCACACCGGCGCATATCGCGGAGATCGCGTCGTCGGTCCGGGACGTCGCGCCGAGGCAGTTGCCGGACATCGCCGAGCGCACGAGGTTCAGCGGGTTGGAGCCGTTCGAGATCGGCGCGGACACCGGATTCGTGATGATCGGTGAGCGCACCAACGTCACCGGGTCCAAGCGGTTCCGCAGGCTGGTCGAGAGCGACAACTACCAGGCCGCGGTGGACGTGGCACTGGAGCAGGTGCGCGGCGGCGCCAACCTGCTCGACGTGAACATGGACGCCGACCTGCTGGACAGCCAGCAGGCGATGACCACGTTCCTGAACCTGGTCGCGACCGAGCCCGAGGTCGCGCGGATCCCGATCATGATCGACAGCTCGCGGTGGAGCGCGCTGGAGGCCGGCCTCAAGTGCGTACAGGGCAAGGGCGTGGTCAACTCGATCAGCCTCAAGGAGGGTGAGGAACCCTTCCTTGAGCAGGCGCGCAAGATCCGCGACTATGGCGCGGGCGTCGTGGTGATGGCCTTCGACGAGCAGGGCCAGGCCGACACCGCCGACCGCAAGGTCGAGATCTGCGGCCGCGCGTACGACCTGCTCACCAAGGAGGTCGGATTCCCGCCAACCGACATCGTGTTCGACCCGAACGTGCTGGCCGTGGCCACCGGCATCGCCGAGCACAACGGGTACGCCAAGGCGTTCATCGACGCGCTGCCCAGGATCAAGCAGCGCTGTCCCGGCGCGCGGACCAGCGGCGGCATCTCCAACCTGTCGTTCTCCTTCCGAGGCAACGACGTGGTGCGCGAGGCCATGCACTCGGCGTTCCTGCTGCACGCCGTGCGCGCCGGCCTTGACATGGGCATCGTCAACGCCGGTCAGTTGGCCGTGTACGAGGACATTCCGGCCGACCTGCTGGAACTGGTCGAGGACGTGCTGTTCGACCGGCGCGAGGACGCGACCGACCGGCTGGTCAGCTTCGCCGAGAACATCCGGGGCAGCGGCACCAAGCGCGCGGTCGACCTGAGCTGGCGCGACGCGCCGGTAGCGCAGCGGCTCTCGCACGCGCTCGTGCACGGCATCGTCGACTTCATCGAGGAGGACACCGAAGAGGCCAGGGTCGCGGCCGCGCGTCCGCTGGACGTGATCGAGGGTCCGCTGATGGACGGCATGAAGGTCGTCGGCGACCTGTTCGGCTCGGGCAAGATGTTCCTGCCACAGGTGGTCAAGAGCGCGCGGGTGATGAAGCGCTCGGTCGCCTACCTGGAGCCGTTCATGGAGGCGGAGAAGGAGCAGGCGCGGCTGGCGGGCCGACTCGACAGCAACAGGGGACAGGGCAAGGTCGTGCTCGCCACGGTCAAGGGCGACGTGCACGACATCGGCAAGAACATCGTCGGCGTTGTGCTCGGCTGCAACAACTACGAGGTGATCGACCTCGGCGTGATGGTGCCGGCCGGCAAGATCCTGGACACCGCGCTGGCCGAGAAGGCGGACGCGATCGGCCTTTCCGGGCTGATCACGCCATCGCTGGACCAGATGGTCAACGTGGCGACCGAGATGGCGCGGCGCGGTATGGACCTGCCGCTGCTGATCGGCGGCGCGACCACCTCCCGCCAGCACACCGCGGTGCGCATCGCGCCCGCCTACGACGGCACCACGGTGCACGTGCTCGACGCGTCGCGTGTGGTCGGCGTGGTGTCCGATCTGCTCGACCCGGATCGTGCCGCCGCGCTGGCCATCAGCAACGCGCAGGAGCAGGAGAAGCTG
Source organism: Candidatus Melainabacteria bacterium (assembly GCA_963818685.1). Classification (GTDB taxonomy): domain Bacteria; phylum Actinomycetota; class Actinomycetes; order Mycobacteriales; family Pseudonocardiaceae; genus CAJCJE01. The sequence continues at coordinate 905,973 of CAWFTJ010000003.1, read as the reverse complement.
CGGCTCGCGCACGCGAACCGGCACGAGCGTCCGCTGCTGACGCTGGAGCAGGCGCGTGCCAACCGCGAGCGGGTCTCCTTCGACGACCTGCCGGTGCCCGCGTTCACCGGCGTCCGGTTCGTCGAGCCGGACCTGACCGAGCTGCGCGCGATGATCGACTGGCAGTTCCTGTTCCTGGCCTGGGAGTTGAAGGGCAAGTATCCGGCGATCCTGGACCAGCCGGTGGCCAGGGAACTGTTCGATGACGCCAACACGTTGCTCGACGAGATCATCGCGAAGGGTCGGTTCACCGCCAAGGGCGCTTACGGCTTCTGGCCTGCCCACACCAGCGGCGACGACCTGCTGGTCGACGCCGAATCGGGCGGCGAGGCACCGGTCGCGCTGCCCATGTTGCGGCAGCAGACCGAGAAGCCACAGGGCCGGCCGAACCGGTCGCTCGCCGACTACGTCGCGCCCGAGGGTGACCATCTCGGCGGCTTCGCGGTCGCCATCCACGGCGCCGACACGCTCGCTGCCGAGTACGAGGCGGCCAACGACGACTACCGCGCGATCATGGTCAAGGCGCTCGCCGACCGGCTCGCCGAAGCGTTCGCCGAATACATCCACCTGCGGGCGCGGCGCGACTGGTTCGAGCCGGACGCCGACCCGAAGCTTGAGGACCTGCACGCGGAGCGGTTCCGTGGCATCCGGCCCGCGCTCGGCTACCCGGCCAGCCCGGACCACAGCCAGAAGCAGGTGCTGTTCGAGCTGCTCGACGCCAAGCGGCTGGACATGGATCTGACCGAGAGCTTCGCCATGACACCCGCAGCGAGCGTCAGCGGCCTGATCTTCGCCCATCCGGAGTCGCGGTACTTCACGGTCGGCAGGCTGGGTCGGGATCAGATCGAGGACTACGCGGCGCGGCGCGGGATGACCGTTGCTGAGGTCGAGCGCTGGCTCAGGCCGAACCTGGCCTACGAGCCGGAATCCACTGAGGACTGAGCATTCCCGGCCTGCATTCCCAGGCCTTGTATTCAGCCGTATTCTCAGCCTTGCATTCCCAGCACTTGAGCGAGCGCTAGGTAAGGGCTTCTGGCTGGTTAGCTAGCGCTCGTTCAGAGGGGCGCTAGCTTCGAGGCATGGCTACCGGCCGAGATGATCTGCTGACTGTCCGACTACGCTTGCAGCGGCTGCGCACCCGACTGAGAGCCTGGCCGCGCCGCGCTCGTGCGTGCTGCGTGTGCTCGACGAGCTCATACCACGGCGCTTCACCACGGCGCGGAAGCCGCGCTGCTGCGGGATCTGTACGCGGCAACGCGCACGGGATCCGTACGTCTTCTGCCTGAGGACATTTCTGCCTGAGGACATCCTCAGGTGTTGACGATGACCTTGCCGAGCGGCATCAGCGAGATCGGGATCAGCTTGAAGTTGGCCACGCCGAGCGGGATGCCGATGATCGTGACGCACAGCAGCGACGCCGGTGACCACATGGCCGATGGCCAGCCACAGGCCGGCGAAGATGAACCAGATGATGTTGCCGATCAACGAACCGGCGCCGGCATCCGGCGCGTCGACGACGGTGCGGCCGAACGGCCACAGCGCGTAGCTGGCGATCCGGAACGACGCGATGCCGAACGGGATCGTGATGATCAGCACGCAGCAGATGATGCCGGCGACGCAGTAGCCGATCGCCATCCAGAAGCCGCAGAGGACCAGCCAGATGACGTTCAGGATCAGCTTCATGACCCCTTTGTACCGTCAAAATCCGGCGAGTAGCACGAGCGGGAGGTGCATGGACACGACCCAGTTGGGGATGTCGACCACCTCGCTGATCTTCAGATCGGCCGATGTGCTGGTCAACAGGTAGGCGTCGACCGGGGCGATGCCGGTGCGGCGGGTGATTTCGTCGATCATGGCCTTGGTGGCGTCCTTGGCTGCGGTCAGCAGGTCGGGGCCGACGCCGGTGGTGGCCAGGGCCGCGCCGGGGCGGTTGGATGCCTGCGCGGTTTCCAGGATCGGGAAGCGCGGGGCGGCGCCGGGCAGCAGGCCGATCTCCAGGACCGTGCGCGCGGAGGTTTCGATGCCGGTGCCGCAGACCTCGCCGTCGCCCATGGCGGCGTGCGCGTCGCCGACGGAGAGCAGCGCGCCCGCGACGCCGACCGGGAGGGTGATGGTGGCGCCCTCGGTCAGGTGTCGGATGTCCAGGTTGCCGCCGTGCCGGCTGGGCGGGACCAGGGAGTGCGCGCCGGGTTCGGGCAGCGCGAGGCCGAGGGTGCCGATCATGGGCACGGCCGGCAGGCTCGGTCCGAACGGGAGGGTGATGGTGCCATCGGCGATGCTGGACACGGCGAGGTGCGGGTCGGGGAAGTCGTCGGCGAGCAGGCCGAAGCCGGGGATACAGGCTGTCCAACCCCAGCTGTCGACGGCGAGTTCGACGACCCGGACGGTCAGGGCGTCGCCAGGTCGGGCACCGCGGACGGCGATCGGGCCGGTGACCGGGTTGACCCTGGTGAAGTCGAGGGCGGCCACGTCGGCGACGGTCGAGTCCGGGCCGAGTTGGCCGCCCGACGAGTTGAGCAGGTCGAGTTCGACGCGCTGACCAGGCTCGATCTCCAGGACCGGGGGCAGGCTGTTGTCCCAGGTGTGATGTACCGACTCGGTGCCGATGCGCACGGCCACCTCCGCATTTCCTGCTCGAGCTCGTCGAACGTTGCCGATACTGCCAGCTCGCGATTAACAGTTTGTTTGCTGGCAATGGTTCCCCAGGACTCGGATGTATTGTTCGCCATATGTAAGCCAGACTAGCTTATATAATCGCCGTTGGCCGGCCAGACGAACCCTCGAAAGAGGGAACTCGTGCGCGCCCTTTTTCGACTGGGAGAAAAGACACGATGGCACATAACATCCGCAGGTCATTGGCTGTGACGGTAATCGCCCTGCTGCCTGCCGCCCTGGTCACCAGCGGTGCGACCGCATCCGATGCCGCGCCGGCCTCGGCGTTTCCGACCCACTTCTCCGCGCCGTACCTGCAGATCGCCAGCGGCGATGCCGGGGACATGGCAGCGGACCTGAAGGCATCGGGCGAGAAGTACTACACCCTCGCCTTCCTCACCGCAAGAGCGGTTGCACCCTGCAATGGGAGGACGGTGGCGACCCAGTCGGCGCCTTCACGTCGCAGATCAGGTCGTTGCAGTCGACGGGCGGGAACGTGGCCGCCTCCTTCGGCGGGGCGGGCAGCAAAGAGCTGGCGGAAACGTGCACCTCGGTATCTAGCCTGGCCTCCGCCTACGAGAAGGTCATCAGCACCTACGGCATCACGCGGCTGGACTTCGACATCGAGGGCGACACGATCAATAACACCTCGGCCACGTCGCGTCGGGACCAGGCACTGGCGCAGATCCAGAAGTCGAACAAGTCGGTCCAGGTGGACTTCACGCTGCCGGTCGACCCCACCGGTCTGGAGAGCAACGCGACCAACCTGCTCAAGGACGCGAAGAGCAAGGGCGTCACCGTGTCCGTCGTCAACATCATGACCATGGACTTCGGTGACGGGCAGAACGCGCTGAACGACGCGGAGTCCGCGGCGAAGGCGACGGAGCGCCAACTGGAGAGCATCTGGGGCTACTCCTCCGCCACGGCGTACAGCCACCTCGGCCTGACGCCGATCGCGGGCAAGAACGACGACAACGAGAACTTCACCCAGTCCAACGCCAGGACGCTGGAGAGCTTCGCGAAGTCCAACGGCCTGGCAGAACTGGCTTTCTGGGAGGTCGACCAGTACGACAAGCCGCTCGGCTACGCGTACTCGAAGATCTTCAACGCGATCACCGGCTGATTAACGCGATCACCGGCTGATTTCAGTCGTAGTAGTAGCGGGTGAGGCCGGCCCACAGCCGCGACCACGGTCCGGCCGTGCCGGTGCACAGCCGGATGGGCACGCCCCATTCGTCGTCGTGCACGCCGTATTCGTTGTAGTAGCGGGAGATCAGGCGGCAACTGGCGAGCCCGGTCGGCGTGGACTTACCGATCCACAGCACCTGGCCGGTCATGGCATCGGCGGGCGGGCCCCAGGCTGCGTAGGACATGTGGCCGGAGTAGGCGGTGGGCAGGCCGTGGAGGTGGCCGTACTCCTCGATCGCGCCAGCCTCGCCGTAGTTGGCGGTGAGGATGACCGAGGTGGACCGCTCCCCCGCCGGGATCCGCTGCCAGCCCGCGGCCACCGCGTCCACAAAGCTCGGCCAGGCGACCTCCTCGCCCTGGTCGGGCTCGATGGCCAGCACCGGGTTGAGATCGCGCTGCGGCAGCACCGGCAGGCTGACCACGACCGAGATCAGCGCGGCGAGCACGACTCCCGCCCAGGACGCGACCCGGCCGACGGTCACCCGGCGGGCGAAGAACCAGCGCACGGTTGACATGGCTGGTTCGGCGCCCGCGGCGAGGAACATGAGTAGCGGCGGGACCGCGTAGTACGGCTTGCCGCCGAGGATGATCAGCGCGACGCAGAGCACCGGGTACGCGATCACGAACGAGCGCGCCCAGCGCAGTTGCGCCGCGCGCCACAGTCGGACCAGGCCGGCGAGCCAGACCGGGACGAGTACCGGCGAGAGGTAGACCAGCTGCATCGGGATGAACGTGACGCGGTTGGTGGTGCCGTCCGCCTGACTGATCTGCGACGCGACGGTGAGCTGCGGGAAACCGTTGTGGACCTGCCAGATCAGGTTGGGCACCAGGATCAGCACGGCCGCGCCGATGCCGGCGGCGAGCCACCAGGTGCGCAACACCGCGCGCGGGCCGACCGTGAGCAGGCCGACGGCCAGCGCGGCGAGCAGGCCGACGATCAGCCACTTGTTCTCCAGCGTCAGCCCGACCGCGAGGCCGACCGGGATCCACCAGCGGCCATCGCCCGTGCGCAGCAGGCGCAGCAGCAGCCAACTGGTCAACGTCCACATGAGCAGGTCGAAGCTGCTGGTGGAGAGCAGGTGGCTGACCACGAGCACGTAGGAGGACAGCGCGGTGGCGGCCGAGGCGAAGATCTGCGGGCCGCGGGCGGCACCGAGTTCGCGGGCGATCAGGGCGACCAGCAGCACGGTGAGCATGGCCATGATCGTGCTGATCACGCGCAGGCCGTACGGGGTGTCGCCGAAGAGGGTGGTGGAGATCCTGGCCAGCAGCGGGGTGATCGGCGGCTGGTCGACGTAGCCGAGCGCCAGGTGGTTGCCGGCGGCGATGAAGTACAGCTCGTCGCGGCTGAACCCGTAGCGGCCGGACAGCGCCGTGAGGCAGGCGGCCTGCACGGCGAGCACGACCGCCAGCGGTCGGGTCGCGAGTCGGGGCAGTTCGTCCGAGTCAGCCATGGATCCCCCCTTTTCCAGCGGGAGATTAGCTGGTCGGGCTGGTTCGCGAGGACGGTCTTGACATATACCCATATGGGTATATCTTTGTCGCCATGGCTCGGGCAGCGACGACAACGGACGCGTTCAACGCGGTCGCCGAACCCCGGCGGCGGCAGATCCTCGATCTGCTCGCGCAGGGGGAACGGTCCGTGAACGATCTGGTCAAGCTGCTCGACCTCGCCCAGCCACTCGTGTCCAAGCATCTGAAGGTGCTGCGCGAGGTTGGACTGGTCAACGTGCGCGAGGAGGGCCGGCAGCGCCTGTACCGGCTCAACGGCGCACCGCTCAAGGTCATTCACGACTGGGTGAAGACCTACGAACAGACCTGGTCGGCGCGGTTCGATCTGCTCGACGACGTGTTGGCCGAACTGAAAGGGGCCGAAGATGATGACCAGTAAGTCCGCAGTGGTGACCCTGCCAAGCGACACCGAAATCCTGATCAGCAGGGAGTTCGACGCGCCAAAGCACCTGGTGTACCGCGCCTACACCGAACCCGCGCTGGTGAAACGGTGGTGGGCGGGCGATCGCGGCGAGGTGAACAGCGTCGAGATCGACCTGCGGGTCGGTGGCTCGTGGCGGTATGTGATGACCGCCAACGGCGGCTTCGAGGTCGCGTTCCACGGCGAGTTCACCGAGATCGTGCCGAACGAACGGCTGAGGAGAACGGAGATCTTCGAGGGCGCGCCGGGCGCACCCGCGGTGAGCACGTTGACGCTGACCGAGCAGGACGGGCGGACCACGTTGGAGATCCTGGTTCGCCACGACAGCAAGGAAAACCGGGACATGCACGTGAACTCCGGGATGGAGGACGGGCTACAGGAGGCGCTGGACTATCTGGACCAGGTCGCGGCGGGGTTGGCCTGAACGGGCGGGGTTGGCCTGAACGGCAGGGGGTCTGAAGAGGAGGCGGCCGGCCGTCGAGGGGCGACGGCCGGCCGGGGGCGGCAGGGATCAGGGATCAGTGCGTGGTGATCAGGCTGGTGGGCACTGCCTGGTCGGTGTTGAGATCGTTGAACAGCTGCTGCGACTTGGTCGGGTCCCACAGCAGCGAGCTGCCGGTGGAACCGCTGACCGGGACCGCGGTGGTGACAACGCCGCCGCTGGAGACGCCGCGCATGGCCCAGGCGAGGCCGATCAGGTTCTGCAGGTGGTCGCCGCTGTCCACGGTGATCGAGCCGGGCAGGTCGGAGATCATCGGGAAGAAGTCGAACGGGTTGAGCAGCACACCGGGGCTGGAGATCTTGTCCGCCAACGCGCCGAGGAACTGCCGCTGGTGGTCGGTGCGGGCGAAGTCGCTGGTGGCGAAGGCATGCCGGCTGCGAACGTAGCCCAGTGCGTTGGCACCGTTGAGGGTCTGGCAGCCGGCTGGCAGGTTGATGCCGGCGTAGGAGTCGTTGACCGGCTGGTCGAGGCACATGTTCACACCGCCGACATCGTCGACGACCGAGGCGAAGCCGCCGAGACCGATCTCCGCGTAGTGGTCGATGCGGATGCCGGTGGCCTGCTCGACGGTCTGCGCCAGCAGGGAAGGGCCGCCGAAGGCGAAGGCCGCGTTGATCTTGTTCTTGCCGTGGCCGGGAATGCTGACGTAGGAGTCGCGCAGCAGGCTGACCATGGTCGGCTTGGTGCTGTTGTCCGGGATGTGCAACAGGATGATGGTGTCGGTGCGGCCGCCCGCGACCGAGGACGAGTCGCCGGTGTGCAGCTGCGCGGCCTGTGCGTCGGTCAGGCCCTGGCGTGAGTCGTCGCCGGTGATCAGCCAGTTCGTGCCGGTGCCCTGCGCCGGCCTGCCGGCGTAGTCGGACAGCGCGTTCACCCGGTTGAGCGACGAGTCGAGGTAGAACCAGAGGATGACCGCGCCGACCACGAGCAGCACCAACAGGATCGCGACGATCCGGCGGAACATGCGCCAGCCGTTGCGCTGCCGTGGCGGCCGCATCGGTCGCGGCGGCTTGGGCAGGCGATCCGGGTCGACGTAGGAGTCGGCGCCGAAACCGGCCCGTCGGGCCTGGTCCACCTGCCGCTGGTACGCCTGTTGTCGCGCGTAGTCGGGGCGTGGATTCACGGGTGGACGATGTGGCTCCACGTACTGGTCGTTGCGACCCCACTGTCCGGCCATCGGCTCGCCAACCTCTCGATCCGCGTTTCGCTACCTACCTGTCCAGACGCGGCGTACCCGTCGGGGTTGCCCGTCGTGACAGCAACCATAGGAAAAACGGCTTGACCTCGGGGTTCGCGCACGCCCACCCGATCGATTACTACCCGATCGGGCAACAAGGGCAAACCTCAGCGGGTCACGTCGGGCGCGAGCAGGCCGAAACCGGTGTCCAGGATGTCGGCAAGGTCCCGCTCTGGGTCGACCGCGACGAGTCGCAGGGTGGTTTCCAGTACGGCGAGCACGATGCCGGCCAGCATCGCGGCCAGAATGTCCACATTGGATGAACCGGGAAGCCTGGCACGCAGCTCGGATTCGAGTTCGCGCAACCAGCGCAGGCGGATCTCGTTGGCGCGGCCGAGCAGCACTCGGGAACCGAGGATCACCTTGACGTAGGTGACCCTGCGGTCGTCAGCGCGTGCGTAGGCAAGGTGTTCGGCGACCGCGGCGCGCACCGCGGCGAGCACCGGGATGTCACGCGGTTGTCTGGCGAGCGCGAGCATGAACCGTTCGCGGCGCACGTCGTCATCCGCGGTGAGCACGTCCTCCTTGGAGCCGAAATAACGGAAGAAACTCGCCCGGGAGACCTGCGCGGCCGCCGCGATGTCCTCCACCGTTGTCTCGGCGTAGCCCTGCTCGGCGAACAGGTCGAAAGCAGCCTGTTCCAGCGCCCGTTTTGTCTGCTGTTTCTTGCGTTCCCGCAACCCGAGAGGCTGTTGCGCGGTGTCGGGCGACATGCACACACGGTAGCAGCACGTGAGACCTCCGTCTCTTTCTCCGCCCTGCCTCTGCCCTGTCGATGCGGGTAACCGAAGGAGTACTCTTCGGATACGCCGGGGGCGGTGGGAGGGAAATCAGGCCGATGGCGACCCAGCCGACACGGTTGCGGGCCGATGCCGCGCGCAACAGGGAACTGATTCTCACGGCCGCTCGGGCCGCGTTCCGCGAGCGCGGCATTTCGGCGCCACTCGACGACATCGCCAGGACCGCGGGCGTGAACATCGCCACGCTGTACCGGCGGTTCCCGGACCGCAACGCGCTGATCAGCCAGGTCGTGCAGGACGCCTACACGCGGGTGCTTGAGGAGACGAGGCTGGCCAGGACCAAGCTGGCCGACCCGGTCGGCGCGATCGAGACCCTACTGCTGAACCTGGTCGAGCGCCGCGACGAACTGGTGTTGCCGCTGCTCGGCGGCCCTGCGGTGGACAACCCGGAGATTTTCGCCATGCAGCGGGAGATCGCCGCGAACCTGGAGACCGTGCTCGCGGCGGGGCGCGCGGCCGGCACGATCCGCGACGACCTCAACTCGGTGGACATCATCACCGCGTCCGCGCTGGTCTGCCGGCCCATGCCGCACCTGTCGGCCGAGGACGCGTCCACATTGTCCGCTCGGCACGTGCGCGTGTTCGTGGACGGCTTCCAGCCGAGCGGGGCACGCCGGATACCGGCACCGGTGACCCACGCGGACCTGACCGCGCAGTTCAACCGGCCCGGCTGACGACCTTCGGTCAGTCCTGCCGGCCGGACTGCTCGCCGAAGCGCTGAGCCGCGTCCTTGGCCTTGGCGGCGCTCTGCTGGATCTTCTCCGAGTACTTGCCCTGCGTACCGCTGTCCAGCTTGCCGGCCACCTTGTCGATGCCCTCGGCGATCTTGTCGCCGTGCTGTCCGACGAAGTCGGATGCGCGACCCTTCAGTTCCTCGGCCTGCTTCTTGACGTCATCAAGGAATCCCATGTGCCCAGTTTATCGATTTCGCGCGGTGCTGGCAGACGCTGGCGTGTTCAGCGTGTTCAGCCAGATCCGGATCAGGTGTCGGCGCCGCTCCGGCTCGGGGTGGTCGACGTAGGCGGTGCGGTTGTGCATGGTCACGTGGTTGTTCAACAGTTGTAGGTCGCCGGGGCGCAGGTCCATGGTGAACGCGAAGCGCGGGTCGTCGGTGAGGTGTTCGAGCAGGTCGACCAGGGCGGACTGGGCCGGCGTGAACGTGGGCACATCGGAGCCGCCCCTCCCCCTCTGTCGCTGCGCGGAGCGCAGGTAGTCCACGCCCCAGGGGGCGCAGAGGCGGCCGCTCTGGTCGGGGGTGTAGAGGGGCCGTTGGTGGAACGTGCCGTCGCGCGCGTCGTGCCACCACGGCTGGTAGAGCAGGTCGGCGAGTTCGGGATGGGTGCGGACGATCTCGTCGTGCACCGCGACCGCGTTCAGCACCGCGCTGCGGCCACCGGATTTCGCCTCGCGCAGGCAGAGCAGGCCGACCACGTCGGTCGGGTCGGCGTGGAAGCCGAGTTGTCCGCTGTGCAGGTAGCTCCTGCTGGTCGGCGCGTTCGGATCGGCGCCGACGTCGCGCACGTGCCGGACGAGTTCGCCGTTCGGGCCCTGCGGCACCACCTCGCCGATCCGCCGCGCCACGTCCACGGCAAGCTGTTCGGCCTGCGCGTCGGTGAGCCCGTCGACCGGAAGGCCGTGCAGCAGCACGACTCCGCGTCCGTTCACCAGTTCCGCGCGAACTCGTTCGAACAGCGCGGGATCGTCCTCGTACTGCCACTGCCAGTCGTCGTCTTCGGCGAGATCGCGTGCGAGCCAGGCCGTCGTCCTCATGAGACCTCATCGTGGCCGCGCGTCATTCGACGCGCCACGGATTACGCTCTGGACGGATTACGCCCTTGGCCGAAAACGGGATGCCGGCCCGATCCGCTCTGGCTAGTTTGGCGGCATGACCGATGTCGCCGCACTGTTGCGCGCCTACGACGAGCAGGCTCGACCGGCCGAGACCCGCGACCTGCCCGATGGCCTGTACGCCGAGTCGGACGGGCCGATCGTGCGCGTCGTCGGCGATCACCTCGGCTTCGTCAACAGCCCGGTCGACCTCGGCGTGACCGGCGCCGAACTGGACGCGCTGATCAAGCGCCAGCAGGACTTCTTCGCCGCGCGCGGCGAAGGCCTTGAATGGAAGACCCGCGCGCACGACCGGCCAGCCGAGGTGACCGAGCGGCTGATCGCGGCCGGGTTCGTGCAGGAGGAACGGGAAACCGTCCTCATCGGACTTGCCGCCGACATCGCTGAGGAACATCCGCCACTGCCCGACGGCGTCGAGCTGCGCGAAATCACCGACGAGGCCGGGTTCCGGCGGATCGCGGACCTGGAATCCGAGGTGTGGTCGGAGGACCGCGGCCATCTGGTGCCCCGGCTGATGCGTGAGGTCGGGGCCGGCCTGGTCACCGTCTACGCAGCGGTCGCGGAGGGCCGGACGGTGTCGGCGGCGTGGGCCGAGTTCAAACCGGGCATCGAGTTCGTCGGCATCTGGGGCGGCGCGACGCTGAAACAGTGGCGCGGGCGCGGGATCTACCGCGCGCTGCTCGCCCGGCGCGCCTGGCTCGCGGTGCGACGCGGCTACAAGTACCTGCAGATCGACGCGTCCGAGGACAGTCGCCCGATCGTGGCGCGCCTGGGCTTCACGGCGGTCACCACGACGACCCCGTACGTGTGGAAGCCGTGAGCGACGACGAGTTCGACCGGCTGGTCGCCGAGGGTGCGGCCGAACCGGTCGAAGGCTGGGACTTCTCCTGGTTCGACGGCCGCGCCACCGAGCAGCGGCCGTCCTGGGGCTATGCGCGGCTGGTCGGCGAGCGGATGGCGGGTGTCCGGTCCGGGCTGGACATCGACACCGGCGGCGGCGAGGTGCTGGCCACCATCCCGCGCCCGCCCGAGCTGCTGGTGGCGACCGAGGCGTGGCTGCCCAACGTGCCGGTCGCGGCCGCGAACCTGGCGCCGTTGGGCGGCCACGTGGTCGCCGGGTCCGAGCAGGAGGGGTTGCCGTTCGCCGACGACACGTTCGAGCTGGTGACAAGCCGGCATCCGGTGGCCACCAACTGGGCTGAGGTCGCGCGCGTGCTGGCGCCGGGCGGATCGTACCTGTCCCAGCAGATCGGCAAGGGCCAGCAGTTGGAGCTGATCACCGCGATGCTCGGCCCGCACATCCCTGGCATGTCGCGCAGCACGGACACGGCGGTCGCCAGCGCCACCGAGGCCGGGCTTGACGTGGTGGACCTGCGCGCCGAGACGTTGCGCAGCGAGTTCTTCGACATCGGCGCGATCGTCTACTTCCTGCGCAAGGTGCCGTGGACCGTGCCCGGCTTCACCGTCGACGGCTACCGCGAGCGGCTGCACGCGCTGCACGAGCGGATCAGGGCGGAGGGCTCGTTCGTGAGCAGGGCGCCGCGTTTCCTGATCGAGGCACGCAAGCCACGCTGATCACCCGCCGCCGTGGCCTGGCAGGATGGTGGCAACGGCGGGGCGAAAGGATTTCGGCATGGCTGGCCTGCACGGCACGGTGACGTCGATCGACCTGGTCAGCAAGCGGATGCGCCGGATCAGGATCAGCGCGACCGAACTGCGCGGCCAGCCGTGGACGCCCGGCCAGCAGGTGCGGGTGCGCACTGGCGACGGGCACGGCCCCCGACGCAGCTACTCGATCTTCGACTACGACGACGACAGCATCGAACTGTGCGTGCTCGACCACGGCGAGGACGGGCCGGGCAGCGTGTGGGCGCGCCAGCTCGCGGTCGGCAAGCCGGTGAACTTCTCCCGGCCGGAAGGCTCGTTCGTGCTGCGCCATCCCGCGCCGTACCACCTTTTCGTCGGTGAGGAGACCGCGTCGGTCGCGTTCAACGCCATGCTGCGCGGCCTGCCCGCGAACGCGAACGTGTACGGGGTCGTCGAGGTGGACACGCCCGATGACCGGATCGCGCTGGCCGAGTCGATCACTTGGACCTATCGCGCTGGTGCGTCCGCGGCGTCGTCGGAGTCGCTGGTGGACGCGGTGCGCGCGCTGAAGCTGCCGGACGGGCCGGGGATCGCGTACGTGGCCGGCGAGGCGCGGACCATTCAGATGGTGCGCAGGCAGCTGGTCAAGGAGCGTGACTGGCCGCGCCGCAACGTGATCACCAAGCCCTTCTGGACACCCGGCCGACGCGGCATGGACTAGCATTCGCGTGATTCCTGGTGCAGCTGGTCACGATGTTGGCTCGGCCGGCCGCCCGCGCGGGACGGGTAAACTAGGCATTCAGCTACTCGCACCGGCCTGGTAGGCACGGTTCTTGGGAAAGGTGCCGTACCGCCGATGAGACGCGCTCGTCCGCTGTTCTTCCTCGTCCTGGTCGTCGTCCTGCTGCTGTTGTTCGGCGTGCCGTGGTGGACGGTCGTCGCCTCCGACTCGTGGCCGACCCCGGCCTTCGTGATCGGTACCGTGGTGTTCGCGGTGGGCATCGTCGGGTTGCCGCTGGCCATGTGGCGCGGGCACCGGGGCGGCGGGAGCGACGTGCTGGCGCGCACCGGCGACACCACGCTCGGCGTGATCTGGGTGCTGTTCGTCTGGTCGATCTTCGGTCTTATCGTCCGGCTCGTGCTCGCACTGTCCGGGGTGGACGATCCGCTGCGTTGCCGGATCACCGCACTGGCCGCGCTCGCGGTGAGCATTGTACTGGTCGCCTACGGCAACCGCGAAGCCATGCGGCTGCCCAGAATCCGCGCGGTCGACGTGGTCATTCCCCGGCTCGGCAAGGGACTCGACGGGTTGCGCGTCGTCGTGCTCGCGGACACGCACTACGGGCCGATCAACCGGCTCGACTGGTCGCAACGGGTCGCGGCCGCGGTGAACGAGCTGAAGCCGGACGTGGTCTGCCATGCCGGCGACCTCGCCGACGGCACCGTCGAGCAGCGCAGGGCGCAGGTCGACCCGCTCGGCGACATCGTGGCCACCGAGGCGAAGCTCTACATCACCGGCAACCACGAGTACTTCAGCCAGGCCCAGAACTGGCTGAACCACATGGGCTCCCTTGGCTGGGACCCGCTGCACAACCGGCACCACACGATCGAGCGGGGCGGCGACACGATCGTCTTCGCCGGCATCGACGATCGCACCGCGGCCTCCTCCGGCCTGGCCGGCCACGGCGCCGACCTCCCCGCCGCGCTGGCCGACACCGACCCGGACACCCCGATCGTGCTGCTCGCCCACCAGCCCAAGCAGGTCGTGACGGCCGCGGCAGGCGGCGTCGACCTGCAGATCTCCGGGCACACGCACGGTGGCCAGATCTGGCCGTTCCACCTGCTCGTCCGGCTGGAGCAGGGCTATCTGCAAGGCTTGCAGCGGATCAACGAGCGCACCCAGCTCTACACGAGCAGGGGCGCGGGTTTCTGGGGCCCGCCGCTGCGCGTGTTCGCGCCGAGCGAAATCTCGCTGCTCATCCTGCGCTCGGCCTAAGACTCAGCGGGCATCTGGTCTTATTTAGGCAGCCATTTCCGATAACGCCGGCGGCGCGGCCACCATGTTCTCTTCAAGTCTCACCACACCTCGAAGTTGATCACATGGTGGCCGCCGTAGTGATCGCGGCATACCGGACAAGATCACAGTCTGCGGCTGCCGTACCAGGCTAGGTCAGTGCATGGAAGGTCTGAGTCCAGGAACCGGTCGTACTGCATCCCCCGACATAGAGAATGCCGCCGGTTTCGGGGGTGGTCAGGCACACGGATGGGTCATACTCGCTGCGGAACTGGCTGCGACTGGTGAGATCCCACTTCTGATAGCTCGCTGTGCCGCACGTGGCCTCGATGATGCGGTTTCTGTCGGCGTGGTCCAGCTGCATGCACAACGTAGTATCGGCCTGCCTGATCGTCGTGTAGGCGCTGCCGGTCGGGTAATACCAGTTGGTAATGCTACTGGTCATCCCCATCACCACATAGTTTGACGCCCCTTGCGCAGTGGCGCAGAAGTTAGGGTACGGGTCTTCGGTGCACAGGTAGCGGTACGTCGAGCTGGCTGGGCCGGCTGAGGCTACACCCGCGCCGACTGCCACCATTGCGATCACGCTAGCGATCACAACCACAAATCGTCGCAATATAGTCATCATGTTCCTTTCCTTGAATCTTTAAATGCCGTTCAGCTTCCCCTTACCGGTGTTGATTTCGAGCCCCCGCAAGGGTGGACGTGCGGTTGGCAGTGACCAGCATCCTTGCCCGGATGGCCGCAGTCCATGTCATCTGACCGGACAACTAGCCGGCACATTTGCTCGGTTCGGGTGCCCGTGACGTGCGTCAGGGCTGGCTAGGATGGCTCAGACAGCCGCAGCTGGCATGACGCAGGAACAGTCGGCGGACAAGTCCGGAGTGAGCGCGCGGCGATCAGCAATCTGGAACGCGGCGGAATCCGCGAGCCGTATCCGTGTTCCCTCCAGTTGCTCGCCGCCGGACTCGGCCGGGCGCCGAATCGGCGACCCGGCTATATGTCGAACGTGGCAACGGCGCCACGTTCGACGCACCCGTCAATTGCCGGCGGCGCCCCAGCATTTCACTGGTGGTCGGCGCGTCGAGGGACGACTGGTGGCTGTTGGCTTTGTCGGGAGTTGTCAAGCTTGAGTTTTATCCGGGTTCCGATCGGCCACCGGCACCTTAAAACTCAGGCTGAGCGTCACAGGCCGGACATCAGGTCCGTCTCGGTGATTCCGGGCCCCTGGCCGGCCCTGATGAACCATTCCGTGCCCCACATCGCGCGGAACAGCTCGTCCGGCACGGCAAGGAAGAACGACTGCTCGCTGATCTGGCTGGCGTGCGCGCGCATCGCGTCCTTCTTGAAGTCCAGGTAGGACGATACGTCGACGGCCGCGGTCAGCTCCGCCTCCGAGGTGCCGAACTGGTCGCTGCCCTCCGGCGCCTCGGGCAGTTCGACGCCCTGCTCGACGGCCTGATCGCGGAACTTGGTGAACACGCGTGCCATGTAGTCGCGGTTCATGGTGTTCTGGAAGACGCGCGGCGTGCCGGCGATCTCAGCCGCGCGCAGGCCGACCCGGTGCACCTGGATGTGGTCCGGATGGCCGTAACCGCCGTGGTCGTCGTAGACGGTGAGCACGTCGGCCTGCTCGTCGAGGAGGATGTCGGCGAGGCGCTGCGCGGCCTCCTCGATCGGAGCTGTCCAGAACGAGCCGGCCGCGTCGTTGGTCGGCTCGCCCATCATCCCGGAGTCGAGGTAGCCGAGGAACTCCACCCGCGCCGCGCCGAGAATCTCGGCCGACGCGTGCGTTTCCTTGACCCGCCGCTCCCACAGTTGTTCGCCGTCGGCGAGGAAATCGTCTGGCACCTCGCCGTTCTCGCCTTTGGTCGCGACCACGAGCACGACGCGATGTCCTTGTTCGAACGCCATCCGCATCACGCCGCCGCAACCGATGCACTCGTCGTCGGGGTGGGCGTGGAAGGTCACCAGGGTAGCCACGTGCCGTACCGTACAACCCGGGTCCGACACCGCGCGGGCCAACGATCACTTTTCCGATATGACCGAAAGCCCGCCCCGCCCGTCACGCTGGTGCTGGCCTTCTGGGGTGGGTGCTCACCGCAGCCGTCCGGCTGGTTGGCGTGGTGGTCGCGATCGTCACCCGGCAGGCCGTCGCTGACGTGTTGAGCGCCGCCAACGTGCCTGCCGGCGCGCAGGCCCAGCCGTTGTCCGAGGACAAGATCCAGCTGACCGCGAATCTCATCGTCGGCGCGAACGTGGCCGTCTCGGTCCTGTTCGCCGCCCTGTTCGTGTTGTTCGCGTGGAACTGGGCGCCGGCGCAACTGGGCGCGCGCGGTGATCAGTGCAATGGCTGAAACTCCCGGTAGAACCGCTGCGCGTCGACCACCTCCAGCATGCCGGGACCGGGCCGCCGACCAGGGTGGAACACCAGGAGACCGCCCCTGGTGATCAACGCATCCGCGCCCGGCCCGACGTGCAGCCGCCCCACCGGCTGACCGCCGTCGTCCATCGTGTCGAACGAGACCTCGCTCGGGATCAACCCGCTCAGGTGCAGATCGATCACCCAGTCCGTCATGCGCGCCAACGACTCGCCGCCGGTGTGCTCCATGACCTCCACGTGCCTCGGCACCGTCTGATAGTGCTGCCCTCGCCGCATCCCAAGCCTCCCCACGGCTCACCGTCGCACACCGATTATAGAACATATGTTCGAACGGTGACACGGGGAGGTGGTTGACCTGGGCGTCAGATGGCGAGGGTCATGGCGAACGGGATGAAGCCGCGCGAGCGGATGATCTGCGGAACGAGCAGCAGGAACGCCTCCGGCCCTCGGGCGGTGCGCACGTCGCCGAGGTCGACGATCCAGTCGTCGTGCCAGCCCAGTTCGCCGAGCAGGCCGGCGACGGTCTCCTTGGCCTGCTTGTCGTTTCCGGACAGGAACACCGACGGCGGCGTGCTGGTCACGTCGGGCGTTGCCATCACCAGAAAGGTCATGGTGTTGAGGGTCTTGACCACCTTGGTGTCCGGCAGCGCGGCCTGGAGGTGCTCCGCGAGGCTGCTGTTCGGGTAGAGCAGGGTCTCCGGCTCGCCGTTCTCGCCGCGCCGCAGCGCGTTCGCGATGTCCACCAGCACCTTGCCGGCCAGTTCGGCACGCAGCGCGCCGAGTCGCTCGACCGCTGTGTCGCCGGGTGTCGCGTTGAACACGACGTCGGCGTCCCGCGCGGTGCTGCGATGGTCGGCGAAGGTGACGTTCGCCGGCCCCTTCCAGTCCTTCGGCCGCGCGCCGTCCCTGGTGCCGACGACGACATCGTGCCGGGTCGCGGCGAAGCCGTTGGCGATGGTCGAGCCGACCCGGCCGGCGCCGAGAATTCCAATGGTGGTCGAGGGCATACGCCAAGCGTGTCCGGCAGGTCGGCGATCGGTCAATGACCTGTCGGCTCGACGCCGATACTTGGTGAACTCGCTGGTCGCTCTCCCAGCAAAGCCTGATCATCGAACTTCTGTCGGCCGGTCGTGCCAGACTCCCCGGCATGACCGAGCCGAAGTCCGATCCGAAGTCCGTCCTGCACCACTACCTGCGCACCGCGCGCGACACCATGCTGTGGAAGCTGGACGGACTGTCCGAACACGACCTGCGGCGCCCGCTCACGCCGACGGCGACCAACCTGCTCGGCCTGATCAAGCACCTGACCGGCTGCGAGATCAGCTATTTCGCGGACACGTTCGGCAGGCCCTTCCCGGACACGCCGGAGTGGCTGCACGACGAGGATGCCGAGCCCAATGTGGACATGTGGGCGCGGGCGGACGAGCCGAGCGCGACGATCATCGAGGGCTACCGCCGCGCCTGCGCGCACGGCGACGAGACGATCACCATGCTGGATCTCGACTCGACCGGCAGGGTGCCGCACTGGTCCGGTGAGCGCGCCATCGTCACGCTGCACACGATCCTGGTGCACATGCTGGCCGAGACCACCCGGCACGCGGGCCACGCGGACATCGTCCGCGAGCTGATCGACGGCGGGGCCGGCCTGCGCGCGGGCGTCAGCAACCTACCCGAACAAGACGCGCGATGGTGGGCCGCCTACCGCGCCAAGGTCGAGCGGGCCGCTGCTGCGGCGGAGCATCCGGTCGGCTGAGGCTCAGCTCTCGATGTTGCTCATCACGTGCTTGATCCGGGTGTAGTCCTCGAACCCGTACATGGACAGGTCCTTGCCGTAGCCGGACTGCTTGAACCCGCCGTGCGGCATCTCCGCGACGATCGGGATATGCGTGTTGATCCACACGCAGCCGAAGTCCAGCTTCTTGGACATCCGCATGGCGCGAGCGTGATCGCGGGTCCACACGCTCGCGGCAAGGCCGTAGCGCACGCCGTTGGCCATGGCCAGCGCCTGCGCCTCAGCTGCGAAGGTCTGCACGGTGATCACCGGGCCGAACACCTCGTTCTGGATGATCTCGTCCTGCTGGCGCAGCCCGTCAACGACGGTCGGCTGGAAGAAGAAGCCCGGCCCGCCGACCGGCTGGCCGCCCGCACGGACCGACGCGTGGTCGGGTAGTCGGTCGAGGAAGCCGGCGACGCGGGCGAACTGGTCCGGGTTGTTCAGCGGGCCGTAGTAGACGTCCTGGTCGGGCGCGCCGGTCACGGTGTTGGCGGCCTGTTCGGCAAGCGCGGCAACGAAATCGTCATGTACGCCCCGCGCGACCAGGACCCGGGTCGCGGCGGTGCAGTCCTGGCCCGCGTTGAAGTAGCCGGCGCCCGCGATGCCTTCCGCGGCCGCCGCTACGTCCGCGTCGTCGAAGACGACGACAGGGGCCTTGCCGCCGAGTTCGAGGTGCGTTCGCTTGAGGTCGGCGGCTGCCGCCTCGGCGACCTGCATGCCGGCACGCACACTGCCGGTGATCGACACCATGGCCGGAATCGGTTGTGCGACAAGGGCTCTGCCGGTGTCGCGGTCGCCGCAGATCACGTTGAACACGCCCGGCGGGAGGAACTCGTTGGCCACCTCGGCGAGCAGCGTCGTGCTGGCCGGCGTGGTGTCCGATGGCTTGAGCACGATCGTGTTGCCGGCGGCGAGCGCGGGCGCGATCTTCCAGACCGCCATCATCAGCGGGTAGTTCCACGGCGTGACCTGCGCGCACACGCCGATCGGCTCACGACGCACGAACGAGGTGTGCCCAGCCAGGTACTCGCCTGCCGACCGGCCCTCCAATACCCGCGCGGCGCCCGCGAAGAAGCGGAGCTGGTCGACGCAGGGCGGGATCTCCTCGGATGTGGTCAGCGCCAACGGTTTCCCGGTGTCCGCCGACTCGACCCGGACGAACTCGGCGGCGCGCGACTCGATCGCGTCGGCGATGCGCAGCAGTGCCCGTTGCCGCTCGGCGGGGGTCGTGTCGCGCCAGGTTTCGAATGCCTTCGCCGCCGCCGTCAACGCGGTGTCGACATCGGCTTCGCCGGAGAGCGGGGCTGTCGCGTAGACCGAGCCGCTGACCGGGTCGATGATGTCGAGTAGGCGACCGTCCTCGGCATCCGTGGCCTGGCCGTCGATGACGTTGTGAAAGGCGATCTTGTCGGGCACGGACAGCTCCTCACCAGGTCGCGTGCGATGACCGTAACACACGGAAATGGTTGCGTTACCGACGTGCACGCCACGTTATCAATCGAGCTTCACCATATTGGCAACTAATTTAGTTGACAACGACGTTGACATCCGCGTTCTCAGCACCTTAAATGACCCGACACGACCCGCATCCCAGGTCAGGCACGGAGGTCGGCCCATGACCCACTCCCCCGCACAGCCCGACAACACCTTGCGGGCCGGCGTGCTCGGCGCGTCCGACACCGCGATGATGGCCGTCGCCGGCAGCGCGCCCGCCTACTCGATCGCCGCGAGCACGGCGACCCTGGTCGCGGTCGCCGGCCTGGCCAGTCCGGCCGCACTGCTCTACTGCGGGGTGCCAATGCTCGGCATCGCCTTGGCGTTCAGCCATCTCGGCCGAACCGAGGTCAACGCGGGCGCGAGCTATGCGTGGGTCGGCAGGGCACTGCATCCCGCGCTCGGCTTCCTGTCCGGTTGGGCACTGATCGTCTCGGCCACCATCTTCATGGTCGCCGGCTCACTGCCGGCCGGTTCGCTCACCGTGTCCCTGTTCGATCCGGCGCTGGCCAACAACACGGCACTGGTCACGCTGGTCGGCGCGGCCTGGTTCGCGGTCATGGTCGCGGTGGTGCTGCTCGGCGCGCACATCACCGCGCGGGCGCAGTGGATCATGTCCAGCATCGAGGTGGCGATCCTGCTGGTGTTCGTGGTCATCGGATTCGTCCGCGCTCCGCACATCGCGGTGCACGCGTTCTCGTTCTCCTGGTTGGGTTTCGGGCATTTCACCGGATTCAGCGGATTCGCCGCGAGCGCGTTGGTCGCCGCCTTCTACTACTGGGGCTGGGATGTCGCGGCCAACCTCAACGAGGAGACCCGCTCGGCGCGGCGTTCGGCCGGGCTCGGCGGCATCGTGGGCATGCTGATCGTGTTCGCGTTGTTCCTCGGCTTCACCATGCTGGTCAACCTGCTGCTCACCAACGACGCGATCAGCGGCAACAGCGGCAACCTGCTTGCCGTGCTCGGCCAGGCGATCTGGCCCGGTGTTGGCGGCAGGGTCCTGTCCGTCGCCGCGATGCTCTCCACGGTCGCGACCCTGGAAACCACGCTCATCCAGGTCACCAGGACCATGTTCGCGATGGGCCGCGACCGCACCCTGGCCGGCGCGTTCGGCCGCACCCACGCCAAGTGGCGCACGCCGTGGCTGGCCACGATCGTGGTCGCCGTGGTGTCGCTGCTGTTGTTCGTGCTGTCCAACCTGCTCGGCTCGGTCGGCACGATCATGACCGACGCGATCAGCGCGATCGGCCTGCAGATCGCCTTCTACTACGGCCTTGCCGGCGTCGCGGTGGTGATCACGTATCGCAGGGAGATCTTCGCCTCGGTGCGCAACGCGATCTTCATCGGCCTCTGGCCGCTGGTCGGCGCCGCGTTCCTGTTCTGGGTGCTCGGCGAGTCCATCCACAGCAACACGGCCGCGGTCAACGGCATCGGCCTCGGCGCGCTCGCCATCGGCGTCGTCCCGCTGGCGATCGCCTGGCGGCGCGGGTCACCGTACTTCGCGCGGTCCCGTGACGCCGTCGATCTCAGCAGTGCTGATGCCGAACTCGCGGTTGAGGGCGGATGACATGATGCGCCCGTGCGCAGGAACAACACGACGCCGGAGCAGGCGCTGGTGCTCGACGACATCTCCAAGCGGATCATCGAGCAGTTGCAGCAGGACGGCCGTCGGCCGTACGGCGCGATCGGCAAGGCCGTCGGGCTGTCCGAGGCCGCGGTGCGGCAGCGGGTGCAGCGGCTGACCCAGAGTGGCCTGATGCAGATCGTCGCGGTCACCGATCCCATGCAGGTCGGCCTGTTCCGGCAGGCCATGCTCGGCATCAAGGCGGACGGGCCGCTGGAACCGATCGCCGAGGCGCTCGGCGCGATGGACGAGATCGACTACGTGATCATCTGTGCCGGCCGCTACGACCTGCTCTGCGAGGCGGTGTGCGAGGACGACGCGCATCTGCTCGATCTGCTGTCCAATCGGGTCAGGACCGTGCAGGGCGTCCGCGACGTGGAGACCCTCATCTATCTCAAACTGCACAAGCAGTCGTATCAATGGGGAACACGCTGATCAACAACGGAATTAGTTGCCGAATCCAGTTTTTTATGCGATAAACGTGGAGTGACCATCGTCGAACAGGCCAACCCGACCGAATCGGCAACCGCGGCAGGCGCCCAGGACCGGCTGTGGCTGCACTTCACCAGGATGTCCGGCGGCGCGGCCGAGGCGCCGGTCATCGTGCGCGGCGAAGGCGCCTACATCTGGGACGCGAACGGCCGCCGCTACCTCGACGGCCTCGCCGGCCTGTTCGCCGTGCAGGTCGGCCACGGCCGCACCGAACTGGCCGAGGCGGCGGCCAAGCAGATCAACACGCTCGGCTACTTCCCGCTCTGGTCGCACGCGCACCCGGCCGCGATCGAACTCGCCGAGCGGCTGACCGACGCGGCGCCCGGCGACCTGAACAAGGTGTTCCTCACGGTCAGCGGCGGCGAGTCCGTCGAGACCGCGTGGAAACTGGCCAAGCAGTACTTCAAGCTCGTCGGCAAGCCGACCAAGCACAAGGTGATCAGCCGTTCGCTCGCCTACCATGGCACGTCGCAGGGCGCGCTGGCCATCACCGGCCTGCCCGGCGCCAAGCAGGACTTCGAACCGCTGGTGCCCGGCGGCCTGAAGGTGCCCAACACCAACTTCTACCGCGCCCCGGTGCACGCGGACGACTACCTCGCCTACGGTCGCTGGGCCGCGGACCAGATCGCCCAGGCCATCGAGTTCGAGGGCCCGGACACGGTGGCTGCGGTGTTCCTGGAACCGTTGCAGAACACCGGTGGCTGCTTCCCACCGCCGCCCGGCTACTTCGAGCGGGTCCGCCAGATCTGCGACCACTACGACGTGCTGTTGGTGTCGGACGAGGTGATCTGCGCGTTCGGCAGGCTCGGCCACGACTTCGGCGCCAACCGCTACGGCTACCAGCCCGACCTGCTCACCACCGCCAAGGGCCTCACGTCCGGCTATGCCCCGCTCGGCGCAGTGCTGATCAGCGACCGGATCGCCGAACCGTTCTCGCACGGCATCACCACGTTCATGCACGGGTCGACCTACGGCGGCCACCCGGTCTCGTGCGCGGTCGCCCTCGCCAACCTGGACATCTTCGAGCGCGAAGGCATCTACCACCACGTCCTGTCCAATGAGGATGCTTTTCGGTCCACATTGGACAAACTGCGCAAGCTGCCGATCGTCGGCGACGTGCGCGGCGCAGGCTACTTCTACGGCATCGAGCTGGTGAAGGACAAGGCGACCAAGGAGACCTTCACCGCCGAGGAGTCCGAGCGCATCCTGCGTGGCTACGTGTCCAAGGCGTTGTGGGAGGCCGGGCTGTACTGCCGCGCAGACGACCGGGGCGAGCCGGTTGTCCAGCTGTCACCGCCGCTGATCTGCGACCAGTCGCACTTCGACGAGATGGCACAGATCCTGCGCGGCGTCCTGCAGGAAGCCTGGACCCGGCTCTGAATCGCCGCGCCGTCAGTAGGCTCCGTCAGTAGGTGATGACCGAACGGAAGCGCACCGCGCCGCTCGCCACCCGCTCGTAGGCCTCCGCGGCCCGAGCCAGCGGGTAGGTCTCGATCATCGGCGTCACCTTGCCCTTGGCCACGAAGTCCAGTGCCTGGGCGAGGTATTCGAAGCCGCCATGCGTTGCGCCGATCAGCTGGTTGCGGTTGCAGACGAACTGGATGCCGGTCTCGGGTGGCGGAATGGTGAAGTCGGTGTCGTGCGGGAGGCCGATCAGCACCATCCTGCCGTCCGGCCGCAACCCGTGCATGCTGTCCATGGCCGCACGGTTGGAGTTGCCGGTCATCAGGATGATGTCCGCGCCGCCGATCGCCCTGAGTTCCTGGCCGTCCGCGACCACCTCGTCCGCGCCCAGCTTCACCGCGAGCGCGCGCTTGTCAGGAGAGTGTGTGATCGCGATCGTCTCGAACCCGGCCGCCTTCGCGTACTGCACCGCCATGTGTCCGAGTCCGCCGATGCCGAGCACGGCGATCCGCTCGTGCGGTGCGGGGTCGCCCGCGCACAACGCGCTCCACGTGGTGTAACCCGCGCAGGACACCGGGGCGGCCAGTTCGAAGGACAGCCCGTCCGGCAGCAGCACCGTGGCCGCGGCCGGCGCGGCGAGGTACTCGGCGTGTCCACCCTGGACACTGAACCCACTCGTCTTCGGCGCCGCGCAGCTCAGTCCGGCCACCCCGCTGACCGGCTTGTTGCGTCGGCAGTACTCGCACCGGCCGCACGTTTCCAGAATCCAGGTGGTCGCGACCCGGTCGCCGACCACTCACGAGCGCACCCCGTCGCCGACCGCGACGACCTCGCCGACCGTCTCGTGGCCGACCACCCCCGGCACACCCATCGGGATCACCGCGGTGGTCGACCAGATGTCGGTGTAGCAGATGCCGCTGGCCCGCACCTGGATCAGCACCTCGCCGGGACCCGGCTCGGGCCTCGGCAGTTCCCGCACTTCCCACGTCGCGTTGACCGCCGGGATGTAGGCAGCACGCATCGTTGTCATTTTTCTCCTTATCGCCCCAGTCGTCCGAATAATACTGAGTCCGATTAGTCCGAGTCAATCGGCTTCGATGAGTTTTGCCGCGCCTTCTGGTCAACCTGGATACGCCGAGACGAACGGAGCATTCGATGGGCAAGGTGCGCTGGCACTTGATGATGTCGTTGGACGGGTTCGCGGCCGGACCCGAGCACTCGATGGACTGGATGGCAGGGACGACGGTCAACCCCGGCGTGCACGATGAGGCGATCGCGAGCCTCGGTGCGGTGCTCGGCGGCCGTCGCGGGTACGACGCGATAGCGAAGCAGAACCCTGGCCGGGCGAGCAGGGCGCCGTACGGCGGTGCGTGGCAGGGGCCGGTGTTCGTGCTGACGCACCATCCCGAGGACGCGATCCCCGATGACGGGATCACCTTCCTCAGCTGCGAGGTGGCGCAGGCGGTCGAGATCGGCCTCGCCGCCGCCGATGGCAAGGACCTGGAGATCCACGGCCAGGACATCGCGCGACAGTTGGTCGAGCTGGACCTGATCGACGAGTTCCACGTGCACCTTGCCCCGGTCATGCTCGGCTCCGGAGTGCGGCTGTTCGACAATCCGGGCGGCAAACCCGTGCGGTGGGCCCGAATCCACGACGGCGACCCCGCGCTCGCCGTGGACCTGCGCTACCAACGAGCGTGTCGGTGAGGGCTGCTAGCTTCCGCGCCGTGACCGACATCCTCGAAACGATTCGCGCCGCGTACGACGGTTCCGCCGAGCTGTACCGGGCGCGCATCAGGGAAATCCCGCCCAATCCGCTGGACGACGCCTTGATCGACGCGTTCGCCGCACTCGTCGGCGATGCCGGCCCGATCGCGGATCTCGGCTGTGGGCAGGGCCAGCTCACCGCGTACCTGGCCGAGTCGGGTCACGAGGTGTTCGGCATCGACCTGTCGCCCGAGATGATCGAGATCGGCCGCGCCGCCCACCCCGAACTGCGGTTCACCGTGGGCAGCATGACCGAACCGGATATCCGGGACGGCTCGGTGGCCGGTGTGCTGTGCTGGTACTCGATCATCCACACGCCGGCCGCCCTGGTGCCGACCATCCTCGCCGAGTTCCGGCGGGTGCTGACGCCGGGCGGGTACGTGCTGCTCGGCTTCTTCTCCGGCAACGACCTGGCCGGCGAGCCGCGCGAGTTCGATCACCGGGTCACGCCGGGATTCCGTTGGCCGACCGATCGAATCGCGGAGTTGCTTGCCGGGGCCGGGTTGGTCGAGGTGGCGCGGATGGAGCGGGAACCCGGTGCGGAGGAACGGTTCCGGCGCGGTGCGGTGCTGGCCAGGAAGCCGTCGGCCGTGGAGTAGTCGCACCGGGTGCAGGGTGGCCTGCGGCGCAGGTAGTAGGCGTAGGTGGCGACACCGAGCGCGGCGCCCCAGATCACCCACAGCATCCCCGGCACGGTGACCGCCCACGAATCCGGCGAGAACTGGAGCCGGAAGTTCATCAGGCCGGCCGGGATCAGGATGATCGCGACCAGCGCGGCCGGGATCACCGCGAGCGTCGGTGGCACCGGACGGCCCGCGCGGAAGAAGACCCAGCGCGGATAGACCTCGCCCCAGCGCCGGACCAACCCGTGCGTGAGCACGCTGCCGGAAATGCTGGCGATCGCGAGGCCGAGCCCGACGTCGAGCATGTGCGGCGTGTCCACCATCATCCGGTAGAACGCCGGCGTGACGCCGATCGGCAGGCCGAAGAACCAGGCGATCCTGGTCGCCTCATAGGGAATCGTGGCCACGACGGCGACCAGGACCGCGACGTGGCCCCACTTCCGCGCGTCCCAACTTCTCCGGTGTTCGGGCCGACGGCCGCAGTTGGCGCAGGCGCCGGCGGTCCTGCGCTGGTAGGCAAGGGTCGCTGCGGCCCAGAGCAGGCCGCCGACGAAGACGACCACCAGGTTCAGCCGGTGCCAGTACAGGATCGCGCCGATCGTGTGCTGCGGGCCGGGCACGCCGGTGAACGCGAACACGACCAGCAACGGCGCCAGTGCGACCATGCCGAGCAGCGAGTAGTCCGGGATGATCAGCGCGTCGGTTACCGCGCACGCCCAGCCGAAGCCGAGCAGCAGCCAGCGGAATCGCGTTGCCTGTCGGATCATCGCGATCGCGACCACGCCGCCGAGCAGGCCGACCGCCGCAATCACCGGCGCGACGACGTGCGCAGGCGTGCCCTCCAGGATCGAGACGGTCGACCGGTTCGCGGCCACGTGCGCGAACGGGAAGCCCCGACCACCCAACGCCCAGTACACCCCGAGGCCGCCGTAACCGAACGACCAGATCGCCAGCGCGCAACCCGACCACGACGACCAGTACCGCCCCCAGCGCCACATCTGTTCCCCCTCCGGTTCGGATGGGCCAACGGTGGCAGCGCGGCGCCTCCGGCTGATCCCGCGCGAGAGCCAGACCGCTCCCTCCGAAGAGGGAGCGCGCGCGTCAGGCCGAAGAGGGAGCGGGTCAGGACAGCATCGGATAGCGGCCGGAACGCAGCAGCGTGAGGACGGCCTCGGTCTTCTCCCTCGGCGCCGCGTAGTTCGGGTGGCTGCGCAGCACGGTCGCCGTGTCGTGCAGTTCGTGCATCTGACGCTGGCCCGCCGCGACCGCCGCCGTGGTCGGGTGCGTTGCGAAGACCGGCTTGCTGGCGTCGATGTTGCCGCGCTTGATCGCGGTTCGCACCCGCCGCGCACAGCGGCACGGGTTGGCCGGGTTGACAAGGCCGCAGGTCGAGGTCATGAACGCGCGAATCCGCTGTCGGGCGCGGGCCAGCCGCTGGCGATAGGCGGCCGGCGTGATCTCCAGTATCCAGCCCGCCTGTTCGCTGGGCAGTTCGAACACCTCGCCGAGCACGAAGGTGGCCCGCTCCGTCCGATCCAGACACTGCAACATGGCCTGCGTGCAGCCCAGCCGCACCTCGGTGGCGAGCAGTTCGGCCTCCGGGCCCGCGTAGTCCGCGCTCGCCGTGCCGGTGGCCAGGTCGGCGCCGAGGTTCTCGAAGCTGATCTCGCGGCGCTCGTAGGGGTTGCGGCGCAGGTTGAGCAGGTAGTTCATGGCCAGCCGGTACGCCCAGGTGAGCAACGCGGCCTCGCCGCGCCAGGACGCGAGCCGGGTGATGACCTTGATCAGAATCTCCTGGGTGGCGTCCTCCGCGTCCGGTGGCCTGCCGACCATGCGCAGCGCGAGCCGGTAGACCGGGTCCTGCAACCGCCGGACGATCTCGGCGAGCGCGTCGGCGTCGCCGTCGATCGCGCGAGCGACCAACGGCGCGTCGAGTTCCGCCTGGTTCGGTTCGGTCACCGTTCCTCCTGCTTGGTCAGCCAGTCCGCGATCGCCGTGCCGATCGCGTCTGGCTGATCCTCCGGTGCATGATGCCCGGCCGGACCGACAGGTCGCACGGTCAGCGACGCGATGTTCGCCCGCCCCCAGTCGACCATCGCGGGCGTGACGAGGTTGCCCGGCTCGACGGTGAGCAGCAGTTTCGGTGTGTCGACGCTGGCCGCGAGCCAGACGTCGTAGGCGGTGAACCGGTCAGCGACATCGGCGGGCGTGCCGTCCAGCGGGATCTCCCTCGGCCATTGCAACAGTGGCCGCCGTGACGCGCGGTCCGGGAACGGCGCGCGGTAGGCGTCGAGATCGGCGTCGCTGATGTCCGGGCTGGTGGCCCGCAGGCCGAACTCGATGAACCAGTTGTCGTCAAGGGCCATCCGTTCGCCGTCACCCGGTGTGCGCAGGGTGCGGAAGAACTCGACGGCACGGGCCGGGTATTCGGCCCACGTCATCGGGCGCAGGAAGGTTTCGAGCAACACCAGGCCGCGCACCCGCTCGGGATGGCGGGCCGCCCAGTCCATGGCGAGCGCGCCGCCCCAGTCGTGTCCGACCAGGACGACGTCGTCGATGTCCAGCGCATCGAACCAGGCGTCGAGGTAGCGGGCGTGGTCGGCGAAGCGGTAGTCGATGTCGGGCTTGCCGGAGGCGCCCATGCCGATGAGGTCGGGCGCGATGCAGCGGGCCTGGTCCGCGACGTGCGGGATGACGTTGCGCCACAGGTGTGACGAGGTCGGGTTGCCGTGCAGGAAGACGACGGGCTTGCCCTGGCCGGACTCGGTGTGCGCGAGGTGGGAGCCGAGCAACGCAGTGCTGTGCATGGTCTGGTCCTCTCCAGCTGAGAACGTTCTTGAGTGGTTTCTCAGCTGGGTTGGACACCTGCGGTCTGGGGGCTGTGACAGCTTCGCGGAAGATTTTTCGTCGCGAACCTGCCCGGCCGGCCCGCGCGGGTGGCGAGCTGATGGACGAGACCGTCGAGGTGCTGATCGTCGGCGGTGGGCCGGTCGTGCTCATCGGGTGATCCGAGCCGGCGGACGTCGCGGTGGCCGGTGCGGGTTGGGGCGCTGCCGAGCGCGAACGACGCGACGCCGGCGAACGCGTTAGCTGCCGTCACCGGCGACTGAGCCGGCCCTCGCAGCCGTGACGCGACCGGTGTGTCGGATCCAGAGCAGGCCGAGGATGGGCAGCACGACCGGGATGAAGAAGTAGCCGTCGCCGTAGACCGACCAGACGGTGGCGTCCGGGAAGGCGCTGGGCACCAGCACGCTGGCCGTGCCGACGGCGAGCACGCCGACCAACTCGACCGAGCAGGAGATCACCGCGACCCGGCGCGAGGTGGCGCTGGCCCGCCCGAGGCAGACCGTGGCCACGATGTACACCACCGCTGCGAACGCGGAGAGGACGTAGGCCAGCGGCGCGCGGTGGAACTGCATGATGATCTGCACGATCGACCGGGAGGTCGCGCCAAGCGCGAACACCGCGTACACGGCGATCAGCACGCGGCCGGGGCCGCTGCGGGTGGTCTCGGCGAGCTTGTGTCGATCAGACTGATCAGCTGGTTCAGACAACGGTACCTGCCCACACTTGGTTCATCCGTAGGATCATCACCGGCACCACGAGGCAGGCGACGAGCAGCACGCCAACACCCCACCGGCTCTTCTCGGTCCGCGCCCACCAGGCCGCGGCCGGGAGGATGAGCAGCGAGCCGATCAGGTAGCAGACGAACGTGACGCTCTCGATCGGCCGGTGATCGCCGGCCAGCGCGACAAGGCCGATCACGGCCTGCACGAGCAGGCCCAGTTCGACAAGGCCGAGAAAGGCGAGCAGAACCACGAGTCCGGCGGGACGTTTCAACAACAACAGGACGAAGGACCACAGCGCGCCGGCCACTGCGGCAATGGTGAGCACGGTGGCGAGCAGCGGGATGGTCATGGCTGCCGATTATCGGCCACCGCACCGCGTCCACCTGCGCCGGGGCTGCCGCAGCGCGATGATCGGTTGCCCTTCGGCACCTTTTTGCACTATGAAGTACGAATATTACCGGTTTTCACAGATGTATTGCGGCATTATGTTGGCTGTCGTTACGCTTCGCCGCAACCGTCACCGGGAGGATTCCAGATGGGAATCTCGCGTCGCGGCTTTCTCACCACGGTGGCCGCGGAGGGCGCTGTCGGTCCATTGTCCACAGTGAACTGGACAGCCGGTGTGATACAGGGGACGAGCCCGGTCGGCGACGTGGTCGGCAAGATCACCGTCGGCTATCAGGGCTGGTTCGCCTGTATCGGCGATGGCGCACCGATCAACGGCTGGTGGCACTGGAGCAACAACTGGAGCCAGCCGCCGTCGACGAGCAACAACAACATCAAAGCCTGGCCGGACATGTCGGAATACGCGAAGGGTTATCAGACCGCGTACGCCAACAGACCGTGAACACGCATTTCCAGTGGATGCAACAGAACGGCTGTGACACGGCGGCGCTGCAGCGGTTCAACCCGAACAGCAGCGAAGGCCCGACGCGGGACGCGATGGCCGCCAAGGTGCGCTCGGCGGCGGAAAGCTACGGCGTCAAGTTCTACGTCATGTACGACGTGAGCGGTTGGACGAACATGACCAGCGAGATCACGGTGGACTGGCAGAACAAGATGTCCGCGCTGACCGCGTCGCCGCAGTACGCCCACCAGAACGGCAAGCCGGTGGTGTGCGTCTGGGGCTTCGGCCTCGACGACCCCAACCACCCATGGGACGCATCGACCTGCCTGAGCGTGGTCAACTGGTTCAAGAACGCGGGCTGCTACGTGATCGGCGGCGTCGCGCGGGAATGGCGCTCGGGCAACAACGGCTCGCGCGCCGGCTTCTCCGACGTCTACCACGCGTTCGACATGATCTCGCCGTGGATGGTCGGCGCGATCGGCACGCCGGCCGACTCGGACTACTACTACACCGCGGACACCGTGTCCGACCTCGCCGACTGCAACGCCAACGGCATCGATTACCAGCGAGGGCAACCAGATCGCCAAGACGACACCGACGCAGGCAACCGTGCCGGCCGGTTCCGGCCTGCTCTTGCTGGATGAGGACGGCGCGGCCTGCTCGTCGGACTACTACCTGCGGCTGACCAACGACGGCGGCCGGATGATGAAAGGTCAGATCGCGCTCACCGCGACCCGGCCCACGTCGCCGACCGGGTCAGGCGGCGGAGGCGGCAACACCAACCTCGCGCAGGGCGCCGCGACCGAGGAGAGCAGCCACACCCAGGTCTACGCCGGCGGCAACGCGGTCGACGGAAACCCGAGCACCTACCGGGAAAGCGCGAACAACGCCTTTCCGCAGTGGTTGCAGGTGGATCTTGGCAGCGCGCAGAGCGTCTCGCGCATCGTGCTCGACCTGCCGCCGTCGACGGCGTGGGGTGCGCGCACGCAGACGTTCTCGGTGCTGGGCAGCACGGACGGGACGAACTTCGCCACGATCGTCGGCTCCGCCCCGCACACCTTCGATCCCGCGTCCGGCAACACGGTGACCATCGCACTGACCCCGACCATCACCCGTCACCTGCGGCTGAACGTCACCGCCAACACGGGCTGGCCCGCCGGCCAGTGCTCGGAGTTCCAGGTGTACGCGAGCTGAGCCTTCTCCCGTTGACCTATTCGTCGGTCTTCGCGGTGGTCTCCAGGAGGACGAGCGGGATCTGGCGCTGC
Source organism: Candidatus Melainabacteria bacterium (assembly GCA_963818685.1). Classification (GTDB taxonomy): domain Bacteria; phylum Actinomycetota; class Actinomycetes; order Mycobacteriales; family Pseudonocardiaceae; genus CAJCJE01. Next base: position 874,931 of record CAWFTJ010000003.1, on the reverse strand, counting down.
GTCTTGTTCTGGTAGCCCGCGTACTGCTTGCCGACCTCGATCACCTTCGGCCACAGCCGCGCGCGCTCGGCCTCGTCCGCGACGCGGGCGGTCATCTGCTGCTCGGGCTGGCCGGCGAACACCACGCGGACCTGCGGGTTGGCCTTGATGTTGTGCAGCCAGGCCGGGTTGTGGTCGTCGCCGCCGCGCGAGGCGACCACCACGATGGTCCCGTCCTCCTGCACCGGCGAGGTGAGCAGCACGGTGCGCGGCTCGCCGCTCTTGCGGCCGATGGTGGTCAGCCGGACGACCGGCATGGACGCGGCCTTCCAGCCGGCCTTGCCGCCGCTGGCCCGCAGGACCAGCCGGTGTATCGCGTTCATGGTCTTCAAACTGAAGTCACTGGGCACGGCCACTGAATCTACTCAGCCGAACAGGTCGATGACGACCGCCACGCGCTCCTCCTGGTGTTCCGGTCGCATCCGGCCGCTGGCCGTGAGCACCGCGATGCCGTGCAGCGCGCTCCAGAACACCTCGGTCAGCGCGCCGAGATCCTGACCGGCGCGGCCCGGGGACAGCACCCTGCTCAGCTCGTCGAACGCCTCCTTGAGCGCGGCGGGCGCCTCGTCGGTCGCGAACGGCAGGCCGGTTGTCATGGTGAACATCGCCTGGTAGACGGCTGGATGCTCGACCGAGTAGGCGAGGTAGGCGCGCGCCGCACCGCCGATCGCCTCCCGGCCCGGTTCGGCGTCGGCGACGGCCGCGCGCAGCCGGCCGGTCAACTCGGCGATGCCGGCCACCGCGACCGCGTCCACGATCGCGTCCTTGCCGGCGAAGTGGCTGTACAGCACGGGCTGGCTGTACTCGACACGATCGGCGAGCCTGCGGGTGGTGACCGCTTCCCAGCCCTGTTCCTCGGCCAGTTCACGCGCCGCGTCGACGATCAGTTCGGCGCGTCGGGCCAGCTCGCGCTGTCGTCGTTCGGAAATGGACACCACCTGATTCTAGCAGTGCTAGCGCGACGAGCGCTGCTCGTGCTAGCGTCGGCCTTGTTCCTAGCACCGCTAGATTCGCTAACGGCGACAATTCAGAGGAGTTCATCATGCTTGTGCACATTGCTGACGTGATCGGGGGCCTGCTCGGCCTTGGCATCATCGGCGTCGGCATCCGCTTCATACTCCAGCCGCAGGCCGCGGCCAGCGGGTACGGCGTGAGCGCGCCGTCCAACCCTGGCGTGTACGCCTACCTGTGCGTGAAGGCGAACCGGGACATCACGTTCGGGCTGCTCACCCTGGGCCTACTGTTCGCGGCATCGCCGCACGTGTTCGGACTGCTCCTGGTCCTGGAGTCAGTGGCCCCGATCGCGGACGCCGTGATCGTGCTGGCCAATAAGGGCAAGCCGGCCGTCGCGTTCGGCGTTCACGCCCTCACGGCGGCCGTCATGATCGTGGCCGGCGTCCTGTTGCTGATCAGTTGAGCGACGAAAGCACGGGGCACGTCCACCGTCACGGGCAGGGTGGTGACCGGGTCGATGACGCGCAGACCGTTGAGGCGCAGCGGAAACTCGGGGTCGAGATCGATGGCGACAGTGGTCTCCGCCGAGCAGAACACGCCGCGACCGGTGTCGCCGACCATCAGCTTGCCGTTCTTGCTCTGGCCGCCGGACACAACCCGCGCGCCGCGCACGGCCGCCCTGTCCACGACCAACTCGGCCTGGTGGCCATGGCGCAGGCGCAGCACGTCGGCCTCGATCAGGTGCGGGCGCACGACCATGGCCGCGTACAGGCCGAGTATCCAGATCAGCGTGTACACGTCGAGCGCGAAGATCGTCCAGACCCACCAACGACTGCCGAAGATCAGCAACAGCACCAGGTGCGTGCCGAATCCCTCCAGCGCGCAGAGGCCGAGAAACGTGAACACCGCGATCTTCTTGCCGGCGTGGTAGGCGAACCAACCGGATCCGTTGGGCTGGTAACGGCGAAACAGCCAGCGCAGGAAGGCCGCGATCATGCGCGGCTCATTGAGCAGTTGTTGGGCCCGACTCGGCGTGCCCTTGGTTGCCGCCTTCCGAAGTCTCGTACTCACTTCACTATCCATGTAGTTCATTATATCGGAAGGTGGCATGATCTGGTAGGTGGAACGCGATCGCGACCAGGCAGGACGGGCCCGCAATGCCCGGCCCAGAGACGGCCTCGGCAGGCCACTCCCCTACGGCAGCGCGGGCGTCGAGCGCTACCCGGAAGGGGTCCCGCGCAGGCCGGCCGATGCACTCGCCGAGGCGCAGCGACTGCTCGACGAGCACAAACCGTTCCACGCGCACGAAGTCCTCGAAGACGCCTGGAAGGCCGCGCCGGACACCGAACGCGAACTCTGGCGCGGCCTCGCCCAACTCGCGGTCGGCCTTACCCATGCCGCCCGCGGCAACCCGACCGGCGCGACCTCGCTGCTGCGCAGGGGCGCGGCCAACATCCGCCGCTACGCGCAAGCGCCTCCGCACCACATCGACGTCGCCGGCCTGCTCGACTGGGCCGACCACCTTGCCGACGCGCCAACCGAGATCAGCTGGCCCCGGTTGTGCGCATGAAGATCACCAGACACGCCTACGGCCCCGAACCGGACCAGTACGTCGAGTGCTACCACCCCGAGCACGTCGAACATCCCGGCACGGTGCTGATCATCCACGGCGGATTCTGGCGAAGCGAGTACGACGCGTCGCTCGGCCGACCGCTCGCCACCGACCTGGCCGAACGTGGCTTCGCAGCAGCCAACCTCGAATATCGGCGAGCAGGCTGGCAGGCCATGTCCGCCGATGTGCTCGCCGGCATCGCGAGCCTCGGCGAGGCGAACGTGGTCGCGGTCGGGCATTCGGCTGGCGGCCAACTGGCCGCGTACGCCGCAGCGCAGGGGGTGTTGGCCGGGGTCGTCGCCCAGGCCGGGCTACTCGACCTCGCCACGGCGGCGGCGAACCGGGTCGGCGGCCGGTCGGTGTCGCGGCTGCTCGGCGGGACTCCCGAGGACGTTCCGCAGCGCTACCGGGAGGCCGACCCGATCGCTCGCGCGCCGTTGGCCGTTCCGGTCGTATGTGTCCACAGTAGAGCGGACGAGTTGGTGCCGTTCGCGCAGAGCGAGGCGTACGCGGCGAAGGACGGCGCCGAGCTGATCGAGGTGCCCGGCGACCACTTCGCACACATCAGGACCGACACCGCGGCCTGGGCCGCCGTGCTGGACGTGCTACCCAGCCTGCTCAGTCGCCGGAGCTGAACGCGGCGTCGAAGGACGCGGCGGGCGGCTCGATCTGGTTGCTCAGCCGCCGCACGAACGCCAACGCGTCCGGCGCGCCGATCAGCCGGTCCATGCCGGCGTCCTCCCATTCGATGGAGATCGGTCCGCTGTAGCCGATACTGTTGAGCATCCGGAAGCACTGCTCCCACGGCACGTCGCCGTGCCCGGTGGACACGAAGTCCCAGCCGCGCCGAGGATCGCCCCAGCCGAGATGCGAACCCAGCCGGCCGTTGCGACCGTCGAACCGCTTGACCGACTCCTTGCAGTCCACGTGGTAGATGCGATCCCGGAAGTCGTAGAGGAAGCCGACCGGGTCGAGGTCCTGCCAGATGAAGTGACTGGGATCGAAGTTCAGGCCGAAGGCCGGGCGGTGGTCGACGGCCTCAAGGGCACGGACGGTGGTCCAGTAGTCGTAGGCGATCTCGCTCGGATGCACCTCGTGCGCGTATCGCACCCCGACCTCGTCGAACACGTCCAGGATCGGATTCCAGCGCTCGGCGAAGTCGGCGAAGCCGCGATCGATCATCTCGGGCGGGACCGGTGGGAACATGGCGACCGTGTGCCAGATGGACGACCCGGTGAAGCCGACCACGGTGCTCACGCCGAGCCTGGCCGCCGCTCGCGCGGTGTCCTTGATCTCGGCCGCCGCGCGCTGCCGGACACCCTCCGGCTCGCCGTCGCCCCAGATCCGCGCGGGCAGGATCGCCTTGTGCCGCTCGTCGATCGGATGGTCGCAGACGGCCTGGCTGGTCAGGTGGCAGGAGATCGTCCAGCAGCCGAGGTTGTACCTGGCCAGCGTCTCCTTGAAGCGCGGCAGGTAGTCCTCGTCATCAAGCGCTGCCCGCACGTCGAAGTGATCGCCCCAGGTGGCGACCTCAAGGCCGTCGTAACCCCACTCGGACGCCAATCGGCAGACCTCGGTGAACGGCAGATCGGCCCATTGGCCGGTGAACAGGGTGATGGGACGCGCCATTGCTTTCCTCCTAAAAGGACACTGCCTAAAAGGACACTGCCTCAGTTACTGAAGGACACTGCCTCAGTTGCTGCCGGGGACGGGGATGTGCGTGCCGGCGGCCTGGCCGCTCGACTGGACGGCGGCCAGAACCTGTTGCACCTGGAGGCCGTCGGCGAACGACGGGCGCGGCTGCTCCCCCTTGCTGATCGCGGTGACGAAGTCGCGGACCTGGTGGGTGAACGTGTGCTCGTAGCCGATGCCGTGGCCGGGCGGCCACCACGCGGCCATGTAGGGGTGATCGGGTTCGGTGACCAGGATGCGGCGAAAGCCGGCAGGGGCCTCTGTTCCGTCGTAGAAGGACAGTTCGTTCATGGCCTCGAAATCGAAGGCGAGGCTGCCGGTCGAGCCGTTGACCTCGATGCGCATGCTGTTCTTGCGGCCGCTGGCGAAGCGCGTCGCCTCGAACGAGCCGATGGCGCCACCGTCGAACCGCGCGGTGAACATCGCGACGTCGTCCACTGTGACCTGGCCGCGCTGATCGGGCTCGTCGGGCAGCGGGCGTTCGGTGACGAACGTGTGCAGCAGGGCGCCGACGCTGGTGATCCGTTGGCCGGTCAGGAACTGGCTCAGGTCGATGATGTGCGCGCCGAGATCGCCGAGCGCACCCGATCCGGCCTTGTCGGCCCGCAGCCGCCAGGTCAGCGGAAAGTCCGGATCGACAAGCCAGTCCTGGAGGTACTGCGCGCGGACCTGGCGGATCTCCCCGAGTCGGCCTGCCTCGATGAGCTGGCGGGCCAGGGCCAGCGCGGGCACGCGACGGTAGTTGAACGCGGTCATGGCCAAGCCGCTCGCCCGTTTCGCCGCGGCGACCATGGCGACCGCCTCACCGAGGGTGTTGGCCAGCGGTTTCTCGCACAGCACGTGCTTGCCCTCCTGGAGAGCGGCAACCGCGATCGCGGCATGGCTGTCGCCGGGCGTGCAGATGTCCACGATGTCGATGTCGTCCCGCGCGACCAGTGCGCGCCAGTCGGTTTCGTAGCTCTGCCAACCGAACTTGTCCGCCGCGGCGCGCGTCCGGTCCTCGTCCCGGCCGCAGATCGCGGCCAGTTCGAGTTTCGGCAGGTCGAAGAAGTGCGGGGCGGTTCGCCACGCCTGCGAGTGCACCGCGCCCATGAACGCGTGCCCCACCATGCCGATACGCATCGGTTTCAGACCTCCTCGGGACGGGCGCCGAACGGCACCGGAGCGGGTCGATCAACGGTGCTGGCGACGTCAACCGACGTGCCGCGCGCCGCGGCAGTCAACAGCGACTCCATCACATCGAGCACGTGGAAGGCGAGATCACCGCTTGCGCGGGCCTTGCCGCCGGTGCTGATGGCGCGGGCGAGGTCGGCAAGGCCGTAGCCGCGCGCCGCGTTCGGATAGCCACCGGCCTCTTGCGCGTCGGCCCAGGATTCGTCCCCTGCGCGCAAGACTCGCACCTGGCCGTGGAAGCTGTTCGGGTCGGGCACGGACAGGCTGCCGCCGGTGCCGTACACCTCGATTCTGGGCAGGTCGGCCGCCCAGACGTCGAAGCTCATCAGCACGGTGGACAGCGCGCCGCTCTCGTGTTCGAGCACGCCGGTCACGTGCGTCGCCACCTCGACCGGAAACGCCTTGCCGGCCACCGTGGTACGGGTGGCCCTCGGCGTCGCGGACATGCCGACCACGCGCCGCACCGGACCGAGCAGGGTGACCAGCGCGGTCAGGTAGTACGGGCCCATGTCCAGCAGCGGGCCGCCGCCCGGCTGGTAGTAGAACTCGGGCGCGGGATGCCACCGCTCGTGGCCTGGCGTTGTCATGAACGCGGTGGCCGCTATCGGCCTGCCGATCTCGCCTGCGTCGAGCACCGCCCGCGCGGTCTGGATTCCCGTGCCGAGCACGGTGTCCGGTGCGCAGCCGACCGCGACGCCCGCTGCCGCCGCCGCGTCCAGGATCTCGCGGGCCTGGGTGGTGGTCGAGGCCAATGGCTTCTCGGTGTAGACGGATTTGCCCGAGGCGATGGCGGCGAGCGCGATCTCGTGGTGCGCGGCCGGGATGGTCAGGTTGAGCACGATGTCCACGTCGTCGGCCGCGCACAGGGCGGCCGGGGTCAGCGCGCGAACGCCGGGCACGGTGCGGGCCGGGTCCAGGTCGGCGACGGCGGTGAGTTCGAGATTGGCCAGCCGGGGCAGGGTCTCCAGGTACTGGCCGCTGATCTGGCCCATGCCGACGATCCCGACCCTCATCGTGTCGCCCACAGCAACCCCCTGACGATCATCTCGTGGGTTTCCGGCACCTCGAAGTCCGGCGGATGGTGGCCGAGCGTTGTGACGAACACCCGGCCATCGCCCCAGCTCTTGGTCCAGGTCACCGGCATGGCGATGCCATCGCAGTCGGTGACCGCGTGCACCTGGATCGACGGGTCGACGTGCACGGTGTACAGCTCGGTGTGCACCGCGAACTCGCCGAGCCCGGCGACCAGCGGATGCGGTACCGGCGACGCCGCCCGCACGGTGTAGTCGACGAAACCCCTGGGATGGTGGACGAACTGGCCACCGGTGATCAGGTGGTAGTCGGGTTCGGCGCGGAAGGAGTCGATGATGCCGCCGTGCCAGCCGGCGAACCCGGTGCCGGCGCGGATGGCCGAGGACAGGCCGGCCAACTGCTCGTGGCCGATCGTGCCCATGGTCCAGCACTGGACGATCAGATCGGTGGCATCGAGCAGGTCCGCGTCCAGGTAGCTGTCCAGCGTGTCCGACACGGTGACCTGGTAGTCGCGGGCGCGGAGTTCGGCTGCGTAGCGGTCGGTCACCTCGACCGGGAAGTGCCCCTCCCAGCCGCCCCGCACCATCAGCGCGGTCCTACTGGTCATCTGCGATCCTCCACTGGTGGGCGGGGGTGAAACCGAGCAGTTCACTGGCGCGAGTGGTGTCGAACGGCGTTGCGAAGCCGGGCAGGTCGGCGTCGATGCGGGTGGTCGGGTGGTATCTGGCCAGCAGGTCCCGGGTGGGTACCACGGCCGTGGTGTCGGGCGCGACCACGTTGACGATGTGATTGCCGGGCGGCACGTCGGCCACGAGCGCGGCGGAGATCGCGCCTGCCGCGTCGCGGGTGTCCAGCCAGCCCCAGAGACCGACACGTTCCAGCCCGGGATCGGCGCGGATGTCGGCGAGGTGCTTGCGCAAACGTTCGCCGGTGACGATGAACGGGAAGCGCAGGCTGATGATCGTCGCGTCGAACCGGCGTGCCGCCGTGTCCGCAATCAGCTCGCCGACCCATTTGGACAGACCGTAGGTGTCCTCGCCAAGGTACGGATGGTCCTCGGTCACCGGCACCCACTCCGGCGACACCGCACGCTTCGCCCACGCGATGCCGAGCGCGGACAGGCTGGACACGTAGACCATGCGCGTGATGCCGGCCCGCCCCGCCGCGTAGAGCACGCGGTAGGCGGCGGTGACGTTGTTGGTGAACACCTCGTCCTCGGTGCCCGCGTCCGGGTTGGGCAGCGCTGCCGCGTGCACGACCGCGTCCATGCCGGCCATGGCCTCGGCGAGCGCCTGATCGCGCAGGTCGCCGAGCACGACCTCGTCGGCGGGCCCCGGCACGTCGACCCGGTCGTGCGCGCGCACGACATGGCCGTCCTCGTGCAGGCGCGCGACCGTTTCCCGACCGAGCCCGCCGCCCGCTCCGGTCACCAGCACCCGCATAGCCCATCAACCCTTCACCGCGCCCTGCGATCCATTCCCAAAGTACCGCCGCGAGAGTACGAAAAGGATCAGTGAGGCGGCCATCAGCGTGAAAGTTGCAGGGTAGTTCGGCTCACCTAGTGTGCTAGCATCCTAGGCGTGGGCGACGAGGACGTGAAACAGTTCAACGTGTACCTGCCGATCGGCCTGATCAAGCAGGTGAAACACCACGCCATCGAATCGGGCATGTCCCTCTCGGCGTTGGTGGCGGAAGCACTGCGCGCCTACCTCGACGACGGAGACGACGGAAAGGACAGAGTGACGTGACGACCGATGGCATCGAGGCCGTGTTCCTGGAGACGCACAACTGGGGCAAGGCGGCCAAGTTCTTCCAGTCACTCGGCTACGAGCTGGAGTTCGACACCGGGCACAACTCCGGCCAGCTGCGCAACGGCACCGGGCCGTACGTGTTCATCGCTGAGGTGCCGGAGAGCAAGACGCCGGAGACGCAGCTGGTCTTCAAGGTGGCCGACGCGGACGGAGTCCAGCTCGACCCGTCGGTTGAGGTGGTCACGCCGTTCGAGGACACGCACTTCGGCACGCGCATGATGACCGTGCGCGACCCCGATGGTCGCTTGTGGAACGTGCAGGCGCCGGCCACCTAGCCGGGAGGCGTAACCGGGAGGCCGTCGGGCTAGACTCGGGCCGCGTGGGGGAATCCCGAGATGGTGGGCAGGACGGCAGACGGCGGCGCGCCTTTGTGCTGCGACGCAACCTGATCGTCGGCCTCACCCCGGTGGTGCTCGCGGTGATCGTGCTCGTCGGCGTCAACTCGATGGCGAGCGGTACCGGCGGCCAACCCCTCGCCGGCCCGCCTCATCCGACCAGCACATCAGCGACCGGCACATCAGCGCCGGCCACCACGACGACCCACCCGCCGACCACCACCGCCCGTCCCGAGGACGCCGACCCGCTCGTGCCCGGCGCCGCCTCGGCCGCCATCCAGGCGGCCGAGGCGACCGCGACCGGCAAGGAGCAGCTCGGTATCGCCGTGCTCGACCGGGCCAGCGGCAGGGAAACCGACGGCAGCGCCGCCGGCGACACGTTCCCCTGCGCGTCGGTGCTCAAGCTGTTCCTCATCACCTATCTGTTCCACGAGCAGGAACAGGGCGCCATCACGCTGAGCAGAACCGACCTCACCGAGATCCGCTCCGCGCTGACCATTTCGGACGACTCGGCCATGGACGCGCTGTGGGTCAGGTACCACGGCGCCACGGCGATCACCCAGCTGATCAGCATCGCGCACCTGCCGGACGCGCGGATGACCTCGATCGCGCAGAGCGGGAAGTGGGGCGGCGTGCTGATCTCCGCACGCGACGTGCTCACCGTCTACGAGTACGTGCTCACCAAGCTGACCACGGCCGACCGCGACCTGATCGTCAATGACCTGAACAACGCCAACCCTGTCGGCTACCAGGGCTGGAACCAGGCGTTCGGCCTGCTCAACCCGGCGACACGCACCTCGACGACCAAGGCCAAGCAGGGCTGGAGCGGCTGGTACGGCCAGACCGTGCTGCACACCACCGGCGTCATCGACAGCCAGGACGAGGTCGTGGTGGCGATCCTGTCCAGCAGGCCGGGTGCGGGCAGCGACGCCCAGTTCGCCGTAGCCCGCCAGCAGGTCGACGACGCCACCACCGCCCTGCTCGGCCACCTGGGCCCGACCGCGACCCACTAGTCCGGTCGATCTACAGCCAAGCCGAGGCCCTGTCGATCTACAGCCAGCCGAGGCGTGCGGCCTGCACTCCCGCCTGGAACCGGTTGCCAGCGCCGAGCCGCAGCAGCAGCGCGGACGTCCTGCGCACCACGGTGCGCCGCGAGATGTGCAGCCTGCGCGCGATCGTCTCGTCGGTCGCGCCGGCCGACATCAGCATCAGGATGGCGCGATCGCGCTCGTCCAGCGGTTCCTCGCCATCCTGCTCGTCCTCGTCGACCAGCGGCTTTGGCTGCTCGGGCGCCGGACTGCCGTCCACGGGGACGGCGATCCGCCACAACAGGTCGAAGGTGCCGATCAGCGCGGTGAGCAGGCCGGAAGGATGCAGCACCAGCGCTGGACCGTCCGAACCGGTGGTCGGCGCGAGCGAGAGCACGGCGGCCGACTCGTCGCTAACCGCGAGCTTCATCGGCAGGCTGGGCAGGCAGCGCGCCTGCTCGCCGCGTTCGATGATGGGCGCGCTGAGCGTGGTGAACTTCGGGTGCCGCAGGCTCGCGTCCGTGTACACGCTGCGGTACTCGACGCCCGCTGCCATCCGCTCCGTCTGTAGCGCCAACTGCTGGCGCACCAGCACCGCGTCCGGGTTGCCGTAGTAGGGCGGGGAGTCCAACAGCCGGACGCGCTGCCGCGCGGTGCGCTGAATCCACTGGTAACGCTGGAAGAGCCGATCGCGGTCGCGGATCACGGTGACCCCGGGATAGCGCTGCTCGTCGTTGCGCGCCAACTGGTAGAGCTCGGTGAGCGCACGACTGTGCTCACGGATCGCCGCCTCGCGCGCCGCGGCCGCGTGGCTCTGCGCGGGTTCGGCATGCGCGGGAATGGTCCGACCAACTCGATCGGACAGCGCCCGGTCATCCGTCAGGATCGCGTCCAGCAACCTCTGCCTCCCTGTCGAACAGAGCAATGCGCGGAGACGATCGAGCCCGCATCGTCGCCCGCCCGCCCACACCCGAGAACACTGGCCCGTTTTTCCGCTGTATTCCCAATACGCTTGAGAGGGCTCTTAGGTTGCTTCTCGTCCGTTCTCTTGTCGGCGTGTTCCACGTCACAATGGCCCGTCGACCATGCGTTGAGCACCGAATTCCCGACTCTCGACGGGAAGCGAAGATCGGCCCCGCATGCCAGGCTTGACCAGCGGGTAGATCCATTCGGAGCACACCGACGGCGCGAGGGAGCACCGATGAGCGAGGAGCGGGGATCCACCGAGCCGAACACGATCGGCTACGGCTCGGAGGGCGCGCTCGCGGAGTTCGGCTACGAGCAGGAACTGCGGCGATCCCTGCGATTGCGCGACCTGATCGTCTACGGCCTGATCTTCATGGTGCCGATCGCGCCGTTCGCGATCTTCGGGCCGGTGTTCAACGCCTCGCACGGCATGGTGCCGCTCACCTATGTGATCGGCCTGGTCGCGATGATCTTCACCGCGCTGAGCTACCGCGAGATGAGCCGCGCCTTTCCGGTGGCAGGCTCGGTGTACGCCTACGCGAGCCGAGGCATCGCCAACTGGGTCGGCTTCCTGGCCGGTTGGGCCCTGATCCTCGACTACCTGCTGATCCCCACCCTGCTCTACGTGACCGGCGCCGCCGCCATGGCCGCTGTGCTGCCCAGCGTGCCCGGCTGGTTGTGGGTGATCATCTTCCTGACGCTGAACACCGCGGTGAACCTGGCCGGCGTCGAACTGGGCGCCTGGGTCAACCGGGTCTTCCTGATCGGCGAAATGATCGTGCTGGCGATCTTCATCGTGCTCGCCGTCATCGCCATCGGCAACGGCTCGGGCGGCGCACACTGGTCGACGTTGCCCTTCTACAACCCCAAGCAGTTCAGCACCGGCCTGGTGTTCACGGCGTTGTCGATCGCCGCGCTGTCCTTCCTCGGCTTCGACGCGATCTCCACCCAGTCCGAGGAGGTGCGGGGCGGGCCGAAGGTGGTCGGCAGGGCGACGATCATCTCGCTGATCCTGGTCGCGATCCTGTTCATCGCGCAGACCTACCTCGCCGCGCTGCTGGTGCCCGGCAAGACCGCGTTCGGCGACAAGGACGTGAACCAGGCGTTCTACCAGGTCGCCGGCCTCACCGCCGGCCACTGGATGACCATCCTGATCGCGGTGTCCTCGGCCCTGGCCGGCGCGATCGCGAACAGTCTCGTCGCGCAGAACGCGATCTCCCGGCTGCTCTACTCGATGGGCCGCGACCGGGTGCTGCCGAGGTTCCTCGCGCACGTCAGCAAGCGCAAGGTGCCCGAGCGCGCGATCCTGCTGGTCGCCGGCATCAGCCTGGTCCTCGGGCTGGTGTTCGTCGGCCAGGTCGAGTTCCTGTCCACCCTGGTCAACTTCGGCGCGCTGTTCTCGTTCCTGCTGCTGCACATCTCGGTCGCGTTCTACTACCTGATCAAGAAGCGTCAGAAGACCTACGGCATGCACCTGGTGGTGCCGTTGATCGGCTTCCTGATCATCGGCTACGTCGAGTACAGCGCGGACACCCCCGCCAAGATCGGCGGGGGCATCTGGCTGGCCATCGGCGTGATCGTGCTGCTCATCCGCATCGCGACCGGCCGAGGCACCGAGATCAACCTGGACGAGAGCAAGCCCGCCTAACTCATACCTGGCCGGCGAGCAGCTTCTCGGCCGACGCCAGCTTCACGCACAGCGCGAGTGCGTCCATGGCCTCGCCCAGTTCGGACAGCGGCGGGAAGGTCGGCGCGATCCGGATGACCTTGTCCTCCGGGTCCTTGCCGTACGGGAAGGGTGCGCCGGCCGGAGTGAGCGCGACACCGGCCTGGCCGGCCAGCTCGACCACCCGCGAGGCAACGCCGGGCAGCACCTCAAGCGAGACGAAGTAGCCGCCGCGCGGCGTGGTCCAGGAGGCGACGCCCGCCTCGCCGAGCTGCGCGGTCAGTGTCTTGCCGACCAGGTCGAACTTGGGCCGGATCAGGTCGCGCTGCTTGGCCATGTGGTCGAGCACGCCCTGCGTGCTGCCAAGGAACCGGACGTGTCGCAGCTGGTTGACCTTGTCCGGACCGATGGTGCGCTTGCCGAGGTGGCCGACCAGCCAGTCCAGGTTGGCCGTTGACGCACCGAGGAACCCGACGCCGGCACCGGCGAAGGTGATCTTGGAGGTGGACCCGAACACGAGCGTCCGATCCGGATTGCCGGCCGTCTGCGCCGCGGCCACGATGTCCGCGATGTCGACCTGCTCGTCGGTCAGGTGGTGCACGGCGTAGGCGTTGTCCCAGAAGATCCGGAAGTCCGCCGCTCCGGTCGCCAACTCGGCGAGCCCGCGCACGGTCTCCGGCGAGTAGGTCTCACCGGTCGGGTTGCTGTACTTGGGCACGCACCAGATGCCCTTCACCCTCGGGTCGGCGGCGAGCCGCTCGACCTCGGCGAGGTCCGGTCCCGCGCCGGTCAGTCGCACCGGGATCATCTCGATGCCGAGCTTGGCGCAGATCGCGAAGTGTCGGTCGTAACCGGGCACCGGGCACAGTATCGCGGCGTCGCGCCACGGCCCGCTACTGCTACCGGGGACGCCGAACAGCGCCGCGTGCACGAGATAGTCGTGCATGAGTTCCAGACTGGAATTGCCGGCCGCGATCATGTTCTCCGGCGAGAGGCCGAGCAATGGCGCGAAAATGGCGCGTAGTTCCGGCAGACCGCGCAGACCGCCGTAATTGCGGGTGTCCGTTCCGTCCGCGGCCCGATAGTCCGCCGAACCGGGCAGGTCGAGCAGTGGCGCGGACAGGTCCAGCTGTTCTGCGGAGGGTTTGCCCCTGGTGAGGTCCAGTTTGAGGCCACGACCACGCAGTTCGTCGTGGGCGGCGCGCAGGCTCTCGGCCAGTTCGGACAGTTCGGTTCGGGGCAGGTCGGCGAAGGTCACGCGCACATTGTCGCCGACCCCTGTTTTCGCTGTGCGGCTGGCAGCACCGGCCCGGCTTTCAGTCATTCGAGCAGGTTCGAAAGGCTTGCCTGCCGCGCTCGACGTCTCCACTGTGGATGGAGTCGGCCGGCGGTCGATGACACCCCCAGCACGACAGCCGGCCGGCTCCCCGGACGTCAACTCGCCCGCTGCCGCAGGCGGCGCAGCATCCGGGCGTCCTCGAAACCGACGGCCCGAGCGGCCGATTCGACGGTCGCGCCCTGGCCGATCAGGTGCTCGGCCCGTTCCAGCCGGAGCAGTTGTTGATAACGCAGCGGCGTCATGCCGGTGACGCGGCCGAACATCCGGGTCACCGTGCGCTCGCTGCACCCGACCGCGTCGGCCAGGTCCGCAAGGGGCAGGCGGTCCGCCAGCCGGTTCTCGATCAGGTCCTGGACGCGGTGCACGGTGTCACTGACGTGCCCGCGATGCCGCAGCATGGCGCTGGCCTGCTGTTCGTCGCCGTTGCGGCGCGTGTAGACCACCATCGTCCTGGCGATCTTCGCGGCGACCGCGGGCCCGTGCCGTGTCGCCATGAGATGAAGCGCGAGGTCGATGCCGCTGGCGATGCCGGCCGAGGTGATCACCCGACCGTCCACCACGTACAGCACGTCGCGCACCACGTTCGCCCTCGGGTACCGACGCGCCAACTCGTCCTGGAGGTAGTGGTGGGTCGTGCACCGTCGACCGTCCAACAATCCTGCCCTGCCCAGGGCATCGGCACCCGCGCAGACACTGGTGACCGTGCCGCCAGCCGCGTGATGCGCGCGCAGCCAGGCGAGCGTTTCCTGGGTGAGCGGACCGGTCGTGGCCAGCGTGCGCGCCTGCCAGCCCGGCACCATGATCAGGTCCGCGCCGGTCAACGCGGGCAGGTTCGGCTCGGTGTTGACCGAAAGGCCCTGGGCCGTGCGGATCATGGCGTGCTCGGCGACGTAGACCAGCCGGTAGTCGTGACCGAGATCGGCCGCGCTGGCGAAGACCTGCGCGGGGCCCGCGAGGTCGAGCAGGTGCACGCCTGGCACGAGCAGGAAGGCGACGGTGGTCACGATCCGGTCAGGATAGTCCGGTCAGCTGAGCAACCGTCGCGATGGTGGCGAAGCGGCCGGCGAGCGCGAACTCGGTGCGCTCCTTGATCTCGTCGACGCCGAGCGTCGCGCCGGTGACCGGATGGGTGATCGGCTGGGTCGCGGTCGCGTCGATGACGAAGGTGACGTCGTAGCCGAGGTCCGAGCCGACCCGCGCGGTGGTCTCGCAGCACTGCTCGGTGCGGATGCCGCAGATGACCAGATCGCGAATGCCTTTTCTGGTCAGCCGCTGCGCCAGGTTGGTTGTGGTGAACGCGTTGTGCGAGGTCTTGTACAGGGTCGGCTCGCCGTCAAGCGGCTTGAGCCCGTCGATCGGCCGGACGTGGCCGCTGGCCGGATCGAACACGGTGTCCGAGCCGGGTTCGCTGTGCAGCACCCAGATCACCGCATCGCCCGCTGCCCGCGCGGCCTCCACCAGCGTGCCCACCTTGGCGGCGATGTCCGGGTCGGAGATGTCGGCCCAGTCGGGCCGTTGCCGGAACGATTCCTGCACGTCGATCACGATCAATGCCTTGGTCATACGTTCAGTTTTCGCGCTCGGCCCGCACGGAGCCAGACATCATCAGGCCCGGTACCGGAACGATCCGGTCAGCCCGGGATGATCCGGGTGCCGATCTCAACGCCCTCGCACAGCGAACGCATGGCACCGGTCGCGGCGACGTCGAACACGTGCATCAGCAGGTTCTGTTCGTTGCCCAGCACGAATGCCGAGGTGTCCATGACCTTGATGTTCTTGGTGAGCGCCTCGGAGTAGGTCAGTTCGGTGTAGCGGCGCGCGTTCGGGTTCTTGTTCGGGTCGTCGTCGTAAACGCCGTCCACGCCGCGCTTGGCCACGAGCAGCGTGTCCGCGCCGAGTTCGAGCGCGCGCTGCACGGCCGGATAGTCGGTGGTCACGTACGGCTGACCGATGCCGCCGGCGAGCAGGACCACCGCGCCGTGTTCGAGATGACGGATGGCGCGCAACCGGATGAACGGCTCGGCAACGCTGTTCATCGGCACCGCGGTCATCACCCGCACATCGATCGAGGAGTCGCCGGTCAGCACACCGCGCATCATCAACGCGTTCATCACCGTGGCCAGCATGCCGATGTTGTCCGCCTCGGCGCGACCGATCCCCCAGCCGTCCGCCATCCGTCCCCGGAAGTAGTTGCCGCCGCCGATGACGACCGCGACCTGGACGCCGAGTTCGCGCACGGCCAGGATCTCCCGCGCGACATGTGCGAGGCTCACCGGATCGACGCCCCACCCGCGCTCACCGGCCAGTGCCTCGCCGCTGATCTTCAGCACCACGCGCGCATACCGCGACCCGGTCATACCCGCCACTCCCCTCATCCCGGACACTCGCCGGTGACTCTAACGATGCCGGCGAAACACATGCTCCGCCACGGTAACGCCTATGCCAGGGATACCCGTTACACATGAATGTTCGGCAATTCTCTTCGGCCCACGTACAAGTTTGCGGACCGCGCAAACTTGTGGCTAAGCTACCCACGTGAGTGCGGAAGCCACCGATCTGACCATTGACGAGCATGCCGGCCTGTCCCTGCGGGAACGCAAGCGGCTGGTCGCGCGCGAAGCGCTGAGTACCGCTGCGCTCCGGCTCACCATGGAGAAGGGCCTTGAGAACGTCCGCGTCGAGGACATCGCCGCCGAGGTCGGCGTGTCCGCGCGCACCTTCAACAACTACTTCTCCAGCAAGGAGGAGGCGATCTGCGCCATCACCGTCCGGCGCAACATCCGCATTGGTGACCTGCTGCTCAACCGCCCCGCCGACGAGCCGATCTGGACAGCGGCCATCAATGCGGTCGCCGAGCACTACGCTGACATCGGCGAACCGACGCGTGAGTTCGTCGAGCGGTTCCGGATGTTGATCGACAACGACGCGTTGCGCGGCGAATTTCTCAAGGCGCACGGCGAGGTCGAGCGCGGAATCGCCATCGCGGTCGCGGAACGGACCGGGACCGACGTCACCCGCGACCTCGGCCCATTACTGCTGGCCGGCGCGATCGCCAGTGCGATCCGGGTGGCGATGATCCACTGGCTACACTATGACCTGGAAAAGCCGATGGCCGAGTGCGTTCGTGCGGCATTGACCGAACTATCCGACGGCATCCCTTCGCTCACCGCGAAAACCGGTTACAACCGCGGCAACAACCACGATGATGACGATGAATAAATGAATACTCATCGAGCGCGGAACGCGCTATTTTCGGCCCCGGCCGCCGGTGCGGCCGAACACCATCCATTGCCTCTGGGGGACAACGCGTGCTGATCCGACTCGTGCGCACCTATCTGCGCCCGTACCGACAGGTCGTCGGCCTGATCGTCGTACTGCAACTGGTACAGACGCTGGCCGGCCTCTACCTGCCGACGCTGAACGCGGACATCATCGACAACGGAGTGGAAACCGGGAACACCGGTTACATCATGCGGGTCGGTGCTGTCATGCTCGCGGTCTCGCTGTTGCAGATCGTGTGTTCGATCGGCGCCGTCTACTTCGGCGCCCGCACCGCCATGGCGCTCGGCCGCGACATCAGGGCCAGCGTTTTCCACCGGGTACAGGACTTCTCCGCCCGCGAGGTCGGCCACTTCGGCACGCCGTCGCTGATCACCAGGACCACCAACGACGTGCAGCAGGTGCAGATGCTCGCCCTGCTCACCTTCACGCTGATGGTGTCCGCGCCGATCATGTGCATCGGCGGCGTGCTGATGGCGTTGAACCAGGACGTGCCGCTGTCGTCGCTGCTGCTGATCATCGTGCCGGTGCTCGGCATCTCGGTCGCGTTGATCATCATGAAGATGCGGCCGCTGTTCCGGCTGGTGCAGACCCGCATCGACCGGATCAACCGGGTGCTGCGCGAGCAGATCACCGGTATCCGGGTGATTCGCGCGTTCGTCAGGGACACCGCGGAGCGCGAGCGGTTCGACGAAGCCAACGAGGAACTCTACGACGTGTCGCTGGCAGTTGGCCGGTGGATGGCGCTGATGTTCCCGACCGTGATGCTGATCGTGAACCTCTCCAGCGTCGCGGTGCTCTGGTTCGGCGGACACCGCATCGCCAGCGGCGCCATGCAGGTCGGCGCGCTGACCGCGTTCCTCGCCTACCTGTTGCAGATCCTGATGGCGATCATGATGGCGACCTTCATGTTCGTCATGGTGCCGCGCGCGGAGGTGTGCGCGGAACGCATCGAGGACGTGCTGTCCACCGACTCCAGCGTCGTCCCCGCCGCCACGCCGACGCGTATCGGCACCACCCACGGCCAGCTGGAAATGCGTGATGTCGAGTTCCGCTACCCCGGCGCGGAAAGCCCGGTGCTCTGCGACATCAACCTGGTCGCCCGGCCCGGCGAGATCACTGCGGTGATCGGCAGTACCGGTGCCGGCAAGACCACGCTGCTCAACCTGATTCCGCGACTGTTCGACGCGACCGGCGGCGCGGTCTACGTGGACGGCATCGACGTGCGCGAACTCGACCCTGACGACCTCGCCAAAGTGGTCGGCTTCGTGCCGCAGAAGCCGTACCTGTTCTCCGGCACGGTGGCCAGCAACCTGCGCTACGGCAATCCGGACGCGACCGAGGAGGACCTGTGGCACGCGTTGGAGATCGCCCAGGCGCGTGACTTCGTCGCGGCCATGCCGGAAGGGCTCGACGCCAAGATCGCCCAGGGCGGCACGAACGTCTCGGGTGGACAGCGGCAGCGGCTGGCCATCGCCAGGATGCTCGTGCGCAAGCCCGAGATCTACCTGTTCGACGACTCGTTCTCCGCACTGGACTACGCGACCGACGCGCGGCTGCGCACGGCGCTGGCCAGGGAGACCAGGCAGGCGACCGTCGTCATCGTGGCGCAGCGGGTGAGCACGATCCGCAACGCGGACCGCATCCTGGTGCTCGACGCGGGCAGGCTGGTCGGCTCCGGCACGCACAACGAACTCATGGAGTCCAACGAAACCTACCGGGAGATCGTGCTCTCCCAGCTCACCGAGCAGGAGGCGGCGTGACCAGGCCAGGGGGAAACAGCACAGGAGCCACGCAGGGCGGTCCGGTCACAGCCGACGGCTCAGGGCCGGAGGGCGCGACACCGGGCGGCGCGGCATCGGGGGGCGCTGTCGAGCGGGCGACGCCCCAGCGCGGGCCGGGACCGTCGCCGGAGATGCGCAGGGGACCCGCCGCGTTCATGGCCGGCATGCCGGCCGAGAAGGCGCTGGACTTCAAGGGCTCGTCCAAGCGGCTGATGGGCCTGCTCAAACCGCACCGCATCTGGATCTTCCTGATCTTCGCGCTCGGCGTCATCGGCGTCTCGCTGAGCGTGGTCGGGCCCAAGATCCTCGGCCAGGCGACCGACCTGATCTTCTCCGGCTACCTCAGCAGCAAGATCCCGGCCAACGTGACCAAGGCCGAGCTCGTCCAGGGGTTGCGCAACCAGGGCAAGGGCCTACAGGCCGACCTGTTCAACTCGATGGATCTCAACCCCGGCCACGGCATCGACTTCGGCCAGGTCGGCGTTGTGCTGCTGATCGTGGCGCTGCTCTACGTGTTCGCGTCGCTGTTCATGTGGTTCCAGGGGCGGCTCACCACCTTCGTCGTGCAGCGGGTCGTGTACGACCTGCGGCGCAAGATCGAGGAGAAGTTCGCCAGGCTGCCGCTGCGCTACTTCGACCACCAGCCGCAGGGCGAGGTGCTCTCCCGGGTCACCAACGACATCGACAACCTGTCCCAGTCGTTGCAGCAGTCGCTGAGCCAGTTGATCACCTCGCTGCTGACCATCATCGGCGTGCTGGTGCTGATGTTCATCATCTCGCCGCTGCTCGCGGTGATCGCCCTGGTCACCGTGCCGATCTCGATCTACGTGGCCACCAGGATCGGCAAGAAGGCGCAGCCGCAGTTCGTCAAGCAGTGGGGCACCACCGGCAAGCTCAACGGGCACATCGAGGAGATGTACACCGGTCACTCGCTGGTGAAGGTGTTCGGCAGGCGCAAGGAGGCCGAGCAGATCTTCGCCGACCACAACGAAACGCTCTACCAGGCGAGCTTCCGGGCGCAGTTCATCTCCGGCACCATCCAGCCCGCCATGATGTTCATCGGCAACCTGAACTACGTGCTGGTCGCCGTGGTCGGCGCGCTGCGGGTGGCCAGCGGCTCGCTCTCGCTCGGTGACATCCAGGCGTTCATCCAGTACTCGCGGCAGTTCAGCCAGCCGATCACGCAGGTGGCGAGCATGGCGAACCTGTTGCAGTCCGGGGTGGCTTCGGCCGAGCGGGTGTTCGCGCTGCTCGACGCGGACGAGCAGGAACCGGACCCGGCGAACCCGGTGCGGCCCGAGGTCGTGCGCGGCAAGGTCGAGTTCCACAACGTGTCCTTCCGCTACGACCCGGACACTCCGCTGATCGAGGATCTGTCGCTGTGCGTCAACCCAGGTCAGACGGTGGCCATCGTCGGCCCGACCGGTGCCGGCAAGACGACCCTTGTCAACCTGCTGATGCGGTTCTACGAGATCAACAGCGGGTCGATCACCGTGGACGGCGTCGACATCGCCACCATGACCCGCGAGGACCTGCGGGCCAAGACCGGCATGGTGTTGCAGGACGCGTGGCTGTTCGGCGGCACGATCGCCGAGAACATCGCCTACGGCGTGAAGGACGCGGCCATGGACAAGATCGTCCGGGCTGCCGAGGCCACCTACGTCGACCGGTTCGTCCGGCACCTCCCCGAGGGCTACGAGACCGTCATCGACGATGAGGGCAACAGCGTCAGCGCCGGCGAGAAGCAGCTGATCACGGTGGCGCGGGCGTTCCTGACCGAACCGGCGATCCTCATCCTCGACGAGGCGACGTCTTCTGTGGACACCCGCACCGAGGTGCTGATCCAGCGCGCGATGAACGCGTTGCGCGCGGGCAGGACCAGTTTCGTGATCGCGCACCGGCTGTCCACCATCCGCGACGCCGACCTGATCCTGGTGATGGAGCAGGGCCGCATCGTTGAGCAGGGCAACCACGAGGAACTGCTGGCCGCCGACGGCGCGTACGCGCGGCTCTACACCGCGCAGTTCGCCCAGGCGACAGCCGAAGTGGACTGAACGAACGGCAAGGGGGCCCGGTTCGCGCCGGGCCCCCTTGCCGTTGCCACCTCGTTCGCTGCCCTGGCGTTCGGCACGGCCGCTCTAGCCAAGGCCCGAAGCCAGCCAGGACCGGTGTCGACCGACCCAGTCCCGCGCCGCCCGCACCTCCTCGACGACGCCCCGATCACGCAGCCGGATCATCGCGGGGTCGCCCGCTGACGCGCCCGCGCTGATACCGCGCCAACACCGGTCCTGCCACCACACGACCGTGTCCACCAATGCCGAGCGATCGGCGAGACCGTAGCCGTCGCAGATCAGCCGCATCCGACGACCCGCCTCCGCCACGTCTACAACGGCGGGACCGAGGTCGAGGAACTGCCAGCACACGTGGGCCAGGTCGTGGATCCTGGCGCCGGGCGCGGCCAGATCCCAGTCGATGAACGCGACCGGCGCCAGACCGGCGCCCCGGTCGCGGTAGACGGTGTTCCTCGGCGACAGGTCGTTGTGGCAGACCACCTCCTGGGCGCCGGCCAGTGGCGTACCCTCGGTCAGGTCGTGGAATTCACGCACCAACCGCGCCACCGCGACCAGCGCGTCCGCCGAATCGACCTCGGCACGAGACTGCCACGGCACGTGACCCTCGACGAACGTGAGCACGTCCCGCCCCTGCTCGTCGACTCCGAGCAACCGAGGCGCACCGGACCAACCGACCCGCCCGAGATGTTCAAGCACTCGATGCGCGAATTCACTCGCCCGTGGCCGCCGAACCGTGTCACCGACACGCACCGGCGCATTGACAAACCCGCCAGGAAGCTCGCTCACCCCTCCAGTGTGCCGCGGAAAAGGCAAGTCCACATTCCTTGACTCAGCGAAACGCGCTACTGAAAAGCAGTGCAGTCAACGACTGAGTGAACAGGGTACGACCGAAAGAGTGAAAGTTGGCGTCCAAGAGATATTGGATCGCCGACCCTAGTACGATCCGCCGATTATGGCACCGGATAGCACATCAATTGCTCGGCACATTGTCGCAGTTGACGGACCGGCCGCGGCAGGCAAAACCACCACGAGCCGTGCGCTGTCGGCACACTACGGCCTGCGCTACCTGGAAAGTGGTATGGCGTACCGATTTATGGCGTACCTCGCGCTTCGTCATGATGTCGACGTCGATGACGGCAACGCGCTTCTGCGACTCTACTCCGGGCTGGTCGGCTCCTCGGAATCGAGTCAGAAATTGTTCGACGAAAGCCGCAGGCACGCGGACGCACTGCGCAGCCGTGAGGTGAGCAAGGCGGTGTCCTCGGTTTCGCGGCGGCCCGAACTCCGAGCCGTCATCACCGACCTGATCAGGTCGTGGGCCTCTGCCGCCAGGGGTAGCGTGATCGAGGGCCGGGATATCGGAACGGTGGTCCTCCCTTCGGCAAATCTTAAGTTCTTCCTCACCGCCGCGCCGGACGTTCGCGCCCGACGTCGATGGAAGAACGAGACCGGAGCCGACTACCAGGAAGTTCTCGATGACATTCTGCGTCGGGACGCCGCTGACAGCAGCCGGGCAGCGTCACCGCTGAAGCCCGCGGACGACTCGGTGATCATCGATACCAGCGATCTGTCCGTCCGCCAGGTGTTGTCTCATATGAGGCAACGATGCGACGAGGTCGGTCTCTCACAAATCACCAACGGCGGACTCTCTGTGGAGTAACGTTCGATACCGACGGGTTGATCTCCACGAAGGACATGCCAGTTTACACCGCGAAGACGGGACTATGATCAACCGAGCAGTGACCGAAACCGACCAGTCGCCGAACACCGCGGCCGACTGCATCTTCTGCCGGGTCGGTGACCCGTCGGTCAACAGGATCCTCAAGGAGACCGGTCGCTTCTATGCCAGATGGGACAACTATCCGGTATCAGACGGGCATGTTGAAATCGTGCCGAAGTCGCACGTCGTGTCGTTCTTCGACCTCACACCGGATCACATGCGCGAGGCGTACGAACTCATGTGCGAGGTGCAGAAGATACTCACAGAGGAATACCAACCGCAGGGTTACACGATCGGCATCAACGACGGGCGCGCCGCCGGACGGACCGTTGACCACCTGCATATTCATGTTATTCCCCGTTACACCGGTGATGTCGCCGACCCGCGTGGCGGCATTCGCCAGATCCTACCGGGCGACAATCCGTCACTGTGGAGTACGAGCCGTTAGGCCAGCCCGGTTTCGGGCTTGGTCCCATGGGTGATGAACCAGTCGCCTCGGCCACTGGAAACGCTTCGGCAGTTGACGAATCCGTGTTCACCGAGCAGCCTCTGGAAGGCGGCGGGATCGACGCGGGTGAACCGGCGCCCGTCACCGCCGTGACCGCCATGCCGCATGCTGATGGCGACGTTCCCGCCATCCCGCACCGTGCGGTAAACCTCGGTGAGAACTCCAGGAATACCAGCTGGTGGCATGTGTACCAGGCTGGCGCAGATCCAGGCGCCACGGAACGTGTCGGACCGGAAGGGCAGCTCCCGCATGTCGAGCTGGACCGGCCAAGACCGGGCGCAGCGGTTCCTGGTTGCCACCAGCATCGCCATGCTGAGGTCGGCGGAGACCACATCGAAACCGTTGTCCAGCAGGAACTCGGTGTCTCGGCCCGCGCCACAACCAAGATCCAGCACAGGCCCGGACAGAGTCGTCAAACCCCGCGCGAACCCCGAGATTTCTGCCAGCAACCCGGGGAACTGGTCAAAGCGCCACGTGCGTTCGCCGTAGCCGCGCGCTTCCCGGTCGTACCAGACCTGGGTGGCTCGCACAATCCGGTCAACACACGTCCGGGGAACGTTCAGGTGCACTCGAACTCCTCGCGTCCAACGGCAAGCGCGAGATTCGCGATCTCCTCCTTCAACTCGCGGCGGTCCAGCATGGCGAACCCGTGGCTGGCGTCAACACTGAGACAGCCGACGAACCGGTTGCGCCCGTTCCTGATCGGACTGGCGAAGATCGCGGTTCGATGGCGAAAACTTTCGAACTCGTGCCATTGCAGGTTCATGACCGATTCCGGGCCGTGCTCGCTGACATACTCGTTGAACGAGACCTCGTCGGTAAGTCTCTCGCCGAGGGGGCCGACATCGAAGGCGATATCGTGGTTCTTCGCCCAGCACATGCCGACGACACCTACTCCACGCAGCGGAGCGAAGGAACGGTTGATGGGGTAAGTACTCATCCGGTAGCTGGCGACCCGAACGAGCACACCTGAGAGAGGATGACGGAGGGTCCGCTTCTTCTGCCAGATGTGCAGGGCGAGATCGCCGGTCTGCAGCGGCGGCCGCACCGCGGCCGATATTTCCAGCATTCTCCCGAAGCTGGAGAGGATGTGTTGTTTCATGGTCACGCTGCGGTCGGCCAGTGACCTGATCGACCAGCTTTCGAACGGGGCGAACGCACCGAAGACGCCGACCAGCAGCAGAAGCAGGACGAGCAGGTACGGATGATCATGCCGAACGGCGTTCCAGAAGTCTCGCGACGGCACGCCGTAAGCGTTTCCGGCGAGGCACAGGGTGACCGCCAACAAGGCGATCTTGTCGGCGGCTCGCGCGGTCGCACGTTTCACGTCGGCTGCCGGCCGACCGGCGAATGCTCTCGTGCGTGCCGCCACGCCTTGCCGGGTAGCGGTACGTGTGTGCCGTCGAGCCGTCGCAGCACGACCTCTTTCGTGGCAGTAACCCGGCCGATAACCGAGAACGAGAGATCGTTCGCGGTGAACCGCTCGGTCAACGCGTCGAGGTTGTCCTCGGGAAGCGAGAACACCAGCTCGAAATCGACGGAGTCGCCGAACACGATCGACATCGGATCGATCTCCAGGAATTCGCACACCGCTGCGACCTCGGGCACGGGCTGGATCAGTTGCTCGTCGACCGTGACGCCAACACCGCTGGCCGCCGCGATGGTCTCCACCGTGGCCTTGAGGCCGTCCGAGGTGTCCTGGCAGCTGGTGACCAAACCGGACATGCCCAGCTGGGCACCCTCGCGGACGCGGGCACACGGTCGGGTCCAACTGTCCAGCAGAGCTTTCCGGTGCGTTTGCTCGATCCATGTGGAGGTGCGGCGAGACCGGAAGTAGCTCATGGCAGCACCCGCGATGCCCGTCGGGCCGGTCGAGCACAGCAGGTCACCCGCCTGAGCGCCAGCACGCATCAAGGCGTGGCCGGGCAGGCACATGCCCACCGCCGCGCCGGACAGGACGAGACTGTCGGAGCCGCCGATGTCCCCGCCAATGTTCGGCGCACCGAAACGGGTACAGGCATCCCGAATCCCGCGCATGACGGTGCCGAAATCGTCGTCTGTCATGGTTGGCGGATATCTGACAACAGTGACCACGCCTATCGGCTGGGCACCCATCGCGGCGATGTCACTGACATTGGCAGCGACCAGATAGTAGCCGATGTCGTAGTTGTCGAGCAGACCGTACTCGTAGAGGCGGAATCTGGCCCCTCGGACATAGTCCGACCCGATGACCAGTTCCTGATCTCCACTCAGGCGCAAAACCGCACAGTCGTCCTGTGCGTCCGCGCCGGCAAGCAACGAGGTCTCAGCCCCGTTGTCCAGGTGCATGGAAAACCGACGATTGCCCGATTGGCCGGAAAACATGCCGGCGACAATGTTGGCCAACCGGTCTGGCTCGTCCGAGATGTCCTTACCTTTTTCGCTCATTGAACTACCCTCGCGTCCCGCACTCGGTTTCCGGCAGGTGCGGCCAGTTCTGGACACGCCGCATCGTTTCTCTCAACAGTTCCTTGCGGATGACCAGGGCGTAGTCCCACAAGGGCGTCTCGATGGACAGCGTCGCCCCGACCACAGAACGCAGATACTGCCGCCGGGTGACCGCCGAGGGCTCGTAGACTCGCATCTGGCCGGCGTAGCCTCGATAGAAGTAGGGTCGGGTCATCCATCGTCGCGATCCGAGCTCGGACAGGTCTGCGAGGTCGACGTGAACGAGGCCGTCAGCTTGGATGATTCGATCGACCTTGGCACCGTCGACCGGCAGCAGGTGCCAATGCGCGTGTGTGATGCAGGCGTTCCCGTTGCCATCTTCAGATGAGCCGTGTTCGAGAACGAGCAGGTCGCCGAATGTCATGCGGTACAGCGGGAAAGTCGCTTCGATGAAGCCCTCAAGCTCGACAAGATGTTCGCGGACAACCTGCGAGAACGACAGGTAATGTGTTTTCGGAAGCAACAGTAGATGCCCCGCCACCAGCGGTGACATGTCGGCGATCAATGCCAGGTTTTCGGTCTCAAGAACGCATCTCGTGGGTGGGTCCCCCTGATACGTTCGGATGAAGCTGGTATCCGTGTTCCTGGCCATCTCCTGACAGAGATCAGCCCCGTCGCACACGACGCGAGTCATATTGTCCCCCGATCTGGGCGAGATGGTCATCGTAACGCCGACTGACAACGGCTGGCCAGGAATGGACCTTGTCTGTCAACATTCGTGCAACCAGAATCCCTCGTTTGCCGTAGCGCGACATGTCGGTAGATCAATCGCAGAATTCGCGCTTCCCGACGCCCACGTTCCCGCGGCCACGCGCCTGTCGATATTAGGGACTGCTTACCGATCCCCGTTCGACGACGTCAGCGGGCGCCCGCGTCCCTATCGTCGATGTCATGCCGCAGCCGAAGTCCGAGTACGGGTTCCCCGCCGCGTTCTGGCGCGCCGTCGAGCGGCGTCGGCCGCCCGGCCCTGACCCGGCCAAGGCGTTCCGCAGTCCGCTGCGCGGCCCGTGGCTGACCTCGATCTTCGGCCTTGTCCTGCTCTGCTCGCTGCCGTTGGTGATCATCACCGGCCTGCTCGACTATATCGCCTACGCGCCGCAGTTCAACCAGAGTCTGCCCGGCCACGTCGGCTTCCTGCACCTGCCGTTCTTCAGCTGGCCGACCCGCCCGTCGTGGCTGTTCCGACTGACCGAGGGCCTGCACGTCGGCCTCGCGCTCGTCCTGATCCCGGTCGTGCTGGCCAAACTCTGGTCGGTGGTGCCGAAGCTGTTCGCCTGGCCGCCCGCGCGCTCGATCGCGCAGGTCATCGAGCGGCTTTCGTTGCTACTGCTGGTCGGCGGCATCCTGTTCGAGATCGTCACCGGCCTGCTGAACATCCAGTATGACTATATCTTCGGCTTCAGCTTCTACACCGCGCACTACTACGGCGCGTGGATCTTCATCGGCGCGTTCGTGGTGCACGTCGCCATCAAGTTCCCGAAGATGGTGCGTGGCCTCACATCCCGCTCGCTGCGCGCGGAACTGCGCATCAGCCGCGCGGACACCAAGCCCGAGCCGCGGGACGACGACGGCCTTGTGCCGCCCAACCCGGCCAAGCCGACGCTGTCCCGGCGCGGCCTGCTCGCGGTGGTCGGCGGTGGATCAGTGCTGGTCGCGGCGCTCACCGCAGGCCAGACCGTCGGCGGATTCAGCCGCTGGTTCGCGTTGTTGATCCCACGTGGACGGTCCTATGGCGACGGACCAAACGCCTTCCAGGTCAACAGGACCGCGGTCGCGGCCGGGCTGCGCCCTGTCGACGTCGGCGTGGCCTGGCGGCTCACCCTGACCGGCGGCGGCAGACCCGTCGTACTCGACCGAGCGACCCTGCTTGCCATGCCGCAGCACACCGCCGACCTGCCGATCGCGTGCGTGGAGGGCTGGTCGGTCACCCAGACCTGGACCGGCGTGAAGCTCGCCGACCTCGCGCGCCTGGCCGGCGTGCCGACGCCCGGATCGGCGTTCGTGCAGTCGGCGGAGCGCGACGGCGCGTGGAAGATCGCGACCCTGCAAGGAAACCAGGTACTCGACCCGGACGCGCTGCTCGCGCTGCGGGTCAATGGCGCGGACCTGTCACTCGATCACGGCTTCCCCGCGCGGATCATCGTCCCCGCGCTGCCGGGCGTGCACAACACCAAGTGGGTCCGCGCCATCGACTTCAGTCGCCCTTCACGTTGACCAGCTGCCGCAGCACGTGTCGCACCTCGACCAGGTCGGCGGCGTCCGCCATCACCTGGTCGATGGGTTTGTACGCCTGCGGGATCTCGTCGATGAAGGCATCGGTGTCGCGGTACTCGATGCCCTTCATGGCCGCGCGCAGCTGATCCTGGCTGAACGTGCGCCGCGCCGCGGACCGCGAGTAGTTGCGACCCGCGCCGTGTGGCGAGGAGTTCAGCGACAGCGCGTTGCCCTTGCCGACCACGACATAGCTCGCGGTGCCCATCGAACCCGGAATCAGGCCCGGCTGGCCCGCCCTTGCCTCGATGGCGCCCTTGCGGGATAGCCATACTTCCTTGCTGAAGTGGTTTTCCAACTGGGTGAAATTGTGGTGACAGTTTCCGGTCAGGATGTTGTCAGCCAGCGCGAAAGAACGGGTTCCGTCGACAACCGCACAATAGACCTCGGTGATCTCGCCGGTCGGACGAACCGACAAGACGTTCCATCCGCGACGTTCCGCCGCGTCTCGGCCAGCTTCGAACCTTGCCCGGTGCGTTGGCAGTAGAAAGAAATCAGCGTCCAGGTCGCCGCGCATCAGCCCGACGAGATACGCGCCGACCTCTTTTTCCCCAGCCCAAGCCGCATCCGAGATCGCACGCCAAATGTGCCAGCTCCAACAGCCTGACATGCCAACCTGACGTACTCCAGGTTTTCACGCGAAGCAGACGCCAGCGTCGGTCGACCTGTCTTGTCGACATCACCGTCGACAGCGAAGTAGCCGGCCAGCCAGCCATATATCTGTGACGGCGGACCGTCGAGCGCAGGCCGCTCCGTCTTCCATTCGCCCGGCAGGCCGTTGATCCGGGTCAGCGGACCATATCGGCGCGGCGGATGGCCAAGGCCCTCGAAAAAGGGCAGCATAGCCGAATCCTTCTCACCGAGGAAGTTCACGCTCGATCGATTGCGGCCACGCGGACGATGGCCGTCACCGTAAACAAACCCACGTGCCGCAGCGACCCGATCGACGACGAGACCGTCCGGACGCGGGGTGAACGTGAACTGCAGTCGATCGCCAGGCTTAAGTTGAGCGGTCGTCGCCTCGTACTCGTGGTTTCTACGCGACCGCAGCAGCCAACGGTGATCAGCAGTAGCGCGGATGGTCTTGACCGCCCCAGAGCGAATCAGCACGATCTCCGATACCTCCTGCCGGCCGAAGGACCGTACCGGCGCCTTGACCCATGCACCATCGGCGGTCAGAAGTTCGTGTCGACCGCCGGCAAGTTCCTGGACGGGGTACACGCCGTTGCGGGTCATCACCTCTGTATCACCGGCGAAACAGTTGATTCTTTCGTGTTCGACGACCTCGGTGCCGAACCAGTCCGCGACGCACCCGATGACCCGGTCCATCATTTCCTCCCGGTTGAGCAGCGCGAATTCCTGGGCCCACCGCAGTTCGCGGATGTAGTGCCGGAATTCGTCGGTGTCCTCGGGGAGGTAGGCCAGGTCGCGGTCGGGCAGCTGGATCCACCACCGCTCGCACAGCTCACGCGCGACGCCGATGTGGTACTGGGCGATCTTGTTGCCGACCCCGCGCGAACCCGAGTGCAGGAACAGCCACACCCGGTCGTTTTCGTCGACGGTCACCTCGATGAAGTGGTTGCCGGAACCGAGCGAACCGAGCTGCATGTCCCACTTCCGCGCGTAGCTGCCCGGTTCGAAGCCGGCCTCGGCCGCCTTCTTGGCGAGCAGTTCGACGCGCGGTCGCGCGGTCGCGGTCAGTTTCTTGTTGGCCGCACCGGCGGAGAGCGGAACCGCGTGCTCGATCGCCAGTCGCAGCTTGGCGAGCGGGCTGGCGAAGCTCACGAAGTCGCCGCGGGTGAACTGGGTGCGCACGGCGATCATGCCGCAGCCGATGTCGACCCCGACCGCGGCCGGGATGATGGCGCGCAGGGTCGGGATGACCGAGCCGACCGTCGCGCCCTTGCCGAGGTGCGCGTCGGGCATCAGCGCGACGTGCGGATACACGAAGGGCATGGACGCGGTGGCCAGCGCCTGCTCACGCGTTGTTGGCTCAAGAATCGAGGCCCAGTTGATCAGCCGCTTGGACAGGTGTTCCATGACAACTCCCCTCGTGGTCGCACACTGTCGTCCGGAACTGTTCTCCGGAACTGTTCTCCGGAACTGTTCTCCGGAACTGTTCTCCGGAACTGTTGTCCGGACTGGACGATGCGTTGCCTGCCCGGCGAACTATGCCCTGCGCCGCGGTAGGTGTCAGGCGAATTGACGCGCCCCCGGCTTGCGAAATCGGGATGCCCCCGAGCCCGGCCGGAGTAATACTGTGGTCTATGGAAAACAAGCCTATGAGCTGATGTGGCCGCGCGGTCGCCGTGCGAGTGTGCGGTCGTGGATGGAGCGGGAACGTCGGAGAACGGATCAGTTCTGGTTGTCGGCGCGTTCCAGCAGGTCGCGCAGGATCTCCTCGTCACCGGCCTGGAGGTTGCTGACGAACCGGCTGAGCACGGTGCGCCGGTCGGACTCGGCGGCGAGCAGCAGGTTCATCCGCTCTGCTGTGAGTTCCTCCGGGCCCTTGGTCGGCGCGTAGCGGTGCGCCCTGCCGTCGTTGGTGCGTTGCACGAGAGCTTTCTCGTGCAGTCGAACCAAGATCGTCTGCACGGTGTTGTAGGCGAGCCCTTTGCCGAGGGCGGCCTGCACCTCACGCGGCGTGAGCGGGCTTTCGGCAGCCCAGAGCGCGGCGAGAACCTCGTTCTCCAACTCGCCGGCGCCCCTGCGGCGGCGGAGGGGGTTGGCCCCCGTCAGGGGGCCTGCGATGACACCGCGGTTGCGCCTGCGCTGGGAGCCGGCCGGATTCACTGGCGTCCTCCTACGTGTTCACCTGCTCATGACCATACCCGGAGCCGGGCATGGGTGGCCGCAAATTCACCTACATCGTGTAGGGGTACGCTGGATCGGCAGCCGAAGCAAGTCCCGTCGGCCCCATCCGAGATCATGATGTTCAGCTATCGCCAGCAAGATCATTAGGGGAGAGAGTGGCGTGGGACGGATCGCGATCGTGTCGGCCAGCCTTGGCGCCGGCCACGATGGAGCGGCCAAGGAGATAGCTCGTCGCCTTGCGGACGCCGGCTACGAGGTCGACCGCTACGACTTCCTGGAAATGCTGTCGTACGGCATCGGACGGCGGGCCAAGGCGGCCTACCGGCGTCAGCTGGACGTCGTGCCGCAGACCTGGGAATGGCTGCTGAACTTCTTGCAGCGCCATCCGGGCATGGCCGCCGTGCTGGTCTGGGTGACCACCGTGGCCTGCCGCAAACTCGGCAGGGCGGTGCTCGGCGCGGACGCGGTGGTGTCCACCTATCCGTTGGCCAGTCAGGTACTTGATCAGTTGCGCAGGCGTGGCAAGCTCAACGCGCCATTGATCACCTACCTCACCGACCCGTCGGTCCATCCGTTGTGGATCGCCGAGGGCACCGACCTCTACCTCGCCGCCCACCCCGGCATCGCCGACCAGGTACGGATGCAGGGTGGCCGGTGCGTCGCGGTGGTCGCGCCCGCGGTGCGGCCGGAGTTCCACGCGTTGCGCGACGACGAGGAGAAGGCCAAGGCGCGGGCCCTGTTCGGCCTGCCGGCGGACGCGACGCTCGCGCTGGTCGCGTCCGGTTCCTGGGCGGTCGGCGAGATCGAGCGGTCCGCGCGGGAGGTCGCCGCGGCGGGCCCGGTCACGCCGGTGGTGGTGTGCGGTGACAACGAGACGCTGCGTGAGCGGCTCGCCGATCTGGACAACGGCATCGTGCTCGGCTGGGTGGACGACATGCCCAGTTTGTTGCGTGCCTGTGATGTCGCGGTGCTCAACTCCGGCGGCCTGACCTTCTTCGAGGCGCGGGCCAGCGGCCTGCCGGTGTTCACCTACCGCGCGCTGGCCGGGCACGGCCGCACCAACGCGCGCCTGCTCGCGTCCTCGGGGCTCGCGCCCTGGCTGCACAACGCCGACGAACTCGGCGCCGCGCTGGCGAAGGTGACGCCGCGCCGCCCGCCGGTCAACGGGCTGCGGAGCTACCACCCAGAAGAGGGTCCGGTGGGCACGGCCTGCCCGACCGTGCCGATCGCCGGCCTGATCCGGCAGTGGACCGAGTCGCCGAGGCCGGGGTACCGCTCGCACAAGGTCGCGCGCAGGCTCGCGGTGTGGGCGACGGCGGCGCTGTCACTGCTGTGGATGTGCACGTTCGGCACGAGCATGGCTGTTGCCAACGGTTTCCGCGCGGTCAACCCGAGCGCGGCCCAGGTGCACTCGGTGTTCTTCGTTGTCGACCTGCCCACCGACCAGAAGGTGACAACGCAGAACATCCAGGCGCTGCGCCAGTTGCACGTCGCTCTCGCGGTGAGCGTTGACGCGGCCATCGCCAACCAGGACGCGGTGCGCAGGGCGTCCGACGCGGGCCTGCTGCTGGTCAACTCGGCGGGCGGACAACCCTACGAGACCGGCATCTTCACCGGCCGCGGCACGATCGGCGCCGGTGCGCGGCTGATTACCCAGCTCACCTCGCACCGGCCGAACCTGATGCTGAGCAACGGCGATGTCGACGCGATCGACGTCGGCATGGCCGCGTTCTACCACGAGCGCCTCGTGGTCCCGAAACACGTGCTCACCTGCGGGCAGCCGCTGAAACTGCCGGCGACCGGCGGCGTTGTGCTCGTGCACTCCGGCACGAGCGCGAGCTGCGCGCTCAGCTCCGTCCTGCGCCAACTGGCCACCGAAGCGTCCGCCGAGCACCTGCACCCGACGGCACTGGAGGAACTGAGGACATGAACCGTCAGGAACTGAGGACATGAACCGTCGTCGTCTGGCTACCTCGGTCGCGATGACCGGCGTCGGGGTACTCGCCGCGCACGCGCTGCCCTCGGTCACGTTCTGGCCACAGCTGCGTGCCAAGGCGCTGCCCGGCCTGACCGGGCTCGGCGATCCCGGGCACGTCGCGCTCACCTTCGACGACGGTCCGCACCCCCGGTCCACCCCGTTCTTCCTGCGCGAACTGGACCGGCACGGAGTGCGTGCCACGTTCTTCCTGCTCGGCAGCGAACTGGCCCGCGCGCCGCAGCTCGGCAGGGAGATCGCCGCGGCAGGGCACGAGGTGGCGCTGCACGGCTGGGCGCACCGCAGGATGCTCTGGTACGGCCCGCGCCGCACCTACGACGAGATGGCGCGCGGCCGCGACCTGATCGCCGCGGTCACCGGCACGCCGCCGCGCTGGTTCCGGCCGCCCTACGGCGTGCTGACCAGCGCTGCGCTGATCTCCGCGCGCAGGCTGGAGCTGACGCCGATCCTGTGGAGCTGCTGGGGTTGGGACTGGAGCGCGAAGTCGACCCCGGCCAGCGTGTACGACACCGTGCTCTGTGGCCTCGACGGTGGCGGCACCATCCTGCTGCACGACTCGGACGTGGCCGCCTCCCTCGGCGCGTGGCGCTCCACTCTCGGCGCACTCCCCCGGCTGCTCGACGAGTGCGCCCGCCGTGGCCTGACCGTCGGGCCGCTCGCCGAGCACAACGTGCGTGGTCGGCGCCCCGCCCTGGTCAGCTCGCCTGCTGCTTCGGCGGCGAAACTGGTGGCCGCGACGGGCTGATCGCCGGCTCGAACGGATCGTCCGGCAGCAGGGTCAACTGCCGCCGCACCGCGCGTTCGCTGAACACGACCGTGCGCAGCAGCACGAAGCTGACCATCGACGCGCAGATCATCGCGGTGATCTTGGCCAGGTTGTTGTCCGCCCAGCTCGGCAGGAACACGAAGGTACCGGCCAGCAGCGAGAGCACCAGGTCGTTGACGGCGAGGTTCACCCCGGCCTGGGCGATGAACCCGACCCGCTGCCGCCACACCGCGCTGCGCTGCTTCGCCCTGGTCTCGCGGAAGGTCCAGCGGCTGTTCAACACGTAGCTGTTGGCCAGCGCCGCGCACACCGCGACCGTGTTGTACGCGGTCAGCACCCACGAGGAGTTGGTCGGCGCGGCGACCAGCAGGACGTTGAACACCAGCACGTCGATCAGCGCGTTGAGCAGGCCGACCGTGCTGAACGCGAGCACCTGCCTTATCCGACCCTGCCTCGGTTGCCGATGCCGCGCGAACGCGGTGCGGTAGTGCTCAAGCAGCTCACTGGTGGCCGAGGGCCAGCTCCACTGTTCGGCTTCGGCGCGGGCGAGTCGCCTGGCGGCCGGGTCGTTGGCCAGCTCGGTGACCAGCGCGGGCAGCCGCTCCGACTCCTGGGGCGGGAACAGCCGCGCGGCCGGGCTGTCGGCGAGCAGTTCGCGGCTGGCCGGACTGTCCGCCGCCACGATCGGCAGCCCGCTGGCCAGCGCTTCGAGCAGCACGAGACCGAGGGTGTCGGTGGTCGACGGGAACACGAACACGTCCGCGTTGGCGTACTGTTCGGCCAGTTCGTGGCCGTGCAGGATGCCGAGGAAGCTCGTGGAGTGCGCGGGGAACCGCTCGGTCAGCTCGGCCCGCTGCGGCCCGTCCCCGACCAGCAGCAGCCGGGTGTTGTCGGCAAGCGTCAGCGGCGCCAGCCGGTCCAACCCCTTCTCCGCGGCGATCCGGCCGACGTAGAGGGCGGTGATCGGGCTGGTTCGGAACAGCGGCTCGCGCGGCACCGGAACCTGGCCGCCTTTGGGCCGGAACAACTCCAGGTCGACGCCCCTGCGCCAGAGCGCGACCCGGGGAATGCGGTGTTCGCGCAGTTCCGCGCAGGTCGCGCCGGAGGTGGCCAGGTTGATCTCGGCCTGGCCGTGCAGCCTGCGCAGCAGCCACCAGATGACCGGCCGGAGGAACCCGAGCTTGTAGTAGGTGGCGTAGCGCGCGACGTCGGTGTGATACGACGCGACCAGCGGCACCCTGGCGAGGCGGGCTGCGATGACCGCGACGATGCCCATCATCATCGGGTTGACCACGTGCACGATGTCCGGCTGGAACTCGCGCAGGTAGCCGCCGATCCTGGGCAGTGGGAATCCCCAGCGCTTGCCGCCGTAGACCCGTCGGATCGCGAAGGTCGGCACACCGCGCACGGTGGCACCCAGGTAGCCGTCCTCGCCGCCCTCTGGTGCGATGATCAGCACATCATGCCCTGACCTGCGCAGTTCCCGGATCGTCGAGGTCATTCTGGTGACCACTCCGTCGGTGGACGGCAACCAGGTCTCGGTGACGAAGGCGATTCTCACCGCATGCCCTCCTGCTCCTTCTCCGGCCGTCGCGAAACACTGGCAAGACGCCGAGGCAGGGCGGGCGGCAAACCCACACCTCGACCATATCACCTACATGATGTAGGTGTGCGGTCGGCCCGCCGCGGTTGGGGCGCTGTTGTGGCGATGTTGTAGCGCTGTCCCGCGGTAATCGTGGTTCGACATTCTTGTCGCGGGGTGGCGCTGCGGTAGATTCGGCACTGTGCGCGAAAGACCGTCTGGTGAACAGGCCAAAGGTCGACGCGGCCACGGTGCGCTGGAGGCGGAGGTGCTGGCCGCGCTGTGGTCGGCCCGTACCCCGATGACGGCCGGCGCGGTGCAACGCGAACTGGGCAGCACCCTCGCCTATTCGACCGTGGTGACCATCCTGTCCCGCCTGCACGCCAAGGGTGTGCTCAACCGCACCCCGCACGGTCGCGCGTTCGCCTACACCCCCGTCGCCGACGAACCCGGCCTTGCCGCGCGGCGCATGCGCCAGGTGCTCGACGCCGAGTCCGACCGGGGCCGGGTGCTCGCCCGGTTCGTCTCGGACCTGTCCGACGAGGATGAACGCCTGCTGCGTTCGTTACTCGCCCAGAACAGCCCGGAGTCCGACGCCGACAAGGCCGGGTGAGGCCATGGACGTCGGCAGCTATCTCCCCCTGCTGTTCCCACTGTTGGCGGTCCCGTTGGTGCTGCACTCCGCCCGCCGCCTGCACCCGGCCGTCGCCACCTGGCTCACCTCGGCGGCCGCGGCGGTCCTCGCGCTGGGCACGGCCATCACCCTCGCCCTGTTCACCGTGGCCGGCCTGGTCGGACTGTCCACAGTGGCCGATCGGGGCCATGCCGACATCACCAACCTCCCCGTCGACGCGACGTCGGCCATCCTCCTGCTCGCCATGTGCGTCACCGGCACGGTCGCCGCCGCTCAGCCGCATCACCGTGCTGACCAGGGCGAGCGACCTGGCCGGCGCAGACGATGACCTGCTCGTCCTCGACGACGACCGCCCCGTCGCCCACGCCCTGCCCGGCCGCCCCGGCCGCATCGTGGTCTCCACCGGCATGCTCGCCGGCCTCACCCCGACCGAACGCCGCGCCCTGCTCGCCCACGAACGCGCCCACTTGAGCCGTTCGCATCACCTGTTCGTCGCCGCCGTCGACGTGTTCACCTCGGCCAACCCCCTGCTCCGCCCGTTGCGCCGGGTTGTCCGCTACACCACGGAACGCTGGGCAGACGAACAGGCCGCCCGCGAGGTGGGCAGCAGGTGCACGGTGGCCAAGGCGGTCGGCAAGGCCGCGCTGGCCACCAAGGGCGCCCGCACCCGCGAACCGCTCGCCCTCGCCGCAGCGGCAGGCGAGGTTCCCCAACGGGTCGCCGCCCTGCTCATCGCCCCACCCGCCCGCCGACTGCGCCAACTCCTCACCTCGCCAACCGGCCTGCTCGCCCTCGCCGCGATCACGCTCACCCTCGCATCGGCCGCGTGCGTCATCGAGGCCGCGAGCGACCTGCACCACGTCCTCGCACTGGCCCACATCGTCGACGGCTTCCCCGACCCGCTGGGCTGACTCGCGCACGATCTAGGCTCGCAGGGCGCCCCGCATGCGTTGCACGTCGCTGACGGTTTCGCACGTCGCGCGCAACTCCGACGCCACCAATGCCACCTGCTGTCCGACCACCGCGCGCCCCAGCAACCGCTCGGCGAGCGGCGACGTCTCCAACAAGCGCAGCGCCTCCCAGGGCGTGCCGGCGAGTTCGCCGACGACCTCGCCTGCTGCTGGCGACGTCAACTCGTCCTCGATGCCGGACAGCCCGGCCGCGAGCAAGGCAGCGACGACCAGGTGCGGCTGCGCGTCCGCGCCTGCGAAGCGGCACTCCAACCGACGCGCGGCCCCTCGTCCGGCGATGCGAACGGCCGCCGTGCGATCGTCCTCGCCCCACCGCAGGATGCGCGGCGAGAACGGCGCCGTCCTCAGCCGCACGTACGAGTTCACCGTCGGCGCCCATATCGCCGACAATTCTCGCGCCGCCCGCAGCACTCCGGCCAGAAACCGCTTCAGCACGGCATCCCCGACCGGCGTAAAATCCATTGTAGACAGTGAAATGTGCACGTGGCAGGACGAACCTTGCCCCGGTGCCTCGGCGGCGAGATAACTGGCCGACGCGCCGTGTGCCGCGGCGGTCGTGCGCACCAGGTGTTGCAACAACATGGCGTCGTCGCAGGCGGCGAGCGCGTCGCGGTGCGCGAGCACGATCTCGTACTGCCCCGGATGACACTCTGCCCGCGCCGACTCCACGCCGAGCGGACTGTCGTCGAGGGCACCGCGGATTCCGGCGAGCACGCCGGCCATGGCCGGGTTGGTGTGCAGCGCGTAGTCGATCCCGTGCCCGGTCAGCGGTGCGCCGGCCGCGTCGTAGAGCGTGACCTCGTGCTCGATGCCGACGGAGGGCACCACGCCGTGCGCTTCGGCCTCGGTCAGCCGCGCCCGCAACACCTGCCGTACCGCGAGTTCGACCGGCGAGCCGTCCGGCCACTCGGCGTCGCACACGACGGCGACTGTGCCGTCCTGTCCGGCGACGGGTTGCACGGTGGCCAGATCCGGCACCAGCACGAAGTCGCCGTACCCGCCCAGATATTCGCTCACCGAGGGCGACTCGATCGCCTTGCGGTGCACGTCCCACGCGAGCACGTACGTGCACGCGCCGTAGCCACGTTCCAGCACGACATCGCGCACGAAGTCCGCTGCCAACTCGACGGCGACGAACCGGGCGTGCGGATCGGGAAGCAGCAGGAGCACCCGTCGGATCCGGCCCGCGTCGATCGCGGTACGGAAGGCGGGCAGGATCGCCCGCGCGGCTTCCACGCGCTGCGCCGAGGTCCGCGCCCCCACCGGTCGCGCGGCAACCAATGCGGGGCTCATGACCACTCCTCTGCCGGAAATGCGGGCCTCATGACCACTCCCGGCTTGGTACCCACCGGCTTCACCAGGCACCGTCCGGGTCCGCACCGGCGAGCGGGTTGCGGACCATGCCCCGCCGCACGTCGAACTCGTCGTCCCTGTCGACCTTCTCAAAACCCTGACCGGCCAGGTGTTCGGTGTTCAGGCAGACCTTCTCGACCGTCTCGTCGAACAATCGGCAGTCCGCCAGCCGCGCCGAGGTCTCCGGATGCGCCGCACGGTAGTCGGACACGATATCGCGCACGATCTGCCAGCATGCCGCGCGCGGGGTGCCGAAGTCGTCGAACAGGATTTCCGCGATGAACCGCAACTGCCCGCTGAACACCGAGCTGAACAGCGACTGCGCCAACAGATGAGCGGGCCAGCGCAGCATCTCCGCCGCCGCGTCCGCAGCGAGTTCCGCGTACTCGGGCAGATCCTCGTTCAGCAGATCCACGCCCTGCGCGAAGTCCTTGATCATCGCGTGCACCGGCCGGGAATCCGCGTCGACGACCAGAATCAGGTTCTGGCCGTGCGGACAGAACGCGACACCATAGTTGAGCAGCCAGTGCAGCAGCGGCGTCAGCGTCAGGTCGAGCAGGCGGCGCAGCCAGTCCAGTGGCGCCTGTCCGCTCGCTCTGATCAATTCGCTGATCAGCGCGACGCCGTCGCTGTCCCGATATGGCAGTGCGGCGTAGGAGATCGCGCGCTGGCCGGTTTCGATCCTGGTGCGCACCGGTTCCCGCCACAGCACGCCGAGGGTTTCGTGAAACCGGTAGGGCAACTCGTCGAGCGCGCCGAACACCGGATGACGCACGGACACGCTGGCGACCTCGCCGAGCAGGCCGAAGCGGTACTGCTCGGAGAGCAGCGGATCGCGCTCGTGCAGCGTCCTGAGCCAGTGCGTTATCGACGGTCCGGCCAGTGTCGCACCGGAGGCAAGGCCGCGGTAGACCAGCGTGTTACGCACCGACAGCGCCGTTTTGACGTCGCGGCGGGTCGCGTGCGAGCGGTTAGCGAGCGTTCGGACGGTCTGGTGCGGCACATAGCGATCGCTCGATATGCCGAGATCGACGACCTGATCGGTGGCGAATTCTCCCGCGTAGAGCGTGCCGAGGATCTCCTCGCGCTGCCACGGATGCACCGGCAGCCACACGTAGCCGGCCGGGTCGCCGTGTTCGGCGAGGACCCGGGTGAAGTCGGCGATCTTCTCCTCGCCCAGTTCCTCGTTCAGCAGCTCGGCCTCGGTGAGGCCGGGCACCGAGCGGAACGACGCGAGTTCCCTGCGCACCGCGATCCAGTGCACCGGGAAGGTCGCGCCCGACTCGGGCGAGTAGTGCGCGCGGTCGTGCTCTGCGAAGCCGATCCGGCCCTTGTTCAGCACGAGGCGCGGATGCCCGGTGAGCCTGCCGTCCGCGCGGTCGTAGTCCATTGTGAGCAGTTCGCGGGTGCTCGGCGCGGACTCGATCCGCCGTGCCTCGTTGGTGATGGTCGCGGTCAGCTCGGCGAGCACGTCGGCGAGGCGCAGGCCGGTCAGGCCGAGTACGGAACGCGCGTCCACGATCAGGGTGCGCGGATCGGTCGCTGCCTCCTGCGGGCCCGCACCGACCTGCCGGGTGGCGCTGCCCGGCGCGACCACCCAGCATTCGAAGGCGCCTCGGCGCGCGACGAACCGGTAGCGCACCTCGTTCGGGAACTCCAGCAACCAGTGCGCTGAGGGACTCTCAGGTTTTGGTCTCAGCAAGCCCTCATAGCTGAGTTCGCCGAGCATCTTGGCCAGGATCAGCGTGCCGGCCCGTGTCCAGGCGGCCTTGCGCGAACTCACGAACCGACCTCGCCTTCTTGTTGCGGCACAGCTTGTTGTTGCGGCACAGCCTGTTTGTCGCACCACGAACGGGCAAGGCCGAAGCTGGTGAACGCGGTGCGCGGCGGGAGCCGGAACACGTCGCGGGCGCGGATGCTGTTCAGGATGGTCGCGGCCCGCCACGCGCCGAGGCCGAGGTCGGGCGCGCCAACGCCGTGCGTGTGCTTTTCCGCGTTCTGCACGAACAGCGCACCGCTGATCGCCGGGTCGAGCCGAACCCGGTAGTCGGCGTCAACGACGAGCCTGCCCGCCTTGTCTCTGATCGAGCGTTCGTTCAGGGAGCCGAGCAGCTGATCTAGCGCTCGCTCGGTTTGCCCGGTGGCGAGGACGATGCCGTCGGCGGAAACGGTGTTGCGGCCCTGGTCCTGAATGTGGCCGAGATCGAGTTCGTACCGCTGCCCGACCCTGCGCGCCGCGCGTACCTCGACGCCGGGTGTTATCGAGACATCAGGCCATCCACAATGGACACTTCGCCGGTACAGCTCGTCGTGTATCTCGGCCATCGTCTCCGCGCTGATCCCCTTGTACAGCTGCCACTGCGCGTCAACCAGCTTAGAGCGCACCGGTTCCGGCAGGCCACGGAAGAACCGCGTGTAGTCCGGGGTGAAGTGTTCGAGACCGAGCTTGGAGTACTCCATCGGGGCCAGTGCCGAGGTGCGCGCGAACCAACGCAGACGTTCGCGGCCGACGGGTCTGCGCCGGAGCAGGTCGAGGAAGACCTCGGCGCCGGACTGGCCGGAGCCGATCACCACGATCTCGTCCTCGGCGGCGAGCGCGTCGCGATGGTCGAGGTAGTCGGCGGAATGCAGGACGAGGGAAGCCGGGTCGGCGACGAGTGGGCGCAGCGCTTCCGGGACCGACGGCGTTGTGCCGATGCCGAGCACGACGTTGCTCGCAGACAACTGGATCGGCGCGCCGGCGGCGATCGCGTCGACCACGAAGGCGCCGCGTTCTGCCGACCAGTCGACGCGGGTGACCTCGGTGTCGAACCGACACGATGGCAAGCGCTTGCTCGCCCAGCGGAGGTAGTCGTCGTACTCGGTGCGGTCGACGTGTAGGCGCTCAGCAAAGTAGAACGGGAACAGGCGCTCGACGTCGGCGAGGTAGCTCAGGAACGACAGCGGGTGCGCGGGCTGGACGAGCGAGACCAAATCCGCCAGGAACGGCACCTGCACGGTGGCGCCCTCGATCATCAGACCGGGATGCCAGCGGAACTCGGGCAGCCGGTCGAGGAACGCGGCACGCAGATCCGGGATGCCGCTGGCGAGCGCGGCCAGCGAGAGGTTGAACGGGCCGACGCCGATCCCGAGCAGGTCCAGCGGCGCCTGCCGATCAGGACCGGTCACGAGCGACGCTCCTCGGCGCGGACGGCCTGGACGGCGCGGATGGCGCGCGCCGTGTCGGCGATGAGATCGAGCAGCGGGAGGTAGTCGGCGACGGTGACCGTCGGGTTGAGCAGGGTCAGCTTGAGCCAACGCGAATCGGTGCCGTCCGGGTTGGCGATGCGGGCGCGGCCGAGTACGGCGCTGCCGGTGTCGAGCAGGTGACGGCGGAGGTCGGCCACCAACTCGTCGCCCTCGGCCGGGTCGAGTTGGTCGGCAATGACGGGGCGGAGCAGGACGGTGGTGAGGGCCGGGGAATGCCAGAGGCGCAGATCGGAGTGGGCGTCGACGGCCTCGGCGAGGTCCGTTGCGTTGGCGCAGCAGCGGTCGATCAGCCCGGCGAGCCCGGCGCGGCCGAGCGCGCGCATGGACACCGCGACGCCGAACGCGTCGGCGCGGCGGGAGGTGCGCAACGATCGGCCGAGCAGATCGGGCATGCCGGCCTCAAGGTCGTCCTCGGCGTTGAGATAGTCGGCGGCGATCGCGAGCGGGACGAGGTCCGCCGCGTCCGCGCTGATGAGGAGGCCGGCCGGGATGGGTTGCCAACCGAGCTTGTGCAGGTCGACGGTGACCGTGTCGGCACGGTCGAGGCCGGCGAGCAGCGGTGCGCGGGACGGGCTGAACAGCAGCGTTCCGCCGTAGGCGGCGTCGACGTGCAGGCGCGCGTCGTGCTCGCCGGCGATGTCGGCGATGGCCGGCAGCGGGTCGATGGCGCCCGCGTCGGTGGTGCCGGCGGTCGCGACGACCACGGCCGGACCGGTGATCTCGGCGAGGACGGCACGGAGGGACTCGGGGCGGATCCGCTCGTCGACACAGTCGACAACGACCGGTTCGGGCAGGCCGAGCAGCCAGGCGGCGCGCGCGACGCTGTGATGGGCGTTGCTGCCGCAGACGGGCGTGACCGAGCCGCCCGCCTGCTCGCGCGCGAGCAGCAGGCCGAGCAGGTTGGATTCGGTGCCGCCGCTGGTGATCAGCCCATCGGGCGCGGGGGCGGCCGGGAAGCAGAGTGCGGCCAACTCGGCGGCGAGGGCGCGTTCGAGCGCGCTGGCGAACGGGGCCTGGTCCCAGGAGTCCATGGACGGGTTGACCGAGCTGATCACCAGGTCCGCGACTGCCGCGACGGCGAGCGACGGGCCGTGCAGGTGCGCGGCGCACCACGGTTCGGCCGGATCGACCGAGCCCGCGACGAACGCGGTGGTGAGTTCGCGCAACGCGGCTTCGGCACCGATGCCGTCGGTGGGCAGGAGGGGGGTGAGCGCGGCTACGGCGGCGGCTGATGCCGATGGCCCGCCCGAGGGCGCTGGCGAGAACGCCGCCGCCGGGGAAGCTGGGGTGGGGCGCGAAGGCGAGGCCGGGGAAGCCGGAGCGGAGTGGGCACGCGGGGCGGGGTTGGGAGGCGAGGCCGAGGAAGGCGAGGCTGGGTGGGGAGGCGGGGTTGGCGGGTGGGTGCGGTGGGATTGGCCGGTTTTCGTCGCGGCCAGGGCGATCGGGATCAGCTCGGCCAGGGTTTCCGGTCCGTTGCGACCACCAGCGAGCAGTCGCTCCACCAGACGCCTCCAAGTTAGGTTTACCTTTGCTGGTTATACCAGCCGGAGGGGTCGACTACTCGAAGCCACCGTTGCTGGTCAGCACCTGGCGGTTGATCCAGCCGCCTTCTGCCGAGCACAGGAACGCGACGAGGTTCGCGGCGTCGCGGGGGGTGCCGAGGCGGCCGAGCGGGGTGCGGTCGGTCAGTTCCTTGCGGAGATCCTCGGTGAGCCAGCCGTTGTCGGTCGGTCCGGGATTGACGCAGTTGGCTGTGATGCCCAATGGCGCGAACTCGACGGCCGCGGCCAGGACGATCCGGTCCAACGCGGCCTTGGAGGCGCCGTAGGCGATCTCGCCGACCACCGCGTCGGAGGTCAGGGCGACGATTCTGCCGGTGCCGTGGGCGCTGACGAAAGCTCGGGCGAACTCGCGGATGAGCAGCCAGTTCGATCGTGCGTTGACGGCGAAATGGCGGTCGAAGGACTCGATGTCGGTGTCCATGATCGTCGAGTTGACCGATTCGGCGTGGCCGAGCACGAGCGCGGTGACCGGGCCGAGTGCCTGGGTGACCTCCTCGAACACGCGCTCGGGCTCGTCGGGCAGGGCGAAGTCGGCGGCCATGGCGAAGGCGCGGGCGCCGTGGCCGGACATGGTGCGCAGCAACTCCTCGACCGCGCCCTCGTCCGCGCCCCACGGCATGCGGGCGTCGTAGGCGGCGTTGTGGGTGACGGCGACGTCCCAGCCTGCCTCGGCCAACCGGACCGCGGTGGCGCTGGCGATACCGGCGCGGCGGGATGCGCCGGTGACCATGACGACGGGACGTGGCGAGCGGTGCGGGACGGGCATGGCGTCAGCGGCCTCCCCTCGTGCGCCGAACCCATCGTGGCAAGATCACCCCACCGACGCCAGGGGTTGAGCCGGACAAGATCAGAGGTACCCGCGGATGGACGGCAGCGAGCCGGACGGGCAGGACGAGCCGGTACTGACCGAGGTGCTGTTCGCGGACCGGCTCGAACTGTCCTTCCGGCCCGTCGATGCGCCCGTTCGCGAGCCAAGGGCCAAGCTGGGCGGGCAGCCGGTCTGGCTGGACGCGCCGGCCTGGCCGGTGTCGCGGGCGTTGGCCGAGCCCATGTGTTTCGTGGGACAGTTCCCGATTCCGGGTTCGGGCGGGCGGATCGCGTACCTGTTCATCACCGACGACCCGGACGGGTCGCTGCCGACGTTCGAGCCGGAGGGCGGCGAGAACGCGCTGCTCGTGCAGCCGGGCGGGCGCATTCCGGACTTTCTGACGGTCACGAGCGCCGCGACCGGGCCGAGCTTATGGCGGCGCGGCGCGGACTGGGACGATCACGTGCCGGTCGAGTTACACGTGGACGTGGCCGAGCTGGATCCGGCCGAGGAACAGGCGTTGAACGCGGAGATCGCGGCGCAGGAGGCGGAGATCGCCGGGCTCGCACTGGAAATCCCGGAGACCGAGGTGCTCTCGCCACGCAGCTATGTCGGCGGCAAGCCGTGCTTCTGGCAGCCGCACATCGTGCTCGGGCCGCCGTGGCGGTTCTTCTTCCAGCTCGACGGCGCAGAGGGGTGGGACGATGACCCGTATGCGCTGAACTTCGGTGGGGGCACGGGGTATGCGTATCTGAGCTCGGACGGAACTGAGGGGCGGTTCTACTGGGACTGCGTCTAGCCAGTCGAAATCGGCGCGGTTTCGCCAAAGAGGGGGCCAAGGAGGAGTCAGCCCAGGGCGGCGAGGAGCTTGAGGGCGGCTTCGACCGAGTCCTCGCCTGCCGGCAGGAGCGGGAGGCGGACGTCGCGGGTGGGGATCTTGCCGGTGGCGTGCAGGACGCCCTTGATCACGGTCGGGTTGGGTTCGGCGAACAGGGCCGCCGAGAGCCTGGCGAGGTTGTTGCCGAGGTGGCGGGCTCTTGGCAGGTCGCCGGTGTGCCAGGCGTCGAGCAGGGCGACGAAGGACTCGGTGGCGAGGTGGGCCGAGGCGAGGATGCCGCCGTGTGCGCCCATGGCGAGCAACGGGCCGACGTAGAGGTCGTCGCCGACGAGGACGGAGAAATCGGGGGGCAGA
Source organism: Candidatus Melainabacteria bacterium (assembly GCA_963818685.1). GTDB lineage: Bacteria > Actinomycetota > Actinomycetes > Mycobacteriales > Pseudonocardiaceae > CAJCJE01. The sequence continues at coordinate 830,236 of CAWFTJ010000003.1, read as the reverse complement.
TCGGCGAACAGGTCGATGGTGTGCGCGTCGATGCCGCCTGCCGCGTACTTGACGCCGACGATGTTGGGCAGCGCGCCGAGTTCACGGAGGGTGGCGCCGCTCAACGCCTGACCGGTGCGGTACGGGATGTGGTAGATGACCAGCGGGATCGGGCTGTGTTGCGCGAGGTGTGCGAAGTGCGCGCGGACGCCCGCCTCGCCGGGGCGGGTGAAGGACGGGACGATGACCAGGGCGGCGGTCGCTTCGGGCCAGGTCTGAAGTTCTCGCAGGGCGCGCAGCGTTGTCGCGGTGTCGCCGCCGCCCGCGCCGATGATCAGCGAGGCGTCGCGTTCGCGGCAGATGCGGGCGCAGATGTCGATGACCTCGGTGCGTTCGCCGACACCGAGCGCGGCGACCTCGGCGGTGGTGCCGAGCGCGACGAGACCCGTGGCGCCCGCGTCCAGGACGGAGTTGGCCAGGTCGGCGAGGGCGACGGTGGCGACGGTGCCGTCGGCGCGGAACGGCGTGATCAGCGGGACGTGGATGCCGCGAAGGGTCATGGGTTCAGCGTGCCGAGATCAATACGGAAGTTCCAGTTCGTATTTCCGGGATTGAGCATAAGCTCAACTGATGCTTGACGTGCGCAGGTTGCGGCTGCTCCGTGAACTCGCCCTGCGCGGCACCATCGCCGCGGTCGCGGACGCGTTGGCGTTCAGCCCGTCCGCGGTGTCGCAGCAGCTCAGCGTGCTGGAGCGGGAGGCGGGGGTCGCGCTGCTTGAGCGGACCGGGCGGCGTGTCACGCTGACACCCGCCGCGCTGGCGCTGGTCGGACATGCCGAGGTCGTGTTGGAGCGGTTGGAGTTGGCCGAGGCGGAGTTGGCCGGCGCGCGGGAGGGGTTGCGCGGGCCGGTGCGGATCGGGGCGTTTCCCTCGGCGACGCGGACGATGCTGCCGGGGGCGTTGCTGGCCTTGCGCGCAGCGCATCCTGAGTTGACGCCGATGGTGTTCGAGGTCGACCCCGCCGATGTCGGCGACGCGCTGCGGGCCGGCGAGCTGGATGTCGCCCTGGTGCACGACTACGACTTCGTACCGTTCCCGGCTGAGTCGGGCATCGTGGACGAGCCGCTGTGCGCGGAGGACATGTACCTGGCTTCGCTGGACGGGGTCGAGACGCTGGGCGCGTGCCGGGAGGTGCCGTGGATCGTGGCCAGTCCTGGTACGCGGTGTCATGCGATGACGATCCGGGCGTGCCAGGCGGCCGGTTTCACGCCGGACGTTCGGCATCGGATCGACGACTTCGACACGGTCCTGGCGTTCGTCGCGGCGGGCGAGGGGGTCGCGCTGGTGCCGGAGTTGGGGACGTTGCGGAGGCCGGCGGGGGTGCGGTTGGCGCGGGTGGAGCTGTGTCGGCGCACCCGGGTCGCGTTCCGAGGTGGGGCGGGAGGGCATCCCGCCGTGCGGGCGACCATCACCGCCCTGCGCGAGGCGAGTCCACTGTAGACGATTAGACGCGGAGGGCGGCCAGGACGAAGTCGGCGATCTCGTTGCCGAGTTGTTCCGGGGTTTTCGGGCCGCCCGCGCGGTACCAGACCGGGAGCTGGTTGACGACGCCCATGGCGATCTGCACGACCGTTTCGGCCGGCACGAGCGTGGCGAACTCGCCGGCTGCCTGGCCGTCGGCGATGACCTTGCGGAAGCTCTCGTGGTAGCGGCGCCGGTCGGCGCGGTAGGCGACCATCCGCTTGTCGTCGAGCTTGTGCGCCTCGCGGAAGAAGACGACGGCCTCGGGCAGGCGGTTCGCGGTGGTGGTCACCACGTCGACCAGGATCGCGCGCACGGTCTCGGCGGCGGGCAGCCCGCGTTCGACGATCGCGTCGAGGTCGGCGTTCTGCACGCCGATCAGCGACCGGTAGATCTCGTAGAGCAGGTCGTCCTTGGAGTCGAAGTAGTGGTACAGCGCGCCCTTGGTGACCTCGGCGCGATCGACGATCTGCTGTACAGCGGTGCCGTCGAAACCGCGCTCCGCGAACAGGGTGACTGCGGCGGCGATGATCCGCTCCTCCATGGGGCTGCGGATCGTCCGCTCGCCGCTGTCACCGCGGGCCGCTGCCGCACGCGCCATCCGCTTCTCCTCGTTCGTCAGTCGGTCGGTGCCAGTGCGCGCACCATGTCGACCGGGTCGGCCCGGTGGGCAGCACCGCGATCGCCGGGGTGTCCAGCCCATTCGGACGTAGCGGGCGACATGCTCGCGGCATTTCGCCGGGCTGCCGTGCACGACGAGTGCGTCGACCACCTCGTCCGGGATGGCCGCGTTGGCCGCCGGCCCGGTCGCCCGCCGCCCACGCCTCGTGCATCGGGGCGAGGATCTCCTCGCGGCCGAGCCAGTCGTGGAACGCGGCATAGGCCGGCACGGTCAGGTAGCTGCTGATCAGCAGCCTGCCGAGACCACGCGCGGCCTCGACGTCCTCGGTCGGGCAGACGAAGATCCGCGCGGCCAGTTCCACGTCCGGGCCGATCGCCTGCGCGCACGGTGCGCACGTCCTCGGCGGAGAGCCAGTTCGTGATCGCGCCGTCCGCCTCGGTCGCGGCGAGCTTGCAGCATGCCGGGGCGCAGCGCGGCCAGCATGATCCTCGGCGGCGTCGTCGGCGGCCGTTCCAGCCTGAACTTGCGCACGCCGAAGGTCGGGTAGTCCTCGGTGACCTTCTCGCCGGCCAGGGCGGAACGCAGGAACCGCAGGGTGTCGCGGGTGCGGCCGAACGGCTCGTCGAACGCGCAGGCCGTTCCAGTCCCTGCACGATCACCGGCGACGAGCTGCCGATGCCGAGCACGAACCGACCGGGCGCGAGTTCGGCGATGGTCGCCGCGGTCATCGCGAGCAGGCCGGGGCCTCGGGTGTAGACGGGCGCGATCGCGGTGCCCAGGCGCAGCGTCGGCGCCCACTCGGCGACCAGCGCGAGCGGGGTGAACGCGTCGGTGCCCGCGGTCTCGGCCGACCACACGTCGGTGTAGCCGAGGTCGGGCAGGGACTTGACCAGGTCGCGGTGCGCGGCCAGCGGCACCCCGGTCAGCGGGAGGGTGATTCCCCAGCGGGACATCGCGATCTCTCCTTCTACAGGGTGATCTGCGGCCTACAGGTGACCTGCGGCAGGACCAGCGCGCCGCCGTCGACGACGATGGTCTGGCCGGTCATCCAGGACGAGTCGTCGCCGGCAAGGAACAGCGCGGCCTTGGCGATGTCCTCCGGCTCGCCGATCCGGCGCATCGGCAGCTTCGCGGAGATCTGCTGCTCGAAGTTCTCCCACAGCGCCTTGGCCAGGTGGGTGCGCACCACGCCGGGCGCGATCGCGTTCACCCGGACACCGCGGCGCGAGTTCGGCGGCGAACTGCCTGGTCAGATGGATGACCGCGGCCTTGGTGGCGTTGTAGAAGCCGATGCCGGGCTCGGTGGTCATGCCGCCGATCGAGGCGATGTTGACGATCGTGCCGCCGTGGTCGTGCATCCACGTCTTCCAGGCCAGCTGCGTCCAAGCGACGATGGACGAGCTGGTTGATCTCGAAGGTCTTCTGCGCGCGCGGCGCGTCGATGTCGACGAGCGGGCCGTAGTAGGGGTTGGTGCCGGCGTTGTTGACCAGGATGTCGAGCGAGCCGAACGCGTCGACGGCCGCGTCGACGCACGCCTGCGCCTGCCGCGGGGTCGCCGACGTGCGCGGCCTTGGCCAGGACCTGGCGCTTCGGGATGCTTGGCGCGGATCTCCTCGGCGACCTCGTCCAGGCGCGTCCTGCTTGCGCGAGGACAGCACCACGTTGGCGCCCTGCTCGGCCAGCGCGAACGGCGATCGCCTTGCCGATGCCGCGCGACGCGCCGGTGACCAGCGCGGTCCTGCCAGCGAAACTCGTACCCACCCGGTGCCTCCTTGCGCCGCCTGCCGACTCACCCGTACCGTACTACATACCGACTAGTCGGTATATACGCATCGCTGGGAGGCAACAATGCGGCTCGACGGCAAGGTCGCCGTGATCACCGGCGCCGCAGGCGGCATCGGCGCCGCACTGGCGCGCAGGTTCGCCGTCGAGGGCGCCGCCGGCGTCGTACTGTCCGATGTGGACCATGAGGCGGCGCTGCGCATCGCAGACGAGATCACGGCCGACGGCGGCCACGCCACGGCGATCGCCGCCGACGTCGCCGACGAGGCGCAGGTCGCCGAACTGGTGGCGGCGAGCGAGCGCGCGTTCGGCCCGATCGACCTGTTCTGCTCCAACGCGGGCATCGCCACCGGCATCGGATTCGACGCGAAACCCGAGGACTGGGCGCGGTCCTGGTCGATCAACGTGGTCGCGCACGCGCACGCCGCCAAGGCCGTGCTGCCGTCCATGCTGGCAGCGCGGCTCCGGCTACCTGTTGCAGACGGTGTCCGCGGCCGGCCTGCTCAGCTGCGCGGGCGACGCGCCGTACACCGCGACCAAGCACGCAGCGCTCGGCCTGGCCGAATGGCTGTCCATGACCTACGGCAACCTCGGCATCAGGGTGAGCGCGCTGTGTCCCATGGGCGTGCGCACGAACATGCTGATGCCGGGCGTTGCGGCGGGCAATCCGTCCGCGGTCGCGGTCGCGTCGGCCGCGCCGATCATCGAACCCGAGCAGGTCGCGGACATGGTGATCGCGGGGCTCGACGAGGAGCGGTTCCTGATCCTGCCGCACTCCGAGGTCGGCACCATGTACGCGCACAAGGGAGCCGACCCGGACCGGTGGCTGGCCGGCATGCGGCGCGTCTATGGCGAGAAGCCGTAGCCCGTCCTGGCGCAAAAGGGCCGGTAACCTGTGCGCCCGCCCTGCAACCAAAACTGTGTGCTCGGCGTGTAAGTGGACGTGCTCACTCACATACCGGACGAGATACGCGGGCGGCAGGTGCGTCGGTTCGCTCCGTTGCTCGCCGCGCTCGGGGTGATCATCGCGGCCACCATCGGACTGGTGCTGACCCGGATCAACGTGCCCGCGCCGAGCCAGCCGACCACCACGTCAACCATCCAGACGACCGCGCCGACGACCTAGGATTCACAGCCGCTCCGCGTCACTGGCCGACGCGACCGTCGACGCACTCCCGCAACAGATCCGCGTGGCCGCAGTGGCGGGCGTACTCCTCGATCCGGTGCACCAGCAGCTCCCGGACGGCGATGCCGTCCTTGCCCACCCGCTGACCCAGATCAGGATGCTCGGCCAGCAGCGCGTCGGTGGCTGCCTGTTCCAGGGCCAGGTCGGCGTAGGCGGCGTCGACCACCGCCTGATCCGCCACCGCTCGGTCGAAGTCGGCGTCGTGCGGGCCGTAGAGCCTCGGTGGCTTCTCCGGCAGGATCCAGCCGCGCCAGTCCCGCTCCACCTCGGCGAGGTGCCGGAGCAGGCCGAGCAGAGACATGGTCGAGGGCGGCACCGACCGACTCGCCAGCTGTTCCGGGGAGAGCCCGTCGCACTTCAACAACAGCGTCCGCCGGTAGTTGATCAGGTAGTCCCGCAACGTCGGCAGCTCGCCGTCCGGGCTGAGGCCGCCGCTGGCACGCGGATCGTCGTCAGGGTCCAGCCACATGTCCGGGTGAACGGTCGCCTTGGTCCAGCGGTCGGGTCGGTCGGTCACCGCTCAGACTCCGAGGGTGTGCTTGAGCCAGTTCACCTGTAGCAGCATGAAGTTCTCGGCGACGGTCTCGTCAGAGGGGTTCATGTGCGTCACGCCGGACAGCGGCAGCACCGTGTGCGCGCGGCCCGCCGCGAGCAGCGCCGAGGACAGCCGCAGGGTGTGCGCCGCGAACACGTTGTCGTCGGCGAGGCCGTGGATCAGCAGCAGCGACGCGTTCAGCTTCGGCGCGTCGGCGAGCAGCGAATTCCGTTCGTACACCTCGGGATTCGCGTCCGGGTGGCCGAGGTAGCGCTCGGTGTAGAAGGTGTCGTAGAGCCGCCAGTCGGTGACCGGCGCACCGGCCACGGCAGCGCGGATCACGTCCGGCCTGCGCAGCACGGCCAGTGCGGAGAGGTAGCCGCCGTAGGACCAGCCGCGGATGGCGACCCTGGACAGGTCGAGGTCCGGGTTGCGTTCGGCGACCGCGTGCAGCGCGTCGATCTGGTCGGCCAGGGTCACCTCGGCGAACTCGTGGTGCACGGCACGATCCCAGTCGGGGCCCCGGCCCGGCGTGCCGCGGCCGTCCGCGACGAGCACGGCGAAACCCTGGTCCGCCAACCATTGCGGGATCAGGTAGGCGTTGGCCGCGTGCAGCACCCGCTGCGCGTGCGGGCCGCCGTACGGGTCGAGCAGCACCGGCAGCTTGCCGGAGCCGGGCTGGTAGCCGGTGGGCAGCAACAGGGCGCAGCGCAGGTCGCGCTCGCCTGCGGTGAGCAGGGTCAGGTTGAGCGTGATGCCGGAGGCGAGCGCGGTCGAGCCGATCTCGGTGCGCGCCTCGCCCCTGCGCAGCACGTTGGTCGGGCCTTCCTGCGCAAGGGACCAGGAGGTGAGCACGAGCGCGTCGCCGCCGCGCCGCGCGCTGTGCACGCCGGGCGTATCGGTGAGCCGGGTGAGCCGGCCGTCCGGGGTCACGGTGAACACGTGTGTCTGGGTCGGGTCGTCGAGCGAGGCCGTGAACAGCACGTCGTCCGCGACGTCGACCACCTGGCGGACCTGCACGTCCGGCCCGGTCACCGGTTCGCCGTCGATGGTCAGCCGGTAGGCGCCGTCCCGCGCCTGCACGTCGACCACCTTGTTGTCGCTGGTGAGCGCGGGCACGCCGGGCACGACGTCCACCCAGTGCGGGTCGGTCCGGTCGGCGCGGACGGTGCCGGCGCCGGTGGCCGGGTCGATGGACACGATCACCTGGCGGGTCTGGTCGCGCGACATCAGCGCGACCAGCGGATCACCGGCACTCGACCAGTGCACGGTGGTCAGGTAGGGCAGCGTCGTGTTGTCCCACTCGACGTCGACCCGGCTGCCGTCAAGGCCGAGCACGTGCAGGGTGACCGTGACGTTCGTGGTGCCGGCGGCCGGGTAGGCGACCGTGTTCGCCGGCTTGTCCGGGTTGGCCGGGTCCGCGATGTGCCAGCGCGGCACCTCGGTGCGGTCGTTGCGCTGGACCAGCAGCCGGGTGCCGTCCGGCGACCACCAGTAGCCGCGGTTGCGGTCCATCTCCTCGGCAGCCACGAACTCCGCGAGGCCCCAGGTGATGTTGTCGGTGTCGCCGTTGTCTGGCTCGGCCAACGCGCGGTCGTCGCCGCCGTCCACGCCGATCACCCGCAGCGTGCCACCGCAGGTGTAGGCGACGTGGGTGCCGGTCGGGTTCGGGCGCGGGTCGATCACCGGGCCGGTGGCCGGCAGTTCGCGGACGCCGCCGTCGACCAGGTCGGCCACGTAGAGCTTGCCGGACAGCGTGAACACCGCGATCCGCACCTGCGCGTCGGTGGCATAGCCGACCACGCCCGCGCCCTGCGTCCTGCTGCGTTCGCGCCGGGCGCGCTCCTCCCGGGTCAGCTGCTCGTCGCCGCCGAGCAACTCGGCCGGATCGACGACAACGGTCTCCTTGCCGGTGTCCGGATCGATGGACAGCAGGCTGTTGCGGGATTCCGTGCCGGAGGCCGACCGCAGGAACAGCACGCGACGGCCGTCCGGCGAGATCTGGAACTCCCTCGGGGTGCCGAGGGTGAAGCGCTGCGTGCGGGCCTGTAGCCGCAGGAACGAAGGCGATTCGGTAGCCACGTAGGCACCCTGTCAGATCGGCCGGCACACCCGCCTGCTGGGTCAGCCCTGCGACACCCGCTCGACGTAACGGGCCAGCACGTAGGGGTAGCCCTCCGGGCTGTCCACGCCGAAGCGCACGGACTCGGCGCCGTCGCCGTGCCGCTCGAAGTGCCGGTGCTCCAGTTCGACCCTGGTGCGGTTCGGGCCCTCCGCGATGAAGCGCACCTCGATCTCGCTGCCCCTTGCCGGGTCCGGGTCGAACTTCCAGTCACCCTGCAACTGCCAGCTGTGCACGATCCGGGTCGGCGGTTCCCAGACCAGGACCCGGCCCCAGTCGCACTCGGACCCGTCCACGTCGGTTTCGTACCAGCGCCCGCCGGCCTTCGGCTCGAACGAGCAGGTGGCCATCTCGGCCGTGCCGATGTGGTGCTCCTTCGGCCACCAGGTGCCGAAGCCGGCCGTGTACACCTCGAACGCGCGCTCCTGGCTCGCCGCGACGGTCACGGTCTTGCGCACGCTGGTTTCGGTCTGCTGAGTCATCGCTACTCCTGTTCAACGGCTTTCTTGAAGGCGTCCAGCGCGGTGCCCCAGAGCTGGTCCAGGTACGCGCGCATGGCGGCCACCCCATCCGGGTTGACCCGATAGAGCCGCCGGGTGCCGACCGCGCTGTCCACCACCAGCCCGGCCTCCTTGAGCACCTTGAGGTGCTGGGACACGGCCGGCCTGCTGACCGGCAGCCGGTCGGCCAACTCCCCCACCGCGGCCGGCGCCGCGGTCAGCAACTCGAAGATCGCCCGGCGAGTTGGATCGCCGAGCGCGCCGAGCGCGGCCACTCCGTAAGTCCCCACGAACGGTAAGTCTTAACTTACGTATGCGCGGTGTCAATGCCGATGACGTGAAAGCAACAGATCGCCGTTATCGAGCCGCTGAACACAACAAAGCTTCTGAACGTGCAACATGTGCTGGCTGAAATCGCCGCCCCGGACCGTTTAGCCTTAGCCAATGACCGCCACCGACGCTCGCCCGGACACCGCCATGCCCATCGGCTCGACCGACTACGTCGCGCTCGACGAGCGCTGGAGCACGCACAACTACCACCCGCTGCCGGTCGTGATCGCCGGCGCCGAGGGCGCCTGGGTCACCGACGTGGGCGGCAAGCGCTACCTGGACTTCCTGTCCGGCTACTCCGCGCTCAACTTCGGCCACCGCCACCCCGACCTCGTCGCCGCCGCCATGGCACAGCTCGGCAGGGTGACGCTGACCTCGCGCGCGTTCCACCACGACCAGCTGGGCCTGTTCTGCCGCGAACTCGCCGAGCTGACCGGCACCGAGATGGTGCTGCCGATGAACTCCGGCGCCGAGGCCGTCGAGTCCGCGATCAAGGTCGCGCGGAAGTGGGCGTACCGGGTCAAGGGCGTGCCGGACGGGCAGGCCGAGATCGTGGTCGCCGGGTCCAACTTCCACGGCCGCACCACGACCATCGTGTCCTTCTCCACCGACGACGTGGCCCGCGCCGACTTCGGCCCGTTCACCCCCGGCTTCACCGTGGTCAAGTACGGCGACGTCGACTCGCTCGCCGCCGCCGTCAACGAGCGGACCGCTGCCGTGCTGGTCGAGCCGATCCAGGGCGAGGCGGGTGTCGTCGTGCCGCCTGCCGGCTACCTGCGCGAGGTACGACGCGTCTGCGACAAGGCGGGCGCGCTGTTCATCGCCGACGAGATCCAGTCCGGCCTAGCCCGCACCGGCGAACTGCTGGCCCTGGACCACGACGGCGTGCGCGCCGACCTCTACACGCTGGGCAAGGCGCTCGGCGGCGGCATCATGCCGGTCTCGGCCGTCGTCGGCAGCCGCGCGGTGCTCGGCGTGCTGCGACCAGGCGAACACGGCTCGACCTTCGGCGGCAACCCGCTGGCCTGCGCGGTCGGCCGAGCCGTGATCAGGCTGCTGGCCACCGGCGAGTTCCAGGCGCGGTCCCGCGAACTCGGCGCGCACCTGCACGGACGGCTCGGCGAGCTGATCGGCAGTGGCGTCAGCGAGGTGCGCGGTCGCGGCCTGTGGGCCGGCGTTGAGATCAGCCCCGGCGGTCCGGCCGGCCGAGCCGCGTCCGAGGCGCTGGCCAGCCGGGGCGTGCTGTGCAAGGAGACGCACGACACCACGCTGCGCGTGGCGCCGCCGCTGGTGATCAGCAGGGCCGACCTCGACCTGGGCATCGACGCCATCGCCGAGGTGCTCGCCAACTGAGTCGGGCAGTGTGAGTCGGGCAGCGGTCGGGCATAGTCGAGTTGTGCCCGACCGATGGCCGAACCTGCTGCCCGCCCGCTTCCACCTGCCCGCGCTGATCGTCGCAGTGGTGGGCTGGGCGGAGATGCTCGTGCTCGGCTTCGTTTTCGCGGGCCAGGGCAGGCCGGACCCGTTCGATGCGGGCGTGGCCGGTGCCGCGTACCGCTACATCGGCCAGCGGAGCGTGTTCGCGCACATCCTGGTCTCGGCCTGCGACACCGGCGTCGTGTACGCGGTGATCGCGATCGTGTTGCTGTTCGGCCTGTTCACCAGGTCGTGGGCGGTAGCAGCACTGGCCGTGCTCGGCCCCGGCATCGCCATCGCCATCAACGAGCCGCTGCTCAAGCCCGGTTTCGGCCGGACCTTCCCGCGCGGTGGCCTGAGCTATCCGAGCGGGCACACGGTCAGCGCGGTCGCCGCGCTCACGGTCGCGCTGCTCGTCGGCCTCACCCTGCTGCGCACCCGACGCGGCCGGATCATCGTGTGGGCGGTGTACGCGGCGCTGGTGGTGATGCTGACCATCGGCCTCGTCGCCATGCGCTACCACTACCTCACCGATGTGTTCGGCGGCTACGGCCTCGCGCTCGGCGTGGTGCTGCCGCTGGCGGTGTTGCTCAGCCGCTGGCCCTCGCACGCAGATCGGCCGCGTCGCGGGACAGCGCCACCAGCCGCGACACCGCCCGCAGGTACTTCTTCCGATACCCGCCGAGGAGCATCTCCTCGGTGAACAGCGCGGACACCGGCTCGCCGGACACCGCGACCGGGATCGCCCTGTCGTAGAGCCGGTCGCCGAGCGCGACCAGCCGCAACGCCACCGACTGGTCCGGCGCGGCGTGCACTCCGCGCAGGTGCACGGCCGTCACCCCGTCCACGAGCCGGCCGTAGCGAGACGGATGCAGCCGGGCCAGGTGCGCGCACAGCGCGTCGAAATCGTCCACTGTGGACCCACCGATGGCTGCCGCGCTCGCGGTCAGTTCGGCGTCGGACAACGGTCTCGGCGCATCCGGCAGGCCACGATGGCGGTAGTCCGGCCCGTCGACCCGCACCACGGTGAACCGCGCGGCCAGCGACTGGATCTCGCGCAGGAAGTCCTCTGCCGCGAATCGGCCCTCGCCGAGCTTGTCCGGCAACGTGTTGGAGGTCGCCGCGACAAAGACGCCCGCGTCGGTCAGCTCGCGCAGCAGGCGGTTGACCAGCGTGGTGTCGCCAGGATCGTCGAGCTCGAACTCGTCGATGGCGAGCAACCGGTGGCCGGCCAGCCTGCGCACGGTCTCGGCGAAGCCGAGCGCGCCGACCAGGTTGGTCAGCTCGACGAAACTGCCGTACGCCTTGGGCTCGGGCACCGCGTGCCACAACGAGGCGAGCAGGTGCGTCTTGCCGACACCGAACCCGCCGTCGAAATACAGGCCGGGTCGCCCGATCGGTTTTTTGCCGCCGCCGAACAACCGGCGCTTGCGCGGCGCGGCGATCGTTGCCGCGAACGCGTCGCCAGCGCGGACGGCGGTGGCCTGGCTCGGCTCGTCCGGGTTGGGCAGGTAGGTGTCGAACCGCACCGCGTCGAAGCGCGGTGGGGGCACCAGCGATGCGATCAACTCGTCCGGCGCGACCACCGGATCGCGGTCGAGGAGATGACCAACGGACATGTCACGAAGACTAACCGCAGAGGTGACGGTGGCCGTGACAGCACCGGCGCCGACCTGATTTGATGCTCGGGTGGATCAGCTATGGCCGAGCAGCATCACGCCGACCGACGACGACCTGCACGCCATCTACGCGTTCCCGGAGCCGTTGGACCGGCCGTGGGTGAAGGTCAACTTCATCGCCAGCCTGGACGGCGCAGCCAGCGTGCAGGGCAAGTCGGGCGGTCTCGGCGACGCCAACGACAAGCGGATCTTCAAGCTCGGGCGACAGCTGTGCGACGTGATCCTGGTCGGCTCGGCGACCGCCGTCACCGAGCGGTACCGAGGCGTCAAGCTCGCGGAGGTCATCGGCGTCGACCGTGCGGCGCTCGGCCTCGCCCCGGTGCCGACCATCGCGATCGTCACCAAGACCTGCTCGATCGAGCCGACCGCGCTGGTCATCACCGACACCGAGGTCCAGCCGATCATCTACACCTCCACCTCGGCGCCGGAAAGTCGCCGCGCGGCCGTCGCCGAGGCAGGCGCGGACGTGGTGACGGTCGGCTCGGACGAGGTCGACCTCCAGGCCCTTGTCGACGACCTCGGCAAGCGCGGCCTGCTGCGGGTCGACTGCGAGGGCGGCCCGCGCCTGTTCGGCAGCATGATCGCCGCGGAACTCGTCGACGAGCTGTGCCTTTCCGTCGCGCCGCTGCTGACCTCCGGCGATTCCGGCCGGATCGCGGTCGGCGAATTCCCGCCCGCACCGCTGCGCATGCACCTGCGTTCCGTCCTGCACGGCGATGACATGTTGCTGCTGCGTTACACCCGCGACCGCGAAGCGAACTGAAATTACTCCTACTTGGTGATAGTTGCCCGCTACATTTCCAAACCCGCAACCGCTTCGATGATCTGGCCATACTCTTGACCAGTTCGCTCGTTCACGCGGGAGGAAATCGTGCCGGACAGCCACCGGTTCACGCCGGCCGAAATACAGCAACAACTCACCCAGTGCACGGACCTGCTGCGCATATTCGAGAATTCGTACGAGCGCGGGCAGCGGAAGAAGTTCCTGCGCACCTGGCACGATGCGCTCATTTCCGCGCGAGCGAGATACCTGGAACAGGAACAGCTCTCCGAAGCGCAGTGGAACGTCCTTGCCAGGGAAGGCGACCTGACCTGAGTCGATGCGGCGGATCAGTCGACCGGTGGCTCGGTTTTGCTGTCGCGCTGCGTTCTGGTCGCACCCGCTGACGCGATCACGACGCAGGCGATGGCCACCCACTGGGTCGGTCGCAGTCCCTGGCCGAGCACGACAAGGCCGACCAGCGCGGCGACCGCCGGTTCCAGGCTCATCAGCACGCCGAACACGCGCGGCGGGATGCGGCGCAGCGCCTCAAGTTCGACCGAGTAGGGCAGCACCGAGGAGAGCATGGCGACGCCGAACCCGGCGGCCAGCGCGACCGGGCTGAACATGGCAGGACCGGCCGCCGCGATGCCAAGCGGCAGGCTGAGCAGGCTGCCGATGGCCATGGCAAGGGCGAGGCCACGACCGCCGCTGGTGCGGGCGCCGAGGGCCGCGCCGAGCGGGATGTATAAACCCCAGCAGGCAGCGGCGCCGAGCGCGAACAGCACGCCGCCGATGGCGATGCCGCCACCGCTGGCCTCGGTGAGCGCGAACACGCCGACCGCGGCGAGCAGTGCCCACAGGCCGTGCAGCCAGCGACGGGCGCCGATGATCGACACGGCGAGCGGGCCGAGGAACTCGATGGTGACCGCGATGCCCAGCGGAATCCGGGTGATCGCCTGGTAGAAGCTGAGGTTCATGAGCGCGAGAATCGCGCCGTAGCCGAGGATGACCGGCAGTTCCCTGCGCGTGATGCGCAGCGACGGCCGCCAGAGCACCAGCAGCACCGCGGCGGCGAAGAACAGCCGGAGGGTGACCGCGCCGACCGCGCCTGTCATGCCGAACAACTGCTTGGCCAGGGCCGCGCCCACCTGGACGCTGACGATGCCGGCGAGCACCAGGGCCGGTGGCGGCACGCTGCCCAGACCCCGGCCGGCGATCGCGGTCAGTACCTGCCGAGGCAACATCGGCCGTCGACCGCGTTCGACCTGCACGGAAACCACTTCGGCCGCCCCTTTCACTCCTTGACCGACGCCATCATCGCCGACCACACCGACGGAAACGGCGAACTTTTCCAGCAGGTGGGACACAACTCACCAGGGGACCCGCTCACCATGGCCTCACCCCGCGCGTGCGACGCTGATCGACGAACATCATCCGTAGAGGTGGGGATGGACAGCAGAGGGATCGACGTGCCGAGCCGGCCCGGTCACCGCGCCTGGCGTCGATACTCCCGGCGCATCGGCATCGGTCTGGTCGCCGCGCTCGCCCCGGTGCTGGTCGCGGCCTGCACGGTCGGTCCGTCCGCGACGCCGTCGCTGGTGGTGGCCGGGTCGCGGCCGACAACGCCGTCGTCGGCCGCCAGCCACGCGCCGGTGCCGCTGCCCGGCCTTGAGCGTCCCGCCCCCGCCCAGCTCGGCTGGACCGACTGCACCGACGAGACCATCGAACGACTCGGCACTCCCGCTCCGCCCGCCGGCCTGACGTTCCAGTGCGCGCGGTTGATCGCGCCGATCGATCCGACCACCTCCACCGACGAGGGCGGGCAGCGGATCGCGCTGCTCAAGGTCGGCACCGGGCCGACGCCGTTGCTGGTGCTCAACGACCTCACCGGCCTGCCCGGCACCCTCTACGCTGCCCGGCTGGCCGCCGCGCTGCCGCCGCAGTTCCTCGGCACGTTCTCGCTGATCGGCATGGACCGGCGGGGCAGCGCCGGTTCGGGTGGCGTGCACTGCGTGCCGCAGGCGGACCGCAATGCCATGCTCCAGGCCGACCCGAGCAACACTGACCTGACCGGGCTGCTCAACGCGGCCACCGACGCGTCGCAGCAGTGCGTGCTGACGCTGAGTTCGAGCATGGCCGAGTTCAACACCAGGAACACCGTTGCCGACCTGGAACAGGTGCGGCAGACGCTGGGCATCAACCACCTCGACGCGATCGGGCACGGCGAGGGGTCGCGGGTGCTGACCAGCTACGCCGACCAGTACCCGAGCCACGTCGGCCGGTTCGTGCTGGACGGCTCGCCCGACCCGGTGCTGAGCACGCAGGACGCGGCGCAGGCGCAGGCCGTTGGCGCGCAGGCGACGTTCGCCGCGTTCGCGCAGAACTGCGCGGCCACGAACTGTCCGCTCGGCGCCGACCCGACGAGTGCGGTCAACGAGTTGCTGGCGAACGTGCGCTCCGCACCGTTGGCGGCGGACGGCGTCCAGCTCACCGCGGGCGTCGTGCTGCGTGCGATCCTGATCGGCCTTGCCGACCGATCGCAGTGGAGCGCCCTGGCCGGCGACATCCAGCAGGCGATCACCGGCGACGGCAGCGGCCTCGCGAGCCTGATCGACCCGGTGCTGACGGGCAGCACCCAGGACCCGCCGCAGATCGACGCGGACCTGGTGGCCGGCTGCAACGACGTGACCGACCGACTCTCCCCCGGCCAGGTCGGCAACGACATGAAGAACTGGAGCGGCGAGGCACCGCTGTTCGGCGGGCTCTACGCGCAGAACCTGCTGCTGTGCGGGCCGTGGCCGGTACCGACCCAGCCACTGCCCAAGCCGGCCGCGCCGAACACGCCGCCGATCCTGGTGATCAGTACCGCGAGCGACCCGCTGACCCCGGAGGTCGGCACGCAGCGCACCGCCCAGTCACTGGACTCCGGGGTTCTGCTCACCTGGGCCGGCGCGGGACACGGCGCGCTCGGTCAGTCGAGTTGCGCGACGTCGGCCGCGCAGAACTTCCTGATCGGCGGGAAGGTGCCGGCCAGCGGCACCGCCTGCCCGCCATAACCGCGAACTACTTGCAGTTCGCGCAACATCCGCAGCCGGGGCCCGTGCAACTGCCGCAGCAGCTGCACCCGCCCGCGGGCGGTTGCGGTGTCGGTTGCGATGCGGTCTGTCCCATGGCGACCTCCGCTACTGGATATCCCGTGGATTTCCGGGCGTCGTTCAGGGTAGGTCGCGGCGAAGCAGGCCACCTACCGCCAGCCGAGGGAACGCCGGCGCCTCGATCGTGCGACCTTCGTGGCGTCGCTGCGTAGCCATTCCGTATTTCCGGATGAATTCATACCTCGCGCACGATCCACAGTGGACGAGTTAACGACGGCGGCCCTTGCTGAGACGGGAAACCGAGCCGGGCGCGG
This sequence comes from Candidatus Melainabacteria bacterium, assembly GCA_963818685.1. Lineage (GTDB taxonomy): Bacteria > Actinomycetota > Actinomycetes > Mycobacteriales > Pseudonocardiaceae > CAJCJE01. The sequence continues at coordinate 814,391 of CAWFTJ010000003.1, read as the reverse complement.
CGGTCTGGCAGTCGCACTCGCGCTCGCTCACCGCCTCGGCGGTCACCATGATCTGCCCGCGCACGCCGGTCGACACCGACTCGCCCTGCGAGGCGAGCGAGCGCCACACCTGCATGGAGTCGGCGAAATCCCGCGCGTCCTCGGCGGCAACGCCCTTGGCCTGGGCCGGCTTGATCGGTGCCGGCGCGCTCGCGGCCTTGATGGTTCCCTCCAACCACGCGGCCACCTCATCCGGGTTGACCATCACCTCGTCGGGCTCGGTCTTGAGCCGCTGCTCCCTGGTGGCCGCGTGCGCCAGCGCGACCCGCTCGACGTAGCCGTGCCAGTGCAGCCGCAGGCCCATCCACGCGTCCGCCACGGCCCAGTCGTCCTTGCTCATGTCGTCCAGAGTGCCAGCATCTGCCTTGTGACGCGCACGGACGCGCCCCACCCTGTTGCCAACTTAGCCCAGAGGGAGTATTGGGCTGCGCCTGCCCCGAGACCCGCCAGGGAACCAGCCGGCTCGCGGGCAAGTTGGTGACGTGTGGTGATCTGGGTCATGTCCATCCCAGGCTGCCCTGGCGCCGCACGGGCATGCCGGTCAGCGCGGCCGCGTTCGACACCCTCGACGCGGTGTTCACCGACCGCAGGCCGAGTTCGAGCAGCGCGTCACGCGGTCGATGTGGCGCGAAGACGCCGCCACCCTCCCGCACCGCCCGGACTGAGCGAGCCCGACAGCGGAATCCACTGTGTACGGATGGCGCGTCAGTCGGCTGCCCATTCGTAGACGAGTTGGTAGCTGTCGCCGGCAAGAATCATGTCGTTGATCTCGATCGGACCAGCAGCGGTGAAGGCGACTCGGGTGATGGTGAGGGACGCCGTCGGCAAGACCGAGCTGGCTGCGTTCGCTCGGGCCCGGCATGCGAGTACCGACCGTTTCCTCGAACCGATCCAGGACGTGGCCTGCTTCTTCCAACCGGGCGTAGACACCTCCCGTGCCGGTGTCGACCTGCTCGATGCGAGTGCCACGAGTGACCTTGCGTGGGAGTCGGGACACGGCCAACTGGACGGTCTTGCCATCGGCCTTCATGGCCCGGTCGCGCACGGTGACCTCGGTGCCGGCCTCGATGACGAGCAGGGTGGCCGTGCGGTCGTCAGCAGGTTCGAACCGGACGGTGGTGGCACTCGTCGGCGCGAATCCGGCAGCAGCCGAGGCGGCGAGGAACGCACCGCTGTTGGCCTCGCGGGCCGCCCTCGACAGCCGACCGCGAGCCAGTCGCCGAACGGTTCCTTGAGCCCGAACGAACATGCCTCGACCATGTTCGACGACGAGGCGCCCCTCGCCACGCAGGAGTTTGATCGCCTCCCGCAGCGTCGGGCGGCTGATCTCGTACTCGGCCATCAGCGCGGTTTCGCTGGGCAGCGCATCGCCTGCCGGGTACTCACCCGAGTCGATCCTGGCGCGGATGTCGTCGACGACCTGGCGGTAGACCGGTAGCCCGCTCGTGCGATCGACCACGCGTCAACCTCCACTCATCGTGACGTTCGGACGTGCTGATCAGTCTGCCAGGTCGACCGAGTGATCAACCTCGTGTCATGCCGATGCGGTTCGCCAGCGCGCGGGGCATGCTCGCGCCATCAGGCAACATCGAGGTGACCGACGTGGTCTGCCCGAACTGCGGCGGCGCGGCGTCCATGGATCGGGTCAGCAACCGAATCTTCGGCTGGCACGACCGATGTGGTTGGCAGGCCAGCCTCCGCGTTGCGCGGCGCGGTGGCGTGGTCGTCCTCGAAGACTGGCGATGAGAGCGCTACTCGGGTTTTCTCGCTCGGCTGGGTTGGACGCGCATGGGCTCGCCTGCCATTTTCGGATAGTCGGGCGGGTAGGGCATTTCGCCGAGGCCGTGGTCGCGTTCGTCGCGGGCGTACCAGTCGAGGGCCTGTTCAAGGCCGAACGCCTCGCTGTCCAGGTTGGCGAGCGCGTTTCCCTTTTCCGCCAACCAGGTCGGCGCGGTGAAGATGTCGAAGTCGTCGGGTTCGACCTCGCTCAACTGCGCCCAGGTGACCGGGGTGGACACGGTGGCGCGCGGGGTTCCTCGGACCGACCAGGCGGACGCGATGGTGCGGTCGCGGGCGGCCTGGTTGAAGTCGAGGAAGATGCGCTCGCCGCGTTCCTCCTTCCACCACGACGTGGTCGCCTTCTCTGGCATGCGTCGTTCGACCTCGCGGGCGATGGCGATGACGGCGTGGCGGACGGCGATGAAGTCCCATTCGGGACGGATGCGGGCGAGCACGTGGATGCCTCGGCCGCCGGAGGTCTTGGGGTAGCCGGTGATGCCGGCGTCGGCGAGCACCTCGCGCAGGGTGCCGGCGACGACGACCGCGTCGGTGAAGGTGGTGCCGGGTTGCGGGTCGAGATCGATGCGCAGTTCGTCCGGGTGGTCGACCTCGGGCCTGCGCACCGGCCACGGGTGGAAGTCGAAGGTGCCGAGGTTCGCGGCCCAGGCGAGCACGGCGGGCTCGGTCGGGCAGACCTCGTCGGCGGGGCGGCCGGACGGGAAGGTGATGCGCACGGTCTGCACCCACTCGGGCGCGCCCTTGGGCAGGCGCTTGGCGTAGAACGCCTCGCCGGTGACGCCGTCGACGTAGCGCTTGAGCGTGGTCGGGCGCTCGGCGAGGACGGCGAGCAGCGGCTCGGCGACCGACAGGTAGTACTCGACGACCTGGCGCTTGGTGATGCCGCGGTCCGGGAAGTAGATCTTGTCCGGGTTGGACACCCGCACGGTTCGATCACCGTGGGGGCCCGGCACGGACAGTTCCAGCGGTGGCGGCTTCGGCATGGCCGCAGACTACGGCGCGGGACCGACGGGCGCGACGCGTCGGGGCAGGGCGTCGTAGCGGATCTGTAGTCCGTCCAGCAACGAGTCGAGGGCGAGGTCGAAGCTGTCCGCGTCGATCTCGGCCGCGTGCTGGCGCAGCGCGGGCGCGTCGTGCAGGTGCGGGTAGTTGACCGCGTAGACGGTTTCGTCGTCGGTGAATCCGCGCGCGAAGGAGCCCATGGCCGCGCCGACCACGAGATACTTCACGGCCGCGCCGATCATGCTCGCGTGCCGGGGCGGCCAGCCCGCGCCGGTGAGGCCGCCGTGCACTGCGTTGGCCGCGCGCAGCGACGCTTCGCGCCGGGCAGGGCCGTCGGCGATGAACGGGATCAGGTTGGGGTGGGCGGCCAGCGCGTCGCGGTAGCTGTGCGCCCATTCGGAAAGGCCGGTGCGCCAGCCGTGCCGGAAACCGGAGACCTCGACGCCGGCCATGATCTCGTTGGCGACGGTGTGCAGCAGGTCGTCCTTGGTGGCGACGTGCCGGTAGAGGGAGGCGGCGCGGATGCCGAGCGCGTCGGCCAGCCTACGCATGGACAGCGCCTCAAGGCCCTCCTGGTCGATGATCGACAGCGCCTTCGCCGCTATCTCGGCCCGGTTGACCAGCGCGGGTCGGCCCATGTGCACCTCCTTTTCGCAGCCTTTTCGCAGCGTCCATCACGGTATATGCTAACAGTGTTAGCATTGGAGGAGACGCATGGATTTCACGCTGAGCACCGAAGAAAAAGAGGTGCGCGACTGGGTGCGCACCTTCGTCCGCAAAGAGGTCATGCCGCTCGAACCGGAGGTCCTGCGTCGGGAGCGCGCCGGCCAGCCGGGACTGAGCCGCGACGAGCTGCGCGAGTTGCAGCTCAAGGCCAAGGAGGCCGGCTTCTGGGGCGTGCAGACCCCGGTCGACTACGGCGGCATGGGCCTCTCGGCCGTGATGACCGCGCTGTTGCAGGCCGAGCTGGGTCGCACCTTCGTGCCGTTCGACTTCGGCGGCAACGCCGACAACATCCTCTACTTCGGCAACGACGAGCAGAAGCAGCGCTACCTGCTGCCGACCATCGCGGGCGAGCGCAGGTCCTGCTTCGCGATCACCGAGCCGGGCGCCGGTTCCGACGCCAAGGCGATCCGCACCACCGCCGTGCAGGACGGCGACGAGTGGGTGATCAACGGCGAGAAGACCTTCATCACCGGCGGCAACGAGGCCGACTTCACCATGGTCTTCGCGGTGACCGACAAGGAGAAGGGCGCGGACGGCGGCGTCACCTGCTTCCTCGCCGACCGGGACATGGGCTGGAAGTCCGAGCCGATCCCGACCATGGGCCAGTGGGGCCCTGCCGCGCTGGTGTTCGACAACGTGCGGGTGCCGAAGGAGAACGTGCTCGGCGAGGTCGGCCGCGGTTTCGAGCTGGCAATGCGGTGGATCGGGCGGGGCCGCTACCTGCTGCCGGCGCGCGCCATCGGCTCCTGCGAGCGACTGGTCGAGATGGCCATCGAGCAGGCCAAGACCCGGGTCACCTTCGGTGAGCCGATCGCGAACCGGCAGGCCATCCAGTGGATGATCGCGGACTCCGCGGTCGAGATCGAGGCGCTGCGCTGGCTGGTGCTGCACGCGGCCTGGCAGGTGGACAGCGGGCTGGACTCGCGGCAGGCGCAGTCCATGGCCAAGCTGTACGGCGGCGTGAAGGCCAACGAGATCGTGGACCGGGTGCTGCAGATCCACGGCGGCATGGGCTACACCCGCGAACTGCCGGTCGAGCGCTGGTACCGGGAGTTGCGGCTGCTGCGCATCTACGAGGGCACCGACGAGATCCAGCGACGCACGATCGCCCGTAACCTGATCAAGGGACACGCCAGTGTCGGCGGCGTCCTCGGCTGAGCCTGGAGGAGCATTCGGATGGCACTGGATCACGGCATTGTCGGTGTCCAACGTGGGCCGTGGACCCGCAGTTGGACGTCGACCGACTCGCTGACCTACGCCCTCGGCGTTGGCGCAGGCCAGCTCGACCCGACGCGGGAACTGGCCTTCACGACGGAGAACACGGCGGGCGTCACGCAGCAGGCGCTGCCGACCTACGCCATCGTGATCGCCCAGTTCGGCGGGCCGCAGACCGCGCTGGAGGGCGTTGACCTCACCCAGCTGCTGCATGCGGAGCAGGCGCTGACCGTGCACCGGCCGATGCCGGTCGCCGGTTCGGTCGAGCTGACCAGCACGATCACCGACATCTTCGACAAGGGCAAGGGCGCACTGGTGGTCAACGAGATCACCGCGACCGACCCGGAGGACGGCGCACCGGTGTTCACCACGCGCTCGTCGGTGTTCATCAGGGGCGAGGGCGGGTTCGGCGGCGACCGCGGCCCTTCGGCCACCTTCTCGGTGCCGGAGCGGCCCGCCGACGCAGAGTTGCGCTTTCCGACCTCGGTGAACCAGGCGCTGCTGTATCGGCTTTCCGGTGACCGCAACCCGCTGCACAGCGATCCGGCGTTCGCCGCGGCGGGCGGGTTCGACCGGCCGATCCTGCACGGCCTGTGCACCTACGGCATCGCGGTTCGGCTATTGCTCAACGAATTCTGCGCGGGCGACGCGAGCAGGCTGCGTGCGGTGTCCGGCCGGTTCACCAAGCCGGTCTGGCCGGGCGACGAGCTGGTCGTGACCGCGTGGGCGGACGGCGACACGGTGTTGTTCCGGACCGCGAACGGGGCCGGAGATGTCGTTCTCGATCACGGCGAGCTGACCATCGAGAAGTAGCTATTGGTCCTTTGTGGACTCCGCGGTGTCGCCAAGGGCCGGCCAGCCAGGTGGGATGGACGTGAGGCAGAAGGGATGACCGGCCGGGTCGAGCAGCACCCGCCAGGTGTCGCCGCCCGGCTGGTCGTCGGCCACCGTGGCGCCGAGCCGCAGGGCCTGCGCCTCGGCCGCCGCCTTGTCCTCGACCGCGAGGTCCAGGTGCATGTGCTTGGGCTTCTCGCCCGCAGGCCAGGTCGGCGGAGCGTAGTCGGGCACGCGGCAGGTCGCGATCGCGCCGCGATCCGTGCTCACCACAACGACTTCGTCGGTTTCGTGGATGATCTTGCCGCCAAGGAGTTCCGCCCAGAAGGCGGCGAGCGCGGCAGGGTCCGCGGAGTCGAGCGTGATCATGGCAAGGCTGGCAGCGCTCATGCGAGCAGCGTAGCGAGCGCGGGCGCCTAAGCTGGTCGACGCCTTCACCGGAGGAGTGGCTTCACCAACAGAAAGGACGGAACGGGTGCATGAGGTAGTGGCGGAAGTGTGGCGTGGCGAGCTGGTCGAGTCCGTCCACAACGGCACGGTCGTCGGGCTCGACGCCGACGGCGCGGCCGCCTTCACCATCGGCGCACCCGACGCGGTGGTGTTCCCGCGTTCGTCGAACAAACCGTTGCAGGCGTTGGCGATGGTGCGTGCCGGGCTCGATCTGGACGGCGAGCTGCTCGCGCTGGCCTGTGCCAGCCATTCCGGCGAGGACTTCCACCTCGACGGCGTGCGCGAGATCCTCACCAGGGCCGGTCTGACCGAGGCGGACCTACAGACTCCGCCGGACCTGCCGCTGAGCGAGGCCGCGCAGCGGGCCAAGCTGGCCGCCGGGTTCGGACCGGAGCCGTTGTTCATGAACTGCTCTGGCAAGCACGCGGCCATGCTGCTGACCTGCGTGCGCAACGGCTGGCCCACCGCGACCTACCGCGACCCCGAGCACCCGTTGCAGCGCCTGATCGCCGAGACGATCGAGGAACTGACCGGCGAGCGGATCGGCGCGGTGTCGGTCGACGGCTGCGGCGCGCCGCTGTTCGGCTTGCGCCTGCGCGGCCTGGCCACTGCCTTCCGGACGATCGCGACGGCCAAGGAGGGCACGGACGAGCGGCGCGTCGCCGATGCCATGAACGCCTTCCCGCAGTGGGTCGGTGGCACCGGCCGGGACGTGACCGAGCTGATGCGCGCGTTGCCGGGGTCGGTGTGCAAGGACGGCGCCGAGGGCGTGTACGCGATCGCGCTGGCCGACGGTCGCGCGGTCGCGCGGTCGCGCTGAAGATCGCGGACGGCGCGAGCCGCGCCCGACCGACGGTGCTGGTTGCCGCGCTGCGCGCGCTCGGCGTGTCCTCCCCCGCGCTGGCGGAGATCGGCGAGGTGCCCGTGCTCGGGCACGGCGAGCCGGTCGGATCGGTCCGACCGGCAGGCGCGCTCGCTCAGCTCCTGGGCAACGCGTAGCGGACGTGGGTGCTCCCGGACGGTGATTCGAGCACCCTGGTCGGGGTGAGTCGGCGCAGGCCGGGGGTGAGCCCGTCGAACAGGCGGGTGCCCGCACCGAGCAGGACGGGCGCGATGTGCAGTTGCAGCTCGTCCACCAGGCCGGCGTTGAGATACTGGCGGACCGTGTCGGCGCCACCGGAGATCTGCACGTCCCGCTCACCCGCAGCGGCCCGCGCCGCATCGAGGGCGCTCCCGATGCCGTCGGTGACGAAGTAGAAGGTGTTCTTGCTGCGCGCCCACGGTTCGCGCGGCGTGTTGGTGAGCACGAACACCGGACCATTGAACGGCGACGGGTCCGGCCAGCTGGCCTCACCCTCGTCGAACATGCGCCTGCCCAGGATGAACGCGCCCGCCCTGTCGGTGACCTCCGTGACCAGGTCGTTGTCGGCGCCGGTGGCGCCGCCGGGCAGGCCGAGCAGAGCGCGGAACGCGGCCAGGCCGTACTTCCACTGGTGCAGGCGGGGTCCGTTGTCGCCGAGCGGGTTGTTGATCCCTGCGTTCGGTCCAGCGATGTAGCCGTCGAGCGAGACGGCGAGGTCGACGAACACCTTTCCGGTCATCGTCGGCTCCTTCCACGATGTCGGCAGAGCTTGGTTTCTGCCATCTGGTCGGAGCCGACGCGCCGGCCTTGACACGCCGGCTACCAGGAAACCGGAAGTTCGTGCACGCCGTAGATGGCCATGTCGGTGCGCAGCCGCACCTGCTCGGGCTCGACGGCGAGGCGCAGCGTCGGGAAGCGGCGCAACAGCGCTGGGAAGCCGACCCGCATCTCGACCCTGGCCAGTTGCTGGCCGAGGCACTGGTGCACGCCGTAGCCGAACGCGACGTGACCCGCTGCCGCCTTGCGCAGGTCCAGCACGTCCGGATCGGCGAAGTGCGCGGGGTCGCGGTTGGCTACCGGCACGTCGATCGCGATGGCCTGGCCCTTCCTGACGTGCTGGCCGCCGATCTCGACGTCTTCGAGCGCGGTGCGCGCCAGCGCCGGGATGATGCTCAGGTAGCGCAGCAGTTCCTCGATCGCCCTGTCGATGTCGACCGTGCCATCGCGCAGGGCGGCCAGCTGGTCGGGATGGCGCAGCAGCGCGAACGTGCCGAGCGCGAGCATGTTCGCCGTCGTCTCGAAGCCGGCGGTGAGCAGCAGGAACGCGATGTTGGTCAGTTCGGTGTCGGTGAGGTCACCAGCCGCGATGACATCACTGAGCAGGTCGTCGCCGAGCTTGGCGCGCTTGACCTTGGCCAGATCGGACATGAACGTGCCCATCTCGGTGAACAACGCATACGCCTGCTCGGGCGTCATGTCCGCGCGCAGCGCCCTGGTGACCACGCCCTGGAACTGACTGAGGTCCATATCGGACACACCGAGCAGTTCGGCGATGACCTCGGAGGGCACCGGCGACGCGTACATTTGCACCAGGTCGGCGACGGGACCGTGCTCGGCCATGGCGTCAAGGCGGGCCGAGGTGATCTCGGTGATCCGCTCGGTCAGCAACCGCATCCTGCGCACGGTGAACTGGCCGATGAGCTGGTGGCGGTAACGGCTGTGTTCGGGCGGATCCATGCTGATGAACATGCCGGGCTCGGCGGGCGGCGGCTGCTGCCCGGCGGTCGCGGCGTTCAACGGCGAGTGCATCAGTTCGGCGCGGCGGGAGAGCCGGTTGTCCGCGAGCACGGCGCGGGCCAGCTCGTGACTGGTCACCAGCCAGCCGTCGTGTCCGTCCGGGAACGTCCAGCGGACGATCGGCGCCTCGGCGCGCAGCGCGGCGAACTCGGCCGGTGGATCGAAAGGGCAGCCGGACGCGCGGGCGAGCAGCGACGGCAGCGGTGTGAGTTGGTCGGTCACGGTGTTTCCCCCTCTTCGAGCAGCCGCTCGTAGGCGGCTTTCGCGGCTTCGGCCGAGTCCTCGCTCAGCCATGGGTGTTGGTAGATCTCCAGGTAGGCCTTTGCGCTGCGGATGTGGCCCGCCCTGCTGAGCAGGTCGACGCCCAGTGCCGCACTCACCAGGTTGTGCATGAGCAGCGGCCCGAACTGCATCGCGGTCACCAGCACGGCGACCGCTTTCGGGTCGTCGAACTGGTCGGGGTGGTTGCGGGACAGCCAGTGCTCGGTCAGCGCGACGCCCTCGGCGAAGATGGCGGACACGCCGGGCGTGCCGTCCGACATCGAGCGGGCGAGGTACCGCACGAGCAGCACGATCGCGGGGTGGACCTCTGGCAGGAAGCTCGGGCTCGGCGTGCTGCCGGGTTGGGTCGCCTCGAACAGGATCTGCTTGGACCGGACCGACGCGTATTCGTCGCACGCGGCGCGCAGCGCCTCCTTGGACCCGAAGTGGTGCCGGACCAGGCCCAACGAGACACCTGCCTCGGCCGCGATGTCCCGGATGGACGCCCCGTCCACGCCGCGCTCGGCGAACAGGCGCAGCGCCGCGTCCCTGATCCTGGCCCGCGCGGTCAGGTCCTCTGCTGGTCGTTCCTCGGTCATGCCCCTCCCTATACGAACGTACAGCAGACTGTACACTCGTATAGTCGTCGCGTCGGGTTCGGATTCGGGCGGCCAACGGTTACCGTGGAGGTATGACTGCTCGGGATCCAGAAGACCGGCCGCCCGGGCCACCACCGCCGTTCGATGACGAACTGATCGGTCTGGACCCGGACGACCCGGAAGCGGCCGCCTTCGCCGACCACCTCGCCCGCATGCGCAACACGCAGCCTCGGTTCACAGTGGAGGGTGAGATCGCGCAGATGGGCGAGTTCGCGGCGTCGGCGAACCGGGCCAACGGGCATCGCAGGCTGATGGCCGTGATCGTGGTCACGCTGGTGCTCGCCGCCGTCCTCGCCGCGGCCTGGGGCACGCTGACAACCGTGTTCGGCACGTTCTTCAACTAGTAATTTCTTCACGCGCTGGCGACCGGCGGCCACGGGTTAACGTGGAAGCCATGAGTAGCTTGAAACCCGTGGACGGCGCCAAGGCCAACGTCGAGAAGACCGAGGAGGAATGGCGCGCCGAGCTGAGCCCTGAGGAGTACGCGGTGCTGCGCCAGGCCGCGACCGAACCGGCCTGGACCGGCAAGTACACCGAAACCAAGACCGTCGGCGTCTACAAGTGCCGCGCGTGCGACACGGAACTGTTCCGCAGCGACACCAAGTTCGACTCGCACTGCGGCTGGCCATCGTTCTTCTCGCCGCTGGCGGGCGACCGGGTGATCCTGCGCGAGGACAACAGTTACGGCATGCGCCGCGTCGAAGTGCTCTGCGCGAACTGCCACAGCCACCTCGGCCACGTGTTCGAGGGCGAGGGGTACGACACCCCGACCGACCAGCGCTACTGCATCAACTCGATCTCACTGACCCTGGAACCTGACGAGAGCTGAGTCAGGTGTGCCACGTCGGTTGATCGGAACCGGGCTGTCGGGCGCCGTGCCGCCAGCCCGGTGGCGCTCCGGGTAACTCGCCGGGAATCCGGATATGGCGCAGCGTTCCGGCGAAACTCGCTGTTTCCGTCATCAGGTCCTCGGGCAGCGGCTCGTCGGCCTCCGCGACATCCTCGGGTAGCCGGCCGAGATCGGTGAACCAGGCGGCGGTGCGGGCCAGCGCCAGCCGAGCCCGCCAACTCCCGCCCTCGCTCGCGCGGCGGCGCAGGCCGGTGATCGCGGCGCCTGCGGCCAGCCAGCCGGTCGCATGATCCAGCACCTGCGCCGGCAACGGCCTCGGTGTCTTGCCGAGCGTTCGGCCGCGATGCCGCTGGACATCTGCACCAGCGAGTCGAAGCCGCGCCGCGTCGCCCGCGGGCCGGTGTGACCCCACGCGGACAGCTCGACGACGACGATCCCGGGCCGGATCGCGGAGGGTGGCGCGACCGGATTCGGTACGCAGGTCGAGGAAGGCGTCGCGCTTGTCGAAGCCGTGATCGAGGTGCAGCGGGAGCAGGATCGGCAGGTGCGCCGCGCCGATGTGCAGGACGTCGGCGCCGTGTGCGGACAGCGTCCGACCACACAGCGGGCCCGCGATCACGTGGGTCAGGTCCAGCACGCGCACGCCGGACAGCGGTCGAGGGCCGGGCGGCAGCGGTTGCCGCGCGGATGGTGCGATCCGCTCGACGTCGACAAGCGGGATCGCGCGCGCGGCCTGGCCTGCCGGATGGGCGGCCCATTCCTCGGCGGTGCGCAGGGCCGCCGCCACCCCGCCCGCCGCGTGCACGGCCTCCTCGGCCTCGCGGACCGGGCGGGCGGCGATGGCCGATGCGAACGCCTCGCGCTCCCTCGGCACGCCGAGCACGGCGGCCGCGGCCCGCGCGTGGTGCGGATAGTTGGCGTGGATCTTGATCCAGCCGTCCGCGCCCCGATAGTCGCCGGACACGTGTGCCCACAGGTCAGCGGGTGGCTCGTCGTTGATCCGCAGGTAGCGCTCGCTGCGGAAGGCGTGCGCCACGTGCCGGACGTCCACCGCGACCTCGCCCGGCTCGCCACCGCGCTCGCGGAACAGGTCGGCCGCGGCCTGGGTGGTCGCGGCGACGCAGGTCGCGGCGGCGGTGCCGACCAGGAAGCGACCGGGCAGGACCGGATCGGCACCGGTGATGCGCGCCATCGGATCAGGGCAGGTTGACGACCAGTTCGGAGGCCGGCACCCGGGTGCCGGTGTAGAACGGGATCTCCTCGCGGACGTGCCTGCGGGTCTCGCTGCCGCGCAGGTGCCGCATCAGGTCGACGATCCGGTGCAGTTCGTCGGCCTCGAAGGCCAGAATCCACTCGTAGTCGCCGAGCGCGAACGAGGCGACCGTGTTCGCGCGCACGTCCGGGTACTCGCGGGCCATCTTGCCGTGCTCGGCCAGCAGCGCGCGGCGCTCGGCTTCTGGCAGCAGGTACCACTCGTAGGAGCGCACGAACGGATAGACACACACGTACTTGCGCGCCGTCTCGTCGGCCAGGAAGGCCGGGATGTGGCTGCGGTTGAACTCGGCCGGCCGGTGCAGCGCGGTCTGGCTCCAGACCGGTGTGGACGCGCGGCCGAGCGCGGTGCGCCGGAAACCGGTGTAGGCGGCCTGTAGCTGCTCGATCTCCTCGGCGTGCCACCAGATCATGAAGTCCGCGTCCGCGCGCAGGCCGGCCACGTCGTACACGCCGCGCACCACAACGCCCTTGGCACCGAGTGAATCCAGGTACTCCTGGGCCTCGGCGGCCGAGGAGGAGCGGTCGTTCGGCAGTGCACCGGGGCTCGCCCGGAAGACCGACCACATGGTGTACCGGATGGTGTCGTTGAGTTCGTTGTAGTTCAGGCGTGCCATGCGTTCCATCGTGCCACGTGGTACGACACGGGGATGTATGAGATGAGTCGAGAGCAATGGTGGGAATTCGCCCTCACCGGCACCAGGACCGGCAAAATGGCGGTAACCAGGGCGAATGGCGCACCGCACGTGACCCCGATCTGGTTCGTGCTGGACACCGCGGACGGCGTGGACTACGTGGTGTTCACCACCGAGATGAAGTCGCTGAAGGCCAAGGCGTTCCAGCGTGACCCGCGCTTCGCCATGCTCGTCGACGACCAGGCCCCGCCCTATTCGTATGTGCTCTTCGAGGGCGAGGTCAGCCTGTCCGAGGACCTCGACGAGATGGTCAAGTGGGCGACCAAACTGGGCTCGCGCTACATGGGTGAGGAGCGCGGCGTCGAGTTCGGCAAGCGCAACGCCGTGCCGGACGTCGAGTACCTGGCGCGCGGCCGGATCACCAAGGTGACCGCGCGCGGCAACGTCTCCGATTAGCCGATCGTGAGCTGTTTCGCCAGCGTGGTCGCGGCCGCGTCCGCGCTGGCGATGCAGCCGGGCAGGCCGATGCCGCGCAGGTAGGCGCCGGCAACGGCGACCTTCGGCAGCTGCCCGACCGCGCGTTCCACCGTGTCCACCAGATCGAGGTGGCCGACGCCGTACTGCGGCATGCCGCCGCCCCAGCGCTGGACGACGGTGTCGATCGGGGTCGCGGTGACGCCGGTCAGTTCGGCCAGGTCGGCGCGGACCGCTGCGAGCAGGTCGGCATCGTCTCGTTGCAGCGCGCTGGTCTCGCCTGCGTGCCCGACCGAGCCACGGATCAGCAGGTGGTCGGCGCCGTTGAGGTGCGCCCACTTGCGGCTGGAGAACGTGAACGCCTTGGCCGTGAACGGTGTGCCGTCGCGGTGGTGCTCGCGGGAGGCCAGCAGGATGCCGGAGGAGTCCGGGATGGCCGCGTCGACCGGCAGGGCGAGGCCGACCACGCCGACCGAGGCGACCTCGATGTCGCCGAGCGCGGTCGCGGCGGTCGGTGCCAGGTCGGCGAGCAGCTTGCGTGCTGCGGGCGCCGGGCAGGCGAGCAGCACCGCGTCCGCGTCCAGGTACTCGGGCGCGGGGGCGCTGCCGATCTCCAGCTGCCAGCCGGTCGCGGTACGGCGCAGCGCGCGCACCGGCAGGCCGGAGCGGAGCCGGATGTCGGCGAGTTCGGCGAGGCGGTCGGTGAAGGTCTGTAGGCCGCCGCGCAGCGAGCCAAACACCGGCGCCGGTTTGCTGCCGGGCGCGGGCGGTTCGGGCATCAGGCCGGCCGCGGCCCGCACGAGTGAGGTCGCGCCCGCGTCGAGCGCCTTGGCCAGTTCGGGCATGGTCGCGCGCATGCCGAGGCTGTCCGCGTGGCCCGCGTACACGCCGCCGAGCAGCGGGTCGACCAGCCGGAACGGCACCTCGGGGCCGAGCCGCTCGCGCAGCAGCGCGCCGACCGACGCGTCCGTGCCGGCCAGGTCGAGCGGGGGCAGGTCCGCTTCGGCGGCGACCCTGGCCACGCCCGCAGGCGAGAGCACATCGGCGACGGCATCCGCGGAGGCCGGCACGCCGAGGAAGGTCCTGCGCGGGATCGGGCGCAGCGCGCCGCCGGCCAGAATGCCGGCGCGTGCGGTGGTCGGGTGGGTCAGTTCGTCGGCGAGGCCGATCTCGGTGAGCAGCGCGGTCGCCTGCGGCCTGCGCCAGAGGAACGCCTCGGCGCCGACGTCGTAGCGGGAGCCGGCCAGCTCGATCGTGCGCAGCTTGCCGCCGAGCCGGTCGGTCGGCTCGATCACCGTGATGGTCGCGTCCGGGCCGAGCAGCTGGCGTAACCGGTAGGCGGCGGCCAGCCCGGAGATGCCGCCGCCGACCACTGCGACGTGTGCGTCGGTCACAGCGAATGCACCAGCTCGGCCACTCTGGTCACCACGTCCGGATCCGTCTGCGGCAGGACGCCGTGGCCGAGGTTGAAGATGTGCCCGCCGGCCGCCTTGCCCTCCTCGTGGATGCGCCGCACCTCGCGCTCAAGCACCGGCCACGGCGCGAACAGCAGCGCCGGGTCCAGGTTGCCCTGCACGACCGGGGCAGGGCCGTCCGGAAGGGCGGCGACAAGGCGGTCGGTCGCCACGTCCAGCGGGATGCGCCAGTCGACGCCGACCACGTCCGCGCCCGCCTCGCGCATGGCGCCGAGCAGCTCGCCGGTGCCGACGCCGAAGTGGATGCGCGGCACGCCCGCGTCGGCGAGCCCGCCGAGCACCTTGGCCGAGTGCGGCAGCACGAACTCGCGGTAGTCCCGCTCGGAGAGCGCGCCGGACCACGAGTCGAACAGCTGCACCGCGTCAACGCCCGCGGCGACCTGGGCGCGCAGGAAGGTCAGGGTGATGTCGGCGAGCCGGTCGGCAAGGGCGTGCCAGGTGTCCGGTTCGCCATGCATCAGGGCTTTAGTCCGTTCGTGGTTGCGACTCGGCCCGCCCTCCACCAGATAGGAGGCCACCGTGAACGGCGCACCCGCGAAACCGATCAACGGGGTGTCACCCAGTTCACTGACGAGCGAACGCACCGTGTCGGCGACCGGGCGCACCTGCTCGGGGTCGAGCGTGGGCAGCCCGGTCACGTCGGCCATGGTGCGCACCGGGCTGGCGACGACAGGGCCGGTGCCGGCCACGATGTCGATGTCCAGGCCGGCCGCGTAGAGCGGGACCACGATGTCGCTGAACAGGATGGCCGCGTCAACGCCGTAGCGGCGCACCGGCTGCATGGTGATCTCGCAGGCCAGATCGGGCGTCATACAGGAGGCCAACATGCCGATGCCCTCGCGGACCTTGCGATATTCCGGCAGCGCCCGGCCTGCCTGGCGCATGAACCAGACCGGGGTGCGGCTGGGCCGCTCGCCCCGCGCCGCCATCAGCAGCGGCGCCCGCGCCAGGTCCCGACGGGGCGACACCGGCGCCGTCGACTGGGTGTCGGTCATGTGCTCCTCCAACGTCGCAGGCCCTGCCGGCGCGAAATTCGATGTGCGGCGACCAACGTATCGGTGGGCACCGACGCGTCCGGCGCGCCTACCCGCCTTGCCCGACCGGGTGGCTCTACAGTCACCTCACGTGATCGAGCCGGTGCGCGCGACCACGAACCGGGGCGGGCGGGCCCTGACAGGGGTCATCATGGATTCTGCCAGTACGCCAGCGAGGAGGGCCGGTGACGAGTACACCGGAAGGACCCGAACTCTTCCGGCGGGCGGCGGCCTCGCTCTCCGCGGTGCGCGCTCGTCCGGAGATCCAGCTCGACGTCGTGAAGGCGCCGCAGCGGCTGGCGCCGTGGTCCTTCGCGCTCGCCGCCGAGGTGAACGGGCCCGCCGACGAGTTGGCGACAGGACGGCTGGTGCTGCTGCACGACCCGGACGGCGAAGCGGCCTGGGGCGGCGTGCTCCGGTTGGTCATCTACGTACGGGCCGAACTCGACGCGGAACTGGCCAGCGATCCGCTGCTGCCGGACGTCGGCTGGTCGTGGCTGACCGACGCGCTGAGCAACTGTGATGCTGATCATATCGCCCTCGGCGGCACGGTCACCCAGACGTCCTCGGCGCGCTTCGGCGAGATCTCCGGACCCTCCAGAACCGACGATCTCGAACTGCGGGCCTCCTGGACCGCAAGGGACGCCGGACTTGGCGCCCATGCCGAGGCGTTCTGCGAACTGATGGCGAGCACGGTTGGACTGCCCCCAGTAGGGGTAACGCTGTTCGGACAGCATCAGACGGCGCGCCAGTCGCGCTGACCGCGAGGCCCGGAATCGATCCGGAAGAGGACTGTCGAGGCGCCGGCCCGGCAGTCCTTTTTCATGCCCGCTGTCCGTATCTGACGCAGGCGTCGACGGCCGTGCCGATGGAGCGGAAAACTGACCGGGAACTTGGTGCATACGCAACAATCCCACTAGGCCAACTTGGGGATGTCGTTGTGAGGGTCCTTCGCGTTAGCCGAGTCGGCTTATGTCCCCCGAAAGAGTTACATGTTCCGCGAAGAGTAACCATCCGATCGGGACAGATACCCAATTGATCGTCCCGCTGACCCTCTTGGGCGGCTACGCTGCCTTCGTCGACACCACTTTCGGTCGATCAGTGGCGCGGCTGATCGGACGAAAGTCCCGGTGCTGGTCGGGGGGCACGACCGACTCCAGGGAGGTAGTGACGTGGCTGCCGTCGGCTTAGGTCAGGCCGTTCGAACCACGCCAGCCGGCGCGTTGCCGGCGAACATGGTCCCGCACCCGCGGGAGGAACTGTTCTCGGTGTTGGTGGTCGATGACCATCCATTGCTGAGGGAGGCGATAGCCGCCCGGCTCACCCAGATGGGCGCGGGCACTGTGCACGAGGCCGCTTCGGTTGCCGAGGCAAGGGCGCGAGCCCTGGCCACGGGTCCGTGCGACCTCGCGATTCTCGATCTCGGGCTACCCGACGGTAGCGGTATCGACCTGGTCACGGAGTTCCGTGCCCACGGTTGGCCGCGCATCGTGGTGCTCGCGTCCTCCGACGACCCCTATGCGGTCCGGTCGGCCTTCCAGGCAGGCGCTCAGGCGTACCTGCTGAAGTCCGCATCGCCGATGGTGGTCACCGACGGGGTGCGTCGAGTGCTCGACGGAGGGGTGTACGCCGACCCGAGTGTGGCGCCTGTGCTTGCCACGGGCACCAGGGTTCCCGGCACCGACAACACCCCGCGCGAACTGTCCGCGCGGGAGGTCGAGGTGCTGCAACTCGTCGCCGATGGGCAATCCAACAAGGAAATCGGCGAAGCACTCAACCTCTCGGCGCTCACGGTGAAGTCGCACCTGTCCAGGATCGGGCGCAAACTCGGCACAGGTGATCGAGCACAAATGGTCGCATTGGCAATGCGGGCTGGCGTTATTCGCTAGTTCGAACACAGCAGAATTCGGCCAGTCAGCGGCATCCGTCCGGTCCCCGAGCAGGGGATCCGGACGGATGCCGGGCCGGAAATTCGCTCCCAGGTCCCGTCGGGGACACGGGAGCGTTTCGGCATGCCCAGGCATGGTTCGGCGGTTGACGACCAGATCGATTCCGATGTGATCGCGCCGGCGCGATGCACTGACCAAAACCGGATCTCGCCACGTAGGGTCGCCTTCGTGGAGGCACAACCCGTCGACGACGCACCAACCAGCACCCCGCCCGAAGCGCAGGAACGCAGCGCGAGACCGCTGATCACACCGGCGGAGGGCGTGCCACCGGTCATCGCCGACGCGGACGCCCTCGTCGAGGCCGCGGCCAAGCTCGCAGCCGGCACCGGTCCGGTCGCCGTCGACACGGAACGCGCCTCCGGTTACCGCTACTCCCAGCGTGCCTACCTCATCCAACTGCGCCGCGGCGGCGCCGGCTCCTTCCTCGTCGATCCGGTCGCGCTGCGCGGACGCGTGGAACCGCTGGCCGAGGCGCTCAAGGGCACCGAGTGGGTGTTACACGCCGCCACCCAGGACCTGCCCTGCCTCGCCGAGCTGAACCTGCGCCCTGACGCGCTGTTCGACACCGAGCTGGCCGGTCGGCTGGCCGGGTTCGAGCGAGTCGCGCTGGGGACGATGGTCGAGCGGCTGCTCGGCTACCAGCTGGAGAAGGGCCACGGCGCGGCCGACTGGTCGCAGCGGCCGTTGCCAGCGGACTGGCTCACCTATGCCGCGCTCGACGTCGAGCTGCTCATCCCGCTGCGCGACGAGCTGGAGCAGGAGCTGGCCGCGCAGGGCAAGCTCGAATGGGCGCTTGAGGAGTTCGAGGCGGTGCGCACGGCGGCCCCACCCAAGCCGAGGCCGGAGCCGTGGCGGCGCACCTCGGGCATCCACCGGATGCGCAACCCGCGCCAACTGGCCGCGATCCGCGCGCTGTGGGAGGCGCGCGACAGCCTGGCGCGCGAACGCGACATCGCGCCCGGCCGGGTGCTGCCGGACCGTGCCGTGGTCGAGGCCGCCAGCCTTGACCCGGCGACCGAGTCCGAACTGATCAAGCTGCCGGTCTTCCGGGGACGCGCGCAACGCCGCCTGGCCGGCACGTGGGCGCGCGCGCTGAAGTCCGCGCGTGAACTCCCCAAGAGCCAGCTGCCGGACCCGTCACCGGCCCATGACGGCCCGCCACAGCCCAACCGGTGGGCCGACCGCGATCCGGATGCGGCCGCGCGGCTGACCGCGGCACGCGCGGCACTGAACTCGATCGCCGAGGCGCACCGATTGCCGGTGGAGAACCTGCTCCAGCCCGAGTTGGCGCGGCGCCTGTGCTGGACCCCTCCGGACGACACCTCGCAGGACGGCGTCGCGGCCGCGCTGCGAGCCGGCGGGGCGCGGAACTGGCAGATCGAGCTGACCTCGGCCGCGCTGGCGAAGGCACTCACCGCGACCGCTCCTGCCGCCGACTGATCCCGCCGCCGACCGCTCCTCCTGCTGCCGGCTGACCGCTTCGGGGGCAGGATTGGGTGCGCCAGCCCCACTGGTTACTGATGGGTAACTAGCGCTAAGGTGTGGTTACCAGCCGGTAGCGTCGCTTGCCTGTGCGCTCCGGCGGCTGCCCAAGCCTCAAGCCTCAAGGAGGAGCCGTGGCCGCATCAGGGGACGCGTTCGCCGCGTCCACCCCGCGCGCCGTCCGGAACGTGGTCTTCGTCGAGGGTGTGCGCACCCCGTTCGGCAAGGCGGGCCCGAAGGGCATGTACGCCGAGACACGCGCTGACGACCTGGTCATCAAGGTGATCAGGGAACTGCTGCGCCGGCACCCGGAACTGCCGCCCGAGCGCGTCGACGAGGTCGCCATCGCGGCCACCACGCAGATCGGCGACCAGGGCCTGACCATCGGCCGCACCGCAGCACTGCTCTCCGGCCTGCCCAAGACCGTGCCCGGCTACGCCATCGACCGCATGTGCGCCGGCGCGATGACCGCGGTCACCACCACCGCGGCCGGCATCGCGTTCGGCGCTTACGACGTGGTCGTCGCAGGCGGCGTCGAGCACATGGGCCACCACCCGATGGGCGAGGGCGCCGACCCGAACCCGAGAATCCTCGCGGACAAGCTGGTCGACCCGTCCGCGCTGGTCATGGGCCAGACCGCGGAGAACCTGCACGACCGCTTCCCGGAGATCACCAAACAGCGCTGCGACGCCTACGCCGCAGCGAGCCAGGAGAAGTTCGCGAACGCGGTGAAGGCCGGCAAGATCGGCCCCGAGCTGGTTCCGGTCGCCATCCGCTCCGCCGAACTCGGCTGGGGCCTGGCCACCGAGGACGAACCGCCGAGGCCGGGCACCACGGTCGAGCAGCTGGCCCAGCTCAAGACCCCGTTCCGCCCGCACGGCCGGGTGACCGCTGGCAACGCGGCCGGCCTCAACGACGGTGCCACCGGCTGCCTCCTTGCCGACGAGGACACCGCCCGCGAGCTGGGCCTGCCGGCCGCCATGCGACTGGTCGGCTACGCATTCGCGGGCGTCGAGCCCGAGGTGATGGGCGTCGGCCCGGTGCCGGCCACCGAGCGGGCGCTGGCCCGCGCCGGCCTGAGCATCGACGACATCGGCCTTTTCGAGATCAACGAGGCGTTCGCCGTGCAGGTGCTCGCCTTCCTCGACCACTTCGGCATCGCAGAGGACGACCCGC
This sequence comes from Candidatus Melainabacteria bacterium, assembly GCA_963818685.1. Taxonomy (GTDB): domain Bacteria; phylum Actinomycetota; class Actinomycetes; order Mycobacteriales; family Pseudonocardiaceae; genus CAJCJE01. The sequence continues at coordinate 794,402 of CAWFTJ010000003.1, read as the reverse complement.
GCGTCAACCAGTGGGGCGGCGCGATCGCCTGCGGCCACCCGCTCGCCTCCTCCGGCGTGCGGTTGATGACCCAGCTGGCCAGGCAGTTCGCCGAGCGGCCCGACGTCCGCTACGGCATCACCACCATGTGCATCGGCATCGGTATGGGCGGCACCGTGATCTGGGAAAACCCCATCTGGAAGGGTGAAAAGTGACTCTGTCCATTGAGGACGCGAAGGCGACCTTCCCTGACGAGGTCGTGACCAGGGCGAGCACCCGATTGTTCGCCGTGCCCGGCCTCGCCAAGCAGGTCGCGCTGATCACCCTGGACAACGGCCTCGACCACACCCGCCCGTCCACGTTCGGCCCGCAGGGCCTGCTCAGCCTCAACGAGGCCATCGACGAGGCGTTCGCGGCCGATCCGGCAGCGATAGCCGTGACGGGCAAGCCGTTCATCTTCGCGGTCGGCGCGGACCTCTCCGGCGTCGAGCAGGTCGCCTCGCGTGACCTGGCACTGGAGATCGCCGCGACCGGCCACGACGTGTTCCGCCGACTGACCGAGTCCGACATCCCGACCTTCGCCTTCGTCAACGGCGCGGTCATGGGCGGCGGCCTGGAACTGGCGCTGTCCTGCCACTACCGCACACTGATCAGCAACGCGGCCGCCATCGCCTTTCCCGAGTGCTTCCTCGGCCTGTTCCCCGGTTGGGGCGGCACGCAGCTGCTGCCGAACCTGATTGGCGCGGACGCGGCCGTGAAGGTGATCATCGAGAACGCGTTGAACCAGAACAAGATGCTCAGGCCGGCCGAGGCGATCGAGCTGGGCATCGCGGACGTGCTGCTGGACTCCGCCGACTACCTGGAACAGTCGCTGCTGTGGCTGGCCGGGGTCGTCAACGGCGAGATCACCGTGCCGCGCAAGGAAATCGACCGAGGCGAGGCGTGGGATGCCGCGCTGGCCAAGGCGAAGGCGATCGCCGACGGCAAGACGCACGGCGCCTCCCCCGGCGTCACCAAGGCCCTCGAACTGCTCGAACTCGCGCGCGGCAACGATCTCACCGTCGGCTACGCGGCCGAGACCGCGGCCCTGGCCGACGTGCTGATGACCGACGAGCTGCGCGCCGGCCTGTACTCGTTCAACCTGGTCAACAAGCGCGCCCGCAAGCCGGCGGGCGCACCGGACAAGAGCCTTGCCCGGCCGGTGACCAAGGTCGGCGTTGTCGGCGCCGGCCTGATGGCCAGCCAGCTCGCGCTGCTGTTCGTGCGGCGGCTGAAGGTCCCCGTTGTGCTCACCGACGTCGACCAGGCACGCGTCGACAAGGGCGTCGGCTACGTGCACGCCGAGATCGACAAGTTGCTCGCCAAGAAGCGGGTGTCCGCCGATGAGGCCAACCGGCTCAAGGCGCTGGTGTCCGGCTCGCTGGACAAGGCCGCGTTCGCCGACGCCGACTTCGTCATCGAGGCCGTCTTCGAGGAACTGTCCGTCAAGCAGCAGGTGTTCGCCGAGGTCGAGGAGTACGTCTCGGAGACCTGCGTGCTGGCCACGAACACGTCCTCGTTGTCCGTGACCGACATGGCCGGCAAGCTCAAGCACCCGGAACGGGTCGTCGGCTTCCACTTCTTCAACCCGGTCGCCGTCCTCCCGCTGCTGGAGATCGTGCGCGCCGGCAAGACCGACGACGCGACGCTCGCCACCGCGTTCGCGGTCGGCAAGCAGCTGAAGAAGTCCTGCGTGCTGGTCAAGGACGCGCCCGCGTTCGTGGTCAACCGGCTGCTCACCCGGTTCCTCGGCGAGGTGCTGGCCGCCGTCGACGAGGGCACCCCGTTCGAGGTCGCGGATCGCGCGCTGGAGCCGTTGGGCCTGCCGATGAGCCCGCTGGTGCTGCTGCAACTCGTCGGCCCTGCGGTCGCCCTGCACGTCGCCGAGACCATGCACGACGCGTTCGGCGACCGGTTCGGCGTCAGCGAGAACATGCGCAAGTTCGTCAAGGCCGGCAAGACCGCGGTCTGGACCTGGGACGCGCAGGGCAACCAGTCCGTCGACCCTGAGGTCGCCCAACTGTGGACGTTGGGCGACAAGCCGTCCACCGCCGAGCAGGTCCGCGACCGCGCGCTGAACGCGTTGGCCGAGGAGGTGTCGCTGATGCTCGCCGACGGCGTCGTCGCGCAGGCACAGGACATCGACCTGTGCCTGCTGCTCGGCGCGGGCTGGCCGTTCTGGCTCGGCGGCATCACGCCGTACCTGGATCGGACGGGCGTGTCCGAGCGGGTCAACGGCAAGCCGTTCCTCGCCAAGGGCGTCGCCTCGGTGCCCGCGAAGTAGTTCGTGTGTCAGTTGGGTGGGGTCGGTCTCGCCGACCCCACCCAAGCACGAAGGTCGATTACCGTCACGCTCATGGCAGACGAGCCCGCGCACGAGTGGACCCGGTTCCTGCGCCCGACGACGAACCCCGGCGCGACCATCTACGGCACGATCGTGGCCGCCGCGATCGTGGCGACCGAGGGAGCCAACGACGCGAGCACCGCCAAGATCGTCGGCTCGGTGCTCGCCACATTGATCGTGTACTGGCTCTCGCACGTCTACTCCGACCAGCTCGCCCAGCACGCGACCGCGGACACCGACGAGCCGAGCAGGCCGACGATGCGGGAGATCATGAACGCGCTGCGCGACGAGTGGGGCGTTGTCGCGGGCGGCCTCGGGCTCGTGGTGGTTCTGGTCGTGATCGATCTCGCGGGCGGCAGCCAGGCGCTCGCGGTCAACGTCGCGCTGGCCTGTTCCGTGCTGGAGCTGGTGGTGTGGGGCGCGCTCGCCGCGCGCAGGGCGCACCTCGGCCCCGCATGGGTGGTGCTGTACACGGTGGTCAGCGCCGCGTTCGGGGTGGCGATCAGCGCGTTGCGGGTGTTGCTGCACTGAACCTGCCTTCCCACAGGAAGGACGTGTTGCGTTGACACAGGGTTGCGTGAAATTTCTGTTATTCACAATTCGTGCGACGCGAGCAACGCGACAGGGGGATCACACATCTACCCAGTGTCACCAAGACAACCAAGTCTTGGGCACCGGAGGCGACGCCATGAACATCAAGAACATCGGGCGCGCGAACGCCGCCCGTACTCTGATCGTCGGGGCTGGCGTGCTGGCAGCGGTCGCGGTAGTCGGCTGCGGAAGCCAGTCGCCCAGCGCCCAGAACACCGGAGGCCCCACCTCGCAAACGGTCGCCGCCGGCGCGCCGAGCATACCGAACTCGTCCACTTCGGACATTCTGACCTCGGTGAGCGCGAGCGGAAACCCCAACACCGCAAGCAGTCCCACCAACTCCGGCGGATCCGGTGCGATGGCCGCGAACCACACCGGCGGGATTCCCGAGTGCAAGGCCAACACGCTCGCACTGAGCTTCGGCGGCTCGGATGCCGGCATGAGCCAGCAGTACCACGTGCTGCGCTTCACCAACACCGGCAAGCGGACCTGCGCCATCGTCGGCTTCCCCGGAGTGTCCTATGTGACCGGTGACAACGGTCAACAGGTTGGCGCGCCAGCGGTTCGCACCGGCAAGATCGGCCCGCAGGTCAACCTGGTGCCTGGCGCGGTCGCCTCGACGGTGATCCACTCCGTCGACCCTGGCGTGTTCGACCCGAGCGCCTGCCGGCCGACCCCGGTGCGCGGCTACCGCATCTACGCGCCGGACGACCGTGCTTCCATGTTCATCGCGCTCCCCTCTGGCGCACAGGGCTGCGCTGGCAACCCGCCCGACCCGCAGCTGAGCGTGGTCACCATCCGCCCCGGCCTCGGCAACCCCCACCAGTCCTGACCACCTGATCCAGCAACGGCCCATCATGCGGATGGGCCGTTGTGTCATGCGTGGTCGTTGTGTCATGCGTGGTTCAGGACGCGAGGGCTTCCCGCACCGCGGCACGCACCTCCTCGTGGATCAGCGCACGCAACCGCGCGTCCGCGTCATCGGGATTCATCGATCGAACCCGCTCGACGATCCAGGATCGAACCAGCGTCGAGGCAGGCAACTGGGCCCGCTCGGCGGCGGCCTGCACCGCGGCGACCTCGTCCTCGGTCAACCGGACCGAATACACCGTTGATCGCCCGCGATTGACCCGCTTGCCCTGCCCCAACGGATGGTCGGTCGCACGGGTCGCCTCAGCCTCGTCACGCACGAGTCGTTCGAGTTCAGCGTTTATGAAACACCCTCCCGGTACACCCTGAAACGATCAAGAAGCCGCTAGCTTGCTGCCCGGACAGCAGTACGAGCACGGAGTCGATCTGACCGTGCGCCTCGTAGTACAGGTCGACGTCGTCGGATGCTCTCGCGAACGGCACACGCGATCCTAGACAGGCGCGCAGATCCCACCGATGACGGCACTACTGCCGTCTTGCCCTGGGCCCGGACGACGGCATGGTGAGCCGATGAATGATCTACCCTCGGCACCGTTCCCGCAGCAAACCGCCGTTCCCCCGATACCGCCCCGGCAGCGCCGCCGCGTACCCCCGACGCTGGTGACGGCGGTCATCGGCTTGATGGTCGGAGCCCTGGCCGTGGGCGTGCCGTGGCTGCTGCTGGGCGGCGGCGACAGCACCGGCGGTTCCTCGGCGCCACTCACGGCACCGTCCACCCTGGGCAGTCTGGAGTCCTACCAGGCGGCGAGTGCCCACCTGGGCTCGAAGGCCGTGACGCACGCACAACAGTTGGCGGAGGACAACGCCCAGAGCGCGAAACTCCTGTCAGCCGCCTACGGCGGCGCGGCGGCGCTGGTCACCAGTTACTCCGACGACAGCCTGAACAGCATGGCGCTGCTGCTGATCGTCCGGGCCGACTCGCCACAGCCGTTCGTGCAGTACGAGAACCTCAAGGAACTGGGCTTCGCCGAACCGGAGAACCAGTTGGAACGGTTCGGCCCCGTGTCGTGTGTGATCGACAACGAGCCACCGGTGCAGAGCGGCCCGGAACCACCGAGCCAGGTGTACGTCACCTACTGCCAACGCAGCGGCCCCGGCCTGACGATCCAGGTACGGCCCAACGGCCCGATCCAACACACCCCAGACCAGGTTGCGGGCCTGGTGAACGAGGCCTGGAACAACGTCCACTAACCTCCCACGCAATTCCACCGCATCTACGAAGAGAATCACCCCGTTCCGCTTTCAGCATCATTCCAGTCGGCACAAACCGGATTCCCCGAAAGGAAAAAGAACCAGAGAAATGGCATTCCCCAGACCGCCCCCAAGCCCGCTCTGAAAGGCGCCCCACAGCCGGCCCCGGAGCGCCCCGTCCCGAAGTACCGCACAAGCCCTGCTGCACGGTCGTTTCAAGATCATGTTGTGAGGCCGAGGATGGTGAAGGGCCGGCCCGCTCGGCGGCTGGCCCACCGGGTAGCTTCGGCGATATCAGCGCGTCCGGCCAGTCGTAACGCCCCGATGGCGAGGTTACGTAGGCCGGCCATGATGCGCGGGCCGGATCGAGTGCGCACTGTCGAGTCATCCTCGCGGTAGACGGTGTCACGTAACCAATGCAGCGACTCGATGCCCCAGTGGCCGCGTACCGCTCCGGCCAGGGTCGCCGCGCCCGCCCGATTCGCGGTCAGGCTGGTGATCCCCAACACGGCGACCGCCGAGGTCGGCGTGCGGCAGGTCGGCGTGCCGGCAAGGTCGGTGACGTACCGTTCCAGCAGGAACACCTGATGGACATGGGGAAAGGGCACATCGTCGGGAGCGGGTCGGACCTGGAGGGTGCGGCGGGTGATCCGTCCGTGCCCGCGGTCGGTCTGGGTATGGCTGATCGGGACGTCCTGCCACGGTAGGGCGTTGAGGCAGGCGAACAACGCTGGCTGGTTTTTCCTTGACACACAACACGAACTCAGCGCTGCGGTCGTGGAGATACCGTGCGGTGGCTCGTTGGGGGTGCAACGCGTCGGCGGTGATGATTGCCTCGGCGATGTCCACCTCATCCAGCAGGGTGGGCAACATCGGGATCTCGTTCGTTTTCGCGCCGACCTCGGTCTGGGCGAGGACCAGCCCGTGCTGGTGGGTCATCACGGCGAGCAGGCGGACCTGGTTGTCCTCGGCGTCGAAGGGCACCTCGCACGGCTTTGCCGTCCACCGCGAGCACCACAGGCCCGAGTGCTTCGGTGTCACCGGGGTCGGTGTCGCCGGATGTGTTGAGGCTCACCGGTTCGGTGCTGTTGGAGGCAGGAGCCCGATCAGCCAGCCACGCGCCGATCGCGGCGTCCACGGACCAGCAGGTCAGTGGGGGTGTCGCTGACCCAGCCGGCGATCGCGGTGAACGACCGCATCGCCGCCACGACCGCGCCCGCGCACAATGCCAACACCACAGCGGCCGGATGTGTGAGAGGACCCTCGTCCTACCGGAGCTTCGTCCTGTCCGGGCCGGCGACACGCCACACTTGGTCAACATATGTCAGGTTCGCCGCGTAGGCCGCCGATCAGCACAAAAGCCGATCTTGAAACGACCGTGCCATTGTGGGTGCCCACGCGGTTTACCTGCGTAGCGTGGAGGTCGATCTGACCGTTCCGATTTTCACCAGCGACGCGGACCTCAGCATTGATCCCGCCCACTTGACCCATCCTCCCCTCATCGAGGACGCGCTCACGGCAGCGGGTTTCGTGCGCCACCAGCAACCAGGGCAGTGGTACACGTCCCGGCGCGTCGGTGACGTAACCGCTGACATCGCAGTGGACCTTCTTGTGCCCCAGGCCGTCGCCGGCAACCCACGTCGGCGCAGTCCCGAAATTCCCCCGCACGACCGCCGCTCTGCGCGTCAGGTCGACGGGCTCGAAGCTACGCTCCTCGACGCAGATCTCATGGACGTGCCCAGTCTCAAACCACTGGACGCCCCTGGCCACCGCGTCCTACGTGTCCGGGTCGCTGGCCCTGCCGCGCTCCTCGTTGCCAAGGCTTACAAGATTGCGCAGCGCGGTATGGAATCCGGGTCACGGCGGCTTGACAATAAAGACTCTGGTGACATTGTTCGGCTCATGATGGCCACCGACCCAAATGAGGTGGCCGCACGGTTCCGGGCTCTCCTTGCCGATGGACGCACGGCCGGAGTCACCAGGAAAGGTCTCTCGCAGCTGCACGCGCTTTTTGGTGGCGCCCGCACGGCGGGTACCCGGATGGCTGTGGAAGCGTTGGCTGGTGACCCGATCGAGAACCAAATTCCCGGTATCATTGGCGCCTATCTCGACGGACTATCTGACGCCGACGAGTAGTGACGCTCTACGCCCGACTCCTACAGCCGGGACAGACCCGCTGCTACCGCCGACGGCGACGCCCTGGCTTCGGATGTCCACGCGGGAGCGATGTCGATCGCTCCCAGGCAGTACTACAGTATCCCGGCTGGGAGGCGGACGGTGACGGCGAGGCCGCCGTCGGCGGCGTGGTCGGCGTAGAGCTGGCCGCCGTGCGCGGACACCACCGCGCGGACGATGGAAAGGCCGAGGCCGGTGCCGGTCTGCGCGGTGCGGTCGACGCCGCCGCGGCGGAACGGTTCGAACAGTTCGGTGACGCGGTCGGTGGGCAGCAGGTGGCCGGACGAGCTGACCCTCAGCTCCGACCATTCGCCCTGCACCGGTTCGGTGTGCACCTCGATCCAGCCGTCGGGGACGTTGTGCCGCACCGCGTTCTCCAGCAGGTTGCCTGCGACGCGTTCGAGCAGGGCCGGGTCGCCCACGGCATAGGCGGGGGCGGTGTGGAAGGCCGTGCGCAGGCCGCGTTCGGCCGCGTCGGCGTGGACGGCTTCCCAGGCGGAGGCGACCAGCGCGGCGAGGTCGACGGGTTCGCGGACGGCAAGGCCGGTGCCGTCGGTGCGGGCGAGCAGCAGCAGCGCCTCGACGAGTTGGCTTGCGCGCAGCACGGCCCTGCTCACCACGGCCGCCATGCGGCGCAGTTCGGCGACGTCCGCGTCCTGGTCGGCGAGGGTGACGTCCAGCTCGGTGCGGATGACCGAGAGCGGGGTGCGCAGTTCGTGGCTGGCGTTGGCCACGAACCGACGCTGCGCCTCGAACGTGGACTGCAACCGGTCGAGCATGGCGTTGAAGGTGTCGGCGAGTTCGGCGACCTCGTCGCGCGGGCCGCGCAGGTCGATGCGTTCGCCGAGCGACTCGGCGGACAGTCGCCGCGCGGTCGCGGTGACCTCCTGCAACGGCCGCAGCAACCGACCGGTCAGTGCCCAGGCGAGCACGGCGGCGGCCAGCACGACGCACAGGAAGGCGGCCGAGCCGTACTGGAGCACCTTGTCCTGGGCGTTGGCCTGCAACGCGCTGGCCAGCTGCTCGGCCGGCACGTCGACGCCCTGGAAGCGCACGGAGCTGCCGGGCGGCAGTTCCGGGACGGCGGTCACGACCGAGCCGACCAGCAGCCAGCCGAGCCAGAGCAGCGCGGCGCTGACGCCCGCGGTGAGGCAGGTGGCCAGCAGGGTCAGGCGCAGCCGCAGACCGGGTCCCCGGCCACGCGGTCGCGGTGCGGTCGGCCGGGACGCCAGGTGCAGCAGACCCGTGTCAGTCAACGCCGCTGCCAGCCCCCGCTCCCGTACCGGCCGGGTCGCCGCCGGTCACCGGAACCCGGTAACCCGAGCCGACCACGGTGTCGATCAGTCCGGGTTCGCCGAGTTTCTTGCGCAGGGTCATCACGGTGACCCGGACGGTCGTGGTGAACGGGTCGGCGTTCTCGTCCCAGACGCGTTCGAGTAGTTCCTCGCTGCTGACCACGGATCCGCCCGCGGCAAGCAGCACCTCAAGCACGCCGAACTCCTTGCGGGTCAGCTCGACCGGTCGCCCCGCGCGGGTGACGGTGCGCTTGGCAGGGTCGAGTTCGACGTCGCCTGCGGTGAGCACGGGCGGGGTGGCCGGGGTGGAGCGGCGGGCGAGCGCGCGGACCCTGGCGACCAGTTCGGGGAACGCGAACGGCTTGGCAAGGTAGTCGTCGGCGCCGAGGGAGAGCCCTTCGACCCGATCGGAGACCGCGTCACTGGCGGTGAGCATGATCACGCGGCTCAGCGCGCCGGAGGACACGATTTCCCGGCACAGCTGGTCACCGGACATCCCGGGCAAATCCCGGTCGAGGACCACAACGTCGTATCGGGTGACGGTCACCTTCTCATGACCGGAATCGCCGTCCAGGGCGACGTCGACGGCCATTCCTTCGCGCCGCAGGCCGCGCGCGATCGCCTCGGCCAGGGGCTCTTCGTCTTCGACTACCAGAATCCGCACCCCTCCACCGTGCCACAAATGCCGAATAGGACGGTGGAGGGGCACGAATACCCGCAGTGACGATGGCGACCGCGCTCCAGCACGCAATCGCCCTTCTCCCCCGGTTTCACCTCAACCGGTCAGATGGAGCACCTTCAGGTTAGGTCGCGGATCAGCCCTTATCGAGCGATTTTCAGCCGTCGGAGCCGTCCGCTTCCTGATTGAGATCCAATGCGGACACGGCTGGTTCCTCGTCGTCGGCTGCGGTGCGGACCTCGCCGAGGTGATCGGCCGCCCATTCGGTGATCCGCCTTGCCACGTCCTGCGCGGTGAGGCCGATCGCGGACAGCACCTCGTCGCGGGTGCCCGGCGCGATGAACCGTTGCGGCACACCGAGGTCCAGCAGCGGGGTCGTGTTGCCGCTGTCGCGCAGCAGTGCGGCCAGCGCCCAGCCGAACCCGCCGTGCCGGCCGCTGTCCTCGACGGTGGCGACCAGTCGGTGCTCGTCGATCAGCGTCGAGCAGGTCCGTTCGGCACCGGCACGACCCAGCGCGGGTCGACAACGGTGACGCCGATGCCCTGGTCGGCGAGGCGCTCCGCGGCCGCCTTGCCCAGTTCACCGAACGCGCCGACCGCGATCAGCAGCACGTCCTTCCCTCGCTGTCGGCTGGCTTGCGCAGCACGTCCACGGTGCCGACGCGCTCGACGGCGGGCACCGACTCGATCACGCCGCCGCGCGGGAAGCGCAGCGCCGACGGGCCGTCGTCGATGGCGACCGCCTCGCGCAGCTCCTCGCGCAGGCGTGGCCGCGTCCCGCGGGCACGCGACGTGGATGCCGGGCACCAGGCCGAGGATCGACACATCCCACATGCCGTGGTGGCTCGGGCCGTCCGGTCCGGTGATGCCGGCGCGGTCCAGGACCAGCGTGACCGGCTGCTTGTGCAGCGCCACGTCCATCAGCACCTGGTCGAACGCGCGGTTGAGGAACGTCGAGTAGATCGCCACGACCGGGTGCAGGCCGCCCATGGCCATGCCGGCTGCCGAGGTGACCGCGTGCTGCTCGGCGATGCCCACGTCGAACGTGCGCTCGGGGAACTCGGCAGCGAACTTGCCGAGGCCGGTCGAGTTGAGCATCGCGGCGGTGATGGCCACCACGTCCGGCCGCTCCGCGCCGATGCGCACGAGTTCCTCGGCGAAGACCGAGGTCCAGCCGCGCTTCTTGGCCTTGGTCGGCGCGCCGGTCGCCGGGTCCATCGGGTCGGTCTGGTGCATCTGGTCGGCTTCGTCGTTCTCCGCGGGCGGGTAGCCGTTGCCCTTGCGGGTGACCGCGTGCACGATGACCGGCCCGCCGAACTCCTTGGCGCGCTGCAACGCCGACTCCAGCACGGCGACGTCGTGCCCGTCGACCGGGCCCATGTACTTCAGGCCGAGGTCCTCGAACATGCCCTGCGGGCTCAGCGCGTCCTTCAGGCCGCGCTTGGCCGCGTGCAGCGCCGCGTACAGGGGTTTGCCGACGACGGGCGTGCCGAGCAGCGCGCGCTTGCCACCCTCAAGGGCGCGTTCGTAGCCAGGACGCAGGCGCAGCGAGGCGAGGTGGTCGGCGAGGCCGCCGATGGTCGGCGAGTAGGACCGGCCGTTGTCGTTGACCACGATCACCACCGGCCGGGTCGGGTCGGCGGCGATGTTGTTGATGGCCTCCCAGCACATGCCGCCGGTCAGCGCGCCGTCGCCGACGACGACGACGACGTGCCTGCGCGCGCCGGAGAGCTGGAACGCCTTGGCGAGGCCGTCCGCGTAGGACAGGCCGGTTGATGCGTGGCTGTTCTCGATGAAGTCGTGCTCGCTCTCGGCGCGGCTCGGGTAGCCGGACAGGCCGTCCGCGCTGGCGCAGACGCGTCGAAGCCGTCTTGGCGGCCGGTGAGGATCTTGTGCACGTACGCCTGGTGACCGACGTCCCACAGGATCGCGTCGTGCGGGGAGTCGAAGACGCGGTGCAGCGCCATGGTCAGCTCGACGACGCCGAGGTTCGGCCCGAGATGCCCACCCGTCCTGGAGACCTTCGCGACCAGGAACGACCTGATCTCATCCGCCAGCCTGGCGAGTTCCTCGTGGTCCAACCGCTTGAGATCGTCCGGTCCATGCACGGAATCCAGCAACGCCACCGCTCACCTCGCCTGAAGTTCGATTGCTTCTTCCGACTGGCGATCAGTCTAGGCACCGATCGGACAGCCGGCTGACGCAACGACCGATCGTCCCAACTTACCGACCCGCCATGGACACCCGGACGAGTCGCGCTGGTGAACCAGGTCACTGACTTGGCCGGGTGCCTGTACTACCTCTGGATGAGGGCGACACATTCGACGTGATGCGTCATGGGAAACGCGTCGAACGCACGCAACGCCGCGAGCTGGTAACCGTGTTCAGCGAAGCAGGCGAGGTCACGAGCGAGCGCGGCCGGGTCGCAGGCGACATAGACCACCCTCAGCGGCAGTTCGTTCGCGATCGCGTCCACGACCGTGCGGCCCGCTCCCTTGCGCGGCGGGTCGAGCACGACGACGTCCGGTTCGACGTCCTCGCCGCCGGCGCCAAGGTCGGTGCCGTCCACCAGAACGCGTTCCACGCGACCGGTGAGAAAACGCACCCGGGGCAGGTCGGCGAGGTTGCGCCGGGCGTCGTCGACCGCGCTCGCCACCGACTCGACCAGCAGCACCGATCCGTCCGGTCCGGCCTGCTCGGCCAGCACCGCCGCGAACAGGCCGACACCGCCGTAGAGGTCCCAGGCGCTGCCGCCCTCCGGCACCGCCGCGTACTCGGCCACCACGTCCGCGAGCGTTTGCGCGGCGGCCGGGTGCACCTGCCAGAAGCCGTCCGCGTGCAGCGACCAGTCGCGGCCAACGGCTCGTTGGGCCGCGGTGCCGCCGGTCAGCCAGTGCGTGCGGTACGTGCGCGGACGGTTCGGCACCGGTTGCAGGCTCGCGACGTGGCGTCGGCCGGTGTCGTCGAGCACCACGTCCAGTTCGGTGTCGGGCTGCTGCGCGGTGTCCAGCACGTCGCCGAACAGCTCCGGCACCGAGATCGGGCAGCCGCCGTTCTCGGCGAGCGGCAGTACCCGGTGGCTGCGGTGCGCGCGCAGGCCGGCGCGTCCCGCCTTGTCGACGGCCAGCCGCTGCCGGGTCCGCCAGCCCAACGGGCCGCCGGGCAGCTCCTCCACCTCGACCTCGACGTCCAGCCCGGCCAGCCTGTGCAGCTGCTCGGCCACCACGAACGCCTTCAGCGCCCGTTGGGCGGCAGGGGTCGCGTGTTGCCAGTCACAGCCGCCGCACCCGCCCGGCCTGGCCAGCGCGCAGGGCGGTTCGACCCGGTCCGGCGATGGCGTGAGGATCTCGATCGCGTCCGCGCGGCAGAACGAGCCGCCCTTGTCCTCGGTCACCTCGACGGTCACCCGCTCGCCGGGCAGTGCGTGCCGGACGAACAGCACCCGGCCGTCGTAGCGAGCGACGCAGTGCCCGCCGTGCGCGACCGCGCCGACCTCGACCTCGAACCGGTCGCCCGTCCAGTTCACTTGGTCTGGTCCACGGACTGCTTGGCCGGCTTGGGCTCAAGGCCGCGCCGAACCGCACCGGGCGCGGTGAGCAGGTTGCGCCTGCGGGACCGCTTGGCTCGCTCCCACGACTTCGCCGAGGACGCCAACTGCCACGGCACGCTGGTCACCATCACCCCCGGCTGGTAGAGCAGCCTGCCCTTGAGCCGCAACGCGCTCTGGTTGTGCAGCAACTGTTCCCACCAGTGGCCGACCACGTATTCCGGAATGAACACGGTGACCACGTCGCGCGGATTGTCCTTGCGCAGCCTGCGCACGAAGTCCAGCACCGGCCGGGTGATCTCCCGGTACGGCGACTCGACCACGGTCAGCGGCACCTTGAAGTTGCGCTCCTCCCATTGCGCCAACAGGGCTTTGGTGTCGGCCTCGTCCACGTTCACGGTCACCGCGACGAGCGTGTCCGGCCGGGTCGCCTTGGCGTAGGCGAGCGCGCGCATGGTCGGCAGGTGCAGCTTGGACACCAGCACGACCGCGTGGTTGCGCGCGGGCAGCAGGGCCTGCTCGTCGCTGGTGGCCAGTTCCTCGGCAACGTGGTCGTAGTGCCGCCGGATCGCGGTCATGACGATGAAGAACGCGACCATGGCCGCGATGGCGATCCACGCGCCGGCCAGGAACTTGGTGATCACCACGATCACCAGCACGATCGCGGTGCAGATGAGGCCGATCGCGTTGATGGTCTGCGAGCGGCGCATCCTGCGGCGGGTCGCCGGGTCCTTCTCGGTGCGCAGCAACCGGTTCCAGTGCCGGATCATGCCGGCCTGGCTACAGTTGAACGACACGAAGACGCCGACGATGTAGAGCTGGATCAGCCGGGTCGCGTCGCCGTTGAACGCGATGATCAGCACGCCGGCGAAGACCGCGAGGAACAGGATGCCGTTGCTGTAGGCGAGCCGGTCGCCCCTGGTGTGCAGCTGACGCGGCAGGTAGCGGTCCTGGGCGAGGATCGAGCCGAGCACGGGGAAACCGTTGAACGCGGTGTTCGCGGCCAGCACCAGGATGATGCCGGTGACGAAGGAAACGTAGTAGAAGGCGGGCGGGAAATTGCTGAACACCGACGCGGCGATCTGCGCGATGATCGTCTTCTGCTGGTAGCCGGCTGGCGCGCCGATCAGCTGGGTGGCCGGGTCGTCCGCGAAGTTCACGTGGGTCAGCCGGGCCAGGATGATGATGCCGATGAACATGCAGACCGCGATGGTGCCCATCAGCAGCAGCGTGGTCGCCGCGTTCTTCGACTTGGGCTTGCGGAAGGCCGGCACGCCGTTGCTGATCGCCTCGACACCGGTCAGCGCGGCACAGCCGGAGGAGAACGAGCGCAGGATCAGGAACGCGAACGCGACGCCGACCAGTGAGGTGTCCGAAGCGGCAAGGTGGAAACCGGCGCTTTCGGCTCGCAGGTCCGCCCCGCTCAGCGCCCGGACAACGCCCCAGACGACCATGCCGAACACGCCGATCATGAAGCCGTAGGTCGGAATGGCGAACGCGGCGCCCGACTCGCGGATGCCACGCAGGTTCGCCGCGGTCAGCAGGGCCAGCACGACAAGGCAGCACAGCAGCTGGTGCTGGGCGATGAACGGGATGGCCGAGCCGATGTTGGCGATGCCGGACGAGGTCGACACGGCCACGGTGAGCACGTAGTCCACCAGCAGCGCGCTGGCCACGGTCAGGCCGAAGCGACCGCCGAGGTTGGTGGTGGCGACCTCGTAGTCACCGCCGCCGCTCGGATAGGCGTGCACGTTCTGCCGGTAGGACGCGACCACCGTGAGCATGACGATGGCCACGACCGCACCGATCCACGGCGCGAACGCGTACGCGGAAAGGCCGGCGACGCTCAACGTCCGGAAGATCTCCTCCGGCGCGTACGCGACGCTGGACAGGGCGTCGGAGGCGAACACCGGTAGGGCGATGCGCTTGGGCAGCAGTGTGTGGGCCAGCCGGTCGCTTGCGACGGGCCTACCAACCAGCAGCCGCTTCGCCGCGGTCGTCAACTTGGGCACGGCGCACAGGTTAGGCGCCCCGGCGCCAGCGCGGTGTGCGCCCGGCGAATTCACCTCGACCGCGAGTCCTGCGGCATCCGCGCTGACCGGGGTACGTTCAGGGCAGTGATCCGCGTCTCCTTTTGGGGGCGCGGCCGCACAGCCGTTGCGTGTGGTGTTCGATACCGTCTGCGAACCATCGCAGAGGAGGCCGTTGGTGCACGTCGTGATCATGGGTTGCGGGCGGGTGGGCTCGTCGCTCGCGCTGGCGCTGGAGCGCCTGGACCACGAGGTCAGCGTGATCGACAAGGACGAGCAGTCATTCCGCAGGCTCGGCACCGAGTTCCACGGCCAGCAGGTGGTCGGCCTCGGTTTCGACCGGGAGGTGCTCGGCAAGGCCGGCATCGAGCGGGCCAGCGCGTTCGCCGCGGTGTCCAACGGCGACAACTCCAACATCATCGCGGCCAGGGTCGCGCGCGAGACGTTCGGCGTCGACCACGTGGTCGCCCGGATCTACGATGCGCGCAGGGCCGCCGTGTACGAACGGCTCGGCATTCCGACCGTGGCGACGGTGCCGTGGACCACCGACCGTTTCCTGCGCACCCTGCTGCCGGACAGCGGCGCCGCCGCGTGGCGCGACCCGAGCGGCACCGTCGCGATCATGCAGCTGCCGTTGCACGAGAACTGGGTCGGGCACTCCATTCGGGAGATCCAGGAGGCCACCGACTGCCGGGTCGCGTTCCTGATGCGGTTCGGCACCGGCATCCTGCCCACCGCCAAAACCGTGCTCCAGGCCGACGACGTGGTGTACGTGGCCATCATTTCCGGCCGGGTCGCGGACGTCACCGCGGCGGCGGCCAAGGCACCTGAGGAGAGCCACTGATGCGGGTCGCTATCGCAGGAGCGGGCGCGGTCGGCCGCTCCATCGCCCAGGAACTCGTCGCCGGCGGCCATCAGGTGATGCTGATCGAGCGCGACGCGCACCACTTCGACCCGCCCGTCGTCGAGCAGGCCGAGTGGGTGCTCGCGGACGCGTGCGAGCTGTCCTCCCTTGATGAGGCCGGCATCGAGACCTGTGACGTGGTCATCGCGGCCACCGGCGACGACAAGGTCAACCTGGTCGTTTCGCTGCTGTCCAAGACCGAGTTCGGCGTGGCGCGCGTCGTGGCCAGGGTCAACGATCCGCGCAACGAGTGGCTGTTCACCAACGCCTGGGGCGTCGACGTGGCCGTGTCAACGCCGCGCATCCTGGCCGCCATGGTCGAGGAGGCGGTCAGCGTCGGCGGCCTTGTCCAACTGCTCACCCTGCGCCAGGGCCAGGCGAACCTGGTGGAGATCACGCTGCCGCAGGACACGCCGCTGGCCGGTCAGTCCGCAGGCGCGCTCGACCTCCCGCGCGACGCGGCACTGGTGGCGATCCTGCGCGGCGGCCGGGTGATCGTGCCGACCAACGACGACTCCATCGAGGCAGGCGACGAACTGCTGTTCGTCGCCTCGCACGACGTGGAACCCGCGATCCGCAAGGCGATCGGGGTCTAGCTGACTTGGCTGTCGTCCAGTTCTTTGAGCGGTGAGCGGCGCGTCTGTCGAGCGTCTCGCACCGCTCGGGCGACTTTGACTACATCTCCTGCTCCTCCGCGGTCATAGACATGGCGGAGGAATCTGATGATCAAACCGAGGCTGAACACGCCACAAATCGGCATGACGACGGCCACGGCGATGGCTACCGACACGGCAGGCCCCTCAGGAAGTCGGTCAACCCCCCGACCAAGTCGGTCAAGTCCCCCGACCAGCACCAGGACAGTGGTGTCGTCCACGTCAATTTATCAGATCCGGGTAGCGTTCAACCGAACTTTGGAGCCACCGGTTTTCCTAGGCCGCTTCCGCGTCCGCCTTCGGTTCTGCCTTCGCTTCTTCCTCGGCCTGCGTCAGTTCCTTCTGGCGCTGGTCGGCCTTGCGCACCGCCCAGATGGTGACCAGGGCGGCGATCGCGGTCAGCGGCCAGCCCATGGCGATCCGCGCGAACCCGAGCCAGCCGACCGCGTTGAGGTCGTAGAGCCAGTGCTGCACGACGAAGCGGGCCACGAACACGACCACCCAGACCACCGTTGCCACGTCATAGAAGCGCCGGCAGCGCGGGTCCTTGCGCCAGGCCATGCCCTTGCTGTTCAACGCGGACCACACCACGCCGGCGAGCGGCCAGCGGGCGATCATCGAGATCGCGAAAACGCCACCGTAGAACAGGCTGGTCCAGATGCCGAACAGGAAGTACCCGCGCGCCGCCCCGACGCGGTAGGCGATGAACGCGGCGACGCCGACGCCAACCAGGCCGGAGATGGCGGGCTGGATCTTCTCCCGCCGGATCAGCCGCCAGATCAGGATGAGCACCGCGCTGCCGACCGCCGACCAGATCGCCGCGGCCAGGCTGCTCGTTGGGACGTAGACGGTGACGAACACCAGCACCGGAACCGAGGAGTAGATCAGCCCGCTGAGCCCGCCCATCTGCTCAAGCATCGTGGGCATCGGCTCGTCGGCCCGTTCCTCGGGCTTGTTCTCGGTGTCCGTCTGCGCCGAATCCGAGGGCGGCTCGGCGCCGACGGTCGAGCTGTCGTCGGATTCGGTTGCGGATTGGCTCATGTAGTCGTCTGCAGTTCGTAGTAGGGGTTGTACAAGACCTTGTGACCGTCCCGCACCGACATCCGGCCGGTGGCCTTGATCGTACGGCCCGGTTCGATGCCGGCGATGCGTCGGCGGCCGAGCCACACCAGGGTCACCCCTTCGGTACCGTCGTACAGCTCGGCCTCCAGGGTGGCCACCGCGTCCTTCGGGCACAGCTCGACACTGCGCAGTCGACCGCGCACGGTGACTTCCTCGCCGCAGTGGCAGTTGCGTGCCGGAGTCGCCCCGACCTCCTCCGCCTCGCGCGAGAGGTCATCGGCGTCCAACTCGCCCACATCGGTGGTGAGGCGGTGGACCAACCGTTTCCAGTAACCGCCCGTCGCCGTGGCCATAGCGCTTGCTCCCGTTACGTTTTGGGGCCGCCCGACCCGACCCGTATGACGCCAGAGTAACCGCGCTGGGTCCATTCCCCACCTGTCGATCCGATGTTCTTCTGCAAAGCCGGAATACGCTGCTCCGCGTGGGTGAAACCGCCGTCATACTGCCGGGCACCGCCTCGGACGAGGTGTTCGTCTCCTCGGTGTTCGCCGGCCCGCTGGCAGCCGTCGGGATCGACCTGCTCGCCGTGCGGCCAGTACCGGGAAAAGAACTGGTCAGGGAGCATCTCGCCGCGCTGGACAAGGCTGCGATAGCCGGCCCGATCGTGGTCGGCGGGATCTCTCTGGGCGCGCACCTGGCGGCCGAATGGGCACTGATCCATCCGGAGAAGTGCGCGGGTGTGCTGCTGGCCATGCCGGCCTGGCACGGGCCGGGTGAACAGGCGCCCGCCGCCGTCGCGGCGCGGACCGGAGCGGACACGGTGGACGCGCTGGGCGTCGATGCGACGCTCGCGTCGGTGACCGAGGGTGTCGCGCCCTGGCTGGCCGACGAGCTGCGGCGAGCGTGGCGACGGCACGGCGACGGCCTCGCGCCGTCCCTGCGGGCCGCTGCCGACCATCCCGCGCCGACAAGGGCGGAACTGACCCGGCTGCGCATCCCGACGGGCGTGGCCGCGTGCACGGACGATCCGGTGCACCCGCTGGCCGTCGCCCGGTCCTGGGCGGCCGCGCTGCCCTACGCGTCGCTGGGCACGACCACGTTGACCGCGCTCGGCGCGGACCGCGAATCGCTCGGCCGCGCGACGGTGCTCGCCTGGCTCCGGGCAGGCGGCCGACCCACTTGACATCGCGCGTCAAGTACTTGACGATGGGCGTCAAGGAGGTCGCGCATGGCACCCGACCGAGACCAGCTGATCGACCAACTCGTCCGGTTGGTCGACATCAAGCTGCTCGACCCGCTGGAGATCCTGCTGGACGGCGCCGAACCGGTCGGGCACGCACGCGACCTTGTGCACCAGCGGGCGGTCGAGTGGGCCGAGCGGATGCTCGACGGCGCCGACACCGTGGCGATCGGCACGATCATCCGGCTCACCGCAACGCTCTATCCCGGCGACGGACCGTTCGACCCGCCCGTCGACTGGTGGCGCACGCCCATGGGGCAGGTGGTGGCGCTGCGCGTCGGCCACCCGACCGCGGCCGCGGTGTCCTACCCGGTGGCCGGCGCCATGCTCGGCATCACCCGACAGGGCGTGCACGACCTCCTCACCAGGGGCAAGCTGGCCCGCCATCCCGAAGGCGGCGTGCTGCCCGAGTCCATTCGCGACCGACTGCGAGCAACAGGAGCTGCCCGACATGACTGAACTGGCAACAAAGGATTTCGGCGGCGACGGCGCACCCGTCCTGCTGCTGCACGGCGCGGGCGCCAACCTCGACACCATGGCCCCGCTCGCCTCGGTCCTACGCGCCGATCACCACGTGCTCGCCGTCGACCTGCCCGGTCACGGCCGCTCGCCGGACGTGGACCGGGACTGGGACTGGGCAGCGGCCATCGCCGCGCTCGACGACGTCGTCACCGCGCACGAACTCGGCGCGCCGATCGTGGTCGGGCACTCGTTCGGCGGCATGCTGGCGACGCTGTGGGCGGACACGCACCCGGACTGTCCGGCCGCGGTCAGCCTGGACGGCAACCCGCCACCCGCCGGCCCGCGACACCTGCCCGGCCTTGCCGACGCGGACGCCGAGTTCGCCCGGTTGCAGGCCACCTTCGACGCGATGGCCGCGGCCATGCCCGAGGACCAGCGGCCGAATCCGACGCTGGTGGCCCAACTGCGTCAAGCCATGACCGACCTGGACCTGGCGCCCGTCTACGCGCGGATCCGCGTGCCACTACTGCTCGTGCTGGCCACCGAGGACCTGCCCCAACAGCGACCGTTCCACGACCTGTACGTGGCGCACCGCGCGTTCGTCCTGGCTCAGGCGACCGAGGCGGCCCGGCACAATCCGCTGCTGCGCGTCGAGCCGCTCGCGGGTGCGACGCATGCCATGGTCATGGAGCGGCCTGCCGACCTCGCCGAGCTGATCACGGGATTCGTCGACGCCCAAGCCTGATCGACCGACTGATCGACCGGCTTAGCTCGCCGGCGCGCCGCCCTGGGCCTGCTCGATGTGCTCCGCGATCTCGTCAGGCAGCTTCAGCGGCAGCGGGGTGCGCACCGGCATCGGCTGGATGCCGCGCACCACAATGGTCTCCCGGACCATGTCCCGCAGTTCCTCCGCGGCCTGCGCGGACTGCTCCTTCGGGCCGGCAGCGACCGCGCGCAGCATCCAGCGCGGGCCGTCGACGCCGACGAAGCGCAGCAGCACGTTGTTCACGAACGCGACCAGCTCGGTGCCCCACTCGCCGTTCTCCTTGCGAACCCTGGCGCCGTCCGAGCCGAGCTGGTCCGCGAGTTCCTTGCTGATCTCCGGCCACAGCTGTGACGAACGGGGCGATGCGTAGGCCGAGAGCGTGTAACGGCCGTGCTGGCTCACGATGTGCACGGCGCGCAGCGGGCCGGACGGGTCCATCTCGACCTGGATCTGCGCGTTGGCCGGCAACGGCACCCGCACCGACCCGAGGTCGAGGCGCACGAGGTCGTCCTCGGGCGCCTCCTCCTCGTCGTACGGGCCGGCGAACTCATCGTCGTCATAGGCGTCGTCGGCGTCGATCTCGCCCGAATACGACTCGCGCTCCGGATCGTCGGCGAGATCGTCGCCGGAATGCCGACCCCGTTGGCGTCGCCCGAACAGGCCCACTTACTTCTCCATCCCAGTTCCTATGCGGGCGGCCGCCCGCTCGCCGAGCGTGGCGTGTCCGCCGGTCGAGCCATAGCCCCCAGCACCGCGAGCCGAGACCGGCAGCGCGCCGACATCGGCGACCTCGCGGAACACCGCATGCTCGACCCGCTGGATGACCAGCTGGGCGATCCGGTCGCCACGTTTCAACACGATCGGCTCACGCAGGTCGTGGTTGATCAGGCAGACCTTGATCTCGCCCCGGTAGCCCGCGTCGATCGTGCCCGGCGTGTTTACCACGGAAAGGCCGGCGCGCGCGGCCAATCCGGATCGTGGATGCACGAACCCGGCATAGCCCTCGGGCAGCGCGATCGCGATGCCGGTGCCGACAACGGCCCGCTCACCAGGAGCGATCACCACGTCGTCTGTGGTCACCAGGTCGGCCCCTGCGTCGCCGGGTTGGGCGTAGCCGGGCAGGGGCACATCGGGATCGACGCGGGAGAGCAGGACCTCAACGCTGGGCACGGGCGGCGAGATTACCCTGAAGCCGTGAACGACAGCGCAAGCACGGCCGCAACTGGCGCGGCGGACGCGGTGGAGGGCCCGGTGGCGGAGCCTGACGAAGCCGAGAGCAGCGCCGACAACAGCGCCGGGGCTGACAACGGTGCCGAGAAGGGCGCCGGGAACGGCTCGGCCGCGCCGCGTCCCGCCGGTCCGCCGGTCTTTCACGAGCGGCTGTACCTGACCTGGTGGCACTGGCCGCTGCCGCTGCTCGGGGCCGGCCTGCTGGCCGCCGAGGTGGACATGGGCTACCCGGGTATCCGAGCGTGGCTGCCATACGTGATCTGCTTCGGGCTGTGCCTGCTGCTGCTCTGGCGGTTCAGCGCGGCCAAGGTGGAGGTGCGCGACGGCGAGTTGTGGGTTGGCGAGGCCCACCTGCCGCTTGAGTTCGTCGGCGAGGTCCAGATCGTGCCGCCCGCTGCCAAGCGCAAGGTGCTCGGACCCGCGTTCGACCCGGCCGCGTTCGCGCTGACGCGCAGCTGGATCGGGCCGATGGTGTGGGTCCAGGTGAAGGACGAGAACGACCCGACACCGTACTGGCTGGTCAGTTCCCGCAAGCCGGAGAAGCTGGTCACGGCGCTCACCGAAGGCCGGCCCTAACAAGAGCGGCGCTAGCCAGAGCAATGCATCCTGTACTGGGCACCCGCCGCCGGCAGGTGCCCAGTCCCCAGTTTTGTCACGCGGAACTTGTCACGTCGAAGTCATCCGGGCCTGCCCGCCCGAATCACGCCTTCAGGCGCAGTCGCGGCAGATGAACTGCCCGCCCCGCTCCTCGGCGAGCCTGCTGCGGTGGTGCACCAGGAAACACTTCGAACAGGTGAATTCGTCGGCCTGCTTCGGCAGCACCTTGACGGTCAACTCCTCGCCGGACAGGCCCGACAGGTCGGCACCCGGCAGCTCGAAGTTCTCATCCGGTGCGTCCGTGTCCACGTCGACGACACCTGACTGGTTCTGGTCCCGCCGCGCCTTCAGCTCTTCGAGCGAGTCCTCAGCCAGCTCGTCGGCCTCGCTGCGGCGCGGAGCGTCGTAGTCGGTCGCCATTTCTTTCTCACCCCTGCGGTCACGGAGACTGTTGTTCGTGCGCTGCTCAACGTCTCAAAGCTGCAATTTGTGCCCGCCGTCAAGGTGACGGAGGTCTCCCTGCAGATCACCGCCGATCCCCCCGCGTGAGAATCGATTCACCGCAGGTCCCCCGACAGTGGAGCGGGCAGAGGGTAGCTCACTGAGCGCCTCCGCACACCTTGACTCACCCGATCGGACTCAAGTTGGTCACGTTCGGCGATCCGGGCAACTTTGTCCGGGTTGCCGACGTCAGGACCTACGTGGTGCGATGCGATCGCCAGGCACTGTCCGCAGTAGGCTGATCGCAGGCAGCGATCATCGCTGAGTGATCGTGACAGCAACACGATGGTGAGCCAGATACACCCGGTTGTGCTGAAACGCTTAGGCTGATCAGTATCGACAACCCAGGTGTAGCGAGAGCACGTCGGCGCTAGGGCTTCGGGCCAGGGAGGGCAGGCAGGTGGCCGCCGTAGGCATCACGCGGGAACGCGGTAGGGGTTACCGCAGGCGTAAACCAGTCCCGGCCATCGTGCTCGCCGTTCTCCTTGTCGTCGCCGCGATCGTGGTGTGGGTCAAGGTGATCGACAGGGCCGCCAACCCCTCCGCCGCGATCAGCTGCCCACCGGTGCCCGGCGTTGCCGGCAAGCCGGCACCACAGATCGGCACCCCGCTCGCCTACAACGCGCTCGCCAAGGTCACCCCCGCCCCGCCGGCACAGGTCCAGGTCAGCGTCTACAACGCGAGCACGAAGCACGGCGCGGCCCAGATCGTGTCCACCTCCCTGCTGCAGCTCGGCTTCAACGTGGCGGGCGATCCGCAGACCGACCCGGCGTACCCGCAGAGCGACTCCAATCCCAACGACACCATGAACTGCCAGGGGCAGATCAGGTTCGGGGCCAACGGCGAGTCGGCTGCGCGCACGCTGAGCCTGGTGCTGCCGTGCACCGAACTGGTCAGGGACAACCGGCAGGACGCGTCGGTGAGCGTGTCCGTCGGCACCAAGTTCGGCGGCGTCGTCGCCCCGAACGGCGACGCCCAGCAGGTGCTCAAGCAGCTCAATGCGTTCGCCAACGCGCATCCGGTCCAGCCGGGCGGTCAGCAGGCGCAGGGCCTCGCCCCGCAGATCAGTCCGGAACTGCTCAGCGGAGCCGCGTCAACACCCTGTGCGTGACTATCCCGCGCAGGCCGATCTTCGTGCACCATTGAACCGTGCGTATCCGTGCGCAGTGGCGTGAGCCCGCACACCCGCAAGCCAGCAGCTCAACCACTTGTCGACCGCGAACGCTATGGTCGGCGCCAATCGACTGAATCGAGAAGGAAGAGGTCCACGCCGATGGGCACCAACGTTGGGTCGGACGTTTCGGGCAACGCTCCCCGCCGCGGCTTCGGGATCGACATCGGCGGCTCCGGCATCAAGGGCTGCTGCGTCAACCTGGAGACCGGCGAGCTGGACGGCGAGCGCCTGCGCATCGCGACCCCGCAGCCGTCCACCCCGGACGCGGTCGCGGACGTGGTGGCCGAGATCGTCAGTCACTTTGAGTGGACCGGTCCGGTCGGCGTCACCCTTCCGTGTGTCGTCAAGCACGGCACCGCGCTGACCGCGGCCAACGTGGACAAGAAGTGGATCGACACGGACGCGGCCGCCCTGTTCGCCCAGCGGCTCGGGCGGACCGAGAGCGACGTGGTCGTGCTCAACGACGCGGACGCGGCCGGCATGGCCGAGATGCGCTTCGGCGTCGGCGTCGGCCAGCCCGGCGTCGTTGTCCTGCTGACCTTCGGCACCGGCATCGGCAGTGCGGTGTTCCTCAACGGCCAGCTCGTGCCCAACACCGAGTTCGGCCATCTTGAGGTCGACGGGCACGACGCGGAGAAGCGCGCCGCCGCGTCCGTGAAGGACGAGAAGGACCTCTCCTGGGAGGAGTGGTCGCACCGGGTGTCCCGCTACCTTGAGGTGCTGGAGAACCTGGTCTGGCCGGATCTGATCATCGCGGGCGGCGGGGTGAGCAAGAAAGCGGAGAAATGGCTCCCGTTGCTCAAGGCGCGGACCAAGGTGGTGGCCGCGGCGCTGATGAACGACGCGGGAATCGTGGGCGCCGCGTCGGCCGCGACACACGGCATCAACCACTGAACCCGAGATCGACCGAGATCAACTGAGATCAGCAGCAAAAGAGATCACGTCGTGATCACGTCCGCGAAAACGCGCGAGACCTGCACGAACGTTGTTCGGGGGTAGCGCACGCGCGCGGTGCGACGGCAACGAACAGCGGTTAATTGCCTGCGCGCCGCCGAGTTGGTCCTCGACCGTCGTTACAATGGAACACACGCCCGTCGAAAGTATCCGGCAGGCATCCCCCGAACTCAGGCTTTCGAGGTCGCTCGCCTCGTTGCCAAGATCGACCGTTGCGAAAGGGCGTACGTGGCAGCCGCAGAAACCGCAACCCGACGCTCCACCCCATCCGCGAGCGCCGCTAAGGCCGTGAATGATGCGCCGACCAGCGCGAAGGGCCCGGACGGCGAGGACATCGACGCCGTGACCGGGACCACCGCGAAGCCGGTCAGGAAGGGCGCCGCCGGCAAGGCGGCGACCCGCACCGCCAAGAAGACCGCAGCCAAGGGCGCGCCGGCCAAGAAGGGCGCCGCCGCCGAGGGCGAGGACGTCGAGCCGGACATGGACGGCGAGGTCTCGCCGGACGACGCCGATCTTGAAGAGGTCGAGGTCGATCTCACCGAGGTGGTCGAGGAGGAGGTCGTCGAGGCGCCCAAGGACGCCAAGGACGGCGACTTCGTCTGGGACGAGGAGGAGTCCGAGGCGCTTCGACAGGCCCGCAAGGACGCCGAACTCACCGCGTCTGCCGACTCGGTTCGTGCCTACCTCAAGCAGATCGGCAAGGTGGCGCTGCTCAACGCCGAGGAGGAGGTCGAGCTCGCCAAGCGCATCGAGGCCGGCCTGTACGCGGCGGAGCGGGTGCGCAAGGCAGAGGACGAGAACGAGAAGTTCCCGACCCAGATGCGCCGCGACCTCAACTGGATCATCCGGGACGGCGAGCGGGCCAAGAACCACCTGCTCGAAGCCAACCTGCGACTGGTCGTCTCGCTGGCCAAGCGCTACACCGGCCGTGGCATGGCGTTCCTGGACCTGATCCAGGAGGGCAACCTCGGTCTGATCCGCGCGGTCGAGAAGTTCGACTACACCAAGGGCTACAAGTTCTCCACGTACGCCACCTGGTGGATCCGGCAGGCGATCACCCGCGCCATGGCCGACCAGGCCCGCACCATCCGCATTCCGGTGCACATGGTCGAGGTGATCAACAAGCTGGGCCGCATCCAGCGCGAGCTGCTCCAGGACCTCGGCCGGGAACCCACCCCGGAAGAGCTGGCCAAGGAAATGGACATCACCCCGGAGAAGGTGCTGGAGATCCAGCAGTACGCCAGGGAGCCCATCTCGCTCGACCAGACCATCGGTGACGAGGGCGACTCGCAGCTCGGCGACTTCATCGAGGACTCCGAGGCGGTCGTCGCGGTCGACGCGGTGTCGTTCACGCTGCTGCAGGACCAGCTCCAGTCCGTGCTGGCCACCCTCTCCGAGCGCGAGGCCGGCGTGGTCCGGTTGCGCTTCGGCCTTACCGATGGCCAGCCGAGGACGCTGGACGAGATCGGCCAGGTGTACGGGGTCACCCGTGAGCGGATCCGGCAGATCGAGTCCAAGACCATGTCCAAGCTGCGTCACCCGTCGCGCTCCCAGGTGCTGCGCGACTACCTGGACTGATCTCCTTACCAGGCAACAGAAACGGCCGGTGGTCCACAATGGACCACCGGCCGTTTTGTCCCATACTTAGCGAGCGCTCGTGATAGCAATTTGACAACAGTGCCATCGTCGGATGTGTGAAGCACATGATCACGCGGCTGGACGACGAGCTGCACGCCCGCCTGAAGGCACGTGCCGCCGCCGAAGGCCGCAGCCTCAACGATCTCACGGTCGAAGCGCTCGCCGCGCTCGTGCGTGAACCACTGACCCGAAGCATGTTGCGAGAGCGGCTACGCGCCGCAGGACGCCTGGTAGTCCCCGAGGAAACGACACGACCCGATCCCAAAGCCGTGCGAGCAGAATGGGCACGCGGGGGGAAGGCCATCATCGAGGCGCTTGAGGCCGAGCGAAACGAAGGCTGGTAATGGCACTGTTGTATGCCGACACCAGCGCCATCGTCCGCGCCTACCTCGCCGATGAGCCCGACCATCGAGCGCTCAACCGAATGCTGCTGTCCGGCGACGATCCGATCGTGACGAGCGAGTTGACGCTCGTCGAATTCGGCAGTGCCGTGGCCGGTGCGTACCGGGCGCACCGCATCACCAAACCGAAGGAGATGATCGCCGACTTCGTGGCCGATTGCTCGGATCGAGGCGTCTTCAACGTCGTCTCCATGACCTCGGACACCATCTTGCCGTTCGCCAGCAAATTGGTGCTGAAGCATCCACTCCGTGCTCTGGATGCGATCCACCTGGCAACGGCTCTGACCGAAGGGAACCTCTCGCCGGTGGCGAGGAATTCGCTATGGTCACCCGGAATCAACGACAGGCGACCGCGGCGAAAGCGTGTGGCCTCCGGGTTCTGTAGAACCGTCGAAACCGTCTGCGCCGGCTGGGAAAACCAGCCGGCGCAGACGGTTTTTCCACCCAGGTCAGGAGTTGGCTTTCCAGTTGACTCCGAAGCTGGTGCCGCCGGACAGGGAGCCGGTGGTGGCCAGCGTGTCGCCGTTGCGGGTGAGGTCGATGGCGAACGGGTTGACGTTGCCGAGCGCTTGGCCGTTCACGCTGGAGTCGGTGAAGGTCACGGTGTTGAAGTCGGGCAGGTTGGCGTAGGTGTTGTTGCCGTAGCCGGGGGTTTCCCCGACGATCTCGGCACTCTGGTTGTCCGCGCCGCTCGCGCCCTGCCGCGGGTTGTCCTCGGTCCAGCCCTGGGTGTTGTCGATGAGGTAGATGTCGTAGTTGTCGTTGCCTTCGAAGGTCACCCTCGCGGTCACCGAGTCGCCGGGTGCGACATGGTCGCGGTAGGTCTGGATGGAGTTGTTCGGGTACGTCTCCCACCACGCCGAATAGGACGCTGAACCGTTGACGCAGTCGGCTTCGGTGCCGGTCTGTTCCACGGTGCCGCTGCCCCAACCGTCGAGGCCGACCCAGAACACCGCCGATCCGTTGCCCGTTGAGCAGTCGAGGGACGGTTCGATCCAACTGGACTGGACACTGGTGTAGCCGCCCGCATCCGCTGCGTAGCCGAACCAGTTGGCGCTGGTCTGGCTCGCGGGGCCGAACCCGTGATGCGGATTGAGCACGAGCGGTCCGGCGATCGACGGTGTGGCCGACTGCCGCTCGACGTTGGTGTGTGCGGCGATCGGCGCGAGCCCGAGACAGGTCGTGGCGGTCGTGATGCACAGCGCCTTGCCGAGCGCGGAAGGTAACCGAGCCATGGAGTAAGCCCTCGTTTCTGATGTCTTGCCAGGCAGAAAAGGCTCCGCCGCCGGGTTTGCTCGGTCAACATCCCGGGAGTCTGGTGAATTCAACAGTTGACCAGCCGGCAATTTCCGAAATTCCAGCGTGGCCGGTCGATGTGGACGCGGCCGACGTCGCTACCATGCTGTTCCGCAGATGTTGGGGGGCGCTGCCGGTCTCGCGCTCCATGGGCTTTGTCGTGGAGGAAACACGGTGCAGGAAGGCAACCACGCCGGCCAGCGGCTCGTGGCAGGCCGCTACGCCGTGCTCGGCGAGTTGGGCCGTGGCGCCATGGGCACCGTCTGGCGGGCGCGGGACCAGGTGATTGGTCGCCAGGTCGCCCTCAAGGAACTGCGCATCCCGCCCGGCCTCGGCCAGCAGGAGCACGATCTGTTCGTGCGGCGGGTGTTGCGCGAGGCGCGCACCGCAGGCACGTTGAACGACCCGGCCATCGTGACCGTGTACGACGTGGTGCCCGAGGGCGGCGCCATGTACATCGTGATGGAGCTGATCGAGGCGACGACCCTGGCCGAGGAGATCGCCAGGGGCCCGCTGTCCGAGCAGCGCGCCACCGAACTGGGCCTACAGGTGCTCTCCGCGTTGCAGGCCGCACACGCGGCCGGGATCGTGCACCGCGACATCAAGCCGAGCAACATCATGGTGCTGCCCGGTGACCGGGTGAAGCTGACCGACTTCGGTATCGCGCAGGCCATGGACGACCCGAGCCTGACCGCGACCGGCGGCATCATGGGCTCTCCCGGCTACATGGCGCCTGAGCTGTTCCGCGGCGACCCGCCGAGTCCCGCGACCGACCTCTGGTCGCTCGGCGCGACCCTGTTCCACGCCGTCGAGGGCCGCGCCCCGTTCCAGCGGGACAGCACGGCGGCGACGATGCACGCGATCATGTATGACGACCCGAGACCGCGGCGCTGCACGGGCCCGCTGGCCTCGGTGATCATGGGCCTGCTCGTGCACGCCCCTGACCAGCGGCTGACCGCTGCCCAGGTGCGCTCCCGCCTTGCCGCGCCCGCACCGACCGACGTCGAACGCACCGACGTGCTGCCCGCGATCGGCGCGGACGCGGAGCGCACGACGCGCTCGACCCGGCCGTGGGGCGAAGACAACGAAGCCAACGAGTTCACCGAACTGGTGCCGAGCGCGAGCGCGGTTCCCCCGTCCGCGCACGACGCGTGGAGCCAGGAACGGCGCAACCCCAAGCGGCGCGCGCTGCTGATCGGTGCCGCCGCCGTTGTGGTGCCGGCGCTGGTCGGCGTCGCGTTCGTGCTGACAAGGCAGGCGCCCGACGCGGTCGCCTCGCCCCCGTCGACGCGCACCAGCACAGCAAGCGCGCCAACGGGTACCGCGACGGCGACGAGCACGATCACGACGACCACGTCCGCGCCGACCAGCACGTCGACCGCGACGACGACCACCTCCGCCGCGCGCTCCCAGACAGCGAAGGACGGCGGCACCACCGGTTCCGGCGGCTCCGGCGGCTCGGGCGGTGCCGGCGGCTCCGGCGGCTCGGGCGGTGCCGGTTCCCCCGCGCCGCCGAAGCTGACCTACGTGGCGCTCACCCGCTACCGCAGCACGGTGAACGAGTACCACGTCTCGCTGACTCCCCGCGAGGCTGTGCCGGCCGACTACGTCAACGACGGCCTGGTCGGCGACCTGGTGACCACGAACGCACCCGGCACCGACAAGCCGTACCTGTGCCAGGTGACCGGCGCCCAGACGTTCTACTTCACCTCGCGCGACCAGACCGGCACCTGCGAGGGCTGGAAGACGATCGGCTTCGACGGCTACATCTTCACCAGCCCGCAGACCGGCATGAACACCGTGCCGGTCTACCGGTGCACGACGAACAAGGTCGGTTCCAAGTACGACTCGCTCGACCCGAACTGCGAGGGCGTCGGCCACTCGGACGGCGAACTCGGCTACGTGGTCCGCCCCTAGCGACCACCACCGTCCACAAAGGAGTCAAAGGTGCAGCAGGGCAATCCGGTCGGCAGACGGATCGTCGCCGGCCGCTACGCCGTGGTCGGTGAGTTGGGGCGTGGCGGTATGGGCACCGTCTGGCGGGCACAGGACCAGGTGATCGGTCGTCAGGTCGCACTGAAGGAACTGCGCATCCCGCACGGACTGTCCCGAGTGGAGCACGACACGTTCGTGCAGCGGGTGCTGCGCGAGGCACGCACGGCCGGCGCGCTGAACGACCCGGCCATCGTCACCGTGCACGACGTGGTGCCCGAGGGCGGCGCCATGTTCATCGTGATGGAGCTGATCGAGGCCGAGAACCTGGCCGACATCGTGGCCAGGAGCGGGCCGCTCGATCCGAGGCGGGTCAGCGACATCGGCGAGCAGGTGCTGTCCGCGTTGGACACCGCGCACCAGGCCGGCATCGTGCACCGCGACATCAAGCCGAGCAACATCATGCTGCTCGCGGGCGACCGGGTGAAGCTCACCGACTTCGGCATCGCCCAGGGCGCGGACGACCCCAGCCTGACCGCGACCGGTGGTGTCATGGGCTCCCCCGGCTACATGGCGCCGGAGCTGTTCCAGGGCAAGCCGCCGAGCGCGGCGACCGACCTGTGGTCGCTTGGCGCGACCCTGTTCCACGTCGCCGAGGGCCGCGCCCCGTTCCAGCGCGACAACACCGCGGCCACGCTGCACGCGATCCTCTACGAGGAGCCGAGGCTGACCCAGGTCCAGGGCCCGCTGGCCGCCGCGATCATGGGCCTGCTGGTGCAGCCGGCCGAACACCGGCTGACCGCGAGCCGGGCCCGCGAGCTGCTCAGGTCGGGCACGGCGACCAGGGCGGTCGCGCCGGCGCCGAGCGAGGCAAGCACCGAGATCATGCCGCGCATCGAGGACCGCACCGCGCTCGTCGACCGCGACCGGACGGCCCTTGTCGACCGGGATCGCACCACCATCGTCGACGGCCCCGGCTCGTCGACCCGCCGAGGTGCGCAGGCGTGGGCGCCCGAACCGCGCCGCAACCGGCGCAAGGCGATCTGGCTGAGCGTGGCCGCGGTCGTTGGCGTGCTCGCGCTGACCGGCACGGCCATCGCGCTGACCGGTTCGCACGCCAACACCAACGCCGCACCGAAACAGGGCAGCCAGACCACCACGGTGACCTCGATCACCTCGGCTACCGGCACTACAACGTCAACCGCGACAACGACCACCACCACGACGGCGACAACGACCACCGGCAAGGCCACCACGACCACGCAGAGCAGCAAACCGAACGCGAGCGGTGCACAGGGCGGCGCCACGACCACCACGACCCCGCCACCGGCAACCGTTGCCGTCTACCGCTGGTACGACTCCACCACCGGCGCGCACCTCACCGCGACCGCGAGCACCGCCATTCCCAAGGGCTTCAAGCGGGAGAACTACGGCCTCGGCAAGCTGCTGGCCGGCCCCGAACCGGGCGCGGTCAAGGTGTTCAGCTGCAAGGAGACCGGCAACGACTACTTCACCTCCACCGACCAGTCCGGCAAATGCGAGGGCAACGGCAACACCGACCTCGGCCTGATCGGCTACATCTACCGCTCGCCGCAGGGCGGGGACGCGCTGACCATGTACCGGTGCCTCTACGGCAACAACCCGCCTATGCACTTCGACTCGATCTTCCCGGACTGCGACGGCGGCAACGGCAAGAAGGAGTTCGTCGAGGGCTACCAGCCCCAGTGAGCGGGCTGCCAGCCCTCGGAACGGACCCCGAAACGCCCGAAATCGGGCTCGTTCGCTAAGCGCGAACGGGTCTCCCGCCTGTCGGGAACGTGGCGTCGGTCACCGAAATCTGTGTCCTGTTCCGGACAAATCCGCAGGTCACTGTTACGCACCGAGACGATTTCGTGGGTTTCGGCTGCTGCATCCGGGTAATTCCACTGGTGATGACGATCGCATCAGCGCGGGAACACTTGCGAGGACCAAAGCGTCTGGAACAGTAGGAGCAACGAACACGCGGCGAAGCTTCGCTGCCGTGGTCGTGGCCAACAGGCATCGGGTGACCGGTGCCGGGACGGAGGGAGATCCACATGACTACTACGCTCACCCGCCCCGATCTGACCGCTGCCGACCGTTGCGATCGCTGCGGTGCTGCCGCCCGGGTACGAGCCGTCCTGCCTTCGGGCGGCGAGCTCCTCTTCTGCGGGCACCACGCTCGGGCGCACGAGGCCCGGCTGCGCGAACTGGCCGCCGACATCCAAGCCCAAGCCTAGTGTCTTAGGGGGACACCCCCTTGCCCCCCGAGGCAATAGACGAAGGCCGGACATCATCGCGATGTCCGGCCTTCGTCTTCTCGTGGAACTACCAGCTGGCCAGCACGGGTTCGAACGCTAGTTCCGCCGCGCCCAACAGTTTCACGTCCGAACCGAGCGACGAGGTGACGATCCGCGTCCCGCCCAGCGCCCTGCTGACCAGACTTCGTTCCCTTACCTTCCCTCCGACCTGCTCGACCAGCACATCAGGCAGTGCGGTGAACAGGTCACCGAGGACGACCAGTTGCGGACAGAGCAGGTTGACCACATTGACGAGGCCGACCGCCAGCCATTCGCCGAACTCGCCGAGCCGCGCGAGCGTCTCGTCCGGTTTGCCGACCAGGCCGCGCAACTCGGCGACGATCGCGCCGCGCGGCGAGTCCTCCGGGATGCCTAATGCCCTGCTCAGCGCGTGTTCGCCGACCTCGGTCTCCCAGCAGCCTCGGCAGCCGCAGTAGCACTGCCGGCCGTTCGGGTTGACCACCATGTGCCCGATCTCGCCGACGTATCCGCCGGAGCCGCGCATGGACGACCCGTTGGAGATGACCCCGCCGCCGACACCCACATCGGCGGTGACGTAGACCACATCCGACGCGCCCCGCGCCACGCCGCGCAGGTGTTCGGCCAGCGCGCCGAGTTCGGCGTCGTTGCCGACGTGCACCGGCTTGTGCAGGGTGCGGGCGAGCCAGTCGCCCAGCGCCACGTTGCTCCAGTGCAGGTTCGGCGCCTCGTGCACAAGACCGTCGCTGCGGCGCACCGTGCCCGGCACCGACACCCCGACCGCGACCACGTCCACCGCGAGTTCCTCGACGAGCAGCTCCGAGGTGTCGATGATCTTGGTGAACACCTCGCGCGGCTCCCTGGTCTTGCGCCGCAGGCTCCAGCTGCACCGGCCGAGGATGTCGCCGCCAATGCCGACCAGCGCGGTCGCCACCTGCTCCACCCGGATGTCCACGGCCAGCACCACCGCCGCCTGCGGCTGCGGCAGTACCAGCAGGGACGGCCTGCCGGCGCCACTGCGCTGCGCCGGCAGCCGCTCCTCGACCAGACCGTCCTCGGCAAGACCGTCGACCAGCGTCTTGATGGTCGACCGGTTCAGGCCGAGTTCGGTCGCCAGGGTTGCCCTGGTGCACGGCCCCGCGACGTGCAGTCGCCGCAGCAGTGCGGCCCGGTTGTGGCGCCGGACCTCGTCCGGTCGGGTGCCGGCTGTCGGCGGTGACGTCACCCTGGCACCCCCACTCGATCAGTACTTCCCGCTCGCCCGGCCTCGGCGCCCTTCCCTAACGTGCCGATGCCCTGCGCCGGGACAACGCGTCCACGGTCGCCGCGACGAGCAGCACGAGACCGGTGACGATGTTGACCGTTGCGGCCTCGAAACCGAGCAGGCCGAGACCGTTGTTCACGGTGGCGAGCACCGCACCACCGATCACCGCGTCC
Organism: Candidatus Melainabacteria bacterium; assembly: GCA_963818685.1. Taxonomy (GTDB): domain Bacteria; phylum Actinomycetota; class Actinomycetes; order Mycobacteriales; family Pseudonocardiaceae; genus CAJCJE01. The sequence goes on along the minus strand of CAWFTJ010000003.1, from coordinate 761,058 downwards.
CGCACCCGGCCGCGACCGCCGAACAGCGACGTACCACCGATGACCGCGGCACCGACCGCGAACAGCAGCTCGTTGCCGGCACCGGCCGCACCGCTGACCGAACCGATCTTCGAGCTGTAGACGATAGCGCCGACCGCGGCGAGGCTGGAACCGATCACGAACACGCTCATCCGGATCTTGTCCACGTTCACACCGGCGCGGCGGGCCGCTTCCCGGTTGCCGCCGACCGCGTAGATGTGCCGCCCGTAGCGGGTGCGGTCCAGCACGTAGGTGCCGACGATCATCAGCAGCAGGATCAGCGGCACCACGTAGGGCACGCCGCTGATGCTGGTGATGGTCGGGTTGGGCGAGCGGTTGAGGGTGAGCAGCCAGGTGGCGACGACCGCGATCACCAGCACCACGGCGACCTTGATCAGCACCAGCGTGGTCGGCTGGGCCACGAGTCCCTTGCGCAGCCGGGCGAAGTGCCTGCCGAGCACGACGGCCGCGTACCCGCCACCGGCGACGATCAGCAGGATCCAGCTGGCCAGCACGCTCAGGTTGCCGTTGGCCACGTTGAACAGGATCGGGCTGTTGCGGATCGGCACGGTCCCAGCCTTGCCGACCAACTGGATGGTCACACCGTTCCAGGCCAGGAACAGCGCCAGGGTCACCACGAAGGACGGGATGCGGACCTTGGACACCATCACGCCGGTCAGGCAGCCGATGCCGGCGCCGACACACACCGCGAGCAGCATCTCCAGCCAGGCGTTCGGCCCGAAGCCCGACACCAGCAAGATGACCGCGACGAGCGAGAACGCGGCCCCGATCCAGATACGCATCAGCGCCGCGATCACCGCGGCGACCGCGAGCACGATGATGAACGCGTAGTAGACGGTCCCGCCCATCGCGCCGAGCAGGTTGCCGTTGTTGTTCAGGTGCAACGCGAGCACGGCGGCGCACACACCGGAGGCGGTACCCGCGGACAGGTCGATCTCGCCGAGCAGCAGGACGAACACGATGCCGATGGCGATGATCGTCTCGCCGGCACCCTGGGTGACCAGGTTGGCGAGGTTGTTGATGGTCAGGAAGAAGCCGGACAGGCTGCTGAACACGATCAGCAGTACGACAAGGCCGGCGACGGCGGGCAGCGCGCCGAACTCACCGCCACGCACCTTGGCGATGTAGTCGCCGAAGGCTTCCCTGGTGGACCGGGAGGTGGTGTCGATGCCGAAGTCGGAGATCGCCGAGTTGGCGCCGCTGCCACTGCCCGCGGACACCTTGTCCGGCGACTGGATTTGGTTGTCGGTCATGGAATGGTCCTCACAAGATCAATCGCGGCTTCGCACGCCTACACGGTCGCTGCGTCGGGACGGGCGAGGCCGAGGTCGCCGGAACGGCCTGCGGTGATCAGCTCGACCACTTGGCTGTTGGTGACGTCCTTGGCGTTGACCTCGGCGGCCATCCGACCGAGGTAGAGCACGGAGATCCGGTCGGCGACCTCGAAGACGTCGTTCATGTTGTGGCTGATCAGCACCACGCCGAGGCCCTGCTCAGCCAGCCTGCGCACCAGGTCGAGCACCTGGCGGGTCTGGGCGACGCCGAGGGCGGCGGTCGGCTCGTCGAGCAGCACCACCTTGCTGTTCCACAACACCGACTTGGCGATGGCCACGGTCTGCCGCTGGCCACCGGAGAGCGAGGAGACCGGCGTGCGCACCGACTTGACCGTGCGCACCGACAGCGACGCGAGGGTCTTGCGCGCGGCCAGTTCCATGCCGGCCTCGTCCAACATCCAGGACGGTCCGCGTTCCCTGCCCAGGAACATGTTCTGCACGATGTCGAGGTTGTCGGCAAGGGCGAGGTCCTGGTACACGACCTCGATGCCGAGCGCGGCGGCGTCACGCGGACCGTGGATGGACACCGGTTTGCCGTTGAACAGCATCTCGCCGCTGTCCACCGGGTGGATGCCGGCAATGCACTTGATCAGTGTCGACTTGCCGGCGCCGTTGTCGCCGACCAGGGCGGCGACCTCACCGGCTCGCACCACGAAGTCCACGTCGTGCAACACGTGAACCGGGCCGAAACTCTTGTTCACGCCGCGCAGCGCCAGGATCGGCTCGTTCACGGGGCGTACCTCCTTGCGGGAAACGGGTCTGCCAGGACCGGATAAGAGCGGAAAGGGAGTCAACACAGCGGGGTGCCGTGGTGGGGCGCAGTTCTGCTACGCCCCACCACGGCCGTCAGTGACTCGACAACCCGCTGGAATCAGTGGATGCCGAGCTGCGTGCAGACCGGAGCGGCCGCACCGGTGCAGATGTCGCTCGCCTTGACGTAACCCTGGTCGACGACCTCCTTGACGTTGTCCTTGGTGATCGAGACCGGGATCTCCAGCACGGACTTGACGTCGCGGTTGCCCGTCGGGTCGTGGGTCACCTGGGCGGCCAGCTTGTCCGCGCTTGCGGTGTCACCCTTGGCCAGGTCGGCGGCCAGCTGCGCGGAAGCCTGGGCCTCCAGCTTGATCGGCTTGAACACGGTGGAGTACTGGTCACCGGCGAGGATCGCCTGCAGACCGGCGGCACTCGCGTCCTGACCGGTCACCGGCACCTTGCCGGCGAGGCCGTACTTCTGCAGCACGGTGATGACCGCGCCGGCCATACCGTCGTTGGCCACCAGCACACCGTCCACGTGCGTGCCGTTGGCGGTCAGCAGCTGCTCGAAGGTGGTGCCGGCGAGCTGGTTGTCCCAGCCGTTGATCGCCTGGAAGCCCTTCTTCACCCACGCGCCCGAGGAGTACAGACCATCGGCGACCTGGTTCTGGCCGTTGGTGACCTGGGTGGCGTTGTTGTCCGTCGGCGAGCCCTCGATCGAGATGATCTGGGCGCCGGTCTTGCCCTTCAGCGCATCCGACAGGGCCTGGGCCTGGAGGTGCCCGACCTTGGTGTTGTCGAAGCTGACGTAGTACTTGGCGCTGCCGCCGAGGTTGATGCGGTCATAGTCGATGACCGGGATGCCCTGGGTCTGCGCCTTCTGCTCGGCGGCCACACCCGCGTTCGGGTCCGGCGGGTCGATGATCAGGACCTTCGCGCCCTGGCTGATCAGGGTGTCGGTGAGCTGCGCGAAGCGCTGGTCATCGCCCTGGGCGTTGTCCACGATGGGCTTGAGGCCGGCCGCCTTGAGCGCGTTGGTCAGCATCGGCGCGTCGAACTCGGTGTACCTGGCGGAGGTGGTGGTGTCCGGCAGGATGACCCCCACCGTGGCACCGCTCCCGCCCGATGAGGCCGCAGTCGAACTGCTACTGCCGCCGGAGCCCCCAGAGCTATTGGCTCCGCACGCCGTGACGGCCAAGGCAAGGCCGGTGCTCACAGCGAGCAGGGCGAGGGTCTTACTACGCATCCGCGTCCCCTTCGTCACTGCCTACGGTCGGGACTAGCCCGTACCGGAAATGTTGTGGGTCACAACATTCTTATGTTGTGGGCGACAACATATGCCAGATCGGCAGATGACACAAAGGTTACTTACTCGATTCAGTGACTCCCTGATGACACAATCCGGCAACGGCGACGTCACCGGCGAGTCACCCGCGCCGTCGCCGCGCCGGCCAGAAAGAAAGCGGTTACCAGCGGCGATAGGCCCGTCACGCAGGGCACGGGCCGGCGGCCGCCAGCAGCGCGTCACCAGCTGCGCAGCGTCGCGATCCGCTCTTCCAGCTGCTCCACCGTTGCCATCGCGGTCGGCGGCCCGCCACACACCCGCCGCAGCTCACCGTGGATCGCGCCGTGCGACTTGGTGGTGCGGTGGTGGTACATGGCCACCAGCGTGTTCAGCTCCCTGCGCAGCGCCGAGAGCCGCTCCTGCACGGACTGCGCCCGCGCGGCAGGCCGAACCGGCGGCTCCTCGTCCTTCTTCTGCCTGGCCGGCGAGGCCAACTGCTGCCCCTGCCGCTGCTGCAACAACGCCCGCACCTGGTGCGGTTCGAGCAGGCCGGGCAGCCCCAGATAGTCCTGTTCCTCGTCGGTACCGGCGAGCGCTGCCGTGCCGAACGACGAGCCGTCGTAAATCACCTGATCGAGTTCGGCGGACGCACCGAGGGAGGTGAAGGCCGCCTCCTCCTCGCCGGGCTCGTCCTTGGTCCGGTTGGCGTCCGCGAGCAGCTCGTCGTCCCAGCCGTCCTTCTCCCGGTGCGGCTTGCCGAGCACGTGGTCCCGGTCCGCCTCCATCTGGCTGGCCAGCTCCAGCAGCACCGGCACGCTGGGCAGGAACACGCTCGCCGTCTCGCCTGGCCGCCGCGCCCGCACGAACCGGCCGATCGCCTGCGCGAAGAACAACGGCGTCGACGCGCTCGTCGCGTACACGCCCACGGCCAGCCTCGGCACGTCAACGCCCTCGGACACCATCCGTACCGCGACCAGCCACCGATCCTGCGACGCCGCGAACTCCGCGATCCGCCCGGACGCCTTCGGGTCGTCGGACAGCACGACCGTCGGCTCCTGCCCGGTGATCACCGCGAGCTGCTTCGCGTACGCCTTCGCGGTCTCCATGTCCGAGGCGATCACCAGCCCGCCCGCATCCGCTACCCCGGAATTGCGCAGCTGGGTGAGCCGGGTGTCCGCCGCGCCAAGCACCGACGGGATCCACTCGCCGGCCGGATCCAGCGCCGTCCGCCAGGCCCGTGCGGTCTGCTCGGTGGTCATCGGCTCGCCGAGCCGCGCGGTGAACTCCTCCCCCGCGCTGGTCCGCCAGCTCGCCTCACCCGAGTAGGCCAGGAAGATGACCGGCCGCACCACGCCGTCGCGCAGCGCGTCCGCGTAGCCGTAGGAGTGGTCCGCCTTGCTGCGCTGGAACCCGGCGCCGTCCGGCTCGTAGGTGACGAACGGGATCGGCGAGTCGTCGCTGCGGAACGGCGTCCCGGTCAGCGCCAGCCGACGGGTGGCGGGTGTGAACGCCTCGCGGATCGAGTCACCCCAGGACTTGGCGTCGCCGCCGTGGTGCACCTCGTCCAGGATCACCAGCGTCTTGCGGTTCTCCGTCCGCACCCTGTGCAACGCCGGATGCGCCGCGACCTGCGCGTAGGTGACCGCGACCCCGTGATAGTCCGACGAGGTCTGGCCGGAGCCGTTGCGGAAGTCCGAGTCGATCTGGATACCGACGTTGCGTGCCGCGGCCGCCCACTGGTGCTTGAGATGCTCGGTCGGCGTGACGATCGTGATCTTCTCGACCGTCCGCTCGGACAGCAGCTCGGCCGCGATCCGCAACCCGAACGTGGTCTTGCCGGCACCCGGCGTCGCGACCGCCAGGAAGTCCTTCGGCCGTGCCGCGAGGTAGCGGGTCAGCGCCCTGCGCTGCCACTGGCGCAGCGGCGGGGCCGGGGGCGGCGAATAGGCCTTGACCATGGAGTCTGACTGGGCCAAGACGGCTCGCGCTCCTTTCCGTTCCCCGCGCCGGACACGACAATGCCCTCACGCACGTGATCCCGAGTCACGCGGGCGATGCGCGCCGGGAGCCCGGTGAGGGCAGCGCCGAGCTTACCCGCCATCCCGACTCGCCATCTCCGCCATTCTCTCGATCACCGATTCGGGGCGTCGGCAGCGCGAACCCGGAGTGATGCAGCATGCTTGCCCTAGTCATGGACGACCAGCAGCCGACAGAGCCGACCGGGTCGAGCGAGGGCACTCCGCAGCGCAAGGGCCCGTGGCAGCTGATGCTGCGCACGGCGGGCAAGGCGTGGGAAGGCAACATCTTCTCCGAGGCGGCCGAGGCCGCGTTCTGGCAGACCCTCTCGCTCCCGCCACTGCTGCTCGGCCTGCTCGGCAGCCTCGGCTACCTCGGCGACTGGTTCGGGCCGCAGATCGTGATCGCCGTGCAGGGCAAGATCATCGCGTTCTGTCGCACGGTGTTCAGCCCGAACGTGGTGGAGACGATCATCGAGCCGACCGTCTCGGACATCCTCACCAAATCGCACAGTGAGATCGCGTCGTTCGGCTTTCTGCTGTCGCTGTGGGCCGGTTCGTCCGCGATGTCCTCGTTCGTGGACGCGATCACCGTCGCCTACCAGCAGTACGGGGTGCGCAACGAGGTCGTGCAGCGGCTGTTCGCGCTGCTGCTGTACCTGATCGGGTTGATTCTGGCGGTCATCGGCCTGCCGGTGCTCGCACTCGGCCCGAACTACCTGCCGAAGGTGTTCCCACAAGCCTGGCAACCCACGGTCGCGAGCCTCGGCAACACCTTCTACTACCCGGTGGTGGCGATCCTGCTCGTACTCGCGCTGGCCACCCTCTACAAGGTGGCGCTGCCACGGCGCTATCCGTGGTTCCGCGGCCTGCCCGGCTCGGCGCTTGCCATGGTGGTGTTCCTGCTGGCGAGCATCGGGCTGCGCATCTACCTGGTGTGGATCGGCAGCACCGGCTACACCTACGGCGCGCTGGCCGCGCCCATCGCGTTCCTGCTGCTCACCTTCTTCATCGGCCTCGCCATCGTGATGGGCGCCTACTTCAACAGCGCGATCCAGGAGATGTGGCCGGCCAAGCCGACGCGGCGCGCGCGGCGCAGGTGGCGGCGGCTGGAGCTGGTGCGTGCTCAGGACAAGAAGAACAAGCACGGCGAACAAGACGATCCGGCCGACGCCGGGTAGGCGCCAGCCGGCCACGCGATCGGGTGCTACTCGCCCGGTCGCATCAGTTCGTAGATCCGCTTGCACTCCGGGCAGACCGGGGAGCCGGGCTTGGGCGAGCGCGTCACCGGGAACACCTCACCGCACAGCGCCACCACGTGAGTGCCCATGACCGCGCTTTCCGCGATCTTGTTCTTCTTCACGTAGTGGAACATCTTCGGGTCGTCGTTGCCCGTTTCGTCCGTAGTCTCCGGCCGGGTATCGGTTTCCGGCAAGGTCTGGGTCGTCACGCCTTTCATGATGCCACCGGGCAAGATGGCTCGTCGTGGATACCGGTATCGCGAACGTCGCAGACGAGGTCGCCGAAGCCCTGCTGGAAGGTGGCGCGGTCGTCGCCCTGGAGAGCACCCTGCTCGCGCACGGCCTGCCGCCCGGCCGCAACCTGGAGGTCGGACGCCGGCTCGAACGGATCGTCCGGGAACACGGCGCGGTCCCGGCGACCATCGCCGTGCTGGACGGTCGCCCGACCATCGGCCTGTCCGACGCCGAACTGCGACGCGTCTGCGATCCGGCAGCGGGCCTGGTGAAGCTCTCCCGCCGGGACATCGCGCCCGCCCGCGCCCTGGGCCGCAGCGGTGCGACCACGGTCGCGGCCACCACCGCCCTCGCCTACTCGGCCGGAATCGGCGTGTTCGCCACCGGCGGCCTCGGCGGCGTGCACCGGGGCGCCAGCCAGACCTGGGACGTGTCTGCGGACCTTGGCGTGCTCGCCGACACCCCGATCCTGGTGGTCTGCTCGGGCGTGAAGTCCGTGCTGGACATCGGCGCGACCCTTGAGGTGCTTGAGACCCGCTCGATCCCCGTCCTCGGCTACCGCACCGACCAGTTCCCCGCCTTCTACCTGCGCGAATCCGGCTTCCCCGTGCCGTGGCGGGTGGAGGACGCAGGCCAGGCCGCCGCCGTTTTCGCCGCGCACCGCCAGTCCTCGCCGGGCGGCGCCGGCGTGGTGTTGGCCAACCCGGTGCCCGTCGAGTTCGAGATGCCGGCCGACCTGCACGACCAACTCCTCGAAGCCGGCCTCGACCTGCTGACCAGCGGCAACGTGACCGGCAAGGACGTCACCCCGGTCCTGCTTGAGCACTTCCACACCAACAGCGAGGGCGTCAGCCTGACCACGAACGAGGAACTTGTCGCGTCGAACACGGCGCTGGCCGCGGAGGTCGCGGTCGAACTGGCCCGGATCGGCCGTGACTGACCGAACCGCTGGCCGACCCACTGACCGACCCGTTGTCATCGTCGTCGGTGACGTGGGCGTGGACGTGCTGGCCAAGCACGACGCGCCGATCGCGCCCGGCGACGACCGCAGCGCGTCGGTGCGGATCGAACTCGGCGGCGCCGCCGCCAACACCGCAGCCTGGCTCGCGCACTCGGGAGCCGATCCGGTGCTGGTCGGCCGCGTCGGCGACGATCCGACCGGCCGCCAGGTGCTGGCCGAACTCACCGAGGCGGGCGTGCGCTGCGCGCTGGCCGTCGACCACGAGGCGCACACCTGCTGCGTCGTGGTGCTTGTCGACGGCCTCGGCCAGCGCAGCATGCTGCCCGACCGGGGCGCGTCCGCCCGGCTGCGACCCGCCGACCTGCCGCCCGAACTGCTCGCCGAAGCGCGTCACCTGCACCTGTCCGGCTACGTCCTGCTCGACGAGCGGTCCTCGGCCACCGGTGTCGCCATGCTGCGCGCCGCCCGCGCGGCGGGCCTGAGCACGTCGGTCGACCCGCAGTCCGCCGCCCTGCTCACCGACCGCGCCGCGTTCCTGGACGCGGTGCGAGGCGTCGACCTCCTGCTGCCGAACACGGCCGAACTGGCCGCGCTGACCGGCTCGACCGATCCCGATTCGGCGCGTTCGCTGCTGGACGTGGTCGGCGCGGTGGCCGTGACCAGCGGAGCCGCCGGCGCGGACTGGCTGGACCGAACCGGTCGCCACACGGTTCCCGCGCTCCCGGCCGACTGCGTCGACTCGACCGGCGCGGGCGATGCCTTCGATGCCGCGCTGCTCGCGGCCTTGCTGAGCGGGTCGGACCCGCTGGCGGCGTTGCGGGCGGGCGCCGCCGCAGGGGCGAAGGTGGTCGGGCGGCTCGGCGCGCACCCGTCGTCAGGTCAGCCTTCGATCACCGGGTGATCCCGGCTCTCCAACTCCTTGACCGGTTGGTGTCTGCGGAACGGGTTGAACCGCGCGGCCCGGCGCGCGGGGCGGTCGTTCGCGATCAGCACGGCGATCCAGGGCAACGGCACGGACACCGCAACCAGCGTCAACGCCAACCAGGGCGTGTCCACGAACACCGCGGCGAGGATCAGGCACGGCACGCGGCACAACATGATGATGAAGTACTTGCGCTTGCGCGTGGCCAACTGGTCGTCATAGGACGGCTGCGCCTCGGTGATCAGGATCGGAGTGTCGTCCGTCGAACCCCTCACGACGTCACCTCCTTCTTCCTGTCCAGCCATCGTCCCACCGCCATGCCCCGCGCGCCTAGCGCCCCAGGGAGAATGTCGGCCCGGTGGGAACAACCACCTGATCGGCCTCGTTGTGAGGAGAGGAACAGTGCGAGCGGTAGCGGCCCGGGTGACCCGAGCGAGCGTCACGGTCGAGGGATCGGTGGTTGGCGCGATCGACGAGCCCGGTCTGCTGGTGCTGCTCGGCGTCGGCACGGATGACTCGGCAGAGACTGCCACCACCATGGCGCGCAAGTTGCACGAGTTGCGAATTCTGGCCGATGAACAATCGATTGCAACCACTGGTGCCCCCATTCTGGTCATCAGCCAGTTCACCTTGTACGGGGACACCAGAAAAGGGCGCCGTCCATCGTGGACTCGGGCGGCCCGACCGGAAATCGCCGAGCCTCTTGTGCGGGCGGTGGTCGAGGAGCTGCGGGCCAGAGGCGCACGGGTGGCCACAGGACGCTTCGGCGCCAAGATGGCCGTGGAAAGCGTCAATGACGGACCGTTCACGGTCCTCGTCGAAGTGTGAGCAAACAGCGTTAGTGGCCGCTTGAGCGTGGCTGATGTGAGGGAAAAGACGTTTGAAACGGGAACTCGGGGCTCTCAGCGAAAGCTCAGGTTTCGTCGAGCAACCGTTGTGACGCCGATGACGTCAACAGGTTAGGAACTCGGGAACGAAATCGGGAGCACACCCGTTTTCCCAGTGTACAGCCTGAACGCGAGGCAACCGGATCACTTGCCGGCCGAGCGGTCAAGGCGCGCCGCGCAAAGCCGCGCGAGTGAGAGTGAATGCCAGCCCGCGACAGGGGAGGGGAGCATCATGACCGTCCCGACGATCGACCGTGAAGCCCCGGAAATCACACCGGAGGCGGACCTTGATGCCCAGGGCCCGGCCGCCGATCTGGTTCGGGTGTACCTGAACGGAATCGGTAAGACCGCCCTGCTGACCGCAGAGCAGGAAGTCGAACTCGCCAAGCGGATCGAGGCGGGCGTGTTCGCGCAGCACATGCTGGAGACCGGCACCAAACTGTCCCCCAAGCGCCGCAGCGAGCTGGCCGCTCTGGTTCGGGACGGCGGGGTGGCCAAGAACCACCTGCTCGAAGCGAACCTGCGTCTCGTGGTGTCGCTCGCCAAGCGCTACACCGGACGCGGCATGCCGCTGCTGGATCTCATCCAGGAAGGCAACCTCGGCCTGATCCGCGCCGTGGAGAAGTTCGACTACGCCAAGGGCTACAAGTTCTCGACCTACGCCACGTGGTGGATCCGGCAGGCCATCACCAGGGGCATGGCCGATCAGAGCCGCACCATCCGGCTGCCCGTTCACCTGGTCGAACAGGTGAACAAGCTGGCAAGGATCAAGCGCGACCTGCACCAGCAGCTCGGCCGCGAGGCAACCCACGAGGAGCTGGGCAAGGAGGTCGGCCTTTCCGCGGACAAGGTGGCCGACCTGCTCGACCACGCGCGTGACCCGGTGAGCCTTGACATGCCGGTCGGCGCCGAGGAGGACGCCCCGCTCGGTGACTTCATCGAGGACAGCGAGGCGGCCGACGCGGAGAGCGCGGTCATCTCCGGCCTGCTGCAGGACGACCTGCGCCGGGTGCTGGCCACGCTGGACGAGCGGGAGCAGGCCGTGATCCGGCTGCGCTACGGCCTTGAAGACGGCCAGCCGCGCACGCTGGACCAGATCGGCAAGCGTTTCGGCCTGTCCCGCGAGCGGGTCCGCCAGATCGAGCGCGAAGTGATGAGCAAGCTCCGCCAGGGCGAGCGCGCCGAACGGCTGCGCGCCTACGCAAGCTGAATCGAGTCAGTTGGCGGGAGTGAGACGCCGTTCCCGGTGAGCGGCGTCTCACCCCTTTGCCGGCGTTGACGTGTGAAGTTCGTCACGCCAAGATGGGCTTGAATGGCCTATCCGCGGCCGGTCACCGGCTCGCGCGCGACGGGAGGTCGGGTCGGGGCCGGCCCGGCCTTCCGGTATCTCCCGGCCCGGCCTTCCGGCGTCTCGTGGTCGACCTCACCTCCCCGCCCGGCGTGATCCGCGCTTCCCTTCCCCCATCGCGAAATTCCCCTCGGGTACGGTCGGCGCAAGCCCATTGAACGCGCGCAAGGGAGCCCGCGACCCGTGACCGCCTCCACCACAGCCAGCACCCCCACCTTCCAGCACACCGAGGTGCTGCCGCTCGGCAAGGACACGACGACCGAATACCGGTTGGTGCAAAGCGAGGGCGTTCGCGTCATCCGCGCGGCCGGCCGGGAGTTCCTGGAAATCGATCCAGCCGTGCTGACCATGCTGGCCAAGGAGGCCATCAAGGACATCCAGCACCTGCTCCGCCCTTCGCACCTCGCGCAGCTGCGCGCGATCATCGACGATCCGGAAGCCAGCGCGAACGACCGCTTCGTGGCCACCGACCTGTTGCGCAACGCGTGCATCTCCGCCGGCGGCATCCTGCCGATGTGCCAGGACACCGGCACGGCGATCGTCATCGGCAAGCGCACCGAGTCCGTGCTGACCGGCGGCGCCGACGAGGCCGCGCTGTCCAAGGGGATCTTCCAGGCGTACCAGGAACTGAACCTGCGCTACTCGCAGATGGCGCCGCTCAACTTCTGGGACGAGCGCAACACCGGCACCAACCTCCCGGCCCAGGTCGAGCTGTACGCGGCGCCCGGCACGCAACCCTCCTACGAGTTCCTGTTCATGGCCAAGGGCGGCGGCAGCGCCAACAAGACCTTCCTCTACCAGGAGACCAAGGCGCTGCTGAACCCGAGCAGGCTGGCGAGCTTCCTCGATGAGAAGCTGCGCGGCCTCGGCACGGCCGCCTGTCCCCCGTACCACCTGGCGATCGTGGTTGGCGGCATGTCGGCCGAGTTCAACCTGAAGGTGGCCAAGCTCGCCTCCGCCCGCTACCTGGACAACCTGCCCACCGAGGGTTCCGCGCTCGGCCACGCCATCCGCGACACCGGTCTCGAAGCGCAGGTGCTGGAGATGACCCGCCAGTTCGGCATCGGCGCGCAGTTCGGCGGCAAGTACTTCTGCCACGACGTGCGGGTCATCCGGCTGCCGCGGCACGGCGCGTCCTGCCCGGTCGGCATCGCGGTGTCCTGCTCGGCCGACCGCCAGGCCAAGGCGAAGATCACGCCGGATGGCGTGTTCATCGAGCAGCTCGAACGCGACCCGGCCCGGTTCCTCCCGGAGGTTACCGACGAGCACCTCTCCGACGACGTCGTCAAGATCGACCTCAACCTGCCGATGGCGGAGATCCGGGCGACGTTGTCGAAGCTGCCGGTGAAGACCCGGCTGTCGTTGACCGGTCCGCTGGTGGTGGCGCGCGACATCGCACACGCCAAGATCAAGGAGCGGCTGGACGCGGGCGAGCCCATGCCGCAGTACCTGCGCGACCACCCCGTCTACTACGCGGGCCCGGCGAAAACCCCGGAGGGTTACGCGTCCGGCTCGTTCGGCCCGACCACCGCGGGCCGGATGGACTCCTACGTCGCGCAGTTCCAGGCGGCCGGCGGATCGCTGGTGATGCTGGCCAAGGGCAACCGCTCGCAGCAGGTCACCGAGTCGTGCCAGGCCAACGGCGGTTTCTACCTCGGCTCGATCGGCGGCCCCGCCGCGCGGCTGGCGCAGGACTGCATCCGCAAGGTCGACGTGCTGGAGTACCCGGAACTGGGCATGGAAGCGGTGTGGAAGATCGAGGTCGAGGACTTCCCCGCGTTCATCGTGGTCGACGACAAGGGCAACGACTTCTTCGCCGGCACATCGGCCCCGACCCTCCAGATCGCCTTCCGCCGTTGACGATCCGCGTCGTCAGTGCTTGAGGGTCTGCTGGAACACGACCGTCCTGCTGCCCAGCGGCGCGGAAAGCTGGACCGTCACCGGCACGACACGGATGATCATCGGGCACATGCGGCCTGCCGTCGCCGTTGACGACACGGTCACGTCGATGACCACCTGGTTCGCGTTCTGCCCCGCCAACTGCGCGGTGACCTGCTGACAGCCGGCCTGCTCCTCGTGGAAGATCAGCATCCGCCCACCCTCCGCGGTCTGCACGCCGGCCGGCTGCTGGGCGGCCGTGCCGACCACCCTGATCTGGCTGGACGGAACCGGCGTGTACGGCGGCAGCGGCACCACCGTCCCGTCGCCGCCGAAGGGCACGCTCCCGACCGGTGGCGGGACCGCGCCCTTCGGCTGCGACACGTGCGCCGGATCCGTCGGTGAACCACTCGAACTCGCCGGCGGTGCCGACGTGCTCGTGGTCGGACTCGCGCTGATGCTGATCACATCGGGCGCGGTGGACGACGAAGCCGTCGGTCCGCACGCCGCGATGGTCAGCGCGATCACGGTCGCGCCGGTCAGCAGGGCGGCCGAGCCGGCCAGTCTGCTGGTCTGCATGCCGTTCACCTCTTCGACGATTGAGTGTGCGTCAGCCACGTTCGATCGCGGCCTGCATGATCACGGTCCGGTCGCCGAGCGGCCGGTCCAGGTTGACGGTCATTTCCTTGTCGATCAGGTACAGCGGGCACGGTTTCGTCGATGCCGGCCGCGTGATCAGCAGCCGCACGGTCACCGCACTGTCGGTCTGGGCGAGCACGGACGCGCCTGCCGTCGTGCACGCGCCCTGCTCGGCGAAGAACCCGAGGATGGCGCCGTTGCCTTCGGTCCACACCAGCCGCGGATACCCGCTGGGCAGCCCCCTCGTGTCCACCTTCGATCCGGCGATCGGCACAGCACCCGCCGGCAGGTGCACGTTCGGCCCGCTGGGCATAACGGTGCTGGCCGGTGCCGCGGACAGCGACGGCGGGCTGCCCGCCGAGACCGGCGGCCGTCCGGCGCAACCCACCGTGAGCAGCGCCAACGCGGCAGTGCCGACCAACGGGCCGACCAGTGTGCCAAGGAGGCGTCTCATGCTCTCAGGACGGAGAAACCCCGCCGATGGGTTGCATCTCACTTGTCCTCACTTGTCCGTGAGCACGGTCTCCAGCCGGTCGAGGGTGGCCCGGATGCCCTTGCGGTTGCGCTCGGGGAAGCCGAGCAGTTCCAGCAGGAAGCCCATCGGTGCGGTCGAGTAGTCGAAGGTCTCGGTGACCTCGGTGCTCTGCTCGTCGATCGGCGTGAGTTCCCAGCGCCACCGGTGGCCGCCAAAGTGTCGCCAGGCGATCAGCCTGCCCTGTTCGTACTCCACCACCCGGTTTGTGATGCGGTACGGCACGCCGAGCCGCATGTCCATCCCGAACGTGTCGCCCAGCCGCAACCGCGTCGTCGAGCCCCCGCGGGTGCCACGCACCGAGCCCGATCCGTCGATCAGCACGTGCCGCGCCGGATCGGTGAGCGCGTCGAAGATCCGCGCCGCCGGCACGCACACGGTCTTGGTGATCGACACCTTCTTGGCCATACGAAGCACTCTATTCCGGTCAGTCAACTCCGAGACTCAACCAAAATGGGGTTCAGCGCAGGATGCCCGGCAGGTCCACGACCGAGTTCAACACATGCGTCGCACCAGCCAACTCCAGTTCGTGCTTGTCGCTCGCCCCGGTCAGCACACCGGCCACGATCGACGCACCCGCGCGCAGCCCGGTGAGCACGTCGGAGGGCGTGTCCCCGACAACGGCCACCTTCCGCACGTCCGTGGCCTGCGTGCGCAGCACGGCGGTCAGCACCAGGTCCGGGAAGGGCCTGCCCCGGCCCGCGTCAGCAGGCGTGAGCGCCACGTCCGCGAGGTGCTCCCAGCCGAGCGCGGTCAGGATCGCCTCCTGCGTGTCCCGCCCGAATCCGGTCACGAACGCGACCTTGCGCCCCTCCGCGCGCAACGCCCTGATGGTCGCCTCAGCGCCATCGATCGGCACGCACTGTCCACTCTGGATCATCTGCTCACAGCGCGCCTCGAAGGCGGCATTGGCCAACTGGGCGCGTTCCTCGTCGCCGTTCAGCAGCGCACGGAACACCGCGATCTTGGACTGGCCCATGGTTTCGTTGACATAGGCCAACATCCGGTCGAACTCGGGCCCGTGCTCGGCAACGCCAACCGCCCCGACCGCAGCCGTGAACGCCTTGATCACCAGCCCGCCATCGGCAACGGTCGTCCCGGCCATGTCCAGCACGACCAGCTCGATATCGTTCACAGCCCAAGCTCCTCAACAGACAATTCGGCGATAGCGGGAGAACAGCTCATCCCGCGCCGCCCGGCCCGGTGACCAGCACGACACCGTCCGCGCCCCGCTGCCGCAAGGCGACGTGCCGGCCCGTACCGACCCTCTCGGCGGTCACCGAATCACCCTACGGCTTTGGCACGCTCCGCGAACCTCACCACACCTTCTCCTGCCGCGTCCTCCCGACCCGCTACCTCACTTATTCGCCCACACTCCGCAACCGACGCGGCCCAGCGTCCGCATGCGACGGCGGCGGCCCCAGCACGATCGCCGCGCTGCTCACCTCTGCGCCGCTCGGCGCGGCCAGCACCGGGTCCAGCACCAGTCTGCGCACCTCCGGCAGATCCTCGGCGATCGCGTTGACCCGCAACACCAATTCCGCCAGCGCACCGGTATCCACCGCCTGCCCACCGCCGTACCCGGCGAGCAGCGGCGCGGCCCTCGGCTCGGTGATCAGCCCGGCCGCGTCCGCGTCGGTCAACGGAACCGCGCGATACGCCCGGTCACCCAACAGGTCGCTGACGATGCCGGACAGTCCGAACGACACCAGCGAGCCGAACGACGGGTCGTCCTGCAACCCGATGACACAGGACGTGCCACGCGGCACCATCCGCTGCACGATCATCTCACCCGATCCGGACACCCCGACCAGATCCTGATACGCCGCCCGCACCGCGTCCACGCTGCCCAGATCCAACCGAACGCCCACCAGGTCGACGGAATGCCGCAACCGCCGGCTGGTCGACTTCATCGCGACCGGCAGCCCCAACTCCTCGGCCGAGGCCAACGCGGCGGCCTCGCTGTCAACCAGCCGGAAATCGACGACCCCGATCCCGTAACACCCCAACAACCGCACGCTCTGCTCATCGCCGAGCGCCCGTGATCCACCGTCTACTTCGGACATAATAACGTCCACGATCTCCCGCGCCGCAGCGACATCGATCCCGTCCGGCCGCCGGAAATCGCCGCGCGGCCGGTCCCGCCACCGCGCATACCGACTCACCCGCGACAGCGCCAACACCGCGCGCTCCGGGCTCGAATACGACGGCACCGACCCATAGCCCGGCGCCCCGTCCGCCCCCGTCACGGCCAGCTCGCTCGGCACGCCGGAGACCGCGAGGAACGTCGACACGATCGGCTTGGCAACCGCGACCTCTCCGGTCACCACCTCCCGCAGTGCCGTCGCATAGGCAGCGCCCGGCACCACCAGCGGCGGCACGAACACCACGACCACCGCGTCCACATCGTCGCGCCGCAACGTGTCGCGCACCGCCCCCGCGAACTCCTCCGGCGACGCCTGCGCCCCGGTGTCCACCGGATCGAACGCCAACACCAGCCCCTCCGCCGCGATGGTGTCCGCGGCGAGCAACCCGATCGCGGTCGAATTGCCCACCACCGCGACCCGACTCCCGCCCGGCAACGGCTGATTGGCCAACAGCAGCGCGGTGTCGAACAACTGCGCCAACGACTCGACGCGGATCACCCCGGCCTGTTCGAACAACGCCCGCACGCTCGACTCGTCCAGCTCGACCGAGTTCGCCGCCAGGCTCGGCCGCACGCCATGCCGCCCGGACTTCACCGCGACGATCGGCTTGTGCCGCGCCAGCCTGCGCGCCAACCGCGCGAACTTGCGCGGATTGCCGAACGACTCAAGATACAACAGGACAACCTTGGTCATCGGATCGGTTGCCCAGTACTGCAACAGGTCGTTGCCGGACACGTCGGCCCGGTTGCCCGCGGACACGAAGGTCGACAATCCCAGCCCACGTGTTGCCGCGTCGGCCAGGATCCCGATCCCCAACGCGCCCGACTGACAGAAGAATCCGGTGTGGCCCGGTCCGGGCAACCGAGGCGCCAACGTCGCGTTGAGCCGCACCGACGGATCGTTGTTCAACACACCGAGCGCGTTCGGCCCCACCACCCGCATCCCGTGTGCCCGCGCGGCCGCCACCAGCTTGCGCTCGGCCGCCAACCCGGCCGGTCCGACATCCGCGAACCCCGCGGACAACACCACGAGCGTCCGCACTCCCTTGGCGAGGCAGGCGTCCAGCACATCGTCCATGCCCGCCGCAGGCACCGCGACCACGGCAAGATCGACCCGGTCCGGAATGTCGAGCACCGACGCGTACGCCTTGACGCCCCGCACCGACCGATGCTCGGAATTCACCGGATACACCGGCCCGGCGAAATCCGCCGCGAGCAGGTTCGTGAGCACCGCATAGCCGATCTTGCTCGGATCGGTCGACGCCCCGATCACCGCTACCGAACCCGGATGCAGCAGATTGTGCACACTCCGCGCCTCGGCCGCCTGTTCCCTGGCGCGTTGCACGGCAACCGAGCGCTCGGTCGGATCGATGGCGAACTCCAGGTGCAGCACGCCCGCATCCAGCTCGCGGCTCACCCGGTAACCGGCCTCCCGGAACACCCGGACCATCTGCCGGTTCTCGGCGAGTACCTCGGCAACGAACTTGCGCAGCCCACGCTCGCCGGCGGCAGCCGCGAGATGCTCCAACAGAATCGAGCCGATACCGCGCCCCTGGTGCCCGTCCTCGACAACGAACGCGACCTCCGCCGCGTCGCCGCCGTCGAGCTGCTCGTACCGGCCGACCGCGATCAGGTCATGCCCGAGAAACGCCCCGATCGCGACCCGGCCATGATGATCGACAACGCTGAACCGCTTGAGATCGCGCTCGGAGATCCGCGGATACGCGCCGAAGTACCGGAAGTACCGTGTCCGGTCCGACAGCCGACTGTGCAGCCCGACAATCAGCCGCGCGTCATCCGGCGTGATCGGTCGCAAGTGGACCGTGCCGCCGTCGGACAGCAACACGTCGGCTTCCCAGTGCTTGGGGTAGTCGTACGGATCAGGTTCCCTGTCGACCTCGTCCACATCGGACATTGTGCGCTCCGGTCAGTCCCTTGGGTCGTCCGGGTCGAGGCCGTGCAGCGGGAACACCGCTCGCCTCGTGTCGCGAATCGCGACATCCACCGGCTCGTCGGTGGCGCCGCCCCACGGCTGGAAGCTGACATCGGCCCCTTCGGTCATCGTCGAGGGCAGCGGCAACCCCGGCGCGACCCGCTCGGCCACGTCCAGCCACTCGCGCGGCAGTTCGGTCTCGGGCGCGACATCGCGGTCCAGGACGGTCGCCAGCAGGTGCGTCCACGACCTCGGCACCACCCTGACCAGGTCATACCCACCACCGCCAAGAGCAAGCCACCTGCCGCCGGCATACTGGATCGCAAGTTCGCGCAGTCGCCGGTAGATCGCGCGATGCCCATCGACCGACAGGCCGAGATCGGCCAGCGGATCGGTCCGATGGCTGTCCACGCCGCACTGGGTCACGAGGATGGTCGGTGCGAACTCGCCAAGCAGCGACGGCACCACCGCGTTGAACGCCCGCAACCACATGGCGTCTCCCGTGCCCGGCAACAACGGCAGATTGACCGCGCACCCCTGCGCATCGCCCGTGCCCAACTCGCGCGCATAGCCGGTGCCGGGCCAGAGCGTGCGCGGATCCTGATGGATCGAAATGGTCAGTACGCGCGGTTCGTCGTAGAACGCGGCCTGCACCCCGTCGCCGTGATGCACGTCGGTGTCGACGTAGGCGACCCGCTCGACGCCCGCGTCCAACATCCGCGCGATGGCCGCCGCGCAGTCGTTGTACACACAGAACCCGGCCGCATGCGAGGGCATCGCGTGGTGCAGTCCGCCCGCGATGCTCACCGCCCGGTCCGTTTTGCCGTGGATGATCAGATCCGCGGCGAGCAACGAACCGCCGACCACCCGCGCGGAAGCCTCGTGCATGCCCGGAAAGATCGGATTATCCGGTGTGCCCAGCCCGTGGCCCACGTCGAACCGCGTCTCCGGCGCCGCCTTCACCGCCGCCAGGTAACCCGCGTCGTGAACCCGCTCGATCTCCGCATCCGAAGCCGGCTCGGGTTTGCGCAACGAAACCCCGTCGAGCACGCCCAGCGCGGTGGCGAGGCGGATGGTGAGCGCGAGGCGCACCGGATTCAGCGGATGATCGTCGCCCATGTCGTAGCCGAGCAAGGACTCATCCCACACCACTTCGGCCGAGGCGCCCATTGGTAGTCAGGGGCGCGGTGTCCCGAAGGACCCGGTTCCCCATCCCCCTTTCAATCCGTACGTGCGGTTTTCCCGCATACGGCTTACCGATGATCTTGACATGGTTACGCCGCCTTCGGATAGCGAACAGTCCCACGAAGCCGATACAGGCCGAGCCCGTTGAACCACTCCTCAGTCCACGCCTGGGCCTGTCCGGCTCGCAGGTTGCGACCCCGCTTCTTGATCATCAAACGACGAAGCCGCCACGCCACGTACCGGTCGACCTGCGTGAACTTGTCAGCGGCGTTTCCGGTGCGGAAGTAGTTGCCCCACCCACGCAGAAACGGATTCAACTCGCCGATGATCAGACGAATGTCCCGAACCCCCACCCGGTGACGACCAGTCCGGTCCCGAACCTTCTCACGCAGTCGCTTCATCGCCGTTTGAGAAGGCCAACGTTGCAAGTAGTAGCGCACCACACGCCACTGCTCCCACAACCGGCCCGACATACGAGCGCGGAAATGACACCCGAGAAAATCCAACCCCTCCCGACCCTCTCGCAGATCAACCACCCTCGACTTACCCGGATGCAACTCCAACCCCAACGAGGCGAGAACCTCCCTCACCGCATCCAAGGCCGTCCCAGCCCGCCGCTCACCGCGACACAACACCACACCAACATCGGCATAGCACACCAGTTCACCCACGCCCCGCGCGGTCAACTCAGTGTCCAGAACGTGCAGGAAAATGTTCGCCAGAAGCGGCGAGATCACGCCGCCCTGAGGAGTGCCCGCGACCGTCCGCGCCACCACCCCATCGACCATCACCCCTGCTTGCAGCCACCACCGCAGCAACTTGAGCACCCGACGATCCGACACCCGCTTGGCCACCTCAACAAGCAACCGTTCATGGCCGATCTCGTCGAAGAAGTTACGGATATCGAACTCCACGACATGGGTGAACCCCTCGATGAACCCGACCCGAAGCCGTTCCACCGCCTGCGTCGCCGATCGCCTCGGCCGGAACCCATACGAGCACGGCAGAAAATCCGCCTCGAAAATCGGCTCCAACACGATCTTGGCCGCCTGCTGGGCCACCCTGTCCCGAACCGTCGGAATCCCCAGCGGCCGCACACCGCCCTGCGGTTTCGGAATATCCACACGCCGTACCGGCGCAGGACGATACCGGCCTGTCTGAAGGTCCACGCGCAACCCACGCAGCATGCGGTCCACGCCGTAGTCCTCCACCGCAACCAAGGTGATCCGATCCACCCCGGCCGCGCCCTTGTTCGCCTTGACCCGCTCCCACGCCTCCCACAGGACCTCACCCCTGTAGATACGGTCATACAGGGCGTGGAAACGTCGCTCCGAAGACTGCTTGGCCGCAGCCCATAGCGAGCGTTGCAGTTCTCGCACCTTCCCCACCGGAGAACGTCCAGCAGGTACGACAAACGATGGTTTGCCGGGGTTGTTGGACCGGGTCACCCCGGTCATGCCCTGACGCTTACCCGCTCCGCCCGCGTGATCAAAGTGAGGGCCCTTCCCTCCCGGCGCGTTGTGTTGCGCGCCGATCAGCGGTACTACGACCCCCTCGGACTCCCGCTGTCCTCCAGGTGACTTCACCATCGGCTTATACCCCTGGTCTTTGCCCGACGCGGGCCAGACAGACGGGTCTCTCCTGTTCCGGACCAGACCGGCGCGCGTGCCACCCTCCGTACCCCGGAAGGACCCGACGAGCTGACCCCGGAACAGGGCTCGACAGGCATGGCCTTCGCCGTGATATGAGCGGCTCGGCTCCTTCGTTGTGGATCTGACGAGGCTGCAAGGTTCGCTTGATGCTGCGGCCCGCGCGTTTGCTCCCTCCAAAGAGGCTTTCGACACCCCGCTCAGCCCGCCACCTCTCGATGACGGACCGGGGCCTGCTACCGGGCGCTCCGGTGCCTACCCGGACGGGACTTCCACCCGCTGGCCTGGTCCAGCTTCCAGGACGCGACATACCGCGACCCTAATCCCGCCCGCCAGTCCCGGCCGCCCGCCGCCGAGCCGACGGTCAGCATCGGCCCCCCACCCCCCTCCCCCACCCGCCCCGCCTCCCTTTGGTGACTGGCTTGCGGCTGGACCGGCTGGGGTTGGACCAGCGCAGGTCAGCCTGGGTCGGCGCCGGTTGCGACGGGTCGGGACTCGTCGACGCACCAGTGCGACCAGGAGCCGGCGTAGAGCGCGGCCGGCAGGTCGGTTGTGGTCAGGCCGGCGACCTCCAGGGCCAGCACCACCGACGAGGCGGTGACGCCGGAGCCGCAGTAGGCGGCTACGGGCTCGCCCGGCTGCACGCCGATCTGACGGAAGCGGTCGGCCAGGGCCGACGGGGCCTGCCAGCGCGCGTCCGGGGCGATGTGGCCGGCGAAGGGCGCGTTGCGGGCACCGGGGATGTGGCCTGCGCGTGGGTCGATCGGTTCGATGTCGCCTCGGTAGCGTTCGGGTGCCCTGGCGTCCAGGAGGATGCCCTCCCTGGCCAGCCGGGCCGCTTCGGCCGCGTCCAGCACGGGCATGTGGCCCGGCCGCACCTCGATGTCACCCGGCTCCGGTTCCGCCGGTTCGGTGCTCACCTCCCTTCCTTCGTCCAGCCATGCGGCGTAGCCGCCGTCGAGTACCGCTACTTCCTGATGTCCCGACCAGCGCAGCAACCACCAGACCCTGGCCGCTACCGAACCGTCGGCCGCGTCATAAGCGACGGCGGGGCGGTCGGCCTGGACGCCCGCGGCACGCAGCGCGCGCTGTAGGTCGGCCGGGTCGGGCAGCGGGTGCCGGCCGCCCGTTCCGGGCGGTGCGGCGAGGTCCGTGTCGAGATCGACGAACACGGCTCCCGGCACGTGCCCTTTGTTGTAGTCGAGCCGGCCCGACGGGCTGCCGAGCTTCCAGCGGACGTCCAACACGACCGGCGGGATGACGGCGGTGAGTTGTTCGGCCAGTTCGGCCGTGCTGATCAGGGGGCGCACCCGGTCATCTTGCCGGGTTCGGGTGTGCGGTGTCGTCACCGGTGTCCGCCGATACGACTACCATTGTCAAAGACGTTAGGGGATTGGTGTGAACGACCTCATCGACACCACCGAAATGTACCTCCGGACGATCTATGAGCTGGAGGAAGAGGGTGTGGTGCCGCTGCGTGCCCGCATCGCGGAGCGATTGGGCCAGAGCGGTCCGACGGTCAGCCAGACCGTGGCCCGCATGGAGCGCGACGGGCTCCTGCTGGTGGCCGACGACCGGCATCTTGAACTGACCGACCATGGGCGTGAGCTGGCGATCGCGGTCATGCGTAAGCACCGCCTCGCCGAACGTCTGCTCGTCGACGTGATCGGTCTGGAATGGGAGAACGTGCACAGCGAAGCCTGCCGCTGGGAGCACGTGATGAGCGAGGCCGTCGAGCGCAAGCTGGTGCAGCTGCTCGACCACCCGACCACGTCGCCGTACGGCAACCCCATCCCCGGCCTGGACAAGCTCGGCGCCGGTGAGGCAGCGCCCCCGCTCGGACCGGACCTGGTCCGCGTCGACGAGGTGGCGCGGCGTGGCGGCGGCCGGGTCGAGATCCGCAGCATCGCTGAGCACGTCCAGCTCGACACCGGACTGATGACCGAACTGAAGGAGATCGGCGTCGTGCCAGGTAGCACGATCGAGGTGTCGCCGATCGGCGACCGCGCCGGCACCGTCGAGGTCCGCGGGAACGGCGACGCCGCCCGCATCCAGACCGCTGTCGCGCACGCAGTCCTGGCGCACGCCCGGTGAACCCGACTGACCGCGCGTTGGACGCGTTCCGCGAACTGCATGATCGTGCGCCGCAGGGGGTGTGGTCCGCGCCTGGGCGGGCCAACCTGATCGGCGAACACACCGACTACAACGACGGGTTCGTGCTGCCCTTCGCGCTGCCGCACCGGACCGCGGTCGCCGCGGGGCCGCGCACCGACGGCCGGATTCTGGTCAGCACGGTCGGTGACGACGGGAGGCCGCAGCAGGCCGATCCGATGGTCGTCGCCGAGTTGGCACCGGGCTCGCCGACCGGGTGGGCCAGCTACCCGGCCGGTGTCGCCTGGGTGCTGCGCGACAGCGGTCAGGCGGACATCTCGGGCGGTGCCGACCTCGTCATCGCCGGCAATGTCCCGGCAGGGGCCGGACTGTCCTCTTCGGCCGCGTTGGAGTGCGCCATCGCGCTGGCGCTGCTCGGGCTCGCCGGCCGCGAGATCGGATCGGGCCATACCGAACGGGCACAGATCGCGGAATGGGCGCACCAGGCCGAGAACCGCTTCGTCGGCGTACCGAGCGGCGTGCTGGACCAGACCGCGTCGATGTGCTGCACCGAGGCGAACGTGCTGTTCCTCGACGTGCGGACCGGCGCGGCGGAACAGGTGCCTTTCGACGCCGCCTCGGACGGACTTGAGGTGCTGATCATCGACACGCGGGTCAACCACGCGCTGGGCGACTCCGAGTACGGCGACCGCCGACGCGGCTGCGAACGGGCGGCCGAACTGCTCGGCGTGCCGGCCCTGCGGGACATCACCGTGGAAGGTCTGGACGAGGCGCTTGCCAAGCTGCCGGCCGAACTGGCGCCGTTGGTGCGGCACGCGGTCACCGAGAACGCCAGGGTGCTCGACACCGTCGAACTGCTGCGGGCCGGCAAGCTCGCCGAAGTCGGTCCGTTGCTCACGCTGTCGCATGCGAGCCTGCGGGACGATTACCGAGTATCTGCTGTGGAACTCGATGTCGCGGTCGACGCGGCGCTTGCCGCGGGGGCCCTGGGCGCCAGGATGATGGGCGGCGGCTTCGGCGGCTCGGCCGTCGCGCTGGTCGCCTCGGGCGTCCGGGGCGAGGTCGAGCAGCAGGTCAACGCGGCGTTCTCGGCGCACGGGTACACCGCTCCCCGGCTGTTCACCGCGGTGCCCTCCGCAGGCGCCGGTCGCGACCAGTAGCTGATTCCGTACTCTGCGAATACCCGCTGGCAGGCGGGCCTCCGCTGGGGGCACGCTCGCCGTCGGGGCGTCACCGTGCACACTGGCTCCGTTGGATCGAATCAGTGCTCGACCGTATCGACAGTGACGAAGGCGAGGAACACGGTGAAACTGCTCGTGACCGGTGGCGCAGGCTATGTCGGGAGCGTGTGCGCCGCGAGGCTGATCGAAGCCGGCCATGACGTGGTTGTCGTCGATGACCTGTCCACCGGACACGTGGACGCGGTGCCGGACGGTTGCCGGTTCGTCGAGGGCGACATCGCCGAGGTCGCCGATACGCTGCTGCCGGAGGGCTTCGACGGTGTGCTGCACTTCGCGGCCAAGTCGCTGGTCGCGGAGTCCATGCGGGAGCCGGCGAAGTACTGGTACGGCAACGTGGTCACCTCGCTGCGACTGCTGGAGGCGATCCGCAGGCACTCCGTGCCGCGCCTGGTCTTCTCCTCCACCGCGGCCACCTACGGCGAGCCGGAGGTGGTGCCGATCGTGGAGACCGCGGCGCCTCGGCCGACCAACACCTACGGTGCGACCAAGCTCGCCATCGACAACGCGATGACTTCCTACGCCACCGCCCACGGCTTGGCCGCGGTGAGCCTGCGGTACTTCAACGTCGCTGGCGCGCACGGGCGGTTCGGCGAGCGGCACTCCCCCGAGACGCACGTGATCCCGATCGTCCTGCAGGTCGCGCTCGGCCAGCGGGAGAGCGTGGCCATCTACGGCGAGGACTACCCGACCGACGACGGCAGCTGCGTCCGGGACTACATCCACGTCACGGACCTGGCCGACGCGCACCTGCTCGCGCTGGACCACGCGGTGCCAAGCGAGCACCAGATCTACAACCTCGGCAACGGGACCGGCTTCTCGGTCAAGCAGGTCATCGACGCCTGCCGCGCGGTCACCGGCCACGAGATCCCGGCGGTCGTCGCGCCGCGGCGGCCCGGCGACCCCGCCGTCCTGGTCGCCTCCAGCGAGAAGGCCCGCAACGAGCTGAAGTGGGAACCGAACAAGGCCGACATCACAGAGATCATCCGGGATGCGTGGACGTTCACCAAAGCGCGTTCCGGCGCCGGTGCCTGAGCGGGCGACCGAGGTTCGGGTGGGGCGGGAGCCGGTGCGCCGGCTTGTGCCTCGCTGCGTTGTGGCGGGGGTGGTCATGACGAACGCTCCTCGGCGAGTAGGTGGTTGGCGCGGTCGGCGGCGTTCGCGCACGCCTTGAGCAGGTGGTGCGGGGGCAGGCCGGCGAGCAGGGACTCGCGCAGCAGGGCGGTGAGTCGGTGGCCGGGATCTGCCTTCTCGGCCTGTTCCAGGGCGATTCCGGCGAGGACTCCGTCGCCGCGCAGGTACGTGTAGAAGGCGAGCAGGCTGGCCGGTTCCGCACGTTCCGGGCTGGGCGTCGCCCGGACGAGCGCGGTCCACAGCCGTTCGGCGCCGAGCCGGTGTTCCTCGTCCTCCTGGATCAGGCAGGCGTCCCGGACGCGGTGATCGGCGAGTGCGTCCATCAGCACGAGCACGTCCTCGTCGGTGAGGATCGGCGGTTCGTCGATGGCGCTGTCGATGGCTGCCCGGACCGTGGTCAGGCGTTCCACGCCGAGCGTCGCGGTGTCACTGCCGGGTTCCGAGCCCCGGCTGACCGCTTCGAGCAGGTGGGCTCGTCGGGTCAGCGTGACCTGGTCGACCGGGGCGAGGGTGGCCACGACCGCTTCTCGGTTCGGCATGGTGACCGCCCCCGCGACGACCGCGGCGGCGGCGAGTGGGGTCGCCGTCGGGTCGGGCAGGACGCCACCGCAGTCGTTGTCGTCGTAGCAGAGCCAGCGGATTCCCTCGGCGATGCCCGGCGCCCACAGGCGGTGCAGGACCGAGATACCGACATCGGCGAAGGCGACTTCGAGGTAGGCCATCAGGGCTGGGCACGGCGGCCGGTCCGGTGAACCGTCACCCCCGACGATTACCAGGACGACGCCGTCGGTTTTTCGTTCGGCGAGCGGCATGGCGAGTTGGTCGGCCAACAGGTCGTAGTGCTGCGGCGGTGGCAGGTCGACGCGCAGGGTCAGGCCGATGCCCATGGGTTCGGTGCCGTGCAGGCCGATCACGACGAGCGAGTCGACCGGATGGAAGCCGAGCAGATGTGGCACCGCGGCAAGGAGATCCGCGCTCTCGCTGATCCTGATGTTGGTCTCGGTTGGTGGTGGTGTCGTCATGCGGGCAAGCATCGTCCTTGTGCGCCCGTCATTTTTCGCGAAATCGCTCTCCTGTGGATGGTGGCCTCCGATGTGGACAACCGGTCCGCTGTTCCGGCTGGATTCGCCGAAAGGTCGGGGTGGGCGGGTACAAGGCGCCGGCTTTCCCGAGTGTTGGGTCTCCACCCAGAGGTTGACCTGGGAGAACAATCTCCGGGTCGATGACGGGACCGCTCGGCGCGCTGCATGCTGTGCGGTGCAGGCACGAGCCGGGCAGGTGAGACAGAGGTGAGCACCGCGACGGGAAATGATGGGTGGGTGAGGCAGCGCCCCTGGACCGCCCGCGTCTCCGACGCGTTTCGGGAGTTCATGATCCAGCGGAGGTGGCTGGTGCTGCCGATCCCACTGGTGGTCGGCAACCTCGCCGTCTACCGGGGGCCGTACCCGATCCTCGGCGGCTACCTCACCGTGTACCCGCTCGCCGCCGCGGTGATCGTGGCGAACCTCGCGCTGCTGAAGTACCGCGCCACGGCAACCTGGGTCGGGCTGGCGAGCCTGGTGGTGATCGCGTCGGCGGGCGGACTGCTCACCGGCACGGTGCCGGGCGGCGTGACGATCGCGCTCCCCTACCTGGCGGCGGCAACCGCGGCACGGCGATATGCCGGCATCGGGATGTGGAGCGTGCTCGGCGCGGCAACCGTGGCCATGTTCCTGTCCCGGCTCGGGCATCCGAACATCAGCGTCGGCCTTGCCGCGGAAGTGGGCACCCTGACCGCGGTCACCGGGTGGTCCTTCGCCCGGCGCAGCCGCGTGGACCGGCTGGAACAGATGGAGCTGGCGCTGGCCAGGGAGCAGACCGCGCGGGAGGAGCACGCGCGGGCGGCGGCACTGGACGAGCGGGCCAGGATCGCCAGGGAGATGCACGACGTGCTGGCGCACTCGCTGTCCGCGCTGGCGCTGAACCTCCAGGGCGCGCGGCTGATGCTGGCAAGGGACGGGGCGAGCGAGGAGGCGATCGGCCAGGTCGAGCGGGCGCAGAAGCTGGCGGCGGAGGGTTTGGCCGAGGCGCGGCGCGCGGTGTCGGCATTGCGGGAGGACACGGTGCCGGCCGCGCGGAGCATCGCGGACCTTGTGACCTCGACCCGGCTACAGACGGGCACGCCGACCGAGTTCACCCTGACGGGCACACCGAGGAACCTGTCCGGGTCGGCGGAGGCGACCTTGTACCGGACGGCACAGGAGGCGTTGAGCAACACGCACAAGCACGCGCCGGGCGCACCGGTCAACGTGACGTTGAGCTATGCGGCCGATCGGGTCGAGCTGACCGTCACCGACGACCAGGGGCGCCGACCGATGCACGGGGCGTCGGGCGGTTACGGTTTGATCGGAATGCGGGAACGAGCCGAGCTCATCGGCGGCGAGCTGGAGATCGGCCCAACGGACATGGGATGGCGGGTTCACCTGGTGGTGCCTTCATGAGCGCCGTGAGCGGGGCTGAGCGGACGTTGCGGGTGGTGCTCGCCGACGACCAGACCGTGGTGCGGGAGGGATTGGTGACCCTGCTCGGTCTGCTGCCCGGAGTCGAGGTGGTCGGCGCGGGTGCGGACGGGCTGGAGGCGGTCGCGCTGGTCGCCGAACTGGACCCGGACGTGCTGCTGATCGATCTGAAGATGCCGCGCTGCGATGGGGTGGAGGCGACCCGGCAGGTCCGGGCCGGACACCCGCGCACCGAGGTGGTGGTGTTGACCACGTATGCGGACGACGACTCCGTGTTGAACGCGTTGCGGGCCGGGGCGCGCGGATTCCTCACCAAGGATGCGGATGCCGAGGCGATCGCGCGGGCGTTGCACGCGGCAGCGGCTGGCCAGTCGACGTTGGACGGGGAGGCTCAGCGCAGGCTGGTGGAGGCGGCGACGAACAGCCGCAGCCAGCAGGCCGAGCCGACCGAGTTGGCGGATGGCTTGACCGCGCGGGAGATCGAGGTGTTGCGGTTGATCGCGGCCGGGCTGTCCAACACCGAGATCGCGCGGCGGCTGGTGGTGAGCGAGGCAACAGTGAAGACGCACGTGAACCACCTGTTCACCAAGGCGGGTCTGCGGGACCGAGCCCAGGCGGTCGCCTACGCGTACCGGGCCGGATTGGTGCGGGACTGAGCGTGCGCGAGACTGCTGGTCATGAGCGATGAGCGCAACGCGGATCCGTACCAGTGGCTGGAGGACGTCACCGGTGAGCGGGCACTGGAGTGGGTCGAACAGCGCAGCGCGGAGTCGACCGCCGAACTGACGCAGGGCTCCCGGTTCGCGCGGCTCAAGGCGGAGATCCTGGCCAGCCTCGACGCGAACGACCGCATTCCCTACGTGGTCCGGCGCGGCGAGTACCTCTACAACTTCTGGCAGGACCAGCGGCATCCGCGTGGCCTGTGGCGCCGCACCACGCTTGAGGACTACCGCACCGAAGAGCCGAGTTGGGACGTGCTGCTGGATCTGGACGCGCTGGCCGAACGCGAGGGCGAGAACTGGGTGTGGCAGGGCTGCACGACGTTGCGGTCCGATCACCGACTCGGCCTGATCAAGCTGTCCCGGGGCGGGGCGGACGCGCGGGTGGTGCGCGAGTTCGACCTCGTCGAGCGGGCGTTCGTCGAGGACGGCTTCGTCGTACCGGAGGCGAAGAGCAAGATCGGCTGGATCAACGAGGACAGCGTCTATGTCGGCACCGATTTCGGCCCGGATTCGCTGACCACGTCGGGCTATCCGAGGATCGCGAAGCTGTGGCGGCGCGGCACGCCGCTGCACGAGGCGGTCACCGTGTTCGAGGGCAAGCCGAGCGACATCGAGGTCACCGCGTCGCACGACCCGACCGAGGGTTTCGAGCGTGACCTGGTGACCCGTGCGATCTCCTTCTTCACCGCCGAGTACTACCTTGCCGACGGCGACGAGCTGCGCCGGATCGACGTGCCCGACGATGCCGAGATCGACCTGCACCGGGAATGGCTGCTGGTGCAGACCAAGTCGCCCTGGTCGGTCGGCGGGCACGAGCATCCGACCGGGGCGTTGCTGGCGGCGCGGCTGGACGAGTTCATGGCGGGCGGCCGGGAACTGACCACGTTGTTCGAACCGGATGCGCATACCTCCCTGGACAGCTACGCCTGGACCAGGAATCACCTGATCCTGAACCTGCTGGTCGACGTGAAGAACCGGCTTGAGGTGCGCAGCCCTGGTGCGGATGGCTGGTCGCGTGCGCCGCTGGCCGGGATTCCGGAGTTCGGCAGCGTCGACATCCTGGACACCGACGAGGAGAACAGCGACGAGTTCCTGTTGAACTCCAGCGGATTCACCGAGCCGGCCACGTTGTGGCGCGTCGAGGTCGGCGGCGAACCGGAGATCCTCAAGCGGGCACCGGCCCGGTTCGACCCGACCGGCCTTTCCGTACGGCAGTTCTTCGCCACGTCGGCGGACGGCACGCGGATCCCGTACTTCGTGGTCGGGCATGACGATGCCGGCCCGCTGCCGACGCTGCTGAACGGGTACGGCGGCTTCGAGGTGGTGCGCAAGCCGGCCTACAGCGCGGTAACCGGGCAGGCGTGGCTGGCCAGGGGCGGCAACTACGTGGTGGCGAACATCCGAGGCGGCGGCGAGTACGGGCCGGACTGGCACACGTCGGTGCTGAAGACGAAGCGGTTGCGCGTCTACGAGGACTTCGCCGCCGTGGCAACGGATCTGGTGAGCAGGGGCATCACCACGGTCGGGCAGCTGGGCACGCTCGGCGGCAGCAACGGCGGCCTGCTCACCGGCGTGATGCTCACCCGCTACCCGGAACTGTTCGGCGCGATCGTCAGCCAGGTGCCGCTGCTGGACATGCTTCGCTATCACCTGCTGCTCGCGGGCGCGTCCTGGATGGCCGAGTACGGCGACCCGGACGACGAGACCGAGCGGTCCTACCTGCGCTCCTACTCGCCGTATCACAACCTGCACAAGGGTTTTCCGTATCCGCCCGCGTTGTTCACGACGTCCACACGGGACGATCGCGTGCATCCGGGGCATGCGCGGAAGATGGTGGCCAGAATGCTCGAACAGGGCCATCGCGTGTGGTACTACGAGAACACCGAGGGCGGCCACGCGGACGGCGCGGACAACGAGCAGCGCGCGTTCAGCTGGGCGCTGACCTTCGAGTTCCTGTGGCGCAAGCTCGCCCCGCAGACCGAGGAGACATCGTGATCGACCCGGCCCGGCTCATGTCCGGCACCGAAATCGCCGATGCGATTCTGAAGCACACCGCGACCAGGGCGATGGAGTTCACCGAGCAGTACGGGTACGCGCCCTGCCTGGCCACGGTGCTGGTCGGCGACGACCCGGCGTCGGCGACGTACGTGCGGATGAAGCAGAACCGCTCGGCCAAGGTCGGCATCGCCTCCCGGCACGTCGCGCTGCCGGCCGAGACGACCACCGAGGAACTGGTCGAGACGATCAGCGCGTTGTCCGACGACCCGGACGTGCACGGAATCCTGTTGCAGCACCCGGCGCCGTCACACATCGACGAGCGGCAGGCGTTCGAGGCGATCGACCCGAGCAAGGACGTCGACGGCGTGACCATGCACTCGTTCGGCACGATGTCGTTCGGGCGCACGGGATTCGTGTCGTGCACACCGGGCGGCATCATCCGGCTGTTGGACGCACACGACGTGCGGATCTCCGGCAAGCACGCGGTGGTGATCGGCCGCAGCGCGATCCTTGGCCGCCCGGCCGGCATGTTGCTGCTGGCCAGGGACGCGACCGTCACCTTCTGCCATTCGCGCACCGTCGACCTGCCCTCGATCGTGCGCACCGCGGACATCGTGGTGGCCGCGGTCGGCAAACCCGAGTTCGTCCGGGGTGACTGGATCAAACCGGGCGCGATCGTGGTGGACGCCGGCTACCACCCGGGCAAGGTCGGCGACGTGGCCTTCGCGGAAGCGGCCGAGCGGGCCTCGCTGATCACGCCGGTTCCGGGTGGCGTCGGGCCGATGACCATCGCGTTGCTGTTGGAACAGACCGTGGACGCGGCACTGAACCTGGCGGACTGATCGATCAAGGCCGTGGTGCGGGAACCGGGCCGAGCCCGGTAGGGCAGCGAGCGGTTCACGCGCGACGAGCCGATCCGCCTGAATGCCAGGGCGATCCGTTCGCGCAGGCTGGCCAGCTGCCGGTCATGCCGGAGCGTGTGCTGAGATGTCGCCATGCGTATTCGTGCGTCCTTCGGCGCGGCAGTGGCCTGCGCGGTGCTCGCCCTGCCCCTCGCGGCCTGTGGCGGCCAGTCCACCTCCTCGGGCAGCGCGCCGACGAGCGCCCAGCCGACATCGACGACCAACAGCGCGACGACCAGCAGCGCGCCAACGAGCACAACGCCGGCCGGCCCGCCGTGCACGGTGGACCAGATCAGTGTCACCGCGAACTTCGGCTCCGCACCGAAGGTGAGCCTGCCGAAGGACTGCTCGGCCCCGACCACGCTGCTCAGCAAGGACATCGTCGTGGGCACCGGCACCGCGATCGCCAAGGGCGACACGATCACCGCCGACTACCAGCTGACCACCTGGTCCAACGACCAGATGGTGCAGCAGTCCTTCGGCGCCCAGCCCTTCAGCACCGCGATCGGCGTCGGCCAGGTCATCCCCGGCTGGGACCAGGGCCTGATCGGGCAGAAGGCGGGCGGGCGCCGTCTGCTGGTGGTGCCGCCCGCGCTCGGCTACGGTGGCGCTGCCCAGCAGGGCATCAAGGCGAACGAGACGCTGGTCTTCGTCATCGACGTGCACGCCGTGACCGCGGGTTCGGCCGGCAACTGACGCTCACAACCCGAGCAGCTGCGCGAAGGTCCCGCCAAGCACCTGATCGCGCAGCTGACCGGGCGAGGTGACGCGTTCAACGGTGGCTAGGGCGAGCACCGGGTCACCGTACGGCGCGTCGGAGCCGAACATGGTGCGATCGGGCACCTCGGTGATGGCCAGCCGCACCGCGAAGATGATGTTCGCGGTCGACAGCTCCAGGTACATGTTCGGCACGTCGCGGACCAGTTCGATCGCGGTCAGCCAGTTCGATCCGCCGAGCTGGCTGATCACCAGCGGCACGGTCGGGAAGCGGCGGGCGAGGCCGGCGAGGGTCGCCAGATCCGCCGCTGTGGTGGGCGCGAACCCGTGCACCACCACGGGCAGGTTGCCGTGGTCGGCGGCGGCACGCAGGACCGGTTCGACGCGGCTGGCCTGATCGGGTGGCGGGGCAGTTCGCCGATGCCGCGCAGGCCGCGCCCGACCACCTCCCGCTCGACGTCCGCGGCGACCTGGTCGGCGGACTGGTCCAGCGGGACGGAACCGAAACCGATGAACCGGTCCGGATGTGCGGCGAGCGCGGCGTCGAGTTCGCGCAGCGCACCCTAATAACCAACTAGTTGTTTGCTTTGGCTCTGGTGTTGGGGCCGGATTTTGTCTTCGGCTCTGGTACTGGAGCCGGACATCGCGGAGCCGGACATCGCGGAGCCGGACATCGCGGCGTCCAGGACGCTCATCTCGTGGCGCAGCGTTGCCAGGTCGGTGGCGCGCTCCGGGTGCGGGCGCGTGCCGAACAGCACAGCGCGATCGACACCGGCCTCGTCCAGCAGCGCGATGTGCGCGTCGACGGGATCGTGGACATGGCTGTGCGCGTCGATGATCACGAAATCCTCCAGGTCAGCCGGAATGCGTTGCTGAAAAGGAGTGTTGAACGTTGACACCGTGACAAGGTCAAGTTCAGGGGACGCGATGTTGATCGGGCAGTTGGCGAGCCGGACCGGAACAAGCGAACGGCTGCTCCGATACTACGAACGCGTCGGTCTGCTGGCCTCGCGCCGCCAGCCCAACGGATACCGCGACTACGACGAGGATGCCGAGCACACCGTCCGGCAGATCCGTGCGCTGCTCGCAGCTGGCCTGTCGACCACGCTGATCGGACAGATCCTCCCGTGTGCCGAGGCGAACGGATCGCTGCGGCCGTGCCCCGGAGTGCTGGATCGGCTGCGTACCCAACTCGCCCGGCTCGACCAACGCGCCGCGGAACTGTCGCGGGCACGGCACACCCTGCGGCTCGCGATCGCCACGACGGAAGCCGCCGAGCACGCGGGGAGCCGACTCTCGTCAGCTCCCCGCCCGGGTGATCGTTGATACCGGCGCAGGGACTTGTTCGGAGGGTGCGCTATTCCCGGTCAGATCGCGGCGATGGTGGCGGGCGCGCGCTCGGCCCTGGCAAGGGCGCGAAGCACCTTGACCGCTCCGTGCCGACGCAGGGCGATCCGCGACAGCAGGTCGACCACGGTCTCGATGGCCTGCACGGGAAACTCGGGCGTGGGGATCCCGACGCTGTAAGCAAGGTCATCGCTGTGGACGACGATCTCCAACAGGCGACTTGCGACGAAGTCATCGAAGCTGATCGACCAGTTTCCCCAGTTGGGGCGGTGCACCGTGCGTGATGGCGCGGACGGGAGCGTGCCGCGCAGTTCCTCGACGCGGTCAGCGACCCGCTCGGCCAGCGCGGCTGGACCATCGGCTGCATCCTGCTCACCGCTGTCGCGGATGAGCTGGTTGAAGGGGTCATCCAGATCGGAGCCGATCCACTGCACCCGCGCGTAGTACTCGTGGATCGAGATGACCGGCTCAACGGGCTCCGGCTCGGCCATCATCTTGGGGATGAAGAAAATCTGCCCGGCCAGGTGCCCAGCAAGGCCCTGGACGCTGAGTTTGGGCAAAGCGGAAGGCTGGCGAGCTGCCCTGGTTACAGGCCCAGGGCAGCACTGTTCACTTCTTCTTGTGCGACGGGGTCTGCGCCAGGTCGCTAGCTGCGACCTTCTTCTGCGCAGGAGTTGCCTTGGGGCTTGCAAGGATCTTGCCGGCGGCCGATGCGGCCGAGCTGCCGGTCTGCTTGGCGTTCTTCGCCATAACCATCACCTCCTCTCCGCAGTGCTTGATCTGCGGCTCGAAAGGTGATCTCATGCAGGTCCCTCAACCAGACACGAAACCGTCGAGTCGCGCGTATGGCACAGCTCCTGTACGTCGGGCCATACGCCGTTCGACCACCGTGTTGACGATCGGTACGTTTCGATCTCCGGTGGCCCGACCCGCTGACGCGATCCGGGCCACCGGCCGTCTTATGCCTCCCAGCAGCCGTTATTTGTAGTGGTCGAATGCTGCATCCGATGCAACTCGGCTCAAAATCAGCTGCAGCCGGAGGTCGAGCCGCAGCCCTCGCACACGTAGCAGGAGCCGGCGGGACGCATCTTGGTGCCGCAGGTCATGCACAGCGGCGCGTCGGCCGCCTTGCCGAGGTGCAGTTCGAGCAGTTCGGTCGAGCTGCCGACCTTCGGTTGCTCGGGTGTCTTCGCCTCGACGGCGGGGCGCTGCGGGGTGGCGTCCACTGTGGTGCGCAGGCCCTCCAGGTCGACGTCGCCGGAGTTCGGCGTGTCGTAGCTCTCGGCGACCTGGGCGGAGCGCTCGTCGGCGGTGAAGATGCCGAGTTGCGCGCGCTTCTCGTAGGGCAGGTAGTCCAGCGCGAGCCTGCGGAACAGGTAGTCGAGCACGCTGGTGGCGATCCGCACGTCCGGGTCGTCTGTCATGCCGGCCGGCTCGAAGCGCAGGTTGGCGAACTTGGAAACGTAGAACTCCAGCGGAATGCCGTACTGTAGACCGACCGAAATGGACATCGAGAAGGCATCCATCACACCGGCCAGGGTGGACCCCTGCTTGCCCAGCTTGACGAAGATCTCGCCGAGGCCGTCGTCCGGGTAGGACCCGGCGTGCAGGTAGCCCTCGGCTCCGCCGACGGTGAACGACACGGTCTGGCTGGGGCGCTTCTTGGGCAGGCGCTTGCGGACCGGGCGGTACTCGACGACCGTCTCCGGCTCCTTGGTCTCGGTCTTGTTGTTCGACGCGGACAGCGGCTGGCCGACCTTGCAGTTGTCGCGGTAGATCGCCAGCGCCTTCAGGCCGAGCTTCCAGCCCTGGAAGTAGATCTCCTCCACGTTCTCCACGGTCGCCGACTCCGGCATGTTGACCGTCTTGGAGATCGCGCCGGAGATGAACGGCTGCACCGCGGCCATCATCCGGACGTGGCCCATGGGCGCGATCGACCGCTCCCCCATGGCGCAGTCGAACACCGAGTAGTGCTCCTGCCTGAGACCGGGCGCGTCGACGACGTGGCCGTGCTCGGAGACGTACTCGACGATCGCCTCGACCTGCTCCTGCTGGTAGCCAAGCGCGGACAGCGCGCGCGGCACGGTCTGGTTGACGATCTGCATGGAGCCGCCGCCGACCAGCTTCTTGAACTTGACCAGTGCCAGGTCGGGCTCGATGCCGGTGGTGTCGCAGTCCATCATCAGGCCGATGGTGCCGGTCGGCGCGAGCACCGACGCCTGCGCGTTGCGCCAGCCGTTGCGAGCGCCGATCTCCAGGCAGCGCTGCCATTCCGCGGTGGCCGCCTTGTGGATGGCGCTGTCGTTGCGGTCGTAGGTGCGGACCAGGTCGTTGGCTGCCGCATGCTTGCGCATGACCCGCTTGTGGGCCTCGGCGTTGCGGGCGTAGCCCTCGTACGCGCCGACGACACCGGCGAGTTCGGCGGAACGCCGGTAGGCGGTGCCGGTCATCAGCGAAGTGATCGCCGCGGCGAGCGAACGGCCGCCGTCGGAGTCGTAGGCGTGGCCGGTTGCCATCAGCAGCGCGCCGAGGTTGGCGTAGCCGATGCCGAGCTGGCGGAACTTGCGGGTGGTTTCGCCGATCGGGTCGGTCGGGAAGTCCGCGAAGCAGATGGAGATGTCCATCGCGGTGATCACCAGTTCAACCGCGCGGGTGAACAGCTGCGCGTCGAACGTGCCGTCCTTGCGGAGGAACTTGAGCAGGTTGAGCGAGGCCAGGTTGCAGCTGGAGTTGTCGAGGTGCAGGTACTCGCTGCACGGGTTGGACGCGGTGATCCGGCCGGACTCCGGGCAGGTGTGCCAGTCGTTGATGGTGTCGTCGTACTGCAGGCCGGGGTCGGCGCACTCCCAGGCGGCAAAGGCGATCTTGCGGAACAGCGACTTGGCGCTGACCGTGTCGATGACCTCGTTGCTGGTGCGGGCGCGCAGGCCGAACTCGCCGTCGTCGTCGACCGCCTTCATGAACTCGTCGGAGACGCGGACCGAGTTGTTCGCGTTCTGGTACTGGACCGAGGCGATGTCCTTGCCGCCGAGGTCCATGTCGAACCCGGCGTCGCGCAGCACGCGGATCTTCTCTTCCTCGCGTGCCTTGGTCTCCACGAACTCCTCGATGTCCGGGTGGTCGACGTCGAGCACGACCATCTTGGCCGCGCGACGGGTCGCGCCACCGGACTTGATGGTGCCGGCGGACGCGTCCGCGCCACGCATGAACGACACCGGACCGGACGCGGTGCCACCGGAGGACAGCAGTTCCTTGGAGGAGCGGATCCGGGAGAGGTTCAGGCCCGCGCCCGAGCCACCCTTGAAGATCAGGCCCTCTTCGCGGTACCAGTTGAGGATCGAGTCCATGGTGTCGTCGACGGAGAGGATGAAGCACGCGGAGACCTGCTGCGGCGAGCTGGTGCCGACGTTGAACCACACCGGGGAGTTGAAGCTGAACACCTGGTGCAGCAGCATCCAGGTCAGCTCGTGCTCGAAGACGACCGAGTCGGCCTCGGTGGCGAAGTAGCCGTTGGCCACGGCGGAGCGGACGTAGGTCTGCACGACGCGGTCGATCAGCTGGCGCAGGCTGGACTCGCGCTGCGGGGTGCCGACGGCGCCGCGGAAGTACTTGCTGGTCACGATGTTGGTCGCGTTGATCGACCAGAAGTCGGGGAACTCGACACCGCGCTGCTCGAAGTTGATCGAGCCGTCACGCCAGTTGGTCATCACGACGTCGCGGCGTTCCCAGGTCACCTCGTCGTACGGGTGCACGCCCTCGGTGGTGTAGACGCGCTGGACGCGCAGCCCTCGATCGCTCTCCTGCGCCGCGCCCGCCTCGTTCGAGGACGACGCCCCGACGGTTTCCTTCATGACCAGTCCCTCTCCCTTTTTGCTTCCCGCAACTGCTGGTGTTGCCGTGGTCGCGCGCCGACCACCCCGTCGGTCGCGCGCCCTTCTGGTGCTCACGTCGTCCCCGACTCGTCGGCGATCGCCTTGCGGAGATCGGCGATCTCCTTCTCGAAGTCCTCCACCGAGGAGAAGGACCGGTACACGCTCGCGAACCGCAGGTAGGCCACTGGGTCGAGGTCGCGTAACGGACCGAGGATGGCCAGGCCGACCTCGTTGCTCGGCACCTCGGCGACGCCCGAGGAGCGGATGGTCTCCTCGACCTTCTGCGCGAGCAGGGCCAGCGCGTCCTCGTCGACCGGCCGACCCTGACAGGCCCTACGCACGCCGTTGACCACCTTGTCCCGGCTGAACGGCTCGGTGACCCCTGAGCGTTTGACGACCGCGAGCACGGCTTCCTCGACGGTGGTGAACCGCCGGTTGCACTTCGAGCACGAGCGGCGCCGCCGGATGGCCTGGCCTTCGTCGACCTCTCGCGAGTCGACGACCCGCGAGTCCGAATGCCGACAAAAAGGGCACCGCATGTGTGCTCATCCCCTCCGGTACGCTCCACCGCCGCGCAACTTGCCAATGGCAGCTATCCACCGACCAAACCCAACCTGTGGACTACTTACGACCATGTAACTACTACATGTTGGGGTTCACGTTATGTCGGGACAGATTATTGCGCAAGCTGACACGACGACGACGCCCCGGTTGAGCGAACCGGGGCGTCGGCCATGAGGTATGGGCTTGGTGAGGGTGAACGAGCGGGTACGGACCGTCGCCAGGCGGGCGGGCGCGCCGGTCCTCGGGATCAGCGCGCGGGTTCGACCGGGACGACGAGCCGCTCGCCCGGGTAGAGCGTGGAGTCGGTGATGTTGTTCAGTGCGCGGATGCGATCGACCACGTCCTGCGGCGAACTGGACGGCGCCGCACTGGTGGCCACATCCCACAGTGTCTGGCCGGAGTGGATGGTGACGACCGTGGTCGCGGTCGGGACCGGCACGGACGAGCTGTCACCGCCGGAGGCGAGAAGCGAGCCGGCACCGAAGACGATCAACGTCACGATGCCCGCGGTGAGAATCAGCCAACCGAGCGACGCGCCCCTCGATTGGGGGACGCACGCGACGGACGCCGCGCGGCGCGCCGGCGCCATGATCACATGGCCGGGCCTGCGCCGATCGCCGGCACGCACCAGCCGGACCCTGCGCGTCCGCACCGGCCGGTTGATGACCGTGCCAGCATGCCGAACAGCGCGAATGCCATCGGGAGCACCGGGAGCAACCCCGGCGGGCGAGTCGATCTCGGCGTCCGCCACAACCGCCATCTCGCAGCCTCCTCAGTCAAGATCGAACACCCGTTCGATCGAACTTCTGTGCGATTTTGTACCACCCTCCCCCGACAAAATCGAGTACCGCGCGGCGTGTCTTCGAACAGGTGTTTGATCTCGGCTGCCGATCGGGCTAGCGTCGACACCTGAAGATCGCGGTCGGTCCTCCCCGGCCTGACGCGGAGAAGGAAGGCAGTTCCTGTGGCACGCAAGAGCACCGGTCCCGACAACGGCGACTCCACCGGCGGCGACTCCACCGGCGCGGACCAGCCTCCGGCGGAAGGTGCCGGCGCTGAGATCCATGCGTTCCCGGATCCGGCGGAGGTCGCGGAGGCGCCCGGCCTGACCCTGCGGCAGAAACGCGTACTTGAGGTGATCCGGGACTGGGTGGAGCGCTTCGGCTACCCGCCGAGCGTGCGCGAGATCGGCGAGGCGGTCGGGCTCACCTCCACCTCATCGGTCGCCTACCAGTTGCGTGCGCTTGAGAAGCGCGGCTACCTGCGCCGCGACCCGAACCGTCCGCGCGCGGTCGGCGTGATGCCCGCCGAGGCCGACACCGACGAGAGCCCGTCCGCGAACCGGCCGCGTCCCGCGTACGTGCCCGTGCTCGGTCGGATCGCCGCCGGTGGGCCGATCCTCGCGGAGGAAGCCATCGAGGACGTGTTCCCGCTGCCGCGCGACCTGGTCGGCGAGGGGTCGCTGTTCCTGTTGAAGGTCGTTGGTGAGTCCATGGTCGACGCGGCCATCACCGATGGCGACTGGGTGGTGGTCCGTCAGCAGCCCACCGCGGAGAACGGCGACATCATCGCCGCCATGATCGACGGCGAGGCCACGGTCAAGACGTTCAAGCGTCGCGACGGGCACATCTGGCTGATGCCGCACAACCCGGCGTACGAACCCATCCCAGGCGACGACGCCACCGTGCTCGGTCGGGTGGTCGCGGTCCTGCGCCGCCTCTGACCCCTACGACGACATCGCCGCGCCTCCTCCGCGAGAGGGGGCGCGG
This sequence comes from Candidatus Melainabacteria bacterium, assembly GCA_963818685.1. Classification (GTDB taxonomy): domain Bacteria; phylum Actinomycetota; class Actinomycetes; order Mycobacteriales; family Pseudonocardiaceae; genus CAJCJE01. Next base: position 721,204 of record CAWFTJ010000003.1, on the reverse strand, counting down.
CGACATTCGTCGATCAGGCTCCGGCAGGGTCGGCGATGAAACCGTCGAGCGCGGCGGCCAGTGCCGGATGCACCCTGGCCCGCATGCGGATGCCGTCCTCGGTGTGCTCCTCGGTGGTGACCTCACCCTCCGCGTGCACCCGAGCGACCAGGTCGGACCGAGGATAGGGCAGCACTAGATCGACCGAGATCGCCAGGTGCGGCAGTAGATCGGCGATGCGTTCGCGCAACGCGGTCAGGCCGGTGCCGTTGCGCGCGGACACGAACACCGCGTTCGGCAACAGGTTGCGCAGCCGGGCCATGGTCAGCTCGTCCGCAGCGTCGACCTTGTTCACCACCAGCAGTTCCGGCGGCATCGGCTCGTCGCGGTGCTCGACCACCTGGGCGAGCACTTCGCGCACCGCGGAAACCTGCTGTTCCGGGTTGGCATCGGAGCCGTCGACGACGTGCACGATCAGGTCGGCGTCGGCCACCTCCTCCAACGTCGACCGGAACGCCTCGACCAGCTGGTGTGGCAGGTGCCGGACGAATCCGACGGTGTCAGTGAGCGTGTAGGTGCGCCCGTCCGGCAACTGGCTGCGCCGGGTGGTCGGGTCCAGGGTCGCGAACAACGCGTCCTCGACCAGCACGCCCGCGCCGGTGATGGCGTTGAGCAGACTGGACTTGCCCGCGTTGGTGTAACCCGCGATGGCCACGCTCGGCACCGCGTTGGCCACCCTGCGGCCGCGCTTGGTGTCGCGGATCTGGTTCATCGACTTGATCTCGCGACGCAGCTTGGCCATCCGCCTGTTGATGCGCCGCCGGTCGGTCTCCAGCTTGGTCTCACCAGGACCACGCAGACCCACGCCGCCGTTGCCGCCACCCGCGCGACCACCGGCCTGCCGGGAGAGGGCTTCACCCCAACCACGCAGGCGCGGGAGGAAGTAGGCGAGCTGGGCGAGTTCGACCTGCGCCTTGCCCTCCTTGGACCGCGCGTGCTGCGCGAAGATGTCCAGGATCAGCGCGGTGCGATCGATGACCTTGACCTTGAGCACGCCTTCGAGTTGGCGGAGCTGGCCGGGTGAGAGCTCACCGTCGCAGATCACCGTGTCGGCGCCGACGGCGCGCACGACGTCGGCGAGCTCGTGCGCCTTGCCGGAACCGATGTAGGTGGCCGCGTCCGGGCGGGTGCGTCGTTGGACGAGTCCTTCCAGCACCTGGGAGCCCGCGGTCTCGGCGAGTCGGGCGAGTTCGACCAGCGACGCCTCGGCCTCGCGTACCGTGCCGTCGGTCCACACCCCGACCAGCACGACACGTTCCAGGCGAAGTTGCCGGTACTCGACCTCGGTGACGTCCGCGAGTTCCGTGGACAACCCCGCGACGCGGCGAAGCGCGGCGCGGTCGGAAAGCTCCAGGTCACCGACTGACAGTGTGTCCAGCGGTTCGTCGGCGAGCCGGGTCGCTGGGTCGTGAGTGTGCGCGTGTTCTGTCATCTTGGTGTCCATGGTGGCACGATTCGGGGTGCCACACGGGTTATTTATCGCGTGGTTCCTGTGTACCCCCTCACCCGGCCAGGTATAACCGCAGGTCACAAGAGGGAGTGCATGCGGCGCCCCGGCGACGATTCCACCGTTCGTTGTCAGTTGGCAGGATTGAGCAGCGTACCCAGGTAGACGATCCGACCGTCCGGGCTCACCAGCGCAGGCCCGCCCGAGTCGACGGCGTTGCCGGTCACGAAGCCGCGATCGTTGATCCCGGTGGGATAGAACACGTAGGGCCCGCCGCCCGGTGGCGCGATGACGCTGGACCGACCGTCCGGGTACCAGATCGTCCCGTCCAGGCCACCGTCTGATCGCTCGTTGTTGCCGACGGCGACGCGGACGTCGTTGATGGCCGTCGCTTGGATGTCTTGCTGGCCGCCCGCGAGTTCATGGACGCTGCCATCCGGATGCCATTCCACGGCGTAGCTTTGCAGGTTCGTCTGGTCGAAGGCACTTCCGACGATGTAGCCGGCATTGTCAATGCCGTAGGAGGAAGTGAGTGAGGCGCCAGCGGGCACGGCCAGTTCGGTGATTCGCCCGTCCGGGTCCCAGCGCACCGCATATTCGCCGGAACTGCCTTGGGAGTAGCCCACTGCGACGCCGAAGTCGTTGACGGCGAATGCCACGCTGTCGTAGTCACCGGGCAACCCACCCAGATCGGTGATCTGCCCCCTCGCCCAGCGCACCGCATGTTTGCCGTTCTCGTTAATGGAATAACCGACCATCGTGCCGGCATCGTTGATGGCCGTGGCCGAACTGAAGGCGCCGGGTCCGGTGACAAGTCCGGGCAGGGCGGTGATCTGTCCGGTCCGGCTCCAGTACACGGCCTCGGTTTCGTCCGGACCGGTGCTGCTCTGGCCGGCGACCACGCCCCACGTGTTGATTCCCTCGGCCATGCTGAAACTCCCGCCCGGGAGGGTCCCGAGGTCAGTGATGCGACGGGTCGGGTCCCAGCGCACCGCATGTATGGTGCCGCGGCCGGTCTCCGCCTCGCCGACCACGAAGTTGCCGGCATTGATGGCCAGTGCCTGGGCGTAGTCCTGGGTCTGGGCGTAGTCCCGGGTCTGGGCGACGGCGGGCGCGGCCGAGAGCCCAACCATTGCGGCGGTGATCGTGGTCAATCCCAACAACAGGAAGGATCTTCGTCGTAGCTCCATACGCCCGAGTGAAGAGGCGCGGGCAGGCGATGTCCACCATGTCATTCGAATGGAGTCATGCACAACGAAGTCGCTGCACAAGGCCGGAATGGCGGTGTTTTCCGTAGGCAGGTCACGGTTGCCGTCCAATCGGGTGGATTTCTACTCCCTTTCACTCGTGTGCCCCGATGGCCGGCGCGAAGGGATACTTGAACCGTGCGTCACCGGGTGACTACGATCCACTGATGGTTGCTGGCACAACAACGGCGTTGACCGGCCTGCGATTCGGCGAAGGGCCTCGGCACGGACCGGACGGGCGGCTCTACCTCGCCGACTTCTACGCGCACGAAGTGCTCGCGGTCGATCTGACCAGCGGCGAACGCGAGCGGATCTGCGAAGTGCCGAACCAGCCCTCCGGGCTCGGTTGGCTACCGGACGGCCGAATGCTCGTGGTGTCCATGGTGGACCGTAAGGTGTTGCGGTGCGAACCGGACGGGACGCTCGTCGAGCATGCCGACCTCTCCGGGATCGCCACGTTCCACGCCAACGACATGCTGGTCGACCCGCTCGGGCGCGCGTATGTCGGCAACTTCGGGTTCGATCTGCACGGCGCCATCGACACGCACGGGCTCGTCGGGTTGATGGACGGGACGGTCGAACTCGTACCGGCCACGCTGGCGCTGGTCCGGCCGGACGGTTCAGTGTCGGCGGTAGCGCCGGATTTGGCGTTTCCCAACGGAATGGTGCTGTTCGGGCGAACGCTGATCGTCGCGGAGACGCTGGGCTTCCGGTTGACCGCGTTCGATGTTGCCGAGGACGGCAGCCTGAGCGATCGGCGGGTGTGGGCGGATCTGCGACAGCGCGGGATCGCACCGGACGGGATCTGCGGCGACGCGCAGGGTGCGATCTGGACGTCGTCCGCGTTGGGCAGCAGCGTGTTCCGGGTGACCGAGGGCGGCGCGATCACCGACGAGATCCCGACGAGCAAGACCTGTTACGCGGTCGCGTTGACCGGGCCGCAGCGGCGGACGTTGGCGTGTATGACCGGGCCGGATTCGAACCCGAACGTGGTCGCGGACGCGGAGTTGGGTGCGATCGAGGTCGCCGAGGTCGAGGTGCCGGGGATCTAGGCGTTCGCTTCGGCCCACCATTGCGGGCTGATCTCGCCCCTGGCGACGAGGACAGCCGGGCCGGTGAGGGTGGCGTGACCCGCGTCGATGGTGACGGTGACCGTACCGCCGGGAACGTGCACGGCGACCTCGGCGGTGGTCCGGCCGGTGCGGTGCAGGGCGGCGGCGACCGCGGCGACCGTGCCGGTGCCGCACGAGCGGGTTTCGCCGACGCCGCGTTCGTGCACGCGCATGCGCAGTGCGTTCGCGTCCAGTTCCGCGCCCATCGACGTGGTGAACTCGACGTTCACGCCGTGCGGGAAGACGATCGGGTCGTGGCCGGGTGCGCTCGACAGGTCAAGGCGCGCCAGGTCGAGGTCGGTGTCGTCAAGGGCGCACACCAGGTGCGGGTTGCCGACGTCGACGGCGGTGCCGGGCACGACGCGGCCCTCGACGGTCGCGGTCGATTCGCCGAACACGCGCACCTCGCCCATCTCGACGGTGACCGTGCCGGTCGGGTCGTCGGCGGGAACCTCGACGCGGCGGTCGCCTGCCCTGGTGGCGATGGTGAACTCCCCCGGTTTCGCCAGACCGGCCTCGACCAGGTAGCGGGCGAAGACGCGCACGCCGTTGCCGCACATCTCGGCGATGGACCCGTCCGCATTGCGGTAGTCCATGAACCATTCGGCGTCGTGGCCGGTGAGGCTGCCGGGGACCACGCGCAGGACGCCGTCGGCGCCGAGCCCGCGCCTGCGGTCACACAGCGCGCGCACCCGCGCCTCGGTCAGTTCAAGGGCGCCTTCGACGTCGGGCAGCAGCACGAAGTCGTTCTGCGTGCCGTGTCCCTTGAGAAATTCCACTCCGCCCACGGCGTCCAGGTTACGGGTCGACGAGTTCGGCGATGACGTCGAGCAGATCGGGGCGGGCCGCGGCGAGCCAGTTGATGCGTTTGTCGCGCCGGAACCAGGAGCGCTGGCGGCGGACGAACCGGCGGGTCGCCTTCGCGGTTTCCGTTGCGGCGACAGCGAAATCATGATCGGTGTCGAGCGCGGCGAGCACCTGTTGGTAGCCCAGCGCGCGACTGGCCGTGCGGCCCTCGCGCAGGCCGATGTCGAGCAGGCCGATGACCTCGTCGACGAGGCCGGCCTCGAACATCAGCTCGACCCGAGCCTCGACGCGTTCGTCGAGTTCGGCGACGTCGCGGTCGAGGCCGATGAGCACGGTGTCGTAGCGGGGCGGGCCGGGCTTGGGCAGGGTGGCGGAGAACGGGCGGCCGGTCAGCTCGATGACTTCCAGGGCGCGCACGATGCGACGTTCGTTGCCGGGCAGAATCGCCTCGGCCGCTGCCGGGTCGAGGCGGGCGAGGCGGGCGTGCAGGGTGGGGGCGCCGACGGTGGCTAGTTCGGCTTCGAACCGGGCGCGGATCTCCGGGTCGGTGCCGGGGAACTCCAGGTCGTCGAGGAGGGCCTGCACGTAGAGGCCGGACCCGCCGACGATGACCGGGGTCTTGCCCGCTGCCAGAAGTTCCTCGACGGTGCGCCGGGCGTGCCGTTGGTAGGCGGCGACGGAGGCGGTCTCGGTCACGTCGAGGACGTCGAGTTGGTGGTGCGGCACGCCTTCCCGCTGCGCCGGTGTGAGTTTGGCGGTGCCGATGTCCATGCCTCGGTAGAGCTGCATGGCGTCGGCGTTGACGACCTCGCCGCCGAGCCCGCGCGCCAGCCAGACCCCGACGTCGGACTTGCCGGTCGCGGTCGGGCCGACAACGGCGACCGGTCGTAGCTGCATGGTCGAAAGCCTACGAAGGGTCCCAGACGGCGACGTGGTAGCCGACGCCGTAGGGCGCGGCGGAGTACAGCTCGCGGGCCTGCCAACCCCGGCCAGCTGCCAGGGCAGCGCCGGCCAACACCTGGAGGGCAGGGCGCGCGATGACGCCGAGTTCGGTGGCCAGTGTCGGATCGATGGCGGCGATCGCGGCCGGATCGGGTTTGCCGAGCGCGGCGCGCAGGTCGTTGTCGAAGGGTTCGGCGCGGTCGTCCGGGCGGGCGGGAGCGGCCTCGCCGATGCGGTTGGGGCCGTCGGCGAGTACCAGCAGGGCCATGGGCAGCGGGTCGGCGGCGAGGTCGGCGCCGAGGTCGATGCAGTCGGCGACGGACAGTTCGGGCGGGAGGAGTTGGACGCGGACCGTGCGCGCGCCGGCCCGCTCGCGCAGCCAGCCCGCGATGAGCGCGGGCAGCGGCAGGTCGGGGTCGATCCGCGCGTCCGCGCCGGTGGCGAGTCCGATCGGGACGTCAATGCCGTAGCCGAGGAACGTGCCGCGCGCGATCGGGGGCACCAGCCTCGGCCCGTTCGCGTCGACCGCGATGGCCAACCAGTCCGCGCTGACCTTGGTGAGTTCCTGCGCGGCGGTGACGCACGCGGTGCGCAGCGGCTCGGTTTCGACTGCCGCGCCGGTCACCAGTTCGGGCACCAGCAGCGGCGGATGGGGGACGACGACCGCGCGGCTGATCACGGTCAGCAAGGCTACCCGGGTGGGTGCAGCGGTTACCAGGAACCGACGAGAATCGATACAGTACCCATTGACCAGCGGTGTTCCGCCGCTTGGGAAGTACGCTCTGCCGATGGGGCTGGCTTGGCCGACCGGTTGCGTGGAGAAACCGAACGGCGACACTGGGTCAACAGAAGGTCGCGGTGTCGATTCGATCTTTCCGCAGCGGCAAACGCGCCGGTCGGATCTGGTTGAATGCCCGCGAGGTAGCACACTGTTGCGGACAACGGTGTACCCAGATCGCGCGGGCCTCACCACTGGTGAGGCGTCGGAGGGCGGCGCCGTCGCTCACCGGCATGTGAGGTAGGCGGAGGAGGAGCCGTGATGGCAGAAGAGCACACGGTCAACGGGGCGGTAGCGCCGGATGACGCGGTGCGGCCGAGCGCGGACGCACAGCCGGCGGCGGAGTCGACGGAGTCACCGGAGTCGACCGAGTCGCCTGTCGAGTCGACAGCTCAGGAACCGACAGCTCCTGCTGAGACACACCTGCCCACCGAGGTGGCGCGGGCGAAGGCGGCAGAGGGCGAGACACCCGCCTCGGCCCAGTACGACGGGGTGGTGCCACCCGCTCCGCAGGCCGAGTCGCACCCGAGCCGGTGGGGCCGGGTCGACGCGGACGGGACCGTGTACGTGCGCACGGCTGACGGCGAGCGCGCGGTCGGGTCCTGGCAGGCGGGCGAACCGGACGAGGGCCTCGTCCACTACGCACGCCGCTTCGACGACCTGCGCACCGAGGTCGAGCTGCTGCACGCGCGGCTGGCTTCCGGTTCCGGTGACCCGAAGCAGGCCGCGACCTCGGCCAAGCATCTGTTGGCCTCCTTCGCGGACGCCGCGGTCGTCGGCGACCTCGCCGCGTTGACCGCACGCACCGAATACATCATCGCCGAGGCCGAACGGGCCATCGAGGCGAACAAGAAGGTCCGCGACGCGGCCCGCGCCCAGTCGACCGCGCACAAGCAGGCGCTGGTCGAGGAGGCCGAGAAGATCGCGGAGGAGGCGACCCAGTGGAAGCCCGCAGGCGACCGGCTGCGCGCCATCCTGGACGAGTGGAAGACGATCAAGGGCGTTGACCGCAAAACCGACGAGGTGCTGTGGAAGCGCTTCGCCAAGGCGCGCGACGCGTTCAACCGGCGGCGTGGTTCGCACTTCGCCGAGATGGACCGGCAGCGCGGCGCGGCCAAGGCGGCCAAGCAGGCACTGGTCGACGAGGCGGAGCAGCTCTCCGATTCCGAGGACTGGGCCGAGACCGCGAACCGCTACAAGCAGCTGATGGTCGAGTGGAAGGCAGCGGGTCGGGCGCCGAAGGAGTCCGACGACGCGCTCTGGCAGCGGTTCCGCGCGGCGCAGGACAAGTTCTTCTCCCGGCGATCCGCGGTGTTCGACGAGCGGGACGCGGAGTTCGCGGAGAACGCCAAGCGCAAGGAGGAGCTGCTCGCCGAGGCCGCAGCCATCGACCCGGCCACCGACCTGGAGGGGGCGCGCGCCGCGCTGCACCGGATCCAGGACCAGTGGGACCAGATCGGCAAGGTGCCCAGGGAGCGAATCCGCGAACTGGAGAGCAAGCTGCGCGCGGTCGAGGAGAAGGTGCGCGCCGCGGCGGACAACCGCTGGCGCCGGACCGATCCCGAGGCCGAGGCGCGGGCCGCGCAGTTCCGCGAGCGGGTCGCGCAGTTCGAGGCGCAGGCGGCCAAGGCGAAGGCGGCCGGGGACAAGCGGCGGGCCGAGCAGGCCGAGGCGCAGGCAGCGCAGTGGCGCGAATGGCTCAACGCGGCCGAGCAGGCGCTCGCCACCCGCTGATCGAGCAAGAAAGACACCGCCCTCCTGGGATTTCCGGGAGGGCGGTTCGTCGTTTGCGGACTGTCCTATTCGGCGTGCGGCTGGGTCTTGCTGTTGTCGAAAACGCCGCCGGGACGCGACCAGACAACGCGGGCCCAGGTGATGGTCAGCACCAGCATGACGACCAGCGCGATGTCCAGGCCGACGCCGGGACCAGGGCCGGGCTGGTGGCTCGGCGAACTCTCCTGCGACCAGATCGAGACCAGGCCGAACACGGTGAAGAACCCGCAGCCCAACGTGCACAGCCAGGCAAGGCTCCAGCGCCGCACGGCCAGCGTGATCGCCGAGCCGAGCAGGCCGAACACGTAGACGCCGACGCCGAAGATCCTCGGCAGCACGTTGATGCTGACCAGGTTCGCCGCGCCGGACACGACAGCCCAGCCGCTGTTGCCGCTGACCCACGGAAGAATCGCCGCGACGATCAGCACCAGCGCGCAGACCGCGATCACCATGGCGCGGATGCCGGGATCGATGCGCCGCATCACCCCGCGCTCGACCGCGTCGACCTGCTCCCGCAGGTGCGCGATGTCCAGGGATTCCGGCTTGCGTTCGTCGCTGCTGCTCATCGGACCTGGCACCCTTCCACGGTGGCCGCGGTGGCCGGTTGGCTCGGCGCGCCGAAGGACGGCAGGCCGAGGCTCACGCCCGAGGTCTTCGGACGGATATCGGCTGCCCAGTTGTCGCCCGCTCTAGTCCTGCGATGGGAGAGCAGATCTCCGTCGGCGACCAGATGGTGCGGGGCGCCGTAGGTGACGGTCGCGTGCACGACGTCGCCGGGCCGTACCTCGCCCTCGATCGCGGGTCCGGTCGGGGTGAAGTGCACCAGCCGGCCGTCGCGGGCACGACCGCTCATCCGGTGCGTTGCCGCGTCCTTGCGGCCCTCCCCCTCGGCGACCAGGATCTCGACGGTCGAGCCGACGAGTTCCTTGTTCAGCTCCCAGGAGATCTCCTCCTGTAGCGCGACCAGCCGGTCGTAGCGCTCCTGCACGACCGCCTTGGGGATCTGGTCGGCCATGTCCGCGGCGGGCGTGCCGGGGCGCTTGGAGTACTGGAAGGTGAACGCGCCGGAGAACCGCGCCTGCCGGACCACGTCGAGCGTGGCCTGGAAGTCCTCCTCGGTCTCTCCGGGGAAGCCGACGATGATGTCCGTGGTGATCGCCGCGTCCGGCATGGCCTCGCGGACCTTTTTGATGATGCCCAGGTAGCGCTCGGAACGGTAGGAACGACGCATCGCCTTGAGGACGCGGTCCGAGCCGGACTGCAACGGCATGTGCAGCTGGTGGCAGACGTTCGGCGTCTCGGCCATGGCCGTGATCACGTCGTCGGTGAAGTCCTTGGGGTGCGGCGAGGTGAACCGGACCCGGTCGAGGCCATCGATGCCGCCGCAGGCACGCAGCAGCTTGCCGAAGGCGAGCCGGTCGCCGAACTGCACGCCGTAGGAGTTCACGTTCTGGCCGAGCAGCGTCACCTCGGACACGCCCTCGTCGACGAGCGCCTGCACCTCGGCCAGGATCTCGCCGGGGCGGCGGTCGGCCTCCTTGCCGCGCAGCGAGGGCACGATGCAGAACGTGCAGGTGTTGTTGCAACCGACCGAGATCGACACCCAGCCCGAATAGGCCGAGTCGCGGCGAGCAGGCAGCGTGGACGGGAACACCTCAAGCGATTCGAGGATCTCCACCTCGGCACGCGCGTTGTGCTTGGCCCGCTCCAGCAGCACCGGCAGCGAGCCGATGTTGTGCGTGCCGAACACCACGTCCACCCAGGGCGCGCGGCGCACGATCTCGCCGCGGTCCTTCTGCGCGAGGCAGCCACCGACCGCGATCTGCATGTCCGGATTGGCTTTTTTCATCGGGTAGAGATGCCCGAGGTTGCCGTACAGCTTGTTGTCCGCGTTCTCCCGGACGGCACACGTGTTGAACACGACCACGTCCGGCGCGGCATCACCGTCGGCCGGCACGTACCCGACGCTCTCCAGCATGCCGGCCAGCCGTTCGGAGTCATGCACGTTCATCTGACACCCGTAGGTGCGAACCTCGTAAGTTTTACTGCTTGCCGGCGCCACGTACTGATGGTAATCCTCGACCGGCGTCCACAGTATTTCATGTGGAGCACGTGATATCCTGTGGTCATGCGCAATCTCACGATCCAGCTCGACGAGGAGCTGATCCGAGCGGCAAAGGCGCTCGCCGCGGCCAAGGGCATGTCGTTGAGCGCACTGGTTGCCCAGGATCTCCGCGAGAAGGTCGCCGCGCAGAGCCGTTACCAGCAGGCGATGACCGTCGCGATGGAGTCGATGGCCGAGGCGGCAGGGTCGGGCCGGACCGCGCCGGCCTGGACCCGCGACGAACTGTACGACCGGCCAAGCCGTTGACCGAGTACGTCTTCGTGGACACCAACATCCTGGTCTACGCACACGGGGTCGGCGACGCCGATCCGCGCGCCGGCAAGGCCAGGACGGTGCTCGCCGAACTGTGGCGGACCGACGGCGGCGTGCTGAGCACCCAGGTTCTCCAGGAGTTCTATTCGGTCACGACCAAGAAGATCGGCCTGGCGGCCAAACACGCACGCGGCATCGTCGCCTCCTACACGGACTGGTGCTCGGTCAACACGGACGTCGGCCTGATCGCGTCCGGGAGCAAGCTGGCCGAGGAGCACTCGGTCTCGTTCTGGGACGCGCTGATCATCGAGGCAGCCCTGTGCGCGAACGCGAGCACGCTGCTGTCGGAGGATCTTCAGCACGGCCGAGAGTTCGGCGATCTGGTGGTCGAGAACCCGTTCCGCGACTGAGCAATCCCTACAAGCCAAGGTGCAGGCGGATCGCGCTGTTGATCTCGGCCATCTTGACCGGTGGGACCTGGCCGGCGTGCCGGCCGATACGCTCGACGGCGACCGAGCGGATCTGCTCGGCCTGGGCCTTCGAGTCTCGCGGGAGACCGCAGTCAGCGGCCTTGAGCAACACCTGGAACGGATAGACCCGGCTGGTGTTGGAGGTCAGCGGGACCACGGTGAGCACACCGCGGCCAAGCCGCTCGGCGGTGGCGTTGGCACCGTCATTGCTGACGATCACGGCAGGGCGCAGCTTGTTGGACTCCGCGCCTCGGACCGGCTCGAAGTCGACGAGCCGGATTTCTCCTCTGCGCATCAGTCGGGGAGACCGTCACCGACGGTGGCGTCCCAGGCTTGCGTGTCCTCGTCGGCGGCCCATTCTTCCCAGGCCGCGGCGTAGGCGTCGGAGAGTTGGCTGGCCCGGAGTAGTTCGACGGCCTCGTGCAGAACCGCGGAACGGGAGGGTGCGGCATGCGCGCGGGCGTACTCGTCGATGAAGGCTACGTCCTCGTCGATCAGGCTCACACTCAACTTCACACCATGGATGCTACCACAGGTAGTACCCGGGTAGCACCTGACGAATGCTCGAAAACGTGTTGGTGGGCGTTCGCCCCGCGCCCTACCATGCCGGCCGTGGGTAACTTCGCGATGATCGTTCGGATCCGCTGCCGCTGACGGCGCGGACCGGAATCCCTTCGTCGAATTCGCGCCGCCACTCGGCACCATGCCGGGCGGCGTTTTGTGCTGCCCGGCTCCATCCAGCTCATGGACAGGAGCAGCCATGCCCATTCGCACCTCGGGCCGTCATGAACTCGGCCAGAACTTCCTCAGAGACCGGGCGACCATCGCCCGCATCGTCGAGCTTGCCCGCGAACGTCCCGGCCCGCTCGTGGAGTGGGGCACCGGGAACGGGGCCATCACCGTCGAACTGGCCACGCTTGACCGGCCACTGCACGGCATCGAGATCGACAGGAGGCGAGCCCGCGAACTCGGCAGGCGGGTCGGGCCGCACGTGTGCATCAGCGCGGGCGACATCCTGCGGCACGCGCCGCCTGCCGGCTCGGTCGTTGTCGCCAATGTGCCGTTTCACCTGACCACGCCGATTCTGCGGCATCTGCTCGCGCTCGACGGGTTGGCACAGCGCGATTCTGGTGACGCAGTGGGAGGTCGCCCGCAAACGGGCCGGCGTGGGCGGCGCCACCCAGCTGACCGCGCAGTGCTGGCCCTGGTTCGACTTCACGCTCGACCGGCGCATTCCCGCGGACGCGTTCGCACCCCGGCCGTCCGTTGATGCCGGGCTGCTGCTCATCACGCGACGCGGTGAGCCACTGGTACCGCACTCGAAACAGCGGGCCTACCAGGAGTGGGTCGGCCGCGTGTTCAGCAGCCGGGGACGCGGGCTTGTCGACATTCTGCGGCGCAACGGCGTGCCCGCGCGCACGGCCGCCGATCTCGCCCGCGGGGTCGGGGCCGCGGCGGGTTCCGTTGCCGCGCGATCTACGCGCGGAGGACTGGGCGGCGGCGTTCGCAGCTCACTAGCCGCGCGAACGGGCCGTTGCGAAGCAATCGGAACGGCCCGTTCGCGGTCAGTTCACTTGTTGCGGCGGAACAGCTTGGCCAGCGGTACGAGCACCGGGTCGTAGCGCCGGTCGATCACGCGCTCCTTGAGCGGGATGAGCGCGTTGTCGGTGATGTGGATGTTCTCCGGGCAGACCTCGGTGCAGCACTTGGTGATGTTGCAGAAGCCGAGGCCGTGCTCGGCCTGCGCGGCCGGGACGCGGTCGGCGGCGTCCAGCGGGTGCATGTCGAGTTCGGCGATGCGCATGAGGAAACGCGGGCCGGAGAAGCTCGTCCTTGTTCTCCTCGTGGTCGCGCACGACGTGGCAGGTGTTCTGGCACAGGAAGCACTCGATGCACTTGCGGAACTCCTGCGAGCGCTCCACGTCGACCTGCTGCATCCGGTACTCGCCGGGCTTGAGGTCGGCGGGCGGGGCGAACGCGGGGATCTCGCGCGCCTTCTCGTAGTTGAACGAGACGTCGGTGACCAGGTCGCGGATCACCGGGAAGGTCCGCATCGGGGTGACCGTGACGACCTCGTCCTCGGTGAACGTGGACATCCGGGTCATGCACATCAGCCGGGGCCGGCCGTTGATCTCGGCCGAGCAGGAGCCGCACTTGCCGGCCTTGCAGTTCCAGCGCACCGCGAGGTCCGGCGCCTGGGTGGCCTGCAACCGGTGGATGATGTCCAGCACGACCTCGCCCTCGTTCACCTCGACGGTGAAGTCGTGCAGGTCGCCCTTTTCGTTGTCGCCGCGCCAGACCCGGAACTTTCCCTGGTAGCTCATGATCAGTCCTGCTTTCCGTGGTGCTGCGCCAGTTCCGGAGCGGTGAAGTACTTCTGCAGCTCGCTGTACTCGAACAGCTCAAGCAGGTCATCACGCATCGGCACCTGCTCCTCGTGAGTGAGGTCGATACCGTCGCCCGCCTCGTTGAGCGCGCAGACCAGCAGCTGGTGCCGCCACTCCTGCTCCATGCCGGGATGGTCCTCGCGGGTGTGACCGCCTCGGCTCTCGGTGCGCTCCAGCGCCGCCTTGGCGACGCACTCGCTGACCAGCAGCATGTTGCGCAGGTCGAGGGCGAGGTGCCAGCCGGGGTTGAACTGCCGGTGCCCCTCGACGATGACCTTCCTGGCGCGTGCCTTGAACTCGTCGAGCCGCTCGATCGCCTCGGCCAGTTCGCCCTCGCGGCGGATGATGCCGACCAGGTCGTTCATCATCTGCTGGAGGTCCTGGTGCACCGTGTACGGGTTCTCAAGGCCCTCATCGCCGTCCTGCCCGGCGGAATCGTCGGATTGAACGGCAGGACCGCAGCCTTGGCCGCCGCGTCCACATCGGACTCGGTGACCGTTGGCCGCTCGGCGAGGCCCTGCACGTACTCGGCTGCGCCGGCACCGGCGCGGCGGCCGAACACCAGCAGGTCGGACAGGGAGTTGCCGCCGAGCCGGTTGGACCCGTGCATGCCGCCCGCGACCTCGCCGGCCGCGAACAGGCCGGACACGCCGACCGCCGCCTCGGTGTCCGGGTCGACCTCGACGCCGCCCATCACGTAGTGGCAGGTCGGACCGACCTCCATCGGCTCGGCCGTGATGTCCACGTCGGCCAGTTCCTTGAACTGGTGGTACATCGACGGGCAGCCTGCGCTGGATCTCCTCGGCCGGCATGCGGCTGGCGATGTCCAGGAACACGCCGCCGTGTGGGGAGCCACGACCGGCCTTGACCTCGGAGTTGATCGCGCGGGCCACCTCGTCGCGGGGCAGCAGGTCCGGGGTGCGGCGGTTGTTGTCCGGGTCGGTGTACCAGCGGTCCGCCTCCTCCTCGGTCTCCGCGTACTGACCCTTGAAGACCTCGGGGATGTAGTCGAACATGAACCGCTTGCCCTCGGAGTTGCGCAGCACACCACCGTCGCCGCGCACGCCCTCGGTGACCAGGATGCCCTTCACACTGGGCGGCCAGACCATGCCGGTCGGGTGGAACTGGACGAACTCCATGTTGATCAGGTGCGCACCCGCGCGCAGCGCGAGCGCGTGGCCGTCGCCGGTGTACTCCCAGGAGTTCGATGTCACCTTGAACGACTTGCCGATGCCACCGGTGGCCAGCACGACGGCGGGCGCCTCGAACAGCACGAACCGGCCGGTCTCCCGCCAGTACGCGAACGCGCCGGCGATGCGCTTCTCGTCGTCCTGCAACAGTTCGGTGACCGTGCACTCGGCGTAGACCTTGAGGTTGGCCTCGTAGTCGCCGGTCAGCTTGTGGTCGTCCTGTTGCAGCGAGACGATCTTCTGCTGCATGGTGCGGATCAGCTCAAGGCCGGTGCGGTCACCGACATGCGCGAGACGCGGGTAGGTGTGGCCGCCGAAGTTGCGCTGGCTGATCCGGCCGTCCTTGGTGCGGTCGAACAGCGCGCCGTAGGTCTCCAGCTCCCAGACGCGGTCCGGGGCCTCCTTGGCGTGCAACTCGGCCATCCGCCAGTTGTTCAGGAACTTGCCGCCGCGCATGGTGTCGCGGAAGTGCACCTGCCAGTTGTCGTTGGAGTTGGCGTTGCCCATGGACGCGGCGCAGCCGCCCTCCGCCATCACCGTGTGCGCCTTGCCGAACAGCGACTTGCAGATGATCGCGACGCGCAGGCCCTGTTGCCGCGCCTCGATCGCCGCCCGCAGGCCGGCCCCGCCCGCCCCGATCACCAGCACGTCGTAGCTGTGCCGCTCAACCTCAGTCATCGTCAGTCTCTCGCTCGTGTCTTCAGAAGAACCGCAGATCGGTGATGATGTTCGCGGCGACAAGTCGGATGTAGAGATCTGTGACCGCGATCCAGGCCAGCGACGCCCACGCGAGCTGCATGTGCTTGGCGTTGAGCTTGGACACGATCGTCCACACCTTGTAGCGCACCGGATGCTTGGAGAAGTGCTTGAGCCGCCCGCCGGTGATGTGCCGGCAGGAGTGGCAGGACGCGGTGTAGGTCCAGATCAGCACGATGTTGACCAGCAGCACCAGCGTGCCGAGGCCCATGTGGCCCCAGTTGCCCTGGTGGTCGCGGAAGGAGTCGATGAAGTCCCAGGTGAGGATCAACGCGAAGACCACCGCGACGTACCAGAAGTACCGGTGGATGTTCTGCATCACCAGCGGGAAACGGCGCTCGCCCGTGTACTTCTTGTGCGGCTCCGGCACCGCGCAGGCGGGCGGCGACGCCCAGAACGAGCGGTAGTAGGCCTTCCGGTAGTAGTAGCAGGTCACCCGGAAGCCCATCGGGAACACGATGATGATCAGCGCGGGGGTGACCGGCGCGATGCTGCCGAACCACCCCCAGCCGCTGCCAGGGGCGCAGTTGCCGGTCAGACACGGCGAGTACATCGGGGAGATGTAGGGCGCCCAGTAGTAATCGCTGTTCACCAAGATCGCCCAGGTCAGGTAGACAACCATGACCAGGAGGAAGGCAAACGTGGCCGCGGGGGATGCCCACCAGCGATCGGTCCGCAGCGTACGAGCCTCAATCTGGGCGCGCCCGGGAGCGCTGACGCCAGTGGTCATTTTCTCCTCGTTCTACGCCCCGGTGCGCGGGGCGTCATTGCCCGTCAGTGCCGGTGCCGGCCAACACCTCCCACGCCCTCGTCGTCCGCGTCGAGCCACAGATTCCGGTCGTAGGGTGTGTCCGGTACCACAACGACGTCGGGTTTACCACCTTCACCCGCTCGTGGTTTCGGCGGGGTGGGGGCTTCCGCGAGGTCTACCGCGTCGATTTCGAGGCGTTCCACGTCGTTGACCAACCTGCGCACCTCGGTGCAGTCGCCGAACTCGGCGCGCAGTGCCTCGACACAGTGCCTCAACTGGCCAATCGACCTACGCAGCTCGGCCAACTCGGTCGTCGTCCTCGTCGTCATGTGCGCATCCACTCCCGTGTTCGTCGCCTGTCACCGGCGGTTCAAGCGAGCCATCTCGCTCGCCTGCTCCTGCACGCGAGAGTGCCTTGCCGAAGGCCCTGTGACAAGTCACACACGCGATCTGAAACACGTTAGGCCGGGTCAGGGCAGCAATGCGAGGGCTTCCGTGATCGAGTCGACAACCGGCACGCTGCGGGTCGCGAGCTGGGCGCGGTTCATCATGCCGGTGGTGACCAGCACGCACTGTGCGCCCACGTGCGCTGCCGCGTCGGCGTCGTCGGTGACGTCGCCGATCACCAACACGTCAGACGCTGCGAGGCCCTGCGCGGCCAGGTGCTCAGCGAGGTGCTCGGTCTTGGAACCGCCGCCGACCACCGCACGCAGCCCGTCGATCCGGGCGAACAGGTCGGTCAGCGCGTACTCGGTGACCAGCGACACCAGCTGGTCGTGGAACCACATGGACAGCAGCGACTGGCCGCGCCCGCTCGCCTGCCAGCGCCGCAGCTCGTCCGGAACACCTGTGGCGAGCCGGCAGGTGTCCAGCAGGCCGTGGTACTCGTCGTGGTAGAGCCGGTCGATCAACGACCACTCGTCCTCGGTCAGCGGCCTGCCGAGCAGATCGCCGTAGCAGGCGGTCAGCGGACGCCGGTAGACCGAGCGCCAGAAGTCCAGGTCGATGGGGTCACGGCCGAACCGCGCGCACACCCGGTTCACCGCGCGCACCACCGCGTCGTTGTCGTCAAGAATCGTGCCGTTCCAGTCCCAGACAATGTGTTTCACGTCCCGCACCCCTTCACCCTAACCGTGGAAGGGGTGCGGGCCGGTCGAATTGTCAGGCGGGGTAGGGGAAGGCGACGGCACAGTTGGGCGCGCTCGCGTGCGCCGGGTCGAGCGCATTCATGACCTCACGGATGGTGACCTGGTCGTAGGCGAGGTCCGCGTGGTCGACCGTGTCGTTCCAGCAGACGCTCTGCACATACTCGTTGGTGACGCCCGGCTCGTTGATGAACGCCGAGCCGACCGGCGTCACCACGGTCTCGTTGAGCGTCTCGATCACCGTGTAGCTGACGCCGGACGCCGCGATCGCGCCGTTGTCCAACGGGGCCAGGAAGGCCGAACCGGTCTCCTGGTCCACGCATGCCTGGCACAGCGAGCCGAGGAAGTTGTTGGCCCCTGGGAAGAACGAGGCCAACGTGGTCAGACCGTCCAAAGTGGTGCCGTGCGTCGTCGGTGAGAGGCCGACGTAGGCGTGCACGTTCGGCGCGCCACCCAGGACCTTGATGTAGTACTCGCCGAGCAGGCCGCCCTGCGAGTGGCCGACCAGGTCGACCTTGCTCACCCCGGTCGCCTGCTTGACCTTGGCGACCAGCGCGGCGACCTGCTGGGCGGAGGCCGAGGACGAGCCGACGGCCTGGATCAGCGAGCCTGGCGTGCCACCGTAGTTCAGGCTGAACACGCAATAACCCGTATTGGCCAGAATGGGCGCCAACGCGCCGAAATCGTCCTCCATCACCGAAAACGTGCCGGGAATGAGCACGAGTGGATAGGGATGTTGCGCACTGGGTTTACAGGAGAAATCGTTCGTGCCGGGCGGCGGGGCGTCCGGGTTGCTCGCGGCGGCGGCAGCGCCCGCCACGATGTTGGGTTGAACGGGATAAGTGGCGGCGACAGCCGGTTGGGCGAGCCCACCGATCAGCAGCGCCGCCACCGCCGTCAATACGCCGCCAACCAGGAAGGACCGTCGAATGCGCACTACAGCCTCCTCGTCGTTGAGGTGCCGAACGCGCAGGTTACTCGCGCGTATACCAGAGGGTAAGTTTCTCGCGAGTAACCGTCAATCATTCACAGATTAACTATGCGATCTCGTCCGTATTCCGCCGAACAACTGGTTCAGCTCTGGTGCTGCGCCAGGAACCTCCGTGCGGCAGCCTGGCCATTGTCGAACAGGGTCTGCTCCTGTGCCTTGGTCAGGTGGAAGTCGAGGGTCGAGACGCCGGTGGTGTCCACCAGGATCGTCCGCCGATTCACGCCCTGATCGGCAAGACAGTACTGGTTCCAGTCGCCCATCAGGGTTTTCAGCGACTCGATCGCGATGCCGATGCCGGTCTTCACCGGACGGTCGTTCGGCACCGGATCGCCGGACAGCTTGATCCCCCACGTCGGCCAGCGTTCCGGCTGACCGTCCGTGCGGTCGAAGATGGTGATCGGGAAGTTCGACAGCAACCCGCCGTCGACCCAGGTGACCGTGCCACCCGCGACCGGCTCGAACTGGACCGGACGGAAGAAGAACGGGAAGGACATGGACGCGCGCACCGCGTCGACGATCAGCTGATCCTCGGCGGCCACACCGTAATGGGCGTAGTCCCACGGCAGCCGGACCAGGCAGTGCCGGGAGAGATCACTCGTGTTGACCACCAGCGAATAGCGTTGGTAGTCCTCCAGGGATGTGCCGGGATCGTCCAGCCGCAGATCCCGGAACCGAGTGACCCCGATCGACTCCAGCAGCGGGCCGAGCCAGTCGTAGAGGTACTGGCCCGAGTGCATGCCCTCGTGGAACGCCAACTGCTCGGCGTCGCCGAACGGACCGGTGGCGTGCTGGAGGAGGTCGCCGTCCTGGAACTTGTGATACTGACACGAGGTCATCACCTCGCGCAGCTCGTTCAGGTCCCGCCCGGCCCGCTGGTACGCGGCCACCAGCGAGGCCACGATGGCGCCCGCACTGGTACCGGCGATCCGCTCGAACCGATAACCGGCCTCGTGCAGAGTCAACACCGCGCCGAGTAGACCGATGCCCTTGACTCCGCCGCCTTCGAGAACGAGATCGACACTCTTACCCGCAGTGGCCATTCATTGATTGTCCGCCGCGCATCTCTCCGAGCGCATCATCTGTTCCAGCTACAAGACCTACTCAGGTGGCAGGTCCAGCAGGTCCGTTTCGGAACCGAAGTCACGGAGTTCGGATTTCACCACCCGGTAGGCGAGGCCCTCGCTGTACCCCTTGCGGGCGAGCATGCCGACCAGCCGCCGGATCATGGTCACCTCGTCGGCCGGCACGGTGCCGCGCAGCCGCTTGCGGACCAACTCGCGGGCCCTGGCCTCCTCGGCGTCGGAGTCAACCGTTGACACCGCCTCGGCCACGATCTCGTCCGCGACGCCCTTGCGGCGCAGCTCGATGGACAGCGCCTTGCGCGCCATGCCCTGGTAGTTGTGCCGGGAACGCACCCAGAGCTCGGCAACGGCCGCGTCGTCGATCAGGCCGACCTCGTGCAGCCGGTTGAGTACCAGCTCGGCAACGGCCTCCTCATAACCCTTGCCGATCAGCTTCTTGTGCAGCTCGGCTCTGGTCAGTGGGCGCGCGGTGAGCAGGTTCAGGCAGTAGTCGCGCGCGGCCGTGATCGGATCGGTCGGAGTGCGCTGGGGACGTTCCGGTTTGTCGTGCGCCTCCTTCGGTTCGGCGGATCTGGTGCCGCCGCGGGACTTGCCGGGACTGATCAGGCTGATCGGTTCGGGGCCTGAACGCTCCCGGCTCCCGCGACGGCTCCGGTACGGCATCATTGGCTCAGAACTCCACCGGTGCGGCCGGGGCTTCCGCGTCGATCTTCGGGCCGATGTCGAGCTTTTCCTTGATCCGCTTCTCGATCTCGTTGGCCACGTCCGGGTTCTCCTTGAGGAACCGGCGGGCGTTCTCCTTGCCCTGGCCCAGCTGGTCGCCCTCGTAGGTGTACCAGGCGCCCGACTTGCGCACGATGCCCTGATCGACGCCCATGTCGATGAGCGAACCCTCGCGGCTGATGCCGACGCCGTAGAGGATGTCGAACTCGGCCTGCTTGAACGGCGGGGCCATCTTGTTCTTCACGACCTTGACCCGGGTGCGGTTACCCACGGCCTCGCCCGCGTCCTTCATGGTCTCGATGCGACGCACGTCCAGCCGGACCGACGCGTAGAACTTCAGCGCCTTGCCACCGGTGGTGGTCTCCGGGGAGTTGTGCACCATGACGCCATCGACGAAGTAGTTGTGATCGCCTTCCACTTCGATGTCGAAGCGGTTCATGGACCGCGTGCTCGGCTTCACCCGGACGTCGAGGATCTCCGCGGGGATCGGACGCATCTCCGGCTGGACGAACTGCGGTTCCACCGAGAACTGGCCACGGAAACGTGGCAGGAGCTTGTACTCCATGGACGGGTGGACGTACGGCGCGACCAGTTCCTGGAAGCGCGCGCTCGACTCGGTGGTGAACTGGAGAACCGAGATCTTGCGGGCACCCCGCTCGGTCAGCTTGACCGCCATTCCGTGTGTGTCGCGCAGATACTCGGCCAACCGCTCGCGAGTGCCCTGACCCATCGCTTCGAGGCAGATCTCGATCCGGTCGGTACCGCCTTCGGTCCGCCGCTGGACACCCTTGGAGCGGACCGTGAAGCAGCCGTCATCCATGTACCAGATGGCCAGTGCCAAGGGGGTGAGCGCCTTGAGGTACTCCTCGGACAGATGCCGCTTACCGTCACCGAAATAGACGGCACTTCGCAGTTCCCCGAGTTCGGCCAGGGGAGCGAAGTCGGCGAACACCGCATCCTTGGCGTTGGTGCTCCGGGTGCACGGGATGTTGCCGAGCAACGACACCTTCCAGTCGAGGTAGGCGGCCTGTTTGGCACCATGTCCCAGCCGGAGGCGCACGCCGGAGCGGTTCCGGCGGTTCGGCGCGAGGTGACCGTCTCCCATCAGGGTACCGAGCACGACCTGCCACTGTTGTTCGCTGAGCCGGTGTTCTTCGGCCAGGATCACCCGGTCGCCCGCGATCAGCTCACCTGCCGGCCGCCAACCGCCCGGGGTGCGAATACTGTGGTTCTCGGTTGCCGCGAACTGGGCGCGGCCGTTGCCACCCGACTTGGCGACGGTGAACTGGAGAAACTTGTCGGCCGGACCGTTGTTGAACCAGTTCACGATCTTTCGTGGAACGATCCTGTCCGCCTCGTGGTCGTAGGAAAGGACCTCGACCGGAAGCTTCTGGTTGACGATCTTGCCGATCTTCTCCTGGGTTCCGTCCGCGAGCATCACCCGGGTGGAGTAGTTGAAGCACCCGAACATGACGCCGACCTTCTCGCGGAGCTGGTTGATGAAGATCGCGGTGGTGCCGGAGTTGCTCAGCGCACCGGTGATCTTGCGCAGCGCCTGGCTCATCAGGCGGGCCTGTAGACCGACGTGGCTGTCACCCATCTCGCCCTCGATCTCGGCGCGCGGCACCAGCGCGGCGACCGAGTCGATGACCAGGATGTCCAGCGCGCCGGAGCGGATCAGCATGTCCGCGATCTCCAGCGCCTGCTCGCCGGTGTCCGGCTGGGACACCAGCAGCGCGTCGGTGTCCACGCCGAGCGCCTTGGCGTACTCAGGGTCGAGTGCGTGCTCGGCGTCGATGAACGCGGCGATGCCGCCCGAGCGCTGTGCGTTGGCCACCGCGTGCAGGGCGACCGTGGTCTTACCGCTGCTCTCCGGGCCGTAGATCTCGACGACCCTGCCGCGCGGGTAGCCACCGATGCCGAGTGCGACGTCCAACGCGATGGAGCCGGTCGGGATGATCGCGACCGGCGGACGGTCCTCGTCGCCGAGGCGCATCACCGATCCCTTGCCGAACTGCTTGTCGATCTGGGCAAGGGCGAGTTCGAGCGCCTTGTCCCGGTCCGGTGCCTGTGCCATCGGAACTTCCACCTCGTTGCATCGTGTCGTCGATCGGGTTGACCTGGCTGACGCTACGGGTGAGGACCGACGATTTCAGACCGGCTCGAAGATCTGTGGATCGTTGACCTCACTGTGCACAACAGGCTAGCCGAACAGGTGTTCGATCAAAAACTGACACGCCCATCGGCTAGGGCCGATTCTTTTGTCCTGGTCAGGGCTGGTCAGAGCTGGTCAGCGGCGTGACTCGGGCACGTCGAACTCCTCACACACGGCCTGCCAGATCACTTTCGGGTCGATGCCCTGCTCGATCGCGCCGTCGACGGTGGTGCCGCCGAGCGAGGCGAACATGTGATCTGCACTGATCGTCGCGGCGCGGACCTCGCCGAACTCGTCGTCCATCATTCTGCGGAACACGGTGATACGCATCGGCGTAGAGCCTACTTAGGTGCCCGGTTGGATGTTCGTCTGGAAGTAGTCGGCGACCTGGTCGGGGGTGAGGTCGCCGGCGCCCTTCGTGGTGAGGACGCCGATGGTGTCTGAGTTGTCCACCGAGAACACCAGCACGCCCTGCTGGCCGACCACGCTGACCTCGTACTGGCCGCTGAGGTTGTTGCCGGTCCAACTCGCCTTCACCAGCGAACGCGGCTGCGGCGGGAGCATGGTCTCGATGATCGACTGGGCCGATGCGTGCTGGCCGCCCTGCTGGTAGACCACCCGGTAGCTGCCCATCGTGCAGGTGACCACGGTGCTGCCGCCGGTGTTGATACCGATGTCCACGCCGCCGGTGCCGGGCGAGCACCGTGCGTGCTGTGGCACGGTGCCGGCGAGTTGGCGCAGGCACGGGGTGAAGCCCTGCGCGTCCGGGGTGCCCGTGCTCTGGCAGCTGGTCGCGGCCTGGCCGGAACCGCTGAACGCGACGATGCCGCCGACCACGCCGGCGGCGACCACCACCGCGGCGATCACGCCGATCAGGATCGGCACGCGCCTGCTCTTCTTCTTCTTCTTCTTCTTCTTCTGCTGCTGCTGCGTCGGGGCGGATGGTGGCTGGTAGCTCGGGAAGCTGCCGCTGGGTGGGTAGTTCGGGTAGCCGGTGAGGTTGTGCGGGCCGCTCTGCGACGGGCCGAGGGCCGGGGTCGGCTGGGAGATCGGCCCCGAGATCGGCTGGGAGATCGGACCGGGGACCGGTTGCGAGACCGAAGCGGGCGGGGCGACCGGGTTCAGCGCGGGGCGGGTGCGGCCGATCGGGATCGGGTCGGGGCGGAAGTCGGCCGGGGTCGCGGTCGTGCTCCGAGCGGCCTCCAGTGCGCCGAGCGCGACCGCGGCTTCCGGAGCAGGGGTGCTGATCGGGCGCAGTTCGAGGTGTTCGCCGATGACCGTGGCGACCAGTGGCATCCGGCTCGAACCGCCGACCAGGTAGGCGCCGAGCAGGTTGGCGGGGACCAGGCCGGCCGCAGTGATGGTGCGGTCCAGCAGTTCGGCGCCGCGCAACAGGTTGGGCCGGATCAGCGCGTCGAGTTCGGTGCGGGTGACCTCCACGTTCTCGAACGGCCGCGGCATCGGCACGGTGGCCACCTGCCGGGTGGTCAGCTCCTCCTTGGCCACCCGCACCGATTCGCGCAGTTCGCGCTGGTCGATGCGGTCCTCGACGGACTCGGGGCGCAGCAGCCGCTGCCAGCGGCCGGGGTCGCGGTGCGAGACGGCTCGGCCGACGTACTCCAGCAGCGCCTGGTCGACGGCGAGGCCGGCGACGTCGGTGAGGCCGTTCCTGGCGAGGACAACCGTACTGTCGGCGGTGGCGCCGAGGACGGCGCAGGTGAAGGTGGCCGCGCCGAGGTTGTAGACGGCGATGGCCTCGCCGGGTCGCAGATGTTCACCGGATGAGGTGAAATTCGCGGCTGCCGCAACGGATTCCGGGATCAGCACGGGTTCGATGGTCAGCCCGGCAAGGCGCGCGGCCGAGGCCAGCACGGTGCAGCGGGCGGCGTCCCAGTCGTCGGGGTGGGTGAGGCGCAGTTCGTCCGGGGGCAGGCCGTCGAGCAGTTGGACGGCATCGGCGACGACCCGGTGCAGCACGGCGCCGAGCAGGTTGGTCACCGAGATGACCGCGTCGCCGAGCAGCACGGTGCCCTCGCCGATGCGGCGTTTGGGCTGCGGTTCGAACCGGGCCGGATCGGTGCGGGCGCGCCGCTGGACTTCCCGGCCGACGAGCAGCCTGCCGTTGGCCTCGTCCGCGAACACGGCGGAGGGCAGGGTCGGGGCGCCGTCGAACTCGATGAGCCGGGGCGGCTGGCCGTCGACGCGCAGTACCGCGACGGTGTTGGCCGTGCCGAGGTCCACCGAGAGCACGTTCACCGTGGCTGTTCCTGTCGATAGTTCGCCGTTTGTCCGCCGAGATCCTTGCATGTTCGGTCTCGCGGCCTGGGGTGATCCGGCATTTTGCCTGGCCGAGTGGCTGGTCGGGGGAACTGTCGGTGGCGAGGGGCAGGATGAAGGGGTGGCGAAGGACGTGTTGGACCTGTTCTCCCCGGCGACCAGGCAGTGGTTCCGGGGAGCTTTCGCCGCGCCCACCGACGCGCAGCGCGGCGCGTGGGAGGCCATCGCCGCTGGTGAGCATGCTCTCGTTGTCGCGCCGACCGGGTCGGGCAAGACGCTGGCCGCGTTCCTCTGGGCGCTGGACCGGTTGGCCACCGAGCCCGCGCCCGCCGATCCGCTGCGGCGCTGCCGGGTCCTCTACATCTCGCCGTTGAAGGCGCTCGCCGTCGATGTCGAGCGCAACCTGCGCGCGCCGCAGGCCGGTATCCGTCAGGCCGCGATGCGGTTGGACGAGCCGGAGCCGAAGATCACCGTGGGCATGCGCACCGGTGATACGCCGGCCAGCGAGCGCAGGGCGTTCCAGCGTGCCCCACAGGACGTGCTGGTGACCACGCCGGAGTCGCTGTTCCTGCTGCTCACCTCGTCGGCTGGCGAGTCGCTGCGCGGTGTGGAGACGGTGATCCTGGACGAGGTGCACGCGGTCGCGGCCACCAAGCGCGGCGCGCATCTGGCGTTGTCGCTGGAACGGTTGGACGAGCTGCTGGACAAGCCGGCGCAGCGGATCGGCCTTTCTGCGACGGTGCGGCCGGTCGAGGAGGTCAGCGCGTTCCTGGCCGGTGGCCGTCCGGTGCGGATCGTGGCGCCGAAGAACACGAAGACCGTGCGGGTGCGGGTCGAGGTGCCCGTGCCGGACCTGGCCGAACTCGACGCGCCCGCGTCCCGCGACACCGAGCAGGGCGAGCTGGGCCGCCTGCCGGTGCAGGGCGGTATCGGCACGTTGGAGGAGATCGCCGGGCCGGGGTCGACGGGGACGCGCAGGCCGTCGATCTGGCCAGCGGTGGAGCGACGGATTCTGGACCTGGTGACCGCGCACCGGTCGACCATCGTGTTCGCGAACTCGCGACGGCTGGCCGAGCGGTTGACCGCGCGGCTGAACGACCTGCACGCCGAGGATCTGGCCGGCGTGCCGAATCTCGACGAGTTCCCGGCTGAAGCGGTCGGCGCGTCGGGTATCGCCATGGGCTCGGACGCGGTGATCGCCAAGGCGCATCACGGTTCCATGTCGCGGGAGCAGCGGACCGGCGTTGAGGAGGCGCTGAAGTCCGGGCAGCTGCCGTGTGTCGTGGCGACCTCGTCGCTGGAGCTGGGCATCGACATGGGCGCGGTCGACCTGGTGATCCAGGTGGAGGCGCCGCCGACGGTCGCGTCCGGCCTACAGCGGGTCGGCCGGGCAGGGCACCAGGTCGGCGCGACCTCCTATGGCGTGGTTTTCCCGAAGTTCCGCGGCGACCTCGTGTCCTGCGCGGTGGTGGCCGAGCGGATGGCGGGCGGGGCGATCGAGTCGATGCGCTACCCGCGCAACCCGCTGGACGTGTTGGCGCAGCACATCGTGGCGATGACCGCGGTGCGCACGTGGACGGTGACCGAGCTGGCGGCGGTGGTGCGCAGGGCAGCGCCGTTCGCCGGACTGCCGGACTCGGCGTTCTACGCGGTGCTGGACATGTTGGCCGGGCGCTATCCGAGCGCGGAGTTCGCGGAGCTGCGGCCGAGGATCACCTGGGACCGGGTGAACGGCGAGCTGAAGGGCAGGCCGGGCGCGCAGCGACTGGCGGTCACCTCGGGCGGCACCATTCCGGACCGGGGCCTGTTCACGGTGACCACGCCGCCGGACGAGCGCGGGCACGGTTCGCGGGTCGGCGAGCTGGACGAGGAGATGGTGTACGAGTCGCGGGTCGGCGACGTGTTCCTGCTCGGCACCTCGTCCTGGAAGGTGGAGGACATCACCCACGATCGGGTGATCGTGACGCCGGCACCGGGTCAGGCGGCGAGGATGCCGTTCTGGCATGGCGACGCACCGGGCCGGCCGCTGGAACTCGGTCGGGCGCAGGGGAAGTTCGTGCGCGAGATCGCGTCGGCGGGCGAGGCGGACGCGCGGGCGCGGGCCAACGCGGCCGGGCTGGACGAGTGGGCGACCGACAACCTGCTGGCCTACCTTGCCGAGCAGAAGGCCGCGACCAAGCACGTGCCGGACGACAGAACCATTGTGGTGGAACGGTTCCGGGACGAGCTGGGCGACTGGCGCATCGTCGTGCACTCGCCGTTCGGCGCGCAGGTCAACGGACCGTGGGCGTTGGTGGCGGCCGCGCGGATGGCGGAACGGCGCGGGGTGGCGCCGCAGGTGATGCATTCCGACGACGGCATCGTGCTGCGCCTGCCCGACGCGCTCGACGAGGACGGCGAGGAGGTGCCGCCGGCAGCGGAGGACCTGCTGATCGACCCGGAGGAGGTCGAGCAGCTGGTGGTGGCCGAGGTGGGCGGGTCGGCGTTGTTCGCGGCCCGGTTCCGCGAGTGCGCGGCACGCTCGCTGCTGCTGCCCCGGCGCGACCCGAACCGGCGCACTCCGTTGTGGCAGCAGCGGCAACGCTCGGCGCAACTGCTCTCCGTCGCCTCCCAGTACGACCAGTTCCCGGTGGTGCTGGAGGCCATGCGGGAGTGTCTTCAGGACGTGTACGACGTTCCTGGCCTGCGCGAACTCATGGCCGACATTCGCGGCCGCAAGGTGCGGGTGGTCGAGGTGGCCACCCCGTCACCCTCGCCGTTCGCGCGCAGCCTGCTGTTCGGCTATGTCGGCATGTTCCTCTACGAGATGGACGCGCCGCTGGCCGAACGGCGTGCGGCCGCGCTGTCGCTGGACACCGCGCTGCTGGCCGAACTGCTCGGCTCGGAGGCCATTCGCGAACTGCTCGATCCGGACGTGCTGGACCAGATCGAGGCGGACCTGCAACGTCTCTCCCCCGATCGGCGGGCCCGCGACATCGAGGGCGTCGCGGACCTGTTGCGGCTGCTCGGTGATCTGAGCGAGGACGAGGCGTTGGCGCGCGGGGCGAAGCCGGAGTGGTTGGCCGAGTTGGTTTCCGCGCGGCGCGCGATTGGAGTGCGGATCGCGGGCGAGGACCGGTGGATTGCGATCGAGGACGCGGGCCGGGTGCGGGACGCGCTGGGTGTGGCGCTGCCGGTCGGCGTGCCGGAGGCGTTCACCGAACTGGTCGCTGATCCGCTGGCGGATCTGTTGCTGCGGTACGCGCGTGGCCGGGGCCCGTTCGCGCCCGCAGAGGCGGCGGCCCGGTTCGGGCTGGGCATCTCGGTGGTGACCGGGGTGCTGGAACGGACTGGCCGGCACCGGTCGGCTGGTGCGCGGCGAGCTGCGGCCGGTGCGCGAGGCCGAACATCGGCCGGCCGGCATGGAGTACTGCGACGCGGACGTGCTGCGCCGGTTGCGGCGGGTGTCGCTGGCCAGGTTGCGGGCCGAGGTCGAGCCGGTTGAGCAGGCCGCGCTCGGGCGGTTCCTGCCGGTGTGGCACGGGATCAAGCCCACTGTGGACAGGCGGCCGCTGCGCGCGACCGCGAGTGTCGAGGACGTGCTGAACGTGATCGAGCAGCTGGCTGGCGCGCCGCTGCCGGCCAGCGCGGTCGAGTCACTGATCCTGCCGGCGCGGCTGCCCGGCTACTCCCCCGCGCTGCTCGACGAGCTGACCGCGAGCGGCGAGGTGAGCTGGACGGGGTGTGGCGCGTTGTCCGGTGGCGACGGCTGGATGGTGTTCGCGCCGAGTGACGTGGCCGGCTTGCTGCTGCCCGATGTGGAACAGGACGCGCAGGACAGTCCGCTGCACCGCGCCGTGCTGTCTGTGTTGGACGGTGGGGCGCTGTTCTTCCGACAGTTGGGCGAGCGGGTCGGGACGCGGCTGGTCGACGAGGGTGAGGCCGTGCCGGACGACGCCGCGCTGGTCGCCGCGATCTGGGATCTGGTGTGGGCCGGGTTGGTCACCAACGACACGCTGGCGCCGTTGCGCTCGGTGCTCTCCGGTGGCGGCGCGCACAAGCCGAGGCGGTCCGCGCCGCGCGGCCGGTACGCGCGACTGCGCACGCGTCCGACCATGCCGAGCAGGCTCGGGCCGCCCACCGTGGCCGGGCGCTGGTCGCTGGCGGTCGACCGGGGTTCGGACCCGACCCGGCGGTCGCATGCCAGGGCCGAGGCGTTCCTGGAACGGCACGGCGTGCTGACCAGGGGCGCGCTGGACACCGAGCGGGTGACCGGCGGGTTCAGCGGGATCTACAAGGTGTTGCGGGCCATGGAGGAATCCGGCCAGGTCGTGCGTGGCTACGTGGTCGAGGGGCTTGGCGCGGCGCAGTTCGCGGCGCGCGGCGCGGTCGACCAGTTACGCGCACTGTCCCAACCGGACGGACCGGTGCCTGGCCAGGCACCCGGCGTCGTGGTGCTGGCCGCCGCCGATCCAGCCCAGTCGTACGGGGCGGCGTTGGCCTGGCCGCCGGTGGTCGGCGAGAACAAGCATCGACCGGGGCGCAAGGCGGGCGCGCTGGTGGTGCTCGTGGATGGGGTGCCGGTGCTGTATGTGGAGCGGGGCGGCAAGTCGCTGCTGTCCTTCACCGAGGAGGACGAGCCGCTGCGCGCCGCGGCGCAGGCGCTGGCCAGGGCGGTGCACGACGGGTGGCTCGGTGAGCTGGCCGTGCAGCGAGCGGACGGCGCGGCCGCGCTCACCTCACGGCTCGCCGATGTGTTGCGGGACGCGGGGTTCCGCGCGACGCCGAAAGGTCTGCGGCTTCGGGCGTGACACACGGCCGCCCGGACGGCCAGCGCGGTGCGAACCTACGGTTCGAGTCGGCCGGTCGCGTAGAAGGTTTCACAGGTCGGGCCGGCCAGGTCGGTGTCGACCTCCAGCACGGTCCTGCCGTCCGGGCTGGGCAGGATCGACGGGCTGAAGTTCTTGCAGCCGGTGTTGTTCACGCCGGTCAACCGGAGCGGGGCGGGGATCTCGTACCAGGGGCCGGCGCCGAGATGATCGTTGGCGAGAATGGTGCCGCCGTTGCCTTGCGCGACGCTGCCGTCGTTGTTCACCAGCATCTCGCTGATCACCAGGATCGTCCCTTGTGGACCGGGTCCGGGGCTCCAAGCCACCGTCGGCGTGTGGCGGGCGTATTTGCCGTCCACGGTGCGGATCACCGTGCCGAGGTCGAGCGAGTCGCCGTAGTCCCAGCCGTCCTTCGAGGTGCGGTAGTAGATGCTGCACAGGTGCACCTTGTCGTTGTTGCACACCTCGTAGACCATGAAGTACGAACCGTCGGGCAGCCGGGTCTCGTTGGCCATGCCGGGTCGTACGCTCCACTGGTCGCTGACCACGGTTTCGCGGTAGTCCATCCAGTGCAGGCCGTCGGTGGAGCGGACCTGAACGAGTTTCTGGTCGTGGTTGGCCTTGTCGGTCTCGTCCGAGTAGAACGCGACCAGCGAACCGTCCGCCGCGACCGAGAGACTGGGCTCCCAGGTGTTGTACGTGCTGCTGGCGGCCGCGATGTCGGAGACGTACTCCCAGTTGCGGCCCTCGTCGGTGCTGGCCCACAGCCGTTGCCTCGTGGTGTGCTGGGTGACCGTGCCGGTGTAGCCGACGGTGTCCGCCCACAGCACAGTGCCGGCCGGCAGAGCGCCCACAGTGGACGGTAGCGCGTACAGGGTGGAACAGCAGATGCCGTCACCACCGGCCGCCTGCGGATCCTTGATGACCGCGATCTGGTGGAACGTGGTGCCGTTGTCGGTGCTTGCCGAGATGACGCCCTCGCCCTGGCTGCCCTGCACGGTGGTCAGGCTGGCCAGCAGGGTGCCGTCGGCGAGGCGGATCACCCGAGGATAGGAGCTGCCGCTCTGGTAGAGGGCATGTCGCACGGGCGGTGCCTCGGCCGCACCGCTGGACATCGGGATTACCAGCATCGGGATTGCCAGCAGCAGGGCGGCGGGCAACAGGATGCTCAGGAACTTCACACCGCGTCGCGTCACGGTCGGACGCTAAGTCCGGTTCCGGAATTCGACAACTCCAACCGCGATCGACCAACCGGACGGGTTAGAGCTTGCGCAGCCGGACCCGCTCGACGGCGTGATCAGGGCCTTTCTGCAACACCAACGCGGCGCGGGCCCTCGTGGGTCGGATGTTCTCCAGCAGGTTCGGCTCGTTGATGTCGCGCCAGAGCTGCTCGGCGCGGGCGACGGCCTGGTCGTCGTCGAGCTCGGAGTACCGGTGGAAGTACGAGTTCGGGTCGGTGAAGGTCGTGCTGCGCAGCGTGAGGAACCGGGACACGTACCAGTTCCGGATGTCCTCGACATGCGCGTCCACGTAGATCGAGAAGTCGAACAGGTCCGAAACGGCCAGCCGGGCGCCCGACTGGAGCACGTTCAGGCCCTCCAGAATGAGAATGTCCGGTTTGCGGACGATGGTGAACTGGTCGGGCAGGATGTCGTAGCTCAGGTGCGAGTAGACCGGCGCGTACGCCTCGGCGACGCCCGCCTTCACGTCCGCGACGAAGCGCAGCAGCGCGCGGCGGTCGTAGCTCTCCGGGAAGCCCTTGCGGTTCATCAGGTTCCTGCGTTCCAGTTCGGCCTGCGGGAACAGGAAGCCGTCCGTGGTGACCAGGTCGACCCGGGGATGGTTGGGCCAGCGGGACAGCAGGGTGCGCAGCACGCGCGCGGTGGTCGACTTGCCGACCGCGACACTGCCGGCGACGCCGATCACGAACGGCACCTGCTCGGCCTGTCCGCCGAGGAACGTGGTGGTGGCCGCGTGCAGCTGCTGCCAGGCCGCGACGCGCAGGTTGATCAGGCGGGACAGCGGCAGGTAGATGTCCGCGACCTCATCGAGGGAGATCGGCTCGCCAAGCCCGCGCAGCTGGTCCAGCTCGGCATCGGTCAGCGGCAGCGGGGTCGCGGCCCGCAGCTCGCGCCAATGCTCGCGGTCCAGTTCCACGTAGGGCGTCAGGTCGCGGACACGTCGCACCTTGTCCAGTGTCGACCGTGACGGCCACCACAGCGGCGTCGGGTTAGTTCGGTTGCAGATAGGCCAGCACGGCGAGCACCCTGCGATGACCGGAGTCGCTCGGCGGCAGGTCGAGCTTGCGGAAGATGTTGCCGACATGTTTGGCGACCGCGCGCTCGGTGACCACCAGCAGCCGTGCGATGGTGGTGTTGTCGTGGCCCTGCGCCATCAGCTCCAGCACCTCACGTTCGCGCGCGGTGAGTGCGTCCAGCGGGTCGCGGCGGCTGAGCAGTTGGGTGACCACCTCTGGGTCGAGCGCGGTGCCACCTGCGGCGACCCGGTCGAGCGCGTCCAGGAACTCCTCGACCCGGCCGATCCGGTCCTTGAGCAGGTAGCCGATGCCGCGCGCGCCGCCGGCAAGCAGCTCGCTGGCGTAGGCCTGTTCGACGTACTGGGAGAGCACCAGCACGGGCAGGTCGGGCAGCTGAGCGCGGGCCTCGATGGCGGCGCGCAGGCCCTCGTCGCGGAAGCCGGGCGGCATGCGCACGTCGATCACGGCGATGTCCGGCTTGTGCCGCAGCAGCGCGGGCACGATCTCCGGTCCGGTGGCCACCACGCCGACCACCTCGTGACCTGCGGTGGTGGCGAGCAGCACGATGCCCTCGCGGAGCAGGGCGTTGTCCTCCGCGATCACGATCCGCACGGCAGCTCCACCTCGATCGTCGTGCCCTGGCCGGCCGGGCTGGCGATGTTGGTGCGGCCGTCGAGCGCCGCGACCCTGCGCTGGATACCGACCAGGCCACTGCCGGCGGCCGGGTCCGCGCCGCCATCGCCATTGTCGCGCACCGTGATCCGCAGGTTCGCGCCGTCGTTGGCGATGCTCAGCTCGACCCGGTCGGCCGCGCTGTGCTTGCTCACGTTGGTCAGCGACTCGGCGACCACGAAGTAGGCGGCCGCCTCGACCGCCGCGGGCGCGCGCGGCAGGTCCTCCGGCACGTGCACGGTGACCGGGACGCGTTGGCCGCCGGCGAGCGCGTGCACGGCGCCGCCGAGGCCGCGGTCGGACAGGATCGGCGGATAGATACCCCTGATCACGCCGCGCAACTGGCGGAGGGTGTCCTCGATGCCGTCGCGCGCGTCCTTGAGCAACTTCAGCGCGGTGTCGGGCTGGCCGGTGAAGGCGCGTTCGGCGAGGCCGAGCCGGACCGCGATGGACACCAGTTGCGCCTGGACACCGTCGTGCAGGTCGCGTTCGATCCTGCGTAGTTCCTGGCCGTGCGCCTCCAGTGCCTCGGTGCGCGACTCGGTCAGTTGCTCGACGCGTTCGGCCAGCTTGGCGCGGTCCTGGCCGAGCAGGGATTCGGCAAGCCACAGCTGGAACCGCGCGAACAGCGGGACCAGCCAGAGCAGCACGCCGAGTTCGAGCACCAGCTGGGCGAACGGGAGGGTCAGCGCCTCGGTCCAGTCGGTCAGCGGGATGAACGCGGACACCGTGCCGCGCGGCAGCAACCACCACCAGGCCGGCATCGTGACCGAGACCAGCAGGGCCGGCCAGAGGATCACGAAGCACGCGACCGCGAGGCCGGTGCAGCCATGGATCGCCAGCCAGATGAGGTCGCGCCAGGTGGCCGGGTCGCGCAGGATGGCAAACGCTTGCTCACGCCAGCTGCCAGACGCCGGCCGGTACCGCGCCGGGATCGGCCTACCGAGTTCGGCGGCTGCCCGCTCGCGTTCGAAACCGGCGAGGGCACGCAGTGGACGGATCGCGCCAGGCAGCCAGGGCAGGCCGACCACGATCAGGCAGCCGACCGCGACGAGCACGATCGCGGGCAGGCCGAGCAGGGCCGGCACCGCGCTGCGCAGGCCGGTGACCAGGATGCGGGTGGCGCGCAGGCTGCGCGTGATCGCTGCTCTCATCATGCCTCTGAGCTGGAGACTAGCGGGTCGCGGCCGATGCGTCGGGAGCGCGGGCGCCACCGTCGTGGTGTAGCTGGGTACACCGACCATTCGGGCCCGTGCGCGACTGACCTCGACCGCCCGCGAACCTAGTTTCGGTCGGGTGCAAGCAACAGCAACAGCGACAGCAACAGCGACGGACACGGCGATCCGCCTGGAATCCGTGCGCAAGGTCTATGACGGCGACGTGGTCGCGCTCGACGACGTGTCGATCGCGCTGCCGCACGGCGGCTTCACCGCGGTGATGGGCCCCTCCGGGTCGGGCAAGAGCACGTTCCTGCACTGCGCGGCCGGTTTGGACCGGCCGACGTCGGGCCGGATCTGGCTCGGCGATACCGAGCTGACCGGCAGGCGGGAGGCCGCGCTCACCGAACTGCGCCGCTCGCGCATCGGGTTCGTGTTCCAGGCGTACAACCTGATCGGCGCGCTGACCATCGAGCAGAACATCACGCTGCCGCTGCGGCTCGCCGGACGATCGGCCGATCAGCGGCTCCTGCTCCGGCTCACCGGGGCCGTCGGGCTGGACGTGCCGCTGGACCGGTTGCCCGGCAGGCTCTCCGGCGGGCAACAGCAGCGCGTTGCGATCGCCAGGGCGCTGATCACCCGGCCGGACGTGGTGTTCCTGGACGAGCCGACCGGCGCGTTGGACACCAGGACCGCGCGGCAGGTGCTACGCACCCTGCGCGAGGCCGTCGACCAGCTCGGCCAGACCGCGCTGATGGTGACGCACGACCCGATGGCCGCGTCGTTCGCGGATCGGGTGCTGTTCCTGGCGGACGGCCGGTTCGCCGGTGAACTCGCCGGGGCCGGGCCCGAGCAGATCGCGCAGCGCATGACGCACCTCGGGGACTGGTGATGGCGATGCTGGCGATGGCGTTGCGGACGGTGAAGGGCAGGCGCGGCGGGTTCGTGGCCGCGTTCATCGCGATCCTGTTGGGCTCGGCCGTGATCACGGCATGCGGGGTGCTGGTCGATTCCGGGTTGCGGGCTGGGATTCCACCGGAGCGGTACGCGGGCGCGGCCGTCGTGGTCGGCGCGAACCAGGAACTGCCGGTGTCGCAGAACATGGCGCAGCGGTTCGCCGAGCGCGTCCCGCTTCCAGCGTCCGATGTGGACAGAGTAGCCCGGATTCCCGGTGTGCGAGGGGCCATTGGGGACATCAGCGTGCAGGTCGGGGTGGTCGGGGCGCGGACGTCGCTGCCGATCTACGCGCACACCTGGTCCAGTACGGCACTCGGACCGTTGCCGCTGGTGGCCGGGCATGCGCCGACGGCCATGGATCAGGTTGTGGTCGCGGCGAATCTGGGTGTCCGGGTGGGCAACGACATCGACTTGACCGTCGGCGCGGTGCCGGCCGCGTATCGGGTGGTTGGCGTGGTGTCCGGGGAGTTGAGCCGGCAGTCCTCGGTGTTCCTCACCGACGACGCGACGCGGCGGCTGTCCGGGCGACCCGCACAGGTGGACACGGTCGGCGTGCTGGCCGCGCAGGGCGTTGACGCGGACGAACTGGCCGCGCGCATCTCGGCCGTGCTGCCGAAAGTCGTCACCTACACCGGTGCGGCGCGCGCGGACGCGGAGTTCCTGGACATCGGGCAGGCGCGGTCGTTCCTGATCACGCTGGCCGGCGCGTTCGGCGGCAGCATGATCATGCTCGTGTTGCTGGTCGTGGCCAGCACGCTCGGGCTGACCATGACGCAGCGCAGGCGCGAGTTCGCGCTGCTGCGCGCGATCGCGGCCACACCGAGGCAGATCCATCGGCTGATCGGCGCGGAAACATTGCTGGTCGGCGTGCTCGGCGCGGTGCTCGGTACGATTCCCGGCTATGCGCTGAGTTTCCTGCTGCGCGACGCGTTCGCCGCGGTCGGTGCCATGCCCGCGGATTTCCGGTTCGTGCTCGATCCCCTACCGGGCATCGACGCCGTCGTGCTGGTCATCGGCGCGGCGCGGCTGGCCGGCTACCTGGCGGGTCGGCGAGCGGCGCGGATCAGCCCGGTTGACGCGCTCGGCGAGGCCGAGGCCGAGCCGAAACGGTTGGGGCGCACGCGCTTGGCCATCGGCTGCGCGCTGGTGCCGGTGGCGGTCGGCGCGGCGATCGTGGTACCGCTGACCGTGCCGGGCGAGGCCGCCATGGCCGGCGCTGGCAGTTCGGCGCTGCTACTGGTGATCGCGTTGGCGCTGCTCGGGCCGAAGCTGGTGAGCGTGGCCGCGCACATCTTCGGCCAGTTGTCGGTGAGCGTCGGCGGCTACCTGGCAGGTGCGAACACGGCCGCGAACGCGCGGCGGCTCAGCGCGGCGACCACGCCGCTGATCCTCGGCGTGACCATGGCAGCGGTGCAGATCTTCTCGGCCACCACCATGATCGCGGCGGGCGAACACCAGGCGGACACCGGCGTGGTGGCGAACTATGTGCTCACGGCGGGCGCGGGCGGACTGTCGTCACACATCGCCGACGCGGTGTCGCGAGTGCCCGGCGTGACGGTCGACCCGGTGGCGCGCACGACGGTGCTGGTTACCTACAAAGAGGCGGGCGACGTCCAGGTCGAGCCACTGGCCGCGCAGGGTGTCACCGCGAGCGGGTTGTCGTCGGTGCTGGACCTGGATGTGCGGCAGGGCAACATCGACGCGCTGGCCGGGAACACGGTGGCGTTGAGCAACATGGCCGCCGGCACGATCGGGGTCGGCATCGGCGGGACCGTGACCATGCACCTCGGCGACGGCACCTCGGTGCACCCGAAAGTCGTGGCGATCTACGGCAACGGCCTCGGCTTCGGCGACATAACCCTCCCTCACGACGTGGTCATCGCGCACACCACCAACCAGGCCGACACCGCGATCCTGGTCAACGCGAGGCAAGGCGTCACCGAATCGACGCTGCGCGCGGCACTGGCCGCCTATCCGAGCGTTGCCATCGCCGACCGGGGCGCGTTCACGGCAGCGCAGAACACCCAACAGGCCAACCAGTCCTCGGTGAACCTGATCCTGGACGCGGTGATCCTCGCCTACCTCGCCATCGCCGTGGCGAACACACTGGTCGCGGCGACCGCCGCGCGCGGCACCGAGTTCGCGTTGCTGCACCTGGTCGGCACGACACGAAGGCAGGTGCGCGGGATGATGCGCGGTGAAGCACGACTCATCGTCGCGTTGGCGATCGTGCTCGGCTCGCTGGCCGCGTTGCCGCCGCTGGTCGGCGTCAGCATCGGGCTGACCGGATCGCCGCTGCCGAGCATTCCGTTGCTCCCCTACGTTGCCATCATCGGTGCGGCGACGGCGCTCGCCTGGTGCTCGATCACCGTCGCCACCCGATCCGCCCTGCGCGTGCGGCCGATCACCGCGATCACCGTGTCGCGAGCCTGAGCAGCACCCAGAGTTGGCCGGAGGCATCGTCGTCGCCGCTCGCCCCGGCCTGCGACACGCCACGCCGGCCCCACAGCCACAGGTACATCAGGTTGGGGTCGCCGTAGACCTCGCCGCTGTTCTCCTGGCCCTCCCGCCAACCCGTTCTGTCCGGAGTGGACCAGAGCCGGTACACGCTGTTGCCGATATCGCCGGGACCGGTGACGGTCAACCACTCCCGGCCGCCGCTGCGCACCGTGCACGAACGCGCCTTGGTGCCGGACACGCGCAGCGTGGTGAGCCGGTAGGCGAACCAGACGTGCAGGATCTCGTCGATGCCGTCGATCGCGATGTCCTCGGGCACTTTCGCCGGCTCGCGGCCCCTTTCGTGCTTGTACGCGCCCTGGATGTCGACCCGGTGCACGGTGACCTCGTGCGTCATCCGGCGCAGCCAGAACCCGTAGTTCTGCTCCGGCGGATACCAACCGGGGCACGGATCATCGGGTTCGTGCTCGGCCAACTCGCGCATGAGCGGCGTTGTGCCGGTGCGGACATAGTCGGCGAGGCTCTGGTTGGCCGCTGGCTCGCGCTGCCAGTCCCTCGGCCGGTGACCCTCGCGCAGCCAGCGCAGGATCATCCGCGAATCGCTGCCGACATGCCTGGCCGCCTCGCGGACGGTGAGGCCGGGACAGCCGGGCACCTCGTTGTCGAGCCGGGTCAGGTCGATCGTCTCGGCCAGCTGTTCGGATTCGATGGCGAACCGTTGCAGCAGCCGACCGTATTCCACCAACGCGGTCATGTAGCTGCTCGTGCTTTGCCGATCGGGCCACGGCCGGCCACCTCGTCACCGACCAGGTCGGTGAAGGTCGCGGCGGCGCGGACCAGGTCGTCGGCATCGCGCTGGGTGACGCCACGGGTGACGCCGGACAGGATCGCGGCCCGGCGCGACGAACCGGCCGCGAAGAAGTCGGCCCACTCGGCCATCTCCGGCGCGAGCTTGACCAGCAGCACCCAGGCACTGGCCGGACGCGCGCGACCGCGGTGCGGGCGCCCACGCAACGCGAGCATGGCCGCTGCCGCCCGCAACGCGGCCAGGTAGGCCGTTGCGTAGCGCGCGGCGGCGCTGGTCTCGCGCTGCGCCTCGGCGATGTTCGCGCGTGCCTCGCGGAGCAGGGCGGCTGCCGAGCGGGGCGGGGTGGTGTTGCGTGGGCTCGGGTAGCCACCGCCGTGGTGCGACTGCTGCGGAGCAGGGGCGTCTTCTTCAATAGGGAAGTTAATGAGGGCGGACATTCGTGGCCTCCTTACGTCGGAAACGTCGGTGCTGCGACGAGTC
This sequence comes from Candidatus Melainabacteria bacterium, assembly GCA_963818685.1. Lineage (GTDB taxonomy): Bacteria > Actinomycetota > Actinomycetes > Mycobacteriales > Pseudonocardiaceae > CAJCJE01. The sequence goes on along the minus strand of CAWFTJ010000003.1, from coordinate 683,159 downwards.
CACCGAGGGGAAGCCGGCGGGTCCGGTGGTGAGGCGCTTCCCCCGCCCCACCACCGGACTTGTGTTCGAACGTGTGTTCGAACAAATTCAGGATAGCCCACCCCACCGACAGCGCTCAACTGGCGTTACGCGGGCGTGCCCCATGCGACACAATGGGATCCCCGCCCGGGGTTCACTGCGCGGCAAGCGGGGCACATGGTCTGATGGTCAGGTGCAATCCCCATGCACACCCGGGCAGATCATCGGGAGTACGTGTGAGCGCTGTTCTGGACCATGCTGGTGTTCGTAAGGTCGTCGCCGCCCTCGCCGAGGCCGGACTCGGCGACTCGGCGGACGGAGTGCGCATACTCGACGACGAGGTGCGCACGGCCGCGCTGGCCGCGCAGGCACTCGGCGTCGAGGTCGGCGCGATCGCCAACAGCCTGGTGTTCAAGGCGGTCCACCCGGACGGCTCTGTCGCGCCGCTGCTCGCCATGACCTCCGGCGCGCACAAGGCCGACCCGGCGATCCTGGCCAGACTGGCCGGGGCGGACCGGATCCAGCGGGCCGACGCCGAGTTCGTGCGTACGCACACCGGCCAGGCCATCGGCGGCGTCGCACCGGTCGGCCACCCAGCGCCGATCGTCACGCTGGTCGACTCCTACCTGACCCACTACCCCCTGCTGTGGGCGGCCGCCGGCCACCCGAAGACGGTGTTTCCGATCACGTTCGACCAGCTGGTCATGCTGACCGGCGGGACAGCGGCGGACCTGGCCGGGGAGCCCGACTCATGACAGCGGCACCGCCTGTTCCCGCGTACCGGTTCGTCAACCTCTCCGTCGCCGAGCTGCGCGCGCGCCTTTCCGAGGCGCTCGACCTGTACGTGACCGCGATGCGCTACCCGAAGAGCACCACCGAGCAGCGCGCGCCCATGTGGCTGACGCACATGCTGCGCGAGGGCTGGCGCTGCGTTGCCGCCATCGACAACAACGACCGGCTGCTCGGCATCTGCTACGGCTACCGGGGCGCGCCCGGCCAGTGGTGGCACGAGCAGGTGCGGCGCGGGCTGCTGATCACCTCGGGCACGGCCGCGGTGGAAACCTGGACCAGGGACTACTTCGAGCTGACCGAACTGCACGTGCGGCCGGACGCGCAGGGCCACGGCATCGGCGAGGGCCTGCTGCGGATGTTGCTGGACGGGGTGCCGGCCAAGGCGACCCTGCTGTCCACGCCGGAGGGCCCGACCAGGGCGTGGCGCCTCTACCGCAGGGTCGGCTTCGTCGACGTGCTGCGGGACTTCCTGTTCGCGGGCGACCCCCGACCGTTCGCGGTGCTCGGGCACACGCTGCCGCTGGACCCACCTGTTCAGCGGCCCGCGACCGGCACGGACCGCTGAACCAGCCTTCTCTACAGCTCTACAGTTCGACGAGCCGTTCGCGCAGGGTGTCCAGGCCCATCGAGCCCATCTCCAGCGCCTGTTGGTGGAACGCCTTGAGGTCGAACGCCGCGCCCCTGCGCTGCTTGGCCTCGTCGCGGGCGGTCAGCCAGAGCCGTTCGCCGAGCTTGTAGGACGGCGCCTGGCCGGCCCAGCCGAGGTAGCGGTCGATCTCGTCGTGCACGTGCTCGGCGTCGGTGATCGTCCTGGTCAGCATGAACTCAAGGCCGAGGTCCGGCGTCCAGCGCTCGCCGGGGTGGAAACCGGAACCGGCCGGGATCTCCAGCTCCAGGTGCATGCCGATGTCCACGATGACGCGCGCGGCGCGGAACAGGTGCGCGTCCAGCATGCCCATCAGGTCGCCGTCGTCACCGAGATAGCCGAGCTCGCGCATGAGCCGCTCGGCGTAGAGGGCCCAGCCCTCGCAGTAGCCCGAGGTGCCGCTCATCAGCCGCTGGAACCGGTTGAGCGTGTCCGCCTGGTACACGGCCGTGGCGATCTGGAGGTGATGGCCGGGCACACCCTCGTGGTAGACGGTGCTGGTCTCCCGCCAGGTCGAGTACTCGGTGCGGTCGGCCGGCACGGACCACCACATCCGGCCGGGACGGCTGAAGTCGTCGGTCGGACCGGTGTAGTAGGCGCCGACGCCACCACCGGGCGGGGCGATCCTGCACTCCAGCTTCATCAGCGGGTCCGGGATGTCGAAGTGCACGCCACGCAGGTCGGCAAGGGCCTGGTCGGACAGCCGCTGCATCCATGCCTGTAGGCCGTCGTTGCCGTGCACCCGGTAGCGCGGGTCGGCGTCCAGCACGGCGGCTGCCTCGGCCAGCGTCGCGCCCGGCTTGATCCGGTTGGCGACCTGCTTCATCTCCGCCTCGATGCGGAAGAACTCCTCCCAGCCCCACGCGTACGCCTCGTTGAGGTCAAGGTCGGCGCCGGTGAAAAAGCGCGACCAGGGCCGGTAGATCTCCGCGCCGACCGCGTCCTTCTCCGGCGCCTTTGGCGCGAGTTCGGTGCGCAGGAAGTGCGCGAGGTCGGCGTAGGCGCTGGCGGCCGCGCTGGCACCGGTACGCAGGTCGGTGCGCAACGCGTTGTCCACGCCGGCGACCTCGTCCGCTCCCGCCACGAACTCGGCGAAGAACGACGTCCCGCCACGCAGGCCCGCCCAGGTCTCGCACTGCTCAGCGGTCTTGGTGACCTGGCGCAGCGCGGACACCCGGCCGTTCGCCGCACCCGTCGCAAGGCCGGCCCGCAGGTTGGCCAACGCGTCCGGCACCTTGACAAGGCGTTTGGCGATCAGGTCCCAGTCAGCGGCCGTTTCGGTGCCCATCAGGTCGAAAACGATCCTGACCAGCTGCGGCGGCGACTCGATCACGTTCAGGTACGACTCCCACTGGCCGGCATCGTGCAGATCAAGGTAGGCCCGGCCGCGCTCGATGAACACGGCCTTGGCCGCGCGTTCCGCCTCGGTGCTCGCCTCGGCCGCCTCGACCTCGCGCACTGCGGTCGCGGTCAGTTCCGCGCGTGCCTGATGGCCCTCCGGCGAGAAGTCGGTCAGCTGGTCGTCATGATCGGCAATGCCGAGCAGCGTCGCTTCGATCGGGTTCAATCGCGCGTAGTCGGCGACATAACGATCGCTGGTCGCGTCGATGCTGGAGGGCGTCTTTGGCATGTCCGCACGCTACCGTGACGGCCAGGCCGGCCGGAGGAGGATTTGCCTCGCCTGCCGACCTGCTCCGCCGTCCTGAATGGGCACGCGGGTGGACACGTCAGGTACGGCTGAATAAGGATGATCACGTGCTTGAGGCGAAACCGCGCCGTGGGGCGGCGCGCAGGATCGCGCTCGGCTTGAGCGTGCTGACTGTTGGCTTAATGGTGACAGGTTGTGTGCGGATTCAGGTCGGGCTGGCGGTGTCCGCGACCGACCTGGTCTCCGGCGACGTGGTGGCTGCCGCGCAGCCCAACCCGGCCAGCCCGCAGGGCCCCAAACTGACCGTGCCCAAGGAGATGGCGGACCAGGCCAGCACCAAGCCGTACAGCGCGAACGGCTACGTGGGCACCGAACTGAGCTTCAACAACCTCACTTTCAAGCAGCTCGCCGCGCTGATCAGTGCGGGCACCGACCAGAACAGCCATTTCAAGCTCACCTTCACCCGCACGCAGGACCTGGTCAACTTCGGCGGCTCGGCCGACCTGACCCAGCTCACCCAGGGCGCCCAGGTGCAGCTGAAGGTGACCTTGCCGGGCAACGTGCTCAGCACCGACGGCGACAACAACGCGGGCACGGTCACCTGGAACCTGCCGGCCGGCCAGGTGAGCACGTTCAACGCGACCGCGCAGTACGTCAACGGCGGCTTCATCCGGCCGTGGACGTACTGGGCGCAGGTGCTCGGCGGCGCAGGCGTGCTGATCGCGGTGCTGGTCGCGCTGCTCGCGTTGTGGGCGCGTCGACGCAACATCCGCAAGGAGGCCGAGCAGAACGCCTGACGCGATCGATCTCTTGTTTGTTGTCGCGACTACAATCATGATAACTGTAGTCGCGACAACAAACGGGAGGTTGGCATGTTCCGGATTTCCGCCGAGACCACGATCCGCGGCGGACGTGGCCGACGTGTGGCGCATCGTCACCGACGTACGCGGCTGGCCGAACTGGGACCCGCACGAGCAGGCGGCGCGACTCGACGGCGAGTTCGTCGCCGGCACGGTCGGCTGGTCCAAGCCGCGCGGCGGACCGGCAACGCACTGGACGATCACCGAGGTCGTCGAGCGTCGACGCTGGGCAAGCGAGTGCTCGTTGCCTGGCGGAAAGCTGACCGGCGGCAACGAGTTCACCGACCTCGGCGACGGAACCGTGCGCTGCGCGAAGACCGTCGAGGTGTACGGGCCACTGGTGCCGTTGTTCCGGCTCTGGTTCGGCAGGCGGATTCGCGCCGACCTGCTCCGCACCTTCGCCGCGCTGGAAACCGAAGCCGCGAAGGTGCGGTCATGAACGATCGCCGGAACGACGACGGACCGCTGAACTCACCCGGCTTCTGGCTGCACCACGCGGCCCTGACCTGGCGGGCCGAACTCGACGCACGGCTGCGACCCCTCGGGCTCACCCCGACGCAGTTCATGGTGCTCGGCTCGGCAGGCTGGCTGGAACGCAACAGCGTGCCGCCGACCCAGCAGGAGGTCGCCGAGCACGCGGGCGCGGACCGGATGATGACCTCGAAGCTCATCCGCGCGCTCGACGAGCGCGGACTGCTCACCCGCCAACCCGACGACAACGACGCGCGCGTGCTGCGGGTGCGGCTGACCGAGGCCGGGCGCGAACTGACCAAGCAGGCCATCGCCGCAGCGACCGAACTGGACGCTCAGTTCTTCGGGAAGGACCCGGAGAAGCTGCGCAGCACCTTGCACCGAATCGCACACCTCCGCTTCCGCTGAATCGTTTCAACTCGGGGGTAGCGGGCCGGACCTGGTGACCGGCAACGGTTGAGCGGCAACGGCTGAGCGGCAACGGCTGAGCGGCGGCTGGGGTGCGGCGGCTGGAGTTCGGCGGCTGGGGTGGTGTCGGGCGACCGGCTCAGCCAGGCCGCTCTGCCAAGCCGCTCAGCCGAGCCGGTCAGACGGCGGTTTCCGCAGGGAGCAGGCCGAGGCGGCTGATCACCTCTGTGGTGGCCTGGGCTCGGTTGAAGGTGATGAAGTGCAGGTCGGGCACGCCCTCGGCGAGCAGTCGCTGGCACAGTTCGGTGGCGATGTCGATGCCCTCCGCGCGGAACGCCTTCGCGTCGTCCTTGAGCGGATTCAGCCGGTCGAGCAGCCAGGCTGGGGTCGACGCCCCGGACAGTTCGATGGTCTTGGCCATGGTGCGCGGGGTGGTCATCGCCATGATGCTGGGAATAAGCGGGGCTTCGCAGCCGAGCGCGGTGACCCGGTCGCGCAGGCGGAGGAACTCGTCGGCGTCGAAGAAGAGCTGGGCGATGGCGAAATCGGCGCCCGCCCGAAGCTTGCTGACCAGGTAGCGGGTGTCGGTGTCCAGGTCGGTCGAGCGGGGGTGGCCGGATGGGAAGCAGGCCACGCCGATGCAGAAGTCGCCCGAGTTCCTTGACCAGCCGGACCAGTTCCTCCGCATAGGTGAAGCCGTCCGGACGCGGGACCCATTCGCCGTTGGGGTCGCCGGGTGGGTCGCCGCGCACGACGAGCACGTTGCGGACGCAGATGTCGGCGTACCAACCGATGACGTTGCGTAGTTCGGCGACGGAGTGGTCGACGGCGGTGAGGTGCGCCATCGGCACCAGGGTCGTCTCCTGTGCTACGCGGCCGGTGGTGCGGACGGTGCGGTCGCGGCTGGAGCCGCCGGCACCGTAGGTGATCGACACGAACGCGGGACCGAGCTGCTCCAGCTTCCTGATGGACCGCCACAACAACTGCTCGTCCTCTGCGTCGCGGGGCGGCATGAACTCGACCGAGAAAACCGGACGATCCGTTCGCAACCGCTCCACCACCGACGTCATGTGCCCAGCGTAGTCAGGCCGACGCCGAATCGATAACGACAACCTGTCTGTGCCCGAACAATGAGACGCGGCGCCGGGGCCGGGGAGAGAGACTGCCATGATGCCTCACATGGGTGTCCTCTCCGCCGTTGATCGGGATCCGGCCGGACACGTTCAGCGAGTCCTCGGCGCGTACTTCGACAGCAGGCGGGCGCGGGTCGACGAGATCGGCCCGGATTTCGCCGAGGCGATCGACGTGCTCAGGGAGTTCGTGCTCGGCGGCGGCAAACGGCTGCGGCCGACGTTCGGCTGGTGGGGGTGGCGCGGCGCGGGTGGTGCCGGCGAAGGGCCCGAGGCCGATGCCGCGTTGCGTGCACTGAGCGCGTTGGAGCTGTTGCAGGCGAGCGCGTTGATCCACGACGACCTGATGGACTGCTCGTCGGTGCGGCGCGGCTCGCCGACCGTGCACGTGCGGTTCGCGGCGCAGCATGCCGAGCACGGCTGGCACGGCGCGGCTGCCCAGTTCGGGTTGGCGGCGGCGGTCCTGCTCGGTGACGTCGCGTTGGCCTGGACCGACGACATGTTCTACACCTCGGGCGTGCCGGCCGAGGCGATCCAGCGGGCGAGCGAGCCGTGGCTCGGCATGCGGACCGAGGTGCTGGCCGGCCAGTTCATCGACGTGCGCACGCAGGCCAGCGGCGACGAGAGCGTCGAGGCCGCGTTGCGCATCGACCGGTTCAAGACTGCCGCGTACACGGTGGAACGGCCGCTGCACCTTGGTGCGGCGTTGGCCGGGGCGAGCGCGGAATTGGTTGGGGCGTATCGGGGGTTCGGCGCGGAGATCGGGGTGGCGTTCCAGTTGCGGGACGACCTGCTCGGCGTGTTCGGCGACCCGGCGGTGACCGGCAAGCCGGCAGGTGACGACCTGCGGGAGGGCAAGCGCACGCTGCTGGTGGCGCTCGGGCTGGCCAATGCCGAAGCGGCGGGCCGCTACGGCGATGCCGCGCTGCTGCGGGCGTGTCTTGGCCGGGACGGGCTGGATGTCGCGGACGTGGACAAGGTGCGCGAGATGCTGGTCGCGGTCGGCGCGGTGGACGCGGTGGAGCGGCGCATCGACGAGCTGACCGGGTCGGCGTTGGCCACGCTGCGGGCGGCGCCGCTGCCGGAGTTCGTGGCTGAGGCGTTGACCGAGTTGGCGTTCGCGGCCACGGCCCGCAGTCACTGAACTTTTCTGGCACGCGTTGATCTTCTGGCGTAGCGATTCGGCGGTCCGGCGCGACACATTCGGTGTCGGATGGCGGGGAGGCGCGGATGGCTCGGGCGAGGTCGCGGTTACTGCTGTCCTCGGTCGCGTTGGCCGGGGTGGTGTCGTTGCTGTGCGCGGGGTGCGCGGAGTCGATCAGCGGTCGGCCGGAGGGGGTCGCGGTGCCGGCCGAGTCGGTGACGCAGGTGGTGCGCCAGGCGATCGACAACATCACCGAGGCGGGCGCGCTGCACCTACAGGGCACGCTGACCACCAAGAACGACGACCAGCTCACCGTCGACCTGTTCACCACCGCGTCCGGTGAGGTCACCGGCACGGCCGTGCTTGACGGCCAGCAGGCGCAGCTCGCGGATCTGAGTGGGCGGCTCTATGTCGACGCGAGCCAGGCGTTCTGGTCGTCGATCGCGGATCTTCCGTCCGGTTCGGACAGTGCGGCGGCCGGTAACTGGGTGAGCGTGCCGACCGACCTTCTCGGCGTCGACCCGGTCACCGACCTGACCCCGCAGGCGCTCGGCCGCAACCTGGGCGAATGGTCGAGCACGCCGGACAACCGGCCGTTCGCGAGCGTGGCCAGGACGCGGTACGGCGGGGCGAGCGTGGTGCGGATCGACCCGCCGACGCCGGAGGGCACGCGAGCCATGATGGTGAGCGCGGCGGCGCCGCACGGCATCGTGCATCTCACGGTGCCGGTGACCGGCTCAAGCGACCTCAGCGTGGATGTCAGCGACGCGTCGCCGAACATCGCCACCGTCTATCAGACGCTGGGGCAGCAGGCGAGCGTGTTGCAAACGGCGATCGACCCGAACCTGGACATCCAGCAGGGCGGCCAGAGCTGGGGCACCTGCGACGCGAGCAGTTGCGCGGTGAACGTCACGTTCACCAATTCCTCGTCCGTTGCGACCAAGGTGCTGGTGACCGGCAACTGGACCGGCGACAACAACCCGATCGGCACCTGCCAGGTGATCAGCGACCCGGTGGCCGCTGGTGCCGGCGGGACCGCGACGTGCACGGTGAGCACACCGGAGTGGGCCGCGTTCTACCACCACGCGCAGACCGTGCCGGGCAGCCATCCCTACGAGCTGCGCTGGGCCGCGTTCGCGCTGGCCGAGCCGCCGAACCAGCAGGCCATCAGCACTGAGGCCACCGCGGCGAGCGAGGCGGGCGCGAGCGCGAAACCCGGTGCCGGCACGGATTCCAGCGGTGGCGGCGACTCGGTCTACCGGATCGACTACCAGGACGACGGCGGGCACACGCAGGTGTGGAAGGTCGGCGCGACCAATGCCGCGTCCTGGCAGGGTTACGCGGACAACCAGGTGAGCGACTGCCTTGCCGAGCGCAGGACATCGTGTTCGGTGAGCCTGGTGGGCAGGGCGCCGAACCTGGTGTCCGCCGAGGCGTTGGTCGCGCAGCAGGTGAAGGCGATCAGGTCGTCGACGGGGCACTGCCCGCCCGGTCAGTGGGCGTTCTGCGGCTGATGTCGATTTCCGTCAGCCGGACCCACGGATATGTCGGAATCGATCAGCCCTTGGCCGATACCTCGCTCGGTGAACTCGTTGCGCAGCAAGGTAGAGCCATGAACGTCGATGTGATCGTGATCGGGGCCGGACCGACCGGCCTGATGGTGGCCACGGAGCTGGAGACCGCGGGAGTCAGCACGGTCGTGGTGGACCGGGCGCAGGTGGGGTCGAAGATGCCGAGGGCGGCGGGGGTGCAGCCACGCACCAACGAGGTGCTGGACATGCGCGGGCTGCTCGCACCGATACGCGCGGCCAAGCCGAGTAGGGAGCTGCCCCAGGGGCATTTCGCCGGGCTGAGCATTGATTACACGGCGCTGCGCCCGTCTGGGCCGCTGCTGCACCTGGAGCAGAACGATATTGAGGATTTCTTGGAGCGTCGGCTGGGCGAGCGCGGGGTTTCGGTGTTGCGCGGGTATGAGCTGACCGGAATCGAGCAGGATGCCGATGGCGTGGCCGCGATCGTCGCAGGGCCGGCCGGCGAAGAATCGAGGATCACCGGGAAGTACCTTGTGGCCGCGGATGGGGCGCATTCGGCGGCGCGCAAGCTGCTCGGGGTCGGGTTTCCTGGCCGGCAGGGCACGGAAACCGGGCTGACCGCGGACATCAGGGTGCGCAACGCGACCGCGCAGCAGTTGGTCGACCCGTCGGCGCGGCTGGGCGTGCCCGCGGTGGCGGCGGATGGTTCGTGGGCGATGGTGTTCGAGTTGACCGGTGGCTGGCTGCGGTTCGCCAGCAGCGTGGTTGGCGCGCCAGGGCGCGACGTACCGGTGACCGAGGCCGAGGTGCTTGCCGCGCTGCACAGGGTGTTCGGGCCCGAGGTGGAGCTGGTGGAGTCGCGGTTCCTCGGCAGGATCGACAATGCGGCTCGGCAGGTGCCGAACTACCGCGCGGGGCGGGTGTTCTTCGCGGGCGACGCCGCGCACGTCCACCTGCCCTTCGGCGGGCAGGGGCTCAACCTCGGCGTGCAGGACGCGGTGAACCTGGGCTGGAAACTGGTTGCCTCGGTGCGCGGGCACGCGCCGGAGCACCTGTTGGACAGCTACCACATCGAGCGGCATCCAGTGGCCGCCATGGTGTTGGACAACGCGCGGGTACAGGGCGTGCTGGCGAACTTCGGCGCGGTGAACAACGTCGACCAGCCGCAGTTGCGCGGGCTGTTCGCGAAGCTGCTGCGGTTGCCAGAGGTGAACCGCTTCATCGCCGGGATGCTGTCCGGTGTGGACATCACCTACCCGGTGCCCGTCGCGCATCCGTTGGCCGGCAGGCGATTCTTCGGCATCACGCTGTCGCCGGAGCGCGGCGCGCTGATCGATCCGACCGGCGCGTTCGCCGAAATCGCCGCGCGCTGGGCGGATCGGGTCGAGCATCGGTCGGGTGAGCGTGCGGTGCTGGTGCGGCCGGACGGTTACGTGTGTTGGGCGAACGACGAACCGGGCGACGACACCGGTCTTGCGGACGCGCTCGCGCACTGGTTCGGGCCGGATATGGGCACTGTCGGCACTGTCACAGAAAATGCCGATGTCGCGAGTAGGACGGTGCTAACAGGGCGCTGAGCTGGGTGTGTGAGTAGACGGTGAGAGCCCGGCGGCCGAATTAGGTCACGGCAGAGTCACGGCGACTGACCTGGTCCGTGGCGGGTTCGGCCGCTGTGCCATGCTGGCTCGCAAATGACCGCACCTGTGTCCGTCCCTGGTACGAGCGCGTCCAGCGATCGGCTGGAACTCGGCTCGTTGCCGGTTCGCACCATCCTGCGTGGACTGTCCGGGGTGGTCATGGTGGCGGTCGGCGGCATCGGTGCGGCCGCGGTTCCCATGCCGGACAAGCTGTTGGACGGCACGATGTTCAGCTGGGTCCGCTACGGGCACGGCAAGGAACTCGCCACCGCGGTGCTGTACGCGGGCCTGCTGATGCTGGTGTGGGCGTGGATCGAACTCGGTCGCGCCGTCCGCGCGAAACAGGTCGGCAGGCGGGGCGTGCTGGTCGCGATCGCCGCCTGGACCGTGCCGCTGTTGTTCGCGCCCGCGCTGTTCAGCCGCGATCTCTACCTCTACCTCGCCCAGGGCGACCTCGGCCTGCACGGGTTCAACCCGTACACCAACGGCGTGTCCGTGCTCAACGATCCGCTCTCGCACAACGTGGACGCGATCTGGCAGAACACACCGGCCCCGTACGGGCCGCTGTTCATGCTGGTCGTCAAGGGTGTCGTGCTGTTCACCGGCCAGCACGTGGAGATCGGCCTCATCCTGCTGCGCTGCGTGTTCTGCGTCGGCCTCGTCCTGTTGTGCTGGGCGCTGCCCCGGCTGGCGAACGCGCTCGGCGGCGACCCGGTGGTCGCGCTGTGGTTCGGCGCGGCCAACCCGCTGGTGCTCGCCTACCTCGTCGGCGGCGGCCACAACGACCTGCTCATGGTCGGCCTGCTCGCGGCAGGTGCGGTGTTCGTGATCGAGCGGCGGCACGCGCTCGGCATCGCGCTGGTCACCTGCGGGTTCTCGGTGAAGGCGACGGCCGCTGTGGTGTTGCCGTTCCTGGTGTGGGTGTGGGCGGCGCGGCTGAGCGGCTCGCCTGCGCGCCGTTTCGCGAAGGCGACCGCGGCGAGTCTCGCGGTCTTCCTGCCGATCTTCGCGCTGGCCACGATGATCGCGCAGGTCAACCTTGGTTGGCTCAAGGCGCTGGACGTGACCAACCTGGTGGTCACCTGGATGTCGCTGCCGACCGCTGCCGCTCAGCTGTCCAACGGCATCGTGGGCGTGTTCACCGCGACCGATCCCGCGCAGTTCCTGTCCGTGGCCAGGGCCATCGGGTGGCTGCTGCTGGGTGTGCTCGTGGTGCGGCAGTGGTGGCTGGCCCGCTCGGGCGACGTGCCGACCGTGCTGCTGCGCGCGTCGTTCGCGCTGCTCACGGTCGTGCTGCTCTCGCCTGCCACGTTGCCCTGGTACTTCAGCTGGCCGCTGGTGGTGGCCGCCGGGTTCGCCTGGTCGGGCACTGGTCTTGCGATCGGGTGCGGGGTGTCGGTGTGGATCATGCTGTCCACCTACCCCGCCGGCTCGGGCGGCCTCTACAACTTCGCCTACCTGGCCTGCATCGCGGCGGTCGGCGCGATCGCCGGCCTCTCGCTGCTGCGGCCGGACCCGCTGCGCCTGTCGGGCAGGTTTTCCCGGCTGGCAGGGTCGAGTCTCCGGGCGCCCATCGTTGACAATCGACGCGCGTTGAACACGCCGGTTGTCAACGGGACGCCCGGAGACTGAAAACGGGTTTCAGCTGGTGGTGGGGCTCTAGATGGCCAGGGCCTGCGCGCGCCGCTTCACTTCCCGGCCTCGGTTGCCGCGCAACGCCTCGATGGGCGCGCCGGGCAGCGAGTCGTCCGAGGTGAACAGCCAGCGCAGCATCTCCTCCTGGGAGAAACCCGCGTCGGCGAGCACCGTCAACGTGCCGGGAAGGCCTTTGACCACCCCCTCACCGTTGAGGAACAGCGCGGGAACAACCAGAACGCCGTCTCGGCGGAAGGCGACGAGGTGACCGTCGCGCACCATCTGATGCACTCTCGTGACCGGCTGACCGACGGACTGAGCGACTTCGGCCAGGGTCAACACTTCGAACGACCGATCGAGGACATCCTCGGCGGCAGGTATCGCACTCACGCGCCCACCATGCCACACCGGCGCGCGGCGCGCCCTGCGCCAGTCGAGGGATGTTTCGTCCGTACGATCGACGGTTGTGGAGGCCAACGACACGGCGAGACGCCCCGAGGTCACCGGCGACGGCGTTGTCGGCGCGGTGCTCGAACGACGCTACCGGGTGGACGCGCCGTTGGCCCGGGGCGGCATGTCGAGCGTCTATCAGGGCGTTGACCTGCGGCTGGACCGTCCGGTCGCGATCAAGGTGATGGAGCCGAGGTTCGCGGCCGACCGTTCGTTCATCGACAGGTTCGAGTTGGAGGCGCGAGCCGCGGCCAGGCTGCATCACCCGAATGTCGTAGCCGTACACGATCAGGGCGTTGACAGCGACCAGATCTACCTGGTGATGGAACTGGTCGACGGCGGGACCCTGCGCGACCTGTTGCGCGCGCGGGGCGCCCCATCGGGTGGGCAGGGCGGGCCAGGGGCGCTCTCGGGTGGGCAGGGCGGGCCAGGGGCGCTCTCGGGTGGGCAGGGCGGGCCAGGGGCGCTCTCGGGTGGGCAGGGCGGGCCAGGGGCGCTCTCGGGTGGGCAGGGCGGGCCGGGAGCGCTCTCGGGTGGGCGGGGTGGGCCGGGAGCGCTCTCGGGTGGGCGGGGTGGGCCGGGAGCGCTCTCGGGTGGGCGGGGTGGGCCGGGAGCACTGCCGGTGCCGTTGGCGTTCAGCATCCTCGAGCCGATGCTCAACGCGCTCGCCGCCGCGCACCTCGCCGGCCTCGTGCACCGGGACGTGAAACCGGAGAACGTGCTGATCGGCCGGGGCGGCGTCGTCAAGGTCGGCGACTTCGGTCTTGTTCGGGCGGTGGCGAACGCGGGCACCACGAGCGCGGACCTGATTCTCGGCACGGTCGCCTACCTCTCCCCCGAGCAGGTCGCCACCGGCGCCGCCGATCCGCGCAGCGATGTCTACTCGGCTGGTGTCGTGCTCTACGAGATGTTGACCGGCGTGCCGCCGTACTCAGCGGACACGCCACTGTCCATCGCGTATCGGCACGTGAACGACGACATGCCGCCGCCGAGCGAGGCCAAGCCCGGCCTGCCGCCGGCAGTGGACGACCTGGTGCTGCGCGCGACCCGACGCGATCCGGCGCTGCGGCCGGTCGACGCGGCCGCGTTCCTGGCGGAACTGCTGAGCACGCGCGCGACGCTCGGGATCACGCCGGTGCCGGTCCCGGTGCCGGAGGTGGAGCGGCCGGAGCCGGTGGCGTTCGCGCCGACCACGAGCGTGCACCGCGAGGACGCGGCCGATCCGAACGAGACGCACGCCTACCGGGATCCGGAAACCGTGCGCGCGCGTCCGGTTGTCGGACCAAGTCCGGTCGGGCCGAGCGGCACGCGGGCGCTGTCCAGGGACCAGTACCAGGAGTTGGCCGGGCGGTACGGAGCGCCCGACCAGCCGCAGCCCGCGCGCCAGCCGATGGGCCGCTACCAGGCGCAGCGCACCCGCAGCAGGCGCGTCTTCGCCATCTGGATCTCGGTGATCCTGCTGCTCGCCGTGTTGGTCGGGGTGAGCGCGTGGTGGCTGGGCAGCGGGCGCTGGACGGCGATCCCGCAGGTGACCGGGCTGGACACGACAACGGCCGAGCACGCGATCACCGGCGCCGACCTGAGCGTGGTGGTCCGGCAGACGCACGACAACACGATCCCCGCTGGGCGGGTGATCGACACGGACCCGACCGAGGGGTCCAGGCAGTTACGCGGCGCCTCGGTCACGCTGCTGGTCTCCGAGGGGAGGCCGGTGGTGCCGGACGTGACCGCGGGCGCCAACCTGAACACGGTCGAGCAGGCGATCAAGGCTGACCAGCTGGTGCCGAACCTGGACCCGAACGCGAACACCTACAGCGACTCGGTGCCCTCGGGTGCGGTGATCAGCCTCAGCCCGGCGCCGGGTAGCCAGGTGCCGGTGGACTCGCAGGTCACCATCGTGGTGAGCAAGGGCCCCGCACCCAAACCGGTTCCGAACGTGGTCGGCCAGTCGCACGACCAGGCGGTCGCCGCGCTCACCTCGGCCGGTTTCCAGCCGTTCGACGAGCCTGCGCAGTTCTCCCAGACCATCGCCGGCGGGCTCGTGATGGCCACGACGCCTCCGGCGGGCACGGTCATCGGGCCGGGCGGCAGCAAGCGGGTCGGCGTCGTGCTGTCCAACGCGGTGACGGTACCGCAGCTGGTCGGCGAGCAGGCCGGTCAGGCGGTGCAGCAGTTGCAGCAGCTCGGTTTGTCGGCGCAGGTGCAGTCGCTGGTCGGCAATGACCAGAACGGCACCGTGTTCCAGCAGTCGGTGCCGCCGAACACGCTGGTACAGCCGGGCACGCAGCTCACGCTCGCGGTGTTTCCCTGACCGGTTCGGCCGTTGTCGACGGCGGGGCCTTGCGACGGCGCAGGGGCACCTCGCGCAGGCGGATCGCGAGCAGGAAACCGATGACCGCGACCACGATGGCGCCGAGGAACACGTCGTGCAGCGCGCTGGTGAAGCCGGACAGGAAGTCGGTGCGCAGCGCGGCGGGTAGCGCGTCGATCTGCGCGCGGCTGATGTTGATGCCGCTGTGCGAGAACCGCGCGAGCACAGAAGCGGGCAATTGTTGTCGCGACGACAATGTGAGCTGCGTTGCGAAGATCGCGCCGAACACGGCGACGCCGAAGGACGAGCCGACCGTGCGACCGAAGGTGTTGACCGACGTGGCCACGCCGATGTCCTTGGCCTCGACCGAGTTCTGGGTGGCGAGCACCATGACCGGGTTGATCATGCCGAGGCTGGCGCCGACCACGGCCAGCGCGAGCAGCTGGAAGGCGTAGGAGGTGTGCAGGCCGAGCAGGGACAGCAAGGTGGTGCCGACGATCAGCAGGGCGGCGCCGATCCTCGGGAAGATCCGGTAGCGGCCGATCCTGGCGATGGTCTGGCCGACCACGACCGAGGTGATCATCATGGCCAGCATCATCGGGGCGAGCCGCAGGCCGGACATGGTGGGCGAGACGCCGTCCACGATCTGTTGGTAGAGCGGCATGAAGGTCGAGATGCCGAGCATGCCGAAGCCGACGACGAAGATCAGCGGACCGCTGACCCGGATGACCGGGTTGCGGAACAGGCGCAGCGGGAACAGCGGTTCCGGCGCGCGCCGCTCGACGAACACGAACCCGACCAGGGCGCCGATCGCGACCACGACGAGCAGCACGGACTGCGGGGAGAGCCAGTCGAAGCCCTCGCCGCCGGAGGACGTGAGCAGGATCAGTGCGGCGACGCCGACGGTGAGCAGGGCGGCGCCGGTCCAGTCGACCTTGGGTTTGGGGCCGGTGCGTGGCGGGAGCTTGAGCACGAGCGCGATCACGACAAGCGCGACCGCGCCGATCGGCAGGTTCACGTAGAACACCCAGCGCCAGCTGATGTCCTGGGTGAGCACGCCGCCGATGAGCGGCCCGGCGACCGTGGCGAAGGCGAACACGGACTGCATGAAGCCCTGGTAGCGACCGCGATCGGCGGGTGCGACCAGGTCGCCGATGACGGCCTGAGAGTTGACCATCAGGCCGCCCGCGCCGATGCCCTGGATGCCGCGGAAGATCACCAGTTCGGTCATGCTCTGCGCCATGCCGCACAGCGCGGAGCCGATCAGGAACAGCACGATCGCGAACTGGAACAGGCGCTTGCGGCCGAACTGGTCGCCGAGCTTGCCGTAGATCGGCGTGGACACGCACGAGGTGAGCAGGTAGGCGGTGGCGACCCAGGAGATGTGGGTGAGGCCGCCGAGGTCGGTGACGATGGTCGGCAGCGAGGTGGCCACGATGGTCTGGTCGAGCGCGGCCAGCATCATCGCCAGCATCAGGCCGGGAAAGACGACGAGAATGCGGCGATCCAGCTTGGCTCGCGGCTCCCCCTGCGTCGCTGCCACCTGGACCTCCCGATCATCGGTAAAGTTAGCCCTGCTAACTAACTTACCAGACGGTCCTCGCGGCGCTCTCGAAAGAGGACGCGGCGACCACAACGGCCGCCGCGTCCTGCAGGACACGCGGGATCAGGCGCGGAGCATCTCCGCGACCAGGAACGCCAGCTCAAGCGACTGCTGCGTGTTCAGCCGGGGGTCGCAAGCGGTCTCGTAGCGGCCGGCCAGATCGGTGTCGGAGATGTCCTGGGCACCGCCGAGACACTCGGTGACGTCCTCGCCGGTCAGTTCGACGTGGATGCCGCCGGGGTGAGTGCCGAGCCTGCGGTGCACCTCGAAGAAGCCCTGCACCTCGTCGACGATCCGGTCGAAGTGCCGGGTCTTGTAGCCGGTCGACGACTCATGCGTGTTGCCGTGCATCGGGTCGCACTGCCAGATGACCTGCTGGCCGGACGCGGTGACCTTCTCCACGATCGGCGGCAGCGCGTCCCGCACCTTGCCGTTGCCCATCCGGCTGACCAGCGTCAACCGGCCGGGAACGTTGCGCGGGTTGAGCCGCTGCACGTACTCGACCGCCTGCTCGGGGCTGGTGGTCGGGCCGATCTTCAGCCCGATCGGGTTGCTCAGCAGTTCGGCGAACGCGATGTGCGCGCCGTCCAACTGACGGGTGCGCTCGCCGATCCACAGGAAGTGGCCGGACAGGTCGTACAGGCGCGCCTGCTCCTCGCGGGTGTCCATGCGCAGCAGGGCGCGCTCGTAGTCGAGCAGCAGCGCCTCGTGGCTGGAGAAGATCTCCGTGGTGTTCAGGCTGTGGTCCTGCACGCCACACGCGGACATGAAGTGCAGCGCCCTGTCGATCTCGGCCGCGATCACGTCGTAGCGCTCGCCGGCTGGCGAGTTCAGCACGAAGTCCTTGTTCCAGTCGTGCACCCGGTGCAGGTCGGCCATGCCGGCACTGGTCAGCGCACGCAGCAGGTTCATGGTCGCGCTGGCGTTGGCGTAGGCGCGGACCATCCGCGACGGGTCCGGCACGCGCGCCTGCGGGGTGGCGGTCAGCGAGTTGATGATGTCGCCCCGGTAGGACTGCAAGCCGAGCGAGTCGATCTCCGACGAGCGCGGCTTGGCGTACTGGCCCGCGATCCGACCGACCTTCACCACCGGCATGCTCGCGCCATAGGTGAGCACGACGGCCATCTGCAGCAGCGTGCGCACGTTGCCTCGGATGTGCGGCTCGGTGTTGTCGGCAAAGGTCTCGGCGCAGTCGCCACCCTGTAGCAGAAACGCCTCGCCCTTGGCGACCGCGGCCAGCTGAGTCTGTAGCCGGTCGATCTCGGTGGGCACCGTGATCGGCGGCACGCTCTCCAGCACGGTCCTGATCCGGCGCACGTGCTCGGCGTCGGGCCAGGATGGCTGCTGTGCGGCGGGCCTGGCCAGCGCGTCGTCGAGCTTGCGCCGCAGGCCGACGGGCAGCGGGGGTAGTTCGGGCAGTTCGTCGACCGGGACGTCCACAGTCCAGTTCACGATGACCAGGATATTCGGCCCGCGCAACTTCCCAGGCAACGGGAGGGCCCGGCCCAGCCCGCGAACGTCAACTCGCGGCCAGGTACGTCCTGATCGCGTCGAGCGCGGCCGCGCCGTTCCCGGAGTCGACGACCAGCCGGGGGCCGTGTTTTCCCTCGTCCCACGGCTCGTACTCGCGCGCGGTGACCTGCGCCCAGGTGGGTACGTGGCCGGCGACAAGGTCGCCTTCCCGGCTTTCGACGCGGCGCCGGTGCTCGTCGGTGTCGGCGAGCACCACCTCGATCGTGCGCAGCGGCACGTCCTGCTCCCTGGCCAGCGCGACCCACAGGTCGCGTGCTTCGGTGACCGAGTTCACCGCGTCGACGATCACATGGCCGCCGATGGCAAGGTTGCCGGCGGCCACCTCGTACATGACCAGGTAGCCGACCTCGTTGACCGGGTGTGTCGCGATGCCGCTGCGCACAACGGCCGCCTCGATCACGTCCACCCGCAGCAGGGTGGCGGGCAGTTCGGCGGCGATCTGCTTGGCCAGGGTCGTCTTTCCGGTGCCGGGCAGGCCGGCGAACACGATCAGCATGTGCGGGATGTTCCCGTTGACCTCCGACGAAAACCAATCCGAAAGGGTCTATTACCAATTCGGTTCGGCAGGCAGGATGCCTGCTGTGACCACTCGACTGGACGATGTAGCCGCGAGCGCGTTACTGGATACCGCGGTCGCGAACGTGCAGCGGGACTTTCCCGTGCACTGGACCCACCTGGTGAACTCGACCGACGAGCTGAAGCCGCAGCGCACCAGGCATCCGGTGTTCGCCGGCTCGTTCGACTGGCATTCCTGCGTGCACCAGACCTGGCTGATCGTGCGACTCCTCCGGCTGCGCCCCGACCTGCCGAACGCGGGGAAGGCGTGGGCCGTGCTGGCGGAGTTGATCACCGAGGAGGGCTGCGCGACCGAGGCCGCGTTCTTCGCGGGCGAGGACGGCCGCCACTGGGAGCGCCCGTACGGCTGGGCGTGGCTGCTGCTGCTGGACGCCGAGCTGCGCACCTGGCCGGATGGTGCCGAGTTCGCCGAACGATTACGGCCGCTCGCGGACGTGCTGCGCGGGCGCATGATCGACTGGTTACGCGGCGCCGCGTTGCCGACCCGCGTCGGCACGCACACCAACACCGCGCTGGCCTGCGCGCTCGTGCTCGACGCCGCCCGCGCCACCGACGACACCGAACTCGCCGCCGCGATCGTCGCGGCCGCGCACCGCTGGTACGGGCACGACACCGACTACGGCGGGTTCGAGCCGGACGCGGCCGACTTCCTCTCCCCCGCCCTGGTCGAGACCGACCTGATGCGCCGCGTGCTGACCGCCGAGGAGTTCGCCGCCTGGTTCGACGCGTTCCTGCCCGATCTGGCCACCGATCGCTGGCGGGGCCTGCGCGAACCCGTGCCCGTCGACGATCCCGGCGACCCGTACGGCTCGCACCTGGTCGGACTGGCGCTCTCGCGTGCCTGGTGCTGGCGCGGCCTCGCCTCGGCGTTGCCGGCCGGACACCGCTACGTCGACCTGGCGCTGGCGGCGGCGCAGGCGCACCGCGAAGCCGGCTGGCGGTACGTGTTCGGCTACGGCTACGCGGGCGAGCACTGGCTCGGCACCTTCGCCGCCTACCTGGACCTTGGCGCGCTCAGGTGAGCAGGCCGTTGCCGAAGAAGTCGGTCGAGTTGCGCACGCCCGGCAGCGCGAAGAAGTAGCCGCCGCCGAAGGGCTGGATGTAGTCGACGAGCGGCTCGTTGATCAGCCGCGTCTGCACGACCTCGAACTGGCGCTTCACGTCCTGCTGGAAACAGGTGAACACCAGGCCGGCCGAGATGTTGCCGTTCTCGTCGAACCCGTTGTCGTAGTTGTAACCGCGACGCAGGATGCGACTGTCGTCTGTGTCCTTGGTGCGCGGGTTGGCCAGCCGGATGTGCGAGTCCAGCGGGATCACGTCGCCCTTGGGGTCCTTGGCGTAGTCCGGCGCGTCGGTCTCGTTCTGGCCGTCCAGCGGGGCGCCGGAGTCGCGGCGCCTGCCGAACATGTTCTCCTGCTCGTTGATGGACACCCGGTCCCAGAACTCGACCAGCATCCGGATGAACCGGGTCACCTGGTAGGAACCGCCGACCGCCCAGCTCGGCTCGCCCGAGTTCGGCCGCACCCACAGGATCTCGTCGTCCAGGCTCGGCGGCGGCTGCGAGATGCCGTCCTTGAAGCCCAACAGGTTGCGCGGCGCACCGGAGGGCCTCGGTTGCGAGACGAACCCGTCCTGCCGGTAGCGCGCCTGCATGCCGCCCCTGGTGTGCTTGGCGATGTCGCGCAGGGCGTGGTGGACGGTGTCCGGGTTGTTGGCGCACAACTGGAGCATCAGGTCGCCATGGCACAGCTCGGGTTGTAACGCGTCGTTGGGGAAGCTGCGCATCGGCACGAGGTTCTTGGGCTTCTTCGCCGCGAGGCCGTACCGGTCGTCGAACAGGCTGGACCCGACCGCGAGCGTGACCGTGAGGCCGTCGGCCGGGATGTCCGGCCCGAGCACGTCGCTGTCCGAGGGCGGCGAGCCGACGCCGAGGTCGGGCGCTGCCCCGCCACCGGTCAGCGCACGGGACCGCGCGGTCAGGGTCTTGAACAACGCCAACAGTTCCGCCCTGTTCGCGGCGGTCACGTCGAACGCGGCGTGCGTCGAGTAGCGCTGCTGGGGCGTGGTGATGCCGGCCTGGTGCTCGCCGTGGAACGGCACGGAGGCGGGCGGTGTCGGGTTCGACGAGGACGCGGCGTCCGCGTCCGCCCTGGCGCCCGCCGCGAGCAGTCCGCCGGTCACCGCGGTGCCCACGACGCCCGCCGCCGCGCCTTTCAACAGATTGCGTCGGTTGATGTCCATCGGTGCGATCTCTCCTGGGCAGGTTCAGCGGGCGGGGACTTCGAGAATGGTGGGGATGATCGACAGGTTCTCCAGCACGGCGCCGATGGCCGCGTCGACCTTCTGCTTCGCTGCCGACGGGGTGGCGGCCAGGCTCTGCCACCGACCATTGGACTGGGTGGCCGCAAGGGCCTGGCTCAACGTGTTCAGCTGAGCGTCCACTGTGGTCAGCAGGCCGGGGCGCCTTGCGTCGATCTGGTCGCGCAGCATGCCGAGCACGACCTGAGTGCCCTGCACGTCCGCGTAGGTCTCGGCATACGCGGCACCGGCGCCCTCGTCGGTCATGCCGGTCAGGTGGTCGCGCAGCGCGTCCTCCAGGATCTCGTGCGCACGCACCGGCATGTCGGTCGGGTCGACGGTGATCTGCGGCAGTTTCCCTTGCAGCGTGGTGATGTCGCCGCTGAGCTGGTCGGCGACGGGCAGCAGCTCAGCGGCGCCCTGGCCGTGCCAGAGGCCGTACTCGATGCGGTGCAGGCCAGTAAAGCTCGGGTCGGTCACGCCGAGCGGCTGCGCCTGCGGCAGGCCGTCGATGGCGTCGCCGAGATCGCCGAAGCTGCCGTACGCGGCGCCGACCTGCTCCCAGGTCAACTGCGCTGCCAACCAGTCGGCTTGCGCGGCCGGGATGTTGTTGACGGCCAGGTCGGTCTTGAGCTGGTTGACCTGACCGGCCAACGTGACCAGCTTCGGTTGAACGTAGGCGTCGTAGGCGTCGGCGGCGGGTCGCAGTTCGTTCACGGTGATCGGCTTGACCGGTGGCGGCGCGGCCTGCGGGTCACCGTCACCGCTGCCGCTCACCTGGATCTGGGCGGAGGTGGTGGTCGGCAGGCCGGCGATCAGGCAGCGCCACGAGTAGGAGCCGTCGGTCAGCGTCGCGTTGAGCGTCTGCGAGGTGGCCGGGCCGAGCGTCTCGATCTCGGCGACGATGCCCTGGGTGGACGCCTGGACCAGGTTGACCTCGGCGGTGTGGCCGGATTTGTTGACCACGGTGAAGCCCTGACTGCCGGGCCGCGCGGACGACCAGCCCGGCGCGCACGACGACCCGGTGACCGTGATCTGCTGTGCGGCCGTGGCACTGCCCGGCGCGAACCCGATCAGCGCGGCCGCGATCAGCGGCGGCAACACGAACGCACCGGCGATCAGCGCGCGGTTGCGGCCGGTGGGTGCGGCTTTCCGGGGCTCCGGCTCGACAGTCTCAGCGGGAGCTTCGGCCGGTTTGGGTGCCGGCGTTTTCGCGCGACGGCCCTCGCGGATGAACAGGGTCAGCACGACGGCGAGGTATCCGAGGTAGAACGCGACCTGCAACCAGGTCATGGTCGGCGACAGCTCGGTGACACCGGTGATGATCGACGCCCACCAGGACGACGCGTCGATGTGTTGGGACAGGTCGAAAGCGACCCATTCGTGGCCGGGTAGCCAGCCGGCGTCCTGGAGGTCACCGAGGCCGTAGGCGAGCACACCGGCGGCGATGATGATCAGCAGGATCGCGGTGCGGTTGAAGAAGAGGTCGAGCCGGATCTTGGCAGCACCCTTGTACAGCAACACACACAGCAGCACGGCGATGGCGATGCCGATGGCGGCGCCGATCAGCGGCGCGATCGTCTGGCCGGACGCCTGCGCCGCGGTCCACAGGAACAGCGCGGTCTCCACGCCTTCCCTGCCGACCGCGAGGAACGCGGTGAGCGCGAGGGCGGCTGTCGAGACCTTCATGGCCTCGGCGACCTTCTCGCGCAACTCGCCCGCGAGCGAACGGGCGGTGCGGCGCATCCAGAAGATCATGCCGGTGACCAGGACGACCGCGATCACGCTCAGCGCGCCGCCGAGCGCTTCCTGGCCGGTGGTGGGCAGAACGGACCGGTAGAAGGTGAGCACGGCGCCGAAGCTGAGCGCGAGCACGATCGCGGCGGCGACGCCGAACCAGATCGGCCTTGTCGGACCCGACCGGTCACCGCCGCTGGCCGAGAAGCGTCGCACGGCGGCGAGCAGGATGCTGACCACAAGGCCGGCTTCCAGCCCCTCACGTAACCCGATCAACAGATTGGGCAGACCATCAGCCCACACGTCGCCTCCACCCTCGGTCGTTCTCAGGTAAGGCTAACTTAATACAGGCCCTCGGACACAGTGCGGCGCCGCCCTCCGTCGGGGAGAGCGGCGCCACATCTCAGCGGGCTGGGATCAGCCGAAGAAGACTCAGCCGAAGAAGACCTCGGCCTCCTCGTAACGCTCGACCGGCACGGTCTTCAGCTCGGCGGTCGCCTCGGCCAGCTTGACCCGGACGATGTCCGTGCCGCGCAGCGCGACCATCACGCCGAAGTCGCCGTCGTGCACGGCGTCCACCGCGTGCAGGCCGAAGCGGGTGGCCAGCACCCGGTCGTAGGCCGTGGGGGTGCCACCGCGCTGCACGTGGCCGAGCACGACCGCGCGGGACTCCTTGCCGGTCCGGTTGGCGATCTCCTTGGCCAGCCAGTCGCCGATGCCACCGAACTGGACGTGCCCGAACGCGTCCTTCTCGCCGGAGAGCAGCACCTCGCCGCCGCCCTGCGGGATCGCGCCCTCGGCCACCACGATGATCGGTGCGTACTGGCGCTCGAAGCGCCGCTCCACCCAGTCGACGACCTGGTCGACGCTGAACTGCCGCTCCGGCACCAGGATCACGTTCGCGCCGCCGGCAAGGCCGGAGTGCAGCGCGATCCAGCCAGCGTGCCGGCCCATGACCTCGACGACCAGCGCGCGGTGGTGCGACTCGGCTGTGGTGCGCAGCCGGTCGATGGCCTCGGTGGCGATGTGCACCGCCGTGTCGAAGCCGAAGGTGTAGTCGGTGGCGCCGAGGTCGTTGTCGATCGTCTTGGGCACGCCGACCACGCCGATGCCGTCGTCGGTCAGCTTCTTGGCGACACCGAGGGTGTCCTCACCGCCGATGGCGACCAGCGCGTCGATGCCGTTCTCGGCGAGCACCGCGCGGATGCGATCGACGCCGCCGTCGACCTTGTACGGGTTGGTCCGCGACGAGCCAAGGATGGTGCCGCCTCGGTTGAGGATGTCCTCGACCTCGGCGAGGCCGATCGGCCGGGTCAGGTTCTCCAGCGGGCCCTGCCAGCCATTGCGGAACCCGACGATCTCCCAACCGTGTTCCTCGATGCCCTTGCGGGCCACCGCACGAATCACCGCGTTCAGCCCTGGGCAGTCACCGCCGCCGGTGAGCACACCGATGCGCATCTCAATCGCTCCCGAGTTGTGAGTTCGACCCCGCCGGGGCCCGCGTCGAGCCTCACTCTAACTGGATCGGTGCAGTCACCCTAGACCTGGCTCGTTTCATCAGTTCGTGCAAGCAGGCGAACGGGCGGACAACGGCGGGTTAACTTGCCCTTCTTACCGCTTCGATGATGCGCCAGCGCACCAGGTTGTGCCTGGCGTCGGCCAGCGCGTCGTGCGCGTCGGACGGGGCGGGCGGCAGCTTCGGCCTGCCCGCGTCCTCCCAGCGCTGGCGCAGCTCGTTGGTGAACCGGGGAATCTGCCTCGGCAGCGCCGGCATCGCGCCCCACAGCTGGGCGAGCGCGACATGGTCGTAGGCCGCGATCCACGCCCACAGTTCGATCTCCGGCCCCCGGCCGTCGCCGACCCCGAAGAACTCCAGCAGGTCGGCGCGGATTCGCGCGCGCGAGCGCCACGCACTGTCGCTGGGCGGCGGCAGCTTGGGCAGCACGTGCGCGCGCACCCACGGTCCGGCCTTGTCCGGGTCGAACTCGGTCGACACCGCGTAGAACTCGCGTCCGGTCTCGTCGACGACTCCGATGGACACCAGGTCGATGGTGACGCCGTCCTCGATGAACTCGCAGTCGTAGAAGAACCGCATCAGGCAAGCTTAGTGATCTCCCCGTCAGCTCGCCGCGCTGCGCACCCGGTCCGGCTCGACGGGCTGGGACGGCACCGGCACCTTCGGCGCCGTCGCCCCGTCGGCCGCCGCTCCGTCGGCCGCCGCCTTTTCCAGATCTTCCTTGACCTTGGCCGCGTACACGTCCACGTACTCCTGGCCGGACAGCTCCATCAGCGCGTACATGATCTCGTCGGTGACCGAGCGTTCGACGAACCGGTCGCCGGCAAGGCCGTCGTAGCGGGAGAAGTCCAGCGGCGGGCCGACCTTGATCCGGATCGGATACGGCCGCCACATCTTGGAGCCGATCGGGTTGGCCTTGTCCGTGCCGAACATGGCGACCGGGATCACCGGCACGCGCGCCTGCAACACCATCCGCGCCAGGCCGGTCTTGCCCTTGTACAGCCTGCCGTCCGGGGATCGGGTGCCCTCCGGGTAGATGCCCAGCAGCGAGCCGCCCATCAGCAGCCGCACCCCGGTGTCCAGCGCGGCCTGCGCGGCCGCGCCGCTTGAGCGGTCGATCGGCACCTGGCCGACACCGGCGAAGAACAGCTTCTTCAGCTTGCCCTTGAGGCCGGTGCCGGTGAAGTACTCGCGCTTGGCGAGGAAGGTGACTCGGCGCGGCACCATCAGCGGCAGGAAGAACGAGTCGGCGACCGCGAGATGGTTGCTGGCCAGCACCGCGCCACCGGTCGGCGGAATGTGCTCAAGCCCCTCGATCCTCGGCCGGAAGAACAGCCGGAGCAACGGACCGAGCAGCACGTGTTTCATCAGCGTGTAGAGCACTGCGCCGTGCGCCTCCTCATCCACCTGTGACGTTTGTGTACCACGTCACAACACCAGCTTAACGAGGTTAGCCCTGCCTAGAATTAGTTGAACATTAAACCTTCGTTAGATCTGGAGAGCGGTCGTGGCCAAGCTGGAGATCATCATCGCGAGCACCCGTCCGGGACGGGTAGGTCCGTCTGTTGCGCACTGGATCCGCGACCAGGCCGTACAGCACGGCGGATTCGACGAGGTGGAGCTGGTCGACCTCGCCGAGGTGAACCTGCCGTTCATGAACGAGCCGCACCACCCACGCCTACGCCGCTACGTCCACCAGCACACCAAGGACTGGGCCGAGAAGATCATCGAGGCGGACGCGTTCATCCTGGTCATGCCCGAGTACAACTACGGCTTCAACGCCGAGCTGAAGAACGCGCTGGACTACCTCAACCAGGAATGGCACTACGCCCCGGTCGGCCTGGTCAGCTACGGCGGCGTCGCGGCAGGCACCCGCGCCGCCCAGATGATCAAGCAGGTGCTCACCACGCTCAAGATGACGCCGCTGCCCGAGGCCGTTTCCATCCCGTTCGTGCAACAGTTCCTCGACGAGGACCGCACCCTTCGGCCGAACGACGTGCTGCTGACCTCCAGCAAGATCATGCTGGACGAGCTGGTTCTGGTGACCAAGACCCTTGCGCCGCTGCGCCAACGAGCCAGGGAAGCCCTGACCCCACTCGACTGACGACCGCCCCACCCGGACCGCATGACCCCTCCGCGCGCGAGCGGAGGGGCGGATTTCCCTTACTGGGTCATTACTGTGCCCCATCTTGGTTCGGTCCGTGCGACGATGGATGGTAGGCGAGCGTAGGCGGGTGAGGTGGCATGAACAGAGGGCCGGACGGGCCGGAGGACGTCGACGCGGCGTTCGCCGAAATCGTCGCTGGCCTGGAACGTGAGGGGCTCGGATCCTTCCTCACCGAGGATGATCCGGTGACCGAGACCGGCACGCCACCCACCGAGCCAGCAGCGGGCGCGCAACAACAGAGCGCCACAACCGAACCGAGCGGCTGGCGCGCCGCCAGCCAGGAATGGGACTGGGCGGCCGCGAGCGACGAGGAACACTACGTCCCGCCAGAGCCGCCGCCGTTTCCGAAACCCCGCGCCGGCACGGTCATCGGCATGCTGCTGATCACCGTCGGCCTGCTGCTGTTGATCGTGCCGACCATCATCGGCATCGGCACCCGCATCGGCACCCCGCTCGGCCTTGTCTCGCTCGCGGCCGGCATCGGCTGGCTGGTGCTGCGGATCAGGCACGGCAACCCGCCAGACGGCGACCGCGACGACGGCGCCCAGATCTGATCGGCTACGAATCTGATCGGCTACGAGCTTCTTCGCCGGGCCGCGTAGCCCTTCAGGCCGATCCTGGCCATCTGCCGGATCGGGCTGACCGTTTCCGCCGCCTGCGTCGCCGCGCCCACGATCGCCGAGTCGTCGCCGAGCTGCGCGGTGCGAATCCGCGCCAGCGGCCGGTGCCGCGCCCCGGTCACCGCCCGCGCGTAGTGCTCCCGCGCGTCGTCGAGGTACAGCGGCGCCGACTCGGACAGGCCGCCGCCGATCACCACGATCTCCGGGTCGAACACGTCCGCGACCAGCGCGAGGCCCTCACCCAGCCAGTGCGACAGATCGGCCATGGCCTGGCAGGCGATCGGGTCGCCGTCGCGCGCCGCCGCCGCGACCCGGCGGCCGGTGATCGAGCGGGAGTCGGCGGCCGCCTCGCGCACCAGCAGCGACGGCGTGCCCTGATGGCCCGCGAGCAGCTCGATGGCGGTGGTGGCCAGCGCGGTCCCGCTACAGTAGCGCTCCCAGCAGCCGTTCTTCCCGCACGAGCACGGCCGCCCGCCCGGCACGAGCGTGAGGTGACCGAGTTCGGGCGCGACCCCGAACGCGCCTCGGAAGATCTTCCCGTCCAGCAGCAGCCCGCCGCCGATACCGGTGCCCAACGCGATCAGCACCGCGACCGACGAGCCGCGCGCCGCGCCGAAGCGGTGCTCGGCGATGGCCGCCGCGTTCGCGTCGTGCTCCAGCACGACCGGCAGGCCGATCCGGCCGGAGATCCGGTCCGCGACCAGGGCCTGTCGCCAGGCCAGGTGCGGCGCGAACCGCACGGTGCGCCGATCCTCGGCGACGAACCCGGCGACCGCCAACCCGACCGCGGTGATCCGGTGCCGGCCGGTGAGTTCGCTGATCACACCGACGATCGCGTCGTCAAGCGCCTGTTCGCCGCTTGGCGTGCCCGTCCTGGTCAGGTCGAGGACGTCGCCCCGGAAATCGACGACGCCGGCCCGGATGCTGGTCCCGCCGACATCCACCCCCACGGTCAGCACCGGGTCACGTCTCACTCCCGGAGCCACGCCTGCGAATGGTGATCTTCTGCACCCGCTCCGGCCGCGGTTCCTGAGTCGCTTCCTGGGTCGCTTCCTGGGTCGGGGCTTCAGCGGGCGGACGTTCGGCCAGCGAGGCACGCAGGACGGCGAGCAGGCCGGAGGCGTGTTCGGCGGCGCGCACCGCGAGCTCCGGCCGTTCTCCGCGCAGCACCGCCATTCCCGCACACACTGGGCACCAGCCGCAGGTCGCCGGCGTGTGCTCGGCGTCGTCGGGGGCGGTGGCCAGCCGGGCCAGCCAGGGCTCCGCGCGCTCGGCGAGCACCCCGAGCAGCAACTTGAACTCCTCGGCGAGCTTGGCACCGGGCGGCGCTGTATCGCTACCGGCCCCCGCCTGCTCATTCCACTCGGGCTCGTCCATGCCTGTCATCGCATCCAAACCGCGGGGTCGGGCCGGAAATGCACCAGCACGCCCCGCTCGTCGACATCCGCCCCGGTCACCGTGCAGCGGCGCAGCGCGGCCGGTAGGCCGATCAGCCTGCGTCGCCCGTCGATGGTGAGCGCGAGTTCGTCGTCGACCCTGGCCAGGTCGATCTCCGCGTCCGCGCTCAGCGGCACCGAGATCCGCAACTGGAACGCGGCGTCGAGCGCCCGCCCACCACCGGTCACGGACAACAACGGCACGCGTTCGGCATCTGTTCCTGCCAACGGGTCGCCGTCGCCGTACAACTCGGCCGCGAGGGCCAGGAGTGCCGGCGTGCCAACGGGTTCGCTGGCCTGGTGCGGCACGGTACGCACGGTCAGGTCCGTGCCGCTGGTCAACTCGTCGAGCACGACGAGCTGCTCGGCCCGCCGCGTCGCCAGCCACTCGCCAGCGGCCCCCTGCTCCTCGAACGACGGAACGAGGCGATTGGCGATCACCGTGTCCACCCGGATGTCCTGCAACGCCAACGCGCTCAACGTGCGCCGCGTCTCCGCGGCGACCACCCGTTCCGGGGTGAGCACGAGGCGGACACCGGTGCTGGCCGGGTCGGTGAGCAGGCGGCGCAACGCGTTCAGCCGCTCGGCCAACCTGCCCAACGCGTCGGCCGCCGCGTCCCACCGCTCGGTGTTGCGCGCCCCGGCCAGGCCGGCGAGCACGCCGCGCACGACGCGCCGATGGGTAGGGAACAGCCGCTCCAGGTAGTCGGCGAGCGCCTCGGGCAACGCGAGCAGGCGCAGCGTCTCCGCGGTCGGCCCGCAGTCGACAACCACCAGTTCCCACGGCCCGGTCGCGGCCAACCGGTACACCTCGGACAGCGCGAGCAGCTCCTCCACCCCGGGGAGCACGGTCAGTTCCGCCGCGTCGAGTTCGTCGAGGCCGGCGCCGGCGAGCAGGGTGCGCAGGTGGCCGCGCAACTCCTGCCAGCTGCCGTCGACCAGGGTGCGCGTGTCGATCTGGCCCGCGTACAGGCCGGGCGCGCGCTCGCCGCCGATCTCGGTCGGTTCGTGGCTCAGCGCGACGCCGAACGCGTCACCGAGGGAGTGCGCCGGATCGGTCGACACCACCAGGGTCTTGTGGCCGTCGACGGCCAGCCGAGCGGCGGTCGCCGCGGCGAGCGTGGTCTTGCCGACGCCCCCCTTGCCGGTGAACAGCAGGACCCGCACGCCTCAGCCGCCGTTCTCCACGCGTCGCTTGAGTTCCTTCAGCGCGGTGTCCATGATCACCTTTTCGGCCTTGCGCCGCAGCAGGCCGAGCAACGGGATGGCCAGTTGCACCGACAGAGTGTAGGTAACCTCGGTACGCGCACCCTGCGGGGTCAGCGTGTAGCTGCCCTCCTGGGCCTTCTGCATCTGCCCCTTGACCAGCGTCCAACCGACCTTCAGGCCGTCGGCCGACCATTCGTAGGCCAGCGTGTACACGTCCTTGATCGGGCCGGCGTCGAGGTTGAACCGGACCTGCTCGGCACGGCCGTCCGCGCCCTCGGTGAGCACCTCGGTCTGCTTGACCGCGTTGGTCCACTCCGGATACGCGGCGAAATCCGCGATGACCGCCATGATCCGCTCGGGCGGCGCGTCGATCACGATGGACTGGGTGGACTCGTCGGCCATGCGAGGCAGGCTACCGGTTGTTCGGCTACCAGCTCAGCAGGTAGGGGGTCTCGGTCCGCTGGAAATGGCCCACGTTGACGCACTCCGTGTGCCCGAGCCGCATCCGGCGCGCCAACGGCTGGTGCACGTGCCCGAACAACGACCAGCGCGGCCGCCGCTCCCGGATGACCTGCGCCAACGTGCGCCGACCCGTACTCGAAGCGGCGCGCGACGACGTCATAGGTGAGTTCGGCCACCGTCGGCGGGATGTGGCTGCACAGCACGTCGATCTCGCCGAGGTTGGCTGCGCGCGCCGCGAAGTCCGACTCTGGCCGCAGGTTCGGCACCCACACCCCGGTGCGCCGCACGGTCGCGCCGTCTGGCAGCAGCCCGCCGCTGACGAAACCGAAGGTCAGGCCGCCGATCCGCACGCTCTCGCCGTCCAGCACGCGCACGTTCGGACCGGCGTACTCCGGCCACAGCGCCGGCGCGTCCACGTTGCCAGGGGTCGCGTAGGTCGGCGCGGTCATCGCAGCGAACAGCTTGGTGTACTGGTCGCGGATGGCCTCCTCGATCACCTCGGCCGCGTTGTCAAGGCTCGCCCACAGCGACCGCGCGTACGCGGCGACGGCGCCCTGCCTGCCGCGCCGCAACTCCGCGAACTTGGCCACCTTGTCCGGCCCGAACACCGCGCCGAGGATGCCGCCCCGGTGATCGTGGTAGTCGACGAAGTCGAGCAGGTCGCCGAGCACGATCACGGCGTCGACCCCGTCGCCGGCCCTGGCCAGCGCGTCGGCATTGCCATGCACATCGGACACCACGCTGACCCGCATGACGCAAGATTACGACGGCCCGATCGGCCAGGGCTGGAAATGAGACGCGCTCATCGCCCCTTTGTTGGCGCCGCACCGTCCACTGTGGTCAATTACCGGCCGAACGGCACCCGCGCGAGGTCGTACAGGTGTGGCCCGTCGTGCGGCACGTCCGGCCACGACTCGCCCGGTGTCAACGCGCCCGCCTGCTCGCCGGTCAGCGCGAACACCACGCGGGCGAGCCCGGCGCGTTGAATCGCGCCGTAACACATCCCGCACGGCTGACAACTCGTGTACATGATTGTAGTCGCGACAACATTCGGCGCTAGTTCGCGCGCGGCCCAACGCGCGAGTTTGAGTTCCGGGTGCGCGGTGATGTCGTTGTCGGTCGCGGTGGTGTTCCAGTCCTCCGCCAACACGGTGCCCTCCGGCGTGGCCAACAGCGACCCGTACGGATCGTTCCCGGTCTTCACCGCGGTCGCGGACAACTCGATCGCCCTGCGCAGCAGACCCTCGTCGAAGCTCATGCCAACCCCCTTACCTGATGCCGTTTACGCAGGTCACAACCTATCCGGCTGATCACGGCGAGGGAAGGAACCATTCCCGGCATCGCGGCGCGCACGCCGCGATTCGTCCGGCATTCGGGGCGATCGGCCGGGAATCTCACTCCTGGGGTGGGCAGCCGGGTGGGCGGCCGTGTTCCAGCGCCATCTTCAGGCCGAGCGTGATGCGCTTGGTCGCCAGCTGGCGGTTGCGCCGTTCCCGCTCGATCGCACGCGGGTCGGCCGAGCCGGGGAGGTCGGCGCGCAGGAAGTAGTGCAGCAGCGTGCCGTCGAGCATCGGCTCCAGCCAGACCTCCATGGTGCCGACCAGCGCGCCACGCACCGTCCAGCGCAGCCCCTCGGCGCCGCGGTCCAGGTAGACCTCAAGTCGGAGATCCGGCCACAATCGACGCCAGTTGGCCGGATCGGCGAAAGCGGTCGCCAGAGTCGACGGGGCGACCACCACAAAGGTCTCGTCCACGATGTCCACCGTGCTCACGCGGTGAGAATGCCATGCGTGTCCGGGCGGACGGACGCGCCGAGGGAACCAACCTGGTGTCGAACACCACCGACACGCTAGGTTTCCCACCAGTAACATTTCCGGGCGCGGAGGTTTGACGTGCGCGAGTTCACCGTCCCGGCGACGGCCGGCACCGCGGTCGCCGACGAGGAGAACCTCACCGACATGGTGTGGGCCAACGCGGACCGCTTCGGCGACGTGGTCAGTATCCAGCGGCGGGTGGACGGAACCTGGGTGGACCTGACCGCTCGGGACTTCGCCGCCCAGGTCATGGCCGTCGCCAAGGGCCTGATGGCCATGGGCCTGAACCCTGGCGACCGGGTCTGCCTGATGTCCAAGACCCGCTACGAGTGGACCCTGTTCGACTTCGCGATCTGGGCGGCGGGCTGCGTCAGCGTGCCGATCTACGAGACGTCATCGGCCGAGCAGGTCGAGTGGATCGTCACCGACTCGGCCGCCCGCGCGGTCGTGGTCGAGACCTCCGCGCACCGCAGCGTCGTGGACGGCGTGCGCGCCCGCGCTGCCAACGTCCGCCACGTCTGGCAGCTCGACCCGCCCACCGGGACCGACCGGCAGCAGTCCGCGGGAGCCGTGCTGGAACTGATCGCGCTCGGCGCCGGACTCGCCGACGAGGACGTGCACCGCCGCCGGCACACCGTGCGCGCCGACGACACCGCGACCATCGTCTACACCTCCGGCACCACCGGCCGCCCCAAGGGCTGCGAGCTGACCCACCGCAACCTCCTCGCCGAGGTGCGGGCCGACGTGAACGCGTTCCCGCGCATGCTGCAACCGGGCAACTCGCTGCTGGTGTTCCTCCCGCTGGCCCACGTACTGGCCCGCGCACTGGCCCTGACCTGCATCTACGCCCGACTCACCCTCGGACACACGCCGGACGTGAAGAACCTCGTCGCCGACCTCGGCACGTTCCGGCCGACGTTCGTGGTCGCCGTGCCGCGCGTGTTCGAGAAGGTCTACAACACGGCAAAGCAAACCGCGCACAGCAGCGGCAAGGGCAAGATCTTCGACGCGGCCGAGGCGACGGCCGTCGCCTTCAGCGAGGCCATGGACGCAGGCGGCCCGAACATCGGCCTCAAGCTCAAGCACGCTCTTTTCGACCGGCTCGTCTACAGCAGGCTGCGTGCCGCGCTCGGCGGCCGGTGCACCGCCGCCGTGTCCGGCGGCGCGCCGCTCGGCGAGCGGATGGCGCACTTCTTCCGCGGTATCGGCGTGCCCGTCTACGAGGGCTACGGCCTGACCGAGACCAGCGCGGCGGCCTGCGTGAACACCGAGGACGCCTTCCGGGTCGGCACGGTAGGCAGGCCGGTCGCGGGCACCTCGGTGCGCATCGCGGACGACGGCGAGATCCTCATCGGTGGCCCGGTCGTGTTCGGCAGCTACTGGAACAACGAGACCGCCAGCAAGGAGGCGCTTGAGGACGGCTGGTTCCACAGCGGCGACCTCGGCTCCCTTGACAACGAGGGTTTCCTGCGGATCACCGGCCGCAAGAAGGAGATCATCGTGACCGCGGGCGGCAAGAACGTCTCCCCTGCCGTGCTTGAGGACCGGCTGCGCGCGCACCCGCTGATCAGCCAGTGCATGGTCGTCGGCGACAAGCAGCCGTTCATCGGCGCGCTGATCACCATCGACGAGGAGTTCTTCCCGACCTGGAAGGCGCAGCACGGCAAGCAGGACGCCGCGACCGTCGCCGACCTCGCCCAGGATCCGGACCTGGTCGCCGAGGTGCAGGGCGCGATCGACGAGGCCAACAACGCGGTGTCCAAGGCCGAGTCGATCCGCAAGTTCCGCATCCTGCCCAAGGACTTCACCGAGGAGGGCGGCGAGATGACGCCCAGCCTCAAGTTGCGCCGCGCGATCGTGGCCCAGCGCTACGAGGCCGATATCGCCGCCATCTACACCCGCTGAGCCGCTATCTACACCCGCTGAGCCGCTATCTACACCCGCTGAAGCGGAGAACCGCGGCACGCGAGGTGCCGCGGCTCTGGTGATGGTCTGGGCCGGGTGCTGGCGCGTTCAGCGGCCGTAGGGCGGGTAGCGCCTGCCGCGACCGCCCCTAGCGGCCATGCGCAGCATCAGGAACCCGAAAATGACCAGCGGGAAGAGGTAGGGCCCGATGGTGACCGCGCCGCCCACCGCGGCGAAGATCACGAACGCGAACAACACGAACACCAGCGGGTTGGGCCGGCCGCCCGCGCGCACGATCTGCCGCTGCTGCCACGGCGGCACGGCCGGCATGGCATAAGGCTGCCAGGCGGCGCCCATCGCAAAAGGGGGCGCGGGCTGCGGGAAGACGTCAACGGGCAGGTCCGAGAGGAGTTTGCGCAGTTCGCCGACTGTCTTGGCTTCGTAGACGGCGGTGCTGCGCTCCTCGAACTCCTGGAGCGTGAGCCTGCCCTCTCCCACCTGTTCCTGCAGCGCCTGCACGACCTTCTCGCGGTCCCCGTCTGACGCACGCATCGCATCAGGACTGGTCATGTGGCCGTACCTCGATCCCGTGGGCTCGTCACCCATCATCGTCGCCGGCCGGTGCGTGAGCATCGGTCCCAGGGTTGGTTTCCGGGTCCACCGGTAGATGTAGCTGATCGTGTAACGGACGGTCACCGGAGCCAGTTCCCTGCCTCCAGTGTGAGCCAGCGAACTGGGTGCTGTCGAAGAAAACTCTGTTACGCGCCTCTCAACAACTCGAATGGCGCCCGGAATGGCCGCATGGACCGGATTCCGGCGCCGAGCCGGTTCAGGAGGCCGAGCGATCAGGCGGTCGAGCGGTTCAGCGATCGAGCCAGCAGCGCAGCCGCTCGGCCAGGTCGACCCAGCGCCATTCCTCCCGCATCCACTCCCGCCCGGCCGCGCCCATCTTCGCCGCGCGTTCCGGATCGGCCAGCAGTCCGCCGACCGCGTCGGCCAGCTCGGCCACGTCGCGCCCGTCCACCACGTGCCCGGTGACCCCGTCGCGCACCGTCTCCGGCGCGCCCCCGGACCTGCCGGCCACCACCGGCAGCCCGGTCGCGGCCGCCTCAAGGAACACGATGCCCAACGCCTCGACGTCAAGGCCCCTGCCCCGGGTGCGGCACGGCATGGCGAACACGTCGCCCGCCGCGTAGTGCGCCGGCAGCTCGGCCCACGGCACCGAACCGGCGAAGATCACCTCGCCTGCCACGCCGGTCGCCTCGGCCAGCGCACGCAGCTTCGCCGCGTACGGGCCGCCGCCGACGATCAGCAGCGCCGCGTCCGGCACCCGCTCGCGGATCGTAGGGAACGCCCTGATCAGCATGTCCTGGCCCTTGCGTGGCACCAGCCGCGAGACGCACACCACCGTCGGCCGGTCGCCGAGGCCGTGCCGAGTCCTGATCCGTTCGCGCGCCACCGGGTCCGGCCGGTAGGTGTCGATGTCCACGCCGGAGGGCAGGTGCTCCAACGGCGCCAGCCGACCGAACGCGGCCGAGAACCGGGAACGGGTGTAGCGGCTGACGAAGGTCAGCACGTCCACGGTCGAGCCGATGCGCCGCAACGCCTGCCGCGCGCCCGGCAGCATCGACCAGCCGACCTCGTGTCCGTGCGTGCACGCCACCACCCGCTTCGCGCCCGCCGCCCGCAGGGCGGGGGTGAGCAGCGCCAGCGGCGCGGACGCGCCGAACCAGACCGCCTCGCAGCGCTCCTCACGCAGGATCGCGGCGGTCCGCCTTGCCACGTCCCGGGTGGGCAGCATCAGCGAGGTCGGATGCCGGACCACGCGGAAGGGCTGCGCGGCGTCGAACTCGGGATGGTGTTCGACGCCCTTCTCCCAGGCAGGCGCGTACACGACCAGATCCTCGGGCGGCAGTTCGCTCGCCAGCCTGTGCAGGTACGTCTGGATGCCACCCTGACGCGGTGGGAAGTCGTTGGTGACAAGCAGGGTCCTGCGCATCATCCGAGCCTATCCGGACGCCGCACGCTGGCTCAGCCGGAGAGCCTGCGGCCGAACCTCGCGCCGCTGAAGATGGGTTGGATCTTCACGTCCTCGCCGGAGTTCGGCGCGTCGACCATGTCGCCGTTGCCGACGTACATGCCGACGTGGTGCACCGGCGAGCCGAAGAAGATCAGGTCACCGGGCTGCAACTGGTCGAGCGGCACGTAGACGCCCATGGTGGACTGCGCGGAGCTGGAGTGCGGCAGGGTGACACCGGCCTTGGCCCACGCCCACAACATCAGGCCGGAGCAGTCGAACGAGCCGGGTCCGGCCGCGCCCCACACGTAGGGCTTGCCGATCTCGGCCTCGGCTGCCTGGATGGCAGTACCCGCAGCGCCGGCCGGCACGATGAACTGGCCCGGGTCCAGCGTCTGGTTCAGCTGGGACGGTGCGACCTTCTTCGCGGCCGCCTGGGCCTGCTGGACCAGCGGCGCGAGCGCGGCCTGTTCCTGGTGGATGGTCGCGACCAGCGCGTTGGCCGCGTTGGCCGCGTCCTGCGCGGTCTTCTGGTCCTTCGCCGCCCGCTGCCGCGCCGCGGTCGCGGCGTCGGTGGCGGCCTGCATGGTGTTCAGCGTCTTCGAGCTGTCCGCGGCCATGTCCTCAAGCAGGGAGGCCTTGTCCAGGTAGTCCTTGGCGGAGTTGCCGGTCAGCAGCGCGGAGAGCTGGCCGAACCGCGCACCCTCGTACTGCGCCTCGGTGAGCTGGTCGACCTCGCCGCGCAAACCGGCTTCCTGGCCTTCCGCGGCCTGCACGGCCTGCTGCGCCTTGGCAAGGTCGGCGTTGGCCTGGTTGAGGGTGTTCTGGTCGTTCTGCTGCTGGACCTGCGCGGTCTGGAGCTGCTCGTTGAGGTCGCTCGCCTGGTTGGCCAGCTGTTGGTAGACCTGTAGCGGGGTGCCCGTCGGCATGGCGGGTGGGCTCGGGGAGGTACTCGGGGTGCTGCCGGGATCAGCGCCTGCCATCGACGGGGTGATGCCGATCACCGCTACCACGGCGGTGGCGGCAAGTGCCCCGCGCATCGTGCGCTTCAGTCGGTTTGAGGCCACGTTTGCGCGCGTCTCCTTACATCTATCCGACCGCCGGCCCGGACGCGCGCCGCGTTCTGGCACGAGACCAGCTCAACACCCACACGTGTGAGCTGACGAACGCGATGGCACTGCGATCCGGCTCGGTCCCCGACAGGCCGACTCGGCGGTGACCCCGCGTCGCCGTCCTTTGCTGACAGCTGCCCGCCGCGAGGTCTCGGACAGGTTACGGAACCCGGCGGGAGCCGTCTACCGGGGGTCCTAGATTACCCAGGAAATACGGACATAAACCGTGGGTCCGGTGCAGGTTCCCGCGCACCGGACCCACCAGCGAAAAGGCGTCGGCCGGTCAGCCGGAAAGGCGACGACCGTAGGAGAAACCGCTGAAAATCGGCTGGATCTGTACGTCCTGGCCGGTGGTCGGCGCGTCGATCATGTCGCCATTGCCGACGTACATGCCGACGTGGTGGGCGGGATCACCGAAGAACACCAGATCACCCGGCTGCAATGCGGCCTCGCTCGACACCATCGCGCCAAGGTGCTGCTGCTCAGCCGCGGTGCGCGGCAGGTTGACACCCGCGTGCGCCCACGCCCACAGCATCAGGCCCGAGCAGTCGAAACCGGTGTCGGGCGAGGTACCGCCGTAGTGGTACGGGACGCCGATCTCCTGCTCCGCGGCCTTGATGGCGACACCGGCGGCACCCGCCGGCACGATGAACTGGCCGGGGTCGATGTTGGTGCCCTTGAGCTGGCTCGGGCTCACCTTGGTCTGCGCCGCCTTGACCTTGTCGATCAGCGGGGTCAGCGCGGCCTGCTCCTGCTGGATCTGCGCGACCAGCGCGTTGGCCGCGTTGGTCGCGTCCTGTGCGGTCTTCTGGTCCTTGCTCGCCCGCTGCTGCGCGGCCGTCGCCGCGTCGGTGGCGGCCTGCATGCTGTTCAGCGTCTTCGAGCTGTCCGCAGCCATGTCCTGCAACAAGGACGCCCTGTCCAGATAGTCCTTTGCGGAGTTGCCGGTCAGCAGCGCGGAGAGCTGGCCGAATCGGGCGCCCTCGTACTGGGACTCGGTGAGCTGGTCGACCTCGCCACGCAAACCGGCTTCCTGGCCTTCCGCGGCCTGCACGGCCTGCTGCGCCTTGGTGAGATCGGCGCTGGCCTGGTTGAGCGTGTTCTGGGCCGTCTTCTGCTGGTCCTGCGCGTTGAGCAGCTGCTGGCTCAGGTCGCTCGCCTGCTGCGAAAGCTGCTCGTACTGCTGGAGCGGGGTGCCCGATGGCATGGTGGG
Source organism: Candidatus Melainabacteria bacterium (assembly GCA_963818685.1). GTDB lineage: Bacteria > Actinomycetota > Actinomycetes > Mycobacteriales > Pseudonocardiaceae > CAJCJE01. Next base: position 645,259 of record CAWFTJ010000003.1, on the reverse strand, counting down.
GGGTGGCGGCGGGGATCCGGGGTCTGCCACGGACGGCGTGGCGCCGATCACAGCTACCACAGCGGTGGCGGCGAGTGCCCCGCGCATCGTGCGCTTCAGTCGGTTCGAGGCCACGTTTGCGCGCGTCTCCTTCATAACATCCGACCGCCAGCCCGGCACCCGCGTCCTGTTCGGCCATAGGCCCAGCTCAACACCCACACGTGTGAGCCGATGAACATCAGCAGCGGCGCTGCGATCCGGCTCGGTCCCCGACAGGCCGACTCGGCGGTGGCCCCGCGTCGCTGTCCTTTGCCAACAGCTGCCCGCCGCGAGGTCTCGGACAGGTTACGGAGCTTGACCGGACACGTCTACCGCGAGTATCGGAAAAAGCGCCGTACTACGCCATAAGCACGAACGAGATTGGGCTGGTTCCGCTCTGCCCACGGCCGAAAAACACCTAGCCGACCTGCCGATGTTGCCGTCCACCGTCCTTTGCCGACCGTTCGGCGCTTGGCAGCGGCAACTCGGGCGTGTCGAGAGACTCGGCGACGAAATCGCGGCGAGGGTGGATCGGAATCAGCCGCAGCCGAGGCACCAATCCCGCATCCGCGAGAGCGTCGAAAGCCCGCAATTCCGGCTCGTCGAACTCAAGGTGTTCCGGTGCGTCGAGCAGCACGCTGATAACACAATCTTTACAACCAACACCCCTGATCACGCACTTGTCGCAATCGATGATCACGGCACATCCCCGATCGTTCGAAGGGTTCAACCGTGGATCACCATAGGAATAGGCACCGACAATTTTTCGACGTTGCTGCCCGACGCGACTGTCAGACCCGACCCAATCTGGCGATGAGAACCGCGGAAGGCACCGGATGTGCGCCGCGTCGCCGGACCGAATCCGCGACCGCGCGGTCGGAGGTGACCACGACCACCGGCCGGCCCTCGGGTTCGGCCGCGACGATCGCCCTGATCACGTCGTCGGCGAGCACACCGGGATCGGAGAACAGCACCCGCACGCCGCGCGGTGACGCGGACGGCACGGCGACCACCCCTGCCCCGTCGAACACCACCGTGATCTCCGCGCCGGTGCGCGCGGCCAGCGAGGCCATCTGCATGCCGAGGCGTTCCCGCTGGTCGACAAGTGCCAGTTCGGGATAGCCGGTCTTGGTGACGTTGTAGCCGTCGACGACGAGGTGCACGGAGGGCAGCGCGAGCAGCCGGTCCAGTGCGGCCGGGTCGTCCGCGCGGCCGACCGCGCCCTGCGGCGCGCTCGCGCCGCGCACCAGGTCGGCCGGACGTGGTCCGGAGCCGCCGAGCGCCAGCTCGCGGCGCAGGCCGGTCACCGCGCCGTCCAGGGTGTCGACCAGCAGCGCCAGCCGCACTTCGTCCGCTGCTCGGGCCTCTCTGGCGGCCTGCCGGGCGGCCTGGGCGTCGCCCTCGGCCCTCCGGGCCTTGAGGCGCTCCGCCTCGGCGCGTTCGCGTTCCCGGTCGCGCTCGGCGATCAGGGACTTCTTCTCCAGCTCGGTCCGCACGCGCATCTGTTCCGCGTCGGCCATCGCGGCCGCTGCCGCGTCCTTGGCCTCGCGCAGCCGCGCCCCCTGCTCGCGGAGGCGTTTGCGCAGTTTCTCCAGTTCCTGGTCGCGCTCGGAGACCACGCGGCCCGCAACGTCGCCCGCGGCGACCACCTCGGAGCGCAGCCGCTCCAGCTCGGCCTCCAACCGGGTGAGTTTGCTGACGGCCGCGTCGCGTTCCGCGCGCAGCGCGCCGTCCTGCGCGCGTCGGGTGACCAGCTCGACGAAGTGCACGGCAGCGGGTTCGCCGGTGAGCAGCGCGGCCACCGCGGCGGCGGCCGGGTCGGGCGAGGTGAGGTCGAGCGCGGCGGGTCGGTGTTCCTCCGCCCAGCGCACCACGGCGGCGCGGAACGTCGAGTTGCCCCGCAGCCCCGCCAGCAACGGCCCAGCGCCGAGCCGCGCGCGCTTGGCAGGCGCGAACCTGGCCACCGGGCGCACCGACTGCGGCACGTCCACGTGCGCGATCTCGCCGACCGCGTCCGCGGCGAGTTCGGCGAGTTTGCCGCGCACCGCGTCCGGCAGCCGCGTCCAGTCGGGTGCGTCGACCGACTCGCTGTCCTGCTCGGCGGACGCGGGCAGCGGCGCCGGAGCGGCCTGCTCCGGGTCGCGCACGGGCTCTTCCGCCGAGGACGTCATCTCTCCAGGTTAGAGGTAGTCGGCGAACTTCACGCGATCACTGTCAGACCTCGCCCGTAATGTCGGCTGACGATGACCACGATCGAGAACACCCAACTCGCGTTCGACGAGTTGGGGACTCCGTTGCGGGAGACCACCTTCGTGGTGTTCGACCTGGAAACCACCGGCGGCAGCGCGGAACGCGACGCCATCACCGAGATCGGCGCGGTCAAGGTGCGCGGCGGCGAGGTGCTCGGCGAGTTCGCCACCCTTGTCGATCCGGAACGCGGCGTGCCACCGGAAATCGTCGCGTTGACCGGCATCACCAACGCGATGGTCTACGGCGCGCCGACCATCCGCGAGGTGCTGCCCGCGTTTCTTGAGTTCTGCTCCGGCGCGGTGCTGGTCGCGCACAACTCCGCGTTCGACATCGGGTTCATCAAGGCCGCCTGCGGACGGCTCGGCTATCCGTGGAAACGGCCGCCGGTGATCTGCACGGTCAAACTGGCCCGCCGCGCGCTGAGCAGGCAGGAGGCGCCGAGCTGCAAACTCTCCGCGCTGGCCGCATGTTCAACGCAGCAACCCGGCCGATCCACCGCGCGCTGGACGACGCCAAGGCCACCGTGGACGTGCTGCACGGCCTGCTGGAGCGGGTCGGTTCGGTCGGCGTCGCGTCGCTGGAGGAACTGCTCGACTTCCTGCCCGAGGTCACCGCGGCGCAGCGCAGCAAGCGCGAACTCGCCATGCACCTGCCCAACGCGCCCGGCGTGTACCTCTTCCGTGGCCCCAGCGAGGAGGTGCTCTACGTCGGCACCGCGTCGGATCTGCGCAGGCGCGTGCGCCAGTACTTCACCGCGAGCGAGGGCAGGGCGCGGCTGCGCGAGATGGTCGCACTGGCGATCCGGGTCGACTCGGTCACCTGCGCGCACGCTCTTGAAGCCGAGGTGCGCGAACTGCGCCTGCTCACCGCGCACAAACCCGCCTACAACCGGCGATCCAAGAACGCACACGCGGGCTGGTGGGTCACGCTCACCGACGAGGCGTTCCCCCGGTTCTCGGTGGTGCGCACCCCGCGCGATGGCGCGATCGGCCCGTTCCGCACCCAGGGCACCGCGCTCACCGCGATCGCCGCCCTGCACGACGCCCTGCCCATCCGGCCGTGCACGGTGCGCATCCCCGCGCACGGTGCCAAGGCCCGGCCGTGCGCGCTGGCCGAACTCGGCCGCTGCAAGGCGCCCTGCGCGGGCCGCCAGGCGCCGCAGGACTACGCGCCAGCTGTCGAGCGGTTCCGTGGCCTTGTCGCCGGCGAGCACACCGATCCGCTGCGCACGCTCGCCGACTCGCTGGTCGAGCTGTCCAGGCAGGAACGCTTCGAACTCGCGGCCGCCCGCCGCGACCGGATGGTCACGCTGATCAGGACGCTGGACCGGGGCCAGAAACTCGCCGCCCTCGCCGCGCTGCCCCAGTTGGTCGCGGCCCGGCCGAGAACGCACGGCGGCTGGGACTTCGCGGTCATCCGGTACGGCAGGCTCGCGTCCGCCGGCTTCTCCGGTGCGGGCGTGCCGCCCATGCCGATCGTGCACGCGCTGGTGGCGGCCGCGGAAACCGTGCTGCCCGGCCCTGGCCCGCTGCGCGGCGCGCCGCACGAGGAGGTCGCGCTGCTGGCCCGCTGGCTCGACCAGGACGGCACCCGCATCGTGCTCACCACCCAGCCCTGGTCGGAGCGGATCGGCTCGGCCGGCCGCTGGCGCGAGTGGGCGAAGCAGGCAGCGGCGGCCCGCCCGGCCGACTCCCTCCCCGACTGATCGGGCCGCCGATCTCCCCGACCGATCGAGCCGCTGATCGAGCCGCCCGGGATCGCGCTGGCTATGCTCGCCACGTCGTGTCCGTTCCACCGCATGGGAGTCCGCGTGATCACCGCGTTCGTGCTGATCCAGGTCGAGGCCGACACCATCACCGAAGCCGCCCAGACCATCGCCGACACCGACGGCGTCGTCGAGGTCTACTCGTGCGCCGGTGACGTCGACCTGATCGCGATGATCCGGGTGGCCGCGCACGAGGACATCGCCGACCTGGTACCCGGCAAGATCAGCCGCGTCCCCGGCGTGCTGAGCACCGCGACGCACATCGCGTTCCGCTCCTACTCCCGCGCGGACACCGAGGCCACCTTCACCGCCGGCCTGGAAAACGGCTAGCGAATCGGCTGGCGAATCAACGCCGTCAGTCGGCGAGCAGCGCCGCGATCTCGGCGACCGCCGTCTTGCTGAGCGGGCCGAAGACCAAGGTGCGCGCGTTCTCCTCGGTCTGCGCGACCGTGCGGCAACCCGGAATCGGCACGGTCGCGTCGTGCCTTGCCAGGATCCAGCCGAGCGCGCCCTGCGCGAGCGTGCGACCGTCCCCGGTGAGGATGTCCCGGATGGCGATGAGCCGGTCCAGCCAATGTGGACTCGGGCGGCCATCGGTGAAGTAGCGCATCCACGAGGGCGCGTCGCCGCCGCGCACGTCGTCAGCGCCCAAACGCGATGTCGCCGTGTACTTGCCGGACAACAGTCCCATGGCCAGCGGGCCGCGGTTGACGCTCGCCAACCCGTGTTCCGCGCACACGTCGAGCATCGCGGGCGTGTCGCTGAGCACGTTCAGTTCGTGTTGCACCGCAACACAGTGCTCACCCTTGGCGAACGCGGCCGCGCGTGCAGGGTCGTCGGTGCTCCAGCCGTAGGCGCGGATCTTGCCCTCATCGACAAGACCCTCCAAAGTGGCCAGTAGTCCGTCTACTTCGGACAATGGAGCGTCGCCGACGTGCAGCTGGTACAGGTCGATGTGGTCGATGCCCAACCTGCGCAGCGACGCGTCGCATGCGGATCGGATGTAGGCGGCGGAAATGTCGGTGCCGGTGATGGCGCGAGTGTCCGGATCGAACACGTTGCCGAACTTGGTCGCGATCACCGCGCGATCCCGCCTGCCGCGCAACGCCCTGCCGAGCACCTCTTCGCTGTGTCCCGCGCCGTAGACGTCCGCAGTGTCGAAGAAGGTTACGCCCAGTTCAAGCGCGCGATCGATGGCGGCCAGTGACTCGGCGTCGTCGACCTCGCCCCAGCCCGCCGGTTTGCCGTCACCCCCGGTGAACGGACCGCCGATCGCCCAACAACCGAAACCGATCGGGCTCACCTCGATGCCACTGCGACCGAGGGCCCGCTGCGCTGTCGTAGTCATCGCATTCGAGCCTACCCAGAAAACGGCTCCGGCCTCCCTCGAAATATCAAAGGAGGTCGGAGCCGGCGATCTTCGCGAGATGCTCGTCAGTCGACGGGCAGTTCCCGGTTCTCTTCGCTGTGCTCGGCAGGCGCTTCCGGCTCGCCGGTCGACTGCATCGGGTGCTGCTCGGCGCGCGCCCGCTCCAACGCGATCGTCTCGTCGACCGGGTCGGGCTTGAGCAGGCTGCCCGGCAGCGGATGACCGGCCGAACCCAGCTTGTTCATCTTCTTCGGCACCGGGGCGCCCTGGTACTCCAGCGGCTTGGCGTGACCGTGCTCGTCAACACCGACCCAGCGGCTGGTGCACCTCGATGAACTCACCGGTGGGCAGCCGCTTGATGATGCCGGTCTCGATGCCGTGTTCCAGCACCTCGCGGTCGGCCCGCTGGAGACCGACGCAGATCCGGTACGTGACGTAGTAGATGATCGGCGGCAGGATCAGCAGGCCGATGCGGCCGGCCCAGGTCATCGCGTTCAGCGAGATGTGCAGCTTCTCGGCGATGATGTCGTTGCCGCACGAGATGGTCAGCACCAGCATGAACGTCAAGCCCATGGCACCGAGGCTGGTTCGGACCGGTGCGTCCCTCGGCCGCTGCAACAGGTTGTGGTGCGCGTAGTCCTTGGACAGCTTGCGCTCCAGGAACGGATACATCGCCATGACGGTGATGACAAGGCCGAACACGATCAACGGGAAGAACACCGCCGGGCACCATGTAGCTGTGGCCGAAGTAGATCTCCCAGTCCGGCCACAACCGGAGCAGACCGTCCGTCCAGGCCAGGTACCAGTCCGGCTGGGAACCGGCGCCGATCTGTGCTGGCGAGTACGGGCCGAAGTTCCACACCGGGTTGATCTGGAACAGGCCGGCCATCAGCGCGAGCACGCCGATCACGACCGCGAAGAACCCGCCGCCCTTGACCGCGAACACCGGCATGATGCGGACGCCGACCACGTTGTTCTCGGTCCGCCGCACGCCGGGGAACTGGGTGTGCTTCTGGTACCAGACCAGGCCGAGGTGCACCGCGATCAACGCCAGGATGATCCCGGGTATCAGCACGATATGGATCGCATACATTCGTGGCACGAACGCGGTACCTGGGAACTCGCCGCCGAACAACAGCCAGTGCAGCCAGGTGCCGATGATCGGCGTCGCCAGTACACCGCCGGAGAGGGCGGCCCGGACACCGGTGCCGGACAGGAGGTCGTCCGGGAGACCGTAACCGGTGAAGCCCTCGGCCCCGCCAAGGACCAGCAGCAGCACGCCGATGACCCAGTTCGTCTCCCTCGGCTTGCGGAACGCGCCGGTGAAGAAGATGCGGATCATGTGCGCTGCCATGGCCGCCATGAACAGCAGCGCGGCCCAGTGGTGCAACTGGCGGACGAACAGGCCACCCCGGACCACGAACGAGATGTCCAGGGTCGAGGCGTAGGCCCGCGACATGTAGATGCCGCGCAGGTCGCTGTACGGGCCGTTGTACTGCACGTCCGTCATGGACGGGTCGAACCACAGCGCGAGGTACACGCCGGAGAGCAGCAGCACGATGAAGCTGTACAGGGCGATCTCGCCGAGCAGGAACGACCAGTGCGACGGGAAGACCTTGTTCAGCTGCCGCCGCAGGCCCGCAGCCGGGTGATAGCGCTCGTCGACGTCGTTGAGCGCCTTGCCGGCGATGTTCAGCGCCGCATTGGTCGGCTTTGTCGGTGTGGTGATGGAACTCATGCCCCACGCTCCCAGTAGCCGGGTCCCACAGGCTCAATGTAGTCGTGCGGCGCGTAGAAGTAACCCGTCTCCTCGTCGACCGCCAGCGGGAGCTGCGGAAGAGCACGGGCAGCCGGGCCGAACACCGGCTTGCAGTACTCCAGCGCGTTGAACTGCGACTGGTGGCACGGGCAGAGGATGCGGTTGGTCTGCTCCTCGTACAGCGACGCCGGGCAACCAAGGTGCGTGCAGATCTTGCTGAACGCGTAGTAGTCGCCGTAGTTGAAGTCGGTCTGGCCCTGCCGCTTGATCACGTGCTGCGCGTCCTCCGGCCGGAACCGGAACAGCAGCGTCGGGTTGTCCACCCGCTGGTAGGCGGCGAGCAGCTTCTCCGGGTCGTTGCGCTCGGACTCGCGGAACGGGAACACGGTCATCAACCCGCCTGCGTCCATGTCGGCGGGGCTGACCAGGGCGATCTCGGTCGGGTCGCCGGTGTCCTGGCGGAGGAAGACCCGCTCGCCCGGGCTCTCCGAGCCGGGCCCGGAGTACCACCCGCTGAACCGCAGCGTGTCCTGTGGCGGGCTGTTCTTGCTCCACGGGTTCTTGATGAACCCGCCGACCGGGAAGATCACCAGGCCGAGGCCCATCAGCCCGGCCGCGGCGCCCGCGCTGCGCTTGATCAGCGAGCGCCGGGCGATGGTGCTGCGCACACCGGCGTCGGCCAGCTCGGCCATGATCGTCTGCCGGTCCAGCTCCGAGGAGGGACCGTCGTGCCGCTCCTGGACGGCGACCTCGTGCGGGATGAACTTCTTGACGTAGACCAGCGAGCCGATGCCAAGGCCCAGCACGGTGATACCGAGAGTGACGCCGATCAGCGGCGTGTACAGGTCGTACCAGAACTGGTGTCCCGGGTCCTGGTAGGTCCACGGCCACCAGCCGAACACGGCGATGAAGCCGAGCGCGCCGAGCGCGGCCAGGACGAACCAGAAGGCCACGACGCGCTCGGCGCGCCGCTCCGCCCTGGTCCCCTTGACCGGCCACGGGTCCGGGTACTCGACGAGTTCGACGCCGTCCAGCTTGGCGCCGAGTATCGCCAGCTCTTCCCGGCTCATGTTGGCGAGCTCCTCGTCGCTGGGCAGCTTCTGCTTGCCGCCGTCCTGCTCGCTCATCAGTTCCGTCCTCCCCTCACGCCGGGACCGTGCCAGACCGAGCCGGGGGCACCGACCGAGCCGGGGGCGTGCCGCGCCGGGCGTCATGCCTTCGCTCCAATCCACAACGTCATACCAACCAGCGCCAGGATGCCGACTGCCCAGGCGATGAAGCCCTCGGAGATCGGGCCGAGGCCATTGAGGCTGTTGCCGCCGGGGTTGTTCGACCCCTGCACGGACTTGATGTAGGCGATGATGTCCTGCTTCTCCGTGGGGGTCAGCTGGCCGTCGGAGAATTTCGGCATGTTCTCCGGGCCGGACAACATCGCGGTGTAGATCACGTCCGGCGAGGTGTAGCGCAGCGACGGCGCGAACTTGCCGCCGGAGAGCGCACCGCCCTGGCCGGTGTCGCCGTGGCACTGGGCGCAGTTGAGCCGGAACAGCTGGCCACCGCGCGCCGGGTCCTTCCCGACCAGCTGGTCGCCGGTGCCGGCTGGCCGCTGTGGGCCACCGCCGTGCGCCTGGATGTACGCCTCAAGGTCGTCGATCTGCTGCGCGCCGAGCACCGGCGGCTTGCTGTCGGCCTGCGCGGCCTGCCCGCCGGAGAGCGGCATCCGGCCGGTCGAGGTCTGGAAGAACACCGCGGCGGAACCGACCCCGATCAGCGAGGGGCCCCGGTTCTGCTCGCCCTGCAGGTTCGCACCGTGGCACTGGATGCAGGTCGTGTTGTAGATCTGCTCGCCGCGCTGGTAGGACTGCGAGTTCGTGTTCGCGTCGGCCGCGTCCGCGGTCTGCGCGGTCGGGGTCAGCGCGGAGTAGAGGGCGCCGCACGCCATCAACGCGATGCCGAGCGCGAGCACGCCGGAGACTCGGCGCCGGAACTTGGTTCGCCGAGACCCCTTCCGGGCGCCCGGCGTCGCCGAAGCGGCGGAGGTGTCGACCTGATCGGTGTCCACGCCCGCTGAGGCTTCGTCCGGCTCTGCGGTGTTCTTGGTGGTCATGTAAGCGGCAACCCTTGCTCTGTCGGTTCGGGGTCCGTGTTCGGAAAGTTCACTTGAGCACTTCGACGCAGGCGAAAAGGCCGATCCAGACAATGTCGACGAAGTGCCAGTAGTACGAGATCACGATGGTCGCGGTGGCCTGCGCGGGCGTGAACTTGCTCAGCCGCGTCCTGATGAGCAGGAAGACGAAGGCGACGAGACCGCCGAGCACGTGCAGACCGTGGAAACCGGTGGCGAGGAAGAACACCGAGCCCCACGCGGAGGACGCGATGGTGGTGTGGTGGTCCACGACGAGCTGGTAGTACTCGCCCGCCTGGCCGCCAAGGAAGATCGCGCCCATGATGAACGTGATGATGTACCACATCCGCATGCGGAACACGTCGCCCCGCTCGGCGTAGAACACGCCGATCTGACAGGTCAGCGACGACGCCACCAGCACGATGGTGAACGGCAACGAGTACTTCAGGTCGATCTCCGCCGGCGGCGGCGGCCAGACCTGCGACGTGCTCTGCGCCTTCACGGTGAAGAACATCGCGAAGAGGCCCGCGAAGAACATCAGTTCACTCGACAGCCAGATGATGGTGCCGACGCTGACCATGTTCGGACGGTTCAGCGAGTGCACGCGCTGGCCAATGGTGGGCGTTGCCGTTGTCACGCGTCGCATTATTGCGTGTGGCGGGCGTGCCTGCCGCGTGGGGTCACCTGTTGCTCATGGTCGCCTCGATCACACCGAGGTGCCCGCTGGTACTAGAGTCCAGACCGAACGGGTCACCGGTGACCCGGTGCATTCCCATGCATCTTCGGCTTCAGCGGCAGCGGAGGGCCACGCGCAGATGAGCGAGCAGGCACTGAAGGTTCTCGTGTTCAGCCACCGGCCCGAGGTCCGCGCGGACATCATCACGGCCGTCGGCAACCGGCCCGCCCCGGATCTGCCCAGGATCACCTTCTTCGAGACCGGCAAGATCGCCGACGTGCTCTACGCGGCCGACCACGGCGAAATCGATCTGGCCATTCTGGACGGCGAGGCACAGCCGACCGGCGGCATGGGCCTGTCCCGCCAGCTGAAGAACGAGATCGACGACTGCCCGCCGATCGTGGTCGCGGTGCGGCGCAAGGACGACCGCTGGCTGGCCACCTGGTCCATGGCGGACGCGGTGATCGTGCACCCGCTGGACCCGTTGACCTCCGCCGAAACCGTAGCCGAAGTGTTGCGCGCGCAACGCGGCGGCCGCGCGCTGACCAACGGGTCGAGCGCGTCGCTGCCCGTCGTGCACGGCTGATCCCTCGGCGAGCGCGTGACCATGAGCACTCCGATCACCTGGCCCGCGCTGTTGAGCAGGCTCGTCGCGGGCACCGACTGTTCCGGCGAGGACGCCCTGTGGGCCATGGAACAGGTCATGTCCGGCCAGGCGAGCGCCGCGCAGATCGCCGGTTTCGCGGTCGCGCTGCGCGCCAAGGGTGAGACCCCGGACGAGATCAACGCCATGGCGGCCGCGCTGCTCGACCACGCCACCAGCCGCGTCGTGATCGACCGCACCGCGGTGGACATCGTCGGCACCGGCGGCGACGGTGCCAACACCGTGAACATCTCCACCATGGCCGCGATCGTCACGGCAGCGGCCGGCGTGCCCGTGCTCAAGCACGGCAACCGGGCGGCGTCCTCGAAATCCGGCACCGCGGACGTGCTGGAAGCGCTCGGCGTGCTCGTCGACCAGGCGGCCGAGGACGTCCGCGCCTGCTTTGACGAGCTGGACATCGGCTTCTGCTACGCCCCCCGCTTCCACCCGGCGCTGCGCCACACCTCCGCGCCACGACGCGAACTGGGCATCCCGACCGCGTTCAACCTGCTCGGCCCGCTGGCCAACCCCGGCCAGCCCAGCGCGGGCCTGATCGGCTGCGCCAACGCCCGCCTCGCCCCCGTCCTCGCCGGCGCGTTCGCCGTCCGAGGCGCGCGCGTGCTCGTCGTACGCGGCGACGACGGCCTCGACGAGTTGACCACGACCGCCACCAGCGCCGTCTGGCAGGTCTACGACGGCGCGGTGCACCTCACCTCGGTCGACCCGGCCCGCCTCGGCATCCCCGCCGCCCCGCCGGACGCGCTGCGCGGCGGCGACGCCGAGGAGAACGCCAAGGTCATCCGCGACCTGGTCGCCGGCAAGACCGGCCCGATCCGCGACGCGGTCGTGCTGAACGCGGCCGGCGCCATCGCCGCCTACCGCGGCTTCTCCACCGACCTCGACACCGACCTCCGCGCGGCCATGGCCACCGCAGCGGAAGCCCTGGACTCCGGCGCCGCCGCCACCCTCCTCACCCGCTGGTCCGCCTGGCGCCCCAAGGAGCAGTCTGTCTAGTAGCCGAGTTGCTAGCATTGACTGCAATGCCTACATTGCAGGAGTGGTGACGACGATGGCGACTTTAACGATTCGCGACTTTGACGACGAACTGAAGGCAGCGCTGCGCGTCCGCGCGGCCCGGCACGGCCGTTCGATGGAGAGCGAAGTTCGCGAGATCCTGCGGCACGTCCTCTCAGAACCCGAGTCAGACCGTGGCGCGACCGAAGGGCTGGGGACACGTATCGCCGCATTGTTCGCGGACCTGGACGAACCATTCGACATACCGACACCAACCGACCTACCGCGAGCTGCGGAGTTTCCCGAGTGATCGTGCTCGATACCGACGTTGTTTCCGAGTTGATGCGCCAGAAGCCGGCACCCACAGTGATCAACTGGCTCAACAGCGTTACCAACGAACAGATCTTCATCACGTCCGTCACGGTCGCCGAAATGCTTTACGGCGTGGCACGACTGCCGTCAGGCCGACGCAGAGAAACTCTGGCCGCAAAAGCCAGCGCACTGCTGAAAGCGCATTTCGACGGCCATGCATTGGCCTTCACCGTGCATGCCGCAGTGGAATATGCCGAGATCGTGACGGACCGGGAGCGACTCGGCCGGCCGATCGGACGGGCGGACGCACAGATCGCCGCGATCTGCCGACTTAACCGCGCCACCCTGGCCACCCGCAATGTCCGAGACTTCGCGGAAACGGGCGTTCAGGTCATCGACCCCTGGGTGGAGTGATCGCGCTGGCTCAGGCCATGACGCTCGGCCGATCGGCCAGGTTGGCGGCGAGGACTTCGCGGTGCGTGTGGACGGCTTCGGCGTGCCTGGCGCGGCCGGCGGCGGTCAACATCACATAGATTCCCCTGCGGTCGTCAGCGCACATGGTGCGTTCGACGAGTCCGTCCCGTTCGAGGCGGGCGACGACCCTGGACAGTGCGCTCTGGGACAACTGCACCCGGTCGCCGAGTTCCTGCATGCGTCGGGCCGGCGAATCGCAGGTAGTGGGGGTTTCCGCCAGGTGTTCGAGCACCTCGAACTCGCTGAAGCCGAGGTCGTGCCGGTCGCGCAGAGTCCGATCAAGCGCACATGACGTGGAGTGGTAGCGCTCCAGGAGCTCACGCCAGGCGTGCACGAGTTCGTTCTCAGTCACGCTGGCCAGGCTAGCACATGCATCTACACAAGGTGCAACTGAATTTATTTCCCTTGCATTAGATGCACTCGCATGTAGTATTCGGACCCGTGACCACAACAGCAACACACGCTTCCTCGTCGACCGGGCCGGCTCAGCGCTGGTCACCTCGGCTGTGGGGAGCCCTCTTCCTGCTCTGCGGCGTCCTGTTCCTTGACGGCCTCGACCTGTCCATGGTGGGTGTCGCACTGCCGTCCATCCGCGCCTCGCTCGGGATGTCGACCTCCGCCCTGCAATGGGTGCTCAGCGGCTACGTCCTCGGCTACGGCGGTTTCCTCCTGCTCGGCGGGCGCACCGCTGACCTGCTCGGCAGGCGCAGGGCGCTGCTGATCGCGCTGAGCGTGTTCACGGTGGCCTCGCTGCTCGGCGGCCTTGTCAACGATCCCGCGCTGCTCATCGCCGCCCGGTTCATCAAGGGCGTGTCGGCCGCGTTCACCGCGCCCGCCAGCCTCTCCATGATCACCACCACGTTCCGCGAAGGTGAGCAGCGCAACAAGGCGCTGAGCATCTACACCGCCTTCGGCGCGAGCGGCTTCTCCTCCGGCCTGATCCTCGGCGGCCTGATGACCGAGGTCGGCTGGCGCTGGACCTTCCTGCTGCCGGTGCCGATCGCGGCCGGCATCGTGCTCGCCGGCCTGCGGCTGTTCCCCAGGGACAACGGCCCCGAACTCGCGCACCGCAGCTACGACGTGCTCGGCGCACTGGTCAGCACGGCAGCGCTGTTGCTGCTGGTCTACACGGTGACCTCGGCGCCGGACGCCGGCTGGGCCTCGGTCCGCACGCTCGGCGGGTTCGCCCTGTCCGCCGTCCTGATCGCCGCGTTCATCGTGATCGAACGCAGGGTCAAGCATCCGCTGCTGCGGCTGGGCATCTTCCGCAACCGCTCGGTGATCTCGTCGAACGTGGTCGCCATGACGGTGTTCGGCGCCTACAGCGGCTTCCAGTTCATCGTGACGCTCTACATGCAGTCGCTGCTGCACTGGAGCCCGATCGAGATGGCGCTGGCGCTGCTGCCGATGGGCGTGATCGTGGCCTTCGGCGGGTCCCGCGTCGGCGGGCTGGTCAACCGGATCGGCGCACCGCGCGTTGTCCTGCTCGGCCTGCTCAGCTTCGTGATCGGCTACGTGCTGTTCCTGCGGATCAACGAGCACCCGAACTACGCGGCGACGATCCTGCCGAGCATGCTGCTGCTGGGTATCGGCTTCGCCCTGGCCTTCCCCGCGCTGAACATCCAGGCCACCAACGGGGTGGCCGACAGCGAGCAGGGGCTGGCCTCCGGGCTGGTGCAGACCGCGTTCCAGGTCGGCGGGGCGATCGCACTTGCGGTCATCACCGCCGTCATCACCGCCGGTGGCGGCGCCTCGACCAGCGCGGTTGGCATCCTCGGTGCCTACCGGAGCGGCCTGACCGTGGCCACCGGGATCGCCGCGGCCGGGTTCGTGGTCGCGATCGCACTCGGCGCGCTGCGCAGCCGCTACAACAAGGTCGGCGAGGTCGGCGAGGTCACGGAGGTCGCCGCCGAACCGGCGGCGGAGGACGAGAGCATCGAGGAGGAGGCGGCCCGGTTGGCCGCGGCCTCCGAGGCCACCCTCGCCTGAATCCGCACGTCCCTGAACAGTCCCTGAAACAGCACTGATGCCCGGCGCGGGAGGGAGGCGCCGGGCATCGGTCGTGCTGAAAGCGGAACGGGGAAGAACTACTGGTGGTTCGGCCCGATGTGGTACTCGAAAACGAGGCCGCCGACCATGACCAGGATCGCGATGATCGCGACCACGATCATCCAGATCTCCCAGAAGGCCAGTGCGAGACCGCCGATGGCACCCGCGAAGGCGAGCGCGATCGGCCAGTAGCTGCCCGGACTGAAGAAGCCGACCTCACCGGCACCGTCGCTGATCTCGGCGTCGTCGTTGTCCTCGGGGCGGGGCTCCAGCCGGCGCGCGACGAAGGCGAAGTAGGTGCCGATGATCAGCGCGAGACCGCCGGTGAGCAGCAGCGCGACCAAGCCGACCGGCTCGATGGCGTGATAGGTGCTGCCCAACTTCGCCCAGACCGCGTATACGACCGCCATGACGAAGGCGAAGAAGGCGATGAACAAGAAGATTCGGCCTTCGACCCGCATAGCTTCCTCACTCTTCCTAACAGGTGCTCGCGTTGCTACCGGCGGTCGATCGCGACGACCCCGACCGGCTCAGCTTCCGGTGTTGCTGTCGGTGGACGCGGTCCGCAAGGTGCGGTTCGTGTTGAACGGGTGCGTCGTGGTCGCGTACGGCGTACACAGCGTCCCACAATCCGGGTTGTCCTGACCAACCTTGGTCAGCGCCGCGGCAGCCGTGTACGGCTGGCCGGTCGCCGGGTTCACCGTCCCGCGCAGGTTCATGTACTGCTGGAACAGGTTGTCCGGCAGGGCCCGCACCTCGAAGTTCATCATCGAGTGGTACGTGCCGCACAGTTCGGCGCAGCGGCCGACGAAGGCGCCGGTGGTGTCGATCGTGTTCTGGAAGGACGAGTCCTGGTTGTTCTTGTCCGGGTCCGGGAACACGTCGCGCTTGAAGTTGAACGCGGGGACGAAGAAGGAGTGGATGACGTCGGTGGAGAGCAGGTCGTACTGGATGACCTTCTGCGTCGGCAGCACCAGCAGCGGGATCTCCTGCGAGCTGCCGACCGTCTTCACGTCCTGGCCGTCCGGGGTGTGGTAGCCCTTGTAGTCGAACTCCCAGTTCCACTGGAACGCGACCACGTTGACCTCGACGTCCGGGTTCGAGACCTTGTTCAGCACGAAGTTCTGCGTGGTGACGGTGAAGTAGAACAGCACGGCGATGATCACGAACGGGATCACCGTGTACACCAGTTCGAGCTTGCCGGGGTCCTGGAACTGGCGCGGCAGTTCACCTGCTGGCGCGTTCTTGCGCTTGCGGTGGAACGTCATCGTCCAGAACATCAGGCCCCAGACGATGACACCGACGGCGAGCGCGGCGAAGCCCGCGTACATCCAGAACGTGCGCATCTTGTCGCCCTGCGGCGTGATCGCGGCCGGCCAGCCGAAGTGCAACGCCTGGTCGCCCGTGCAGCCCGACACCGCGAACGCCACCACGGTCACCAAGCCGACGAGCTTGGCCACCCGCGACGCCGCCAGCTTGGACGGCTGGGTGTCTCCATTGCTGCCAAGCCTCCTGCTGGAGGCCCACCCCCACCGGTTGCGGCCCACTGCGCGACGCCTCCTGCCCGACAAACTCCGCCATGTCCACACAACCCCTGACCGGCATGTCAACGCCCGCCAGGAGCACCGCCGTCGGCACGCAGTCGCATGCTCGCCCACGGCCAAGCGGAGCCTAGCCCAGCAAGTCGTGCGTCGCGTCCAGGGGGTGATCCACCCACCTCGCTCGGGTACCCCCGACCTGCCGGGCCGAGTCCCGCCGCAACCAACACAGACAACACACAGGACGGGCGATACTGTGCATCGCGCGACGAGACCGCCGTGAATGTCACCCGGTGTGGTGACTTCATCCGTCGACCGCATCATCCGAAGCCCCTACCGAGAGGCCCGCCCGCTCGGCGACTCGACGATTCGGCGATTCGCTGGAACGGGGGCACCCGCAGGAGCGCCGAGCGACTACGTTGGTCGGTTCCGGGGGACACCAAACACAAGACCAGCCAGACCAACTCGACACGAAGGATGTGCGAGATCCTTGTGCGGCCTTATTGGACTGCTTTGTCCCTCCGAAGTGGACGCGAAAGCGGCGCGACCCGCGGTCGCCGAGGCGATGCAGTGCGTGCGCCATCGCGGTCCTGACGAAACGGGCACCTGGTGGCACGGCGAGGTCGTGTTCGGCTTCAACCGGTTGTCGATCATCGACATCGACCAGTCGCACCAGCCGCTGCACTGGGGCCCGCCGGAGGCGCCGGATCGTTACACGATCCTGCACAACGGCGAGATCTACAACTACCTGGAGTTGCGGGCCGAGCTGATCGAGACGCACGGGGTTCGGTTCGCCACCGACGGCGACGCCGAGGCCATCGTGGCCGCCTACCACCACTTCGGCCCCTCGGCCGTCGCCCGGCTGCGCGGCATGTTCGCGTTCGTCATCTGGGACTCGGCCCGGCGCGAGGTCTTCGGCGCCCGCGACCCGTTCGGCATCAAGCCGCTGTTCTACTCCTCCGGCACCAAGGGCATCGCGTTCAGCAGCGAGAAGAAGGCCCTGCTCGAACTCGCCGACATGGTCGGCGTCACGCCCCGGCTGGACCGCAAGGCGCTGCAGCACTACCTGGTGCTCCAGTACGTACCCGAACCCGAGTCCCTGCACGACGGGATCAGACGCATCGAGTCCGGCACCTCGTTCACCGTCACTCCAGGTGGCCAGCTCGTAACGCAGCGCTATTTCACCCCGAGGTTCGAGTCCAAGGTCGTCAACGGCGAGGCCGACTCGGCCCGACTGTACGACCAGATCGCGGACGCGCTAGGTGACTCGGTCGCCAAGCACATGCGCGCGGACGTCACCGTCGGCTCGTTCCTCTCCGGCGGCATCGACTCGACCGCGATCGCGGCGCTGGCCAGGCGGCACAACCCGGATCTGATCACGTTCACCACCGGTTTCGAGCGCCAGGGCTACTCAGAGGTCGACGTCGCCGCCGAGTCGGCGGCGGCCATCGGCGTCAAGCACGTGGTCCGCACGGTGTCGGCGGAGGAGATGATGGACACACTTCCGCTGATCGTCTGGTACCTCGACGACCCGGTCGCCGATCCCGCACTGGTGCCGCTGTGGTTCATCGCCCGCGAGGCACGCAACTACGTGAAGGTGGTGCTCTCCGGCGAGGGCGCAGACGAACTGTTCGGCGGCTACACGATCTACCGCGAGCCGTTGTCGCTCGCCGCGTTCGAACGCGTGCCCGGCTCGCTGCGCAAGGCCATGGGCCGGATGTCGTCGCGGATCCCGGACGGCGTGCGCGGCAAGGACCTGCTGCGCCGCGGCGCGCTCAGCCTTGAGGATCGCTACTACGGCAACGCGCGCATCTTCCGCGACGACCAACTGCGCGCCGTGCTGCGCGGCTTCGACCCGCACGTCGGCCACCACGACGTCACCGCCGGTCCGTACCGGAGTTCGGCCGGTCTCGACCCGGTCACCAGGATGCAGCACGTCGACCTGTTCACCTGGCTGCGCGGCGACATCCTGGTCAAGGCCGACAAGATGACCATGGCGAACTCGCTGGAACTGCGCGTGCCGTTCCTGGACTCCGAGGTGTTCAAGATCGCCGCGCAGATCCCGGTCGAGCAGAAGATCACCCGCGAGACCACCAAGTACGCGCTGCGCAGGGCGTTGCGCGACATCGTCCCGCCGCACGTGCTGAACCGCCGCAAGCTCGGCTTCCCGGTGCCGATCCGGCACTGGCTGCGCGCGGAGATGCACGACTGGGCGCGCGGCATCGTGCTCGACTCGCAGACCGACGAACTGATCGACCGCAACGCGGTGCTGCGCCTGCTCGACGAGCACCGCGCCGGCACGCTGGATCACAGCAGGCGCATCTGGGCGTTGCTGGTGTTCATGATCTGGCACGGCATCTTCATCGAGGACCGCATCAAGCCCACGATCCCCGAACCGCACTACCCCGTCCGCCTCTGAACCCGCTACCACATCCCTGCCACAGAACCGAATCCCTCACCCGACTTATCCACAGGCGACAGATCCATCCACAACGGACGCCCAAAACCCCTCCCCCACCCATCCCACGGACTAGACTGGCCAGGGGTCGTCCCCCCGTGGATGGGTGGGGGCTTTGGGTTGGGGTGAAAAGAATTCGCGATCGGCTTGCTATGCGGGCAGGACGGTGGCGATCTCGCTCGCGGCTTGCGGGCCGAAGGCGCCGCTGATGCGGGAAAGGGCCGTCTCCCGGTCGAACACCCATTCCTGGGTACCGACGGTTTCCAGCACCAGCACGGCGACCATCGAGCCGAGCTGCGCGCACCGTTCCAGGCCGAGCCCGGCGGACAGGCCGGCGACGAAGCCGGCGCGGAAGCCGTCGCCGACGCCGGTCGGGTCGGCCTTACGCAGTTCGGGCACGGCGGTCACCTGGATGTTCGGCTGGTCCTTGCCGACGATCTCGACGCCCTTCTCACCCAGCGTCGTGATCCGCATGCCGACCAGCGAGAGCACCTCGTCCTCGGTGAGGCCGGTCTTGCGCAGCAGCAGCTGCCACTCGTAGTCGTTGCTGAACAGGTAGCGCGCGCCGGTGATGAACTCGTGCAGCGTCTCGCCGTCCATGCGGGCGATCTGCTGCGAAGGGTCGGCCGCGAACGGGTAGCCGCGCTGACGGCACTCCTCGGCGTGCCGGATCATGCCGTCCGGGTCGTCCGGGCTGATCACCACGAGATCGAGGCCGCCGACGCGGTCGGCCACCGGTTCGAGTTCGATGAGCCGCGACTCGGCCATCGCACCGGTGTAGAACGACGCGACCTGGCACATGTCGTCGTCGGTGGTGCAGACGAACCGCGCGGTCTGGGCGACCTCGGAGACGTGCACACCGGAGCAGTCGACGCCGTGCCGTTCGAGCCAGGACCGGTAGTCGGCGAAGTCGTCGCCGACCGCGCCGACGAGTACCGGTCGCGCCCCGAGCACGCCCATGCCGAACGCGATGTTGGCGCCGATGCCGCCGCGCCGGACCACGAGATCGTCGACAAGGAAGCTGAGCGAGAGCCGGTGCAGCTGGTCGGGCACGATCTGCTCGGCGAACTTGCCGGGGAAGTGCATCAGATGATCGGTCGCGATGCTTCCGGCTACGGCAACGGGCACGGGGACGCTCCCTGTCTCGTGAATCACTCGTCCGGGTGGTCATCAAACAACTGGACACACTACCGAGTGGTAAGGCTTTCGCAGGTGGTGCACGAGATTTAGCGTCGCCACGTGACCAATCTCAGCAGCGTCGGAGTCGAGTCCATGGACGAACTGGTCGAGGACTGCGGCGCGCTCCCGACCGTGCTGCGCACGTCAACGCCCCGATTGCCGCTGCCCCGGCTGGCGGCCGCCTGGACGGTCAACGACGCCTGCGTGGCCGCGGTGACCGACCTCGACGAGTACGTCTGATCCCTATCTGCCGGCGAGCAGGTCGATGACGGGGATGAAGTTCGCCATCGCGTTCTGGTTGACCGCGACGTAGGAGATCCCCAGTTCGGCCCTGCGGCGCAGCAGCACGTCCGCGATCTCGGCGGGCGAGCCGGTGAGCACCGCGAGCGTCGTGTTGCCCGCGACCTGTTCCGGCCCCACCCCGATCTGCTTGACCAGCCACGGCGGCAGGTTGTCCGCACCGACCGCGAACGTGTTGTAGCAGAGTTCGAGCGCGTCGAACTTCTCCCCCGCGAGCGCGCGCAGCCGGTCGACCCTGGCCGCGACCTCGGCCTCGACCGATGCGGGCGGCAGCGCGAGGTTGACGATGTCGGCTTCGCGCGCGGCCAGGTCGAGCATGCGGTCGCCAGCCGCGGCCAGCATGATCGGCGGGTGTGGCCGCTGGCTCGGCGCGAAGTAGTTGCCCTGCGCGAACGGTCCGCTGGTCGCGGTGCCCTCGGCCTCGTCGAAGGTGTCCAGGATGACGCGCAGGGTGTCGGCGACCGCGTCGACCCGCTCCCCTGGTGTGCCGAACGACACCCCGAACAGCTCGGCTTCTTGCGCTGCGGCCGGTCGGCCCGCGCCGAGGCCGAGTTCGAACCGGCCGTCGGAGAGCCGATCGAGACTCGCGGCCTCCCAGGCGATCGCCTTCGCCGGACGCAGCGGCGCGGCCAGCACGAACGTGCCGAGCCGAAGGTCGGTGGTGACGGCGGCGGCCGAGGCCAGCGCGGAGAACGGCGCGGCAACGTTGACCGTGTCCGGTACGAGCAGCGTGTGGAAGCCGGCGTCCTCGACGCGCCTGGCCAGCCCGGTCCACTGGGCAGCGGACTCCACCTGACCGGCGACGACGCCGAAGCGGAACGCGCGCTCGACCATGAGTGCCTCCCCACGAAACGTGTTGCGATTCGCGGTTCAGCCTGCCGCCCGGCCCTCGGCGCGGCATCCGATCACGGGCGCGGTCGGTCCGTACGCGTTCGGACGTACGCACCGGGGGCCGGGTCCGACCCGATCGGACCCCGGCCCCCGAGGAACTGCTGCTCAGCTGCTCAGCGACTCAGTGGAAGGAGTCGCCGCAGGCACACGAACCCGTCGCGTTCGGGTTGTCGATGGTGAAGCCCTGCTTCTCGATGGTGTCGACAAAGTCGATCACCGCGCCCTGCAGGTACGGCGCGCTCATCCGGTCGACGGCCACCTTGAGGCCACCGAAGTCCTGGAACAGGTCGCCGTCAAGGGTGCGCTCGTCGAAGAAGAGCTGGTACCGCAGACCGGAGCAGCCGCCGGGCTGGACGGCGATACGCAGGTGCATGTCGTCCCGACCCTCCTGGTCGAGCAACGCCTTCGCCTTCGTGGCGGCCGTTTCGCTCAGCGTGACACCGTGCGTCTCGGTGGCGGATGTGCTCTCGGTAGTCATCGCTCTCCTCTGAGATCTCGTGGGGCCGCTCTCGCGGCTTCGGCCCCGCACATAGCCGGTCAACACATGCCAACCAGGACAGGACCGAAGTTTGTTCCCGTAGCTCCATGGTAGGCACAGTGCGGTGGCGCCACATCTGACCCGAGGTGACTCCGGCCACCCCCACCTGTCCTACCCTGGTGGGGTGAAGTTTCCGCGTCTACGTTCCGCCGGTGCCACCGAATCGGACGAAGTGGCCACCGTCGAGGTGGACGCCGCCGAGGAAGAGGCCGCGACCGGCACCAACGGCCGCCGGGCCACCACCCCGAAGAAGGGCAGGCCGACCCCGAAACGTCGCGAGGCCGAAGGCAGGCGCCGCGGCCCGCTGCCTCCTCCGCCGATGACGCAGCGCGAGGCGTCCAAGCGCAAGGCGATGACCAAGGAAGAGCGCAGGGCACTGCGCGAGGAGCGGCGGCGCGGCCAGGCCGAGGGTGACCCTCGTCACGTGCTGCCCAAGGACCGGGGCCCGGTGCGCGCGTTCATCCGGGACGAGGTCGACTCGCACCGGCACCTCGTCGGCCTGTTCATGCCGCTGGTCGCGCTCGTGCTCGTGGTTACCGTCGGCCTGTCCTCCCGCCCGGACCTCCAGGTGTACAGCACGCCACTGCTGCTCGTGCTGCTGATCGTCATGGTCGGCGAGGGCCTGTGGATCAGCCGCCGGGTGATCAGGAAGGTGCGGGCCGCGTACCCGGAGGCGCCGGACCGGTCGTTCGGCATCGGCTGGTACGCGGTGCAGCGGGCGATGACCATCCGCAAGCTGCGGCTGCCCAAGGCGAGGTTGAAGCCGGGCGAGGAGCCGGTCCCCGGCAAGTAGGCGGATCCTGACCGTCCACCGCTGTTCTCCAGTGCATCAGGCGGCATGCGTGTGCGCGCGGACCCGCACCGAATCCGTGCTCGGCTATGCGCTCGCGGGTCAGCGGCGCGAAGGTCCGGAGATCCGCACCAAAGTTTCTGGCCAACGGGCGACGGCCAACGGGCGATGGCGCGAACGATCGCGGCTCGGTCGCAAACACACCATCGAGCCGATGCGCCGATTGTTGTCGCGACTACAAACAGAGCATGTCGACGTTTACCAAGCGCACCGCTTCGATCGCGTTCGCCGGTCGGCGTGTCCGAGTGGCCGGCCGACGAGAGCGTGTGACCGATGACGACGATGGTCAGACGATGGTCAGGAGTCGTCGGCCGGGAGCAGACTCATCGGGCCGTACAACTCCTCCTCGTCCTCAAGCAGGGTCACCTGTTGCACGCCAGTTCCCAGCAGGTCCTGCCAGTTGGCGCTGAGCCAGTCCTCGGCCTCGCCCTGGTCGCCGAACTTCTCGGCGGGGCCGGTCAGCTCGTTGCCGTCGGCGTCCGCGTAGCGCCAGCGATAGTCCACTGTCTGCTCCCGTGTGCTGGGTGTGCCGGTAACGTTCTGCTCACCTCATCACATCCGGGAGCTGCTTGTGACGCTGCGCACGTTGGTGCTGGGCGGCGCGCGCTCCGGCAAGTCCGCGCATGCCGAGGGGCTGGTGTCGCCGACCGGTCCGGTCAGCTACCTGGCCACCGGCCGGCGCGATCCGACCGACCCGGAATGGAGCGCGCGGATCGCCGCGCATGTTGCACGCAGGCCGGCGCACTGGGAGACGGTGGAGATCACCAACGCCGCGCTGCTCGCCGAGCTGATCTCGGACGCGTTCGACGCCGACCCGACGCTGCTCGTCGATGACCTGGCGACCTGGCTGACCGGCATGTTGGACGAGGTGCGCGGCTGGGACGGGCGGAAATCCGCGCTGCGCATCGCCGAGCGTCACCTCGACGAACTGGTCGAGGCGGTCTCCTCGACCCGCGCCCGGCTGGTGTTGGTCTCCGCGGAGGTCGGCCTCGGCGTGGTGCCGGCGACCCCTTCTGGCAGGCTGTTTCGCGACCTGCTCGGCACGCTCAACGCGCGCCTTGCCGAAGAGTGCGACGAGGTGCTGCTCCTGGTGGCCGGCATCCCGATGCAGCTGAAGAGAAACCCGCGACACAAGGCTCCTCGGAGGTAGAAAGCCATGACGGTCCCGGACAACGTCGGTGTGTTCGCCGTCCAGCCGCCGGACGAGACGGCGCGGCAGGCCGCGGTGGCCCGTCAGGCCCAGCTGACCAAGCCCGCCGGTTCGCTCGGCGTGCTTGAGGAACTCGGCAACTGGGTCGCCGCGTGCCAGGGCACCTGCCCGCCTCGGCCGTTCCAGCGGCCGAGGGTGGTCGTGTTCGCCGGTGACCACGGCGTCGCCGCGCACGGCGTGTCCGCGTACCCGAGCGAGGTCACCGGGCAGATGGTGGCGAACTTCCTGGCCGGCGGCGCCGCGATCAACGTGCTCGCGGCGAACGCGGGCGCGACGGTGCGGGTCGAGGACATCTCGGTCGACGCGGACACCCCGGAATCGGTGCGCAGGTTCAAGGTGCGCAGGAGCAGCGGGTCGATCGACCGGGAGGACGCGCTGACCGAGGCCGAGACCGAGCAGGCGATCGCGGCCGGCAAGGCCATCGCCGACGAGGAGGTCGACGGCGGCGCAGACCTGCTGATCGCGGGCGACATGGGCATCGGCAACACCACGCCTGCCTCGGTGCTGATCGCGTCGCTGGTCGGGGCGGAGCCGGTGACGGTGGTCGGGCGAGGCACCGGCATCGACGACCACGGCTGGATGCGCAAGGCGGCCGCGATCCGGGACGCGCTGCGCCGCTCGCGGGCCGCGCACAGCGACCCGCGCGGGCTGCTGCGCATCGCCGGCGGCGCGGACCTGGCGGCCATGGCCGGCTTCCTGGCGCAGGCCGCGGTGCGCAAGACACCGGTGATTCTGGACGGCGTCGTGGTGACCGCGGCGGCGGCGATCGCGGACCGGCTCGCGCCGGGCGCGCGGGACTGGTGGTGGGCAGGGCATCGTTCGGTCGAGCCGGCGCACACGCTGATCCTCGGCCATCTCGGGCTGACTCCGTTGCTGGAGTTCGACATGCGCCTCGGCGAGGGGTCCGGCGCGGTGACCGCGCTGCCGCTGGTCATGGGCGCGACAAGGGCGCTGGCCGAGATGGCGACGTTCGCGGACGCGGGCGTCTCGGAAGAGGCCAAGGACGAGACCCCGGCCGACGAGGTCAATGCGACCTGAACCGGTCGCGGGACTGCGGTTCGCCGCGTCCCTGCTGACCGTCCTGCCGGTCCGGCTCGGCGCGGATGTTCCGGTCGACCGTGCATTGGCCGGGTGGGCGATCGGGCTGTCGCCACTGGTCGGCGTGGCGTTGGGCGCGTTCGGGACCGGTCTGCTTGCCGGTTTGTCGCTGATCGGGGCGCCCGCGCTGCTGGCCGGCCTGCTCGTCGTCGGCGCCATCGCGCTGCTGACCCGGGGCATGCACGTGGACGGGCTGGCGGACACCGCGGACGGCCTCGGCTGTTACGGCCCGCCGGAGCGGGCGCTCGCGGTCATGAAGGACGGCGGCGCCGGGCCGTTCGGCGTGGTCACGCTGATCGTGGTGCTCGGCGCGCAGGCGGCGAGCCTTGGTGCGCTCGCGGAGACCGGTCGCTGGTGGGCGGCGGGGTTGGCGATCGCGGCCGGGCGGGTCGCGTTCGTGTGGGGGTGCCGGCGCGGCGTGGTCGCGGCGCGGCCACAGGGGTTCGGCGCGCTGGTCGCGGGCACCCAGCCGATCCTGGTCGCGGTGGCCTGGTTGGTGGCCGCGGCCGGTGCCGGCGTCTTCGTGGTGCCCGGACGCTGGTGGCAGGGGCCTGCCGCGGTGCTGGTCGCCGCGCTCGTCATCGCCGGCTTGTTCGTCCACACGCGACGCCGGTTCGGCGGCCTCGTCGGCGACGTGCTCGGCGCGGGCTGCGAGCTGACCGCGGCGATCGTGCTCGCCGGGTGTGCGCTGGGCGGTGCATGATGTGCGCGTGCCCAAGGGATTACACGCGCTGAACGAGGGTTTCGCGTTCGTGTTCGAGATTCTCGCGCTGGTGGCGATCAGCTGGTGGGGCTTTCACATCGGCGACAACACGGCCGACCATGTGTTGTTGGGCGTTGGCGCGCCGCTGCTCGCGATCGTCCTATGGGGACTGTTCGCCGCGCCGAAATCCGCCGTGCGCACGCCCATGGTCGGCGTGCTGGCCGTGAAGACCGTGGTGTTCGCTGCGGCAGCCTTCGGCCTGTGGTTCACCGGAGGGCACGTGCTGGCGATCGTGTTCGCGGTGCTGGTCGCGATCAACACCACGGCCGCGACGCTGGACCGCAACGCGCTGATCCGCACCTCTCGCCCCTGACAAACAACTAGTTGTTTATCAGTCGGGCTGGCCAAAGACGCCGGGTTGGTCGACGACGCCGGGTTGGTCGAAAACGCAGGGCTGCTCGAAGACGCCTGCCGGCAGCGCGGGGGCTGGCCAGTCCGGGTCGGGGCGGAAGTCGCACCAGGTGCCGTCGAACGGGAACGTGCCCGCCTCGGCCAGCGCGATCACCCGCTCGCCCTCGGCGCGCAGCCTCGCCGACTGCTCGGCGCTGATCCGGCCGGCGTCGACCGCGGCGTCCGCCTCGTCCTCGTCCTTCCACCGCCACGTCCGGTCGGGGGCGACAGCCACATCCAGCGCGCCGTCGATCCGGTCGGTGCCGATGTCGGTGCGGCCCAACGGGATTTCCAGGTTCACGTACCAGCCGGTGAACTCCAGGTCCGGCGTGAAGAACCACCATACCGACGACCATTCGCCCTCGGTGATCATCCGCACGTTCGCGGTGCCGTGCCAGGTGCCGGGCACCCGCACGCGCGGCATCCGGAACATCTCGTCCATCGGCGCCTGACGCGGGTCGCGGCCGTCGGGCAGCCGCGTGTTGACGATCGGCGTGTTCGCCGGCAGCCAGCCGACCACCGTAGTGCCGTCGTCGCGCAGCACACGCAGCGGATGGTGCTGGCCGATGGTGCCGTCGGTGCGCCGGAACCGGTGGACGAACGTCTCGCCCGGCTGCCAGATTCGGCTCACCGAGTGTGCGGTTCGACGAAGGGCGGCTTGACCACGGTGCAGCGCAGTGACCGGCCGCGCACGTCGACGGTGAGTTCAGCGCCGGGTTCGACACCCGCGGCCGAGTCGATCAGGGCCAGCGCGATGCCGACCTTGAGGGTCGGCGAGAACGTGCCGGACGTGGTCTCGCCGACCTGTTTGCCCTCCGCGTCCAGCACCGGCATGCCGGGCCGGGGAATGCCGCGGTCGATGGCGCGCAGCCCGCGCAGCCGCCGCTTCGGGCCTTCCGCGCGCTCGGCGAGCAGCGCGTCGCGGCCGGTGAACGCGTCCTTCTTCCAGCCGACCGCCCACGTCGCGCCTGCCTGCACTGGGCTGATCGAGCGGGACAGTTCGTGGCCGTGCAGCGGATAGCCCATCTCGGTACGCAACGTGTCGCGCGCGCCGAGACCGGCCGCGCGGCCGCCGTGCGACCGGGCGGCGGTGAGCAGCGCGTCCCACAGTTCGACCGCGTCCGCGCTGCGCGGCACCAGCTCGTAGCCGTGTTCGCCGGTGTAGCCGGTGCGGCAGACCCGAACGGACCTCCCGCGCCAGTCGGCGTCGACGAACGCCATGTAGTCCAGTTCGGTCGGCAGGCCCAGCTCGGTGAGCACGTCGGCGGAGCGTGGGCCCTGCACGGCGATGACGCCGAAGTCGTTGTGCTGGTTGGTGATGCTGATGCCCTCCGGCGCCGCTGCGGTCAGTCGCGCGACGATCTCGGCGTTGTTCGCGGCGTTCGGCACGATGAACACCTCGTCCTCGCCGACGAGGTAGCAGATCAGGTCGTCGACGACGCCGCCGTCCTCTGTGCAGCACATCGTGTACTGGGCCTGGCCCGGTCCGATGCGCCGCAGGTCGTTGGTGAACAGCGTGTTCGCGAACTCGGCGGCGCCTGGACCTGCGATCAGCGCCTTGCCCAGGTGCGAGACGTCGAAGACGCCGACCGACTCGCGCACCGCGGTGTGCTCGGCGACCACGCCCCCGCCCGCGTACTCCAGGGGCATCTCCCAGTCCCCGAACGGGCCGAACTTCGCGTCGAGCGCCTCGTGGGCGGCATGCAGTGGACTGTGCACGACGCGGACGTTACCTGTTCAGATCTTCAATGCGCGGGCATGCCGTGGTGGTGCGTGCACGGGTCCGTGTCGCCGCAACGACACCAGTGGTCCGATCGCCGCACCGATGCCCATGGCCAGCACGGACAGCGTCAGCGCGATCGGCGGCATGGCGATCACCAGCAGTACGGACAGGGCGAGACCGAGGCAGGCGGTGCGGGCAGGCCAGACGCGTTCGTGACGTTCCAGCAGTCGCGCGGCGGCGTTGGTGAACGCGGCCGCGAACAGCCCACAGGTCGCCGCCAGTTCGATCGCGGTGACCGGGCTGAGCAGCAGCACGGCGACCGCACCTACCACGCCGATGCCGAGCGTGCCAACGACGGTGTGCTCGATGCCGCCGGTGCCGAGGACACCGGGCAGATCACCCGCGTCAGCCATTGCCTTCGCGGTCTGCCGAGCACCGCTGACCAGGGCGAACAGCCCGCTGATGGTGGCGGCGGCGATGCCGGCGGTGAGGATCGGGGCGAGCGCGGACGCGCCGGCGACGGCAAGGGCGTCGCGCAGCGGGGCGGGTGAGAGCGCCGTCCGGGTCGGTCCGAGTTCGCGCAGCAGCGCGGTGCCGACCGCGAGATAGGTGCCCAGCGTGATCAGGATCAGCACCGGAACCACGACCTTGGCGCCCGGTTTACCGCCCCGGCCACCGCGTTCGACAACACCTCCCGCGCTGCCTCCCGCGCCGCCGAGGAATCCGAAGAACAGCACGCCCGCCGCTGGCAGCAGTTCGACCGGATTGTCCGCGCCCGGCACGCCGTCCGGCACCACGGCGCCGACCCGCACTGCCGGTACCGCGAAGCAGGCGACGACCACCACGGCCAACACGACCAGCACGAGGCCGACCAGCACGCGACCGAGCGGGACCGGCAGCCGCACCGAGGCGATCTCCGCGACAACGGCCAGCGCGAGCGCGCCGAGCGCGCCGAGCAGTGGCCGTTGCGGCACGACGTAGGCGCCGAAGCAGCCGGCGACCGCGGCGATGCCGGCGATCCGGCCGAGCAGTCCGACCCCGCCCGCCATCCGGCCCGGCCAGCGGCCGAGCAGGTCACGCGCGTAGCGGTAGCCGCCACCGATACCGGGACAGGCGCGGGCCAGGTCGGTCGTCGAGCACGCGGTGCAGACCGCGGTGAGCGCGGCGACCGCGAGACCGACCAGCATCCACCGGCCGGCGAGCCCGACAGCGGGGGAAAGACCGACGAAAACCCCGGCACCGATCATGGCGCCAAGACCACCAACGACCGAATTCGTCGTAGTGTCACGTTCCCGTAGTTGCCGGGTCACGCTGGACAACGGTGCCACACCCGCCATCCATCCGATAGCAACCCACCGGATGAAACTCGTTAGCATGCGTCACAAACCAATGGGTTCGACATCGGCGCCAATGCCGAAGCCCCACGTCAGCGTTCTACGGAGAGACCCTTGCCAACGCCGAAACTCGCGCTGTCCGGAAACACGTCCGCCGATGTCGTCGGCTCACCAGCCGACACGGTCATCGTCGGCACCATCCAGGGATCGGACGGTGTCGAGCTGGCGCCCGGCGCGGAACCGGTCGACGCAGCGCTGGATGGCACGCTGGCCGCCCTGCTGACCAGCCTCGGCGCCACCGGCAAGGCCGACGAGACCGTGAAGCTGCCCACGTTCGGCAAGCTGTCGGCGGGCGTCGTGCTCGCGGTCGGCCTCGGCAAGCGGGACGGCGAGATCACCCAGGAGCAGGTGCGCCGCGCCAGCGGTGCCGCCGCTCGCGCGCTGGCCGGCACCAAGCGCGCGTACAGCCTGCTGGCCACCGTGGACCTGCACGCCGCGATCGAGGGCACCGTGCTGGGCGCCTACACCTTCACCGCGTACAAGTCGGACGCTGGCAGCGCGCCGGTCGCCAGGGTCGATTTCGCCGTCGACGACGCGAACGCCAAGGAGCGCAAGAACACGCTCAAGGCGGCGACCGCGATCGCCGAGGCGGTCTGCACCGCGCGCGACCTGATCAACACCCCGCCCAACGATCTGTACCCGCAGACGTTCGCGGCCCGCGCCGAGGCGCTCGGCAAGGCGGCCGGCCTTGAGGTGGAGGTGCTGGACGAGAAGGCGCTGCGCAGGGCGGGCTTCGGCGGCGTACTCGGCGTCGGCGGCGGTTCGGCCCGCCCGCCGAGGCTGGTCCGGCTGCACTACAAGGGGCCGAAGGTGCGCGCCAAGGTCGCCCTGGTCGGCAAGGGCATCACCTTCGACACCGGCGGCATCTCGCTCAAGCCGCCGGCCGACATGGACCACATGACCTCGGACATGTCCGGTGCGGCCGCGGTCGTGGCCACCGTGGTGCTTGCCGCGAAGCTGCGCTACCCGCTTGAGGTCACCGCGACCGTGCCGATGGCCGAGAACATGCCCTCCGGCTCCGCGTACCGCCCCGGTGACGTGTTGAACATGTACGGCGGCAAGACGGTCGAGGTGCTCAACACCGACGCCGAGGGCAGGCTGATCCTGGCCGACGCGATCGTGCGCGCCTGCGAGGACAACCCCGACTACCTGATCGAGACGTCCACCCTGACCGGCGCGCAGGTCGTCGCGCTCGGCAGCAGGACCATGGGCGTGATGGGCTCCGACAAGTTCCGCGACCGGGTCGCCGCGCTCGGCCAGCGGGTCGGCGAGGGCGCGTGGGCCATGCCGCTGCCCGAGGAACTGCGCGCCGAGATCGACTCCAAGCTCGCCGACCTGGCCAACGTGGCGGGCTCGCGCTGGGGCGGCATGCTCGTGGCCGGCGTGTTCCTGCGCGAGTTCGTCGCCGAGGGCGTGCAGTGGGCGCATCTGGACGTGGCAGGCCCTGCCTACAACACCAGGGGGCCGTGGGGTTACACCGGCAAGGGCGGCACCGGCGTCCCGGTCCGCACCATGGCCGCCGTACTCGCGGACATCGCGGAAAACAGCTGAACCCGAGAACCGGGCCGAGCCGGCCGCCTCAGGACCCCAGGTTCTCGTGGCGGCCGTGCCGGTTCGCGCGGTTGACCCGCGCGGTGTAGTCGCGCATCCGCTGCGGGTAACCGACAAGGGCCACGTCGTAGACGGGAATGCCGAGGCGGTGGCCAAGATCACGGGCCGCGCTCGCGCTGTCCACCCGTCGCCGCGTCCACTCCCCGTCGTGCGCGACGAGAACCACGGTGGTCTCCGTCACCCACGTCCTCGGCTCGATGAACGCCTCGACTCCCCGGTGTGACGCTGCCCATTCGGTCAGATGAGCGCTGGCCCGATGGCTGCGCTGCCGAACTTCACCGGCCCGGCCCCTACCACGCAGGGCATCGAACAAACCCACGTCGCTACCTCCCTCGCCGACGACTCGGCCCGCGTCGCAAGAATGCCCGAGGTAGTGACAAGATGGCGTGTGTTGCCGCGCCCGACCGGCGCGAACAGCGAGTAATCGAGCAAGAACGAAATCGCGTGGCGAGCAGTACTGCCGGTACTCCGCCGAGGAGGATTTGATGACCGACGCCGACCTTGTGATCCTCGGTGGCGGGTCGGGTGGTTACGCCTGCGCGTTCCGCGCGGCCGAACTCGGCTTGTCCGTCGTCCTCGTCGAGAAGGACAAACTCGGTGGCACCTGCCTGCACCGGGGCTGCATCCCGACCAAGGCGCTGCTGCACGCCGCCGAGGTGGCGGACTACGCGCGCGAGGGTGACCAGTTCGGGGTCAAGTCCGCGCTCGAAGGCATCGACATGGCGGGCGTCAACTCCTACAAGGACGGCGTCGTCACCAAGATGTACAAGGGCCTGCAGGGCCTGGCCAAGGCGAACAAGGTGACCACGGTCGAGGGCACCGGCCGGTTCGTCGGCCCGAACACCGTCGAGGTCAACGGCGAGCGCTACACCGGCAAGAACGTGGTGCTGGCCACCGGCTCCTACTCCAAGACCCTGCCGGGCCTTGAGATCAGTGGCCGGATCATCACCAGCGAGCAGGCGCTGAACCTGGACTACGTGCCGGAGAAGGTCGTCGTGCTCGGCGGCGGCGTCATCGGCGTCGAGTTCGCCAGTGTGTGGCGCTCCTTCGGCGCCGAGGTGACCATCGTCGAGGCGCTGCCCCGCCTGGTGCCGCTGGAGGACGAGTTCGCCTCCAAGCGCCTTGAGCGGGCCTTCCGCAAGCGCAACATCAACTTCAAGACCGGCGTCCGGTTCACCGGCGCCACCCAGACCGACTCCGGTGTGACCGTCAACCTGGAGTCCGGCGAGCAGATCGAGGCCGACCTCCTGCTGGTCGCGGTCGGCCGCGGCCCCAACACCGCGGACCTCGGGTACGAGGAGGCAGGCGTCCGGATGGACCGCGGCTTCGTGCTCACCGACGAGCGGCTGCGCACCAACCTCCCCGGCGTGTACGCGGTCGGCGACATCGTGCCCGGCCTGCAGCTCGCGCACCGCGGCTTCGCCCAGGGCATCTTCATCGCCGAGGACATCGTCGGGTTGAACCCGCAGGTCATCGAGGAGAGCGGCATCCCGCGCGTCACCTACTGCAACCCGGAGGTCGCCTCCGTCGGTCTGACCGAGGCCGCCGCCAAGGAACGCTACGGCGCCGAGGTGACCACCTACACCTACGACCTGGCCGGCAACGGCAAGTCGAACATCCTGAAGACTCAGGGCGCGGTGAAGCTGGTGAAGGCGCCGGAGGGCGCCGTCGTCGGCATCCACATGATCGGCGACCGGGTCGGCGAGCTGATCGGCGAAGCCCAGTTGATCGTCAACTGGGAAGCGTTCCCGGAGGACGTGGCTTCCCTCATCCACGCCCACCCGACCCAGACCGAGGCTCTCGGCGAGGCACACCTCGCCCTGGCCGGCAAGCCGCTGCACGTGCACGGCTGAAGTCGAGGAAAGTCAGCCAACAGGCACGAGCACGAGGAGTCAGCGACACATGGCCTTCTCCGTCCAGATGCCAGCCCTCGGGGAAAGCGTCACCGAGGGCACGGTCACCCGGTGGTTGAAGCAGGAAGGCGAGTCGGTCGAGGTCGACGAGCCGCTACTTGAGGTGTCCACCGACAAGGTGGACACCGAGATCCCGTCCCCAGCGGCCGGCACGCTCCAGAAGATCGTCGTGCGCGAGGACGAGACCGTCCAGGTCGGCGCCGAGCTGGCGATCATCGAGGACGGCTCCGGCGGCGCAGCACCCGCGCCCGCCGCCCCCGCCCAGGAGAGCGCACCGGAGCCCGAACCTGCCCAGCAGAACGGCCAGGCCCCCGCCGAGGCCGCCCCGGCCCCGGCACCCGCCCCGGCCGAGGCTCCCGCATCCGGCGGCGGTCAGGCTGCCGGTACCCCGGTGACCATGCCCGCGCTCGGCGAGAGCGTCACCGAGGGCACCGTCACCCGCTGGCTCAAGCAGGTCGGCGAGACGGTCGCGGTGGACGAGCCGCTGCTGGAGGTGTCGACCGACAAGGTGGACACCGAGATCCCGTCCCCGGTCGCCGGCACCCTGCTGGAGATCACCGCCGGTGAGGACGCGACCGTCGAGGTCGGCGGCCAGCTCGCCGTCATCGGCGCGGCAGGCGGCGCCCCCACCGCAGCCCCCGCCCCGGCTCCGGAACCGGCACCAGCCGCTCCAGCACCCGCTCCGGCCCCAGCCCCGGCGCCCGCCCCTGCCGCCGCAGCTCCGGCACCGGCCCCCGCTCCCGCACCGGCCGCTCCCGCGCCGGCCACTCCGGCTCCGACCGCCGAACAGGTGGACGGGTCAAGCTCCGGCGAGGACGTCGGCGCGCCCTACGTGACCCCGCTGGTGCGCAAGCTCGCGACCGAGAACAACATCGACCTGAGCAGCCTGAAGGGCTCGGGCGTCGGCGGTCGCATCCGCAAGCAGGACGTGCTCGCCGCGGTCGAGGCCAACAAGGCCCGCGAAGCCGCGGCAGCCGCCAAGACCGCCGCCCCGGCACCGGCCGCCGCGCCCAGCGCGCCGCGCGCCGCCGCCCCGGCCTCGACGGTCTCGCCCAACCAGCGCGGCACCACCGAGAAGCTGAGCAGGCTGCGGCAGATCGTCGCCCAGCGCACCAGGGAGTCGTTGCAGGTCTCCGCGCAGCTCACCCAGGTCGTCGAGGTGGACGTCACCAAGATCGCCAAGCTGCGCCAGCGGGCCAAGTCGGCGTTCGCGCAGCGGGAAGGCGTCAACCTGACCTTCCTGCCGTTCTTCGCCAAGGCCACCGTCGAGGCGCTCAAGCAGCACCCGAAGCTCAACGCGTCCATCAACGAGGAGGCCAAGGAGGTCACCTACCACGGCGCCGAGCACCTCGGCATCGCGGTGGACACCGAGCGCGGCCTGCTCAACGCGGTGATCCACAACGCGGGTGACCTGAACCTCTCGGGTCTCGCGCACAAGATCGCCGACCTCGCGGCCAGGACCCGGTCCAACCACGTGACCCCGGAGGAGCTGTCCGGCGGCACGTTCTCCATCACCAACCTGGGCAGCAACGGCGCCCTGTTCGACACCCCGATCATCCAGCAGCCGCAGGTCGGCATCCTGGGTGTCGGTGTCGTGGTGAAGCGGCCGGTCGTGGTGACCGACGACGACGGCGGCGACACCATCGCCATCCGCTCCATGGTCTACCTGGCCCTGACCTACGACCACCGACTTGTCGACGGCGCGGACGCTGGCCGGTTCCTCACCACCATCAAGAACCGCCTGCAGGAAGGCGCCTTCGAGGCCGACCTCGGCCTGTAACGAGAACCCGCGAACCGCCCCCGGCCGAATTCCCAGGCCGGGGGCGGTTCGTGTTTGACGCGGTGCCAGTTTGACGAAGGTCACCGGTGGCCAGGTCGCGCCGTACTGCCACGTCCGCGACGATTGAGCATGTGCGGGTCATCATCGCGGGTTCGTCCGGGCTCATCGGTTCGTCGTTGGTGAGCGAGTTGCGCGGCGCGGGACACGAGGTGTTACGCCTGGTCCGCAGATCTCCGGCCGCCGCGGACGAGCGCCAGTGGAACCCGCCCGCCGGCACCATCTCCGACGGTGCGCTGAGCGGCGTCGACGCGGTGGTGAACCTGTGCGGGGTCGGCGTGGCCGATCGGCGCTGGACCGAGGCCCGCAAGCAGGTGCTGCGCGACAGCAGAAGCATCCCCACCGAGGTCCTCGCCACCGCGGTGGCCGAGCAGAACATCCCGGTCCTGCTCAACGCCTCCGCGGTCGGCTACTACGGCGACGGCGGCGACCGCGTGCTCACCGAGTCGGCCCCGAACGGCGGCGGGTTCCTCGGCATGCTCTGCCGCGAATGGGAGGCCGCCACCGAACCGGCCGCCAAGGCGGGCGCCCGGGTGGTGCGGCTGCGTACCGGCCTTGTGCTCAGCAAGGGCGGTGGCCTGCTCGGCCAGCTGCGCCCGCTGTTCTCGTTGCTGCTCGGCGGCCGGATCGGCGACGGTCGGCAGTACTGGCCGTGGATCTCCCTGGCCGACGAGGTGGCGGCCATCCGGTT
Organism: Candidatus Melainabacteria bacterium; assembly: GCA_963818685.1. GTDB lineage: Bacteria > Actinomycetota > Actinomycetes > Mycobacteriales > Pseudonocardiaceae > CAJCJE01. The sequence continues at coordinate 610,421 of CAWFTJ010000003.1, read as the reverse complement.
CTGTCTGGAACACGACAGCGTCTCCGGCCCGGTCAACCTCACCGGTCCGAACCCGGTGACCAACGCCGAGTTCACCAAGGAGTTCGCGGACTCACTCGGCAGGCCGGCTCCTTGGGTGATTCCGGGCTTCGCGTTGAGTCTGGTGTTCGGTGCGGAACTGGCAAGGGAAGCCATGCTTGCGGGGCAACGGGCACTACCGCGCGTATTGGAGGGTGCGGGCTTCGCCTTTCGCCACGGCACGCTGCGGGCGGCACTGGCTGCGATTCGTTGAGCTGGCGGCGTATCGTCAAAGGCGTGACTGACACCGCGTCGATCTTCTCGGCGGCCAACGCGGCGGCGTCCTGCCGGAGCAGCACCGATCCGGTGGACATCCGGCTGCTCGGTACCGTTGACTACGCCCCCACCTGGGATCTGCAACGGGATCTCGCGCTGGCGCGGGCGGAGGGTCGCGGCGGTGACGTTCTCCTGCTGCTGGAACACAATCCGGTCTACACGGCCGGTAAGCGCACCGCGCCGGACGAGCGCCCGGACGGCGACGTCCCGGTGATCGATGTGGACAGAGGCGGCAAGCTCACCTGGCACGGCCCCGGTCAGCTGGTCGGCTACCCGATCATCGAACTGGCCGAGCCGATCGACGTCGTGCACTACGTGCGCAGGTTGGAGCAGGCACTCATCTCGGTGTGTGACCACTTCGGCGTCCAGGCCGGCCGGGTCGACGGTCGCAGCGGCGTGTGGCTGGCCGCGACCGAAACCAAGCCGGAGCGCAAGATCGCCGCGATCGGCCTTCGCGTGCAGCGCGGTGTGACACTGCACGGCTTCTCGATGAACTGCGACTGCGACCTCGCCGCCTTCAACAACGGCGTGGCCTGCGGAATTCGCGGTGTCGGCACCACGTCGCTCACCGAGGAACTCGGTCGCGACGTGACCGTCGACGAGGTTCGTCCGATCGCCACCGAGGCCGTACTGGCCGCATTGGACGGCGCGCTTCCGGTGACGGAACGCAACATTTCCGGTGACACGCCCAAGGCGGCCGGCGTCACTTTCTCGCTGTCGAACTAGTTGTCGAACAAACGGTGAACATTCAACGCTGATTCGCTCGATGGTGGTAACCGAGCGCGCACAGAACCACCACGAGTAGTCCAATGTCGATCAATGCGGAGACGCGCATCGCCCCCGGATAGTCACCGGGTCGGGCGAGTGGTCCGAGGACAGCGAAGAACACCCCGCCGATCAACGCGACACCCGCCGCGCTCGCGAACTGCTGTGCCGTGGTGAGCATGCCGGCGCCGATCCCGGCCTGTTCCGGTTTGATCCGCGCAAGGGCCGCCCCGATCAACCGAGGCAACACCAGCCCGTTCCCCGCGCCAACGAGCGCCATCCCGGCAACGATCCACCCCACCCCGACCCCATGCCGCAACACAACCGCGAGCAGCCCCAGCCCGACAGCGGAAATCACCCCACCGATCACCACCACCCGGATTCCGAACCTGGCCACCAACCCCGCCCCCACCAACGCCGTCCCCGTGTACAGCAACCCCATCGGCAGGAACGCGACGCCGGCCCCCAACGCCGACAACTTCAACCCGCCCTGCAACAGCAGCGTCAAGGTGAACATGAAGCTGCCGAAGTAGATCATGAACGCCACGTTCGACCCGAGCCCGGCCAGGTAGGACCGCACCCGCAGCAGGCTCGGATCGAGCACCGGCTGCCCGCCCCGAGCCCGCAACGCCCGTAGCCACCACCCGGTCAACCCCAACGCCGGCACAGCCAGCCCAAGACACGTCCACGTCCAGGTGGGCCAGCCGGCCTCCCGCCCCAACGTCAGCGGCACCAAGACCAGTGCCAGGCTGACCGCGACCCCCGCCGCCCCCACCAGATCCAGCCGAGCCCCCCGCATCGCCCGAACCACCGGCAGAAACCGTCCTGCGAACACCGAAGCAACCACCCCGACCGGCACGTTCACCAGAAAGATCACCCGCCACCCCAGCCCCCACACATCCGCGTTGAGCAGCACCCCGCCCAACACCTGCCCCGCGATCGACCCCAACCCGGTGGACGCCCCGAACCACCCCAGCGCCCGCGCCCGGTCCTCGACCGGCACCACGGCGGTGATGACGGCCAGCACCTGCGGCACCATCAGCGCCGCCGTGAAGCCCTGCACCAACCGCGCGAGCACCAGTTCGGCCGGATTCCCCGCCAGCCCGCACAACAGCGACGCGGCGGCGAATCCGACCATCCCCACGATGAACAGCCGCCGATACCCGAACAGGTCGCCGAGCCGGCCCCCGGTGATCATCCCGCTCGCGTAGGCGAAGGCATATCCGCCCACGATCAACTCCAGTGCGGCCGGTCCGGCGTTCAGCCGCGCGGCCAGCGTCGGCGCGGCGACGTTCACCACGAAGAAGTCGAACTGGGCCATGAACATGGCGCTGAGCAGCACCGTCAACATGGCTCCCTGTCGAGGCCCGCGCCTGGTCGAGGCCCCCTCGACCACCACAGCCGTCCCACTCATCCCAACCCCCATGTCACGATCCCGGTCAACGACATCATGGATACTAGATATCCGGGATATCGGATGTCTACACTTCCGACATGAAGCTGTCCCAGGGCGTCGAGTGGACGCTGCACTGCGTCACGCTGCTCGCACTCATGCCCGACGGCGTCCCCGTCCGCCGCGAACAGCTCGCCAGCCACTACGGCCTGCCAGAGGCATACCTGGCCAAGCACCTCCAGGCCGCGACCAAGGCCGGCATCCTGCGCGCCACCCCCGGCCCCCGCGGCGGCTACCACCTGGCTCGCCCCGCGACCGACATCACCCTCCTTGACGTCGTCGAGGCCATCGAGGGCAACGCCCGCCCGTTCCTGTGCCAGGAGATCCGGCTACAGGGAACCGGTGCGTTGCGGCCAGAGGACTGCCGCGGCCTGTGCCTGATCAACGTCGCCATGAACAAGGCAGACAACGCCTGGCGCTCGTCGTTGCGCGCCACCACCGTCGCCGACATCGCCCATGATCTTCCCGAGCACGTCCGCGAACGTAACAAAAAGCTGCTGACCCGGTAACCGACACTCGTTCAGCGCAGCCCGTGTCCATTCGGAGTAACAAATCGCGGTGCACCGGCGATTCCTTTCGCGGGAACCACACTCATCTCGCCCAGTCAATTCCGCGCATCGAGTGAGCGACCGACAGAAACACCCACTCTCCCAACAAGAACCAGCCGCACACTCACGTTCGGGTGACTGTCCGAAGCCCGCCCGATAATGCTAACTTCCCATTCTCACCGCCCGAAATCCCAGAATCGGGCAATTGAGGAGCGTGCAGATGGCGACCAGCGAAACGATCGGCGATGCGATCGACAGATGCCGATCCTCGGCCCAGATCCTCGCCGATTCCCGCGATCTGTGCCAGCCCGCACTCCGCGCCGCCGTCGACACACTGCCCGCGTCCATGCGCCGGATCGCCGGCTACCATCTCGGTTGGTGGGACGAACACGACGAACCCACGCACAACGACAGCGGCAAGGCCATCCGCCCGGCATTGGCCCTCCTCAGCGCCGAAGCGGTGACCGCAGCGACCACCCCCACCAACCCGGCGATCCCGGCCGCCGTAGCCGTCGAACTGGTCCACAACTTCTCCCTGCTGCACGACGACGTGATGGACCGCGACCTGACCAGGCGGCACCGCCCCACCGCGTGGACCGTCTACGGCTCCGGCCCGGCCGTCCTGGCCGGCGACGCCCTGCTCAGCCTCGCGTTCGACGTGCTGGCCAGCAGCGGACACCCGAGCGCTCAGGACGCCATGCGCATGCTCAGCGCCACCGTGCTCGAACTGCTCGACGGCCAACAAGCCGACCTCAGCTTCGAACGCCGCACGGACGTCGCGCGATCGGAATGCCTGAGCATGTCCGAACGCAAAACCGGCGCCCTACTCGGCGCGGCCAGCGCGATCGGCGCCCTGTTCGGCGGCGCCGACCAGCGACAAGTAGGCGCGCTGCGCGACTTCGGCGAACTGGTCGGCCTCGCGTTCCAGTTCGTCGACGACCTGCTCGGCATCTGGGGCGACCCCGCGATCACCGGCAAGTCACGACACTCCGATTTGGACAGTCGAAAGAAGTCGCTACCGGTGGTCGCCGCCCTCACCTCCAACACACCGGCAGGCGGGGAACTTGCCGTCCTGTACAACCAGGACGCCCCTCTCTCCGGCGCTGACCTGACCCGCGCCGCCGAACTGGTCGACCTGGCAGGCGGCCGAGACTGGAGCCAGGCCATGGCCGACGACCTACTCGCGCAAGCGCTTGGCCAGCTCCGCGCCGCCTCCAACAACCCCAGAGCAACCGGCGAACTGGCGACCCTCGCAGCCCTGATAACCCGCCGCGACCGCTAACCCACCCACACCCCCTCGCCCAACACACACTTCCGCGCACCCACACACCCCGCACCCCCACACACTCCGCGCCCACCCCCCATCCCCGGCACTTCGCCCGCCGCCGAAGCATTCCCGTCCTACCCTGCCGCCATGCAGGTCACCACGCACGCCGCCGCCCGAGCGACCTTCGCCGACCCGAACCTCACCGTCCCGCCCGTCACCGTCGCGCCCGCACACGAGGCAACCACCGGCATGGCCTGGCTGCGCGCGACCGTCGCCAGATTCAGCTCCGGCCCCACCCACACCCGCCGCCGCACACTGACCATCGACCAACTGTCCACAATCGACATACCGACGCTGCGCGGGTCGGCCCACGCCCGCACCACGGAAATCCTCGCCCCACACGGTACCGACCCGGTCGACCTCATGCCCACGGTCGCCCGAACCCTCCCGACCGAACTGGTGGCCGCCGCCCTCAACCTCCCCGCGACGCCCGCCGCCGTCGCCGCCATCGCCCGCGCCTACCCCACCGGCGCCGCCGACCCGGCAGCCGACGCGGCGGTTCACAGCCTCATCACCGCGACCGCGGACGAAACGATCGCCGCGCGCATCGGCCTACTCGCCCAAACCTATGACGCGACCGCGGGCCTGATCGGCAACGCCGCGTTCATCATGCTGCGCGACGAACTCGGCGACCCGGCCGAAGCGATCCTGGCCGAAACCCTCCGCCACACCCCGCCGGTCCGCGCGACCAAGCGCGTCACCCCGAACGGCGACCCGATCGACATCAACCTCGATGCGGCCAACCGCGACCCTTCGGTCTTCCCCGCGCCCGACGAATTCGACCCCACCCGCGCCAACCGCGACGACCACCTCGACTTCGGCTTCGGCCCGCACTCATGCCCAGGCCGGCACATCGCAACGGCCATCGCGGCAGGCGTCCTCGACGCGATCCGCGACCACCGCCTCACCACCCGAACCCTGACCTACGAACCGCCCGCCAACCTGCGCGTCCCCACCCACCTCGTCATCACAGCACCCAAACCCGAAAATTCCCCATCTATATAAAGGAAATCCCCCACCCATCCCGGGGGGACGACCCCTTCCCAGACTAACCCTGTCAAGTCCGGCGCGCGGAATTCGCGGCGTTTCTGTGGATCACTACGCCCCCTGTGGACAACCGCGGCGTCCGATTTGACAACAGGCCGCCCGCCAAAACATACGCGCGCTCACCCGAACAAGAAGCCGTCGCCCATTTTTTGTCAGTGCGATGGCCTAGCGTGCCGGTGACGCAGGAAGGACACAGGAAAGGGGCGGAAGGCAATGGGCTTCTCCGGCATCGTGGTGGTGGCGCGTTCGGCTCGGCCACTGTCCGAATTGGACTCGATTCGCGCGTGCGGCGGCGCGCCGGTGTGGGCCGGTGGCGTCGGCGGCTGGCAGGCGGTCCAGATCGGTGACGCCGACGGTGAGCCGCCACCGACGCTGGCCGAGGAGACCGGCGCCGCGGTCCTCGTCGCAAGGGTGGTGAACGGGGCATTCGCGCTCGTGCGGGCGAGCAGTCCGGCCGGCACGTCGTGGGCCGGCGTGCTCGGGCCCGACCAGGCGGAACGCTATCCGCTGCCCGAGGAGCTGCTGGTACCACCCGAGGACGTCGTCGATCCGGCGGTCGCCTGGGCGCACCAGGCCGGGCTGCAACCGGACGTGGATCGGCTGGAGGATGTGCTACTGGCCGAGCCGGAGCCGACGGCCGAGGATCTGGTGTTCGAGTTGCTGGGCGCATTGGGACTCGACTTCACCAGGTGAGGCACGCGAGCGATGAATCACGAGGAGGTGGTGCCACTCGATGAGCCGGAGCGGCACCACCCCCGTAACCAGCCTCGTGCGATCAGTCGAGCTGAGGCGCCACTTCGGCGGCGACCAGCTCGATGTGGTCGAGGTCGGTCAGGTCGAGGGCCTGTAGATAGAACCGGTGCACGCCGGCCCGCTCCCGCCACTGCCCGATCCGGTCGACGACCTCGGACACGGTGCCGGCCAGGCCGTTGCCGCGCAGTTCGTCGACGTCGCGGCCGATCGCTTCCGCGCGCTTGGCGACCTCGCCCTCGTCGCGTCCGACACAGAGCACCTGCGCGGCGGAGCGCACCATGCCGGCCGGGTCGCGGTCGACCGCACGGCAGGCCGCGTCGACGCGTGCGAACATGGTGATCGCGTCGTCGATGCGCTGGAACGGGACGTTGAACTCGTCGGCGAACCGCGCGGCAAGGGCCGGGGTGCGCTTGGCACCCGCACCACCGATGATCACCGGCGGGCCCTGCGGCTGGGCCGGCTTCGGCAGCGCTGGCGAGTCGGTGACCTTGTAGTGCTTGCCGGCGAAGGAGAACAGCTCGCCCTCGGGCGCGCGCCATAGGCCGGTGATGATCTCCAGCTGATCCGCCAGCCGGTCGAACCGTTCACCCAACGGCTGGAACGGGATGCCGTACGCGGTGTGCTCGGCTTCGTACCAGCCCGCGCCGAGACCGAACTCGACCCGGCCGCCGCTCATCTGGTCGACGTTGGCAACGGCGACCGCCAGCTGACCGGGGTGCCGGAAGGTCGCCGAGGTGACCAGCGTGCCGAGCCGGATGACGTCGGTGTCCCTGGCGAGGCCGGCCAGGGTGATCCAGGCGTCGCTCGGGCCGGGCTGACCGCTGACGCCACCCATTTTCAGGAAGTGATCGGAACGGAAAAACGCGTCGTAGCCGGCATTCTCCGCACAGCGTGCCACGCGCAGCAGGTCGAGATAGCTGGCGCCCTGCTGGGGTTCGGTGAAGATCCGCAGTGTCGTGGAAGTGGTCACCCGGTCAGGTTATTGGTCGTCGGCACAACGCACCGAGCCGGCAGCCGTGTTCGGCTGGGACGGTGACGATGACGCGGGAACCGCTCAGCCGCCGGTGACCGGGTTCCGCAGGCGTTCGAGCATGCGGATGATCGTCGCGGTGACCTCGGCGCCGGTCTTCTTGGGATCCTCGGCCCCGGCGATCATCGTGGCCGCCGCGGACAGCGCGCCGAACAGCAGCCGCGCGGTCACCTCGACCGGCAACTCCTCGAACTCGCCGCTGTCCACACAGGCTTGGATGGTGGACCGGACCAGGCCGAAGCTGTGATGGTCCTCGGCTTCCCGCCACCGTTCCCAGCCCATCACGACCGGCGCCTCGTGGATGACGATGCGCTGGTAGGAGGGGTCGAGGCAGATCTTGATGTAGTGCCGAAGACCGTTGATGGCGCGGTCCCACGCCGTGCCGTCGCTGCCGGTGAGGATCTCCGCGAGGCGAGCCTTCGCGGTTCCCTCTACCACGTCGAACGCGGCCTCGAACAGCGCCTGTTTGCCGCTGAAGTGGTGGTACAGCGCGCCTTTGGTGACACGCGCCTTGCGCGCGACCTCGTCCAGCGAGGTCGCCGAGTAGCCGCGCTTGGTGAACAGCTCGACGGCACCGTCCACCAGCGCGTTCCGAGTGGACTCCGAATAGTCGAGTCGCCGCGACCGCATTGTCACCACGTTCACAACCTTAACCGCCATACCGGAAGTACGTACCGATGGTATGTTCACGGTGGGTCCGTACCGAGAGTATGCCGCAAACCTACAGTATGACCGTGGTCACTCAAGGGGAGGAAGCGATGAGTTGGACCGGCTTCTATCAGCGCAAAGACGCCATCGAGCTGGTGTTGGCGCAGGCAAGGCGCAACAAGGGGGCTTGGCTGCCGTTCGATGACCTGCCGGAGGTCCGCGCCCAGTTCGGCTCGCGCGAAGAACTTGCCCTCGCGCTCCAGTACAAGTGGTCGCAGCTGCTGTTCGGCAGGCTCGGGGTGGCCCTGCTCGACGCGGAGCACAACGCCGAGATCGACAACGTCGACAGCTTGGAGGCGGTTACATCCGCTTGGCGGCGCACCGCGACCGACGCACCGGAACTACGCGAACTGCTGGACGACTACGTCGAGCATGCCGGACCGGAGTTCCGCGCGGCCCTCGCCAACGAGCAGCGCATGCTCGCCTACGCCTCCGGCCTTGCCGAGTTCGGCGAACCGACCGAGAAGACGGCGCGGGTCGGGTCCGCTTTCCTCGCACTGATCAGGCAGGTCCCGGACCAGCGGCGGCCCAGGTGCAACGCGATCGAACAGCTGGCCCGCAGGGTCGTCCCGAGTTCCTGATCAGCCACCGTCACCGCCGTTGCACCGCCATCGCACTGCCGTCGTTTTCTTGCCCTGTCGATGCGAACTTCTGGTGTCGCGATGGCGGGCGTAGTAGGAGTTGACTCATGCCTGACTGGACCGAGGCCGACATTCCCGACCTGAGCGGCCGAACCATGGTGGTAACCGGCGCGAACTCCGGTCTCGGCCTGCGTGCCGCGACCGTGCTCGCGGCGCACGGCGCCCGGGTGGTGCTGGCCTGCCGGTCGGCCGAGCGTGGCGAGATCGCGCTGCGCTCGATCACCGACGCGGGCGGCAAGGCCGACCTCGTCCTGCTCGACCTGGCCGATCTCGCCTCGGTGCGCGCGGCCGCGGCGCGGATCAGGGAGCTGACCGGTGACCACCTCGACGTCCTGATGAACAACGCAGGCGTGATGGCGACGCCGAAGATGACCACCAAGGACGGGTTCGAGCTACAGTTCGGCGCGAACCACCTCGGGCATGCCGCGCTGACCTGGCTGCTCATGCCCGCGTTGCGCGCGACCTCGGGCAGCCGAGTGGTCACCACCTCCAGCCTTGCGGCGAAGGCCGGCAAGCTGAACTTCGCCGACCCGAACTACCGGAACCGGATGTACACGCCGTGGACCGCGTACGGGCAGGCGAAGCTGGCCAACGCGGTGTTCGCAAGGGAACTGGACCGGCGACTGCGGCAAGCCGGTGCGGACGTGCGCAGCGTCGCGGCACATCCCGGCTACACCACGACGCAGCTCACCGCGAACATGGCGCGCTCCCGCCGCGGCATCGGCCGCGCGATCATCGGCGGCGTCAGCACGATCGGCAACGCACTGCTCGGCCAGGATGTACGAGTCGGCGCGCTGCCTCAGTTGTTCGCGGCCGTCGCCGAACAGGCCGAGGGCGGGAAGTACTACGGCCCGAGCGGGTTCCAGGAGATGCGCGGCTCGCCAAAGGAAGTGGCCTTCCCGCCGGGCGCGCACGGCGACTCGGTCGGCCCGCGACTGTGGAACCTGACCGCCGAACTGACCGGAGTGACTCCCGAGCCAACCTGACGAGACCGCGTGACGAGGCGCACTCCAGGCTGCGGCGTAGTGTTGTACCTGCGTAAAGCCAATGCTGAGGAGAAGACGTGCGCGGAGCGAACCGACAAAACACAGGGAGTTCGCGCGGCGTCGAAGAGCGAAGCGAGGAGTGCGCTGTGAGCGTGGCGCCGGATGGGCGGAAGTTGTTGCGGCTGGAAGTCCGCAACGCGCAGACGCCGATCGAGAAGAAGCCCTCGTGGATCAAGACCAAGGCCAGGATGGGCCCCGAGTACACCGAGCTGAAAAAGCTGGTGCACCGGGAGGGCCTGCACACGGTCTGCGAGGAAGCCGGCTGCCCGAACATCTACGAGTGCTGGGAAGACCGCGAGGCCACCTTCCTCATCGGTGGCGACCAGTGCACCCGGCGCTGTGACTTCTGCCAGATCGACACCGGCCGACCCGCCGACCTCGATCGCGAGGAACCGCGCAAGGTCGCCGAGTCCGTGCAGGCGATGGGACTGCGCTACGCCACCGTCACCGGCGTCGCCCGGGACGACCTCGCCGACGGCGGTGCCTGGCTGTACGCGGAAACCGTACGCCAGATCCACCAGCTCAACCCCGGTACCGGCGTCGAGCTGCTGATTCCCGACTTCAACGCCGACAAGGACCAGCTGGCCGAGGTGTTCGGCTCGCGCCCGGAGGTGTTGGCGCACAACCTGGAGACCGTGCCCAGGATCTTCAAGCGGATCCGCCCCGGTTTCCGGTACGAGCGCTCCCTGTCGGTGCTGACCTCGGCCCGCGCGGCCGGCCTTGTCACCAAGTCGAACCTGATCCTCGGCATGGGCGAGACCCCGGAGGAGGTCACCTCAGCCATGCGTGACCTGCACGACGCGGGCTGCGAGATTCTGACCATCACCCAGTACCTGCGGCCGAGCCCCCGGCATCATCCGGTCGAGCGTTGGGTGAAGCCGGAGGAGTTCGTCGAGCACCAGGAGGAAGCCCGCAGGATCGGCTTCTCCGGTGTGATGGCCGGCCCGCTGGTGCGGTCGTCCTACCGTGCCGGTCGGCTCTATGCGCAGGCCATGCACCGGCGCGGTGAGCAGGTTCCGGCCAACCTCGCCCACCTCACCGAGGCCGGCCCGGCCGCGCAGGAGGCCAGCAGCCTGCTGGCACGCTAGATCTTCTTCGTCACGACGACACGAAAGCGGGACCGACGAGCTCCTCGAACCGGTCCCGCTTGACGTACATGTCCCAGTAGCTCTCCGCGAGATCGGCCGGGTCGAGCAGCTCCCCGGGGTCAAGGTCCTTGGCATACTCGCGGACCGCGTCACTCCCAGCGATGCCCCCGCCGACCTGCAGAAGTCCCGCGTACACGCCGGTGTCGGCGAGGGCGGCGTCGAGGTTGAACTGGTAGTTGCGCGCCGCTGCCCTGGCGATGCCGATGTTGCCGATCTGCGGGTACGCCTTGCCGGTCAACGCGCCGCTGGCCATGAACAGCGCTCCGTCGCCGCGCGCGATCATGTCCGGCAGCACCGCGCCGAACACCGCCATCGGCGCGCGCAGCAGCAGGTCGAGCGGGTATTCCAGAGATTCGACCGTGGTGCCTGGCAGCGGCGCGATCCGCGACGCCCAGTCCAGTCCGGTCGGCGCGAACTCGACGACGTCGATCTGGCCGAACCGCTCGACGATAGCCGCGATGGTCGCGAGGAGCGCGCTGCGATCGCTGATGTCGCAGGGAAAGGCGGCCGCGTCGATCCCCTCACCGCGCAGGTCGTCGGCCAGCGCGGTGAGCCGGGCCTCGGTCCTGGCAATGAGCGCGACGCCGAATCCTTCCCTACCGAACCTGCGTGCCACGGCCTGGCCGAGCCCAGCGCCCGCGCCGACCACCACGATCGTTTTCGACATACGAAGGTCCCCCATCAAATAACTTGAGGTAAGTCTCAACTTGTGTCGAACCTAGCACGAAAGTGAGGAAGCCCTCAAGTTCATACAATGGGGCATGCCTTCGCCGACCGAAGCGACCCGACCACTGCGCAGCGACGCGCTGCGCAACCGCGCCCTGCTGATCAACGCCGCGCGCGAACTGTTCGCGGAACGCGGGGTTGACGTCGCATTGGAAGAGGTGGCCCGACGGGCCGGGGTGAGCATCGGCACCCTGTACAACCGCTTCCCGACCAGGCCGGCCCTGATCGAGGCGGTATTCGCGGACCGGTTGGAGAAGATCGCGGGCTACGCCATGGCGGCCCTCGCCGATCCCGAGCCCTGGCAAGGCTTCGCCGGCTACCTGACCAACGTCTGCGAACTACAGGCCGCCGACCGAGGCTTCAACGAAGTGGCCGCGCGCGGCCTTGCCGATTCACCGGCGAACCAGGCCCTGCGACGAAAGGTCGGCGAGGCCATGGCCGAACTCATCGAGCGCGCCAAGCGCGCCGGTGTGGTGCGGGCCGACCTCGCCACCGAGGACCTCGCGTTCGTGGTCTGGGGCATCGCCCAGACCGTGGAGCGCACCGCGAGCGTCGCGCCGCGCCTGTGGCGCCGACACCTCGCACTGCTGCTGGACGGCTTCCGGACAGAGGGCGCCCACCCCCTGCCCGAGCCCCCACTCGACCCTGGCCAGTCGCACGCGGCCGTGCCCGAGTGCCATCCCGCCACCGCCCAAACCAGCGATCCAGCCACAGCACCGGCCGCCAACCAGCCGACGCCCTAGCCACCACCCCGATCAGCGACCCATCGCCGAAACCCAGTCGCCACGCCCATCGAAACTCAACCCGCCGCCTCTGCCCAAACCCGGCCCTCGCCCCCCACCTCGCCCAACAACCAACTAGTTGTTTGGTTACTGTCGGCTAGTCGGTCGTCGACTGGGGCCAGTTGGTCGTTGGCTGAGGCTGGCTGGTTGCCGGCTGGCAATCTGCGGCGACCGAAGCGCTGAGTTCCGTGAAAGGACAACGCATCGGCGGTCATGTCATAGGCCCCGAGTGACTCGGGAACCTGCCAATGAGCGGTTCAGCGAGTACTGATCCGGCCCACGGTCACGTCGTCGAGGTCGGCCAGGAAGTCGCTGCCGAACGCGCTGGACGGGGTATGCGCGCCAGGTGCCACGTCGCCACCGAGCAGGCGTCGCACCGCGTGCAGCAATGCGTCCACGGTGAACAGGTGTCCGGCCGGGGTGCTGACCGTGCCACTGGCGTAGTGCTTGCCCGGCCCGGAAACCCGGCCCCACACCTCGCAACGCCTGCTGTTCGCCTGGCGCTCCTCGCTCGGCCCGGTGATCCACTTGTCGACCAGCGTCATGCCGGCCCGCTGCACCGCGGGCATGCGCAGCAGCGGCCCGAGGAACTGCTGGCCGCGATTGATCAGGTCGCTGCCGGGCAGCACCGTGTAGGTCGTGATGTTCGGAATTCCAGTTGTCCGGTAGGCGGAACTCAGATCACCCCACGGGATCGCGGTGACCTGGCGGGGTCCAGTGGCGAACTCGGCGATGGTCTGCCGGTGCGCGAACGGGACCGGCCGCAGTTCGCCGTCGATCCTGGCTCGACCACCCGCGCCGACGCCCTCCAGCGCGGTCTTGATGGTGCCGGGGCTGAACCCGCCGCTGAGCGTGAACGCCAACTCCAGTTCGGTCGCCTCGGGCAGCTTCGCTGCGAGGGCCGCGGCCAGGCAGTCGGTGGGCACGACGTCGAAACCGGCGCCCGGCAACAACACCACGTCGGCCTGCTCGGCTTCGGCAGCGCGCGCGTAGATCGCCTCGAACACGTCGACCTCGCCGGTGATGTCCACATAGTGCGTCCTGGTGGCGAGACACGCGTCGACCAGGGGCACCGCGGTCTGCGAGAACGGGCCCGCGCAGTTGGCGACCAGACTGATGTCGGCGAGCGCCGTGTGCAGGCCGGAGGTGTCCGCGAGGTCGACGATCACATGGTCGAGACCGAGTTCATCGGCGAGCGGCAGCACCTTCGCCGCCGATCTTCCAGCCAAAACCGGCCGTTCTCCGGTCTGTTCGGCCAGTTTCGTCAGTGCGCGCCCGGTGTAACCGTTCGCGCCGTAGATCATCCACCTCGCCGCCGCGCCTCCTGCCATATGTGCAGTATCGGTCAATCGCCGGCTGCCAGCACGCCTTCGGCCAGCGGCAGGTCGTGCGGGTAGGTGATCTTGAGGTTGCGCTCGTCGCCATCGATGCAGTGCACCGCGATGTCGGTGTAGGCGGCGATGCAGGACGCGGTGTCCGTGCCGACGAAGCCGTCCAGCGCGGCCTGCTCGTAGGCGGCGAGCAGCGGCGCGGCCAGGAACCCCTGCGGCGTCTGCACCGCGACAACGCGGCTCGGCGCCGGTCCGACCACGTCGAACCCGTTCTCGCCGACCTCGACCAGGTCGTCGCGCGGCAGGCCGGGGATGGCGCCACCGAACTCGCGGGTGGCGCGCAGCACGTCCGCGACCAGGGCGCAGGACACCAGTGGCCGAGCGGCGTCGTGGATGAGCACCACATCGATCTCACCGGAGGTGATCCGGTCGGCGAGGTGGCGCAAGGCCATCAGCTCGGACTCCTGCCGGGTCGCACCGCCCGCGACGACCTCGATGTCGGTGCCGAACCGGGACGTGGAGTGTGCACTCAGGACGTTCGCGACGTGCTCGGAGTCCTCCGGCCGGGCCACGAGCACGAGCACCTCGATGTCGGGCACGGCAGCGAGGGCCGCCACCGACCAGGACACCAGACTGCGGCCGGCGAGCGGCAGGTAGACCTTGTTGACCGGCGCGCCATTCACCTCGGCACCCATCCGGCTGCCGGACCCGCTGGCGAGCACCACCCCGGCGGCCTTCCGCCGCGAGCGCGCCGCACCGCGCCCGTCGAGCTCACCTGAATCCACGCGCGGATGATAGTTGATTCGTTTCAGCACAGGCATTGCGCGGCAACGCGACCTTGTTCGGCAGGCACGGTTCGGCAGGCACGGCAAAAAGTACGGAGGAAATTTGGTCCCCCGCCGACACAGAACGCCCACCATCTGGCACACTGTGCAACAAGGTTGACGAGAGGACTACCTCACCAACGGTAATCCCGTCGTCACCCACCCAAGCCCCCGGCTGATCCCCCAACAGCCGGGTCCTTGAGGCCCCCGGCCGACCTCCCCCAGCGACCGGGGGCCTCCCCCATTTCCGGTCCCTTTTCCGCCCCCGTTCCCGGCCCTGGCGTTGCGAACCGGTTGGCTAGCGCGAACAGCGCCGCGACTCCTCCCAGCACGAGGCATTCGAGCACCGCGCCATGGGCGTCGACTAGTATCCCGCCCAGTGTCGCCCCGGCCGAGCTGCCCAGGTACAGCGCGGATGAGTTCAACGCGACCGCGACCGTGCCGTGTTCGCGCGTCAAGGCGAGCAGCCGGTGTTGCTGCGGCGCGAGACTCGACCAGCCGGCCGCTCCCCACACGAACAGGCCAACCAGCGCACCAGCGAACGACCTGCCGAGCAGCGGGAAGGTCAGCAGTGCGAGCGCGAGCGTGGCCAAGATCACCGTCTGTAGCGAGCGAGTGTTCCGCCAGGCGTCGATCAGGAATCCGACGCCGAGGCAGCCGACCATGCCCCCGACACCCCATACCCACAGGTATCCGGCGGTCGAGGTGGCGCCGTCGGTGTCGCGCAGCAACGCACTGACGTAGGTGTACGCGCCGATGCTCGTGCCCGAGGCGGCGAAGGTGACCAGCGCGATCCTGGCCACGCCGCGCTCGCCCAGCACGGCGACCCGAGCCCGCAACCGCGGCGGCGCAACACGCGTGCCCGCACTCGGCAGGGTGAGGCCGACACCCAGGCAGGCGAGCAGACCGAGCCCGGTCACCAGCCACAAGGTGTAGCGCCAGCCCAGGTCCTGCCCGACCGCGACGCCGATCGGTACGCCCAGCGCGGCGCCACCGCTCATCCCAGCCGTGATCAACGCGAGCGCGCGCCCGCGCCGCGCCGCCGCCACCAGACCGGCCGCGGTCGCCGCGGCCGTCGGCATGAACACTCCCGCACCGAGCCCTGCGATCGTCCGCGCACACAACAACAAGGTCAGCGACGGGGCGAGCGCACTGAGCGCATTGCCAACGGTGAAGACCGCGAGCGCGCCGAGCAGCACGGTCCTGGCCGGAAGGCCGGCGCCGAGCACGGAGCCCACCGGCGAGAGGAGCGCGTAGGCGAGGGTGAACACGGTCACCAGCAGGCCGACGGCGAATGTGGACACTCGCAGGTCCGTGCCGATCGCCGGCATCAACCCGGCGATCACGTAAGCGTCCATGCCCAACGCGAACGCGCCGAGCACTAACGGAGCCAGTCGTCTCATCCGATCCCCCATTACAGACTGATTGGTCTCAAATTCACGCAAGCTCAAGCCTGACCCGACAGATGGTCAATTCAGCGCAATGCGCGCATGGTCAACTCGGCGGCGGCGAGCAGCGGTTCGGGATCGGTCAGCGTCCGCCCCTGCTGCCACATCCCTTCCACCACCGCGAACACGAACCGCGCTCCCACCTCGGACGGCGGCGCCTTGGGCATCCGATCGAGCACACCCTCGATCAGGCTCCTGGTCAGTTGTTGGTGCCGCGCCACGATCTCGCCGATCTCGTCGTCACCAGGCAACAACTCAAGCGCGACATTCGCACTCAGGCACCCCCGCCCGCCGACGGCCTCGACCGCCTGGCGGCGCAGGTAGGTGAGCAACGCCTTGGCGGGGGACCGACTTGATTCGAGATCGGCAGCCATCAACGCGACCCGCTGGTCGACATAGCGACGGAGCACCGTCGCGAAGAGACTGTGTTTGTCCCCGAACGCGCCATACAGGCTCGCCTTGGCAAGGCCGGTCGCGGCCATCAGGTCAGCGAGCGACGTGGCGTGATAGCCCTTCGCCCAGAAAACCGTCATGGCCGCGTCCAGCGCCTCGCCCTCGTCGAACTCGCGTGGCCGCCCGACCTTGACCTGCCCCGTCGTCACAAGGGCGACACTATCAGACCGGTCGGTCCAGAAGAAGCCCCATGCACGCCATACCACAATTCGGACCGTGACACGCGATTCATCCACAGGCCCCCGAATTTGTCCACAGCAGACGAAATGATCATGGACATCTGCCTGCCCACGGGTAGGCTGGCAGCGGGGTCGCCCCCCAGGGAGCGGTGGGGGATGTCTTGGGGTAGTGGTTTCAGGCTTTACGATCTTGAGTTTTGTTTGCTGGTAAGGGTTTGGCTGGATTCGTGGCTCTGGTTTGCGGTCAGGTTCGCGGGTTTTCGGGCTCTTCCGGGTTGTAGCTCTGCGGGCTGATGCTTTCCGGGTTGGGGTGGAAGGCGGCGCGGGCGCGATTCATTTCGGCAAGCTCTTCCGGGGACAGTCCCTCGGTGAACTTCCGGCGGCTTTCGGCCATCTCGGTCAGTTGCGCCTCGGTCAGCGACTCGGCGAACTCGGCACGGTCCGCGGCCAGTTGTGCGAATTGTTCGGGAGTCAGTGGGTTCTGCATCGCGGTCATTACCTCAATCAGTTCGATGATGGTCTGGCTGGATGGTTCGGACTTCGCGTCGATGGCGGCGAGTACGCGCATCAACTGGTGCTTGAGCCGGGTGCTCGCCGTGATCTGTTCGTTCACCTGGTCGAGTTGTCGAGTGACCAGCGTGCGGGGGTCGATCGCGGATTCGTCGAGCAGTTCGGCGATCTCGGCGAGAGCGAAGCCGAAGCCGCGCAGCGCGATGACGCGATGCAGTCGGCGCACGTCCTCGGCCGTGTAGCGGCGGTGGCCCGCGCTGTTGTGCAGGGACGGGACCAGCAGCCCGATCTCGTCGTAGTGATGCAGCGTCCGGACGGTCAGGCCGGTCTGTTCGGCCAGTTCGCCCACTCGCCAGGTGCGTTCCTCGTTCACGAGAGTCGACGCTAAATCCTCACGTCGCGTAAGGCGCAACTGGTGATGAGATTAATTCGGTCGAGCGATGTCGTATGCGTTGTTACTGTCGAGAGCCGCTGGGAAGCGCCTCCCGCCGACACACCCGAGGACGTCCAACGCGATGAGCGCACAGCAGGCCGAAGCCAACCGTCGCCGTCTGATCGCCGACATCCGGCCGCTGCGCGAGGTTCCGGTTTTCCGCAGACTGTGGCTCAGCAGCTCGGTGTCGACCATCGGCGGTCAGCTGACCAGCTTCGCGATCACATTGCAGGTCTATCAGCTGACCCATTCCTCCGTCGCGGTCGGCGCGGTGAGCCTGGTGGGCATGGTGCCGTTGCTGTTGGTCGGCCTGTTCGGCGGTTCCATCGCCGACAACGTCGATCGCCGCAGGCTGGCCATCGTCATGACCTGTTGTCTGACCGGCGTGTCCGTGCTGCTCGTGATACAGGCGTTTCTCTCGTTCGACCAGTTGTGGCTTCTGTACCTACTAGTAGGTATGCAGTCTCTGTTCGTCGCGATCAACGCGCCGACGCGGCAGGCGATCCTGCCGCAGTTGCTGCCGGAAGATCAGCTCGCCGCGGGCATCGCGCTGAACATGGGCACGTTTCAGGCGAGCATGCTGATTGGTCCGGCCGTCGCCGGTCTGCTCACCGCGGCCGGCGGCTTGCGCTTGTGTTACCTGGTCGACGTGATCACGTTTGCCTTCGGCCTCTACGGTCTGTTCGGCTTGCCGTCGATGCCGCCGAAGGAACGCAGCGGCTCGATGGGTCTGCGCGGCGTTCTGGACGGGCTGCGGTTCATCCGGACCCGGCCGATCCTGATCGGCATGTTCGCGGCCGACCTGAACGCGATGGTGCTCGGCCTGCCGCTCTCGCTGTTCCCCGCGATCAACGCGGCGCATTTCGGCGGCTCCGCGCAAACGCTTGGCCTCTTGACTTCGGCCGTGGGCCTCGGTGGCGTGATCGGCTCTGTGCTGTCCGGTCCGCTCGGCCAGGTGCGCAGGCCGGGACGCGGCATGCTGCTGCTCATCGTGTGTTGGGGCGCCGGTATCGCCGTTTTCGGTTTCACCCGGCAGTTCTGGCTGGCGCTGCTCGCGTTGGCGGTCTGTGGGGCCTTGGACAACGCCAGCGTCGTGCTGCGCACGCTGGTGATGCAGTTGGTTACGCCGGACCGGTATCGGGGCCGGGTCAACGGGGTGAATTTCGTGGTCGGCGCGGGTGGGCCGCAGTTGGGCAACTTCGAGGCGGGCCTGGTCGGTTCTCTGGTGTCGCCGATGGTCAGCGCGGTCAGCGGCGGCATCGCCACCATTGTGGGCGCGGTGGTGATCGGGCTCGCGGTTCCGTCGTTGGTCCGGTACGACAAGAAGTCCCGCGACGACGAAACCGAGGCGCGGGCTACGGACTGAGTTCGAGTGCGCGTTCGTACCGGATCGGGATGCCCTTGGGGCGCAACGGGATCTACGGTTTCGGTTCGCGCGCGATCCGCATCGTCGTGCCGCGGTTCGACGAGGTCGAAGCCGAATCGCTGGTAGAGGGCGAGGACGTCGGTGTTGTCGATGACGGTGGGAGCAAGGTAGTGGGAGCGAGGTGGTGACGGTGATCCGATAGTTGAGGCAGTCGACGCGTTTGCGGTCGGGCCACGTGATCAGGGCGGGCAGGACCTGCGCGTTGACGGGCTCGCCGGGTGCGGTCACGCTCGCCGGGTGCGGCCACGATGGTGTCGAGCCAGTCGTTGCGCAGTGTGGCCGTGATCTGGTCGGCGTCGTCCGGGTCGGCGCCTCATGTGTCGATGTCGGTCATGCTTTCTCCGCCCGCAGGCCGTTGATCAGCAGGCGTAGGCCGTAGTCGAAGTGTTCGGGTGGGTGCGGCGCGGGGATGTGCTCGATGGCCGCGGCCAGGTTCGGGTACTGCTCGGCGGTGACGGCGTCGTTGAGCTGGTCGAGTGCCGGGTTGCCGTTGTCGGGCAGGTCAGCGGCGAGCTGTTCCTCGATGGTGTGGCCGACGACGTAGTAGGTGAGCGTGTCCACGGCCCAGGCGGCGTCGCGTGCGGAGTGTCCTGCGGTGCGCAGCAAGCCGATCATGGTGTCGCCGTACGCGAGGGCATTGGGCAAAGGGAAGAAGACGCCCGCGAAGATCCGTGCGCCGTCCCGGTGCGCGAGCAGCGCGCGACGCAGTCGGTTGGCGAGTTCGGTGAGCTGTCGGTGCCACGGCTGGGTGGTGTCGACGTCGAGGGTGACCTCGACGAGCATCGCGTCGGCCATGCTCGCGAGCAGTTCCTGTTTGCTGCGGAAGTGCCAGTAGGTGGCACCGTTCTGCAGGCCGAGCGACGCGGCGAGGCGGCGCATGGTCAGGTTGTCGATGCCGACCTCGTCGAGCAGGGCGAGCGCGCCGGCCAGGACTTGGTCGCGGGTGACCTTCATGCGAGGCGCTCCTCGTCGAATCGCGTTTGACGCCGGACATGAGTATGCCGCAAAGTTCAACATCGTTGAATTCATCGTGGGAGGTGAACGGCGTGCGTCGTGTTGCGTTTCATACCTACGGCGGCCCGGAGGTGCTGCGGGTCGAGGACGTCGCCGAGCCGGAACCGGGTCCGGACGAGTTGCTGGTCCGGGTCGACCTCGCCGGCGTCACCCTGCCGGTCGTCCGGCTGACCAGGGGCGGGGTCGAACTGCCATACGCACCGGGCGGCGAGATCGTCGGCACCGTGGTCGGTCTCGGTGCCGACGTGTCCGGGTGGCGGGTCGGCCAGCGGGTCACCGGGTTGACGTTCGGCGCGGCCTACGCGGAGTACGCGACGATCGGTACCCGGCTGGCGGTCGCCGTTCCGGACGGCGTCGATGACGCGGCCGCGCTGGTGGTCGCGCGGAGCGGCCAGGTCGCGCTGGGCACGTTGCGCGCGAGCGGTCTCCGGCCTGGCGAGGACGTGCTGGTCAACGCGGCGGCAGGCGGCGTAGGGCACCTGAGCGTGCAACTGGCGAAGGCGCTCGGTGCGAATCGGGTGGTGGCCGCGGTGGGGTCGATGAGCAAGGCCGATTTCGTCCGGGCTCTCGGTGCCGACGACGTGGTCAGCTATGGCGAGGCGGGCGAGTGGGGTGAGCCGCGGGTCGACGTGGTGCTCGACGGGGTCGGCGGTGACGTGCTCGGCCGCTGTCTCGCGGCGCTGCGGCCGTTCGGGCGGCTGGTGAGCTACAACGGCGTCGGCGGCATGGCCGACACCAACGAGTTGCGGATGCGCAGCACCACGGTGACCGGGTTCAACATGCTGCATTTCTCGACCCTGCGCGCCGAGCGCTACCGGGCTCAGCAGCGAGAACTGTGGGATCTGTTGGCGGACGGACGGCTGCGGCCGGCTATCCACGCCGAACTGTCCCTTGTGGACGCTGCCGAGGCGCATCGGATCGTCGAGAACCGCGCCAATCTGGGCAAGGTCGTGGTGAGTCCGGCCAAGGGGAGTTAACTCCACCCCTATGCGGGGGCTCGCACTCCTGATCAGGAGGGGTCTGACGGTCAGGATCGAGGCATGACCGCGACCCGAGAACGGACCGTCGATGAGACCACAACGCCGCGCCCCAGGCGGCGACCGCGCCGCGCCTGGGGTGTGCTCGCGCTGAGCGTGCCCATGCTGGTGATGGTGGTGTACCTGCTGTCGGCGTACGTGCCGCCGAACATCAGCACCAGTCGCATTCCGATCACCTACGGCGGCATCCAGTACGTGCTGCTGGTGGCGCACATCTTCACCGCGGCCGTGGCGACGGTGGCCGGGTTGGCGCAACTGTGGCCGTGGCTGCGCCGCACGTACCCGGTCGCGCACCGGTGGACCGGGCGAGCGTATTTCTTCCTCGGTGTGTTCCCGTCCTCGGTGCTGGCGATTCCGGTGGCGTTGATGGCTCCGTTCGGCATCAGCAACCAGGCGGCGCTGCTGGTGCTCGACGCGCTGTGGATGATCACCGGTGTCGCCGGTTACCGGGCCGCGCGGCAGCGCAGGTTCGTCGACCATCGGAAATGGATGATCCGCAACTATGCGATGGCGTTCGTCTCGATCGCGTCGCGGTTCTGGACGCCGATCGTCGCACTGTCGATGCTGCCGGAGTCGAACGGCGTCGGATATCGCGGTGACACGAACGGCATCGGCGCGATTCACGATGTGGCGAGCGCCAGCGCCTGGCTGAGTCTTGTGGTGACGCTGGTGGTCGTCGAGGGGTACCTCCAGCGTCGCTACGGCGTCCCGAAGCCGAGGCGCGCCTAGCAGTTGCGCGCTCGGCCGAGCAGCAGATCGCGTTCACGATCGTTGCGGGTGAGTTCGGCCGCACGCTCGAATTCGGTCTTGGCTTCTGCGAACCGGCCGAGTTTGACCAGCAGGTCGCCCCGGACGCTGGGCAGCAGGTGGTAGCCGGCAAGCACGTCGCGACCGACCAGATCGTCGATGAGATCGAGGCCGGCCTGCGGTCCGAACGCCATGGACACCGCGACCGCGTGGTTGAGTTCCACGATCGGCGACGGGGTCACCGTGCCGAGCACGGCGTAGAGGCCGGCGATGCGGGCCCAGTCGGTGTCCTCGGCGCGGACGGCGCGGGCGTGGCAGGCGGCGATCGCGGCCTGCAACGCGTACGGACCGTGTGCGCCGCCGAGCTTTTCCGCCCTGGTCAGCGAGGCGAGACCGCGATTGATGAGCAGTCGGTCCCAGCGGGCGCGGTTCTGGTCGAGCAGCAGGATCGGTTCGCCGTCCGCGCCGACCCGCGCGCCGAAGCGGGATGCCTGGATCTCCATGAGCGCGACCAGGCCGTGCACCTCGGGTTCGTTGGGGGTGAGTTCGGCGAGTACGCGGCCAAGGCGCATGGCGTCGGCGCAGATTTCCGGACGGAGCCAGTCGGCGCCCGCGGTCGCCGAGTAGCCCTCGTTGAAGATCAGGTAGATGACCTCCAGCACGGAGGCCAGCCGGGCGGAGCGTTGTTCACCGTGCGGGGTTTCGAACGGGACGTTGGCCTTGGCCAGGGTTTTCTTGGCACGCACTATGCGTTGCGCCACGGTCGACTCGGTGACCAGGAAGGCGCGGGCGATCTCGTCGGTGGTGAGGCCGCCGAGCATGCGCAGGGTGAGCGCGACCCGCGCCTCGGTGGACAGCACGGGGTGGCAGGCGGTGAACACCAACCGCAGCATGTCGTCGCGGATGTCCTCGTCGATGGCGTCCAGGACCGCGTCGTACTCGGCGTCCGAGTCGAGCTGGCTGGTCTCCAGGTCGCGACCGATTTCCTCCTGTTTGCGGCCGAGCCGTTCGTTGCGTCGGATCAGGTCGATGGCGCGGTGCTTGGCGGTGGCCATGAGCCAGGCCCCCGGATTGTCCGGGACGCCTGACTCCGGCCACTGCTCCAACGCCGCGACGAGCGCGTCCTGGGCGAGTTCCTCGGCGAGGCCGACGTCGCGCACGATGCGCGAGACGCCGGCGATCAGCCTCGCGGACTCGATCCGCCAGACGGCGTCCACCGTCCGATGCACATCATGCGTCTCCAGGGCCACCACGACGCGATGACATCAGCACCGGCCCGCGAGCGCAAGCCGGTCGAACCAGGTTGTTGCGTCGAGTTCAGTTCCCGGAGTACTGGTTGCAGATCCGCTCCTCCGCCTCGCGCAGTTCGGGGGTGAACGCCTCGCCAAAATCCTCGGGCATGAAGACCTGCCTGATCTCGATCTCGTCGTCGTGGCCTTCCGGGCACGGGCAGCGCTTGGCCCATTCCACTGCTTCCTCCAGGGAGCCGACCTCGATCAGCCAGAATCCGGCGATCAGCTCCTTGGTCTCGGTGAACGGCCCGTCGATGACGGTGCGCCGCTTCCCGTTCAACTTGACCTTCGCGCCCTTGCCGCTGTCCCGCAGCCCCTCGGCGGCCAGCAGCACGCCCGCCTTGACCAGTTCCTCGTTGTAGCGGCCCATCTCGGTGAGCAGTTCGGTGCTGGGCAGCACACCCGCTTCGCTCTCGTCGGTCGCCTTGATCATCATCATGAATCGCATCGTGACGTCCCTCGTCCTTGGTTCTACCTGGCCGGTGCGGGGGTGGCGACGGGAGCCTAGCCAGGCGTCGCGCCTCCCGTCCCACCCGAACGTCGAACTGGCGGATCGCGGATCGACATTCGCCGGTGAACTTTTTCGCGGGCGCGCCTACCGTGCTCGATATGTGCCGAAGCATCAAGACGCTGCGTCAGCCGTTCGTCGAGGACGCGACCGACGCGGACGTGCGTGCCGCCGCGTTGCAGTACGTGCGCAAGATCAGTGGGTTCCGGGCGCCGAGCAAGGCGAACGCCGAGGTGTTCGATGCCGCGGTGGAGGCCGTAGCCGAGGCGACCCGGGTGCTGTTGGACCAGTTGGAGGTGAAGGTACGACCGGCCACACCGGTCGCTACCGCCGACGCGGGGTGAACGACTCAGGCCACAGTGGAGTCCGGTGTTGACCGCGATACGGTAGGAAAGTTCCGCCTAGCGGATTTTATGCGAAGGACAGCGCCTTGACACAGCACAGTGGCCGGCATTTCCTGCAGATCCCCGGTCCGACGAACGTCCCCGACCGGGTTCTCCGCGCCATCGCCGCGCCGACGATCGATCATCGTGGTCCGGAGTTCACCCAGCTCACGCACGAGATCCTGGCGCGGCTCAAGCCGGTGTTCGGCACCGAGGAGCCGGTGATCGTGTATCCGTCGTCCGGCACGGGCGCGTGGGAGGCGGCGCTGGTCAACACGCTCAGCCCGGGTGACCGGGTGCTCGGTTTCGAGACCGGCCACTTCGCGACCCTGTGGCGGCGGATGGCCGGCAACCTGGGATTGACAGTGGACTGGCTGCCCGGCGACTGGCGGCACGGCGTCGACCCGGACATGGTGGCCGAGCGGCTGGGCGAGGACACCGGTCACCGGATCAAGGCCGTGTGCGTGGTGCACAACGAGACGTCGACGGGCGTGACCAGCCGGATCGCCGAGGTCAGGCAGGCCATCGACGCGGCGAACCACCCGGCGTTGCTGCTGGTGGACGCGATCTCCTCGCTCGGTTCGACCGACTACCGGCACCAGGAGTGGGGCGTCGACGTCACGGTCGCCAGTTCGCAGAAGGGCCTGATGCTGCCGCCGGGCCTGAGCTTCAACGCGGTCAGCCGCAAAGCGCTCACCGCAGCCGAGCAGGCGAGGCTGCCGAGGTCGTTCTGGAACTGGCTGCCGATCATCGAGGCGAACAAGAAGGGCTCGTTCCCGTACACGCCAGCCACGAACCTGCTCTACGGCCTGCGCACCGCCCTCGACCTGCTGGACGAGGAGGGCCTGCCGAACGTGTTCGCGCGACACGCCCGACATGGCGCGGCGACCAGGGCCGCGGTCCGCGGTTGGGGCCTTGAACTGCTGTGCGCGGACGAGCGGGAGCACTCGAACTCGCTGACCGCGGTGTTGCTGCCGGACGGGCACGACTCGGACAAGGTGCGCGAGGTGATCCTGGACCGGTTCGACATGTCGCTCGGCACGGGACTTGGCCGGCTGGCGGGCACCGTGTTCCGGATCGGCCACCTCGGCCACTTCAACGACCTGAGTCTGGCCGGCGCGCTGTCCGGCGTGCAGTTGGGCCTGGAACTGGCCGGCGTGCCGATCGACCCGCACGGTATCAACGCGGCTCTCGACGTCCTCCGCGCGGCGTGATCGGCACCCGACCTGGAACGGCGGCTCAGGGCAGGAGGACGATGCGGCCGCGCAGGCCGCCTTCTGCCAGGAGTTCGTGTGCCTTGGCCGCGTCGGACAGCGGCAGGGTTTCCGCGACGCGCGGTGTCAGGCGGCCGTTTGCGGCCAATGTGGACAGTGCACGGAGCGCGTTGCCGTCCTCGTGCACCAGGACCGACGCGACCCGGATGCCGCGCACGCCGAGCGGGGCGGCGCCGGCGAAACTGATGTACGCGCCGTTGCCGCGCACGGCTTCCAGCGCGGGCATGCCGAGCACGGCCGAGTCGAGGGCCGCGTCGACGCCGCCGGGGAACAGTCGGCGGACCGCGCCGGCCAGGTCGGGGGTCCTCGGGATGAACACCTCGGCTCCCCAGCCGCGGACGACCTGTTCGTCGGCGGCGGCCGAGGTGGCGACGACGCGCAGGCCGCGAGCCGCGGCGAGTTCGACCAGGTAGCCGCCGACGCCGCCGGCCGCGCCGGTGATCAGCACGGTGCTGCCGGCCCGCGCGGCGAGCAGGTCGAGGGACTGGACGGCGGTGAGGCCGTTGAGCGGGATGGTGGCGGCCGCGGCCAGGTCGACCCCGTGCGGCGCGGGGGCGATGTGGGCGGCGTCGAGCACGAGCTGTTCGGCGTAGGAGCCGGTCGGCAGGGCGAGCCGGTCGCGCAAGCCGATCACCGCGTCGCCGATGGCGAAGGTGGTCACGTGGGGGCCGACCTCGGCGACCACCCCTGCCACGTCCCAGCCGATGCCGATGTCGTGGCCGAGTTCGGCGAGGGCGGGGAAGCCGCCGGACCGGGTGAACGCGTCGACCGGGTTGACTCCGGCCGCGGTGACCGTGATCAGTACCTGCCCAGGACCCGGCTTGGGCGCGGGCACCTCGACCGTGCGCAACGCCTCGGGGCCGCCGAACTCCCGAACGACAACTGCCTGCATGACTTCCTCCATGGTTGAGCGTCCTGCGGGCCTGTCGCCCGCTTGACACCAACTATGGCCGATGTACTCTCTCTTGGTAAGTACCAACCTGAAAGTGCGTTACTTACTGGAGGGTCAGAATGCCGACGTCAACCGCTGCCCAGCGCAAGGAGCAGGCCAAGGCCGCCTACGACGCGTACCTGGCCAGCTGCCCGGCCCGTCGGGTACTGGACCGGGTCAGCGACAAATGGGTCACCCTGCTGCTCAACGCGCTCGCCGACGGCCCTCGGCGCTACGCGGAGCTGGGCCGGATCGTCGCCGGGGTGAGCGAGAAGATGCTCACCCAGACCCTGCGCGCGCTGGAGCGGGACGGTCTGGTCACCCGCACGGTCACCGTGTCGGTTCCGGTGCGGGTCGACTACGCGCTGACCGATCTCGGCACCAGCCTGCTGCCGGTCACCAGGGCGTTGAAGGCGTGGGCCGAGGCGCACATCACGGAGATCGACGCGGCGCGCGCCAGTTACGACCGCGTCGGCGCTCAGAGCGCCCAGCCGTAGGTGCGGCTGATCGGCAGGCGAATGACCAGGCGCTCCTCGTTGACCATGGCGGTGCGGAACTCCGCCCAGTTCGGATGCTCGCCGGCGACCGCACGGTAGATCGAGATCAGCTCCTCGACGGTCGAGTCGTTCGGTTCCTCGGCGACCGTGGACAGTTCGGCCTCACCCTCGGCTACCAGGTAGCCGGTCATGTCGTCGGTGCTGACGTAGAAACTCGCCCTCGGGTCGCGCCGCAGGTTCCTGGTCTTGGCCCGGTTGTTCGTCACCGAGATGCGAATCACCTGGGTGGCCTGCTCGAAACTGAAGGCCACAGTGGACATCTGCGGCCTGCCGTCACGCTTGAGCGTGACCAGTACACCTCGGTTGCGCTGCGTGAAGTCGACGCGAATGTCCTCGCTCATCTGGATTCTCCCCCATCAGCCCTCCCCGGTTGATGGGGACGGATGGTATTCGCGCTGTAGCTGCCATGGCAAGCTGGCGGGCGCGTGTCCCCGCACCAGCCCTGACGGAGGTCAGCACCGTGTCCGATCCCCTCCCCCACCACCTCGACCCCGGCCCCGGCACCGGCGGCCGCCCGCCCCGTACCACGTCCATTTCGGACGCTCCAGGGCGCTCGCTCGACGGGGACTGGCGGTTCCGGCTGGTGCCGACCGTCGCCGACGGCACAGAGGGCTTCCAGGCGCCGGAGTTCGACGACACCGACTGGGCAACGCTGCCCGTGCCGGCGCACTGGCAGCTGCACGGCTACGGCAAGCCCGCCTACACCAATGTGCAGTACCCCTTCCCGGTCGACCCGCCGTACGTGCCGGACGACAACCCGACCGGCGAGTACCGCCGCACGTTCCAACTACCGGAATCGTGGCCGGGCGGGGACGCGGTACTGCGCTTCGAGGGCGTCGACTCGTGTTTCGCGGTGTGGTGCAACGGCGTCGAGCTGGGCAACAGCAAGGGCAGCAGGCTGCCGATCGAGTTCGGCGTCGGCGAGTTGCTCAGGCCGGGCGAGAACGTGATCGCGGTGCGGGTGCACCAGTGGTCGGCCGGGAGCTACCTGGAGGACCAGGACATGTGGTGGCTGTCCGGGATCTTCCGGTCGGTCTCGCTGCTCGCCCGGCCCGCCGACGGTCTTGCCGACTTCTTCGTGCACGCCGACTACGACCACGAGACCGGCGCGGGGCGGCTGCGCGTCGAGACGTCGGCTCCCGCCCTGCTCAGCATTCCCGAGTTGGGCGTGACCGACGTGCCCGCCGACGAGCTGCGCGAGTTCGCGTACGTCGAACCGTGGTCGGCCGAGTCGCCCCGGCTCTACGACGCGGAACTGGCCACCCCCGGCGAGAAGGTGCGGCTGCGGATCGGTTTCCGCACGGTCGAGACGACCGACGGCCAACTGACCGTGAACGGCAGGGCGATCCTGCTGCGCGGTGTCAACCGGCACGAGTGGCATCCTGACCACGGCCGCGCGGTGCCGGTCGAGGCCATGCGCGAGGACCTGCTGCTGATGAAGCGGCACAACATCAACGCGGTCCGCACCAGCCACTACCCGCCGCACCCGGATTTCCTCGCGCTGTGCGACGAACTGGGTCTGTGGGTGATCGACGAGTGCGATCTGGAGACGCACGGGTTCATGCTGGTCGGCTGGGCCGGCAATCCGAGCGCGGACCCGACGTGGCGACCCGCGATGCTGGACCGGATGCGGCGCATGGTCGAGCGGGACAAGAACCACCCGAGCGTCATCATCTGGTCGCTCGGCAACGAATCCGGCACCGGGGACAACCTGGCCGCCATGGCCGACTGGGCGCACGATCGCGACCCGAGCAGGCCGATCCACTACGAGGGCGACTACGACAGCCCGTACGTTGACGTGTACAGCCGGATGTACGCGACGCACGCGGAGGTCGCGGCGATCGGGCTCGGCCAGGAGCCGGTCACCGCGAACCCGAGGTACGACGCGCACCGGCGCGGCCTGCCGTTCATCCTGTGCGAGTACGCGCACGCGATGGGCACCGGGCCGGGCGGACTGCGCGAGTACCAGGAGCTGTTCGAGCGGTACCCGCGCAACCAGGGCGGGTTCGTCTGGGAGTGGATCGACCACGGGATTCGGCAGCAGGCGCAGGACGGCACCGAGTTCTTCGCCTACGGCGGCGATTTCGGGGAGGTCGTGCACGACGGCAACTTCGTCGCGGACGGGCTGCTGTTCCCGGACCGCCAACCCTCTCCCGGCCTCGTCGAATTCCAGAAGATCATCGCCCCGGTGCGGATCACACCGGATCCCGAGTCCGGCACGGTGCGCGTCGAGAACGGCTACGACTTCGTCGACACCTCGCATCTGGCCTTCACCTGGTCGTTGGCGACCGAGGGCGTCGAGGTCGAATCCGGTTCGCTGGACGTCGCCGCCGTCCCGGCCGGTGCCAGCGCGACGATCGCCCTGCCGCGACTTGCCTCGGTCAAGGGCGAATCCTGGCTCACCGTGCGGGCCGTGCTCGCAGCGGACGCGCCGTGGGCGCCCTCGGGGCACGAGATCGCCTGGGGCCAGGCAAGGGTCGACACGGACGTCGTCGACACCGCACCCACCGCTGAGTCCATTGTGGAGGTTCGGGACGGGCTGATCGCGGTCGGGCCCGGCACGTTCGACCCGCGCAGCGGCGTGTTGCGCGAGTTCGCCGGGATCGGCGTGGAAGGGCCGGTGCTGGACGTGTGGCGGGCGCCCACCGACAACGACATCGCGGTGCACGGCGAGTGGTCCGCGGCGACCGAATGGCGGCGGATCGGGCTCGATCGGTTGACCCATCGGGTGATCACGATCGAGCCGGGTGAGCGTGAACTGCTGGTGCGCACCAGGGTCGCGGCGGCCACCACCAACCTCGGCCTGCTCGTCGACTACCGCTGGTCCGCGCAGGGCGACGCGCTGCGGCTGCGGGTCGACACGACCCCGGACGGACCGTGGTGGTGCCCGTTGCCCCGGATCGGCGTGCGGCTGGGCGTGCCGGGCCGGTTCGACAACGTCGAATGGTTCGGCAGGGGGCCGGGCGAGGCGTACCCGGACATGCGCGATGCCGCGCGGGTGGGCCGGTTCACCAGCACGGTCGACGACCTGCAGACGCCGTACGTGTTCCCGCAGGAGAACGGCAACCGCACCGAGGTGCGCTGGGCGCGGCTGACCGCATCCGACGGCACCGGCATCCGGATCGACGGGCACCCGCACGTCGAACTGACCGCGCGCCGCTGGACCAGCGCCGATCTCGACGCCGCCAAGCACACCAACGAACTGCGCGCGGGCGAACTGGTGTGGCTCAATCTGGACATCGCGCAGCAGGGCCTCGGCTCGGCGTCCTGCGGGCCGGGCGTGCTGCCGCAGTACCGGCTGCTGCCGGTGCCGACCACGGTCGAACTGACGTTGCGGCCTGTTCAGTAGGCGTCCACTTGGTAGGGATTTCGCAGCGTCCAGGACGTTCGTGAGCGCGGCGACGCGCTCACGAACGTCGGCCGCCGGCCGGTCGCATACGATGCAGCCATGCGCGAGGGCATCGAGTACGTGGCAGCGGAGGACCGGTACGAGAGCATGGGCCAGTACCCACGATGTGGGCGCAGTGGGCTGAAACTGCCGCCGATCTCGCTGGGGCTGTGGCACAACTTCGGCGAGGACAAGCCGATGGAAACCCAGATCGCGGTGCTGCGCAGGGCGTTCGACCTCGGCATCACGCACTTCGACCTGGCCAACAACTACGGGCCGCCCTACGGCAGCGCGGAACTGAACTTCGGTCGCGTGCTCGCCCGCGACTTCAAGCCCTACCGCGACGAGCTGGTGATCTCCAGCAAGGCCGGCTACGACATGTGGCCAGGCCCGTACGGCGAATGGGGCTCGCGCAAGTACGTGCTCGCCTCGCTCGACCAGTCGCTCAAGCGGCTGGGCCTGGACTACGTGGACATCTTCTACTCGCACCGGTTCGACCCGGACACGCCGCTGGAAGAGACCATGGGCGCGCTGCACACCGCGGTCACGTCGGGCCGCGCCCTCTACGTCGGCGTGTCCAACTACACCGCGGAGCAGACCTGGGCGGCGTCGCAGATCCTCGCCGACCTCGGCACGCCGCTGCTGATCCACCAGCCCTCGTACTCGCTGTTCAACCGCAGGCCGGAGCCGGAGCTGATCGACGCGGTCGGCAAGATCGGCATCGGCTGCATCTGTTTCTCCCCGCTCGCGCAGGGCATGCTCACCGACCGGTACCTGGACGGCGTTCCGGCGGGTTCGCGGGCCAGCATCGGACACTTCCTCAAGGCCGAGCAGCTGACCACGGCCAGGATGGACCGGGTGCGCGGGCTGGCCGGGATCGCCGCGCGCCGCGGCCAGCCGCTCGCCGCGCTGGCCCTGGCCTGGGTGTTGCGTGATCCGAGGATGACCTCGACGGTGATCGGCGCCAGCAGCGTCGCCCAGTTGGAGACGAACCTGAAGGCGTTGGAGAACCGGGAGTTCAGCGCGGAGGAGCTCGCCGAGATCGACCGCTACGCCGTCCCACCCGGCACCGACATCTGGTCCCTTCCGGACGAATGACGCCGGACGCATGATCACAAGCGCGGGCATGCCAACCGCACAACTGACGATCGTGCTCGGCTGCGCAGCGGCCGCACTGCTCGTCGTGCTGATCCGGAACGTGTGGCTGGTGGCCAGGAACGTGGTCACCATCGCGCACGAGGGCGGACACGCGTTCGTCGCGCTGCTCGTCGGACGCAGGCTCAGCGGCATCCAACTGCACTCGGACACGTCCGGGGTGACCGTGTCCAGGGGCAGGACGCACGGCCCCGGCATGGTGGCCACCGCGCTCGCCGGCTACATCACGCCGTCGCTGGTCGGCCTCGGCTTCGCGGCGCTGTTGACCGCGGGCAAGGTCACCGCGCTGCTGTGGACGACGATCGTGCTGCTGGTCGTCATGCTGAGCAAGGTCCGCAACGCCTACGGCGTGGTGTCCATTGTGGTCACCGGACTGATCGTGTTCGCGATCTCCCGGTTCACCTCGGTCGCGGTGCAGGCCGGGTTCGCGTACTTCTTCACCTGGTTCCTGCTGTTCGCCGGCATCAAACCGATCTTCGAACTCCAGTCCAAGCGCCGCAGACACCGCAGTCCCGACTCGGACGCCGACCAGTTGGCGCGATTGACCGGCGTGCCCGGCCTGATGTGGGTGTTCCTGTTCGCGATCGTCGCGTTCTGCGCGTTGGCGCTGTCCGCGAGCTGGCTGGTCCCATTCGGCACGCTCGACCGGGTGTTCTCAGGCCGTTAGCTCCCGCTGCGTGTCGAGCAGTCGCCGGATCTCGTGCACGGCCGCGCGACCGGCCCGGTTGGCGCCGACCGTTGACGCGGACGGCCCGTACCCGACCAGGTGCAGTCGAGGCTCGGCGACGACTCTCGTGCCGTCCATCACGATGCCGCCGCCCGGCCCGCGCAGGTGCAGCGGCCTGAGATGGTCGAGCACGGCACGCCAGCCGGTGTTCCAGAAGATGATGTCCGCCTCGCGATGCGTGCCGTCCTGCCAGGTGACCCCGTCCCGGGTGATCCGCTCGAACATCGGCAGCCGGTTCAGCACGCCGCTGGCCTGCGCCTCGCGCACCGCGAGCGTGCGGGTCAACCCGGTGACGCTGACCACGCTCGCCGGCGGCAGCCCGGCCCGCACCGCCTTGTCCACCTGTGCGACGGCGGCCCGGCCCCGTTCCTGGCTGAACATGTCGTCGCTGAAGATCGGCGGCCTGCGCGTCACCCAGACGGTGCTCGCCGCGACCTTCGCCACCTCGATCAACAGCTGGACCGCCGACGTGCCGCCGCCGACCACGACGACCCGTCTGCCGGCGAACTCCTCGGGCCCCCGGTAGTCGACGGTGTGCAACTGGCGCCCGGTGAACGTCTCCTGACCGGGATAGTGCGGGAGGAACGGGTGCCCCCAGGTGCCGGTCGCGTTGATGATCGCGCGCGCCGCGAACTCGCCGTCCGTGCTGCTGACCAGCAGTCGTCCGGCCGGACCGTGGTCGACCGAGGCGACCCGGACCGGTCTGCGCACCGGCAGCTCGAACTCGGCCTCGTAGTCGGCGAAGTAGGCGGGAATGACCTCGCCGGCCGGCCGGTCCATGCCGCGCGCGGTCAGCTCCATGCCGGGCAGGTGGTAGATGCCGTGCACGTCGCCAAGGGTCAGCGTGGGCCAGCGGTGCTGCCAGGCGCCGCCAGGGCGCGGCGCGCTGTCCAACAGCAGGTAGCCGGGGCCGGGCGCGAAACCGGCTCGGCGCAGGTGGTACGCGCTGGACAGGCCCGCCTGGCCCGCCCCGATCACCAGTACGTCCACATCGGCCGGTTCGCGTCGCACGTCCCGTACAACCATGACACGTTGTCGGCTCTTCCGGCCCGAGCCGGGATCTGGATCCAACTTGAATTGACAATCAATTTCATTTAGCCTCGTGGTGACGCCGAGCAACCGGCTACTCGGATCGAGAGGCCCCGCATGGGGCTTTCGTCCCAACCAGGAGACTGTGCGTGATGAGGATCGTTCGTCCGTTCCATCTGACGACACTGGCCGCGATCGCGGCCGCCGTCGCGTTGATCGTGGCCGGCTGCGCCACCACCCCGCCGGCCGGCGCCACCGGCACCTCCAGCGGTGAAGGAACCAAGGTCGGGGTCGTTGCCGCGGAGAACTTCTGGGGCAGCATCGCCGCCCAGCTCGGCGGCGAGCACGCCACCGTGACCAGCATCATCACCAACCCGGACACCGATCCGCACGACTACGAGGCGACCCCGGCCGACGGCCGCACCATGGCCGGCGCGCGGTTCGCCATCGTCAACGGCATCGGCTACGACCCGTGGGCGCCCAAGCTGCTCGACGCCAACCCGAACCCGAACCGCACCGTGCTCACCGTCGGCGCCCTGGTCGGCGTTCCGGACGGCGGCAACCCGCACCGCTGGTACTCGCCGGCCAACGTGCACCAGGTGATCGAGCAGATCGCGGCCGACTACGCCAAGATCGACCCGGCCGACGCCGCGTACTTCCAGCAGCGCAAGGACACGTTCGAGAACCAGGCGCTCAGCCGGTACAACCAGCTGATCTCGACGATCAGGAGCAGGTACGCGGGCACCCCGATCGGCGCGTCCGAGTCGATCGTCAGCCCGCTGGCCGAAGGGCTCGGCCTGAACCTGATCACCCCGCCGAGCTTCCTCGACGCGATCAGCGAGGGCAGCGACCCGACAGCGGCCGACAAGGCCACGATCGACACCCAGATCCGCACCAAGCAGATCAAGGTCTACGTCTACAACAGCCAGAACTCCACACCGGACGTGCAGACGCAGGTCAACGAGGCGAAGGCGGCCGGCATCCCGATCGCCGCCGTCACCGAGACCCTCGCCCCGGCGAACGTCACTTTCCAGGACTGGCAGGTGACGGAACTGCAGGGCATCGCGAACGCGTTGGCCCAGGCAACGGGCAAGTGAATCGAACAAGCCGCATCATGCTGGGATGGGCATGACTCCACCACGAACCGGACATTCCTCGGAGACCCCGATGACCACGACCGAGCAGTCGAACAACGCCGCCCAGATCGACGCCGCGCAGATCGATGCCGTCGGCGCGCGATCAGTGATCACGTTGCGCGACGCCGCGGCCAGGGTCGGCGGGCGAACCCTGTGGAGCGGGGTCGACCTGGACATCGCGCCCGGCGAGTTCGTGGCCATCCTCGGCCCGAACGGCGTCGGCAAGTCCACGTTGGTCAAGATCGTGCTCGGCCTGCTCCCCGTGGCGGCCGGCACGGTCACCGTGCTCGGCCGCCAGCCCGGCCAACATAACCAACTAGTCGGCTACCTGCCGCAGCGGCGCAGCTTCGACCCGGCGCTGCGCATCCGCGGCATCGACGTGGTCCGGCTCGGCCTTGACGGCGACCGCTGGGGTCTCCCGCTCGGCTTCGGCCGCGCCCGCCGCAGGGCCGAACGCGAACGCGTCGCCGAGGTGATCGACCTGGTCGGCGCGTCGGCCTACGCGCACCGGCCGATCGGCCAGCTCTCCGGCGGCGAGCAGCAGCGGCTGCTGATCGCTCAGGCCCTGGTCAGGCGCCCCTCAGTGCTGTTGCTCGACGAGCCGCTGGACAGCCTCGACCTGCCGAACCAGAGCGGGGTCGCCGCGCTGATCAGCCAGATCTGCCGGCAGGAGGGGGTCAGCGTGCTGATGGTCGCGCACGACGTGAACCCGATCCTCGGCTACCTGGACCGGGTCGTCTACTTCGCGCACGGCGGCGCGGCCAGCGGCACGCCCGCCGAGGTGATCACCAGCGAGACGCTCACCGGCCTGTACGGCGCGCCGGTCGAGGTGCTGACCACTTCGGACGGTCGACTTGTCGTGGTCGGCCCGCCCGAGGCGCCCGCCGTGCACGTCGACCGACACGACAGGAGCGCCGATGCCGCCGGCTGATCCCGTCGCCTCCTGGAACCTGCTCACCGACATCCAGGAACTGTGGTCGTTCCCGTTCATGGTGAACGCCTTCCGCGCCGGCACGATCGTCGCGGTGCTGCCGGGGCGATCGGCTGGTTCATGGTGCTGCGCAAGCAGACCTTCGCGGGCCACACGCTCGCCATGGTCGGCTTCCCCGGCGCTGCCGGCGCCACGCTGATCGGCATCAGCACCGCCTACGGCTACTTCGGTTTCTGCATCGCCGCCGCACTGGTCATCGCGGCCCGACCGAGGAGCGGCAGCGGCGGACACGCTGAGGAGTCCGCGGTCATCGGCACGGTCCAGGCGTTCGCGCTGGCCTGCGGATTCCTGTTCATCGCGCTGTACAAGGGTTTCCTGGACGGGGTGAACGCGCTGCTGTTCGGCAGTCTCCTCGGCGTCACCAACGGTCAGGTGTTGATCCTGCTGGTCGTCGCGGTCATCGCCCTCGGCACGCTCGCCATGATCGGCAGGCCGCTGCTGTTCGCGTCCATCGACCCGGACGTCGCCGCCGCGCGCGGCGTCCCGACCCGTGCGCTGTCCTCGGTCTTCCTGGTCCTGCTCGGTGCAGCGGTCGCCGAGGCCAGCCAGATCACCGGCGCCCTGCTCGTGTTCGCGCTGCTGGTCATGCCGGCCGCGACCGCCCAGGTGCTCACCGCGCGCCCCGGATTCAGCCTGGTGCTGTCGATGGTGATCGGCATCGCGGTCACCTGGCTCGGTCTCGGTGTCGCGTTCTACTCGCAGTACCCGATCGGCTTCTTCGTCACGACGTTCGCGTTCGTGCTCTACGTGTTCGCGAACGTGATCAAGCTCGGCCTGCCGAAACTCCGGACCGCCTGGAGCCCCGCATGATCGGACTGTTCGACACCGACTTCATGCGGCACGCCCTGCTGGCCGGCACCGCGATCGCAGCGGCCTGCGGCCTGGTCGGCTACTTCCTGGTGCTGCGCGCCCAGGTCTTCACCGGCGACGCGCTGAGCCACGTCGCGTTCACCGGCGCGCTCGGCGCCCTCGCCTTCGGGGTGGACGCGCGCATCGGCCTGTTCGTCGCCACCATCGCCGTCGCCCTGCTGCTCGGCGCGCTCGGCAAACGCGGGCGCGCGGACGACGTCGTGATCGGCAACATCTTCGCCTGGGTGCTCGGCCTCGGCGTGTTCTTCCTGACCATCTACACGGCATCGCGCAGCACCGCGAACGGCACGGCGGGCGTGACCGTCCTGTTCGGCTCGATCTTCGGCATCAGCCACAGCCAGGCCGTGACCGCCGCGTGGATCGCGGCCGGCATCTGCGTCGCGCTGCTGCTGATCGCGCGCCCGCTGCTGTTCGCCACGATCGACGAAGCCGTCGCAGCCGCGCGCGGCGTCCCGGTCCGCCTGCTCGGCTACGTGTTCCTGGTGCTCGTCGGCGCCTGCGCAGCGGAAGCCACCCAGGCCGTCGGCGCCCTGCTCCTGCTCGGCCTGCTCGCCGCCCCCGCCGGCACCGCCCACCGCCTCACCACCCGCCCGTACGTCGGTCTCGCGCTCGCCGCAATCCTTGCGGTGGCGGAAATGTGGGCCGGTCTCGCGTTGAGCGCCATCGCCTCGCGCATCCCGCCCAGCTTCGCGATCCTCGCCGTGGCCGCGGGCGTCTACGCGATCGTGCTCGCCGGCAGCACGCTGCGCCAACGCCGAACCTCGATCGCCACCGCCAGAGCCCCGCGACCCATCGGGTAAACGCCGGCCTCTGACCAGAGCAGCGCCTTGGCGACGATCACCCGTGCGCCGTCGGCGGTCACGGCCGAACCGCCGTGCAGTCGGTCAAGACTCGATAGACCGGCAAACCATCGCCATCCGACGGCGCACTCATCCGCGCATCCTCCCACCCTCCCCCAAATTCCCCCCGCACGCAGCCCCCGCCCTCCCAAAGGGGGGAGCGACCCATTTCCGAATCTAGCGGAAATCTGGGGGGCGCAGGGGGCGGATTGGCGGGGTTGTGGAGGAAATCGGGTGACTGTGGATAACCGAAATCGGTGTTGGCGAGATTCGCTATGGTTGGGGCGTTGTTGAGAAAGCACAAGGGATCCGAGCCGAAACAGGGGATGACGATGCAACTCGCGGGACAGCGATCGTGGCAGATTCGTGAAGATCGATGGATTCAGCATTTCGACTTGGCGCTGTGGATTCGCGCGGCCGAACGGATCGACGCGCGGGCGGGCGGGCTGGTACCGGGGCCGTTGGTGACCGACGCGGTGCCGGAGCCGTCGGTGGGGCTGAACAGGGCGATGCTCGCCGAGGAATGGGTGAGTTGGTGGCGGGCGCTGTGCACGCTACCCGAATGGATACCGAGCGACGGCGGGCAGCCACCCGCGTTCGCACACAGCGGGCCGGAATTCGCCGGGTTGAGCGGCCAGCCGCTGTTACGCGACGTGCTGCGGCGTCGGTGGCCGGAGGCGAACGAATGGCACAGCGCGCGCAAGGCCGCTGGCGTGCGCGAGTTCGTGCGGGGGCGCCGGCCGGAGGCGCCTGCGGTGGTCGCGGAAGTCGAACGGGCGTTGGGGCGCAAGGCCAAACCGTTCGTGCTGTCGATCGACGTCTTACCGGTTGACGACACGGAGCTGCGGGCGGTCAGCGAAGCCAGGTTCCTGGTTCCCGAGGGCATTCGCGACGGGGCGGACTGGCCGATGGTGTTACGCGGGCTGGTCGAGCCGTTGGCATAGCGGTCAGTTGCCGAACCTGCGGCCGCGACGGGTATGGGCGCGCAGGGCGCGGAAGAAGTCGATCTTACGAAAGGCGGGCCAGTAGACGTCACAGAAATACAACTCGGCGTAAGCCGCTTGCCACAACAGAAAACCGGACATGCGCACTTCACCACTGGTACGGATGACCAGGTCGGGATCGGGCTGACCGCTCGTGTACAGGTGGGCCGCGATGTCGTCCGCGGTCAGCCGGTTGGCCAACTCGGCGAGGGTGCGGCCGGTGTTCGCCTGGTGGTCCAGCAGCGAGCGCACCGCGTCCACGATCTCCTGGCGACCGTCGTAACCGACGGCGACGGTCAGGTCGGCGTCGGTGGTTCGGTCGCGGGTGATGTCGGGGCGGTCTTCAGGGCGTGCGCGGTGGTGTCGGGCAACAGGTCGAGCCGGCCTGCGACGTGGATCTGCCAGCGGTTGGCCGATTCGATCATGCGCTTGGCGAGGATGTCCTCGACGACCCGCATGAGGAAGCGCATTTCGGCCGACTCGCGCTTGCGCAGGTTGTCGGTGGACGCGACGAACACCGTGACGCGGCGGATGCCGACCTCGGCGCACCATTCGAGCACCTGTTCCAGATGCTCGGCGCCGTGCTGGTGGCCGAGGCTGGCGTTGTCGAAGCCCATCTGGCGTGCCTAGCGGCGGTTGCCGTCCATCACGATCGCGACGTGGGCCGGCAGGGCGCGGCCGGCGAGGTGGTCGCGGAGGCGATGGGTGTACCAGCCGTAGCACGCCTTGGCGATTGACTCGGCGATCATCACGTCGCCACGGTAGCGCCGATGGGGCCGGGTCGAGTCGGCCTGGGGTGATCGGCCGGAGGCGAGTGGTTGTCGCGCGGGCTGGTCCGGGAGTCGGTGGCTGCCGGCGTTGCCCAATTGAGCCGCGATGGCAGCCAGTTGGGCCGGGACGGTAGCGGGTGTGCGGTGAACCCTGCCAGTTGCGCGCGCACGGGGGCGACTGGGGTCGGCGGGCGGAGGATGGGGGGTGCGTTTGCCTTGTCACGGCCGCGGGCCCGGGAGCCGGGTTGTCGGGGTCCGGGGAGCCGGGTGTCGCGGCCGTGACAGGGACGACGCTGGTAGTGGGGTGCTGTCAGCGGGTGAGCGGGGTGAAGTCTCGGCTGGCGATGAAGCTGGGCCGAGGGGTTGGCGCTGCGAACGGTTCGACCAACGCATTCTCGACGCTGTTGAACACCACGAAAACGTTTGACCTCGGGAAGGGGGTGATGTTGTTGCCGGAGCCGTGCATGATGTTCGAGTCGAACATCAGTGCCGAACCGGCAGGACCGGTGAACTGGCTGATGCCTCGGCTGCTGGCCAGCGTGGTCAGGTCGGCTTGGCCGGGGACGCCGATTTCCTGTTCCTTCAACGACTCCTTGTAGTGGTTGTCGGGCGTTTCACCGACGCACGGGACGAACGTGCGGTGCGAGCCCGGCATGACCATGAGGCCGCCGTTGAACGGGTAGTTGTCGGTGAGCGCGAGGGAGATGCTGACCGCGCGCGGGCTTGGCATGCCGTCCTCGGCGTGCCAGGTCTCGAAGTCCGAGTGCCAGTAGAAGCCCTTGCCGGCGAAGCCGGGCATGTAGTTGACGCGGCTCTGGTGCACGTACACGTCGGAGCCGAGGATCTGGCGGGCGCGGTCGAGCAGGCGGGGGTCGCGGACGAGTTCGGCGATCAGGTCGCTGATCAGGTGGACCTCGAAGATCGATCGGACCTCGTTGGACTGCTTCTCGACGATGGTCCGCTCGTCCTGCGCGAGGTTCGGATCGGCCGAGAGCCTGCCGAGTTCCTGCCAGAGAGTCTGCACCTCGGCCGGGCTGAGCAGGTCGGGGATGATCGTGTAGCCGCCGGTGTCGTGCGCGGCCAGTTCGGCCGAGTCCATCGGGCCGGGGGCGGTGGACCAGACGGTCGGGTCGACGCGCTCGATGGGTTCGGTGCGCTGGGCGGTCCTGGTCGGATAGTTGTCCGTGATCTTGGTCGCGGTCGTCATCGACGACTCCCTCCTGTCGGCGTCGGCTCGCTGGTGGGGTCGGGTTCGACGATCAGCGGGTAGACGCCGTGCTCGTCGTGGACTTCGCGACCGGTCACCGGTGGGTTGAAAACGCACACGGTGCGCATTTCGGTCCTGGGCCGGAGTTGGTGGTGTTCGTGGCCGTCGAGCAGGTAGAGGCTGCCGGGCGCCAACTGGTAGGTGATGCCGGTTTCCTTGTCCAGCAGTTCACCTTCACCGTCCACGATGAACACCGCTTCGATGTGGTTGGCGTACCAGAAGTCGTTGACGCTGCCGGCTTTGAGAATCGTTTCGTGCACGGAGAAACCGACGCCCTCCTTGGCGAGCACGATGCGTTTGCTGCGCCAGTTGGGGGTTGTGATGTCGCGGTCGGTGTCGGTGATCTCGTCTAGGGTGCGGACGATCAATGGGGCTCCTTGAACTCGATCCACAAACTCAGCAGATGGCCAGGACGGCTTCGCGCAGGATGGCCAAGCCCTCGTCCAGTTCCCGGTCGGTGATGGTGAGGGCGGGCATCAGCTTGGCGACCTCGCCGTTGGGGCCGGCGGTCTCCATGAGCAGGCCGCGTTCGAACGCCGCTGTGCAGACTTTCCTCGCCAGTTCGCCGTTGTCGAAGGCGAGACCTCGGGCCAGGCCACGACCCTTGGTGGTGATGCCTTCACTTGGCACGGCCGAGGCGATCGCGTCGAGGGCCTCGCCGATTCTGGTGCCCTTGGCCAGGGTGCTTTCCTGGAGGTCGGTCGTGCGCCAGTAGGTGTTGAGGGCGCTGGTCGCTGTGACGAACGCGGGGTTGTAGCCGCGGAACGTGCCGTTGTGCTCGCCCGGCTCCCAGATGTCCAGCTCGGGGCGGAACAGCGTCATGGCCATGGGCGTGCCGAAGCCGCCGATCGACTTGGACAGGCAGACGATGTCCGGCACGATGCCGGCTTCCTCGAAGCTGAAGAACGGGCCGGTTCGGCCGCAGCCCATCTGCACGTCGTCGACGATGAGCAGCATGCCGTTGCGGCGGCACAGGTCGGCGAGGCCGCGCAGCCATTCCGCGCGGGCGACGTTGATGCCGCCCTCGCCCTGCACGGTTTCCACGATCACCGCGGCGGGTTCGTTGAGGCCGCTGCCGGAGTCGGCGAGCAGCCTGCTCCAGCCACAGGAAGTCGGGCACCTTGCCGTCGAGGTAGTTGTCGTAGGGCATGGGCGTGGCGTGCACGAGCGGAATGCCGGCGCCGCCGCGTTTCATGGAGTTGCCGGTGACGGACAGGGCGCCGAGTGTCATGCCGTGGAAGGCGTTGGTGAAGTTCACGACCGACTCGCGGCCGGTGACCTTACGGGCCAGCTTCAACGCGGCCTCGACGGCGTTGGCACCGGTCGGGCCGGGGAACATGATCTTGTAGTCCAGGGCGCGCGGTTTCAGCACGACGTCGTCGAAGGTCCGGAGGAACTCGCGTTTGGCCACGGTGTGCATGTCCAGCGCGTGGGTGACACCGTCACGGTTGAGGTAGTCGAGAGGGCCTGTTTGAGCGCGGGGTTGTTGTGCCCGTAGTTGAGCGCGCCGGCACCTGCGAAGAAGTCGAGGTACTCGTTGCCGTCCTCGTCCCAGACCTGGCTGCCGACGGCGCGGTCGAACACGACCGGCCAGCCGCGACAGTAGCTGCGAACCTCGGATTCGAGTTCGTCGAAAATGGTCACGTGGTCACAGTCCTCTCAGACCAGTACTCGCTCACGAATCGGCCGGAGTGGACCGATTCGATACAGATACTCCGGATCATGTCCGTCCGGGAACTCGTTGGCGGTGAACAGTTCCGAGCGGCGGCATGGCGCGTTCCAGCGCTTGGCCAGCGACCGGAACAGGGTGTTGGAGGCGGTGTTGTCCTCGGTGACGGTGGTTTCGAGATAGCGGACACCGTGCTCGGTGAGTTCGCTCAGCAGGCGGTTGAGCAACGCGGACGCGGTGCCGCGGTTGCGTGCCGCCCGCGCGACACCGACCTGCCAGACGAGCAGGGTGGCGGGATCGTCCGGCCTGCGATAGCCGGTGACGAACGCGACGACCTCCCCGTCCAGCCTTGCCACCATGCTGGTGTCACGAAAATCCCTGCACCACAACAGATACGCGTAGGATGAGTTCACATCGAGCCCGCCGGATTCGCGCACCAGCCGCCACAGTGCCGCTCCGTCTTGGGATTCCGGGTGCTCGATCAGCAGATCGCCGTGGGTTCCGGACATACCAATGCAACGTAACAGAGGCGTTTCACAGATGCTCCTGCCGAAGACCCCGACCATGTGATTCACCTGGGGATCAGGAGAACGCCTTGTGGGATAGCGAACAATCCGGTTTGGGAAAAGAGCGGCCGGGTAGCGACCGGAGATTCTCGCTGCGTCAGAAGATGGTTTTGATGCCGGCGATGGCGTCGAGCGCGGCGAGTGCCGCCAGGGCGAGCAGGACCACACCGGTGATGCGGCGCAGCAGCACGACCGGGAGGTTGCGCAGCAGTCGTCCGGCGACCATGGCGAGCGCGGCGACGGCCCAGAGGGCGAGCACGGCGGCGATGCCGACCTCGATCGGGTCGGCGTAGCGGGCGGCGAGGTTCGCGGTGAGGATCTGGGTGAGGTCGCCCCATTCGGCGATGAAGATGACCACGAACGCGGTGAGGACGGTGCGGGAGCCGGGTTTCGGGGTTGCGCCCTCGGCCTCCTCCTCTTCCTCGCCGGTGTCGCGGAAGGCCATGATCGCGCCGAGCAGGAACATGGCGGCGACGACGGCCTCGACCAGCTTGTGCGGCAGGAACGTGAACAGGACGCTGCCGACGGTGACGGCGATGAGCACGTGCAGCAGGAAGGCGCCCGCGGCACCGAGCCAGACCAGGCCGGCCCGGCCGCGGGAGGCGAGCACGAGCGAGGCGAACATGGTCTTGTCGGGTAGCTCACCGAGGAAGATGACGCCGAAGACGGTGCCGAGCAGGACGGGGTTCACGATGCTCCGCTTCCCGGTCGACGCCGAGAACATCACGGGGATGCTTCCGCGCCGGCCATCTCGCAATGGTCAGTTGGCGGAAGGTCTCGCCCACCCACTTGCGCGGGCTCCGGGAACCGGGCGTCCATGGACGCCAGCATGTCGACTC
The DNA here is from genome assembly GCA_963818685.1 of Candidatus Melainabacteria bacterium. GTDB lineage: Bacteria > Actinomycetota > Actinomycetes > Mycobacteriales > Pseudonocardiaceae > CAJCJE01. The sequence goes on along the minus strand of CAWFTJ010000003.1, from coordinate 567,538 downwards.
GCCGGCAGCGGAGCTACTCCCCTTCAGCGACTCCCACGATAGCTCACTTGGCCTAAACCGATTCCGTTGGGTCGGCGAGCGTCTCGGTGCGGCGCTCGCGCAGGAACGCTGCGATGGGTTCGAGTACGTCGGCCGGGCGTTCCATCGGCATCAGGTGGCCGCCGCCGGGCAGTACGCGCGTGTGGGCGGTGGGCATGGTGTCGGCGAGCGCGATGACGGAGCGGGGCGGGGCGATGCTGTCCGCGTCGCCGGTGAGCAGCAGGGCGTCCGTGGTGACACGGGTGGCGCGGTCGGCGAAGTCGGTGTCGTAGTAGCTGAGGAAGCTCTCGATCATGGCGGGGACGCTGGCGCGGGCGTAGTTCTCGTAATCCTCGTCGAGGATCCGGCGCCGGATCGCCTTGTCCTTGGTCACCAGGATCATCGCGTCGGCGATGTACACGGCGGGCTTGCTGGCCAGCCAGAACCGGGCCGCGCGGGCGGGCAGGGCCGCGGCGACGCGGTAGTAGAGCTTGCCGAGGGCCGCGGTGACGTTGCTCGCGGTGGACACCGGGTTGATCAGGCACAGGCTGCGCAACGCGGCCGGATACGTGCTCGCGTGCAGCAGGGCGATGGACGCGCCGAGCGAGTGTCCGATCAGGTGGATCGGGCCGAGGTCGAGGGCGACGCGCAGGGCTTCGACGGTCTCGGCGTAGTTGGCCAGCGTGTGCGGCTGGGCCAGCGGGGCGGAGTCGCCGTAGCCGGGCAGGTCGGGGATGACGACGTCAAGCTCACGCAGGCCGACCGCGACACCGGCGAGGCCGCGGTGGTCGCCGCCGAGGCCGTGCAGCAGCAGGGCGACCTCGCGGGTGCCGGTTCGGTTGTGCCGGTAGCTGATCCTGGTTCCGTTGACCACAGTGGACTCAGCGCGCAGTGCGCTGGAGAGTGGCACCTCGTTCACGGTGCGTCAGCTTTCCACGGTCGGGAAGGAGGCCGTGAGCAGGGTGCCGAGGCCGGCGCGCAGTGCGTCGGCGGTGGGCGCCCGGTCGGGGTCGATCAGGCACTGCATGGCAAGGCCGTCGCAGGCGGCGATGACGAAGCTGGCGATGGCGGTGCAGCGCGGGTCGTCCTGGCTGATGCCCTCGCCGAGCGCGGCCGCGACCAGCTCGCTGACCTCGGCTCGACAGCGCCGGTAGAGGTCGGCGAACTGCTGGCGCAGGCGCGGGGTGCGCTCGGCCTGGGCGAGTGCCTCGGTGAAGGACAGGGCGAGGGTGCGGCGGTCGCGTGCCTGTTCGAGCATGGCGGTCCAGGTGGAGATGCCGCGTTCGATGGGGGAGGCGGCCGGGTCGGCCATGGCGATCTTCGCCAGCTGCTGGGTCCACTCCTCAAGGACCACGCCGATGGCCTCGTTGAGCAGTTCGGCCTTGGAACCGAAGTGGTAGCCGATGGAGGCCAGGTTGGTGTCGGACGCGGCGACGAGGTCGCGCGTGGTGATCCTGGCGTAGCCCTTTTCCTCAAGCAGGCGCCGCGCCGCGGCGAGCAACTGTTCCCGATGCCCCACCAGGCAAGGGTAGACGCGCGGTCTGGACAGCGGATATATACAAGCGTATAAAACGGTTGTCTAACCGCCGTCACACGGAACGGGGCCGACATGGCGTTTCCCAGCACCCTGCCCAAGTCCGTCGACGCTTCGCTGCCGCCGGGTTCACGGCTGCCCGTGCTGGCGCAGAGCCTGCTGTTCGGCGCGTTCCGGCCGAGGGTGATGGCGTACCTACAGCGCCGCTACGGCGACATGTTCACGTTGCACATCGCGCCGAACAACCGGCGGCTGGTCGTACTCAGCCAACCCGAGCAGATCAAGACCGTGTTCAGCGGCTCCCCCGCCGTCTACCACGCCGGCGAGGGCAACGCGATCCTCGGCCCGATCATGGGCGAGCACTCGGTGCTGCTGGTCGACGAGGACGCGCACGTGCGGGTGCGGCGACTGCTCATGCCGGCCTTCCACGGCCCGGCGCTGCGCGGCTACGAGCAGCTGGTCGCGGAGGTGGCGCGGGTGCAGGCGCAGAAGTGGCCGGTCGGGCGGGTGTTCGCCAGCCACGACCAGATGCACGAGCTGACGCTGGAGGTCATCCTGCGGGTGGTGTTCGGGGTGACCGAACAGGCGCGGCTGGCCGCGCTGCGGCCGCTGGTGCGCGACGTGGTCGGGATCGGGCCGCTGGTGATGCTCGGCTGGTTCTATCCGAAACTCCAGAGTTTCGGACCGTGGCGGCACTACCTGGCCGGCCAGCGCGAACTGGACCGGCTGCTCTACGCCGAGATCGCCGAGCGCCGCAGGGCGAGGGACCTGGCCGACCGGGACGACGTGCTGTCCCGGCTGCTGCGGACCAGCGACGGCGCCGAGGGCACCGACGGTTCCGGCCAGGACGGGCTGACCGACGCGGAGTTGCGCGACCAGCTGGTCACCCTGCTGCTTGCCGGGCACGAAACCACGGCGACCACGCTGGCCTGGGCCTGCCACGACCTGGCCCGCAACCCCGCCCAGCTGGCCAGGGCGCGGGCCGCCGCGGACAGCGGCGAGGACGAGTATCTGGTCGCGGTGGTCAAGGAGGCGCTGCGGCTGCACCCGGTCGTGTACGAGGTGGCGCGGCGGCTGACCGAGCCGGTCGAGGTGGGCGGCTACCACCTGCCCGCGGGCGTGACCGTGGTGCCGGCGATCGGGCTGGTACAGGCCGACCAGCGGCACTTCGACGCGCCAGCGGAGTTCCGGCCGGAGCGGTTCCTGGACGGCCAGCCCGCGCCGAACACCTGGATCCCGTTCGGCGGCGGCGCGCGGCGCTGCCTCGGCGCCGGATTTGCCCAGTTGGAGGCGACCGTGGTGCTGCGCGAGGTGCTGACCCGGTTCGACCTGCACTTCGACGCTTCCCCGCCGGAGCGGGCCAAGCCACGCAACATCACGCTCGTTCCGGCACGCGGTGCGCGGATCGCGGTGACCCGGCGGTGAAGCGAGACTGACGCGAGACTGACCGGGGCGCCGTTGTCAAGGGACGGTCCGCGTTCGACATCGCGAATCGTCTCAACCTGGTCACGATCGGCCCGCGACGGCACGACACGCCGGTGTGTTTCTCCTGAAGTTTTCTTCATGGTTGCTCCTGCGTCCGCCACCCGTTCGGCCGCGGATTACGCTGTGACCTGGCGTTCACTGGGGGCGCTCGGCAACTCGGTAAAGAAAATGGTCCAAACCTCGATGAACCGAGCGAGTATCCAGCGCGTCTCATGTGAAGATGACGACACTGATGGCGTCACGCGATCCGCGGGCCGTCGTCACCACAACACCACAGCACCACACCGACGAGAACGTGAAGCTGGAAGGCCGTGAGGGCAATGTCGCAACCCGGCGAAGCCAGGACCGTCGAAGATCCGGCGGGTTCCACGCCCGAAGTCTGGGCGGGACTGTTGGATCACTACCGCCAGACCGCGGTGCAGATCCTTGGCGTTCACCAATGTTCAGGTACCGAGTGCAGTTCCTGTGGCCAGCACTGGCCATGCCGGGCGGCGTGCGCCGCGGAAATCGCCCTGGAACTGTGACCACCCAGGTCACCGATTTTTGGTGACCTTGAGTACGGGGCCGGGCGCGTTCCGTACCGAAACGCGCGAGCATTCTCGTGCACTGGGGGCAGTAGACGACCCGTCACGTCGGACGACGTGACGGGGAAGGTATTCGGCCATGGCGATCTCGCATGCGGACAGTCAACAGCCGCGTTCATTCCGTCAGCAATTCGTGGCGTGCTTGTCAAGTTCACCCTCAGCGGACACACTGCGAATATGCTTCAGGCGCATAGGTTTGGTCCGTTGAACTCGCTCCCAAGGTAGGCGCCGCATGCCGTTGTCCTCGGCCGTTCGGAAACGCGCACGTGCCTTCCTGCCGCAAGGGACCGAGATCCATTACCTTTTCCCGGCGATGTCGGTGTCGAGCAGGCGGACCGCGTTCGGCATGGCACCCTTCGTGGTCGCGGTGACCGACACCAACGTGACCGTGCTCGGCTGCGGGTGGTTCAGCCGCAAGCCCACCTCGGTGCTGGCCCGCTACCCGCGCAGCATCCAGCTCGGTCCTGTGGACACCACCCTCGCCCCGACCTTCGCCTTCGGCGGGTTCGTGATGGAGACCGAGCAGGAGTACGTGCCGGTGATCCGGGCCGCGGACGCCGAGATCAGCCAGGAGAACTGCCTGCCACCGGACCCGCTCCCCCATCTGTGAAGCGAGCGGGCCGAAGGCCACTCGATCAGAATCCGTCGCAGCTGGCCATGGCGAGTGGGCCGGTCGCGGACACCTGCTTCTTGACCTGACCGTCGACGGTGACCTTGCAGGTCACCGTGCCGCCGTCCGCGCCTGCGGTGACGGTGAGGGTGCCACCGCTGAGCAGCCCGGTCGCCTTGACGTCCTTGTGCCACGGCAGCGGGGCCTGCTCGGTGCTGTCGGAGAAGCTGCCGTTGGAGAACGCGGAATAGTCGATGGTGGCATTCTTGGCTGTGCCGCCCGCGTCGTAGGAAATCGTGACGGTCTTGTTGGCCTGGTTGACGACGTCGGTGGCGGCCTTGTTGAATACCGCGACCCAGAGAATGCAGATGACCAGCCCGACAACGGACACGGCGAGACCGGCGATGGAAAGTCCGGTGTTGGTGGCGGCGCCGCTTCTTGTGCGCGCGAAACCGATTGCCGAGAAAATGACACCCAGGATGACCAGCGGCCATGCGACGACGCCGACGATCGGAATCACCGAGAACACCAGGCCGATGAGGCCGAGCACGAAGCCCGAGGTGCCGAGGCCGTTGCGCGGCTGCTGGGCGGGTTGCTGCGGTGCGGCGGGCGTCATGGAGGGGTAGGACATCGCGACCTCTCGGGCAGAAGACGATCGGCCACTATGGCCGGTCCGCCCCGTTGGTCGCGATATGAGAGGCCGATGTTACTTGTTTTATCGGATCGAAATTATTTTAGTTCCGATGACGACTTGCCGAGCAGGCGGCGGGCCACGATGAGCTGCTGAATCTGCTGCGTGCCCTCGAAAATGTCAAGAATTTTCGCGTCTCGGGCCCATTTCTCCAGCAGCGAGTTCTCCGAATAGCCGAGGCTGCCGGCGAGTTCGACGCAGCGCAGCGCGATGTCGGTGGCGCTGCGGCCGGCCTTCGCCTTGGCCATCGACGCGTGCAGCGAATTCGGCCGCGAATTGTCGGCCATCCAGGCGGCTTCCATGGTGAGCAGGTAGGCCGCTTCGTAGTCGGCCTCCAGTTCCAGGAAGGTGGCCACCGCTGCGGGTTGGCGCGGGCCGGCATGGTCGTAGTCGATGGTCAGGCCGGCCTCGGTGAGCAGGCGGCGGGTCTCCTCAAGCGCGGCCTTGGCAACGCCGACAGCCATGGCGGCGACCAGCGGTCGGGTGTTGTCGAAGGTCTGCATGACGCCGGCGAAGCCGCGTTCGACGTTGATCTCCGGGTCGCCGAGCAGGTTCTCCCTCGGCACGCGCACGTTGTCAAGGTGGAAGTGCGCGGTGTCGGAGGCGCGGATGCCGAGCTTGTGTTCGAGGCGGACGAGTTCGAAGCCGGGCGTGCCCTTCTCGACCACGAACGACTTGATCGCGGCGCGGCCCTTGGCGCGGTCGAGGGTCGCCCAGACGACGACGGCGTCGGCGCGCTCGCCCGACGTGACAAAGATCTTCTCGCCGTTGAGGACGTACTCGTCGCCGTCGAGCACGGCCGTGGTGCGGATGGCGGCGGAGTCGGAGCCGCAGTCCGGTTCGGTGATGGCCATCGCCGCCCACTTGCCGGCGAACCGCTTGAGCTGCTCGTCGTTGGCGACGGAGGCGATCGCGGCGTTGCCGAGGCCCTGGCGCGGCATGGACAGCAGCAGGCCGACGTCGCCCCAGCACATCTCGATGGTGCCGAGCACGGTGGCCAGGTTGCCACCGTTGCGGATCTTGGCCTTGTCGGTCTCGCCGTTCGAGTCGCGACGCACGCCGCCGGCGCCCGCGCCGCCCGCGCCGGAGGCGTTGAGGCCGTCGATGAGCGCGGCGAGCACGTCGAGTTCCTTGGGATAGCTGTGCTCGGCGCGGTCGTACTTACGGGAGTTCGGCCGGAAGATCTCGGCCGCTGCCTTGTGGGCCTGGCTGACCAGCGCGGACAGCTTCTTCGGCACCTCAAGGTTGATCATGCCAATCGCTCCGTTCGTGCCGCGAGTTCGGGCCGAGAGTTCGGGCCGAGAGTTCGGGCCGAGAGTTCGTACCGAGGGTCAGACGAGGACGATGCCGCTGGCGACGCCGATCGCGCGCAGGTCGCGATACCAGCGTTCGACCGGGTGTTCCTTGACATAGCCGTGACCGCCGAGCAGCTGCACGCCGTCGCTGCCGATCCGCATGCCCTTGTCGACGCAGAGCCGGTGCGCGAGCGCGGTCTCGCGGGCGAAGGGCTTGCCCGCGTCGGCGCGGGCCGCCGCGCGGTAGGTGGCCAGCCGCATGCCCTCAAGCTCGATGGCGATGTCGGCGACCCTGAACGCGACGCCCTGCCGGTGGCTGACCGGCTCGCCGAACGCGACCCGCTCGTTGACGTACGGGATGACGTAGTCGAGCACGGCCTGCGCGGTGCCGACCGCCAGACCGCACCAGGCCAGGCGGGACAGTCGCACGCATTCCGCGTAGACGGCCGGGTCGGCCGCGCCGAGCAGGGCGGTGTCGGGGACGTGCACCTTGGTGAGGCTGAGGCGGCCGAGGCCGGCGGCGCGCACGCCCATGGCCGGTTCGGCCTCGACGGACAGGCCGGCCGCGCCGGACTCGATCACGAACAACGCGGGGCCACGGCCCTCCAGTTCGGCCGCGATCACGAACAGTTCCACCTGCGCGGCGCGCGGGACCATGGACTTGACCCCGTCGATGATGAACCCGCCCGAGGTGCGGCGGGCCACGGTGCGCAGCTCGAACGGGTCGAAAAGGGCGTGCGGCTCGACGATCGCGAGTGCCGCGGCCGGCACGTCGTCGCCGACGAACGCGGGCAGGTAGGTGGCCTGCGCGTCACTCGACCCCCACAGCACGAGCGCGGTGCTGACCGCTCCCGATGCGAGGCACGCGACGGCGAGGCCCATGTCGCCCTTGGCCAGCGCCTCGGCGACCAGAATGGCGGTGAGCGCTGAGCGGGCGGTGCCGACGCCGCCGAGTTCCTCCGGCACGCCGAGCAGGGTGATGCCGAGCTCGGCGGACTTGGCGATCAGGTCGTCCGGGGTCGCGCACTTCGCGTCCGCCTCGGCGGCGCGCTCGCGCAGCTGCTCGGTGGCGAACTCGGCGACGGTGTCCCTGATCAGCTGCTGATCCTCGGTCGGCGTGAGGTCGAACAGGTCGGCCGAGGAGTCGGTGACCGGCCGCTTCGGCTTGCCGACGCGTTGGACGGCGGCGAACGAGCGGCCCGCGGCGGTCGCGGCGCGGAACCCGCTCCTTGTCGCCTCGTAGACCGCCTTCTCGACGGGTTTGCGCAAGCCGAACCGGTCGAGCAGGGGTACGCCCACGAGCTTGTTGAGCAGGGCGAGACCCAGGCCCATCGCGTCCCGCCCACTGCTGCTGGCAGCCATGTCGCGCCTCCTGACGTACTGCCCGAGTCGGACCAGAAAAACCTACCGAAGAGTATACCTACTCATGGGTAAAGTTAGAAATCCGATCGGTGGGCATGATCAAAGCGTGTTCCGTCCGGCGCCCCGCGCCCGCCGTTCGGCGCCCGGTATCTCGAATTGGTCATTTTTGGCGTTGGCCCGCAGGGGTGCGCCGTAAACTTGGCGCCTCACGCCGCACACGCAAGGAGCCGCGGTGATCGACCCCGTGGTGTCGCAACCGATGCAGGCCCCGAAAACCGCATCGACCGCACGCCGAAGCACAACCCGCACGGCGCGACGAGGCGCCACCATCGCCTTCCTGTTGGGTACAGTGCTGCTCTCCTGCACCGCGCTCACCGGCTGCGAGGCCGCGAGCGGCGCGAACACGCCCAACAACGCGGCCAGTGGTCACGCGTCCGGAACGCCAACCGTCGGCCAGGTCCCGCTGGCCGTCCCGGTCGAACTGCGCGAGGTGCTTGGCACGTCCCCGTGCACGCGGCAAAACCCAAGCCCCACAACGACTTCAACGGCTTCCACCTCGGCCGTGCTGCGCGATGTGGACGGTGTCGATTGCTACCAGGTGTCCCCGCCGCTGATGGAGTTGCAGCAGCTCGACTCGATCAACGTGACCAACCAGCCGCCCGCCACCCAATGGGTGATCACCATGACGATGACCGCGTCCGACGCGAAGTCGTTCGCCACGATCACCACGCAACACAGCCGCGAACAGTTCGCGTTCGTGGTACGTGGCACGGTGTTGTCCACCCAGACCATCGATTCCCCGGTCACCGACGGCACCGTGCAACTCGACGGCAACTTCACCCAGGACGACGCGAACCGATTGGTCCGGCAGATCACCGGCTGACCGACCACCTGAAACGGGCGCCTCCCGCGAAGGGAGGCGCCCGTTGTCGTCGACCCGACTCAGCCGGTCGGATCCGGTCGAGCCGACGGCGGCCGATGCCCCATCGACTCGATGTCGATGTGGGTGGCCTTCCGCACAAGGGACAGTGGCGTTGCCACGTCCTCAAGCGACTTGCCGGCCGCGTCGACACCGAGGAACACGGCGATCAGGCCACCGATCACCATGATGCCGGCACCTGAGAGGTAACCGATGAACAGGCCCGAGGTCGGCGGGTGTTTGCTGGTACCGATCAGCGCGCCGAAGTACAGGTTCGCCGCGATGCCCGCGCCCTGCGAGATCGAGTAGAACACGCCGATCGCCTTGGCTCGGACCTCCTGCGGGAACACCTCGCTGACCGTCAGGTACGCCGCGCTCGCACCGGCCGACGCGAAGAAGAAGACGATCGCGAAGGCGATGGTCAGCGTCAACGCGTTGAGCACGTGCGCGTTGAACAGCAGGCCGATGACCGCCAGCAGCACCCCGGACAGCAGGTAGGTGCCACCGATCATCTGCCGTCGCCCGACCGTGTCGAACAACGGCCCCAGCACCAGCGGACCGATCAGGTTGCCGATCGAGAACGCCAGCAGGTACAGCGGCGCCCCGCCACCGACGCCGAAGTAGGCGGCCAGGACGGTGGTGAAGCTGAAGAAGATGGCGTTGTAGAGGAAGGACTGCGTGATCATCAGTCCCGCGCCAAGCACCGATCTGCCCGGATACCTCGCGAGCAGCATCCTCAGCAACGTCAGATAGCCGCGCTGGTCGGTCGGCTTGACCTCGATGGCCATGCTGTCGTCGACCGGTGGCAGGGCAACACCGGACCTGGCGACCTGTTCCTCGATGTAGGAGATCGACTTCTCGGCGCCCTCGGCTCGGCCGTGCATGATCTGCCAGCGTGGACTCTCCGGCAGGTTGCGGCGGATGTAGATGATGAACGCGCCGAGTATCGGTCCGAGCAGGAAGCCAAGCCGCCAGCCGATGCTCTCCGGGATGGCGTTGAGGAACAACAGGGTCGCGGCGGAACCGAGCATGGCGCCCGCCCAGTACGTGCCGTTGATCCCGATGTCGACCCGGCCTCGATACCTGGCCGGGATCATCTCGTCGATCGCGGAGTTGATCGCCGCGGTCTCACCGCCGATACCCATGCCGGCGATGACGCGCGTCCCGTACAGGAAGACCACCCAGCCCGTGCTGGTGCCCAGCGTCAACGCGCTCAGACCACTGCCGACCAGATACACCGCCAGCGTGATCATGAACAGGTTCCGCCGCCCCCAGCGGTCGGAGAACATCCCGAATATCAGTGCCCCCAGGATCTCGCCAGCCAGGTACGGCGTGCCGAGGTCATTGGCAATGTTGGGTGTCAGGCCGAGCGTGTCGCCGTGGGTGAGTGCGCCAGCGACCGAGCTGGCGACGGTGATCTCAAGACCGTCGAGAATCCAAGCGACGCCAAGGGCGATGATCAGCTTGGTGTGAAAACTCGACCAGGGCAGACGGTCGATCCGAGCCGGAATGGTGCTCCGGATCGAACCTCCCGATGCCGAGGGCACTGCCCCCGCTTCTACTGAAGTCACTAGCGCTCCTTCTGCCGTGTTACTTCACTGGCTGGTGAGCCTAGTCACACGCGCCTTACCGCGGGGTATCAATCCGAACACACGGTAAACGCGACATGGACTGCCACCAGCCGGGAACTCGCTGATGGTGAAGCGGATACCCACCTTGATGCCGAAGATCACCTGGACGTAAGACGTGCTCGTCGCCCGCACCCGGCCGGGTCGTGGCACGATGAACATCAAGCACCCGATTACGGTGTCCGCACGAGGAGGTCAGGGTGGCCGACACGGACGCGAACTGGCTCCCCGACTCGGCGCGGAACCGGCTCGCCCGGTATGACGCCGCCGGCCTGCGCACCTCGCTCCTCCCGGTCGCCGGCGCGGTCGGCATCGAGTCGGTCGGCCTGAGGCCGGTTGGCGAGGTGATGGGCTGCATCGTGCAGTACGTCGGCTGGGTCGGCGGGTACGGCTACGGCTCGTACGGGCCGTTCATGCAGGCGTCGGTGAGCTTCCAGCCCTACGTCGACGCGCTGTACCACGGCTACAACACCGCGCTGGGCCGGATGTTGACCGAGGCGCGGGCGATGGGCGCGGACGGGGTTGTCGGCATCAGGCTGACCCAGACCAGGCTCGGCGAGAACAACCAGGAGTTCGTCGCGCTGGGCACCGCGGTGCGGGCCAACTCGAAGAAGCGGCCACGCTCGCTGTTCACCACGAACCTGCCCGGTCAGGACGTGGCCAAGCTGATGCACGCCGGCTGGGTGCCGAACCGGCTGGCGATCGGCATCGCGGTGGAAAGCCGTTACCTGGACTGGCAGAGCGCGTCGCAGCTGTCGGTGATGGCCGGCAACACCGAGGTCAACGCGCACACGCTGCTGATCACCTCGGTGCGTTCGCACGCACGGGAGCGGCTGGCGGCGTATGCCAAGAAGGGCAACGCGGACGGCGTGATCGTCTCCGACATGACGTTGCGGTCCTGGCACCAGGAGGCGAACAACACCAGGTTGCTGTGCGCGGAGTCGGCCGTGTTCGGCACCGCGATCGCACGGTTCCACGCGGGCAGGTCCGCGCCGACCTCGGCGCTGACGATCATGCCGTTGCGGCGGCGCGACGACACTCGATAAGGAAAACCGATGACCAGTGCGGATATCGACGACCAGAACATCCCCGAGGATGCGATGCGTCGACTCGCCGAGATGAAACCGGGCCAGTCAACGAGCCTGTTCACCTCGGACCTGAGCGTCAACGAGTTCCTGCTCGTCCGCGAGGCCGGGTTCCGCCCACTGGGCCTCGTCCTGGGCACCAGCATCTACCATGTCGGCTTCCAGTTCGGCCGGTGGAGCAAGAACCAGGAGCTGGAGACGCTGTCCAACGCCATGTACCACGCGCGCGAGCTGGCCATGTCGCGGATGGAGGCGGAGGCCGACGTGCTCGGCGCGGACGGCATCGTCGGCGTGCGGCTGGACATCGAGTTCAAGGAGTTCGGCAACGACCTCGCCGAGTTCATCGCGGTCGGCACCGCGGTGAAGGCCGAGGATGGCGGGAACTGGAAGCCGAACACGGGCAAGCCGTTCACCTCCGACCTCAACGGCCAGGACTTCTGGACGCTGATCCAGAGCGGCTACGCGCCGCAGGGCATGGTCATGGGCTCGTGCGTCTACCACATCGCGCACCAGCGGTTCTGGCAGGCGATCGGCAACATCGGCCAGAACATCGAGGTCCCGCAGTTCACCGAGGCCCTCTACGACGCGCGTGAGCTGGCCATGAGCCGGATGCAGGCGGAGGCCGAGGCGCTGCACGCCGAGGGCATCGTCGGTGTGCAGCTGCTGTCGCTGCCGCACCGCTGGGGCGGCCACACCACCGAGTTCTTCGCGATCGGCACCGCGATCCGTCCGCTGCGCGCCGACCACACCATCGCCAAGCCGCAGCTCGTGCTCCCGCTGGTGGACTCGTGACGGACAGTAGTGGTGGCGGCGGGGAGATCATGCCCGCGTGGGACATGCACGTGATGATCGCCGCGCTCAAGGCGGACCGGTCGGATGTCGAGTCCTACGCGCGGGTGCTGACCGGCACGCTCGGTTCCGCGTTGCCGCAGGACATGGTGGAGATCGAATACCGCAGGTCCATGGCCGACCGGGTCGGCGGCAGGCCGGGCCAGCCGGTCGCGGTGCGGGTGTTCGGCGGTGACCGCCAGCTCGAACTGCGGCAGGGCAAGCGCGGGGTGGACGCGGAGATCCGCAAGGTCGTGCGGGACGTGGTGATCAGCCGCAGGCAGGTCAGCCTCGACGAGTGGCTGGTCGCCCTCGCCGAGGTACTGACCGAGGTGGCCGGCAGGAGTGCCGCGGCGCGGGACGCGCTTTCCCGACTACTCGGAACCTGACTACTCGGATCTGAGAGAATCCCACCCAATATTTATTCTTGGGGATTTCTTGGAAAGCGTCGCCGAGAAAAGCGGAACGGTGCATCGGAACAATTCCGATGCACCGCCTTCTTTTCTTTCGTCAGTCCCGATACATGGCGGGGAGTGCGGCACGCAGTCGAGTCAGCGCGCGGTGCTGGGCGACCCGGACCGCGCCGGGGGTCGAGCCGACCGCGTCCGCGGTCTCCTCGGCCGACAGGCCAACGACCACCCGCAACACCACGATCTCGCGCTGCTTCGCCGGCAGCACCTTCAGCAGTTCCGCCATCTCCCCGGACAGCTCGCCGCGCATGGCGCGCTGTTCGGGTCCGGCCTGCTCATCCGGCTCGTCCGGTACGTCCGCGACCGGCTCGGACCGGTTGCGGGCCGCGGCGCGGTGCGCGTCGGCGACCTTGTGTGCCGCGATGCCGTAGACGAAGGCCAGGAACGGCCTGCCCTGGTCACGGTAGGACCGCAGCGCCGTCAGCACCGCGAGACACACCTCCTGCGCGACGTCGTCCGCTGAGGCGAAGGACCGTTCCTGCCGGCCGACCCTGGCCCGGCAGTAACGCACCACCAACGGCCGCACGTGCGCCAACAGCCGTGCCACCGCACGCTCGTCACCATTGACGGCATCCACGACCGTGGCCGCGATGTCGCCGGGCGGACTGGTCAGGTGAACCGGGCGCAGCGCCGGCACGGTCACCGGCTCACGCACGGTTTCCAGCTCGGGGACCTCGGCAAGGTCGCCGGTCAGGGTCACCGGGAGATCGGTGACGACGCCGTCCGACAGTTCCGGGGAGAAGCCCCGCATATCCGGGTGGATGTCCGACCGGAAGGGCAGGGCGGCGCCATTGCCGACGCCACCCACGATCATTTCCGTCATACCTGCGCCCCCGTCCGGTCCGGCCGCGCGAAAACCCCACAGCCAACAAACGACGGTAGCGCGTAACCGGTACGCGATACCTCAATGACGCGGCCAACAGCAGAGGGCAAGTTGGCAAAGAGCATCGTTGAACCCGCTGACACGTCGAGGGCCTCCCGACTCGATAGCCCATAGGACACCTGCCGGCGGGTTCTCGACCGGCTCAGGACAACTAGCGATTGGGCACTCTTGGTCGCCGCTTCCGACATCGCCGCGGCAACCTGAGCGGCGTAACAGAGAGTACCTCTCGCCACGCCGCGATACTAGTTCGGTTTGATGACAAAAACGCTGGCCGGGCGGCCTCTTTACCGGATAAGTTGAATCGCTATCAGTGCCCGGCTGGACACGGTCAGCGATGCGCCGCAGTTCACTCAGCGTGCACCCCGGAACCGCACCCGAAACCGCGCCAGGAACGTGGCAGCCACTGCCCCTCGGTACGCAACCGACGTTCGCGATTCACCGGCCGTTTCCCCTCGGTCCGTAGCGTTCGCGGCGACCGTCCCCCGGAGCGAAGGTGGCCCCGTGAGTGTCCCCCTGATCGTCGTCATCGTGGTGCTCACCGCGTTGGCGTTCGACTTCACCAACGGTTTCCACGACACGGCCAACGCGATGGCCACGTCGATCGCCAGCGGCGCGCTCAAGCCGAAGGTCGCCGTCGCCATCGCGGGCGTGCTCAACGTCGTCGGCGCCTTCCTGTCCGTCAAGGTCGCCAGCACCATCTCCGGCGGCATCGTCGACGAAGCCAAGTTCAACCACGTCACCGGCCCCTACGTCGTGTTCGGGGCACTGATCGGGGCGATCGTCTGGAACCTGATCACCTGGTACCTCGGCCTGCCGTCCAGTTCATCGCACGCGCTGTTCGGCGGCCTGATCGGCGCCACCTGGATCGCGTTCGGCACCGGCGCGGTGCACTTCAGCACCCTGGTCGCGAAGGTGATCATCCCGGCGGTGGCCTCGCCGCTGGTCTGCGGCATCGTGGCGACGATCTCCACCTACCTCGTCTACACGCTGACCCGCAGGACCAGGCAGGACACCGTCAAGCGCGGCTTCCGCGCAGGTCAGACCGTGTCCGCCTCGCTGGTCGCGCTGGCGCACGGCACCAACGACGCGCAGAAGACCATGGGCATCATCACGCTGACCTTCATCGTGGCCGGCATCCAGCCCAAGGGCGCCAACCCGTTCTGGTGGGTCATCCTGCTCTGCGGCCTCGCCATCGGCCTCGGCACCTATCTCGGCGGCTGGCGGATCATCAGGACCCTTGGCAAGGGCATCACGGACGTGGAGACCCAGCAGGGCTTCGCCGCCGAGGCGTCCTCGGCCGCGACCATCCTGGCCTCGTCACACCTTGGCTTCGCGCTGTCCACAACGCACGTGGTGTCCGGCGGCGTGATCGGCTCCGGTGTCGGCAAGCGGCTCGCCGAGGTGCGCTGGAGCGTCGCGGGCAAGATGGCGATCGCCTGGCTCCTCACCCTGCCGGCCGCCGCGGTGGTCGGCGCGCTCGCCGGCAAGGTGGCCGCTGGCGGTCCGACCGGCACGATCATCGTCGCGCTGGTCGGCATCGTCATCGGCGGCGGCATCTTCGCCGCGTCGCGGCGCAACCCGGTGAACTCCAACAACGTCAACGAGGTCCGGTCCCCGGTCGAGCCAAAGCAGCCTGCCGACGTCAGCGTCTGAGTACGGAGAAGGAACGCCATGCACATCAACTGGGGCGACCTCGGCGAGGTCCTCATCGCCAGCCTGGTCGCGACGGTCTGCGTTGTCGCACTGTTCTCGGTCGGCGTGATCGGCCTGTCCCGGCAGGCAACGCTCAGGGAGCAGGGCGGCTCGGGAGCGGCTCCGCTCACCGGCGCGATCATCTGCTTCGCGGCGTGCGTCCTGATCGTCGCCTACGGGATCTATCTGATCGTCGCCTGAGCCGCTTCGCCGGCCCGCAACGGCACCATTCGCAGTCTTGCGTAAGCACCGCTCCAACCATCAGGCTCTGCTGGGCTCTGACTTGGCGCTCTGACTTGGCAAGGAGGACGGTGGATGACCGAGCGCGTCGCGACCCGGGTGGGCGAGCACCTCACCAGAGCCGTTCGCGCCTTCTTCGATCAACACCGACCGGCGACGCCGTGCCTGGTCATCGACCTGGACGTGGTCGCGCGACGGTTCGGCGAACTGCGCGCGGCGTGGCAGGACGCGCGGATCTGCTATGCGGTGAAAGCGAATCCGGCACCGGAGATCCTCCGGTTGCTCGCCGGTCTCGGCGCCGAGTTCGACGTGGCCGGTCCTGCCGAGATCGCGTCCTGCCTCGCCGAGGGCGTTGATCCGGCCGCGCTGTCCTACGGCAACACCATCAAGAAGGCGGCGGACATCGCCTACGCGCACGCACGCGGCGTGCGCCGGTTCACCACGGACAGCCACGAGGACCTGCGCGCGATCGCCGCGCACGCGCCGGGTGCCGAGGTGTTCTGCCGGATACTCGTACTTCCACACACACCTTCGGCGACACCGTTCGGTCGCAAGTTCGGCTGCGCGCC
Source organism: Candidatus Melainabacteria bacterium (assembly GCA_963818685.1). Lineage (GTDB taxonomy): Bacteria > Actinomycetota > Actinomycetes > Mycobacteriales > Pseudonocardiaceae > CAJCJE01. The sequence goes on along the minus strand of CAWFTJ010000003.1, from coordinate 551,645 downwards.
CGCGATGGCACTGGAGATCCTGCGCGAGGCGCCGAGGCTCGGGCTGCGTGCGGCCGGCGTCGCGTTCCATGTCGGTTCGCAGCAGACCGATCCGGCCGCGTGGACCGAGGGCATCGCGCCGGCCGCGCGGATCAGCGAGCGACTGGGCCTGGCCGAGGTGAACATCGGCGGCGGGTTCCCGGTGTCCTATCGCTCGGTGCCCTGTCGAAGTGCGGTGCCGGGCCCTGCCGAGTTCGCCGCGACTATCAAGGACAACCTGCGCCGCCACTTCCCTGCCATGCCACGCGTCGTGCTGGAGCCGGGGCGGGCGATCGTGGCGGAGGCGGGCGTGCTGCGCGCCGAGGTCGTGCTGGTGTCGCGCAAGGCCGACCTTGACGAGCACCGCTGGGTGTACCTGGACGTCGGCCGATACGGCGGGCTGGCCGAGACCGAGGGCGAGGCGATCACCTACCGACTGGTCACCGCGCACGACGACGGTCCGCACGGGCCGGTCGTGCTGGCCGGGCCGACCTGTGACGGCGACGACGTGATCTACCAGCGCAGCGACTACCGGTTGCCGCTGGCGCTGGCGCCCGGTGACCACGTGGACTTTCTGGCCACTGGCGCGTACACGGCGAGCTACTCGTCGATCGCGTTCAACGGTTTTCCGCCGCTGGCAACGTTCTGCGTGGGTGAGGAGGTTCGCACATGACCGGATTCCTTGGGCATCATGTGCTCGCGGAGTTCGAGGGGGTTGATCCCGGGCCACTGGACGACGTCGAGTTCCTGCTCGGTACCTTGCAGAGCGCGCTGCGCGCGGCGGGCGCGACCGTGTGCGACGTGGTGTCCAAACAGTTCGTGCCGCAGGGTGTCACGGTCATCGCGCTGCTGTCGGAGTCCCACGCGTCGCTGCACACCTACCCGGAACTCGGCTCGGTGTTCCTCGACGTGTTCACCTGTGGCAACCGGGCCGACCCGGAACTGGCGATGAAGCTGCTCGCCGAGGCGCTCGGCGCCCGGTCGACCAGGATCACCACGATTCAGCGGGGCCGCCCCCACCACCAACAGGAGGCAATACGTTGACGACGACGGCAACGAGGCAGGTCCACGAGCCTCTCGCGCCCGGCCTTACCCGCACCTGGGACCTGGACGACGTGCTGGTCGACACCAGGACGGCCTACCAGCACGTCCTGATCGGCCGGACCCACCAGGGCATCTCGCTGTTCTGCGACAACGATCGGCAGAGCACAGAGTTCTCCCAACTCGTCTACCACGAGGCACTGCTGGTGCCCGCGTTGCTGCTCGCCGACCGCGTCGAGCGGGTGCTGGTCGTCGGGTCGAGCGAGGGCGTGGTCAGCAAGATCAGCGTTGCCGCAGGCGCGCGCGTCGTGGACCATGTGGACATCGACGCCGAGACGGTGCGGCTGTGCGCGAAGCATCTCCCCTACGGCTACACCGAGTCCGAATTGGACGAAGCGGAGCGCGGCGACGGTCCGGTTCGGGTGCACTACGCGGACGGCTGGGAGTTCGTGCGCGCGGCCGCCGAGTCAGCCGACGATGCGGACCACTACGACATCGTGCTGGTCGACCTGCCGGACGAGCGGCCGGAGGACCCGGCCGCGCAGCACAACAGGTTGTACGGCACCGAATTCCTGGCCACCTGCCGAGCCGCCTGCCGCGAGGGCGGGGTCGTGGTCGGTCAGGTTGGCTGCCCCACGTTGTGGCGCAACGGCACGCTCATCCAGAGCTACCAGCGCTACCGGGAGGTGTTCGGCACGGTCGTGTGCTTCTCCTCCGACGAGCACGAGTGGGCGTTCATCACCGCCCGCGCCGAACAGCTGGACGAGCCGATCGAGCTGATGCGCGATCGGCTGGCCACCTGCGGCTACCGGCCCTCCTCAATCGACGACGAAGCCCTGCGCAGCCGTTGCGTGCCGCCCTACCACGTGAGGCGGGGAATCTAGCCGAACCGAACGATCATCCGCTCTGGACCGCGCAGGTTCATGTGGGTGCGGTAGCGCAGCGAATCGGCGTCCAGCTTCGGATCGGTGAGTCGCCGCGCGAACGCGGTCAGCGCGACCGACGCCTCCAGCCGGGCCAGCGGCGCGCCGAGGCAGAAGTGCGCGCCAGCGGCGAAGGACAGGTGCTTGCGCGCGTCGCGGGTGATGTCGAAGCGGTCCGGGTCGGCGAACACCGCCGGATCGCGGTTGGCCGCGGCGAGCAGCAACAGCAGCACGCCGCCCTCGGGCACCGAGACCGAACCAACCGTCGTCTCCCTGGTCACCACGCGGGTGGTCAGCTGCACCGGCGAGTCGTAGCGCAGGATCTCCTCGACCGTGCCGTCGATCAGGCTCTCGTCGGCGCGCAGCGCGGCCAGCTGGTCGGGGTGGCGCAGCAGGGCGAGCACGCCGTTGGCGATCAGGTTCGCGGTGGTCTCGTGCCCGGCGACGAGCAGCAGGATGCAGGTGGCGACCAGTTCGGCCTCGGAGAGCTGGTCGCCCTCCTCCTCGGCGAGCACCAGTTTGGACAGCAGGTCGTCGCCGAGGTCGCTGCGGCGCTTGGCGATCAGGTCGACGAAGTACTCGGCGAGGTCCGTGCTTGCCTTGTCGATCTCGGCCAGGATCGCCGGATCGCCGAAGCTGATCATCGGGTCGAGGCCGCGGACCAGCATGCGCGACCAGTCCTCGAACCGGTCGTGATCGGCCAGCGGCACGCCGAGCATGTCGGTGATGATCCGCACCGGCAGCGGGTAGGCCAACTGCGGCACGATGTCCACCTGGCCCCGGGGTTGGAACGCGGCGAACAGTTCGTCCACAACGGGCTCGATGTTGGGCCGAAGGCCCGCGATGACCTTGGCGGTGAACGCCTTGGCCACCAGCCTGCGCAGTCGCGTGTGGTCCGGCGGGTCCATGGACAGGAACGACACGGTCGGCGCGGACCTGCCGGCGCCGCGCTGGATCTGTCGCAGCTGGCCGAGCTTGCTGTTCGCGCGGTCGCTGGACATCGACGGGTCACGCAGCACCTTCGAGCAGGTGTCGTGGTCGGCGACAACGCCGATCAGGCCGTCCATCCTGGTGAACGGGCCGCGTTCGCGCAGCGTGGCGTACAGGCCGTACGGGTTGGCGCGGTTCGCGGGGTTGAAGAGGGCTTCGAACGCATCCTGCTGGGTGGCTGTCACGGGGCATGCTCCTGGCACGTTGTGGTCTGTGCCGCCACACTGGGACTTGAACCATGGTTCAAGTCAAGGAGAGACGCGTGCTCACCATCGGGCAACTCTCGGATGCCACCGGCGTTCCCACCTCGACCCTGCGGTTCTGGGAGCGCAAGGGGCTGCTGGTGGCGGATGCGCGCACGGGCGGCCAGCGCCGCTACACCGAGGAGGCGCTGACCAAGGTCGCGCTGTTGCGGCTGTGCCAGGACGCGGGCTGGACACTGGCCGAGATCGGCCAGATCGTGCGCGAACGCCTCGCGCTCTCGCCGAACTGGCGCGCGACGGTGCGCACCAAGATGGAGCACCTGGAAGGCGAGATCCGCCAGCTCAGCCATGCCCACGACATGCTGGAGCACGTGCTGGAGTGCCCGCACCCGGACATCACCCAGTGCCCGAAGTTCCGCGCGGCGCTGGAACACCGCAAGGGCATTCCGACCACGCTGGACGAGTTGAGGTCAGAGCTTGCGGCCGGCGGTCACGCGCCTGGTGACCTGCCGCTCGGCGACGAAGCTCAGGAACGGGATCGTGCCTGCCAGCAGCACCAGCAGGCTGCCCACGACTGACCAGCGCGCCTTGAGCGCAAGGTCGATGCCCAGTCCCAGGTAGATCATGTACAGGAAGCCGTGCAGCGGCCCGATGATCGCCGCGTACTGCGGAATGTGGAAACCCCAGTCCAGGATGGTTGCCACGGTCAGCGCGAGCAGGCCGATGCCGACGATGTAGGCGATGATCCGGTAGCGCCTGAGCGCCGCTCTGATCCGCCGCTCCCGCAACTCGCTCACGGTCGGCCTCGCGGTCGTCGTTCCTGGCTCGGTCTCAGCCGCCATGGTGCCGCTGCTCCTCGCTGGCGCTCAGTTGGGCGAGGCGTTGGTTGTAGGCCATCAGGTCCTGGTCTTCCTCGGCCGTTGTCGTCGATATCTGTTTCTGCACGTAGGCGCGGGTGGCAAGGAACTCCTCAGCGGACAGCTCCGGCTCGACCGGCTCGGCATCGCGCGGCTCGGGTACCTCGTCGGCCATGGCCGCCTCGTCGGCCTCCCTTGCGCGCTTGGCCGCCAGATTGATCCGGTAGAACATGAACGCGGGGAAGACCCCGAACAGCGGCCATTGCAGCACGTAACCCAGGTTCTGCAGGGTGCCGCTCGCCGACTGGTAGCGGGTCCACTGCCACCAGGCGAGCAGGGCGCCCCCGATCAGGGACACCAGGCTGACCGCGACGATGAGCAGGCCGCGGGAGCTGAACAGGCCACCACGCACGGTCTCGACGCTAGCACCGCCGCCATCGTGACCCGCGACGCACTGCCTGCTCATGCGGGCGAACTGCCAGCCAATTGCCAGGTCAGGCGGTACCCAGCGCCTTGAGCGCCTGCCGCGCGTAGCTGTCCGCGACGCCGAACACCTTCTGCACGTAGTCGACGGAGGCGTTGTAGGACATGATCGCCGACCACCAGCCGACCGGGGTGGACAGGTCGCGGCCGTCCGCGCACAGGTACCTGGCCGCGGTGAGCGCGGCGTCGTTGATGTTCTCCGGGTCGGGCGTTGTCGTGCCCATCGCGTCCTGGCCATAGGTGTGCCAGGTCTCCGGGAGGAACTGCATCGGGCCGACGGCGTGGTCGTAGACGGTGTCGCCGTCGAGGGCGCCGTGGTCGGTGTCCGGGATGTCCGCGTTGCCGCCGGTGCCGTCCAGCGGCACGCCGATGATCGGCTTGGTCTCCTCGCCGTTGGGTCGCAGGCTCGCCCCGCCGAACTGGCCGTTGTTGGACTCGACCCGGCCGATGCCGGCCAGCGTCGCCCAGGACAATCGGCAGCCCGGATCGTTGGCGCGAGTCGCGAGTTCGGCGTTGCCGTACGCCCACGCGGCCGGTTCCGGGACGCCCGTCGCCGCGCTCACCTTCCGTGCCCAGTCGGTCAACGTGGTCGGCGCGGTGCTCACCGGGTCGGCCGCGGTCAGCACGATCGGCACCGAGGTGTCCGGTTGGACCGGAGCCGGCGTGACCTGCAACGCGGGAATATCCGCCGCGGACAGTTCGGTCGGCGGTGTTGTCGCCCTGGTCAGCACGAGCACACCGACGGTGCCGAGACCGAGCACGACGACGACCGCGACGAGTCGACCGACGATGCCGAGCCGATGGCGCGGCGCATCGCGACGCTCAGAGGTGTTCGCCGGACTCGTCACATCGGGTCAACGACCGCTGGCCGCGGAGGTTACGCACGGTGTCGGCCCTGAGAAGGTGAAGCGACTGCACGGAGCCGGTGAAACCGGCTCCCGCACGTTGAACGAACCGGCGCCGCCGAGAAAAGACCGCAGACGGGCTCCCGCAAGCCCGCGCAAGCGGCTCAGCTCACGCCGTCGCGCCGTTGCCGGCGCAGCCGTGCCACGCACCAGGCCGGGGAACTGCCCCGACGCAGGTGTTCGAGCACGGTGTACGGACCGAGGTGCCGGGCAAGGTCGGCCGGCGAAAGCCCGGCGGCCCGGTAGTCGAGAGCGCGCTGGTCGAGCGGGCTGAGCCCGGCGTCCCACCACTTCTCGGCCTCGGAAATGTCCCCGACGAGCTGCCAGCAGTTCGCCGCTGCCGCGAGCAGGTCCTCCGGAACTCCCGGCAACCTCTTGCGCATGGCGGCGACGTAAGCCGGACTCACCGACTCGACGGAGAACAGGCGAGACGCCCCTGACGAACCGCGCTGACCCGGAATGCCGGGCACCTGCGGCGCGGTCGTAAAGGTCGACTCGGCGAGCCATGCCGAGGCGAGTTGCGTCGCCGCGGTCAGCTCAGCGTCCTGAGAACGATCGGCCGTCCACTTCCGGACCAGCTCGTCGATCCCGTGATCTTCGACCATCCATGCCTCCTCGTGGGCTGATGATCACCCCGATGCGCGCACCGTATTAGCTCGCACCGACAGATCGCTAGACCTCAGTTCGTACAAAAACCCGTTACCAGCACGTTATGCACCACTTTCCACCCGGACGGTCCAATCTCGACCAGAGTTGACCGGAACCGGTAACACTATGTAGTTGTCGGCCGATGCGGGCGCGGCTCGGCCATCCCGGACACAGCTGCGGCCGGGACTGAACAACCCACGCTCACGAGAACACGCTTCGCACGAACGTGACGATCGCCGTCGCGCCGTTCTTCAACCACGTGAGGATCGTGTCGACCACGTTCGCCGAACCAGCCGGCTGCGTGATCAGGAAGAACAGCAAGAACGCGACCACAAGCAGGACAACTAACTTTTTCAAGGTCACCAGTCCAAACCGCTCCCGAGCGGAACACCGAGCCTGTCACCAGCCCGCCATCCGCCGCCTGCGCCCATAGTCCACGAACGGACCTACCGTGACCAGCAAGTCCACGCTGATGGCCGCATCGAATCCGAACCGATGGGATCCGAACCGACCGCCTGTTGCCCCCGTTCGTGGCTTTCCGTTGCCACCGTAGTGGACCATGCACCGATAAGGCGAGTTCTCCAGCGGCGCGCCCACCTGCGGGTGTCGAGTTTCTCCAGGAGGTTCCATGGCAGAGCGGGTTCTGCTCGAACGCTCAGGACCGGTGACCACGGTGATCATCAACCGACCGGAGGTGCGCAACGCGGTCGACGCCCCGACCGCGGCCGCACTGGCCGAAGCGTTCCGGACATTTGACGCAGATGAGACGGCCAGCGTGGCCGTGCTGACCGGAGCGGGCGACACCTTCTGCGCGGGCGCGGACCTCAAGGCGGTCGGCACCGAAGGGATGAACCGCCTCGACCCGGACGGCGACGGCCCGATGGGCCCGACCCGGATGCGGCTGTCCAAGCCGGTGATCGCGGCCGTGTCCGGGCATGCCGTCGCTGGCGGACTGGAGCTGGCATTGTGGTGCGACCTGCGGGTCGCCGACGAGTCCGCCGTGTTCGGCGTGTTCTGCCGGCGCTGGGGCGTGCCGCTGATCGACGGTGGCACGGTGCGACTGCCCCGGCTGATCGGACAGAGCCGCGCCATGGACCTGATCCTGAGCGGGCGGCCGGTCGACGCGGCCGAGGCGCTGCACATCGGCCTTGCCAACCGCGTCGTGCCGGGCGGCAGAGCACGGCCAGCGGCCGAGGAACTGGCCGCGTCGCTGGCCGCGTTCCCGCAGCAGTGCCTGCGCGGCGACCGCGCGTCCGCGCTGAGCCAGTGGGGACGCTCCGAACCGGACGCACTGGCCGCCGAGTTCGTCGGCGCGCGAGCCGCACTGACCGAGGAGACCGTGCGCGGCGCCGCCCGGTTCGCGGCCGGAGCCGGCCGGCACGGGTCGTTCGACTGAGGCGATCGAGTGTCGCCGGCGAGGTGTGGCATTCGCCACTCCAGCACCGATCCGAGCTTCAACGACAGCGGCTGGACCGATGGTCCGCTTGTCCATGAGCGGAATCAGGTTGAACGGGCTGACCTTGGTGCGTCCGGAAGGCGTACCGCTTCATCACCCACTGGCGGCATCCCGGGCACTTTCCGGTCTTGTGCCAGCGCTCTGACTCTGGCGACATACCGAACACACCCGCACCTCCCTCAGGCGATCACGCCCGCCGCGCGCAGCTTGGCGATGTCGTCGGTGGCGATGCCGAGTTCGGCGAGCACGTCGTCGGTGTCCGCGCCGGTTTCCGACGGGGCGGTCGGCGGCGCGGCGGGGGTGCGGTCGAACTTGGGGCCGGGCGCTGGTTGGCGGATGCCGTCGACCTCGACGAACGTGCCTCTGGCGACGTTGTGCGGGTGGTCGGGCGCCTCGGTGATGCCGAGCACCGAGGTGAGGCAGGCGTCGGTGCCTTCGGCCAGCGCGGCCCACTCGTCCCGCGGGCGGGTCGCGATCCGGTCGGCGAGGATTTCCCTGATGCGCGGCCAGTTCGCCGGATCGGCCCTGGTGGGCAGGGTTTCCTGGTCGAGGTCGAGCACGCGCAGCAGGTCGGCCCAGAACCGTTCCTCGATCGCGCCGACCGCGACGTACTTCCCGTCCTCGGCCCGGTAGGTGTCGTAGAACGGGGCGCCGCCGTCGAGCATGTTCTGCCCGCGCAGGTTGGGCCACAAGCCGTTGGCGTGCATGCCGTGCAGCTGGGTTGCGAGCAGCGCCGCACCGTCCACCATGGACGCATCGACCACCTGGCCGCGACCGGAGGACGCGCGTTCGTAGAGGGCGGCGAGGATGCCCATGGCCAGGAACAGGCCGCCACCACCGAAGTCGCCGACCAGGTTCAACGGCGGCACCGGCGCCTGTCCCGACCTACCGATCGGGTCCAGCGAGCCGGCGATGCCGATGTAGTTGATGTCGTGGCCGGCGCGCGGCGCGAGCGGGCCGGTCTGGCCCCAGCCGGTGATCCGGCCGTACACCAGGCGCGGGTTGCGCGCCAGGCACTCGTCCGGCCCGAGGCCCATGCGTTCGGCGACGCCGGGCCGGAAGCCTTCGATGAACACGTCGGCCCGATCGATCAGCGTGCGCAGCAGGTCGACGCCCTGCGCGGACTTGACGTCGACGCCGATCGAGCGCCTGCTGCGGCGCAGCGGGTCGCGGGGGAAGCCGAGCACGTCGGGGCCTTGCACGGCCCGGTCGACCCGGATCACGTCGGCGCCGAGGTCGGCCAGCATGGTGGCGGCGAACGGGGCCGGGGCGAGCCCGGCCATCTCGATCACCCGCAACCCGGTCAGCGGTCCGCTCACCACACCCTCCTCTTTGTCTACTGTGGACTGATCAGAGGGTCCGCGAGATGATCTCCTTCATGATCTCGTTGGTACCACCGAAGATCCGCTGCACCCGGATGTCGGTCCAGGCGCGCGCGATCGGGTACTCGTTCATGTAGCCGTAGCCGCCGTGCAGCTGCACGCACTCGTCGATGACCCGGAACGCGCGGTCGCTGCACCACCACTTGGCCTTGGCCGCAGTCGGCACGTCGAGTTCGCCCTTGAGGTGCGCCTCGACGCACTGGTCGAGGAAGGCACGGGCGACCGTGGCCTCGGTGTCGCACTCGGCGAGGGTGAAGCGGCTGTTCTGGAAGTTGAACACCGGCCTGCCGAACGCGGTGCGCTCCTTGGTGTAACGCACCGTCTCGGCGACCGCGGACTCCATGGCAGCGACCGAGCTGACCGCGATGATCAGCCGTTCCTGCGGCAGTTGCCGCATGAGCTGGACGAAACCCTGGCCCTCCTCGCCGCCGAGCAGGTTCGCCATCGGCACGCGCACATCGTCGAAGAACATCTCGGCGGTGTCCTGGCCGTGCATGCCGACCTTGTCCAGCAGGCGTCCGCGCCGATACCCCTCGGTCGCGGTCTCCACCACGATCAGCGAGACGCCGTGCGCGCCCTGCGCCGAGTCGGTTTTGGCGGCGACGATGACCAGGTCGGCCTGGCCGCCGTTGGTGATGAAGGTCTTGGCGCCGTTGAGCACGTAGTGCTCGCCGTCGCGAACCGCCTTGGTGGTGATGTTCTGCAGGTCGGAGCCGGTGCCCGGTTCGGTCATGGCGATCGCGGCGACCATCTCGCCGCTGGCGAGTTTGGGCAGCCAGCGCTGCTTCTGGGTCTCGGTCCCGTAGTTGAGGAGGTAGTGCGCGACGATGCCGCTGTGCACGCTGTTGCCCCAGCAGCTGTCGCCGGCCCGCACCTGCTCCTCCAGCAGCACGGCCTCGTGCGCGAACGTGCCGCCCCCGCCGCCGTACTCCTCCGGGATGGACAGGCACAGCAGGCCCACCTCGCCCGCCTTGTGCCAGAGTTCGCGGTCCATGTGTCGCTGCTCGATCCAGCGGTCCTGGTGTGGCGCGAGTTCCTTCTGGCAGAAGGTGCGGGCCAGGTCGCGGAAGGCGTCCAGGTCCTCGTTCAGCCAGGACGAGCGGTGGGTTGGCCTACTGGACACGACCGCCTCCAAAAACAGTCCGGCATGCAGGTAAGTGCACGTCAAAAGTTACATGCAGTCCGGACTGCATGTAAAGTGCGTCGCGTGACAGGCAGCGCCATTTCCTTTGGGCACGAACCGATCGCGCACACCCGGCGCACGCAGGCGCAACGCAGCGAGCGCACCCGCGAACTGCTGCTCACCGCGACCATCGAGTGCCTGCTCGAACTCGGCTACGCGGGCACGACCGTGCAGGAGATCTGCCGGCGTGCCGGCCTGTCCCGGGGCGCGCAGCAGCACCACTTCGCCACCAAGGCCGAGCTGATGACGCACGCGCTGGAATACCTGGTCACCAAGCTGTCCGACCAGGTCCGCGACTCGGTGCACGCGCTGGCAGACGACCCGGACCGGGTGGCCAAGGGCATCGACCTGCTCTGGGACTCCTTCTCCGGCGACCTGTCAACGGCCGCGCTGGAACTGTGGGTGGCCGCGCGCACCGATCCGGAACTGCGCGCCACCCTGCTCCCGGTCGACCGTGCGCTCGGCCACGCCACCCGCGCCCTCTACCGCGAACTCGGCTGGCGCACGGGCGCGGCCGGCGTCACCTCGGTGTCCGAGGAACGGCTGGACCGGCTGTTCTGGCTGACCGTGAACCTGACCCGCGGCCTGGCCCTGGACGCCATGATCGGCGGCGAGCAGACACGGCGCGCGCAACTGCTCGCCGAGTGGAAGCGCATCGCGAGCGAGACCCTCTGCTGACGTTGCGGACGCGGACAGGGATGGATGCCGGTCGGCCCGGCCCTCGCTCGGGCCGACCGGCATCCCCTTAGAGGGATGAAAACCCCTCTCGGGACGTTCGCAAGCGAAAAGACTTTCCCTGCGCCGGAACCGCCGGAATTTCCATCCAGGTCACTAACCGAGCACTCTGGGTTGACCAACGGTTCGAGGGGATTCTCGCCGCGCACGGCCGGTCAGCCGACCCGATCGTCCCTTTGCCTACTAGGGTCAACGACCATGCTGGTCAGGCCGGACAGGCAGGTCTTGATCGCGCAGGCGATCATCTGCGTGTTGATGCTCTGCGGTGCCGCGTTCGGTAACTTCCCGAACCCGGTGCCCGTGCTGTTGACCGTTGGCGCCATCGGGGTGGCCAACGCCGCCTTCGACCTGATGCGCACCTTCGGTTCGGCCGTGCTCGGCGGAGTCGCCCTCGCCGGCGTCGCGCTCGCCCCTGTGCCCTTTGTCACATGCTCGGTCGGCAAGTACATGAACGTCTTCGACTGCACCGGCAACGCCCCCACCTGGAACCTCACCGGCACGGTCATCACCGCGGGCTTGGCGGGCGCCAGCCTGGTCCTCGCCCGCAGTGTCGCGCGCGGCCACGAGATCGACCGCCTGCTCCGAATGGAACGCCGGATCGTCGAGTTGCAACGCCACCTTGGCATGGTCGAGCCGGCGAACGAGGCGCCGGTCAACAAGGCGCCGGTTAACGAGAACGGGCCCCAGCCCGAAACTCTCACCGAGGACGCGGCAGAGCCACCCGAGCCACCCGAACCTGCCGAGTCCGCTGAGGACACCTCTGAGCAGGGCACGAAGCGCTGACGCCACGCAGGTCGGGTCCTTGGGCCCAGGTCCGAATCGGGCCCTTTGGCCCCAGGACTGACGGCATTTGTGTCCTGCCGATGGAGTAACACCGCAGCTAGCGTCACCTACCGTGACGGACGGCGTGGACAACAGCACGGCAGCCGCGGCGGCCAACGGTGACCGGCACGCGGTCGACGAGCTGCTGGCCACGGTCCGACCGCTGGTGGTCAAGTACTGCCGGGCGAGAGTGGGCGCCCAGGAGCGGTCGCAGGCATCAGCCGACGACGTCGCGCAGGACGTGTGCCTCGCGGTGTTGACCGCGTTGCCGGGATTCCGCGACCAGGGCAGGCCGTTCCTGGCCTTCGTCTACGGCATCGCGGCACACAAGGTCGCCGACGCGCACCGCGCCGCGGCCCGCAACCGGTCCGAGCCGGTCGCGAACGTACCCGACGAGGCGGACGAGCACGCCGGACCCGAACAGCGCGCCCTGCGCACCGAGCTGTCCGGCGAGATCGGCGAACTGCTCAGGGAACTGCCGCCCAAGCAGCGCGAGATCCTCATGTTGCGCGTCGTGGTGGGACTGACGGCCGAGGAGACCGCGCAGGCGGTCGGCTCAACGCCCGGCGCGGTGCGGGTCGCCCAGCACCGCGCGCTGAACAAGCTCCGCGACCGGATGCCGGTCAGTATCCTGGTCGGCCTGTAGTCAGCTACTCCATCGCCGCCACGAGCAGTTCACCGAACGCGGACCGCCGCACCTGCACGCGCATCCAGAGTCAGCCTGACGATGTCGAGCAGATCGGTCGCGCCGACTGTCATAGGCGGTCATAGGCGACGGCCTGGCGCAGGTGTTCGGCGTTCGGTATGGACCGAACACCGAACACGGTCAACCGCTCGGTTCCAGCAGTCCCCGCTCGTAGGCGGTGGCCACGGCTTCGGTGCGGCGGCTGGCGCCGAGTTTGGCCATGATCCGGGACAGGTGCACGCTCACCGTCTTCTCGCTGATGTAGAGCTCCTCGCCGACCTGCCGGTTGGTGCGGCCGGCCGCGACCAGGGTCAGCACGGCACGCTCGCGGGGAGTGAACGGGTCGACGTGGTCGCGCGGGGGCACCAGGCCGGGCACGGTCAGCCGGGAGCGGCGGGCGAGGTCGGCGACGGCGGCGGCGAGCGGGGCCGCGCCGAGGCGGGTGGCGACCTGGTTGGCGGCGGCCAGTTCGGACGCCGCCTCCTCGCGGCACTCCGCCGTGGCGAGCAGGGCTGCCGCGTGGTGCCAGCGGGACAGCGCCTGTAGGTAGACGTCGCCGTAGCTGAACGCGTCGACCGCAGCCTGCCAGGCGTCCGGGTCGCCGGTGCCGGTCAGGCAGGTGTGTTCGGCCTCCGCGGTGATCAGCCAGGCGCGCGCCTCGGGGCCGAGCGCGCCGGTCCACGGGAAGCCGCGCTCCGCGTGGTCCTTCGCGAGCTTGAGCAGGCGGTCGGCCTCGGCGATCGCGCCCAGCTCGGCGCCGGTGTCGCGGTCCAGCCGGGCGCGGTGCGCGAGCTGGACCTGTGCGGTGATGCCCCATGCGGCCAGCCGGATCACGCCGAGATGCCAGTCCACATTGGACTTCGCGAGCCAGGTGAGCACATCGTTGACAACGCCCGCGGCGCGGTCCGGGTCGTTGCGCCAGACGTAGAGCGCCGCGCCGCAGTACCCGCTGTACATCACGATCTCCAGGTCGCGATGCCAGTGGTCGCGCAGTTCCTTCAGCGTCTTCTCGGCCTCGTCCAGCCGACCCCTGCCGACCATCACGAACGCACTCGCCGCGGCGAGCCGCGCCAGCACGGTGTCGGACACCTGCCTGCCGGGCGGTTCGGCAGCGGCCTGCGCGCCGTCCCAGTCGCCGAAGGCGTACTTGCTGATCATCTGCACGATGCGCAGCTCAAGGCCGTAGCTGCTCCAGGTAAGGCCGGTCGCGCGGGCCCGTTCGACGGACTCGTCGTAGTAGCGGACGGCCTCGTCGAGCTTGCCGTTGTCCAGGCTGTGCATGCCAAGGAAGTAGCGGGCACGCAGTTCGGTGCTGAACGCCTCGGCCGCCGCGGCGCGACGCACCGCAGCGGTCAGGTGCCGCTTGGCCGCGTCGATGTAGCCCGCGTAGCCGTCCAGCAGGCCGAGCGTGGCCAGCGCGTCGGCCTCGGCTCCGCCGGTGCCGGCGACGCGGCCGTCCTCGATGGCCTGCTCGGCCGAGCGGCGCGCCTCGTCCGCGTCGACCTTGCGCAGCGTTGACGCGCGCACGGCCAGCACCCAGGCGCGGGTGCGGCTCGGCGGCCGCTCGGCCACCAGCCGCCAGGCGTGCTCGATCGCGTCCACGGTTTCCTGGTGCCGGTTCTCCACCGCGTGCAGGGCCAGCGCGAGCCTGCGGTAGGTCTCGGCGGCCTGCTCGGGGTCCTGCACCGCGTCGACCTGGCCGACCGCGGACCGCGCGAACGCGACGGCGCGCTCCGGTTCGCCGGAGGCGCCGGCCAGGTAGCTGGCCTTGCGCAGCAGGTCGTCCTCGCTGGTCTTGGTCGGCCGGTCGGCCGCACCGACCGCGTCCCACAGCTTGAGGGCCTGCTCGATGTGCCGCAGCGCCTCGGCGGGCGCGCCGACGTCCATGGCTTCCAGGCCGGCGCGCACGGACGCGTCCAGCGCGGTGACCAGGTCGCTGCTCTCCAGGCTGTGGTGCGCGAGCGCGGCGGCAAGACCGCGGCGGGCGCCGGTGGTGGCGATCTGCGCGGCGATCTCCTGCGCGTACGCGGCGTGCAGCCGGACCCGTTCGCCGGGCAGCAGGTCGGCGTAGACGGCCTCGCGCAGCAGCGCGTGCCGGAAGGCGTAGAAGTCGGCGCGGTCGACCTGGAGCACGTTGTGCTGCACGGCCTCAAGCAGCGCTTCGTCGAACTCGACGCCGACCCGCTTGGCGACACCCTGCAACCACGAGTGCTGCACCCGCCGGCCGGCGACCGAGGCGAGCCGGACCAGGGTCTGGGTGGCCGAGCTGAGCCGTTCGACCCTGGACAGCAGCACGTCGGCCAGGGCGGTCGGCACGCCGTCGGTGTCAAGGCAGGCATCCATCAGCTCTTCGGCGAAGAACGCGTTGCCCTCGGAGCGCTCGGCGACCTGTGTGATCAAGTCCTCGGAGATCGGGTGTTCGGCGAGCGCGGCGACGAAGGCACGCGCGTCCGCGGTGTTGAACGGGGTCAGGTCGAGCCGTTCGACGGCGGGCAGCCGGACCAGTTCGGAGAGCAGCCTGCGCAGCGGGTGGCGGCGGTGCAGGTCGTCAGAGCGGTAGCTGACCACGATGAGCAGGCGCTGGTCGCGCAGCCGGGACAGCAGGAAGGACAGCAGGTCCCGGGTGGACGGGTCGGCCCAGTGCAGGTCCTCGACGACCAGCAGCACGCACTGCTGCACGGCCAGCTCGCCGAGCAGCCGCGAACAGCGCGTCGAACAGCTGGAGCTGGGCGAGGTCGCGTTCGGGTTGGCCGTGGTTGCGGCCGGGTGGCGGGGTGACGCCGAGCGGCTCGCGTGGCTGCATCGGCTCGCCGACCGAGTCGACCGGCGCCGGTCCGGGCAGCAGCCGGCCCAGCGCGGGCCAGCTGGCCACCGCGGCCGGGTCGATGCGGTTGGAGTTGGGCGATGACCTCGACGAACGGCAGGTAGGGCAGGCCGGTCTCGCCGACGTCGAGGCAGCGGCCGGACAGCACGAGGGCGCCCTGCTCGGTCGCGTGGTGCGGACAGTTCGTCCAGCAGCCTTGACTTGCCGACTCCCGCGTCCCCGCAGACCAGCACCGCGCCGGCCGTGCCGGACTCGGCACGAGCCAGCGACGGCACGCAGTCGAGCCATCTCGGTAGTCCGGGCCACCAGTGGTATTCCTGATCCGAGTCGCGGCACAAGGTCCATTGTGGCGCAATCTCCGCCTTGGCCTAGTCCGATTGACCTCGGTGCAGCAACTTGCGCAACGCGCCGGTGCGGTGCCCGACGCGGGTGCGGCCCGCGCGGGTGATCCCGGCCATCTTGCGCAGCTCAGCCCGGCGGTAGTCGACCTCGGCCTTGATCAGGTCTTCGCTCCACGGAGTTCATCGTCTTCTCACTCTCTCGTCGTCTTGCTTCGCTGACGAGAGTGAGGTTGCCGTTGAGGGTGGGGGCCGGCATCGGGCGACCACGCAGTACCGGCACGATCCGACCCCTTACCCCGAGGCGGAATCCACCTCATGCCGGGGTAAGGGGTCGGCTGCTCCTTACCCGGACTCGAGGGCGACCGGCGAGGCGCAGGCGGCTACCGGTGCTGTTCGAGGAAGGCCGCCCACTGGGCCGTATGGAATTCCAGGCGAGGGCCGGACGGATTCTTGGAATCGCGCACAGCGGTGCGCTTGCCGACCACGGCGATTTCTACGCAGTCGTTTCCTCCGCCGCTGTGGCTGCTTTTCCGCCACGCCCCAGCAGCCAGTTCAGAAACGGTCACATTCAATCTCCTCTCGTCTCAGGATTCCCGGGCGTACCTGGTGGCAGCCTCGGCGATCTTCTCAAGGGTGGCATCCGGGGCCGAGCGCGGCCGCACGCAAATGGTCGAATTTGAGCGTGTACCGAAGGATTTCGGGCGGCTCTTCCAGGTACACCCCGGTGCTGGTGTTCTCGACGTAGACGACATCGGGGTCGGCTTGTTCGGGAAAGCCGAGAATGAGGAAAGCGCCTTCCATTCCGGCGTGCGCGCCCGCCTCGAACGGGATCACCTGGAGGGTGACGTGTGGCAGCGCGGCCAGCTCGGTCAGCCGGTTGAGCTGGGCGAGCATGGCGGCGCGCCCGCCGACCGGCCGGCACAGCACCGCCTCGTCGATGACCGCCCAGTACTGCGGCGGTTCCGCGTCGAACAGCAGCTGCTGGCGCGCCTGGCGGCCGGCGACGCGCCGGTCGAGTTCTGCCGCGCTGATGTCCGGCCGGGAGGCCCTGGTGACCTCACGGGTGTAGTCGGCGGTCTGCAGCAGGCCGGGCACGAGCAGCGCCTGGTAGGCGCGCAGGGTGGCGGCCTCGGCCTCAAGCCCGACGAAGGCGCCGGTGAAGACCTCGCTGTAGTTGTGCCACCAGCCCTTCTTCCTGGCCTCCCTGGACAGCTGCACCAGTTCTTCCAGCTCGTCGGGCTCGACGCCGTAGAGCTCGAGCATGTCGCGCACGTCGCGCGGGGTGACGCCGACGTGTCCCGTCTCGATCCGGCTGATCTTGGAAGCGGAGCATTCCAGCTTCTCGCCGACCTCGTCGATGGTCAGCTCGGCGCGGTCGCGAAGCCGTGCGCAGCTCGCTGGCGAGCCGGCGACGTCGCACGGTCGGGCTGTAACTCCTGGCCATCGGCACTCATCTCCACGGACCTGTGGTGACGCGGCTGATGCGGCGCTGCGCCCACCACCTCTGGCGCGACAGTGTGTTCGGCATTTCGGC
Organism: Candidatus Melainabacteria bacterium; assembly: GCA_963818685.1. GTDB lineage: Bacteria > Actinomycetota > Actinomycetes > Mycobacteriales > Pseudonocardiaceae > CAJCJE01. The sequence continues at coordinate 534,615 of CAWFTJ010000003.1, read as the reverse complement.
CGAACACCAAGAAAGGTCATCCATTCGTGTAATGCAACTTGCAGATTTCAAGGTGCGGGCGCAGCCTGCTTACAGCGGCGAGCGAAACCGGTCGACGCCGACGACCCGAGGACAGGGGCTGCGGATGACTGGGACGGCGCAGCGACATGCGCGGCGAACAGCGCACAGCGTACCCCCGATCGGGTTACATCTCGGGACGTCACGGCAGCCTGGCGCGACGTGCCAGGTGGCCGTCGGCGAGGGGAGGACAGCGGTGACCGTCGTGGCCACTTCTCGTTATTCGGCCAACTCGACCGGTCTCTACACGACCATTTGGGGGACCTGGTGCGGCAGGCCGAGCGCGGTGACGACCTCACAGCGCTCGACCTGGCCAGGACCGAACTACCCAAAATGGTCACCGCGCTGCGCGCGCTGCTCAACGAACACAGCCCGACGAGCACGGACGCTGCCCCACCTGCCGATCCCGCCGGTTCAGCAGGCGGCTCCCCTCGCCCTGCCGCGCCTACCTGACCGCGCACCTGTGCCTGATGATCGCCAGGGACGCCAACCCCGGTTCCCGTCGCTTCCGCGCCGGCGGGCTGACCCCCAAGACGGGCCCGGGTCTCCACCCCGGGCTCTGCCGGGCGACGCGTCTCCCTACGCCTCCCCCACCGCGTCGCCGGCTCGCTCGCGACGGGATCGCGATCTCCACCGAATTTCGTGATCCCGTCGCGAGCTTCACGCATATGTAGTAGGTAGTAGGCCCCTCGCGGGCTCGATCAACTTCGGGTCCAATACGCTCGACACCGCCCCCGTCGTGTTGCGTGTCGAGCGAGAGAGAGCCGATGTCCGTCGCCCTGACATACCCGGAAGCGATCGTGATCGGCCTCCTCCAGGGGGTCAGCGAACTGTTCCCGGTGTCCAGCCTCGGCCACAGCGTGATCATCCCGGCGCTGATCGGCGGGTCACTGGGCCAAGGACCTGAACCTGACCACTCCCGGCTCCCCGTACCTGGCCACCCTGGTAGCTGATGCACGTGGCCACCGCGGCCGCGATGGTCGTGTTCTTCTGGCGGGACTGGGTCAGGATCATCCTCGGCCTGTTCAGCGTCGTCCGTCACCGCAGCATCGAGACCACCGACGAACGACTCGCCGCGCTGCTGGTGATCGGCACCATCCCGGTCGGCATCGCCGGCCTGCTGCTCGCCAAGCCCTTACAGAGCTACCTCGGCAAGCCGCTGCCGGCCGCGATCTTCCTCGCGCTCAACGGCGCCGTGCTCTACGCGGTGGAGAAGATCCAGGCCAACCGCAAGGACGACGAGCAGTTCCGGCTCGCCCTGCGCGGCGGCGACACGTCCTGGACGACACGCTGATGATCCCCCAGGTGTCGGCAAGCGAGGTCACCATGCCGCTGTCCGCGGTGACCGAGGAACGCCTGTCCGACGAGCGACTGTCCAAACTCAGCTACCGCGAGGCGATCGCCATCGGCAGCGCGCAGATCTTCGCGCTGCTGCCCGGCATCAGCCGCTCCGGCATCACCATCGTCGGCGGCCTGCTGCGCGGCCTCAAGCACGAGGACGCCGCCCGCTTCGCGTTCCTGCTCGCCACCCCGGTCATCCTCGCCGCCGGCGTGTTCAAGGTCCCCGAACTGCTCACCCCGAGCATGCGCGGCTTCCTCGGCCCGGCCGTGGTCGGCAGCATCATCGCGGGCGTCGCCGCGTACTTCTCGCTGCGGTTCCTGGTCCGCTACTTCGAAACCAGGACGCTGACCCCGTTCGCGATCTACTGCGCGGTCGCGGGCGTCGCCTGCGCCGCCTACTTCGCCATCGCCGGCATCTGAGCCATCACCCGATCCAGATCACGTCCAAGACGTCGACGCGCAACTGGTCCTCCAGGATCAAGTAGATGACCATGCTGCCGTGGCCGAAGAACAAGACCCGGATGGGTCCGTCCGGGTTCCGCGAATTGGTCGGCTCCCCCTGCCAAGGTATAAGTTCCATGACGCCCACGATCTCGGCATACGGGGTAAGGGCTTCTGCCGGGAGCGCGTCGATCTGAGCCGACGACTGATCGTCGGTCGTGATGCGATACATCTACCGGCCCAGCCGCTCCTGGATCAGCGCGCGCATTTCGTCGCCCGACATTCCCCCGGTCGGCTCCGCGCCGGTCCGCAGCCGTTCTTCGGCGCGTGCCATCAGTTCCCGATAACCATCGGGGCCACGATGCTTGACGATCATGGCGTGGGCGCCATAGATCTGCAGCGTCGTTCTGACGATGGTCAGGTCGAAGGTTTCGGCGGCCTGAAGACAGGCTTTGCGCCAGGCTTGGTCGAATTCGGGTTGCTCTTCGGGCACGAGGCCGGCGCGGATGTCGGCAGGCGACATCTCCGCGAAGGGCGGCATCGACTTCCGAGCATGGGCCACGGTCATAGCCAACACCCTACGGACCGGGTCTGACAATCCCGGCGAAGCGGATTCAGCCGCGCGCTTGGGCTTCTTCGCGCAGGCGCGTTTCCCGCTTCTCGGCCTGCCAGCCGTCCTCGTTCTTGCCGCGCCGCCAGTAGCCGGAGACGGACAGCAGGTCCTTGGCGATGCCGCGCTCCTCGGCGAGGTAGCCGTGCGCAGGTCGGCGACGAAGCCGGCCTCGCCGTGTACGAAGGCTTGCACGGTGCCGGGCAGGAACTCGACGGCGCGCACGGTGGCGGCCAGGTCGCGGACGTCCCCGTGCAGCCAGGTGATCTCCAGCTCGGCGGCGGTGTCGAACTTCTGCTCGTCGGCTTCTGAGCCGACCAGGACGAACGCGCGCGCCGGCACGCCTGCGGGCATGGCCTCGATGGCGGCGCCGATGGCTGGCAGCGCGCTCTCGTCGCCCACCAGCAGATGCCAGTCGGCTTCGGGCTCGGGGGCGTAGGCGCCGCCGGGGCCGAACAGGCGCAGCACGTCGCCGGGGCGCGCGGCCGCGGCCCAGGCGCCGCGAGCCCTCGTCGCCGTGGTACACGAAGTCGATGGTGAGTTCACCGGCGTCCGCGTCGAACCGGCGCACGGTGTAGGTGCGGGTGGTCGGCCACTCCTCACGCAGGTACGTCGCGGTGGATGACTTCGAGGTCGATCGGCTCGGGATAGATCACGCCGGGCTGGCCGAACAGCAGCTTCACGTACCGGTCGGTGAACCCGTTGTCCACGAACGTGTCAAAGCCGGCACCGCCGAGGACGACGCGGATCAGGTGCGGGCTGAGCCACTCGGTGCGCGCGACGGTGAACGTGTGGACCGTGCGTCGACGCTGGGGTCGAGCTTCGGGCATCAGGACCCCTCATCTTCAGACAAGGCAAGGGTAGCCTAACCTCGTCCACTAATCGGGCGACGCGCAGCAGTCCTTCCTGCACCACGGTCGCGATGTGCGTGCCGTCCTCGGCGAAGAACCGGCCGGTCGCCAGGCCACGCGCATCCGGACGCGCGTCGGCGAGGAGCAGTCGTAGAGGAACCACTCGTCCGCGCGGAACGGCCGGTGGAACCACAGCGCGTGGTCCAGGCTCGCGCCGACGCACCTCGTCCATGCCCCAGTACACGCCGTGGCGGGCGAGCACCGCGTCCAGCAGGGTCATGTCGGAGGCAGTAGGTCAGCACGCACACGTGCAGCAGCTGGTCGTCGGGCAACGTGCCGTCCGCGCGCATCCACACCTGGCTGCGCGCCTCGGCGGGGCCGCGTCTCGCGGGAGACCCACGGCGGCTCGGTCACGTAGCGGACGTCGATCGGGCGCGGGCGGATGGCCGCGTTGTTGGCCGATCGGGCCGCCCAGCTCGGCCATGAGGTCGCCGTAGGTCGGCAGGCTCTCCGGCGACGGCACGTCCGGCATCGGTTCGGCGTGGTCGATGCCGGGCTCGTCGACCTGGAACGACGCCGACAGCGAGAAGATCGCCTTGCCGCGTTGGATCGCGAGCACGCGCCGGGTGGTGAACGAGCGGCCGTCGCGGATGCGGTCGACCTCGTAGACGATCGGGATGCTCGGGTCGCCCGGCCGGATGAAGTAGGCGTGCAACGAGTGCACGCGACGCTCGGCTGGCACCGTCCGACCCGCCGCGACCAGGGCCTGGCCCGCGACCTGGCCGCCGAACACGCGCACGGTCGAGTCGGCTGGGCTGACCCCTCGGAAGATGTTCTCCTCGATCCGTTCCAGGTCGAGCAGGGCGACCAACCGCTCAAGCACCGGCTGTCCGTGCGGGACGCCGTCTGCGGCCCGTGGCACGTCCGTCGCCAGGGTCGCGTTCGGATCCGCTGCCGCGATCCGTGCCGCCTCGCTCACCCACTCACCTCGTCACGCTCGAACGATGCCGGTGTCGGCACCGTTCGAGCGAGCGGTGCGACTCAGGCGTGGTCTTCCTCGCCCAACCGGTGCACCCGGATGAGGTTGGTGGACCCGATGGTGCCAGGCGGCGAACCGGCCACGATCACCACCAGGTCACCGGGCTGGTAACGGCCGATGGACAACATGGACGAGTCGACCAGCCGGACCATCTGGTCGGTCGAGTCAACATTAGGCACGAGGAAGGTTTCCGTGCCCCAGGTGAGAGAAAGCTGACTCCGAACGTGTTCGTCCGGTGTGAACGCCAGCAGCGGAAGGTGGGTGTGCAACCGGGCCAGTCGACGCACGGTGTCGCCGGACTGGGTGAACGCGACCAGCGCCTTGGCGTTGAGCCGCTCGCCGATGTCGCGCGCGGCGTAGGAGATGACCCCGCGCTTGGTGCGCGGCACGTGGGTCAGCGGCGGCACCGCGACCGTGTCGTTCTCGACGGTCTCGACGATGCGGGCCATGGTCAGCACCGTCTCGGCCGGGTAGCGGCCGACGCTGGTCTCGCCGGAGAGCATGACCGCGTCCGCGCCGTCGAGCACTGCGTTGGCCACGTCCGACGCCTCGGCGCGGGTCGGGCGGGAGTTGCTGATCATCGAGTCCAGCATCTGGGTGGCCACGATGACCGGCTTGGCGTTCTCCCTGGAGATCTGGATGGCCCGCTTCTGCACCAGCGGCACCTGCTCCAGCGGCAGCTCGACGCCGAGGTCGCCGCGCGCGACCATGATGCCGTCGAACGCCAGCACGATGGCTTCCAGGTTGTCGACGGCTTCCGGCTTCTCGATCTTGGCGACGACCGGGAGCCTGCGGTGGCCGACCCGGTCCATCACCTGGTGCACCAGGTCGATGTCGGCGGGTGAGCGCACAAAGGACAGTGCGATGATGTCGACGCCGAGCGACAGCGCGAACTCAAGGTCCTCGATGTCCTTTTCGGACATCGGAGGCACCGAGACGTCCATGCCGGGCAGGGAGAGACCCTTGTTGTTGCTGACCGGGCCGCCCTCGGTGACCTCGCAGACCACGTCGGGGCCCTCGACCGCGGTGACCACGAGGCCGACCTTGCCGTCGTCGACCAGCAGCCGGTCGCCCGCCTTGGCGTCCTTGGCGAGACCCTTGTAGGTGGTGGAGACCCGGTCGTGGGTGCCGGCGACATCCTCGATGGTCACCCGGACCACGTCGCCGGTCCGCCACTCGACGGGGCCGCTGGCGAACGTGCCGAGCCGGATCTTGGGGCCCTGCAGGTCGGCGAGAACGCCGACCACGCGGCCGCACTCGGCGCCGATCGAACGCACCAGGTCGTAGACCTGCTTGTGGTCCGCGTGGCTGCCGTGGCTGAAGTTCATCCTGGCCACGTCCATGCCCGCGTTCACCAGCTCGCGGAGCTTTTCCGGTGTCGCGGTAGCGGGACCGAGGGTGCAAACGATTTTCGCGCGTCGACTCACGTCAACAGAGGATAGACCTGACCGCTGGACCGATCCAGCACGGCCGCCTTTTTTGTCAGTCCGGAAGATGCCATTCTCGCGGCGGACATCGCCGAGTCACCCTGCGTTAGCGCTGGTGACAGATTTCTCCGATTTTCAGCGGCGCCGCTCGACTTCCTCAGGTAGGCCGACGTGGTCGGCCATCCACTCGTTGAGCGCGCGCACCGCCCGCCAGCCCGTGCGGACCCGGCGCAGCGTCTCCTTCTCGTGCAGTGCGTCGTCCGGTTCGTAGAGCTTGCGCGCGTAGAGCGAACGGTGCCTGAGCAGCTCGATGCGCGGGTGGTCCTTGGCGAAGCCGCGCGGGGTTGCCTTCATGACATCGCCCACGATCTCCCAGCCGCCCTTGCGCAGCCTGGCCAACAGCTTCCCGAGTTCCTCGCCGCGCCGCTCGTCGTCGACCGCGACGCGGAACGCGCGCAGCTGGGCGGCGTCCGCGTGGAAGCAGCCGCCCGCGACGAGCAGCCCCTCCGGGCTGATCTGCACGTAGTAGGCGCCCGCGCCGCGCGCCCTTTCGATCACGCCACCACAGTGGGTCTTGTACGGGGTCTTGTCCTTGGCGAACCGGACATCGCGGTAGGGCCGGAACACCTTGGCCGCGCCGAAGTCGCTGAACTCCGCTTCGAGCTCGGCCAGCAACGCCTCCATGGGCTCGCGGACGTCCGCTTGGTAGATGTGCTTGTTGTCGGTCCAGAACGCCTTGGAGTTGTCGACCGTGAGGTCGTCGAAGAAGTCGATGGCGTGCTCGCCGAAACCCTGAAAAGCCACCGAGTGATCCTAAACGAGCAGGACAAACGGTGAGACAAACCGCCGGGTCGGGGATTGACGACAACCCTGCGTGACCAGCACGGTTACAGGTGCCGAGAACCCAGGACCATCATCGGAGCAGCTGAACATGCATGACGATCGGAAGTTGATCGAGGGGCGCGTCGATCGGGTGTTGCGCGAACGCATCCGGCCCGCGGTGTATCCGGCCTCGGTGCCGGCGCGGATCGAGGTGTGGGAGGCGCCCGGCGAGCCGGTGCCGGTCGCCGAGGGCCTCGCCGCCGACTACCGCCCCGCAGCGGTCGGCGATGCCTGGGGTCCGGCCGTGGGGCACGAGCTGGATGCGGGTCACCGCCGAGGTGCCGGCGCAGTGGGCGGGTCGCACCGTGGAGGCGCTGATCGATCTCGGGTTCGACGAGCGGATGCCCGGCTTCCAGTGCGAGGGCCTCGTCTACCGGCGGACGGCTCGGCGGTGAAGGGCCTGAACCCGCGCAACCAGTGGGTGCGCGTCGGCTCGCCGGTGGCCGGTGGCGAGCAGGTCACGCTCTACGTCGAGGCGGCGGCGAATCCGGTGATCCTCGGCGACAACCCGTTCCTGCCGACGCCGCTGGGCCTGAAGGAGACCGCGGGAGACAAACCGCTGTACCGGATCGAACGGGTCGACCTCGCGGTCTTCGACACCGAGGTGTGGGAGCTGGTCGCCGACATCGAGGTGCTCGACCAGCTCATGCGCGAGCTGCCTGAGGGCAGCACGCGGCGCTGGGAGATCCTGCGCGCGCTCGGCCGCGCCCTGGACGCGATCGACCTGCAGGACGTCAACGGCACCGCGAGCGAAGGCCGGGCCGAACTGGCCGACGTGCTGGCGAAGCCCGCGCACGCGTCCGCGCACCGCACGTCGGCCGTTGGCCACGCGCACATCGACTCGGCCTGGCTGTGGCCGCTGCGCGAGACCGTGCGCAAGGTGGCGCGGACCGCGTCGAACGTGACCGCGCTGATGGACGAGCACCCCGAGTTCGTGTTCGCGATGTCCTAGGCCCAGCAGTTGGCCTGGATCAAGGAGCACCGGCCTGAGGTGTTCGCCAAGGTCGGCCAAGAAGGTCGCCGCGGGCCAGTTCGTGCCGGTCGGCGGCATGTGGGTGGAGTCGGACACGAACATGCCGGGCAGCGAGGCGATGGCCCGCCAGTTCGTGCACGGCAAGCGGTTCTTCCTTGACGGAGTTCGGCATCGAGACCGAGGAGGTCTGGCTGCCCGACTCGTTCGGCTACAGCGGCGCACTGCCGCAGATCGTGCTGGCCTCCGGGTCGCGCTGGTTCCTCACCCAGAAGATCTCCTGGAACCAGACGAACAAGTTCCCGCACCACACGTTCTGGTGGGAGGGCCATCGACGGCACCCGCGTGTTCACCCACTTCCCGCCCGCCGACACCTACAACTCCGAGCTGCTCGGCCGCGAGCTGGCGCATGCCGAGCGCAACTTCCGGGAGAAGGGCGGCGCAACGGTGTCGCTGGTGCCCTTCGGCCACGGCGACGGCGGTGGCGGGCCCACCCGCGAGATGCTCGCCCGTGCGGCTCGACTGTCCGATCTGGAGGGTTCGCCTCGGGTGGTGATCGAGCCGCCGAAGGAGTTCTTCGCCAAGGCCGAGGGCGAGTACGCGAACGCGCCGGTCTGGGTCGGCGAGCTGTACCTGGAGTACCACCGAGGTACCTACACCAGCCAGGCCAAGACCAAGCAGGGCAACCGGCGCAGCGAGCACCTGCTGCGCGAGGCCGAACTGTGGGCCGCGACGGCGGCCGTCCGGCTTGGCGCGGAGTACCCGTACGAGGCGTTGGACCGGTTGTGGAAGCGGGTGCTGCTCAACCAGTTCCACGACATCCTGCCGGGCAGCTCGATCGCCTGGGTGCACAAGGAGGCCGAGCGCACCTACGCCGCGATCGCGGACGAGCTGACCGGCATCATCGAGGGCGCGCAGCGCGCGTTGGCCGGTGCGGGTTCGGCGACCGTGCTGTTCAACGCGGCCCCGCACGCGACCGACGGGGTCGCCGGGCTCGGCGCCTCGCTCACCTCGCCGACGAGCGGGACAGTCGCGGTGACCGAGGCTGAGGGCGGGTTCGTCCTGGCCAACGAGGCGGTGCGGATCGTCGTCGACGGCAACGGCCTGCTGGCTTCGGTCTACGACAAGGCGGCCGACCGCGAGGTGATCGCGCCCGGCCAGCACGGCAACCTGCTGCAACTGCACCAGGACCTGCCGAACCAGTGGGACGCCTGGGACGTGGACTCCTTCTACCGCAACACGGTCACCGACCTGACCGCGGCAGACGAGGTCGAACTGGCGCGCTCGGAGCCCGATCGCGCGACCGTGCGGGTGGTGCGCACGTTCGGTTCCTCCACGGTCAGGCAGTTGCTGACGCTGCGGGCCGGATCGCGCCGGATCGAGATCGACACCGAGGTCGACTGGCACGAGACCGAGAAGTTCCTCAAGCTGGCCTTCCCGCTGGACGTACAGGCCGACCGCTCGACCTCGGAGACCCAGTTCGGTCACCTGCACCGGCCGACGCACGCGAACACCAGTTGGGACGCGGCCAAGTTCGAGATCTGCGCACACCGCTGGGTGCACGTTGCCGAGCCCGGCTACGGGGTCGCGCTGACCAACGACTCCACCTACGGCCACGACGTGACCCGCTCCCCGCGTGAGGGCGGCGGCAGCACCACGACCGTTCGGGCCTCGCTGCTGCGCGCGCCCCGGTTCCCCGACCCGGACACCGACCACGGCGTGCACCGGCTGCGGCACGCGCTCGTGCCGGGCGCCGAGATCGGCGACGCGGTGGTGGAGGGTTACCGAACAAACCTGCCGATCCGCGAGGTCAGCGGGGCGAACGCGGTCGAGCCGCTGGTGGTCGTCGACAACCCGGCCGTGGTGGTCGAGGCGGTGAAGCTGGCCGACGACCGCTCCGGCGACCTGGTGGTACGGCTCTACGAGGCGAACGGCGGACGGGCAAGGGCGCGGCTGTCCGCCGGCTTCCCGCTCGGCACCGCGATCTCCACGGACCTGCTGGAACGCAACTGGGCCAACACGGTGTACTACGAGATCGCGGACGGCGGCATCGACCTGGCACTGCGGCCGTTCGAGATCCTCACCCTCCGACTGTCCATCAAGGACTGATCAGGTAGCGGACGGCGCTTGGAGACAAACGAACGCGTTTGTCACCTTGTCAAGTCGACCGGATGGCTGCAAGATGGCCCCTGCGCCGTCCGTTACTTTCTGACCAACTCTGCGCGGATACGGGGGCTCGACGATGAGAATCCGAACCGGACTGTTGACCGTTGGCGTTGCCGGATGCCTCGTGCTGACCGGCTGCATCGGCCAATCGCCGGCCAGCAGCGGCAATTCGGACAGCCAACTCAACGCGAACGCCAAGGACGTCACGTTGAGCATCTCCTCCAACTCCATCGTCGGCGGCAAGAACGACTCCGGCGCCCGGTGGATCACCCAGTACGTGATCCCGACATTCACGCGGATGGAGAAGGCCAAGGGCGTCACGGTGCACATCACGTTCAACGGTGACGGCTCGGACGACGGCAGCTACCAGCAGAAGCAGGTGCTGGCCCTGCGCACCGGGGGCGGCGGCGACATCCTGGAGATCGACGGCACCCAGGTCGGCGACTACGCGGAGAGCGGGTTCATCAAGCCGCTCGGCGCGGTGGTCGGCCAGGACGAGGTCAGCGGCTGGTCCGGCTGGAGCCAGATCGCACGGTCCGTGCAACAACTGGACGAGTACAAGGGCCAGGCGTACGCCATCCCGATCGGCACCGACGGCCGGGTGCTCTACTACAACAAGAACCTCTTCGCCCAAGCCGGCCTGCCCGCCGACTGGCAGCCCAGGAGCTGGGCGGACATCATCACGGCCGCCAAGGCGCTGAAAACGCTGCCCGGCGTCACGCCGATCCAGCTCGACGGCGGCACGGCGATGGCCGAGACCACCACGGTCAACGGCTTCCTGCCGATGCTCGCCGGCGCGGGCCAACTGCTGTTCGGCAATGGCAAGTGGCAGGGCAACACCTCGGCCGTGCGCGCCGCGCTCGGCTTCTACCAGCAGATCTTCTCCCAGGGACTGGCCGACCCCGTGCTCGACGAGGAATCCCAGGGCCGCAACCAGTCCTTCGCCGAGTTCGCCGCCAACAAGATCGGCATCTACGCGGAGAGCGACTACATGTGGCGCTCGATCCTGTCCCCGACCGTCGGCAACGACAAGATGGCCGACCGGAACTCGGCGGTCGGCTACGCGCTGATCCCCGCCGAGAACCCGGGCAGTGGCGTCGACGGCCAGAGCTTCGTCAGCTACTCCGGCGGCGGCGTGCGGCTGATCAACCCGCACTCCAAGTACCCGCAACAGGCGTGGGAGCTGCTCACCTTCATGGCCTCCGCACCCGCCATCGAGGTCTACGAGAACACCTACCTCGGCGGCGCGACGCAGGTCATGGCCAACACGGTCGTGAACGACAAGCTGCTCGCCAACGACCCGCTGCTGAACTTCGTGTCCACCAAAGCCCTGCCGGTCACCCATTTCCGCCCTTCGGAAGGGGACTACACGCGGGTCTCCGCCCTCGTGCAACAGGCCACCGCCGACGTGATCAGCGGCAAGTCGCCGGCCGACGCGGCAGCGACCTACGCGACCGCGCTGGCCAAGGCGGTCGGTCAGGCCAACGTTGTCAACAACTGAGCTGCCCGTAGCCGCTCCGCCCGGTCGGCAGCGGCGCGTCGACGTCGCCGGGTCTCGGCGTGCCGCGCGCGCTGGCCTTCATCGCGCCCGCGATCGTCATCATCGCGGTGTTCCTGGTCTTCCCCGCGCTGTGGACGATCTACATCGGGTCAACCAACTTCGAGCTGACCGGCCCGAACTCGATCAACCCCCAGTTCGTCGGCTTCGGCAACATCACCGACGCGGTCACCGACCCGCAGTTCCGCGGCTCGCTGGTGCTGACCGTCGTCTACGTCGCCGGCTCCGCGGTGATCGGCCAGAACCTGCTCGGTTTCCTGCTCGCCTGGCTGATGCGCTCGACGCCGAGGCTGCTGCGCGGCATCGTCCAGGGCCTGATCCTGCTCGCCTGGATCCTGCCGGGCACGGTCGTCGCCTTCCTCTGGTTCGCGCTGCTCGACCGCAACTCGGGCACGTTGAACGCGCTGCTCGGCAACCACTCGACGGCCTGGCTGATCCAGTACCCGATGCTGTCGCTGATCTTCTTCAACACCTGGCGCGGCACCGCGTTCTCCATGATGCTCTACGGCTCCGCGCTGTCCACGGTGCCGCCGACCCAACTGGAGATCGCCCGCCTGTCCGGCGCGCGTGGCTGGCGGCTGATGAAGGATGTGGTGTTCCCGCACATCCGGGGCCACGTGCTCACCAACACGCTGCTGATCACGCTGTGGACCGCGAACGACTTCTCCCCCTACCTGCTCACCGCCGGCGGCCCGAACCACGCCTCTGAGGTGCTGCCGGTGTTCATCTACGACCAGGCGCTCAACTCAAGCCAGTTCGGCTACGCGTCCGCCATCTCGGTGCTGCTGCTCCTGGTCAACCTGATCATCGCGCTGCTCTACCTGCGACTGCTGCGGAGGCGATCATGACCGTGTCTCCCCCGGTCACCGGCACCGCGCCGACCGAGAAGGCGCCCAAGCCGGTCATGTTCGGCCCGCGCTGGGTGATCGGCCGGATCGGGTTCTACGTGCTGATCGCGGTCATCATGGTGTTCTTCGCGGTGCCCATGCTCTGGCTCGCGTCCGAACCGTTCGACGCCAACCCCGGCCTGGCCGCGCACTGGCCACAGTGGACATTGCACAACTTCGCGACCACGTTCCACAACCCGAACCTGGTCCCGTCGATCATCAACTCGCTGATCCTGTGCGGCGCGGCGACCCTGATCACCATCGTGCTCGCCGCGCTGGCCGCCTACGTGCTGTCCCGGGTGCGCATCCCCGGCCGTGATGCCCTGCTCTACGTGTTGCTGCTGCTCTCCAGCGTGGTCACCGGCACGGCGGCCATGGTGCCGATCTACCTGATGATGTACGAGTTGGGCCTGATCAACTCGGTGCTCGGCACGTCCGTCGTGCTCTCCGGCGGCCTGCTGCCGGCGGCCATCTTCATGCTCAAGGACTTCGTCGACGGCGTGCCCCGCTCCTACGAGGAGTCGGCAAGGGTGTTCGGCGCGTCGCCGCGCCAGGTGCTCACCCACGTCGTGCTGCCGATCGCGCGTCCGGGCATCGCCACCATCCTGGTCTGGTCGTTCATCCAGGCGTGGGGCAACTTCCTGCTGCCGTTCCTGCTGTTGCAGGACACCGAAAAGCAGCCAGCGGCCGTCATCATCCACACGTTGCAGAACGAGGGCGGCGGGGTCGACCTGAGCAGCCTGCCGGTGTTCTCGCTGCTGTACTCGATTCCGGTTGTCGTGCTCTACCTGTTGGTGAACCGGCGATACGGCTTCCGCTTCCACGGAGGGATCAAGGGCTGATGGCCGGCATCGACGTCTGCGGGCTCTCCACCGTCTACCCGAACGGGGTGCGCGCGGTGGACGGGCTCGACCTGCGCATCAACGACGGCGAGTTCTTCGCGCTGCTCGGCCCGTCCGGCTGTGGCAAAACCACCCTCCTACGCACGATCGCCGGCCTTGAGCAGGCCAGCGATGGCAGCGTGCACATCGGCGAGCGCGAGGTCACCCGGCTCGAACCGGGCAGGCGCAACGTGGCCATGGTCTTCCAGGACTACGCGCTGTTCCCACACATGACCGTGGCCGAGAACATCGCCTACCCGCTGCGCGTGCGGCACGAGTCGCGGGAGAAGCGCCGCAAGGTCGCCGAGGAGACCAGCGCCGAGCTGAGCCTGGCCCAGTACCTTGACCGGCGCCCCGGCCAGCTCTCCGGCGGCCAGCAGCAGCGCGTCGCGCTGGCGCGCGCCATCGCCATGGGCGCAGACGTGCTGCTGCTCGACGAGCCACTGTCCAATCTGGACGCCCGCCTGCGCCTTGAGGCCCGCACCTTCCTCAAGCGCCTGCAACGCGAACTCAAGCTGACCACGGTCTTCGTCACCCACGACCAGGCCGAGGCGCTGGCGCTGGCCGACCGGATCGCCGTGCTCGAATCCGGCCGCCTGCGCCAGCTCGGCACCCCGCGCGAGGTCTTCCAACGCCCCGCCGACACCTTCGTCGCCAACTTCATCGGCTCGACCCCGATGAACCTGCTCGACGGCACCGTGCGCGGCGAGGTCGTCGAGGTCGCGGGCGCCCGGCTGCCTCGGCCGCTCGGTCTGGGCTCGGTGGACGGCCCGATCAGGCTGGGCATCCGCCCGGAATACCTGACGCTGCGACCGGCCGAGGCTCTACTGGCCGTCGAGGAAGGCGGCGGCATCACCGGCAAGGTGTCGATCGTGGAGAACCTGGGCGTGACCGCGCTGGTCATCCTGGACTGCGCGGACGGCGTCCAACTCGGCGTCACCGTGCACGAGGCGGACGAGCCCTCGGTCGGCGACACCCTCACCGCCATCCCAGAGCCCGGCCGCATCCTGCTCTTCGACGCCGAGTCCGGCCTGCTGATCAGCTGAACTCCACGCTCATTCGTCGTCCTCGTCCAGCACCTCCTGCTCGTCCTTGTGCGCGTCGTAGTGGTCCTCCGCGAGCGCGGCGATGACGTCCTTGGACGTGGACTGGTCGAGCGAGACGGCCGAGATGGCGGCGAACACCTTCTGGTAGGCCGCGATCTCGTCCGGTTCCTCCCTGAAGTGGCCGCCGATCTCCTCGTCGAGGAACACCACCGGCTCGAACTCGGCGAACTCCATCAACGTGCAGGAACCCGCCAGGCCGGCGTGCGCCCCGACAGCCGCCGGGATGATCCTGATGTTGACGTAGGAGCGGACGGCCATCCGCAGCAGGTGGTGCAACTGCTCGGACATCACCTCGTAGCTGCCGATCGGCAGGTGCAGCGCGAGTTCGTGGATGTAGAAGGCGCACTGGGGCGGTTGGCTGCGGCCGAACACCACCTGGTCGGCGACGCGCTCGGCAACGTGCCGCTCGATGCTGTCGAACGGCACGTTGACCATCCGCGAGACCACCGCGCGGGCATAGTGCTCGGTCTGCAACAGGTACGGCACGAACGCCGCGTGGAAGTCCGTGATGCGCGTCGCCTTGCGCAGGTGCTCGCCGAGCGCCCTTGACTGTGCCGTCGGCGACCAGCCCAGCACGTTCTGCTCCCTGGTCAGCCGGAGCAGTTGCTCGCGTTGTTCCCCGACGACGCCGAGCAACGCGAGCATGGCGGACACTTCGACCTCGGTCGCGCCGAGTCGGCCGGTGAGGAACCGGGACACCCGGGATTCCGACCACCCGAGCAGTTCGGCGAGGCGTTTGCCGCTGAAGTTGTTGCGCTCCATGGCCAGTCGCAGGGCGTTGCCCAACTCCCGGCTGCGCACGGTCGACCGTCCGTCGATCATTGCGGGACCTCCTGATCATCTTCGCGCGGCAGAGAATAGAACGCCCGCCCGACAAGTCCAGAGGTTTCCCGGGAAATCGCACCGAAATTCGCTCGATAGGGCCCGAAAAGAAAACCGATTTTCCTTGCGGAAACCGAAATCTTCGGCCCGATTCTTTCGCTGAGGATTCCTCAGCTTAACATCTCCTGACTTCTCATGCCGGCACGGGCGCGACACATATCTGGTCACGGCCCTGTGTCTTGGCCCGATAGAGGGCTGCATCGGCCGCAAGAAGCAGACCGTCCATGCTCTGCGCGCCCGAACTCGGATATGCCGAGATACCAATGGAGACCGTCAGGTTCGACACCGTCGCCGGGCCGTCATTGGTCACCACGTCGATCGCCAACGAGTTGATGCACCGGCGCAGCCGTTCGGCGATCGCGACCACCGTGCTCGGGCCCGCGTCCGGGATCACCGCGACGAATTCGTCACCGCCCCAGCGGCCGAATTCGATGCCGCCGCCACCGACCTCCTCGGTCACGTTCCGCGCGACCTGCTGCAACACGGCATCGCCTGCGAGGTGGCCGTGTTTGTCATTGACCTGTTTGAGATGGTCGAGGTCCAGCATGAGCACGGCCAGGTTCGCCTCGGCGGCCACCGCCTTGTCCAGGGCACGCGCGGCGATCTCGTGCCACCAGGCGCCGGTGTGCAGGCCGGTCTTGGCGTCCGTGCAGGCGGCCTTGCGGTACTGCGGCAGCAGAATCGCGCGGTGCATGGCGATCAGGCCGAACACGATGCCAACGATCAGCACCGGGTCGTAGACCACGATCCCGGCCGCCGCGATGCCGAGGCCGACCGAGCCGACCTCGATGATCCGCTCGCCGATGTTGTGGAACACCTGGGCGGCGCGCGCGTTCGGCGACGAGATCAGGATGGCCGCGATCACCAGCGAGTAGTTGATGAACCAGCGCATCCCGGCCGCAGCGATGACTACCGTGAGTGACGCGATCGTGGTGGGTACACCTGGATGGGGACCGGGGCCCGCCGACAATACGATGGCGGCCACCTGAGTGGCGATCACGACGGAGGCGGTGGTGAACACCCAGCGATAAAGGGGTCGGCGACCCCGCCATACGCGGACCCACGCCCAGACGTGGGTGAGTACCACCATGGCGCACGCCAGGGTGACCGGAAAGATCATCACGGCCGCGAACGACCACACCGTCTTGGTGTCCAGCCAGGGCGCCGCGCCCGAGGTGAGCTGCCGGACCTTGTCGACGCCACGGGAAAGGTCGATGTGGACGATCGCGCAGACGGCCAGCACGGCGAAGCGGATCCAGTCCAGCCCGGACACCGAAAGGTGCAGGCTGGTCGCCGCCGTGAGCGCCACCGCGATGGCCTCGACACCCAGGACGAAGCCGATCACCTGGCGAGGGGTGGACCACAGCTCCCACCCACGCAGCCCAGCCACGGCTCTACCAGCTGTCTCAGCCACCGGTTCCCGCCCTTTTCAGGCCGCGTCCGCTCCTGTTCATACCTGTCCCATCACGGTAACCGCGCAGAACCGATGCGCGACCGCCAACCGGGCGACAATGATCGTGCGCGCTGCGTCAGCGCGCCCGCGAACCCCACCTCTTGCGCGGGGAGGTGAGCGTCATGCGCGGCGACGAGAACTGGTGACCATCGAGCCCGGCCGAGGACGGTGCGGGCAGTGTGCGTAGTTCATCCGGTTGCTGGTCGCGCTCAGGCAGACCGAGCGCGACCGCCCGGAATGCGGAACACGGTTGACGAATTCGACATTCAAAGGCACAGTGGATTGTAGGAAATCCGAGAAAGGGTCGGTCATGGCGGCGATCGCGTTGACGAACGAGGGGATGCGATGTTGTCGCGCGTACCCCGACTGTCAGTGTTGCCGCTGTTGCCACTGCTGTCGCTGTTGCCGCGCTGACCAGGGCTCACCGCCGTGATCATGATCTGATCCTGTGCGTGAGCCGCCGTTCGGAAAAGCCGAATTCGGCGGCTTTTCTTATTTCGCCGTGCCCTTTTCTCGATATTTCACGGCCAGGTGCCCGAGTGGTTAGGGACCCGCCTGCAAAGCGGTTTACGCCGGTTCGAATCCGGTCCTGGCCTCCACGATCCTCCGACCACACCGATGACGCGCGTCACCCACGTAGCGGCCAGGTGAGACCGCTGTCCGGGCGGTCCAGCCAAACGGCTTGGGCATCGGGGGTGACGGTCAGCCCGAAGCGATCCCATCCTGGCCGACCAAGGTCGGTCCAGGTTTGCTGGGCGCGTTCGAGAACGGACCACAGTCGACGCGGGCCGCCTTCGGCGACGCGGTGCAGGCTGTTCTCGTCGGCGAGGGTGACCTCGGCCCAGGAGCCGTCGGCGGTAACGATCCAGGACGCGGTGGGTGGTCGAATGGCGTCGGCACCGGTGTAGCCATGTTCAATGCCAGGGCCGAGATCGAACGAGGCGAGAAACCACACCAACAGGTTCTCCCACGGGGTGCGTGGGCCCAGGCTGGTGGTGCGGACCTCGGCCTTGTCGCGATCGCGGCGGGTATGGCCGGCGTGCGTTGAGGCGCCGGGCTGGTGGCGCAGGTCCATAAACGCGGCGTAAACAGGGTCGAACCGGCCCTCCGCCCGGTCAGCGCCGACGCGGGTGAGGCGCACGAGGCTGCCCGCGCCGACTGCGGTCTTCAGGTCGGTGAGGATCACCCCGCCCGGCCGGGTTTGGTCAATCCACGCCCACGGTACGGCCGGGACGGCGCAGGTGGCGATGATCGCGTCGAACGGCGCATGATCGGGCAGTCCCGCGGCGCCGTCGCCCGCCACCAGCGTCGGGCGGTAGCCCAGTTCCGCCAATCGATCCCGGGCAAGGCCAAGCAGGTCTGGTTCGATGTCAATGGAGAATACGTGCTGGTCGCCGAGCCGATGACTCAGCAGCGCCGCGTTGTAGCCGGTGCCGGTGCCGATTTCCAGCACCCGTTGTCCATTGCGGATATTGAGGGCTTCCAGCATGCGAGTCATCAGTCCCGGCTGGGTGGCCGAGGACCGGATCACCGTGCCCCTGTCGGTCGTGGTTACGGCAGTGAGCAGCACCCTGTTTGCGTAGACCGCAGCCAGCCCTTCCGGGCTGGCGGACTCGACCAGCTGCCAGCTGCCCTGGACGTGTTGGTAGTAGGTGGGCACGAGATGATGGCGAGGAACCGCGCTGACCGCTGCCCGCCATTCCGGGCTGGTGAGCTTGCCGCCCCGTGCCAGCTCGTCGGCCAAGCGGCGCGCGTACGGCTGCCAGTCGATCTGGTCGATCGCGCAGGTCGTCACGCGCTGGCTCCCTCGGTGAGCAGGTCGGCAAGGGCCGCTGTGATCGGCGCCCCGGTCTGGGCCTCCAGCCAGCCATACTGCCCCGAACTGTTCGATTCATAGCGTGTCCGCGTGGAGCGCGCAGGCTCGCCTGACAAACGAAATGCCGGAACCCTCCGACTGGACGGTTCCGGCATTTTTCGAGCGCGTCGGGTCAGGCGACCGCGAGCGGGAGCAGGTGCGGGACGACCGGGGCGGGCAGGTCGGAGTGGCCGGTGAGGGCCTTGTCGACAGCGTTGGCCACCGAGCGGCCCTCGGCGATCGCCCAGACCACGAGGGACGCGCCGCGGTGCGCGTCGCCGCAGACGTAGACGCCGGGCACGTCGGTCTGCCAGTCCGAGCCGCAGCTGATGGCGCCGCGCTTGTTGCGGTTCAGGCCGAGACCGGCCAGCAGCGGCATGTCCTCGACGCCTGCGAAACCGATGGCCAGCAGCACCAGGTCGGCCGGGATCACCCGGACCTCGTCGGAGATCGGGACGACCTCGCGGACGCCGGTCTTCTTGTCCTTGTGCACCCGGACCTCGCGCAGCTCGACCGAGCGGACGTGGCCGTCCTCGTCGCCGGTGAAGCGCTGCACGGCGAGGCCGAACTCGCGGGTGCCGGCTTCCTCGTGCGCGGGGTAGGTGCGCAGGATGTGCGGCCAGGTCGGCCACGGCGAGCGGTCGTCGTCGCGGACCTTGGGCGGTTCCGGGTACTGGTCGAGCTGGGTGACGGACAGTGCGCCCTGGCGGGTGGCGGTGCCGTAGCAGTCGGCGCCGGTGTCACCGCCGCCGATGATCAGCACGTGCTTGCCCTTGGCGTCGATCGGGCTCGGCCCGTCGCCCTCGCAGGCGCGGTTGGCCGGGACCAGGTGCTCCATGGCCAGGTGCACACCCTTGAGGTGGCGGCCGGGAATGTCCTGCGCGTCCCGGCCCTCCAGTGCCCCGACCGCGAGAATCACCGCGTCGTACTGTTCGCGCAGCTGCTCGACGCTCAGGTCGCCGGGCTTGCCACCGCCGACCTCACAGCCGGTGACGAACCTGGTGCCTTCTTCCCTCAACTGGGCGAGGCGCCGGTCCAGGACGGACTTCTCCATCTTGAACTCGGGGATGCCGTAGCGGAGCAGGCCGCCGAGCCGGTCGTCACGTTCGTACACGGTGACCGCGTGGCCTGCGCGGGTGAGCTGCTGGGCTGCGGCGAGGCCGGCCGGCCCGGAGCCGACGACCGCGACCTTCTTGCCGGAGGCCACGGTGGACGGCCACGCCTGCACCCCGCCGCTGTCCCAGGCGACGTCGGCGATGGCCTGCTCGACCCGCTTGATCGCGACCGCGCCGCCCGCGTCGGGCGAGATGGCGAGCACGCACGCTGCCTCGCACGGGGCCGGGCAGAGGCGTCCGGTGAACTCGGGGAAGTTGTTCGTGGCGTGCAGCCGATCGCTGGCCTGCGACCAGTCGCCGCGCCGGACGAAGTCGTTCCACTCCGGAATCAGGTTGCCAAGCGGGCAGCCTGCCGAGCCGGAGTGGCAGAACGGGATGCCGCAGTCCATGCAGCGGGCCGCCTGGGTGCTGACCTGGGTGCGCCGTTCGTGGCTGTCCAGGTCGCGGTAGACCTCGCGCCAGTCGGCGAGCCGATCGGTGATCGGTCGCTTCGGGTGGTCGGCGCGAGCGTGCTTGAGAAAGCCGTTCGGGTCAGCCACGGGATGCCTCCATGATCGCCTCGTCGACGTCGCGGCCCTGCGCGCGGGCGCGGCGCTCGGCTTCGAGCACCCGCTGGAAGTCGCGCGGCATCACCTTGGTGAACCCGGCCGAGCGGCGCGGCCAGTCCCCGAGCAGGGAGGCGGCCACGGTCGAGTCGGTGTACTCCTGGTGCCGCGCGACGACCTCGCGCAGCCAGCGCAGATCGTCGTGGGTGAGTCGTTGCAGGTCGACCATTTCCTGGTTGACCAGTGCCGGGTCGAGGTCGAGCACGTAGCCGACCCCGCCGGACATGCCGGCCGCGACGTTGCGCCCGGTCGGGCCGAGTACGACGGCCGCACCGCCGGTCATGTACTCGAACGCGTGGTCGCCGACGCCCTCGCAGACCGCGAGCGCACCGGAGTTGCGCACGCAGAACCGCTCGCCGACCCGGCCGCGCAGGAACAGTTCGCCGCCGGTGGCGCCGTAGCCGATCACGTTGCCCGCGATGACCTGCTGTTCGGACGCGAAGATCGACTCGGGGTGCGGCCGGACGATGATCCGGCCGCCGGAGAGGCCCTTGCCCACGTAGTCGTTGGCGTCGCCGACCATGTCCAGGGTGATGCCGCGCGGCAGGAACGCGCCGAGCGACTGGCCCGCCGAGCCGGTCAGGGTCACGTGGATGGTGTCCTCCGGCAGGCCCTCGCCACCGTAGCGGCGGGTGACCTCGGCGCCGAGCAGGGTGCCGACGGTGCGGTTGACGTTGCGCACCGGCAGTTCAAGGCGCAGCGGGTGCGCGTCCTCAAGGGCCGCCTCGGCGAGTTGGATGAGCGTGCGGTCCAGGGCCAGTTCCAGGCCGTGGTTCTGCTCGCGGACCCGGCGCTTGGCGCTGGCGTAGGACTCCTGCGGGGTCGGCACCTGGAACACCGGGGCGAGGTCGAGGCCCTTGGCCTTCCAGTGTTCGACGGCCTCGTTCACGTCCAGTGCCTCGGCGTGGCCGATGGCGTCATCGAGGGTGCGGAAGCCGAGTTCGGCGAGGATCTCGCGGACTTCCTTGGCCACGAACCGGAAGAAGTTCTCCACGAACTCGGGCTTGCCGGTGTACCGCTTGCGCAGCAACGGGTTCTGCGTCGCGACGCCGACCGGACAGGTGTCAAGGTGGCACACGCGCATCATCACGCAGCCGGCCACGATCAGCGGCGCGGTCGCGAAACCGTACTCCTCAGCGCCGAGCAGCGCGGCGACGACCACGTCCCGTCCGGTGCGCATGCCGCCGTCGACCTGCACGGTGATCCGGTCGCGCAAACCGTTGAGCAGCAACGTCTGCTGGGTTTCCGCGAGGCCGATCTCCCATGGCGTGCCGGCGTGCTTGAGCGAGTTCATCGGGGACGCGCCGGTGCCGCCGTCGTGTCCGGAGATGAGCACCACGTCCGCATGTGCCTTGGCAACGCCGGCGGCGACCGTGCCTACGCCGAGTTCGCTGACCAGCTTGACGTGGATGCGCGCCTGCTCGTTGGCGTTCTTCAGGTCGTGGATCAGCTGGGCGAGGTCCTCGATCGAGTAGATGTCGTGGTGCGGTGGCGGGGAGATCAGGCCGACGCCGGGGGTGGAGTGCCGGGTGCGGGCGATCCACGGGTACACCTTGAACGGCGGGAGCTGGCCGCCCTCGCCGGGCTTGGCGCCCTGCGCCATCTTGATCTGTAGGTCGGTCGCGTTGACCAGGTACTCGCTGGTGACGCCGAACCGGCCGCTGGCGATCTGCTTGATGGCGGAGCGCCGCTCCGGGTCGTAGAGCCGGTCGGTTTCCTCGCCGCCCTCGCCGGTGTTGGACCTGGCGTTGATCCGGTTCATGGCGATGGCAAGGGTTTCGTGTGCCTCCGCCGAAATCGAGCCGTAGGACATGGCGCCGGTGTTGAACCGGGCCAGGATCGACTCGATCGGCTCGACCTCGTCGATCGGCACCGGAGCGCGCCCGTTGGTCCGGAAGGAGAACAGCCCGCGCAGTTCGCCGCCCTTGCGGGCCAGCCGTTCCACCTCGTCGGTGTACTGCCTGTAGACGTGCTCCTGCTTGGTCTTGGTTGCGTGCTGCAACAGGAACACGGTTTCCGGGCTGAACAGGTGCAGTTCGCCCTCGCGTCGGTAGGCGTACTCGCCGCCGACGTCGAGGCGCTGGTACACCCGGTCGGTCGGGTTCTCCGGGTAGGCGCGGTGGTGCCGTTGCGCGGCCTCCTCGGCGATGACGTCCAGGCCGACGCCGCCGAGCTTGGAGTGCGTGCCGGTGAAGTACTCGTCGAGCATGCTCTGGGACAGGCCGAGCGATTCGAAGACCTGCGCTGCCGTGTACGCGCCCACGGTGGAGATGCCCATCTTGGACATGATCTTCAGCACGCCCTTGACCAGCGCCTGAACATAGTTGCGCACCGCGACACGCGGCTCGATGTTGGTGATCGTGCCGTGCGCGACCAGGTCCTCGATGGTCTCGAAGGCCAGGTACGGGTTGACCGCGGCCGCGCCGTAACCGAGCAGCAGCGCGATGTGGTGCACCTCGCGCGCGTCACCGGTCTCCACCACCAGCGCGGCACGCATCCGGTCCTTGGTGCGCACCAGATGGTGGTGCACAGAGGAGACCAGCAGCAGCGACGGGATCGGCGCGAGCCGGTGGTCGGAGTCGCGGTCGGAGAGCACGAGCGTGCGCGCGCCAGCCGCGATCGCCTCGGACGCCTCGCGGCGGACCCGTTCGACGGCCGAGGCAAGCGCCTCCCCTCCACCGTCCACCTCGTACAGTCCGGAGATGACGGAGCAGCTGAAGCCGGGCAGGTCACCGTCGTCGTTGACGTGGATGAGCTTGGCCAGCTCGTCGTTGTCGATGACCGGGTAGCGCAGCTGGATGTGCCGGCAGGAGGCCGGACCCGGTTCGAGCAGGTTCTGCTCGGGACCCATGATGCGCGCCATGGACGTGACGATCTCCTCGCGGATCGCGTCCAGCGGCGGGTTGGTCACCTGCGCGAAGTTCTGCTTGAAGTAGTCGTAGAGCAGCCGGGATCGCTGGGACAGCACGGCGGGCGGCGTGTCCGAGCCCATCGAGCCGGTCGGCTCCGCGCCCTTCTCGGCCATCGGGGTGAGCAGGATGCGCAGCTCCTCCTCGGTGTAGCCGAAGGTGAGCTGGCGGCGCTGCACGGATTCGTGGGTCTGCACAACGTGTTCGCGCTCGGGCAGGTCGTCCAGGTGCAGCAGTCCCGCGTGCAGCCACTGGTCGTAGGGCTGCTGGTTGGCCAGCTCGCCCTTGATCTCGTCGTCGGAGACGATCCGGCCGGCCTCGGTGTCGACGAGGAACATCCGGCCCGGTTGCAGCCTGCCCTTGGCGACCACCTGATCCGGCGGCACGTCGAGCACGCCGGACTCGCTGGCCAGCACGACGCGGTCATCGGCGGTGCGCCACCATCGGGCCGGACGCAGACCGTTGCGATCCAGCACCGCGCCGAGCACGGTGCCGTCGGTGAACGTGACACAGGCCGGGCCGTCCCACGGCTCCATCAGGCTGGCGTGGAACTGGTAGAACGCGCGCCGCCGCGAATCCATGGTGGTGTGGTTCTCCCACGCCTCCGGGATCATCATCATCACCGCGTGCGGCAGGCTGCGTCCGCCGAGGTGCAACAGTTCGAGCACCTCGTCGAAGGACGCGGAGTCGGACGCCTCGCCGTCCACGATCGGGAAGATGCGGGTCAGGTCGCCCGGGATCAGGCTGGACGCGAGCTGCGCCTCGCGGGCGCGCATCCGGTTGCGGTTACCGCGAATCGTGTTGATCTCACCGTTGTGCGCGACGTACCGGTAGGGGTGCGCGAGCGGCCACGACGGGAAGGTGTTGGTGGAGAACCTGCTGTGCACCAGCGCGATCGCGCTCACCAGTCGCGAGTCGGTGAGGTCGGTGAAGAACGCGGGCAGCTGGCCGGTGGTCAGCATTCCCTTGTACACCAGCGTCCGCGCGGACAGTGAGGGGAAGTAGGTGCCGCAGCCAGCGCCGACGCTCTCCCGCTCGGCGCGCTTGCGCAGCACGAAGGTCAGCCGGTCCAGCGCGATGCCGGATTCGCCGTTGCCGGTCACGAACAGCATGGCGAAGTGCGGCATGACCGAGCGTGCGGTTGGGCCGACACCGGCCTCGTCGACGGCGATCGGCACCTCCCGCCAGCCAAGCACGCGCAGGTTCTCTTCTTCTGCGATGCGGCCGATCAGGTCCATCGCCTTCGTCCGTGCGGCGGCATCGGCGGGCAGGAACGCGATGCCCGCCGCGTAGCGGTGCTCGCCGTGCTCGTCCGGCTCGGGCAGCTCGAAGTCGACCGTCTCGCGCAGCAGCGCGTCCGGCAGCTGCACCAGGATGCCGGCGCCGTCACCGCTGGTGGGCTCGGCACCTGCCGCGCCTCGGTGTTCCAGGTTCGCCAGCGCGGTCAGCGCGTCGGCGACGATGCCGTGCGAACGTCGGCCCCGGATGTCGGCGACCATGGCGACACCACAGGCATCCCGCTCGGTGCTCGGGTCGTAGAGACCCTGGCGGCGGGGCAACGCGGAAAAGAGCTGGTTGGCGCTGGTGCCGGCGGGGGCGGGACCCCGACTGGGCGTCGGCAAGAACACAGCTGCTTCACCGGTGGTGGGACCCTGAGCGGAAGCTGGGGTCGGAGAAGGCACAGCTGACCTCCTTCGTCGTCCTCGCGGTCTGGTGTCAAGGCAGAGTTGACAGAGTTGCTGGTGGCGTTGCTAGGGGCGGGGGGTGCAACTTGCGCGAGCGGGGCGACGATGGCCCGCATTATTGACGTGACTCTAACAGTCACGAAACATTCGTACACCCACAGAATCGTGATCCGCACCATCAACGGATAACGACTTGGACATCGACAGCGATGTACCCAACACGCGCCAACAAAAACTTCGGCTTGCTAAGTATACCGGCGGCCGGTCGCCGACTCGGCCGGCGCGACCGCCGGTGGTAACGTCATCCGCTACCGGACCACCACCCGCGTGACCGGTCGCGCGAACCGCCGAAAACTCTCGTTGACCTGCGTCTTCGTAGTTCTCGGTCCGGGAGCGAAGTCCGGTGCGATTCCGGCGCTGTGCCGCAACTGTGAAGGTCCCACGGGACCCAAGCCAGGTCGCCTCCGCGCGCGAGAGACGACCCGCTACCGACCCAGTGGCGGCGTGCACCGAGGACCTCGGCGACGTCGGCGCCACGGGCGTCGGCCAACCCGTGAGGACCCTCATGTCACGCCATCTCCCGAAACGCGGTTTCCGTGCCGTTCTCGGGCTGTTCACCCTGGTCGGCACTGTCGTCGGCACTGTCATGGTGGCCGGCTGCGCGAGTCATGCCCCTGCCGCGCCGGCGAGCACCGGTTCCAACGCTGGGTCGGCGTTCCCGGTGACGGTAGTCGCGCCCGGCGGTAACACGCCAGTGACCATCGCCACTGAACCGAAACGGATCGTTTCCCTGGACGCCTCGGAGACCCAGATCCTCTTCCGCGTCGGTGCCGGCAGGCAGGTGGTCGCCGTCGACAAGGATTCGGACTATCCGGGCGCCCCGCGCACCTCGATCGACTCCACCAATCCGAACGTGGAGGCGATCGCGGGCTACGAGCCGGACCTCGTGGTCACCGCCTACGACAACAACAATGTCGTGAGTGGACTGCGGAAGCTGAAGATCACGGTGCTCAAGGTGAACGCGCCGGACAACATCAACCAGGCGTACGCGCTGTGGTCGGTGATCGGCAGGGCGACGGGGCATCAGTCCGAAGCGGACACTCTGGTCGGCAGGACGCGGCAGGACATCGCCTCGACCGTGGCTGCGGCGCCCAAGCCGGCCCAACCTCTGAGCTACTACTACGAGTTGGACTCGACCTACTACACCGCGACCTCGCACACGTTCATCGGCGGCCTGCTCGCCCAGTTCCACCTGACCAACATCGGCGACCCGGCCGACACCGCGAGCGCGGCTGGCTATCCGCAGCTGTCCCAGGAAGCCATCCTCAAGGCCGACCCGAGCATCATCTTCCTCGCCGACGGCAACGGCGCGGGCGGCCAGAGCCTGGCCACTGTCGCGGCCCGACCGGGTTGGGCCGCGCTGAGCGCGGTGCAGCGCGGCAACGTGTTCGTCCTCGACAACGACCAGGCGTCCGAGTGGGGTCCGACCGTCGACGATCTGATGCGCAGCGTGGCAGCCGATCTCGCCAAGGCCGGTCGATAACGTGCCCGCCGAACCCGCGACACCGCGCGCGACGCGCTTGCGGCCGATTGTTGTCGCGACATCAATCGGCGTGTTGCTCGCGATGATGCTGGGTTCGGTCCTGCTCGGCGCGATCGATCTCGGCGCCGGTCGCGTGCTCGGGGAGATCGTCGCCGAGCTGACCGGCGGCCGATCGCCACTGTCCGCGCGGGAATCCGCGATCCTGTGGCAACTGCGGGTGCCTCGCGTCGTACTCGGCGGCCTGGTCGGCGCGGCGCTGGCCGCGTCCGGTGCCGCGTACCAAGGGGTGTTCCACAACCCGCTCGCCGATCCGTACCTGCTCGGTGCCGCAGCAGGCGCCGGGTTGGCCGCGACCATCGTGATCGTGTCCGACCCGGGCGCGGGCTCCGGCATCGCGGGTCCGGTGCCGCTGGCCGCGTTCGCCGGGGCTCTCGGCGGGATCGGATTGACCTGGCTACTCGGCCGGTCCACCGGCACCAGCACCGCGACCCTCGTGCTGGCCGGGGTCGCGGTCGCCGCGTTCCTGACCGCGATCCAGACGTTCCTGCAACAGCAGAACACGGACACGTTGCAGCGGGTGTACTCGTGGACGCTCGGCGGCCTGAACACCGCCGGTTGGCAGGCGGTGCTGATCAGCCTGCCCTACATCGGCGTGGGCGCGCTCGTGCTGTGCTTCAGCGGGCGCCTGCTCGACGTGCTGGCGCTCGGTGACGACGAGGCCCAGTCGCTGGGCATCCGTCCGGTGCGGGTGCGGATGATCGTGATCGGCGCCGCGTCGCTGGCCACGGCCGGCGCGGTCGCGGTGAGCGGGTTGATCGGGTTCGTCGGGATCGTGGTCCCGCACGTGGTGCGGCTGCTGTTCGGCGGGAGCTACCGGGTCGTGGTGCCGTTGTCCCTGGTCGGCGGCGCCATTTTCCTGATCGCCGCGGACGTGGTGGCCAGGACCGCGCTCGCGCCTGCCGAACTGCCGATCGGGGTGGTCACCGCGTTCGCGGGCGGCCCGTTCTTCCTTGTCGTCCTGCGCACGGCCAGGAACAGGCTGCGATGAGTTCGCTGCGACTGCGCGGGGTCGGCGCCGGTTACCAGGGCAAACGAGTCGTCGAGGGGGTCGACGTCGATGTCCCGGCCGGGTCGTGGCTTGCGATCATCGGGCCGAACGGCGCTGGCAAGTCGACCCTGCTCAAGGCCGTCGCCGGACTGGCCGAGCGGACCGGCCTGATCGAGATCGGCGACCGGGACGCCGAGCGGATGACGCACCGGGAGCGCGCCCGCGCCATCGGCTACGCCCCGCAGAACCCGACCCTCCCACAGGATCTGACCGTCACCGACTACGTGTTGCTCGGCCGCACCCCGCACCTGCGTCCACTGGCCAGGGAGAGCGCGACCGACCTGCGCATCGTCGCGGAGGTGTTGGCGCGCCTTGATCTGCGCGACCTGGCCGACCGTCGCCTGCACGCCGTCTCCGGCGGTGAACGGCAACGCGCGGTGCTGGCGCGCACGTTGGCCCAACAGGCCGGCCTGCTGCTCCTCGACGAGCCAACGACCGGCCTGGACATCGGCCACGCCCAGACGCTGTTGGAGTTGGTCGACCGCCTCCGCCGCGCCGACGGCACGACGGTGGTCAGCACGCTGCACGACCTCACGCTGGCCGGCCAGTACGCGGACCAGCTGCTACTCATCCAACAGGGCGAGGTGGTCGCGACGGGCACGCCGACGGAGGTGCTCACCGAGGATCGGCTGGCCCGCCTCTACGGCGCGGACGTGGAGGTACTGCACACCAGCGAGGGCAACCCGGTCGTCGCGCCGCGCCGTCAGGCCTCGACGGGATCGTTGGGTTCCACTGTGGACGGTCCGTCGGAGAACCCGGCCGGATCCTCGCGCTGACCGCGTCGACGCGCGCGGAGGAAATAGAAGACCGCACCGGTGAACAACAACGCCATCACCCACACGTTGATCCGCACGTAGAAAATGTGCGTCGCCGGGTCGGTGCGCAGCAACTCGATCCAGAACCGACCGAACGCGTAACCGGCGACGTACAGCGCGAACGCGCGCCCGTGACCGAGCCGCAGGCGGCGATCCACGATCACCACGGCCAGCGCGACCAGCAGGTCCCAGATGAGTTCGTAGAGGAAGGTCGGCTGCACGATCTGCGGATTCGCATGGCTGATCGCGATCCCGTTGAGGTTGTCCAGCGCGCCGGTGCCCGGGTCGACCCTGGTGTAGATCGCCAGCCCCCACGGCAGACTCGTTGGCCCGCCGTACAACTCCTGGTTCGCATAGTTACCGATCCGGCCGATCGCCTGTCCCACAACGATTGCCGGCGCGAGCGCGTCCGCGACGAACGGCAACGGCACACCCCGCCGCCGGCAGGCGATCCACGCCCCCAGCGCGCCGAGCGCGATCGCCCCGGGAATGCCGAGCCCGCCGTCCCAGATCTCCAGCGCCTGCACCGGATTCGCACCGCGCCCGAAGTACCGCCACGCATCGGTGGCCACGTGATAGAGCCGTCCGCCGACGAGGCCGAACGGCACCGCCCACACCGCGACATCCAGCACCACCCCCGGCTGCCCGCCGCGCGCCCGGTACCGCAGGCTCCCCAGCCAGATCGCCACGACGATGCCGATGACGATGCACAGCGCATAGGCCCGGATCGGAATCGGGCCCAGATGCCAGACTCCCTGGTCAGGGCTGGGTATCACGCTGTGCACGAGGCCAACGGTCGCCATCACGCTGCCCACCGTAACGGCCGGGGTGATCTCGGCATCAACTGCCCGATTCCGCGAACCCCGACCGGTTAGCCGAGGTCAACCGTCGTGGTTGCGGTCTCAAGGGCATGCAGCGACACGTAACGCTGTCGCTGTACAAAAGCCGACCCCTTCCCGCTGGTCTCATGGCTGACGGCGGTTGCCAGCGTCCGATGCCTCGGATCTCCCGGTTGCGTCAGCAGGAAGACCTGGTACCTGCCATCTGACCAGCCCGCCGCTTTGGAAGCGATGATCACCTTGGCGATCTTGCGGTCGTAACGGTCCTCGGACTGCGCCAACCGCGCTGCCTGCTCATCGGTCCAGTCAACGTTGTCCCGTCGGTAGACCAACTCAGGGATGTCGGACTTGATCTCCTGGTCGGCGTAGAACGCGATCCGCTTGAACGTGCGAAACGCTCGGCCGGCCTGGCACACATAGGCATGACAGGTCTCGTAAAGAGGCCATGCGTACTTCGCTGGCACTACGACGGTGTCATCAACAACGCCCGGCCGCTGGGCGTAGATCGCCATCGCCTCGTCATAGCTCCTGCTTAGCCAGCGCTCAGCATCGCTACCGAGGAATCCCGCGATCTGAACCATGTGCCTGAGTTCGAAGGGCAGATCAACCCTGATCAGTGAATCGTGATGGGCAAGTCGATTGCGAAATTTTCGAACGCGCTCGACCGCAGCGGCGACTTGCTTGCGCAAACCTGACGAATGCGGAAAGGCACGAGACAGTGAATCCCGCCACAGCTTCTCGTACTTCGGCCCGAGCAAACCGGCCCAGAAGCCGAAACTTAACCCAGCGACGATCTGGTGACGCGTTTCCTTACCCAGCGGCCGCAAACGCTCGCGCACGACCGCAACCGCATCGCCCACATGAGTCCCGCCTTCGGTCGGCAGCAAGAACCAGGGGATACCACAATGGTCCTCGCGGTAATGCTCGCGCAGACGTTGGTCAAGAGCATTGCGGAGAAGAACCTCAAGGTGGCCGACGACGACGAACGCGGCGGAGGACATCCGCGCATTCCACTCGTACAGATCCAGCGCACCAGTCAGATCACCACCGGTGCCGACCAGGTACGGCTCCATCCGTTGGTTTGAGAGCATCCCGCAGACTGCGGATACATCGAACTCGCCCGGTGTCACCGGATCATGCTACTATTAGTTCCGAACGCCCCAGCTCGCCTCTCCAAGGATGCGGCCTGGGGCTCCTTTATGCCCCACCGACCGGGGCGGATTTGGTGCGGACGCCTTCCGCCAATTCTGCGGACAGGGAGGTCAGGGCCGGGAGGCCTTCGGCCAGTTTGGTGACGAAGGCGGAGCCGACGATGACGACGTCGGCGAAGGAGGCGACTTCGGCGGCTTGGGGGCCGGAGCGGACGCCGAGGCCGACGCCGACGGCGAGGTCGCTGGTGTGTTCGCGGATGCGGCCGACCAGGGTGGGCGCGGCGCTGCTGACCGCGTCGCGGGCGCCGGTGACGCCCATGACCGAGGTCGCGTAGACGAATCCGCTGGTCACGGCGACAGTGGAAATGATGCGTTCCTCGGTGGACGAGGGCGCGAGCAGGAAGATGCGGTCGAGGCCGTGCCGCTCGGACGCGGCGAGCCAGTCCTGGGCCTCGTCGGGGACGAGGTCGGGGGTGATGATGCCGAGGCCGCCCGCTGCCGCGAGGTCGCGGGCGAAGCGGTCGACGCCGTAGGCGTAGACCGGGTTCCAGTAGGTCATCACGACCGCGCGGCCGCCGCGCGCTGAGACGGACTCGACCACGCCGAACAGGTCGCGGAGCCTGAATCCGTTGGCCAGTGCCTTGCCGGACGCGGCCTGGATGGTGGGGCCGTCGAGGACCGGGTCGGAGAACGGGACGCCGACCTCGACCACGTCGCAGCCGCCGTCGATGAGCGCGGCGAACGCGTCGCGCGAGCCGGGAATGTCGGGGTAACCGGCCGGCAGGTAGCCGGCGAGCGCGGCGCGGCCCTCGGCCTTGGTCCTGGCGAGGAAATCGGAGAGCGGACTCATACGACCGCCTCGCTCGCTGCGGTTCGTGTTCGGCCGCCGGTCGGACGTGTCGCGAGGCGGACGCATTCGCGGGACCCTGTGTTCAATGATTCGCTCGCCAGCTCGCTCATGCGGTTGGGTCCTTCCGATGGCTGTGCGTGACGGCGTCCGGGCTGTCCAGGTGGAACAAGTCGGTCGCGGTGCCCATGTCCTTGTCGCCGCGTCCGGACAGGCTGACCACGATCAGGCCGTTCTCGCCGAGTTCCTTGCCGAGCCAGATAGCGCCGGCCAGGGCGTGCGAGGACTCGATGGCCGGGATGATTCCCTCGGTCCTGGACAGCAGCGCGAACGCGGCCATGGCCTCGGCGTCGGTGACCGAGCGGTATTCGGCGCGGCCGCTGTCCTTGAGGTGGGAGTGTTCCGGCCCGACGCCCGGGTAGTCCAGGCCGGCGGAGATCGAGTACGCCTCGACGATCTGGCCGTCCTCGTCCTGCAGCAGGTAGGACCGGGAGCCGTGCAGCAGGCCGGGGGTGCCTTCGCTGAGGGATGCGCCGTGTTCGCCGGTTTCGACGCCCTTGCCGCCGGGTTCGAAGCCGTACAGCTTGACCGACGGGTCGTCGATGAAGCCGTGGAAGATGCCGATCGCGTTGGACCCGCCGCCGACGCAGGCGGCGACAGCGTCGGGCAGGCGGCCGGCCTGTTCCAGGATCTGGGCGCGAGCCTCGATGCCGACGATGCGGTGGAAGTTGCGCACGATCAACGGGAACGGGTGTGCGCCCGCTGCCGTGCCGAGCAGGTAGTGCGTGGTGTCCACATTGGTCACCCAGTCGCGCAGCGCCTCGTTGATGGCGTCCTTGAGCGTCCGCGAACCGGTCTTGACCGGTATTACCTCCGCGCCGAGCAGCCGCATCCTGGCGACGTTGAGGGCCTGCCGCTCGGTGTCGACCTCGCCCATGTAGATGGTGCAGTCAAGGCCCATCATGCGCGGCGATGGTCGCGGTGGCGACACCGTGCTGACCGGCGCCGGTTTCCGCGATGACGCGGGTCTTGCCCATCTTCTTGGTGAGCAGGCCCTGGCCGAGCACATTGTTGATCTTGTGCGAGCCGGTGTGGTTGAGATCTTCCCGCTTGAGGAAGATCCGCGCGCCGCCCGCGTGCTCGGCGAAGCGCCCTGCCTCGGTGAGCAGCGAGGGACGACCGGCGTAGTCGCGCAGCAGGCGGTTGAACTCGGCGAGGAACTCCGGGTCGATGCGGGCCTTGTCGTACTCGGCGGACAGCTCGTCGAGGGCGGCGATCAGCGCTTCCGGCATGAACCGGCCACCGTAGGCGCCGTAGTAGCCGCGTGCGTCCGGATCGTGCTGGTCCGGGTGGTGCGCCTGCGCCTGTTGCTGTTCGGTCACCGGGTCGGCCTCGGGCAGGCCGGGTGCGAACCCGCGGTGACGAGCTGCACGACGGCGGTCTTGGGGTCACCGCTGGTGACCAGTCCCTCACCGACGAGCACCGCGTCCGCGCCGTAGCCCGCGTAGGTCATCAGGTCGGCCGGGCCGCGCACGCCGGACTCGGCGATCTTGAGCGTCTCGAACGGCAGGCCGGGGGCCAGCCGGCCGAACACTTCCCGATCCACCTCAAGGGTTTGCAGGTTGCGCGCGTTGATGCCGATCACGCTGGCGCCCGCTTCAAGGGCCCGGTCGGCCTCCTCTGCGGTGTGCACCTCGACCAGGGCGGTCATGCCGAGCGACTCGACCCGGTCGAGCAGGGCGACGAGCGCGTTCTGTTCGAGCGCCGCCACGATCAGCAGGACGAGGTCGGCACCGTGCATCCGGGCCTCGTGCACCTGGTACGGGCTGACGATGAAGTCCTTGCGCAGCAGCGGAACCATGGGCACCGCGGCGCGGACCGAGGCGAGGTCGGCGAGAGATCCGCCGAACTGCCGCTGTTCGGTCAGCACGCTGATCACCCTGGCGCCCGCGTCCGCGTAGTCCTTGGCCAGCACGGCCGGCTCCGGGATCTCGGCCAGGTCGCCCTTTGACGGGCTGCGCCGCTTCACCTCGGCTATCACGCCGACGCCGGGCGCACGCAACGCGGTTGGCACGTCGATGGGTGGCGCGACCCTGGCGGCCCGCTCCTTGACCACTTCGAACGGAAGCGCTGCCTCGCGGACCGCGAGATCCTCGCGCACACCTTCGACGATCGATTCGAGAACGTTCACGGCATCACCCGCGAAACGCGTGCAACGAGATTCACGGCACTTCCCCTTCCCGCCAAAATGATGCTAACCCCGCACAACGAAGGGATTCGGTTCGGGGTAGCTCCGCGTTCGGCAACGGGGACACGGCATCAGTCCCGGGTGGTCGGGTCCTCCCCCTTGGACAGGGCAAGCCACAGCTCGTCGTCGGGGTCGCGCTTACGTTTGCCACCAGCGGGAGTTTCGTAGTTCGCGCCCAATCTCGGCAGGGTTTCCGCGTGCCGGACGATCAGTGCACCCGCCGGTGCGACGAGCAGTCCGGCCAGCAGCGCCAACGCGTGCGCGAACAGGATTTGCGACAGTGGGTAACCGTTCGGGTGCGCACCGAACAGTGCGGCCAACTGGGTGAATGCCACCGCGATCATGCCGAGTCCAGCCGATCCGACCAGTCCGCCGACGATCCGGCGTGGCCAGCCGCGGGTGGCCAGTGCCGCCGCGATCGCGGCGAGTGAGAGCAGCGCGAGCGGCACCAGCGCTGGCGCCTGGGTGCTGCCGTTGCGCGCGTCGACCACCTTGCCGTGCAACGGGGTCACCTGGACCGAGGCGACCCAGGTCAGTTCCGACGATGCCCAGAGCAGACCGGCCCCGACCAACAGTCCGACTATGATCATCCACAGTGGACGCCGATTCGGCTTCGGCCGGACGGTGGCGGCCGGGGCCCCGGTGGTCGGCGCGGTGGTCGGCGCGGTGGCCGAAGGGGTGGTCGGCGAGGTGGTCGGTGGCTCAGGCACTCGTCGGCTCCTCCCGGACGGCCGAAGCGGCAGTGGCCGGTGATGCCATGGTGGCGGCCGTGGCGATCGCGGAGAGCACGGCGCGGGCCTTGTTCAGCGTCTCCTCATCCTCGGCGACCGGGTCGGAGTCGGCCACGATCCCGCCGCCGGCCTGCACGTACGCCACACCGTCGCGGATCAGCGCGGTGCGGATGGCGATCGCGGTGTCCGCGTCGCCCGCGAAGTCGAGGTAGCCGACGACGCCGCCGTAGAGGCCGCGCCGGGTCGGCTCCAGTTCCTCGATCAGCTCCATGGCGCGTGGTTTCGGCGCGCCGGACAGCGTTCCGGCCGGGAAGCAGGCGGTGACCGCGTCGAACGCGGTGCGGTCGTCCCGCAGTTCACCGGTCACCGTGGACACGATGTGCATCACGTGGCTGTACCGCTCGACTCGGAAGAACTCGACCACCCGCACGGTGCCGGGCTTGCACACCCGGCCGAGGTCGTTGCGGCCGAGGTCGACCAGCATGACGTGCTCTGCCCGCTCCTTGGCGTCGGCGAGCAGGTCCTTCTCCAGCAGCGCGTCCTCTTCCGGGTCGACGCCGCGCCAGCGGGTGCCGGCGATCGGGTGCGTCGTCGCACGGCCGTCCCGCACGGTGACCAGCGCCTCAGGGCTGGAGCCGACGATGTCGAAGCCGTCCAGCCGGAGCAGGTACATGTACGGGCTCGGGTTGGTGGTGCGCAGCACCCGGTAGACGTCAAGGGCGTCCGCCTCGGTGTCCATCTCGAACCGCTGCGAGACGACCACCTGGAACGCCTCGCCCTCGCGGATGGCGGCCTTGGCGGCGTTGACCGCGGCATGGTGCTCCTCCGGGGCGCGACGGCGCCGGAACTCGGGCTTGGGCGCATCGAAGGTGGCCACCGTGGCCGGGGAGGAGGTGCACAGCTGCTCGGTCATCACGCCGAGCCGGCGCACCGCGTCGTCGTAGGCGGCGTCGACCCGTTCCGGGGAGTCGTCCCAGTTGACGGCGTTGGCGATCAGGGTGATGGTGCCCTCGTGGTGATCGAGAGCGGCCAGGTCGGTGGCCAGCAGCATGACCAGTTCGGGGACCCTGAGGTCGTCGGTGGCCAGCTCGGGCAGGCGTTCGAGCCGTCGGACCGCGTCGTAGCCGATGTAGCCGACCATGCCGCCGGTCAGCGGGGGCATCCCGGGAATCGGCTCGGTGTGCAGCACGCGCACGGTCTCCCGCAGCGCGACCAGCGGATCTCCGCCGGTGGGCAGGCCGACCGGGGGCTGCCCGGTCCAGGCCGCCTCGCCGTCGCGCACGGTCAGCGCGGCAGCGCTGTGTGCGCCAACGAACGACCAGCGCGACCAGGACTCGCCGTTCTCGGCGGACTCCAGCAGGAAGGTGCCCGGACGGTTGCCGGCGAGCTTGCGGTAGACGCCCAGCGGGGTCTCGTCGTCCGCGAGCAGCCGGCGAATCACCGGAATCACCCTGCGTTGGGTGGCGAGTGCGCGAAACTCGTCGCGGCTCGGGTAGATCGCGCCAAGGCCCTGACCCTTGGGTCGGGACGTGACGGTGAGGTTGTCGCCGGCCATGGGCTTTATTCTGCCCGTCCTGTTTGACCAGCATCGAGCAGGGGCTTACATTCAACCGCTGTTGAAATGAGGACGGATGGCCGAGCCGAAACCGACCACGCGCAGCAGGGGACGACGTGGCGCTGGCGCGGACACCAGGGCCGCGCTGCTGGCCGCGGCCAAGGCCGTGTTCGCCGAGTTCGGCTACGACAACGCCACCGTGCGGATGATCGCGGCCAGGGCGGAGGTGGACCCGGCCATGGTCAACCACTGGTTCGGCGGCAAGCAGGGGCTGTTCGGCGCGGCAGTGCTCGAACTGCCGGTCAATCCGATGGACATCCTGGACAATCTCATCGAGGGCCCGGACGACGAGCTCGGCGAACGCATGGTGCGCACGTTTCTCACCGTCTGGGACAACGACGGCGGTCGGCTGCCCGCACTGATCCGCAGCGTCACCGACCAGGACGGCGCGGCGCACGCGGTCCGCGAGATCTTCCTGGAGCGAGTCGTGCTGCCGGTGGTCGCGCGCCTCGACGTCGACCAGCCGGAACTGCGCGCGACCCTGTGCGGGTCGCAGCTCGTCGGCATGGGCATGCTGCGCTACGTGCTGAAGTTCGAGCCGTTGGCGTCGATCGAGCGGGAGGCGCTGGTCGCCGCGATAGCGCCGAACGTCCAGCGCTATCTCACCGGCGAGCTGGGCTCACTCCAGGACTCACTCAAGCGGGAGTAGCACGTCCGCGTCGAAACAGGACCGGTCACCGGTGTGGCAGGCGCCGTCGGTCTGGTCGACGACGAGCAGCACGGTGTCGCCGTCGCAGTCCAGCCGCACCTCACGGACCCGCTGGGTGTGCCCTGAGGTCGCGCCCTTGATCCACAGTTCGTCGCGGCTGCGCGAGAAGTACGTGCCCTCGCGCGTTTCCAGGGTCCTGGCCAGTGCCTCGTCGTTCATCCACGCGACCATCAGCACCTCGCCGGTGCCGTACGCCTGGGCGACCGCGCACACCAGGCCGTCCGCGTTGCGCTTGAGCCGCGCGGCGATCTTCGGGTCGAGTTCGGCGGTCATCGCACGACCACCCCCGCCTCCCGCAGCACACCCTTGACCTCGCCGATGCGCAGCTGGCCGAAGTGGAACACGCTCGCCGCGAGCACCGCGTCCGCGCCCGCCGCGACCGCGGGCGGGAAGTGCTCGACCGCGCCGGCGCCGCCGCTGGCGATCAGCGGCACGTCCACCACCGCGCGCACCCTGGTGATCAGAT
This sequence comes from Candidatus Melainabacteria bacterium, assembly GCA_963818685.1. Taxonomy (GTDB): domain Bacteria; phylum Actinomycetota; class Actinomycetes; order Mycobacteriales; family Pseudonocardiaceae; genus CAJCJE01. The sequence goes on along the minus strand of CAWFTJ010000003.1, from coordinate 497,823 downwards.
CGATGTCGAAGCCCGCCTTGGTGCCGTCGGCGTCCATCGAGTTCAGCAGGATCTCGCCGACACCCAGTTCGGCGCCGCGCGCCGCCCATTCGACCGCGTCGATGCCGGTGCCGCGCCTGCCGCCGTGCGTGGTCACCTCGAACCCGGACGCGGTCGGCTGCTGGCCAGCCGGCACCCGCCGCGCGTCCACGGACAGCACGATGCACTGCGCGCCGTAGCGACGCGACGCCTCGCGCAGCAGTTCCGGCCGGTCGATGGCCGCGGTGTTGATGCTCACCTTGTCCGCGCCGGCGCGCAGCAGCCGGTTGATGTCGGCGACCGAGCGCACGCCGCCGCCGACGGTCAGCGGGATGAACACCGCCTCGGCCGTGCGGGACACCACGTCGTAGGTGGTTTCCCGGTCCGAAGAGGACGCGGTGACGTCGAGGAAGGTCAACTCGTCCGCGCCTTCCGCGTCGTAGGCGGCGGCGAGTTCGACCGGGTCGCCCGCGTCGCGCAGGTCCGCGAAGTTGACACCCTTCACCACCCGTCCGGCGTCGACGTCCAGACAGGGAATGACACGAACCGCGACCGGCATGACAGCAGCGTACTGGCTATGGTTTGCCGGTGACCGAGCAACTGGATCGGCTCGCCGCGGCCAACTACCTGCTGCTCACCACGTTCCGCAGGGACGGCAGGGCGGTGCCGACCGCGCTGTGGTTCGCGGTGGACGGCGCCGAGTTCGTGGTGTGGACGGTGACCACGTCCGGCAAGGTCAAGCGGATCCGGCGGGACGGCGCGGTCACCGTGGCCCCGTGCGACCTGCGCGGCAACCCGCGTGGCGAGGCGATCAAGGCATACGCGCGGCTGCTCGACGAAGCCGAGACCGCGCGGGTCCGCAGGTTGATCAGCAGGCGTTACGGCCTGCTCGGCCGGGTGAGCGTGTACGGGAGCAGGCTGTTCCGGGGCGCCGGGGGCACGACCGGCATCGCGATCACCGTGGATCGGGCGGCATAACCGTCCGCATCCGGCGCGAGGACACGTCCTCCTCGGCGAGCCCGCGCAACGCGGTGAGCAGCGGGTCGCCGAGCAGCGAGCCGAGCACCACCAGTTCGAGCAGCTGGTCCAGGTCGGTGATCTCCGCAGCCATGGCCAGGTCCAGCTCGGCGACGTCGTGCATGGCGCGTGCGTAGCCGGCCAGCCGGTCCAGCACGACGCCGGCGCCGAGCGCGCGGATGGTGGCGATGGCCTCGGCCGCGGAACGCCAGGCCGGATTGTCGGGTTTCACATCCCAGCCGAGATCCTTGACCAGGGCGGTCACCTCGGCATCGCCCTCGGCCAGTGCCGCGTCGTCGTCGGCCAGTGCTGGCGGGGGCGAGATCCGGTGCATCACCTTGCCGAGCAGGTTGTGCCGGCTGTCCGGCTGCGAGTCAATGGCCGCGAGCGCGTCGCGCACCCCGTTGATGGACAGGCCCGCGACGTCGACGAGGGCGCGGATCAGCTTGAGCCTTTGCACGTGCCGCTCGTCGTACTGGGCCTGGTTTCTGCTGGTCAGCTCGCCGGGCGGGAGCAGGCCGTCGCGCAGGTAGTACTTGATGGTCGGCACGGTGACCCCGGAGATCCGACTCAGCTCACCGATCCGCACCCGGCCCTCCACTCTCCAGCGTTCTCGCGCACATCCAACCCGACCCTTGCCGATCGCGCGTCTCCTGGCTAACCTCAAATTAGATAACAGCACTATCCACTATCTATTCCAGGGGAGACTTGTCGTGGGAACCTTGAACAGACGATCCGCGCTCAGACTCGGCGCGCTCGGCGGTGCCGCCGTCGCCGTCGGCATCCCATCCGCGAGTTGGGCCGGCGCCGCGGTCGCACCCGCACCGACCACGCTGCCCACCTACCTGGCCGGCGTGTACGCGCCCGTACCCGACGAGATCGGCGCGCGGGACCTGACCGTGGAGGGCCGGATCCCGCCCGAGCTGTGCGGCCGCTACTTCCGCAACGGCCCCAACCCGAAGCCGGGCGTCGACCCTGGCATCTGGTGGGGCGGCAGCGGCATGGTGCACGGCATCCGGCTCGCGGAGGGCAAGGCGCAGTGGTACCGCAACCGCTGGGTCGACACGCCGCAGTTCCCCGAGCACGACCTGCGCAACAGCGTCGCGAACACCAGCGTCAAGCACCATGCCGGCAAGATCATGGCTCTGGTCGAGACCTCGTTCCCGTACGAGATCACGCCGGATCTGGAGACCGTCGGCCCGATGGACTTCGGCGGCAAGTTGACCACCGCGTTCACCGCGCATCCCAAGACCGACCCGAACACGGGCGAGATGCACTTCTTCGGCTACGCCATGCGGCCGCCCTACGCGACCTACCATCGCCTCTCCGCGCAGGGCGAACTCTTCCGCAGCGTGCCGATCGACCTGCCGGAGGCGATCATGATGCACGACTTCGCGGTCACCGAGCACAACATCCTGTGGCTGGACTTCCCGGTCGTCTGGGACGCGGCCGCGCGGCAACGCGGCTTCCCGAACTGGAGCGACACGCACCAGGCGCGGATCGGCGTCATGCCCAAGGACGGCACCAGCGCGGACATCCGCTGGTACCCGGTGCATCCGAGGTGGGGCTGGCACGTCGGTAACGCCTACGAGGACCGTGCGGGCCGGATCGTGCTGCACGCGATCAGCGGCGACGCCACCGACTGGGCGAACACGCAGATGATCTTCGAGGGCACTCCGGGCGGCCGGGCCAAGGGCAGGCTCTACGAATGGACGCTCGATCCGAGCACCGGCCGGGTCAGCGAGCGTTTTCGCTCCGATGTGGTGACCGAGTTCCCCACCATCAACGACGGTCGCACCGGCCTGGCCAACCGCTACATCTACAGCCCGACAACGCCGCTCGACACGACCCCGCACAATCGGATCGTCAAGCAGGACACCGTGACCGGCGCGGAACAGGCGCACTACCTCGGTGCCGGCCAGGTGTCCGGCGAAGCCGTTTTCGTGCCGGCCCGCAACGCCTCGCGCGAGGACGACGGCTGGCTGGTCACGCTCGTGCACGACCTGACCCGGCCCGCCGCCGCCCTGGTCATCCTGGACGCCTCAGCGCCAGCCGCTCGCCCGGTCGCCACCGTCCACCTGCCGCGCCAGGTGCCCTACGGCTATCACGGGGAGTGGATCGACGACAGCGCGATCGGGCTCAGCTGACCGCGGCGATGGCCTCGGGCAGGGTGAACGCTCCCGTGTAGAGCGCGGTGCCGATGATGGCGCCCTCCACCCCGTCCGGGGCCAGCGCGGACAGCGCGATCAGATCGTCCACACTGGACACTCCGCCGGATGCGATGACGGCCGCGTCGGTGCGTTCGCAGATGTCGCGCAGCAGGCCGATGTTCGGCCCCTTGAGCATGCCGTCCCTGCCGACGTCGGTGACCACGTAGCGGGCGCAGCCGTCGCGGTCGAGCCGCTCCAGCGTCTCCCACAGGTCGCCGCCGTCGGAAACCCAACCACGCGCGGCAAGGCGGTGCCCGGCTTCGGAGATCTTCACGTCGAGTCCGACCGCGATCCGCTCGCCGTGCTCGGCGATGACCTTCGCGCACCACTTCGGGTTCTCCAGCGCGGCCGTACCCAGGTTGACCCGCGCACAGCCGGTGGACAACGCGGCGGCCAGCGAGTCGTCGTCGCGAATCCCACCGGTCAACTCGACGGCGATGTCCAGCTTGCCGACCACGTCGGTCAGCAGTTCCCGGTTGTTCCCCCGCCCGAACGCGGCGTCGAGGTCGACAAGGTGCACCCAGTGCGCGCCACCCGCCTGCCAGTTCAGCGCGGCGGTCAGCGGGTCGCCGTACTCCTTCTCGGTACCGGCGGCGCCCTGCACGAGGCGGACGGCCTTGCCGCCGACCACGTCGACAGCGGGCAACAGGGTGAAATTCACCCGCACACCCTAACCAATCACCTCACCACGGACGTCAGCCAGTTCTCCAACAGCGTCGCTCCCGCGTCGCCCGACTTCTCCGGGTGGAACTGGGTCGCCATCAGCGTGCCGTTCTCCACAGCGGCCACGAAGTCCTCGCCATGGTGCGCCCAGGTGACCTTCGGCGCGGCGATCGTCGGGTTGGCCTCAAGTGTCCACTCGCGAACGCCGAACGAGTGCACGAAGTAGAACCGGGTATCCGCGTCAAGCCCGGCAAACAGGACGGAATCGCTTGGTGCGCGCACGGTGTTCCAGCCCATGTGCGGCAACACGTCGGCCTTGAGCTGCTCGACCGTGCCCGGCCATTCGGCGCAGCCCGCCGACTCGATGCCGTGCTCGACCCCGCGCTCGAACAGCACCTGCATGCCGACGCAGATGCCAAGCACCGGCCGACCCCCGGCCAGCCTGCGACCGATGATCCGCTGCCCGCGCACCGCGTCGATGCCGGCCATGCACGCGGCGAACGCACCAACGCCCGGCACCACCAGCCCGTCGGCCTCCATCGCGCTATGGAAGTCCGAGGAGACCTCGACATCGGCGCCGACGCGGCGCAGCGCACGCTCGGCGGAGCGGAGGTTGCCGGACCCGTAGTCCAGTACGACGAGGCGAGACACGCCCTCAGCCTACCGACTCCGGTTCCGGGTGCGGCGCGATTTGCCGGTGTGGCGCAGCAGACACGCGAACCGGGAAATGTTCTCCGCGCCGTCGTGTTGATCGAAGTGGGCCGCCCAGACGCACAGATGCGCGCCTGCCCGACTCGTCCATTCGCAACGGATACCGCGCGGTGTTGGTGAATACGGCGCGGTGTTGATGGAGGTGTTGGTGCCATGTCGCTGAGCACTCGCTACGGCGTTGACGTTCTCGGCATTGTCGCTGGTGGTTTTCTCGCGGTCGCCGCGGTCGCTTTTTCCGCGCCCGTCGCGGGATGGATTGGTTTCGGAGTATTCACCGGGTTGACCGTCCTCGGTGCGGCCGGCGCGATTTTCGCCAACCGCACTTCGGCGAGGATCGGGCACGGCGTGCTCGGCCTGGTCAGCCTGTGGGCGCTGATCGCGGCTCTCGCGTTCAGCGGCACCGCGCTGACCGCACTGGTCTTCGCGGACGCGCTGGCCGTCGCGCTGGTCGCACTGGTCGACCTGACCGTGCACGAACTCACCACCGAGCGGGTCGTGCACCAGCTTGAGGTGCACCAGCCGACGGCGGTGAACACGGCAGCCTGAGCAATTCTGATGGCAAGTAGGGGCGCACCGGTTTTCCGGTGCGCCCCTTGTCGTTCATTAGGCCGTCGACACCGGGAACGCCCATCGGTAGCCTGGGCTGTGCGAGCCGAGTGACGCAGGGGGTCAGATGGTCGAGAGTGACCCTCACATCCATGTCGACGTGAGCGTGATTCACGCTGACGCCGCCACACGGAACATGCTCGCGCCTTGCCTGCCGCGAATACGCCCACCGACAGCACCTGCACCACGCCGAACTGGTCGAGCGCCACAGCCGCATGCCCGGAGCAATCATCAGCGGGGACCAAGCTCGCCTGGCCGCGCAACGGCATCGCGACCTCGCCAAGAGATTCTCCGACATCGACCCGTGAGTCCTCACCCATTGTCCGAGGTTGTCCGAACGGGTTCTGCTCGTCGCCTCGCTCAGTGTTTGCTAGCCGAATGAGAGTTTTTCGAAGACAAATCATTCTGGGTTCCACCATCGCCGCATTGTTGTTCGCCGGATTTCCGGCCGTCGCGGGACCGTCGATCACCATCACCCAACTGAGCCCGCTGCCCGGCGGCAACTTCAGCTCCGCGAACGACATCAACGTGCACGGCACCATCGTCGGCTCTGCCAACTCCGCGACCACCTATTCCACCGCGGTCGAGTGGAACGCCGACGGCGCCGTCACCAACCTCGGCAACCTGCCCGGCGGCACCTGGAGCGAGGCCGACGGCATCAACGACACCGGGACCGTGGTCGGCTACGCCTACGCGGCCGACGGATCCCAGCAGGCCGTGAAGTGGTCGCCGAGCGGCGTCATCGCCGCCCTGCCGCCGGTGCACGCGGGCGACATCAGCTTTGCCAACTCCGTCAACGACAACGGCGTGATCGTCGGCAGGGAACGGTTCGCCGGCATCGGCGAGATCCACGTGATCCGCTGGAACCCGGACGGCAGCATCAGCGACCTTGGCACCGGCAAGTTCACCATGGGCTATCCCTCGGCGATCAACGACAACGGCACCACGGCGGGCGGTTCGGCCGCGGTCGACCAGAACGGCGCGCGGGCAATGCGCTGGGCGCACAACGGCAATTCCACCGTGCTCCCCCAGCTCCACGGCGCCGTGGAACAGACAAGCATCGCCAACGACATCAACGACCTCGGGGTCATGGTCGGCTTGTCGGCGACCACCGTCCGGCGCCACTACGAGGCGGTCACCTGGAGCAGGCAGGGTGACATCACCGCGCTCGGCCAGCTGCCCGGCGGCACGGACAGTGAGGCCGTCGGCATCAACGACTTCGGTGTCATCGCAGGCGACGGCGTGGACGCGAACGGCGTCGACCAGGCCATCCGGTGGGCAGGCGGCACCATGACCCTGTTGCCCAGCATCACCGGCAGCACCGATCCGACCCCGACCGCGATCAACGACGACGGCACGATCGTCGGCAGTGTGCGCCTCGCCTCCGGCGAGCAGGTCGCCGTGCGCTGGCAGTAACCAACAGGTGGGGTGGGCGACGCACGGCCCATCCCACCTCGTCTCAGTCGGCCAGCGCCGAGCGTGCGTCCAGCCCCATCGGATTGACGCGCATCGCCTCGTTCCGCTCGGCGAGCCGGCGCGCGAACGGGGTCAGCAACTCGTCGAGCCGCGCGGTCGCCTCGGCACCCAGTTCGCGCCACGGCCGGGCGGCGGCCTGGTCGGTGCGCTCCTCCACCCAGTCCCGCAGCGTCGCGCCGTCGTCGGTGAGCCGCCCGTCCTCGGCGAGCAGCCCCCGCTCGCGCAGCCGCGCCACGCCGTCGACCCAGTCCCGCTCCGGCCAGCTACGCGCCTTGCGCAGGTAGTCGGCGGTCAGGCCGCGCTCGGCACCGAACGTGATCAGCGTCTCGACCGGGTCCAGGTCGGCGGCGATGAGGGCCGCGACATGGCCGTCGCCGCGCGACTCGCGCAGTAGCGTCGCGGCCTGCCACAATGCCAGGTGCGGCTCGCTCGGGAAGCCGACCGCGGCGTTCGCCTCGGCCATCGGCCGCCCCTCGGTCGGCGCGAAACCGGCAGCGCGCACCGCGAGTTCGGCCGCCTCGGCCATGGCCGATCCGGCCACCACGTCGTCGCCGAGTATCCGGCGCAGCGATCGGTCAACGCCGAGCAACCGCGTACTCAGGAACCGCTCGGGTGTCGCGATCGCCCACGCGTCCGGCAACGCGCGGCCGACCAGCGAGGAGTGGAAGTTGTAGAACGCGGACACCACCCGCTCCGGCGTCGCCGCCCCGAGCGGCGCGGCGCGCATGCCGAAGTAGCCCATCCAGCCGCCCTTGCAGCCCAACGCGTCGGTCGCCGCGCGGGACTCCGGTGTGAAGTAGGTGACATCGTGGAAGGTCTCGTACCGCACCCACATCCGCCGAGCGGTGCCGGCCGTGTCGTCCATGGTCACGACTCTAATCATCACCGCGGACTTGTTCCCGAGCGGCAAGGCATCAGCCGTAGCGCAGGAACGCGCCGACCGAGGCCGCGATGGACCGCTCGTCGAGCCCGTGCGCGGCGTCGTGATCGGCGAGGTCGCCGTACATCCGCAGTTCCGCCTCCCGGCTCACGCCGAGCGAGCGCACCCGGTGCGGCAGATCCTCCAGCGCCGCGTCGATGAGATAGGTCGACGTCCCGGTCAGGTACGGCTCGACCAGCACCACGTCGGCGCGGTCCGTCGCCAGCACCGCCTGCCGCAGCCCGCCGCCGTCCAACGGCCGCACGGTCGCGGTATAGGCGACCGTCACGTCGATCCCGGCCGTCGCCGCGAGCACGCGGTCCAGCATCGGCCCGACCGCGAGCACGACGCCCCGCCGACCGCTACGGATGATCCGGACGTCGTCCGGCCGGTCACGATCCACATAGGACTGAGCGTTGGCCTGTGCCGACAACCGCACGTACACGCGGTCGTCGCGGGCGATGGCCCTGCGCAGGAACAACTCCGCCTCGGCAGGGCTGCCCGGCACGTACACGGTCCAGCCGGGCAACGTGTCGATCAACGCGACGTCGCCGGGTGCCTGGTGCGTGCGTCCCGAGCGCGTCATGTCGTAGGAGCCGCCCGCGCTGACCAGCACCGCGCCCACGTCCTGGTGACCGAGATCGAGCTTGATCTGCTCGAACGCCCGCTCAACCAGGAACGAGGGGAAGGTGTGCGCGACCGGCCGCAACCCGGCCAGCGCCAGGCCGCTCGTCACGCTGATCAGCAACTGTTCGCGGATGCCGAGATTGATCACCCGATGCGGGTGCCGCTCCTGCGCCGGTTTCAGCGTGGCATAGGAGATGTCGGCGAGCACCACGGCGAGCCGGGAATCCTCGTCGAGCAGGCGATCCACGGTGAGCGCGAACGTGTCGCGCATGGTGGCGGCCAGGGCGGGCCCTTGCAGAGCGACGGCGGTGGTCATGCGGACATCTCCTTCGGTTCGGTCACGGCGACGACAACGGATGGCCGGTCTGGCGCTGTCGAACCCAACGCTTCGGCCAGTTCCCGGTGATCGCGCCCGTTCACGGTCCTGCTCGCCCAGCCCTCGACCGCGAACCGCTCGGCAACCCCGCCCGGCCACCCCAGACTCGACGACGAATTGTCGATGACCACCGCGGTCAACCGGTCGAGCCCGAGCCGCGCGGCAGCGGCGATGGCCTCCGCATTGCTGCCCTCGTCCAACTCGCCGTCTCCGATCAGCACGATGACGCGCGGCCGGGTACGGCGCTGCGCGCGCAGGCCGAGCGCGACGCCGACACCGATCGGCAGTCCGTGGCCAAGTGAACCGCTGCCGATCTCCGCCGCCGGCAACAACACCCGGTCGGGGTGGTAGCCGAGCGGCGAATCCACTTCACCCCAGTTCGCCAACAGCTCGGGATCGAGAAAGCCTTTCGCGGCCAGAACCGCGTAGTAGGCAACGGGTCCGTGACCCTTGGACAGCAGGAACCGGTCCCGGTCCGGGTCGTCGACGCGCGACGGGTCGACGCGCAGAATCCTGTCGTAGAGCACCCACAGCACATCCACGGTGGAAGCCGAAGCCAGCGCGTGTTTCTCATCGCCGGTCATCTCGGCCATCAACCTCGGCAGGTCGGCATAGGCGTAGTCAGTAGTCACGCTCATGGCCTCAGTCTGCAAGCTCAAGCTAACTGGAGGTCAAGGCGTAAGCTGGCGACGTGTCGAAGTTGCCGGATTCGTTGTCCATCGGACAGGTGGCCGAACGCAGCGGAATCTCGCACACCGCGCTGCGGTTCTACGAGGACAGTGGCCTGATCACCGCCGAACGCACCGCGGGCAACCAGCGCAGGTACCCGCGCGCCGTGCTGCGCAGGCTCGCGTTCATCCGCACCGCGCAGCGGGTCGGCCTTACCCTGGAACAGATCAGGGACGCGCTCAACCAGCTACCGGATGGTCGGTCACCGACGAAATCCGATTGGGCGAGGCTGTCCCACTCCTGGCGTACCGAACTCGACGCCCGGATCGACTCGCTGCATCGCCTGCGCGACCGACTGACCTCCTGCATCGGCTGCGGATGCCTGTCGCTGCGCAGTTGCGGCCTGTACAACACCAACGACGAACTGGCCGCCCTCGGCCCCGGCGCACCCAAACTCCGCCCGGCCGGCGAGGGCGGCGTCGACTGAAAACGTTTACCGGCGGCTGCGGTTGACGCCGCCGCCATGGCGTCATCTCCGGCCGCTGTCTAGTCCAGGCTGTCTAGTCCAGGCTTCGCCTGAGTTCGTTGGCGTAGCTGAGGAACGTCTTCGCCTTCTGACGTTCGTCATCGTCGTGGCTGGAGCCGTTGGCGATGTTGGCGAGCGTCTGGACGAAGTCGCCGTCCCAGCCTTCCCGGCGAGTACGCGGAACGAGGATGTCGAGCTGCTTCAGGCCGGCGGCCTCGCTCATCTCCATGAGATTCTTGACGGTCATGATCCGATCGGCCGCGATCGCGCCGGTTTTCAGGAGCTCACTGAAGAAACCCATGCCCTGGGTTCGGAGCCGATCCTGGCTCCGTTACCCGAATCGCCTGGTCGCGCCCTGCACCGGACACAGCCGGACAGCGATCAGGACAGGAACCAGGCGGCGGCCCCGCCCAACGCGAGCAGCGCGGCGACGCCGAGCACGCCGGCCGTTACCTTCGAGCCGTTCTTCCAGGTCGAGTAGACGCCGCCGATCAGGATGCCGGCCACCGCGACCAACCCGATCTCCGCGAATTCCTTACCCACTCCGAGCCTCCTGACGGCCACCCACACCCGCGCACGGCGAGCCTAACCAGCTCTAGAGCACACCCTTGGTCGAGGGCACCCCGGTCAGCCGGGGGTCGGCCTCGACCGCCGCGCGCAACGCTCGCGCGAGCGCCTTGTACTCGGCCTCGGTGATGTGGTGCGGGTCACGACCATGGATGACGCGCACGTGCAGCGCGAGTTCGGCGTGGAACGCGATCGACTCGAACACGTGCCGGTTGAGCACGGTCGCGTAGTTGCCGCCGACCACGAACCCGGTCATCATCTCCGGCTCGCCGACGTGCACGCAGTACGGCCGACCGGACACGTCGACCGCGGCGTGCGCGAGCGACTCGTCCATCGGAATCCAGGCGTCGCCGAAGCGGCGGATGCCGCTGCGATCGCCGAGCGCCTGCCGGATCGCCTTGCCGAGCACGATCGCCACGTCCTCGACAGTGTGGTGCGCGTCGATCTCGACGTCGCCGGTTGCCTTCACCGACAGGTCGAACGCGCCGTGCACGCCGAACGCGGTGAGCATGTGGTCGTAGAACGGCACTCCAGTACCGATCTCGACCTTGCCGGCACCGTCGAGGTCGATCTCAACGGCGACGGTGGACTCCTTGGTGGTCCGCTCGACGCGGCCGATCCGGTTCACCCGTCGATCTCCTTAACAAGATGGGTCGCGCGCACGCGCTCGCTCGCGGCCAGGAACGCGTCGTTCTCCTCGGGCGTGCCAACGGTAACCCGGAGGTGGTGCGGGATGCCGACGTCGCGGATCAGCACACCGGCAGCCAGGTAGCCCCGCCACGCGGCCGGCGCGTCGTCGAAGCGGCCGAACAGGATGAAGTTGGCGTCGCTGGGCACAACGCGGAAGCCCTGATCGGCAAGGGCGGCGGCGACCCGGTCGCGTTCGGCGGCGAGCTTGGCGACCGAGGCGAGCGTGGCGTCCGCATGCGACAGTGCGGCGCGCGCGGCGGCCTGGGTGAGCGCGGCCAGGTGGTAGGGCAGCCGCACCAACTGCAACGCGTCCACAACGGCGGGCGCGGCGGCGAGGTAGCCGAGCCTGCCGCCCGCGAACGCGAACGCCTTGCTCATGGTGCGCGAGACAAGGAGCTTGGTCGGGAACTCGGCGATCAATCTGACCGCGCTGGGCTGCGTCGAGAACTCCGCGTACGCCTCGTCCAGCACGACGATGCCGGGTGCCGCGTCGATCAGGTCACGCAGGTCCTCGAACGGCACGGCCTGACCCGTCGGATTGTTCGGGCTGGCCACGAAGACCACGTCCGGCTGACGCTCGGTGATGATCTTCGCGGCCTGCTCGGTGTCCAGCGAGAAGTCCGCGCGACGCGGCGTCGGCGCCCATTCGGTGCGCGTGCCGGCGGCGATGATCGGGTGCATCGAGTAGGACGGTTCGAAGCCGAGCGCGGTCCGGCCGGGTCCGCCGAAACACTGGAGGATCTGTTGCAGGATCTCGTTGGAACCGTTGGCGGCCCACAGGTTTCGCACGTCCAGCGCGACATCGGTGGAGGCGGTCAGGTAGGCGGCGAGATCGGTGCGCAGCGCGATCGCGTCCCGGTCGGGGTAGCGGTGCAGTTCGGCCGCCACCGCCTCGGCCGCACTGGCGATGTCCGCGACCAGTTCGGGCGGCGGCGGATACGGGTTCTCGTTGGTGTTGAGCCGATACGGCACGTCCAGTTGCGGTGCGCCGTAAGGGCTGCGGCCGCGCAACTCCTCCCGGATCGGGAGTTGGTCCATGCTGATCTCGGACCCGATCGGCTCACTCATGCGGACTCCGTGCGGAATCGCTGGGTGACGGCCTGGCCGTGTGCGGGCAGGTCCTCGGCGTTGGCCAGCGCGACGACCTTGTCCGCGACCGCGCGCAACGCGGCCTCGTCGTAGTCGACGACGTGGATGCCGCGCAGGAAGGTCTGCACGGACAGGCCGGAGGAGTGCCGGGCGCAGCCACCGGTGGGCAGCACGTGGTTCGAGCCCGCGCAGTAGTCGCCGAGCGAGACCGGCGCGTACGCGCCAACGAACACCGCGCCCGCGTTGCGCACCCGCGCCGCAACGCCGCGCGCGTCCTCGGTCTGGATCTCCAGGTGTTCGGCCGCGTACGCGTCGGTTACCAGCAGGCCATCATCCACTGTGGACACGAGAATGCAGCCGGACTGGTTGCCGGTCAGCGCGGTGCTCACCCGCTGGGTGTGCTTGGTCGCCTTGACCTGCCGCTCCAGTTCGGCGTCCACCGCGTCCGCGAGTTCGACCGACGGCGTTACCAGCACGCTGGCCGCGAACGGGTCGTGCTCGGCCTGGCTGATCAGATCGGCCGCGACATGGCCAGGATCCGCGGTGTGGTCGGCCAGGATCGCGATCTCGGTCGGGCCCGCCTCCGCGTCGATGCCGATCAGGCCGCGCAGCAGCCGCTTGGTCGCGGCAACGTAGACGTTGCCTGGCCCGGTCACCATGTCGACCGGGTCGAGTTGGGCGCCGTCGGTGTCGGTACCGCCGTAGGCCAGCAGCGCAATCGCTTGCGCGCCGCCGGCCGCCCACACCTCGGTCACCCCGAGCAGCGCGCACGCCGCGAGAATGCTCGGATGCGGCCGTCCGCCGAACTCGGCCTGCGGCGGCGAACACACCACAAGCGACTCGACCCCGGCCAACTGCGCGGGCACCACGTTCATCACCACGCTCGACGGGTAGACCGCGAGCCCGCCCGGCGCGTAGAGGCCGACCCGCGCGACCGGCACCCACCGCTCGGTCACCGTGCCGCCCGGCACGACCTGCGTCGTCACATCCACCCTGCGCTGCTCGGCATGCACCAGCCGCGCCCTGCTGATCGACTCCTCCAACGCGGCCCGCACGGCCGGATCCAGCTCGGCCGCGGCCCGGTGCAGTTCCTCGCCCGGCACCCGAACCGTGGCCGGCCGCACCTTGTCGAACGACTCGGTGAACTCCAACACCGCGTCGACCCCGCGATCCCGCACCGCGTCCACGATCGGCCGAACCCGATGCAGCACGCTCTCGACATCGGTGTCCGGCCGGGGCATGACTGAACGCAGCCGGGCACTCGCCGGAATGCAATCCCGCAGGTCGATGCGGCGCAGCATAATCGCCTCTGTTGGTCGCAGGTCAACGGATGGACCGCGGATTCACCGGAATCCGCTGGTCACCAGCGTACGGGTTCCGCGGACTGAGACGACTCCACCAGCCCAACTTCGTCAACCGTCGGCGCGAGATCAAGTCGCTCAGAGAAGGTCGCGAAGTTCGTCGACACTCATGCCCACATCCGCGAGGATGCCCCGTAGCGTGCCTTTTGCATGTCGCGGCCGGGGTGGACCGGCACAGTGGTACCGCGTCCGTCCGGGTGTCGCATGATGTGATGGCTACCGGCGACGCGCGCGAACTTGAAGTCTGCCCGCTCCAACGCCTTGACCACCCGGTCGCCGCGCACGGCGGGGACCGGCGGCATCAGGCGACGTCCAGCGTGAGGGTCAGCTCCTGCGGCACGCCGAACTCGGCGATCAGCCCGCTCAGCGCCTCGCGGAGGTCCGTCATGGCTTCGTCCGGAATAGCACCCTCGCCATGCGCACCGACGTGTGGCCACAGCTGCGCATGAGCGCACCACACGCCGTCCTCGTCCTGTTCGAGGGTGTAAGGAATGTGCACCTCGCGTGTGGTGGCCATAACTCCATCCTAAAGCTATCGCGGGATCCACTGGTCGAGGTTCCAGAGCGGACCCCAGTTGATGCCCTGCGCGGCCGCGTCGGTGACCTGGAGGTAGCCGGTCCAGTTGGCGCGCATCACGTAGGTGTGATTCACCTCGACCAGGCAGACCAGCGCGGGATCGGCGACGTACGCGCGCTGGAACGCGCGGTAGGCGACGGCGCGCTGGCCGGGGTCGAGCTGGGTTCGGCCGGATTGCAGGGCCGCTTCGACGGTGGCGTCGCCGTAGCCGAAGGCGTTGCCGGTGCCGAGCAGGTCATACGTGCTCAGGTCGGGGTCGAACGGGTTGCCGGTGCTGATCAGCACCGCGTCGGAGGCTTGTTTGGCGATCAGCTGCGTCGGGTCGATCGCGGCGAGGTCGACCTTGATGCCAGTCGCCTTCGCGTCGGCGGCGAAGCTCTGTGCGAGGGCGGCATCGGTGGCGTCGCCGGTCGGGTAGTCGAGGGTGAACTCGGCGGTGACGCCGCTGTGCACGCGGATGCCGTCCGTGCCTGCGGCCCAGCCCGCGGTGTCCAGTTGGGTCTTGGCCTCGTTCGGATCGCGCGCGAACGTGGCGGCCGGCTCGACGAATTCGGGCAGGACGGACGGAATGGGCGTGGTCGCGGGGCCACCCTCGCCGGCGAGGGCCTTGGTGACCATGACGGTGCGGTCGACGGCCTCGTTCAGCGCGAGCCGGATCGCCGGGTCGGCCGTGACCGGGTTCGACTCGGGGAGCGTGATCGCGCGGATGTCAGCGCTCGGATCCGTGAGCACGTTGAACGCGTCGGACTTGGCGAACTGCGTGGCCTGGATCGGCGCGAGCGCGGCGCCGTCGAGTTTGCCGGCGCGCAGGCGCTGCGCGCGGGACGCGTCGTCCGGGACGAACTCGACGGTCACCTTCTTGACCTTGGGTGGCGCGCCCAGCGAGTACCTGGGGTTGGCGGTGAGCACCAGGCTCTGACCCTTGGTCCACGACTGGAGCACGTACGGGCCGGTGCCGACCGGGGTTGGCGCCGATGCGACAGGGCCGGGCACGCTCAGCGCGGTCGCGGGGAGGATGCCGAGCACGAGCTTGTTCGGGAACGGCGCGTACGGATAGGCCAGGTCGAAGCGGACCGTGTGCGCGTCGACCTGGCTGACGGCGGAGAGCATCGCGTAGTCGGCGCTGCGCGGCGACGCGAACGCCGGGTTGAGCAGGGCCTGATAGGTCGCGACCACGTCGGCGGCGGCGAGCGGGGCGCCGTCGCTGAACCTGACATTGTTGCGGAGGGTGACCGTCCAGGATTTGCCGTCGGTCGACGGCACCGGCTGGCTCGCCGCCAGCACAGGCCGGAGCGAGCCGTCGGCCTCGTATTCGAGCAGGCCGTCGAAGATCTTGCTGGCCCCGTACGGTGCGTAACCGCCGAGCGGGTTGAGGCTGACTGGCTCCATCGCTTCGGCGAGCACCATCGCGCTGTTGTCGGGGCGGCCCGACGCGCTCGGGGTGGGCGCGCCGGTGCACGCCACGGTCAGTCCGGCAAGCAGGACAACCGGGAGCAACAGGTATCGGCGACGCACAACCCGACCCTAACGGGTGCGGGTTTCGCGTCATCCGGGTTTCCGGTCAGTGGAGGGTCAGTTGAGGTCCATGCCGAGGTCCAGGACCGTGATGGAGTGGGTGAGCGCGCCGACGGACAGGTAGTCGACGCCGGTTTCGGCGTACGCCCTTGCGACCGGCAGCGTGAGGCCGCCGGAGGACTCGAAGCGGACCGTCGAATCCGCGACCGCCCTGCGGCGGACGGCTTCCGCGCACTGCTCCGGGGTGAAGTTGTCGAGCAGGATCTCGTCCGCGCCGCCGACGGCCAGTGCCTCGTCGAGTTGGTCGAGGGTGTCGACCTCGACCTCGCAGCGCAGGTCGGGGGCGTGCTCGCGGGCGGCCCTGATCGCGGCCGCCACCGAGCCGGCGGCCACGACGTGGTTGTCCTTGATGAGGATGGCGTCGCCTAGACCGAGGCGGTGGTTGCTGCCGCCGCCGCAGCGGACCGCGTACTTCTGCAACAGGCGCAGGCCGGGGAGGGTCTTGCGGGTGTCGCGGATCTGACAACCGGTGCCGGCGACCGCGTCGACCCAGGCTGCGGTCGCGGTGGCCACACCGGAGAGGTGGCACAGCAGGTTGAGTGCCGTGCGCTCGGCGGTGAGCAGACCGCGGACCGGTCCGGTGAGGACCAGCGCCGGCTGGCCGGGGGCCAGCCGGGTGCCGTCGGTGACGCGGTCGACGACGTGGCAGTCGGCGCCGAGCACGGCTTCGAACACGGCCAGCGCGACCGGGATGCCGGCGATCGTGCCGGGTTGGCGCGGGGTGAGCTCGGCCGTGGCCACGGCTTCTGCCGGGACGGTGGCGGCCGTGGTCGCGTCGGGGCCGTAGCGGAGGTCTTCGGCAAGTGCCGTCCGCACGACCGCGTTCACCTCGCCCGCGTCAAGGCCAGCGGTGGTCAGGTCGTCGATGAGCGTGACCGGAGTCATGCCACACCTCCCAGTTCGAGCGGGGCGATCATGATCGACTGCCCGGAGACGTCCAGCCGGACCCGGGAACTGGTCTGCCAACGCAGATCGTCGCGGTCCGGGTATTCGGTGCGCAGGTGACACCCGCGCGATTCGGTGCGCGCCATGGCCATGTCCAGCAGGTTGCGCGCGACCAGGGTGAGCGCGGCGTCCTCGACGGCCTCTCGTGTCCACAGCGGACGAGTGACGGTCGCGGCGTCGATGGTGGCCAGTGCGGCGGCAAGACCGTTCGCGTCGCGGCCGATGGCGGCGTGACGGCTCATGGCGCGTTGCAGGACGTCGCGGTCGGCGATGGGGGCGGCGGGCAGGCGCTGCGGTTCCGTGGTGCGCGGGTCGCCGAGCCGGCCGGCCGCGAGGTCGTGCGCCACCGCGCGAGCCGCGCGCCTGCCGACGACGAGACCTTCGAGCAGGCTGTTGGAGGCGAGCCGGTTGGCGCCGTGCAGGCCGGTGCGCGCCACCTCACCGGCCGCGTACAGGCCGGTGACGTCGGTTCGACCGTCCACAGTGGCCGATACGCCGCCGCAGGCGAAATGCGCAGCTGGCGTGACCGGAATGGGGTCGTGCGCGGGGTTGATGCCGGCCGCGGTGCAGGCGGCGTGCACGGTCGGGAAGCGGCGGGCGAACAGTTCTGCGCCGAGGTGGGTGGCGTCCAGGTAGACGTGGTCGGTGTCGGTCTCGACCATCCTGCGGGTGATCGCGGCGCTGACCACGTCGCGCGGGGCCAGATCGGCCAGCGGGTGGACGCCGAGCATGACCCGGCTGCCGGCGTCGTCGATCAGCACGGCACCTTCGCCGCGAACGGCCTCGGTGACCAGCGGGCAGCGGCCTCGGACACCACTGCCGGTGAACAGCACGGTGGGGTGGAACTGGACGAATTCGAGGTCGGCGACGGCCGCGCCGGCTCGCAGGGCCAGGGCGAGGCCGTCCGCGGTGGCGACCTCCGGGTTGGAGGTCGCCTGGTAGAGCTGGCCGAGGCCGCCGGTGGCGAGCAGGACCGCCGGGGCCCGGACGATGCCGGGGACGCCCGCCGAGTCCAGTACGAGCAGGCCGCCGACCGCACCGCTCCCCGTCCGCAGGGCGTCGACCGCGACGTGGTCGGTGAGGACGGGCAGGGCGGCGTCCTTGGTCGCGGCCAGCAGGGCGCGTTCGACTTCTGCGCCGGTCGCGTCGCCACCCGCGTGGATGACCCGGAACGCGCTGTGGCCGCCCTCGCGGGCGCGGGCGAGGTGCTCGCCTGAGTCGTCCGGATCGAACACGGCACCGAGGGTGCGCAGACCGGCGACCGCCGCAGGACCGTCGGTGATCACGGCGGTGACCGCGTCGGCGTCGCAGAGGCCGGCGCCCGCGGTGAGCGTGTCCTGGACGTGCTTGGCGACCGTGTCACCCGCGTCGTGTTCGCCGGGCAGGACGACGGCGACGCCGCCCTGCGCCCAGCGGGTGTTGCCGTTGTCGATGGCGCCCTTGGTCACGATGAGCACGCGCAGACCCAGTTCGCGGGCGTGCAGAGCGGCCGAGAGGCCGGCCACGCCGGTCCCGACCACGACCAGGTCGGCGCCTGCTTCCCACCGGTGCACGAGCGGGCTGTTCATGCGACCGCCTCGCTCGCTGCCACCCGCACTCGGCCGTCGGTCATGCCTCTCGCGACGCGGGCGCATTCGCGGGGCACTGCATTCCGTGATTCGCGCGCAAGCTCGCTCATTCGCCACCACCCGGGTTGCCGATCTCGATCATGCGCTGGACGGCGGCGCGGCCGCGCGCCGCGATGTCGGCGTCCACGTGCACCTCGTCCATGCCATCGCGCAGACAGCGCAGCAGCGCGGCCGGCGTGATCATCTTCATGTACTG
The DNA here is from genome assembly GCA_963818685.1 of Candidatus Melainabacteria bacterium. Taxonomy (GTDB): domain Bacteria; phylum Actinomycetota; class Actinomycetes; order Mycobacteriales; family Pseudonocardiaceae; genus CAJCJE01. The sequence continues at coordinate 479,377 of CAWFTJ010000003.1, read as the reverse complement.
GCAGGAGGCCCGGTCGTTGACCGGCTGGAAGTCGATGTCGGGCGCTGCCTTGCGGAGTTGGTGCAGCATGCCGATCTCGGTGGCGACGAGCACGCTGCTGGCCTTGCTGGCGCGGGCGGCGGTGAGCATGCCGCCGGTGGAGAGGATCTTGACCTGGTCGTCGGGCACGATGCCCTCGCCTGCCAGGTAGAGCGCGGAGGTCGCGCAGCCGCATTCGGGGTGCACGAACAGTTCCGCATCCGGGTGAGCGGCCGAGCGGGCGGCCAGTTCGTCGCCGTTGATGCCGGCGTGCACGTGGCATTCGCCCGCCCAGATGTGCAGGTTCTGTCGACCGGTCACGCGGCGCACGTGCGCGCCGAGGAACTGGTCTGGGCAGAACAGGATCTCCCTCTCGGCCGGGATCGACTCGACCACCTCGACCGCGTTCGACGAGGTGCAGCAGATGTCGGTCTCGGCCTTCACCTCGGCGGTGGTGTTCACGTAGGAGACGACGACCGCGCCGGGGTGTTCGGCCTTCCAGGCCCGCAACTGGGCGGCGTCGATGGAGTCGGCGAGGGAGCAGCCCGCTCGCGCGTCGGGGATGAGCACGGTCTTGTCCGGACTGAGGATCTTCGCGGTCTCGGCCATGAAGTGCACACCGCAGAACACGATGGTGGACGCCTCGCTCGCGGCCGCGATCCGGCTCAGCGCAAGGGAATCACCGGTCTCGTCCGCGATGTCCTGGATAGCCGGGAGCTGGTAGTTGTGCGCGAGGATCACGGCGTCGCGGGAGCGGGCCAGGGCGCGCACCTCGTCTGCCCAGGCGGCGTCCGGCTCGATGCCGGTGAACAGGCCGCTCTCGTCCCGCACGATCGGGTCACAGCCAATCGTGGTCATCTCGTCCTCCTCTAGCCCGGTCAGGCACTCTTCTAGTTTTCGCCTTCCGGTTGAAAACTGACCGCGATAGTATCAGCAGAGTGAGTCAGTTGGCACATGAAGTGCTGGCCGCGGTCCTGCAGGTGCGGGAAAACTCACTTCAGGTACTGCTGTGGCGACGCGGCCGAGAACCCGATGCGGGACGCTGGTCGCTGCCCGGTGGCAGCCTCGGGACCAGCGAAGACGTGGAAACCTCCATCCGAAGACAGCTGGCCGAGAAGGTCGACGTCCGAAAGCTCGCGCACGTCGAACAGTTGGCGGTGTTCAGTGCGCCACATCGCGTTCCGGGCCCGCGCGTGATAGCGACCGCGTTCCTGGGGCTCGTTCCGGCCGGACTGGATCCCGAGGTGCCGGAGGACACCGGCTGGCACCAGGTGGACGCGCTGCCGGAAACCGCGTTCGACCATGAGGCGATCGTGCTGCGGGCCCGCACCCGCCTGCGCAGCAAGCTCTCCTACACCAACCTCGGTTTCGCGCTCGCGCCACCGGTGTTCACCATTTCCGCGCTGCGCGAGCTGTACTCGGCGGCGTTGGGCTACCGGGTGTCCGCGACGAACCTGCAACGGGTGCTGTCCAGGAGGGGCCTTTTGGAGCCGACCGGGGACACGTTGCCGCCCGGACCGTCCGGCGGCCGGCCGGCCGCGCTTTTCAGCTTTGCCGAACACGGCATGCAGATCACCGATCCGTTCGCGGTGCTGCGGCCGCCGAGCGCCGACCGAGTTCCGTCCTGATCTACCGGCAGAGCCTGATCAACCGGCATCCGACCGCGTCACGCCGTAACGTGGAACCGTGGCGCAGACAACGATCCCGTTGTTCCCGTTGGCAGCGGTGCTGCTGCCGGGAACACCGTTGCCGCTGCACATTTTCGAACCGCGCTACCGCCAACTGGTCAACGATCTGATCACCGACGCCGTGCCCGGCAACCGTTTCGGCGTGGTGGCGACCAGACCGGGCTGGACCGGCGACGTGCGAGCCGTCGAGCAGGTCCGCGAGATCGGCTGCGCTGCGCTGTTGCGCGAGGTGAAATCGTTGCCGGACGGGCGGTTCGACATCATCACTCGGGGCACGGACCGGTTTCGGCTGCTGGACATCGACGACAAGGCGGCGCCGTACCTGACCGGGATCATCGAGTGGCTACCGGACAGCGTGCCCGAATCGCGGCTCGCCGCACTGGAACCGGCGCTGAGCGCGTCGGTGCGGGCCGCACATCGGCGCTACTGCCAGGCGGCGTGGCAGCGCGAGGACTGGGCGGAACCGCCGCAGGACACTCCCCCGGACCAGTTGGCGCACCTGGTCGCGGCCGACTGCCTGTTGGACGCGAGGGACCGGCAGCGCCTGCTCGAACAGACCTGTCCGATGCGGCGGCTGCGCATGATGCGCACCATGCTGAACCGGGAGGCCGGAATTCTGCGGGCGTTGCGCGCGGTGCCGATTCCGTTGTCGGACCTCTCACCCCGGTCAAGCCTGAACTAGCCGAGCCTGCGGCCGAGGTCCTCGGACCCGCTCCACGCGGACAGCACCAGGTAGGCGAGGGCGACCCCGAGCGGCGGGGCGAGCAGGATCCACGCGGTGTCGAGTTGCGGCGCGATGTCGAAAAGCGAACCCACCCTGAGACCGGCGGGCACGGGGTAGTCCCCCGCCGCGAACGAGACGCCGGTCTTGGTCATCAGCCAACCGGCGGCGCCCGCGCCGAGCACGGCGGCGATCAGCACGGTCGGCCCGCGCCGCTCGCGCAGCAGCCAGATCGCGACCCCGGTGACCAGACCGAAGGCGAGTCCCATCAGCAGGTAGATCGCGACGTCGTCCCAGACGTGGTAGGTCTCGTCCACCAGCGGAAGCACCGTGCCGTTGCTGCTCACGCCGACCCGCTGCGGCGGCGCGATCCGCGACCAGATCCAGCCCAGCGGCAGGCCGAACACGGCCAGCAGCAACGCGATGCTGACGGCCGGCAGGAGGTCGGCCTTGATCACGACCTTGGGTCGGCGCTGGACCGGGACCCAGGAGATGTCCAGGACTGGATCGGCGAGCGTCGCGACAGCGGGCGAGCCGGGGCCTTGGGCCGGGGCCGATGCGCCAACGGAAGCACGGGCGGCGACTGGGGCGGACGCGGGCTTGGCGGCCGGTTCAGGCTTGGCGGCCGGGGCCGGTTCAGGCTTGGCGGCCGGGGCCGGTTCAGGCTTGACGGCCGGGGCCGGTTCGGAGTGGGCGGCCGGGGCCGGTTCGGAGTTGGCGGTCGGGGCGTCGGGAGCCGAGGTCGGTTCCTGGGCGTCGGCAGTCGCGTCGGCGCCCTGGGTCGACTCGGTCGGCTGGTCCGTCACGCCGAGCACCTTAGTCGGCCCGGCATGGGGTCGGAGTCAGCGGGCCGAGCTGATCTCGCCGTGTCGGCTGCACCGGGCGACCCAGCCTGCCGGCGTCACCTGGACGACCATCCGACGCGCACACTCCGCGCAGTAGCGCGGCGGATCGACCAGGGCTAGGCGGCGCTGGCAGAGGTCGTGCTGGGCCTCGCTGTCCGGCTTGCCGCACCAGCCGCAGAAAGACGCACTCATAGCGTCTGGCTCAGGGCTTTGACCGGCATCTTCAGGTCGGCGAGCAGGTCGAGATCGGCCTGGGCAGGGCGGCCGAGGTTGGTCAGGTAGTTGCCGACGATGATCGCGTTGATGCCGCCGAGCATGCCCTGCTCCGCGCCGAGGTCGCCGAGGGTCAGCTCGCGGCCGCCCGCGAAACGCAGGATGGTGCGCGGCATGGCAAGGCGGAACGCGGCGATGGTGCGCAGCGCCTCAGCGCCCTCCACGATCGGGTAGTTCTCGTACGGCGTGCCCGGGTTGGGGATGAGGAAGTTCATCGGCACCTCGTCCGGGTCGAGCTCGGCGAGCTGCGCGGCGAACTCGGCGCGCTGTTCGACGGTTTCGCCGAGGCCGATGATGCCGCCGCAGCACACCTCCATGCCGGCCGCGCCGACCATCTTCAGCGTGTCCCAGCGCTCCTGCCAGGTGTGGGTGGTGACCACGTCGGCGAAGTGCGAGCGCGCGGTCTCCAGGTTGTGGTTGTACCGGTGCACGCCCATGTCGACGAGCGCGTCTACCTGGTCCTGGGTGAGCATGCCGAGCGAGCAGGCGATGTTGATGTCGATGCCGGCCGCGCGGATCGCCTTGATGCCCTCGCGGACCTGGTTGAGCAGCCGCTGGTCCGGGCCGCGCACCGCGGCGACGATGCAGAACTCGGTCGCGCCGGTGGCCGCGGTCTGCTTCGCGGCCTCGACAAGGCCGGGGATGTCCAGCCAGGCGGCCCGCACCGGGGTCGGGAACAGGCCGGACTGGCTGCAGAAGTGGCAGTCCTCGGGGCAGCCGCCGGTCTTGACGCTGACGATGCCCTCGATCTCGACCTCGGGCCCGCACCAGCGCTCGCGCACCTCGTGGGCGAGGGCGAGCAGGTCGGAGAGCCGGTCGTCGCCGAGCCGCAGCACTTCGAGGATCTGCGCCTCGTCGAGTCCGACACCCTGGTCCCGGACCTGCCTGGCGGCCACGGTGAGCACGTCGGTCGTGGCGTCGTCGACCTGGTCAGGGGCTGTGGTCACCGGTTCTCCTCGGGGGTCGCGGACAGGACAGTCGCGGACAGCACGTCGGTCAGTCTGACCTACCGATGCGCCGCATCCATCGTGGAAATGTCGACCGTCACATTTCAGGCCGTCACATTTCAGGCCGTGTGTCGCGCGGTGAACGAGTCGGAGTCGAACTCGCCGTCCAACCAGGGCGAGAGCGATTCGGCGGCGACCGCGCGGAACTGCTCGCGGGTGAGCTCGCCGATGCCGTCCGGGAGGACGCCGAGCAGCGGTGCGCCCGCCGCCACCGGCAGGTCGGTGAGGTTGCAGCGGGCGGCCAGGTCTGGTTCGGCCGGCCAGCGGCCGACGACGACGCCGACACAGTTGAGGCCGCGCCGCAGCAGGGCCTCGGCGCTCAGGGCGGTGGTGTTCAGCGTGCCGAGACCGGCCTGGCTGACCAGCAGCACGGGCGCGCCGAGCGACCAGGCCACGTCGGCGAGGGTGGCGCCGCGCTCGTCGAAGCGGACCAGCAGGCCGCCGGCACCCTCGATGAGCACCAGGTCGTGGCGGGCGGCGAGGTCGCTTGCCGCGGCGGCGATGTCGGCCGGGTGCAGGGCGGGCAGGCCGGAGCGGCGAGCGGCGGCTTCCGGGCTGAGCGGGTCGGGGTAGCGGCGCAGCTCGCGGAGGGTGACGTCGTCACCGGCGAGGCGGCGCACCGTGGCGAGGTCGCCGGGTTCGCCGGGCTGGACGCCGGTCTGGGCGGGTTTGAGCACGGCGACCCGTTTGCCCGCGGCGCCGGCCAGGGTGGCGATGGCCGCGGTGACGACCGTTTTGCCCACATCCGTGCCGGTTCCGGTGATCACGAGCAGGGTCACGGCCCATCAGGCTACCCGGCGGTCGTTCAGCCGACTTTCGCGGCGGCGACCACGGCCGCGCCGATGGCGGCGAGGTCGTCGTCGGTGCTGATGTAGGGCGGCATGGTGTAGATCAGGTCGCGGAACGGGCGCAGCCACACCCCGGCGGACACCGCGGCGTCGGTGGCAAGGGCCAGGTCGACAGGGTGATCGAGTTGGACGACGCCGATGGCGCCGAGCACCCGCACATCGCGGACACCGGGCAGGTCGCGGGCGGGCGCGAGGGTCGTCCGCAGGACGGTTTCGATGCGCCGGATCTCGCCCGCCCAGTCCTGGCCGAGCAGCAGGTCGATGGACGCGTTGGCGATGGTCGCGGCGAGCGGGTTGCCCATGAAGGTGGGGCCGTGCGCGAGCACCGGCATGGCGCCCCGCGAGATCCCCTCGGCCACCTTCGACGTGCACAGCGCGGCGGCGAGGCTGAGGTAGCCGCCGGTGAGGGCCTTGCCGACGCACATCACGTCCGGCGTGATGCCGGCGTGTTCGGTGGCGAAGAGCTTGCCGGTGCGGCCGAAACCGGTGGCGATCTCGTCGAAGATCAGCAGCACGTCGTGCTCGTCGGCGAGCGCGCGCAGCGCGCGCAGGTAGCCGGGATGGTGGAAGCGCATGCCGCCCGCGCCCTGCACGACGGGTTCGACGATGATCGCGGCGAGTTGCTCGGCGTTTGTCGCGATTGTAGTCGCGACAACATCCAGGTAGGACCGATCGAGTTCGGTGTCGAAGCCGCGCGGCGGTTCCGGCACGAAGATCTGGTTGGGCAGCACGCCCTGCCAGAGGCTGTGCATGCCACCGACCGGGTCGCACACGCTCATCGGGTGGAACGTGTCGCCGTGGTAGCCGCCGCGCCAGGTCAGCAGGCGGTGCTTTGCGGGGCGGCCGGTCGACTGGAAGTACTGGAGGCACATCTTGATCGCGACCTCGACCGAGACCGAGCCGGAGTCGGCGAGGAACACGTGCCGCAGCGGCTCGGGGGTGATCTCGACGAGTTTCGCGGCCAGCGTGACGGCGGGCTCGTGGGTGAGGCCGCCGAACATGACATGGCTGAACCTGTCAATCTGGCCGTGCGCTGCCGCGTCCAGCACCGGGTGCCGGTAGCCGTGGATCGCGGCCCACCACGACGACATGCCGTCGACCAGCTCGCGGCCGTCCGCGAGGCGCAGCTTGGTGCCGCGCGCGGACTCGACCACGAGCGGGTCGACGGTACCGGGCATCGGCCCGTACGGGTGCCAGACGTGTGCCCGGTCGATCGCCAGCAGGTCGGTCATCGGGCGAGGCTAGCCGACGGGTCAGGACGGGTCAGTTCTTGAGCACCTCAACGAGAGCCGTGCCCTGCGGCGTGCCGAGGCCGGTGCACGCGTCCCAGCCGGCACCCGCCTTGTAGGCGCCGTTGTTCCCGCCGGTGATGTCGTGGAAACCGGTCGTGGCCTTGCCCGCCTTGGCCGCCTTGTACAGCGCGGTCTGCATCAGACCGAGCGGTTTGCCGACCGCTTGGCTGAGCCGGCAGGCCAACGCGGCCCACAGCGGGGCGACCGCGCTGGTGCCACCGATCACCATGGTGTTGCCGTCCACCCGGATGTTGTACCCGGTCTGCGGGTCCGCGTTGCCCGCCACATCGGGCACGCCTCGGCCGGTGCCGCCGCCGGAACGGGTCGGCACCCCGGCCGAGGACTGCCAGCTGGGCATCGGGAAGGTGTCGCTGACCCCGCCGCCGGTGGCACCGCCGTTGCTGCCGTCGTTCCACACGGTTTCCGAGCTGATCGTGCCGGACGCGGTGGCGTGCAAGGTCGTTCCGCCGCAGGCGAGCACGTGCGGGCTGGACGCGGGGAAGTCGACGTGCTGCTTGCCGTCCGTCTGCCCGTCCGGGCTGCCATTGTCGCCCGCGGCCACCGTGACCGTGATGCCGAGCGCTGCGGCGTCCGCGAACGCCTGGTCCATGGCGGTGCGGCCCTGCTGGGTCCACTGGTCCTCGGACTGGCCCCAGCTGATGCTGATCGCGGTCGGCGTCGGGTTGGCGTGCACGGCGGAGCTGATCGCGTCGACGAAGCCCTGATCGGTGTTGGGTCCGAAGTAGACGTTCTGTACCGCCTTGGGCGCAAGCGATCCGATCACCTCGATGTCGAGCAGCACCTCGCCGTCCGCGCCGTTGGGGTCCTGGCCCGGCACGTTGTTCGCACCGTCGACGCCGATCGCCTTCACGGTGGGCGTGGCGATCTTGAGACCGGAGAAGTACGCCTGGAGATCGGACTGGGCGAAACCGCCGCCGAGTTCGATCACGGCGACCGTGTGGCCGGAACCGTCGGTGTTGGCCGGGAAGCCGTACACCGTGCCGAGCGTCGGCGGATCGTAGGAGGTGCTCTGCGCGGGTTGCATGTGTTTGCGGAAGTAGGCGCGGGCCTGCGGCCGGGTGTCCAGGCCGAGCACGGCGGTCACGACGCCGTCAAGGGCGACCGGCAGGCGCAGTTCGCCGCTGCGGGCGCGGAATTCATCGCCGTCGCTGCGCACGCAGGTCAGGTTGGCGCCGAACACCTCGGCCAGCGCGGCCGCCGTGCCGTTCGCGCAGATTCGCCGGGAGCCGACGTCGACCTGGGTGATCTCGATGCCTGCCACGTTGAGCGCACCGGTCACCAGTTCGACGTCGGCCGGGTCGGCGCCATACGAATCAGCGAGTTGCTGCTGGGTGATCGTTTCCGGACCCGTGACGAGTTCGGCGGGCAGTTCCGCGCGTCGACGCAGGATGAGCGTGACGCCGAAACGGGCATCGGCCGCGACGGGACCGATTTCCTCGACGCCGGTCACGGCAGGACGGTAACTGCCGGGCAATGGAACAAATGGTGACTCGGTCATCTTCTGATGCTGCGCCCCTGTTCACGGCGCGGCTAGCGAAGTCACTCGGATATACCCCGGCGTCGTCACCCGGTTGCCGTATCGGCTCCCACGATGGCCGCCGAGCGTGGTCGAAGCAGCACGGGGAGGCGCGTCAATCCGTGCATCAACGAGCTGTGCCGGTAGGCCAGATCCTCGACCGGGACGGCCAATTCGATGCTCTCGAAGCAGTCGAGCAGGCCGGTGAACGCGATCTCGGCCTCCATTCTGGCCAGTGGTGCACCGAGGCAGAAATGGATGCCGTGACCAAAAGCGACATGGCTCGGGTCGCGGCTCAGATCAAGGCGATCCGGTTCCTGGTACTGGTTCGGGTCGCGGTTCGCGGCGAGCAACGAGACCATCACGAACTCGTCCTTCGGAATCGTGACGCCGCCCAATTCGATCGGTTCGGTGGTGAACCGGAAGGTCGCCAGATTCAGCGGGCCGTCAAAGCGCAGGAATTCCTCGATCGCGCTCGGTAGCAGAGTGCGGTCGGCGCGTAGTGCGGCGAGTTGTTCGGGATTGCGGAGCAGGGCCAACGTGCCGTTGCTGATGAGGTTCACGGTGGTCTCGTGCCCGGCGACCATCAACAGGAACACCATGGCGAGCACTTCGCCGGAGGAGAGCTGGTCGTCGTCATCGCTGGCGCGGATGAGCGCGGAGAGCATGTCATCGGCCGGTTCGGCCCGTTTGGTCTCGATCAGCTCGGTCAGGTACCGGGCCGTGGCCTGGGCGGCGACCTCGGCCTCGTCCCTCGGCCCTGACCCGATGAGCGTGTTGGACCAGCGGCGGAAGTCGTCGCGCGCGTCGTCCGGCACGCCGAGCAGTTCGCAGATCACCGTGATCGGCAGCGGGAACGCGTAGTCGTCGATCAGGTCGAGCGCGCCGTTGGCGGCTTTGTCGGCCATCCTCTCGATCAGCGTTTCGCTGATCTCCCGCACGCGCGGGCGAAGGCCCTCGATGCGGCGCGCGGTGAACGTCTTCGTGACGAGCTTGCGCAGCCGGGTGTGGTCGGGCGGGTCGGAGTTGAGCATGTGCCGGACCATGTCCTGCTCGCTCGCGGTCTGCGGGCCGCTGCCCTGGTTGCCCAGCAGGGCGGTGGAGCGGTCGGCGTCCTTGCTCAGCCGGGGGTCGTTGAGCGCGGCGCGCGCCTCGGGATAGCGGGTGACGAGCCACACCTTGGTGCCCAGCGGCAGCACCGCCTCGTGTACTGGGCCCTCCTCGCGGAGCAGCGCGTAGAAGCCGTGCGGGTCCTGTATGGCGCTGGGTTCGTAGTGCAGGATCTGGTCGGGCACGGGTCTCCCCCTCGGTAGCCGGTCGCTCAATCTACGCAGCCAACGAGCCACGTTGTCGATCAGTGCCCGTCGCTCACACGAGCATGACCCGGCGCCCTCGGGTGTGCCCGGCATGGCTGTCGATGTGCGCCGCCGCGGCCTCGGTGAGCGGGTAGGACTTCTCGACCGGGATGTGCAGCTTTCCCCGCGAGATGAGGTCGGCGGCCTCGGCAAGCGCTTCCGGCATGCTCCCGGCCACGCCGGAGAACCGGACACCGAACTCCGGCGCACCGAGATCGGCGATGGAGATCACCTTGCGCGGATCCCCGGTCAGCTCGACGAGTTCGCGGATCACGCCCGAGCCGGCCAGATCGAGAGCCGCGTCGACCTGGCCGAGCCGCCGTACCCGCTCGACCCAGCCCTCGCCGTACGTCGTGGCGAGGGCACCCAGGCTACGCAGGTAGTCCTGGTTCGCGGCCCCAGCCGTACCGATCACCGTGATGCCCCGGTCACGGGCGATCTGCAGCACCGCCGATCCGACTCCCCCGGACGCACCGCTGACCAGCAGTGTCTGCCCGGACCGCACACCGACCTGACCGATGATGCGCAGCGCGGTCTCCACCACGGAGGGGTACCCGGCCGCCTCTTCGAACGTCAGGCCCTCGGGCATCCGGGCCCAGGCGGACAGCACGGCGAACTCGGCATAGGTGCTTGAGCCTTCGCCGAACACGTGGTCGCCGACCTCGACCCCGCTGACGCCCTCGCCGACCTCGTCCACCACCCCGGAGGCGTCGATCCCGACTCCCGCGGGCAACTCGATCGGATGAGCTGCCAGCCGCTGGCCTTCGCGGACCCTCCAGTCGACGGGGTTCACGCCCGCCGCCCGCACGGCGATCCGTACCTGACCGGGGCCCGCGTGGGGCTCTTCCGCGTCGACGAGGTGCAGCACGTCCGGACCGCCGAACTCGGCGAAGCTCACTTTCTTCATGCCGTCGACCATAACACTATCGGTTAGTCTTTAAGAACGGCTAGTTCTTTGTATCTGATAGTGTCAATGCATGACCGTGCCGTCCGGACGCCGTGAGCGCAAGAAGGCCGCGACCCGCCAGAAGATCGCCGACACCGCCCTGCGGCTCTTCCTGGAACGCGGGTACGACGCGGTGGGCATCCGTGATGTGGCCACCGCGGCCGACGTGGCCGTCACCACGGTCTTCTCCCACTTCGCTTCCAAAGAAGCCCTGGTGTTCGAGCGGGACGGCGACTTCGAGCAACGCCTCACCCAGGCGGTCACCGACCGGGCGCCGCACGAGCCACTCATCCCAGCGCTGCGCCGCGAGATCCACGCCATGGTGCGACATTGCGCGACGGAGAGCGCCGCCCCGATCTGGCGCATGATCGACGAAACACCTGCCCTGCGGGAGTACGAGGAGTCGATGGGGCTGCGCCATGCGGAGTCGCTGGCAGCCGCCATCGCCGCCGATCCCGGCCTGTCCCGGACCCCGACGGCCTGCCGGACGATCGCCAGGTTCGTGATCGACGCTCATTCGCTGGCCAGGGAGGCGGCCGATCCGGAGGCCGCGGTGGACGAGATCTTCCTGATGATCGAGGCGGCCTGGGAGGCCACCTGCCCATCAATGAGGGGAGCGGCCAGTGGCGGGCCGGCAGCATGAGGGCATGTCGTTGCGCCCGATCTCACCGGAACTGCTCGTGCGCGAGATCGCCGAGCTGGTCGGCGAGCTGCGACAGGGCGAGTGGGTTCGGGTCGTGATCGACGGGGCGCCGCCGACGCGACCGGGTGATCTTGCCGATGCGCTTGTCGATCCGTTGCGCACCAGGGGCCGGGCCGTGCAACGGGTGCGCGCGGCGGACTTCCTGCGGCCCGCTTCGCTGCGGTTCGAGCACGGCCGCACCGATCCGGACGCGTTCTACACGGACTGGCTGGACGTGAACGGCCTGGCGAGGGAGGTGCTGCGGCCGCTCGATCCGGGCGGGTCGGGGCGGGTGCTGCCGGCGTTGTGGGACGCGAACCGCGACCGTGCGGTGCGCGCCGACTATGTGCACGTTCCGCCTGGTGGGGTGCTGTTGCTGGACGGGGCGCTGCTGCTCGGGCAGGGGCTGCCCATCGACTTCGCGGTGCACCTGTGGCTCTCGCCCGCCGCGCTGGCCCGGCAGATCGACGACGAGGCCCGGTGGACGCTGCCCGCCTACGCGCGCTATGCGGAGGAGGTCGCGCCGGCTGAGTTCGCGGATGTCGCGGTGCGGGTGGACAACGCGCGCCATCCGGCACTGTCCCGCATGCCCGTTAGCTGAGGGGCGGTGCTGCGGCACTGGTCGGTGGGACGCGGTAGCGTGCGACGCGTGGCTGTCCCAGATCCGGTCGATGTTCGCGTGCTCGCGGTGGTTGCGGAGTCGGGCAAGGCCGCGATAGCCGACATCGCCGGCCGGCTCGGCATGGATCCGAGAGAGGTCGCGGCGCGGTTGCTCGCGTTGTCCGCGAGCGGGCTGCCGTTGCTGGTCGGGGTCGAGTGTGACCCGAACGGGATCCGCGCGGCCATCGCCAACGCGAGTGGCTGGGGCAACTACCCGAATCCGAACTACCCGAATCCGAACGTGGGACCGCCGTCCGGACCGTATCCGATGCCGAACCCGAGCCAGTCGGGTCCTTATCCGCCGCCAATCCAGCCCGGCCTATCCGGCGCAGTTCGGGCCGTATCCGCCCCGGCCTTCGCCGCCCGAACTACGGCGTTTCCGGCGGTCCTTCCGGCAGTTATCCGCCGCCCGGCTCGTTTCCGCCGCCCGCGCGGCAGCCGGGTTTCGCTCCGCCGCCCCAGCCCGCGCCTGCCGCCGCGCGCGCCGGCAACACCTGGGGCCCGCCGGGCAGCGCCACCTGGGCACGTGGCGACCAGCCGCCGCGCCAGGCCCCGCAACCGCCCGCTCCGCCGGCGCCGGAACGTCACGAGGGCACCGTCGGCGAGACGCTGCGTACGGAAGGGCTGGAGGGTGAACACATCGCGATCAACCTGATCGAGGTGGTCGACCCGGCCGACTTCCTGTTCACCGCGGCCGGTTACCGGCTGCGGGACGGCGAACGCGCGGTAGTCGTGCACACCGAGATGACCAACCTCGGCACCGCGCCCTACCAGACCCTGCCCGACCTGTACCTGGTGCTGGTCGCGGCGGACGGCAGCACAGTCAGCAAGGCGCCGGTGTCGCTGTCCTCCCGACCGCCGCACCGGATCGGTGTCGCGCCGGGTGACACCGCGGGCGGGCACACCGTGTACGTGCTGCCCGAGGACGCGCGGATCACCGCGGTGCGCTGGAGCGCGCGGCCGGATGAGGACAGGAACAGTCTCACCTGGACGGTCGAGTAGTTCAGCGCGCTCTTGGTGAAGTGTCGCGGCTACGCTCCAAGAACCGCACACGGCCGACAGCTGGCATTACGTCGGCAGCCAGGTTCGAGGCATCTCTCAGCCAGAGGTCAGGCCGTCGCATGATCACCAAAGCCCACAACCAAACGGAGTTTGCCGCCGAGGGCTTCGATGTATCGCTGAAGCGTCTCGACCTCCATCTGGGCCGGGTCGCCCTTCTCGATGGCGCACACTCGTGGCTGCTTGACTCCCATACGCTCAGCAACATCAGCTTGCGTGAGATGAGCCTGCTCACGCAGTTGGCTAAGCCGGTAACCCAAGACATAGGCAGCGGTAGCACTCTTCGCTTCGGCCTCCGCAGCCGCGACATCCCGGCCCGATGCATCGTCGATCTCCCGCTTGCGGGCCTTTACATCCCTCCAGTTAGCCATCGCCATCGCCCTCCAGTGCTGCCATATGCCTCGTATAACGCTGCTCGGCCAGCGGAATTGCTTCGCGGTACCACTCGGTCCAAAGTATCCGAACCTCGGACTCACCTGTCGACGCGGGGCGCAGCTCCTTCAGGTTGTGGATCTCCGATCCTGCGATCCGATCCGCGAGCGGTCGTCCGAGCGCCGGCCTCCGCGTTCCAGCGCATCGATCGCAGCCGGGTAACTCAGGCGTCGCGCAGCAGGTCGAGGGCGTGTTGGAGGTCTGCTGGGTAGTCGCTGGTGAACTGGACCCACTGGCCGTCGGCTGGGTGTTCGAAGCCGAGTGAGCGGGCGTGCAGCCACTGGCGGGTCAGGCCGAGGCGTTTGGCCTGGGTCGGGTCGGCGCCGTAGGTGATGTCGCCGACGCACGGGTGCTTCAACGCGGCGAAGTGCACGCGGATCTGGTGTGTGCGGCCGGTTTCCAGCTTCACGTCTACCAGCGACGCGGCCGGGAATGCCTCGATCGTCTCGTAGTGCGTCACGCTCGGCCTGCCCCCCGCGACCACCGCGAACTTGTAGTCGTGCTTGGGATGCCGGTCGATCGGCGCGTCGATGGTGCCGCGGCTCGGGTCGGGGTGGCCCTGCACGATCGCGTGGTAGCGCTTGTCAACGGTGCGCTCCTTGAACGCCCGCTTGAGCACGGTGTAGGCGTGTTCGCTCGCGGCAACCACCATCACACCGGTGGTGCCGACGTCGAGCCGGTGCACGACGCCCTGCCGCTCGGCGGCGCCGGAGGTGGAAACCCGGTAGCCTGCCGCGGCGAGGCCGCCGACCACGGTCGGGCCGGTCCAGCCGGGGCTGGGATGCACCGCGACGCCGACCGGTTTGTCGACCACGATGATGTCGTCGTCCGCGTGCAGCACGACGAGGCCATCGACCGGCATGGCGGGCGCTTCGCTGACCGCGGTTTCCGGCTGGGGGAGGGTGATCTCCAGCAGGGAGCCTGCCATCAGCCGGTCGGACTTGCCGGCCGCGCGACCGTCGAGCAGCACGTCGCCCGCTGCCGCGAGTTCCGCGACGACCGTGCGGGACAGGCCGAGCAGCCTGGCCAGGCCGGCGTCGACCCGCATGCCGTCAAGGCCGTCCGGGACCGGCAGGGAGCGCGCGGACGTCATGAGCGGCTCGCTTCGGCGAGCCTGTGCCTGCGTGCGACGCCGCCGTCGTAGTCGCGGCCCAGGATGGCCATCAGCACGATCAGGGCGCCGCCGACGCAGATGCACGAGTCGGCGACATTGAACACCGCGAAGTACTTGGCGTAGGGGCCGAACACCGAGATGAAGTCGACGACGTGCCCGCGCAGCGGACCGGGGCTGCGGAAGATCCGGTCGATCAGGTTGCCCAGCGCGCCGGCGAGCACCAGGCCGAGGCCGATGGCCCAGCCGGTGGAGCGCAGCTTTGGCGCCACAACGACCAGCGCGACGACCACGGCGACCGCGATCAGGCTCAGGATCCAGGTCATGCCGGTCGCCATGGAGAACGCGGCGCCGGAGTTGCGGATCACGTCGAGGTAGATCAGGCCGCCGAGGACGCGGATCGGCGGCTTGCCCTCCTGGTTCGCGACCATCAGCACCTTGGTGACGATGTCGAGGGCCAGGGCGAGCGGGGCGACGACGGCCAGCACCGCGAACCGGCGCGGCGGCAGCGGCGGCTCGACGGCCTCGTGGTCGACGGCACCGTAGTCGTCGGCCTCGTAGTCGTCGACCCCGTGCTCGTCGGTCTCCTGGGTCGGCGGCTCGCCCGGATCGCTAGTCACGTCCGCCATTGTCCATCAGTCGGTCAGGAACGGCGGCAGCGGGCGCGGGTCGGGGGTGGGTGCGCAGCGGCCGTCGACCTCGCCGTAGGT
Source organism: Candidatus Melainabacteria bacterium (assembly GCA_963818685.1). Lineage (GTDB taxonomy): Bacteria > Actinomycetota > Actinomycetes > Mycobacteriales > Pseudonocardiaceae > CAJCJE01. The sequence goes on along the minus strand of CAWFTJ010000003.1, from coordinate 464,193 downwards.
CCAGCGCGGGCCCCTGGTGACCAGGCTGTACAGCGCGTTGGTGAACCGGCGCACGTGCTCGTCGGTGGTGCCGAGGCCGATGCTGGCGCGGATCGCTCTCGGCTCGGTGGCCTCGACCCGGTCGAGCAGCCTGCGGGTGCCGATGTGCGCGCAGAACGCGCCGTCCCGCACGCCGATGCCGTACTCGGCGGACAGTGCCGCGGCGAGCAGGCCGGAGTCGTGGCCGGGGATGGTGAAGCTGACCACGCCGACCCGGTCCGCGTCCTGGCCGAACAGGCTCAGTTCGCGCAGGCCGGGGACATCGGCGAGGCCGGTGCGCAGCGTGCGGAGCAGGGTGCGCTCGTGTGCGCGGATGTGTGTCCAGTTGCGACCCAGCGTTTCCGCGGCGATCGCGAGCGCGTGCACGCCGACCACGTTGGGCGAGCCGGCCTCGTGCCGGTCGGGGCCGCCGGACCAGGAGATGCCAAGGTGCGGGCCGTGGTCGCGGACCAGGCTGGTGGCGCCGCCGCCGATCAGGTACGGCTGCGCGGCCGCAAGCCAGTCGCCCCGGCCGAGCAGCACGCCAGCGCCGAACGGGGCATAGAGCTTGTGGCCGGACGCCGCGACGTAGTCGACGCCGAGTTCGCGGATGTCGACGGGGCGGTGCGGGGCGAGTTGGGCGGCGTCCAGGGCGATGCGCGCGCCGTGTCGGTGGGCGACCGCGGCGAGTTCGGCGACCGGCAGCACCTCGCCGGTCACGTTGGAGGCGCCGCCGACCACGACGAGCCGAGGGCCGACCGGGCAGTCGCGCAGCGCTCGGTCGACCGCGCGCACCGCGTCCAGCGGCGTCTCGGGCGTGACCAGCCTGCGCACGTGCGGGCCGCGCCAGGGCAGCAGGGCGGCGTGGTGCTCGGTGTCGAACAGCACGACCGAGGTGCCCCTCGGTACCGCGCGGGCCAACAGGTTCAGCGCGTCGGTGGTGTTGCGGGTGAAGATCACGGTGTCGTTGTCGTTGGCACCGAAGAAGGTGCGCAGCGTGCCGCGTGCCTGCTCGTAGACGCGGGTGCTGACCTGGGACGCGAAACCCGCGCCGCGGTGCACACTCGCGTACCACGGCAGCAGTTCGTCCACTGCGGACTGAACCTGGGCGAGACAGGGTGCGCTGGCCGCGTGGTCGAGGTTGGCGTAGCCGATCTGTTCGCCGGTGACCAGCGGAACGGACAGCCGTGCGCCGACTACGGCGGGAATCGAGGGAACGGCAGCGGAAACGGGGCTGACCGGGCGGGTGATCGCGAGCGTCATCAGGTCCTCCAGCGGGTCTGGGAACCCTTTCAGGAGGGTTCCGCGCTTGCCCGACCGCGCCGCGCGGTGGGCCTGGTCCTCACCCGGGGCACCCCACCGCGGTAGGAGGGTTGCCGGCCAGCGAGCCGGGGCTTGACGCTGGCACTCATGACCTGGCGCCGAGGCTAGCCGAACCGTCCCGAATCGGGCCACCCCGCTCTCGAATGCTGGGATGGGCGGCCGCCGTCGCGTTTCATCGACAATCGACAACGTGCGGCGACGCGGCGCGTTCCATGCTGGCGTCATGACACCGTTATTCGCGCGCCGTGCCCGGCGCATCGTCGGAGTAACCCTCATCACGTTCGCACTCGGCACCAGCACGGTGGCCGCGTCGGCAGCGCCTGCGCCGATCCCCGCGACCGATGTGCGGGTGTCGTTCACCCAGGACGGCACGACGGCCTACGGCACGCTGCACATTCCCGCGCACCACGCGGGCCAGCGGCTCGCCGGCGCGTTGTTGTTGCCCGGCAGCGGTCCGACCGACCGCGACGGCGACCAGCTGCCCAGCTTCGATCCGGACACATTGCGGTTGATCGCGGGCGTGCTCGACGGGCAGGGCATCGTCAGCTTCCGGTTCGACAAGTACTTCTCCGGTCAGACCGGCGCCGGTGCGTACGCGTCCGACCCTGGCCGGATCGATCTGGCCGCGTTCGTCCGCCAGGCCGATGCCGCCTATCGGTTGCTGGCAAGGCGATCCGAGATTGATCCGGCGAAGCTGTTGATACTCGGTCATTCCGAGGGCGGGTTCACCAGCGTGCTGGTCGCCGAGTCGGTGTGGCCGCGACCGGCCGGGCTGGCGTTGATCGAGCCACAGGACGAGCGCCTGCTGGACCTGATCGACCTGCAAGTCGGCGAACAGCTCGACGCGGCGGTAGCGGCAGGGCAGTTGACCGAAAACGTTGCGGCACAGAACAAGGCGGGCATCGCCAGGGTGATCGCGGAATTCCGGGCCGGTCAACCGATCGACTACACCGGCCTGCTGCCCAGCCTTCAACAAGTCTTCGCCGACGCCATCTTCAGCGCCGCCAACGCCAACTACGTTCGGTCGGACGACGCGATCTTCCCACCGGACGTGGCCCGACAGCTGCGGCCCGGCACGCGGGTCATGGTCACCTGCGGCACCGCCGACACCAATGTGCCGTGCTCGACGACGCCCGCGCTGCTCAGCGCGTTGCGTGCGGCGCACGCCAGGGGGCAGGGACTGGTCGTGCTGCCCGGACTCGACCACGAACTGCACCCGGCGGGCGACTCCGTCAACGACCAGATCCTGGCGCCCGCCGCGATCGACGCGTTGACGTCGTTCGCCCGGCCCTTCGCCGAGGCCGCCCGATAGCATGCCCCTCTACTTCAGGAGGGGTCGGGGACCATGCCAGAACCGGAGCAGGTCGACTACCAGCGACCCAGTTCGGCGCGGATGTATGACTACCTCCTGGGCGGCGGCCAGAACTTCGCTGTCGACCGGGAGGCCGCCGAAACCGCAGCGGCTGCGTTCCCGCACTTCCGCGCCGCCGTCCGGGCCAACCGCTCCTACCTCGGCCGGGCAGCGGGCTACCTGGCCAGGATCGGCATCGACCAGTTCCTCGACCTCGGTTCGGGCATCCCGACCGTGGGCAACGTGCACGAGGTGGTGCACAGGTACAACCCGAACGCCAGGGTCGCCTACGTCGACCGGGAGCCGGTGGCCGTCGCGCACGCCAACAAGCTGCTGGAGAACGAGCCGCTGGTCACCATGACCCAGGCGGACATCCGCTCCCCGCACGACGTGCTCGCCGCGCCGACCGTCGCCGACCTGCTCGACCTCGACCGGCCGATCGCCGTGCTGGCCATGGGCATCCTGCACTTCCTCACCGATGACGACGACCCGTTCGGCATGCTCGCCGAGTACCGGGACGCGAGCTGTTCCGGCAGTTACCTGGCGATCTCGCACGCCAACCAGGTCACCCTGACCGACGAGCAGGTACAGGCGTTCCTGGACGCCTACGCGCGCACGCCGACGCCGACGCTGTTCCGCACGGTGGAGGAGATCCGGCGGCTGCTCGACGGGTACAAGCTGATCGAACCGGGCCTGGTCCTGGCGCCGTTCTGGCACCCGGACCAGCCCGGTCCCGTCGACGAGGGCGAGGCTGCCGCCACCAACCTGCGCGCGGCCGTTGGTGTCAAACGGTAGTCGTCGCAGGCCGGTTACTCGGCTCCGGTCTCGCCCTGCCAGGCGGCGTAGCGGCCGGCCCTGTCGACCGCGCGCAGCCTGCGTTCGGTGGCCTCGCGCACGGATTCCGTTGCCACCACGAGGAGTTGGTCGCCGTGCCGAAGTCGGGTGCGCGCGTCCGGGGTGAACCCGTTGTCCCCGCGCACCACCAGGCTGACCGTCGCGCCGGCCGGCAGCCGCAGTTCTGCCAGGTACACGCCGTGCAGCCTGGACTTCGGGCCGATCCGCACCTGGATCAGGCCGGCGTCGATGTCGTCGAGCGGCGCGGAGTCGACCTCCAGCTCCTGCGGCTGCGTGTCAGCGGTGAGCCCGAGCACCTTGGCCAGTAACGGCAACGTGCCGCCCTGCACGAGGGTGAGCACGACGACCAGCACGAAGACCGCGCCGACGAGTTGTTGCGCACCCGGCCGGCCGTCGGTGAGCGGGATGAGCGCGAGCACGATCGGCACCGCGCCGCGCAGGCCGGACCAGGACAGGAACGCCCTCTCCCGCCAGGGCAGCCGAAAGCCGATGGTGGCCAGCAACACCGACAGCGGGCGGGCCAGCAACACCAGGACCGCGCCCGCGACCAGGCCGGGGACAACGGCCGCGAGCAGTTCTGGTGGCGACGCGTACAGGCCGAGCAGGACGAACAGGCCGATCTGGGCCAGCCAGCCGAACCCCTCGGCGAAGGAGAGCGTGTCGGCGCGGTGCGGCAGGTGCGAGTTGCCGAGCACCAGCGCACACACGTAGGTGGCGAGCAGGCCGGACGCGCCGGCCAGGTCACTGCCGGCGAAGGCGAGCACGCAGACCGACATGATGGCCAGCGGATACAGGCCGGTCGCCGGCAGCGCGGCCCTGCGCAGCGCGAACCCGCCTGCCCAGCCGAGCGCGAGGCCGATCAGCGCGCCGACCAACAGTTCGTAGCCGACCAACAGCGGCGTGCGCCAGGTGAACTGTGCGTCGGAGGCGAGCAGCACCACCGCGATGTAGACCGGGGCGTCGTTGAGACCCGATTCGAGTTCCAGCGCGCCAACAAGTTTTCTGCTCACGTTGATCCTGCGCAGCACGCTGAACACGGCGGCGGCATCGGTCGAGGCGAGCACGGAGCCCCAGAGCAGACCGGAGCGCCAGTCCAGGCCGATGAGGAAGTGCAGGGCGACGCCGGTGACCGCGATGCTCAGCACAACGGCCACAGTGGACAGTACGACACCAAGTCCCAGCGCCGGCCTGATCGTCGACCAGCGCGTTGTCAAGCCGCCTTCGGCCAGGATGAGCACGAGTGCTGCGATGCCGAGCGACTGGGTGAGTTGCGCGTTGTCGAACCTGATGCCGATGCCAGACTCGCCGAGCAGCAGGCCGATCGCCAGATACAGCAGGAGAGACGGCAGGCCGAGCCGGACCGACACGCGCACGGCCAGCACGGCGACGAGCAGCACGACGGCGGAAATGCCGAGCACCTCGGCCAGATCCGCCACGGTTGTCTCCTCTCGCCAGGTCCATTGTGGTCAATGTGGGCCGCGTTTGGTTACTGAGAGGAGAAATCTCTCATTTGTCACGCAGTTCTGTCACCTTGTCGATGATCAACGCAAGTCGATCGGGTGACGCCTGGACGACGACGATCTTGTCGCGGTCGGCGACGGATTGCTTGCCGGCGCCCGGTTTCACCCGCACAGCGAATCGGTGCTCACTCATGTTCATCGGGTAGGACCGTGAGCGCGCGGACGGCGTCGTCGAGGTAGGTGCGCCAGCCATCCTCGTCGGCGGGCAGCGAGTTCGGCACCGAGCGGCGGAGCTGGATGGTGCCGAGGTAGGTGGTGTAGGCGAGGGTGGCGCGACGGGTCGCGTCCTGAAGTGGAAAGCCGACGCGCTGGTAGAGCGTGGTCAGGTAGCCGATGCGGCGCTCGGTGACGCGGGCGAGCACCGCCGCGACGACCGGATCGGTGGCGGCGGCGTGCAGGGCGAGTTGGACGCGGCTGGCAGCTGGATCGGCGAACGCGGCCACGAACAGCAGGCGGAGCTGCTCGCGCGGGTTCTCGGTGACCTCGACGCGGGCGATGATCGCGTCGGTCTGCTCGACCTCCCAGCGCTCCAAAGCGGCCCTGACCAGGGCCTCGCGGCTCGAGAAGTGCCAGTAGGCGCTGCCCTTGGTCGCGCCGAGCTTGGCGGCAAGCGGTTCGATCGCGACCGAGGCCAGGCCGCCTTCCGCGAGTGCGACGAGGGCGGCCCGAGTCCAGTCGTCCTTCGCAAGTCGAGGCTTTCCCGGCATGGCTCCATACGCTACCGTATGTTCGTCGACCATACGGCACCGTATGGAGGGAGTCTGTCATGATCAGCAATGTTCATCAGCGGTTGCTGCCTGCCTCAATGGACGAGGTCGGCGCGTTGCTCGACGCGGTGGCCGAGCCGGGCAACGCGCTGTGGCCTGCGCCGCCGTGGCCAGGGCTGGTGCTGGACCGGCCGCTGGGCGTTGGCGCGGACGGCGGGCACGGGCCAATCCGGTACGCGTGCGTCAGCTACCAGCCGGGACGGCGCGTCGAGTTCGAGTTCCGGCTGCCGACACCCGTGCGGGGCGGGCACGCGCTGGAGTTGATCGAGCATCCGAAGGGGGTGCTGCTCCAACACACCGTGATCGGCGAGCCGATCGGGATCGTCGGGCTGCTGGCGTGGAGCGTGGTCTTTCGGGCGCTGCATGACGCGTTCATGGAGGATCTGCTGGATCGGGCCGAAACGGCACTGGGCCGGCCCCCGAGGAGGCCGGCCCGCTGGTCGCCGTATGTGTGGTTCCTGCGTGGTGGCTACGACTTCCTGGCCACCGTGACACGGACATCCAGGCCGTCGCCGACGGTCGCGGCGGAGGCCGCGGCGGGCGCGGCGTCCAGCGGTTCGTAGGCGACCGAGTCGGCGAGCGTTTCGCCCGCGACGAACCGCTCGTGCGCGCGGACCGCGTCGAGCACGGCGGCGGGCGCGAACACGGTCAGCGCGATCCGGTCGGACACGTCGAGGCCCGCGTCGCGGCGTGCCTGCTGGACGGCCCTGACCACGTCGCGGGCGACGCCCTCGACCGCCAGTTCCTCGGTGACCTCGGTATCCAGCACGACAAGGCCGTTGCCGCCGGGCAGCGCGGCGGTCGCGCCGGGGTCGGTGGCGACGAGCCTGCGCTCGTACTCGCCGTCCAGCAGCTCGATGCCGGCCGCGACCACCGCGCCGGTCTCGGTGGTCGACCACTCGCCCGCCTTGACCGCACGGATCACCTTCTGGGTGTCGCCGCCGAGCCTCGGGCCGCAGGCCCGCGCGTTGACCACCAGCTCGAAGTGACCGTGCGCGGCCACGTCCGTGGTCAGCTCGACCCGCTTGACGTTCACCTCGTCGCTGATGATCTCGGTGAACGGTTCGAGCAGCGCCGAGTTGGGCGCGGCCACGACGAGCCCGGTCAGCGGCAGCCGAACGCGCAGCTTGTTGGCCTTGCGCAGCGACAACGCGGCCGAGGCGACCTTGCGCACCTCGTCCATCGCGGTGACCAGCCCGTCATCGGCCGGCAGGGCGTCGGCCGACGGCCAGTCGGTCAGGTGCACGGATCGCTCGCCGGTCAGGCCGCGCCAGACCTCCTCGGTGGTCAGCGGCAGCAACGGCGCTGCGACCCGGCAGGTCACCTCCAGCACGGTGTGCAGGGTGTCGATGGCGTCCTGGTCGCCTGCCCAGAACCGGTCGCGCGAGCGGCGCACGTACCAGTTGGTCAGGGCCTGGAGGAAGTCCTCGATCAGCGCGCACGCGCCGGACAGGTCGTAGCCCGCCATGGCCTCGTGCACGTCCTTCACGAGATCGTGCGTTTTCGCCAGCACGTACCGGTCCAGGACATGTTGGCTGTCGGTGCGCCAGTGGCCATCGGTGTTCGCGGCGTTCGCGTAGAGCGCGAGGAAGTAGTAGGTGTTCCAGAGCGGCAGGACGGCGGCTCGGACCGAGTCGCGGATGCCGCGCTCGGTGACGATCAGGTTGCCGCCACGCAGGATCGGCGACGCCATCAGGAACCAGCGCATCGCGTCCGACCCGTCCCGGTCGAACACCTCGTTCACGTCCGGGTAGTTGCGCCGCGACTTGGACATCTTCTGCCCGTCGTCGCCGAGCACGATGCCGTGGGCTATCGCGCTGCGGAACGCCGGTCGGTCGAACAACGCCGTCGCCAGCACGTGCATGTAGTAGAACCAGGCGCGGGTCTGGCCGTTGTACTCGACGATGAAGTCGCCAGGGTAGTGGTGCTCGAACCAGTCGGTCGCCTCGAAGGGGTAGTGGACCTGGGCGAAGGGCATCGAACCGGACTCGAACCAGCCGTCGAGCACCTCTGGCACGCGGCGCATGGTCGCCCTGCCGCTCGGGTCGTCCGGGTTGGGCCTGGTCAGCTCGTCGACGTAGGGGCGGTGCAGGTCGGTGAGGCGCACGCCGAAGTCGCGCTCCAACTCGTCGAGCGACCCGTACACGTCGGTGCGCGGGAAGTTGGGGTCGTCGGACACCCAGACCGGCAGCGGCGATGCCCAGAACCGGTTGCGCGAGATGCACCAGTCGCGGGCGCCGGCCAGCCACTTGCCGAACTGGCCGTCCTTGATGTGCTCCGGCGTCCAGCTGATCTGCTGGTTCAGCTCGACCATCCGGTCGCGGAACGCGGTGACCGACAGGAACCAGGAGTCGACCGCCTTGTACACCAACGGGTTGTCGCAGCGCCAGCAGTGCGGGTAGGAGTGCACGTAGCTGTCCTGGCGAACAAGAAGGCCGCGTTCGCGCAGTTCGCGCAGGATCGGCTTGTTCGCCTCGAACACCTGCAAGCCCTCGAAACGCGGAGCGACCGAGGTGAACCGGGTGTGCGCGTCCACGGTCAGGATCGCCGGTATCCCGTTGGCTGTGCACACGTTGAAGTCGTCCTCACCGTGACAGGGCGAGACCTGCACGACACCCGTACCGTCCTCAGTGGACACGAAGTCGCCCGCGAGCACGGTGAAGACGTTCGGGTTGTCCGCGACCTGATCGACGAGGAAGTCGAACATGGGCTTGTACCTGCGGCCGACCAGGGCGCTGCCCTTGACGGTGTCGACGCGGGTCGCACCCTCGAACTCCTTCTCGTAGGCGCCGAGGCGGGCCTGCGCCAGTATCCAGCGGTGGCCGTCCTTTTCCAGGACCGCGTAGTCGATGTCCTCGCCGACCACGAGCGCCATGTTCGGCACCAGCGTCCACGGCATGGTCGTCCAGGCCAGGATCCGCTCGCCGGTCTCCAGCTCGAACCAGACCGTCGAGGCCGGGTCCTGGCGGTCGCGGTAGGTGCCGGCGTCCATCCGCAGCTCGGCGGCGGCCAGCGGGGTTTCGCAGCGCCAGCAGTAGGGCAGCACGCGGAACGCCTGGTAGATCAGGCCCTTGTCATAGAGCGACTTGAACGCCCACATGACGCTCTCCATGAAGGAGAGGTCGAGGGTCTTGTAGTCGTTGTCGAAGTCCACCCAGCGCGCCTGGCGGGTCACGTAGTCGCGCCACTCGTGCGTGTAGCGCATGACCGAGGTGCGGCACGCCTCGTTGAACTTCTCGACGCCGAACGCCTCGATGTCTGCCTTGACCTTGAACCCGAGTTCGCGCTCTGCCTCGACCTCGGCCGGCAGGCCGTGGCAGTCCCAGCCGAACCGGCGCTCGACCCGGTGGCCGAGCATGGTCTGGAACCTCGGCACCGCGTCCTTGACATAACCGGTGAGCAGGTGGCCGTAGTGCGGCAGGCCGTTGGCGAAGGGCGGGCCGTCGTAGAAGACGAACTCGTTCGACCCGTTCTCGCCAGCCGGACGATGATCGACGCTGGCCTGGAAGGTGTCGTCCTTGGCCCAGTAGTCGAGCACGCCGCGTTCGAGATCCGGGAAGTACGGCTGCGCCGGCACGCCGGTGTCGGAATTCTTCGGGTAACTCATGAGCGGGTCTCACTCCATCGTCGTTCGCATAGACCGAAGTCCACACGGGGACGAGAGGGCCGAACCCGGTTCGGCTTCCCGCGGTACCACCCCGCTTGCGCGCGCCGACCCGAGGAGGATCAGCGTGCGCCGCTCATCATCGGCTGTGACGGGCCGACCCGTCCGGTTCTACTGAGGCTGCTACTGAAAAAGACAGAGCCGCCCGTTCTTCCGGAAGCTCCCCGGTGATGGCCGGATCAACGCCTGTTGCATCCAAGAATATCGGGTCCGGCAACCTCGTTATTCCTTCAGGCCGGTCATTCGGCGCTGGCCCGGTACCGTTCGGCGATCACCGCGTCAGGGGTGCAGATCGCGCACGGGCTGAAACCCAGTTGGCGTGCCTCACCAACCGGCAGCGGGAGGGTCAACCGTTCGCCGACCCAGCGGCAGCCGGTGAGGTGGTAGCGCGGTCGCTCGTCAAGAACCCGGACCTCGACATCGAGATCGGTGACGATGAGCACATCGGCCGCGTCGGTGTCCTCCTCGGCCGGCTCGGTCTCAGGGTCGAGTTCAGCTTCAGGGTTCACCAAAGAAAAAGACAGAGCGGCCGGCTCGTCCGTTGTCGCCGGAGGTGCTGCCGGTTCAGCGGCCGGCGTGGCGGGCGCGTGCCTGCGACGCCACCAGTCCGCGATCAACATCGCGGTCGCGGCGACGCTGGCCACCACCGAGAGCCACGCCCAGAACATGGCCGACGTGGCCAACGCGACGATCAGCAGGCCGAGGGCGGCCAGGACGAGGAGGAGAGCCAGCAAGAGCATGATCTTCTTCTCGCCCTACCCGGCCGCCGTCGGCCTGCTGTGAAAGCCATAGAACTACAGGTCAGCCCGCTTCCGCGCGCGGACCGAAGGAGTAGCCGGTCTGGTTGGAGCGCGTCTCCGCGTGCGCGGCCGAACCACGGTCGTTGAGGTCGCGCAGGCTCGATTCGAGCAGCGTCTTCAACCTGGTCCGGTACTCGCGTTCGAAGGTCCGCAGCTTCTCGATCTCGGTGTCGAGCTGCTTCTTCTCGGCCGTGATCGTGCTGAGCACCTCGGTGTGCTTGCGGGTCGCGTCGCGTTCCAGCGTCGTGGCCTTGTCCCTGGCCTGGCGCTCTACCGTCTCGGCCCGGGTACGTGCCTCGTTGAGCATGGTCTCGGCCCTGGTCCTGGCCTCGTTGACCATGGTGTCGGACTTGGCGCGGGCCTCGGAGAGCAGCTGCTCCGCCTTGGTCCTCGCCTCCGCCAGCATGCCGTCCGCCTCGGACTTGGCCTCGCCGGTCAACCGGTCGGCCATCTCCTGGGCGAGCCCCAGCACCTTCGCAGCCTGCACGTGGTGATCGCCACCGGCCATGCCTCCCGGTGCCGTCTCCTCCATCGAGGAGGGCGGTGGGACCGGCGCGAGCCGGCGGGAGGGTGCCGGATCAACGGATCCGAGCTGCGCGCGCGCGCCGTCGAGGTCCGACCGCGCCGCGTCGAGCTGTTGGTCAAGCTGCTCGACCTGTGCCCGGAGTTCGTTGTTCTCCTCGATCAGACGAGCCAGCTCCGCCTCGATCAGGTCGAGGAAGGCGTCAACCTCGTCTTCGTTGTAGCCCCGCTTGCCAATAGGAGGCTTGCTGAACGCGACGTTGTGCACGTCAGCGGGGGTCAAGCCCATCAGATCACCTCACGCACTCGCGGCTGCCGATACCCGGAGCCCCGTCATCCCGGGAACGCCAGTCGCATCAGTATGAACACGACCAGCAGCAGCACCATAATCGATACGTCTAGTCCCACGCCGCCGATTCGCACCATCGGGATCACCCGACGGACTACCCGCACCGGTGGGTCGGTCACTGTGTAGATCGTTTCCAGGGTTACCGCTACCCCGCCAGCCGGACGCCATTCCCTCGCGAACGCCCGGACGAGCTCCACCACCACGCGGGCGGTGAGCAGCAACCAGAAGACGAACAACACGTAGTAGAGCACGAACCGAGCGGTTTCCACAGTTCAACTGTGCCACCAATGTCGCTCGAAGGTCAGTCGGGGCGGTCAAGTGGCATTCGACTACCCGAAGAAACCGCCCTCTGCGATGCGACGATGGTCTTCCGCGGTCAGGTCAAGGTTCGGTGGTGAGATCAAGAACACGGTGTCCGTGACCTTGTCGATATCGCCCCGCATCGCGAAGGCCAAACCCGCTGCGAAGTCGACCACTCGCCGAGCGTGAGCATCGGAGAGCGCGGTGATGTTGATGATCACCGGGCTGCCGTCTCGATAGTGCTCGCCGATGGCGCGGGCATCCGCATAGCTGCGCGGGTGCAGGGTGACGACCTTGCTCAGCGACGGCTGCGAACCCGTTGTCGGCTCGGCGGGCACGCGGGTGCGCGGCGCCGGGTCGACGAACTCGGGCTGCTCGGCGAGGGCGCCCCGGATCGGGGTCGCGCTGCGCTGGGCGGTTTCGGTCAGCCACGGCCGGGCACCCCTCGGGCCGGTGCCGGCCGAGAAGCTGCGCAGGTCGTCGTTGGAGTCCAGCCGGGACACCGGACGGGCTCCGTCGGAAAGCCTCCGCCGGCTCACGGCGCGGTCGCCGTAGCCGTCGAAGTCATCGGCCGGGCCCGAGGAGTAGGTCGACGAGTACGCTCCGTAACGATCGTCGTCCTCGTACTCGTCCAGCTCGTCGGCAGGGACCATCCCGAAGTAGGCCTTCAACTTCTGCAGCGCACTCATGACAGCCCTTTCTTCGTGACGCCTTGCGTCGCGAAACGCGAGCGACCGCCGCCCCGTCCTCCCGGCGATCTGTACCCGTGCTATGCCGAGGCTAATCGCCGCCCACCGAGCAGCGCGGTTCCGACACGCACACATGTCGACCCACTGGCGATCGCCGCCTCAAGGTCACCGCTCATGCCGATGGACAGTTCTGTCGCCCTCGGATGGTGTTCACGCAAGGTGATCACCACACCTGCTAGACGTTCGAAAGCTCGTTTTGGTTCACTCTCAAGCGGAGCCACTGCCATGACTCCACGTAGTCGCAGCTCGGGTTGACCCTCGATCAGGTCAGCCAATCTCACCAGATCGGGCAGTGGGCAGCCACCACGTTTTGGATCTTCGTCAATGCTGGCCTGGACCAAGACATCCAGCGCGCCGGTCCGCGAACCTCGATCAACTGCCACCCGAACGGATGACGCCAGCGCCTCCGCGAGCCGGGGCGAGTCGACCGACTGCACCTGCCCGGCCCAAGCCACCACTGAGCGGGCCTTGTTCCGCTGCACACTGCCGATCATCTGCCAGCGCACGTCCACCCCCGGCCGCAGCGCGGCCAGCTCGGGCACCTTGGCCGACGCCTCCTGGTCCCGGTTCTCGCCGAAGTCACGCAGGCCCAGATCGACGAGCGCTGCCACGTCGGCGGCAGGGAAGGTCTTGGTCACCGCGAGCAGCGCCACCTCGTCCGGGTCCCGGCCAGCGGCCCGCGCGGCGTCGGCGATCCGCTCGCGCACCCGCGCGAGCGACTCGGCCAGCTCCTCGACCCGCTCCCGCGTCACGCCGGGTCCGGTTCCAGCCAGGTCAGCGCCGCGATGCGGCCGGTCTGCCTGCCAGGGCCGCCGTCGCGACGGTGGCTGAACAGGGTGCGGTCCTCGATGGTGCAGCGCGGGTCGACGCCGATCCTGGCGACGCCGGCCTCGGCGAGCTGGTTCCACAGGCCGGCCCGCAGGTCGAGACCGGGCGTGCCCTTGCGGGTCCTGCTGGCGCTGCCGGGTAGGTGCGCCTCGACGTCTGCCTGCATGGCGGCGGGCACCTCGTAGCACTCGCCGCAGGCGGCCGGGCCGAGCAGCACCTCGATCCGCTCGACGCGCGCGCCCGCCTCGACCATCGCGTCCAGCGCGGCCGGCAGCACGCCGACCCTGGCGCCGACCCGGCCGGCGTGCACCGCGGCGACCACCTCGGCCCGCGCGTCGGCGAGCAGGATCGGCACGCAGTCGGCGGTCAGCACGATCGGCGCGAGGCCGGGGCCGACCGCGATCGCGGCGTCGGTGGCCGGGAGGGCTTCGGATTGCGGGCCACGCGCGATGGTCGCGGTGCGGCCGTGGATCTGTTCCATCCAGACCAGCTGGTCGGGCCGCAGGCCGAGCTCGGTTGTCAAACGCTTGCGATTGGCAGCTACCGCGCCCGGCTCGTCGCCGACATGTGCCCCGAGGTTGAACGAATCGTAGGGCGCGACGGACGCACCGCCGGCCCGCGTGGTGACCACTCGACGAACCCGCACACCACGAAGCCTAACCGTCCGTGGCGCGGGTCGGGGTCACTTGTTGATCACCTCGCACATCAACGCGCCTCGCACCTCAACGGCGCATGAACGGCGGGACGTCCACCTCGTCGTCCGGGTCGTCGGTGACCGGCACCGCGCGGCTGGGCAGCGAGCCCGAACCGTTGTGCCCGCCGACCGGCGGCCTGCTGACCTGGTGGCCGGTGGGCACCTGGGGCGCGGTCGGCGCCGGGTACTGGCGCTCCTGCGTTGGCACCGGCTGGCTCGGCGCGGGCTGGTAGCTGGGGTTCTGCGCGGGCAGCGTCCTCGGCTCGGGCCTCTGCTCCTGCTGGCGCGGGGCGAGCTGCTCGACCTGCGGCCGCTCGTCGCGGACCTGGCCGGCGGTGGCCGTCGCGGTGGTGCGCGGGTTGGCGCTGGTCACCGCGCGCGGATCGAGCTTCTTGTGGGTGGGCATGCCCGAGTCGAAACCGGCCGCGATCACGGTGACCCGGACCTCGTCGCCGAGCGAGTCGTCGATGACCGTACCGAAGATGATGTTGGCGTCCGGGTGCGCGGACTCCTGGACCAGCGACGCCGCCTCGTTGATCTCGAAAAGGCCGAGGTTGGAGCCGCCGGCGATGGCCAGCAGCACGCCGTGCGCGCCGTCCATGGACGCTTCGAGCAGCGGCGAGTTGATCGCCTTCTCGGCGGCCTGGATGGCGCGACCCTCACCGCGCGCGGAGCCGATGCCCATCAGGGCGCTGCCCGCGTCGGACATGACGCTCTTGACGTCGGCGAAGTCCAGGTTGATCAGACCGGGGGTGGTGATCAGGTCGGTGATGCCCTGGACACCGGAGAGGAGGACCTCGTCCGCGGAGCGGAACGCGTCCATCAGGCTCACGCCGATGTCGCCGAGCTGGAGCAGCCGGTCGTTGGGGATGACGATGAGGGTGTCGCACTCGTTGCGCAGCTCGGTGATGCCGTCGTCGGCCTGCTTGGCGCGGCGCTTGCCCTCGAAGGAGAACGGTCGGGTGACCACGCCGATGGTCAGCGCGCCGAGCTTGCGCGCGATCGAGGCAACGACGGGTGCGCCACCGGTACCGGTGCCACCGCCCTCGCCCGCGGTGACGAAGACCATGTCGGCGCCCTTGATGACCTCCTCGATCTCCTCGCGGTGGTCCTCAGCGGCCCGATGGCCGACCTCGGGGTTGGCGCCCGCGCCGAGCCCTCTGGTCAGTTCGCGGCCGATGTCCAGTTTGACGTCGGCGTCGGACATGAGCAGTGCCTGCGCGTCGGTGTTGACCGCGATGAACTCGACACCCTTGAGACCGACCTCGATCATCCGGTTGACGGCATTGACCCCGCCGCCGCCGATGCCGACGACCTTGATCACCGCGAGGTAGTTGTGCGGAGGAGTCATCAGATCCGCCTTCCTGATCGTGACTGCCTTGTCGGTGCCGTCATGCCCATTTAGTGCCGTTTTATTGACGCCTAAGTGTTCACCTCACCGGCTCGCCAATCGCGTTCCAGTCCTGGCCAAACCCTTGACCTCAACCAGAGGTTTACAGTTAAGTCAACCCCATACTGCCGAACTGAACCGTAGGCAGCGGAAAACCCTTGGTCCAGCAGCCACGCCGTAGCCGCGCACAACGTGTTCGTCACCGCACTCGTCGCACCGGCAGTCGATGGCATGTCAAAAGTTAGCGCCAACCAACCCCACCATCGGACCTGGCTGCCACGGGCAACCATGCTCTACGAACGACTTCGTCCCTGACCCTGCCAAGGAGGCGAAGTGTTCAAGACGACCACCCGCATGCTAGCGGGCGCGGCGCTGCTGGCGCTGCCGTTGCTGGGACTCCCGGCGCTCTCGGCGAACGCCGCACCGGCCGCGCCGCAGGACGTCACCACCGTCTACTACGACAACGAGGCCGGATCGGCCTGGTCGGACGCGGTCAGCCAGGCCGTTGCCAACTGGAACGCCGCGGAGCACAACGTCCAGTTCGCCGAGGGCGACCCCAGCGACTCCACCGTCCTGATCGAGGCGTCCAGCGGCTGGCCGGAAACCGAGCCCGACTCCCCCGGCGCCGGCACCGTCTACCTGGGCGAGGAGGCGGTGTCCGAGGGGTACGACCGGACCAGGATCACCGCCCACGAACTCGGGCACATCCTCGGCCTGCCGGACAACTACGACGGCGACTGCTCGATCCTGATGTCCGGGCACAGCGCGGGAACGTCGTGCACCAACGCGAAGCCCGGCCCGGACGAGGCCGCGCAGGTCGACCAGATCTTCGCCGGCAACACCGCGCTCATGCGGGCCGGGCGCGAGGCCGTCGGCGTGTACTGATGTACCCGTTCGGCTGACAGGCGCACCCGCGACCAGGTATGACGGCACCGGCCGGTTGACGACTCGACCGGCCGGTGCCACGGTCGTATGAACCGCGCACGTCCGGTCAATCGGTGTCCATGTCTGGTGATCAGTTGAGCATCCGCAAGGTCAAGCCAAGGTCCCTGCTCGCAGCCGTGCTCGCCGTCATCGCGGTGGTCGCGTCGATCGTCGTGGCCTGCACGGGAGGGGGCGGCGACACCGCGAGCGGTCCGCCCGCTCAACCGGGCACCAAGCCGACCCCGAGTCAGGCCGCTCCGGCCACCGGCACCGCCCTGACCTCCTACGGGGTCACCGCGAACTGGATGATCGCGGAGAACAAGAAGCCGGGCAGCCCGGCGTGGCGCATCAGCGACACCCCGAAGACCGGGACCATCGAGGGCTTCGCCAACCAGGTGTACGCGAGCGCGGGCCAGTCCGTGACGCTCTACGTCAACACCTCCGCGCCGAGGTTCAAGGTCGACGCGTACCGGATCGGCTACTACGGCGGCGCCGGTGCCCGGTTGGTGTGGAGCTCGAACGAGCAGACCGGCAGGGCACAGCCGAACTGCCCGCTCACCGCAGGCGTGAACATGGTGTCCTGCGACAACTGGTCGCCTTCGCTGACCGTGCCGATCACCAACGCGTTCGTCCAGGGCGACTACCTGTTCAAGCTGACCGGCAGCGACAACGAGCAGAGCTACGTGCCGCTGACCGTGTGGGATCCGGCCAGCCACGGCGCCTACCTGTTCAAGAACGACGTGTTCACCTGGCAGGCGTGGAACCCCTACGGCGGCTACGACTACTACGTCGGCCCTGGCTCGTGCCCGAAGAACGTCTACCCGCTGTGCACGCGCGCCAGGGTGGTCAGCTACGACCGGCCCTACGCCTACGACGACGCGGGCGGGGAGGGCACCGGCGACTTCATGTGGCTGGAACTGCCGTTGGTGCAGTTCATGGAGCAGCACGGCCTCGACGTGTCCTACGTGACCGACCTGACCGTCGCCGAGCACCCGGACATCCTCGCCGACCACAAGGCGCTGCTGTCCGAGGGCCACGACGAGTGCTGGTCGCTGCCCGAGCGCCAGGCGGCCACCGCCGCCAACGCGAAGGGCCTGAACCTGGCCTTCTTCGGCGCCAGCGGGGTGCTGCGGCACGTGCGCTCACAGCCGTCGCCGCTGGGCAACGACCGCGAACTCGTCGACTACCGCGACTCGACCCAGGACCCGCTCAACGGCAGGGGCGATCCCAAGCAGGTCACCGGCAACACCTGGTCGGCGCCGCCGGCGAGCTGGCCGGAGACCGACTTCGTCGGCGAGGCGTACAACGGCTTCCTCGAACCGGGCGTGCGCGCGAACCTGACCGTCGCGGACGCGTCCGCATGGATCTTCAAGGGCACCGGGCTGCACAACGGCGCGGTGCTCGGCGACGCGATCGGCTCCGATGTGGACAGTCTCCAGCCGCGCGCGACACACCCGGCGAACGTGCAGGTGCTCGCCCACTCGGGGCTGCCGGCCAACCAGGCGCAGCCCAACACCAAGATGGGCAACGTCTTCTACTCGGACATGACCTACTACACCGACCCGACCTCCAAGGCGGGCGTGTGGGACAGCGGCACCAACAACTGGATTCCGGCCCTGCTCCCAGGCGGCGGTGAGACCGACGCGACAGCTTCGCTTGTCCAGCAGATCACCGGCAACCTGTTCTGGCTGATCGGCCAGGGTCCTGCCGGCACGATCCAACCTTCCACGGCGAACTGGCAGCAGTTCTACCCCGGCGGTGCGGCCAAGGGCTGAGCCAGGTACCGGATGGCGAGCGGGAGCATTCGGCGCCAGAAGTCGTCGTCGTGCTCGCCGTGCGGGAAGCGCGCGACCGCAGGACGCGCCTGCTCGGCGAGTTGGTGCGCGGCCGGGTAGAACGGATCCTCGCGGCCGCACCAGATGCCGAGGCCGACGGGCACGAGATGGCGCAGTGGTTCGTAGCGCGCCCACTGCCGCTCGTCGGCGAACGCGTGCACGGTCCGCGCGTCCGGCCAGTCCTGGAACAACGCGGGTGAGAGCAACGACAGGCGATGCACCGGCTTGGTGCGCGCGTAGACGAGCGCGCCGAAGCAGCCCATGGAGATCGCCAGCACCGTGCTCGGCGTCGGCCCGAGGCCGAGAGTGGGCAGCCAGCCGGGCAGTTCGCCGGTCAGCATCTGCTGTGGGTCGTCAGCCGGAGTCCTGGCCACCCAGTAGGAATCGCCGCCGTCGACCGCGACGAACGCGAACGGCGGTACGCCAGCGCGCACGGCCGAGGAGAGGAACCGGGGCAGGCCGAGGGTGATCATGCCCTGTGCATTGTTGTTGCGGCCGTGCAGCACAAGGCACACCGGGAGCCGGGCCGGGTCGGCGCCGACCGGCACCATGGTCACCACGTTGACGGTGCGGCCACGCGCGGCCGAGTGGAACTGGCGCACGGTGGTCGTGGCCGCCGGCACGTCCGGCACGGTGCCGACGCCGCCGGTCAGGCCGAGCAACCGGTGTAGCTGCACGCCACCGGGCAGCACCTCCAGGTACTCGCCAACCCCACCGGCGACGACGACCGCGCCGAGCGCACCGAGAATCAGACCGCGTCTGCTCGCCCCCATTGCGCCAACGTACTCAGCGCCGCGACGGTCGCCTCAGGAGGAGATGGTCGGCAGGTCCGGCGCGGACACGTCATACACCTTGCCGCGTTGGGTGAGCAGCGCCGCCAGCACCGCGGCTTTTTTGGCTGAGTCGTCGGTGTCGCCCCAGATCACGGTCTTGCCGGTGGTCAGCGTGAACGTGACGCTGCCCGGCGTCTGCGCGCCGATGGTCGCCAACTGCGGCCGCAGTTGGGCCGGCATGGCCGCGAGCACCGCGAACACCGCCCTGGTGGCCGGGTCGTTCGGGCCGACGTGCGGGACCGCGATGGTCGGCAGGCCGGCCGGGGCGGCTGCGACCGTTGCGAAGTCGACCCCGGTGGCGTCGACAAGGTGCACGCCGCCGGGACCGGCGAACGTGGCGGCCGGCTTGCGCTCGGTCACCTCGATCAGGATGGTCGATGGCCATTCGCGGTCGATGGCCACGGTCGCGACCCTGGACAGGTTCGCCACCCGCGACTTGATCCCGTCGGTGTCCAGCCTGAGCATCGGCGTGCCCAGCGGGACCTCGGCGGCCAGCCGGACCTGGTCCGGGGTGAGCGCGGCGGTGCCGCTCACCTGCACCGTCCGCACGCCGAGGACCGGCGTGAACAGCACGGTCACCGTGATCGCGACCAGGCCGACGAACACCAGCAGCGCCACCCAGCGGCGCAGCAGCGCGCGTCCTCTTGTCGGCGGTCCGCCCCTGGGGGTGCGCTGCGGCCGGTCCTCGCGTGGTGGCCGTTCACGCACCGCGGTACGGGCCGTCGCACGCTCGCCGCTTCGGTAGCCGCGCCCGCGCTCGGCCCTGGACCTCGGCGGTACGTAGTCGTCGGCGGGGCCGCTCATCAGCCGATCCCGACCTCGGCGGCGCGCCGGTCCAGCGCGGTGATGATCTCCCGGCCCAGCGAGGTCACGTCGCCCGCCCCCATGGTGAGCACCAGGTCGCCGTCGACGGCGAGGTCGGCGACCAGGTCCGGGATGCGGTCGAACGAGGGCTCGTAGTGCACGCGCCCGGCCGGCAGGGTGACCGCGTCGGCGACCAGCTTGCCGGTCACCTCGGGGATCGGCTCCTCCCGCGCGCCGTACACGTCGAGCACGATCACCTCGTCGGCCAGCGCGAGCGACGCGCCGAACTCGGTGGCGAAGTCCTTGGTCCGCGAGTACAGGTGCGGCTGGAACACCACGATCAGCTTGCCATCGCCCGTCACCAGCCGGGTCGCCTTGAGTTGCGCGGCCACCTTGGTCGGGTTGTGCGCGTAGTCGTCGTAGACCCGGACCCCGCCGGAGCGGCCCTTGAACTCGAACCGGCGCCGCACCCCGCCGAACGCGGCCAGCCCCTCCAGCAGGCCGTCCAGTGGCGCGCCCACTTCGAGGCCGGCCAGCAGTGCGGCGATCGCGTCCAGCGCCATGTGCTCGCCGGGCACCGCGACGCGCAACGGCACATCGGCCCCGTCCACGTGCAGGGTGAGTTCGCTGCCGCCTGCGCGCTCGTCGCTGGTGCCGCCGACCGGCGTGAACCCGGCCGCGATCGCGTTGCCGTCCCCGGTCGCGGTGAAGCCGTAGCGGCGGACCCGAATCCCGGCCCGCTCGGCCCGGTCGGCCAGCGCGTTCGAGCCTGGGTCGTCCGCGCAGGCGATCAGCGTGCCGCCGGGCGTGATGCGGGTGAGAAAGTCGTCGAACACCTCGGTGTACGCCTCGACCGTGCCGTGGTGGTCGAGGTGGTCGGCCTCCACGTTCGTGACGATCGCCACGTCCGGGCTGAACGCGAGGAACGAGCCGTCACTCTCGTCCGACTCGGCAACGAAGATGCCGCCGCTGCCGTGGTGTGCGTTGGACCCGGACTCGTTGAGGTCGCCGCCGATGGCGAAACTCGGGTCGAGACGGCAGTGTTGCAGCGCCACCGTGACCATCGAAGTGGTGGACGTCTTGCCGTGCGTGCCGGCCACGCACACCACCTTGTGGCCCGCCATCAGCTCGGCCAGCGCCTGGGAGCGGTGGATGACCGGGATGCCCCGCTCGCGCGCGGCCACCAGCTCCGGGTTGTCCGC
Organism: Candidatus Melainabacteria bacterium; assembly: GCA_963818685.1. Lineage (GTDB taxonomy): Bacteria > Actinomycetota > Actinomycetes > Mycobacteriales > Pseudonocardiaceae > CAJCJE01. Next base: position 443,465 of record CAWFTJ010000003.1, on the reverse strand, counting down.
CCGGATCGCGCTGGACACCACGACGACGGCGGGCGGCTCGTCGAGCAGGTCGAGGTTGGCGGCATTCTGAGGGATGCCGATCCGCGCGCCGAGGGCCCGCAGCGCGAGCACGGTCGGCGACTCCTTGGCGTCCGAACCGGACACCGGCGCCTCGCGCGCCAGCAGGATCCGCGCGATGCCACTCATGCCGGCGCCGCCGATGCCGATGAAGTGCGCGCCCTTGAAGATGTCGCTCATTTCGCTGCTTCCAGAACCATTCGGGCCAGCACGTCGGCCGCTGTCTTCGAACCACTGCCCATCGCGGCCGCGCCCATCATGGCGAGCCTGCGCGGATCGGTGAGGATGGGGATGACAAGCTCGGCGACCTTCTGCGAGGTCAGTTCCGCGTCCGGCACCAGCACCGCGCCGCCCGCGTCGACAACCGCTGTCGCGTTGAGCGCCTGCTCGCCGTTGCCGTGCGGGAGCGGCACGAACACGGCTGGCAGGCCGACAGCGGACACCTCGGCAACGGTCATCGCGCCGGACCGGCACACGGTCAGGTCGGCCGCGGCGAGGGCGAGGTCCATCCGCTCCAGGTAGGGCACGGCAACGTAGGGCGGCGCACCCCTGCCGGCCTGGTCGTTCTGGATGGCGATGGTGTTCTTCTTGCCGAAGGCGTGCAGCACGCCGATGCCGGCGTCGGCCAGTTCACGCGCCGCGCCGGCGACGGCGCGGTTGATGCTCTGCGCGCCCTGCGAACCGCCGGTCACCAGCAGGGTCGGCGCGGTCGGGTCGAGGCCGAAGTGGGCGCGGGCCTTCGCGCGCAACGCCACCCGGTCCAGGCTGGTGATGGAGCGGCGCAGCGGGATGCCGATCACCTCGGCATTGGCAAGGCCGCTGTCCGGAACCGCCGCCGCGACCTTCACCGCGTACCGGGCGCCGACCTTGTTGGCAAGGCCGGCGCGGGCGTTCGCCTCGTGCACCACGATCGGTATCCGATTGCGTGCGGCCAGGTACGCGGGCAGCGCGACGTAGCCGCCGAAGCCGACAACGACGTTCGCGCCGACGCGCTCCAGCACGCCCCTGGTGACCCGGATGGACTCGCGCACCTTCAGCGGCAGGGTGAGCAGCGCGGGGGTGGGCTTGCGCGGCATCGGCACCGGCGGGATCAGCTCGAGCGGGTAGCCGCGCGCCGGCACGATCGTCGTCTCAAGGCCGCGCGCGGTGCCCAGCGCCACCACCCGCGCGTCCGGGCGTGCCCGCAGGACCGCGTCGGCCAGCGCCAACGCCGGTTCGATGTGACCAGCGGTGCCGCCGCCCGCGACCACGACACACGGCCCCGTCCCGGCCATCCGCCTCGGGGACATCTCGTCCAGCGGGAGGTGTCCCCGCAGGCTCTCGAACCCGGGACTGTCGAAGCCGGTCAACGGCCTCCTCCTTCTGCGCGCCCTGCGGCACGCGTGGAGCCGTGCCGCCCAGGGCCCCATCGTTCCTCACCCCGCCAGGCAGCACGTCGCCGGTCCCCGACCGAGGACCGGGTCGCCTTGCGGCGCTCATCCGCAGGTGGGAGGCCTGATGATCGACTACCTCGGGATCCGCCCGGCCGGCCGGCGCCCCCCGGCGGGGTGGACGGCCGAGCCGGTTTGCGGCGCACCGGTGGCTGGTAGACGTTCGGCGCGGGCAGCCGCATCAGCCGGCCGAACTTGCCTGGCCCCTGGGTGCGCAGCGCCGCGACCGACTCGGGTTCGTGCCGGGCGCAGTTGGCCAGCAGGCCGAACACGAGCATGGTGACCACGAGCGACGTGCCACCGTAGGAGATCATCGGCAGCGGGATGCCGGTGTCCGGGATCAACGAGAGCACGCAGGCGATGTTGATCGCCGCCTGCGCGATCAACCAGGTGGTGAGGGTGCCGGCGACGACCTTGATCCACGGGTCGATGTTGCGCATGGCGATCCGCATGCCGGTGATCGCGAGCATGACGAACAGGCCGATCACCAGGACGCAGCCGACGAAGCCGAGTTCCTCGCCGATCAGCGCGAAGATGAAGTCGGTGTGCACGTTGGGCAGGTAGCCGTACTTGGCCGCGCCCTGCCCGAGGCCCTGGCCGAAGAGGCCACCGTCGGCAAGGGCGTACTTGGCCTCGATGACCTGGTAGTTCAGGCCCTTCGGGTCCTGGTCGGGATGGAAGAACGCGGTGACCCGCGCGCTGCGGTAGAGGGCGCCGACGGACAGTGCGACCGCGCCGCCGACGGCGCCGAGCACGATCGACACGAACAGCCGGATCGGCGCGCCGATGAACCACAGCAGCGAGAGCAGCACGATGCCGAGCGTTACCGTGCTGCCGAAGTCGGGTTGCAGGATGACCAGGGTCAGCATGAGCAGGCCGACCGGCACGACCGGCACCAGCAGATGCCGGTACTGGTGCAGCAGGGCCTTCTTCTTGACCAGCACGTGCGCGCCCCACAGCGCGAGCGCGAGCTTGGCCAGCTCGACCGGCTGGAACGCGAGCGACCCGAGCGGGAGGAACCCTCGGGTGTTGGTGTGGATGCCGAGCACCGCGACGAGCAGCAGAATCGTGCCGGCCACCGCGAACCCGGACAGTGCCCTGATCCGCTGCAGCGGGATGCGCGCGCCGAGCCAGAACACCAGCAGGCCGAGCAGGGCGAACGCCAGCTGCTTCTTGAACAGCGCGTACGCGGTGCCGCTGTCGTGCGCGGACTGTTGCAGGGACACGATCGGCGACGCCGACGCGACCATGACGAGGCCGATCGCGGTCAGCAGGCCGAAGATGGCCAGGATCAGGTGGAACGAGGCGAGCGGGCGGCCGAGCCACGCGGTGAGCGGCCCGAGCGCGTTACGCAGCGCGCTCACCCTGACCTTGCGAGTGGACTTCTTGGCCTGGCCCGTCCGCCGCACCGGGCGGGCGGTCGTGGTCACGCCGGGTCCTCCGGCCTCGCCAACTGCCGATCCGCGCTGACCACGGCCAGCGCCTCGGCGAAGACGCGGCCGCGATGGGCATAGTCGGTGAACATGTCCCAACTCGCCCCGGCCGGCGCGAGCAGGACGACGTCACCGGGTTTGGCCAACTCGCTCGCTGCCCGGACCGCATCCACCATGACCGCCATGGGGTCATGGTCTCCCGCTCCGGCCAGGTGGACGGGGACATCGGGCGCGTGTCGCGCGAGCGCGGCGGCGATCACGTCCCGGTCCCGGCCCAGCAGCACCGCGCCGACCAGGCGCGGAGCCAGTTCGGTCACCAGGTCCTCGACGTTGGCGCCTTTGAGCAGTCCGCCGGCCAACCACACGACCCGCTCATGCGCGCGGATCGCGGCGGCGGCCGCGTGCGGGTTGCTGGCCTTGGAGTCGTCCAGGTAGCGCACACCGTTGCGTTCGCCGACCTCGACGCCGCGATGGCCACCTGGTTGGAAGTCGAGCAGGCCCTTCGCGACCGCGTCGGCCGACACGCCGTGCGCGCGGGCCAGCGCGGCCGCGGCCAGCGCGTCGAACACCCCGGACGGTCCGGCCGGACGTACCTGCGCCGCGTCGATCAGCACCGCGCCGTCGGCGAACGCCCTGTCGACGAGTTGACCGTCGACGATGCCGAGTTGGCCTGGCGCGGGTTCGCCCATGGTGACGCCGTACTTCGCCTTCGCTGGCGACTCGGCAAGCAGGCCGGCGACCAGGTCGTCGTCGATGCCGGCGATGGCGATCTCGCCGGTCAGCGCGCGCTTTTTGGCGGCGATGTAGGCGGCCAGGTCGCCGTGCCAGTCGAGATGGTCGGGCGCGATGTTGAGCAGCGTGCCCGCTGCCGGCCGGACCGAGGGCGACCAGTACAGCTGGAAGCTGGACAGTTCGACGGCGAGCACCCGGTGCCCGGCCGCGACGGCCGAAACCACGGGCAGGCCGATGTTGCCGCAGGCAACGGCGTCCTCGCCGGCCGCGCGCAGGATCGATTCGAGCATGCCGACGGTGGTGGTCTTGCCGTTGGTGCCGGTCACCACCAGCCAAGCCGGCGGGTCGTCGTCGGTCGTGCAGATCCGCCAGGCCAACTCGACGTCGCCGATCACCTCGATGCCGGCCGCAGCGGCCGCCGCCAGCAGCGGGGTGGTCGGCTTCCAGCCGGGGCTGGTCACCACCAGTCGGGTGCCATCGGGCGGCTCGGTCAGGCCGAGTTCGGTGCCGACCATCGGCAGTTGTTCGGCGAGCGCGGCCAGCCGGTCGGCGTTGCCGTCGGTCACGGTGACCCGCGCGCCGAGCGCGAGCAGCGCCTTCGCGGTCGGCGCACCGGTCACGCCGGCCCCGGCGAGCAGGACCGGGACGCCTTCGAGATCCTCGACCTCGATTTTCCTGGCTGAAATCATCAGCCGCCGCCATAGCTGAGCCAGTCGGCGTAGAACAGGCCGAGACCGAACATGCAGGCGGTCGCACCGAGCAGCCAGAATCTGATGATCACCGTGGTTTCCGCCCACCCGGCTAATTCGAAGTGGTGGTGGAACGGCGCCATTCGGAACAGGCGTTTGCGGGTCGTACGGAACACCGCGATCTGCAGGACCACCGAGAGCATCTCGACCATGAAAAGGCCGCCGATGATGATCATCAGCAGCTCGGTGTGCGTTGTCATGGACAGGCCGGCGAACAGGCCGCCGAGCGCGAGCGAGCCGGTGTCCCCCATGAAGATCTTGGCGGGGGCCGCGTTCCACCAGAGGAACCCGACGCAGGCGCCGAGCCCGGCCGCGGCGACCAGCGCGACGTCAAGCGGGTCGCGGACCTGGAAACAGCCGAGCAGGCGCGACTGCACGGTGGTGGTGAAACAGCCGTGACTGGTCTGGAAGAACGAGATGACGACGTACGTGGCCAGCGCCATCGCCGACGAGCCACCGGCGAGGCCGTCGAGGCCGTCGGTGAAGTTCACCGCGTTCGACCAGCCGGAGACCGCGATGTAGCAGAAGATCACGAAGCCGATCACGCCGAAGGAGATGGCCGGGATGTCGCGGGTGAAGGACAGGTCGATGGACACCGGCCGCAGCTTGTTGGCGTTCGGGAAGCGGATAGCCAGCACGGCGAAGACGATCGTGGCGGCGGACTGGCCGACCAGCTTGGCGGTCTTGTTCAGGCCGAGGTTGCGCTGCTTGCGCACCTTGATGAAGTCGTCGAGGAAACCGACAAGGCCAAGCGCCGTGGTCAGCAGCAGCACCAGCAGGCCGGACGCGGTCGGTCCCTGCCGCTGGCTTGAGGACAGCGCGTTGACCAGGTGCGCGGCCACGTAACCGGCCCACAACGCGACCAGGATGGCCACGCCGCCCATGGTCGGCGTGCCGCGCTTGGACGCGTGCGCCTTCGGGCCCTCCTCGCGGATCTCCTGGCCGAACCCCTGCTTGGTGAACAGCCGGATCAGGTACGGGGTGAGCATGATGGACACGAACATCGCGACGGCGGCCGCGATCAGGATGCCTTTCACGCAACACCGTCCGGCGCGGCACCGTCCGACGGCGCGAGCAGCGCGTCGGCGATCCGCCACAGCCGCGCGGCCTTGGCCGCCTTGACCAACACCACATCACCGGGCCGCAGTTCGTCACGCAGTAGCGCGACGGCCGCGTCGACGTCCGGCACCAGGACCGACTCCTCTCCCCACGAGCCCTCAAGGCTCGCGCCCTGATGGATCGGCCGTGCGGCCTCTCCCACCACCACCAGCTTGCCGATGTCCAACCGGACCACCAGCCTGCCGATCTCGTCGTGCACCGCGACGCTGTCCGCGCCGAGTTCGCCCATCGGCCCGAGCACCGCCCAGGTGCGTCGGCCCGCGCCGGAGCGGCCCATGGTGGCCAGCGTCTTCAGCGCCTCGCGCATGGCCTCCGGGCTGGAGTTGTAGGAGTCATTGACCACGGTCACGCCGTCCGCGCGGGTGGTCACCTCCATGCGTCGACGGGACACCGGCACCGCGCTGGACAGCCCCTTGGCGACCGAGTCGAGGTCGGCGCCGAGTTCCAGCGCGATCGCGGCGGCGGCCAGCGCGTTGTGCACCATGTGCGCGCCGTACAGGCCGAGCGTGACGCCGGCCGAGCCGGCCGGGGTGTGCAGTTCGAAGGACGCGCGCGCGGTCTCGTCCAGCACCACGTTCTCGGCGCGCACCTGCGCGGCGGGCGACTGTCCGAAGAAGACCACACGGGCCTTTGTGCGCGACCGCATGGCCGAGACGAGCCGGTCGTCCGCGTTGAGCACCGCGATCCCGTCGGCGGGCAGCGCCTCGACGAGTTCGCCCTTGGCCACCGCGATCTGTTCCTGCGAGCCGAACTCGCCGAGGTGGGAACGGCCGACGTTGAGCACAGCGCCGATCCTCGGCTTCGTCCACTTCCCCGCGGCCGCGATGTGCCCGACACCGCGCGCGGACAGTTCCAGCACCAGGTAGCGGGTCTCCTCGGTGGCGCGCAGCACCGTCCACGGCGTGCCGAGCTCGTTGTTGAACGACTCGGGCGGCGCGACGGTCGAGCCGAGCGGCCGCACCAGGTGCGCGATCAGGTCCTTGGTGGACGTCTTGCCGGCCGAACCGGTCACGCCGATCACGGTCAACCCGTTCGCGGTCAGCCGGTCCAGCACCGCGCCGGCCAGTTTCGCCATGGCGGAGAGTACTGCGGCGCCGGAGCCGTCGGTGTCGCCCGCCAGCGCCATCAGCCTGGTCTCGTGCGCGCCCAGCGGATCCACCACGACCGAGGGCACCGGCCCGTCCGGACCGCTCACCTCGCGCGCGGTCAGCGCGGCCACCGCGCCGTCGCGGATCGCGCCTTCTGCGAAGTCGTGGCCGTCCACCCGTTCCCCCGGCATGGCGACGAACAGGTCACCGGTGCCGATCGCGCGGGAGTCGAACTCGACCCCGCCGGTGATCACCTCGTCACCGCTGGCGCCGTGCAGCCTGCCGCCGACGATCTCGGCGATCTGGCCGAGCGTCAACCGAATCATCTACACCCTCAACCGTGTGTCTTGGCCAGTTCGCGGATGGCCGCGTCCAGCTCGTCCCGGTCGGAGAAGGGATGGATCATCCCGGCGATCTCCTGCCCGGTCTCATGTCCCTTGCCCGCGACGACGATGACGTCGCCTGCGCGGGCATTGGCGACCGCGAAGCGGATCGCCGCCCGCCGGTCGCCGATGTCCACCACTTCGCCGCGCTGCTCGCGCGGCACCGCGAGGGCGCCTGCGCGCATCGCGGCCCTGATCTCGTCCGGGTTCTCGCTGCGCGGGTTGTCGTCGGTGACCACGAGCAGGTCGGACCGGCGTGCCGCGGCCTCGCCCATCAGCGGCCGCTTGCCGGCGTCCCGGTCGCCACCGCAGCCGAGCACGGTCAGCACCCGGCCGTGGCCGCCATCGCGGTCCAACTGCGCGTGCACCGCGTCCAGCGCCAGCGTGACCGCGGCCGGCTTGTGCGAGTAGTCGACGACGGCGATGAAGTCCTGGCCGGCGTCCACCCGCTCCATCCGACCGGGCACGTCCACTGTGGACAGCCCGTGCGTTATCGCCTCCTGCTCGATCCCGGCCGCGGTGAGGATGGCGGTGGCCAGCAGCGCGTTGGCCACGTTGAACGTGCCGGGCAGGCGCAGCGCGATCGGCACCCGCAGCCCATCAGGGCCGACCGCGGTGAACCGCTGCCCGCCGATCTCGAACGGCTCAAGGTCGGTGACCCGCCAGGTCGCGTCCGCGCCGGAGGTGTTGACCGTGATCGTGTGCGGCCGGACAAGGCGCAGGCCCCACGGCGTGTCGGTGCAGACCACCTCGGTGTCGGCCCTGCCGTCGAACAGCTTGGCCTTGGCCGCGAAGTAGTCCTCCATGTCGTGATGGAAGTCGAGGTGGTCCTGGGAGAGGTTGGTGAACGCGCCGATCGCGAAGCGCACGCCTGCCACCCGGCCGAAGGTCAGCGCGTGGCTGGACACCTCCATCGGCACGTGCGTAACGCCCTGCTCGGCCATGTACGCGAGCAGCGCCTGTAGGTCCGGCGCCTCCGGCGTGGTGAACGCGCTGGCCAGCCGCTCGCCGGCGATCGCGGTCTGCACGGTGCCGATCAGTCCGGTGATCTTGCCCGCTGCCCGCAGGCCGGCGTCGACGAGGTAGGTCGTGGTGGTCTTGCCCGATGTGCCGGTCACGCCGATGACCGCGAGCCGGTCGGCGGGGTGGCCGTAGACGCGGGCGGCGAGCGGGCCGAGCACCGCGCGCGGGTCCGGCAGCACCAGCACCGGCACGGTGGCGGCCCGCAACGCGGGCCGCGCGGCACCGGCCGGGTCGGTCAGCACGGCCGAGGCACCGGCGGACAGCGCGGCGGGCACGAAGTCCGCACCGTGCGTGTTCGCGCCGGGCAGCGCGGCGAACAGGTCGCCGGCACGCACGTGCTGGGCCCGTTGGGTGATGCCGTAGATCCGGCTGTCACCGGAGGGACGATGGCTGAACGAGGCTCCGATCGACGCGGCCACTTCGGCGACGTCGACGGGCTCGACAAGGGTTGGGCGAGGCGCGACGAGTTGCTTGCCTTCCGGCATGGCTGGCACGTCGCGCAAGGCTACCTGCGTCTCATCTGGCTCGTGCACGGCCTCGTCGGACATGGTCGCATCCTCCATCCACACCTCGGTGAAACAAGCGGTCACCTGCAACTATGCGCCACATGCACGGACGCTACTGGTTGAGCACGAGCGGCACGAACGGCAGCGCCCGGGTGGTCACCGGCAGGTTGTATCGCGACACGATGTAGGAGGCGATGTCGCGGAACAGCGGGGCAGCGGTCTCCGCGCTCTCCCCGCCCTGCGACGGCCGGTCCAGCATGACCGCGACCACGAACCTCGGGTTGTCCGCGGACAGGATGCCGACGAAGGTCACGGTGTTGGCGCTGTGGCTGTACTGGCCGTTGATCACCTGCTGCGCCGTGCCGGTCTTGCCGGCGATCTGGTAGCCGGGCACGGTCGCCGAGACCGCGGTGCCCTCGTTGGGCGATGGCGCGTTCTGGGTGACGTAGCGCATCATGCCCAGCAGCGTGCTGGCCGTCTGCGGCGTCACCACCCGAACCCCGGCCGGTTGCGGCGTGACCTGCACGGTCCCGTCCGGCTTGGTGACCGACTGGATGATCCTGGGCGGGACGCGCACGCCGCCGTTGGCGATGGCCTGGTACTCGTCGGCCATCTGCAGGATGGTCACGGTCAGACCCTGGCCGAAGGGCAGGTTGTGGAAGGTCGCCGCGTTCCAGCTCTTCATCGGCGGCACCGAACCCGAGCTCTCGCCGGGCAGGCCAACACCCGTTTTCTCGCCGAGCCCCATCCTGACCAGCATCGCGTCGAACGCGTTCGGCCCGACCTGCTGCGCCAACTCGTCCGTGCCGATGTTGGAGGACTTGGCGAAGATGCCGGTCACGGTCATCTTGTAGTCGCTGTGCGGCCAGTCGTCGTGAATGGTGATGCCGTACGGGTAGTTCAGCACGGACGGCACGTCGACCACGCTGGTCGGGGTGACAAGGCCCGCGTTGAGCGCGGCGGCCATGGTGACGATCTTGTTCACCGAACCGGGCTCGAACGGCGTTGTCACCGCCTCGTTGCCGGCGTTCTGCGTGCTGATCGTGGAGGTGTCGTTCGGGTCGAAGCTCTTGTCGTCGGCCAACGCGTAGAGCTGACCGGTCTTGACGTCCATCACCACCGCGCTGCCGTCCCGCGCGCCCTTGGCCGCAACGTACTGGGTGAGCAGCTGCTGGACCTCGTACTGGAGGTCGGTGTCGATGGTCAGCCGCACGTCGTCACCGTTGACCGGCGCCTTCACGTCCCGCGCGGTGCCCGGAATGATCACCTTGTCGTTGCCGGCCTCGGTGTCCGCCATCTCCCGGCCGGGCGTGCCGGCCAGCTCGTCGTTCATGGCCGACTCAAGGCCGATCACGCCCTTGATGCCGCTGTTCACGGCGCCGTCCTGGCCCTTGCCGGACTGCCAGGTGGCGAGGCCGATCACGTTCGAGGCGACCGTCCCGTTCGGATACTCGCGCAGCGAGCGCTGCTCGATGCCGACGAAGGAGAACTTGGTGTTGATCGCCTCGGCGATCGCGGGCGGAACGAGCTTGTCCAGGTAGACGAAGGTGCTGTTGCCGCTCAACTGGTTCTGCAACGTCTGCTTGTCCACCGCGTTGCCGAGCACCTGCGGCAGGTAGTCGGCGATCTGCTGCACGTACTGGTCGTAGGTCTCGCCGGAAACCTTGGCGTTCCACTGCTTGCGGGTCCGCTGCGGCTGGAAGTAGATGGCGTCCGACTCGACGCTGAACGCGAGCTTGGTGCCGTTGCGGTCGGTGATGGTGCCGCGCTGGGCCAGCGTGTAGATCGGGGTCGACCGCTGCTGCTCGGCCTGCGCGGACAGCGACGGCGCCTGGATGCCCTGGATGTAGACCAGCCGCAGTCCGGCCACGGTCAGCACGAACACCAGCACCAGCCTGCCCACCATGATCCTGGGTTTGGCGTTGCCGCCGAGGATCTTGCGCGGGCGCCGGGGCGGTGCCGGCTTCGGCTTCGATGTCGGTTGCGCCCTCCGCACAGGCCGCGCAGGAGGACCCTGGCGCACCATCAGATATCAGCCACCTGCCGTTGGTTGGGTCGAACCACTCGGGGGCGCCGACGACGTGCTGGTCGGCGTGTCCGTCGAGGTCGTTGAGCTGGGCGGCGGAGGAGGTGCGGGTGAGGTCGCCGGGCTCGGCGTGCCGACCACGGTCACCTGGCCGTTCGGCCCGACCACGATGTGCGCCAGGTTGTTCGCGGGCACCATGCCCAGCTGCTGCGCCAGTTTGGCGATCTGGTCGGGCGATTCGCCCCTGGCGATCTGCTGCTGCAACAGCTGCACCTTGGCGGCCAGGTTCTGGGTGGCCTGCTGCGCGTGGGCCAGCCTGAGCGAGTCCGCTGTGGACTGGGTGGACAGCCACAGCGTGGTGACAACACCCACCACCAGCAGGCCCATCACCAGCACGACGAAGCTGACCCGCGACGCCGACCCGCTCTTGCGCTCGGGCTTGGCCTGCGCGCCCTTGGGCCTGCTGCCCGGCGTCCGCCCTGCCCTGCGCGCGTAGGCCCGCTCGGCGGCGGCCGAGCGGTTGTGCGTGACAACGGACCGCTCGACCCGCTCGGCCGTCTTGCCCTTGGCGGTTTTCTGCTGGGTGGATTTCTGCTGGGTGGATTTCTGCTGGGTCCTGGTCCGCGCGGCCTCGCCGCCCGCCCGAGCGGGAGCACTCATGCGGCCACCCCCTCGTCGAGGCGTTGCGCTGCGCGCAGCCGCACCGACGCCGCGCGCGGGTTCTGCTCGACCTGCGCGTCGTCCGCCTGTTCCGCGCCCCTGGTCAGCAACCGCAGCCGAGGTCCGTGACCGGGCAGCTCCACCGGCAGGCCGGGCGGGGTGCGCGAGGCCGACCACTCGGCGAACACGCGCTTGACGATCCGGTCCTCAAGCGACTGGTAGGACTCGACCACGATCCGGCCGCCCACCGCGAGCGACTCCAGCGCGGCGGGGATGGCCCTGCGCAGCACGTCGAGTTCGGCGTTGACCTCGATCCGCAACGCCTGGAAGGTTCGCTTCGCCGGATGTCCGCCGGTGCGCCGAGTCGCCGCGGGCACGGCCGCGTAGAGCAGTTCGACCAGTCGCGCACTGGTCTCGAACGGCGCCCGCTCGCGCTCCCGCACCACGGCCGCGGCGATCTTGGCCGCGAAGCGCTCCTCGCCGTAGTCACGCAGGATCCTGGCCAGCTCGGCAGCCGGGTAGGTGTTGAGCACATCCGCCGCGGTGCGGCCGGTCCCCTGGTCCATCCGCATGTCAAGGGGCGCGTCCCTGGCGTAGGCGAAGCCGCGGTCCGCCTCGTCCAGCTGCATGGAGGACACGCCGAGGTCGAAAAGGACGCCCTGCACGGACGCGAAGCCCAGCTCGGCGATGGCGGTCGGCAACTGGTCGTAGACGGCGTGCACCAGGTGCACCCGGTCGCCGTGGCGGGCGAGTCGCTCGCCGGCCAGCGCCAGTGCCCTGGTGTCCCGGTCAAGGCCGACCAGGGTGAGATTGGGATGCGCGGACAACAGCGCGTCCGCGTGGCCGCCGAGGCCCAACGTGCAGTCGACGAGCACGGCATCATCCGCGTCAAGCGCGGGCGCCAACAGGGCGAGTACCCGGTCCAGCAGCACGGGCACATGCCGATCGCCTGGTTGCTTCGATGCGTCGACCATGCCGTGCCACCCCCGTTCGTGTTCAGACTCGACACTCCCGCGCCGCCCCCTCGGCGGAACGAAAGCCGTTGATCGACATCGGATGCCGTCAGGTCCCCGCCCGCCCGTCGAACCTGGCACCGGGGAAGGTGTGCCAGGGCCGATAGTCGAGCGGACCGAGGCCTGACGGCATCCGCAGGAGCCGATCGCCTCCAACCAACCTTCACGGCTGGCCGTCGGTCAGAAGACGCCGGGTAGTACCTCCTCCTGTGCCTGTGCGTAGCTGTCCTCGTGTTCGTCGAGGTAGCGCTGCCACGACTGGGAATCCCAGATCTCCAGCCTCGTGATCGCGCCGATCACCACGCATTCCTTGGCCAGACCCGCGTAGCGACGCAACTCCGGTGCGATGGAGATCCGTCCCTGGCTGTCCGGCCGCTGTTCGTCGGTGCCGGCGAACAGGTAACGCTGGTAGGCACGGACGGCTTCGTTCGTGAACGGAGCCTCCGCCACCTTGCGGGCCATCTGCTCGAACTCCGCTCTGGGAAACACGTACAGGCAGTGGTCCTGGCCCTTGGTGAGCATCAGACCGCCCGCAAGCGCGTCCCGGAACTTCGCCGGCAGCGTGAGCCGCCCCTTGTCGTCGAGTTTGGGGGTGTGTGTGCCGAGAAACATCGGCGCCCACCTCCCCACCGGTTCTGGGAACCGGCCATAGGGCCCCCGTCTGCCCCACTTGCGGCCACAGTACCCCACTTTTCACCACAGTCAACGGCAGATTGCCCCACTTTTCCGTCGACCGAGTGATGTTTTCGCAGGTAGCGACGGTGGGGGCCGGTGGGGGGCGCGGTGGGGCCGCGAGCGTCACCCGGCCGCGTTACCCCTCGCGAGTCAGCCCGGCGGGGCCGTGCGGCGAGTCCGACGAGCCAGATTTCGACCGGCGGGCGGCGCGGGGGGCCGACGGTGGTGCACAGTGGGGTACGACAGCCCGCACATCTCGAACGGGCTTCATGGCAGGCTTGTTTTCGTCACCGGCTCGCGGCGGCAGCCGAAGGATCACGCACAGGAGGGTCGATTGACCTCGACGAGCCAACCCGCTGCCCGCTGGGACCACGACTCGGACCGGGGCCAGGGCAAGAACGACGCCACCGCGAACGGCACGTGGCCGCCACAGGACGACGCCGAGGCCGCGGAACCCCGCCTCGACGCGGCCCTCGCCGAACTGCACGCCACCGCGCAGCGGATCAGCGGCAACATCGAGCACGTGCTCGTCGGCAAGCCCGATGTGGTGCGCATCGCGCTGGTCACCCTGCTCGCCGATGGGCACCTGCTGGTCGAGGACGTGCCGGGCGTCGGCAAGACGTCGCTGGCCAAGGCGCTGGCCCGGTCCATCGACTGCACCGGCAGCCGTATCCAGTTCACCCCTGACCTGCTGCCGAGCGACATCACCGGCGTGTCCATCTACAACCGACAGTCCATGGACTTCGAGTTCCGGCCGGGCCCGGTGTTCGCCAACATCGTGGTCGGCGACGAGATCAACCGCGCGTCGCCCAAGACCCAGTCCGCGCTGTTGGAGTGCATGGAGGAACGGCACGTCACGGTCGACGGCGTCGGCTATCCGCTGGAATCGCCGTTCATGGTGATCGCCACCCAGAACCCGATCGAGATGGAAGGCACCTATCCGCTGCCCGAGGCGCAGCGCGACCGGTTCACCGCCCGCGTCTCGATCGGCTACCCGGACCCGCAGGCCGAGCTGGCCATGGTCGACGAGCACGCGGGCGCCGACCCGCTCGCCCAGTTGCAGCCGGTGTCCAACGCGGCCCAGGTGCGCGGGCTGATCGCCGCGGTGCGCAGGGTGCACCTCGCCCCGGAGATCCGCCGCTACGCGGTCGAGCTGGTCTCGGCCACCCGCCGGCTGCCCGAACTGCGCCTCGGCGCGTCTCCCCGGTCCACCCTGCACCTGGTCCGCGCCGCCCGCGCGCAGGCCGCGCTGAGCGGTCGCGACTTCGTGGTCCCCGACGACGTGCACGCGGTCGCCATTCCGGTGCTCGCGCACCGGCTGGTGCTCTCCTCCGAGGCGCAGGCCGCCCGCCGCTCCCCGACCGAGCTGGTCCGCAACCTGTTGCAGCGGGTGCCCGTGCCGGTGCCGCACGCCAACAACCCTGTTCCGCACAACAACACAGCGGGCCAGCGCTGAGTCCGCGTCGGAAAGGGTCGTCATGCGCGGAGCCTTGGCAGGTCTGACCACTCGGGGACGCTGCCTGCTCGCCGCCGGCATCGCGGCCGCGCTGTGCTCGGCCGTGCTCAACGAGCGCGACCTGCTGCGGGTCGCCGTGTTCGTGATCGCGTTACCCCTGCTCGGCGCCGCGCTCGCGGCCACGTCCCGGGTCGGCCTCTCCGCGCGTCGCACGGTGGTCACGCCAAGGGTGCCGGCGGGTGAGCAGACCGAGGTGGTGCTGGAGATCAACGCCACCGGCCGGATCCCCTCCGGCGGCCTGCTGCTTGAGGACGGCGTGCCGTACTCGCTCGGCGGCCGCCCCCGGTTCGTGGTCGAGCGGCTGCGCAGGCGCAACACCGTGCGGCTCGGCTACCAGCTGCGGCCCACCATGCGCGGCATCCACAACGTCGGCCCGCTGCGGGGTCGCATCACCGACCCGTTCGGTCTTGCCGAGTTCGAACGTGAACTCGCCGCGCACAGCAGGGTCGTTGTCATCCCCAGGGTCGTGCGGCTGACCGGCCTGCCCGGCGGCTCCGGCCAGGGCGCAGGCGACGACGGATCGATCCGGTTGCGCTCCGGCCAGGGCGAGGACGACGCGGTCGTGCGCCAGTACCGGCAGGGCGACGACCTGCGCCGCGTGCACTGGCGCTCCACCGCGCGCCGCGACGAGCTGATGGTCCGGGTCGAGGAACGGCCATGGCGCGGCGGCATCACCGTGCTGCTCGACCGGCGCGGCCCCGCGCACCGGGGCACCGGCCCGACCAGCAGCCTTGAGTGGGCGATCTCGTTCTGTGCCAGCGTGTGCCTGCACCTGCACCACGTCGGCCACCAGGTGCGGCTGGTCACCGAGGACGCCGTGACCATCGCCGGCGAACACAGCGATACGGGCCACAGCGACGACGTCGTGCTGGACGGCCTCGCCGCGCTGCGGGCCAGCCAGCGCCGCGACTTCTCCGCCGGCACCGACGCCGGCAACGGCTACGAGCTGATCGCGATCTTCGGCGCGCTCGACGCGACCGGCGCCGCCGAACTGGCCAGGACCCGCATCCGCCGCCCGCGCAGCCTCGCCGTGCTGCTGGACGTGAACCGCTGGTCCAGCGAGGATCGCCCGTACGACCCGGCCGAGGCGGCGAGCCTGCTCCGCGACGCGGGCTGGGGCGTGATCATCGCCCGCCCGGACATCTCCATGAACAACATCTGGTCCGACCTGTGCCGCATCGGCTCGGTGAGCGGACGCACCATGGCCAGGGGAATCCAATGACCGCCACGACCACGAACACCCGGACGGGCAAGGCGCCGCTGCTGACCCTCTCGCTGGCCGGCGCTGTGTCGGTGGCGTGTGCGTCGACCGCGCTGTCCGGGGTGATCGGCGGCGCGTCCTGGTTCGCCTACGTGATCGTCACCGTGCTGGTCATGGTGGCCACCGGCATCGGCCTGCGCGCCCTGCGCGCGCCCGCCGTGCTCGTGCTGGTCGGCCAGGCGTTCGTGCTGCTGTGCCTGGTCGTCACCCTGTTCACCCAGTCCGCGCTGATCGGCGTGCTGCCAGGACCGTCGGCCCTGCATGATCTCGGCACCGTGCTCAGCCAGTCCGTCGCCGAGGTGCAGACCGGCGTGCCACCGGTGCAGTCGGACGCGCCGATCCTCGCCCTGGTCGTGGTGTCCATGGGCCTGGTCGCGCTGGTGGTCGACGGCCTGGTCACCGCAGCGAGCGTGCCGGCCGCGTCCGGCCTCGTGCTGCTGTGCGTGTACGCGGTGCCCGCGTCGCTGGACGACGACATGCTGCCCTGGTTCAGCTTCGTGCTCGGCGCGGCCGGCTTCACCCTGCTGCTCGCGGTCGACGGCGTGGCGCGACACCAGGCGTGGCGCGGCAAACTCGGGCTGCCCGCTGCCGCGTCCACCGGGATCGCGCCCGCCGCGATCGGCATCACCGCGGTCGCCTCGGTGCTCGCCCTCGCCGTCGGGTCGACGTTCACCGTCATCGGCACGGTCGGCCGGTTGCCCGGCGCGGCCGGCGGCGGCGCAGGCACCGGTTACCTGGGCATCAAGCCGTTCACCACGTTGCGCGGCATGCTCAACGAGAAGGGCACCACCGAACTGTTCGACGTGTACGGCCTGCCCAACAACCCGCCGTACCTCAGCTCGGTGACGCTGAGCGACTTCGTGCCGAACACGGGCTGGCAGCCGGAGTCGCCGATGCCGGCCGGGGTCGGCGCCAACCAGGCGCAGCTGCCGATGGCGCCCGGCGAGGCCGCGGACAACCCCACCACCAGCATCAAGGTGGTTCCGGTCAACTGGGAGGACTTCTGGCTGCCGGTGTTCGGCGTGCCGGCCAAGCTGCGCAACGTCGCCACCACCTACCACTACGACTCCGCGTCCGGCGTGGTGTACAGCCAGCAGGCACAGCACCCCGGCGCCTACACCGAGTCGGCCATGCTGGAGCAGCCGACCGCGGCGCAGTTGCGCAGCGCGGGCTCGGACTACAGCGAGATCGACCAGAAGTACCTCAAGATCACCGGCGTCAACCAGCGCGTCACCAACCTCGCCGAGCAGCTGACCGGCCAGTACGACGACGAGTTCGACAAGGCGCAGGCGATCTACAGCTTCTTCCGCGACCCGGCCAACGGTTTCAGCTACAGCACGTCGACCGCGCCGGCCCAGACCAGCGACGCCCTGGTCGACTTCCTGTTCAACGGCAAGACCGGCTACTGCGAGCAGTACGCGTCGAGCATGGCGGTGATGCTGCGCGCGATCGGCATCCCGGTGCGGGTGGACATCGGCTTCACAGACGGCTACGTGTCCGGCGACCACCGGGTGATCACCGCACAGGACGCGCACGCCTGGGACGAGGTGTTCTTCCCGGACTACGGCTGGATCACCTTTGACCCGACCCCACTTAGCGACGGCCGGTCGCAAATTCCGGCATACCTCGGCGGCAACAACAGCCCCGGCGCGAACTCCAACCCGGAGGACGACAAGCCGGCGCACGGCGGTGCGGTCGATCCGGCCAAACCGAACAAGCAGCAGAACAGCCAGCCCTCGGTCCAGCTCGGCACGCCGGCCACAGCCCAGGCCGGCAGCTCGTTCCCGACCTGGCAGCTGGTCCTGCTCGGTGCGCTGATCCTGCTCGCTGCCCTGTGCGCGGTGCTCTCCCGGCGCACCGACCGCGTCGCAGCGCGACGCCGACATCAGTTCCTGGCCGGCGGCGCGATCGGGGCCTGCGCGCTGGCCGTGCTGGTCGCCGCCGCGTTCGTGTCCTGGTGGCTGGTGCTGCTGGTGATCGTGCTCGGTATCGCGGCGGCGCCGTCGGTGATCAGGGAGATCCGCCGCAGGGCGCGGCTGCGCACCATCGCGCACCTCGGCACGAACGCCGCAGGCGCGGCCTGGTCTGAGCTGCTCGCGGAATCCTGGGACCGGGGCACGTCCGTGCCCGGCAGCGACACGGTCCGGCTCGCCGCGACCCGACTGGTCAAGGCGCACGACCTAGACGCGGAGGGCGCGCAGAGCCTGCACACGCTCGTCGGTGCGGTGGAGCGGTCCTGGTACGGGTCGGACCAGGCCACATCGGGCGATCCGGTCATCGTCACCGCGTTCGACGGGGTCCGGCGCAGCCTGCGCCGCAATTCTCCGCTCGCGCTGCGCGCCCGGCTGCTCCCCCGCTCGGTGCTCAAGCCGCCACGCAAGCCCTGACCCGAACGCGAAAAGACCCCTTCAGACGCGCACGGCCCCGCCTGTTCGACGGGGCTCGACGCGTGCTTCGGTTCCTACTTTTTGTTCCTACTCGCCTTCGAAGCGCTTACGGAAGCGCTCCTCCATGCGTTGGGTGAAGCCGTTGCGGTTCTGCGTGGCACCGCCACGCTCGTCAGCGCCCTTGTCCTGCGAGGCGTTCCCCTGCCGTATCGCGGCGAGGGTCAGCACCGCCCCCAAGAACATCATCAGGAATCCGACAACGCTCACCACAGGGATGTCGAACACCTTGGGTGGCACGAGCATCCCGCACACGAGCAACGCGACACCCAGTACGAACAGGGAGATGCCCTGGATCCGCCGACGCCGGGAGGGGCGCAGTCGTGCACCCCGGACGGTTGAGGCGAATTTCGGGTCCTCGGCGTAGAGCGCGCGCTCGATCTGATCGAGCAGGTTCTGCTCGTGCTCGGAGAGTGGCATTGGCTCCTCCTCCGGCACAGCTTCGTGGGCGCCGGTGCTCGCGGTTGCCGCGCTACCGGCGGGCGCCCCGCCCTGGGGTCGTCACCTCAAGGATACGATCCGGACGGCCTGTCGACTAGCCGATGCCCGATCCTGGACACCGATTGGGACGACGATCATTCGCTCGGGCTATTCGACCGAGGGCCCGACTGCCCCGTTCACCCATCCGTATGTCATAGCGTGACCAAACTGTAACCAAAAGTAGTGCTCGGAGCCCGCGACCCGCGTAACACTCCACCGCTGGTTGGCCACCGCTGCCCCGAACGGCGGCGACCACCCCTACTTCCTACTTCCAGCGGAAGTGCACGAACACCCGGCCGAAGTTCTTCGAGTCCTTCTCGACCCGGTGATAGCGCGCCTTGATGTCCGGTCGGTCCAGAAACCGCAGCACGTGCTTCTTCAGTTGACCGGATCCCTTGCCAGGAATGATTTCGACCACACTGGCCTTCTTGGCCTCAGCCTCGTCGATGATCGCGTGCAACGCGCGATCGATCTCACCCCTGGCGTTGTAGATGTCGTGGAGATCGAGCTTGAGCTTCACGACTCCTCCACGTTGTCGGGCTCAGCCCTTCGCCTTCCTGGCCACCGCACGCCGCGGCGCCGGAGTGGCGGACGGCTTGGCCGCGCCGGCCGTCCTGGTCGTCTTGCCAGCCTTGGCGTTGGCCGACTTCGCGGCCGCGGCCCGCGTGGTCCGGCCGGTCGCCCTGCTGGTGCTCGCCTTGCCAGCGCTGGACTTGGCGGCGGCAGCGGACTTCGTGGTCTTGGCGGTCTCGGCGTTGGCCGTCTTCGGCGCGGCCTTGGCGGCGGCCGGCTTGCTCGCCGGACGGCCCCGCTTGGCCGGCGCGGTCGCGGTCGGCGCGGACTTGGCCGCGGCAGCGGTCTTCGCACGCGAGGTGCGCGTGGTAGTCCGACTCGCCTTCGGCGCGCTGTCAGCGGCGGCGCCACCGGCCGAGTTGTACGCGTCGAGGATGTTCGCGGGAATCCGGCCGCGGGCGGAAACCGGGTAACCCTGTTCCTTGGCCCATTCCCGAATCGCCGAAACGTCGTTGGCGCCCGACCCGCTGCCTGCCCTGATCGCGGTGCCGCGCTTGGCCCGCCCGCTCGTCCGCCGCGCATTGGCAACGAATGCGGCGAGGCTGTCGCGGAGCCTGCTCGCGTTCCGCTGGTTGAGGTCGATCTGGTAGGTGACGCCGTCGAGTGCGAACGTGACTGGTGCCACATCCGCGCTCGGTGAGCCGTCCAGGTCGTCGACGAGTCGAACGAGCACCTTGCGTGCCATCGGTTTCTCTCTTCCTCGCAGGGAGCCGTGCCAGCCGCCGTGACACGTAAAAAGGCGAACCAGTTCGGTCGGCCCCTTATGATTGCAATATTCTCAACGATAGCGCCTCATTATGCAAACCCCGGGCATTACGCTAGCGCGCGGGCGCGTCGCCTGCGCCAAACGGATCAGTCCAGGTTGGACGTTGGTCCCGGTCGCCGAGGTAAAGTCGACGTGTACCCAGCCTCGATAGGCCAAAACTTCCACTGGTCGGATAAACCGGTCCCGATCACCGGCGAATGCCGAGCCGGCGCCCCTGGCGACCAGCCGCTCCGGCGCCGGACTTCCTTGCCCACCAACAATAAGCAAGCTTGACCAAGCAACTGTTCGGCCCGGGTATCCACGATCGGGATTTGCCCGGCGCGGCTGGGTTTGGCCGGTACGACTGAGTTCGGTGGCGACATGAGCAGGCGTTGGACACCCCGGCTAGATTTGCCGAACAGCCTTTGCAGGGTGCCTCGGCCCTCCTCCGGTGAAGGGTCGCAGGCGGCATCAGACTCGGAAGGAACCCACCCATGAGCCAACCAACCGCCCCGGTCTCGCTATGGGCAGCAGGCGGATACGACCTCGCCGAGGGTGCCCGCTGGGTAGCCGATCGCCTCGTTTTCGTCGACATCCTCAGCGGTCGACTGTTCGAGGTCTCGGGAACGGAACCGGGCGGTCCGCAATTGCTCGCGGATTTGCCGGTCCCGCTCGGCGCGGTCGCCCCACTGCGCGACGCGCCCGGCGACTGGATCGTGGCAGCCGGCACCGGCATCGCATTACTGCGTGCGGGCGGTGAACTGGAATGGCTGGACCGGCCGGAGGACGGCGGTTCGGTGGAAACCCGGATGAATGACGGGGTGTGCGACCCGGCCGGCCGGTTCTGGGCAGGCAGCATGGCCTACGACGAGACCGAGGGCGCGGGATCGTTGTACCGCACCGATGCCGACGGCACGGTCAGAAAGGTGCTCGACGGCCTGACCATCGTCAATGGCCCAGCTTTTGAGTTGAACGGTACAACTGTTTACTTCGCGGATACGCCGACCGGAAAGATATTCCGTGCCTCCGCCGACCCGGCGAGCGGTGAACTTGGCGAGCCGGAAATCTTCGTGCGAATTCCCGGCGAAGAAGGCGCACCGGACGGAATGGTGGTCGACGAAGAAGGCTTCCTTTGGGTAGCACTCTGGGGCGGTAACGCCATTCGGAAATACGCGCCGGACGGCAGCATCGCCGCGCACGTTCCGGTCCCCGCCGAGCAGCCGACCTCGGTATGTCTGACGCCGGGCGGTGGAAGGCTGTTCGTGACGACCGCACGGGTCGGCCTGAACAATCCGCGGGAAACCTCCGGCGCGATCCTGTCGGTCGAGGTCACCTCGGCCGGACGGGCCGCCCAGACCTTCGCATTGCGCGGCTGAGCGACAACAGATCAACAATGACCAACTGAAATAAATCCGAGATAGCGTAAGGAAAACCGGTTTACCGGGGGCCTGTCGAGCGCGGTTTCGCGCGCAGCAGGCTGGCCGGTCCGATGGCGGCCCGGCCGAAGCGGGACCGGGCCGCATCGGCCGCGAGGTCCGCATCGCGCCAGCCGCGCTCCGGCGCGTCCAGGGTCAGTTGCTCGCCGGTTTCCGAGGCGAGCACCAACCCCTCGGTGCGCACCCCGATCAGCCGCACAGCGCCCTGCGGCACCTGCTCGTCGAGCAACTGCGCGGCCGTCGCATAGATCTCCATGGTCACGTCGGTGGCCACCGACAACGTGCGGGACCGGCTGATGGTGCTGAAATCGTCGAACCGCACCTTGATGGACACGGTCCTGGCGCGCATTCCCTTGGCCCGCAGCGCGGCCGCGGTGCGCTCGGCGAGCCGGAGCAGCTCCCGTTTCAGTAGGTCCCGGTCGTGGTGGTCGACGTCGAAGGTCTCCTCAGCGCCGATCGACTTGTCCGGCGAGTCCGCGACCACCGCGCGCGCGTCGTGGCCGTGCGCGAGCGCGTGCAGGTGCTCGGCGACCGCGTTGCCCACCACCCGACGCAGCCGCGACAACGGCAACTCGGCGATGTCCGCGACCCGTCGCAACCCGACCCGCTCCAGTTGTTCGGCCGTGCGCTGCCCGACGCCCCACAACGCCGAGACCGGTAGCGGATGCAGGAATGCCAACGTCTCCTCGGCCGGCACGACCAGCATTCCGTTCGGTTTCGCCATTCCCGAAGCCAGTTTCGCGATGAATTTCGTGGACCCGACCCCGACCGAACAGTTGATCCGGTGCTCGGCAAGCACGCGCTCGCGAATCCGTTGCCCGATCTGCGCAGGCGTCACCCGCAACCGCCGCAGCGCGCCGCCCACGTCGACGAATGCCTCGTCCAGGCTCAGCGGTTCGACCAGCGGCGAGATTTCCCGGAAGATGCCAAGCACGCCCGCGGAAACCTCGCGATAGGCGGTGAAATTCGGCGGCAGATAGACCGCATCCGGGCACAACCGCCGCGCGCGGGAGGTCGGCATGGCCGAACGCACCCCGTACTTGCGCGCCAGATAGTTCGCCGAGGACACCACGCCGCGCGTGCCGATCCCGCCCACCACGACCGGCCGATTCGCCAACTCGGGCCGGTCGCGAATCTCCACCGACGCGTAGAACGCGTCCATGTCCACGTGCAGGATGGAACAACCCGTGTCGTCCGGCCAGACCCCGTCCTTGGCGAGGTAGCGGTCGACCAGCCCGCGCGGCAACTCACCGCTGCGCCCCATCGGCCAATTCCCTCCGCCTCGAACACAGGTTCGACATGCGTGAGTCTAGCCAGACCAACCGACATTTCCGTGCATGCGGGCCGTGGTGAAGGTCCGGTCCGGCCCGTAACTGGTGCCGGTCGCGTTGGTGGCCTCGATCCGGAAGTGGTAGGTGGTGCCATGACGGAGCCCGGTCAGGCTCGCCGACCAGTTGTCCGGGCCGGGGCCCGATCCTGCCGATCCGGCCGGCGATGGCACCGAGGAGCCGTAGCGGGTCGTGGTGCCGTAGTCGAACCGGTAGGTGGTGGGCTGCCGCTCGGCATCGACCGACCCGTTGAGGGTGGCGCCGGACGAGGTCACCGTAGTGGCCGCGTTGGTGGTCACCACAGGTGCGAGGCCGGCCGTTGTGAACGTCTGGTCGGCCCCGTAGCTGGTGCCGAACGCGTTGGTGGCCTCGATCCGGAAGTGATAGGTCTGGCTCGGTTCGAGCCCGGTCAGGACGGCGGACTCGCCCACACCGTTGTCGCCCGAGCCGGCGGAACCGGCCGGGACCGGCACCGAGGAGCCGTAGCTCAGGCTCGCGCCGTAGTCGAACTGGTAGCTGGTTGTCTGGTTCTCCGGGTTGACCGACCCGTTGAGGGTGGCGCCGGTGGGGGTCAGCGCGCTGGCCATGCCGGTGGTCACGGCCGGAGCGCCGGCACTGTTGCTGCCGATGACGAATACGGTCCCTTCGGGAGGCAGTTCGCTGAGCGCGGCCGACACGTAGGCGGTGTGGGTGGACGGATCGATGCCCAACGGGCCGGGGAAGTAGCCCGACGCGATGGGGACGGTGGCGCTCACCTGGTTTGTGGTTCCGTCGATGATCGACACCCCGGGGTTGGCGTAGTCGCTCGCGTACACGGTGTCGGCCGAGGTGTCGACGGCCAGCCCGGCCGGGACGAAGCCCAGCGGGATGGTGGCGGTGACCTGGTCGGTGGCCTCGCTGATCACCGCGACGGCGCCGGCACCGGTGCCGACAAAAACGGTGCCCGTCGCTGGGTCAACGGCAATGGCGCCGGGCCACCGGACAGCGGGATGGTCGCGGTGATCTGGTCGGTGGCCTCGCTGATCACCGCCAGCGAGGAGCCGGTGCCGACAAAAACGGTGCCGGTCGTCGGGTCGACGGCGATGGCTCCGGCGGACACGGGAATCGTGTGGGTGATCTGGTCGGTGGCCCCGTCGATGACCGCCACCCCGCTGCCAGTGGTCACAAAGGCGGTGTCCGTGGTCGGGTCGTCGGCCAGAGCACCCGCGTCGAGGGTCACGGGAATCGCGGCGGTGACGGTGTCGGTGGATATGTCGATCACCGACACTTGGGCCTGCTCCCCGTTGTTTTCGAGCTGGTAAACGATGTTCCTGACCGGGTCCAGGGCGAAGTCGTAGATCTTGGGCGGGGTGCCTCCCGGAGTTCGGCCCTCGCCAATGGGCAGGGCCCCCGTGATCCGGTTGGTGGTCCCGTCGATCACCGCCACGGCGCCGGGGTCCACCGGGTGGCCGCCGCAGTTGGTGTCCACCACGTAGACGGCATGCGTGGTGGGGTTCACCTGCACCTGCTCCGGGCAGGCGCCGTCGCCGAGGGGTACCGTCGCGACGACGCTGTAGGTGGTGGCGGCCGCTGCGGGCCCGGCTGCGGTGACCACGCTCAGCAAGGCGAGAGCCGACGCGGCGAACAACACGCGCGGCGACGTGACGAGACACGGCATGGGCCCGATGGTAGGGAGCTGCCCTCGTCCAATGCCTCGTTCATTTGATGGACCCATCTGTCGTACATTTGATGGGCTTACGGCCTACGCACGCTTACTCAGGCCGGGCGGCGGGCCAGGGCGTGGATGCGGGCGGCGACGTCGCGGAGCGGGGAGCGGTCGCAGGCGGCGAGTTCGAGTTCGGCGAGCGCGTCCTCGGTGCCGGGGTTGGCTTCGATGACCGAGCCGGGCAGCACGTCCGACACCAGGCCGTGCCCGTGCAGCACCTCGACCGTCAGGCCCGCGTGCGCGAGCACGTCGGCTAGGCCGTCGATGTCGAAGCGGCGCAGGATCGACTCGTCGGTGCCGACGAGACGGCCGGCCGGGTCTTCGAGCAGGCGCAGCGCCTCGGCCGGGCGGCCGGCGAGGGCTCTGCGGAGCACGGCCGCATAGCGGTTGGCGACCACGATGGACAGCGCGCCGCCGGGTGCGGCCGCCTTGGTGAGCGCGGCGACGGCGACAGCCACGTCGTCGACGATCTCCAGCAGGCCGTGCCCGAGCACCAGGTCGGCCTCGGCGGCCGGGACGAGCCTGTCGAGCGCGTCGACGTCGCCCTGGATCGCGGTGATCAGCTCGGACACGCCCGCTTCCGCCGCGCGTCGGTGCAGGGTGGCCAGTGCGTTCGGGCTCGGTTCGATCACCGTCAGCCGGCAGCCTTCCACCGCCAACGGCACGGCCCAGCCGCCGCTGCCGCCGCCGACGTCGAGCACCCGGGGTGCTGCTCCGCCGCCTCGGGCCCGCGCGGCAGCCACCTCGGTTTCCAACACGCGGTGCACCGCGTCCGGTCGCATGGCCGGAGTCTATGGGCTGACCAGGGGTGCCCCGCCGCCCCGGGTGGTCATCGCCAGCGTGGTGAGACAAATTGATCGCATTGGACCGCCCTGGCCTATCGGCGATCAACACAGACGTGGCTAGGCTTCGCCTCGTGCATACGGTCGCGGTGCTGAGCCTCAAAGGTGGCGTGGGTAAGACGACGGTGGTGCTCGGACTCGCTTCGGCGGCCCTGCGCCGGGGAGTGCGCACGCTGGTGATCGATCTCGATCCGCAGTGCAATGCCACGGCGACGCTCGATCCGGCGGAGACCGAGGCGACCCTGGTCGACGTCCTGAACGAGCCGACCGTGGCCAACGTGCGCAAAGCCATCACGCCGAGCCCGTGGGGCGAGGGGTTGGATGTGCTGGTCGGCTCGGAGGACGTTGAGGCGCTCAATCATCCGGAGCCGGGCGCGCGCCGACTCGTGAAGCTGAGCAAGGCGCTCGAACATCTGGACAAACTACTTGAAGAGGACGAAACGCCCTATCAGCTCGTCCTTCTGGACTGCCCGCCCTCGCTGGGCCAGTTGACCCGGTCGGCGCTGGTGGCCGCGGACCGCGCGCTGCTGGTGACCGAGCCGACGATGTTCGCGGTGTCCGGCGTGCAGCGCGCGTTCGAGGCGGTGCAGAACGAGCGGGTCGAGCACAATCCCCGCCTGCAACCGCTGGGTGTCGTGGTCAACCGGGTGCGGCCACGCTCGCACGAGCACCAGTTCCGGGTCGAGGAACTGCGCGAACTGTTCGGGCCGCTGGTCATGCCGGTCGCCTTGCCGGACCGGCTCGCGGTGCAGCAGGCCCAGGGCGCGTGCCTGCCGATCCACCAGTGGAACACGCCGGGCGCGCGCGAGGTGTCGCTGGCGTTCAACCTGCTGCTGGCCAGGATCATGCGGGCCAGCAGGGGTCGGGTGACTCCGACGAGGGACGAACCGGCCGAGGAGGACTACGACGAACCGGCCGAGACCGAAGCCAACTGACGGAGCCAACTGAGGAAGCCGACTGAGGGCTGGCGGAAAGGGCTGACGTGCCCGAGGGCGACTCGGTCTTCCAGACCGCGCGGGCATTGACTGCGGCGCTGGCCGGGTCCGAGCTGGTCAACGCGGAGATCCGGCATCCGCGCTACGCCACCGTCGACCTGGTCGGGCGGACGGTGCTGGGCGTCGGGTCGGTCGGCAAGCACCTGTTCGTGCGGTTCGACGACGGGATCAGCCTGCACAACCACCTGCGGATGGACGGCAGCTGGCGGATCTCGGCGCCGGGCGAACGCTGGCGGGCGCCGGGCCACCAGGTGCGGGTGGTGCTGGGCACGGCGCGACGGGTCGCGCTCGGGGTGCGCGTGCACGATCTTGCCCTGCTGCGGACCGAGCGGGAGAACGAACTGGTCGGGCACCTCGGGCCGGATCTGCTCGACCCGGGCTGGGCCGACGAGTCGGTCGCCGAGGCGGTGCGCAGGCTTGGCGCGGAGCCGGACCGGGAGATCGGGTTGGCCCTGCTCGACCAGACGATCATGGCCGGGATCGGCAACGTGTACCGGTCGGAGCTGTGTTTCCTGCTCGGCGTGTCGCCGTGGGCGCCGGTGGCCTCGGTCGACGCGGAGCGGGCCGTGCGGTTGGCACACACGCTGCTGCTGCGCAACGCGACGGCGCCGGTGCGCAACACCACCGGCGACCGCACACCCGGTCGACAACTGTGGGTTTACGGTCGGGCGGGGCGGCCGTGCCTGCGTTGCGGGACCACGGTGCGCTCGGCGGAGCAGGGCAAGGAGGTACCGCCGAGGGTGGCGTGGTGGTGCCCGACCTGCCAGCCGGGCAGACCAACCTGCCAGCCGGGCACGACCCCCTGAGCGGCGCTGATCGAGGGTGCCGGGCAGCATGGGGACGTGCAGCTGTACTCCCGCTTTCTCCGCCCTGTCCTGTTCCGGCTCGGTTCCGGCGACCCCGAGCTCGCGCATCACCGCACCGTCGACGCGCTGCGGCGCTTCGGGGCGGTGCCGGGCGCGTCCGCGCTGCGTGGCCTGTTCTCCGTCGACGCGCCGCGCACCGTGTTCGGGTTGCGGTTCCCGAACCCGGTCGGGTTGGCGGCCGGGATGGACAAGAACGGCGTGGCGCTGCCTGGTTGGGCCGCGCTCGGGTTCGGGCATGTCGAGGTCGGCACGGTCACCTGGCATGCGCAGCCGGGCAATCCGAAGCCGAGGCTGTACCGGTTGCCGGCGAGCGGCGCGCTGATCAACCGGATGGGGTTCAACAACGACGGGGCACGCGCGTTGGCGGCGCGACTGCGCACGGCGCCTCGGCTGCCGATGCCGTTGGGGATCAGCATCGGCAAGTCCAAGATCACGCCGGTCACGGACGCCGTCGCGGACTACCGCGCCTCGCTGGCCGCGCTCTACCCGTACGGCGACTACTTCGCGGTGAACGTCAGCTCGCCGAACACGCCCGGCCTGCGCGGGTTGCAGGATCGGGGGCTGCTGGACGAATTGCTCACCGAGCTGACCGCCGAGGCGACCCGGCTGGCCTACGGCGGCCCGCCAAAGCCGGTGCTGGTCAAGATCGCGCCGGACCTGGAGGACGCCGCGATCGGCGAGGTGATCGAGGTGTGCGCCGCGCGTTCGGTGGCCGGGATCATCGCCACCAACACGACGCTGGCCAGGGACGGGCTTGCGCCTGCCGACGCGGCGACCGGTGAACAGCCGGGTGGGCTGTCCGGACGACCGTTGGCGAAACGCGCGCTGGAGGTGGTGACGTTCGTGCACCGGGAGAGTGCCGGTCGGCTGCCGGTCATCGGGGTGGGCGGGATCGCGGTACCCGAGGACGCGCTGCGCCTGTTGGACGCGGGCGCGAGCCTGGTGCAGGTCTACACGGGGTTCATCTACGCGGGGCCGGGACTGGTGCGCGGGATCAGCCGCGCCGCCCGCGCAGCCTGCGCAGCACCGGGTGGCCGATGACGATCAGCACCGAGCCCCACACGATGCCGCCGACCTGCATAGGGCCGATGTCGACGGTCACGTTGCCGATGCCGACGGCGATGGCGGCGCCCGCGACGAGCAGGTTCAGCGGGTCGGTGAGGTCGACCTTGCTGTCGATCCAGATCCGCACTCCGACCAGGGCGACAAGGCCGTAGAGCATCAGGGTGGCGCCGCCGATGACGCCTGGCGGGATGGTCGCGACCAGCGCGCTGACCTTCGGGCACAGCGACAGCGCGACCGCGCCGACCGCAGCGACCAGATAGGCGGCGGTGGAATAGACCCTGGTGGCGGCCATGACGCCGATGTTCTCGGCATAGGTCGAGCTGGCCGAACCGCCGCCCCCACCCGCAAGCGCGGTGGCCAGGCCGCTGGCGATGAGCGTGTCGCCGACGTGGCCGTCGAGGTCGCGGCCGGTCACCGCGCCGATGGCCTTGATGTGCGCGACGTTCTGCGCGACCAGCACGAACACGGCGGGCAACATGAGCAGCGCGACCGAGGAGCGCAGTTCGGGGTGTTGCAGGGTGGGCAGGCCGAACCAGGACGCGTTGTCCAACGCGTTGAGCGCGCCAGGGTCGAGCCGGCCTGCCGCGGCAGCGGCCAGCCAGCCGACGAGCACGCCGATGAGCACGGACAGCCTGGCCAGCAGGCCCTTGGACAGGATCGCGCAGAGCGCGACCACGACGACGGTGAGCGCGGCGAACAGCACCTGCCGACCGGCCGCGCCCGCCGCGGTGGGCGCCTGGTTGAGGGTGATCAGCACGATGACCGTGCCGGTGACCACCGGCGGCATGACCGAGTCGACGAGGCGGATACCGAGAGCCTTGACCGCGATGCCGACCACGAACAGCAGCAGGCCGGCGATGAGCACGCCGCCGAGTTCGGCAGGCACGCCCTGGCTCTTGGCGGCGACGAGGGGCGCGACGAACGCGAAGGAGGAGCCGAGGTAGGCGGGTACCCGGTTGCGGGTGAGCGCGATGAACAGCAGGGTGCCGATGCCGGAGAACAGGAGGGTGGCGCTGATCGGGAAGCCGGTCGTGGCCGGCACGAGCACGGTGGCGCCGAACATGGCGACGAGGTGTTGGCCGCCGAGCGCCATGGTCATCGGCCAGCTCAGCCGCTCGTCCGAGCGCACAACCTCGCCATCGGCAAGGCTCCGCCCGTCGCCGTGCACTGTCCACAGCGACACGCAATATCCTCCCGGCCAGCCCGACTCGTCGGGTTCAGATAGTGCCACGGGAGGTAGCCGAATAGCTCGCATCACAGTTCGGTAATCACTCGAATGCAGTAGTCATCTCCGACCTTACGGACATTCGGTAGCGATATGCCGACCAAAAGTGAACACAGCGTTGACAGCAGACGAGCAAATGTCTCGAC
Source organism: Candidatus Melainabacteria bacterium (assembly GCA_963818685.1). Lineage (GTDB taxonomy): Bacteria > Actinomycetota > Actinomycetes > Mycobacteriales > Pseudonocardiaceae > CAJCJE01. Next base: position 413,944 of record CAWFTJ010000003.1, on the reverse strand, counting down.
CTGATGTCGAGAGAGTCTCGCGCCGGTCAATTAAGTTGATCTTAGCGCTGCGCGTCGGTCAGCGCCAGCTTCGCGTGGTCAGTTGGACGAGTCGATCGCGCGCCCTGTCCACGTCCTGCGCGCTCGCCGTACCGATGAGGAAGTTCTCCGTCTCCTTGGCGAGATCGAGGTAGCGCCGGACGCCGTCCCGCACGTTCCGCGCGGACGGGCCGTCGCTGGTCAGCCAGGCGCTCGCCTCGACGCCGGTGACGCGCAGCGCGGAGATCCACTCCCTGCTCAGTCCGTGGCTGTCGCGGCGCAGGTCCAGCTGGTAGAGGGCGTTGCCGAGGGCCTGCTCGGCGCTGGCCAGCCGGGCCAGCGGGCCATCGTCCTGGAACACCACACCGGCCTCGGCGTTGCGCTTGCGGCCCGGTAGTCGCAGCGCCGCCCTGAAGTCGGCCTCGGTGAGTGGGCGAGCGGCCCGCTCGTGCCTGCCGAAGCGCATGGCGGGTAGGCCGTGGCGCCCGCGTCCTCGTGCGCGGAGTCTCCATGCGCGGAGTCTCCATACGCGGAGTCTCCATACGCGGAGGAACAGCGGGACCCACAAGCAGACCAGGATGAGCTGGGAGACGACGAAGCCGGTGACGGCATCACCGTCGATGTCGCTCGGATCAGCGATCAGCGCGCTGGAGAAGGCGATCAGCCAGAACGCGTTGGCCAGCGTGAGCAGCACGAACAAGCCGATGAGCAGGCCCTTGCGGACCCTCGCCGGTAGTCGTGCCCTGCGTAGGTGGCCGGATCGGTTCATGTGGCAGACGCCGGACCGAGGAGGTCGGCCAGCCGTTCACGGGCGCCGAGCACGGCGGACGCGTCGGCGGAGCCGGCGAGGAAGTTCACCGCGGCTCGCGCGAGCGCGTCGAAGCGGGCGATGCCCTCGGCGGCCTGCGCGTCCGAGAGCGGCGTGCCGTCATGGCCGGAGAGCCACGCGCCGGCCAGCAGGCCGGTCGCGCGCAGCGTGAAGATCTGTGTCCTGGTCAACTCGTGCGTTCCCCTGGTCAGGTCCAACCGATAGAGCGCGTCGCCGAGGGTGCGCTCGATACCGGACAACGCCGGCTGGGGACGCGCAGGCGACCGGGGTGGAGCGGGTGGTGGCGCAAGGTTGAAGGCAAGGCCGATCAGCGTGCGGATGCCGCGACGGACCGGCGTGACCTCGGCCGGGCTGAACCGGGCCGGGCTGAACCGGGCAGCGCTAGATCGGACAGCGCTAGCTCGGACAGGGCTGGATCGGACAGGGCTGGGTCGGGAGGGTCCGGCCGGGCCGAGGTGCGGCTCAGGCGTTGCCGGCTTCTTCCTGCTGGTTGGCCTGCTGCACCCGCTGCTGGATCTCCGCCTGGATGTTGGCGCTCGCCGCCTTCGATGACGGCGAGGAGGCGCCGCTGGTGATCTGCGGGGCGACCGAGCCGCCGTTGAGCGAGGCGCGGATCTGCTCAAGCCGCTGCTGGCCCGCCATGTTCGTCGTGGAAGCCTGCACTTCGAGCATGCGGCCCTGCACCGAGTTCTTGGCCAGGTCAGCGGCGCCGAGCGCGGTCGCGTAGCGCTTCTCGATCTTGTCCCGGACCTCTTCCAGCGACGGCACGTTGCCCGGCGCGGCAAGTTCGGACATCTGGTTGAGCGACTTGGAGACCTGCTCCTGCATCTTCGCCTGCTCAAGCTGGCTGAGCAGCTTGGTGCGCTCGGCGAGCTTCTGCTGGAGCATCGAGGCGTTGCGTTCGACGGCGACCTTGGCCTGCTGGGCGGCTTGCAGGGACTGGTCGTGCAGGGTCTTGAGGTCTTCGATGCTCTGCTCGGCGGTGACCAGCTGGGTGGCGAAGTTCTGGGCGGCGTTCTCGAACTCGGTCGCGCGCTGCTCGTCGCCCTTGCCGCGCGCCTCGTCGGCGAGCACGAGGGCCTGGCGCGCGGATGCCTGGAGCTTGCCGACGTCGTCGAGCTGCCGGGACAGTTTCATCTCCAGCTGACGCTGGTTGCCGATGACGGCGGCGGCCTGCTGGGAGAGCGCCTGGTGCTGACGCTGGGCCTCCTCGATGGCCTGCTGGATCTGCACCTTCGGGTCAGCCAGCTCGTCGACCTTCGACGAGAACGACGCCATCAGGTACTTCCAAGCCTTCACGAACGGATTGGCCATCTCCTCCGCCTACCTTTTCCCCTGCTGCCTGCCGACCGGTATGTACTACATGGTGTCAGGTACCGCGTGAAGCTTCCACTGGCCCCACCACTTCCTCCAGTATGGCCTTTCCGCAGCACTGACCGGGGGTGAATGACCCTGAAATCGGCCCTGAAAGACCCCTGAACGCGATCATGCCCCGCCGCCACGAGCGGGCAGCAGGGCATGACAGCCGTGTCTGTGCAGACGACCAAGTGCCGGCCTGGACCGGCGCCGGCTCAGGCGGCGACCACGACGCCCTTCGGCGGGGTGATCGTGGTGGACAGCCGGGGGCTGAGTACCGGCTGGATGCGCAGATCGGCGAGGTCGTTGCCGACGACCGCCGGGACCATGCGCCCACCCTGGAGGTGCTGTTTGCCCTCGCCCCGGTTCTGGCCGGTGATGGCGAACCCGGCCGGTACCGATGGCGCGGCAGGCGCTGCGGTGACCTCCTCGACGGCGCGGACGTCGTCCGCGACGTTGGTCAGCAGGTCGGCCAGTGGCAGTGCGAGTGCGTCGCAGATGGCGGCCAGCAGCTCGCTGGACGCTTCCTTCCGGCCCCGTTCCACCTCGGACAGGTAGCCAAGGCTCACCCGAGCGGCCCGAGAGACCTCGCGCAGCGAGCGGTGCTGGGTGGTACGGGCGTGACGGAGCCGATCACCGATCGCCTCACGCAGCAGTACGGTCATCGCGCGCCTCCCTTCGAGTGACCCGTTGCGACCAGGCTACCGAGCACAACCACTTCTCGGCAGCGCCTTCTGGTCGCGTCTGCCAAGAGCGAACGAGTGAGATCACCTCGTTGTTCCCGGGCCCCCAATCGAACCGGTTGATACCAGGCCATTTTACCCGGACTTGACCGCTTCCACGTCCAGTGGATCAGCCGCGCAACACGTCGCGCAACTCCAGGAGTGCGGTGCGCACCGCGCCGGCCCGCACGGCGTGTCGATCACCGGGGAGATCGATCGTGTCGACCCGCAGCGTGGCAGGGCCGGAGATGCCGAGGTACACCCGCCCAGGTCGGACATGGTCCTGCGGGTCCGGACCGGCGACCCCGGTGAGGCCGACGCCCCAGGTCGCCCCGCAACGCGCCGCCGCGCCGACGGCGAGTTCGCGAGCGACATCCGGATGTACCGCACCGTGTTCGGCCAGTAACTCCGCGGACACTCCGGTAAGTCGGGTCTTGAGTTCTGTCGCGTACACCACCAGTCCGCCCCGAACCGCGACGCTGGCACCGGGCACGGTGGTGAGCACGCCACAGAGCAGGCCGGCGGTGAGCGACTCGGCGGTGGCGACGGTCTCCGAACGGGCCCGGAGGAGGTGGATCACCTCGGCGGCGAGAGAGGCGGGCACGCCGAGGGCGGCCAACAGCGGATCAGGCGGCACGGTCGTCCGAGGGGGTGTCGTTGGCGGGAGTTGACGTTGCGCGCCTGCTGGATACCCGCAACCTGATCGCGCGGAACACGTAGTCGACGCCGGTGATCACGGTCAGCGCGACGGCGATGCCCATCACCACCCAGCGCGGGATGTCGACCAGCGAAGGCAGCGGGAGCACGAACAGGCCGATCGCGATGATCTGGAACAGCGTCTTGGCCTTGCCGCCCCAACTGGCGGCGATCACGCCGTAGCGGATCACCCAGAACCGCAGCAGGGTGACGCCGACCTCGCGGACCGCGATCACGATGGTGATCCACCAGGGCAGCTGAGCGAGCGCGGAAAGGCCGATCAGCGCGGCGCCGGTGAGCGCCTTGTCCGCGATCGGATCGGCGATCTTGCCGAAGTCGGTGACCAGGTTGCGGCTGCGGGCGATGTTGCCGTCGACGTGGTCGGTGATGGAGGCGACCGCGAAGATCGCCGAGGCCACCCAGCGCCAGCCGGTGTTGACGCCGCCATCGGCGAACAGCGCGAGCAGGAAGAACGGGCACCAGCACCAACCGGGACACGGTCAGGGCGTTGGCGACGTTGAGCAGCGGAGCCGTCAGCGGCGCGACCGGGGTCGCGGCGGCGCGGGGACGGGCGGCGTCCGGGCTCTCGGCCGACATGGTCAGGTCCCCACCGTGAGCGTGGCCCTTGGCAGGACCTCAAGCGGACGGACCATCAGGTCGACCCCGGCGGCGTCGACCACCTCGCAGCGGACCAGGTCGCCGACGGCGAGACCGTCGCCACCGTCCGGCAGCACGCACTCGCCGTCGACCTCGGGCGCCTGGTGCGCGGCGCGGCCTGCGCAGTCGTCTTCCTCGCTGTCAAGGCGTTCGATCAGCACGTCGACCTTGCTGCCCACCCGATCCTCGGCGCGCTGCGTCGTCAGTTCCTCGACCAGCGCTGAGATCCGGGCGACCCGCTCGGCGATCACGTCCGCGTCGAGCTTGCCCGGCAGGTCGGCGGCTTCGGTGCCGTCCTCGTCGGAGTAGCCGAACACGCCGACCGCGTCCATCCGCGCCCCGGTCAGGAAGCGTTCGAGTTCGGCAAGGTCATCCTTTGTCTCGCCGGGGAAGCCGACGATCACGTTGGTGCGGATGCCGGCGGCCGGGGCGAGCGCGCGGATCCGCTCGGTCAGGTCCAGGAAGCTGTCGGTCGAGCCGAACCGCCGCATGCGACGCAGCACGGACTCACTGGAATGCTGGAAGGACAGGTCGAAGTAGTCGGCGACACCTGGTGTGGTGGCGATGGCCTCCACCAGGCCGGGGCGGGTCTCGGCGGGTTGCAGGTAGGACACCCGCACCCGGTCGATGCCCGGGACGGCGGCGAGTTTCGGCAACAGCCGTTGCAGCGCGTCCGGGCCGCCGTGCTCGCGACCGAGGTCCTTGCCGTAGGACGTGGAGTTCTCGCTGACCAGGTACAGCTCGCGCGCGCCCTGCTCGGCCAGCCAGGCGGCCTCGGCAAGGATCTCGGCCGGTAGCCGGGACACGAACGAGCCGCGGAAGGACGGGATCGCGCAGAACGAGCAGCGCCGGTCGCAGCCGGAGGCGATCTTGAGCGCAGCCACCGGAGCCGAGTCCAGCCTTGTGCGCAGCACCCTCGGGCCCCAGCCGTGGCCGGGCACGGCGACGTTCTCGGCTGCGGCCGGGCGCTGCACCGGGGTGATCGGCAGCAGCGTGCGGCGGTCGGTGGGCTGGTGCGCGGCGACCGCGCGACCGGCGATCAGGTCGTCAAGGCGCTCGTCGAGGTTGGCGTAGTGGTCGAAGCCGAGCACCGCATCGGCCTCGGGCAGGCTATCGGCGAGTTCCACCCCGTATCGCTCGGCCATGCAGCCGACCGCGACGACCTTGGCGCCACTGGCCTGCGCCGCGTCGGACGCGGCGAGCAGCGCGTCGACCGAGTCCTTCTTCGCGGACTCGACGAAACCGCAGGTGTTGACCAGGATGACATCCGGCTCGTCCGAGTCGTCTGCGGTGTGTTCCCAGCCCCGCGCGCGCAGCCGCCCGGCCAGCTCTTCCGAGTCGACCTCGTTACGAGCACAGCCGAGGGTGAGCAGCGCGAATTTGCGGTGGGCATCGGGGGAAGACACCCGCTCAGGGTAACCGGCGGAGGTGCCCGCGCGCCGATGAGCCGGTCCGTACCGGGCTTCCCCACCGCGGGCACGGCTCGACGCTGGGACCAAGAGGCTCGACGCTAGGGTCAAGGAATGTGGGTCGGCTTGATCAGCGCGCTGTTCGCGGCGTTGTGTTATGGCGTCGCGTCCACCGTGCAGGCCGTCGTCGCCCAGTCGACAGAAGACGACCGGCACGGCGTCGATCCGCGCCTGCTCGTGCGGCTGCTGCGCCAGTGGAAGTACCTGGCCAGTCTCGCGCTGGACATCGTAGGGCTGGTCGCGCAGATCGCCGCGCTGCGCACGCTGCCGCTGTTCCTGGTGCAGGCCGCGCTGTCCGCGAGCATCGCGGTGACCGCCGTGCTCGCGGTGAAGTGGTTCGGGGTGCGGCTGGCCGGAATCGAGTGGAGCGCGGTCGCGATCGTGTGCGCGGGCCTGGCCCTGCTCGGGTTGTCCGCGCAGAGCGAAGGCGCCGGCCAGGGCAGCAGGGCCTTCCACTGGTGGCTGCTGGCCGCCGCGGTCGTGCTCGCCGGGGTCGGGGCGTTGGTCGGCAGGCTGCCCGACGCCCAGCGCACGCCGCTGCTCGGCCTGGTCAGCGGGCTGGAGTTCGGCGCGCTCGGCCTGTCGCTGCGGGTGATCCCCAACTTCGACATCCTCAAGCTGCTCACCGACCCGGCCACCTACACGGTCGCGGTCGCCGGCATCGTCGCCGGCCTGTTCTACGCGTCCGCGTTGCAGCGCGGCGGCGTGGTCACCGCGACCGCGATGATGCTCATCGGTGAGACCATCCCGCCCGCCGTGCTCGGCGTGTGGCTGCTCGGCGACCACGCCCGGCCCGGCTGGACCCCGATCGCGATCGGCGGGTTCGTGATCGCGGTAGGCGGCGCGTGTCTGCTCGCCCGGTTCGGCGAGATCCAGAAGCCGCAGGAGCAGCAACCCGAACCGGTCGGGGCAACGGAATGACCGACGCCCCGCTGGTCGTGCGCAGGGCCAGGGTCGGCGACGTGCGCACCATGAAGACGCTGATCGACAGCTACGCGGGCCGGGTGCTGCTGGCCAAGGAACTGGTCACGCTCTACGAGAGCGTGCAGGAGTTCTGGGTGGCCGAACTGGACGGCACGGTGGTCGGCTGCGGCGCGCTGCACGTGCTCTGGGAGGACCTGGCCGAGGTGCGCACGGTGGCCGTCGATCCCGCGCTGCGCGGACGCGGCATCGGGCACGCGCTGGTCGACCAACTCGTCAAACAGGCCCGCAACCTCGGCCTGGCCAGGGTGTTCGTGTTGACCTTCGAAACCGCGTTCTTCGCACGGCACGGGTTCGTCACCATCGAGGGCGCGCCGGTCTCGCAGGAGGTCTACGAGCAGATGCGCCGCTCCATCGATCCCGGCGTCGCCGAGTTCCTCGACCTGCCCTACGTCAAGCCGAACACCCTCGGCAACACCAGGATGCTGCTGGAGCTGTAGCTGTCTACGGCTGTTTACCGACGATGCCGCGCGCGACCAGTCGGGCCGCGCCAGCGACAACGCCGGGCGCGCCACGCTCCCGGTACTCGGCACGCACCCGGTCCGAGATCCGGTCCAGCCCGGTGGGGTTCTCGGCCGACTGGGCGCGCAGGTCGTCCGCCTCAGCCCTCGCCCTGGCGACCTCGTCCTCAAGACCGGCGATCAGCTCGCCGATCCTCGGCCCGAACTCGGGCAGGACGGCAAACGCGACACTGACCTGGACCCGGGTCACCGGCGCACCGGCCAGTTCGGCCAGCGGCAGCGAGACGCTGGAATGCACGTCACCGAACTCGACCAGGTTCCCGCCCAGCCAGCGGCACTCGTAGTACGGCAGGTCGGCGAAGTCCTCGGGCTTCTCCCAGCGGAACACCCTGCGTTCCGGGTCGCCACCGGCGACCACCTTCGCCTCCAGCCAGTCGATCCGCACGACCGCGGGTCGGCCGGGAATGCCGAGCGTGACCGTGGCGATGTCCGGCATCTGCCAGGTCGCCTCGGTGTTCAACCTGGCGAAGGACAGTCCATTGTGGTTGGTGCGGACCCTGCTGCGCGGGCCGTCGAACCACTGCCGGTCGGACGTCTCCATCCGCATGAGGGTGTGGCACGCTTCGCCGCTCGACTCGAAGACGCTCGGCTCGACATCGCCGGCCGCAAGCGCTTTCGCGGCCGCGCCGAGATGCGTGTCCGACGCGGCGAGCAACTCCGGCCAGAACGCGTCGCGCGGGCCGAGATCGGCGAGATCGGCCGGGGACAGGTACGGGATCGCGGGCACGACGTCGGCCGGGATCAGCCTGGTGACCACCTCGGAGCCGAAGTTGTCCTCGTGCAGCCAGTTGCCGAACATGCTCGCCTCGTCCGGCGTCGGCGCGCGCAACGCGCTGGTCAGCACGTTGGCCAGCCGGGCGCGGGCAGCAGGCCCGGTCAGCTCCGGCCAGTGATCGCCATCGACCTCGACATAGCGCAGCCACTGCCGCTGGTAGGCGAGGATGCCGCGCTGCACGGCCGCGCGCTCCGCCTTCTGGGTCGCACAGCCCTCGTCGGAAGCGAGCACCGGCTTGCCGTCGTCGGTGAAGTCGATCAGCGACCCGCACAACGCGCTCACGCACTGCTCCAGCACCTCAGGACTGCGGGTGAGGGTGCGCACGACGTCGTCCGGCTCCCCCGCCTGGCCCAGATAGCCCTCGGCGCGCAGACCGATCTGGTAGAGCCGGGTGATCGCCTCGTTCGTGGCCAGGTAGAAGCCGACCGGCCGGACCGGAACCTCGGCCGCGCTCAGCACCTTGGCCAGGTGCAGCTGGGTGGTGCCGCGCCAGCCGAGATCGACAAGGGCAAGCTCGGGGCCATCCAGGGCGCCCGCCGCACGCAACGAGACGAGCAGCCGGTCGCGGGCCGAGTTCACCGCGACGGAGAGCAGGTTGCGCAGGTGCGGGGTCTCGGTGAGCGCGAAGCTGACCTTGTCCACGATCTGCGGCGAGTCCAGCAGCATGTCCACCTGCCCGGCGAGACTGGGCACGTCGCCGGGATTCAACCGCAGCATGTCGAGCAGTTGGCGCACGGTCATCTGGTAGCGCTTGCGGATGAACTCGTGCACGGCGCCCGGTTCGACCGAGTCCAGCGTGCCGAGCGAGGTCGCCTGCCTGGACAGCCAGATCGGCCGCACCCGCAGCTCCCAACCGCGCGCGGCAGCCGCCGCGTTGACCATGGCGGAGAGCAGCTCGCCCTCGCGCATCGGACACCACAACGTGCCGATCCCGGACTCGTGCGCGCGCCGCGCCACCCACTCCGCGAACCCGGTGAACACCGGCCCGAGCACGGCGGCACCGAACCGCCACGCGGTGTCCAAAGTGGACCGACCGTCCGCGTTGCCGGCGTTGAGCGTCTTGGCCCGCAGGCTGGTCTGCCCGAAGTCGCCCTCGTCCGGATCGAGCAGTGGCCCGAGCGGACCGAAGTACTCCATGGCCTCGTGTTCGCGGTCGAGCAGTTCGAGCAGGCCCGGATCGATCCGCCGGTACAGCACCGTCCGGATGCCCAGCCGCGCCGGCACCTCGTGATCAGCGACCGGATTGTCGCCGATGTGCACGACCTGCTCTGGGCTGCGCCCGAGCTCGCGCAACACCACCTCCCACAGCCCGCCAGCCTTGTCCACCCCGTGTTGGCTGGACCGGAAGACCCGCACGCCGTCGAGCGGACCCAGCTCGGCGCGCTCGAGCAGCTGCGTGAGGTGGCTCTCGGTGAAGTAGGTGTCCGACACCATGATCACCGGCACCTCGTACTTCAACGCGGTGCGCAGCACGTTGGCGATGTCCAGGTCGACCACGGTCAGCTCGCGTTCCAGCTCGACCTCGGCCGCGACCAACTCCTCCAGCCCCGCAGCGCCGAACATGCCCAACGGCATGGCCTGCCAGATGTCGAACAGCGACACCTCGTTACCCAACGACCCATGCCCAGCCCGCGCGGTCCGCTCGGCCGCGATGCGCATCCCCCGGAACGACGCGTCCGTCAACCACTCCGGCGACAGCCCCGCCGCCCGCAGCCGAGCCCCCAGCAAACCGAACACGTCAGTCGGCCGAGGCACCCTGCGCCACAACACCGTGTCGAAGATGTCCAGCGACAGGACAGCACACGAGCCGTCGACGATGACGCGGTGCACATCGGCCAACTGCGGATGCGAGTCGGTCAGCCGCTGATCAGTGAGCCGCTGATCGGACGTGACCAGATCGCGCATAACGCTCCCTACTTCTTCGGTCCCCCTGGTCCGGGTAAACGGGCTGGACAGCCCTCGGCCGCTCCCCCAACAGGTCCGACAACGGCCGCACGGAGCACCGCCGTTTGGAGCGAGACCCTAGAGGCACCAAGGGCTCCACGATCGGGTGACCTGGATCTACCCACTCACGAACCGATTCATGCCGGCCTGTCGAACCGCCGGACCAGCGACCACCGTGTCCGCGAACCCGGTCGGACTGACCACCGGCACCGCGCCGTAACTACCGCCCAGGTACCGCCGCTCCCGGTTCTCGCCCTCGCGCGGCTTGAAATCGCTGAGCGGATACAACCGGCTCGCGCCGTTGCGGTCCTTCTCCACGAACCAGATCTGATCGCGCGCCAGCACTTCTTCGCCGAGCGCCGTGCCGAGCAGACTCGCGTCGTGCGTCGTAAAGATCAACTGTGCGCCGCGCGGATTGGTCTCCGGCTCGCGGAAGAGTCCGATGAGTCGCGCGGTCAGCAACGGATGCAGACTCGCGTCGATCTCGTCGATGACCATGGTCCCGCCAGCTTCCAGCGCATCGAGCACGTCGGGCAGCAGGCTCAGCCAAGACCTGGTTCCGGCCGACTCCTCCGCAAGTTCGAACATCTCGCTGGAACCTCGATGCTCGAAGATCAGCCTCAGCATCGCCAGTTCCGGCTCCGCACTGACCTTCTGCTCGACCACCTGGATATCTGAGATGCCGACATCCGCGGTAGCCAGAAGATCGACAAGCATCTGCTGTCGTTCTGGATCATCGCGCACGTACTGGTGCACGCGCCTGGCGGTGCCCGGTATCGGCTCGGGGCCGCGGAAGATGACACCGAACTGGAACCAGTGGTAGATCGGCATCGCCAACCGGATCTCGGACTGGGCGGCGACGCTGAGGAACAGGGCGCTCGGTCTGGTCAGTTCGTGGAGGACGTCCAGTTTGGCGCGATCGCCACCTACCGTGCTGCCGAAGCGGATCCGGCCGTCGAGGCGTTCGAACAGGACGCGCTTCTTCTTTTCTGGGTAGCTGTAGAGCCACTCCTCCAGCACCTTGCGGTCGTCCACGGTGAAGCCGTAGGTGTAGCGGATCTCGTCGAGTGTCAGGTCCACGACGTAGCCGGATGGCTGGGCGCGCAGGGCCGGGTCGAGTCGGAACGGGCGGCGCGGGACGCCGCCTTCGGCATCCCAGCTCCGGAAGGAGTGCAGGACCGTGTCCTGCACGAAGGCGAGGGCGTCTAGGAGGTTGGACTTGCCGGAGGCGTTGGCGCCGTAGATCGCGGCGACCGGCAACGCGGCGCGGTCGCGGTCGTAGACGGGGAGCAGGGACAGTTCCTGTTCGGCGGCGAACGAGCGGTGGTTGGCCAGCCGGAAGCTCCGGAGCATGTGACACCTCCGAGGCCAAGGTTACACGTCCTCTCGTGCGAGTAAATCGCACGAGAGGACGTCTGGCTCCTCGGATCGGGTTGTTTCAGTCCTCGTCGTTGCTTTCGTCGACGTCGACCGGGCCGCCGCCGCGGATGGTGTAAAGGACGGATTCGAGTTCGTCGGGTTTGATGAGGACGTCGCGGGCCTTGGAGCCTTCGGACGGGCCGACGATGCCTCGGGTTTCCAGGAGGTCCATCAGGCGGCCCGCTTTGGCGAAGCCGACGCGGAGTTTGCGTTGCAGCATCGAGGTCGAGCCGAACTGGCTGGTCACGATGAGTTCGGCTGCCTGGATGAGCAGTTCGAGGTCGTCGCCGATGTCGGCGTCGATCTCCTTCTTCTCGCCTGCCTTTGCCGCGGTGACGCCGTCGGTGTAGTCGGGTTGGGCCTGGTCGCGGACGTAGGAGACGACGGCGTTGATCTCGTCGTCGCCGATGTAGGCACCCTGGATGCGGACCGGTTTGGACGCGCCCATGGGCAGGTAGAGGCCGTCGCCCATGCCGATGAGCTTTTCGGCGCCGGGCTGGTCGAGGATGACGCGGGAGTCCGTCAGTGACGAGGTCGCGAACGCGAGCCGGGACGGGACGTTGGTCTTGATCAGGCCGGTGACCACGTCGACGGACGGGCGCTGGGTGGCGAGGACGAGGTGGATGCCGGCGGCGCGGGCCTTCTGGGTGATCCGGACGATGGCGTCCTCGACGTCGCGCGGGGCGGTCATCATCAGGTCGGCGAGTTCGTCGACGATGGCCAGGATGTAGGGGTAGGGCCGGTATTCGCGTTCGCTGCCGGGCGGCGCGGTGATCTCGCCGCTGTTGACCTTGCGGTTGAAGTCGTCGATGTGCCGGACCTTGTTGGCCTGCATGTCCTGGTAGCGCTGCTCCATCTCCTCGACCAGCCAGGTCAGCGCGGCCGCGGCCTTCTTGGGCTGGGTGATGATGGGCGTGATCAGGTGCGGAATGCCCTCATAGGGCGTGAGTTCGACCATTTTGGGGTCGATGAGGATCATCCTGCACTCGTCCGGGGTGGCCCTGGCCAGCAGCGAGACCAGCATCGAGTTGACGAAGCTGGACTTGCCGGAACCGGTCGAGCCGGCGACCAGCAGGTGCGGCATCTTGGTCAGGTTCGCGGTGACGTAGTTGCCTTCGATGTCCTTGCCGAGGCCGATCACCATCGGGTGCGGGTCGGTGATGGTCGACGCGGCCTTGAGCACGTCGCCGAGTCGGACCATCTCGCGGTCGGAGTTGGGCACCTCGATGCCGACGGCCGATTTGCCCGGGATGGGCGCGAGCAGCCGGACGTTGTCGGTGGCGACCGCATAGGCGATGTTCTTGGTCAGCGCGGTGATCTTCTCGACCTTCACCCCTGGCCCGAGTTCGACTTCGTACCGGGTGACCGTCGGGCCTCGGGTGAAGCCGGTGACCTGCGCGTCGATGGAGAACTGGTCGAGCACGCCGCTGATCGCCTCGATCATGGTGTCGTTGGCGCGGCTGCGGGCCTTGGGCGGGTCGCCGTCGATCAGCAGATCGTGCGGGGGCAGCTGGTAGTCGCCGTCGACGGCCCTTGCGACGACCGGTTCGCTGCTACGCGCCGTCGACGGTTGCGCGGCCTTGGCCGGGCGCGTCGGCTTGGGCGCGGAGGGAGCGGGTTCGTCCAGCGGCAGTTCCGGTTGCCGCGCAACGGGTTCGGGAGCCGACTCCCCGTCGGCGGCGGTGGATTTGGCCTGGCGACGACGGACGGGGCGGCGCAGCGGTTCGACGCCGGGCTCGGTGTCCGCGATCGGATCGGCGGGGCCGTCGGCTTCCGGCTCGGTGATCGGCTGGGCGGGTCGGCCGATGGAGCGGAGGCGTTGCGGGATCTCCCGGACGGGCGTGCCGGTGAAGACCAGAACGCCGTACAGGACAACCAGGATCAGCACGGGCGCGGCGACCCAGGCGGTGACGCCCTCGGCGAGGAAACCGCCTGCCAGGTAACCGATCGCACCACCAGCACCCATCCGGCCCGCATTGGTGTCGGGCTGATGGCCGAACAGGTGCAGCAGGCCGAGCACGGCGAGCCAGAACAGCACGAAGCCGATGACAAGGCGCGGCCGAGCGTCCTTGCGCGGCTCGGTGCGCATCAGCACGATGCCGGTGACCAGCAGCACGATCGGCAGGGCGAGCGCGCCGAGGCCGACGGCGCTGCGCACGCCGCTGTCGATCCAGTGGCCGATGGGGCCTGCCGCGCTCCACCACACGCCTACCGCGCTGATCAGCGCGAGGGCGATCAGGACCAGAGCGACGCCGTCCCTGCGGTGCGCGGGATCGAGTTCCTTGCCTCGGCCGACCGCGCGGGCGATGCCGCCGACGCCCCTGGCGAGCAGGTTCCAGGTTTTGGCCACACCGCCGCTGCCGGAGGGCTTGCGGGCGGGTGCTCTGCCTCGCGATGAGCCGCCCTTGGCCGAGGGGCGAGACGAGGACCTCGATGAGGAACGGGACGACGAACGGGCCGGGGATTTACCGGTCGACCTGGGCTTTGCCGCGCCGTTCTTGCTTCGCGTGCTGCCACCGGTCGAGCGCTTCGAGGTCGGAGTCCGGCTCGCCATACCCCACACGGTAGCCCCTCACGGTAGCCCCAGATGCCCCAGCAGCATCAAATACACCAGATGCGGAAACGGGCAAGCCGGGACAAGCCCCGCACGCGGGGCTTGTCCCGGTCGTGCCATGCTGCTCAGCCATGGTCGCGCTGACACTGGATGCGGACGAGCCGACACGCCGCAACGGTTCGGATTCCACCCCGCTGATCTGGCAGGTCCTGACCACACTGGACAGCGCGTTCGTCGCGTTGAGCGGCCGGTTGTCGGTGACCGGGACGCTGCCGAGCGAACTGCGCGGGCAGCCGATGCTGCTTGCCGCCAATCACATCGGCGTGTTCGACGCGTTCGTGCTGGTCGCGGCCTGCCGCAAGCTCGGCATCGAGCCGAGGTTCCTGATCGCGGGCGGCATCCTGGACGCGCCGGTGGTCGGACCGGCGCTGCGCGCGTCCGGGCATCTGCGGGTGGACCGGGGCAAGAGCACGGTGATCGAGGCGTTCGACCGGGCGGTGGACGCGTTGCGCGCGAGCAGCCACCCGATCCTGGTCTATCCGGAGGGACGGATCAGCCACGAGCCGGGGTTGTGGCCGGAGCGCGGCAAGAGCGGCGTTGCCCGGCTTGCGCTCGCCGCCGATGTGCCGGTGATACCGATCAGCCAGTGGGGCGCGCACGAGGCCGCCTACTGGGGCACGGAAACCGTGACCGGATGGGCTGATCTCCAGCCGGTGGCCACCTCGTACCTGCGCAGCGTCGTGCGCAGGCCGACGTTCCGGGTCCACTTCGGCCCGCCGGTGGACCTGAGTGGACTGTCGGCGACCCGCGCGGGCGACGCGGTGCGGGCACGGGACCGGATCATGCGGTCGATCACCGACGGGTTGATCCCGCTGCGCCGCGACGAGCCGGACGAGCCCCGCTTCCGCGATCCGACAAGGCCGACGGACGGCACCAGCCCGTGGCGGCCGTGACACCAGCGACTACACCTGGATACGCGCAGTCAGGACAGATCTCATCTTTGCGAATTTCGAGATAAGCGTCGGCCGCACCAGTTACTGTGCGCTTCCCGTCCCAGTGCGGGACCAACCCACTACCGGGCCCTTCGCAGCGCTCCGCGACTGTCGCAGTGGCGGCTGGGCGAAGCAACGCAGGCATTTTTGGTGAAAGCAGGAGGAAGCGTGACCACGCCGCAGCAGCCCGGCCAACGGCCAGGAGACGGGCCGTTAGGCCAAGCCCCGTACGGGGGCGGGCAGCAGGGTCAGTTCGGCCAGCCGGGCCAGTTCGCGCAGCCCGGTCAGTTCGGCCAGCCCAGCCCGCAGGGCCAGCCGGGTCAGCCCGGTCAGTTCGGCCAGCAGGGTCAGCCCGGCCAGTTCGGTGCGCCGGGACAGCCGGGGCAGTCGGCGCAGCAGGGCCAGTTCGGCCAGCCCGCAGCGGGCCAGGGGCCGGCGTTCCCGGCCGCCGGCCAGGGACCGGCCTTCCCATCGGCGACCCAGCAGTCCACGTTCGGTCCGGCCGGCAACGCGGGCGGCGGCGGCTTCGGCCCGGCCATGCCGCCCGGTCGGGCGCGGGGCCGGTGGGGCCGGGTCAGCCGCAAGATCATGATGATTCGATTGATCATCGCCGCGGTCGTCGTTGTCGTCGGCATCGTGGTCGCGGTGATCAGTTCGCACACCGACCCTGGCAACGCGGCGGTCGGCGACTGCATCGGCAACCTGCCCTCGGCCGACTCGACCACCGCTGTCGACGCGAACAACGCCAAGAAGATCGACTGCTCCGACTCGACCGCGCAGTACAAGGTCGTCGGCGTGGTCAAGGATCCGACCGGCAACGAGATCAACGACGACACGAAGGTGCAGAAGGACTGCGGCGGTTTCCAGGGCTTCGACACCGCGTTCGAGGAGTACTCGCAGGACAACTCCGGCAACAACTCCGACGGCACGCTGCTGTGCCTTGAGCCGGTCAAGCACTGAGGCGTTTCGCCTGATCACCGGCTGGGACGCGACCCGTCCCAGCCGGTGACGTAAGGGGCATAAGTCGTTCGCCCGTTGTCGGGGCTGCGTTGCAGACTGGCCGGCATGGCAACCCGAACCGGCCTCGGCACGACCCTGACCATCTCCTCGGCTGTGTTGTTCAGCACCTCGGGGACGCTGGCAGCGGCGGTGATGGCCGCGGGCTGGGGGCCCGCTCAGGTGGCCAGCGCGCGCATCGTGCTGGCCGCGCTGATCCTGTTGCCCTCGATCGCGCTGGTGCGCAGGCGCGCGCTGCGGCTGCGCGGCCACGACGTGCCGCTGATTGCCGCGATGGGACTGTTCGGCGTCATCGGCGCGCAGTTGTGTTACTTCATCGCGGTCTCGCGGATCTCGGTCGGCATCGCCATGGTGCTGGAGTACATCGCGCCCGTGCTGGTCGCGTTGTGGATCCGGGTGGTGCGCAAGACGCGGCTGCGCAGGTCGGTGTGGCTGGGCATCGGGCTGGCCGTGCTCGGGCTGGCCATGATCGCGCAACTCTGGCAGGGCATGCGGCTGGACCTGATCGGCTTCATCGCCGGGCTCGGTTCGGCCATTTCCACCGCGGGCTACTACCTGATCGCCGAGCGCGGCGTCGCCAAGCACGACCCGATCGGCATCACCACCTGGGCGATGGTGGTCGGCGCGGTGCTCATCGGCCTGATCAGTCCACCGTGGACACTGCCGTTCCACCTGCTCGGCGCGCGGACCACGGTCGGTGGCGCGCATCCGTCGGTGTGGCTGCTGATCGTGCTGGTCGCGGTGGTGAGCACGGTGCTGGCGTACCTGATCGGCACCGTCGCGCTGAAGTGGGTCTCCTCAACGGTGGCCAGCGTGCTCGGCCTGATCGAGCCGCTGATGGCGCTGGTCACCGCGTGGCTCTTGCTCGGCCAGACGCTGGACGCGATGCAGATCGCCGGCGCTGTCGTGCTGCTCGGCGGCGCCGCGCTGGTCCAGCTGACCTCACGCGCCGCAGCCGGCGCACAACCGCTGGCCGAGGTCAGACCGGGATGACCGTCGGCACGATCATCGGCCTGCGCCGGTACTCCTGCGCGACCCAGCGGCCGACGACCCGGCGCACCGCCTGCGCGATGCGGTGCGTGTCGGTGATGCCCTCCGCCTCGGTCCTGGACAGTTCCATCTCGACCAGCGGCACGACGGCCTCCAGCGCCTTCGGGTCGTCGGAGAAGCCGCGGCCGGACACGGTCGGCGGGGTGACCGCGCGGCCGGTGGTGGAGTCGACCGCGACGCTGATCGCGATGAATCCGCCCTCGCCAAGGATCAACCGATCGGACAATGTGGACTCGCCGACGTCGCCGACGGAAAGGCCGTCCACGTAGACGTGCCCGACCTCGACCCGGCCGGTGATGGACGCGACACCGTCGACGAGGTCGACGACGACGCCGTCCTCGGCGAGCACCACCCGGTCGCGGGCGACGCCGGTGCGGACCGCGAGTTCCGCGTTGGCCCGCAGGTGCCGCCATTCACCGTGCACCGGCATGACGTTGCTCGGCCGCACCGCGTTGTACAGGAACAGCAGCTCGCCCGCTGGCGCGTGACCGGACACGTGCACCCGCGCGGTGCCCTGGTGCACGACGTTCGCGCCGAGCCGGGACAGGCCGTTGACCACGTTGAACACCGAGGTCTCGTTGCCGGGGATGAGCGAGGAGGCGAGCACGATGGTGTCGCCGGGGCGGATGTCGATCTGCCGGTGCTCGCCGCGCGCCATCCTGGACAGCGCGGACAGCGGCTCGCCCTGCGATCCGGTTGACACGAACAGAGTGGCCGAGTCGGGCAGTTGCAGGGCCTCGTCGATGTCGATCAGCAGGCCCTCTGGCACGTTGAGCAGGCCGAGTTCGACCGCGATGCCCATGTTGCGCACCATGGAGCGGCCGACCATGGCGACCTGCCGGTGATGCGCCGCCGCCACGTCGAGCACCTGCTGCACGCGGTGCACGTGGCTGGCGAAGCAGGCCACGATCACCCGCTGGGTGGCGCGGCCGATCACGTTGTCCAGCACCGGCCCGATGTCCCGCTCCGGCGCGACGAACCCGGGCACCTCGGCGTTGGTCGAGTCGACGCAGAACAGGTCGACGCCCTCGTCGCCGAGCCGGGAGAACCCGGCGAGGTCGGTGAGCCGACCGTCGAGCGGCAACTGGTCCAGCTTGATGTCGCCGGTGTGCAGGACAAGGCCGGCAGGGGTCCGGATGGCGACCGCGAGCGCGTCCGGAATGGAGTGGTTGACCGCGAAGAACTCCAGGTCGAACGCGCCGAACGAGTGGTGCTGGCCCTCCGCCACCTCAAGCAGCCTCGGGGTGAGCCGGTGCTCCTTGCACTTGGCGGCGACCAGGGCGAGCGTGAAACGGGAGCCGATCACCTGGATTTCCGGCCGCATCCGCAGCAGGAAGGGCACCGCGCCGATGTGGTCCTCGTGGCCGTGTGTGAGCACCAGCACGTCCACGTCGTCGAGCCGGTCCTCGATGGCGCGGAAGTCCGGCAGGATCAGGTCGACGCCGGGCTGGTTGTCCTCGGGGAACAGCACGCCGCAGTCGACGATGAGCAGCCTGCCGTCGTACTCGAACACGGTCATGTTCCGACCGACCTCGCCGATCCCGCCGAGCGCGACCACGCGCAGCCCGCCATCGGGCAGGGCCGGTGGCGGCGTGCTGGGGCCGGGCGACGGGCGGGTTGCCGAGATCGCCGAGGTCGCCGAGGTCGGTTGAGTCACTGGGGTTACCGCTCCTGTTGTCGTCGCCGAGGTCGGTTGAGTCACTGGGTTACCGTCCCTGTGCCGGCGTTGTGCTGGTGTGCGTCGTCGTGCTGATGTAGGCGGCCGCCGCGTCGGCGGCGGCCACCCGGGCACTGCCGATGTCGCCTGCGGTCGCGGTGGCCAGCGGAACACCGGCCTCGGTGAGGTCGCTCGCGATCGCCGTGAGCTGCTCGACGGTGGCGGCGGGCAGCGGCAGGCGGGGGTTGCCCGCGTCGTGGCCGCGCAGCCGCAACGCGGCCTTGGCGAAGATCACGCCACCGACCCGGCTCATCGCCCGGTACACCGGGAGCTGGCCGCGGTGGATGGTGCGCGCGGTCGAGGTGTCGCCGTGTTCGTAGGCTTCGATCATGGCGCGGATACGTCCGGCGACCACGTGGCCGATCACGCTCACACAGCCGACCGCGCCGACCGAGAGCCACGGCAGGTTCAGCGCGTCGTCGCCGGAGTAGTAGGCGAGGTCGGTGTTGGCGATCACCTGGGAGCCGGCGAGCAGGTCGCCCTTGGCGTCCTTCACGGCCAGGATGCGCGGGTGCTCCGCGAGCCGGAACAGGGTGTCGACCTCGATCGGCACGATCGCGCGCGGCGGGATGTCGTAGAGCATCACCGGCAGGTCGGTCGCGTCGGCGACGGTGCTGAAGTGCGCGAGCAGACCGGCCTGCGGCGGCCGCGAGTAGTAGGGGGTGACCACGAGCAGGCCGTGCGCGCCCGCCCGCGCCATGGCTTTGGCCAGGTGGACGCTGTGCGCGGTGTCATAGGTGCCTGCGGCGGCGACCACGGTGGCCCGGTCGCCGACCGCGGCGAGCACCGCGCGGACCAGTTCGGCCTTTTCCTCGTCCGAGGTGGTCGGGCCCTCACCGGTCGTGCCGTTCACCACGAGACCGTCGTTGCCCAGTTCGACAAGGTGATTGGCCAGTTCGCTGGCCGCGTCGAGATCCAGCGCGCCGTCGGCGTCGAACGGGGTGACCATGGCGGTGAGTACCCGGCCGAACGGCCGGCCCGGCGCTGCGGTTGGGCATCCGTTCATGACCGAAACGCTACCTGGTGCCGAAGTGCGACCCCTTAGAAGGATCGTTCCAGGCCGCGCACGGTCTCAACGGCCTTCTCGTCCCCCTCGAACTCCACCCGCGCGGCGTCGCGGCCGAACACGGTCAACAGCAACTCGCCCGGTTCACCCGAAATGACCACGGTGGAGGGACCTCGGTGCACCAACGCGGTAGTGCCGTCGGGGCGACGCAGGGTCACGCCGACCGGGCTGCGCCGGAAGGCCATCCGACCGGACATGCCGGCGGCGCGCCACAGGGCCGCGTCCCGCGTCGCGTCCGACGGGCGTGGCGCCCAGTCCGCGCCACCGCGTCGCACGTCCTCGTGGTGGATGAAGTACTCGGCGCCGTTGACCAGATCGGCCAGCCCGGGAATGCCGAACGGCGACCAGACCGGCGGGCCGGTGCGCACCAGCTCGACGAGTTCGGCCCACGGCTTGGCCGCGAACGAGTCCTGGACGCGCTGGGTGCGCGCGGCGAGTGCCCGGATCAGGATGCCGGCAACCGCGTCCGGCCTGCGTTCGCGCACCACAAGGTGAGCGGCGAGGTCGCGGGTTGCCCACCCCTCGCACAGGGTGGACGCGTCCGGCCCCACCTCGTCGAACAGATCACACAGTGCACGGCGTTCATCGCTGGCGAGGCCCATGAGGTGAGATTACTCGGCGGTAGCGACGTTGACCTCGTGGCCGGCCTCACGGAAGGCGGTCATCGCGCGATCGAGGTCGCCCGACTTCACCAGGACGTGGTCGGTGTCGAAGCTGGACAACGCGAACAGCGCGACCCCGGCCGCCGCCAGGGTGCCGGCGAGCATGGCCATGATCCCGGTCAAGCTGAACTCCAGCGGGCCGCGCACGGTCAACAGGCGCCAGCCCGGCTCGACCCGTTGCGCGTCGAACGCCTCGGCGGGCCCGGCGTGGCACACCACGGACAGCTCGTCCTCGGTGCGGATCACCGAGACCAGGCCCGACGAGGTGAACAGCTCGGTCGGGACCGGTGTCGCCGGGTCCAATCGCAACACGGTGTACTCGTCCGGCCGGACGTCGATCACCAGCCTGCGCATGGCCGGTGATCAGCCTTCCGTCACGAACGGGCTGGCCGCGACCTCGGTGCCGTCCGGCAGCTGCGAGATGACGAAGTCGGAGAACACGTTCGGCGCGGCCTTGTGCAGCTGGCGCAGGCATTCCACGGCCAGCGCGCGGATCTCCACGTCCGCGTGCTCGCTGGCGCGCATGGCGATGAAGTGCCGCCAGGCGCGGTAGTTGCCGGTGACCACGATGCGGGTCTCGGTCGCGTTGGGCAGCACGGCGCGCGCGGCCTGGCGGGCCTGCTTGCGGCGCAGGGTCGCGTTCGGCTCTTCCGCGAACCGCTTCTCAAGGCCGGCCAGGAGTTCGGTGTACGCGGCGACGCTCGCCTCGGTGATCTCCTGGAACTTGGCGTGCAGCTCGGGGTCGGCGGCGATCACGTCCGGCTCGACCATGGCGGCGTTCTTCTCCGGGAAGTAGCGCTGGGACAGCTGTGAGTAGGAGAAGTGCCGGTGCCGGATCAGCTCGTGGGTCAGCGAACGGGAGATGCCGGTGATGTAGAAGCTGACCGAGCCGTGCTCCAGCACGGAGAGGTGGCCGACCTCCAGGATGTGCCGCAGGTAGCCGGCGTTGGTCGCGGTGGCCGGGTTCGGCTTCTTCCAGGACTGGTAGCAGGCCCGGCCGGCGAACTCGGCGAGCCCCTCACCGCCGCCCGCGTCGGTCGTCCACGGTACGTCCTCCGGTGGGAAGAACTCCGTCTTGCCGATCAGCACGACGTTCGGGGACACCGTCTCGGCCATGCCCACACCCTCCATCAACCCAGCTTGCAACGCCGCTCAGCGTAACCGGGAAGGCGGACAGATCGCCTTGACGCCACGCGCGACAGCAAGATGACATCAAGGTTCTCCTTGACTGACATCAAAAGTGACGTCATGCTGATGTCATGGAACTCAACCAGTACATCTCGACCCTGCGGGACACCCTCACCGCGGCCTCGGCCGCCGGTGACGAGCAGACGAGGCGCACCGCCGGCATGCTGTCCGCCGCGATCGAGCCCGCCGCCCGGCTGGCCATCATGAACGCGCTTGCCGACCTCGCCGCGGAGGTCACCGCGCACCTCGACGACCGCATCGTCGACGTCCGGCTCGACGGTCAGGATGTGCGGGTTGTCGTCACCAACACGGCGACCGAGGAGCCGGAGGAACCCCCCACCGAACCACCGCCGCCCATGTTCGACGCGGACGGCGACATCAGCCGGATCACCGTGCGCCTGCTGGAGCAGCTCAAGGGCAAGGCCGAGGAGGCCGCCGCGGCGCAGGGCATGTCGCTGAACTCCTTTGTCTCCCAAGCTGTTCAGGGCGCGCTCTACAACAGGGGTTGGCCCGGTGGTGCGCCGTGGGGCTCCGGTGCCCCGTGGGGGCAGGGCGGCAACCCGTGGGAGGGCGGCAGGCGCCGTCAGCAGGGCAGGACCAGGGGCGGCAACGACGACGAGCCGCACGGCGGCCAGGGCAAGTCGTCCCGGGTGCGGGGCTGGGTCGAGGGCTGACCCGTGACCGAACAGAACCCAGGACCAGAGGCCGACCGACCGCCCGACGAGGAGCCAGAAGTGATCACCGAAGCAGCCGAGCCAACGACGACGACGGGCCCTCCTTCGAGGAGGCCGCCGAATCCGAGCTGCGGGACGACCGGGTCGGCCGCAGGGAGAACTTCGCGGCGGCCGGACCGCTGGAGATCGACGTGTCGATCACGTCCGGCCAGGTCACCGTGCACCTGGTCGACGAGCCGCTGGCCGGCGTCGAGATCGTGCACAAGCCCGGCAGCGAGAACCCGTTGCTACAGGGCCTGAGCAGCATCATGGAATGGGTCAACGACCGGTTCGGCGACGTGCGGTCCGCGACCGACGAGGCAGCCAAGGCCGCCGTCGAGGAGAGCCGGATCAGCCTGAACGGCCAGCGCCTCGTGGTCAACGGCCCGCGTGGCCGGCTGCGGATGGTGCCGCTCGCGGTCACCGTGCGCGCCCCCGGCGGTTCGCAGGTTGTTGTGCGCAGCGGCTCGGCCGACGTCACCGTGACCGGCGCGGCGGGCCGGTGCACCATCGAGACCGGTTCCGGCGAGGTCGCCATCGACCGCGCGGACGGCTATGCCGCCGTCGCCACCGGATCCGGCGCGCTGCGCCTTGGCCCGATGCTCGGCGGCCTGAACGCGCGCAGCGGCAGCGGCGAGATCGAGGTGTCCTCGGTGGGCGGCCCGACCACGGTGTCCACCGGCAGCGGCGACGTGTGGTTCGGCGCGGTGCAGGACAACGTGACCGCCAAGACCGGCAGCGGCGACCTGACCGTGGCCGACGCTGCCAGCGGCGACATCGACCTGACCACCGGCTCCGGCGAGATCCGGGTCGGCGTCCGATCCGGCACGTCCGCCCTGGTCGACCTGGTGTCCCGCTCCGGCCAGGCGCGCAGCGAACTGGACGTGCGGGAGCCACCGCGTGCTGGCGCGCCGAAGATCCGGTTGCGCGGGCGCACGTCCTCCGGCAACGCGGTGGTGACCTCCGCCATCGGCTGACCGGTCAGGGCCACCCTCGGCGGCACAGGGGAAGCACGGCCGCCACGAAGATGGGGCGGGGTACGCGGCGACGGAGGTGAGCACTCCGGTCAGCGCGGCCCCGCCCCCTTGTCTGGTGACGGCTTGTCGGCTTGTCGGCTTGTCGGGTGACGGTTCAGCGGCCGATCGTCCTGCGCAGCGCGCCGGCCAGGTCGCCCTTGTTCGCCACGACCACGCCGTGCAGGCCGAGCCACTCGGCCATGGCGCTGAGCTCGGCCGCGAGTTCGGCGGCGACGCGGGGCCGGTCCACGCCCGGCTCGGCGAACGCGCCCTGCACGCGCAGCACGCCCTCGGCCCGGTCGGCCTTGAGGTCGACCCTGGCGACGAGTTGGTCGTCCAACAGGAACGGGTAGACGTAGTAGCCGAACTTGCGCGCGGGCTCCGGCACGTAGATCTCGATGCGGTAGTGGAAGTCGAACAGTCGCTCGGTTCGCTCCCTGCGCCAGATCAGCGGATCGAACGGGGCGAGCAGCGCCCGCGCGGTCACCGTGCGCGGCGTCGTCGCGTTCGTGTGCCGGTACGCGGGCGCGCGCCAGCCCTGCACCGTCACCGGTTCGAGTACGCCCTCCTCGACGAGTTCGGCAACCGCCCTTTGGCTGTCCTTGGGCGTGAGCCGGTAGTAGTCGCGCAGGTCCGCGCTCGGTGGCCACACCGAGCGCGACCGCGGCGCGCTCGGTGAGCCCGCGATGCGCTTCGTCCGGGTCGACGCGGCGGGAGTGCACCTCCGGCGGCAGCACGCGTTCGGACAGGTCGTAGAGACGCTCGAAGCCGCGCCGTGTTCCGGTGGTCAGCTCGCCGGTGGCGAACAGGAACTCGCAGGTGCGCTTGACTTCGCTGCGGTTCCACCAGCCACCCTTGACCCTGGCCGGGCGGTTGCCCCCGCCGAGCTCGTCCTCGATCGGGCCCGCGCCGATCGGACCGAGCTGCTTGACAACGGCGAGTACGTCCTCGATCAGCGCGGTGTTGTGCCGGACCGACTCGTAGTAGGCCTGCGAACCGGCCGCGTGGCGCTGCATGCGCTCGCGGAACAGCGGCCAGTCCTCGACCGGGATCAGGCTGGCCACGTGCGCCCAGTACTCGACCAGCATCCGCGGCCTGCGCGCCGAGTGCGACCACGCGGCCTCATCGAGCAGCGTGGCCGGGTACGGACCGAGCCGGGAGAACACTGGCATGTAGTGCGCGCGCACCGCGACGTTGACCGAGTCGAGCTGAAGCAGCTGGGTCCGGCCGAGCACCTTGCCCAGGTGCCGGCGACCGGGTCTCGCGGTCGGGCGTGGTTCGGCAAGTCCCTGGGCTGCGATGGCCGCCGCGCCGGGCTGCGGCGGCGCTCATCGTGACACTGGTCGCGCTACTCACGGGAACACCATGACATGCCGCACCGACGAATTCGGTAGGTTGCCGCCCATGGCCGTCGCCGCCGTTCATCCGGCCCTGGAGCAAGACATCCCGGAGATCGCCCGAATCCAACGGGAAACCTGGCTGACCGCATATGCCGAGCTGCTCCCGCCGACCGTGCTGGCCGGACTGGACGCGGCCGAGGCCGAACAGGCGTGGCACGCGGCGTGGCGCGATGGCGCCGCGCGCCTGTTCGTGGCGACCGAGGGGTCCTGGATTGTCGGGTTCTGTTCGGTCGGCATCGCACCGGACAGCGAGGTTGCCGAGGCGGATGGTTCGCTGCCGGCGGACGCCGCCACCACCGCGCTGATCGGCACGCTGCTCGTCGAGCCGAGGTGGGGCAGGCGCGGCCACGGTGGACGGTTGCTCGGTACGGCCGCGGCGGCATTGCGCGCGGAAGGGGCAACGCGCGGTATCGTATGGGTGCCGGAGCGTGACGCTGTGTCACGGGCCTTTTACGCCAGAGCGGGTTGGTCACTCGATGGAACCGCACGAACACTCGATGCGGGTGGTCAGCCCCTGCGCGAACGGCGAATGTCGGGCACCCTGAACCTGGTGCTCAAGGACGAGGGCCAAAGCTGACAACCTGATCACTCCGGACGAATTTCCTGGGTAGTGTCGGGCCTGCGTTCCGCGAACTACTGGGGGCTTCCGTGTTCATGTGGCTGTTGGTGACGCTCGGCGTCGCCACCGCCGCGGCACTGATCCCGCCGTTGTCGGTCGAGCTGTTCACCATCGGCCTGATCCTCAAGCAGCCGGAGATCCCGTGGTGGCTGCTGGCCGCCGTGATCTCGCTCGGCCAGTTCGCCGGCAAGCTCGTCTACTTCTATGCGGGCCGGGGCCAGATCCGGTTGCCACAATTCCTGCACCGCAAGGCGGGCGCGACCGCCTCGGACGGCCCACCGCGCCCGCCGCCGACCGGCTGGCGCCGCTACTGGCACCGGGTGGTCGCCTGGCTCCGCCTTGTCTGGGGCTGGTTGCGCGACAAATGTCACAAGCACCCGTACGTGATGTTCGGCGCGACCGCGTGCAGCTCGCTGATCGGCCTGCCGCCGTTCGCCGCGACCTGTGTGCTCGCCGGCCTCGCCGGACTGTCGCTGCGCGCGTTCGCGCTGGGCGTCATCCCGGGCCGGTTCATCCGCTTCGGCCTGATCGCCGCGTCACCGATGGTGGTCAAGCACTGGCACTGGCACTGGTTGCACGTGCTGCACGTGCACCTGCCGTTCCTCGGTCACTAGTCAGCCACCAGCCAGCTTCAGGGCGTGCCGCATGGTTTCCCTCGCACGGCGCCGGTCGCCTGCGATGTCGTAGCCGTAGGCCAGCCGGTACCAGGCGCGCCAGTCCTGCGGCGCAGACTCGACCTCGGCCCTGCGCTCGTCGAACCAGGCGTCCGCGGCGTCCCGGTCGACCCGCCCGGACGGCCTGCGCGGCAGCTCGGACACGTCCGGCAGCAGGCCGTCGTCGGCCAGCCTGCGCGCCAACTTCTCCACCCGCAGGCCGAACCGCAGGTTCACCACCGCGATCCAGGCGCCGATCACCGGCAGGATCAGCACGCCGACACCGATGCCGATGCCGGCCGCCGCCCCGGTCTGGATGAGCAGCACCGCGCGCTGCGCCAACAGGACGAAGTAGACGACAAGAACCGCCGTCAGCAGCAGCGCGGTGTACCGGGCTTTCATTGTGCCGTCAGAGTTCCATGATCGCGTCCAGGCCGACGGTGAGGCCAGGACGGTCCACAATGGACCGGATGCCGAGCAACACGCCGGGCATGAACGAGGTCCGGTCCAGCGAGTCGTGCCGGATGGTCAGCGTCTCGCCCTCGGTGCCGAACAACACCTCCTGATGCGCGACGAGACCGGCCAGCCGCACCGAGTGCACCGGCACCTGCTCGACCCGCGCCCCGCGCGCGCCCTGTAGCTCCTGGGTGGTCGCGTCCGGTGCCGGGCCGAGCTTGGCGTCGCGGCGGGCGGCCGCGATCAGCCGCGCGGTGTGCGCGGCGGTCCCGGACGGGGCGTCCGCCTTGCGCGGGTGGTGCAGCTCGATGATCTCGGCCGACTCGTAGTAGCGGGCCGCGGTCTCGGCGAACTTCATGGCCAGCACCGCGCCGATGGCGAAGTTCGGCGCGATCAGCACGCCGAGTTCCGGCTTGGCGGCGAGCAGTTCGCGCACGGTGGCCAGCTTGGCCTCGTCGAAGCCGCTGGTGCCAACCACTACGTTGCTGTCGTGCTCGACGAGCCAGCGCAGGTTGCCCAGCACGGCGTCCGGGTGGGTGAAGTCGACGACCACGTCGGGCCGCGCGGCCGCGAACTCGGCGGACCAGTCGCCCTCGTCGCCGGTGACGACCAGTTCCATGCCGTCCGCGCCCTCGACGGCGCGGCAGACCTCGCTGCCCATCCGGCCGCGCGCGCCGAGCACGCCGACCCGAATCCCGGTCACCTGATCACCTCACGCAGTTCGGCGGGAAGATCGTCGACGTGAGCGTACGGGCCGACGACCGCAACGGCGAAGGGGCGATGGAGCAGCTCACGCGCGAGAACCGCCACATCCGTCACGGTGACCGCCTCGATCCGGCGCAACGTCTCCTCGACGCTGAAGTAGTCCGCGTAGTTCAGCTCGCCCTTGCCGATCCGCGACATCCGCGAACCCGAGTCCTCAAGGCCGAGCACGAGCCCGCCGCGCAACTGGCCGATGCCGCGCGCGACCTCCGCCTCGGTGAGGCCGTTGTCCGCGACGTCGGCGAGCACCGTGCGCAGCACCCCGGACAGCGCGGCGAGCCGGTCCGGATGCGCGCCCGCGTACACCGACAGCATGCCGGTGTCCGCATAGGACGCCACAGACGAGTACACCTGGTAGGCGAGGCCGCGCCGTTCGCGGATCTCCTGGAACAGCCGGGAACTCATGCCGCCGCCGAGCGCCGCGTTGAGCACGCCAAGGGTGAACCTGCGCTCGTCGTGCCGGTCGAGGCCGCGCACGCCGACCATCAGGTGCGCCTGTTCGGTGTCGTCGGTGCGCAGTTCGATGCCGGGCCTGGTGAGACCGCGCAACTTGCCGACGCGCGGCGTGGCGGGCGTGTCGATGCCGTCGAGCTTGTCGGCCAATGCCTTGCGCGCCAACCGGAGCACCTGACCGTGCTCGATGTTGCCGGCCACCGAAAGGACCATTTTGGACGGTGTGTAGCGGCGCTTGTAGAAGCCGCGCACCGCACCGGGGGTCATCGCGGTGATCGACTCCTCGGTGCCCAGCACGGACCGGCCGAGGATGTGCTCGCCGAGCAGCGCGGTGCAGAACGCCTCGTGCAGCAGGTCCTCCGGGTCGTCGTCGCGCATGGCGATCTCTTCGAGGACGACGCTGCGTTCCAGCTCCACGTCCTTGTCCGCCAGGTTCGCCGCGAACACCACGTCGGTGAGCAGGTCGATGGCCAGCGGCAGGTCGTCGTCGAGCACGTGCACGTAGTAGCAGGTGTGCTCTTTTGCCGTGAACGCGTTGAGTTCGCCGCCGACCGCGTCGATCTCCTCGGCGATCTGCGCCGCAGTGCGTCGCCTTGTGCCCTTGAACAGCAGGTGTTCCAGGTAGTGCGCGGCGCCCGCGACCGAGGGGGTCTCGTCGCGCGAACCGACGCCGACCCAGATGCCCACCGCTGCCGAACGCACGCCGGGCACCTGCTCGGTGATCACCCGCAGGCCGCTGGGCAGCACGCTGCGCCGCACCAGATGCCCGTCAGGGCCCCGGTCGAGGACCTTGCTGCCGCTCGTCCGTTGCGTCACGACTGCCCGCAGTGCCGGTTTGTCTTGTTGACGAGCACGGCCGCGGGCACCCGAGGCGCCCGCGGCCGTGCCGTTGTTCTTGGAACTCACTGAACCGCCGGCTCCGGAGTGGGTGCGTTGTTCTCAGCGGGCTTCTCGGCGTTCTCGTCGGCGACGACGATCAGGCTGATCTTGCCGCGCTGGTCGATGTCGGCGATCTCGACGCGGAGCTTGTCGCCCACGTTGACCACGTCCTCGACCTTGCCGATGCGCTTGCCGTTGCCCAGCTTGGAGATGTGCACGAGGCCGTCCTTGCCGGGGAGCAGGGACACGAACGCGCCGTAGGCGGCGGTCTTCACGACCGTGCCGAGGAAGCGCTCGCCGACCTTGGGCAGCTGCGGGTTGGCGATCGCGTTGATCTTGCCGATCGCGGCCTCCGCGGCAGGGCCGTCGTTCGCGCCGACGTAGATGGTGCCATCGTCCTCGATGGAGATGTCGGCGCCGGTCTCGTCGGTGATCGACTTGATCATCTTGCCCTTGGGCCCGATCACCTCGCCGATCTTGTCGACCGGGATGTGGATCGAGGTCACGCGCGGCGCGTACGGGCTCATCTCGTCCGGCCGGTCGATGGCCTCGGCCATCACCTCAAGGATGGTCAGGCGCGCGTCGCGGGCCTGGTTGAGGGCCTTGCCGAGCACCTCGGACGGGATGCCGTGCAGCTTGGTGTCCAGTTGCAGCGCGGTCACGAACTCCTTGGTGCCGGCCACCTTGAAGTCCATGTCACCGAAGGCGTCCTCCGCACCGAGGATGTCGGTGATGGCCACGTACTCGGTCTTGCCGTCGACGGTGTCGGAGACAAGGCCCATGGCGATGCCGGACACCGGCGCCTTGAGCGGCACACCGGCGTTGAGCAGCGACATGGTGGACGCGCAGACCGAACCCATCGAGGTCGAACCGTTGGAGCCGAGGGCCTCGGACACCTGGCGGATCGCGTAGGGGAACTCGTCCCGCGCGGGCAGCACCGGCACCAGCGCACGCTCGGCGAGCATGCCGTGGCCGATCTCGCGGCGCTTGGGCGAACCCACCCGGCCGGTCTCACCGGTCGAGTAGGGCGGGAAGTTGTAGTGGTGCAGGTAGCGCTTGGTGGTCTCCGGGGAGAGCGTGTCCAGCGTCTGCTCCATGCGCAGCATGTTCAGCGTGGTGACACCCATGATCTGGGTCTCGCCGCGCTCGAACAGCGCGGAGCCGTGCGCGCGTGGAACAACGGCGACCTCGGCGGACAGCGACCGGATGTCGGTGATGCCACGACCGTCGATGCGGATCTTGTCGCGCAGGATGCGCTGGCGGACCAGCTTCTTGGTCAGCGAGCGGAACGCGGCGCCGATCTCCTTCTCCCGGCCCTCGAACGCGCCACCCTCGGTGACCCGCTCGATGCACAGCTCCTTGACCTCGTCAAGGCGCGACTCGCGCTCCTGCTTGCCGGCGATCGTGAGCGCCTGGGCCAGTTCGTCGGACACGGCGCCGGTGACGGCCTCCAGCGCGTCCGGCGCGTAGGCCGGGAAGGTCGGAAACTCGCCGGTCTCCTTCGCCGCGGCGTTGGCCAACTCGACCTGCGCCTCGCAGAGCACCTTGATGAACGGCTTGGCGGCCTCAAGGCCCTGCGCGACAACCTCTTCGGTCGGCGCCTGCGCACCGCCCGCGATGAGCTCGGTCATCTGCTCGGTGCCCTCGGCCTCGACCATCATGATCGCCACGTCACCGTCGAGGACACGACCGGCGATGGCGATGTCGAAAACGGCCTTGGTGAGCTGCTCGCGGGTCGGGAAGGCGACCCACTGGCCCTCGATCAGGGCGATCCGCACCGCGCCGATCGGGCCGGAGAACGGCAGTCCGGCCAGCTGGGTGGAGGCGGAGGCCGCGTTGATCGCGACCGCGTCGTACACGTCCTGCGGGTTCAGGCTCAGCACGGTGACGACGATCTGGATCTCGTTGCGCAGACCATCCACAAAGGACGGCCGAAGCGGACGGTCGATGAGCCGTGCGGTCAGGATCGCCTCGGTGCCAGGACGACCCTCGCGACGGAAGTACGAGCCGGGGATGCGGCCCGCCGCGTACATCCGCTCCTCGACGTCGACCGTGAGCGGGAAGAAGTCGAACTGCTCCTTCGGGTGCTTGGAGGCCGTCGTCGCGGAGAGCAGCATGGTCTCGTCGTCGAGGTAGGCAACGGCGCTGCCGGCGGCCTGACGGGCCAGCCGGCCCGTCTCGAACCGGACGGTCCGGGTGCCGAAGCGGCCGTTGTCGATGATCGCGGTGGCTTCGTGCACCGCGGAATTACCCAATTCGGTCATTCGTTTACTAACTCCTCGTTGTTCGGTCCGCCCGCCAAATGGACTGCAACGAGGCCGGTCTTCGATCGAAGTCTCCGGGGTGTGACATCCCGGAAACCACTACCGAGGACCGGCTAACGCGTCCCCGTGCGGGTGGGCGGACCCAGTTTCATCCTTGTTTTGTTGTATGTGCGCCGATGGGGAGCGAGCTGAAGGAAATCCCCCAACCCACTCCCCATCGGATTACGTCATCGACGGATGCCGAGCCGCTGGATCAGCGACCGGTAGCGCTCGATGTCCACCTTGGTCAGGTAGTTGAGCAGCCTGCGACGTCGGCCGACCATCAGCAGCAGGCCACGACGCGAGTGGTGGTCGTGCTTGTGCACCTTGAGGTGCTCGGTCAGGTCGGAGATCCGCTTGGTCAGCATCGCGACCTGGGCCTCCGGCGAGCCGGTGTCCGACTCGTGCACGCCGTACTCGGTGAGAATCGACTTCTTCTGTTCGGTGGACAGCGCCACTCACGTACTCCTTGTTCACATGTGCCGTGCGAGGGATTCCCAGAAGGGAAGGCCGGCCGCCACGGACCGCAGCCATGCCCAAACACCGAGGATAACAGGCAGCTCGCAGAGGCCGCCGGCCAGGGCGCAGCGCTCATCGACCCGGCAGCTCTACCTGCTGCTCGACGTGGTATTTCGGCCCGCTCGGACCTGGTTCGCTACGCATCAGCGTGACCTCGGTGGGCGCGAACCACTCTCCAGTGTAGTCCGCGAACAGCCCGGCAAGTCCGCGCGCGTCGATCCGGCTCCCCCGCGACCGCCAGCGGGCCACGGTCAGGTGCGCGGTGAACTCGGCCGGATCGGCGCCGGCCGCCTCGGCGAGCTGGGCCAATGCCGTCGCGTCGGCCGGCTCGGCCGGTTGAACACCCACCCAGAGCACGCCGCCGAACGTGCCGCCGCCGGCCAGCCGCAGCCGAGGGGCGCGCCGGCCGACCAGCCGAGGCAGCAGCTCCGACCAGCGGGACGCCACGTCGTCCTCGCCGTAGAAGCAGAGCGTGATGTGCCAGTTCCCCCTCGGGATCCAGCGCAGGCCGTCGACAACGGCCCCTGCGATGTCGCCGACCGCGGCGACGCGCGTGGCGAGTTGGTCGAGTGCGGCATCGGGCGGGCGGAACGCGGTGAACAGGCGGGGCATCAGGCCGTCGGCAGCTGGCCGGGTTGCGGTGCGGTCACCGGCTCGCTCGCCTGGCGGAGCAGGTCGGCCAGCTCGGGAAACTCCTCGTCCACGAGTTCCGCCGCGGCGGAGAGGTCGTCGGCGGAGAGGATCTTGCGCAACGCCGAGACGGCCGCGCTCGCGTCCGGGCTGCCGTCCACCCGCAGCAGGTCGCGGCCGACGGTCGGCTTGGAGTCGCGCACGTCGTCGAGCGCCTGCTTGATCGCCTCGGGCTTGCCGGCGGCAACGTCCGGGATGAGAACCTTGCGTTCCAACATGAACAGCCTGGCCAGCACCGACGGGTTGCCGATCTTGGCCCTGCGGCCGCTCATCACCTGGCTGAGCATGGGTGCGCTGATCCCGAGGGTGTCCGCCAGGTTCGCCTGGGACACGTTGAACGCCCGCACCAGCCGACGGACCCGGTCCCCAAGAGGCTCGCCGTACCACTGGCGCTGAAGCGCCAGGTTGCGTTGGACGATCTTGGGATCCTCCACCTTCGTCCTCCCCGAATGCCGCCGAACCCGCCGGTAGATTATCTTGCCAGGTGCGGATGACCGCTGCCCGGAGAATGGGTGAACGGGGCAGCTCAGTCCCGGTTTCCGCCGAGGATCTCCCTGGTCCGCGCGACATCCTTGTGCACCTGTTCGACGAGCTCCTGCGCCGAGTCGAACTTCTCCATGTCCCGCAGGCGGCGCACGAAGTCCACACTCACCCGCTGGCCGTAGAGATCCTCGTCGGTGTCCAACACGAACGCCTCGACCCGCCGCTCGCGACCGGAGAACGTCGGGTTGGTGCCGACGGACACCGCGGCCTGGCGCCGTTGTTCGCCGTCCGCGCCGGAACGGATGAACCAGCAGGCGTAGATCCCGTCGGCCGGCACGGCCGCGTAGCGCGGCAGCGACAGGTTCGCGGTCGGATAGCCGAGTTCGCGGCCACGCCCGTCGCCGCGCACCACGATGCCCTCCAACCGGTGCGGCCGACCGAGCGCGGCCGCGGCCGCCACCACGTCACCCGCGTCGATGCAGGACCGGATGTAGGTGGAGGAGAACACCGTGCCGGCTTCGGCCCCGCTGTTCGGTATCGTGACCAGGTTCGCGTCCTCGACGGTGAACCCGAAACGCTGGCCGAGCGAGCGCAGCATGGCCACGTCGCCAGCGGCGCGATAGCCGAAGGTGAAGTTCTCGCCGACCACGACTGCGGCCACGTGCAGCCGCTCCACCAGCACCTCGTGCACGAACGCGTCGGCGGGCATCCTGGCCAGCTCGGGAGTGAAGGGCAGCACGCAGAACGTGTCGACGCCGAGTTGTTCGACGAGTTCGGCCTTGCGCCGCAACGTGGTCAGCTGCGCGGGATGGCTGCCAGCCCGCACCACCTCGGAGGGGTGCGGGTCGAAGGTGAGCACCACGCTGGGCAGGCCGCGCTCGGTGGCCAGCGTGACGGCGCGGTCGATCAGCGCCTGGTGTCCACGATGGACTCCGTCGAACACGCCGATGGTCAGCACGCAGCGACCCCAGCTACCGGGCAGATGGTCAAGTCCTCGCCAGCGACGCACGACGATCAGCCTATCCGGCGGTGATCCGGCCAGTCAGCCGACCGCGAGCACGAGCACGGACTTGGCGCTGCCACGGGCCGCGTCGTCGCCCTCGGTCGCCAGCGCGACGGCCTTGCCGGCCGGGTCGAACACGCCGTAGGTGCCCTCGATGCCGACCCCGCGCAGCCGCTGCCCGTTGGCGACCGCGGCCGCCTCGGCGGCGGTCACGTCGCGGCGCGGGAAGGCCAGCGCGACCGCCGCGTCCAGGTCGAGCGAGAGGGTCGGCTCCTCGCGCAGCGCGTCGATGCTCCTGGCCAGGGCGAGGCCGAACGGGCCGACCTGGGTGCGGCACAGCGCGCGCAGGTGGCCGCCGACGCCGAGCCCGGCACCGAGATCACGGGCCAGCGCGCGCACGTACGTGCCGGACGAGCAGTCGACGAGCACGTCGATCTCGGTGAACCGCTCGTCGCGGCGCAGCGCGAGCAGGTCGAACCGGTGCACGACGACCGGCCGCGCGGGCAGCTCGACGGTTTCACCGTCGCGAATGCGTTGGTAGGCCCGCTTGCCGTCGATCTTGACCGCGCTGACCGCGCTCGGCACCTGCTCGATCGGGCCGGTCAGCTTCTCGATGCCGGCCCGGACACCGTCTTCCGGCACCTCGGAACCGTCATGTTCGGCGATGACCTCGCCCTCGGCGTCGTCGGTCGTTGTCGCGTCGCCGAGTCGGATGGTGGCCAGGTACGCCTTGCGTTCCAGGGCGAGATAGCCGAGCAGCTTGGTGGCGCGCTCGATGCCGACCACGAGCACGCCGGTCGCCATCGGGTCCAACGTGCCGGCGTGGCCGACCTTGCGGGTGCGGAAGATCTTGCGCAGCCGGGCGACCACGTCGTGCGAGGTGAGTCCGGCCGGCTTGTCGACGATGACGAGGCCGGGAGCGACGGCGGGGGGCTGGGTTGACACGAACGCTAATCCTGCCGAGCCGAGGCGCGGACGGTCAAACCAGCTCCGGGGCAAGCTCGTGATCCCAGCGGCGCCTGCGCAACCGCACCGGCACCTCCTCGCCACGGTGCGCGGCCGCGAACACCTCGGCACGCGCCCGCCGCCACCAGACCGCGACCCGCCAGCCGCCGACCAGCAGCACGGCGACCACGGCGAGCATGCCGATCCGGTAGCCGAGCGCCTGCTGCGCCGGCCCGAACAGGTTGACCAGCAGGCCGACACCGAGCGCGGCGACGGTCGTCGCGACGAACCCGCCGACGTTGACGACGCCGGTCGCAGTGCCGACCCTGTGCATCGGGTTGTAGTCCCTGGCCAGCGCGAACCCGACCGCGGAGACCGGTCCGCCCACCGCGAACAGACCGAACGCGACGAGCAGCACGCCGAAGGGCAGTCGGTGCGGATCGCCGAGCAGCACGGCCCAGGTGACCAGCGCCGCGATCAGCGCGGCGGCCACGATCGGCACCCTGGTCTCGCGGCGCCTGCTGGTCACCGCGCCGATCACCGGGTTGGCGACCACGCCGGTGAGGACCAGCGCGGCCAGCACGTCGTCGGCGGCCAGCGTGGACAGGTGCTGGCTGTTCACCAGATACGGGAAGCCCCAGAGCAGGCCGAGCGTCGTCGGGCTGACCATGGTGGCGAAGTGCACCCAGAAGCCGAGCCGCGTGCCCGGCACCCGCCACGACGTGCGCACGCCGCGCAACACGTCACGCAGTGTCAATACCGACCCCCTGCCGGGGGCCCACCCCCTCCGCCCAATCGGCGCAGCCGGTCCGTCGGTCAGGTGCTGCGGCCTGACCCGCAGGCTGGTGGCCACCACCGCGCCGTAACCGGCCGTGAGCAGACCGGCGATGGCGAACGTCCTGACCCAGCCGGCCGCGCCGAGCAGCAGGGTCAGCGGCACGGTGGCCGCGAGGTTGCCGAGGCCGCCGAGCATCGAGGACAGCGCGACCACCAGCGGGTAGCTGCGCGCCGGGAACTTCGCCGCGGCAACGCGTAGCACGCTCACCCAGGTCATGGCGTCGCCGACCCCGAGGACCGCCCTGGCCACCAGCGCGAGCGGATAGCTGTGCGCGAGACCGAAACCGGCCTCGCCGATGCCGAGCAGCAGCGCGGCGCAGGTCAGTGTGAACCGAGGGCCGAACCGGTCGACGAGCAGTCCGGTCGGGATCTGCATGCTCGCGTAGACCGCGACCTGGAGCACGGTGAACGTGGACAGCGCGGCCGGGCCGACGCCGAAACGGTGCGCGGCATCAAGGCCGGCGACGCCGAGCACACTGCGGTGGAAGACGGATGTGACGTAGACGATGATGGCGATGGCCCAGGCGATCCACGCCTGCCGAGCCTGGCGAGACACGGGCATTCCTTCACACGAGCAGTTGTTTCCCCGACGGTGGCTGCCGGATCACGGCGCCACCAATTGCATCGCACCGACCCAACCGGACGTAACAGTTTCGCATCGTGTGTTGCACCACAACGGAACTCAGTGCTCGTGCGGCATCCCGGCTTTCGCCCAGTGGCCGGACGCGGTGCGCGCCATCACCGCGACCAGCCGCAGCATCATGAACGCGGCCAGCCCGCTCCACACGCCGACCAATCCCCAGTGCAGCGCAAGGGAAATCCACACCAACGGCAGGAAGCCGACGATCGCGCAGAGCAGGGTCGCGGTGCGCAGGAACGCGGCGTCGCCCGCGCCGAGCAGCACTCCGTCCAAGGCGAACACCACGCCGGCAACGGGTTGCAGGCCGACGAAGAACCACCAGGCGTGCGGAATCTGGCTCAACACAGCCGAATCCGAGGTGAACAGCCGGGGTGCAACACCGGCCAGCGCGGCGAACAGCGCACCGGTCAGCAGGCCGAACCACAAGCCGTACCGCCCGACCCGGCGGGCGAGGCCGCGCGCCTCGTCGACCTCGCCGCCGCCGAGCGCCGCGCCGATCAGCGACTGCGCAGCGATGGCCAGCGAGTCGAGCACCAGCGCGAGGAACGTCCACAGTTGCAGCACGATCTGGTGCGCGCCGACCGCGGCGGCGGAGGTGCGCGCGGCAACGGCGGCAGCCGAGACGAAGCACGCCTGGAACGCGAGGCTGCGCAGCACGAGGTCCCGACCGAGACCTAACTGGGCCCGAATCCGCTTCGGATCAGGGCGCAACGACACCGCGTTCACCCTGCGCTCGTGCAACAGGGCCCGCAGGAACAGGCTTGCGGTGAGCACCTGCGCGACCACGTTCGCGATCGCCGAGCCGACCAACCCGAGACCGACGACCCGCACCAGCACCATGACCAAGATCGCCGAGAAACCGTTGCCAAGCAACACATAACGCAGTGGCCGCCTGGTGTCCTGCACGCCGCGCAGCCAGCCGTTGCCGGCCATGGTCACCAGGATCAGCGGGGCGCCGAGCAGCGCGATCCGCAGCCAGCGCACGGCCTGCGCGGCCACGGCCGCGTTACCGGCCAGCGCCTGCGCCACCGGCGCGGCGAGCAACTCGCCGAGCACCAGGATGACAAGGCCGACGATCAACCCGAGATACGTCGCCTGCACGCCCTCGCCCACCGCGTCGCCGCGCCTGCCAGCGCCGTGCAGCCGGGCCGAGCGGGCCGTTGTGCCGTAGGACAGGAAGGTCAGCTGGCCGGACACCTGGGAGAGCACAACGCCGCCGAGCGCGAGCCCGGCCAGCGCGAGCGCGCCGACGTGCCCGACCACCGCCGTGTCCACCAGCACGTAGAGCGGCTCGGCGGCCAACACGCCCAGCGCGGGCACGCCAAGGCCCAGCAACCGCCGAAGCGGAGACGCCGACGTGCTCACACCAGCGGAGCCTGCGCCAGCGCCGCGAACAGGCGGTCGCGGACCTCGTCCAGGGTGCCCTCCGCGGTGAAACCGGCGGCGAAGCGGTGCCCGCCCCCGCCGAACGTGGCCGCGACCGCGTTCACGTCCACGTGCCCGACCGCACGCAGCGAGCCGGTCCACACGGTCGGCTCGACCTGCTTGAGCACGGCCGCCACCTCCGCCTCGGCGGTCGTGCGCACGGTGTCGATCACGGACTCGGCCTCCTCGGCCGGCAGGCCGCTCATGTCCGCAAGGCGTACCGAGGTGAACACGACGCCGAGGCCGTGCACGGCGTCCGGATCGAGCACGGCGCGGCCTAGCACGGCGGCCAGCATGCGCAGCCGGGCGAACGGGTGGGTGCCGATCAGCGCGCGGCCGGTCGTGTCCGGGTCGACGCCCGCCGCGATCAGCCTGGCCGCGACCTGGTGCGTCGACGGCGTTGCACGCCGGAAGGAACTGGTGTCGGTGAGCAGCCCCGCGTAGATCGCGCGGGCGATCGGCTCGGTCAGCTCGACGCCGAGCTGGTCGATCAGCCGCAGCACGATGACCGTTGTCGACTCCGCGGTCACGTCGACAAGGTGGTGCGTGCCGAACCGGGTGTTGGACAGGTGGTGGTCGACGACCAGCACCGCTCCCCCTGCCGCGACCGTGGCGGCCGGCAGGTCGGCCAGCCCGTCCAGCCGGTCGAGGCTCGCGCAGTCGACCGTGACCAACAGGCCGGGTGCGTCTTTGGGCAGCGCGGACGCGGGCACGTACAGGTCACTGGGGTCGAGCACGGCCAGTGACGGCGGCAGTTCGTCCGGCGAGCCGAACGACACCCGCACGGTGGCGCCAAGCTGACGCAGGGCGAGGCCGAGCGCGACCATGCTGCCGAACGCGTCCGGGTCCGGGTTGAGGTGCCCGAGCACGGTCACGTCGCGCGCCCCGGCCAGCAGGTCGACGGCGGCACGCAGCTCCTGGTCGCGGTAAATACTCACCCCGGCAGGCTACGTCCCGCGCGACCTCGGTAGTTTCCGACCCGATGAACGACTACGCGGTCATGCACTACCCGGCGGCCAACCGGGTCTACGCGGAGAGCTCGATCCGCCTGCTCGTCAGCGAGCTGCGCGCTTTCGACGAGCGAGCGCTCGGCAACCGGCTGGGCGAGATCGCGGAGACCACCATCGGCGGGGTCGGCTACGTCACCTTCAGCGCGGCCGAGCTGTCCGAACTGGACATCGAGCTGCTGTCCAATGTGTCCACTCTGTACGCGCTGTTCGAAGTGGAGGGTGTACTGCTGCGCCCGATCACCGTGCGACGCCTTGACAGGTTCGACAGCGACCTGCTGACCATCCAGAAATACGCTGGCAAGACCAACGAGCTGTTCACCAAGCTGCTGCTCAACGTCACCGCGCTCGCCATCGACGACCCGACACGCATGGTCCGCGACCGGCTGCGCCTTTTCGATCCGATGTGCGGCAGGGGCACCACGCTCAACCACGCGATGATGTACGGCTACCACGCGACCGGTCTCGACCTCGACGCCAAGGACTTCGACGAGTACACCCGGTTCATCAAGACCTGGCTGAAGAACAAGCGGCTCAAGCACCAGGCCGACACCGCGCCGATCCGCCGCAACCACGAGCACCTCGGCCGCAGGCTGGACATCAGCGTCGGCGTCACCAAGGAGTCCTACAAGTCCGGCGACGCCCTGTCGGTCAGCTACGTGAACGCGGACACCTTGCGCAGCACCGAGTTCTTCCGCGCCGGCTCGTTCGACCTGATCGTCACCGACGCCCCGTACGGCGTCCAGCACGGCAGTCGCTCCGGCGCCGGCGCACCCAGCCGGGCGCAGCGGGCCGGCGACCTGTCCCGCGACCCGCGCCGCCTGCTCGCCGAGGCCCTGCCCGGCTGGGTGTCACTGCTCCGCGCGGGCGGCGCCATCGGCATCTCCTGGAACGACCTCGTGCTCGACCGCGCCGACCTCGCCCGCATGGTCACCGACGCGGGCCTCGACGTGCTGGACAGCGATGCCTATCTCGGCCTCGCGCACCGCGTCGACCAGGCCATCAACCGCGACGTTCTGGTGGCGCGCAAGCGATAGGCTACGGACCCTGTGGGGACCGAACTGAGCCCGACCGAATTTCGATCGGTCACGACCGGGCTGCCGCCGTCGAGGCTCGACTGGCTCCGTTACCGCAGCGGCCAGCTCACGTTCCTCACCATGATCGTGATCTGGATCCTGTACCACGCCCAAGGTGAGCTGAGCATGCCGGTGCGACTGATCATCACCGGCATGGCCACGTTCAGCGTGGCACTGCGCATCTCACCCCAGGGCGGCCCGCGAAAATTCCGGAAGGGCGTACAACGCGTCTGGGCGGACGCCGCGGGCTGGCACGAGCGAAGCAAGTGGCGGGCGTTCGGGTTCGGGATGTACGGCCCACGCGGCCAGCGGCCAGCGGGCCAACTCGGCTCACGAACCGTGTTGACCTGCGGCGAACTGCTCATCGTGCTCGGCTGGACCCTGTTCGTCGCGGTGTTCGGCGCCACGACGTTCCTGGTCACCGGCCAACTACACGAAGACGCATCCGATGGCTTCCACCTGGTGACGGCGGCGAGCGCCGTCGTGGGCGCGGTGCTGCTGCTGGTGTGCGACGTCGGGTTCCACCTTGCCGGTTTCGTCAGCCTGCCGCGCAACGCGGTTGGCTGGCTGAACAAGCTGCTCGCCATCGCGATCGCGACCGTGAGCGCGGGCTACGACGGCGTGCTGGAGCACGCCGGCTGGTTGTCGTTCACCTGGGTGCCCATCCACACCTGGCATGGCTTGGCGAGCTGGCACATGACCTGGCTCGCGGTCCTGATCAGCATCCCGCTCGGCGCGATCTGGCTCATGGTGTACCTGAACGCGGTACAGCTCGTCGGATCACTGGCCAGACGGCTTCTCGGACGGGAGAACGCGGTGGGCGAGACGCTCCAGGACACCCTGCCGGTCGGTGCAAGGGCCCCGGAATAACGAATAACCCAGCGCGGAGCGCTACTCCTCGTCGAGGTCCTCGTCGTCGGCATCGCGCGGCTGCCGGTACGGGTCCGGGTCGCCGGCCGGCTTCGCGCCGTTGGCCAGCCGGGCCACCTCCGCGTCGGCGACGCGCGCCTTGTCGAGGAGTTCCTCGATGCGCCGCGCGTCGTCCGGCACGGTGTCCGCGACAAAGGACAGGGTCGGCGTGAACCGCACGCCGGTGCCCTGGCCGACCATGGTGCGCAGCACGCCGCGCGCGGACTCCAGGGCCGCTGCCGCTCCCTCCACGTCCGGCCGGTCCTCCAACCGGTCCGGGAGCACGGTGTAGTACACCGTCGCGTCGTGCAGGTCGGCGGTGACCTTCGCGTCGGTGATGGTCACTTTCGCCAGCCGGGGGTCCTTGACCTCGTGCTCGATCGCGGACGCGACAATCTGCGCGATCCGCTTGGCGAGCCGGCGGGCACGTGGAGCGTCAGCCACGACGCCTTCTCCTATCTCGTTCTCGACGCGGGCGCGCTAGTCGTCGTGCGGACCGACGATCCGGTGCCGGGCCGTGAGCAACTGCAACTCCGGCCGTCCGGTCACCAGTCGTTCGCAGGAGTTGAGCAGCTCCCGCACATGTGCCGCGTCGGGCCCCACCGCGGCGACCCCGATCAGCGCCCTGCGGTGCAGGTCGAGATGGCCTGCCTCGGCCACCGCGACCTCGTACTTGCGCCGCAGTTCAGCGACGACCGGCCGCACAACCGAGCGCTTCTGCTTGAGCGAATGCACATCCCCGAGCAGGACGTCCAGCTCCAACGCACCCACGTACACGTTGTCTGTCCCCGTGGCAGATGGCGTGCCGGGACCGGACGGGGTTGCCGGTCCCGGCACGTGGAGCTGAGCGGTCAGTGCGGAACGGTCAGGTCCGCGGCTTCTCGCGCATCTCGAAGGTCTCGATCGTGTCGCCCATGCGCACGTCGTTGTAGTTGTTCAACGTGATACCGCACTCGAAACCCTCCCGCACCTCGGTCGCGTCGTCCTTGAACCGACGCAGCGAGCTGATGGACAGGTTGTCGGCAACGACCACGTTGTCCCGCAGCACACGGGCCTTCGAGTTGCGCCGGATCTCGCCCGACATCACGAGGCAACCGGCGATGGTACCGATCTTCGAGGACCGGAACAGCTCGCGAACCTCGGCCCTGCCAAGCTGCACCTCCTCGAACTCCGGCTTGAGCATGCCCTTGAG
Organism: Candidatus Melainabacteria bacterium; assembly: GCA_963818685.1. GTDB lineage: Bacteria > Actinomycetota > Actinomycetes > Mycobacteriales > Pseudonocardiaceae > CAJCJE01. The sequence continues at coordinate 372,331 of CAWFTJ010000003.1, read as the reverse complement.
AGCCTGCTCGACCTCGTCGATGGCCTGGTAGATGACCGAGTAGTAGCGGACGTCGATGCCTTCACGAGCCGCCTGCTCCGCGACCTTGCCCTCGGCCCGCACGTTGAACCCGATGATGATCGCGTTGGACGCGATCGCCAGGTCCACGTTGGCCTTGGTGATGCCACCGACACCTCGGTCGATCACCCGGAGCACGACCTCTTCACCCACGTCGATCTTCATCAACGCGTCCTCAAGAGCCTCGACGGTACCCGAGTTGTCGCCCTTGATGATCAGGTTCAGCTGGCTGTGTTCCTTGAGCGCGGCATCAAGGTCCTCAAGGCTGACCCGCTTGGCCCGCGACGCGTTGAGCGCGTTGCGGTTGCGAGCCGAGCGGCGCTCGGCGATCTGCCGGGCGACCCGGTCCTCGTCGACGACGAGGAACTTGTCACCGGCGCCTGGCACCGAGGTGAAGCCGACGACCTGCACCGGGCGGGACGGCAGCGCGGCGTGGATGTCCTCGCCGAACTCGTCCAGCATCCGCCGCACGCGGCCGTAGGCGTCGCCGGCGACGATCGCGTCGCCGACGTGCAGCGTGCCGCGCTGCACCAGCACCGTGGCGACCGGACCGCGACCGCGGTCCAGGTGCGCCTCGATCGCAACACCCTGGGCCTCCATGTCCGGGTTGGCCCGCAGGTCCAGCGCCGCGTCCGCGGTCAGCAGGATCGCTTCGAGCAACCCGTCGATGTTCGTGCCCTGCTTGGCCGAGATGTCCACGAACATGGTGTCGCCGCCGTACTCCTCGGGCATGACGCCGTATTCGCTCATCTGCTGGCGGATCTTCTGCGGGTTCGCACCCTGCTTGTCGATCTTGTTCACCGCGACCACGATCGGCACCTCGGCCGCCTGGGCGTGGTTGATCGCCTCGACCGTCTGCGGCATCACGCCGTCGTCGGCCGCGACCACGATGACCGCGATGTCCGTGGCCAGCGCACCACGGGCACGCATGGCGGTGAACGCCTCGTGACCCGGGGTGTCGATGAAGGTGATCGGCCGCTCGTTGCCCTCAAGGTTGGTAACGACCTGGTAGGCACCGATGTGCTGGGTGATGCCGCCCGCCTCGCGCTCGTGCACCGAGGTGTTGCGGATCGTGTCCAGCAGTCGGGTCTTACCGTGGTCGACGTGACCCATGACGGTCACCACCGGCGGACGGGACTGCAACTCCGACTCGCCACCCGAGTTCTGGCCGTAGCTGATGTCGAAGGACTCCAGCAGTTCCCGGTCTTCTTCCTCCGGGCTGACGACCTGGACCTCGAAGTTCATCTCCTGGCCGAGGATCTGCAGCAGTTCCTCTGAGACGGACTGGGTCGCGGTGACCATCTCGCCGTTGTTGAACAGCGCCTGCACCAGCGCGGCCGGGTTGGCGTTGATCTTCTCGGCGAAGTCGGTCAGCGACGCACCGCGCGGGAGCCGGATGGTCTCGCCGTTGCCCTTGGGCAGCCGCACACCACCGACGCTCGGCGCCTGCATGTTGTCGTATTCCTGGCGCTTCTGCCGCTTCGACTTGCGGCCACGCCGGGGCGCGCCACCGGGACGACCGAACGCACCGGCCGCACCGCCGCGACCGCCGCCGCCACCGGGACGACCACCGCCGCCACCGCCACCGGGACGGAAACCGCCACCGCCACCGCCGCCACCTGCCGGGGCACCGCCACCGCCACCACCGCGGAAGCCGCCACCGCCACCGCCACCGCCGCCCCCACCGGGACGGAAGCCGCCACCGCCGCCGCCCCCACCGGGACCGCCGCGGAAACCGCCGCCGCCGCCACCGCCAGGACGACCACCGCCACCGGGACCACCGGGACGGCCGCCGCCACCACCGGGACGACCACCACCGCCAGGCCCACCACCTGGGCCGGAGCGCTGGGGCCGGGGCGGCATCATGCCCGGGTTCGGCCTCGGCGGCATGTTGCCGGGGCTCGGCCGGGGACCACGGTCCCCACCAGCTGCCGGACGGTCGCCGCGCGGCGCGTTGCCGGGACGGGAGTCGCCGGGACGCGGCGGACGCGGGTCACCAGGACGCGGCTGCTGGGCCGGCTGCCTTGGTGAGGTCGGCGCCGGCGTGCCACCACCGACACCGAACGGGTTGTTGCCGGGACGCGGCGAACGCGGACCGGGCTTCGGGGACTGCCGACGCGGCGGCACGACCGCCGGGCTCTGGCCACCCTGGGCGGCAGCGGGGCTGCTGGCCGGGGGCTGAGCTCCAGCGGGCTTGGTCGACGGACGCGGCTGGGCCGGCGCCGGCGCGGAAGCGGCCGGCACGACCGGTGCTGGCGTCGACGGCGTGGCCGGGCGCGGGGTCGGCTGCGGAGCCGGCTTCGGACCGGGGACCGCGCTCGGGCGGGCCGAAGGACCGGGAGCCGGGGCCGGCCGGGCCGAGGGGGCCGGGGCGGACGGTGCGGCGGCCGCCGCACCGTTGGAGCTGCCGTTGCTCGGCGCGGATGCCGTCTGGCCGGAACCAGGACGCGGCCCAGAGCCTGGGCGCGGGCCGGAACGAGCCGGCTTGCTGGTCTCCGGACCGGAGAAGGAATCCCGCAGCCTGCGGGCAACCGGCGCCTCCACGGTGGAGGACGCGGACTTCACAAACTCCCCAAGATCCTTGAGCTTGGCGAGTACGTCTTTGCTGGTGACACCGAGCTCCTTAGCGAGCTCGTGCACACGGGCCTTGCCTGCCACTACTCTCCTCACTGAGAGGCCGGCGGCTTGGCCCGCTGACCTCGTCTTATCGTCGCGCGTTCATGGCTTCAGCTTCACGGCTGACTCATGACGGGTCGACCTGCTTCCTTGTTCGTGCCCGTCGTGGGGAGGTCCCACGACGTCCTGGGTACCGATGGCCTGTTCCAGGTAACCGGCCAACTGATCGACGGTCAGCGGCCCCTGGACGCGCAACGCCCTCGGAAACGCCCTCCGTCGCTCGGCCAGCCGCAGACAGTCCTTGCTTCGGTGCAGCCACGCACCTCGGCCGGCCAGCCTGCGCCGTGGATCAGGTACCACAGCACCGTCCACGGCAACCACGCGCAACAGATCGTCGGCAGACGTCCTGGCGCGGCACCCGACACACGTTCGAACCGGGCCCGTTTGGGCTGGGCCGATGGGTGTGGATGCCGGTCCTGGACGTCGAACCAACTCTGAGTCTATCTCGCCCGAGTCCCCAGGGGGACCTTCGGGGCGGGCAGCGGTGCCCAACCGTTGTCGAACCGGATCTCCTCCGGTGCCGCTAGACCGACGAGACATCCCTCGGCGGTTCCTCGTGATAACCGGCCGCACGCGCCTCGACCGGATCCGTGACATCGTCGCTGGCCGCGTCGCTGCGGATGTCAATGCGCCACCCGGTCAGCCGTGCAGCCAGCCGGGCGTTCTGGCCCTCCTTACCGATGGCGAGGGAAAGCTGGAAGTCGGGCACGACCACCCGTGCGGTCTTGGCACGCTCGTCGACGACTGTGACGGAAATGACCTTTGCCGGCGAGAGCGCGTTGCCGACGAACGTCGCCGGGTCCTCGTCGTAGTCGATGATGTCGATCTTCTCGCCGGCCAGTTCGCTCATCACGTTGCGCACCCGCGCCCCCATCGGGCCGATGCACGCGCCCTTGGCGTTGACGCCGGGGACCGTCGAGCGAACCGCGATCTTGGACCGGTGGCCCGCCTCCCTTGCCACCGCGGAGATCTCCACGGTGCCGTCGGCGATCTCCGGCACTTCCAGCGCGAACAGCCTGCGCACCAGGTTCGGGTGCGTGCGGGACAACGTGATCTGGGTCCCGCGCATTCCCCTCGACACGGTGACCACGTAGCACTTGAGCCGGGTGCCGTGCTCGTAGTTCTCGCCGGGCACCTGTTCGGCCGGCGGCAGGATGCCCTCGATCCCGCCGACCTGCACCACGACCATGCCGCGCGAGTTGGCCCGCGTGTCGCGCTGCACGACGCCCGCGATCAGCTCACCCTCCTTGGCCGCGAACTCGCCGAAGGTGCGCTCGTGCTCGGCGTCGCGCAGCCGCTGCAGGATGACCTGGCGTGCGGTGGTCGCGGCGATCCGGCCGAAGCCCTCCGGCGTGTCGTCCCACTCCTGCACGACCTCGCCCTCCGGCCCGACCTCCTGGGCGAGCACGCGCACCGCGCCGGTCTTGCGGTCCACGTCGACGCGGGCGTGCGGTTGGTGGCCATCGGTGTGCCGGTACGCGGTGAGCAGTGCCGTCTCGATGGCCTCGATGACTGTCTCGAAGGGGATGTCCTTGTCCCGTTCGATCGCGCGCAGCGCGGCGATGTCGACGTTCACAGCGAACCCTCCTTCGTCGCATCGGCCCTACTCGCCTCAGCGTCGGTTGTGTCGTGGGCACTGCCGCGCTCCAGCAGCAGCAGTTCCGCGCTCGGTGGCTGGCGGAACTCGATCTCCACGGTGGCTTTGGCCACGCTGGCATAGTCCACCCGGCGCACGGTTCCGTCGACAAGGAGGTCGACGCCGCTGTCGTCGGCTGAGCCGACCCGGCCGGTGAACTCGGCCCCGTCCTTGCCGCGCACCTTGACCAGCCGCAGCTTGGCGCGGCGCCAGTGCCGGGGTTTGGTGAGCGGCCGGTCGACTCCCGGCGAGGTCACCTCAAGGGTGTACGCGCCGGCCAGGATGTCGTCGTTGGCGTCAAGCGCGGCCGACACCACCCGGCTGGCCTCAGAGAGCAGGTCGAGTTCGACGCCGTCGTCCGCGTCGACGACCACCTTCACCAGCCTGCGCCTGCCCGCCACGGTGACGTCCAGGGTCTCCAGGTCGAAACCGAGCGTGCCGACGGCTTCGGCGATGACAGGCACAAGCCGGCCCTTGATGTCCTCGCGCGCTCCGGCTGCTCCGCCGCCGTGCTGCTGGCTGGACACGTGATCTCTCCTCACTGCTGAGCGGCCGCCCGCGTGGCGTCTCGTACTGGCCACGCACGACGACACCGACCGACGAGATACGTTCGCCGGCCGTGGTCGCCCAGCGTATCGCGTCCTGCCGATTCGGCAGGGTACGGACGCTGGCAGGATGGCCGGGTGACCGCTGAGGGAGCTTCGAGCAGACTGTCCCGGCGCGGCCTGCTGCGCCTCGGCGGCATCGGCGCCCTCGCCCTGCTGGCTCCCCCGGTGCTCTCCGCCTGCGGCCCCCAGCAGAACACCGCGCCGAACGGCGTCGACGTGCTCACCCCGCTCTACACCGCCGCGCTGGCCGACGTGGCCACCGCCAACGCCGCCGCCCGCGCCTTCCCAGGCGACGCGCCGACCTTCCAGGTGGTTGCCCAGGTCAGGCAGGCGCACGCGACCGCGCTGAGGCACGAGATCAGTCGCGCCGCCGCGACCACGGCCGCCCCGACCACCCCCGCCGCCCCGACCGCCGCCGTCGGCACCGACGAGGGCGGCACGGTCAACGCCCTTGTCGACGCGCTGAACCACGCGACGACGCAGGCGTCGATGGTGCAGCAGGTGCCGCGCTACCGGGCAGGGCTGGTCGCCTCGGTCTGCGGCGGCTGCGCGAGCCTGGCCATGGCGCTGGCCGGCTCGCCGGTGCCGAGCGCGGCCCAGACCGATGCCCTCCTGATGAGCGGCATGACCCCGCCGAGCGGCGCGCTCGCCTCGGACACCACGGCCGCGTTGCAGCAGGCGCTCGGCGCCGAGCACGCCGCGTTCTGGGTCTGCGGCACCGCCAACACGTTCCTGTCCGGCACCGCGGGCAGCGCCGTCGACATCGCGACCGTGGCCCATCAGGTGCGCAGGGACACCACCGAGCAGATCCTCAGCGCGGGCGGCGCCACACCGCAGCAGTCGCAGGCCGCGTATCGCACGCCGCAGCCGATCACCGACGCGAGTTCGGCGCTGGCCGCGCTGGCCCTCGCCGAGCAGGACGCCGAGGTGGCCTGGCGCGCGGTCACCGAGAACACCGACGACAGGACGATCCGCTGGGTCGGCTGGGCCGGGCTCGCGGGTGCCGCGTTGTGGCAGACCGCCTGGCGCCATCTTGCCGGCCTGGCGCCGGCCTCGGTCGGCATGCCCGGCCAGCCAAGCTGAACCCTCAGCGGCCGACCTTCTGGTTCAGCGCGTCCTTGCTGACCGCGTACAGCTCGTTCTTGGCCGCGGTCTGGCTGGACAGGTGCTTGTCCTCGGCGCCGTTGAAGAACTCGGTCATCACGATCACGTCCTCCGAGCCGATCGCCCTGGACGCGTAGCCGCCGTCCTGCAGGGTCGACGGGCCGTTGGGCACCGGATAGCCCTCCTCGACCTGGTCGCGCACGTGCCCGCTGCCCGAGGCGTCGCTGATCTGGTCGAGATTGGCGGCGTCGGCCGCGTTGTCCATCTTCACCACAGCGACCGAGGTGAGCACCTTGTCGCCGTCGGGCAGCGTGGCCGTCCACAGCGACCGGGTCAGCGAGACGCACTGGTGACTTTGCAGGAACACGGCCACCTGGTTGGTCGCGTGGTTGGCGCAGTCGCCGACCACCGCCTTGGAGAAGTAGGGCGTGAAGCTGTACTTGCCGGTCGACTGCGAGGGCTGCCCGGTGTTCTCGGTCTGCACCGGCGGCTGGTTGTGGGTGAGCCACCAGAGGAACCCGGACACCACCGCAACGCCGAGCAGGCCGAGGCCCTTGAGGGTGTAGTCCATCGCCCTTGACCGGCCCTGACTCGGTTCGGACCGCGGCTGCGAACCCGTCGGAGGGCCGGGCTGTGCAGGGTTCTGTTGCGCGGGGAACCCATCCGAGTGCAGGTCGGGCGGTGGTGCGCCCAACGCCTGCATCGGCATCAACGACGTGCCCTGCGGTCTGCGTCCCTGCGGTGGCATGGGAGCCCGCCGGTCATACTGCTCGGCCACAACGAACCACCGTAACGGGTGAACCACCGGGCTGCATCGCCAGCTCACCCGAAACGTCAGCCGATGCCCAGCCGCAGCATCCCGTCGAAGGCGCGGTCCGGCAGCAACCAGCGCAGGAAGATGGCGGGCTTGGCGCCGAGGCCGACCGCATAGCGGATCCTCGGCCGACGCGCGGTGGCGGCTCGCGCGATCGCCTTGCCGATGACCTTCGGGTCGGAGCCGAACCTGCTGCTCGGTCCCGAACCGCCGAGCTGGGCGGCCATCCGCTCGACCGCTGTGGCGTAGGCGCCGGTGCCGGAGGTCCTGCGCAGGTTGGCGGCTGCGATGCCGCCCCATTCGGTGCGGATCGCGCCCGGCTCGATCACCACCACGTCGACGCCGAATGGCCGCAACTCGTTGCGCAGCGCGTCACTCAGCGCCTCAAGCGCGAACTTGGTGCCGTGGTACCAGCCGCCGAACGGGGTGTAGATCTTGCCGCCCATCGAGGTGATGTTGATGATCCGGCCGCTGCCCTGCGCGCGCATGTGCGGCGCCACCAGCTGGATCAGCTGCGCCGCGCCGAACACGTTGACCTCGAACTGGGCGCGCGCCTCGGCCAGCGGCACGTCCTCGACGGCGCCGTAGGAGCCGTAACCCGCGTTGTTGACCAGCACGTCGATCCGGCCGTGCTCGTCGATGATCCGCCGCACCCCGTCGGCCATCGACTCCGCGTCCGTCACGTCCATGGCGAGCACGTGCACGCCCGCGCCGGCGAGGCCCTTCATCCGTTCGACCCGCCGGGCCGCGCCGTACACCGTGTAGCCGAGTTCGTTGAGCCGCAGCGCCGCCGATTCACCGATTCCCGACGAAGCCCCGGTTACCAGGGCGACCTTGTTGCTGGTCATCGTCCAACCTCCTCGAACTAAGATGAACCATCGTTCAGCATCATCATGAACTATAGTTCATCTTGTCCGCAACCCCAACCGAGGAGAGCTGATGGCCATGCAACGTCCGCTGCGCGCGGATGCCGTGCGCAACCGCGCGAAGATCCTGGACGCGGCCCGCGCGCAGATCACCCGACACGGGCCAGAGGTGTCGATGGATGCCATCGCGGAGGCCGCGGGCGTCGCGGTCGGCACCCTCTACCGGCACTACCCGGACAAGACCGCGCTGGTCGGCGCGGTGCTCGCCGAGCACATGACCGAACTCGCCCGCCTCACCGAGGAGGCGCAGGTGCGCGTCGCCGAGGGCGCCGACGCCATGACCGAGCTGCGCGGACTGATCTACGCCGTTGTCGACCAGGCAGCGCGCGACGCCGCGGTGAAGGCCGCAGCCCAGCGGTTCGGCGCGGACTTCGCGGGCCAGGACGGCGAGAAACGCGCGATGCGCGCGCTACAGCGGCTGATCGACGCCGCCAAGGCAGGCGGCGAGCTGCACCCGGACGTCACCATCGACGACTTCGTCATGTTGCTGGCCACCGTGCCGCTGGACGCCCCGCCCGACACGCGGGCGCGCTTTCTCACCCTGGTGATGCCCGGCCTGACCACACTCGGCAGGCCGACGGACTGAGTACGGTGGGCGCGTGTACAGCGAGGAGATCCAGATCCGCACCGGTTCCGTCGAGGTCGTCCACGACCTGACCAGGCAATGCCAGCGTTTCGTCGACGGCATCGACAACGCGGAGGGCCTGCTGCACGTGTGGGTGCCGCACGCCACCGCCGGCCTTGCCGTGCTGGAGACCGGCGCGGGCAGCGACGAGGACCTGCTCGCCGCCCTGCGCGACCTGCTGCCCGCCGACGACCGCTGGCGGCACCGACACGGCTCGCCCGGCCACGGCCGCGATCACGTCGTCCCCGCGCTGCTGCCGCCCTACGCCACGATCCCGGTGCTCGGCGGCGTGCTCGCGCTCGGCACCTGGCAGTCGATCTGCCTCGTCGACACCAACGTGGACAACGCGGTGCGCCGCGTGCGACTGAGCTTGCTGGCTGGTTGACATGAAGATCCTGGTTCCCGTCCCCGACCGGGACTTCGCCCGCCGGTTACCCGAGCTGCTCACCGGCGCCTGATCCGTGACCGGGTTACCGTCCAGCTCGTCGCTGCCATCGCGGGGCCGTCGCAGGCTCGGCACCGTGCTGCTGGTGGCCGCGTTGCTGTGCTTTCTCGCCGGCACCGCGTCGCTGGTGTCGCGGCACACCGGCAACCACTACGTCACCGGCAGCCCGACGGTCGGCCCGCCGCCCGCGCTCGGCCCGCACCCGGACTGGACCACGCTGATCAACCCGGCCAGCGGGCTGAACTATCAGCTCCCGCCGACCGGGTGGCGCCCGGAGAACGCGGCCGGCGGCAACGTCGGCCAGGTCCAGCTGCGCGAAGGCGCCTACCTCATCCCCTACACCTGCGGTTCGCCCGCCCGGATCTACCAGCGCGGCCAGCTCGGCAGCGGCTCTGCGCCGCGCACCGACCCGACCGTGCTGGCCACCAACCTGGCCCGCCTCGCAGCGGCGAACTACTACACGCCGCCGGGCAGCACCACCGCGCCGCTGATCACCGTCGGCGGACCGGAACCCGTGCAACGCACCATGCCCGACGGCTCGTCGGTGAGCGGCGTGCAGGTGGAGGCCATCGCCAACCAGCAGGCCGACCCGTGCCTCGCCGGCCAGGGCGAGGTGCTGGTCCTGGTGCTCGCGCTCGCCGAGAAGGACGCGGTGCTGGTGGTCGACGGCGACATCCAGGGCGGCCCGGCGGCGCCGCCGCCCGCGACCGCCGATCAGCTCCAGGCGATCCTCGACACAGCGACGCCGACCGGCCGCTGACGGCTGTCAGGATGGGCGCGTGGCCGACAACGCGAACCGCGCACTCGTCTTCTGGGACATCGACCTCACCCTCCTGGACATGCACCGGCTCGGCGCGCGCTGGTTCGCTGAAGCGTTGACCGAGGTAACCGGCGAGCAGGTCACTGAGATCCCGCCGTTCTCCGGCCGCACCGACCGCTGGATCACCACGGAGATGCTGCGCAGGACCGGCGCGGCCGCGACCGAGGACGAGATCGAGCGGGTGCAGCAGGCCGTCATCGCGATCGCGGGCCGGCAGCGCGCCGAGATCGCCGAGATCGGGGTCGAGCTGCCCGGGGTGAGCGCGGCGTTGCGCGCGATCGCGGCCTTGCCGGACGTGACGCAGAGCCTGGTGACCGGGAACCTCTCGCCGATCGCGGCGTACAAGGTCACCGCTTTCGGCCTTGACACCTACCTTGACCTGGCCATCGGCGGCTACGGCGAGGTGTCGGAGGTGCGGGCCGACCTGCTCGGCGACGCGCTGGCCAAGGCAACCGCCAAGTACGGCGAGTTCGCGCCGGATTCGGTGTTCGTCATCGGCGACACCCCGCACGACGTCGACGCGGCGCTCGCGCACAAGGCTCGCGCGATCGCAGTGGCCACCGGCCGGTACGGCGCGGACGAGCTGCGCGCGGCGGGCGCGCACACGGTGCTGCCCGACCTCGCCGACACCGACGCTGTGCTGGCCCTGCTGGACAGCTAGGAGTTGACCAGCTCGACCAGGTGCGCGACGACCTCGCCGACCGGCACGTCCGCGCGCTCGCCGCTGGCCCGGTCCTTCACCTCGACGACGCCGTTGGCCAGGCCGCGGCCGACCACGACGATGGTGGGCACGCCGATCAGCTCGGCGTCCGCGAACTTCACGCCAGGGCTGGCCGGGCGGTCGTCGAGCAGCACCCGCACGCCCGCCGCGTCCAGCTCGGCCGCGATCCGCTCGGCGCCCTCGCGCACGCTCCCGTCCTTGCCCGCGATCACCAGGTGCACGTCCGCAGGCGCGACCGCGCGCGGCCAGATCAGGCCACGGTCGTCGTTGGACTGCTCGGCCAGCACGGCGACAAGGCGGGACACGCCGATGCCGTAGGAGCCCATGGTGATCCGGATCGGCTTGCTGTCCGGGCCGAGCGCGTCGACGTTGAACGCGTTGGTGTACTTGCGGCCCAGCTGGAAGATGTGCCCGATCTCGATGCCGCGCGCCAGGTACAGCGTGCCGTTGCCGTCCGGTGACGTGTCGCCCTCGCGCACCTCGGCGGCCTCGACGGTGCCGTCCGGGGTGAAGTCGCGGCCCACGACCAGGTCGACGACGTGGTGGTCGGCCTTGTCCGCGCCGGTCACCCACGCGGTGCCGGTGACAACGCGCGGGTCGACCAGGTAGCGCACACCGTTCGCGGCCAGCGCTCCCGGCCCGATGTAGCCCTTGACCAGGAAGCTGTTGGCCGCGAAGTCCGCGTCTTCGAGCAGCGCGACCTCGGCCGGCTCCAGCGCCGCCTCAAGCCGCTTCATGTCGACCTCACGGTCGCCGGGCACGCCGACGGCCAGCAACGTCCAGTCCTTCTCACCCGGCTGGCGCACCTTGAGCAGGACGTTCTTCAGCGTGTCCGCCGCGGTGAACGTGCGCCCGAGATCGGCGGAGTTCAGGAAGGCGACAAGGCTGTCGATGGTCGGCGTGTTCGGCGTGTGGTGCACCTGCGCGGCCGGCTTGTCCGAAGTGGACTGAGCGGCCGGCGCTGGCGTGATAACGGCCTCGACGTTCGCCGCGTAGTCGGACCCGGTGCTGCGCACGAAGGTGTCCTCGCCGTGCTCCGCGATGGCGAGGAACTCCTCGGACGCCGACCCGCCCATCGCGCCGGACATCGCCGAGACGATCACGTACTTCAGGCCGAGCCGGTCGAAGATCTTGATGTAGGCGTCGCGGTGCGCCTGGTAGGACGCGGCAAGGCCGTCGTCGTCGAGGTCGAAGGAGTAGGAGTCCTTCATCAGGAACTCGCGCCCGCGCAGAATGCCCGCGCGCGGCCGCGCCTCGTCGCGGTACTTGGTCTGCACCTGGTAGAGGATGACCGGGAAATCCTTGTAGGAGCTGTACTCGCCCTTCACCATGAGCGCGAACAGTTCCTCGTGGGTGGGGCCGAGCAGGTAGTCGGCGCCCTTGCGGTCCTTGAGCCGGAACAGGTTCGGGCCGTACTCGGTCCAGCGACCGGTCGCCTCGTAGGGCTCGCGGGGCAGCAGCGCGGGGAACTGGATCTCCTGCGCGCCGATGGCGTCCATCTCCTCGCGCACGACGCGTTCGATGTTGCGCAACACCCGCAGGCCGAGCGGCAGCCAGGAGAACCCGCCGGGCGCGACGCGACGGACATACCCGGCGCGGACCAGCAGCCGGTGGCTGGGCACCTCAGCGTCGGCCGGGTCCTCGCGCAGGGTGCGCAGGAACAGCGACGACATCCTGGTGATCACGGCAATTCGCTCCTTGAGCCCGGAAAGCAGTAGAGAAAGGGTAGCCACCAGCACACGACCAGCTCGAACGGGTCAGACACCGGCGATTAACCTCCTGTCGTGCTGGTGTTGTTGCCTCCCTCGGAGACCAAGGCAGAAGGCGGCGACGGTGCGCCGCTTGAGCTGGCCGCGCTGTCCTTCCCCGAGCTGACCCCGGTCCGCGCCAAGGTCGCCGACGCGCTCGTCGAGCTGGCCAATGACCTGCCGGCCAGCCTCGCCGCGCTCGGCCTGTCCGCACGGCAGGAGGCCGAGGTCGCCCGCAACCGCGCGCTGTACACCTCGCCGACCATGCCGGCGCTGCGCCGCTACACCGGCGTGCTCTACGACAACCTCGACGTCGCCTCGCTCACCCCGGCCCGCTGGCGACGCGCGGCCGAGCGGCTTGCCGTGGTGTCCGCGCTGTTCGGCCTGGTCCGCGCGACCGACCCGATCCCGGCCTACCGCTGCTCCGGCGGCAACACGCTGCCCAGTCTCGGCCCGCTGCCCTCGGTCTGGCGACCCGCCATGGAGCCGGTGCTGACCTCGGTCGACGATCTCGTCGTCGACCTCCGCTCCGGCAGCTACGTGGCGCTGGCCAAGCTGCCCGGCGCGATCACCGTCAGGGTCGTCACCGAAGGCCCCGGCGGCAAGCGACTGACCGTGAGCCACTTCAACAAGGCGGCCAAGGGCAGGCTGGCCCGCGTGCTCGCCACCGTGCCGACCGCGCCCGACTCGGTGCGCAAGCTGCTCACGGTCGCCAACAGGGCCGGCATCCGGCTCGAACAGACCGGCGAACACCAACTGGAACTCGTCACCGAATAAATCGGTTGCACGACTCGCGCGCGGTTCGGCATCCTTCTCGCGCACATTGCCCCGTCGGAGCTGTGAAGGGAGGGGTCGGTGATGGCAAACGTCCCCGCGCTTGTTCCTGTCCTGGACGCGGTCGAAGCCCGTCCACTCGCCCCTCTCGGTGGCCTGCCGCGCTGATTCGCGCGCTCCCGGGTCGGGCGGTCCAAGCCTGAACCGAGGAGCACACCACCAGTGCGCAAGCAGCACCGCAAATTCCGTGTCAACGCGGATTTCGACGAATCCGACAGCTATCTCGACGACGCGTACTCCGACTACTCGATGCTCACCCGCGCCCGCTTCCGCAAGGGGGTCGGCGAAGCGGCACCTGGCAGGCGCGGCAGGCTCACCGAGGCCGAACGCGACCGGCTCGCCCTGCTCCGCGAGGAAGACCTCAGCGCTGCGCACCAGCCAACCGTCGGCGACCGCTGGTCCACCTGGGAACGGGCGGACCACGGCCCGACACCGCGCCCGGACTGGGTGATCACCGACCTGGTCGCCGAGGACACCGAACTCGGCGTGCTCAAGACCGGCAAGGAAGCCGATGTGCACCTGATCAGCCGCGAGGTGCCCGGCACGCAACGGTCCACCCTGCTCGCCGCCAAGCGCTACCGCAGCAGCGACCACCGCCAGTTCCACCGGGACGCCCAGTACCTCGAAGGCCGTCGGATGCGGCGTTCCCGCGAGAACCGGGCCATGGCCGGCCGCACCGCGTTCGGCCGAAACCTGATCGCCGAGCAGTGGGCGGTCGCGGAGTTCGCCGCGCTCGGCCACCTCTGGTCGGCGGGCCTGTCGGTGCCGTATCCGGTGCAGCGCGACGGCACCGAGATCCTGCTCGAATTCTTCGGCTCCGCAGACGGCACCGCAGCGCCACGACTGGTCGACACCCGGCTCGACCTCGACGAACTGGAGTCGGTCTGGCACGCGCTGCTGAGCACGTTGGCCGCGCTCGCCGCCCAGGGCTACACGCACGGTGACCTCTCCGCCTACAACGTCCTGCTGCACGACGGCGAGCCCGTGCTGATCGACCTGCCTCAACTGGTCGACCTGGCCGCGAACCCGCAGGGAGTCGGCATGCTGCGACGCGACGTGCGCAACATCACCGACTGGTTCATCCGCTGCGGCATGCCCCGTGACCAGGTCGATCCCGACGCGGTGACCAGCATGTTGTTGGCAGAGGCCGGCCTGGGCGGCGAGTGAGAGGGGCCCTGATCGGCGTCGTCGGGGGCGCCGAGGGGCCCGGCGTGCAAGGTCATGACCTGTCGTCCGCTAGACTCGACTACGCATCGAGATCAGCACCCGGTCACACCGGTTCAGCTGTGACCGCCGCCAAGATCGGCGCCGATGTAACCCGCCAGTCCATCTTCGGCGCCCCAGCGCGCCGGGCTCGTCCTTGTGATCAGCGCCGCACCCGGTGTGGAGCATCCCCGAGACGTGCCGCGTTTCGGAGGTTTCGCATGCCCGTGCCCGCATCCACTCGCCCGGAATACGCCAGGCGCAAGCCGCGCCGTCGGCCGACCGGCAACGGTGGCGGGTCCGACCGCCCGGTTCGTAACCGGCCGGTTTCCCCCAACGAGAACGACACCGCATCTTTCGAGCCGATCGAGGACATCATCGAGGTCCAGACCGGCCCGCTTCCCTCGTTCGCCGAACTCGGCCTGCCGGCGCCGCTCCTGCGCGAGCTGACCAGCGCCGGCCTTGAAACCCCTTTCCCGATCCAGGCGGCCACCCTGCCGGACGCACTGGCCGGCCGCGACGTGCTCGGTCGCGCGGCCACCGGCTCCGGCAAGACGCTGGCCTTCGGCCTCGCCATGCTCAGCCAGCTCGCCGGCGGTGCGGCAGCACCCAAGCGGCCGCGTGCCGTGGTGCTGGTGCCCACCCGCGAGTTGGCCATGCAGGTCACCGACGCGCTTGCCCCGTATGCGCGAGCGCTGAACCTGTGGTGTCGGACCGTGGTCGGTGGCACGTCGTTCTCGCGTCAGGTCGACGCGCTGCGCCGAGGTGTCGATCTGCTCATCGCCACCCCCGGCCGGTTGTCCGACCACGTCCGCCAGGGCACCTGCGTGCTGTCCGACGTGAAGTTCGTGGCTCTCGACGAGGCCGACCAGATGGCCGACATGGGCTTCCTGCCCCAGGTCCGGGAGATCCTCGACCTCACCGACCCGAACGGCCAGCGGCTGCTGTTCTCGGCCACCCTCGACGGTGACGTGAACACCCTGGTCCGCAGGTACATGAGCAACCCGGTGACCCACTCGGTCGCGCCGGTCAGCGCCAGCGTCACCACCATGGACCACCACCTGCTGTTCGTCTCCGCCGAGGAGAAGATGGACGTGATCGCCGAGGTGGCCGCCCGCGAGGGCCGTACGATCATGTTCGTGCGCACCAAGCACCACGTCGACAAGCTGGCCAAGAAGCTGAACTCGATCGGCGTGCGCGCCGGTGCGCTGCACGGCGGCAAGGCCCAGGGCGCCCGTACCCGCATCCTCGGTGACTTCAAGGAGGGCACCACGCCCGTGCTGGTCGCCACCGACGTCGCGGCGCGCGGCATCCACGTCGAGGACGTCAGCCTGGTCGTCCACGTCGACCCGCCCGCCGACCCCAAGGACTACCTGCACCGCGCCGGCCGCACCGCCCGTGCCGGCCAGACCGGCACCGTGGTCACCCTGGCAACCAACGCACAGCGGCGCACCGTGCAGAACCTGACCGCGAAGGCGGGCGTCCGGCCGCAGTCCACCAGGGTCAGCCCCGGCGACTCCGAACTGGTCCGGATCACCGGCGCGCAGAAGCCCAGCGGCGAGCCGGTGCCGGAGATCGTGGAGCGCCCGCGCCGCAAGAGCGGCCCGCGCCCCTACGGCGACCGCGGCCAGGGCAACGGCCGTCCCCGCCGCAACTTCGACCGCGACCGCGAGCGCGGCGGCAGCTTCCACGGCGAGCGCGACCGGGGCGGCAACTTCCCCGGACGCAGGCCGCGTCGCGAGCAGCGCGCCAGCTGATCAGCTCGACCGGATAAAGCACGCTCGACCGAATAAAACACAAGCGCCACGCCAACACTGCTAAGTTGTTGGCGTGGCGTTTGTGCATCCAGGACGGCCGGGCTTCGGCGCGGACGCCAGCCTGCCGCTCTACGGCGAAGACCACGAACGGGGCGACCTCGCGGAGTAACGGTCCATTGTGGACTCAGTTACCCCATCCGTTCGTATGAAAGGTCTGCCATGTCCGACATCTCGCCCTTCATCGCCGCCCTGCCCAAGACCGAGCTGCACCTGCACCTCGTCGGCTCGGCGTCGCCGGAAACCGTGCTCGAACTGTCCCGCAACCACCCCGATGCCGGCGTGCCGACCGAACTGGACAAGCTGGTCGAGTTCTACACGTTCCGCGACTTCCCGCACTTCATCGAGGTCTACAAGCAGGTCGACTCGATGGTGCGCACCGCGCAGGACGTGCACACCCTGATCATCGGCCTTGCCGGGGACGCCGCGGCGAGCAACGTCCGCTATGCGGAGGTCACCGTGACCGCAGGCGCGCACCTGGACAAGGAGATGACTCCGGCCGACCTCGCCTCCGCCCTGGAGAGCAGCCGCGCGGCAGCACGCGAGGAGTTCGGCGTCACGCTGAACTGGATCTACGACATCCCCGCCGGCCTGCCCGACCAGATGCGCGTAGACACCGTCGACTTCGCGCTGAACAGCCGCCCGCTCGGCTCGGTCGCGCTCGGCCTTGCCGGCCTTGAGGTCGGCTTCCGCCGCCGCGACTACGTCGCCGACTTCGACAAGGCCATCGAGGCCGGCCTCCACCGGGTCGTGCACGCTGGTGAGACGACCGGGCCGGAGGAGGTCTGGGACGCGATCCGCATCCTGCACGCCGAGCGCATCGGCCACGGCATCGGCGCGGCACGCGACCCGGAACTCCTCGACTACCTGCGGGAGAACAACATCACCGTGGAGATGTGCCCGATCTCGAACATCCGCACGCGTGCCGTTGACAAGATCACCGACCACCCGCTGCCGACCCTGATCGAGCACGGCGTCCCGGTCACGCTCAGCACCGACGACCCCGGCATGTTCGACACCTACCTGAACAAGGAGTACCAGGTCGTCGCCGACACCTTCGGCCTGAGCAACGCCCAGCTCGCCGAGTTGGCGCGCGCCGGCGTGCGCGGCGCCTACTGCGACGAAACCCTGCGCGCCGAACTTCTCGCCGAGATCGACAAGCTCGTCGCCGAGCAGGCCTAGTCGCCGACCGCGACGACCGGGCCGATCACCACGATGGCCGGTGGCCGGATGCCCTTGTCCGCAACGGCACCGGCCACCTCGTCCAAAGTGGAGCGAACAGCCCGCTCGGTTCGCATGGTGCCGTCCGTGACCACCAGCACCGGCGTGTCCGCGGGTCGACCGCCGCCGATCAGCGCCTTGGCGAACGCCTCGATCCGCTGCAAGCCCATCAGCAGCACGATCGTGCCGCGCAACCTGGCCAGCGCGCTCCAGTCGACAAGTGAGCGTTCGTCGTCCGGCGCGACGTGCCCGGACACCACAACGACCTCGTGCGCGACGCCGCGATGCGTCACCGGCACCCCAGCCACGGCGGGCACGGCGAACGCGCTGGTCACGCCGGGCACCACGGTCACGGGCACGCCCGCCTCGGCGCAGGCGAGCAGTTCCTCGAAGCCGCGGCCGAACACGTAGGAGTCGCCGCCCTTGAGCCGGACCACGAACTTGCCGGCCCTGGCCTGCTCGATCAGCGTGCTGTTGATCACGTCCTGGCTGGCCGCGCGGCCGTACGGGATCTTGGCCGCGTCCACCACCTCGACGTGCGGTGCGAGTTCGTCGAGCAGTTCGCGCGGCGCCAACCGGTCGACGACGACCACGTCCGCCCTGGCCAGCAGTCGCCTGCCGCGCACGGTAATCAGCTCGGGATCGCCGGGCCCGCCCCCGACCAGCGCGACGCCCGGCACCTTGGCCGCCTGCTCGTCGGTGACCGTGCCTTCGCGCAACGCGTCGAGCAGCCCGTCCCGCACTGCGGCCGAGCGCCTTGGCTGGCCACCGGCCAGCACGCCGACCAGCAGCCCGTCGTGCTCACCGACCGCAGGCGTGACCGCGCTGCCCCTGGCGCCCGCGTCCGCGCGCACGCAGAACACCCTGCGCCGCTCCGCCTCTGCCGCGACTGCCGCGTTCACCTCATGGTCGCTGGTGCAGGTCAGCGCGTACCAGGCGCCGTCAAGGTCACCGTCTACATAGGACCGCTGCTGCCAGCCGATCTCGCCGGCCTCGACCATGCTCTGCACGCTGGGCGTGACATGCGGCGAGATCACCTCGACGGCCGCGCCCGCGCTCACCAACCGGGGCAGCCTGCGCTGCGCCACCGTGCCGCCGCCGACCACGACCACCCGCTTGCCCGCCAAATCCAGCCCGGCCAGGTAGTGCTGTTCGTTCATCGCGTCGCCTCAACGTGTCCGTGACCGTGTCCGTGGCCATGGCCGTGGGTGGGGTCGTCCGGGTGGTGGTGCGGGGTCTGCGGGGCGCCGAGCTTGTCCTCGAAGCCGGGCAGCAGCACCCGATACGCACAGGTGTCGCAGTTCATCCTGATGTCCCCGTGCAAGGTCTCGTGATAACGCTCGACGACCAGGTCGGCAAGTTGGCCGCAGTCGCCGAGGTACCCGGCGACGTGCACGTCGATGTCCTGGTTCAACCCTCCGAACGCGACGGACTGCTGCACGACGCGTTGCGGCAGCACCCCGTCGAACAGGAAGTAGGGCGCGACCACGACGCGCTTGGCGCCGAGCAGCTTCGCGCGGCGCAGTCCGTCGGCCACGTTCGGCACGGCCAGCGACACGAACGCGGTCTCCACGAACGCGAAGCCCCGCGTCTCCTGCAACAGCCGGGCCATCTTGCAGACCTCGGCGTTCGCGTCCGGATCGGTCGACCCGCGCCCGACCAGCACAACGGCCGTGTCCGCGAACCGCTCGGCCGGCACGACCGCGCCGATCCGCTCGGCGAGCAGGTCGAGCAGGATCGGGTGCGGCCCGAGCGGTCTGCCGAACGCGAAGGATGAACCAGGATGCCGGTGCACCTCGCGTT
This sequence comes from Candidatus Melainabacteria bacterium, assembly GCA_963818685.1. GTDB lineage: Bacteria > Actinomycetota > Actinomycetes > Mycobacteriales > Pseudonocardiaceae > CAJCJE01. The sequence continues at coordinate 353,276 of CAWFTJ010000003.1, read as the reverse complement.
GCAGCGCGGCCGGAATGTCGCCCTTGGCGTGCCCTGCCGCCACCAGCACCAGCGGCACCGCCGCCACGCGCCGGTGCCCAGGTCCACCAGGCGCTGCCAGGCTTCGGTCACCGCGGGCGCGGACAGTTCGATGAACCCGCCGGCCACGTCGATTTCCTGCGGCGCGAGCTTCGTCCGCATGCGCTCGACGAACGCGGTGAACTCGCCGACCCCAGCCGTGTCGACCGTGCCGTGCCCCACGATCAGCAGCGCCTCCCGGCTCATACGTCCCCCTCCGCGTAGAGCAGCGCGTTGATCGCCGCACCCGCTATGGCCGCGCCACCGCGCTCGGAGGCGTTGCTCAGCGCGTTCAGTCCGCTCGCGCGCAACGCCGACTTGGCCGCGACCGAGCCGACGAAGCCGACCGGCAGCCCGATCACCAACGCGGGTCGCACCTGCCCGTCCTCGGCGAGTCGAAGCAGTTCGACCAGCGCGGTCGGCGCGTTGCCGATCGCCCACACCGCGCCGTCCGGGTACTGCCGCGCGGCGGCGCGAATGCCCGCCGCCGACCGGGTCAGCCCCTCGACCGGTGTCGCCAGATCCAGGCAGCACGATGCACTCGCGCGTGGTGACCGCGGCCGCCACCATCCGCACGTCGGTAAGCAACGACGCACCGGCGAGCAGCGCGGCTCGCCCCTGCGCAAGCGCTTGCTCGGTGGTGATCAGCTCACCGACCCAGCCCGGATCGGCCGTCGTGTGCACGATGCGTTCGGTGACCGCCCGGCTCAACGGCGGCAGGTGCGCGGTGTCCACCCGCTCCCGCAGAATGCGATAGGACTCGACCTCGATCGGATGGATGACCCGCTGGTTCACCTCGGTGCCTACCTCCTCAATTCGAGCGATCCTGACCTGTCCGAACGGCCCTGGTCAATCCGACCCAGCACCGAGCAGCGTGATCGCGTCGGTCGGACAGATCTCCACGCACTCGCCGCACCGCGTGCAACCGTCGCTCACGGTCGGCCGACCGGGCGCCGGCCGCAGCGCGTGTTCGGGACAGGTGAGCAGACAAGCGCCGCACGCGGTGCACGACGAGCTGATGACCAGCGCAATCGCGTCAGTTCTGCCAGGTGTAGCCACGCGGCGTGACCATCCTGCCGTTCACGAGAGACGTCTGCGACGAGCCGACGACGACGGTGGTGAACATGTCGACCTCGGTCGGATCGAACTCCTCCAGTGGCGCACACCACACGTGTTGTCCGTCGCGGCTGGCCTGCCGCACCGCGCCGACCGGCGTCGAGGCCGGCCGGTGCTCGCGCAGGATGTCCAGCGCCGCGGCCAGCTGCCAGTGCCGGTCGCGCGAGCGCGGGTTGTAGAAGCAGACCACGAAATCGCCCTGCGCGGCCGCGGCCACCCGCCGCTGGATGATCTCCCACGGCGTGTGCAGGTCGGACAGGCTGATCAGCGCGTGGTCGTGCCCGAGCGGCGCGCCGAGCAGCGCGGAGGCGGCCAGCGCCGCGGTCACCCCCGGCACCCCGACCACCTCGACCTCGACAGGGCACTGTTGCAACGCCGGGCTCGCCATCGCGTACACGCCAGCGTCGCCCGACCCGATCAGCGCGACCGCCCGACCGCTCGCCGCCAGCTCTACCGCCTCCCGCGCCCTTGCCTCCTCCGCGCCCAGCGCGCTCGCCCGCACCTCGGTGCCCGCCCGCAGCAGATGCCGCACCTGCTCGACGTACGAGTCGAGCCCGACCACGACGGCCGCCCGGCGCAGTTCGGCCTCGGCCCTCGGCGTGCGTAGATCACCGGCGCCCGGCCCGAGCCCGACCACGGCCAGCCTGCCGCGCGGCCGAATCCGCGCCGCCGCGATGGTCACTCGATGCGCCACGTCGGCCGTAGCGCCGGATTTGGTCTTGCGCACGACCAGTTCGACCGGCGCGCCCGGCACCAACTCCCGCGCGGCATGCAGCGCGGCCGCCTCGGCCACGCTCGGCGTGCCGACCACGGACAGCACCACGTCGCTCGGATTCGGTACGTCCACTGTGGACAGCGTTTCCGCCGGATAGGCGAACAGCTTCAGGTTCGTCCCGCCAGTGCCAGAACGACCAATCCGCGATCGCGCCGAGTATTCCCGGCTCGTCGGTCTTGATGTCGACGGTGGCGAAGGCGCGCACCGCGCGCGGATCGAAGCCGTGCACGTGATCCAGCTGCGCCAGCGCCGCCTTCACCGTGTCGGCCGGCACGTCCCTCGCCGACCCGATGCCCGACCACCAGCGTCGGCGGAATCAAGCGCAGCGTGGGACTCTGTGGTTCCTCGGTCAGCGCCAGGTCGTCGATCAGCACTATCCACTCAGGACTCTCGACGTCCTGGCCGATGTTCGGCGGCAGCGCTGGCAACGGGAACCCCAGCGGGTTCACCAGCCTGATCGGCGCGCCGTCCAGCAGGGCGACGCCGCAGGCCGCGAGATCGCCGTCCACGGTCGCGTCGATCAGCCCGACCAGTTCGTCCAGCGGCGTTGTGCCGGTCGCGTCGGACGCGGTGGTGATCACCGGTGTCGCGCCGAGCAGGTCGGCGACGCGCTCGGTCAGCTCGTTGGCGCCGCCGCCGTGCCCGCCCGCGACCGACACCGCGAACGTGCGCGCCTCGTCGACGCAGACAATGCCAGGATCGGTGTGCTTGTCCGCCAGCAACGGCGCGATCAGCCGCACGGTCGCGCCCGGTGGCCAGGAAGAACACGGCCGCGTCCAGCTGCGGCCACAGTCTGCTCCAGCGACGCGCGCAGCGGCCCCTCGACGACCACCGCGTCCGGGCCGAGCGCCGGCGGCGAGTTCGGTGGCCGCGCGCCTGCCGGCCGCGGTCACCGCGAACAAGCCGATCATCGCTTGGTACCCCACAACAGCAGCACCGGGTTGGTCGCCTCCAGCCTGCTCGCACCGCCCGGCAGGTCGACCAGCCGCGACGCCGCTGATCTGCGCGCCGTCGACCTCGTAACCGGCCCAGCGCAGGTTGTCCCTTGCCGGCGCCATCCGGTCGATCGCGGCCAGCGCGACCACGATCCGCTTCGCGCCCGACCTCTGCGCACGAGCGCACCACGTTCGGCCCACCACCGCCGACGAAGACCGCGTCCGGCTCGGGCAGCCCGGCCAGCGCCTGCGGCGCCCCACCGTCCACCAGCCGCACGTCGACGCCGTGCCGCGCGGCGTTCGCCACGATCCGCACGCCCTGCCCCGGCGTCCCGCTCGACCGCGATCACCGCCGGCGCCCAGCCGCGCGCACTCCACCGCCGACCGCGCCAGATCCCGCGCCGACGTCCCAGATCAGCGTGCCCGGCCGGGGCGCGAGCCGGGCCAGCGCCAGCGCGCGCACCTCGGCCTTGGTCACCATGCCGTCCCGGTGCGCGAACGTCGTCCTCGCCCAGCGCCCAGCCGCCGATCAGGCAACCGTCCCGCCGCCGCCGTACCAGCCACGATCCGGCACCTCGCCGGCGTCGGCGAGGCAGAGCAGCACGTTCGGCTCGCGCCACTGCCGGGTCGCGGCCTGCGCGGCGTCGATCATGGTCAGCTTCTCGTCCGGCCCGCCGAGTCCTCGGCAACGGCCAGCGTGCGCCGCCAACCGGCCAGCCCCGCGCCGATCTCGGCCGGTCCGCTGCCCGGCCCGGTCAGCACCGCGACCGCGGGCCGCGCCCTGCACACGTTCAGTGCGGGCCGCAACTCCCGCCCGTGCGCGCTGACCACCGCCATGTCGTCCCAGGGCCGCCCGACCATCGCGGCCAGCCGCTGCACGCTGGACAACGCGGGCCGGACGATCACCTCGAGGCCGGATTCGCGCAACGCCCGCAACACGCCGAAATAGCCGGGATCACCGGAGGCCAGCACCACCGCCCCGCCATCACCGGATCCCGTCCGCCGGCATGCGCGCGCAGTTCGGCGAGCGCGCCCTCCAACGGCCCGAGTTCGATGGTGCGCACCGCATCCGGGGCGTGTGCTGCCAGGTGCCGACGCGCGCCGACCACCAGGCTGGCCCGCTGCAGCGCCTCGCCACTGCCCGGTGGCAAACTCGCGCCGTCGACCCCGATCACGGTGACCGTCATCCGTACTCGCCTCCGATAAATCGATCAGCCGGGCGGAGCCAAACTAACCCACTCGGGTTCGGTCGCGGCGACCACCGCGTCGGCGGCGAAGTCGACCATGGCAACCCGTGCCGTCAGCGCTACCCCCCGTGCTGTTCCCTCCCGTGCTACCCCTTGTTGGCTGGCGAACCGGGTCAGCACATCGGCCACTCGCCGGCACAGGTCATCGCCGCACGCCCGCAGCATGCCAGCCTGCTCCCACACCTCGTAGGCGCGCCGCGCCGTCGGCGAACCCTCCACTTCGGACACATCGGCCGCACTGCCGCCGTGTTCCGTCGTGATCGAGGCGAGCAGCGCGGTGTCGACCCTGGACCGGGTGTAGTGCGTCATCAACACCCCGGACGCGAGCTTGGTCAGCTTGCCGATCATGCCGACGAACACCACGTCCCGGATGCCCTGCTCGACCGCCCTGCGCAGCGCAGCCCCAGTAAAATCGCCCACCTCGACGAAGGCCACCTCGGGATAGTCCGGCAGCAGCCGCATGGCCGCCCGCTCGGTCCGTCCGCCGGTGGCCAGCACCAGCACCCGCCAGTCCTGCGCGGCCATCACCGACACGGCCTGCTCGACACTGGCCCGCCAGGACGCGGTGGAGAACGGCCGCACGATCCCGGTCGTACCCAGGATCGAGATCCCGCCCATGATGCCCAGTCGCCGATTGGTCGTCTTGTACGCGATCTTCTCCCCGCCCGGCACGCTGATCGTCACGTCGACCCCGCGTTCGGCAACGGCCTCGCGCACCGCCTCGGTGATCATCTGTCTCGGCACCGGATTGATCGCCGGCCCGCCAACCGGCAACCCCAACCCCGCCTTGGTCACCGTGCCGACCCCTTCGCCGCCGTGCAGTTCGACGGTGTCGTCCGCGCGCCAGCGCACGGTCGCCGTGAGGTGCGCGCCGTGCGTCACGTCCGGGTCGTCCCCCGCATCCTTGACGACCACCGCGGTCGCCCGATCGGCGTCGATCCGGCACTGCGCCACGGCGAACCGATGCCGCGTGCCCGCCGGGAACGGAATCTCCACCTCTCCCGGCGCGATCCCGGTCAACAGGGCCAGGCACGCGGCCTTGGCAGCAGCCGCCGAACACGCGCCCGTGGTGAACCCGGTGCGCAACGCCTTCGGCCGCACCTTGGCCGTGCGCGGCAGATCCGGCTCGCGCAGCTCCGGTGGCCGTTCAGAACCGACACCGTCGTTAGAACCGGCACCGTCGTTCACTTGCCGCCCACCGTCGTTCGAACCGACACCGTCACTCGAACCGACAGCGCCGCTCACTTGCCGCCCGAATTGCCGCTGGAGTTGCGCCGGTTCTGCGTTCCCTTCCCGGCCGGCTTGCGCCCGCTCTGCTTGCGCGGCGCCGCCCGCCCGGTCGACTTCGCGCGCGCCCTCGGCATGGGTGCCACGGGCTCCGCCTTCGGCTGGGGCTCAGGCTCGAGCACCCGCTCGGCCACCGGCTCAACCGGCGCCTGCTCAGCAGGCGTTTCCGCAAGCGGCTCGGCGACCGGCGCGGTTGAAGTCTGAGGGGTCACCCCCGGCTCCTCGTCCAACGCCAGCGTGCCCTGGTCGGGTGCCGGCTTGGTCTCCGGCTTCGACCGGGACGTCGGCCGACCGGCCGACCGCGCGGTCTCCTGCCAGCCCCGCACCGCCGACCACGCCGCCGCCGACTGCGCCGCTCCGGCCGCCTGCTCGTCGCCCGGCTTGCTGCCTTGGGTCGGGCTCCAGCCGTTCGCGATCCGCGCGGCCACCCACCCGCTGCGACTGCTGTGCAACGGCCAGCCCGCGCGGCTTTTCGACGACTGATCTTCCTCGCCGGGCTGGCCGGACTCGCCCGCTTTGCTGGCGCGCAACGCGCGCCGCGCGGCCGGGTCGGCCTTGCGGTAGGTGTGGAAGTGGCCAGCGTTGTACAGGTGTGACCGGGTGCCACCGGCCCGCAGCGCCCGTCCGACCAGGAACAGCGTGTGCCGCCACAGCTTGTGCTGTTTCACCTGCTCGACGAGTTCGCCGATGGTCGTGTGCAGGATCAGCTCGTCCGGCCAGGTCGCCTTGTACGCGACCACGACCGGCGTGTCCTCCGGGTAGCCGCCGGCCAGCAACTCCTCGACTAGCTGACCGCTGCGCGCCGCGGACAGGAAGATCGCCATGGTCGTGCCGTGCCGGGCGAACTCGCGGATCTGCTCCCCGTCCGGCATGGGCGTCTTGCCGCCCTCCAGCCGGGTCAGGATGACCGACTGGGCGACCTCGGGCAGGGTCAGCTCCCGACCCACCACCGCGGCCGCCGCGGAGAACGCGGAAACGCCCGGCACGATCTCCACCTCGATGCCCAGCCGCTGGCAGGCGTCGTACTGCTCCTGCACCGCGCCCCACAGCGCAGGGTCACCGGAGTGCACCCTCGCCACCCGCTTGTTGTCGCGCATGGCCCGCCGGTACACCTCAATGACGTCCTCGTGCGTGATCAACGACGAGTCGATCAGTTCCGCGTCCTCGCGGGCGTGTTCCTTGACGCACTCCGGGTCGACCAGGCTGGCCGCCCAGACGATGATGTCCGCCTCCGCGAGCCGCCGCGCCCCGCGCACCGTGATCAGGTCGGCCGCCCCGGGTCCGGCGCCGACGAACGAGACCCGCCCCTGGTAGCTCACTTCGTGAACGCTCCCTGTACTTGTCGGCCCTGTATTCGTCGGCCTGTACTCGTCGGTTCGCTCCGCAGGCTGGGCTCGCTGCCGGTCACAATTGCTCTCCTCTCCCGCCACGCGGCGGAAGTACGACCACGGTCGACAGATACGGCGCGTCCCCGCCTCCGGTTGCGGAACCCGGTTCTGCGATGTCTACTTCGGACAGTGGCAGCACTCGTACGTCCCGCGTGCCGAGGTGCTCGGCATACATCGCGCGGTCCAGTGCCCCGGACCGCGCGATCACGTCGCGCAACGCGGAAAGCCTGCGCCCGCCCTTGTAGACGACGACCGTACCGCCTGCCTCGATCCGCTCCGCCACGGCGGTGACGTTGCGCGTCACCGGCAGTACCGTCAGTGGCTCTGCGCCTTCTACCAGCGTGATTCCGGCCGCGCTCGCCGCTGCCTGCATCGCGGTGATCCCCGGAATCGTGCGAATCTCCACATCCGACAGCAGCGATCGCACTGTTGCGGCCAGATATCCGAACGTGGAATACACGGATGGGTCACCAATCGTGGCAAAGGCTGCCGAGCCCGCGCCTGAGCGCAGGTACTCGACGATCCGCTCGGCTGCCGCGTCCCAGTGTTGGCGCCTTCGCTGTTGCGCGCCGTCGACCGGGTCGGCGAGGGCGAAGGTCAGCCGCTCGATCGCCGCGTCGTCCGCGACGTGCGCGCGCACAACGGCCTCGGCCCTGCCCTGATTGTCGACCCTGCCCTGATTGTCACCGTCGCGCTCCTCCGGGACGAGGACCGGCACGAACACCCGGCCCGCCGCGCGCAGTTCGCGTTGCCCGGCAAGGGTGAGCAGCTCGGGATCGCCCGGTCCGACCCCGACACCGACCAGTTGGTGCGTCATCCCCGCCGTCCCTTCGAATACTGTCGTCCCTCCGATGCCGCCGCGACCAACCGCATGATCGCCTGCGGTTGCGCGGCCGGGTGGGTGTGCAGATAGGAGGCATGCACCCGATCGAGCGAAAATCCCTCGGTCACCGGCCGACCGTCCGCGCCGCGCCAGTGCCAGGCGGGCGTCGCGCCACTGGCCGGTGTGAGCACCGTTCGGTGGAATTCGTGCCCGACCACCCGCTCACCGGCCCGATAGGACACCGAATCCACCGCCGCGACCGCGTCCCGATAACCCAGCGCCAGCCTCGGTCCCATCGCGCCGACCGCGGGCAGCACCCCGCACATCGGCAGCCCGTCGACCTCCTCCGCGAGATACAGCAGGCCACCGCACTCGGCCGTCACGATCCCACCCGATCGGGCGAAATTCGCGATCTCCTTGCGCAGCAACACATTCGCGGACAGCGCGGGCCCGTGCTGCTCGGGAAAGCCGCCCGGCAGCACAACGGCCGTCGTGCCATCCGGCAGCGCCGCATCGGTCAACGGGTCGAAAACGACCACCTCGGCGCCTGCCGCAGACAGTAACTCGCTGTGTTCGGCGTAACCGAACGTGAACGCCCGACCGCCGGCAATCGCAATGCGCGCGCCGGTAACGGGTATCCCGCCGATAGCCGTTACCGGTGTGAAGCATGCGAATTCGCGGAGGCCCGTGGCTGATTGGGCGAGGCGCACGATGCCATCAAGATCAACCGATCGAGTGACAAGGTCGGCCATGGCCTCAACCGCGCGCACCGCCGCCGCACCGTGTTCGACAGCGGGCACCAAACCAAGATGGCGCGACGGCAGGGAAACCGACGGCGGTGAAACCGACGGCAGGGAAACCGACGGCAGGGAAACCGACGCCGGGGAAACATCCTCGCCGCGCCGCAACGCGCCGAACACCGGTAGGCCGACCTCGTCGCACGCCGCGCGCAGAACCTCCTCGTGCCGATCCGAGCCGACCCGATTCAGTATCACACCGGCCAGCCGAACGGCCGGGTCGTAGGAGCGGAAGCCCGACAGCAGCGCGGCCAGGCTGCGGCCCTGGCCACGCGCGTCGACCACCAGCAACACCGGCGCGCCGAGCAGCGCGGCCACATGCGCGGTCGAGCCGAACCCGCCCGCGCCGACCCGCCCGTCGAACAGGCCCATCACGCCCTCGATCACGGCGATGTCCGTATCTCGCGCGCCGTGCAGGAAAAGCGGGGCGATCAGGTCCTCGCCGACCAGGACCGGGTCGAGGTTGCGGCCCGGCCGGCCCGCGGCGAGCGCGTGATAGCCGGGGTCGATGTAGTCCGGGCCGACCTTGGCAGGCGCGACCGTGTTTCCCTTGGCGCGCAGTGCCGCGATCAGGCCGGTCGCCACCGTGGTCTTGCCAGCGCCGGACGCGGGCGCTGCGATGACGAGGCGAGCAGGGGCCGCTACCACTCGATGCCTCGCTGCCCCTTCTGGCCCGCGTCCATCGGGTGCTTGATCTTGGTCGTCCGCATGACCAGGTCGGCCGCGTCGATCAGGGCGTCCGGCGCGTGACGGCCGGTGATCACCACGTGCTGGTGGCCGGGCCGCTCGCGCAGCGTGGCGACCACCTCGTCCACGTCGACCCAGCCCCAGTGCATCGGATAGGTGAACTCGTCGAGCACGTACAGGTCGTGCCGCTGTTCCTGGATGCGCCTGGCGATCTCGCGCCAGCCCTCGATCGCGGCATCGGCGTGTTCCTCCTCGGTGCCCTTCTTCCTGGTCCAGGACCAGCCCTCGCCCATCTTGTGCCACTCGACCGGGCCACCGATGCCAGACTGTTCGTGCACGCGGTTCAGCGCGGCGAACGCGGACTCCTCGCCGACCTTCCACTTCGCCGACTTCACGAACTGGAACACCGCGATCGACCAACCCTGGTTCCAGCCGCGCAGGGCGAGGCCGAACGCGGCGGTCGACTTCCCCTTCATCTCGCCGGTGTGCACGATCAGCAGCGGCCGGTTGCGGCGCTGTCGGGTGGTGAGGCCGTCGGCCGGCACCTCGGTCGGGGTTCCCATCGGCATGATGGCTCCACTGTGTCAGGCAACTTGGGTTGCTCGGGCCGCACGGACCACGCCGGTCACATGCTCCGCGGAAAGTTCGGGCAGGGTGAGGCAGGCGCCGCCGAGCGCGTCGGCCAACCGCGCGGCCAGGCCGAGCCGAACCGGGCCGTGCTCGCAGTCGACGGTCACCGAGGCGATGCCATCGGCCGCCAGCAACGCGGCCGCGCGCAGCGCGTCGCTGACCGGATCCCGGCCGACTGTGCCTTTTATCGCTGTGCCTTTTACTGAGGTTGCGCGGCCGTCGGTCAGCACGACCAGCAGCGGACGACGCAGCGGATCGCGCAACCGTTGCACGGCAAGGACTTTGCGTGCCAACAGCAGGCCCTCTGCCAACGGGGTGCGGCCGCCGGTGCGCAACTTGGCCAACCTGCGTACCGCCGCGTCGATCGACGATGTCGGCGGCAACGCGACCTCGGCGTCCGCGCCACGGAAGGTGATCACGCCGACCTGGTCGCGGCGCTGGTACGCGTCGCGGAGCAGGGACAGCACCGCGCCGGTCACCGCGGACATGCGCTGTTTGGCGGCCATCGAGCCCGACGTGTCCACCGCGAACAGCACCAGGTTGCTCTCCCGGCCCTCGTGCACGGCGGATCGCAGGTCCTCGGCCCTGAGCCGCAGCCCGGGACCGCTGCGGCCACGGGCGAGCTGATGCGGTGCCGCCGCGGCGAGCGTGCCGAGCAGGTGCAGGGCGGAGCCCGCGGTCGGGCCGGTGTCCGCGACCCGGACCACCCGCCCGGACTGCGACCGCGACCGGGAGCGGCGACCGGGAGCGCCCTCGCCGAGGCCGGGCAGCTCGATCAGCCTGGCTCGGAAGGACGGCGCGGGCGGCGGCACGGGCTCGGGCGCAGGCTGGGGCGTGGGTTGGGGCGTGGGTTGGGGCGTCTGCTGCTCGCCGCCGGGCTGTTGGGGCTGGCCGTCGGATTCGGAACGTTGGGATTGCGGCTCGGACTGGGGTTGGGATTCTGGCTGGGGTTGGGATTCTGGCTGGGGTTGGGATTCTGGCTGGAGTTGGCCGGTGCCGGGGCCGTCCGGGTCGTCGTCGGGCTCGGGTTCCGGGTTGCCCTCGGCCTGTTTGGCGGCGTCCTCCAGGGCCTTGGTCAGCTGATCCTCGTCAAGGCCGGGCTCGTCGAAAGGATCGCGCCTGCGTCGGTGCGGCAGGGCGAGCCGGACCGCGATCTCCACGTCGTCCGCGTTGACCTCGTCGGCGCCGCGCCAGGCCGCGTGCGCGATGGCGGTGCGGGCCACGACCAGGTCGGCCCGCATGCCGTCGACCTCGAACGCGGCGCAGATCGCGGCGATCCTGCGCAGCTCGGTGTCGGTCAACCGGACCGAGGGCAGCGCGGCGCGCGCTGTCGCGATGCGCTCGGCGAGCTGCTTGTCCTCGTCGGCCCAGCGCGCCGCGAAACCCTCCGGGTCGGCCTCGAACGCGAGCCTGCGCCGGATCACCTCGGTGCGCGTCGACACCTCGCGCGCCGCCGCGACCAACACGGTCAGGCCGAACCGGTCGAGCAGTTGCGGCCGCAGCTCGCCCTCCTCCGGGTTCATGGTGCCGACCAGCAGGAACGACGACGCGTGCGCGACCGAGACGCCCTCCCGCTCGACGTGCGCGCGGCCCATCGCGGCCGCGTCCAGCAGCAGGTCGACCAGGTGGTCGTGCAGCAGGTTGACCTCGTCGACGTAGAGCACACCGCGATGCGCCGCGGCGAGCAGGCCGGGTTGGTAGGCGCGGACGCCCTCGGTCAGCGCACGCTCCAGGTCGAGTGAGCCGACGAGGCGGTCCTCGGTCGCGCCGATCGGCAACTCGACCAGCCGCGCTGGCCGATGGTGCGATTCGGGCCCTCTCGTCGAATCACGCAGAGCGTGCGGTCCGTCCGGGCAGTTCGGGTCCTGATTGGCCGGATCGCAGCTGAAACGGCAGTCCGCGACCACCGCCAACTCGGGCAGCAACGCCGCGAGCGCGCGGACCACGGTCGACTTGGCCGTGCCCTTCTCGCCGCGGACCAGCACCCCGCCGATGGCCGGGTGCACCGCATTGAGCAGCAGCGCGAGTCGCAGATCATCATGGCCGACAACGGCGGAGAACGGAAAGCCTGCGGTCCTGCGCGAGCCACCGGGGGTCATGCCCACGATTCCTTCCTCGGGTGTCCACGCCCGGGTCAAGGCTGGTGGGTGCGGCGAACCGCACCCATGCGGAGCCGGAGTGTCCTGGCTCCCGGATCGTCGGGTGCGCTCCGGCCTTCCCAGGGCATCTGCCCCGGTGGCCGTCGTCGGAGCCACCCTCCCCGGTCACAGTGGCGGGACCGCGCCGGATTCGCACCGGCTTCCTCGCTCGCCTCCGCGTTGGGTCGCTGGCATCGTCGCATCCCCATCACACCGACACCAAGTCCGCGTGATCACCGCCCCATCTGTGCTGTCATGGAGGTAGGCGAGGGAGGGAGCACGCGATGCACGGCGGCGGCGACGGCGGGTTCAGCGGAGGACACCACGGTGGTGGATTCGGAGGACACAACCACGGTGGTGGATTCGGTGGTCAACACCACCATCATCACCACAACTCGAACGATGGCTGGTTCACGCCGAGTGGTCCGTCCAGGGGGCCCTCCAGGGGACCGTCGACCGGCCGGTACGTGGCCACCACGATCGGCTTGATCGTGCTCTTGGGCCTCATCGTGCTGTTCGCCAACCTCCACTAGCGGCGGCTCGCACCGGACTCCAGGCTCGGGTGCGAAACTGACCGGCGTGAGTACCTCAGTCGCGCCGACCAACGCCCGCCTCGACCCGGAGCACGTCTTCGACTGGGTCGACGACTACGCGGAGGAACGCAGGCGCGCGGGGCTCAGGCGCCAGGTTCGACCGAGGGCGGTCGACGCGACCAGCCTCGACCTGGCCGGCAACGACTACCTTGGCCTGACCAGGGACAAGCGGGTCACCGGCGCGGCGGCGGCGGCCGCGTTGCGCTGGGGCGCGGGCTCGACCGGTTCGCGCCTGGTGACCGGATCGATCGAACTGCACAGTGAGCTGGAACACGCGCTGGCGTCGTTCTGCGGCGCGCAGGCCGCGCTGGTGTTCTCCTCCGGCTTCCTGGCGAACATGGCCGCGACCATCACGCTGTCCGGCCCGGACGCGGCGATCGTCGCGGACCGCTACATCCACGCGTCTCTGATCGACGGCACCCGGCTGGCCAAGGCCGCGGTCTCGGTGGCCGAGCACGCCGACCCTGCGGCGGTCGAGCGCGCGCTGGCCACCCGCGACCGGCAACGGGCGCTGGTCATCACCGACTCGGTGTTCTCTGTGGACGGCGACCTCGCGCCGCTGGCCGAACTGGCCGCGGTCTGCCGGCGGCAGGGGGCCGGGCTGCTGGTCGACGACGCGCACGGGCTCGGCGTGCTTGGCGAAGGGGGCAGGGGCGCGGTCGCCGAAGCCGGCCTGCAGGGCGCGCCGGACGTGGTCACCACGATGACGCTGTCCAAGTCGCTCGGCGCCCAGGGCGGAGCGGTGCTCGGGCCGCGTCGGGTCATCCAGCACCTGGTCAACACGGCGCGCACGTTCATCTTCGACACCGGCCTCGCGCCATCGTCGGCGGCGGCCGCGCTGACCGCGTTGCGGGTGCTCAAGGAGGAGCCGGAACGGGCGGACCGGGTGCGGGCGAACGCCCTGGAACTGTCCGCGCGGCTGTCGGCCGCCGGGTTCGCGGCCTGCGTGCCGAGCGCGGCGGTGATCTCGGTGCGGGCGCCCTCGCCCGAGACCGCGGTCGAGTGGGCCGAGAAGTGCCGGGCCGAGGGCGTCGTCGTCGGCTGCTTCCGACCGCCATCGGTGCCGGACAACGTGTCCCGGCTGCGGCTGACCGTGCGGGCCGACCTCACCGAGGCCGACCTCGACCGGGCCGTGCGCACGATCACCGAGACCGCGCCGGCGAGCGCGCGGAACTGAGCCTTAACGTGCCGGGCTTCAGCGCGCCGGCCTGCGCATGGTGATGTGCGGGATGTCGTCCTCAAGATAGGGCTCGCCGTCGGGCACGAAGCCGAAGCTCGCATAGACGCCCTTGGCCTGCACCTGCGCCTCCAGCGCGCACGCCGCGTCACCGACCTCGGCCAGTGCGGCTTCCATCAGCCTGCGGGACAGGCCGCGGCCGCGCAGCTCGCTGACTGTGCACACCCTGCCGATGCGGAACTCGCGGTCCTCCTCCAACAGCCGCAGGCAGGCGATCGGCGCGCCGTCCGACTCCAGCCAGAAATGGCGGGTCGTCTGCAGTAGGTCGAGCCCGTCCAGTTCCTGGTAGGGGCAGTTCTGCTCGATCACGAATATCGAGATCCGCAACCGGAGCAACGCGTACAGGCCGGCCGGAGTGAGGTCGGCCGCCCACGCTCTGCGCAGGGTCGCTGACTGCTGATGCACGCTCATCAGGGGTAGATATCACATCAGCCGATCGTGGAACACCGCTTGAACTGCGCAACCAAGTCCGCCATGTCACGTCCAGACGCGCAGTCGACCGGGGACGGCAACGACACCACCGCGTTCGTCTGCCGCTCAGCGGCCGGCAAAGACGAACTGGTCGGCGCACGCGTACGGGCAGGCCATCGACGTGAACGGACGCTGCACGCTGCACGGTGCTCGGTGCCGAGCAGGCGATCAGTCGGTCTCGGCGGAGGCGGATTCTGCGGAGTTGCCGCCGTTGAACCGCCGCCAGACGTTGCCGGCGGCACCGGAAATGGCGCCGCCGACCTCGTTGAGCACCTTGGCCAATGGATCGGTCGACGCGGCGAACGAGTCCTTGTAGGACTTTGCCGCCTCCTTCATGTCCTTCGTCCAGGTGGTGTGCGGTTCGGAGCCTCTGCGCGGGTAGTTGCCGACGAGGATGTCGCGGTACTCCTCGCCCGCGGCCCAGCGCTGCAACTCGGCCGCGCGGACGACGGCGAGCGGGTGCGTGAGGTCCATGGTGTTGAGCAGCTTCAGCACGCTGTCCCGGACGTCGCCGTCCGACTCGTACTCCCTGGCCTGGTTGAGGAACTCCGCGGTGTCCACGTCGCCAGGACCGCTCGCGCCGGCGAGCAGCACGTGCGCCTGCAACGCGGCCTTCGGGTCCTGGCCGCAGAGCAGGCCGGCGCGGTCGGCGGACAGTTCGGCCTTGCGGTACCACTCCATCAGCGTGGCCACGATCGCCCGCAGGCCCCAGTAGCCGGCCGGCAGCCAGGACATGCTGTTCATCATCCGCAGCAGGCGCAGCAGCATCGTGCGGTAGACCGCGTGGCCGGACAGGGCGTGGCCCATCTCGTGGCCGATGACCCAGCGCAGGCTGTCGGTGTCCATCAGCTCGACCAGCCCGCTGGTGAGCACGATGAACGGCACGTCAAGCCCGATGGTCATGGCATTGACGTCCTGGTCTCTCGCGACGAAGACCTCCGGTGCCGGATCGACGTCGAGGATGCTCGCGCATTCCAGGCGGAGCTGGTTGATCCTCGGGTACTGCTTGGGGCCGACCCGGATCGATGAGGACAGGTACAGCAACCGCTCGCCACGCTCCGCGAACGCGCTCGACACGACCTTGAGCAGGCGGGCGAATTCCGGGATGGTGCGCAGGGTGGCCAGTGCGCCCCGGTCGGCCGGGTGTTCGTAGGCCCTCGGGTCGATCTGCGGCAGCCGGATCCGGTTGGCCAGTTGCTCGATGTCGGTACCTGGCGAGGTGTTGGTGTCCACGAGCTGGAGCGTAGCCGCTGTGCTGGAACTGAAGGGTCCCTGAAAAGTCGTTAAAAGGGGTACTCCGGATGGTGCCGATGCGCTGAGCTTGTGGTGATCTGGTTGTGCGGGGCCGCGAGAAGGGAGCAGGCGTGCGTCGTCGGACACTCGTGCTGATCCCGATTCTCGCAGCCGTGCTGCTCGGCGCGACCGCGAGCGTGGCGTCGCCGTGGAACATCACCTCGACGATCAGCGGCATTCGGCCGGTCTCCCAGCAGGAGAACTCGGCGGCCACCCAGTACTGGACCAAGCATCCGCTGCCCAAGCAGCCGCCCAAGAACAGGCCGAGCACGACGACCACCAACTCCGCCACCGCGACCGACGACCCGGCCCCGACCTCATCCTCGCCGTCCGTGCCCCCTGCGCAGCCGCCGGCGAACCCTGCGCAGCCGCCCGACCCGGCGCAGCAGCTGACCGCGGTCAACACCAACGGCATCCCGGCGGTCGGCGCCCTGTTCGCCACCGACGACCAGGGCGACGACGGCCACTTCTGCTCGGCGAGCGTGGTGGCCAGCCCACACGGTGACCTGCTGCTCACCGCGGCGCACTGCATCTACGACCCGACCGAGGGTGACTACGACACGGACATCGTGTTCATCCCGGACTACCACGACGGCCAGGAGCCCTACGGCGTGTGGACGCCGAGCCAGCTGATCGTGGACCCGAGGTGGATCAGCGACTCCGATCCCGACCTCGACTTCGGCTTCCTGATCGTGCACCAGTCCGGCAGCGACCGGACCATTCAGAGCGAGACCGGTGCCAACCAGCTCGGCACCAACATGGACTTCGACCTGCCGGTCCAGGTCACCGGTTATCCGGACGGCGCGTCCAGGCCGGTCACCTGCTCGACGACGTCCTCGCAGCAGGACACGTACCAGATGCGGTTCAACTGCGACGGTTTCCCGAGCGGCACCAGCGGCAGCCCCTGGGTGACCAACGTGAACCCGCGGACCGGTCTCGGCACGGTGGTCGGCGTGATCGGCGGGTACGAGCAGGGTGGCGACTCGCCCCAGGTGTCCTATTCGAGCTATTTCGACCAGGACATCATGGACCTGTACAACACCTCGGTCGACCAGAGCTGACCGGGCGTCGACCAGAGCTGACGGGGCTCAGTCCTCCAGTTCGCCCTCCAGCTCCAGGTAGACGGCGCGGAGCTGGTCCAGACTGGCCTGATCCGGTTCTGCCCACAGGCCGCGGTCGGCAGCTTCGAGCAGGCGTTCGGTCACGCCGCGCAGGGCCCACGGGTTCGACTGGCGCATGAACTTGCGCACCTCGTCGTCGAACACGTAGGACTCGGCGAGCTTGGCGTACATCCAGTCGTCGACGACACCAGCGGTGGCGTCGAAGCCGAACAGGTAGTCCACGGTCGCGGCCAGTTCGAACGCGCCCTTGTAGCCGTGCCGACGCATGGCCGCGATCCACCGCGGATTGACCACCCTGGCCCGGAACACCCGCTTGGTCTCCTCGCCCAGCGTGCGGGTGCGCACCGCGTGCGGCACGGCCGAGTCGCCGATGTAGGCGGCCGGGTTCTGCCCGGTCAGCGAGCGGACCATGGCGACCATGCCGCCGTGGTACTGGAAATAGTCGTCCGAGTCGGCGATGTCGTGCTCACGGGTGTCCACGTTCTTCGCGGCGACCTGGATGCGCGCGAATGCGCTGTGCATGTCCGCGCGGGCCTCGCGACCGTCCAGCCCGGCGCCGTAGGCGTAGCCGCCCCAGGTCGCGTACACCTCGGCGAGGTCGGCGTCGTCGCGCCAGTTGCGCGCGTCGATCAACGGCAGCAGCCCCGCGCCGTACGCGCCCGGCTTTGACCCGAAGATCCTGGTCGTCGCGCGCCGTTCGTCGCCGTGTCCGGCCAGGTCGGCGCGGTACGCGGCGGCCACGTAGTTGTCATCGTCCGACTCGTCGAGTTTGGCGACCGTGCTGATCGCGTCGTCGAGCAGGGCGACGACGTGCGGGAAGGCGTCCCGGAAGAAGCCGGAGATGCGCACGACCACGTCGATGCGCGGCCTACCCAACTCGGTAACGGGTATCACCTGGAAACCCGTTACCCGGCGCGAAGCGTCGTCCCACACGGGTCGGGTGCCGATCAGCCAGAGCAGTTCGGCGATGTCGTCGCCCTGGGTACGCATGGCCGAGGTGCCCCATACGGTCAGGCCGACGCTGCGCGGCCACCCACCGGTGTCCGCGCGGTGTCGCGCCAACAGCGAGTCGGCGAGCGCGGAGCCGACGTCGAAGGAGTTGCGGGACGGAATGGCCTTGGGGTCGACCGAGTAGAAGTTGCGCCCGGTCGGCAAAACCGAGACCAGGCCACGGGTTGGCGAACCGGACGGGCCGGGCGGGATGAACCCGCCGTCCAGCGCGTGCAGCAGATTGGTGATCTCATCGGTGGTGCGGGCGAGCCTGGGTACCACCTCGGCGCACGCGAACGCGAGCACGTCGGCGACGGCAGGCACCGGCTCACCGAGGACGTCGAGTATCACGCCGGGAACTGCCTCGGCCGCGAACTCGTGCGCGGACAAACCGGTGACCAGCTCCTTGGCCAGCCGCTCAAGCAGGTCGACCAGGTCGGCGCCGGTGCGGGCGGGACCGTCGAGCAGGGCGGTCAGGGTGGCCGGCGCCGCGACGGCCGCACCCGGTTCCGCGAGCAGATCCTGCTCGTCGAGGCCGACATGCTCGGCCAGCGCGGCGCGCAGGCCGGGGAGGGCGCCGACCGTGCCACCGAACACCTGGCGGGCGCGCAACACCGCGAGCACGTCGTTGACCAGTTCCTCGCCCTGTGGGGCCCGGCCGAGAATGTGCAGGCCGTCGCGGATCTGCACGTCCTTGATCTCGCACAGGTAGCCGTCGATGTGCAGCACGAAATCGTCGAAGTTCTCGGCGTCCGGCTGGGTTTCGGTGTGCAGGTCGTGGTGCAGTTGCGCGGCGGTGACCAGCTCCCAGACCTGCGCGCGCAGGGTGGGCAGCTTGTCAGGATCGAGCGCGGCCACTGTCGCGTACTCGTCCAGCAGCTGTTCGAGTTTGGCCAGGTCGCCGTAGGTGTCCGCGCGGGCCATCGGCGGGATCAGGTGATCGACGACGACCGCGTGGCCGCGCCGTTTCGCCTGGGTGCCCTCGCCCGGGTCGTTGACGATGAACGGGTAGACCAGCGGGAGGTCGCCGAGCACCGCGTCCGGTGCGTCGTCTTCGGCGAGGCCGAGTCCCTTGCCTGGCAACCATTCCAGCGTGCCGTGCTTGCCGAGGTGGATCACCGCGTGCACACCGAACTCGTCGGCAAGCCAGCGGTACGCGGCCAGATACTGGTGGCTCGGCGGAAGATCCGGGTCGTGGTAGATGGCGATCGGGTTCTCGCCGAAGCCGCGCGGCGGCTGGATCATCAGCATGATGTTGCCGAAGCGCAGCGCGGCAACGTAGATCCGGTCGTCGGACACGTACAGCTCGCCGGGCGGCGGACCCCAGTGCTCGACCATGGCCGTGCGCAACGATTCGGGCAGCCCCTCGAACAGGGCGCGGTAGTCGGCGGCCGGGATGCGGATGGCGGCCTGCGCCATCTGCTCCTCGGTGAGCCATTCCACGTCGTGCCCACCGGAGGCGATCAGCCGGTGCACGAGCGCGTCGCCATCCACTGTGGACGGATCGAGGTCACCGAGGTCGTAGCCGGCATCGGCCAACGCGTGGAAAAGCGCGACAGCGGAGGCCGGCGTGTCGAGGCCGACCGCGTTGCCGACCCGCGAGTGCTTGGTCGGGTAGGAGGACAGCACGATCGCCAGCTTCTTCTCGGCGTTGGGCATCCGGCCCAGGTTGGCCAACCGGGTCGCGATGCCGGCGACGCGCGCGGCGCGTTCGGGGTCGGCCACGTAGGTCGCGATGCCATCCGCGCTAGTTTCCTTGAACGAAAAGGGAACGCCGATGAGCCGACCGTCGAACTCCGGGATGGCGACCTGCATGCCGGCGTCCATCGGCGACAACGCCGCGTCCGAGGCGAGCCAGTCCGCCCTGGTCGAGGTGAGCACCAAGCCTTGCAGCACCGGGATGTCCAACTCGGCGAGGGCGCCGGCATCCCACGCGTCCTCGGCTCCCCCCGCGCTCGCCACTGCGCTGGTTTGAGAGGCAGCAACCGCGCCACCGGCCGCCAGCACGGTGGCGATCAGGGCGTCGCAGCGGGCCAGCAGGTCACGCAGTTCGGCGGCCTGCTCGCTGCTCAGGCCGCGCAGCGAGCCGCAGAACACCGGCAGCGCGTTGGCGCCCTTGGCCTCGATGGCCGCACACAGGGCGTCGATGAACGCGGTGTTGCCAGCCAGTTCGTGCGCCCGGTAGAAGACGACGCCGACCGTGGGCCGAGCCGGGTCCGCCGATGGTTCGCCGTGCACGCCGTACGCGGGCATCGGGTGCGGCGGCGGGAAACCCTCGCCGGTCAGCAGGATCGTGTCGGACAGGAACGCGGCCAGCGCGGCCAGGTTGTCCGGACCGCCCTCGACCAGGTACGCGAGCGCCTGGGTGGCCACCCCGATCGGTGCGGTGGACAGCGCCATCAACTCGGGATCGGCGATCGCCTCACCGCCAAGGCACACGGTCGGCAGGCCCGCGGCGAGCACCGCGTCCAGGCCGGCTTCCCAGGCACGTCGGCCACCGAGCAGCCGGACCACGACCACATCGACCTCGGCGAGCAGGGCGGGCACCGCTTCCGGGCGGACCCGCGCGGGATTGGCGACGCGGTAGTCGGCCCCGCAGTTGCGGGCGGCGAGCAGGTCGGTGTCGGCAGTGGAGAGCAGCAGGACGCGCGTGGCCACGAGATTCCTTCCCGGGCCCCGGCGGACCCCAGTCCGCAGCCATGCTAACGAGGATCAACGGCCGGCCGGCTGTGTCTCACGGCACCGTCTTCCAGCACCTGCGGTCTCAGGGCACCCGCGGTCTCACGGCACCCGCGCGACCCCGGCGAAACCGGTGATCCGGCCGTCGAGTTCGGTGTCGTCGCTGTCCGAGTCGGCGTGCCAGGACCACATGTGCACGACGCCGGGCTCGACCAGGGCGAGGCCGGCGAACAACGCCTCGAACTGCGACCTGGTGCGGTAGGTGAACGGGGTGTCTGTCCGGTTGTACACCTTGCCGACGGTCGCCGTGCCGGCCTTGCGTTCGCTGGTCAGGTCATCCTGCGAGGGGTGTGACATGGCCAGGTAGCTGCCGGAGGCGAGGCGCTCGACGTAGCCGGCGATGATCCCGGCCGGATCGTCCTCAGCGGACACGTACTGGAGCACGCCCGCGGCTATCAGCCCGATCGGGCGCTCCAGGTCCAGCATGGCCTTGGTGTCCGGGTGGTCCAGCACCTCCTGCGGCCTGCGCAGGTCGGCGTGGATGGCGGTGGCCCTGTCGTTGCCGGCCAGGATGGTGTTGCTGTGCGTGACGGCGATGGGTTCGAGGTCGACGTAGACCACGTGCGCGTCCGGGTTGGTGCGCTGGGCGATCTCGTGCACGTTGCCGACGGTGGGGATGCCGGAGCCGAGGTCGAGGAACTGGTCGATGCCCTTACCGATCAGGTAGGTGACGGCGCGGCGCAGGTAGGAACGGTTGGCCCGCATGCCCAGGCCGATGGCGGGATGCGCCCGCTGGAGGGCCTGCGCCGCATCGCGATCTACCTCGAAATTATGCGCGCCGCCGAGGAAGTAGTCATAGATCCGAGCGGACGATGGTCGGTCGACGTCCACCTTGCCGAAGGTCGGCCTGGACACGGGGGGCCGTTCGGGTCGTTCCATGCCAAGGTTCCTCCTGCTCGAACGCGTCGTTCCGCCCCACTAACGAGACTGCCCCACTATCGAGGTTTGTGGCCCCGCGACCCAGGACATTCCCGCTGTCGTGTACCGCCAACAGAGTGACACATCACCGATCGAGTGAGGGAGTCCATATGTAATTGGTACTTAACGTCACCAAGAGCGACACCATCGCTGCGCCATGCCACCTAACTCGACCGTCCCTGTTCACTGGTTAGCATCTTCAGCCAGCACCAGGAACGCTCCGGAGGAAAGTACATGCGAAAGGAACACCATGAGTCTTGATCGGCCGGTGCCACCGGACCCGTACAGCATGTTGCCGCCCGTGCCGTCCTTCACCGTCACGTCCAGTGACATCACCGACGGCGAGAGCCTCTCCAACGCGCAGGTCTTCGACGGCATGGGTGCGGGCGGCAAGAACATCTCCCCGCACCTGAGCTGGAGCGGTGCGCCGGAGGGCACCAGGAGCTACGTCGTCACCTGCTATGACCCGGACGCGCCCACCGGTTCCGGTTTCTGGCACTGGGTCGTGGTGAACATCCCGGCGTCGGTGACCGAACTCGCCGCCGGCGCCGGCAAGGACGACGCGAGCCTGCCCGGCGACGCCTTCCACGTCCGGTCCGACTTCGGCACCAAATCCTACGGCGGCGCCGCTCCGCCCGAGGGCGACCGGCCGCACCGCTACTTCTTCGCCGTGCACGCGGTCGACGTCGAGGCGCTGGACGTCAACGGCGACGTCGCGCCCGCGATCGTCGGCTTCAACCTGGCGTTCCACACCCTGGCCAGGGCCGTGATCACGCCGACCTACGCGCGCTGAGCACACCGGGAATCCCCCGGCCGGTCCGCCAGTTACGGTGAGTGCGACGGAAACTGGCGGATCGGCAGGAAACGGGATGGCGACTGTGCGGCACTACGACCTGGTGATCATCGGCACCGGCTCCGGCAACTCCATCGTCAATCCGCGCTTCGCCGACCAGCGCGTCGCCATCGTCGAGAAGGGCACCTTCGGCGGCACCTGCCTCAACGTCGGCTGCATCCCCACCAAGATGTTCGTGCACACCGCGGACATCGCATCAGGAGCGACGCACGGCCCGCGCTACGGCGTGGACAGCGAACTGCACGGCGTGCGCTGGCCCGAGATCCGCGACCGCGTCTTCGGCCGGATCGATCCGATCGCCGAGGGCGGCAAGCTCTACCGGCTCGAACACCCGGACAACGACAACGTCACCGTCTACCGGGAGCAGGCCGCGTTCGTCGGCCCCAAGACCCTCCAGATCGGTACGGGCCCGGACGCGGAAACCATTACCGGTGAACGGTTCGTGCTCGCCGCTGGCGGGCGGCCGGTGGTGCCGGACATCGACGGTCTCGACGACGTCGAGTACCACACCAGCGACACGATCATGCGCATCGACGACCTGCCGCGCCGGATGATCGTGCTGGGCAGCGGTTTCATCAGCGCCGAGTTCGCGCACGTGTTCTCCTCCTTCGGCGTGGAGGTGACCGTCGTCGCGCGGTCCGAGCGGCTGCTGCGCGCCGAGGACGATGCGATCAGCGAGCGGTTCACCGAACTCGCCAAGCAGCGCTGGGACGTGCGCACCAACCGCAAGACCGTACGGGTCGCCAACACAGACGAGGGCATCGAACTGCACCTGGAAGGGCCTACCGGCGCGGAATCCGTGACCGCGGACGTGTTGCTGATCGCGGTCGGCCGCACCCCCAACTCGGACCTGCTCGACCTCGCCAGGACCGGCGTCGAAGTGGACCGGACCGGGCATGTCGTCGTCGACGACTACCAGCAGACGTCGGTGGAGGGCATCTACGCGCTCGGCGACATCTCATCGCGCTTCGAACTCAAACACGTCGCCAACCACGAGGCGCGGATCGTGCAGCACAACCTGCTCAACCCCGACGCACGCGTCAAGGCCGACCACCGGTTCGTGCCGCACGCGGTGTTCACCGCGCCGCAGATCGCCTCGGTCGGCCTGACCGAGCGCCAGGCGCGCGAACGCGGCCTGCACTACGTCACCGCGCAGCAGGACTACGCCGGCATCGCCTACGGCTGGGCGATGGAGGACACCACCGGCTTCGCCAAGCTGATCGCGGACCCGGCCACCGGCCAACTGCTCGGCGCGCACATCATCGGCCCGCAGGCGCCCACCGTCATCCAGCCGCTGATCCAGGCCATGAGCTTCGGTCTCGACGCGCGCACCATGGCGCGTGGCCAGTACTGGATCCACCCGGCCATGCCAGAACTGATCGAGAACGCCCTGCTCAACCTCCCACTGGACGACTGATCAGCTCGGTTGCCACCAGAATATCCCTAGTTGTACAATATCTTGTACAACTAGGAGGTGGGAATGAGAACGATGACTTACTCGGAGTCTCGGGCGCACTACGCCGAGACACTCGACTCGGTGGTCAATGATCGCGAAGAAGTCGTGATCACCCGCGCAGGGCACGAATCCGTAGTCATCGTGTCCCTCGATGACTACGAGTCGCTCAAGGAAACGGCTTATCTGTTGCGCAGCCCGGCGAACGCACGCCGTCTGCTCGCCTCAATCGAACGGCTTGAGGATGGACAAGGCGTCCACCACGAGCTTGCGGACTGAGGCCCGTGAAACTGCTCTGGGACGAGTCTGTCTGGGACGACTACAAGTGGTGGCAGGTCCAGGACCGGAAGATCTTGAAAAGGATCAACGCGCTGATCCAGAACATCGAACGAAATGGCAACGAGGGCATCGGCAAGCCGGAAGCGTTCAAGCACGGCCTGCATGGCTACTGGTCACGTCGAATCACCGATGAGCACAGGCTGGTCTACAAGATCGTGGATGATCAGATTCGGATCGCGGGCTGCCGTTACCACTACGAGCAATAATCGGGCCCGAGCGATCAGACGTAGCGCGGGCGGCCGACGAAGTAGCCGATGACGACCTCGGCGAGCAGGATCGCGAGCAGTCCGATGAGCGAGACGCGCCAGCCGCCGGTCAGGCTGTGCAGCATGCCGAAGCCCAGCGGGCCGAGCGCGGCGATCAGATAGCCGACGCTCTGCGTCATGGTGGACAGCGCGCGGGTGTCGGCCGCGCTGGACGAGCGCAGCGAGATCAGCGCGACGCCGAGCGCGAACACGCCCATGCCGACGCCGACGCAGAACATCCACAGCCACGGCGCGGCAGCGGGCGCGACCAGCAGGCCGCCAACGCCGACCGCCCCGACCAGGCAGATGCCGGCCGTCCACCACGACTGCGACCGGGCCCGCGCCGCGATCGGCACGATGATCAGGCTGATCGGCACGCCGAGCACGCCGACCAGCGCCATCATCACGCCCGAGGTGGCGCGGCTGATGCCCGCGGCCATCAGCACCTGCGGCAGCCAGCCCATCAGCGCGTACGCGAACAGGGCCTGTAGGCCGAAGAACAGGGTGACCAGCCACGCGAACGGACGGCGGAACATGCCGGTGCCGGCCGGCGCAGGCAGGTTCGGGTCCGGCCCCACCTGCGGCGCCTTGTGGTGGCGGGCGGCGACCAGCCAAAGCAGAAAGCCGAGGAACGCGGGGACGGCCCAGAAGCCGAGCGAGAAGCGCCACCCGCCGAAGCCGGAGGCGAGCGGGGTGGCCACGGCCGACGCGGTCGCCGCGACGCCCTGGAGCACTGCGGTGTACATGCCGGTGATCAGGCCGATCCGGTGACCGTAGGACTCCTTGACCACGACCGGCAGCAGCACGTTGCACACGGCGATGCCACCGCCGGCGAGCAGCGTGCCGACCAGCAGCACCGCCGAGCCGGACACGGCCCTGACCAGCACGCCGACGGTGAGCACCGCGATCGAGATGCCGATCGCGCGGGCAACGCCGACCTTGCGGGTCAGGGCGGGTGCGAGGAAGCCGACCGCGCCGAAACAGATCGCCGGCAGCGCGGTGAGCACGCTGACCAGGCCGGCCGACATGCCGAGCCCGGCGCGCACCTCGTCGAGCACCGGGCCGAGGCCGGTGACGGCCGGACGCAGGTTGGCCGCGACCACGAGCACGGCGACGACAAGGAGCGCGCCAGGCACGAGCGGCCCTCGGGACCGGACGCCCGGCTTCGCGGATTCGGTCACCGACTCGGTCACCGGCACGGCAGACTTGCCGTTGCCCGACTCTCTGACTGTCACCCCGCTACTATGACAGACATAGGATGTTAGGACGAAAGGTTTTCCGCGGTGTCGCTCACCACGCCAGAGGGCCCGTCGGCCGCGTCCCCGTTGACCACGACGCGCCGAACCGGACTCGTCGACCAGGTCATCGAGCAGATGCGCGGCGCGATCAGCCGCGGTGACTGGCCCATCGACCAGCGCATTCCGCCGGAACCGGAGCTGGTCAGCGCCCTGGGCGTCGGCCGCAACACGGTCCGCGAGGCGGTGCGCGCGCTCTCCCACGCCGGCCTGTTGGACGTCCGCCAGGGCGACGGCACGTTCGTCCGGGCGACCAGCGAGATCTGCGGCGCGCTGCGCAGGCTGTACGGCACCCGGCTACGCGAGGTGCTCCAGGTCCGGCGCGTACTGGAGGTCGAGGGCGCGCGGATGGCCGCGACCGAACGCACCGACGCCGAACTGGCCGCGCTCACCGCGACCCTCGCCGAGCGCGACAGCGCCATCGCGCGCCAGGACCTGCAGACCGTGCTCGACGCGGACACCCGCTTCCACCGCCAGGTCGTCGAATGCTCGCACAACGGCCTGCTTATCGAGCTGTACCAGGGCCTGACCGAGATGTTCCGGGCCAGCGTGGCCAGCACCCTTGACGGCGACGGGCCTGGCCACAAGATCGAACACAACGGCCTGCTCGACGCCATCACGGCCCGCGACCCGGATCGCGCCGCCGAGCAGGCGGGCGGCTTCTTCCAGGAGCTGATCGACCACTACGGCCAACCCGAGAACTGAAGCTAGAGGCCGATCGCGCCGTCGATCCGTTCGCGCAGCAGGTCGGCGTGGCCGTTGTGCCGCGCGTACTCCTCGACCAGGTGGATCAGCACCCAGCGCAGTGAGACAACCCCGCGCCAGCTGTCCTCGCCGATCACGTCCAGGTTCGGCGCGTTGGCGATGAACTCGTCCGCGAACGCGATCTCCTCGTGCAGGGCGGCCCACGCCCGCGCGATCACGTCGTCCTCGGCGACCGCGCCGTCGAAGTCGCCGTCCGGGTCGCGGGTGGAGGAGAACCGGGGTGAGACCTGCTGGCCGGCGAGCACCTGCCGGAACCAGCGCCGCTCCACGCCGGCCAGGTGCCGGACCAGCCCGAGCAGCAAGAGCGTTGAGGGCTCGACCGAACGGCTGGCGAGTTCCGCGTGCAGGCCGGCGCACCTGAGGCGCAGCGTGGCGCGCTGAGCGTTGAGGCTGGGCCGTTGAGGGATAGGCCGACAAGCATGGCGCGCTCGTCGCCGACACCCTGCGCGCCGACGCGCGGGTCGACCTCCTCGTCGATGAACATCTCGGCGCGACGCTGGTTGGTCATGGTGCTCCGGGCGGCAGGACGGGTAGGGCGGGCGGGGCGCCGTGCTCCACGAGCCGGAGCACGGCGGCCGTGTCGAGATTGTTCGAGATCAGGTCGGCGATCAGATCGAACTGCGCGTTACGGGCATCGCTGAACGACACGTCGGCGGCCGGCACGAACCCGGTCCGACCGGCCAGGGACGCGGCCCAGCTCAACAGTTCGCGGCGCACCGTGTCGTTCTCCAGCAGGCCGTGCCAGTGTGTGCCGGCGACGCATCCGCTCAGCGCGCCCTCGATCTCGCCGTCCGGCAGGGTGATCAGACCGGGCAGGTCCGCGCCGCGCCGAACGACCTCGCCGTGATGGATCTCGTAGCCGTGCGCCGGCGCGCCGAACGCGACCCCGGTCGGTGTGCGCAGCGTCTTGTCCGCGCGGAACTCGATGTCCACGTCGAGCAGGCCGAGGCAGGACACCGCACCCGCGCGCGATTCCACCGTGTCGACGATGGAGCGCCCCATCAGCTGGAACCCGCCGCAGATGCCGAACACCGGCCGGCCCGCCTCGGCGTGCGCCGTAATCGCGTCGGCGAGTCCGGTGCGGCGCAACCATTCCAGGTCGGCCACTGTGGACTTGGAGCCGGGGATCACCACCAGGTCCGCGTCCGCGATCCGCGCCGGATCGACGACCAGCCGCACGCTCACACCCGGCTCGACCGCGAGCGCCTCCGCGTCGGTCCCGTTGGAGATGCGCGGCAGCCGGATCACCGCGACGCGCAGCCACTGCGAGCCGATCGGCGGCGCGGGCCTGCCGAGCACACCGTCGGCGGCATAGCCGAGCGAGTCCTCCGCGTCCAGCCACAGCCCGTCCCGCCAGGGCAGCACGCCGAGCGTCGGCCGTCCGGTCAGCCGGGTCAGTTGGTCGAGGCCGGGCGCGAGCAGGGCCGGGTCGCCGCGGAACTTGTTGATCACGAAGCCGGCGATCAACGCCTGATCGGCGGGTTCGAGCAGGGCGAGCGTGCCGAACAGGTGCGCGAACACCCCGCCCCTGTCGATGTCGCCCACCACCAGCACCGGCAGGTTCGCCGCGCGGGCAAGACCCATGTTGGCGATGTCGGTCGCCCGCAGGTTGATCTCGGTCGGCGAGCCGGCACCCTCGCAGATCACCACGTCGTACTCGGCCCGCAGTTGTTCCAAAGTGGACAGAACGATGTCCAGCAGCGCCGCCTTGCGCTCCCGGTAGGACAGTGCGCTGACCTCGCCGACCGCCTTGCCCAGCACGACCACCTGCGAACTGCGGTCGCTGCCCGGCTTGAGCAGCACCGGATTGAACCGCACGCTCGGCACCAGCCCGGCCGCGACCGCCTGCGCCGCCTGCGCCCTGCCGATCTCGCCGCCGTCCGAGGTGACCATCGAGTTGTTGGACATGTTCTGCGCCTTGAACGGCGCGACCTTGATGCCCTGCCGCGCCAGCAGGCGACACAGCCCGGTGACCACCATGCTCTTGCCGGCGTCCGAAGAGGTGCCGGCAACGAGTACCGCGTTCACGGCGCTACCTCGCCGGCGCTCGGCCTCCCCGGGAGCGCTCTCCGCGTTTGCGGGTTCGCCCGCGAAGCTTCCGAATCGGCAGTAGTCGGCATGACCGGCAACGATAGCGTCCAACCAGGTGCATCGTGGCAGGTGCGATCCAGCTCACCCCGTCCACCGCTCGGCAGCTTCGCTTTGTAGCGAATTACGATTCCATACGATCGACGTATTTGTCGGAGCAACAAGATACGGGCCGGCGTGTGCATTGATTGCACGCAACCTCACCAACCCAGCGCTTCGGTGCTATAGTCTTCCGTCATTCCAAACCCATCAATAGGGCGGAGTACCGTGAACCAACCCATGGGCCAGGCCAACTACACGCTCAGCAAGCGATCCCTGAAGCTCGGACACGAAACCTACTTCTTAGCTAACATCGCTCGGATAAGGATCGTTGACGTACCCAAGCCACCAAATGCCGAAAAGGGAAATCTAAGACTCGCGATCTTCTCGGCCGGCGTCGTGTTCGCCATCACGGCGGCGATAGCCAATTCCTCTGGCAGCAGCGCAATAGGCTCCATTGGATTTATCGCAGCCATCGCGCTCGGAATCTGGATCTACGTGAAGACCAAAGTTCCGTACAGCGTCCGTTACGCCTTGATCCTGGAAACGACCGGCGAACCCAAAGTTGGGCTTTTGTCCAGTAACCGAGACACACTGGAGTACGTGAGAGACTCTATCGCGAAAGCCATTGAAGAACCTCTAGAGAACGAAAAAGTCTATACCGTAGAGAATGTAATTCTTGGCGATCAGTACAACCAGCTCGGCGATTTCAATATCGGCAAGGTGGCCAACCCGTGAACAACTTCATCGGCGAGCAGTTCAACCAGCACGGAAACTACAACATAGGAAAGATTGATGCTCGGTCGGGAAATTCTCCGAGCCTGTCCGTCACCGAACAGGCTGCCGCCGTTGCCGAGCTTGCGGATTTCATCCAGCACCTGGAGCAGTCAGGTTTGCTCACGGAGAACGGAGATCCGGTCGACGAGAATCTCATCGAATCAGCTGTCGCCAACCAAGAATCGAAACTGCGTAAGGTTGTTCACGCGCTCGCCCACGGCGGAAAACGTGCACTCTCATCGTCACTCAACCACATTGTTGCACCCATCGTGGTGGCCTTGATCGAAAAGCGCTGGCTCGGCATGCATTAATGCGCCGATGCCCGATCAACCGCGAGCCCACATCGTCTCGCAGTTCACAGGTTCTCGGGCTCCGCTCACGGCAGGGTGAGGATCTCCGCGCCGTCCTCTGTGACCACCAGGGTGTGCTCGAACTGCGCGGTGAGCTTCCTGTCCTTGGTCGTCACGGTCCAGCCGTCCGGCCAGATGTCGTAGTCGATGGTGCCGAGCGTGATCATCGGCTCGATGGTGAACGTCATGCCCGGCTGGATGATCGTGGTCACCGACGGCTCGTCGTAGTGCAGAACCGTTGGCGTGCCGTGGAAGTACGGACCGACGCCGTGCCCGGTGAAGTCACGAACCACGCCGTAGTCGAACCGCTTGGCGTAGGCCTCGATGACCCGGCCGATCACGTTCAACGCGCGGCCCGGCCGGACCGCCTTGATCGCGCGCATGGTGGCTTCGTGGGTGCGCTCCACCAGCAGTCGCGCCTCCTCGCTGACCTCGCCGGCCAGGAACGTCGCGTTGGTGTCGCCGTGCACGCCGTTGATGTAGGCGGTGACGTCGATGTTGCAGATGTCACCCTCCTCGATCACTGTCGAGTCCGGGATGCCGTGGCAGATGACCTCGTTCAGCGAGGTGCAGCAGGACTTGGGGAAGCCCCGGTAGCCCAGCGTCGATGGGTAGGCGCCGTGGTCGCAGAGGAACTCGTGCACGACCGCGTCGATGCTGTCCGTCGTCGCTCCCGGCCGGACCGCCTTGCCGCCCTCCGCGAGCGCCTGCGCGGCCAGCTTGCCGGCGACGCGCATGGCCTCGATGACCTCTTGTGTGCGGATGCCGTTGCTGGTGTCGCGCTGGGGGTTCGGCTTGTCCACATACTCGGGCCGGGCGATGCTGGCCGGAACGGGACGGCGGGGCGACTGCTGACCTGGTTTCAGCGCGGAACGAACGGGCATACCGCCAAGCCTACGTGGTCAGAACAGCACGGTGGCGTAGCGGCCGACCTCGCGGAAACCGATCTTGGTGTAGGCCGCCTTAGCCGGCAGGTTGTAGGCGTTGAGGTACAGGCTTGCCTTGCGGCCCATGCCCCTGACCAGCCGATCCACCACGGTGGCCGTGCCGGCGGTTGCCAGGCCGTTGCCGCGCCGGGACGGGTGCACCCAGACGCCCTGGATCTGGCCGACCTTGCGGCACAGCGACCCGATCTCGGCCTTGAACACGACCTCGCCGTTCTCGAACCGGGCGAACGCGCGGCCAGCCGAGATCAGTTCTGCGACCCTGGCCCGGTAGCTGGCGCCGCCGTCGTCGGCGCAGGGGTCGATGCCGATCTCCTCGATGAACATGGCGATCGCGGCCGGCAGGTAGCGGTCGAGTTCGTCCGGTCGGACCATCCGCACCTGCGGGTCGGTGACCACCTCGGGCGCGGTGGACATGGCCATCAGCGGCTGGTCGGCGCGCACCTCGCGGGCCGGGCCCCAGTCCAGGGTCAGTTCCTCCCACAACCCGAGCACCTGCTCGGCCGGGCCGACAAGGGACGAACACATCCGGCCGCGGCGCACCGCGCGGTCGGCGAAGGTGCGCAGGGCCGTGCGGTTACCGCGCAGCGGCACCAGGTTCGGACCCGCGAAACACAGGCCGTCGAGCCTGCTGCCCCGGATGGGCCGGTTGTCCGTGCCCCACATCTCGCCGCCGAGCCGCCACGGTTGCAGGCCGGCGGCCTCGACACGACAGGCGACCATGCAGGAGGCGACCGGGTCGGCATCCAGCACGGTGCGGACCGCGAACAAGTCACGATCATCGAGTAGACGCGCGCCGCCTAGCCTCAACACCATTTCAGAGTGCCAGACCGGTGGCTGCTAGCGCACGACAGATCGCCGGGAAGGCGGAACCGTTATACCCGGCCATCCGCTCGAACGAGCCTCGAACGAGCGCTCAGGAGACGCTGACCACCGGGCTGCCGGTGACACCATCGCCCGTCTCCTCGGCGATGCGCATGGCCTCCTCGATGAGGGTTTCCACGATCTGGTGCTCGGGCACGGTCTTGATCACCTCGCCGCGCACGAAGATCTGGCCCTTGCCGTTGCCGGAAGCGACCCCGAGATCCGCCTCGCGGGCCTCACCGGGGCCGTTGACGACGCAGCCCATGACCGCGACGCGCAGCGGCACCTCCATGCCCTCAAGGCCGGCGGTGACCTCCTCGGCCAGCTTGTACACGTCGACCTGAGCCCGACCGCAGGACGGGCAGGACACGATCTCCAGCTTGCGCGGCCGCAGATTCAACGACTGCAGAATCTGGTTGCCGACCTTGACCTCTTCCACCGGCGGCGCGGACAGCGAGACACGAATCGTGTCACCGATGCCCTGGCGCAGCAGCGCGCCGAACGCGACAGCGGACTTGATGGTGCCCTGGAAGGCCGGGCCGGCCTCGGTGACGCCAAGATGCAAGGGGTAGTCGGTCTGCTCGGCGAGCATCTCGTAGGCGCGGATCATCACGACCGGGTCGTTGTGCTTGACCGAGATCTTGATGTCGTGGAAATCATGCTCGGCGAACAGTGATGCTTCCCACAATGCGGACTCGACCAGCGCCTCGGGCGTGGCCTTGCCGTACTTCTGCAGCAGCCGAGGGTCGAGCGAACCCGCGTTCACGCCGATCCGGATCGGCGTGCCGTGGTCCTTGGCGGCGTGCGCGATCTCCTTGACCTTGTCGTCGAACTTCTTGATGTTGCCAGGATTCACTCGGACCGCCGCGCACCCGGCCTCGATCGCGGCGAAGACGTATTTCGGCTGGAAGTGGATGTCCGCGATCACCGGAATACCGGACTTCTTGGCGATCGCCGGCAGTGCCTCGGCGTCGTCCGCACTCGGACAGGCGACACGCACGATGTCGCATCCGGCAGCGGTCAGCTCGGCGATCTGTTGCAGGGTCGCGTTGACGTCCGCGGTCAACGTGGTGGTCATGGATTGAACCGAGATCGGGTAGTCGCTGCCCACACCGACCGAGCCAACCATCAGCTGGCGGGTCTTGCGGCGCTCGGCGAGCACCGGAGCGGGCAGTGCCGGCATACCCAACAGGACGCCATCGGCGGCCATCGTCTTCCCTCCACCGTTGTGATCAACGCACTCGACGTCAACCGCCGAGTCGTATCGGGTTCACGATATCCGCGGTCACGCTCAACAGCACCATGGCGCCGAACACCACGACCACAAGAACCGTGAGTGGGGCCAGCTTGGTGTAGTCCACTGGAGAGCCGATAGGGCGGCCCCGGAGCGAGCGGAACCAGTTGCGGATCTTCTCGTAGAACACCACCGCGATGTGCCCACCGTCCAACGGCAACAGCGGGAGCAGGTTGAACGCGCCGAAAAAGAACTGGAGGCTGGCCAGCAGCAGCCAGAACAGCGACCACACGCCGTTCTCGACGGTCTGCCCGCCGAGCCGCGCGGCGCCGACGACACTCATCACGCCGTTGGGGTTTCGCTGGCCGCCGCCGATCGAGGTGACCAGGTTCGGAACCATGCTCGGCAGCGCCTTGAGACCGTCCCAGACGCCGACGAACATCTGGCCGGTGTAGCCGATCGCCCCGCCGACGCCGGCGATGGCGCCGTAGGTGACCACGTTCGCGTGCGTGACGCCGATCGCGCCGACCGAGGCGAGCTTGGGGTTCTTCGAGCTCTGCTCGGCGATCGGCACGCTCTGCACGGTGGCCACGTCGACGGTGACGGTCATGTCCTTGCCGTCGCGCTGAATAACGAACGGTGTCGGACCGTGCAGCTTCTGTACCGCCGAGGACACGTCGGTCCAGGTCGGCGTCGCCTTGCCGCCGACGGAGACGATCAGATCACCCGGCCGCAGACCGGCCTGTTTGGCCGGCGCCGGCGCGCCGGCCTGGCACGGCGCGTAGGTCATGGTCTTCACGTCGGCGACGCTCTGCGCACAGTTGGCAACCCCGCTGACCTGCGGCGTGTCCTGCAGGTTGGGCAGACCAGTGCTGATGGCCATCACGTAGAGAATCAGGAAACCCAGAATGAAGTGGGTGACCGAGCCGGACACCAGCACGATGAACCGCTTCCACACCGGGTAGCGCCACATGGCGCGCGGCGCCTCGTCCGGCGTGACCTCGTCCAGCGCGGTCATGCCGGCGATGTCGCAGAACCCGCCGGCCGGGATGATCTTCAGGCCGTACTCGGTCTCCCCCCGACGGAACGAGAAGACCTTCGGGCCGAAGCCGATGAAGTATCGCCGGACCTTCATGCCGAAGGCTTTCGCGGTGAGCATGTGCCCTGCCTCGTGCAGCGCCACCGCCAAGCCGATACCGAGGGCGAAGAGCACCACACCGATGATGTAGGCGAGCACGGGTTTCCTTTCCTTCTCAGTCCTGACGGCCTAACGGCGGTTCAGCGCGCCCTGGCAATGCGCTCCCCGGCCCGAGCCCGCGCCCACCGCTGCGCGGCCACGACCTCGTCGATGTCGGCCGGTTCCCCACTCCACTGTGTCCTCGCCTCGTCGAGCACCGCCTCGATGGTGTCCACGATGCCGGTGAACGACAGCCTGCCATCGACGAACGCGCCGACCGCCTCCTCGTTGGCCGCGTTGTACACGGCAGGGAGGCTGCCCCCGGTGCTGCCGGCCGCGATGGCCAGCGACACCGCGGGGAAGTTCTCGTTGTCCAGCGGTTCGAACGTCCACGCCTGCGCCTGGCTGAAATCGCAGGCGGGCGCGATGTCCACCAACCGGTCGGGCCAGCTCAGCGCGAGCGCGATCGGAATCTTCATGGTCGGCGGGCTCGCCTGGGCGATGGTCGAGCCGTCCGCGAAGGTGACCATCGAGTGCACGATCGACTGCGGGTGCACCACGACGCCGATCCGCTCGTACGGCACGCCGAACAGCAGGTGCGCCTCGATCACCTCAAGGCCCTTGTTCACCAGCGTCGCCGAGTTGATGGTGACCAACCGGCCCATCGACCAGGTCGGGTGCTTGAGCGCGTCGGCGACGGTGACCTCGGCCAACTCGGCCCGCCTGCGACCGCGGAACGGGCCGCCGGACGCGGTCACGGTGAGCCTGGCGACCTCGCTCGCGCGGCCTGAACGCAGGCACTGGGCGAGCGCGGAGTGCTCCGAGTCGACCGGCACGATCTGGTCCGGTGCGGCCGCGCGCAGCACCAGCGGTCCGCCCGCGATCAGCGACTCCTTGTTGGCGAGGGCGAGGCGGGCGCCGGTGGCCAGCGCGCTGAGCGTGGCGGCGAGCCCCTGGTCACCGTCGATGCCGTTGAGCACGATGTCGGCCGAGGTGGTCTCGATCAGTTCGCGCACGGCGTCCGGTCCGACGAGCACGCGTGGCACCGGGTAGCCGGCCGGGTTCAGCCCGCGTCGCCGCGCCTCGTCGCCCAGCGCGGCCAGGAAGTCCTCTGGGCCGCTCGCACGGGTGATGGCGATCACCGAAATACCGAAGCGCAACACCTGCTCGGCAAGTTGGCGCAGGTCACGACCACCGGCAGCGATGCCGGCCACGCTGAAGGAATCCGGGTTGACCTCGATGACGTCCAGGGCCTGGGTGCCGATGGACCCGGTCGAACCCAGGATCAGCACGGCCCTGCGACCCTGCGGCGATCCTGTTGTCGACCCCGTGGTCGACACTGCGGCGACACCGGTCGGGGCCGGCTCGACTGTGCTGGCGAGTTTCATCGGGCTCCATTGTTGCCGAACGAGCTCAACAGAACGTAAGGATCGCCCGAGCGAGCGTTGCGCGGTTCGCGGTCACACCCGGCGAGCAGCCCAGGAACTGAGAGTAACGAATCGATAACGAGGCATGCGGTTCGATTGTTCGGGTATCTCTTCACCAACAGGTCGTCCTCTAGCAGAGGGGACGGCAGAACCTTGAGTGAGGCACTCATGAGCATCATCGGCTGGATCGTCCTCGGACTGATCGTGGGCGCCCTCGCCAAGCTGGTCATGCCCGGCCGAGACGGCGGCGGCATCATCCTGACCATGCTGCTCGGCATCGTCGGCGGCATCGTCGGTGGCATCATCGGCAATTACATCTTCCACACCGACCTCGGCGGCTTCTTCAACCTCCGCACCTGGGTGCTGGCCCTGGTCGGCTCGATCGTCGTGCTCGGGCTCTACCGGCTGGTCCGGGGCAGGGGCCGAGCCGTCCGGCGTTGACCCCTTCGCGGTCAGCCGGCGCGCCGCCCTCGCTGCGGCGCGCCGGCTGCGTTGTGCGAGGATGCAGTCAGTCCAACGAGATCAACCCGAGGTGAGGGAGCGTGGCAGCCGTGGCCTCCACCGACCTGGAACGGAGTCCCGTCAAGAAGGGGTCCGGACGCGAGGTCGCCAAGAACGGCGTCAGCCCGCAGGACGAGCCGTCCGCCGAATGGGGCTGGCACGGCAGCTTCCCGCTCGGCCGGCAGGTCGCAGGCTGGTTCGCGGCAGCTGTCTGTTTCATCATGTTCATCGGCAACCAGATCGGCCACGTCGAGGACATCTACCTCGCCATCAGCGGCATCATCCTCATCGGCCTGCTGATCTTTGACCTGGCCAAGCGCCGCAACCCCTGGCGTCGCTGAGCCTCACCCGGCCAGTTCGGTCAGCAGCGCGTTCGTTCGCGCACGCTCCTCGGTCGATCCGCACGGCAGCGCGAGAAACTCGGTCGCACCCGCGTCGAACAGCGCCCTGATCCGCCTGGTCACCTCGGCCTCGTCACCGATGATCGCCGCCTCCCCCATGCTCGTCGCGCCCTCCCGCTCCAGCGTGGCCCGGTAGTGCGGCACGTCCAGTGCGAGCGCGTACTGCTCGCTGATGGCATCGCGCAGCGCGTCCGGATCCGAGGTGACCGCGACCAGCGCACCGGCGACCACCCTCGGCGCCTGCCGGCCCACCGCGGCCTTGGTGATGGTCGGCACGATGTGCTCACCGAGTCCTCTCGGCCCGGCCCACGCGGTGACCGTGCCATCCGCGAGTTCGCCCGCGACCCGCAGCATCGCCGGCCCCAGCGCGCCCACCAGCACGGATGGCTCCGGAACGTCCGGCGTAATCAGCGCGCCGGTCACCCGCAGCGTCTCCCCTCGGAAGTCGACACTCTCGCCACGCAGCAGCGGAACCAGTCCACTCAGGTACTCGCGCAGGTGTCGCGCCGGCCGCTCGAACGAGGCACCGAACTGAGCCTCGACCACGTACTGGTGGCTCACGCCGACACCGAGGGTCAGCCGGTTGCCGATCGCGGCCTGCACGGTCAGTGCCTGTGCGGCCAGTGTGAACGGCGGCCTGCTGTGGCTGACCACCACTCCGCTCCCCAACTCGACTCCCGGCACCTCGCGCCCGATCACGGCGAGCCCGACCAAGGCGTCCCAACTGCCGACATCGGACGTCCACAAGGTCGGAAATCCGGCGGTGGCAGCCGTTTTCGCGTTGTCGACGATCGCATCGAACGTCAATCCGCGCTCGCTCACGTAATAGCCGATACGCATATTCAATTCTCCCCAATGTGTGTGATTAATAGGCGCGGTGCAGCACCGCGCGGTCGGCCGAGGCGGATTCGCCGAACAGCACGATGGCCCGTTCCGCGACGGGTCGCAGGACGCTCGCGTCCGGAATCGGGCCTGCCGGTTCCAGCGCACGCGCGACCACGTCGCCGAGTATGTCGGCATCGGCACCCTCGTCGAGCAGGAAGCCGTGCATGATCGCGCGAAACGCCTGGGAAACCTGGGAAATCGGGATATCGCCGCGGAGCAGGCCATGCTCGCCGAGCAGGTTCAGATATTCCTCGAACGCGCTGTGATGCCGAGGATCGAGGGTTTTCCGCAAGGCCGCGCACAGCTTCCCGAGCACCTCGGAATCCTCGGTGTACACCGCTGACAACAATGGCCTGTTTCGGATCTGGAGAAATTGCGCGCGGGTGACGCGGTGCAGCAGGACCGCATGCGGATCGGCATGCAGTCCGGCGATGAGTTCGTCCATGGCGGCGAGGAACTCGCGCAGCAGCACCGCGACGAAAAGGGCTTCCCTGGTCTTCCAGTGCAGATAGATCGTGCCCTTGCCGATGTCGGCCGCGGCGGCGATGTCGTCGACGGTGAGCCTGCGGTACCCGAACCGACCGAGCAGGTCCGCTGCGACGTCCAGGATGTGCTCCGCACGCGCCGCACGCGCGCTCGTCTCGGCCGGCATGCTGCCATCCTATGACCAAATTTCAAATTTGGTCAACCGTCAGCGCGCAAGACTCAGCCTTCGGCGGCCAGCTGACCGCAGGCCGCGGCGATCTCGCGGCCTCGGGTGTCCCGGACCGTGCAGGCCACGCCCTGCTCGTTGACCCTGCGCACGAACTCGCGCTCGACCGGCTTCGGGCTGGCGTCCCACTTGCTGCCCGGCGTCGGGTTCAGCGGGATCACGTTCACGTGCACGAGCGGGCCGAGGTAGCGGTGCAGCAGCTTGCCGAGCAGGTCGGCCCGCCACGGCTGGTCGTTCACGTCGCGGATCAGCGCGTACTCGATCGAGACCCGCCGACCGGTGGTCCTGGCGTAGTGCCGGGCCGCGTCCAGCACCTCTGCGACTTTCCACCGGTTGTTCACCGGCACCAACGTGTCGCGCAGCTCGTCGTCCGGGGTGTGCAGCGACACCGCGAGCCGCACCTGGAGACCCTCGTCGGCCAGCTTGTGGATAGCCGGCACCAGCCCGACCGTGGACACGGTGACCGAGCGCTGCGAGATGCCGAGCCCGTCCGGCGCCGGATCGGTGATGCGGTGCACCGCGGCCAGCACCCGCTTGTAGTTGGCCAGCGGCTCGCCCATGCCCATGAAGACCACATTGGACAGTCGCCCCGGCGAGCCGTCGGGGCCGGGCAGTTCGCCGTCGCGCATGGCGGCCGCGGCGGCACGCACCTGCTCGACGATCTCCGCCGTGGACAGGTTGCGCTCAAGGCCGCCCTGGCCGGTCGCGCAGAACGGGCAGGCCATGCCGCAGCCGGCCTGGCTGGACACGCACACGGTGGCGCGGTCCGGGTAACGCATCAGCACGCTCTCCAGCAGGGTGCCGTCATGCGCGCGCCAGAGCGTCTTACGGGTGCTGCCGTCGTCGCAGGCGATGTGCCGGACCGTGGTCAGCAGCGGCGGCAGCAGCTCGTCGGCGAGCCGGTCGCGGCTGGTGACCGGGATGTCGGTCATCTCGGCCGGGTCCGCGCTCAGCCTGGCGAAGTAGTGGTGCGAGAGCTGCTTGGCCCGGAACGGCTTCTCACCGAGGGTGGCGACCGCTGCCGACCGCTCTGCCGAGGTGAGGTCGGCGAGATGGCGTGGCGGCAGACCACGCTTGGGCGCATCAAAGATCAGTGGGAGCGAAGACGGCATAGTTCCCTCATTGTCCCACGCTCCGCGGGCGCGGCCGTACCGTGCGGAATGTCCGCTTCTAAACTGTTCGGACATGGATGAACTGGACCCCTTCGACGTCGTCGACACCGACCTGGTCGACGAGGGCTACTACGCCTGGATGGCCACCTGGCGCGTGCATTCGATGATCACCAGAAGCCTGGAACGGGTGCTGAAGGAGCGGTTCGGCCTCGCGACGAACGCCTGCGAGGTGCTCTCCACCCTCGGCCTGATGCCCGAGGGCCGGATGCGCATGAACGACCTGGCCAACTGGGTGTTCCTGTCCAAGAGCGGGACCAGCCAGCTGGTCAGCCAGTTGGCCGGCCTCGGTCTCGTCGAGCGCCAGGGCGACCCGAACAACCTGCGGATCACCTACGCGGCCATCACCGAGAAGGGCCGGAGCACGTTGCGTCAGGTCACCCCGGTGTTCTTCAGTCACATCAAGGAGCATTTCGCGCGGCACCTGTCCGCCGACGAGGCGCACACCGTGCTCGGCGCGATGAACCGGGTCCTGACGGCGGGCGGTGGGCGCCCCGAGGCGCCGAACTTGGCCGAGTCCGTCGAACGACTGCGAGAATCGGCAACGGAGCACTGACAGCGGACAACCTCAGCGTGGAGGAAACATGGCGGCCACCCCAGACCCGATGGACTTCCTGGCCCTTGACGCCGAACTCGACGACGCCGAGCGGGACGTCCGGGACACGGTGCGCCGCTACGCCAGCGCCGAACTCGCCCCCCACGTCGCGGAATGGTTCGAGCTCGGCACCCTGCCCCGCGACATCGCCAAGGGTCTCGGCGAACTCGGCGTGTTCGGTATGCACCTGCACGGCTACGGCTGCTCGGGCACCAGCGCGGTCGCCTACGGCGTCGCCTGCCGCGAACTGGAGGCCATCGACTCCGGCCTGCGCAGCTTCGTGTCCGTGCAGGGCTCGCTGGCCATGTTCGCCATCCACCACTGGGGCACCGAGGAGCAGCGCCGGGAATGGCTGCCGAGGATGTCCACCGGCGAGGTGCTCGGCTGCTTCGGCCTCACCGAGCCCGACTCCGGCTCCGACCCGGGCTCGATGCGGACCAGGGCCCGGCGGGACGGCGCCGACTGGGTGCTCGACGGCGCCAAGATGTGGATCACCAACGGCACCCTCGCCGACGTCGCCGTGGTGTGGGCCGGCACGGACGAGGGCATCCGCGGCTTCGTCGTGCCGACGAACACGCCCGGTTTCACCGCCAGCGAAGTGCCGCACAAGCTGTCGCTGCGTGCCTCGGTCACCGCCGAGCTGGTCCTCGACGGCGTCCGACTCCCCGCCGAAGCCGCCTTCCCCGAGGTGCGCGGCCTCAAAGGTCCGCTGTCCTGCCTGAACGAGGCGCGGTTCGGCATCGCCTGGGGCGTGGTCGGCGCGGCGCGGGCCTGCTACGAGTCCGCCCTTGACTACGCGGGTACGCGCGAGCAGTTCGGCAGGCCCATCGCCGGCTTCCAGCTCACCCAGCGCAAGCTCGCCGACATGGTGGTCGAGGTCAACCGAGCCGGCCTGCTCGCGCTGCACGTCGGTCGGCTCAAGGACGCAGGCACGCTGCACCCGAACCACATCAGCCTGGCCAAGCTGGCCAACGTGCGCAGCGCCATCGAGGTCGCCCGCAGCGCGCGCACCGTGCTCGGCGCCAACGGCATCACGCTGGACTACCCGGTCATGCGGCACGCCAACAACCTGGAAACCGTGCTCACCTACGAGGGCACCGAGGAGGTGCACGCGCTGACGGTCGGCCAGTCGGTCACCGGCCTGAGCGCCTTCCGCTGATCAACGTTGCATCACGATAGGTTCCGATATATCGTTAATACATCGCGACGGATCGAACCGTCGCGAGCTGATGAACGGAGATATCGGACATGAGTAACTATCCATTCGATCCAAACGACCTGCGCCGAGCGCTCCGTGAGGGCGTTCGCGCTGCTCGCGGGTATGGCCGTCGGCACGAGCACCACCACGAGCATGGCGAGCACCACGAGCACGGCCCCCGCGGCTTCGGGCCTGGCTTCGGTCGAGGCTTCGGGCGCGGTGAGTCCGGCGAGTTCGGCCAGCACCCCGGACCGAACTTCCCACCCGAGGGCCTGCCCGGCTTCCCCGGCCGTCCCGGTTTCGGTGGCCCTGGCTTCCCGCCCTTCGGCCCCGGTTTCGGCCCCGGCGGACGCGGTGGCCGGCGCGGTCATGGCCACGGTCGTGGCCGGGCGCGTCGCGGCAACGTGCGCAACGCCGTGCTGATCCTGCTCAACGAGCGGCCCATGCACGGCTACGAGATCATCAAGGAGATCGCCACCCGCAGCGGCGGTTGGTGGCGGCCGAGCCCCGGTTCGGTCTACCCGACCCTGCAACTGCTCGCCGACGAGGGCCTGATCAAGACCGAGGCGTCCGACGGCACCGGCAAGCGGCTCTACTCGATCACCGAAGAGGGCAAGGCCGAAGCGGCCAAGCTGGCCGGCACCGCGCCATGGGAGCAGGCCGCCGACGACGTCGACACCGACGACGCCGCGCTGCGCGAAGCCCTGATGAGCCTGATGGACGCGGCCCGCCAGGTGGCCAATGTGGCCGGTCCCGAGCTGAAGGCCAAGGCCACGAAGCTCATCACGGACACCCGCCGCGAGCTGTACCTGATCCTGGCCGACGCCGACGCGTACGGCAGCGGCGAGACAGAGGAGACCGAAGAGGCCACCGGCGACCCAGACGAATCGTGATGGCTAATCGGGCAGCAGCAGCCCGGTCGGCTTGCGCCGGACGTGAATCCGGTAGCCGACCGGGATGCTCAACCCGGTGACCTGCGCGATCGCCCGTTCGGCTACGCGCTCGGAGAACTCGATCCGCAACACGGCGGCCAGGCTCGCGGCATCCGCGAACCGCCATTCGGTGAGCACCTTCCGGCAGCGGAAGCCCTGCTCGGCGAAGAACGCCTCGACGTCAGCCGGCTCATAGTCGGGCAGGTCGGCCCGCATCCAGTGGCCGTAGGGCGCGCAGCCGACATCGAGATCAACGATGACCAGCGCGCCGCCCGCGCGCAGCACCCGATCCGCCTCCGCCATTCCAGGCTCACAGCCGCGCCCGAAGAAGTACGCGGTGCGCGCGTGCACCAGGTCGACACTGGCATCCGGCAGAGGCAGCCGCGCGGCGCCACCGGCAAGCACCGAGACGTTGGCCAACCCGGCGACGCGATCCCTGGCCCGCCGCACCAGCGGCTGATACGGCTCGACCCCCACGACCGACCGCGCGGCGGCGGCGAACACCGGAAGGTGAAAGCCGTCGCCGCAGCCGACGTCGACCACGTCCAGTCCGGCCCAGTCGCATT
Organism: Candidatus Melainabacteria bacterium; assembly: GCA_963818685.1. GTDB lineage: Bacteria > Actinomycetota > Actinomycetes > Mycobacteriales > Pseudonocardiaceae > CAJCJE01. The sequence continues at coordinate 311,225 of CAWFTJ010000003.1, read as the reverse complement.
CCTCGCGCAGGGCGGCCCAGATCGCGCCGTGCACGTCCTGCGCGCGGTTCTCGATCTCGTACAGTTCCGGCCAGTACCAGATGTTCGGACTAGGCAGGGTCAGCTCAGCCATCTCTCGCTTGGCCGTCTCTCAGGCCGGCACGAACAACGTCAACAACATCCAAGCGGCAACGGCAGATGGCAGCAACGAGTCCAGCCTGTCCATCACCCCGCCGTGGCCGGGCAGCAGATTGCCCATGTCCTTGATGCCGAGATCGCGCTTGATCAACGACTCGACCAGGTCCCCACCGGTCGCCGTGATCACCAGCGCAGCCCCGAACGGCACGCCGAGGTACCAGTGTCCGTGCAGCAGCAGGTAAACCGAGAGCGCGCCGCCGAGGATGCCCGCGACCAACGAGCCGGCCAGCCCCTCCCAGGACTTCTTCGGACTGATCGAAGGCGCCATCGGATGCCTGCCGAACAGCACCCCGGCCACGTAGCCGCCGGTGTCCGAACACACCACCACGATCAGGAAGCACAGGACCCGCGCGGTCCCGTCGTGCGGCTCGACCAGCAGGGCCGCGAACGAGGCGAACAACGCGACATAGGTCAGTGTGAAGATCGACGCGGTGACATCGCGCAGATAGTTCTCGCTCCCGCCCCGAAATCGCCAGACAAGGCAGCCAAGCACGGTCAACACGAATGCGACGAAGATCCCGTCGGTGTGGAACGGCCAGGACAGCCAGAGCATGGCCTGCCCGCCGACCAGCACCGGCGCCAACGCGACATCGATCCCGGCCGCCCTGCGCAACGCCCCGGCGAGCTCAATGGTCGCCACGGCGATCGCGATCGCGATCACGCCGATGAACAACTCGCGGACCGTCAACAGCGAGACGAGCACGACCGCGCCCAACCCGGCCCCGACCACGATCGCGGCCCGAAGATCGCGCCCCGCCTTGGAAACCGTGCCGCCAGCCCCCTGCCCCTCACCCCCCGCCGCACCATCCGGCCCCGCCGCGCCATCCACGCCCGCCGCGCCATCGGCGACAGGCCCCTGCCCGTTCACCGACGCGTCCCGGCCCCCCGGCTCCTCGGCGGACGCCGACTGCCCTGGTGCCCGCCCGTCAGGAGCCGCGTTGCCCATCAGACTCTCAATACTCACTCGCGGAATCGGCGCTCAGACTTCGAGCAGTTCCGCTTCCTTGTGCTTCATCAGCTCATCGACCTGCGCAACGTAACGATCCGTGACGTTCTGCAGTTCCTTCTCCGCGCGCAGGACCTCGTCCTCGCCGGCCTCGCCATCCTTCTGGATCCGGTGCAGCTCCTCGTTGGCCTTGCGCCGCACGTTGCGAATGGAGACCTTGGCGTCCTCACCCTTGGTCTTGGCCAGCTTGACCATTTCCCGACGCCGTTCCTCGGACAGCTGCGGGAACACCACGCGAATGATCGTGCCGTCGTTGCCCGGGTTCACGCCGAGGTCGGAGTCGCGGATCGCCTTCTCGATGTTGTTCAGCTGGCTGTTGTCGAACGGCTTGATGATCGCCATCCGCGCTTCCGGGATGTTGATCGCGGCCATCTGGTTGAGCGGGGTCATCGCGCCGTAGTACTCGACGTTGATCCGGGAGAACATGGCCGGAGTAGCGCGTCCGGTGCGTACCGCGCTCAGCTCGTCCTTGGCCACGGACACCGCTTTTTCCATCTTCTCCTCGGCATCGAAGAGAGTCTCGTCGATCACGGCTACTCCTAGGTGTGCGCGCTTACCGGTTTTCGTGAAGCAGACGTCTTACACGGAACGCCGACTGCCCGGTGTTCCGACGAACGTACCGATCTTCTCACCACGCACCGCCCTTGCGATGTTCCCCTCGGTGAGCAGATTGAACACGATCATCGGCATATTGTTGTCCATGCAGAGGCTGAACGCGGTCGCATCGGCGACCTTCAGCCCCCGTTCGAGTGCTTCCCGGTGCGTGATCTGGGCGAGCAGCTCGGCCGTCGGATCGGTCCTCGGGTCGGCGGTGTACACGCCGTCGACCGCCTTGCCCATCAGCACGACCTCGCAGCCGATCTCCAGCGCACGCTGGGCGGCCGGGGTGTCGGTGGAGAAGTACGGCATGCCCATGCCGCCACCGAAGATCACCACTCGCCCCTTCTCCAGGTGCCGCATGGCGCGCCGAGGAATGTAGGGCTCTGCGACCTGCCCCATGGTGATCGCCGTCTGCACGCGCGTGTCGATGCCGTGCTCGCGTTCGAGAAAGTCTTGCAGCGCAAGGCAGTTCATCACGGTCCCGAGCATGCCCATGTAGTCCGAACGGGACCGGTCCATGCCGCGCTGTTCGAGTTCCGCGCCGCGGAAGAAGTTGCCACCGCCGATCACCACGGCCATCTGCACGCCACTGCGCACCACGTCAGCGACCTGTCGCGCGACCGTCTGCACGACGTTCGGGTCGACGCCGACCGCGCCGCCGCCGAACATCTCACCGCCGAGCTTGAGCAACACCCGTCGGTACCCGACCGGAGGAAGACCGTCATTGTCAGCCATTACCGTCTCGATCTGCTGTTCCGCTGTGGTCACGGCCCTCTCCTCGCCCATTGTCCGCCTGTGCCTGCTCCCCCAGGATGATCACCGCGCACGCGCGGCTCACGTCGCCCAGAACATGACGAAGCGGGGTCACCACGGAGAACGCAGCTCCGCGGCGGTGACCCCGCCCTCAGCCATGATTCAGGACTGCCCGACCTCGAATCGGGCGAAACGGGTGACCGTGACACCGGCCTCGTCGAGCACCGCCTTCACGGTCTTCTTCGACTCCTGGACGGACGGCTGGTCCAACAGCACGACGTCCTTGAAGAAGCCGTTCAGCCTGCCGTCGATGATCTTCGGCAGAGCCTGCTCCGGCTTGCCCTCCTCGCGCGCGGTCTCCTCGGCGATCCGGCGCTCGTTGGCCACCAGGTCGGCGGGCACCTCGTCGCGGGTGACGAAGCGCGGCTTCATCGCGGCGATCTGCATGGCGGCCTGCCGGGCCGCCTCGCTGTTGTCACCGGTGTACTCGACCAGCACACCGACGGCCGGCGGCAGGTCCGAGGCACGACGGTGCAGGTAGGTGGACACGACGCCGTCGAACACGACGACCCTGCGCAGCTCCAGCTTCTCGCCGATCTTGGCGGACAGCTCCTGGATCGCCTGGTCGACGGTCTTGTCATCGCCGAGGTCGGCGGCCTTGAGCACGTCGACGTCGGCGATCTTGCCGTCCCTGGCCACCTTCACGATCTTCTCGGCCAGCGCGACGAAGTCGGCGCTCTTGGCCACGAAGTCGGTCTCGCAGTTCAGCTCGATCATGACGCCGCCCTCGGCCACGACCAGGCCGTTCGCGGTCGCACGCTCGGCGCGCTTGCCCGCGTCCTTGACGCCCTTGATGCGGAGCAGCTCAACGGCCTTGTCGATCTCGCCGTCGGCCTCCTCCAGCGCCTTCTTACAGGCCATCATGCCGGCGCCGGTCATGTCACGCAGCCGCTTCACATCGGCCGCGGTGTAGTTCGCCATCGTGCGTTATCCGTTCCTTCCGCGGTTCACGCGCGGGTTGGTATCCCTGGGTTGATGCTGCTCCGGCAGGATCTTGCGCAGACCCTGGTCTTGCGCAGACCCTGCCGGAGCGACGATGCCAATCAGGCGGTCGGCTCGGAAGCCGCCTCCGTTGCGACGGCGGCCGTCTCGGTCGCACCGGCCGCGTCACCACTGGTGAGCTGCTCAAGCTCCCACTCGGCGAGCGGCTCGTCAGCGGCGATGCCCGGCTCCGGCTTGTCCTCGCCCTCCGGCGCGTCACGGCGACCGGCACGCGACATCAGACCGGCCGCGGCGGCCTCGGCCACGACCTTGGTCAGCAGCGCCGCGGAACGGATCGCGTCGTCGTTGCCCGGGATCGGGAAGTCGACCTCGTCCGGGTCGCAGTTGGTGTCCAGGATCGCGACGACCGGGATGTTCAGCTTGCGCGCCTCACCAACGGCGATGTGCTCCTTCTTGGTGTCCACGATCCAGACCGCGCTGGGCACCTTCTGCATGTCGCGGATACCGCCGAGGGTACGGGCCAGCTTGTCCTTCTCGCGGGTCAGCATCAGGATCTCCTTCTTGGTGAGACCCTGGAAACCGCCGGTCTGCTCCATCGACTCAAGTTCCTTGAGCCGCTGCAGACGCTTGTGCACGGTGGAGAAGTTGGTCAGCATGCCGCCGAGCCAGCGCTGGTTGACGTAGGGCATGCCCACCCGCAGCGCCTCGCTGGCGATCGCTTCCTGCGCCTGCTTCTTGGTGCCGACGAACAGCACAGAGCCGCCGTGCGCGACCGTCTCCTTGACGAACTCGTAGGCACGGTCGATGTAGGACAGCGTCTGCTGCAGGTCGATGATGTAGATGCCGTTGCGCTCGGTGAAGATGTAGCGCTTCATCTTGGGGTTCCAGCGACGGGTCTGGTGCCCGAAGTGCACGCCGGAATCGAGCAGTTGCTTCATGGTGACGACGGCCATGGCCGGATTCGCACCTCGTCCATCGGGCGTACCGGACCGGCCGGCACGCGTATCGGTTGCCACGGAAGGTCGGTTGACCTGCCGTCCTGGTGCCGTGCCGACGCCCCAACCCGACACTGTTCAAGCCACCGTCGGGACCGCGAGACGCCGTGCCCATCGAGATGGAGTCCACGATGGGATCGCACTGGCACGCGAAGTCGCCCCGTGCGCACACGAGACGCGCAGCAAGTGTACCCCGGCTCACCGGCATGTTTCCCATTCGACCCCACCCGGCCCCGCACTTGTCCACAACCGCCCCGGCAATCCACAGATCGCCCACACCAGCACCCACGCCGAGCCGTTGACGAGCACAGTTGCCCCCATGATCAATCCACACCACTCCCGGCTCCTACCCGACCCGTCCCTCCTCCGCTGGCCGACGGTGAACTCCGGCTGCGCCCACACCGACCCGCTGGCCAGCATCACCATCACCCGATCCGCGACCCGCTACCTGAGGCGTATGCACGGTCCACCCAGGCGACTGCCCCGGCCCGGCTCGTGGCGCTCGATGTTCCGAAGGCCCAGGCCCAGAATCGCGGTCCTGCTCGCCCTCGCCCTGCTGACCATGGCCGTGGTCACCGCAGCTGCCCCGACCGCAACCGCCACCACAACCGGAGCTACCGCGACCGCCGCCTCAGCCACCCCACCCCAACACCCAACCGGCTCCAGCCGACACCCGACCAGACCCAGCCGGCACCCCACCGCCAGCCTCAGCTGACGCCCAACCGGCCCGAGCCGGTGCGCCGCCCACCCAGTCCGGCACCCCTCCGGCTCGGTCGGGCGCTGCATCAGGTTCCTTCGCTGGGCCACCGGTCCCGCCAGGGCTCACCGGCCCAGCCGCGTGGTTCTCGTGGCCGCTGCCGGCGCCGCACCCGGTGCTGCGCCCGTTCCAGCCACCCGCGACGCCCTACGGGCCCGGACATCGCGGCGTCGACCTGGGCGGTTCGGTCGGGGAGCCGGTGTTCGCGGCAGGCGACGGCCTGGTGCTCTATGCCGGTTCGCTGTTCGACTGCGACCTGATCTCCATCGAGCACCCCGGTGGCCTCCGCACCACCTACACGCCGGTCGTCCCGTCGGTACACGTCGGCCAGGAGGTGACCCGTCGGCAGCAGATCGGCACGCTGCTCGCGGCCCAGCCAGGCTGCCCCGAGGAGGTCGGCAACGACGGCACCGGCCCACCGGTATTCCTCTACTGGGGCGTGCACCGCGACCGCGACTACCTCGACCCCTTGCGCCTTGTGGCGACCGGCGGGGTCCGGCTACTGCCCTGGCCAGGTGATGACCAATGACGGCGTGAACACGCGGCTCGGCAGGTCGGCTCAGGCCGGTTCGACGAGCTTGGTGCGCAGGCGCAGCACGGCCCGCGTGTGCAGCTGGCAGACCCGCGACTCGGTCACACCCAAGACCTTTCCGATCTCGGCGAGCGTCAGGTTCTCGAAGTAGTACAGGGTGACCACGATCCGGTCTCGCTCAGTCAGTTGCGCGATCGCCTCGGCCAGCTGTCGGCGGTTGTCCTGGTCGACCAGCTTGGCGACCGGGTCGTCCGCATTGTCGTCTGGCAGCATCTCCGCGAGCGACATGGTGCCGGCGCCGCCGACGGTGAGTTCGTCGAGGGCCACGACGCTGGTCAGCTGGAACTGTGCGTAGAGGTCGCGCAGGTCGTGCACGGTGATCTGGAGTTCGGCGGCCAGTTCCTCGTCGGTCGGGGTGCGCTGTAATTGGTTGCCGAGCCGCTCAAGGGCGCGCTCGACGTCCCTGGCTCGACCGCGAATGGAGCGGGGTACCCAGTCCTGCGACCGAAGCTCGTCCAGGATGGCGCCGCGGATGCGCTGCATCGCGTAGGTCTCGAACCTGAGCCCACGCTCGGGCTCGAACTTCTCGATGGCGTCGACCAGGCCGAAGATGCCGGACTGCACGAGGTCGGCGATGTCGATGTGCGCGGGCAGACCGGTGCCGACACGGCCGGCGACGTACTTGACCAGCGGCGCGTAGTGCAGCATGAGCCGATCACGCAGGGGCTGCGCCCGGTCGGCGCCGTAGGCGCGCCAGAGCGCGACGATGCCTGCCTCGACCTCGTCCGCGCTGCGGTGATCACCGGGCAGCACACCATCCGGTTGACCCTCGCCGAACGGGTTCACGCGGCTGTGACCGTTGACGCCGGGTGAGCCGGCGATGACCGGCGCCGGCGACGATGCCGAAACGGATGCAACGGGCTCCGAATGATCCACGTGTTGATACGCCTCCGACAATACGGCTTCGGCGGCCGGGGCCGGGGCCGTCCGATACGTCAACGGTGTCGGCCTACCCACCCGGTCATCGGGACCGGGGATGGGTCTGGTCATGGATAGCCTTCAACCGCTCGACAGTGACATGGGTGTAGAGCTGCGTGGTGGCGAGCGTAGCGTGACCAAGCAATTCTTGGACGCTGCGTAGGTCTGCGCCGCCTTCGAGCAGATGCGTAGCGGCACTGTGCCGTAACCCGTGTGGACCAATGTCAGCCGCACCCGGAACCGTGCCCACCGCATCATGCACAGTGCGCCTTGCTGTTCGCGGATCAAGCCGCCCGCCCCTGCTACCCAGGAAAAACGCAGCTCCCGACCCGGCCCTGAACAACCTCGGCCGGCCCAGTTCCTGCCATCGGCGCAGTGCCCGTTCCGCCGGTCTGCCGAATGGCACGGTCCGCTCCCGACGCCCTTTCCCGAGCACACGTATCACCCGACGGGAGTAGTCGACGTCGTCGACATCCAACCCGCACAATTCGGACACACGCACCCCTGTGGCGTAAAGCAGCTCGACCACGGCCTGGTCACGCAGCGCGACCGGATCCGCCTGCTCGGCCCCGAGCGCGGCCGCGGACAGGGCCTCGGCCGCCTGCTCCGGCCGGAGCACTGCGGGCAGCTTCCGGTGTTGCCGAGGCGCCACCAGGCGCTGCCCCGGATCGGTGGGCAACACGCCGTTGCGCGCCGCCCACGCGGTGAACGCCCGCGCGGCCGCCGATCGTCGAGCCAGCGTGCTGCGGCTGCTGCCTTCGCCCCGCAACGCCGCGAGCCAGGACCGCAGCACGGCGAGGTCCAGTCCGACGATCTCACCGGCAGGGCCGCCGGCAGACTCGTCGCTCGGGCGTGTGCTCGCCAGGTGGGTGAGCAGCGAGACCACGTCGCCGATGTAGGCACGCACCGAGTGCTCGGAGAGGTTGCGCTCCAGTCGCAGGTGCCGTTCGAAGGCGTCGACCGCCTTGGCGCTGGCCGTCGGCAGCTCCTCCCGAGAGCGCAGCAGACTGCGCCGTGTGGACCGGTCTGCCGCCATGCCGCAACGCTGCGCCACGGCGACGAATCGGTCAAGCATCGCCACGCGCGGCGATCTGTTCAGTTCATGCGCACCTCCTTACCGGAGAGGCGAAGCCAGCCGGTGTCGTCCCGTTCGGCCAGGCCGCACAGTTCGAGCAGCGGCAGCACCGCCCGGACCCGGTCCAGCGGGACTCCTGACTCGACCGCGACCTGTTCCGGGCTCAGCGCGGTGCGATGGTCGAGGGCGTCGTGCACCTGGAGTTGCTGTTCGTCGAGTTGGTCGGTTGGTCTTCGCTCCTCTCGGATCGGTTCGGCCAGGTCGACGCCGATCCGGCCGATCGCTTCCAGGATCTCGGCCGCCCTGGTGACCAGGTGTGCGTCGCCCGTGCGCAGCATCTCGTGGCAACCGATCGACAGCGCCGATGTCACCGGGCCGGGCACTGCCATCACCACCCGGCCCAGAGCCTGAGCGGTGGCGGCGGTGTTGCGGGCCCCGCTGCGCCGACCGGCCTCGACGACAACGGTCCCGGCCGAACTGGCGGCGATGAGTCGATTCCGGATCAGGAACCGATGCCGGGCGGGCGGCGTGCCCGGCGGATATTCGCTCAGCACCAGGCCGTGCTCTGCGATCTGGTCGAGCAGCATGCTGTGGCCTGCCGGGTACGGCTGGTCGACTCCGCAACCGAGCACCGCGATCGTGGTGCCGCCCGCGTTGATGGCACCGCGATGAGCCGCGCCATCGATCCCGTAGGCGGCACCGGACACCACGGTGAGCCCGTCCGAGGCCAGCTCGTAGCCGAATTCCGCGGCGATGTGTTCGCCGTAACCGGTCGCGGCCCGCGCACCGACGATGGCGACGGCGCGGTCGGTGAGATCGCTGAGCTGACCGTTGCCGCGTACCCAGAGTGCGATCGGATGGCCGGCCCAGCGGACGCCACGCGCATTGGCCAGGTCCAACGCGGTGAACGGCCAGGCGGGCCAGTCGTCGTCCTCCGGGATGAGCAGCCGGGCGCCCGCCTTGGTGGCGGCGGCGAGATCTTGCTCGGCCAGGTCGATGCCCCTGCGCGCCGAGGTCGCATCGAGCACGGCGGGTGGTGCGGTGCCGTCCCTGATGAGCTGAGCCGCCGTCATCGCGCCGACCTGGGCGATGAACGTGGTCAGTGCCGGCGCGGGCGGTTCGGCGATGCGGAGCAGGTAGGCCCTGGCCAGCCGCACCGCGTCGAGGTCGGTCGGTTCCGGTGTCAGCAGGGGCGAGTAGATGTCTTCGACCGGGCGTAGCAGGATCGGGCTTGCCGGCGAGTCGCGTTCGATGGCGTTCATGCTGCCCGCCGATCTCGGAAGCTGAGCGCTGCCGCGACCTGATCCGCGCCGGGGCGGTCCAGACCAGCCAGGTCCGCGAGCGTCCAGGCGACGCGGATGCACCGATCCGCGCCGCGTGCGGTGAGGACGCCGAGCGACAGACCGCGATCGAGCGGTTCGGTCGTGCCGCGGGGCAGGCGGTATTCGCGGCGCAGCACCGGCCCCGGAACCTCGGCGTTGGTGCGCCAGCCGTGCGCGGACCACCGTTGCGCCGCGCGTTGCCTGGCTTTGCCTACCCGGGCGCGGACGGTGGCGGTGTCCTCCGGCTGGTCGGAGCTGGCGTGCATCGCCAGCAACGGGCGCATGCGCACCCGGATGTCCACCCGGTCGAGCAGCGGACCGGACAGGCGCCCGATGTACTGGCGCCGCGCCCGTGGCGAACACATGCAGTCGACGTCCTTGGCCGGCGCGCACGGACAGGGATTGGTGGCCAGGACAAGTTGGAACCGCGCGGGAAACCGCACGATGCCGTCCCTGCGAGCGTGCCGGACCTCGCCTTCCTCCATGGCCGTGCGAAGAGTTTCGAGGCGTTGCGGCGCCGAACTCGCAAGCCTCGTCGAGGAACAGCACGCCGCAATGGGCCTTGCTGACCGCGCCGGGCTTGGCCAGACCCGATCCGCCGCCGACCAGCGCCGCGACCGACGTGGTGTGGTGCGGCGCGACGAACGGCGGATCGGTGATCAACGGCGACTCCGATCGGAGCGTGCCGGCCACCGAGTTGACGGCGGTGACCTCGACCGATTCGGCCGGCGACAGTGGCGGCAGGAGGCCGGTCAGTCGTTGGGCGAGCATGGTCTTGCCGGTGCCGGGGGCGCCGGTGAGCAGGATGTGATGGCCACCGGCCGCGGCCACTTCCATGGCCCAGCGGGCCTCGGGTTGGCCGAGCACGTCGGCGAGATCGAGCGCCGGGAGCTGACGGGGCGGGGGCTGGTCCGGCTTGGCGGCGAGCGGGCTTTCACCGCGCAGCCAACCGAGGATCTCGCGGAGGTTCGCCGCGCCGAGCACCTCGAAGTCGTCGACAAGGGCCGCTTCGCGGAGCACCGCGATCGGCACGACCGCGCGGCACAGGCCGACCCGGCGCGCGGCCAGCAGCGCGGGAAGCACGCCGCGAACCGCCCGCAGCCGACCGTCGAGAGCCAGTTCGCCGAGCAGGACCGTGCCGGCCAGCAGGGTTTCCGGGACGATCTTGGCCGCGGCCAGCACGCAGCAGGCGAGTGCGACGTCGTAGCCGGAACCGCCCTTGGGTAGTGCCGCGGGTGACAGGGCGATCGAAACCTGGCGCTGCGGCCAGGTCTCCCCGCTGTTGCGTACCGCGGCTCGAACGCGATCCTTGGACTCGCGCAGGGCCGCATCGGGCAGGCCGATGAGGTGCAGGCCGGGCACGCCGCTGGAGATGTCCGCCTCGATTTCGACCGGGACGCCGTCGACGCCGAACAGCGCGACCGACCAGGTGGATGCGAGTGCCATCAGAACGCATCCCTTCGGTACTGGAGGTGCGGCTTGCCTGTGGGCGGCCACCACACCTCGGCCAGGTCGTAGCGGACCGGGACGTAGGGAATGTGGTACTCGCGCAGCCAACGGCCGGTCGCCGCCCTGATGCGCCTGATCTTCTTCTCGGTCATGGCATCCGCTGGCGTGCCGAACTCGTCGGTGGTGCGGGTTTTGACCTCGCAGACGACGAGCATGTTGCCGTCGGTGGCGAGGATGTCGAGCTCGCCTTCGCGGCAATGCCAGTTGCGGCAGAGCACAATCAGGCCACGGGTTTCGACGTACTTGGCCACGAGGTCCTCGCCGCGACGGCCGAGGTCGTGGGCCTTGTTGCTGCTCTTGGGCGGGGGCGCGGGTTGGGGCGGGGATGGTTGCTTGGGTGGAGGCGGAGGTTTGGGCGCCTGCTGGGCTGGTTGCTGGGTTGGTCGCCAATTTGGGCGGGGTCGCTGGGTTGGTCGCCAATTTGGGCGGAGTCGCGGGGTTTGGAGCGGCTGTGGGACGAGGTTCAGGCGCGGGGGTGGGGACGGACGCGAGATTGGGTGCGGTGCCGGGATTGGGAACGGACGCGCCGGTCGGAACGGGCGCGGAGTTGGGAGCGGGGGCGGGTTGGGGAACGGGGGCGTGGGTTGGAACGGGCGTGGGTGTGGGTGAAGGCGAGGCTTGGGAGTAGGCGGGGGGTTGGAACGGCGGGTTGGGGTCGAAGGCCGGGTTCAGGTAGGGCACCGGCTTCGGGGCGGTCATGATCATGGTTTGCCGTCCTCGGATCGTCTCTGCGTGCACCGACCGGGTTGTCGGGCATGGGGAAACGGTGCCGGGTTTTTCAAATCCGTGGGGCGACCGATGATCAAACTGTGGATAGCGGGTGCTGATGTGCACAACTCGCGGGGTCGACTACGGGCACAACCCGGTTTTGTCGGCAGGTCGTGCTAGCGGGCCCGACTGATCAGTTGCCGAACGGGCCGTTTTCGGGAAGGCGCAGGTCAGGCTTGTCGAGTTCCTCGACGTTGACGTCCTTGAACGTGATGACCCGAACGTTCTTCACAAACCGCGCCGGGCGGTACATGTCCCACACCCAGGCGTCGGACATCCGCACCTCGAAGTAGACCTCGCCGTCGGAGTTGCGGACCTGGACGTCGACCGAATTGGCCAGGTAGAAGCGCCGCTCCGTCTCCACAACGTAGGAGAACTGGCTGACGATGTCGCGATACTCCCGATAGAGCTGAAGCTCCATCTCGGTCTCGTACTTTTCGAGATCTTCCGCGCTCATCGCTGTCCTCGCTCGCGAACGTCACCCACGGGGTCCGTACTCCTCCTCATGACGCCTCGACTGGCCTTCCATTCTGGACCACCTCGACCGCTGATGCGCTACGCACCACTCGCCTCGGTGCACGCAGTCCGTGTTTGGCGGCGGCCGCGGTCACGTTCGCGAAGGACCAGCGGTGTTCGATGGTCGGGCCGAACTCGTCGAGGGCCTTGGTGTGCTCGGTCGTGCAGTAGCCCTTGTGCACGTCGAAACCGTAGTTCGGCAACTGTTCGTGCAGGTTGACCATGATCCGGTCCCTGGTGACCTTGGCGAGCACCGACGCGGCGGCGACGCAGGCGGCCGCCCTGTCGCCCTTGACCACCGGGACGCTGGGCGCGGTCAGGCCGGCGACGCGGAAGCCGTCGGTGAGGATGTAGCCAGGGTGGGTGTCCAGCGTCGCGATGGCCCTGCGCATGCCCTCGATGTTGGCGGCGTGCACACCGAACTGGTCGACCTCGGCCGGCGGGATGATCATGATCGCGTAGTCGAGCGCGCGCGCCACGATCAGGTCGTACATGCGTTCGCGGGCCTTCTCGGTGAGCAGTTTCGAGTCGGTGAGGCCGTCGAGGCGTCGCGAGTCGTTGGGGCGCAGCACGCAGGAGGCGACCACAAGCGGACCTGCGCACGCACCCCGGCCTGCCTCGTCGACACCGGCGACCGGGCCGAGGCCGCGCCGGTCCAACGCACTTTGTAACGCCCAGTTGCCGGCGTCGCGACGAACGACGGCACGCTGGGGTCGCAGCGTGGTCACCTGTCCGACCGGCGGGCCGCTGCTCGGCGCAGGCCGCGGCGAGCCCGCTTGCCGAGCCAGAACACCGGGAACGCGCCAGCGAAACCGACACCGAGCGGCACTTCCTGGGTCCAGCCGGGCACGCCGAGCGCGCCGGTCTGGGCGTTGTAGTCGCCGATGCCGCGCCAGCGGGACGGGGGCCAGATGATGGTTCTCGCCTTGCCGATGACGTCGGAGACGGGCACGAGACCGGCCAGTCCGCCGCCGTTCTGGTAGCGCGAGTCGTCGGAGTTGTTGCGGTTGTCACCCATCACCAGCAGGTAGCCCTTGGGGATGGTGATGGTCGGGAAGCCTGCCTGCATGCCGACCTTGTTGTCATAGGGCGGCGGGTCGCTCTGCTGCGACTGCACGGGCTGGTTGGCCATGCCGGGCTGGTAGTAGACGTAGGGCTCGTTCAGCGGTTTGCCGTTGACCACGACGCGGTTGTGGGCGTCGCAGCAGTAGACGGTCTCGCCGCCGACCGCGACGACGCGCTTGACCAGGTCGTACTCGGGCGGGCTGCCGATGCCGACGGAGGAGCCGAGTTCGCGGAACCACTGCACGATCGGGTTGCTCGAACTCTGCGTCACGTATTCGCTCTGCGCCCAGCCGGGCGGGCCCTTGAACACGATCACGTCGCCGGGCGACGGGTCGCTGAAGTCGTAGGTGAGCTTGTCGACCAGGATGCGGTCGCCGACACAGCCCGAGCAGCCGTTGAGGGTCTGCTCCATCGACTCCGAGGGGATCGAGAAGACCCTGGCGATGAACGTCTGGATCAGGAAGGTCAACGCGAACGCGATGACGACCAGGATGATCAGTTCGAGCCAGAACGGGGTCTTCTTCTTGGGCTTGCCGGCCGGCTTCCCCGAGTCGTCCTTGTCCGCGCCCTTGGCGCTGCCGTCGGCGGGCGGTTCATCCCCGTTGTCCGGAGGGTCGGGGAGTTGCTGGACGGATGCGGCGTGGCCATCCACGGTCGTGGTGTCCTCGCGTTCGTCTTCGGACGCCGTCATCGCCTTCCTCGTCTGTGATCACCCAGGGGCCTGAAACGCCAACCGCGGTCGGCTCCCAAGACGGTTTGAAGAAGATGACCGACTTCGCCACCGCGACAGCGGCCGACCCAACGAAACTACCCTACCGAGCCGCCCGACCTCGCACGCCACCACGCATGTCTCCCGATCGCAGGATCGGACCGAGGAGCACGCCTGATCCGGCGCCGCCTGCGGCGCACCAGCGCCATCGGCAGCACCCCGATCAACGCCGTGGCCTGCGGGTTCTGGTCGCCGACGCCGCCGATCCTGGACAACGGCCAAATGATCGTGCGGACCTTGCCGATCACGTCGGACACCGGAACGGCGCCCGCGACGCCGCCACCGGCCTGGATTCGGGAGTCGCTGGAGTCGTTGCGATTGTCGCCCATGACCCAGAGTTCACCCGGTGGGACGGTGACCGGTCCGAACGACGCCTGTTTCGTGCCCCGTCCCGGCCACCAGTAGAGGTAGGGCTCGGTGATCGGTTTTCCGTCCACCACAACGTGATTGTTCGCGTCGCAGCAGTAGATCTTCTGGCCGCCGACCGCGATCACCCTTTTGACGAAGTCGACCTCGCTGGCCGGGGTGAGGCCGATCAACTGGCCGAGCCAGTCGCCTGCCTTGCCGATGGCGGTCGTTGGCGGGCCTGCCTGGACCTCGTTGTCCGACCAGCCGGACGGGCCCTTGAACACGACGACGTCGCCGGGTTGGGGAGACCTGAAGTCGTAGACCAACCGGTCGACGAGGACACGGTCGTCGGTGCAGCCGGCGCAGCCGTAGAGGGTCTGCTCCATCGACTCGGAGGGGATCACGTAGACCCGGAACAGGAAGGTCTGCACCGAGAAGGTGATCAACCCGACGAGGATGACCAGCGCGGGAAACTCGACCCAACGCGGAATGCGCCGCTGGTTCTTGCGGTGCCGGCCGCTGTACTTGCGGCGCGGCACGACATCCCGACCGGTATCCGGCAACGGTCTTGTCGTGGATACCGGATCGGGCACCAGATCAGATTACGGGAACAACCGCAAAGGCGATATGAAGCGCCAGGCTCAGGAGGCCGACGGGGTCTCGCGCTTCTCCTTGATCTTGGCGGCCTTGCCGCGCAGGTCGCGGAGGTAGTACAGCTTGGCGCGACGCACGTCGCCCCGAGTGACCCGCTCGATCTTGGCGATGTTCGGGGAGTGCACCGGGAAGGTGCGCTCGACGCCGACGCCGAAGGAGACCTTGCGAACCGTGAAGGTCTCGCGGATGCCACCGCCCTGACGGCGGATGGCAACGCCCTGGAAGACCTGCACGCGCTCGCGCGAGCCCTCGATGACGCGGACGTGCACCTTGAGCGTGTCGCCCGGCCGGAATTCCGGAATGTCAGAACGCAACGACTGAGCGTCCAACGCGTCCAGGGTGTTCATCGGTGATCCGTCCTCGTCATCGACTGTGTCTTCGTGCGCCCACAGGTGCCTACAAGAGGGATCAACCTGGGGGTGGCTGGTGGCGCGCCGACAACTCGTCCTGGCGCGGCAACCGTTCTAGTGTGCCAGATGAGTCAGCCCGAGGCGAAATCGGCCTCTGCCAGCGTCGCAAGCAGGGCGCGGTCTTTTTTGTCCAGTGCACTCTCGGGAAGGCGTTTCAGCAGGTCGGGGCGGCGTTCCGCAGGTCCGTACGAGGGCTTGGTCACGTCGCCAGCGCTCGATCCGCGCATGGTTGCCCGAGCGCAGCACGTCGGGCACGGCAAGGCCGCGCCACATCTCGGGCCGGGTGTAGCAGGGGCCTTCGAGCAGGCCGTCGGAGAACGAGTCCTGTTCGGCCGAGACCGGGTTGCCGAGCACGCCGGGCAGCAGCCGGGCCACGGCCTCCACCATGACCAGGACCGCGACCTCGCCGCCGACCAGTACGTAGTCGCCGATGGAGACCTCTTCGACGGGCATCCGCCTGCCCGCGTCGTCGATGACCCGCTGGTCGATGCCCTCGTAGCGGCCGCAGGCGAACATCAGCCTCGGTTGGGCCGCGTAGCGGTGCGCGGTCGCCTGGGTGAACGGGCGACCGGCCGGGGTGGGCACCACGAGCAGCGTGTCGCCATCGGGGGCCAGCTCGTCAAGGGCCTCACCCCAGACGTCCGGCTTCATGACCATGCCGGGGCCGCCGCCGTAGGGGCTGTCGTCCACCGCGCGGTGCACGTCGTGCGTCCAGTCGCGCAGGTCGTGCACCGACAGGCTCAACAGGCCCTTGTCGATGGCCTTGCCGAGCAGCGCGGCACGCAGCGGGACCAGGTACTCGGGGAAGATCGTGACGACGTCGATGTGCATGGCCCTCAGCCCTCGTCAAGGAGTCCTTCTGGCGGGTCGATGACCACCCGGCCGCCGCGCACGTCGACCTCGGGCACGATCTGGCTGACGAACGGCACCATCACCTCGCCGGCCCCCTCGCGGTGCACGAGCAGCAGCTCGCTGCCGGCGCCGTGCAGCACCTCGGCGATCACGCCGACCTTGGTGCCGTCCGTGGTGAACACGGAAAGCCCCTCAAGCTCGTGGTCGTAGAACTCGTCCGGGTCCTCGATGGGCGGCAGAACGCCGTCGGGGCGCGAGCAGGAGGGTGCCGCGCAGGTTCTCGGCGGCGTTCGGTCCTCGACGCCGTCGAAGCACGACCAACAGCCGCCCGGCATGTGGCCGGGCGGCTGTGACGGTCAGGTCGCGGGTGGACCCGTCGCGCAGGTTCGCGGACAGCACGGAGCCGACCGCGAACCTGATCTCCGGCGAGTCCGTGTGCGGCTCGACAACAAGCTCACCGTGAATCCCGTGTGGCTTGACGATCCGGCCGACGAGCCGAAGAGCGGCCGAACGGTCAGCCATTGGTCCCTCAGCGATCGGTGTCCACCACGTCGACGCGCAGGCCGCGACCGCCGATCCCGGCCATCACGGTGCGCAGCGCAGTGGCCGTGCGGCCGCCCCGCCCGATCACCTTGCCGAGATCCTCGGGGTTGACGTGCACCTCAAGGGTGCGACCGCGACGCGTGGTCAACAGGTTGACCCGCACGTCGTCCGGGTGATCGACGATGCCGCGAACAAGGTGTTCGAGCGCGTCGGACAACACACTCACGCCCTCTCCTCGCACCCCATGATGAGAGCCTGGGTGACCAAGCTCACTTCTCGCCGTCCGACGCCTCGGTCTCGGCCTTGTCAGCCTTGTCGGCGTCGGCAGCCTTGCGCGGCGTGCTCCTGCGCTGCTTCGGCGTGGTGGCCTCGGTGGTCGGCTCCTCGCCCGCTGCGGCGAGCGCGGCCTCGAACACGGACTGCTTGCTCGGCTTGGGCTCGCGGACCTTCAGGGTGCCCTCGGCACCGGGCAGGCCCTTGAACTTCTGCCAGTCGCCGGTGATCTCCAGCAGGTGCTGCACCGGCTCGGTCGGCTGCGCGCCAACGCCAAGCCAGTACTGGGCCCGCTCCGAGTCGATCTCGATGAAGCTCGGCTCCTGCTTCGGGTGGTACTTGCCGATGGTCTCGATCGCCCGGCCGCTGCGGCGGGTGCGCGAGTCGGCGATGACGACGCGGTAGTACGGCTGCGCGAATCTTGCCGAGACGCTGCAGCTTGATCTTGACAGCCACGAGTACGGGTACTCCTCAAACTCTCGTTACTCAGGTTCAGGGCCGCCTCGCCGGTGGGGCCGGCGTGCGATCACCTGGAGTTCATGGGTGCCACAGCGTAGTGAGAGGGACCAGCCGCGGCGGACAGCCGCCCATTCTGCCAGATGGCCGATGTGGTGGCTAAATCGGCAGGGTACCCGGGTCAGGCGAACGGGGTCGGAGTGACGCCGGTCTCGGCAAGTGCTGCCCGGACCGCGCGGGCGTGCCCTACCGCGCCGGGGGTGTCGCCGTGCAGGCACAGCGACCGGGCTGACGTGCGCAGCACGGTGCCGTCGACCGCGACGATCTCCCCCCTGGTCGCCAGCCGGACGGCGCGTTCGACCACGGCCTGGGTGTTCGGGAGCAGGGCGCCGGGCTCGCGCCGGGGCACCAGGGTGCCCTCCGGGGTGTAGCCGCGGTCGGCGAACGCCTCTTGCACGCCCTGCTCGCCGGCCTCGGCGAGCAGCAGGGAGCCGGGTAGGCCGAGAATCGGCAGGTCGGCGAAGGCCCGCACGCCTGCGACCACCGCGGCGGCCTGGGCCTGGTTGTGCACGGTGGCGTTGTAGAGGGCGCCGTGCGGCTTCACGTACGCGACCCGTACACCTGCCGCGCGGGCGCACGCGTCGAGGGCGCCGATCTGGTAGAGCACCTCGTCGGCCAGTTGGCCCGGTTCGACGTCGATGAAACGGCGGCCGAAGCCGGCGAGGTCGCGATAGGAGACCTGGGCGCCGATGACCACCCCGCGTTCCGAGGCGCGAACGCACACGCGCCGCATGATCGACGGATCGCCCGCGTGGAAGCCGCAGGCCACGTTGGCGCTGCTGATCACGTCGAGCAGGGCGTCGTCGTCGCCGAGCTGCCAGGCGCCGAAGCCCTCGCCGAGGTCGCTGTTGAGATCGAGATCACCGCTCATTGGGCCATCAAACCCAATGCGACGAGGAGGCTGGCAACGGCGGGCAGGAAGTTGTTCATCTGGTGGGCGATGATGCTGGCCGGCAGCCGACCGGTGAACAGCCGGGCAAGGCCGATCGGCACGGCGATGACCAGCAGCAGGATGGTGCGTATCGGTTCGAGGTGGCTGACCGCGAAGATCGCGGTGCTCAGGCCGAACGCGGCAAGGCGGCCCCACTTCTGCCGTTCGATCGCGCCCCAGAGCAGGCCGCGGAAGATGATCTCCTCGAAGATCGGGCCGATCAGCCAGATGTAGACGAACAGGGCGGCGGCCGGCGCCACCGACATCCGGCCACCGTCGAGCAGCGTGCCGATGGCGGAGTTGGCGTCGTTCGCGCCGACGATCCTGGTCCAGACGTAGGCGGCGATCACGGTGAGCAGCACGCCACCGGCGCCGAGTTTGAGCCCGACCTTCACGTCCGGCCAGGAGATCGCCAGCCGCAGGTCGATCACGGGGCCGTTGCCGCGCAGTTTGGTGATCAGCGCGGCGACGAGCGCGGCGAGAGCGGTGGGCACGATCGTGCCGATCAGCGCGGTGTCGATGGGCACCGGCGCGTTCGGATCGGGCGGGCCGGGGGTGAGAATCGCGGCAAGAAAGACCGCGGACAGCAACAACACCGCTTCGACCAACAGGAATGCGCCGAACCCCCATCGGTGATCCGGTTCGTCGAATTCCTCGGTGGGGCCGGGGAAACCGACTGGATCATCCGATGCGTGCGGCGATGTCACGGGCGCCTCCGGGTCAACATGCAGCGACCTGCCGATCGAGAATAGGGCGCGCACGGCACCTGCGCCCTCTGTCATGGCAGATCAGCAGCTGATCGACAGCTTCAGTGCGCGAAGAACAAGATCAGCGCGGGCACGAGGTTGTTGGTCGCGTGGGCAACCATGCTTGCCGAGATCCGGCCGGTGATCATGCGCGCTGTGCCGATCGACAGACCCTGGCAGAACAACGCGAGCGTGGCCTGCGGTTCCTGGTGCCCATAGGCGAAAACCAGCGTGACCAGCACCAGAACCACGTATCGATTGATCTTGAAGCCCTCCAGCGCGCCCCAGAGCGCGCCGCGGAACAACAGTTCCTCGGTGATCGGCGCGCCGATGAACGCGAACAGCGCGAAGAGCGCGAGCCAGATGGTACGGCCGTGGCTCAGCTCGGTCAGCCCGCTAAGGCCGCTGTTACCGCTGGTGCCGACGCTGGTGAAGACGAACCTGGCCAGGATCAGGTTGACCAGGATGCCGAGGCCGATCGCGGTGCCACCGCAGGCAAGACCGATCCACAGGTCGCGCCAGCGCATGGCGATGCCGAAGTCGCGCTTGGGCCCGCTGCCCTTCCAGTACGAGAACAGCAGCGGGAACAGCGCGAAGGCCAGGTTGGGCAGG
Source organism: Candidatus Melainabacteria bacterium (assembly GCA_963818685.1). Classification (GTDB taxonomy): domain Bacteria; phylum Actinomycetota; class Actinomycetes; order Mycobacteriales; family Pseudonocardiaceae; genus CAJCJE01. The sequence continues at coordinate 291,516 of CAWFTJ010000003.1, read as the reverse complement.
AACGCGACGATGAGCAGTGGGCCGTTGGCGTCGCTCGCCGCGGTGTTGTCGAAGTCGGTGAGGGCATGGCTGAGCACGGGCATCAGGGCGAGCCCGAGGAGGTAGAACACGCCGAGGCCGAGGAAGAACGCGAGGAATCCCCATGGCATCGGGCCACGGCCGGCCGCGGCGAGCTGACCCTCGTAGTCGCGGCCGTGCAGGAAGGCGTTGTGGCCGTCGCGGATGTCGCCGATCGGACGGGCGTAGCTGGCCCAGGAGGGCTGGTCGACCGGTGGCGGGGCGTACTGCGGTGGCGGCGGGGCATACTGGGGTTGCTGCTGGGCCGGGAAGATCGGGGTGACCGGGACCTGCGGTGGAACCGCGACCTGATAGCCGGTCGGGGGCTGCTGCGGCATCCCTGCCCCCACAGGGGGTTGCGACCCGTCAGTTGGCTGGTCCACCACAGCGCCTACTCCCGCCTCGGTCACACAAGCACGGCACCGCGCAACACGATTCGGCTCGGTTCACGAAGAATGCCGAGATCGAGGCGCGGATCAGCACGGTAGCCGATCAAGTCGGCCGGGGCACCGTCTTTCACCGAGGACCAACCCAACCACTGCCGCGCGGACCAGGAAGCGGCCGCGAGCGCACGCTCCGCGCCGAGGCCGGCCTGCGCCAGCGCGACGATCTCCTCGACGATCCGGCCGTGCGCGATGCCGCCGCCCGCGTCGGTGCCCGCGTAGACCGGCACGCCTGCCTCGACCGCGGCGGACACGGTCCGCCGGGACCGCGCGTACAGCTCGCGCATGTGCTTGGCGTAGCTCGGGTACTTGTCCGCGGAATCGGCGATGCCGGGGAAGTTGTCGGTGTTGATCAGCGTCGGCACGAGGGCGGTGCCGCGGCGGGCCATCTCGGCGATGGTGTCGTCGGTCAGGCCGGTGCCGTGCTCGATACAGTCGATGCCCGCGTTGATCAGGCCGGGCAACGCGTCCTCGCCGAACACGTGCGCGGTCACCCGCGCACCGGCCTGGTGCGCTGCGTCGATCGCGCGCTTGAGCACGTCGTCCGGCCAGAGCGGGGCGAGATCGCCGACTGATCGGTCGATCCAGTCGCCGACCAGCTTCACCCAGCCGTCCGAGTCCTCGGCCTGCTCGACGACGGCGTCCGGCAGCAGTTCAGGGTCGTCCAGCTCGATGCCGATCTCCCGGATGTAGCGCTTGGGCCGGGCCAGATGCCGGCCGGCACGCACGATCCTGGGCAGGTCGCGGCGTTCCTGCAACGGTCGGGTGTCCAGCGGTGAGCCGCAGTCGCGAATCAGCAGGGCGCCCGCGTCGCGGTCGGCCCGCGCCTGACCAGCGGCCTCGTCGAGATCGACGGCACCGTTCGGGCCGAGCCCGACGTGGCAGTGCGCGTCGACGAGGCCGGGCACCAGGAATCCGCCGTCGAACACGGTTTCCGCGTCCGGCACCGGAACCGTCCTGATCCGACCGTTGACCACCCAGAGGTCGCGCTCCTCCTCGTCGGGCAAGAGCACGCCGCGCAGATGGAGGCTCACTTTTTCTTCTTGTTGTCGCCGAAGTTCAGCTTGGACGGGTCGAACCCGGGCGGCAACTGGTCGAGACCGGCAAGACCGGGCGGGAGTTCGTTGAGGCCGGCCGGCAGCTGCGAGAGATCGGGCATGCCGCCGGGAAAGCCGGGGAACCCGCCGCGCACCTTCGACGGTGTCGGGCCGCGCCCCTTGCCCTTCTTGCCTTTCTTGCCGCCCTTCTTGGTGGCCCGCCGCTGCGTGCCCGGCATGCCGAAGCGGCCCGCCATCTGCTGCATCATCTTGCGAGCCTCGAAGAACCGGTTCACCAGGTCGTTGACCTCGCGCACCTCGACACCGGAACCACGCGAGATGCGCAGCCGCCGGGACGCGTTGATGATCTTCGGGTCGGCCCGCTCCGCCGGAGTCATGCCTCGGATGATCGCCTGCATCCGGTCCAGGTTCTTCTCGTCGAAGTTGGCGAGCTGATCCTTGAACTGGCCAGCGCCGGGCAGCATGCCGAGGATGTTCGCGATCGGGCCCATCTTGCGCACCGCGAGCATCTGGCCGAGGAAGTCCTCAAGGGTCAGCTCGCCAGTGCCGATCTTGGCCGCGGCGGTCTGCGCCTGCTCGGCGTCGAATGCCTGCTCTGCGGCTTCGATGAGAGTGAGCACGTCGCCCATGCCCAGGATTCGGCTGGCCATCCGGTCCGGGTGGAAGACGTCGAAGTCCGCCAGCTTCTCGCCGTTGGACGCGAACAGGATCGGCTGGCCGGTGACCTCGCGGACGCTCAGCGCGGCACCACCTCGGGCGTCGCCGTCGAGCTTGGTGAGCACCACACCGGTGAAGCCGACGCCCTCGGCGAACGCGGTCGCGGTGTTCACCGCGTCCTGGCCGATCATGGCGTCCACGACGAACAGGACCTCGTCGGGGTTGACCGCGGCACGGATGTCCGCGGCCTGGCGCATCATCTCCTCGTCGACACCCAGCCGGCCCGCGGTGTCGACCACGACGACGTCGTACTGGGCGCGCTTGGCCTCCTCGATGCCCCGCCGCGCCACGTCGACCGGGTCACCGACGCCGTTACCCGGCTCGGGCGCGAACACGGCAACGCCGGCCCGCTCACCGACGACCTGCAACTGGGTGACCGCGTTGGGCCGCTGGAGGTCACAGGCGACGAGCAGCGGCGTGTGGCCCTGGCCGCCGAGCCAGGTGCCGAGCTTGCCGGCGAGCGTGGTCTTACCGGAACCCTGGAGACCGGCGAGCATGATCACGGTCGGTGGGTTCTTGGCCAGGTTCAGCCGCCGGGTCTCACCGCCGAGGATGCCGACGAGTTCCTCGTTGACGATCTTGACGACCTGCTGGGCCGGGTTGAGCGCCTGGGAGACCTCGGCGCCCTTGGCGCGCTCCTTGATCCCGGCGATGAAGGTCCGCACGACCGGCAGCGCGACGTCGGCTTCGAGCAGCGCGATCCGGATCTCGCGGGCGGTCGCGTCGATGTCCGCCTCGGACAGCCGGCCCTTGCCACGGAGGTTGGAAAGGGCCGTGGTAAGCCGATCGGAAAGGGTGTCGAACACGTCTACAACGCTCCAGCGGGTCGAGGTTGATATATCGACGAGCGTAGTCGCTGCGCGAGGGGCAGGTGCGTGGATACGGAACCGGCCGGGACGCACCCCGAAGGGAAGGCATCCCGGCCGGTCTCCGCTGACGGCGGAGCCGACCCGCCGTCGAGCCCCACGAAACGCGCACTCCGTAGGGTTGGTTCCCCCGGCAACACCGGTACGGCTGGACCCCTCGGCCAGCCACACCGCGTGTTGCCGCGACGTGCCGCCCACCAACGTTTTCGCAGGTCCCGAATGGCGTCGCGCTCGAAGCCCACCTGAGATCAATCGGTGTTTCCGTCGCGGGGTAAGCCTCTTACGCCAACCGGGTCAGAGGGAGCGTGATCGCGCGGGAACCCGGATGCGTATTCCTACCGAACTCGCGGTGCGCGTGTTTCCGCACGTCATTGGGTGACTACCGAGCGGCCGCGAGCACGTGTTCCTCGATTCGCGCGCAGTCCTTGGGGTCCAGTTCGGGCTCGCCCTCGGTGGCGAGGCAGAACGAGCTGACCGCGGTCGCGCCGGGAGTGGCCACCCGCGCCCAGCGCACGTCCGCCCCGCAGTCCTCCAGCGCGGTCGCGACCCGGTAGAGCAGGCCGATCCGGTCGGCCGCGCGCAGTTCGAGCACGATCGCACCGGTGGCCTCGTCGTCGAACCAGAGCGCGTGCGGTCTTGCGCGCTCGCCGGCGGTGCGTGCGTAGTCCTGTTCCTTGGCGAGCAGCCGCTCGGCCAGCGGCAGCGATCCGTCCAGGGCTCGGGCAAGCTGCTCGCGCAGCAGCGCGGGGTCGGGCAGTTGGCCGAAGCGCGGGGACACCCCGAACACGTCGACCGCGATACCGTGATGGCTGCGCAGCGTCGCCGAGTGCACCTGCAACGAGTTCAGCGCGAGCACGCCCGCCGCGCGGGCGAGCAGGCCGGTCCGGTCCGGCGCGACGATGGTGACCGTCGCGTCCGGTGCGTTGCCGGAGATCAGCACGCCGAGCTTGCCGCCGGCCGCGCGCCGATTCGGCCAGTTCCTGCTGCTGGCCGGTGAGCGGCTCGGGGCCGGGTGGCGGGGAGCCGGCGAGCACGGTGCGGCAGTTGCCGACGAGTTCGGCGACCAGCCCGGCCTTCCAGTCCGTCCACACACCCGGCCCGGTGGCCAGCGAATCGGCCTCGGTCAGCGCGCCGAGCAGTTCGAGCAGCACCACGTCGCCGCCGATGGTGTCGACGATGCGGTGCACGGTCGCGGCATCGGTGACGTCGCGGCGGGTCGCGGTGTGCGGGAGCAGGAGGTGGTGCGCGACCATGCCGGAGAGGATCTCCACGTCGTGCCCTGCCAGGCCGATCCGCTCGCCGACCTGGGCGGCGATGGCCGCGCCGACCACGGAATGGTCCGCGTCGCGGCCCTTGCCGATGTCGTGCAGCAGCGCGCCGAGCAGCAGCAGGTCCGGGCGGGAGACCGTGGTGGCGAGCCTGCCGGCCTGCACGGTGGTCTGGACGAGATGCCGGTCGACCGTCCACACGTGCACTGCGTCGCGCGGCGGCAGGTCGCGCACCGCGCCCCACTCCGGAAACAGCCGCCCCCACAGCCCGGTGCGATCCAACGCCTCGACAACGTCGACCAGTCCGGAACCGGTGGTGAGCAGCGAGAACAGCGCCTCGCGCGCGGATTTCGGCCACGGTTTGCGCAGTTCCGGAGCGCGGTCGGCAAGCCTTGACATGGCAGCGGCGTGCGATCGGCGCGTTCGCCCTCGCGGCCGCGGCGGCAAGGCGCAGCAGCAGGGCCGGATCGCGCGCAGGGTCGACGTCGCGGGCGAGCGCAACCTCGGAGCCGTGCAGCACGACGCCCTCGTCCAGCGGGCGCCGCACCGGTTGCCTGCGCAGGCCGGGCACCATGGTCCGGCGCGGCGTCGCCGCCGCGCACCGTGCGAATCGCCACGTCAACGGCGTAGGCGACGGATCGGCCCGCCGAGGAGAGCTTGCCGGCCAACTCGAAGCGGTCGGCAAGGCCGAGCGCGGCGGCCACCTCGTCGCCGTCCTGCGCACGCAGGATGTCCCGCGACCGGCCGACCACGCGACGCAGCTCGGTGCGCACGTCGAGCAGAAGTTCCTTTGCCTCGAACAGTTCCGCGCCCGGGCCGGTCGACGAACTGGGCGACGGCAAGGGAATCCAGCAGTTGCAGGTCGCGCAGGCCACCGCGACCGTGCTTGAGGTCGGGTTCGACGCGCTGCGCCACCTCGCCGCTGCGGGTCCAGCGGTGGTCGCCGAGTCGACCAGCTCGTCCAGCCTGCTCCGCGCGGTCGACCCGCCACGCCTGCCTTGCCGAGGACACCAGGCGCTGCGCCACCTCGACGTCGCCGGCGATCAGCCGCGCCTCCAAAAGGCCGAGCGCGGCGCGCAGGTCGCTACCTGCGACGCTGAGCGACTCGGCGCACGGTGCGCACCGAATGGTCGAGGCCGATGCCGGCATTCCACAGCGGATACCAGAGCTGCTCGGCAAGAGCCGCGACCTCGTCCCGGCCGTCGTGCACGAGCACGAGATCGAGATCGGAGTAGGGCACGAACTCGCTGGCGGCCGAGCGCACCGACCGCGAGCAGCGCGACCCCGGTGCTGGCGATGCCGGCGCGGGCGGCATGGCCGGCCAGCCAGAAGTCGTGCAGATCGACAAGAGCCGCCCGCAGGTCGGCGCCGACGAGACGGCGCCGACCCGCGGGCGGACTTGATCAGCAGATCACGTGCCCAGAGCAGATCCTCCGCACTGGAACCGGGCATGCTCATTCGTGCTACTCCCCGACGAAGTGGCTAGACGGTTCGGCGACTACAAGGCGTCGACTCCGCGCTCGCCGGTGCGCACCCGCACCACCGTGTCCACCGGGGTCACCCACACCTTGCCGTCACCGATGCGGCCGGTGCGCGCGGCATCGACAACCGCGTCCACCGCGCGATCCGCCGTCTCGTCCTCGACAAGCACCTCGACCCTGAGCTTGGCGACGAAGTCGACCTGAGTACTCGGCGCCCCGGTAGACCTCGGTGTGTCCTTTCTGGCGTCCGTAGCCGCGGACCTCGCTGACCGTCATGCCAAGCAGGCCGAGCTGTTCCAGGGCCTCCTTGACGTCGTCGAGGGTGAACGGCTTGATGATCGCGGTGACCAGTTTCATGACGTTGCGCCTTTCGCGGACGCGGAAGCGACGGCGGGAATCGGGGCGGGCTCCGGCCGGGAGCTGCCGAGGCCGCCGGGGGTGTCGGCGAACTCGTACGCGCTCTCCGCGTGTTCGGCCTCGTCGATGCCCAGGGTCTCCGACTCGTCGTCTGACGCGGAAGCCGATGGTCTTCTTGATGACCCAGCCGATCGCGTAACTGAGCACGAAGGAGTAGATCATCACCGCGAGTGCCGCCACCACCTGACGCCACAACTGGTTGAGCCCGCCGCCGTAGAACAGTCCGTTGCCGCCCGCCGAGTTCACGGTGACCGTCGCGAAGAAACCGATCAGCACGGTGCCGATGATGCCACCGACCAGGTGCACGCCGACCACGTCGAGCGAGTCGTCGAAGCCCAGCTTGAACTTGAGGCCGACCGCCAGCGCACAGACCGCTCCCGCGACGAGGCCGATGACCAACGCACCGAGCGGGTCGACGTAACCACACGCCGGGGTGATCGCGACCAGGCCGGCTACCGCGCCGGAGGCCGCACCGAGCGTGGTCGGTTTGCCGTCCCTGATCTGCTCAACCACCAGCCAGGCGAGCACAGCGGCGGCGGTGGCGACGGTGGTCGTGGTGAACGCGACCGAGGCGAGGTCGCCAGCGGTCAACGCGGAACCGGCGTTGAAGCCGTACCAGCCGAACCAGAGCAGGCTGGCGCCGAGCAGGACGAACGGCACGTTGTGCGGGCGGTGCTGCTCCTTGGGCCAGCGCTTGCGTTTGCCGAGCAACAAGGCGAGCGCCAGACCTGCCGATCCGGCGTTGATGTGCACGGCGGTGCCACCGGCGAAGTCGAACGCCTTGAGCTTGTTGGCGATCCAGCCGCCGAGGTTGCCGGTGCCGGTGAAGCCGTCGAAGGAGAACACCCAGTGCGCGACCGGGAAGTACACGACGGTCACCCAGATCGCCACGAACAGCGTCCAGGACCAGAACTTCGCCCGGTCGGCGATGGCGCCGGAGATCAGCGCCGGCGTGATCACCGCGAACATGAGCTGGAACATGACAAAGGACAGCGTGGTGATGTTGTCGGGTTTGCTCCCGGCCACCTGTCCGATCGGTGTTGTTCAGCAACGCGTTGTGCAGGCCGCCGACCAGCCTGCCGAACGCGTCGTTGCCGAACGCCTCGCTGTATCCGTACAGCATCCACAGGACGCCAACGACGCCGAGCGTGATGAAGTTCATCATCAGCATGTTGAGCACGCTCTTGCGCCGAACCATGCCGCCGTAGAAGAACGCCAGTCCGGGCGTCATCAGCATGACCAGCGCGGCGCTGGCGAGCACCCAGGCGGTATCTCCGGGGTTTGGGGTCACATCGTCCTCCCGCAGCAAATTGTTAGTGGGAAGGATCGAGAGACGCTGTTTCACCCGAACGCATGCAAAGTTTCGTCGCGGTGAACTGTCCACACCATCGTGTTACGGCCAGGTTTCCGCTCTGGTACGAGCCGGTTGCGCAGCGTAGCACTGCCCGGTAACGCTAGCGTTGCGGAGATGATCCCCGACGTCCTCGCCTGCCTGCGCTGCCCGATCTGCGGCCACGACCTGACCCAGGTCGGCAACGCGGTGCGCTGCGCGACCGGACACAGCTACGACCTGGCCCGCCAGGGCTATCTCAACCTGCTCGGCGCCGCGTCACCGAACGCGGACAGTGCTGCCATGGTCGGTGCCCGCGCCGAGTTCCTCGCCGCCGGCCACTACGGGCCGCTGGTCGAGCGCATCGCCGCGCTCGCGGGCGAGACGGCACCGCCCGAGGGCATCGTGCTCGACGCGGGCGCCGGCATCGGCCACTACCTCGCCCCGGTGCTGACCGCCCTGGACCAACGCCCCGGCCTCGCGCTCGACCTGTCCTCGGTCGCGTTACGCCGCGCCGCCCGCGCCCATTCGAGAATCGGCGCGGTCGTGTGGGACGTCTGGCGCCCGTGGCCGGTCCGCGAGGGCTGCGCGGGCCTGGTGCTCAACGTGTTCGCCCCGCGCAACGGCGCGGAGTTCCGCCGCGTGCTGCGGCAGGACGGCGCGCTGCTCGTGGTCACGCCCGGCGCGGAGCACCTGGCCGAACTCGGCGAGCGGTTCGGCATGCTCACCGTCGACCCGAACAAGGACCGCAGGCTCTCCGCCAGCCTGGACGAGCACTTCGACCTGACCGCGCGGGAAAGCCTGACCGTGGCGCTGCGGCTGACCGCGAAGGACGCGGCGAACCTGGTGCGCATGGGCCCGAGCGCGCACCACCTGACCGGTGATCAGCAGCGCGCGCTGGACGCGATCGCCGAACCGGTCACCGCGACCGCGTCCTTCACGCTGTCGACCTACCGTTAGTCGGAGTCGGATTTGGCAGCCTTCTTCGCGGCTTCCTTGGCCTTCTTCGCCTTCTCGACCTTCTTCTCGCTGCGCCGCTCGGCCACGACCAGCAGCAGGCCGCCGAGCAGGCCGGCGTTCTTCAGAAAATGGAACTGGTGACCGGTGCGGGCCTGCGGGTCCTCGTGCTCCCAGAAGGCGTGCGCGGCCAGGCTCGTCGGCACAAGGCCGACGGCGAGGGCGAGCGCGGCAAGGCGCGGGAACTTGCCGAGCGCGAGCGCGACGCCCGCCCCGACCTTCACGGCGGCGTCCAGTTTGACCAGGGTGGCCGCGTCGGTCGGCACCTGCTCGGGCAGGGATTCGGCCATGCCGCCCACTGTCTTGTTCAGAAACGGTTCGACCTGCTTGATCTTGGGATCCGGATTGCGCAGCGTGTCGATGCCGCCGACGATGAAGGTCGCGGCGATCAGCGGCCTAGCGAGACGGCTGATGATCATGACTACATCACTTCCCGTTGGTGTTGAGCAGCGCGTCCACGAATGCGCCCGGCTCGAACGGCGCCAGGTCGTCCTGGCCCTCGCCGAGGCCGACCAGCTTCACCGGTACGCCGAGTTCGCGCTGGACCTGGAAGACGATGCCGCCCTTGGCGGTACCGTCCAGCTTGGTCAACGCGATCCCGGTGACGTCGACGATCTCCGCGAAGACCCTGGCCTGGATCACCCCGTTCTGGCCGGTCGTGGCGTCCAGCACGAGCAGCACCTCGTCGACCTTGGCCTGCTTCTCCACGACCCGCTTGACCTTGCCCAGCTCGTCCATCAGGCCGGTCTTGGTGTGCAGCCGGCCGGCTGTGTCCAGGACGACCGTGTCGACCTTGGTCTCGATGCCGCGCTTGACCGCGTCGAACGCGACAGCGGCCGGATCGGCACCCTCCTTGCCGCGCACGACCTCGGCGCCGACCCGCTTCGCCCAGGTCTCCAGCTGGTCGGCGGCGGCCGCGCGGAAGGTGTCGGCGGCGCCGAGCAGGACTCGTCTCCCATCAGCGACGAGTACCCTGGCGAGCTTGCCGGTAGTCGTCGTCTTGCCGGTCCCGTTCACGCCGGCCACCAGCACGACAGCGGGGCCGTCGGCGTGCGGAAGGGCACGCAGGGCGCGATCCATGTCCGGGTGCAGCGCGCCGACCAGCACGTCGCGCAGCATGGCCTGGGCCTGTGCTGGCGTGCGGACGCCCCTGCTGACGATCTCCGAGCGCAGCTTCGCCACGATCTCGGTGGTGGTCGCCGCGCCGAGGTCGGCCATGAGCAGCGTGTCCTCGATGTCGGTCCACGAATCCTCGTCGAGGTCGCCCGCGCCGAGCAGGCCGAGCAGGCCCTGGCCGAACGTGGACCGGGACGCGGCGAGCCTGCCGCGCAGCCGCTCCAACCGGCCAGAGGTCGGCTCGATCGGCTCCAGCTGCTGCTCTTGCTGGGTGCGGTCGGCGAGCACGTCGCCGATGGCCAGCGAGTCGGTCTGCGGCTCCTTGGGCACCGGGACCGGCGCGGTCGGAGGCTCGGGTGCCGGCGCCTCCTCCTCAGTGGGCAGCGTCTCGGTGGGCAGCGCCACGTCGACGAGGGTGGGCTTGGGTGCGTCGCGAGGTACGGACGCGTCGTCGCCCACCCCTGGCTGGCCGTCGACCTCGGTGCGCTCACCGGCCGGGTGCTCGGGCGGGCCGGTCGGCTGCTCGGGCCTGCCGCCGGGAGCGAACGCGATACCGCCGCCCGCCTTGTAGCTACCGCCGCTCGGTCGTTCCTGCTCCGCGGGCTTACCCTCGCCGAGGCTGATCCGGCGCCGCCGCGCGAGCAGCAGACCGGTGGCGAGCACCACCATCAGCACCACGACAACGGCTACGACGATCACGATCACAGTCGTTGTTGACACCCGGCCATCCTTTCACGCGCGGGCCGCTCCCGTGGACGGACGGTGGCAGCGGTCAGGTGGTGGCCAGCGTGATGATCAGGACGATGATCACGAACACGAGCGGGATCAACGAGATCGACAGCGACGCGGCAAGGCCGTTGGTCGGCTGCTGCGGGTTCGGGCCGACCGAACCGGGCGCGCTGGCCAACGCGGGTGCGCGATAGTAGAGCACGGTCTGCTGACCGGGCATGACCTGCGCAACCGTCTGGGCCTGGCCGATGACGCGCCTGCCCCGGTAGTCGCCCTGGATGGCGATCTGGTGCTGGCCCGCCGGCACGTCCAGGAACGTCTGGCCCCACTGCATCTGCTGCGGCACGCCGTCCACGAACACCGTCATCGGCACGCTGCCCAGCCGCCACGCCAGGAAGAAGTACGAGGACTGCAACACGATCCGGCCCATGCCGCCCTGCTGCGGATACCCGCCGTAGCCCTGCGGCGCGCCCGGATAACCGGGCTGGACCTGCGGATACCCCGGCTGCTGCTGCGGCGCGGCGTAGGCAGGGGGCTGGCCATAGGCGGGGGGCTGGCCGTATGGAGCGGGCTGGCCATAGGGGACGGGCTGGCCGCCAGGGAACTGCCCGCCGTACGGCTGGTTCATCGCACCCTCACCTTGGTTCTTCCTGCCGGATCTCGCGCGTCACTGTAGCGAGTCGAGGGCACCCACCGGTTCCGGTTCGGGTTCTGGAGTGGGCTCGGGCTCTGGTGCGTCCGTTGCCGGCTTGCGCTCGTTGCGGCCGCGCAGGCGCTGCGAGATCACCTGACTGATGCCGTCGCCGCGCATGCTGACGCCGTAGAGCGCGTCCGCGATTTCCATGGTCGGCTTCTGGTGGGTGATGATGATCAGCTGTGACGTGGCGCGCAGCTGGTCGAGCAGGCCGATCAGCCGACCCATGTTGGTGTCGTCCAACGCGGCCTCGACCTCGTCCATCACGTAGAAGGGCGAGGGGCGGGCGCGGAAGATCGCCACCAGCATGGCCACCGCGACCAGCGACTTCTCCCCACCGGAGAGCAGCGAGAGCCGCTTGACCTTCTTGCCGGGCGGCCTGGCCTCCACGTCGACGCCGGTGGTCAGCAGATCGTCCGGCTCGGTGAGGATCATCCGGCCCTCACCGCCCGGGAACAGCACGCTGAACACCGTCTCGAACTCCCGCGCCACGTCGGTGTACGCGGAGTTGAACACCTCAAGGATCTTCTCGTCGACGTCCTTGACCACGGTGAGCAGATCGCGCCGGGTCGCCTTCAAGTCCTCAAGCTGGGTGGACAGGAACTTGTAGCGCTCCTCAAGCGCGGCGAACTCCTCCAGCGCCAGCGGGTTGACCTTGCCGAGGGTGGCCAGGTCGCGCTCGGCGCGCTTGGCCCGCCTGGTCTGGGTGTTCCGGTCGTAGGGCATCGGCTGCGGCGAGACGACCTCCTCGCCGCGCTCCTTGGCCGCCTCGTACTCGGCCATCTCCGGCCGGGCTCGGCGGGACCGGCACGTCCGGGCCGTACTCGTTGATCAGGTCGTCGAGGCCGATGCCGAAGTCCTCGGCGATCTTGGCTTCCAGCTGTTCAAGGCGCAGCCGCTGCTCGGCGCGCAGCACCTCGTCGCGGTGCACCGCGTCGGTGAGCTTCTCCAGTTCGGTGGCCAGCTCGCGGACCCGGTTTCGCACCTGGGCCAGCGCTGTCTCCCCCTCGGCCCGCCTGGTCTGCGCGATGTCGCGTTCCTGAGCCGCTCTGCGCAGCGAAACGGCGATCCGCTCCAGCGCCAGCTCGCCGGCCCGCACGACCGCCGTGGCCACCGCCGCACCCCGGACGCGAGCGGCCTGGGCTCGCGCGGCCCGTTCGCGCGACTCGCGTTCGGCGCGGGCGGCGCGGCGCAGCGACTCGGCCTTGCCCTGCAACGCGCGGGCGCGCTCCTCCGCGGTGCGCAGGCCGAGCCGCGACTCGACCTCGCGCTGGCGGGCGCTGTTCAGCTGCTCGCTGATCTCGTCGCGGACCGCGGTGTCCGGCTCCTCCCCGATCGACTCGGACTGCACGACGGCGAGTCGTTCCTCAAGGTCGACGAGCTTGCCGACGGCTTCCTCGCGGGCGGCTTCGACCTTGCCGCGCTGGTTGCGCATCCGCTCGGCCTCGGCCTCGGCCGACCGAGCGGCCTGGCGCAGCCGGGTCAGCCGCTCCGAGGAGCGGGCCTGGCGCACCTTGGCCTCGTTCAGCGCTTCCTTGGCCTGAGCTGACCTCGTCGCGGCGCGCCTCCTGCTCGGCCTTGGCGCCGGTCAGCGCGGCGCTGGCCTGCTGGGCGCGCCTGTTCGGCCTTGATCAGCTTGTCGTTGGCCTCGTCGACGGCGGCCTGCACCTCGATGACGCTCTGGCTGCGACCGGACCCGCCGACCGCCCAGTCGGCGCCGAGCAGGTCGCCGTCGGAGGTCACCGCGCGCACGCCCGGATGCTGTCGCACGAAGTCCCGCGCGACGGCCAGGTTCGTCCACGACCGCGACCCGGTCCAGCGCGCGGTGCACGGCGCCCCGCAGCGCCTGCGGCGCCTCGACCAGGTCGACCGCCCAGGAAGCGCCGTAGGGCAGCGCGGGCCAGCCGGCCTTGTCCACAGTGGACTCGGCGTCCGCCGACGAGCAGACCGGCGCGGCCGGCGTCGTTGTCGCGCAACAGTTTCAGCGCGGACACCGCGTCGTCGCCACCGGCCACCGCGACCGCGTCGGCGACCGCGCCCAGCGCAGCGGCCAGCGCGACCTCGGCGCCGGGCCGCACGGTGAGCAGCGCCGCGACCGAACCGAGTACACCGGGCAGCCGATCAGCCGGCGGCGAGCAGCGCACCAGCGCCGTCCCTGCGGGTCAGGCCGAGCGAGAGCGCGTCGACCCTGGCCTTCCAGGACGCGATCTCCTTCTCCGCGGTGCGTTCGGCCCGCACCAGTTCCTCGACCCTGGCCTGCGCAGCGTCCCGCGCCTGCACGGCCAGCTGGTGCCGTTCGACCAGGTCGACGTCGTCGGACTCCTCGCCGCCGCACCTCGGCCTGCGCCTCGGCGAGTTCCATCGCGGCGACCTCGGCACGTTCGCTCGGCCTCCGCGAGCGACGTTGACAGCCGCTCGATCTCGTCCGCGGTCGCGTTGTTCTTGCTGCGCAACGCCTCGACCTGACCGGCCAGCCGGGCCAGGCCCTCGCGCCGGTCCGCGACCGCGCGCATCGCCGCCATGTGCGCCCGTCTCCGCCGCCGCGACCTCGGCTCCAGCCTGACCGCGTTCCTCGGTCGTCTCGGCGAGAACGGTGCGCGCCTCGTCGACCGCGGCGAGCAGTTCGGCCTCGCGGTACGCGGTCTCCTCGGCCTCGGCCTCCAGCTCCTCCGGATCGCGCCCGCCGCGCGGCGTCTCCACCTGCGCGGTCAGGTGCCGCTCGCGCTCGGCGGCCAGCCGCACCGTGCCGCGCAGCCGCTCCTCCAGCGCAGAGAGCCGGTACCAGGTGTCCTGCGCCGCGGCCAGCCGCGGCGCGTCCGCCGCGACGCGTTCCTCCAGCTCGTTCTGCTCGGCCTGGCCCAGCTGCACGGCCTGCTCGACCTCGGCGCGGCGCGCACGGGCCGCGCTCTCGTCTGCCTCGTCGCGGGCGATTTCGGTACGCTGGTTGACCAGGTCGTCCGCGTAGAGGCGCAGCCGAGCGTCGCGCAGGTCGGCCTGCACGGCCTGGGCGCGACGGGCGATCTCGGCCTGCTTGCCGAGCGGCTTGAGCTGACGGCGCAGTTCCGCGGTGAGGTCGGTCAACCGGGTCAGGTTGGCCTGCATCGCGTCCAGCTTGCGCAGCGCCTTTTCCTTGCGCTTGCGGTGTTTGAGGACGCCTGCGGCCTCCTCGATGAACGCGCGCCGACCTTCCGGCTTGGACTCCAGGATCGCGCCTAGCTGGCCCTGGCCGACGATGACGTGCATCTCGCGGCCGATACCGGAGTCGGAGAGCAGTTCCTGCACGTCCATCAGCCGACACGAACTGCCGTTGATCTCGTACTCACTGGCGCCGTCGCGGAACATCCGCCGCGTGATGGACACCTCGGTGTAGTCGATCGGCAGGGCGCCGTCGGTGTTGTCGATGGTCAGCGTGACCTCGGCGCGGCCGAGCGGGGCGCGACCGGAGGTGCCGGCGAAGATGACATCCTCCATCTTGCCGCCGCGCAGCGCCTTCGCGCCCTGTTCTCCCATGACCCAGGACAGCGCGTCCAGGACGTTGGACTTGCCGGAGCCGTTCGGTCCGACGACGCAGGTGATGCCGGGTTCGAAGCGCAGCGTGGTAGCCGAGGCGAAGGACTTGAAGCCCTTCAACGTCAGGCTTTTCAGATGCATTGCGCGCGGGCCTCCCGGATTCCGTTCGCAAGAGGGTACCTGGGCCTACCGGTCAACAGTGGGAGGTCGGTGCCTGCCAACGACGCGGCCTGCGCGGATCGCGCCTCCCTTGGTCCAGTATCACTCGGTCCAGTATCACTCGCGTGAGTGAGCGGGGCCGGGTTCACCGCTCGCGGAAACCGCGCAAACCGCCCTTAGCCGGCGACCATCGTTCTACGACCAGGCTCACCCGACCAGGCGTCGTACCGGACCTGAGCAAGGCGAGCAGTCGCGCGCAGTCGGCATGAGCACCCTCCGCGATCACCTCGACCCGACCGTCGGAAAGGTTGCTCGCGCTGCCCGCGAGACCGAGTTCCAGCGCGCGGGCCCTGGTCCACCAGCGGAATCCGACGCCCTGCACCTCGCCGTGCACCCACGCGGTGAGCCGGGTGAGCCGGCTCGGGTCTTCGGTCACCGGACAATCGTGCCCCACGATCCCCTATCACACGATCGGCTGTCACCGAGTAGTGGTACGGTCCCCCGCTGTGAACGGGTCGCCCCGCCATAACCCCACCGTCCGGGCAATGCTGGTCGCGATCGCACTCGGCGCCGTTGTCGCCGGAAGCGCCAGCCTCGCAAGCCATCTGACCTCGGCACCGCGCCCCGTCGAGCTGTCGAGCGGACCGACGCAGATCGCGAACGCGGAGGAACTGCCCGCGCCCGGCCTGGTGGTCAACAGCACGTCGACCACGTCGACAACCGGCGCGCCGACGACAACGGCGACTCCGACCACGACAAGCGCGACCACCACAACAACGACGCCGGTTCCCACCAGCAGCACCACCCCGGCGCCGCCGACCACCACCACCAACCGGCCCAGTCCGCCTGCCGGCCCGACCAGCACCCAGCGGCCGCCCACCAGCCCAGGCCAGGCCGCACAACTGTTCCAACTGGTCAACTCGGCGCGCGACGACTGGGGATGCGGTCCGCTACGCGAGGACTCCCGGCTGGACAACGCCGCGATCGCACACAGCGAGGACATGGCGAACAACGACTACTTCTCACACAACGGCCCTGGTAGCACCCGGTTCGACCGGCGAATCGAGTCCTACGGGTACGGCAGTCCAGGTGGCGAGAACATCGCGAAGGGCCAGACGTCGGCTCAGCAGGTGTTCGACGACTGGATGAACGACTCAGGCCACCGCAACAACATCCTCAATTGTCAATTTGTTGCAATGGGTATCGGAGTCGATACGCAGGGTTGGTATTGGACCCAGGATTTCGGGTATTAACCCCATATCACCACGAGCCCGGCAGCACGGGCAGATAACGAATAGGGCACACTGCGCAGCGTCCGCCATGAGCCCCGCGAGGAGAACCGATGGATGAGGACAACCCGCGCGAGCAGACCGCTCCGCCACCCGACACGCGCAAGAGCGCGCGGGTGCCGATCATGCTCGCGGTGTCCGGCGTAGTGCTCGCGACCGCCCTCGGCACGATCGCGACGGTCGTCTCATCGGCACCCAAGTCGGCAAGCGGCCAGCCGTCGAACAACGCCCACGTGCAGGTGAACCCGTACACCGGCCAGACCGTCGGCACGTCGACGGCCGTGGACAGCCCCACCCCGACCGAGGGCGGCAGCCCGACGCCGACCACCGCGGAGACAAGCACGACCGCACCGACCACGACCCGTCGGATGATCGTGACGACGACCAGCGGCCCGCACGGCATCACCACGATCACCACCTGGGATTCGGCCCCGCCGTCGAAGCCGGGTAAGCCGAGCAGCAGCAACCCGCCAACCGACCCGCCGCCGACCGACCCGCCACCCACTGACCCTTCGCCAAGCGATCCGCCACCCAGCAGCCCTCCAACCTCCGGAACCGGTACGCCGAAGCACTGAGGCGCGATCGAAACGGCCTCGTCCCAGTTGCCTGGGACGAGGCCGTTTTCGTTTGTCCACTGCGGACTTGTCGAATAATTGTCGGTGGGGTGGGCTAAACCTGGGGCATGTCCACTCCAGCCGATCGGAAAGCCGTGTCGACACGGGTGATCACGCCCGCGCTGGTGGCGATCTGCCTCGCCTACTTCATGGTCATCCTGGACAACACGATCGTGAACGTGGCGCTGCCAGCCCTGCACACCGATCTTGGCGCGAGCGTTACCGGGTTGCAGTGGGTGGTCGACGGGTACCTGCTGATGCTCGCGGCCGGACTGCTCACCGGTGGCGCGTTGGCGGATCGGTTCGGCGCGCGGCTGGTGTTCCAGGTCGGGCTGGGCGTGTTCGTGTTGGCTTCGCTTGGCTGCGGCTTGGCGCCGAACACAATCGTGCTGGTGATCGCGCGGCTGGTGCAGGGCGTCGGCGCCGCGTTGAGCGTGCCGGCGTCGTTGGCGGTGCTGCGGGCCGCCTTCCCGGACTCGTCGGCGCGGGCGAGGGCGATCGGTGTGTGGGGCGGGATCGCGGGACTGGCCGCGGCGACCGGGCCGATTCTGGGTGGGGTGCTGGTCAGCGCAGTGTCGTGGCGCCTGGTGTTCTTCGTGAACGTGCCGATCGGTGCCGCCGCGATGTGGCTGACCGCGATCCACGTGCCGGCGCCGGAGGGCAGGCCGAGTCGGCTGGATCCGGCGGCGCAGGTGATCGGTGTGCTCGCGCTGGCCGCGTTGGCGTTCGGGTTGATCCAGGGCGGCCACAACGGCCTTACCGCGCCGGTGATCGGTGCCTCGGCGCTGTTCGTGTTGGCTACGGTCGCGTTCGTGCTGGTCGAGCGGCGGGTAGACAGCCCGATGCTGCCGCTGGAGTTGTTCTCCTCTGCCGAGTTCAGCGGCGGTAGCGTGGTCGGCCTGTTGATCAACCTCGGGTTCTACGGCGAGTTGTTCGTGTTGAACCTCTACTTCCAGCAGGTTCTGCACTTCTCGGCCATCCTGTGCGGGCTGGCGCTGCTGCCGCAGATGGCGGTGGTCGCAGCGGGCTCCGCGCTGTCCGGCCGGTTCACCGCGCGCACCGGTGGCCCGCGCGCGACCATGCTGATCGGGCTGGTTGTCGGCGGTGCCGGCCTGCTCGGGCTGATGCTGGCCCGGCCGAGCGGCGGTTATGCACTGCTGGTCGCTCCGCTGGTCGCTGCGGGCTTCGGCATGTCGTTTACCATGCCGGCCGCCACAACTGCCGTCGTGGAGGCCGCGCCAGAGGGACGGGCCGGGCTGGCGTCCGGGGTGATCAACGCGGCGCGGCAGGTGGGTGGCGTGGTCGGCATCGCGTTACTGGGCGAGCTGGTGTCCGGCGCGGGCGCTGCGTTCGTGTCCGGCCTGCGGGTTGCCATGGTGCTCGCGGGTGCCGCGTTTTTGCTCGGCGCGGTCGTCACCGTGTTCACGGTCCGGAACTGAAAGCGGAAAACCGGTTGCGCCGTCGCGGTACGTTGCCAGGATGCGCCTATAGCTCATCGCTTCCACGCGGTCGGTCATGATGAGTTGATTCCTGGGGAGACGTATGAGCACGAAGCTTTCCACCGCGTACAGCCACACGCCCAGTTCGGAGCACGCGACCGCCCGGCAGGTGCTGGGACTGTTGTGGTCGGCCAGCCGAGCGCTGACCATTCTGACCGGCGCCTGGGTGGTGCTGAGCACCGTGCTGCCGACGGTGGTGGTGATCGCGCTGGGTCTGGTGGTGGCCGCCGTGCCGGGGGCGGTCGCGCACGGTCTCGGTTCGGCCGACGGCGACACGTTGATCATGGCGTTGGTGTTCGCCGCGGTGATGTACGCGCTGTCGCTGATGACGAGCCCGATCGGCAACGCGATCGGCACCTCGGCCAAGGCGCGGATCACCTCGGATATGCAGGCGCGGTTGATGCGCGCGGTGTCCGGGCCGGTCGGCATCGGCCATCTGGAGAACGCCGAGGTGCTGGACCGGTTGGCGCGGGCAGAGGGCAGCCTGACCGGGTTCTTCCCCGGTGACGCGCCGGTCACCTTGGCCGGCATTCTGGCTTCTCGCGCCTCGGGCGTGCTTGGTTGCGTCGCGGTCGCGGTGTTCCAGTGGTGGCTCGGGCTCGGGCTGCTGGTGATGTGGTTGCTGGTGCGGCGCTTCACGTTGAAGGCAGTGTTGCGCCAGGCGACCGAACTGCGCGGGCAAACGATTGCCATGCGACGCGCCTGGTACCTGATCGGTGTCGGCTCGAAGGTGCAGGACGCCAAGGAGGTCCGGGTGTTCGGCCTCGCCGACTTCATCGCCGACCAGTTCCGCGCCGAGTACCGGGAGGCGATCGCGACCGGTGTGCCCGGCCTGCGCGACCTGCATCGACGTGCGCTGATCGGGTTCGCCATCGTCTTCGCCGGCTATGCCGGGTCGATGGCGTTCATCGCTTACCAGGCGCACGCTGGCACGATCGACCTGCGGTCGTTGTCGATCCTGCTGCCGATGCTCGCGGTGACCATGTCCGCGGGCAGCATCAGCACCGACGACATCACGCTGGCCTGGACGTTGGCCGGCATTCCCGACGTGACGAGGTTGGAGTCCGAACTGGTCGAACCGGAGGAGTTGACCGGCACCGAACCGGTCGGCACAAGGCCGGAGCACAGCGTGCGGTTCGAGTCGGTCGGTTTTCGGTATCCCTCCGGCGACTCCGATGTGCTCAGCGGGCTCGACCTGGAACTGGAGGCTGGCACGTCCACCGCGATCGTGGGCGTGAACGGGGCAGGCAAGTCCACTTTGGTCAGCCTGTTGTCCCGGCTGCGCGACCCGACGGCTGGCCGGATCACCGTGGACGGCACGGACGTTCGCCAGCTCGATCCGGCCGGCTGGCAACGAACCGTGGCGCTGATGCCGCAGGATCCGGTGCACTATCCGAGCACCGTCTACGACAACATCGCGTTCGGCGCGATCGAACATCTCGACGACCGCGACGGCGTCGAGCAGGCCGCCGAGACCGCGGGCTTCGCCGACGTGCTGGCGACGCTGCCCAAGGGCTGGGACACGGTGCTGTCCAGGGAACTGCCGGATGGCGTCGACCTCTCCGGTGGCCAGTGGCAGCGCCTGGCTTTGGCTCGGGCGCTGTTCGCGACAAGGCACGGCGCAAGGCTGCTCGTGCTCGACGAGCCCACCGCCGCCTTGGACATTCGCGGCGAAGCCCGGTTCTACCAGCGGTTCTTCCAGATCACCGAGGGCCTGACCACGGTCGTCATCTCGCACCGGTTCGCGACCGTGCGCAGGGCGGAGGTGATCTGCGTGCTGGACGGCGGTCGGATCACCGAGCGCGGCAGCCACGCCGAACTTCTCGCGGCGGGCGGCACGTACGCGGAGATGTATCGGTTGCAGGCCAGCAGGTTCGGGGGTGAGTCATGAGCGGGAAGCGCAGGCTGACCCGGCTCGCCGCGGTGTTGTTCTTCGACGGTTTCCGCGCGGCGCCGGGCTGGATGACGCTGGTCACGATCATGCTCGTGCTGGGCAGCGTCGCGTCCACCTGCTACCCGCTCGGCTACCGGCTGCTGGTGGACGGCGCGCTCGGCGGGTCGACCGCGCAGGTGATCGGCGGCGTTGCCATCGTCGCCGGACTGATCGCGATCGGCTGGTTGCTGTACTCGGTCGGCGCGACCAACGCGATGGCGCTCTCCGATCGGATCGCGATCTACCGCACCGCCAACATGATCCGGTTGATCAGCGGCGTGCGTACGTTGGAACACCTGGAGCGGGCCGACTACCTGGCGCAGGTGGAGCGGTTGAACGCGAACCGGCGCCAGTTGGCTGCGGCACCGCGCATGGTCCTGAGCAACGCGTCGTCGGTCGCGCGGATCATCACCCTGCTCGTGCTGCTGGCGTCCGTGTCACCGTGGCTGTTGTTGCTGCCGATCAGCGCGGTGCCGCCGATGATCGCGGACCGGATCGCCAAGCGGATCAGCAAGAACGCGGACGACGACATGGCGAACGCGCGACGACTCAGCGGCAAGATCTTCGCGCTGACGACCGAGGCGGGCAGCGCGAGCGAGGTGCGCGCGTACGGGCTCACCAGGCACCTCGCCGCCCTGCACCGCAAGCTGGGCGCGGAACTGAACCGGCGCAGCGGTATCGAGGCGGGCCAGATCCTCGGCGTGCAGGCGGTCGGCTGGCTGATCTACGCGGTCATGCTGATGAGCGCGGTCGCGTTCGTGGTGCTGCGGGCGACCGACGGCCTGTTGTCGCTGGGCACCGTGCTGATGACCGTGTCGCTGATCCGCCGCTCCCGCACGCAACTGGCCTCCGCGGCGCAGGGCGCCGGTGGTCTGGTCGCGACGCTGGCCACGGTGGATCGGCTGTTCTGGTTGGAGGACCACGCCGAGGAAAAGGCGGCCGCTGCCGGCAGGACACCGCCGCCGGAGCGGCTGCACACCGGGATCTCGTTGCGTCAGTTGGCCTTCCACTACCCTGGCACCCAACGGCCGGTGCTGACCGGGGTGGACATCGACCTGCCTGCCGGTTCGACGGTCGCGCTGATCGGCGAGAACGGGTCGGGCAAGACCACGCTGGTGAAGCTGCTGCTCGGCATGTACGAACCGGACGAGGGCCAGATCCTCCTCGACGGCGTTCCACTGTCCGAACTGGACCCGACGGCCTGGGGCGAGCGCTGCACAGCGGCGTTCCAGGATTTCGCCCGGTTCCAGATGCCGGCGGTGCGCTCGATCGGCGTCGCCGACCTGCCCAGCATCGACGACGAGCCAGCCGCGGAACGCGCACTCGTCCGGGCTGGCGTGCCGGAACTAGTGGAGCAGCTGCCGAAGGGACTTGCGACCAGGGTCGGCAATGCGTACACCGGCGGGCACGGCCTTTCCGGCGGGCAGTGGCAGCGGCTCGCACTGGGCCGCGCCATGCGGCGGGAGGAACCGCTGCTGGTCGTGCTGGACGAGCCGACCGCGAGCCTGGACGCGCAGGCCGAGCATGCCCTGTTCGACCAGTACGCCAAGGCGGCCAAGGAGAACGCGGCGCGGACCGGCGCGATCACCGTGCTGGTGTCGCACCGGTTCTCCACGGTGCTCATGGCCGACCTGATCGTCTACCTGGACGGCGGCAAGGTGGTCGAGTACGGCAGCCACGCCGAACTGCTCGCGCGCGGCGGCCGGTACGCGGAGCTGTTCGAGTTGCAGGCGGCCGGCTACCGCTGAGGTCGACTACCGCTGAGGCCGGCTACTGCTAGGGCTCGAAGCGGTAGCCCATGCCTGGTTCGGTGAGCAGGTGCTTGGGGTGGGCCGGTTCGCGTTCCAGCTTGCGGCGCAGTTGGGCCAGGTAGACGCGCAGATAGTGCGATTCGGTCGCGTAGGCCGGGCCCCACACGTCCTGCAGCAGCTGCTTCTGCGCGACCAGCCTGCCCCTGTTGCGCACCAGCACCTCCAGCACGCCCCACTCGGTCGGCGTGAGGTGCACCTCGGCACCTTCCCTGCGCACCTTCTTGGCGATCAGGTCGACGGTGAACGAGTCGGTTTCCACCACCGCCTCCTCACCGTCGATCGCGCCCGCGCTGGAGCGGCGGACCGCGGCGCGCAGCCGGGCGAGTAGTTCGTCCATGCCGAACGGCTTGGTCACGTAGTCGTCGGCGCCTGCGTCGAGCGCCTCGACCTTGTCGGTGGAGTCGGTGCGCGCGGACAGCACGATGATCGGCACCGTTGACCAGCCGCGCAGGCCCGCGATGACCTCGGTGCCGTCCAGGTCGGGCAGGCCGAGATCGAGCACGACGACGTCGGGCTTGCCATCGGCCGCCGCGCGCAGGGCGCCGGTACCGTCCGGTGCGGTGAGCACGTGGTAGCCGCGCGCGGTCAGGTTGATGCGCAGGGCGCGGACGATCTGCGGCTCGTCGTCGACGACGAGCACCCTGACCGCCGGGCCCCCGGTCGCTGCGGTCATCGGTTCGCTCCCGGTGTCGTCGCCACTGGTTCGCTCGGGGATATGGCCGGGCCGTCCGCCGCCGGCAACGAGATCACCACGGTGAGCCCGCCGCTTGGCGTGTCCTCGGTGCGGATGGTGCCGCCCATGGCCTCGGTGAAGCCCTTGGCGACGGACAGGCCGAGCCCGACGCCGACGGTGGCCTGACGGTCGCCGAGCCGCTGGAACGGCGCGAACACCGTCTCCGACGCGCGTTTGGGCAGGCCGGGTCCGTGGTCGACGACCCGCAGTTCGACCAGACCCCGATAGCTGCTGGCCCGCACCGCGACCTGCGGGCCACCGTTGGACCTCCGGTCGCGGCCGTAACGCAGCGCGTTGTCGATCACGTTGGCGATGACGCGCTCCAACAGGCCGGCGTCGGCCAGCACGAGCGGCAGGTGCTCGTCCACGTCGACCTCGACCAGCTCGCGCTCGTCGATGCCGGACATCGCGCGGGCGACGGCCTCGTAGTAGCCGACCGGGCGCATGCTCGGTTCGACCGCGCCGGTAGCAAGGCGGGACGAGTCGAGCAGGTTGTCGACCAGCCCGGTGAGTCGGTCGGCCGACTCCTCAACAGTGGCAAGCAGCTCGTTGGTGTCCTCTTGGGACAGTGCGAGGTCCTGGTCGCGCAGGCTGCCGATGGCGGCCTTGATCGAGGTGAGCGGGGTGCGCAGGTCGTGCCCGACCGCGGAGAGCAGCGCGGTGCGCAGCTCGGTGGTCTCGGCGCGGCGCTGCGCTGCGGCGGCCTTGGCGGCCATCCGCTGCTGGCGCAACGCGAGCAGCGCCTGGCCGGCGGCGGCCTCCAGCACCTGGCGGTCGGCGGCGGGCAGCGCGCGACCGCGCAACGCCAGGTGCACGTCCGGGGTGACCGGCACGTCCACGTCGGCATCGTCCGGCTCGTCGCACGGCTCGCCGCCGACGCAGGCGACCCGGCGCCATTCGGTGCCGTCGCGTTCGAGCAGCGCGACCGAGGTGAGGTTGAAGTTCTCCTGCACCTTCTCCAGCAGCCGCACCAGCGGCATCGGGTTGGTGAGCACGGTGCGGGCGTAGGAGGCGAGCAGCGCGGCCTCGGTGCGCGCCTGCGCCGCCTGGGTCGCCCGTCGTGCCGCCCGGTCCACGACCAGCGCGACCAGCACCGCGACCACCATCATGGTGATCAGCGTGACCAGGTTCTCCGGGGTCGCGATGGTGAGCGTGTAGATCGGCGGGACGAAGAAGTAGTTCAACAGGATCCCGCCGAGCAGCGCGGACAGCAGCGCCGGCCCAAGCCCGCCGACCAGCGCGACCGCGACCGTGGCGAGCACGAAGGCGGCGGCGTTGGTGGAGATGTCCAGTGCCTCGTGCAGCACGAGGCCGCCGCCGGTGACCACGGCGGGCAGCAGGAACGAGAGCAGCCAGCCGATGACCTTGCGCGAGGGCGTCAGCGCGCCCTGGGCCAGCTGCGCGCGCAGGCCACCACCGGCCTGGGAGTGGGTGACCATGTGCACGTCGATCGGGCCGGACTGGTTGATCACGGTGGTGCCGACGCCCTCGCTGAACAGCCGCGCGACGCGGGAGCGCCGCGAGGTGCCGAGGACCAGCTGGGTGGCGTTGGCGCCGCGGGCGAAGTCGAGCAGCGCGCTGGGCACGTCCTCACCGACCACCTGGTGGTAGGTGGCACCGACGTCCTCAGCGAGCTTGCGGTAGCGCAGCACCGCGTCCGGCGGCGCGTCCGCGAGACCGTCGCCGCGCAGCACGTGCACCACGAGCAGTTCGGCGCCCGCCCGGTTGGCGATCCGGCGGGCGCGCCGGATCAGCGTCTCGCTCTCCTTGCCGCCGGTGATGGCGACCACGATCCGCTCCCTGGTCTCCCAGGTGTCGGTGATCTGCTGCTCGGCACGGTAGCGCTGCAAGGCGATGTCGACCTGGTCGGCGACCCAGAGCAGGGCGAGTTCGCGCAGCGCGGTCAGGTTGCCGACCCGGAAGTAGTTGGCCAGCGCCGCGTCGATGCGCTGGGCCGGGTAGACGTTGCCGTGCGCGAGGCGGCGGCGCAGCGCCTCCGGGGTGATGTCGATCAGTTCGATCTGCTCTGCCCCGCGCACCACCTGGTCCGGCACGGTCTCGTGCTGCGGCACCCCGGTGATCCGCTCGACCACGTCGTTGAGGCTCGCCAGGTGCTGCACATTGACCGTGGCGAGCACGTCGATGCCGGCCTCAAGCAGGTCCTCGACGTCCTGCCAGCGTTTTTCGTGTTTGGACCCCGGGACGTTGGTGTGCGCCAGTTCGTCGACCAGCACGACCTCGGGCTTGCGTGCGAGGATCGCGTCCGTGTCCATCTCGGTGAAGTCGTGCCCGCGATGGTTCATCACCTTGCGCGGGATGGCCTCGATGCCGTCGAGGAGTTCCGCGGTCTTGCTGCGGCCGTGCGTCTCGACCAGGCCGGCGACCAGGTCGGCGCCGCGTTCCAGGCGTCGTCTGGCCTCGCCGAGCATGGCGAAGGTCTTGCCGACGCCGGGAGCGGCGCCGAGGTAGATGCGCAGTTCGCCCCGCCGTGGCTTGTGCGTCTCCGTTGTCGGTTCAACGTCCACGGGTTCAGTCTGCGCTACCTCGGCGCCGCCCACGTCATCCATCTGTTCGGTCAGCCGGCATGTCGCTGCTGGAGGGCCTGCCGCACGTCGATGTTCAGGGTGAGCACGTCGACGTACGGGTCACCGAGAACACCCAGCGACCGGTTGACGATGTTCTCCGCGACGATCTGGTGCACCTGCGCGTCGGACAGCCCGTTCACCCTGGCCACGCGCGCGACCTGGAGGTAGGCGTAGGCCGGGCTGATGTCCGGGTCGAGACCGGAAGCGGAGGTGGTGACCGCGTCGGCCGGCACCTGGTCCGGGCTCACGCCCTCCCGCTTGGCGATGTAGGTCTTGCGGGCCTCCACCTGCGCCAGCAGGATCGTGCTGTTCTCGGCCAGGTTGGACGCCCCGGAGTTGTTGCCGTCGTTGGCGCCCAGGCCCAGCTTGGTCTTGTCCGTTGTGGAGAAGTCGGTGGCGATGGCCGAGGGTCGGGTGTGGAAGTACCGGTCATCGGTGACGTCCTTCTTGGCGTTCGGGTCGATCGGGTTGATGCCGATCAGGCTCGAACCGACGGTCCGTCCGTCGTCCTGCACCATCGACCCCTCGGCCCTGGCCTCCAGACCGGGCACGCGGGACACGACCCACACGCCGGCCGGGTAGAGGATGCCGAGCACCACGGTCAGCACGATCAGAACCTTGAATCCGGCCCAGGTCTGCCGAAGGAACACGGTGAATTTCATCTTCGCTCAGCTCAATCCAGGGTTCAGTTCAATCCAGGGAAATGACGGACGACGAGGTCGATCAGCCAGATGAACAGGAACGGCGAGATCACGCCACCGACGCCGTAGATCAGCAGGTTGCGGCGCAGCAGGCTGGACGCGCTCGACGGCCGGTACCGGACACCGCGCAGGGCCAACGGGATCAGCGCGACGATGATCAGGGCGTTGAAGATCACCGCCGAGAGGATCGCCGACTGCGGCGAGTGCAGGTGCAGGATGTTCAGCGCCTTGAGGCCGGGATAGACCGCGCCGAACATGGCCGGCAGGATCGCGAAGTACTTCGCGAGGTCGTTGGCGATGGAGAACGTCGTCAACGCACCGCGCGTGATCAGCAACTGCTTGCCGATCTCCACGATCTGGAGCAGCTTGGTCGGGTCCGAGTCGAGATCGACCATGTTGCCGGCTTCCTTGGCCGCCATGGTGCCGGTGTTCATCGCGACACCGACGTCGGCCTGGGCGAGCGCGGGCGCGTCGTTGGTGCCGTCACCGGTCATGGCGACGAGCTTGCCGCCCTCCTGCTCCTTGCGGATCAGGGCCATTTTGTCTTCCGGCCTGGCCTCGGCCAGGAAGTCGTCCACACCGGACTCCTCCGCGATCGCCTTCGCGGTCAGCGGGTTGTCGCCGGTGACCATGACGGTCTTGATGCCCATCTTGCGCATCTCGGCGAAACGCTCCTTGATGCCCGGCTTGACCACGTCGGACAGCCGAATCACGCCGCGCACCGAGGCGACGCCGCCGGAGATCTCGGCGCACACGAGCGGCGTGCCGCCCTCGCCGCTGATCCGGTCGACGAACTGGCGCACCTCGTCCGGCACGGTGCCGCCGTGCTCCTCCACCCAGGACTGGACGGAGGCGGCAGCGCCCTTGCGGACCTCGCGATCACCGATGTCGATGCCGCTCATCCGGGTCTGCGCGGTGAACGGCACGAACTCCGCGGTCTTCTCCGCCTCGTTCGCCTCGACCGCGAGGCCGTAGCGCTCGTGGCAGAGTTCGACGATGCTGCGACCCTCCGGCGTGCCGTCGGCCAATGAGGACAGTCGAGCGGCCGCGGCGAGATCCGCCACGGTGGACGTCCCGACCGCGAGCAGTTCGGTGGCGCGCCGGTTGCCGAAGGTGATGGTGCCGGTCTTGTCCAGCAGCAGCGTGTCCACGTCACCCGCGGCTTCCACCGCGCGGCCGGACATGGCGAGCACGTTGCGCTGCACCAGCCGGTCCATGCCGGCGATGCCGATCGCCGAGAGCAGCGCGCCGATCGTGGTCGGGATCAGGCACACCAGCAGCGCGGTGAGCACGATGACCGACTGGGACGCGCCCGCGTAGGCGGCCATCGGCTGCAACGCGACGACCGCGAGCAGGAAGATGATGGTCAGCACGGCGAGCAGGATGGTCAGCGCGATCTCGTTCGGCGTCTTCTGCCGCGAGGCACCCTCGACCAAGGCAATCATTTTGTCCACAAAGGACTCACCTGGCTTGGTGGAGATCTTGACCACGATCCGGTCGGACAGCACGGTGGTGCCGCCGGTCACCGCGGAGCGGTCACCGCCGGACTCCCTGATGACCGGGGCGGACTCGCCGGTGATGGCCGACTCGTCAATGGTCGCGATGCCCTCGACGACATCGCCGTCACCGGGGACCACCTCACCGGCCTCGATCACGACCAGGTCGCCGATGCGCAGTTCCGTTCCTGGTACCTGTTCCTCGTCCCAAGGGTGGCGGCCGGGGAGGCCGGCGGCATCAATACTGTCATCGGTGAGGCGGCGGGCGATGGTGTCGCGCTTGGTCTTGCGCAGGGTTTCCGCCTGCGCCTTGCCCCGGCCCTCGGCGACCGCCTCGGCCAGGTTCGCGAAGATCACGGTGAACCACAGCCAGGCCGTGGTGCCGATGCTGAAGCCACTCGGGTCGGTGATGGCGAACACGGTGGACAGCAGCGAGCCGACCCACACCACCATCATGACCGGGTTGCGCAGCTGGTGCCGGGGGTCGAGCTTGCGCAGCGCGTCGGGCGTGGAGATCAGCAGCTGGCGCGGGTTGAAAACGCCTGCCGTTACCCGGCCCGCGTTGACCGCGTTGTGCAGCTGCTGTTCTTCCGGTGTACGAGGTTGCTGAGTTGTTGTCGTGGTGGTCATTTCGACAGGGCCTCCGCGATCGGACCAAGAGTGAGGGCCGGGATGAACACGATGGCGGCGACCAGCACCAGGGTGCCGCCGACCATCGACGCGAACAGCCCGCCGGTCGTCGGCAGCGTGCCGGCCGATTCCGGCACCTTCTTCTGCTTGGCCAGCGCACCGGCCAGGGCGAGCGCGGCGATGATCTCCACGAATCGGCCGAGGGTCATACAGATGCCCAGTGTCGACTCGAAGAAGTCGTTCGTCACGGTCAGACCGCCGAAGGCGCTGCCGTTGTTGTTGGATGCCGAGGTATAGGCGTAGAGCACCTCGGAGAAGCCGTGGATACCCGAGTTGTTCATCGCGGCCTGCGAACTGGGCAGGATGATCGCGATACCGGTGAAGATCAGCACGAGCATCGGCATGATCAGGATGCCCACCGAGGCCATGGTGACCTCGACCTTGCCCAGTTTCTTGCCCAGGTATTCCGGAGTGCGGCCGACCATCAGGCCGGCGAGGAACACCGCGACGATGGCGATGAACAGGATGCTGTAGATGCCGGTGCCGACACCGCCCGGTGTCATCTCGCTGAACATCATGTTCAGCATGGCGCCGCCACCGCCGAGACCCGAGAAGCTGTCGTGCGCGGCGTTCACCGCACCGGTCGAGGTCGCTGTCGTCGAGTTGGCGAACAGCGCCGAGGCCGCGATGCCGAACCGCGACTCCTTGCCTTCCATACCGGCGCCCGCCGCGAGCGCGGCCTGACCGGTCGGGTGCAGTTCCGCCCACCAGATCACCGCGAGCATCGCGCCCCACAGGGTGACCATCACCGCGAGCAGGGTGTGACCCTGCTTCTTGTTGCCGACCATCTTGCCGAGGGTGCGGGTCAACGAGAACGGCACGACGAGCTCGAGGAAGATCTCTATCAGGTCCGACCAGGCATTCGGATTCTCATATGGATGGGCGGAGTTGGCGTTGTAGATGCCGCCACCGTTGTTGTAGAGCTCCTTGATGCTCTCCTCGCTGGCCGTCGGATACATGGAGAGCGTGTGCTGGGTTCCGTCCAGCGCGGTGAACGTGTGCGCGCCCGCGAAGCTGTCGGTGACGCCGAACCCGATCAGCACGATCGCGAACAGGAACGCCATCGGCAGCGCGATCCGGATGCAGGCCCGGGTCATGTCGACCCAGAAGTTGCCGAGCCGGTCGGTCTGCGCGCGGGCGAATCCGCGGATCAGCGCGACCGCGACCGCGATGCCCGCCGCGCCGGAGACGAAGTTGTGCACGGTCAGACCGAGCAGCGGAACGCTGTCGCCGAGCGTGGTCTCCGGAACGTAGGACTGCCAGTTCGTGTTGGTCATGAAGCTGATGGCCGTGTTGAACGCGACGTTCGGGAGCACCGCCGCGTGCCCCAAGGCCCACGGCAGGATCGGCTGGACGCGCTCCATCAGGTAGAGGAACAGGCCACCGGCGAGCGAGAACCCGAGGATCGAGCCGGCGTAGGTGGTCCACTTCTGTTCCGAGTCGGGGTTGACCCGGACCAGCCGGTAGATCCAGCGCTCCACCCGCCAGTGCTTCTTGGTGGTGAACACGTGCGCCATGTAGTCGCCAAGCGGCACGTAACAGATCGCCAGGGCGAGCAGAAGAAGGCCGACCTGTCCCAGGCCGGCCCATGTCGATGACATCAGAACTTCTCCGGTCGGATCAGCGCGACGAACAGGTAGATGATCAGAAACAGCGCCAGCACTCCGCCAATGACGTTGGCGATGGCTCCAGAGCCACTCATTGGAGCTTCTCCAATCCGCGCACCATCAGCGCCAGCAGCCCAAACAAGGCGATAGTCAGGGCGACGTAAGCCACGTCGGCCATTCGCGGTGTCCTTGTCTCTCGTTCCAATGTCCGGCCGAAAGCGTGCGCCCGCGCGTCAGTCGATTGAGGCCACCTGACGGCTCCTTGACACCACTCAGGTGCGCATTGACGCGGTCTTTACAGCGCTGGTGACTCAGCTCTCCCGCCTCTCGGTCGCGAGTCACCCGATCGGCAGAGCGGTGCTCGCGGTAGACGCGCGCTGCGTATCCGCGCCATACCGGTGAGCCAAGTCACTCCGACGTCGGCACGCCCGTTCAACTGGCCGTATTCGCCCGATCGCGGGAAGTCGCCCTCGTCAGATTTAGATTCATAGGCTATGAATGTTGTTAACGTGGTCGTAACGATGCAACCACGCAGAGGAGGGCGTTATGTGCGGTATCACCGGTTGGGTGGGCTTCGACCATGACCTGACCAGGGAGTCGGCCACCGTGGACGCGATGACCGAGACCATGGCCTGCCGCGGCCCGGACGCGCGCGGCACCTGGCTGGACACGCACGCCGCACTGGGGCACCGGCGGCTGTCCGTGATCGACATCGAGGGTGGCGCCCAGCCCATGACGCTGGACACCCCGCAGGGCACGCTCGCCATGGTCTACAGCGGCGAGGCGTACAACTTCACCGAGCTGCGCGACGAACTGCGGCGTCGCGGCCACACCTTCCGCACCACCAGCGACACCGAGGTCGTGCTGCACGCCTACCAGGAGTGGGGCGAGGCCATGGCCGAGCACCTCAACGGCATGTACGCGTTCGCGATCTGGGACGCGCGCACCGAGAAGCTGGTGATGATCCGCGACCGGATGGGTATCAAGCCGTTCTACTACTACCCCACCGCCGACGGTGTGCTGTTCGGCTCGGAGCCCAAGGCGATCCTGGCCAACTCGCTGGCCAAGCGCGTTGTCGATCTCGATGGCCTGCGCGAGCTGTACACGATGGCCAAGACGCCCGGCATGGCGATCTGGGCTGGCATGTCCGAGGTCGAGCCGGGCACCGTGGTCACCGTCGACCGTAACGGGCTGCGCACCTCGGTGTACTGGCGGCTGGAGACCCGCGAGCACAGCGAGGACCAGGCGGCCACCGTCGCGCACGTGCGCGAACTGCTCGACGACATCGTGCGCCGCCAACTCGTCGCGGACGTGCCGCGCTGCGTGCTGCTCTCCGGTGGCCTCGACTCAAGTGCACTGACCGCGTTGGCCGCCAGGCAACTGCGCGAGCGGGGCGAGACCGTGCGCAGCTTCGCCGTCGACTTCGTCGGCCAGGCCGAGAACTTCACCGCTGACGACTTCCGGCCCACTCCGGACACGCCGTTCGTGCACGACGTTGCCGAGCACGTGCACTCCGACCACACCGACGTGGTGCTCAACTCCGACGACCTGTCCGACCCGGCGCTGCGCAGGCTCGTGGTCACCGCGAACGACGCGCCCTACGGGCGGGGTGACATGGACGCCTCGCTCTACCTGCTGTTCAAGGCAATCCGGCAGAAGTCCACTGTCGCGCTGTCCGGCGAGTCGGCCGACGAGGTGTTCGGCGGTTACCGCTGGTTCCACACCCGCGAGGGCCAGGAGGCGACGACCTTCCCGTGGCTGACCGCGTTCGCCGCCCAACGGGGCAACCCGAGGCAGGCGGGTGAGATGTTCGACGGGAGCCTCGGCAAGGCCCTCGACCTGCCCGGCTACCTGGCCGACCGGTACGAGACCGCGGTGGCCGAGGTGACGCCGCTGGCCGGCGAGAGCGAGTTCGAGAACCGCATGCGGGTGATCTGCTACCTGCACCTGACCCGGTTCGTGCGCATGCTGCTCGACCGCAAGGACCGGATGAGCATGGCCGTCGGCCTTGAGGTGCGCGTGCCGTTCTGCGATCACCGCCTTGTCGAGTACGTGTACAACACTCCGTGGTCGCTCAAGACCTACGACGGCAGGGAGAAGAGCCTGCTGCGCGGTGCCACCCAGGACGTGCTGCCCCGCTCGGTGGTCGAACGGGTCAAGAGCCCCTATCCGTCCACTCAGGACCCGAAGTACCCGGCCATGTTGCAGTTGCAGGTCAAGGAGTTGCTCACCGAGACCGACAGCCCGGTGTTCGATGTCCTCAGCCGCGAATGGCTTTCCAGCGAGGTCGATACAGATCTGTCAAGGGCCCCCCAGTTCTCCCGGTTCGCCCTCGAACGGGCCCTGGACATGGCCGCCTGGCTGGACATGTATCGACCGGAGGTGCGAACCTCCTGACCACACCGGTTGGCGGGATCGGCCGGGCACCGGAGGGAGCGATCGTCATGGCCACCGAGCCGGGAGCCGCAGCGCACGCCGTGCGTCCGGCGGCGGCGCGGACCGAGCAGGCCAGCGTGGCAGCGCTCAACCTGGTGCTCGCCCTTCACCGGCTGCGGCGCGGCCTGCGGGCCGCGCTGCCGCCCGGCCAGTTCAACTTCAACCCCACCCAGCTGCTGATCCTCACCCAGCTCGCCGGCTCGGATCCGATGCGGGTCGGCGAGCTGGCCCAGCGCGTGCACTGCTCACAGCCGACCGCGACGACCGTGGTGAACGGCCTTGCGGCGATCGGCCTCGTGACCCGGATCAGGGACACCGAGGACGGCCGTGCCATCAAGGTCAGGCTCACCGAGGTCGGCCTCCAGTCCCTGCGCGAGGTGGGCCAGCAGGAGGCCGCCTACCTGGACACGCTCATGGACGAGCTGTCCGAGCAGGACAGGGCGACCATGATCGCGGCTGTGCCGATCATGCTGCGCATCGCGGAGGCCAGCATGCGGGCCGAGGCCAGCCAGCAGTCCGGTCAGCGGGAACGTGGCGCGGGCTGACACCTGGGGCACGAGTACGACGAGCGGTTCATGAACGGCTCGCGCCGCACCTCCGTGCCGCATCGAGGACACGGCTGCCCCTCCTGCCCGTACACGGCAAGGGATCGGCTGAAGTAGCCGGACTGACCGTTCACGTTCACGTACAGCGCGTCGAACGAGGTACCGCCGGCCAGCAGCGCCTCGCCCATCACCTCGCGCGCCGCGCCGAGCACGTCGGCGGCCTGCGCGCGGGTCAGCTTGTCGGTCGGTCGCGACCAGTGCAGCCTGGCCCGCCACAGCGACTCGTCGGCGTAGATGTTGCCGACCCCGGAGATCAGCGTCTGGTCCAGCAGGGCGCGCTTGATCTCGGTGCGCTTGCGGCGCAACAGCCTGATGACCGCGTCGAGATCGAACCCGTCCTCCATGGGATCGCGGGCGATGTGCGCGATCGGCTCCGGCACCCGGTCCCCGCCGACCTCGACCAGTTCGCTCATGGCGAGGCCACCGAACGTGCGCTGATCCACGAACCGCAACTCGGGGCCGTCGTCGGCGAAGCGGACCCGGATGCGCAGGTGCGTCTCGTCATCGGCGCCGACCGGCTGCACCAGCAGCTGCCCGCTCATGCCCAGGTGCGCGAGGACCGCGTCACCCAGCGCGGCCTCGGCGGGCGATGACTCGTCGGCCAGCTCCAGCCACAGGTACTTGCCGCGCCGCCGGGCCTGCGCGATGGTGCGACCGGCCAGTTGGGCGGCGAAATCGTTCGCGCCGGGCAGGTGCCTGCGCACCGCCCTCGGGTGCAGCACCTCGACCAACTTGACGGTGCGGCCGACCACGTGTTCGGCAAGACCCCGCCGAACCACCTCGACCTCGGGAAGCTCCGGCATCCGACCATTCTCGCCTGGCCCACCGACAAACTGGTGGGCGCTATTCGATGATGCCCTCCGCGCCAACCCCGCCACTGCCTTGGTCGGCACTGCTTTGGTCGCCACTGCTTTGGTCGGCGATCTCCTGCTTGAGCAGCAGGTAGGCGGACTCGGCCGCCTTCTGCTCCGCTTCCTTCTTGGTGGTGCCGTCGCCACTGCCGTAGGGCTTGCCGGCCACGATCACCGTTGCCGTGAACTCCTTGCGGTGGTCCGGGCCCTGCTCTTCGACCTGGTACTCGGGCACGCCGAGGCTCGCCGCGGCGGCCAGCTCCTGCAGGCTCGTCTTCCAGTCGAGGCCGGCCCCGCGCAGCGGCGCCTCCGCCAACAGCGTCGCGAACAGCCGGTCCACCAGTTCGCGGGCGGTCTCGATACCGTGCTCCAGATACACGGCGCCGATCACGGCTTCGAGGCCGTCCGCGAGGATGCTGGCCTTGTCCCGGCCGCCGGTGAGTTCCTCACCGCGACCGAGCAGCAGGTACGCCCCGAGGCCGCCGTTGCCGAGCTGGCGGGCGACCCTGGCCAGGGCATGCATGTTCACCACGCTGGCCCGCAGCCTGGCCAGCTGGCCCTCTGGCTGGTCGGGGTGCTCCCGGTACAGGCGATCGGTGATCACGACCCCGAGCACGGCGTCACCGAGGAACTCAAGACGCTCGTTGGGCGGCAGTCCACCGTGCTCATAGGCATACGAGCGGTGGGTCAGCGCGAGAACGAGCAACTCGGCGTCGAGAGAGACGCCGAGCGCGCGCAGCAGCTCGGATCGGTCTACCGGCTCGCCCCTGGGCGATCTGGTCCCCATGTGGCGCGGATTGCTTTCCAGCCGCGGATCAGGCCGGTTGGGTGACCTGGCGGCCGTCGTACTGGCCACACGTTGGGCAGACGACATGCGGCAGCTTCTGTGCCCGGCAGGCCCGGTTCGAGCAGGTGACCAGGGTAGGAGCCGTGGCCTTCCACTGGGCCCTGCGTGCGCGGGTGTTGGCGCGGGACATCTTCCGCTTCGGGACGGCCACGACTTCTTCTCCTCGTCAAACGCGGTACATCTGGGGGGTGGGATCCTCGACGGCGAGCCGCACTCAGTCCTCGCGCGCCCCGTCGAACCGGT
Source organism: Candidatus Melainabacteria bacterium (assembly GCA_963818685.1). GTDB lineage: Bacteria > Actinomycetota > Actinomycetes > Mycobacteriales > Pseudonocardiaceae > CAJCJE01. The sequence goes on along the minus strand of CAWFTJ010000003.1, from coordinate 256,714 downwards.
CAGCGAGACCGGCCCATCGAGGATCAATGGTCTCATGCCCGTGGTCGGGTCCGAGTTCGGCCCGGCGACCACCGCATTCCGGGCACAGCCCCGGGCAGTCCGGCGAGCACAGCGGCGCCTGCGGCAGGGCGAGCACGATCGCGTCCCTGATCACCGGTTCGAGATCGATCAGACTCGTCGGTGATCCGGTAGATCTCGTCCTCGTCCGTGGTCGCCTCGGTCAAGCTGTCCGGGTAGGCGAACAGCTCGGTGAACTCGACCTCGACCGAGTCGGTCAGCGGGTCGAGGCAGCGCGAGCACTCGCCCTCGGTGTGCGCGGTGGCCGTGCCGGACATCAGCACGCCCTCCACCACCGATTCGGCCAGGGCGTCGAAGGTGACCGTGCTGCCCTCGGGCACCATGATCACCGGTTCGAAGCCGAGCGTGTGCTCCACCGCGGCTTCGCGGTGGTAGCGATGACTCGTGCCCGGCCGACGACCGATGTCCCTGGTGTCGATGACCCAGGGCCCGGCCACTGCTGGGCGCGCGGAAGTTGAACGATTACGTGGCATGTGTGGGTTTGCTGGCGCGGGACCTACCACGACCAGCCGTTCCAGAGTACGCGAGCGAGCGCGGGATGAAAAATCGAGATCGAATTCTACTGACGGTAGTCGTACGGTCCGTCGATCGCATCGGCCATCGGCGGCCGCAGGTGCGAGCGGCCCTTGCCGACCGTACGCAGGGTGTGCGTGAGCAGTTCCTCGAACTCGCCGAGCTTGCCGTCCACGTACGCGTCGCACTCGGTGCGCAGCCTGGCCACCTCGGCGTCGGTCTCGTCCAGGATCCGCGCTGACTCGGCGTGCGCGGCCTGCACCACCTCGGTCTGCGAGACCAGGTGCGCCTGCTCTGCCCGCCCCTCGGCCACCGCGCGATCGTAGGAGGCCCGGCCGGCCTGGAGCATCCGCTCCGCCTCGGCTTCCGCCCGCCCGCACAGCTCCTCGTACTCGGCCCTGCCCTCGGCCACCGCGCGCGCTGCCTTGTCCTCGGCGTCGGCGAGCAGCGCATCGGCCCGCGCGGTCGCCTCCGCCACCAGTCGCTCGGCCTCCGCCTGCGCGTCCGCCAGGGTCTGCTCGGCTTGGGCGTTCGCCTTGTTGACGGTCAGGTCGGCCTCGTGCTGCGCCTTGCCGAGCAGCTCGTCCCGCTGGTCGAGCACGTCCTGGGCGTCGTCCAACTCGCCGGGGATCGCGTCGCGCACGTCGTCGAGCAGCTCAAGCACGTCGCCCCGTGGCACGACGCAACCGGAGGTCATCGGGACCCCTCGGGCCTCCTCGATGATGGTGACGAGCTCGTCGAGGGCCTCGAACACCCGGTACACGGCAACTCCCCGGTGCGATCCTTCATCCGGCGCAAGGCGCGGACACTGCCACGTACAGTTTGCCCCTACTCGCGCGGTAAACAGGGGACGAGGGCCCAACCGGGCGTGTCAGCTGACAGGGGTGTGACCATGATCGAGCAGCCGCAGATCAGGCGGGCGCGCCGGGCCGACGTGGACGCGATCGTGGCCATGCTCGCCGACGACGAACTCGGCGCGCAACGCGAGAAACCGGGTGATCCGCGTTACCTCGCCGCGTTCGACGCGCTCGACGCGGACCCGAACCAGTTCCTCGCGGTCGCGAAGTTCGATGGCGAGGTGATCGGCACCCTGCAACTGAGCTACCTGGCCGGCCTGTCCCGGCTCGGCGCGACCCGCGCCCAGATCGAGGCCGTTCGGGTGCGGTCCGACCAGCGCGGCACCGGCCTCGGCACGCTGCTGATCGAGTGGGCCATCGAGCAGGCCCGCCAGCGCGGCGCCGTGCTCGTCCAGCTGACCACCGACGCGAGCCGGGTCGACGCGCACCGTTTCTACGAGCGCCTCGGCTTCGTGGCCAGCCATGTCGGTATGAAGATGGCGCTGGCCTAACGGGCGAACTTCTCGCCCAGCCACCGGTACACCGCGTCCGGCACCAGGTGCGCGACGTCGCCGCCGTTCATGGCCACGTCCTTCACCAGCGAACTGGACAGGAAGCTCCACAGCGGATTCGTCGGCATGAACAGGGTTTCCACGCCGGAGAGCTGGTGGTTCATCTGCGCCATCTGCAACTCGTAGTCGAAGTCGCTGACCGCGCGCAGGCCCTTCACGATGACCTTGATGTCGTTCTGGCGGCAGTAGTCCACGAGCAGGCCGTGCCAGGAGTCCACCCGCACGTTCGGCAGGTTCTCGGTAACCTCGCGGAGCAGCTCGATGCGCTCGTCGATGCTGAAAAGTCCGGCCTTGTTCTTGTTGATCAGAACCGCGATGACCACCTCGTCGTAGAGCCTCGCGGCTCGTTCCGCGATATCGAGGTGGCCGTTGGTGACCGGGTCGTAGGAACCGGGACACACAGCGCGCCGCATGGGCCCGGACGCTAGCAGCCGAGCAGCCGGTTTCTCTTCCGCCGTGGCAACGATCACTCTGACGAGGGTTCCGCCCAATGCACAACCGTGTCGCCGTAGCGCCTGCTCCGCGTCGGCCGCAGCCCCTTCGGCCAGTCCGGCTCGCCGTCCCGCCCGGCCCGCTCCAGCACAACCAGCCCGTCCGGCGCCACCCAGCCGCGTTCGACGAGGTCGGCGAGCACCGCGCCGAGCCGCTCGTTGGTCAACGCGTAGGGCGGGTCGGCGAGCACGATGTCGTAGGCGCGGTCCGGCTCGGCGGCCACCACGGACTCGACCGGGCCCGGCACGACTCGTGCCCCGGCCAGGCCGAGCGCTGCCGCGTTGGCGCGCAGGACCTCGACCGCGCGCCGATCGGATTCGACGAAGGTGACCCCGCTCGCTCCCCTGGACAGCGCCTCGAAACCGAGTGCGCCCGAACCCGCGTACAGGTCCAGCACGTGGACGCCGTCGAGGTCGAAAGCGGCCTCCAGCGCGCCGAACAGCGCCTCGCGCACACGTTCCGAGGTCGGCCGGGTGCCCTTCGGCGGTACCGCGAGCCGCCGACCACCCGCCGAACCGGCCACGATCCTGGTCACCGGCCCAGTATGGCTGGACGGCCCTGGGGAGATTTCAGGCCGGATACCACGTTACCGTGGTCGGTCGGCGGAAACATCCACCTGGCGTGCGATTTCACGCCGAGTGGAAGGGCGTACCGTCACCATCTCGCCCCCGAAACCGGCGAGCAGGAACGCAGCAACCAGGAGAGTCGGGTGCCGGAGACCTCTGCCAGAGAGGCCGAGATCGCGATAGAGCAGCAACACGTGGACCTCGTCTACGCGCGTCTCGCCGAAGTGCGCGCCGAGACCGAGGCGTTGCGAGATCGTGGCTACGAGCTTGCGCACGGCGCCGGCAAGGAAGCCATCTTCGAACAGGCCCAGATGCTGCTGGAACGCGACGTGATGGTGCAGCACGCCAACAAGATGCTGCAAACCCTGGACGCCGAGCACGAGGGCCTCGTGTTCGGCAGGCTCGATCTCGGCAACGCCGCGAGCAGGGGCGAGACCCTCTACATCGGGCGGCTCGGCCTGCGCGACGCCAACTTCGACAACCTCGTGCTGGACTGGCGCGCGCCAGCGTCCGCCGCGTTCTACCAGGCGACCGCGGAAGAACCGATGGACGTGCTGCGCAGGCGGGTGATCCGCTGCTCGCAGGAGAAGGTCCTGGACATCGACGACGACGTGCTCATCCCGGACGCGCTGACCGAGGACATCACGGTGATCGGCGAGGGTGCGCTGATGGCCGCGCTCGGCCGCGCCCGCGGCGACACCATGCGTGACATCGTCGCCACCATCCAGCGCGAGCAGGACGAGGCGATCCGGGCCCCCTCCGCGGGCGTGACCCAGATCACCGGCGGTCCGGGCACCGGCAAGACCGCGGTCGCCCTGCACCGCGCCGCCTACCTGCTCTACCGCAACCGCCGTCAGATGACCGGCGCTGGCGTGCTGGTCATCGGCCCGTCCCCGGTGTTCACCAACTACATCTCGCGCGTGCTGCCGTCCATGGGTGAGGACAGCGTCGACCTACGCGCGCTCGGCGAGATCCTGGACGGCGAGCAGGCGACGCACACCGACAGCGCGCCGGTCGCGGTGATCAAGGGCTCGCCGAGGATGCTGCGCCTGCTGCGCAAGGCGACCAGGCAGATGCCGCCGGGCGTACCGACCGAGCTGCGCATCGTCTACCACGGCGAGGTGCTCAAGCTTGCCGGCAACGAACTTGAGCAGGTGCGCAAGGCAGTGCTGCGGCGCGGCGGCCTGCCCAACCGGTCCAGGGTGGACGCCGCGGAGGCGCTGCTGGAAGCGTTGTGGCGCAAGGCAGCCGCCTACGCCGAGGACGACCAGAGCGCGGCCCCGCGCGGTGGCCGCACCAAGTTCTCGGCCGCGCACGACGAACTCGTCACCGAACTCGGCGAACGCATGGAGTTCCACCGGTTCCTTGTTCAGTGGTGGCCGGAGCTGACCCCGAACGGTGTCCTGGACAGCCTCGCCGACCTGGCCCGGCTGGCAGCCTGTGCGGGCCGCATGTTCACGCCCGCCGAACTCAAGCTGCTCAGCGATTCCCTGGCCCAGCGCCCAACCCGAGGTTCGTCGGTCGCGGACATCGCGCTGCTCGACGAGTTGCGCGTGCTGCTCGGCGAGCCGAGGCGGCGGCGCAGGCACGTCGAGGACGAGAACGGCGAGGTGCGGCCCCGGCCACGGCACTACGACGAGTACGCGCACATCGTGCTCGACGAGGCGCAGGACCTCTCGCCCATGCAGTGGCGGATGATCGCACGGCGCGGCAAGTACGCGAGCTGGACGATCGTCGGCGACCCGATGCAGAGTTCGTGGCCCGACCCGGAGGAAGCACGCGAGGCGCGCGACAACGCGCTGCGCACGATCCGGACCCGTCGCGAGTTCACGCTGCGCACCAACTACCGCAACTCGGCCGAGATCTTCTCCCTCGCCGCCGACGTGCTCGGCGACCTGGCCAGCGCCAAGGACCTCCCGGTTGCCGTACGCAAGACCGGCTTCACCCCGACCATCAGCACGGTCGCACCCGAGAAGTTGCCGGAGGGCGCCCGCGAAGCAGCCCGCGAACTGCTGGACGTGGTCGACGGCACGGTCGGCGTGATCACCGCCATGGACCGGCGCGACGAGGTGGCCGGCTGGCTCGCGGGCATCGCCGACGACCGCCTGCGCGTGGTCGGCAGCCTCGACGCCAAGGGCCTTGAATACGACGGCGTGCTGCTGGTCGGCCCGGAGGAGATCCTCGGCGAGTCCATGGTCGACACCGGCCGTCGCACCCTCTACGTGGCGCTGACCAGGGCGACCCAACGCCTCACCGTGCTGGCCACCAACAACACCTGGCTCCCCTGACCCCGGTTCGCCCCTGACCCCGGTTCGCCCCGGGGCCGGGGGCAGCACCCGGCTCTCCTACTCCAGCACGACCAGCAGATCGCCGCCCTCGACCTGCTGCACCGAGTTGATGGCCAACCGCGCCACCTTCCCCGCCTTCGGCGAGGTGATCGCGGCCTCCATCTTCATCGCCTCGATGGTCGCGATCGTCGCGCCTGCGGTGACCTCGTCGCCCTCGCCGACCGAGAGCGTGACCACGCCGGCGAACGGCGCGGCCACCTGGTTCGGATCCGCCCGGTTCGCCTTCTCCGCGGTCGGCAGGTCGGTGGCGACCGACCGGTCCCGCACCGACGTCGGCCGCAGCTGCCCGTTCAGCGTGGCAAGCACGGTGCGCAGGCCGCGCTCGTCCGCTTCGCCGATGGCCTCCAACTCGATCAGCAGCCGCACGCCCGGCTCCAGGTCGACCGTGTACTCCTCGCCCGGCTGGAGGCCGTAGAAGAAGTCCTTGGTGTTGAGCACGCTGGTGTCCCCGTAGGTCTCCCGGTGCGCAGCGAACTCCCGAGCAGGGCCGGGGAACAGCAACCGGTTCAACGTCGCGCGCGTGTCGGTCCGCAAGCCCTCTCGATCCTCGTCGGTCAGCTCCGCGATCCCCTTGCGCTCGGCGCGTCCGGCCAGCGCCTTGGTCCGGAACGGCTCCGGCCACCCACCTGGCGGGTCGCCCAGTTCGCCGTGCAGGAACCCGATCACCGAATCCGGCACGTCGAAGCGGCCAGGATCGGCCTCGAACTCCGCCGGCTTCACCCCGGCACCGACCAGGTGCAGTGCCAGATCCCCGACCACCTTCGACGACGGTGTCACCTTCACCAGATGCCCCAGCATCCGGTCCGCCGCCGCGTAGGCGTCCTCGATCTCCTCGAACCGGTCGCCGAGTCCCAGCGCGATCGCCTGCGTGCGCAGGTTGGACAGCTGCCCACCCGGAATCTCGTGGTGGTACACCCGCCCGGTCGGCGCCGGCACCCCGGACTCGAACGGCGCGTACACCCGCCGCACCAGCTCCCAGTACGGCTCAAGGTCACACACGGCCTGCAAGCTCAACCCGCTCGGCCGCTCGGTGTGGTCGGTGGCGGCGACGATCGCCGACAACGACGGCTGCGACGTGTTCCCCGACATCGAGGCGACCGCACCGTCGACCGCATCCGCCCCCGCTCCGATCGCGGCGAGATAGGTCGCGAGCTGCCCACCCACCGTGTCGTGCGTGTGGATGTGCACCGGCAGCTCGAATTCCTTCCGCAACGCGGACACCAACGTCTTCGCGGCAGGCGGCCGCAGCAGTCCAGCCATGTCCTTGACAGCGAGAACGTGCGCCCCCGCCCCCACGATCTGCTCGGCAAGCTTCAGGTAATAGTCCAATGTGTACAGACGCTCACCCGGATCGGACAGGTCCCCCGTGTAGCAGACCGCGACCTCAGCCACGGCCGTCCCCGTCGCCCGCACCGCGTCGATGGCCGGCCGCATCTGCTCGACGTCGTTGAGCGCGTCGAAGATCCGGAAGATGTCGATGCCCGTCCGCGCCGCCTCCTGCACGAACGCGTCGGTCACCTCCTCCGGGTACGGGGTGTAGCCGACCGTGTTCCTTCCGCGCAACAACATCTGGAGGCAGATGTTCGGCACCGCGCCGCGCAACGCCGCCAGCCGCTCCCACGGGTCCTCGGCAAGGAACCGCAACGCCACGTCGTAGGTTGCCCCGCCCCAGCACTCCAACGACAACAACTGCGACGTCGTCTGCGCGACATACGGCGCGATCGCCAGCATGTCCTTGGTCCGCACCCGGGTAGCCAGCAACGACTGATGCGCGTCCCGGAACGTCGTGTCGGTGACCCCGATGTTCTTCGCGTTCCGCATCCACCGCGCGAAACCCTCCGGCCCCAACGCGGTCAGCCGCTGCTTCGACCCCTCCGGCGGATCACCCGCGATCGAGGCCAGCGGCAGCTTGGCGGTCGGGTCCAGGAAGTGCGGCCGAGGCCCGTTGGGCCGGTTGACGGTGACGTCGGCCAGGTAGCTCAGCAGGCGCGTACCCCGGTCAGCGGAATGCCGCGCGGTCAACAGGTGCGGGCCGCTCCTCGATGAACGCTGTCGTGATCCGCCCGGCGCGGAAGTCCGGGTCGTCGAGCACGGCCTGCAGGAACGGAATGTTGGTTGACACGCCCCGAATCCGGAACTCCGCGACCGCCCGCCGCGACCGCGCCGACCGCCGTTGCGAAGTCACGCCCCCGGCAGGTCAGCTTGACGAGCATCGAGTCGAAGTGCGCGCTGACCTCGGTCCCGGAGAAAGCCGTCCCCCCGTCCAGCCGAATCCCGGCTCCGCCCGGCGACCGGTAGGCACTGATCACACCCGTGTCCGGCCGGAACCCGTTGGCCGGGTCCTCGGTGGTGATCCGGCACTGGAGCGCCGCGCCGCGCAACTGCACCCGATCCTGCTCAAGCCCGAGATCGGCCAGCGTCTCCCCCGAGGCGATCCGCATCTGCGCCTGCACGAGGTCGACGTCGGTGACCTCCTCGGTTACCGTGTGCTCGACCTGGATGCGCGGGTTCATCTCGATGAAGTGGTGCTTGCCGTCCGTGCCAAGCAGGAACTCCACGGTCCCCGCGTTGACGTAGCCGATCTCCCGCGCGAACGCCACCGCGTCCGCGCAGATCCGCGCCCGCAGCACCGGGTCCAGATTCGGCGCCGGCGCGATCTCGATGACCTTCTGGTGGCGTCGCTGCATCGAACAGTCCCGCTCGAACAGGTGGATCACGTTGCCGTCGGCGTCCGCCAGGATCTGCACCTCGATGTGCCGGGGCGTCGATCACCGCCTGTTCGAGGAACACGGTCGGATCGCCGAACGCCGACTCGGCCTCGCGCATCGCCGCCTCGATCGACTCCCGCAACGCGGAGGGCTGCTCCACCCGTCGCATGCCGCGTCCACCGCCACCCGCGACGGCCTTGACGAAAACCGGGAACCCGATCTCCTCGGCCGCGCCGAGCAGCTCGTCGACATCCGCTGACGGCGCGGAGGAACTCAACACCGGCAACCCGGCCGCCCGAGCGGCGGCCACCGCCCGCGCCTTGTTCCCGGTCAGCTCCAGCACCTCGACGCTCGGCCCGATGAACGTGATGCCTGCCTCGCGGCAGGCGGCGGCGAGCTCGCGGGTTCTCGGAGAGGAAGCCGTAGCCAGGGTAGATCGCGTCCGCCTTGGCCTTGCGCGCAGCGCCGATGATCTCCTCGACGGACAGGTAGGCCCGGACCGGGATGTCCTGGTTGGCCGATCTCGTACGCCTCGTCGGCCTTGAGTCGATGCAGCGAGTTGCGGTCCTCGTAGGGGAACACCGCAACCGTCCCCGCGCCCAGCTCGTAACCGGCACGGAACGCCCGGATAGCGATCTCGCCGCGGTTGGCGACGAGCACCTTGTTGAACATGGCCGGCTCCCTGTCGTGTCAGCACGGTCGTCGTGGCGGCGGCGCCCACCAGCAAAGGCCCGCCGGAAGCGCACGGTACCGTGCCGATCCCGGCCACCGGGAGCATCATCCCAGGTGACGGACATCATTACGCCGATGCGCGCGGCGCCGCCAGCGCAAACAAGCCTGGCAGCTGCCCGTTCAACCGGCCAGGCGCCGGTCGGGTCCGATTACCCAACCGTGACGCGGCCCACAAACACCAGCGCTGCACGTCGCACCCACACACCGGCCTGTACCCCACCCCGCCCAACCACAACCGCGCCCCGACCTGCTGCTCCGCCCACTCCCGCGCTAACTCTCAGTCATCAACTCCGCGACCTCCACGCACCTCGATCCACCCGTTGGCGTCCAGATATGCCGGCGAATAGAACCTGTCCGATCCGAGCCAATCAATGCCTCCCGCTCACCGAGACCGACTTTGCGCACACGCCAATTCGCCCATCACCGTGGTTGCCATTCAGGCAATGGGCGAATTTCTTTTTTGCAAGCGGCCTGCTGCGACAGGTGATGGTCGCCGGAGCGTATGCCGGCGACCATCACTTGCCCACAGCGGGAAAGCCGCAGTTCAAGCGGGTGTACTTGTCAGCGAGCGGCCTTGAGGTAATGCGCGCTGACCCAGTGGCCGTTGGAGAGCTGGCGGAAGCCGTTGACCGTCTTGGTGCCGGCGACCACGTGCGCGCCCCTGGCCAGCGTGCCGGCCACGCGGTACTTGATGCCAGGACCGGTGCGCACGTTGAGGTGCGAGGCCGTGACCACGTAGTTCGCCCGCGTCGCGTGCGCGAACTTGCTGGCCTGCGCGGCAGTCATGCCCTTGGCCTTGGCCTGCTCCGCGCGGGCTTCAGCGATGGCCCGAGCCTTGGCCTGCGAGATCTTGACGACGTGCAGCGGAGCGGCCTTGGGGTTCGTGGTCGGAGCGGCCTTGACCGGCGCACTCTTCGCCGGAGCCGGTGCGGCGGTCGGCGCGGGCGCGGCGGTCGGCGTCGCGGCTGAAGCAATTCCAGCCGTCAGAGCCAGGCCGGTCGCCACAATTCCAGCCGCAGCGGCAATACGCACAGAACGCATGTGAATTTCCCTTTCCCCGAATTCAGAACACGACCGAATTTCGTCGCTCATAGGGGGAGACGCGGGTATCGCATGAAAAGTTGCACCAGGGAAGAAAAAACTTGCCAGCTTCGCGGCCGCAGGCCGGACACCGCAGGCCAGCGCCGCGAACACCACAAAAAGTTACGCTCAGTCGTCACTCAGGCTCGGCTGAGCGGCTCAGCGCCGCGAACACCCGACGGATCACGTCCGGGTCGACGTCCGACGGAGCGTCCTCCACGGCCGGCTCTGGCTGCGGAGACTTGCGCTGGCGGCTGCGCCGCGGCAGCTGCACGGCCTCGGCCGAGAGCCCGCCCGGCAGCGGCAGCTCGCGCCAGCTGATCTGACCGTCGTCGACCTCGATCGTGAGGTTGCCGCCCGCCAGGCTCAGCCGGACGGTGAGGAATCTCGGCGCGCGGGGATCGTTGTTCGCAACGGCCGCGTTCACCAGCTCACGCGCGGCCTGCTTCACCTCGGCCTGCATTTCGAGCAGGGACCACTCGGTGAGCGCGAACTGGACGAACAGTTCGGTGCAGGTAACCGCGGTGGGTAGAGCGACGAGAACAAGATCGTCCATTTGCGCGGTTTGAGCGTGCACCTGGTCCCCTTCCCGTTTTGCGCGCTGGGGAGCGCGGACCTGCAGCTCCGGCGGTTGCCCGGTATCTTGCCAACCCCTTGTGACGCCCTCATCACCGGGTAGGGCGACACCAAACCCGAACAATTTTCACCCATCACCCGATCCCCCACCCTTCCCTGGGGGGCGTCCCCAGCGCCAGTCTAGTCGGCGCGGGCGGAAATTCGATCATGGTGAGGCCGTGCTGTGGACAGTTGAGCAGGCTGTGGACAAGTGGCGCGGGGACCTGGCGAATGTCCGGGCCTCACGCACGGGGCCAGCGGGGCGACGCGCAGAGCGCTGACGACGCGACGCAATCCAGAGTCACCCAATAGGGATACGGTGCCCCGCTCAGGCGCCCGCGCGGCCGACCGGGACGACAGGTAGTTCGGCAGGAGCGCTGTCCGAATCGGGCGGGCTCAGCCGGGACGCGTCGGAGTTGGTCTGCCGCTCGGTGTCGCGTTGGCGGGTGAGCGGGAGCCTGGCCCAGGTCTCCTGATCGACGGGGGTGGACACCAGGATGCGCAGACCGTCCACGGCGGAAACGGCCAGCTCGGACATTGCGAAGGTCATCAGCCCGGCATCCGGGTGGTTGATCTTGCGGTAGCGGATCTCCGGGCCGGCGACCTCGCGACGCGCCCAGAGTTCGGCGAACTCGGGGCACAGGTCGAGCAGCCTGCGGATGTCCTCCTCCCACTCCGGGTCGCCGACGTGGCTCGCGTACTCGGCGCGAAGCCTGGCGACGATGAACGGGATCTCGTCGTCGTAGTTGAGGAGGTACTTCCGCGCGTTCGGCTCGGTCACGCAGCACCACAGTGTGTTCTTGTGCACACACGGCAGGCTGTGCCAGTTCCAGAACAGGTGCTCGTGCGCCTCATTGCTGGCCAGCAGGTCGAACCGACCGTTGACCAACGACGCGGGCAGCGGGTCGAGTGAACGCAGAACGTCAAGGACCGGCTCGGGCACGACGCTGGTCGAACTGGGCAGACGCTGCGGCGTCGCCTCGGCGAGCCGGTAGAGGTGCCAGCGTTCCGGGCCGTCCATGCGCAACGTGCTGGCGACGGCGTCGAGAACCTGGACGCTCACGTTGATCGGCCGGCCCTGTTCGAGCCACGTGTACCAGGTCAGGCCAACGCCGGCGAGCAGCGCGACCTCCTCGCGGCGCAGACCCGCGGTGCGTCGGCGGGGACCGGGCGGCAGGCCGACGTCCTGCGGGTGCACCTCGGCGCGGCGGGCCTTGAGGAACGCGCCCAGCTCGGCTCGTCGTCGGCCCGTCGCGGCAGCCTTGCCCAATGAAGGCGTTTCAACGGTCACCGGCCCAGTCTTCCCGACACCCCCGACATTTTCCGCTGTTCACCGAAATCAGTTCGAAAAATTTCGAACAGTCGCGAGGGTGGTGCTGCCAGTAACAGCATCAGCGGGCTCTACTGAGCCACGCCCGCTGCGCCCCAGAGTTTGCCGGTATGACCACCACTGCTCCACCGATCGTGGAACGCGCCACAGCGGACCGCAGACCCACCCTGATGCTGACGGTCCTGCTCATCGGTCAGTTCATGGCCATGCTGGACAACAGGACTCTTTCGTAACATACTGGCTATGACCAGGTACAATAGGCCGACAGGACGGGTCCGAACGAGCCAAGGAACCAACCGCATGACCACGGTGCCCGACGCCGAGCGTACGGCGATCTATTGCCGCAAGTCCAAGAAAGGCGACAAGCAACAGATCACCGTGAACCGGCAAAAGCGCCTCGCTCTGGACGACTGCGAGAAGCTTGGCCTGTCCGTATCGCCGAAACACATCTACATCGACAACGGCGCATCGGCCTGGCAGCGCAACCGGAAGCGGGAGGGGTGGGACAAGCTCACCGAGTCCGCGCGGCGAGGCGAGGTCAAACACATCGTCTGCTACCACCCCGATCGACTCATGCGGCAACTGTTCGACCTGGAAGAGCTACTGTCGATCTCGGACGAGTTCGGAATCACCCTCTACGGACGCGTCAACGCCCGGAACTTGCAAGACCCGGACGACCGCTACGCGCTCCGTATTGAGTTCGCTCACGCGTGCCGCTCGTCCGACGACACGTCACGACGCCTGAAGGACCAGAAGCAGGAACGCGCGGAAAGTGGCCTCTACAACGGCACGCGCCCCTACGGGTACACCAAGAACGGGATGAAACTGGTTCCCGAGGAGGCGGACATCGTGCGGGAGATATTCGCCCGGTTCACCAAGGGTGAGACGCCGTACTCGATCGCAGTGGACCTGAACCAACGCGGAGTGTTCACCGCGAAAGGCAAGGCATGGACGGAAGCGTCCATCCGCCGCCAGCTGAAGAACAACCACATCGCGGGAATCAACGTACACCAGGGCGAGGAAATCGGCACCGGGAAATGGCCCGTGATCATACCCCGCACAGAGTGGGAGCTGCTGACCTTCCGCAGCTCTGCCGCGCAGAAGACCCGCGAGAGTCGGAATCGCCGAACCTACATCCTGCGCGGCCTGGTCATCTGCGGCAAATGTGGGACGACGATGGCGGGATGCAGCGGGACCGTGTACCGCTGCTCGCGGGCCAACCGGCAGGACGGCCACAAATGCTCACGGTCGATGCAGGCCGAACCGCTGGAAAAATTCGTCGAAGACGCCGCCGTGAACCTGCTGACGAGACTCGCGGTCAGCACGCGTCGTGCGCCGACGACGGCGGTCTCAGCGGCGGAACGCGAGATTGCCGAAGATGAGCAGCAGCTACGCGACTTGCACGATATGTGGATCAACAAGGAAATCGACTCGGCGCAGTATCGCCAGGACCGGCGCACGATCCAGGCGCGGATACGAACGAACGAGAAAAAGACTGTCGTCAAAGTCAAGCAGACTGCCGCGATAGCGGATCTGATCGGCCCGGGTGCGAAAGCCGCGTGGTCGGCATTGACTGACGAACGCAAGAACGCGGTTCTGCGCTTCCTGTTCAGCGCCGTGTTCGTCGGTCCTGGCACGATGAGCAGGTTCCCCGGCAAGACCGATTTCGGCAGGGTCGAGATCGAGGAAAACGAACTGGCCTGAAGCACCGAGCGTGGTGGCCGGGCGCGATGCGTACGGCCACCACGCTTCTATCTCTGCTAACTGGCGGAACCTGCAACAGGCCAATCAGCGCGCCAGAACTGCCCGACCTGAGCGCTACAGTATCAAGTACGCGCGGTGTCCAAGCAGTTCAGGCATGGAAGACATCGACGATCAATTTCCGCAAACGCCCCGACCAGCTACGGAAGATTCTTTGACAAATCCAGATCGAGAGAAAGCCGAACGATACCCCAACTAACGTGAGGGTGCCTAGTTAGTGACCAGACACCCTCACGTTTCTTCACAGCAATGTGATGTCCATGGTCACCAGTTGTGTACTGGTGACCTCAACCTCGCGTATCTCGGCACGTGCGGCCTTACCATTAATGGTAGTGTTCGCGATGATTGTATATCTGGCCGCAGGCAGTGTCAGTTGGAAGGTACCGTTACGCCCTGTGAACCAACCTTTGTCGGGCACCGGTGGATGCGGTAAGGATACTGGCTCCACCGTGAGGCTGCACCCGCTGACGGGATCACCTAAAGCTGAGCGCACGACGCCACGAACAGTGCCGAACAGGCCAGGATCAACGGCATCAGTCATAAGGGCACTTTACCAGGTCCTATGATGACCAGCTCACATAGTCGTTAAGGATATCCTCTGTAATCCTGTTTCCCGAATTGAGCGTAGGCTGGGCAGAGAAAGAGTTGGTGCCATAGGTGTGAATAGCGATAGCGCAGTCGCTGCCACAACTGTCAGGATCGTCGGTCTCATCGACCGCCGCTCCACTCTGCCCGCCGGACGTGTCGATGTCATAGAAAACATGCGGATATGGAAGGTCGGTGATCACCTGGTCTGACTCGGTCCACATCGAGCCCGCTGGCTGCTTGTCACCCGGATAGCCAGTGATTGTAATCGGATTACCTTGTTCAGAAAAGTCAGTCCAGTACATGCCGAGCCAGCCAACATTGTTACCCGCTGTGCAGTTGAGCTTTATTCCACCATAGTCGTAGTCAACGTCGTGGTTTGTTGCCCATCCATTTACCGTGTAGAACGTGACAGCCGAACATGAACCGTAGGGCGCGGATCCCGCATTGTAGCCTGGGTACACCACTGCTGACGCTGCCCATCCATCGCTTGCGTCGTTAACGCAGTGGCCAGCCGTAGCGATGTTGCTTGCCGATATAAGAAGCCGGTGCATCCGGCTACGACACCATTCGAATAAGTGACGGAAATGTATACAATGGCGCGATTTGGAAATGCAGTGGTATCATTCACTCGTGTTCGATCGTCAGTACCGATTACCGTCAATGGTGCACTAGTGGCGGGATTCAGCGCTGAACCATGAAAAGCGGCGATTGCTCCCTGATGGGCACCGCTAGCAAATTGCGCAGGAGTATTCAATGTTGAGATAACTCCGGTTGACACTTGCTTTGCGACGGGAGTGTACGGCGACAGCGTTGCCGCTGATGCCGTCGTTGCGCCGACTCCGACTATGGATGAAGAGGCGACAGCCACTACGGCTACGAGGCGCAACGATAACCATTTCAATCTCATAATTCTCCCCCTACCATTTGCATATTATGGAATGCCCAACGAGGATATCGATAAATGCTAGAAATCCTAGCAATCCCCACCAGCTAGGCCCCCTTCCGTAACGCTACGTTATCGGAACGTCACATGCTGGTCAAGGCTTGATGTGACCCAAACCTGCCCGCGTTAAAGATCACCCGAACAGACGACGGTGCGACCGGGCCGACGCTGACGGTCCGTTCTTGTCTAGTTGACGGCGCGGCGCGTGCGGTGGCACGGCCCTGCTGGTCGAACTCGCGCTGCTCGGGTTCGGCATGGGCATCGGCTACAGCCCGCTGTTGATGAACTCGCTGGTGCACGTGCCGACCCGGTCGGCGGCGGACGCCAGCGGCCTGCTCACCACGACGGTGCAGCTGGGCCAGGTGGTCGCGGTCGCCACGTTCGGCAGCCTGTTCCTGACTCTCGCCGGCAAGACCCAGCCGCACGCGTCCGCGCACGCGGTCGCCACGACGCTCGACTGGCTCGCGGTGTTGTTGCTGCTCGGCGCGTTGGTCGCGATCCTGCTGACCAGGACGATCGCCCGCGCTCGACGATCGGCTCAGCCGGTCGGCGCCTGAACCGCGCCGCGGTCAGTGCGAGGTGCAGAGGTGGAAATGCCTGCCGGCGGGCGATTCCACGGCGCTCGCACACGCTTGGACCGAACCGAGGTCGGGGACGATGGCGGGGTCGGTGTCGATGTTCAGCAGGCCGCCGCCGGTCACGGTTTTGCTTGCCAGTACGACATAGCCGGTCGTGGACACCACCGGCTCGTATTCCAGGGTGACGGTGAGGGTTGCCGAGGCGAGGGTGTGGAAGGTGGCTCGGGCCTTGGTGCGGGACAGCAGTTCGGCGCAGATGGTCTCCTTGCCGAAGCCGGTGGTGATCAGGCAGACCGGGGTGGGCGTCGCGGCTGCCCCGGCTGGGACGGGCAGAGCCAGGGCGACGACGGTGGCGGCGCAGGCCGCTGCGGCCTTTCGGAACATGGTGAACTCCCCGATGGCAGGAACGTGGCGGAAACGTGGCGGGAAACGGCAGGAACGGCGTCTCGTCGGCCATCGATGGGACCATGGCTGAGGATTTCTCGCATCGCATGTCACCCGACCAAGTGAAACCCGGTCGGGTGATCATGGTCGGGTTCGCGAGTGGAAATCGATAGGTTCGGCTCATCCCCACTCCAGTCCCCATCGAGGAAGGGCCGACGATTCATGTCGAGGACGATGACGCGCCGCGCCAGGACGTGCAGGATCATGTTGGTGTTGGCGGCCTGCGCGGCGCTGGTGGTGCCGACCGCGCCTGCCGGCAACGCGGATCCGAACGCCGCCATGCTGCTGCCGGATCTGCGGGAGGCGCCGGTCGGCTGCGCGGGCGGGTATGGCGGCGACCCGACGAAGTGCGACGACTGGGACGTGTGCATGGTGCGCGACGCGAACGATCCCAACGGCGACTGCGTGACGTCGGGGCGGATCGCGGCGGTGCGGATCCGGTTCACCACCGCCGTCGACAACGCGGGCGCCGGACCACTCGTGGTGCTGGGCGAACGCAAGGCCGGGCAGCAGACGATGAACGTGCGGCAGGCGTTCCAGGAGGGGGTCGGCGGGCCGATTCCGTTGACGTACGCGGCCGCGCAGCGGGCGACGGCGATGAGCATGTACTACGAGCCAGCGAAAATGCACGAGCACTGGCATCTGCTCGGGTTCGAGCACTTCCAATTGACGACCCTCGGTGGTGGCGTCGTGATGACCGACCGGAAGAACGGGTTCTGCCTCGGCGACCGCTATCACACCGCCGACGCGGGCAAGCTGGCCAACACGCCGCACCAGGACGGGAGTGGGGCGCCGCAGAACACGCTGGCCAACTTCCTTGACAGGACCAACTGCGAGCATCTCAAGTCGCAGGCCACGGCCGTGACCGAGGGCATTTCGGTTGGCCGGGGCGACGACTACGCCTACGATGTCGACTTCCAGTGGCTGGATCTGACCTCGGCCCCTTCCGGCACCTACGACATCGTGAACACGGTCAACGCGGACCACACGATCCTGGAAAGCGACTATGCCAACGACTCGTCGTCGATCGCGATCTCGATCCAGTGGCCGGACGGGGCGAGCAGGGCACCCGCTGTGATCACGGCGGCGCCCACCGTCAAATTGCTGCGAAGTTGTCCGGGTACTGCGATATGCCTTCCGTAAGCCGAGGGAAACCGGACCTCCGTTAGGCGGGTCCCTCGATCGCGACGGCATGCCACACTCGGGGCGAGCCTGAAGGAGGACCAGTGACCGGCGCAGAGACCGATCCGGCCGACATACCGGCCACTGAGCTTCTCCGTTGTTACGCGCAGGGCCTACTTTCCCCGGTCGAGGTGTTCGCAGCGGTGTGGGCCAGGATCGAGGCGGCCGAGCCGACGGTGTGCGCGTTGTGGTTGAACTACGCCGAACAGTGGCCGGCACAGGCAGCCGCGAGCGAGGCGCGGTGGCGGGCCGGGGCGCCGATCGGTGCGCTGGACGGCGTGCCGATCACGATGAAGGAGAACATCGCCACCGAGGGGGTGCCGATTCCGCAGGGTTGTGCGGCGATTCCGTTGGTGCCGGCGAGCGCGGACGCGCCGCCCGCAGCGCGGGTGCGGGAGGCGGGCGCGATCCTCGTCGGCAAGACCACCATGCCGGACCTGGGCATGCTCAGCTCGGGACTGTCCAGTTTCCACAAACTTGCCAGGAATCCGTGGAATCCGGCCTGGAATCCGGGTGGGTCGAGTGCGGGCGCCTCGGCGGCCGGTGCGGCCGGATACGGACCGCTGCACATCGGCACGGACATCGCGGGGTCGGTGCGGCTGCCGGCCTCGTGGACCGGGTTGGTCGGGTTCAAGCCGAGCAACGGGCGGGTGCCGATCGATCCGCCGTACCACGGTCGGGTCGCGGGCCCGTTGACCAGAACCATTGCGGATGCGGCCCTGCTGACGGGGGTGTTGGCGCGACCGGACTGGCGGGATTTCCGCAGCCTGCCGGACGAGCGGATCGACTTCACGGATCTGGACGGGGCGGCCGTGCGTGGGGCGCGGATCGGGTTGTTGCGCGATGCGGGCGCGGGTTTGCCGGTGCATGTGGAGGTACGGGACGCGGTCGAGGCGGCGGCGCGGGTGTTCGAGGCGGCCGGGGCGGTTGTCGAACCGGTCGAACCGTTCCTGAGCCAGAACGTTTTCGACGATCTCGACCTGTACATGCGGGTGCGTGCCTGGGAGACGTTGCGCCAACTGCCGCACGAGCGGATGGGACTGGTGCTGCCCGCCATCGCGGACTGGGCGAGCCGAGGCGCGGACGTGCCCGGTGTTGTGGTGATGCGGTGCGCGAACCGGATGCTGGAGGCGGCGCAGCGGACCGTCGTCGGCACGCACGACTACGACTTCGTGGTGTCGCCGGCATGTCCGGTGCCGACGATCCCGGCCGAACTGCCGTCGCCGACCAACGACGTGGCGCACGCGTTCGATCACGTGGTGTTCACCGCGATGTACAACATGTCCGAGCAGCCCGCGTGCTCGCTGAACTGCGGTTGGACCGAGGACGGGCGACCGATCGGTGTGCAGATCGCCGGGCGCCGGTTCGACGATCTTGGCGTGTTGCGGATGGCTCGGTTCTACGAGCGGGCTCGGCCCGACAGTGCGCGGCCGGACTGGGCGCGGTGCCGGGGTTGGGAAAGCTAGGACTTTTCGAGGTATTCGGCTCGTTCGTCGTCGATCAGGTCGGCCACCAGGCCGGCGAGGCCGGGGTAGTTGGCGAGCGTGGGGTCCTCGGCGACCAGCGCGCGGGCTTCGTCTCTTGCCTCGGTGATGAGGTCGACGTCGCGGAGCAGGGAGAGCAGCTTCAGGCTGGAGTTGCGGCCGGACTGGGCCGCGCCGAGGATGTCGCCCTCGCGGCGCATCTCCAGGTCGAGCTGGGCGAGTTCGAAGCCGTCCAGTGTGGACGCGACAGCGTCGAGGCGTTCGCGGGTCGCTGTGCCGTCGAGGGCTTCGGTGACCAGGAGGCAGAGGCCGGGGGCACTGCCTCGACCGACCCGGCCACGCAACTGGTGCAGCTGGCTGACACCGAAGCGGTCCGCGTCCATGATGGCCATCACGGTCGCGTTCGGGACGTTGACACCGACCTCGACGACCGTCGTCGCCACCAGGACGTCGACATCGCCCGCGGCGAAGGCACGCATGACGGTGTCCTTCTCGTCGGCGGGCAGGCGGCCGTGCAGGACCTCGATGCGCAGGCCCTTGAGCGGACCTTCGGCCAGTTGGGGCGCGACATCGGAAACGGCGAGGGGGGCGCGACGGTCGCCGGCGCCCTCGGCGGGTGGTTCGCCGTCGGGGCCGTCCGGGTCGACGTCCTCCCCCACCGAGGAGGCTTCGCCGATGCGTGGGCAGACGACGTACGCCTGGTGGCCGGCCTGGACCTCCTCGCGGATGCGCTGCCAGACGCGGTCGAGCCAGGCCGGTTTGTCCATGACCGGCACGACCGACGTGGAGATCGGCGAGCGGCCCTGCGGGAGTTCGCGCAGGGAGGACGTTTCCAGGTCGCCGTAGACGGTCATGGCGACCGTGCGTGGGATCGGCGTCGCGGTCATCACGAGGACGTGTGGGCTGATGCCCTCGCCAGCTCGGCCACGCAGCGCGTCGCGTTGTTCGACGCCGAAGCGGTGCTGTTCGTCGACGACAACGAAGCCCAGTTCGGCGAAGGACACCTTGTCCTGGATGAGCGCGTGCGTGCCGACCACGATGCCGGCCGCGCCGCTGGCCACGTCCAGCATCGCCTGCCTGCGCGCGGCCGTTGGCAGCGAGCCGGTGAGCAGGGTGATCTTGGTGGCGTGCTCGGCCGCACCGAGTTCGCCCGCCATGGCGAGGTCGCCGAGCAGCTCGGACAGGGAGCGGGCGTGTTGCGCGGCAAGGACTTCGGTTGGCGCGAGCATCGCGGCCTGCCGGCCCGAATCGACGACCTGGAGCATGGCGCGCAGCGCGACGATCGTCTTGCCGGAACCGACCTCGCCCTGGAGCAGGCGGTTCATCGGGTGCTCGCCGGAGAGGTCGGCGGAGATGGCCTTGGCGACCTCCTGTTGGCCCTCGGTGAGGGTGAACGGGAGGCGGGCGTCGAAGGCTTCTGCGATGCCGCCTGCCTTGGGCGGGCAGGCGGGCGCGGGACGGGCGACTGCTGACTGGCGGCGTTGGGCCATGACCAGCTGCACGGTGAGGGCTTCGTCCCATTTCAGCCGGTGCTCGGCGCGCTTCTGGGTTGGCCAGCCGTCTGGCCGGTGGATGCCCCGGATCGCGTCGGCGAAGGGCAGCAGGTGGTGGCGGCTTCGGAAGAACTCGGGGAGGGGATCCTCTGCGCCGTCCCAGATGTCGAGGACCTGGCGGACGCAGCGGGTGATCGACCAGGACGGCAGGCCCGCCGCTGCCGGGTAGACCGGCAGGATCGCGGCGGCGAATTCCTCCACTGTGGACTCGTCTGCGTCCTCGTCGAGGAGTTGGTACTCGGGGTTGGCCAGCTGCAACTGGTCGCGGAACTTGGTGACCTTGCCGGCGAACAGGCCGGGCTTGCCGGGCAGCAGTTCGCGTTCGCGCCACGGCTGGTTGAAGAACGTGCAGGTCAACGAGCGAGTGCCGTCGGTGATGCGGACGTCGAGGATGCTGCCGCGCCTGCTGCGCATGGTGCGTTTGGCCACCCGTTCGACCTTGGCCAGCACGGTGACGTGCTCGTCGATCTGGAGGCCGGCGATGTTGGTGAGTTCGCCGCGTTCGGCGTAGCGGCGCGGATAGTGACGCAGCAGCTCGCCGACGGTGGTCAGTTTCAGCGAGGACGCCAGCGCTTTGGCGGTCTTGGCGCCGAGTACTCGTTCGAGTGGCTCGTTCAGCCCGACCATGATCCTCCTCCCGCATTCCGCCCTTACCAAGGGTAGCGAGCCCACGTTAGCGAGCGGGTCCGACAGGCACGGCTATTCGACGCCCAGCATGAGCAGACAGGTGCGCTGGCCGCCCGGGTAGCCGACGAGTTCGACCTCGCGGTGCTCGACCCTGATCAGTTCGGCGAGCACCTCGACCAGGTCATCGGGGGCGCCGTGTCCGGGTAGGACGGTGACCAGCTCGCCGCCGGAGCTGAGCATCCGGTCGAGCAGCAGACCGGCCGCGTTGGTGATCGCGCTCTCCGTTGCCGGGCCCGGTTCGATCAGCACGACCTCCCCGTCGAGCAGGCCGAGCACGTCGTCCGGGTAGCAGCGGCCGACCCAGGTGATGCCCTCCTCGGCGGCCAGGGTCAGCTCGCCGCGCCGGGTGCTCGCCGCCGCCTCGGCCATGGCGACGACATCGTCGGCAGCGCGGCGGGTGGCGTCGTGCACGGCGAGGGCGGCGAGACCCTGGACGGGCGCGGCGGTCGGCACCACGAGCACGTCCTGGCCTGCCTCGGCGACCTGGGTGCGGGCCGCGTCGAGCACGTCGTCGAGATCGGGCTCGTTGGGCAGGACGATGACGGAGGCGGCCTGGGTGCCGGCGATCACCGCGACCAGTTCGGCGACGTCCGGCGAACCGGTGTCGGGCAACGGGAGCACGGCGGCGCCCTCGTCGCGGAACAGCTCGACGATGCCTTCTCCCCTGGCCAGCGCGACGACGGCGCGTTCGTAGGCGAACCGGCTCGGCGCGGCGACCTGGTCGTCGAACCGGACGACCGCGATGCGCTGCGGCCTGCCGAGGTCGATGCCGGCCTCGATGGCCGCGCCCACGTCGTTGCAGTGCACGTGCACGGCCCAGCGGCCGGAGCCGTCGCCGACGACGGACACGCAGTCGCCGAGCCTGCGCAGCGCGCCGCGCAACTGGTTGGCTTGGTGCTCGCCGACGTCGGTCAGCGCGTACATGACCTCGTAGGCGTAGTTGGCGGAGCCGGCCTCGCGGGAGGTGGACAGTGCTGCCGCGTCGCGGGGGTGACGCGCGAAGGTCAGCGGCCTGACGGTGGTTTCGCGCTCGTTGGCCAGGGCGGCGAGTTCGTCGAGGACCAGGGCGAGGCCCTGCGCGCCCGCGTCGACAACGCCCGCTCTTGCCAGCACGTCGAGTTGGTGGGTGGTGCTGGCGAGTTCGCCGGTGGCGACGTGGGCGGCCAGGTCGAGGACCTCGGCGAGGCCGCCGTCGCTGTCGCGGGCGGCAAGGGCGGCCGCGTGCAGGACGGTGAGCATGGTGCCGGGGGCCGGTTCGCTGACCGCTTTGGCGGCGAGTTCGTCTGCGCGGTCGAGGGCGGCGCGCGCGTCTGCGTCGCCGGGGCGGCCGAACACCTCGGCGAAACCGCGCAGCACCTGGGAGAGGATCACGCCGGAGTTGCCGCGCGCGCCCGCGAGGGCTCCTGAGGCCAGCGCGGTCCAGGTGGCGGCACGGTCGGCGTGCGCACCGTCCTCGCGGGCGAGCCGGTTCACCGCGTTGGCCGCGGCCCACATGGTGGCCAGCAGGTTCGTGCCGGTGTCCTGGTCGGCGACGGGGAAGACGTTGATACCGTCGATGGCGGTGCGGTGCGCCTCAAGGGTGCGCACGCAGGCGGCGGCCCAGCGGCGTACCGCGGTGGCGTCCAACGCCGTGAGCACTCCTCGCCGCCTCCTCGCTGGGTTGCCGCCCACCGTAGCGGGCCTGGTTTGGAGGCCGGGAGCGCGACGCGTTATCCTGTTCGGAGTATCGGCGGTGTCCCGCGTCCCGATTCGGTGAATCGGCGTTTGACGTGCCGGACCCAACCAAGGCGATTGAAGGGGTGTTGACGTGGCTGCCGTGTGCGACGTCTGTGGCAAGGGGCCTGGCTTCGGCATGTCGGTCTCGCACTCTCACCGACGGACTCACCGTCGTTGGAACCCGAACATCCAGACCGTGCACGCGAAGATCGGCATTTCGCAGCGCAAGCGGATGAACGTGTGCACCTCGTGTCTGAAGGCCGGCAAGGTCACTCGCGGCTGAGTCAGGTCTTATCAGGGCCAGCTCTCTATCAGGCCAGGTTCTATCAGGTGACGGCGGCCGACCGTGGTCGGTCGCACTGGGGCAGTTCCGCTCCACAGGCGGATGAACGGCCCGGACGATGACATCGTCCGGGTCGTTCGCTGTTCTCCGAGGACGTGATGAAGAACACTTCCGCCTAGGTCGGGGTCAGGGCAGCTTCCAGTCGATCGGGTCGGCGCCCTGTTGTTGGAGCAGGGTGTTGGCGCGGCTGAACGGGCGGGAGCCGAAAAAGCCCGCACTGGCGGACATCGGGCTCGGATGCGCGGATTCGATCGCCGGGTACTTGGCGAGCAGTGGGCGCAGGTTGCGGGCGTTGCGGCCCCAGAGGATCGCGACCAGCGGCTCGTCGCGGGCGGCGAGGGCCCTGATCGCCTGCTCGGTTATCTCCTCCCAGCCCTTGCCCTGGTGGGAGTTGGGCTTGCCGGGCATCACGGTCAGCGCGCGGTTCAACAGCAGTACGCCACGTTCGGTCCACGGGGTGAGGTCGCCGTTGGCGGGCAGCGGGAAACCGAGGTCGTCGGAGTATTCGCGGAAGATGTTGATCAAGCTCTTGGGCAGTGGCCGGACTTCGGGCGCCACCGAGAAACTCAGGCCGACCGGGTGGCCGGGGGTGGGGTACGGGTCCTGGCCGACGATCAATATCCGGACCTGGTGAAAAGGCTGTTTGAACGCGCGTAGCACATTCTCGCCGGCCGGGAGATAGGTGCGTCCCGCGGCGACTTCGGCACGCAGGAATTCACCCATAGCTGCGATGCGATCGGCGACCGGGGCGAGTGCCTGTGCCCAGCCGGCCTCGACGACTTCATTGAGCGGACGTGCTGCCACCGTCGAACTCTATTGCTTCCACGCGCGGCGAACGTACGCGGGGGTCGGCGGAGATGAGGCGGAGTTTGGCGCGGAAAAGCGCGCTGTTCGCGACGTAGCGCTCGACGATCTCGGCAAAGGCGTTTTCCGGTACCTGATAGTTCTCGCGGATTTTCGCCGGCACGCCGAGTGCCATGCTTCGCGCGGGAATGTGGCCGTTGAACGAGACGACGCCGCCCGCGCCGAGCACCGCACCGTCCTCGACGACCGATCCGTTGAGCAGCACCGAGCCGGACGCGATCAGGCAGCCCGCGCCGACGGTGGCGCCCTCGATGTGCACGTTGTGGCCGATCACGCAGTTGGGGCCGATGACCGCCGGGGTGAACTCGGTGGTGTGGATGACCGTGCCGTCCTGCACATTGGTCCGCTCGCCGATCTGGATGTAGCCGTAGTCGCCGCGCAGCACCGCCTGCGGCCACACCGACGCGAACGCGCCGAGCCGGACGTCGCCGATGACGGTGGCGTCCGGGTGCACGTAGGCCTCGGGGTGGATGGTCGGTTCGAGGTCGCCGAGGGCGTAGATCGGCATGGAACCCTCCTCAGCGCAGCGGTTTTCAGTGGTTTCAGCGCAACGGTTTGACGTAGCAGCGGACCATTGCCTTGTCACGGTAGAAGCCGAACGGGGGCACCAGTTCGTAGCCGCTGGAGAGGTAGAGCTGGATGGCGGCGACCTGGAGCGCTCCGGTGGAGAGCACCATGCGCCGGTGTCCCTCGGCGCGTGCGGTGCGTTCGAGTTTGGCCAGCATCGTGCGGGCGTGGCCCTTGCGCTGCATGGCGGGGATCACGTACATCCGCTTGAGTTCCACGTCGCCATCGACGTAGCCGGGTTCGTCCGGGTCGTGCGCGCGCCAGGCTCCGGTCGCGACCGGAACGCCGTCGATGTAGCCGACCAGGAACAGGCCGGTCGGCAGCTGGAAGTCGGCGGGCGTGGTCGGGGCGACGTCGGGTCGGCCGTAGAGGTCGGCGTAGTACCGCTGGACTTCGTCGACGAGTTTGGCTGCGTCCGGGTCTTCGTAGCTGGACCGCCGGATCTCCAGTTCGCTCATGCTCGCCAGTGTTCCCAGCCGGATGCGCCCGCGTAGGGCTGGCTGTCGACGGTGACGGCGGCGGGGCCCTGGCGCACGGTGCCGATGGTGTGCCAGCCCTCCGGCACCGCTGCCGGTTCGCTGAAGGTGGCGGCGAGGGCGTGGTCCTCGCCGCCGGTGAGCACCCAGTGTTGCGGGTCGGCTCCGAGCGCCGAGGCGACCTCGACCAGGCGTTGCGGCACGTCGAGCAGGTCGGTGCGCACGTCAATGGCCACATTGGACGCTTCCGCGATGTGCGCGAGGTCGGCGAGCAGGCCGTCGGAGATGTCCATCATCGCGGTGGCGCCTGCCCTGGCCGCCTGCGGACCGGCGGAGTAGGGCGGTTCCGGGGTGCGGTGCGCGCCGACGACGGTGACCGGGGAGCGGAAACCGCGGCCGAGCACGGCAAGTCCGGCCGCGGACCAGCCGAGCCTGCCGGCGACCGCGAGCACGTCGCCGACCTTGGCGCCCGCGCGGGTCACGGGTTCGCGGCCTTCGAGATCGCCGAGGGCAGTGATCGAGACCACCAACATGTCGGATGTCACCATGTCGCCGCCGACGATGCCGGCGCCCGCCTTGCCGGCCTCGGCCCACATTCCGGCGGAGATCTCGTCGGCCACTGTGGCCGGTGTGTCGGCCGGGCAGCCGAAGCCGACCAGCAGCGCGGTCGGCACCGCACCCATGGCGGCGATGTCGGCGAGGTTCACGGCAGCGGCTTTTCGGCCCACCTGCTCGGGTGTCGACCAGTCGAGGCGGAAGTGCACGCCCTCGACGAGCACGTCGGTGGTGGCCACGACGCGGCCGTCCGGTGCGGACACGACCGCCGCGTCGTCGCCGGGCCCGAGCAGGGTGGTGGCCGGCTGCGGTCGGCCGTCGCTGACCCGTCGAATGAGACCGAACTCACCCACACTGGCGACCGTTTCCGGCCCTGTCGGGGGCTCCGGGCGCACCATTACCTCCTGAAGTGAACGTTCGGACTCCATAATGATCCCGATGCGGGGTACGTTAACGGCCTCCGGTGCTCATGGGTAAGGCATCGGTTCGTCCTACCCCGACCTGACCCATCAACACGAAGGGGCGCGCCGTGGTCCACGCATACATCCTCATCCAGACGGAGGTCGGCAAGGCCGCCGCGGTCGCATCGGAGATCGCGGGCTTGCCCGGTGTGACCACCGCCGAGGACGTCACCGGACCATACGACGTCATCGTGGTGGCCGAGGCGGAGAACGTCGACCAGCTCGGTCAGCTGGTCGTGGCGAGGGTACAGGGTGTCGAGGGCATCACCCGAACCCTGACCTGCCCGGTGGTTCGCCTCGGCCATTCCTGATACTGGGCCGGTGGAATCCGCGACCAGGACCGCCGACACCGCAGTGACACAGCAGCAGCCGAAGCGGGGCATGTCCCCGTCGATGGTGGTCGCGGCGGGGCTGGGTATCGCGTTGCTGGTCGGCGCGGTGGTCACCGGCATCGTGCTCAACGGTGGCGACTCGGCGCCGACCTCGGACGCGGGCGCGACCGGGCCGGTTGTGCTGGTACCGGTGGATTCGCCGCAGGCGAACTCGGCCGAGTGCACGAAGCTGCTCTCGGCCCTGCCACAGCGGTTGCCGAACAACGGCGGCACGCTGACCCGGCGGGCGCTGGCCAAACCGGCGCCGAGCGCCGCGGCCGCGTGGGGTGCCGGGGACAGTCCGGTGGTGTTGCGTTGCGGCGTCGAGCAGCCACCGGAGTTCACGGCGACCTCGCAGGTGCTCGGCGTGTCCGGGGTGCAGTGGTTGCAGGTGAACGGGGACGACGCGGCCACCTGGTACGCGGTGGATCGGGCCGCGGTCGTTGCGCTGACCGTGCCGAGTGGTTCGGGTTCCGGACCGCTCCAGGAGGTGTCGGCGACGATCTCGGCGACCATGCCCGCTGTGCCGATGCACCCGGCCGGCGGCTGAGTTACCGCAGGCCCGTTCCCCTGGCGATCGCCGTGTCGACCAGGGTCGACAGCAACGTCGGGTAGTCGACGCCGGTGACCGCCCACATCTTGGGGTACATGGAGATCTCGGTGAAGCCCGGCATGGTGTTGATCTCGTTGACCACCAGCGATCCGTCCTGGCGGACGAAGAAGTCGACCCTGGCGAGCCCCTGGCAGTCCAGTGCGGTGAAGGCGTCGACGGCCTGGGCGCGCAGCCGCGTGATCACGTCGTCGTCGAGCTTGGCGGGGATGTCGTACTCGGTGACCGCGTCGAGGTACTTGGCGTCGAAGTCGTAGAAGTTCACGCCGTCGGCGACGATCCTGATCTCGGCGGGCAGCGAGGCGTCGATCCGGCCGTCCGGGAACTCCAGCACGCCCACCTCGACCTCGCGGCCGACGACCGCGGCCTCGATGATCACCTTCGGGTCGATCTCGCGCGCTGTCGCAATCGCGTCGTCCAGGTCGGCCCAGTCGGTGACCCTGGTGATGCCGGTCGACGAGCCGGCGCGCGCCGGTTTCACGAACACGGGCAGGCCGAGTCGGTCGCGCTGCTCGTCGGTGAGGGTGGCGACGTTCCTGCGCAGCACCACGTACTCGCCGACGGCGAGACCGGCCGCGCCAACGAGCTTCTTGGTGACGTCCTTGTCCATGGCCGCCGCGCTGGCCAGCACGCCGGGGCCGACGTAGGGGATGCCGGCGAGTTCGAGCATGCCCTGGATGGTGCCGTCCTCACCGAACGCGCCGTGCAGCACGGGAAACACCACGTCGACACCGTTGATCAGCTCGCCAGCCGACTTCGTCGCGGTCGGCACGACGTCGGTGCCGGTACTGGTGTCGCTGCTGGTGTCGCTGACCACGACGGGCAGTTCGCGGCCGTGCGCGGTGAGGATGGCCGGGTCGGACGGGCCGAGCACCCAGGCGCCGTCGCGGGCGATGCCGATCGGCACCACGTCGAACCGTTGCGGGTCCAGGTTGGCCAGCACGCTGCCGGCGGAAAGACAGGACACCTCGTGTTCGGTGCTTCGGCCGCCGAACACCACGGCAACGCGCAGCTTGCGCTCGGTCATGGGGCCCGACCCTACCTGGGCCGCGATGTCACCCGTTCGGACCGGTCAGCGAGCCTCGGCCAGGAGCGCAGCGACGATCGGGAGCGCGGTTTCGAGTTCGGTGCGGGAACATGCGGTGTAGCCGAGCGCGATGCCGTGCCAGCGCGGCCTGCCGTCGTGGTGGCGGGCCAGGCCGTCCAGGGTGATGCCGCGGTGGTGCGCGCCGCTGACCACTCGGCGTTCGGCTTCGCCGTTGGGCAACTGGACGACGACGTGCGCGCCCGCCGCGTCGCCGAGCACGTCGATGCCGGCCTTGGCGAGTGCCTCGACCACCAGGTCGCGCCGGGCGGACAGCTCGCGGCGAAGTCTGCGCAGGTGGCGGCCGAGGTCGCCGTGCCTGGCGAGTTCGACCAGCACGGACTGGCCCGCGACGGCGGGGCCGATGCCGGTGCGGTCGCGGTGGGTGAGGATCGCGCCCGCCACCGAGGGCGGGGCGACCATCCAGCCGGTGCCCAGCGTCGAGGTGAAGATCTTGCTGGTGGTGCCGAGGTGCACGACCACGTCCGGGGCGAGCGCGGCGAGCAGCGGCAGCGGTGCGACGTCGTAGCGGAGTTCGCCGTCGTAGTCGTCCTCCACGACCAGCCAGCCTTCGGCCCTTGCCCGCTGCACCAGCGCGATCCGGCTGGCCGCCGCCATCCGGCCGCCGAGCGGGTACTGGTGCGACGGCGAGCAGTAGACCGCGCGCACCCCGCGCGGCACCTCGGCGAGTCGCAGCCCGTCCGGGTCGACCGGCGCGGCAACCACCCGCACGCCGAAGGTGCGGAACGCCTGTACCGCGCGCTGGTAGCCGGGTTCCTCCACGGCGACCACGTCGCCGGGCCGGAGCACGGCGGCGGCGAGTTCGGCGACGGCCGCGGTGGTACCGGAGGTGGCGAGCACGTCCTGGTCGCCGACGCCGCGCGCGCACGGTCAGCCCCCGGTGGCGGAGCAGGTGTTCGGCCACGACCGTGCGGTACTCGTCGAGGCCGGCGCGTTGCGGGCGGAGCAGCGGGCGGATATCGGCCGCCGCGCGCCAGGCCCGGCGCCACGCGGCCCGGTCGAGGCCCTCCACCCAGGGCGCGCCGGGCACGAGGTCGATGCGCGGTGGCGCGGCCATCGGCTGTGGTTCGCGGCGCGGCGCGGGTGTCGGCGAGCCGGGTGGCGCGGTGGTGACGTAGGTGCCGGAGCCGTGCCGGCCGGCGATCCAGCCTTCGGCGTGCAACTGTTCGTAGGCGGCAGCGGTCACGGTCCTGCTGACGCCGAGCCGGCCGGCGAGCGCGCGGGTGGAGGGCAGTCGGTCGCCGCCACGCAGTTGGCCCGCTGCCGCCGCCGCACGGAGGGTGTCGGCGAGTTGGACGGCGAGCGGGACGCCGGAGGAGCGTTCGAGCTCGATCGGGACGGTCGGCGGCAGGTCGGTCGCGGCGCCGACCGGTTCTGACCTGCGGGCGATGGTCACAGTGGCCTTTCGTCATTCTTAAAAAGTGGCCGTTCCAGCATGCCACTCGGTGGGCGATGCTGGCCATATGACTCGACCGACCCTCTCACCGACGCGCCGCAGCACGCCACGCCGCCACCCCGAGCGCGCCAGGACCGACCGGTCCGAACTGGACGCCGTGCTGGACGCCGGGCTGATCTGCCACCTCGGGCTGGTCCTCGACGGGGCGCCGGTGGTGCTGCCGACCGCCTACGGCCGTGATGGTGACACGCTCTACGTGCACGGATCCAGTGGCGCGAGCAGTCTGCTCGCCGGCGCGGCCGGAGACCGACGCGTGCATCACGGTGAGCCTGTTCGACGGCATCGTCTACGCGCGGGCCGCGTTCAGCCACTCGATCAACTACCGCTCCGCGGTGATCCACGGCAAGGCGCGGATCGCGGACGACCCCGATGAGAAGGTGCACGGCCTGGCCGTGGTCACCGAACATCTCGCGCCCGGTTCGTGGGACTACACGCGGCAGCCGAACAAGCGCGAGCTGGCCAAGACCAGCGTGCTCGCCATGGACCTGGCCGAGGCCGCGGTGAAGGTACGCGAGGGCGGTCCCGGCTGCGAGGAGCAGGACGAGGCCGCGACCGACATCTGGGCGGGCGTGCTGCCGGTGACCTACGCGTGGGGCACCCCGATCACCGCGGACTTCGTCGACCCGAGCGTCGGCGTGCCGGCACATGTCAGCGAGCGGAAGTGGTGATGGCCGGATGCTGATCCACCCGTGGGACAGCGGCACGGACGCGGAATGGCGGGCGTGGCTGTCGGCCGGGCACGATTTCGGGCAGTTGATCGCGGTCGACGCGGAATGCGACCCGGTCATTGTGCCAACGCATTTCCAGTTCGACGGAGCATCGACGATCCGTCTTCATCTGGCCCGTCCGAATCCGGTGTGGCCCGCACTGGAGCTGCGCGGCGAGGCCACGCTGAGCGTGCTCGACGACTATGCGTTCATTCCGGGCACGTGGCGGGCGGCGCCAGACGCGACCGGTCGAGCACGGCGTGCCGACGAGCTACTACGCGAACGTGCAACTTCGTTGCACGGCAAGGATTATTGACGATCCTGCGGCCAAGGCGCGGCTGTTGCGCGAGCAGCTGCGCCACTTCCAGCCCACCGGCGATCACGGCCCTGTCGAGGTGGGCGAGGAGCCCTACGACCGGCTGCTGTCCGGCATCCGCGGCGTCGAACTGACGATCACGCACACAAGCGCGAAGTTCAAGTACGACGACCGGAAACCCGAACTCCAGCACGAGATCGCGGGCAAACTGAACAATCGGGCGAAGGGCCGCGATCTTTCCGCCGCTGCACAACAACTGCGCCGCCACAACCGGGCCGGCTAACCCACGGTGCGCATGCCGCGATGCGGCCGGTACACGTGGATGGTGACCGCGGGGTCGATGCCGTCGTTGCGCACCTGGTGCGCGTACCGCTCGCCGAACACCCGTGACTGTCCGACCGCGACGGTGTGCACAACGTCCTGCCTGCCCGGCTTGACCACGCGTTCGGTCAGTTCACCGGTCACCACGGTGAACGCGCCCGCGGCGCCGTCGTGGTCGTGCAGGTCGGTTGACTGGCCGGGCAGCCAGCTGAGCAGCCAGATCTCGAAGTGCTCGCCCGCTTCGACCAGCGCGGAGAACCGCTCGGTCGGGTCGTAGCGCAGCAGGTGCGCCCAGCGGGACTTCTCGCGCGCGACCATGGTGGCCACCCGCGCCGGATGGGCGGCGGAGGGGACGTCGGGCAGGGCAATGGTGTTCGGCGGCACGGCGAACATGAGAAAGTGTCCTTTTCAGATCCTGGTGAGCAGGTAACGGATGGTTCACCAGGTCTGACACAGCGCGCTGGCGACCAGGCTGAGGTCGATGTGACCCCGCCTGTCGATCATGGCGCGCAACAACACGCACGTAGAGTGACAGGCGACCGAGGTCCGGTCAAGCGCGTCCCGCCGACTGGACCCGATCGAGTGCGCCGCGCACGTCGGCGACGAGATCGTCGGTGTCCTCGCAGCCGCAGGAGAACCGGACCAGCGCGTCCGGCACCGGATCGCCCCACTGCGCGCGTCGGTCGGCGCTGCTGTGCAAGCCACCGAAACTTGTAGCCGCGACAACAATCGCGGCATTCGACAAAAACGCGTTCACCGCGTCGACCGAGAACAGCGTGAAGCTGAACACGCCGTTGAACCGGCGCATCTGCCGCGCCGCGATTGCGTGACCGGGATCGCCGGGCAGACCGGGCCAGCGGACTTCGGACACGGCCGGATGATCGAGCATCAGTTCGGTGAGCGCGGCCGCGTTCGCGGCCTGGCGGGCCAACCGCAGGTCGAGGCTGCCAAGACCGCGGTGCACCAACCAGGTTTCGAACGGTCCTGGCGCCAGTCCGCCGACCGAGCGCGCCGTGCGCAGCCGCTCGGCGAGTTCGGCGTCCGCGCAGGAGACGTGGCCGAGCAGGAGATCGCTGTGCCCGGCAAGGGCCTTGCTGTCGCTGGCGACGCTCAGGTCCGCGCCGAGCGCGAGCGGTTGCTGACCGAGCGGGGTTGCCGTGGTGTTGTCGACCGCGAGCAGACCGCCGCCGGCATGGACGAGTTCGGCGATCGCCGCGATGTCGCACACGTCCATGCCCGGGTTCGCCGGTGTCTCGATCAGCACCAGCCGCGCCCCCGCGACCGTCGCCTCGGTCCACGGGCCGGTGGTCGGTACGTACCGGACGGTGAGGTGGTCCAGGTCGGCGGTGAACAGCTGGCGGGCGACGTAGTAACCGTCGGCGGGCATGATCACGATGTCGCCCGCTCGGCACAGCACGCGCAGCATGGTGGCCATGGCACCCATGCCGGACGGGAAGATCACGCTGTGCCCACCGTCCAGTTCGGCCAGCGCGGATTCCAGCGCGCGCCAGGTCGGATTGGACGCCCGGCCGTAGCCGTCGACCACGTCGGCGGGGCTGCCGGAACCGAGGTGGTACGGGGCCGCGAACACCGGACCGGGCAGGAACGGTTGGCCGGCAACCGGCTCCGGATAGCCCGCGTGCACCGTGCGGGTGCCGTCACCCCAACTCCCCGTCACCGACTACCTCCGTGACCTCGGCTTGAACTCGGGCTTGCGCTCCCGGCCCAGCAACTCGCCGACCATGTCGCGCGGTGCGCCGCCGTCATGGCAGACCCGGTGCACCGCTTCGGTGATCGGCATCTCCACCTCGGCCCGCGCCGCCAGTTCGCGGATGGACGAACAGGATGTCACGCCCTCGGCGACCTGGCCATGGGCGGCTTCCTGCGCCTGCGCCACGGTGTCGCCAGCGCCGAGCCGAGCGCCGAAGGTCCGGTTGCGGGACAACGTCGACGAGCAGCTGGCGACAAGATCACCGAGCCCGGCCAGGCCGGCGAAGGTGTCCGGATCGGCGCCGAACTCCCTGCCAAGCCGCGCGGTTTCGGCAAGGCCGCGGGTGATCAGCGACGCGATCGTGTTCGCGCCGTAGCCGAGCCCGCTGGCCATGCCGCAGGCCAACGCGATCACGTTCTTGCACGCGCCGCCGAGTTCGCAGCCGACCACGTCCTCGTTGGTGTAGGGCCGGAAGTAGCCGGTGAAACTGGCGCGCTGCAACCGGACCGCCTGATCGTGGTCCGCGCAGGCGATGACCGTCGCGGTCGGCTGCTCCTTGGCGATCTCCATGGCCAGGTTCGGCCCGGACACCACGGCGACCTGCTCGGCCGGCACGTCCAGCACCTCCATGACCACTTCGCTCATCCGCTTGACCGAGCCGAGTTCAACACCCTTCGCCAGCGAGACCAGCGGAACACCCGATGGCAGCAGGTCGCGCCACGCGATCAGGTTGGCACGCAACGTCTGGCTTGGCACGCCGAGCACGACGACCTGGGCGCCGTCCAGGGCGCACGCGGCGTCGTGGGTCGCGGTGAGGTTGTCCGGCAACCGAATCCCGGGCAGCCGCTCGGCATTGACCCGATCGGCGTTGATCGCGTGCGCGACCTCGGGCCGTCGCGCCCACAACGACACCTGCCGGCCGGCGTCCGCGAGCACCTTCGCGTACGTGGTGCCCCAGGAACCGGCGCCGAGTACCGCGATCCGCTCGATCTGCTCGGCCATCAGCCCTTCTCCACCTCAGAATCGGGCTTGGCGGCTCTGGGCTTGACGTAGCGGTAGAACTCGGCTGGCGGGGCCTCGCCGCGGATCTCGCCGAGCAGCTCGGCCACCCTGTGCATCAGCAGGTCGGTCACCTCGCGCGCGAGCTGGTTGGTGACCGGCCGGTCCCTGAACTTCGACAGGTCGACCGGTTCTCCGATGGACGTGCTGATCGTCGCGCCACGCGGGACCAACCGGAACTTCTTCTTGTAGACGTCCAGCATGCTCAACGTGCCCCAGCGCGCGGCCGGCAGCACGAGCACGTCCTTGTCCAGGTTGTCCAGGGCCAGCCAGCCGATGCCGGTGCGCGAGCTCATCGGCCAGCCGGCCGGGTCGCGGGTGATGGTGCCCTCCGGGTATACGACCACGACGTAGCCCTTGGCCAGCGCGTCGTTGGCGTGCTTGAGGCTGTCCCGCGCCTGGAGGGAACCGCGGTACACCGGGATCTGCTCTGTGCCCGACATCACCTGCTTCACCAGCGGCTTGTCCCACAGCGACGCCTTGGCCAGGAACCGCGGGGTACGGCGCAGCTTGTGCACGAACACCGCGTCGTAGATCGGGTCGAGGTGGGAGATGTGGTTCATCACCAGGATGACCGGGCCGCGCGCCGGCATTCGCTCGGTGCCCTTGTTGATCCGCTTGGCCAGCAGCGTGCACAACGGGTAGAAGAACGCCGCAGCGAACCACACCCAGCCGCCGCCGTGTTCCCTGCGCAACCGTGCACCTTTCGCCACGATCAACTCCTCTCCACCTGCACCACCAGAACGGATGACCGCACTCGGTCGTGCCGTGAGTCTTCCCGGCCGGTCCGGGGCAGTCCAGCCAGGGGGCGGGTCGGCGGGGGTGGCCAGGACCACATACCGGATTGGGCACGGCGGCCGAACACGTCCGGGGTGAAATCGGGCACGATGGAAGCGTGCAAGGGGTGGACCTGGTGATCCCGGTGAAGATGCTGAACCGGGCCAAGAGCAGGCTGTTCGGGGGCGGCGACCGAGCCGCGCACGAGGCGCTGGTGCTGGCGTTCCTGCGGGACACCGCGGCCGCGGCGGCCGGCACGACCAACGTGCGCACTGTGCTCGTGGTCAGCTCCGATCCGACGATCGCGTCGGTGCTGACCGGCGACGGCATCGAGGTGCTGCCCGACGACCCGGCGATGGACCTCAACCAGGCGCTCACATACGGCACAGACACGCTGCTGCGCCGCGATCCCACCGCGACGGTCGGCGCCCTACAGGCCGATCTGCCCGCGTTGCGCCAGGAGGAACTGGCCGCGGCGCTGGAGGCGGCACGCGGCGGCCGGGCGTTCGTCGCCGACCACCAGGGCACCGGGACCACGCTGTTGCTGGCCGCGCAGGGCCAGCGGCTGGATCCGCACTTCGGGATCGGGTCGGCCGCAGCGCACGCCGCATCCGGTGCGCTGGCGATCACCGCGCCGCTGGAATCGCTGCGCTGCGACGTCGACACGATCGAGGACCTGATCGTCGCGCACGCCTGGGGCCTGGGCAAACACACCGCGAGCGCGCTCGGCATGTCCTGTCCGACCGGTTACTGATCTTTCGAGTGACTTCCCACTCGACAGCGTGGTGAGGAGTTCACCCGCTGGCCGGATCACGATAGGAGCACAAACCAGCGATTATCCTGGACAATGGTCTTCGTGAGCGGCGACAACGGAGACCAGCAGGTGGAAACGGACCAGGCGCACGGCACGGGTGCCCCCGACGGACATGACCCGTCGAGAAACGGGGCACAGGCGGCCGTACCGCCTCCGGCCGAACTGCGTGTCATGCCGTCCGCGCCGCCCGCGGTGACCCGACCGAACACGCACACCGTCGACCTACCTGATGACCGCTACGTCAACCGCGAGCTGTCCTGGCTGGACTTCAACGCCCGCGTGCTCGCGCTGGCCGAGGACTCCTCGCAGCCGCTGCTGGAGCGCGCGAAGTTCCTCGCGATCTTCGCGTCCAACCTCGACGAGTTCTACATGGTCCGGGTCGCCGGGTTGAAACGCCGCGACGAGACCGGATTACTGGTACGCAGCGCGGACGGCCTGACCCCGCGCGAACAACTCGCCTACATCCGCAAGCGCAACCAGGAGCTGGTCGAGCAGCACTCGACGGCCATGCTCGATCACGTGCTGCCCGAGTTGGCCAAGCACGGCATTCGCATCGTCGGCTGGCGCGACCTGGACGACGCAGAGCGGCTGCACCTGTCGAACTACTTCACCGACCAGGTTTTCCCGGTGCTCACGCCGCTGGCGGTCGACCCGGCGCACCCGTTCCCCTACATCTCCGGCCTGTCCCTGAACCTCGCGGTGACCGTGCGCGACCCGGAGGACGGCACGCGGCGCTTCGCCCGCGTCAAGGTGCCGGACAACGTGCCCCGGCTGGTCAGGGTGGAAACCAACCGCAACGCGGTCGACGCGACCTTCCTGCGGCTGGAAGAACTCATCGCGACGCATCTCGGTGAACTGTTCGCCGGAATGGAAGTCAGCGAGTACCACGTTTTCCGGGTGACCCGCAACGCGGACTTCGAGGTCGAGGAGGACCGCGACGAGGACCTCCTACAGGCCCTGGAACGGGAACTGGCGCAGCGCCGGTTCGGGCCGCCGGTGCGGCTGGAGGTCGGCGAGGACATCAGCGAGGACATGCTCAGCCTGCTGCTGCGCGAACTGGAGGTGGCGCAGGAGGACGTGGTCGAAGTGCGCGCGCCGCTGGACGCTTCGTGCCTGTGGCAGCTCTACGCGGTGGACCGCAAGGAACTGAAGGACCCGCCGTTCGTGCCGGCCACCCACCCCGCGTTCGGCGAGCGGGAAACGCCCAAGAGCGTGTTCGCCACCCTGCGTGAGGGCGACGTGCTGGTGCACCATCCCTACGACTCGTTCTCCACCAGCGTGCAGCGCTTCATCGAGCAGGCAGCGGCCGACCCGAAGGTGCTGGCCATCAAGCAGACCCTGTACCGCACCTCGGGCGACTCACCGATCGTGGACGCGTTGATCGACGCGGCCGAGGCCGGCAAGCAGGTTGTGACCCTGGTGGAGATCAAGGCACGCTTCGACGAGCAGGCCAACATCAAGTGGGCGCGGGCGCTGGAGAAGGCGGGCGTGCACGTGGTGTACGGCCTCGTCGGCCTGAAGACGCACTGCAAGACCGCGATGGTGGTGCGGCAGGAGGGTTCCACGATCCGCCGCTACTGCCACATCGGCACCGGCAACTACAACCCCAAGACCGCGCGGCTCTACGAGGACATCGGCCTGCTCACCGCGGAACCGATGGTCGGCGCCGACCTGACCGACCTGTTCAACGTGCTCACCGGCTACGCCCGGCAGAGCGTCTACCGCACTCTGCTGGTGTCCCCACGCGGCGTGCGGCGCGGCATCATCGAACGGATCGAGCACGAGATCGCGCGTGCCGCTGCCGGCAGGCCGGCCGGTATCCGGATGAAGTTGAACTCTCTCGTCGACGAGCAGGTCATCGACGCGCTCTACCGCGCCTCCCAGGCCGGTGTCGACGTGCACATCGTGGTGCGCGGCATCTGTGCCATCAAGCCGGGCCTGCCCGGCCTTTCCGAGCGGATCACGGTGCGCTCGATCCTGGGCCGGTTCCTTGAGCACTCGCGGATCTTCCACTTCGTCGGCGAGAACGAGTACTGGATCGGCAGCGCGGACATGATGCACCGCAACCTCGATCGCAGGGTCGAGGTGCTGGTCCGGGTCGCCGATCCGAAACTCGCCGCGCAGCTCGACGCCACCTTCAACTCCGCCATCGACCCGGCGACGCGCTGCTGGGTGCTGCATTCCGACGGGCAGTGGGTACCCTCCCCGGTGGACGGCGGTAGCCAGGTTCGTGACCACCAGACCGAGCTGATGCTGCAACACGCGAGCAAGGAATACAAAGAATAGAGAATGGCCACGCAGGAGGCGCCGCGCACGACCGTGCCGGCCAGCGGCACGGTGTTGTGGCGGAGCGGGTACGGGCGGGAAGCGCTGGAAGTGGCGCTGGTGCACCGGCCCCGCTACGACGACTGGTCGCTGCCCAAGGGCAAGGCGGAACCCGGTGAGACGCTGCCGACCTGCGCGGTCAGGGAAACCCGCGAGGAAACGGGTTTCCAGGTCGTGCTGGGCAGGCGGGTCGGTGAGGTGAGCTACCTGCTCGCCAGCGGCCCGCGCGCGGGCGCCCGCAAGCACATCAGCTACTACACGGCCCGCGCCGTCGGCGGTGGGTTCGTGGCCAACGACGAGGTCGACGAGTTGCGCTGGCTGCGTCCTGAGCGCGCGGCGGCCCTGCTGAGCTATGCGGCCGACCGGGCCGTGCTGGACGCGTTCACCGCGCTGCCGGCGGCCACCCGGACCGTGTTGCTCGTGCGGCACGCCAAGGCCGGCAGCAGGGCCAACTGGCCGGCGAACGACGATCTGCGCCCGCTGTCGCGCAGCGGGCAGGCCCAGGCCGACGCGCTGCGCGTGCTGCTGCCCTGTTTCGGCGCGGACCGGGTGTTCGCGGCCGACCGGGTCCGCTGCGTGCAGACCGTGCAGGGCCTTGCCGACGATCTCGGCGTGCGCGTCGGCATCGAGCAGGCCCTCACCGAGGAGTCGTACCAGGCGAACCCGAAACGCGCCGCGCTGCGCCTGCTGGACATCGCGCGCGGCGGTGGCACGCCCGTGATCTGTAGCCAGGGCGGGGCGATTCCGGCGCTGATCGAGGGCTTCGCGGACGACGCGAACCTGCCGATCGCGGAGATCCCGTGCAAGAAGGGCAGTGTGTGGGTGCTGACCTTCGACCAGGAGCGAGACCGGCTTCTCGCCGCGGACTATCTCCCCACCGCGCTCCCGGTTCCAGTGCCGGCCACTTGAGAAACCCGTGGTCCAAGGCCAATTCAACGAATGCCATTGATTCGCTGGCAATACCGAAACGGCATTACCAAAGGGGCTGCCGAACCCGTTGCACAGCCCCATAAATAAGTGACCCCCGCTCACGGAATCCGCGAGCGGGGGGTCACGTCAGCCGATCGGCCAACCGCGAAGTCACTTCTTGCGAGTGGTCTTCTTGGCGGCGGAGGTGGCCTTCTTCGGGGTGGCGGCGGCAGTGGTCTTCTTGGCGGCCGGAGCTGCCTTTGCCGTGGTAGCGGCCTTCCTGGCGGTCGTCGCCTTGGGAGCGGCGGCGGCCTTGGGAGCGGTCGCGCGACGCGTGGTGGCGGCCGGTGCCTTGGCTGCCGTGGTGCGGGTGGACGCGGCACGCGTTGTGGTCGCGGCAGCCGCCCGAGTGGTGGTGGAACGGGTGGTGGTGGCGGCGGTCTTGGTCGCGGCAACGCGGGGCAGCTTCTTGGTGCCGCTGATGACGTCCTTGAAGCTGGTGCCGGCGCGGAAGGCGGGCACGTTGGTCTTCTTGACCTTCACCGTCTCGCCGGTGCGCGGGTTGCGGGCGGTGCGAGCGGCGCGGGCGCGCTTCTCGAAGACGCCGAAACCGGTGATGTTTACCTTCTCACCCTTGTTGACCGTCCGGACGATCACGTCGACGATGCCGTCGACGGCGGCGCCGGCCGCCTTCTTGTCGCCGAGACGCTCGGACAGTGCTTCGATGAGCTGGGCCTTGTTCACTGTTAGTCCCTCCAGAGACCACACAGACACACTTACGGCCTCTCTTGGGCCGACTGCACGCAAAGATAAGCCCATTGCAACGGAAATGCCAATGCGCCACGCCCAGTTTTTCGTTATATCGAGAAGATTGCCCCCTCCGAGCGACCCAATTCGGGCTTGATCGACGACTCCGACGGCCCCTTTGGGAGGGTGTTGGATTCCCTGCGAGGCAGGGAATCCAACCCCGTGATCACCCGGTCGTGCTCGTCGCGATGGACGGTTTCCAAGCCGGCCTTGCCGATTCGAAGGCGTCGATGTCGGCGACGTTTCGCAAGGTCAGGCCGATGTCGTCGAGTCCTTCGAGCAGTCGCCAGGCCGTGTAGTCGTCGATCGAGAAGGGGCAGAGGAAGTCCTTGGCGGACACCGTCTTCGCCCGGAGGTCGACGGTGACCTCGGTGCCCGGCTCGTTCTCCAGCAGCTTCCACAACAACTCGATGTCGGACTGGTCACACTGGGCAGCCACCAGGCCCTGCTTGCCCGCGTTGCCGCGGAAGATGTCGGCGAACCGGGCGGAGATGACCACCCGGAAGCCGTAGTCCATCAGCGCCCAGACCGCGTGCTCGCGGGACGAGCCGGTGCCGAAGTCCGGGCCGGCCACCAGGACCGAGCCTGACTTGAACGGCTCAACATTGAGGATGAAGTGCTCGTCAGCGCGCCACGCGGAGAACAGGCCGTCCTCGAACCCGGTGCGTTTGACCCTTTTCAGGTACACCGCCGGGATGATCTGGTCGGTGTCCACGTTGGACCGGCGCAGCGGAACCCCGATGCCGGTGTGCGTGGTGAACGGTTCCATGTCCAACTCCTTCGTTCGAGCAGGTATCAGCCGACCAGCAGGTCTTCCGGCGACGAGAGCCGGCCCCTGATCGCGGTGGCGGCGGCCACCAGCGGCGAAACCAGGTGGGTCCGGCCGCCTTTGCCCTGCCGGCCCTCGAAGTTGCGGTTGGAGGTGGACGCGCTGCGCTCGCCCGGCGCCAACTGGTCCGGGTTCATGCCAAGGCACATCGAGCAGCCCGCCTGCCGCCAGTCCGCCCCCGCGGCCTTGAAGACCTCGTGCAGGCCCTCGGATTCGGCCTGCGCCCGCACCCGCATCGAGCCGGGCACGACCAGCATCCGCACGCCGTCGGCCACCTTGTGGCCACGCAGCACCTCGGCGGCCGCCCGCAGGTCCTCGATCCGCCCGTTGGTGCAGGAGCCGAGGAACACGGTGTCCACCGCGATGTCCCGCAGCGGCGTGCCCGGTACCAGGTCCATGTAGGCCAACGCCTTCTCAGCGGCCACCCTCGCGGTCTCGTCGGCGATCAGCTCCGGATCCGGCACCCGCTCCGACAGGGGCAGGCCCTGACCAGGGTTGGTGCCCCAGGTTACGTAGGGAGTCAACGTATCCGCGTCGATGTCGACCTCCAGGTCGAACACGGCGTCGTCATCGGTCCGCAGCGACCGCCACGCCCGCACCGCCGCGTCCCAGTCCGCGCCCTTCGGAGCATGCTTGCGCCCCTTCAGGTACGCGAACGTGGTCTCGTCCGGCGCGATCAGCCCCGCCCTGGCACCCGCCTCGATCGACATGTTGCAGACGGTCATCCGGGCTTCCATGGACAGCGCTTCGATTGCCGGTCCCCGGTACTCAAGCACGTAGCCCTGCCCGCCACCGGTGCCGATCTTCGCGATGACGGCCAGAATGACGTCCTTGGCAGTGACGCCCGGCCTCAGCTCACCCGACACGTTGATCGCCATGGTCTTGAACGGCCGCAGCGGCAGCGTCTGGGTGGCCAGTACATGCTCCACCTCGGACGTGCCGATCCCGAACGCCATCGCGCCGAACGCGCCGTGCGTCGAGGTGTGGCTGTCCCCGCAGACGATCGTCATACCCGGCTGGGTCAGACCCAACTGCGGCCCGATCACGTGCACGATGCCCTGTTCCACGTCGCCCATCGAGTACAGCTCGACGCCGAACTCGGCACAGTTGCGGCGCAGCGTCTCGACCTGCGTACGGGAAACGGGATCAGCGATCGGTAGTTCGATATCCACCGTGGGTACGTTGTGATCCTCGGTGGCCAGCGTCAGATCCGGCCGCCGCACCGGGCGACCGGCCAGCCGCAATCCGTCGAACGCCTGCGGCGAAGTCACCTCGTGGATCAAGTGCAGATCGATATAGAGCAAATCGGGCTCGGCCCCACTGCCGCGGCGCACGACATGTTCGTTCCATACCTTCTCGGCGAGCGTGTAACCCATCGCTCCCCTCTCCTATCCAAGATTTCTTCGGGAGATCGGTAGGCCGCCGCCACGAGCAGGCAAAGTGGGAAACCGAGCTCCCAAGTACTGGACTTCCCGCCATCTGGGAAGTTAATATCGCGCTGTGGGACAGCATAGCGGGATCGGAGTTCTGGACAAGGCAGTGGCGGTGCTCCAGGCCATCGCCAAGGAGCCGTGTGGCCTTGCCGAGTTGTGCAACCGGACCGGTCTGCCGAGGGCGACCGCGCACCGGCTCGCCGTCGGCCTCGAAGTACACCGGCTCCTCCGCCGCGGCTCGGACGGCCGCTGGCGGCCAGGGCCGGCCCTTGCCGAACTGGCGGGCGGCGCGACCGACCCACTGCTCGACGCGGCAGCGGTGGTCCTCCCCAAGCTCCGCGACATCACCGGCGAGAGCGTGCAGCTCTACCGCCGTGACGGCATGCAACGAGTGTGCGTACTGGCGGCGGAACCGCCGAGCGGCCTGCGCGACACGGTGCCCGTCGGCTCCCGACTGCCGATGACCGCCGGCTCCGGCGCGAAAGTACTCGCCGCCTGGGCCGA
The DNA here is from genome assembly GCA_963818685.1 of Candidatus Melainabacteria bacterium. Lineage (GTDB taxonomy): Bacteria > Actinomycetota > Actinomycetes > Mycobacteriales > Pseudonocardiaceae > CAJCJE01. Next base: position 214,588 of record CAWFTJ010000003.1, on the reverse strand, counting down.
TCCCGCGACCCAACGCAGCGTCCTCACCGACGCCGTGTTCGGCGAGCGCACCCTGCTGGAGGTCCGCCGCCGAGGCTGGGCCCAGAGCGTCGCCGAACGCGAACCCGGCGTCGCCAGCGTCTCGGCTCCCGTTCGCGACGGCGCCGGCCAGGTCGTGGCGGCCGTCTCGGTCTCAGGCCCGGTCGACCGCATGGGCCGCAGGCCAGGCGTGCGCTGGGCCGCAGACCTCCTTGCCGCCGCCGAGGCCCTCCAAGCCCGCCTGTAGACCCCTTACAAAGGCCGCCACCCACCAAAATATGTGACAATCGGGCGAAAGGGTCTCCGCGCAGAGACTGGGGGCGCGCCATGGGATTGCGGATCCACTTCTCAACCGATGACATCGCGAAAACCACGGTGGCCGACGAACCGGACCCGCTGTGGGAGGTTCTGCTGAGCCTGCACCTGATGCAGACCCGCGACGGCGCCATCGTCTTCGACCGCTGGCGCCAGCAGGCCCGCACCTGCCGCCAACTCCCCCGCCTCACCGCACTCGCCCCGCCGCGCGGCTACTCACCCGACTTCCTCACCCCCGACGAGGGCCGCGCCGGCGTCGACGCGGGCTTGGACGCCCTGCTGTACACGTCCAAAACCCGCCTGAGCAAAGAGTTCACCAAGCTCAGCACCAAGCGCCGCCTCGCAGAGTGGGGCGCCGACCTGGCCAACGGCAACCCGAAGACGTTGACCGAACTGGCGACCTCACTGCGTGCCTACTACCAGGAAGCGATCAGTCCACACTGGCCCACCGTCCGCGCCGCCGTCGCCACCGACCGCGCCAGCCGCCTGCACGCCATTCACACCGGCGGCAACCAGCGCCTCCTCGCCACCCTCCACCCGAAGATCCGCTGGCTGGCCCCCATCCTGGAAATCCACGGCCGCCACGTGGCAGGCGACCTCCACCTGAGCGGACGAGGACTGCGCATCATCCCGTCCTACTTCGCCTGGCGCGCCCCCACGGTCCTGGAAGACAAGACCCTGCCGCCAGTCCTCGTCTACCCGATCGACCGCCAGTTGGCGCTCACCGGCGGCACCATCCAGCCCGACAACTCGGCCCTGGTAGCCCTCCTCGGAGCCACAAGAGCCGAAGTCCTGACCGCCGCCAACGGCTGCACCACGACGGACCTGGCCGCAAGAGTAGGAATCTCCGCCGCCAGCGCCAGCTACCACGCCACGATCCTCAGAAACGCAGGTTTACTGACAACCAAGCGAATCGGCTCATCCGTCAAGCACACGAGGTCGGATTTGGGACAGACACTGCTGGCTCACGCCAACCCAAAGCCGTAGGCCGAGGCGAAGCCAGGCTGGCTGTAGGCCGAGGCGAAGCCAAGGCTGGCTATAGGGCGAGGCGAAGCCAAGGCTGGCTATAGGGCGAGGCGAAGCCAAAGCCCCCGCCATCCGAACACGGGGGTCCAGGGGGGCGCGCCCCCCTGGTGTGGGGGCCTACGGGGGCCATGCCCCCGTATAGACATAGCGAAGCGATCCCCGTCCGCGCTTTCCGCGGACAGGGATCGCCCAATCGAGTAGCCCCGACGGGATTTGAACCCGCGCTACCGCCTTGAGAGGGCGGCGTCCTAGGCCGCTAGACGACGGGGCCCTAGAACAACACAGCTTGTGTGTTCGCTGGGGTACTAGGACTCGAACCTAGAATAACTGGACCAGAACCAGTCGTGTTGCCAATTACACCATACCCCAACAGGATCTTGGTGATCGCCTGGCAACCGCTGTCGTCGACGACCTCCTGCTGATGACGAATAGTAGACCAAGGCTGGTGCCGGCCGGAAATCGGCCCCCTCCTCCTTCGCGGAGGGGATTCAGCCGACGACGAGGTCGAGTTCGCAGACGAGCAGCTCAGGCAGCTCGGCGAGGCTGGAGATCACCGAGACACCGTGCGGCAGTTCACCTTCGGCGGGCTCGGTTCGGTTGAGCCAGACACCGCGCAGGCCGGCGTCGCGGGCGCCGATGGCGTCGAGGTCGAGCCGGTCGCCGATGTGTGCGACCTCACCGGGTCGGCAGCCGAACTGGGCGCAGGCCGTGTGGAAGATCACCGGGTCGGGTTTTGCCGCGCCGAGTTCGCCCGCGATGACGATGCCGTCGATGAACTCGGCGAGCCCGAGGTTGGCGAGCTTGTTGCGCTGGTAGGACCCGGACGCGTTGGTGACGACGCCGATCTTCACCCCGACCGCCCGCAGCCACTCCAGGCAGGGCATGGTGTCGTCGAACAGTTCCCAGCCGGCCCGCATGGCGGTGACCCGGACGTCCTCGCGGCGCATGGCCTCCGCGTCGTCGATGTGCTCGCCGAGGCAGGCGAAGAACTCCTTGGTGCGTTGCCACCGCATGGTGTCGGAGTCGACTTCGCCCGCGATGACGCGGGTGACCTGTTCATCGGTGATCTGTGCCCACAGTGACCAAGCGTCGTCATGGCCGAGCAGAAGACGCAGTGCGGAGCGCGCGGATTCGGTGTGCGCGACGAGCGTGTCATCGACGTCGAGGCTGACCGCGCGAACACCGCGAGTCACCTCTCGCGGGCTCCGCCGATCATCGACTGACAGGGAACTCGCGGGAGGAAAGGCCATCTGGAGAGGCTAGGCGTGAATCAGTTGGCCGCGATTCGTCCATCGTAGTGAACTTCGCAGGCTCTGACACGGTCAAGAATGTCCGCTCTGCAACTATTCGACCCTTTGCACTCCGTAGTTGCTCCGCACGTTACTTGATCTACGTGCGGTGATCGTCGAGAGCCCGACACCCGCGCCGCCTACTCCGGCCTAACACCCACGCAACTACGCAACGCAACCGACCGCGCCCTTGACCAGGGCGAGAAACAGGTGCATCCTCGACTTATTCAACCGTTGTTGAAAAAAGGAGGGCGTCATGCAGCCCGACCCAGCGGCCAGTACGACCTGTGCCATCGCGGGCGGCGGTCCGGCCGGTATGTTCCTCGGCCTGTTGCTCGCGCGCGCCGGGATCGACGTGACCGTGCTGGAGAAGCACGGTGACTTCCTGCGCGACTTCCGCGGCGACACCGTGCACGCGTCGACCCTGCAACTGTTGGACGAACTGGGGCTCGGGGACGCGTTCGAGGCGTTGCCGCACAGCACGGTGCCGCGGTTCGAGTTCCAGATCCCCGGCGTCGGCAACGTCGTAGTCGGCGACTTCGGCAAGCTGCCCGGCCGCTACCAGCACATCGCCATGGTGCCGCAGTGGGACCTGCTCAACCTGCTCGCCGACGCCGCCTCCCGCGAACCCGGCTTCCACCTGCGGATGAACACCGAGGTCACCGGCCCGATCATGGACAAAGGCAAGGTCGTCGGCGTGACCTACCGGACCCGCGACGGCGAGACCGGCGAACTGCGCGCGACGCTCACGGTGGCCGCGGACGGTCGCTGGTCGCCGCTGCGCACCTCGGTCGGCCTATGGCCGCGCGAATTCCCGTCGCCGGTGGACGTGTGGTGGTTCCGGATGAGCAAACACGCAGACGACGAACCGAGCGGTCTGCGCGTGCGGATCACCAATTCCGAGATGGGCCTGACCATCGACCGAGGCGACAACTATCAGATCGCGTACCTGAACAGGAAGAACTATGACCAGGTCCTGCGCGCCGAGGGAATCGAGAAGTTCCGCGCCCGCATCGCCGGCCTGTTTCCGATGCTCGCCGACCGCACAGACGAAATCCGCACCATGGACGACGTGAAGCATCTCGACGTCCGGATCAACCGGCTGCGACGCTGGCATATGGACGGTCTACTGTGTATCGGCGACGCCGCGCACGCCATGTCGCCGATTGGCGGGGTCGGTATCAACCTCGCCATCCAGGACGCCGTCGGCGCGGCGACACTGCTGGCAAGACCGTTGCTGCGCAACAACATCAGCAGCGCTGATCTTGCCAAGGTGCACCGCCGCCGCTGGCTGGCGACCGCCGTCGTGCAGGCGGTGCAGCGCGGCCTGCAACGTGCCGTCCTCGGTCCGTTGGCGACCGGGCAGCGCACCGGTTTCCCGAGGATTCCCGCGCTGCTGTTCCAGCGCGTTCCCTGGCTGCGTTACGTGCCCGGCTACGTGGTGGCCATCGGCCCGCGCCCCGAACACGCGCCGCCGTTCGCCCGCCCCAACCAAAAGGCCCTCGCCGGTGACTGAAACCCGAGTGCCTACCCCACAGCGCACACTTCGAAGGCCGTAGTGCGGCGCCTCCGACCTGGTGTCTAGGTGCCGTGCGGAGTCAGGTCACCAGCGCCACCGCCATCAGACCCCTCCCAGCTTGGAGGCGTCGATTCCTCGCCGTATTCCTTACTTTCGATCTGGCTACCGGTGGGATCGTCCAGAACAGTGAGCCATTCCGTGTAACTGTTGGTGACTGTGGGTAGCAGTGTCCCGTGGCTGCGGGAGTGACACGCGGAAGCCCTGGAGGACACCCGGATGTCGGCTCTGGCCAGGGACAACTCGATTGCCCTTTCGACCGCGTATGACTATCGGGACGAGGGCGTCGCGGTGCTCGTCGCGCGTCGGCCGTCCCTGCACGGGGCGCTGCTGGCGGCGAAAACAGCTGGCCACTCGCATGTGATCGTGGACGGCACGCTGATCTATACCGACCGGATCTCGATCCCTGGCCCCACGACGGGGGTGGACTTGTGGTGGAGCGGCAAGCACCACCATCACGGCGGAACATCCAGGTCGTCTCCGCTCCGGACGGGGCGAAAAGTTGGTTGACGGCTGCTGTCCGTCTGTGCCGACGCCGTTCGTCTGATACCTGACACGCAACCGACCGGTGGCAGCGTGTGCGGGCAGGAGGACGACTCATGCAGTACGCGGTGTTGGTCTACACCTCGGCCGAGGACGAGGGGAGGACACGGACCGGGCGACGCGCCCCGCGCCGGGCACCTTTGCCGCCCTGCTCGACCAGCCGAGTGTCACCGGCTGGGCACGGCTGCACGCCGACCAATCAGCGACGCGCCGTTCGAGATCGCCGGTTCGTAGCTGGCCACGAGCCGGTTCAGCGCGGTCGACGAACGAGACGGATGACGCACCCGGACCGAAGTGGGATCGGTGGCGGCGGGTGCCGATGTTCATGCACATCCGCTGTCTCAAGGTGTAGGAGGTAATCGCTCCGGGGTGGACAGAGCGTGGCTGGGCGATGGCAGCGCACGAACGCGCCCACCGGTTGCCGCGGGTGGACGCTGTCGTCCCCGCCGCGCATCGGCCAGCCACGCGACCCAGCCGGCGTGTGTCGCTCAGCAGACTGCACTATTGGTCGTGTCTCAGCGACATTTCATACCGTGCGGCTCGCTCGCGGTCCGTCGAGGCCCCATGAAATGATCTTGACGGGAGTTATCCTGATGATCTCCCGGGAAAGGTAGGGCAGCGGCGGCTCCTGGTCTGTCAACGCCACAGCCGTGCCCCGAAGCTCTATACCTCTTGGCACCCATGGATCGACCGTCGCCACGTCGTCCACCACGAACGCGACCGTACTGCCCCGCTGAACGTTCCGGAACTTCTTCGACGAGCCCAGCGCGTGCCCGCCGATGACGATCACGCCGTCGTCGACGAAGAAGTTGGTCGGGTTGTTCTGCACCTGCCCGTCAGGCGAGACGGTGGCCAGTCGCCCGATGCGCTGGGCGGCAAGGTATTCCAGTTCCGCTGAAGTGAACACCTGGCGATTCTGCAACTTGACGTCGACGTCAACGCAAGTCCGGCGGGGCGACGTCGGTGCCGTGGAGGACCAGGACAGCTCTCCCCGGCGCCTGCCGGGGAGAGCACGCCATATCGAGGTCACGCGCCGGGTGGGATCAGTTGTAGGCCACCGTGCCCGTGTGGTATTCGGCGGGGGTGTAGATCTGGCCGTCGTATTTGTCGCCGAAGTTGCCACCGAGGATCGTGAAGTCCACGCACTGGCCAGGGCTGAAGTTGACGTATGGGCCGCTGGTCTGTACGCCGCTGTTGACTTCCTGCAACATTGCGGCTCTGCTCGTGTTGACATCAAAGACCATGACCAAGATCGTGTTGGCGGCCGACTGCTCGCTGCGGGGCTGGAACTGCTGGCGTACCTGGGCGCGTCCGCCTAGGCCGCCAGCCGCGAAGCGCTCGGCGCCGACTCCTACAACGCCGCGTATCGGCGCGGCTTCGCACTCGACGACGAGGCCGCGGCCGCTATCGCGTTGACCGGTGAATCGCCAAACCAGCAACTCGACGGATACTCGCCACCACGACCGCGCTCGCCCCTCAACCAGGGCATCATGACGGTAGACCTGACCCATCGCTCTTTTGTTGCATTTGTTGCATCGCAATGGGTTCCGCGTGTCACTCCCGCAGCCACGGGACACCGCTACCCACAGTCACCAACAGTTACGCGGAATGGCTCAGTCAGCCACGAGAAGTCGTAAACCGACTGGGTAACGTCATAGCCGGTGAGCGAACCCCAGGAGCCATCCGAATAGACGCCCAGGAAATAATAGGAATCTCCGCAGTTTCCATACACATAGTTTTGTGGTGCCACAACATCTCGGGAGACGCGGCTTTTGCAGGAAGAATTGTTGACGCGGCCGCCTCGATAGCCTGGTTTGATGGATGAGATCCGAGGTATTCAACTTCGTGGTTCTAATGGATACCTGGTTACCATCGGACAAATTGAGAATAGTGAATCCATGTTGTTTGGCGCCGTCTACATTGAAGCCACTGAGGGTCATCGGACTTCTCTTTCCGACAGCAACCCCGCTGTGCAATCTCGTGCACTGATGGCACACTGCCATGGACAGTGTCGTCGCAGCATGATACCAGGTCAGTGACGCCTCTCGAATCGCCAACGGAGAATTCGCAGCTCAGTTCCCCAGTTGAAGCGAGGCGTATCAACGGCAAGAAATCGCCGACTACCAGCAGCAGACGCCGCAGGCAATCACCACGTCGAACACAGTCGCCACATAGCCTGTTGTGTCAGTATCTAGGTTTGCTCGGCGGAAGCCGCAGACATACGTAGCCGGAGGCCGCTCGACCATGCGACCTCCGGCTACACGCTACTTGGCGCATCTCGTCGCCGAGTAGCCGGGTGAGAAGTTCAGCACTGCCAGCCCTGATCAGAGCGTTGCTATATAGGCTTCGAGAAATCGGGGCGGGCGCTGTGGACAATTGGCTCCGCTGTGAACGGCTCAGCGGTTGGCGACCGGGTTGGTGAGTGTGCCGATGCCCTCGATGTGCACGGAAACCGTCTGGCCGTCGGTCATCGGGCCGACGCCAGCCGGCGTGCCGGTGAGGATCACGTCGCCGGGCAGCAGGGTCATCACGTGCGAGATCCACTCGACGACCTTGCCGATGTCGTGCAGCAGCAGCGAAGTTCGGGAGTCCTGCTTGACAACGCCGTCCAGTTCGGTGCGGATGGCCAGATCGGACGGGTCGATGGTGGTGTCGATCCACGGCCCGAGTGGACAGAACGTGTCGTGGCTCTTGCCGCGCGTCCACTGGCCGTCGTGCTGCTGCTGGTCGCGCGCTGTCACGTCGTTGGCGATGGTGTAGCCGAGCAGCACGCTCGCCGCGCGTTCGGCCGGCACGTCGCGGCAGGGCATGCCGATGACGGCGGCGAGTTCGCCCTCGTAGTCGACGCGGCTGGAGTCCTTGGGCAGTTTGATGGCCGCGTTGGGGCCGATCACCGAGGTGGACGGCTTGATGAAGATGACGGGGTCGGCCGGTGCCTCGCCGCCCATCTCCTTGACGTGATCGGCGTAGTTCTTGCCGATGCACACCACCTTGCTCGGCAGGATCGGCGCGAGCAGGCGCGCGTCCGCGAGCGGCCAGCGGCGGCCGGTGAAGGTCGGCTGGCCGAAGGGGTGTTCGGCGATCTCCGCCGCCGTGTAGTTGTCCGGGACGTCGCCCTCGATCGCGACGAAGGCAACACCGTCTGGATGAGCAATTCGACCTATACGCACATCGGCACTCTAGAACCGTGCGCTCAGCCGCGCCGACGCAGCCTGCCACGCAGCCATTCGAGCGCGACGTCGCCCTGTAGCCGTTGGAACAGGCGCAGCCGGGGCAGGTTGGGCGGGGCCGGTTGCAGCGAGTTGACCAGGAAGTAGCCGACCACCGCCGCGAGCAGCGCGTTGACCCGGTCCGGGTCGGCGCTGGCGCCGAACGACTGTTGCCACACGGTCTCCGGGTCAGGACCCGCCGCCAGGCCGACGCTGGGCAGGAAGAACAGCAGATCCGCCCATGCCGCGCCGACGCACGCCTGCGGCCAGTCCACGAACACGATGCCGTCCGCGGTGCGCAGCATGTTGTCGGCGCGCAGGTCGGCGTGCAGCAACGTGTTGCCGTGCGCGGCATCGGCGGACCGGGATTCGAGGTCGACCAGCAGGTCGAGATGGTCGGCAGCCCAGTCCGGCAACCGGTCGATGCCGACCGGATCGGCCGCGAACGAGCGCCAGTTGGTGAACAGGTCCAGCGTTTCCTCGACCGGCTCGACCGCGATCGGGCTCGGCGTCAGTCCTTCGGACAACACGCCGAGCGCGTCGATGACCTCGGCCAGTTCGTCGGTCTGCCATGGCACGCTCGGGGAGCGGCCCTCGACGTCCTCGATGACCAGCGCGACCCAGTCGCCGTCGTCGTAACTGTCCAGCAGGGCCGGCACGGGCAGGCCGGGCGGCAAGGCGCGCAGGATCTCGATCTCGCGGCGGTGCAGCAGCGGCGAGTGCGGATTGCGGTCCTTGCCAACGGCTTTGACGAACACCCGCCTGTCGTCGGCGAGCCGCAGCCGGGCGGCCAGGCCAGGGGAGAACCCACCTGGCTGGCTCGCCTCGGCCACGACCTCGGCGCCGAGTCGCGCGGTCAGCTCGGTGCGGACCCGTTCCGGGAGGTCCGCCCAGCCGATGCGGGTGCCACCGACGCCGATCTGGGTGCTCATGGCCGAATGATCCGTCGTCGCCGACCATCCGGCCAACCGAATTTCAGGACGAGACGAGCGACGAGCGGCGCATCGCCTTGTAGGCAAGGCCGTCGCACATGGCCAGCCAGCTGGCCTCGACGATGTTGCCGTGCACGCCGACCGTGGTCCACTCGGCTTCGCCGTCGGTGGATTCGATGAGCACCCTGGTGACCGCGTCGGTGCCGTGCGAGTTGGTGAGGATGCGGACCTTGTAGTCGGCCAGGCTGACCGTGTCGGTCCAGGGCAGGTGCGGTCGGAGCGCCTGGCGCAGCGCGGCGTCCAGTGCGTGCACCGGGCCGTTCCCCTCGGCCGTCGCGATGACGCGCTCACCGTCGATGATGACCTTCACGGTCGCCTCGGACATCACGACGCCGTCCGCGCGGTGATCCAGGATGACCCGATAGGACTCCAGCGTGAACGGTGCTTCCACGGTCGACTCGTCGAGTTCGGCGCGCAGCAACAACTCCAGCGACGCATCGGCGGCCTCGAACGACCAGCCGGTGGATTCCAGTTCCTTCACCCGGTTGATGACCGTGGTGAGCACGTCAGGGCGGCCGGCGAGGTCGATCCCGAACTCACGTCCCTTGAGTTCGAGGCTCGCCCTGCCGGCCATCTCGGTGACCAGTACCCGCATGTCATTGCCGACGATGGCCGGATCGATGTGGTTGTACAACAACGGATCGACCTTGATCGCGCTCGCGTGCAGGCCCGCCTTGTGGGCGAAGGCCGACTGCCCGACATACGCCTGGTGGGCGTTCGGGGCGATGTTCGCGATTTCGGCGATGGCATGGGAGACGCGGGAGAGCTCGGCAAGCGATTCGGGCGGTAGCACCGGCATGCCGAGCTTGGTCACCAGGTTCGCGGTGACCGCGAACAGGTCGGCGTTGCCGGCCCGTTCGCCGTAGCCGTTCGCGGTGCACTGCACGTGCGTCGCGCCCGCCTGCACCGCGGCGATCGAGTTCGCCACCGCGCAGGCGGTGTCGTCCTGGCAGTGGATGCCCACCCGGAATCCGGTGCGGGCGATGACCTCGGTCACGGTCTGGCCGAGGCCGCCTGGCAGTTGCCCGCCGTTGGTGTCGCAGAGCACCACCACGTCGGCCCCGCCGTCCACAGCGGACTGGAGCACGCGCAGCGCGCAGTCCGGGTCGTAGGCGTAGCCGTCGAAGAAGTGTTCCGCGTCCAGGAACACCCGCCGACCGTTGTCGACGAGGTGGCGCACGGTGTCGCGGACCATGGCGCAGGCTTCGTCGACGTTGGTGCGCAGCGCGCGTTCGATGTGCCGCCGGTCCGACTTGGCGACCAGGGTCACCACCGGCGCCTGCGCGTCCAACAGCGCTTTGACCTGTGGGTCCTCCCGTACGTCGACACCTGCGCGGCGGGTCGAGCCGAACGCGACGAGCGCGGCGTGCGCGAGTTCGAGTTCACCGGCCGCCGCGCGGGCGAAGAACTCGGTGTCGGTGGGCAGCGCGCCCGGCCAGCCGCCCTCGATGAACCCGACGCCAACCGAGTCCAGCAGCCGCGCGACGGCGAGTTTGTCCGTTGCCGAGTAGCTGATGCCGGCGCGTTGCGCCCCGTCCCGCAGCGTCGTGTCGAACAGATGGAAATCGTCGTCGAGCGGTGTGCCAGCCGGGCTGGTGCGGGTCACTGGAATCTCCTGTCGAGGATCTTGGTGGTCGAAAAGGGTTTCTGGGCAAACAAAAAACCTCCCGCGTGGGCGCGAGAGGTTTGCGTGCCGGGAGCTGGAGAAGCGCTATCCGGCACGCTCGAAAATAATGACCACCTGGTGAGCCATGTCACGGATGGTCGCACACCTGTCCGGGGTCGTCCACTTCACGGGTACAACCTCCCACATGTCGAGACGCGACGGTGGGCCGGCCCGAAGCATCGGACCGGCCCGCACGTCGCCACAAGCTCCTACAGACCCGCGCGGGACTGGTTGGACGAGACCAGCGCGGCCAGCCGGTCGCCGATGGCCTCGGTGGCACCCGGCGATGCATGGTCGCGGGTGGCCAGGTCGAACGCGACGGACGCCTCGATCCGCCTGGCCGCCTCGTGGTTGCCGAGGTGGTCGAGCATCAGCGCGACGGAGAGCACCGCGGCGGTCGGGTCGGCGAGGCCTCGGCCGGAGATGTCCGGGGCGCTGCCGTGCACCGGCTCGAACATGCTCGGGTTGCGCCGGGTCACGTCCAGGTTGCCGCTGGCCGCGAGGCCGATGCCGCCGGTGATAGCGGCGGCGAGGTCGGTGAGGATGTCGCCGAAGAGGTTGTCCGTGACGATCACGTCGAACCGGGCCGGGTCGGTGACCAGGTGGATCGTTGCCGCGTCCACGTGCTGGTAGTTCACGGTCACGTCGGGGTGTTGCAGCGAGACCTCTTCGACGATCCGCGACCACAGGCCACCGGCGAAGGTGAGCACGTTGGTCTTGTGCACCAGGGTCAGGTGCTTGCGCGGCCGGGCCGCCGCGCGGGCGAACGCGTCCCGCACCACCCGCTCGATGCCGAACGCGGTGTTGACGCTGACCTCGGTGGCGATCTCGTGCGGGGTGTCCTTGCGCAGCAGGCCGCCGGTGCCCGCGTACGGACCCTCGGTGCCCTCCCGCACGATCACCATGTCGATCTCGGGCGCTTCGGCGAGCGGGCCGTGCACTCCGGGGTAGAGGCGGGCCGGTCGCAGGTTCACGTGGTGGTCGAGTTCGAAGCGCAGCCGCAGCAACAGGCCGCGCTCCAGGATTCCGCTCGGCACCGAGGGATCGCCGACCGCGCCGAGCAGAATCGCGTCGTGCTGACGCAGTTCGCCGAGCACGGACTCGGGAAGCAGTTCGCCGGTCGAATGCCACCGGGCGGCGCCAAGGTCGTAGTTGGTCGTCTCCGCGTTCGGAGCGACCTCCCTGAGCACCTTGAGTGCTTCGTTCACCACCTCGGGCCCGATCCCATCACCTGGGATCACCGCGAGCCGCATGTACACCTCCGCAGTAAGGGTCCCGCTGTGGGACTCTTGACTTTGGCAGGTTACCGGCCGAAGGTCGCTGCTCCCACCGCAGGCACCGATTCTGCGTAACAACTCCCGTACTGCGGGACACTCGATCGGCGCAACCGTCACCCGAACGGCGTAAGCATGCCGACTCTGGCGGGCAAGCGGAAGCGTCCGACCCGCCCGAATCGATCAGCTGCCGATGATCGCCGACGAGGCCGGATTCCCAGCATTCAGAACCGAGCCGGCTCGAAAACGCGACTGGCCGGCCCTCCGCATGGAGGGCCGGCCAGCGTCGGAACAGCGGGATCAGCCGAAGGAGATGGCGCGGATCAGCGTGGCGCCAACGGTGCCGCCGATCGACTCCAACACCTCGGCGTTCACCGCGCGGTCGACGCGCAGCAGCATGAGCGCGTCCGAGCCGCCGGTGGTCTGGCTCAGCTGCGCGGCCTCGATGTTCACGCCCGCCTCGCCGAGCAGGGTGCCGACGGTGCCCATCACGCCAGGACGGTCCGGGTACTCCAGCAGCAGCGCGTCGCCCTCGGCACGCAGGTCGAAGTGCCGGCCGTTGACCTCGACCAGCTTCTCGACGCCGTCAAGGCCGGTCAGCGTGCCGGACACGCTGAGCGAGGTGCCGTCCGGCAGCGCGGCCTTCACCGTGACCAGGCTGCGGTGGTTGGCGCTCTCCGGCTCCTTGGTCAGCTCGACGGTGACGCCGAGTTCCTCGGCGAGGGCCGGCGCGTTGACGAAGGTGACCTGCTGGTCGACGATGCCGCCGAACACGCCGCGCAGCGCGGCGAGCGGCAGCACCGTGACGTCCTCATTGGACAGTTCGCCGCGCACGGTCACGGTGACCGATGCGGGTGCCTTGCTGGCCAGCGCGGCGAGCACGGCACCGAGCTTCTGGGTCAGCGGCAGGTACGGCTTGACCTCCTCGCCGACCACGCCACCGGTCTGCACGTTCACCGCGTCCGGGACGAAGTCACCGGCCAGCGCGAGCAGCACGGAGCGCGCCACGTCGGTGCCGGCGCGGTCCTGCGCCTCGGTGGTCGACGCGCCGAGGTGCGGGGTGACGACCACGTTGGGCAGCTCGAACAGCGGGCTCGATGTGGTCGGCTCGGTGGCGAACACGTCGATGCCGGCGCCGCCGACCCGACCCTCGCGCACGGCGTCGGCGAGCGCCTGCTCGTCGATGAGGCCACCACGCGCGTCGTTGACGATGATCACGCCCGGCTTGACCTTGGCCAGCTGGTCCGCGCCGATCAGGCCCTTGGTCTCCGGGGTCTTGGGCAGGTGGATGGAGATGGTGTCGGCCCTGGCCAGCAGCTCGTCCAGGGTGACGAGCTCGATGCCGAGCTGGGCGGCGCGGGCTGGCGCGACGTACGGGTCGTAGGCAATCAGCTCCATGCCGAACGCGGCGAGGCGCTGCGCGAGCAGCTGGCCGATCTTGCCGAGACCGACGATGCCGGCGGTCTTGCCGTTCAGCTCGACGCCGTTGAAGGACGAGCGCTTCCACTCGCCGCCGCGCAGGCTCGCGTCCGCGGCCGGGATGCGCCGGGCCACGGCGAGCAGCAGGGCCAGCGCGTGCTCGGCGGCGGAGACGATGTTGGAGGTGGGCGCGTTGACGACCATCACGCCGCGCGCGGTGGCCGCGGGCACCTCGACGTTGTCGAGGCCGACGCCGGCGCGGGCGACCACCTTCAGGTGGTTGGCCGCGGCGAGCACCTCGGCGTCGACCTTGGTGGCCGAGCGTACGAGCAGCGCGTCGGCATCGGCGACCGCGGCGAGCAGGGCCGGCCGGTCGGTGCCGTCGACGTGCCGGATCTCGACGGAGTCACCGAGGAGTTCGAGCACGGACGGGGCAAGCTTCTCGGCGAGCAGAACGACAGGGCGCGAACTGGTCACGGGGGCGACTCCGGGTTGCGGAAGTGATGAGGAGCGCGGACACGGCCAGCGATGACCCGCGCTGACCGGCCACAACTTTGTGTCCGGACCGGAGGCATTCTATCCCGGTCGGGTGAGCACACTCGCAAGTGGTTCACAATGTGGAAACACGCCGATCATGTCCCCGTCATCGCGAGTCCCCTGTTTCGGTGCGGGAAACCGTTGCGGCACAGGGGTTGTCACCGTCGTCAGCGCATCACCACGGCTCGTCGAATTCGCCGTCCTTGGCACCCGCGACGAACGCGTCCCATTCTCCGGGAGTAAACACCAGGACGGTGTCGTCCGGACCCGTGAACTTGGAATTACGCATAGCGACGTAGGTGATGCCGTCGGTATGCGGTACGAAAGCGACTTCGACGTACTCTCCGTCGCTGTCGTCCGGATCGCCGGCCCGCTGCCATTCGACGTTGCTCAGGTCGAGCCGGCCGCGTACGTGTGCCTTGTCGTCGTAGATCGGCGCACTCGCCGCTTCGTCGCTCACCCACCGCACGATACGCAACCGTCGAGAAAACGCGAGCGGGGCGGCACAACGCACATCGCGCCATGCCGCCCCGCCAGGGCGAGAAAGATTGTTGCTACCGCACGAAGATTACTGGACGAAGATGTCGACCGATGGCCGCATCTGCGCGCACACCCTGAGCACGTCGTGGATGATGTGCCCCTGGAAGTTGTCGAACGGCGTGGTGTCGACCGGGTCCTCCGAGTCGACGGCCGGGTAGGCGACCTGGGTGAGCAGGTAGTCGAACCGGGGCGCCCACTTGCGCGAGCCCAACCGGGCCGTGATGGAGCAGTTGTCCACCATGTACGCGACGCCGCGCGCGTGCATGTACGGGTTGAGCGAGTCGACGGCCTCGATGACCGACTCGTTGGCGATCTCCGAGTACGGGTGACCCTTCTCGATGAAGGTGTCGATCTGCGCCATCATGATGCCGATGAACACGCCCGCGGTGAACGGGTCGAGCGGGATCTCCTTCTCCACCCGGTCCGCACGCACCTTCTGGCCGACCAGCCACATGTTGGCCTGGTCGATCTTGCCCATCGGGAAGCGGTCGAAGCGGTCGTTGGCCATGACGACGCCGCGCAGCTCGTTGCCGGAGCGGACCTCGTCGTAGATCTCGTGCACGATCTCGGCGCCGACCGGGTAGGCGGCGGAGTACGCCTCGGCGAAGACCTTGCGGCCCTCGGCGTCGAGCCGGTTGTACACGCCGTCCATGCCATCCTTGGAGATGATCTTGGAGATCGGCCCGGTCACCGACTCGACCGAGTGCTGGAACGCCTTCTCGTCGCTCATGCCCAGGTCGCGGAAGCGCCGGTAGAGGCTCTCCACGATGCCGTGCACGCCGCCGAGCAGGATCGCACGCTCGCCGGAGATGTCCGAGAGGTACTCCGAGCGCAGCGTGGTCTGGAAGGTGTAGGGCGCGCCGATGCCGACCGACCAGCCCAGTGCCCGCTCGACCGCACGACCGGTGACGTTCTGGTGCACGGCGAAGCTCGCGTTGATGCCCGCGCCGTTGACCTCGGCGCCCTGCGCGTACAGCGCGCGCACGGACGCGCCCATGCCCTTGGGGCACACCGCGATCACGTCGACGTCGTCCGGGAAGTGCTTGCCCTCGTTGTCGAGGATGCCGAGCAGGAAGCCGTGGCTGAAGCACAGCGTGGTGCCGGGTCGCAGCGCGGCGAAGATCTGCTCGTAGAGGTGCGCCTGGGCACCGTCGGAGATGAGGATCAGCACCATCTCCGACGAGCCGATGACCTCGAACATCTCACCGAGGGTGCCGTTCTCCTCGGTGAAGCCCGCCGCGATCGCCGCAGCCCTTGATCCGGAGTCCTCACGCAGGCCGATCTTGACCCGGACGGCGTCGCCGAGGGAGTCGCGGAGATTCTGTGCCTGCGCCGACGCCTGCGGCCCCCACCCGATCACGCCGATCTGGGATACGCCCTCGAAGGCGCGGGGCAACCGGTCGAACAGGTGCCGTCCGCCGCGCACTATGGCTTCGGAACGGTCACCGACCTTGATGTACTCCTTGTCGAAGACCTCGGTTTCGAAGTCCAGTTCAGGCGTTGACGTAGACACGCTCTCTCCAGTTTTCCTATGTCCGACGAACGAAGGTGATCAGGCGGTTTCGGTGATGGGACGGTCCACCCAGGACATCAGGCCGCGCAGTTTCCTGCCGACCTGCTCGATCTGGTGCTGCTCGCCCTCCTGACGGAGCGTGGTGAAGTTCGGGCGACCGTTGTCGTCCTCCGCCACCCACTCACGGGCGAACCTACCGTCCTGGATCTCGTCGAGTACTTTGCGCATCTCCTGCTTGACGGCGGGCGAGATGATGCGCGGGCCTCGGGTGAGGTCGCCGTACTCGGCCGTGTCGCTGCACGAGTAGCGCTGCCGCGCGATGCCACCCTCGTAGATCAGGTCGACGATGAGCTTGAGTTCGTGCAGTACCTCGAAGTAGGCGATCTCCGGCTGGTAGCCGGCCTCGACCAGGGTCTCGAACCCGGCCTGGATCAGTGCCGATGTGCCGCCGCAGAGCACCGCCTGCTCGCCGAACAGGTCGGTCTCGGTCTCCTCGGTGAACGTGGTCTTGATGACACCGGCGCGGGTGCCGCCGATCGCCTTGGCGTAGGAGAGGCCGAGCGCGAACGCGTTGCCGGAGGCGTCACGCTCCACGGCGATCAGGTCCGGCACGCCCTTGCCGTCCACGAACTGGCGGCGCACCAGGTGGCCTGGCCCCTTCGGCGCGACCAGCACCACGTCCACGCCATCGGGCGCGGTGATGTAGCCGTAGCGGATGTTGAAACCGTGGCTGAAGAACAGCGCGTCGCCCGGCTTGAGGTTCGGCTCGATGTCGGCGGCGTACAGCTTGCGCTGCACGGTGTCCGGGGCCTGGACGGAGATCAGGTCGGCCTCGGCGACGGCCTCGGCCGGGGTGAGCACCCGCAGGCCGGCCTCTTCCGCCTTCACCCGGGACCTGGAGCCCTCCGGCAGGCCGATGCGCACGTCGACGCCGGAGTCGCGCAGGCTCAGCGCGTGCGCGTGGCCCTGGCTGCCGTAGCCGAGCACGGCGACCTTGCGACCTTGAATGATGCCGAGGTCGGCGTCATCATCGTAGAAAATCTCGGCACTCATGAGCCTTCCAAACTTCCCTTCAGAAACAACTCAGCGGAAACGTCTCAGCAGAACTTCTCAACGAACCGCGGTCGCCGTGATCGAGCGGGGGCCCCTGCCGACCGCCACCACGCCGGACTGCACCATCTCACGCACCCCGAACGGTTCGAGTATGCGCAGCAGGGCGTCCAGCTTGTCCGCGGTCCCGGTGGCCTCGATGATCAGCGACTCGGGGGAAACGTCGACCACCTTGGCCCGGAACAGTTGCACGGTTTCCAGAACCTGGGTACGCACCGTGGCGTCCGCGCGCACCTTGACGAGCAGCAGTTCGCGCTGGACCGCTGTGGACGGTTCCAGCTCGACGATCTTGATCACGTTGACCAGCTTGTTGAGCTGTTTGGTGACCTGTTCCAGGGGGAGTTCGTCCACCGAGACCACAATGGTCATCCTGGACACGTCGGGGTTCTCGGTCGGGCCGACGGCGAGGGATTCGATGTTGAAGCCGCGCCGGGAGAACAGTCCGGCGACCCTGGCCAGCACACCGGGGCGGTTCTCGGTCAGCACGCTCAGCGTGTGCTTGCTCATGGCCGCGGGAATCCTTCCTGGTTCTTGTTCGGCATCAGACGTCGTCCTCGTCGAAAAGGGGGCGAATGCCGCGGGCGGCCATGATCTCGTCGTTGCCGGTGCCGGCCGCGACCATCGGCCACACCTGCGCGTCCTTGCCGACCACGAAGTCGATGACAACGGGGCGGTCGTTGATCTCGCGCGCCTTGTTGATCACCGCGTCGACGTCCTCTTTGGACTCGCAGCGCAGGCCGACGCAGCCGAGCGCCTCGGCGAGCAGTTTGAAGTCCGGAATGCGGTGCTTGTGCGTGCCGAGGTCGGTGTGTGAGTAACGGCCGTCGTAGAACAGGTTCTGCCACTGCCGGACCATGCCGAGGTTGCCGTTGTTCATCACGGCGACCTTGATCGGCGCGCCCTCGATCGCACAGGTGGCCAGTTCCTGGTTGGTCATCTGGAAGCAGCCGTCGCCGTCGATCGCCCACACCTCGGTGTCGGGCAGGCCGAACTTGGCGCCCATCGCGGCCGGCACCGCGAAGCCCATGGTGCCGAGACCGCCGGAGTTGATCCAGGTGCGCGGCCGCTCGTAGCGCACGAACTGCGCGGCCCACATCTGGTGCTGCCCGACGCCTGCCGCGTAGACGGCCTCCGGTCCGACGATCGCGCCGATCCGCTCGATCACGTACTGCGGGGACAGCGTGCCGTCGGAGGGCCAGTCGTAGCCGAGCGGGAAGGTCGAGCGCCACTCGTTCAGCTGCTGCCACCAGGCGGTCAGGTCGGCGGTGCCGGTCTCGCGCTCGGTGGCGACCGCGGTGATCAGCTCGGTGAGGATCTCCTTGCAGTCGCCGACGATGGGCACGTCCGCGTGCCGGTTCTTGGAGATCTCGGCCGGGTCGATGTCCGCGTGCACGATCTTCGCGTCCGGCGCGAAGGAGGACAGTTGCCCGGTGACCCGGTCGTCGAACCGGGCGCCCAACGCGATCAGCAGGTCGGCGCGCTGCATCGCGGCGACCGCGGCGACCGCGCCGTGCATGCCGGGCATGCCGAGGTGCTGCGGGTGCGAGTCCGGGAACGCGCCGCGCGCCATCAAGGTGGTGACCACTGGAATGTTGGTCTGCTCGGCCAGTTCCAGCAGTTGCCCGGTTGCCTCGGCCTTGAGCACACCGCCGCCGACGTAGAACACCGGCCGCTTGGCCGCGCAGATCAGTTTGGCCGCCTCGCGCACCTGCTTGCCGTGCGGGCGGGTGGTCGGCCGGTAGCCGGGCAGGTGCATCTCCGGCGGCCAGGAGAAGGACGTGGTGGCCTGCATCACGTCCTTGGGAATGTCCACCAGCACCGGGCCGGGCCGGCCGGTCGAGGCGAGGTGGAACGCCTCCGCGATCGCGCTCGGGATCTCGGCGGGATCGGTGACCAGGAAGCTGTGCTTGGTGATCGGCATGGTGATGCCGCAGATGTCCGCTTCCTGGAACCCGTCCGTGCCGATCAGCGGGCGCGACACCTGACCGGTGATGGCCACGACCGGAACCGAGTCCATGTAGGCGTCCGCGAGCGGCGTGACCAGGTTGGTCGCGCCGGGACCCGAGGTCGCGATGCACACGCCGACCCTGCCGGTGGCCTGCGCGTATCCGGTCGCCGCGTGGCCAGCGCCCTGCTCGTGCCGGACCAGCACGTGGCGGACCTTGGTCGAGTCGAGCAGCGCGTCGTACGCGGGCATGATGGCGCCACCCGGAATGCCGAACGCGACCTCGCAGCCGACCGACTCAAGGGACCGTACGAGCGACTGCGCGCCGGTCACGCTGACCGGGGCACCGGCGGGCGGAGCCGGCTTTGGTCGCGGGTGGTGCGGCGGATGCGGTGCCCCTGGCGGCGGAGCAGGTCGCGGCGTTGCGGTGGTCATCGGTTCGCCTCGCGTTGGAGTTCACGGGATCCGGGCAACAAAAAACCCTCGTTGACCAGGGCGGTCATACGAGGGTGGCGCGTCGACAGCAAGTACTTCAGGCGTCGACGCGCCTGGGAAGTACGAGAATGCTGGTTGTCGACACGCCGCAGACGTTAATCCGAACCGCCCACGCCCGTCAACTTGGCGGGACGATGCTCTCGCATCATGGACCGTCGTTCGAGTGAAGGTGGGCCGCCTCACCTGGTGCGACGGCGGGAGGGCACCATCTGAGGTGTGGTGGAAAGCATCCCGCGCAGGCTGGTGTTCCGGATTCCGAGCGTCGCGCTGGTCGGCGTGTTGTTCGCGTTCGCGTCCGGTTCGGTCGTGGCACTCGCCGGCTCGAAGTGGCTGCTGCTGTTGTACCTGATCCCGGTCGGTACCGGCGTCTGGGTCCTGCGCACGCGGACCGTTGTCGACACCGATCAGCTCAGGGTTCGGCGCGTGCTGACCGGACGACGGATCGGCTGGTCGGACCTGGCCGGCCTGCGGGTGCGCGACCGCAAGTGGGTGCGCGCCGTGCTTACCGACGGCGACGAGGTCACTCTCCCGTGTGTGAAGCCGCGTCACCTGCCGGTGCTGGCCCTGATGTCGGGCGGCCGCCTCCCCGACCCGACGGAACCCGTTCCCGCGCCCGTTCCCCCACACGTTCCCGCACACGACGAGGCGCCGGCCGCACCCCCGAAAAATGGGAGCGAGACCGGCGCCAGCGCCTGATTTCTACCGGTTAGCCGGTTAGCCGGTATAGGAAACGCTGAAGCCATTTCCCGCCGAGTTCGGCGCGCTCGGCGTCGAGTAGGTGTGCCCATTCTGGACGAGCACGATCTCGTCGGCACTCTTCAGCGCGGGGCTGTGCCCATTCACGGTGAGGTTGCTGAAGCTGAAGGTCGAGAAATGCGCGATCTTCGCGATCGACCCGTTGACCTCGGGCGCTTCCTGGATGTACTCGACCGAACCGCCGGGCCCTCGGTAGGTGTGGTTGGCGGAGTAGGACGCGCCGGTCGTGTTGTCCCGCAGGGTGATCTTCCAGGTCGTGCCGCTGACCTTGGACACCGTGCCGGTGAACGAGTCGCCGGGGTGCACGGTGATGTTGGTGATCACGGTTTCCGCGGCCGGCAGGATCTCCCACCAGGCGTCGTAGCGCGCCCGTCCTGAGGAGTAGTCGGACTCGGTGCCGGTCTGGATCAGGTTGGAGTTGCCGTCACCGTCGATGCCGACCCAGGCCGAGGAGTAGGTGGAGCCGCTGGTCGCGGACACGGACGGCACCGTCCAGTTGGCGGTCGCGCTGGTGTAGCCGCCCGCCGTCTCGGCGTAGCCGGACCAGTTGCTGGACTGCTGGACGTTGATGCCGTTGCCGATGACGTGGTCGGGCCCGTTGCCGTGCGCCGCGCCGGTGGTCGCGTCGGCCGCAGGAGCCAAGGCCAGCACGACACCGGCAGCTACACCGGCGACCGCGATAATACGCAGGGATTTGATACCCATCGGGGTACCCTTTCTGTGTCAATTCACAGCGACCTTTTGGCCGTTAACAGGATAAGCGGGCAAGCGCATTCGCCTATCAAGATAAATTGACATCCCAAATTAATAGTGTGAAATAAAAACTCGCTAAGAGGTCGGGACGACCCCTTGCGTCGCTCGCTGCGGCGTCTCACCCCGTGGCCGGGGCACCGATGGACGGGCACCACCGGAGTAACCTGACGGACACCGAGTCATGCTAGGGGCGCCCACCAGGCACCCGTGTCCATATGGATCGCCAGGCCCGTTATTCACGTTTGGAGGAGCCGTGCCGCCGCTCCGCTCCCGCATCACCACCCACGGCCGCAACGCGGCCGGCGCCCGCGCACTGTGGCGCGCCACCGGTATGACCGACAGTGACTTCGGCAAACCGATCGTGGCGATCGCCAACTCGTACACCCAGTTCGTGCCGGGCCACGTCCACCTTCGCGACCTCGGCGAGATCGTCGCCGACGCGATCGCCGAGGCGGGTGGCATCGGGCGCGAGTTCCACACCATCGCCGTCGACGACGGCATCGCCATGGGTCACAGCGGCATGCTCTACTCGCTGCCCTCCCGCGAGATCATCGCCGACTCGGTCGAGTACATGGTCAACGCGCACCAGGCCGACGCGCTCGTGTGCATCTCCAACTGCGACAAGATCACGCCCGGCATGCTCAACGCGACCATGCGGCTCAACATCCCGACCGTGTTCGTGTCCGGCGGTCCGATGGAGGCCGGCAAGGCGGTCGTCGTGGACGGCGTCGCCCAAGCCCCGACCGACCTGATCACCGCCATCTCCGCGTCCGCGAGCAGCCAGGTCGACGACGATGGCCTTACCATCGTCGAACGCTCAGCCTGTCCGACCTGCGGTTCCTGCTCCGGCATGTTCACCGCGAACTCGATGAACTGCCTCACCGAGGCGCTCGGCCTCGCGCTGCCCGGCAACGGTTCGACCCTGGCCACCCACGCGCTGCGCCGCGACCTGTTCGTGCGCGCCGGCAAGACCGTCGTCGAGCTGGCCAAGCGCTACTACGAGCAGGACGACGAGTCCGTGCTGCCCCGCTCGATCGCGACGCAGAAGGCGTTCGACAACGCGATGGCGCTGGACATGGCCATGGGCGGGTCGACAAACACGGTGCTGCACATCCTCGCCGCCGCCATCGAGGGCGAGGTCGACTTCCCGCTACAGACCATCGACGAGATCAGCCGCAGGGTGCCGTGCCTGTCCAAGGTCGCGCCGAACTCCGACTACCACATGGAGGACGTGCACAGGGCCGGCGGCATCCCCGCCATCCTCGGCGAACTCGACCGCGCCGGCCTGCTGCACCGCGACGTGCACAGCGTGCACAGCCCGTCGCTTGAGCAGTGGCTGTCCGACTGGGACGTGCGCGGCGGCAAGGCGACCGACGAAGCCATCCAGCTTTACCACGCCGCGCCAGGCGGCGTCCGCACGACGAAGGCGTTCTCCACCGAGAACCGCTGGTCCAGCCTGGACACCGACGCCGAGGCCGGCTGCATCCGCGATGTCGCGCACGCCTACAGCCCCGAGGGCGGCCTGATGGTGCTGCGCGGCAACCTCGCCGAGAACGGCGCGGTCATCAAGGCAGCGGGCGTCGACGAGTCGATCTGGCAGTTCACCGGCCCCGCGCGGGTGCTGGAGAGCCAGGAGCAGGCCGTGTCCGCGATCCTCAACAAGGAGGTCCAGCCCGGCGACGTGCTGGTCATCCGCTACGAGGGCCCGGCAGGCGGCCCCGGCATGCAGGAGATGCTGCACCCGACCGCGTTCCTCAAGGGCGCCGGCCTCGGCAAGGTGTGCGCGCTGATCACCGACGGCCGCTTCTCGGGTGGCTCGTCCGGCCTGTCCGTCGGCCACATCTCCCCCGAGGCAGCGGCAGGCGGCACCATCGGCCTGGTCCAGGACGGCGACCAGATCCAGATCGACGTGCACGCCCGCAAGCTCGAACTGCTCGTCGAGCCGGAGGTGCTCGCCGAGCGCCGCGCCAAGATGGAAGCAAGCGAACGCCCCTGGCAACCCGTCGACCGCCAGCGCACCGTGACCGCGGCCCTGCGCGCCTACGCCCGGATGGCCACGTCGGCCGATCGCGGCGCGGTTCGCGACGTCGACCGGTAAGTCGTCGTTTCGGCCCTGCCTCGGTCGCGATCGTGGCAGGGTCGAACCATGGCGACATGGGTGTTTCGCGGCACGGTGCTGCCGGACGGAACCGACAGCGAGCTGCCGGTCGGCGACGGGCAGCTCAGTCCGCTCCCCGGCCGGTTTGCACTGCCGGGCCTCGTCGACGCCCACTGCCATCTCACCGTCACCACCGACGACGACGGCCCGCTGCTCGGCGGCCAGGAACTCGCCGAGCAGCGGTTGGCCGAGCTGGCGCAGGACGGCATCGGGCTGGTGCGCGACGTGGGCGGCCGGCGTTCGGTGACGCTGCGACTGACCGAGTCGGACGGCTGCCCCGTCGTGCGGGCGGCCGGGCGCTTCTTCGCACCCGAGGGCCAGTACTTCCCGCGCATGCACGAAGCCGTGCCGGAATCCGAGCTCGTCGGCGCGGTCGAGCAGGAGATCGACGACGGCGCCCGGTGGATCAAGCTGGTAGCGGACTTTCCCCCGTTCGTCGACGGAGTGCTGGTTCCCGGCAACGCGTCCATTCAGACCTACCGCGAGGAGACCGTGGCCGCGGTCGTCGACGCCGCACACCGGCGCGGTGCGCGCGTGGCCGCGCACTGCAACACCTCGATCGCCTCCCGGCTGATCGCGGTCGGCGTCGACTCCATCGAGCACGGCACGGCCCTCACCGTCGACGACATCGACGCACTGGCCACCCGCGGCGGGGCTTGGACCCCCACCCTCGGTGCCGTGCTGGGTCCAGACCCGTCTGCCCGCAGCGAACGAGCTCGCCAGTACTCCGCCCGGCTGTGCGAACTGCTCCCCTACGCGATCGAACAGGGCGTGCACGTGCTGACCGGTTCCGACGTCGTCGGCTCGGTCGCGGCCGAAATCGCCGACTTCGTCGAGCACGCCGTGCCGGTCGAGGCAGCTCTGCGCGCCGCGAGCGTCGACGCCTACGGCTACCTCGGCGTCAACAGCCGCGACATCGTCACCTACGAGGACGACCCGCGTGCGAACCCGGCCACCCTGCGCCATCCGGCCGCGGTCGTCCTGCGCGGCACTCGCGTCCGCTAGTCGAGCTACATCTACGTTGCCATTTTTGTATGCTTGCGCGCATACAAAAATGGAGGTGCCCGTGTTGAAGCCGGAGCGCGTCGTCGGCCGGGACGATGAATGGGCCACGCTGTCCGCGTTCGTCGCGCACCAGGACGAGCACCTGCGGCTCGGTGTCGTCTCCGGCCGGCGGCGGGTCGGCAAGAGCTATCTGCTGCACGCGCTCGCGCAGGCCAGCGGCGGTTTGTACACCACGGCCGTTGCCGAGGAGGAGGCACCTGCGGCCCGGAGGCGGTTCGCCGAGAACATCGCCCGCTATGCCGGGATCGGGCCGGACCTGATCGGCACCGGCGCCTCCTGGGAATCGCTGCTGACCACCGCGATCGACGTGGTGGTACAGCGGCAGGGCCGCTCGGGCCTGCTGGTGATCGACGAGTTGCCGTACTGGCTTCGCCACTCGCCGGAGATCCCCGGCCTCCTGCAACTCGCCTACGACCGGTCCCAGTCCGACGAGGGGCACCGCGGCGGTCGGGTCATCCTGTGCGGGTCGGCCATGTCGGTGATGACCACGCTGCTGTCCGGTACCAAGGCACTGCGCGGGCGGGCCGCCGTCGATCTGCGGATGGCACCGTTCGACCTGCCGACCACCGCCCGACTGTGGGAGGTGGCGAATCGGCCAACCGCGCTGCGGCTGCATGCCGCACTCGGCGGCTCGCCGGGCTACCGCGCGCTGAGCCCGCGCGAGGCACCTCAGTCGCTCTCGGAGTTCGACGAATGGGTGGCCGACTCGCTGCTCAACCCGAGCCAGGCCCTGTTTTCCCGCAGTGAGGCCGAATACCTGCTGCGCGAGGACCCGAACTTCAGCGGCAGCACGCTGCACTACGGAATCATCAACGCGGTCGCGCGCGGCGCGAGCAGCCCGGCCAAGATCGGCGGACTGCTGGAACGCGATCGGACCACCTTGACCCGTCCGATCCAAGCGCTGATCGACGCCGGATATCTACGGCACGAAGACAATCCGCTGACCACTCGGCGACCGGTGATCACGATTGCCGATCCGATCATCCGCTTCCACAACCTGATCACGGTCGCGCAGACCGACCTCATCGAGTCGGGCCGGTCCGCTCAGGCTTGGCAGCAGGCCAAGGGCACGTTCGCGGCGCAGATCCTCGGCCCGCACTTCGAGGCGTGCGCGCGGGACTGGCTGCGCAGGTACGCCGACGACGAGGTGCGTGCCGGTAGCACGACGATCGCGGCCGCCGTCATCAACGACCGCACCGGCAAGGCAAAGCAGGAGATCGACGTGCTCGGCCTGGACCGAACATCCAACCGTGCCAGCATCGCGCTGGTCGGCGAGGCCAAGGCGACGATCGCCCGCCGCACCGTGGCCGATCTGGATCGGCTCGATCACATCAGGGCGCTGCTCGCGGAGCAGGACCACGACACCAGTCGCGCGCGGATCGCCCTGTTCGCGACCGAGGGCTTCCACGCCGACGTGATCGACACCGCGCGCCGACGCGGCGACGTGCTGCTCGCCGACCTGAACACGGTCTTCGGCGAGCAGCCTGTCGTGGTGCCGCGTGGTTAGTGGGTGCGCAGGAAGATCAGGACGCAGACGGACGCGGCGGCGCCGATGATCAGGAAGGTGAAGCCGTTCCCGACCGGGTGTCGGTACCAGGGCGTTGGGCGGTCGAGCGAGACGCGGCCGGGGCCGGCGAACAGGAGGGCGAACGCACCCGCGGCGAGGACGAACTGGAACTGGTAGCCGTTGGCGGCGAAGAAGCCGACCGGCCATTTGAGCACGATCACGTTGGACACGACGGCGAGCACGGCGGCCGCGGCGGCCGGGGTGAACAGGCCGAGGACGAGCAGGGCGCCACCGACGAGTTCGGCGCCGCCGCCGACCCAGGCCATCACGGTCGGGTAGTGGTAGCCGGCGGTTTG
This sequence comes from Candidatus Melainabacteria bacterium, assembly GCA_963818685.1. Taxonomy (GTDB): domain Bacteria; phylum Actinomycetota; class Actinomycetes; order Mycobacteriales; family Pseudonocardiaceae; genus CAJCJE01. The sequence continues at coordinate 188,526 of CAWFTJ010000003.1, read as the reverse complement.
TAGGAACTTGGCGAACGCGTCGATTCCGGTGCCGTGGAACAGCCGGAACAGGTGTTGCAGGCCGTACATGCCGACCAGGCCGCCGACGACGACGCGCAGCACGAGCAGGCCGAGGTCGGCGCCGCCGTGCCAGGCCGAGCCGAGTCTGCGGGTGTCCGAGTACTGGTCGTCGTCGAGCCTGCTGACCGGTTCGCCGACGTTGGGCAGCAGCGAGGTCTTCTGGTCGGCGTAGTTGCCGAAGTCGAACGAACTCGGGTCGCTGTCCAGCGTGCTGTTCTCCTCCGGCACGCGGCCGAAGGACGAACTGCTGCTACCGCTGCCGTAGCCGGATTCGGCGAACAGGTTGACCGGGTCCTGGCCCTCCGCGTTGTAGTGCTCCCCGCCGCCGGAGAACCTGCTGCCGCTCGACTCGTCGTGAGTACTCACGGTGCGCACCGTACGTGATGCTCATCACCCGCGCGAGGCTGTTCGGCGGACGAATTTTCGCCTGGACGGCCCAAGGAGGTGAAAACCGTGCTCGTGGCCGGTGCGGGCGGGTGCGAGGTTGATCACTCCCGGCCTCACCTGGTGGTCAGTACTCGCCGTGGACCAGGTTCTGCGGCTCGTCGCCCGCCGCGTAGCGGGCGATCTCGGCGGCCGCGATCCGCCAGGAGCGCACGTCCGAGCCCCGGCAGCTGCCGCCGACGTGCGGGGTGAGGAACAGGCCCTTCGCCGTCCACAGTGGATGGCCTGCTGGCAGCGGTTCCGGGTCGGTCACGTCGAGGGCGGCACGCAGCCTGCCGCTGTTCAGCTCGGCGACCAGCGCATCCGTGTTCACCACCTGGCCGCGGGCCGCGTTGACCAGGATGGCGCCGTCTGCCATGCGGGCCAGGAACGCGGCGTCGACCATGCCGGTGGTCTCCGAGGTGAGCGGGACCATCAGCACGACCGCGTCGTAGTCGCCGAGCAGGTCGGGCAGCTCGTCGATGCCGTGCACGCCATCGCGCGCGTGCCGGCCCACCAGGGTCGCGGTGGCGTCGAACGGGATGAGCCTGCGGGTGAGCTGCTCGCCGAGATCGCCGGCGCCGACGATGAGCACCCGCTTGCCCTGCAACGTGTCGGTGCCGCCGCTGCTGACCCAGTCGTGCACCCACTCGCCCTCGCGCTGTGCCGTGGCGAACTGACCGAACTCGCGGTAGATGTAGAGCAGCGCGCCGATCACCCATTCCGCGGTGCTGCCGCCGTGCGCGCCCCGGCAGATGGACAGCTTGATGCTCGGCGGCAGGATCTTGATCCACCGCTCGGCGCCCGCGGTGAGCAGCTGCACGTACTCCAGGTCGGGCAGTTCGTCGAGCAGCCTGGTGACCTCGCCGCCGGACAGGAAGCCGGGGACCAGCACCGTGGCCTTCTCGCCGCCCGGCGGCAACGGCTCGCCGGGCTCGTAGCGCAGCGTCCGCACGCCGTCGACGTCGGCCAGCGCGGCAACGCCCATCTCGGTCGGAACCAGAACTGTGATGGTCACGAAGCCACCCTAAGCAACGCTCACCCGCCTCTCACGCGGGGCCGCCTAGGCTCAGTGGTGTGTGTGCCTTCCGTCGCCCCGTCGCCGCCAGGTCGTCCCGGCGGCTGGTGAGCGGTGTGCTGGCGCTGGGCGCGGTCGCGGTGCTGGTGTCGGGTTGCGCGGACTTCTCCGACTCGGCCGCGCCGACGACCTGGCAGCCCGCGCCGACGTTCACCCCGGAGGCGGCGCCGCAGCCGCAACTGCCCGGCGAGAGCAATCCGCAGAGCGGCCAGGGCAACGGCACCGGCAACGGGCGGCAGGATCCGGCCTCGGTGCCGCCGCCGGACGGATGCAAGGACTTCCACCAGGAGGTCATCGCGACCTGCCTGGACCCGGTTTCCGCGGTGGCGATGCTGCCGGGCACCGAGGCGGACCCGGTCGGACTGGCGGCGGAGCGGACGTCCGGGGCCATCGTGCGGGTGCAGTCCGGCCAGACGCCGCAGGTGGTCGCCACCCTCCAGGTCGACTCCTCGACCGACGGCGGCCTGACCGGCCTCGTGCTGTCCCCGACCTACGGGCAGGACCAGCTGGTTTTCGCCTACATCACCACGGCGACGGACAACCGGATCGTACGCATCGCGCCCGGTGACTCGCCGAAGCCGATCCTGACCGGGATTCCGCGCGGCAGCAGGGACAACCGTGGCGTGCTCGCGCTCGACCACAAGGGCGCGCTGTTGGTCGCGACCGGTGACGCCGGCAACCCGGCGGCGGCGGGCGACCCGAACTCGTTGGCGGGCAAGGTGTTGCGGATCGACGTGAACGGCGCGCCCGCGCAGGGCAACCCGAACCCGGCTTCGGCGGTCGTGGCGTCCGGGCTGACCGATCCGGGCGGGGTGTGCAGTTCCTCGGACGGGTCACGGGCGTGGGTGAGCGACCGGGCGAAGACGCAGGACGCGCTGTACCGGCTCAACGTCGGCCAGCCGCTCGGTTCGCCCGCCTGGGCGTGGCCGGACCGGCCGGGTGTCGCGGGCTGCGTGTCGTTCCCGAACTCGGTGATGGTGGCCACGTCGACGGCGGGCAACGTGCAGAGCCTCTCGCTCAACGCGGACGGGTCGTTCGCGGGCGCGCCGCAGGTGTCGTTGAACGGCGCGACCGGGTACGGCCGGTTGGGCGGGCTGGACCTGATCGGCAACAACGCGGCCATGGCCGGCACGGTGAACAAGGGCAGCGGCGGCCAGCCGGTGTCCAGTGACGACCGGGTGGTGTTGATCTTCGGCGCGTCCGGCCCCGGTGGCGGTCAAGATTAGAACTTGACCCTGACACCGTGTCAGACGCTGTCCTTGAGTGGTCATGTTCACCATCGGAGACTTCGCCAAGTACGGCCGGGTTTCAGTGCGGATGCTGCGCCACTACGACGCCATCGGGCTGCTCGCCCCGGCCAGGGTCGACGCGGCCAGTGGCTACCGCTACTACGAGGCGGCGCAGTTGGCCCGGCTCAACCGCATCGTCGCGCTCAAGGATCTCGGGCTGCGGCTGGATCAGATCCGCTCGATCCTCGACGAGCAGGTCGGCGTCGAGCAGCTGCGTGGAATGTTGCGGTTGCGCAGGCTGGAGCTGGAATCCCAGCTCTCGGATACCGCGATCCGGCTGCGCCAGGTCGAGGCGAGGCTCCGAACCATCGAGAGCGAGGACGCCATGCCCGACAACGACATCGTGCTCAAGCCGCTGCCCGCGGTGCGGGTCGTCGAACTGACCGCGATCGCCGCGAGCTACGAACCGGAGGACATCGGACCGGTGATCGGTCCGTTGTTCGAGCGGCTGTGGATGTCGCTTACCGAGGCGGACGTGCGCCCGGCCGGGCCGGGAATCGCGCGGTACGCGGACGCGGAGGGCGGCAGGATCGTGGTGTACGCGGCGTTTCCGATCGGCGAGGAGGTAACCGAGGTCGCCGGGGCCGACATCGTGGTGCTGCCCGAGGTGCCGCACGCCGCGACCATCGTGCACCAGGGCGACATGCAGGACGTGCTGCCGACCGGGCAGATACTGGCCCGCTGGATCGAGGCGAACGGCTATGTCTCGGCCGGGTACGCGCGTGAGGTGTCACTGCACGTGCCGGAAAACCGGGCGGAGTGGGTCACGGAGCTACAGGTACCGGTCGTCCCGGCGGCCGAAGCGAGCAGCCGCCGGGACGGGTGATTTCCTCGGTCAGTTCATGAGGGTCAGCCGGGGAGGGAGAGCAGGGCGAAGACGCCGCCGATGACCGGGCGGGCCTGGAAGCCGACCTGCCGGCCGGAGACCGTGTCGTACCAGTCCGAGAACGGCACCCGCGACGTCGACGTGTTCGCGAAGTCGTAGACGCCCTCGATCAGGTGCTGGCTGATCGTCGGTTGTTCTTGCGCTGCCAGGCCGCCGTCCACAGTCTCCCAGTCGGTCTTGGTGTAGGCGTGGCGCAGGTCCAGCGGGACGCCGTACTGGTTCTCGTGCGCCAGGTACCACCTGGCCTCCTGGTCGGTGACGGCCGCGCTGATCAGGTTGGGCCGAGCAGGGCGTCCGGGTAGCCGTTGTACTTCAGGCTCCAGGTGCCCGCCTGGTCGTAGGCGAGCTTGAGGTTGGTGTCGGTGCTGTCCTCGGCCTTGGTCTGCCACTGCGCGATGTAGCTGTGCGCGGTGGAGAGGTAGCTGGCGGCGTCGACCGCGTTGCCGGCTGCCTTGGCGAGCTGGCTCATCGCGCCGATGCCGATGATGCCCTTGAGCGCCAGGTTGACGCTGTGGGCGATGAAGCCGGTGAAGTCGTCGGTCTGGTTCTGGTAGCCGGGGTCGAGCGCGTTGCCGACCAGGTAGTCGGCCCACTGCTTGAGGATCGGGTAGTGCGTGCCGGCGAACGCGGCGGCCTGTGCGGCCGGGACCCTGGCCGCGTAGGCGGCGGACATGATCAGCATGTTCGCCGATCTCCTCGACCGGCATGTCCTCCTCGTTGCCGTCGTTGTGGCCGGCGGCGTTCGGGTAGTGCGAGCCGAGGTCGTGCTCGGCGAACGTCTTCGGGCCAGCCGCCGTTCTCCGCGTAGTCGAGGATCGGCGCGAGGAGCAGGCCGAGGTAGGCCGGGATCGAGGTAGAGTGAACACCGGCACGCCGGATAGGTCACGTCCATGGTCGAGACGTTGCCGTCGCTGGAGATCTCCTTGAGGAACGCCCACGGCTGGCCGTCGCGCAGCACCAGTTCGGTCGCGCCGTACGCCTGGCGCAGCGCGAGCGCGCACAGCGCAGCGTACTTGCGCGCCGCCGACGGCGGTCGCCTCCTTCTTGATCTTGCGCGTCCAGCGTGGTCGCGCGCGTGGTGGCCGCGGTGAAGTCGCCGAGGAAGTAGGCGACCATGTCCTGCCAGGACTGCCAGTACGCGGTCCACAGCGGGGCGAGGTCCGTGCCGAGGTAGCTCACGCGCGGGGTCGCGGATGTGCCCGATGGACACCACGAACGGCTGGGTCGCGGAGTGCACCGTGCCCAGTTCCAGGTTGAGGCCGAGCACCGGCCAGCGGTTGTTGACCGCGCGTGGCTTGTCCGGGTCGACCACGTTGCCGAGCACGCCGGAGCCGACGGCCGAGCCGCGCACGATCTGGTCCTCGCCGATCTCCCAGGTCAGGCCGGGACGGTCCGGGGTGCTCCAGGTGACGGTGCCCCAGGTGGCCATGTCGCCGTTCTCGGCGAGCACGGTCGGGTTGGCCGGCGTGATGGACAGCGAGCGCACCGACGAGCTGTCCTCGGCGGCCCAGACGACCTCGGTGTTGACGTCGTTGGCCGACCACTCCCCCGAGATGTCCAGGTAGATGTTGACATCGTGCCCCTTGCCGTCCGCACTCGACGCTACAACGGACACATAGGACAGTGGCATGGACTGTCTGCGCACGTCACCTGGTTCGACCGGGGAGAAGAAGGTGACAACGAGCTTCACCCCACCGCCGGTGAGCGTGAAGATCGAACGGGTCGATGTGACGGTGAGGTCGGTCTGGGTCATCGCCTGCAACGCCGGCTGGTTGGCCAGGATCGGGATGCCCATGAACGTGTAGGACGTGCCGTCGATGCGTGCGATGCCGGTCATCGCGGTGATGTGCCCGGTCCAGAACGTGGCCCACGAGCCGGGCAGGGTGTCGGCGGCGAGCCAGGAACTCAGGTACGGGGAGCGCACCGCCAGCGGGGTCGCGGGCGGCCTGATCGGGTTGAAGGTGGACGCGACCAACGGCGTCGCGGCCGATGCCTGCGAAGCCAGCAGCGGCAGCGCGGCAAGGGACAGGCCGGCTGCCGAGGACAGCTTCAGCAGGTCGCGGCGGGACATACCAGTTCGACGTGATTCACTCAATTGACACCCTCCAGCGTCACCAGGTGATTCGACGAGCCCGACTGAGATAGGTCTGCAACAGCACGACGACGGCGAGGAACGCGCCGTTGACCGCAGCGGACGCGGACGAGCCGTACTGCGAGATGTACTGGCCGATCAGGTTCTGGATGACCGCGAGCAGCAGAACGCCGGCCACCGTGCCGAGCACCGAACCGGCGCCACCGGAGAGCAGCGTGCCGCCGATGACGGTGACCGCGATCGCGGTCAGTTCGTAGCCGACGCCGATGCCGGTGACGCCGGACCCGAGCCGGGAGGCGTTGAGCAGTCCGGCGAGGCCGGCGAGCATCGCGGAGAGCACGTAGACCCACACCTTGGTCCTGCGCACCGCGACGCCCATCAGGGTGGCGGCGTTCTCGTTGCCGCCGACCGCGAACACGTTGTGCCCGAACCGACTCCTGGCCAAGAGGACGCCGCCGAGCACGAACAGCACGGCCACCACGATGATCGGCGGCCAACTGCCCTGGCCGAGCCTGTTGAACGCCGACCCGGCCGGCACCTCGTAGGTGGTCTGGCCCTCGTGGCTGATGGCCTGCAACAGGCCGCGCGCGAAGAGCATGCCGGCCAGCGTGACGATGAACGGCGCCATGCCGGCGCGCGCCACCATCAGACCCTGGGCAAGGCCGATCAGCGCGGCCACCGCGATGGGCAGCAGCAGGGCAGGAAGGAAGCCGCCGTGTGCGGCGCCGTAGGCGGCGAGCACGCCGCCGAGCGCGAACACCGAGCCGACGGACAGGTCGATGCCACCGGAGATGATCACGAAGGTCATGCCGAGCGCGAGCAGCGCTGGATAGGCGTTGCCGACCAGGATGCTCATGATGTTCGCGCCCGATGCGAAGCCGGGCGACGCGATGGACGCGATCACCACGACCAGCACCAGCACGGCGAAAGCGCCCTGGTTCTGCACCCGGCCGAGAATCTGCTCGCGCCTGCCCGGTAGGAACACCGGCGGTGGCGATTCGGGGTTCACTGTGGTCAACGACGTGATCGTCACCGTCCGCTCCGATCCCGCGCCGCGTAGACCGCGAGGCAGATGATCACGGCTTCCGCCATCTGCGCGTAGGAGTTGGGCACGTCGTGCTGGATGAGCGTGGCCGAGAGCAACTGCATGAACAGCGCGCCGGCCACGGTGCCGAGCACACGGATTCGCCCCCCGGTCAACGGGGTTCCGCCGACCACGACGGCGGTGATGGCCGCGAGTTCGATGTTCAGGCCCTGGGTGGCCGGGTCGGCCTCGGCGCCGTGCCCGACCAGCAGCACGCCGGCCAGCGCGGCCAGCACACCGGAGATCAGGTAGACGCTCAGCAACACGCGTCGCACCGGCAGGCCGGCGAGCGCGCTGGCCGCGCGGTTGTCGCCGACCGCGACGAGTTGCCGCCCGAAGGTGGTGCGGCGCACCACGAACAGCACGATCAGCACGACCACGACCGCGGCGATGACCATGATCGGCACGCCGCCGACGCTGTCGAGGCCGATGGCGCCGAGGATCGGGTCGTTCACGGGTTTGGCCTGGTTGCCGTTGAAGATGACGGCGACGCCGCGCAGGCCGATCATCATGGCCAGCGTGGCGACGATCGGCTGTACCTTGGCGAGCGCCACCATCAACCCGTTGACAGCGCCGGCGATCGCACCGCCGACGAGACAGATCACGATCGCGACGCCGGCGTTGTAGCCGAGGTAGAGCGGGATCAGCGAGGCGGCCAGCGCGATCACCGCGCCGACCGAGAGGTCGACCCCTTCCGTCGCGATCACCAGCGCCATGCCCAACGACACGAACAGCGTCGGCACCAGCTGGAACGCCTGCACGCGCAGGTCGCTCGCGGCGAGGAAGGCCGGGTTGAGCGCGGTGTCCACCACGACGAGCACCACGATCGCCGCGTACACGCCGTAGTCGCGCAACCAGGCCAGCAGCCGCGCCCTATCGACGCCGCGCGCCAGCACGACCTCGCTACTCATCCGCGTTCTCCCCGTCGATCCCTGCGGTCGGCTCGCTGGCCAACGCCCGCAACAACGCCGGCTCGCTGACCTGACCGCCGGTCAGCTCGGCGACCGAGGCGCCGTCGCGCAGCACAAGCACCCGGTCCGAACCCTCGATCAGTTCCTCCAGTTCGGAGGAGATCAGCAGCACGCCGAGTCCTTCCTCGGCGAACTCGTCGATCAGTTTCTGCACCTCTGCCTTGGCGCCGACGTCGATGCCGCGCGTCGGCTCGTCGAGCAGCAGCACCTTGGGGCGCAGGCACAGCCACCTGGCCAGCAGCACCTTCTGCTGGTTGCCGCCGGAGAGTTCGCTGACCTTCTGGTCCGCGCTGGCCGCCTTGATCTTGAGCCGGTCCATGAAATAGTCGACGATCTCATCCTGTTTGGCCGTGGACACCAGGCCGAACCGGGATAGCCGGGGCAGCGCGGCGAGCACGATGTTCTGCCGCACGGACAGGCTGGGAATCAGGCCCTCCGCCTTGCGGTCCTCGGGCAGCAGGACAACACCCGCCCGCACCGCTTCCGCCGAAGTCCCACGTCGCAAACGCTTGCCAGCGACGGTGACCGTGCCAGCATCACGTTTCAGTCCACCAGCGATGGCTTTCGCGGTTTCGCTGCGGCCGGAGCCGAGCAGGCCGCCGAGACCGAGCACCTCGCCCGGTCGGATCTTCAGCGACACCCCGTGCAGCTTCGGCCGGATGGTCAGGTTCTCGGCGGTCAGCACCGGCTCCACTGCCTCGTCGGCGTCGTGCTCACCGAACGCGGTAACGCCCTCCCTGCGCAGCACGGACATGTCCCGGCCGAGCATCAGCGAGACCAGCCGCAACCGGTCCAGTTCGGCCAGTTCGCCGGTGTGCACGACGGCGCCGTCGCGCAGCACGGTGACGTCGTCGCAGATGGTGTACAGCTCGTCGAGCCGGTGGCTGACGTAGAGCACGGCGATGCCGGCCTCGCGCAGCCGCCGGATCACGCCGAAGAGGGTCAGCACCTCGCGGCGTTCCAACGACGACGTCGGCTCGTCCATGATCACCACACGGGCGTCCAGCTGGATCGCCCGCGCGATCGCCACCATCTGCTGGACACCGAGGCCGAGCGACCCGAGCGGCCGCGCCACCCCGGACACCCCGATGTCCACGCCGTAGTCGGCGAGGATCTCGGCGGCGTCCGCGTTCATCCTCCGCACGTCCACCAGGCCGAACCTGCGCGGCTCGCGGCCGAGGAACAGGTTGCGCGCCACGCTCATCAGCGGGACGAGGTTGACCTCCTGGTAGATCGTGGAGATCCCGGCGTGCTGCGCGTCCAGCGGCGTGTCGAAGGAGACCTCGTTGCCGGCCAACCTGATCCGGCCGCCGTCCGGCCGGTACACACCGGTGATCACCTTGATCAGGGTCGACTTGCCGGCGCCGTTCTCGCCGACGAGGGCGTGCACCCGACCAGGACGCAGGGCAAGGGACGCCTCGCGCAACGCACGCACACCGGGGAAGGACTTGCCAACCCCGACCACGTCGAGCAGCGGGGCACCCGCGTCCGGGCCGGGCACCTGAGCACTCATCAGTACACGGACCCGTTGGTGAGCGAGGACTGCGCGTTGTCCTTGGTGTAGTGGTGGTCGGTGATGGTGACCTTCTCCGACGTGCCCTTGTCCGAGTAGAAGTCCTGGAGGGCCTGGAAGGCCAGCGGGCCGAAGCGCGGATTGGTCTCCACGTCCGCGACCAGCGCGCCGCTCGCCACGTCCTGCACGGCCTGCTGGGTGCCGTCGATGGACACGATCTTGATGTCGGGGCCCGGATTCTTGCCGGCCGCCTTGATCGCCTGGATCGCGCCGAAGGCCATCTCGTCGTTCTCCGCGTAGACGGCGTTGAGGCTCGGGTCGCTCTGCAGCAGCTGCTCCATCACGTTCTGGCCGTCGGTCTGGTCGAAGTTCGCGGTCTGCTGCGCGACCACCTTCATGTTCGGGTCCTTGGCCTTGATCTCGGCGAGGAACCCGTTCGTGCGGTCGGTGGTCACGTTGTTGCCCGAGCTACCCATCAGGACGGCCACGTTGGCCGTGCCGTTGGTCGCGCCCGCGAGGTCGTCGGCGGCGATCTGGGCTTGGTGGTAGAAGTCCGACCCGAGGAAGCCGATGAAGTCCTGGCAGGCCGTGCCGGTCGCGGTCCTGTCGATGGTGAGCACCGGAATGTGCTTGGTCTTGGCCGCGTCGAGGGCGGGCTTGAGGCCGTCGGAGTTCTCCGGCGCGACGATCAGCACCTGCGCGCCCTGCGCGATCATCTCCTCGATCTGCGAGTTCTGTGCGTTCACGTCGGCGTTGGCGTTGCGCTGGATCAGCTTGATGCCAAGCTTCCGCGCCTGTTGGGTGATCGACTCGGTCTCGGTCGAGCGGAACGGGTTGCTGGTCGACTCCGACTGGGAGAACCCGACCGTGGCCTTGGTCAGGTCCAGTTTGGTCGCTCCGTAGGACTTGTAGTCGCAGGTCGGCCCGTTCGAACTGGTCGCGACCTGCTGGGCTCCCTGGGAATTGTTGGTGCTGCCGCCGCTGCCGCCCGACTGGGCCTTGGTGCACGCCGCGGCGAGCAACGTCAGCGCCGCGACACCGGCGATCGCGGTGATCCGCCCTACCCGAGAATTCATCCCGGCCCTCCTTGCTTGACCTTGTTCAGCGACCGACTGTGCTCTCCCTGATCTCCAGTGAGAATGTGGTTTGGATGTCCTGCGGCGGGAACTGTTCCGCGCTGCTTACCCTGCGGTGCAACAGATCGACCGCGGTGCGCGCGATCGAGAGCTTGTTCGGGGCGATGGTGGTCAGCGACGGCAGGCTGTAAGCGCTTTCCTCGGTGTTGTCGAACCCGACGATCGCGATGTCCTGGGGAACGCGCAGCCCCCGATCAGCCGCGGCACGCAACGCGCCGAAGGCGAGTAAATCGTTGAAGCAGAACACCGCGTCCGGCGGTTCGGGCAGGGAGAGCAGCTGCGCCATGGCTTCCGCGCCCTCCCTGCGGTGATAAGCCATGGCCGGCACCACCAGCTCCGGCAACTGCGTGATCCCGGCAACGGTCAACGCGTTGCGGTACCCCTCAAGGCGCAGTGCCGCCGTGCCGCGGTGCGGGTTCTGCCCGATCACCGCGATCCGCCTGCGGCCGATGCCGATCAGGTGCGCGACCGCGGTCTGCGCGGCCAGTACGTTGTCGATGGCGACGTGGTCGATGTCGAGGTCGACCTTGTGCTCGCCGAGCATGACGATGGAGATTCCCTGGGTCAGCTCGGTGAAGTCGCCGGTCTGCAACGCCTCCGGGCTCAGGATGGTGCCGTCCACGATGTGCGGGCCGAGCGCGGCGAGGGTGACGCGCTCGCGGTCGCGCTGGCCCTGGGTCTGCTCGATGAGCACGTTCCAGTCGCGTTCCTGAGCCGCCGTGATGATCAGGCCGGCGAGTTCGCCGAAGTACGGGATGCTCAGCTCGGGCACGACCAGCGCGATGAACCCGGTACGGCCGCGACGGAGGTTGCGGGCGCCGATGTTGGGTCGGTAGCCCACCGCGGACATGGCTTCCAGCACGCGGCGCCGGTTCTCCGGCTTGACGAAGGCGTACCCGTTGACGACGTTGGACACCGTCTTCGCGGAGACGCCCGCCAAGGAGGCCACATCCTTGAGCGTTGCCACTCGTAACCTCCCCAGCACACTATGTTGTGTAACGGCCGTCACAGCCGAGGGCAGGGAGATTTTTACCACGTTGTACCAACGATGTAAACCACCGCACAGGCCCGTCCCGTTAACCGTGAACGCCCGTTGACCAGCTGAAACGCATCACGCCCATCGGGTGATCGCGAATTGCCCGCTCTCGCGCCGGATCTCGACCGCGCCAGAGCCGGCGAAGTGAGCCGGCACAACGAGTTCGGCGTTGTCGGCCGCGCGTTCGAGCACGGCGCGACGAGTGGCAACGGCCTGCCGCTGGTCCTCGCAGAAGCAACTGTTGGCCTCCGGCCGCAGGATCTGCACCGGGCTGTGCAGCATGTCGCCGACGAACACCGCACGGTCCGAACCGGACGCCAGCCGCACCAGCGAGGAGCCGGGCGTGTGGCCGGGCGCTGGTTCCAGCACCAGGTTCGCGTCGATGCGGTGGCTGCCCTCCCACAACACGGCCCGGTCGAGCACCGGCGTGATGCTGTCCGCGTAGACGAGGTGGTTGCCGTGCCTGCGCAGCTTTTCGTGCTCGTCGCGCGGGGTCGGCTGCCGGTGCGCGTTGCGCGGGTCGAACCAGGTCGCGTCGGCGCGCGGAATCAGGTAGGTGGCGTTCGGGAAGGTCGGCGCCCACTCGCCGTTGTCAAGCCTGGTGTTCCAGCCGACGTGGTCGAAGTGGACGTGCGTGTTGACCACCACGTCCACGTCCTGCGGCCTGGCGCCCGCCTCGGCGAGCCGGTCGAGGAAATCCGTTGTGAGGTGGTCGAAGCGGGGCATGTGTGGGCGGTCTCGATCGTTGCCGATCCCCGTGTCGATCAGCACGATCTTGCCCTCGCTGCGCAGCAGCCAGGTCTGCGCGGCGCCCCGGTAGCCGTCGGTTTCGGGGATCCAGTGGTCGGGCACGAGCCAGGATTCGTTGTCCCGCCACAGTTCCGGCGGGGCGTCCGGCACGATGGCCCTGGTGGGCATGAACTCGCCCTCGAACTCGACAACCTTGGTGATCTCGACATCGCCGAGTTGGAATCGGTACATGCCACCACGCTAGGTCGACGAGGTGAGCGAACCAATGCGTGATCCACTCGAATCATTGCGCCATCGTCTCATCGTCGACCATTACGATGACGCCCGTGGACGTGCTCAGCGACGCGATCGCGGCAATGCGCACCGGCCGTCCCTCGTCGAACCGGATGCGGGTCGCCTCGCCGTGGTGCTATCGGTTCGACGCCTACGACGGTGCCGGTTTCCACGTGCTGCTGCGCGGCACCGGTTGGGTGATTCCGGCAGGCGGCACGCCGATCGCGGTGGCCGCGGGCGATGTCGTGCTGCTCCCCTACGGCAGCGCGCACACGCTGTCCGAGTCGCGCGAGGGCCGCGGGCCGATCCCGTGGGAACAAGCCAGGGCCGACCCGGACGGCAACGCCGACCTGCTGTGCGGCAAGTACCGGCTCGACCACACCAGGGCCCATCCGGTGCTGGCCGAACTGCCCGAGGTGGTGCACGTGCCGGCGCACCTCGGCCGGCATCCCGAACTGCGCGGCGCCATCGACCTGCTGGCCGCCGAGGCCACCGGCGAGCGCTCCGGTCGCGACGCGGTCATCTCCGGCCTGCTCGACCTGCTGCTCGTCTACCTGGTGCGGGCCTGGCTGGACGAGCACGCCCAGCAGGGCTGGCCACGCGCGCTGCACGACCGCGAGGTCGCTGCCGCACTCACCGCCCTGCACACCGATCCGGCCGCGCCCTGGCGGATCGAGGATCTGGCCGCGCGCGTCGGCCTGTCCCGCGCGACGCTGGCCCGCCGGTTCACCGCGCTCACCGGTCAACCGCCAATGGCCTACCTGACTTGGTGGCGGATGACCACGGCGGCACGTCTGCTGCGACAGACCGATCTTGCGCTGCCGGCCGTCGCCCGCGAGATCGGCTACGGGTCACCGTTCGCGTTCTCGCACGCGTTCAAACGCCACTTCGGCGTCACTCCCGGCCACTACCGCGCCGAACCCGGTCGATGACAAGATCGAGCGAATGAACGACCGCATCGAAGTGCGCCGCACCATCCCGGCCAAGGCCGAGGAGATCTTCGCCGTACTCACCGACCCGCAGGGCCATGTCGCCATCGACTCGTCCGGCATGCTGATGGACGCCGAGGGCGAGCCGGTCAGCAAGGTCGGCGACGAGTTTCTCGTGCACATGGACCGCGAGGCCCTCGGCGACCTGCCCCTGCGCCGCCACTACGACGTGACCGTGATCATCGAGAAGTTCGAGGCCGACCGCGAGATCGCCTGGAGCACCCTGGGCACCGTGCGCCCTCCCATGGGCCACTTCTACGGCTACCGCCTGGAACCGACCGAGGACGGGACGCTGGTCACGTCCTACTACGACTGGTCGGCCATCAGCGACGAATGGCGCAAGGCAGGCATCTTCCCGGTCATCTCGGCGGCGGGGCTGCGCGCCACGCTCGGCATCCTGGACCGCGCCGTACGTCGTGGCTACCCGCGCGCCGCCGGCCTACGTCGGGACGCGTAGGCGAGAGTCGTCACAGCGCGGATTCGGCCGCCGCGCGGCGACTGGTTTACTCTGCGCATGGTCGACGAGACAACCTCCCAGGTCACCACCACTCCGCGCCAAGGCGCGTTGCAGGCCCTGCGCATCGGATCGATGGTCTTCGGCACGGCAGTGCTCGTGCAGTTCTACCTGGCCGGATCCGGCATCTTCGCCGCGACCGGCCCCGTCAAGGACGCGTCGAGCCTGGACGCGCACCGGCTGTTCGGCAACATCCTCGCCGGTCTCGCCCTGATCGTGCTGATCATCGCGATCATCGCAAGGCCGCCCGCCCGCGTCCTGATCGCGACCATCGTGATGCTCGTGCTCACCGGCGTCGCCGGCCTGATCGCGGGCCTCGGCGACACGTCCGCCTACCTGGCGGCGCTGCACCCGGTGGTCGCCGCGATCATCCTCGGCCTCGCCTTCGTGATCCCGCTCTGGACGAGGCCGTTGGTCAAGTCGTCATGACACAGGCCGCAGCCATGATCGAGCGGATCAGGTCCATGCCGGTCGCGCCGTACACCGAGGGCGGCTATGTGTTGCGCGTGCTTGAGGTGACCGGCCGGGTCAGCGGTGAGCCACGGGAGACCGCGATCGCGGTCGTGCAGCGGCACGACCGCCGCTACCTGTGCGCGCCCAACCAGACCAGGGACTGGGTGCGCAACCTGCTCGCCGCCGGCACCTGCCGGCTCGCGCCGGACGAGCCCGAATACCGCGCCGCCCTTGTCAACGCCGACGAGGGCGCGCCAGTGCTCGACCAGTACCTCGGCCAGCTCGGCAGGGTGAGCGAGGAATGGCCGTTCGAGAAGGGCGCCTCGATCGAGGAGATCGCGAAGAACTGGGACACCATGGCCGTGTTCCGCCTCGATCCCGCCTGAGACCCCAGCAAACGGGGCCGAGTTCAGGTGAACTCGGCCCCGTTTGTTTTGCGCTTGTCAGGCTCCGCAGCGCTCCAGGACCAGCTCGCGCACGCGCTTGGCGTCCGCCTGTCCCCTGGTCTGCTTCATCACCGCGCCGACGATCGCGCCCGCGGCGGCCACCTTGCCACTGCGGATCTTCTCCGCGATGTCCGGCTGCGCGGCAAGGGCCGCGTCCACAGCCGCGAGCAGCGCCGAGTCGTCCGAAACGACCGCAAGGCCGCGCGCGGCGACGACCGCGTCCGGGTCACCCTCGCCGGCCAGCACGCCGTCCACCACCTGGCGGGCCAGGTTGGTGGTCAGCCTGCCGTCGCCGATCAGCGCGATCACCCGCGCCACCTGGGCCGGCGTGATCGGCAGCTCGGCCAGTTCGACGCCACGCGTGTTGGCCTGCTGGGTCAGGTACGAGACCCACCAGCCGCGCGCATCGTCCGGCGAAGCACCCGCGTCCACAGTGGACACGATCAGGTCGAGCGCGCCCGCGTTCACCAGGTCGCGGAACTCCTCGTCGGAGAGGTTCCACTCGACCTTGAGCCGCTTGTTCCGCTCCCACGGCAGCTCGGGCAGCGTCGCCCGCAGCTGTTCGACCCACTCCCGCGACGGCGCGATCGGCACCAGGTCCGGCTCGGGGAAGTAGCGGTAGTCCTCAGCCGTCTCCTTGATCCGACCGGGCCTTGTCGACTGGCTGACCTCCTCGTAGTGCCGCGTCTCCTGCGTCACCGTCCCGCCGGAGGCGAGCACCGCGCCCTGCCGGCACATCTCGTAGCGGACCGCGCGTTCGACGCTGCGCAACGAGTTCACGTTCTTGGTCTCGGTGCGGGTGCCGAACTCCTTGCGGCCCTTGGGCTTGAGCGACACGTTCGCGTCGCAGCGCAGCGACCCCTGGTCCATCCGCACGTCCGACACGTTCAGCGCGCGCAGCAGCTCACGCAGCGCGGAAACATAGGCCCGCGCCACCTCCGGCGCCCGCGCGCCAGCGCCCTCGATCGGCTTGGTGACGATCTCGATCAGCGGCACGCCAGCGCGGTTGTAGTCCAGCAGCGAGTACTCGGCGCCGTGAATCCGACCGGCCGCGCCGCCGACGTGCAGCGACTTGCCGGTGTCCTCCTCCATGTGCGCGCGCTCGATCTCCACCCGGAAGGTGGAACCGTCGTCGAGCAGCACGTCAAGGTGACCGTGGTAGGCGATCGGCTCGTCGTACTGCGACGTCTGGAAGTTCTTCGGCATGTCAGGGTAGAAGTAGTTCTTCCGCGCGAACCGGCACCACTGCGCGATCTCGCAGTTCAGCGCGAGACCGATACGGATCGCGGACTCGATGCCGATCGCGTTCACCACCGGCAACGCGCCGGGCAGGCCGAGACACACCGGGCAGGTCTGGGTGTTCGGCTCGCCGCCGAACGTGGTGGTGCAGCCGCAGAACATCTTCGTCTTCGTGTTCAACTCGGTGTGCACCTCAAGGCCAAGCACCGGGTCGAAGCGCTCAAGCACCTCGTCGTAGGCCATCAGGTCGGCGACAGCGGTCATTCGGCGTCGTCTCCCTTGCGCAGACCGCGGATCGCCAGGGCGCCACCGGTGAACACCGCGATGATGTTGACGATCGCGTTGGTCAGGGCGAGGTAGTCACGCTTGCCCTTGGCCTCACGCAGTTCCTTCACCGCGCCCATCGCACCGAAGCCGAGACCGACCAGCCCTGCGACCGCGCGCACCTTCTTCACGGAACTCATGCTTGCACTGCCTCCAGTTCGGGGATGCCGTTGAGCAGCGGGCCGCCATCGGCCGCGTTGCGTGCGGTCTCGAAAGCCGCGGCCACCCGGTACATCCGGTGGTCCTGTAGGGCGGGAGCCATGATCTGCAGGCCGACCGGCAGATTGTCGTCCGAGGAAAGACCGCTCGGCACACTCATCGCGGGTACCCCGGCCAGGCTGGCCGGAACCGTGCAGAGGTCGGCGAGGTACATGGCCATCGGGTTGCCGACCCGCTCGCCCAGCTTGAACGCGGTGGTCGGGGTGGTCGGCGAGACCAGCACGTCGACCGAGCCGAACGCGGCGTCGAAGTCGCGCTTGATCAGCGTGCGCACCTTCTGCGCCTGCCCGTAGTAGGCGTCGTAGTAGCCGGAGGACAGCGCGTAGGTGCCGATCATGATGCGCCGCTTGACCTCGGCGCCGAAGCCGGCCTCCCGGGTCGCGGACATGACCTCCTCCGCGCCCGCGCCGTTGGCCCCGACCCGCAGGCCGTAGCGCATGGCGTCGAACCGGGCCAGGTTGGACGAGCACTCGCTCGGCGCGATCAGGTAGTACGCGGGCAGCGCGTAGCCGAAGTGCGGACAGGACATCTCGATGACCTCGGCGCCCAGCAGTTTCAACTGCTCGACCGCGGCGTTGAACGAGGCGATCACGCCGTCCTCGTAGCCGTCGCCGCGAAGCTCGCGCACCACACCGACCCGGACCCCGCTCAGGTCACCGGTCAGGCCCTGCCGAGCCGCCTCGACGACCGGTGGCACCGGCGCGTCGATGGACGTCGAGTCCAGCACGTCGTGCCCGCCGATGACCTCGTGCAGCAGCGCGGCGTCCAGCACGGTTCGCGCACACGGACCGGCCTGGTCCAGCGAGGATGAGAAGGCAACGAGGCCGTAACGCGACACGCCGCCGTAGGTCGGCTTCACGCCGACGGTGCCGGTCACCGCGCCGGGTTGCCGGATCGAGCCACCGGTGTCCGTGCCGATCGCCAGCGGCGCCTCGAACGCGGCCAGCGCCGCCGCCGAGCCACCACCGGAACCGCCGGGAATCCGGTCGCGATCCCACGGGTTGCGCGTCGGACCGTACGCCGAGTTCTCGGTGGACGAGCCCATCGCGAACTCGTCCATGTTGGTCTTGCCCAGGATCGGGATGCCCGCCGCGTACATGCGCGCGGTGATGGTCGCGTCGTAGGGCGGGACCCAGTTCTCCAGCATCTTCGAGCCGACCGTGGTCGGGATGCCCTCGGTGGTCACCACGTCCTTGAGCGCGAGCGGCACGCCGGCCAGCGGCGATGCCGGCGGGCGACCGGCGGCGACGTCCTCGTCAACCTTGCGCGCGATCTCCCGCGCGCGCTCCGCGCTGACGTGCAGGAACGCGTGCACGTCAGCGTCGACGGCGGCGATCCGGTCCAGATGCGCGTCGACCACCTCGACCGAGGACACTTCACCCGATTGGATCTTCGCGGCCAGCTCGGCAGCGGTAAAACGGGTCAAATCACTCATTGTTCCTCCCCCAGGATCCTCGGCACCCGGAAGCGCCCGTCCTCGGCCGCTGGTGCGCCGGACAGCGCCTGCTCCTGGGTCAGGCACGGCCGGACCTCGTCGGGACGGAAGACGTTGGTCAACGGAACCGCGTGCGAGGTGGGCGGGATGTCGTCGGCGGCGACCTCACCGACCGTGGCCACCGACTGCAGGATGACATCCAACTGGCCGGCGAACAGGTCCAGTTCTTCCTCGGTCACGGCCAGCCGGGCCAGTTTGGCGAGGTGTGCGACATCGCCGCGCGAGATAGCGCGCCCCTCTGGAGCGCTCCCCCCGCTGGGGGTCGACAAGGACACTAGATCTCCCGTGTTACTGCGATCGTGTTCATCGGCGTCTGTGGTGGCGTCGATCCGCGTGCTGGGTGTCCGGCTGTTCATGGTGCCGACACCCACGTCGTGACCTGGCAAGTCTATGGTGGTCCTGCTTCCGAATTCGACCGGGTTGTGCCAGCGTCGACGCAGGTGGGCCCGTCCCGTCAGACGGACGAGCACTGCCGGCACGAGCGTCGTCTGCCACAATCGGCGCCCGGAAATGAGCACCATGCGCGGACGGCGAGGCTCCGCACAGGAAACAGGAGGCTTTCGGCGGTGTCCTTTCTGATCCGGGTCCAGCTCCCGGACAGCCCCGGCTCGCTCGGTGCGGTCGCCACCGCGTTGGGCGGCATCGGGGCCGACATCCTCAGCGTGGACGTCGTCGAACGCGGCTCAGGCATCGCCGTCGACGACCTCGTGGTCGAACTGCCCGCGGGCCGCCTGCCCGACGTGCTGATCACCGCAGCGGAATCCGTCGACGGCGTCGAGGTCGACGCGGTCCGGCCCTACGCGGGCGTGCTGGACACCCACCGCGAACTGGAACTGGTCGAGGAGGTCGCCGAGGACCCGCGCAACGGCCTGACGATCTTCACAGAGGGCGTGCCCAAGATCGTGCGCGCCGGCTGGGCGGTGACGCTGCGCGCGGACACCAAGGGCGTCGCGATCCTCGCCGCCAGCGCGGCCGCACCCGAGGCGATCAGCGACAACCTGCCCTGGATGCCGTTATCGCGCGCCACCATCCTGGACGGCGAGGACCCCTGGGTGCCGCAGACCTGGCAAGAACTCGGCACTGAACTCGCCGCGACACCCCTTGGCAAGCCCGACCAGGCCCTGCTGGTCGGGCGCCCCGGCGGCCCCATGTTCCGCGCCGCCGAGGTCGCCCGCCTCGCTCACCTGGCCGGCATCATCACCGTCGTCCTGGACGGCTAGCCGCACTGCCGATCCAGGCGCTGCTGTCGATCAGTCGCCGCGCCACGCGCGATCCACCGGGTCGTTGCGCATTTCGTCGAGATCTCCGTCCCAGCCAATCCCCTTAAGAGCCAGGATGTCCTCGGTTGTGACGACAGGACCGACCAACCGCCGCTCGTCATCATTGTCAGCATTGGTTCTGCTCATACACGTACTACATCACTCGTAGGCGCCCAGTTCGCGGGCCGCGCGGACGAGGTCGAGGTTGTCGGCGGCCGGGCTGCCGTCCGGCAGCACCAGCACGTCCTCAAGGCCGATCCGGGTGTCCAGGCCGCGACGCGACGCCTCAAGCAGCACCGGCCAGGCACCGCCCTCCTCGCCGTGCGCGAGGACCGGCACGTTCAGCCAGGACAGTTCGTCCAGCAGCTTGTCCAACTCGGCCAAGGCCGCCATCGGCTCGCCCGGCTGCACCTCGACCAGCACCCGAATGGCGCCGGCCGGCACGCCCGCTGCACGCAACGCCCTGGCCGCCTCCAGGTGGAAAACCCCCAACTCGATGCCGATCCGCGCCGAGGCGAGCGCCTCACACGCGGCCAGCCACCCGTCCTCGTGCACGTTCACCGAGGCGAAGTCGGGTTTGCCCGCGGCAAGGCCGGCCCAGCCGGTGAGCAGGTCGATCCGTGCGGCGGTGTCCGGCTGAATCCACGCCGCCGTGGTCACCCCGACCTCGACCCTCGGCGCCACCGAGTGCAGCCGGGCGACGGTCGGCGCGATGCGCGGGCCGGCCAGCGCCTCAAAGCCGGCCAGGTCGCGCGGGTGGATGTGCACCGATCTGACGCCGACCCCGGCCAACGACACCACATCGTCCGCGATCTGAGCCGGGCTGACCGGCAGGGCCGGATGGTCGGAGATCGCCCTGGTGCCGTTGAGGCAGCACTGCAGCATCAGCGATCAGCCCACCCGACCGGGACTTGACCACCTGCGTGAAGTCCCCCTGGCGCGCGTCATTCCTCGGCCTCCTCCTGGCTCGTACCGTCACCGATCGATGCGACATCCCGGGCCGCGTCCGGCCCAGACTCCAGCAGTACCCGGAAACCGTCCTCGTCAAGCACGGGCACTCTGAGCTGCACCGCCTTGTCGTACTTGGTGCCGGGGTTGTCGCCGACCACCACGAACGAGGTCTTCTTGGACACCGAGGACACCGCCTTGCCGCCGCGCGCGGTGATCGCCTCCTTGGCCTCGTCCCGGGAGAAGTTGGGCAGCGTGCCGGTCACCACGATGGACTGGCCGACCAGGTTGCGCGGAACCGACTCGTCCCGCGCGTCGACCATGGCAACGCCGGCCGCCTGCCACTTGCGGACCACCTCGCGGTGCCAGTCGACCTCGAACCACTCGCGCACCGCGCGGGCGATGGTCGGCCCGACACCGTCCACATCGGCGAGTTGCTCCTCACTTGCCGCCTCGATCGCGTCCATCGAGGCGAACTCCCTGGCCAGCGCCTGCGCGGCGGTCGGGCCGACATGCCGGATGGACAGACCGACCAGAATCCTCCACAAAGGACGATTCTTGGCCGCCTCCAGGTTGGCAAGCAGCTTGCGCGCGTTCGCGGACAGCTCACCGGACTTGGTGCGGAACAGTTCCACCGTGGACAGACGTTGCTCGTCGAGTTCGAACAGGTCACCCTCGTCCGTCATCGCACCCGATGCGTAGAGCGCCGCCGCCGCCTCGTAACCGAGCACCTCGATGTCGAACGCGGCCCGACTGCCCAGGTAGGCGAGCCGCTCGCGCAGTTGCGCCGGGCAGCCGCGCGCGTTCGGGCACCGGATGTCGACGTCGCTCTCCTTCTCCCTGCGCAGCACCGTCCCGCACTCCGGGCACACCGTCGGCATCACGAACGCGCGCTCGTCGCCGGTCCGCGCGTCCACGACCGGCCCGAGCACCTCCGGAATCACGTCGCCCGCCTTGCGGATCACCACCCGGTCGCCGATCAGCACGCCCTTGCGCACCACCTCGTCCGCGTTGTGCAGCGTTGCCGAGCCAACCGTCGACCCGGCGATCTTCACCGGCTCCATCACCGCGAACGGCGTCACCCGGCCGGTCCGCCCCACCTGCACCTGGATGTCCAGCAGCCTGGTGGTCGCCTCCTCCGGCGCATACTTGTAGGCGATCGCCCACCTCGGCGCCCGCGACGTGCTGCCAAGCCGCCGTTGCAGGGCGACCTCGTCGACCTTGACCACCAGGCCGTCGATCTCGTGCTCCGCGTCGTGCCGATGTTCACCCCAGTAGGTGACACGTTCCACGACCTCGTCGATGGTCCGCACGATCGTCGTGTGCGCGGACACCGGCAGCCCCCACAC
This sequence comes from Candidatus Melainabacteria bacterium, assembly GCA_963818685.1. Lineage (GTDB taxonomy): Bacteria > Actinomycetota > Actinomycetes > Mycobacteriales > Pseudonocardiaceae > CAJCJE01. The sequence continues at coordinate 166,700 of CAWFTJ010000003.1, read as the reverse complement.
CCCCAGCGCACGATACGCGTCCGACTGACGCACCGGCTCGAACCCCGCCCGCCTGCCGAGCCCGTGGCAGATCAACCGCAACGGGCGACTCGCGGTGATGCGCGGATCCTTCTGCCGCAACGACCCGGCCGCCGTGTTCCTCGGATTCGCGTACGGCGGCTTGCCCGCCTCGACGAGCGCGGCGTTGAGTTTGAGAAAGTCCTCGACCCGGAAGAACACCTCGCCCCGCACCTCGACCAGCGCCGGCACCGGAAACTCGTCCGTCCCGTGCAGCTGCGTCGGCACGTCCGGCATGGTCAGCAGGTTCAGCGTGACATCCTCGCCGGTCCGCCCGTCGCCCCTGGTCAACCCCCTGGTCAGCCGCCCGTTCTCGTAGAGCAGGTTGACGGCCAGCCCGTCGATCTTCAACTCGCACAGAAAATGCACCGGCCTGCCGACGTCGCCCAGATCGCGATGCACCCGATCCGCCCAGCCGCGCAGTTCGTCAAGGGAGAACACGTTGTCCAGGCTGAGCATGCGCTCAAGATGGTCGTGCGCGGTGAACTCCGATGAGAACGTGCCACCGACCCGCTGGCTCGGCGAGTCGGGCGTGATCAGCGACGGATGCGCCTGCTCGATGGCCTCCAACTCGCGCAGCAACGCATCGAACTCGCCGTCGCTGATGGTCGGCGAGTCCAGGACGTAGTAGCGGAACTGATGCCCCCGCAACTCGTCGGCAAGCGCCCCATACCGCTCCCGAACGTCGGCCGGCACATCCTCAACCCCCTGCGCGGTCACCGCCGGGTCGGCTGCGGGATTGGCGAGTTCATCATCATCCTTGCTGGTCACCGTGGCAGAGTAACCAGCTCACCAGACATTTCCCATCGCAGAGCTATCCCGATCCGGCAGCTTCCCGCCCGGCCGGCGTCTGCTCCACACCCTGGTCACGGCGGCTTGCGCGGCCAAGATTTTCCTCCGAGACACTGATCCGATGGAGCTGATCTACGCGCCTACCTGGAAGGGATTGACAAGCAATGACTGACACGACGAGCCACGCCCGCCGCGATGCCATCCGGGCGGAGTACGCCGACGAAGAAGCGGAGGCAGCCGAGATCGAAGCTGTCGAAAACACGTCCCAACCCCCGCTCTGATCCGGAGCGTCGAACAGGTCGAGGAGATCGCCCGGCGCGTGTTCCGTGAATCAGCCTGACCGCAAGCCAACGCCCGTGCCCGTCCACGTCCACCACGACTACTCCTGCTCGGCTTCCGGGTCCGGGTCGTCACCGAGCTGGCCGACCAGGTCGCGGAGGTCGATGAGGGAGATCGCGTTCTCGGGCTTTTCCATGGCGGTCTCGACTCGGCGCAGGCGCTCGCCCGCGACGCGTTCGCCGAGGGTGGCGTCGAGGGGGAGGAAGGTGAGGGCCTGCTGGCTTGGCTGGTCCAATTCGGCCAGTTGGGGGTGGTAGACGGCTACGTCGACGACGTGTTCTGCCTTGTCGATCTGGGCGACGACCAGTACGTCGGCGAGGCGGATGGCGTGGCCGGCGAGGTTGACCGTGACCTCGCGCGGGTCGGGGACGGGTGGGACCGAGTCGTGGTACTCCCAGATCAGGTCGTCGCCGGGCGCGGCGGCCTTCCACGCGTCGGTGTACGGGCGCAGCCTCGGGTCCTCCTGGCCGCTGATCACCAGCGCGTACACCGCGCGCTGGCCTCGGTCGAGGGCGAAGTGCAGGTCGGGGTGCAGGTCGGCGACGAGTTCGCACAGTTCGTGTTCGACGCGGCTCGGTTCGCGGTCGCCAAGGGCGGCACTGATCGCCGGCAACTGCTCGGACCAGCGCGTCCAGAATCGTTCGGCGCGCGCCCGCGCGATGTCCTCGACCGATTCGATGGGCGCGGCGCCGCGCCGCCGGAACCACTTCATGCGGTCATTGTGCAGTTCCGCCGACCTACCTGCCCCAGGATTCGGGAGGTTCGACGAACGCGGCGCCGAGTTCGCGAGTGAGGGTGAGGGCGCTGCGGGCCCATGCCTGGCTGGCTCCGGCCAGGCCGCAGCACGGCGTGGGGATGGCGCGCTCGGCCAGCAGGCTGCGGGGGAAGCCGAGGCGGTCGATCAGGTCCAATGCCGGCTTGGCGACGTCGTGCAGGGTCGGCGGCTTTGGGGGGTCGGTGCCGGGGACGAGGCCGAGCAGGAGCATGGTGCCGGCGTCCCAGGCTTCGCCGACCGCATCGAGGGAGTCGATGGTGAGCAGCGTCGCGTCCAGCGAGATGGCGTCGGCGCCCGCATCGCGGAGCAGGGCGATGGGTGGGTTGGCCGCGCAGCAGTGGACGATCACGTCGCGTCCGCTGGCGGAGCGAGCCGCCTCGATGACGGTGCTGAGCAGTTCGGTGGCGTTCTGGGCGTCGACAGGGGGGACGGTGCCGAAGCCGGACGGGGTTGGCAGTCGGCCGGCGAGGACGGTGGGCAGGGTTGGTTCGTCCAACTGCACCAGCACGGAGGCGCCCGTGCGGTCGGCGACCTCGGCGACGTGGGCGGCGAGGCCCTCGGCAAGGGACTGGCCGAATTCGCGCAGCGCGCCCTGGTCGGTGAGCACGCGGTGGCCCCGGACCAGTTCGATGCCGGCGCTCAGCGTCCACGGCCCGGCGACCTGGACCTTCACCGCATTGGGGTGGCCGGTGCGGTCGGCTACGTCCTGCAACGCGTCGACGTCGCGGCGCAGGAGTTCGACGGCGCGGCGTTGGTCCGCTCCTGGGTGCGCGGCGACGCGGTAGCCGGAGGGCACCACTTCGAAGGGCAGGTCGACGAGCAGCGCGGCGGTGCGGCCGATCAGGTCGGCGCCGAGGCCGCGTGCTGGCAGCTCGGGCAGGTGCGGCAGGTCGGGCAGTTCGCCGAACACGGTCGTGGCCGCCTCGACCGGGTCGGTGCCCGGCATCGATCCGATGGCCGTTGCCACGCCGGGCGACCAGGGTGACGGCGGCGGCTCGGCGGTGAACTCCTCTGGCGAGAAGCCTGCGGGCGGCAGGAGGCCCGAAGGAGGCGGGCCTCCGTCTTGGGGTCGGTTCAGCGGCTGCGGCACCCGCATTGCCTATCACCGCGCGGTCGACGCCGTGCGGGCAGGCCGACGACGGCCGGCTCGGGGATCTGTCAACTGGGAATGGTCTAGACCCATTGACCAGTGTGATCCAGCGCACATAATGTCGTTTTCGCCGGGAATGCCAAGGCCCAGCCAAGGAGAGACTCGATGGTGAGAAACCGATTACCGATCTTGTTGTGCGCCGGTCTCGCGACGCTGGGCGTGTTGGGCATGCTGGCCGTGCCAACAGCGTCGGCCGCGCCAACAGACCTGCCCGCCTGCCCGTTCTTCTACACCGGCCCGATCCCCAACCGCCCGATCGTCGGCGGCACCGATCCGGGCACGCTCGCCCCACCGGTCGACCTCAGCTCTCGCCTGCCCGCGCCGACCGGCATCAGCGGCTCCCTCAACGGCAACGGCACCGTGACCTTCACGTTCGACCGGGTGCCAGGCGCGGTCGCCTATCGCGCGTTCAAGAACGGCCAGGCCCTACAGTGGATCGACGACTGGGGCCAGCCGAGCTTTCCGGTCACCGACTCCTCGCCATGCCAGAACGCGAACTACCAGGTGTACGCGATGACCGAGGACAACACCGATCCGAGCGCGATCGGCCAGATCTCGACCGCGTACCGCGTTGGCTCGAACAACCAGCTCGCCCCGTACTCGATCCCGTCGGGAACCACGTTCGCCTTCACCGTCACCTCCTACAACGACGGCGGCCAGACCGCGCTCGGCTACAACGCCGGCCTCGGGTTCTGCGCGGTGGACGCGCGGATCATCCCGTGGGGCACCCGGTTCACCGTGCCCGGCTACGGCTCCTGCTACGCGGCGGACATCGGCGACTGGATCGAGGGCGACATCACCGACGTCTGGCTCCCCGGCGGCGAGGCGAACAACTGGGGCGTGCAGCAGCAGACCATCACGATCAACTAACCCGACGGCGCAACGGAACCGCACTGTGAACCGGCCTTGTCGGGTAGCGTGGCCTAAACCATTTCCGCAGGCCCTTCCCTGGCTCGCGGGAACAGATCGGTCTGAGGGAGCTGCGGATGACCGTCAAGCACTTGCGCATCGATAACCGGCTGGTCCACGGCCAGGTCACCGTCGCTTGGGTGGGTTACATCGGGGTCGACCACATCGTGGTGGCCAACGACGAGGTGGCTCAGGACGAGTTGCAGCGGCTGCTGCTGCCGCAGGCCGCCCGAGGCGTGCGTACTTCCGTTTTGTCCGTTGCCGACGCGGCCAAGCACTGCCTGAGCCCGGAGGCGGCCGGCGAGAACATCATGGTGCTGGCCAAATGGTGCTCTGACGCGCTGGAACTGATCGAGGCCGGGGTGCGGCCGGACGTGGTCAACGTCGGCAACCAGGCGCCCAAGCCGGGCACGAAGTTCACCATGGTCACCCGCTCCATCTCGGTGACCCAGGAGGACGCCGTCGCGTACCGGAAGATGGCCGGCATCCTCGGCGGACTGACCAGCCAGATGATGCCCAAGGACAAGTCGGTCGATTTCCTCAAGTTGATGGAGAAGAAGAAGATCTGAACGTGCTCGCGAAGCGGTGCGCCTGCGACTGCCGGCGCACCGCTCGCTCATGTCCACACCTGTGTTGTCAGGACAGGGCCGAAGTTAGGACAGGGCCGAAGTTAGGACAGGGACGAACCACCGCCAATTCCGCGCCGGCCCGGCGAATGGCGCTGCGGAAATCGACCCTGGTCCGGTAACAGCACTGGTCCGGGCAGCAGTCTCCCCCTCGTGGCAACCGAGGAACTCAGCGCTGCCAATAATTAACGGACTGTATATGACACACCGGTAACTTTTAACTTCACGCGCTTGACTGAGCAGGGCTCGATGTTACTCTGCCGTGAGATCTAGATCACTGGTCTAGTCCAACTTCAGCAGCCAACCACCAGCCATCGCGATTCTCCGAAAGCCGGGGCAGACATGCTCATCGCGTTGCTGCTCACTCTGTGGGCGATAGCTTGTATCTTCGATAATCTCGGGCCATATCTCATTTACGCCTCGCGACCTCTGATCGCCGGCACGGTAGCGGGTCTGATCGTCGGTAACCCCCTACTCGGCATGGCCATCGGCGCGACGCTCGAATTCGCCGCGCTCGGCTCCTACACCTACGGCGGCGCCAGCACGCCCGACTGGCCGACCGGCGCGATCATCGCGGTGGCCCTCGCGCACAACGCCGGTGTTCCGAACACGGCGGCGATCCCGCTCGGTGTCACCTTCGGCCTTGCGGCCGCCCTGGTGCTGACCCCGCTCGACCCGATCGGCCGAAGCCTGACCACCCTGTTCATCCACCGGGCGGACAAGGCGCTGATCGAGGGCCGCACCAGGGAACTCACCGTCCTGCACTGGACAGCGTTCATTCCGTGGGCAGCCGTCCGTGCCATCCCGACGTTCGTGCTGACCTACTTCCTCAACGCGAGCCTGGTTCACAAGCTGGACACCAGCATCCCGCAGTGGCTGGTGCGGGGCCTGACCCTGTCCGGCGGCCTGCTGCCGGCCGTCGGTTTCGCGATGCTGCTGGGCTTCCTGCCGGTGCGCAAGTACTGGTACATGCTCATGCTCGGCTTCGTCCTGTTCGCGTACGCCAAGATCCCCGTGCTCGGCGTCGCCATGTTCGCCCTCGCCATCGCGTTCATCTTCATGATCCTCAAGCCGGGCGAGCCCAGGACCGTACCGGCAACGCCATCGCCGTCTCCGAACCCCGCCAGCAGCACCGAAGGGGAGGCCAGCAATGTCTGAGGCCACCGTCGTCGTCGAAGAGACCGACCACGCACCCCTGCCGAGGCGGGTGCTCAACAAGTCGTTCTGGCGGTTCTTCTGGTCCTTCCAGATCTCCTGGAACTACGAGCGGGACCAGGCCCTCGGCTTCCTGTGGGCGATGATCCCGGTGCTGCGGCACCTCAACCCCGACGAGAACAAGTTCATTGCCGCGATGCAGCGGCACATCACCTTCTTCAACACCTCCCCGGTCGTGGGTGGCCCGCTGATCCTGGGCACCGCCATCGCCATGGAGGAAGGCGGCTCGCCGTCGGCGGCGGAGAGCGTCAAGGTCGCCATGATGGGCCCGCTGGCCGGTATCGGTGACACCGTCACCTACGCCCTCTACAACAGCATCATCCTGACGCTCGGCGCGAGCTGGGCCCTCGACGGCCAGGCGTTCGGTCCGATCTTCGCCGCGATCATGTGTCTTGTCCCGCTGTACTTCCTGCGCCGCTGGCAGTTCAACGCGGGCTACACGCAGGGTCGCAACCTGATCACCCAGCTCGCCGGGGGCGCACTGGCCAAGGTCAGCGAGGGCGCCACCATCGTCGGCCTGATCGTGCTCGGCGGCTTCATCCCGAGCGTGGTCGCGATGCAGACCAACCTGCAGATCTCGGAGAAGGCGCCGTCGGCGCTGAAGGGCGCGAAGGCCACGGTCAGCTACATCCAGACCGACCTGAACAAGATTCTGCCCTTCCTGCTCCCGGTCCTGGTGACCGCGCTCATCTACTTCCTGATGCGCAGGTTCAACCTGCACCCGCTGTGGTGCATCCTGATCGTCTTCGTGCTCGGCATCAGCCTCGGCGGCCTCACCGGCCTCATCAACGGCGTGCCGTGGTTCTCGAAGGCGGCCCTGGTTCCGCTCCCCACGAGTTAAAGAAATCGACACGTGCATTGCCAAGGCGGCGTCGGCAACGTTGACTGTTGCCGACGCCGCCTTGCCGCAGATGGAGGAATGGGTTATGACGATCCCGGTGATCTTCGTCGGGCACGGCGGCTACGCTGCGGGCGTTCGGGACGCCGCCGAGATGATTCTCGGCGAGCAGGAGCAGGTCGGCACGGTGTCGTTGCCACCGAACGGAAGCCTTGAGCAGCTCGTCGAGGACATCACCGCCGAGCTGGCCCGGCTCGGTGCCGAGGACGGCGAGGCGCTCGTGCTTGCCGACCTGATGGGCGGCTCTCCGTCCAATGCGGCCGCTCGCCTGGCCCTGACCAACCCGAACCTGCACCTGGTGTCCGGCCTCAACCTGCCGATGGTGCTTGAGGTGCTGACCAGCATCGAGGAGACCGCGGTCGCCCTCGCCGGGGTCGCGTCGCACGCGGGCCGGGAAGGCGTCCAGGACGTGGCGGCGCAGCTGCGCGAAGCAGCGAGCAAAGCGGGGAAGTGACCATGCGATGACCGCCGAGGGCGCGATGCGCCGACTCTGGTACGCGGCGACCACTGTGGACGTGACGCCTCGGGTGCCGGTCGCGCTCGGCGGTTATCTCGCACGCGGTGACCAACCGGCCACCGGCGCGCACGACCGGCTCACCGCGAGCCTGCTGCTGCTCGCGGACGAAGCCGGACAGCGCGCGGTCTGCTGGGTCAGCGTGGACGCGCTGAGCCTTGACGCGGCGACCTGCGCGCGGATCAGGACCGAGGTGGCCGATGGCGTCGACATCACGCCGGACGCGGTGCTGGTGTGTTGCTCGCACACGCACTCGGCGGCCGCGCCCTGGTCGCGGCTGAGTTTCTGGCCCAACCAGGACACCGGCGACGGCACCCCGATCGACCGGTTGGTCAAGGACATCAGCAAGGCGGCCACCCGGTTGCCGAAGACCGGCTCCCCGGTCACGGCCGGGTGGGCGATCGTGGCCGACGGCGGGATCGGCACCAACCGATACGATCCGAAGGGCCCGCACGACCGCAGCGCGGGCGTGCTGACGCTGCGCCAGGCCGACGAGACGATCGTGGCCATTCTGTTCGACTACGCCTGCCATCCGACCGTGCTCGGCCACGCGAACCTCGAATACTCCGCGGACTTTCCAGCCGCGACCCGCTCGGTCGCCGCCGCCGCGCTGCTCGCCGCGCAGGGCGTGGAAACCCCGCCGGTGCTGGCGTTTCTGCAGGGCGCGGCGGGCGACGTGAGCACCCGTTTCACCAGGCGTGCCCAGGACTTCGCGGAAATGCGGCGCCAGGGCGGGATTCTGGCCGGTGCGGTGCTGCGCGGCGCGCTCGAATCCGAGCCGACTCACCTGCCCGACGCCGTTCCGGTCGTACACAGGGCGACCGTCTCCGTGCCGACCAGGAGGTTGCCGGACAAGGCCGAGGCCGAGCGGCAGCTCGCGGCGGCCGAACAAGCCTGGCACGCCGAAGCGGCGCGCGGCGCGGACACCCCGCGCGCCCGGATCGCCCGCACCCGCTACGAGGGCGCGGTGATCCAGTCCGAACAGGTCGCCTCGGGTCTGCCTACCCACCTCGACCTGCCGATCAGCGTGGTCGCGTTCGGCGATCTGGCCTGGCTGCACCTGCCGGTCGAACCGTTCACCTGCTACGCCAACACGATCCGGACCAGCAGTCCGTTCGCGCACACCAGGATCATCGGCTACACGGACGGTTACTTCGGTTACCTCGCCGACTCGGCAGCGCACGACGAGGCCGTCTACGAGGCCGCTTCCAGCCCGTTCGACCCGCACGGCGCGGCCATACTGGTCCGCGCGGCCCGCGAACTGCTGCGCCAAGCGTGGCGCGCACGCTGATCCGCGGGCAGGATCGAGCTGTGACAACCTTCGTGCCGCCCCCCACCGAAACCGATGTCCGTCGAGCCGCGATCACCATCGCCCCGCACGTGCGCCGCACCCCGATCCTGCGCACCGAACTGGATGGCCGCGAGCTGGTGTTCAAACTGGAACATCTGCAACGGACCGGCTCGTTCAAGCTGCGCGGCGCGGTCAACGCCATGCTCGCCGGACCGTTGCCCAAGCACGTCGTCGCGGTGTCCGGCGGCAACCACGGCCTCGCCGTGGCCACCGCGGCGGCCATTCTCGGCGTGTCCGCCACCGTGTACGCGCCGGAGAACATCCCCGCGCTCAAGGCCCGCCGGATCTCCGAAGCAGGCGCCGAACTGGTCACCTTCGACCGCATCGCGACCGCGTTCGCCGAGGCCGAGCGGGTTGCCTCGGCCGAACCGGACACCACCCACCTGCATCCGTTCGCGCTGCCGGAGGTCATCGCGGGCCAGGGCACGTGCGCTGCCGAGGCAGTCGCCGACGAGCCGGCGATCGACTCGATCGTGGTCGCGGTCGGCGGCGGTGGCCTCGCCGCCGGTTCGGTGCTCGGCGCGGGCGGCCGGCGCGTGGTCACGGTCGAGCCGGAGGGCTGCCGCTGCCTGTACGACGCGCGCTTGGCCGGTCACCCTGTGGAGTCCGCAGTGGACTCGGTGGCCTCCTCAGCGCTCGGCGCGAACCGCACCGAGGAGGCGAACTTCGCCATCCTGAACACGGACGCGGTCACCTCGGTGCTGGTCACCGACGAGGAGCTGCTGGCAGCGCGGGACCTGCTGTGGAGCGAGTTCCGCCTGGCCGTCGAGCCGGCCGCCGCTGTGCCGTTCGCGGCCTGGCTGGCCGGTCGCGTCCCCGGCGAACTGCCCTGCATCATTCTGTGCGGCGCCAACTCCGACTGGACGCCCGCATAACGGATCAGGCCGTAGGAATCAGGCCGTCGCCATGATCGTGGCACTGCCGAGCACCACGTCCCCTGCCGCGTCCGGCCGGTACAGCACCACGGTCTGGCCGGGCGCGACGCCGTGCAGCGGCTCGGTCAGCGTCACGTTCAGCTCGCTGCCGCTGACCGACGCCCTTGCCTTGGCGAGCCCACCGTGTGCGCGCACCTGCGCGACGCAGTCGGTCGGCTCGGCAAGGCTCGACCCGGACGGCCAGACCGGCCTGCCGGCCACGATCTCGGTGACCGCGAGCCGCTCCGCCGAGCCGACCCGCACGGTCCCGCTGACCGGCTCCAACGACAGCACGTAGCGCGGCCTGCCATCGGACGCGGGTGCCGCAATCCCGAGGCCCTTGCGCTGGCCGATGGTGAACCCGTGCACGCCGCCGTGCTCGCCGATGACCTCGGACGTCTCGTCGTCGACAAGCGAACCGGGCCGCTCGCCGAGTCGCTTGGTCAGGAAGGCCCTGGTGTCGCCGTCCGGGATGAAACAGATGTCGTGACTGTCCGGCTTGTCCGCGACGGCGAGACCACGCCGCGCCGCCTCCGCACGCACCTCGGTCTTGGTCGAGCCGCCGAGCGGGAACATCGCGTGCCGCAACTGGTCGGCGCGCAGCGACGCGAGTACATAGGACTGGTCCTTGCCGTCGTCCGCGCTGCGCCGCAGTTCCGGTTCGTCATCCACAGTGGACAACCGCGCGTAGTGGCCGGTGCACACGGCGTCGAACCCGAGGCCGATCGCCCTGTCCAGCAACGCGGCGAACTTGATCTTCTCGTTGCACTTGACGCACGGGTTCGGAGTGCGGCCCGCCGCGTACTCCGCGACGAAGTCCTCGACCACCTCTTCGGTGAACCGCTCCGCGAAATCCCACACGTAGAACGGGATGCCGAGTACGTCGGCCGCGCGGCGCGCGTCCCGCGAGTCCTCGATGGTGCAGCAGCCACGCGCGCCGGTGCGCAACGTGCCCGGCTTCGCGGACAGCGCGAGATGCACGCCGACCACCTCGTGTCCGGCCTCCACCGCTCGCGCCGCGGCAACGGCCGAGTCGACCCCGCCACTCATGGCCGCCAACACCCGCATCGTGCTCAAACCTCCATCTCGGCGGCTTCCCGCGCCGCCCGACTCAATCCAGCGAGCCCCGCACCCCGCGCCCTGGTGACAGCAGGGCCGATCGCCGTGGCGACCTCGTCGACGTCCGCGTCGGTCGAGGTGTGGCCAAGCGAGAACCGCAGCGATCCGCGCGCCGCGATCCGGTCGGCACCCATGGCGAGCAGCACATGACTCGGCTCGGCGACCCCGGCCGTGCAGGCGGACCCGGTCGAGCACTCGATCCCGTTGGCGTCCAACAGCATCAACAGGCTGTCGCCCTCACAACCCGGCACGGTGACGTGCACGTTGCCGGGTAGCCGCGACGGCCCGTCATCCACAGTGGACTGACCAGGGTCGCCGTTGAGCACGATGTCCGGCACGGCCGCCCGCAGCACGCCGATCAGCCGGTCACGCAGCCGCACCTGCCGCAGTGCGGATTCCCGCTGGTCGCGCGTTGCCGCGCGCACCGCGACCGCCAGCGACACGATGCCCGGCACGTCCAGCGTGCCCGAGCGCACGTCGCGCTCCTGCCCGCCGCCGTGTTGCAGCGGCGTGCACGGCACGTCCCGGCCGAGCAGCAGCACGCCGACCCCGTACGGTCCACCCAGCTTGTGCCCGGTCATGCTCAGCGCGGCAGCGCCGGAGCGGGTGAAGTCGACCGGCAGCGCGCCGATCGCCTGCACCGCGTCGGTGTGCAGTGGAATCCCGGACTGCGCGGCCGTGGCAGCCAGCTCGCGGATCGGGTTGACCGTGCCGACCTCGTTGTTCGCCCACATCACCGTGGCCAGCGCGACCGAATCCGGGTCCTCGCCGACAGCAGCGGCCAGCGTGTCCGCGTGCACGCGGCCGAAGTCGTCCACCTCAAGCCAGGTCACCTCGGCACCCTGCTCGTCGACCAGCCACTGCACCGAGTCCAGCACGGCGTGGTGCTCGACCGAGGAGGCCAGGATGCGCCGCCGCTTCGGATCGGCGGCCCGTCGAGCCCAGAAGATTCCCTTGACCGCGAGATTGTCGCTGTCCGTGCCGCCGGTGGTGAAAATCACTTCGGAAGGCCGCGCACCGAGGGCGTCCGCGATGTCCTCCCGCGCCTCCTCAACCGCGCGTCTGGCCCGGCGACCGGAGGTGTGCAGCGACGACGCGTTGCCCACGAGGGACAAAGCACTGGTCAGCGCGGCCGCGGCCTCCGGAAGCATGGGAGTGGTCGCGGCGTGGTCGAGGTAGGCCATCGCGTAATCAAGAGTAACCCGACCGAGTAGGGATCAACGACCCACGGGCTCGGTACGTCCGGCCGGGATCAGCGCGCCCAGCACGGCAACGCCGGCCATCAGCAGGTCGAACAGCAACAGCGGAGGGCCGGGGTGACTGGTCGAGGCCAACGCGTTGACCAGCACTCCGCCCAGGCCGACGAGCGCGACCGTGGCCAGCACCTCGGCCAGTTGAATGGCGGAGGAGTTGAAGCCCTGCTCCGCGTCCGGCGACTCGTTCAGCACCAGCACGGAGATCGCCGGCATGCCGATGCCCATGCCCGTCCCCGCGCACACCCAGGCCGGGAACGCCACCCAACTCGGCATACTGCCCAGGGCGACCAGCGCTATCCCGGCGATCCCCGCCGCGACCAGCACCATGGCCACGCGGAGCAGCATCGATCTCGACAGATGCGGATACCGGCTCTGCCAGGCCGACGCTCCGGACCAGCCCAACGCGCCGATGGTCAACGGCAACCCGGCGAGGGAAGGCGTGAACCCGTGCACAGCGGTCAACACCAGCGGCACGAACGACTCGGCCGCGTTGAACGCGCCCGCCATCATTCCTCTGGACAACACGATGGACGGCAGCCCGCGACCTGCCCGAAACGTCCCCTTCGGCAGCAGGCAGCGCATGGCAAGGCCCGCCGTCACCCCGCCGACCGCGATCACCGGCACACTCACCCAGTCCAACTGCTGTGCGCCCGCCGTGATCGCCGCGACGCCGACCGCCGCACCGACCGCCGCCAGCACCAGCCCCCTCCTGGCCGGCGTCGTCGTCTCGTGGCTCGGCGGCGGCAGCCTGCGCACAACGGGCACCACGAACGCGGTGCCCAGCACCAGCAGCGGCACCAGTCCCAGAAACACCCACCGCCAGCCGAAGGCCACCGTCACGAACCCCGCGACCACCGGCCCGACCAGCGAGGGCACCACCCACGCACCGGACAACACCGCCGACATCGCCGGCCGGTCCGTCTTCTCGTACGCCTGTGCGATCAACACGTACATGGCCACGGTCACCGCGCCGGCCCCGACTCCCTGCACGACCCGGCCGACCAACAGAATCGCCATGCTGCCAGCAGTGCCCGCGACCACCAGCCCGACGCAGAACAACGAGATCGCGCTCAGCAGCGGCATCCCCGGCCCGCGCCGGTCCGCCCACCGCCCGGCCAGCGCCGATCCGATCGCGCTTGCCGCCGAGAACGCCGTGATCGGCCAGGCATAGAGCCGTCCGCCGTGCAAACTCGCGACCAGCGTCGGCAACGCGGTCGCGACCCCGAGGAACTCGAACGCGATCAGCGTCATGACGACGATCAGCCCGACCGTGGTGAACCGCCGCGCCGGCGTCCACAGCGTGCTGCGCACTCGTTTGGTGACCGTGGTCGTCATGGTGGTCATCCTGCAACCTCCACCTGGGTAGAGGTCCAGTCGATTACCGCTCAGTCGTCGTCCGCGTGCACCCACGCCACCAACTCGCGCAGGCCGCGCACCAACGTCGCGTGCGTGGCGGGCTCGTGCGTGGTGAACCGCCTGCCGCTACCTACCGTCCGCGACCGCGACACGAAGCGCCCGTGCACCGTGTCCGTCCAGGCCAGTTCCGGCGACTGGACGGCACTGCCGCGCCTATCCCGTCCGTACGCGGTGAAATAACCGGCCCGCTCGCGCCTGCTCGCCAACATTCGCCGCGCCAGCTCGTCGTCCTCGGTGGGCGTGGTCACCGGGCGCAGGTAGCCGGAGGACTGCGGATCCTGATCGAGCACGGTGACCACCCGAGAGGGAAACGGACGCGCCGCCGGCAACAACCCAAGGATGGACGCGATCAACCGATGCGACTCCACGACCTCGATATGCATGTTCCTCGGCCCCTGCACGGCCATCGCCGCGAACCGACCGTTGCCGGAAACCCGCGCGCGCAGCACCTGCTCGTCGTCCAACACGCCGAACACGCCGATCGCCGAGTTGAAGCGAACCAACACGCCCAGCCGGTCCTCAACCTCGGGCTCCAACCGGCCGCGCCGGGCCAATCCGCGCTCGGCCAGATCCCGCCAGACGTCGCGCCGGATGGCCGCGCGCTCGTCCATGGTCGTCCCGACCGAGCGGATCTCGAACGGTGTGGGCACCGCGCCAAGACCAAGGTCCTCCCACAGGATGTCGACTGCGGCATGGGACAGGCTCAGCAGGTCATCCATCACGCACCAATGACCGGCGGCGCAACATACCCTTCAGGGCCGAAGGTGGCATCCGGGTCCGGGTTGAGCAGGTAGCCCGGCCGCTTGTGCTCGGCATCCTCCCCGCGCCGCCCGTTCCCGCCACGCGGCATCATCCCCGGCTCGGCAGGCTCGCCAGCGGCCGCGCCACGCAACCCGCCCGCTCCCTCGCCCTCCTCACCGGCAACGCCGGCACCAACCCCACTCCGCGCCCCCGAACCGCCGCCACCCGCACTGCCCGCCATGCCCGCGCCACCCGCCAACCCGCGCAGCACACCAGCGGTCCCGCCGCCGGTACCGCCCAACTTGCCCAGCAAGCTTCCCGAGAACGTCGGATCCTGCGACGGCGCGTTCACGTTTGAATTGGTCGGCGTAGTGGGCAACGTACTGGTCGGCGTCGGCCCCGGATCGAATCCGGACTGGCCCGTCGACAGATTCGGCGTCCCCGGCCCCGACTTCGGCAACACCGGCGCCTGCGACCCGGACCCGCCTGTCCCGCTGCCCCCGACTCCACCCCCGTGCGCCCCGGCCCCCGCCGAACTGCCGAGCCGGACGTTCGGATTGGCCTTCGGCGCGTTCCTGGCCGCGTGCAGTCCGGACACCCCGCCCCCACCCGACGACGGCGGTACGGCGCCACCGCCCGCGTTCGGATCGAACGTCGGCGGCGCGTTGAACGCGGGAAACTTCTCGCCGGACGTCGCCAGCGAAGCGTCATACGTCTGCGCGGCATGCACAGCCTCGACATGATCCGCGGCCGCCTGCGCGAACTGCGCATTCAAGGTGGCCGCGCCAGCAGCCGGATTCAGCACGCTCCGCAACATCGTCCGCGCGATATCCGCCCCACTCGGCGGCTCAGTCGGGTTCGTCGGCACCGAGTTCTTCGCGGTCGACGCCGCCTCCGACTGCACAGCGAGCCGGTTCCCGGCCAGCTGAGCCCCCTGCCCGGCCGTCCCCGCCCACTTCGCGATCCCGTTGATGAAGCCCCGCGCGGCGTCCGCGGCCGTCCCCTGCCAGCCATACTCACTGCTACCGGTCGCCTGCCCCAGCCCCTGAGCGACGGTCACATAGTTGTTCCCGATGGACGTCCATCCCGAGGCTCCATCGCCGGCCGTCGTCGGGTCCATGTTCGTCGTGACCATCTGCTTGAGCTGCGTCGCCGAGTACGAGCTGTAGTTGTGCCCGGAGAAACTCGGCGCCGACTGCGTCTCGATGTCGGCGGACAACTGCTGATACTGGCTCTGCGCGAACGCCGCCGTCTTCTGTCGAGCCGAGTCCTCGATCCGGGCATCGGCAATCCACGGGTCGAACCAGTCCGCCAGCGGAGCATTCACGCCCATCTGGCCAATCTGCACGGAAGCCGACAGATTGTTCTGGTTCTCCACGTCGACAACGGACTCGACCTGCCCAGGCATGCTGGGCTTGCCGCTCCCCGAGTTATCCGCAGCCATCGTCAGCGCCTCCCCGATCGCTACTTCTGCTGTGCCGGCAACTTGGGCTCAATCAACGTCGCATACTGCTGCGCAATTCCACATGCGTTGCTACCGCTCGCCTCGACCTGGATACCAACGCTCGACGTCGGAGTCACAGCGATGTCAACTCCGCAGTCAATCGTCGACGACGGCGTCTGAATCGCATCGTGTGACCGCAGAGGAACCGGGGTCGAATTGGTGTCTCGAAGTAGGTCGACACCCTGGGTCGCGTCGGCGTAGATGCCGATCGAATAGCTCGCACCCTTCGCCCACCCGCACCCGCGAGATTTCGCGGTGTTTTCCGGCCCTCTATACGTCAATCCCAAGCTGGTGATGTCGCTCTGGCTCAGCAGGCTGCACGGGTTGATCGCGGCCACCGGAGTGCTGGCGGTACTCTGCGGTGCACTGGTCGACGTGGTCGAACTGACCGTTGGCTTGGTCCCTCCGCAAGCGGCAGCGACCAGGCCGGCCATGAGCAGCACGGGCGGGATCAAAGAACGCCGAATCGGCATCGTATTGGTCACGGGTCCAGTCAATCCTTTGCCTTGAGCTTGCTCGCGTTGTCATGCTCAGTTCTGGCGTAATTATCCATGGCGATCTGGACCGCCTGAACCACCGTGATGAGAGTCTGCACGAACTGGTCATGAGCGGGCACGAAAGCTTTGGCCCCTGACACCGCGACCTCGTGATTGAACTTCGCCATCGCTTGGCCACCGGGGGTCATGCCCAGCCGGGTCTCCCGGCTAATCCGGACAACATCCTCGCCGAGGCCGTGAAGGGTTTCGATCTGCTTGTTGAGCGTGTTGATCAGTGCCTGGCCAGTGTCCGGGTCGAGGGTGAAGCCGCCGCTGCGGGCTTGGGCGAGCATGGTTTGGCTGCCGCTGGCCATGGCGGCGGCGCCTTCGGAAAGGCCGGTGGGCACGGAGCCGGGTGGAGGTGCCGTGCTCGACTGGCTGGCCAGCTGATTGATCTTGTCAATCGCGTCCTGGCTGCTTTCCGACATGCCCCGCCCCCGTTGCTACTAGTCGCCCCGCGGTCTCGTAGCGTATCTGACGCGGCGCGGGTGGGGGTTGGTTCCGGGCAATGCGAGGTAGTTCACCCGGTTCGGGGAATGGGTCAACTCTCGGTGGGTGTGGCGGCGAGCGCCTGGGCGGTGATACCGGGATCGGCGAGGACTGCCGCGATCTGGGTTTCGGCGAGTTCGGCCAGGTCGGCGCGGTTGTCGGCGCGGCCGGGGGCGATTTCGTCGAGGACGTGCACCTCGATGACAAGGCCGCGCAATCGGGCCGTGCGGCGGACGGAGTCGATCAGGGTTTCGGTGCCGACGAAGGACGGCCAGGTGGTCGTCTGGCCGTTGGCCAGGCGGTAACGGACCGCGATCGGGCGGACCGGGACGCCGCCGTCGATCGCGGCCTGGAACAGGGCAGGGCGGAAGTGACCCGCGGCCAGACCGCACCACGTCGTGCCTTCCGGGCAGACGTTCACCTTGGCGCCGCTGCGCAGCGCGGTTGCCAACTCGGTGACGGTGGCGGGGAGGGCGCGGAGGCTTTCGCGGTCGAGGTAGACGGTGCCGGCTTTGGTGGCGAGGGCGCCGACCAACGGCCACACGCCGATTTCGCGCTTTGCCACCGACCGCATGGGGCGCACCGCGTTCGCCACCACGATGTCCAGCCAGGAGACGTGGTTCTGGACCACCAGCGCACCGCGTTGGGTTTCCGCGTTGGCGAAGTCGGGGTCGCCGTGGATGTCGAGCTTGGCGCCGAAAGCACTCAGCATCGACGTGAAGACCCAGCGGAGCATCGCGGTTCTCGGACGTCCACTGAGGACGATAAGCAGCGGGGCCAGCATCAGCGCGGCGAGGAGGACAAGGGCTGCACGGACGAGCCGGGTGAGACGGCGGAAGCGGCCGACCGTGGGCATGGTGGCTGGGTGGCAGCCGGGGCCGCAGGGTGAGGTGGGCATCCAGGCGTGTGCCATGGCTAGCGCCCCTCGCCGAGGAAGAAGCGGAGGTAGCGCTGGTCAACACGGGCCATCGAGAGCAGGACGAAGAAGTCGGCTACGCCGAAGTCCTCGTCGAGGGCGGGTTCGCCGCAGACCCAGGCGCCAAGGCGGAGGTAGCCGCGGAGGAGGGGCGGGATCGTTGCCTTGGCGGGGCACGGGGCCGCCGTGATGTTCCAGGGAGTACGGGGAGTTACGCGGTATTCGGCGGGCGCGTAGTTCTTGTGGGACACGGTGTCCCAGACGCCTGCCGCCAGTTCGCCGCCGTCGTGCAGCGGGACCGACGCGCAGCCGGCGAGCCAGGCGTGGCCGGAGAGCAGCAGGTAGCGGGCGATGCCGGCCCAGACCAGGCCGACGACGGCGCCGGTGCGGTGGTCGGGGTGCACGCAGGAGCGGCCGGTTTCGACGAGGGCACCGCGGATGCCGGCGAGCCCGGTCAGGTCGAATTCGCCGTCGGAGTAGAGGCTGCCTGCTTTGCGAGCCCGTTCGGGGGAAGCATGCGGTAGCAGCCGACGATCTCGCCGGTCGGGTCGTGGCGGACCACGAGGTGATCGCAGAACTGATCGAAGTAGTCGGCGTCGAGGCCGGGCACCTCGGTGTGCAGGTTGGCGCCCATCTCCTCGGCGAACACCTGGTAGCGCAGCCGCTGTGCGGCGAGGACATCGGCATCGTCGTGGGCGACGAGGAGAGAGTATCGCGCGGAAGCTTCCGCGGGCGGGGTGCTCACCAGCAGTTCTGACTGCGCCATACGTTCTGTTTACGTTGTGCCGGCAACAGTCAGAAAGGTCAAACCGGTGGCAGGTAAGTAGAAATCCGGTTAATGGTCGGTAGTGAAATGCGTTCGGGGCGATTTTCACCGTGTTGTCACGGGAAAATCGCCCCGAATTCGCGGGCTGTTGATTGATCAGCCCTTGCGCTTGTTGACTTCCTCGGTGAGCTGCGGCGCCACCTTGAAAAGGTCGCCGACGACGCCGAAGTCGGCGATCTCGAAGATCGGCGCCTCGGCGTCCTTGTTGACGGCGATGATCGTCTTCGAGGTCTGCATTCCGGCGCGGTGCTGAATGGCGCCGGAAATGCCGAGCGCGATGTAGAGCTGCGGGGAGACCGTCTTGCCGGTCTGGCCGACCTGGAACTGGTGCGGGTAGTAGCCGGAGTCGACGGCCGCCCGAGAGGCACCGACGGCGCCGCCGAGCGAGTCGGCGAGGGCTTCGACGACGGAGAAGCTCTCCGCGCTGCCGACGCCGCGACCACCGGAGACGACCACGCTGGCGTCGGTCAGTTCGGGACGGTCGCCGCCCTCGACGGGCTCGCGGCCGAGCACCTTGGTGGCCTTGGCCGCGTCGACGGCCGGCAGGTCCACAGTGGTGACCTCGGCGGCGCCATCGGCGGCTTCGGCGTCAAGGGCGCCGGGGCGCAGCGTGATCACCGGAGTGCCGTGGGTGATCTTCGAGTGGACGGTGTACGCGCCACCGAAGATGGACTGGGTGCCGGTGCCGTCCGCGTCGACGTCCACGACGTCGACGAGCAGACCGGCGCCCAGCCGCACGGCGAGCCGGCCGGCGACCTCCTTGCCCTCGGCGGACGCTGCGATCAGCACGGCGGCTGGGTTCGCCGTCGCGGCGACCGCGGCGAGCGCGTCGACCTTGGGGGTGACCAGGTAGCCGGTGGCGTCCTCGGACTCGGCCGCGTAGACCTTGGCCGCGCCGTGGCCGGCAAGGGTGTCGCGGACCTTGGCTGCTGTGCCGGGCGTGCCGACCACGACGGCGGAGGGCTCGCCGAGCCGACGCGCCGCGGTCAGCAGTTCGTTGGTGACCTTCTTGACCTCGCCGTCAACCTGTTCGACGAGGACCAAAACCTCGGACATGGTGTTTCTCTCTCCTGCTCGGCTCGGTCGGTCAGATCAGCTTCTGGGCGATGAGGTACTCGGCGATCTTGGCGCCGCCGTTCCCGTCGTCCTCGACCTTCTCGCCGGCCGTGCGCGGCGGCTTGGGGGCCGCGTCGACAACCGAGGACCACGCGTTGGCCAGGCCGACCTCGCCTACGTCGATGCCGAGATCGGCGACGGTGAGCGTGTTCACCGGCTTCTTCTTGGCGGCCATGATCC
This sequence comes from Candidatus Melainabacteria bacterium, assembly GCA_963818685.1. GTDB lineage: Bacteria > Actinomycetota > Actinomycetes > Mycobacteriales > Pseudonocardiaceae > CAJCJE01. The sequence continues at coordinate 147,061 of CAWFTJ010000003.1, read as the reverse complement.
CCTTGAACGAGGGGTAGCGCGGTTCGTTGATCTTCTCGGAAACGCTGATCACCGCGGGCAGGCTCGCCTTGAGGTGGGTCAGGCCCTCGTCCGGGGTCTCGCGCTCGACGGTGATGGTGCCGCCGTCGACACTGACCTTGCGAGCGTGGGTGAGCTGGGGCAGGCCGAGCAGTTCGGCGACGATCGCGGGGACCGTGCCCGATGTGCCGTCGGTGGCCTCGTTGCCGGCGATGACCAGGTCGACTCCTTCGACGGTGCCGATGGCCTTGGCAAGCACCTTCGCGGTCTGCAGGACGTCCGCGCCGTGCAGCGATTCGTCGCTGACGTGCACGGCGGAGTCCGCGCCCATGGACAGTGCCTTGCGGATGGCCTCGGTGGCGCGGTCGGGTCCGACGCACACCACGGTGACCTCGCCGCCCTGGGCCTCCTTGATCAACAGTGCTTCCTCGACCGCACGCTCGTTGATCTCGTCCAGGACGGCGTCTGCCGAGTCGCGGTCGAGGGTGTGATCGGCGTCGCGCAGCTTGCGCTCGGAATAGGTATCCGGCACCTGCTTGACCAGAACAACGATGTTCATGGGTCTGGTTCGACCTCCTGAGAAAGTGACCGCCGTACGTGCGGCGGCGAATCCTGTCGCCGGTTGGCCCGACCTTGCCACGTCGCATTGGCCTTGGCGAGCCAGACGCCCGGTAACGCGAGCCAACACACTATGGCCAAATGTTACCCGCCAGTAGCCGCGCGACAAGGCCGACACGGTCGACACGGCGGTGACCATGCTCACCCTCTGATCCGGTGAACAGGGCCGTTCTCTACTCTTCCTCAGCGGACAGGGGCAGCCAGTATCGCCAAACGTTGTCAGGGCGTTACAGTCCCCGTTCATGGCCGGCTATGTCACTGTTGTGACTGACTCCACCGCCTGTCTGCCGACCGATTTGGCGGCACGGTGGGGCATTTCCATCGTGCAGCAGCAGCTGCACGTTGGCGACCACCTCGACGACGAGGCGCGGATCGCACCAGAAACCTTGCTCAACGCGTTCGCCGACGGCACGCCGTTGGCGACCTCTCCACCCGATCCTGGCGCGTTCTTCTGGACCTATCAGGACGCCATCGCCCGAGGCGCCAGCGCCGTCGTGTCGTTGCACATTTCCGGAAAGCTTTCCAAGACCACGGACATGGCGAAGTTCGGCGCAGCGGATTCGCGGGTGCCCGTGCATGTCGTGGACACCGGGACCGCGGGGATGAGCCTTGGCTACGCGGTACTCGCAGCGGCGCGGATCGCCAACGCGGGCGGCAACGTGGACCAGGTGATCAACGCGGCGAGCAGACGGATGACCGGCTCGGTCGAGCTGATCCACGTGGAAACCCTGGAGTACCTGCGCAGGGGTGGCCGGATCGGCGCGGCAGCGCACCTGATCGGTAGCGCGCTCGCGGTGAAACCACTCCTCACCGTGCGGAACGGCGAGATCGTGCCGCTGGCCAGGACCATGGGCAGCGACAGGGCGATCCGCAAGCTGGTGGACACCGCGGTGGCCAAGGCGGGCGACGCGCCGGTGGACATCGCGATCGAGCACTTCGGCGCGGACCGGCGCGTCGACTACATCCTGGAGCAGCTCAAGCGTCGGGTGCCCAACCTGAACCAGATCAACGTGGTCGGGGTCAGCGCGATCATCATGGTCCACGTCGGACCGGGTGGCATCGGGCTCACGATCTCGCCGGCGGAAACGGAGCCGGCGAGACCGCGGGCGTTCGACTTCGGATGACCAGAATCCGGCTCAGAACCCGGTGAGGCCCTTCGAGGCGCCGAGACCGGCCTGCGCCGGAAGGGCGGTCAACGCCGCCTCTCTCGATTCGGACAAATTTCCTCGGCACCCGCCGTTGGTAAGTGGTCACCCGTCCGGCGGCTGACCACAAAGGACGGCGGTCTTGCACGGGCCGCCATCGCTGGATTCGCTCCGTGCGACCTATTGACTACGCAGCTGGCGCGGTCAAGGCTGACACCGCCCCCGTTGTCGATCAAGTTGATGACAGGCGCACCCCGAATCACAGCGGTAGGAGTCCGGATGAAAAGAAAGCGCTTACTCGGTCAGCGATCGGTGATCGCGGTCGCGGCGGCGATCGGTACGGTGGCGGCCTCCGTCATCGTCGCCGGCAGCTCCGGTCCGGCGGCAGCCGACAACCAGGCCCTGTACCTCAACCAGCAGGCACCCGCACAGGCTCGTGCGAACGACCTGGTCGGACGCATGACGCTCGCCGAGAAGATCGGGCAGATGACCCAGATCGAGGTCAGCCAGATCGTCGGCAACTGCAACTACGGCCCAGGCCCGCTCAACCCGACCTGCGCCCAGAACGTGCTCGGCAACCTCGCGGTCGGCTCCATCCTCTCCGGCGGCGGCTCCCCGCCCAGCGAGGACATCAACGGCAAGGACACGCCAGCCGACTGGGCGAACGGGATCAACGCCATCCAGGCGTACGCCATCGCGCACAACCCGCTGCACATCCCGATCATCTACGGCGCCGACGTCGTGCACGGGCACAGCAACGTCGTCGGCGACACCATCTTCCCCGCCCAGATCGGCATGGGCGCGACGTACGACCCGAGCCTTGAGAAGCAGGCCGAGGCATCCGCGGGGGCTGCGGCGCTGGCCACGAACGTGCGCTGGGGATTCGGCCCGGTCGCCGACGTCGACCTGGACACCCGCTGGGGCCGCTACAACGAGTCCTTCGGAGAGGACCCGACGCTCGACGGCGCCATGGAAGCTGCCGGCGTCGCCGGTTTGCAGGCCAGCGGCCAGGTCGCCGCGTCGGTGAAGCACTTCGCCGGTTACGGCGGCGCCACCTCCGGCCTCGACCGCACCGACGCGAACCTGCCGCTGCGCTGGTTGCAGGACGACGAGTTCCCGTCCTACCAGGGCGGCATCGGCGCAGGCGCGGACACCGTGATGGTCGACTCCGGCGCGATCAACGGCGTGCCGGCCACCTCGTCGCACTACCTGCTGACCGACGTGCTGCGCAACCAGATGCACTTCACCGGTCTCGCGGTCAGCGACTGGAGTGACGTGCAGGCGTTGCAGACCTCATACCACCTGGTCGGCGACTACGAGCACGCGATCGCGCTGGCCGTCAACGCCGGCGTCGACATGGCGATGGTCCCCTACGACGGCACGACCTTCGAGGCCGACCTGACCAAGGCCGTGAGCGACCACCTGATCCCGATGTGGCGGATCAACCAGGCGACCGAGCGGGTGCTGGAACTGAAGTTCAAGACCGGCATCTTCGACCACCCGTACGTGGACGCGTCCAAGGCCGACCAGACCGTTGGCATGGACGCCCCGCTGGCTCGCAAGGCGGCTGCCGAGTCCAGTGTGCTGCTGCAGAACACCAACAACGTGCTGCCGCTGTCCACCTCCGCGCACATCACCGTGACCGGCCCGAGCGCCGACTCGGTCACCAACACGCTGGGCGGCTGGACCATCGGCTGGCAGGGCATTCCGGCCGGTAGCCCGGAGACCGCGGTGACCGTGCTGGCCGGTCTCAAGGCGCAGGGCGGCGCGAATGTCTCCTACGCGGCCAGCCAGGCCGACGCGGTGGCGGCCGCCGGCAGCACCGACGACTACGTGGTCGTGGTGGGCAACGGGCCGGGCGCAGAGGGCCCGAACGACAAGCGCGACCCGAGCCTGCCCGCCGACCAGCAGGCGGAGATCGCCGCGCTGGTCGCGACCGGCAAGCCGGTCGTTGTCGTGGTCATCGACGACCGTCCGCTCGCGCTCGGTTCGCTGGAGGCATCCGGCGGCGGCGTGACCCCGGCCGGCCTGCTGATGGCGTGGCGGCCCGGTAGCCAGGGCGGCAACGGCATTGCCGACGTGCTCTACGGCGCGGTCAACCCGAGCGGCCGGCTGCCGGTCTCGTGGCCGAAGGAGAACACCGACAACCCGAACAGCTACCGGCTGCTCACCCTGCCGTCGACCTACAACGGCACCGGCCCGGTCTACCAGCCGCTCTACCCGTTCGGCGCGGGCCTGTCCTACACGAACTACACGTTCGGCACAGTCACCGCGACCAAGGCCGGCAACGGCGTGCGGGTCACCGTCGGGGTCACCAACTCCGGCGGCAAGGACGGCGACGTCGTCGTTCCGGTGTACGTCTCGCAGCCGGTGAGCGACCCGCTGGTGCCCGCGCAGCGGCTGGTCGGCTTCACCAGGGTGCACCTGGCCGCTGGCGCGTCCACGACGGTGACGGTCACCGTGCCGAAGTCGAACCTGGCCATCACGCAGGGCGACATCGACACCGCGCAGGCGCCGTCGGTCGAGTCCGGCCAGTACATCTTCTCCAGCGGGGCGCTCGGCGCGACACTGCCGACCAACGCCTCGGCCAGCCTCAGCTTCTGATTCAGCTGGGCCTTCTGACAGTCGGACGGTCTGTGCCCGTCGCCCCTGTGCCCGTCGCCCACTGTGGCGGCGGGCACAGGCTACCGTTCAGTAAATGCAGACCCTCCCGCTCACCGGCGAGCGCACCGTGCCCGACGTGCCGGAGGAGAACTACTGGTTCCGTCGGCACGAAGCGGCCTACGTCGCACTACGCGAGCACTGTGTGGGTGCGGTCGTGCTGGAGGCGGGCTGCGGCGAGGGCTACGGCGCCGACCTGCTCGCCGAGGTCGCGAAGCTGGTCGTCGCGCTGGACTACGAGCCGCTGACCACGGCCCATGTGCGTGCCCGTTATCCCCGGCTGGACGTCTTACGCGGCAACCTGGCCGCGCTGCCGATGGCCTCGGCGAGCGTCGACGTGATCGCCAACCTCCAGGTCATCGAGCATCTCTGGGACCAGGTCGGATTCCTCACCGAATGCGCGCGAGTGCTGCGTCCCGGCGGCACGCTGCTGCTGACGACGCCGAACCGGATCACCTTCTCCCCCGGCCAGGACCGGCCGATCAATCCGTACCACACCCGCGAGCTGAACCCCGACGAGCTGGCCGAGCTGCTCGTCGAAGCTGGCTTCGCCATCGACTTCCTCGGCGGCCTGCACCACGGCCCTCGGCTGCGCGAACTCGACTCGGCCTACGGCGGTTCGCTGATCCAGGCTCAGCTCGATGTGGTCATGGGGCATCTGCCCGGTGAGGCCAGCTGGCCGGACCAGCTGCTGGCCGATGTGGACTCGTTACGCGCGGACGACTTCGTCGTGCACGACCGCGGTGTCGAGGCCAGCCTCGACCTGGTCGCGGTCGCCAGGAGGGCGGCGTGAGGGAGCCATCCAAAGAAGGGCCCATCGGCACGTTCTGCCTGGTCCTGCACAGCCATCTGCCCTGGTTGCCGCATCACGGCTCCTGGCCGGTCGGCGAGGAATGGCTCTACCAGGCGTGGGCCAACTCGTATCTGCCCGTTGTCGACCTGCTGCGCCGCTTCGCCGACGAGGGCAGGCGCGACGTGCTCACCCTCGGCCTCACCCCGGTGTTGGCCGCGCAGCTCGACGACCCGTACTGCCTGCGAGCCTGCCACGAATGGCTCGGCGACTGGCGGCTGCGCGCGGACTACGCGGCGACCCGCTGGAACGGCCGCTGGCGCCCCGCCGAGGAACTGCGCGACCTGGCCGCTGCCGAGCACGGCGCGGCGGACGCGGCCATCGCCGACTTCGAAACCCATTGGCGACACGGGTTTTCACCTGTTCTGCGCCCGCTGCGCGAATCCGGCGTGTTCGAGTTGCTCGGCGGTCCGGCGACGCACCCGTTCCAGCCGCTGCTCGCCGACCGGGTGCGTGGTTTCGCGCTGCGCACCGGCCTTGCCGACACCAGGCTGCGGCTGGGCAGCGCGCCCGGCGGCATCTGGGCGCCGGAATGCGGCTACGCGCCCGGCATGGAGACCGACTACGCGGCGGCCGGCGTCACCCACTTCCTGGTCGACGGCCCCGCGCTGCGCGGAAAGACCGGCGCGGCACACACCGTCGGTGACTCGGACGTGGTGTGTTTCGGCCGCGACCTGGAGGTCACCTACCGGGTCTGGTCACCGAAGGCCGGCTACCCGGGTTCGGCCGAGTACCGCGACTTCCACACCTACGACCACCCCTCCGGCCTCAAACCGAGCCGGGTCACCGGAAAGCGGGTTCGCACCGAGGACAAGCAGCCCTACCGCCCCGATCTCGCGGCCGTCGCGGTGCGCCGCGACGTCGCCGACTTCGTGGACACCGTGCACAGGCGGCTGACCGCGCTCGCCGACGAGTCGGGCAAACCCGGACTGGTGGTCGCCGCGTACGACACGGAACTGTTCGGGCACTGGTGGCACGAGGGGCCGGCATGGTTGGAGGGCGTGCTGCGTGCGTTGCCCGCTGCGGGCGTGCGGGTGACCACGCTGAGCGGCGCGCTGGCAGCCGGACACCTCGGCGCCCCGGTCGACCTGCCGGCTTCCTCGTGGGGTTCCGGCAAGGACTGGCGGGTCTGGGACGGCGAGCAGGTCGCGGACCTTGTCGCGGACGGTGCCGAGCTCCAGGGCGAGCTTCTGTCCACTGTGGACAAGTACGTCGGCGCCTTTCGCGATCCCGCATTGGATCAGCTGGTCAGGGAGGCGTTGTTGGCGTTGTCCAGCGACTGGGCGTTCATGGTCACCAAGGACTCGGCCGCCGACTACGCCCGGCGCCGCGCGGAAACGCACCGGGAACGCTTCGCCGAACTGGCCAATCTGCTGCGCGACCCGGACCCGATCCGGTTGGCTCGACTGTTGGTCCGACTGCGCGCCGAGGACGGTCCGTTCGGCCATCTCGATGCCCGCGATCTGTAAAGAAAGGTGAGCGCCCGGTCATGCGCGTACTGATGTTGTCCTGGGAGTACCCGCCGGTGGTGGTCGGCGGGCTCGGCAGGCACGTCCATGCCCTGGCCAGGCACTTGGCCGCCGTCGGTAACGAGGTCGTCGTGCTGTGTCGGCACGAGGCCGGCACCGACGCGGTCGACCATCCGAGCACGGACACGGTGGTCGAGGGCGTCCGGGTGATCCGGGTGGCCGAGGACCCGCCGCACCTGGTGTTCGAGCGTGACCTGCTGGCCTGGACGCTGGCCATGGGCCATGCCATGGTGCGTGCCGCGCACCGACTCCTCCGCGCGTGGCAGCCGGACGTGGTGCACGCGCACGACTGGCTGGTGGTGCACCCTGCCGTCGCACTGGCCGACCTGCTGGACGTGCCGCTGGTCGCGACCGTGCACGCGACCGAGGCGGGCCGGCACAGCGGCTGGCTGTCCCAACCGCTCAACCAGCAGGTGCACTCGGCCGAGTGGTGGCTGGCCAACCGCGCGGACGCGCTGATCACCTGCTCGGCCGCGATGCGCAACGAGGTCGCCCAACTCTTCGAGGTCGATCCGGACACGATCACGGTCATCCACAACGGCATCGAGTCGCACGGCTGGCGGGTACGTGCGGCGGACGTGCGCGCGGCCCGACAGCGCTACGCCAAGGACGGCGAGGGCCTGCTGGTGTTCTTCGGCAGGCTTGAGTGGGAGAAGGGCGTGCAGGACCTGATCGCCGCGCTGCCCAGGATCCGCCTGGCCCGCTCCGGCACGCGCCTGGTGGTTGCCGGCAAGGGTGGCCACCAGCCGGAACTCGTCGAGACCGCGCGACGGCACCGGGTGCGCAGGGCGGTCGACTTCGTCGGCCACCTCAGCGATCGCGAACTGCGCGCGGTCATCGCCTGCGCGGACGCGGTAGTGCTGCCCAGCAAGTACGAGCCGTTCGGCATCGTCGCGTTGGAGGCCGCCGCAGCCGGTGCCCCCCTCGTGGCGTCGACGGCGGGCGGGCTTGGCGAGGTGGTGATCGACGGCAGGACCGGCCTGTCCTTCGCACCCGGAGATGTCGGCGGCATCGCGACCGCGGTCACGTCGGTGCTGGCCGATGCCCCGGCCGCGCGGCGAAGGGCGAGGGCGGCCAAGGCACGTCTTGCCGAGGATTTCGACTGGGTGCGCATCGCCGAGGCGACCGCCCTGGTGTACGCGGCGGCCCGCGTCGGCGAGCGATCCGAGCTAGGCCGACCCAAGATCGCCACCGGTAACGCCTTCAACAACTAAAGGCGTTACATTCGTTCACCACGTGACAGGCACGGCCACCGGACCGTCGTCCAGCGGATTGCCGGCCCAGGCGATGTTCTCGGGTGCGCGGCCGAGCCGCAGGCCAGGCAGCTGCGCGGCGAGCGCACGAACCGCCTCGGCGAGTTCCATGCGGGCGAGTTGCGCGCCGAGACAGTGGTGCGCCCCGTGCCCGAAGCTGGCATGGCGATTGGGATTCCGCGTGGGGATCGAACCGTTCCGGATCCGGGAACACCGCAGGATCGTGTTGGCCGCCTCCAGCTTGACCAGCACCAGATCACCCGCGCCGATCCGCTCGCCGGCCACTTCGACGTCGACCGTGGCCCAGCGCGGCAGGGCCTCGGCCGCCCGGCCGGTCTGCATGCGCAGCATCTCCTCCACCGCGCCGGCCGCTGCCGATTCGTCGGTGAGCGTGGGCAGCTGTCCGGTGGGCAGCAGGTGCACAAGGCCGATGGCCAGCGCATTCGCCGCGGTCAAGTAGCCAGCGCCAAGCAACGCGATCATGGTGGTGAGCAGTTCTTCGTCATCGATCCTGCCGTCGTCGGTATCGCGCACCGTGATCAACGCGCTGAGCAGGTCGTCGCCCGGGTCGGCGCGCTTCGCCGCGATCAGCTTGCCGATGAACGCAGACAGCTCGCCCCACGCGGCCTCCGCACCGGGCGCCTGGTTGCCGGGGTTGATCAGGTCCGGGGTAACCATCCCCAGGGAAGCATCCGCCCACACGCGGAAGTGTTGCCGATCCGCGTCGGCGATGCCGAGCAGGTCACCGATCACCGCGAGCGGCAACGGTCGGGCGAGCACAGCCAGCACGTCGGTACCGGTCCAGCGGCGACCAGATCGGCGACGAAACCGCCAGCCAACTGGGCGATTCTGGGGCGAAGGGCGGTGACGGCCCGCGCGGTGAAGGTACGCGCGAGCAGTCTGCGCAGCCGGGTGTGCGCGTCGCCGTCGGTGAACAGCGACCCGATGCCCGCGGTGCCAGGCGGCCTGATCCCGAACCGTGGATCGGCCAGGATTTCCAACACCAGCTCGCGACCGGTCACCAGCCAGGCTGGCATTCCCTCCGCCGTCCGAGCTCGGACGATCGGCGCCAGACGCGCGTAGAGGGGCGGCGGTGGAACGCGTCTGGACGGTCAGGTGGGAGGACAATCGGGTCGGTTATCATATTTGCGAAGCTAGTACATAGTGAACTATATACGCGAATGGCGGTCCGTGCGTACTTATGACGTGGCCTTCGGCCGACTGATGGAACTGAACATGCTGCTCAACGAGGACGCGAAACGCGGCATGGCCCGCTCCGGCCTCACCCTGTCCCGCGCGCACCTGCTGTGGGAGGTGTTCCATCGCGGGCCGGTGACCCAGCGCGTGCTCAGCGAGGCGCTGAAGGTCAGCTCACGCAACATCACCGGCCTGGTCGACGGCCTTGTGGAGACCGGGTTCGTCACCCGCGAGCCGCACCCGACCGACCGCAGGGCCACGCTGGTCACGCTGACCGAAGCAGGGCAGGCCACGACCGCGTCGATGTTCCACGCGCAGCAGGAGTTCGCGACCACGCTGTTCGGCGACTTCGACGAGCAGGACCTGGCCGGACTGATCGCCGCCTTCGACAAGATCCTGGCCCGGTTGCGCGAGTCGCTGGCCGGCTAGGACCCGATCTCACCGACTAGGACTCGATCTCGAAGGTGCTTTCGAGCGTCTTCTCCAACGCACGCGCGGCCTTGCGGGCCATGTCGGCCACTGCCGCGCGCTTCTCGGCGGCCGCGTCGTAGTCGGCTTTGCGGTCCCGCACGACGCGGGCGGGGGCGCCGACGGCGATGCCGAAATCCGGGATGTCGCCGCGCACCACCGCATGCGCGCCGATCACGCAGCCTCGGCCGATGCGGGTGCCGCGCAGCACGCTCACCTTCACGCCGAGCCAGGTGTCCGGGCCGATCCGGACCGGCGCCTTGATGATGCCCTGGTCCTTGATCGGCAGGTTGATGTCGGCCGTGACGTGGTCGAAGTCGCAGACGTAGACCCAGTCCGCGATCAGGGTGGCCGCGCCGATCTCCACGTCCAGGTAGCAGTTGATGGTGTTGTCCTTGCCGAACACGGCCTTGTCGCCGATGCGCAGCGACCCCTCGTGGCAGCGGATCGAGTTGCCGTCGCCGATGTGCACCCAGCGGCCGATCTCCAGCCGGCCGAAGCCGGGCCGGCAGTGGATCTCGACGTTGCGGCCGAGGAACACCATGCCGCGCAGGACGATGTGCGGGTTGGCCAACCGGAACCGCAGCAGCCGCCAGTAGCGCACCAGGTACCAGGGCGTGTAGGCGCGGTTGCGAAGCACCCAGCGCAGCGAGTCGAGGGTGAGAAACCGCGCCTGCTCCGGGTCCCGAGCCCTGCGCCACGAACCGAACCGCTCGGCAAGCGGCGCTCCCCACATCGAGGTCATGTTCCGACGGTACGCACGGCTTCGCACAGAATCGCGGTGGGGGTGTCGCCGACGCGGGTCAACACGACCGTCGCGGACACCTCCCCGGCCAGCTTGAGCCGCTTGCGCAACGTGTTCGGGTCGACATCCAGGCCGCGCACCAGGATTTCCAGCGCGCCGACCGAACGTGCTCGCAGCAGCGCACGCAGCCTCTTCTCGCTGTACTTGCCGTGCTCCAACACCCGAAACGCCCGAATTCCCGGTGGCGGCTCGTCGCCGGTCAGGTAGGCGATGTGCGGGTCGAGCTGGCCGAGGCCGTGCCGGGCCGCGTAGTGCCGAACCAGGCCGGCACGCACCACCGCACCGTCCGGGTCGACGATCCAGGCGCCGATCGGCAGCACGGGGGCATCGTCCGGCTCGGCGTCCGTGATCGTCCACTGTGTACCGTCATGCTGTGTTCCCTTGAAGAGGGCGCTCGCGCGCCGCCGCACACCGGGGGTGGCCAGGTCGCGGGTCCACAGGCAGGCTTCCCGCACGGTGCCGTCCAGCGAGACCAACTCGACCTCGTCTGCCCAGTCGACGGCCGCGAAATCCAGGCCGGGCGAGCATTTCACCGCGAGGTCGCGGCCCGCGTAGACCTCGGCGAGCAGGTCGAGACGCGGCATCAGGTCGGCGGGCCGCCACTTGCGGCGGCCGGTGTCGTCGCGACGGGCCGGATCGGCGACGATCGCGGTGCCGCGGGTGGTCGGGTGCAAGGCGTCGGCCTGGAGCAGCAGCGGGGCCGGGCCGCAGTTGTGCCTGGCCATGGCCAGACGGACCGGGTCGAGGTCCGAGCCGACGCAGCGGCGTGCGACGCGCGAGACGACCGCGAGGTCGGCGCCGATCGAGCAGGTCACGTCGTGCACGTCGCGGCCGGCGATCCGCTGCGCGCGATGTTTCGCAACCGGGGTCGCGGTCGCCTGTTGCAGGGCCGGGTCGGTGAACAGCCAGTCATCCGCGTCCGCGAGCTTGGCTGCGGCTTTTCCGCGCAGCACGGCGGTTTCCAGCACTGCCGCAGCGTGCTCGCCGGCCACCGCGCGGGCTGCGGCAACGTCGGCGATGCGGTCGGTCAGCGGGCGGGCCGCGATCTCGGCGAGTGCCGCCCGTCCCTCATCGCCGCGCAGGTACTCGACGTCGTCGAGGCTGAACGCGTAGGCCACCGGGCTCTATTCGGGCTTGGTGCCGGTGATCAGCACGTTGTAGAACAGGTCGCGCGGCACGATCTTGGACAGCACCCGTTCATCCAACCAGGACAGCCGCTGCCAGGCCCGGTAGGCGAACATGGCCCAGCCCCAGCCCAGCTTCTCGCGCGGCACGGCAGCCTCGAACGTGCGCACCGGCCAGCCGAGCAACGCGGCGGACAGTTCCTCGGTGACCGCACGCACGTTGTGCGCGCCCGCGGCGCGGGCGGTGCGCTCAAGGTCGCCCGGCGCGAACGTGTGGATGTCCACAACGGACTCCAGAGCTGCGGCCCTTGAGGACTCGTCGAGTTCCGACTGTGGCCGGCGCCAGTCGTTGAGCGGGCCGAACCTGGTCACGTTTGTGGTGAGCCACCAGGTCAACTGGCTGATCTTGCGCGCCCAGACGTCGCCGATCTTGCTCGGCTCACCGGCGAACACGAAGCGGCCGCCCGGCTTGAGCACGCGCAGCACCTCACGCATGGCCGCGTCGACGTCCGGAATGTGATGCAGCACGGCATGCCCGACGACCAGGTCGAACGTGTCGTCGTCGTACGGGATGCGCTCGGCGTCGGCCACCCGGCCGTCGACCGGCAGGCCGAGGTTCTCCGCGTTGCGCAGCGCCACCTCGACCATGCCGGGCGAGAGGTCGGTGACCGAACCCTTGGCGATCACACCGCCCTGCATCAGGTTGAGCAGGAAGAACCCGGTGCCGCTGCCCAGTTCCATGGCCCGCTGGTACGGCCAGCCCTGATCACCGGCGACCGCGCGGAAGCGGCCGGTCGCGTACTCGATGCAGCGCTCGTCGTAGGAGATCGACCACTTCTCGTCGTACGTGCCGGCTTCCCAGTCGTGGTAGAGCACGTTGGCCAGCTTCGGGTCGGACCAGGCGGCCTCGACCTGCGCCGCGGTGGCGTGCGGGTTCGGCTTCGGGTCACTCATGGCCGCTACTTTCCAGAGTTCTGTCATTTTCCACTGAAGGTTGCTTTGCCGGGGCCGTTCTCGATGAACGAGCGCATGCCCTCGCGCTGGTCCTCGGTGGCGAACAACGCCGAGAACAGGTAGGTCTCCAGCTTCAGGCCGGTGGCGAGGTCGGTGTCCAGGCCGCCGTCGATGGCCGCCTTGGCCGCGGCGAGCGCGCGGGCCGGGCCGTTCACGAACTGGCCTGCCCAGGTCTGCGCCGCCGAGTACACGTCGTCCGGGGCCACCACCTCGTCGACGAGGCCGATGGCCAGCGCCTCGTCGGCCAGCACCATCCTGCCGGTGTAGATCAGGTCCTTGGCCTTGGCCGGGCCGATCAGCCGAGCCAGCCGCTGGGTGCCACCGCCGCCGGGGATGATGCCGAGCAGGATCTCCGGCTGGCCGAGCTTGACGTTGTCACCTGCGATCCGGCGATCGCAACCGAGCACGATCTCCATGCCGCCGCCGAGCGCGTAGCCGGTGATCGCGGCGACCGTCGGCTTCGGGATGGTCGAGAGCGAACCGAGCGCGCCGGACAGCGCCTCCGCCTGCTTGGCCATGTCCACGTAGGACATGTCGGCCATCTCCTTGATGTCCGCGCCGCCCGCGAACGCCTTGGGGCCGCCATAGACGATGACCGCGCGGACGTCGCCTCGGCGGGCCGCCTCGTCGGCGGCGGCCTTGAGTTCGATCTGTAGCTGCTTGTTCAGCGCGTTCACCGGAGGCCGGTTCAGCCGGATCGTGCCGATCCCGCCCTCGACCTCAAGGTTGACGAACTCTCCCACCGCTACCTCCACCGACGTCCGACGATCCGTCGCAGGCTACCGCGCGGTAGCTCGGCGGGCGAAGAAGCGCCCGTCGGCCTTCTCCAGGATCAACTTCTGGCCGAACGTCTCGGACAGGTAGTCCTCGGTGATCACGTCGTCGAGCAGGCCCTGCGCCACCACCCGACCGTCGCGCAGCAGCAGCGCGTGGGTGAAACCGGGCGGGATCTCCTCGACGTGGTGGGTGACCAACACGGTCGCCGGTGCGTCCGGGTCCATGGCCAGCTCGGTCAGCCGGGCGACCAGGTCCTCCCGGCCGCCGAGGTCGAGGCCGGCGGCCGGCTCGTCGAGCAGCAGCAGCTCCGGGTCGGTCATCAGCGCGCGAGCGATCAACGCCCGCTTGCGCTCGCCCTCGGACAACGTGCCGAACGTGCGCTCGCTCAGCTGACCGATGCCCATCGAGGAGAGCAGCGCGGCCGCCCGGTTGGTGTCCAACTTGTCGTAGTTCTCCCGCCAGCGGCCGAGCACCGCGTAGCCGGCGCTGACCACGACGTCGAGCACCTTCTCCTCGGCAGGCACCCGCAGCGCGAGCGCCGAGCTGGTCAGGCCGATGCGCGGCCGGAGTTCGAAGACGTCGGTGCGGCCGAGTCTCTCGCCGAGGATGTGCACGACGCCGGTGGTCGGGTGGAGGTCGGCGGAGGCGATGCGCAGCAGGGTGGTCTTGCCGGCCCCGTTGGGCCCGAGCACCACCCAGCGCTCGTCCAGTTCGACGCTCCACTCCAGCCCGGACAGCAGGTTGGTGCCGCCTCGGCGAACGCTCACGTCCGTCATGTGCACGACGAGGTCGTCGTAATCGACCTCGTCCGAGTCACCGTTGCTTGGGATCTGCTCGGCCACGATCGCCATTCTGTCGTCTGCTGTTCGGCCCGATCCGCGCGGGCCACGAGTGCCACGTCACTCGAATGGGTGACGGACTGGCCCTGGGGCTAGACGGGCCAGCGAAAATTGATCTCATGACGCACCCCGACCACCCAGCGCAGGGCCGGGCCCACCCGCAGCACACGCAGCACGGCGGCAGCGGCGCGCCGAGGGTGCCGTTCCCGAGAGACTCGGAGGTGGCCGCCGGCCATCCGTTTCCACTCGGCGCGCATCCGGAAGGGGGCGGGGTGCGGTTCGCGGTCACCTCGGCCGCGGCTGAGGGTGTCGAGCTGTGCCTTGTCGACCCGGACGGCAGCGAACGGCGGATCGAGCTGCTTGAGCAGACGTTCGGCGTGTGGCACGGCATCGTGCCGGGCGTCACCCCTGGTCAGCGCTACGGCTACCGGGTGCACGGGCCGTACGCGCCGAGGCGCGGGCTGCGCTGCAACCCGGCGAAACTGCTGCTCGACCCGTACGCGCACCAGGTCAGCGGCACCCTCACCGACCTCGACGCCGCACTCGGCTACGCCGAGGACCCGTTCGGCCCGAACCGCTCACACCGCGACTCGCTCGGCTCGGTGCCGCTGTCGGTGGTCAACGCGCCGGTGCTGATCGACACCGGGCCCCGGCCGGACACGCCGTTCGAGGAGACGGTGATCTACGAGCTGCACGTCGGCAACTTCACCAAGGCCCACCCCTACCTGCCCGAATACCTGCGCGGCAGCTACCTCGGCCTGGCCCATCCCGCCGTGTTGGAGTATCTGGTCGGGCTGGGCGTGACGGCGGTCGAACTGCTTCCTGTGCAGACCTTCGCGGACGAGCCGTCGCTGATCCGGCGTGGTCGGCACAACGTGTGGGGCTACTCGCCGCTGGCCTACCTCGCCCCGCACGCCGGCTACGCGAGCAGGCGGGGGCACGAGGTCGACGAGTTCCGCACCATGGTGGCCGCCCTGCACGGCGTCGGCATCGAGGTGATCGTCGACACTGTGTTCAATCACACCTGCGAGGGCGGCCCGGACGGGCCGACGTTGAGCCTGCGTGGCCTGGACGCCCCCGCGTACTACCTGCACGACGGCCGAGGCCGCTATCGCGACCTGTCCGGTTGCGGCAACACCCTGGACACCGGCTCGCCGACGGTCGTGCGGCTGGTCACCGACGCGCTGCGGCACTGGGCGGGCGAACTCGGCGTTGACGGCTTCCGATTCGACCTGGCCAGCGTGCTCGGCAGGCCGGGCGGGGGCCGGTTCGACGCGAACGCGCCGCTGCTCACCGCGATCGCCTGCGACCCGCTGCTGGCCAGTTGCAAGCTGATCGCCGAGCCGTGGGACGCGACCGGCGACGGCTATCAGGTCGGCGGGTTCGGCGCGCAGTGGACCGAGTGGAACGGCCGGTTCCGCGACACCGTGCGCGACTACTGGCGCGGCGCCGCCGACGTGCGCGACCTCGCCTACCGGCTGTCCGGCTCGTCCGACGTGTACGGCGCGAACCGGCGCAGGCCCTGGTCGTCGATCAACTTCATCACCGCGCACGACGGCTTCACCCTGCGCGACCTGGTGTCCTACAACGGAAAGCACAACGAGGCCAACGGCGAGCACGGCCGCGACGGCACTGACGACAACCGGTCCTGGAACTGCGGCGTCGAGGGCGACACGACCGATCCGGACATCCTCGCGCTGCGCGCCCGCCAGGCCCGCAACCTGATGGCCACCCTCCTGCTCGCAACCGGAACGCCGATGATCACCGCAGGCGACGAGCGCTGGCGTACCCAGCGCGGCAACAACAACCCGTACTGCCTCGACGACGAGACCACGTGGCTCGACTGGACGACCGACCAGACCTCCGCCGACCTGCTCGCCTTCACCCGCCGCCTGATCGCGACCCGCGCCGACTGCCCCGCCCTGCGCCAACCCGAGTTCTTCGAGGGCCGCCGCACCTCGACCGGCGAACCCGACCTGATCTGGCTGCGCCCGGACGGCAACGAGTTCACCGAAGCCGACTGGTTCGACCAGAACCTGCGCAGCATCGGCGCGTGGATCGACGGCTCCAACTGCCGCTCCCGCACCAGAAGCGGCGAACTCGTCGAGGACCACTCCTGGCTGCTGATCATGCACGCCGGCCACCAGGATCAACAGTGGACACTCCCGGTCGCCGGCTTCGGCCAGCGCTACGTCCCCACCCTCGACACCTCCACCCCGGACGGCGCCCCCGACGAACTCACGCCCAAACCCGCCAAGTCGGTATTGACCGTCCCGGCCAGAACCGTCCTCCTCTACCGAGCCACCTTCTGAGCAACTCCTTTCCTGCGCACATCTTATATAGGGGTCTTATGCAGGGACGCGGAAAGAGATAAAAGAATCGGGGACCGACGCTTTATCAGTGACTGAGAACGGTGGCTCATGGGCCGTTGACCTGGCAGAGTGTCGGCGTGGACCTGCTGCTTTATGCCTGGCGAGACCGGACAGTCGACCTGTTGTTGGTCGCATCGTGCGTCTGTATCGGCGCGCACTTTCCGATCTGCGACAGATGCCGTTGACGAGCAGGAGAAACCAATCATGACCACCATTGAACACGCGCTGGACCTGCATCCGGCGCTGCGTGACAGCACCGATCCGAGCGTTTCGCTGGCCACCGCGCTGCTGCACCCGGAACGTCGGGTGTGGACTCCGCGCGAGCTGCGCGATCTGACGTGGACGGTGGCGTCGGAATTGACCGGACCTTTGCGTGAGTTGGCCGAGTACGTGCCGGAGCAGCGCTGGTGGGCGCGGCTGGCGCTGACCGATGGCGTCGAGCTGTGGCTGCTGACCTGGCTGCCCGGTCAGCACACCGCGCCGCACGATCACGGCGGCGCGGCCGGGTCGTTCACCGTGCTCTCGGGTGAGCTGACCGAGCGGTACCGCTATCCGGGCGGGCCGATCCGCGATCTCAAGCACGCTTTGGGTGGTGCGATCGGCTTCGGCGCCGGTCGGGCGCACCAGTTGGGCAACGCGAGCACGGCAACCGAGCCTGCGGCGAGCGTGCACGCGTACTCGCCGCCGTTGACGCCGACGCGGGAGTACGCGAGCCTTGAGGACGTGCCAGCCGAGATTCCGTCGTTGATCCCCGAGCAGGTCGCCAGATGAGTTTGTCCGCTGAGGAACTGCTCGCGCGGGCGCGGGCCGAGCTGGATCGGGTCGAGCCGGAGCGTGCTGCCGAGTTGCAGGCCGATGGCGGACTGGTGGTGGACATCCGGCCGGTCGCGAACCGCGCCGAGGAGGGCGAGATTCCCGGGTCGCTGCCGGTGGAGCGGATCGTGCTGGAGTGGCGGCTCGACCCGAACGGAGCACATCGGATCGCCGGGTTCGACGCGGACACGCCGGTGATCGTGGTGTGCAACGAGGGTTACGCGTCCAGCCTGGCCGCGCGGGATCTGCGCAGCCTCGGGCTGCGCAACGCGACCGACCTGATCGGCGGGTTTCGCGGCTGGGTGCGGGCGGGGTTGCCGGTGTCGCCAGGACCGACACCGGCCATCACCTGATCCGCCCTGAACCTGACGCCCGGAACCTGATCAGCCCGGAACCCCGCCCGCGCAACCTAGTCCGCGAGCACGACGCGGCCGAGTTCGGCTGGTGACGCGAGCAGGTCGTGCTTGGGCAGCACGCGCACGGTGTAGCCGAGCGTGCCCGCGTGCGGCAGGCGCAGTTCGGCCACGTACTGGCCGTCGTCGGTCGCGGTCATCGACACGGTGACCACGTCGCGCAGCTCGTCGCTGTCGTCGACCCTGCCGAGCACGGCCTGAACGTCCACATCGGCCGGTGCGAGGCCGGCGAGGTGCACGGTCGCGGTGACCGACACCTTCGCGCCGATGACGGGCGGCTGGGCGCCCTGCACGGTCAGCTCACCGCCGGTGACCCGGACGAACGGCCAGGCGGACGCGGCCTTGGCCCGGTAAGCGGCCAGGTCGCGGGCGCCCGTGTAGCTCTCCCCGCGCACGGCCGCCGCGGACGACGCGGCCGGCACGTAGTAGTGCTCGACGTACTCGCGGACCATCCGGGACGCCTGCACCTTCGGGCCGAGCGAGGCGAGGGTGTGCCGGACCATGGCCAGCCAGCGGACCGGCACGCCGTCCGCATCGCGGTCGTAGAACAGCGGCGCGACCTGACTGCCGAGCAGCTCGTAGAGGGCGGTCGCCTCAAGGTCGTCACGGCGGTTCGGGTCGGAGACGCCGTCGGCGGTGGGGATGGCCCAGCCGTTGCTGCCGTCGTAGAACTCGTCCCACCAACCGTCCCGAATGGACAGGTTGAGGCCGCCGTTGAGCGCGGACTTCATGCCGGACGTGCCGCACGCCTCAAGCGGGCGCGTCGGGTTGTTCAGCCAGACATCGCAGCCCCAGTACAGGTAGCGGGCCATGGACATGTCGTAGTCGGGCAGGAACACGATGCGGTCGCGGACCTCGGGGTCGTCCGCGTAGCGGACGATCTGCTGGATCAGCGCCTTGCCGCCGTCGTCGGCCGGGTGCGACTTGCCGGCCACCACCAGTTGCACGGGACGCTTGTCGTCGCGCAGCAGGACCTTGAGCCGTTCCGGGTCGCGCAGCATCAGCGTGAGCCGCTTGTAGGTGGGCACGCGGCGGGCGAAGCCGACGGTGAGCACGTCCGGATCGAACACGGTGTCCACCCAGCCCAGCTCCAGTGCGGACGCGCCGCGTTGCAGCCAGGACGCGCGCAGCCTGCGCCGCACCTCGACGACCAGCCTGCGGCGCAGTTCGCAGCGCAACTCCCAGAGCAGCGCGTCGTTGACCGGCTGGGTGCCGTCGCCGTGCTCGGACTCGCCGAGCAGGGTGCTGATGTCGCGGGCGGCCCAGGTGGGGCCGTGCACGCCGTTGGTGACCGAGCCGATCGGCACCTCTGAGGTGTCGAACCCGGGCCAGAGCCTGCCGAACATGGTCCTGGACACGCGGCCGTGCAGGGCGGAAACGCCGTTGGCGCGTTGCGCGAGGCGCAAGCCCATGTGCGCCATGTTGAACATGCCCGGGTTGTCCTCGGCACCGAGCGCGAGCACGCGGCGCACGGACACGCCGGGCAGCAGGGCCTCGTCGCCGAAGTAGTGCTGGACCAGGTCGACCGGGAAGCGGTCGATGCCGGCAGGGACCGGGGTGTGCGTCGTGAACACGGTGCCGGCGCGGACCGCGCTGAGCGCCTGGTCGAAGTCGAGGCCCTCGTCGGTGATCAGTTCGCGGATGCGCTCAAGGCCGAGGAAGCCGGCGTGCCCCTCGTTGGTGTGGAACACCTCGGGCTGCGGATGGCTCGCGAGGTCGCAGTAGGTGCGTACCGCGCGCACGCCGCCGATGCCGGCCAGGATCTCCTGGCGGATGCGGTGGTCCTGGTCGCCGCCGTAGAGCCGGTCGGTGACGCCGCGCAGGTCCTCGTCGTTCTCCTCGATGTCCGAGTCGAGCAGCAGCAGCGGCACCCGGCCGACCTGCGCCTGCCAGATCCGGGCACGCAGCGTGCGACCGCCCGGCATGGCGACCGAGACCAGGATCGGCGCGCCGCCCCGGTCGGTGAGCAGTTCGAGCGGGAGGCCGCGCGGGTCGATCACCGGGTAGTGCTCGACCTGCCAGCCGTCCAGTGACAGCGACTGGCGGAAATAGCCTGAGCGGTAGAGCAGGCCGACGCCGATCAGCGGCAGGCCCAGGTCGGAGGCTGCCTTGAGGTGGTCGCCGGCGAGCACGCCGAGGCCGCCTGAGTAGTTGGGCAGGGCCTCGGTGACGCCGAACTCCATGGAGAAGTAGGCGATCGAGCCGGGCGCCTTGACCGGGCGACCGTTGCTCAACGGAGCGGCCGGGTCCTCCTGGCGCTGCTGGTACCAGCGCGGACCGGTCAGGTAGTGCCGCAGGTCGGCGGCGACGGCCTTGACCTTGGCCAGGAACGCCTCGTCCTCGGCGAGCCGGTCGAGTACGTCGGCGGGTACCTCGGACAGCAGGCGCAGCGGGTCGTTCTCGACCCTTGCCCACACGGTCGGGTCGACGGCCGCGAACAGCTCCTGGGTCGGCGGGTGCCAGGTCCAGCGCAGGTTTGTCGCCAGGGTGCGCAGGTCGGCCAGTGGTTCCGGCAGACCTGGACGGACGGTGAAACGGCGCAGTGCTCTCACGGGAGGCGACCATACCGGCGAGGCAGGGTGGTTCTGTTCTCCGCCCGGTCAGCCCCTGTTCACCATCACCGGGAGTACAAGCGTTGACACTGCCGAGTACACGGAGCCCGCGTCGTCGAGTTGCCTGGGGCGTCGGCGCCAACCAAGAATCGTGGTCACCATATGAATGGCCGGTTACCAAGGGATCTCGCCGGGTAGCCCAACGTAGATGCGCTCGATCAAGGAAGGCAGACTGGCGTTGTGACTGGGCGGTTGGGCATCGACGACGTGACGCCGGTGATCGGCGAGGATCGCTATCCGGCGAAGGCCGTCGTCGGTGAGCACGTGCCCATCGAGGCGACGGTCTGGCGCGAGGGACACGACGCGGTTTCCGCGACCGTCGCCTGGCGCGGCCCGACCGACCGGATGGCGCGCCAGGTCCGGATGGCCGAGAAGGGCAAAGGGCTGGACCGGTTCGCCGCGACGATCGTGCCGGACGTCGAGGGTGCGTGGACCTACCGCGTCGAGGCGTGGAGCGATCCGTGGGCGACCTGGCTGCACGCGGTCGAGGTCAAGCTGGAGGTCGGGCAGAACGCCGAGGAACTCGCCAACGACCTGGAGACCGGCGCGCGCCTGCTGGACCGGGTCGGTCGCCGGCCGGACCGGCGCGCGGACAAGGCGCTGTTGACCATGGCCGCGGAATGCCTGCGTGCCGTGCAGCGGCCGCTGCCCGAGCGGGTCTCACTCGCGCTTGGCGAGCGGGTGCGCACGATCATGTTCGAGTTCCCGGTGCGCGAGTTGATCACGCGCAGCAGACCGCACAAGATCTGGGTGGACCGCGAGCGGGCCCTGTTCGGCTCCTGGTACGAGCTGTTCCCGCGCTCCACCGGCGGGGTCGACGAGACCGGCCGACCGGTGCACGGCACGTTCGCCACCGCCGCCAGCACGCTGGACCGGGTGGCGGCCATGGGCTTCGACGTGGTGTACCTGCCGCCGATCCACCCGATCGGCAAGGTCAACCGCAAGGGCCCGAACAACACGCTGGTCGCCGGGCCGGAGGACGTCGGCTCGCCGTGGGCGATCGGCTCGGCCGAGGGCGGGCACGACGCGATCCATCCGCAGCTTGGCACGATCGCGGACTTCGAGGCGTTCGTGGCGCGCGCGGCCGAGCTGCACCTTGAGGTCGCGCTGGACCTGGCCATCCAGTGCGCGCCGGACCATCCGTGGGTGAGCGAGCACCCGGAGTGGTTCACCACCAAACCGGACGGCACGATCGCGTACGCGGAGAACCCGCCCAAGCGCTACCAGGACATCTACCCGGTCAACTTCGACAACGACGAGACCGGCCTCTACGCCGAGCTGCTGCGCGTCGTCAACCACTGGATCTCGCACGGCGTGAAGATCTTCCGCGTCGACAACCCGCACACCAAGCGGCCGGACTTCTGGCACTGGCTGATCTGGAAGGTCAAGCAGAACCATCCGGAAGTGCTGTTCCTTGCCGAGGCGTTCACCCGGCCGGCCCGCCTCTACGGCCTTGCCCGGCTCGGTTTCACCCAGTCCTATACGTACTTCACCTGGCGCACGACCAAGGAGGAGTTGATCGAGTTCGGCGAGGAGATCGTCGAGCACGCCGACGAGAGCAGGCCGAACCTGTTCGTGAACACCCCGGACATCCTGCACGAATCCCTCCAGGTCGGCGGTCCTGCCGAGTTCGCGCTGCGTGCCGCGCTGGCCGCGACCCTCTCCCCGACCTGGGGCGTGTACTCCGGCTATGAGCTCTACGAGCACGAGCCGGTCAGAGAGGGCAGCGAGGAGTACCTGCACTCGGAGAAGTACGAGTTGCGGCCGCGCGACTTCGCGGGCGCCCTGCGGGAGGGCCGATCGCTGGAGCCGTGGCTGACCCGGTTGAACCAGATCCGCCGCGCCCATCCCGCCCTCCAGCAGCTGCGTACGCTCATGTTCCAGCACACCGACAGTCCCGGCGTCCTCGCCTACTCGAAGGTCGATCCGGCCACCGAGGACACGGTGATCGTGGTGGTGAACCTGAACCCGCACGAGACCTCGGAAGCCACCTTGTGGCTGGACATGCCCGCGCTCGGCATGGACGAGGCCGAGCGGTTCATCGCGCACGACGAGGTGACCGGCGCGACCTGGGACTGGGGCCAGGCCAACTACGTGAAGCTGGAGCCCTGGCACACGGTCGCGCACATCGTGCACGTCCAACGGCACTAGCCGATCCCGTGAACCATGGAAGCCGCGCCCGGATCCCCGGGCGCGGCTCACACGTGTGATCGAAGGCCAATCGGGTACTCAACGGTTCAGATGTACCAAACGATATGAGACACCGCGCACGGGCGAGGATCCGGCGGATGATAGGCAATGCAGGCCGCTGTCGCAGTCCCCACGTACAACGAGGTAGCGCCCCATGGTCGACTTGATGCCCACCGAACCTGCCGACGTAGCCCTACCTGAGCGGAACATGCCCGCCGGCACCCCCTACACCGGCGAGGCGCTCACGTCGGACGGGCATCTGGTCGAGCCGCAGGCCGAAGACTTCCAGCACGCCCGGTCCGTGCCCACCGAGCCGGAATGGTTCAAGACCGCGGTGTTCTACGAGGTGCTGGTACGCGCCTTCAACGATTCCGACGGCAACGGCGTCGGTGACCTGCGCGGCCTCGCGGACAAACTCGACTATCTGGAATGGCTCGGCGTCGACTGCCTGTGGCTGCCGCCGTTCTACGACTCGCCGCTGCGCGACGGCGGCTACGACATCAGCGACTTCCGTGCGGTGCTGCCGGAGTTCGGCACGGTCGACGACTTCGTGTATCTGTTGGACGCGGCGCACCGGCGTGGCATCCGGGTCATCACCGACCTCGTGCTCAACCACACCTCGGACGCGCACCCCTGGTTCCAGCAGTCCCGCAACGACCCGACCGGGCCCTACGGCGACTTCTACGTCTGGCGCGACGACAACAGCGGCTACGCGGACGCGCGCGTCATCTTCGTGGACACCGAAACCTCGAACTGGGCCTACGATCCGCAGCGCGAGCAGTTCTACTGGCACCGCTTCTTCTCCCACCAGCCCGACCTCAACTACGAGAACCCGGCCGTCCAGGAGGCCATGCTCGACGTGCTCCGGTTCTGGCTGGACCTCGGCATCGACGGCTTCCGGCTGGACGCCGTCCCCTACCTGTTCGAGGAGGAGGGGACCAACTGCGAGAACCTGCCGCGCACGCACGAGTTCCTGCGCCGCTGCCGCAAGGTGGTCGACGACGAGTACCCGGGACGCGTGCTGCTCGCCGAGGCGAACCAGTGGCCCGCGGACGTCGTCGAGTACTTCGGCAATCCGGAGACCGGCGGGGACGAATGCCACATGGCCTTCCACTTCCCGCTCATGCCGCGCATCTTCATGGCGGTCCGGCGCGAGTCGCGCTTCCCGATCTCGGAGATCCTGGCCAACACGCCCGCCATTCCCGAGGGCTGCCAGTGGGGCATCTTCCTGCGCAACCACGACGAGTTGACGCTGGAGATGGTCACCGACGAGGAACGCGACTACATGTACACGGAGTACGCGAAGGACCCTCGGATGAAGGCCAACATCGGCATCCGCAGGCGCCTCGCCCCGCTGCTGGACAACGACCCCAACCAGCAGGAACTGTTCACCGCGCTGCTGCTCTCGCTGCCCGGATCGCCGGTGTTGTACTACGGTGACGAGATCGGCATGGGCGACAACATCTGGCTCGGCGACCGCGACGCCGTGCGTACCCCCATGCAGTGGACCCCCGACCGCAACGCCGGTTTCTCCCGCTGCGACCCGGCCCGGCTCTACCTGCCGACGATCATGGACCCGATCTACGGCTACCAGTCGGTCAACGTCGAAGCCCAGATGAACAACGGCTCGTCGCTGCTGCACTGGACGCGGCGGATGCTGCGGGTCCGCACCGAACATCCCGCGTTCGGCCTCGGCGAGTTCCACGAACTCGGCTCGTCCAACCCGAGCGTGCTCGCCTTCCTGCGCAGCTGGACGCCTGGTCACGAGTACGGCGACGGCCTCGCTGCGGCCGACGACGTGGTCATCTGCGTGAACAACCTGTCCCGGTTCCCGCAACCGGTGGAACTGGACCTGAGCAACTACCGTGGCGCCCGACCGGTCGAGCTGACCGGAGGCGTGGCGTTTCCCCTGGTCGGCGAGCTGCCCTACCTGCTCACTCTGCCAGGACACGGTTTCTACTGGTTCCAGATAACGCAGCAGGGAGAAACGGCATGAGTTCGGCCGGGGCATCGGAGATCCTGGACGCGGTCACCGGCTCGCTTGCCGAGTGGCTGCCAACCCAGCGCTGGTTCGCCGGCAAGGGTCGGGCCGTGCACGAGGTGCGGCCCGTGCACGCCGAGTGGCTGATCGACGATGACCCCGGCCTGCTCCACGCGGTCGTCAGCGTGACATCCGACGGTCCGGACGACGACTACCAACTCCTTCTCGGCCTACGTGCCGACCTGCCAGAACACCTCGGCTCAGCGCTGCTCGGCCAGGTCGACCAGTCGTCCTGCTACGACGCCACCCTCGACTTCGCGCTGGCCGCCCGTCTGCTCGACAAGTTCACCGAACCGACGCGTGGCACCGTCGAGTTCACCCTGGAGCCCGACGTCGAACTGGAGACCGGGCTCAACGCACGCCTCGTCGGCGCGGAACAGAGCAACAGTTCGCTGATCTTCGGTCAGGACTACATCCTCAAGCTGTTCCGCAGGCTCACCCCCGGCCCCAACCGCGACCTCGACCTGCACCGCGCGCTG
Organism: Candidatus Melainabacteria bacterium; assembly: GCA_963818685.1. Lineage (GTDB taxonomy): Bacteria > Actinomycetota > Actinomycetes > Mycobacteriales > Pseudonocardiaceae > CAJCJE01. The sequence goes on along the minus strand of CAWFTJ010000003.1, from coordinate 121,843 downwards.
CGCCGAGTCCGCAGCGAACACATCGCCGAACCACTCGGCTCGATCAACGGCATCCTGGCCGACCAACCGACCGTGTTCGGGCTGCTGCAACGGTTCATGCCGGACGCGGCCGAAGGCTGGGCCATGGCCACCGCGAGCGTGCGCGACCTGATGGCCGAGGCCGATTTACACGCCGAGGAGGTCGGCGGCGACTTCGCCGGCGAGGCACACCGGCTCGGCAACGCCGTGGCCGCCGTGCACGCCGACCTCGGCAACGCCCTCGGCGTCCGCACGGCCAGTGCGGACCTGCTCACGTCGATCACCGACCGCATGCGCCGCAAACTCGACGCCACCGCACGCACCGTCCCAGACCTGCGCCCATACCTGCCCGCGCTGCGCGCCGCGTTCGACGAGGCACACGCCGACCAGACCCCGGTGACCATCCAGCACATCCACGGCGACCTGCACCTCGGCCAGACGCTGCGCACCACGGCGACCTGGCTGCTCATCGACTTCGAGGGCGAGCCGGCGGCCTCCCCCGAGGAACGCGTCCTGCCCGCGCCACCCCTGCGCGACGTGGCCGGCATGCTCCGCTCGTTCGACTACGCCGCCCACCAACTGCTCCTCGGCCAGCCCGCCGACCGGCAACTGGAGTTCCGCGCCGCCGAATGGACCCGCCGCAACCGCGACGCCTTCTGCGCCGGCTACGCCGAAATCGGCCCCGACCCCCGCGAGTCAGCCGCCCTGCTGCGCGCGTTCGAGTTGGACAAGGCCGTCTACGAGGTCGCCTACGAACACGACAACCGCCCCGACTGGCTCCCCATCCCACTCGCCGCCATCGAAACGTTGCTCGGCTGAGTGCTCACTCTGGGCACGAGCAGCGCCGGCTGGACGCTGACGGAAACCGGCGCCGCCTCCATCCTCCCGATCTCCCGGCCACACAGCGTGTCCCTCAATCGATACCAGTTGTCGCCGAGGAACTCGTAGGCATCCACCACCGGACCATCAAGATCCGCGGTCCAGAAGTAGCGAATCTCCGCTTGTGCGTACAGATCGAACCTCCGGGCTCGCTTGTCGTTCGAGTCGGCGGGAGACCACACCTCAGCGACCAGCTCGACCTGATCTGGGGTGAACACAGGCCCGATCGGCCTCGTATTCAGGACGATAACGTCGGGAACGACAGCTATGCGGGGCTCCGTTCCGACCTCGACGCCGCCCCTGGTAATCACATGAAGATCGTCACGATCGGCATACCGAAAGCTGGACTTGAGCAAGGCGCACAACTCGTCGCAGGCATATTGATGCTCGCCGGACGGGGTCTCCTCGCAGTCGTCGTTGGCGCGTATCTCCATGGCGTCAGAACAGTTCGTCGGTCAGCAGCTCGGCCGGATCGAACTTGACCGGGACCGGCGCCGCCGTGATCGTCCCGACTGTGCCCGCCCGCAGCGTGGCAGCGTGCCGATACCGGCCGGCACGCAGTTCGAACGCGTCCACTACTGGCCCGTTCTGCTCCACCGTCCAGAAGTAACGGATGCCCGCCTGTGCGTAAGCGTCGAACTTGCGCGCACGTTCAGCATTGGAGTTGCCCGGCGACCAGACCTCAGCAACCAGTTCGAACTCATCCGGCGTGAACACCACTGCGGATGACGACGTATTGATGATGGCAACATCAGGAATGACCGCAGTTCGACGCACCGCGCTGAGCTGGGCGTTGACAGTGGTGACCGGGCGGAGTCCGCGACGTCCGGCGAGAAGCAGCGCCGATTTGAACAGCGCGTAAAGCTCAGGGACGATGACGTTGTGGTCGCCGGTGGCGGCGGGAGACACGTGGATGTACCCCAGGATCAGCTCGCGTTTCGACCCGTCCGGCGGAGGGTCCTCATCAAGCCAGTCCTGGACCGTGTATGGGCCCATCGAGTGCATCAATTCAGCGTTCACCGCGTTCACCTCCCTGTCCAACTGGCTTCAGTATGGCATGTCTAGCAGCGATCAGCGCCCAGTCACAGACTTGATCAACAGGTTCACTCAATATGAGTTTGCCCAGGTCAGACGATTGCGAAGGCCGAAATCGGGCCTCGAACTGGCCACATCGGATGATCGAGGCGGGGCTGCGGGCGGGCGGGTGACTCGGACGGCCGGACGGATTTCGGATGGGGCAATCCGTAGGCGGCCGGCTGGCCTGATTGCGCAACTTCGAACAGGCGATCGGCTCAGGTGCGGGGCGCAAGTTGCCATCAGTGGGTGCTGACTCGGGGCTGGTCGGAGGTGGCCCAGGCCGGATGGCGGGGTGATCTTAGCGAGATCAGCCAGCGAGCGTCGTCGCACGGATTTCAAGATCAACAGCCTGCCGTGCCCTGACAACAATTTTCGTGCTGGTGGCGTCATAGACACGTGGATCACGGATCGATCACTTCCGACGAATCAGTCGTCATCAGCGGAGAGCTGGACATCGAGCAGGAAGAACCGGTTCAACAGGCGAAAAGACGGCGCAGGTTCATCGACTACCCGAGACGTGGCCGCACCGGGGTCCAGCACTGGATTCCATCCTGGCGGCTGATTCTGGGCACCATGGTGGTGCTCGTCGGCCTGCTCGTCGGCGCGTTCTTCATCGCGTTGAACAACGTGGTCATTCCGCAGCCGAACGATTTCGCGGTCGCACAGGCGACGATTTTCGAGTACGCGGACGGGAAGACGCAGATCGCGCATGTCGGGGTGAACCGGGTCTCGGTGCCGTTGAGCCAGATTCCGCCGGATGTGCAGCATGCCCTGCTCGCGGCCGAGGATCGGTCGTTCTACACCGAGGCGCCGGTCTCGGTCAGCGGCATCCTGCGCGCGGCCAAGAACGACCTGACCTCGTCGGGAAACCTACAGGGCGGGTCGACCATCACGCAGCAGTACGTGAAGAACTACTACCTGAACCAGAAGCAGACGGTCAGCCGCAAGCTGGACGAGATCCTGGTGGCGATCAAGATCGACGGGCAGCTGAGCAAGGGCCAGATCCTGCAGAACTACCTGAACACGATCTACTTTGCGCGTGGCGCCTACGGCGTGGAGACGGCTTCACGGGCGTATTTCGGCGAGTCGGTCAGCGCGTTGGCCGACGATCCGGCGAAGGCCGCCTACCTGGCCTCGCTGGTGCAGCAGCCGTACTACTTCGGCACGGCGGGCACGGATCCGAAGGCGGCCAAGGCGTTGCTGGCGCGGTGGAACTACGTGCTCAACGGCATGGTCGGGGCGGGCTGGCTGAGCAAGTCGGTGCGTGACAGGTTGACCTTCCCGACACCGATCCCCTACCAGCCCAACGATCTGGCCGGGATGAACGGCTACCTGGTCAACGCGGCCACCCAGTACCTTGACAAGCTGCACGACACGGATGAGGACGTGCCGGACTCGACGATGATCTCGCGTGGCGGGTACACGATCGTGACCACGTTCCGGCAGAGCGACATGCAGGCGGCCCAGCAGGTCGTGCGTGCGAATCTGTCCAGTTTGGACCCGAGCGGAAATCCGGCCGACGCGAACGTGCATGTCGGGTTGGCGGCGGTGGACACGACGAGCGGGGCGGTGCTCGGTTTCTACGGCGGGCCGGACTATCTCAAACAGGGGTTCGACGACGCGTTGCAGGCGGCAGGGCCGATCGGTTCGGACGTGTCGATCGCACTGGCCGACGGGGTGTCGGCGAACCCGAGGAAGAACTGGCCGGACGCCATCAACGCGCTCGGGCAGCTCGGCGTTTCGGATGCGAACGCCAAGGACATCCCGCCGTCGGACGACGACCTCGTCTCGACGCCGCTGCACGCCGCGGCCGCATTCATGGTGGCATCCAACCGGGGGCAGTACCACCAGCCGTATGAAGTGTCCGAAGTGCTGTATCAGGGGAAGGTGATCTGGCAGGCGAACCCGAGCACGGCCACGTTCACCGGCAATCAGAAGGCGTTGCGTCGCAACGGGCCGGTGGCGAGCGGGATCGACGGGTCGGCGCAGTGGGCGTGGTCGTTGATCGACGTCGGGCAGGTGAGCGTGGCCGTCGACCTGTACGCGACCAAGCCGAACGGGGTGACCAACCGGGTGCTGAGCGGGATGACGCCGATGCCGGGGCTGGTGCCCGTCGCCAAGGCGCCCTCGACGCCGGTGAGCAGGGCGAACGCGATCGTGATGGACTACCTGGTCCGGACGGAGCAGAACCGGAAGTCCGCGCTCGGCGCGGTCCCGCCCACCGCGCCGCAGAAGATGCCCCAACACGCGTCGCCGACCGCGGCCGGTGAGGCGACCGGCAGGCCGGGCAACTGAACCGGTAAGGCTGGGCTGAACCGGTAAGGGAGGGGCTGAACTGGTAAGGCTGGGCCGTTGGGCTGGCCGAACCGGGTGATGATCGCTTTGAGGACTTCCGGTGATGTACCTCACCCCCTAACCTGGGTTGACCTCGACCGGTCGACGGCGTCCGGTCTCCAAGACGGATCGGGGCACACGATGAGGATATCGGACCTACTGCGCGACAAGGGTTCTGCGGTTGCGACCGTCTCACCGACCACCTCCGTCACGGAACTGCTGAGAGTGCTCAGCGAACACAACATCGGCGCGACCGTGGTGCTCGAAGGTGACAACGTTGTCGGCATCGTCTCCGAGCGGGACATCGTCCGCAGGCTCCACGAGCACGGCGCGACACTGCTCGGGACGCCGGTCGGCGACATCATGACCAGGAGCGTGGTGACCTGTTCGCCGATGGATTCGGTGGACAGCCTTGCCGCGACCATGACCGAACGCCGGATTCGGCACATGCCGGTGCTCTCCGCCGGTCAGCTGGTCGGCATCGTCAGCATCGGTGACGTGGTGAAGAGCCGGATCAGCCAGCTGGAAACCGACCGGGAACAGCTGGAGTCCTACATCGCGCACGGCTGACAAGGGCCGCGAAGTCCATAGTGGAATGATCGGGCCATGACACGGTGTCATGTCCCGATCACGCAACGGAACATGACGTTGTCACCGGCGAAGATCGACTTGTTGTGGAGTCGGTGCTGTCCTCGGTCGGGTTCGGCGGCAGAATGGGCACGTCGACGCGGCTCGCGCGCACAGGTTTGCGGTCGTGACGCGTCGGCTATTCCCCGGACATGGCGAAGGAGTTCAGGTGAACGAGCCGTTCGATCGACCGGAGCACGCCCCCTCGCCTGAAGAGGTCTCTCGTCTGTTGGCTGGGGCGCATCACGATCCGCACGGGGTGCTTGGCATGCATCCGTTGCCGCAGACGCCCAGCAGCGGCACCACGCTCCAGCAGACCCGCACCGCGGTGCGGGCGCTGCGGCCGGGCGCGAGCGAGGTGGCCGTGCTGCTCGACGGCGAGCGCTACCCGTTGACGCAGGTCGCGACCGGTTTGTTCTCCGGTGCCGTGCCCGAGCCACCCGGCGACTACCGGCTTGAGGTGCGCTACGGGGACCGCACGGACACCGTCGACGACCCGTACCGCTGGCTGCCCACCGTGGGTTCGCTTGACCTGCACCTGATCGGCGAGGGCAGGCACGAGCGGCTGTGGGAGGTGCTCGGCGCGCACCGGCGCTGCTACGACACCCCGAACGGCCAGGTCACCGGCACGTCGTTCGCGGTGTGGGCGCCGAGAGCCAAGGGTGTCCGGGTGTGCGGCGACTTCGACGGCTGGGACGGCCGGGCCAACCCGATGCGGTCGATGGGTTCCTCCGGCATCTGGGAGCTGTTCGTGCCTGGCCTTCCGGTCGGGTCGCGGTACAAGTTCCGGATTCTCGGCGCGGACAACAACTGGCACGAGAAGGCCGATCCGCTCGCGTTCGCCACCGAACTGCCGCCGGCCACCGCGTCGATCGTCTACGAGCCCGACTTCACCTGGACGGATCGGGACTGGATGGTGCAGCGAGACGCGACGGACTGGTCGCGGCGGCCGATGAGCGTCTACGAGGTGCACCTCGGTTCCTGGCGCAAGGGCCTCGACTACCGCGAACTCGCCACCCAACTCGCCGACTACCTGGAGGAAACCGGGTTCACCCACGTCGAACTGCTGCCGGTCGCCGGGCATCCGTTCACCGGATCGTGGGGCTACCAGGTCACCTCGTACTACGCGCCGACGCCGCGGTTCGGGTCACCGGACGAGTTCCGCTACTTCGTCGATCACCTGCACTCGCGCGGCTTCGGCGTGTTGATGGACTGGGTGCCCGCGCACTTCCCGCGCGACGAGTGGGCGCTCGCGCGCTTCGACGGCAGTCCGACCTACGAGCACGCCGACCCGCGTCGCGGCGAGCAGCCGGACTGGGGCACCTACGTGTTCGACTTCGGCAGGCGCGAGGTGCGTAACTTCCTGGTGGCCAACGCGCTGTTCTGGCTGTCCGAGTACCACGTTGACGGGCTGCGGGTGGACGCGGTGGCGTCCATGCTCTACCTGGACTACTCGCGCAAGCCGGGCGAGTGGCTGCCGAACGTGCACGGCGGCCGGGAGAACCTGGACGCGGTCGCGTTCCTACAGGAGTTGAACGCGACGGTGTACAAGCGGCATCCGGGCGCGGTGATGATCGCCGAGGAGTCGACCGCCTGGCCGGGTGTCACCCGACCGACGCACCTCGGCGGCCTCGGCTTCGGCTTCAAGTGGAACATGGGCTGGATGCACGACACGCTGCGCTACCTCGGCCATGATCCGGTGCACCGCAGCTATCACCACAACGAGATGACCTTCTCGCTGATGTACGCGTGGAGCGAGAACTTCGTGCTGCCGCTCTCGCACGACGAGGTGGTGCACGGCAAGGGTTCACTGTGGGGCCGGATGCCCGGTGACGAGTGGAACAAGGCGGCCGGGCTGCGCACGCTGCTCGCCTACATGTGGGCGCATCCGGGCAAGCAGCTGATCTTCATGGGCGGCGAGTTCGGCCAGATCCGGGAGTGGGCCGAGGATCGGTCGCTTGACTGGGAACTGCTGGCGAACCCGCTGCACCGGGGCGTGCGCGACCTGCTGCACGACCTCAACGCCACCTACCGCGAGAACCCGGCCCTCTACGCGGAGGACACCTCCCCTGAGGGCTTCTCCTGGATTGACGGCAACGACTCGACCAACAACGTGCTGTGCTTCATGCGGCACGGCGGCCCGACCGCGCCGGACGCGGCCCTGGTGTGCGTCGCCAACTTCTCCGGCCTGCCGCACCACGACTACCGGGTCGGCCTGCCGCACGCGGGCCGCTGGCGGGAGACGTTGAACACCGACGCGGAGAGCTACGGCGGTTCCGGCGTCGGCAACATGGGCGGCGTGGTGGCGACCGAGACGCCGTGGCACGGCAGGCCGGCTTCGGCCCTGCTGCAACTGCCGCCGAGCGGCGTGCTCTGGCTCACACCCGACCCGGTCAAGCGCTGACCGCTGACGCTGACGGCAGCGGACACACGTCGGGCCCGTGACCACGAAGGTCACGGGCCCGAACCGTGTGCCAGATGAGACGGTGTCAGATCGCGCTGACGCCGGTGGCCTGCGGGCCCTTGGTGCCCTGGCCGATCTCGAACTGCACCCGCTGGTTCTCCTCCAGGGTGCGGAAGCCGTTGCCCTGGATCTCCGAGTAGTGAACGAAGACGTCGGAACCGCCGCCATCGGGGGTGATGAAGCCGAAGCCCTTCTCAGAGTTGAACCACTTCACGGTGCCCTGTGCCACTGTGTCTCCTCAACAGGTGGGCGAAAAGAACGATCACGGGTGTGACCGCCCGGCCGGTATCAGACGGCGAATTTCTCCCACTGTGGAGGAAACCTATCCGTTATCAACATCGTTTCCACAGCTGTCCTACGCAAATCAGAAACTACGACCATCGCAAGTCAACCACATCCGGGCGTTCCGCGCCGCACCGATCCCACCCCTCCGGCGGGTTGCCAGGTTGGGCGAAAACCGGTTGTCGGTGACAAGTAGGGTGCTGCTTGGTGGCCGAGCGTGACCACGCCCCGGTCCAGGCAAAACAGTGTCTTCACCAACTCTTCACCAACAGTGTCTTCACCGACCGCTGCTGTTACGGACGGGGCCTACGGGATGGTTGTGCGCGGGACCACAGTGTCGCTGCTGATGGCCGCGGTCCTGCTGTGCGGGGCGTGCTCGACCGTCGAGATCCCCGGTCAGGCCACGCCAGCGGGCGAACTCGATCCGGGCACGGTGGCCGGGTTGCCGGTCACCCAGGGTCCGAGCGGGCTCAAGCCGGGTGTCTCGAACGCGAACCTGAACGTGCGCAACGCCGACAACGGTGACATGGACCACCTCGCCGAAAACGCCCTTTCGGACATTTTTACCTACTGGTCGCGACAGTTGCCGGTTGCCTTCGGCAAGCAGTTCCGGCCGCTGACCAAGTTCATCTCGTTCGACTCCAACGGCACCGACCTCAAGGTGTGTGGCGGCCAGGACACCAACGGCGTTGAGAACGCCTTCTTCTGCCCTGTCGACGACAGCGTGGCGTGGGACCGGGGCACGCTGCTGCCGGTGCTCGACCAGATGTTCGGGCCGATGGCCGTGGTCACCGTGTTCGCGCACGAGATGGGCCACGCCGTGCAGTACCAGCTCGGCTCGGTGACCGAGAAGACGCAGACGATCGTCAAGGAGCAGCAGGCCGACTGCTACGCGGGCGCGTTCATGCGCTGGGTCGCGGCCGGCAGTGCTCCGCACTTCCAGCTCTCCACCGGCAACGGCCTCAGCCAGGTGCTGGCCACCATGATGTTCATCCGCGACGAGGTGGGCACCACCAGCACGGACGAGGCGGCGCACGGCAGCGCGTTCGACCGGGTGACCGCGTTCCAGTTCGGCTTCAGCGACGGCCCGGTGCGCTGCGACAAGATCGACAACGCCGAGATCCAGCAGCGCATCACCGAACTCGGCTTCACCAGCGAATCGCTGGCCGACAACAACGTGCCGGTGGACCCGCAGACTCTCCAGCTGCTCACCCAGAGCCTGGACGCGACCTTCAAGCCGAGCCCAACGGGCAAGTCAGGCAACCCACCGGAGATCGTGACCGGCGACGGGAACTGCCCGACCGGCACGAGCACGCCGCCCGCCTCGTACTGTCCGGCGAGCAACACGGTCGAGATCGACGAGACCAAGCTCGACGCGCTCGCCCAACTGCCCAAGGACGACCAGTTGGGCGTGGGTTCGGCCAGCCTCGGCGACTTCGCCGCGTTCGCCGAGATCGCCTCGCGCTACGTGCTGGCCGTGCAGAAGGCGCAGAAGACCCCGCTGACCGACGCGAACGCCGGCCTGCGCACGGCCTGCCTGACCGGGGCGTGGGCGGGAGTGACGCGGCACCGCTTCGCCAACGGCCCGCAGCAGCAGCTGTTGCTCGGGCCGGGCGACCTTGACGAAGCCGTGGCCGAGCTGCTCGCGCCGCACAGCCTGATCGCGGCGGATGTGAACGGCAAGCAGGTGCCGTCCGGGTTCGCCAGGGTGCAGGCGTTTCAGATCGGCTTCCTACAGGGGAGCAAGGACTGCTCGACCGAGTTCAACTGGAGCTGAACCCGGTCGAGCCGAGCCCTGCGACTCCTTGGCTCCTCGCGACTCAGCTTTGCGACTCAGAACAGGGCGCTGGCCAGGTCGCGCCGAGCCTTGAGCACACGCGGTTCGTCGGACGGGAACAGCTCGAACAGCTCGACCAAACGCTTGCGCACCCGGTCCCGGTCGTCGCCAGCGGTGCGCCGCACCGCGTTGATCAATCGGCCGAACGCGGCCTCCAGCTGCTGCTCGGCCAGGTCGAGGTCGGCGGCGGTGAACTGGGCGTCCAAGTCGTCCGGGTCGGCGTCCGCCTTGGCTCGGGCCGCCGGGTCGGCGTTGGTGACCCTGGCCAGGAACTTGACCTGGGCGAGCGCGTTGCGGGCCAGTTCGTTGGCCGGCTCCTCGTTGAGAATCCGCTGATAGGCGGCTTCTGCCTCGGCGAAGTCGCCGTTGTCAAGGGCCTGTTCGGCCGCCACGAACCTGGGGTCCTCCGGCTCCTCCGGCTCGGCGACCACGTCACCGCGCTGGGCGGCGGCGGCCTCGGCGGCCGCGATACCGGGCATGCGGTCGCGCAGGGCGTCGAGCAGTGACTTCAGCCACTCCCGGATCTGCGGTTCGGGCAGCGCGCCAGCGAAGGCGTCGATGGGCTGACCGCCGGCGATGGCCACCACGGTCGGGATGGACTGCACACCGAAGACCTGAGAGATCCTCGGGTTCGCGTCCACGTCGACCTTGGCCAGCACCCAGGCACCGCCCGCCGCGTTGGCTAGGCGTTCCAGCACCGGCGAGAGCTGCTTACACGGGCCGCACCAGTCGGCCCACAGGTCGACGATGATCGGCACCTGAAGCGACCGCTCGACCACCTCGGCCTGGAAGGTCTCCTCGGTGACATCGATCACCCATTGACTGCGCGGGCCGACTGGCGCGCCGTCACCGCCGCCGGTCGTCCCGCTGGGTGCGCTCTGCTGTTTGTTCGCCGCCTCGGCCCTGGCCTTGAGACCGGACAGGTCCACCGCGCCGGAGAGGGCCGCGGACATGGCTGCGTTTGAACGACGTGGGTCTGGCCTTGTCACGGTTCCATCCTGGCACGAACGGTGACGAGGATGCCGGCAAGCCCGACGAGCCGGTCATAGGATCATGCGGAGAGGACGTCACGAGGGAGGCGAGCACCGTGCGTTTCGCCATCAAGACCAGGCCCGAGCACACCACCTGGCAGCGCATTCTTGAGGTCTGGCAGGCAGCGGACGAGATCGAGCTGTTCGAGTCGGCCTGGAACTGGGACCACTTCTATCCACTCTCCGGCGACCCGGCAGGCCCGAACCTGGAGGCGTGGAGCATGCTCGCCGCACTCGCCCAGGCGACGCGGCGGATTCGGATCGGCTGCCAGGTGTCCGGCATGATCTACCGGTCGCCCGCGCTGATGGCCAACATCGCCGCGACCACCGACATCATCTCCGACGGCCGCCTCGAACTCGGCCTCGGCGCAGGCTGGAACCAGCAGGAATGCGACGCGCTCGGCATCGACCTGCCGCCGCTGCGCGAGCGCTTCGACCGGTTCGACGAGGGTATGGAGGCCATCGTGTCGTTGCTGACCAACAAGGTCAGCAACTTCGACGGCCAGTACGTGCGGCTGCGCGACGCATTCTGCGAGCCCAAGCCCGTGCAGCGCCCGCACCCGCCGATCACCATCGGCGGCAAGGGGCCCAAGCGCACGCTGCGCGCCGTGGCCCGCTGGGCGCAAGGCTGGAACGCCATCACCGACACGCCCGAGCAATACACGGCACTCAAGGAGATCCTGGCCGGACACTGCGCCGACGTCGACCGCGACGTCAAGGAGATCACCTGCTCGGTGAACATCCGACTACCCGAAGACGGCGACTACGCGCAGGCCATCGAACAGGCGAAGGCATACAGCGCGGCCGGCGCGGACCTGATCGTCCTCAACCTGCCGCTGGACTGCACGCCAGACCTGCTCGCGCCCGTCGCGGCCGCCTTCGCCCCGCTGGCCTGAACCGGAGGATGCTCAGGCGCCAGCCGGAAAGTGCGACACCACAGCCGGCGCCACCCTCTCAACTAAGGTGCAACTCTGGTCGACGCTGGTGCTTGTAATGACGTCGATATCGATCCGCGACGTACTGGTGATCCCCAACGCGACGGTGCAGGTTAGCCCTGCCTTGTACCGCAGGAGCTTGCCCTGATACTTCCCGACCGAGTAATCCGAGGCCGTACCGACCGATGTGTTGAGCTGGTCCAGGCCAGCGGTGTCGTAGATCGCGATCTGGATCAGATAGCCGTCGATGGTCGCACCATCGTCGGGCCTGTTCCAACTACACGCTCGCGCCCCCGGCGCATTGACGATCTTGCCAGGTTGCAAACCATTGCTAGCCAACTCGGCCGAGGTGATCAACGAACACGGATCGACCGAAGCCAACGGATCAGCACCAGCCCTGCTGGACGGAGAGCCAGTCGTCGAACTCGCCGCCGCCGTCGGACTACCCGGTCGCTGAGACGAGCAGGCGCTCAGACCGACGATCGCAGCAACAAGCAGCGGCAGGGCGAGGGTGCGATGAGTCACAACGATCCTTGCGGTTGGCTAGGCGTTAAAGGTCGGTCCGGCGCTGGTGTTGGGCCGCGCGGTCGGAGCCGAGTTGCCCGGAGCCGACGAGTGGCCGCTGTCCAGCTTGCTCAGAATATCGGCGACCTGCTCGTTGGTTTCCTGGTAGTTCCTGCTCGCCTGGAGATACGCGTCGTGCATCTGTTGCAGGGTGGCATTGAGGCTCTCAACCGCCTGGAGCATTCCCTGCGGGTCGGTGGCCACATTCTGGGTGTACGTCGCGATGACCTGCGCGCCCTCCAGAGTCCCCAGCTTAGGCGCCTGGCTGATGTTATCCAGGTCGCGGGTCATTCCCCTGATCGTGTCCATGGCTGACCGACAGGCCGCCGCGAGCGTGGCTGCGGCTTGTGGGTCGAGGGTGAACCCCTTACCTGCTGCGGCGAGCAGGTTACCGGCGCTGCCGTCCATCTGTGCGGCCTGACCACCGGTGCCCTGCGCGACCGCCGCCTTGTCGCGAGCCTCGACCAAGGATGCCTCTTCGGCTGTGATATCGGCTGCGCCACCATCATCAGGCGTGAACACGTAACTCAAACTCCCCGTCTCGGATTGCGACCTCCGCAATCCGAGACGATACCGGGGCAGCAGAATGCCGGATGCCGTTTTACGCGAAAGGGCTCATAAAGCGCCAACGATCGCCAGAGTGGCCAGCAAATTCTACGCTCAGTAATCGACCACAGTCACGAACAACCCATTTGGACTACATCAGAAAGAGCGTTGCGGATTCGGCAAGCACAATTCCTAGGGGGCACAGCTGTCCCATTCATCGCCGCAGGACCGCAGCGAGCATCGGCTTCATCAGGCTGCCGCCGCTACCTCAGAACGTCCCGCTGATCGGCGGCGGACCCATGGGGCGGAACGTCGTGTGGCAGTGTGCGATGGCTGCCGGACGGCTGGCGAGTTGACGTCCTCACCATTACCGAATTCTCGTTGCAACACGCGCCGCAGCCGTTGGCCTGCCGCTTGGTCGGAACTTGTAGCTCGACCTGTGACTCGGCCGAACGCCCGTCGCTCGTGACGTATCGGGCCTCCAGGTACCAGCCCGGTGAACGAGCGTTGTGGATCGTGAGTCGCACCAGTCCCACGGTCGGCATGACGAACACGAATTCCAGCAACACGAGCAGTCCGACGAGGGCGGCGATCGGGCCGTCGCCCCCGACCGGCCGGTCCGGGAGCGACGACCACCGAAACGCATTGCCGGCCCGCCGCAGCGACCACACCCGCCACTGCGGCGCACCAGAAGGGGCTGTGTTGCCGGGGTAGGTCATGGCGTCTCCCACCTGAGCGTTTCGAACAGGTCCACAGCCAGTTCGCAGGTGTGCTGGCAATCCTGCCAGGAGGGAGACATCAGGCATCGGGCACGGTCAGCTCGTTCCTTTGGTCACGGGGGGTGTTACCGGCTGAACGGCTGCGTTGCTGCGCGCGATGACGGCTTGGATGGCTGGGGAGTTGAAGTCCGCGCCGTTGCGGAATTCGCGCTCCAGGGCCCGCTCCAACCGTTTGGCCTGCCGCTTGGTCCGGGTCTGGAGCCTGATACGGGGATCAGTAGGGAGATCGGCAACAGTGCCGTACCTGCATTCCACATACCAGCCTGGTGAGCGACGGTGGTGGACCGCCAGCCGAATCAGCCCCACCGTGGGCATGATGAGGACGAACTCCACGATCAACAACGCTCCGCACACTGTATCCGTGAGCGGATCCGTTTGGAACCAGTTCTCCGGGATGATCGACCACCGAAAATCGCCGACACGCTGCGGCGACCACACCCGCCACTCGGGCGACTGGACCGGGGAGTTCCGACTCATGCGATAGATCATGCGCTACTCCCAACTGACCGAATCGAAAACGTCCAAGGCCAGGTCACACGTGTGCACCCAGTCCTGCCAGGACGGCGAGAGGACCGACACGACCGCGACCGTGGTGCCACCAGGATCGGGAATCCACGCCGTCGCCCGACGGGTCAACACCACCGCCGGTTCGGCGCCACCATCGGGTCGACAGTTCCCGCATGCTCTCGTCCACCACGACCACGGCAGGACCCGCGGGCAGCGTTATCGTCTCGACCGCATCAGCGCCCCGGCCGGTATGCAACTCACGCAGGCCCCTGATCGCGACCTCGGGCGACTCGTGATCCGACGCTATCCGCATACCGGTCATGAACACCGACGCCGGCCGCTCCGGGTCGTCCGGTGAACGGAACAGTCCCATCGCGGCGAACTCGACCCCGGACTCACCCATCATTTCACCAAACACGGTGAACAGATCGGCGACCACGACAGCGCTGACATCATCGGCCCGCAGCCCGAACCGACCGGCCAGTGCCTCCGCCAGCGCCGTAGCGCTGCCAGCGGAGGCGATCATCGGGATCGGCACCATGCCCTCGGGAAGGTCCACGGAGAAGGACCGCATCGATGTCGCGCTGGTCACGAGCCGGACCTCGCCCTCAGCCGACCGGAGAAGGTGGCGCCGGCCGACGGGGGTTGGCTGTTCCCGTCCGCGGTCAGGAAGCTGTAGGCGATGCTGCCCCCGGTCTTGACGGCGTCGATATCGATGTCGATTCCCCGAGCCACACTGGACAGGGGGTCGATCGCTTTGTCCGCCAGTCCGGCCAGCCCGGACAGTCCCACTTTCGGGCCAATCTGGGCCAAGCGGCTGACTATCAGATTGAAGCCACCGGTACCGATGGTGGCGCCGTTGATGAACTTGCTTGTTCCAGCCGCGAGGAGTTTCGGCACGAATCCTTCCCCGACGATCCTGATCGTGCTGCCGGCGATGGCTGTCTTGGCGCCAAGGCCCTTGGCGGCTTCAGTGGCCCGGCTGAACGCGGTGGCGCCGTCGATGCCGGCCGCGGCGACTTTGGTGCCGCTGGTGAGTGGCCCGAGAAAAGGCAATGAGCCGATGGCGTCGATGCCCAGGGTGCCGCAGCTCACGTTCTTGTCGCCCGCCGCCTTGGCCAAACCCGACGCCGCCAGCGCGCCCAGTGACGTGAGTCCGGCGGCCGCACCGAAGATCGCCCCGACCGGTTCGAACGCGGCGGTGGCCAGGGCGATCACACCGAGAACCGCGCTGATCTTGCTGAGCAGATTGCCGACTTCGGCGATGTCGCTCGCATGGTCTTTGGTCCACTGCCACGCCTTGTTGGCCAACGAGGACACGTCGCCGAGCAAACTGCTCAGCGCGTCGCCGAGACGGTCCAACAGGCCCGGTTCTTGGGGTGCCTCGTCCTTGGCTTTGCGGAGCGCGTCGGCGACCTGCTTGGCCAGGTTCTCGTGCTGGGCCAGTTCTCGTGCTGGGCCAGCAACCGCTGAGCGTCCTCACGGATCGCGTTCAGTTCCTGCTGTGCGGAGTTGAGCGCCTGCTCGGCCGTGTTCAGCTCGGATTGCGCCTGCTGCAACGCCTGCGCGGTGTCGAACTGCTCGCCCGCCAGCTTCAGATTCGGGTTGCTCTGTGCCTGTTGCAGCTTCTGCAATGCCTGTGCAGCTTGGGTTTCGTACTGGCTCGCCTTGGCCCGCATGGTGGTCAGGTCGGCCGCCCAGCTCTCCAGGGTTTTCGCTGCGTCGCCGAGGGAGGCGTTGGCTTTGTTGAGGTAGTCGGGCAACTGCCCGACCTGGCCACGGAAGTTGTCGGCGGCATCGCCCTGCCAGATGCTGTGGCTCTCGCCAACGGTGTTCAGCGCGTTGCGCGCGGATCCGAGATATGGGCGACGGTGGAGAAATTGGTGGCGAGCGAGGAAACCGAACCGGGATCGCCCGGAGCGGGGTCGAATCCGAGTGCGGGGTAGTTGGTCATGACGAGCGGTTCCCGGTGAGCGCGGTGGAGATCCGCGAACCTGCGGCCGGCGAATTCGGCGCGGGTGAAGGCGGTGCCGCGAACGATTGGGCGACCTGGTTTTCCACGTCCTGGTACGCCTGCACGGTCTTGCCAAGCGCGTCCGTCATCTTGCCGGTGAGATCCGAGATCTTGCCGGTGCCGTAATCCCAGCGATCTTTGAAGTCGCTGCCGGCGCTGTTCAGATCGTCGTTGCCCAACTGGTCGGCCGACGCGTTCCGCAACGCGGTGTTGGCGTCGGTGATGCTCTGCGCCGCTGTTTTCAAGGTGTTGACCAGCTGCGTCATTGACGCCAGGTCGATCTGATAACCGGTCCCCATCGCCGCCCCCCGCCTCCGATGTACCGCTGAGTCATCGGAAGCTTACGGGGAGGGACGGCTTCGCCTAGGACGAACGGCGAAATTTGCGCTCGGCAAGAACTGGACTCAGAACCGGGCCGGCTCGGTGTAGCTGCCCCACTCGTCGCGCAGTGCGCCGCAGATCTCGCCGAGGGTCGCCTCGACGCGGACCGCGGCGAGCATCGGCTCGATCAGGCTGCCATCGCCCTTGGCGACCTCGACCATGTCGGCGAGGGCGTGCTTGACCGCGTCCTCGTCGCGCGCTGCCCTACGCTTGGCGAGCAGCCGGTTCTGTTCCCGCTCGACCTCGTGGCTGACCCGCAGGATCTCCAGATCGTCGGTTGCCGAGTCGACCAGCGTGTTCACGCCGACCATCTTCTTGTCGCCCTTCTCCAGCGCCTGCTGGTAGGCGAACGCGGCGTCGGCGATCTCGCCGGTGAACCAGCCGTCCTCGATGCCGCGCAGGATGCCGGAGGTCATCTCGCCGATCGGGTACTGCCCGTTGGGCACTGCCTGCTTGGCGAGATCCTTGATCCGGCTGAAGATCTGCTCGGCGTCGGCCTCGATCTTGTCGGTGAGCGCCTCCACGTACCAGGAGCCGCCGAGCGGGTCGGCCACGTTGGTGACGCCGGACTCCTGCATGATCACCTGCTGGGTGCGCAGCGCGATGTGCGCTGCCTTCTCGCTCGGCAGCGCGAGCACCTCGTCAAGGGCGTTGGTGTGCAGGGAGTTCGTGCCGCCGAGGACCGCGGCGAGCGCCTCGATCGCGGTACGCACGATGTTGTTGTCCGGCTGCTGCGCGGTGAGCGAGACGCCCGCGGTCTGGGTGTGGAAGCGCAGTTGCTGCGCCTTCGCGGTCTGCGCGCCGTAGACGTCGCGCAGCCAGCGCGCCCAGATCCGCCTTGCGGCGCGGAACTTCGCGATCTCCTCGAAGAAGTCGATGTGCGCGTCGAAGAAGAAACTGAGGCCGGGCGCGAACTTCTCGATGTCCAGACCTCGACTGAGGCCGAGCTCCACGTAGCCGAAACCGTCTGCGAGGGTGTAGGCGAGTTCCTGCGCCGCGGTCGCCCCTGCCTCGCGGATGTGGTAACCGGACACGGAAAGCGGCTTGTACGCTGGCACGTTCTCGCCGCAGTAGGCCATCAGGTCGCCGATCAGCCGCAGGTGCGGTTCCGGTGCGAACAGCCACTCCTTCTGGGCGATGTACTCCTTGAAGATGTCGGTTTGCAGCGTGCCGTTGAGCTTGCCGATGTCCGCGCCCTGGCGCTCGGCCGCGACCAGGTACATGCAGAACACCGGGACCGCGGGGCCGGAGATGGTCATCGAGGTGGTGACCTGCTCCAGCGGGATATCCGCGAACAGCACCTCCATGTCGGCGGCAGAGTCGATGGCCACACCGCAGTGGCCGACCTCGCCGAGGCTGCGCGGGTCGTCCGAGTCGCGGCCCATCAGGGTGGGCATGTCGAAGGCGACCGAAAGCCCGTCACCGCCGCCAGCGAGCAGCATCTTGTAGCGCTCGTTGGTCTGCTTGGCGTTGCCGAAACCGGCGAACTGGCGGATGGTCCACGGCTTGCCCCGGTACCCGGTGGCGTGCAGGCCGCGGGTGAACGGGAACTCGCCCGGCCAGCCGATCCGATCGAAGTTCTCGACGGTCTCCCCCGGCCGGGGGCCGTAGACCGGGTCGACGAGCACGCCGGAGAGGGTGGTGAAGTCGGCGTCCCTGACCTTGCCCGATGACTCGGCGGCGTGATACGCGCCCTGCCAGCGCTCGCGGCCGGCTTCGATGCTGTCGTCGGCGGACATCCGGTGCCTCCAAGGAGTCTCCATGACACTCTGCCAACCAATAGTAGGACGTCCGACTATTTTTCGACGCCAGGAGGGCTGTGGCCTGCGACACTTCAGCGAACCAGGTGAATCGGGCGGCGGTCAGTTGACGCCGATGCAGACCTGGTTGCGGCCCTGGTCCTTGGCCCGGTAGAGCGCGCGGTCGGCGGTGGCGAGCAGGTCGGCGTGGTCGTGGTGCACGCTGGTGTTGAGCGTGGACACGCCGATCGACACGGTGACGCTGGTCTGCTCGATGGGCACCTCGTCCAGCCCTTCGAGCGACACCACCAGGTCCGCGATCATCAGCCGGACCCGTTCGGCGATGTTGAACGCCTCCTCGGTGTCCGTGTCCGGCAGCAGCACCACGAACTCCTCGCCGCCGAACCGGCCGACCAGGTCTCCCCTGCGCAACTGGCCGGGCAGGGTGTTGGCGATCGCCAGCAACACCCGGTCACCGGCGAGGTGACCGAGGGTGTCGTTGACCTTCTTGAAGTGGTCGATGTCCAGCAGCAGCATGGCCAGCGGCACACCGATCCGCGACGCCCTGCGCACCGCGTTGCTCGCCTCCTGGTCCCAGGTTGCCGCGTTGAGCAGGCCGGTCTTGGAGTCCCGCCGCACGGCCGCGACCAGCTGCGCGTACTGGACGGTGCGTTGCAGCATCAGCACCGGCGGCACGGTGATCAGGATGAGCAGCGGGTTCACCGCGAGCAGGAAGGTGGTGATCACGCCGAAGCTGATCTCCATCAGGTCGCTGAACGCGGTGTCCTTGTTGACGATCAGTCGCGGCCAGTGCACGTCGCTCGCCGTGCTGGCGATGGCGGCGGTGACCAGGAAGACGTTGACCGCCCAGCGGACGACGGCGGCGATGAGCACCGCGCCGATCCACGGCAGCAGGTGCTGCAGCGACGGCGCGTCGACCGTGCTGAGTCCGGCGCCGGTGATGGCCCGAAAGGACAGTCCGGCCGCGCCGAAGGCGAGCATGATCGCGGCGGCGGTGAACACGCGGCGGTAGGCGACACCGGTGTGCACCCGCAGGTGGGTGAGCACGAGCAGCGGGATCGGCGCGAGCACCCCGTAGGCGGGCGGCAGGATCAACGCGATCGGCAGACACCAGATCGAGATGAGTTCCTTGACGACCGCGTTACCCGGCTGGGGCACCGACACTCTGCGTCGCACTTCGACGAGGGCGATGCAGCACACCAGGAGTCCACTACAGAGCGCGAGATCTTTCAATCGAAAAGCACTGTGCGTAACGGCAAAGACCACCGCGACAATCGCGAGAATCTCGACAGCGACGATGAATCCGAGCACCTGGGCGGACAGCAGGCGCATCGGCCAGGTCCGTACCGACCACAGTCGGTGTACCACGGCCGCGGAATTGTTACTGTTTGCTGTTGTCGTCGACTTTCGGAGCACGGGCACACCCCCCGAGGCTTTCCCAGCTGCCCAGCGGCACCTTACCGCTTTCGAGCGCGGATCGTGACTTTGCCGTATCCCATTGTTATCCGTGCCGCACAAGATATTCCGGCGGACGGACGTATGACCAATGGCATCGCACATGCGACAATGATCGAAGGCCAAGTGCCGGTTCCCACTGTCCAATACCGCATCTGACGGGGAGCGGCGAACGGTGGCATGATGCCGGCACACGGTCGGCGGGTGCGGAAAGGAGGGGCTATGGCCCGAGATGAGTGGTGATCGCTGAACTCGGACGCCGGGTCTAGTCCACCAGTAACGCGCCAATGCCATTGGCGGGCTGTCGTTGCCAGCTCAACGCGAGCATGGTCGCGATAACGGTCCCCAACCCACCGCTCACTGCGATCACCAACGACGCGGGCAGCGCACCGGCCAAGGCACCGGCAAGGGAGATCGACAGTCCCTGACCGATGGCAAGCCCGGCGTTCGCGAAACCGTATGCCTGACCGCGGGAGGAGTTCGGTACCGCGGTCACGAACTCCGAACTCGCCGAGAGCTGGAAGGCGGAAGCGGCCCCGGCGACGAAGAGGATCACGACAGACAGTACGAGACCAGGGCGCAGTGCGCACAGCAGCAGCGGTGCGCACGACCCGATGGCAAGGCCGCCCATCAGCTGGAGTCGCCGAGTTGGGCGCACCAGCTTGCCGAGGAAGTATGTGCCGGCCGCGCTGCCCAGCGGCAATGCGGCCAGCACCAAACCGGTGTCCACCGGACCACCACCGAAGCCCGACGCGTACGGCGCGGCGAGGCCCTCGGGGACCGCGTAGAACGCGGCGAGCCAGCCCAGCATCATCAATGTCCGCAGTTTGCGCCTGCCGAAGACGAGTTTCGCGCCCGAGGTGACCATTCCCCAGGTCGACGGCCGGGCGGCCTTCTCGATCGGCGCCGGTCGGCTGGCCACCCCGAACCGGACGAGCAGCGCGGAGGCGATGAACGTGGCGCAGTCGATGAGCAGCGCGGTCTTCGTGCCGGAGAACGCGACGATGGTGCCGCCGACCGCGAAACCGGCGACGTAACCCAACTGGTTGGTCAGTCTGGTGACCGCGACGCCGAGCACGTAGGACTCGCCGCTGAGCACGTCGGCCACGATCGCGGTGCGCGATGCCTGGAACGGCGACTGGAGGGTGGTGACCACGAACAGCAGCACGACCACGACCAGCACGGGGTTGCCGGGCAGGACCATGGCGGCGACCAGCAGCGCACGCGCGATGTCGCAGATCACCATGACCACTCTGCGCGGGAAGCGGTCGGCCAGTCCGGACAGGAACGGGCCGCCGAGCAACCAGGGCAGGTAGATCGAGGCGTAGGTGATCGCGGTCAGTATCGGTGAGTGCGTGTGGCTGTAGACCAGCAGCGACGTGGCTACCAGGGCGAGGCGATCGCCGGCGACCGACATGATCTGCGCGAACCACAGCGCGCGGAACTCGCGGGACGCGAACACCGCACGGTACGACGTGCGCTCGGTCGCTTGGATCAACACCCCTCCCCGACGACGGTCAGTATCCGTCCGTTAGCCCTACAGTAACCACGACCATTGTCACCGGATCAGCTGGCACCCGCATTGGCCCGCTTGGGGGCATTCATTCACGCACCCGGGTGGCGATTCCCCGTCAATCCGCGTTCCTTGATCAACAAGGGCGAAAACCCCGAGGAACCTGGGAGATTTCTTGGACGATTCGCGGCGAATCCACCGCGCATTGATCAACTACGCGACCGGCATATTTCGCGCGTTCGCGGCTACCCGTTCTCGGCGAGGTGCGCCTCGATCCGCTCGACCTTGGCGTCCAACTGACCGTGATCGTATCCAGGCCGAATGTCCGCTTTGAGGACGAGACCGACCCGCGTGCTCCCCTCGCCTGCGGCCTCGACCGCGCGTCGCACCACGTCCATGACCTCGTCCCAACTGCCCTCGATGTTGGTGAACATGGCATTGGTCGAGTTGGGCAGGCCGGACTCGCGTACCACTCGAACCGCCCTGGCCACCGCCTCGCTCACGCCACCGTCGGCGGCACTGGCGTTGGGACTCACGCTGAACGCGACAAGCACGTGCGACTCCTTTGCATCTTGTGTCGGGTGCATCTTGTGTCGGGTAGGACGTTTGCGCGATTCTCCGCCAGCATCCCGACGCTCGCGGGACGCGGCCGGTTCCCGCAGCGACAAACTCGCTGGTAACTTCGCATCCATGACCGACCAGCCGCTCGCGTTCGACCCCATTGCCCGAGCGGCTGATCTGTGGGCGGAGCGGGTCGGCCCGTCCGGCGTGATGGCCGCGGTCACCAGCGTGATGCGGGTCCAGCAGATCCTCCAGTCCGCGGTGGACGCCGCGCTGAAGCCGCACGGCCTGACCTTCGCCCGCTACGAAGCCCTTGTGCTGCTGTACTTCTCGCGGCGCGGCAGCCTGCCCATGCGGGTGATGGGTCAACGGCTGCAACTGCATCCGACCAGCGTGACCAACATCGTGGACCGGCTGGAGGCGGACGGTCTTGTCAAGCGCATCCCGCACCCGACGGACCGGCGCACCACGCTGGTGGAGATCACCGAGGAGGGCCGCACCCGGCGCGCCGAGGCGACGGCCGCGGTGACCGAGGCCGATTTCGGCCTGCGCGGCCTGTCCGAGAAGCAGACCGCGAACCTGACCGACCTGCTGGTCAAGGTGCGCAAAGCCTCGGGCGACTTCGTTTAACCAGCGATCAACCAGTCGGCGAGGCCGAGTGACAACCTTGTCAAACGGGACGGCCGCGACCGGGCGAAATCGGCTGGTGGACCCGGCAAACCGTTGACAAGCGGGTGTTGATGGGTGTCCAATCCCCGGCGATGACAACGTTGTCGAATGCCGGATCGGGCCGAGTGCGGCGCGCCACCATGAACGACGTGGCTCGCCTGGCCGGCGTGAGCCTCAAGACCGTGTCGCGGGTGGTCAACGGCGAGACCGGCGTGCACCCGACGACTGCCGCGCGCGTGCTCGCCGCCATCGACCAGCTGGGCTTCCGCCGCAATCTCGGGGCCCGCAACCTGCGCAGGGGCTCCTCGACCGGAACCATCGGGCTACTCCTTGAGGACGTCGCCAACCCCTTCTACTCGGTGCTGACCCGCGCCGTCGAGGAGGTCGCCCGACAGTTCGGCCGGCACGTGATGACCGGATCGTCCGATGAGGACCCGGACCGGGAACGCGAACTCGCGCTGGAGTTCTGCGCCCGCAGGGTGGACGGCCTGCTGGTCGTCCCGGCCGGCCTGCGGCACGGCTACCTGGTCCCGGAGATCCACGCCGGCATGCCGGTGGTGTTTCTCGACCGGCCAGCGGGCGACATCGTCGCGGACACCGTGCTGGTGGACAACCTCGGCGGCACCGTCGAGGCAGTGCGCCACCTCGCCGCCCACGGTCACCGCAGGATCGCCTTCTTCGGTGACGCCGCCACGATCTTCACCGCGAGCGAGCGCCTTCGTGGCTTCCGCGAGGGCTGCGCGCGTGCCGAGATCCGCTTCGACGAAGACCTCGTGACCATGGGCGCACCGGACGAACGCGGCATCGCCGCGGCCCTGGACCGGGTGCTGAACCTCCCCGAACCGGCGACCGCGGTGGTGAGCGGCAACAACCGGATCACCGTGCACGTGCTGCGCGCCCTCGCCAACAGGGCGAACCGGCCAGCGCTGGTCGGGTTCGACGACTTCGAACTCGCCGATCTGCTCGACCCGCCGGTCAGCGTGATCGCACACGACACCGGGGCACTCGGCAAGGCGGCCGCCGAGTTGTTGTTCGCCCGGTTGTCAGGGGACAACTCGCCGCCGCACCGGGTGATCTCCCCGGTGCGCCTGATACCCCGAGGATCCGGAGAGGTAAGCCCTTCATGAACTCATCGCCGACGACCGATTACTCGGTCGCCGCTCGCCCGGTTGTGCTGCCGGCGAACCAGCCGCGACAGTTCTACCAGGGTGGTGCGGCGATCGCCGCGCTGCGCGGTATGGAGTCGGCCGCGGAGTACGGGCCGGAGGACTGGGTCGCGTCGACGACGCCGAGGTTCGGCAAACAGACCGACGGCCTGTCCACGCTGCCCGACGGGCGGTTTCTCCGGGACGCGGTGGCGGCCGCTCCGGAGGCGTGGCTGGGCGCGGAGCACGTCGCGGCCTTCGGCACCAGCACGGCGCTGCTGGTGAAGCTGCTCGACGCGGGCCAGCGGCTGCCGGTGCACCTGCACCCCTCCAACTCCTTCGCGCGGGAGCACTTCGGATCCCATTTCGGCAAGACCGAGGCGTGGGCGGTGATCGGGACATCGGGCGCGGAGCCGACTGTGTATGCCGGTTTCCAGAAGGACATCGACGCGGCGGAGCTGGCGGACTGGGTGGCAGGGCAGGACCGCGATGCGATGCTGGGTTCGCTGAACAAGATCACCGTGGCGCCCGGCGACACCGTGCTGATCCCGTCCGGCCTGCCGCACGCGATCGGTGCGGGCGTGTTCATCGTCGAACTCCAGCAGCCGACCGACTTCTCCATCACCCTGGAGTGGCAGGGCTTCCTCGACGACGCCGAGGCCGCGCACCTTGGCATCGGCTTCGAAACGGCACTGGGCGCGGTGGACCGCAGCGGTTGGGACGCGGACCGGCTTGAGCGCATCGTGCGGCACACGGCTGGCGACGCACAGCCGGTGGTGCCGCTGTTCGACGACGCTGCTGCCTCGTTCTTCCGCGCGGAACGGTTGCAGGTCAAGGCTCCGGTCGAGTTGGATCCCGGATTCTCGGTGCTGGTCGCGCTGGACGGCAGCGGCAGGCTGAGCACTGAACACGGCGGTGTGCTCGAACTGCGCAAGGGCGACACCGCCGTGGTGCCACACGCTGCTGGATCGTCTACTGTGGATGGTGAGCTGATCATGGTGCGCTGTCGTCCGCCTGCCCCGGATTCCCAGGGAGATAGCTGAGATGACGGAAAATTCGGGCTCCGAGATCGCGCTCGAAGCTCGCAACCTGGTGAAGCGCTACGGCTCGGTCGAGGCGTTGCGCGGTGCGTCGTTCACCGCCCGGCAGGGCGAGGTCGTCGCGCTGATCGGTGACAACGGTGCCGGCAAGTCGACGATGGTGAAGTGCCTTTCCGGCGCGGAGATCCCGGATTCCGGCGAGATCCTGCTCGACGGCAGGCCGATCCACCTCGACTCGCCGACAGCCGCTCGCGAGCACGGCATCGAGACCGTGTACCAGGACCTGGCGGTCGCGCCGGATCTCGACCCGGCCGCGAACCTGTTCCTCGGCCGCGAACTGCGCCGCAAGGGCATCCTCGGCGCGCTGGGCATGCTGGACAAGAAGGCCATGCGCAAGCAGGCGGCCGACGAGTTCGCCACGCTCGGCGTGCAGTTGCAGGACATCGACGTGTCGATCGGCTCGCTCTCCGGTGGCCAGCGGCAGAGCGTCGCGGTGGCGCGCTCGGTCGTGTGGGCCAGCAAGGTCGTGTTCATGGACGAGCCCACCGCCGCACTCGGCGTCGTGCAACGCGAGCGCGTGCTCGACGTGATCCGCAAAGTCCGCGACACCGGCATCGCGGTAGTGCTGATCAGCCACAACATGCCCGAGGTGCTCTCGGTGGCGGACCGCGTCGAGGTGATGCGACTCGGCAGGCGGGTCGCCCGGTTCGTCGCCAAGGACGCGACCCTGGAAGACCTGGTCGGCGCGATGACCGGCGCCCTGTCACAGGAGGACGCCGCGTGACGAACACCGAAACACCCAAGGCGGCCTTCCAGCCCGAGGACATGACCGGTAGGCCCGAAGCGACCATCTGGCAGAAGCTCGGCGCCTCCAACACGCTGTGGGT
Source organism: Candidatus Melainabacteria bacterium (assembly GCA_963818685.1). Lineage (GTDB taxonomy): Bacteria > Actinomycetota > Actinomycetes > Mycobacteriales > Pseudonocardiaceae > CAJCJE01. The sequence goes on along the minus strand of CAWFTJ010000003.1, from coordinate 96,538 downwards.
CGGCGTGATCCTGGTCGGCCTCGTCGTCGCGTTCAGCGTCCTGCACCCTGGCAGCTTCCTGACCCTGTTCAACATCCAGGTGCTGTTCATCCAGCTGTGCCTGCTGCTGTTGCTCGCGGTCGGCATGACGTTCGTGATCATCACCGGCGGCATCGACCTCTCGGTCGGCACGGTACTGATCTTCTCCGGCGTGCTCAGCGCCGAAGTGATGCAGAGCCTCGGCGGCGGCGACGCCACCAACGACGGCGTCGGCCTGATCCTGGTCGGCCTGGTCGTCTCGATCGCGGCAGGCGGGGCGTGGGGCCTGATCAACGGCTGGCTGGTCGCCTATGCCGGAGTGCCACCGCTGATCGTCACGCTGGGCTCGTTCGGTGCCGCGCTCGGCGTCGCCGACCTGATCACCGACGGCAACGACGTGCGGACCGTGCCGGGCGCGCTGCGCAACACCGTCGGCTCCGGCACCCTGTTCTACATCCCGTACCTGGTGATCGTCGTCGCGGTGATCACGCTGTTCTTCGCCTGGCTGCTGCACACCACCAAGTTCGGCCGCTACACCTATGCGGTCGGCTCGAACCCGGAGGCGGCCCGTCGAGTCGGTATTCCGGTCAAGAAGCAGTTGTTGTGGGTGTACCTGCTCACCGGTCTGCTTGCCGGTGTCGCCGGATTCCTCTCGCTCGCCTACTACGGCACGACCACGATCGCCAGCCACACCACGGACAACCTCAATGCCATCTCCGGTGTCGTCCTCGGTGGTACCAGCCTGTTCGGCGGCTCCGGCGTCCTGCTGGGCACCGTGTTCGGCACGTTCATTCCGCAGGTGCTCACCAGCGGCTTCACCATCAGCGGTGTCCCCCCGTTCTGGCAGCCGATCGCGGTCGCCATCGTGCTGGTCGCCGCCGTCTGGTTCGACCAGCGTCGCAGGCGCAACCGGCCTCGCTGACCAAAAACGTCCAGCTCAAAGACGAGAGGAACGAAGGAATGCAGCACAAGACGCGCACGATCGTGGTGGCCGGCGTCATCGTGGCCGCGGGCGCACTGCTCGCCGCGTGCGGCGGCAGTGGTCAGGTCGGGCAGAGCGGTGGCAGTAACGCGGCGTCCGCGCCGGCCAACAAGAATCTGGTCTACATCCCGGGTGACATCGAACCCTTCTACACGACCATCTACTGCGCGGCCAAGGCCGAGGCGGCCAGCAAGGGCTACAGCCTCACCCAGCAGGGCGCTCCGAAGTTCTCGGTCGACGCACAGACCCCGATCGTCAACTCGGTGGTCAACAACAAGCCGGCCGGTGTGCTGATCGCGCCGACTGACAACGTTGCCATGTTCAACCCGATCCAGACGCTCACCCGAGCGGGCACCAAGGTCGTCCAGGTGGACACCGCGCTCAAGGACACCTCGATCGTCGAATCGTCCATCTCGTCGAACAACACCCAGGGCGGCGAGCTGGCCGCGGACACCCTGGCGAAGCTGCTCAACGGCAAGACCGGCTCGGTGCTGGTACTCAACACCGTCGCCGGTACGTCCACAACGGACGAACGCGAGGCCGGATTCGCCAACGAGATCAAGAAGTACCCGAACCTGACCATGCTGCCCCAGCAGTACACCAACAACGACGTCGCGCAGTCCACCCAGATCCTGACCTCGGAACTGGCCGCCCACCCCGACCTGGTCGGCGTGTTCGCGTCCAACCTGAACACCGGCCAGGGCGCGGCGACCGCGCTACAGTCCGCCGGCAAGAAGGGCACGGTCCAGCTGGTCGGCTTCGACGCGAGCCCGCAGGAGGTGCAGGACCTCCAGTCCGGCACGTTCCAGGCGCTGATCGCGCAGGACCCGGCCACCATCGGCGTCGACGGTGTCGACCAGGTGGTCAACGCGATCACCGGTAAGCCGGTCACCAAGTCGATCTCCACCAACCTGGTGTCGCTCACCCAGAGCGACGCGGCGGCGATCGCCAAGTACACCTACAAGTCGAGCTGCTGACCCTCCTCGGCCGACGGCCCCGTTGTCCGACCCGCGCGCTACCGTGCCGGGCCTGGACAACGGGGCTGTTCAGCGCGTGAGCACGGCCCGCTGGTAGGCGCGCAACTGGTCCGGGTCGTCGATGCTGCCGTGGTGGTGCAGCTGCGCCCAGCGCCCGCCGAGATGACCGAAGTACCGCGTGGTGCGGATGGACAGGGGCACCCGCGTCCCGTCGGGCGAGGCGAACGTGCCGGTCTCGCGGCCTGCGAAGACCGCGTGGTTCGGGCCGACGTATTCGACGATGTCGCCGAAGGTGATCTCCAGCTTGGCAGGCGAGTCGAACACCCGCTGGTACAGCTCGACGATGGCGTCGCGGCCGCGCAGGATGCCACCGAGCGGGTTGTTCAGTTGGACGAGGTCGTCGTCGCTCCACACCTGCGCGAGCACGTCGGCGTCGCGGTTGTTCAGGGCGTAGTAGAACGACTCCAGTGCGGCGAGCGCGCCTTCCCGGCCCGGGTCGGTGGCCTCGGCGAGCAGGTTGCGGCTGGCCGGTCCGAAGGTCAGCGTCAGGTGCGAGGACGGCATGGCTCTCCCTGTTTCCCCAGTAGAATGTTCGATGGAGGTCGACCAGATGAGTGTACGACGACAATCGAACACTGGGCCAGCCCCGACATCCGCGCGCGCCCGCAACCTCACGCACGGCGATCCGGCCGAGGTGAGCCTGCAGGACGCACTGGACGCGCTGGCCGACCCGGTGCGCAGGCTGATGCTGCGCGCACTGGCCGAGTCGCCGGACTGGACCAAGGCGTGCGGCACGTTCGACCTGCCGGTGACCAAGGCGACCAGCAGCCACCACTTCGCGGTGCTGCGCGCGACCGGCCTGATCGAGCAGCGCGACGAGGGCTCGCGCAGGCTGAACCGGCTGCGCAAGGCCGAGTTCGACGCGCGCTTCCCCGGCCTGCTCGACATTGTGCTCGCCGAACGGTGACGGACTCGCTGCCGGCCCAGATCTATCGCACCCACCGTTTCAGGCTCGACGCCCCGCACGACATCACGGTCGGTCCGACCGTGCTGTTCCTGCGTTCCGGCGCGCTCTGGTCGCACGACCCGGAACGCCTCCTGCTCGACGGCGTCGACGAGTACGCGACCGACGTGCACACCATCGCCTGCGCGGTCCGCGGCGAACTGCACACCATCACCGACGGCACCGTCCGGCACATCCCGACCCCCGACCCGATCTCCCGCCCGCGCCCGCGTGGCGGCAGGATCGCGTACCTGTGCGGGTCGACCCTGCACGTCACCGGCATCGACGTGCCGATCGCCACCGATGTCGACGACTTCTGGTGGTCGCCGTCCGGCACCCAACTCCTCGTCGCGCGAAGTGACGCTTCCCAAGTGGACAGTTGGTACCTCGACGACCTGACCGAGCCGGATCGGCCACCGCGCGCGATCCGCTATGCCGCGGTCGGCAGGCCGAACCCGGTGATCAGCCTGGCCATCGTCGATCTGTCGTGCTCGTCCGTCGAGGTCGACTTCGAGCTGGAGTACCTGGTCACGGCCGGTTGGGACGCACACGGCCCGTACGCCGTCGGCCTCAGCCGCGACCAGCGCACCGAGCGCTTCCTTGCCATCGACGAGCACACCGGCGCGACCACGGTCCGGCACGAGCAGCACGATCGCTGCTGGGTGCAGGAGGTCCCCGGCCTGCCCGCGCGCACCGCGTCCGGTCGGCTGGTCACCCACCTCGACCGGGACGGCACCCGGTTCCTCGCCATCGACGGCGAACCGGTCACCCCGGCCGGCCGGCAACTGCGCGAGGTGCGCCGGATCGAGGGCGAGCGGATCGTGTTCACCGCATCCGCCCAGCCGACCGAAACCCGTTGCCACGCCTACGAGAACGGCCTGCGCGAAGCCACCGAGCCGCGCATCAGGTCCGATGCCGAGCAGCCGGTGCTGAGCACCAACCGCATCCGCCTCGTCCTCGGCCCGCGCGCGTTACGCACCGACCTGTACCTGCCCTCCTGGCATGAGCCAGGCACGCCGCTGCCCGTGTTGCTCGACCCGTACGCGGGACCGGGCCGCCAGCGCGTCACCGATGGTGGCGACTGGCGCGACCTGATCTCGCAGTGGTTCGCCGAGCACGGTTTCGCCGTGCTCGTCATCGACGGCGCCGGCACGCCAGGTCGCGGCCCGGACTGGGAGCGCGAGATCCACGGCAACGCGTTCGTTCCCGTGCTCGACGACCAGGTCGCCGGCCTGCACGCGGCCGCCCGCGAACATGCCGACCTCGACCTGGGCCGGGTGGGCATCCGGGGCTGGTCGTTCGGCGGCACGATCGCCCTGCTTGCCGCGCTGCGCAGGCCAGACGTGTTCCACGCGGCCATCGCGGGCGCGGCCCCGAATGATCCCCGGCTCTACCACGCGCGCTGGCGCGAACGCTATCTCGGCCAGCCAGACGAGAATCCCGCCGCGTACGACGACAACGACCTCCTCGCCGACGCGCCGAAGCTGGCCGTGCCACTGCTGCTCATGCACGGCCTTTCCGACGCGACCGTGCATCCCGCGCACACGCTGCGCATGTCGGCCGCGCTGCTGGCCGCCGGCAAACCGCACGACGTCGTGCTGCTGCCCGGCATTGCGCACCAGGCGTTCGGCTCGTCCGCCACCGAGGGCATCCTGCGCACGCAACTGGCCTTCTTGCGCGGGCACCTCGGCTAACCTTCCGCGCGCAGGCCCGCCACCAGCTGATCGGCGGCGGCGTACGGGTCGAGCGTGCCGGAGGAGACCTGGCCGGCGAGTTTCTCCAGCACCGCCCCGCCGCGCAGGTCGCCGAAGCGTTCGCGGAGCTGCTCGACGGCTATCGCCTCGACCTCGACCGTGGCCCGGTTGAGCCTGCGTGCCGCCAGCTCGCCGTGTTCGGTGAGCCAGGTGTGGTGCGTTTCGAGTGCCTCGATCACCTCGTCGATGCCCTCGTTGCGGGAGGCGACCGTGGACACCACCGGAATCCGCCAGCGCGGACCGGTGCGGTCGACCCGGCCGAGCGAGATCATGTACTTCAGGTCGCGCACGACCTGGTCCGCACCGTCCCGGTCGGCCTTGTTCACGACGAACACGTCGGCAACTTCGAGAATGCCGGCCTTGGCAGCCTGGATGCCGTCGCCCATGCCGGGCGCGAGCAGCACCAGCGTGGTGTCCGCGAGCGAAATGATGTCTACTTCGGACTGTCCAACGCCGACGGTCTCGATCAGCACGATGTCGAAACCGGCCGCGTCGAGTACCCGCAGCGCCTGCGGCGTCGCCCAGGACAGGCCGCCGAGGTGGCCACGCGTGGCCATGGAGCGGATGAAAACGCCAGGATCGGTCGCGTGCTCCTGCATGCGCACCCGGTCACCGAGCAGCGCGCCGCCGGAGAACGGCGAGGACGGGTCGACCGCCAGCACGCCCACCCGCTTGCCCTGCTTGCGGAACGCGGCGACCAGGGCCGACGTGGACGTCGACTTGCCGACACCGGGCGAACCGGTCAGTCCGATCACCCTGGCCCGCCCGGTCAGCGGCGCGAGCGCGCTCGCCACCTCGCGCAATTGCGGGCTGGCGTCCTCGATCAGCGAGATGAGCCGGGCCACGGCGCGCGGCTTGCCCGCCCGCGCGCCGTCGACCAGTTCGGAGACATCAAATGCTTTCGGCACCTTTGGAGATTATGCGCTCGGCACCGTGATGATCAGCGCGTCGCCCTGGCCGCCACCACCGCACAGCCCGGCAGCGCCGACGCCGCCACCGCGCCGCTTCAGTTCCAGCGCCAGGTGCAGCGCGATGCGCGCGCCGGACATGCCGATCGGGTGGCCGAGTGCGATCGCACCGCCGTTGACGTTGACCTTGTCCTCGGAAAGGCCGAGCTTGCGCGCGGACACCACGCCGACCGCGGCGAACGCTTCGTTGATCTCGACGAGGTCCAGATCGCTCGGGTCGATGCCGGCCTTCTCGCACGCCTTGCGGATCGCGTTGGACGGCTGCTCGTGCAGGCTCGCGTCCGGACCGGCGACCACGCCGTGCGCGCCGATCTCGGCCAGCCAGGTCAGCCCCAGTTCCTCGGCCTTCGCCTTGCTCATCACCACGACCGCCGCCGCGCCGTCGGAGATCTGCGATGCTGAGCCAGCGGTGATCGTGCCGTCCGATGCGAACGCGGGGCGCAGCTTGGCCAGGCTCTGCGCGGTCGTGTCGCCGCGCACGCCCTCGTCGGTGTCGAAGACGATCGGATCGCCCTTGCGCTGCGGAATGCTGACCGGTGTGATCTCCTCGGCGAAGATGCCGTCCTTGATCGCGGCCGCCGCGCGCTGGTGCGAACGAGCGGAGAACTCGTCCTGGTCGGCGCGGGTGATCTCGTAGCGGGAGTTGTACTTCTCGGTCGACGCGCCCATCGCCATCTGGTCGAACGCGCAGAACAGGCCGTCGTAGGCCATGTGGTCGACCAGGGTGGTGTCGCCGTACTTGAAGCCGGACCGGGACTTGGGCAACAGGTGCGGGGCCTGGGTCATGGACTCCTGGCCGCCCGCGACGACGATGTCGAACTCGCCTGCGCGGATCAACTGGTCGGCCAGTGCGATCGCGTCAAGACCGGACAGGCAGACCTTGTTGATCGTCAACGCTGGCACGTCCATGCTGATGCCTGCGTGCACGGCCGCCTGGCGGGCCGGGATCTGGCCGACGCCCGCGGTGAGCACCTGGCCCATGATCACGTACTGGACCTGTTCCGGGGTGACGCCCGCCCGCTCCAGCGCCGCCTTGATCGCGAAGCCGCCCAACTGCGGGCCGGTGAAGTCCTTGAGCGAACCGAGCAACCGCCCGATCGGGGTACGGGCCCCGGCGACGATGACAGAACCGGAAACCGGCGACATCCCACGCCTCCATCATTGGAGTGTTTGACACGAACAATGCAATGCTCGCACGAGCAAGCCGTTGCTCGACGATACCGGCGGGTAACCATGGCCACTATGACCGCTGTCACGCGCTATCGATCAAAACCGGTTCAGTTTCACTACCCTCCGGTCATGACTTCCGCGCTTGGCCTTTCCGTGACCGCCATCGACCACGTCGGCATCGCGGTCCCCGACCTCGACGAGGCGATCGCCTACTACCGCGACACCTTCGGCTTCGTGGTGACGCACGTGGAGACCAACGAGGAGCAGGGTGTGCGCGAGGCCATGCTCGCCGCCGACGGCGCACCGGAGGGTGCGACGGCCATCCAGCTGCTGGCGCCCTTGAACGAGCAGTCCACCATCGCGAAGTTCATCGACACCCGAGGCGCCGGCATCCAGCAGGTCGCCTACCGCGTCGAGGACATCGAGGCGGCCAGCGCTGCGATCCGCGCCAGGGGCCTGCGGCTGCTGTATCCGGAACCCCGGCACGGCACCGCGAACAGCCGGGTCAACTTCGTGCACCCCAAGGACGCGGGCGGCGTGCTGGTCGAACTGGTAGAGCCAGCCAAAAACCAACAGCGCTAACGTCCCGCGCCGAGTTCCAGCGCGGCCGCGATGAAGTCGATCTCCCGGTCGATCCGGGAGGTGCCCTCGTCGTGCCTGGCCACCGAGTGCCGGTAGCTGACCGCCAACGCGAGCAGTTCGGCCGCGCTGTCCGTATCCGCCGCCGGCACGTCGGCTCCGCGCGCCGCCGCGATGACCGCGCGGATCTGGCCAACCACGCCTCGGTAGCGGTTCTGCATGGCCTCGCGCACTGCCTCGTGCGTGTCGGCCTCCCGCCAGAGCAGGTGCGAGAGCAGTTGGGATGACTCGATGCGCGCGTCGAGCACGGCGACCAGCGCGCGCAGGCTGGCCGCGACGTCGCCGGGCACGGCGATCGCGGCGGTGTCGAGGTGTTCCTCCGGCAACCGGTCGATCAGCGCGACGAGCAGGTCGGCCTTGCGGCGGAAGTAGTAGTGCACGAGTCCTTTGGGGACGTTCGCGCGCTCGGCGATGCGAGAGGTCGGGGTCGCCTCGAATCCGGATTCGGCGAACAGTTCCTCGGCCGCGGCGAGGATGCGCTCCCGGGACGAGTCGTCTGCTGGCTCGTTGGTACCCAAGAGCGCATCATCCTCCCCGTTGACCTCAGTGTTGACCGGTCAGCCGGTGCGTCGTGCGCATCACCGGTAGCGCGAGGCCGCTGGCCACGATGGTCAACGCGCCCGCGATCCAGCTGGTCCACGCCGCGCCGGAGTTGGCGACGAAGCCCATCACCCACGGCGCGATGAACAACAGGATGCCCAGCGCCGCCTGAACGGTCTCACTGGCCATCTGCCTCGGCGCGGCCAGCGACACCAGACCGTCGATGGCGATCAGCGCACCGAGGATGACCATGGTCCACATGGTCCTGGTCGACGTGTCCAGCCACAGCAGCGGCGAGAGCAACGCGACCACACCGACAACGACTTCCACCCAGTCCGACCAGCGGGCCCAGGCCCGAGGCGAGACTTGAGCTTCAACCATCGTGCTCACCTCCACAATCCGAGACGGACAGTCCGAGACGCCTGAATTATGTGCCTTGGTTGGCCGGCCGGTCAAGACCGCCCGGTATCGCCACTCGCACGATCGGGCGACGATCGACGTGCCGTGTCTCACAAGCCTCGTTCTGTATCGTTACTCGTGGGTAACATCCGGCCAATTCGACGATGACGGAGGCCCACTGCCATGCAGAAGATCCTCGATGCCATTCTCGCCGATGAGCTGGAAGAACTCGGCAACCTGCCCATTCCTGAGCACTACCGCGCGGTGACCGTGCACGCGGACGAAACGGAAATGTTCGCTGGCCTGCCGAGCGCGGAAAAGGACCCGAGGAAATCCCTGCACGTCGAGGATGTGCCGACCCCGGAACTGGGCCCTGGCGAGGCGCTCGTCGCGGTGATGGCCAGCGCGATCAACTACAACACCGTGTGGACGTCGATCTTCGAGCCGATGTCGACGTTCGGTTTTCTCAGGCGCTACGGCAGGACGTCACCATTGGCCAAACGGCACGACCTGCCATATCACATCGTCGGCTCCGACCTGGCCGGCGTCGTGCTGCGCACCGGCCCAGGGGTGAACGCGTGGAAGCCCGGCGACGAGGTGGTCGCGCACTGCCTGAGCGTCGAGCTGGAACACCCGGACGGCCACAACGACACCATGCTCGACCCGGAGCAGCGGATCTGGGGATTCGAGACCAATTTCGGCGGCCTCGCCGAACTCGCGTTGATCAAGTCCAACCAGCTGATGCCGAAACCGGCGCATCTGAGCTGGGAGGAGGCCGCCTCCCCCGGCCTCGTCAACTCCACCGCCTACCGCCAGCTGGTCTCGCGCAACGGCGCCGACATGAAACAGGGCGACGTGGTGCTGATCTGGGGCGCTTCCGGTGGCCTCGGCTCGTACGCTACCCAGTTCGCGCTCAACGGCGGCGCGATCCCGGTGTGCGTGGTGTCCAGTCCGGAGAAGGCCGAGATCTGCCGGAAGATGGGCGCCGAGCTGATCATCGACCGCTCCGCCAAGACCGGTGAGGGCTACAAGTTCTGGTCCGACGAGAACAACCAGGACCCCAGGGAGTGGAAGCGGTTCGGCGCCAAGATCCGCGAACTCACCGACGGCGAGGACCCGGACATCGTGTTCGAGCACCCCGGCCGGGAAACGTTCGGCGCCAGCGTCTTCGCGGCCCGCAAGGGCGGCACCATCGTCACCTGCGCGTCCACGAGCGGGTTCATGCACTCCTACGACAACCGCTACCTGTGGATGAACCTCAAGCGGATCATCGGCTCGCACTTCGCGAACTACCGCGAGGCGTGGGAGGCGAACCGGCTCATCGCCAAGGGCCGGATTCATCCGACCGTGTCCCGCGTCTATCCGCTCGTCGACACCGGTCAGGCCGCCGCCGACGTGCACGCCAACACGCACCAGGGCAAGGTCGGCGTGCTCTGCCTCGCGCCGGAGGAAGGGCTCGGCGTGCGCGACGCGGAGTTCCGGGCCCGACACGTCGAGGCCATCAACCGATTCCGCGGGGTCTGACGGGGTGTGTCGCACGACCGGGTTACGTTTCCGGGTAGCGTGAGCCCATGGCTTTCGGTAGCGAGCGTGACGTGGTGCCCCTGGGAACCGGCTTTGACATCGTCAAGCGCGGCTACTCCCGCACGCAGGTCGAGGAACACCTCGAACGGCTGGACAAAGAACTGAAGCTGATCGCGCTCGACCGCGACGCGGCCACCGCGCAGGCGGCGGACATGGCCAAGCAGATGGGCCAGGCGCGTTCCGAGATCGCGGATCTGCGCGGGCAGGTGAACCGGCTCTCGGCCCCGCCGACCACACTGGAGGGCCTTTCCGAGCGGTTGCAGCGCATGCTGCGGCTGGCTCAGGACGAGTCGAACGAGATCAAGGCTCGCGCCGAGGCCGACGCGAGCCAGATCCGCGCCCGTGCCGAAGCCGACGCCAACTCGCTGCGCGCCCGCTACGAGAACCTGATCGCCGAGGTCGACGGTCGCCGGGTCGAGCTGGAGAACGAGCACCGCGAGCTGATGGAGAAGGCGCGCGCGGACATCGAGGCCAGGGACAAGGCGGCCGAGGCGGCACGCAACAAGCTGGACAGCGAGGCGGCCGCGCGGCGCCAGCAGATCGACGAGGACTTCGAGATCGCGATGGCCTCGCGGCGCACCGAGTCCATGCGGCTGCTCGCCGAGCAGGAGGCCACCAGCAAGGCCGAGGCCGAGCGGCGGGTCCGGGAGGCCACCGAGGAAGCGGCGCGGATTCGGGCGCAGGTCAACGAGGAGGCCACCCGGCTGCGCGCGCAGGTCGAGGAGGAGCAGCGGGTCAGCAAGGCCGACGCCGAGAAGCGCCTTCGCGAGTCCACAGAGGAAGCCACCAGGGTCCGCACCGAGGCCAAGGAGGAGGCGGCCAAGATCAGAGCCGCCATCGTCGAGGAACAGCGGGTCAGCAAGGCCGAGGCGGAGAAGCGGCTGCGCGAATCCGCGGAAGAGGCCAACCGGCGCCGGCACGAGGCCGCGACCGAGGCGCAGGCCCGGTTGCAGGACGCGACCGACGAGGCGCACCGCAGGGTGCGGGAGGCCACCGAGGAGGCGAACCGGCGCATCGCCGCCGCGACCGCCCGGGTCGAGGCGCTACGCTCGCTGCGCAACCAGCTCGCCGAGCAGCTGCGCGCCGCGCACGCCCTGATGGTCAACGCCACCCCGCAGCTCGACCCGCTGCCCGAGGAGGACGAGGCCGACGAGCAGCAGGCCAAGGCGGTTGAGGACAAGCCGGGCCGCCCCGACCAGCGCACCGTGCCCATCGCCGACAACGCCGCAGCGCCTGGCCCCGCCGCGAAGGTGAAGGTGCCGGACGCGAACCGGCCGACCATGGAGGTTGCCGCGGTCGACGCGCCGACCAGGCGGACCACCCCGGTCGCGCCGCCGCCGAACAAGCCCGGCTCGGGTTCCCGGCCCGCACAGCCGAATCAGCAGCAGCCCGCTCCTCGCCAGTCGACCGTCAAGCGCTGACAGTCGACCGTCAAGCGCTGAATCACGCCGGCGCGGCTCACCAGCGTTTGCTGGTCGGGCCGCGCCGGTCGCGTGCTGCCCAGCAGCCGGTGTGCCAGTGCCGCCGGTCCTGCACCGAGCCATGCTCAAGCGCGGGCCAGGCCACCACGTGCGGCACACCGGGTCGGATCTCGTGATCGCAACCGGGGCAGCGGTAGGTCTTGGTCGCCTGCGCGCCGGGCACGTTGCGCACCAGCCACTCGCCGTCCCGGCCGGATTCGGCGCGCGGGAACGGGCTGCCGAGGCCGCGCGGCTCGTCGTCGGGCCCTGGTTTGCGGCTACGTCGGGTCCGGTGGTTGTGGCGCGGCACGGAAATCGACAGTAGCCGACGACGATGACCAGCCGAAGTACGCGGCCGGTGGCACCCCGACCGCGCGCCGGAACGCGGCGACGAACGCGCTCGGCGTCGCATACCCGACCCGTCCGGCGACCCGCCCGACCGCCATGCCGTCGGCGAGCAGCGGCAGCGCGGTCTGGAGCCGGAGCTGGGTGCGCCACTGCCCGAAGGTCATCCCGGTCTCGGCGACGAACAGCCGGGCCAGGTTGCGTGCGCTCGCGCCGACCAGCTGTCCCCACGCCGCGAGGGGGCGGTCGTCGGTGGGGTCGGCACGCAACGCGGCGGTGATCGGCCGCAGCCGCTCGTCCTTCGGGTCGGGCACTTCCAGCGCGGTGGTCGGCACCGGCGCGAGCAGGTCGAACAGCACGGCCTCGGCCCGCAGCCGGGCCTGCGCCGGCAGCTGCGCGTTGCCGAGATGGCCGATGAGTTCGCGCAGCAGCGGGGGCACCGCGATGACCGTCGGCAGCGGCCAGTTCAGCGGGCAGCGCCTCGGGTCGAGGTAGAGGCTGCGCAGGTTCGTCGCGACCGACGCGCCGGTGGTGTGCACGACCCGAGCGGGAATCCACAGTGCCCGACCGGTCGGCAGCACCCAGGTGCGCTCGCCGATGCGGACCAGCGCGACTCCGGTAGCGGCCCAGGCGAGCTGGTGGTCGGGGTGGTGGTGCCACTCGAACCAGCGGCCCCTCGGCACGGCGAAGTCGCCGACCAGCACCGCGCCGGTCGAGCCGAATGCTTGTCCGTCTCGCGACATTGCCTGGCAGGATAGCTCCTGGCGGACCAGCCGCCGACTTCCTACGGTCGAACCCATGCCAATGAACCGGATACACCGCAAGATCTGCGCGTCGGACAACTGGGCGAAGACCGTGGCCGAGCGGCTGCCGGTCGGACTCGCCGATGTCGAGCTCGGCAAGCGCATGCTGGAGATCGGCCCTGGCTTCGGCGCGACCACCCGTGTGCTCGCGCCGATGGTCGAGGAGCTGACCGCGCTGGAGGTCGACCCGGATTCCGCGGAGCGGCTGCGCGCCGAGTTCCGCGATCGAGTCACGATCGTCACCGGCAGTGGCGCTGAGATGCCGTTCGGGGACAACGAGTTCGACTCGGTCGTCTGCTTCACCATGCTGCACCACGTGCCGTCCAAGGCGTTGCAGGACAAGCTGTTCACCGAGGCGTGCCGGGTGCTGCGGCCGGGCGGGGTGTTCGCCGGGTTCGACAGCCAGCTCAGCTTCCGCTTCCGCCTGCTGCACGTTGGCGACACCATGGTCGTGATCGACCCGGCCACCTTCCCTGACCGCCTGCGTGCCGCCGGTTTCACCGACGTCCGTCTCATCCACGAGCCCAAACGCCGCATCACGTTCCGCGCGTACAAGCCATAGTCGTCGGTGCGAGAATCAGGGCATGCCGACCTATGCGTACAAGTGCCGGGCCTGCGCCGACGAGTTCGAGCTGTCCCGGCCGATGAGCGAGTCCGCCGACCCGGCACCGTGCCCCGCGGGCCACGCCGACACCGTGAAGCTGCTGACCACCGTCGCCCTTGCCGGCCGCTCGTCGGGTGCGCCGTCGGCGGGCGGCGGTTGCTGCGGCGGTGCCTGCGGCTGCGGCAACTGAACCATTCCGCCGACCGCCCTCAGCGGTTGGTGTAGTCCCGTCAGCGGTTGGTGTAGTCGCGGAAGCCCTTGCCGGTCTTGCGGCCGAGGCGGCCTGCGGTGACGAGGTGTTCCAGCAGCGGGGCCGGGGCGAACCCGGCCTCGCGGAACTCGTTGTAGAGGGTGCGTTCGATGGCCAGCGACACGTCGAGGCCGACGACGTCGAGCAGTTCGAACGGGCCCATGGGCAGGCCGCAGCCGACCTTCATGGCGGTGTCGATGTCGTCGGCTTCCGCGTAGTGGCCTTCGAGCATCTTGACCGCGTCGTTGAGGTACGGGAACAGCAGCGCGTTGACGATGAAGCCGGCGCGGTCGGTGCAGTGCACCGGGTGCTTGCCGACGGTCCTGCAGATGGCGTGCGCGGTGGCCACGACCTCGGGTGCGGTGGCGATGGTGGCGACCACCTCAACGAGTTTCATGGCGGGCGCGGGGTTGAAGAAGTGCAGACCGACCACATCGGACGGTCGCGAGGTGGCGGCGGCGCACTCGATGACCGGCAGCGACGAGGTGGTGGTGGCGAGCACCGCGCCGGGTTTGCAGACCTCGTCGAGCGCGGCGAAGACGGCGGTCTTCACGGACAGTTCCTCGGCGATGGCCTCGATGACCAGGTCGCAGTCGGCGAGTTCCTCGAACTCGACGGCCGGCACGATCCTGGCCAGGGTGGCGTCGCGGTCGGTTTCGGACATCCTGCCCTTGACCACGGACCGGTCCAGCGACTTGCCGATCTTGCCGATGGCGGCGTTGGCCTTGTCCTCGGCGCGGGCGCGCAGCACCACGTCGAAGCCCTTCTTGGCGAACACCTCGGCGATGCCGGTGGCCATGGTGCCGGTGCCGATCACGCCGACCCGGTGGATGTCGCGGCCGATCACCGGCTCGTCGTCCGGCCTCGGCGTCTGGATGTCCGGGACGACGTTGGGTGAGTCGGGGCCGTCGTAGGTGTAGAAGCCGCGGCCGGACTTGCGGCCGAGCAGGCCAGCGGTGATCATCTGCTTGAGCAGCGGCGCTGGTGCGTGCAGCCGGTTGCGCGACTGGTGGTACATGGTGTCCAGGATTTCCTGGGCGGTGTCCAGGCCGATCAGGTCGAGCAGTTGCAGCGGGCCCATCGGGTAGCCGCAGCCGAAGCGCATGGCCGCGTCCAGATCCTCCCTGGTGGCGTAGTGCTGTTCGTACATGCCGACGGCGTGGTTGAGGTAGCCGAACAGCAGCGCGTTGGCGATGAAGCCGGCCCGGTCGCCGATGACGACCGGTTCCTTGCCGAGGCCGCGGGTGAACGCGACCACGTCGTCGATCACGTCCGGCTCGGTGACCACGGTGCGGACCACCTCGACCAGCTTCAGGACGGGCGCCGGGTTGAAGAAGTGCAGGCCGACGACCTTGCCCGGCCGTGAGGTGCGCACGCCGATCTCGGTGACCGACAGCGACGAGGTGTTGGAGGCGAAGACGACCTCCGGCGGGCAGATCCGGTCGAGTTCGGCGAAGACGGCCGTCTTGCTCTCCAGGCTCTCCGGGATGGCCTCGATGACCAGGTCGCAGTCGGCGAGGCTGGCCAGGTCGGTGCCGTAGCCGATGCGGTCGAGCAGCTCGCGGCGGGTCGAGGGGTCGAGCTTGCCGCCGGCCACCGCGCGCTCGGTCGAGTGTTCGAGGTGACCCCGACCACGCTCGACGCTCTCGGCGTCGAGTTCGACGGTGACCACGCGCAGGCCGGTCCTGGCCACCACCTCGGCGATGCCAGCACCCATGGTGCCCAACCCGACGATGCCGATCGTCCGGAACTCCCGTGTCACGTCTGCCACCTCGCATTTGACGTTGTTACGCGTCGGTAACTTGCAGAGATGGTCGCACGGCTCGTGCCCGCCTCCGGGTGAGCTTCACCACCGGATCGTGCAAGAAACCCGATCGATACCTGCCCGCCTGGGAACAACATAATTGAGTCGGACGTTGTCAGGTATGTACAACACGGGAGACGCAACCAGAGCGCTCCCACCGAACTTGTTCCGAGGAGGAAGCAGCGATGTTGATGCGGACCGATCCGTTTCGTGAGCTTGACCGCCTGACCCAGCAGTTCTTCGGCGTCCACGGAACGCAGTCGCGTCCGGCCGTGATGCCGATGGACGCCTACCGCGACGGCGAGGAGTTCGTCGTGCGCTTCGACCTGCCGGGCGTCTCGCCCGAGTCGATCGACCTCGATGTCGAGCGCAACGTGCTCACCGTGCGGGCCGAGCGCAAGAGCGAGGGCACCGAGCTACAGGTCGCCGAGCGGCCCAAGGGTGTGTTCAGCCGGCAGCTGTTCCTGGGCGACACGCTCGACACCGACCGCATTGAGGCCAGCTACGACTCGGGTGTTCTGACCCTGCGCATCCCGGTCGCGGCCCAGGCGAAGCCGCGCAAGATCGCGGTGACCGCCGGTGCGGGCGCCAAGGAGAACGCCAAGGAGATCAACGCCTGATCTCCCGTTTCCCGCAACAGTGCTTCGGCCCCGGACCTGTGGTCATGTCCGGGGCCGATCCTTGCCCGGTCAGGTGACCGGCGGGAGCTTGGGCCAGGCCAGCTGCGCCATGGTGGTGGCCAGCGAGCACGCCGTGGCGGCCTGGCCACTCGGCTCGACGACCGAGATGCGGACCATTTCCAGGAGTTGGTGGACCCGATCGAACGGACGCCCGAACAGCGACAACTGACACAGCGACCTGCCGCTGAAGTTCTGCTCGGCCAACTGGATGGTCTGCCTGCCCGCGATCGTGGTGACCGTTCCGGCGAGGTTGCCCGGCGTCGGTGCACCGACGAGGAACTCAAGTACGTATCCGGGCAGTTCGGCGCCGTTGGGGTCGACGTCCTGCGGGCTCCAGTCGCAGCTGTGGCCGGAGGGCGGATCGCCGAGCATCGGTTGCGGCAGCGTGAAACCCTGCACGCTCTGGCCGTCGAGCAGATCACAGGCGTTCACCTTGACCAGCGAGTTGCCCGGCACGGAGAAGTGGGTCAGCGGCGCGTTGCCGAGCAGCACGTTGGCGACGTCGGTACCGGCCGCTTTCACCGCGTCGCAGAGCGCGTCGCTGCCCGCGCCGGAGGCGACGCTGGCCGTGGAGACCACGTAGACGCTGTCGCCGAGTTCGAGATCGCTTTCGCACGACCCGTCCCCCAGGCTGCCCTCG
Source organism: Candidatus Melainabacteria bacterium (assembly GCA_963818685.1). GTDB lineage: Bacteria > Actinomycetota > Actinomycetes > Mycobacteriales > Pseudonocardiaceae > CAJCJE01. The sequence continues at coordinate 79,918 of CAWFTJ010000003.1, read as the reverse complement.
TACAGGTCGAGCCCTCGGGCCAGCGACTGGCTGTTGCTGGCGTCGACCTGTGAGTTCACCGCGAGTTCGCCGACGTCGAGCGTTGCGGTGGCGCCACCGGCGTCGATGATGAACCTGCACGACTCCAACGAGTCGCGCGGCGTCTGTTTGGCCTTCAGGCTGGCGGGCAGCGCTGCGCGGTCGACCAGGCTGCACGGGTCGAGCGTCGGTAGGTCGCCGAGCCTGTTCGCCGAGGTGATCATGCCCTCGTCGACGTCCTGGCTGGACGCCTCGGCCGCTGCGGGTGTGATCGTCGTGATCGAGGGTCTCGGGATGGGCATTGCGGTCGCGCAGCCCACCGCGCTGAGCGCGGCGACGAGCACAACCATGGCACGAATGCGTGGCATCAATTCCTCATCGAGTGCAGAACGGGAAATCAGGAGATCGGCGTCCGCACGTCGTTGTTGCACGCAATCGTTCAACACCCCCCAGTATTTCCCCCTTGTGGAAACCCTCGGGACAGTACTCGTCCGCTTTATCTCACGGAAGATCTTTCAGGAAGTTACCGGGACTTTGGGCCGAGGACGCGGCGAAGTACCGGAACTACTCGCCGAAATTGGTCTCCACCAAGGTGGATATCCGCTCAATGGCCTCGCCTGCCTGCGTTCCGCGCGCGCTGACCGCGATGGTGTCGCCCGCGCGCGCGTTGAGTCCGAGCAGGCCGAGCACGCTGCTCGCGTCCGCGCTCTGCTCGCCGTGCCGCACGGTCACTTCGGCGTCGAGGCTGGCGACGGCGCGGGCGAGTCGGGCGGCGGGTCGCGCGTGCAGGCCGACTCCGTTGGTGAGCACGAACTCCGCCTGCACCGCGGCCCCAACGGGTTCGGCGGGCGCCGGAGTCGGTTCGGTGCCCGCATTCTCCGCGACGCGGTGCACCTCGGCCAGGTCGGCGCCGCCCTGCGCGGCGACCGCGGCCACCACCGCGCCCTCCACCAACGGCGCGGTGGCGATCAGCACGCTGTCCGGGTCGTCCAGGGATTCCGTGGCGAGTTCCGCGGTCATCTGCGCGCTGCCGAGGTCGTAGAGCAGGACAACGCCCGCGCCCTGCTCGGCCTCGTTGAGGGCGGCCAGCACGGTGTCGTAGTCCGTGCCGAGACCGCCGCCGGGCAGGCCACCAGCGGGCACGATGACGACCTCTGGCGCCATCTGGCCGGCGAGTTCGGCAACGCCCTCGGCGAGTTTGGCGCTGTGCGAGACGATAACGATGCCGACGCCGACCCCAGCACCCCTGGCATCCGCTGGCCGCCGCGTCCGCGAAAGCCCGCAGCAGCAAGGAGGACGAGCGCGCGCCCGGGTCAAGGTGCCGCGCGCTGCGCTCCCCGAGGTAGGACGCCCTGCCCTTCCTGGCGACCAGCGGAATGGTCGATTCCGCGCCCTTCTCCGCGGCGTCTGCCGCTGCCGAGAGCACGCCGAGGAGGTCGGCGCCCGCGTCGAGGGCGCGTTGCGCCGCGTCCACCGCAGGCGAGATCGCGTCCACCATGGTCTTGTCACCGACCACGGCTTTTCCGCGCGCTACAACGCCTTGCAGCCCGGCTCGCAACGCGGTGACCGTGTTGGCCGCGGTCAGTTCCTGCTCGGCGCCGAGTGCGGCGGCCGCCCGCAGGCAGGCCGTGCCGTACAGCGGACCGGCCGCGCCGCCGACGGTGGAAATCAGCGTGGTGGCAAGGAGTTTCAGCACAGCGCCGGGTGTTGCCGGGTGCGCGGAGTCGACCGCGGCGACGAATGCCTGGAAGCCGCGGCGCATGTTCTCGCCGTGGTCGCCGTCGCCGATCACCCGATCCAGCTCGACCAGTTCGTCGCGGTGCTCCGTGATCACGTCCGCGGCGGCGCAGACGGCGCGGATCACCGCGCTCGCGTCGCAGCCCATCACCGACCCCAGCGCAGGGCAGCGGTGTGCACCGGCGCGTCCCACAGTTCGACGAGGCGCTCGTCGAGCTTGAGCAGGGTCAGGCTCATGCCCTGCATTTCCAGGCTGGTGATGTACGGGCCGACCAGTCGCCGCGTCACGGTGATGCCGCGTTCGGCGAGCAGCCGTTCGGCGATGCCGTGCGCGAGGTAGAGCTCAAGCAGCGGGGTGCCACCCATCGAGTTGGTGAACAGCAGCACGTTGTCGCCCTCGCCGAAGGGCAGGTCCTCGACGATCGGTTCGAGCAGTCGAACGACGATGCCATCGGCGTTCTCCAGCGGTGTTCGCTGCCGCCCCGGTTCGCCATGGATGCCGATGCCGACTTCCATTTCGTCGTCGGCCAACTCGAAGCTGGGCTTGCCGACGTGCGGCACGGTCGGCGCGGTCAGCGCCATGCCCATCGAGCGAACACCGGCGACCACCTGTCGGGCCAGTGCCTCGCAGGCGTCCAGGTCGGCGCCTTGTTCCGCGGCCGCGCCCACGATCTTCTCCAGCAGCACGGTGCCGCCGACGCCGCGTCTGCCCGCGGTGTAGGTGGAGTCCCGCACGGCGACGTCATCGTCGACGACCACGGTGCGCACGTCGATTCCCTCGGCCTGCGCGAGTTCCGCCGCGGTCTCGAAGTTCAGCACGTCGCCGGTGTAGTTCTTGACCAGCAGCAGCACCCCGGCCCCGCCGTGCACCGCCGTGATGGCTGCCGCGATGACGTCGGGCGTCGGCGAGGTGAACACCGCGCCGGGACAGGCGGCGGCGAGCATGCCGGGACCGACGAAGCCGCCGTGCAGGGGTTCGTGTCCGCTGCCGCCACCGGAGATCACCGCGACCCGACCGCTGACCGGAGCGTCGGCTCTGGCCACGAACGGTGGTTCCAGACTCACCCTGAGCAGGTCGGCGTGCGCCAACGCCATGCCACGTAAGGAATCGGCCACCACGGTCGAGGGGTCGTTGATGATCTTCTTCACGCCACAGCTCCTCGCCACCCGCTGACCCGCGCCATTCGATCACCCCCTTTCTACACCGGGTGGCTCCCGCTCACGAGCCGCCAGACGATTCCGGTGCGGCCACGATCGGCCTAATGCGACTGAAGCAGGCCAATCAGGACGGCCGGCGGACGCTCACGGTGCGTGCGGCACCTTCGCCGCGACCAGTTTGGCCGCGGCCTCCGCCTGGGTACACGGGTCGGCGTTGCCACCGAGCACGTTGCCGAACTGGACGTCGACCACCTCACCCTGGTCGTCCCTGCCCTGATCGGTACCGTCCCCGCCGAGTGGGCGAACCTGCCACTTCACGTCACAGGAGGGGTAGACGTCGGTGGAGCTGAACGCGTAGGCCGGCACGCCGACATCGACCGGCTGCGGCGTGCCGTCGAAGGTGTCGTCCTTGGGGTTGGTGTCGACCTTGAACTCGACGGACAGGTCGTAGTCCTCGCTCTGCCAGTCGCACTTGTAGAAACCCTGGGCGTTCTTGTCCGGTTGCCCCTGGGTGAGGCTGGCCGCGGTCGCGTCGTCGATGGTGTCGCACGGGGCGACCGAGGGCAGCGAGTCGGCGCCGCCGGCGCGCTTCGGCGGGTTCTTCCGGATCCGGTCGACCACCAGGCCGGCGACCTGCCTGGCCACCAGGCACGAGTCCGCGCTGGTGTCGTAGTCGACCTCGACCTCGATGCCGGAGGTCGGATGCTGCTGGGTGATCAGCCGCTCGAAACAGACCGACGTGGACGTGTGCTCGGCAACCGGAAGGCCGGCGATGGTGCCGGTCGGCCTGTTGTCGGCAAGGTCGTCGCCGATGGTCACGCGGACGTTGAGGTCATGGCCCTTGATGTCGGAGATGTCCAGGTCGCAGGAGTTGATCTGGCTCAGGCCGGAGCGCGGGCTGAGCGTGCCGAACTGGCTCATGGTGTTGGTGTCCAGCAGGCCGCACGGATCGACGGTGCGCAGCGTCGCGGACCCGAAGCCGTTGGTGTCGACCTTCTGAGTATTTGCGTCGACGGGCACGGTGGTGCGGGTCGAGTCGGTGCGGGCGGTGCCGACCGCGTTCGCGGTGGAGCAGCCGACGAGCAGGACGGCGCAGCAGAGCAGCCCGAACAGGCGGGCGCGGGCGAGGACTGAACTGGACATCGGGGCCAACGGTAGCGAGCGGGGCCGGGGAGTGCGGCCGGAACCCGCGAAGCACCGCGAACCATCGTGGCCGAGGTCACGCTCCGATTCGGGAACGATACAGCTCACTGGATCGATGTAGTAGATGTACGAACACAACGGCGTGAATCAACACAGATCCCGAAAGGAGACCCACCATGCCGAAGCTTTCCTTCCGCATCCGCCGTGACCAGGCCACGGACCAGCGTAAGGCCGACAACCGGGCCCGTCGGGCCGCGCGTTGGATGAACGCCTACACGCTCGCGGCGTTCAACCCGGTGCACCCGTACCGCAGGCCGACCACGCGTCCCTGACCCAAGCTGTTAACTCAGCGTAAACAGGGCCCGGTGAGCAGCACACGCTCACCGGGCCCTGTTTCGTACTCGCTCAGCTCTCCGGTGAACCGGCGTCCTCGGCGGGTGCCTCAGTGGGGATTCGCACCGGGCGCAGCTGCGCCCACAGCGCGAACAGGATCGCCACGACCAGCATCGGGACACCGGTCCACAGGTTCACGTTGATCCCGCCCGCCTTGTCCAGGTCGGCCTGGGAGGTGAACGCGATGCCCATCACGGTCACCACGATGCCGTAGAGGCCGAACAGCAGCGCGATGATCCACCGCAGGTCGAACAGGCTGGCGGCGCGGCTCGCCGTGGGTTTGGTGCTTGGCATGACGATCCTCTCACCAGAAGATGATGTTCAGGGCCAGGGCCAACAGCAGGACGACGACTCCGAGCAGCATCGGCTTGCGGTACCAGGCGGCGTCCGCGCCGACCTCGGCCTTGCGCAGTGCGTCGCGCGGCGTCAACGACCAGACGAGGCCGGCCAGCTCGGCGGTGGGCTTCGGTGCGGTGAACAGCGTCACGATCACGCTGGCAAGCACGTCCACCACGAACGCGACGATCGCGGCGACGAAGCTCGGTCCCTGGCCGGAGAGCGGAATCACGCCGTAGGCGACAAGGCGGTCGATGGTGAACGCGGACAACGTGCCGAGCACAAGGCCGACCCAACCGGCGGTCGGGGTCATCCGCTTCCAGAACATACCCAGGATGAACGTCGCGAACAGCGGAGCATTGAAGAACGCGAACAGGTTCTGCAGGTAGTTCATGATGTTGTTGTAGTCGGAGGCGATGAACGCGGTGCCGATCGCGATCACGCAGCCGACGATGGTGATCAGCCGCCCGACGCTCAGGTAGTAGCGGTCCGGCCGGTTCTTGACCACGTAGGTCTGCCAGATGTCGTAGGTGAACACCGTGTTGAACGAGCTCACGTTGGACGCCATACCGGCCATGAACGCCGCGATCAGGCCGGCGATGGCCACCCCGAGCATGCCGTTGGGCAACAGGTCGCGGATCAACAGTTCGATGGTGTTGTTGAAGGTGACGTTGCCGCCGTTGTACTTCGGGTTGGCGATGATGTGCGCCTTGTAGGAGGCCAGTTCCGGCGAGATCTGCGGCAGCGCGGCGATCATGCCCGGGATCACGATGGCCAGCACGATCAACGTCTTCGGGTACGCCGCGATCAGCGGGGTACGCCGGGCAGCGGACATGTTCCTGGCCGAGAGCGCGCGCTGCACCTCGGCGAAGTTCGTTGTCCAGTAACCGAAGGAGAGCACGAAGCCGAGGCCGAACACGATGCCGAGCACGGCGAGCACCGACGAGTGGATGCCGGTGATGTTCGAGCCGGGCCAGGAGGAGAGCTGCGCGGCCGCGTTGTTGGCCGGGTTGGTGTTGGCGTGCTGGATCTTGTCGACAAGGCCGCTCCAGCCGCCGACCTTGTGCAGGCCGACGAAGGTGATCGGCAGCAGCATGGCCACGATCACGAAGAACTGCATGACCTCGTTGTAGATGGCGGCGGAGAGGCCGCCGAGCGCGGTGTAGGCGAGCACGATGGCGGCGGCGATGACGATGGAGAACCAGATCGGCCAGCCGAGCAACAGGTTGACCACCGTGGCCAGCGCGTAGAGGTTGATGCCGGCGATGAGCACCTGGGCTACCGCGAAGCTGATGCCGTTGACCAGGTGCGCGGTCGGCCCGAACCGCCGGAGCATGAACTCGGGAACGCTGCGCACCTTCGAGCCGTAGTAGAACGGCATCATCACCAGGCCGAGGAAGACCATGGCCGGGACCGCGCCGATCCAGTAGTAGTGCACGGTCGGCAGGCCGTACTCGGCGCCGTTGGCGGTCATGCCGAAGATCTCGGTCGCGCCGAGGTTGGCGGACATGAACGCGAGGCCGGTCACCCATGCCGGCATCGAGCGGCCGGACAGGAAGAAGTCCAGGCTGTTCGAGACCGATCTCCGCGCCATCAGGCCGATGCCGAGCACGAGGGCGAAGTACACCGCGATCAACACGTAGTCGATCGGTGCGGCGTTCAACCGAAGGTTCACGGCAGCCATGACGTGCACGTGCACTCGGCACACCTCCAAGTCAACAGCTTCCAACAAAAAACGTCAGGAAGTAACGCGGCACGACCCTATGCCACGCGGTATCCAACCGGCCCACCAGGGTGTCACCGCTCGAATACCGCGTGTCGCGCCCATCTTCTGCCCCGCCCACCTCCGCCGCCACCCCAAACACGACCTCGATTTCGCGCGGTCGACACTGGAGGTGCGGCGCGTTCACGGACCGGATGGAGGTGGAGAGGTCGTGATGCGGCTGGTCGGCTCCCCCGAGGCACTCACGACGGCCGGACAGGCCGGTCTCGCTGTCCACGCGGGCTACCAGGGTCCACCGCCGTTCACCCTGCTCAGCACCGTCACCCAGTGGCGGTTGGACGTCCCGGCGATCGTGTTCGTCGCCCTGCTCGGCACCGTCTACTACCTGGCAGCGCACCGGCTGACCGCACGCGGCGGCAGTTGGGCGCGCGGTCGCCAGATCGCGTTCGGCACCGGACTCGGCCTGATCCTGTTCTTCAGCGTCACCTTTTTCGGCGCTTACGCGGACACGTTGTTCTGGGCGCGCGCCGCGCAAGTGATCACCCTGATCATGCTCGCCCCGCTCTGCCTGGCCATGGGCTCGCCGGTCGCGCTCGCACTGGAGACGATGTCCGAGGCCGGCGCCAACCGGATCAGGAGAGTGCTGGCCAGCAAAATCGCCAGGGTGATCAGCTTCCCGGCCAGCGGCTCGGTGCTGCTGATCGCGACGCCGTGGGTGTTCTACTTCACCGGCTGGTACCCGGCCGTGCTCACCAATGGCGCCGTCGACGCGCTGAGCCGGTTGGCACTGCTGCTGGTCGGCTTCATCTACTTCTACAGCCGGTTGCAGCTCGACCCGGTGCCGCACAAGTATCCGCACCTGATCTCGGTGGTGATCACCTTCGTCGAGGTGATCTTCGACGCCGCGCTCGGCCTCGTCCTGTGGCTCAACCCGCACATCGTCGCGCACGACTACTACCAGGCGCTCGGCCGCAACTGGGGTCCGAGCCTGCGCGACGACCAGATTATCGGCGCCGGCATCCTCTGGATCGCCGGCGACGCGGCCGGCCTGCCCTTCCTCGGCGCCCTGATGCGGCGAATGGCCGTCGACGACGAAAAGGAGGCCGCCGACATCGACCGCGAACTCGACGCCCAGGAAACGGACACCGCCGCCACCGAGGAAGGCGAACCCGCGCAGAGCGGCGGCGGCCTGTGGTGGGAGAACGACCCATTCCTCGCTGAGCGCTTCCGCCGCGAGTAGCTGCCGCCAGTCCACTAACATCCATGTTAGTCGTCGGTCTCCCCTGGCGGGGAGTGCCCTTCCGGGCTGAAAATCGTGCGCCTGTCACTGCATCAGGTCGACTACTGGGCTCAGACCGATTGGTGCCGGCGTCCATCGATAGCGCGGTCAGCGCCCGTCGACGCGTCCGGCTGTACAGCTTCTTGGACCTGCTCGCCCTGTCCGTGGCTGCCGAACTCAAGCAGCGCGGCGGTCTTTGCAGCATATCTGTCAGATTGTGCGCCATCTGAAGACGCGCGGCTACAATCGCCCATTGACGCAGTTGACCTACGCCACGGTTGATAAGCAGGTCTATTTCCAGCGCGAAGCTGGCACCTGGCAGGGCGGAATCGGCCCGATCAGATCGGGCTACACGAAGTGTTGAACCTCCAACCCATCCGAGACCGCATCACCCAAGGAGTAGACCGCGACCGTTCCCAGTTGGGCCGGACAGAACAGCGTCGGGACACTCTTGGCAGCAAGCCCGTCCTGGCCGGCACCCGTATTCCGGCCCGGATCCGGTGTCTTGGCATGGTTCAATTCGCACCTGATCAGGGCTGGGTCTTCTGGCTGTGACCAGCCGCGTCGGGTAGCAAGCAGCCTGTTGGTCAGCATCAAAAGAGGCGGAACTCGTCGGAGTCGGTGCCGCGCAGGGCGTCGTAGTCCAGCACGACGCAGCGGATGCCGCGATCCTCGGCGAGGGTGCGGGCCTGCGGCTTGATCTGCTGGGCGGCGAAGATGCCCTTCACCGGGGAGAGCAGCGGGTCGCGGTTGAGCAGTTCGAGGTAGCGGGTCAGTTGCTCGACGCCGTCGATCTCGCCTCGGCGCTTGATCTCGACGGCGACCGAGACGCCTTCTGCGTCCTTGCACATCAGGTCGACAGGGCCGATGGCGGTCGGGTATTCGCGGCGGACGAGTTTCCAGCCGTCGCCGAGGGTGGTGACGTGTTCGGCGAGCAGTTCCTGTAGGTGCGCCTCGACGCCGTCCTTGACGAGGCCGGGGTCGACGCCGAGTTCGTACTTGAAGTCGTGGATGATCTCGTCGAGGCTGATGATCAGCTTCTCGCCCGACTTGTTCTCCACCACCCACATGTCCGGCTCCTCGATCAGCCAGCAGGGCGGCGACATCCAGTTCAGCGGCTTGTAGGAGCCGCCGTCGGAATGCACCAGCACCGAGCCGTCGGCCTTGACCATCAGCAGCCGCTGGGCCATGGGCAGATGGGCGGTGAGCCTGCCGACGTAATCAACCTGACACCGAGCGATGACCAGACGCACCCGGCAAGGGTAGACGAGCCCTTGATACCGGAGGCGCCCGGCGCGGCGGAGGAGATCGGGTGCGGCAGGATCGTGACATGGAAGCGAGGGGTTCGCGCGAGATCTACGCCAACCCGTGGATGCGCCTGCGCGAGGACTCGATCGTGCGGCCGGACGGGTCGACCGGGATCTACGGCGTGGTGGACAAGCCGGACTATGCGCTGGTCATCCCGTTGGACGGGGATCGGCTGCACCTCGTCGAGCAGTTCCGCTACCCGCTGGGGCTGCGCCGTTGGGAGTTCCCGCAGGGTACCGCGCCGAACCGGGTGGACACGGATCCGCTTGAACTGGCGCGGCGGGAGTTGCGCGAGGAGACCGGGCTGCGGGCCGAGGTGATGAGACGGATCGGGCTGCTCGACGTCGCGCCGGGCATGTCCAGCCAGCGGGGCCAGGTGTTCCTGGCGACGGGTTTGACGGCCGGCCCGCCCGAGCGTGAACTGGAGGAGCAGGACATGCGGTCGGCGTGGTTCAGCCGGGCGAAGGTCGAGTCGATGATGACCAACGGCGAGATCACCGACGCCCAGTCGATCGCCGCGTACGCGCTGTTGCTGCTGCACGAACGCCACTGAGCCGCGCTCGCTGTCCAGTTGGTCCTGTTCGGCCGGTATTGTTACATGTTTGCGCAAGTGTTTCAGCGACAATCGCTGAGCACACCGGGACGCAACAATCCGGAAGCGACGATACCGAGCAACCATCGACGCGACCGAAACGTCCATCGGCAGAACAGCGAGGAGCGCAGGTGGACGAGGACGACAACGGGGACAGAGCCGGTTGGCGCCGCTCCCCACAGTCCCGGCAGTCCCGACCGGACGACCTGGGGCGGACCGATCCCATCGGGCTACCGAGGGACGAGCCCGCCTGGCCGGACGAGGACGGGGACCCGGGCGATGAGCCGACGCGTGCCGTGCGGGGTCGGGACCGCGCTGTGCAGGGTCGGGACGAGGCGACCCGGGCCGTGCCGAGCCGCATGCCGGCCGCGTCGGCAGCCGAGTTGGTCGAGCCGCCGCGACGTCGACGGCGGTGGGGGCTGGTGACCGGGTACAGCGTCCTCGGGCTGGTGTCGTTGCTCGTGCTCGGCCTGACCGGGTACGCGTGGGCGACCTACACGACCTTCAACAACAACGTGCACCGGTCCGACGCGAAGAACGCGAGCGGCGTGAAGTCCTCGCTGAACGGCGACACCAACATCCTCATCATGGGCCTGGACACCCGGCTCGACGAGAACGGCAACCCGTTGCCGCAGGACATCTACGACGCGTTGCACGCGGGCGACCAGAGCAACGGCGGCGAGAACGCGAACGTGCTGATGTTGCTGCACGTGCCGGCGCACGGGCAGGCGACCGAGATCTCCATCCCGCGCGACGACTACGTCAACCTGCCGGGCTGCCCGGACGGCACCTGCAAGGAGAAGATCAAGCAGGGCTACGGCCTCGCCTTCGACCAGGAGCGCAGGAAACTGGTGAAGCAGGGCGTGACCGGGACCGCGCTGGAACAGCAGAGCCGCGACGCAGGGCGCGAGGAGGAGATGCGCACGGTCAGCCAGTTCCTCGGCGGCATCCCGATCGACCATTTCATCGAGGTCACCCTGGTCGCGTTCTTCGAGATCGCGAATGTCGTGCAGCCGGTCACGGTGTGCCTGCAGAAGGCCACCCAGGACACGTACTCCGGCGCGAACTTCCCGGCCGGCATGGTGCAGCTCAACCCGTCGCAGTCGCTGGCGTTCGTCCGGCAGCGCAGGGACAACGTCAAGGGCGACTACTACTACAACAACTTCACCGACCTGGACCGGGAACGGCGGCAGCAGGCGTTCATCGCTTCCCTTGCCTACAAGCTGAAGCAGGGCGGCACGTTCGCGAATCCGACCAAGCTGACCCAGATCCTCGACGTCGCCGAGCAGAACATCGCCGTGGACGTGGGCTTCGATCTGATCAAGTTCGCCGGTGAGGCGGACAACCTGACCAGTGGCAACATCACCTTCCACACCGTGCCGATCGCCAGTTACGCCAACCTCGGCGGCAGCATCGGCGACGTGAACATGGTGAGCCTTCCCTCGGTGCAGGCGGATGTGCAGTCGCTGATCGGCGGCGGTTCTGGTGCGACGACGCCGAGCGGCACGAGCACGGCCCCGACGACGACAACGCCGAGCGGCCCACCACCCGCCGGCACGATCGACGTTGAGAACGCGTCGGGTGTCGCGCACGAGGCGGAAAAGGTGGAAACCGCCTTGGGCACAAGGGGTTTCACCAAGGGCACCACGACCACGGTGGCGACCAGGGCGACATCGGTGGTGGAGTACGGCACCGACTCCTCGGCCGCGAGCGCGGTGGCCGACGCGCTGGGGCTGACGCCCATGCACGACAGCGCGATCCCGGCCGGACACGTGCGCGTCATTCTGGGCAGGGACTTCAGCATGCCAAAGGGCCTCGCCTCGGGTTCGACGGGCAGCACATCGCCGACGAGCGTCGGGCCGTTGCCGTCGCAGCCCCCACCGGACAACAACGGCAACAACGACGCGGACACCAACCCGATGAGCAGCATCTCCGGCGGCGGAATTCCGTGCGTCAAATAGGGGTCAACTAGGGATTCAGCTGCGGAGGAAGGCGAGCAGGAGTGGGAGGATGCTTGCGGTGCTGGGACCGTGGCCCTCGCCGGTGATGACCCGTCGGGTCGCGTTCGGCAGGGCCGCCGCGGTCGCGTCGGCGGCTTCCGGCATGCCGGGGAAGGTCGCCTCACCGGAGAAGACGATGGTCGGCACGGTCACCTTTGCCCAGCGGGACTTCCAGTCCGGGTCGGTGTTGACGTCGTTGCTGTTCGCAACGTCGTAGATGATCGTAGGCGCGACCGCGACGAACCCGGCCCGGCTTGGGTCCTGCGCCATGCCGTCGACCAGCCGTTCCGGTATGCCGATGACCTCGGTCATGTTGTACCGCACGATCTCCTCGTGCTTGCCCTCGGCGAGCAGGGCGCGCATCGCGTCGACGTGCGCGGTCCAGCGCGTAGGGCGCGGTCCAGCGCGTAGGGCGCGGTCCAACGCGTAGGGCGCGGTGTCGCCGGAGGCGCCTCGGCTGCGCCGGTCGTAGTCGATCGTGGTGAAGCCTTTCTCGGCCAGTTCCTGGGCGGTCCTGGTGGTGACCGGGTCGATGCCGCGGTACTGGGTGGCGCCGATGAAGATCACGGCCGGCCCCGCGCCGAAGCGCTCGTAGTCGACGATGGTGCCGTCCGCGGAAATGACCGTGCTCATCGTGCGGGTCTCCATTCGACGCGTTGGTTCGGCGAACTGTCAGCCGTTGGTCGGCGCCGGGGCCGGGTTTTGACACGGATCAGGGTTGTTGGCCCTGGGAGTTCGCGATGATCGCGGCGGCGAAGGACTGCGCGTCCTGGCACGGATCGGTGTAGTCGGGTGCCTGGGAGTCACGGACGGTCACGGCGACGTCGAGCAGTACGCCCTCGGCGACCTCGATCTGGACCGTGCACCGGCCGTGCGCGAGTACGTTGGTGCTGGTCGCGGTGTTGACGCCGGGATAGCCGGACTCGGCGAACGGCTGGAACACCGGCAGGCTCGCGCGGCGCCGGTAGAGCGCGTCGAGGCCGCCGGAGTGCTGGTCCACGCCTGCCGCGTAGACCGGTTCGGTGTTGCGCGAGGGCTGCCAGGTGCAGACGGGCGAGCCTGCCGAGGTGCTCAGCGGGCTGGTGCTCGTCGTGCCGGCGGCGACGATGTGGAACTGGGCGAGTTGGTCGGCGCGCAGCATGGTGCACGGTTTGCCGGCGATGCCGCTGAGGTCGATCGGGTCGTCGACCATGGTCGGGACCGACGGTGCCGGTTTGGGCGGTGGGGCGGCCGAGCCGCCGCACGCGGTGAGCGCGGCCAGTGCGCAACAGGCGACCAGCGTCAGTCCGATCCGCCGCATGTGGCCCTCCCCCGTCGTAGCCCATCCTGGCCCACGTTGCGTGTTGCCGCCGTCAGTCGGGCCAGTTGGCGTGGCGCTTCTCCAGGAATGCGGCCATGCCCTCGCGGGCGCCGGGGAGTTGGGAGGCCGCGGCCATCACCTCGACCGCGATCGCGTACGCGTCGGCCTCCGGCCGGTCCAGTTGGGCGTAGAGGGTGCGCTTGCCGAGTGCCTTGCTCGCTCTGCTGCCCCTGGTCGCCCTGGCCAGCAGGGCCATGACGGCGTCGTCGAGCTGGTCGTCCGGCACGACGTAGTTGATCAGGCCCCACTGCTGCGCCGTTGCCGCGCCGATGACGTCGCCGGTGAGTGCCATTTCCAGCAGGCGTTTGCGGCCGATGGCGCGCGCGACCGGCACGGCGGGCGTGTGGCAGAACCAGCCGCCCTTGCCGCCGGGCAGCGCGAAACCGGCCGATTGCGCTGCGACGGCCAGGTCACAGGAGGCGACCAGTTGCGCGCCTGCCGCGGTGGCCAGGCCGTGCACGCGCGCGACGACGACCTGCGGCACGTCCTCGATGGTGCGCATGACCTCGGTGCACAACGTGAGCAGTTCGCGCACGCCGAGCAGGTCGCGCGCGGCGACGTCGGCGAAATCGTGGCCTGCCGAGAACACCGGCCCAGCCCCGGCCAGCACGATCCCGGTCGCGTCCGACTCCCCGACCGCGCGGAACGCGTTGAGCAGCTCAGCGAGGTGCTCGGCGGACAGGGCGTTGCGCCGGGCGGGCCGGTTCATGGTGATCGTGGCCGTGTCACCGTCGCGTTTGAGCAGGATGTGCTCATACTCGGTCATGTACTCGACGGTAGTCCGTGCGACTCAAGCACGACATCGACGATTTCGGCCATCATCTCGGTCAATCGGTAGTCCTTCGGGGTGAAAACCCGGGCGACGCCCTTGGCACGCAGTGCGGCCGCGTCGTCTGGCGGCACGATGCCGCCCACGATCACCGGAATGTCCTCTGCGCCCGCCTCGCGCAGTCCGGCCAGCACCGCAGGCACGACCTCCATATGCGAACCGGACAGCACGGACAGCCCCACCACGTGCACGCCCTCCTGCACTGCTGCGGCCACGATCTGCGCGGGCGTGAGCCGGATGCCCTGGTAGATGACCTCGAAACCGACGTCGCGAGCACGCACCGCGACCTGTTCCGCGCCGTTGGAGTGGCCGTCGAGGCCGGGCTTGCCGACCAGGATGCGTAGCCGCTCACCGATCGCCTCCCCGGCCAGCTTGACCTTCTCCCGCACGGTCGCGATCTCCTCGGCGGCCTCGCCGCCCGGGTTCGCGCCGGCAACGCCGGTCGGGGCGCGGTACTCGCCGAACACCTCGCGCAGCGCGCCCGCCCATTCGCCGGTGGTCACGCCGGCCCGCGCGCAGGCGATGGTGGCGTTCATCAGGTTCGTGTCGGTCTTCGCCGCATCGCGCAGGTCGGCGAGGGCGACGTGCGACCGCGTCGTTGTCGCGCTGCGCGCGCCACTGCCTGATCCGTTCGATCGCCTCCGCTTCCACCTCGGGATCGATGGTCTCGATGGCCTTGGCGCCCTCGGCCTGCAACGGGCTCGGCTCGGTGGTGTCGAACTTGTTCACGCCGACGATCACGTCCGCACCGGATTCGATCCTGCGCCGCCGCTCCGCGAGCGAGTTGACCAGCTGCGACTTCATGTAGCCGCTCTCCACAGCGGCGACCGCGCCGCCCATGGCGGCGACCCGGTCGATCTCGGCACGCGCACCCTCCAGAATTTCGTCCACTTTGGCCCGGACGACGGGTGAGCCGTCGAAGAGGTCCTCGTACTCAAGCAGATCCGTCTCGTAGGCCAACACCTGCTGCATGCGCAGCCCCCACTGCTGGTCCCAGGGCCGGGGCAGGCCGAGCGCCTCGTTCCACGCCGGCAGCTGCACGGCGCGGGCGCGCGCTCCTCGGGAGAGGGTGACCGCGAGCATCTCCAGCACGATGCGCTGCACGTTGTTCTCGGGCTGCGACTCGGTGAGGCCGAGCGAGTTGACCTGGACGCCGTAGCGGAACCGCCGCGCCTTCGCGTCGGTGATGCCGTAGCGGTCGCGGGTCAGTTCGTCCCAGAGCTGGGTGAACGCGCGCATCTTGCACATCTCTTCGACGAACCGCACGCCCGCGTTGACGAAGAACGACATCCGCGCGACCACATCGGCCCGTCGGTCCTGCGGGACCTGGCCGCTGTCGAACACCGCGTCCAGGACGGCGATCGCGGTGCTGATCGAGTAGGCGACCTCCTGGGTCGGCGTCGCGCCCGCCTCCTGGAGGTGGTAGCTACAGATGTTGATCGGGTTCCAGCGCGGCACGTTCGTGACCGTCCAGGCGATCATGTCCGCGATCAGCCGCAGGCTCGGTCCTGGCGGGAAGACGTAGGTGCCGCGGGACAGGTACTCCTTGATGATGTCGTTCTGGGTGGTTCCGGCCAGCTTGGCCAGTACCGCCTGCTGGTCCGCGCCCTCCGCCTCGGCCTGTTCCTGCGCGACGCCGACATAGAGGGCGAGCAGCCACATGGCGGTCGCGTTGATGGTCATCGAGGTGTTGGCCCCGGCCAGCGGGATGCCGTCGAAGAGCTGGCGCATGTCGCCGATGTGGCTGACCGGCACGCCGACCTTGCCGACCTCGCCGATGGCCAGTTCGGAGTCCGGGTCGTAGCCGGTCTGGGTGGGCAGGTCGAACGCCACCGAGAGGCCGGTCTGTCCCTTGGCGATGTTCCTGCGGTAGAGCGCGTTGGACGCCGCCGCCGAGGAATGGCCGGCATAAGTGCGCATCACCCAGGGGCGATCGCGGTCATGGTCTGTCGGGTACGGCATGTGAACCTCCGTTAACCGGCTTGACCCATGATGATACTGACGAGTAACAAGATGTGCCCGTGCGATTCCTCACAGGCACCCGATCGTGCACCGCACTTGGCAGCGCGGCAGCGACCGCTTGGCGACGCCCCGCATTCGTCAGACTGGCTTTGCCAGGGCAGGCGCGAGACCATGAACAGATGTTCCCCGTGTCCGCCTCGGCACTGCTGATCCTGCTGTGCGTCCTCGCCGCGTTCGCCGGATTGCTGCGGTGGTCCTACGGCAGCGACACGGCGCGGCCACGGCAGTACCGCTGGCGCGGCCGCAGGACGGGCAACTACGGGCTGCTCAGGGAGATCGCGATCGTTCCGTCCCACCAGGCGGCCCAGTACGTGCGGGAGGAGTTGCGGCGCAACGGAATCCGCTCCACCACCGCGCCCACCGACGACCGCACCGGCCAGCGCATCCTGGTCTTCCCCGCCGATATGGACGCGGCCACCGCCGCCCTCCTGCACCTGCACGAGGGCGACCACGAATAAGGGCGCCTCAGTCCCGTTCGGGCGGCGACGCGATCCGGGCGATGTCCGCGCCCAGCTTGGTCATGTTCTCCACGAACTTCGGGTAGCCGCGGTCGATGTGGAACACGTCCCACACCTCGGTGACACCATCGGCACACAGTCCGGCCAGGACAAGACCGACACCGGCACGAATGTCCGATGCCCACACCGGCGCGCTGGACAGCCTCGGCACACCGCGCACGACGGCGTGATGGCCGTCGGTGCGCGCGTCCGCGCCGAGCCGCATCATCTCCTCGATGAACCGGAACCGGGACTCGTAGATGTTCTCGGTGATCATCGACGTGCCGTCCGCGATCGCGGTCAGCGCGACCGCGAAGGGCTGTAGGTCGGTCGCGAAACCCGGGTAGGGCAGGGTGACGAAGTCGACCGCCTTGGGCCGGTCGTGCTGCACGACGCGGAAACGCTGTTCACCGGTGCTTACCTCGGCACCCGCCATCCGCAGCTTCTCAAGCACCAGGTCGAGATGGTGCGGGTCGACGCCGTTGACGGTGATGTCGCCCCTGGTCATGGCGGCGGCGAAGGCCCAGGTCGCACCGACGATCCGGTCGCCGATCACCCGGTGCGTGCCGGCCGGGTGTAGCTCGGGCACGCCGTGCACGGTCAACGTGGACGTACCGGCTCCCTCGATCTTCGCGCCCATCTGCGTCAACATCGTGCACAGGTCGGAGATCTCCGGCTCGCGCGCCGCGTTGTCGATGATCGTGGTGCCCTCGGCAAGCACGGCGGCCATCAGGATGTTCTCGGTCGCGCCCATGCTCGGGAAGTCCAGCCAGATCTGCGCGCCGCGCAGGTTCTCCGCCTCAGCGACAACGCAGCCGTGCGCGATCTCGCTGTGTGCGCCCAACTGGCGCAGGCCGTTCTGGTGCATGTCCAGTGGCCGTGACCCGATCGCGTCACCGCCGGGCAGCGCAACGACCGCCTTCTTGCACCGGCCGACCAGCGGCCCCAGCACGCACACGGACGCACGCAGCTTGCCCATGGACGCGGAGTCCGCGCGGTGGTTCAGCTCGGCGGGCGTGTCGATGACGACCCTGTCGCCCTCGATCACCACTGTGCAGCCGATACCGCGCAGCACCTCGGCCATCAGCGGGACGTCCAGGATCTCCGGGCAGTTGGTCAGGGTCGTGCGCCCCTGCGCGAGCAACGCGGCCGCCATCAGCTTCAATACGCTGTTCTTGGCGCCGACCACGTCGACCTCGCCCTGTAGGCGTGCGCCGCCCCGCACCCGGAAATGCTCACTCACGCTGGTCCGCTCCTCATCTGCCAAGTCCGCGCAGCATCGTACGGACGCCGCCAACGCCGTAGGCTCGGGGCCATGGCGGTTCACCTCACCAAGATCTACACCCGCACCGGCGATGACGGGACCAGCGGGTTGGCCGACTTCTCCCGGGTACGCAAAACCGACCCGAGGCTGGTCGCCTACGCCGACACCGAGGAGGCCAACGCGGCCATCGGCGTCGCGCTGGCCATGGGCGCGCTCGCGGAGGACATCGCGGACGTGCTGCGCCAGATCCAGAACGACCTGTTCGACGTCGGCGCCGACCTGGCCACCCCCATCGTGCCCGACCCCAAGATACCGCCGCTGCGCGTGACCCAGGGCTACGTCGACCGGCTGGAACGCTGGTGCGACGAGTACCTGGCAGGTCTGCCCAAGCTGGACTCGTTCATCCTGCCCGGCGGAACGCCCGGCGCGGCCCTGTTGCACGTGGCGCGCACCGTGACCCGGCGTGCCGAGCGCAGCGCCTGGGCCCTGCTCGACATCGACCCCGAGCACGCGAACGTGCTCACCGCCAAGTACCTCAACCGCCTGTCCGACCTGCTGTTCATCCTGTGCCGCAAGGCCAACCCGGACGGCGACGTGAAATGGCGGCCGGGCGAGAACGGCTAATCCGGCAGTTCGTACGCGATCTGGTGCGATGGCTGGTAGATCGGCAGTTCCGCGCCGCTGGGCAGCGGAATCCGGGCCAGCCTGCCCCACCGCGCCTCGGTGATCTCTCCAGGCACGTCGAGGGTGGCCAGTGCCGCCTCGATGTCCGGGCACATCAGGTAGAACTCATGCCGCGGCGCGCCGTCGGTCGGGTGCACCGCGATCTCCGCCGGCGGCAACCGGAAGATCAGCCAGCCCGCGCCCGCGTCCACATACGGAAAACCCAGCACGTCGCGGATGAACACCCGATCGGCCTCTGCGTCGTTGCTGTAGATGATCACGTGCGCACCGTTGAACACCCGTGCGACACTACCTCCGTGCCACTTGGTGACGCAGAACTTCGACTGCGCGATCTACTCAACGCGTGGGACCCGATCGGTGTCGAGGGCGAGGTCGACGACGAGTACGACTGCCTGATCCCGAAACTCCTGACCAGACTGGACCAGGGCGCGGACACCGAGGCCATCGGCGCGTTCCTGCGCACCGAACTCGTCGACCACTTCGGTCTGCACCCCGAGCCCGGCAGCACCGACGACATCGCGGCCCGGATCGTGGCCCTGCGCCCGCCCAGTACTCCGCCAAGCACTCCGCCCGGTACATTGCCCGGCATGGAGCCGAGCATGGACTGGCGGCGGTGGCACGCCGACTACGACCGGCCCGATTCCGCGCTGGCGCAGCGACTTCTCATGGTGCAGGCGCAGATCCGCGTCGTGCTGGACAACGCGCCGGCCGGGGAGATCAACGCGCTCAGCGTGGTCGCCGGCCAGGGCCGCGACCTGATCGGCGTGCTCGCCGACCATCCGCGCCGGCACGACGTGCGCGCCGTGCTCGTCGAACTCGACCCGGCCAACGCCGAGCACGCCCGCTCATCGGCCCGCGCCGCCGGGCTGGACAAGGTCCAGGTGATCACCGGCGACGCCGCGGACCTCGCCCACTACACCGACCACGTGCCGGCACGCCTTGTGTTGCTGTGCGGGCTGTTCGGCAACATCGCCGACGCGGACATCGAGCAAACCATCGACACCTGCGACCAGCTGTGCGCGCAGGGCGGCACGGTCGTCTGGACCAGGGGCAGGAAAACCAGGTTCGACCGGTTCCCGCTGATCTGCGAGCTGTTCGAGGAACGCGACTTCGAACGCCGCTGGACCTCGCCCCCGGAGGTCGGTTTCGGCGTCGGCGCACACCGATTCCTCGGCGAACCGAAACCGCTGGTGGTCGGCGAGCCGCTGTTCCATTTCGTCGGCTACGACAAGCTGGACAAGGGCGCGGGCGAAGCCTGAGCCGACCCCGGCCTACATCCCAGGTTTACCTCGCAAGGCTGACGATCGGCGACGCGTCATCTCCCTAGCCTCGCGCCCATGCGAACGAAAATCATCATCGCCCTCGGCATCGCCGCCGCCTGCACCCTCACCGGCACCGCGGTTGCCGCGCCCGCCATCCCGACGCACCCGGGCGGCACGGTCCACATGATCGACTACATCGACAACGACGCCGCGGTCACCACCGCGGTCCTCACCGGCGCCGTCGGCGACCTCGGCGAGGGCGTCAGCATCAACCAGGACGGCACCCTGTCCACCGAGCACACCGAGCTGAACCTGGTGCTCAGCCAGGGCTCGTTCCGGCTCAACATCGCCGAGCTGGACAAGAAGTTCGTGGCCGCCGCCGGCTCAACCCCGTTCCAGCACGGCCCCAAGTCCTGCTCCGGCTTCGTGACCGCGAGCGCTGCGGTGCCGATCATCGCCGGCTCCGGCACAGGTGCGTACCAGGGCATCAGCGGTACCTTCCAGCTGACCATGACCGCTGGCGAGGTCGACGTGCCCACCACCGACAGCCGCTGCAACACGAACGGCGGACTGCTCGGCCAGGTGATCGTCACCGAAGGCACGGCAACCGTGTCGTTCGCGCCCTGACCTTCGGCTACGAGTTGGCCGCCCCATCAACTGGCGCCGACCGGCGGCGCATCGTCGATCTGCTCAGCGACGCGCCGCCGGTTTCGGGGTCAAGCGATCAGATGTTCGTGCTGGCGCCACAGGTCCTCATGCGCCCATTCACCGGTCGTTACGTAATCGATCATCAACTGGCGCACGTCCGCGAGCCGAATCACGGTCTCGGCCGGAAAGGTCCAGTGCAGCACCTCGTCATAGGGGACTTCGGGCGGTCCGGAGAACGGTGCGGGATTGAAGGTCGCGCGGACGACACGATCGGCACACGCGGCCCCACCACGCAGATACTGCGCCGCGGCGTGATCGCCGGATACACCGACCTGCATGAACTCGATGTGGTCGAGGTCGTCCTTCCACGCGTCCCAGGTTCGGGCATCGTCTCGTTTCACCTCGACGAACAACACACCGTTCGGATGTTCGGCAAGGTACTGGTCGATCACGGCGATCTGATCGTCAGTCGCGTTCGCCGACAGCCGCGCGACCGTAGTGCCATCGCCACCTATCCGAGCCTCGATCATCACTGCGCAGTCCCTTCGAACGAGCCGTGCTGACCTCCGCCGGATCCGCAAAGGATCTGACCGGCCTACATCCAGTGCCAGCGAACCTCGCGTTCGGTCGCCCGGCGCCAGCCGACCCCGGCCGGTGGCAGCTCCCGGCCCCAGGCCCACGCGGGCACGATCTCGCGCAGTTGGCCGATGGTGACGTAGGCATCGAGCGGGAAGGGCGTGTCATCCGGGCTGGCCGGGTCCATGGCCAGCGCGGCGATGCCAGGACGCCAGGCGTTGCCGCACGGCAACCATTGGTGGCTGTGCTGATCACGATCGAAAGCGAGCAACGCCACGGCGGCGACACCGTGTTCCTGATCGACACTGAAATACAGATTCGACGGCGGAAACTCGGGCAGGGCCAGCGCTTCCGGACGGTAGTTCCTCGGCGTGAGGTACATGGACACCGTCGTCGGCCCGGCTCCGGCGGCCAGCACGGTGTCGAGCAGGAACGACAGACCTTCGCTGTCCTGGATCTTCATGGAGATCGAGGCGTGGCGCAGATCGAACGAAGCCGAAGGAAACAGCGGTTCGTCGGCATGCGCGAGATCGGTCCGACGAAGATGACCGTCGACCATGATTGTCATCACGCACCTCCTACCAGGATCTCCTGCTCGGCAAGCCGGGCATCAGGGCCTGGTCACCACACGACCAGGCTAGTACCAGGTGGCAGCAGCTTCGGCACCACGACCGAACACGAGTATTGCCCCCTGAGGTCCCGCCCGCACGGCCCACTCGGATTGTTGATCACGAGGACTCCTGCGCTGACGCCTGACGCATCCGGGCAGCGACCTTCACCTCGACATGTTCGACGGTGATCACCGTGCCGTGCATCGGAAACACACCGGCCCCGCGACCGACGCCTGCGCGTTGTCCGAGTCGGCGTCCTGGCCACTCACATACAAATGGCTGATGCCGTCGTGATCGTAGAACTCGCCGTAGGTGTGCTTCTTGGCGTTCGCGCCGACCGTGGCGTTGATGGCATCGATTCGGGCCACCGCCCACTCTCGGTCATGCGCGGCCTGGTCGAGGGTGGTTGGACAGTCGTCGGAGCCGGCGGCGGAGAGTTGGATCGGGCAGCCGAACTGGTCGTTGCCGTTGTAGTGACTGACCACGAACCACAGGGCCAGCACGACGACCACGGCCAACACGACCCGGCCGAACAGAGGTTGATCATGTCGGCATCGTGAACGGCGCGACCGACAGAAAGATCATTTCGCTGAGAGAAACTCAGCGCGGACGGGTGAAGGGGTCAGGAGGCCCAGGGGACGATGTTGCCGGGCGGGGCGGCTTCCAGCCAGGACAGGAAGCCGGTGAGCGCCTCGCCGTTCATGGCCAGCTCGATCTCGGTGTCGTTGTCGCGGCAGCGCAGCACGGTCGCCTCGGTTGGCATGGCGTAGTGCTCTGCGACGTGTGGCTGGCGGCGGTCGGAGATCTGTAGGCCGATGCGCGGGATGACCTGGTCGGGGCCGGAGCGCACGGACAGCACGCGGTACCAGACGAACTCGTCGCCCCGGTAGCGGCCGACGCCGAGCAGCCAGCCTCGGCCGCTGTCGTCGATCCGGCGGCGCAGCGCGACGTGCACGCCGCCTTCCCGCAGGAGTTTCAGTCGGCGCAGCGCCGACCACGCCAAGACGATGGCCACCACGATCAGGACCACCCCGATGTACCCGGTGATCCCCACGGCCGCTCCCGCCCCCGCCCGCGACCGCGGCTTAAACCGGCTGCTCCGTCGCGCGCAACTGCGAGATACCTCGGTTGCGTACCGTCTCGTCGTCGGCTGCGGCGTCTGCTCTTGCCTGCTCGATGTCGATCTCGTCGGCGAGCTGCGCGCTCTCGGCGAGGATGCTGACCCGCTCGCCGGTCACGGACAGGAAACCGCCCTGCACGGCGGCCCACACGCGCTCGCCGTTGGGCTGGTCGATGCGCACCGCGCAGTCGGGCACCAGCTCGCCGAGCAGCGGAATGTGCCTCGGCAGGATGCCGATCTCGCCCTCGGTGGTCCGAGTGAACACCGCGGTGGCCTGCCCCGACCACAGTCGACGCTCAACAGCCACCAGCTCGACGGTCATCTCAGCCACGAGGGTCTCCATTCGTCCGGATATCTGGCTCAAGTTTAGACGGTGCGTTCGACAACCCCGACGACCCTACCGGTGTCGCGATGGGTGAAACTCGACAAAGAGAGGGAAGGTGACGATGGGGGCGGTGGGACGACGTACTGAACGCGCCCATCCACGCTGGCACAAGGGAACGGAGTTCAAGGCTGATGGCTGACCCGAACCGGCGAAGAACGCTGCGGCGCTACCTGATCGGTGCACTCGTGCTGGTCCTCCTGGTGGGCGGCGGGTTGACGGTCCACTGGCTGTCGCACTCCGGCCGGCCGACTCCCCCGTATGCCGGCGACCGGCGCCTCAACGAGCCGACACACGGCGGTCTCGCGGGCGACCAGGCATTCATCGGGCAGGTCCAGGCGGCGTGGCGGCGGGACCTGGCGCCGGCCGGTCGCGGGAGTTCCCAGGATCAACTGGAGTCCGGCGAGACCGTCACCGGTCCGGTCGACGTGTACTGGGCGGGTGACACGCCCGCCGGGCCGGCCGCCGTCGTACTGCAACGAGCCACCTGGCTGAATCCACTCAACGACAGGTCTCCCGTGGTGGAGATCGGCCTGGTCGCCACCAACCCGAGCACTCACCGACTCGCCCTGTTGGCCGCCAGGGTGGACGTCGACTCGGCCACGAGCGAGAGCACCGAGTCCTTCGCGTTCGGGCCGAGCGACGCCACCGTGCTGACCCTGGCCAAGTCGGGTTTTCAGGTGTTCTCGCCGTACCCGGCGGTGAACACGGCCACCGACTACGTCGACCGAGCTTGGCAGGATCTGGACTATGTGGACGGTGTCGCGCTGTTCCAGGTCGGCGCGCAGGGCAACGGGCGCTCCATCGTCGAATTGTCCGCTCGACCAAAGGCCGACCGCGAATATCCCGCCGTGGAGGGTGGGCCGGTGCAGGATCAGCCGGTGCTGTGCGACGGCTGGCAACCGTCGTCGGGGCCTGGCTCGCCGGATCCGCGCCTGCACTGGCCGGGCCTGCTGGTGAATGCCTCCGGGAGCGATATGTCCGGGCCCGCGTGGAGCAAGGTCTTCGACGATGCGCTGCACGACCACGACGCCGGCGACCTCTACACCGAGCATCCGAGCGAGAGTTACTGGCAGATCGTGCAGCCGATCAGCGACGGGATCACCGTTGTGCTCGGCGAGGAGTTGCTCGGCAGTACGGGGCGGCTGTTCGCGGTCGACGTTTCACCGGACGGGCAACGTTTCATCGGCATCACCTACTGCGGAACGATCAAGCCGGACGATCCGCTGCCGGTGCGTTACCTGCTGCCGGACGCGCGGGGTTGGCTGCTGGCCGCGTACGGTTCGGTGATCAGCACACCGTCGCGGTCGGCCAGCGACCTGCTGGTGGTACCACAGGACACGACGAGCGTGACGGTGACGCCGAAGGGCGGCCAGCCGCAGACCGTCGCGCTGAATCCGTAGCAGGACAACGAATCCGGGGCCCGAGTCCACATCGGACTCCGGCCCCGGATGGGTCTTGCGGTCGGTCTTGCGCGGGACGTCAGCCGGTGAGTTCCTTGCCGCGACGCTCCAGGTCCTCAAGGCCACCGATCAGGAAGAACGCCTGCTCGGGGAAGTGGTCGTACTCGCCCTTGGTGATCTTGTCGAACGCCTCGATGGTCTCCTTGATCGGCACGTTCGAACCGGGCTGACCGGTGAACTGCTCGGCGGCGTTCATGTTCTGGGACAGGAAGCGCTCGATGCGACGGGCGCGCTGGACGATGACCTTGTCCTCTTCCGCCAGTTCGTCGATACCCAGAATGGCGATCAGGTCCTGCAGGTCCTTGTAGCGCTGGAGGATCCTGATGACCTCCTGCGACACCCGGTAGTGCTCCTCGCCGACGATGGCCGGGTCGAGGATCCGGGAGGTCGAGGTCAGCGGGTCCACGGCCGGGAAGATGCCCTTGGAGAACACCGACCGGGACAGCTCGGTGGTGGCGTCCAGGTGGGCGAAGGTGGTCGCCGGGGCCGGGTCGGTGTAGTCGTCCGCCGGCACGTAGATCGCCTGCATCGAGGTGATCGAACGACCCTTGGTCGAGGTGATCCGCTCCTGGAGCTCACCCATCTCGTCGGCCAGCGTCGGCTGGTAACCCACGGCGGAGGGCATCCGGCCCAGCAGGGTGGAGACCTCGGAACCGGCCTGGGTGAACCGGAAGATGTTGTCGATGAACAACAGCACGTCCTGGTTCTGCACATCGCGGAAGTACTCCGCCATGGTCAGCGCGGACAGGGCGACACGCATACGCGTGCCAGGCGGCTCGTCCATCTGACCGAACACGAGCGCGGTGTCCTTGAGCACGTTGGACTCGCCCAGTTCCAGGATGAGGTCGTTGCCCTCACGGGTGCGCTCACCGACGCCGGCGAACACCGAGGTACCACCGAAGTTGCGGGCGATACGGGTGATCATCTCCTGGATGAGCACGGTCTTGCCGACGCCGGCACCGCCGAACAGGCCGATCTTGCCACCGCGCACGTACGGGGTCAGCAGGTCGATGACCTTGAGGCCGGTCTCCAGCATCTCGGTGCGACCTTCGAGAGTGTCGAAGGCAGGGGGCTTGCGGTGGATGCCCCAGTGTTCGAGGTCCTTGCCATAGCCCGGCTCGTCGAGACAGTCGCCGAGGGCGTTGAACACGTGGCCCTTGACCGCGTCGCCGACCGGCACCGAGATGCCACGGCCGGTGTCCTCGACGTCGACACCTCGGACAAGGCCGTCGGTTGGCTGCATGGAGATCGTGCGGACCACGTTGTCGCCGAGGTGCTGGGCGACCTCCAGGGTCAACGTGCGGTCGATGCCGGCCACGCTGACGTCCACGTGCAGGGCGCTGAACAGTTCGGGCAGGGATTCCCGGGGGAATTCCACGTCGACGACGGGGCCGGTGATGCGGACGACGCGGCCCGTCGCCGTTGCAGTCGATTCAGTGGTAGTCATCGTTATTCTTCACTTCCTGCAGCGGCGAGCGCGTCGGCGCCGCCGACGATCTCGCTGATCTCCTGAGTGATCTGGGCCTGGCGTGCCGAGTTCATCTGACGCGTGTAGGTCCGAATCAACTCATTGGCATTGTCGGTCGCCGACTTCATCGCCCGCTGCCGGTAGGCGGACTCGGACACCGCCGACTCCAGCAACGCGGCGAACAACCGGGTCTTGACGTACTTGGGCAGCAGCGAGCCGAGCAGTTCCTCGGCCTCCGGCTCGAACTCGTAGTCCGGCAGCTGCTCGGGCGTGTCCTCGGCGTAGTCCACGTCCAGCGGCGCGATCCTCTTGGCCACCGGCTTCTGGGTGAGCATCGACTGGAACTCGGTGTAGACCATGTGCAGTTCGTCGGGACGTTCCGGGTTGTCCTCGTCCATGAACGCGTTGACGAGGTGCTCACCGATCTCCGACGCGTTCGCGTAGGTCGGCTGCTCGGAGAAGCCGAACCACTCGGCCACGATCGGCCGGTCGCGGAAGCGGTAGTACGTGATGCCCTTGCGGCCGACCACGTACAGCTGGACCTGCTTGCCCTCATCGCGCAGCAGCTGCTGCAACTCCTCAGCCCGCCGCAGCAGGTTGGAGTTGTAGCCGCCACACATGCCCTTGTCGCTGGTGATGGCCAGCACGGCGGCGCGACGCGGGTTCTCCCGCGGCGTGAGCAGCGGGTGGTCCAGGTTGGTGGCCGCGGTGCTCAGCGCGGTGAGCACCTTGGTCATCTCCTGCGCGTAGGGCAGCGCGGCGGCGACCCGGTTGCGCGCCTTGCCAATCCGCGACGTGGCGATCAGCTCGTAGGCGCGAGTGATCTTCTTGATGGACTGGACCGACCGGACTCGCTGCCGGAGGATCCGAAGTTCGGCGGCCATGAATCACCCGGTCACTTCTGGTCGGGCGCGGGACGGTTGACCTTGACCGTCTCGTGCTCGACCTCGTCGGCTTCCATCGCGTCGGTGTGCGCGTCGATGACGGGCTTGCCGTCCGACGCGCTGAACCCACGCTTGAAGTTCTCGATCTCCTTGGTCAGCGCGGCCTCGGTGTCCTCGTCGAGGTCCTTGGTGTCGCGGATGGTCGCCAACACCGTGGAGTTGCCCCGGATGTGCTCAAGGAACTCCGACTCGAAGCGGCGAATGTCCGCGACCGGCACCGAGTCGAGGTGGCCACGGGTGCCCAGGAAGATCGCGACGACCTCCTCCTCGACCAGCAGCGGGCTGTACTGCGGCTGCTTGAGCAGCTCGACGAGGCGCGCACCCCGGTCCAGCTGCGCCTTCGAGGTGGCGTCGAGGTCGGAGGCGAACGCGGTGAACGCCTCAAGTTCGCGGTACTGCGAGAGATCCAGCCGCAGCGAGCCTGCGACCTTGCGCATGGCCTTGATCTGCGCGGAACCACCGACTCGGGAGACCGAGATACCGGTGTTGACCGCGGGCCGCACGCCCTGGTTGAACAGGTCGGACTCCAGGAAGCACTGGCCGTCGGTGATGGAGATGACGTTCGTCGGGATGTAGGCCGACACGTCGTTGGCCTTGGTCTCGATGATCGGCAGGCCGGTCATGGAACCGCCGCCCATCTCGTCGGAGAGCTTGGCGCAGCGTTCGAGCAGACGCGAGTGCAGGTAGAAGACGTCACCGGGGTAGGCCTCGCGGCCCGGCGGGCGACGCAGCAGCAGCGAGATCGCGCGGTATGCCTCGGCCTGCTTGGTCAGGTCGTCGAACACGATCAGCACGTGCTTGCCCTGGTACATCCAGTGCTGGCCGATGGCCGAGCCGGTGTAGGGGGCCAGCCACTTGAAGCCGGCGGAGTCCGAAGCAGGGGCCGCGACGATCGTGGTGTACTCCAGCGCGCCCGCCTCCTCCAGCGCGGTCTTCACACCCGCGATGGTGGAGCCCTTCTGGCCGATCGCGACGTACACGCAGCGCACCTGCTGCTTGGGGTCGCCGGACTCCCAGTTGCTCTTCTGGTTGAGGATCGTGTCGATGCAGACCGCGGTCTTGCCGGTCTTGCGGTCGCCGATGATCAGCTGGCGCTGGCCGCGACCGATCGGCGTCTGCGAGTCGATGGCCTTGATGCCGGTCTGCAGCGGTTCCTTCACCGGCTGCCGGTTCATCACCGATGGCGCCTGGAGTTCCAGCACGCGCTGGTCGTCGGCGACGATGTCGCCGAGGCCGTCGATCGGGTTGCCGAGCGGGTCGACGACCCGGCCGAGGAAGCCGTCGCCGACCGGCACGGACAGCACCCGTCCGGTCCGCTTGACCTCCTGGCCCTCCTCGATGTGCTCGTAGTCACCGAGGATGACCGTGCCGATCTCCCGCACGTCGAGGTTCAGCGCGACGCCGAGCACGCCGCCGGGGAATTCCAGCAACTCGTTGGTCATCGCCGAGGGAAGGCCCTCGACGTGCGCGATGCCGTCACCGGTGTCGGCGACGACGCCGACCTCTTCCCGTGCTGTCTCGGGGGAGAAGGTGGAGACGTAGGTCTCGATCGCACTCCGGATCTCGTCCGACGAGATCGTCAGCTCCGCCATGGGTATTCGGTCCCTGCTCTCGATCAGTTCAAACTCTTGTCGTATGTGGGGCCGCGGTCGGCCGTTCAGTTCGGCAGTTGTTCGCGGGCCTTGGCAAGCCGCGCGACGATACTGCCGTCGATCACCTCGTCGCCGACCTTGATCACCAGGCCGCCGAGCAGCCCGGGATCCAGTTCGACCTGCAACGACATCTCCCGGCCGAAGATCCCCGTGAGCACCCGGACCAGCCGCTGCTCCTGCTCGTCGCTCAGCGGTGCGGCCGCCGTGATGTGCGCGACCGAGCGGTTGCGCCGGGCCGCGGCCAGTTCGGCCAGCTTCCCGACCACCACTTCCAGGCTGGCCGTCCTCGGCAGTCGAACCACCTGGTCGAGCAGCAGCTTCGTGATCGCGTTGACCTTGCCGTCGATCAGCCCGTCCAGCAGCCGCACGCGGCCCTCGACCGGGTTGTTGTCGTTGGACAACGCCTCGTGCAGCGCGGGGTTCGCGTTCAGGATGCGGCCGAACCGGAACAGTTCGTCCTCGACGTCCTCGATCGCGTCGTCCCGCTGCGCCCTGGCCAGTGTGACCTCCCTGGCCAGCTGCTCAAGCACGTCGAGCAGGTCGGCCGAGGTCGACCAGCGGCTGGCCGTGAGGCCGGTCAGCACGTCAAGCGCCTGCTGGCCGATCTTGCCGCCGAACACGGTGTCCACGAGGCGGCGCCGGGCGTCCGGGTCGGTCGACGGGTCGGCGAGGTGCCTGCGCAGCACACGCTCGCGGACCAGCAGGTCCAGCACGCTGAACAGGTCCTCACCGAGCGTCCGCAGGTCGTCCTCGCCGGCTTCGGCGATGACCGCGTCGAGCCTGTCCCGCGCGTCGCGCAGCGACTGCCGGGTCGCGGCCCGGTACTGGGCGTCGTCGAGCTGGTGCGTGCTCGGCTCCATCACGCCTCTCCCTTGCTACCCGCGGTGGCCTCGTCCCGAGCGGCCATCTGCTCCAGCTCGCCGAGCAGCAGGTCCACGGTCGCGGCCCGCTGGCCCGCTGCGGACAGGTGCTCTGTGACCAGCCGACCGGCGAGGTCGACCGAGAGTTCGCCGATTCTGGCGCGCAGCTCCCTGATGACCTGCTGTCGTTGCTGGATCAGGTCGTCCTCGCCGCGCTGCTTGATCCGCGCGACCTCGCGCTCGGCCTGCTCGCGCATTTCCACGATGATGCGCTGGGCGTCCGCCCGTGCGCCGTCGCGGATCTTGGCAGCCTCAACCCTGGCCTCGGCTATCGCGTCGGAGTACTTGCGCTCGGCCTCCGCCAGCTGTGCCGCCGCGTCCTCGCTGGCCTTCATCTGGCTGCGAATCAGGTCCTGCTGCTTGCGCAGGGTCCTGCGCACCGGCGGAACGACGTAGCGCCACAGCGCGAGGATGATGACGACGAAGCCGACGAGTTCACCGATGTAGGCGCCGCTCATTGCGCACTCCCTGCCGATTCCGGGGTCGACGCGTCGACCTCTTCGAGGAAACGGGCGACGGTCACCGACCGGTTCGGGTCATCCGGCATCGGGGTACCGATGATCCGGCCGGCCAACGCGACCGAGAACTCGCCGACCTGGCTGCGCAGTTCGCGAACTGCCTGGGCACGCTGGACGGCCATCTGCTCACTCGCCCGCTGCGCGACGGCGTCAGCCTCCTGACGCGCCTGCTCGCGGAGTTCGTTGAGCGTGTTCGTGCCCTCTGCCCTGGCTTCGTCCCGAAGACGGGTGGACTCGTCCCTGGCGCCCGCAAGTGCGGCGGTGTACTTGGCCTGCGCGGCCTTCAGCTTCTCCTCCGCCTGCTGGCTGTCCTCCGCCGTCTTGCGGATCTTCGCGTCGCGTTCGTCGAGAGATTTCTGCAACGGCGGCAGGATGACCTTCCAGAACACGAACAGCACGATCAAGAAGATGATCAGCTCGACGAAGAACGTGCCGTTCGGGAGCAGGAAAATGTTGCCGGCGGCGATGTCCCTGGTCGCCATCGAGATCAGGTGGCCTGCACGCCGAAGACGAACAGCAGGATCGCGGCGAATGCCAAGGCGATGAAGAAGTTGCCTTCGGCAAGACCCGCGGTGATGATGAACGGCGTGAACAGCCGGCCCTGGGCCTCGGGCTGACGGGCGACACCGGCCACCATCTGGCTACCGGCAAGACCGTCACCGATGGAGGCACCGAGCGCGCCGCCGCCGAGTGCGAGACCGCCACCGATGTAGGCGCCGGCAGTAGTGATTGCCTGGTTGAGGTCGGTCATTGTTTTCCCTTACCTGATTCTTTCCACTAGGTCCTTGCGGAGCGCTGACAACCGATCGGAAGTCAGATCGAGACTCAGTGCTCGCCCTCCCTGATCTCCATCGCGTCCGAGAAGTACACGATGGTCAGCAGGACGAAGATGAATGCCTGGATCAGGCCGATACCAAGGTCGAACAGCTTCCAGGCCGCGTTGGGCAGCCACAACAAGTAGGCGGGCAGCAGACCAAGCACCGCGATCATGATGCCGCCCGCGAAGATGTTGCCGAACAACCGCAGCGGCAGCGAGAGCAGGTTGGTGAATTCTTCGAGGATCCACAGTGGCGCCAGGTACTTGTAGTGGCCCTTGGCGACGTGCACCAGGTGCCTGCCGACGCCGTGGTGCCTGCGGGTACCGGCAACGTGTTTCCACAGCCACAGCAACAACGCGAGCGCGTAGACCAGGTTCACGTCCGCGGTCGGTGGGGCCAGCACGTCCGCGCCGTTGTCGCCGAAGTTCATCGGCAGCACGGAAAGCCAGTTGCAGACCAGAATCAGAATGAACAGGGTGATCGACAGCGGCACCAGGAACGGCGCGACCTTGACCCCGATCGCGTTCTCGATCTGGTCACGCATCAACCGGTTGACCGTCTCGAAGAACAACTGCACCCCGTTGGGTGCCCCGGAGGTGACCTTGGCGCGCACGAACAGGCCGAGCCCGATCACGATCACGGCGGCGATCAGCGTGGCCACCACCGTGTCGGCGTCGAGAGTCAGCCCGAGGAACTGCCAGTGCGGGTGCGTGCCGGGTGGCTCGATGGTGACGGCGAGATGGGCGATGTCGGTCATTGCTTACTGCGCTCCTTCATGACCGGCAGGAGGGTGTGGGCGATGAAGATCAGTTGGAACATCACGAGACCGAAGAACACGCCGAGCCCGTCCGGCCGCACGAAATAGCCGAGGGCAAGAGCGATGGCCGCGATGACGATGAGTCGTTGCACCGACGATCCGGTCAGCGCACGCTTGGTCGGGTTCTCGCTGGAGATCACCTTGACGACGGAGCGCTGCAGCATCCGGGCGTTGACCACACCGAGGATCATCCCGATGCAGAACAGGATGGCTCCCACGATGTGCCCGAGGACCGCCCCGAGCACGATGGCGACGACTCCGAAACCGGCCGAGACAAGCACCGGTCGGCGTAGATTCAGCACGATCGCGGCCGGCACGTTCGCCGCGGCTGCTCGTATCGCTGACAACTTGACCCCTCGACCTCAATCTCTCTTGAACCGCCGGAACATCGAATACAGGTAGGACGAAGCCGCGATGATCCCGACGGCCAAACCGACGAGCGTGAAAACTGGAAAGTCATGTACGTGCGTGTCGATGACCCAACCGGCCGCCATACCGCCGATGATCATCGCCACGATCCCTGACCCGACACCGACCAGGAGCAGTGGGCTCGGGGGTTTGTTGGGCACCAGCCCACCTACCTGGGATTCACGGCCTGCACGCGACGATCACTCAAAGGCAACTCCTCGTCGATATAGACGGCGACGGGTAACCCAACGCCACGATCGTGGTCTGCGGCGGGCGCAGAAGACTATCCCCCGTGTCCTCGGGAGATGCCGGAACGCTACCACACGGTAAAACGGACACCGTGCAGGCTATGGGGTGGTTCACGGGTGCCGCGTTCGGTGCGTTCGCACTGGCGCGCACGGCGGCCCCGAGGCCGGACCGGGCGGACACCCAGCGCGGTGCGGTCACCGTAGACCCTCCCGATAGTTCGTTCTCTCACGTAAACCTTATCAGCCTTAGTGAGACGCCCGTACTGCTCGGTCGGGCAAGCAGGACAAGTCGCTGCTCACCTCGATCCAGTAATCGATTCAGTGATCGTGAGCTGGGCGGATGGAGTTGATCAGACCTCGGTGTTGGCCCTGCGGACGTCGCGCAGCCACGGGATGGTCGACACCACGAGCGCGAGCACGAGGCCGACCACGATGCCAAGGCTCACCACGAACCCGTTGAACACGGTGAGCGCGACCGCCCCGAACGCGATGACCGCGGCCCACAAATAGATCAGCAGCACCGCACGCCGCGTCGAATGCCCGATTTCCAGCATTCGGTGGTGCAGGTGCATCTTGTCCGCCGAGAAGATGCCCACCCCGCGCCGAGTCCTGCGCACGATGGCCATCAGCATGTCAAGCAGGGGTACGAACATGACCGCGACGACCACGAGCAGCGGGGACAGCACGGCGAGTTCGCTGCGCGGCCCGGTCTGGTTGAGGTTGACCTTGCCGGACGCGGAGATGCTCGCCGCGGCCAGCATCAGCCCGATCAGCATCGAGCCCGAGTCGCCCATGAAGATCCGGGCCGGCTGGAAGTTGTGCGGCAGGAAGCCGAGACACGCGCCGGCAAGGCAGGCCGCGATCAGCGCGGGCGGGTAGCTCTGCACGATGCCGCCGGTGCCCTGCAACAAAACCAGCGAATAGGCGCAGATAGCGACCGAGGTGATCAGGCCGATGCCGGCGGCGAGGCCGTCGAGGCCGTCGACGAAGTTCATCGCGTTGGTCATGCCGACCACCAGCAGCACCGAAAGCAGGCCGCCGCTGTTCTGGTCCAGGATGACCTGCGAGCCGACGATGTCGCCGCTGCCGCCCCACGGCACCCACAGATCCAGGAACTGTAGGCCGAGCAGGGCGAGGATGCCGGCCGCCGTGACCTGGCCGGCGAGCTTGGTCCACGAGTCCAGTTCGAACCGGTCGTCGAGCACCCCGACGAGCACGATCACGCCGCCGCCGATCAGCACGGCCCACGGGTCGAGCGAGTAGATCAACGCGCGGCGCAGCACCGGGAGCTGGTGGGCGAGCAGCATGCCGCCGACCACGCCGCAGTACATGGCGACGCCGCCCATCCTCGGCATGACCACGGTGTGCACGTCGCGAACCCGGGGCACCGCAACGGCGCCGACGCCATACGCGGTACGGCGGACCAGCGCGGTCAGCAGGTACGTGATGGCCGCCGAGATGAGGCAGACCAGCAGGTACTCGCGGAGCGGGAGACCGTCCGGGGTGGCGTCGAGGAGAGGACCCACGGTCTCAGGCTAGCCCCACGCTGGTACGAAGACGGTGATCTGCGGCCATCACTGCACCGTCACGCCCAGAACGTCGGCCACCTCTGCCCTGCTGACCGCGCCCTCGCGCAGCA
This sequence comes from Candidatus Melainabacteria bacterium, assembly GCA_963818685.1. GTDB lineage: Bacteria > Actinomycetota > Actinomycetes > Mycobacteriales > Pseudonocardiaceae > CAJCJE01. The sequence continues at coordinate 46,081 of CAWFTJ010000003.1, read as the reverse complement.
GCCGGGGAGTGTCGCTGGTCAGGTCGACGATGGTGGAGGCGACCGCCTCGCCTGCCGGCCCTCCGTCGAGGTAGACGGCCGCTTTCTCGCCGAGCTGCTCGCGCGCCTCCTGCACGGTGGTCGCCGGACGCTTGCCGGTCGCGTTCGCGCTGGACTGCGCGATCGGGCCGGTCTCCTGGAGCAGTTCCAGGATCACCGGGTGCAGCGGCATCCGGATCATCACGGTGCCCCTGGTATCGCCGAGGTCCCAGGCCAGCGACGGCGCGTGCGGCAGCACGATGGACAACCCGCCCGGCCAGAACGCCTCGATCAGGTCGCGTGCGCGGCCCGGCACGGACAGCACCAGCCCGTCCACCCCGGTCCACGATCCGACCAGGACGGACAGCGGCATGTTGCGGCCGCGCCCCTTCGCGTCGAACAGCGCGTTGACGGCGGTCGGGTTGAACGCGTCGCAGCCGATGCCGTACACGGTGTCGGTCGGGAAGACGACCAGCCGCGCGGACCGGATCTCACCGGCCGCCGCGGCCAGTCCGGCCGTGCGATCGTCCTGCCGACTACAGTCGTAAACCGTGCTCACGGCACCAATCCTGGCACTGCCGGCGAGTTACGAGCGACGCGGGGTGCTGCCGTCCCGAACAGCGGCCCGGACGAACGGACGCGGCTGGTCACGGCCAGCGTCGAGTTCGGCCAGTGCCTCCCGGACCGCGGCGAGATCGACCAGGTCTTCCAGGTCTTCCAGAAGTTGGGCGGCGGCGGCCGAGGAGAGCGGCTGCTCCCTGCTCATGTGCTGCTCCCTGCTCATGCGCTGCGTCGCGCGGTGCTGAACCGGGGCCTGCCGGCCAGGTCCTCGTGGTCCCGCACGTCGGTGAGCACGCGGCGGGCGGCGAGCAGTTCGGTGACCGAGTAGCGGTGCGTGTCGTCGTGTTCGATGGCGACCCCGCCGCCGGGCTTGAGCAGTCGCGCGGCCGCTGTGACCACGGGGCGGATCACGTCGAGGCCGTCGGCACCGCCGAACACCGCCATCTTCGGGTCGTGCTCGGCGACCTCCGGCGGCACCTCGGTGCCATCGGGAACGTAGGGCGGGTTGCACAGCACCAGATCCACCGTTCCGTCCACATCGGACAGGATCTGCGGATCGGTGACGTCGCCCGCATAGAGCTTGATCGGGGTGTCGCCGTTCTGCGCGCACAGTTCCGCGTTCTGCCGTGCCCAGGCCAGAGCCACCGGATCGAGTTCGACCGCGTGCACTGTCGCGTCCGGCCGCTCGTTGGCCATGGCCAGCGCGAGCACGCCGGTGCCGGTGCACAGGTCGACGACGACCGGCCTGCGCACGTCCGCGATCAGCTTGAGTCCCCAGGCGAGCAGCAGTTCGGTCTCCGGCCTCGGCACGAACACGCCGGGGCCGACGCCGACGCTGATCTGACCCATCGCCGCCCAGCCGGTCAGGTGCTGCAACGGAACCCGCTTGGCACGCTGCGCGACCAGCTGCCCGATCGCGTCCACCACCGGCGGGTCGACCAGCGGCACCATCGGCAACCGGGACCGCTCGACCCCGAGCACGTGCGCGGCGATCAGTTCCGCGTCCACCCTGGGGCTGGCGACACCTGCCGCGCTGAGGATGCGCTCGGCCTCCAGGATGGCGAGCCGCAACGGCTGTCTGGTCACCGGCCTACTCTCTCACCCGCTCACCCGCCGTGGTTACTTGGCAGCGGGTCCCGCACTGGCGGCGAGCCGTTCCGCCCGGTCGGCCTCGCTCAGCGCGTCCAGCACGCCGTCGAGGTCGCCGGCCAGCACCTGGTCGAGGTTGTACGCCTTGTAGTTCACCCGATGGTCGGCGATCCGGTTCTCGGCGAAGTTGTAGGTGCGCACCCGCTCGGACCGGTCGACGGTGCGAACCTGGCTGCGCCGCGCCGCGGACGCGTCCGCCGCCGCCTTCTCCTCGGCCAGCGCGAGCAGCCTCGCCCGCAGCACCTGCATGGCGCGCGCCTTGTTCTGCAACTGGCTGCGCTCGTTCTGGCAGGACACCACGATGCCGGTCGGCAGGTGCGTGATGCGCACCGCGGAGTCGGTGGTGTTCACGCTCTGCCCGCCGTGGCCCGATGAACGGAACACGTCGACCCGCAGGTCCTTGTCGTCGATCTCGACCTCGACGTCCTCGGGCTCCGGGTAGACCAGCACGCCGGCGGCCGAGGTGTGGATGCGGCCCTGCGACTCGGTGACCGGCACCCGCTGCACGCGGTGCACGCCGCCCTCGAACTTCAACCGCGACCAGACGCCGTCCAGTGCCTCGCCGCCGCCTCGGCTCTTCACCGCGACCGTGACGTCCTTGTAGCCGCCCAGATCGGACTCGGTGCCGCCGAGGATCTCGGTCTTCCAGTGCCTGCGTTCCGCGTAGCGCAGGTACATCTGCAACAGGTCGCCTGCGAACAGCGCGGACTCCTCACCGCCCTCACCGGACTTGATCTCCAGGATCACGTCGGAGGCGTCGTGCGGGTCGCGCGGCAGCAGCAGTTCGGTCAGCCGGTCGTTGAGCCTTGGCAGCCGCTGCTCCAGCTCGGCGGCCTCGACGGCGAAGGCCGGGTCCTCGTCGGCCAGTTCGCGCGCGGCCGCGAGATCGTCCTTGGTCGCCTCCAGCTCGCGGATGGCCTTGGCCACCGAGCCAAGTTCCGCGTAACGGCGCGACAGCTTGCGCGCGAGCGGCTGGTCGGCGTGCACGGCCGGATCGGCAAGCTGCCGTTCCAGATCCGCGTGCTCGGCCAACAGCGCGGCAAGCACGTCGTCCGACTCGCTCAAGGCGCCATCCTCCTGGAAGTCATGACAACGCCCGCCCGAGCGCTCGTGCGCTCAGGGCGGGCGTCGGAAGAACTAGTTACGCACAGTCAGTGATTTCACTTCTTGCGCTTGCCGTAGCGCTGTTCGAAGCGCGCGACCCGACCACCGGTGTCCAGAATCTTCTGCTTGCCGGTGTAGAACGGGTGGCAGTTGGAGCAGATGTCGACGTGGATGTCGCCATTCGCCTTCGTGCTGTGCGTGCTGAACGTGTTACCACAGGTGCAGGTCACCGTGGTCGCCACGTACTCGGGGTGGATGCCAGTCTTCAATGTCTCGCCCTTTCCGAAGTTGGCCGCCGGGTCCCCATGACGTTCAGTGGGGTGAACCGGAGCCGGACTCGACTTTCCAGTCTGCCAGATCGTCTGACACCAGCTGTAACGCGGTGGCCACCACGGATGTTCCCGCCACGATTCCGCAGGTCAGGCCGTTGCCAGCTACCCGCCAGTAGACTCCGGCTATTCACAAGGCGGCTGTTTGCCGCAGCAATCGTGCAACTCAGCGCTCCGCGACGCAGCGTGACCGATCGGTTCGGCAGAATTTGGGCATGGCCCGCACCGACGACTCCGACGGCAGACTCGCGCTTGGCGCCTGGCTGCTGGTGCCGTTCGCGTTCGTACTCCTTGTGCTCGCCATCAGCCTGTGCGTCGACGCACTGATCAGCGCGTTCGACTGGCAGGTCAGCGCGCCGAGCGCGTTGTGCGGCGCGTCGGCCGCTGTCACGTTCGGCGCGGCCGAACTGGTCCGCTGGCGGACCGAGCGGCTGCGTCGCGTGCTGCGTTGGGGCTACCCGATCGCCTTCCTCGCGTTCGGCGTCGTGATCAGCGGGGTCAGCCTGCCCAGCATCACCGTCCTGGCCTGCACGGTGCCCGCGACCGCGTTGCTGGTCGCGGGCTGGCGGCCGGGCCTCAAGATCGACGACGACCAACTCGTCGCGAGCGGCCCGCAACACAGCGGCGGCGGCACCATCTCCGGGATGATCGGTGGACCGGATATCACCGGATCGTCGACCTGAATTCATCTCAATTCATCGCAATGAACTGAAAAACTGAAAAAGAAAACTCGGAAGAAAACAAACTGGGCCTTGACCCCGGATACCCGGAGCCAAGGCCCAGTTGGTCGAAGATCCGAAGATCAGTCGTCGTTGCCGTTGCTGCCCGGCGTCGTCTTCGCGACCTGCATCAGGAACTCGATGTTGGTCCTGGTCTTGCGCAGCTGCTGGAGCAGCAGGTCGATGGCCTGCTGGGTGTCCAGGGCGTGCAGCACCCTGCGCAGCTTGTGCGTGACCGCCAGCTCGTCAGGGGAGAGCAGCAGCTCTTCCTTGCGGGTGCTGGACTGGTCGACGTCGACGGCGGGGAAGACCCGCTTGTCCGCGATCTTGCGGTCCAGCTTGAGCTCGGCGTTGCCGGTGCCCTTGAACTCCTCGAAGATGACCGTGTCCATGGTGGACCCGGTCTCCACCAGCGCGGTGGCGAAGATGGTCAGCGAGCCGCCGTTCTCGATGTTGCGCGCGGCGCCGAGGAAACGCTTCGGCGGGTAGAGCGCGGTCGAGTCGACACCACCGGACAGAATCCGGCCCGATGCCGGCGCGGCCAGGTTGTAGGCCCGGCCGAGACGGGTGATCGAGTCGAGCAGCACGACCACGTCGTGACCCATCTCGACAAGCCGCTTCGCCCGCTCGATGGACAGCTCGGCGACCGTGGTGTGGTCCGACGGCGGACGGTCGAAGGTGGAGGCGATGACCTCACCCTTCACCGAGCGCTGCATGTCGGTGACCTCTTCCGGCCGCTCGTCCACGAGCACGACCATCAGGTGGCATTCCGGGTTGTTCGTGGTGATGGCGTTGGCGATGGACTGCAACACCATCGTCTTGCCGGCCTTCGGCGGCGAGACGACCAGCGCGCGCTGGCCCTTGCCGATCGGCATCACCAGGTCGATGACCCGGGTGGTGAGCACGTGCGGCTCGGTCTCCAACCGCAGTCGCTCGTTCGGGTACAGCGGGGTCAGCTTGGTGAACTCGGGCCGGTTGCGCGCGGAGTCCGGGTCCATGCCGTTGATCGAGTCCACCCGGACGAGCGGGTTGAACTTCTGCCGCTGCTGCTCACCGTCGCGCGGCTGGCGGACGGCTCCGGTGATCGCGTCGCCGCGCCGCAGGCCGTACTTGCGGACCAGCGACAACGAGACGTACACGTCGCTCGGACCGGACAGGTAGCCGGAGGTGCGCACGAACGCGTAGTTCTCCAGCACGTCCAGGATGCCGCCAACGGACAGCAGCACGTCATCCTCGCGGATCTCCGTGTCCGGGCTGGCCGAACCGCGCTCGCGGCCGCCACCGCCATCGCTCTGGCCGCCGCGCCTGCGACGGTCGCGGAACCGACGACCGCGACGACCGCCGCGCTCATCGTCGTCGTCCACGGCGTTGTTGCCCTGGCGGTTGTTCTGCGGCCGGTCACCCTGTGGCCGATCCCCCTGCGGACGGTCGCCCTGCGGACGATCCCCAGCCGTCCGGTCGCGGTTGCCCTGGCGCTGCTCGCCCTGGTTCCGCTCGCGGCGCTCACTCTGCGCCTGGCCCACGTTGCCACCGCTGTTCGCGGCGGCGCCGTTGTTGGCGCTGTTGTTGCCAGTGTTGTTGCCGGTGTTGCTCTGCTCCCCCTGCTGCCGCTCGCCCTGTTGCCGCTGGCCAGCGGCCTCGTCTGGGCTACCGGCCGGGCGGGACGCACTGCGCCGACGGCGCGTGCGCGTCGGGGCGGCTGCGCCGTCCTCGGCATCCCGGCTCTCCTGGGCTGGAGCCTTCGCTCGGCCGTTGGTCTCCGGCTTCGCCTCGGCTGGCGCCGGGTTCGAGACCGGCAGCTCGGTCTGGTCACCACGGGACGCGGTACGACCGTTGGACCGGGCCGGGGACGCTCCCTGGCGCTCCTTGATGGCCGCGATCAGATCGCCCTTGCGCATGCCGGTGATGCCGGTGATGCCGAGCTGACCGGCCAGTTCCCGCAGCTCAGGCAGCACCATGCCGGACAGGCCCGCTGGCCTGCGGCGAGCCGTGCCGTTCGACCCGTTGGTCGAGGTGGCATCCGAACCGGACGACGCGATGGGAGACGCGGCTTCGGCCGCTTCGCTGCTCAGCAAATCGGTGTTAGTCACACATGTCCTTCCTAACCGGTCGCGCGCCTCCATACGCGGACCAGCGGGCTGCCGTCCGACGGAATGCGGAACGGCATGTTCGCCCCATGCCGGGAGAGCGCCTCGACGATTACCTGATCGGTAGAAACGACGAGGGGCCGCCGGTAAAGGACTGGTCGGTCACCACAGCTGTCGGGTACCCGCCAACGCCAACCTCGACCTAGGACAAGGCCGCCGATGAGCGGGAGATGCATCCTGAGAAATCCACCCAGGAATTGCACCGGCGTCCGTGCGCCCGGTGACTGATCTGCCGTCAGGGTAGACGGCCCCGACTGTGCGTGCAACAACCGGGTCCGGTGTGGCGTGAATTCCGCATGTTTTCGCGACCTCGGTGACCGACCCGTCACACGCTGCCTTGTCCAACAGGCAGTGCCTGCCGGTTATTCCACCACCCGGGAACGTGCCCCGGTTCGGTCGATGTCCAGGTCGAACCGGGTGAAGCCGCTGTGCGTCAGGTCGCTCGGCAATCCCCCGACCGGGCGGAAGGCCAACACGGACGGCCCAGCCCCGGACACGGCCGCCGGCACGCCGGCCGCACGCAACTCCTCGACCAGTTCGTACGTCCTCGGCCACGCGGACTCGCGATACCGCTGGTGCAGCCGATCCTCGGTGGCGGCGAGCAGTTCGGTCGGGTCGTTCGTCAAGGCGTGCACGGCAAGGGCGGCCCGGCCGGCCGCGAACGCCGCGTCCGCGTGCGGCACCCGCTCGGGCAGCAGCCCTCGGGTGGTCGCGGTCGCGGATTCGTTCTCCGGCACGAACAACACCGGCGCGAGATCGCGATGCGGCTCGGCGCGCACGGCCCGGTAGCCGTCCTCATCGTGCCAGGCGATCACCAGACCGCCGTAGAGGCTGGCCGCTGCGTTGTCCGCATGCCCCTCGAAACCGGCGGCCAACCACAGCGCCTGATCGTCGATCTCCCGCTCCGCCAACGCATACCCGGCGACCACGCCAGCGACGACCGCGGCGGCCGACGAGCCGAGGCCGCGACCGTGCGGGATGACGTTGCGACAGTCGATCTCCACACCGGCCAGCGGGAAACCAAGCTTGTCGCAGGTGGCGCGCAGGGCACGGAGCACCAAGTGGGAATCGTCACACGGCACCGAACCAGCGCCCTCGCCGTCGACCCGCAGCACGAGGCCGCCCTCGGTCAACCGAACGGTGACCGTGTCGTAATGCGCGATGGCCAGGCCGAGCGCGTCGAATCCGGAGCCGAGATTGGCGCTGGAGGCCGGCACGACCACCTCGACGGCCCGCCGTGTCTTTACCGACCCCCAGGCCGGGGCCCGACCCCTCCGGCCACTCATGACAGGTCCAGCGCCGAGGCGACCGCCTCCGGGTCGACCGGCAGCGGCTTGATCTCGATCGCGCTGGCCAGCGCGGTCTCCGGGTCCTTAAGGCCGTGCCCGGTGACCGTGCAGACCACCAGCGAGCCCGTGGGCAGCCGCCCGTCGGCCGCGGTGCGCAGCAGGCCGGCGACGCTGGCCGCCGAACCCGGTTCGACGAAAACGCCCTCGCGGCTGGGCAGCAGCCGGTAGGCGTGCAGGATCTGCTCGTCGGTGACCAGGTCGATCAGGCCGTTCGACTCGTCGCGCGCGGTGACCGCGCCCGCCCACGACGCCGGATTGCCGACCCGGATCGCGGTGGCCACCGTTTCCGGCTTGAGCACCGGCTCCCCGCGCACGATCGGCGCAGCGCCCTCGGCCTGGAAGCCGAACATCCGCGGCGTGTTCTCAATCACACCGTCGTCGGCGTATTCGCGATAGCCCTTCCAGTACGCGGTGATGTTGCCGGCGTTGCCGACCGGGAGAATGTGCACGTCAGGTGCTTGTCCGAGCACGTCGCAGATCTCGAACGACGCGGTCTTCTGCCCCTCCAGCCGGACCAGGTTGACCGAGTTGACCAACTCGATCGGGTATTGCGCCGCGGTTTTGCGGGCAAGTTCCAGGCAGTCGTCAAAATTGCCGTCCACCTGGAGGATGCGCGCGCCGTAGGCGACCGCCTGGGCGAGCTTGCCCTGCGCGATCTTGCCGGTCGGCACCAGCACCGCGCAGGTGAGTCCGGCTCGCGCGGCATAGGCGGCCGCCGACGCCGAGGTGTTGCCGGTGGACGCGCAGATCACCGCCTTGGCGCCGTTGGCGAGCGCGTAGGTCATGGCAACGGTCATGCCGCGGTCCTTGAACGAACCGGTCGGGTTGGCGCCCTCGATCTTGAGGTAGACCCGGCAACCGGTGAGTTCGGACAGCCTTGGCATGGCCAACAGCGGCGTGCCGCCCTCGTGCAGCGTGACGATCTCCGCGCCGTCCGGAATGGCCACCCGATCGGCGTAAGCACTGATGACACCGGGCCAACCGGCCCGGGTAGCGGCAGCGACCGCGTCCGTCATGGGGCTTCCCCTTCAACTCGCATCACGCTGACCACTTCCCGGACCACGGGCAGTCCGGCGATCTTGTCCACGGTCGACCGCAGTGCCGCGTCGGACGCGGCGTGCGTGACGATCACCAGGCTGGCGTCCACCGAGCGGCCCTCCTGGCGGACCGCGGCGATGCTCACGTCGTGCTCGGCGAAAACGGCCGCGACCTGCGCCAACACGCCAGCGCGGTCGGCGACGTCCAGGCTGATGTGGTACCGGGTCGGAGTCTGCCCCATCGGCCGCACCGGCAGCCCCGCGTACGCGGACTCGCGCGGCCCCCGCCCGCCGATCACCCGGTTGCGCGCGACCGCGACCAGGTCGCCGACCACCGCACTCGCGGTCGGCGCACCACCGGCGCCACGCCCGTAGAACATCAGCTGGCCAGCCGCGTCCGCCTCCACGAACACCGCGTTGAACGCGTCGCCGACCGAGGCGAGCGGATGCGCCAACGGGATCATCGCCGGGTGCACCCGCACCGCGACCGACTCGGAACCGTCCGCCTCCCTCACCCTTTCGCAGATGGCGAGCAGCTTCACCGTGCGCCCCAACAGCTTCGCGGCCGCGATGTCCGCCGCCGTGACCGACGCGATCCCCTCGCGGTAGACATCGGCGGCCGTCACCCGGCTGTGAAAGGCGAGCGAGGCGAGGATCGCGGCCTTGGACGCCGCGTCGAACCCGTCCACGTCGGCGGACGGATCGGCCTCGGCATACCCAAGCCGGGACGCCTCGTCCAACGTCTCCCGGTAGCCCGCCCCGGTCGCGTCCATCGCGGACAGGATGTAGTTGGTTGTCCCGTTGACGATGCCGGTCACTCGGGTGATCCGGTCACCGACCAGCGATTCCCGCAGCGGCCGCAGCAGCGGGATCGCACCGGCGACCGCCGCCTCGAAGTACAGGTCCGCGCCGGAGGCGTCGGCGGCGGCGAACAGCTCGGCGCCGCGCTCGGCGAGCAGCGCCTTGTTGGCGGTCACCACCGACTTGCCGGCGCCCAGCGCGTCGAGCAGCAGCGTGCGCGCGGGCTCGATCCCGCCGATCACCTCGACGACCACGTCGACCTCGGTGGAGAGCAGCGCCTTCGCGTCCGTGGTGAGCAGTTCCGCCGGAATGTTCGGGTGCTTGTTCGGCCTGCGCACCGCGATGCCCGCCAGCTCGACCGGGGCACCGACCCGCGCGGTCAGGTCGTCGGCCTGCTCGGTGAGCAACCGGACGACTTGGGTGCCGACCGTGCCGCAGCCGAGCAGCGCGACCCGGACCGGCGAGTTGCTCACGGGTTTCATCCGTTCTCCTCGTCGACTTCCAGGTGGAACAGATCGGCCTCGGTTTCCCTGCGCAGCAACAACGTCGCCCGCCCGTCCGCAACGGACACCACGGCCGGCCGAGGCAGCCGGTTGTAGGTGCTGGACATGGCGTAGCAGTAGGCACCGGTGGCCGCGACCGCGAGCAGGTCGCCAGGGGCGATGTCCGAAGACAGCCAGCAGTCCCGCACGACCACGTCACCGGACTCGCAGTGCTTGCCAACCACTCGACTCAACGCGGCGACCGCGTTCGACTCGGCGCCACGCGAGACCAGCCGGCAGTCGTAGACGGCGTCGTAGAGTGCGGTGCGGACGTTGTCGCTCATCCCGCCGTCCACACTCACGTAACGCCGCCCGGTCCCGTGCCCCAGCTCGACATCCTTGAGCGTGCCGACCTCGTAGAGGGTCACCGTGCCCGGCCCGACGATGGCCCTGCCCGGTTCGACCGCGATCTTCGGCCGCACAAGGCTCGCTGCGGCGCACTCCCGGTCGACGATGGCGGCCAACTGCTCGGCAAGCTGCTTGGGCGGCATCGGATCGTCATCTGCCGTATAGGCGATCCCAAGCCCACCGCCGAGGTCGATGGTGCGAATATCGTCCACAACGGACTCGCCGTGCTCGTCCCGAATCGCGGCCAACAACCCGACCACCCGGTGCGCGGCGACCTCGAAACCGTTCGTGTCATAGATCTGCGACCCGATGTGGCTGTGCAGCCCGACCAGCCGCAGCCCACCCGACTTCAGCACCCGCCGCACGGCCTCAAGGGCGTTGCCGGACGCGATCGAGAAGCCGAACTTCTGGTCCTCGTGCGCGGTCGCGATGAACTCGTGCGTGTGCGCCTCGACCCCGACCGTCGCGCGCACCATCACCGGCTGCACAACGCCGCGCTCGTTCGCGATCGAGTCAAGCCGCGCGATCTCGAAGAACGAGTCGACGACGATGACCCCGACCCCGGCCTCGACGGCGGCGATCAGCTCAGCGGCGGACTTGTTGTTGCCGTGCAGGTTGATCCGCTCGGCGGGAAACCCGGCGCGTAGCGCGACGGCGAGTTCCCCGCCACTGCACACGTCGAGGCTGAGCCCTTCCTCAGCGACCCACTTGGCGATCTTCACCGACAGGAACGCCTTGGACGCGTAGTGCACGAGCACCGGATCGCCGAACGCCTCGGCATGCTCGCGACACCGGTTGCGGAAGTCGTCCTCGTCAAGCACGAACAGTGGCGTGCCGAACTCCTCGGCCAGATCACGCACGTCGACGCCACCCAACCGAACGACGCCGTCCCGACCCCGCTGCGCATTGCGCGGCCAGACCTGCGGATGCAGCGCATCCAGTTGGTCCGGAGTGGACGGACGGGTGCCCGCTGTGTTCGACGGCGGCAGGACGTCCGCGTGCAGCGGGCCCGCGGGATGCGCGCGCATTACATCCGCTCCGGTGCGGAGACGCCGAGCAGGTCGAGGCCGTTGGCGAGCACCTGCCTGCTCGCCGCGCACAGTTGCAGGCGGGCTACGTTCAACGGGGTGACCTCCTCGTCGCCCATCGGCAGCACGCGACAGGCCTCGAAGAACTTGTGGTAGGCACCGGCCAGGCTCTCCAGGTAGTGCGCGATCCGGTGCGGCTCGCGCAGCTCGGCCGAGGTCCGGACCACCCTCGGGAACTCCCCGATGGTCCGGATCAGGTCGCCTTCCCGGGGATGCGTGAGCACAGCGAAATCGGCATCCTGGCCACTCAGATCGATGCCGAGATCCCTGGCCCCGCGTAGGATCGACGACAACCGCGCGTGCGCGTACTGCACGTAGTAGACCGGATTGTCGTTGCTCCGCCTGCTCCACAGATCCAGGTCGATGTCCACAGTAGAATCGGTCGACGAACGCGTCAGCACGTACCGAGCGGCGTCGACACCGACTGCGTCGACCAGATCCTCCATAGTCAACACGGTTCCGGCCCGCTTGCTCATCCGCACCGGCTTCCCGTCGGAGAGCAGGTTCACCAGCTGCCCGATCAACACCTCGACGGCGTTCGGATCATCGCCGAGCGCGGCAGCCGCCGCCTTGAGCCGTCCGATGTACCCGTGATGATCAGCACCGAGCAGGTACAGGCACAGCTGCGCGCCCCGAGCCCGCTTGTCCGCGAAGTAGGCGATGTCCGCCGCGATGTAGGCGGGCTTCCCGTCCGCCTTGATGACGACCCGGTCCTTGTCGTCCCCGTACTCGGTCGACCTGAGCCACCAGGCCCCGTCCCGCTCGTACAGCGCCCCGGAATCCTTCAGCTTCGCCACCGTCGACTCGACGGTCCCCGACCGATGCAGGCTCAGCTCGGAGAAGAACACGTCGAAGTCGGTGCCGAACGCGCGCAGGCCGCGCTTGATCTCGTCCAGCATCAGCTCGACGCCCACGTCGCGGAACACCTGGTGCCGCTCGTCCTCGGGCAGCGACAGCGCGTTCGGCTGCCTGCGCAGCACGTCGGCCGCGATGTCGCCGATGTACGCGCCCCGATAGCCGTCGTCCGGCGGCGCGTCGCCCCTGGCCGCGGCGATCAGCGATTCGGCGAACCGGTCGATCTGCACGCCGGCGTCGTTGATGTAGTACTCGCGCGTCACCTCGGCGCCCTGCGCGCTGAACACGCGGCCCAGCGCGTCGCCCGCCGCCGCCCAGCGCGTCCCGCCGATGTGGATGGGCCCGGTCGGGTTGGCCGAGACGAACTCCAGGTTGACCCGCAGCCCGGTCATCGCATCGCCGGTACCGAAGCTCCTACCGGCCCTCAGCGCCTCGCGGACGATCCCGCCCCGCGCGTCCGCGGCCAGCCTCAGATTGACGAACCCGCCGCCCGCAACGTCGGCCGACTCGATCGCGTCGGTCGCGGCCAGCGCGCCGGCCAGCCATCCGGCCAGGTCCACGGACGGCACGCCCAGCCTCCTGCCGGCCTGTAGGGCGAGGTTGGTCGCGTAGTCGCCGTGTCGGGGGTTGCGCGGACGCTGCACCGTCACCGTCTCGGGCACCACGGACGTGTCAAGGCCACGATCAGCGAGAACGTCCAGGGCGGTCGAGCGCACCAGATCAGCGAGCACAGCGGGGGTCACCCGAGAAGTCTAGAAGGGCACGACCGCATCCCGACATGGGATATGCCATCCCACGTGCTGGAACAACTCAACTGCTGGAACAACGGAGACCGCACGGGACAGACTGATGAAGCGGGCGCGGCGCCTGCCCCGTGCGTCAAGACGAACACGTGGTCGCTGTTCGCCTCATCGACTCCATGCCGTGAGGAAGGACACGGCCCCTTCGTCGGGAAGGTGACGTAACGCTAAGCCACATTCCCCACGTCTGCTGTACGCCATTCGAGTGAATGACGCATCGTTCACGTCTTTATCGAATAGCGAACGGTGACACTGAGTGCCGATTTGGTGAGGTCTAGACAATGAACGTCCCTCACCAGGTCATCTCCTTACAATGACAGTCCGAGTTGTCCGATTCAACCTGCAACGTCGCATGCTCGATCTGATAACGCTCGGCAAGCAACACCTGCGCCGCGGTGAGCACCGAACCAGGAGCGACGTCCGACCGACAGGCCAGATGCGCGGACACGACCTCCATCCCCGAGGTCAATGTCCACACGTGCAGATCGTGCACGCCGGCGACACCAGGCAGCCCACCCAGTTCACTGCTCATCGAGCCGACGTCCAACCGCTCCGGCGCGTGCTGGAACAAGATCCGCAACGCCTTGCGCGCCAACGTCCACGTCCGAGGCAACACCCACAACCCGATCGCCACACCGATCACCGGGTCCGCGTACCGCCAACCGAACAGCACCGTCACCGCGCCGCTCACCAGCACGCCGACCGACCCGACAAGATCGGCCAACACCTCAAGATAAGCCCCGCGAACGTTCAGGCTCTCCCCAGCGCCCCGCCGCAACAACAGGAAGCACACGAGATTGCCCACCACCGTGAACGCGGCCGTCAGCAACACAGGCAGCCCCGCGACCTCCGGCGGATGCGCCACCCGCCCGACGGCCTCGACCAGCACGTAACCCGCGACCCCGAACAGCAACACCGCATTGGCCAGCGCCGCGAGCACCTCGCCCCGATACAGGCCGAACGTGTGCCGCTCAGAAGCCCGCGCCCGCTTCGCGAGCACGATCGCCCCCAACGCCATCCCCGTCCCGACCACGTCGGTGAACAGATGCGCCGCGTCAGACAACAAAGCCAGCGAAGAGGTGAAGAGGCCGACCGTCAACTCGACGGCCATGAACACCAGTCCCATGACCAACGTGACGACCAACGGCCGCAGATACCGCGCGCCCGCGCTGCCCGGACCGACGGACACACCGTGCCCGTGCCCGTGGCCATTCGCCATGCTGATCCCCTCCTCAGCTGCGGGTCTTCCGCGACCGAGACAACATATAGCGACATGCGCATGAATGCAATTGCCGCAGTTAATTTTAGCTAACCAAGCCTCCCCTAACCACCCAGCCGGCCTTCCGTCCCAGCCGTCCTCACCCACCTCTCACCCCGGCCCTCACCACCTCCCCTCACCTCGGCGGGCGAACCCACCGCCCCAACCACCGCACCGCCCCCGGCGACAGCCGCGACCCGATCGCCGCCAGATGCGCCTCCGGCGTCACCGGCAGCACAGCGACGTTCTCCCGCACCGCCTTCAACACCGCGTCGGCCACCCGCTCCGGCCCGTAGTGCCGCCGCGCGTACATCGCCGTCGTCCGCTGTCGGCTGCCCCGCTCCGCCTCCGCGTCCTGCCCGACAAACCGAGTCGTGCTGGTGATGTTCGTCGCGACGATCCCCGGGCAGATCGCGCTCACCCCGATCCCGTGCGGCAGCAGTTCGGTCCGCAGGCTCTGCGCCAACGACAACACCGCCGCCTTGGTCGTCGAGTAAGCCGCCAAACTCGGCCACGGCAAGAACGCCGCGGCGGAAGCCGTCACCACCAACTGCCCGCCCTGATCCCGCTCAACCAACAACGGCGCGAACACCCGCAGCGTGTGCACGACACCGAGCAGGTTCACGTTGATGATCCGCTGCCAATCAGCTTCGTCCGTGGCCAGGAACGGTCCGGCCATACCGATCCCGGCGTTGGCCATCACGATGTCCGGCACCCCGAACTCCGCACGCACCTTCTCCGCCAGCGCCCGCATCCGGGCCGCGTCCGACACGTCGGCAGCGAACGCATGCCCCTGGACCACGTACTGCCGCACGGTTGCCGCGGTCGCTCTGGCCGCTCCCTCGTCGATGTCCACGGCGAGCACATCCGCACCCCGCTCAGCGAAGGCAAGAGCGGTAGCGCGCCCGATCCCGCTCCCCGCCCCAGTGATCAACACCAACTTCCCGGCAAACGCCCGCCCCGGCCTGTCCACCCGCGCCCCCGCCAACCGCCGCCCGGCAGGCGCGCCATCGATGTGCGCCACGAAATCATCGACGAACTCGGCGATCGCGCCAGGATGCTCACGCGGCGCCCAGTGCGTGAACGGCAACTCGCGCCGCCACAACCGATCACAGAACGGCTCGGCCGCCGCCATCAGCGCGGGCGTGACGTAGGCGTCCCGGGTCAACACGATCTGCTGCACCGGCACCATCGTGCGCCGTTCCGCCCGGTCGCCGAGCCGACTCATCATGTTCACCCGATAGAGCTGAATCCCATTCCGCGCGTCCCGCGCCTTCGCGTGCATCCGGCGCAACATCGGCGGAAACCGCATAGCCAGCTCGGGCAACATCGGGAGCTGGAAAAACCCGATATACCAAGAGTGCAGCATCTGCCGCAGCGCCGCCCCGACCCGTCCCCGCCGCACGTTCGTCCGCATCCAGTGCGCGACATGATCGAGATCCGGCCCGGAGATCGAGGTGTAGGACGCGAACAGCTCCGCGTAGGCAGGCTCGGTAACCGCGTGCCACGCCTGGATCGACCCCCAGTCGTGCGCGACGAGATGCACCGGCGCATCCGGACTGACCGCCCGCACGACGGTCGCGAGATCCCCGGCGAGCTGGTCCAACGTGTAATCCCGCCGATCCCTGGGCGCGTCCGACTCCCCGCATCCGCGCACGTCGTACCGAACCACCCGAAACCGCCCGGCCAGCCGCTCGGCAACCCCATCCCAGATACCCGAGTTGTCCGGATACCCGTGCAGCAGCACCACCGTCGGCGCGCCCGGTTCACCCTGCTCCGTGACATGCAACCGCAGCTCACCGGACTTGACGGAACTGGTCAGTACCGTATTCATGCCCTCAACCGTATGCCGTTAAGGGCCGCTGCGGGAGTGCGGTAAGCTCTTGCTCGATCAGGTGAGTGAACCAGTTCGCCCAGCTGATCCGGCCCAGCCGAAAGCCGGGCCCCTGTAGCTCAGGGGATAGAGCACCGCCCTCCGGAGGCGGGAGCGCAGGTTCGAATCCTGCCAGGGGCACATACAGCATCTATCGCAGAGTCCCGCCGACTGGCGGGACTTCGCATGTAGCGGCCACGTCGCCGATCCCTTCCAGCCGATCAACAGGCATCCGGACAGCGATCTCCACCCGCTCCCCACCCGCCTGCACCCGAACGGCGAGCCCAGTCACCTCGAACAACGCCCGCAGCAGCTCGCCCGGCGCCTCCCGCAAGCTCAACGCCAACACCGGCAGCGCATCCAACAGCGCGGCGTCCTCGACACTCGGTCCGCCCGGCTCCGCCTTGTCCAACTCGGCCAGCGCCGCCGCAGTCGCGGTCCGCTGCTCCTCCAACTCCCGATAGGTCCGGCGCAACCCAGCGGCGAACGGATCACCCGGCTCACACTCCTGTGCCTGTCGCAGTACGTTGTCCTGCCGCCGCGAGAGATCGGCGAGACCACGAGTCAGCCGCTCTCGCTCCGCCTCTCGCACCTCCCGAGAGTGCTGGTCGACCCCAGCGAGAGCAGTCTCGAACAACTCTCGCCGCTCCGGCCCGAACACTCGATCCGCATAGAACGCCGAGACGGCGTCGAGCACAGCGCTCTCGTTCACATACTCGGCCTTCGAGTGAGCAGCGGCCCGCACGACCGCGCCTCGGTTGTTCGCCTTCGGCCAGCACAGGTAGTAGGTCGAGTACTTCCGCGCGTTGCCATACATCCGTCGCCCGCAGGAGCAGAACAGCATCCCGCGCAGCACGTAGCTATGCCGCGTTGCAGGATGCCGATTCGGCCGATTCCCGCTCCGCGACCCCTTCCGCGCGCTCCGACGCTTCGCCAGCTCGTCGAACATCCACTTCGGAATCAGCGGCTCATGCACCGGCTCGTTCGACCAGACCCACTTCTCCGGCTCGTTCACCGCACCCCGCCGCGACCGCGACGCCCGCCGGTTGAACACCTGGTACCCCGTGTACTTCGGGTTCCGCAGCAGATCCGAGACCGTCGACTTGCTCCAAGCACCCCGAGCACGAGCAGCCCCGCCCGGCGGCTCCGGCGGCGGGTACTTGTCCAGATCCGCGTTGAGCCGATCAGCAATCGCCCCGTACCCGAGACCTTCGTTATACCGCCAGTTGGCGATCTCGGTCACGGCCTCAGCCCGCGCACCCTGCGGTTCTAGTCGAGATTTAGTAGCGCCCCGGTCTGCCTTGGCAGGGTTCGGATGCCGGTAGGACTTGGCCTGGTAGCCGTACGGAGGCTTGCCGATGTTCCAGCCTTCCCGCACGTGCGTACACAGTCCGCCCCACGAGGTCTCCAGCGTGTTCAGCACCTCGTACTCGGCCACCGACTGGTTGATCCGCCGTTGCAGGATCTGACTCGCCCGAGACCCGTCGATCTTGATCGGCTCGTTCCAGGCGAACAGCGGGACGCCCGCGCGCTCCAGCTCTCGCTCGATGGTCATGTTCTCGTACATGCGTCTCGCCGTACGAGAAACGGTGAACGGTGCATGCGATCATTGCGGTGCCAAAGTATGCAATGCTAAACAGGGCAACCGGCTCGCTGGGTAAGTAGCCATAGTAATCGGTGTTCTGAGCCATAGCGAGTGTGTTTGACTTGATATGCCCTGGATGATCGTAGCAGCCAAGGAAAGGGTTATATATGGACACCCCAACGGAGATTACTATCAACCACCCAGGCAACCAAATTCAACTGACGCCACATTGGGACTATCCATTTCTGTTTCTGCTGAAAAGTTTTCCTGAGACGCGTCTGGCTGGCATGAGTGACGAAGCCACCGCGAAACCTCCGCATAACTTCCGTTCACGGGATATTAGTCCGGAGATGCCCTTAGCCGCAGGCCCACAGCACCTGGCCGTATTTAATGCCCGATGTACCGCCGCGAAAGCCCCGCGGTTCCTTTCACTTTCGTCCCGCTGCGCCCAACTCAACAAGCCCGAATGCTGACCCAATGCCGCTAAAACGCGGATTGGAAAGGGAATCTTGCGACTTTTGTTATCGAAGAAAAGTCAAATGTGATCGGCTATTGCGCAATAGGCAAGGCCTGGCCACCTGTTCGCAATGCGCCCTTCGTGAAGAACCATGCTGTCGTGATGATTCAGATGATGTACGTATCCGGCGGCGCCGTTTAATGGCCGCTGAGGATGGCGTTGCAGATATCCCTCTCCGAGAATCAGAGAGGGCTGCGATAAATACACCATCGGGCGACCAGGAGGAACCAACCATCTCGTTTGCTTCAGCATCTCCCTCCCAGCCACTTCAACTAGAAGCTGGCTATGCAGAACCGTCACGATACCCAGACAACCTGTTTGTCGACGATGCGTTTGGATTGAGTCTTGATAGCATCCTCTTCCTCGACCAAGTCTTCATGGGCGACTGCGGACCAACAGAGGGGAACGGCCGGGCACCATTCACACTGCAACATGGTCCGGCATCTACTACCGACGCCGGCCAGGCTCATGACCAAGAACAGTATGGCCAGGCTAATACCATTTCCGGCGATATATTTGATCAATTTTCCTGGCCCAGCGACTCTGCGGACTCCACCCTGGTCACTGCAGCACTCCATGCCTACTTCAAATTAGCGGCGCCATACCTTCCAATTCTTCTCGAGGACGCATTCTGGCAGGACTACCACGCGCATCGATGCAGCCACAGTCTTATATATGCCGTCGCCTGCCGCGGTATGCCTTTCACCGCAGCTGTAAATAAATGGGATCTTGAGCAGCGCCTTGCCCGACAGTTCCGAGAGGCATTCCTTGGTGCTCGAAGCATCGCATCGGATAGTGGAAAGGTCAGACTTGACGATCTCGAAGCTCTGGCGCTCATGATCGAGTTCGAATATGAAGATGCGGGCAGTTTACCGCTCCATTCGAACCTGGGGAGGCTCTTCCTGACGCACGAGTCGCTTACTCTAATGACACTGCAATTCCCAATCCATAACCGCAGTTTCACAGACTCGGATTCATCACGCATTACTGGCAAGGGCTGACGAGCGTCGTGTGCTTCTCTATTGGCACGTCTACGGACTTGACGCTTTTCACTGCCTTGATCGCAAACAGATCTCTCATATCCCAGATAACGACACCAATAGAAGTGAGATCCTTCCGCAACACGACTCCAGGGACTACTTGGATGCCATACTTGCTCTGGCTATTATTGCTCGCAAAATTGTGCAGACTCTATGCAGCTCCACGGCCAAACGCCAGGGGGTTGAACCAAAAGACGTGCACAATCTGTACGAACAAATCAATCATTGGAGAAACAGCAGCTGTCCGCGACATCTACAGAGGCGCGAAGATAGTACGGGTAAACCAGCAATTGTTAACCTCGAGGACTCCAATGCCGGTGAAATCAAGAACCACACTCAGCTTCGCCGTGCAGCTTTATGGGCTTTGGAGATTAACTGCCTGCTGCAGATTGAGTGCTGTGTCTCCGATTACGGCATACAAGATGGGAGAGGCCTGGAGGCAGAGGCGACTGCGATACGCGTCGAATTCGAGAGTGTACGTGCCCTGAACGACATGATCAATATATGCCGCTGGATGGAGGAGCACGAAGTCCGCGATCAGGACGACCAGCAGCACTCGCTGCCTGATCTCGCACCATATATCTTGCGCAACACTTGTGCTGGCACGTGCTTTTGGTCGTGTCAACGCGGCATTGAGATTTCCCGTCGTGGCCTCCCGAGTTTGCTTCAGTCCTCACACTCCGGCGCGCACGGCCCCAGAAGAGATAGTGGGGCTGATGGGAAGAAGGGACATATTAACACTTATGCTGAAACAGCACAATTGTTGCGAGATGTAGTGGCGACAGCGACATCGCACAAAGATACAGTACGTGTTCTCCAGCGCCTTGACCAACAGCGACATATGCTCATGGCCGCGCTTGGTGATATATCTCCATAGGCTGAAAGCACGAGTCGCGCTTCCCTCTTTGATCCCTCGTGCTCTTCTCTTCGCAGATATGTTGCGGAAGATGTTGCTATGTAAGCTTTCTCTAAAATGGACCATCGTTCCTCAACTCCGTTCTGATCTCCCTTTCGAGCCAATACATTCCCAAGACCAGCGGGCTTCCATCTCCTGCAATGCCTCCTGTCGTTGGCCGGCGATGGCAGCATTCCATATCCACGCAAAACGCTTGTCAGCTTTGAGTCTGTACATTTTTACATGCATTGGCAGCAGACCTGGGCGTACAAAATTGCCCCAGAAAGCCTGGGCTTCTTGGCTGGTTTCCATGACCTTTTCGAAACGCGGCGCGCGGACGGATTGCCAGGCTGAGAAGGCCGCTTCGATTCTGTCAGATATGGACAAGGACGCACGAAAAGAAGGCAGCGTCTCCGAGGCGGACGCGGCACTTAGGACTTCGGCCATTACGCAAACATCTTCCATAGCCTGAGCAGCGCCTTGACCTTGATGGGGAGGCATGCAGTGCGCAGCATCCCCTATAATGCAGACGCCCCCGTTGAAGTACGATTGAGGCTTTTTAGCGTGGTAGAAACTTGCCCAAAATGCAGTGTCCTCGGACATCTTACTCATAAGATCCTGAATCGTAAGGCCCCATGCCAGGAAGTCCTTCAGCATCTCCCGCTTCTGGTTCGGTAAGATCCACGCCTTATGCGTCCAATCTTCTTCCTTGTGTTTCCACAGTCCAACATTAGCGTCCTTCCCACCGTTGATTGGATAGTGGACTACGTATCTACTTGGCTCGAGCTAGATAGTACTCGTACGCGCCTTTTCCACGCCTACGATCTGCTCAAAGGACTGCATAGGAAAGATTGCTCTATATCCGCCCGTGTGCGAAAAGACAGCGGAATGATCTAGGCCGAGCATAATCCGACGGACGGAGGAGTGTACGCCATCGCAGCCTATCACGACGCTTGCGGTGTCTTGAGTGCCATCTTCGAAGGCCATAGTAACCAGAGGGCCGGACTGCTGGAAATCCACCAACTTCTTGTTAAACTTTGCATGCCCATCCCCGGCAAATCTGGCCAGCAGTTGGAGTAGTTCGTTTCTTGAAACCGTCATATTGCCCGTCCTGCGTGCCCGGAGCTCGGTGATGAATTCTCCATCTCCATATATATCCGTCGGAGCACCGAAATAGAGCGTCATCCACACGTTGTCTTTGCCAGGTAGATTCTTCGTCGCCAAAGCAACAATTTCACCGTTGAGAACCGGGTCGATCAAGTCAAAAGCCTCGGTGGTGTTGGTCCAAGATTGATTCCGGCTCCGATCTCAGTAAAAGAGCTCCGAGCCTCGTAGATTGTGTACGGGATGGATCGTTTGGTGAGTGCAATGGCGAGGGATAGGCCGCAAAGACCTCCACCGACGATGCCGACGTGTAGTGGCGATTTTATCAGCATCGCCGTGAATCTCGTGACTTTTCTCCGACCGTACGCTCGCGGACGTCTTCCAGGTCTCACTGTTCCCGAGACCAAGGATGAAGGGTTGCGAAAAAAAGAAGCTACCGCATATCACAACCATGAACGTGAAGAACACAATTTCATACAATTTAAGGTACATGGAGGTTGAAATTGTTGGTTACGGAGGTGCAGGATTCATAGAAGCCGTGGAGTAGGACTTAGTAATCCGCGCACGTAATGCAATATCATTGACGTCCAGGTTAAGGCAAGACCTTATCATTTTAACCCATGAAGTATCCCACTGCTGTTTGCTTATTGAGCGGTCTATAGCCTCGTACGAGGCGAACCATAGCGACACGGTAGTCGTATAGGCTTAACTCGCCTCATTTATCGCGATCCGACACCTCCCATATCTTGGGTAAAATTTCATTTGGAAGACCAGTACTTTCGGAGAGGGTCCTTGCCGTGCCGCTGTTGAACTCGTGGACCAAGTCTGTCTCTGCGTGGGACCCACCGAAGAACCAGGAGTACCGCTCTATTGTCGCCGGATCGATCGGCCCTATGCGAATTGGTCCTCTGCCTGGATTCTGATCTGAGAATTGCGGCCGTAGCGCACCCGGTGCAGAGGCTCTAGAGGTAGGAGTCGTCACCGACTGTCCTCTATCTGGTATCCTGATATCCGCACAGCTGAGAGGCCTGTTCTGTTGCGTTTGCAGTTGCCAATGATGCTGTAGAGATCCAAATCGATTCTTATCCCCGCAGATGGGCGGCCGTTCCTTCCCCAGACTTCTCCAGGCCATCGCAAGACTCTCATTCCCAGCGCGGAGGTTCTCACGAGTATTACTTTGCTCGGGTATCAACGCGTCGTCAATCAACAAGCCCGCGATATAAGGCGTGCGTTCGGTCGGACTACATGCCCCCGAACTTTCGACGCCGCTTTCCTCGGCTGTATGCTGGCCGTTGAACCTGATCGAATAGCTCTCTCGATCTGTCTCCGGAATGAGGTTCAAATATCCCTCAGCCCTAGGTGGCA
Organism: Candidatus Melainabacteria bacterium; assembly: GCA_963818685.1. Taxonomy (GTDB): domain Bacteria; phylum Actinomycetota; class Actinomycetes; order Mycobacteriales; family Pseudonocardiaceae; genus CAJCJE01. Next base: position 23,597 of record CAWFTJ010000003.1, on the reverse strand, counting down.
TGCCCATTCGCTGGTGTATGGCGTGCATCAATGCAAGCGAATCAAAGCATTCGCAGTGAGCTTTGCCGAGCAGCTTTCGTTTGCCTCTGAGAGCGTTTTGACACGACTGCCGCGCGAGATTAAGCTTCCCCGCGTAAAGATAGTTCAAAGTGAGTAGATGGCTCACCCAGAAAACGTCTTGCCGCTGCCGGTTGGAGGATGGTTCATGTAGTAGTAGTTCCAGCAGACCACCCTCAGCTTCTTTCCAGTCGTCCAGATGGAATGAGCAGTCCGCGAGCTTGTACCGTAGGTCCCATACAGTGCAGATAGAAGTTCTCTTCTTGTGAGGAAGTTGTTGCACGAGTGCAAGACATTCGATAAGGGCACGCCTGACGGTCCTGTACTCGCCAGTGGCTAGAGCCTTTGAGCGGGCGTCTTGAGAGTTCTAGTTCGATGTCGTCGTCGTCGCCGTCATCGTCGGATGACTCTACATTGTCCATATGAGCACGAGGACTGGTGCGAAGGGCATCCTTATGGCTGTCTTCCGTAAGCTTTGGCTGCAAATTTGCGATGCTCGTGCTAGGGTGCTCGCCGTGTTCCGTACTCGTTATCTGCCCCTGCTCTAACCTGGATAATAGTGATGTTTCTGCGGTACTGTCCACCGATGAACTCAACGAAGTTCTTGTCTCCTGGATACTGTCTAGGGTTCTAGCCAATCTGCGACGTGCCCCAACTTTGGGAGGACCACCGAAGACTGACACATCGACAACGCTGCCATCGTGCACTGTGGTAGCGGTCGAGAGCAGCTGGTCTGCGGCCTTGATGAGCACGGCGGTGTTCTTGGACAAGATTGCATCGCACGCCTGATCCTGGCTTCCGCTGCTTGCTTTTGCGCCGACTTCTGCTCTCTTTTCTTGCAACGTCACGATCTCCTTGGCCAGAGCACGAGGGTCGAGATTCTTTGCGGTGGCCAGCGAGATCGTCCTGCTCTTGGTTAGCCATATCGAATGCGCATTCGAGAAGGCTACGTTACAGATTCAGAGTGGTACAATCATCTGGATGCTCGAAATATGGCAGCCGAGCCGAGCCCTGACGGCTGCAATCTCATCCTTCCGAGTATTCAGCTTCAGCTGCTTCCATCCTTGCATGACAAAGTTCTCTTTCGAGCCGTCCACGCCTCGGAGAGCCTCCCCTAGCTTCTCCACCGTAGTCCCACATTTTTGCGTAGTGCGATCTAGATTATCCGAGAACGGATCACCCGGTGCTTCTATTCGCACCTCATCGACGTGTTATAGCCCAGTCAATACCCTTTGCAGCAGATCGCACGCATCGCCAAAGCTTTTCATTTCGGATTGTAGGGCTAGTATCGTCTCGTCCACGGTTTTGGTGTCTTGGATGAAGATATACAGTGCTTCTCCAATGTCCCAGGCGGCCTTCGCGGTCTTAGCTACCACGCTGGCCGTGGTCGCGAAGACGATAGGATCCATGGTCAGCTGTTTCGAGGTAGCCAAAGCGAGATGGCTGCAGCACATGCAACGCCGGGATAAAACGCTTCAGCAGCCAAAGCTACGACCATCATCAATTGCATGTCGTATTAGAACACTAACTCTATTAGGACGACGAAAATACTATACGGATATGTGATTTTCGATAGCCGAAGGTGAGCCTTTCGCTGAGGTTTGAGGCTTGCCCAGACCTTGTCGACAACCAGGTTGCCGCTAAGGGAAAGCTTCGGAAGCTTCGATCGTTGACAATCGAGCCAGATCTGATTCTACGTTGCAGAAAATACCTCGGGTATCCGGTAACGGCTCCTCTGTCGAAAGTAGGGACGCTTCGACGCTCTACTCGTCCTTTTCATCTCTCCTTCTGCGCTCTTCTCGAAAGATTACTTCCGGAAATGAGCTCTCTAGCTGCCATGAAGTCGAAGCAAAGCAGCTGAGTTTAAACTGGTGAGCTCCCGTATTGGCCTGAGTCTCAACCTCTCTACCGAGTTCCAAGGAAAGCGTCATTTGGCTCGAGGCTGAACGGCTGGGAATACGATATCAGAAACGATCCAACACCCCGTTGGAGTTAATAAAGATCGGCAGATATGGCCGGCAGCCTGGATAACATCCAAATCGACCGCGATGTCCCAATCACCATGGACGACGGCCTCATCCTTCGAGCGGACGTATTCCATCCAAAAGACGATAGCAAATATCCCGTAATTATGACCATGGGGCCATACGCTAAAGGAGCGCCATACCGAACTGCTTTCGCTCCACAGTGGAAGTGGTTGACAGAGACTTATCCGGACATCCTCCCGGGCTCGTCGCGTGAGTTTATGGTCTGGGAAACCGCCGATCCCGAGATCTGGGTGCCTTGGGGCTACGTCTGTGTCCGTGTCGATAGTCGGGGTGCCGGACGGAGTCCAGGATACCTGGACATCTTCTCACCGCGGGAGACTAAAGACTACTATAATGCCATTGAATGGGCGGGGGCGCAGCCTTGGAGCAATGGTAAAGTTGGGCTGAATGGGATCAGCTACTATGCCATCAATCAGTGGCATGTTGCAGCGATGCAGCCGCCGCACTTGACATGCATGATCCCGTGGGAGGGTGCAGCGGATGCATACCGCGACTTTGCGAGGCATGGTGGCATCCAGAGCAACGCCTTCATGGAAACCTGGTACCCCAGGCAGGTGGTCAGTGTACAGCACGGGAACGCCAACGCCGTCTTGGATCCTTGGCTTCTGGAAAAGGCCTCGGGCCTGAGGTGCTTTCTGAGCAACAGCTGAAGCAGAACCGATCAGATCCAGTCACGACATTCTGAGCCGGCCCCTAGACTGCTGACTGGTATCGAGAGAGGTCCACGCAATGGGACAAGGTGACCGTGCCATTCCTCTCTGCTGCATCTTGGGCCGGGTTTGGGTTACATCCTCGCGGAAATTTCGAGGCCTTTACCAGAGCAGCTTCTAAACAGAAATGGCTGGAATGCCATCCTGGGCGACACGAAGAGTGGTTCTATCTTGACCGTGGCACGGTGTGTGCACATTTCCGAAGATGCTACGGTCCATGGCTAATCATCTTCTACTTCAGGACGTTCAAAAACGCTTCTTGGACTCACTTCTTGAAGGGTGAAGACAATGGCTGGGACAAGGAACCGCCAGTGTTACTGCGAGTCCGTCGTCCATTTAGTTCGGAGTTTCCAGACCGGACTGAGCAGGGATGGCCTCTCCCTGACACGCAATGGACGAAAGCGTACCTGTCTGCAGAGAGTAAGGGCCTGTCATGGACTAAGCCGGGGTCACAATCCCACACTTCCTTCCAGGCGCATGGGACAGCCTGTTGACTTCCTCTCGGAAGAATTGGATTCCGAGACGGAAGTCACTGGACCTCTGGCGGCCAAACTCTATGCTTCATCGTCAACTGACGGACATGGACTTATTCGTCACTCTTCAAGCTTTCGCCCCTGATGGACGTGAAGTGGATTTCCAAGGCACAGTCGACCCTCATACGCCTCTTGCTCAAGGCTGGCTGCGTGCGTCACATCGCAAGCTAGATTTGTCGAAGAGTGTGCATTACCAACCATACCACACACATGACGAACTTCAACCGCTAGAGGTGGGAGAAATCTATGAGCTCGATGTAGAGATATGGCCGACGCACGTTATCCTCCCGCCTGGCTATCGCTTGGGACTACAGGTCAGTGGCAAAGATTTCGAACGTCCTCTGCCTCCCGAAGTGCCAAACGAAGCATGGGTGGCTCGCGGATCAGGACCGTTCCTCCATAACCATAACGGTGACCGACCCGCAAGTGTTTTCAACGGAACAACAACCGTCTTCACTGGCGGGGACGAAACGAGCTTCTTACCTCCTTCTCCCTTTGATCAAACTCTAGATTCTTCCATCAATACCGGCCTTTCAATCCCTCTGCAAGCCTGATAACGCTTCTAATACGTATTATGAAAAGTCCTAATCCTCTGATAAAAGATTAACTCTTCCAGCAGCAGTGTAGCGTTTCATATGCTGGCAATATAGACTTCCTCAGCCCAGCTTCTCTGGTTGCACCCGTTCCCTTTCCTAGATGTCTAGTTTGGCCATATATCGCAGCGCTGTCAGTCGTATTGCGACCTACATATGCCCTCCGCGACCCGGGAGCAGTTCGTGACCGTTTATTGCTAGTGAAGGTTCGTGTGATTGGGTTCCCTCCGTAACAAATCGTCCTTTCCCGCTACATTGTGGCAGGTTGTAACAGATATTGTGACTGGTGAGGATTACGGAATTCATTGGAGCGCGATGGCGATCATGGCAGTCGCCTGTGAGTCTTCGTCTCGTCCCGACATCTGTGCCCGCTGCTGATATGTGAGATTCGTCAGGTTGAGCACAGAGTTTCCCGAATAGAACAGCACTGCAGATGCAGGAGAGACTAAGATCCTTGTTGTTCGTAGCGTACGGTTACCGCAGCAGTCGTAGCCTTACTGTCGAGAATGACTTACCAGGCGAAGCGGTCTGATTAGGGGCACGAAATCTCCACGTCCCGGTGGTGAAACCCATCTTTCTCAGCAGGAGGGAGGGCAATTCACCTTCGTTCTTGCTTCAGCGAGAGGAACCGCACGGCCGCCTTCCGCCTTTCTGCCTCTGATCCGTCGAAGATGGGATGTTCAGGTTCGAGGTATAGGATATTCTGCACGCTGTCAAGCCTTCGTTACCTCTCACCAGGGAACAGCTCTTGTCCATCTCACCTCCGAGTGTAGGCCACGCACGTACTCATAGACGCACTTCAGCGATGCTGCCATCCCTCCTGAAATGACGAAGATCCCTTTTCACATGGCAGACGACTACTTGCGAGACCTGGGTTTTCGAGGCATGCACTTGTCCTCGATTTGCTTGAGGGTGACGGCAATGGATCGACGATACAGCGTCGGGTACGAAAATTGAACCGCTAAGAAACCGTCACCACGCGAGTGGACTTCCAATACTCAATGAGTGGGCTCGAGACGTACCGAAGACGTTTCTCGACCAAAGTTTGATCCCATTCAAGCAGGATTCCGATGCCAATTGGATGCCCTCAGCACCACCGGATATCAAAGAAAGACGTTCGTGCAGTGGATCGTATCTAAAAAAAAATGTGCGGGTAGGCAATGAGGTTGTGGAAGCTGACACTCATCTGAAGCTATTCATTAAAATGGAAACATTGCTACAGTATCAGCAGTACTTTCCACCGCGCCATGTTGCCGCAGAATCTCAACAATCTCACTATATTGCTTGCGGATTGCGTACTTTAGCGGAGTTTCTGCAAAGCGGCATCTCGACCATGACTTCCATGGCTCATTTATGTCGACGGCTTCGAGTGAGGCCAATAGCCTGACAATATCAGTTTCGCCTGCCTTGACTGCGAGCTGGAACGCGGTCAGTGGTTCACCATCACGGTGCTCTCTACGAATGGTAACGTCCGCTCCAGCATCCAACAAAATCCGCACAAGCTCGACACTGCCTCCAGAAATTGCTACGTGCAAGGGAGTCATCCCTGATGACCATTCCCGTTCGTTTTCGAGATATCTGGAATTCACGTTCGCCCCGTTTGCGAGAAGTAGTTTGACCGCGTCGATGTCGTGATTTTGAGTTGCGATGAACAACGGCGTGCCGCTGTCTGGGCAGACGGCGTCAACATCGATGGTTCTCCTAAGCAGCAGGCGGACAACTTCGATATGCCGGTTTGTCGTTGCGACTTGAAGAGCGGTGCCGCGACTACCAGCTTTCGAGTTTATATTGGCTCCGTGGTCAAGCAACAATGCCACCATCCTCAAGTGGCCACCCGCAGCCGCCCGCTGAAGGGCTGTCCCGTGGGGGTGATCGGTCCAAGAGTCTGCACTCGCTCCCTTTTCGAGGAGGTACTCCACTATATCCGTATGACCACGTTCCGCCGCTCGTTCGATTGCGCTGTCTGATAACTCCGATCCTGCTCGTGGCTCAAAGCTCGCATTATGTGCAAGAAGGCGCTTACAGATCTCTGTGTAGCCCCCGGCGGCTGCTCGCTGGAGAGCAGTGCCGGAGCCAACCAAGTAATCCCTGTCGTAAAATCCACCACTCAATTCAGTCTTGGCCCCATTTGCCAGGAGCGTCTCTACCAGGTCCAAGTGCCCACGAGCAGAGGCTTCCTGGAGTGCCGTCCCGATTCCGTTAGGATTGCCATTGATATCCACGCCACTCTCGAGTAAGTTAAGAACGTCATCGGCCGAATTCCGAATGCTTGCCCTGATGAGATCTCTTTCTTGCTCTTCACGTTCCGTCTGCTTCCTTATGTAGTCGCCCAAACTCGACTGCGCCTGAAGAGCCTCCGGCAGCAGATGATATGCAACGCGGTAGTACCCCTTCGAGAATGCCATCTCGAATGCCTCTTGTTTGTCGTCCTCTGTGATCGAATGGCCGCACAAGTCCAACAGCACTTTTACTCCATTCTCCTGGCCATATTTGGCGGCGCGGACCAGCGGGGTCTTCTTTAATGGTGCGGCAGTGTAGACGGCGCCTGCCTGAAGAAGGCATTGGACAATTTGGATCTCGCCAGAGGCGGCAGCGCCACCAAGCGCAAGACATCCGTACTCGCCTGAGACCTCTGCACCTCTTTCCATGAGGATGCGGAGACTGCGCATGGCTCCATTGGTGGCAGCAGCCTCTAGTGGGGTGAACGCAGTCTCATCACCGAGGTTAACATTGAAGCCTCGATCTAGCAGCGTCCGCAAAACGTCGACATGTCCCCTTGCCGCAGCAACTGGGAGGAGCTGGTCCCCACTGAGCTTGCCCAGCCATCCGTCGGCTTTGTAGGTTAGTTGCTGGAATGACGCCAGGTCGGAAACCTTTCGCAGCAGCAACTGCAACATGTCTGCTCGGCCTTCTTCGGATACCGAGCGAACTAGGGGTAACAAATCTTTATCCTCCACAGCCGGTGCTCGATCGATCAGAGTGCCGGAAAAGTCCAGGTCGTTCGCTCTAGTCGCTATCTTCAAGATTATTTTCCAGTCCTCTGCTGCCGTAGGACCTTGGAAACTTGCTCCAGAACGAACGAGGAGCCGCAGCAGCGGCAAGTGTTCGTTACCGCCATAATGATTCAGCCCCTGCATTACGGCATTCAGAAGAGAATGCACCTTGCGTAACTCCTGCTCGACGCATAGCTCAAAGGCAGAATGCTCGTTATGCGTATCAAGCGGGTATGATCGGTACCGACTATCCCAGTAGTAGCCTTCTTCAGCCTTCACGCTTGCACCGTGCGCGAGTAGAAGCTTTACCGTGGCAATGTCTCGCGCCGCACAAGCTCTGAGAAGTGGAGAGCCATGGTGCCCTGCGTCTACCACAGCTCCTGCTTTTAGAAGCTCGCGTGCAACGGGCTCGTACCCCTTCCCTGCCGCTCGTTGCAAAGCAGTTCCAAATGGGCCACCGGGTGCGTTGACATCTGCGCCCTTTGAAATGAGGTACTTCACGATCGGCAGATGCCCGTGACCCGCCGCTCTCTGCAGCGCCGTACCCTGCACACCACCAGGCGTGTCAAGGTGTGCACCTTTGCGCCAGAGCATTTGGACAATTTCAATGCAGTCAGTCCGCGCGGCCCTTTGCAATGCAGTCCCATGGACTCCCGCGGGTGCGTGCACATCTGCACTATGATCCAGTAGTAACCTGACTAGCTCGATGTAGCCCTCACGCTTGCCATAATCCCAGCCGCCGATACACCACGCGGCTCCAAGGTCTCCGCAGCCTGCTGCCCCCTGGAGGGCCGAGCCTCTCCATACCCCATCAGCATTGACGTCCGCCCCCAGCTCTATCAACAGCCGAGCCGTGCCTGAGTGGCCGTAATAACACGCTAACTGGAGCGCCGTGCCCCGCTCGGAAGGGAGATCGATACGCACGGTAGCTCTTGCCAACATGGAGACAATCTCATCGTGGCCCTTCACAGCTGCGACTTGCAGAGAAGTAATGCAACCACTGCTCTCACGTGGGCATTCCCCCCGATATCTCCCGAGACTTGAGTCGAGTAGCCATTGAAGTTCAGGACATTCTCCGTCAACGTCAGCGTCAGCTCCGAGTGTCAGAAGTTCTCGAACAAAGTCCACATGGCCTTCTCGAGCGGCTAACCGAAGAGCAACCGCCATGTTTTCGCTTTCCTTGGGGATGCGAAACTGTTGCAAGATCCATTGAAACATGTTTGAATGGCCACATTCCACCGAGAATTTCAACACAAGCCCTGCATGTTCTTCGAACAAAAGAGGGTCCTTTGTAGACATGCTCTTCAAAAGGTCAAGGAAGCCTGCTACGCAAGCTAGCTCAAGACACCTTACATCCACTTCGACCTTTGTCTCTAACAAAAAAGCTGCAACGTCTTTGAATTGATGCTGTAGGGCGATCTGCAGGGGAGTTCCAACAATATGCGATGCCTGAGATGCGTTGTCGCCTCTGAAATTGACATCGACACCCGCTTCGCAGAGAAAGCGGACAGCCTCCATCGCATTCAGACGTACAGCCCGTTGAAGTGCTGTTCCTTGAACGTCTTTGCTCGAGTCGTAACAGGGCAACCTAGGGTCTTCGGTGGATCTCCGCGCATAGCTTGCGTTTAGGTCGACGCCATTGTTGATCAGAAGCTGCATAAGGTCAAGGCGGCCAGACTCCGCAGCAATTTGGAACGCACTTCCGAGACGGCCAGCTGTCCCCGGGCGCGCGCCTTCATTGAGCAGGAATTGTGCAGTCTCGAGTTGCTTTCCTGCAATGGCCCACTGCAATGCGGACAAGGATTCGCCGTCGACCATATCAATATCTGCGCCATGTTTTAGCAATAGCCGGATGGTTTCGAAGTCTCCATTGTAGGCCGCAGCCTGCAAGGGCGACTGAACAATACGATAGTAATTACTTCCGCCGACAAGATTAGGTTCGGCTCCATTATCCAACAGCAGTTGCGTGATTCTCAAGTCTCGTCCTGCAGCCGCCACACTTAAAGCGGTCTCTTGCCCGGTCCGGCAATTCACATGAGCGCCTTTGCGCAGAAGAGCCTGTATCAAGCTTATGTTTCTGTCTCTGACCGCAATCATGAGCGGGTTGCCTTCCTGGTCCTGCTTCGGGTCTGCATTGTATCGCAATAAAAGCTCTACCACTTCGATGCGACCAGCGTCAGCCGCACAAGCGATTGGAGATCCTAAGCTGGGACAGAAATTGGGCTCAGCGTTATGGTCCAGCAACGTTTGCACAACCTCGGTGTGACCATTGCGTGATGCTAGCGAGAGAGCTGTGCCGCCATCGTGGACGACATCCACAATAGCTCCTCTTCTCAACAACGTCCGAACCACTTTCGTATGTCCATTCCGTGCAGCGCATATAAGCGGAGTTCCGCCGCTTTCTTCGTCGAAGTCGCAGTAGTCCTCCCTATACTTGGGTTTCGCTGAAATGTTAACTTCTGCCTCGTTTCGGTCCAGCAAGAGATTTACAACGTCATTATGCCCATTGCTGCACGCGACAATCAATGAGGAGCCTGCTTCCGTCCTGAGAATGGGATTGTTCTCTAGCAGCACTTTTACAACCCTGGTATAACCCCCTTCCGAAGCTTTGAACAGCGCTATGGCGTAGTCGTATCTTTGTCGGTCTTGGTCTCGCAATTGAGACCTCTGGAGAAGTATGTTCACGATTAAGTCCAATCCCAGAGATGCCGCAACGTACAATGATGTGTTCGGCTTCCTTTCGCGCCAAAGTCTATTCTGAGAGGCGCCGTAAAAGATTTCGAATCGATTTGAAGATATGTCGCAGAGCTGCAACAGAGACGAGCAGAAGAACTGCTGTAAGCTCTTGTCCGGCTGCTCTCCTTCTCGGAGATGATGGGGCCAATGGTTTGCAGCATAATCCAGAAAATGGTGTTTACCAACAAAGGTATCCCACTCCTTGGACGCCGGCTCTCCGCGTCGTCTGGGACTGATGTCAATAGGTGAGGAGGTCCAGGGATCAGCAAAGTCGGAGAACATGAGATAAGTTATACAAGCTGTCGCCAACAAACTCTGTGACATGGCGAGATCGAACGAGTTTCTCCAGCGGGCAGGTGGACGGCCTCCGGCGGCTTCCAGAATCAAGAAGTCTCTGACCGTCTGGTGGACCAAATACAGCTTCGAGTCAGAAGAGATGTTGACCAGAAGGCCACAGAGGCTTTTGATTTTGCCTCGCAGAACGGATTCTCTATCAAGGCAGCTCTCGAGTTCGTCTTGACATGTACATAATTTGGCTGCGTCTAGCCCGGCATCCGGCAGAACATTTGGTGAGGAATCCAATGAACCATCCAGAGCGAGGATGACGTTGACTTCTTGGAGCGTCAGTGGTCGACGAGCTCCAATGATGAGCCGCAGGAGTTTTCTCGCCAAGCCAGGATTATCGCTCTTGTCCAGCATTGTTTCGTAGACCTCCTCCACCGTCCCGGGCAATCGCTCAAGAAGTCTTCCTAGGTTGCGGATAGTACTCTCTGAACTCTTCTTAATTGCGCTGTCATACCTCTCTCGAATCAGGTCGAAAACCAAATGGAGCCATAGATAGGTCCGATGTTCCATGGATTTGAGATGCGACATTAAGAACTGTTGCTCTTCCTTCTTTAATTTGGGAGTCATCCCTGGGATCCGAGCCTCGATGACCAGGTCGATTTCGGAGCTGATCTTGTCGGATTCGGCTTCTCCAACCAAGCGAATGGAAGACGACGCTTCGGTGAGCTTGTGAAACTTGTCCTCGATATCAGCGTATGGTCTGCTAGTAACGATACTCTTGAGTTGCGAGTTCCGATTCTTGCCGACTTGATCGTCAGAGTAGTAGAAGACGAGCTTCTCCACGAATTTTGCACGCTCAGAAGCCTCACACTCATCCAAGGCATCGAATACGCAAATGATCTCACCAGCGTCCTTATCACTCGCCGCTCTTGTGAGAATGTCCCACAGAGCATCGAAGTCTTGCAGGAACAATGTGTTCTTCTTTCGAAAGTCGTTTTCCGCGTAAGAATACAAAGCGGGATTGTGGTCGAACAATTGGTGAAGAACCGCACATAGCGCACTGGCGCCTGATCGCCTCCTAGAATCGCCATCTTTGAAGAAGAAATAGCAAATCGTCGCTGGCTCGGAACTTGACCGCAACAACTGCTGGCCATGATCAACGATATGTCTCGACAGTACAGATTTCCCGCATCCAGGATCACCGGAAACCCATAGCAAAGCCGACATTTGTTTTTCTCGCCAGGTCCAGAAGTTGTAGTGGGTCAGGAACCATTCGCAGGTGCCTTCCGCCTTTCGCTCCACGCGGTCTTTATCAGCTCTGTAGCTTGAGTAAAGACTTCTAATATTTGCGTCTTGCATTTCCAAGCTCCTCATGTCGTGATCTCGCTGATGACTCTTTAAGATCGCTCGTTGAATCAGGAGGCTCTCCATCTGAGCATTGATTTGAAAGGAGGCACCCATACTGTGCACGAGCTCGTCACAAGTGCGCTCCAACATCTTGATCCGCTCGATGCTAGACTCCCAGTCATCGACCTTGAGGACTGATCGAACATACCTTCCTGAAGCATGGCGCGAGAGATGGCATATCAATCGAGCGACATATGTGAGAATTGCAGCGTAGAGGGGCACAACTGCCGTTTCAAAATCCTCCGCGCCGTCGCTGCATGCATACATCCTTTCTTTCCATCTGTAATGTAGGAGAAGACCTGTGACATAGTTGAGCCCTTGAACAGCCTTCTCACTTTGATCCACAGGGTTCAATAGAAGCTGGAGCGTAGTTGGTTAGCGAAAGGCCTTGCAGGTGCTCACAAGCTTGCAAAGGAAGCACTGGCGTTGCTCACCGGAAGAATCAGGCACACAGCCGTCCAGGCAAGAGATGCGTGAATGTCGGAGCTGATCGCGGTCGAGATGGTGGACTTGAACGCTGCGACAGCTCGAATGATCTGTTCGACGTGCCTTCTGAACTTCTCCGAGCTTTTGGTGAGGGATAGATCGCGGCGTTCTCGATAGCGTTCACGAACGATATTCTCAGCCCGCTCGAATTGAAGCCTCGCGTTTGCGACAACTTGCGACGATCCCGAGATCATTGCTCGCCCGGCGGATGCGCCACAGTTGACACATTTCTCGAACGAGCGGAAGAGGTCCGGATTCTCCAGTTGTAGCATGTCGGCCGCTCGCTTCCAAAGGTGCTCCCGAGTGGCATTCTCACAGTCCGGGAGAGGCGCGAGGCCAGGTTGGTGAGCTGAGGACATCTCGAAGCACATGTTTGACTCAGCTCCAGCCGCATTACAGCTCGCCTAGGTCGCACTCACCTGGTACCATTCCTAGATAAAATTGTTCCGAATGCGAGAGACGTTGCTCTAAGCACGTAGGTACCGTAAGGGATCATGTGAATGAACCTGGCTGGGTTTAGGGTTCAGGCTGAGTGAAGCTTCTTTCTCGTGGAGGCCAGAAGTCTTAGCACAGGCCACGACTTCTGCTTTAACACATGCTCCCCTACCACAGCGAAGAATCCCACGCAATGACGTCGCTACAGATAATTGCTTCTAGTCCACTCGCTGTCGCCGTGGATGATGTTTGGCTTCTTTTACTTCCACGATCACACTGGGTGCCATCATTTTCAATGTCGGCGTCTGACGAGACCGATCCCACATTGTCTTGATTATGAGAAGTGTTAAGGTATTCTTGGTGAGTCTACGTTCTTTGTGGCTTATGTGCAATCCCGTCCTTACTCGCGGATGCGCGTTTCCAATCCGTTCGCTCTATCGGCACGAGCCCAGTCCTCATCGTCTGCAGCTTCAAGTGAGCGAAGCTGGTGGGCCCGGTGTGCAATTGCAGCTACATAGTCCGAGGGTGGCCTTCTTAGAATAGTACCAGCATCTAGAACTGAAGCTGATCGCCGTCTCACCTTGGTTCCAGGGAGCCGCTGGCGGTTGCGAGGACGATGTGGCATTGGGTGAATCGGTCGGAGACGCCGGTCCAATTTCTCTCCCCATGCCCGCAGTTTGCGCAACGACGAAGATTGCAGAAAACGCTCGTATGGTTGATTTCTCCGCCTGACATAGTCGTCTATAGAACTCTCCACGTCGTTCAAGTCTGAGTCAGCGTTTGCGCCGTAGTTCGACCGTGTGTCCTCCGCATCCGAGGAACCCGGATTCCGCCTCATTGGCCACATTGTCATCGTGTCAGATGTACTATCGACTAACTGGATCCATATTCAAATGGTAAGTTTGGCCGCTGTGGGACGAAATGCCTTGGTTATAGGTCGTGGACTGCGGTTGACAAAGGATGCGGTCGGTGCATGAACGTGAATTGGACTAAGGCCGCAAAGGTCTTCAACCTCGTTGTATGCAAGTTGTTCAGGGCGTATGCAGCGAAGCAGGATATTATCAATGGAGGACTCTGCTTCCACATTTTCAAAGATCTTGGCGTAGGAATCAATAGCGGAAGCAATTGCAATGACTACTCAGACTTCTGTCCCGCTATCCCCATGTCAGGTTCGTGCGTGGATGATTTGTCCTTCCCATTCGCCGCCCTCGCCAGCTTTGCCAGACTCGAATCATGCATACTCCGCGCTTCGTCGTTGACGTCGATTGGGACGATCAAATTCACAGCATCACAAACGCCCTCAAAAGCCTTCCTGCCCGTTGTCTTTCGAAGTCGATGTTCTACCGATGAGCGACGACGGCCAGAGAGAAGCGACTTCCGTTCGATGATTGAAGAAGGCGCGTAGCTATTCAGGGTACTTCTGGCAAGCGTGCTTGTGGCGTCGGAGTCAGGCAGATTCGCGAAGGCATCCTCAGTCTTCACTACCCGGGGTGTTCCGTTTCTGTCGATGTGGCCTTGGCTGGCTCTAGGCGTGAGGTTCGGGTCTTCCGACACCTGAGAGCTCGGCATTTTCTCGCCTTCGTACATGTTCCTTAGTAACTTGATTGAGTTTTACTGGGTGTTGGGGAATCGATGGCGACGGCGACGAGGGGTTTGTTAAGTCTGTGACTTCACTCGCCAACTCGGGCTGATCCACGGTAATTTAGCGCCTGGCGCTTCTGGAGAGAAATGCGCCAAGATGACAAATTTAGATCGTGATGTCACCACTGCAAGCTTCCAGGCATCAGGATACCATCGGGCAAATCGACGTCCGTATTCACTGATTTCGCTCCACTGTGGCGTGCTGCGGTCCGTGCAGCCCGCCGGATGTGGATCTGATGCTTGTTCCTCCATCGACGATTAGCGGAAGCTTCGGCTACACCTTTCCTCCTTCGGCGTCCGCTGTTTTTCAGTACAGCCCGAGAAGCTGCGTATAGACGTGCACCAGACCCAGATGAGCCCAAAACGTCCAGCACAGTGACATACGCGACTATCTACACGACAACGATCGTCAACTGCAGCAACGCTCGAGAGTAAGGCAGCGATTGATCAAATACTATCAGCTACTGCTGTTACCATTGATGCAATTTCCTCAAACCATCCATCAACACAAATCCAGATCGAACGGCGGGCTGCAACTACTCGAAAACGATGGCCGAAAAGTCTCAGGCGGTTTCGGATGCGTATCAAGGCACAGATAGCAACAGGTTCACTTCGACAGATGGTTCGAACGAAGCATCCGCAAATGTTATCGGGGCGCGAGGCTCTGACAGTCCGCAGGCGCCATTACCTCCCCATTGGGAAGAACTCGTGAGCAGCGATGGCAGGATGTATTACGCCAATCATGCTGCCAGAACTACGACCTTTCGAAGGCCCGAAGCGGAAACGGGCGAAGACGGTGCTAGCACTCAGGCAGGGTTGCCTGCAGCTTGGGAAGCATTCGTGGATAGTGAGGGCAGGACGTATTACGCCAACCACGCCTCGAGAACCACCACTTTCGACAGACCGGAAGGTCCAACGGGCGAGTTACCGGCGCGATGGGAGATGCTGCTCACACCTCAAGGGGTTGCGTATTTTGCGGATCATAACACCCATACTGTAACGTGGGACGATCCTAGGAGTGCGTAGGCGTGGCAAGTTATGAAGACCTGGTCTTTACTGCTTCCTCAGCTCGGCCACGAAACCTGACACTGCGCTAGGAGGTTCTAGTGCTATTGTTACGAACAGGCTTAGCACAAGACCAAGCGAGCTCTGCGAGGTGTGATGGCGTGAGGCTGCGATATCAAGACTGAATCAAAGGACAGAGCAAAAGGGGGCTGAAGGCTTGCATTGACGTGGATTACAAGATAAGCTACGGAGGAGCAAAGGAAGGAGGATCGAAGGGGGGAGCGCGGCCTATAAGTAGGCCGCGTTCCTGGACCCTAAACCTTAAACAAAGAACGCCAGCCCCTAATTCGCTAGGCAAACAATACTCCGCACCTTTACGTTCGAAGTAAAATTTACTATATATCGTACATCTACAGGCCTTAGGCCTACGCTATAACAGCAGTGTTATAATTAGTCTACTTAGTAGTAGGCAACTAAGGGTTAGGTCTTATTTGTTACGAACTAACACGTGACTGCTCGTGCAGCTGCGAACGAGCAAACCATCAGTGACCAATCGCTGAGCGCGCGCGTGGATGCGCGCCGCGAGCATCCACGCGGCTCGCCCCTGCTCGGAGCGAGCAAGAACGAGCACCGTAGGTATATAGGAACCGAAGTTGGCTAGGACAACTTCGTGTTCAACTTATGTTACGATCTTACTGTTTGGTAGTTACCTAGTTACCTGAATACAGAAACGGCCTCCTACTTCCTTGACACTCCGCTCCAACGAGTACTAACTATGTAATACTATAGCAGAGTAGGGTTATAACACTTTAAACATCCTCAGGATGAGTACCTTAGGAAGTGTAGCGGAAGGCGAACGCCCTACTAACCGCCCGATAGCAGGACTATCTGCTGTCCGACTAGAAGCCCGAATCGATAACTCGAAGGGACCAGCGAAGCCCGACTTCTTTTATAGAAATCGGAACAAGTTAACTAATTAGTTCAATTAGCTTGGTATATACTTTAAGTATTATAGGGTTAAGAACAGTCCTATAAGGATGTTATGACCCTACTCTACGTAGTGTTACGTAGTTAGTACTCGTTGGAGCGGAGTGTCAAGGAAGTAGGAGGCCGTCTCTGTATTCAGGTAACTAGGTAACTACCAAACAGTAAGATCGTAATATGAGTTGAACACGAAGTTGTCCTAGCTAACTTCGGTTCCTATATATCTGCGGTACTTGTCCTTGCTCGCTCCGAGTAGGGGCGAGCCTCGCAGATGCTCGCGGCGCGCACTTACGCGCACTCTTAGTAATTAGTTACTAACGGTTTGCTCGTTCGCAGCTGCACGAGCAGTTACATGTTAGTTCGTAATACTATCCCTCTTCTAGCCTAGCCTCGTCCCGAGGTAGCAGTTAAGTTTATTATAGCCCCTTCTTAGATAGGGGTAATTATAGCTTCTCTTTCTTCCTAATATAAACTTCGTCTCGTCTACTAAATCGAAGCTCTAGGAAAGGAGTCCCCTTTCCCGTACGACTACTGTCTCTTAAACAGCTACCGCTGTATTACGATACCGGAACGCGCTAAGTGTTCCGAATACGTTCGCCTCGGCTATCTCTGTATAAACTTGTCTTAGGAATCCCTAGACTGTATACAAGAATCCCTCTAGCGTAAAATCGATATATACGAAGAGAAGTTAGCTATTTTAATAGCTAAAATTATTCGAAAGAAAAAGATCCTTTGTTAGGCCTGCGAGCGCGCGAGACAAAAGACGCTGTATCTTATAGAAGAGATAGAGCAGTCTAGGGAACTAGTCGAAGATTATCCGGCTTCGTCGGTTAGTATCGGTATTTCGCCGGCGGTCTAGAACTCTCTAGGGTTTATTAACGATCTCGTAGATGTTAATAGTTTAAACGAACCTGTTACTGGTAGTCTGGGGATTACTATCTAGTTTCCCTAATAGGAAAGCTCTATAGAAACCTAGGTCGACTAATCGTGTCTATCTGCTAATATTGTTTAATTAGGAAAGTTTTTGTTAGAATAGGGTTTTAATAGAATCGTCGTAGATGCTCTAAGCAGGTAAGTAGATTCTCCGGGGGTTCCTATATATTTTCTGACTCGTCGTAGCCTTTCTACTTAACTAAGTATTTAGCTCTGTCGAACAAGACTATCTTCTTAACTTCGAAGATGTCGTCTTCCTATAGCTCGAAGTAGAACATCGTCTGCAGCAGGATATCGGGGTCTGCTGGTTCTAGAAGCGATATATAGAATACCGGATGTATTCGTATATTAGATAGTAGTTCGAGTCGGTAGCTTACTAGTCCTCGTTGTTCCGTAATAAGAAACGGTCCGACCTTAACATAGTTCAGCTTTTTGTTGTTTTGTCGCGACTTTAGATTCTTCGTAAGGAGGTATACCTTATCCCTCTTTTTAAGCTAAGGTCCGTTTTTATTCGGTTTGTGTTGTCTTGTTATAAGCTATAACTATATATTTGTAATTATATTATATATCTTTTAATATAATACCTTAATCTGTTCAGCATTTCTTAGAGCTCTTTCAGTATTTAGGCTTAGTAGCAGTATATTAAACAGGTTTAGGTCTTTGCTATAGTTTGCAAAGAATAATATTATTTTTGTCGTTTCGGAGAAGTTGTTATTTAATACTAACTATGCTATTAGTAGTAATATAACCTAGTTATCTTAGGTATCGTTAATATAATATCGTAGATATACCTTTAATATCTAGTTTGCCTATTCTATCTGTCTATTAGTTTCTGGATAGAATGCAGTAGATAACTTGTATTTTATCCCTATTACCGCTGTAAGTGTTTTCTAATAAGCTAAGGTAAAGAGCTTATCTCTATCGGTTATAAATGCTTTTAGCAATCTATAGTATCGAACGAGTCTATTAAGAACGAGGTGTCCTAATCGTTCGGCTGTAATTGTCTTTTAACAGGGAATAAAGTATATATACTTTATAAATCTGTCGACTATTACTAGTATAGAATCGTAGAAGACCTATATCGTTAGATCTTTAGATCCTAGTAAATCAGTAATAAAGTCTATCGTAACTTTATTCTATAGTTGCTACGATAGTAGTATTAGCTATAAGTTGCCGAACTTAGCATATCGGGATGCTTTGTTCTTCTAGCAACTATTACACTTTTTAATATATTTAATTACCTTTTTATATATACCCGGGAACGAAAAGTTTCGTTAAATTCGTTCGAGGATTCTTATAATACCGGGATAACTATTTGTTAGTCTATCGTAGTAATTCTGGATATATTACTGTTCCTTGTCTGTTAGTATATAGTATTTCCTATACTTAATAAGGAATTGTTCTGTTTCGTTAGTAAGAATCCGGAGTATAGTATTAAACTCCTGCAGGTTAGTACTTAATATTCTATTCTTGTTTACCTTTAGAATACTATAAGATATTAGTTCGTGTCCTTCTATATAATTACTTCGGCAGCTAAAAGTATCTGCCTATCTATTTTCTTTTCCTAGGATATACTTTATGTCGAACTTGTATTGTCCTAGTAGCTCAGACTATCTGGTTTGTCGTCGATTAAGCTGCTTCGTAATTATAAAGTAAAGCAAGTTTTTATAGTCTGTATAAATAGTAAGCTTAGATACACTTTCGCAATAGATTCTCTAATATTGTAAAGCAGAGACAACTATAAGTAGTTCCTTATTATAGATATTATAATTTTCTTCGGCCGGTATTATCTTCCTAGAGTAATAAGCGATCGGATGTCGCTTTCCTTCGAAGTCTTATATATAGTATGCTCCGATTGCCCTGTCTAAGGCGTCTGTTTTAACATAGAGTAGTTAGGTAGGGTCGAACATTTATAGGACTAGTACTTCGGCGTTTGCTCTTTTCAGTTTCTCGAAGGTATATTGCTCTCTTGCAGTCTATTTAAATCCGATATTCTTCTTAGTAAGTTCTGTTAATAGTATAGCCAGTTTTGAGTAGTCTTTTATAAACTTTCTGTTATAGTTAGCGAGTCTAAGGAAAGCTTAGACATCCTTTAAGTTCTTTAGCGTTAGCTAGTCTGTTAGTAATTATGTTTTTAAAGAGTCGATCTCTATTCCCTTTATTCCTATTATAAATCTAAGGTATTCTACTTCTTATTTATAGAATTTGCACTTTTCTAATTTAACTTTTAGATTCTTTTCCTAAAGTTTATTAAGTATTTTTTGTATATACTGTATATAGTCTCGTAGGGTTCTCCTAGTATAGACTAGTATATCGTTAAGATACGCGATAATGAAAACATTAAGGTATTCGTATAAAGTATTATTAATTATTGCTTAATATATTGCTAGTACATTTGTAAGTCTAAATAGTATTACTATATACTCGTAGTGCCTATATCTAGTTCTAAAGGCGGTTTTCCATTCTTCGCCTTTCTTTATTCGAATAAGGTTATAAGCCCTTTATAAATCGATTATTATAAACCAGGTTGCTCCTTGTAGTCTGTACTATAGTTCTTCGATATTTAGTAATAGATATCGGTTTTTAATAGTAATATTATTAAGTTTCCTATAATCGATATATAGATACAATTCTCCTCCTTTCTTTAGTACGAATAGGATTAGATATCCTGCTAGTAATTGTAATTCTCTAATAAATCTACGTATAAGGTTTTCGTCCAGATATGTTTATAGAGCTTTAAGCTCTTTTTCGGATAATGTATATATAGGTCCGAACGTAGGTTGTTTTTCTAGTATAAGTATAATTTTATAGTCCTACGGTTGGTATTTAGGTAAGGCTGCGATTCCTTCCTCTTCCTAAAATAGGCGTTTCTATCTGTTGTATTCTTTAGGAATGTTAAGGGATATATAAGTTCCCTTTCTTCTGTCTAGTTGATTAGACTAACCCTTATCTGTATCTAACGAAATTGAGAGTATATTACTCTTCTGTTTCGATCGAGATCGTTATATATCGTTAAACTCTCTAGTCTTATCTGCTACTGAACGCTACTAGTATATAGATTTAATACTAGTAATACAACTATATTAATTAAATCTAAGTACTCCTTTTCTCTAATCGATAATTGGATTATACTTTTCTAACTAAGATATACCTAAAACGGCATTATAGTTAGCTACTTCCGTAATATTAAAGGTAATAATCTTGTAGTACTATTAGATAGCTAGTATTAGTAGTACCGTTTCGCTGTCTACTTTAGGTAAGGATGATCTATCGACCGTAATTAATTTATACCTATCTTTTATTCTTCGGGTAGCGATCCCGTTTTGCTATACAAACTTGCTTAAGATAAAATTCCCGCTTACGCCGGAATCTATTATAGTATTAGTTTGTATTCCTCTTATAGTATATTTTGTGCGAAAGACTGTTGCTATTAATATAAGGCTGCTAGTATTATTTAGTTGCTATAGACTGCCCCTGTCTACAGTTCTCTAAAGTTTCCCGACTAGTTACTAGATAGTAAGATAGTCTATTCTACAAATAGGTCTCGTAGTTTAAACGTTATACCTCCGTTATCTCTAACGGTAACGACTAGTCTAGTAGTATAGATTCGAAGTTCTCCTTCGACTATCCTAGTCTAAGAGGATCCGGTTAGGACTCTTATATCCGGAGTATAAACTATTCATTGTATAAGTTTATCTTTCTTACTCTCCGTAATTTGTTTTTTAGTAGTAAGTATATAGAGACGAACATTGCTCTAGGCTTTATATACTTTCTTAACACTCCTCTTTAATAAGACTAACCTAGGTTCGCCTACTACTAAGTAGATCTACCGTAACAATAAGGTAGTATTATATAATTAGTACTTATTAAAAAGGAGTATTAAGAAAGTATAAGAGGCCGTCTTTATTACTAACCAAACCTAATATTAAAATAAAAATATAAATTAAATATAAAATAAGTATTCTTACTTTAGTTTCTATATATTATATATACTTAGTTAGCCTAGTATACTTAGTACTACTAAGCTACTAAGTAGACTAAGTTAGCTTCTATATTTAGTGTACTTTCTAGTACGCTTATAATACAGGCCTAGTATATAGTACTACGAGGCTAAGTAGAGCTTAGCTTTAAAGATAATAAAGGCTAGAATTACCTACCTATAAGTACTAATAATATAGATAAGTGTAACCTATTTATAGTTTCCTAGCTACTTTCTTTTTATACGGCCTCTTTATTCTAAATAAGTAATAACTTTAGAAGTTAAAATTACCCTTATTTAAAGGCCATTTTAGTTAAAGTTATAGATGTCCTTTTAGAGAATACTATACTTTTTAACTGTATTTTATATAAGACGAAACTAGCCCTAGATTTATTTAGTATCCTTGTTATAAACCCTACTTAACATCTACGCGACTTATATTAAGACAGTATAGCCTAGACTATCCTAGCCTAGATAAGGTAATCTACGCTAAGATAACGTAGCCTAGGCTATCTTAGCCTAGCCTATACCTTTCTAGCGTATTTTACTTCCTCTCTTTCTCTTCTTCTCCCTAGCGATTTAAGTAGTCTTTATTCTATAGCTGTACTACGTATTATTATCTAACCTGCTACTAAACCTAACAATCCTTATATATAGCTCTTTAATAATCGTACTTTTTGTTATACTTCGTTTAGAGCGAAGTATAGCGTTTTAACAAAGTTAGTAACCTAGTTCTTGCTAATAGTTAGAGCTAGTTACTAGCTTTAGTTTAAAAGAATAATATTAGTAATATCTCGTATAACAGTAAGCTAAGAAGAGAATTCTTATAAGTCTAGATTAAGTATATAGGATAGAAGAATCTCCTCTTCGTTCTAAGTGAGCTTACTACTTATTAGTCGAGTTTCTCGTCGTAGACGAATACTATAGTATCGCTTACTAAGAGTTATATATAGGACATTACACGCCTTAGCGAAAGCTTAGAGGCTTTTATATTAGGAGCCTAAATAGCTAAAGATATACTGCCTTCTATATTTAAGGGCATATAAAGAAAGGTGGATTTGTTATAGAATAATAACTATAAAGACGCGTTAAAACGCGAAATGTGATCGGCCCGCTTAGGTGATCGGCTCGCTTATAGAGTACGTTATTGTTATAACCCTACACTGCAGTAGTGTTACGAAGTTGGTACTCGTTGGAGCGGAGTGTCAAGGAAGTACCAAACAGTAAGATCGTAACATAAGTTGAACACGAAGTTGTCCCTGCCAACTTCGGTTTCTATATACCTGTCCTGCTCAGTGGTACTTCTGTACCTTGCGGCTGAGCAGTCCCTGGTGTTCCGCGTACTTCTCTGTACGTTCGTAACAGTTATACTTTGCGCTACTTAGGTAAAATACTCTCGTTTGCAACTCTCCCTAGTGGAAGCGTAGAACGCTACGTCCTCCGTCGGACTCTTTTCCGTTACGCGCAATTTACTCACTGACGGAAAGACGAGCCTGATGCATGACCGCTTCGTCCTCGTCAAGGAAAGCCTTGTCGCCAAAAGCAATCGCAAGTTCCTCTAGCGTGTGATTCGCCGTTTCAGTGTAGTAGAAATAAACCAACCCGACCGAGATGAGGCAGAAACTAAGAATGATGATGTAATAGTAGCCACTGATGCCGGCGAAAGCTGGGGGTGACGACATGCCGATAATGAAGTTGAATAGCCTGAAAATGGTCAGTCTTGTTTGAGTATATGCTCATCGGCAGTATGGGGCACCGACCAGTTGGATGTGGTCGACAAT
The DNA here is from genome assembly GCA_963818685.1 of Candidatus Melainabacteria bacterium. Lineage (GTDB taxonomy): Bacteria > Actinomycetota > Actinomycetes > Mycobacteriales > Pseudonocardiaceae > CAJCJE01. The sequence goes on along the minus strand of CAWFTJ010000003.1, from coordinate 991 downwards.
GCGACTCCTCGACTTCGCGCACGTAGTGGAAAGACCTCTGCTGGCAACAGCCAAGGCATCGGACCCCACGTCGCTCCGTACATGGCATTGTAGAGAATCACAAAGGCGTACATGCCGTTGGCCCGCGTCAATGGCACAACATCGGTTAGCTCGGTAAACACGCACATGATGGCTAGGAAGACGGCCATGCAGATTCCTGCGGACGTCAGTAAGCATTTTGCTCATTTTGAGATTGCGGAGCATCCGTTCAACTCACCACCCAGGATCAAGAGTGGTCTGCGACCCCAACGGTCGGCTAGAAACCACGTTGGAACAGTCGCGGCGGTGTATATGACTGAGTTTGCCGCCGTATAAAGCAATGACTTCGATGTGCTAAACCCAGCGGCGGAGAGCGTACTTGGAAGGTAGAAGGAGATCACGTTTATGCCGTTGAGTTGCGCAAACATCTGAGCGGTAATGGCCATAATGGTGCGCTTACGGTAGCGTGTGAACATATCCTGTCGGTATGTGTTAGCTCGCATAAGATCACTCGGCGCTGGTGACTCGGTATGAACTAGCCCTGGGAAGAATCTTACCTTCCATGATGGCTGCCCAAGACTCTTCTCATACCTGACGGCTTCTTCGATCTCCAAATAAACATGCTGGACGTCAGTATCGGTTTTATCGCCAGCAGCATGGAGGTCGGCAACTGTCTGCAAGCACTCATCCCAAAGTCCATGGCCGGCCAGCCAGCGGGGCGTCTCCGGTAGAACAAACGACATAGTGAACAAGATCGTCGCTAAGCCCATCTGAACATAGAATGGGCCTCGCCATGAATCAGAGTTCGGGATGAGTTGGTAAAAGCCGTAGTTGACCCAGCATGAAAGCATGTAGCTCGCAATAAGGCAAGTATACTCGACGCCAACCATCAAACCTCGCTGTGAACCCAGTCAGTGCTGCTCGAATCACGGAGCGATGATACAACGCCACTCACACGATGCGGTCGAGCAAT
>CAWFTJ010000002.1:0-536776 GCA_963818685.1 Candidatus Melainabacteria bacterium | reverse complement strand
TCGACGTCTACCGAGGCACGAGCACGGTTGCGCAAGCCGGGGGTGCCGGATGAGGGTCATCGCATCGCTTCGCCGCCGAACACGCCAGCTACAACGCGACCAAAGCGGCCGGGTAACCGCCTTCGTCATCATCATGGTCACGGCGATCCTGCTGTTCGCCGGCCTCGTGCTCGATGGCGGCCTCGCACTCGCCGCGAAAGTCCGCGCCGTCGGCGAAGCACAGGAAGCCGCGCGGGCCGGCGCCCAGGAAATCGACCTGACCGCCTACCGCGCCACCGGAACGCTGCGACTGCTGCCGCAACAGGCCAGCGCCGCCGCACGCAACTACCTCGCCGCGGCCGGCCACAGCGGCTCCGTCTCCGTCGAAGGAAACACCGTGAACGTCACGGTCACCATCAGCCAGCCGACCGAACTGCTCGGCCTGATCGGCATCGGCTCGATCACCGTGACCGGGTCCGGACAAGCGCAACCACAGCGGGGCATCGACGGCCCGGAGTACTAACCACCCCATCTCCATCGACCAGTCAACTGAGGGAGTGACCGAGATGCCGACATCCGACGAGATCAACCGAAGTGTGAAGGAAGCCGACGCAAGGCGAACTGAGAAGCGGTCGCAGGTGTGCACGCGGGTTGCCGAGCTCGCCGAACAACGAGCAGCACAGGCCGAGCAACTCGCCGCGACCGAACGCGCACTCGGCGAAGTGCTTGCCGACGGTGGCGAGGTCATCACCCTCGACGAGGTGGCCCGGTTCACCGGAGTTCCCGCCACCGACCTCGACCAGTGGCTCGCCCGGCGCAAGACCGTACGGGGCAAGAGGAAGCGGTCGACCGCTACCGGGCGTGGCAGAAAGCACGACCAGGAGCACGACACGGCCGCCGCTACCACCCCGGCGGACGTCGAGACGCCGACACCCCGCGAACCGGCGGGCTCTCCCGATGGGCGTGCGCGGGTCGCGGCAGTTATCTCATGAGGACACGTCGCCCACCCCATTGGTCGAGTTCAGGACACCGCGCCGAACGCAACCATCGGCGCGCCGACTACCGGGCGGGTAGTGCGCAATAGGTTCCGCACTGTCGAGGAATTGAGCATGTCGTGACCGCAACATCCCACAGCTCGCACCGCAGGACGCACCAACCCGACCGGGCACTGCCCGCCATGCCTGGTCGACCATTGCCGTCGCGCTCCGGTTCGTCGGACGGGTCGTGCGCGGAGTACCCGCGCTGGCCGTCCTGCTCGCCCTGGTCGCCGGCCTGCCCTGGGCACTGGTGCATTACGTGGGCTGGCCACTCCCCGACCACGTTCCCACCTGGGACGAAGTCCAGGCCACGCTGCTCAACCCGATGAGCGACCGCTCTCCTGCTGGACGTCCTCGCGGTCGTCTGCTGGATCGTCTGGGCCTTCTTCGTGCTCGACGTCGCACGGTGTTCGCTGGACGCGGCCCGCGGGATCACCTGGCCGCAGGTCCGGCCGCCAGGCCCCCTGCACGCGATCGCCGCAGCGTTGATCGGCACCGTGGTGTTCACCCTGCTCAGCAACCGCGCACCGTCGGCGACGCCCACGATTGCCCCCGCGGTGTTCACCAGCAACCTGGCACCGGTCGCCGTGACCGCCCCTGTCACGCCGGGCGCGTCGACTCCCGCACTAGCCGCCGCTGCAGCAGAGCACCGTCACGATCAACTCCGATGCGCCGGCGCCACCCGGTATGGTCCAGGTCACCGCAGAGGTTCAGCTGCCGCACAACGGCATCTACGACAGCCTCTGGCGCATCGCCGAACGCGTCTACGGTCCTGGCGGTGGTAACCGGTGGCCGGAACTGTTCCAGCTCAACCGCGGCGTCACCCAGCCCGACGGTCGAATGCTGACCAACCCGTGTCTCATCCGTCCGGGCTGGCACATCACGGCCTACATTCCCGCCCCGCCCCAAGAGCAACCAGGCAGCCCGCAACAACCCCAGGTTCCCTCGCACCAGGTCCCACCACGCCAGCCGGCGCCGACAAACACCGCACCGGCCACGCCGGCCACCCCGAAAGCCAGCCCCACCCCCTCGGCGACCGGCCACGGCGATCAGCACAACAGTGACCACGCCACGCAGGGAATCTCCCTGTCCACGGGGGCCTTCGTCAGCCTCGGGCTGGCCGCCGCGATCGCCGCGGCGTTGCTGTCGGCCTTCATGTGGCGCCGCCGTCGCTACCGCGTTGGCAGCGGCGACCGGGACGACCTCCAACGGCCGATCGCGCCCGTCGTCCGCGCGCTGCGCACCGCGCACGACGAACAGGAGGACCGGGACGACCCGCACACCGTGGACGACGTCGAGTACCTCGACCTCTCACCGGTCCCACCGCGAATCCACATCACCTCCACCGGCGACCTCGCGCCCGATGACGAACCTGTTCCCGTCCCCGCACGGGTTGGCGTCCGCGGCGGCCACGAACTCGCGCTCAACCTGGCCAGCACCCGCGGCCTCGGCCTCGCCGGGCCCGGCGCGACCGACGCCGCCCGCGCGCTGCTGCTACACCTACTGGCCGAGCCCCGCCAGGCCGACGGCCCGTGCGCAATTCATCCCCGCGGCTGACCTGCACCTCGTCTTCGACGACACCGTCGTAGACGAACTCCCCACCACCGCCCTCGTCGTCGATTCCCTCGACGCTGCTCTCGACGAGATGGAATCCACCCTGCTCACCCGCACGCGTCACGCCATCGAGGAGAGCACCGCCGCCGCGCCGCTGACGCCCTGCGTCCTGATCGCCACGTCCCAGCCGCACGCCGAACGCCGCCTGCAAGCCGTGCTCGACAACGGAGCACCCCTCGGCCTGGCCGGCATCCTGCTCGGCCAGTGGCGTCCCGGCGCGACCGTCCGAGTCCGGGCCGACGGCACGGTCAGCGCGACCAGCCCCGGACTCGGCGACGAACTGGTCGGCACCCGCCTGTTCACGCTGGGCAGCAGCGACGCCAACGCCCTGCTCGCCGTGCTGCGTGACGCCGAAGGCCCCGCAGAGGAACAGCCGATCGTCGCCACTCCCCGGCGCCCTGCTGACGGCGAGAACGAACCGCCGTCCGGGAACTCCCGAATGCCCAGGACGTCACCCCGCCGCCGACCACCACGCCGACGACCCACACCGTCAGCATCTCAACTCGAATCCGGCCGCCCAGCAGCCGCCACCGACAACGCCGACACCGCGACAACCGAGCACGCACCGGACCTCCAACTGCTCGACGGCCGGACCGTCACCGTCCACGTCGAACCCGAGCACGCTTCACCAGCGCCAACGGCGCCGCCCGACGACCTCGGCCGCGCACCAGACGATCCCGACGACGAACACCGGGCCTCGCCGGCCCCGGAGCCTCCGTCCAGGACGCCGAGGACGCGCCGGAGCCGCAGCATCCCCTGGCCATCCACGTACTCGGCCGAGTCCACCTGCTGCTCCGCGACGACGAGGGCGAGCACGACCTCAGCGGCGTCCTCACCCCGAAACAACGCGAGGTCCTGGTCTACCTCGCGCTTCATCGACACGGCGTGCGCCGCGAAGCCCTCAACGAGGCGGTCTGGCCGGACAGCCGGCCCCCGCGACCCTATAACTCTTTCCACAACACGCTATCGATGATCAGGTCGGCGGTAACCGACGCCACCGGCGGACGCATCACCAACCTGGTGGTCAACGACGACGGCCGCTACCGCCTCAACAACGACCTGACCAATGTCGATGTCTGGCAACTACAGAACGCACTGCGGATGCCCAGCCCGGTCGCCGGAGCCGACCAAGCGCGTCTTCTCCGCGCCGCCGAACTCTACGAGGCCGACCTCGCCGAGGACCTGACCGTGCCCTGGATCGAGCCGTTCCGAGAGGCGCTTCGACGCGACGTACTCGACGCCCTCGGCACCTTGGTCCGCACCTACGGCGACAACGACCCCGACGTCGGCCTTGCCCTGCTGGAACGCATGCGCGCACTGGACAAATACAACGAGGGAACCTACCGCGACATCATCCGAACCCAGGCCCGACTCGGCCAGCACGACGCCGTCCCCCGCACGCTCGCGCTGCTCACCGCCACCCTGGACGAGATCGAGCAACGCCCGAGCGCCGACACCCTCAACCTCATCGACTTCCTGCAACGCCGCAGCACGCGACCGACCGGCGCCCGGCACCGCAGCGGCCAGTTGACCGCCGCCCGCGCGCCCTCAGTCAGGCTGCTCCTCTTCGTCCTCAGGGTCGCTGTCCAGGGCCTGGTCCCCTTGACCATTGCTCTGCAACCGCTGGGCCCGCTCGATCAGGTCCTGATGCTCGTCGGCCCACTCGATGAGCGGCTGAACCCTGGCCAGCAGGTCGGCGGTAGCTGGCGTCAACGAGTACGTCACCGTCCGCGGGAACGCCTGTTCCTCGACCCTGTCGACCAGGTTGTTGCTGACCATCCGTCCCAGCGTCCGGCTCAAAGCCCGGCCCTGGATCTTGCGCTCAACACCAGTCCATGGGTCGAATGGGCTGAGCTTCTGTACTGCCAGTTGAAGCTCGTTGTAATGCAATGGGCCCTCGCTCAAAGCGACGAGAATGGGCATAATCCATTCCCCGTTCAACAGGTGTCGAAGATCCCTTCCCCGCTGGACGTACCTGTCATCCCCCGATACCATTTGCACCATCCACTTTCGTTTCGGATAGCACCCGCCTACCGCTGTCCCCGCAGCCCAGACGAGCGACCAACTTCAAATATTCGAATCGCCTCCTTCCTCGTCGCGGGACGTGCGGCTCGACCACCGCAGCGCCACCCGTGATCAGCGCCAAGGTCACCGACGCTACGCCGAACGGGTCATCGATCGCAGCGTATTTCTACGTACTACGCACAAGCGTCACCGCATCGAGTGACGGACTAGTAGATCAACAGCACGCTTCGTACACGCTCAGTGGGCTTCCTGGCGAGCTACCGATCGATAGTCCGATCCAACTACCTGTTAGAGCGGTAGCCCCCTGACCCGATGAAGTTGCTGGTCAGGACACCTGTAGGCCCTACCGATGCTACGCCCGACTCGGATGCCGGCAGGCATGTGAACAGTCGATTTGGGTGGGTGGTCGCCTTCCGACATCTCGTTGATGCGGTGGTCACCTTGAGGCTGATGGTTCGCCTCCCATCGTTCCCCCACTCTCCCGTCCCCAGAGTGTTCCCCACCCCGCCCGCTGCCCTCAGCGCCTGGCGTGATCACCCATGCACACCCACTGTCGATCTTGTTACTCAACCTGTCGCGAACCTATCGATTTCCTACAAATCCCGGAAATTCCTTTAGCCACACAGTCCGCTTGCCCCTTTCGACGTGAGCTATCCGCCGGGCCGAGCGTGGCCGCACCGGTCCGCGTCCGTCCGCCGGTCCGCGTCCGCCGCCTCTCTGCCGCCCACTGGTCGACAACAACGCTCCGAGCAGCAGCAACACGACAAAAGGTCACAGGACGGTAACGGCCACCTCTGCCATCTTGCCGGCTGTCCTACTTAGGTGTCTAATAGACATGTCAGCAGGACAGCGACCGGGGAGGCGACGAGGACCAGGGCACGGCGTCCCTGCGAGTCGATCACCACGGTGTCTCTCTTACCGACAACAACATTAAGTCCCGCATAGCGCGGGCAGCGGCTTGGGCCGTGCGGACAGCAGCGATTCCGTGCAGAGCAGAATGGTGGACGACGCGTAGCCAAACGCTCATTTCCGCAAGGGAATGTGTAGTAACTGCGCTTGCAGCACCATTTGTATAGCTCTTGCTATAGAGCGGAGTAGCGCGCATAAAAGGCATGCCTGCCATAGGTGTGTCCCCAAGATAAGTCAATGGTGGTCTAGCACCGAAAAACGTCGCAATGCGTAGGCGTTCGGGGTTGTTTTAGGCGGTTGCCGACATTGGGTTTCTCTGGTTTGAGAGCATCGCTTTCGCCTGCCCATAGCACGCTAAACCCAACGGGCATGGTTCCTTGCATTGCGCGCTAGACACAACGGCTTATCCCAACAGTGCTCAGAGATTCAGGGAAATGTGCCATCGGAACGCGCAACCTTTGCCGTGCGAGTAGTGCCGTATTGCCCGGATACAGGATGTGTCCCCTTTGCGGAGATCTCGCAATGACAAGGGTTGCGCGTTTCGGTGCCAGTTCACAACTGGCCTGAATCGCTACCAGTCAAACACTTTTCGCACACGAATGGAGTAGCGCCATGACTATGACTCTGATCGATTGGTCCGCCCGCATTAGCACCATGGCGGACGCTCTGTCCGTTCCCGACGGCGGATTTTCCGTCAACCCTGCCGACGGTTCGGACGTCCGTACCGGTTACGCGGTAGCCGTCCACCCGGAATATGAACGCGTTTACGACGAACGCGTGACCAGCAACGACATTCACGCATACATCGCACGAGCGAAAGACGCACTTTCGCTGCCCGGTCGTGTTCTTGGCGGTTGGTGTGATCCCTGTGACAAGCGCGCCTACCTGGACGTTTCGATTGTCACCCCTGATCTAAGCGAGGCAATGACGCTCGCGCGGGAAACCGCACAGCTCGCCATTTTCGACTTTTCCACCATGGAATCAATTCCGGTCGCGGTCCCCGCTCGCCGCGTGAGCAAAGGAGCCTGAACCATGAGCGCAGTCACCGTCATGATCAATGATGGACAAGCACGCCGTATCGCGTCCGATTGGCACGGCGGAATGTCCTCCGCGCTGTATTCGCTCGGATCATCGGGCGCGGTTGATGTTGACCGCGTGCGGGACGAGATCTCGCGCGAGTTGTGGCAATTGGACGTCGGAGAAGTGCGACGCGAATTGCTTGCCCTGGATAAGTACGTAAGGACGACCGGCGCGCGTCCCGCGCAAACAGGATGGTCCCGCTTGTGGGATGACTCGCCGGTGAGTGTGGACCACACGTGAAGGACTGAATAGTCATGCCTGCCCCCAGTGATCATGCATGGTTTCGGGCGCACCCGGTCAGCCATGAAAATATTGTGTGGCACTGGGAACAGGCCGCACCTGATGAAATCGTGCAAGGAATGCGTTGGTATTCCGACGCGCACCACGTCGCAACCGCCATAGCGCACGGTGACGCTCATCTCGGCGCCGGAATGCTAGCGATTTACTCGCCGCAACAAGGATGGATCGGCAACGTGCACAATGCCGCGCGCGTGCTGCGCGAAGGCAAAGGGATCGGCGGACCCGGTTGTGGAATGTTCGCTACGGCCGGCCAGAAAAGCGCTGCTGACCGGTTACTCAATGGCGAACGATACGAGGACATCGTTACCGGCCCCAAGATCCGCGACTTTGCCCACCTGATCGAGTTCGGCGGAGACCACGACCCGAACGAGCCGCGCGTGGTGATCGATCGGCATGCGCTGTCCGTGGCGCATGGTCGCGCGCTGAGCTCCGAGGAGTACGACTCGGCGCCGGTCAACGGGTTCCGCCGCAAGGACGGATCGGTTTCCCGTCGCCAGTACGACCACGTGGTGAGCCTGTATCGCCGTGCCGCGGAGTTGATCTCCGCGCGCACGGGGGAGCGGATCGCTGCGCACCAAGTGCAGGCCGTGACCTGGTTGGTCCGTCAACGGCTCAACCAGCAAGCCGAACAGCAACGCGGCCCCAACCGGTTGGACCGGGGCCGCAACCACGCTCGCGCGAATTCTGAACGCGCGTGGAACGCCTACCGCACTGCCCATCTGCCGGAGCTGACCGCGTGCCCCGGTACGGGCTACCAGTCAGCCGCCTAACCCTGCTGAGTGAGGTCTGATCATGTCTGACACGCAACGTCATTCGGTGCCACTGACAGTGATTCGAATCGGCGCTTTGATCTTCCTTGACAGTTTCTCCGGACTCGTACCGGCCAAGGTGATCGGCTACACCCCGCGCGGGGAAATCGCCGTGAAGGTCACCGGTACGCGCGGCGCCTACCGTCGGGGCGAACGCACCACCTTCACCCCGAGCGGATGCATTCCCCGCGCGCACGTCCATGTCCGGAGTGGACATTTTCGCATCATCGGCGGATCGACCTTTGACGGTCTGCCTGACGAATTCCAACCGCGCTGGGCCTGAGCCCCCGCGCGTCCGTGATTCCCGCCCGTGCAACCACCCAGGGAGAGAACATGTCCAGCGAAGCAGGCGGATTCAAACGGTCGTCGCAACACCTCGATCACGGAGGTGTGCAATGGGACGAGCGAGTACGCAGTTGCCGCAAGCACCGCAGAGAGCGCGGCGGCAGTGGGCTGCAGACAGGGCGATGCGAGCACCGATGCGCTCGCCCGGCCGGCCGGAGCCGTCACGCGCTGTGCAGCGAGAGTTCTGGCGCCTGATCGCATCCGGGATCACAACGGTCCAGGCCGCGGAGGGCGTGGGCGTGTCGACACCGGTCGGGATTCGATGGTTCCGACACGCTGGCGGGATGTCGCCGCTGAGTCTGGACGAACCGTCTGGCCGCTATCTGTCGTTCGCCGAGCGTGAGGAGATCGCCTTGCTCACGGCCCAGAACAAGGGTGTGCGCGAGATCGCCCGCACAATCGGACGCGACCCGGGGACGATCTCTCGCGAGCTGCGGCGCAATGCGGCGACCAGGGGCGGCAAGCCGGTCTACCGCGCCGTGGTGGCGCAGTGGAAGGCGCAGCAGGCCGCCAAGCGCCCGAAGACGGCGAAGCTGGTGCACAACGACCGGTTGCGCGAGTACGTGCAGGATCGGCTCGCCGGCAACGTCCGCCGCCCCGACGGCGAGATCGTCGCGGGGCCGACTACGCCGCCGTGGAAGGGGCTGAACAAGCCCCACCGTCAAGACCGGCGGTGGTCAACGGCCTGGAGCCCGGAGCAGATCGCGCAGCGACTGAAGGCCGACTTCCGCGATGATGAGTCCATGCGCATCAGCCACGAGGCGATCTACCAGTCGCTGTTCATCGAGGGGCGTGGCGCGCTCAAGCGCGAGCTGGTCACGTGTCTGCGCACGGGCCGCGCGCTACGGGAGCCGCGGGCGCGTTCACGGAACAAGCCGCAAGGGCACGTGACCGCTGACGTCGTTCTCAGCGAGCGCCCCGCCGAGGCCGAGGACCGGGCGGTGCCGGGACACTGGGAGGGGGATTGTGCGACGCGAGGTCGCACGAGTGGAGTGGATGCACCGTGGGAGGGGCTGATGAAGGTGTAGTGCAGTCCGGGTCCGTGTCCGTATGACCCGTCCCCGCTCTGACGTGCGTCGCTGGTAACGGCGGGGTGCGAAGCTCGGAGGTATTAGCCCAAGGGCTCCCGTTCCATCCGGGAGCTACAGGTCCAGGGGAAGACCGGACGGGTGAACGCAAGTGAACCCCCGATGATGCCTCGTGATCCCAAGCCCCGCCGATGGGTTGTTGCAGCGGGATGCAGGGCTGGCCGTTGAGAAGCGGCAGGCGCTGGCCGGTAGAGGTCACTCCGGCCAGGTGGACACCGCCGCCTCGGGGTAAAGAGGGCACCCACCCCGGTCGTATCTCACTCGTGTGAAACGCGGAAACCCCGTTGGGGTCCGGGCCGTGTGCCCGGTCGGCCGACCGTGAGGAAGGCGTAATTCCCCAGCGGGACAGGACGGCCCGAGAAGCGAATGCCGGCGGCTGAAAGGCAACAGGAACCCGGGACCGATCAAGCGGCATCTCCCGCCCCTGGTGACCGGATAACTGGCTGGATACGGCTATCTGCCGAACCCGAAAGGGTGCTGACGCGGGCCGGGTGAGCCTGTGAGGAGCTCGACTGTCATGGCACCGGAACCGATGGGCAAGTTGGACACCACGACGGAGAAGAGCGGCGCGGTCGATCGTGCCGCCCGCCGTCGCGCGGTGAACGGACCGGAGGACGCGGACCTGGGCTGGTCGTCGATCGAGTGGCGACAAGTCCAGGACGACGTACGGCGGCTGCGGCAGAGGATCTTCGCGGCGTCGCAGGCAGGGGACCTGGCGCGGGTCCGCAACCTGCAGAAGTTGATGCTGCGGTCGCGCGCTAACGCGCTGTTGAGCGTGCGGCGGGTGACGCAGATCAACACCGGGCGGGCAACAGCAGGCGTCGACGGCGACGTTGTGCTGCGGGCCCAGGACCGGGGCTACCTGGCCGCTTGGGCCCAGTCCAGCGGCGCATCATGGGCGCCGTTGCCAGTCAAACGGGTGTTCATCCCGAAGCCGGGCACCGCGAGACGGCGCGCGCTCGGCATTCCGGTGATCGCCGACCGATGCCTGCAAGCGCAGGCGCTGGCCGCGCTGGAGCCGGAATGGGAGGCGCGGTTCGAGCCGAAGTCGTACGGATTTCGGCCCGGGCCGCGGCTGCCACGACGCGATCGGCGCGATCTATTCCACGCTCAACGGGCGCAACCCGCAGCGGGTGTGGATCCTCGACGCCGACTTGACAGCGGCGTTCGACCGAATCAATCATGACCAGCTCTTGGCCGTGCTGGGCACGTTCCCCGCCAGGGACCAGGTCCGGCAATGGCTGACAGCGGGCGTGATGGACAAGGGCCGATTCGCCCCGACCCTGGAGGGAACTCCTCAGGGCGGGGTGATCAGCCCCGCGCTGTTCAACGTGTCTCTTCATGGGATGGAACAGGCCGCCGGGGTGCGCTACCACGGATCCGGCAGAGACGCCGGGTCCGCAAAGGAGAGCAGCCCGGTGCTGGTGAGATACGCAGACGACTTCGTCGTGATGTGTCACAGCCGTGAACAGGCCGACCAGGTCAAGACGCGGCTGGCGGCGTGGCTGGCCCCGAGAGGTCTGGCGTTCAACGAGGACAAGACACGGATCGTCCACGCTGAGGCCGGATTCGACTTCCTCGGGTTCAACGTCCGCCGCTATCACGGCAAGCTGCTGATCAAGCCCAGCAAGGCGGCCGCCAGACGGATCCGGGAACGGCTGCGCATCGAGTGGAGGGCCCTGCGCGGGTCCGACGTCGGCGCGGTGCTGCGCACACTCAACCCCATCGTGCGCGGCTGGTCGGCCTACTACCGGACGGTGGTGTCCAGCGAGGTGTTCACCCAGCTGGACAACTACATGTGGTCGCTCGCTTACAAGTGGGCCAAGCGTCGCCACCCGAACAAGCCGAAGCACTGGATCGTGGACAGGTACTTCGGCCGGTTCAACAAAGCCAGGCAGGACCGGTGGGTCTTCGGCCACCGCGACAGCGGTGCCTACCTGCTCAAGTTCACCTGGACGAAGATCGTCCGGCACCAGCTGGTCAATGGCGCGGCATCCCCTGATGACCCCGCCCTGACCGAATACTGGGCCGCTCGCCGCCGCAAAGGGCCACCGCCCCCGGTCGATGCGAGCACACTGCGGCTCCTGCGCAATCAGCACGGCCGCTGCCCACACTGCCGGTGCCTTCTGTTGCCGACCGAGCAGCCACCATCAAGCCCGAGCGAATGGGAACGGTGGGTGCGCACGACCCGCAAAGCGATCAGCAGCCAATTGATCGCCGTCCCGGTCGACGGCGGCAACACCGACGTCCTTCGCTTCCGTCTCATCCCACCTCGACTGCCAGCGGCGAGCCCGAAACGCCGGCACCAACCGCCCGACCCAACGGCGATAGCCAGGGGCTTGCTTGAGCCGTGTGCGGTGAAAGTCGCACGCACGGTTCTGAGGGGGCCCCGGTGCAGCAATGCGCCGGGGCTACCCGACTGATCATCGGCAAGGGCAACGCCTCGGCGATCGGCACGCTGGTCGAGCGCAGCACCGGCGACCTGCTGGTGCACCTGCCACGGTTGGACGGCTGGGGCGAGAAGCCGTACGTGAAGAACGGTCCAGCGCTGGGCGGCTACGGAGCCATCGCGATGAACGCAGCGCTCACGGCGTCGATCACCAAGTTGCCCGAGCAACTACGCAAGACCCTGACCTGGGACCGCGGCAGGGAACTGTCCGGCCACGCCCAGTTCGCGATGGACACCGGGACGCGGGTGTATTTCGCCGACCCACACTCACCGTGGCAGCGCCCGACGAACGAGAACACCAATGGCCTGCTGCGTCAGTACTTCCCCAAGGGCACCGACCTGTCGCGCTGGTCCGCCCAAGACCTCGAGGCAGTCGCTCACACGCTCAACAATCGGCCCCGCAAGATCCTGGGATGGAAGACCCCTGCCGAGGTATTCGCCGAGCAGCTACGCTCACTTCAACAACCCGGTGTTGCATCGACCAGTTGAACTCGCCGCAGAACCGGGCAACGTGATCGAGCTGCACTTTCAGTACGCCCAGAACGGCTACGTCATGACGGACGACACCTACGGCGAACAGGACGCGGACAGCGCGGCAGCGTTCACGCGCGACGGATGCGCGCTCGTCGCCTGCGTCCGCGCGCCGCGCGGACGGTGGCGCATCGAGTCCACCGATGGGGCTGCCTGCCCGGTCCCGCTGTCCGCGTACCGCTACCGGTTTTCCGACCTTGCCGACGCTGCCGAGTACGTCGCGAAGAAATGCGGCGCCACCATCTGCCGCGTCGATTCCTGGATCTAGCAACAAGTGTCCGCCGCATTGCGGACAGCTCGCCGATAGTCAGCCGCGTGTCTCGGCGCCCATTTAGGACGGGCGCCGCGCGCAGCTCTCACCGCGCGCAATGGTTGCAACGGCACGGTTTTCGTTGCGGATTGTTCGACTCGTCCGCGCGCACTTCGTCACCGTTTCCGGAATGAGCAAAGGAGTTCACCCATGTTCGTGTACGGCGTGTCCCTCACCGATGTCTACCGCGTCGTACGCGACGTGGCCGGCAAGCTCTACGACGACAACATCACCGTGCGGACGGGCGAGGATCGCAGCAACCGCGCCGGTCCCCGCGCTACGTTCACCCTCCGCGCCAGTGACACCACGGGTTGCGGTGCGAAGGGCAGCGCGTCTGCGTTCGGCAAGGGCACCGGCCCGAACGGCCGGCGCCGCACCATTTCCGCGTGCTGGCACGCCCATTACGACGTGTTGGCCGAGTTGTTCGCCCGATTCCCCTCCGCTCGCGTGGTCACCGCGATCGCCACCTACACCGCGCCCACCTTCCGCGAACGCGCACTAGCCACCGCGTACCTGAACGTCGGCAGCGACTTGCACCCGGTCACCGCGCCGGACTGCTGCGAGTGCGACCACACGGCCTACGTCGACACCGCCGCCAGCGGCAGCGGCACCGGCTACGTCGACCGCTCCGACTGGATGCCCTCGGCCGACGCGATGCGCCCGAGCACGGACGTCGACTACTTCCTTGACCAGGTCGACCGCGTGCTCGCCGAAGCGTGACCCCGTTCCCGACCCCTTCCACACCTTCGACCGACGAAAGCGAGCACCACGATGACCCCTGACGACTCGACCACGCGGGACGCGCTGCGCGCGGAACTCGACCGGGAACGCGCCCGCGCCGCTGCCCTGGAAACGGTCAACCGCGTGCAGGCCGCCAGCCTCACCGGCGTGGCCCGGCTCGCGGCGGAACTCCGCTGTCAGGTTGCCGACCTGCACGACGACGCGCTGAGCTCGCGCCCGATGCCGGTCGCGGGCCTGCGCAACGTCACCGGCCGGATGAACGGCTTGGCGGACATCCTGAGCCGCGCGGCACGCGGCTACTCCGGTGCCCGGACCACGGACATGATCTACCCGACCATCGACGACGATCTCCGCGCGCACGGCTGGACGCCCCGACCAGATCAGGGCCTGGACGGCGTATTGCCGCCGATCCCGATCACCGAGCTGGGCGACCGGCACGGCTACGCGCGCGGCTGGCACCGGGGTCCGCAGTGGATCACAGTGTGGTTCACCGGTCCGTACGCACTGGCCTACGCGAACAGCAGCGACCACGGCCGGCTCACCGACGTCGACACCGTGCGCGCCGTGATCACCTCCCGCCGGTCGTTGTCCGCGGACGCGCTCGCCGAGTGGGCCACGGCCCAGCAAGAAGCGCACACGGTCCCGTTCGACGCCCCGTATGTCCGCGCGTTCGAGCACCTCCGTGCTGGCCCGTGGTCCGCGATCGTCATCGACCGGTGCGACGAACACGGCGACCCCGCACCGGACGGGCCTGGCCAGCGGTCGGTATGGGCGTGCCCGAGCGACCCCGATTTCCGGCTCTCTGTCTGGGGCATCGGCAACCAGCCGGCCCGCGTCCGCTACTGGGCCGGGCCGGTGGTCGACATGGCCCACCTGGTCCAGATCACCGGTCACTGCCGCTGACCAGTGATCACCAAACCCCACCACCCCACGCAGTGGGTGGGCGCCTACCACCACCCCACCCACTGCGCAGCCCTGCCGCTCACCTCCGGAAGGAGAGGAATCCCCATGTCCGACACCGCGCCGACCTCCACCCCCTCAACTGACCCCGTGACGCTGTGGGTCAACGGGCACGATGCCCGCGACGGCACAGCGACTCTCACCAAGATCGTCGATGCGAACGGTGGCCACGTCGTCCACATCGTGAGCGTCGACCAGCGGGCGGCCGAGTGCTATGGCCTTCACCAGCCGGTCACCGTGGTGGGCGGCATCGTCCGGATGCGGGGCCGTTGGGCGCCCACCGCGTACCGCGATCGCGCCCACCTGTTCACCTACGAGGGACCGACCTACTTCCTGCCCGAGGCCACCAACCGCGTTCGCGCGGTGCGGGCGCTGCTGCGCTGGTGGTGGACGGTCGAGCGCCGCGCTCGGGATGGCGCCAATCCCAGCGAACTCGATCCCTGCCAGGAATCGCCCGCGTTCCGGCGATGGCTGCTGGCCTAACCAACCGCCTGGTCCCGCGCCGCGTGACCTGATCTCCGTCCCTTGATTGATCAATGCCGGCCGTTCGGCTCGCCCTCGGGTGACCGAACGGCCGGCCGGCGCTCGCTCACCGAGCCCGCCTGCCCTCTACCGACTCCGCGCTCACTTCAGGCCCGAAGGGACCGATACCGCCATGACCACCAGCTCATCACCCGCCGCTCTGGCGGACGTCCTCGACTGCGGCCACCTGCCAACACCGGACCCACGTGCGGCACCGGCCGCGCGATCGACCCGACCACCGGCACGATCCGGTGCTACCCGTGCTCGGACGACCACGAGCGCGACGCGATGACGCGCGCCGCCAGGTTCGTCGCCTACGTGTCCACCGACCGGCCGCGCGCTGACCACCTGGCCCGGCGGCCACCTCGCCACGGTCGACCCCGCCGATGCTCACCAACGCGGCCAGCGCACCTACACCCCGTCCGGTGGGATCTGGGCCCGGCATGTCTGGCACGCCACCGACGCCGAGGGAGGTCGCTGGTCCGGCGTCAATGGCGGCCCCGGCCTGGTCATCCGCGTGCGCCGGCTGCGGGTGAGCACCTAGCAAACGCGTTCGGCACCGGCCACTCCCCGCGCTGCTGCCACACCGCGGCCCCCACGCCAGCCGGGACGGCGCGTTCGACCTCTACTGCCGCGCCGCATGCCCGGAAGGTCATCGACCCTACGGCTGGTCCACGACCGCCCCGGCACCCCGCGCGTGCCCCAACCGGGGCGTGAAACCGCTCCACCACAAGGAAAGGAGCCTCGATGTTCACGAAGTTCTACGACCGCCTCGACCTGTCACGGGCCGACCTGGACGACGTGCTCACCGCCCCCGCGAACCGTGCCAAGGCGCTCGACGTGGCGCGGCAGCTCCACCTGCCGCGCCAGTCGCTCACCCGCGCGACCACCCGCCTGGGCTTCTGGGTCTATGTCTTCCAACTCGGCGCCGATGTCCAGCTCGGCACGGTGACCCTGGCCGGCGCCCAGCCCGGACACCAGAACCTGGTCACGCTGCCGGTCCGCCAGCTCGACCACTACACCACCCCCGGCCTGCCGCTGACCGAGCTGGCCGGCCTGCTGGCCGCGGTCGCCGAGGACTACCCACCCAGCACCCTGACCGCGCTGCTGGCCGACAGCCTCACCAAGGTCCTCGACCTGTGGGCCGACGCCCGCCGCGACGGCCGGCCCACGATCGACATCCGCGACCTCGACCGCGCCGTCACCAGCGAACTCAGCCCCGCCATCGGCGCCTGGCGCACCGGCGACGAGTTCCCACCACCTCGCCCGGTTCACACGGCCTGGCCGGACCCCCTGCCCGATCCGAGGTGAACAACCATGCCCATCAACGACCCCACCACCGCCACCCCGGCGAGATCGACGCCGAGCTTGACCGGCTCGCCTTCGAACAGGCCAACGCCCACGACACCCTCGACCGGCTCCGCGGCATATCGCGGCGCCTGCTGAAGCACGACATGACCGCGGAAGCGACCGCCGTCCGGCCCCGGATCGAGCAGGCCCGCCAGACGATCACCGACTGCGAGGCAGCCGCCCGCCCGCTCGATGCGGAGTTCGCACGCCGGGACGGCTGGACCCGCGCCTGGCTGGTCCTCAACAGCGGCGGCCATGTGCACCGCACCACCGCCTGCCGCACCTGCTTCCCGTCCACCCGGTTCGCCTGGCTCACCCAGATCTCCGGGCAGGACGAGACCGAGATCGTCGAGCAGGCCGGCGAAGCCGCGTGCGCGGAGTGCTACCCCAGCGCGCCGGTCGAGGTCCGCACCCGGCCCAGCCGGATCAAGACACCCGAACAACTCGCGCGGGAAGCGGACAAGGCTGCACGCACGAAGGCCAAAGCAGCGAAAGCAATCACCGCGCCGGACGGAACCCCGGTGCGCACCCAGGGATACGGGCAGATCGACACCGAGTTCAGCGCCCGCCGTTCCTACGTCGACGCCGTGTCCTACGCCCGGCTACCTGACCCGGACGAACGTCGCCTACCACCGGGACACCATCGCCGTATTTCGCGACGACGCGCAGCTCATCCTGGCCGCGCTCGCCGCGAAACACGGCCGCACCGAGGACGACCTGCGTGCCGAGTTGGCTCCCAAGGTCGAAGCGAAGTGGAAACGCGAACACAGCAACTGGCGCTGACCACACGCTCGCTGTGCTTCGCGCGCTCCCTCTCCCATCCACGAATCCGCTATCAAACTCTTGAAGGCACATCCATGATTCTTGGTCGAAACACTGGAAGACCTCGTCCACAACTACCTGCACGACCTAGACCGGCCTGGCGCAGCCGTGGCAAGATCAACTCGCAAGACCTCGTCGGCCACATCGCCCAGCACCTCGCCGAACGCGGCATCGATATCGGATACACGATGGCTCCCGCCTAACCCTACCTGACAGCACGGCCCAGCCGGCCGAGCCCGAGCGGCATCGACTTCCCTTGGTGCTACAGGAAAACGACGACGGCCACGCCCGAATTTACTGCGACGGCCGCGACTGCTGTTGGTCCTGGCCGCTCTACCAGTACGCGACCCCGCAGACCAACGGCGCCTCCGTCATCAGCGCCGTGCGGCATGCGCTCGGCCGACACGGCCGCAAGTGACACCCCACCATCGCCCTCTCCAGACAGCCGGCGCGGTGACCTGGTCCAGCAGCCAGGGCCACCGCGCCGACTCGCACTGGCTAAGCAAAGGACGCAACCATCATGGCTCACCAGGACATTCGCGACGCGCGACAACTCATCACCGAGATCGACTTTCCTACCGAACGCCCCCGCTGGGCATGGTGGACCCCCGGCGACGCAACGCGCTACCACGTCATGCTGATCAACGCCGCCCCCAGCGCCAGCGCCACGGGAACCGCCACCAACGGAACGTTCCGGGCCCTCGTGGTCACCGTCGACCTGTTCGGCACGCAACCGACCTCGATCGTCATCACACGCCCCGCGGACGACGACGAGCGGTACGCAGCCGATGAATGGGTGCGCCGGAACTACCCTGGCGGCTGGTGGCCAGGCATTCGGCCGCTGCTCGCCGCGCTGGGCTGGACGCTCGCCAGCGATCGCGACCCCACCTACCGCAGCACCGATCACCGCGATATCGCCACCGCCGAGCGTGAGCACAACCTCGGCCGCACCCAGCCGTAGCGCACTTCTCCTGGCCTCGCCCGGCTGGCTGCCGACAAGCCCACCAACCCGCGCGGAACTCGCTCGCCCTGCTCGTCCGCGCGGACTGGGCAGTGTCTGCCGCGCATGCCACATGGAGAACAGCATGGACAACTCCCACGAGATCAACCCCCGCACGGTCGCCGACATGGCGAACCGCGCGGCCACTTTCGAACCGATGACCGACGAGGACGAACGACCGACGATCACCGTCGCAGGCGTCCACGTAGCGCTCTACGTCGACCCCGCGACCAATCAGGTCTGTGTCTCTGTTGACCTCGACGACACCGAGCCGTGGCTGGTGCGTTCAGACAAGGACAGCACGGTTCCGCTGCGCATCTGCGTTCAGGGTGACGTCACTTTCGAAGGCTGAACATCCCAGGCCGATGAGCCGCTGCTCAGCGTCGAAACCTCACCGCTCCAGCCCATTCCTTGCGTCTGTCCATTCATGACACATGCCCACACCCCGCATTGTTGAAGGGGTGACTCATGCCCACGTCAACTGATTCAACGCCTGACCTCGCCGCCTATGACGTCCTCCTCGTCAACAGCGGCGGAGGCAAGGACAGTCAAGCCATGCTCGACGAGGTGTGCGCCCTCGCCTCGGCCGCAGGTGTGCTGCATCGGGTCACCGTCCTCCACTGTGCGCTCGGCCATGTCGAGTGGCCCGGCACCAGTGACCTCGCACGGACTCAGGCCGAGCACTACGGCGTCCGCTACGAACAACGCCACCGCGAGCAAGGACTTCTCCTCGACCAAGTTCGCCATCGTCGTCGCTGGCCTTCATCCTCAGCTCGCTACTGCACCTCGGACCAGAAGTGAGGGCCAGCAAGGAAGTTCATCACCCAGCTCGTTGCCGAACTTGGCGACCTGCACCGTTCGGCCCGTGTGCTCAACTGCATGGGCCTGCGCGCTGAGGAATCCCGCGCCAGGCTGAGGAAAGCTCCCTCTGAGCCGTGACGAAGCAGCAAGCAGTGGCCGGCGCACCATTGACACCTGGCTTCCGATCCATGACTGGACCGAAGAACCAGGTATGGCAACGCATCCACGCGTCTGGTGTACCGTATCACCCCGCCTATGACGCGGGTATGACCCGACTATCCTGCTCGCTGTGCGTGCTCGCCAGTCGCGCAGATCTTGTTCGCGCCGCACAACTGCGTCCCGACGCTGGCCGCCGAGTATGCCGATCTCGAGGCTGAGATCGGCCACCGTTTCCGCAACGACATGTCCATGGCCGACATCATCACCGAAGCGGAAGCATCCAACCGCCCGGCCGTTCCGTGCGCGCAGACGCGCACCGCCGCCTGATCGATTTGCGCACAAAGACAACGGCCTCACGCGGCAATTTTCGTCGGGCCGCCTGAGCCCGAACGCCGTCAACGGCACACGGCACTGAGCCGGGCAGGCACTGATGAATCGAAGTGCTCAACACCTCCCAGAACACGAAAGGAGCCTCACCATGTCCAAAACAGCCGACAGCGAAACAGTACTGGGTCTCTGGCGCGAGGTGACCGGCCTCGTGCACGGCGTCGCACGGCAACTGAGCTGGGCAGCGGACGAGATCCACCAGGCTATGGAGCGACACCCGGCCGAGCGGGATGTCTTGTACCACAGCCATTCGCTGCTCAAGCCGACACACAAGCTCATGTCGACCGAGTTCGTGTTCCGCTCGCACTGCCATGAGCTTCTCGAACGCCTGATCAGCGATGGCGACACTCGACCGGGCACCGCTGCCGAAGCATGCTGCATCTGCTGCGACGTCAGCCTTCGCACTCCCCTGAACTCGCCAGCCGCCGGCCTGTACCTGCGCATGTGGACTGTCGCGTTCCCTGGCCAACCGGTGTTCATCGAGCCAAGCCAGCACCACGAAGCCTTGCAGGGATCGACGATCGACGACCTTGAGCGGACCGCGCGCCGCAAGTTGGCCGTGAAAGCTCGAACACTCAGCGATGTGACCTGCGCCGGAGACCACGACGGCGAGATGGTCCAGTGCAAGTTCGCTGGTGCGTAAAGAAATTGCCGATCTCGCCCCGGTGGTCAACCACCATCGACCCCATTCACCTGAACCCGCCCGATCACCACAACCGCACCCGGAGGACACCATGGGAAGGAGTGCCCGACGCGCCTCCGATCATGTCGACGCAAGGCCAACATCCAGCTCAGTTGAGGGCTCTGCCCTCATGCCCTACGTCTGGTCGTACGGCATGGGAGCAGAGTCCACGGCAGCGATCTTCCGCATGCTCAGCAATCCAGCGGCCCGACCCGACACGATCGCGCCTGACTTCTCGAACCTGATCGTAGTCATCGCCCAAACCGGAGACGAGTGGAGCACCACCGGGAGGCTCGTCCGGCACTTTATGCTTCCCCTGCTTCGGAAACACAACATCCGACTGGTCGAGGTCGCCCGCCGGGGGCCGACCAAGAAGGACGGTGTCGCGGTACTCCAGGACACCCGGCAGCCCTACCGCCTGCACTTGGACGGCGTGTACAAACTCTCCCGCGAGAACCGTGTCACGGGGACCATGCCGCAGCTCGGTGGCGTACGGAAGTGCAGCCAGAAGGCCAAGGGCGCACCGCAAGACATGTGGCGCGCCAACGAGTTCGGCGACCAACCGTATATCCACGCGATCGGCTTCAATGTCAACGAGTACACCAGGATCACGCGTGACTCCGCCTATTCGATGGGTGGACAACGCATCCCGACCTACCCGGTCCACGACTGGGGCTGGACCCGACAGGACTGCATCGACTACCTATACCGCAAACTCGGCGTCGTATGGCCAAAAAGTTGCTGCCGACACTGTCCCTACGCTGGCAACAAACCCGGTTGGCCAGAGCAGCTCGCCCGGTTCGCCGCCCTGCCGGTCGAGGCTACCGAACACGTCATCGACGAGTACGTCTGTCTGGCGCTCAACCCGCGTTCCGGGTTGTTCGGGCCCGGCAAGTCACTGATCACGCGACTTCAGCGCGACCGGGTGACCGAGCCGATCTCACTGGCCGTCAAGCGGATGAAGGCGATGCCGTGGGCGATCTACCGCGTCCGGGGTCTCTACTACGGTCGCGCCACCGCGGCCCGCTCGGTGGACCGCATGTTGTTGGGTGGGCACCGCACCGTCCACACCGCACTCGCCGAAGTCGCCAGGCTGCTCGACGTCCCGCTCACCCGCAACGAGCAGATCGCCGGAGCACCCGTCCGCGACGGCGACCTGGACCCCTACCGGCGGCTCTGGCTGCGCCGACGCAGCGACGTGGGCTATCCGGACCTGGAAGAGTTCTACGTCGCGGCCCCGGCACAGGCCGTGGACAAGGCGCCCGACAGCTTCGAGGAAGCCTGGGCCAGCCACGTCGAGGCCCCGCTGGCCCGACTGGAATCGCGCACCAACACCGCGGTGACCATCGTCCAACAAGCCCTCATCGCCACCGGCCAGCGGCACGCCGCAGCCTGAAGCAGCTCATCAGATTCGTTCCGGGGCAGGCCGTTCCCCGGAGTCGGCCGTCCAGTCGATCCGCGAGTCATCCACCAGTTCCGGCCTGACGACCACCCGGCCCGTCGGTCTCGCTGACACATCCACTAGTTGATCAAGGAGTTGACCATGCCTTCGCTCGATGTCCTGGCCGCCCGTCTGTTCCTGCTCCGGGCAACCGAACCGCCCGTACCCGCGACGTATGCCTACGCGGCCGTGCACGGACCGGTCGACGCCGTTGCCCGTATCCGCAACGGCACGGCGCCGGCCGCTGTCCTCGGCGAGGTCGTCCGACCGGACGCCCGAATCGATGACGACCTACGCGCCCTCGACACCGGCGCCGCGCATCTGCTGACGCCGGAAGATGACGACTGGCCGCTCGGGCGGCTGGGGCCCCTGGGAGGCCACGGCGTACCGCTGGCGTTGTGGACCCGCGGTACCGGCTCTCTGGCCGAGCTGACCAGCCCGGCGGTCACGATCACCGGCGCCCGCGGGTCCGCCGCTATACCCGTTGCCGGCTACTCGCGGCGCTCACCTCGGCGACGGTCATCGTCGAAGCGGTCCGTCATGGCGGCGTGATCGCCGCGGCCCGCGCGGCCGGCGACTTGGGCCGGCGGGTCTACGGGGTGCCGGACGCCGAGGACGTCACCCGGTCGGCGGGCGTCAACGACCTGCTGCGTGCCGGCCTCGCGACCGCCATCAGCGCCGTCTCCGACATCAACTACCAGGAGAAGCTGCGATGACCAGCCCGGACCGGTATTTCGACGCGCTGGCGGCCCTCGACCTGCCTGCCGAGTGGCGGGTCGAGGTAGCGATTCGACCACGGCGACGCTGTGCTGCGCTGGAGGTCAAGCCTGGTGGCGAGGTGGGCATCCTGGTCCCACCAATGACTGATCCGGACGAGCTCGCGCGGTTCGTCGGCAGCCGCCGCCGCTGGCTCGCCGCCCAGGTCGACACCGCGACGCGGCTGGCTCCCGACCATGCGGTGAAGCAGTTGGTGGACGGCGAGGAGTTCACCCTGCTCGGCCAGCGCCACCGGCTCTGCCTCCTCGACACGACACCCGCCGCAGTCGGGCAGTTGCCGGCGGCCACGGACGACGGGCTGCTGTACGTCCGCAGACAGCGACCGCAGCAGGTCCGACGAGCCATCATCGAGGTGTATCGGCAGGTCGGGCTGGGGTGGCTGCGTCAGGAAGGTCGGCAGTACGAACTGGCCGGCGGCATCGCGGGCTTGAACTACGTCGTGCGGGACCTCGGTCGGCAACGCTGGGGCACCTACACCGGGCCCCCGCAGCACACGACGACGCTGCACTGGGCGGTGTTCGGGCTTCCGGTGCATCTCGCCGAGTACGTGCTGGTCCATGAGCAGGCCCACGCTACTCGACCTGCCGGGCAGCCCCACGGTCGCGCTTGGCAGCGTCAGGTCACCCTGTGGATGCCGGACTGGCGGGAGCGGAAGGCAGAGCTCGGCGAAGTCGGCCGACACGCCTGGCTGGGCGACATAGCTCCGTAGGTTGTCAGCTCCGCAGCGAAAAGCGGTAGGTGGGTGGGCGCGGGAGCGGCGCCTACCCACCTGAGAGTGTCCTTCGAAGGAGCGTGTTAGACATGCGTGATATACATCCCTAGGTAACGTGGCGCCGACGGTCCTCGGTGGGGATTGGCGCCCTCCGAGACGAGGTGCCCAGATGACCGATTCCGACGAAGTCCTCCAGCTTCGCGCCTGCCGGGCCGACCTTGACCGGATCAAGAAGGAACTGGACGCGGTCCGCCAACAGCAGGCCGAACTCGAACAGAAGGCAGACAGCCTCATCGCCGAGCGACGGGAGGCACGGAAGAAGCGCAAAGCCGCCGTCTTGGCGGCTGACGCCGCCAAGGTTCCTCGTCTGCGGATCTCGAAAGAGGTCGGCATGCCACGCGGCAACGTGTACAAGCTCCTTGAAGGGGGCGCCGACGACGAGGGCACCGCCGAGGACGACTCGTAGTTTGTCCACGCGGCGGTGCCCAAGGCATCACGTCCGGTGTAGCTTTCGCGCGAAGCTGAGCAATCTTGGCGGCGTGAAGTGGTGTTTCCACGCGACGTGACCGCTCGGTGAGCAGCTGATGTCCGCAGTAGTTGATCACCTGTTGCAGCGGCCAGCCGTTCCTGCCCTCCCCGGCCGTCCCTGTCGCCCACCGCAGCCGGTGGACTCGGACGAGTCTGCGGCGATCCGCGGTCCATACCGGTAGCGTGATCGCTGGACACCATTCGTAGCCGTACGAAGACCTGGGGAACCCGGATGAGCAAGCAGGCCATTACCTACGTGCAGCGCCTGGGTATTACCGACCAGCGTGCCGAGCAGGTGTTCCTGCTGCTAGCCGAGCGCACCAAGATCATGAGTGACCTGTGGGGTGCGGATGTGCCCGAGGTCATGGGCCTCGAAGTCGCCCCCGCCGGCATCCCCGTACTGGCCGCCCAGATCGGCCTCGACCCGGAAGGGTTCCGCGCCCAGTTGCGGAGCCTGAAGCAGCATGTGCGGATGGATGTCCTGGAACATGACGACGGGGTGTGGGAGATCGTCTACGGGCCTTCATACACCGACCGCAAGCGCTCAACTACCCTGCCCCCGGTCGTTGCCGAGGGCAACGTTGGCGGACTGAACGCCTTCTCGGTGCCGGGCTGGGACCGCTTCAGCACCTGGGGCTACGAGGACGGTCTCGGCCACTACTACGCACAGCTGTACCACAACAGCGACGACCGCGATGCCGTGCCACGGATCTGGATCACGCCGCCCAAGTACGTGGTGCGGACCATCGACGAGCTGGCCCAGACCATCGCCGAGGCCCTCGCGCCGTACGAACGCGTCCCGATGCCGGCCGTGCTCGTCAAGATGTACCTGACCAAGCCCCCTAACCCGCTGAACGAGTAAGAGCCGCTGCCCAACTAGGCGGAGCAAGCCGCCACTGGAACTTCAACGGCCCCTGCCGGCGCAATCTATTCAGAGTCCGCGAGAATTCCCGTGCGGCGGCGAGGATAGACAATCTCAGTTTCGCCTCTATGTATTCTGCCTAGCTACAGGACAGTGGCCTGTTGGCCGGGTAACACACATCCAGGGGGATGACAGCATTGCGCACCTGGCTTCAAAATCGTTCACACATACTCCTGACCACTATCGCCTTTGTGCTCGCCGCCGGGGTGTCGGTACTCGTCAACGTGTGGACCGAAGGTTGGAAGTGGCCGGTCGGCGTCGGGATTGTGGTGTTGATCGCGTGCCAGATCGTCGTCGAGGTCGTCCGCACTACTCCCAACGCTGAGCCGCAGCCTCAGCAGAGGTCGACTGTGGACCAGGAGTTCGACGACGTCCAGGACAGCGACGTCACCGGCATCAGCCGCGCCCTGCCAGGTGGTGACGCGGAAGTACAGCAGCGTTTCAGGAACGTGGACAACTGTCAGATCATTGGACTCAGCGAGGGCAATCGGTCGTGACAATGCCACTCGGTCTGAACATCCCAGCCGAACTGGTCGCGCAGTCGAGCGGGTTCGTTCAGTCTGCGGCTGTTTTCGACCGGATCGCAGACCGGGTCGCCGTAGGCGCCCCATTCGTAGTGCTTGTGGCTGCCCCTGGGTTCGGCAAGACGTCGATCGCGGTCCAACTCGTTCAGATCTCTTGCGGCACGGCGCCACCGACCAGCGGCTTCGCGCCGGGCTGGCTCGATGCCTGGCACTTCTGCCAAGCGCGACGGTACGAGTCCCTCGACCCCCGCGCCGTGCTCGAACGACTCGCGACCCAGCTCTGTCAGAGCGTGCCCGGCTACGCCGAAGAGATCGCCCGGTCGGAGGGCAACGCCACAATCACGATCACGCAGACCTTCGGCGGTGACACGACGGGGTCCACTGTCACCGGCATCGGGAACCTGGTGCTCCCCGTCTCTAGCCCGCGCAAGCTGTTGCACGACTTCTTCCGGAAGCCTCTCGCCAAACTCGGCCGCGACGTGACGATCCTGGTGGACGCTCTCAACGAGAGCGATGAACAGGATGAGCCAACGAATTCCCTGGCATGGTTGCTGGCCACTATCCAGGATGACCCGATTCCCCAACTGCGCGTGCTGCTGACGACCCAGAACGGCACCACCGCAAGGCGGTTCTCGTCCGGCCACCTGGCTCTCCGGGACATCCGGTCTACCGGCGCCGAC
The DNA here is from genome assembly GCA_963818685.1 of Candidatus Melainabacteria bacterium. Classification (GTDB taxonomy): domain Bacteria; phylum Actinomycetota; class Actinomycetes; order Mycobacteriales; family Pseudonocardiaceae; genus CAJCJE01. The sequence goes on along the minus strand of CAWFTJ010000002.1, from coordinate 511,292 downwards.
GACGTGCACACTTATGTCCTGCGCCGACTGCAGGACGCGGGTGTCGCGGAAGCGGCGTCCTTGGCCACCCGGATCACAGGCGCCGCGGACGGCAACTTCCTGTACGCCGTGCACGCTGTCAGCCAGCATCTCGTCACGCCGACGAGCGACGCACTCGTGCTGCCGACCGGCTTGGCTCAGCTGTACCAGGAGTTCATCTCTCGCCGGGTAGCCGCCGACATCGACCTGTGGCACCGCTCGGTCCGGCCAACTCTCGCGCTGCTAGTGCAGAGCAGAGGCGATGGCTTCAGCCGTGAGCTGCTCGCCACAATCTCCGGGTTGGCGCCGTCGGCCGTCGACGAGGCCCTGGAGCGCTGCTTCCCCTATCTGCTGGGAGAGTTCGACGGCCCCTTCGTGCCTCATCACGAAGCGTTGCGCGAATACCTGCGCACGGCGCCGCAGCACTGCATCCACCCCCTGGAAGCGACCCGTCGGATCGTCCAGGTTCTGCGCCGTGCGGTCTCGGACACGCACGCCGTCGCGCACCTACTCGGTTACCTGGCCGACTACTACCGGCTCGCAGAGGGCGAGGAAACGGCCGCGGCGGTCAGTGCGATCGAGGAGACTCTCACCGACCCCGCTTATCTGTACGCGCGGCTGGCGGCGACCGGCGTCGATTCCCTGGTAGCAGAGATCGCCGCACTTCGTCGGGCCATCAGCGGCAACGAAGTCCTCGACACGATCTACGGGGTGCTGACCCGACAGACCCACAACTTGCGTCAGTGGAATCCAGTCCAGCGGCCGGCCCTGGCACTGCAGCAGATCTTGTACGACTGCGCCTATTCCGGCGTTCCCGACCTCATCGCCCCTGGTACTGGCGAAGGCAGACCCGCTTTGCGCGTCGAGTGGAGCGCGCGCAGCGAGGGCACCTTGCTGTTGTCGCACACCTTCGCCGATACCGAAGACGGGTGCCAGGCCATGGCCTTGTCGTCGGACAGTCACCTTGTCGCGTTCGTGTGCGGCCGATCCAACGGCCGCGTTCACGTGTATGAGGTCGAGACCGGGTGGTCAGTTCGCAGTTTCTCCTTTGGCGGGCGCATCTCGGACATCTGCTTCAGCAAGGACGACCAGAAAGTGCTCGTCCAGCGAGAAGACGGCGGGGTCGTCGGATGGAACCTCACCACCGGTGGGGAACTTTCCACGACAAGCGAGGAAGCACTACCCGTCCAGCAGAAACCTCAGCCGATCTTGCCCTTCTACATCGACCGCAACGCCATGCGAAGAGACTACGAAAGCGGACCGATCGCCGCCACAACGCCTGACGGTCGCTTCGCCGCCGCCTGGTGCTTTCAACACGGACGGCAACGACAATTCATCGCCGTCTGGGACCTGCGGCGCCGGGAGATCATCGGCGTGCACTTCGACGGTCGTGTCGATGCGCTGGCCATCACTGCCGACGGCAGCAAGGTCATCGTGGGCCGAGTCGTCGGCGCGCCATATGTCCTCTCGTCACCACCTCGGACTCGCCAGACCTCCCCCCGCGGCCACAGCGCAGCCGTTCAGGCTGTGGCCCTGCGCGGGCACCGAGCACTGTCCATCGGGAGCGACGGCTCTATGAAGTTGCGGGACTCGCGAACTGGCCGGTCTGAGTTCACCGTGAACGGGCTGCCGTACGCGGAATCAGCCGCCATCACAGACGACGGCCGACACTGCATGGTGGGTAACGCAAACGGCGACATCGACATCTTCGACCCGGAACTGCAACTCGTCGTGCGCAAGCTGACGGTAGAGGGCATCCCGGTCGACGAACTGTGGAGGTCTCGCGACGGAGCACGTGAGACAGAGCTTCCCCGATGGGATTCGACGAACCGTACCCTTCAGATCGGCCGATTAAGCTCTACGTCGGCGACGAATCGGCAATCCTGACCATCGATGTCTCGGTTGACGGGCGCTTCGCCGTCACCGGCACCAGTGACGGCGTTCTCCGAACCTGGAATCTGGACACCCTGCACCTGGTTCGTGAGTTCAGCAGGGATGGCTGCTTCATCCCGGCAGCCAGGTTCACCCAGGATGGGCAGAACATTGTGACCGTGTCACAGATCTCCGGCCTCTATCGCGCGTGCTTGGTCTCTGTTGACAAGTGGTCGGCTGCGGCCGGGGAGAGGGTGAACAGGCTCTGGCTACGCTCAGTGGAACACCCGTACGAGATCTCGTGCGAAGGCTCCGTCGCGATCACCAGGGACGGCCGCTACCTCGCCACAGGATCGGCCGACGGGACCTTGGTGGTGCACGACCTCGTCGACGAGCGGGAAATCGGCCGTCTCACCCTTCACGGCAGGTTTCTCCGCCTCGCAATCGACGACCACAGGGTCCTCGTCGGCACCGATCAGGGTGAGGTGACCCTCGTTCGCTTCGTCGCGGATGCCTGATGACGGGACGCCACTACAGGTACGGGGTGTGCGACGCGCTCATCGTCTTGCTCAACGGCTTCTCGATGCTGGCAGTGGGCAACGGCGTCTTCGCGGTCGCTGTGATGGGGGATCGCTGTATGCGGCGACCCTCGCTGAGTGCGAGCGGGTGCTTGGCCACGAGCATCCAACGACGGAAGTCGTCCGTACGACCTTGACGTCCTTGAACGACTAGTTCTTCGCTCGCTTGACAGGCTGTACGCGAATCCCTACGACCATCGCCGACGTCCGCTCATAGGCATGTGCGTGCGGTTGCGCTCGGAGTGAGAGCGACGGTGCTCAAAGAGCTGCTCGCATCAGATGATCAGGCGATCACTTAGCCGTCATGTTTGCGTGAATTGGTCAGATGTGCGCGGAAACTACATCCGGTGGTCAGCGGATGGCCGGCTGGCCGCGAGGTAGTCGTCTCCGCTCCAGCGGTACGAGCTGTTTTGGATGAGCTGGCCTGTTTCTGGCGCCTGGATCATCTTGCCCCCGCCGATGTACAACCCCACGTGGTGGACCTTGCTGGGGGTGCCGTAGAACACCAAGTCGCCCGGTAGCAACGGTTGACCACGCAGGTACCAACGGGCCCGCGTCGTATTGCGTCTGCGCGGTGCGTGGGAGGAAGTTATTCCCGCAGCGTTGTAGGCTGCCATGGTCAGGCCCGAGCAGTCGAAGCCCTTGTCGCCGTCGGCGGGTCCGTTGCCTCCCCATTCGTACGGCAGTCCCACTTGTCCACAGGCATAGTTAATCGCCATCGTCGCCGCGGCTGTCGGTGCCTGGATGTTGTTGCAGTCTCCGGTGCCAACTACCGCCTGTCGCATATCTGGCTGCCTGCGCGAGCACTTCGTTGACGTACCAGTCGGCATGGTTGTACGCGAAGATCGCCTTCCGGATGTCTCGGGGTGCACCGGAATCACAGAGATAGTAGGCAGCGGCGTAGATCGCGTCATGCGGGTTGTACCGGGATGGCGGGTTGGCTGCCACCGGATGGTAGCGGATGGCGCGCGACCACGCTGTCGAAAGTGGACTGGAGGAATTGCATCGGGCCGCCCGCTCCGGCTGAGTTCTCGCCGCTGGAGACGCCGGGCAGCGTCGAGCGACCGTGGTCGGTCTCGACCTTCCCGATGGCGGCGAGGATGGACCAGTCCAGGCCAGGGCACACCGTTGCTGCCTGCTGGTAGAGGGCCAGGTAGTTGGCCGGGATGTCGGCGACCGCGTCCTGGCTGGGCTGTGTGCTGCTGCTGCCGAATAGTGCGTTGGCGATCGCTTCGCCGACTCCGCCGATCAGGATCGGGATCATGACGATGAACGCGATCACGGCGATGGCAATCTTCATGGTCGACCTCCAGATCGGAAGCGACTGGTCGGGGACGACGGCGGAAGCGGGTTGGGCACCGCCAGTTCCGTCCGTGCTGCCGGCTGTCGCTGAGCAGGCGGGGTGGGCTGCGTCGATGTCGGAGCGGCGACGTGCGGCCAGCAACGAGCGAGCTCAGCGAGCCGCAACCGGCCAGCTCGTTGTGCTGACGTGCCGGCCACCGGCAGCCACCGCGCTACGTCGGGGCCGTTCTCGCGGCTGTCGCCGAGGAGGTCCGCCGCGCTCGTTGCTACCGGTACCAACGCGGGTCGGTCCAGTTGCGACACCGTGTCCGCGAGCGCTCGTCGTGCGGTGGTCTCCCGCCGGTTGCTGGTCAGCCACACCAGCACCGGTGTGGTGATTCCTGTTGCGGCGGCGAGCTTGTGGTAGCCGTACAGTTTGCCGGCGAGCTTGGACAGGTCTTCGGTGCCGAAGTCGAATTCGAGGAAGAACTCGACCTCGTTCCCGTCCTCGCGCCATCGCCCGTAGGCGTCGGGGCGGACCATGTCGCCGAAGAGCCGGCCGCAGCGCAGTTCGGACCACCACGCGGTCAACCGGCCACGAGCGTCAGGCTGACGGCTGGATGCCACCAGGTTGGTGAAGAAGCCGTTGATGCCGACGGAATGGGCCAGTCGTAGCGAGTGGGCGATGCCGATGGCGTCGTCGTGCCGGTAGCCGAGGTCTTTGGGGTCCAGGCCATCCTCGTAGGCCAGGGCGATCGCTCCGGCGACGTCGAGCACGTAGTGCATCGGCGCCGTCCCCGAGGTGACGAAGGGCTGAAACCGGTCAACGACGCGCCACCGGTACAGGTTGAGCAGCCGGTGGTTGGCCGCGCGCATGGTCGGGTAGCACAGTTCGACGATCTGGTCGGTGGTGAATACCTTGTGCTCGTATAGCATCCGAGCCAGCCACCGGTCCCGGATGGTGAGCCGTCCGGCGAGTTGGGCATGGTGTTCCCCGGTGGTCGCTGCCCTGGGGGTGGGACGTTGCGGCATGTGCCCGCGAAGTTCCCTTTGTTGCGTAGGGTTTGTGATCATGAGTCGCACCTCCCAGAGCGGGGTCGGCGGAAGGTGCGCAGGCGACCCGCGTGGGTCGCCTGCAGACGGTGAACAGCCCGCATGGGGTGCTGGCAACGGATGTGACGGGCTATGCCGCGCGACGCGGGTCCGCGGTCGGCTGGGTGTTCTGGTCTGTGACCGGCGCGGCGGGCGGACGGGTGTTGACCCTCGCCGCAGTGCGGATCTCCTTGGCGCGTCCGGGAATCGCGGGCGGAAGCTTCTCGGTCACCGCGGTGAACGGCGGCGCCTCCTCCCCGCCCAGCACCAAGCGCGCGGCGACGTGGTAGACGCCGAGGTTGGACAGGTCGTGATCGGACAAGCGCGGCAGGGTGTGGCGCGCGAGGCGCTTCGCGTCTTCGGGTGAGGCGTTGAAGAAGATCTTCGACCGGGCGTTGGTGCTGATGCCCTCTTCCAGTTCCTTGGGCAGCTGGCCGAGGTACTGGTGCGCCAAGGTCATCGCCAGCCGGTACCCGCGTGCCTCGGCGAGCATGTCCTCCAACGGGTAGGCCAAATTCAGGAAGTTGTGGCACTCGTCGATGTACAAGCCGCAGTCCCGGCGCTGACGTTGCGGGACACGGGCCCGACGTGTGGCGGCCTGCCAGGTGCGGGCGACCACGATGGAGCCGACCAGCCGCGCGGTCTCCATCCCCAGCGCGTCACGGGCGATGCGCACCAAGCAGATACCGCCGGTGTTCAAGACCTCGTCCATGTCCACGGTGGACTCACCGCCCGCGATCGCCGCGCGAACGAAGGGGCGCAACAGGAACCCCCGCACCTTGTTCATCAGCGGGGCGATCACCTGTGCCCGGCTGGCCTCGGACAGGTCGTCGTACCAGGCCCAGAAGCCCTTGAGGACCTCATCGTCGATCTGGTCGCAGGCGCGCTTACGGAACTCGGGGACTGTGAGCAGTTTCGGCAGATCGACCAGGGTCGGCGTGCCAGGCATCGCGGTCAGGGTGAGCAGCCCGGCGCGGAGGATGTCGTCGGTGCGCGGACCCCATGAAGACGCGTAGATCCGCGAGAAGATCGACACGAGATTGTCCACCGAGCGGGCCTTGTCCTTGCCTTCCAACGGGTTGAGGATCGGCGGCCGGCCTCGGCTGTCGGCGTCGAACAGCACGACTTTCTCGCCCAATTCCGCGGGTAGGCGCATGAGGATGTCGGAGACGAGGTCGCCCTTGGGGTCGACCACGACCACGCCGCGGCCGGCTTCGGCGTCGCCCAGGATCAGCCGGGCCATCAGCTCGGACTTGCCCGAGCCGGTCGCACCGAGGATGTGTAGGTGGTGGCGGGCATCGGCGACGTGCAGACCGACCGGTCGGGCGTGGCCGGAGTCGGACAACCCGAGCGCCTTGACCTGCTCACCGGTCGTGGCGATGCCCGGTGGCGGCGGAACGGCCTTCGCACCAGCCCGTTGCAGGCCGGGGATGGCCTCGTCGATCGGCAGGTGCGCGATCGCGCCAACTCCGGGATGGACAGCAGATCACCGCGGCCCAGCCGGTGCTCGGCCAGCACGGTCACCGGCTCGGAGCGCAGCCGGACCCGCCGGAAATGGTTGTGCTCGGCGTAGGCGGCGAACGCGCTGGCGATCGCGTGCCCGCGACCCCGCAGGACCTCCCGCACCGCGTGCGCCTCGCCCGAGGTGGCGTCGGCCGGCACGGTGCTGGCGACCGCATACCGGACTCGGACTTCGAACTGGTTCTGCCGCAGCTTGTCCACGACTACGCGGTCCTGGGCCGCGAACTCCAGGCTGGTCTGTCGGTCCAGGCCGGGGTTGCGCGGGTTGGACGATGGCTTCGGCGTCTTGCCCGGCGTGATGACATCGAGCAGCCGCCCGACCAGCCGGGTTGACCCGCCGCTGTGCACATGGCGAGCGGCCCGGCGGGCCTTGGTCACCCGGTGGCCGGCCACCGGCCGAGCGAGGATCTGCACGCAGGCCCGCTCGTGCGGGCCGAGCCCGACCGGCGCGCCCAGCAGTGCCCGGATCGGGTCGGCCGGGTGGTCGGTGCGGATCGGCAGTGCCTCCGAGCGCGCCAGCCGCAGCTCACCGCCGACCGCTTCGATGCGCCGGCCGGTCGGCGCGCTCGTCGGGATCGGTGGCCGGGCCGGGGTCGTGCGGGTGTGCGCGCCGGGCCACGCGGCTTCGATGGCGCGCTCGACCATGCCGGGAGGCACGACGCCCGGCACCCAGAAGGAGATCCTCACGCCATCGGCATCGAAGACGAACTCGAAGCCCAGGTGCGGCTGGCCACGGAAGCGACGTGCCCAGCCGGGCCGCAGCAGGCCGACCAGGTTGGACCACAGGGTGATCGCCCCGGACGGGTCGACCGTGGGCGGGGCCAGGACGGTGACCATGCGTGCGTCGGTACTCAGGCGGGCGTGCCTGCGCGTGGCTTCCCGGCGCCGGATGATGATCACCACGGTGGTGGTGAACGCCAGGCACACGAGCACTACCGGCCACCACGTGCCGAACCACTGCACGATCGGGGTGACCAGGGACCGTAGGAAGCCACCGGGGTCGCGTAGGTAGTCGCCGACGGGCGATGCGGAGACACCGGTCAGCACCGGGTGGGCAGGGACAGCGGGGGGCGTGACGAAGGGGAAGGACATGACGGTCTCCTGACCTGGACGAGGGAGCGAGGCGCAGCGGCGCGGCGTCAGGCCGCGCGCGGGTGATCGGTCTGCTCCGTGGCGGACTCGGCCGGAGCCGGCCGCTGGTGATCGTCGGAGGTGTCGACCAGGTGCAGGTGCCGGTTGTTGCGGCGGGTGGCGCGGTCGGCGTCGACTTCGGCTTGCCACTCGCTGAACCGGCGTCCTGCCTGGCGGCGAACGAGGTGCGGAACGCGCCGCGCCGGGGTGCCGATCCGGTTCGGTCCGGAGACCGCGTCGGTGTCGCATCCCTCTTGGGAGGTCCAGCCGGCCTCGGTGATCCTGTCGGCGTCGGGGAAGACGTCGGTCACGTGGTCGCGCTCGGGGTCCAGGTCGGCGTCCTGGGTGCCGCCGTAGCTGTAGGTCCAGCGGAAGTTGTCCGGTGGGTCGGTCTCGACGAGCCGCCGGAAGCGCGAGATTTCCTTGGTGTAGCAGTAGAACGTGAGGTTCGGGCGCTGTCGGATGATCCGCAGCCAGGCCGCCAGGTACTCGTCGGAGAAGAAGTCACCGGAGTCGTGGATACGAATCCAGCCGCCGCGGTGCCGGGGTGCGGCGAGTTCGGTGAGCATCGCCTGCTCCCAGCCGGCCAGGTCATCGAGCACGAACGCCAAATTGGCCTGGTGCTTGGCTTTCACCGTCGAGAACAGGAACCTTCCGGTACGGGCGTAGCAGACTTCGCGGCAAATTCCCGCGCTGGGACAGGTGTTATAGGTGCGTCCGTCGGGCAGCCGGCCAGCCCAGGCAGGCAGCGTCCAGGCCCACACGCCGATCGGGCGCAGTCGCGAGTTCTGGCTCAGCAACCGCTTCGGCCGCTGCGAGTTAAGGTGTTCGGGGCTAGGTGAAGACATGGGTATCCTCGCTTCGGATTGTTGGTGTGCAAGAAAAGGTGGTGATGGAAAGGGAGGATTAGGCGGCGTCGAGCTCGACCTGCGATGCGCCGCTGTCATCGAGCGGGTCGGCGATGTCGGCCGTGTCGTCCGCGCCGAGTTCGACGAAGGAGTTCTCGATTCCTGACGAGTCGTCGGAATACTCGGCGAGTTCTGCGGGATTTGAGGTGACCAGGTAGTGCTCGGTCGGTGAGGCGATGGACTGGAACGCCACCCGTTGCGTCCCGGTACTCAAGAGACCCTGTCCACGATCCGCGGAGAGCAAGAACTGGCGCTCTCCCAGGGACAGGTCGAAGGTGCGGGTGATCTCGTCGATCGCCTGGGACGCCTGGCGCAGCAAGATCTGCGTCGCGGCGTTGGCGACAACGGCTTTGCCCAGATCGGAACCCAACACATCGGCCGTGTCCTGCGTGGCCACCGTCAAGCCCGCCCACTGCTTCCGGCTGGCCTTGGCCATCCGGAACAGGAACTCGGCCCCAGCGGGTTCTTTCATGAGCAACCACGCCTCGTCGACCACGACCAGCCGCGGCTTGCGGATGGCCGGGTTGGACACCTGCCGCCAGACCGCGTCCAGCGTCAACAGCGTGCCGATGGGTTTGAGCTCGTCGGGGAGATCCCGCAACGAGAACACCACCAAATGACCTTCGGGCCGCGTCGAGGTGGGTCCGGAGAACAGGCCGGAGAACGCGCCGGTGACGAAGGGATGCAGTCGGGCCGCCAACTCGACGCCGACCGCATCGCCACTGTCAGCGAGGACCTCGGCGAGGTCGGCCAGCAGCGGCGCCGGCCGGGTCCAGGTCCGCGCATCCGCCGTAATACCGACGCGCTGATACGTCGCGGTGATCGCGCGGTCCAGCGCGGCGCGTTCGGTCGGCGCGAGCTCACCGCCCAGCAGCACCGACAGGACGGTGTGCAGGAACAGGCTGCGCCGGATCAGGGAATCGCGCGGAGCGGTGCGCCGGCCGTCCGGGCGGGTGTGGATCGGCAGGTCCATCGGGTTGAGGCGGACCTGGTCGGCGCCGAGGTGAACGTAGGTACCGCCGACGGCGGCGGCCAGCCGCGCGTACTCGTCCTCGGGGTCGATGACATGGATCTCGATCCCGCGGTAGAGCGACCGGAGCAACTCCAGCTTGACCAGGTAGCTCTTGCCCGCGCCGGAGCGGCCCAGGATCACCGAGTTGTGATTGTCCAGCGCGAACCGATCGTGGTGCACGAGGCCCTGGCTACCGACGTTGAAGCCGTAGAGCACTCCGCTGGGCGCGCCGACCGAGGTCGGGTCCGGCGGTGGCAGGTCCGGCGACGTGAACGGGTATGCCGCCGACAGCGCTGACGTGTCGAAGGTCCTGCGCATGCCGACCAGGTCCAGGCCCATCGGCAGGCTGGTGATCCAGCCCTGCAAGGACCGGTAGGTGGTCGGCTTGCAGTCCAGCAACAGCGACGCGGCCAGCGACCGGATCGCGGCCACCTCGTCGCCGAGGGCTTCCTCGGTCGGCGCGTGCACGGTCAGGTAGAGCCCGAGCCGGTAGAGCTTGCCTTCGCCGCGAGCCACCCGCGCCGACAGGTCGTAGGCATCCTCGGTCGCCGCCTCGACCTGCGGATCGATCAACCGGCCCTTGTCGCTGGTGTGCCGGCGCCCGGACTCCAGCTTCGACAGCTGCTTGCGCAACCGGTTGGCCGCGGTGACCGGGTCGATCGGCTCGATGTGCAGCGACACATCAACCCGGCCCGGATAGGTCAGCAGAGGCTGAAGCCAACCGGGATGCACCTCGCGCGGATACCCGGTGATCGCAAACGAGGAGACCCACTCGCCGCCGACTTCCAACGCGCGCGGACGCACGGAGATGGCGTCCGGAGTGAACGCACCGGCCCGCCCCACCGGCGACCGGACCGCCGACTTGCTGCGGGCGCGGCGCTTGGTCTTGGTCGTCATGAGCGGCGCCTCCTGTCGTAGTCGTCGGGGTCCTCCGCGGCGTCGTCGAAGCTGTCCTCCCAGGCGTCCTCGCCATCCGGGATCTGGTCGGTGGCGAACACGGCGCGGCCGAACGCGCCCGCGTCCCAGCCCTCCTCCGGGGCGGTCGTGATGACCTCCTCAGCGCCGGCCAGCCCGGAGCTCGGCGGAATCAGCGAGTCGGGGTTGCAGGCCGCGGCGAGGACCGCGGTGGCCTGCCCGGCGTCCAGCGGCGTCACCGTGATGCCCGAGGGCGAGAGCAGCTCGACCGCCTCGCCGAGCCGGCGCACCAGCCGCGCCTCGGCCGCCCGGCGGGTGGCGTCATCGACCAGTCCGGCCTGCTTGGCCGCCTTGCGTCGCGCGGTCAACGCCGCCAGCGGCGACGAGCCGCCCAGACCATCGGTCGGGCCCAGGGAGTGCAGCGGCTCCCGCAGCACCAGCAACACTTGCCGACGCAGCAGCGTGGTCGCGCGGCCGAGCTGGTCGAGGTAGTCGGCGTGCTCGCGCGCCGCCTGCTCCAGCGCCGAGTGCGGCAGCCCACCGGCCTGCGCGCGCAGTTCGGCGATCTGGGCGGACAGGTCCAGCCGTTCGGCTCGGACCAGCACCTGCACCGGTGCGGTGAGGCTGTGCAGGTACCGGCCGAACGAGGCGACGAGCGACTCCTGCTCGGCCGGCGTGCGCAGCCCGAAGTTGATCGTCGAGCAGACCGCGACCACGGCGACGCCGTCCTTACCGAGGTCGATGACCCCGGTGTCGGTGACCGCCTCGGCCGGCAACCGCAGCGCTGCCGGGGACACCGCCGACGCCGCGGTGCCCGCCCCGTTCTTGCCCTTGGTGGAGGTGTCCCCGGTTACCGCGGTGGTCGTGGTGGCGTGGGTGGTCAGCCACTCCGGGGCGGGCCGGATGCCTTCTGGCGCGGCCACCCGGTGCTGCGGGCTCATCCGCTGGCGCAGTGCGGCGAGCACGAGACGGTCGAGGGTGATGCCGTCGCGTTGGCCCAGTGCCAGGAACGCAGCGGTCACCCCGACGGGAATGGCCAGGATGAGGAACACGGCCAGCGGCACGACGTGGCGCGTGACGTTGTACGCGGCGTAGAGCAGCATCCCGGTCACCGCGAGGATGAGCAGTTGCCGGGCCGTCAGCGGGCCAATCACGCGGTCCTCGCGATCGACGTCGGCGGGAATCCTTACGGGCTGGCTCATTTCCCGTCACCTCCTCGGGGTGGGGTCGGCGCCCGGAACGTGGGCGGCGGAGCGGAGTGCGTGCGCCGGTAGGCATCACCGATGCGCGGTTCGGGCTGCGCGGGCCGGAACACCGGTGCTGCGGGCGCCCCGGATGCCTTGGTCGGCCGGGTCGGCGCGGGCGCGGGCGTGGCCGGTTGGAACCGCAGTTGCGGTGGCACCGACGCCACGCGGATCGGCCGGGCCGGCGGCGGAGCGCTCCCGCGACGGCGCGGCCCGCCGGGTGCCTGGAACGGCGGCGCCGAACCCGGTCGCGGGCGGCGACGCGACGAGGGGGCGATGGGTGTGTCGGGTGTGGGTGCGGAGCTGAAGTCGGGCATGGCCTGTCCAGGAGTCGGCGGGATGACCGCGGGGTCGTGAGTGGATTGCTGGGGCTGCGGTTGCAGGAACTGCGGCGCCTGCGAGGGCAGCCGGGAGCGACGGGCAGCGCGTGCGCGTTCGGCGTCGTGGGCGGCTTTGAGCCGTTGGGCGACCATCGCGGGGGTGGGTGCCAACCGCGGTGGGGCCGGCCATGGCGGATCGGCGGGACCGGCGTTCGTGCCGGCGCCCCCGCGTCCTGGCCCACTCTTGGCAGCGGCGCCGGCACCGGCTTTGCCGGCGAGGCCGGCCTTACCGGCGACCATGCCGAAGGTCTTCGCCGCGACGTAGGCGCGGACCAGACTGCCCAGGAACGAACGGCCCGATCCGACCTTGACCGCCTTCAGCATCCAGAACGGGATCTTGAACAGGACGAAGAACAGCGCGATCGCGACCACGAGCGTGCCGAGCGCGGACAGCGTCGAACCGAACAGGTGCACCGAGCCGTTGAGCATCACGCGCACGGCGGTCACGAGCACGAGGGCTTGCGCGACTTGGACGCCCAGCGTCGCGATGACCGCCTTCCACCACCAGCGCGCCAGCGGATCGGTGTGCGGCAGCGCGTGGCACATCAAGAACAGCGGCCCGCTGATGATCAGGACCAGCAGGATCACGATGCGGACCACGTAGACGATCAGCAGCAGCAGGCCCAACACGACCAGCACGAGACCGACCAGGATGATGAACAGTCCGCCCGTGGTGACGCCGTTGATGGAGTCCTGCAGGGTGCTGCCCAAAGAGCTGGGGGCGAGGTTGCCGCCGAGGACGGCCAGGGTCAGGGCGTTGGCCAGAGTGATGAACTTGTCGATGCAGAACAACGACAGCGCCGAAGCGATGAACGCGAGCGGGATGCGCGGCCCGATCTCCTTGAGGGAGTATCGGGTCTGGACGCTTTCGTAGGCCATCAGCAGGATGCCGGCGGCCAGAACGAAGAAGCCGTAGCAGGCCATCACCAGTTGCCAGGAGTTGTTCCAGAGGTCGCTGATGCCCGGCAGGTCGTTGAGTGTCGGAGTGGACAGTGCGGTGTGGCCGATCAAATCCATGATCGGCGACAGCGCGGCGTTGACGATCGAGGCGAACGCGTTGTTGATGGCGTCGCTGATGCAGGCACCGAGATCGGTGATCCCGCAGTCGCGAACTGCTGCCGCCGCCGCTGGAGCCGGGCTGCTGCCCGCCGGTGCTCGGCGGCGCGGTCGTTGGCTGCGGGATGCAGTCCTCACCGGTGCACGGCGTGGTTGCCGTGGTGGTGGGTGTGGACGGTGTGCAGCCGATTTGGCCGGGGAAGCAACTGGTCGGTGTCTGCGTGCCGGTGGGCAGAGGCAACGGCGCGGTGGGCTGCGGCGTGGTGGTCGCCGCCGGCAGGTGGCAGACGGGCAGCGGGGAGTCCGGCGTGCAGGAATCGGCCGTGGGCAGCGGCAGCGGCGGGGCCGATGTGGACGGCGGCTGCGGCGACGCTGCGGGCGAGGCCCAGGCGCTGACCGCGAAGACGCCAACCAGGAGCACGATGATGCTCAGCGCCAGCATCCAGCCCGCGCGCCGACGCCGCCGACCAGCCGGCGGCCGGTCGCTGCTGGCATCGCGGACCGCGGACACCATCGCGCGGTCGGCATCGGCAGCAGTCGCGACCGGGCCGCCGGGCCGGCGGTGCGGGCGCACCGTGGGCGGGGTGCTGACGGCCATCGGTCAGGCCCCCACGATGCCCTGCAGGACGGTCACAACCAGCGGCGCCAGCGCCGCAAGGCCGTAGCCGATCCCCGCAGCCTTGAACGCGGTCTTGGCTTTCTCGATCTCGCCGGGATCGCCGCCGCCCATCACGTAGCGGACGCCGCCGATAGACAGGAACACGGTCGCGAGGCCCGCGAGCACGCCCATGATCCAGTTGCGGACGTTGTTCAACACGTCCGTCACCGAGCCGGCCAGCGCGAGGACCGTCGTCGTTTCCGCGTGCGCGGTCGACGCCGAGAGCAGCAGGACCAGTGACGCCGCCTCGGCGACCACGACCAGCCGGCGTACCCGGCGACGGCGCGCGGGACCGGTAGACCTCGGAGCAGTGGCGGGCCGGTTGTCGCGCGGCCCGGTCGAACACGAACGCGCTCGACGGCGAGTACCCGGCGCCGAGACCGGCGCGATCGCGGGCCCACGACGCGGCCGAGTGTGAGGGCTGCGCTCGCCAGGTCGCGGACGAGCGGGCGAATGAATCAGGCGCATTGGGGCACCTCCGAAGGGCGGGTTGCGAGCGGGGAGATCCCGCAGCCCTGAACTCCGGATTTCGGCTCCGTTTTGGACGCACGAGCCCGAACTTTTTTCGCTGCCTCGACTTCAGCGACCGATACGGACAGTGACGAACGAGGCAGGCGTCGAGCCGGCGCGGCCGGGCGCGACAGCGCGATGGCGTTGGCTACCTGGTCGGTCAGCGCGTCGCTGGGATCGGTCTCGGCGACGCCGTCGCGCAGGTATTCGGCGAGCCGAAACTCGGCGCGTTTGCGCGTCTTGTAGACCGCCCACTCGCCCGCCCCGTGGTGGGCCGCCCAGTCGGCGACGGGCACGCCTTCCAGTCGGGTCGCGCCGATCAGCGCGGCCTCGGTCTGGGTCAGGACTCCGTCCGCGACCGCGCGGGCGAGGACAAGATCGGGATGTCCCCACGGCGTGTGCGGAGGTGTCGACCGGAAGCCGGGCGCGACCGGAGTCGGACCCTCCAGTGCGTCGGCGAGTGCGTCGTATCCGGACCGGTATGCGGCCCACCGCAGCCGCAGCATCACCCGCGGCCGACGCAGATCGATCGTCGAGCAACGCGCCGAGAAATCCGGAGAGGACCTCGGCGTGAACGTCGGCCGGATCTCCGGCGAACCGGTCGGACAACCTGGCCGCGACGGAGGTCAACGCAGGCAGCGCCATCCCGACCGCGGCGACGGTCCACGTCGACCCTTCGGTGCGGGCCCGCAGCACCAGATGCGCCCACACCGCGTCCCGCGTCTGCTGCGGGCAACGGCGCGCCAGCAGGCGGTCGCGGACCTCGTCCAGCGGGATCAACCGGTCGGGCAGGCCGGGAAACAACCGGCCGTTCAGCGACACCGGCTCCGGCCCGGTCACCAGCCACGTGAACGTGTCACGCGCGATATCCAGAGAATTCGAGACAACGTCGTCGCAGTAGCGACGGGACAGAGATTGTGCAGTCATTTTGTGACTTCCCAAGCGTCGTGGCGAGCAACTACGACGACAGGAAGCCACAGCGGATTCCACGGAAATACCACGGAAATACCACGCCATTACTAGCCAGCTACTAGGGCGACGAACCGAGGGCTACTAGAGCCCTACTATTTCCAGGCCCCGGACCCGTCCCAGCAAGATCTACTAACGAGATCGGGCGAGCGACTCCTTGATCGAGGATAGTAGCTTCTGAGCTGGGAATCTATGTGCGTACTAGTAGATCACTAGTAGGAGAGCGCCCTAGTGGATCACCATCTAGGACCCCGTTCATAGATCAACTTCTGAGAGCTCGGAAAAATCTTGAAAATCCGCTCGGCGAGGCCCTGAACATCGCGTACGAGACACACGACGTTCACGTAAAGACACGGCCAAATCAGCGGTTCTTTGCACTCCCTTTTCCCGCCACCCTGGCACAGCAGGCGGTCATCGATAGCGCGCGCAAAAAAGTCTGCTGACGCGTGTCCAAAACAGGGCCGAAATCCGGAGTTAAGGGGTGTCCGAACATGGCACACCGACCCGCCGGAGGAGAGCTGCGATGCCCCCGACACGCGACCACGACACCCCAGACGACCAGCCTCAGCAGCACGATCCGATCGACCCACCCACCGTCCCGATCCGGCTCCCGCACCTCCCGCGCGGCGCCCGGCTTCGTGACCTGCGGCTCGTACTTCGTTATCCCCGTCCCACCCGCCCAGCCTCCGTCTGGCCATGCGCGGAAGACGAGCTGCGCGAGGGCACGGGGTTGATCGCCCAGTGGCTGCTGACCGCGATCATCAAGCTCGTCACCGGCTACACCGCGCCCGGTCAGCGGGTGCTGCTGCTCGACCCCGCAACGCACATCACCCCGCCCGCCGGGTGGCCGTCCACCGTGGCCGGCCACCGCCCTGGACGCGGCCCGTACGCCGGACTGCTCGAAGCGGGATGGACCGTGGTCCGACTCGGCCGAGGGGTGGACACCCAAACCGCCGCGGCGCACCCCGACCGCTTCGACGACGGCCCGACGAACCCACCAACCGAGTCCGAGTCCGGACCCGGACCGCACGCCGCGAGTCCGGCCAGCGACCACCTCGACGTCGGTGGAACCGACGACCGGTCCGGACCCGACACCGCCGCGACCGCACACGGTCCGGACCGGTTCGAGCTGATCATCACCGCAGCCGAGCCGCACACGCTCGACGCCCTCCAGCCCACCGACTGGGCCGGTCTGCTGACCCCCACCGGCACCCTCGCGGTCATTACACATAGTGACAACTCGGGCGCCTGGTTCACCGATCCCGCCGGGCCGCTCGTGCGCGCCGCGCACCACGCCGGCCTCCAGTTCACCGACCGCATCGCGCTGCTGCGCGTGCCCATTCGCGACACCGTGCACGCGGTCGCCGGCACCGCCGCGCACGACCATTCCGCGAGCCCACCGGGGCCGCCGACGACGTCGATCCGGCACGCCCGAGCGCACGACGACCTGTTCGTCTTCGCCCGCCGCCCGGCCGCGAGCGGCGACGCCAACGCCGCGGAGAACCGGGAGGACGCCTCCCATGACTGACCGCCCCACGCCGCCGTGGCCGCGCTCCCGGATGTCGCGGGAGCAGCCGCCGAACCCGCGACTCTCGGTCTGGCCAACCGGCCAGCGCGACCCCGCCGCCCAGCTCCGCGACGCCGGGTGCGTCCCCGGCACCGACACCGATGTCGACCGCATCCCGCCCGCCGTCGCCGCGCACGCAATCGCCACCTACACCCGACCCGGCGACCTCGTTCTGGACCCCGACTGCGGGGCCGGCACGGTCCTCGTCGAAGCCCTCCGCGCCGGCCGTCACGCGCTCGGACTGACGCCTCGACGACAGTCGTGGACGCTCGCCCGCGCCAACATCACCGCCGCCAAAGCGGCCGGCGCCTGGCGCGACGGCTCGGTCCTGGACGCCCGGCCACCGATGCTCGCCAGCGTCCGCGCGGCCGGACTCGTCGGACGAGTCGGACTCGTGCTCACCGCTCTCCGCCCAGTCCCCAACGTCACCGACGAGCAGGACCCGAGTCCGGACCCCGACCATGCCGCCGCGATCGACCGACTCGGCGCGACGCTGACGTTCTGCGAACCGCTGCTGCGCTCCGGCGGATACCTCGTCGTCGTCGCCCGGCCTCGCCGAAACCCGGACGGTTCGCTGATCGACGTCACGACGCCGCTGCTCGCCGCGGGCACCTCGGCCGGTCTGGCGCCGGTCGACCGGTGCATCGCGCTGACCGCCGGACTGCGCGGCCGTCACCTGGTCACCCGTGCCCGCGCAGCCGGCGTACCGACGGCGCTCACCGCGCATCACGAGGTGCTGGTGTTCCAGCTCGCCCACGAGGCCGAGCTCGCCGCCGCAGCGGCAGCGGCGATCCCGTGGCCGACCGAGCACGACGTCACCCGGCCGGCCATCAACCGCGCCGTCAACGGGACCGAGTACCGCGGTTGGGGGCGAGCGGCATGACCACGCGCCTGTACTGCCGCGAGTGCGGCTGGCACCCCGAGTTCCGCCGCAAGCGCACCGCGCTGCGCGCTGCCGCGCGCCACCACTGCACCACCACTCCGCTGGTCGAGACGCATCCACGCTGGTGGCTCCGACTGTGGACAACCCTGTGGGCAAGTAGGCGCACCGGGACCATCGACGCGGTCACCGACACGGTGTCCGAGCCGGGCGGTGGAGACGGCGAACTGCGTGACGCGCGCGGCAACCGCATCCACTGGGCGGCGCTCGCCGCGCACCACGCCGAGACCACCCGCCGAGCCCGTCGCGCGATGGTCGAACTCGTCCGCGCCGGCTACCAGATCGGCCCACCACCGTACGGATACCGCGCCCTGCGCATCCGCGTCACCGACCCGACCGGACACAGCCAACTGCGCGCCGTGCTCGTACCGGACTGGCAGACCGCCGGAATCGTCCGCCAGATCTTCCGCTGGCGCGCCGACCACGGCCTGGGCTTCGCGGTCATCGCCAGACGACTTAATGCGGACGCTGGTCAGTACCCGCCACCGGTGCAGACCGGGCGGTGGACTGCCAAAACCGTCAGGCGCATCGTCACCAACCCCAAGTACGTCGGCCGCCAGGTTTGGGCGCGCACCGTCGCTGGCCGCCCAGCACCGGTCGAGCAGTGGGTGACTTCTGGCCCGAACGCGCACGAGCCAGTGGTTGATCCGAGGACCTTCCAGCGGGCCCAGCCGCGCAACGACGAGTTCCCGCGCGACGTGACCGACCCGGCCGACGATGCCCCGCCGAGCGCAGCATGACCCCGTCCCGGTGGACCTCGACGACGGCGCTTCTGCTCAGCGGGTACGCGGCGGCCATCGCGGCAGCGAACTGGGCTACCACCCTCTGGCCGCAGGTACCCGTGGCCGGGTTGGAGATCCCCGCCGGAGCGTTCTTCGCCGGGCTCGTGTTCACGGTCCGGAACCTGCTTCAGGACGCCGCAGGCTCCCGGACAGCGCTCATCGCGGTGGTAGCGGGGGCCGCATTGTCTGGGCTGGTCGCCTCGCCGCACGTCGCGCTCGCGAGCGCCGCCGCCTTCGCCACTTCGGAGACGGCGGACTTCGCGATATATAGCCCGCTGCGCCGCCACCGGCCCATCGTGGCGATGGCGCTGTCCAACACGGTCGGTTCACTCCTCGACAGCCTGGTGTTCCTGCCGCTGGCCTTCGGCTCACTGTCGCTGTTCGGCGGGCAAGTCGCGGGCAAGGCCATCACAACGGTGCTCGCCGTGTCCGTGCTGACCTGCGCCCGTGCCTGCCGGCGAGCGGTGCCGACGTGAAGTTCTTCCTCGGGATTCACCAGCCGATCTGGTTGACCCGCGTCCACGATGTCTCGCTGCTCGTGTCGCACCGACGCCTCGGGCACCGCCGGACACTCTCGCGCGCCATCACGGAGTGGGCGCTGGACTCGGGCGGGTTCACCGAGTTGCAGCTTCACGGTCGTTGGCAGATCAACGAGAAGGACTACGTCCGGGCCGTCCGGCGTTACGCCGACGAGATCGGCAACCTCGCCTGGACCGCGCCCCAGGACTGGATGTGCGAGCAGAGCATCCTCAAGCGAACCGGTCTGACGGTTCGCGAGCATCAACGGCGGACCGTGCGAAACTTCGTCCGCCTCCGGGAACTCGCGCCCGAACTGCCCTGGCTGCCGATATTGCAGGGATGGACCCTCAGCGACTACGAGCGGTGCGCGGACTTCTACGAGAGCGCAGGAATCGACCTGGCATCCGAACCACGGGTCGGGGTTGGCACAGTATGCCGCCGCCAGCACAAGGCCGACGTGGAACGGATCATGCGCGTCTTCGCGACACGTAACCTGCGGCTCCATGGTTTCGGCGTCAAGATCGGCGGTCTAAGCCAGTATGCCGAAGCGCTCGTCAGCTCCGACTCGATGGCATGGAGTCGCCGAGGCCGCTACGTCCGCGGATGCACGCCCAGCCATCAGACCGAATCCAACTGCCTCCGCTTCGCGCTCAACTGGCACCAGCGAGTTCAGGAACTGGTCCGTTGCGAAGCGCTGTGCGAACCAGACGACACCACGGTCAGGGCCGCATGATGGCCGGCGCCCAGCGTGAGCACAGCCCGGTCGGGACCTACCTGCCAGGCGGCTCGTCGCTGTCCGGTTCGTCAGCAAGGGAGATCTCGCGCGGCGGTATGACCCCGTACAACTCGTCAGGTGTGCACTTGAGCGCGGTGCACAACGCCTGCAGGGTTTCGGTCTTCATCTGGGCCGGCTGGTTGTTCATCAGCGCGGAAATCGATGGCGCCGACAAGGTGAAGCTCGCGCGCCGGGCAAGCAGCTCGCGCAGGTGTTTGCCCGACCACACCTCGCGGGAGGCCATGACCTGCTTGAGTCGCCATCGAAGCTGCACCGCCACGCCTTCCCGCGCTCGCCCACCTCCGGTGCGACTACGCAGGGCACCGGTCATCGCTAGTTTCCCCGACGACCGGCAACAGGCTGGCGGGACGCCCGGCGTGTTGAGCGACCTGACTCTGGCACGACGACTGCACCTAACTGAATTAGGTTGCAGCTCACTCAGTTAGGCGTTACCTTAATCAGATGGCAGGAGTCCGCCCACCTCGCCAAGGGGAGCGCCTGCGGCTCGCCCGAACCAGCCACGCTAACTCCGACACGAGCCGCCTCCGGTCCGTGCCGGTATCGATCTCTGGACCCACGTCGGCCGCCATGCGTCCGGGTCACGACGCGACCGAGCACAACATCGGCAAGAGGTGCGCTCTTGTCGGGCGGCAGGAGTCCAGCGCGACCGCGATCGCCGGCCCCGCACATCAAAGTCCGGGGAGCAGAGGCACACGGTCCGCGACAGCCTCGGCGACCCCAGCTCGTTCAACGCACGTCATGGTGCGTGCCCGCCCTCCAGAAGATCCGCGTCGCGGATCGGGAGCGCAGGTGTCCTCGGCCGGGGAACGCCCGCTGAGTCGACGCTCGACCTCTGTCGCCGACCAGCACGCCCGCGAAGTCGTCACCGCACAGGCGGCTTCGCGGGCGAGGCGGGAGGTGCGCCATGCGCCACCCACACAACACCCCAGAACCGCAGGAGCCCAACGACTTGGACTCCGGCCAGCCGCCATCCGAATCGACGGAACCAGCTCCGCGTCGGTGGCGACCTGCGGACGAACTCTGGGAGATCGAACGTGTCGAAACCACGCCAATGACGGCCGAAGAGTACGACGCCGCCGTGTCCGCCTTCGCCACCTTGATCTCTCGCTGGCTTCGAGACACCCGTGCCGAACGGGACGACCAGGCGGCATGACCTTTCCCGGCCCAATCAAGCCCAGTCACCGAGATCCACACCGTAAGGAGATTGCGCCATGTGCCACGCCACAACCCTCCGCCGCAGCAAGAACGCCGCGCTCGTGACGATGCCGGCTGAGACCCGAACCTGCACGTACTTCCGCGCGGTCGCAGACGAACGCCAGTCCAGGTCGCTGGAAGCCCAAGCCGCCAGCATCCGGGCCTTCATCGCCATCCACACGGATTGGCAACCGATCCCTCGCATGTCAGCCGACAACGCGGCACCCATCACCGCGGACGACCGCACGCCATAAACGCCGGTTCCAGCCGGACACCACCCAGAACCCAACCCTCACGACTCCAAGGAGATCGAGCGATGGCGCGATCCACCACCGCGCGGCGCACGAAGAAGGCCGCGATGACCCTGCTGGGCGAAGACGTGCGGGTCGGCATCTACGTCCGGCGTTCCACCGACGACGAGCACCAGCCCTACTCGAAGGAGGCCCAGGACACCCGACTCGGCCTCTACATCGACTCCCAGCCGGGCTGGCGGCTCGTCAAACGATTCGACGACGACGCCTCCGGAGCCAACACCGAACGACCTGGCCTGGCGAAGGCGATGGCCGCCGCACGCGCCGGCCTCATCGACGTGTTGCTCGTCTACCGAGTCGACCGCTTCTCGCGCAACCTCCGCGACATGGTCACCCTGCTCGATGACCTGGACCAGGTTGGCGTCGTGTTCCGCTCGGCGACCGAGCCGTTCGACACCTCCACCCCCATGGGCCGGATGCTGGTGCAGATGCTCGGCATGTTCGCGCAGTTCGAGCGCGACGTCATCATCGACCGTGTCATCGCCGGAATGGAACGCAAGGCCGCCGCCGGCAAGTGGAAGGGCGGACGGCGTCCGTTCGGCTACACGGTCAACAAGGAAACCCACAAGCTCGTTCCGTACGAAACCGAAGCCGCCATCGTAAGGCTGATCTTCGACCTCTACACCAACGACAGACTCGGGACCAAAGTCATCGCGCGCGTGCTCAACGATCGCGGACACCGCACCACCACAGGAGGTCGGTTCTCGGCCTACCAGGTGATACGGGTGCTCTCTAACCGCTGCTACATCGGCGAGCTCTCGTTCCGCGACATCGTGGTCAGCAACTGCCACCCGGCGATCGTCGACCTCGACGACTTCGACAAGGCCCAGCAGATCCTGACCGACCGCGGTGACGACCACAGCCACCGCGCCGCCAACGGCTCCGACTACCAACTCACCGGCAAGATGCGGTGCCCGAAGTGCGACAAGGCCATGATCGGTACTCGTGCGCACGGCAAGACCAAGGTCTACCGCTACTACACCTGCTTCACCCGCGCGCGCTACGACACCGACAAGTGCAGCGCGACCCGCATCAACGCCGACTCGATCGAACCAGCCGTGCTCGACGCACTCAGCAGCTTCTACCGCGAGCACTACCGCCTGATCGCCGAGGCCGTCATCCGCGCACAGGCCCAGCACCTCGCCGGCGAGGACAACCAGCGCGCCGAACTGGCCAGCGTCGAAGCCGAACTGAACAAGGCCAATCAATCCATCGACCGCTACCTCAACGCCTTCGAGAACGGCTCGCTGCAGGAGGACGACCTCGCTACCCGGCTGGCCGGTCTCAAGATCAAGACGAAGCAGCTACGAACCCGCCGAGACGAGCTCACCGACCAGCTCACCGACGCGCCTCAACCACTACCGCAAGCAGAGCTGAACGAGATCGCCGACCACATCTCAGAGATCATCACCAACGGCACCGACAACGAGCGGAAGGCGCTGATCGAGACCCTCATCGCCGAGATCAAGATCACTGCATCCGACCGCGTCATCCCGGTCTTCCGCATCCCACAACCCAGGGCAGAGGACGCTGCCCTGAACGTCAACGAGGCCCCAACCGGGAAGAAATCCCTGGTCAGGGCCTCGAAGGAAGGAGTTCGTGCAATGACTAATTTGGTGGAGGTACTGAAGGCTTACTCGCACACTCCTGACCAGCTCCACGACCTGCGGAAGGTACATGAGGTCGTCCGAGGCGACGTCATGGATAAGCCGGATGAAGATCAGCTTCCGCAGGTTCGACGCTGGAACCTGGCCGACCGACTGTCACCCGATGACGTACTGGCCATGATCGAGAAGTACCACACGGGCACTATCGCCAAGGAGCTGGCCGCGCAGTACGGGATCAGCGTCAAGAGCGTTCAGCGGCTACTGCGGAAGCATGGCGCACGACGGCGCGACCGTAGGCACGGAGCCGACTGACGGAGGCACGGCAGACCTTGACCGAAGTCAACGGTTGAGGTCTGCCTGCTCGTGCGAGGGGGGGCTAGAACTGCGGCAGAAAGACCGTCGAGCTCGTCGACAGATTGGTTGCGCTCCACTGGTTACCGACGTAGTTGAAGCCAAAGCCCGTGTTGTGGTTGAGGCCCATATCGAAGCCACCACCTCCGCGAGGGGTAACATAGAACATGTCTTCAATGCCGTCGTTATTGTTATCAGCGGGCACAAACTCTGTGTTATACGGCAGGTTGGGCGCAGTCCACCAAAGTCCCTTCCACTCCAGGCCACTGCTCGTCATGTTCATGATGCCCATGTCGAAACCGTTGCCGTCTGGAGTGATGTACGCAAACCCTTCGTTGATGCTACTTGGGAAGTATCCCGGGATAAATCGCGTAGTGTTGATATCCAAACTAGTCGGGCTCCACTGTCCGCCTGCCCAAACGAAGCTATTGCTACCAGTATTGCGATCGAGGGCCATGTCGAAACCACCGCCCCCGCGTGGGGTGACATATAGAAGGTCGGTCAGTCCGTCGCCGTTAGTGTCGGCAGGTACGAACTTGGTAGTGGCGTAGGCGAGGTTACCTGGTGACCACCAGTCGCCAACCCAGTTAAAGCCCGAGCCTGTGCTCTGCAGGACTGAAAAATCGAAACTTCCGTTAGAGCTAGGTGTCACATATGCCAGGTCACCACTCGTCGGCCCTGTCCAATGTCCAGGCAAGAATTGTATCTGGCTCATGCTGAGCGTGCTGATGCTCCACACGTTGCCGCCGTAGACAAAGCCACTACCGCTATTGCGGAAGTAGCCCATGTCGAAACCACCGCCTGATCTAGGCGTTACATACAAAAGGTCCATTAGACCGTCACCATTCAGGTCGTCAGGGATGAACTGCGCGCCGCTAAATGGAATATTCGATGCAGATGCCCAGGAGCCGGCCCATTGAATACCGGTGGAGGTGCTTTCATAGACTGCAAAGTCTGTACCGCCATCTGATCGAGGGGTAATGTACATGAAGTCTTGTGACGCATCGCCTGCCCAGTTGCCTGCAAGACTCTCGACATTTGAGTTGTGTGGCGGGCCGGCAGGAGGCGTAGTAGTATCCTTGAAGTGAATATAGCCTGACGCAGAATTAGCGGCTACAGTGTGTTCGCCCCAGTTGCCCGGATTGGTCGGGTACCCAGAATTGTAGTCCTCCGTAGTTACCGTACCGTCAGAGTTCACGGCCTCTACATAGGCAACGTGATCGTGGCTGGTAGACCAATACACTGACCCAACGGCCGGCGTCATGTTTACGGCGATTCCTTTATTCTGCGCGTCAGTTCCCCAGTTTACGGCGTCGTCATAAAACTTCATCTCGTACCCATTTACGTTGTGCAGCATCCAAGAAACGTACGATGTGCACTCGCGATTGTATTCGCTCCACGTGTCGAACACTGTGTCCTGGGCAGTTGGGGCTCGCCAGGGTGCTGGATAATCATCGGTCCCAGCTAGCGCCTTCGGCGTATTGACAGTTAGCTGAAATACGGTCAAGCCCGATACCGTAACTAGAAGTGCTAGTACAACGAGGAACCCTCTTCTGAGAGTCAATAGTAATGTTGTCATATTATCCTGAATTGCAATATTAAAAATGTTTGCTATTGTGGGTCGCTAAAGCCTAGGAGAAACTGCTTGGCTTGTTGGACTTCTGTGCTCGAAAACCAGCTTGTAGCTTGAACTTGGGTTAAAGCTGGCGAGTTGTCTACCGAATGGGGACCACAGGTTGCAAAAAGCATACGCGCTTGCCGGTCCGTGGTCGGATTATGAACGCGCCGCGCAGTGAATGTAACGAGATCACCCTGAACACCGCTCGTCAAGATGCCGTTCGCGTCTTGCACTGCAAGCCACGGATGATAGGTAGAGCCGTCGAGCGTCGTAATGCCGGATACGACGTAGTAGCCAGGTGCTCCCGAGATGGGCGTCTTGTCCACAACGGTAATGAGTGGATAGGCGTCACCATGTTCGTTACCGAAACCGACGATATTTGTGATCCAGGAAATCTTTAGCGCGCCGGAGGGGCTAGTGACTACAGTCTGATCAGTATTACTAGCATCGTTTGATGCTGCCTTTGATGTCGCGCTAGGCTTGGCTGCGGTCCAATCACTCGGATATTTAAATGATGCCCCTTCTTTCGAGGAAGAGTACACCGGAGAAGCGGGCTGAGCCCCATTCTGCAAGACTTGCTGCTGGGAAGTCGATGAGCCAGCAGGTTGGCTGTTATATTCGGTCTTGCGCGTCGGCTTTTGGCTAAGCACTAGCCAGCTTGTACCTGAGACACCCGCCACAACCACTGCTATCAATAACAGTCGGCGCACGGTCCACCCTGATTGAATTACTCTGCCGATCACTACTCTCCATCCTGCCCACCCCGTCTATTTATTGTTAGCTTTAACATAGAACTAAAATGGCAAGCGTGTCAATGAAATTGCAACCGACCTCGGCTAACTTGCCAAGCGTGCGTTTGATGCTTGCCCTTTTTGCTTTCATGCAGCAATATATTCATATGAACACAAAGAATAGAAACGAAGTGGGGTCAGCTGTATTAGTAGTTCTTGTTGTGCTAGCCGTCGCGATTGTCGCGGGAACTACCGTCTGGGTCTATCGGCATCACAATAAGAAGCAAACGACAAACAGCAAGCCGGCTAGCACAAGTCAGAAGACACAGAAAGATAAGACATCGAACACGCCCGGTAATTCGACACCGGCGACTCAATGGAGCACCTATACTTCTTCAGAAGAGAAGGCGACCTTCAAGTATCCAACTGGCTGGACGCAGACCAAGCCATATGTTCCAACAAACTCTCCGACTGCTGACCAGACTGGCGTTACAAGTCCTTCCGGAGCTATCACAATCTCATGGGTTTCCTCAATCGCTGGTACTGGTAACGAACATGGTGACGCCTATCCACTCATTACCGTTGTGGACAAGACGCCCATCTCGGGAGCACCTGGCTACTACGTCGTATCCGGCATTACGACGCTCGACGGCTCTACCTATCATCCGTGGCTTGCAGTGCAAGACGCGAACGGCATCTTGACGAGCGGACCATCGGGAGATGTAGTTACCTTCCAAGGAAAGCACAACGTAAACAGTTCTACCGGACAGCCTACGGGCATCTTATTCTCAACTTCAGGCTTGCGTAGCAGCCAAAATACTCCGGCCTTATCCCAAGCTCAAGCAACCTCATGGTTTACGGGTATGGAAGCCCAGCAGGCAAAGCAAGTTCTTCTGAGTTTTAGCGACCCAAGCTAACGAATCAAAGACACGATAATGCGTTCACCAAGCTCAAAGCAACGTCTAGGTAGTCAAGGCTTCGGCCTGGTGTACATTTTGCTTCTCATTATGGTACTTAGCGTTGTTGGATTTAGCTTCTGGCGATTGCACACAGGAACCAGCAAACCGAACACCAAGACGGCCATCACGTCACAGGGCACCCGCACCAAGTCTGCTCCTACAATCGATAAACCGGCTGACCAGTGGATTGAGTACCGCAACGACCAGGCGCGGATATTGTTCAAGCATCCGGCGAGTTGGCAAGTTTCGACAGACGCCCCTCGGTATGCTGATGACGGCTCACTTGGCGAGGTTAGCGGAAAGGTCACATCCCCTAGTGGTGCAGAACTGACTTGGCAATATGCGGTCTGGGGCGGTGGTGGTGGCGAGTGTGAGCCAGGCGAAAATGACGTGCCGTTTGCCGATGGAAACAAGTGTGGCTCCAAGCAAATATACAGCGCCGACTACTTGCCAGGTCCTAGCCTCGCCACAAACCAGGTGATCAGGACACAGCACTTTGTGTTCTCTAAATCAAAATTCCGCGCCCAAGGCAGTGGCTTGCCGTCGACGTACCAACTATGCCTGGACACGTATTACCCCGATGGACAAGATTTGTACGCCATAGGGACGACAATGGGATTTCTTATGCCGTGCGGGTTCTTTAAGACCGGATTTGGCGCTACGTTCCCGGTCGCAAGCCAAGCAGACTTCAGTTCGCCTGAAGCGCAGACTGCCGAGCAGATCATGCGCACATTCGACACGTTCTAGGTTTCTGCAAGCACCTCATCCTGCCTGCGCGCGACCACCCACCGTTGACCGGTGCCTCCTCCTGCGCGACGATGGGCGCTGCATGCTTCACCAAGTTGCTCGCAAGGAGGCTTCATGCGCGCCAAGTTCCTCGGTAAGGACCCGAACTCGCAGGTGGACAACTCGCCCACGCTGTTCGCGACGGACCGCACCGACCGCGTGACGTACATCGCCCAGGGCTGGAAGGTGACCGACCCGCAGGTTCTCGCGGACGTCGGCCCGGTACCTGATCACGAGACCCTGATCGAGATCCCCGAGGACGTGCTCAAGATGTACGCACGCCGCTACCAGGAGCAGGAGGGCGAGCACTGACCTCCCTCATCTCACCTGGCCCGGAGTTCCGACAGCTCTTCCACTCCTTCGAGCACACGGCCTACCGGCTGGAAGCCCGCGACAGCTACGACGCGACGTACGAGAACGAGTCGCTGCGCAAGTTCCTCGCGGGTGAGCCCGATGACCTGCCCTGGATGCAGAGCTGGCTGGACATGCTGCGCGAGGCAACAGCCGAGGGCCGGCGCTTCGCGCGAGTCCGTGTGGTGACACTGCCGCTCACCGATTACAGCCGCTTCGGCGTGTGGTGTGCGCAGTTCACCAACGGGGCCGGCGAGGATATCCGCTACCTGCCGAGGGACAAGGCCAAGGCAGCGGGGCTCCCCAACCACGACTACTGGCTCTTCGATTCGCGGCTGCTGGTGCGCATGCACTTCGATGACAACGACGCCTTCCTTGGCGGTGAGGTGATCGAGGACGCAGCCGCGATCGTGCAGCACAACTACTGGCGTGATGCTGCCTGGCACCACGCGGTACGACGGGACGATTTTGCCACCGAACAGCACCTCGGGCGCGTCTAACGTCCACGAGGCCCGCAACGCGCTCGGCAAACGACTCCGCGAGCTACGTCAAGCCGCTGGCTTGAGCGGTAGGCAGCTCGCGGAGTCTTTGTCATGGCCAGCATCGAAGATTTCCAAGCTGGAAAACGGCCGGCAGACGCCGAGCGATGAAGACATCCACGCATGGACGCGCGCCACCGACAGTGAACCCGAGGCTGAAGCCCTGCTTGCCTCACTACACACGCTCGAAGTCCAGCACGCCGAGTGGCAACGCATCCTGCGGACAGGGCTCAAGCCGCGCCAGCAAGCACACATCGAGTGGGACCAGAAGACTCGCCTCTTCCGCGCGTTCGAGGCGACCGTCATCCCTGGTCTGCTGCAAACAGCGGAGTACGCCCGCTTTCGCTTCGCTGAGGGCATCCGTCGCCTGAAGCTCCCAAACGACATCAACGAAGCGGTGCAGGGCCGGCTTCAGCGGCAGGAGATTCTGTACCGGCCAGATAAGCGGTTCCACTTCGTCCTGACCGAGGCGGCACTACGGTTCCGGCTGTGTCCACCGGAGGTGATGCTCGGGCAGCTTGACCGCCTGGTGTCGTTCTCGGCGCTGCCGAACGTCCGGCTCGGCATCATCGGCTTCGAGACGCAGTACGCCACATCACCGTGGCATGGCTTCTGGATGTACGACAACGAGCGCGTGTTGGTGGAGACGTTCTCAGCCGCGCTCGACCTCCGTCAGCCACAAGAGATCGAGCTGTACGCCAATGCCTTCGAGCAGCTTGCAGCCGTCGCCAGCTACGGCCGTTCAGCACGAACGATCATCACGCGCGTTATCGATGATCTTGCGCCCGAGGCTTCCGAGGGTGGCTCGTAGTTTCCATACACCAACCTCGATCGAGTGGTTGCTAGAAATACTTAGAAACTTTCTGTCCTTCCACGCTGTTCACTCCTACTCTCCCAAGTGGGCGCCCAACCCCTGTCCGGCTCCTTGGGAAGAGGACCAAGTGACCACGTTCGTTCCGCTTCTGACGCGCGAGCAGATCGACCGCCTGCCCGAACGCGCCCGCGAAGTCGTGGAGTACCGCAAGAGCGGGTTGAGCCTGAACCACGTGCAGGGCTGTCCGCTGGACTGCGCCTACTGCATCCGCCACACCTACGGCCTGTGGGACCAGCGGCAGCCGCGCGCTCTCATGTCCGACGCCGAAGCAGTGGCCCAGCTCGTGAGTCACCGCTACTTCCAGCCGCACGTGACGCCGATTCAGGTGTTCAATCGAGCGACCGATCCGTTCCTGCCAAACGTCCGGCCGCACACCTTCGCGGTACTCGAAGACCTCGACCAGCGGGGACTCACCAACCACGTGCTCGTCATCACGCGGCACGCCATGAAGTCGAGCGACGTGAACCGGTTGAGCCAGCTCAACAACCTCAAGGTCACGCTGCTGTTCACGTACTCCGGCATCGAGGACAAGCGCATCGAGCCGTACCCCTCCTCGGTGGCCGCCGAGTCGCTGAAGCTGATGAGCGCGCCGGCCGAGCGAAAGTATCGGACCGTGCTCTACTGGCGTCCGCTGGTGCCCGGACTGAACGACACCGATGAGCACCTGGACCAGGCGTACGCGCTGAGCCAGCACGCCGACGCCACGGTGTTCACGGGGTTGTTCTACCGCGATCAGATCGCGGCCTACTACAAGGCGAACGGCCTGCCGGAGCCATACGACGAGACCGCGCGCCGGAAGATCGTGCCGGAAACGCTGGAACGGCGGGTATTGAGCGCGTTCCGCGACTCGACCTCACTGTTCCGGAAGACCTCGTGCGCCGTCTCCTACGCGCACGGCGTGCCGGACTACAACGGGCACTACGGCATCCGCGAGTTGTGCGACATCTGCCCCATGAGCCAGCTCGACCTGTGCGCCCAGGCTCACCGCATACCGAACGCCGGCGAGATTCGGGCAGCCGCGAGCGTGCTGCCCGAGGCGCGCAACCTGCGCGTCGTTGAGATCAGCGAGCGCGCTGCTGTGCTCTCCGGCCTGCCCGCAGAACAGCCGCGCTACTACTTGCAGCACGCCTTCGGCTTCCAGATGCACGACACGAACCACCCGCACCACGCCCAACGACACGGCCGGGCTGACATCGGCTGGAAGGAATCACCGCAAGATGACTGACTGGACGAGCCTGCGCTACGCCGTGGTCGACGTGGAGGGTAACGGCCACCAGCCGCCCGAGCTGGTAGAGGTCGCTGTCGTGCCTATCGTCGCGGGTGTCGTTGGCGAACCGGTGAACTGGCTCATCAAGCCGGAACACCCGATCAAGTACTTCGCCACGCGCATCCACGGCTTGACCAATCAGGACGTAGCCGAGGCTCCTGCCTTCGCCGGGATCGAGACCGAGGTACGCAAGGCGCTCGACGTAGACGCCGTGGTTGCCCACAACGCGCACGTGGACGTGGGGGTGCTTCAACGGCAGTTCAGCGAGTGGGAGTGTCCCGAGGTCTTCGACACGCTCAAGCTCGCTAAGCGGTTCATGCCCAACCGGATGAGCTACAAGCTCGGCGCGCTGGTCGAAGCTTTTTCGCTCGCTGACGGACTGCCCGCCGACCTCTCGCCCCACCGCGCGACCTATGACGCGCTCGTGACCGCGCGCCTGTTCTTGCGCCTGGCCACCCACGACGACGCCAGTCCGCGCACGCTCGCCGCGCTGCGCAACGACACACCGGAAGGTGGCGACGATGAAGCTCAGGCCCTTTTCTAGCCACGAGCGCGGCGTGTTCATCACCGTTGACGGCCCGAGCGGCGCGGGCAAGTCCACCATCGTTCACCACCTGGCGCAGATGCTCGTCGCGTCAGGCGAGCACGTACACACCACGGCGGAGCCCTCGGAAGGCCCGATCGGCAAGCTGTGCCGCGAGCTGACCGAATCTGTCACCGGACATGCGCTGGCCTGCCTGTACGCGGCGGACCGCTACCACCATGTCGAAGCGGAGATCCGGCCACATCTGGAGGCCGGCGAGACCGTCATCTCAGACCGCTACATTCCGTCTGGCCTGGTCATGCAGCGCTTCGACGGCATTGACCCGTCGTTCCTCTGGCAGCTCAACGCCGAAGCCGACCGGCCCGACCTGGCCGTGATCCTCGAAGCTGACCCGGAGGTGATCTCCGAACGGCTCAACGAGCGCGGCCCGCACAACCGCTTCCAGCTCACGCCTGGTAGCAGTCACGCCGAGGTGCACTTCTACCGACAGGCGACCGAGCGCCTGATCCAAGCTGGCTTCGACGTGCTCAGGGTGGACTGCAACGAACGTCCGCCCGAGCAGTCCGCCGCATTCATTCGCGACCGCCTGATACCTTCTTCGCGGCCAACGCCGGGTGAAGCAGGTGGATCAACTCCCCATCGAGTACCTGACGCCCGAACTCGAAGCGCTGATGACGCTTGCGTCGCGCGTCACGAATGAACACATCAACGACCGCGACCTGTGCGCGGTCTGCGGCTCGGCATGGCCTTGTGCGCAAGTCGCCACGGCGGAACACAACCTCGCCATGCTGTAGCGCTCTTGAGCGGCGGGACCGGTGACGCCGGACGTGGGAGCCCGTTGCCGGTCCCGCCCATCCAAGCAGTGTACGGGAGAACGACCGTGAAGCCCTTGCTCTATGGCTATATGCGGGTCGATAGCGAACAGCCCGACGAGGTACTACGATGCGCCGAGCAATCCCTGTTGGCTTACGCTGACATGGAGGGCTATTGCTTTGCCGCGCTGTTCTACGAGTTCCAACCTGGATTCCGCGGTGCCTTTAACGAGCTGATTGAAACGCTCAAGCGCACCGAAGCCCGTCACGTTATCGTGCCGTCGCTCGACCACATGAGCGGGCACGCTGTTCTGTGCTACGCCATGCTTGAACAGCTTGAACTGGAAACTGGCGCGCTGGTTCACTCTCTGGATAACTCCTGATGGACGAGCAAACCCGACTCATCCTTGAGGAACTGCGCAGCGTAAACAACGACACCGGGCAGTTCGTGGCCGGCATCCTAAGCGACGACCTAAGCCGGGATGACCAAATCGCCTTTGCGCTCCGACTCGTCGTCCTGGCCGAGCACATCAAAGACCGGGCGATGCAATCGCCGGGCATGATCGTGGAAGGCGCCGTTATCGATGACGACAGTCATACAAGGACCGGCACACCAGACAACCGGGAAGCCGGTCATGACGACGGATAACCGACCGCTATTCACCGATGGCTTGACGCTCGCCGCACTACCTACGGCAGTCGGCTGTGCGCGGATGCTCGTGCGCTTCGACCTTGGACAGTGGGGCGTCCGCGCCGTGATGGACGAAGCCGAGCTAGTTACCTCCGAGCTGGTGACGAACGCCGTGAAGACGACCGGCGTCATGGACACCGAGCCGCGCTGGACCGAGCTGACAGACCTCGCGCTCCTTAAGGTGCGTCTCGTCCTCACCCAATCGAGCCTCTTCATCGAGGTCTGGGACCGCGACCCGTCTCTGCCCGTGCTGAAGGGACCGACGCTCGACAGTGAGGGCGGACGCGGCCTGTTCATCGTGGAGGCCACCTGTAGGCGCTGGGATGTCTTTCATCCAAGGAGCGGCGGCAAGGTCGTGTGGGGCGAGCTGCCAATACCGCACGGCACCTTTACACCGACTGGCCTGCCGAAGCGTCGTCCGACACCAGGGCCACGCCGGCCGACCGAAGTCATGCAGGACCCCGAGCTGCTTCGGCGGGTGCGTGATGGGTTGAACGAGCTGTGATGAAGAATCTAGCGAGCAGCACAACAGCTCAAGAATGTGGGACTGACCTCGATCTCGCACGCGCGTCAGTTCTCTACGTTATCGTCGTAGGTCTCCTTTTCGGGCTGATCGCCTTCGGATTTTCGCGTAAACCGATGGTGCTCCAAGATGGCGCGAGCATCGGCGCGGCGATGTTCATCGGGATGTAGCAGAGCCACGGCAACGATCGCCAAATAAGTGAACGCCAGAACGGCCACTATACAGAGCGTTGCATACTTTGCGTCAACAAGGCCCAACATTCTCACCCCGTGGCACCTCTGCTGCCGTCCGTTTAGTCAATTTTGCTGGCATCATCCTGGCCGCCATCGTCAGTGCCTTCTGTGCTGTCTACGGTGTTCAGTACTTTCCATAGCTTCTCTATGGCCGTGACAGTGCTGCCGATTTCGGTAAACGATGCTGCCGATAATGGACCACTCGACCGAACCTCAAAAACTACTCCTGCTCGCTGATCTCTCCACCCTTGGCTTACAACTAGTTGCAGGTTGGGACTGGTGGGGGCCGGTGGCACGCTCTTGCCAGTTGTCGTCGAGTTGGCGTGCCTTTCATTGAGATCGTCACCGGTCTTCGTGTCTGTATCCTTGGGGCTGACATTCTCGGCAGCAGCGAGCATTTTAATTTCGCCACTTGGTAGCCTCTGTGCAAGGCCAACAGCTTCCGCGCTTTCAACGAACGATTTGATGAACTTGTCTTTGGCGCTCACGCCGATTCTGTGTGCCGTAACGGCGCCATTAGCAATAAGCTCGGGTTTGAGCGGTATACCCTTAGCGGAGTCTTGATATATCTTCCAAAAGATGCCACACCCCCGGAACGCCGCCATGAGCACGTTTACAGCCTCATCGGGGGCACTGGGATAAGCAATGCTCATTGCCGTTTCTGTTAGCTTTACAGTATCTCCGCTAGTGGTAACGAAGCCCCAATCTTTGAGTGCGGCAAGCTTTTGCTTAAACGGGCCACTGTTCGCTGTTGTGTGTCCGGCGTAAGAAGCGAGAGCTGAGCGCGCATGCTGCTTACCATAGCTACCAGCGTCACGAATGATCTTCACGGCCTCAGGTAAGGACAGATACGGGAAACCAACACCGCGCTCTTTAGCCCCGTTGCCCTTTGATAGGTTGTCGTCTTTAGCCATCACTTCCCTCCTATGTGAACTACGCACTGTTGGCGTAGGTGGTTTTAAACTCAATATAGATAGTTATAGTTCAAAATAGTACACTACGCAAGCATCGGACCTAATTCTTATAATAATTTACAACATCCATAAGAGGTGGCGTGTTCTCGCCTGAGACGAATGAATTCGCTTATGCCTAATCCTGATATTTGGATAGGTTAGACGGGCAGCCTGTTCCGAATCGTCTCGTTGTAAAGCTTCACCACGCGATAAAGCTCGCCTCCTTCTTCTAGCTCGACAAATGAACGCACCCCTGTTCGGTAGTCTACCTTGCAGACGCCGCGCGGGAAGACCTCATAGCGCGCAACGTACGGATTGTCATTGACGTTATCCGGCTCGCGAATCGCAACCCAAGTCAGCTCATCTATGCACAGAGCATGGGTCCATCCGGGCACAAGATTGGACGCGATTTGGAACGCACCTCGGTATACGCGCACCCACCGGTCACTCGTGTCATCGGCACTCGTGCCGTCTTCGAGGAGAAAGGTTAGATACTCACCCTCTACCTCGAAGACGGCAGACCCTCGCAGCTCTCGAAGAATGTTGAAGGTGAGCTGGTGCATCTCTAGCCAGGGCCATGAGGCGTCTTGCGTGGCTTGCTTGGTCTCTCGCACAAGTCCGAACGCCGATAGCACTCGAAGACCTGCCCGAAACCTGGCTCGGTCTATGTGGCCCTCTTTGCCGCTCGCCATGAACGTCCAGAGGAGTTCACGTGGGCTAGTGCCGCTCTTCCCAGTAATAGCTAGGAAGCTATCTAGCACGGTTCGAGCAGAGTCGTTAACGATGACCAAGGCCAGCATTTCCCGGTACAAGGTGGCAAGATTTCTTGACTCCTCCGTGGGAAGTACAAGCAGATCCAAACCAGCAGAAATACCTGCGGCCAGGACATTGTTTAGATCGCGGAGCGTAACATCGTCGGCTTCTTGCAGATAGCGGACAGCGTGACCAAGGGCCAATGGGCGAAAGCCCAGCGCTTGGACCAAAAATTGCAGCTCGGTTTCGTCGTACGCTCCGAGTGCGCGCTCAACAAGCTCGCCGGCCTCTGCTTCAGTGAAGTCCGCCAGCTCGATGCTGGCGAGTCGGTCACTGTGGATCAGATTGCGAGAGGTGACGATCACCGGGACCTTGGGCGTCACAGGAACGAGCTGCCAAAGCTCGTCCTCACTGGAAACGTCATCGACAATGACGGCAGCGTGCCGCGGACTATCCACCAAAGTGTTCCGGAGAGCCACGCGGCAGTACGGCATACTCCAGGCGGCAGGATCTTGCCCTTCGGCGACAAGCGCGCTGATAATGTCCTCATCAAGCAAGTCTTTGTTTGCTGCGCGGAGCTTTAGTCTTTCACCGTTGGTTAGCCGCTGTACGGCCTGCTCGGCGAGCACACTCTTTCCCGTGCCAGGCTCACCATACAGGCAAATAATCTTGTGCCCCTCACGCAAGAGGGTACGGATGCGCTGAATATACCCCGCACGGTCCACCACGACCGGCTCTGGTTGAAGTTCGTGAGCAACAGACGTGGGCGACGGTGCGTAATTGAGGTAGAGCCGCAAGAGAACTGACGCCAACTCGTCCCGTAGCTCTCCGGTCCGCCGTGGGAAATCGTCACCGATATACCGGCTCTCTTGGCGTGCCAATGCCACGAGGTCGTTGTAGTTTGCCGGTGTCTCATCGAAACGGCGTGGCGACTCCACAAAACCGAAGAGTATCTGTGCCATTCGTCGCCATGATATGTCGCAGTGGGCAGGATTCTTGCTTGCCGGGAGTCGTCCGATGGCGTTTCGGATCACCGCACTCAGAGCGCCAGGCGGATGTTGTTCCCACTTTTCTCGCTCTAGCCGTTCGGCAATTTCCCTACTAAGAGGAAACCTTCCGTTATCGCGGATAGGGTCAAGAAACACCCTGGGCAGACGACGCTTCGAGATCCACCGCAGCTCCTCAGCTAGTCGCTGACGTGCGGTGGCCTCATCAAGGGCGTCCAAGATCCCCATGCGGGAAGTCTAGGGCTTGGTCGCCTCGCCAGTCGAGCCTGCGCCGCTCTACTGCCCGCCCTTGTCCCAGTGAGTCGGGTCATGCCAGGGAAGATCATCCCAGGGGACAGCAGTGATTGCCTCATCTACGTCAACGACTTCCCCCTCTTGAAAAAGGACCGCTGAACCAAACTGAGCCAGCAACGCGCGCCTCATATTTGCTTTGGCGACTTCCTCTACAGCAGCCCGTTGAAGGTCTAAGTCCAAATCTTCTAGGCTATTAGGTCCTTCATTGTCGCCGGGTAGGTGTGGATCGAGTTGGTCGTAACTCATACATAAGCTCAATTAACGAGCACATTATGAACTCAATGTGTTACTTAGTCAAGATCGTTTGTCCGTTAGGAATAGCCGACGGACAAACAGCGTCCGTTAAGTCGTCCGTTTGACATCTCCTACGGACAACCGGGTTTGTTCTTTGCTTTCTCTCAACCGGGCATCAGCCCGAAGCAATTCCCAGTAGCGAGAGGAAGCGAAATGGCCGGAGAACTCGTCCCCCGCAGGCGGACAGCAGTGGTACAACGCGAAGCGCAGGCGGCAATTGTTGGGCTGGCGGCACGGGCACAGGTCGAGCAGGCCGGTATCCGCGCAACGTCGGCCGTGGCTGAGTTCGCCATGAGTGAGGTCACGTACCTCAAGCGGATGCAGGGCGAGCTGGAGAAGGCGTGCCCGGACGCCACGGAAGCCCTGGCGCTCATCGCCAACACGGCGGCCATGTCCATCGCCCAGCAGGTGCACCGCTTCGGAAGCGAGATCGGGTGATGTGGGGCGCGCTCCTCGGCGTCGGCCTGGTGCTACTGGGCGTGGTGCTCGACCGGCTGTGGTTGTGGATGCGTGCTGAACACGCCTCCTACCCGCTCTTCAACATCGAGGACGTGGAAGACCAAGCGATGCGCGACATTGCGGCACGCACGCGGCGGGCAGAGCAGCAGATGCGCCGCGTGACCTTCCCGAGGTGGCCACAGTGAGTGCCGAACGGTTGGCGCGCTTGCGTGCCCTTGTCGAAGCAATCGAGCCGGACCTGTACGTCCTGAGCAGCATGGTTCCTGCCGGTTCGGACGCGACAGACCCGAACCGGCAGCTTCTGGACTTCGTGCTACAGGAGACTGCGCGGCAGCTCGCCGCGATCATCAGCGAGCAGGCTACGGACCAGCTCACCACCCTGACGAGCGAGCTGGCCGAGGTTCGCGAAGGCCAACACGAGCTGCTGCGCATGTACGAGGAGCTGCGCGAGCTGTACCCGCACAACTGCATGTGCGCGGCGCGGAAGGAACGGGCGCAACGCGAGTTGGCAGCGTTCGACCCGTTCGCGCCCGAACCGAACCACGAGGACTATGTGCCGAGCGGGGACGAGTGGTGAACGGTCTTGGGCCGGGTGGTGGGTGGACGGGACGCGCCATAGGTGCGCTCGTCCTCCTGCTGCTCATCGCGTTCGGGGCGCACCTGGCGTACGAGTGGCTTTCGCCGCTCGTCCCGGTGGTGTGCGTCGTGATCGTCCTCGGTGCGCTGTACGCCCTGATACTCGGGCGGCGGCGGTAGCCATGTCGTCAAGCACGCCGCTGTTCCGAGGACGGCTCGCGGGGACGGTCCGGCGCACGGTCACGTTCGTGGTGTTCGTGATCGCAGGGCTCTCCTTCGCCTTCGGCTTTGGCAACGGCTGGCAGCTCGGCCTGGCGCTCGGGGTGCCGGCGTGGATCGCGCCCTTGGTGGCTCCGGCCGTTGACCTCTCGGTGGTGGCGCTACTCGCCAGCGTGCAGCTTCTTCGCGCCTACGGCATGGGAGGACGGCTCGTCGGTCCGAGGTTGCTCCTGGTGCTGTGCGGTGGCATCACCTTGGCGTTGAACACAGCAAGTCCGATCTTGCAGGGTCAGCCAGGACGAGCTTGCTTCGATGCTGTCGCACCCGTCCTGCTCATTGGCTGGAGCGAGGTCGGTCCGAGGTTGCTCGGCCTGCTGCACAGCGCCGTCCCGGACGAGCAACCGGCCGTCCTGCCGTCCGTGGTCGTCCGGGACGAGCCAGAGGGTGGGACGGACGACGACGATGCGCCGCTGGCCGAGTTGGTCACGCGGGCGCGGCAGCTCGATGCCGAGTATCGCGCGGCACACGGGCGGCCGATCACGCGGGACAAACTGCGGGCGCAGTTGAAGGTTTCTAACGCGGTTGCTGGCAGTGTGCTGCGGGAAATGCGAGCAGCGTCGAACGAATCGTAGTTTTCCACAGCGCTACCGATGGCTAACTGCGCCGTTGTGAATTCTACGTCTTGACTGTTCCGTTTTCGGAACGCATAAGGACAAGTAGGGGTTGTGTGTGCAAAGTGCCGTGTTGAGCCGCTGGCCATCGGCTTCGCACAAGAACCCCTACCGATCACCAAAAGCAAGGAGAAGGAGGGAGGCTATGCCCAAGGAACGAAGAATACGAGTACGTGGGGTACCCCGGAAAGATATCGACCTGCACTTGCTCGCCCAGGCTCTCGTCATGATTGGCGAGGACTTGCGACAAGAGCAGGAAGGGCAGCAGAAAGCCGGTACCGGCGAGGAAGAGCAAGGCCAAGGCGGTAAGGAGGAAAGCGCATGATGCTTGCGTTGGCTCTCCTACTGAGCGGCGTTGTCGCTGTGGGCGCTGTACTGGTCATGCGTTGGCTCGACATGGAAGCCTGGCGGCGGAACCTAGTCGCCTTTCGGCTGCGACTGCCCGCCATGCTCACGGCTGAGGACGTGATGCGTTGGCTCGATACAGTGGCCGCGACAACGCACGCGGCGCGGTGGTCGTTGCTCCCCTTGCCGCCCGTGGCCCTGGAAGTCGTTGCTACGGCTGACGGCGTGGCGCATTACGTGCTTGTGCCCAAGGGAGCCGAAGGCCGACTGCTTGGAGGAGTCCGAGCTGGGTTGCCAGGCGCGCGACTGGAGGATGCGCCTGGTTTCGTAGCATCTCGGCCGAGGCCAACCATCGCTGGTGAACTGACCATGACGAGTCAGCGGCGCCCATTGGCTAGTGAGCGTGGCGAGACCACAAGCAGTGCCTTTCTGGCATCGCTGCAACCGCTCGTTCAGGGCGAGGAGGTGCGTGTGCAATGGTGTTTCACCAGCGCGGGCACACCCCAACCAATCCACACGGCCAGCTCGAAGAAGGAAGACCGCGGCTGGTCAAGCTACCTCATTGAGGGGACCTTGCCGCGCGATGCCGAGGCCGTGCAGGCAGCGCGGCTCAAGCAGCGTGAGCCGCTATTGAATGTGGTTGGGCGCGTCGGCGTGGTGGCCGCTAATCGGCAGCGGGCCTATGCGCTGTTCTCACGAACCTGGAGCACGTTGCATGGACTAAACGCGCAAGGCGTGCGGCTCGTGCGGCGCTGGCTTCCATCAGGCTTGGTTGCTGAACGCATGAAGGCATGGACATATCCGGTGGTCCGTTGGCCACTGCTATTGAACACCCATGAGTTGGCCGGACTGCTTGGCCTTCCGTTGAACGGCCTTTCCCTCCCTGGCCTGGCGCTCGGGGTGGCACGGCAACTCGCGCCGTCTCCGGCGATTCCGCGAAGTGGCACGGTCTTCGCCGTGAGCAACTATCCCGGTTTGCAGCAACCGCTCGCGCTGCGGCAATTAGACCGCCTGCGGCACGTGTATCTGGTTGGACCAACCGGCGTCGGCAAGTCCACGCTCATCGCCAACATGGCCATTCAGGATGCCATAGCTGGTCACGGCCTGGCGCTCATTGATCCCAAAAGTGACCTCGTAGAAGAGGTGTTGGCGCGTATCCCGGACTCGCGGCGGGATGACGTGATCGTGCTCGACCCAAGCGCTACCGATCAGCCAGTGGGGTTCAACTTGCTCGGCGGCCTGCACAACGAGCAGGCGCGAGAGCTGGTGGTCGATCACGTCGTGCACATCATGAGCGAGCTGTGGCGCACCTCGTGGGGTCCGCGCACCAGTGACGTATTGCGAAGCGCGCTGCTCACGCTGACGCATACCACGGCAGCGGATGGCTCGGGCTTCACCTTGGTCGAGATTCCCGAGCTACTGACGAACGCTTCGTTCCGGCGCTTTGTGACCGGGCAGCCCACCGTGCCGGCCTCCGTCCGGCCGTTCTGGTACGCCTACGAACAGATGAGCGAGCAGGAACGGGCGAACGTCATCGGCCCGTCGCAGAACAAGCTCCGGGCGCTGACCACGCGCACACCACTGCGGCTCATGCTCGGCCAGTCTGAAGGCATTGCCGTTGCCGACGTGTTTCGCAAGCGCCGTATCTTGCTCGTGCCGCTGTCCAAGGGTGTCCTTGGTACCGAGACCGCGCAGCTCCTCGGCGCGCTGCTGGTAGCGTCGCTGTGGCAGGCCACGCTGTCGCGGGCACGCATCCCGGCGACGCAGCGGCGTCCAGCGTTCATCTATCTCGATGAGTTCCAGGATGTGCTACGGCTGCCGCTCGATGTGGCCGACATGCTCGCCCAGGCGCGCGGGCTCGGTGTCGGGCTGACGCTGGCTCATCAGCACCTCGGCCAGCTCCCCGAAGCGGTGAAGACGGCGGTACTCGGCACGGCACGGACGCAGATCAGCTTCCAGCTCGACTACGACGACGCCCGAACGCTGGAGAAGCGCTTCGCGCCGCTCACGGCCGACGACCTTATGGGCCTGGCAGCCTACGAGGTTGCTCTGCGCCTGTCGGTCAACGGCCAGACGCTTAAGCCGGTTACGGGCGTCACGCTGCCCCTACCCGAGCAAGTTGCCCACCACGATGCGCTGTCGGCCGTCAGCCGGGAACGCTTCGGCCGGCCACGAGCCGATGTGGAAGCCATGCTGCGAGCACGGCTGGAGGCACCAGGCTCGGGTGGTCGGTACGGACGTAAGAGCGACGGGGGACGCCGATGACTGCCTACCCGGTCGCCCTACCGCTCGCTTACCCGGTCGCGTTGAGTCTGCGTCGGCGTTCACCGAGGTCAGAACGCCTGATGGAAGCAAATTTGCCAACGACTCACTCCCCCTCACCAGGAGTTCTGTCGTGACGGCCCGCTACGTCACCCCAGCACTGCTGGAACAGCTCGCAGGTCAGCTCAGCGACCGAGACCGTGCGATCGCGGCGGACCTGGCGCGGGTCCGGGTTCTGACCGGGGCGCAGCTCGAACGGCTTCATTTTGCTGATCTTTCGCCTGCATCGCGGGGGCGCACGCGACGACGTGTCCTTGCCCGTCTGGTTGATCTCGGCCTCGTCACCACGCTCACGCGGCGGATTGGGGGAGCCCGCGCGGGTAGTGCTGGTTTGGTCTATGCGCTCGATCTTGCCGGACAGCGCCTGCTCCCGCTGCTCACGGGCGAGACGGACGATGCGGGGACTCGGACGCGGCGGCCGTGGACACCCGGTCGCCTGTTCCTGGCCCACAGCCTCGCGGTGAGCGAATTGTACGTGCGACTGATCGAGCAGCAACGCGCGAGAAGGCTCATGCTGGACCGCTACGTCGTCGAACCGACCTCCTGGCAGCCAAACGGCATGGGTGGGTTCATCAAGCCAGACGCTTACCTCGTGCTGCGCGCTGACGCGACCGAGGACGCCTGGTGGGTCGAGGTTGACCGAGCAACCGAGAGCCTGCTCACCTTACGGCGCAAGCTACTGGCGTATGTGGACTTCGCGAACGCGGGACAGCTCGGCCCGGACGACGTGATGCCCCTGGTGCTGGTCACGGTGCCGCACGAGCAACGCCTGACGGCCGTGCGTGACCTGATCGGGAGCCTGCCGGAACCGAACACGCGGCTGGTCAGCGCCGTCCTGGAAAACCAGGCAGCAACACAGCTCATCGAGGTACTACACAGCGAATAGACGTTGTAAATTCCACTGTTCCGCTTCCGGAACAGGTGAGCTATACTAGGGGCATAGAAGGAGGACGCCTATGACACCGAAACAAGGAATCACGCTTGGACAATATCTGGAACAAGCCCGTCAACGAGCTGGATTCAGTCTGCGCACTCTAGTGGCGGCGACCAACATTCCGCTCAGCACGATCAATCGCCTCCTAAAAGGCGAGATCGAAAAGCCAACGCCGGAGCATCTTGTCCGACTCGCCCACGCGCTAGAGCTGAAAACCGCAGACCTTTTCCTTATCGCTGGTATCCCCATGCCGAATGAACTGCCCAGTGTTGGAGCGCTCCTCCGAGCCGAGTACGACCTACCGGAAGAAGCAATTACGGAGGCTCAGCGACAGATTGATGCCATTGTTGCTCAATAC
This sequence comes from Candidatus Melainabacteria bacterium, assembly GCA_963818685.1. GTDB lineage: Bacteria > Actinomycetota > Actinomycetes > Mycobacteriales > Pseudonocardiaceae > CAJCJE01. Next base: position 468,967 of record CAWFTJ010000002.1, on the reverse strand, counting down.
GGCCGAAAGCCAACCGATCAGAAATAGTCAACCATCAGGCACTTTATGAAGTGCCGGTAACTAATAACCCATCTCACGAAAGGAGGTGAGCATGAACGCCACTACTAACAGCGTAATCCGAACATTGCGCGAACTCGTCCCCACGCGGGCGCTGACACTGAGCGAAGCGTACGCCGTGGCGGAACTACAAGCAACGAAATTGCTTCGGCTGCTTGATATCAAACAAGTCCCCGTAGACGTGGCGCGCATCGCCTCCTTGCCGAAGGTGGCAGTGCGGACCGAACCTCGTCATCGGATGCCCGATCTGGCGGGTTTCAGTCAATGGGTTGACGGCCACTGGCTCATCGTGGTCAACCGCAACAACAGCGAGGGCCGACGCCGGTTCACACTCGCGCACGAATTCAAGCATGTCCTCGACCACACGCTTGCCAGCGTGACGTACGCCAAACTTGGTGATGGCGACAAGAAGAAGCACGACAAGCAGATCGAGTTGATATGCAACTACTTCGCAGCCTGCTTTCTCATGCCGAGAATCGGCGTCCGGCGAGCCTGGTACGGCGGCCTGCAAGACGTTGAAACGCTGGCTCTGCACTTCCGGGTGTCGCCAGAAGCCATGAAAATCCGTCTCACCTGGCTCGGTTTTCTTGACGAGGACCGTCCGATTGCCAGGTACTTCCGAAGCGACATCGGCAACCTGCCGAGCTTCAACCTAGCAACGTGCACACTCGCAGCATAAGAGTAAGGAAGAAGGGAGGGTACTATGCCGAAAGCAACGGCGCGCGTGGTTGGCAACGATAGTGTTCGCTATCTGCGCGTGTCATCCAAGGGGCAAGTCGAAAATGACTACAATCCCGAAGGCATCTCGCTGCCGGCACAGCGTGAGTCCGCCAAGGCCCGTGAAGTCGAGCTTGGCACGAAAAACGTCGAAGAGTTCGTTGAACCGGGCCGAAGCGGCAAGACGATTGACCAGCGGCCTGAATTCCAACGGATGATCGCCTACCTCAAGACGCATCCGAACGTCCGCTACGTCATCGTCTACGCATTGAGCCGGTTCGCCCGCAACCGGGTGGACGATGCCATCATGATGGCCACACTGGAACAGCTTGGCGTGAAGCTCATCTCGGCTACCGAGAAGAACATTGACGACACGCCTGCTGGTCGCATGATGCACGGGATGCTCGCGGTCATCAACGAGTACCAAGTCAACCAGAGCGGCGAAGACATCAAGTACAAGATGGGCCAAAAAGCCAAGAACGGCGGTACCATCACACGCGCCAGGTTCGGTTACAAGAATGTACGGATCAATTTCGAGGGACGCGAGATACGCACGGTCGAGATCGACCCGGAACACGCGCCCTACGTCAAGATGGCGTTCGAGCTGTACGCCATTGGCGAATACGGCTTCCACGACGTGCGAGATCAGCTCACCGACGCTGGGCTACTCATGCGCGCCACACGGAACTACGGGCGTCGGCCTATCTCGATTAACAAGATCGGATTGATGCTCCGGGACCGCTACTACCTCGGCTACGTCACCTACGACGGTGTGGAGTATCAGGGGCGGCACGAGCCCTTGATCGAGCCTGAGCTATTCGAGCGCGTACAGCGTGTCCTCTACTCCGAGCGGGGCGCGGGCACACGACAACGGCGCTACGATCACTACCTCAAGGGAACGGTCTGGTGCGAACGCTGCAAGCGCCGGCTCATTCTCCGGCCGAGCACGAGCAAATCAGGGCGACAGTACTTCTACTACATCTGCCGTGGAGTGCAGGAGAAGGACTGCGATTTGCCCGCCCTGCCGGTCTGGAAGGTCGAGCGCGCCGTGGAGACGCACTACGTCCACGCACAGGTCTCGCAAGCTGACCGCGCCACGCTGGAACAGCTCATGCAGGAGGCCGTGCTCGACGGCAAGGAGACCGTTACGCAGCTCCGCAAGCAGATCACCAAGCGCCTCAAGGAGCTGGACGCGCAGGAAGACCGCTACCTCGATCTGATCGGCGACCCGGAGTGGCCGCAACACAAGATCAAGGCTCGGCTACGCCAGACCCGCGAAGAGCAAGCCCGTCTCCAACGGCAGCTTGACGAGACCGGCAACGAGCTAGACACGGGCCGACAGGTACTCCTCGTTGGCCTTGATCTGCTCGACCACCCGCAAGAGCTGTACCGGCTCGCCAAGCCCCGCGCCCGTAAGGTGCTCAATCAGGCGCTCTTCCGGCGGCTCTATCTCGATGACGACGGCGACGCGCCGTACGTGGCCGGAGACGAGCTAGCCGAGCCGTTCACGACGATCCTGTACGCCCGACGCGAGACGGCCCTCACAGAGGCCCTGGAAGATGCCCTAGAACGTCAAAGCGGCGTCTCCCTGGTGGAAGACGCCGCTGACGGTACCCTCGCGGACCTGCTCCGCACTGCCTTGGAGGGTCAGTGTGCGAGTAAAGCCGTCATGGTGGAGGTGCCGGGAATCGAACCCGGGTCCTCTGTCGCCTCATCAAGGCTTCTCCGTGCGCAGCTCACTATGCCTCTACTCGGCCCCACCGATCACGTGAGCAAGCTCGGTGTGACGGGCCCAGTCGCTGTGGGTTTCCCGATCAGCGTCCGCGACCGACGCTGGCGGTAAGCCTCCTAGCTGATGCCGGCAGACCAGGACGGAGGCTCTCCTGGGCCGACAGAGTCGCACTCGCTCAGGCGGCGAGGGCGTACTCGCGCTGATTGGATTCGGCGCTTATTGGTTTACGGCGACGCTTGAGGTGGTCTCTCGCCTGCACCTGCACGCTTCCCTTGACTCAACGTCCAGAGTCGAAACCGTTCACCCCCTAGTCGGTGGTCATCAGACAACGATTGTAACGCGTTGGCGTGGGTCGATCATTCCCGATTACCCCTGACGCGCTCAGGCGGACACGGAGGCGCCGCTGATCATCACGATGGCGGCGGCCGCCAGTACCAGGCCGATGCGCTGGGTCCAGCCGGTGCGTTCGCCGAGCACCAGCCTGGCCAGCAGCACGGTGGACGCCGGGTAGAGGGAGGCCAGCACGCTGACGATGGACAGCAGGCCGGCGCGCAGCGCGTAGAGGAACGCGGCGTTCGCGACCACGTCGAGCAGGCCCGCGGCCAGGGCGAGTCGCAGCGGTAGGCCGGTCGGCGGGCGGAGTTGCCTGGTGAACGCGGCCGCGACCAGTATCAACACGGCCGACGTCGTGCGGGACACGAGCAGCGGCCACATGCCGCTGTGCGCGCCGACCTGGTCGAGGAGGATGAAGAACACGCCGAACGCGGCGCCGGAGGCTACGGTGAGCAACGCCACCTTGGTGGTGAACCGGGCCTGCTGTCCTTCGTCTGTCGTCTCCTTTTGGCGGCTGACCAGCATGATCGCGACCACCGCGACGCAGGCGCCGATCAGCGCGGTCACGCTCAGGTGTTCGCCCATGGCCAGACCGACGCCGAGTGGGATACCCGCGACCAGCACTGCGGTCAGCGGTGACACCACGCTCATCGGCCCTTCGGCGAGCGCCGCGTAGTAGCAGAGGATCGCGGCGCCACCGACGATGCCGGACAACGCGCCGAACACGAGCGCCGGCGTGGTCAGTGAGCCGCCCGCGAACGGTGCGATCAGCGCCATACCGATCATGCCGACCGGGTAGGAGGCGACGACAACGCGCAGTACGGCGACGCGACGGGCGGCGAGTCCGCCGACGAAATCGCTGACCCCGTACCCGAGCGCGGCGACCAACGACAACAGCAGAGCGGACACGCACCAATCGTCCTATATACCCCTCTCGGAGAGCGCCATCGGGAGGGCAGAATCACATCAGGTAGGGACAGCCCCACTCCACGACGGCGGTCGACCGGATGGATCGGACCTGCGGCGACCGGCAGGCTGACTGGGTACGCGCAGCGGAGGGAGATGGTATGCACAGCCCGGTAGCCCGGCCCGGCCTCGGCGGCTCGTTGGCCTACCTGTCGTTGTCGGTGTTCAGCGCCGTGCTCACCTTCGCCCTGTCGATCGCGCTGACCTTCGCCGGGATAGGCACCACGCTGGTCTGGGTGGGCGTGCCGATCCTGATGTTCGCCACGATGCTCTGGCGCGGCTCGGCCCAACTGGAACGCAACTGGATGCGGGTGACCCTTGGTATGGACATCCGCGATCCGTACCGGCAACCCGCTCAGGACGCGCGGGCGCTGCGGCGGTGGCTGGGCAAGCTCGCGGACCCGGCGACCTGGCGAGACATGGCGTACGTGGTGATCCGGCTGCCGCTGAGCATCGTCGAGTTCGCGGTGACCGTCGCGTTGTGGGCGATCCCGCTGGCCATGATCGCGTTCCCGATCGTGATCGCGGCGACGCCGACCAACAGCACGAACCTGGTTCTGCCGAACCTGAACGGCGGCGTCCTGGTGATCAACACGGTGCCGGGGGCATTGCCGATCGCGGTCGTCGGCGTGCCGATCCTGTGGCTGGTGATCAAGGCGACCCGGCGGATCGCCCAGTTGCAGGCGGTCATCGCGGCCGCGCTGCTGCGCCCGACGCGGATGAGCGAACTGAGCGCGAAAGCCGAACGCCTCCAGGCCAGCCGCGCCCGAGGCGTCGACGCGGCCGAGGCGGAACGCAGGCGGATCGAACGCGACCTGCACGACGGCGCGCAGCAGCGGCTTGTCGCGGTCGCCATGACACTCGGCCGGGCCAAGTCCAAACTCGACAGTTCGGACCAGAGCGCGCTCGCCGAGTTGATCGACGAGGCGCATGCCGACGCGAAACTCGCCGTGTCCGAACTGCGCGACCTGGCCAGAGGCATTTACCCGGCCGTGCTCGCCGACCGAGGGCTCGACGCGGCCCTGTCCGCCCTGGCCGCACGCAGCCCCGTGCCGGTCGACGTCCAGGTCGACGTCGATCCGCGCCCGCCAGGCGCGGTGGAGACGACCGCGTACTTCATCGTCGGGGAATGCCTCACCAACATCGCCAAGCACGCCGACGCCAAGACCATCCAGGTGAAGGTCAACCGAGGCGAGGACAAGGTGGTCGTGGAGATCACCGACGACGGCAGGGGCGGAGCCGAACTGCGTCCCGGCGGAGGGCTCGCCGGCCTCGCCGACCGAGCTGCCACCATTGACGGCGTGATTACCGTCTTCAGTCCGCTCGGCGGACCGACCGTGGTCAGGGCGGACCTACCGTGCGAGTGGTGATCGCCGAGGACTCGGTGCTGCTGCGCGCCGGCATCCAACGCCTGCTCGCCGACGAGAACATCGAGGTCGTCGCCGCGGTCGAGGACGGCACCGCGCTACTCGACGCCGTCGTCGAACACCGACCCGACCTGGCCATCGTGGACGTGCGCATGCCGCCCACGTTCACCGACGAGGGCCTACGCGCCGCAGTACAGGCCCGCGGCCGCGTGCCTGGCCTGCCGATCCTGGTGCTCTCGCAGTACGTCGAGGAGAGTTACGCGGTCGAACTGGTCGCGCGTGGTGCGCAGGGCATCGGCTATCTGCTCAAGGAACGTGTCGCGGACGTCGCCGAGTTCGTCCAGGCCGTGCGTACCGTCGCGGGCGGCGGGACGTGCATCGATCAGGAAGTGATCAGCCAGCTGATCTCGCGCAAGCGGCACAACCCGATCGCCGAACTCAGCCCGAGGGAACGGACCGTGCTGGAGCTGATGGCGCAGGGCATGGCCAACACCGGCATCGCACGCAAGCTTGTGGTCTCCGACGGCGCGGTCGAGAAGCACATCGGCAACATCTTCGCCAAGCTCGGTTTGGAGCCGCGCTCCGAGGAACACCGACGCGTCCGCGCGGTCCTCACCTACCTCGAACAACGCTGAGGCCAAGCCGAGCCGAGATCGACTGTCCATATAGGACGTAGTGGGTAGTCCCACCGCCCACGGTGTGTCAGCTCCACCGGAAAGACACCAGGCCGCACCGCTGTTTCTCCGATCCGTTCCCGCGAGGCTGAAAAGCAGGAACGGGCGAGCGGAGGCCGGGGCGGCATGTCGAGCGGCACGGATGCCATCGGAAAGGCCGGCGTGTCTGGGTGATGCAGGTGATGCCGGTGTTCTTCGCGGTCGGCGGTGCGGCGAACTTCTACTCCTACTCGGCGCATCTCGCGACCGGCGGTGACGCGCGTGGCTGGTTGGTGACGCGGCTGTACCGGCTGACCGTTTCGGTGCTTCCGCTGCTCGGCGTGTGGCTGGTCGCGCCGCCGGTGCTGACCGCGCTCGGCCTGCCGGGGCAGCCGGTCGGGTTCGCGGCCGGGGTCGTCGGCCAGTTGCTCTGGTTCCTGGCCGTCTACCTGCTCACCGTCGCGCTCGCGCCGCTGATGATCAAGCTGCGCGCTCGGACCGGTTCCCGCGATCGGGGCGATTGTCGGCAGCCTGGCGGTCACTCGCACGCAGCGGTCAGACGTGCAGCAGCGCAGCGGGAGTGTCGTGTAGCACCCGACGCAGGAACGGCTCACCGAGACGATCGTCGGCCGCTGCCCAGGAGGCGATCGCGGCGAGTTGCTCGGCGTAGTCGTAGGGAATCCTCGGGAACTCGGTGCCGAGCACGACGTTCGCTCGCCGATATACCCGCACAAGCCGGGCGGGCCAGTCGCCGGGCAACGGGCAGATCCGCTGGGTGAACGCGGTGCCGACTATGGTCGTGTCCAGGTACACCCGGGTACTTCTCGACCAGCGCGCCCGCCTCGTCGAACCCGGGCATGCCGGCGTGCGCGAGCACGGCGACCAGGCGGGGTTGGCGGGCGAGTACCTCGCCGAACACGTCGAGACCGGTGTGACTGCCGCGCAGCGGCCCGTGTCCACAGTGCACGACGACCGCGACGCCCGCGTCGGCGATCATGCCCCACGCCGGGTCGAGCAGCGGGTCGCGCGGATCGCAGGAGCCGACCTGGACGTGCGCCTGCACGCAGCGGGCGCCGGCGCGCAACGCCGCGTCCAGATACCGGCGACGTCGGGCTCGGGGTAGATGGTCGCGGCGGGCACCGCCTCGGGGACGGACGCGGCGAACTCGCCGACCCACGAGGTCAGCCAGGCGGCCATGCCGGGCTTGTGCGGGTAGACCAGCGGAGCGACGCGCGCACGCCCAGTTCGCGCAGGACGGCCAGCCGCCGCTCCTGGCTGAACCGGTAGCGCACCGGCCATTCGGTGCCGTAATGCGCCTGCGCCTGGTCGAAGTAGGCCCAGACCTTGCGCAGCACGGGTTCGGGCAGGAAGTGCACGTGCAGATCGACGAGGCCGGGCAGGCCGAGCCCGGCAACCCACTCCGCGACGCGCCCGTCGGTCAGCGTCGCGTCCGGGCTCACCTGCCGTACCGGCCCTTCATGGCCCGTCCCGCGGCCTTGCTGATCTCCCGCGCTGCGTCGCGTTTGGCCAGTGCCTGCCGCTTGTCGTAGGCGCGCTTGCCTCGGGCCAGTGCCAGTTCGACCTTGACCTTGCCGTCCTTGAAGTACATGGACAGCGGGACGAGCGAGAGGCCGCTCTCGTGGGTCTTGCCGATCAGCTTGAGGATCTCGCCCTTGTGCAGCAGCAGCTTGCGGGTGCGGCGCGGCTCGTGGTTGGTCCAGGTGCCCATGGCGTACTCGGGGATGTGCAGCCCGCGCAGCCACACCTCGCCGTCGTCGACGGTGGCGAAGGCGTCGACAAGGGACGCCCGACCGAGCCGCAGGCTCTTCACCTCGGTACCGACCAGCGCAACCCCGGCCTCGTAGGTGTCCAGGATCTCGTAGTCGTGCCGGGCCTTGCGGTTGGACGCAATGACCTTCTGGCCCTTTTCCTTCGCCATAACCAACTATTTTACGTTAATCAGCCAGTCAATTAGAGGCGGACGTAGAGCCGCAGCGTGACGTAGCCGGTGAGCGCGGAGATGCCGACCGCGGCCAGCAGCAGCCATGGCGAGACCGACGCGATGTCGAGCAGCCCGATCTTGGGGATGATCGTGGAGCTGAACACCGAGCCGAAGATGTTGTCCAGGAACGCGACCTTGGCCAGGATCAGGCCGCCGATCGCGAGGACGGCACCGACCACGCCCGCGACCACCGCCTCAAGGAGGAACGGCAGCTGCGTGTACCACCGCGTCGCGCCGACCAGTCGCATGATGCCGACCTCGGTGCGCCGGGTGAACGCGGAGATCTGGATGGTGTTGGAGATCAGCATCAACGCGGCGAGCGCCTGGATCAACGCGATCAGGAACGTCGCGTTCCGCACGCCGTTGAGCAGTGCGGTCAGTTTGGACACGTAGATGCTCTGGTCGTTGACGTCCCGCACGCCCGGTTTGCCGGCGAACGCCTGGGCGATCGTGCTCGACTGGTTCGGGTTCTCCAGCGACACCAGCAGCGAGGACGGGAAGCCCTCCGGCCGGATCAGCTGCTCCATCTCCGGGTCGTTGGAGAACTCGGTCTTCGCCCGGTTGAACGTCTGCTGCCGGCTCTGGAACTGGACGCTGACCACACCGGGGTAGTTGGTGAGGTCGGCGCGCAGCCCTGAGCAGGTGGACTGGGTACAGTTCGGGTCGTTGGCACTGACGGTGTCGTTGAGGTTCACCTCGACCTGCAGGACGGACAGGAAGTTCGCCTGCATCTTGTCGATCGTCCTGACGATCAGCAGACCACCCCCCAGCAGGCCCAGCGAGATCGCGGTCGTCAGGATCATCGCGATGGTCATGGTGATGTTCCGGCGCAGGCCGGTGATGACCTCGCTGAACACGAAACTGGCGCGCATCGCAGGGATAGTCCTTGGGATCGGTGGGTAAGAGTCGAGGGAGAACCGGTAAGGAAAGGAGAGGCTTAGCGGCCGACGCCGTAGACGCCGCGGGCGTCGTCCCTGGCGACCTTGCCGAGGGACAGCTCCACCACCCTGCGGCGCATCGAGTCGACGATGGAGTGATCGTGGGTTGCCATCAGGACGGTCGTGCCGGTGCGGTTGATCCGCTCCAGCAGCAGCATGATGTCCTGGCTGGTGTCCGGGTCTAGGTTTCCGGTCGGTTCGTCGGCGATGAGCACCAGCGGGCGGTTCACGAAGGCCCGCGCGATGGCGACGCGCTGCTGTTCACCACCGGAGAGCTCGTTGGGCATCCGGCCTGCCTTGCCGTCGAGGCCGACGAGTTGCAGGACCTCGGGCACGACCTTGCGGATGGTGTGGCGCGGCTTGCCGATGACCTCCAGCGCGAACGCGACGTTCTCGGCCACGGTCTTGCTCGGCAGCAGACGGAAGTCCTGGAAGACGCAGCCGATGGACTGGCGCAGCCGGGGCACCCGGCGGCCGGCCATCTTGGCGACGTCGAAGTTCGACACGTAGACCCTGCCCTTGGTGGGCACTTCTTCGCGCAGCAGCAACCGCAGGAAAGTCGACTTCCCCGACCCCGAGGGGCCGATCAGGAACACGAACTCACCCTTGTCTATGTCCACCGAGACGTTGTCGAGCGCCGGTCGGGTGGAACTCTTATAGGTCTTGCTCACGTGTTCGAGCCGGATCACGAGCGGCGAGTCTACCTTCAGGTCGTGTGAAGCCCCGGTGTCCCCCGGTTAACCCGGTGACCAGGGCCACCGCCAGCGGCGATATCGCATCGTAAGCCAAAAGCGACCGGCGTGTTATTCGCTCTGCCGGCGCCAGCGGATGCCGGCCTCCAGGAAGCCGTCGATCTCGCCGTCCAGCACCGCTGTCGGGTTGCCGACCTCGAAGTCGGTGCGCAGGTCCTTGACCATCTGGTAGGGGTGCAGCACGTAGGAGCGCATCTGGTTGCCCCAGCTCGATCCACCGTCACCCTTCAGCGCGTCCAGCTTGGCCTGTTCCTCCTGCTGGCGCCGGGCGAGCAGTTTGGCCTGCAACACCACCATGGCGCTGGCCTTGTTCTGCAGCTGGCTGCGCTCGTTCTGGCAGGACACCACGATCCCGGTGGGGATATGGGTGATTCGCACCGCAGAGTCCGTTGTGTTCACGCCCTGCCCACCCGGACCGGACGACCGGTACACGTCGATGCGCAGCTCCTTCTCATCGATGTCGATGTGATCGGACTGCTCGACCACCGGCACGACCTCGACACCCGCGAACGACGTCTGCCGTCGCCCCTGGTTGTCGAACGGCGAGATGCGCACCAGCCGGTGCGTGCCCTGTTCGACCGAGAGGGTGCCATAGGCGTACGGCGCGCTGACCTTGAAGGTGGCCGACCGGATACCGGCCTCTTCCGCGTAGGACGTGTCGTAGACCTCGGTCGGGTAGCCGTGCCGCTCCGCCCAGCGCAGGTACATGCGCATCAGCATCTCGGCGAAGTCGGCCGCGTCGACGCCGCCCGCCTCGGACCGGATGGTGACCAGCGCGTCCCGCTCGTCGTACTCGCCGGAGAGCAGCGTGCGGACCTCCAGGGAGTCGATGTCCCTGGTCAGCTTGGTCTGCTCCTCGCCGGCCTCGGCCAGGCTCGACGCGTCGCCCTCGTCGGAGGCGAGTTCGTAGAGCACCACGAGGTCGTCGAGACGTTGCCGCAGATCGGTGACCCGGCGCAGCTCCCCCTGCACGTGCGCGAGCTGACTGGTGACCTTCTGCGCGTGGTCCTGGTCGTTCCACAGATCAGGGCGCGCGGTCTCCTCCTCCAGCTCCGCGACTTTGGCGCGCAGTCCGGGGAGGTCCATCACCGCCTCGATGCTATCGAGGGTGTTGGACAGTTCTTTGAGCTCCGCTGCGATATCCGGGTCCACGTCTGACAACGTTACTTCAACGGCGCGGACAAACCACGCGGGCCATGCCCGGATGCCGACCCGTGAGCCGGCGTCCGGGCAAGGCTGGCCCGATCAGCCGACCGGCACCGCGTCGAGGAGCTTCAGGACGGCCTTGGCGTGCGCGACCGCGAACTCGGCGACCGCCTTCTCGTAGGGGTCGGACGCCTCCTTCGAGGCGTTGCGCGCGGCTTCCTGCCCTGCCGAGTACGTGGCCTTGGCGGAGTCCACAAGGCTGCCGCGTTGTTTCGCGGTCAACGATCCCGCGTGGACAAGCCGCAGGATCAGTGGACTGCGCAGGTGATCCGGACCGGGTTCACTGACCAGCCAGGACTTGAAGGCCTTCTTGCCGGCAGCCGTGATCACGTACTGCTGACTGGACCTCGGTCCCTGCTTGCCAAGGCGAACGAGGCCGGCTTCGGCCAGCGCTGGCAATTCTCGATAGACCTGGCTCCGCGTCACGCTGAAGAACGCACCGAAGCGCGAACGCGCGGCACTGACCAGGTCGCCACCCGTTTGGGGGCCCTCGTGCAGCAGGCCGAGTAGCGCTGCTGCCGTTGCATTGAGCTCAGACACGTTATCCACGGTGCCACGACAAGTACCAAGCTGTCCACAATGGTCACCGATTCAGTCCAATGTGGCTGATCAATAACAGCGAAATCGTTACGCCGTCCGGAGCAATGCGACGGTACTTATGACACGCCGCGCGTTTCCCGACACGCCGATCATGGACCAATCACGCCACGTCCGGCCTAATCTGACGGCAGTACCACTGTCACCCTGTGTCACCGAGTCACTCTCGAATGACGCTACGTTACTGCGAACCGGTACATTTTCGGCCTGGGTAGGGACCTGGGCCCGTTTTCGCCTCACCATCGACATCAGTGGGCGCCGGAATCGCCCACCCGAGCGGATTGTGAGGGGCACAATGGGTCTCTTTCGGGGCTCGAAGATTACCGAGCACAAGGCCGTCCGCGGCGCCCGATCCTGGGTCACCGGCGGCCAACCGGGTCGCGACGAATGCCAGGCGTGCGGCAAGAAACTCCGGCGCCACCGGTCGATGATGGGCGAAGGCAGGGTCTGCTCCCCCACCTGCGCCAAGTTCATGATGGCGCACTGGAAGTAACTGTAAGAAGCGGTGAGGTCCACAGCGGACACATCAACGGAATGTGTCTCAGCAATCTCCGATTAATCACGACAAGAGCCCCCACTGTGTATGCGTGTATACAGTCAGGGGCTCTGCTTATACCCCCATCCAAATCAAAGGGCCGCCCGCACAAGCGGACGGCCCTTTGACCTTTGTAGCGGGGACAGGATTCGAACCTGCGACCTCTGGGTTATGAGCCCAGCGAGCTACCGAGCTGCTCCACCCCGCGTTGACAAAGCAAGTTTACACCCCCAATCCGAGCACCATCAGAGGGGGTCACGAAAGCACGGGGCGCAGGGGCGGAGCCTCCTGTGCCGGGGGTCGCAGGGGCAGAGCCCCCTACCCCGGGGGTCTGGGGGTCGCCCCCAGAGATGATACGAAAACGCCCTGTCTGCGCTCTCCGCAGACAGGGCGTTCCCAGCGTTGTAGCGGGGACAGGATTCGAACCTGCGACCTCTGGGTTATGAGCCCAGCGAGCTACCGAGCTGCTCCACCCCGCGTCGGTAAGACAACCCTACCGACCGGTGGTGGTGGGATGCAAATCGGTTCCTGGGCTAGTGGGTCGGGGTGGGCGACGGTGGTGGCGCGACCGGGGACTGGCTGGTGGTCATGGCGGCCTTGGCCTGGTTGAACTCCTCGGTCGCGTTCTGCAGCTCCTGGTAGGCGCTGCCGAGCGCGGCGAAGTCCTTGGCCTGCTGGGCGTTGGCGATGTCCTGCAGTGCCTTGGAGATGTCGTTCACGGCCCTGGTGAGGTTGGCCGACAGGTTGCCACCGCCACCTGGTTGGGTGACGCCGGCGCTGTTGGTCGACGGCGGCGCCGTGGTGGTGGTGCCGGGCGGTGACGTGCTGGTGGACGATCCGGGCGCGCTGGGCGTCGTTGCTGTCGAGCTGAACAGGTTGTTGACCGAGTCGGCGAGGGTGGCCGCGAAGCCGACCTTGCCGCCGAAGGCGGTGAGCACGTCGGCCAGCTGTGGGTAGCTGCTGTTGCCGCTGGTGGATTCGGTGTAGACCGGTTCGACGAAGAGCAGCCCGCCCGCGACGGGCAGGGTCAGCAGGTTGCCGTACAACGGCTTCACCGTCGAGTTGCTCAGGAACGTCTTGTTCTCGGTGAACTTCGGCGATGTCTCGAACTGGTTCTGCACCTGTACCGGCCCGAGTGTCGGCTGGCCGGTGGGCAGCGTGAGCACGGTGATCTTGCCGTAGCTGCCGGGGTCGGAGGACACCGACATCCACGCCGCCATGTTCTGACTGGCCAGTGTGGTGAGTGCCGAGGTCAGCTGGAAGGTCGGTTGGTGCTGGCTCGGTGCCTGGGCCAGCACGTAGTAGGGCTGTTGGTTGGGCGAGTTGCCGCTTGGTCCGGTGACGGAGGTGCTGATGCTGCCGTCGGGGTTCTCGGTCGGGTCGGGCGGCACGCTCCAGAAGCCCGCGCTGGAGAAGAAGTCCTGCGGGTTGGTCACGTGGTAGTTGGCGAGCAGGTTCCGCTGGATGTTGAACAGGTCCTGCGGGTAGCGGAAGTGGTCGGAGAGCTCCTTGGGGATCGAGGAGGTGGGCTGGACCACACCGGGGAAGACGCTCTTCCACGCGTTGAGCACGGGGTCGTTGTTGTTGACCTGGTAGAGGGTGACCTTGCCGGAGTAGGCGTCCACAACGGCCTTGACGGAGTTGCGGACGTAGCCGACCTGCTGGCCGGGTCCGTTCAGTGACTGCGTGGTCGGGGCGCCGAGGAACGCCTGCTGCGAGTAGGGGTAGTTCGGCAGGGTGGTGTAGCAGTCGACGATCCAGGCGATGCGGTTCTTGCCGTCGCTGTCGGTCACCACGGCCGGGTACGGGTCGCTGTCGGTGGTGAGCCAGGGCGCGATCTGCTGGACGCGCTGGACCGGGTTCCGCATGAAGATGATCTTCGACTGGTCTCCGATGTCGCCGCTGAACAGGAAGTAGCGCGAGCCGTAGTAGGTGGCGAAGGCGAGTCGGTTGAACCAGTTGGACAGTGAGACCCCGCCCGCGCCGTCGTAGGTGAAGCCGTTGGTGTTGGTGCCGTCGTACTCGGTGTTCTTGCCGTTGATCTTCTGCCCGACCACGGCGTAGTCGTCGCCGGCGAGCAGGCCGTAGTAGATCCTGGTCTGGTTGACCGGGATGGGGCCCTGGCCGCCGTTGGACAGGTCGCTCACGTCGTACTCGGGGTAGCCTGCAGCGCTCACGTCGTCGGCGGGGGCGGCGATGAACCCGTCGCCGTGGGTGTAGATCAGGTGCTGGCTGATCCAGTTCTGCTGGCTGGAGTTGAGGTTCTGCGGGTTCATCTCGCGCGCGGCGACCACGTAGTCCTGGGTGACGCCGTCGACGGTGTACCGGTCGAGGTTGAGCTGGTTGGGGAAACCGTAGATGTTGGTGTTCGCGTGCTGCTGCTGGGTGAACGTCGGCGAGAGCACGTTCGGGTCGAGCACCCGCACGTTGGGGATGGTGCCGGTGTCACTGAGCAGCGAACTGGCGGTCGCGGTCGAGTTGGCCCTGGTCGGGTCGTACTCCTGGAGGGTGACGTTGCCGGTCAGCCCGTACGCCTGCATGGTGGCCTGGTTGGCCCGCTGGATGTAGGCGGCTTCCTTCTGGTTGGCGTTGCCGCTGACCGAGAACTGCTGCAGGATCGCCGGCCAGGCGGCGCCGATCAGGATGCTGGACAGGATCAGCAGCACGAGCGCGATCGCGGGCAACTGGAGGTTGCGCAGGAACGCGCCGGTGAAGAAGGCGAGCGCGCAGAACACCGCGATGCACAGCAGGATCAGCTTGGCCGGCATGAGCGCGTTCACGTCGGTGTAGGTGGCGCCGGTGAACTGGGTGTCACGGTTGGACCAGAGCAGCTGGTAGCGGTCTGTGAAGTAGGCGAACGCCTTGAGCAGCACGAACAGGCCGATCAGGGTGGCGAGCTGCATTCGGGCCGGGGTGGACAGTTGACCGCCGCGACCGGCGAGCCGGATGCCGCCGAAGATGTAGTGCGCGATCAACGCGCCGAAGAACGCCAGGGTGACCGCGATGAACAGCCAGTTCTGCAGCCACAGGATCAACGGCAGGCTGAACTCGTAGAAGCCGATGTCGTGGCCGAACTGCGGGTCGGTGATGCCGAAGCTGGTTGCGTGCATGGCCAACTGCACGAGCTGCCAGTCGTTGTTGGCCGAGCCGCCCGCGATGAGGCCGATCGCGACCGGGATGCCGAGCCCGAACCACTTCCGCCGCCGGGTGATCACCGTGCGGTAGCGCGAGAGTGGATCGTCCGTTCCGGCCACCGGCACGAACACCGGCCGGGTCCGGTAGGCGATCAACAGGCTCAGCGCGAGCGTGCCGCCGATGAGCACCCCGATGATCAGGAACAACACGATTCGGGTGAACAGAATGGTGCTGAACACCGACCGGAGGCCGATCTCACCGAACCACAGCCAGCTGATGTAGGTGTCCAGCAGGTGCGAGCCGGAAATCAGCAAGATCAGCAGTACGAAACCGATGATGAGCAGGATTCGGCTGCGTCGGGAGAGCCTCGGCAGTCCAGCCGTTGGCCGAGTGGCCACTGGGACACGCTCCTGGGTGGTCGGTGGTGATCTGCGCGGCGCACGGGCACCGCGCAGGAGCACGTCCGCCAGAGCGTCAACTCTACGGACGCCGCCGTAGGTTCCCGTGTGGGTCCGACGTGTGTCCGGGCCAGCTCCGCGGCGAGCCGCCCGAATGGGAGCATGGGGCACATGTCAGCCGACGAGGACACCGGCCCCAGCTCCCCCCTGCCGCAGGTCATCCGCGAGGTCGAGGACTTCGCCGCCTCGGCTGGCTGGGATCAGCCGCCGCAGCTGTTCGCCCTGGTCACCACGGCCGATCTGCTGGCGAAGCACCCCGATCTCGGCGGCCAGGTCGACCCGGGTTCGCCGCTGACCCCGGTCGCGCAGGAGCCGCTCGGCGACGCCGACCTGGCCGAGACGCTGGCCGGCATCGCCTGGCCGGGCACGGTCACCGGCTGCGCGCTGGTGCAGGAGATCGTGGTGCTGCCGCCGGCCGCCGAGGCCGAGCTGCGCGGCGAGCACGACGACGACACGTCGGACCACATCGACCAGATGGACACCGACCGGATGCGCCGGATCGCCGCCGAGCACCCGCAGCGGCGGGAGGCCCGGCTGGTCGCGGGGGTGCTGCGGGACGGAACGGCCGCGTGCGTACTGCGGCTGCGCGGGGACGCGGACCACCCGGACGAGATCGTCGAGCATCCCGAGTTGGCGCCCAACCTGGTGGACGCGCTGCGGGAAACGCTGCGCGAGGAGTGAGCCTCAGCAGCCGGGTACCGGCCTGCCTGCCTTGAGCGCGGCGAGTTCGCTGATAGCTGAACCGAGGCTGGTGACCTTCACCAGCCTCAGCCCGGCCGGCACGTGCGCCTTGGCCTCCGCGCAGTTCGCCGCCGGGGTGAGGAACACGGTGGCGCCCGCCGCCCGCGCGGCGACCAGCTTGAACGGGATGCCACCGATCTCGCTGACGTTGCCGAGGTCGTCGATCTCGCCGGTGCCGGCGACCTTCATGCCGCCGTTGACCTGACCGTTGGTCAGTTTGTCCACAATGGCCATGGCGAAGATCAGGCCGGCCGACGGCCCGCCGATGTCGGTGAGGCTCACGTTGACCTTGAACGGCACGACCGCCTGCGACGCGGGCTGGATGCCGATGAAGCCCTGCGATCCGTTCGGGTTCTTGGCCAGGGTGATCGAGAGATTCCGCACCGGGCCGCTGCCGGTCTGCACGGCGACCGGGATGGTCTGGCCCGGCTTGGTCGGGCCGACCGCGTTGAACACGTCCTCGACGCTGTTCACCGACTTGCCGTTGACCGAGTCGATCCGGTCGCCCGGCTTGATCAGCTTGTCCGCCGGGCTGCCGTCGACGACCTGGGTGGCGACGACCTCGATCGGATAGTGCAGGTAGCGCAGCGCGGAGACCTCTGCGTCGATCTGCGACTCCTGGAACTCCTGCACGTTCTGCTGGTTGACCTGCTGCTGCGACTGACCTGGCGGGAAGTACAGCTCGCGCGGCTGCAACGCGTAGTTGCCGCTCATCCACAGGCCGAGCGCGCCGAACAGGGTGATCTGGTCGATCTCGGAGACGGTGACCATGCGCAGTTCGCCGCTTGTCTGGCTGGCCGGGTGGCCGTTGACCTCGATGACCTGCTGGTTGTTGACACTGCCCAGCGTGTCGTAGGTCGGCCCTGGACCGAGCGCGACGTAGGGCACCTCGACGAGCCCGCCGACCAGACCGAGCACGACCACGAGCACACCGCTGAACAGCAGCGTCCACCTGCGGCGGGTCATGCCGCGGACCTTCTGCTTGCTGGTCGGGCTCCTCGGTCGTCTGCGCGTCGGTCTTCGCGTCGTTGGTGTCCGCCTCAGCCACGGTGCGACAGCGTACGGCCAGGGTGCGTGTGGCCCGCGTTCGACGCCCGGTCTGGCCTGCGATCCATCGCCGAGAGTGAACCCGGATGGCGGATACCCATGCTGTCGGCAAACGTGGGGCGCCCCCGCGTACGGTGGAAGCATGACGAACATGCCGTTCGGGTTCTCCTCGCAGGACCCCGATGATTCCGGCGAGAACAAGCCCTCCGGCCAGGGCCCGTTCGGCCCGATGGGTCAGCCCGGCGGTGCGTTCGACGTCAACCAACTCGGGCAGATGCTCAGCCAGCTCGGGCAGATGCTCAGCCAGTCGAGCGGCACGGCAGGCCCTGTCAACTACGACCTCGCGCGTCAGATCGCGATCCAGCAGCTCACCCCTGGCGGGCTCGGTGGCACCGAGCAGTCCGACGCGGTCAAGGACGCGGTGCGGCTCGCCGAACTGTGGCTTGAGCCGGCGACGACGCTGCCGACCGGCGCGACGCGCGCCGAGGCGTGGTCCGCGCGGGACTGGGTGGAGCACACCATGCCGACCTGGCAGCGCCTGTGCGATCCGGTCGCCCGGCGCGTCTCGGGTGCCTGGGTGGAAGCGCTGCCCGAGGAGGCCAAGCAGGTCGCCGGCCCGATGCTGGCCATGGTCAGCCAGATGGGCGGCATGGCGTTCGGCTCGCAGCTCGGTGGCGCGCTCGCCCAGCTCGGCAACGAGGTGCTCACCTCGACCGACATCGGCATCCCGCTCGGTCCCGAGGGCGCCGCCGCGCTGCTGCCGGCCAACATCGAGAAGTTCACCTCGGGCCTTGAGCGGCCCGCCGGTGAGGTCATGGTCTATCTTGCCGCGCGCGAGGCCGCGCACCAGCGGCTGTTCGCGCACGTGCCGTGGCTGCGCCAGCGGCTGCTCGCCACGGTCGAGGAGTACGCCAGCGGTATCAAGGTGGACACCTCCGCCCTTGAACAGCTCGCCACCCAGATCGACCCGACCAACCCTGCCTCGATCGAGCAGATGATGTCCTCCGGTGTGCTGCAACCGCAGACCACCGCGGCCCAGCAGGCCGCGCTCGACCGGTTGGAGACGCTGCTCGCCCTGGTCGAGGGCTGGGTCGACGTGGTGGTCGCGGAAGCCATCGGCGACCGGCTGCCGGGTGCCGACGCGCTGCGCGAAACCCTGCGCAGGCGCCGCGCCAGTGGTGGTCCTGCCGAGCAGACCTTCGCCACGCTGGTCGGTCTTGAACTGCGGCCGAGGCGGCTGCGGGCCGCGTCGAACCTGTGGGCGCTGGTCGGCGAGCGGCACGGCATCAAGGTGCGGGACGGCCTCTGGGCGCACCCGGACCTGGTACCCACCTCGGCCGACCTGGACGAGCCGATCGACTTCGCGGACCGGCTCGGCGAGGGCCGCGCCGAACTGGGCGACGACCCGATCGCGGAACTTGAGCGCACCGAGAAGGCCGAGCGCGAAGAACGCGACAAGCCGGAAGAAAACCCCGAATAGCCGGCGAGACGTTCGCGGGGCGCCCGCACCACGGCGGGCGCCGCGCGGTCAGTCGTCCTCGGTCATTCCCCATCCCGCCGCAGCGGACAAACCCTCCAAATACCCCATCGCTCGTTCCGTCTTCGGATAACGCCGGACCAGCGCCCAGAAATCCGCGCCGTGTCCTGGCACCAACAGGTGCACCAACTCGTGCACGAGGACGTAGTCGAGCACCCAGCCCGGCACGTCCCGCAGACGTTCACTCACCCGGATCGTCCCGTCCGCGGGTGTGCACGAGGCCCACCTCGTCCGCATCGGGGGCACCCACCGAACGCTGTTCGGTTCGGCCTTGCCGGCCAGATGTCGAGCGGCGAGCTGCTCGCAGCGCGAGAGCAGCGCGTCGTCGGAGGTCCGTGCCGGTGAGCGACGTCGGGTCTCGCTGCGTTCCAGCCGACCCAGCATCTCGGCGACCCAGTGCTTTTCCTCAGCCCTGGTCATCCGAGCAGGTAGGAGGACGACCACCGTGTCGCCCTCCCGATATGCGGTGACCGTGCGGCTCCGCCGCCGGCTGCGCCGCACCTCGACCAATGGTTCCGCCACACCGATCACGGTAAGGCCAATCCCCGACCAAAAGGTCCACCACTCGGATGTGAACAAGGACGCACAAAAAGTTGTTGCGAAACCGTTGGCACGCCTAGCGAAAGTGCGCCGGCCGGTCAATAGCCCGATCGTGGATTGTGGATGAATTCAGACCCTGTGGATGGAGCCCGACAGGGTTTGCGAAACCTTGCCATGCTGTGCGCATGAAGATCACCGCTGACACCCAAGAGACCGTTCCCGCCCCGCCGACGACCGCACCGATGACCGGGCCGACCACGCTCGGCGCGCTCACCCGATTCCGCAGGCCCCGGCTGCTACCAGGGCTCCAGGTGTTGCACCGCGGCCGAGGCGAGGTCCAGGTCGGCACGGATCCTCGGCACGCCGTCGTGCTCAGCGAGGTGCCCGAGCCGCTGTGGCGGCTCCTGCACACGCTCGACGGCCGAGATACCGTCGCCGAGCTCACCGCCCGCGCTGGCCCGGTCGAGCCGAGCACGCTCGACCACGTGCTCAGCAGCCTCGCCGAGCTCGGCCTGCTTGAGGATGCGGCCGCGGCCGATCCGACAACGGGCACCACGGTGCCGGCCCGGCTCGCCGCCGACTGTTCCTGGTGGGCGTTGCGGACCGCGCAGGAGCGGGCCAACGCCAACATCCGGCGGATGCAGGCCGCGGTCGTCGTCCACGGCGGCGGCCGGGTCGCGGCCAGCGTGGCCACCCTGCTCGCCGCCGCGGGCGTCGGCTGGGTCAGCACGGTCACCGACGGCCTTGTCCAGCCGGAGGAGACCGGCAGCGGGTACCTGGAGGAGGACGTTGGCAGGCGCAGATCGCTCGCCCTGCGCAAGGCGATCGTGCGCACCGCGCCCGCCACGAACACCTCGCCGCTACCCCGGTCCCGCAAGGCCGACCTGGTGCTGCTCGCCGACGCCGCAGTGCCCGATCCGCAACTGGCCGGGCAGCTGTTCGCCGAGGGCGTACCGCAGCTGGTGGTGTGGGCGAGCGAGGGCATCGGCGTGGTCGGTCCGCTGGTCGTTCCCGGTCGGACCTGCTGCCTGAACTGCGTCGACCTACACAAGACGGCCACGGAGCCGGCCTGGCCAGCGCTGGCGACCCAGTTGGCCGGCAAGCCGCAGCAGGCCGACCTGGCATCGGCCCAGGCCAGTGCGGCGTTCGCGGTCAGCCAGGCGCTGCGGGTGCTCGACGGCCCCGACCCGAGCGAGGCACCGGTCTGGGGCACGGCCGTCGAGATCGACACCTACACGAGTGAGACGAGGAGCACGAGCTGGAGGAAACATCCGTACTGCGCCTGTAGTAAGGCAGGAGGCCGCTGATCGGGTAGACATACTGGGAGAAGATCGCGAGCGGTGTTCATGGGTGGCGCTCAAGCGAAAAACCAGGCAACTCGGATACGGAACCAGATACGGTCGAGTGGGGCGTTGTGCCCACCCGATCCTTGGGACCGCATCCGGCAGGAGGGCTGATGGCTGACATCCCGCGCAAGGCGGCAGCCAGGACCGCCAAACTGGCCAGCCTCCCCATCGGGGTGGCCGGTCGGGTGGTCGGTGGCTGGGGCCGACGCCTTGTCGGGCAGAACGCCGACGACGTGCAGGCGGACATCTCCGCGCGCACGGCCGAGCAGCTGTTCGCGGTGCTCGGGCAGCTCAAGGGCGGGGCCATGAAGTTCGGCCAGGCGCTGAGCGTGTTCGAGGCCGCCGTGCCTGAGCAGCTGGCCGAGCCGTACCGGGAGGCACTGACCAAGCTGCAGACCGCGGCGCCGCCGATGCCGGCGCAGACCGTGCGCCGGGTGCTGGTCGAGCAGCTGGGCACCGGTTGGACGAAGCGCTTCGCCGACTTCGACGACGAGCCGGCGGCCTCGGCGAGCATCGGCCAGGTGCACAGGGCGGTCTGGCACGACGGTCGGGACGTGGCCGTGAAGGTCCAGTACCCGGGCGCGGACGAGGCGCTGCTTTCCGACCTGCGCCAGTTGCAGCGGTTCAGCAGGGTGTTCCAGGCGCTGGTGCCGGGGGCCGAGGTCAAGCCGCTGCTCGCCGAGTTGCACGATCGCATGGTCGAGGAACTGGACTACCGCATCGAGGCGGACAACGAACGTGCTTTCGCCGCCGCGTTGGACGGCGACAAGCAGGTGCTCGTGCCGAAGGTGGTGGCGAGCGCGCCCAAGGTGATGGTCACCGAGTGGGTGACCGGCACCCCGCTCGCGGAGATCATCCGCGCAGGCAGCGTGCCCGACCGCAACGAGGCGGGCCGCCTGCTCGCGGAGTTCCACTTCTCCTCGCCCGCCCGCGTCGGGCTGCTGCACGCCGACCCGCACCCGGGCAACTTCATGCTGCTCGATGACGGCCGGCTGTGCGTGCTCGACTTCGGCGCGTGCGCGCGGCTGCCGGAGGGCATCCCGAGGACGCTCGGGGTGATGACCAGGCTCGCCATCGAGCGCAGGTCGGACGAACTGCTCGACCTGTTGCGCAACGAGCACTTCATCCGGCCCGACACCCAACTCGACGGCGACGACGTGCTCAGCTACCTGGCGCCGTTCACCGAGCCGCTGGTGCCCGAGCGGTTCCACTTCACCAGGAAGTGGCTGCGCCGCCAGGCATGGCGAATCGGCGACACCCGCGGCAACGATTTCCGCACCGGCCGCTCGTTGAACCTGCCGCCGCAGTACCTGCTGATCCACCGGGTCACGCTGGGCGCGACCGGCATCCTGTGCCAGCTCGACGCGGAACTGCCGGCGCGGGAGATCGTGATGCGCTGGCAGCCCGGTTTCGCCCCGGACAGCTGAACCGAGTCACCAGTAGCCGGTCACCAGTACTCGACCGGCAGCTTCCCCTCGATGTCCCGGACGTACGCGCGCGAGCATTCCGGGCACAGCCAGCGGAGCCTGCCCCGGTCGCGCTCCGAGGACCAGGACAGCGCCTCGACCGGAGCGCAGTCCGCGGCGCGCTGCTTGCCGCATCGGGAACAGGACACGACGGCGTTCTCAACCACGAACCGAGACGCTACGCCGCGCGGGGCCGACCGGCGAAGTCGCGCGCGGACAAGCCGAGGAAGGTTCAGCGTGCCCAACCCAGATGGACGGTGCGGGCGGTCAGCATGAACACGTCGTCGCGTCTGCCGACATAGGCGGGGTCGTTCTCGTCGAGCAGCCTGCGCACAGTCTCGATGTCGGAGTCGGTCAGTTGGCCCTCGCCGATCTGCTGCATCCAACCGAGCCAGTTGAGCACCGAGCCGAGCACCGGCTCGGACGCTGGCGCCGGCCGGTCGATCAGGTAGCTGAACGAGGTGACGCCGACCAGGCCGACGTTGGTCAGGGCGCGGTTCCAGCCGAACGGCATGGCCACCGCGTCCGGCATGTCCGCGCGCATCCGCCGGAACCATTCGCCCTGCGCCGCGCTCAACCGCTCGTGCAGGCCGGGTTCACCGACGCCGATGTCCCACGGCAGGCAGCGCAGCGGCAGCCCGCCTTCGGCAAGGGCGAGACAGCCGCCGGCGATGAGCAGGCCGGCCAGGTCGGCAAGCGTTTGCTGTTGATCAGGCAGGTGGTGCACGACATTGGCCGCCCACAGCAGTCGCGCCTTGGGCACGAGCGCGAGCGATGCCCGGTCGGCGAGATCGACGAGCGAGGTTTCCACGGTGACCACGTCGCCGTGCTCGGCAGCGGTCCTGCTGGCCAGTTCGCCGGCGGACGCAAGCAGCTCAGGGGTGGCGTCGACGAGCACGATCCGGCCGCCGCCGTGCCGGGACATCGCCTCGATCAGGGCGACACTCATCCCGCCAGCACCACTGCCGATGTCGAGCACGGTCGAACCACGCGGGGTCCGCTCGATCAACCGCTCCGCGACTTCCCGCGCTGCCGGCGCATCCACCTCGTCGGCCTTGCGGAGCTGGGCCAGCCTGGCCATCCAGTCGATGCCGTCATGAGTGTGCGGGCTGCCCGCGGGTGAGTGTGTGGCCATACCGAGCACGGTACTGAGGCCGCACCGGACATCGCGAACGCTGTTGCGGAAACCGAAAAAAGCCGCGCGGACATTCGCGGGTCGTGCATCGGACCAGCATGGGAACCGGCTCGGTTCGACCGTTCGAACCCAAAGACCGGGATGGCAACAGCGCAACGGAAGCACGGCTCGTGTAGCCGCCACTTGGGACAAGACGCGAGCACGCCGTACCGCCCGGCCGGTGAATTCTCCGACCGAGCGGCACGGCATCGATCACCGTTGAATTGAGCCGAACCCGCTCAGTTCACCTCACAGGCTGGCGGCACGCGCCGCGCGACGGCTGGTCCACAGGGCCAGACGTTCCCACCTGCGGGCGGAGCTGAGCCGACGCGCGAGCCGCGTTTCCGCGGCGACGCGTTGGCTCTCGCGCATTCGGGCTCTTGCTAGTTCTTCCTGGAGCAACATGGCAGCGGTCCCCTTTGGGTATGCATGGGTTTTGACGTTCCACTCATTGCCGTTCGGTCGATCGTTGATCATTACGCTGCGGCCTCCTGACCGGTCTGGACTGGTTGAACACTCGGCAGCACGTCCGGCTGCCGGTCATCCTTGCGGGGGCGACCACGCGGCCGCTTGCGGGCGATGACCGTCCCGCGTTCGAAGATCTGGCCACCCCACACGCCCCACGGCTCGTGCCTGGCGAGCGCGCCCGCCAGGCACTGCGCGCGGACCGGGCAGTCCAGGCACATCGCCTTGGCACGGTCCAACTCGGCCGGGGTCTCGGCGAACCACAGGTCGGGGTCGTTGGCCTGGCACGGAGTAACCCCCTGGGTTGCCGGAGCGGCGTCCAGCAACCCGACCAACCCGGTGTCGGGCTCAGGCAACGTGGCCCCGCCTCCCCGCGGGGCTGTTGCGGTCAACATGATTGAGGCTCCCATCTGTTCGGTTACTGACTTCGCTGGAGAAACCTGGTCGAACGTGGAAATCACTGCGGAACCTGTTCTCATTCGGTGAAGCAACGGAGCTGGAGAAACACAAAGGCCGCGGATCCGATTACCGGAGTCCGCGGCCTTTGAGAGCCTGAGCGCCTTGACGCTAATCAAGGGCATCTCGGTATGCGGACGGCGGTACACCGGCGGTACCTTCGGCGATCACTGGCCGGACGTGCTGCTCGAACTTGACGGACTGCTTGGCGATCCCGAAGTTTCGGTCCCACCCGACAAGGGCGCACTGCGCCTGCGGTCGCACATCATCGATCAGCCTCGCCGACATGACGCTTCCCCCGGGCAGGAGGTAGCCAGGGGTCCTGTTGGCATTGATCATCAGATTGGACACGGGGCTCACCTCCACTCAGAAGAACTGTCTTGCTCGACGTCCGCGGGCCCTCCAGCCCCGGTGACTGTAGGTTATGGGGTCCCGGGGGGCGAAGGCAACACTTTTTCCCACATTGCCCTAATTCGGGTGCACTTTTCCGGGACACCCGCTGACCTGCACCGCGAGCGCGACCGGACGAGCACGGTCAGTTCCCTTACTCGGCGGGCACGGCGGGCACGGAAGCCGCCTGCGCGACCAGGGACAGCACGGCCGCGCCGAACTTGTTCAACTTGGTCGCGCCGATACCGGAGATCGACACCAGCCCGGCCTGGTCGATGGGTCGCTGTTCGGCGATGGCGACCAGGGTCGCATCGGTGAACACCACGTACACCGGCACCTTGAGCGCACGGGCCTGCTCCTGCCGCCAACTCTTCAGCCGTGCCAACAGGTTCTCGTCGATGTCGGATGGACAGTCCGCGCATCGGCCGAGTTTCACCGGCAACGTACCGACGAGTAAGTCGCCGCACACCCGACACCTCGGCTGCCTGGCCGGCTCGGTCGCGGCCGGACGGTTGCGGGCGGCGATCCGCGCGGTCGGGTGATCATCGGGCATCAGTCCATAAAGGAACCGGCTGCGCCTGCGGTAGCGCCTGCCGCCGCCTGCGCGAGCCAGGGCCCAGGACAGCCAGAGGTGGTGCCGCGCCCGGGTCACGCCGACGTAGAGGAGCCTGCGCTCCTCCTCCACCGCGGCCTCGTCGTTGTCCGCGTGCTGGATCGGCAGCGTCCCGTCGACAAGGCCGACCAGGAACACCGCGTCCCACTCAAGGCCCTTGGCCGCGTGCAGCGAGGCCAGCGTCACGCCCTCGACGGTCGGCGGGTGCTGTGCCTCGGCACGCTGGTGCAGCTCGGCCACGTACTGGGCCAGGTCCGCGCCGTCGACCGCGCTCGCCAACTCCTCGGCCAGCTCGACCAAGCCCAGCAGCGACTCCCACCGGCCGCGCGCAGCGCCACCGGCGGGCGGCTCCGCGGTCAGGCCGAGCGGGGCGAGCAGTTCGCGCACCACGCCGGGCAGGTCGCCCGCCGGCGCGCGCGGGACCGCCACCCGCAGCGTGTTCATCGCCTGGCGCACCTCCTGCCGGGCGAAGAACCGTTCACCGCCACGCACCAGGTACGGGATGTCGGCCTCGGTCAGCGCCTGCTCGTACACCTCGGACTGGGCGTTGACCCGGAACAGGATCGCGATCTCGCTCGCGGACACGCCCTCGTCGAGCAGTTGCCGCACCCGGACGGCGACCGCGGCCGCCTCGGCGGGCTCGTCGTCGAACTCGGCGAAGCGCGGCGCCGGCCCAGGCTTGCGCTGGCCGATCAGCGTCAACCGGGAGCCGGCCGGACGGTCTCGCGCCGCACCGATGACCCGGTTGGCCAGCGCGACAACCTCCGGAGTCGACCGGTAGTCCCGTTCCAACCGCACGGTCACGGCCTCCGGGAAGCGCCGGGTGAACTCCAGCAGCGGGCGCGGCGAGGCGCCGGTGAACGAGTAGATGGTCTGGTTGGGATCGCCGACCACGGTCAGGTCGTCCCGGCCACCGAGCCACGCGTCCAGCACGCGCTGCTGCAACGGCGTCACGTCCTGGTACTCGTCGACGACGAAGCAGCGGTAGCGCTCCCGGAACTCGGTGGCGACCTCGGCGTTGTCCTCCAGCGCCGCGGCCACATGCAACAGCAGGTCGTCGAAGTCGAGCAGCCTGCCCTGGTTCTTGTACTGCTCGTAGAGCCGGTACACCTTGGCGACCTGCTCGGCGGGCGCCGGGGTGTCGCGGGCGTACTTGGCGGCGACGGCCGGATAGTCCTGCGGGGTCACCAGGCACGCCTTGGCCCATTCGATCTCGCCGGCCAGGTCGCGCAGCGCCTCCGCCTCGGTCGAGATGCCGACCTGGTGCGCGGCCCGACCGACCAGTCGCAGCTTGCCGTCGAGCAGCTCCCACTGCTCGTCGCCGACCACCCTCGGCCAGAAATAGCGGAGCTGGCGCAGTGCCGCCGCGTGGAACGTCCTCGCCTGCGCGCCCGCAACGCCGAGCGCGCGCAACCGGGTGCGCATCTCGCCCGCCGCCCGAGCGGTGAAGGTGACCGCGAGCACGCCGCCCGCCGCGACATGTCCGGCAGTGACCAGGTGCGCGATCCGCCTTGTGATCGCCCGCGTCTTGCCGGTACCGGCGCCGGCCAGCACACACACCGGGCCGCGCGGCGCGAGCACCACCTCGCTCTGCTCCGGGTCGAGTCCGTCCAGTACTCGCCGTGACCCGTCCATGACCCCGCATCCTGACAGAGTCGCCGGACAACATCGCGAAGGCCGGGCCGCGAGCCGGGGTGGATGCGCGCCGATAACGGAAGGCAACGCGGCCTCCGTGCAGGTCGAGCCCGGCCGTATCCTGGGAACCATGGCAGGAAAGCAGGACAAGGCAGCGGCCAAGGAAGCGGCGGCGGCGCGCAAGGCCGAGCGACGCGGCAAGTTCCGGGCGAACGTCAAGAACACCTTCGAGGCGTTCAAGATGCAACGCCGCGAGGACAAGCTGCTGCTCCCGCTGATGGTCGGCGCGTTCGCCGTGCCGGTCGTGCTCGCCGTGGTGATCAGCCTGGTGCTCACGCTCGCCGTGGTGTCGCTGGTGTCGACACTCGTGCTCGGCGTGCTGGTCGGCGTCCTGCTCGCCTTCATCATCTTCGTGCGTCGCGCACAGCGTGGCATGTTCGCCCGCGTCGAGGGCCAGCCGGGCGCGGCGGCCTGGGTGCTCGACCAGTTGCGTGGATCGTGGCGCGTGTCACAAATGGTAGCCGGCACCACCCAGATGGACGCGGTGCACCGCGTGATCGGCAAGCCCGGCATCGTCCTGGTCGCCGAGGGCGTGCCGCACCGCGTGAAGAGCCTGCTCGCGCAGGAGAAGAAGCGGATGGCGCGAGTGGTCGGCACCACGCCGATCTACGACATCATCGTGGGCAACGATGAGGGCCAGGTCCCCCTGCCCAAGCTGCAACGGCACATCATGAAGCTGCCAACCAACATCAACACCAGCCAGATGGACTCGCTGGAAGCTCGGCTCGGCGCGCTGGCCAGCCGCGGCGCCGCGCTGCCCAAGGGCCCGCTGCCGCCCGGCGCCAAGATGCGCAGCGTGCAACGCGCCATCCGACGCAGGTAGTAGTAAGTAACTAGGTACTTAGCGGACGTTGACAACGATCGTGCCGGCAACCCGATCATGCAGGCCGCGGTAGTCGGCGTTCCAGATCACCGCGGGCACGATCAACGCCACCAGCACCGCCCTCGGCAGCGCACGCAGCGGGCCGACCATGGCGGTGCCGTCCATCCTGACCACCCGGATGCGCAGCAGCGCCATGCCGACGGTGACGCCGAAGAACGAGGTGCCGACCAGCGCGATCAGCAGCCAGGCCAGCAGGCTCCAGTAGTTCTGCGCCTGCATGCTCGCCGGGTCGGTCAGGTGCGGGTGCACGAACAGCGACGTGATCAGCGCGGCGACCACGCAGTCGATGACGAACGCGGCGAACCGCCTGCCCATCGACGCGACCGAGCCCGCGCCCTTCGCCGGCAGGCCGAGCCGCTGCCCAGGGTAGTCCTGGATCGCGTCGTCCGACGACGATGTCGCCGGCTTGGTGCCGGCCAGCCAGGACTCGATCCAACTAGCCACAAGGCCAGCGTAATCGCCAGTGCGGGGGCGCCATGCGGCCGGCCACCGGCGCCGTTAACATCAGCGAAACATGCGGGTGACGGTCGGGCAACACCGCGCTCATACCGTCGTCACCCATAAGGATGCCGTGCCCCACTGGCGCGCCGGTCCCACGACACCGAAGGAGCCAAAGAGGGTGTTCACCAGTCCCGACGAGGTGCTGCGCTTCATCCGCGACGAGGACGTGAAGTTCGTTGACGTCCGGTTCTGCGACCTGCCCGGCATCATGCAGCATTTCACCGTGCCGGCCGCGTCCTGGGACGAGGACGCCATCGCCGACGGCCTCGCGTTCGACGGTTCGTCGGTCCGCGGTTTCCAGCAGATCCACGAATCGGACATGCTGTTGCTGCCCGACCTGGCCACCGCGCGCATCGACCCGTTCCGGGAGCAGAAGACCCTGATCGTCAACTTCTTCGTGCACGACCCCTTCACCCGCGAGGCGTACAGCCGCGACCCGCGCAACATCGCGCGCAAGGCCGAGCAGTACATCAGCGAGTCCGGTGTCGCCGACGTCGCCTACTTCGGCCCCGAGGCCGAGTTCTACCTGTTCGACTCGGTGCGCTTCGACACCACCGAGAACGCCTCCTTCCACGAGATCGACTCGGTCGCCGGCTGGTGGAACACGGGCGCCGACGAACTGGGCGGCAACCAGGGTTACAAGGTCCGGTACAAGGGCGGCTACTTCCCGGTCAGCCCGACCGACCACTTCGCCGACCTGCGCGACGAGATCACCCTGAACCTGATCAACTCCGGCTTCACCGTCGAGCGCGCCCACCACGAGGTCGGCACCGCGGGTCAGACCGAGATCAACTACAAGTTCAACACGCTCCTGCACGCAGCCGACGACCTGCAGCTGTTCAAGTACATCGTGAAGAACACGGCATGGCAGGCCGGCAAGACCGCCACCTTCATGCCCAAGCCGCTCTTCGGTGACAACGGCTCCGGCATGCACTGCCACCAGTCACTGTGGCGCGACGGCCAGCCGCTGTTCTACGACGAGTCCGGCTACGCGGGCCTCTCCGACACCGCCCGCCACTACATCGGCGGCATCCTGCACCACGCGCCCAGCCTGCTGGCCTTCACCAACCCGACGGTGAACTCCTACCACCGCCTCGTGCCCGGCTTCGAGGCACCGGTCAGCCTGGTCTACTCGCAGCGCAACCGCTCCGCGTGCGTGCGCATCCCGATCACCGGCGACAACCCCAAGGCCAAGCGCCTCGAATTCCGCTGCCCCGACTCGTCCGGCAACCCCTACCTCGCGTTCTCCGCGATGCTGCTGGCCGGCCTCGACGGCATCAAGAACAAGACCGAGCCGCCCGCCCCGGTCGACAAGGACCTCTACGAGCTGCCCCCGGAGGAACTGAAGGAGGTCGCCCAGGTCCCCGCCTCGCTCGGCGCGGTGCTGGACAGCCTCGAAGCCGACCACGACTTCCTGCTCGAAGGCGGCGTCTTCACCCCCGACCTGGTCGAGACCTGGATCTCGCTCAAGCGGGAGAACGAGATCGACCCGCTGCGCCTGCGTCCGCACCCCTACGAGTTCGCACTGTATTACGACGTGTGATCCTGGGAGCCTGCACTGTGGCCTGACCAGCGGAAACGCTGATCAGACCACTCTCCCAGGCCGTCCACAGGCCGTCCGAGCGCAAAGATCATGGCCCGCCAGCATCGTGCTGACGGGCCATGATCTTGTTGGATTGAACACGCTCAACACCACCTATACCCGACCCGACCTGCGAAAATGTCCCGTTTTCGCAGGTCAGCCAGCACCCGAGATGCGTTACACAAGGTAACCAGGCTCGTTGACGAAGCACCGCCCAGACCCTCCACAAGTAGGAGAACAGTAGGAACTGGCCGGGGTAGACGAGAAGACCGTCGCTCGATATGTCACCCTCCGCGACAGTGGGCGTGACCCGTTCCGGCCGTCCCGGCGAGCCCGGCTGATCGACCCGTTCCTGGACAAGATCGAGGAGATGGTCGAGGAGTCCCAGGCCGCATCCGCGCCGACGTGGTGCACCAACGCCTGGTCACCATGGGGTTCACCGGTACCGATCGCTCGACCCGCCGGGCGGTCGCCGAGGCCAAGTCGGCGTTCGCGGCCGGTCACCGGCGCAAGTACCGGCCCTGGGTGCCCGAGCCGGGCATGTGGTTGCAGTTTGACTGGGGCGAAGGCCCCCGCGTGGGCGGCCGGCGCACGCAGTTGTTCTGCGCCTGGCTGTCCTGGTCGCGGTTCCGGGTGGTGCTGCCCTCCTGGGATCAGACCCTGGGCAGCCTGGTGTCCTGTCTGGACACCACTCTGCGCCGGATCGGTGGCGCCCCAACATATCTGCTCACCGACAACCCCAAGACCGTCACCATGGACCGGATCGCCGGCGTCCCGATCCGCCATCCCGAGATCGTCGCCGCCGGCCGGCACTACGGCTGCAAGGTCGAGACCTGTGAGCCCTTCGACCCGGAGTCCAAGGGCGGCGCCGAGCACACCGTCAAGATCGCCAAGGCGGATCTGGTGCCGACCTCGGCGAATCTGCTGCCCGCCTACGACTCGTTCACCGAGCTGGTCACCGCCTGTCTGGGGTGGGGTGAGCGGGTCAACGCCCGCGCCCACCGGGAGACCGCCGTCGCCCCCGTCACGCGGCTGGCCGCCGAACTGGCCTACTTGCACGTGCTTCCCGCCGAGCCGCACGCGATCGCGTTGGGCGAGGAGCGCCTGGTCGACACCGATCAGACCGTCCGGTTCGGGTTGGTGCGCTACTCCACCCCGGACGGGCACCAGGGCAGCAAGGTCTGGTGCCGGGTCACCGGCGAGGAGTTGGTGATCACCGCCCGTGTCGGCGCCGATGGCGGGCACAGCCTGGTCGAGATCGCCCGTCATGAGCTGTCCACGCCGGGCAACCCCCGCATCCTGCCCGAGCACTATCCCCACCACCCCGACCAGCCGCTGCCACGCGAACCACGGATCCGGCCGCGCACCGAGCTGGAGATCGCCTTCCTCGGCCTGGGTGAGGGCGCTCGCCGTTGGCTGGTGGAGGCCGGCGCGACCGGGGTCACCCGGATCCGGGCGAAGATGACCCGCGCGATCGAGCTGGCCGCGGTCATCGATGTCGAGGAGGTGGACGAGGCGTTGGGGCTGGCGGCGATCGCGGGCCGGTTCGGCGAGGACGATCTGGCCTCGATCCTGGACCATCTGGCCACCTCGGCCCCGGTCGGGCAGGTCGTGGCCGTCGACGAGAACCACTCCGCCCAACCGGGCACCTGCGGCTGGGAAGGATTCGGATCATGAGCGGCCCCCAGGCTCCAGAGCTGTCCGAGGAACTGGACCGGATCCTGCGCCGGATGCGGATGCCCTACCTGCGCAAGGCCGCCCCCGATGTCCTGGCGACCGCGCGAGCGCAGCGGTGGGACCCCGCCGAGGTCCTGCGCGTGTTGCTGTCCGAGGAGACCAGTGGCCGCAACTCCGCGACCCGGCGGATGCGGCGCAAGGCCGCGAATTTCCCTACTGGCAAGACGTTCTCCTCCTGGCGGCCGGAAGAGTCCTCGATCAGCGAGGCCACGCAACAGTCGCTGACGACCCTGGAATGGGTTGGCAGGCAAGAGAATCTTGCCCTGGCCGGGCCAAGCGGGACAGGCAAGTCGCACTTCGTCGAAGCGCTCGGGCATGCCGCGATCGAGAAGGACCTGCGGGTCGCCTGGTTCACGCTGGAGACGCTGACGGTCGCGGTCGGCAAGGCCAAGGTGGACGGGTCGGTGGCCCGCACCATCTCCCGGATCTGCGGTTGCGATCTGATCGTGGTTGACGACATTGGGATGCTGCCGGCTGGGCAGGACGCCGCCGAGGCGTTCTACCGGATCATCGATGCCGCTTACGAGCGGCGTTCGATCGCGGTGACGAGTAATTTGCACCCGTCGGGATTCGATTCGATCCTGCCGAAGACATTGGCCACCGCGACGGTCGATCGGTTGTTGCATCACGCTCATCTGGTCACCACCAAGGGGGATTCCCACCGGCTGGCCGAGGCGATAGCCGGCAAGGGGGTGGTCCCGTTGGCCTGATCGCCCGTCCGGAGAACTGGTGTCCACCAGTCCGGAGTGCTGTTGTCCGCCCACCCGGCAGACAGACGTCCACTGACCCGGAAGAACCGCTGACCGTTGACAGCATCGTTGGGCGTTTCGAAGTTCGGTTGGCTTGTGGTCAGCACGGCGACCATGCATCCGCACCCGCCGACACCGGCGACCCGCACACCCTGCCGGACTCCGGCACTACCGCCATGCCGACCGACGCAACTGACCCGGAGGAGCGAGCCCGCCGAACCGTGGCGCACACAGCCCGGCCACAGGACACGGCAGGCATGACCGGGATGATCGCACCCCGTTCAACCCACCAGGTACTCAAGATGCACGCTCTGGTCCGTCACTTGCTGGGTGCCGGTGTGAGACTCGGGTCGTAGTACAGACAGGTCCCCGAATCGGTCCTGATGTCGCCCTCTGAGGCCAGGCACCGCTGCTGGAAAGGGGTCGATGCCGGGACCTTCGGCGACCGGCTGACCGGGACTGGCGCCGAACCGCCGGTGGGCCCGTCCGACGGTGCACAGCCCGCCAACAATCCGCCTGCCGCGACCACAAGACCGATGGTCAACGCCGTACCGCGCCCAGTCATCCATCCCCCAATGTCGATATTGGTCGGTGAGTTTAGCGTGATCCCGTCCGCCCGTTGCGCGACGGGGAAAATAGGCGCTGGCGACACGATCAGCGCATCAGCCGACCAGCGCGGCACCGGTTTCCCGGTGCCGTTCGAAGTGGGAGGCCAGCGGGCGATGAATGTACCGTCGCTCCCCGGCTGCTGCGTGGTCGACCCAGCCGGCAGGGTGGCTCCTGCTCGGCTTCGACAAGGTGCCCGGTCGGCACGCCGATCTCTCACCCCGTTCACCCGACCTGCCGCTGGTCGCCGACACGGTGATCACCATGGCGCGGGAGCTGGCGCACACCACGGCCAACGCGCCACTGCTCGCCGAGCAGTCGGCTCGCCTCGCTGCCTGGCGTCGCCTGGCCGCCCACCCCGCCGACCAGGGGAGCAAATGGGGAGCAAATGGGGAGCAAACATGTGCACTGAACGGACCTGAACGACATTCAACGCCTCTCAATGGACCCGCGCTGACCTGCGGAAGTTGCATTTCCGCAGGTCAGCGCACGATGTCGTCCTTGGTTCACATCTAAGCTTGAGTTTTGAGGTCCGGGCGGCCGATCGGGACCCCGATTGATCATGGACGAAGCCCTTGGTTGATCATTCCTTCTTGCGACAGACGGAAGATCACAACCAAGGGCTTCGATGATCAGTGTGCACCATTCCAGCGCCGCTGCCGCGCTGGGGGACCTTTCCCGGTTCCGTGAGGCGTACTACCAGTGCCTGACCGCCCGCGCGGACACCCTGTTCGAGTTGACCGACGCCGCGTTGTGCGCCGACGGGCCGGTCACCTCACTGGTCGAGTTATCGCTGGAACCCGAGCATCGGCGCGGTCACGGCAGTCTGTACGACAGCCTCAACCAGGGCCGCATCGACATCAGCCGATTCCGCAACGTTGTTGCCCGCCAGAGCATTCCCCGCTGTGATGACGGTCGGATCGTGTTGGCCATCGACGTCAGCCACTGGCTACGACCCGACGCCAACACCAGCCCCGAGCGGCTGTTCTGCCACACCTACGGGCGCGGCAAGGGCCAGGCCCAGATGATCCCCGGCTGGCCCTACTCCTTCATCGCCGCCCTGGAACCGGGCCGCAGTTCGTGGACGGCGCTGCTCGACGTGATGCGCGTGCGTCCCGACGACGAGCACTGCGACCTGGCCGCCACCCAACTCCGCACCGTGGTGAAGGGGTTGATCACCGCCGGGCACTGGCGGGCAGGCGACCCCGAGATCTGGATCGTCGGTGACAGCGGCTACGACGGTCCCCGTCTGGCGTTCCTGCTGGCTGACCTCCCGGTCCGGGTACTGGTGCGGCTGCGCTCGGATCGGGTGCTGGCCTTCCCCGCGCCACCGCGCCGGCCCGGCAGCCGGGGTCGCGGCGCACGACACGGGGCACGGTTCGTGTTCGCCGATCCGGGCACGTGGCCGACACCAGCGCACGCCACGACCACCGACACCACACGCTACGGCACCGCGCACGCCCAATCGTGGGACCGGTTACACCCCACACTGACCCGCACGGGCGCCTGGGCTGGTCACGACGGCGAACTCCCGGTCCTGGAAGGAACCGTGATCCGGTTACAGGTCGAGCGCCTGCCCGGCACCGGCACCCCGAAGCCGTTGTGGCTGTGGCATTCCGCCTGCGCGATGAGCGCCGCGCGGGTTGACCGGCTGTGGCAGATGTTCTTGCGACGCTTCGATCTGGAACACACTTTTCGGTTCCTCAAGCAGACGATGGGGTGGACCAGGCCCCGGCTGCGCACGCCCGACGCGGCGGATCGGTGGACCTGGATGGTGCTTGCCGCGCACACCCAACTGCGATTGGGCCGTCACCTGATCGAGGACCTACCGCGCCCCTGGGAGCGCAGGGCTGCCAGTTCCACTCGGTTGTCCCCGAGCAGGATTCGGCGAGGATTTCGTCGGGTTCGACCGGCGATGGGGCTACCGACAAACGCGCCGAAATTCTCCCGGCCCGGTCCCGGACGCCCAACAGGATCACGAAACTCTCACCAAGCCCCACAACACGACCCCGGCAAGACCAAGAAAACGGACGTCAAGCCTTAAATCATAAGCTAAGAGTTCACGCGGCACTTTGGCTCAATCCGGTGACGACACGTCGAACCCCTTTCGATCACCAACCGGTCCGTCCCGACAGAACGCGGGCCGGATCAGGTCGACGCTCCTCGGGCAGACCCGCCTTGGGCACGTCTGCGTAGCTCTCTTGGCTTCAACCAATCCGGTGCGACACAAGTTCTCGGTCATGACGAGGGCCGGCTGTTGCGCTACAGTCGATCGCGGCCGGTGCGCAGGCCACACTCCGAGCGTCAACGTCGCCCACGCCGACCGACGTGTCGAGGACAAGGTTCGGTGAATCGCGTACGCCACCTTCTGAGTCCATCGCGTGACCAGCGGGGTGAGCGTGGGGAACCCTGCGGTGGGGCCAGGCGATATGACTCACAACAAGCACTTCAAGGACACGATCTCGTTCCGGCAGAAGGTCCTCGCGGTGACCTACCAGCAGGCCCGGCGGCAGATACTCGGCCAACTGGAGATCCTGAAGAGTTTTCCGTACCTGCCGGTGGTATGGGAGATCAGTCGAACCGGGTGGGGAACATTCCCGTCGATCACCGACCACCGCGCGGCGCTGGGAGCGGTCGAGCTTGGTCTCCGGGACACTCGGATTCTCGAAGGCACCACCGCTCGTGATCGGTGGCGGACCATCGACGGACACGTCGATCTCGACTGGCAGGGCGGACCGTACGCCCACGAGGTCGTCGACGCCCTGATCAGGCTCGCCGAGGACCCCGACACCGCGACCCTGGACCCCGGTGAATTACGTCCCGGGGTCAGCCGCTGCGGTGATCTCGACGCGGTTTGGCTCAACGGTGTCCGCGTACGGTTCCGCCCTTACCAACCCATCGGCGCGGCAGCCAGCCGCGCACAGGTCTGGGCATCGCTGTCCGCCACGTAGCAGACGTCAGCGGCCACACCGGCGCCGCTGACGGCCCAACAGCACCACACCAGCCCCGTCCACCGCGACCGGAGCCTAGTGACGGCAGCGGGCCTGCCCAAGTCGTGGCCGCCTGATCCAACGGCTGGCCGACCTGGAGCACGACGTGGCCCTGTCGCAGTGTGTGATCGTCGCCGTCGCAGGGTCACGGACCGTCCAGGCCGTCTACAGGCCGTCATACGTCGAAGAATGACCACCGACAACGACCCGCAACAACCACAAACCACCAGGTCAAACAGGGTGCAATCGCAAAGGCGCAGGTCAGCGTGGCGACTGCACACAATTACGACGTGTGATCCCTGGAGTCGCAGCCGTTCGATCGCAAAATCATGGCCCCGCCAGCACGCATCCGCTGGCGGGGCCATTGCGATGCCATCGACTTGGTCGACGCCGCCCCGGCCACCCTTGTCTCAACGCGCCGGACCATGGCCGACCTGTGACCCGACTCGTGGTGCAATAGCCGCCGATGGACTTCGATGAACTCGACCTGTTGCGCCGGGGCGACCCGGCGTGGAAGCTGCTGCGGGCCGACAACGCACCACTGATGCTGTCCTTCCTGAGCAGGTCTTCGTCGAGGACAATGTTCGCGACCATTGCCGCCGCCGAGCTGATCGGCAGGCTCGACGACGAGTTGTATGCGCTGCAATGAGCGGCTCGGTGCTGGCACGTTTCCCAAGTCGGCGAAGGCCTATCTCGACGACTGGGCGCACCCGCGAGCGGCTGGCTGCGCAAGTACTATCCGCCCGGCTCCGATGAGCCGCACATGGACGCCACTCCTGCCGTCGAGAAGGCCCTGGGCTGGGTCGAATCGCTGCGCAGCCGGTCGTTCGTCGGCACCGAATCGCGGCTGAATACCGTGTTCGAGTTGCTGCGGCAGATGGTGTTACGGAGCGGAGACCGACCCGGATGTCCGGCTTGCCGACTTGCGGCGCCGCCGCGACGAGCTCGACGCCGAGATCGCCCGGGTCGAGGCAGGCCGAGTGGACGTGCTCGACGCTTCGGCTCAGCGAGACCGCTACCAGCAGTTCGCCACGACCGCCCGGGAGCTGCTGGCCGACTTCCGCGAGGTCGAGGACAACTTCCGCAACCTCGACCGGGCGCTACGGGCCAGATCGCGGCTGGGACGGGGTCGAAGGGCGAACTGCTGGACGAGGTGCTCGGCAGCCGCAGCAGCATCCGCCGATTCCGACCAGGGCCGGAGCTTCCACGCGTTCTACGACTTCCTGCTCTCTCCACCAAAGCCAGGCCGAATTCACCGGACTGCTGGAGCAAGGTGCAGTCACTGGAGATCGATCGGCGACACCGACCCACGCATGCGGCACATCCACTATGACTGGCTGGACGCCGGCGAACGCACCCAGGCCACCGTCCGCCTGCTGTCCGAACAGCTACGTCGCTTCCTCGACGATCAGGTCTGGCTGGAGAACCGCCGGGTCATGGACATCCTGCACAGCATCGAGTCGTCCGCGCTCCAGCTGCGCGAGCACCGCCGATCCGCGCCTCGACCTGCGAGATCGACGGCACGGCACCGACGATCGTGCTGCCGATGGAGCGACCGCTCTACGCCCCGACGTCAAGATTCAACGTGGACAGCTCGGACATCGCCGCGGCGGGGTCGGTGATTTCGACGCCAGCGCGCTGTTCGAGCAGATCTACGTCGACCCGGCGCAGCTGTGCCGGACGGTCCGACGGTCGCTGCAACGTCAGCCGCAGGTCGGGCTGGTGCCGAGTCACCAGATCGTCAGCCGCTCGAACAGGGGCTGGCCGAGCTGGTGGCCTACCTGTCGCCTGACCGACGCCTGTTCCAGGTCGTCTTCGACGAATCGCCGCACGCGAGAGGTCAGCTGGCAGGACCCGACCGGCGCGCACCAGGGTCGCCACCATCCCCGGGTCACCTTCCGCGCACCCACCACCCCGGGACACGTTGCACCCGGCCGGCGCCTCCGCCGAGCATGGCACGCCGTGACGGTGGCCCTCGCCGCCGCGGACCGAGCTGAGTCTGCCGCTGGCCGTCACCACCTGATGAAGGGCGTCGTCTATGCGACACCCACGAAAAGGCTTGGCGCCACCTGTTGCCCTTGCAGAGCCCAGGTGCGCGACTACGTGGCGGCGATGGGCCTGGCGGTGGTGGTCGACGAGGCCGAGGGTTATGCCTTCCTGCGCTCCCGCCCCGACGCGAGGTACGAGGACGGCCGACGACGGCACGCATCCCGCGGCTGATCCCACGTCGCTCGTTGTCCCTCCATGTCAGCCTGCTACTGGCGCTGCTGCGCAAGAAGCTCGCCGAATTCGACGCCTCAGGCCGCCGACACCAAGCTGGTCCTGCACCGGGAACAATCGTCGAGACTGGTCCGCATCTTCCTTCCAGACAGCAGCAACGAGGCCCGGCTGGTCGACCAGATCGACGCGCACGTCAGCAAAATCGTCGAACTCGGCTTCCTGCGCAGGGCGACCGGGCAGCAGGACTCCTACGAGGTGCGCCGCATTCTCAAGGCGTTCGTCGACGGCCAATGGCTGGCCGAATTCGATCAACGGACTCACCGAGTACGCCGCCCAGCTCACCGGATCGGGGGATGACCAGTGACGCGGTGACCGCGCGTACGACGACGACCGAATTGCGCCGGCTATCGCCTTGCAGGCTGGAACTGTACAACTGGGGCACCTTCGACCAGCGGGTCTGGACCTTCCACCCTGACGGCAACAACAGCTCTGCTGACCGGCGACATCGGCTCCGGCAAATCCACTATCGTCGACGCGATCACCACCCTGCTGCTGCCCGCCAACAAGATCTCCTACAACAAGGCCGCCGGGGCCGAGACCAAGGAACGCAGCCTGCGCTCCTACGTGCTGGGCTATTACAAGTCGGAACGCAACGAGGCCACCGGCTCGTCCAGGCCGGTCGGGCTGCGTGACAGCCGCGCGTTCTCGGTCATCCTCGCCGTGTTCGCCAACGCCGGCTTCGACTGACCGGACGGTGGGCCAGGTGTTCTGGGACCGGGACGCGTCCCAGGGACAGCCGGACCGGTTCTTCGCCGTCGCCGAACGGGAGCTGTCGATCATCGCCGACTTCACCGATTTCGGTGGCGACATCGGCGCGCTGAAACTGCGCCTGCGCAAGCAGGACGTCCGCGTGTCAACAACGCTTTCCCCGCCTACAGCAAAGACTTCCGGCGCAAGCTCGGCATCGAGTCCGAGCAGGCCATGGAGCTGTTCCACCAGACGGTGTCGATGAAATCGGTCGGCAACCTCAACGACTTCGTCCGCACGCATATGCTTGAACCGTTCGATGCCGCCGGCTCGGTGAGCACGTTGATCGACCATTTCGAGAATCTGACCAGGGCGCACGACGCCGTCCGCAAAGCCCGCGAACAGCTGCCCAACTGGAGCCGCTGCTGGCCGACTGCGACACCCATGACGAACTCGGGACGCGGATCGCCGCCGGCAGAGCCCAACGCGACGCCCTGCGGTACTACTGCGCGGACCGCAAGTCATCGCTGCTGCAAAACCGGATCAGCGAACTCGGCAAGGAAATGGGCGAGCAACAGGCCCGGCTCGACCACACCAAGCGGGAACTCGGCGAGTTGCGGGATCGCAAACAGAACCTGCTGCTGCGCAGGGCCGGCTGCGGCGGCGACCGGGTCGCCCAGATCGAGGCCGAGATCCGGGCCGAGCGGGACAGGCGTGATCGCCGTCAGGAGCGTTCCGCGCGCTACCACGAGTTGCTGCGCGACGCGGAACTGCCCGCGGTCACCGGCCCCGAACAGTTCGCCGCCCGCCAGCGCGCCATCACCGACCGGACGGACACATTCACCCAGGAGCAGGCCGACCTGCAGAACAGGCTCACCGAACTCGGTGTCGAACGCAGGCAGCTCGACGCCGAGGCCGCCGAACTCAACGACGAACTGCGCAGCCTGGCCGAACGCCGGAGCAACATCCCGAAGCGCAGCCTCGACGTGCGCGACATGCTGTGCGCGGAGCTGGAGGTCGACGCGGCGGCGCTGCCATTCGCGGGGGAACTCATCCAGGTGCGTGCGGACTGCCGAGCCTGGGAGGGGGCGGCCGAGCGGCTGCTGCACGGCTTCGGTCTGTCGATGCTCGTCGCCGGCGAGCACTACGCCGCCGTGTCCGACTGGATCAACGCCCGCCATCTCGGGGTCAAGCTCGTCTATTACCACGTGCCTCTGCGGCTGGCGGCGTCGCCGCCGGCATCGCCGTCGCCGCGCTCCCTGGCCGACAAGCTGGAGATCAAGGAGTCTGCGTTCGCCGCCTGGTTGGAGCGCGAGCTGGCGCACCGGGCCGACTACGAGTGCGTCGAAACCATGGCCGAGTTCCGCAGGGCGGCCAAGGCGATCACCAGGGCCGGACAGATCAAGGGCGCCCGAGGGCGACACGAGAAGGACGACACCCGCCGCATCGACGACCGCCGCAATTTTGTGCTCGGTTGGGACAACCAGGCCAAGATCGATGCCCTGCTCGGTCAGGCGAGCACGGTACAACGCAGGCAGACCGAACTGACCAAACAGCACCAGGCGCTCGGGGCCGCGTTGGACCAACGCCAGCGGCTGGCTCGGACGCTGGCGTTGCTCGGCGAGTTCTCCTCCTACAGCGACATCGACTGGCAGTCCCCGGTCAACCGCATCGCCGAACTGGAGACCGAGAAGCGCCAGCTCGAACAGGAATCCGACGAGCTCAAACGGATCAACGCGGAACTGTCCGAGGTCGAGGGGAAGATCGCCGAGGCGGAGCGCGCGAAGGACACCGCCACCGGCGAGATCGGCAAGTTGGCCGATCGGAGCCACACCGCGGAGACACTGCTCGGCGAGCTGGAGCAGACCCTGGCCGAGCCCGCCTGCGAGCCGGCACGACGGCTGTTTCCCCGGCTCGACGAACGCCTCGCGCGACGGCCACTGGCGACGCCCGAGGATTGCGACCGCGCTCAGTTGGCGGTCGGCGACGAACTCAACGCGGAGACCGAGCGGCTTGGTTCCCGGCAGAGCAAGATCGCAACCGAGATCACCAAGAAAATGGTCAAATTCCGGACCGACTACCCGGCCGAGACCAAGGAGTTCGACGCCTCGATCCAGGCGACGCACGAATTCCGCGCGCTGCACGACCGCATCGCCCATGACGACCTGCCTCGGTTCGAGACCGAGTTCAAAACCTACCTCAACACCAACACGATCCGGGACGTCGCGGGCTTCGCCTCCCAGCTCGACCGGCAGGCGGAGCTGATCAAACAGCGGATCGCGACCATCAACGACTCGTTGATCGACATCGACTACAACCCTGGCCGGTTCATCCGGCTCCAGCCGCATCCCACGATCAACGTGGAGATCCGTGACTTCCGCAGGGACCTGCGCGAGTGCACCGCGGGATCACTCGGCGGCGAGGCGTCCGACCAGTACTCGGAACTGAAGTTCCTCCAGGTCAAGGCAATCATCGAACGGTTGCGGGGTCGGGAGGGTCAGACCGAGGCGGACCGGAACTGGACCCGCAGGGTAACCGACGTCCGGAACTGGTTCACCTTCTCGGCGTCCGAACGGTGGCGCGCGGACGACACCGAACACGAGAACTACACCGACTCCGGCGGCAAATCGGGCGGCCAGAAGGAGAAACTCGCCTACACCATCCTGGCCGCCTCACTGGCGTACCAGTTCAAACTCGACTGGGACGCGCCGAAGTCGAAGACCTTCCGTTTCGTGGTGATCGACGAGGCGTTCGGCCGCGGCTCCGACGAGTCGACCCGGTTCGCGCTCGACCTGTTCTCCAGGCTCGGCCTGCAACTGCTGATCGTGACGCCGCTGCAGAAGATCCATGTCATCGAGCCATACGTGGCCACGGTCGGTTTCGTGGACAACAAGACCGGCAACAGCTCCCGGCTGCAAACCCTGACCATCGAGGAGTACCACCGACGCCAACTCGCTCATGCCGTCGACGCCGCGCCCGTTCGGAGCGCGCCCGTCCGGAGCGAATGAGGTGACCGGGCCGGGTTGGACCATCCCCCGTGACATCGTCGACAAGCTGCGACGACGCTGGGAGCGCGGCGAGTTCCTGTCCGGGTTCGCCGCCGGTGCGCGCTGGGAACCGCTCATGTTGGGCCTGCGCGGACCGACCGCACGCGATATCGCCGCCCGGTTCGACGAGGTCCGCGTATGGGGCGAGCACTGGCGGCGGGCAGCGCACCTGCGTGTCGAGATGAAATCGGTCGGTGGCCGTGTCATCGGTGCCAATGAGCTTCCGGCACGGGCCTGGATCGACTCCTACGAGCAGTTGTGGGCCGCGCTCGGCGTCCAGGCCGACGTGCGGGGTTTCACCAGGCTGCTGGAGGCGACGAGACCACGTGCCCCGCTCATCGCGGAGTGGATGGCCGACAAGCCGATGGAAACCCTCCGGCACGCCGATCAATGGGCCAGGCTCGTCGACACCGTGCTGTGGATCGAGGCGCACGCGCACCCAGAAATGTATCTGCGGCAGGTCGACGTGCCGGGCGTCGACACCAAGTTCATCGAGCGGCATCGCGCGATCCTGTCGGCGCTGCTCGATCGGCAACTCCCCGAACAGCGTGTCGACCGCGCCCGGCCTCCGTCGGATTTCGCTGGCCGCTACCGGTTCCGCGGCAAGCCCGTCTACGTACGGTTCCGCTGGTTGGCGAAGGGCGCCGGATTCAGCGAGATGTCGGTCCGGGTGTCCGAACTGGCGAGCCTGCCACCGGCGGTGCGCACGGTGTTCGTCGTCGAGAACGAGATCACCTACCTCGCGTTCCCGCCGATCGACGACGCTGTCGTGATCTTCGGCGAGGGATACGCCGCGGGCAAGCTGGAACCGTTGCGCTGGCTGACCGACAAGAACCTCGTGTACTGGGGCGACATCGACACCCACGGTTTCGCGATCCTCAACCGGCTGCGCCGCACCTTCGGCCACGCCCGGTCCATGCTGATGGACCGGACGACACTGCTGGCGCACGAAAGCCAGTGGGTAGCCGAACCGAGCCCCACCACCGAGCACCTGGAGATGCTGCTACCGGACGAAGCCGCGCTCTACGCCGAACTCGTCGAAGACGCCCTCGGCCCCGCCGTCCGCCTCGAACAGGAACGCATCTCGTTTTCGACTGTGGCGGAAGCCGCACGACAGTACGCGACGGTCACGGAACGCACCTACGGACCAGGACCGGCCCACTCCGTCCATCGGCCGTCTGAACGCGAAAATCAACGTCCGTCAGGATGACCTCGATTCGATGTCATCGTGCGGCCGCGCCGCCACCTGCCGGGCACCGTCAGCAAGGCGGCCAAGGTTGGCGTTGATATCCGCCCGGTCGAAGGGGATCAAGGCAGGCCCGTCGTCCTCGCACCAGTCCTCGACCGGCGCGTCGCCACGACCGTCCACGCAGATCGGGTAGCTGGTAGTCGGTTCCGGCTCGACGACGTTCTCCAGCGCGATGTCGTGCAGCCAGCTGTCGCCGAAGTCGTAGACGTAGGCAATCGACTTGCGTCCCCTGTCGAACACCTCACCTATCGTGACCTTGTCCTCGTCGTACTCGGCGTCGAAGTACGGATCGCCGTACTGCCGCCTGCCGACGGTGAACGCGTGCAGATGATCGTTGTCCCAGGCGAAGGCGATCTGGATGACCTCGTGGAGATCACCGAGCGTCGCCGAGGCGGGGACGAGCACCCTGCGCCAGCACGTCGGCCGAAAATGGCACAAGGTGATCTTGAGCTGGCAGATCCCGGTGACCTCGCCCGACGCATCGGGGGAGCCCAGCAGCGCGGTGCCGTGCGCGGCGAGGATCGACAGCGCCCATCGACCGAGCGGAGTTATCCGCCACGTGCCGCTGTTGCCGGCAACAGCGCCAAAGGCGGCCAGCAAGTCCAGCGACAACTCGGCCGGTTCCCGTACCCCGAAGCCGCGGTCGAAGGTCCGATAGAGGGAATAGCCCGAACCTCTGATCGTCTCGCTGACCGACGCCACCAGGTCGACGCCGCTAGGAGCGGGCTCAATGGCCAACACAGTCAGCGCCAGCCGACCGATCTCCAGCGACTCCGCCCCGCCCCCGGCGTCGGGAAACATGTCTGCGAGTGTCACCGCCAATGCCCGCGACCAACCGTCGAGCACCTCGTCGTCCGCGGCTGACCGCCACTGGGGCAGTGCCGGACCGGACATGGCCCGATCGCGGCTGACCGCCAGCAGCCCGATGGCCAGCGCCGCCGTCCACGGATACCGGAGCTCGGGCACGTCTGCCGCGCTCCGCACCCTCTGCGGTACCGCGACGTCCAACAACCTCGCGGCCACGGGCACGTCGGCCCGGCGCAGCACTCCCTTCGCGGTGACCGGCCGTCCTGCCCCGAGCCATTCGGCCAGGGTCGCCGCGTGCCGCAACGCGTCGCACTCGCGTGCAGCAGCGGCAAGAGCGTGGCTGTCTCCTCGTTGATCCACCGGAGCAGGTTATTCACCGCGCTGAAACCGCAAGCGACACCAGCGCCCGTCCGCAGCGATAGGTGGGTGCGCCAAGAGGTCGTGAGCCATCGACTACGATCAGTTCGGTGGTGGTGCGGGTAGACGACTCTGCTGAATCGTCCGGCCAACCGGCTTTGCCCGAATCGTTGCTGCGGCTGGTGGGCCGGCTGGCCACGGCTCCTGTCGTGGACCCTGCGGCATCGGCGCTGGTGGATCGGGCGGTCGCGGTGCTTCGCAGGCCCGGGTTCGACACGTTGCTGTCCCTGCCACAGCTTGCCTTCGAGCCGTTCGACTACCAGCGCGAAACCGCCTCCACCGTGCTACGCCGCATGCGGGGCCGAGCGATTCTCGCCGACGAGGTCGGGCTGGGCAAGACTATCGAAGCCGGCCTGATCGCCTCCGAACTACGGTTGCGCGGACTGGCCGATCGGACGCTGGTGATCACCCCGGCGGGCCTGGTCGAGCAGTGGCGCGACGAGCTGGAGCGCAAGTTCGGCCTGCCTACC
The DNA here is from genome assembly GCA_963818685.1 of Candidatus Melainabacteria bacterium. Taxonomy (GTDB): domain Bacteria; phylum Actinomycetota; class Actinomycetes; order Mycobacteriales; family Pseudonocardiaceae; genus CAJCJE01. Next base: position 424,044 of record CAWFTJ010000002.1, on the reverse strand, counting down.
ATGATCCTGTCCGGCAAGGATCGCGTTCCCGTCGGGAACGGCAATCGGCCGGTGCTGCTGGCCTCGCTGGCCGCTGCCCGACGCGACCCGCTGAAATCCGAACTCACCGGCATCGGATGGGATCTGGTGATCGCCGACGAGGCGCACCGGTTGCGGACGGCGCGCAGCGCGTCCGGCAAGCTGATCAGGGCGTTGACCGCCCGGTTCCTGCTGTTGTTGACCGCCACTCCGGTAGAGAACCGGCTGCAGGACCTCTACGAGATGATCTCGCTGGTCGCACCTGGACTGTTGGGCACTCCGGCGCAGTTCCGCGCCCGCCACACCGCCACGGGCGGGGACGTGGGCCAGCCCCGTAACCTGACCGAACTGCGGGCCAGGACCCGGCAGGTGATGGTGCGCCACCGGCGCAGCGAGGTCGCGCTGCGGCTGCCACAACGCCTCGCCGAGACCACCATCGTCGTGCCCGACGACGACGAACGCGCCTTCTACACGGAACTGGCCGAGCGGGTCCGGGTGGAAGCCAAGGAAGCTCCCGCCGCCCGCCGTCTCGCGTTGCGCTCGGTCACCCGCCTGGCCGGTTCCCTTCCGGCCGCGGCCGCACCGACGCTGACCAAGCTCGGCTGGACCGACCTGGCCGCGAGGGGCGCCGCCATCACCAACCCGGCCAAAGTGCGGCGACTGGTGGCCAAGCTCGGTGACCATGTGGGGCGTGGTGACAAGGTGTTGGTGTTCACGGCCTTCCGGCACACCCTCGACACCGTGGCCGAGGCGACTCGGGCCGTCGGCATCGACGCGGGTGTCTACCACGGCGGACTGCCCCGCGCGGAGAAGGAACGTGTCATCGGCACGTTCGCCGACAACGTGCCGGTGCTGTTGTCCACCGAATCCGCCGGTGAGGGACGCAATCTCCAGTTCTGCCACGTCATGGTCAACCTCGACCTGCCGTGGAATCCCATGCAGATCGAGCAGCGGCTCGGCCGGCTGCACCGGGTCGGCCAGACCCATGACGTCCTGCTGACCAACCTGGTCTGCCGGGGCACCATCGAGGAGCGTATTCTGCACGTTCTGGAAACCAAGATCAACATGTTCGAGCTGGTGGTCGGGGAACTCGACATGATCCTGGGCCGGATCGACGAGGACTTCGACTTCGAGCAGGCCGTGTTCGACGCCTTCACCACCACCGAGAACGACGCCGGCTTCGCCCGCCGAATGGACGCCCTCGGCGAGGAACTGGCCGCGGCACGCACCACCTACCTGACCGAGCGGCGCACCGTCGACGCTCTGGCTGGAACGGACGACGACGCGTGAGCCTGGCCCGCCGCAGCCCTGCCTTCGCCTTCTGGTTGGACTATCTCGACGCCAGGGGCGGTTTGTGGGAGCAGTCCGGGGACACCGTGCTCGCGGTGCTACCCGACCAGGTGGCCGCAGCTCACGACCTGCCGGAGTCGGCGCTGATCACCGATGATCCGGACATCGCCCGCGAGGACGGCGTGTTGTTCCTCGGCGCGGGCCACCCGGAGATCGACAAGGCTGCGGAGTCCATTGTGGACGAAGGGGATATCGCGGCAGTGACCGTGATCCACCCGGCCAAGCCGATGTCCACAGAAGACCTGCTGGCCCGGGTGCGCGACCAGGTCCCGGTCGACCACGGCCGGATCGACGCCACCGCGGCCCCGATCCGCACCCAGCGCGCGACGCTGCGGGTCGGGGCGCTGGTCAGCCATACCGTCTCCGCCGAGGAGAGGTTCACCGAAGTCGCCGAGTGCCTGATCGACGTGACCTCGCGCGTCGCCTGGCCGCAGGATGCGGCCGAGCGACTGCGGCAGGCCACGGCCACCGCTGATGGCCCGCTCGGTCGCCAACCGAGGACGACCGACCTGGTACCGGCGCTGGCCGCCGCCTATCAGGTCCTCGACGAAGGCGCCACCGCCCGAGGCAAGGCCCTTGCCGCCGGAGCCGATGCCGAGCGCGCCGAGGAGATCGCGCGGGCCACCGACTACTACGCCGCGGCGCTGGCCGCCATCGACAAGCGCCGCACCGACGCCGACCCGCACCGTGCCGCCCTGCTCGACGCCCGCGCCGAGGCCACGCTGGCCGAGCGGGACCGGCGGCTGGCCGAGATCGCCGAGAAGTACCGCCACAGCCACGCACTGCGCCCGTACCGGCTCCAGTTGATCGACGTTCCGGCGTGGCGGCTGGCCACCGACGTGCGTCGCGGCGACCGCCGCTGGCCGGTCACCTTCGACTACCTGCCGCTGCTCGGCGCCGTCGCGCCCACCCGCTGCCCGAACTGCCAGGCGCACGCTCCGCTGGTCGCGGCCAAGACCCACCTCGGCTGCGCCGCCTGCCTACCGGGTACGACAACGCCACCTGCCCCGGTTGTCACCAAACCGACGCCGCAGAAACCGGCGCCGCGAAAGCCGACGCCGCAGAAGCCAGCGGCGCAACCGGCTTCTTCACGTCCTCATAGGACTCCGTCGCCGACCGACAAGCCTCGGCAAACGCCGGCCGGAGCCAGCAGGCCCGTGCTGCCCGGTAAGGCCGAGGAACGCAAGGTCGTCAATTTCTGGAATCACGTGGGCGCCGGAGAACATCGAAAACTGGCCCGGCTGGTCGCGGCCGACTCCCCGCTGGCCGCTCTCATCCGGCTCTACGGCGCCGCGGGCCCCCTCTACGGCATCGGTGTGCCTGCTGGCGACACGCCGACGGGGTTCACCTACGCCAACTATGACCAGCCGGTCGCCGGAGAACGCGGGGGCACCGCAGGCACCCTGGAGAGTCGCCGCGACGAATACCGGTACCTCCTGCTGTGGTCATCCGACCGGCTACTTGAGGAGATCTTCCCCTACTCGGTCCCCTGGCACCTTGGCCGATCCACCGGGTTCCATCGGCAGCCCACGCTCGCGCCCACCCCTCGGATCGACCTCGACCCGGTGGCCACGCTGCTGCTCACCCGCACCACCGCCCGGCACGGCCTGACCTACACCGCCCGCGCCCTTGCCGCCTGGTGGCGGCTGCCCAACTCCGAGGACCTGCTGACCAGCTTCGACCCCGCGCCCCTCGCCGCAGCCCTGGACCGGGCCATTCGCTACTGGTCCGGCGCACCCCAGGCCACCTATCCCGACGCGGCAAGAGCCTTCCAGGCGGACGAGGCGGTCATCCGCAAAATCACGCCGGTCCTGCAGAAACAGCTCCAGCTCAGTACCACCCGCAACTGGTGATCGAGGCGTCCGACGCCCGGCTGGTCAGCCCTCGTAGAACACGCGCTCCACCACACCGCGAGCGCGACGCGTCGTGCGCCGGTACTCGTCGAGGAACTGGCCAGGGTCGGCACCGCGTCGACCCGACACCAGACCGGCCACCGCAGCCAACTCGCGGATCGTGCTCGGCAACTGGTCGGAAGCCTTGCCGCGCACCAACATCGTGGCGTTGCGCGTCTTGGTCGCCAACAGCCACGCGGCCAGCAACTCGACCGCGTCCGACTCGGCGAGCAGATCCGCGTCCCGCGCGACCCTCAGTGCGTCCACTGTGGACGTTGTGCGCAAGGCCGGAATGGCGTTGCCGTAGCGCAGTTGCAGCAACTGCACCGTCCACTCGACATCGGCGAGGCCACCCCGGCCGAGCTTGGTGTGCGTGCTCGGATCGGCGGCGCGCGGCAATCGTTCGCTCTCCACCCGCGCCTTGATCCGCCGGATCTCCCGAACCTGCGTCGCGTTCAGCCCCTGCTCCGGATAACGCACCGGATCGATGGTCGCGATGAACCGCGCACCCAGGTCGGCATCGCCGGCAACGAACCGAGCGCGCAGCAACGCCTGCGACTCCCACACGTCCGACCACTTCGCGTAGTAGGCGACATAGGAATCGAGGGTGCGCACCAGCGGGCCCTGTCGGCCCTCCGGGCGCAGGTCCGCGTCGACCAGCAGCGGCGGGTCCTGACTTGGCGAACCCAGCGCGGTGCGGAACGCCTCCGCCACCGAACCCGCCCAGTGCACCGCGGCCGACTCGGTCACGCCCTCGTTCGGCTCGCACACGAACAGCACGTCCGCGTCCGAGCCATAGCTGAGCTCCTGGCCACCGAGCCGCCCCATGCCGATGATCGCCAATTTCGCCTGTGCGGGATCGTCCTGCGCCCTGGCGCGCAGTACCGCGGACAACGCGGCCGCCAACACCGAACCGGCGACGCTGGTCAACGCCGTGCACACGGTTGGCACGTCCATCATGCCGAGCACGTCCGCGCTGGCCACCCGCAGCAGCTCGTGCCTGCGCAACGATCGCGCAGCGGCCACCGCGCTGCGTACGTCCGAATGCCGGCCGACCGTGGCCAGCAACGTTTCAGCCGGCGCGGGCTCACTCGCGCCCAACTCGTCCGGCTTGGCCAGCAGTTGCAGGGTCTCCGGCGCACGCACCATCAGATCCGGGATCAGCTTGGACGTGCCGAGCAGCTTCGCCAATCGCTCAACGACCGCGCCCTCGTCCCGCAACAACCGCAGGTACCAGGGCGTCGTCGCCAACGCCTCGGACAACCGCCGATACGCGAGCAGCCCGCCGTCCGGATCCGGGGTGTCCGCGAACAGACTCAGCAGCACCGGCAACAACGTCGTCTGAATGGCCGCCCGACGGGTAACCCCTTCTGTCAACGCCTCGATATGGCGCAGTGCGCCGTCCGGCGCGGCATAGCCGAGGGCCGCCAACCGGGCCACCGCCTGTTTGGTGGTCAGGCGCAGTTCCTCGGTCGGCACCTTGGCCACAGCTTCCAGGAGCGGCCGGTAGAACAGCTTCTCGTGCAGGCGCCGGATGCGCGCGGCGTGCCGGTGGAACTCGAAAAGCAACACCTCGCCCGCTGCCCGGCCTCGACGCGGTTGGATGCCCGCGGCACGCGCCAGCCAACGCAGCTCCGGCTCGTCGTCGAACGCGGGGAACAGGTGCGTGCGACGCAGCTTGCGCAGTTGCAGCCGGTGTTCGAGGTGACGGAGGAACCGGTAGTCCTCGCCGAGCCCGGCCGCGTCCTCCCGCCCGACGTAACCACCAGCGCCCAGCGCGGCCAGCGCCTCGGTGGTCGACGGCGAACGCAACGACTCGTCGCCGCGACCATGCACGAGTTGCAGCAGCTGCACCGCGAACTCGACATCGCGCAGGCCACCTCGGCCGAGCTTCAGCTCCCGGTCGAGCAGCTCGGCCGGCACGTGGTCCTCGACCCGACGCCGCATCGCCTGCACGTCCGCGACGAACCCCTCCCGATCGCCCGCGGTCCACACCAGCGGCCGCACCACATCCAGGTACGCCTGGCCGAGTTCGGCATCGCCGGCGACCGGCCGCGCCTTGAGCAACGCCTGGAACTCCCAGGTACGCGCCCAGCGCTGGTAGTAGGCGGCGTGCCCGTCGAGCGTGCGGACCAGCTTGCCGGCCTTCCCCTCCGGCCGCAGCGCCGCGTCCACCTCGAACGCCGCCTCGGTCGCGACTCGCATCATGGCCGTGGCCAACCTGGTCGCCCTGGCCAGATCCCCCTCCGCGACGAACACCACGTCCACGTCGCTGACGTAGTTCAGTTCGCGGCCGCCGCACTTGCCCATCGCGATCACCGCGAGCCGGCACGGCAACGGCTCGTCCGCACGACACGTTTCGGTAACGGCGACCGCGAGCGCTGCGCGCAAGGCCGCCTCTGCCAGCGTGGTCAGCTCAGCCGCGACCCGCGTATAGCCGGGCCTTGCCAGCTCCGGTTCCACCAGATGACCAAGATCAGTAGCAGCGACCTGCAACAACAACCCGCGATAGGCCAGCCGCAGCGTCCGCACCGCGTCATTGCCGCGCAACGCCGCCCGCGCATCGGCGGCACCGTCAACCCGATCCGCGCGGACCGCGCGCAGCAGCACTTCGGTGAACCGCTCGGACGGAACGGACGTGATCGGCATCGCACCGGCCGTCTCCATGGCCGAGCTGGCACCGATTCCGGAGTCGTCGGTCGGGGGCCGCTTGATCTCCGCGAGCCTGCGCCACTGCTCGGGATGAGCGGCAAGGTAGTCGGCAAGCGCGGTCGACGAGCCGAGCACGCTGATCAGCCTGCCGCGGAATCCAGTGTCGGCACGCAGTTCCCCGTCGATCTCCGCCCACTGCGATCCGGCGGACTCGCGCAGCCGGTCCAGGCTGCGCAGGGCTAGGTCGGGGTCGGGGCTGCGGGACAGCGCGACGAGCACCGGCTCACCCTCTTCCGTCGGGCCGGCCGCATCCCACCAGCCAGCCGCGCGCACGTCATCACGTGCACGCGGATCGGTGAAGCCGTACCGGGCCAGCGAGGGCGCGGAACGGGAGCGGTCGGTCGGTGACGCCATCACGCTCACGGTAGCCGGAAGGCGACCTCGATGGTGTCCATGACTGGTCGGTAGCCAATCCGCTGGTAGATCGAGTTGGAGATCGGATTGGCCAGGTCGGTGAACAGTACGACGTCGGATGCGCCCTGGTCGATAGCCCAGCGGCTGATGCCGGCAGTCACTGCCGATCCGTAACCGTGTCCGCGCTCGTCCGGCGGCGTGTACACGGCGCTCACCCGCGACATGCCCTCCTCGGGCTTGCTCGCCGCGGCTATCGCCACCGGCCTGCCGTCCACCCACCAGATGCCATGGCCAGCGCCGGCCGCGAACAAGGCACGCAAAGCCGGCATGTCCGTCAGTGCACGTTGCCCGGTCTCGATGTCGAACCCACGCCGGAAGTCGAGCAGCACGTCCAGGTCGTCCTCGCTCGCGATGGCCAGCTCGCCGGGGACGTTGGTCGGCGGCGCGAACTCGGCCTCCAAGAGCCGGTACAGCCGCAGGTCTATGTCAACGGTGTGCGTAGCGCCGGTGATGTCGTGCCACGCGGCGGCAAACGCCTCGACGGCAGCGTGTTCGCCCAAGGCGGACGTTGGCCGGATGCCTTCCGCCGCGGTGAACTCCGCCACCGGCGCAGCGGCCTCAACCGGCATCGCACTCAAGCCGTAGGGATGCGGCGGCGTGCAGAAGACGGCGCCGATGATCACGCCCTGGTCCTCAACGGTCAGCAGGATCGGTTCGGCGTCCTGGTCGCCCAACCCGGACCGAACCCGTTTGAGCACGGTCAACGCGACCGTGTGCCGGACCGGATCCTTGGTGTACAACGGCCCGGCCTGGCGCCAGAACTCATGTATGTCATGCAGTCTCGTGACTTTCATGACAGCCATGATGACCAGGTCACGGCGACCGAGTCGAACCAATAACCGTGTCAACCCAAAAAGGACCAGGGGCCTCGGGAGACTGTTCGTCTCGACCGAGGCCCCTGGCCTAATTTAAGTCCGGCGGCGTCCTACTCTCCCACACCCTCACAAGTGCAGTACCATCGGCGCAGGGAGGCTTAGCTTCCGGGTTCGGAATGGGACCGGGCGTTTCCCTCCCGCCATGACCGCCGTAACGCTATGAACAAAACCACCACAACCCAGATCGTTTCACCGACCCAAGCCAACCTGGTGGTTGGTTCAGAATCACACAGTGGATGCGCAGCCTCTTTGTAATCAAGTCCTCGGCCTATTAGTACCAGTCAACTCCACCCGTCACCAGGCTTCCATCTCTGGCCTATCAACCCAGTCGTCTAGCTGGGGGCCTTACCCCACAAAGGGGTGGGAGATCTCATCTAAGAACAGGCTTCCCGCTTAGATGCTTTCAGCGGTTATCCCTTCCGAACGTAGCCAACCAGCCATGCCCTTGGCAGAACAACTGGCACACCAGAGGTTCGTCCGTCCCGGTCCTCTCGTACTAGGGACAGCCTTCCGCAAATCTCCTACGCGCGCGGCGGATAGGGACCGAACTGTCTCACGACGTTCTAAACCCAGCTCGCGTACCGCTTTAATGGGCGAACAGCCCAACCCTTGGGACCTACTCCAGCCCCAGGATGCGACGAGCCGACATCGAGGTGCCAAACCATGCCGTCGATATGGACTCTTGGGCAAGATCAGCCTGTTATCCCCGGGGTACCTTTTATCCGTTGAGCGACGCCGCTTCCACCAGCCAGCGCCGGATCACTAGTCCCGACTTTCGTCCCTGCTCGACCTGTCGGTCTCACAGTCAAGCCCCCTTGTGCACTTGCACTCAACACCTGATTGCCAACCAGGCTGAGGGAACCTTTGGGCGCCTCCGTTACCCTTTAGGAGGCAACCGCCCCAGTTAAACTACCCACCAGGCACTGTCCCTGAACCAGATCATGGTCCGAAGTTAGACACCTAGTACGACCAGAGTGGTATTTCAACAATGACTCCACAACTACTGGCGTAGCCGCTTCACAGTCTCCCACCTATCCTACACAAGCCGAACCAAGCACCAATACCAAGCTATAGTAAAGGTCCCGGGGTCTTTCCGTCCTGCCGCGCGAAACGAGCATCTTTACTCGTACTGCAATTTCACCGGGCCTGTGGTTGAGACAGTAGGAAAGTCGTTACGCCATTCGTGCAGGTCGGAACTTACCCGACAAGGAATTTCGCTACCTTAGGATGGTTATAGTTACCACCGCCGTTTACTGGCGCTTAAGTTCTCAGCTTCGCCCCGAAAGACTAACCGGTCCCCTTAACGTTCCAGCACCGGGCAGGCGTCAGTCCGTATACATCGTCTTGCGACTTCGCACGGACCTGTGTTTTTAGTAAACAGTCGCTTTCCCCTGGTCTCTGCGGCCAACCAGCCCTAGCCCGCAAAGGGCTTCAAGCCAACTGGCCCCCCTTCTCCCGAAGTTACGGGGGCATTTTGCCGAGTTCCTTAACCACAGTTCACCCGAACGCCTTAGTATTCTCTACCTGACCACCTGTGTCGGTTTGGGGTACGGGCCACACGGACACTCGCTAGAGGCTTTTCTCGGCAGCATGGGATCACTCTACTTCGCCTCAATCGGCTATGCATCACCTCTCACCCACCATGACACGCGGATTTGCCTACGTGTCGGGCTACAGGCTTACACCAGTACTACCACTCACTGGCGGAGCTACCCTCCTGCGTCACCCCATCGCTTGACTACTACCAGCTCAGATCCCGCGCTCCACTGTCTTGGTCCGAAGACCGCCACAGCTTCGGGCGGTTAGTATCACCAGCCTCATCAGGGACGCGTCCACACGGGTACGGGAATATCAACCCGTTGTCCATCGACTACGCCTGTCGGCCTCGCCTTAGGTCCCGACTTACCCTGGGCGGAACAGCCTGGCCCAGGAACCCTTGGTCATCCGGCGGCAGAGATTCTCACTCTGCAATCGCTACTCATGCCTGCATTCTCACTCCCACACCCTCCACGCCTGGATCACTCCGACGCTTCCCTGGATGCAGGACGCTCCCCTACCCACCCACACGACTACACACCACCCCGCAGGACGGCGCGGATCACAATGTGAGTGACACAGCTTCGGCGGTGCGCTTCAGCCCCGCTACATTGTCGGCGCAGGACCACTTGACCAGTGAGCTATTACGCACTCTTTCAAGGATGGCTGCTTCTAAGCCAACCTCCTGGTTGTCTGGGCGACCCCACATCCTTTCCCACTTAGCGCACACTTAGGGGCCTTAGCTGGTGTTCTGGGCTGTTTCCCTCTCGACTACGAACCTTATCGCCCGCAGTCTCACTGCCACGCTCTCACACACCGGCATTCGGAGTTTGGCTGACTTCAGTAAGCTTGTAGGCCCCCTAGGCCATCCAGTAGCTCTACCTCCGGCGTGAAACACATGACGCTGCACCTAAATGCATTTCGGGGAGAACCAGCTATCACGGAGTTTGATTGGCCTTTCACCCCTACCCACAGCTCATCCCCCAGGTTTTCAACCCTGGTGGGTTCGGGCCTCCACACCGTCTTACCGGCGCTTCACCCTGGCCATGGGTAGATCACCCCGCTTCGGGTCTAGAGCACGCGACTACGATCGCCCTATTCAGACTCGCTTTCGCTACGGCTACCCCACACGGGTTAACCTCGCCACGCACCACTAACTCGCAGGCTCATTCTTCAAAAGGCACGCCATCACCCCAACAACGGAGGCTCTGACGGATTGTAAGCACACGGTTTCAGGTACTCTTTCACTCCCCTCCCGGGGTACTTTTCATCTTTCCCTCACGGTACTAGTCCGCTATCGGTCACCAGGAAGTATTTAGGCTTAGCGGGTGGTCCCGCCAGATTCACAGCACATTCCACGAGTGCGCTGCTACTTGGGATACCCATCGAGAGACGCTGTGTTTTCACGTACGGGACTCTCACCCTCTACGGTCCGCTATCCCAAAACGATTCCGCTAACACAACATTTTATCACTCTCTGTCGACATGGCAGCATCGACCGACAAGTCCCACAACCCCGAACACGCAACCCCTGCCAGGTATCACACGCATCCGGTTTAGCCTCATCCGCTTTCGCTCGCCACTACTCACGGAATCACGGTTGTTTTCTCTTCCTACGGGTACTGAGATGTTTCACTTCCCCGCGTTCCCTCCACACACCCTATAGATTCAGGTGCGGGTGACACCACATGACTGATGCCAGGTTTCCCCATTCGGACACCCTCGGATCTCAGCTCGGTTGGCAGCTCCCCGAGGCTTATCGCAGCCTCCTACGTCCTTCATCGGCTCCTGATGCCTAGACATCCACCGTGTGCCCTTAAAAACTTGACCACAAAGATGCTCGCATCCACTGTGCAATTCTCAAACAACCACCAGAACACCGATCCACCACCGCAGGCACCTACCAGCCACTCTCACGAACAGCCAGGGGTTTACCCACCAGACCAGCACTGGGATCACTACCCAAGAGACGAACCACCCGATCACCACAGACCGTGTGTTCTCTCAGGACCCAACAGCATGCCGAACACCACCCGAACCACCCCACAAGACCCGTTCCACGAACACCACACGTGGCATCCAGTACTAGCCGCCTCGCAGCGCTGCCCATCAGCAGTGCGTCTGCCAGTAGTTCCACTTAGTTATCGAGCAACCATCACTAGCACGAACGGCTAGTCCGACGGCCCTCCACCCACCCCGAAAGGCGAATGTCAGATGCTCCTTAGAAAGGAGGTGATCCAGCCGCACCTTCCGGTACGGCTACCTTGTTACGACTTCGTCCCAATCGCCAGTCCCACCTTCGACCGCTCCCCCCCTTACGGGTTGGGCCACGGGCTTCGGGTGTTACCGACTTTCGTGACGTGACGGGCGGTGTGTACAAGGCCCGGGAACGTATTCACCGCAGCGTTGCTGATCTGCGATTACTAGCGACTCCGACTTCACGGGGTCGAGTTGCAGACCCCGATCCGAACTGAGACCGGCTTTAAGAGATTCGCTCCACCTCACGGATTCGCAGCCCTCTGTACCGGCCATTGTAGCATGTGTGAAGCCCTGGACATAAGGGGCATGATGACTTGACCTCATCCCCACCTTCCTCCGAGTTGACCCCGGCAGTCTCCCATGAGTCCCCGCCATTACGCGCTGGCAACATGGAACGAGGGTTGCGCTCGTTGCGGGACTTAACCCAACATCTCACGACACGAGCTGACGACAGCCATGCACCACCTGCACACAGACCTTACGGGGCAACCATCTCTGGCTGTTTCCTGTGCATGTCAAACCCAGGTAAGGTTCTTCGCGTTGCATCGAATTAATCCACATGCTCCGCCGCTTGTGCGGGCCCCCGTCAATTCCTTTGAGTTTTAGCCTTGCGGCCGTACTCCCCAGGCGGGGCGCTTAATGCGTTAGCTGCGGCACGGAAACCGTGGAATGGTCCCCACACCTAGCGCCCAACGTTTACGGCGTGGACTACCAGGGTATCTAATCCTGTTCGCTCCCCACGCTTTCGCTCCTCAGCGTCAGTATCGGCCCAGAGACCCGCCTTCGCCACCGGTGTTCCTCCTGATATCTGCGCATTTCACCGCTACACCAGGAATTCCAGTCTCCCCTGCCGAACTCAAGTCTGCCCGTATCGACCGCAAGCTCGGGGTTAAGCCCCAAGTTTTCACGACCGACGCAACAAACCGCCTACGAGCTCTTTACGCCCAATAATTCCGGACAACGCTCGCACCCTACGTATTACCGCGGCTGCTGGCACGTAGTCAGCCGGTGCTTCTTCTACCCCTACCGTCACTCTCGCTTCGTCGGGGCCGAAAGAGGTTTACAACCCGAAGGCCGTCATCCCTCACGCGGCGTCGCTGCATCAGGCTTTCGCCCATTGTGCAAGATTCCCCACTGCTGCCTCCCGTAGGAGTCTGGGCCGTGTCTCAGTCCCAGTGTGGCCGGTCGCCCTCTCAGGCCGGCTACCCGTCGTCGCCTTGGTAGGCCATCACCCCACCAACAAGCTGATAGGCCGCGGGCTCATCCTGCACCGCCGGAACTTTCCACCACACCAGATGCCTAGTGTAGTCATATCCGGTATTAGACCCAGTTTCCCGGGCTTATCCCAGAGTGCAGGGCAGATTACCCACGTGTTACTCACCCGTTCGCCGCTCGTGTACCCCGAAGGGCCTTACCGCTCGACTTGCATGTGTTAAGCACGCCGCCAGCGTTCGTCCTGAGCCAGGATCAAACTCTCCAACAATGTTTTTGAATTCGAACCATGGCAGCACCCAATCACGGATGCGCTCAAAGAAATTCCTCAGACGAGGATCATTTCATTAATGCTCTACTGGCATTATCGGCACGCTGTTGAGTTCTCAAAGAACACACGCACACCCTCACCCAACACCAAAGCACCAGGCGATCGGGGCGTCATTCCATCATACTGCATTGTGTTTCAAGCTTTGTCCCAGGCTGGAGTTCAGGTCCCTGGCCGATCCACGAAGGACCGTAAGAACCTTGCTCCGTTCTGGGGAGTGCCGCACTAGCTTAGTAGATCCGGATCTCGGTGTCAAACCGGGGCCGAACTCATCCATGCCACCGAGTGAGACTCGGAAGCACTTCGTCTACTGTACCGTCCCCGCCGGGCTTGTTTCATCCCGTTCCGTCCGGTGGTCCGTGCGACATGGAGAAAGTTACTCATCCACGCGGCAAGAGTCAAATCGGCTGGTCAGAGGCGGTTCTGGCGATCTAGGACCTGCTCGGGTGTCGATCAACGGGAGGCTCGGGGGCGGAGCCAGAGGGTGATGCTGTGTTGGCCCTCCGCCGCCTCGATCACCCTGGCCGGCGTCGACGGCTCGTTGTCGCCGAGCAGGACGACGTCGAAGCCCCAGGTGCCGAACTCGCGGAGGACCGCGACCGGGTCGTCGCCGACGGCGGAGGTCTGACTCGTGGAGAACGCGCAGAACACGTTGGGCCGGTCTCTGCGCAGCAGCCGGACCAGACCGCCGAGCGCGCGGTGGCCTCTACCGGGTGCGTCGACCTTCACCACGGACAGGGGCATGCCCTGGGATTCGAGCTCCTTGTCCAGGCGCACGGCGGGGACCGTCGGCGTATCGGGGTCGGGGTCGGCGGCTGGTGGGTAGACCTGGTAGCCGCCGGTCATGGCCGGCTCGGCGCGCAGGGCTCCCGGAGTGTCCCAGGCGGCGGCCTCGATGACGGTCAGGCGGTCGGCGACGGGCTGCGACACGTTCGTGGCGATGTTGTGCCGCAGCAGGATCGTGGCTTCCGCGTCGGGTTCGACGGCCACGACCGCGCCGCTGGTGCCGAGCCTGCTGAGGACTCTGAGCGTGTGGTAGCCGACGTAGGCGCCGATGTCGACGAAGATCCCGCCTGGTTCGACCAGCGAATCGATCAATGTGGACAGTTCGGGTTCCCAGACTCCGTTGCTGGACAACAGGGGCAGCATGACGCCGTCGTCTGCGGGGAGGCGGAGCAGGCCGGCGTCGCAGAGCACGAGCGAGCTGGCGGTGCGGCCGAGTTCGGAGTCGGGTGGCTCCTGTTCGGCGCGGCGTTCGTACTCCCGCAGGACGACTCGGCGCAGTGCGTCGGAGGTGCGCAGGGCCTGGCTGGCCGCGCGCACGGTGACCTGGCTGCGGCCCTGCTGCTCGTCGAGGATGGCCGCGGTGCGGGTTTCCAGGCCGTCGATGCGGTCGAGGGTGCGGTCTAGGGCTTCGGCGAGGCGGTCCAGCCGGTCGGCGATCACCTGGAGGTTCTTGCCGCGTTTGCCGGCCTCGGCGACGACCGCGTCCTCGACCTCGTCGAGCCTGCGGGCCTGGGCTGCGAGGTCGGCACGGGCGCGGAGCACGCCGTCGTCTGCTCTGGCGAGGGCGTCGTCGACGAGGGCGGTGCGTTCGGTGAGGCGGTCGAGCCGGTCGCGGAGCATCGCGAGAGCGGCGGGTTCTCCCCCGGTTGCCGCGTCCTGCCTGCGCAGCAGTTCCTCGCTGGTGCGTTCGACGCCGTCGATGAGGGTGGTGAGCACGCCGCGCAGGTGTACGTCGTAGTGGTTGAGCACGCGGAGGACGGCTTTGCGCAGCGCGGGCGCCATGGGCACCTTGTGCTGGGCGGTGACGTCGGGTTCGCGGAGCAGGACGTGCCGGGCGGAGCGGAGCGGGCGCAGCGGGTCGTCGGCGAGTTCGGGTCGTTCGACGGCCCTGCTGACCCGCCAGGCGTGGTACGCCTGTTCGACGCGGTTGCGCAGTTCCCTGCCGGCGACGCCGACGGAGTGGGCCCGGAGCAGTTCGACGCGGCCGAGTTGGCCGAGGTTGTCTGCGGCGTCGAGGTCGCTTGCCACGGCGCGGAGGGCTTCGACGGCTGCTGCCGCCGAGTCGGCCTCGGCGACCAGGAGGGCGCCGCCGGTGCTGAGCAGTTCGCCTGCGGCGCCGGTTTCCGTGCACACCAGCGGGATGCCGCGGGCGGCCGGTTCGGCGAGGGTCAGCATGACGCGCTCGGTGCCGAGTTGTTCGGTTCGGTGCAGCGAGATCAGGCAGTTGGCGGTGTCCAGCCAGAGTGCCCGATCGGTTGGTTCTGGGTCCTCGATCAGGCGAATCCGATCGTCGGGTGCGACGGCGAGGCGGAGGCGTTCCGCAGCTTCCGGTTGGTCGGCCGCGCCGCGCAGGAGCAGGACGAGGCGCACGTCGTCGATGGAAGGGTCGGGGAAGGCGGCGCGGAACGCGGCGACGGTCCCGAGTGCGTTGTCCACCCGTTCGTGTGCGTGGTCGGCGATGCCGGCGAACACGACGATGTCGGGGTCCTCGCCGGGCCAGCCGAGTTTTTCCCTCGCTTCGGCCATCGCGTCCGGATCGCGTTCGCCTGCGTCGAGGATGGGCAGGGTCATGGCGTGCACGGTGGCGGGGAGCACGCCGTCCAGGCCGGCCTTGCCGGCGTGCGAGAGGGACCAGACCTCGTCGACGCCGGGGAAGGCGGGGAGCGCGGCCGGGTCGCAGGGGACGGCCACGACGTAGCGCCCGGCCGCGAGGTCGGGCGGGACGGAGTTGGGGTCGCAGCTGATCAGGACCGGGTAGTCGGACCGGTCGGAGACGGGCAGGCCGGACGCTGTCGCGGCGGCGCGGATGAGGGTGGCGACGTGGTCGGTGCCGAGCACGGACACGCCGAGGGTGTCGACGAGCGGGGCTCTGGTGGTGAGCGCGGGCGGGACCGCGTCGGGCGGGAGGACGCCGCTGGGCACGCCGACGCCGACGCACCAGTCGCGGAAGGCGCCCGCGTCGGCGTCGAGTGGGTGCGGGAAGCGGCGGCGCAGGTCGGGGTCGTCCTGCCAGATGGCCGTCGCCCAGCGGGTGCTGGTGGGGTGGCCGGGTACTGGCTGGTAGGCCCATTCGGCGAATTCGGCGCCGTCACCGTGCCAGGGCGGGGGTGGGAGTTCGCCGTCCCGTTCGGCCTCGACCCAGGCGGCGCGGTACCTGGCGCGGAGCGCGGCCGGGGGCCGGGCGGGGCCGACGCGTTGTTCGACGGCGGCTGGGTCGCCGAGGTCGACGGCGGCGGCGAGCGCGTTGACGTAGCCGGCGCAGAGCCGGGCGAGCAGGCGGTGTTCGGAGAGGAGCACGCGCGGGCGGTCGTCGATGTCGGCGCTGAGCAGCCAGGGCCGGTTGGGGTCGAAGCCGGTGAAGTGCACTGAGCGCAGGGTGGCGCCGTCGACGGTGACCTTGCCGGTTTCGTCGGCGCGCAGCACGCGTTGGCCCGCGTTGTACACCGAAAGGCCGATGCCGGGGTCGCGCAGGACGTGGTGGTCGACGAGGACGGAGGCGCCGTCGAGGAACGCGGCGGAGCCGTCCGCGAGGACGTGTTCGGCCCAGGCGCGCAGGAAGTCCTCGGCGCCTCGGTTGACCGCGATGAGGGCCGGGTCGAAAAGGCCGGCTCTGTGCAGGTCGGCGGCGTCGGGGCGGCGGTTGTCCTCGGGCAGCGGCTTGAGCACGCGTGGGAGCAGCACGACGCAGCGTTGGACGAGGCCGGCGAGGATCGGTTCGATCAGCGGGGCGAGGACCAGGACGCTCGGGTCGAGGTGCAGGACGACGCCGCTGGTGTCGGTCGAGGTGACCAGCCTGCGCATCAGGATCGGGCGGAGCACGTGCGTGAGTTCCGTGCCGTGGTAGGCGGTACGCAGCCGGGCGAGTTGGTCGTCGTCGATACCGATAGCCGAGGGGTGCAGGAGTTCGACGCGGCCGTCCGGGACGGCAACGGCGCTCGGCTCGTCGGAGTCGACGAGCAGCACGTGGAACCGCGCGCCGGGGTGGTGGTCGAGGAATGATTTCAGCAGCACCCTTACTGCTGGCAGCTGTGCGACGGTCGCCGCGGTACAGGCCGTGACTGATGCGGTGGGGACCTCATTCACACGGGGAACGCTAACCGGGTCAGTCAGAGGACGGGGAGGCCGGTGCGTAGTTCGTAGGGGGTGACCTCGCTGCGGTAGCCGTCCCATTCGAGCTGTTTGTTGCGCAGGAAGAAGTCGTAGACGTGTTCGCCGAGGGTTTCCGCGACGAGCTCGGAGTTCTCCAGTTCGGCGAGGGCTTCGCCGAGGTTCTGCGGGAGGCTGGCGTAGCCGGCGGCCTTGCGTTCGGCGTCGGACAGCGACCAGACGTCGTCCTCGGTCGCGGGCGGAAGCTCGTAGTTCTCCTGCACGCCCCGCAGGCCGGCGGCCATGATCACCGCATAGGCGAGGTAGGGGTTGCAGGCCGAGTCGGGGCTGCGGATCTCCACCCGACGGGAGGACGCCTTGCCCTTGGAGTAGAGCGGCACCCTGACCAGCGCGGACCGGTTGGCGTGGCCCCAGCAGACCGCCGTGGGGGCTTCGCCGCCGACGATGAGCCGCTTGTAGGAGTTCACCCATTGGTTGGTGACCGCGCTGATCTCGCGGGCGTGGCGGAGCAGGCCGGCGACGAACGCCTTGCCGGTCTTGGACAGCTCGTAGGGGTCCTCGCTGTCGTAGAAGGCGTTGCGGTCGCCCTCGAACAGGCTGACGTGGGTGTGCATGCCGGAGCCGGGTTTGCCGGTGAACGGTTTGGGCATGAACGAGGCACGCACGCCCTGGGTGATCGCGACCTCCTTGATGAGATAGCGGAAGGTCATCACGTTGTCGGCCATGGTGAGCGCGTCCGCGTAGCGCAGGTCGATCTCCTGCTGGCCGGGCGCGCCCTCGTGGTGGCTGAACTCGACCGAGATGCCCATGGCTTCCAGCGCCTCGATGGCGTGCCGGCGGAAGTGGGTCGCCTTGGCGTGGCTGGCCTGGTCGAAGTAGCCGCCGTTGTCGGCGGGGGTGGGTTCCTTGCCGTCGTCGTTGAGGTCGGTGAGCAGGAAGAACTCGATCTCGGGGTGGACGTAGCAGGTGAAGCCGGCCTCGGTGGCCTTGGCGAGGGTGCGGCGCAGCACGTGCCTCGGG
The DNA here is from genome assembly GCA_963818685.1 of Candidatus Melainabacteria bacterium. Taxonomy (GTDB): domain Bacteria; phylum Actinomycetota; class Actinomycetes; order Mycobacteriales; family Pseudonocardiaceae; genus CAJCJE01. Next base: position 406,315 of record CAWFTJ010000002.1, on the reverse strand, counting down.
TCGGCCCAGGAGGGCGAGCCGTCCGGCATGGCGATGTCGCAGAACATGCGCGCCGAGTAGTGGTCGCCGCCGTCGGTCTCCCAGGGGAGGACCTGGAAGGTGGACGGGTCGGGCTTGGCGATCATGTCCGACTCGTAGACGCGGGAGAAGCCCTCGATGGCGGAGCCGTCGAAGCCGATGCCCTCGCTGAACGCGCCTTCCAGCTCGGCCGGGGCGACCGCGACCGACTTGAGGAATCCGAGGACGTCGGTGAACCAGAGCCGGACGAACCGGATGTCGCGCTCCTCAAGGGTGCGCAGCACGAACTCCCGCTGTCGATCCATACCCGCAGGGTAGGCAGGCCCGGTTAAGGGCATGTTTCCGGCACGCCGGTAAGCGGTTGCACAGGTGGGTGGTCCGTCACCGGTTCGTGATGTGGCGAACTGTTGCCGGGACGTGCGTCGCGGTGTACCAACAGGCGTCAACCACTGACGGAAGGACCGCCGTGACCAGCAGCGCAGCCGCGTCAAGGCAACGACTCAACTCCGACCAGCGCAACGCGTTCCTCGCGGCCGTGCTCGGTTGGACCATGGACGCGTTCGACTACTTCATCGTGGTTCTCGTCTACGCGGACATCGCAAAGGACTTCAAGATCTCGCTGACCACGGTCGCGTTCGTGACAACGGCCACGTTGCTCATGCGACCGGTCGGCGCGTTGATCTTCGGCTTGTGGGCGGACCGGGTCGGTCGGCGACGGCCGCTGATCGTGGACGTGTGCTTCTACTCGGTGGTCGGGTTCCTGTGCGCGTTCGCGCCGAACTTCACGGTGTTGGTGATCCTGCGGTTGCTCTACGGCATCGGCATGGGCGGCGAGTGGGGTCTCGGCGCGGCGCTGGCCATGGAGAAGATTCCGACGAACCGGCGTGGCTTCTTCTCCGGCATCCTGCAGGAGGGCTACTCCTTCGGCTACCTGCTCGCGTCGCTGGCGTTCCTGCTGGTGCACTCCGGTCTCGGCCTGTCCTGGCGGTGGCTGTTCGGGCTGAGCATCATCCCGGCGGCGATCAGTCTGATCATCCGGTCGCGGGTGAAGGAGTCGGAGGTCTGGGAGCAGGCGCGGGAGACGTTGAAGTCGACGAAGACCTCGATGCGCGACATCCTGCTGAACCCGAAGATCATTCGCCGGTTCGTCTACCTGGTCTTCCTGATGACCGCGTTCAACTGGATGAGCCACGGCACCCAGGACGTCTACCCGACGTTCCTGAAGGCGACCGAGCACGGCGGCGCCGGCCTCTCGGCGACAACGGCGAGCTGGATCGCGGTGGTCTACAACATCGGCGCGATCATCGGCGGGTTGATCTTCGGTACGTTGTCCGAGCGGTTCGGCAGGCGGTACACGATCATCTTCTGCGCGATCCTCGGCCTGCCGATCATTCCGCTGTTCGCGTACTCGACGTCCGCGGCCATGTTGTGCCTCGGCTCGTTCCTGATGCAGCTGGCGGTGCAGGGCGGCTGGGGGGTGATCCCGGCGCACCTGACCGAGATGTCGCCGGACGCGATCCGCGGCTTCTATCCGGGTGTCACGTATCAGCTCGGTAACTGTCTTGCCGCGTTCAACCTGCCGATCCAGCAGGCGTTGGCGGCGTCGCACGGTTATCCGTTCGCGTTGACGGTGACGATCGGGCCGGTGCTGGTCGCGGTGATCCTGTTGACGTTGTTCGGCAAGGAGGCCAAGGGCGTGGAGTTCGGCACGATCACGGGCACCGCGGCGGTCACCACGTCCCGCTGAGGCCGGTGGGCGCGCTCTACGATCGGCGCATGCGAACTCGGGTGATGCTCCTGCTGTGCGCAGCGCTGGTGGTGGTCGTCGGGTGCACCGGCGGGGCCGGCACGGCGGCCACCACGACCGCGCAGGGCGCGCAGGCGCTGTTGCTGCGTTCGAGCGCGTCCATGCGGGACGTGACGAGCGTCGAGTTCAACCTGGCCGTGGCAGGGAACCTGAGCGCCGTGCCGGTGCACGACGCGAGCGGCAGCCTGACCAAGTCGGGCGACGCCAAGGGCAACGCGCGGATCACCGAGTTCGGCCAGCTGGTGCAGGTCGACTTCGTGCTGATCGGCGACACGTTCTACCTCAAGGGCCCGACCGGGAAGTACCAGAAGCTCTCGGCGTCGCTGGCCGAGTCGCTGTTCGACCCGACCGCGATCCTGGACCCGAACCGGGGCGTCGCGCACGTGCTCGCGAGCGTGCGGAACCCGCAGCCGCAGGGCGGCGACACGGTCGACGGGCAGGCGGTCACGAAGATCACCGGGAAGGTGAGCAGCCAGGTCGCGAGCCAGCTGGTGCCGGGCATCTCCTCCGACGTGAACGCGACACTGTGGCTGGCCAACGACGCGAAGGCGCTGCCGGTGAAGGCGGAGTTCGCGGTGCCGACCACGGCGGGCAGCAGCGGCGCGACCGTGGACGTGACGCTGTCGAACTACAACCAGCCGGTCACGGTGACCGCGCCGGCCGGATGATCGGTTCTGGCCGGCGGATCGCCATCGGCGCGGGCGGGTTGGCCGTGCTGCTCGCCGCGCTGGACGCCTACGTCGTGGTCGGCATCCTGATCGACGTGGTGCGCGACCTCGGCGTGCCCGTCAACCACCTGGAGCAGGCGACGCCGATCGTCACCGGATACCTGCTCGGTTACGTGGCGGCCATGCCGCTGCTCGGCCAGCTCTCGGACGTGCTCGGGCGGCGGGTGTTGTTGCAGGGCTGCCTGCTGGTGTTCGCGGTCGGCTCGGCGGTGACCGCGTCGTCGGGTGGGCTGACCGAGCTGGTCGCTGGCCGGGTCGTGCAGGGGATTTCCGGAGGCGCGCTGCTGCCGGTGACGTTGGCCTTGGTCGGCGACTTGTGGGCGGAGCAGCGGCGGTCCGGGGTGTTGGGCGCGGTGGGGGCGGCGCAGGAGTTGGGCAGCGTGCTCGGGCCGCTGTACGGGGTCGGGTTGGCCGCGTTGATCGGCTGGCGCGGGTTGTTCTGGGTGAACGTGCCGCTGGCCGCGATCGCGATCGTGGTGGTGCGGCTGGCGATTCCAGGTGGGCGCGGGCAGCGGACGACGCGGCCGGATTTCGTCGGCGGCGCTCTGCTGGCGGTGGTGCTGGGGTTGGTGGTCGTCGGCCTGTACAACCCGGATCCGCAGGCGGCGGTGCTGCCGGGTTGGGGTTGGCCGGTGCTCGGCGCGGCGGGTGTGGTGTTCGTCGGGTTCCTCGCCTGGGAGCGCCAAACTTGGCAGCGCCATACAAACAAACGGTTGGTTGTGACGGCCGGGGTGCGGCTGCCGGTGTTCTTGTGTGTACTCGGCGCCAGTTTGGCTGCGGGCGCGGCGTTGATGGTGACACTGGTCGACGTCGAGTTGTTCGCGCAGACGCTGCTCGGCTACGGCGCCGGTCAGACAGCGGTGCTGTTGGCGTGGTTCCTTGGCGCGCTGCCGATGGGTGCCGTCGTCGGCGGGTGGTTGGCCGGGCGGCTCGGCGACGCGGTCGTCGGGTGCGCGGGGATGGTCGTCGCCGGCCTCGGGTACGTGCTGATCTCGCGCTGGCCTCTTGGGGTTCTCTCCGCGCGGTTCGTGTTCGGGTTGCCGGTGTTGCCGACCGACCTGATCATCGCCGGGCTCGGCCTCGGGCTGGTGATCGCGCCGTTGTCCGGAGCGGTGCTCCGGGTGGTGCCGGCCGCACAGCACGGGGTCGCGTCCGCGTCGGTGGTGGTGGCGCGGATGACCGGCATGCTGGTCGGCGTGTCCGCGCTGTCCGCGTGGGGCCTGCACCGGTTCGCCGACCTGACCGCGAACCTGAACACACCACTGCCGTTCGGCGTCTCGGCCGCCGAGTTCCATCGCGAGCTGACGGCCTATGAGGCGGCGATCCGCGCCGCGCTGCTCTCGGAGTACCGGGAGATCTTCCTGGTGACCGCGATCATCTGCGGCGTCGGCGCGATATGTGCGGCGCTGATCAGGTCTTACAGGTCGTCCCCGCCGGCGGCAGGGTCAGCTTGACCAGATAGTCGATGCCCCACTTGTCAACGCAGTCGCTGCCGGACAGGAACGCGGTGTGCTGGGTGCCGTCGAAGGTGAGCAGCCGCGCGTTCAGGTCCTTGGCCAGGTTCACGCCCTGCTGGTACGGGGTGGCCGGATCGTGTGTGGTGGAGATCACCAGCACCGGCGGGAGGCCGGGCGCGCTGGGCACGTAGGGCTGGCTGGTGTTGGGCACCGGCCAGAACGCGCAGATGCCCAGCGGCGGGATGTAGGGGTCGGTGTTCGGGTCGACGCCGACGCTCACGTCGTAGGCGTGCTCCTGCTGCACCAGCGTCTGTCGATCCTTCACCGGTGGATAGTCCGCGCAGCGCACCGCGTTGAACACGTCGTTGCTGTTGGAGTAGTGGCCATCCGAGTTGCGCTGCAGGTAGTTGTCGGCCAACGAGAGCAGGGTGCCGCCCTGGCCCTTGCCCAGCTCGATCAGGCCCTTGTTCAGCGTCGGCCACGCGTCCTCGCTGTAGAGCGCCGCGGACACCGCGGTCTGGATGTCCGCATAGGACAGTTTGCGGTCGCCGACCGCGATCGGCTTGGTCTTCAACGGATCGCTGAGCTTGTCCAGTTGGTCCTGGTCCTTGGTCGGGTCGGTGCCGATGCCGCAGGGCGACTGTTTCGCGCACCACGTCGCGAAGGTGTCGAACGCCTCGGAGAAACCGGAGCCCTGCGCGAGGCTCGCGTCGGTCTCGTTCTGGTCGGGGTCGACCGCGCCGTCCAGAATCATGGCCCGCACGTTGCGCGGAAAGTCGACCGCATAGCGGGTGCCGATCGCGGTGCCGTAGGAGTAGCCGAGATAGGTCAGCTGCGAGTCGCCGAGCGCGGCGCGCATGACGTCCAGGTCCTTGGCAACGTCGCGGGTGCCGACGTTGGCCAGCACCGCGTCGCCGGTACGTTTCGCGCAGTCCTGCGCGTACTTCTGGTTCTCGGCCTGCTCACGGTCGGCCTCGCGGTTGTCGTTGTCGAGCGGCACTTCGAGGCGTTGCGCGTCCTGCTCCGCGTCGGTGAGGCAGTGCACCTGGGGCTGGCTGGCGCCGACCCCGCGCGGGTCGAACCCGACCAGGTCGAAGTGGGCGGCGAGGTCGGTGTCGGAGATCTGGTCGGCGAGGCTGACGGCTTCGAGCATGCCGGACTCGCCGGGCCCGCCCGGGTTCATGATCAGCGAGCCGATGCGCGACTGCGGGTCGAGCGCGTCGACCTTCAGCATGCCGAGGCTGATCACGGTGCCCTCGGGCTTCGAGTAGTCCAGCGGCACGAGCAGTCGCGCGCACTTGATGTCGACCCGGTTGTACACCTTGCGGGACGCGTCGTCGGTGGCGTAGCCCGCGCACGAGCCCCAGGTGGGGGTCTGGTTGTAGAAGCTGGCGAGTTGCGGTGGGACAAAGCCTTCCGCGATCGGCGAACCCAGGATCTCGACACCGCAACCGGCGACGAACAACATGACCGCGGCGGTGCCGGCCAATAAGCCGGATCTGCCGTTCACGAGGAACACCGGGTGCCTGCCGGCGGCAGCGTCAGGTTCATCAGGTAGTTCGCCCCCCATGTGTCGACACACGCGTTGTTCTGGAGAAACGCGGTGTGTTGAGTGCTCTGGAACGTCAACAGCGCGCCGTGCAACGCGTTCGCCAGGTTCACCCCGGACTGGTACGGCGTAGCAGGGTCGTTGGTCGTGGAGATTACCAAGGTGGGGGCGAGTCCGGGCACGTTAGGCAGATGCGGTCGGTCGGTCGGTGGGACCGGCCAGTACGCGCACGCGTCTTCCTCGGCAACCGCTGGCCTGCCGTCGTCGAGGAAGGGCGCGGCCTTCTTGTACTGCTGGGCTTCGGTGAGCAGGGTCGCCGGATCCGTCACCGGGGGTCCGTCGACGCAGTGGACGGCGGTGAACGCGTCCTGCTCGTTGGAGTAGGTGCCGTTGGCGTTGCGACCGTTGTAGTTGTCCGCGAGTTCCATGAGCACCTGGCCGTTGCCCTGCCTGAGCTGGTTGAGCCCGGTGTTCAGGTAGGTCCAGAGGGTTTCGGAGTAGAGGGTCTGGATGGCGCCGGTGGTGGCGTCGTCGAAGCCGAGCTTGCGGCCGTCGCCGACCGGGACGGGCTTGGTGAGCAACGGATCGACCAGGCCGCGGAACACCTGGGTCGCGTTGTTCGGGTTGCTGCCGACCGCGCAGCTGGCCTGTTTCGCGCACCACACGGCGAACTGGTTGAACGCGTTCTGGAAACCGGTGCCCTGGCCGACGAGCTGCGCGACCGGACTTTCGGTCGGGTCGACCGCGCCGTCGGAGATCATCGCGCGCACGTTGTGCGGAAACTCCTCGGCGTAGGTGGTGCCGAGCAGGGTGCCGTAGGAGTAGCCGAGGTAGGTGAGCCGTTCGTCACCGAGGACCGAGCGGAGGATGTCCAGGTCGCGGGCCGCGTCGACGGTGCCGACGTTGGCGAGCATGTTCTTGCCGTGCGGGGTGTTGTTCACGCAGTCGTTCGCGTAGTCCTTCTGCTGCTGCTCGAACCTTGCGACGCCGGCAGGGGACGGGTCGTCGTCGAGGTCGGAGGCACGCTCGGCGTCCATCCGCGCGCCGTTGAGGCAGCGGACCGCCGGCAGGCTGGCGCCGATGCCGCGCGGGTCGAAACCGACCAGGTCGAACCGCTTGGCCAGCGGTGAGCCCGCCCAGGTCTGCGCCATGCCGGCGGCCGCCTCCATGCCAGACGCGCCGGGTCCGCCCGGGTTCATCAGCAGCGAGCCGATGCGCCGGCTCGGGTCGGTCGCCTTGATCCGCAGGGCGGCGATGGTGATCGTGGTGCCCTGCGGCTGGTGGTAGTCCATCGGCACGGTGATCCGCGCGCACTGCAATCCCCTGCCGCCGAACAGTTGCGTGCCGGTGTCGCTGCTCGCGTAGGGCTGGCACGGGCCCCACATGACGGCCTGGTCGTAGAACTTGTCAAGGCCGGCCGGCACCGGGCCGGACGGCGCGTGCTTCTCCGTGGTCATCGGGGCGAGGCCGATCGGCATACTGGTGCAGGCCGCTGCGGCGGCGAGCAGGAGGGCGGCCAGGCCGGCGAACGGCAGCAGCTGACGGCGACGCGGGCGATTCGACACCACGTGATGGTGCCATTGACGCGGTTGGAGTGTGGTGTGGCCTGGTCTTTTCCCAGTCAGGAGTTCGCGGCGGCGGCGCGTTCGGCGAGTCGTTCGCTGACCCATTCTCCAGCCGCCGCCCTGCGCAGCTTGCCGGACGGGGTCTTGGGCAGGCTGCCCGGTCCGAGCACGAACACGCTCACCGGGCGGACACCGACCGCGTCCATGACGCGTGCGGCGATCTGCTTGTCCAGCAGGCGTTCCGCATCCGAGTCACCGGCCATTTTGGACTCGACGACCACGGCGAACCGCTCGCGCCGGGTGCCCGCGTCGAGTCGGACCGCGACCGCGTTGCCGGCACGCACCCCGTCCACGGACAGGGCGGCGCGCTCGATGTCGGTCGGGTAGATGTTGCGGCCGCCCATGATGATCACGTCCTTGCGCCGCCCGCACACCACGACCTGCTCGCCCACCAGGTAGCCGAGGTCACCGGTGGACAGCCAGCCTTCCGCGTCCTGGGTGGCCAGCGGGCCGTTCATGGTCAGGTAGCCGGGGGTGACGGCCTCGCCGCGCACGCGCAGCTCGCCGACCTCGCGCTCGCCGAGCACGTTGCCCTGCTCGTCGACCACCGAGACCTCAAGGCCGGGCAGGGGCGGCCCGAGCAGCGAGAACGAGCGGGTGGCCGCCGGGTCGTCCGACGGTCCGACCGGCACGGCGCGCGCGTTCTGTTCGAGTTCGACGGTGTCGATGGTGTCCACGGACAAGCCGGTGAACAGCGGTGCGAACGACACCGCGAGGGTGGCCTCGGCCATGCCGTAGGCGGGCAGCACACACTCCGGCGGCATGCCGAACCTGGCGCCCGCGTCGGTGAAGTTGCGCACCGCGGCCACGTCGATCGGTTCCGCGCCGTTGAGCGCGATGCGCAGCTGACTCAGGTCGTAGGCGTCGTCCTCGTCGACCTTGGCCATCCTGCGGCCGACCATGGCATAGGCGAAGTTCGGCGCAGCGGTGATCGTGGCGTGGTACTTGCTGATCAGCGCGGGCCACAGCAGCGGGCCCGACAGGAAGTCGACCGGGGTGACCTTGACCAGCTCGATGCCCAGCGTCATCGGGATGGTCATGAAGCCGACCATGCCCATGTCGTGGAACAGCGGCAGCCAGGACATCATCGTGTCCTTGTCGGGGTCGAGCTTCGCGCCCTCGGCCATCGAGCGGATGTTCGCGATCAGATTGTCGTGCGTGATCCGGACCGCCTTGGGATCGGCGGTCGAGCCGCTGGTCAGTTGTTGTAACGCGGTCGCGTCGCCCGGCATGTCGACGGGTTGCGCGAGCGGTTCGCCGTTCGCGAGGTCGCCGATGAGCAGGTAGCGGATGCCGCGTTCGGTGAGCACCGGGGCGAGCGCGTCGAACGGCGGGCCGAGCAGCACCAGGTTGGCGCCGATCATCCCGAGCACCGCGACGGTGTCCTCGGACCAGACCGCGATGTTCGTGCGCTGCGTCGGCTGGTGCAGCATGGTGACGCTGCCACCGGCCAGCCACACCGCCTGCACCGCGGGTGCGATCATCGCCGGTTCGCCGGCCAGCACGCCAACGGCCGATCCGGGCGCGAAGCCGTCCTTGATCAGCGCGCCGGCCATTCTCGTGGCCTGTTCGTGTACTTCACCCCAGGTGCTGCGATGTGGGGCCTTGGGCTCTCCGGTCACGAATCCCCGGGTCGTGCTGCGGGCGGTGGCCAACAGCGTGTCAACGAACCGACTCATATCCGTGAGCTTAATGTGTGGTGCCGCAAGATCAGCGTGGTTGGGCAAGGTGGGACCGATACCTTCCTCCATGCCGATGTTCATGAAGGTTATTCACATTCTGCTCGATTGGCCCAAATCGATGAGTGACGGTTTCCTGTTCTGGTACGAGAGTGGCTGGACGCCGCAACACGCACGCGAGCGCGTTGCGGCGCTCGAAGCGGCTGGAATGTGGTTGACGCATCCGAGCACCGGCCGGATCACGGAGATCAGCTCGGAGGAAGCATCGCTGGGTGAGCAAGTTGACATCGACAGGGTGACGTTGCTCCGGCGGCCGGCCGTCGAATCGGAGACCGATTTCAGCTTCCAGTACTGGATCGGGGTCGACATCGACGTCTTCTGCACCATCGTGCGGCTCGCGCCCGATCTGGTGGTGCAGCGGCTGTACCTGGACGGGTTGACCACCGACGAGATCCGGTTCGTCGTCGGGATTGTCGCTGATCAGATTCGCGCGGGCGCCGGGCGGACGCTGGGGTTGATCGTCGATAAGAGGGGCGGCTCGGCCGACGAGGACTGGGACGCGATCGTTGCCGGCGCGCCGGAACGGGTCGCGGTGCGAGCGAACGTTGTCGGGCTGCCCAGGGCGGTCGCGGCGCTGCATCCGGAAATCTATCGGGGACACCGCGCCGTCAGTCTGGCCGATCTCGTGGTGGTCGACCCGGAAGGGCTGGTTTCCGGCGACTAGCCGATGATCTCGGCGGCTTCGAGCCACCGGGCTTCGAGTTCTTCCTTTTCCGCGCGGATGGTGCGTAGTTCCTCGTCGAGCTTGATCAGGCGGTCGGTGTCGGCGCCGACCTCGGCCAGTTCGTCGTTGATCTTGGCTTCGCGGGTGCTGAGCGTGTCGATTCTGCGCTCGATGCGGGCGAGGTCCTTCTGCGCGGTGCGGCGTTCGGCCGCGCTCGGGCCGGTCTGTTGCGGACGTTCGGTTTTCGGCGGGGTGAGGGGCGCGGTGGGGGCGCTGATCTGGTCGAGGCGGGCGAGGTATTCGTCGATGCCGCCAACCAGCTGGGTGATCTTGCCGTCGCCGAACAGGGCCACCACGTTGTCGCAGATTCGCTCGACCAGGTAACGGTCGTGCGAGACGACGATCATGGTGCCTGGCCACGAGTCGAGGAGATCTTCCAGCTGTTGCAGGGTGTCGATGTCCAGGTCGTTGGTTGGCTCGTCGAGCAGCAGCACGTTCGGCTCGTCCATGAGCAGCCGGGCGAGTTGGAGCCTGCGGCGCTCGCCGCCGGAGAGGTCGGACACCGGGGTCCACTGGCGGGCCGAGCCGAAGCCGAAGCGTTCGGCCAGCTGGGACGCGGTCAGGTCGACCTTGCCGAGGGTGACGCGGCCGGCGACTTCCTCGATCGCCTCCAGCACGCGCAGATGGCCGGGCAGGTCGTGCAGTTCCTGGGTGAGGTGGGCGAGGCGGACGGTCTGGCCCTGCACGCGTTTGCCCGAGTCGATCGGCTTGTCGCCGGCGAGCACGCGCAACAGGCTGGTCTTGCCTGAGCCGTTCACGCCGACAAGGCCGAACCGGTCGCCGGGGCCGATCTGCCAGGTGACGTCGTCCAGCAGCTTCCGCTCGCCGATGGACGCGGTGACACCCTCAAGGTCGAACACGGTCTTGCCGAGCCTGCGCTTGGCGAAGGAGGTCAGCTCGACCTTGTCGCGCGGGTCGGGCACGTCCGCGATGAGTTCCTCGGCGGCCTGGATGCGGTAGCGCGGCTTGGACGTGCGGGCCGGGGCGCCTCGGCGCAGCCAGGCGAGTTCCTTGCGGGCCAGGTTGCGGCGGCGTTCCTCCATGACGTCGGACAGGCGGGCGCGCTCGGCGCGGGCGAAGGCCCAGTCCGCGTAGCCGCCCTCGTACTGCTGCACCTGGCCGTCCACGACCTCCCACGTCCTGGTGCACACGGTGTCCAGGAACCAGCGGTCGTGAGTGACCACGACCACGGCGACCCGGCTGGCCAGCAGGTGGTTGGCGAGCCAGCGGACGCCCTGCACGTCGAGATGGTTGGTCGGCTCGTCGAGCACGAGCAGGTCGAGATCCCTGACCAGGGCGGCGGCCAGCGCGACGCGCCGACGTTCGCCACCGGACATGGTGGCGACCTCCGCGTCAAGGCCGAGGTTGCTGATGCCGAGACCGGCCAGCACGGACCGGATTCGGGCGTCCGCCGCCCATTCGTGTTCGGCCGCAGCGCCGAACTGGTCGATGACGGCGTTGCGCACGGTGCGGGCGCCGGCGAGTTCGGTGCGCTGGGTGACCACGGCCATCCGGGTGTCGCGGGTGCGGCTGACCCGACCTTCGTCCGGCGGTTCGATGCCGGCGAGGACCTCAAGCAGGGTGGTCTTGCCGCCGCCGTTGAGGCCGACGACGCCGATCCGGTCGCCCTCGCCGACACCGAGCGAGACGCCGTCGAGCAGCGGACGGACGCCGAAGCTCTTGTGGACGGATTCCAGGTTGACCAGGTTGGCCATGGGTGTGCTGAGCTGCCTTCTGGAGAATTCGCGGGAGCGGACGGGGTTCAGGCGTGGACTTCGGGCGGGACCGGCCTCGGCTCGTCCGCGCTGATCACGCGCGCACCGGGGACCGGACCGTGTGCTGCGCGGACCGTGCGGCACACGCCGGCGCCGGCGAGTTCGGCGGCGACCCGGACCGCGGACTCGCCGTCCGTGCACAGGAAAGCGCAGCTGGGACCCGAGCCGCAGACGATGCCGGCGAGCGCGCCCGCGTTCACCCCGGCGCGCAGGGTGCGGCGCAGGTTCGGGCGCAGCGAGACGGCGGCGGCCTGCAGGTCGTTGCCGAGCAGCAGGGCGAGCTGGCGCGGGTCGCCGGCGGCAAGCGCTTCCAGCAGCGGTTCGACCGCGCCGATGCGTTGCTGGCGGCCTGCCGCGCGGAGCCGGTCGATCTCCCCGTACACCTCCGGCGTGCTCAGTCCCTTGCGGTCCAGCGCGATCGCCCAGTGGAAGGTGTGCCTGGACAGCACTGGCACGAGCTGTTCGCCCCTGGACGTGCCGAGCGCGGTGCCGCCGTGCAGCATGAACGGCACGTCGCTGCCGAGCGACGCGGCGACCGTGGCGAGTTCGTCGCGGCCGAGGTCGAGCTTCCACAGCGCGGACAGCGCGACCAGGGTGGCTGCCGCGTCCGCGCTGCCGCCCGCCATGCCACCGGCGACCGGGATGCCCTTGCGGATGACGATGCGGACCTTGCTCTCGGCGAGGTCGCGACCGACGTGATCGGCCAGGGCGAGCGCGGCCTTCCAGGCCAGGTTCGACTCGTCGACCGGCACGGACGCGGCGCCCTCGCCGTGGATCTCGATGCCGAGTTCCTCCGAGGGCGCCACCGAGACCTCGTCGGTCAGGGACAGGGCCTGGAACACGGTGGTGAGGCCGTGGTAGCCGTCGGAGCGCAGGTCACCGACTGCAAGGTGCAGATTGACCTTGGCCGGAACGCGGACGGTCACCGGGGGCGGAACTACGGAAAGCACGTACCCGAGCCTACGGAACTACCGGAGGTGATGGTGGCCGCGGCTCGAATCCACGATCGCGACCACCACCCGGAATTCACCTAGTGCGATCACGCGGCGACGCAGTGCGACGCACGCTCGGTCCGCTGGACCACGGCGCCACGTTCGGCGATCCAGGCCAGCGCGCTGTCCGCACGCTCGCCGCTGACGCCGATGGAGAACCGCGCGATCGGCGTGTCGCCCAACCGGGTCAGGCCGCCGCCGAGGATCGACACCTCGACCCCGAACCGGGCGCCCGCCTCCGGCAGCAGCGCGCCGACCGTGGCGAACCCGATCAGCACCACGTCGGCGACGCGGTCGTGCGGGGTGCTCAGTGCGGCGCGGATCGAGGCGGGCTGGGCCTGGTGCGCGGGCGGCAGGATGGCCGCCGCGGTCCAGCTGTCCAGATCGAGCGCGAGGTCGAGCAGCTTGCCGCGTTCGAGCAGCCGGCCACCGTCGAGCACGGCGACGTCGTCGCAGACGCGGCGGATCACGTCGGCGTCCTTGGTGACCAACAACACGGTCACGCCGAGTTCGGCGCGGGCCCGGTCGAGCACGGTCAGCACGGCGGTCGTCTCACCGTGGTCAAGGCCGGCGGTTGGCTCGTCGGCGAGCAGCACGGACGGGCCGGCGGCCAGGGTGCGCGCGATGGCGACGCGCTGGCGGGCACCGGTGGTGAGGGCGTCGGGCTGGCTGCCGGCGTGTTCGGTGAGACCGGCAAGATCGAGCAGTTCGGCGACGCGTGCCCTGCGGTGCGGGCCGTCCAGTCCGGCCTGCTCAAGCGGAAGGGCGATGTTGCCTGCGACGGTGCGCTGGGCGAGCAGCGTGTTCTCCGACGGCACGACGCCGATCTGGCGACGCAGCAGGCGCAACTGGTTGTTGCCGAGGGCGAGCAGGTTGGTGCCGCCGACGCGGATGGTGCCGCGGTCGGGACGCTCCTGGAGGGTCACGCACCGCGCGAGCGTCGACTTGCCGGCGCCGGTGGGGCCGACCAGCCCGCACAGGGTGCCTTCCGCCACGTCGAGGGTGACGTCGTCCAGGGCGAGGACGGTGCCGTTTCTGCTGGTGAACGATTTGGTCAGGTGTTCAACGGTGATCATGACTTCTCCCGGGCAGCACGCTGAGGCGCCGGATTGCGGCGGCCTGCAAAGGGGGTGAGAACGCGCCCGTGTACGGGCGGTGCGAAGACGGTGGTGTTGTTCTCAGGCGGCTACGCGTGAGCTACGACAGCCCGTTGCGGTGCGGCGACAGTGGTCTACCGTCCGGCGGCGGGTGAGGTCCACGGCTCCTCCATCGGTCCTGGCATTAGCACCTGCCCAGGTGGGTGGTTGCTGCGGCTTCAGCGAGCCAGGTCTCTCAGCCGCTCGGGATGGGTACAGTCAGTACAACCGATCGCACTGCCGATAGCAAGCGGCTAATTGGGCGAATGCCGCAGGTCACAGTCTTTACCCAGCCCCGAGGCACGTGGTAATGGCGCCAATTCAGTCGGTGCCGGAGGCTTCCACGGCGGCGCTGGCGAGCCGCGCGAAGTCCTCGACGGAGAGCTGTTCGCCGCGCGCGGTGCTGGCCAGGCCGGCCGCTTCGAGCAGCGACTGGGCCGCGTCCGCGGAGCCGGCCCAACCGGCGAGCGCGGCGCGCAGGGTCTTGCGGCGTTGCGCGAACGCAGCGTCCACCAACGAGAACACCACTTCTCTGGACACAGTGGACGGAGCGGGTCTGCGGGTGAACGCGACCAGCGCGGAGTCGACACCCGGCACCGGCCAGAACACCGCGCGCGGCACCGAACCGGCCCTGCGTGCCTGCGCGTACCAGGCCGCCTTCACGCTCGGCACGCCGTAACTGCGACTGCCCGGACCCGCGGCGAGCCGGTCGGCGACCTCGGCCTGCACCATGACAAGGCCGGTGGCGAGCGAGGGCAGTTCGCTGAGCAGGTGCAGCACGACCGGCACGGCCACGTTGTACGGCAGGTTCGCGACCAGCGCGGTCGGCGTCGGCAGGCCGTCGAGGTCGGCGGCGCGCAGCCGCAGCGCGTCCATCGGCAGCACGTGCAGGTGTTCGGCCAGCGCGGGGGCGCGGTCCGCGACGGTGACCGGCAGCCTGCCGGCGAGCACCGGGTCGATCTCCACGGCCAGCACGGCCTTGCAGGCCGGCAGCAGCGCGAGGGTGAGCGAGCCGAGCCCAGGGCCGACCTCCAGCACGACGTCGTCCGCGCCGAGCTTGGCCGCCGCCACGATCCGCCGGACCGTGTTGGCGTCGTGCACGAAGTTCTGGCCGAGCTTCTTGGTCGGCCGGATGTGCAACTCGTCGGCGAGCGCGCGGATCTCGGCCGGGCCGAGCAGCGCGGCGGCCGGGCTGGTCAGATCGTCCATCGCCGGACCATGGTGTCAGGTCCGGCGATGTCCCGCTCAGGTGAGGCCGGCTCAGGCCAGGCCGAGCTCGCGGGCGCACTGCCACGGCTCAAGGCCGCGGCGGGAGCGGACCACGTCGGCGACGGCGATCTGGTCGGCCTTGCTCGCCAGATCGGGGCGCGGGGCGTAGGCCTGGCCGCCGTTGGAGTCCCAGGTCTCCTGGTTGAACTGGAGTCCGCCGTAGTAGCCGTTGCCCGTGTTGATGGACCAGTTGCCGCCGGACTCGCACTGCGCGATCCTGTCCCAGACCGCGTCGCCCGGCAGCTGCTTGGTGCCGACGTGCACCACCTGGGTGACCGGTGGCGTCGTCACGGTGGCGGAGAGCTGCACCTTGGCGGTCTGCCTGCCGTTGACCAGGGTGATCCGGTAGGTGACCTGCTCACTGCCGTTCACCCCCGGCGTGGTGATCTGCTGGGTGCCCTGGTTCATGTTCGGGTCCTGCACCTGCTGGACCTGGAACGGGACACTCTGCGTGACCGTGACCACCTGCACGCCGGTGCGGCTGATCACGATCTGCATACCGGCCGTGACCTTGTCGTCGAGGCCGGGGTTGACCGAGTCCTGGTTGCCGATCTGGATGTGGTTGTCGGCGAGCACCTGGCCGACCGTGGCGTCGGTGGTGGTGATGGTCCTGGCCGCGCTGGCGCCGTCGGTCAGCGTGACCTGCTTGGGCGTGCGGACCTCGATGCTCAGGCCGGACAGCGGGATGGCCGTGCCGGGCGCCTTGGACACCCAGGCGCCCTTCATGTTCGTGCCCAGCTCGTCGAGGGCGGCGGAGACCGTGGTCGAGCGGGTCCAGTGGTCCTGCTCGACGCCGTCGACGGTGACCTTCATCAGGCGACCGCGCTGGAGCATGATCGTGCCGCCGTCGGCGACGTTCGCGTTCGGCGACGGGCTGACCGCGTCGTGCGCGCCGAGCGTGATGCCGTCGTCCTGCAGTACCTGCGCGACGGTCGAGGAGTAGGTGCGGAGGTGCTGGTTGACGCCGTCGACGTCGACCGTGACGTCCTTGTCCATGGCCATCGCCATGGCGGTGCCGCCGGTAGCGGAGAGCAGGATGGCCGCGATCGTGGCCTTGAGGAACCGTTTCTTCCAACGCCTGCCGGCCGTGGTGACCAGCTCGTCCATCGGCTCCGGCTCTTCGCCGGCGCGTCGGGCGGCCCGCGCGCGGCGGTCCTCCTCGTCGAGGAGTTCGGCCAGTTCCTCGTCGAGGCGGGGAAGCAGCGTGGTTTCCGCGTGGATCAACGTGATCAGTTCATCGACGTTGAGGTTCGCGGTGTTCAGCAGGTCCTCGGCGTCCGGACCGAGGACGTCGAGCACGTCCTCGGTGGTGATGCCGTAGGGGTTGTTGGCGGTCACAGTGGCACTGACCGGTCGGTCCCGCAGGGCGGTTGCCGCGCCGTACTGGCCGTACCGCACCGGCGCCATCGTCGGCAAGCTCGGGTGCTGGGCGTGCGGCCCCTGCGGGAATGGCTCCTGCGGGAAGGGCTCTTGGGGGCGTGCCACGGGCCGGAAGCCCGGGACGCTGGGGTGGAACCAGTCAACCTCGCCGGACATGGTGCCGTTGACGACACCGGTTCTGCTGGTACTGCTGGTCGAACGATAGTCACCGCTCGCGGTCACAGGGCCGATACCTCCAGGACGTCCGCACAGGGTGTTCGGGTCGAATTCATCAGCGTTGATGCCTCGAACCGGACCTCCGTCTGCGCGAAACTCGTGGTGTGCTCCAGCTCCCGTAGCAAGCGCGTACCTAAACACCATTCGGCGCTCGGCCCCGACACACGCAATCCTGACTGCTTCGGGTGGTGCCCTCGGGGATTCCCCCTAGGGCATCGATCACGGGACCGTAACGGACTTGGGGGGGTTGCGCAAACACCTCCGCGAAATTCCGTGTCACTCATCACACTACCGAGTGAGGTCATGTAGACACCCAAGGTCAACTTTGCTCCATGTGGCCTAGACCAAAAACACGCTCAGCAGTGCGTTCCACAGTGGTCGCCAGCTCAAGAACGTCTACGCCCCGTAATCCCGCCAACACACGAACCGTGTAGGCGGCGCAGTACGGCTCGTTTGGACGACCACGGAAGGGATGCGGCGTCAGAAACGGCGCGTCGGTCTCCACGAGCAGCTGTTCACCTGGCACGATCCGCGCCGCCTCCTGTAGCGGGACGGCATTCCGGAAGGTGACCGGCCCTGCGAACGAAAGAACGTAACCGGCGTCCACGCAGTGGCGGGCCATGTCCACGTCGCCGGAGAAGCAGTGGAAGATCACCGTCTCCGGCGCGCCTTCTTCTTCCAAAATGGACAGTACGTCGTCGTGCGCGTCCCTGTCGTGGATCATCAGCGGCTTGCCGACCTGCTTGGCAAGCTCGATGTGCCAACGAAAAGCGGCGCGCTGCGCCTGCGGCGGCGAGTAGTCCCAGTAGTAGTCCAAACCGGTCTCACCGATCGCGACCACCCTCGGCTGCCGTGCCAACTCCTTGAGCGCGTGCTTGGCCGAATCGGCGAACGCGCCGGTACGCGTGGGATGCACGGCCACCGCGGCGAACACGCGATCGTCCCAGGTGGCCGCCTGCGCGGCCCAGCGCGCGGAGGCGATGTCGTCGGCGACCGTGACCACGCGGGTCACGCCCGCACTCTGCGCCCTGTCGAGCATGGCGCGCACGGAATCGGGATCCTTGGCGCCACTGGCATCCAGGTGCGTGTGCGCGTCCACCACCGGCGCCGGCAGACGCTCCGGCACCGGTGGCAGCTCGTTCCTGTTTCCGCTACTCACCGATGGGTGCGAAGTCCGGACCGGTCTCGCCAAGCTTCGGGTCCAGCTTCGTGAACAGCGGCGTCGGCTTTTCCAGCGGCCTGCCCACCTCGATCGGCTTCGACTCCCACTTCGCCTGTTCGTTCGCGTAGTCGCCGGTGATGATCGGGTAGCGGTGCCCCTCGATGTCCAGGTCGTCGACCTCACGCAGTTCCGGCTGCGCCGCCCACACCCCGGTACCCCCGAGTGCGGTGTGCACACCCTGCGCCGAATGCGGCAGGAACGGCGTGAGCAGCGTGTTCACATCCGAAACCACCTGCAACGCGGTGTGCAGGATGGTGTCGCGCCGCTCCGGGTCTTCCTTGCGCTTCCACGGTTCCTGGTCGGAGAGGTACTTGTTCGCCGCTGACGCGACCCGCATGGCCTCGCCGATCGCGGCGCGGAACCGCGAGTGCGCGAGATGGTCACCGACGGTGTCGAACGCCTTGGCGGACAACGCCTTCAGCTCGACGTCGGCGTCCTGCGGCGCGGTCGGGTTCGGCACGGCGCCCACGTTCTTGTGCGCCATCGACACCGACCGGTTGACCAGGTTGCCCCACTCGTTGGCCAACTCGAAGTTCACTCTGCGTACGAACTCGTCCCAGGTGAAATCGACGTCCTGGGTTTCCGGGCCGGCCGCCGAGATGAAGTAGCGCAGGCTGTCCGGACCGAATTCCTTCAGGAAGTCCCGCACGTAAATTACAGTGCCTCGGGAGGTCGAGAACTTCGAGCCGCTCATCTTCAGGAATTCGCTCGACGCGATCTCGGTCGGCAGGTTCAGCGTGCCGTAGCGGCCCGGAGTGCCGCCCTTGTCGCCGGCGCCGTTGTGACCGAGCAGCAGGGCGGGCCAGATCTGGGCGTGGAAGGTGATGTTGTCCTTGCCCATGAAGTACACGCCCTGCGCGGCGGGGTCCTGCCAGTAGCGCTGCCAGGCGTCCGGGTCGCCGGAGCGGCGGGCCCACTCGACGCTGGCCGAGAAGTATCCGATGACCGCGTCGAACCAGACGTAGAACCGCTTGAGCGGCTCGTCGCGCCAGCCGTCCAGCGGAATCTTCACGCCCCAGTCCAGGTCGCGGGTGATCGGCCGGGGCCGCATGTCCGAGACCAGGTTCTGGGTGAACTTCAGCACGTTGGGGCGCCAGTCCGTGCGGGTGGACAGCCACTTGCCCAGCGTCTCGGTGAACGCGGGCAGGTCCAGGAACAGGTGCTCGGTCTCGATGAACTTCGGAACCTCGCCGTTGATCCGGGAGTGCGGATTGATCAGGTCGGCGGCGTCGAGCTGGTTGCCGCAGTTGTCGCACTGGTCGCCGCGCGCACCGTCGTACCCGCAGATCGGGCAGGTGCCCTCGATGTAGCGGTCCGGCAGGGTGCGACCGGTCGACGGGCTGATCGCGCCCTGGGTGACCTTCGGGACGACGTAGCCGTTGCGGTGGAGGGCGAGGAAGATCTGCTGGGTGACCTCGGCATGGTTGCCGGTGGTGGTCCTGGTGTAGAGGTCGTAGGTGAGGCCGAGGCCCTGCATGTCACTGGCGATGACCTCGTGGTACTTGTCCGCGGTCTGCTGCGGGGTCAGCCCCTCCTTGTCCGCCTGCACCAGGATCGGCGTGCCGTGCTCGTCACTGCCGGAGACCATCAGCACGTCGTGCCCGGACATGCGCATGTAGCGGGAGAAGACGTCGGACGGGACTCCGAAACCACTGACGTGACCGATATGGCGGGGGCCGTTGGCGTAGGGCCAGGCCACCGCGGTCAACACGGGCGCACTCATGTCGAACTAGCCTACGGATGCGCTGCTCGGGCCGTTCACGAGGTAGGCACAGTCACGAGGGAGACACATGACCACGCGGGAGACACTCGATGTCCTCAATGACGAGGAAACCCTGGCGGACCTGCGGCAGTCCGCCAAGGACATCGCGGAAGGCGACACCTTCACCGTCGAAGAGGTCCGCGCCGAATTCGGCCTGGAGAGGTAAGGCACATGTCGGCGACGCGCTTGCTGGTGTTGGGCGTGGTGCGTAGCTACGGCCAGGCGCACGGCTACCAGGTCCGGCGTGAGCTGCTGTCCTGGGGCGCCGAGTACTGGGCCAACGTGGCGCCCGGGTCGATCTACCACGCGCTGCGCAAGCTGACCAAGGACCGTTACCTGACCGAGGTCGGCAGCGAGGAGGGCGGGTCGGGACCGGAGCGCACCGTCTACGCGATCACCGAGGACGGCGAGACCGAGTTCCAGCAGCTGCTTGCGAAGGCCCTGTCGTCGGGGAAGCAGGATGCCGAGGACACCTTCGCCGCGATCACCTTCATGACCGCGCTGACCCGCGCGCACGTCATCGGTCTGCTCACCTACCGGCTGCGGGCGATGGAGAGCAGCCTGTCCAACGCGAACGACTCGCTGGAGCACGCGGCCGACATGGGCAAGCCCGCGCACGTGCGCGAGTTGTTCCGGCACTGGCAGTACAGCGCGGACACCGAGGTGCGCTGGACCAGGCAGCTGATCGAGCGCCTTCAGGCGGGCGAGTACGTGATGGCCGACGATTCGCCCGACCACTTCGGCAGGCCCGGTTCGGTGGCGGGTCCGCCGCCGATGTCCCGGCCGGACGGTCTCGCCAGCCGCTAATCAAACTTGACTAGCCTCAACCGGCACCGCCATACTCGCCCGGTAGTCAAATTTGACTATCTGGGAGGAACTGTGATCAAAGCACGTGGGCTGACTCGCACCTTCACGGTGCGAAACAGGGCCGTGGAAGCCGTGCGCGGCATCGATCTGGATGTCGCGCCCGGCGAACTCGTCGGCTTTCTCGGCCCGAACGGAGCCGGCAAGACGACCACCCTGCGCATGCTCACCACACTGCTCGCGCCCACCTCGGGCGAGGCGATCGTGGCTGGCGCCGACCTGCTGACCGACCCGGCAGGAGTCCGGGCCCGGATCGGCTACGTGGGGCAGGGCAACGGAGGCGGGCTCGACCAGCAGGTCGGACACGAACTGGTGATGCAGGCCCGGCTCCACGGCCTGAACTCGGCGCAGGCCAGACAACGTGCGCAGGAGATGGCCGAGACCTTCGAACTGACCGAACTGCGCAACCGACTCGTCATCACCCTCTCGGGTGGCCAGAAACGACGGTTGGACATCGCGCTCGGCGTGCTGCACCGGCCGTCCCTGGTGTTCCTGGACGAACCGTCCACCGGGCTCGACCCGCAGAGCCGGGACAACCTCTGGCGGCACATCCGCGACCTGCGCGAGCGGCACGGCGCGACGGTGTTCCTGACCACGCACTACCTCGACGAAGCGGACGCGCTGTGCGACCGGATCGTGATCATCGACAACGGCCGGATCGTCGCGGAGGGTTCACCCGATGAGTTGAAAAGCCGGGTCGCGGGTGACCTGGTCGAACTCGACGTGTCCGATCCGGACCGTGCACTCGCCCTCGCCGGTTCCGTCCAGGGCGCCACCGAACTGGCGCACACCGAAAGCCAGGTGACGTTCCGGGTCCCGCGCGGCGGCACCGTACTGCCCGGCCTGCTGCGCGAACTGGACAGGGCGCAGGTGCGGGTGGACGCGGTCGCCACCCACCGGCCCACCCTCGACGACGTGTTCCTCGGCCTGACCGGCCACAGCCTGCGGGAGGCAGCGTGAGCGTCCTGCGAGAAACGTGGCTGGTGTTCGTGCGGTCGATCCGGCCGACCTTGCGCCGCCCGCAATCGGTCATCATCGGCATGTCGATGAGCCTGCTCTACCTGGTGCTGTTCGGGCCGCTGCTGCGCTCGTTCGGCTCGGCAGGCAACACCTGGGAGTGGTTCGTGCCCGGGATGATGGTGCAGACCGCGTTGTTCGGCACCGCCTACGCCGGCTTCGCGCTGATCCCGGAGATCCGGTCGGGATCGCTGGAGCGGATGCGGGTCAGCCCGATCAGCCGGTCCGCGCTGCTGCTCGGCCGGGTCACCGGCGACGTGCTGCGGCTGGTCATCCAGGCACTGCTGTTGGCGTTGCTGGCGATCGCCTTCGGGTTCCGGGTCGGCGTCGGACCACTGCTGCTCGGGCTCGCATTGCTGGCGGTGCTCGGTGTCGCGGTCGGCGCCGCGTCCTACGCGCTCGCGCTGACGGTGCGCGAGGAGTACACGTTCGCGCCGATCCTGAGCACGTCGGTGCTGCCGCTGATGCTGCTCTCCGGCGTTCTCCTGCCCATGACCATCGCGCCAGCCTGGCT
The DNA here is from genome assembly GCA_963818685.1 of Candidatus Melainabacteria bacterium. Lineage (GTDB taxonomy): Bacteria > Actinomycetota > Actinomycetes > Mycobacteriales > Pseudonocardiaceae > CAJCJE01. The sequence continues at coordinate 384,521 of CAWFTJ010000002.1, read as the reverse complement.
CTACGGCCTTTCCCGCGCCAACCCACTGTCCTATGTGGTCGACGCGGAACGGGCGTTCGTCGCCGGCCAGTGGTCGACCCCGGCGATCTGGCTCGGCCCGGTGCTGGCCGTCCTGCTCGCGGCGCTCGCGACCGGTTGGGGCGTGCGCACCTTCCGCCGCGAGGCCGCCTGAACCTCGACTCGACGACGATCAATGGCCAGAATCATGGCCATGCTGGAAGAAACGATCGCGGTGCTGTCCGACCTACAAGCCCGAGCTGACCTGGCCGAGTCAGCCGAAGCGGCACGGTGCGGCGACTTCACGACCGAGGGCGAGATGCAGGCAATACTGGATGCCCGACTCGGCCAGGTGCCCATCGGACGTGATCCGCGCCCGCCTGACAGCCGCTCCTGAAGGGTGTCGCCGTCGCCGCTCAACTGGCGACGGCGATGCCCGGGATGGACTTGATCTCGCCGAGGAACGCGGGGGTCACCGAGATCGGGTAGTCGTCGATGGCCAGCATGGTGGTGCGGTGCTGGTACTTGACCTTGAGCTGCACCGGTGTTTCGCCCCTGTGCACGGCCAGCGTCCGTTTCAGCTCGCCGACCACGTCCTCGGTCAGCTTCTCCACGTTGCACAGCAGCACGAGCGGCGGCTCGGTGCCCGGGTTGGTCTCGGCCGCGCTCACGTCCAGCGGCACGATGCCCGACCCGAAGATCGACATCTTGCCCTCGCGCCAGTTCACCCTGCCCTTGACCGCGACGACCGAGTCCTCGATCAGGTCCGGCGCGAACACCGAGTACGACTTGGCGAAGAACAGCACCTCGACCGCTGCGTCGAGGTCCTCGACGGTCACGATCGCCCACGGCTCGCCGTTCTTGTTCACCCGCCGCTCCAGCGCGGAGATCATGCCGGCGACCACGATCTCGCCCTCGGCGGGCGCGTCCTCGATCAGCACCGCGATCGGCTTGGGCGCGTGCTTGCGCAGGATTCGGTCGGTGCCGTCCAGCGGGTGCGCGGACACGTAGAGGCCGAGCATTTCCCGCTCGTAGGACAGCTGTTGCTTGCGCGGCCAGTCCTCGGCGGTGAACTTCAGGTGCGCGAGCGGGGACGAGTCGTCGCTCGGCGGTGCGGTGTCGTCGCCGCCGAACAGGTCGAACTGGCCGAGCGCCTCCTGGCGCTTGAGGCCGATGACCGCGTCGACCGCTTCCTCGTGCACCTCGCACAGGGCGCGCCGGGTGTGCTCGAAGGAGTCGAACGCGCCAGCCTTGATCAGCGACTCGACCACCCGCTTGTTGCAACTGACGATCTCGGCCTTGGTGAGGAAGTCGGTGAACGAGGTGTAGCGGCCCTTCTTCTGCCTGGTCGAGATGATCGACTCGACCACGTTCGCGCCGACGTTGCGGATCGCACCGAGGCCGAACCGGATGTCGGTGCCGACGGCGGAGAACTGGAGCGTCGACTCGTTGACGTCCGGCGGCAGCACCTTCGCGCCGAGGCGGCGGCACTCGGACAGGTACACGGCGGACTTGTCCTTGTTGTCACCGACCGAGGTGAGCAACGCCGCCATGTACTCGGCCTGGTAGTTCGCCTTGAGATAGGCGGTCCAGTAACCGATGAGGGCATAGCAGGCCGCGTGCGACTTGTTGAACGCGTAACCGGCGAAGGGCAGGATCGTCTCCCACAGCGCGTCGACGGCTTCCTGGGGGTATCCGTTCGCGAGCATGCCGTCCCGGAAGCCCGCGTACTCCTTCTCCAGGACTTCCTTCTTCTTCTTGCCCATGGCCTTGCGCAGCACGTCCGCTCGACCCATCGAGTAGCCGGCGACCTTCTGCGCGATGAACATGATCTGTTCCTGGTAGACGATCAGACCATAGGTTTCGGAGAGGATCTCCTTGAGGTCGTCCTCCAGTGCCGGGTGGATCGGCTTGACATCCTGCCGGCCGTTCTTGCGGTCGGCGTAGTCGTTGTGCGCGTTCATGCCCATCGGGCCCGGCCGGTACAGCGCGTTGACCGCGACGATGTCCTCAAAGCCTGTTGGCTGCATGCGGCGCAGCAGGTCGCGCATGGCGCCACCGTCGAGCTGGAACACGCCCAGCGTGTCGCCCCGGCCCAGCAGCTCGTAGGTGGCCTTGTCGTCCAGGGTGAGCGCGTCGAGATCGATGTCCTCGCCCCGGTTGTTCTTGATGTTCTCGATCGCGTCACCCATCACGGTGAGGTTGCGCAGACCGAGGAAGTCCATCTTCAACAGGCCGATGGCCTCGCAGGACGGGTAGTCCCAACCGGTGATGATCGCGCCGTCGTCGCGCTGCCACAACGGGATGCAGTCCATCAGCGGCTGCGAACTCATGATCACCGCACAGGCGTGCACACCCGCGTTGCGGATCAGGCCCTCAAGGCCGCGCGCGGTGTCGAAGATCTTGGACACCTCGGGGTCGGTCTCGATCAGCCCGCGCACCTCGGCCGCCTCCGCGTACCGCTCGTGCTTCGGGTCGACGATGCCGGAGAGCGGGATGTCCTTGGCCATGATCGGCGGCGGCAGCGCCTTGGAGATCCGGTCCGCGATGCTGAAGCCGGGCTGGCCGTGCAGGACCCTGGCGGCGTCCTTGAGCGCGGCCTTCGTCTTGATCGTGCCGAACGTGATGACCTGGGCCACCTTGTCCGCGCCGTACTTGTTCGTCGCGTAGGTGATCATCTCGCCGCGCCGGCGGTCGTCGAAGTCCATGTCGACATCGGGTGCGGAGGGACGTTCCGGGTTCAGGAACCGCTCGAACAGCAGGCCGTGCTCGATCGGGTCGACGTTGGTGATGCCCAACGCGTACGCGACAAGCGACCCGGCCGCCGAACCACGACCGGGCCCGACCCGGATGCCGACCTCGCGCGCGTGCGCGACCAGGTCGGCGACCACGAGGAAGTACGCGGGGAAGCCCTTCTGGACGATGACGTCCAGTTCGAACTCGGCGCGCTCGACGTAGTTCTGCGGCACGCCGTTCGGGAAGCGGCGTGCGAGGCCGGCCTTGATCTCCTTGGTCAGCCAGCTCTGCTGGGTCTCGCCCTCCGGTACCGGGAAGATCGGCATCCGGTCGACGTGCGTGTAGACCTCGGTGTACGGCTCGACACGCTCGGCGATCAGCAGCGTGTTGCTGGCCGCGCCGGGAACCTCCTTGTCCCAGTAGGCGCGCATCTCCTCGGCCGACTTCAGGTAGTAGCCGTCCCCGTCGAACTTGAACCGGTTCGGGTCGTTGAGCGTCTTGCCGGACTGCACGCACAGCAGCGCCGAATGCGCCTCGGCTTGATCCTTGGTGACGTAGTGGCTGTCGTTCGTGGCCAGCGGCGGCAGGTCAAGCTGCTTGGCGATCTCCAGCAGTCCCTCGCGCACCGACCGTTCGATCGGCAGGCCGTGGTCCATGAGTTCGAGGAAGAAGTTGTCCTTGCCGAAAATGTCCCGATAGTCGCTCGCCGCCTGCAACGCCTCGGCACGCTGACCGAGCCGGAGCCTGGTCTGCACCTCACCGGACGGGCAGCCGGTGGTCGCGATGATGCCCTCGGCGTGCTCGGCGATCAGCTCCCTGTCCATCCGCCCCTTGCGGTAGTAGCCCTCGATGCTCGCCAGCGACGACAGCTTGAACAGGTGACGCAGGCCGGTCGTGTTCGCGGCGAGCATGGTCATGTGGGTGTAGGCGCCGGCACCGGAGACGTCGCCGCCCTCGCCGCTCTCGTCCGACGAGCGCTGGCTGGACTGCCCCCAGAACACCGGCTTCTTGTGGAAGCGCGAGGTCGGTGCGATGTACGCCTCGATGCCGATGATCGGCTTGATACCGGTCTTCTCCGCCTGACGGTAGAACTCGTCGGCACCGTACATGTTGCCGTGGTCGGTCAGGCCAACCGCCGGCATGCCGAGCCGCTGGGCCTCGGCGAACAGCGGGGCCATCTTGGCCGCACCGTCGAGCATCGAGTACTCGGAGTGCACATGCAGATGGACGAAGGAGTCGTCAGACACCGACCGCAACCTCCCAGGACGTTCACCGGCGGAGGTCCCAACAGTAGTCCGGCCCACCGACGAAATTCATCCGCCCACGCCGCAACGGACTCAGGTCACATCTGTGTTGATCAAGCCGATTCGCGTTGTGTCCACATGGGATCGAGTTGTCCACAGCCTGGTGATCAACAGCGATCGAGGTGAGCAGCGTGAATGGTCTTGTCGGGCTTTCGCGCTACTCTTCTCCGCATGACGGCAGCGGAGCCAGCCCCTGAGTGGAGTGGTGACAGGGTGGAGTGGTGACAGGTGGAGTGGTGACAGGCTCGCCGCTCAGCGCTTCGGTTCGCCGGAAGCCATCCGCGCGGCTCTGCTGCCCGAACAGGTAGCCGAATTCGACGAGCTTCGGCACTCGCTGTTGGCGTGGCGCAGGGTCGCGCTGTTGACCCAGATGGATCCTGATGCCCATCGCGAGACGCTTGACGCCATCGCCGAGATCCGACGAACCCGTGCGCCACGCGCAGGCAGCGTGTCATGGGACGAACTCAAGGCCGACTTGGGCCTCCGGGCGACCGATCGCCGGAGCCGAGTCGAGACTCAGCCCATGTGGGGGTAGTTGGGGTCGGTCGCGGGGACGAAGGTTTCCTTGATCGTTCTCGGGCTGGTCCAGCGGAGCAGGTTGAGCGCGGAGCCTGCCTTGTCGTTGGTGCCGGAGGCGCGGGAACCGCCGAAGGGCTGGCGGGACACGACCGCGCCGGTCGGCTTGTCGTTGATGTAGAAGTTGCCCGCTGAGAAGCGCAGCGCCCTGGCGGCCTCGTCGATGGCGGCGCGGTCGGTCGCGAAGACGGAGCCGGTCAGCGCGTACGGGGTCGACGTGTCGACCAGGTCGAGCACCTTCGGGTAGTCGGAGTCCGGGTAGACGTGCACGGACAGGATCGGGCCGAAGTACTCGGTGGTGAAGATGTCGTGGTGCGGGTCGTCGCCGACCAGGATGGTCGGGGAGACGAAGAAGCCGATCTTGTCGTCGGCGACGCCGCCGGTCAGGATGTCGACCAGCTTCTCGTTGCGGACCTGCTCGAACAGCTCGCTGTGCTTGGTGAACGCGCGCGCGTCGATCACGGCGCCGCCGAAGTGACTGAAGTCGGTGACGTCGCCGTAGCTGATCTGCTCGGTCAGCGCGACCAGCTGATCACGCAGCCCACCCTCCCACAGCGACCTCGGCAGGTACGCCCGTGACGCGGCCGAGCACTTCTGGCCCTGGTACTCGAACGCGCCGCGGACCAGCGCGACGGCGAGCGTGGCAGGGTCGGCAGACGGGTGGGCGAGCACGAAGTCCTTGCCACCGGTCTCGCCTACGATGCGCGGGTAGCCGCGGTAGTGGTCGAGGTTCTCGCCGATGGCGCGCCAGAGCAGCTTGAACGTCCTTGTCGAGCCGGTGAAGTGCAGGCCGGCGAAGTCCTGGTCGGACAGGGCGACCGAGCTGACCGCGGCACCGTCGCCGGTGACCAGGTTGATCACGCCGGGCGGCAGGCCCGCGGCCTCCAGCAGGCGCATGGTGTGGTGCGCGGCGAGCTGCTGCGACGGGGTCGGCTTCCACACCACGGTGTTGCCCATCAGCGCCGGCGCGGTGGGCAGGTTGCCGGCGATGGCGGTGAAGTTGAACGGGGTGATCGCGGTGACGAACCCGTCGAGCGGCCGGTACTCCATCCGGTTCCACTCGCCCGGCGCGGACGCGGGCTGGTCGGCGATGATCCGCCGCGCGTAGCTGACGTTGAACCGCCAGAAGTCGATCAGCTCGCAGGCCGCGTCGATCTCCGCCTGCTGCGCCGACTTGGACTGCCCGAGCATCGTCGCCGCGTTCAGCGTGTCTCGCCACGGCCCGGAGAGCAGGTCGGCGGCACGCAGCAGCACGGCGGCACGTTCGTCGAAGGGCAGCTCGCGCCAGGCCGGGGCGGCCTGCTTGGCGGCCTGCACCGCGTCGGCCACGTCGGCCTCGGTGGCCTGCGCGGACACGCCGAGCACGTGGGCGTGATCGTGCGGCGCGACCACGGTGAACGGGTCGCCGGCCGCCATCCGCTCGACACCGCCGATGGTCATGGTCAGCTCGTGCCGTTCACCGGCCAGCTCGGCGATCCCGCGTTGCAGCGATTCGCGTTCACCGGTGCCGGGCGCGTAGCCGTGCACCGGCTCGTTGGCGGGGACGGGAGTGGACGTGATGGCGTCCATGACGCGGTCGCCTCCTGGTGTCGTCGGCTGGTCGGCGGTGGCTTGTGGCCACCTGCCCTCCCCATCCTGACACGAACGCTCGGCTACATCAGTTCCACGAGGAACGACAGCTCCTGCGGCGCGTACCAGGCCAATTCGTGGTCCTCGGCGTCGCCGAGGGTGAACTCGGCGTCCGAGTCGCCCATGTCCGCCGCGTCGATCACGTCGGCGGCGCGGCGCACCGCGTCCTCGGCCGCCTCGTTGTCCACGTGCACCGCGGCAATGTGCTTCATGGTCACCGGACCGGACAGCCGCACCACCGCGTAGTCGAGATCCGGACGCAGCGTGACGTTGTCCAGGTCGGCGGCGATCACCACGCGCCGTGGCCGGGCGTCCGGGTTGGTGTCGAGTTCGCCGGCGAGCAGCCGCAGCGACGCGCGGGCCGCGTCGAGCATGGCCGCGTACTCCAGTTCGTCGGCGTCACCGGTGGAATAGGACTCGCGCAGCGCGGGTGTGAGCGCGAACGCCGTCGAGTTCACCGCGGCCACCTCACCGGCCTTGACCAGCGTGTTCAACATCGACACCGTGGCCGGGATGTAGACCCTCACCGAACCAGTCCTCTCGCGTTGCGCGCGGTCACGGTGCCACCGTGGCCAGTAGTTCGTCGACCGCCTCCTCGACCATCCGGCCGAGGTTGTCCACGTCGGGCATGGCGTCCCGGTCCGCGTTGAGTCCGAAGTAGACGCCACCATCGTAGGACGTGACCCCGATGGCCACCGCCTGGTTGCGGGCCAGCGGCACCACCGGGAAGATCTCCAGCATTTTGGCCCCTGCCGCGTAGAGCGAAACCTGGGGGCCGGGCACGTTCGTGACCAGGATGTTGAAAATGCGCTGGGAGAACGTACTCGCCGCGCGGGCGCCCAGCGCGTGCAGCGTCGGCGGCGCGAATCCGCCGAGCCGGACCAGCGCGTCCGCGGCCACCGACTGTCCCGATTCGGCGTGCGCGCGCATGGCGTGACTGACGTGGTGCAATCGGACGACCGGGCTGGGCTCGCCGACCGGTAGGTCGATCAGGTGTGCGGAGACCTTGCTGCCGACCATGCCGGCCGGCGTGTCGGTGGTCTCCTCGTCGCGAACGGACAGTGGCACCATCGCGCGGATCGTGGTGCGTGAGGTGACCACCTCGCCCCTGGACAGCAGCCAGCTGCGTAAGGCGCCGGCGACGACGGCAAGCACCACGTCGTTCACGGTGCCGCCGTGCGTGGTGCGGACCTTCTTCAGGTCGGCGAGCGCGGCCCTGGCCACCGCGAACCGGCGCGCCCGCGACACCCGCACGTTCAACGGCCCGCTGTGGGCGGGCCGGACGGCGGTGGTGAGCAGGTCGGTCACGCCGGACACCACGCCGAACACCTTGCGCGCGACGGAGGCGACATCGCCGGCTGCCGAGCGCAGGTTCTCCACCAGTTCACCCGGCTGGCGCACCACCTCGGACACCGCGTCGGCGACCAGCCGCACCTGGCTGGGTTCCGGTTCGGGCATCCAGAGCCGTTCCGGGTCCTGCGACGGACTCGCGGACATGTCCAGGATGACCTGGCCGATCTCGATCGCGCCCATCCCGTCGATCATCGCGTGATGCGTCTTGGTGACCAGCGCGAACCGGTTGCGCGCCAAGCCTTCGACCAGGTACAGCTCCCACAGTGGCCGGTTGTGGTCGAGCGGGCGCGACATCAGCCGCGCGACGAGCTCGTTGAGCTGCTCGTTCGTGCCCGGCCTCGGTAACGCGGAGAGCCGGACGTGGTGCGTGATGTCGAAGTGCACGTCGTCCGTCCACACCGGACGAGCAAGGTGACCCGGCACGGTGGCGACCTTCTGCCGGTAGCGCGGCACAAGGGCCAGTCGTCGTTCGATCAGTTCGACGAGCCGTTCGTAGTCGAAGCCTGATCGAGGCCGGCGGAACACGGCGACGCCGCCGATGTGCATCGGCGTTGTCGCGTCCTCAAGGTAGAGCAGCGACGCGTCGAGGGCCGAGAGGCGGTTGGCCATACCGCCGATACTGGCACACTCGGGCGCCCGTGCGATGCTGCTCGCTGTGCCTGACGCTTCACCCAAAGACCGGTTCGTGACCGTGTACGGCCGCAAGCCGGTCCTTGAGGTACTCGACGACGCCGACCTCCAGGTCGACAAGGTGATCCTCGCCGACACCGCCCGTGGCCCCGCCGCGAGCGAGATCCTGCGGGCCGCGCGCGAACGGGGCGTCGAGGTGCAGCGCGCCAGCGCTCACCGGGTGAAGGTGCTCGCCGGCAACGGCAAGCAGGACCAGGGCGTGCTCGCCGACGTGATCGCGCCCAGGATGCGCCTGCTCACCGACGCCCTGCGCGACCGGCCGCCGAAGACCGTGCTGCTCCTGGACGGCATCACCACCCCGGCGAACGTCGGCATGATCCTGCGCACCGCGACCGCGGCCGGCATCGGCGGCATCGTGCTGCCGAGGCGCGGCGTTGCCGGCATCGATCCGCTCGTGATCAAGGCTTCCGCGGGTGTCGCGTTCCGCGCGCCCGTGCTGCGCGTGCCCACCGCGACCGAGGCCGCGCAGGCGTTGCACCAGGCCGGATACCGGCTGTTCGGGCTGGCAGGCGACGCGCGGACGTCGATGTTCGACGCGACAGTGCCGACAAGGGCCGCTTTCGTGCTCGGCGGGGAGACGGCAGGCGTGAGCGAGGGGGTCGGCGCGCTGATCGACCAGTGGCTGGCGATCCCGATGGCGGGCGACGTCGAGTCGCTGAACGTGGCCAGCGCGGCCGCGGTGGTCTGCTTCGAACTGCTGCGGCGCAGGTTGAGCGCCTAGCGCGGCTTGGCGAACGGGAAGCCGAACAGGATCTCCAGTTCGGCGAGCGTGCTGTCCACGTCGCGGTGGTGCACGCCGACCATGCCGACCTCGGCCGCGCCGCGCACGTTGACCGCGAGGTCGTCCACGAACACGCACTCCTCCGGCGCCAGCCCGATGCGTCGCGCCGCGACCCGGTAACTCCTCGGGTCCGGCTTGCCGAAGCCTTCCTCGCCGGACAGCACGATCGCGTCGAAGATCGTGCGCAGCGGCGCGAGGCCGGGTGCCAACTGGTCGGCGTTGGACAGCAGCGCGGTCCGCAGCTGGTGGCGACGAGCCACGAACAGCGCCTCGATCACGTTCGGCCCGCGCTCGCCGTCCGGACCGAGGTCGGTGAGCACTCCCCCGTAGTCGACGATCAGGCCCTTGAGCACACACCGACCATACGGGTTGGCGCCGTTGCCAATACATCGAGCGTCACCACATCGAGTGGTCGATGTCCGGATCCGCCGGGTTGGTCCCTCTGTAGTTCGTCAGGTTCACCGACAACGTCATCGACAACGAGGGACACATCCATGTCATCCATTGCCGCACTGCTCCTGCCCGACCCCGCCGACATGGCCGACATCGCCGGTCAGGCCGGGCCGACGCTGCGCGGTCCGCAGCAGGTCGTCGTCCGTTCGCTCGCCGAGCACCGGCGCGCGAAGTTCCGGGCCGAGATCCGCGTGCTGCCCGCCCCCGAACCGAAAAACGTCGCTGCCCAGCAACCCCTCCCGTCCTCGCCGGGCCAGCCCGAGGTGGCCCAGCTGATGCGCCTCGTGCTCGAAGTCCTCGACCGCCGACGACCCCAGAGCCACCTGGAGAACTGGGCGCCGACCGCGGATTTCCGCGCGCTCATCCGCGACGACCGGGTCGGTCCGCGCCGCCTGCGCTCGGTTCGGTCCTGCACGCCGATGCCGGGTGTGCTGGAGGTGTGCGCAACGTTCGACGTGCACGAACGGGCGCGGGCGATGGTGGGGAGGTTCGAGTTCGCCGGCCAGGAATGGCGATGCACCCTGCTCAGAATGCTATAAGCAATGCTGTGAGCAGGGTGCATCGAGATCGTGCGCGGCGGGCCTACCGGCGGGAGCCCTTGCGGTTGGACTTGGCCTTCGCCCTTGCCTGCTCCCGGCGCTCCCGCCGGGTGCCACCGGCCGCGGCTTCGGCCTCGCCGTCGGGCTGCGCGTTCTGCTTCTGCACGCCGCCGCGCTCCGCGGGCCCGCTGTAGCTCAGCCGCTGCGTGGCACCGGCGTCACCGAGACCCTTGCCGCGCAACGCGGCCGGGACCTGGCTGCCCGCAACGGGCGGAGCCGGCACGGGCGGAGGAGGTAGCGGAGCCGGCGCGCGCCTGGCCTGGCGGGCGGCCTGACCGTTGGCCGGGGCCGGCCGGGCGCCGCCGAGCTGAGGCTGGCCGTTCCTTGGCTGACCGGTCAGAGCCTGGCCGGCCGGGGCCTGGCCGTTGGCCGGCCGGCCAGGGATCTCGCCCGCGGCCGGCTGCACCACCTCGGGCGGCGGCTCGACCTGGATCTGCAGGTTGAACAGGAAGCCGATCGACTCCTCCTTCAACGCGTCCAGCATCGCGTTGAACATGTCGAAGCCCTCCCGCTGGTACTCGACCAGCGGGTCGCGCTGCGCCATGGCACGCAGGCTGATGCCCTCCTTGAGATAGTCCATCTCGTAGAGGTGCTCGCGCCACTTGCGGTCCAGCACGCTGAGCACGACCCGCCGTTCCAGGTCGCGCATCTGGCCCTCGCCGGCCAGGCCGTCGATCTCGGCCTCGCGGTCGGCGTAGCGCTGGCGGGCGTCAGCGAGAACGGCCTCCTCCAACTCCTCGCGGGTGAGGTCCTCGCCGGTCCGCTCGCCCTTCTCAACCAGCTCGTGCCAGTCGAGCTTGATCGGGTAGAGCGTCTTCAACGCCGTCCACAGCTGGTCGAGATCCCAGTCCTCGACGTAGCCGTTCTCGGTCGCGCCCCGGACGTAGGCGGTGATCACGTCGGTGATCATGTGCTGCACCTGGTCGTGCAGGTCCTCGCCCTCCAGCACGCGGCGGCGCTCGGCGTAGATCACCTTGCGCTGCTCGTTCATGACCTCGTCGTACTTGAGGATGTTCTTGCGGATCTCGAAGTTCTGCTGCTCGACCTGGGTCTGCGCGGACAGGATCGCCCTGGTCACGACCTTGTGCTCGATCGGAACGTCGTCCGGCACGCGCAGCCGCTGCATCACCGACTCGACGATGGCAGCGTTGAACCGCCGCATCAGCTCGTCGTCCAGCGAGAGGTAGAACCGGGATTCGCCAGGGTCGCCCTGCCGGCCGGACCGGCCGCGCAGCTGGTTGTCGATGCGCCGCGACTCGTGCCGCTCCGTGCCGAGCACGTACAGGCCGCCGGCCTCGCGGACCTCCTCGGCCTCGGCCTTGGACTGCTGGGTCAGCTCGACGATCAGGCTGTGCCAGGCGGCTTCGTACTCCTCGCTGGTCTCCACCGGGTCCAGGCCGCGCTCGCGCAGTTCGTGGTCGGCGATGATGTCCGGGTTGCCGCCCAGCACGATGTCCGTGCCGCGACCCGCCATGTTCGTGGAGACGGTGACCGCGCCCTTGCGACCGGCCTGCGCCACGATCAGCGCCTCGCGCTCGTGGTGCTTGGCATTGAGGACCTCGTGCGGAATACCGTTGCGGACCAGCAGCTTGGACAGCATTTCGGAGCGCTCGACGCTGACCGTGCCGACCAGGACCGGCTGGCCCTTCTCGTGCCGCTCGACGATGTCCTCGACGACCGCGGCGAACTTCGCCTCCTCGGTCCGGTAGATGAGGTCCGGCATGTCCTTGCGGATCATCGGCTTGTTGGTCGGAATGCTGACCACGCCGAGCTTGTAGGTCTGGTGCAGCTCGGCCGCCTCGGTCTGGGCGGTACCGGTCATGCCGGCGAGCTTGTCGTAGAGGCGGAAGTAGTTCTGCAGCGTGATCGTGGCCAGCGTCTGGTTCTCGGCCTTGATCTCGACGCCTTCCTTGGCCTCGATCGCCTGGTGCATACCCTCGTTGTAGCGGCGACCGGCGAGCACGCGGCCGGTGAACTCGTCGACGATGAAGACCTCGCCGTCGCGGACGATGTAGTCCTTGTCCTTGGCGAACAGCTCCTTCGCCTTGAGCGCGTTGTTCAGGAAGCCGACCAGCGGCGAGTTCGCGGCCTCGTAGAGGTTGTCGATGCCAAGCTGGTCCTCGATGAACCGCACGCCATGCTCGGACACGCCGACCGTGCGCTTGCGCTCGTCCACCTCGTAGTGGACGTCCTTGCGCATCATCGGGGCGAGCCGCGCGAACTCGACGTACCAGCGCGAGGACTGGTCGGCGGGGCCGGAGATGATCAGCGGCGTCCGCGCCTCGTCGATCAGGATGGAGTCGACCTCGTCGACGATGGCGAAGTTGTGGCCGCGCTGCACGCAGTCATCCAGCGACCAGGCCATGTTGTCGCGCAGGTAGTCGAAGCCGAACTCGTTGTTCGTGCCGTAGGTGATGTCGGCGTTGTACGCCTCGCGCCGCTGCGCCGGCGTCATGTCGTTGAGGATCACGCCGACCGACAGGCCGAGGAACCGGTGCACGCGGCCCATCCACTCCGCGTCACGTTTGGCCAGGTAGTCGTTGGTGGTGACGACGTGCACGCCGTTGCCGGCAATGGCGTTGAGGTACGCGGGCAGCACGCAGGTCAGGGTCTTGCCCTCACCGGTGCGCATCTCGGCGACCTGACCGAGGTGCAACGCGGCACCACCCATCAGCTGCACCTTGTACGGCCGCTGCCCCAGCGTGCGCTTGGCCGCCTCCCGCGCGACCGCGAACGCCTCCGGCAGCAGATCGTCCAGATCCTCCTCGCCGTCGTTGTACCGGCGCTTGAAGTCGTCGGTCTTGGCGCGTAGCTCGGCGTCTGAGAGGTCGACCAGCTCATCTTCCAGGGACTCGATGTGCTCTGCGATCCTGCCCAGGCGCTTGAGCATCTTGCCCTCGCCCGCGCGGAGCAGTCGATTCAACACCATCCGGCCCGACCTCACTAGCTGGTTTCGTCACGCACCCGGAGCGGGCGCTCTGCGCTCATCGTAGGCATGCTGGGACACGCCGTGTACCGACCCGACTGAGATTGGCCGTGCCGGTGACCACCGCGTCGCCACCGTGTGCTCAACGCCCGGACCCGCTCGCCAGTTCCACAGGGTGATCAACACGTTACGTACGACGATGTCCCAGGCGCTCAGACCGCTCAGCCAGACACCGGAATCACGCCCAACAAGACCAGCAACCCGCAAACGGCAAAACCGGCGAAAAGGATAGCAAAGATCACGATGCCGCTGAGGTAGTTGAGCGCGGTCCGCATGCCCCGGATGGTCGCCCGCTGCGGATCGCTCGGATCGAAACGAACCATCACTCGGTCCCCTGGCTTCTCGGGGCCCTTGTTGGCGAAGACGTCGTGATAGCGGACGTGGTGCCCGTCCGGACCGACGAACTCGACGAACGGCCGGGGCGTGCGGAAGCCTGACTGCATCGGGATCTGCAACCGCAGCACCGTGCCCTCGGCCTGCTGCCCGGTCCGCACCAGCCTGATCAGCGGCAACGCCTTGGTGAAGACACTTCGCGCCAGTGACCCGGAGTACACCCCGAACAAGATGAGCGCACCCCAACCGAGGAACGGTTTGACCCACATCGCATCACCTTCCGCATCGGCGACAGCCGGCCGGTTCAGCCATCGCTGCCCGCGGCGGCCTCGATCCTGGCATCCAACGTGTCACCGATGACCTCCTTGGCGGATGGAGCCTCAAGCGACTTGTTGTCGGCCGCATTCGCCACATTCTGTGCCGACGATTTGCTGGCGATGTCGAGCAGAGCCTTGCCGGCTGGTGTGTTCAGCGCATCGGGAATCGTCTTCAGAACGCCGGAGAGCTCAGTGGTGACCGTCCCCAAATCGTCGGAAAGGCCACCGACCGTAGCAGCCGAGCCGCTGCCCACCGCTGTGGTGACGGCCGAGCCGATGAGCCCGCCCAGGCTGCCGACCGCGACCGCTTGACCCAGTTCTGACCAGCTGGGTGCGGTCACCTTGTCACCGACAGCGAGCTGGCCGATATTCTTCGCCACCTGCTCCACCGCGGCGTCCAGCGCGGCCATCGTCGTCAAGCTGATCACCGTGGTGAGCACGCTGCCGATCGTCGTACCCCAACAACTCGACGGTCGCCACTGCCTCCGGCACGATCGCGGCGACGACGCCGCTGGCTGCCGCGTCCGAGGCTCCTGCGGTGAAGACGGTGAGAATGACACCGCCACCAATCGCGGCACCGATCTCGGCGGCCTTCTCCTCCAGGTCGGACTTTGCCTTGTCAACGGCGTCCGCGAACTTGTCGCGGGCGTCGGACATGGCATTGCAGCAGCCGACGAGGACCTCAAGGTTCGCGGTCCTGCCGCTGCCGCCGAACTCGTTCCAGTAGTCGGAAAAGGCGCTCATGGCCTTGCCGGTGTTGTTCGCGCACAGCACGTTGGCGGCGTTGTTGCCCTGGTCGAGCGCGGCCTGCGCGGCCGTCCCGAGGTTCTTCCACGCCTCGCCTGCCTGGCGCGCCTTGTCAGTGTCCGCGTCCGGCCACGGAACGCCAACCGCATTCAATATCTCGGCGACGTCCACCATCAGCTGGCACCCTCGCCCTTTTCCTTGGGCGCGTCGATCTCGCCGAGAGTGCCCTGAAGTGCCGCGTGATCTGCGCTTCGGTCACGCCGTACTGCTTGCCCATCTCCTGCAGGCCGTCGCCGATCCCCTGTCGTGCGAGTCCGCAGCCTTGCGCGAGGGCGAGCACTTTCGTCGCGTACTGCTGGTACTGCTTGCCGAAATCTGGACCGTGCGCGGTCGTGCCCCAGAACGCGCCGAGCCCGTCATGGGTCGATGACGCTTTCTTGGTCGCGTCGGCGAGGTCGGTGCCGGCCGCGGTGAATTCGGGTGATTCGGCCGCGAAATCGGTGGCGGTCACGGCGAAGCCGCCTGCGGTCATGATTGGTCCCCTCCCCTGGTGCCTGGTGCTGAATAGCTATGCCAGCGGGGAGTGACAAGCCGAATACGCGTGGTCACAGGCGATTGCCAGCGACATGTGCGAGGGCCCCTCGCCGCGTGGTGAGGGGCCCTCCGCGGTCTCGGTTTCCGGTGAGAGGTCAGGTCAGTCGGACGACGCCGTAATGGAAGCCTTTGCGGCGGTAGACGACACTGGGCAGGCCGTTGTCGGCGTCGGTGAAGAGATAGAAATCGTGCCCCACGAGTTCCATCTCGGAGAGCGCGGATTCCACGCTCATGGGCTGGCTCGAATTCTTCTTCTCGGCCACGACGCGGCCAGGCTGGTAGTCATCGAGGTCGTCGGTCCAGCGCTGTTCCGGAATGCTCGGTTCGTGGCGGTAGCCATCCGTTACCTCATCGGTTGCCGCCTCCAGCAACGCGGTGGGCGCGAGCTCGGGCTGGCCCGCGGATTCGGCTCTGCGAATGATCGGCGTCGCGGCACTGACTGCCTGGCCGACCGAGGCCGGGCTGCGCCGGCCGTAGTGCACCCGACGGCGGTCGTGGATCCGCCGCAGTCTGCTCTCCAGCTTGTTCGTCGCGGAGTCAAGGGCACCGTAGAAGTCACCGGCGCAGGCGGCGGCACAAATGACCTGGCCGCGGACCTGGGTGGTGATCTCGACACGTTGGCAGTTCTTGTGCTGCCGGCGATTCGGCTCGTGGAAAAGCTCTACGTCGAAACGAACGATCTTCCTGTCGTAACGCTCAAGGCGGCTCAGTTTCTCCGAGACATGCACCCGGTAATGGTCGGGCACCTCGACGTTACGGCCCTTCACGACGATGTCCATACACGACCTCCCTCGCGGATTGCGAGCTTGCTGGCGATGGCGCCAAAGGAAACCGCGCTAACCCAGAGAATCAGCGAACGATCTTGGCTCGTTGCCGTGGGCTCGCGCCGGCGCCAGGAGCATGGGCTTGTCGCCTCCTTCCCGTTATGCCGGGACGGCTGATAGCGGAGCACGTTAGCCCGCTCTGAGCTTGAACAACAGTCCCCGTGTCGGGGGAAATGGCGCGAATCTGGCCGATCACGCTGCGCGACCGACCGAGAGCCGATCTTGCGACAAATCCGACGCAAGGGCCCTGTTCGACGATCACCGGAGCTACCCGATCAACACGCTCACGCTGGGCACACACCCAAGAGTGCGATGTCCTGCGCCAACCCGCTGACAAGCCCATATCTGATCAACGCGGCTTCAACCCGTCAGGTTCCCCTGCTGGTCGAGCCGGGAAAAACCGCTCGGGACGAAGCCGATCTCGATCTTGTGACCTCACACTTTCGGGTGACAAAAAGTAGTCGCCCACCTTTCCAGAATGTGGGAGATATCGAGTTGTCCTCGGCCACTGAGTGGAAACCAGCAGCCACTGCCGATATGCGGCTACAAGGGCGGTTCCCGGTCTGGGACCAAGCGAAACCTGAGGGTGAAAATCAGGCCGAGGCGAATGTGAGCACCGCGGTGGCCGGTCGAGCGGCGCTGCGCAGTTCGCGTACGCAGGCCGCGGCGGTGGCTCCGGTGGTGACCACGTCGTCGAGCAGGACGACCGGTGTTCCGATTGGCGGCGCCGCCGACTCTCGGAACCGCACCCGTCCGGCCAGATTCGCGGCGCGGGCCGCGCGGTCGAGGCCGACCGAGTCACGGACGCCCGCGCCGAACCGCAGCGCGGGCGCCACCCCGACGGGATGGCCGGACCGGGCGAGCGCGTCGGCGGTGGCGCGAGCGAGCCGGAGCAGGTGTGAACCGCCTCTGCGGCGGGCGGCGCGAGCGCGGGAGGGTGCGGGCACCAGCCACCAGGTGCCGTCCCGCGCGGGCGAGATGCCGGGGATGCGGAGAAGTGCGCCGGCCAGGAGCCTGCCGAGCGGGACGGCGAGGTCGCGGCGGTCGCGTTCCTTGTAGGCGAGCAGGACGGCTCTGGCCCGGCCCTGGTATTCGGCGACCGAGTAGATCGGGGCGGGCGATGGACGCCCGTGTGGTCTTGGCGGGGCGTCGCCAGGATTGATCGACTGCCAGCAGGACGGACACAGGGCGACGCCGCGGGCCTCGCAGCCGGCACAGCGCAGTGGGAGGAGCAGGTCGGCGAGGGTGATGAAGGGCCTGGTCAACAGGGTTGTGTTGGTCATGCGGCCACACTGACAGAGGCGACCGACAGTTTCCGATCTTGCTGAGAAGGTTCTCAGCTGGGGTAGCTCAGCCGGGGTAGAACGGGATGGCGGGCGGCCCCGGATCGTGCGGTACGGCCATGACCTGCCACAGGTCCGCGCTGTCCGAGGTCATCCAGATGCCGGCCGAGTCGGCGACCAGCACGGGCCGCGCCTCGGCCGCGGTGATCGCGGTCGGGACGGTCAGGTTGGCCGCGTACTTGGTCAGGGTCAGGCCGTCCACTGAGGCGCTGAACACCGGTAGCCCCGGCTGGCTGGTGGCGACGGCCAGGGTGGTCTGGTCGAGCCAGTCGACGTCGACCGCGCTGGTGATGTTGAGCGCCTGCAACTGGGTGACCTGCTTGATCGACACCTGGCCCTGCTGGTCGGTGACGACCGCGCCGACCAGCAGGTGGCCACCTGCGATGGCGGCGACGCGGGTGCCGTCGCGGGACAGGCGCAGGCTGGTGATCTGGCCGAACGTGCTCAGCGCGGTGGCATCCACGTTCGTGGCGACCCAGGTGCCCTGCTGGGTGTTGAGTATCCGGTCCACGAACTGGCCGTCGGCGACGGTCCAGACCTCCTTGCTGGCCTCGTCGCCGGAGTCGCTCGGTGCCCAGGTGGGTCGGGTCAGCGTGCCGGCCTGGAGTTGGACCGTGGGATCGAGCTTGCCGTAGGAGCCGACGCGGAGTTGGACCGCGTCGTTGGGACCGTCGCAGACCAGCGCCAACTCGGTGCCGTCCTCGCTCTGCGCGCCGGTGACGACCTCGTAGTTGCCGTTGCCCGCGTCGCCGGGAACCGCGCTGCCGTCCTTGAGCGAGAACAGTTTGCCGTGGCTGGCGGCCAGGCCGGGTTGGCCGGCGTTGGGCGTGGTCGTCGCGTTGTAGGAGGGCAGCTCACCAACCACCCATTCGGGGTGTTCGGCCCAGAGCGCGGTGCCTTCGGACTGGATCAGCACCGGACTGGCGCTGATCTGGTGCAGCGACTGCACGATCTGCGCGGTGATCAGCTGCTTGGTGTGCTCGGACTCGTCTGGCAGGCGATCCAGGTTCACCTGGATGGCGCCGTCCGGCTGTTCAGCCGGCGCGGTCTTGGTGGCGACCTGGGACGGGATCGCGCTGCGCACCGCATTGGCCATGGCGTCGGACGGGCCGGAGAGCAGTTCGTCGATGACCCGCGCCGGCTGGTCGGCCTGCGGGTCGTTGGCGATGTAGCGCAGGTCGGGCACGAGGGTGCTGAAGCCGGGGTCGAAGAAGTAGACCTTGACCGGGCGGTAGTAGGCGACGAACCCGCTCTGGGTGATCACCACGCCGTCCGGGGCCTGCACGATGCGCCACTCGCCATCGGCCTGCTTCTGCACGGTGATCGACCGGACCAGCTTGTTGGACTCGGGCTGGAACGCGTTGTCCGCGCCGAGTTCGCCGACCGTGGTCGCGGTGAGGGTGACCGTGCGCTCGTTGGCCGGCGCGCCGGGCGGGCTGGGCGCAGGCTCGGTGATCACCGGGTTATCGGCGACGATGGTCAGCGAGGCATTGTCGTTCCAGCTGTTCTTGGCCGAGTCTGCCAGGTAGGCGCGGGCGGCGGCGTGCTTGCCGACCGGGTTGCCGCCGTACCGGATCCAGTCCTGGACGATGTCGGCCGGTGTCGCGTTCTTCGGCGGCTGCTGGACCGGTGCCTCGGCACCCTGGCCGCCGCCGATGTCCAGGGGGACTGGCTCGGTCTGGGTCGGGATGTTCGCGCAGCCAGCGAGGAGGACGGCGGCTGCTGCGACGAGTGTGACAAGTCGGCGCGTCATGTCAGTGTCGGTCCTCGGTGCGTGCGACGGGCACGCTCAGGCCGGGAGTGGAGTCGGAATCCTCGGCGGAGAGCCAACTGTCCGGTTGCGGCGCCTCTGGAACCGGTGGCACCGCGTACACCTCGGCGGTCGGCGTCACCAGGGCGGGAACGACGACGCCGGTCGCGGTCGTGCCGGCCGCCACCGTTGGCAGGTCGGGTTCGGTTGGCGGCTGCTGTTCCACGTCGGGCGGGACCAGTGGTAGCGGACTCTCGGTCAGCTCGGTGTTGGGTCGGCGCGGCAGGGTCAGCCGGAACGAAGCGCCCTGGCCGGGTTCGCCCCAGGCGTCCAGCCAGCCGCCGTGCAGCCGCGCGTCCTCAAGGCTGATGGCCAGGCCGAGACCGGTGCCGCCGGTGCGGCGGTTGCGGGACGGGTCGGCGCGCCAGAACCGGTTGAACACCAGGTCGTGTTCACCGGGGCGCAGGCCGACACCGTAGTCCCGGACGGTGATCGCGACCGCGTCCTCGTCACCCGCGACGGTGATCCGCACCGGCAGGCCCTCGCCGTGGTCGATGGCGTTGCCGAGCAGGTTGCGCAGGATGCGTTCGACGCGGCGCGCGTCGACCTCCGCGGTGGCGTCGGGCGCGCCAGCCTCGGGCACGTGCAGTTCGATGACGGTGGTGGTGCCGCCGACGATGCCCTGCACGGACGCGATGGCGCTGCGCGCGATGCCGGTGACGTCGACGACCTCGGAGGCGAGTTCCTCGACGCCCGCGTCGAGCTTGCTGATCTCCAGCAGGTCGCCGAGCAGCGCCTCGAACCTGTCGAGTTCGTCGACGAGCAGTTCGGTGGAGCGGGCAAGGCCGGCCGGGAACTGTTCGCGGGACGCGTGCAGCACGTCGGCGGCCATCCGCACGGTGGTCAGCGGGGTGCGCAACTCGTGCGAGACGTCCGAGGAGAACCTGCGCTGCAACTGGCCGAACTCCTCCAGCTGGTTGATCTGGTCCTGGATGCTCTCGGCCATCTGGTTGTAGGACTCGGCGAGCCGGGCGACGTCGTCCTCACCGATGACCCGCATCCGGTCGTCGAGGTGGCCCTCTGCGAAGCGTTCCGCGACCTCGGCCGCCTGCCGGACCGGGCGGACGACCTGCCGGATCACCAGATAGGTGACGCTGGCGAGCAGCAGCACCAGCGCGATGCCGCCGACCACGAGCGTGTCCTGGACGACCGAGATGGTCTGCTGTTCGGCGGCGAGCGGGAACAGCAGGTAGAGCTGGATCGGCTGGCCCGCCGCGGTGATGGGCGTGCCGACCACGAGATAGGTGGTCGGGCCGCCGCTGCCGGGGACCGTGGTGATCTGGTACTCGGTGCGGCCGCCCGCGACGACCTGCCGTAACGCGAGCGGCACATCGCTGAACGGGCCGGAGGAGGTGACCTGGTCCGGCCGCTGGTCGGTCTGCTCGTCGGCGAGCACCGGCACGAACCCGCCAGCCGCCGAGCTGGCCTCCTGCTGCGGCGCGCTGGCCGAGTTGGTCAGGCTGCTCAGCGCGTTCGCCATCCTGGCCTGGAGGTCGTCGGTGACCGCGCTGACGCCGCGCAGCACGCTCGACGCGGTCTGCTGCGCGGTCTGCGTCTGCGACTGGGCGGCCGCGATCTTCGCGGCGAGGAGCCGGTCGGTGATCTCGTTCTGCAACACCATGCCGAGCACGAACACCACAGCCGAGGACAGCGCCAGCGCGGAGACGACCACCCTTACCTGGAGCGATCGCCGCCACAGCACCCCGAATGCCGTCCACCGCCGACGGAGCCCCGCCGCGGCCCGGCCACCGTGCCGGACCACGAACCGCCCGGCCCGACCGATCAGGTTCACCCGAGCCGTCCCCCGAGCACCGTGCCGATCATGGCGGGGCCGATCATGGCGGGCCGGCCTTGTACCCGACCCCGCGCACGGTCAACACCACCTCTGGGTGTTCCGGGTCGCGCTCGACCTTGGACCGCAACCGCTGAACGTGCACGTTGACCAGGCGGGTGTCGGCCGCGTGCCGGTAGCCCCAGACCTGTTCGAGCAGCACCTCGCGGGTGAACACCTGGCGCGGCTTGCGCGCGAGCGCGACCAGCAGGTCGAATTCGAGCGGGGTGAGCTGGATGGCGACGCCCTCGCGCAGCACCTCGTGGCCTGGCACGTCGATGGACAGGTCGCCGATGGTCAGCGACTCGGCCGGCTCGGCCTCGGTGCGGCGGAGGCGGGCCCTGATCCTGGCCACCAGCTCCTTGGGCTTGAACGGTTTGACCACGTAGTCATCTGCACCGGACTCAAGGCCCAGCACGATGTCCACGGTGTCGGTCTTGGCGGTGAGCATGACGACCGGTACCCCGGACTCGGCGCGGATCGCCCTACAGACGTCGATGCCGTTCATCCCGGGCAGCATCAGGTCCAGCAGCACCAGGTCGGGTTTGAACTCGCGCAACGCCGGCATCACCCGTGAGCCGTCGGCGATCACCGCGGTGTCGAAACCCTCGCCGCGCAGGACGATCGTCAACATCTCCGCCAGAGCCGGGTCGTCGTCCACGACCAGCACGCGTGCCTTCATGCCCCATATCGTCGCACCAGCCGCGCCCCGCGCGTGCGGGGCCCGGTGATCTCCGGCACGCTCGGCCGCTCCGACCCCGTTTTCGGTCATCTCGCGCCACCTCTCCGCGGAACACGTCCACCTGTTCCTAGACCGGTTTTCGCCGTGTCAACGTTACGGAGCGCGCGCAGGTAGTTCGAGCAGCCGAACGGCTAGTTGCTCGGCATCGGTGCCGCTCGCGCCGTCAAGCACCTGCCACGGCGCGAGCCAGCCGTCGGCGGCGAGCCGGTCGTAGACGCTGCCGCAGCGGACCTGGAGGTCGGCGTCGGACTCGAACCGGTCGCGCTGCCGGGCCGGGTCGGCGGCCTCCCTGCGGGCGGCGCGCTCGGCGGCCACGGCGACCGGGACGCGCAGCAGCAGGTGCAGGTCGGGCACTGGCAGCGCGAACCGGCCGGTCTCCAGCTCGGCGACCCAGCGCACGAACTCGCCGTCCGCGCCCTGGCGCAACCGAGCGGCGCCGTACGCGGCATTGGAGGCGATGTACCTGTCAATGAGCAGCACGTCGTGTTCGGCCGTCTCGGCGGCGATCTGCTCGCGAGCGCCGAGCCGGTCGAGCGCGTACAGGACGGCCATGCCGTGCACGGAGTCGGACAGGTCGCCGAGCCTGCCGTGCAGGGCGTCCCGGACGAGTTGGGCGTGCACGTCGACCTCGTAGCGGGGGAAGGCGAGCCGGGCGACGGTGGCACCCTTGGCCCCCAGGGCCGCGCACAGCGCCTCGGTGAGAGTGCGCTTGCCGGCACCGTCGAGACCTTCGACAACCACGAGTCGGCCCATGCCGGTCATCCTGCCGGGTGGCACCGCACGCGGGTTCAGCGACCTCGGTGTTTGGCCTTGGCCTTGGCGCGGGCCACCGCCCTGCGATGCTCCGCGTCGGCTTCCCTGCTCGCCTTCTGCCTGGCCCCTTGCCTGGGCCAGCCGCTTCATCAGGTCCTCCTTGAGGGCCTGTTGTGCCGTAGTGCCGGCACCGACCTGCTGTTGTTCCTTGGCGGCCACTCTGGCCAGGCGTTTGGCACTCACCCGTCGGGCGGCCCGGTGATCGTCCGGCACGGCGGGGGCGGCATGGGCGCGGCGGGCCAGCTGATCGAAATCGCGACCGGTGACGAAGGCGAGCAGTTCGGCGTTGTTCGGCTCGCTGCCGAACACGTGGCGGGCGGCGCGCACCGTCGTCGTCGCGGAACTCGACGAGTGCGAGAAACCTCCAGGCAGCTCGAAGCAACCTGGCTGAGCTGGTTTCCCGCGAACACGGGACAACGAGCCGGCCGCGTGGCCGACCGCCCGGACTACCAGCCGGGCCGTGAGGTTCGTCCAGCCAAGAACTGAGTGTCCAGATTGTCAGTTCTCGGCTGGACGCGCCAGAGAATTAGTTGCCGCCGAACCAGTTGAACACCGGCTGGGTGACGCTGCCGAGCGTGCTGCCCAGCGTGTTGCCGAGGCCGCCGAGCAGGCCGCCACCGCTGCCACCGTTGGAGCTGCCGCCGTTGGAGCTGCCGCCGTTCGAGCCGCCCCCGTTGGAACCGCCGCCGCTGGAGCCGGTGGTCGGCTGGGTGGCGGAACTGGTGCTCTGGTTGGACGAGGACGAACTGCCGGAGACCGCCGAGCTCTGCGTGCTGGGCGTGCCCGTCTTGCTCGACGTTGACGAGCCTGTCGAGGTCGGTAGCAGGCTGCCGCTGGAGCTGGGGTAGGTCGTCGACGGGTTGGTGGTGGGGTCGACGGTCGTGGTGGCCGCGCCACCGCCCAGCGCGTTGCCTGAGCGGTTCGGCGTGGTGCCGCGCTGGCTGGTCGGGCTGTTCGCGGTGGTGGTGGTGGTCGTGTTCGCGGCCGGTTGCACCTTCGGGGTGTTGCTGCCGATGGTGCCGGTCGAGGCGACCGGGACCGAGCCGTTGAAGCCCGCGCCGCCCGCGGTGCCACCGCCTGCCGCCGGCATGTTGGTCGGTGTTGCGCCCGCGTTGTGCAGAACCAGACCGCCGAGGACCGCGCCGAACGCGAGGGTCGCGCCGACGGCGATGCCGCCGAGGGCGCGCCTGGCCTGGGAGTCACGTGATTCCGACTGGTGGCCTTCACGCCGGAGCAGCTCACCGACCGAAATCCGATGGTCGGTAAAGTCGCCACCGAAGCTACCGAAAGTAGCCGAACTCACTGTCATACCTCCGTGTGGTGGACCCAGCCGCGCACGGGTCACTCTTCCGGGGACAGATACTTACGCACTGTCGGAGTTACCGCACCGTGATGTGATCCACATCACCCATTTGTCTCAGTAACGGTAGTGGTCCGGCTTGAACGGACCGTCGACATCGACGTCGATGTACTCGGCCTGCTCCTTGGTGAGCTTCGTGAGCTCGGCGCCGAGCGCGGCCAGGTGCAGGCGGGCGACCTTCTCGTCCAGCCTCTTGGGCAGCCGGTAGACCTCGCGGTCGTACTCCTCGCGCTTGGTGAACAGCTCGATCTGGGCGATCACCTGGTTGGAGAAGCTGTTGGACATGACGAAGGACGGGTGCCCCGTGGCGTTGCCCAGGTTAAGCAGGCGACCCTCGGACAGCACGATGATCGAGTGGCCGTCCGGGAACACCCACTCGTCCACCTGCGGCTTGATGTTGATCCGGCGGATGCCCGGGTAGCGGGCGAGGCCGGCCATGTCCAACTCGTTGTCGAAGTGGCCGATGTTGCCCAGGATGGCCTTGTCCTTCATGCCCGCCATGTGCTCGACGGTCACCACGTCCTTGTTGCCGGTGGTGGTGATGACGATGTCGGCCTCGGACAGCACCGACTCCAGCGTGCGCACGTAGTAGCCGTCCATCGCGGCCTGCAACGCGCAGATCGGGTCGACCTCGGTCACCACGACCCTGGCGCCCTGGCCGCGCAGCGACTCGGCAGCGCCCTTGCCCACGTCGCCGTAGCCGCAGACCACCGCGACCTTGCCGCCGATCAGCACGTCGGTGCCCCGGTTGATGCCGTCGATCAGGGAGTGCCGGATGCCGTAGCGGTTGTCGAACTTCGACTTGGTCACCGAGTCGTTGACGTTGATCGCCGGGAACAGCAGCTCACCGGCCGCGGCCAGCTGGTAGAGCCGGTGCACGCCGGTGGTGGTCTCCTCGGTGACACCGCGGATGCCCTCGGCGGCCTTGGTCCACTTGCCAGGGTTCGCGGCCAGCGAGGCACGCAGCACGCTCAGGAAGACCTTCCACTCCTCCGGGTCGTCGTCATCGGCGGACGGGACGACGCCGGCCTTCTCGAACGCGACACCCTTGTGCAGCAGCATGGTGGCGTCGCCGCCGTCGTCAAGGATCATGTTCGGACCGAGCCCGTCCGGCCAGCTCATCATCCGCTCGGTCGCCCACCAGTACTCTTCGAGCGTCTCACCCTTCCAGGCGAAAACCGGGACGCCCTTGGGCTCCTCCGGCGTGCCGTGTGGTCCCACGGCGACGGCTGCCGCAGCATGGTCCTGGGTGGAGAAGATGTTGCACGACGCCCACCGGACCTCGGCTCCGAGCGCGACCAGCGTCTCGATCAGCACGGCGGTCTGGATCGTCATGTGCAGCGACCCGGAGATGCGCGCACCCCGAAGCGGGTAGACCTCCGAGTACTCCCGGCGCAGCGCGATCAAACCGGGCATCTCGTGCTCGGCGAGCCGGATCTCCTTGCGCCCGAACTCGGCGAGCGAAAGATCGGCGACAGCGAAATCGATGCCATTACGGGACTGCAACCGGTCCGAGTCGACCACGGTCTTGGCGCCTTCCTTGAGTTCAATGGGTCAACCAACCCTACCGGGTGGGTATCGAGCGACCCTGGTGTTCCGAAAAGCTCTGTGGAACATGTACGACAGCGAGTATCGAGGCGGAGATCGAATGCAGGAGGCGACGTGCTGATTCCCGGGCCCGACACGCGGGTCGTCGAGTTGCGGGTGCACGGGATTCTTGGCACGACCCCGGAGGACCTTGTCGACGCGGTCGCCGCGGTGGACGTGGCAGGCGACGGCAAGGGCAGGCTGGTCCGGCCCGCGGACCGGTTGCGCAGGCCGGCACCGGGACCGGTGCTCAAGGCCGAGGGACGGCCGCTGCCGCGCACCGTCGAGGGCTATGTCTGGGGCGCGCTGACCTCGGGTGGGCTTGCCAAGGCGATCTGGGCGCTACTGTTCCCGTTCTCGCTGGCCAACATGGCCTCCTGGATGTTGCCGCCGGTCGCGGACGGCCGGGTCGGCAAGACGCTGGCCATGTGCTGCCGCGCGCTGCTGCGGGTCGGCGCGCTGCTGCTGACCATGCTGCTGATCGGCCAACTTGCCGCGGTGTCGATGGACGTGTTCGCCGCACAGTGCCTCGGGCCGGGATCGAGCTGCATGACCTTCCTGCCCGGCTGGGTACGCACCGCGGCGACCGTGCGCACCATCGTCGGGCTGCTGCCGATCCTGATCGTGGTGGCCGTGCTGCACGGGGTGTCCACCGTGAACTGGTCGGTCGACGTCGAGTCAGCCGAGTCAACGGGTGCTGAGCAGCCCAAGCCACGGCTGCTGTCCGGGCTGCCCGGTGCCGGCCTGATCGCCGATCCCGACGCGCCGGCGCTGCGCACCCTGCACCTGACCGCCGCGCTGGCCACCAGCGTGCTGCTCGCGCTGGGCGGCCCGACCGGTCCGATCCCGTCGACCGCGGCCATGGTGTGCTGGGGCCTCGCGGTCGCGGTGATCGTGTTGTGCGTGATCGGGGTGCTCGCCTTCGGCGACCCGACCGGCGCCCGGCCGGACCGCTACGGCAAGCGGCTGCGAGCGGCGTTGCGCGCGGTGCCGCGCAGGCTGGTGCTCGCGGTGAACCTCGGATTGTTCATCGGGGTGGTCGCGGTGCGGCCGACATTGCCGAACCGGCTCGTCGGCACCGCCAACACCGTGCAGGTGGTGGCGGTCGCGCTGGCCTCGGTGTGCGTGGCCCTTGCCGTGCTGCTGGTGCCGACCGCCCTGCTGGCCAGGAAGCGGTGGGCCGGCCAACCGCGCGGGCTGCGACCGTGGGCGGGCGGCTGGATGGCAGCGCCGGTGCTGGCCATCGCTGCCGCGCTCGGCGGCGGCTTCGGCTCCGGGATCGGCCTGTTCGTGCGGACCGTGCTCGGCGACAGTTCACTCGTCGTGCCCGGCGGCTACGCCTACATCACCCTGCTGTGGGGCATCGCCGGCCTGGTCGGGCTGGTCGCGTTGATGATCGGCGGCATCGTGCTGACGTCCCGGCGGACGCTGGCCAGGCGCGGCGGGCGCGGCATGCCGGCCGAGGTGCCGCTGCTGCACGCCGACCGGCCGAGCGACGCGATCACCGCGGCCAAGGGCTGGTGGCTGGCCGGCTGGGCACGCAAATCCCCGCCGGTCGTGCTGCTCGGGTTGGCCGTCATCGTCGGGCTCGGCGCGATCCTCGCGGCGCTGCTGCGCAACCAACAGGTGCTGCCGGCCTCGATCAGCACCGGCACCGCGCTCGGCCGGGCCGCCGCCACGCTCGCCGGGTTCGGCGTCGTCGTGCTCGCGGCGTTGGCCGGCGGGCTGTTGGCCAAGGTGTACCAGGCAGCGCGCAACCCGAACTCCGCGCGCAAGCTCGGCGGTTTCGCCGACCTGGCCTGCTTCTGGCCACGCGAGGCGCACCCGATCGTGCCGCCCTGCTACGCGCTGAAGGTCGTGCCGGAAGTGGCCGCACGCGCCGCCGAATACCTCGCCGAGCCGAGCACGCGGGTCGTGCTCACCGGACACAGCCAGGGCAGCGTGCTGGTCGCCGTCGCGGCGAGCAGGCTGCTCGCCACCCTCCCCGCCAACCAGACCGAACGGCTCGGCGTCGTGGTCGCCGGCTCGCCCATCCAGTCCGCCTACGTACGCGCCTTCCCTGCCGTGCTCGGCTACGACGGCCTCGCCGAGCTGTACACCGATCTCGGTGGCCGCTGGCGTTCGCTGTGCCGAGGCACCGACCCGATCGGCGGCGGGGTGACAACGTGGGACCGGCAGGTCTTCCACGGCCAACTGATCGGCGTCGGCCTCGTCCCGGACACGCACTCGGGCGCCCTCCCGGCCGCCACGGTCAGCCCCACCGGCGCGCTCGTGCTCGGCGGCGACCACTGGCTGCCCGACCCGGCACGCGGCCCGTTCCCCGGCCGACGCTGGTCGCCCGGCCTGCACCGACACAGCGACTACTACTCCGACCCGGAATGGGACCGTGCGGTCGCCTGCGCGGCCGGCATGGAGTCGCCGTCGACGACCACCAGCCAGCCCGCGCTGTTCCGCCTGCCCGGCCGTAACTCAGCCGTCGGCTGAACGTGAGGTTCGCTAGAAGGACAGGTCAGCGAGCAACTTCCTGACCTTCTTCGCACCCGACTTCAGGTTCAGGAAATAACTCGGGTACTGAGCCTTGACGATGTCGAGGCTGGAGGCACCGACGAGCAACACATCGACGTCACTGTTCTCGTAGCGCTGTTCAGCTTCGCTGTACGCGGCGGTTGCCGCGTCCGCATCGTCGAATGTGGTGACCTCAGTCGGCCCCGATAGCTTGTGCTGCACCAGCAGGAACCAGGTGTCGGTGTCGTTCATGATCGGGCCTTCCTCGTCGTCAGCCATGCTCCAACCGCCGATCTAGCAGCCCGAAGTGGGGAAACGTCCAGTTCCGAGTGTGCCACACCACGATCAAGCTGGCTGTAGTAGCCGGCAAGCTCACGGAAGAACACCAGTAGTTCATCCGGCCCTTGCTCATGTTTGAGACCCAGACCCAGCAACGTGTCGCACTCCTCGACCGTCTCGGCCCAATCATGCTGCCGCGAGGTCCTCAGCTGGATCTCGACCTTGAGGCCGTCTCTGCGACACCACAGATGCAACGCTCTGTAGCCGCCTTGATGCGGCAACGCGTTGTAGTCCCGAACTCGCTCCAACTCCAGCTTGCCGGCCTGCTCGACAAGCTGCTCATACACGCAATGGACGGTCTCCAGCCCAGGCAGCACGCTTCGGCAGCCAGCGATGTCCTCCATCTCTCCCAAGCGAGTCTGATCACGGACCAACTTCGCAACGATGCTCTCGTAGCGTTTGAGGCGTTGGGTGACAAGTCCCGCGGACGAATCCCGGTCAAGGACACGAGCCGCGCCAGTTCTTGATCAAAAGGCGGTCTGCAGCCGCCTGATAGCCGTCAAGAAGCAGCTCTCCTCTGGCTCTGCGGCGGATTCGGTCGCCGGCATTCTTGAGCTGGCTCTTTGAAGGCAACAGATGTGGGTCGGCAGGCATAGCGCGGAACGCTATGGGTTGCGGGTTCTGCAACCAGTCACCTGATCGAGGGAAAGATCAGGTGCGCAACAGGTTGGTGCGCAACAGGTTCTCGGCGGCGGCCGGGTTTCCGGTGTCGGCGAGCAGGCCGGCTGGGGCGAGTACGTAGTTCCGGTCGACGACGAGGGTGGCGTGGCGCAGGATCGGGCGCAGCACGGGATCGGCGCGCAGCACGGATTCCACAGTGGACAGTGTGGTCGGGGTGGCGTGCCGGAAGACGCCGCCGGAGGCGACCAGGATGCCGGCGCCGCGCGGGCCGAACTGGCCATCGACCATGCGCACGTGGCGGCGCAGCGCGAGGATCGCGGCGAGCGCGGCAAGGCGGGCGTCGATGGCGGCCTCGGCCGCGTCGGTCGGGGTGAAGTCGACGTGCGCGGCGCGGAATTCGGCGGCCTCGGCGAGTTCTTCGTGTTCGTCATCGGTGACAAGGCGCTCGACCGCGGCCTCGGCGACGACGCCGGTGGCGGACCAGCGCATGCCGATGTCGCCTTCGACGGTGCGTCGCTCTGGCGGCAGCGCGACCGCGCGCCTGCTCGGCTCGACGACCGGTAGCGCGACCGCCGAGTACACGTCGGTGGTCGCTCCGCCGACGTCGACGACCAGCACCGTGCCCGCGCGCTCCGGGTCGTCCGACGCGAGCACCGAGGCGAGACCGGAGACGCCGACCAGGACCGCGTCCGGGGTGACCGCGCGGACCAGCTGGCGAAAGCGCGGGCCGTGGGAGAGGCCCTTGCCGCCGATCACGTGCTCAAGGAACACCTCGCGGATGGCTGCGCGGGCCGGGCCGGGTGCCAGCTCCCCGACATCGGGCAGCACGTTGTCGGTGGCGACGACGCGGCGGGTGCCGGCGAGGAGGGTGAGCGCCTCGGTGCGCGCGTCGGCGTTGCCGGCGAGCACGATCGGCGCGGCGAGGTGGTTGGCGGCGAGACGGCGGGCGTTGTGTAGCAGCACGCGACGGTCGCCGCCGTCGGTGCCGCCGGCCAGTAGCACCACGTCCGGTCGCGCCTCACGCAGCGCCCGCACGCCGGCCGCGTCGAGTTCGCCGGAGGACACGTGCACGACCTTGGCGCCTGCGGACAGCGCGACCCGGTAACCGGCCTCCGCGCTGATCAGCCGTTCCTGGCCGACCACGGCCAGCCGCAAACCGCCACCCGCGGACGAGCAGGCGAGCACCCGCGCGGGTTCGGCTCCCAGCGCCGAGGTGACCGCCGCGATGCCGTCGAGCACTTCTGGCGGCGTTGTCGGGTGTTGCGCGGTGCCGAGCAGGGTGCCATCCGGCGCGACGAGGGCGGCCTTGGTCCAGGTCGAGCCAATATCCAGGCAGAGCGTGTTGACCATCTACGACCCGGACCAGGAACCTTCCACGACCGGGCTGCGGTCGCGCAGCGGCTCCCACCAGGTGCGGTTGTTCGCGTACCAGCGGATGGTCTCGCGCATGCCGGCGTCGAACTCGATCAGCGGGGCCCAGCCCAGTTCACGGCGGATCTTGCCGGAGTCGAGCAGGTAGCGGCGGTCGTGGCCGGGCCGGTCCTCGACCTCCTGCTTGAGCGAGGCCGGCAGGCCCAGTTCGTCCAGCACCAGGTCGGCGAGCTGCTCGACGCTGGCCTCGACGCCGGTGCCAACGTGGTAGGTCTCGCCGACCCGGCCCCGGTCCAGGATCGCCTCGATGGCGCGCACGTGGTCCAGTGCGTGGATCCATTCGCGCCGGTTGTGCTTGGACCGGTAGACCGGCAGCGGCTCGCCGTCCAGCGCGCGCGTGGTGAACAGCGGCAGCACCTTCTCGGGGAACTGGTGCGAGCCGTAGTTGTTGGCGCAGTTGGAGATGGTGATCGGCAGGTGGTAAGTCTCGTGGTAGGCGCGCACCGCGTGATCGGCGCCCGCCTTGCTCGCGTTGTACGGCGTCCTCGGCCGGTACGGCGTCTCCTCGGTGAAGGCTTCCTCGGCATCGAGCGGGAGATCGCCGTAGACCTCGCAGGTGGACACGTGGTGGAAGCGGGCGATGCCGACCTGGCGGGTCGCCTCAAGCAACGTCTGGGTGCCGAGCACGTTGGTGCGGAAGAACCGGCCGGGGTCGAGCACGGCGAGGCTGTTGTGCGACTCGGCCGCGAAGTTGACCACCACGTCGACGCCGTGGGTGCGCAGCGCCTGCTCGACCGCCTGCTGGTCGCCGATGTCCGCGTGCACGAACGCGATCGCGTCGCGGACCTCGGTGAGGTTGGTCTCGGTGCCGGCGTAGGTCAGCGCGTCCAGCGCGACCACTCGGTCCTCGGGGTGCGCGTGCACCCAGTGCCGGACGAAGTGCGAACCGATGAACCCGGCGGCGCCGGTAACCAGGAGCGTGGTCATGGCTGCGAGGCTACCGGGCCGTCCTCAGCGGGCGGCGTGCGCAGACGCTCCCGGTACAGATCGGGTTCGAGGTAGATCAGCCTGGCGACCGGGACCTTGGCGCGCACGCGCAGTTCCGCGTCGTCGATGGCCTGCGCGACGTCCTCAAGCGGCAGGTCGGCGACGAGCGCGATCTTGGCGGCGACCAGCAGCTCGTCCGGGGACAGGTACTGGGTGCGGATGTGGATGACCCGGTCGACCTTGCCGCGCTCCAGTTCGCGCACGATCGTCGCCAGCATGGCCGGGTTGGCGCCCTCGCCGATGAGCAGGCTCTTGGTCTCCACGATGAGCACCGTCGCGAACACGCCGAGCAACGCGCCGATGCACACGGTGCCGATGCCGTCGAAGACCGGGTCACCGGTGACCACCGAGAGCACAACGCCGAGCAGCGCGAAGATCAGGCCGATCAGCGCGCCGGTGTCCTCCAACAGCACCACCGGCAGGTCGGGCGACTTGGCCTCGCGGATGAACGCGAACCAGCTGACACCGCCCTTGGTGAGCCGCGACTCCTTCATCGCGGTGCGGAAGCTCAGACCCTCCATGACGGCGGCGACCAACAGGATGACGATCGCGACAAGCGGCGAGTCGAGCGGGTGCGGGCTCAGGATCTTCTCGACGCCTTCGTAGCTGGCGAAGATCGCGCCGACGCTGAACAGCAGCAGCGCCACGACGAACCCGTAGAAGTAGCGTTCCCGGCCGAAACCGAACGGGTGTGCCTCGGTCGCCCTGCGCCGGGAGGTTCTGCGGCCCAACAACAGCAGGCCCTGGTTGGACGTGTCGGCGAGCGAGTGCACCGCCTCGGCGAGCATCGAGGACGAGCCGGTGAACAGGAATCCGACGAACTTGGCCACCGCGATCCCGGCATTGGCCGACAGCGCGGCGACAACGGCCTTTCCGCCGCCCTCAGCTGACACCCGGCCGTCCCCTATCCCCGCACGGTTCCCGCGGTCGCCCTGAACAGCTGGGTACGCTCCGCGCCGAGCGGGTGCACCAGCACCGGGCCGTCCGTGCAGTCGCGTGCGGGCAGCCAGGCCGAGTCGCCGCAGGTGAGCTTGAGCGGCGGCGAGTCGGGCCGGTACAGCTCGGCGGCGCCGTCCGTGCACACCAGCAGCTGCGGGCCGATGTGGTCGATCGCCACGTCCTCGTCGGAGGGGCTGGACCATTCCAACCGGGACAGTTCGAACTCGGGCGTGTCGGTCGAGTAGACCAGCATGTGCGGGGCGACCGCGGCGCCGCGCAGGATCGGCATGTCGCCGTGGCCGAAGTCCAGTACCCGCAACAGTTCCGGCACGTCGACGTGTTTGGGGGTGAGGCCGCAGCGCAGGATGTTGTCCGAATTGGCGAGGATCTCCACCGCGGTGCCGCGGAGGTAGGCGTGCAGGTTGCCGGCGGCCAGGTAGACGGCCTCGCCAGGGCCGAGCACCAGCCGGTTGAGCAGCAGCGCGGCCAGCACGCCGACGTCGCCCGGGTACAGCTCGCTCAGTTCCAGCACGGTGCGGCATTCCAGGCTGAACGGCCCGTGCTCCTTGACGTGGACGACGCATGCCTCGACCACCTGCGGCAGCAGCTCGTCGAGGACCGCGGCGGGCAGCGTGATCAGGGTGGTGAACAGGGTGCGCAGGCCGTCCGCGTCCGGCTGGGCCGCGAGCAGGGCCGCGTAGCGTTCGAAGGCGGGCGATGCGAGCGCGGCGAACAGCTCGACAGTGCGGTGCGGGTCGCGGAAGCCGGCGAGCACGTGGAACTCGGTGAGCGCGCACACCAGCTCCGGCTTGGCGGTCGGGTCCGGGTAGTTGCGGCTCGGCGCCGTCCTCGGGATGCCGGCGGCCTCCTCGCGCTGGAAGCCGGCGAGGGCCTGCTCTGCGGACGGGTGGGCCTGCATGCTCATGGGCTCGTCGGCGGCGAGCACCTTGAGCAGGAACGGGAGCCGGTTGTCCCAGCGCTTGGCGCACGCCTCGCCGAGCATGCCGACCGGGTCGGCGTCCAGGAGCTCCAGCAGCGACCGCTCGACGCCGTCCGCGCCGACCACCGTCGACGGGTCGTCCGGATGAGCGCCCATCCACAGCTCGGCCTCGGGGTGTGGGGTGGGCACCTCCCGTCCCTGCAACTGCGCGATGACCGTGCGCGAACCCCATGCGTACGGTCTGATCGCGTTTCGCAGCAACTCCACCGTCGAACTCACTCCCTAGCACCCATGGCTACCGAACCCGTGGCTACGCGTTGACCGGCTCGTAGCGGCCTGATCCACCCAACATTCCACTGGCGAGCCCGAGATAAACCGACGCCATCTCGAATCGCAACGCCAACACCGCGGCCCGCACCACGGTGCCACCTGTCGTCTCCTCGGCTGGCTCGACCAGGTCCGCGCCGGGCAGGTCACCGGTTGCGGCGAGCCGGTTGGCGCCGGCCGACGGTTCGTCCGCGATCGACAGCAGCAGCACCCGTGGACCGCCGGGCACGACGTCGTCCGGGTCGGCGAAGATGTCCGCCCCGGCGCTGGCGCCGATCGCCGAGCGGTAGAGCACCCTGCGGCTGCGGATCTGGGCATACCCGGCGTTGCTCGCGACGACCCCGGCGAACCCGGCCAGCACCTCGGCCGCGTGCCAGGCGACCGCCGTCGCCACCCGGTCCAGCCCGCACAGCAGCGGGGTGCGGTCGGCCATGCGCAGCGCGAGCGACTTGGCCGGGTTCACGAACGACTCGAAGTTCGCGTGGTCGCGCTCTGCCTCCCTGTCCAGTTCGTCGGCAAGGGCGCCAAGGTCGGTGCGCAGCAGGCCGAGCGTGTCCAGCAGGACAAGACCGGCGGCGAGCGCCCTCGGGTAGCCGAAGCCGAGCGGCAGCGGGATGCGCGGCGGGAGCAGCAGCGTGCCGGCGGCGGCCGCGGCGACCGGGCCGTCCTCGTCCGAGGTGACGACCACGGTCGCGCCGAAGCGACGGGCCCTGTCGATGGACTCGGCCAGCGCGTTGTCACCTGGATCGTCGCTGTGCACCAGGATCACGTCCAGCGGGCCGACCCAGGTGGGCACGTCCTCGCTGACCACGACCGGCACCGAGCAGGTCGGCGGGAGCAGCGCGACAAGCAGCTGGGCCACCGAGGGCGCGACGCCGGGCCTTGTCACGATGACCAGGGCTCTTGGCCGGTTGCCTGCCAGTGCCTCGATGCCGATCTCGGCCGCGGTCTCGGCGGTGGCCCGCACCTGGGCACCGGCCGAGGCAGCGGCCCGCAGGCAGCCGCCGGCACGCCCGTCTGCACTGGCAAGGCGTTCCGCGTCGTCCAGCAGGCTGTCGTCCAGCAATGGGTTCACCCGCCCGCCGGATCGGGCGCATCCGAGGTGGCACCCTCCGGCACGATCGCCTCGTCGAGCAGCAGCACCGGGATGCCGTCCCGGACCGGGTACATCCGGCCGCAGGACGTGCAGGTCAGCACGTCGGCGGCGGCGTCGGTGGGCGAACCGATGCGCAGCGGGGCGTGGTCGGGCGACGGGCAGGCCAGGATCTCCAAGAGCGTGGCGTCAAGCGCGACGGCCATCGTGCCTCCTTACGGCTGCGGGTCGGGTGGTCGACTACACCCATTCTCCGGGTCTACCAGATTCAGGTCACCGACCGGGGCCGATGCGAATACCGATCACGCTCGGACGATGGCAAGAACCTCGTCCCGAAGTGCGGAAACGGCGTCGGCGTCGGCAGCCTCGACGTTCAGGCGCAGCAGCGGCTCGGTGTTGGAGGGCCGCAGGTTGAACCAGGAGCCGTCGGGCAGGTTCACGGTGAGCCCGTCCAGCTCGTCCACGCTCACGCCGTCCCGGTCCGCGTACGCGTCCTTGACCGCGGCCATCCGGCCGGCCTGGTCGGTCACGGTCGAGTTGATCTCGCCGGACGCGGCGTAGCGCGAGTACTCGGCGGTCAGCTCGGACAGCGGCCTGGACTGTCCGCCGAGCGCGGCGAGCACGTGCAGGGCGGCGAGCATGCCGGTGTCGGCGCGCCAGAAGTCGCGGAAGTAGTAGTGCGCGGAGTGCTCACCACCGAAGATGGCCCCGGTCCTTGCCATTTCCTGCTTGATGAACGAGTGACCGACGCGGGTGCGCACCGGCGTGCCGCCGTGCTCGCGAACGATCTCCGGCACGGCCTTGGACGTGATCAGGTTGTGGATGACCGAGGAGCCCGGATCCTTGGCCAGCTCGCGCACGGCGACCAGCGCGGTGATCGCGCTCGGGCTGACCGGCTCGCCGCGCTCGTCGATCACGAAGCAGCGGTCCGCGTCGCCGTCGAAGGCGACGCCGAGGTCCGCGCCGACCTCGCGCACCTTGGCCTGGAGGTCGACGATGTTCTTCGGGTCGAGCGGATTGGCCTCGTGGTTGGGGAAGTTGCCGTCCAGCTCGAAGTACATCGGCACCACGTCCAGCGGCAGGCCGGCGAGCACGCTGGGCACGGTGTAGCCGCCCATGCCGTTGCCGGCGTCCACGACGATCTTGAGCTGGCGAATCGAGCCGAGGTCGACCAGGTCACGCAGGTACTTGCCGTAGTCGTCGAGCAGATTGCGTTCGCTGACCGTGCCGGGCGTGACGCCCTCGGCGTCCGGGGTCTCGGCCTCGATGTCCGCCTTGATCGTGGCGAGGCCGGTCTCCTGACCGACCGGGGCCGCACCGGCCCGGCACATCTTGATGCCGTTGTAGCGGGCCGGGTTGTGGCTGGCGGTGAACATCGCGCCGGGCAGGTTCAGGCTGCCGGAGGCGAAGTAGAGCATGTCCGTGCTGCACAGCCCGATGGACACCACGTCGAGGCCCTGCGCGGTCACGCCCTCGGCGAACGCGGCGGCCAGTGCGGGCGACGAGTCACGCATGTCGTGGCCGACCACGATCGAGGACGCTTCGGTGCCCTCCCCGGCGACCAGGCGGGCGAACGCCGCGCCGACCCTGCGAACCAGGTCGGCGTCCAACTGCTCGCCGACCACCCCGCGGATGTCGTAGGCCTTGACGATGTCGGACAGATCGCGCACGCCGGCTCCCAAACAAGTAGATGTCACCCGATGTGGCAGCTCAACATCGACATGTGGCTGCGCCCGGCAGCCTACCGGGATACCGGAGCAGCCCGCGTCAGTCCTCGATCGGGTCGGGCAGTACCCGCAGGTGACCGCGCCGCCCGGACGGGGCGGCCGGATCGGGCGCCTGGACGAGACGTTCCCGCCGGCCCGCCTCGCGCACGGCCTCGGCCAGCGCGGTCAGGTCGTCGTCTGACGGAGCCTCGGCCACGAACTCACCCTGGTGCCGCACGACCTCCCAGCCACGCGGTGCGGTCAGCCGCAGCGCGTGCTCCTCGCACAGGTCGTAGGAGTGCGGCTCGGAGTAGGTGGCGAGCGGACCGACGACGGCGGTCGAGTCCGCGTAGGCGTACGTGAGTGTGGCGACGGCCGGGTTCAGACACCCGGTCCGCGAGCAACGCCTCACGCTCCGCACAATCGCCGACGATAGCGCTTCGGACCGACCGGCCGGCGCAGGACACACGGACTACTGCGTAGGCTTTGCCGAGGGCCGGTGCGACCTGCGGCGCAACCGCTGGTCAGGTCGAGCCGGGCCGATCTGTCGGGTTAGCCTTGTTGGTGGTAGCCGTGGTGAGGACACGCATGCAGCGTCGACGTCGATCGCGCCGGGACCGGCGCGGCCGAGGCTTGCGCGGCCTGCTGTACCCGGCGGACCTGCCGGCCGCGCGCAGCCGAACCGAGCGCTTCGACGCGCTCGTGATCGAGGCGCTCGAACCGATCGAGGCGCGCTGGCGCACCGAGCTGACCGACCTCGACGTCGCCGTCGACGACGTGCCGGATCTACGCGCCGACCCGAAGCAGGAGGTCGTCGAGGACCGGGACGTGCCGCTGGCCCGATTGGTGCCGGCCGGCGTCGACCGGCGCGGCCAGCCGACCAGGGCGCGGATCGTGGTCTACCGCAGGCCGCTTGAGGTGCGCGCCAGGGACGGCGCCGACCTCGCCGACCTCGTGCACGAGGTGCTCGTCGAGCAGGTCGCCGCCTATCTCAACCTGGACCCGGACGTGGTCGACGGCGAGTCCTGAGCCTCATCTCCGGCTCGATCTCCGGCTCGGAATGGCGGTGAGCGCTGCGAACAGCAGCACCGCCGCCTGGACCAACAGCAGCACGTCACGCAGCGCGGTCGGCTGCCAGATCTGCACGTCCGCGCCCTGCAACGGGATGACCACCGCGACAAGGTGGCCCCAGGCGGTGGTGATCGGCGCTGGCTGACCGTCGACAGTGGCCTGCCAGCCCGGTTCGTCCTCGGCGGCGAGCACCAGCAGTCGCCCTGCCGCGCCCTCGGACACCCGCACCGCGACCTCGGGCGGGGCCGCGTCGACCGGGCTGATGCCGACGACGCCGAGCTGGGTCGGCGGCCGGCCGCCGGTCACCGCCGCGCGGGCCAGTGCGGTCGAGATCAGTGTCGCCGCGCCGCCTGCCGGTTGCAGGCGCAGCACCGGCCGCCCGTCCGAAGCACTCGGCACCGGCGATACCAGGTCGCCGGCCAGCGACTCAAGGCGTCGCGCGGCGGGCTGGTCTGGCGCGACCACGAACAGCACGCCCGCGATG
The DNA here is from genome assembly GCA_963818685.1 of Candidatus Melainabacteria bacterium. Lineage (GTDB taxonomy): Bacteria > Actinomycetota > Actinomycetes > Mycobacteriales > Pseudonocardiaceae > CAJCJE01. Next base: position 346,673 of record CAWFTJ010000002.1, on the reverse strand, counting down.
GCCGCGTCCGCGACCGCGTTCTTGGCCGTGTTCGCGTCAGGCGCACGCAGTCCGCCGTCCCAGCCGGCGATCCGCCGCACGGCGCCGGGGACCGGGGCGATGTCGTCGTCGCCGAACGCGGGCGTGCGCCCGGCGGCGACCCGCGCCGGTTGGCCGTCGGCCGACATGACCAGCACCGAGCGGCCGGTCGCGGCCAGCTCGCTGGTGAGCACGGGCGCCAGCGTCGGCGCGCCACCCGCCCGCAGCGGTCCGGTCCGGCCTGCGAGCACGTCGCCGTAGCCGAGCAGCAGCACCGCGAGCACGCCGAGACCGGCGACCACCCGCACGATCGCCGCGGGTCGGGTCGGGCGCCGCGCCCTGCCGCGCCGAGGGTCGGCCCGACAGCTGCCCAACACGATCCACAGCAGCCCGGCGCCCGCCACGATCAGTCCGGGTCCGGTGCTGAACGACGACAGCCCGCCCGCGAAGCCCGGCAGTGCGACCGTGGCGAGCACCCCGGTTGCGAACGCGCCGAGCAGCAGCAACGCCAACCCGGGCAGCACGGCCCTGCGCGGCCGGGCGATGACCGCGACGATCGCGGCCAACCCGACCAGCGCACCGAACCACGGCACCGAACCCGGTCCGCCCGGGTCGAGCATGAGCAGATCGGTCATGCTTGGCCGGCCCTCGGCCGTCGAGTTGCCGATGCCGGAGAGCAGCAGGCTCGGCTGTGCCAGCACCACGGCGGGCCACGGGACGAGCAGCGCCAACGGCAACAGCACCACAGCGAACAAGGCGGCGACGCGCCGCCGGCCTTCGCCGTGCCCGCCCGGCACGACGACAAAGCCGACCAGCGCGAACACCAGCACCAGCAGGTGCACGAGGGGCGCGAACGCGCCGATCACGGCGAGCCCGATCGAACTGGCCGCCGCCGTGGACAGCCACGAGTTCGCGCCGCCACGCCTTGTCGTCGGGTTGAGCACGGCGACGATGCCGACCAGCACCGGCGGCAGCAGGATGTGCACGACAACGACGGCCAACCGGCCCTGCGCGAGGGCGGCCGTCGCCGGTGGCAGCAGCGCGTAGCCGGCCGCGAGCAGCGCGCGCACCGAGCGCGGCACCGCGATCCGCCGGGTCGCCAGATAGGCGAGCAGGCCGGCCAGTGGCGCGTCACCGAGCAGCAGCACGGCCAGCGCGGTGTGCGGGCCGCCGAACGGATACAGCAGCGCGCCAAGGATTCCGAGCACCGCGAGCGCGGCGGGCGCCGGCGTGGTGGTGCCGCCGCTCACGCCGTGCCAGGAGGCCAGGTATTCCGACCAGGTGCCGGAAAGTCCTTGTGCGGGCAGCAAACCGCCGCCGGCCAGGTCGAGGCCGAGCCGGTTGTGGTTGACCAGCAACGAGATCGCGGTCAGCGCCACGACCAGCAGCACCGGCGGGGCGAGCAGCAGCTCCCGCGCGATCCGCCCCCTGCCCACGTCCACCAGCACCAGCTCACGCCCGATCGACGCGGCAGGGCCGGTCCTGGGCACCGGCGACGGGCGCGGCCGAGGGCTTGGCCGCAACCCACCCGGCAGCCCGGACGGTTCGGCCAGTGGCACGACAACGGACGTGGTCGGCCTGTGCAACCCCGCGGTGCGCCGCGAACCGGTTCGACCGACCGCGCCCGCCGGCAGCGCTGCTGGTCCGATCGGACGAGACGATTCCGGTTGGTACTCCGGCAGAATCCGCGCGGACGCCTGCTCGGCCGGCAACCGGCCCAGTGCCACGTCCTCGGCGAACCGGCGCCGCACCCAGCTGATCGCCCCGGTCAGGATCAGGTTGCGCAGCCTGGTGAGCCGGCTGGTGAGCAACCCGCGCGCCGCACCGCCGGCGCGCGGCAACGTGCGGCGGCGCCGCGCCCGCGCCGCAAGCAACCCGGCCCTTCCGCTGGCCAGCCAGCGAGCCGCGCGCAGTTCCGCGGCCGCGTCCGTAAATCTACGTAGTAACAAAAAACCCAGTGCGCGCAACGCACTCAGCACGAGCAGCCGGGGCAGGCCGATGACGAACGCCGGTGTTACACAGTTGACGAGCAGCGTGCGCATGCCGTGTGCGCGGTCCACCGACCGGAACACCGGACCAGGGGGCGCTGGCACCGCGTCCAACGACCGCAGCCCGCGTGTTGCGGCGCGCGCGTGCCGCAGCCGCGCCGCGGGCACGCACAGCACGACCTGCCCGAATCGGTTGACCCGCCAACCGAAATCCAGGTCGTCGCGCAGCAGCGGCAGGGCCGGATCGAAGCCGTGCAGGCTCTCCCAGGTACCCCTGCGGATCAGTGCGCCAGCCGAGGAGACCGCGAGCACCTCGGTGCTCTGCTCGAACGTGCTCTGTTTGAATGAACCCTGCTCAAACTTGTTCTGCGCGAATGAGCCGCGTTCTCCGCCCTTCCGGTCATCGCCTTGATCGATCTCGTGTCCGGCTTCGTCCGGGAACGACTCATAGTCCACTTCGGTCGGTCCGACGCCGGTCTGCCGGTGCCCGGACGCGTCGGTGGACAGGCCGACCTCGACCACGAGTCGAGGGTCGTCCCAGTCCAGCGCGAGCGGACCGAGCATGCCGACCGACGGCGACAGCTCGGCCGCGTTCAACAGCACACCGAGACAACCCGGTTCCGGTGCGCAGTCGTCGTGCAGCAACCACAACCACTGCCCCGGATCGCCCCAGCGCACCAGCGCCACGTCCAGCGCCTGCCGCACGGCCGCGCCGAACCCGGTCCCTTCGTCGACGGTCAGCACGCCGTCCAGCACGGCGGTAGGCCCGCTCGCGGCCTCGGCAAGCAGCGCGGCGGTACGGTCCGTCGAACCGGTGTCCACCGCGAGCACGTGCCTCGGACGCGGCGCAAGCGCCCGCAACGCGTCCAGTGCCGCGCCGAGCCAGGCATCACCGTTGTGGCAGACCAGGACCGCGAGAACCGGGACGGTGCGCAGCCGGGCAAGACGCCGACCGGTCGCTTGGTTGGCCACTAGCGCGCACCGTCGCGCCGGGGCCGGAACGTCGGCTTCGACGTTGGCTTGAACTCAGGGGGAAAACCACCCGTCCGAGTTACACCACACCGGGCGATCATGAACTCCAGTCGCGGTCACGGCGCTGCGCTGCGGCGCACCAGAACAGACACAGTACGTCGGCCCCTCAACCGACGTGACCCGTGCCCTCTCAGATGTGCGTCACACCGCGCGCTTCTTGAGCTTGCGGCGCTCCCGCTCGGAAAGGCCGCCCCAGATACCGAACCGCTCATCGTGTTCGAGCGCGTACTCCAGGCACTCGGAACGCACCTCGCAGCCCAGGCAGATGCGCTTGGCCTCGCGGGTGGAACCGCCCTTCTCCGGGAAGAACGCCTCCGGGTCGGTCTGCGCGCACAGCGCGCGTTCCTGCCATTCCTGTTCCTCGTCGGTGACCTCGAAGAGGTCGACGAGGACACCCAGTTCCTCGGTTGGCGTGTCGTCCCACTCCACGACCCGCTCTTCTGCTACTTCTGACATCCCCGTCCGCCTCCTGCCTTTCCGCACTCCCCGATGGCGGACACCATTCGCCGCCGGACGTTGGCGATGAATGACACCAATGTGATTACACCCGTGTCATGCCAGGCGGTCAAGCGAAGTCAACCCGAGCGGGGGACACCGGACGCGTCGAAAATGTGGCAGTGAGGGCCAGGGGTGTCCGTTGTGGGCACGCGAAAATTTCGGTCCGGTCACGGTGGAAATCCGGTACCGGCGGACGCCGGGATCAACAACGCGGCAGACTGGTCCGGTGAAGCGACCAGTCGTCAGCCCGCTGTTCCTCCTCATCATCGTCGTCGCCATCGGCGGCGCCCTGCTGTGCACGGTCAACTCCTCCGCCGCGGTGACGGCCGGCACCGTGCTGCTGGTGCTCGGCGGCTGGGGCTTCTCGCTGTGCCTGCACGAGTTCGCGCACGCCTACACGGCGTTGAAGGGCGGCGACTTCTCGGTGCGGGCCAAGGGATATCTCAACCTCGACCCGCGCCGCTACACCGATCCGGTGTTCAGCCTGCTACTGCCCGCGCTGTTCCTGCTGATCGGTGGCGTCCCGCTGCCCGGCGGCGCGGTGTGGGTCAACCACCACGCGATCCGCTCCCGCAAGATGGACTGCCTTGTCTCGCTGGCCGGACCACTGTCCAACCTGGTCGTGGGCATCGTGCTGACGCGAGATCACCGGCGCGGTCTGGCCGGACGTGTTCAGCGGCCTCGGCTCGCCGCTGGCGATGGCCCTGTCCTACCTCGCCGAACTACAGTTCGTCGCGTTCATCATCAACATCCTGCCCGTCCCCGGCCTGGACGGCTGGGGCGCCATCGAGCCGTGGCTCTCGCAGGAGGCAAGGCGGTTCGGCGCGATGGCGCGACCGTGGGCACCGCTGGTGCTCTTCGCCGTCCTGGTCGGCCTGCCCGGCCTCGGCCAGCTGCTCTACGACGGCGCCGACGCCATCTTCGGCGCGTTCAACGGCATCCCGGCCCTTGCCCATCTCGGCCAGACCACGTTCCTGTTCTGGCGGCACTGAGCTGGCGGGAACACTGCCGCTCGCTTGATCGTTCCCACCAGGCGGGTGGCCGTCCGGTGACCCATGAGCACGTGCGAGGATGCCCCTCTGTGAAGGTGGTCGTAGCAGTCGGTGGAGTTGGCGGGGCGCGGTTCCTGCTCGGTGTGAAGCACGCGCTCGGGCTCAACCCGGTCGGACCGACGGAGAACGCGGAACATCAGGTCACCGCGGTGGTGAACACCGGGGACGACCTGTGGATGCACGGGTTGCGGATCTGCCCAGACCTGGACACCTGCATGTACACGCTGGGTGGCGGGATCGAGACCTCGCGGGGTTGGGGCCGGGCCAACGAGACCTGGGCGGTCCGGGAGGAACTGGCCGCGTACGGGGCCGATCCGACCTGGTTCGGGCTCGGCGACCGGGACATCGCCACCCACCTGGTCCGGACCAGGATGATCCGCGCGGGCTATCCGCTCTCTGCGGTCACCGAGGCGCTGTGCGACCGCTGGCAGCCCGGTGTGCGCCTGCTGCCGATGAGCGACGACCGGGTCGAGACGCATGTCGTGGTGGACGTGCCCGGTGCCGACGGCGGTGAGACCGAGCACGGTGGCGAGACCGAGCGTAGGGCGGTGCACTTCCAGGAGTGGTGGGTCCGCTACCACGCCGAACTGCCCGCGCACTCGATCGTCCCGGTCGGCGCCGAGGAGTCCAAGCCGGCGCCCGGTGTGCTGGACGCGATCGCCGAGGCGGACGTGGTGCTGCTCGCGCCGTCGAACCCGGTGGTGAGCATCGGCACCGTGCTGGCCGTGCCCGGCATCCGGCAGGCGCTGCGCGAGGGCAGGGCCCCGGTGATCGGGTTGTCCCCGATCGTCGGCGACCGCCCGGTGCGCGGCATGGCCGACGCGTGCCTCGCCGCGATCAACGTGCCGACCACCGCCGAGGCGGTCGGTGGCTACCTCGGCTCCCGCACCGAGTCCGAGACCGGCATCCTGGACGGCTGGCTGATCCACAAGTCCGACACCGCCGAGGTGCCCGGGGTGCGGGTGCGCGCGGTGCCGCTGCTGATGTCCGATGTGGACGCGACCGCCGAGATGGCCCGCGCCGCCCTTGAACTGGCCGGAGTATCGCTATGACCACCCCAGTCGAGGACCACGCGAGCGCGAGCGTCGAAATCCTGCCGATCGCCGGTTTGCCCGAGTTCCGCCCCGGCGACGACCTGGCCGCCGCGATCGCGGCCGCCGCGCCCTGGCTGCGCGACGGCGACGTGCTCGTTGTCACAAGCAAGATCTTGTCCAAAGTAGAGGGTCGACTGGTCGCGGTGCCGGCCGATCCAGCGGGCCGCGAGGCCGCCCGGCGCGAGCTGGTCCGGTCCGAGGCCGTGCGGGTCGTCGCCCGCTACGGCGAGAGCTACATGATCACCGAGAACAAGCTCGGCATCGTGCAGGCCGCCAGCGGCGTCGACGCGTCCAATGTCGCCTCCGGCGAGGTCGCCCTGCTCCCGGAGAACCCGGACGCCTCCGCCGCCACACTGCGGGACGCGCTGGGTTCGCTGCTCGGCGTGCGGGTCGCCGTCGTCGTCACCGACACCATGGGCCGCGCCTGGCGGATGGGCCAGGTCGACGCCGCGATCGGCTCGGCCGGCCTGCGCGTGTTGCACCGCTACGCCGGCACCATCGACGGCCAGGGCAACGAACTCGCCGTCACCGAGGTCGCGCTCGCCGACGAGATCGCCGCGGCCGCCGACCTGGTCAAGGGCAAACTCGGCGGCCTGCCCGTCGCCGTGGTCCGCGGACTGTCCGTCGTGGACGACGGCTCCACCGCGCGTGACCTGCTCCGGCCCGGCAACGAGGACCTGTTCGCCCTGGGCACCGCCGAGGCGATCGCGCAGGGCAGGCGGGAGGCGGTGCTGCTGCGCCGCTCGATCCGCTCGTTCAGCGCGGCCCCGGTCGACCCGGACACGCTGCGCCGCGCCATCGCCGTCGGCCTGACCGCGCCCGCGCCACACCACACCCACCCGGTCCGGTTCGTCTGGGTACGCAACCGCCAGCTGCGCGCCAAACTGCTCGACGCGATGCGTGCCGCCTGGCGCGCCGACCTGCGCGGCGACGGCTGGAGCGAGGAACGCATCGACCGCAGGGTCGCCAGAGGCGAGATCCTCTACGGCGCCGCCGAACTCGTCCTCCCGTTCCGCGTCCCCGACGGCGCGCACGAGTACCCGGACGAGCGACGCGGCAGCGCGGAGGCGGCCATGTTCACCGTGGCCGCTGGCGCCGCGGTGCAGGGCCTGCTGGTCGCGCTCGCCGCAGAGGGCCTCGGCTCGTGCTGGGTCTCCTCCACCCTGTTCGCGCCCGACGTCGTCCGCGGCGTGCTGGACCTGCCAGCCGACTGGGCCCCGCTCGGCGCGGTCGCCGTCGGCCACCCGGCGGACGGCCCGCTCGCGCCGCGCGAGCCTCGGGGCGACGGCGAGTTCCTGGTAGAGCTGTGACGAGTTTCGGGCCGCATGACGACGCGCTGACGGTATTGGACCGCTGGCGCCCGACCGGGCCCGGCCAGGAGCCGCTGCGTCAGGCGTTCCTCGGCTTCCTGGACGCCCGCCCCGACTCGTGTGCCCGCTCGTGCGCTGCCGGTCACGTGACCGCGTCCGCGCTGGTGCTCGACGCGGCCGCCGAACAGGTCCTGCTCACCCTGCACCCGAGGGTCGGCCGCTGGCTGCAACTCGGCGGCCACTGCGAGGCCGATGACGAAACCCTGGCCGGCGCCGCGCTGCGCGAGGCCACCGAGGAGTCCGGCATCCCCGGCCTGCGCCTGGAACCCGAACCGCTGCACCTGGACGTGCACCCGGTCACCTGCTCGCTCGGCGTGCCGACCCGCCACTTCGACGTCCGGTTCCTGTTGCGCGCCCCGGTCGGCGCGCAGCCCGTGCGCAGCGCCGAGTCGATCGACCTCCAGTGGTGGCCCATCACCCAACTGCCCGGTGCCGAACCAAGCGACCTCGACGACCTGATCACGGCGGCCCTGGCCAGAACCGGTCGATGAATCAGTCTGCGAGCACGTCCGGGAAGCCGAACAGCGCGACCAGCGTCGGGTCGTGGAACGAGATCACCCTGGCGATGCCGGTGGCGGTCGCGGTCAGCGTCACGATGCCGCTGCCCCGCAGCACGCCGTCCGCGTCGCGGTAGTACTCGACGGCGGCGGGTTGGCCGTTGGCCGTGGTGGGGATCATGCGCCAGTCGCCAGGCTCGCCCATCACATACGTGTCGAGCAGTCGGATGCAGTTCACCCGGCCGGCCTGCCAGTCGCGGAACGGCGTCGCCTCCAACGTGGCGTCCGTGCGCAGCACCTGTTCCAGCAGTGCGGCATCGGCGCGCTCGAAGGCCGCGATGTAGTCGTCGAGCAGCGCCCGCGCCCGCTGGTCGGTCGGTTCAAGCAGGTCCTCGGGTGCGGGCCCCAGTTCGTCCAGCCGGGCCCGTGCGCGTTGCAGGCCGCTCTTCACGGCCACCGTGGTGGTGCCGAGGATCTCCGCGGTCTCGGCCGCCGAGAACGCCAGCACCTCACGCATGATGAGGATCGCGCGCTGGCGGGCTGGCAGGTGTTGCAGGCTCGCGATCAGCGCCAACCGGAGCGACTCCCGGGCGACCACGGCCGAGGCCGGATCGTCGGCGGGTGACGTAATCCACTGGTCCGGCAACGGTTCCAGCCAGGAGACGTCGCCAGAGGCAACCCTCGGCTGGCGAACGGGTCCTTCGTTGGGACCGGTCAGGCCAGCCGGCACCACCCTGATCGGGCGCCGGTGCAACGCGGTAAGGCAGACGTTGGTGGCGATCTTGTACAGCCACGACCGCATCGACGCACGACCCTCGAAGCCCGCATAGCCACGCCATGCCCGCAGGTACGTCTCCTGCACCAGGTCTTCCGCGTCGTGCGCCGAGCCGACCAGGCGGTAGCAGTGCGCCAGCAGTTCGCGGCGGAACCGCTCGGTCTCGGCGGCGAACCGGTCCTGGTTCGCCGCCTCCCGCGCGTGCGCCGTCATGCGCTACTCCTACTCGGCTGCCCCTGCTGGGCTGCTTCTGCTGGGCGATGGTCAGGGCCGCAGGGCCAGTTTGCCAAGTGTCGCCCTGGCTGCCAGTTCCGCCAGCACCTTGGGACCGTCGGCCAGGTCGTGGACGGTCGGGCGAGCGGGTGCCAGGACGCCGTCGGCGATGAGGCCGGACAGCTCGCCCATCAGCTCGCCGAAGATCCGGGGCGTTGCCTCGATCAGCACGCCGATGTTCAGGCCGATCAGCTGAACCTGGTGCTTGTACACCAGCTCCCAGTTGGTGATCGCGGCTTCGCCGCCTGCCAGGCCGTAGACGATGACCCGGCCGGTGACCCTCCTGGTCGCGGCCAGGCTGGCCTCGAAGGTGGCGTCGCCCGCCGACTCCAACACCAGATCGGCGCCGGCCCCGCCGGTCAGCCGCAGCACCTCGGCGGCGAGGTCGTCGTCGAGGGAATCCAGCACGTGGTCTGCGCCGAGTGCCAGCACGGCCTGGTGCTTGCCCGGCGACGCGGTGCCGATGACCGTCGCGCCGTAGTGCTTGGCCATGGTCACCGCGGCCTGGCCGGTCGCGCCCGCCGCCGCGTGGACCAGCACGGTCTCCCCTGCCGCGACGCGGCCGAGGGGCCTGAGCGCGGCGAGCGCGGTGGGCCAGTTCACGGCAAGGCCAAGTGCCTGCTCGGCGGTCCAGCCGGCCGGCACCGGCACGGCGGCGGCCGAGGGCAGCACCATGTACTCGGCGAAGGCTCCGTATCCGACGCCGACGACCAGCGTGCCCGGTCGCGGTTCGGTCACCCCGTCGCCAACCGCGACGACCTCGCCGGCAGCCTCGAAACCCGCGAGATACGGCGGCCTGGGGCCGCCCTGGAACGTGCCGTTGGCTCGGGAGATGTCGGCGAAGTTGACCCCGGCGACGACCACCCGGACCAGCACTTCGCCCTGGCCAGGGCGGGGTACCGGGGCGTCGGTGATCAGCAGGGCGTCCCCTGGACCGTTGTGCGAGGTCTGCTGTAGGGCGCGCATGGTGGCTGGTGTGCTCACGGCGATCGGCTCTCTTTCTCGGCTTCGGTGTGCACCGTCGAGCAGGTAGACCAAGGACGCCGAGCAAAGGAATCGGTCAGAAGCCGCGGTAGTCGCGCGGGCTGTAGCGCGGGCCAAAACGGGGCCTGCGGAAACCGGACGCCTCGATGTAGCGGACCGCGCGCTGCCGCTGCGGCGCGTACGGGGCGAGCACCTCAAGCATGCCGGCGTCGTCGAGCGAATGGCCGACGAGCGCGTAGCCGACCGTGCGCGGGACGTGCAGGTCGCCGACGCTGACCGCGTCCGGGTCGCCCCAGGCGCGTTGCGCGACCTCGGCCGCGGTCCACACGCCGATGCCGGGGATCAGCCGGAGCAGCTTGCGTCCTTCTGTACCACGCAGTTCGGCCGCGCGTTCGAGCCGGTGCGCGACCTGTGCCGCGGCCACCAGCGCGCGGCGACGGGCGCCGTCCACGCCTGCCCGGTGCCATTCCCAGTCGGTGATGCCGAGCAGTCGGGTCGGGCTCGGCGGCGTGCGCATGCCTGCCGGGGCGGGGCCGGGCGCCGGGGTGCCGAACCGGCGGGCGAGTTCGCGCCACGATCGGTGCGCCTCGATGCCGGTGACCTTCTGTTCCAGGATCGCGCCGACGAGCACGTCCCAGACGCGGCCGGTGGCGCCGAGCCGCAAACCTGGCAAGCGTTTGCGGGTGTCTTCGACCAGCGGGTGGTGCGCGACGAAACCGGTGTCGTCGTCGGCGGCGCCGAGCAGCGCGGGGAACCCGGCGATCAGCCGTTCCGCGCCAGCGCCCCATGCGGTCGCGGTGAACCGGCCGGCGCTGTCGCGGACCAGCCCGATGGTGCCGGGGCCCTCCGGCGTGTTGCCGGTCAGCCAGCGGATGCCGCGCTGGTCGACCCGGTAGGTCGGATCGCCTGGGCCTCTCGCCAACGGGCCGAGCGACGAGCCGGGGTCGACCGGGAACGACGGCGACCAGGAACACGAGATGCCTTCGGCCGATACTGGTCGCTCGTCGAGTTCGGTCATGCTCACTCGTCCGTTTTACGCGTCCGTCGAGAAGCGCACACCGGCTTCGGGCAGTTCGACGCCCGGCCACACGCGCGCCCCGTGCAGCAGTTCGCAGCGCGCGCCGATCACCGCGCCGTCGCCGATGACGGCGTCGCGCAGGACCGCGCCTGCGCCGACCCGCGCGCCGACCCCGAGCACGCTGCGTTCGACCACCGCGCCCGCCGCAATCACCGCGTCGTCGAGCACCACCGACCCGTCGACCCGCGCCCCCGCGCCGACGCTCGCGCCCGCGCCGATGGCCGTGCCGCCGGTGAGCACGGCGTCGGCGGCGACCGTGGCGCCGGGCAGGACCAGTCGGTCACCGCGTTCGCCGGACAGCGCGTCGGAGGGCGCGATGCCGCGCACCAGGTCGGCGGAGCCGCGCACGAACGCCTCCGGGGTGCCGAGATCCAGCCAGTAGGAGCTGTCCACATAACCCTGCACGCGCGCGCCGCCGGCAAGCAGACCAGGGAAGGTCTCGCGTTCGACGGACACAGGGCGACCGGTCGGAATCGAGTCGATCACCGAGCGGCGGAAGACGTAGCAACCAGCGTTGATCTGGTCGGTCGGCGGATTCTCGGTCTTCTCAAGGAACGCGGTGACCCGCCCCTCGGCATCCGTTGGCACACAACCGAAGCGGCGCGGATCAGGCACCTTGACCAGGTGCAGCGTGACGTCGGCCCCGCTCGCGCGGTGGGTGGCGAGTTGGCCACGCAGGTCGACGCCGGAGAGGACATCGCCGTTGAAGATGAACACGTCGGGTTCACGCAGCCGGTCGGCCACGTTGCGGATGCCGCCCGCGGTGTCCAGCGGCTGCGCCTCGACCACGTACTCCAGTTCCAGGCCGAGGGCCGCGCCGTCGCCGAAGTGCTCCTCGAACACCTCGGCCCGGTAGGAGGTGCCGAGCACGACGTGACCGATCCCGGCCGCCTTGATCCTGGACAGCAGGTGGGTGAGGAAGGGCACGCCCGCCGTTGGCAGCATCGGCTTGGGCGCGGACAGCGTCAACGGCCGCAGCCTGGTGCCTCTGCCACCGACCAGGACGACCGCCTCAGCGCCCGCTACCTGCCCGGTTGGCGTTGGGTCGGGCGGCGCGGTGCTCGACGACATGCCGTTTTTCCTCCTGAACTGACGGCGACCCCGAGTAGGGAATAGTCTTGCAGGGCGCTGTCGTGAGACCGGCGTCGGCCCGTCAGGGGCCGGGCGGTACCGACGGGGGGACGGGAAACCTCTGTCGGCTGTGGACCTCCACCAGGCTGTCCACGACGGTAGGGTGCTAGCGGACAAGCACCTGCACGCAGGGAGGTCGGTGCATGGACCCCCGTGATCGGGCGGATGCTGCGCTGGCCCGTGCTCGGGCCCGAGGCGCCTTCGTGGTCACGCCCGATGACGCGGTCTCGCCCATGGACGCGAAGAACACCCAGCAGATTCCCAGAGCGGTGGTGAACGCGTTGGACACCTCCCGGCAGGACGGCGACACCACCATGGTCATCTCCGCCGGCATGGCGCGCGGCCACGGCCAGCCCGTCCAACAGCAACAGCAGCCGCAGGCTCCGCAACAACCCCCGCAGCAGCCGATCAGCCCTGCGCTGCTTGAGGAGACGCGCACGCAGCCGGTGCAGGTGCCGACCCAGCAACCGAACTACCGGCCGGAGCCGCAGCAGCCCCCAGCGCCGGAACAGCAGCCGGCCCCCCGCGAGTTGGACGGCCTTGTGCCGACCGTGCAGCAGCCCGCCAACCCGCGCAGCACCCTGTCCCGCCGCCTGGAAGGCGACTAACGCAGCGTCTCCGCATCGGTCGCACCCGCCGGCAGGTCTTCGACGACCGCCGCATCGGGCAGACGGAACGAGGTCACCCACAACTCGACAGCCTCGGCGAGACTGTCGAGCGCTTCTCGAATCGTCCGGCCCTGGCTGGCTACGTCCACTTCAAGGCACTGAGCGACATACCAGTCCTCTTCCTGATGCACTGCCGCCGTAAGCGTGCGGGACGCGTTCACGCGCCGAGTGTTCCACCGCCTGCCAGATTGCCCAATTTGGCTACTAGCCTCCGCTAACGCGAATAGAGGAAGGCATCGTCCGTCGCCGCGTCCGCGAGCACGGAGGCCGTGCCGGACAGCAGGTCGCCACGCGAATCAGGTCGTATGCGTTGAGCCGTGGCCAGCAAGGCGACCAACACTGCTTCGAACGGGTTCGGCACCACGCCGCTGACGAGACCACGGGCCACCGGATCCCCGAGCCGCTGAGTCAGCTTCGCCTCGACGGCCGCGTACAGGTCATCCGGCTGACGGAAGACGGCATCGTCGCCGCGCTGAGCCACCAACTGGCCGACGCGCTGATGCGACACGCCAATGACGTCCGCGATTTCGCGATAGCTCAGACCGGCAGACCGCATCGACTCGACGGCGGCCTTACGAGTCACGTCCCGATGGTGGACCGCGTGCTCGGCCAGATGCTCCCACTCACGAAGGTTCTCGATCAGCGCGGTGAGATCCTGCGTGCCGAGACGGTAGTGCCAGTCGATCCAGAAGCTGTCCGGGTCCACGTCCCGCAGAGAAGCGATGAGGTCCCGAACTGCGTCGTGCAGATCCTCGAACTTCTCCACATCGGTCGCGCCCGCCGGCAGACCTTCGACAACCGCGACCCACAGGCCGTCTTCTCGGGAGACAACGACGGAGTACGTGGGCAGCCGATCAGTCACTTGTCCTCCATCCAGCGATCGCCAAACAGGTGTACCAATGCGTCCTCGATGCTGCGGAGCACCGTCCATGACAGTTCTCGGGCGTGACCGGTAACAGTGAACCTTCCCACTTCCTCCCCATCCGCATCCCGCACGATGTAGAGACGATGCGAGCCCTTACCACGCCCAGGTTCCTCAGTCACCACATACCCGCGCTGGCGCGCTTGGCGCCGCACACGTACCAGCAGCGCCGCCGGCCTGAGTCGCTTGTTCACCACAACGATATGTCTATCTCTCTAGGCATGCAAGCGGCAAATCGACTAGACGCGACGCGGTGAGCTACTAGCCTTCGCCGCGCGTCTCCAGTTTGAGGCGTAGGTCGAGGCCGGCCTTGATCGCGGCGAGTACGGGCGCCCACTGCGGTCCCTTGTGGCGGTCGGCAAGGTACTGGTAGGCGCTCTGGTGGTGCGCGGCGAGCATCTTGGCCGACGCCTTCTCGGTGGCCTTGCCGCCCTCATGCACGACCTCGGCCTCGGGCACGTACACGTTGCGCCAGCCCGCCCTGCCGAGCCGATCGCCGAGGTCGACGTCCTCGAAGTACATGAAATACCGCTGGTCGAAGCCTTTGACCTGGTCGAACGCGGCGCGGCGGAACAGTTGGCAGGAGCCGGAGAGCCAGCCGGCGGTGCGCTCGGTGACCTCGTTGTCGGACTGGCGGTACGCGCGGGTCCACGGATTGCCCGGCCAGACCTTGCCGAGGGTGCCGTGGCCGATGCCGCGCCCGAGCGAGGGCAGCAGGCGGGCGGACGGGTAGATGGTGCCGTCCGGGTCGCGGATGAGCGGGCCGAACGCGCCTCCGTCCGGCCAGCGGTCGCCCGCTGCGAGGAGTTTGTCCAGGCAGCCTGGCTTGAACGCAAGGTCGGGGTTGGCCACGACCACCCACTCGATCTCCGGCGGCAGCGCGTTGACGCCGAGGTTGGCCGCGGTGCCGTAGCCGAGGTTGCCGCCGGTGCGGAGCAGTTCGACGCCGTCGCGTTCCGCGCCGCGCTCGGGCGCGCCGTCTGTGGACCCGTTATCCGCGATCACCACCCGGACCTGCCGGGTGGTGGCCTTTTCCAGGCTGGCGAGGAACGCATCAAGGGTGTCGCCGGGGAAGTAGGTCACCACGACGACGCCGAGCGGTGCGACGGTGTCGTCGCCAGCCCCCTGCTGGGGGCCCGCCCACTCCGGTTGCGGTTGGGTCACGGCGGACCATTGTGCACCGCGCCGCACGCGGACCGCTCAGCGGCCGCGCCGGTGGACCAGGTTGGCGCGGTAGTACGCCTCGCGGTGCGCCTCCGCGCTACTCGCCCAGGTGAACTCCTTGGACCTGGCGTGCGCTGCCGCGGCGAGTTCCGAGCGGCGGGACGGGTCGTCGAGCAGGTCGGTGAGTGCCGCCGCGATGTCGCCCGCGCCGACGCCGCAGTAGCCGACGGCATCCCCGCCAACCTCCGGAATGGACAGTCGACGGGTGGTCAGCACGCAGGTCGCGCAGGCCATGGCCTCCAGCACGGGCAGGCCGAAGCCTTCACCGAGACTCGGATAGGCGACGAGTTCGGCGCCGCCGAGGAAACCGGCCAGCCACTCGAACGGGAGGTAGCCCGCGCGGATCACGCGCAGCCGGTGCGGCACCGCGTCAAGGGCGCGTTCGACCTGCGAGTCCCAGCCGGGTTGGCCGGCGAGCACCAGTGCCGGCGGGTTGGGCCTGCCGCGCACGGCCTGGGCGAAGCCGCGGATCAGCGCGGGCACGTTCTTGCGCGGTTCGAGCGCGCCGAGGAACGCGACGTAGGGGGTGTCGCCGAGGCCGAGGCCGTCGCGGACGTCCATGACCTCGTCGAGGGTCGGCGGGTGGAACCGGTCGGTGTCCACGCCGTGCGCGACGATCTGCAGGTGCCTCGGGTTGGCGCCGGCGACCCTGACGAGTTCGGTCGCGGTCGCGGTGCTCGGCACGACGCACAGGTCGGCGCGGCGCAGCGAGGACCTGGTCCAGTAGCGGAAGAACCGGGCCTTGACCGACGAGTGCAGCACGGCGTCGGTGAAGAAGGTCGCGTCGTGCAGGGTGACGACGGACGCGGCCGGGTTGGCCAGCGGGGCCGTGTAGTGCGGGGAGTGCACCACGTCGACGCCGAGCCTGCGAACCAGCCACGGCAGGGTGGTCTGCTCCCAGGTGAGGCGGGCGGTGCGGGTGGCCACGGATTCGGTCGCCGCGACGACGTCGGAGTGCGGTGCGAGCTGTCCGTAGAGGTCGAGATCGCGTGGCTGGCAGACCACGGACAGCCGGACGCCCTGCGCGTCCAGCGCAGTGACCAGCGAATCCACATAGCGACCGACGCCACCACGGTCGGCGGGGACCGCGGTGGCGTCGATCAGCACGCTGGGTTCGGCACCAAACACGCCTAGCAGAGTATTACCGCCCGGATCGGTGTCGAGCCGGAACGGCCCAACTGGCCCAATCAGAGCATGCTCACCCGGCCGGCCTGGTACAGCTCAAGGTGGATGTTCCACACCGAACGCGCGGTGCTCTCCCAGCTGAACCTGCTCGCCCGCGCCGCGGCCGCTGCGACGCGCACCTCGGTACGGGCCGGGTCGGCGAACACGTTGCGCAGCGCGCTGGCGAGCGCGGCCGGGTCGTTGCGCCGGACCATCACGCCGGTGCCGCCGGCGACCTCGATGAGCGCCGGCGCGTCGGAGTAGACGACCGGCACGCCGACGGCCATGCCCTCCAGCAGCGGCAACCCGAACCCTTCCGCGAGGCTTGGCACGACGAGCACGGACGCGGCGCGCAGCACGACGGCGAGTTCGGCGTCGGTGATCTTGCCGAGCACGACGAGCCGTTTGGCCGGCAGGCCGCGGTCGGCGGCCAGCGAGTTGAGGTTGACGCCGCCCCAGCCGGGTTGGCCGACGATCACCAGCGGCAGTTCGGGCGCGGTCGGCCGGGCCATCGCCTCGATGAGCACGTCGAGTCCCTTGCGCGGCTCGACCGTGCCGATGGCGAGCACGAACGCGTCGGGCAGGCCGAGCCTGCGCCGGATGCGGCCGGCGCCCTCCTCGTCGAACGGGTCGGTGAGCGCCCTTGGCACGCCGTGCCCGATCACGTGCACGCGGGCGGTGCCAGGGGCGTGCTGGGTGAGTTCGGCGGCGACCGCGTTGGTGGGCACCACGATGGCGCTGGCCCGCTGGGTGGCGCGGGTGACCATGGTCCTGTGCCAGGCGGCACCGTGCTTGGTCAGGGTTTCCGGGTGCGTGAACGGCACGGTGTCGTGCACGGTGACCACCAGGCTGCGGCCGCGTTTGGGGCCGGGCGGAGCGAGCGGGGTTGTGGCGTGCACCGCGTCGCCGCCGGGCCAGTAGGGGTAACCGCGCTGCCAGAGGGCGGCGAGCAGTTTCGGCCCGAACCGGAGCACCTTGGGCCCGTCAACGCCAGGCAGGACAGCGGGTGACGGGTCGGAGTGCTTGGCGACGGCGCTGGACACCGTCCAGCCGGCCGGCGCGTTGGCGGCGAGCGCGGTCAACAGCTCGCGGGTGTACCGGCCGGTGCCGCCCGGCACCGGCGCCAGCAACTGCTCGGCGAGCACGACAAGCTGGGGCACGTGAGCAAGCCTCGCATGAACGCCCCGGTACCGTCAGCATGTGCCGACGGCTCGGGGTGTTCGCAGCACGATCGTGGTGGTCACCTGGCGCGGCCGCGATCACATCGACGCCTGTCTTGCCGCGTTGGCCGCGCAGACCCGCGCGCACGAGGTGCTGGTGCTGGACAACGCGTCGGACGACGGCACCGCCGAGTTGATCAGCGGTCGGCGGGTGCTGCGGCTCTCGCGCAACCGTGGTTACGCGGGCGGCCTTGCTGCGGCGTTGCCCCTGGTGACGACGCCGTTCGTGGCGTGGTGCAACGATGACGCCGCGCCGGAGCCCGGCTGGTTGGCCGCGCTGGAGGACGCGTTGGACGCGGACCCGAGAGCGGCGGCCGCAGGCGCGGTGCTGACCGACGCGGACGGCGCGATCTCCTCGGCCGGCGTCGGGTTGACCGGCAACGGGTACGGCGTGGACCTGCGCGAGCCGGTGCAGACCACGTTCGGGTTCTGCGGCGGGAGCGTGTTGCTGCGGCGCAGTGCGCTGGTCGCGGCGGGCGGCGTGCCGAGTGGCTTCTTCTGCTACTACGAGGACACCGACACGGCGTGGCGGCTGCGGTTGGCCGGTTTTCGGATTCTGCTGGTGCCCGGAGCGCGTGCCACGCACCGGCACGGCGCGAGCACCAGGCCCGGCTCACGGCGGTTTCACCGCTGGAACGAGCGCAACCGGCTGCTGACCCTGTTGCGCTGCGCGCCGCTGCCGGTCGCGCTCGGCCAGCTCGCCCGATTCCTGGTGATCACGCTGGCGCTGCCGGTGCGCAGGCTGCGCGGGGCCGATGTGCCGGACGCGCTCAACTACACGATCGGCCTGCGGCTGTTCGTGTTCGCCGAGGTGATCGCCCGGCTGCCGGCGACGCTGGCCGCCCGGTTCGCGATCGGCCGACGCGCCGAGGTCGCCAGATCGGTCGTCTGGCGGACCTGGGCGGGCCGCGTGCAACCGGTCGAACACCGTGCGTGAAAGGCGACCACGACGCGGACCGTTGACCCGGATAGGGCAGGCTTAGCCAGCATTACGACTAGCCGAGGCTGGGAGGGGTGCGCAGTGCCGGAGGTGGCGAACACGCCGACCGTGTCGGTGGTCATCGTGAACTACCGGGGCGCCGAGCACACCATCACCTGCCTGCGCGCGCTGCGTGATGACCTGGACTATCCGGCCGAGAAGCTGGAGCTGATCTGCGTCGACAACGCGTCGGGCGACGACAGCGTCGCGAAGATCAAGGCGGCCGTGCCGACCGCGAAGGTGATCGAGGCAGGCGCGAACCTGGGTTTCGCGGCCGGCTGCAACCTTGGCGCCAAGTCGGCGTCCGGCGAGGTCGTCGCGCTGCTGAACAACGACGCCCGGCCGGAGAAGAACTGGGTGCGCGCCGCGGTCGCGGTGCTGCGCGCCGAGCCGACCGTGGCCGCGGTGGCGAGCAAGGTGCTCGACTGGGACGGTCGCCTCGTCGACTTCGTTGACGGCGGGCTGACCTGGTTCGGCATGGGCTACAAACGCTTCGCCGGCAAGCCGATCGCGGAACTGCGGCCGGAGGATCATCTGGCCCCGCGTGACGTGCTGTTCGCGACCGGGTCGGCGATGTTCGTGCGGGCCGAGGTGTTCGCCGAGGTCGGCGGGTTCGACGAGAGCTTCTTCATGTTCTACGAGGACGTCGACCTCGGCTGGCGGCTGAACCTGCGCGGCTGGCGGGTGCGTTACGAGCCGTCCTCGATCGCCTACCACCGGCACCACGCCTCGATGTCCACAGTGGATGGTGAAGACCAGGCGCGCGAGCTGTTCCTGTTGGAACGCAACGCATTGGCCAGTCTCTACAAGAACCTCTCCGACGAGACGCTGGCCAAGGTGCTGCCGGCCGCGATGGCGTTGTCGGTGCGGCGGGCGACCGCGCGCGGCAACATCGACGCGACCCAACTGGAGATCACCCGGCGCACCGGCGAACCGGAGCAGCAGGACGTGACCGTCCCGCGCACCACGCTGGCCGCGATGCTCGCCATCGACCAGTTCGTTGAGCTGCTCCCGCGCCTTGCCAAGGCGCGGGCCGTCGAACAGTCCGCGAGGGTGCGCACCGACGCGGACCTGGTTTCGTTGATGCGCAAGGCGATCGAGCCCGCGTATCCGCTGCCGCGCTACCTCGCGGCGCACGAGATCCTGCTGGACGCGTTCGGCATCGAGGACGTGTTCGGCAGGCCGCGCAAGGTGCTGGTGCTGACCGGCGACGCGATCGCAGAGCGCATGGCCGGCCCGGCGATCCGCGCCTGGCACATCGCGGACGTGCTCGCCGCCGAACACCAGGTCCGGCTGGTCACCATCAACCCGCACTGGCAGCAACTGGACGCGCCGTTCGAGCTGATCGGCTGCTCGCGACGCGAACTCGACAAGCACGTTGCCTGGGCGGACATCGTGGTGTTGCAGGGCCACGCGCTGGAAATGGTGCCGGTGCTGAAGGAGCCGGACTCGACCAAGCTGGTCGTCTGCGACATGTACGACCCGATGCACCTTGAGCTGCTTGAGCAGGGCAAGTCGGCCACCGACGACGAGCGGGAGGACGACCTCAAGGCGATCACCATGGTGATCAACGAGCAGTTGCGGCGCGGCGACTTCTTCCTGTGCGCGTCGGACCGGCAGCGCTACTTCTGGCTCGGCCACCTTGCCGGCCTCGGCCGGCTCACCCCGACCGTCTACGACGCCGACCCGACCTCCCGCTCGCTGCTCTCCGTTGTGCCGTTCGGCCTGTCCAGCAAGCCACCCGAGCGGACGGGGCCGGGCATCAGAGGCCGGATCGACGGCATCGGCGGCAACGACAGGGTGGTGCTGTGGGCGGGCGGCGTTTACAGCTGGTTCGACCCGTTGACGCTGATCAGCGCCATGAGTGAGCTGCAACGGAACCGACAAGGCGCCAAGCTGGTGTTCCTCGGCATGCGCCACCCGAACCCGGAAGTGCCGGAGATGGACATCGGCATGCGCACCAGAGCGCTGGCCAACACGCTTGGCCTGACCGGCAGCACGGTGTTCTTCAACGAGGGCTGGGTGCCCTACGCCGAGCGGCAGAACTGGCTGCTCGACGCCGACTGCGGCGTGACGACCCACTTCGAGCACGTGGAGACCACGTTCGCGTTCCGCACCAGGGTGCTCGACTACCTCTGGGCCGGCCTGCCGATCGTCACCACCGACGGCGACTCCTTCGCCGACCTGGTACGCCGCGAGGGGCTGGGCGTCGTCGTGCCGCCGGAGAACCCGCATGCCCTCGCCTACGCCCTGGACCGGGTGCTGTACGACACTGACTTCGCGGCGAGCTGCCGGGAGCGGATCGCCAGGGTGCGCGAGGAGTTCACCTGGGAACGCGCGCTCGCGCCGCTTGTCGAGTACTGCCGCAACCCGCACCAGGCCGCGGATCGGTTGCCGGGCAACGCTCCGCTGGTGCGCAGGGCCCCGCTACGCGGCGGGGCGTTGCTGCGCAGGGACCTGGACCTGATCCGGTCCTACCTCGCCGACGGCGGCCCCGGCGAGGTGGCCCGCAGGGCGTTGGGCCGGGTACGTCGACTTGCCGCAGGGCGAGGCGATGGCGAGTAAGAAACGCCTGCGGGTCCTGCTCGACGGTACTCCCCTGCTCGGCCAGCGCACCGGGGTCGGCCGCTACACCGCGGCGCTGGCCGAGGAACTGGCCTCCACGTCCGATGTGGACATTCGAGCTGTCGCGTTCACGTTGCGCGGCTGGCACGCGCTGCGATCCGTGCTGCCGCACGGGGTCTGGGCGCGCGGGTTGCCGTGTTCGGCGCGGGCGCTGCGCAAGATGTGGCTGCGCACCTCGTTCCCACCTGTCGAACTGATCGCGGGATTCTCGGATGTGGTGCACGGCACCAACTTCGTGCTCCCGGTCGCCGCGCGCGCCGGCGGCGTGCTGACCATTCACGACCTGGCCTTCTTCGACGCCCCCAACGAACTCGCGCCGAGCGACTACGAACTCCCCCTCCTCGTCCGTCGCTCGGTCCAGCGCGCGCGGGTCATCTGCACGCCGACCGAGGCCGTGGCGGCGAAGGTGCGGGAACGGTTCGACGTGCCGGCGGACAAGATCGTGGTCACCCCGCTCGGTGTCGACCCGGCCTGGTTCGCCGCGCACGGCCCCACCGAAGAGCTGCGCGACCGGCTCGGCCTGCCAAGCGACTACGTGCTGTTCGTTGGCGCGGACGGGCCGCGCAAGGGCCTTGAGGTGCTGCGCAGGGCGCACGCGAGCGCGCCGAGCCTGCCGCCGCTGGTGCTCACCGGCCCCGGCCCGGTCGGCACGGCTGGCCGGGTGGTGCGCACCGGCTACCTGCCCGAGGTCGAACTGCGCAGCGTGGTCGCGGGCGCGGGCGCGGTCGTGTTGCCCTCCAGGGACGAGGGTTTCGGCCTGCCGGTGCTGGAGGCGTTGGCCTGCAACGTGCCGGTGGTCTGCTCGGACCTGCCCGCGCTGCGCGAGGTCGCGGGCGGCCAGGCCACCCTTGTGCCCTACGGCGACGTGGACGCGCTGGCCGCGGCCCTGGTGGCCGCGCTGGCCGATCCGCCGTCGCCGAGCGTGCTGACCGCCCGCCGTACGCACGCCGCCGAGTTCACCTGGCGTCGCTGCGCGGAACGCACCGTGCACGCCTACCGCCTCGCCGCTACTCGCTGATCAAGATGTCCTTGTGATCGGCGACGAACGCGGCCAGCGCCGCGCGCCAGTCCGGCATCGGGGTCAGCCCGGCCGCGCGCCAGGCCGCGTCCGAGAGCACCGAGTAGGCGGGCCGGGGCGCCGGTAGCGGATAGTCGGCGGTCGTGCACGGACTGATGCGGTCCGGGTCGGCGCCGAGTTCGGTGAACACCGCCTTGGCCAGCCCGCACCAGGTCGTCTCGCCGCCGCCCGCGCAGTGCAGCACCCGCCGCGCCGGACCGGTTCCGCGCGCGGCTCGCTCGGCGAGTTCCAGCAGCCCCTCGGCGAGGTGCGCGGACCAGGTCGGCGAACCACGCTGATCATCCACAACGGACAGTGTGTCGCGCTGCTTCTCAAGGCGCGCCATGGTTTTCACGAAGTTCTTACCGGTCGCGCCGTACACCCACGAGGTACGCACGATCCACGCGTCGCAGCCCGCCGCGAGCACCGCCTGTTCACCCGCCAGTTTGGTGCGCCCGTACACCGTGCGCGGCCCGGTCGGCGCGTCCGGCTCGTAGGGCGTGCTCGCGTCGCCGGCGAACACGTAGTCGGTGGACACGTGCAGCAGCGGCACGTCGTGTCGAGCGCACGCCTCGGCGAGCAGGCCGGGCGCAAGGGAATTCACCGCTGTCGCGCCATCCACATCGGACTCGGCAGCGTCGACGGCGGTGTACGCGGCCGCGTTGATCACGACCGGCCGGGCGCCATCGGCCCGCGCGGTGTCGGCCAGTCGGGCGACAGCGTGCCGCACGGCTGCGACATCGGTCACATCGAGTTCGCGCGAACCCGGCGCGCGCACGGTCCCGTACCGGGCCGCCGAGGCGGCCAGATCGCTGCCCAACTGGCCGTGACCACCGGGAATCAGCAGCGCCAGCGCGGTTCGACCGGTCGTACCCGCGCCCCGCTCGACCTCCATGTGTACGAACCACCTTCCACCGATCGACCAATTTCGCAGAATTTTCGCACGACCATGCAACGAACCCCGGCGGTCGAACGTATTACTAACAGGCGTAGTGGCCCCGGGCGCCGTCGCGGCTGTCCGGGCACGAGCGAGGGAGCACGGGGTGGACGGGGACACCGGAGCGAACAGCGGGTCGACTCCCGTTGGCCCGGACCCCGTCGGATCCGTTGACCCGGACCCCGTCGGAGCGGCGCAAGCAGCCGATGCGGAGCCAGCGGAGGCCACCGCCGCGGGCCCTCGATACGCCCCGCCAGGGCGCACGCACGGCACGCGGCTGTTCTTCCGCATCGGCCGCACGGTGATCGCGCTGTTGTCGGTCGCGGTGCTGGTCACGAGCTGGTACGCGTGGGCGAACCTCCGCCACCTCAACAACACCATCGCGCGTACCGGGGTACTCGGCGACAACACGCCCGGCGCGGTCGCGCCGCAGGCTGACGGTTCCGGCTCCCCGCCGCCGCTGGACAGCGCGCTCAACATCCTCGTCGTCGGCATGGACAGCCGCACCGACCCGCAGGGCAACCCGTTGCCGGACAACGAGTTGGCCATGCTCAGCGCGGGCCCGGACAGCGGTGAGCTCGACACCGACACGATGATCCTGATCCACGTTCCGGCCGGCGGTCAGCGCGCGGTGGCCATCTCCTTCCCGCGCGACTCCTACGTCCAGCTCGCCGGCGGTTACGGCACGAACCGGCTCAACTCGGCGTTCGCCTACGCGCACAACGCCAAGGCGGGCCAGTTGCGCGCCCACGGCGACACCGACAGGGCCGACGTCGAACGGCAGGCCGACGACGCGGGCCGGGCGAACCTGATCGCCACGATCGAGCAGTTGATCGGCAACACCCTGCGGATCAATGAGTACGCCGAGGTCAACCTGGTCGGCTTCTACAACCTCGCGCAGGCCGTCGGCGGCGTGCAGGTGTGTCTCAAGGCCCCGACCTACGACGACGAGACGCACGCGCACTTCCCGGCCGGCGTGCAGACCGTCTCGGGCGTGCAGGCCCTGGACTTCGTGCGCGAGCGGCACGGACTGCCCAGAGGCGACCTCGACCGGATCGTCCGGCAACAGGTGTTCATCGGCTCGCTTGCCAACAAGATCCTCAGCGCGAACACGCTGGCCAACCCGTCCAAGCTGGCCTCGCTGATCCAGGCGGTGCAGGGCTCTGTGGTGCTGAGCGCGGGCTGGGACATCACCACATTCGCCCAGCAGATGTCCGGCCTGACCAGCGGGAACATCGAGTTCGCCACCATCCCCACCGGGGACAATTTCACTACATCGGGTGGTGCCGAGGTCACCCGCGTCTACCCGAGCCAGGTCCGTCAGTTCGTGTCGTCGATGGTCAGCGCCTCGGACAACGGGACATCGTCCGCGGACACCCCCGCCAACGCGTCGACCACCAACGCGTCAACCACCGACACATCAACCGAAGGGGTGACACCGACCACCTCGGGCACGGCCGTCGGCGGTGGAAGTCCCGGCAAGCCGGCGCTTCCCACCACATCGGACCCGACCAGCGGTAACGGTGTGATCACCGCCAACGGCATTCCCTGCGTGAACTAGCACTTCTCGTCCTCGGTGCCGATTCGGATTCGATAGCCTGGTCACCGGGCCGCGCGAGAACGCGCGACGGGGGCAAGGGAGGGTTACGTGGACGAGTCGACGTCCGAAGGCGTTGCGGGGCACGCCGAACAGGACGCCGAAACCGACCCCGCGGCAGCCGACGAACCGCCCCGCGCGGTGGCCATCCCTGCCCGGCGCGGGCACCGACCCTTGCTGATCACCGGCCGGGTCGTCATCGCCGTGGTTTCCGCACTCATCCTCGTCATCAGCGGCGTCGCCTGGTACGGCGTGCGAACGTTGCAGCACAACACGAACACGACACCCGTACTGTCCGAATTGAACAGTCAGCCGAACCAGCCGCCCCCCGACGACGGCGCGACCGACATCCTGTTGGTCGGCGACGACGCGCGCACCGACGCCCAGGGCCGTCCGCTGCCGACCAGCGTGCTCACCAAGCTGCGCACCCAGTTCGACGCGGGCGTGAACACCGACACCATCATCGTGTTGCGGATTCCGCGCAACGGCGGCAAAGCCTTCGCGGTGTCCATCCCCCGCGACACCTACGTCCCGATTCCGGGCTGGCACGACGACAAGATCAACGCCGCCTACGGCGTCATCCAGGCGCTCAACGCGCAGCAACTCCAGGACGCAGGCGACCGGGACAGGGCCGACATCCAGCAGAAGTCGCGGCAGGCCGGACAGCTGGCGTTGATCGAGTCGGTGCAGAACCTCACCGGCATCCACATCGACCACTACGCCGAAGTCAACCTGTATGGGTTCTACCTGCTCAGCCAGGCCATCGGCGGCGTTGACGTGTGCCTGAAGCACGCGACGTCGGACAAGAACTCCGGCGCCGACTTCAGGGCGGGCGCACAGACGGTCTCCGGCGCGAACGCGCTGTCGTTCGTGCGGCAGCGTGACAACCTGCCCAACGGCGACCTGGACCGGATCGTCCGGCAGCAGGTCTTCCTCGCCTCGGCGGCGAAGAAGGTCCTCTCCGCCGGCACCCTGACCAACCCGGCAGCCCTTGGCGGCCTCGCCTCGGCCCTGCACTCCTCGCTCACCACCGACCCCGGCCTTGACATCGTCACATTCGCGCAGCAGGCGCAGAGCCTGGCCAGCGGCAATGTCGAGTTCGTCACCATCCCGGTGGTCAACGACAACGCCCGCAGCCCGAGCGGCCAGAGCATCGTGCAGGTGGACGTGAACGCGGTGCACCAGTTCGTCACTAACCTGATCGCCAGCACCCCGCCCCCGCCCACCACCACGACAACCCCGCCACCCGCGAGCACCCACCCACCGACCACGACGACGGCGGCCCCACCGACCACGACACCCCCACCCCCGCCGACCAACGAGCCGACGCCGCCCGTCAGCATCAACGGCGTCCCGTGCGTCGACTGAGCCTGGCCAGGAGGAACCCGTGAGCGTGACCGAGAAGCTGTTCACCCCGCTGCTGCGCCGGCCGGCGACCCCGCTGATCACCTACTACGACGACGCCACCGGTGCGCGCGTCGAGCTGTCCAGGGCGACCGCGGCGAACTGGGCCGCGAAGACCGCGAACTGGCTGCGCGAAGAGTGGGACATCGAGCCGGGCGCGCGCATCGGCGTCGCCCTGCCAGCGCACTGGCAGACCGTCGGCGTGCTGCTCGGCGCCTGGTGGGTCGGCGCAACCGTGACCAACCAGCTCGCCGGCACCGAACTGGCCTTCGTCGGTCCGGATCACGACGGCGACACCGGCAGCGCCCAGACCGCCGTCGCCGCGCTCGACCCGCTCGGCATGGGCCTGCGCGACAGGCCGGCCGGCAAACTCGACTACCTCAACGACAGCCGCGGCTACGGCGACGCGTTCGACCCGTGGCAACCCGTCCCCGGCAACACCCCCGCTCTCGATGATTCCACAGTGGACGAAGTGGTCACAGCGGCAAGGGACCGCGCGAGTACACTCGGCATCACCGACGGAGCCCGAGTTCTGTCCACACTAGACTGGACGATCCCGGACGGCGTCATCGACGGCCTGCTCGCCGTGCTTGCGGCAGGCGGCTCGCTCGTCCAGTGCGCCAACACCGACCCCGCCAACCTCGCCGACCGCAAGGCCGCCGAGCACGCCACGATCACCCTCCCTTGATAGATTGACGTAATTATTGCGTCAATCTATCATCACTTCATGCTGTATCCGACACCTGCTCTCACCGCTGCTGACCAGCGGGTACTTGGTCACATCGAGCGGATGCGCGAAGAACTGCGCCATCAGGTCGCCAACACACCGCGCAAGTGGACAGCAGATCTGCGGAAGTTCCTCACCGCGGATGCGGTCGCTGCGTCGAACTCGATCGAAGGTTTCAAGGTCTCCACCGTCGATGTCGAGGACCTGATCGCGGGCGAGAGCGATGTGGACGTCTCCGAGGAGAACCGCCAGGAGACGCTCGCCTACCAGCGCATGATGACCTACATCCAGACCCAGCACGACGTGTCGGATTTCTGCTACAGCAAGGGACAGCTCAACGCGCTGCACTGGATGCTCCAGGGCCATCGGCACACCTCCCGCAAGCCGGCCGGGCAGTGGCGGCGCGGTCCCGTCTACGTCACCGATGCGCGCAACCCGAGTATCGCCGCCTATACCGCGCCAGACGCGGATGCGGTGCCCGACCTGATGGCCGAACTCGTCGACTGGCTCAATGCCAAGGACGATACCCATCCGCTCATCCGCGCGGCCATGGCACACCTGCACCTGGTGTCGATCCATCCCTGGCCAGACGGCAACGGGCGGATGTCCCGATCGCTGCAAACCCTGTTGATCGCGAGGGAAGGCGTGCTCGCGCCGGAATTCTGCTCGATCGAGGCATGGCTCGGCCTGTCCGCCAACACCTGGGAGTACTACCGCGAACTCGCCAGCCGCGGCCCGACCTACGTGCCCGACCAGGATGTGTCGAGCTGGATCCGGTTCAACCTCACCGCATACCACCAACAGGCGCAGAGTGTCCAAAAGCGACTCGACAGGTCCAGCCAGGTGTGGCGACTCCTGGTGGAGTTCGCCGAACACAACGACCTCGACGAGCGGATGGTGTCCGCGCTGCACGATGTAGCCATGGCCGGCCGCGTTCGGCGATCGCGCTACGAGCAGGCGGAAGCGTTGAGCGTGCAGCAGGCCCAACGCGACCTGCGGGATCTGGTCACGGCGCGGATTCTGGAGCCGGTCGGGCGGACGCGGGCGCGCTACTACGTTGCCGGTGACCGTTTTCCGGAGCGAGCAATCGAGATCGCCACCACGCCGATGACCTTGGCCGGCCCGTACGGTGCCTGATCCAATTTGTCGCAGGCACCACCGCGACGCATTGGGCTGAGCGGCTGAACTGCGCATCGTTCGGTAGGCCGGACAACCAACTTCAGCGGTACAGTCTCCGCCGTGGCCTACAATCAGTTTCCGCCGAACTACGCACCGAGGCCGACCACCAGCGGCGAGTGCGTTGCCGGGATGGTCCTGGGCATTGTCGCCCTGGTGTTCTCGTTCATCCCGTTTGTCGGCTTGGTCGGGATACTCGGCCTGATTCTGTCGGTCATCGGCATGCGCCGGGCCCGCGCCGAGAACCGCCCCGGCTACGGGATGGGCGTCGCCGGGCTCGTGTGCTCGATCATCTCGCTGATACCCACCGTCATCGTGCTGATCTTCCTGTTCAGCGCGAGCACCGGCTGCGCCATGCATTCATGGTGCTAACGATCAGCCAGATCAGCCTTTGAGCAGGTTGCGGGCCATCACCATGCGCTGGATCTGGTTGGTGCCCTCGTAGATCTGGGTGATCTTGGCGTCGCGCATCATCCGCTCGACGGGGAAGTCGCGGGTGTAGCCGGCGCCGCCGAACAACTGCACGGCGTCGGTGGTGACCTCCATGGCGACGTCGGAGGCGAAGCACTTGGCGGCGCTGGAGATGAAGCCGAGGTTCGGTTCGCCGCGCTCGGCCTTGGCTGCCGCGACGTACACCATGTGGCGTGCTGCTTCGACCTTCATGGCCATGTCGGCGAGCATGAACTGGACGCCCTGGAATTCGGCGATGTTCTTGCCGAACTGCTTGCGTTCCTTGACGTAGGCGACCGCGGCGTCGACAGCGCCCTGGGCGATGCCGACGGCTTGGGCGCCGATGGTGGGGCGGGTGTGGTCGAGGGTGCGTAGCGCGGTCTTGAGGCCGGTGCCGGGCTCGCCGATGATGCGGTCGGCCGGGATGGTGCAGTCGGTGAAGTAGATCTCCCTGGTCGGCGAGCCCTTGATGCCGAGTTTGCGTTCCTTCGGGCCGACCTCGAAACCGGGGTCGTCGGCGTGCACGACGAATGCCGAGATGCCGTTGGCCGGCTTGGCCGCGTCGGGGTCGGTCACGGCCATCACCGTGTACCACCTGGATTCGCCCGCGTTGGTGATCCACGCCTTGGTGCCGTTGAGCACCCAGTGCTCGCCGTCGAGCCGGGCCCTGGTGCGCATGGACGCGGTGTCGGAGCCGGCTTCCCGCTCGGACAGCGCGTAGGAGGCCATCTCGCCCTCGGCGATCTTGGGCAGCACCTGGCGCTTCAGCTCGTCCGACGCGGACAGGATGATCGGCATGGTGCCGAGCTTGTTGACAGCTGGGATCAGCGACGACGACGCGCAGACCCGAGCGACCTCCTCGATGAGGATGCAGGTGGCGACCGAGTCGGCACCCTCGCCGCCGTACTCCTCGGGGATGTGCACGGCGTGGAAACCGGAGCGGACCAGCGCGTCGCGGGCCTCGGCCGGGTAGCGCTCCTGTTCGTCGACCGCCGCCGCGTGCGGCGCGATCTCCTTCTCCGCCATGGCACGCACTGCCTCGCGCAGCGCCTCGTGCTCGTCGGCGAGCTGGTAGGTGCCGAAGCTGGCGTCCATGGTGATTACCTCTCAGTAGCTTGTCCCGGTGACGATGTTAGCGCTTGTTCACCTCACGCTGTAGCGCGGCGTTCTTTTCCAGGACGAGCTGTTCGAGGCCGTGTTGGAAGTTGGCCATCCGCTCCTGCAACACCTTGTCGGTTGCCGCGAGGATCCGCACGGCGAGCAGGCCGGCATTGCGCGCGCCGCCGATGGACACGGTCGCGACCGGAATCCCGGCCGGCATCTGCGCGATCGACAGCAGCGAGTCCATGCCGTCGAGGTACTTCAACGGCACTGGCACGCCGATCACCGGCAGCACGGTGGCGGAGGCGACCATGCCGGGCAGGTGCGCGGCACCGCCCGCGCCCGCGATGATCACCTGGAGACCGCGTTCGGCCGCGCCGCCGGCATAGTCGAGCATCCGCTGCGGAGTGCGGTGCGCCGAGATCACCGCGACCTCGTGGCTGACCTCGAACTCGGTCAGGATCTGCGCGGCGGCTTGCATGGTCGGCCAGTCGGAGTCGCTGCCCATGATGACGCCGACTTTGGGAGCCTGTTCCGCCACTGTGATTCCCTTCCTTACCCAGCTCTGCCAGGGGTCAGCCGTGGATGTCGTAGCCGTCGGCCCAGCGGGCCGTGGCCAGCCAGTTCGCGGCCAGCGTCGCGGTTCGCCGCGCCACCGCGATGTCGTCGCCGAGCACGGTGACATGTCCTACTTTGCGTCCTGGACGCTCGGCCTTGTCATACATGTGCACGCGCGCGGCCGGGAAGCGGGCGAACATGTGGTGCAGCCGCTCGTCCACGCCCATCTTCGGGGTGACGTCCGCGCCGAGCACGTTGGCCATCACGGTGATCGGAGCGAGCGCCTCGGTCGAGCCGAGCGGGTAGTCGAGGACGGCGCGCAGGTGCTGCTCGAACTGGGAGGTGCGGGCGCCGTCAATGGTCCAGTGGCCGGAGTTGTGCGGCCGCATGGCGAGTTCGTTGATGAGAAGGCCGGTGTCGGTTTCGAACAGCTCGACGGCGAGCACGCCGACCACGTTCAGCTCGTTCGCGATCCGCAGCGCGAGCTGTTGCGCCTGGTCGGCCAGGTCGGGCGGGAGGTCGGGGGCGGGCGCCAGCACCTCGACGCAGATACCGTTGACCTGCACGGTTTCCACCACCGGCCAGGCGGCGCCCTGGCCGAACGGGGAGCGCGCGATCAGCGCGGCCAGCTCGCGGCGCATGCTGACCCGTTCCTCGACCAGCAGCGGCGTGCCAGCGTCGAGCAGCTCCGCGACCTGGGCGCGAGCCTGGTCGGGGTGCTCAAGCATCCAGACGCCGCGACCGTCGTAACCGCCGCGCGCGG
Organism: Candidatus Melainabacteria bacterium; assembly: GCA_963818685.1. Lineage (GTDB taxonomy): Bacteria > Actinomycetota > Actinomycetes > Mycobacteriales > Pseudonocardiaceae > CAJCJE01. The sequence goes on along the minus strand of CAWFTJ010000002.1, from coordinate 316,311 downwards.
CCTTGAGCACGCACGGCCAACCGTGTTCGTTGCCGAAGGCGATGACCGCGTCCACCGAGTCGATGGCCGCGAACGCGGGGATCGGCAGGTCCAGTTCGGCGAGCCGGCGCCGCATGACCAGCTTGTCCTGGGCGTGCACCAGCGCGTCCGGGCCCGGATGGACCCGGTAGCCGTCGGCTACCAGCGTGCGCAGGTGCTCGGTCGGCACGTGCTCGTGGTCGAAGGTGACGACGTCGACGTTCGTCGGCGAAGGAGCGCAGGGCGGCGAGGTCGGTGTGGCTGCCGATGCTGATCTCCGGGGCGACCAGCGACGCTGGGTCGTCGGCCGAGACGGCGAGCACGCGCAGGGACTGGCCGAGGGCGATGGCCGCCTGATGGGTCATCCTGGCGAGTTGGCCGCCGCCCACCATGCCGACGACGGGAAGGCCGGTTCGAGGGTCCACAAACCCGGACCCTAAACGGCCGGTGAACTGCGGATATCACCGGGGATCCAGCTGAAGTGATCCGGATGACAGGCCGGGCTCAGTTTCTGGCCAGGTCGGTCAGCAGGCGGCAGGCGGCCTCGTGGGTGGCCGGCAGTTGTTCCAGCCAGACCGGGGGCGGACCGATCGCGGCGAGCTGCGGGTCGACGGACAGCCGGGCAGCGGCGGACCAGCGCAGTTCGGCGAGGCGGGCGGCACAGCGGCCGTCACGTTCGGCGAGCACGCCGAGGGTGGACGGGCCGATCGCGGCGAGGGTCTGGCCACCGTCGTAGACGGCGCGCAGCGAGTCGGCGAGCAGCACCATGGCGGCAAGGCGGGACCAGCCGGATGTGCCGGAGACGTCCGGGGAGAGCAGCACGAGCACGTACTTGTCTTCGGCCGGCACGCCTTCTGCCGCGGCTTCCCGGTAGATCTCGCGTAGCCGGGCGCGCAGGTAGGCGGGGCTGGACAGGCCGGTGAGGCTGTCCGAGACCTCGGTGTGCGCGAGCTGGTCGAGTACGACGTCGGCCCAGGCCAGCGCGGTCACCCTGATCAACGGGGCGGGCGTCGCGTCCGGGTCGGGCGAGACGATGCTGTCCGCGCCGCCCGGCACGTTGAGCACGGCGTGCAGCGCTGCGAGGTCGCACAGGGTCTCGCCGAGTCCTGCGCCTGCCTCGGCTCTGGCGCGGCCGAGCCGGCTCAGCGCCGGTGCGAGTTCCTGCTCGGCGAGCGCGGCGCGGCAGACCACGTCGATCTCGGCGAGCGGCCAGTCGTTCGGGAACGGCCATCCGGCCGCGAGACTGGCGGTGCGCCATCGGGTGCGCAGTGCACGAAGGGCCTCGCCACGATGATCGTGCCAGCGACGTGGCGACACCTCACGCGTTCCCACCGGCGGATGCCCTCCATCTTCCATCTCGACAACTACGAAACTACTCAGTTCAGTAACAGTGGACCGGTCGCGAAGCTGTTTCACCACCGATGAATTGCGCTGAACGAGTGATGTTCACGCGCTCCGACCACGAGACGTCACCAGATGCCCTGCATGACGGCGGTTCGCCAGAATCCTGTTGAATCACTTTCCCGAGGTAGCGTGGCGAGCCGAATTCATGTCCGTCACACTGACCCGGTCAGTGGTGACTGCGCAGCGCTTACGGGAGGGGACTCGTGGCAACCGTCCCGGCGGAAGTCCATGGCCCGAGCGACGCCGAGCTGATCACCGAGGTCCGCAACGGCAAGATCGACGCCTACGGACCACTCTACGAGCGGCACGTCACCGCCGCATACAACCTCGCCCGGCAACTCTGCCGATCCACCGCCGAGGCCGACGACCTGGTGTCCGAGGCGTTCTCGCGCGTGCTGGACACGCTGCGCGCCGGCCGGGGTCCCGACTCGGCGTTCCGCGCCTACCTGCTGACCTCGCTGCGCCACGTCGCCTACGACAAGACCCGCCGCGACCGGCGCCTGGAACTGGCCGAGGACGTCACCGAGGTCAGCGGGATCGACACCGAGAAGATCAGCGAACAGTTCAAGGACACCGCCGTCGCCGGCCTTGAGCGGTCGATGGCCGCGCGCGCGTTCGCCAAGCTGCCCGAACGCTGGCAGGCGGTGCTCTGGCACACCGAGATCGAGGGCCAGTCCCCCGCCGAGGTCGCGCCCATCCTTGGCCTCACCGCCAATGGCGTGTCCGCGCTGGCCTACCGCGCGCGGGAGGGCCTTCGGCAGGCATACCTCCAGGTGCACCTGGCCGAGACCACGGCGGAACGCTGCCGGGCCACCGTCGACAAGCTCGGTGCCTGGACCAGGGGCGGGTTGTCCAAGCGGGAGACCACGCAGGTCGAGACGCACATGGACGAGTGCGCCCGCTGCCGGGCGCTGGCCGCGGAACTGGCCGACGTCAACGGCGCGCTGCGCCTGATCATCGCCCCGCTGGTGCTCGGCGCCGGCGCCGCGGGCTATCTGGCGCTGGCCGGGAAGGCTGCGGTCGCCGGCACGGCCGCCGCGGTCGGCGCGGGGGCAGCGGGTGGTGCGGCAGCGGGTGCGGCCGGTGGGAAGGCGGCCGCCGGTGCGGCGGCCGGACTGCCACGGCAACTGCTCGGCGTCGGCGGTGCGGCTGCGGCCGTGGCCGCAGCTCTGGCCATCGCGTTGGCCGGCGCGACAACGCAGCACATCCCGAGCGCGGCGGCTCCGCCACCGCCACCACCCGCCAAGACCTCTACCAAGCCGGCTTCGCCGCCACCGGCGAAGCAGACACCGCCCCCGCAGAACCCCACCAAGCCGCCGCCCTCGTCGTCGAGTCCGGCCAACCCGGCACAGCCGGCCAACCCGGCACAGCCACCGCCCGCGCCGGGCACGCCGACGCTGCACGCGTCCGGTCCCGGCCAGACGATCACGCTCACGCCCGGTGATGGCCCTGTCGACGTGCCGATCACCGCGAGCAACTCGGGCACCGGCGCGTCCGGGCCGGTCAACGCGACGCTGAACCTGCCGCCCGGAGTGAGCGCGCTCGCACCCGGTCAGACCGCGGGAGCTGGCGCGCACCCGGCCGCGGCCACCTGGACGCTGCCGAGCCTGCAACAACTGCGCCAGCAGGCCACCACCGGCCAACTGCCCCAGGTCGACTGTCCAGGTGGGACGGGCACGGTCACCTGCGACGGCCCGAGCAGCCTGCAACCCGGCCAGTCGGTGGTGCTGATGTTCCGGCTCGCCGCCGCCACTGGCACCTCGGGCGGGACCATCACCGGCACGGTGAGCGCGGGTGGCTCGGTGAGCGTGCAGGTCACGGTGAACGTCGCCGTGCCGCCACCGCCTCCTCCGCCGCCGCCACCACCACCGACCAACGACGAGCTCAGCCTGGTCGCGCACGAGAACCCGGGCTGGCAGGCGCCGCCGTGGCTGCCCTCCTGGATCCTCCCGTTCGACAAGTACCCGAGCATCGACATCGCCGCGACGAACACCGGGACCAGCACGAAGACCATCCAGGTCTACCTGAACCGGACCGCGACCCTGGTGGCCAGCCACGGTGACGTGACCTGCGCAGGGGAGAACCAGGCCACCGACTGCCAGACCACCATGGTGATCCCGCCGGGCAAGACGGTGTGGCTGCGGATGCGCCTGTACGGCGGGCACGAGAGCGACTCGGTCACGGTCAGCGCGAGGCTCGGCACGGCCAGCCGCGAGGTGACGCTGGACTGCGCGGGTTGGCCGCTGCCACCGTTCCCGGAGCCGCCGTCGCCGACCATTTCGACAACGGCGCCGACAACGACACCGACCACCACGAAGCCGCATCCCCGGCCCGACTCGACCACGACCATCCCGACAACCACCCCGACGACCGCGAAGCCGGAACCGACGACCGGACGCGACCGGCCCGGCCCGTCGCCGACCGTGGTCGGGCCGCCGCTCACCTCTGACCCGCGACCGACGACCACGACGCCCGCTCCCGCGCCGACCACGACGCCCGATCCGTGCACCAACACGACCGGGCCGGGTGCTGGCCACGTCCAGCCGGGCCTGCTCGGTTATTGCGGCGGCCCGCTGTTGGGTGGGTTACTCGGTCCGCTCTGAACCGTGACCGGTTCGGCCTCGGTCGAATGGTCGCGCCTTGGCAGCAGCAGCGGTGAGCCGAGGATCAGCACACCCGCGACGGCGACGGCCACCCGCGGGTTGGTGAGCGCGGCCAGTAGGCCCCACAGCGCGGTGCAGGCGGCGATGGTCGCGCTGCTCGTGATCGACCAGGCGGAGAGCACCCGCGCGACACGGTCGTGGCCCGCGTGTTCGAGCCGGTAGGTGGCCATCACCGGGTTGAACACGCCGATGCAGGTGACCAGGCCGAACTGCACGCCCATGACCAGCAGCAGTCCGCCGATGCCCGGTTGGACGAAGGTCAGTCCGATCGGCCAGCAGACCCGCAGCGTGCCGGCCACCGACAGCACCCGGTGCCGGCCGAAACGCGGGACGAGCCCTCGGGACAGGCGAGCACCGATCAGCCCGCCGACGCACGGCGCGGCGAACGCGAGGCCGTACTGCCACGGCGCGAAGCCGAGCGAGCCGAGCATCAGCACCGACATCAGCGGCTCGCCGACCATGATCATGGCATTGACCAGTTGCGTGTTCAGAAACAGCCGGCGCAGCGTCGGGCTGGCGAGGATGTGCCGCCAGCCATCGAGCAGCTCGGCGCGGCGGGAGCGGGTCGTGTTGGCGCGGGTCGGAACGGGTTCGGGCCAGGTGATGGCGCCGATGCCGAGCGCGGAGAGCAGGTAGCTGACACCGTCCACGACCATCGTGGCGACCGGGCCGAGCACGCCGATCGCGGCACCGCCGAGCGGTGGGCCGAGCACGGTCGCGGCCCAGGTCGTCGACTCGAAGCGCGCGTTGGCGCTGAGCAGGTCCGCAGGCTGGACCAGGGCCTTCAGGTGCGCGCCGCTGGCGGCGTTGAACGCGATCTTGGCTGCGGCCACCACGACCGAGACCACCAGCAGCTGGGCGAAGGTGAGTAGATCGAGCGCGTAGGCGACCGGCACGCTGAGCAGGGCGACGAACCTGGTCAGGTCCATCGCGATCATCACCGGCCGCTTGCGCCGGAACTCGACCCACGGCCCGAGCGGGAGGGCGAGCGCGGCGCCGACGGCGAGGCCGGCCGAGGACAGGCCGGACACTTCGGCAGGGCCCGCATGCAGGACCAGTATCGCGACCAGCGGAAACGCGCCGAACCCGATGCCGGAGCCGTACGCGCTGACCGCGTAGGCCGCCCACAACCGGCCGAACTGCCTGCCCAACGCCTGCCGCGCCATCGCACCCTCCCGGTACAACGTCCTGTTGACCGGAAGAAGCAAAGCGAGCAGCGCGACCTGCGGGCAAACAACCGGCGGATCGGCAAGCCACAACCGTTGGTTGTGTGCGCTGCTAGTTCTTTGGTGGCCCGATACAGGCGACCTCGGCCGGATGGCCGGCCGGCACCCAGCGCTGGGCGCCGGCCACGGCCCGGCAGGACGCGTCGCCGCCAGGGCCGGCCTCGGTCTTGAGCACGGTGAACGCGGCGCCCGCGCCGCAGGCGACCTTGAGGTAGTTGTCGTCGACGCAGTCGCCCGCCTTCACGTCGATGGTGAAGCAGTAGACCGAGCCGTTCGGGCCGGCGATCACCACGTACTGGTGGGCCGCGCAGTCGCTGATCTGGCTGACCGTCTTGTCCAGGACGAAGTCGGAGGTGGCCGTCGCGCACGGGGTGGACCTGCCGAGCACGTAGTTCATCCCGGCCGTCGTGGCGGTCACGCACTGGCCGGCGCGCACGCTGAGGTGGGTCGAGCCGCTCGCGTTGGTGGCGCCGGGCTGGCCGGTGTCCTGCTGGCCGGTGTCCTGCTGCGTCGCGGTGGTGGTCGGCGCCGACTGTGTCGTGGTCGTGCCGGTTGCCTGCTGGTTCGGCTGGTGGCGGCCGTTGAGTAAGAAGATGCCGGTGACAACGCCACCGATGATCACCAGCACCGCGACAACGGCCGTGACGATCTGGCCGGTGTTGCGCCTGCGCGGCGGCGGGGCCGGTTCCGGCGAGTTGGGGCCGATGTTCCAGGCGGGCTGGTCCTGCTGCCTCGGTTGCAACTGCTGCGGTTGTTGCTGCCAGCCGCCGGGGTAGCTGGCCGGACCGTAGGGGCCGCTCGGGCCGCCGCCAACCTGACCACCTCCGAGCTGACCACCGCCGAGCTGACCACCACCAACCTGGCCACCACCGAACTGGCCGCCGCCCCATCCGCCCTGGGCAGGCTGCTGCGGATAGCCCTGCGGCGGGTACGGACCGGACATCGACACTGTCTCCTTTCCGGCAACCGTCACGGCGCCGACCATGGGACCACATCATGGTCCAGGACTCGCGGGAGTCGATATCGGCTGTGGCCCAATCGTGCCCTGATCGATCGCCCTGACAGGCAGCTTTCAGGATCAGCTCGGTACTCTCGATGATGTGTCCATAGTCGAAGCAACGCTGGCCCGCGTACCCCAGCCGCTGCGTTCGTTGCTCATCAAGCACCGTGAGCTGCTGAAATTCGCCGTTGTCGGCGCCTTTTGCTTCATTGTCACCAACGTCATCTGGTACGGCCTGAAGCTGACCGTTCTCGGCGGGAAGCCGATCACCGCGCAGGCGATCGCCATCATCGTCGCCACGATCGTGTCCTACATCCTGTCCCGCGAATGGTCGTTCAGCACGCGCGGCGGGCGTGAGCGGCACCACGAGGCCGCCCTGTTCTTCATCGTCAGCGGCATCGCCGTCGGCCTGAACCTGGTGCCGACCGCGGTCTCCCGCTACCTGCTGCACCTACAGGTCCCCTACGTCTCCCTGATCACCCAGGAAGTCTCGGACTTCGTCTTCGGTTCGATCATCGGCACCCTGGTCGCGATGGTGTTCCGCTGGTGGGCGTTTAAGAAGTGGGTGTTCCCGGACGAGAACGCCAGGCCGGGACGCAACGGCAAGGTGCGCAGGCTGCACGCGGTCGACGACGACTCCGACGAGCGCGTCGCCTGAGCCGTTTCCCGGTCGGGCTGTTTCCCGGTCGGGCTAGCGCGGACCGGGCTCGGTGCGCCACGGCGTTGCGACCAGGTCGCCCGCCTTGGCTACCGGCAGGAACAGCGTGAACGTGGCAGGCCGCGACGTGGACAGTTCCAACCTGCCGCCATCCGCGTCCGCCAGCGCCCTGGCCAGCGCAAGGCCGACACCGGTCGAACCACCGCCGGACACGCCGCGCTCGAACACGTGCGCTGCCAACTCCTCGGGCACGCCCGGCCCGCCGTCGCTCACCTCGATCACCGCGGTTGCCTCGCCCCGGCGCGCGCTGATGGTGACCGTGCCGGTGCCGTGCCGCAGCGAGTTGTCCAGCAGCACGCCGATGGCCTCGCGCAGCCGCCCCGGCGTCGCCCTGGCCAGCAGACCGTCCGGCACCCGGACGCGCAGCGCGCGGCCGTCCGCGCGGAGCAGCTCCCGCCAGTCGGCCGCGATCGCCGGCAATTCGGTGGCCAGGTCGATCGGCTCGGCCTGCACCGCGCGGGCCGCGCCCGCGGCGGCGAGCAGTTCCTCAAGCACCTTGGTCAGCCGCTCGGACTGCTCAAGCGCGGCGGCCGCGTCCTCCGCGGTCTCCGGACTGGACGCGCCCGCCATGGTCTCCAACCGCAGTTGCAGCGCGGTCAGCCTGCTGCGCAACTGGTGTGACACGTCGCCGACCAGGTCACGTTCGCGCTGCACCAGGTCGGCGAGGGCCGAACCGGAGGTGTCAAGGGCGTGCGCGACCATGTCCAGCTCCTCGATGCCGTAGCGGTTCGGGTCGGGTCGGAAGTCGCCGGCACCGAGCCGAGCCGCGCGATCGGCGACATGCCGCATGGGCTCGGCGAGCCGGCGCGCGGTCACCGTGGCGACAACTGTTCCGGTGCCGACCGAGAGCACGACCAGCAGCGCGACCAGCACGGTCAGCTCGGCCTGCAACTGGCGCAGCGGGCGGGCGTTCTGCACCAGCGCCAGATTGCCGCCGTGCACCAGCGGCGCGGTGCTGCTGAGCACGTCGGCCCCCTGCGAGTCGCCGACCGTGATCTTTTTCTTCTTGCCGAGGTAGGTGTAGGTGACGGTGGCCTGGCCGCCCTGAAGGACCCGTTCGAGGCCCGCAGCGTCGATCCGGCCGTTGTTGGTGGTGAGCTGGCCGTCCACGGTGTTGGCGGCGACCTGGGCGGTGTCGGCGACGCTGGCGCCCGCTGAGGTCTGCACGAAGATGATCGCCGAGTAGCCGAGCGGGATTCCCAGCGCGCAGGCGGTGACGGCCACCGCGAGCAGGATGGCGCGCAGGATCCGCCGCCGCACGAGCCAGCCCCGCTATTCGGCGTTGAACCGGAACCCGACGCCGCGGACGGTGGCGATCCGCCGTTCCGCGGACCGCGGGTTGCCGTCGCCGAGTTTGCGCCGCAGCCAGGACATGTGCATGTCGAGGGTCTTGCTGTTCTTCAGTTCCGGGCCGCTCCACACCTCGGAGAGGATCTCGTCGCGGCTGACCACCTGGCCGGCATGCTGCATCAGCACGCGCAGCAGCTCGAATTCCTTGTTGGCCAACTGGATCTCCTGACCGTCCACTGTGACCATGCGCGCACCGAGGTCCATGCGCACGCCGTTGGCCTCGACCGTGTCCGGAGCCCTGCGCCGCAGCAGGGCGCGGATGCGGGCCATCAGCTCAGCCAACCGGAACGGCTTGGCAACGTAGTCGTCGGCGCCGGCGTCGAGGCCGACCACGAAGTCGACCTCGTCGGCGCGGGCGGTGAGCATCAGCACGGGGAGTTCGCGGCCTGCCGAGCGGAGCCGCCGGCACACCTCAAGGCCGTCCATGCCGGGCAGGCCGAGGTCGAGCACGAGCAGGTCGACCCCGCCGTTGCTGGCCGATTCGAGCGCGCCGGGACCGTCCGCGACCACGTGCACGGCGTAACCCTCACGATGCAGCGCCCGCGACAAGGGTTCGGCAATGGCAGGGTCGTCCTCGGCCAACAACACCACGCTCATCGGACGCTCCTCGCCAACTCCCTCTGCACAGTCATAGCGTATTCGTGACAGCATCCAAACCGTGTCAATCTCCCATTCTGATGTCGACTTGGCGCTGCGGCTCGCGGATGCCGCCGACGCCATAACCTCAGCCCGGTTCCGAGCCGCTGACCTGCGGGTCGAGCGCAAACCCGATCGCACTCCGGTCACCGACGCCGATCTCGCCGTCGAGGATGCGATTCGGGCAAAACTGGCGGAATCCCGGACGTCGGACACGGTGGCCGGAGAGGAGCGCGGCGGCCGGGTCGGCGCGGGCCGAGCCTGGCTGATCGACCCGATTGACGGCACCAAGAACTTCCTGCGCGGCGTACCGGCCTGGGCATCGCTGATCGCGCTGATCGTCGACGGCACCCCGGTGGTCGGCGTGGCGAGCGCACCCGCGCTCGGCAGGCGCTGGTGGGCCGGGGCCGGTCACGGCGCGTGGACGAGTGTCAACGGGGGCGAACCGAAAAGGATTTCCGTGAGCTCGGTCACGGACCTGGCCGACGCGTACGTGTCCACCACCGATCTCGGCTCGTGGACGAAGTACCACTCGCGGGACGCGTACCTGCGGCTGGTCGACGCCTGTTGGGAGAGCAGGGCGTTCGGCGACTTCTGGCAGCACTGCCTTGTCGCGGAGGGCGCCATGGACGTGGCAGCCGAGGCGATCGTCAACGACTGGGACGTGGCCGCGTTGCAGGTGATCGTGCAGGAGGCCGGCGGGCGGTTCTCCGACCTGGCCGGCAACGACCGCTACACCGGCCACTCCGCGCTGTCCACCAACGGCGCGCTGCACGAGGCCGCCCTGGGCCTGCTCAGCTCGACGAGTTGACCTGCGGGAGCACGATCGGCCCGGTCTTCGGCGAGTCGTCCTCGATCGGCTCGGACCGGGCCGGTTGCGCCGGCTTGTCCCCGTCGGCGCCCTCCAGCACACCGACCGCACCCCTGCTCACCTGCGCCCACGTCAACCGGCCGAACAGGTAGTGGCAGGCGACCTGCTCGTTGCTGAAACTCGCCCAGTCGTAGCGGTTGCCCTGCTCCCGCCAGAACACCTCCCAGGTGACCACGCCGCCGTCCTCGGCAGCGTGCTCGTCGCGCAGCAGGCACCAGGTGTTGTCCGCCTCCGCGCCGATCGACACCACCTCGTCGGGCACCCCGACCGCACGCAGCCAGATCCTGATCGATTCGGCGTTCATCTCTCGTCCCCCACACTGATCTCCGTCAAGAACCCCAATGCGACCAGATCGGCCGCCGAATACACGGCGCGGTAACGCGCCCCGCCGCCGGGCTGGCCGAACCAGGCGGCGGAGCGTGCCAACCACATCGGCAGTTCGCGCAGTACCTCATACCGGTGATACCCGGCCGCCAACGCCTCCGGTGGCAGCGACCGCGCCGCGAACGGCGTTTCCGGGACCGAGAACACCCGGCCCTCGTTGCCGCCGAAGCGATCCAGGATCGTGCCCGGCGCGAGCCGGACGGCCTCGCCATGGTCGCAACCGCCCTCCGGGAACGACAGCCCCGGCGGCCACGCGTACTCGGCTGCTTCACCGTCGGTTGCCGGCCGGACCAGGAACCGACGATCCCAGTCCGCCTCGTTGCCGCCACCCAACGGGTCGTGGCCGGCGACGAGCGCCTCGGGGGCCGGCTCGCCCTCGGTAAGGCAGCTGATGTCGCCGGGCGCGGTGACCGTGTCGAACACCGAGGAGTCCGGATGGTCGTGCGGCTCGAACCGCGACCCCGCCGCGAAGTCGTCCTCGGCAAGCGGCAACGGCAACTGCCGAGCAGGCCGACCGGACGCGACCGGCAGATGTCCGATCGGGAACATGTACACGAGGAAGATCGCGACCTCGGGATCACGCGGCCCGCTCGACTTGCGCACAGCGGGCTGAGACATAGCAGGCCGGGACACAGCGGACTGGGACACCGCGGGCCGGGACACCGCCGAATGCACAGCCGCACCACCGGGCTGGTCCACGACGGTCCCGGCACCGCTCGCATACTGCGCGGGCCCCGCCGATCTCGCGACCATCCCACCCCCGCCAGCACCACCCCCGCCAGCACCACCCCCGCCAGCAGCACCCGCGCCGGCACCACCCGGGCCAGCGACCGGACCGCCCGCTATCGGCTGCCCACCCGGATACTGGCTCCAGCCCGGCTGGCCGGGCGCGACCGCGAACCCAACCTGCGCCTGCCCGACACCCGGATCGGTGACCGGCGCGACCGGTGCCGCCTGCGCATAGCCACCCGCGAACGGTTGCATGGCCGGCGACCCGCTCGGCCCGACATAGGCGGACTGCTGCACCAGCCCCAACGCCGGCGTGTGCGCCTCACTGCCCGCCGAGACCGATGCGACTGACCCGACTGACCCGACTGACCCGGCTGAGGCGGCTGAGGCGGCTGAGGCGGCGATCGGGTGCGCGTCGGCGGGCGGCAACTGGATCGGCCCGGTGTTCTCCCCCGCACCGACCCCGATGCCGCCGTGGCCACCATGTGCGGCGGGGGCGCCGAGTGTCGACAGTGGACCGGTGCTCGCCGTGTGCAGGGCGCCGGTCAGGTTGCCTGCGGCCTGCGGCACCGGGCCGCTGTTGCCCAGCAACGGTTCCAGACCGCTCAGCCCACCGCCCCGCGTCGAGCCGCCCGCGAACGTCCCGCCGCCCGGGTTCGCGTTGACCGGGCTCGACTGGCCGTAGACGGTGCTGCCGCCGTCGAGCTGGATCGACTTGGTCAGGTTCGCGTTGACCTGCGCGACATTGGCCGCGGTCCCGCGCACGGCGGTGTTCAGGCCGAGCATGGCGTTGGGATTGCCGGCGGCGGCTGCCTGGTGCGCGGCGTCGGTGTTCTTGGCAAGCGTTACCAGGTGCCGCACGATCTGCACCTTGGCCTCGCCAACCTGATCCGCCGCGTGTTCGAGCCGGTCGGCCGCTGCGTTGCAGCCGAGGACGGTGGCGGTGAGCTTGCCGGAATCCGGTTCGATGAAGCCGTTCCAGTGCTGCTGGGCCGCTGTCGCGGTCTCGCCCCGCGCGCCGGCAAGGGCCTTGCTGGCCGAGCCGTCCGCGTCGGTGGTCAACGAGGTCAGCGACTGGCCGGCCTGGCGCCAGGCCGAGGCCGACGCGCGCATCGCGTCCTCGTCGGCCTGTGGCCACTGCACGCCGGCAGTAGCCGCGACACCTGCCAACTCGCTGGGGAGTTCGATGCCCATCGGTGCTCCCTAAGTGGTCAGTCCTGCTCGCGCAGGGTCGCCGCGTTCTCGTGTTCGGCCTGTTCGTAGCGCTCGGCCGTGCCGGTGAAGCGGTCGCCGACATCGGCGAGGTCACCCGGCAGGTCGCCGAGCTTGCCGAGCGTGTCCTGCGCGGATCGCGCGTGGGTGGCTGCGAAGGTGCGCCCCGCCTCGTCGTCGCCCCAGCATTCGCCCGCGTCGGTGAGGGCCTGGCTGAGCCTGCGGTGGATCTCGCTCGCGCGGTCGGCGTGGCCTGCGAACTCGCCGCCGTGTCGGCGCAGCCGCGCGGGGTCCGCGCTGAATCCGCCGTTCATCCGCGCCGCCCTCGGCCTCGACCGCTGACCGTGTCCATCCAGCTCTGCTCCTCGTATTCGTCGACGTCGTCCCCCCGAGGCGGGCGGCTCGGTCGGGGCGGGGTCGGCGGGTCCTTCGGCTCCGGTGTGATCTCGGCTGGTTGCAGGTCGGCGCGGCCTGCCATGAGCGCGGCCGGGTCGGCATCGGGCGGCAGCACCGGGCGCAGCGTGGCGTTCGCGCGCTCGGCGGCACGACTCGCGGCCGCCGCGACCGTTTTCACGATCTCCTTGCCGAGTTCGGACGCGCGGTAACGCTGGTAGGCGGCGTCGGAGATGACCAGGTTGAGCAGGTTGCCCTGCGGCCCGACGGTCGCGGTGATCAGCCCGTCCGGATTGGTCACCGACTCCCTGATGGCGAGCAGTGCCCTGTGCACCCCTGCGAGCTGTTCGCGGGTGCGCCGGTAGTCGGCGAGCAACGCCTCGACCTGGTCGGAATGGCTGACCATTTCCTCCCACCTCCGGTGAGTGTTCCGCCGGGCATGGCGCTCGTCGGCTCTGTGACGACGGCCGGGGCGGTTCGGTTCCGTAGTTCTACGGACAATTGTCGGCGAGTTCGTCCGGTCGGCGCATCAGCCTGCGATGGCGCGGACCACCCGCGACGGGCTCGGCCTGCCCAGCCGCTCGGCCATCCACACGCTGGTCGCGATCAGCTTGTCCAGGTCGACGCCGGTGCGAATGCCCATGCCGGTCAGCATCCACACCAGGTCCTCGGTGGCCAGGTTGCCGGTCGCGGACTCCGCGTACGGGCAGCCGCCGAGGCCACCGACCGAAGAGTCCACAGTGGATACACCGATGCGCAGTGCGGCCAGCGTGTTGGCCAGTGCCTGGCCGTAGGTGTCGTGGAAGTGCACGGCCAGCGCGCCGACCTCGGTGCCGGCCGCGACGAACCCGCCGAGCAGCGCCTCGACCTGGCCCGGTGTTGCCACGCCGATGGTGTCGCCGAGGGACAGCTGCGAGCAGCCCATGTCCAGCAGCCGCCGCCCGACCGACACGACCTGCGCCGCGTCCACCGAACCCTCCCACGGGTCGCCGAAGCACATGGACACGTAGCCACGCACGTCGAGCCCTTCGGCCCGAGCCCTGCCGACCACCGGGTCGAACATGGCGAACTGCTCGTCCAGGGTGCTGTTGAGGTTGCGCTTGGCAAAGGTCGCCGTCGCGCTGGCGAAGATCGCGATGTCCCTGACGCCCGCGGCGAGCGCGCGGTCGAGGCCGCGTTCGTTGGGCACCAGTACCGGATAGCGGACGCCGTCGCGGGCGCGCAGGCCGGCGAGCAGGTCCTCGGCGTCGGCCAGCTGCGGGATCCACTTCGGAGACACGAAGCTGGTGGCCTCCAGGATGCGCAGGCCCGCGTCGGCCAACCGGTCCAGGAACTCCAGCTTGACCTCGACCGGTAGCACGGCCGACTCGTTCTGCAACCCGTCCCTGGCGCCGACCTCCCAGATGGACACCTCGGCCGGCAGCGCGGAGGGCACCAGGGCGGAAGCGGACGGGGCCGGTACGACGGTCGGCAGGCCAACATCCCGAGCACCCATGATCGGTTGCCTCCAGCTCTCTACTCGGCTACGCGCGGTCCTCGTACAGCTCGACCACCCGATTGGCGATCAGCTCCCTGGATTGTCCCTCGTCAAGGGCCGTGCTGGCCAACACGGCGAACATGCCGCGGTAAATCGCGACGTCCTGCACGCTACTGAGGAAGGTAGCGCGGACCAGCCGCTCAAGGTGCACGACAGGGTCGGCGTCGGCGAACTCCAGCAGCGCGCACGAGCCCTTCCCGGTGTCCGCGTGCGCGGCGGGAATCACGCGCAGCGTGATGCCGCGCCGCGTGCTCATCCGCATCAGGTGGCGCAGCTGGTCGGAGAGCACCTGCGGGGAGCCGACACCGGCACAGCAGACACGTTCATGCACGAAGAAGGTGAACCTGCGGGGTCGGTCGGTGTAGTCGAGCACCTTCTGCCTGCGAATCAGCGAGTCGAACCGGGCCGAGACGTCGGGCAGGAAGCCGGCGCCGTCGTCGAGCACCGCACGGGCGTACTCGGGGGTGCGCAACAGATCGGGCACGAGATCCGGGGAGAACTGGGTGATGGCCCGCGCCCGGACCTCGTGGTCGAGGAGCACGGCGCGCTGATCGGTGAGCGAGAGCCAGCCGGGGCCGGGCACGACGCGGTTGAGGAACAGCAGGCGTTCGCGTTCCGCGCCCTCGATCCTGCACAGCGCGAGCAACTGGATCAGGTCGACCTGGTCGATCTCGCCCCGGCCGGCGAGGAATGGCACGAGCTTCGCCTGCGGCCAGTCCAGCGTGTCCACCACCTGTCCGATGCCCAGGCCGGCGCGGGTCATGGTCGTGTTGATGGCGCTGCCCAGTTCGCGGGCGCGCGCCAGTGAATCTGATTCCGTCACCTCGTCCTCCTCGTTCATCGCGACCCGACATTAGGGCCACGACTTGGCGAATTCGACCCACTTTGTAGAAAACCACTCGTTCGGAAATATTGCGGAGCTTGCAAATCGCTGACCATTGGTCCGATCGGGCGTCGCTGGACACAAATCCCCAGGTCAGCAGCGACAGTCGCTTGCACGGCCCGAAATTCGGGCACGCGCGGTTAACCCGGTTGGCGCAGTGGTGGCCGGGCACGCGAAAACCGCCAACCGGAGAAGGCTCCGATTGGCGGCGTCAGAAAACGATCAGCGGTTGCCCTGGTGGGCGTGGAAGTCGTCGTTCGGGTTGTCGTTGACTTCCCGGTACAGCAGCGAATGCACGTACTCGACGTGCGGGATGTCGTCGAACTCCAGCGGTTCGTCCGAAGCGGACTCGATGATCAGCGTGCCGGCGCCCCAGATCCGGTCGATCAGGCCGTGTTCGAAGCGGACGCTGTTGATCCGGGACAGCGGGATGTCCAGGCCGGTCCGGTTGAGTACGCCCTCGCGCGACATCACCCGGTTCGTGGTGACGATGAAGTGCGTTGTGCGCCAACGCATCAACGGGATCAGCGTGCACCAGACCACGATCACGATCGCGATCACCACGATGGCGATCCACGCCGCCTGGTGCCAGGACTCCTTCGCTAGCGCGGCCGACGCGAAGGCGGCCGCCGCGACCACCACGAGAAAGATCAACACCGGCAGGATGAGCATCTTCCAATGCGGGTGCTTGTGCAGCACCACTTCCTCGCCATCGGTGAGCAGGTTCTCGGGGTAGGCCACAGCGCTCCTCAGGGATCTCACGCCCGGTAGTGATGCCGCAACGGTACCGACTCCTACCTGGCTCGGGCCGGCATTGGGGCCGCGAATCACCGACAATTCCGCCTCGAAACGGCGGCAGCGGACGTGGCCGGTTCAGCCCTTGTCCCGCAGGTGCACGACGTCACCTGCGGAAACCTCGCGCTCGCCGCTCGCGGTGCGCAACACCAGCGTGCCGTCCTCGGCCAGCCGCACGGCAGTCCCCTCCAGCGTGGTCGACCCGTTCAGCTCGACCCGGACCTCGTGGTCGAAGGTGCCGCAGGAGGTGCGGTACTCGTCGTAGACACCTGCCGCGACCGGATCACCCTTGGCCGCGCGGAACGCGTCGTCCAGGGCGGCCAGTTCGGTGAGCAGCCGGGTCGCGATCGCGGTCCGATCGAGTTGGATGGCACCCGCCTCGGCCAGCGAGGTCGCGGCGAGACCACCCGCGCCCAGCGGCACGTCCACCGGCAGCGGCAGCACGTTGAGGCCCATGCCCAGCACCACCGCGTTCCCCTTGACCGCACCGGCCGTGGCCAGCACGCCAGCGGCCTTGCGCCCGCCGAGCAGCAGGTCGTTCGGCCACTTCAACGCGGCACCGGTGGCACCAGCCCAACTCGCGGTGCGCACCAGCGCGACCCCGGCAAGCAGCGTCAGCCAGCTCAGCCGCTGGGCCGGCACCTCGGTCGGGCGCAGCAGCACACTCAGGTACAGGCCGCTGCCCGGCGGCGAGGCCCAGCCGCGCGACTGCCGGCCCTGCCCCGCGGTCTGCTCCTCTGCGATGAGCACGGTGCGGTCCTCGGCGCCCCGTCCCGCCGCAGCGCCAAGGTCGAGGTTGGTTGAGCCGGTACTGGCCACCACGTCCAACGCGGCATAGCGCCCTGCGGGCGCGAGCAGCTGAGCGCGGAGAGCGGCCTGGTCGATGGGTGCACCGTTCGCAGTCACCCGATCAAGGATAGGAGGCAAGTCCAGCCGCCGCAGTGATCGAAACGCTGATCGAAACGGTGACCGCAGCGGTCCCGCCGGCCGGTCGGAGCGGGAACGACCGGCGGGACTGCGACGAGCGTGCAACCTCCCGATGACCACCTTGGCCAAGGACGGCTACGACATCGGTGACGCGGAGGCGGCACCACGCCGACGCGTGACCGTCGACGAACTGCGTGCCCATCGCGACGAGATCTACGCCATCGCCGACAGGTACGGCGTCCGCGACGTCCGCGTCTTCGGCTCGGTCGCACGTGGCGAGGCAGACGACAAGAGCGACCTCGACCTGATGGTGACCCCTGGGCCGAGAACGAGCTTGTGGACCTTGTCCGGCTTCGCGTTGGACATCGAGGAACTGTTGAAGGTGTTCACCCAGGTCGTCACGCCGAACGGGATCAAGGACCGGATCCGCGACCGGGTCCTGGCCGAAGCGTTGATGATCTGAGACGCGCGACACCGGAACGACTTCGCGACATCCTCGAACGCGCTGATGCCATCGGACGTCACCTGCCCGCCGAACGTCGCTCGATCGAGGAGGACGAAGTCCTCCAGATGGCGATGATCGGTTGGGTGGAGATCATCGGCGAAGCCGCGAACCATGTCGATCCGGCCGATTCAACAGGCACACCAGAGGTACTCTGGCGGCAGATGGGTCGGGAGGCGCAACCACATCACGCACGGCTACTTCCAGGTCGACTACGACACGCTGTGGAACGTGCCGGCCATTGAGGTGCCCGCACTCATTGAACCGATCAAGGCGATCATCGCATCTCTCGCGGTCGACGAGTCCTCAGCTGACGACTCCGCAGTTGAGCAGTGAGATGGGCAACGCGACTACTGGCGGGTAGGGCTCGGCTGGATAGGCTGCTTGTCCATGAGCAGCGCGACCGTGCCCATTGGCGAGCCGACCAGCGGCGAGCAGCCGGACATCCACACCACAGCCGGCAAACTGGCCGACCTCTACCGGCGCAACGAGGAGGCTGTGCACGCCGGCTCGGCTCGGGCGGTGGAGAAGCAGCACGCCAAGGGCAAGATGACCGCGCGCGAGCGGATCGACATGTTGCTCGATCCTGGCTCGTTCATCGAACTCGACGAGCATGCGCGGCATCGCTCGACCAACTTCGGGCAGGACAAGAACCGGCCGTACGGCGACGGCGTGGTGACCGGCTACGGCACCATCGACGGTCGGCCGGTCACGGTGTTCAGCCAGGACGTGACCGTGTTCGGCGGGTCGCTCGGCGAGGTGTACGGCGAGAAGATCGTCAAGGTGATGGACCTGGCGCTCAAGACCGGCAGGCCGATCATCGGCATCAACGAGGGCGGCGGCGCGCGCATCCAGGAGGGGGTCGTGTCGCTGGGCCTCTACGGCGAGATCTTCCGGCGCAACACACACGCCTCGGGCGTGATTCCGCAGATCTCGCTGATCATGGGCGCGAACGCGGGCGGCCACGTGTACTCGCCGGCGCTGACCGACTTCGTGGTGATGGTCGACAAGACCTCGCAGATGTTCATCACCGGCCCGGACGTGGTGAAGACGGTGACCGGCGAGGAGGTCACGCTCGAAGATCTTGGCGGCGCGCGCACGCACAACACCAAGTCGGGCAATGCGCACTACATGGGCGCCGACGAACAGGACGCGATCTCCTGGGTCAAGGAGCTGCTGTCCTTCCTGCCCTCCAACAACCTCTCCGATCCGCCGGCGTTCCCGAGTGAGCTGCCGGAGGGCGGTTCGGTCACGGACTCGCTCACCGGGTCGGACCTGGAGCTGGACACGCTGATCCCGGATTCCGCGAACCAGCCCTACGACATCCACGAGGTCATCACCCGCGTGCTCGACGAGGGCGAGTTCCTTGAGGTGCAGGCGATGTACGCGCCGAACATCGTGGTCGGCTTCGGCCGGGTGGACGGGCACAGCGTCGGCGTGGTGGCCAACCAGCCGACCCAGTTCGCCGGCTGCCTCGACATCAACGCGGCGGAGAAGGCGGCGCGGTTCGTGCGCACCTGCGACGCGTTCAACGTGCCGGTGTTGACCTTCGTCGACGTGCCCGGCTTCCTGCCCGGCACCGACCAGGAGTGGAACGGCATCATCCGGCGCGGCGCGAAGCTGATCTACGCCTATGCCGAGGCGACCGTTCCGCTGGTCACGGTGATCACTCGCAAGGCGTACGGCGGCGCGTACGACGTGATGGGCTCCAAGCATCTCGGCGCGGACATCAACCTGGCCTGGCCGAGCGCGCAGATCGCGGTGATGGGCGCGTCCGGCGCGTCCAACATCGTGCACCGCAAGACGCTCGCGGCGGCAGCCGAGCGCGGCGAGGACGTGGACGCGCTGCGGGCCAAGCTGGACCAGGAGTACGAGGACACGCTGCTCAACCCCTACATCGCGGCCGAGCGCGGCTACGTCGACTCGGTGATCCCGCCCTCCTACACGCGCGGCTACGTGGCAAGGGCGCTGAGCATGCTGCGGGACAAGCGGGAGTCGCTGCCGCCGAAGAAGCACGGGAACATCCCCCTATGAGCGACGACGAGGCGAAGCGCCCGCTGCTGCGCGTGGTCCGGGGTGAGCCGGACGACGCGGAGCTGGTCGCGCTGACCGCCGTCGTGCTGGGCATGGCGTCGGCGCCGCGACCGGAGCCGGTCCGGCAGGAGCGGTCGGCCTGGGCCGATCGTGCCGCCGCCATGCGCAGCACGTTGCCGCGCGGTCCTGGTGCGTGGCGCGCATCGGGCTTCCCCCGCTGACCCGTACCGTTGTTGGCCCTGGTTAGGCTCGCGGGGTGCGACTTGTACTTGCTTCCGCGTCCCCGGCCAGGCTGGCCGTACTGCGCGCGGCCGGGGTCGAGCCGGTCGTCCATGTGTCCGGAGTGGACGAAGATGCCATCGCGGCTTCGCTGACCGAGCCGGCGCCAGCGGATCTGGTTGCCGCGCTGGCCAAGGCGAAAGCCGAAGCGGTAGTGCCGGCGATCGCGGAGGCGCATCCGGACGCGGTTGTGATCGGTTGCGACTCCATGCTCGTGCTGGACGGACCGAACGGTCGCGAGGTCGTCGGCAAGCCGCACACCGAGGACGTGGCCCGCACACGCTGGGCGGCGATGGCAGGCGGCAGCGGTGAACTCGTGACCGGGCACGCGGTGGTCCGCCTCGCAGACGGGCGGCCGGACCGGCGCGCGGTCGGCGTCGAGGGCACCACGGTGCGGTTCGCGTCGCCGAGCGCGGCCGAACTCGACGCCTACCTGGCGACCGGCGAACCGCTCGCGGTGGCAGGCGCGTTCACCCTGGACGGTCTCGGCGGCTGGTTCGTCAACGGCGTCGACGGTGACCCGTCCAGCGTGATCGGCATCAGCCTGCCGCTGACCAGGAAGCTGCTCGCCGAGGTCGGGGTGAGCGTCGTCGACCTGTGGAACAAGCGGTAGGTCGGTTACGGGCAGGCGCGCAGCTGCGCCTGGCTCACCGTCACGTTCGGCCAGCCGGGCAGCCGGTTGAGCCTGCTGACCGGGCTGGTGCAGCCGAGCGTGTCCCCTGTCACCGCGAAGACCTGGAGATAGACCGGGGCGGACGCGCACTGCGTGCTGAGGTCGTCGTCACAGTTGGCCTGCGCGGCGAGCACCTCTACGCCCTGCGTGCCGTCCGCACGCAGGCCGAGGTAGCCGCCGGAGGCGAAGTACGGCGCGTCGGCGCGTGCCCAGCCGCCGTCGGTCTCCACGAACACCTCGCCCGCGCTCCCCTGCGGGCCGGTTCCGCTCACCATGCACACCGGTGTCGTGGCGTCCACGCAGCTCAGCGACTGCGCGGTGAGGGCGGCGCCGAGCTGGTTGATGGTGGTCTCGAACACACTGTCCAGGCCCTGTGCGGTGACGATCCGCACCCGCCCGATGGTCGCCGCCGCATTCACGAGCAACTGCACCGAACTGCCGGCGATCGTGGTGCTGGCCAGCGTCCGGCACGGCCCGTTCGCGCACTGGAGGGTGGCGTTGGCC
Source organism: Candidatus Melainabacteria bacterium (assembly GCA_963818685.1). Taxonomy (GTDB): domain Bacteria; phylum Actinomycetota; class Actinomycetes; order Mycobacteriales; family Pseudonocardiaceae; genus CAJCJE01. The sequence goes on along the minus strand of CAWFTJ010000002.1, from coordinate 295,573 downwards.
GATGGCGACGGCGGAGTGCCACCGCTGTCGACCGCGGTGCCGGCGGTCCGGTTCGGGCGCAACAGAATCGCGCCGACCAGGGCGAGTACGGCCAGTCCTGCCGAGACACTCGCGGTGATCACCACCGAGCGGCCCGCGGGCCCACCGCGTGCCATCCGTTCCTCCGTTCGGCCTCGGTGAATCGTCATCCGCAGACAAGCACATCCGGGCGTTTCGCGCCGCTGGAAACAGCTGAAGAAGCCTGAAGAACGGCGAGCGCTCGTGAAATAGCTCTCGGTTTGCGGTCAGGCACTCGGCGCGCAACTGCGCAGTCCTTAAGGTCTCTTCGCATCGGAGGGTCCGTAAACTGCCGGTAACCGTCGAACAAGGAGGTAGGCGTGCCCCAGCAGCCTGATGGCGGGATCTCCACACCTTTGCACAAGGTTCTGGTGGCCAACCGGGGCGAGATCGCCGTTCGGGTGATCCGCGCCTGTCGCGACGCCGGCCTGGCCAGCGTCGCCGTCTACGCCGATCCCGACCGGGACGCGCCGTTCGTCCGGCTCGCCGACGAGGCATTCGCGCTGGGCGGCAACACGCCGGCCGAGAGCTATCTGTCCATCGACAAGATCCTGGACGCCGCCAAGCGCGCGGGCGCCGACTCGGTGCACCCCGGCTACGGCTTCCTGTCCGAGAACGCCGAGTTCGCCCAGGCGGTGATCGACGCCGGCCTGAACTGGGTCGGTCCGAGCCCGCAGGCCATCCGCGATCTCGGCGACAAGGTGACCGCCCGGCACATCGCGACCCGCGCAGGCGCACCGCTGGTGCCCGGCACCAGCGAGCCGGTGTCGGGTCCCGAGGAGATCCTCGCGTTCGCCGAGGAGCACGGCCTCCCGATCGCCATCAAGGCCGCGTTCGGCGGTGGTGGGCGTGGCCTGAAGGTGGCCCGCACCAAGGAGGAGATCCCGGAGCTGTTCGACTCCGCTGTGCGTGAGGCGGTCGCCGCGTTCGGCAGGGGCGAGTGCTTCGTCGAGCGCTACCTGGACAAGCCGCGCCATGTGGAGGCGCAGGTGCTGGCGGACAAGCACGGCAACGTGATCGTGGTCGGCACCCGTGACTGCTCGTTGCAGCGCCGGCACCAGAAACTGGTCGAGGAGGCGCCCGCGCCGTACCTGACCGACACGCAGCGCGCCGAGATCCACTCGTCGGCCAAGGCGATCTGCCGGGAGGCCGGCTACTACGGTGCGGGCACCGTCGAATACCTGGTCGGCCTGGACGGCACCATCTCCTTCCTTGAGGTGAACACCCGGCTCCAGGTGGAGCACCCGGTCAGCGAGGAGACCTCCGGCCTGGACCTGGTGCGCGAGCAGTTCCGCATCGCGGCGGGCGAGACACTGCGCTTCACCGAGGACCCGACCCCGCGCGGTCACTCGATCGAGTTCCGGATCAACGGCGAGGACGCGGGCCGCAACTTCCTGCCCGCGCCCGGCACGGTCACCACGTTCATCGCGCCGGACGGTCCCGGTGTGCGCACCGACTCGGGCGTCGAGTCGGGCAGCGTGATCGGTGGCGCTTTCGACTCGCTGCTTGCCAAGCTGATCGTCACCGGTGCCGACCGACAGCAGGCGCTGGAGCGCTCGCGGCGCGCGCTGGACGAGATGGTGGTCGAGGGCATGGCCACCGTGCTGCCCTTCCACCGCGCCGTCGTGCGCGACCCCGCCTTCGTCGGCGACGAAGGCGGCTTCACGGTGCACACCCGGTGGATCGAGACCGAGTTCGACAACACCATCCCGCCCTTCGACGGCGCCGCCGAGGCGGGCGGCGAGGACGCACCGAGGCAGACCGTGGTGGTCGAGGTCGGCGGGCGCAGGCTGGAGGTGTCGCTGCCGGGCGACCTCGCGCTCTCCGGTGGCGCACCCAGCCAGGCGGCCGGGGCGGCCAAACCGCGCAGGCGCGGCAGCGGCAAGACCGCGGCCGCGATGTCCGGTGACGCGGTCACCGCGCCGATGCAGGGCACCATCGTCAAGGTCGCGGTTGAGGACGGCCAGCGGGTCGAGGCCGGCGAACTGGTGGTCGTGTTGGAAGCGATGAAGATGGAGAACCCGGTCACCGCGCACAAGGCGGGCACGGTCGCCGGCTTGGCCGTTTCACCAGGTGATGCCGTCACCCAGGGTTCGGCCCTGCTGGAGATCAAGGACTGACGGCAGGCCGGATGTCAGGGTCGGGGCGCACGCTCTGGCCGTACCATCGTGATGTGAGAGAGTTCCAGGACGCGGGTCTGCGGATCGCGGACAGCGACCGCGAGGCCGCGTTGACCGTGCTCGGCGAGCACATGAGCGCCGGCCGGTTGGACATCGACGAGTACGGCGAGCGCAGCGCGCGGGTGTCGACGGCCAAGACCCGTGGCGAGTTGCGTGCTCTGTTCGCCGACCTGCCCCCACCGCACCCGCAGTTCGGTACCGGCACACCCACTCCCGCTCCGGCACCCGTCGCGCCTCGGCAGAGCCAGCAGGTCATGGGTAGGCCGCCGGGCGGCGCGACGCGAGCGCTCGTCGCCGGCCTCGTTCCGGTCGCCGCACTGATCGCGGTCGGGCTGTTCTTCTTCGCGCATCTGGGCTGGTTCGTCTTCCTGCTGCCCGTCGCGCTGATGATGTTCGGCAGTTCGGTGTGGGGCAAGGACTGGCGCGACGATCATCGGCGCGGTCGCCGCCGCTGACGCTGACACCGTGCGCCCGCTTCGGCTTGGGCGCAGTGGACCTCCACACGATCGACCCGCCGGAGGCGAGGCCCGAACCCACCCGGTGACCGGCCCCGCACGTTTCGCTACCGTAGCCCGCGTGCGTGGCACCGTGCTGATGCGCGTGATGGCCGCGGCGGGCATCGCCGTCGTGGTCGTGGTGGTGATCGCGCTGACCAACACCGGCAACGCGGTCAACACCGTCAGCGCCCCGCGCACCCGCACGAGCACGGTCGTGCCCCCGCCGACCACGACGCCACCGCCGTCGCTGATCGCCCGACCGGGCACGCTCGAACTGGCGCACGTGAACCCGTGCCGCATCCTCACCTCGGCGCAGCGCACCAGCCTCAGCCTGGACTCCACCCCGACCCCGTACACGGACGCCGAGTTCGACAAGGCCAGGGCGTGCTCGATCCGCGGCCTTGAGAGCGGAACCGAGACCCGCTTGGCGCTGGTGACCAGCATGAGCGTTGACGTGTGGCTGGACGACACCGCGCAGGTCGACGCGCGGGCCACCACCGCGAGCGGCTATCCCGCGCTGGTCGTGCGCACGCCCGGCCTGCAGACCGTGTGCAACGTCGAGGTGGACGCGGCCGACAACGAGTTCCTCGACGTGATGTTCCGCGACGGCGGCAACGGCACGCCGATCCCGCAGGACGCGCTGTGCCAGGGTGCGCAGCGGGTCGCCGACGACGCGGTCACCAGCCTCCAGCACCACGACTGAGGCACGCTCCGCCCACAAAACCGGCCACGGTCGGTAACAACCGGCGCGCGCATTCGTCCACCCGAGGGTTGTTCACCGCGATGGCACGACCCGATCACAGTCGGTGGATACAGTGTCAGGATCAGTCAGACACGGGTCGAGCCCGGCGCGGAGGTGATCGCAGTGCCGTACAGCCCGCAGGCCGGCGGAGCCCGGCAGACCAGCCTGATCCCCGACCCGCTCAGCTCGTCCGGCACCGGGACGCTGCGGGTCGAGCGAGGAGCGGTGCCCGCGCTGCGCAGGGTCTTCGACAACGCGCTCGCCAAGCTCGACGTGCAGATCGACCAGGCCATCACCGGCGTACGGGTCGCGCCGTGGGCGGGCGACCCGGTCAGTCAGAACGCGGCGACCAGCTTCAACGACCATTCGGTCGACACTCCGTCCTCGGCCCTGAACGCCTTGCTCGCCTATCAGCAGCGGCTCAGGTCGGCCTCGGACGCGTTGAACCAGGTCGCCATCGAGTACCAGATCGTGGAACACGAGAACGCGGACTCGTTCCGGGACGAAGAATAACGGGCACAAGGGAGGGCACGGCACGTTGGGCACCAACGCTGGGACGGACAACCGGTGGCAGGGCTACAGCCATCAGGAGCTGTACGACCAGTTGAACTCGGGCCCCGGTGCCGACGCCGCCGCCCCGGTCGTGGACACCTGGGCCGGTATCTCGCAGGCTCTCGACGAGTTGCAGCACGACATCGGCGCCGGCGTGCGCGCGTCCGGCGCGAGCTGGGAAGGCGCCGCCGGTGACGCGGCCCGCGACGCGCTCGGCCCGCTCGGCGACTGGGCGCGGCAGGCATCGACCGCCGCGGACATGATGCGGATCAGCACCGAGTTGCAGGGCAGCCTGCTCGCCAAGGCACGCGCGGACATGCCGGCCCCGGTGCCGATCACCGCCGAGCAACCCAACGCGGCGATCACCGTGTTGCAGCACCTGATCGGCGAGCAGACCGATCACGAGATCCAGGAGGCGGCGGCCAACGCGGCCGAGCAGAAGGCGTTCCAGGTGATGGCGCAGTACGAGTCGGCCACCTTCGACAACACGGCCACCCTCGGCGATTTCGGCCAACCGCCCGAGTTGACCGTGGACACCAGCCCGATCACCACCACCGCGCGCCCCGGCATCCGCCCGACCCGTTCGCGCACCGCACCCGCCCTCGGCACCATGACCCCCTCCTCCACCCGCCCAACCTCGACAACGGCCACGACCACGGCCATGACCAGGCGCGGCACCCGCACCAAGGACGACGATGCCGACGACGGTGCCGACGGTGCCACCCCGGCCGTGCCGCCCGCGGTGATCGGCGAGCAGCAACCATGAGCCCCACCGGATGACCGCCGGCGTTTTCGGCCTCGCCGACAACCCAGCACCGGGCACGCCGATCACGGTGTCCCGGCTGGAGTTCGACGTCCTGTGGGAATCCCTCGCCCTCGGCGAAATGCCGCTCGTGCTCAAGGTGGAGTCACCGGGCCGAACCCACACCGAGCGCCGCAGGCTCGTCGAGGACGCCTGGCGGGCCATGGAAAACCGCGGCTTCGCCCGCTCCGCCGACGAGTACGAACGCCTCGCCGGCCTGGTTCGCCTGATGGCAAGACCGGAACGCGAGATCGACGGCCGGTTGTGGTTCGGCAAGAAGATCGGCAGCATCCGCATCATGGTCGCGGCCGAGGGCGCCGACGCGGTCATGGCAACCCTCACGTCCGACGGCCTCACCGTCCGCGAGGCAGCGGCGACCGGCCTTGCGCGCGAGGCCCTCTCCGTCCTCCCCGCACTCCCCTCGGGCAACGGCGAATCCGTCACCGTCCCCAGTAGACAGTTGGAATCGGCGGCCAGGAAAGCCACGACACCAATGGAATTCGAAACCGCCCTGCGCCAACAGGGTGTCCGCGACCGCGACGCGGCCATGCTCGCGTCGATGATGATGCGCCTGCGCAGACACGGCCAGTTCGGTGCGGCGACCCGAGACCGCTGGGGTCACCGCACCCGCGCGCGACGCGTGCTCAGCGTGTTCGACACCAGAGCGGGCCGCTACCTGCAAACCCGCAGCATCGCCGAACCCGACACCGAACCCTGGACGACGGTGTCACCGGCCGACCACCGCCTCCTGATCAGCCAACTCGAAGACCTCTGTTGACCTCGGCTGGTCACGACCAGTGCAACGGCCTGGTCAGCACGATTCCCGCTCCGTTGACGACCTTGTTCGGCAATTGTGCCTTGCGGAACTTCGCAACACCAATCGTGAAGGTGGCGTCTGCGGCCCGACGCAGATCATCGGACCTCCGGTTGGGCGGGAAGGCAGCCACAACCTTCTTCGCCGGGCAAAGCCTCTTCAACGACCTGATCGCGGGACAAAGATCACTGTCGGCGGAGATCACCAGCGCGGTGTCGAACCTGTCAAGCACACCAACTCGACGAGCGTCACCGCAATCGAGACGTCGGTCTCCTTCTCCTCGTACGTCGTCCACTCAGCCCGACATTGCTTGCAGGACTGGGTCTTCCGCTGGAACCGTCCTTCGACGACCGTGACGCGAGGTGAATACGCGGACAACGCATCCAAGTAGTCGGCCTGTCGCTGCTTGGCGGGCGGATCATTGCGGACCCGCGCGGTGAAATGCTGGACGCTGTCGAGCCGCTGGCCAGGCTTGAACAAACTCACCGCGAGCGCGTCGAGATCCAACCACAGATACCGGCGTCCGTCCTGGCGGAGGCCGTGGTAGAGATTGAAGCCGTCGATGTAGGCTCTGACCTGGCTCAACCGTGCTCCTGCTGTTGGCACAAGCGGAAAATTCGCTGTGTCTCCTAGGCTCGGCAGCTGCCAACGGTGAACGCCGGGCCTGCCGGTCCCGGCGACCGCTACGGTCGCCGGGCCGCTAATGGTCCATCATTCGACGATGATCTGCTCCGGCGCGAGTTGTTTGCGCGCCTCCGGTGCCGCGTGTCGCAGCGCGTCCGCGGACTGGTCGTCGGTCTGGGTCTGCGAGTCGCGTTCGGCCTGCACCCTGGCCAGGTAGGTCGCCACCTCGCGGCCGATGGTCGCCTTGGACCAGCCGAGCACGCCACCCATCAGCTCGGCGACCTCCTGCGCGCAGTCGACGCCGCGGTGCGGGTACTCGATGGAGATGCGGGTCCGCCTGGTCAGCATGTCGTCGAGGTGTAGCGCGCCCTCGTTGCTCGCCCCGTAGACCACCTCGATCCGCAGGTAGTCCGGCGCGGCCGGCAACGGCTTGAGCAGTTCCGGGTCGTCCCCGGCCAACCCGAGCACCTCGTGGATCAGCGAGCCGTACCGATCCAGCAGGTGCCTGACCCGGTACGGATGCAGCCCATAGCGGGCGCCCAGCTGATCGGCCTGGTTGACCAGCGCGTGGTAGCCGTCCGCGCCGAGCAGCGGGACCTGGTCGGTGATGGAGGGCTGCAACCGGCCGGACAGGTCGACCCCTGCGGCGTCCACCGCGTCGGCGGCCATCACCCGGTAGGTCGTGTACTTTCCGCCCGCGATCGCGACAAGGCCGGGCGCGACCCTGGCCACCGCGTGTTCGCGGGAGAGCTTCGAGGTCTCCTCGCTCTCCCCGGCCAGCAGCGGCCGCAGGCCCGCGTAGACACCCTGGATGTCGGCGTGCGTCAGCGGCGTTGCGAGCACCGAGTTGACGTGGTCGAGGAGGTAGTCGATGTCGTTCTTGGTCGCGGCGGGGTGCGCGAGGTCGAGATGCCAGTCGGTGTCGGTGGTGCCGATGATCCAGTGATTGCGCCACGGGATCACGAACAGCACGGACTTCTCGGTGCGCAGGATCAGGCCGGACTCGGCCACGATCCGGTCCCTCGGCACCACGATGTGCACGCCCTTGCTGGCGCGCACCCGGAACCGCCCCCTGCTGCCGGACAGGTTCTGCAGGTCGTCGGTCCACACCCCGGTGCAGTTGACCACGACGCCGGCCTGCACCTCGGTCTCGTTGCCGTTCTCCACGTCGCGCACGCGCACGCCGGAGACCCGGTCAGCCTCCTTGAGGAACCCGACGACCTGAGTCGATGTCCGCACCACGGCGCCGTAGTGCGCGGCGGTCCGCGCCACGGTCAGCGTGTGCCGGGCGTCGTCGGCCTGGGCGTCGAAATATCGAACACCGCCGATCAGCGCGCCCCGCTTGAGCGCGGGAAACATCCGCAGCGCGCCCGCCCTGCTCAGATGCTTCTGGCCGGGCACTGAGCGCGCGCCGCCCATCCGGTCGTAGAGGACGAGGCCGGCGGCGGTGTAGGGCCGCTCCCAGAAGCGGTGCTTGAGCGGATACAGGAAGCTCACCGGCTTGACCAGGTGTGGCGCGATTCGCGTGAGCATCAGCTCACGTTCGCGCAGCGCCTCCCGAACCAGACCGAACTCCAGCTGTTCGAGATACCGCAGGCCGCCGTGGAACAGCTTGCTTGACCGGCTCGACGTGCCGGAGGCGAGGTCGCGCGCTTCGACGAGAGCGACCCGCAGGCCGCGGGTTGCCGCGTCCAGCGCCGTGCCGACGCCGACCACGCCACCGCCGACGACCACCACGTCGAACTGCTCGCTGCCCAGTCTTTCCCACGACCGAGCGCGTTGCGCCACCCCGAAGTGGCTGCCGAAGGTCTGTGCGTCCTGCGCTACGACTGGTTTGCGGCTGGCCACCGAACCTGCCCCTCCTTCTGGCGACTACCGCGACCACGCTACCCGGAAAACGGTCCGGTCAGGCGGTGAGATGGCTCCCGGTTGGCCGCTGTACTCCGATCGCGCTAGTACGTCCGAGCACCCGTGGAGTCGAACGTGGACATTGGCGACGCGGCCAAGGTAGCGTCCGAGATCACTTCGGGTTGGCGTCGTGGCCAGGCCCACGGTCCACGTGGTCGGCGCCGCAAAGCCAACCCTCCGTGCCGTTCGGGTGCCAGGAGGCCGTGCATGAACCCATGGATGATCGTTGTCTGGGAGTTTCTGGGCACAGCGACGCTGATCGTGCTCGGCACGGGTGTCGTCGCGAACAACGTGTTGCGCAAGACCTACGGCAACGGTGGCGGCATCCTGTTCATCACGTTCGGCTGGGCGTTCGGCGTGTTCGCCGGCGCGAGCATCGCGGACAAGAGCGGCGCGAACCTCAACCCGGCCGTCACGTTCGGCCTCGCCATCGCCAAGAAGATCACCTGGGACCGGGTTCCGTTCTACTTACTCGGCGAAATGCTCGGCGCGATCTTCGGCGCGATCCTGTGCTGGGCCGCCTACAAACTCCAGTTCGACGAGCATGACGAGCCGGAGAACACGCTTGGCATCTTCTCCACGATCCCGAACATCCCGCACAAGTTCTGGAACGTGGTCACCGAGGTCATCGGCACGTTCGTACTGGTGTTCTGGATCCTGGAAAGCCCGAGCGCGACAGCGGCCGTGCACGGCGTGCCGACGTTCGGCAACTCGGCGCTCGGCTACGCGGGTGTCTCGTTCATCGTGTTGGTGATCGGCAACTCGCTCGGCGGCCCCACCGGCTACGCCATCAACCCGGCCCGTGACCTCGGTCCACGCATCGCGTACGCGTGGATTCTGCCGATCAAGGACAAGGGCAGCCCACAGTGGGGATACTCGTGGGTGCCGGTCGTCGGTCCGCTCATCGGCGGCGGTATCGCCGCGCTCCTCGCACTCGCCCTCGCCGCCTGAACCTCGTAAGGAAAGGAACTCCCGCGATGACCGAGTACGTCGCCGCGATCGACCAGGGCACCACGTCGACCAGGTGCATGGTGTTCGACCACTCTGGACACGTTGTTTCCGTCGACCAGACCGAACACGAGCAGATCTTCCCCAAGGCGGGCTGGGTCGAGCACAACGGCGAGGAGATCTGGCGCAACACCCGCCAGGTCGCCGCGGGCGCGCTGGCCAAGGCCGACCTGAAAGCCAGCGAGATCCTCGCGGTCGGCATCACCAACCAGCGCGAGACCGCCCTGGTGTGGGACCGCACGACCGGAAAGCCGGTGTACAACGCGATCGTCTGGCAGGACACCAGGACCGACCGCATCTGCACCGACCTCGGCGCGCTCGGCGGCGGCCAGGAGCGCTATCGCACCAAGACCGGCCTCCCCCTGGCCACCTACTTCTCCGGTCCCAAGATCCGCTGGGTGCTGGACAATGTGGACGGTGCGCGGGCGAAGGCCGAAGCCGGCGAGCTGATGTTCGGCAACATGGACACCTGGCTGCTGTGGAACATGACCGGCGGCCCGGACGGCGGCGTGCACGTGACCGACCCGACCAACGCCTCCCGCACCCTGTTGATGGACCTGGAAACCCTGTCCTGGGACGCGGACATCGCGGCCGAGATGGGCATCCCGCTGAGCATGCTGCCGGAGATCCGGTCGTCGTCGGAGGAGTACGGGAAGGTCCGCGAGCGTGGCGCCCTTGCCGGTGTGCCCATCGCCGGCATCCTCGGTGATCAGCAGGCGGCCACCTTCGGTCAGGCGTGCCTGTCGCCGGGCGAGGCCAAGAACACTTACGGCACCGGCAACTTCGTGCTGCTCAACACCGGAACCGAGCGGGTGATGAGCCAGAACGGCCTGCTCACCACCGTGTGTTACAAGATCGGCTCGAATGACACGGTGTATGCGCTTGAGGGTTCGATCGCGGTCACCGGTTCGCTGGTGCAGTGGCTGCGCGACAACCTCGGCATGATCACCAGCGCCCCCGAGATCGAGCAGCACGCCCGCACCGTCGAGGACAACGGCGGCGCCTACTTCGTGCCCGCGTTCTCTGGCCTGTTCGCCCCGTACTGGCGGTCGGACGCGCGCGGCGCCATCGTCGGCCTGACCCGCTACGTGAACAAGGGCCACCTCGCCCGCGCGGTCCTTGAGGCAACGGCGTTCCAGTCCCGCGAGGTCATCGACGCCATGAACGCCGACTCCGGCGTGCCGCTCACGTCGTTGAAGGTGGACGGCGGCATGACCGGCAACGAGCTGCTCATGCAGTTCCAGGCCGACATCCTGAACGTCCCGGTGATCCGCCCCGTCGTCGCGGAGACGACGGCCCTCGGCGCGGCGTACGCGGCGGGCCTTGCCACCGGCTTCTGGACCGGCGAGCAGGACATCAGGGACAACTGGGCCAAGGACAAGCAGTGGGACCCGGCCATGGACGAGTCGACCCGCGAACGCGAGTACCGCAACTGGAAGAAGGCGGTCACCAAGACCTTCGACTGGGTCGAGTCCGACTGAGCACAACGGATCATCGAGGTGTGGCGCGCTCCCTTTTCACCGGATCGCGCCACACCCGTCATCGACCCGATTCGCGGTACCGCCGGTTACCCGCCGAGGATCGGTGACTCAGTCGAGGTCGTCGTGGCGCATCAGCTGCCGACCGGCCTCGGTGATGGACCCGGACAGCGACGGGTACACCGCGAAGGTCAACGCGAGGTGCTCGACGGTCAACTGGTTCTGCACGGCCAGCGCGATCGGCAGGATCAGCTCGCTCGCGTTCGGCGCGACCACGACGCCGCCGATCACCACACCGGTCGCCGGCCGGCAGAACAGCTTGACGAAGCCGCGATGCAGGCCCTCCATCTTGGCGCGCGCGTTCGTCGCCAGCGGCAGCATCACGGTCCGCGCGGGCACCTCGCCGGTGTCGATGGCGCGTTGGCTGATGCCGACGTTCGCGATCTCCGGATGGGTGAACACGTTCGCCGAGACGGTCTTCAGCTTGATCGGGGTGACGCCCTCGCCGAGCGCGTGCCACATCGCGATCCGGCCCTGCATCTGCGCGACCGAGGCGAGCATGAGCACGCCGGTGCAGTCGCCTGCCGCGTAGATGCCGGACACGTTGGTCCGCGACACCCGGTCCACCGAGATGAACCCGCCAGGACCTGGCTCGATGCCGACCGTTTCCAGGCCGATGTCCTGCGTGTTCGGCACCGAGCCGACCGTCATCAGCGCGTGGCTGCCCTCGATCTGCCGACCGTCCTGCAGGTGCACGATGACGCCGCTGTCCACCCGCTCGACCCGTTCGGCGCGCGCGTGTTTGACCAGGGTCAGGCCGCGTTCGTCGAACACGTCCTCCAGCACAGCTGCCGCGTCCGCGTCCTCGTGCGGCAGCACCCGGTCCCGGCTGGACACCAAGGTCACCTCGACGCCCATCTCGGTGTAGGCCGACGCGAACTCCGCGCCGGTAACGCCGGAGCCGATCACGACCAGGTGCTCAGGCAGTTCCGGGAGGTCGTAGATCTGCCGCCAGGTCAGGATCCGCTCACCATCCGGTTCGGAGCCGGGCAGCACCCGCGGGGTCGCGCCGGTGGCGATCAGCACGGCGTCCGCGTCGAGGCTCTGCTCCTCGCCCTCGCTGCTGGTCACGACGACGCGGTGCCGAGCAAGGCCGGGTGCGTCGTCGGCGAGGCGCGCCGTGCCGGTGATCAGCTTGACGCCCTCCCGCTGCACGCGCTCGCGCACGTCGGCGGACTGGGCGAGGGCGAGGCCCTTCACCCGGCCGTGCACGGTCGGCACGTCCACCTCGGCCTGCGTGCTGCCGGTGGACACTCCGAGCTCGTCGGCCGCGCGGAACGCCGACCGGGCGCCCGCCGACGCGATGAACGTCTTGGACGGCACACAGTCGTAGAGCACACACGCGCCACCGAGACCAGCCGGTTCCGCTACCGTCACCTCGGCGCCGTGCTGGGCGGCGACCAGAGCCGCCTCGTACCCGGCAGGTCCACCCCCCATGATCACGATGCGCGTCACGAAACCTCCTCCTGCCCAACTGCTGAAACCACCACTGCCTGCCTGCTCGTCGACGCCGTCCTCGCTCGCTGATCGCGCTGCCACCGTACGCGGCACCCACCTCCCGTGTTCACTGGACAGGCTGGTTGGGCCGCGCGTTGCACCGAGTCATCCGACCAGTCGCTAGGCTGTCGGTCGTGCCGCTCTACGCCGCGTACGGGTCCAACATGGACCCGGCCCAGATGATGCAGCGCGCCCCGCACTCGCCGATGGCGGGCACCGGCTGGCTCGTCGGCTGGCGACTGACCTTCGGGGCCGAGGATCTGACCTGGGAAGGCGCGTTGGCAACCATCGTCGAGGACCCGGAATCCCAGGTCTTCACCGTCCTCTACGACGTTCTGCCCGAGGACGAGGCGCGGCTGGACAGCTGGGAAGGCTCCGAGCTCGGCCTGCACAAGAAGATCCGATTGCGCGTGCAGACCCTCGACGGCGGCGTACTGGCCTGGCTCTATGTGCTGGACGCGTACGAGGGCGGGTTGCCATCAGCCAGGTACCTTGGCGTGATGGCGGACGCGGCCGAGGCGGCCGGCGCACCCGCCGACTACGTCACGGACCTGCGATCCCGACCGTGCGGCGGCATCTAGTCCATCGTCTTCTCCTTTCACTCTCGGCTGGGTTCACGCGGCGAGTTGTCTGCTGGCGAACGCCTCCTTCAACCGGTCGAGCAACGTCGCGGGTTCGTGCAGGTCAGCGACGCGCATGTGCAGCAGGAGCCAGCCGTGCCGACGCAGCTGCGCCTCGCGTGCCGGATCACGAGCCGGCCAGCCCTCCTCCGACTCGCACTCGATCGCGATCCGCCGGTCCGGCCAGGCGAAGTCGAGCCGGTGCACCCGCCCTGCCGCATCGGTCACCGGGTGCTGGCACTCCGGCACCGGCAGACCGGCGTCGACAACGACGAGCAGGGTCGCGCTCTGTGCTGGCGTTTCGGGCAGGCCGGTGGCCAGCTCGAACAGCTCAAGGGCTCGATGCACGCCGCGATGGTCCGGATGCTGGGTGAGGACGCGGTTCACCTCGGCGCGAAACCCGGGCCGGTCCGGTTCGGGCAGGCCGCGCAGTAACTGGTCGGCGCAGGCGAGGGCGCCGCGTCTGGTCTCGGTTCTGAGCAGTTCGGCGAGCAGCGGAGGCGGGCGGAGCACCCGCAGGCCGTCGAGCACCTGGACGTCGGTCAGGGGCACCGTGCCCTGGTGCACGATGAGACCGTCCCGCGAGCGGACTCGGCGCTGGTAGGGCACGCGGACGTGTACCGGATGACCGCCGATGGCGGTGCAGCCGTGCAGGCGCGCCGCTGTAGAGCCGACCAGGACGGCGTCCGGGCCGGCCAGCAGCAGCGCGCCTGCCGCACGGGTGCGCAGGTCGAAGGTGCGGTTCGCGGTGAGCAGGACGCCACGGCCGAAGCGGACGTACTCCACTCTGTCCATGGCGGCACGAAGACCGTGCTCGCCGAGTGCGGTGCGGACGTTGGCATAGGGGTAGGCGCCGTGCAGGCCGCCGGGGATCTCGTTCATGCCGCACAGCGTGCTCGATTCGGCGGGACGAGATGGACGATCATCGCCATCCTGTGGATGGCGAGGTCAGATGTGGACAACTCGGCCGTTTTCGCGGTGCCCCGTTTGACACGAAAGTGGCGGTGTGCGGCCGGTTGGGAGGCAGTGAACCGGCCGCACACCGCCGGGCGGGCGCGGAGTCTGGCGGGGCGAAACGAGGGCGGGGCCGGAGAGTCGGGGCCTCTCCGGCGCGGGTTGGGGATTAGTTGAGGGTGGCCAGGGCGGTGTGCACGAGCACGCGGACCGCGGCCGGCAGGGCGCGCTCGTCCGCGACGAAGGTGGGGCGGTGGATGTCGCCGGTCGGGCCGGTACCGGGCCAGACGCCCAGGCGGGCGAACGAGCCGGGCACGTGCTCCAGGTACCAGCCGAAGTCGTCGCCGCCGGACGACTGCGGCGCGCTGACCACGGCGTCCTCACCGAGCGCCGCCCTGGTGCCGATCTGGAGCAGTTCGGTGGTCTCCTCGTCGTTGACCACCGGCGGCACGCCGCGCCTGTGCTGTAGGTCGAAGCCGACGCCGGTGGGCAGCAGCAGCGAGCCGACCAGGTCGGCGACCAGCGGTTCCAACTCGGCCCAGGTCTCCCGGTCGCTGGTGCGCAGCGTGCCGCGCAGCACGCCGTCCTGCGGCACCGCGTTGGCGGCCTCGCCCGCGTGCACCGCGCCCCAGACCAGGACCGTGCCCGAGCGCGGGTCGACCCGGCGGGACAGCAGCGTCGGCAGGCCGGTGATGACCGTGCCGAGCGCGTGCACCAGGTCGGCGGTCAGGTGCGGGCGGGAGGTGTGGCCACCGGGCGAGGTCAACCGTAGTTCGAGCATGTCGGCGGCGGCGGTGATGAGGCCGACTCGGGTGCCGATGCGACCGACCTCGATCTGTGGGTTGCAGTGCAGCCCGAAGATGCGTTCGACGCCGTCAAGGCCACCCGCGGCGATGACGTCGAGCGCGCCGCCGGGCATGACCTCCTCGGCGGGCTGGAAGATGAGCCGGACGCGGCCGGGCAGTTTCGGGGCCGCTGCCAGGGCGAGACCGGCGCCGAGCAGGGCCGCGGTGTGCATGTCGTGGCCGCAGGCGTGGCAGACACCCTCCACGGTGGACCGGAAGTCCAGGTCGGTTGCCTCGGCGAGCGCGAGGGCGTCGAGGTCGGCGCGCAACGCGACACAGGACCGGCCGGTGCCGATGTCGCAGATCAGACCGGTGCGGCCGGGCAGGATACGCGGTTCGAGGCCGGCAGAGGAGAGGATTTTCGCCACCAGATCGGTGGTGCCGAATTCGTGCCGGGACAGTTCCGGATTCGCGTGGATGTGCCGACGCCAGGCAAGCAGGTCGACAAGGTTGCCGCCCAGCCAGCCATCCAACCAGGACGGTCCGCGACCTGAGCCGAAATCCCACACAGGGGCCATGCTGACACCGGTCTCGGTAAGCAGCACGTCCTGCTCCCGCAGGTCCTCGGCCCCGTCGGAGCGGTCACAGGACTCCGCCACGGTCACGCTGTTCCTCCTCGCTGACGCCACGGGCAGCGGCCAGCACAACAACAGGCCGACCCACGCCAACTGATTCGAACGGGCCGACGCGTCGGTCAGATCACCGACTTTCGGGTGCCCATCTCGAATTCATCTTGCACGATGCATGAAACGCTACCGCTGGAGTGAGCGGTCGGCGAGGTCGCCGGTCGGGTCGCTGCGCTGAGCGGTGGGTCAGGATTCTGCCGAACCGAAGGCCCGACGCAGGACACCTCGCGCCGTTCCGGCCGTGCTCTCGGGAACCGGTTGCCTTCTCGGCTATGAACTCTTCACCTTCTTTTTGTGTCGATTACGGATCCGCCGGCCCAAGTAGACGATGACCAGCAGAATCACCGCGGTGAGGCCAACTTCGACTTTGTGCTTCGCTGTCTGGGAATCGGCGTTTTGCACCTGTTGGTTGAAGGTGGGCGCGGGGGTGGTTGTGGCCGTGCCTACCTCGCCATACGGGCGCATACCCGAATCCGCGCCGCTCAAACCTGGGCCCAGTGCGGCAGACGGTAGCTGCCGCGCGGCGACCGGACCGGACGAATCCAGATGGGTCGAGGCCGCGGCAGGCCCGGCGAACAGGGTCAGCGCGACGAGTGCGAACACCACCGCGACCAGTGGCCGAGCCTTGTGCGGGTTCGACACCGCGCGCCTCCCTCACCGCTGACGGCGGCCGAAACTCGGCGCCTATCACTCAGTGTGCACCTGATAACACGATGGTAGTAACTCCAATTGTCGACTCCAGGGTAATGATCAAGACGCTGTGCAAGCAACATCGGCCGAATGTCCCGAAAAACCCGGGCAAGCGCGGACACCATCGGGTCATGCGGGCTATTGACGCGGCAGGAAAATCAGTCGCGCGGAGCGAACGCGGCCAGGATTCGGCTGGCGGCCAGGGTCGCGGTCAGCTCGCCGGCGCGGAGTTTCGCCTCGATCTCGGGCACGATGGCGCGCACCGCCGGCGAGGCGTGCAGGTCGGCGAGCAGGGTGTCGCGGACCATCGACCAGGTCCAGTCGACCTGCTGCCGAGCCCGTTTGGCGTCGAACTCGCCGGCCTCGACCAGCGCGATCCGGTGCGCCTTGATCTTGTTCCAGACCTCGTCGAGACCGGCGCCGGTGAGTCCGCTGCAGGTCAGCACGGGGGTGTGCCAGGCAGACTGGTCCGATGCGGGGAGCAGGCGCAGCGCGCCGGACAGTTCGCGCGCGGCCTTGGTCGCGTCGCGCTCGTGCTCGCCGTCGGCCTTGTTGACCGCGATGACGTCGGCGAGTTCGAGGATGCCCTTCTTGATCCCCTGGAGGCTGTCACCCGTCCGAGCGAGGGTGAGGACGAGGAACGTGTCGACCATGTTGGCCACCGTGACCTCGGACTGGCCGACGCCGACGGTCTCGACGAGCACGGTGTCGTAGCCCGCTGCCTCCATCAGCACGATCGTTTCCCTCGTCGCGCGGGCCACGCCGCCGAGCGTCCCCGAGGTGGGTGACGGGCGGACGAACGCGGCCGGGTCGGTGGCCAGCCGATTCATCCTGGTCTTGTCGCCGAGGATGCTGCCGCCGGTCCTGGTCGATGAGGGGTCGACCGCGAGCACCGCGACGCGATGGCCGGTGCCGGTGAGCATGGTGCCGAGCGCGTCGATGAAGGTCGACTTGCCGACTCCTGGCACACCGGTGATGCCGACCCGGTGCGCACCGCCGGCCTCCGGCAGCAGCTTGACCAGCAGTTCCTGCGCTTGGTCGCGGTGGTCCGGCCGGTTGGACTCGACCAGGGTGATCGCCCTGGCCAGGAGGGCCCGGTCCGCTGCGCGCACGCCTGCCGCGTACGCGGCGACGTCGATTTTTCGTGGCATCGCGGCTACTGGAGATCCAGCCCGTGCCGGTCGGCGAGTTCGCGGATCAGGTCGATGGCGGCGTCGGCGATGACCGTGCCAGGGCCGAAGATCGCGGACGCGCCCGCTTCCCGTAGCGCGTCGTAGTCCTGCGGCGGGATGACGCCGCCCACCACGATCATGATGTCCGATCTGTCCAGTTCGGCCAGCGCGGCGCGCAACGCGGGCACCAGGGTGAGGTGGCCCGCGGCGAGGGAGTTGACGCCGACCACGTGCACGTCCGCCTCGACGGCCTGCCGGGCGACCTCGGCAGGGGTGGCGAACAGCGGGCCGACGTCGACGTCGAAGCCGAGGTCAGCGAAGGCGGTCGCGATCACCTTCTGGCCGCGGTCGTGTCCGTCCTGTCCCATTTTCGCGACCAGGATGCGGGGTTGGCGGCCTTCCTCGTTGGCGAACGCGGTGACCAGTTCCCTGGCCCGCTCCACGTTCGGCGACTCGCCGACCTCCTTCCGGTACACGCCGGAGATGGTACGGATCTGCCCGGAATGCCGGCCCCAGGCGGTCTCCAGGGCGGCGGAGATCTCGCCGACGGTGGCCTTGGCGCGTGCCGCGTCGATGGCCAACGCCAGTAGATTTGTCGACAAATCGCTATGGCTGGCTGCTCGTGCGGCCGAAGTCAGCGCGGTGAGCGCACGCTCCACCGCGCCCGGGTCGCGTTCGGCACGCAGCCGTTCGAGTTTGGCGATCTGCTGGGCGCGCACCTCGGCGTTGTCCACGCTGCGCACCTCGACCTGCTCGTCGTCGGCCGGGTCGAGCACGCGGTAGCGGTTGACGCCGATGACCGGCTGCCGCCCCGAGTCGATCCGCGCCTGGGTGCGTGCGGCCGCCTCCTCGATGCGTAGCTTGGGGATGCCGGCATCGATGGCCTTGGCCATGCCGCCCGCCTCCTCGACCTCCTGGATGTGTCCCCACGCCTTGGCCGCGAGCTCGTAGGTGAGACGTTCGACGAAGTGGCTGCCACCCCACGGGTCGATCACCTTCGTGGTGCCGGACTCCTGTTGCAGCAACAGTTGCGTGTTGCGGGCGATCCGCGCGGAGAAGTCGGTGGGCAGCGCGAGTGCCTCGTCCAGCGCGTTGGTGTGCAGCGACTGGGTGTGCCCCTGGGTCGCGGCCATCGCCTCGACGCAGGTGCGGACGACGTTGTTGTAGACGTCCTGCGCGGTCAGCGACCAGCCCGAGGTCTGGCAGTGCGTGCGCAGCGACAGCGACTTGCTGTTGCGCGGCTCGAACCCGTTGACCAGCTTGGCCCACAACAACCGCGCGGCCCGGAGTTTGGCGACCTCCATGAAGAAGTTCATGCCGATCGCCCAGAAGAACGACAGCCGAGGCGCGAAACTGTCCACAGCCAACCCGCCGTCGATGCCGGCCCGCAGGTACTCGACCCCGTCAGCCAGCGTGTAGGCGAGTTCGAGGTCGGCGGTCGCGCCCGCCTCCTGCATGTGGTAGCCGGAAATGGAGATCGAGTTGAACTTCGGCATCTTCCGCGACGTGTACGCGAAGATGTCCGAGATGATCCGCATCGATGGCTGCGGCGGGTAGATGTAGGTGTTGCGGACCATGAACTCCTTGAGGATGTCGTTCTGGATGGTCCCGGCCAGCTGCTCCGGCGCGACACCCTGTTCCTCCGCGGCCACCACGTACAGCGCCATCACCGGCAGGACCGCGCCGTTCATGGTCATGGAAACGCTCATCCTGTCCAACGGGATCCCGTCGAACAGTTGGCGCATGTCGTAGATTGAGTCGATGGCAACGCCCGCCATGCCGACATCGCCTGCGACGCGCGGATGATCTGAGTCGTAGCCTCGGTGCGTTGCCAGGTCGAACGCCACCGAAAGGCCCTTCTGCCCGGCAGCGAGATTGCGGCGGTAGAAGGCGTTGGACTCCTCCGCCGTGGAGAAACCCGCGTACTGGCGGATGGTCCACGGCTGGTTCACGTACATGGTCGGGTAGGGGCCGCGCAGGAACGGGGCGATGCCCGGATAGGTGTCGAGGAAGTCAAGGCCCTCGGTGTCGGCGGCGGTGTAGACCGGCCTGATGCCGATGCCTTCCGGCGTCTCCCAGACCAGCGCGTCCGCGCCCTTGCCGGTGCTCTCGTGCAGCGCCTGCTGCCAGCGGGCCAGCGGGTCACCCTCGCCCGGTGCGGGTTCGCCGAGTTCGATGTCGCCGAAGTTCGGGATGGTCATGAGTTTGCCTCCAGCACATCCCAGATGCCGTGCAGGACCGCCAACGCGTCACAGCCACGGTAGAGGAATTCGTCGATGCTCGGATACGCCGCACTGCGCGTGCCGGCCAGCAGAACCGTGCTCGCACCGGCGGCTTTCAGCGCCGCGGCAAGAGGTTCGGCCTGATCGGCGTAGGCGCGGTCGGTTCCGCAGATGCACGCGATCTTGGCGCCGCTCGCCCGGTATGCCGCGACGACCTCGTCGTTGTCCTTGGTCGCGCCCGCGCTCGGCGTGTCGATTCCGCCTGCCTGCAACAGGTTCCCGGCAAACCCGGCCCGCGCGGTGTGCGCGGCGATCGGGCCGATCGTCGCCAGGAACACGGTCGGCCGGGCGTCGGTTTCCGCGAGCACCGCATCGGACCGGTCGCGCAGTGTCTCGTAGTCGGCCGCGTAGCGATGCACGGGAAGACCGCCGGTGGGCGTCTCGGGTCGGGCGGCACGATCGAGTGGTTTCTCGGCCAGGTTCGGGAATTCGCTGACGCCCGTGATCGGATCGTTGCGATGCGCGATGTTCTCCGCGCGCTTCGCCCACGTCTTGGCCAACCGCGCCGCGAACGCGCCGGATGCCAGTTCGGCTTCGATGCCACCGGCCCGCTCCAGCTCGGTGAACACGTCCCAGGCGCGCTTGGCCAGTTCGTCGGTACGTGCTTCGAGGTACCAGGAACCGCCTGCCGGATCGATCACACCGGCCACATGCGACTCGTCAAGCAGGATCGACTGGGTGTTGCGCGCGACCCGACGCGAGAACGCGGTGTCCGCGCCGACGGCCGCGTCGAACGGAGCGATCGTGATCGCGTCCGCACCACCCGCGCCAGCCGCGAAGCAGGCGATGGTGCCGCGCAGCATGTTCACCCACGGGTCACGGCGGGTCAGCATGACCGAAGAGGACACCGCGTGCTGCCGCTGCGCCGCCGTCGCGCCGATCACCTCGCCGACCCGAGCCCACAACCGGCGCGCGGCACGCAGCTTGGCGATGCCGGCGAACTGGTCCGCGGTGACCGCGTAGCGGAATTCGAGCTGGCGCACGGCCACGTCGACACTCAGCCCGGCGTCCGTGAGAGCACGCAGGTAGGCGACGGCGGTGGCGATGGACGCGCCGAGTTCCTGCGCGTCCGACCCGCCTGCCTCGTGATAGGGCAACGCGTCGACGACGACGGTGCGCAGCCGAGGAAAGCGCCGCGCGTACCGGGCTGCCAGCGCGGCACCGGCCGCGACATCGGCCGGTGTACCGATGCGTGCGGCGAGGCCGATCGGGTCGATGCCGAGGTTGCCGATGACCGCGCTGTCCGGGATGCCCCGCTGTTCGTGCAGGGCGAGCAGTGCCTCGGCGGCCGGTTCGACGTCGGCGCCCGCGTCGAGCACGATCGGCGCGAGATCCAGCAGGACGTCCGCGAGGGCCGCTGGCAGCGCCTGCGGACCGACGCCGAGCCAGATGGAGGAGACGCCGTTCTCCAGATCGGTCAAGATGGCCTTGTTGACCTCGGCGGCGTTGCTGCCGGTGTGTCGGGTACGCACGTCCCAGCCGGTGCTGACGTTGCCCTCCGGCCGGGCGCCGCGCACGAACGGCGCGACCCCGGGCAGCCCGGTGAATCCGGCCTGGTCGGCGGCGGTGTAGAGGGGCGCGATCGGGATGCCGTCGTAGCTGGTGGTGGCGAGCAGGCGCTCGGGAGCGTCGGCGAGCTGATCAGTGGAATAGCCGGATTTGGCCAGCACTCCGCGCACGAGGTCCTGCCATCGCGCTGCGCTGGAGGCGGGAAACTCGGCGGCCAGCGCAAGATTCCCGGGCGGCGTGGTCATGCCTTTCGATGTTACGGACGCGTAGCGCGATCGCCATGTGAGGCTGGTCGCCGAAACGATCCAGTCCGCGTCAGACACAATGGGCCGGTGCCACCCGACACGACTGACCAGCGAGCCAACGATCGGCTGATCGCCGGCCGATACCGACTCGGCCGGGTGCTCGGTCGTGGCTCGATGGGCGTGGTGTGGCTCGCGTACGACGAGGTGCTGCACCGATCGGTCGCGGTCAAGGAGGTGCGGCTGCCCCCTGGCATGCCGGCCGCGGAGGCCGCGTCGGTGCGGGAGCGGACCCTGCGCGAGGCCCGCGCGATCGCCGCGCTCACACACCCGAACGTGATCTCCGTCTTCGACGTGGCACGGCACAACGGCGAGCCGTACGTGGTCATGGAACTGGTCGCGTCGCGCAGCCTGGCCGAGCTGATCCGGCGGCACGGCAAATGCAGCACCGAGCAGGCCGCGCTGGTCGCCGACTCGGTCGCGGCCGCGCTGGAGGCCGCGCATCGCAGGGGCATCACGCACCGGGACGTCAAACCCGGCAACGTGCTGATCGGCAACGACGGCCAGATCAAGCTCACCGACTTCGGCATCGCGCGGAACATGTCCGAGGTCACCATGACCAACAGCGGCCTCATCCTGGGCACGCCCGCGTTCATCGCGCCCGAGGCCGCGTCCGGCGACCCGGTCACGCCCGCCGCCGACCTGTGGGGCCTCGGCGCCACGCTGTACGCGGCGATCACCGGCGACCCGCCCTACGACGCGGGCGACGATCCGGTGGAGACGGTCACCGAGGTCGTGCACGGCGAGATCCCCCGGCTGCCCGAGGACTCGCCACTGGCCGAGGTGGTCAGCGCGCTGATGGTGAAGGACCCGACCGAGCGGATCGGCCTGGTCGAGGTGCGGCGCCGGATCCGCCCGCTGCTGCCGGACCCGGGCGCAAGCGTTTTCCCCGCCGACGAACCCGAGGACGCGGACGGGCCCGCCGACAACACCCCGACCAAGGGCCTGGTCAGCCCGGTAGCCCAGCCCGAAGCGCCGCTCCCGTCCTCGGAACCCGCCCCGCTTGCCGCCGATCCCGGTCCGCTGCCGTTCATGATCTCGCGCTCGCCGCGCCGACGCGGCCGGGTGGCCACGGTCGCGCTGCTTGCCGTCGCGGTGCTGCTGTTCGTCGGCGCGGCGGGCGGCGGCTTCGTGGCAGCTCGCACGCTGGCCGGACGAAGCCTGGTGCCGCCTGCCAAACCCATCCTGACCACGACGTCGCCGACCGCCACCTCGACAAGGACCACGCCGATCGAGTTGGCGGCCACCTCCGGATCGGCCGTGTTCGCCAATGGCATGACCGGCGGCCAGTTCAGCATCGACGTGCCAACCGGTTGGCAGATGTTCACCGAACAGCGCGCCAGCGGCGAGATCCCGAGCGGCGGCGCTGTGCACTACGTGAAACCGGACGGCACCGAGGAAGTCACCGTCCAGTGGTATCCGAACTTCTACCCGAACAACACCATCAAGGACTATGTGCAGAGCCTGCGCGACATCTGGCCCTCGTCGGACGACTTCAACCTCAGCGCCGAACAGATGACCCGCATCTCCGGCCTTGCCGTTGGCGGACCAGAACCCGCTGAGGAGATCGGCTACCGCACCGCGGACGGGTCGTCCACCGACAACGAGGCGTCCCGCAACGCGCACCGCACCACCTACGCGGACCTGCTACCCAGCAACGACGACCTCTGGGTGGTGTCGGTCACGGTCGTCACGGACACCGAGGTCGTTGGCAAGTCCCTCTTCGACCAGATCAAGCTCACCTTCAAGCCCACCAGCTGAACCGGCCACTAGGCTGCGTGGGTGACCAACGCATCCGAATCACCGGCCGACCTGGCCAAAGCCGCAGCCGATGTGCTCGCCGAGCGCACCGGCGGCGCAGCGCACGACGTCGCGATCGTGCTCGGTTCCGGCTGGCGTCCCGCCGCCGACGTGATCGGCGCCGGCGAGTCCGAGGTCGGCATGGGCGAGCTGCCCGGGTTCCTCGCGCCGACCGTGGCCGGCCATGGCGGCACCGTGCGTTCGGTGCGTATCGGCGACCGGCGGGTGTTGGTCCTGCTCGGCCGCACCCACTACTACGAGGGGCACGGCGTCGCCAGGGTCGTGCACGGCGTGCGCACCGCGATCGCGGCAGGTTGCCGGACGATCGTGCTGACCAACGCGGCGGGCGGACTGCGCACGGGCATGTCGGTCGGGCAGCCGGTGCTGATCTCCGACCACCTGAACCTGACCGCGACGTCGCCCCTGGTCGGCGCCCAGTTCGTCGACCTGACCGACCTGTACTCGCCAAGGCTGCGCGAGGTCGCCCGCTCGATCGACCCGAGCCTTGAGGAGGGCGTGTACGCCGGCCTGCCCGGCCCGCACTTCGAGACGCCCGCCGAGATCCGCATGCTGCGCACCATGGGCGCCGACCTGGTCGGCATGTCCACGGTGCTGGAGGCGATCGCCGCGCGGGCGCTTGGCGCGGAGGTGTTCGGGTTGTCCCTGGTCACCAACCTGGCCGCCGGCATCACCGGAAAACCGCTGGATCATGTGGAAGTGCTGGAGGCCGGGCGCGCCGCGGCGGGCCGGATGGGCGAGTTGCTGCGCGAACTCGCGGCCAAGAGCTGACCCACTCGCTGGATCCCGAGGAGACCTGATGCCGCTGTCCACCGCCCTGCGGGACGCCGCCTACCGCTGGCTCGCCGACGACATCGACCCCGAGTCGCAGGCCGAGTTGCAGACCGTGTTGGCCAAGGCCATGACCGGCGACCAGGACGCGACCGACGACCTGACCGACCGGATGGCCGGTCCGCTCGTGTTCGGCACCGCGGGCCTGCGCGGCCCGGTGCGATCCGGCCCGAACGGCATGAACCGTGCGGTGGTCACCAGGACCAGCGCGGGGGTCGCACAGTGGCTGCTCGCGCACGGACACGGTGGCGGCATCGTGGTGGTTGGCCGGGACGCGCGGCACGGTTCCGAGGCGTTCCACGCGGATGCGGCAGGCGTGTTCGCCGCACACGGCTTCGACGTGCGCGTGCTGCCCGAGCCGCTGCCGACGCCGGTGCTCGCGTTCGCAGTGCGCAGGTTGGGCGCGGTGGCGGGCGTGCAGATCACCGCGTCGCACAATCCGCCCTCGGACAACGGCTACAAGCTCTACGACGGCACCGGCGGCCAGATCGTCCCGCCAACCGACGGCGAGATCGAAGCGGCGATCCGCGGCGTTTCGGGCGCGGTCCAGATCGAGCGCGCGACGTCCTGGCGCGGCGTCGACGAAAGCCTGCTGGAGAGCTACTACGAGCGGATCACCACGATCCCGCGCGGCACGAACCGGCAACTGCGCATCGCGCTCACTCCCATGCACGGCGTCGGCGGCGCGGTCGCGGTGGAGGCGTTGCGGCGAGCCGGTTTCACGGACGTACGCGTGGTCCGCGAACAAGCCGCACCCGACGCCGACTTCCCCAGCGTCCCGTTCCCGAACCCGGAGGAACCCGGCGCGACCGACCTGTTGCTGGCGCTGGCCGAGGAGTCCGGCGCCGACCTGGCCATCGCGCTCGACCCGGACGCGGACCGCTGCGCGCTCGGCGTGCGAGACGCGAACGGCTGGCGGATGCTGCGCGGCGACGAAACCGGCGTCCTGCTCGGGCAGCACGTGTTGTCTACTTTGGACCGCGCAGCGCATCCCGATCCGCTGGTCGCGTCCACGATCGTGTCGTCATCGCTGCTCGGCTCGATCGCCGCCGCCCATGGCTCCCGCTACGCGGAAACCCTCACCGGTTTCAAGTGGCTGGTCCGCGCGGCAGACGGTCACGCGACCGGCCTGGTGTTCGCCTACGAGGAAGCGCTCGGCCTGTGCGTCGACCCGGAGTCGGTGCGCGACAAGGACGGCATCTCCGCAGCGGTGCTCGCCGCCGACCTCGCCGCGACCACCAAGGCCGGCGGCGGCACATTGCTCGACATCCTGGACGAACTCGCCGTCACCCACGGTCTGTACCTGACCGAGCAGATCTCCCTGCGTGTCGCGGAACTCTCCCGGATCGGCGGCGTCATGTCCGCGCTGCGCGCGAACCCGCCGACCGCACTCGCCGGTCAACCGGTCACCGGCGAGGACCTGCTGCCCGCGGCGGACGTCTTCCGGCTGCGCGGCGAGGGCCTGCGGGTCGTCATCCGCCCGTCCGGGACCGAGCCGAAGGTCAAGGCGTACCTGGAGATCGTCACGCCGGTCGGCAGCCAGGAGGAGTTGCCGGCGATCCGGGAGAAGGCGACAGCTCGCCTCGCCGAGCTACACACCGAAATCGCCGCGCTGCTCGCCGACTGAGGCCCACCAGCGGCTACCTGTTGACGTTGCGCGCCATGGCTTCCGGATACCGGTCGCCGGCAACGCCACCCGCGGTCGTCTCGATCGCCGCGATGTCCTCTTCGGACAGCTCGATGGCTGCGGCAGCGACGTTCTCCTCAAGGTAGCGCCTGCGCCGCGTGCCCGGGATCGGCACGACGTCCTCGCCCTTCGCGTGCACCCACGCGAGCGCCAACTGACCCGGTGTCACACCCTTGCGCTCGGCGAGTTCGCGTAGAGCGCGAACGAGCGCGAGGTTGTGTTCGAAGTTGTCGCCCTCGAACCGAGGGAACCTCGACCGCATGTCATCGTCGCCGAACTGCTCCGTCGACGTGACCGCACCGGTCAGGAAACCGCGTCCGAGCGGCGAGAACGGCACGATGCCGATGCCGAGTTCGCGGCAGGTCGGTACCACCTCGTCCTCGATGCCTCGGGTCCACAGCGACCACTCGCTCTGCACGGCCGAAATCGGGTGCACCGCGTGCGCGCGCCGGATCGTCGCCGCGCTGGCCTCCGAGATGCCCAGGTAGCGGACCTTGCCCTGCTGCACGAGTTCCGCGAGCGCACCGAACGTCTCCTCGACCGGCACGTTCGGGTCCACCCGGTGCTGGTAGTAGAGGTCGATGTGGTCGACGCCGAGCCGAGCCAGCGATTCGTCGCAGCACTGCCTGACGTAGGCCGCGTCGCCGCGAACGTTCTGTGCGCCCAGCGCGTGCTCGATGCCGAACTTGGTCGCCAGCACGACCTCGTCGCGTCGGCCCTTGATCGCCGAGCCGACCAGTTGCTCGTTGACGCCGTCGCCGTACACGTTCGCGGTGTCCAGGAGGGTGACGCCGAGATCCAGCGCCCGGTTGATCGTGGCGACCGACTCGGTGTCGTCGACGTCCTTGCCGTAGCCGTGGCTCATGCCCATGCAGCCAAGGCCCTGCGCGCTGACCTGGAGCTCGCCGAGTCGGCGGGTGGGCAGGGTCATGACGCCTCCTCGATGAGCGCCTTCTCCGTCGCGACGCGCGGCAGGCGACGCTCGATCTCCTCGTAGTTCTGGATCTTGTAGTCGAGCACCTCGACGCACGCCTGGAGTTCGTCGATGCGCTCGCGGACCTCGGCGCGATGCTCGACCAGGATCTGCCGCCTGCGCGCGCTCGTGGCGATGCCGGCATGGCGCAGTTGCGCGTACTCGCGCATCATCCTGATGGGCATGCCGGTGGTGCGAAGCCTGGTCAGGAAGTAGAGCCAGGCGAGGTCCTCGTCGGAGTAGGTGCGCCGGCCACCCGCATCGCGGGCGGGCGGCTCGACCAGTCCAATGCGCTCGTAGTAGCGGAGCGTGTCGATCGACAACCCGCTACGGGTCGCCGCCTGCGCGATCGAATAAGTCACACGTTGACCGTAAGAGCTGGAGTGCACTCCAGGTCAAATGGAAATCCGGCCGCTCAGGTGAGACGCGCGAGTTCCCGTTGGTGGAGCGCGATATTCCCGATCGCGCCGAATCAAATGTTCGCGGACCGCTGAACCTCTCAGCCAAACGCGAATCTTCTTCACATCCCTAAACCCTCCCCCGCCCATCCCAGGGGGGCACCCCGAGGCCAGTCTAGTGGGCGGTGGGGGTTGGCGGGCGGGTTGCGGTTGGGCTGTGGATGGTTTGGTTGTCCACAGAGTTATCCACAGTCGAACAGATAAATCATTTGACAACGCGCTGGCGGGGATACTCAGTGAGAAATAGGCTTTGAGCTGCGAGGATGCTGGGCGTGATTGGCTTAGGGGTAGGTTGGGCCGGCGCGAGTGGGCTGGGAGATTTACCCGGGTGGGTTACTTGGCGTGGGCCCAGGATTCGAGGCGGGCGGCGACCGTGGGGACGTCGATCTGGCCTCGGCCGACCTCGCGGACCAGGCGGAGGGCGTCGTCTTCTTCCGCGTCGATCCACCAGCCGTTGATGTCGCACAGGGTGACCGCGGCGACCCAGCCGAGGCGCCAGTTGCCCTCGGCGAGGGGGCGGGTGCGGACCACCGACTCCATCAGCGCGGCGGCCTTGGACCACAGCGAGTCATAGGCTTCGACGCCGAGGACCGTGGCGCGTGGGCGATGGGCGGCCACATCGAGTAGGCCGAGGTCGCGGACGACCAGGTCACCACCGGTCACCGCGGTGGCGAGCACCAACAGGTCACCGGCATCGAGGTAAGCGATCACCTGGGCGGCGGTCAGATCGAACCGAGCCGATCGAGCATGCCCCGGTAACGCGGCAGGACACGGCCGAGCACCTCACCGAGCTGCTCTTCCTTGTGCAGGCGAGCCCAACGGTCGGCGAGCGCGAGCCGGACGATCTCCTGCTTGGACCGGCCCTCCGCGCTGGCCAGTTCGGCCAGCCGCTGGTTCTCCTCTTCGGTGAGCCGCAAAGTCATGGCCATGTGACCAACGGTACCACTGCGATACCGCGCCCAGCCAGAATCACCGTCGGGAGCGGGACGGAGGGCGAGGTCAGACGGCGCCGTACTGGCGGTCGCCCGCGTCGCCGAGGCCGGGGACGATGTAGCCGGAGTCGTTGAGGCGCTGGTCGATGCTGGCGGTGACGAGGCGGACCGGGAGGCCGGACTCGTCGAGGCGTTTGATGCCTTCTGGCGCGGCCAACATGCAGATGGACGTGACGTCGGTGGCGCCGCGGGCGGTGAGCAGGCGGATGGTGTACTCCATCGAGCCGCCGGTGGCGAGCATCGGGTCGAGCACGAAGACCGGGCGGCCGGCGAGATCGTCGGGGAGGGACTCCATGTAGGGGGTCGGCTTCAGGGTTTCCTCGTCGCGGGCCAGGCCGACGAAGCCCATCTGCGCGTCGGGGATCAGCTTGTGCGCCTGGTCGGCCATGCCAAGGCCGGCACGGAGCACGGGGACGAGCAGCGGCGGGTTGGCGAGCACGTAGCCGGTGGTCTGCGCGACCGGGGTGTGGATGCGTTCGGTACGCACCGGCGCGGCGCGGGTGGCTTCGTAGACCAGCATCACGGTCAGTTCCTGGAGGGCGGCACGGAACGCGGCCGAGTCGGTGCGGGCGTCGCGTATGGTGGTGAGCCTGGCCTTGGCCAGCGGATGGTCAATGACCAGTACGTCCATGGCCGACACGGTAGCGGCATCCGGGCCCGACCCACCACCTCGACAACGAAGGGCGTGCCAGGATGGCGGCGTGAGTGGAGCCTACGGACTACAGGGAGCGGCGCGGACAAGCGGCGAGGTGACGCGGTGAGCGATGTGCTGCGGATCGGCATCCTCGGCGCGGCGCGGATCGCGGCGAACGCGATGGTTTCGCCCGCTGGACGCGGCAAGGACGCGGTGGTCGGCGCGATCGCGGCGCGGGATCCGTTGCGGGCCAAGGAGTACGCGGCCAAGCACGGCATTCCGAAGGTGGCCGCCGGCTATGCGGAACTGCTCGCGGACCCGGAGATCGACGCGATCTACAACCCGCTGCCCAACGGCCTGCACGGTCGATGGACGATCGCGGCGCTGGAAGCTGGCAAGCACGTGTTGTGCGAGAAGCCGTTCACGGCGAACGCGGCCGAGGCGCGGCAGGTGGCCGAGGTCGCGCAGCGGAGTCGACTTGTGGTGATGGAGGCATTCCACTACCGCTACCACCCCGTCGCCCGGCGCATGCTGGAGATCGTCGAGTCGGGCGAACTCGGCAAGCTACAGGTCGTCGAAGCGACGTTCGCGTTTCCACTGCCCAGGTTCGACGACATCCGCTACCAGTTCGACTTGGCCGGCGGCGCCATGATGGACGCTGGTTGTTATGCCGTGCACATGGTGCGGATGCTCGGCGGCGCGATGTCCGGTGGGGAGCCCAGTGTCGTGCACGCGGAAGCCAAGCTGCACAAGCCGGACGTGGATCGTGCGATGCGTGCGGACCTTCGGTTCCCGGCCGGCCACACCGGACGGGTACGGTGTTCGATGTGGTCCTCGACGGTGTTGAAGATCAGCGCGCGGGCCATTGGCGAGCACGGCGAGATGTCGGTGGTCAATCCGCTCGCGCCGCAGCTGTGGCATCGCCTTTCGGTGCGTACCAAGCAGGGGAGGCGAGTCGAGCACCTGAGCGGGCGCGCGTCCTACGACTATCAACTGGACGCGTTCGCGGGGGCGGTGCTGCATGGTGAACCGATCTTGACGCCGCCTGCCGACTCGATCGCGAACATGGCCGTGATCGACGACATCTACACGGCGGCCGGGTTGTCACCGAGAGTGCCAAGTTGAGCCTGGAGTCGAGGTCGGCGGGGCTAGACTGCTGACGTGAGCCAGCAGCCGGACAAGCCCAACCCTCTGGACCTGCGCGCTTCCGACGCGGACCGGGAGCGGGTCGCGAAGATCCTGCACGACGCCATGGCCGAGGGCAGGCTGACCGTTGACGAACTGGACGAGCGGCTGCAGACCGTCTACAAGTCGAGAACGCTGGGCGAACTCGTCCCGATCACGGCTGACCTGCCGGTCGCGGGAACGATCGGGACCAGTCTGCAACCGGCGCAACAGCGGCTGCCGAGCGAGAAGATCGGCGGGACGCCGGGAGCGACCGCGTCGTTCGCGATGATGTCCGGGTTCGAGCGGACCGGCAACTGGGTGGTGCCGCGCTATCACACCGCGGTGGCGATCATGGGCGGCGGCACGCTGGACCTGACCCAGGCGCGGTTCGCCGAGCCGCAGGTGACCATCCAGGCGATCACGATCATGGGTGGCATCGAGATTCTGGTGCCGGACGACATCACCGTGCGGGTTCAGGGTTTCGGCTTCATGGGCGGGTTCGACCACCGGGCCTCCGGCGATGGTCCGCCCGGTGCACCGGTGGTGACGATCAACGGTTTCGCGCTGATGGGCGGCGTCGAGGTCAGGCGGCCCAAACGCAAGAAGCGCAGGCAGGACGAGTTGGAAAGCTGAACGGATCGTTCCAGGTCCTAGACTCGCCCCTATGGCTGTTGCTCAACAGGCTCCTCCGGCCGAACTGGCCGATGTGACTCGCGACGAGTCGACCCTCCGTCGCTTCCTCTTCGGCCTGCCCGGCGTCGACCAGGTCGGTGTCGAGGCGCGCGCGGCGACGCTGGCCACGCGCAGCATCAAGAAGGCCAGCAAGCTGTGGGCGATCGACACCGCGATCTCCATGGTCGACCTGACCACGCTCGAAGGCGCGGACACCCCCGGCAAGGTGCGCACGCTGGCCGCGAAGGCACGCAGGCCCGACCCGGAGCGGCCGGACGTGCCGTCGGTCGCCGCCGTCTGCGTGTATCCGGACCTGGTGGAGACCGCGGTCGCCGGGCTGGTCGGGTCGACGGTGCAGGTGGCGAGCGTGGCAACGGCCTTCCCGTCCGGGCGGGCGGCGCTGCCGGTCAAGCTGGCCGATGTCGCGGACGCGGTCGCGGCCGGTGCTGGCGAGGTCGACATGGTGATCGATCGGGGGGCGTTCCTGTCGGGTCGGTACGGCCTTGTGTATGACGAGATCGTTGCGGTGAAGGCCGCTTGCGGGTCCGCGCATCTGAAGGTGATCCTGGAGACCGGTGAGCTGGCCACCTACGACAACGTGCGGCGGGCATCGTGGCTGGCGCTGTTGGCCGGCGGCGACTTCATCAAGACCTCGACCGGCAAGGTGAGCCCGGCGGCGACCCTGCCGG
This sequence comes from Candidatus Melainabacteria bacterium, assembly GCA_963818685.1. Classification (GTDB taxonomy): domain Bacteria; phylum Actinomycetota; class Actinomycetes; order Mycobacteriales; family Pseudonocardiaceae; genus CAJCJE01. The sequence goes on along the minus strand of CAWFTJ010000002.1, from coordinate 264,433 downwards.
TGGCGCACGTGATGTTGCAGGCGGTGCGCGACTTCCGCGCCCGCACCGGGCAGTTGCGCGGGGTGAAGGCGGCGGGCGGGATCCGCAACACCAAGGACGCCATCCGCTACCTGGTGGCCGTGCACGAGGTGGCCGGCGCAGAGTGGCTCACCCCTGAGTTGTTCCGGTTCGGCGCGTCGAGCCTGCTCAACGACCTGCTGATGCAGCGCCGCGCCCAGACCGAAGGCCACTACAGTGGCCCCGACTACGTGACGGTGGACTGAGCATGACGACCAGTTGGGAGTACGCGCCCGCACCGGAGTCGCAGGGACATCGCGCGGCTGAAGCCGAGTTACCGGATGTTCTCGGGTGGCGAGTTCGTCGAGGGCACCGGGGAGCCGCTGAAGACGATCAACCCGGCCACCGAGGAGGTGCTCGCCGAGGTCAGTACGGCCAGTGCGTCCGATGTGGACAAGGCGGTGGCCTCGGCGCGCAGGGCGTACGAGAAGACCTGGGGGAAGATGCCGGGCGCCGAGCGCGCCAAGTACATCTTCCGGATCGCGCGGATGATCGCCGAGCGCGGCCGGGAGTTGGCCGTGCTGGAGAGCCTTGACAACGGCAAACCGATCCGCGAGTCGCGCGACGTGGACATTCCGACCGCGTCCGCGCACTTCTTCTACCACGCGGGCTGGGCGGACAAGCTGGACTACGCGGGCTTGGGGCCGGACCCGAAGCCGCTTGGCGTCGCCGGTCAGGTGATTCCGTGGAACTTCCCGCTGCTGATGGCCGCCTGGAAGCTCGCGCCCGCGTTGGCCTGCGGCAACACGGTTGTGCTCAAACCGGCCGAGACGACCCCGCTGACGGCTCTCGTGCTGGCGGAGATCATCCAGCAGGCCGATCTGCCGCCGGGCGTTGTGAACATCCTGCCTGGCGCCGGCGATGTCGGCGCGACGCTGGTCGGCCATCCGCGGCATCGACAAGGTGGCGTTCACCGGGTCGACCGAGGTGGGCCGCTCGATCCAGTCGGCGCTGGCCGGCACGAAGAAGAAGCTGACCCTGGAACTGGGCGGCAAGGCCGCGAACATCGTCTTCGACGACGCACCGCTTGACCAGGCGGTCGAGGGCATCGTGAACGGGATCTTCTTCAACCAGGGCCACGTCTGCTGCGCCGGCTCGCGGCTGCTGGTGAGCGAGTCGATCGCGGACGAGCTGCTGGAGAAGTTGCATGCTCGCGTCTCGACGCTGCGGGTCGGTGATCCGCTGGACAAGAACACCGATGTCGGCGCGATCAACTCCGCGGACGCAGCTGGACAAGATCCGCGAGCTGACCGCGGTGGGCGACGCCGAGGGCGCGCAGCGCTGGACCAGTCCGTGTCCGTTGCCGGAGAAGGGGTTCTTCTTCGCGCCGACGGTGTTCGCGAACGTCACCCAGTCCATGCGCATCGCACGGGAGGAGATCTTCGGACCGGTGCTGTCCGTGCTGACCTTCCGCACCCCGGACGAGGCGGTCGCCAAGGCGAACAACACGCCGTACGGGTTGTCCGCGGGGATCTGGACCGAGAAGGGCTCGCGGATTCTGTGGATGGCCAACCGGATGCGTGCCGGGGTGGTCTGGGCGAACACGTTCAACCGATTCGATCCGACCGCTCCGTTCGGCGGCTACCAGGAGTCGGGTTTCGGTCGCGAGGGCGGCCGGGCCGGGCTGGAGGCGTACCTCGATGTCTGATTCCGTGCGGCTGTCGGTCGCCAAGACCTACAAGCTCTACATCGGTGGCGCGTTTCCCCGCTCCGAGTCCGGCCGGTCCTATCCGGTGACCGATGCGGCTGGCGCATTCCTGGCCAATGCCGCGCAGGGCTCGCGCAAGGACGCGCGGGACGCGGTGGTGGCCGCCCGCAAGGCGTTCGGCGGCTGGTCCGGGGCGACCGCGTACAACCGGGGCCAGGTGCTGTACCGGGTCGCTGAGCTGCTGGAGGGCAGGCGCGAGCAGTTCATCGCCGAGGTCACCGCGTCCGAGGGACTCAAGCCGGCGCAGGCGAGGTCCACTGTGGACGCGGCGATCGACAGGTGGGTGTGGTACGCGGGCTGGACGGACAAGATCGCGACCGTGCTCGGCGCGGCGAATCCGGTTGCCGGGCCGTACTTCTCCTTCAGCGTGCCGGAGCCGACCGGGGTGGTCGCGGTGTTCGCGCCGCAGGCGTCCGCGCTGCTCGGGCTGGTCAGCGTGGTCGCGCCGGTGATTGCCAGCGGCAACACGTGCGTTGTCGTCGCCAGCGAGCAGCGGCCGCTGCCGGCGATCACGCTGTCCGAGGTGCTCGCGACATCGGATGTGCCGGGCGGTGTGGTGAACATGCTGACCGGCCGGACGCTGGAGCTCGCGCCGTGGCTGGCCTCGCACGCCGACGTGAACGCGCTCGACCTCGGCGGCGTGTCCGCCGAGCACCGCGTCGACCTGGAGAAGGCCGCGTCGAACACGGTCAAGCGGGTGCTGCGGGTGCCGGCGACCGAACCGGACTGGGCCGAGCGGCCGAACGTCAGCCGGCTGCGGGCCTTCCTGGAGACCAAGACGGTCTGGCACCCGATGGGCGTATGACGCGGAAGGCGATGGTGAGCAGCGCCGCCGTCAGCACCGCGAAGATGCCGAACTCGATCAGGTGGAACGGCAGCAGCCTGCTCGCCGGCTGATAGTCCACATAGGTCGCGACAACGCCGTGTGCTCTGGCGCACGGCACGTTCGTCAGATAGGTCCTGGTGTCGAAGCAGACCTGCGGGATGCCGACGTGGTTACCTGCCGCGTCGACGGAGTACTGGACGCCGATGGGCATGCTGTTCGTGCCGGGCGCCCTGACTATGTTGGCGGTGGGCGCGGTGACGTAGCGCAGCGGGGTCAGGAACGTCGGGCGCCAGCTGCCGATCGCGAGCCGCACGCCGGTGAACAGCACCAGGGTGGTGGCCATGGCCCCGACGGTTCTGCGCATCACGGCGCTGGCCGCGAGGCCGAGCGCGAACCCGAACAACGCATAGCTCACCTGTAGCGGAATCCACGACTCGAACCCGACGGAACCCCACGGGCCGTACTGGGCCGGATACTCGTGACCGGTCGAGGTGATCGCGTTGACGAACACGTCGTCCGCTCCGCCGATGATCGCGAGCAGGATCGCGGCGACCGCGCCGAGCAGCACGATCTTCGCGGTCAGCCAGCGCATCGGCGACACGTCCTGCGCCCACACCAGCAGCTGGGTGCGCTGCTCGTACTCGACGGCGAGCAACGGTGCGCCCCAGAACACCGCGATCAGCCCGGCCGCCGAGGGCAGGACCAGGTTGGCGAGCAACGGATAGGCGCTCGCGTGCCGCAGGTCGGTGGCGTCCCACACGAGCAGTCCTGCGACGATCGCAACGCCCAGCGTTGTGATACCGATCAGGACGCGATGCTGCCGCCAGACGAGCCAGGCGAGATCGGTCCAGCCGACTCGGGCGCGGGTGACCAGCGCGGGTGAGAGCGGACGGGAGGAGGTGGCCGCGGTCATCAGATGCTCGCCTTTCTGCGCATGGTCCACACCACGAACCCGAGGCACGCCGCGATGAACACGACGTAGATCGCCAACTCGACCAGTTGGAAGGTGAGGAGCCGGGTGTAGGGCTGGTAGTCCTCGCCGACGGACACGTATCCCTTGGCCGTCATGCAGTGCACGAACGCGTCGGGGTCATTGCCGTCAACGTAGGAGCAGGGTCCGGGGAACTGCACCTGGACGGCCTGACCGGTCCTGGTCAGGTACAGGCCGCCGTTGACGATGTAGTCGTTCATGCCGGGTTGGCTGTTCAGCTCGGCGGGCGTGGGTGGAGAGGTCGTCAGGGGAATGATGTACCGGATCGGGGTGTTCAGATGGCCCAGCAGCCACGGCCGCAGCTGATCGGCGATCAGGTACCGGATGGCACCGAATCCGATCAGCGTGACCGACATCGCGACGATCGTGCGGCGCCAGACCGCGCCCACCGCGACGCCGAAGAACAAGCCGAACAGCGCGTACGCGATGGCAAGCGGCACCCAGGCTTCGAAGCCGACGAGGCCGAACGGAGCGTTCCACGGAGCGGGCCCTTGGTACGCATGGTATTCGCGCGCGATCTGGTCGCGCACGAGCAGGGTCAGCAGTGTGGAGAGCACGACGACCGTGCCACCGAGCAATGTCAGCTTGGCGACGAGCCAGCGCCGCGGCGACACGTCCTGGCTCCAGACCAGCAGGTTGGTGTGCTGCTCGTATTCGGCGGCGAGCAGCGGAGCGCCCCAGAACACGGCGACCAACCCGGCGAGTGCCGGATCGAACAACCTCGGATCGAACCGCCAGTCACCGATCGCGGCTTCGCCACCGCTGACCTGGATGAGCAGTCCATAGAGGACATAGACGAGCACGATCGCGGACAGCGCGGTGCGGTGCTGGCGCAGGGTCAGCGCGACGAGGTCACCGAAGCCGACCTTGGCTTTTCGCCACGGTGGCGTGGAAAGCGTCATGTCCGGCGCTACGGCCGCGGTCATGCGGCCACCGCCGCGCTCGCCCGGTCCGATTCCAGGTAGGCGATGACCAGGTCCTCCAGCGACACCGGACGGGTGGTCCACGGCGGGGTGACCGAGGCAGGCACGTCGGTGGGACCGACCCGGACCAGGAAGCTGGACTGGCTCGTGGAATGGCTCGCCTTGACGATCTCGCCCTGGCACGGCGGTTCGCTCGCGCGCGGGCCGACGTAGTAGAGGTGCTCGGTGAGCAGGTCGTCCGCGTCGCTGTCGATGAGCAGGGCGCCCCGGGAGAGCAGCAGCAGGTGGTCGGCGACGCCGCCGAGTTCGGCCACCACGTGCGTGGAGAGCAGTACCGTCAGGCCGGTGTCCGCGACCTCGCCGAGCAGTTCCTTGGTGACGTCGCGCCGGGCAAGCGGGTCCAAGTTGGACAGTGGCTCGTCGAGCAGCAGCACGGACGGGCGGGAGCCGACCGCGATCGCGAACGAGACGTGCGCCTGCTGGCCACCGGAGAGCCTGCCGCACGGCCGGTCCAGCGGAATGTCGAAGCGGCGCAGCCAGCGCTTGGCCCGCTCGTCATCCCACGCCCGGTTGAGCCGCTGGCCGACCTTGAGCATGTCGCGCACGCTGAAGTGCCGGTAGAGCGGTTTGTCCTCGAGCCCACGAACGCGATCCGGTTCGGCTCCTGCGGCGTGCCGCCCAGCCGGACCGCGCCCTCGGTCGGTGCGAGCAGGCCGGCCAGGATGCTCAGCAGCGTGGTCTTGCCGGCGCCGTTCGCGCCGACCAGCGCGACCACCTTGCCGGCCGGCAGGCCGAAGGTGCAGTCCCGCAGCGCCCAGTTGTTGCCGCGCAGGCGCGAGCGGTACTCCTTGCCGAGGCCCTTGACCCGCAGCGCGAACTCGTCGTCAGTGTTCGCGGTCATGCACTTACTCCCCGATCGTGGTGTCCGTTGGTCGTCGCCTCGCCTGCGAGCACGGCTCCCAGCAGCGCCTGGATGTCCTCGTTCTCCAGTCCGGCCGCGCGCGCGGTGCGAACCCAGGCCCCGAGTTGGGTGCGCAGTTCGGTCATGGCCTCCGGCGCGACCGACCCGAGAGATGCCTTCACGTAGGTCCCCGAGCCCTGCCTTGCCTCGACGAGGCCGGCCATTTCCAGCTCCCGATACGCCTTGAGCACGGTGTTCGGGTTGACCCCGCTGGTGGCCACCACCTCGCGGACGGTCGGCAACCGATCGCCGGGGTGCAGCCAGCCGAGCCGCAACGCCTCCCGCACCTGGCGCACGAGCTGCAGGTAGGCGGGCAGGCCAGCACTGCGGTCAACGCGGAACTCGACCACCTGGCCCCCTCACATTGTTCTACTCAACTAATACACTAGTCGACAGCATCACTTGGCGGCCGTCAATTCGTCTGGTCGTCGCGCTGGGTGCGTGTCGTTCCGGGGGAAGTGGGCGGAGCAGTCAGGAGGCCACAGGGGTGGGCTGGGAAAGATGCCTTGGGGACCGCAACCAGATCATGCGGGACAGCCGGCCGGAGCGGTCAGCATCGGCCGTCCGGAAGGACGCAACGTGGACGAGCAGAAAGATCGAATGCTGCGCGGTGACTGGTACCTGGACGAACCCGACCTTGCCGAGGAACGACGGCGCTGTTGGCGAATGCTCGACAGGTTCAACGCGACCGGAGCGGACGACGACGCTGAGCGCCGTCCGATCCTGGAAGAGCTGCTCGCCAAGTTCGGCCCTGGCGCCGCGATCACGATCGGTGATGACGTCCGGATCGGCCCACGGGCGCAACTGCTCACAGCCCTGCATCCGATGGAGGACCATGAACGACGCCGCGCCGGATGGGAGAGACCTGCCCCCATCACGATCGACGAAAATGCGTGGCTCGGCGGTGGCGTGATCGTCTGCCCAGGCGTGACCATCGGCGAGAGCGCGGTCATCGGCGCAGGCAGCGTGGTTGTCCGCGACATACCGGACCATGTAACCCGGCGCGGATGATCCACCGTCTGTGACATCGCTTGCCTCGGGTCAACACCCCTGGAGCCACCCAGAGATCGTTGAGCCATCAAATCCGTCAAGCTAGGCCCGGACAACCACCCTGGCCGGGCCGATGAGCCAGATCGCGGCAAGGAACATGCCGATCGCCGCGCCCCAGATGGTCGGGCGGACGCCGATGGCTGTGCCGAGCGCGCCGCCGACCAGACCGCCAACCGGCAGTCCGCCGTAGGTGGTCATGCGCAGCGTCGCGGTCATCCGGCCGCGTAGCTCGTCCGGGCATTCGGCCTGGCAGATGCTGGTCTCGGTGACGATGTTGAGGATGATCGAGAAGCCGAGGACCGCGTTGCCGAGCACGTAGCAGCCGAGCAGCCAACCGGGCTGGGCCAACGGGATCAGCAGCGCGCCGACGCCGATCGCCACCCCGGACGCGAGCAGCGCCCTGGTCCGGCCGAGCCTGCTGGCGACCCGGGTGGCCAGCAGCGAGCCGGCGACCGCGCCGAGCATGCTGATCCCGCCGAGCACGCCGATCAGGCCAGGCGTGAGCCGTAGCGGGCTGACCAGGAACACGGTGAGCAGGCCGGTGAACCCGGCGCCCTGGAAGAACGCCTCGGTGAACAGGTAACCGGCGATCGGCCGGATCACCGGGTGGCCGAGCACGAACCGCAGCCCGGCCTTGATCTCGCCGAGCAGCGGCGCCCGCTCCGCCGTTGGCGTCGGCGGTAGTTCGGGGACACGGATGGCGCGGACGCCGATGGCCGAGCAGAGGTAGCTGACCGCGTCGAGCGCCACCGCGAACGGCGCGGTGAACCACTGCACGAGCAGGCCGGCGACGCTCGGGCCGACGGTGGCCGCGACCGAGGCGTTGATCTGCAACCGCGCGTTTCCCTCGACCAGGTCGTCCTTGCCGACGAGCAGTGGCAGGTGGGTTGCGTTGGCGGTGTCGAAGAAGATCGTGAGCACACCGCCGAGGAACACCACGACGTAGAGCTGGCCGATGCCGGCCACGTGCAGCGCCGCGGCCACCGGGATCGAGCCGAACAGCAGCATCCGGCCCAGGTCGGCGGCGATCATCACGGGCCGGCAGCGCAACCGGTCGACCAGCACGCCGGCCGGGAGGCCGACCAGCACCTGGGCGCCGGTGCGCAGGGTGGTCAGCAACGCGATCTGGAGCACGGTCGCATGCAGGTCGAGCAGGGCGAACAGGGGAATGGCGAGGTTGCTGACGTAGGTGCCCAGTTGGCTGATCGCGCCTGCCGCCCAGAGCCTGCGGAAGTCCGCGCTGCGCCGCAACAGGCCCGGTTTCGCGTCCTTCGTCCCCACCATGTCGACCATCCTGCCAGGCATGATGATCGAAAGACAACAAAGTTGAGCCTGAGTGGCTCAATGCAAAATCTACCTGTCGGTAGGTATGGCTCGATCGCGTCCGGTACGGTCTGCTCCAACGTCGTGACCGACTTGATCCAGGAAGGCAGAGCATGGGCGCGTACCAGACCGTGCTGGTTGGCACGGACGGCTCGGACTCCTCCTACCGCGCGGTCGACCGGGCGGCGGCCATCGCCACCGACGCCGGAGCCAAGCTGGTGATCGTGTGCGCGTACTTCCCGGCTTCCGAGCGCGAGGTCGCCTCGGCCGAGGACGCGCTCGGCGAGGAGGCGTACCAGGTGGTCGGCTCGACCCCGGCCGAGGACACCCTGCGCACCGCCGAGGAGCGCGCCGCCAAGCAGGGCGCGATGAACGTGCAGGCCGTCGCCATCCAGGGCAACCCGGTGAAGTCGCTGGTCAAGGCGCTGGCAGAGCACAATGCCGACCTGCTCGTCGTCGGCAACCGCGGCCTGAACACGCTGGCCGGCCGGTTGCTCGGCTCGGTGCCTGCGGACGTCTCCCGCCAGGCAACGTGCGACGTGCTGATCGTGCACACCGTGCGCTGAGCGCGCTCGGTCCACGAAGGCGGTAGCGAAGATCAACGTGCAGCGGGAGTTCGAGGAGGCCCTGCTCGGCGGGCAGCGCAAGTACACCCGGCTGCAGGTCGCCGAGGCGGCCGGGGTGAGTCCGGATCGGACTCACCGGCTCTGGATGGCGATGGGCTTCGCCTCCGTCGGCGACGACGCCGTGGTGTTCACCGACGGCGACATCGAGGCGCTGCGGGTGTGGAAGGTGCTGTTGGAAACCGGCGCCTTCGATCCCGGCGCCGAGGTGTCCGCGGCGCGCACCATCGGCCAGACCGTGTCCCGGCTGGCCGAGTGGCAGGTGCAGGAGGTGATGGCGCGGGTCCGCGACGCCAACGGCACCGAGCAGGACGTCGCGCGGTTGGCCGGCGTGCTGCTGCCGATCATCGAGGGGCTCCAGTCCTACGTGTGGCGGCGGCACCTCGCGGCCGCGGCGGGCCGACTGCTCTCCGAGTCGCCATCGGAGATGTCCACCCAGACCATGGCGGTCGGCTTCGCCGACATCGTCGGGTTCACCAGCACCACCCGGCACGCGAACATCGACGAGTTGACCGCGCTGCTGGAAGGCTTCGAGGAGAACGCGGCAGAGGCGATCGCGGAATTCCACGGTCGGGTGGTGAAGACCGTTGGCGACGAGGTGCTGTTCGTCGCGGACACCGCTGCCGACGCGGCGCGCATCGCCGTGCGGTTGACGGACCCGAAACGCGACGCCGAGGGCCTGCCAACGCTGCGGGTCGGGCTGGCCATGGGACCGGTGCTGAGCCGGTTCGGGGACGTCTACGGATCGGTGGTGAACGTGGCCGCGCGGCTGACCTCGTTGGCCAAGCCGGGCAAGGTCCTGGTGGACCGCACGATCGCGGCCCAACTCGAAGGCGACGATGAGTTCCGGTTGCGGCCACGTCGACCGGTCGCGGTGCGCGGGTTCGCCCGGTTGCGCTCGTGGTCGTTGCGCGCCAACGGTTAACGGCTCCGTGTCGACTTGGGACCTTCGGCCGTGACCACCTGGTTGCGGCCGCCGTTCTTGGCCCGGTAGAGCGCGGCGTCGGCCGCGCTGATCAGCTTCTCCAGCGCGTTGCCGTGCGAAGGGTAGACGGCGACGCCGATGGACACGGACAGGTTGCCGATCAGGTTGGCCTCGTCGGTGACCTCGATGTCGCGCACGGCGAGCCGGATGCGCTCGGCCGCGGCCACCGCCTCCGATTCGGACACTCCGGGGAGCAGCACCACGAACTCCTCGCCGCCGAACCGGCCGAGGGAGTCGTAGCCGCGGATCTGCCCTGAAACGGTCTTGGCGACCGCCTTGAGCACGGCGTCGCCTGCGAGGTGGCCGTAGACGTCGTTGACCTTCTTGAAGTGGTCGAGGTCGACCATGAGCACCCCGATCGGCGTGCTTCTGGTGCGCTGCGCGCGTTCGAGTTCGCGCTGGGCGATCGTCTGCCACCCGACGAAGTTGTAGATGCCCAGCTTCTCGTCCTTTGTGGCCGCTTCCTCCAGCTGTTTGAGCAACACGTTGCGGTGCAACAGCAACAGCGGCGGGAACACCAGCGCGACCAGGATGGGCTGGTAGACAAGGGCGATCGTGGTCAGGCCGCCGAGGCAGATGGTGACCAGTTCCAGCGCGTTGTCCGCGCCGGTGCCGACCAGGTCGCTCACCGAGCGCTCCTGCGTGTAGAGGTAGATGCCCAGTGCCACCAGGACCAGGCTGACCACCTCGAACGTTCCGCCCGCGACGAGCACGGTCCAGCTGCCGCGCACGGTCAGCGGCTCGGCCCGGCTCAGCTGGCCGAGACCGGTGGCGCGCAGCGTGAACGAGGCGAGGTAACAGGAGAGCACCATCCACGCGGTGCTCGCCGCGACCCGGTGCGCCGGCCTTGTCCGCACCGCTCGCCACACCCGCAGCCACAGGTGCAGGTACACGCAGGTGGCGAGCAACGCGACCCAGGCGGGGTTGAGCATGGTGACGCCGGCGACGAACCACACCGACGTCATGTTGATGTGCGTCTGTCCACCCATCCAGCGGCGCATCTTCTCGATGCGCCGGGACATCTCGGCCTGCCCGACGCCGAGCCCGAGCAGGATCAGGAACCACTGGACGTCATGCCAGTCGGTCTCGCCGCGCGACAGGCTCGTCACCGCGAGTACTACCGCCGCGAGTTCGCTGGCGAGCGCGTAGGCGATCCACCTCGGCCTGGCGGCCGTCCACATCTTCCAACCGCCCGGCCGCAGCACACCCCAGGACACGAGGCGCGATTCGGCGGACGGATGACTCATAATGATGGGGACCTTTGAGTTCTTGGGCTAGGTTGTGCGAAGCGCCAGTGGAGGTGATCGTCGTGGCTTCTCGTGAGGGCTGAAACCGGTTCTTTTGTGGTCAGGCACTGTCGGTCTGACCGACGACGTCCACCTGACCTGCCAAGATACGCTGCCAGACGATCGCGGCCGGAATCGCTATCAGCAAACCGATGATCCCGACCGCACCCACTGTGTTCGCCGTGCCGACATGGTCCGCGACCAGCCCGGCCAGCAGGGGGGACAGGCCCTGGATGGTCGCGGTGCCCGATTGCGAGAGCCCGGACGCCTGCGCCCGGCTGTGATCGGGAACTCCCCTGGTGAACAGCGCCGTTGACTGCATCATCACCGCGGTGCCGAGTGCACCGGCCACCGCGAACAACGCGACCGACACGACGATGCCGGGGTGGAACACGACCACCCCGACCGGCACGCAGGACGCGATTCCCAGCCCGCCCAGCACCCTTGAACGCATGGACACCGGCACCCAGCGGCCGAACACGAAGGCGCCCACCGCGCTGCCAAGCGGATCGCTGGCCAGGATGAGCCCGATGGCGATGGTGCCGCCGCCGATCTCGGCGGTGTACGGCGCGGCGAGTCCCTCGTAGACAATCAGGAACCCTGACAACCAGCTCAGGGTGAGCAGCGTCCGCAGCGACGGGTCGTGCCAGATCAACCGCAACCCGCCCGCCGCCGACTTCACCATCGACTCCCTCGGCGCACCGTTGGTCGGCACGCGCGCGGCGGGCCGGGCGTGCACGCCGAACCGGACGAACGCGGCAGAACCGAGGAAGGTCACCGCGTCCAACGCGAGGCCGAGGTACGGGTTGATCGCGCTGACCAGCACGCCGCCCGCGGCGAATCCGATCATCTGCGCGGTCTGGATGGTGATGCTGCGGATCGCCATGCCGGTCACGTACTTCTCGCCGGGCAGAATCGCCGGCAGCAGCGCGAGTTGGGCGGCCTTGAACGGCGCCTGGCAGAACGAGACCGCCGCGACCAGCACATACAGCACCGGGAATGGCATCACGGGGATGGCGACCGCGCCGATCAGCAGCGCCCTTGCGATGTCCGCGCCGACCATCACCTCGCGACGCGGCAGCCGGTCCGCGATGCCGGACAGGAAGATCCCGCCAAGAAACGCGGGCGCCATCGTCAGTGCATAGGTCAGGCCGGTGAACAGCGCCGAGTCTGTCTGGTCGAACACCAGCACGGCCAGCGCGACCCTGGCCAACTGGTCGCCGATCTGCGACAACGCCTCGGCCGAGGCGAGCGCGCGGAACTCGCGCACCGCGAACACCGACCGGAACGTGACTCGCCTGCCCGGATCCTTCCCCCCGCCATCACTCATCCCCCGGCCTCCTGTACGCACTACCCCCTGCCGCGCCCAACGTCCGCCGCGCACCATCACCTTCGCACATCCCACCGTCGCGGCCACACCTTCCCGCACGGGATGAACGGCGTATCCGAGACGTCCAATCGCCGCATTCCACTGGCCTACCAGCGGCTTTCGATGAAATTTTCCGGGATCGGCGCGAGTCGCGTTTCCGGTTCGCGCTAGATTTGCCGCGCTCACCCGTTGGGGGACCGGCGAGATCGTCCTGCCCCATCGACCGCTGTTCACCGGCACCCCGTAGGCTGCCGAAGTCTCCGGCCCGCTGGGTGCGGCTGCTGGCAAAACATGTGTTGACCGGGAGGTTTTTGATGGCCCAGGACATCGTCCCGATCGAACTCGGGCTGCCCCAGGGCGACCTGGTCACGTTGTGGGCCCCTCGGTGGCGCGAGGAAGGCGAGGAATGGGAGGCGTTCCTCGGTCACGAGGACGACCTCTACGCGTTCCCGGACACCCCGCACCTGGCCGCGTTCGTGCGCACGGAGGACGAGCACGACCTCGTCGACCACCCGGCCTGGCACGTGGTGCCCGCGCTGACCGTGGCCGAGCTGACGCCGGACGAGGAGCACCAGTACGACCTGGTCGGCGTGCCCGAGTTGGTCTCGGAGGACCCGGACACCTGGGTGCTGTCCGAACTGGCCGACATCGTCGCGATGATCCGCTCGCTCGCGGACGTGTGCGATCTGGAGCAGGTGCACGAGATCCTCGACTCGGCGAGCGGATTCAGCCTTCTTGAGCAGGGCACGCTGCCCTTCAGCGGCCGCGAGGGCCAGGTGCTCTGGACCGAGCTGGCCGAGGTCGTCGCGGAGAAGTGGGACGACCTGCTCGACGCGATCGACGAGGTGGTCACCGTCCCCGAGGTCGACGAGAAGGCGTTGGCCCTTGCCCAGACCGAGTTCGCCGAACTGGAGGCCCAGGAGGCGGACGAGGAAGACGACGAGAACGAGCCACTCGACGCGCACGAGGAGGAGGCGACCGAGAAGGTCGTCGTCGCGGCTGCCGAGGCTGATGAAGAAGAAGCCGAGGAGGAAGAAGAGGAACTCGGCTTCTGGGGCGAGGTCGGCATCGACCCGATCAAGATCGTCACCGCCCAGAAGGAGTACTACACCCTTCGCTGCTACCTCGACGACGACCCGCTGTTCCTCGGCCACAACGGCAAGATCGACGTGTTCAAGACACCAAAGGCACTGATCCGGCACCTCGTCGACACGGCGGCCGACGCGCAGGACAACGACCTCTCGCAGGTCGCCACCTGGCAGGACGTACTCAACGCGGCGACGGACGGCTCGCTCGAAATCGACATCGTGGACAGCAACCTCTACGTGCTGACCGGGATCGACGAGGACATCGAGGAAGGCATCGACGCGATCGACCCGACCCAGCTCGACCTGGTCGTCGAGCTGTTCACCGACACGGCCGACTGGGCGGGCGACGACAGCGTCGGCAAGGCGCTCGCGCAGTCGGAGAGCCTTGGCTGGCTGGTGTCGTTCGTGGTGCGGCCCGACCCGAACCGGCTCGCGCCGAGCCCGCCGTTCGACAAGGAAGTCGCTGCGTGGCGCAAGCTGGTCACCGGCTTCGAGGCGCGCCTGAACGAGCGCTGATCGAGGGCCGCTGCCCTTTCCTGGCGAGGGTTTCGGCCGCGACCGGTGTCAGGCCGATGGCCAGGATCGGGAAGATCGCGGCGACGCCGAACGCGACCGCGTAGTCGGATCCGCCGATGACCAGGCCGAGCAGCGGCGGGGTGAGCGCGGCCGCGACGTTCTGCGCGGTGTTCTGCGCGCCGAGCGCCCGGCCGGACCACGCCTGCCCGGCCAACTCGGCGGTCGCGGTGAAGCCGAGGCCGTTGTCCGCGACGGTGATCACCGCGCCGACCGCGATCGCCGCCACCACCAGCCAGGTCCAGGTGCGGTCGCCGAGCGCGGCCAGCAGCATCACCACCGCGCTGGCGACGGCCAGTTGGCGCATGGGCCCGAGCCTGCTGGCCACCCGGTCCGACCAGTAACCCGCGCCGAGCCGGCCGACCGCGCCGAAGACCTGGATCACCGCGAGGAACCCGCCTGCCGCCCCCGGTCCCCAGTGCGGCACCGTGACCAGGTACTCCAGCGCGAACGCGGAGATGGCGAACTGCGGGACGACCAGCATGGTGCTGGCCGCGTGCAGCCGCCACAGCGTCGGCTCGCGGTAGGGCGAGCGGGTCCGCTCCCCCGCCTTGCGCGCGGGTCGGGGCGGATCGACCACCAGCAGCGCGACCAGCACCGCGCACAGCAGGCACAGCACGGCCGGCAGCAGCAGCGCGGCACGGAAACCGATGGCGCCGGCCAGGATCGGCAGGCTCAGCGAGGCGATGCCGACGCCGAGCGGTTGCGCGGTCTGCCGAACGCCCATGGCAACCCCGCGTTCGTGCGCGGCGAACCAGCCCATCACCACCCGTCCGCTTGCCGCGTTGACGGAGGCGCCCGCGGCGCCGGCCAGCCCGAGCAGGATGACGAAGCCGACCATGCCGTGCACGAGCGTCGCGGCCAGCGCGACGAGCACCCCGCACAGGCCGAGCCCGATGGCGAGCACAAGTCGTTCGCCGTAGCGGTCGGCGACCGCGCCCCAGGCGATCAGGGTGAGCAGCAGGCCGACGGTGGGCGCGGACACCACAACACCGGCCCTGGCAAGGGAAAGGTGCTCGGCGGCACGCATGGCCGGCACCAGGAACGGCAGGCCGTAGAGGAAGGAGCAGGCCGCGGTCTGCGCGGCGAGGCCGAGGGCCAGCATCAGCCACCGTCGCCCGCTTCCCCCGGCTACCTCGACCACGACGATCACCTATTCCAGAATATGAGAATCATGTCTCTCATTCTGGACGTTAGACCAGATGTTTGACCTGGGGCAAACACCCGATCCACCAGGTGGACACCGGGATATCAGGCCATCAACGCGGCGTACCCCGGCTTGATCACGTTGTTGATGATCTCCAGCCGCTCGTCGAACCCGATGAACGCGGACTTCATCGCGTTCACCGTGAACCATTGCAGGTCCGACCAGTCATAGCCGAACGCGTCGACCAACGCGCTGAACTCGCTCGACGCCGAGCAGTGGCTCATCAGCCGGTTGTCGGTGTTGACCGTTACGCGGAAGCGCAGCTTGGTGAGCAGGCCGATCGGGTGCTCGACGATCGAGGAAGCGGCACCGGTCTGGAGGTTCGACGAAGGGCACATCTCCAACGGGATGCGTCGGTCCCGGACGTAGTTGGCCAACCGGCCCAGTTGGACGGTGCCGTCCTCGCCGATCTTGATGTCGTCCACGATCCGCACGCCGTGCCCGAGTCGCTCGGCGCCGCAGTGCTGGATCGCCTCCCAGATCGAGGGCAGGCCGAACGCCTCGCCGGCGTGAATCGTGAAGTGCGCGTTCTGTTGGCGCAGGTACTCGAACGCGTCCAGGTTGCGGGTGGGCGGATAGCCGGCCTCCGGGCCGGCGATGTCAAACCCGACCACGCCGATGTCGCGGTAGCGCACGGCCTGTTCGGCGATCTCCATCGAGCGCGCGTTCTGCCGCAGCGCGCACAGCAGCGTGCCGATCCTGATCCGCTGCCCCTTGGCCGCCGCCCTGCGCTCGCCCTCGCGGAACCCCTCCTGCACGATCTGCACGATCGCGTCGAGACCGAGCCCGCCCTCGACGAACAGTTCCGGCGCGTACCGGACTTCCGCGTACACCACGCCGTCGTCAGCAAGGTCCTCGACGCATTCGGCGGCGACCCGGATCAGCGCCGCCTCGTCCTGCATGACCGCGCAGGTGTGCGCGAAGGTCTCCAGATAGCGCACCAGCGAGCCGGAGTCGGCAGCGTCACGGAACCAGTTGCCGAGCGCCGCCGGCTCGGTCGCGGGAAGCTCTTCGGTGTAGCCGGCCGCGTCGGCGAGTTCGATCACCGTCTGTGGGCGGAGCCCACCGTCGAGATGGTCGTGGAGCAGCACCTTGGGCGCGCTGCGCACGGTGTCAGGGTTGACAGGTGTCGGCATGGCGACACGGTACGCGGGGGCCGCGAAATGCGGCAACGGAAGATCACCAGCCGCTACCCTCGTTGACACGTGTTACGAGACTGGCGATAAATCACTCTGACGGGTGAGTCGTCACGAGGATGGGTGATCGATCGCGACAGCGTCCACCACTACGAGCCACCTCATCACCCACTACCACCTCGCTCCGGCACCGATCGAGCCCAGGTGGCCAACTCCGGCAGAGGCGACCACTGGTCCCAATGCGCCGGCCTTCATACCCCATATGGTCTATTTCGGGCACCCCGCACGTCAAAAACACCAGGGGCCCCCTGCTGACCACCCACCGTCAATGGCTACGCTCGGGTCTCCCCTCTCCTCCCCACGGATGAAGGCTCCCTTGCCGTGAACGAGAACACCAGCTCGACGATGTCCTTCGACCGGATGCGGAACATGCTCAACCGCGCCGCCGAGGTTCGTGAGAGCGAGCAACAGCAGATCTTCGACGCGCTCGACGAGATCCACGCCAGGCTGGCGCCGGTGGAGTCGCTGGGCTCGGTGCGCAAGCGGCTCTCCGAGCTGCCCGACCGCACCGAAGTCAGCGTGCTGGCCGAGCGGCTGGACGAGACGCTGGCCAAGCTTGAGGCCCAGGACGCGGCGATCGCCGGCCTGAACCGCGCGGTCGACTCGGTCGTGGACAAGCTCGCCACGCCGTTCGCCCAGCTCGACGGTCGTCTCGACGGCGTCGCCGGTCGGTTCGAGGGCGTCGGCGGCCGGATGGATGGGTTGGAGGACAAGCTCGCCCAGATCCACCGTCGCCTCGACGAGTTCCACCAGCACCTTGACAAGCAGGACAGCAAGCTCGACGCGCTGCCCCGCGAGGTGCACGTGCCCCTCAAGGAACGCCTCGACGTGCTGGAGACCACGCTGCGCGGCCAGGTCAACGAGGTCGGCGAGGGCGTGCACGAGCACCTCGACGGCACCCGCGAGGCCCTGCACCGCTCGGTCACCGAGTCGACCGACGCGGTCGGCATCGCGGTCACCCAGGCCCGCGAGGCGCTGTACGCGCGGTTGGTGGAAACCAACGACTCTCTGTTCGGCAAGCTCACCGACGCCAACGATCAGCTGCGCGGCAGCATCGAGGCAAGCAGGGACGGCCTGCACAACAACCTCAACGAGACCCGCGAGGCGCTGCGCGGCAGTGCCGAGGAGAACCGCGACGCGCTGCGCGCCGAGATCGCGGAGAGCAAGGACAGCCTGCACCGCGGCCTGACCGAGGCTCGCGACGCGTTGCGCGGCACCATCGAGAGCTCCCGCGACGACATGCGCGGCAAGGTCGACGAGGCCACCACCGTGCTCGACCCGACAGAGCGGCTCGACGCCCTCGCCGAGCGGCTTGAGCAGGTCACCGGCAAGCTCGACGCGATGGCCGCCCGCCTGGACGCGGTGGAGAACGGCATCGGCGGCCGCATCGGCGAACTCGCCACCGGCGTGGACGCCGGCCTGCGCGACGTGCGCGGCACCGTGGCCCAGCGCCCGGACAGCGAGTCGCTGATCTCGCTGGTGCGCACCGCCAACGAGGAGTCCGAGCGCCGCAACGCGGGCCAGTTGGACGAGGCCATGGCCACCTTCGCCGAGCTGATCCTCGGCGGCGGCGCGCCCACCCCGGCCCCGCCGCCCATGGCCCTGCCCCGCCAGCAGCGCCGCGCCCGCGGTCCGAAGTCGACCAGCAAGAACGGCAAGGACCTCGACATCGACGCCGAACTCGCCGAAGGCGCCTGAGCCACAGCTCCCGCTGCCCCCTGACTCGTCTCGGTCAGGGGGCAGCGTCGTGTTCGCGTCTTATGCGGAGCGGCGGGTGAACTCCATGATCCAGTTGGTTTCCCAGAACTGCTTGGCCACGTCCCAGTACGCCTGCTCCCAGCGCGCCGAGTTCGCGGTGATGTCCGACCAGATGTAGCGGACCTGCACCGGGTGACCGTCGTTGAGGTCGTCACCGAAGAACTCGCCGCGCCCGTCCCGGTACGAGCCGATCACCGGTGCGCCGAGCATGCCGTCGGTGCTGCTGGCCCAGTACAGCGACCATTCCTTGGTTGTCGGGTTGTACAGCCGCAGGGTCAGGCCGCGCTTGCCCTTGGTCGGGAACACGATCTCGTCGTAGTTGCCCGCGCCCTCGAACGCGCTGACACAGGTGGACAGTCCGGGAAACTCGTGCCACTGGTCGCTGCCGACGAACGCCCGATCCAGCGCGCGGTTGTGCACGTCCCAGGTACCGATGAGAAAGTCGAAGTCGTTCACGCGGCTACGTTATGGCCACCCGACTGACATCTACCGTCAGGATTAGTAGCCGATTTGCGTCGGATCGCCTTGGCGGGCAACGTGATCGCATGACGAACTCTCGCGCGTCGACGGCCGCCGTGCCCGCGCCGATGCCGCGCCAACAGCGGATCATCGGGCGGCTCGGTCGGGTGCTCGCGGCGGTCGCCGAACCGCGCGGGTGGGACGTGCTGGGTTCGGTCGCGGTGCGGGTTCGACCTCGGGTCACTCGCGTCGCGGATCTCGTGGTCTGCGAGCGGATCGAGCAGGGCGCGAAGGCCGTCAAGGCGAGCACCGCCGCGCTCGTGGTCGAGGTGGATTCGTCGTGGAGCCGACGAGCTGGCCGCACCGAGCAGCGTTGGGCCTATGCCGAGGCTGGTGTCAGAGCGTTCTGGTATGTCGACCTCGTCAGCAACCGGCCGCCGATCCTGCGTTGCTACCACCTCTCGGGCGGCGGCTATGTCCTGCAGACCGTTGTGGAGAAGGGCAATCCGCAGTGGCTCACTCTCCCGATCGGGCTCGACGTGCGCCTGGACGTCGAGGAGTTGGATCACTGACCGCGAATGACGTCCAGCACGCGTGGGCCTGCTTCGACCGGCTCGGCGCCGACCGACCATTGACCGTCCAATGCGGACAGTGCGGCGGGGATGGTTTCCCGCGTGTCGGTGTGCAGTTCGAGGACGGGCTGGCCGGCTTCGACGGGCTCACCGGGCTTGACGCGGCAGATGATTCCGGCCGCGTGTTGGACCGGGTCCTCCTTGCGGGCGCGGCCTGCGCCGAGGCGCCAGGCGGCGACACCGACCGCGTAGGCGTCGAGGCGGGTCAGCGTGCCGGAGATCGGGGCTTCGACGAGGTGCACGTGTTTCGCGGTGGGCAGCGGGGCTTCCGGGTCGCCGCCCTGGGCGCGGATCATCTCGGCCCACTTCTCGTACGCCGCGCCGGAGGCGAGTACCTGCGCCGGGTCGATGTCGGTGATGCCGCCGAGGGTGAGCATTTCGCGGGCCAGGGCGACGGTGAGTTCGACGACATCCGCAGGGCCGCCGCCCTTGAGGACGTCGACCGACTCGGCGACCTCGTTGGCGTTGCCGACCGCGCGGCCGAGCGGGACGGACATGTCGGTGAGCAGGGCGCTGCACCGCACGCCGTGCTGGGTGCCGATGTCGACCAGCGCGTGCGCGAGATCCGTCGCCGCCGCACGGGTTTTCATGAACGCGCCCGAGCCGACCTTCACGTCGAGCACGAGCGCGCCAGCGCTTTCCGCGATCTTCTTGCTCATGATCGAGCTGGCGATCAGCGGGATCGATTCCACTGTGGACGTGACGTCGCGCAGGGCGTAGAGCTTGCGGTCGGCCGGAGCCAGGGTCGGGGTGGTCGCGCAGACGACCGCGCCGACGTCGACGAGCTGCTTGATGATCTCGGCTTCGGACAGGCCGGCCCGCCAACCGGGGATGGATTCCAGTTTGTCGAGCGTGCCGCCGGTGTGGCCGAGGCCGCGGCCGGACAGCTGCGGCACTGCCGCGCCGCAGGCGGCGACGAGCGGGGCCAACGGGAGGGTGATCTTGTCGCCGACGCCGCCGGTGGAGTGCTTGTCCACGGTGGGCCTTGGCACCGAGGAGAGGTCGATCCGCGTCCCGGAGTTGATCATGGCGAGGGTCCAGCGCGCGGTCTCGTCCGCGTCCATGCCGTTGAGGAAGATCGCCATGGCGAGCGCGGACATCTGCTCGTCGGCCACGACACCCCTGGTGTAGGCGTCGACGACCCAGTCGATCTGCTGGTGCGTGAGACGTTCGCCGTCGCGCTTGGCGCGGATGACGTCGACCGCGGACATCGGCTCGGTCATGCGGTGCTCCCGTTGGCTGGCAGGAATTCGGGGCCGAACGCGTCGGGCAGCACCTCGCTCATCGGCAGGATGCCGCGTGGGGTGTCGACAAGGCAGTCCGGGCCGCCGAGTTCACGCAGGATCTGCCGGCAGCGGCCACACGGCATGAGCAGTTCGCCCTTGCCGCTGCGGCAGGCAACGGCGACCAGCCGACCGCCGCCGGTGAGCCGGAGTTGGCCGGCCATGGTGCATTCCGCGCACAGGGTGAGGCCGTAGGAGGCGTTCTCCACGTTGCACCCTGTTATCGAGCGGCCGTCATCGACAATGGCGGCGGCGCCGACCTGGAGGCCGGAGTACGGGCAGTAGGCGAGTTGGGCGGCTGCCTGCGCCTGCGCGCGCAGTCCGTCCCAGTCAATGTCGGGCATGAATCAACCTGTGAGGTAGGGCTGGCCGTCGGCAGCGGGCGGGCGGACCCGTCCGACCAGGCCGGCGACCGCGATGATGGTGGCGATGTAGGGCGCGGTGAGCAGCAGGTTCGAGTCGATCGGCGCACCGGCCTGGGAGAGCAGGCTGCCCAACTGGTTGGCGAAACCGAACAGCAGTGCGGCCGCTACCGCCCCGCTCGGTCGCCAGCGGCCGAAGATGACCGCGGCGAGCGCGATATAGCCCTTGCCGGAGGACATGTTGATGCCGAACGTGTTGCCGGAACCGAGGCCGATCACCAGGAACGCGCCGCCGAGACCGGCGATCAGGCCGGCGATCAGCAGGGCGCGGTAGCGGGTGCGCTTGACGTTGATGCCGACCGTGTCCGCTGCCTTCGGGTGTTCGCCGACCGAGCGCACCCGCAGGCCCCACCTGGTGTGGAACAGGAAGAAGTGCACGAGGAACACGAGCGCGTAGGTGATGTAGAGGAAGATCGTGCCGTCGAAGAACACCGGCCCGATGATCGGGATGTCGCCGAGCACCGGGATCTTGATGGTCGGGAAGAACGTGGGCGTGTTGAACTGCTTCGGGTACGCCGCCAGCAGCTTCACGTAGAGGAACGCGGTGATGCCGCCGACGAACAGGTTCAGCACGACGCCGATGATCACCTGGTCGACCAGGTAGCGGATGGCGAGCACGGCGAGCAGCGCGCCGAGCACGAGGCCGGCGAGCATGCCGCCGAGCGCGCCGATCCACTCGTTGCCGGCGATCGTGCTGGCGACGGCGGCCACGAACGCGCCGAGCAGCAGCTGGCCTTCCAGCGCCACGTTCACCACGCCTGCGCGTTCGCCGATGATGCCGGCGAGGCCGCCGAGGATCAGCGGGATGGCGGCCGGGAACAGCGAACCCTGGAGCAGTGACGCGATGTTCAGGCCGTTGGTCGAGCCGGCGACCGACCAGAGCATGAACGCGGTGACCAGGCCGAAGATCGCGATCGACGTGGCGGCGCGCGGACCGAGCACCTTGGTGACGCGCAGGATGCCGGCGATGATCGTCAGCAGGCACAGCACGATGGTGACCGGGCGGGCGACGAAGGTGGCCTGCGGGATGTGCACGGCCTCGTTGGACAGGGAGAACTGCAACAGGACCTGGTGGCCGACGCGGGCGGTGAGGCCGAACGCCCACAGCCCGAGCACGCCGAGCACGATCTGCACGCCGCCGATCAGCAGGTGCTTGGGTACCCGCTGCTTGCGCGCGATGGTGATGACCACGCTCAGGTTGGTGCTGGCGGCGCTGAGTGCGCTGGCCGCGCCCTCCCTGAGCCGGAACAGCGCGCGGATCAGCCTCGGCGCCGCGATGAAGATGACGATCAGCGCCTCGATGACGGTGACGATGTTGATCGAGATGCCGGTCCCGCCCTGTGCGGCGGTGGTGACCTGCATGATCCGGCCGCCGGCCTGCAACGCGCCGACCAGCAGGCCGCCGAACACGGTGCCCCACGGGGTGGAGCGGCCGAGCAGCGCGACGGTGATCGCGTCGAAGCCGACGTTGGAGTCGATGCCGGGCACGACCTGGTAGGAGGTTGCGCCGCCGGTGAGGATGATCGCGCCGGCCAGGCCAGCGAGGCCGCCGGCGATCAGCATGGCCTGCACGGTGGAGCTGGACACGCTCATGCCCGCGGTGCGGGCAGCTGCCGGGTTGGCGCCGACCGCGCGCAGCCGGAACCCGATGGTGCTGCGGGTGAGCAGCCACCACACGCCGATGGCGGCGGCGATGGCCAGGATGATGCCGACGTTGAAATCGAGGCCGGCGCCGAACGACGGGAGTTTGGCGTTGTTGTCGATGATCTTGCTGCCCTGCGGGTTGCCTGGCTGCTCGAAGCTCTTGATGCTCAACAGGTACTGCAGCCCGGACAGGGCGACGTAGTTGAGCATGATCGTGGTGATCACCTCGTGCGCGCCGGTGCGGGCCTTGAGGTAACCGGAGATGAAGCCCCAGAACGCGCCGAAGATGATGCCGGCGAGGATCGCGACGATCACGTGCAGCACGGCCGGCAGGTGCCAGCCGAAGCCGACGTAGCCCGGCGCCGACCGCGCCGAGCGATGACCTGGCCCTGGCCACCGATGTTGAACAGGCCGGACCGGAACGCCAGCGAGATGCCGAGACCGGCGCAGATCAGCGGTGCTGCCGTGGTGACCGTGGCCGAGATCGGGCCGAAGATGCCGGCGACCGAGCCGTCGTTGTGCGAAGTCGAAGATCGCGCCGGAGAACATCGCCGAGTAGGCGTTGGACACGACCGCCCAGGAGTTGGTGAAGAAGTCGCCCGGCGAGGTGAACAAGTAGCCGAGGACGGGCGCACCCGGTCGTCGGAGAAGATCATCAGCAGCGCGCCGACGACCAGGGCGACGACGATGGCCAGCACGTTGACCAGCCAGGTGCGGCCGGCGCGCGGCCTGCGTTCCTCCGGCGCGGCAGGAACTCGGCCTGGCGGGACCGGCTTCTCCAGTGGTGGTGCTCATGAGGAGGACTCCTCGGACTCGCGTCCGCGCCGTCTGGTCGGACGCCGCCTGATCGAGCACTGCCTGATCGAGCGCTGCCAGTTCGCTGGGGTGCACTTCGGCCTCGGCGTGGGCCTGTTCCGCCGCGACGCCGGCCATCATCAGGCCGACCTCGTCGCGGGAGGCGCCGGCCGGCAGGATCGCCGATGATCTTGCCGCGGTACATGACGGCGATCCGGTCGGCCAGGGCCAGTACCTCGTCGAGTTCGGTGGACACGATGACCACCGGGGTGCCCCGGTCGCGTTCGGCGACGATGCGTTTGTGGATGAACTCCTGCGCGCCGACGTCGACGCCACGGGTCGGCTGGGAGGCGACGAGCAGCTTCAGCGGACGCGACATCTCCCGCGCCAGCACGACCTTCTGCTGGTTGCCGCCGGACAGGGTGCTGGCCGGGGCGGCGATCGAGGAGGTGCGGATGTCGAACTCGTCGACGCGCCGCGTTGGCGTTGCGCGCGGATCTCGCCGAGTCGCAGCGCGACTCGCCGGACCGAACGGCTCGACGTTGTACAGGTCCAGCACCAGGTTCTCGGCCACGGTGAACGCGCCGACCAGGCCGTCGTGCTGCCGGTCCTCGGGCACGAAGCCGACGCCGGCGCGGAGCACCTCGCGCGGACCGACGGCCGGTGAGTTCCTTGCCGTTCAAGCGTGATCGAGCCGGAGGTCGGCAGGCCGCACGCCGAGCATGGCCTCGACCAGTTCCTCCTGGCCGTTGCCCTGCACGCCGGCCAGCGCGACGATCTCGCCGCAGTGCACGTCGAGGTCAGATCCGTCCACAGTGACCTGTCCGCGGTCGTCGGCTGACGAACAGGCCGGTGATGCGCAGGCCGACCTCGCCGGGCCGCGCACGGCGTCTTGTCCACGGCCAGCTGCACGTCGCGGCCGACCATCATGCTGGCCAGTTCGGTCTCGTCGGCGCGCAGGGTCGGCCTCGCCGACGACCTTGCCGCGCCGGATCACGGTGATCCGGTCGGCGACCGCCTTGACCTCGCGCAGCTTGTGGGTGATGAACACGATCGATGTGCCGCCGTCGCGCAGGTCGCGCATGACCCGGATGAGGTCGTCGATCTCCTGCGGGGTGAGCACCGCGGTCGGCTCGTCCAGGATGAGCACGTCGGCGTCGCGGGCAAGGGCCTTGAGGATCTCGACCCGCTGCTGCACGCCGACCGGCAGGTCGCCGACGAGCGCGTCCGGGTCGACGTCGAGGCCGTATCGCCCGGACAGTTCGCGCACCTTGGCGCGCGGCGGTGCGCCGGTCCAGCCTGCGCAGCGGGCCGTTGGTCCACTCGTGCCCGAGCATCACGTTCTCGGCGACGGTGAACACCGGGATCAGCATGAAGTGCTGGTGCACCATGCCGATGCCGGCGCGCGATCGCGTCGCCGGGGCCGCTCGAACGTGACCGGCTCGCCGTCGATGACGATCTCGCCGTCGTCCGGCTGTACAGGCCGTACAGGACGTTCATCAGGGTCGACTTGCCGGCCCCGTTCTCGCCGAGCAGGGCGTGGATCTCGCCGGGTTCGACGACGAGGTCGATGGCGTCGTTGGCGACCAGCGAGCCGAAGCGCTTGGTGATGCCTCGCAGTTCGAGTCGCATCGCGCGCCGCACCTCCTGTTCGGGCTGGAACACGGTCCGGCGCCCGTGTCGACGGGACTTCGTCGACACGAGCGCCGGTTGAGCCGTTCGCGCCGGTCAGCCCTTGGGCTGGGACGGCGAGGTGATCTTGATCTTGCCGCTGATGATGTCCTGCTTGATCTGGCCTGAGCTGGCTCTGCAGGGCCTGCGGGATCTTGGCCGCGAAGTCGTGGTACGGCGAGAGGCCGACACCACCGTTGGCCAGCGTGCCGATGTAGTCCTTGGTGGCGAAGGTGCCGCCGCTTGCCTGCTCGACCGATGCCTGCACCGCGTTGTCCATGTTCTTGAACGCGGTGGACAGGAACACGTTGCAGTACTGCGGGGCCGAGATGCAGCCGTCGGTGTCGACCCAGATCGACCGTGGCCTTGCCGCCCGACGAGGCGACCGCGGCGACGCCGCCGAGGCCGGTGCCACCGGCGACCGGGAAGATCACGTCGGCGCCCTGGCCTGGATGAAGTTCTTCGCCAGCTGGGGCCCTTGGTCTGGTCGGTGAAGGAGTTGGCGAAGCTCCCGTTCTGGGACTTCTCGTCCCAACCGAGCACCTGGACGCTCTTGCTGTTCTGCTTGTTGTAGTACTGCACGCCCTCCCAGAAGCCGTCCATGTAGATGGTCACGCGGGGCGATCTTCTGGCCGCCGAAGGTGGCGACCTTGCCGGTCTTGGAGTAGCCGGCGGCAAGGTAACCGGCGAGGAAGCCGGCCTGGGCGGTGTTGAACTGCAGGCCCTGGATGTTGGTCCCGTTGCCGGCGTTGTCCACGATGGCGAAGTGCTGGCTCGGGTTGGCCTTGGCGGCGTTCGTGGTCGCCGGCCCATCAGGCCGCCGACCGTGACGATCGATGTTGCAGTTCTGCTTGGCTCGAGCGCCGTGATGTTCGGTACGTAGTCGTTCTCGGTGTTCGACTGGACGTACTGACTGTTGCCTTGCCGTCCTTCTGGGCGGCCTGCATGCCGGCCCACGCGGAGGCGTTGAACGACTGTCGTCGATACCACCGGTGTCGGTGACCATGCACGCGTTGAAGCTGCTCGTGCCGCCGCTGCCGCTGTTGGAGCTGCTCGGCGAGCTACCCGAGGAAGTCGGCTTCGTGCCGCATCCGACGAGTACCAACCCGAGCGCCACCAAGCCGGCGACGACGGTCATCCCTCGTACTCGGCGCAAGGCTGTCTCCTCTCCCGTCGCACACCGCGGTGTGCGAGGTCCGTACCACTGCGTCATTACCGACCCCCTGCCGGGGGCCCACCCCCGCCGGAACATCTCCTGCGGGCACCGGTCGACACCGGTGTTATTCGCGAGACCGTACCGCCCGTCGAGAGGTTCCCCACAACGTCGTAGCCCCACGTGACCGAATCGTGCCCGAGACGGGTGACTACCGCACACCGGACCGTCATCACCAGCCCAAATACCGAAACGCGACGATCACTGGGCGGGATCGGACACCTGCGCACGCCGGTACGGCGCCCGCTGTGGCGTGCGCCGCATCAGACCACAGTGGATTGACGTGTTCTCGCTGGTCAACAGCTGGATCGACGACCATGCTCCGATCGGGACGCCCGGTGTTCCATCGATCACAGCGGGCGTCGTGACGTGGGCCGATTCGCGACGCGAGGTTTAGCATCCCAACGTCCCCCGCGCGCTTCTGTCATGCGGATTCTCCGCTGTGCTGGCGGCGCGCCATTGCTCAACGACTGAGCACCAGCGATGTTGGAGGCCGTTCGCCGATGTCCAGCACGGCAAGCACCGCGCCGTCGCCACCGCCTGGCGCCGATTCCGACGCAGGAGCAGGCCCGGGGCGCCGGGCGGCAAGCTCTACCGCGGCGACCTCGGCATGTGGTCGTGGGTGGCGCACCGGATCACCGGCGTGCTGACCTTCTTCTTCCTGTTCGCGCACGTCCTGGACACCGCGCTGGTCCGGGTCTCGCCGAACGTCCTACGACCGGGTGATCAGCCTCTACAAGAATCCGCTGGTCAACCTGATGGAGGTGGGCCTGGTCGGCGCCGTGCTCTACCACGCGCTCAACGGCCTGCGGATCATGCTGGTGGACTTCTGGCCAAGGGGCCGAAGGTGCAGCGGGCGATGCTCTGGACGATCATCGTGATCTGGGTCGCTGGTGATGATCCCCAGCGCCTACTTCATGCTCCAGTACAACGTCGAGAAGCTGTTCGGGAGCGGTAACTGATGACGACCCTCGGCTCTGCCCCCACCATCGCGGCACCGCGCTCGCGACGCCGTCCTGCCGCCCGGCGCAGCAACTTCGAGCTCTACAGTTGGCTGTTCATGCGCGTCTCGGGCCTGCTGCTGGTCGTGCTGGTGCTCGGGCACCTGCTCATCATGAACATGCTGGACGGCGGCGTGCAGCGGATCAACTTCGCGTTCGTGGCCGGTCGCTGGTCCTCGCCGTTCTGGCAGTTCTGGGACCTGTCCATGCTCTGGCTCGCCGAGATCCACGGCACCAACGGCCTGCGCACGGTGATCAACGACTACGCCACCAAGGACACCACCCGGTTCTGGCTGAAGATCCTGCTCTACGTGTCGATCGGTGCTGATCCTGGCGCTGGGCACGTTCGTGATCTTCACCTTCGACCCGAACATCGCCACCGACTGACCTGAAAAGAGCGGTAATGCAGTTCCACAAGTACGACGTGGTGATCGTCGGGGCCGGCGGCGCCGGCATGCGCGCCGCGATCGAGTCCGGCCCAGGGCGAGGACCGCGGTGCTGACCAAGCTCTACCCGACCCGTTCGCACACCGGCGCCGCCCAGGGCGGCATGTGCGCCGCGCTGGCGAACGTCGAAGAGGACAACTGGGAGTGGCACAACTTCGACACGATCAAGGGCGGTGACTACCTGGTCGACCAGGACGCCGCCGAGATCATGTGCAAGGAGGCCATCGACGCCGTCCTCGACCTGGAGAAGATGGGCCTGCCGTTCAACCGGACCCCGGAAGGCAAGATCGACCAGCGGCGCTTCGGCGGCCACACCCGCGACCACGGCAAGGCCGCGGTCCGCCGGGCCTGCTTCGCGGCCGACCGCACCGGCCACATGATCCTGCAGACCCTCTACCAGAACTGCGTCAAGCAGGGCATCGAGTTCTTCGACGAGTACTACGTGCTCGACCTGTGCCTGAACGAGACCCCGGACGGCACCGGTCGCCAGTCGGTGTCGTCGCCTACGAGCTGGCCACCGGCGAGATCCACGTGTTCCAGGCCAAGGCGGTCATCTTCGCCACCGGCGGCTCCGGCAAGATCTTCAAGACCACGTCCAACGCGCACACGCTCACCGGCGACGGCCTCGGCATCATCTTCCGCAAGGGCCTGCCGCTGGAGGACATGGAGTTCTTCCAGTTCCATCCGACCGGCCTCGCCGGCCTCGGCATCCTCATCTCCGAGGCGGTCCGCGGCGAGGGCGGCATCCTGCGCAACGCCGATGGCGAGCGGTTCATGGAGCGCTACGCCCCGACCATCAAGGACCTCGCCCCGCGCGACATCGTGGCTCGGTCGATGGTGCTTGAGGTGCGCGAGGGCCGCGGCGCGGGCCCGAACAAGGACTACGTGCTGCTCGACGTCACCCACCTCGGTGAGGAGGTGCTGGAGAGCAAGCTGCCCGACATCACCGAGTTCTCCCGCACCTACCTTGGCGTCGACCCGGTCAAGGAGCCGGTGCCGGTGTTCCCGACCTGCCACTACGTGATGGGCGGGATTCCCACCAACGTGCACGGCGAGGTGTTGCGGGACAACGAGAACGTGATCCCCGGCCTGTACGCGGCCGGTGAGTGCGCCTGTGTTTCCGTGCACGGCTCGAACCGGCTCGGCACCAACTCGCTGCTGGACATCAACGTGTTCGGCCGCCGCGCCGGCATCGCCGCCGCCGAGTACGCGGCCAACCACGAGCATGTCGACCTGCCAGAAGACCCGACCAAGGTGGTCGACGAGCAGCTGGCCAACCTGCTCTCCGAGCACGGCAACGAGCGGGTCGCGGACATCCGGTCGGCGTTGCAGCAGACCATGGACGCCAACGCGTCGGTGTACCGCACCGAGGAGACGCTCAAGCAGGCCCTGCACGACGTGCAGGCACTCAAGGAGCGTTACGCGCACATCTCGGTGCACGACAAGGGCAAGCGGTTCAACACCGACCTGCTGGAAGCCGTCGAGCTGGGCTTCCTGCTGGAACTCGCGGAGGTCCTGGTGACCGGCGCGATCGCTCGCAAGGAGTCGCGCGGCGGCCACGCCCGCGAGGACTACCCGACCCGCGACGACGTGAACTTCATGCGCCACACCATGGCGTACAAGATGGGCGACGGCCTGACCGCCGATATCCGGTTGGACTACAAGCCCGTCGTCCAGACCCGTTACGAGCCGATGGAGCGGAAGTACTGATGACCGCGACCGCCGAGCCCCAGACCGGCATCCGAGGCAACGAGCCTCCGGTTCCGGAGGGCGCCATGACCGTCACGGTGAAGATCCACCGGTTCAACCCGGAGGTCTCCGACGAGCCGGTGTGGGAGTCCTTCGACGTGCCCGCGCTGCCCACCGACCGGGTGCTGAACCTGCTGCACTACGTCAAGTGGTACATCGACGGCACGCTGAGCTTCCGCCGCTCCTGCGCGCACGGCGTGTGCGGCTCGGACGCCATGCGGATCAACGGCGTGAACCGGTTGTCCTGCAAGGTGCTGGTGCGCGACCTGCTCGCCAGGGGCAAGCACACCACGATCACCATCGAGCCCATCAAAGGGTTGAAGGTGCTCAAGGACCTGATCGTGGACATGGAGCCGTTCTTCGAGGCGTACCGCGCGGTCAAGCCGTACCTGATCACCTACGGCAACGAGCCGACCAGGGAACGCATCCAGTCCCAGGCCGACCGCGCCCGCTTCGACGACACCACCAAGTGCATCCTGTGCGCCTGCTGCACCACGTCCTGCCCGGTGTACTGGTCGGAGGGCACTTACTTCGGCCCCGCGTCGTTCGTGAACGCGCACCGGTTCATCTTCGATTCTCGCGACGAGGGCGCCGAGGAACGGCTGGACATCCTCAACGACGCCGAGGGCGTGTGGCGCTGCCGGACCACGTTCAACTGCACAGAAGCCTGCCCGCGCGGCATCCAGGTCACCAAGGCGATCCAGGAGGTCAAGCGCGCCCTGCTGTTCAAGCGCTTCTGAGCAGCCGACGACTGCGGCTGATCGTCTAGTTACGGTCGGTAGCCACGCGGCGGAAGGCGAGCATGGCTCGGATGCCGATCACGCCGAACGCGGTGCCGCAGATGAACGAGACGACCGCGATCACCAGGTGCACGGTGAAGAACGCGGTCATGCCGCCGGTCGGCCCCCATGACCTGGGGTCCTGCGAGATGTTCACCATGAACGTCGGCCAGATCACCCAGGACCAGACGCCGAACACGACCATGAACCACCCGATCGGGCGCGAAACGCGCATTGCACCGCTCGGCCTGGTCATGCGTGTTTCGGCGGTCACCCGCTCAGTATCCGTGCTGGCGGGTGTCAGTACGCAATCAGGGTTCAACTAACCTGCCTCAGTGCGCCCCTATGCCCGGACACCGCTGTCGGCTGTTGCCCTCACGTTGTGTGCACTGGTCGTCACGCTGACGGGAACGGTGGGCGTCGCGGACGCCGCCAAGAAACCGTCGACCCCGACGATGACCAACAACGCGACGACCCCCGCCTCCTCGACCTGCCCCGACCACGTGACCCCGCCCCCGCCGGTCGACACCTCGGAGCAGCCGGCGCCCGGCCAGGCGACGCCCGCACCGCTGCCCGTGCCTGCCACTCCGGTCGGCGGCGCCCAACTGGGCGAGTGCGGCGTGATCGTGCCGGCGGGAGCGCCGGCCGCGCCGACCGACGTCGACGCGGACTCCTGGCTGCTGGAAGACCTGGACACCGGCGCGGTTCTCGCCGCCAAGGACCCGCACGCGCGAGAACGGCCTGCGTCGCTGATCAAGCTGCTGCTCTCGCTGGTGGTGACCAGGCAGCTCAACCCGAACAGCACCGTCACCGCGACCCAGGACGACGCCAACCAGCCGCCCACCCGGGTCGGCATCCTGCCCGGCGCCGCGTATCCGGTCACCGACCTGATCGACGCGCTGCTGATGAAGTCCGGCAACGACGTCGCCTACGCGCTGGCCACCGCGCTCGGCGGTCTGCCATCGGCGACGCAGAAGATGGACGAGCTGGCCAGGCAGCTCGGCGCGCTGGACACCAGGGCGGCCACCCCTTCCGGGCTCGACGGGCCCGGCATGTCCGCGTCCGCCTACGACCTCGCGGTGATCTTCCGCGCGGCCATGGCCAACCAGATCATCTCAACGGCCGTGCAGACGAAGACGCTGACGCTGCCGGCGTCCAACGGCCGGCCCGCCGTGCCGGTCACCAACGAGAACTCGCTGCTGATGGGCGAGTACTCGGCCAAGTACCCCGGCGAGATCGGCGGCAAGACCGGCTTCACCAGCGACGCCCAGCACACCTACGCCGACGCGGCCGAGCAGAACGGCCACCGGGTCGCACTGATCATGATGCACAACTCGAACAACCTGCCCGGCGTGTACAAGAACGCGACCGAGCTGCTCGACTACGGCTTCCAGTTGGACGCCGCGAAGCTACCGCCGGTCGGTCAGGTCGTCGACGCCAACCCGTCGGCCGCCAGGGCGAGCACGACTGCGGCGTCCACAAAGGACAAATCCACAAAGGTCACAGCAGCCGCCGCGCGAACCCCGGACGACCCGATTTCGCCGTTCGGCACGGTCGGCAAGCCGCTGACCATCCTGGCCGGCCTTGCCATGCTGCTGATCTTCGCGTTGGTGCTGCGCCGCAGGGCGGCCAAGAAGAAACGCGCGGCAAGGGCAGCGAACGTGGCAGCGACCCCAGAGCCGCAGAGCACGCTCGGGGACACGGCCAGTTGGGCCGCTGTCGACGAGGCGTTCGCGGAAATGCCGCAGCGGAAACGGCCGATGCCCAAGCAGCCCAGCACCGACACCGGCACCGACAACTCCGGCGACACGACCGAGGTCTTCGGCCGACTCCAATAAGCCTCAGTCTCCAATAAGCCTCAGTCTCCAATAAGCCTCAGCAGAGCCGTCCGGGCCCTTCAGTTCCGTCTGCGGCGCAGGGCGACACCCGCCAACGTGCCCATCGCGAACAGGCCAGCCGCGAACGCGGGCGCGACGCCCCTGCGCACCTCCACCACCGGCTGGATCACGGTCGGTGCGGTGACCGGAGCGGGACGCCGCAGCTGGTTCTCGCGCGCGGTCGCGGTCCACGCGGTGATGTAGAGCAGGAACCGGGACACCAGGTTCGCGAACACCAGCAGCCCGATCACCGGCCCGAACACGGTCGCGGTCGGCGAACTCGTCGCCGACTTCAACAGGATCGTGGCGACCTGCTTGAGCACCTCGAACCCGATCGCCGCGGCCAGCGCGCCACGCACCGCACTGCGCGCGCTCACTGGTTCCCTCGGCAGCCGCGAGATCACCCAGAGGAACACCAGGAAGTCCGCTGCGATGGCCAGCACGATGGTGAGCGCCACGAGCAGCGTCTTGGCCCAGCCGGTGTCTGCGAGGCCGGCAAGGCGCAGCAGCGTGGTGCCAAGGCCCGTGCCGGCCGCGGTGATCGCGAAGGAGACCACCAGCGCAAGGCCGAGCCCTATCAGCGAGAGCAAATCCTTGACCAGGGTCGGGATCATCGGCAGCCGCTGCTTTTCCATGCCCCACTGGGCGGTCAGCGCGTCGCGCAGGTTGGTCATCCAGCCGACACCCGAGTACAGCGCGCCGATGAGGCCGACGATGCCGACAGCGCTCCGCGCGGCGATCGCGCCCTGGATCGTCGTGGAGATGGTCTTGCCGAGCGCACCGGGCACCTGTTTGGCGATGTCGGCCTGCAACTGGTTGAGCACGCTTGGCTCGTGCGCGAGCACGAAGCTGGCGACCGCGAACGCGACCATCAGGATCGGCACCAGCGACAGCACGCTGAAGTACGTGATCGCGGCCGCGTAGTGGTTGCCGTGGTTGTCGGTGAACGACTCGTTCGCCCGCATCAGGTGATCCAGCCACGGGTATCTGGCCCGCAGCACCGCTACGCGGGAGGTTTTGTCCGCCACCACTGGACGTTAACCAGCGCCGGCACACCCCGCAACGCGAGGAGTGTTCAGCTGGCCGAGATTCAACTGGTCGGGGTTCAACTGGTCGGGGGGAGGAACCCGATCCGGTCGTAGGCCCTGGCCAGGGTGCGGGTGGCGACCTCGCGGGCGCGTGCCGCGCCGGCGGCCAGGATCTTGTCCAGTTCGGCCGGGTCGTCCAGGTACCCCTGCACGCGTTGCTGGACCGGCGTGACGAACTCGGCGAAAACGTCCCCGATGTCCTTCTTCAGGTCGCCGTAGCCCTTGCCCTCGTACTCGGCCTCAAGGTCGGCGATGGGCCGCCCGGTGAGCGTCGAGTAGATGACAAGCAGATTCGAGATGCCAGGCTTGTGCTCCGGGTCGTGGCGGATCTCCCGCTCGGTGTCCGTCACGGCGGAGCGGAACTTCTTCGCGGACGCCGAAACCGGCGCGAGCAGGTCGATGACGCCCGCTGGGACGGACTTGCTCATCTTGGCCGTCGGGTCCTGCAGGTCGTAGATCTTGGCGGTGTCCTTGACGATGTACACCTCGGGCACCGTGAACGTGCGGCCGTAGCGCGAGTTGAACCGCTGCGCCAGGTCGCGGGTGAGTTCGAGGTGCTGGCGCTGGTCCTCGCCGACCGGGACCTGGTTCGCCTGGTACAGCAGGA
The DNA here is from genome assembly GCA_963818685.1 of Candidatus Melainabacteria bacterium. Taxonomy (GTDB): domain Bacteria; phylum Actinomycetota; class Actinomycetes; order Mycobacteriales; family Pseudonocardiaceae; genus CAJCJE01. Next base: position 230,843 of record CAWFTJ010000002.1, on the reverse strand, counting down.
TGTCCGCGGCCTGGAGGATCGGGTAGGTGAACAGGCCGACGCTGACGTGCTCGGTGCTCTGCCGGGTGGACTTGTCCTTGAACTGCGTCATCCGGCTCGCCTCGCCGAACCCGGCGATGCACTCCATCACCCAGCTCAGCTGCGCGTGCTCGGGCACGTGACTCTGCACGAACAGGGTGGCGCGCTCCGGGTCGATGCCCAGCGCGAGCAGTTGCGCCGCGGAGACCCTGGTGCGCTTGCGGAGCAGCTTCGGGTCCTGCTCGACGGTGATCGCGTGCAGGTCGACGACGCAGTAGAACGTCTCGTGCGTGTCCTGCATGGCGACCCACTGCCGCACCGCGCCGAGGTAGTTGCCGAGGTGGAACGAGTCAGCGGTCGGCTGGATGCCGGAGAGCACCCTGGATCGCCTTGCTGGCGCTTCGGACTGCGACGGGCTCGACACGCCTTCGATTGTCGCAGGGCCTCAGGCGGAGGTGCGCGCGGGCCGCTCGACCCGCTCCGCGGCCGCTGCCCGCTTGGCGGCACGCGTGCGCCGACCGAGCCTGGTCAGCCCGACGGTGAGGCCGACGAGGCCGAGCACAACGACGATCGACGAGAACCCGGTGAGACCGATCGGGAACGAAGCCGCCTGGATCGAGACTTCGGCGGGCGAATCCGTCGCCTCGGCCGACGCGGTCATGCTGGTCAACCCGAACAGCAGGGCAACGCTCGAAAGAACAAGCACCACCGCAGCTGATTTGCTGCGCATTCACGCGCCTCCTGCGACCGAACCGGAACTTCTCCGGAACGAAAGCTACCCACAGTGTCAAGCGGTGCCGACCGGGGGCGGCGAAAGCCCAGGTCCGATCGGGACCGTTGGGACGAACGGAGTAACGTGATCGACTTCACGGCCGATCGAGCTGCTCTTCATCCCCGCTCTCGCCGCCCTGACCCAGCCCGGTTCAGCCTTGCGGGACCGGCAATCGGCCGTACGTCGTGCTCCGCTGCCGGGCCGGCCGACCGGCCAACTCGGCCAGCGCGGCGAGTTCCTCGACGGTCCGCGACGAGCCGTGTTCGGACCCGGCCATCCGACTGATCGTCTCCTCCATCAGCGTGCCGCCGATGTCATTGGCACCGCCACGCAGCAGTTCCGCGGTCTGCTCGTCGCCGAGTTTCACCCACGAGCACTGGATGTTGTCGATCCGGCCGTGCAGGGCGAGGCGCGCCATGGCATGCACGGCTCGATTGTCCCTTTGCGACGGTCCGGGACGCGCGACGCCGGCCAGGTAGATCGGTGCGTTGCGGTGCACGAAAGGCAGGCCGACGAACTCGGTGAGCCCGCCGGTCTCGTCCTGCAACCGCGCCAGCGTGCGCAGGTGCCCGAGCCAGTGTCCTGGATGGTCGACGTGTCCGTACATCATGGTGCTGCTGGACCGGATGCCGAGCCGGTGCGCGGTGGACACCACCTCGATCCAGGTGGCCGAGGGCAGTTTGCCCTTGGTGAGCACCCAGCGCACCTCGTCGTCCAGGATTTCCGCCGCCGTACCGGGAATCGTGTCGAGGCCGGCGTCGCGCAGGTCGGTCAGCCACTCCTCGACGCTCACCCCGGCGCGCGCGGCGGCGCTCACGATCTCCATCGGCGAGAACGCGTGCACGTGCATGCCGGGCACGCGTTGCTTGATCGCCCGCACCACGTCCGCGTAATAGGTGACCGGCAGGGCCGGGTCGATCCCGCCCTGCATGCACACCTCGGTCGCGCCGGCCCGCCACGCCTGTTCGGCGCGATCGGCCACTTCGGACACGGAGAGCCGGTAGGCGTCGGCGTCCCGTTCCCGTTGCGCGAATGCGCAGAACCGACAACCGACATAGCAGACGTTGGAGAAGTTGATGTTGCGGTTGACCACGTAGGTGATGTCCTCGCCGACCACATCGGCGCGCAGGTCGTCGGCCAGCCTTGTCATCGCCTCCAGCGCGTCGCCGTCCGCGGTGAGCAGCGCGAGCGCGGCGTCCGCGTTGCGTTCCGCCAGCAGCGCGGCCGGATCGTCCGCTGCGATGCGCAGGCCCTCGCGCACGTCGCCGGGCAGCCTGCTCAACGCGGTCGGGAGTTGGGTGCGCAGTTCGTCCCAGTCGCCGTAGACCGAGTCGAAGTCGCTGCGCCTGTCCTCGGTGCGACCGGTGGTGTCGATGCTTTCGTGCAGGTCCGCGCGGCCCACGGTTTCCAGGCCGCCGTCCGGTTCCTGCCACTCCCGCCCGACAACGGTGGCGTGCTCGTTCGCCAGCCCGGTTTCCGCGTCCGCAAGCGCGTTCACGTGCTCGGCGAGCCGCAGGTCGATCCACTGGCCGCGATTGGCCTTGACATACCTCGGATACACGGTGAGCCGCTCCCGCAGCGTGTATCCGGTGCTGGCGGTCCATTCGGCCAGTCGATCGATGTCGGGCCACGGCCGTTCCGGGTTGACGTGGTCCGGGGTGAGCGGGGAGACGCCGCCCCAGTCGTCGATACCGGCACGCAGCATGAGTTCGTGCTCGTCGCCGACCAGGTTCGGTGGCGCCTGCACGCTCACGCCAGGGCCGAGCAGCAACCGGGTGACCGCGATCGTCGCGGCCAGGTCGTGCAGGTCCGCGTCGGGCATGGCCTGCATGGCCGTGTCCGGCTTGGCCCGGAAGTTCTGCACGATGACCTCTTGGATGTGCCCGTACTGCCGCGAAATTCGCCGGATCGCGTGAATCGACTCCGCTCGTTCGGTGAGGTTCTCGCCGATGCCGATCAGGATCCCGGTCGTGAACGGGATGTTCACCCGGCCGGCGTCGGTGAGCGTGCGCAGCCGCACCGCGGGTTGCTTGTCCGGGCTGCCGTAGTGCGGCGCGCCCTGCTCGCTCCACAGCCGCTCGGCGGTGGTCTCCAGCATCATGCCCATGCTCGGCGCGACCGGCCGCAGCCTGGTCAGTTCCTCCCAGCTGAGCACGCCCGGGTTGAGGTGCGGCAGCAGGCCGGTCTCCTCAAGCACCGCGATGGCGACCGAACGCAGGTAGTCCACTGTGGAGGAATAGCCGCGCGCGTCCAGCCATTCGCGGGCCTGCGGCCACCGGTCCTCCGGCCGGTCGCCCAGGGTGAACAGGGCCTCCTTGCAGCCGAGCGCCGCACCCTGCCTGGCGATCTCCAGCACCTCGTCGCGGTCGAGGTAGGCGTCCGGCACCCGGTGCGGAACCGTGACGAACGTGCAGTAGTGGCAACGGTCGCGGCACAGGCGGGTCAGCGGAATGAAAACCTTGCGGCTGTAGGTGACGATGCCCGGCCGCCCCTCTGCGGTCAGGTGCGCGTCGCGGACCCTGGCCGCGGCGCTGAGCAGATCGTCGAGGTGTTCGCCGCGCGCGTGCAGCAGCACGCCGGTCTCGGCGACGTCCAGCGCGGCACCGTCCCGCGCCCTGCGCAGGGCACGGCGCATCGCCGCGTCGCTCGGCGCGGGTTCGGGTTCGGCGGGTTGGAATCGCGGGGTTCGGGACTGTGGTGGGATCGGGGTCAGCTCGATGTCCTCCGGCACGGATTCGACGGTAGGCGCCGAATCCCGGGTGTGGTCCAGCTCACGAAACCTGAGTCACATGTGAAGCCCATCACATTACTCGGTGATCTCGATCACATGTGCTCGCGCTCACCCTGCGGCCGATGAGGCTCAGCAGTCGCCCGACACCGGGGCGACGAACTGGCTTGACACCCACTGGTTGTCGCCCAACTGCCGGAATCCATTCTGGATGGTCTTCTCCGCGTTGATCACCACGCCGCTGCTCAGCGACTTCACGATCGAGGCGTTGGCGTCCGGGCTGGACCGAACGTGCAACACGTCCGCGTTCACCCGCACCTGGCACTGCGCCGCGCTGTTGTTGCCGGAGTTGGACGAGTTGCCGTTCGGGTTGTTCTTGCTCTGGATGATGAACACGACCACGACGACCACCAGCGCGCCGATCACGATCAGCATCCGTTTGGACAAGCCGAACACCCCATATGCTCCAGTCACGCCAGGGCGGCGAATCTCCAGACCGCCGTCACCCTCAGGTATAACGCACCAGGCCAGTGGCGGGAAAGCTCGCGGACCAGAACCACTCGGCAGGGCCAACTACCTGGGTCTACCTGCGACGCAACGTAATCAGTGAAGGGCAAGTAGAGTGGGCACATGCCCACCGGCGTACACATCCGCGACGCCCGCGAGCAACTGTTCGAGGCGGCGGAACGCGTGCTGCGCAGGAACGGACCCGAGGCGCTGACCAGCAGGGCCGTCACGGCCGAGGCCGGCGTGGCCAAGGGCGTGCTGCACCGCCATTTCGCCGACTTCGACGCGTTCCTCGCCGAGCTCGTGCACGATCGCGCCCAGCGCGTCGACATCGAATCCATCGGCCTGCACGCGTCCGCCGGCACCGGCACCGTTGTCGACAACATCGCCGCGACGCTCACCACGATCTTCGACTCCGTCGCCGTTGCCGTCGTCGCCCTGGTGATCTTCCGCGACGAACTGCGCACCCGGCTCCGCGAGAGCTGGCCGACCGGCGTGCCGATCCTCGCCGACGCCACCAACATGCTCGACGCCTACCTGCGCGCCGAGCAGGCCCACGGTCGCGTCTCCCCCGACGCGGACACGATCACCATCGCCAGAACCCTGATCGGCGCGACCCACCTGCTCTTCGCCGACCGCAGGGGAGTCGACCCCACCCCGGCCGACCTTCACAAGATCATCGCCAACACCGTGCGCTGACGCGGTGCTGGTCAAAAGAGTCACTGGTCAAAGAAAGGCACCCGGTCCGTCGACCGGGCGCCTTTCGAAGTCGAGCGGAATTCAGCTCATCTTCTTGCGCAGGTTGTCGTCCAACGTGCCAAGGAACTCCTCGGTGGTCTGCCATGCCTGGTCCTTGCCGACCAGCAGCGCGAGGTCCTTGGTCATGTAGCCGCTCTCCACGGTCTCGATGACGACCTTCTCCAGGGTTTCGGCGAAGCCGGTCACCTCAGGGGTCGAGTCGAGCTTGCCGCGCTGCTGCAAACCGCGCGTCCACGCGAAGATCGACGCGATCGGGTTGGTCGAGGTCGGCTTGCCCTGCTGGTGCTGGCGGTAGTGCCTGGTCACCGTGCCGTGCGCGGCCTCGGCCTCCACCTTGCCGTCCGGGGTCATCAGCACCGAGGTCATCAGGCCAAGCGAGCCGAAGCCCTGCGCGACGGTGTCGGACTGCACGTCGCCGTCGTAGTTCTTGCACGCCCAGACGTAGCCGCCCTCCCACTTCAGCGCTGAGGCCACCATGTCGTCGATGAGCCGGTGCTCGTAGGTCAGGCCGATGGCGTCGAACTCGGCCTTGAACTCGTTCTCGAAGATCTCCTGGAAGATGTCCTTGAACATGCCGTCGTAGGCTTTGAGGATCGTGTTCTTGGTCGACATGTAGACCGGGAACCTGCGTTCGAGGCCGTAGCGCAGCGAGGCCCGCGCGAAGTCCTCAATGGACTTGCGGTAGTTGTACATGCCCACCGCGACGCCGCCGCCCTCGGGGAACTCGGCGACCTTGAACTCCATCGGCTCGCCGCCGTCTGCCGGGGTGTAGCTGATGGTCAGCGTGCCGGGGCCGGGCACCTTGAAGTCGGTGGCCTTGTACTGGTCGCCGTGCGCGTGCCTGCCGATCACGATCGGCTTGGTCCAGCCGGGCACCAGCCGCGGGATGTTGGAGATCACGATCGGCTCGCGGAAGATCACGCCGCCGAGGATGTTGCGCAGGGTGCCGTTCGGGCTGCGCCACATCTTCTTCAGGCCGAACTCCTCGACCCGCGCCTCGTCCGGGGTGATGGTCGCGCACTTGACGCCGACGCCGTACTTGGCAATCGCGTTCGCGGCGTCGACCGTGACCTGGTCGTCGGTTGCGTCGCGGTGCTCGATGCCCAGGTCGTAGTAGTCCAGGTTGATGTCCAGGTAAGGAAGGATCAACTTGTCCTTGATGAACTGCCAGATGATCCGCGTCATCTCGTCGCCGTCGAGTTCGACGACGGTCCCGGTAACCTTGATCTTTGCCATGTGCTGCCGATTTCTCCTCTCGCGCCGCCGGTCAGCGACGTTGACGACTTCCCATACGGTACGAGCGTACTGCTAGCCGGGCCGATGTGCCCGACGCCCCCGCTCCCACCTCGTGAACCAAACCCGTGAACCGAACCCGCACCGAACCCGCGCCGCGCCGCCAGGTTGCGGCAACCATCCCCCGCCGTGCAATAGGGTCTCTCGCTGGCGCCCATGGAGGGCTGTAGCGACCCGGAGGGGCAGTGTCGACCGGACCCACGCACGCCGTGATGGGCCTAGCCGCATGGTCGGCGATCTCACTGGTGGCCATCGGCCGAGGCGTACACCTGGACGCCGAAACCTGGATGGCAGGCGCCGCCCTGACCTCGGGCGCGGCCCTGCTCCCCGATCTCGACCACCCGCCGGCCACGGTGTCCCGCTCGTTCGGCCCGGTCACCCAGGTGTTGTCCAGGATCGTCAACAAGACCAGTTGCGGCATCTACAACACGGTCCGGCTCAGCGGCGACCACCATCACAACGGCGGCCACCGCACGTTCACGCACACAGCTGTCTTCGCGGCCCTCGCCGGCGTGCTCACCGCGTCCCTCGTCGCCATGAAGAACCCGTGGATCACCGCAGTCCTGTTGTTCTTCTTCTGCGGCCTCGGCGTGCGCGGCCTGCTGCACGAATGGGACCACAAGGTTGACACGTTCGTGATCATCGCCGCGTCGGTCGTGGTCACCTGGCGCTGCTGGGAATGGGTGCACACCGGCGGCGACAAGGCCGCGTGGTTCGGCGTCGCCGTGATCGTCGGCTGCCTTGCCCACTGCGTCGGCGACGCGGTCACCGAGGACGGCTGCCCCATCCTCTGGCCGATCCCCCTCGGCGCGCGTCTCTGGCGCCCCATCGGCCTGCCGACCTTCCTGCGCTACCGGACCGGCGGCAAAGTCGAGATGCTGTTCGTCGGCCCCCTGTGCACGGTGCTCTCGCTGTGGCTCGGCGCCCTTGTCCTGCAGGACCTCAACGTGTTCCCGTGGTTGACCGGCATCCCGCTTGTCCCGCACTTCGACTGGTCCTTCGCCGTCTCCGCCCACTAAACCCGCCTGCGGCCGATGCCCGCCCAGGTGTACCGTTCGCCACGTGCTCGTATCTGGCAGATATAGGAGCGGGACATATCAGGCAGGATCGGCATGATCACCCCTACCCTGACTCCGACCGGCTGGACGATCCTCGGCTTCCTGTCGCTGAGCCCACTCAACGGCTACCAGTTGCGCGCGGCCGTGCAGCGGTCGGTCGGCTCGTTCTGGGGCGTCAGCTACGGGCAGCTGTACCCCCAGCTGAAAACGCTTGCGCAGGCCGGCCTGATCGAAGCGACCGACCCGCCGGAACAGGCCGAGACCACCGCCGCCCGGCAGAGCTGGTGGCGCCTCACCGACACGGGCGCCGAAGCCCTCCGCAGCTGGCTGCTCGAACCCGCGGCGCCGACCCAGGTGCGCGACGAGAGCCTGGTGAAGCTGCTGTTCAGCGACCACGCGGGTGCCGAGGCGATGCACCGACTCATCGCCGACCGCCGCGACCGCGCCACCCAACGCAAGCAGGTCGCCGAGGCCATCGTGCCCGACGCGCACTGGCCCACCCTGGACAGTCCGGAGGGCCGCGCTCGCCAGGCGGGTCTACTGGCGACGTGGCTGGTGCGCGCACACGCCATCGCCATGGCCGAAGCCGAACTGTCCTGGTGCGCGACCGCAGAAGCCATGATCGCCGAGCACAACGCCGACCAGGACGTGGAACCATGACCACCCCGGCAATGCGACTTCAGCGTCCACAATGGACACCAAGGACACACGGATGGCCGGCCCGGACGGATCCGGAGCCGGCCATCGCCGTTGTGTCGGTCAAAGCCGTTGGTATCGATCAGAGCCGTTGTGTCGATCAGATCAGGCCGAGCGCCTTGACGGCGTCGCGCTCCTCGATCAGCTCGTTCACCGAGGCGTCGATGCGCTGCCGGGAGAAGTCGTTGATCTCCAGGCCCTGCACGATCTCGAACCTGCCGTCCTTCACGGTCACCGGGAACGACGAGACCAAGCCCTCTGGCACACCGTAGGAGCCGTCCGAGACCACGGCGGCGGAGATCCAGTGGCCGTCGCGCGTGCCGTGCACCCAGTCGTAGACGTGGTCGATGGCCGCGTTCGCGGCGGACGCGGCCGAGGAGGCGCCTCGGGCTTCGATGATGGCCGCGCCGCGCTTGGCGACGGTCGGGATGAACTCGTTCTCGATCCACGCGTTGTCATCCAGCGCGGTGACCACGGGCTCGCCGGACACCGAGGCGTGGAACACATCCGGGTACTGGGTGGCCGAGTGGTTGCCCCAGATGGTGACGTTGCGGAACTCGGTGACCGGCTTGTGCAGCTTGCTGGCCAGCAGGCCGACGGCGCGGTTCTGGTCGAGGCGCGTCATGGCGGTGAACCGGTCGGCCGGGATGTCCTGCGCGTGCGCACGGGTGATAAGGGCGTTGGTGTTGGCCGGGTTGCCGACCACCAGGATGCGCACGTCGGAGGCGGCACCGGAGTTGAGCGCCTCGCCCTGCGGCTTGAAGATGCCGCCGTTGGCGGAAAGCAGGTCGCCGCGTTCCATGCCCTTGGTGCGCGGGCGGGCGCCGACCAGCAGCGCGACGTTGACGCCGTCGAACGCGGTCTTGGCGTCGTCGGTGATGCCGATGCTGTGCAGCAGCGGGAACGCGCAGTCGTCGAGTTCCATCGCGACGCCCTCGGCGGCCTTCACCGCCTGCGGGATTTCGAGCAGGCTCAGGTCGATCTGGGTGTCCGGGCCGAGCAGCTGACCGGATGCGATCCGGAACAGCAGCGAGTACCCGATCTGGCCAGCCGCGCCGGTGACGGTGACCTTGACTGGAGTTGCCACGAGGAAGTCCTCCCGATCCGCGTTCTCGAATGGTCCAGCTCGGCGCGAGCACGCGGCAGGCCAGTGAGTGATCAGGACCGGCCTGGCTGCGACGGTCTCGACGCCGGGACCGCGCACCGGACGGGAACGCCCGGTAGGCGCAGGTTACCAACCTTGACGTGGTCGGCTACTCGGCTGGTGAGCAGCCTCTCACGCCTTCAGCGTGTAGGCGATGAACCAGATGCAGGCGGCCAGCCCGACGCACCACAACACGTCGACGGCGCGCCCGCGCACGGCGACCATCCCCGTGATGCGCGGCGGCAGGACGGCGCGCAGCAGCGCGGCGACCAACAGCGCTCCGCCGATCCAGGCCGAGCCTTCCTTCCAGTGGTACTGCACGATCCGCAGCAGGCCGACGGCCATGGTCAGCAGCACCAGCGCGTACGGCAGCTGGCCGCGCAACGCCTGCCAGATGCGGCGAGCACGTCGCAGCCGAGGAGTCTGGGTGGACGGCGCGGCCGGCAGGGCACCGACCAACGGCTCCGGTCGGGTCGGCGCGTCGTCGATGAACGTGTCCGACGCTTCGGCCGAGGAGTCGGCGGCTGCCGCGTGAGTGCCCCTGCTTGGGGTTGGAGTGGGCACGGTGTGCACGTTAGTCGGCCGCTCGCTGCGCAGCAGCGACGACGTTGCTCAACAACATGGCGATGGTCATCGGGCCGACCCCGCCTGGCATGGGGGCGAGATAACCGGCGACGTCGCGGACGTCCGGGTGCACGTCGCCGACGAGGCCGGCTTCGGTGCGGGTGATGCCGATGTCGAGCACTGCCGCGCCCGGTTTGATCATGTCCGCCGTGATCAGCGCGGGGCTCCCCGCTGCGGCGATGACGATGTCGGCCCTGCGCACCTCGGCGGCCAGGTCTTTGGTACCGGTGTGGCAGAGGGTCACCGTCGCGTTCTCGGAGCGCCTGGTCAGCAGCAGGCCGATCGGGCGGCCGACGGTCACCCCACGACCGACCACCGTGACCTGGGCGCCCGCGATCGGCACGTCGTAGCGGCGCAACAGCGCCACCGCTCCGCTCGGGGTGCAGGGCAGCGGGCCTGGATCGCCGAGCACGAGCTTGCCGAGGTTGGTCGGGTGCAGGCCGTCCGCGTCCTTGGCCGGATCGACCCGTTCGAGGATCCGACCGGTGTCGAGATCACCCGGCAGGGGTAGCTGAACCAGGTATCCGTGACAGCTCGCGTCCGCGTTCAGCTCGTCGATCACACCTTCGAGGTCGGCCTGGGAGATGGTCGCCGGCAGGTCGCGGCGGATCGAGTTGATGCCGACCTTGGCGCAGGCGAGGTGCTTGGCCCGGACGTAGGAATGCGACCCCGGGTCGTCGCCGACGAGCACGGTGCCCAGACCGGGCACTATGCCGCGTTCGGCAAGGGCGGCGACCCGCACGCGCAGGTCGTCGAAGATGGCGTCTCGGGTCTTCTTGCCGTCCAGGATCGTCGCGCTCACGGCGTCCATCCTCTCTCATTCGACGAACGAGGGATTCGGGCGTCCCAGATGACCACAGTGAGTAGTCTTTCGGCCACACATCCGTAGTGCGGCCACAGTCACCCAGACGGAGCATCGGCGGGCAGCTATTGTGAAACCCTCGTTGACCCGATTCCACCACCATGTCGCCGAACACAGGACAAGATGGAACTGTGTCCCAACCTCCTCCTCCAACTCCGACACCGCTGAGCCCGACCGACCAGGATGCGCTGGTCAAGCAGATCGGGCTCGCCCTGATGCGTACCGCGCCCGATGACTGGCAGCAGATCAAGGCCGAGTTCCGGGCCACCGGTCGGTACTACGAGTTGTCCGCCGAGGTCATTGGCGAGGACGGCAACGAACAGGCGTGGACCGCATCCCACGACATCGCGATGAGCTTCGCCAAGCTGCGCGCGGGCATGTACCGCGACGGCAGAGGCACCTGGTTCAACGCCCGGTACGAGATCGAACGCCCAGCCAGCTACAACCTGGAGTTCGACCGCAACGAGCCGCAGTGGCGCACGCCGCCCCCGCCGCCCGCGTACCGCGATGAGCTGCAGTTCTTCCCGCGCACCGAGGACAACGTGCCCGAGTGGCTGATGCGCAAGCTCTCCGGGCTGCCCTCGGAGCGGCCGGCGCCTCCCGGCCCCGGCGGACTCGCGGGTCCCGGCGGACCGGGCGGACCTGGCGTTCCAGGCGGCCCCGGCGCTGGTCCCGGCGGTCCAGGACCGGGCGGACCCGGTGGCCCGCCCCGGTTCCGGGTAGCCAGGATCTTCGACGGCACCGCGCCCAACGGTCGCCCCTCCGTCAACCGGCCTCCGGTCATCGACGACGACCGGGAACGCCTGCTTGAGTACCTCGACGAGGCGCCGCTGGCCCTGCCCGAACGCGGCAACGACGTCGACCGGCTCTCCCAGGACGGTCGGCAGACCGTGCCGATCGCCTTCCACACCGACGGCGTGTGGATCTGGCCCGCTGCGGTCAACTACTACCTGCGCCGATACGGCGTGCCACCGGACCCGGAGCTGGTGAACCACGCCAGGTCGAACGGCTTCCGGGTGCCAGACGTCGACGAGGCCACCCGTGCGGCAGCCGCTGCCATGATCACCGGTGGTCGGCCGCCCGGTCCGCCTCGGCCTCCTGGCCCGCTGCCCGGTGGCCTTCGGCAGGCACCGCCCAATGTCACCCGGTAGCCGCGCCGATGTCCCCGCCGCCCGGCCCACAGGCCGACGCGGATCGGCCTGTCGCGCCGCCCATGCCTGCGCCGCCCGCGCCCGAGCCCATCGCGGACGCCGGCCGGCCCAAGCCGACGCCCGAGCAGACCATCGACGCGCTGCACACCCGCCTCGCCGATCTTGGCGTGCCGGCCAGCGCGTACCGGATCGGTGAGCCGGAGCCCGGCACCTGGTACCTGGAGCAGGTCGAGGAGGGTTGGCAGGTCGGCTGGTTCGACGAGGAGTTCGGCGCGCCGATGTTGTTCGACGACGCCGGTGATGCCGCCGCGTTCCTGCTCGGCAAGCTGCTGCTCGACGCTCGGCAGGACCGCGTTCCGGGCCGCCGTGGCCGTCCGGCACCGGTCGAACCGGAACCCGCGCAGGTCGAGCCGTCAGGTTTCGGCAACGAAGGTTTCGGCAACGAACCGGTGTTCGATAATGACTCGGCGTTCGCTGACGACCGGGACTTTTCGGACGAACCAGAGTTCGGTAATGAACCGGCGTTCGGGAACGAGGCCGGTTTCGGCAATGACGCTGGCTTCGGCAACGAGGCTGGCTTCGGCAATGACGGCGGTTTCGGCAGCGAAGCTCCGTTGGGTTCTCGACTGCCCGGTCCCACCGCCGCACCGCCCCGCGACAACGCCGTACCGAGCCCGGTCGACGAACCGGCCGGTGCGCACGTTGGCCAGGGCCGTCCGACCGACGCGCCCGCCGCGAACAGCAATGCGGTGAACGGCAATCCGGGTGGCATGAACGGGGCTGGGCCTGCTCGCAGCGAGTGGCCGATCCAGCCGCTGCGTGGCGAGCCGCCACTGACCCTCTTCCGTGGCCTGCGGCTGCTCGAACTGGCGCCCGGCACCGAGATCGACCGGTTCGGCGTCGGCGACGGCAATCTGACCTACGCGGTCGGCACGCCGTTCGAACAGCGTTCGCTGGTACCGGACTGGGTGCACCGGCCGTACCACGTGTACCGGGTGCGCCGGCCGTTGCAGGCGTTGATGGGCAATGCGATCCCCTGGTTCGAGCAGCCCGGCGGCGGTACCGCCTACCTGTTGCCGTACGCGATCAACGAGCTGATCGAGGCGGGCGACGTGATCGAGGTCGAGGCGGGCGAGCCGCCTGCCTGAGCGCAACGCGCCTGGTCATCGGTTGATCAGCCGATGACCAGGCCGTGCGCGGCGGCGAAGGCGATCGCGGTGTCGATGTCGACGCGGGCGCCGCGCAGGTTCGCCTGGACGAGGCCGTTGGGGTCGATGCGCGCGCCGCGCAGGTCGGCGTCGTCCAGCCTGGCCTCGCCGAGGCGGGCGCCGGTCAGGTCGGTGCCGCGCAGGTCGACCTCGCGCAGGTCGGTACCGGTCAGGTTGACCTCGCGCAGGCGAAGGCCGGACAGGTCGCACTTGCGGAGGTCGGCACGGGAGAGACTGACCAGCGTCAGGTCCGAGTCGCGGATGGTCCAGGTGCGCAGCCGGCAGTCGACGAACATGCTGCCGAGCAGGCTACAGCCGGTGAAACCGCTGTGGATGAGATTGGCGCGCTCGAACGTGCAGTTGTGGAACGCGGAGGCGGTGTGCCGCGACTCGCTCGCGTCGATCCTGGCGAGCGTGCATTCGAGGAACCGGCAGTTCTTCGTGCTAAGGCCATGCAGGTCGGCCTCGCTGAAATCGCACCGCTCGAACGTGATCCGGTCCCACTGCTTGTCGGTGAAGGTGCGGTCGGTGAAGTCCTCGTCGACGTAGGTCTGGCCGTCAGCGAGTTCGTCGTCGGTCACCGGGCTCAGGGTACGACAATGACCGGCCGGGCCGACTTGGCCAGCAGGCCGCGCGGGACCGAGCCGAGCAGGCCACCGCGATGCCGGGAGCGGCCGACCACGATGCAGTCCGCCTTCTTCTCCTCGGCGACGGCCTCCAGCACCCCAGCCGGATCTCCCTTGCCGTGCAACAGTTCCCACCCGAGGCCCTGCGGGGTGAGCAGCGACTCGAACCGGCGATGCAGCTCGCGCACGATCTCGCCGGCTGCCTCGTTCGCGGCGACCGCGCCTGCCGCCACCCAGTACGCGGGGCTGGACAGCACCTCGACGTAGACGATCACCATGCGCGCCTTGTCGCGGCGGGCCAGGCCGGCCGCCCAGGCGAGCGCGTCCAGCGCGGGCGGCGTGTCGTCGTAGCCGATCACGATGGTGCTCGGACCGTCCTTGCCGATCTCGAACGTGTGCCGCTCGTTGGTCTCGTCCACGATCACGACTCTATGCCGTGCCTGAGCGATACGCCTTTCCTCGACGAGGAGATCTGCACGACCCAGTGATCCGTGTCTGGCGGGGAATTAAATCGTTTTCATGCGGCGTGGCGCCTTGGTTACCGTCGCTGCATGGTCCGGACACTGTCGGTCGCGCAGCCGGGGACCCCGGACAGTCGCGGGCCACGCAGATACCTGTGGTGGCTGGTGTCCCGTCAGCGGCGTTGGGCCGTATTCGCCGCAGTGGTCAGTGTCTCGTGGATGTTCAGCCTGATCCTGCCGCCCTACTTCATCTCCGACGCGATCGACGACGGGCTGCGCCGGCACGACATGGCCGCTTTGGTCGGCTGGGGTTCGGCGATCATCGGTGTCGGCCTGGTGTCCGCGGCGCTGGGCCTGATGCGGCACCGGCTGATGACGTTCATCCGGATCGACGCGGCGTACCGGACGGTCGCGGTGGTCATCCGGCAGGCGGTGCGGCTGGGCGCGACCTTCCCCGACCGGGTGTCCGCCGGTGAGGTGGTCAGCATCGGCGGGTCGGACGTGAGCGCGATCAGCGACGCGCAAACGTTTGTCGGGCCGGGGTTCGCCGCGCTGGTCACCTATGCCGCGGTCGCGGTCGTGCTGTCCGGCGTGTCGGCGCAGTTGGCCGTGGTGGTGTTGCTCGGCGTGCCGGTGATCGCGCTGTCGGTCGGGCCGCTGCTGCGCAGGTTGCGCGACACGCAGACCGAGTACCGCACCGAGCAGGGCGCGCTCACGGCGCGAGCGGGTGACATCGTGGCCGGGCTGCGGGTGTTGTGCGGGATCGGCGGCAAGCCGTTGTTCGCGCTGCGCTACCGGGAGGCGTCCGACGAGCTGCGCGCGAAGGGCTATCGGGTCGGCGCGGTGGTGAGCTGGGTCGAGGCGCTCAGCGTCGGCCTGCCCGGCATCTTCCTGGCCGTGGTCACCTGGCTGGCCGCGCGCGAGGCCGTGCTTGGTGAGATCACCGTTGGCCAACTCGTGGCGGTGTACGGGTACGTGCTGGTGCTGATCGTGCCGGTCGGGTTCCTGATCGAGGCGGTGGAGCAGCTCAGCAGGGGCCTGGTCGCGGCGCGTCGGGTGACCAGGGTGCTGAATCTCACGCCGTCCATTGTGGACCGTGAAGGAGTCGGCCCTGCCGGGCCGGCTGACCTGTTCGACCCGGACTCCGGCCTGCGCCTGGCCGCGGGCCGCACCACCGCGCTGGTGACGGCGCGGTCGGCCGACGCGGTCGCACTGGTCGACCGGCTCGGTCGATATGTCGACTCGGCGGTCAGCTGGGGCGGCCGCCCGCTGCGCGACGTGGCACTGGACGAGGTGCGGCAGCGGATCCTGGTCGCCGACAACGACGCGTACCTGTTCGCGGGCACGCTGCGCGAGGTGGTGCACACCTCGGCCGACCACTCCGACGCCGAGATCACCGAAGCCATTCGGCTGGCCGCGGCACAGGACGTGCTGGCGGGGCTGCCGGCCGGGATGGGTTCACGGATCCAGGCACGCGCGGCGAACCTCTCCGGTGGACAGCGGCAGCGGTTGCGGCTGGTTCGCGCGCTGCTGGCCGATCCGGAGGTACTGCTGTTGGTCGAACCGACCTCGGCGGTGGACGCGCACACCGAGTCGCTGATCGCAGCGCGGGTCGGCGAGGCGCGCAGGGGCAGGACCACGCTGCTGGTTGCCACGTCGCCGCTGCTGCTCGACCGCGCGGACGAGGTCGTGTTCCTGGTGGACGGGAAGGTCGCGGCGACCGGGACGCACACCGAGTTGCTGCGGAACAGGGCGGACTATCGCGCACTGGTGTTCCGCGGCGAGGGGGACGACGAGGGGGACTCGGATGACTCAGCTGACTCAGCGGCCTGACGGCGAGTGGCGGCTGCCGGTCGCGGACGGGCGGACGGTGCGCAGGATCGTGGCCGAGCTGATCCGGGCGGATCGTAAAGCGGTCGCGGTGATCGTCGTGCTGAACGGCCTTGCCGCGGCGGCCGGCCTGGCCGGGCCGTGGCTGCTCGGCGAGATCGTGAACGCCGTCCGCCCAGGCGCCAATCTGTCCACAATAGACATGATGGCGATGCTGATCGTCGGTTTCGCGATCGTGCAACTGCTGCTCGCCCGGCACGCCCGCTACGCGGGCTTCCGGTTCGGCGAGCGGACACTGTCCCGATTGCGGATCGACTTCATCGACCGCGCGCTCGCCCTGCCGACATCCGTTGTGGAGCGGGCCGGCACCGGCGACCTGATGACGCGCAGTTCCGCCGACGTGACCGTGATCGGCACCATGCTGCGCGAAGCTGGCCCGACGGTCATCTCGGCGGTGTTGCAGGCGACGTTCATCTTCGCGGCCACATTCGTGGTCAGCCCGCTGCTTGGCCTGTGCGCGTTCGTGGCGCTGCCGCTGTTCGCCGCGAGCACCCGGTGGTACCTGCGCAGGGCGCGGCCCGCCTATCTCGCCGAGGGCGACGCCAATTCGGACCTGTCCGAAACCCTGGCCGCGACCGCGGAGGGCGGACGCACGGTGGACGCGTTCCGGCTGCACCGGCGAAGGATCGAGGCTGGCCAACGGGCGATGGAAGCGGGCTTCGCCACCCGGATGCGCACGCTGTGGCTGCGCAGCAGGTGGTTCCCGACCATCGACTTCGGCCACATGCTGCCGATCGCGGTGATCCTGGTCGTCGGCGGCGTCGGCTACCTGCACGGCCTGCTCACGCTCGGCGCGGTCGCCTCGGCGAGCCTGTACATGTGGCAGTTGGTCGATCCGGTCGACCAGGTGCTGATGTGGACCGAGTACCTACAGCGCGGCACCGCGTCGTTCGCCAGGGTCACCGGACTCGCACAGCTGCCGCCACCCGCGCCGCCGAGCGAGGAGGTGCCGGCCGACGACCGGATCGAGGTGCGCGGCCTCCGCTACGCCTATCACGGCGAACACGACGTGCTGCACGACGTGGACCTGGCCGTGCGGCCCGGCGAACGGCTGGCCGTTGTCGGCCCGTCCGGCGCGGGCAAGTCGACGCTGGGCAGGCTGCTGGCCGGGATCGACGCGCCCAAGGCGGGCCGGATCACCGTCGGCGGCGTGCCGGTCGTCGAGCTGAGCCCGGATGAGCTGCGGCGGCGAATCATCCTGGTCACCCAGGAACACCACGTGTTCCTGGGCAGCCTGCGGGACAACCTGGCCATGGCCGCGCCGGACGCATCCGACGAGGCCATGCTCGCCGCACTGGACACAGTGGACGCGAGCTGGGTACGCGAGCTACCGGAGGGCCTTGACACCCTGCTCGGTCGCACCGACGAGGAGCTGGACCCGGCTCGTGCGCAGCAACTCGCGCTGGCTCGCGTCGTGCTCGCCGATCCGCACACGGTGATCCTGGACGAGGCGACCTCGCTGCTCGACCCGACCACGGCCCGACACACCGAACGCGCCATGGGCGCGGTGCTCGCCGGACGAACGGTGATCGCGATCGCGCACCGGCTGCACACCGCGCACGACGCGGACCGGGTCGCGGTGATCGACGAGGGCAGGCTCACCGAGTTGGGCAGCCACCACGAACTGTTGGACGCGGACGGGGCCTACGCCGCGCTCTGGCGATCCTGGCACGGCACGCCTGCGCAGGCCGCTTCCTAGGAGGTCGGATTCATAACTCCAGGTACCAGTCGTTGCCGCGAATCGGGTTGCCCTTCGGGTACTCGAAGTCGCACTCGCCGGCCAGGATCATGCCGGCCTTGCGGCACACCGCGTTCGATGCTCCATTGTGGATACTCGGAAAGGCGTGCAGCGTTGCGTGCTTCCCGACCCGCCGAGCGTCGGCGATGACCAACCGCAGCGCGGCGACCGCGATACCCCGACCCTGGAACTCCGGCAGCACGCTCCAGCCCGCCTCGTAACCGGTCTTTCCTGCCCACTCGTGTTCCCAGTAGCCGACCACGCCGGCAGGTTCGCCGTCGGCGATGATCAGGAACATCTGGCCGGCACCCGGCTCGTCCAGCGCGAGGTAGCGCCGTTGCCGGTCGGCCAGCTTCTCCTCGGACTCGGGCCCGCCGAGGTAAGCCGTCATCTCCGGCGTGTTCGCCCGACGCAGCACGTCGAACGCCTCGTCGCTCCACGTCCGCAGTCGCACGTCAACCATGGCGACAAGTGAACCCGATGGCACCGACAAAATCAGTCGATGTCGCCCGCTCGCAGATACGCCAGCACGGCGAGCACCCTGCGATTGGTGTCCTGGGTGTGCGGCAGGTCGAGTTTGGTGAAGATGTTGCCGATGTGCTTGCCGATCGCGGCCTCGGTCACCACGAGGCGGGCCGCGATCGCGGCGTTGGAGTGGCCCTCCGCGATGAGTTCGAGCACCTCACGTTCCCGGGTGGACAGTGTGCTCAGCGGGTCGCGGTGCCGGTTGAGCAACTGGCGCACCACCTGCGGATCGACAACAGTGCCGCCGTCGACGACCGTGCGCAGCGTTGCGACGAACTCCTCGACGTCCACAACGCGGTCCTTGAGCAGGTAACCGACGCGCTGGCCGCCGCCGGAGTCGAGCAACTCGGCCGCGTAGCTGCGCTCGACGTACTGGCTGAACGCCACAACGGCGAGGCCAGGGAACTGTTTGCGCAGCGTGACGGCGGCGCGCAGGCCCTCGTCGGTGAACCCGGGCGGCATACGGATGTCGGTGAGCACCAGGTCGGGCCGGTGTTCGGCGACCGCGTCGAGCAGCGCCTCCCCGTCCCCGACCGTCGCGACCACGCGGAAGCCGAACCGGGCGAGCAGGCCGGCGAGGCCCTCGCGGAGCAGCACCCCGTCCTCGGCGAGGACAACGCGCACCTGCTCGGACAGCTCTACTGACAAGGCAGCTCCACGCACACCATGGTCGGCCCGCCGATCGGGGAGGACATCAGCATTCTGCCGTTGACAACGGCGACCCGATCGGCGAGCCCGGTCAGGCCGCTACCTCGGGCCGGATCGGCGCCGCCGACGCCGTTGTCGGCGATCTCGACCAGGAGCGTGCCGCGCTGCTGGCGAACCGAGACGGTCGCGCCGGTGGCGCCGCTGTGCTTGGCGATGTTGGTCAGCGCCTCGGCGACCACGAAGTACGCGGTGGCCTCGACATGGCTGGGCAACCTGCCGCCGACCTCGGTGTGCACGGCGACCGGGATGCTCGCGTTGTCGGCCAGTTCGCCGAGGGCGGCGGGCAGGCCGCGGTCGGTGAGCACCCGGGGATGCAGACCGTGGACGAGTTCACGCAGTTCGGCCATGAGCTGTTTGGCCTGCTCATGGGCTTCGGCGACCGGTTCGCGTGCCGGCGAGTCCTCTGGAATGTCCAGCTTGGCGATGCCGAGCTTGAGGGTGAGGGCGATCAGCCGCTGTTGCGCCCCGTCGTGCAGGTCGCGTTCGATCCGGCGCCGCTCCACCTCGAACGCGTCGACGAGCCGGGCCCGCGACTGGGACACGGCGCCGAGTTCGGCACGCAGCCGCTCGTCGTCGGTGCCGTGCAGCAGGGCCCTTGCCACGGCGGCGTGCGCGCCGGCGAGCAGGCCCAGCAGATACGGCAGCACGGGCAGCAGGACGAGGCCGGCCACGAAGTACCCGATGCTCTGCGCGACCGTGTGCACGGTGTCGACGCCCAGCGCGATCTCGCCGTCGCCCCGGTTGTAGATCAACAGTGGGGCGACCAGGAACACGAAGTCGAGCAGGGCGAGCGCGGCGACCGCGAGGTAGAGCAGCGGGGCGAGGGTGACCAGCAGGATCGCATAGCCGACCTCGCGCCAGGTGGCGGCCTCGCTGTACCGGACGCGCAGCCACTCCCAGATCCCCGGCGCGGACAGCTGCTGGTGCGGATCGCTGATCGGCCTGCGATCGACGAACTTCAACCGGGAGCGTTCCAGCTTGGCCAGTGGTATCGCGAGCAACGGGCCGCCCGCCGCGAGCAGTGCCGCCCCGATGAACACCAGGAGCAGCAGGGTCGACGCCGACGGCCGGTGGTAATCGCTGTGCTGGAGGGCGATCGCGGCGAACCACGGCAGCGCGAGGAAGCACAGCGGGATCGCCACGATCGACATGATCGGCACTGTCCACAACAGATAGCCGAGCGAGCGCCACGGCCAGCTGCTGATGAGGAAGTCGCGCCGGGCCAAGGACTCCAGCGGGTTACGCGGTGTCTGGGGTATCGCTGCCACCTCACCAAGCTAACCGGCGAATGCCGCGTTGTCGGCAAGCTCAGCGCTAGTCCTTGAGGTAGGGCCAGCTATACCCGTCTAGGCAGACGCGCTGGTCAGCCGTCGGTAGTGGTACTCGGCGGCCGTGCGGAAGCCGAGCCGACGGTAGAGGGCCCTTGCGCCGTGATTGTCCACGAGTACCTGCAACCAAGTGTGTCGAACACCCTGGTCGCGGGCTTGTTCGAGGAGGGCGCGGATGATCGAGCTTGCCTGGCCGGAGCGCCGGGCGTCGGGTCGGACGGCCAGACTGTAAAGGCCGGCCCAGTCATCGACGAGCGCCAGTCGTCCGATCGCCGACGAACCGTGTTCGTCGCGTCGATCGGCGTACAGCGCGTCGCCGCCGACCAGGATGCGGTGCGCGACCGCCTTGGCCGCTTCGTCGCCGCGCGAGTCGACCGACCACCACAGGTCCATCCAGTCGGCGTCCGGTTCGGCGCTGATCCGCACCTGGGCGGAGTCCACCTCGGCGAGCGCGGACAGCACGTCGTCGACGGCCGCGACCTCGATCGTGGCGCGGCTGCACAGCTGGTAGCCGCGCTCGGCGAGCACCTTGTCCAGGTGCGCGGGCTGAGCGCTCGGACCGACCTGGAAACTCGGGGTCACGTTGTTGGCGCGGTAGAGCTGCTCGACGCGGTCGAGGGCGGAAGCGAGATCGGCCGGCGCAGACAGCGGTAACACCGAGTTGGCGCGCTGGGTGACGCCCGAGGCGAGCCGGACGATCCAGCCGTCGACCGGCACCTCCGCGTGCGCAGGCCAGCCGGCCCGGAGCAGCCGGTTAAGATCGACAGTCAGGGACATAGTGCGAGCATAACAATCACGATTTATGTATAGTTATGCATTTTGGTTCAGCCGATCGCCTTCGGCCCCCAGTGCCGTGACCATAGCGGCCGTCGCGGTGTCGAGCTGCTGCTCAGCGGGCTGATAGGTGCCGAGCGAGCCCGGCCGGGCGGACAGGATCGCGACCACGATCTGGTTCCTTGCATCCAGAATACCGGTGGTATGCAGCATGATCTGGTGCTGGTAGCTCATCCAGCCCTGCTTGGCCTTGGTCGCGCCGTCGCGGGTCGGACCGAGCAGGCCGAACGCCTGGTTGAAGCCCTGGTAGCCGATCGGGTCGGCGTCGTTGAGATCGCCGACGACCAGGTTCCGGTCGGTCGCGTTCAGCTGGGTGAGCACGTACTGGTAGACGGCGAGCACGTCACGCGCGGAGATCAGCGTCTCACCCCACTCGCCGGTCTTGTTGATGTTGGCCGGCACCGCGGTGTCCCGCAGGTGCGCGAGACCGATCAACGCCCTGATCGCGGCGGGACCGTCGTAGTCCTCCCAGAGCGCGTCCATGGCCGCGTCGTTGGACCGGGTAAGGGCCTGCTTGATCTCGTCGTTGTCGCCCCGGTCGAGGGTGATCGTGCCCTGTTCCTGTTGGTGCAGCAGATCGGTGACGAGGAACAGCTTGAGCACGGACGCGCAGTAGAACTGGGCGCTGCCGGCCTTGCCGAGGGTTTCCGCGCCGGTGGCCCGATCGAGCACCGCGACGCCGAACTCGACACCGCCAGTGGCCTGCGCGTCGACCGCGTTCACCGCAGCCCGCGCCGCCCCGGGCGCCAGCGGGTCGTTGACCGGTGAGCCCGAGGGCTTCGCACCGGAACTGGCTGTGGCCAGGACGGTGCAGACCGACACGATCACCAGCGCGACGACAACCAGGAACGCGACAAGAACCAGCCGACGTCGCCGCCACGGCGCTCGTTGCGGGGCGGGATTGCGTTGCATCCGCGCGCGACTCACAACACCTGGTCCGCGGACCGGCAGCCGGCGGTGACCAGCTCCAGGTTGGCAAGGGACGCGGCATGTGTCGTTTCGTCCGCGGCCGCGACGCAGTCGCTGATCACGATCGTGATCAGGCCGAGATCAGTGGCATGCCGGGCGGTCTGCTCCACGGTCAGGTTGGTGGCGACCCCGGTGATCAGCACCGTGTCGATGTCGTGTTCGGCCAGCCAGGCCGGCAGGTCGCTGCCGGCGAGCCCGGACAGCTTCTGGTTGTCGAACACCCGATCGGCGCTCGCCCGCGTGCGCATCTCCGGAATCAGCTGGGCGCCGGGCGCGGTGGGCAGGAACGACTCCCGCGCGGCCGCGACCGCGGTCATGAACGCGGTGTTCGTGACGAGCAGGCCGCCATCGGTCGGCACGGTGAACCGGGTGAACAACACCGGTAACCCGGCCGCCTGCGCCGCCCCGTGAAAATGCGTGGCACGCTCGACAACGCCGCTGCGTGCTACCGGTTCCGCGAGCATGGCGCCGAAGAACCCCGCCGGCTTGATGACGTTGACCTGCCAGTGCAGGGCGAGGACGGCGCTGCGCCGTGTGTCGATGTTCACCCAGGAGATCCTGCCCTGCCGAACCCACTTCCCGGAACCGGCACGCTGACCCCGATGGGCGACCCGGCGACCTGATCGATCACCGAGTGTCGATGATGTCGTCCAGCACCAGGTCGTGCACGGCAAGACAGCGCCGGATCCACTGCCGCTCCGGCACGCTTCGACTGTCCCACGTGGACTTGAGCGTGTCGTTCGGCTGGCCTGTCGGGGCGAGGCCGGGTAGCAGGGTCGCGCACAGCGCGGCGAGTTCGCTGATCTGCTGGTGGTAGTCGCGGTCGGGGAACACGTCGCCGCACATGGCCTCCCGCCGCTGCGCCATGGCCCTGATGTAGCGCAACGACTCGTGCAGCACCTCGCCGATCGCCCTTGCCGCGAGCGTCCTGCTGCGCCGCGTCACCCGATGCCGCAACCAGCGGGCGGCGGCCCGTTCGGCCGCCGGCCAGTGCTGGGTGCTGATCCGAATGCCCACCGCGCTAACGGAAATCCCTGGAACGGGACGGAATCCGCAGGTCGAGCGGCGCCAACCGGTCCGCGACCACGCTGACCACGTTGTCCGCCTTCTCCACGGTGCCCCTGATCAGCAGCGCCGCGCTGGTCCGCGCCACGGTGCGGTAGCGCGCCCACAGGCCGGGCGAGCAGATCACGTTGATCATCCCGGTCTCGTCCTCGATGTTGAGAAAGGTGACCCCGCTCGCGGTCGCCGGCCGCTGCCGATGGGTGACCGCGCCGCCGATCAGCACCCGATCCTTGTTTTCCGCGCTGCCCACCTCGGCCGCGGGCAGCGCGCCGAGCCGGTTGAGTCGTTCCCGGATGAACTGGGTGGGGAAGCTGTTCGGCGAGATGCCCATCGCCCACACGTCCGCGGCGGCGAGCTCCACCTCGTCCATCAGCGGCAGTTCCGGCGCGCGCAGGCCGACCGCGGTGCCAGGCAACCGGTCCGGCCGTTCCGCCGCTGCCGCGCCCGCCGCCCACAACGCCTGCCGGCGCGCCAACCCGAACCCGTCGAACGCGCCCGCCGTCGCCAACGCCTCGACCTGCGGCGTGGTCAACCGCACCCGGTTGCCGAGATCCGCGAGATCGGCGAACGCCCCGTCGCGATCGCGTTCGGCCACGATGTTCCCGGCGAGCGACTCGCCGATCGCGCGTACCGCGGCCAATCCGAGCCGCACCGCCTGGCCACCCGTGCTCCGCTCGTCCCGCTCCAGGTGCGGGTGGACAAGGCTGGCGTTGATGTCCGGGCCGCGCACGATCACCCCGTGCCGACGCGCGTCCGCGACCAGCGACTGCGGCGAGTAGAAACCCATGGGCTGTGCGCGAAGCAGGCCGGCGCAGAACGCGGCCGGGTGATAGTACTTGAAGTAGGCGCTGGAGAAGACCAGGTGCGCGAAGCTGTGCGCATGGCTCTCCGGGAAGCCGAAGTTGGCGAACGCGAGCAGCTTGGCGTAGATCCGGTCGGCGACCTCGCCGGTGATGCCGTTGGCGGCCATGCCCTGGTAGAACCGCTGCTTCAACCGGCTCATCCGCTCGGTGGACCGCTTCGCACCCATCGCCCTGCGCAGTTCGTCCGCCTCACCCGCGTCGAACCCGGCCACGTCCACCGCGATCCGCATCAGCTGCTCCTGGAACAGCGGCACGCCGAGGGTCCGCCGCAACGCGGGCCCCATCAGCGGATGGTCGGCCTTGTGGTCCTCCTTCCTGTTGCTCTTGCGACGCTTGATGTAGGGATGCACCGAACCGCCCTGGATGGGGCCGGGCCGGATCAGTGCGACCTCCACGACCAGGTCGTAGAACTCCTTCGGCCGCAACCGGGGCAGCGTCGCCATCTGCGCCCGCGACTCCACCTGGAAAACGCCGACCGAGTCCGCCCTGCTCAGCATGTCGTAGATGTTCTTGTCCGCCAGGTCGAGCTTGCCGATGTCGACGGGATTGTTCTCGTAATCCCTGACCAGGTCGATCATGTAGTGCAGCGCGGAGAGCATGCCAAGCCCGAGCAGGTCGAACTTGACAAGCTTGACCGAGGCGCAGTCGTCCTTGTCCCACTGCAACACGCTGCGGTTGGCCATCCGCGCCCACTCGATCGGCACCACCTCGGACACCGGCTTGTCGCAGATCACCATGCCGCCGGAGTGAATGCCGAGATGCCGGGGAAAGTTCTCCACCTGTGCCGCGAACTCCAGCACCTCCCTTGGCACATCGGCACCCAGCTCATCCTTTGTGGACTCAAAAGGTCCCCAGCGGTCGATCTGCTTGGTCCACGCGTCCTGCTGGCCAGGCGAATAGCCGAGCGCCTTGGCCATCTCGCGGACCGCCGACCTGGCGCGGTAGCTGATCACGTTCGCGACCTGCGCGGTGTGCAGTCGGTCGTAGCGCTGGTACACGTACTGGATGACCTCCTCCCGCCGGTCGGACTCGATGTCCAGGTCGATGTCCGGGTAGCCGTCCCTTGCCGGCGCGAGAAAACGCTCGAACAGCAGGTTCCAGCGAACCGCGTCGACCTTGGTGATGCCCAGCGCGTAGCACACCGCGGAGTTCGCCGCCGACCCGCGACCCTGACAGAGAATGTCGTTGTCGTGGCAGAACTTCACGATGTCCCAGACGATCAGGAAGTATCCGGGGAAGCCGAGCTTGTTGATCACCTCAAGCTCGTGCCTGATCTGCCGGTACGCCTTGGGGTTCTCCCCTTCGGTGCCGTAGCGGAGCGCAGCGCCCTCGAACACCAGGCGACGCAGGAAGCTCGCCTCGGTCTCGCCATCCGGCACCGGGAACGGCGGCAGGCCGGGATCGACAAGGCGCAGGTCGAACGCGCACTCGACGCCGAGGATCGCCGCGCCGGTCACCGCGTTCGGATAACGAGCGAAGCGTTCGCGCGCCTCGGTCCCGGAGCGCAGGTACGCGCTCGGCGCGGGCGGCAACCAGCCCGCCATCTCATCGAGGCTGCGCCTGGCCCGAACCGCGGCCAGCACCTCGGCCAGCCTGCCCCGCTCCCTGCGCGCGTAGTGCACCACGTTGGAGGCGATCACCGGCAGGTCGAGATCCTCGGCGAGGCCGGCGAGCAGATCGTTGTGCACCGAGTCCAACTGCAACCCGTGATCGATCAGCTCGACATAGACCTGTTCGCGACCGAACAGGCCGATCAGCTTGCGCAGCTCCCGCTGTGCGGCCAGCGGCCCCTCGTTGACCAGCGCCCTGCGCACCGCACCCTTGCGACACCCGGTCAGCACCGCGCAGTAGCCCCGCACGTCGGCCGCGACCCGCTCGATGTCGTAGATCGGGCGCCCCTTCTCGGTGCGCGAGGTCTCCGGATCGACAACGCCGTCGTGCTCGTCGAGCTGGGCGTGGCTGATCGTCCTGCACAACTTGCCGTAGCCCTCGGCGTCCCTGGCGAGCAGCAGCAGATGCTCGCCCTCCGGATCGGCAACGCCGTTCTGCGGCATGGACAGTCCGATGGACAGCTCGGTACCGTACGCGGTGCGCACCCCCAGTTCGCGGCCTGCCTCGGCGAACCGCGCCACCCCGTACATGCCGTCGTGGTCGGTGAGCGCGATCGCGTCCAGCCCGAGTTCTGCCGCCCGCTCGACAAGTTCCTCCGGATGGCTCGCGCCGTCAAGGAAACTGAAGTTCGAGTGGCAGTGCAGTTCCGCGTAGGGCGCACCGGTTGGCCGGTTCGGTTCGAGTCCCGCTCTCGGCTTGTCCTGCGGCGCGGCCCGGTACGGCATGCGCCGCCCGGTCCAGGCAGGCGAATCCCCACCGTCACCCGACCCGGGCGGCGCTGGACGGCCGGAGAGCATCCGCTCCATCTCCGACCAGCGCAACGGCGAACTGTCCCAACCCATGACGCCGCTCAGTACTCCCCGACCGGGCAGTGCTGCCCGGGGATCGCCACGGGCCGCCGAGGATGCCCGCGCTCGGCAGGAAACCAGCCGAGCGCTCCACCATCCACTGTGGACTCGACGTCCATCAGCTCGTGAAACCAACGGACATTGGCCGAACCCGTGCTGGACGCCGGCCGGAAATCCTCGAACATCAGTCGTAGATCCCTTCCACCAACCATCGATCGCCTGACATACGCAGCAACAGGGCGAGCTCGCTCTCCTCCCCCGTTCTTCCCCCCGCCAGCAGCACCTGGACGCGCGCCAACCGGAGCGCGGCGCCCGCCATGCTCGGCTGCCGTTCGACCACCCACGGTCCGGCCCACCCCAGCACCGCCCTTGGTGTCCCGCCGACGACGACGCGGGTGGGCCGCGCGGTGAGCCGGTCGTGCTCGGTCACCGTCACGTGTTCACCTCGCTCGTCGAGCACCCGCGCGAGCGGTGGGTCGACCGGCACCGTCGACGGCGACGGCCGGACCAGCTGCCCCGGCCACGGCAGTTCCGGCCCCGACCTCGGCACCCGCTCATCGCCCCACGCCACCGCGTTGACCCGCTCCGCTGGCCCGCGTCCCCCGTCCGGCAACGGCGTGAACACCCCCTCCGGCCCGAGCAGGCTCTGCACCCGCAGCAACGCTCGCGCCGCCCGTTCGTCGTCCGCCGCGGTCGCGCCGCCGCCCGCGAACAGCTCCAGTTGCAACGAACGGCCGTCGACGACCTCTTCCGGCCACAACCGCAGCAGCCTCACCCCGGACCGCAGTCGCGCCGTGCGCAACCAGCCGTCCAGCTGCCAGCGCACCCGGTCGGCGATGCCGTGCACGGTCAGCGGCTCGGCACACCGCCATACCCGGCTGTGCCGTTCGCCGTGCTCGGTCTCGGCGTCGATGGCCAGCCGCGTGCACGCCAGCCCGTAGGACCCGAGCAGTTCGTGCAACCGCTGCGCCGCCGTCCGCGCCGCGAACGCCACCGCGTCCACCCGATCCGCTGGCGGGTCGAGCACCTGGATGATCATCAGCTCCGGTGGCGGACGGCGCCGATCAGGTGGTCGCTGGGCAACCCCACCGGCCAGCCGATGCGCCAGCACCGCGTCCGCGCCGAACCGCGAAGCCACCTCGTGCTCGGCCAGCGCGGCGAACGCCCCCAGCGTGCGCAAACCCAGCCTGCGCAACAGGTCGACCAGGTCGATCTGCCGCGCGATCAGCTCGGCGCTGACCTGCCGCCTGCCGTCTGCTCCCTTGCCGTTGCTCCGGCCGACCGCGTTCGGCCCGGTCCGGTCCAGCCCCACCTGCCCGATGAACTCGGTCAGCTCGTTGATGGGCATCGGCGCCAGAAACACCGGGCTGCCACCCGCCGGCACCAACACTCCGCGATGCGCGGCCAGCACCGCCGCGAACAACCCGTCGGCAACGCCGACCTGGCACTCCACCCCGGTCCGCGACGCGACCTGATCCACCAGCCGCTCGGCAGCGGCCTCCTCACCGCCGAAGTAGCCGGCAGGCCCCCGCGCCGGCACCGCGACCAACCCCGGCCGGACGACCTCGACTCCGGGCGCCAACTCCTCCACCGCGGCCGCGACCGGTTCGAAGGCGCGTGCGTCCCGATCCGGATCGGCAACGAACACGAACAGATCGGTGCAGCAGCCCTGCGCCTCCCTTCGCCGCATGCCGCGCCGCACTCCCCTGGCCCGCGCGGTCGCCGAGCAGGCGAGGATTCGATTGGCCAACACCACCGCGACCGGCGTCGACGGCGGAACTCCGGCAGTGGCCGCCGCCGCGACCACCGGCCAGTCCGGACACCAGACCACCAGCATCCGCATCGGTCGGGAAGGAGGGCGAACCAGGTTGGTGGGGATGGGCGGCCAGGACGAATCCTGCACACTGTTTGTCCACTGTGGATCTTCGATCGTGGGCGCGGTGGAGCTTGACTTCGGCGGGTTGGTCATGCGCTCACCCGACCGCCGCTACCGGCACGGGTATGGACGTTGGCAGGTCGATCGGGGCGTCGGCCGGGTCATGGACCTCGGGTGTGCCGGTCCAGATCGGCGTTGCCGAGTTCGGGTTGGCCGGGTTCGGGCCGGCAGCGCACGGGAGCACCACCGCGCGCTGCCTCGACCGGGCGGCCGCGCCTCGGCCCGTTGCCGAGATCACCAGTGTGCCCTCGGCGAGGTATCCGTAACCATCGCCAAGGCCGGACCAGCGCATCTCGGTACAGCTCAGCTCAAGGTCGACCCCTGGCCAGGCACCCGAGGCGATGAGCACCGCACCGCGGTGACGGGCCCGCGCCGAGAGCCGTTTGGCCAGCTCGTTGCCTCGCTTCCCGAGCCTGCCCAGCCCGGCCGCGCCGACGACGACCAAGTCCATCCCGTCGAGCATCGCGGCGACCACCGAAACCAGTTCGGCCCCCGGCGCAGGCACCACGGCCAACCGCTGTGGCACGACGCCGAACTCCTCGGCCGCTGCCAGGCCGAGCTCGGGCACGCCGACCACGGCGGCCCAGGAGCCGTTGCTGGTCGCGGTGGCCAGCAGCGCGAGGAGCAACGAGTTCGATCCGCGCACCGAAATCGTGCTCCCGCGCCGCAGGCCACCAAGGGGCAACAGGTCAGCCAGTTCCGCGTGTACTGGCAACACCCGCCCCACCGCCAGGTCGGCAGGAGCCTCGGTAAGCTCGCTCGCCACCCGCACGGCGCCTGGAGGAACGCCACGCGTGGCCAGCGAGGTCACTGACGCGGACACCGACCCACCTCCCACACGTAGCTCGCACATCCTGTTGAATGTGCGAACCGCCGTGGGGAAGACGGCGGCACGAGCTAGCCGACCCCCGACGTCGGCCCCACTCACACCTTCGAACACATGTTCGAACGATGTGCCTAGTCAACCCTAAGATCGGCTCGGTGTCAAACCGACCCGGCGCGAGTTTTTCCTTGCACAGCGCGGATTTTCCACATCGCTACCCGAATCGCCAGGTCGAGGCTCATACTTGCGGCATGGTGACGGCACTGGCGATCATCGGCGGGCTGATCGTGGCGGGGCTGGTCTTGGCGTATCTGGTGGATCGCCGGGCCAGGCGCAGGGGTGACACGCTGCGCGGCGCCGACCAGATGCAGAGGTCGATCAAGGACGCGCGACGCGACCTGCGAGCCTGGGGAAGGTTCAGGCGAGCGAACCCCAACGGCCCACCGAAGTGGTGAATTGATGGACTGGAAACTCGAACTCATCGTGCTCCCGGTGGCCGACGTCGACCGGGCCAAACAGTTCTATCTAGACAAGATCGGCTTCGGCCTCGACGTGGACCACAGCGCGGGCGAGGACTTCCGGATCGTGCAGCTGACCCCGCCCGGCTCGGCCTGCTCGATCACGTTGATGCGCAACCCCGAGTCGGCGGGCTCGGTGCAGGGCCTGCATCTGGTGGTCACCGACATCGAGGCCGCGCACGCCGAACTGAGCGGTCGGGGCGCACCGGTGAGCGAGGTGTTCCATTTCGCGAACGGCGCTCAGACACCCGGGCCCGATCCAGCACGCGGGAAATACAACTCGTTCGTGTCGTTCAGTGACCCGGACGGACACGGTTGGCTGGTACAGGAGGGCAATTGAGCTAAGCCGCGTCGGTGAAGCTCTCGCCGGTGAGCAGCGGCACGACCCTGGTCGAGTTCACCTCGGTCGCCACCTCGACGTCGTCCGGGTACCCGTTGGTGATCAGCTCCCGGCCGCTGGCGCAGGCACGCAGTTCGGCGGCGACGTTGCCGGCGACCGAGGTGTACGCGGCGGCCGCGGCGCGGGCTTCCGGGGAGAGCTGACCGAATCCTCGTTCGGCGAGCGCGGCCAGGTACGCGCCGGCGCCCCACATGTCCTCAACGGCAGGGCGCAGCGAGCGGTCCGGCCAGCGTTCGCCCGCCGCGATGGCCGCGACCGACGCATCAGGCGTCTCGGCGAGCCTGTGGACGGTCCAGTCGGCGGCTGCGGCGACGTTGCGCAGGGACACGCCGATCACGGTGGCGCCGAGTTCGGTCACGTCGTGCGCGATGGTCGAGCCGTTCGGCGAGGGCAACACGAGCCGTTCGACGCCCGTCGCGGCGCGGATGGTCGGCGCGGAGAGGCTGATGTCGCCCTGCTTCGCCTCGGACCGGCCGACCGCGAGCACCGCGTCGTGCTCCCGCGCGAACGCTGCGGCGCGTTCGTCGCGCCAGCGGAACGGGAAGACCTCGATGCCGTTGTCGAGCGCGACCGTCAACACGGTGGTGAACGACAGGATGTCGAACACGGCGACGATGGCGACCTCCGACGCCAGGTTCGCCGCCCCCACCGGTCCCCAGTCGAACCTGCCCCGAAAACCGGCCTGCACATAAGGATTGCCCATCCGGGCAACATAACGACCGGCCGAATTCGGCACCAACGGTTTAGCTGACGGTGGCGTCCGCGATACCGCGCGCCGCCGCGACCAATCGTGCTTCCGCATCGAGGTCGGGGCCGATGTCGGGCGGGAGTTCGGCGAACTGTTCGAGTTGGATGTCAATGCGGCGCTTGCCGGCCGCCTTGGCGCGCCAGGCGGCGACGATCTCTCCGTCCACGAGCACCGCGCCCGGGTTGCCCAGGACGCGCCACAACACCTTCTGCGCCTTGGCATCCGGCACGATCATGCGCCGGTTCCTCGTTTGCAGGTACGGGTCGCCGGGCGGGAGGAGACGCACCCTGGGTGGTTCTGGCGGGTTGCGCAGCGCGTCGAGTTCCTCGGCGGGGAAGGCGCCGGGGGTGCCGTCCACGTCGACCTCGACCAGGTCGCCCGGCCAGTTCGCGGCGAGTTCGGACTTGTTGACGCCGAGGAAGTCCGCGACGTCGGCCGGGCTCGCCGGACCGAGGAACCGCAGGTAGGACCGGACGAGTTGGGTACGTTTCACCTGGTCGAAGACCGGGCGCGACCAGCAGGGAAGCGGGGTGAGCAGGGTCGGGTTGGCGTCGGTGTCCAGCCAGGCGCCGGCAAGGCCGCCCGCGAGCCGGAACAGCGAGTCGTAGATGTGCCGGGACTGGCATGCCTTGCACCAGGAGCTGAGCGGCTCGGCCACGAGTTCGGTGACGGCCGCGCTGGCCGCGCCCTTGGTCATCGGCTCGGTGAGCACCTCGCTCATGGCGTCGGTGGCCTGCTCGATGACCTGCGTCGCGGACATGCCGGCGCCGGCGAGGCGGGCACTCGGCCAGCCGAGCCTGCTCACCGCGTCGGCCTCGGTGGCGGGCCAGAGCGCGGCCGCGATACCGGGCAGGTCGGCCTCGTGGCACAGGTGCGGGGAGAGCCGGTAGGTCCAGGCGATGCGCAGGCCCGCGAAGTCCGTCGGGGTCGACGGAAGGCGGGCGGCGCAGGCCAACCGGGCCGAGCCGGGCGGCGTGTTCTGCACACCCAGCTCGACGATCGCCAGGTCCTGCGGCGACGTGGCGTCACGCAGCAGGCCCTGCGCGGCGAGCCGGTACGCGAGCACGGCCTCCCGGCCAGCTTTGATCGTCATTTCCGGAGTGGCCTCAGTGCGAGAAGTGCCGGGTGCCGGTGAGGTAGAGCGGGACGCCCGCGGCTTCCGCCGCCGCGATCACCTCGGCGTCGCGCACGGAACCGCCGGGCTGCACGACGGCGCGGACACCGGCGTCGAGCAGCACCTGCAGGCCGTCCGGGAACGGGAAGAACGCGTCGGACGCGGCCACCGCGCCCTTGGCCCGGTCCCCTGCCCTTGACACCGCGAGCCGGGCCGCGTCGACCCGGTTCACCTGGCCCATGCCGACGCCGACGGACGCGCCATCGTGCGCGAGCAGGATCGCGTTGGACTTGACCGTGCGGATCGCGCGCCAGGCGAACGCCAGATCGGCGAGGGTCTGCTCGTCGAGCGGGTCGCCGGTGGCCAGTGTCCACTTGGCCGGGTTGTCGCCATCGGCGGAGATCGTGTCGATCTGCTGCATCAGCAGGCCACCGGACACCGGGCGGATCTCGGCGCCACCGCGCACCGGCGGCTCGGCGACGAGGATGCGCACGTTCTTCTTGCGCGCCAACACGTCCACCGCGCCGTCCGCGTAGGCGGGGGCGATGACGACCTCGGTGAAGATGTCCGCGATCTGCTCGGCCATGGCAACGCTCACCGGGCGGTTGGCCGCGATGATGCCGCCGAACGCGCTGGTCGGGTCGCAGGCGTGCGCCTTGCGGTGCGCGTCCGCGATGTCCACGGCGGAAATCGCGATGCCGCACGGGTTGGCGTGCTTGATGATCGCGACGCAGTCCTGCTCGTGGTCGTGCGCCGCGCGCCAGGCCGCGTCCGCGTCGATGTAGTTGTTGTAGGACATCTCCTTGCCGTGCAACTGCTTCGCCGTGGCAAGCCCGATCGCGCCGCCGTTGGTCACATACAGCGCGGCGGCCTGGTGCGGGTTCTCGCCGTAGCGCAGCGGGGCCACCTGGCTCCAGGTCGCGCCGAGCCAGGTCGGGAACGGCGATGCCGGCTCTGCCGGGACCGCGAGCACGTTGCCCATCCAGGAGGCGACCGCGACGTCGTAGGAGGCGGTGTGCCGGTAGGCGTCCGCGGCGAGGGCGCGCCGGTCGGCCAGGGTGAAGCCGCCCGCGTTGACCTGCTCGATCACCCAGTCGTAGCGGGCCGGATCGACCACGACGGCCAGGTTGGCGTGGTTCTTGGCGGCCGCGCGGACCATGGCGGGGCCACCGATGTCGATCTGCTCGACGCATTCGTCAGGGCCCGCACCGGAGGCGACGGTCTGGGTGAACGGGTAGAGGTTGGAGATCAGCAGCTGGAACGGCTCGATGTCGAGCTCGCCGAGCTGGCGGACGTGCTCGGCGTCGCGGACGTCGGCGAGCAGGCCCGCGTGCACGCGCGGGTGCAGGGTCTTGACCCGGCCGCCGAGGCTCTCCGGGAACCCGGTCAGCTCCTCGATCGCGGTGACCGGGACACCCGCCTCGGTCAGCACGCGTGCGCTGTTGCCGGTGGACACGATGTGCACCCCGGCCGCGTGCAGCGCGGTTGCCAGTTCGGCAAGGCCCGTCTTGTCACTGACGCTGATCAGCGCGCGACTGACGGGACGACGACCGTCCACTGTGTCCGGTCCGGACTGGTTTGCGGTCACGGGATAGTTACCTTTCGTCCGTTCACGGTTGCGCCCTCGCGGGCGAGCCTGGCGACCACCTCGACCAGCAGTCGCCGCTCGACGGCCTTGATGCGGGCGTGCAGGTCCTCCGCCTGCTCGCCGGTTTCGATCACGACGGGTTCCTGGGCCAGGATCGGTCCGGTGTCGACACCCTTGTCGACGAGGTGCACCGTGCAGCCGGTGACCTTCACGCCGTAGTCGACCGCGTCCCGCACCGCGTGCGCGCCGGGGAAGGCCGGCAGCAGCGCCGGGTGCGTGTTGATCATCCGGCCGGCGAAGCGGTCCAGGAAGGCGGGGCCGACGATCTTCATGAACCCGGCCGACACCACCAGATCGGGCTGATAGGCCGCGACCGCGTCGGCCAGTGCGACGTCCCAGGCGGCACGGTCGGCGTGATCGGCCATCCTGACCACGAACCCGGGCACGTTCGCGCGCTCGGCGCGGGCAAGGCCCTCGACTCCCGGCCGGTCGGAACCGACCGCGACGACGCGCACCGGGTAGTTGGCGTCCTTGGTGGCGTCGAGCAGTGCCTGGAGCAGGGTCCCGGAGCCGGAGATCAGCACGACGACGCGCACGGGCAGCGGGAAGCTCAGCGTGGCTGGGGATCGGTGATCGAACAGCGGGCTCTCCTGACAGGCGGTCCTCACGTGCCTGACCAGCGTATGTTGTCCGTGGTTGAGCTTCGCGCGCAGGGCTACTCGACCGGTTCGCCTTCTTCGGACCGTTCTTCGGGTTCCTGCTCGACGGGCTCTGCTGCCTCGTCCTCGTCGGGGTCGGGGTCCTCGTCCTCGTCGGGGTCGGGGACCTCGTCCTCGTCGGGGTCGCTCAGCGCGTCGACGACGCGATCGGTCAGCGAGACCAGAACCTGCGGGTGCTGGCCCGCGAACAGCGCGGTGATCGCGCCGACGACGCCGACCCAGCCCAGAGCGGACAGCGCAAGCAATCCGGCCGCGACCGTCACCGGGTTGAACGGACCAGCGGCCACTGTCCCACCCGCGAACGCGGCCAGCACCAGGCAGCCGAGCCCGACAACCAGCGCGGCGACCCCAACCGAGCGCAACCGACCGAGCGCCCGGTCGGACCGCGGCTGCTCGTCCGCCCGGCGCGACCGCGCGGACACCGGGTCGGCCACCCGCCGGCACGACCAGCCGACGCCGACCCCGATCGAGGCCGGCAACAGCAGCACCACCACCCACCATGGCCCGGACTGTGCCGGCACCGCGCCGAGCAGCGGCAGGCCGGGCACGGGACCGGGGTGGAAGGCGAGCGGACGGACCACCAGCGCGCCGATGGAGAAGCCAGGACCGACAGCGAAGGACAACGCGCCGACCAGCACATTGGGCAGGTAGGCGAGGGACAGCAGAAGCATGCCGAGGCCACCGCCGAAACCCGGCGCGTTCACCAGGAACATGGTCGCGACCGTCGACCAGGACAACACCAGCGCGAGGGCCAGCAGCACGGCGCCCGCGGCGAGCAACCCGATCAGGCCAAGCACGCCCGCTCGCAGTCCGGCCCTGGTCGGTTCGTCCGCCGTCGCCAGGAGCGCGCTGCGCAGGCCGCACCGCCCGGACAGGCCGATCGCGGTGCCAACACCGGCGAACAGCACGCCGAACAGGAACGCCAACACCGGCGAGGACATGACCTGGCTCCCCGAGCCGACCAGGGAGAGGAATACGCCGAAGGCGGCATGCCCGATGCCGACGGCGAGAAAGATCGGCACCGTCGAGCGAGGCGTGCTCGCGCCGAGCCGGTCGGCTGCGCCGATCGAGGCTCGCGCGGCGAGGAAAACCAGGAGCACGGTCGGCAGCAGCGGCAGCATGCCGAGCGGATGACCGGCGATGATCAGCGGGACGTGCAGCGCGGCCAGCCAGGCCGGGCCGGTCGCGGCCAGAATGCCGCCGGCCGAGATGCCGCTGCCCGGCGCGATCGCCACCACGAGGGCCAGCAGTGCCCCCAACACCGCGTAACCGGCGATCAGCGGTCCGATCGCGGCGAAGACCAGAACACGGAACCGCTCGCCTCGGCTCGTCCGCTCCTCGTCGGCCGGCGGTGTCGCACATGGAGCGGACATACACCCACTCTGACGTAGCGGTTAGCCTGTTCGGCTCAGCCACGCCGAAGACGATCACCGCCCAAATGGCTGATCAGAGCGGGTGTGCCGACTACCGATCGCAACAGGGTCAGGACGAGCCAGGATAGTCACCCGGCGGGTTCTGCGGCTGCTGCTGGGAAATCTGGCCCGGTTGCTGCAGGAACAACGTGGACTGCGGGCTCGGGTTCGCCGCTGAGGGCGGGGCGACGTAGTGGGTGGGCGCCTCCGGCTTCCTGTGCGCCTGCTGCGGCTGCGGTTGGGCCTGGGTCTGGCCCTGCTGCTGTGGCGGCCCCTGCGGCGGGCCCGAGCGGGCGGGCGGGGACTGCGGGAACGGACCGGACTGCGGGAAGGTGCCCGGCGTGCCGTAGGGCACCGCGGGCCGCGGCGCGAGCTTGATCAATTCGTAGTCGAGCAGCAGCACGAACGCCGAGGCCAGGAACTGCAAGAGGCCGAGGATCAGGATGATGATGGCAATGGTCGGCGTCGACGTGCCGCCGCCGGAGGACTGGATGACGGCGGCTAGCACGGACAGGCCACCGACCGTGCTCAGCAGCGTGGCGAACGGCAGCGTCTTGGGGCCCTTCGGCAGCACGTGCATCCCGGCGAGCAGACCACCGGCGAGCAGCGCCATCACCTGGAGGCTCAGGCTGGCCGCGCCGGAGGCGAAGCTACAGAAGTAGTTGGCGAGGCCGAGCACCAGCACGCCCAACGTGATCATCTCGGCCTTGCCGAGGTCCGCGAGAGGATTCGAACGTGGCGCGTGCCCAGGCCCGTAGCCGGGCTGCTGCGGTTGCGGAGGCTGCCCCGGGTAACCACCCGGCTGGCCGGACGGGAACGACATGTGCGCTCTCCCTCAACTCGAAAAGCTCGAATCCTGACGGGGTTGGGATTTCCGCCGAAACAGTAGCCGAACCCTCCTGAGAGACGCGTGAAGCCCGCTTCGGGTTTCCGTACAGTACAAATGCGACGAGGCCGAACGCCAATTCCGGCGTCCGGCCCCATTGCCTGGTGCTTTCGGTGGGCGTCAGCCCGTGTTCGTCAGCCCGTGTTCGTCAGCCCGTACTCGTCAGCCCGTACTCAGCCCAGCGACTTGATCACTTCGCGGGCGAGTTCCGCGGTTTCGCTCGGCGTCTTGCCGACCCGCACCCCAGCGGCCTCCAGCGCTTGTTTCTTCGCCGCGGCCGTACCCGAGGAACCGGACACGATCGCACCCGCGTGCCCCATCGTCTTGCCCTCCGGCGCGGTGAACCCGGCCACGTAGCCGATCACCGGCTTGCTGATGTGCGCCTTGATGTACTCCGCCGCCCGCTCCTCGGCATCCCCGCCGATCTCGCCGATCATCACGATCGCGTCGGTCTCCGGGTCGTCCTCGAACGCCTGCAACGCATCGATGTGCGTCGTCCCGATCACCGGGTCACCCCCGATGCCCACCGCCGAGGAGAACCCGATATCCCGCAACTCGTACATCATCTGATACGTCAACGTGCCCGACTTGGACACCAAGCCCATCCGCCCCGGACCGGAAATATCCGCAGGAATAATCCCCGCATTGGACTTACCAGGCGAAATCACCCCCGGACAGTTCGGGCCGATGATCCGGGTCTTGTTCCCGGTCGCGACCGCGTGCGCCCAGAACGACGCCGAGTCGTGCACCGGGATCCCCTCGGTGATCACCACGCACATCCCGATCCCGGCATCGATCGCCTCGATCACCGCCGCCTTGGCGAACGCCGGCGGCACGAACACCACCGACACGTCCGCCCCCGTCGCCGCCATCGCCTCGGCGACCGTGCCGAACACCGGCACATCCACCCCGTCGAACGTGACCGTGGTGCCGGCCTTGCGCGGGTTGACCCCACCCACGATGTGCGTGCCGGCCTTGAGCATCTTCGGGGTGTGCTTGGACCCCTCCGAGCCGGTCATGCCCTGCACGATGACCTTGCTGTTCTCGGTCAAGAAAATCGCCATGATTCTTCTCAGTCCTTCACACGCCCGCGACGGCGGCCAGTTCCGCGGCCCGGTCGGCCGCGGAGTCCATCGTGTCCACCTGCACCAACCCCGGCAGGGCCGCGTCGGTGAGGATCCGACGGCCCTCCTCGGCGTTGTTCCCGTCCAACCGCACCACGATCGGCTTGGTCACCGGCTCGCCCCGACCCTGCAACAACGCGAACGCCTGCACGATCCCGTTCGCGACCGCGTCACAGGCGGTGATCCCGCCGAACACGTTCACGAACACGCTGCGCACGTCCGAATCACCCAGAATGATCTCCAGGCCGTTGGCCATCACCTCGGCCGACGCACCGCCGCCGATGTCCAGGAAGTTCGCCGGCCGCACCCCCGCGTGCTTCTCCCCGGCATAGGCGACCACGTCCAGGGTGGACATCACCAAACCCGCACCGTTGCCGATGATGCCGACCTGACCATCCAGCTTCACGTAGTTCAGCTGCTTGGCCTTGGCCGCCGCCTCCAGCGGGTCTTCCGCGGCCACATCAACCAACTCGGCGTGGCCGGGGTGGCGGAACGCGGCGTTGTCATCCAGCGTGACCTTGCCGTCCAACGCGATCACCCGGTCCTGCGGATCGCGGACCAGCGGGTTGACCTCGACCAGGGTCGCGTCCTCGGCCACGAACGTCTCCCACAGCTTGACCGCCACCTCGGCGACCTGCTCGGCGACCTCGGGCGGGAACTTCGCCGCCGCCACGATCTCCGCGGCCTTCGCCGCGTCCACCCCGGTGAGCGGGTTGATCGGGATCCGGGCCAGCGCGTCAGGGCGCTCGACGGCGAGCTGCTCGATCTCCATGCCGCCCTCGAAGCTGGCCATGGCCAGGAAGGTGCGGTTGGCGCGATCGAGCAGGAAGGAGAAGTAGTACTCCTGCGCGATGTCACTGGCCTCGGTGATCAACACCCGGCGCACGGTGTGTCCCTTGATGTCCATCCCGAGAATCGCCCCGGCCTTCTCGCCGGCTTCCTCGGGAGTGGCGGCCAGTTTCACGCCACCGGCCTTGCCCCGGCCCCCGGTCTTCACCTGAGCCTTCACCACCACCGCGCCGCCGATGCTCTCGGCCGCCGCTCGTGCCGCGTCCGCGGTTTCCACCACCTGGCCCGGCAACACCGGCACGCCATGCGCGGCGAAGAGGTCCTTCGCCTGGTACTCGTACAGGTCCACTCAGAGTCTCCTTGACTACGTGCTCACTTCGATCAACGACGTCACCTCGCGAGCACCACACGAACGATGTGTTGCGACTGGTGTTCGGCACGGCGGCCGCCCGAGGGACTGCGGTCGACCGGCCCGACCCTATCGACCTGCGTGGACGCTAGGGCTACGGCCATCGGTGAACTCGGTCACTCACCGTGGTGAGTTCGCTCACCGAACGCCGCGATGCTGGCTACTGGCGCTGATTACTGGCATTGCTGTTGTTTCTTCGATCATCACGCATCGGCCGCACTGTCCACGGTGGACTGGCCGTTCGCTTCCCGCTCGGGCGCACCGAAATGGCCGTGCACCCATGCCACGATTTCCTGAGTGGTCGCACCCGGCGTGAACACCCTGGCGACGCCGAGCGCCTTGAGTTTCGGAATGTCCTCGTCCGGAATGATGCCGCCGCCGAACACGACGACGTCGTCCGCGCCCTGTTCGGCGAGTAATTCGACGACCCGGCCGAACAGTGTCATGTGCGCGCCGGAAAGCACGGAAAGGCCGATCGCGTCGGCGTCCTCCTGCAGCGCGGTATCCACGATCTGTTCGGGAGTCTGGTGCAGCCCGGTGTAGACGACCTCGACACCGGCATCGCGCAGCGCCCGCGCGACGACCTTGACCCCGCGATCGTGTCCGTCAAGACCCGGCTTGGCCATCACCACTCTGATCCGAGGGCCCCGGCCGCGCGGGCCACTGCCTGAGGTCTGACCCACCATGGCTCTACTCCTCCCCCTCGTCGTCGAGGGATTGCTTCGAGGACCGCGAACGCAACGGTAGGCCATCCCGACCAGGCTTCTCCCACTGTCCCGTGCGCGTGTGACCTCCGTCCCGTTCGTTGCCCTCGATCGGGGGAACGAATGACACGGTTTCGATTCAGCAGGTAGCGGCCGGATTCAGCGGTGCGTCGCCGACCGCGCGCGGGCGACCGGGTTGGTGGACCGGCGCAGCGCCACAGCCATGGCAGCGCCTGCCGCGACAAGCAGCACGACCAACGCGGCGAGCGCGAACCACGTGCCGAGCCCGACCGACGGGCGCGCCACCCGACCGCTGGTGAGCGGAAACTCCAACACCCGCACCAGCAGCACCGCCGCCGCCCCGATCAGCAGGCCCGCTGCCCGAGCCGGCCGGCAGCGCGGCGCGACCAAGCCGGCGATGATCACCGTGATCATCGCGACCAGCAGGCCCCACGACGTGACCTGGAAGTTCGTCACGATGCCCGCTTCGGCGTAGCCGTCCGCACGCAGGATCGGCAGGCCGAACGCGCCCACCGCAAGCAGCACGCCCAGCACCGACGGCACCAGCACGCTCGGCTGGGTCGACACCGAGGTCAGGTCAACGTCGTCACGTTCGGCCCCACCCGCGAACGCGGCGCAGATCGCCGCGACAGCGGCAGCGAGCAGCGCCAGGCCGGTGAACCAGCCTGCGGGCCCCAGGCTCACGCCGTCGATCCCGGCCCCGCCGAACGCGGCGTCCAGCGCCTCGGCACCCGCCAGCGGCACCGCAGCGAGCGCGACCGCCAACACGGGACGCAGCGACGGTGCCAAGGCCCGGCCGAACATGGCCAGGCTGAGCAGGCCGACGATGATCGCGGTCGGCAGCAGGCCCCGCTCGGCGTAGTTGGTCGGCTGGGCCAAGCCCGCCGGGAGCACGAAGGCGTCGGTCACCGAGCCGAGCAGCGCCGAGATCGCGGAAACCAGCCCGAGAACGGCCATGGTCAGGTGCAGCCGTGCCGCGCCAGGCAGTTCCGGCGTTGCCACGCCCTCGCTGTTCCCGCCCTCGACGTTCCCGCGCTCGGCGGAGCGCACCGCGAACACGATCAGCACGAGCATGGCCAGCGCCGCGACCAACGCCAGGTACGGACCGACCGCGTCGTGCAAGCCCGGCACCGCCATGCCGGCCACCAACGGCGGCAGAGCCAGCGCGACCAGCGACGCCGCACCGCCGAACAGCCAACCCGGCGTCAGCTCCGGATCGGTGGTGGTCACCGCGACCGTCGCCACCAGCGGCACCGCCGCGGCCAGCAGCAGCCCGCCGACCAACGGCCACAGCGGACCGCTCCAGAGATCCGGCTCAAGCATCTCCGGGTTGCTTGAGTGGAACGGCGCCGCGAGCAGGCCGACCGCGCCGAGCACACCGACGCACAGCGCGACGAACAGCGGCGCACGGGACGCGGGCCGGTCCGAGTCGTCCGAGCGTTCCACGCCCTGTCCGGCCATCAGCACGCCCGCGATGAGCGTGACCAGCTGCCCGGCGAGCAGCAGCCATACACCGACACCGGCGTGCAGCGTGCTGGACGTGGTGTTGGGCACCAGCAGTTCGGGACGTTCGGCCAGCTTCGCGTCCACGACGAACTGGAGGTCCATGGCCAACCGGCCCGGAGCGAAGATCGCGGCGGCGATCAACGCACCACCGGCGGCCAGCGGACGACCGAACGCGGCGAACCCGATCGCGACCGCCACCGGCAGCACGCCGAGGACGAACAGCAGCGGACCGGACGAGAACCCCGCCGACGCCGCCGGACTGCTCACCGGCAACAACGACCCGATCGAGGTCAGCAGACCGCCGATCGTCGCGACGACGAGCGCTTCCCACAGCCGTGCGGGAATCACCGGTCGCCCGAACACGCCTGCGCCTGCGCCACCGCTACCGGATGCGCCTTGTTCGCCATCCATCGAGCGACCTCGTGAAGATGGGGTCCGCGAAATCACCTGACCGACGCTAGCAAGGTCGCCGCCAACCGGCCGGTCACCATGGGCAGATCCGGACAATGGTCCTGGTATGTGCCTGATATGGCCTGCTGGCATCGGAAGCGGTTCGGTGTCCGGAACCGTCTGGGGACGTTGTGGCTCGAATGCCCTGGGCTCGTATTCAGTTGTCACTGGTTGATCGGTCAGTGTCGCCAGCCAGACGCCGTCCTCCTCTCCCGCGATGTGGGCGGTTTGCTACTCGTTATTTCCTAGTGAGCTAACTCACACTCTTCTGGCCCAACGGGCTACCTTTGGGCGTTGTGACCGACCTCCATGACGATTTGGCCAGTTGATCTCGGACGACGAGTCAAGGCTGATCAGCGACCACGATCTTGGTTCCGATCGCCCGAAGCCGTTTAACGACAGCGAAACGCGGGACATCGACT
This sequence comes from Candidatus Melainabacteria bacterium, assembly GCA_963818685.1. Lineage (GTDB taxonomy): Bacteria > Actinomycetota > Actinomycetes > Mycobacteriales > Pseudonocardiaceae > CAJCJE01. Next base: position 188,988 of record CAWFTJ010000002.1, on the reverse strand, counting down.
CGTAACTCGCCGAAGATCGACCAACTGTTGCCGAGAACCACACGGTTTCGTTACTGTCCCCGAGTTCACAGTCACGGTCCGGTCACAGAGAGAGCACAACGTCGGTTACTTTGCGTTTGCGAGGACACCGACAGTACGTGCGCACCTGATCGGACGCGGCGGCCCGGCCCAACCCGAGAGCCGCCCGGCCCCCACCGTGACGTGGACGAGACGACCTGGACAACGAGGACTCGCGAGGAAAGGACTGGCTTTGGCGCCCTACCGCTATCCCGGCGGCCAAGACTCGTCCACCGCGCTCGAAGATCCGCTGGAACCGTCTCGGCGGGCTTCGCGACGCGCGCAGCCGCCTGCTCTGCGCGGCCGAATGGTCATGGCTGCCGTCGCCATCGGCGCGGTCGCGGCGGCCAGCGCTGGACAGTCGCTGCTCCCCAAGCTGCCGCACCACGAGACGCCGCCGACCACCGACCCAGGCGGCACCGTCGCCCTGCTCGGTTCGGCCGCCGACAACCAGCAGGCGCTGGAAGTCCAGCCGATGGCAAGGACGGTCGACCAGTCGGAAGTGGCCGCGCAGCTTGCCGCGAGCCAGCAGGTGACCACCGGCGCCGGCACCAACGCGCAGAACGTCGACGCCGTCACCTTCGCCAAGCCCGCGGACGGGCCGGTGATCTCCACCTTCGGCGGGCAGTACGGCACGCTGCACTACGGCATCGAGATCCAGGGCAAGAAGGACGCGCCCATCTACGCCGCGGCTGACGGCGTGATCACCGCGGCCGGGCCCACGAGCGGATTCGGCCTGTGGGTCAAGGAAAAGCTCTCCGACGGCACCACGCTGGTCTACGCGCGGGTCAACGACTACTCGGTGCAGGTCGGGCAGCACGTGGTCGCCGGCACCCAGATCGCCGGGATGGGCGACCGGGGCTTCTCCAACGGCTACACCCTGCACTTCGAGGTCTGGGAGCCGAACGGCACCAAGATCGATCCGGTGCAGTGGCTGAGCACGCGTGGGATCTCGCTCGGCAGCGAAGCCGGCTGAGCCGGCGGCAGCGCAGGCGCGCTCGGGTGGACCGAGGTTGGCTGGGCTGAGGTTGGCTGGGCTGAGCCATATCGACGTGCCGCTGGACCATATCGACGTGCCGCTGGCCGCGTGGGAGCGGTGAGCGCGGGGTGGATCGTTTCTTGTGGACGGTGCGGGCGCGGCTGCCACCCGTAGGGCGGACAGTCTGCGGATGGTCACGCGAGGGTTGGGCATGGACATGACTTCTCTCCTTCGGTGCTCGACATCGGTGCTCGACACGGAGATCTTGATTCGAACTGGTGTTCGAGTCAAGTTAACCGCATCGCGGAGGCGAAATCGATCACTCGATCGGATGAGCTTCGCAGAAATCTGTTGCATGGCAACGAAAAGGGGCCCGGTCGCGGACCGGACCCCTTGAATGGTTCCGGGGTCAGAGTTTGGTCATCGGGACGCTGCCGATCAGCATCAGCCGCACCGTTCCGGACGTGCCGAAGTCGATGGTCGCGGTGGCACGCGGGCCGGCGCCGTCGGTCGCGACGACCGTGCCGAGACCGTACTTGTCGTGGCTGACCCGGTCGCCGACATCGAGCCGCATGGCCGGAGTGTCCTGCCAGCCCTTGAAGTTCGTGGTGCGCATGCCGCGCGCGGCGAGGCCGGCCTGAGCCGAGTCTGAACCGATCACCGAAGAGCCGCGGCGCCAACTGGTCGGGGCGCTCGGCGCGGACCTGCGCGGTTCGACCCGGCGCCAGTCGATCAGGTCGGCGGGAATCTCGTCGAGGAACCGCGATGCCGGGTTGGTCATGGGCTGGCCCCACGCCGAGCGCACCAGTGCCCTGGACAGGTACAGCCGCTCCCTCGCCCTGGTGATGCCGACGTAGGCGAGCCGCCGCTCCTCGGCGAGCTCGGTCGGGTCACCGAGGGCGCGCATGTGCGGGAAGATGCCGTCCTCCCAGCCGGTGCAGAACACCACGGGGAACTCAAGGCCCTTCGCGGTGTGCAGGGTCATCAGGGTGACCACGCCATCGTCGGAGTCCGGCACCGAGTCGGAGTCGGCGACCAGGGAGACCCGCTCCAGGAACGCTTCGAGGCTGCCCTCCGCCGGTCCGTCGATGTCCGGCGGGTCGGCGGGTTCCACGATCGGCTGGGCGTCGGTGCCCAGCGCGGGCGCGACCGCGAGGCCCTCGGTGAACTCCCTTGCCACGGTGACGAGTTCGGTCAGGTTCTCCACCCTGGTCGCGTCCTGCGGGTCGTCGCTGGCCTCCAGTTCGCCCCGGTAGCCGGTCCGTTCCAGCACGGTCTCGGCGATGTCGCCGACCTCGACGCCGGACGCCGCGTACTCGATCAGGCCGTCGAGCAGCTCGATGAAGCCGCTGATGGCGTTGCGGGAGCGTGGGTTGAGCAGTTCGACCCTGCCGTCGGCGGCCAGGCGCAGCGCGTCGATGAACGGGATGCGTTCGCGCTCGGCATAGGTGGACACCACGGCCTCGGCCCGGTCGCCGATGCCGCGCTTGGGCACGTTGAGGATCCGCCGCAGGCTCACCGTGTCCGCCGGGTTGGCGATCACCCGCAGGTAGGCGAGGGTGTCACGGACTTCCCGCCGTTCGTAGAACCGGACGCCGCCGACGACCTTGTAGGGCAGGCCGAGGCGAATGAAGATCTCCTCGAAAACCCGGGACTGGTTGTTGGTCCGGTAGAACACCGCGATGTCGGCGTTGTTCGCGTCGCCGCCATCGACAAGCCGGTCGATCTCGGCGGCCACGAACGCGGCCTCGTCGTGCTCGTTGTCGCCGACATAGCCGACGATCTTGTCGCCGTCGCCGGACTCGGTCCACAGCCGCTTGTCGCGCCTGCCGGCGTTGCGCGAGATGACCGCGTTCGCCGCGGACAGGATGGTCTGGGTCGAGCGGTAGTTCTGCTCAAGCATGATCGTGCGGGCCTGCGGATAGTCCCGCTCGAACTCGACGATGTTGCGGATGGTCGCGCCGCGGAAGGCGTAGATGGACTGGTCGGCGTCGCCGACGACACACAGTTCGCCTGGTTCGATGTCGTTCTCGCCGACGCCGACCAACTCGCGGATGAGCATGTACTGGGCGTGGTTGGTGTCCTGGTACTCGTCGACGAGCACGTGCCGGAAGCGGCGCCGGTAGTGCTCGGCGACCTCAGGGAAGTTCTGCATCAGCCCGACGGTGCGCATGATCAGGTCGTCGAAGTCCAGGGCGTTGGCCTGCTGGAGCCGAACCTGGTAGCTGGCGTAGACCTCGGCGACCCTGCGCTCCAGGTCGTTGCCCGCGGCCGCGGCGGCATCCTCCGGGGTGGTCAGCTCGTTCTTCAGGTTGGAGACCTGCACGGCGAGGGTGCGAGCTGGATAGCGCTTGGGGTCCAGATCCAGGTCTCGGGCGACCAGGGTGATCAGCCGACGGGTGTCGTCGGAGTCGTAGATGGAGAAGCTGGAGGTCATGTCCAGCGCCTTGGCCTCGCGCCGGAGGATGCGCACGCACATCGAGTGGAACGTGGAGACCCACATCGCCTTCGCGCGCGGGCCGACCAGGTCGGCGACGCGTTCCTTCATCTCGGCAGCTGCCTTGTTGGTGAAGGTGATCGCCATGATCTGGCCGGGGTGCACGTCGCGCTCGGCGAGCAGGTAGGCGATCCGACGGGTGAGGACCCTGGTCTTGCCCGAGCCGGCGCCCGCGACCACCAGCAGCGGCGATCCGGCGTGTTCCACGGCCTGTCGCTGCTGCGGGTTGAGATCGTCGAGCAGCCGGGTGGCCGGGGCGGCCCGCCGGGCGGACGGAACGTCAGGATGCAGTTCGAACAGAGCGCTCATTGTCTTTCCACGGTACCGGTCGGCGCCGACAACGGCTGCCAGGCCCAGGCGCGTTTCGCAGTCGGCGCACCGGGCGAGCCTTCTCACATCACGGGAGGGCTTCCTCGACCGACCCACCTCGATGTGTCAAGATGATGTGGTGCAGCGGCATTGCTACGAGTTTTTTTACGGGAACCGGATTCCGGCTCCCGTGGTCGCGTAGCGCACACAGACACCACGAGCCCCGGAGTCCTCTCGGACCCGGGGCTTTTTCGGGTCCAGGACTCCGGACAGGGACGAGAGCCAGGAGACCACGATGAACACCATGACCCCCAGTGATGATCAGACGGCGGACGCGACCAGCGACGATTCCGCGCGGCCCGCGATCGACCAGATGGACATCGCCGAGCTGCGCAAGGAGATCGACTGGCTGGACGCGGAGATCCTGCGCCTGATCAAACGCAGGACCGAGGTGTCAAGGACCATCGGCGCGACCAGGATGGCGGCCGGAGGCACCCGGATCGTGGTGAACCGCGAGATGGACGTGATCGCCCGGTTCCGTGAGCTGGGCCCCGAGGGCCGGCAGCTGGCGATGCTGCTGCTCAACCTGGGCCGTGGGCGGCTCGGCCGGTGAATCCGGGTCGGTTCAGGGCCATCACTGATGGCGAGCACCGCCGCAACGCGAGCACACTGGTGTCATGTTCGAACTCATCGCCGTGATCATCGCGCTGGCCGGGCTCGTCGCCGCCCTGGCGCATGACGGTTATCTGGCCATGCTGGGGTCGGCGGCCAACAAGCGCGCCGGCGGTGCTCCGATCGCGCAGTACGTTCGCAGCCGGTGGATGGTCGCCGGAACGAGCACCGCGGTCGGGCTGATCTCGCTGCTGCTCGCATCAACCGGTGCTGGCTTCGCCGAGGTCGTGGCGATCATCCTCGGCGCGGGCACCGCCGGGGTGGCAACCAAGGCTCTGCAGTCCACTCGGGAGCGGTTCCGCACCGGCGACTGACGCTCCCGGTTCCGTCGCAACTTTCGTCGCAACTGAAGAAAGTTCACTCGTTCGTGTGGCGAACGGAGTGACACCGGATACCCGAGCCTCACCAGGGATTTCAGCCACCTACGCTGGCCCGGTGACGGTGCGGAGGATCGCTCGAACGTCCCACGCGCTGGCCGTCGCCGCCCGCTCGGGCGGCGTTGCCAATGACGTTGACGGATCGACCCAGGAAGGCCCCGGACGGCCCAGCGCGGTAGCGCTGTGTCACCGGTTTCCGGCCTGTGCGCCCGCTGAATTGTTCCAGGTGGTGAAAACCGGCTGAGGACGCGGCGAACGGCGTAAGGATGGCTGGGAACAGGGGTCTTGTGAAACATGGCAGGCGGATCGGGTTCCGCGGGCGACGCGGCGAAGCAATCCCCCCGGGGGCGGCACCATCGCACTGGCGGAGGTGAGTTCTGGACCCCCGCCGTACTGGTTGGGGCGAGCACGGCGGGATCGCCGCGATCCCGGCATGCCAAGCCGGCAACCGGTCCGATCGTCGCTGCGGTCCTGCCACGATCGCGGCAGGACCAGCCGACCTGGCCGCCCGCGATCGGCCAACTGTCGCCGATCGACGAAGCGGAGGCGGACCGGCTCGGTGACACCGGCGCGATCGGCCTGCACAAGTTCGATCTCGGCTACATCCCGGCCTCGGTGACACCGCCGAGGACGTGGCGCAAGGCGGCCTGGTTCACCGTGATCTGTTCGGCCGCCGCGCTGGTCGGCCTGTTGTACGTGACCGCGGAGCTGGTCGGTCCCGTGCACGTCGCCAGCGACATCGACTCGCTGCCCGGCCTGCCAACCAACCTGCCGTTCTTCACGCCGCCCTCGTCGAGCGGCAACCAGCCGGGCGTGCGGCACAGCCAGCCACAGAGCAGACCCGACCAGCAGCAGCGCCCGAACCAGCCGGGCAGCACGGCCGCGCCGACCGACGCGCAGGGCCGACCGATCACGACCGCCGACGGCTCCTCCAGTGCCGGCGGCCTGCCGCCGAGCGGCGGCGGTGCGCCCGGCACCGGGAACGCGCCGACCACGGTGGTCGAGCCACCGCCGGTGACCACGGTGAACAGCGGACCGCCCTCGGTCGATCCGACCAAGCTGGGCACGCGCACCGAGCAGTTCTTCAGCGAGGTGACCTCGAACGTCGACGCGGCCGCGAGCATGACCTCGGACACCGTGCACGGCGACGCCAAGGCGATCATCGAGCAGAACTACGGCGACATCTCCACGATCAAGGTCAAGAGCATCTCGCTCGATCCGACCAACGGGCTGACCGTGAGCGTGCTGCAGGTGACCAACAAGGACGGGTCGGTCCTGACCCAGCAGCGAACACTGCGGTTCACGCTGTCCGGCGACCCCAAGATCGAGAACCCCGGCGGCTGACGATCTCGACTACCCATCAGTAACCACTGGGGCGGTGGTGACGATCCGGAACGCATACGCCACCCTGTGCGTTGGCCTGACTACGTGAGCAGATTGCGTCCACGGCAAGCACTGCTCCAACTGAGTGACACGGTACGACCGTTTGTCGCCACGAACGGGTTGTCCACCGACAGGTACTGGCATCCATGGTCGGGCGCACGGTACGAGTTGCCGGAGTCCACACACGCACGGAGGAAACGCGTGGAGCGTCCGAGAACCGGGCATCGGTACGACCAGGAAGGGTCGATCGCGGTCGTCGACCTGATCCGACGGCAGAACGTCGGACCGGTCCGCATCCCGTCGATCGAGGAAGTCGACACCGACGCACTGCTCACCGAACTGCTCGGTCCCGATGTCGAGCCGAGCAGGCGTCGCGGCACCATGGCCAAGGCGGCCAAACTGATCGGGCTCGCCGTCGGTTCCATCGTCCTGTGCGGGTCGGTTGCGGCAGCGGCAACGCTGGCCCGCAGCCGTCCACCCACGGCCGCCCCTGCCGTGGCCGCTCCGACACCCATCACCGGCATCCGCGCCCTGCGACCGGACACGCTCGAAGCACAACTCTCCGGCCACCCCGGCCGCCCGTCCGCGCGGCCGGGCACCAACGCCGCCACGCCGCACTCGCCGGCCAGGTCCGGCCACGCCGCCAACAAGGCGCCCTCGGCGCCTGCCGCCCAGGCCGGTGCCGATCCCGTGCCCACCCCGCCCAGCCCGCAGCAACTCGTCCGCGAGTTCTACCGGCTGGTGGAGAGCAAGCCCGCCGAGGCGGCACAGCTGCTCTCGCCGTCCCTGCTGGACGCCGACCTGACCGGCTTCGTCGACGCGTGGCAGTCCGCGTCCAAGGTCGACGTGGACAGCGTGCAGGCGAACGCGGACGGCACCGTCCAGGCCGTGGTGCGGATGCTCCAGCCGGACGGCACCTGGCTGCGGGTCGTCGAGCTGCTACACGTCACGCAGGGCAGTCAACCGCTGATCAGCGGGGCGCAACTGCTGTCCGCGCAGAACGGCTGACCTGGTCCAGTTGACCATCGCCGCACGTAAAACCGCGAGGTCGGCGGCGTTAGCGGACTAATCAGGCGTAACCGGGGGCACATCCGGACACGATCGGTGAACGCATACCCTATTCGCCGTGAGTCAACCGGGACGTCGTCGGCCTGGCGGCCGGGGCTTCCCGGCCGCTGGCGCGGCATGCCGAGGTCGTCGGCCACATCAAGCTGGTTGGGGGATGTTGGGTGGCTAACGAAGGGCGGCTGGTTGGCGGCCGGTACCGACTGGACTCGCGCATCGGCAGCGGTGCGATGGGTGTGGTCTGGCAGGCCTACGACATGCGGCTGCGCCGAACCGTCGCGGTCAAGCAGCTGCGGCTCGAACCCGGCCTCGACCCGCACGAGGCAGACGACGCGCGCAGTCGCGCCATGCGCGAGGGTCGGATCGCGGCCAGGCTGCACCACCCGAACGCGGTCGCCGTGTTCGACGTCGTCGACGAGGACGACGCGCCCTGGCTGGTCATGGAGTACGTGCCCTCCCGCAGCCTCGCCGCCGAGATGACCGAGCGCGGGGTGCTCCAGCCGGAGGAGGTCGGCCGGATCGGCGCCCAGGTCGCGCACGCCCTGTCCGCCGCGCACGCGGCCGGCATCGTGCACCGCGACATCAAGCCGGCGAACATCCTGCTCGGCCAGAACGGCACGGTGAAGATCACCGACTTCGGCATCTCAAGGGCCCAGGGCGACGTGGCGGTCACCAAGACCGGCCTGATCGCCGGCACCCCCGCCTATCTGGCACCCGAGGTCGCCTACGGGCGGGAGCCGGGCGCACCCGCCGACGTGTTCTCGCTGGGTTCGACGCTGTACGCGGCCGTCGAGGGCCTCCCGCCGTTCGGCCTTTCCGAGAACACGCTGAGTCTGCTGCACGCGGTCGCCGCAGGTCGGATCAATCCGCCCCGGCAGGCCGGGGTGCTCACCGACGTGCTGATCCGCCTGCTGGACGCCGAGCCGGAGCGCAGGCCGAACGCGGCGCTGGCCGGCCGCTGGCTGGAAGAGGCCGCCCGAGGTTCCCGGCCCAACGTCATGCCGATCGACGCGGGCCCCACCGCAGTGGTCGCCGAGCCGACCAACTACCTGCCCCCTGGCATGGCCCGCACCCAGGTCGCGGGCAGCGGCTACCGCCAGGGCGGCACCGCCGCGTACCGGCCCCCGGGGGGCAGCGGCTACCGGGACGCGGACCAGACGGAACGCGCCTCCGGCTACCGGCAGCCGCCGCCGACGAGGAGTGGCAGGCGGCCGATCGTGTTCGCCGGCATCGTGGTCGTCGCCGTCGCCGTGATGGCTCTGCTGCTGAGCCTGACCGACTTCTTCAGCCCAGCGGCCCACATCGACACACCGCCGGCGACCACAACGGACAACGTCCCGGCACCCACGACCCAGCCCTACCCGAACAACGGGTATCCCGGTACGTGGACCGAGCAGCCGACGACGCGGTACACGCCGACGCACACCACGACCAGCGAAACGTCGACGACCACCACCACAACGACCACGACGACCACCACAACGACCACGACGACTACGGCCGCCCCGACCACGACAACCACCACGACTACTACTTCGCAGGGCTCCGGGGGTGCCGGTTCCGGTGGTGGCAAGAATGGTCATTGAGGCGACCGGTCGCCGGTTCACCCGTTAGTGTTCGACGGTAACCCCGCCAAGCGTTCCAGACAGGCGCACGCGGACGCGCCGAGGAGGATGTGGGAGCAGCGGTGAGTGAGGTCGGTCAGTTGGTCGCCGAACGCTACCGGTTGACCCAACACATCGGCAGCGGCGCGATGGGGGTCGTCTGGCAGGCGCACGACGAGCGACTCCATCGCACGGTTGCGCTCAAGCAACTGCTGCTGTCGCCCGGTCTGTCCACGGCGGACACCAAGGAGGCCACCGAACGGGCCATGCGCGAGGGCAGGATCGCCGCCCGGTTGCAGCACCCGAACGCGGTGTCCGTGTACGACGTCGTCGACGACAACGGCCAGCCGGTGCTGGTCATGGAGTACGTGCCCTCGCGCAGCCTGTCCACGGTGCTCGACGAGCAGGGGACGCTCGATCCGCTTGAGGTCGCCAGGATCGGCTCGCAGATCGCGACCGCGCTGACTGCGGCGCACACCGCCGGCATCGTGCACCGCGACATCAAGCCTGGCAACGTGCTGCTCGCCGACGACGGCACGGTGAAGATCACCGACTTCGGCATCTCGCGCGCGACCGGAGACGTGACCGTGACCGCGACCGGCATGCTCGCCGGCACCCCCGCCTACCTGGCGCCCGAGGTTGCCAAGGGCGAGAACCCAGGGCCACCGTCGGACGTGTTCTCGCTGGCCTCGACCCTGTACGCGGCCGTCGAGGGATATCCCCCTTTCGGGCACTCGGACAACACCCTGGCTCTGTTGCACGCGGTCGCGGCCTGCCGGACCATCCCACCGAAGCAGGCAGGGCCACTGACCGGATTGCTGTCGCAGATGCTGCGGCCGAACCCGGAGGAACGGCCCACTATGGCCGAGACCAGCCGGGCGCTGAGCGCGTTGGCGGCCGGTCAGGGGCCGGGCCCCGGGTCGAGCCCCCGGCTGGAGACGCCGCCCAGCCCGCCACGCGGGTCGTCCTTCGAGGAGGGCGCGACCACCCGGATTCCCAGACCCCCGCAGGCCGGTCTGCCCAGCGGTGGTTTCGCTTCCCCCGCCCTCCGGCCTGCCAGCGACCAGACCGTGAACCTCAGCTCTGGTGCGTTCCCCAGCCCCGGCGCACCTCAACCGCAGCGGCCCGGCTATCCGCAGACGGGGTACCCCCAGACCGGGCCGAACCCGGCGCTGCGCGGCGGCTACCCGCAGACCGGCCCCACCCCAGCCCAGTCCGGCTCCGACCGGCTGCCGTGGAAGAAGTGGCTGGTGACGGCGGGTGCGATCATCGCGGCCGCGCTGGTCGGCATCCTGGTGGCGAACGCGTTCGTCAACACGAATCCGTCGTCCGCCGGCCCGACGCCGTCGTTGGTCGCGCAGCCGTCGAGCACCGACGGGCCCGCGCCGACCACCCAGACCCAGGCATCGGACGATTCGGATCAGGGCGGCAACGGCGACAACAACGGCAACAACAATGACGGCGCCATGAAGAACGTCCTGCAGGGCTACTACGCCCTGCTACCGAACAACCCGGCGCAGGCGTGGCAACTGCTGAGCGCATCGGCCCAGCAGGCCAACGGTGGCTACGCCAACTACCAGAAGTCCTGGCAGGGGATTGCCGCGACGCAGGTCGCCAACATCACCGCGGCGGGCGACTCGTCGCTGGACGCGAAGGTCACCTTCGTGCGCGTCGACGGCCAGACCGCGACCAACGAGATCGAGTTCGACTTCGTGCGGCAGAACGGCCAACTGCGGCTGAACAACGCGACGGTCCTGCAGCCAGGCAAGCCGGGCAAGCACCACGACAACTGACGTTGTTCACCGGCCCTGCGCGGCCATCACCAGCGCGGCCACCATGTCCTTCACCAACGGGTTGTTCCCGGTGTTCGCCGGTACGGCCGCGTAGATGCAGCGCACCGGTCGCGGCAGCCGAACCCGGCGCACCTCGACTCCCGGGTGGACCGAGCCGAGGCCGAGCGCCGGCACCATGGTCACCCCGAGACCGGCCGCGACAAATCCTTGCGCAGTCGGATAGTCGTCCGACTCGACGACGAACTTCGGCGTGAAACCGGCCGCCGCGAACGCGTCCAGCATGATCTTGCGGCATGTTCCCGGTGGCCATTCGTTGTCGATCCACGGATCGTCCGCCAGTTCGGCGAGTTCGATGTCCTGTTTGATCGCCAACCGGTGGCCGCGCGGCAGTACCAGCCGGTACGGATCGTCGAGCAGGTGCACGAGTTCGGCGCCCGGGATCGACTGCGGCGACACGCCTTGCGGCAGCACGATGAGTTGGATGTCGGCCTGGCCGGCAAGCGCGGAATCGGCTGAGTAGGCGGGTTCCTGCAGCCGGAGTTCGAGTTGCACGCCCGGTCGGCGAGCGCGGAACTCGGCGACCGCGGGCGGGACCAGCTCGGCGCCCGCAGTGGCGAAGTAGTGCACGCGCAGCCGCCCAGTGCGGCCGGCACGCAGATCGGCGAGAGCGGTCTCGGCCGCCGCCAATCGGCTCATGATCTCGGCCGCGTGCTCGGCGAGCAGGTGACCGGCGGCGGTTGGTCGCACGCCCCTGCCGGCCTTCTCCAGCAGCGCGGTGCCGGCCTCACGCTCCAGCGCGGCGACCTGCTGGCTCACCGCGGAGGGCGTGTAGCCGAGGTTGGCGGCGGCCGCGCTGATCGAGCCGCTGTTCACGACCGAACACAGCACCCGCAGTTTGCGCACGTCCAGCATGCCTCGAACGTACAGCAGAACTTAAACGTCATGAAGAAAATTTCGCTTGTGCTGAACGGTTGACGCGACCACGATGACCAGCGAAGCAGTCTTAGCCAGTCACGGGAGGATCGATGCGGTCGTGGCATAGTTGGGTGCGATTCATCGTCCTCGCGCTGGTCTGGGGGTCGAGCTTCCTGTGGATCAAGATCGCACTCGGCGCGCTCGACCCGGTCCAACTCGCCGTCGCCCGGCTCGCACTCGGCGCGGCCACCCTGGTCGTGCTCTGCGTCGCAACCCGTACCCGGCTGCCCAAGGACCGGCGCACCTGGCTGCGCATCGGCCTACCCGCCGCGCTCGGCAACGCGGTGCCGTTCGTGCTGTTCGGCGTCGGCGAACGCACCGTCAGTTCCGGCGTCGCCGGCGTGCTCAACGCGACAACGCCACTGTGGGCCCTGCTGATCGCCCTGGTCATCCGGTCCGAGCGGCGCCCAGGCCGGATGCGGCTGATCGGCCTGCTACTCGGCTTCGCCGGCACCCTGGTGATCTTCGCGCCCTGGCAGGAAAGCGGCCTGGCCAGCTGGGGCGCGCTGGCCTGTCTGATCGCCGCGTTCAGCTACGCGATCAGCTACACCTACATCGGACGGTATCTCGTCGGCACGGTCTCACCGATCGCCATGTCCGGCGCACAACTGAGCCTCGCCACCGGCGTGACCGCGCTCGCCCTACCCTTCGGTGGGCTAGGCCCGATCCACCTCAGCGGGCTCATGTCAGTCGTGGCCGTGGCGATCCTCGGCATCTGCGGCACCGGCATCGCGTTCGTGCTGAACAACCGCTTGATAGCCGATGAGGGCGCCACCACCGCGTCGTCCGTCGGCTACCTGCTGCCGGTCGTGTCGGTCGGGCTCGGCGCCATCGCGTTGCAGGAACCGCTGTCCGCGCGCGTGCTCATCGGCATGGCCGTCGTGCTCGTCGGCATCGCGCTGTCCCGCCGCAAAGTCAGCGCCGCACCGGTGGTCGCGGTGGAACTCGCTCCCGCTTCAGCCGACGCGAACCAGCAAACACGGTGACCCGATGCCCATCAACGCGAATTTCTTTCACCGCACCACAAAACCCTCCCACCCAAAGGGGGGCCACCGCCACTGTGGCTAAGCCTATCGTCGGGATCGGGCGGGGCCAAACGAAAACCGGCGACCTGTGGACGAATCCCGGCCCTGTGCACAGCCATCACACAACTGTGGACAACCTCGAAAAGCTCACCTACACGAGTCGGCGGTCGGTTGCCCAGCGGGACAGTTCGTAACGGTTCGACATCTGGGTTTTCCGCAGGACGCTGGACACGTGCGTCTCCACGGTCTTCACCGAGATGAACAGTTCGGCCGCGATCTCCTTGTACGCGTAGCCGCGCGCGAGCAGCCGCAGCACGTCGCGTTCGCGCGGGGTCAGCAGGTCGAGTTCGGGGTCGCTGATCGGCGCGGCGCCGGGTCGGTCGGCGAACGCGTCGAGCACGAAGCCGGCGAGCCTCGGCGAGAACACCGCGTCCCCGGCCGAGACCCGCAGCACCGCGGTGACGAGTTCCTGGCTGGAGATGGTCTTGGTGACGTATCCGCGCGCGCCGGCGCGGATCACCGCGATCACGTCCTCGGCCGCGTCGGACACGGACAGGGCGAGGAACACGACGTCGGGCAGTTCGGTCCGGATGCGCCGCAGCACCTCGGCGCCGCCGCCGTCGGGCATGTGCACGTCGAGCAGGACCACGTCCGGCTTGACGTGGTTGATGCCGGCGACCGCCTCACCGACCGACCCGGCCTCACCGACCACGTCGACGTCATCGGTGAGCAGGTCGAGTTCGGCCTTGACGCCTGCTCGGAACAGCGCGTGGTCATCGACGAGATAGACCCGCACCGGGCGACGCGGCTGCCCGGCCTGCTGTGCTTGGTCGGTTGCCTCGGTCACCTGGACTCCTTCACCGTGCTCGCGGCGCCGGCCGACTCGCCGGCATTGTCATCAGTATCGTCCGCGCCCGCTTTCCCCGGGCCCTTGCGGCCAATTCTGTCGCGCAGCCTGCTCTTGGGATGCGCGGGTTTGGCCGAGGCACGCGCCCGGTTCGATGGCCCGGAGCCCGACTGGGCCGTCGTCCTCGGCATGGTCAGCTGCACTTCGGTCCCCTCGCCGGGCGCGGTGCGCAGTTTGACGATGCCGCCGTAGCGCGCCATCCGGCCGTGGATGGAGTCGGCGACGCCGTGCCGGTCCGCCGGCACCGCGTCGGGATCGAATCCCTTCCCCCGGTCGCGCACGAAGACGGTCGCCTCGGCCGGTTCGACTTCGACGTACACGCTGACCTCGGACTGCCCGGAGTGTTTGGCCGCGTTGACCATGGCTTCCCGCGCGGCCTGGGCGAGCGCGGCGAGTTTCTCGTCGATCGGGCAGTCGCCGACGAACACGGGCGCGACCACAATCGCGAAGGTGTCCTCGACCTCGCCGCTGGCTGCCGCGATCGCCGCGGACAACGTCGGCGGCGTGGGGATTCCGTCGATGCGCTGACCGTCCGCTTCGGACTTGGGGACCCGTCCGTAGCCGTCGGGCGAGTACAGCCAGGTGCGCAGTTGCCGTTCCTGGCTGCGTGCCAGGCGCAGCACCTCGCGGGGCACATCCGGCTGCTTCTGGATCAGCGCAAGCGTCTGCAGCACGGAGTCGTGCAGGTGGGCGGCGATCTCGGCGCGTTCAGCGGTGCGGATGCGCGCACGACGTTCCTCGCCGAGGTCACGCACCAGCCGCAACCACCAGGGCACGGTCAGCACGACGACGCCCACCAGCGTGGCAATGGCCGCCACGAGCGCGAATTCGAGCTGGTTGAGGGTTTCGCTGCGCAACACCACGATCGCGATGCCGGCGACGACCAGCACGGCGCCGGTGAGCAGCCGCAGCAGCGCGGTCCAGCCGCCCTCGCCGAACAGGATGCCGGTCACACCGGTGCGCGCGCCGTCGACCCACTTGCGTCGCTGCGCGCTGTCGGCTTCCCGCCAGACCACCGCGGCACCGATGATCGCGATGCCGAGCGGGATGGTGATCCAACCGGCGACCGCGCCGGACAACGAGCCTGCCGCGACGGCCACACTGACGCCGAGCGCGATCAGCGCCCACGCCTGCTGCTTCTCCTTGTCGTGGTTGTCTTTGTCGTGGGTCCCCCGCCGCACCCCGACGGGCTCCTGGACGATGAACATCCACATCAGGGCGTACGCGAGGATGCCGGCGCCGTCCAATGCGGCGAGCAGGGTGAACCCGATCCGCACCCACAGCACGTTGATCTCGAAGTGGTCGGCGAGACCACCCGCGACACCACCGATGATCCGACCGCTGCGGCGCCGCAGCACCTGCGGTGTCCCGTCCGGCCGGGCCCCCAGCCACGCCGCGCGTTTGCGGCGGTCGGTCAGTGTCGTCCTGATTTTGCCCACGACTCATGGTCACACGGTCACGGGCCCGAATTCATCAGGGAGCCCCCGGAAGAGTCCGGGGGTGTCTCAGGGGTGTCCCGGATGTCCGTGCAGGTCGCAGCCGCCATCCTGGGTACCGTGAGTGGGAAAGAGCAGGCCGCCGCCCAGGTCGCGGAGACGGCCAAGGACTTCTGGGCGAACCGACCGCGCAGGCCGCACAACGGCCGGCTCGTCGCCGGTGTGGCCGCGGGTATCGGCAAACGCTACGGCATCGATCCGATCATCGTTCGGATCGCGCTGGTGGTCGCGGCCTTCTACAGCGGTGTCGGCGTGCTGTTCTACCTGCTGGGCTGGCTGCTGCTGCCGGCGGAGCAGGACGAGGTCTCGCCGGCCGAGGCGCTGATCGGACGGGGCCGCAGCTCCATGTCGGCCGGGTTCACCGTGTTGCTCGGGATCTTGCTGATCCCGGCGATGATCCTGTTCACGCAGGGCAACTTCGCCTCCTACATCGTGGCCGCTGTCCTGCTGGCGGGCCTGTTCCTGCTGCACAGGGGACGTGCCGACCACAGGTACGCGGTGCTACCGACGACCGACCCGGCGCAGATGGCGAGCACCGCGCCGATCACCGACACCGGCTTCAAGGGGGAGCCCATGACCGACCAGACCAGGTGGGGACAGCCACCGGTTACCGAACAGCAACAGCCGCCAGCCTGGGATCCGTTGGGTGCCGCGCCGTTCGCGTGGGACCTGCCGGAACCGCAGCCGGCCGCGCACGAACCCGAGCCGGAACCCCCGGCACCGCGCCACAAGTCGCGGATCGGCCTGGCAACGTTCGGCATCACCGTGGCCACTGGCGCGACCCTGTTCGCCACGAACGCGTTCCCGCCGCACGTCAGCGTCGGCATCCTGGCCGGCATCGTCGGTCTCGGCATGATCGCCGGCGCGTTCCTGGGCGGGGGTCGCGGACTGATCGCGCTGGCCGCGGCGCTGTGCTGCTTCGGCGCGGTGCTCAGCGTCAGTCACGTCCAGAACCTGCACGACATCGGCGGCGACCTGAACTACACGCCGACCTCGATCGGCGCGGTCCAGCCGTCCTATCAGGGCGGTGTCGGCGACCTGACCCTCGACCTGACCCAGTTGCCGAACAGCGGCACGGTGCGGACCTCGGTGTCGGTCGGAACCGGCGATGTCCGGGTGATGCTGCCGCCGAACGCCGATGTGGTGGCGACCTGCCACTCCCCGGTCGGCAACGTGAACTGCCTCGGCCAGCACGAGAGCGGCCCGGACAACAGCACGATCCACGCGAGCCAGAATGACCCGAGCAACAATCTGAAGATCATCCTGGATGTCGGCTCGACCATCGGAGACGTTGAGGTGACCAGCTCATGAACGACCAGGACAACCAGACCAGGGTGCCTCGCCGCCAGTTCGATCCGATCCTGTTGGTCCTCGGGGTGGTCACGCTCGCGATCGCCGGCTACATCATCGGCCACGGCTACCTCCCCTTCCCGCACCTCGACGCACGGTGGGTGCTTGCGGGCGGCGGCCTGCTGGTCGGCCTGCTGATGCTGACCGCGTCGCTGCGGCCCAGGCGCCACAGGGATCGCTAGACCGGGGGAGATTCGGCCCGGCCACCGCGAACGGGGTGGTCGGGCCGATTGGCGTTCCGGGCCTTCAGGCGACGGTGTAGCCACCGTCGACCGGCAGGATCGTGCCGGTCACGTAGCTGGCCCCGATCAGGTAGGCGACCGCCTCGGCCACGTCCTCGGCGCGCCCGACCCGCTTGGTGGGCACGGATTCGGCGGCGGCCGCGAACTGGGCTTTCCGGTGTTCCTCAGGCAGGAACGACCAGAACGGCGTGTCGATCAGTCCCGGCGACACCGCGTTGACCCGGATCGGCGCGAGTTCGGCGGCCAGCGGCGACACGATCCGCTCGATCGCCCCGTTGACCGCGGCGAAGGTGACCGTGCCCGGCACGGCGGCGCGGGCGCTGGACGCCGAGATGAACGTGATCGACTCGGTCACCTTGGCGCGTTGCACGGCGTGCAGGTACGGGAAGAACTTGCCGTCGAACATGGCTCTGACATCAGCAAGTGACACATCCCGCAGCGGACCGGCGCCGACCGCACCTGGGCTGAACACCAGGACGAGGTGGTCGAACGCCCCGGTCCGGTCGAAGAACTCGGCGACCCCGTCCTCGTCGGTCGCCTCGACCTGCTCGGCTCCGGCGACTCGGGCCCGCACGGTGGCGAGCCGTTCCGCGTCCCGGCCGGTGACGATCACTTCGGCGCCATCGCCGGTCAGTCGTTCCGCGGTGGCCAGCCCGATGCCGGCCGTGCCACCCATGATCACCACACGCACTGGATTCCTCCCAAATTCAATACGAACCGTCTCGTCTCGTTATATATCGAGACGCAGCGTCTTGTAAAGTGGCCCCATGACGGACGACCGACCCCGAGGCAGACCACGCAGCACGGCGGCACGCAAGGCAATCCTCGAAGCCGCCCTCGCCGAGCTGCGCGAACGCGGCTACGCGGCACTGACCGTCGAGGGCATCGCAAGCCGGGCCGGGGTCGGCAAACAGACCATCTACCGCTGGTGGCCGTCCAAGGCGGACGTCGTGCTCGACGCCCTGCTCGACCTCACCGCGACCCGGATCACCGTGCCGGACAAGGGATCACTCGTCGAGGACCTCGTGGCGTTCCTGCGCGCGACCTTCCGACAACGCGGCCAGCGCCCGGTCCTGGTCGGTCTGATGGCGCAGGCCGTCCTCGATCCGGCGTTCGCCACCCAGTTCCGCGACCGGTTCCTGTTCGCCCGCCGGGAAGCCCTGCGCGGCATTCTGCGCCGGGCGGTCGACCGCGGCGAGGTCGCCGCCGAACTCGATCTCGAACTGCTCATCGACGTCGTGTACGGCGTGCTCTGGTACCGGCTGCTGCTCGACCACGCGCCGATCAGCGAGGCAGCTGGGCAACAACTCGCCGCGCTGGTGATGCGTGCGGCACGACCCGACTAGCTCACTCCCACTCGATGGTCCCCGGCGGCTTGCTGGTCACGTCCAGCACGACCCGGTTGACCTCGGCCACCTCGTTGGTGATCCGGGTGGAGATGCGTTCCAGCACGTCGTAGGGCAGCCGGCTCCAGTCCGCGGTCATCGCGTCCTCACTGGACACCGGCCGCAGCACCACCGGATGCCCGTAGGTGCGCCCGTCGCCCTGCACGCCGACACTGCGCACGTCCGCGAGCAGCACCACCGGGCACTGCCAGATGTCGCGGTCCAGCCCGGCCGCGGTCAGTTCCTCGCGGGCGATCGCGTCGGCGGCGCGCAGCAACTCCAGCCGCGCCGCGGTGACCTCACCGATGATCCGGATGCCGAGGCCGGGGCCGGGGAACGGCTGCCGGTGCACGATCGTCTCCGGCAGGCCCAGTTCGAGCCCTACCCGGCGCACCTCGTCCTTGAACAGCGTCCGCAACGGCTCGACCAGCTCGAACGCGAGATCCTCCGGGAGTCCACCGACATTGTGGTGGCTCTTGATATTCGCCGCGCCCGCCCCGCCGCCGGACTCCACCACATCCGGATACAGCGTGCCCTGCACCAGGAAGTCGTAGTGCTCGCCGCGCTCGCCCGCGCTGTCCTGCAGGTCACGCGCTGCCTGCTCGAAGACCCGGATGAACTCCCTGCCGATGATCTTGCGCTTGCCCTCCGGATCGGTCACGCCGGCCAGCGCGTCCAGGAAGCGCCCCCGCGCGTCCACGGTCACCAGCTTGACCCCGGTCGCCGCCACGAAATCCCGCTCGACCTGCGCGCGCTCACCGGCGCGCAGCAGGCCATGATCGACGAACACGCAGGTCAGCCGGTCACCGATGGCCCGCTGCACCAGCGCGGCAGCCACCGCGGAGTCGACCCCGCCGGACAGACCGCAGATCGCCCTGCCCTCGCCGACCCGCGCTCGGATCGCGGTCACCTGGTCGTCCACAATGGAGGAAATCGTCCACTGCGGACGGATCTTCGCGATATCGTGCAGGAACCGCCGGAGGATCTCCTGACCGTGCGGGGTGTGCGCCACCTCGGGGTGGTACTGCACGCCCGCGAAGTGCCGGTCCAGGTTCTCGAACGCCGCCACCGGCGCGCCAGCACTGGTCGCGGTGACGGTGAAGCCTTCCGGCGCCGTGGTCACGCTGTCGCCATGACTCATCCATACCGGGTGCCGACCAGGCAGGTCCGCGTGCAGCACGCCGCCCTCCTCGCCCACCGCGACCTCGGTCCGGCCGTACTCCCGGTCGCCCGTGTGCGCCACATGACCGCCGAGCGCCTGCGCCATGGCCTGGAAGCCGTAGCAGATGCCGAACACCGGCACGCCGAGGTCGAAGATCTCCGGATCGACCCCGGGCGCGCCCTCCGCGTACACGCTGGACGGCCCGCCGGAGAGCACGATCGCGGCGGGTTCCCGCGCGGCGAGTTCCTTGGCCGTGACGGTGTGCGGCACCACCTCGGAGTACACCTGCGCCTCGCGTACCCGGCGGGCGATCAGTTGGGCGTACTGGGCGCCGAAGTCGACGACCAGTACCGGGTGCTGCACACTGTTGGCGGCCACTGCGGGCGGACCTCCCATGTCGCTCCTGCTCAGGGCACCATCGTCCCAGGTCCGCGATGCGTCGACCGACCCGACCTGGCAGATGTGACCCCCGCCATTCACTCCCGCGCCACCAGGCCGAGCACGAAGGTCCGCACCAGCCTGGTCAGCCTGGGCACGAAGTCGACGGCGGCGTGCGCCAGCCGAGGGTCGGCCTCGTAGAGCCCGGCCAGGATCACCGGTGGATGCGCCGACTGCCAGGTCATCCCTGCCATGCCCACGATGGCCGCGACCAGGTCCCGGCCGGCCTGCTCGTCCAGCTCCGGCACAGCCTCTCGACACAGCTCGGCGAGCCGGTCGGCCTGCGCGACGGCCTTGAGCTTGAAGTCCCAGGCGGACTCCAGCGTGACCTCCCGCTCCAAGCTCACCGGCACGTGCCCGAGCAGATCGCAGAACAACGGCCGCTCGGCCAGTGTCCGCGCGACCGCGTCAGCGAGGTCCTGTCCCGCGTCCAGCGCCGCCGCCATGGCATCCACCCAGTCCGCCCACCCCTCGGCGGCCAGTCGCAGGTAGATGTCCTCGCGCGACTCGAAGTACCGGCGCACCGCGGACACGTGCACGCCGGCCGCGTTCGCGATCGCGGTCAGCGTCACCTCGCGCACACCATTGGCGGCCGCCAGCTCCCGTGCGGCCCCGAGCAGGGCTTCTGCCCGCTGCTCCTTGTGTTCAGCGGTCCGCGCCCGCTGGAAACCCGACTCACTCGAACTCACACCTTCGAGTGTAACGCAACCCCGTTGCGTTGTTAACGCAATGTGCTTGCGTTACATTGGTCGACGTCACCAGAGGTCCCCACCTACGCACCAGGAGGCAGTGCCATGTCCGAGCAGGTCTGGTTCATCACCGGCAGTTCCCGCGGCCTCGGTCGCGCCCTTGCCGAGGCGGCGCTCGCCGCCGGGCACCAGGTCGCGGTCACCGCACGCAACACCGCGTCCCTCACCGACCTGCCGGCCCGGTACGGCCCGCGCGCCCTTCTGCTCCCACTCGACGTCACCGACGAGGAACAGGCCGAGCAGACGGTGAAGACCGCGGTCGAGGCGTTCGACCGGCTCGATGTCGTGGTCAACAACGCCGGCTACGCCAACATCGTCCCGTTCGAACAGATCACGCTGGATGATTTCCGCGCCCAGGTGGACGCGGTCTTCTACGGCACGGTCCACGTCACCAAGGCCGCGCTGCCGGTGCTCCGCGAGCAGGGCTCCGGCCATTTCATCCAGGTCACCTCGACCGGCGGCCGGATCGCCACGCCCGGCCTGTCCGCCTACCAATCCGCCAAACACGCGGTCGAGGGCTTCAGCAAGGTTCTCGCCAAGGAGGTCAATCGACTCGGCATCAAGGTCACCCTCGCCGAACCCGGCGCAATGCGCACCGACTGGGCCGGCACGTCCATGCGAACACCACCGATCGATCCGGCCTATGAGCACAGCGTTGGCGCGGTCATCAACAACGCCCGCACCAGATCCGGCGGCGAACCAACCGATCCGGCCAAGGTCGCCCGCGTCCTGCTCGACATCGCCCAGCTACCCGAACCACCACTCCAACTGGTACTCGGCCGCAACGCCGTCACCTACGTCGAGCAGGACCTGAAACGCCAACTCGGCGAGGGCGCGCGCTGGGCCTGGATCGGTCACTCGGTCGACTTCGGCTGAAACCCAAGGGCGCCAGGAACAACGAACTTCAGGAGGGCTTACCGTGAACATGTGAGTGAACCAACGATCGAGGCTGAGCCGAGGCAGTGCTGGGTCGCCGGTGTGAGCGAGCGCGGGGAGCGTTCGCGAACCATTCGACATCCCTTCGACGACACCGACGTCGCCGATGTGACCGTGCCCGGTGCCGAGCAGGTCGAGCGCGCGGTCGCGGCGGCGGCCGCGGTTGCCGACCAGTTCCGGCGGACCTCCGCCGCGCAGCGGAGATGGT
Source organism: Candidatus Melainabacteria bacterium (assembly GCA_963818685.1). GTDB lineage: Bacteria > Actinomycetota > Actinomycetes > Mycobacteriales > Pseudonocardiaceae > CAJCJE01. The sequence goes on along the minus strand of CAWFTJ010000002.1, from coordinate 167,379 downwards.
CGTTGGAACGCGTCGCGGATCTGTTGGTGCGTCGAAGCGAGGAGATCGCCGAGACGATCACAGCGGAGAGCGGAAAGCCGTGGCGCTGGTCCGAGCTAGAGGTCGGCCAGGCGATCGAGGTCTTCCGTGCGGCAGCCGCGGCGGCGGAGCGGTTCGGTGGCGAGTTGGGTGGATTCGCGTCGGGCAGCGCGAGTTTCGCCGGTACGCGCTGGCGGGCTCGGGGACCGGTACTGGCGATCGGGTCCAGCACGCTGCCGTTGGCCGGGACCGCGCGGCAGGTCGCACCCGCCCTCGCGGTGGGCGCACCGGTCATCAGCAAGCCTGCTTCGCTGACACCGCTGTCCGCGTTGCTGCTGGGCGAGATCCTCGCCGAGGCCGGCCTGCCGAGCGGCGCGTTCTCGGTCCTTCCGTTGCGTGGCAAGGACATGGTCGAACTCGTGCGGGATCCGAGGCTGCCGGTCGTCTCGATGAGCGGCTCCCGCGCGGCAGGTGAGGCCGTCCAGGTACTCGCGCCAACCAAACGGTTCATCCTCGAACTCGGTGGCACGACAACGGCGATCGTATGTCCTGACCTGGTGAGCGATCTCGATCTGACCGACGTGGCCGAACAGATCGCGGTGGCGGCCAACGCGCGAGCCGGCCAGTCGCGCTTGGCACTGCGGCGAGTGTTCGTGCACCAGGACATCGCCGAGGCGTTCCAGGCGAAACTGCTGGGCGCGGTCCGCGCCTTGGCCACCGGGAGCCCACACGACCCGGAGGTCATGGTCGGCCCGTTGGTCAGCGAGGAGGCGGCGATCGTCGCGACCCAGTGGGTCAACGACGCCATCGCGGCCGGCGCGACGTTGCTCACCGGCGCCGTCCGTGACCAGGCAACGCTGGCCCCGACGGTGTTGGCAGTCCAGCCGGAGTGCCACGGCGAGGAAATCCTCGCCCCGGTACTGCTGCTGTCCGCTGTGGACAGCGTCCGGTCCGCGTTCGCGCTCGCCAACGCGAGCGGTTCGGCCCTGCCGGTCGGCGTGCTCACGCACGACCTGCGGACCGCGCTGCGCGCAGCGAACGAACTGGCTGCGGATGTGGTCGTCGGCCGGTTGCCGTCCGACGGTGCCGTCGATGACATCGCGGACGTCCTCGACGCGTACACGCGGCGCCAGACCGTTGTCCTCAGTGGAGGGTCGGACGACCGGGTCAGCCCTTGCTGACGGCCTGCGGAAAACTGAATACGCCGTGCGGGTCGTACTGGCTCGCGACCTGGCGGAGTCGGGCGAGGTTGTCGCCGTAGTAGGCGCGGCCCCAGTTCGGCATGGCCGGATCGATGTAGTTCACGTACCCGGTCGTGCCCAACGGTCCGGCCAGCGCATCCCGGACCTCGCCGACGACCTGGGTCGCGGCCGACCGAGGGATGTTGAGCTTCTGGTAGATCTGTAGCGTTGCCACGGCCGACCGGTACGGGAACGCGGTCGCGTCCGCGGCCACCCGGCCGATGGCGCCGCCGAGCGCGTCGAAGACCAGGTTCAGTCCGGCCTTGCCACCGCACAGTGTCGCGATCGTGCCCGGATCGCCGATCGGGCTGGTCACGACCCGCGAGGACGCTACGAAACTCTCCCGGCCGAGTTTGCCGCCCGCCGTGTCGAGGTGGCACTGCTCGACGCCGTCCGACGAGCATCCGGCGAAGTGGCGCATGGCGTCCAGGTAGCTCTTGGTCAGCACGTACTTGCCGCTCGGCGTCACGCCGGTCGCGCTGTTCAGCGCGTCGAGCTGGGTGGTAAGGGCCGACGCTGAGCCGATGAACGTTCCGGTGATGGAGCACGTAACGGGCGAGCCACCCGCCACGTTGCAGGTGGACCAGAGTTCGTCGGGTGCGGCCGTGGCCCACTGCTGCCAGCCGCCGAGCACGTCGCCGACCGAACCGGCCGGATACTGCATGGAAAAGATCATCACCGAGGGCGCGGGCGCCGTGGTGAAGGTGAACGAGGTAACGATGCCGAAGTTACCGCCGCCTCCACCGCGCAGTGCCCAGAACAGGCTCGGTTCCGAGTTCGCGGACACGGTGCGCCGCACGCCATCTGGCGTGACGATGGTGGCGTTGATCAACTGGTCACAGGTGAGGCCGAACTTCCGCCCCAACACGCCAATGCCCCCGCCCAACGTGAGGCCGGCGATCCCGACCGACGGACACGACCCAGCGCCAATCGCCCGCCCGGCATTACCGGCTGCGGCATAGACATCGATGAGCCGAGCGCCCGCGCCGACGACCATGCTGCCGTCCGGATTGACGGTGACGCCCGACAGGCCGGCGAGATCGACGACGAGCGCGCCGTTCGGCGTGGAGTAGCCGGCATAGCTGTGACCACCGCCGCGTGCGGCGATCGGCGTGCCGGACGCGGCCGCCGCCGCGACGCACGCCTGCACGTCGGCGGGCTTGCCGCACAATGCGATCGCGGCCGGCTGACGCCCGTCGAACAGCGGGTTGTACGAACGGCTCGCCGCCGCGTATCCCGAATCGCCCGCGCGGACCAGCCGGCCGGAGAGCTTGCCGGCGAGCGCCGAGTAGTCGATCGGCCCGGGAGTCGTCGAGCTGGTCGGCGGCATGGTCGTCGTGGTGGTCGAGCTGCCGGAGGTGGGTTGGGTGGGCTGCCCGGTCGCCCCGGCACAGGCGGCAAGCGCCGTGGTGGCCACGCCGAGGCCGGTGGCGAGTCCCGCGGCACGCAGGAAGGCTCGCCGGTCCAGCCGGCCTGGATTGGGTTCCCCGGTCATGTCGACACCTCCAGCAGGTGGACGCATCATGCCCGGTTGTGGTTGATCGCGCCGTCCAAAAAAGCCTCCGACGTGCCGATGTACTACACGTTGCCGCGCTCATCGGCCCAGCAGGCGCCAAGCCAGTACCACAGCGGACCGCTTGGCAAAGGGAAGAACGCGTGCTTCCGGCTACCCGGCCGGAACCGGAAACCAGGCCACCGCGATTCTTTCAATTTCCTCTATTGTGCTCGGCTCAGTGTCCGCTCAGGACAGTCGGAGCGCGGCGGGCGCGCTGCGCGGCACTGCGGGCTTGTTCGGTGCGATCGGGTCGATGCGCCGGTATGCCTCACCCTGTTCGGGCCGCTGGTCGGGTTCGCCCTTGTTCGGCCAGAGCGCGAAGGCGCGTTCGGCCTGCGCGGTGATGGTCAGCGACGGGTTGACGCCGAGGTTCGCCGAGATCGCCGATCCATCCACAATGGACAACCCAGGATAGCCGTAGGCCCTGTGGTACGGGTCGATGACGCCGTGCTCCGCATCGGAGCCGATCGCGCACCCGCCGATGAAGTGCGCGGTGAGCGGGATGTTGGCCAGCTCGCCCCAGCTCCCGCCCGGGTAGCCGTCGATGTGTTTGGCGGCGAGCTGACTGGCCTGGTGCGCGGCCGGGATGAAGCCCGGATTGGGTTTGCCGTGGCCCTGCCTGGAAGTGTAGCGGCGGCGCCCGAACAGGCCCGGCTTGAGATAGGTCGTGATCGAGTTGTCCAGGCTCTGCATGACAAGCAGGATCACGGTCCGCTCGCTCCACCGGTGGACGGCGAGCAGCCGTAGGGTGAGCAGGGGACGTTCACGCGCGAAGCGCAACGCCTGGCGCCAGCGCGGAACCGGCAACGATCCGTCCGTGGCCAGCGTTTGCAGCAGTCCCATGGCATTGCTGCCCTTGCCGTACCGCACTGGCTCGATGTGTGTCTGCTCGTCGGGATGGATCGACGAGGTGATGGCGACACCTCGACTGAAGTCCCGATCCGGATCTGCCGTCAACCGCGCCGACCCGAGGATCGACTCGGAGTTGGTCCGGCTCAACTCCCCCAGCCGAGCGGAAAGCCGAGGCAGCACGCCGGAATCCCGCATCCGATGCAGCAGGTTCTGCGTTCCCCACGTCCCGGCGGCGAGCACGACCTTCCCGGCCGTGATCGTCGTCTGGAACCGCTTGCCCACCCGACCGGTCTTGTGCAGGCCGACGGTGAACGAACCATCCGGCTCGGCCCGAACGCTGGTCACCGTGGTCAGCGGAATGACTTTCGCACCGGCCAGCTCCGCGAGGTACAGGTAGTTCTTGACCAGCGTGTTCTTGGCCCCCACCCGGCAGCCGGTCATACAGCTGCCGCATTCGGTGCAGCCGGTCCGCTCCGGTCCCGCACCACCGAAGTACGGGTCGGCCGTGCGTTCGCCTGGCTTGCCGAAGAACACGCCGACCGGGGCCTGGTGGTAGGTCTCGCTGATGCCCATGTCCGCCGCGACCTTCCGCATGACCTCGTCGGCCTTGGTCACGGTCGGGTTGGTTACCACGCCGAGCATGCGGCTGGCCTGGTCGTAGAAGGGCGCGAGTTCGGCCTCCCAGTCGGTGATGTGCGCCCACTGCCGGTCGGCGTAGAAGGCGCGCAGCGGCCGGTACAGCGTGTTCGCGTACACCAGCGACCCGCCACCGACGCCGGCCCCGGCCAGCACCACGACGTCTTTCAGCAGGTGAATCCGCTGGATCCCGAAGCAACCCAGCCGCGGCGCCCACAGGTAACGCCGAGCGTCCCACGACGTCTTGGCGAACTCCTCGTCGGCGAAGCGTCGACCGGCCTCGATGACCGCAACCCGATAGCCCTTCTCGGTCAGGCGCAGTGCCGCGACACTGCCACCGAAGCCGGATCCGACAACGACGACGTCATAGTCCGGGGTGTTACCGGCGGGTACGGTCATGTACCGAGGTTAGGCCGACCGGCCGTTTCTGACCAGTAGTAAGTTACGGCCAGTAGTAAGAGTAGCCGGCAGTAAGAGTTACGCGGCCTCGCTCGTTCAGCCGCGAACGGTCAGCCCGACCTTCTGGAATTCCTTGAGGTCGGAGTAGCCGGTCTTGGCCAGCGCGCGGCGCAGCGCACCGAAGAGGTTCACCCGTCCGTCGGCGTCCTGCGACGGCCCGAACAGCAGCGTCCGCAGGTCGACCTGGCCGTCCGCGCCAACGGCGGGGTCGAGCAGTGAACCAACCGCGACCCGGCTGCGCGGCAACGACGGGTGCGCGGCCGCCGACGTCCAGTACAGCCCACGACCAGGCATCTCGGCCGCGGTGGCGAGCGGTTCGCCCAGCATGACGGCATCCGCCCCGCACGCGATCGATTTGGCCAGGTCGCCGCTGACATGCACGCCGCCGTCGGCGATGACGTGCACGTAGCGCCCGCCGGTCTCATCGAGATAGTCGCGCCGAGCGGCGGCCGCGTCCACGATCGCGGTGGCCATCGGCACACCGATGCCGAGCACCGCGTCCGTGCTGGTGACCCCGGTCGTGTGCCCGTGCCCGACGATGACCCCGGCCGCACCGGTACGCATCAGGTGCATGGCGGTCCGGTAGTCCCCGACACCGCCCGCGATCACCGGCACGTCCAGCGCCGAGATGAAGTGCTTCAGGTTCAGCGGCTCCTCGTCGGCACTCACGTGTTCCGCCGACACGATCGTGCCCTGTACGACCAAGATCTCCACGCCTGCGGCAAGCAACGCGGGCGTGAGTTCGCTCGCCCGCTGCGGGCTGACCCGCGCGGCCACGGTCACGCCCGCCTCACGAACCCGCTTGAGCGACTCGGTGATCAGGTCCTGCTGGATCGGCGCCGAGTGCAACCCTTGCAGAATGCTGGTGAGTTGCGCTGGCTCCGCCCCCGCCTCGACCGCGTCGACCAGGGTGCCAAGCGCCGCCTCCACATCCGAGTGGCGCGCCCACAGCCCCTCCGCGTTGAGCACGCCGAGGCCGCCGAGCTGGCCGACCGCGATCGCGGTGTCCGGCGAGACGATCGCGTCGGTCGGATGGGTGACCAGCGGGATGTCGAAGCGGTAGGCATCGATCTGCCAGGCGGTGGAGACGATCTTGGAGGACCGCGTCCGCCGGGACGGGACGATCTCGACATCGTCGAGTTCGTATGCCTGCCTAGCGGTCCGCCCCATGCCGATCTCGACCAGGTCGCGCACGTCAGTTCCTCCGGCCATCAGTCACCCACCAACAAACCCAAACCCGAATTTTCCTCACACCCGACCACAGCCCCCACCCACCCAAGGGGGGTGGGCGGACCCGCAGGGCTGAGCCTATTGGGCGGGTTGGGGCGGCCCAAATCGCGGGGCGGTCGCCTGTGGACAGGCCGCCGGCTGTGCACAACTCGGGCTGTGCACAACTCGGGGGCTGTGCACAACTTCGGGGCTGTTGACAGACCCTGAAGTTGTGCACAACTCGGCAGAACCGCTGGTCAGCGGGTGGTGTAGTTGGGTGCTTCGACCGTCATGGTGACGTCGTGCGGGTGGCTCTCCTTCAGGCCCGCCGCCGTGATCCGCACGAGTTGCGCCTTCTGCAACTCGGCGATGGTCGCGGCACCGGTGTAGCCCATGCCGGAACGCAAACCGCCGACCAACTGGTGCACCACCTGCGCGAGCGGGCCACGGAACGGCACCCGGCCCTCGATGCCCTCGGGCACCAACTTGTCCTCGGCGAGCACGTCGTCCTGGGCGTAGCGGTCCTTCGAGTACGACTTCTTGCCGTCCCTGGCGCCCATCGCCGCGAGCGAGCCCATGCCGCGGTAGATCTTGTACTGCTTGCCGTTGTGCAGGATCAGCTCGCCCGGCGCCTCGCTGGTGCCGGAGAGCAGGCTGCCGAGCATCACCGAGCTGGCACCCGCCGCGATGGCCTTGGCGATGTCACCGGAGTACTGGATGCCACCATCGCCGATCACCGGGACACCGGCAGGGCGGCACGCCTGGTCGGCCTCGTAGATCGCGCTGATCTGCGGCACGCCAACGCCGGCGACGACCCGGGTGGTGCAGATCGAGCCGGGGCCGACGCCGACCTTGACCGCGTCCGCACCGGCCTCGACCAGCGCCTGCGCGCCGGCCCGGGTGGCCACGTTGCCGCCGACCACATCGACCGTGTCACCGAGTTCGGCCTTGAGCTGGGCGACCATCTCCACCACGTTGCGCGAGTGGCCGTGCGCGGTGTCCACGATGATCACGTCGACGCCGGTCTCGGCGAGCGTCATGGCGCGCTGGTAGCCGCCCTGCCCGACACCGACCGCGGCACCGCAGAGCAGCCGACCGTCCGGGTCCTTGGTTGCGTTCGGGTACTGCTCGGTCTTCACGAAGTCCTTGACGGTGATCAGGCCGCGCAGCTTGCCGTCGCCGTCGACCAGCGGCAGCTTCTCCACCTTGTGCCGGCGCAGCAGGCCGAGCGCGGCCTCCGCTGTCACGCCGACCTGCGCGGTGACCAGCGGCGCCTTGGTCATCACCTCGCGCACCGGCCGAGTGTGATCGACCTCGAAGCGCATGTCGCGGTTGGTGATGATGCCGACCAGCGTGCCGGACGCGTCGGTCACCGGGAGGCCGGAGATCCGGTAGCGGGCGCACAGGGCGTCGACTTCGGCGAGAGTGTCGTCGGGGGAGCAGGTGACCGGGTCGGTGACCATGCCGGCTTCGGAGCGTTTGACGGTCTCGGCCTGCCTTGCCTGCTCCTCGATCGACAGGTTGCGCTGGAGGATGCCGATACCGCCCTGGCGAGCCATGGCGATGGCCATCCTGGCCTCGGTCACCGTGTCCATCGCCGCGGAGAGCACCGGGATCTTGAGCGTGACGTTGCGGGAGAGTCGGGTGCTGGTGTCCACCTGGCTCGGGATGACATCCGATTCGGCGGGCAGCAGCAGGACATCGTCGAAAGTCAGACCGAGCATGGCGAACTTCGGCGGCACTGCCGCGTCGAGCTGTTCGGTCGCCGAGCCGGTCACCGATTCGAGCATCGTGGGCGTCATAGCGGGATGGTGAGCCTTTCCTGGCTGGGGACACACCGAACGCGTGTGCATCAGAGCAGGCAGAACGGGTAAGACCATGGTATCGAGTGTCAGCGGGGAGCAGTCCGGGTACCGTGCCGGGTCGTGGCCCGTGATGCGTTGCCCCCAGACCCGTTCGACGGCGATCCGCACGATCCGTCCATGCAACTACGGGACGTTGACGAAGAACCGGACACGCCGATCGACGCGAACGAGCAGGAAGAACTGATCGAAGATCTCGCGGATCTCGCCGTCTACCAGGCGTTGTTGGAGCCGCGGGGAGTGCGCGGCATCGTGGTGGACTGCGCGGACTGTGAAGAACCGCACTACCACGACTGGGCGCTGCTGCGGGCGAGCCTGGAACAGCTTCTCGACGACGGCAGGATGCGGCCGCACGAGCCCGCCTACGACCCGGACCCGCGCTGCTACGTCACCTGGGAGTACTGCCGAGGGTTCGCGGACGGCGTAACCGCCTCCGAGGCGGCTCGCTGATCGGTGGACGAACGCCGATCGCGCGTCGAAGACGTGTTCGGCGCGCGATCGGGCGTTGGTTGAACCGTGTCTAGCTGGGGGTGTCCGAGGACGAGCCACCGTCGTTGTTGGTGGCGTTGTTGGTGGCGTTGTTGGTGGCGTTGTTGGTGGCGTTGTCGGTCGCATTGCCGGTGGCGTTGTTGACGCCCGCGTCGCCGGTTCCGGTGGACGCCGTGCCGCCGGAGGGGTTCGATGCCGTGCCGGACTGTAGCGACGGCGTTGTCGACGGCGGGGCCGAGCTGGGCCCGTCGGATGGCGAGGACGATGTCGGCGTCGGCGTCGTCGGCTGCGTCGTGGTGGTGGGCTGCGTCGGTGTGGGTGTGGTCGTTGGCACCACGGTCGCGCTGATCGAGTTGACGGGCGATGACAGGGCCGTGGTGGGCAGCGTGGCGTTACCGGTGCTCAGGGCCAGCTGGTTGAGCAGGTTCTGCTGCTGGGCCTGTAGGTCGGCCTGGCCGTCTTCGTTGTTCACCGACGGTAGGGTCTGCTGGGCCTGGGCCAACGCGGAGCGCGCCGCGCCGTAGTGGCCTTCGTCCAGGGCCGCGCTCGCGTGGCTCAGCTCGGTGCGGACGGTGTCGGCGGCGAGGATGGAGCGGGCGTGGTCGGCGTAGAGGACCTGGGTGAGGCCCCACAACGTGTCGCCGGGCTGCGCGTCGCGGGCGGCGAGGCCGACTCCGGTGAAGACGATGACCAGGACCGCGGCTGCCGAGGCGACGGGCACCAGGTAACGGGGCCTGCGGCGGTTGCGGTTCTTGGCGGCGAAGATGGCGCGCATGGCAGTCTCGGTGTCGACCAGCTCGGGAATGGGCTCGTCGTCGACGTCGCGCCGCCAGGACAACAACAAGGAGTTGAGCTCGGGCTCGGTGGCCGCTCCTGAGGAGTTCGCGTTGCCGAGCGCGGTGAGCAGAGCATCATCCGACCGCAGTGCGGCCAGGTCAAGATCGGCCGAGCTGATCGACTCGTCGAGGTCGTCGACGGTCAGGTGATCGAGCCCGTCATCGCTGTCGAGACTGTCCAGGGCGTCGTTCGCGTGCAGATTCGTCGGTAGCGCGCGCAGCGACAGCAGGGACTTTTCCGTGTCCTTGCCGAGTACCGACCATCTGTTCGGCTCGGAGCCGGCGACCCGGTGACGCAGGTGCGTCCATCTGGATCTGCTGACTCCATGGCCACGCTGGCCTCCCACTCAGACCACCTCCTCTGCGGCGAGTGTCTTACGTAGCCGGCTGAGCGCACGGTGTTGGGCGACCCGCACCGCGCCCGGCGTCGAGCCGACCGCGTCAGCGGTCTCCTCCGCCGACAACCCAACCACTACCCGCAGCACCACGATCTCGCGCTGCTTGTCCGGCAGCACCTTCAGCAACGCGGCCATCCGATCGGACAGCTCCCCTCGCATCGCCCGCTGCTCAGGCCCTGCGTCGAGATCGGCCTCATCCGGTACCTCCGCCACGGGCTCGGTGCGGTTACGCGCCGCTGCCCGATGTGCATCAGCCACCTTATGCGCTGCGATCCCGTATACAAACGCCAAAAAAGGACGCCCCTGATCTTGATAACCAGGCAGCGCCGTCAGCACCGCGAGACACACCTCCTGCGCCACGTCGTCCGCCGAGGCGAACGACCGTTCCTGCCGGCCGACCCGAGCACGGCAGTACCGCACCACCAACGGACGAACCAACGCCAACAGACGCTCAACCGCCCGTTGGTCGCCGCCAACGGCCGCGCCTACTACGGCGCCTGGTTCGTCCCCCAAAATCGTCATCGAAGGCAACAGTCCTGATGTTACGTATCGGCGGCCCGGAACAGAACGCTGAGAATGACGGAGCGTGACGCTCGGTCACCCACAACGGTCTTGTTCACCGTACCGTCCGGGGTGGCCAGAGCGCGCGTCGAACCGAACCACAACCGGACGACCTGCGCGAACAATGAAAATGGCAGCAGAATCCGGCCCGGCGGCGTACCGCCGGGCCGGATGCATACCGTTGCATGCCGGGTCCGAGAATTTCCCCGCGACCCGGGCTAACCGGGTGGCCAGCTCAGGAGACCAGACCGCGGCGGAACCCGTGCGCGACCGCCTGCGCACGATCCCGCACACCCAACTTGCGGAACAGCCGCCGCGCGTGGGTCTTCACGGTGTCCTCGGACAGGTAGAGCTCGCGGCCGATCTGGCCGTTGCTCTTGCCCTGGCTCATGCCGCGCAGCACCTGTAGTTCTCGGTCGGTGAGCTGCACGCCCGGATCGGAGGGTTGACGGGGTGCCGGCACCGAGGTGCTGGCCAGGGTGTGCGCGAGCGCCGCGACGAGTTCCGGCCGGGACGCGTCCCAGCGCAGGTAGCCGCGGGCTCCGCCGGCGATCGCGGCGGCGATGCTGCCGGCGTCGTCCGGAGCACCGAATACGATGACATTCGCCTGCGGGTTCGCGGACACCAGACGCCGAGTAGCCTCAACGCCAGTCGGAACGGCGCGTTGCGTCCCCACCAGCACTACGTCAACTGGCTGACGGGTGAAGCGAGCCAACAACTCGTCACCGTGCGCAACACAGTCGATGCGACTAACCCCCGGCACAGCAGACATCACACGCGTAAGACCTTCTCGTACGCTGCGCCGGTCGTCGCAGATCAGGACCGTCGTCACGGGGACTCCTTCCAGCAGCCAGGTGACGTTCCATTTCCGGTATCGGCCAGTAGGGGCCAGACCTTGACACGATCTGGTGCTTAATCCGTCAAGAAGTTCACCCCGCGCCCGTTCGAGTTGGTTCACCGGAACGGACCAGCGCGCCCGGAACCCACGGGGAAGCGGTTGCCAGCCGCTGCATCGCGCCGTCCGAGCGCTCGAAAGACCAGGTCAGAGCTTTACTCGCGATTTTGGCAAAGTGCTCACGCCGGTCCGGAGCAAGGTCGGCCAGCACGAGGGCCGCTGGCCAGGCGAGCGAAAATATCCCCCATCTGAGGGAGTCCGAAAGGACGCTTTCCAGTAGACCGTGTGCACGCGTGGCCCCTTCCGGGGTCCCTCCAGCAGCGAACGTGGTGCCCAGCACGAGGTCGGACTTCACAATGTGTCTCCGGGCGCCCGCGGCTCTGGCCAGTCGCGCGGCGTGTTCGGCGTCGGCACGGCCCGCTTCGGGACGTCCGGAGGCCAGTTCGATCTCGGTGGCGACCCAACCGGTACGGACTCGGGCGCGCCAGCCACCCACTCGGCCCTCATCGATCAACGCCCGCGCGGCAGCGTGTAACCGACGCGCCTGACTCAACTGGCCCATGCCGATCGCGTCGGCGGTGAGGCCGAGCAGCACGTCGGACCAGGCTCCGCCGAGGTCGGTGTCGTACGGGTCGGGTGTGGCGCCGGAAGTGGGGTCCAGTGGTGGTGGGGTGCCCAGCGCGGCAAGGCGGGCCAGAGCCGCGGCGTCCAGCCGGCGGGCGGCGGCGTGCCCGCCCAGCTGGCGCCGGTGGGAGGCGAGGGTCGCGCCGGCGAGCGCGGCGAGCACCTGGTCCCGACCGTTGATCAATGGTCGCAACGTCGTCGCCGCTGCCGCGTAGCGGCCCTGGCCGCCCAGGGCGACCGAGGCCAGCCAGCGGGTACGGGCAGCGCCGGTGAGCGCGGCCGCGTGCACGTCGGCGTCGGGTGCCGGACCGAACGCGGCCGCGAGCGCGAGCGAGTCGTGGTCCGCGTCCGTGATCCGATCGGGCTTGGTGCTCTTCTGGTGACTCGACTCCCCACTCCGGACCCACGCCCAACCCGGGGTCCGGCACATCACGTCCATCACGTCCACGTGGTCGTCGGGCAGCGGGCCGCCCCTCCCGACGACCCACTGCCCCGCCCCGACCACCCGCACCCCGGCCGTGTGCCGGCCTCCCCCCGGAAACCGGCACCCTGCCGGGGGCGGGTTCCCCCCGCCCCCCAGTCCCCGGGGCCGGCGTCCCCTGCGCCGGTTCGCCGAACCCCGGTTCCCCCTGACCCGACCCCCCGGCCGGGCCCGGTTTCGCGCCGATGCCGCCCCCCGCGCCGGCATCGGCCCTCTCCCCTTGCGATTCCCCTACGGCGTCAGCCCCCCGGCCGACGCCGCCCTCCCGATCGGTGCCCACCCCCCGGACGGCACCGCCGCTGTTCTCGCTGTGCATACCTACGACCTCTGACGGCTGTGGGGCTCATGTCAGCCGTCGGCCAACCACCTGCCCGTGGAAGCGGCGCATTCGCCGCCGAACATGACCAATTCTGGCCCTGACCACCGACAATTCTGTTGTTCCCGCTGGGCCGATCCGCTGTTCGGCCGCGTCCCCCGACAACGCGGCCGAGCAGTGACAGCGAGTCCCCGCAACCGCGTCATGTACAGAAGAGGCGTCTGCCGCCGCTCAGATACCTACGACAACACGTTCAATGTGATCGGCCGCCGCCAAGAGATCTTCTGGCAGCGCGCTGTTGGGGTCGAACTGATCGTCATCGACGGCGATGTGACCGGATCGTGGCTGGTCAGCAGGGTTACGTTGGCCACTGACCCGGTCGGCGACGCGCCAGCCGGGCCCGCCGAAGAGGAGCCGGCAACGCGTCCGATTGGTGGGAAGTTTTTTTGCCAGCGCCGGATCCGCGTGCCGGGGAGCCTGCGCCCAGAGCACGACGGCGGACGGCGCGGTGCGCCGGATGGCGGCGGCGAGCGCGTCGGCCGGGAGGGCGGCGCCGAGCATCCTGGTACCGATCTCACGCGCGGCGAGGGCGGCGACGAGCGCGTAGAGGGGCAGGCTGATGTGCTCGCGCGGGGCGCAGGCGAGCAGCACCGGCCGGGCGTTTCGCGGGGCACTGACCACCGGGGTGACCCGGACGAGAGCGGCGAGCACGCATTCGCGCAGCAGATGTTCCGTTTCCACGCCGAGGCCGGAGGTTTCCCAGCGAGCCATGATCGCGGCGGACACCGGTGTGATCACCTCGGCCCACGCGGCGGCCACTCCGAGACTGTCGAAGGCGTCCGCGAGCAGTCGCTGCGCGCCCGGTGAGTCCATGGCGAGCACGGCGCGACCGAGGCCGCGGGCGGTGCGGGAGGCGCCGGGCAGTTTCAGCCCCCGGCCTCCCGATGCGGCTCGTCGGCCGGGTACGGGGTGGAAGTCACCCTCGGCGACGAGCCATTCGATGTCGTCGGCTGGGGTGGGTACCGGGTCGGCGTCTGATGGTGGGGATATGGCGAGGATGAGGTGTGGGGCGGCGGGTTGGGGTTGGGGGTTGGCCTGGAGGGCGTAGCGGGCGGCTTCGGCTGGAGAGGCGCCACGCAGCAGGGCGCGCTGCATCAGTTCGAGCCGGGCGATGTCCTCGGCACCGTATCTGCGGTGTCGGCCGGTGGTGTGTCCGCTCGGGCCGACGCCGTAACGGCGGTCCCAGGTGCGCAGGGTGGCCGGGGCGACGCCGAGTCGCCGGGCGAGGGCGGCGACGGACAGAGCCGGTTCCTTGGGAGCGGGTTCGCCAGGAGGGGGCTTTTGCGTGGCCGACGACGTCGGTTCGCCGGATGCCGTCGGCACGACTGGCATCGACGGCTGCGGCGAAGTGGTCACCCGTGCATGTTCGGATGACCACGCCCTGCCGGCAACTGGATCTCAACCACGCAGAGTGCTCAAAGCAGGTGGGGACACTCCAATGACACCGTCACACCCGATCTGGCTCCCCCCGACGGATGAATTCCCCCGCTGTGCACCGACGGACTCTTGAACAAGTTTTGACTCGCTTCTACTGTGATCCACGCTGGGCCGAATGGAGTAAAGCCAGTGGTCCCGGTGCGGAGGAGGCGATCTTAATGGCGGATACCCGGAGGCTTCCGGGCCCAAATGCCGACGTGTGGGACTGGCAGCTCGACGGTTCCTGCCGAGGCATGGACAGCGCGTTCTTCTTCCACCCGGACGGTGAGCGCGGACCGGCGCGGGCCAGGCGGGAGGCCAGGGCCAAGGCGGTCTGCCAAGCATGTCCGGTACTGGAGCTGTGTCGTCGGCACGCACTGGCCGTGCAGGAGCCCTACGGAATCTGGGGCGGCCTGTCGGAGAGCGAGCGCGAGTCGATCATCAAGTCACGCAAGCGCAAGCTGGTCCGCCGTGAGGTGGCAGTCGCGCGCTGAGCAGGCACACCCGGGGAGGTCGGCGAAGTGCCGACAGGGCAACGCCGAGAGAAGTAAAGGCTGAAGGGCGACACCTGGATCGCGTGTCGCCCTTCAGCCTTGTTCGTGCGGGTGTCTTGTTCGTGGGGTGTTCGCGTTCAGTACGGCTGAACTCAGAAGCCGGGGCCGCCCTGGTGGCCGTGCCCATGTCCGTGACCGTGTCCGGCCGATGGCTCCTCTTCCTTCTTTTCCACGATCGCGCTCTCGGTGGTGAGCACCATGCGGGCGATCGAAGCGGCGTTGGCGACCGCGGAACGGGTCACCTTCACCGGGTCGACGACACCCTCGCGCACCAGGTCACCGAAGGTGAGGGTGGCGGCGTTGTAGCCCTGGCCCCAGCTGAGGTCGGCGACCTTGGCCGCGACGACAGCACCCTCCTGGCCCGCGTTGGCCGCGATCCAGAACAGCGGCGCGGACAGCGACTCGCGGACGATCTTCACGCCGGTGGCCTCGTCGCCGGTCAGGCCGAGGTTGTTCTCCAGCGACTTCGCCACGTGCACGAGGGCGGAACCGCCGCCGGGCACGACGCCCTCCTCGACCGCTGCCTTGGTGGCGGCCACCGCGTCCTCGATGCGGTGCTTGCGCTCCTTGAGCTCGGTCTCGGTTGCCGCGCCGACCTTGATGACCGCGACGCCGCCGGAGAGCTTGGCCACCCGCTCCTGTAGCTTCTCGCGGTCCCAGTCGGAGTCGGTCGCCTCGATCTCCTTGCGGAGCTGCTCGACCCGCGCCTGGATGTCCTCCTTGCTGGCCGCCCCGTCCACGATCGTGGTGTTGTCCTTGGTGACCACGACGCGGCGGGTGGAACCCAGCACCTCAAGGCCGGACTCGGACAGCTTGAGACCGAGGTCGGGGGAGATCACCTGGGCGCCGGTGACGACCGCGAGGTCGTCCAGGAACGCCTTGCGGCGGTCACCGAAGTACGGGGCCTTCACCGCGACGACCTTGAGGGTCTTGCGCAGCGCGTTGACCGCCAGGGTGGACAGGGCTTCGCCCTCGACGTCCTCCGCGACGATCAGCAGTGCCTTGCCGGCCTCGGCGACCTTCTCCAGCAGGGGGAGCAGGTCGGCGAGGGCGGAGATCTTCTCCCGGTGCAGCAGCACCGAGACGTCCTCGTATACGGCTTCCTGCGACTCGGCGTCGGTGACGAAGTGCGCCGAGATCCAGCCCTTGTCGAACTGGACACCCTCGGTCACGGTCAGCTCGGTGGCCATGGTCGAAGACTCCTCGACCGTGATCACGCCGTCCTCGCCGACCTTCTCGATGGCCTCGCCGAGCAGGGCGCCGATCGAGGCGTCCCGGGAGGCGACGGTGCCGACCTGGGCGATGTTGTCCCGGCCCTTGACCGGCGTCGCCTTCTCCTTGAGCGCCTCAATGACCGCGTCCGCCGCGGCCTGGATGCCTCGGCCGAGCTCGGTCGGATTGGCACCGGCGACGACGTTGCGCAGGCCGACGCGGACCATGGCCTGCGCCAGCACGGTCGCGGTCGTGGTGCCGTCACCCGCGACGTCGTTGGTCTTGGTCGCGACGTTCTTGGCCAACTGGGCGCCGAGGTTCTCGAAGGCGTTGTCCAGCTCGATCTCGCGGGCGATGGTGACACCGTCGTTCGTCACCGTCGGCCCGCCGAACTTCTTGTCCAGCACAACGTGCCGGCCGCGCGGCCCCAGGGTCACCTTGACCACGTCCGCGAGCTGGTTGACGCCGCGCTCCAATGCCCGACGAGCGTCCTCGTCGAAGCTGATCTGCTTGGGCATGATTGCCTTTCCCTGGAGTGCAAGACGCCCCGGTGCCCCCGAACAGGGGTCGCCGGGGCGTCAGGCCTGATGCGTGGCGATCGTCAGTTGACGACGGCCAGCACGTCGCGGGCGGAGAGGATCAGGTACTCCTCACCGTTGTACTTGACCTCGGTGCCGCCGTACTTGGAGTAGATGACGACGTCGCCGACGGCCACGTCCAGCGGGACGCGGTTGCCGTTGTCGTCGACTCGACCCGGGCCTACGGCCAGTACCTTGCCCTCCTGGGGCTTTTCCTTGGCGGTGTCCGGGATGACGAGGCCGGAAGCCGTCGTCGCCTCGGCCTCACTCGCCTGGACAACGATCTTGTCCTCGAGCGGCTTGATGTTCACGCTCACCGCTATGACCTCCACGGGTCCTCGAAAGCGTTTGGCAGTTGATACGGCGCCAGCCACCCCGTCGTCGCGGGTGCCGAGGCGAACTGTGCCGTGCGACTAGCACTCTACCCACGCGAGTGCTAAGTGTTCAAGCAGGGGGCATATGACCTGCGGCCGAAGCCCTGAACTGGGCAAATCGGCGGAACGTGTTCCGTACCTGTTCCGGGAGCGTCGAACGCTCGGGAACCGGTCACCTTGAGTATGCCCGACCCCACTCCTCCCCCGTCCCCGACACTGAGCCGAACACACGGCCGGTGGTGGCGAGTCAAGGCATGCTGTCCCGCCTTGACGCGGTGCTGCCGACCATCGTCATACTCGGCTGGCCGGGGTCACCAAGACCACCCCATTTCCCACCCCTCCATTGCGCCCAATCTTTGACGCGCAGATATCGGACATATCGAGGCCCCTCCGGCACTGAGCAGGGAAAACAGTTGACGCCTCAGACACCGAGACCCGATGGGGTTGGGGTATTAAGTCCCGAAGGGCGGTTGACATCTAGTCGCCTGGAGGCGAACATCTCTTCGGCTTCTCCTTCCTTGATCGTTTCAAGGAAGAGGTCTGCGATCGATGTGGCTGGTCTGGATAGCGGGTGGCTACGCGGCGCTGATGCTCGCGTTGATCGCCTGCGCGGGCTTCGTGGCTCTGTTCGTCAAGGACGAGAAGCGACGCAAGATGGCGTATGACGTGCTGCGGCTCGTGTTGAAAACTGCAACAGGCAGCGCCGGGCTCGTGGCGATCGCGTTGAAGTTGCACCAGGCAGGCTTGCTGTAGCGCTATCCGGTGGCCGGTGACGCGGAGCGTCGACGGGCGTCGATCGCCGCGCCCAGCTCGATCACGCCGACTAGCTTGGCGATCGTCACGGCCTGGTGGTGCTCGCCAGTTGCCTTGTGGTCCAGCGCGTCGTCGGCGGTGGCGCCCTGAGTTCGCGCGGCGTGCCGCGCGCACGGCGGCCGGCCGGGAGCGGAGCGGTAGGCCGGTCCGGCGGGCAGTCCGTGGTCGTGCCAACGCAACCCGGTCGCGCGCCGCCGCTGGCGGCGCGCCTTGATCCCATAGAGCCAAACTCGGCAGTATTTGGACTCGACGTGCGGTGCACCCAGGCGTCTGGGCTACGTCCTGCGGAGTACGGTGCTTGCCAAGGTTTAGGGCGATGGTGAGCCGACGAAGCCCAGCATGCACCACGAGGAGTTCGCGGTTGACTGTCGAAGGTGGACAACGGTCCGCGACACGTGGTGTGCCCTTGTATCGAACGATGCCGAGGGCGGACACTAGCGTTCCGCTGATCGATCCCAGAGGCCTCGGCGTGCGTCCGGGTTACGATATACCAGTGTTGGCCAACCATACCGTTGCGCCCGGAACGGGCGGTATGAGCGTTGCGCCCGATGATCCGCTACAGCTCAAGCCTCATTTGCGCCCCCGCAGTCTCGGCGGTAGTAGCAGGCACCCGGCCTGGATGATCATGTCGTCCCTCCTACCTGAGTCACTTCAGTATCTCGGCACCCGTACACATGGCGTGATCGAACCGGCCGTGCCGATGGAGTTGGAGCAGTACTTGCGTGAGCTTGCCAAGACGGTAAACGACTGGACGCTGACCCATGAGTGAAGCGATCGCGGTCCCCACGGCGATGAACAGCTTGGACCGTCGCCTTAGCGAGGACATATCACCCGAAGATCTCATTCAGGTCCTGCGGCTTCTTCAACACCTGGGCCTTTCGAAGGAAGACCTACTGCTGCACGTCGAGCGAATTCGGGCAATCAATGATGTCCAAGAATACAACGAATTGCTTGATGACAATTGCATGATGGCACTTGACATTATTTATGGCACAGGACCAGTCTACGCCCTGCAATGGGATCCAGTTGAAATGGCTCGGGTCCACCTGCCAAAAACGCTGAATCTTGAGGATTTGCAGCGTGCGCTGACTCCGGCACTCCACGTCAATGATCTCCTATTGCCGAGAAAAGAATTTGACGACGGCTCAGTGATTCAAGAAGTTATCCGTGGCGTAGCGGATCGCTTGACCAATTATGCGACTTCAATGAATCAGGCCGAATTCTTTCGAGTCCCGAAGGCTGGGTTCGTGAGTAGGCCAGCCGCACTACTGGCAATTGACGACCGCATAATCTACCAAGCCCTAACAGATAAGATCGCTCGCCAAGTTGACATGCTGTCCGCGAGTCAAGTTATTTGGCCACGAGGCCCGTTCGATACTTCTGTTAACTATTCGGCATTTTCGCGCGCTCCTGAAACTTGGCGCGCTGAATACGTGGTGATGGCAGACATAGAAAGCTTCTATGAGAGTATCAATCATTCACTGCTGGCAATCTTTTTGAGTTCCCATCTGTCTGTTTCTAACAGTTATTTGCACGCTCTCGAAGGTACACTTCGCGCCGTGATGGGCAACGAGGTCGGTTTGCCACAAGGCCCAGTGGGCAGCGATGTACTCTCGTCGGCGTTTCTCATGCCAGTCGATCGTTCCCTTGCTGCTCGCGATTGGGAGTTCGTACGCTACGCAGACGACTTTCTTATCGGTGCAAATTCCATCGTAGATGGCCGTCGCAAGATCGAGCAGCTTGAGATTCTCCTACGTGACATAGGGCTCCGACTAAACCCTAGTAAGACTAAAGTTATGCGCGTCCGCAGGTATCTAGACGCATTGGATAATCCCTCATCAAGCGTCGAAGGTTTCAGGCGCGAAGTTCGCGATATTCTAAAAGAAGAACTGCGGACAAGCGAAGATCCTGAAGCTGTAGAAGGCGCACTTCGACAGATCGGCGCTAACGAGGAAATCTTTTGGAGTCTACTTTATCATCAGACGACAACAATTGATGAGGTATTGGAGGAAGTCGAGGATCTTCTAACTCCAGATCTAGTTGAGAGTTACGCGCGCTATTTTGCGCGACAGAGCTCACGGCTTAAATCTGACGAACTTCCATCAGACGTAGATTCAATCGAACGCGACCTTAAAGAATGCTTGACATTCCTGGCTAGCGCAAGGAGGCCCGTTGACATTGCCAACGTCGATCGTGCGCTTTTGTGGTTTCCACGGCTAGCGGAATATGTAGCCGTATACCTGACAGCTCTACCAAGCAGTGCACTAACAGATGTGCGGTGGTTCCTTCTTCGTTGGCTCAGTTCGGCGTCAGACACGGACTGGGTTACGGCCTGGATATGCAACGTCGCCAGTCGCAAGCCAGCGGTGATCAACCACGAGCTAACAGATGTATTGAATCGTCTGGCACTTGATGATTCATTGGGCTCACTAACTCGAAGCGAGGCCGTACGGGCTCTGGCCGAAGCGCGACGATTGTCGCTGAGCGTGTGGAGTCAAGTAATCGAGAGCGTTAAACCCGCCGCTCGGTCGGAGCTGTTCTTTAGTGCCATTGCTACTCCTGGGCTATATCCGGGAGTGTTGACCCGAACGCGTTGTCTCTCGACCCAAGTAGGAAATAGACAACCACTCAGGTTGGTCATGATGGGAACGCTTCTGCAAGCTCAACCATACGAGTGATTATCACGTTGGCTCCGCTCTCCGTGAGTCGCTCCGCTTTGCCTGGCTTGTTCGCGTAACCAATGGCTCGGCTCCCCGCAGCCCGAGCGGCGAGCATGTCCGTGGTCGAGTCACCAACCATGGTCGAATCGTTCGGCTCGGCATCAAGGGCTGCCAACGCTTTGTTGAGCAGGTAGGGGTTGGGTTTGAGTAGAGCCGGGTTGGGATCTCTGCGCGCCGACACATGCGCGACGTAAGGCCTGAGTCCGTGCAGGTCGAGATAGGCCTCAACGGCGAGGGCGCTGTTGTTGCTGACGATCGCCAGCGGGCGCCTGGCGACGGTCCACATGCGGATAAATTCGTGAGCGCCGGGCGTCGGCTCCGCACTCGTGATCGCCTCAGCTTCGTGGGCCGTGAATGCCGCATCGACGTAGCGCGCTTCCGCGTCGCCAAGGGTTGCTGCGTAGTTGAGCACGTCGAAGGGGTCCTCGGACTTCTCAATCTCGGGCGGTAGCTCGCCAAAACCGCCGTCGGCAATAATGACGCAGAGCTGTTCGACCACGGCCGACGCTGGGAATCCTGCGAAGACACTGCACACCGGGCCATCGAAGTCCAGTAACAACGCGGTGCTGTCGCGGAGCATGCGCGCGAGAGTGGTCACCGGACGAACTCCGTAGAGACGGTGTTCCACATGCTGTCGAACCAGGTGCGGGCCTGGTCGACGTACTGGGAACCGGTCGAGGTGTCGTCATCGCTGATCGAGTGATGGAACAGTATGGCGTCCTTGCCCATGAGGTCGTAGATCGCTCGGGGCTCGCCACCCAGAGAAATCACGTGCTCGCGGACGGGGTAGAAGCCGAAGAACGCTTCCTCGTTGTTGATCAGGTAGAGCTTGAACAGCGGCGCCGCACGGTGGACGCGGACCTCTGCGGTCGCCTCCTTGATCAGGCCCATGTCCTGTAGCTCGGTCACGTTGTCGACGATGGCCAGGGTGTTCCGCCGCATGATCTCGGTCGCGCGCTTGCGGAACTCGGGACTGTCGGCCAGGTCGTCAACCTGGCACGGGATGGCCATGGACTGTGTCGTGTCTGGTACGAGGATGCGGACGTGGATTGACTCGGGACGTAGCCGGCCGATGCGGATCTTGTCCAACGGCTCCTGCACGATGCCGTGGAGCGTCTCGCCCGAAAAGCCGGCGAAGTCAATTGAGACGTGCTGGGCCTCGAACGCGCGCTCAATGTGCGGGCGGAGGCCGATCGGCCGTTCGGTGCGTTCGCGGACGAAGACACCGCTGCCCTGGCGGGAGACGATGAGCCCTTCTTCACGCAGTTCACGTAGGGCGTTCTGCACGGTCATCGCGGCGACGCCGTAGGTCTTGGCCAACTCGTTGCGGGACGGCAGCTTGTCGCCGGGCTGGAACTTCTTGGTCAGAATCGCGGCGCGTAGAGCGTTTGCGACCTGCACATACGGCGGTCGCGGGTCGTCTGGGTCAAGGGACATTGCCCGTACCTTCCTGGAGCAGCGCAACTGTCCGGGTGCACATGCGCATTTGCGCACATGCTGTCCTCACCAGGCTAGAGCCTGTCTAGGCGAGCTGTCTATCTAGGCCGCATTGGCATGTGTTGACTTGGCTAGGCAGGCTAGCTACTCTGGCCATGTCAGTCAGATCGAGCGCGCTGATCAGGCGCGATAGCCAGGGAGACGAGTCATGGCAGTGGAGCGCGGACGACGCTTCGAGATTCCGTTCGATGAGCTGTACCCGGAGGGCCTGTACCTGGTCGGCGAGATTCAGCCGGTGACCGAGTACCAGTCACAGGAGGACAAGGCCCGCAATCGCCCGGTCCGGCCCCGGACCGATGAGGTGACCGGCCTGCCGCTATTCCGCGGGACGTTCGCCGACCCATCGGCCGAGAAGGACCGGGACAAGTCGGTCCAGATCGAGTTCGCGGCCAAGGTCCAGCCGGTTCCCCCGCCTGCCGTGCCGGGCATCCCGTTCCGCCCGGTCGTGCTGGAAGGGCTGACCGTGCAGCCTCGCGCGGAGGCGTCCGGCCAGGCGAAGTGGATCACCTGGACCGTGCGGGCCACGGGCATGCGCGCGGTTGACGCCGCTCCGGGTGCCAAGTCGTCTCGGTCGGGCGCGGGCTCGGCCCAGGGCGAGCAGAAGGCGGCGTGATCGCCGTGCGGCCGTCGCGTGAGGCGGTCGCCCGGTGGAACACCGCATATGCCGAGCAGACGGCGGCCATGTTCGCGGCCATGCGAAAGCCGCCCGGTGATGTGGACACAGTCCGCCGTCTGGCTCGGTCCTACTTCGATGTGGCGTTGGCCTGGCGTGTGCTGTCGGCCGATCTGGCGGCGCCGTTGTGGGCACGCCACGCCGCGTCCGTCGCGGCCGAAGAGTTCGAGCGCCGGGCGCGGCTGGAGGACTACCGCGCCGACCTGGCTGCCAACACAGACAAGGAATGATCGAATGAACGGCGAGATCAACTTCTCGGTGACCTGCTGGCCGGGTCGCCAGGCGGCCAGTGCGATGCGGGAAGTACTACCTGGACAGCACTCGCTCGTGTTGTTCCTCGACCCGGTGAGCCTGATCGTCTCGCAGGCACCGTTTCCTGATGGCGCAAGGGAGTTGGCGCGGTGGTGTCGGGAACTATCCCGTGAATCCGCGAGGCTGGCAACGCAGCTCGACCCGGACGGAGATCCGGCCCCGCCGGAGTTCGGCGTCCCACGTCATCGTCTGGTCCAGAAGGACCCTCGGTTTGATGAGGGTGACGGGGCATGGTGACCGTGCACCGGTTCGCCGGTGGGCAACCGTACGCGATCGAGGTCCGTCCCGACGCATCGGTCACGGTCACGACGTCGCTTGATGGCGACGTGGTCACCATCAAACTGCGAGACAGCAGCGAGGTTCCGTGCTCGCTGATTCTGCCGGGCGAGGTGGCGCGGCAGGTCTTCGGCAATCCGGAGTTCACGCAAGCTGCCGGTGGTGGCTGATGAGGGCGAACAAGAAGGCCCTTGGCCGGGCATGGGTTGACGGACAACCGGCGACCCTGCAACAGGCACACGACTTGCTGCGGCGGGAGCGCCCCGACATTGGCGCTCCGGCGAGTGCATGGGTGGCCTTCCATCAGAAGGCCGCGAGTCTCTACGCCAAGGTCGCGGAGACGGACAGTGATCACCACTTCGAGGCGCTGGCCTTCGCTTCGATTGCGCGAGAAGACGCCGAGAAGGTCAGGGCCGAGCGACCGGGAACGAGGGGGTGTAGCTGAGCACAGCTTGTAGAGACTGGAAAGACAAGCACAGAAAAGTCCATTGCAGACAGTCCACGGGCCGATGGTCACGTGGCGGAAAAGGCCGTCCCTGTTGGGGCGCAACGAAACCGAAACGCAGAAGCGGATCACTGGCCTAGGAACCGTTTCCGCTTCTGCGCCGTCACCCGCATGGAGTGAACAGTGGAAAGCGTACGCGCAACTGGCGGTGATCACGCAACGCGGGTCACCCGAAAGAACCCGAGGAACGGGCGCCCCTGTCGGCGCTGCAACAGGTTCGGCACCTTCGCCCCGAACGCGCTGGTCTGCGACCGGTGCATGGGCACGCTGCCGTTGATCTTCCTCACCATCACGGTGACCGTGATCGGCGGTGGTCACTGATGGACTCGCACACGATTGGTGTCCTCGTCATCGGCGTGGCTGGTCTGGGCTTGCTGGTGTGGCTGCTTCACAAGCTCGGCAAGGCCCTGGTGACGATTGTTGAGGTCGTCGCGGCGGCTGCCGTGGTGTTCATGGCGCTGTGGCGGCTGGTCAAGGCGCTGTCCTGGCTGGTGAAAGAGATCATCGTGCATCCGCGCACGACGGTCACGGTGTTGGTGCTGCTGGCGTGGTGGCGCTGGCTCGGTTGGTTTTCCCTGGCTGTCGTCGTCGGCTCGGTCGCGGTGGGCCTGGTCTGCTGGTGGCGGATCGATCTCGTCTCGTTCGATCAGTGGTGCGGCCGGTTTCTTCGGGCGTGGGGGCTGCGCTGGGGCATCTATCAGCCGAAGCTGCCCGGCTGGCTGCATGCCTGCGGCCTGATCATCAAAGACGACACGCTGCCGGTTGCCGTGACAGTGAACCTCGTTGGCCGGAAGAAGATCCAGCGGGAACAACAGCCGACGGCGGTCCGGGTACCCAAGGTGGTTGGCGTCAAGTCGGGTCCGTCGTGGGATGAGGTTCGGGTCCGGCTGGTGCCCGGCCAGAAGCCGGAGGACTTCGACGAGGCAACACGCGCCCTGGCCTCGGCCCGCAAGGTCGCCCGGTGCCAGGTGCGGGAGATCGCGCCGAACGTGGTCTCGATCGATTTCCAGCGGCGCAATCTGCTGGCTGAGGCGGTGTCCTGCACTGATCTCGCGGGCCTGGCGGGCGTGCCGGGGCCTGCGGTCAACCTTGCCAAGGTGTGGGCGGGCCAGACCGAATACGGCCACGACTGGTACGTGCCGCTGGCTGGCAATGCGGCGCACACGTTGAACGCGGGTGCTTCCGGCGCGGGCAAGAACTCGATCATGTGGTCTCCGCTGGTGTCGATCGCGCCTGCCATCCGGGATGGCCTGGTCCGGGTGTCCGGCATCGATCCGAAGGGCATGGAACTCGCCTACGGGCGCGGCATCTTCCATCGGTATGCGGTCACCGGAGCCGAAGCGCTTGAAGTCCTGAATGACCTGGTGGCTTGCATGGATCGGCGCAAGGCGGAGTTTGCTGGGCGGGTCCGCTCGGTTCCGATCAGCCGGGACAACCCGCTTGAGCTGCTGGAATTCGACGAGATCGGCGCGCTGACCAAGTACACCGACCGGAAGACCCGTGAACTGATCACCGAGAAGGTCGCACTGCTGACCACCCAGGGGCGGGCGCTGGGCTTCACGGTGCGCGGATATGTCCAGGAACCCACCAAGGACACGGTTCCGGTGCGGGAGTTGTTCCCTCGGCGGATCTGCCTGCGGGTGACCGCGAAGTCGCACGTGGGCATGGTTCTCGGGGACCAGGCGTACGAGCGCGGGGCCTGGGCGAACCGGATTCCCGAGTCCGACGCGGGCACGGGCTACGTGTGGGGCGAGGGGATTCGGGAACCGCTGCGGGTCCGGGCCGGCTGGGTGCCGGACGAGGTGGTCAAGGCCCTGGAAACGTTCGTCACCAGTCCAGCTCCGACGCCGGACAACGTGACCATGTTGCCGTCGCGGATCACCGGCGAGATCGAGGGCGGTGCTGCGGCATGAACGGCACCGAGCGCATTGCCACGCTGTTGACGTACCTGTCGACGATTCAGGCACACCTTGCGAAGCATCGGGGCCTGGCCGGGCCGTTCTACATCGAGGCTCGGCCGGACGCGAACGGCCCGAACGTCGTGGTCCAGCTCGACGGACATCACCGGCTGTCGGCGGTCGCGGGCGGGCTGCTTACCTGGGCGGACAGCCTGACCGACGTCACGGCGGAGATGTGGCGACCGAAGTCCGGCGACACGGTGCACCTGTCGATCACCGGCGTGGCGGGCGGAATGTCGGTCATGGCCTACGACGCGGCGACGTTTGATCCTGCCGTGTTTGTCGACATCGCTCCGGGCGAACGGCGCTCGGTCTCGCTCGGCCAGCTGCGGGCCTGGGCCATCGGGGCGGGGGTGGCAGCGTGAACGCGACAGTCACCCCGCTCCCTACTGGCGAGGGCACGAGAGCCGAGCGAATGCGGATGCCGTTGGCGGCTGACGTGGTGGCTGCTGCGGCCGAGCAGAACGGCGTCTGTGTCCGGCCGTTCACGATGGAGGTCGGCGACCCGGAGACCGGCGAACTGCGGTACGTCGCGGTGCCCTGCGGGTCCACTGTGGAATCGGTGTGCGGGCCGTGTGCACGGAAGGCTCGGGCCCTGCGGATGGCGCAGTGCCGGGAGGGCTGGCACCTGACCGAGGAGCCCGTCTTCGAGGCGGACAAGCCGACCGAGGAACAGACGGCCCAGCTCACCTATAGGGCGGACCTGGTCAAGCTCTACCGGCAGGCCAGCGATGCTGGCGAACTCGATCACGCGGAGGAACTGCGGGAGTCGATCCACGAAGCGGACGCGGAACTTCGGCAACTGGGTGTGCGGGGCAAGCTCCCGCCCCCGGATGTGCCTGCCCGGCGTCCGCCGAATCGGTCGACCAAGCGCAGGCAGGAGGCGCCGAACCTGCCTCGTCGGCCGGTCAGCAAACACACGCTCGGGCGGGAGTTCGCGGGCAAGTTCCGGCCGTCGATGTTCGTCACGCTCACCTGCGACACCTACGGACGGGTGCGGGAGGACGGGACACCGGTCAACCCGGACACCTACGACTACCGGCGTGCCGCTCGCGACGCGGTGCACTTCTCCAGCCTCGTCGACCGGTGGTGGCAGAACCTGCGCCGCGTCGTGGGCTACGACGTGCAGTACTTCGCCACGGTCGAACCGCAACGGCGGGCAGCTCCGCACCTGCACGCGGCGGTGCGTGGGTCGATCCCGCATGAGCTGCTGCGACAGGTCACGGCGGCGACGTATCACCAGGTCTGGTGGCCGGCGCACGACGAGCTGGTCTACGGAGAGGGCCGACTGCCGGTGTGGAATCCGCGGTGCAAGTCCTTCGTTGATCCGGACAGCCAAGAATCGTTGATGAGCTGGGCGGATGCGCTGGACCAGGTGGACGAGCCCGCGCACGTGGTGACCTTCGGGGCGCAGGTGCATTCCAAGGGCATCCTCGGCGGCTCGGAAGAAGCCGGGCGGCATATTGGCTATCTGACCAAGTACCTGTGCAAGTCGGTGGCTGAGGTCGTGGAGCCGACTACGGATGCTCAGCGGCGGCATGCCGAGCGGTTGCACGCGGAGCTGTCCGTCACGCCTTGCTCGCCTCGGTGCGCGGTGTGGCTGTTGTACGGGATTCAACCGGCAGGTGTGAACGCGCGGATGGTTCCGGGGCATTGCAAGGGGCGGGCGCATCGGCGGACCACGCTCGGCCTGCCGGGGCGGCGGGTGTTGGTGTCGCGGAAGTGGTCCGGGAAGACGCTCGCTGACCACAAGGCGGATCGGCGGGCGTTCGTGCTGGATGCGTTGGCGGCGGTCGGGATTGAGAAGCCTGCCGAGGACACCCGGCGCCTGATCTGGAACAAGGTCAAGCCGGGTGATCCTGGCGTGCCTCCTCGGGCGCACCTGCTCATGCGGGCGATCGCGGAGCGGACGCGGTGGAAGGCCGAGTACGAGCGGGCCATGTTGGCGGCTGCCGGACCTCCAGGCGGGCCAGGAACTTCGGCAACTCAACCGGTAGCGGCCTGACCAGGGGGATCTCATGGGAGACGTCATCAAACTTCGGCGTGCGACGCCGGAACTGCTCACGACGGGTGAGCTTTGCACCCTGCTGAAGATCAGCCGAGACACACTGTACGAGTGGCGAGAGATCGACACGGCGCCACCGGCCTTCAAGCTGCCCAACGGACAGCTCCGCTTTCCGGCCGACGAGTTGCACGTCTGGCTCGAACGCACAGCGGGGGGCCGCATGAAGCCGACCTACCAGGTGCGCTTCTGGGAGATCAAGACACTGAAACCGGACAAGAACGGCAAGGTGCGTCGGCGTCCGTACGGTGTTCGCTGGGTAACCGGAGGCGAGGAACACTCGCAGTGGTTCGTCAAGAAGGCGCTGGCGAACGCCTTCCTGCGGGAACTGAACAAGGCAGCCAACCGGGGCGAGGCGTTCGACATCGTCACCGGCCTACCGGAATCGATGCTGCGCGAGGCGAACTCGCCGACGATGCTCGGCCTCGCACAGGAGTTCCTCCGGGACATCTGGCCGGAGATCGCGCCGAACTCGCGCATGCGCCTGGTCGACAGCCTGGCCGTAGCCGTACAGGGATTCGTCGACGAGCCGCTTGATCTTGATCCTCGGGTCGTGCGGCGAGCATTGACAACCGTTCTGCTTCCACCCGCTGGAAGCGGGCTCGACGTGCAGCCGGAGCATGACGAGATCGCGCGTTGGTTCGATGAGCACTCTCGGAAGGTCGTCGACCTGGCGGAGGACGACGGGGCCAAGGAACTCGGCAGGCTGCTGGTCAAGAACCTGAACGGCCGCACCGCCAAGCCGACGACCATCGACACCCGCAAGGGCGCGCTGGTTCAGACCCTGTCGTTCGCCGTGGACAAGTCCTACATCGAGGCGAACCCGTTGGTCGACATGAACCTGACCAAGTTCCGGCGGGGGATCGCGATTGATCCGGGCATAGTGGTCAACCCGGCACAGGCGCAATCGTTGCTGTCGGCGGTGACCTACGTTCGGCCACGTGGTAAGAACATGTCCTGGTTGCCGTTCTTCGCGACGCTGTACTACGCGGCGACCAGACCGAGCGAGGCTCGCTCCTTGGCCGAGTCGAACTGTGTCCTGCCGTCGTCCGGGTGGGGTGAGCTGCTGCTACCGAACTCGCTCGGCACGTCGAACGCCCGCTACAGCGACGACCGCCAGATCTACCAGGAACGATCACTGAAGCATCGTGCCGAGGACGACTCGCGACGGGTGCCGATCCCTCCGGTACTGGTGCGGATCTTGAGTGATCACCTGGCACGGGCGGGCGCCGGCCCTGACGGCTTGCTGTTCCGCACGGCGAAGGGCGGGCCACTACCCAACGCTTCCTATACGGACATCTGGCGTCGGGCTCGGCCATTCGGCTTGCCGCCCGTTCAGGTGAACTCGCCACTTGCTGGCAGGCCGTATGACCTACGTCACGCTGCGGTTTCGTCGTGGATCGCGGCCGGCGTGCCGCTGCCGGAGATCGCTCGGCGTGCCGGGCACACCGTGTCGATGTTGACCACGGTCTACGCCAAAGTCATCTACGGCTCGGGCGACGATATGAACAAGCGGATCGCCAGGTTTCTCGGTGATGATCTTCAATAGCCGGAACTACGTTGAAGGTGCCCTCGGACCGTTCTGCCTGGCCCGGGGGCCTTTCTACGCCTCCCGCCTGTTCCGTGACTGTTCCGTGGACAGCACCAACCAGCCATCGACGGTCACAGACAGTCCCAGACGTTAAGCAAGGTCGACATTGGCTGAATTGGCCTCTGATCAGAGCCAACGGGCTTCGGCCGGCAGGAGTCGCGGCTACGTTCAGTTACCTGCAAACGATGGGTGCTCTACCCACGCGAGTGCTAGTTCTTCAACGGGGGTCGGCCGGACCGGGTCGGCAGGGGTCGGTAACGGGTCGGTTCAGGGCGTTGTCGGGGCGGGTTCGGGCTGCCAGACTGCTCGCGGGGTGATCGCTTTGTGGACAAGGCCACCGAAGACCAATACGCACGAGTGGGCGCGCTCGATCTCGCTGGTCCTCGCCCTGCCGATGTTCTTCGTCCTGATGGGGTTGGCCATCCACGGCTGCGGCGCGCCGTGCCACTGCACGTCGTCGATCGTCGGGCAGCACATCGTGGGGCGGAACGTGCACTAGCTCTTCGGCTTTTTCGACAAACGTTTGCAGATCAATCGGCCGAACATGCGCGCGTCGCGGCGCAAGTCTGACAAGACGGCATTTCGTTCTGTTACTCCATTCGGACGTTAACGCATATCCCGTATTGCCAGGAAAATTCGCGCTGAGTAGGCGATCAATCACCAGGGGGCATGCGGGCGAGGCCGGTATCCGACTACGCTGCACCGGGGGTATCCGGGAAACGATCAGTACCAGTAGAGAGGCAGCCGTGTTGCCGGGCGACGACCTGACCGGGTTTCCTGCCGAATTCGATCCGGATCGGCCGAACGCGGCCCGAGTGTACGACTACTACCTCGGTGGTGCGGCCAACCTCAAAGTCGATCGCGATTTCGGCAAGCGGGTGTTGGAAATCCTGCCCGAGGCCAGGGAGTACGCGTTGTGCAACCGCGCCTTCCTGCGTCGGGCGGTGCGTTATTGCGCGAGCAACGGCATCCGGCAGTTCCTGGACATCGGCGCCGGCATACCGACCGTCGGGCACACGCACGAGATCGCCCAGCAGATAGATCCCGACTGCCACGTCGTCTACGTCGACAACGAGGCCCTCGCCGTCGCGCACAGCGAACTGCTGCTCGCCGACAACCCGAACGCCGCCGCGGTGCATGCGGATCTGCGCCAGCCCAACGCGGTACTGGAGGCCCGCGAAACACGGCGACTGCTCGACTTCGATCAGCCGATCGCGGTGCTGATGGTCGCGCTGCTGCACTTCATCCCCGAGTGCGACGACCCGAAGAGCCTGCTCAAGCGCTACCAGGAGGCGCTGGCGCCCGGGAGCTACCTGGTCATGTCGCATGCGACCGACGAGGGCCTCAACGTGCGCGTCGGCGTGGCGGCCGAGTTGTACCGGACCACGAACAAGCCGGTGTGCGTACGGGACCGCGCGCAGATCACCGAACTGTTCGACGGCTTCGAACTCGTCGAGCCTGGCGTGGTGTACACGCCGGAATGGCGCCCGGACCCGACCGATGTGGTGGCCGAACCGGGCAGATCGGCCGCGTTGGGTGGGGTCGGGAAGAAGATCATCTGAGGGGTCGCGGGGGCGGGGTGGGGTCGCGGGTCGGGGGTCGGGTTGGGGAGGCGCGAATCTGGAGTGGGTCAGGGTTGGGTGGCTCTGGTGGCGTAGGCGTCGACCAGTTGGCGTTCGGCGTCGGCCAGGTAGGCGGCGAGCATCTCGTCGGCGCCGGTCACGTCGCCGGCTTTGATTCTGGTGATGATTTCGCGGTTTCTGGCCAGGTAGGGCTCGTAGAAGCGCCTCGGGTCGGCCATGACGTGGAAGACGAGGCGCAGTTCGGCCAGGACGCCGCGCATGAGTTCGTTGAGGCGGGGGCTTTCGGCGAGGGCGACGATCGCCTGGTGGTAGCGCAGGTTCGCGGTGCCGACATGGCTCCAGACGCCTGATTCGGCCGCGCGTTCACCATCGGCGACGGCTTCTTCGATGCGGTCGATGCCGGGGTGGTCGAGGTTGGCCGGGTCGAGTTGGCGGACGGCGGCGCATTCGACGGCTTTGCGGACGCGGTAGAGGTCGACGACGTCCTCGATGCTGAGTTTGCGCACCGAGGCGCCTCGGTGCATCTCGTGCATGAGCAGTCGTTCGTGGGTGAGCAGGCGGAACGCTTCGCGCAGCGTGTTCCGGGAGATGCCCAGTTCCTTGACGATGGTCAGTTCGGAGAGCCGGGTGCCGGGCGGGAAGTAGCCCTCGATGATCCGGGTACGCAGGATGTCGGCCACGCGCTCGGCCGTGCTGGTGCGGTCCAGCAGGGCCCGGTCGGCCGCGAGGCCGGTGACCGTGTCACTCATGGTTCTCCCTCACCCCGGCCCCTGATCGCGGTCTCAGTCAACTCTAGAACACCGAGTTGGACAAGCGGACCATCCTTCAAGAGAGTCATCCTCTATTCCTCTTGTGGGATTGTTCTACATTCCCCTAGCATGTGCGTTGGCTCACATCCCTTCGCCTGTACTGCGAGGTGCGCATGAGTACCCCCTCCGCTCAAACCAGCACAGGAACGACGACCAGCGCCGCCGCCGACGCCGAGCCGGCAGTTCGGTTCGGCGCGCTACGGCATCTCTCCCCCGCTGGGCGACGCGCGTTCACGGGCGCGTTCGGCGGCTACGGCCTTGATGCCTTCGACTACCAGGTGCTGCCGCTGGCGCTGGTCGCGGTCACCGCCTACTTCCGGATCTCCTCCGGCCAGGCCGGATTGCTCAACTCGATCACCTTGTTCGTCTCCGCCCTCGGCGGCCTGTTGGCGGGGATGCTCGCGGACCGGATCGGGCGGACCAGGACGCTGATGATCACCATCGGCACGTACGCGCTGTTCACGCTGTTGTGCGGCCTCGCGCCGAACTTCGGGCTGCTGTTCACCTTCCGCGCCTTACAGGGGCTCGGTTTCGGTGGTGAATGGGCGGTGGGCGCGGTGCTGGTCGCGGAGTACGCGGCGCCGCGCTACCGGGGCCGGGTCGCGGCACTGGTGCAGAGTTCGTGGGCGGTCGGATGGGCGGCGGCGGTGATCGTCTACACGCTCGTGTTCGATCTGGCCAGCCCGGATATCGGCTGGCGGATCATGTTCATGACCGGGGTGTTGCCTGCGCTGTTCGTGCTGTACCTGCGGCGGAAGGTGGTGGATGCGCCTCGCCCGACCGTCACCGAGGTCCCAACCGTCACCGAGGCTCCGATCGCCGCCGAGGCGCGGCCGCGTGGGTCGGTGCTGGCGATCATGCGGGGTGGGCTGGGACGAACGACGTTCTTCGCTGCGTTGCTGGCCACCGGCGTGCAGGGCGGGTACTACACGCTCGGTACCTGGCTGCCGCTGTACCTGCAGAAGGCGCGTCACCTGAGCGTGGTGAACACCGGCGGCTATCTGGCTTTCCTGATCAGCGGCGCGTTCGTCGGCTACCTGCTCGGCGGGGTGCTGACCGACCGGATCGGGCGCAAGGCGAACTTCGCGCTGTTCGCGGTGGCGGCCGCGGTGTTGATGCTGGCGTACACGCTGGTGCCGGCGGGCGCGAACGGACTGTTGCTGGTGCTCGGTTTTCCGCTCGGTTTCGCGTATTCGGCGATCTTCAGCGGGTTCGGCGCGTTCCTCGCCGAGTTGTACCCGGCCGAGTTGCGTGCCACCGGGCAGGGCTTCACCTACAACTTCGGCCGAGGGCTCGGCGCCACGTTCCCGGCCGCGGTCGGCTTCCTGGCCAACACGTTCGGCATCGGCGGTGCCATGGCGTTCGGCGCGTTCGGCTATGCGATCGCGGTGGTGGCACTGGTGGGGCTGCCGGAGACTCGGGGGAGGCAACTGCGATGAGGGCCGAGCTGCGAGCGGCGATCAACGGGATGAGAAGGCAGGCCATGACAGTGATATCTGATCCGAGCGCGGTCTCGCCGGCACAGGCGCGCGCCGCGTTCCGGGCGGGCACGCGGGAGCCGACGTCGGGCTGGTGCGACGGCTACGCGCAGGCGAACCTGATCGCGGTGCCCGCCGACTGGGCGTACGACGTGTTGTTGTTCTGCCAGCGCAACCCGAAGCCGTGCCCGGTGCTGGACGTGACCGACCCTGGCGCGACCGGCACGGTGCTGGCGCCGGACGCGGATCTGCGCACCGACCTGCCGGGCTACCGGGTGTGGCGCGACGGCGAACTGGTCGACGAGCCGACGAACGTGAAGTCGGTGTGGCGCAGGGATCTGGTGTGTTTCCTGATCGGTTGCAGCTTCACCTTCGAGACGGCGCTGGCCGCGGCGTGGTTGCCGTTGCGACATGTCGAGCAGCACCGCAACGTGTCGATGTACGTGACCGATCGGCAGTGCCGGCCGGCAGGGCGGATTCACGGGCCGATGGTGGTGTCGATGCGGCCGATTCCGGGGGATCTGGTGGACACGGCGATCAGGCTGACCGCGCGGATGCCGGCCGTGCACGGCGATCCTGTGCATGTCGGTAACCCGGCCGGGCTGGGCATCGCGGATCTGGGTCGGCCGGATTTCGGGGACGCGGTGCGCGCGGAACCGGATGACGTGCCGGTGTTCTGGGCGTGCGGGGTGACGCCGCAGGCCGCGGTGATGGCGTCCCGGCCGCCATTCGCGATCACGCACCAGCCGGGGCACATGTTCGTCACGGACGTGCCGGACACCGAGTACCGGGTGTGCTGAGCCGGAGTTGGCCAAGTTCACTCGAACACCGCATTTTTTCGGGCACGGGTGCCGGCCGAG
This sequence comes from Candidatus Melainabacteria bacterium, assembly GCA_963818685.1. Classification (GTDB taxonomy): domain Bacteria; phylum Actinomycetota; class Actinomycetes; order Mycobacteriales; family Pseudonocardiaceae; genus CAJCJE01. The sequence goes on along the minus strand of CAWFTJ010000002.1, from coordinate 133,616 downwards.
AGCACACTGGTACCGAGCATCCGCTGGAGGTGGACAAATGGGCGAGCTGCGGAATCGCGCCGCGCATGCGGCGGAAGGAACGAATGCGGCGGCCGAGGAGACACAGGCGACGCCGTGGTCGCCGACGCGTGCCGATGTCGGCGCGCAGTTGGCGACGATCGAGTCGACGTTGCGGCAGATTCTGGACAGATTGGCCGAGATCGAGCGTCGACTGCCCGCCCAGTAGGCCCGCACAGTAGGGCTGTTGGTGCCGGGGAGTCAGAACCGGAGGGTGCGCCAGAGGGCTTCGTGTTGGTGCAGGTAGGCGAGGTCGCGACGGTAGCCGTCGTCGTGGCGTTCCGCGCGTTGCTTGACGAACGCGGGGTGCGTGCGGATCAGGTCGAGCATGTTGTGCAGGCGGGGGCTGACCTGCTCGATCAGCGGCGGGGTTGTCGGCGGGACTGGGCCGTAGGAGTCGAAGAACAGTTGGACGCGGCGCAGTTGTTCCTCTGGCGACTGGCCGAAGCCGCCCTGCTCCGCCGGCGAGAGCGGGATCAGGCAGTAGACGACATAGCCGAGGTCCCACCAGCGCGGGCCTGGGCGGGCCGTGTCGAAGTCGATGATGCCGATCGGTTCGTTGCCCTGGAACACGCAGTTGTACGGGGCGAAGTCGCCGTGGCAGATGACCTCGGCGGGAGCGAGCGCCGGGTACTGCCAGCCGTCCGGGTACCGGTCGACGAACGGCACTGTGGCGTCGTGGAAGCGACGCAGCAGGCGGGCGATCGCGATCAGGGTGTCGTCGCCGCGTAAGTGCGGGGGGAGCGGCGGATGACCGACGGTACCTTGGAAGTAGCCGAGGATCTCTCTGCCCTGGTCGTCGAAGCCGTACACGGTGGGCGATGCGCCGAAGCCCTGTGCGGTGAGGTAGCGCAGGAGTTCGTGCACGCGCGCTGTCCACGGGTGGGCGGGCCTGCGTACCGTGTCGCCGACCCGGTACACCACGTGGAGGCCGCCTTCTGGCAGCAGTTCAGTCATGTCCTCGGTCACCGGCTGACCAATCAGACCAGGGCGAGGCTTGGGTCGGCGGAGATGTCGAGTGCGGACGGGGTGACGCCGGCCGCGTAGAGGTGCGCGCCGAGCGCGGCGACCATGGCGCCGTTGTCGGTGCACAGCTTCGGCCTCGGCACGCGCAGGGTGACGCCCGCGTCGGCGCATCGGATTTCGGCGAGCGCGCGCAGCCGCGAGTTGGCCGCGACGCCGCCGCCGATGAGCAGGTGGTCGATGCCGGAGTCCTTGGCAGCGCGGATCGCCTTGGCGGTGAGCACGTCGACGACGGCTTCCTGGAAGGAGGCTGCGACGTCGTTGACGGGCACCGGTTCGCCGGCCCGCTCCTTGGCTTCGACCCAGCGGGCGACCGCGGTTTTCAGGCCGGAGAAGGAGAAGTCGTACGGCGCGTCGCGCGGGCCGGTGAGGCCGCGCGGGAAGTTGATGGCTTCCGCGTTGCCTTCGCGGGCGGCCTTGTCGATGTAGGGGCCGCCGGGGAAGGGCAGGCCGAGCAGGCGCGCGACCTTGTCGAACGCCTCGCCTGCCGCATCGTCGATGGTGGCGCCGAGGGTGTGGATCTCCTCGGCCAGCGACGCCACCTTGAGCAGGCTGGAGTGGCCGCCGGAGACGAGCAGGGCGAGCGCGGCGCCGGGCAGCGGGCCGTGCTCGATGGTGTCCACGGCGACGTGCGCGGAGAGGTGGTTGACGCCGTAGAGCGGCACGCCCCACGCGAGGGAGTACGCCTTGGCCGCGGCGAGTCCGACGAGCAGCGCGCCGGCGAGGCCGGGGCCTGCCGTCACCGCTATGGCGTCCACATCGGACGGTTTGACGTCCGCGACCTCCAGTGCCCTGTGCACGGCGGGCACCATGGCCTCCAGGTGCGCGCGGGAGGCTACTTCGGGCACGACGCCGCCGAAGCGGGCGTGTTCCTCGACGCTGGAGGCGATCTCGTCGGCGAGCAGTTCGACCGTGCCGTCCTGGCGCAGCCGGACGATGCCGACACCGGTCTCGTCGCAGGAGGTCTCGATTCCGAGCACGACGATGTCACCGAGGACTGACCTGGTCTGTACGGGCATCAGGGCGTCATCCCATCACTAGCTGTCGACAGCTGTCGACGAGGGGCGGATCATGGTGTACGCGTCGGCGCCGGAGGGCTGGTAGTAGTTCTTGCGCAGCCCGAGTTGTTCGAATCCGTGCGCCTGGTAGAGCCTGATCGCGGCGGTGTTGTCCGTCCGCACTTCGAGGAACACGGGGGCGTGCAAGCGATCCGCGATGGCGAGCATGGCGCCCATCAGTCCCCTGCCGATGCCCTTGCCCTGCCACGCGCTGTCCACGCCGACGGTGTGCACCTCGGTCTCGAAGTCGGGGGCGCGGCCGTTGACGGCGATGCCGGCATAGCCGACCAGGGTGCCGTCGTCGGTGTACGCGCCGAAGTAGTGGTTGTTCGCGTGGCGCAGCTCAGAGAGGAAGATCCGCTCGTTCCACGGATCGTCCTCTGTGAACAGCTGTTTCTCCAGTTCCACGCATCTGGTGATGTCCGTCCGGCGCAGTCTGGTGATGCGCACGGTCAAAGCCTGCTCACCTGCTTGCGCGGGACGGCTTCCATGGCGTCGGGGCGGCGCAGGTACAGCGGGGTCAACGGGGCGGGGGTGGCGCCGGTGCGCAGTGCGACCGAAGCGGCCACGACCAGGCCGCGGGGGGTCGGGTAGGCCGGTTCGACGACCGGAAGGCCGAGCACGTCCGCGTACTGGCCGGCGCCCTCGCCGGCTATCGTGCGCACGCCGAGCGCGGCGAGCCGTTCGGTGATCTCGGCGGGGTGCTGCACGGCCGGGCCGTCAAGGCGTTCGCCGGTCGGGTCGTAGGCGGCCCAGTAGACCTCGCGGCGACGCGCGTCGGTGACGACCGCGAACGGTTCGGTCGAGGTGACGTCGGCGGCGATCGCGTCGAGCGAGCAGACCGGGTGCACGGGTACGCCGAGGGCGTCGCCGAAGGCGGCGGCGGTGACCATGCCGACGCGCAGGCCGGTGAACGGTCCGGGCCCCGCACCGCAGACGATCGCGTCAAGGCCGCCGAGCTGGATGCCTGACTCGGCGAGGACCTGCTGGACCTGCGGGGTGAGCAGTTCGCCGTGGGCGCGGGCGTTCACCGTCACGCGGTGCGCGAGGGTCTCGGGCATGTCGTTACCGAGAGCGACGACGCCTGCGGTTATCGCGGGGGTTGCGGTGTCAATGGCGAGCACGATCACGCCTCCAGCGTACGAGAAGCCCGCCTGCGCACTGGACTTGACGTCGGTGTCAAGGCATACCGTCGATCACGTTGGGCAAGGGAAGGGAGGCCGGATGCGGATCGGGGAGCTGGCGCGGCGGGCCGGGACGAGTACCCGGTCGCTGCGCTACTACGAGGAACAGGGCCTGTTGTCCGCGCGCCGCAGCGCCAACGGGCACCGGGACTACGACGAGTCCGACCTGCGCCTCGTTCGGGAGATCCGCGGGCTGCTGACCATTGGCTTCGCCCTTGAGGAGACCAGGCCGTTCGTGGAGTGCCTGCGTTCCGGTCACGAGACCGGCGACGCGTGCCCGGCCTCGGTCGAGGTGTACCGGCGGAAGCTGGCCGAGGTAGAGGACTACCTGACCAGGTTGACCGCGGTGCGTGACCATCTCCGCACCCAACTGAGCAAAACCGACGACCAGGAGGAACCATGCACGGCACTACAGCTGTATCCCGATCCGTGTCGGGTACCGGAACCGTCATCACCGTCACCGACGACGACTTCACCGAGCAGGTCCTGAACAGCCGCAAGCCGGTGCTGGTCGAGTACTGGGCACAGTGGTGCGGGCCGTGCCGGGCGCTCAACCCGATCCTCAAGGAACTCGCAGCCGAGCAGGCGGACGCGCTGACCGTGGCGAAGCTGAACACGGACGAGAACCCGATCACCGCGCGTGATCAGCAGATCATGGCCGTGCCGACGATGATCCTCTACGTGGACGGGGCGCCGGTCGCGTCGGTCATCGGGGTGCGGTCGAAGGCGACGCTGCTGGCCGCGTTCGAGCCGCATCTGAGCTGACTGATAGCCAGTTGTCCACCAGCGGGATCAGGTCGGTGAGGCGCTGGATCACCGCGTCCGGCGTCACATCGACCGCCTCGGTCTCGTGCGGCGGGATCTTGCTGTGCGGCACGAACACCGCGCGCATGCCGACGCCCTTGGCACCGCTGATGTCGTCGAAAAGGCGGTCGCCGACATAGACGCAGTCGGCGGGGTCGTCGACGCCGATCGCCCGCATCGCGGTGAGGAACGCGGTCGGGTGCGGCTTGGTGAAGGGCAGTTGGCTGGACCAGACGCAGGCGTCGAACAGGTCCAGCACGCCGTCGCGGTGCAGGCCCTCCTCGTGCCATTCGCCCGGCCACCAGGTCGAGGAGAGCACGCCGGTGCGCAGGCCGCGTTCGCGTAACGCGGTCAGCGTCGGCAGTACGTCTTCGTGCGTGTACGTGATCTGGTCCCAGAACGCGCGGAACGACCGTACGGCCTCCGGGTGTTCCTCGACGCCGCAGGCGGCGAGCAGTGCGGCGAAGGTGAACGCGGTGCCGTCCTGGTGCACGCGTCGCCAGGCCGCGTCCTCGGCGGCGAGCAGGTGCTCGGCGACCGCGGGATCGCCGTACGCCTGCGCATAGGTGCGCCAGCCCTCGGCCGGGTTGACCGAGCGAAACGGGGTGAGCGTGCCACCCCAGTCGAAGATCACCGCTCGCATGTCAGTGAGTATGCGCGCGGTCCCCGACAGAACTCAGCCGATCGACCCATGACCCGTGCGGATGCAGGCTGACCTCGCGGACGTCGTCGTCGCGGCGGTCGAGGCGGATCAGCAGGTGGTCGGTGGACAGCCGCTCGGCGTTGCCCTCGCCCCATTCGACGACCACGACCGCGTCGACGAGGTCGGTGTCCAGGTCGAGGGTGTCCAGCTGGTCGAGGTCGTCGCCGAGCCGGTAGGCGTCGACGTGCACGAACGGGATGCCGCGGCCCTCCGGCGCTGGCCGGTGCACCCTGGCGATCACGAACGTTGGCGAGCTGACGTGCCCGAGCACGCCGAGCGCGGACGCGATACCCCTGGCCAGCACGGTCTTGCCGGCACCGAGCGGGCCGGCGAGCAGGATCAGGTCGCCGGCGTGCAGGTGTTCGCCGAGTCGCCTGCCGAATTCGAGGGTGTCCTCGACGGTCGGCAGCAGCGTCATTTCCCCGTTACTCACTTGTTCCTCCACCGCCTGAGCGGGCGCTGCGTCGATGACGCGCAGGTGCGCAGCAGGTCGGCCAGTTCGTCGGTGACCAGGTCGGGTTGTTCGAGCATGACCATGTGGCCTGCGCCGAACGCCCGCACCAGTTTGGCATCCGGCAGTTCCTCTGCCATCCGCTCGGCATGCGAGAACGGGGTCAGCTGGTCCTGGTCGCCGCTGAGCACCAGTACCTGCGAGTGGCGCAGGCCGGCGAGCGCGGCGAAGCGGTTGTGCGTGCCGAGGCTGGGCACGAAGTCCGTGAGCACCGGGACCGGGGTGATGGCGAGCATGTCGACCATGAAGTCGACCAGCGAGGCGGGCACCGACCGGTCGCCGAACGCGAGCCAGCGCACCGCATGGCGGGTGACGCCGCCGCCAGCGGACCGCACCCAGTCGACGAGGCCGGGCTGCCAGGCCGCGATGTCGCCGACGGTCCTGGTCAGCGGGTTGTACTTGGACAGCACCGGGCGGGGCAGGCCGTACCGGCCGACCTCGCCGGCCGACGTGCCGATGAACGCGACACCGCACACCCGTTCGGCGAACAGTTCGGGGTGCTGTTCGGCGAGCGCCATGATGGTCATGCCGCCCATGGAGTGGCCGACCAGCACCAGCGGGCCGTCCGGGACGACCGAGCGGAGCACGACGTCCAGATCGCGGCCGAGTTGGTCGATCGTGCACGATTCGGGGCTCGGCTGGCCGGAGCGGCCGTGCCCGCGCTGGTCGTAGAGCACCATGCCGACCTTGGGATCGGTGAGCTTGGCCAGGTCGCGGCGCTGGAAGTGCCAACAGCGCCGGTCAAGCGCGAAGCCGTGCACGAGCACGACGGTCAGGTCGGGTCTGCCGCCGGTGGCCGGGTTGATCTGCTCGACGGAGAGTGGCACGCCGTCGTCCGCCGCGACTGTGCGGATGCGGTCGGCGGGGAGCTTGCCGAACGGCTCGTCCGCGTACGGGTCGTCGCCGTCGATCGCCAGCCTGCGTCGGTTCTGGATGATGCCGGCGATGGTCAGTCCGGCGGTGGCCACGCCGACCACGCCGCCGATGATGCCGATCAGCCGCCCGTTCGCCATTACTCGGCGGTGCCGACGTAGCGGCGGGTCACGCGCGGCCGGTACATGCCGGTGACGATCTCGTAGTCGATGGTGCCGAGGCGCTCCGCCCATTCGCGCGCGGTCGGCTCGCCGTGGGTGCCGTCGCCGAACAGCAGCACTTCTTCGCCTGGCGTGAGGTCCGCGTCGCCGATGTCGGCCACGATCTGGTCCATGCTGACCCGGCCGACGACCGGCCAACGCGCTCCGGCGATCCACACGTCGAGCCGGCCGGAAAGGCCGCGCGGCACGCCGTCCCCGTAGCCGACCGGGATCAGCGCGAGCGTGGTGTCCCGCTCCGCGGTCCACGTGTGTCCATAGGAGACGGACTCGCCGGCCGGAACCCGTTTGGTGAGCGCGATCGACGAGTGGAAGCTCATCGCAGGCTTGAGGTCCTCTTGCTGCGGCACCGGATTGAGGCCGTAGGCGCCGATGCCGACGCGGACGAGGTCGAAGTGCAGGTCAGGGCGGGTGAGGGTGGCCGCGGAGTTGGCGATGTGCCGCATCGGGCGCAGGCCGTGCTCGACCACGGCCTGATAGGCGGCTTCGAACCGTTTGGCCTGGAGGTCGATGGAGGGGTGGCCCGGTTCGTCCGCGCAGGCCAGGTGCGACCAGACCGCGACGAGTTCGATGTCGCCGTCGTTGTGCGCGGCGACCGCGCGTTCGACAAGGCCGGGCCATGCCTCGGCGACGGCGCCGCCTCGGCACAGACCGGTGTCGATCTTGAGGTGCACGCGGGCCGGTCGGCTGGTGCGGCGCACGGCGTCGAGCAGGGTGTCCAGCACGTCGACCGAGGCGATGGACAGGTCGATATCGGCTGTCAGGCCGGGGCCGTAGTCGACGGTGGGCAGGTCCAGCCAGGCGAGGATGCGGCCGGTGATGCCGGCCGAGCGCAGGGCGAGTGCCTCGGCGAGCGAGCAGGAGCCGAGCCAGGTCGCGCCGGCACGCAGCGCCGCGTCCGCGACCGGGACGGCGCCGTGGCCGTAGGCGTCGGCCTTGACCGCGACCAGTGTTTCGGCGCCGGACGCGGCGGCCCGATCAACGAACAACCGGACATTGTGGACGATGGCGTCGAGATCGACCACGACCTCGGCGCGCACCGGGTTTTCAGCAGCCATGATGACGGAAATGCTTGCACATCGAAGTTGACCATCGAATCGAGCACGGCTCGGACCGCGCGAATCGCGTCCGGGATCGCCTCGGCCAGCCGGGACGCGGGCGCTGGCGCGCCGTCCGCGGCCAGGTCGGCGGCGAGTTCGTGCAGGAACGCCGCGGCGCCGGCGGCCAGCAACGGCTCGCGGCCGGCGGCGAGCAGCGCGCCGATCAGACCGGACAGCACGTCGCCCGACCCGGCCGTGGCCGGCCAGGCGGAGCGGGCCGGGTTGACCAGGGTGCGGCCGTCCGGCGCCGCCACGACCGTGGTGTGGCCCTTGAGCAGCACGACCGCGTCGAACTTGCGGGCCGCCTCGCGGGCGGCCGTTGCCCGGTCCGGGCCGACCTCGGCGCCGGTGAGCCGGGCGAACTCGCCGGCGTGCGGGGTGAGCACGACCGGGGTGCCGGGATCGCGGGCGTCCCAGAGTTCCGGGTGTTCGGCGAGCATGGTGATGGCGTCCGCGTCCGCGCACACCGGCACGCCGGCGCCGAGCACGTGCGCGAGCACGTCACGCGGGCCGGAACCGGTGCCGAGACCGGGTCCGATCACCCACGCCTGCACCCGGCCCGCGTCCGCGACCGAGCCGGTGGTGACCGTCTCCGGCCAGCGTGCCAGCACCGCGTCGGCCGCGCTGCCCGCGTAGCGGACCATGCCGGAGGTGGCCAGCACGGCGGACGTGGTGGCGAGCACGGCGGCACCCGGGTAGCGGGCAGAGCCGGCCGCGATCCCGGTCACGCCCTGGGTGTACTTGTCGTCTGCCGGGCCCGGGATGGGCCAGAGCGCGGCGACGTCCTCGGCCTCCAGCCGGATCAGATCGGGGTCGCCGAGTTCGGGTCGCAGACCGATGTCGACAAGGTGCACGCGGCCGCTGCGCACCTGGCCCTCGCCGAGCACGTGTCCCGGTTTGCGTGCGCCGAACGTGACCGTGACATCGGCGGTGACGGCAGGGCCGTCGACAGCACCGGTGTCCGGTTCGACGCCGCTGGGCAGGTCGACCGCGATGATCGGGGCGGTGACCTGCTCGACGAGTTCGGCGGCGGCCGGGCGCAGCGGGCCGTGCGCGGACAGGCCGACGATGCCGTCGACGACCAGGTCGGCGGCTGCGATGTCGGCGCTCGGGTCGGTGCTGACCCGGCCGCCGGCTCTGCGCAGCGCGGCGAGGCCGGCCGGGTGCGCGCGGTCCGGCGCGAGCAGCACCGCGGTCACGCCGACGCCGCGCCTGCGCAGGAACGCACCCGCCCAGAGCGCGTCGCCGCCGTTGTTGCCCGCGCCGACCAGCAGGACCACCCTGGCGCCGACCACCCCGCCGATCCGCTCGTGCAGCACTGCGGTGGTCTCCACGGCAAGGCCGAACGCGGCCCTGCGCATCAGCGCGCCGTCCGGGGTTCTGGCCAGCAGCCGGTCCTCGGCGGCGCGGATGTGGTCGGTCGTCCAGATGCCCTGCATGCAGCCAAACCTAGCGGCTACTCCACCGTCACCGACTTGGCCAGGTTGCGCGGCTTGTCCACGTCGTAGCCTCGGCTGCGGGCGATCTCCGCGGCGAGCACCTGCAACGGGACGGTCGAGACGAGCGGTTGCAGCAGGGTCGGCACGGCCGGCACCTCGATGAGGTGGTCGGCGAACGGGCGCACGGTCTCGTCGCCCTCCTCGGCGACCACGATGGTCCGCGCGCCGCGCGCCTGCACCTGCTTGATGTTGGACAGCAGCTTGGCGTGCAGCACGGTGCGTCCCTTTGGCGACGGCATCACCACGACGACCGGCAGACCGTCCTCGATCAGCGCGATCGGGCCGTGCTTGAGCTCGCCGCCCGCGAAGCCCTCCGCGTGCATGTAGGCGAGTTCCTTGAGCTTGAGCGCGCCCTCAAGCGCGACCGGATAGCTCACGTGCCGGCCGAGGAACAGCACGGCCTTGGAGTCGGAGAGGTCGTGCGCAAGCGACTTCACCTGGTCCACAGTGGACAGAACCTGCGTCACGGCGGCCGGCATGGCCTCCAGTGCGCGGAACTCGTGGCCGACCTCGTCCGGGTACTTGGTGCCGCGGGCCTGCGCGAGAGCGAGGCCGACCAGGTAGTTGGCGACGATCTGGGCCAGGAACGCCTTGGTTGACGCGACCCCGATCTCCGGGCCCGCGTGCGTGTAGAGCACCGCGTCGGACTCGCGCGGGATCTGCGCGCCGTTGGTGTTGCACACGGCAAGCACCCGCGCCTTCTGGGTGCGCGCGTGCCGCACGGCCTCCAGTGTGTCCGCGGTCTCGCCGGACTGCGAGACCGCGACGACCAGCGTGTCGCGGTCCAGCACCGGGTCGCGGTAGCGGAACTCGCTGGCCAGCTCGACCTCGACCGGCAACCGGCACCAGTGCTCGATCGCGTACTTGGCGACAAGGCCGGAGTGGTAGGCCGAGCCGCAGGCCACCACGAACACCTTGTCCACGTCGCGCAGGTCCTGGTCGGAGATGCGCTGCTCGTCAAGGGTGATCCGGTAGCCGTCGAAGTGGCCGCGCAGCGTGTCCGCGATGGCGGCCGGTTGCTCCTCGATCTCCTTGAGCATGAAGTACTCGTGGCCGCCCTTTTCCGCGGCCGACGCGTCCCAGTGCACCCGGAACGGCTTGGCCTCGGCTGGCTCGCCGTGGAAGTCGGTGACCTGATAGCCGTCCTTGGTGATCACCACGACCTGGTCCTGGCCGAGTTCGACCGCGTCGCGGGTGTGCTCGATGAACGCGGCAACGTCCGAGGCCAGGAAGTGCTCGCCGTCGCCGACGCCAACCACCAGCGGGGACGACCGGCGCGCCGCGACGACGAGGTCCGGCTCGTCCGCGTGCGTGACGACCAGGGTGAACGCGCCCTCAAGGCGCCGGCAGACCGCGCGCACGCTGGCCGGCAGGTCGCCCCTGGTCTCGCCGATCGCGTAGGCAAGGCCGATCAGGTGCGCGGCCGTCTCGGTGTCGGTGTCGCTGCTCAGCTCGATGCCCTGCGCCTCAAGTTCGGCACGCAGCGCGACGAAGTTCTCGATGATCCCGTTGTGCACAACGGCGACCCTGCCGGTCGCGTCGCGGTGCGGATGGGAGTTGCGGTCCACCGGTGCCCCGTGGGTCGCCCAGCGGGTGTGTCCCATGCCCGCGGTGCCCTCGAACGCGGCCGTGCCCGCCCTGGCCAGCTCGGCCTCCAGGTTGGCCAACCGCCCTGCCTTGCGCTCGACCGCGAGGCCACCACGAGTCAGCACGGCGACGCCTGCCGAGTCGTACCCCCGGTACTCCAGCCTGCGCAACCCGTCAACAACAACGTCAAGGGCCTGTCGATGCCCTACGTAGCCCACGATTCCACACACACCGCACAGACTAACCACACCAATGAGTTCACCTGGCCGTGTACGGAGCCGATATCCCCGCAGCTCAGCGTGTAGGTAATCGATCAATGATGTCCAGACCAATTCGCGATTTCGCGTTCACCTGCGGCGATGCCGAGCGCGCGGTGCCCCGTCAGGTCCGATGCATTACGGTTTGCAGTCATGGCGAGCGCGGCACAGCACCTCTTCGCGGACCTGTCCGGTCCCGGACCGCACCAGGTCATGCGCGGCGATCTCGCGCTCGCCGGGCTTCCTGGCGTGGTGTTCACCCCCCGATCCGGGCGCAACCTGCCCGCCATCGCGTTCGGGCACGGCTGGTTGCAGCCGGCGCTGCGCTACCGCGGCCTGCTGCACCACCTCGCGTCCTGGGGCATCGTCGCGGCCGCGCCAGCCACCCAACAGGGCCCGCTCGGCTCGCACCGCCTGCACGCGGGCGACCTGGGCACCGCGCTCGACGTGTGCATCAACCTCCGGCTCGGCAACGGCGACATCAGCATCGACCGCGAGCGGCTCGGCATCGCAGGTCACTCGACCGGAGGCGGTGCCGCCATCCTGGCCGCCGCCGACAACGGCCGGTACCGGGCCGTCGCCGCGTTCGCGCCCGCCGAAACCCACCCCTCCGCCGCCGAGGCAGCCGCCCGCTGCGACCTGCCCGGCCTGCTGCTCGCCGGCGGCGAGGACCTGATCGCCCCTGCCGAGGGCCACGCCGAGGTCATCGCGCACGCGTGGCTCGGCCCGGTCACCCTGCGTACGTTGCCGAAGGCGTCGCATCTGGGCATCACCGAGGGCAGGCACTGGAGCCAGCTGCTGCTCCACGGCAAGGCCGAGCGCAGGACCCAGCGAACCGTGCGCACCCTGCTGACCGCGTTCTTCCTGCGGTACCTGACCGGGCAGACCAAGTACGATCAGGTGATCAACGGCGACCTCAAGCAGGCCACGCTGGACTACGCGCACGGCACCGAGCTGCTCGGCTCGAAGTAGCCGAAGCGGCTGGTCGGCTGCGGTAGCGTCGATTCACGACCTACGGCCCGCAGCCCGGCTGGAACCCGAACCAACCCCAGGTCGGCGGCCCAGGTGGCCAGCCCGGCTACCCGCCCCAGCCGGGTTACGCCCCGCGGCCCGGTTACGTTCCGCAGCCCGGTTACGGCGCGCAGCCGATGGGGCAGCCGCTGCCGGGGCAGGTGCCGATGGGGCAGTTCGCGGGACTGCTCGCGCTGGTCGGCTTCCTCTACCTCGGCTACACCACGCTGATCACGATTCTGGCCGGCGCCAGCGGCGGGATGGGTCACCTCGTGCGCAGCACGTCTTTCGTGCTCTTCGCTGGCGCGACGACCTACTACCTCGGTTCGGGGTGTGGTTGGTCACTGCGCTGTTCCTGGTCGGCATGATCTTGCTGTTCGCGCGCAAGCCGGCCGGCCGGATGGTCGGGATCGCCGGGGCGGTGCTGGCGATCCTGGTCGCGGTCATCGAGTTCGCTGTGCGTGCTTCCGGCGACCGGGCAGGCCATGCGCCGGGCTCAGAGCTACTGAAGCCAGCTCTCGTTCGAGTAGTCCTCGTCGTCGCCGGACCCCGTCCTGGCGCGCGGCGCGGGCGGCGGCGGGGGTGACCAGGGTTCCGGCTCGGGCTCGGACGCCGGCTCCGCCCAGGTGGCACGGTAGCGGCGTCGTTCGACCACCGGCGGCTCTTCATCATCCGAAGTGGACTCCGGAGTCTGCTGCGCGGGAGGCGTGCCGGGCCAACGCCGTGCCTCTGGCTGGGCCGACGCCAACGGATCGCCGTAGTCCCACTCCTGCGTCTGCCGACGGGCCGGCTCGGCAGGCTTCTCCTGCTCCTGCTCGCCCTCCTTGAGCTGACGCAGTTTCTCCTCGCGCTCGGCGATCTCCTTGTCGAGCTTGTCCATCTCCTCCTGGTAGGAGGCGTTGGCGTCCTTGATCCGACGATAGAACTCGCCCATGTTGGCCTCGAACGGGGCCTGGATCGCCCTGACGACCGGATCCGTCTCGTCAATCATCGCGCCGTTGTCCCGTCGATCTCCTCGCCGAGGACACCGCTGAAGCCGCTGGCCGGACTGTCGTCGGCGATGTTGTCGAACAGGTGGCCCTGGGTACGCCACTGGCTCGCGCCCCGTTCGGTGTCCTGACCCTGGCCGCCGCCTCCCATACCGCCCATGCCACCCATCATCGGCATGCCGCCGGACTGGCCGCCCCCGCCGCCGGGTCCGGTCGCGAGACCGGCGCCGCCGGCCGCGCCCGCGTGGCTGACATTGGTGTTGGCCAGGCCGACGTCGCCGACCCCGCTCACCTCGCCCGCTGTGTGGTCGACCGACCCGCCGAGCACGCTGTGGATGGCGCCCCCACCACCGATGCCGCTCACCGCAAGCCCTGGGTGACCTCCGCCCCCGCCGATGTGGCCTCCGCCGCCGCCCGCACCGGTCAGGCCGCTCATGTCGCCGACGTGACCGGCGACGGTGCCGCCGACGTCGTGCGTGGCGGTGGTCTGCGCATGGTTGACCGCGTCCGGGCTCAGCCACCCCGACGCGGACGTCGCGCCGGAGGTCGGAGCGAGGTACCCGCCGGAGCCGCCCATCGCAGCGCCCACTGTGGACGGTGGGGCGCCGGAGCCGGAGACACCGGTCCCGTAGCCGCCCGCGCCGCCTGCCTGTCCGCCGCCGAGCGTGTAGGTGCTGGGGTGGCCGCTGCCGTCGTCGACGGTGACCTGCACGGGTCCGTTGTGGCCCTGCGGTTCCGCCGCGGTGATGGTCAGGTTGCCGTCGTGGATGACCGCGTGGCCGTCCTGGCCGGGCGTGATGTGCTGGATGGCGAGCTGGCTCGGCTCGCCGCCGGTCGGGCCGGCGCCGCCCATCGCGGTGCCCTGGCCGAAGCCGATGTCGTAGCTGTGCTCGTGGCCGCTGCTGTCGGTCACGGTCAGCTGCACGTTGTTCTGACTGTCCGGAGTGGACATACCGATGGTGTTGCCGCCGCTCTGCACGGTCAGCGTCTCCGGGTTGGCACCGGGTAGGCCCGTTCCGGCGCCGGGTAGTCCGGTGCCGCCGCCCGGGTAGGCGGACGTACCGGTGCCGGTCGAGCCGACCGGGGTGGAGATCGGCGGAATGGTCGGCATGGCGCCGGCGCCGGTGGTTGCGCCGCCACCCGCGCCCGCGCCACCTGCGGTCGACGGGCTGATCGGCGGCGGGGTGAAGCTGGCCGCCGAGGTGCCGGTGGAACCACCACCTCCGCCGCCCGTGTAGCCGCCGTTGCCGTTGCTGCCGCTGCCGGTGTGGCTGCCGCCGGGCGGGGGCGGCGGGGCACCGACGCTGAGCTTGCCGAACGGGTCGGTGTTGGAGATCTGCTCCTTGACGGTGTTCTGCAACGTCACCATCTGGTTGTGCACTGCATCGTGCGTTGCCTTGATCTGCGCCCGGAAGTTGCGAACGACGGCGTCGTAGTTGTTGTTGAAGTCGTTCATCGTGTTGATGACGTCGTTCGAGTAGTGCACGTGGATCGTGCCGATGATGCCGATGCCGGGCTGTTCCAGTTCCTGCGGCGTGTAATTGCGGCCGCCGGATCGGGATTCGCCGAACCTGCCCTCCGAGGTGACCGTCTGGGTGTCCGGGTTGACCGAGTTCAGCTTGTCGTTGAGGGCGTCGATATAACGGCTCCAGTCACCGACGTTCCACTTGTCCTCGGTGCCGTACAGGCCCATGAACCGGGAGCCGCCGTTGCCGCCGACGGCAGGGGATTCGTCGGTGGACGGGAACTTCGACAGCGTGTCGACCGCCTTGCGGGTCGTGTCCCATGTGGAGTGCATGGCCGCGGCGAGCTTCTTGACCGAGTCCTGGTAGTCGCCCGCTGCCTTCTGCAGGTCGCCGAACCTCTCCGACGCCGCCTGGCCCGCCTTGTCCGACCACGCCCCCGCGATGCCGCTGGACAGCCCGCCCGCGAGATTGGTGAGCCCGCCCGCCGACGAGGTCAGTGCGTCCATCTGCTTGGCTGCCTCGTCCATCAGCCCGAAGCTCATGGTGTACAGCTGCGGCAGGAGGTTCTTCTCCTCGTCGCCGTTGCCCAGGGTCGGCGTGGTGTGCTGCGGCTTGCAGCAGGGGTTCTTGTTCCAGTAGTTGTACAGGTAACCGAGGTGGCCGTCGCCGAGCCGATCCATGAAGTCCTTGAGACCACCGTCCAGGATGGTCTTGCCGGTGTCGCCCTCGTTCACGCCTGCTGGCGGAGTGTTGATCGGCTGCTGAACCGGATCGCTGAAGTCGGCCACGGGTCACGCCCCCTTGCCGGAGTTGGTCACGCCCCACATGGCTTCCTCGTCCACGAGCGAGGTCGCCTGGACCGACTTCTGGATCGTCTGGCCCGCCGAGTTCAGGAAGTCCTTGGCCTTGCCAACTGAGGTCGCGAGTGCGGCGACCGTCGAGCAGAACAGGTTGCCGGCGTCGGAAGCACCCTCGACCCCGCCGAAGCCGGCCGCGGTCAGCTTCATCGTCGAGTAGCTCTGCATCTGGCCGACGGCCGTGCCCAGATCGGTCACGTTGTTGCCGATCGTCGTGACCTGATCCTTCTGCATGTTGATGCCGTTGCCGGACATCGGGCCCCCTTAGTCAACACTCGCGGTCAGCACTCCGACGCACCCCGCTGGCGTGTGGTTCCAACCGCTCACCAGCGTCGATGATGTCATATCTCGCCGCACGCGCGAGGTGGATCACGGTTACCCGGAGCGACCGGGGCGAGGAGGCAGGGGGCGGTCAGCGCACCGAGGAGACGACGTCGGCGAGACGGGCGGCGGCGGCGCTGGCCACGTCGTGGGTCGGCGCCTCGACCATGACCCGGACCAGCTGTTCGGTCCCGGAAGGACGGAGCAGGATCCGGCCGGAGTCGCCGAGTTCCTCGGTCAGTTCGGCGACCGCCTCGGACACCGCGCCCGCCGACGCGACGGCGCGCTTGTCCGTGACCGGCACGTTGAGCAATACCTGCGGCAGCTTGCGCATGACACCGGCCAGCGTGGCCAGTGGCAGGCCGGTCTCGCTGACCCGGCCCATCAGGCGCAGCGCGGTCAGCAGGCCGTCGCCGGTGGTGGACTTCGCGGGCAGCAGCACGTGGCCGGACTGCTCACCGCCAAGGCTGAAGCCGCCCGCGCGCAGCTCCTCGACCACGTACCGGTCGCCGACGGCCGTGGTGCGCAGGGTCACGCCGTGTTCGCGCATGGCAAGGTGCAGGCCGAGGTTGCTCATCACGGTGGCGACCAGGGTGTCCTCGTTGAGTTCGCCGTGTTCCTTCATGGCAAGCGCGAGCACGGCCATGATCTGGTCACCGTCCACATCGGCGCCGGTCGCGTCGACCGCGAGGCAGCGGTCGGCGTCGCCGTCGTGCGCGATGCCCAGGTCGGCGCCGTGTTCGACGACGGCGGCGCGCAGGCTCTCCAGGTGCGTCGAGCCGCAGTTGTCGTTGATGTTGATGCCGTCCGGGGTGTTGTTGATGGCGATGACCTCGGCCCCGGCCCGCCGGTACGCCTCGGGCGCGGCGACCGAGGAGGCGCCGTTCGCGCAGTCGACGACGATGCGCAGGCCGGTCAGGGACACGCCGCTGGTTTCGACCAGATGGTCGACGTAGCGGTCGAGCGCGGCCACGTCGGTGACCCGGCCGACGGCCGCGCCGGTCGGCCGCTCGAACGGCTCCTCAAGGCGGGCCTCGATCTCGTCCTCGACCGCGTCCGGCAACTTGTGGCCGCCCCTGGCGAACAGCTTCACGCCGTTGTCCGGCATCGGGTTGTGCGACGCGGAGAGCATGACGCCCAGGTCGGCACCGAGCGCGTCGACCAGGTAGGCGATGGCCGGGGTGGGCAGCACGCCGACCCTGAGCACCTCGCAGCCCGCCGAGGTGAGCCCGGCGACGACCGCGGCCTCCAGCATCTCGCCACTCGCCCTCGGATCGCGGCCGACCACGGCGACCTGCCGGTGCGTGCGGTCGTGCTCGGCGAACACCCGAGCCGCCGACGCCGCGACCGACATGGCCAGCTCAGGGGTCAACTCGGCGTTGGCAAGACCACGAACTCCGTCGGTGCCGAACAGACGAGCCATCTGCGAGTCGACCTCCTCGAAACACTGGGTGAACACGCCCTGTAACCGACCGTACCCGGGGGCCGGAACAACAACGGGAGCAGCATCCGATAGACGGATAGCTACTCCCGTTGATTGTGTTACGCCGCCGCGGTCGCGGACCGCAGCGAAAAGATCAACGCTTGCTGTACTGGGGCGCCTTGCGGGCCTTCTTCAGACCGTACTTCTTGCGCTCCTTGACCCGCGGGTCACGGGTGAGGAAGCCGGCCTTCTTCAGGGCAGGACGGTCGTCGATCTCGACGTCGATCAGGGCTCGCGCGATGGCCAACCGCAGCGCGCCTGCCTGGCCGGTGATGCCGCCGCCCTTGAGGTTGGCGAAGATGTCGAACGACTCGGGCTTCTCCACGGTCACCAGGGGCTCGCGGATCAGCTGCTGGTGCACCTTGTTCGGGAAGTACTCCTCAAGGGTGCGACCGTTGAGCAGGAACTTGCCGGTGCCGGGCATCAGCCGGACGCGGACGATGGCCTCCTTGCGGCGGCCGACGGTCTGCACGGGCTTGCCGGCGGGGATGACCCGGGCGGGCTTGGCAGCGGGAGCCTCGGCGGTCTCGGTGGCGTCAGCGACCTCAGTGGCTTCGCTGGCTTCTGCGACGGGCGCTTCGGTCTCGACGGCGGTCTCTGCCTCGGCAGGAGTCTCAGCCGGAGTGGTCACGGTTTCCTCGATGTTCTCGGTGCTGCTCACCGGCTCGCCTTGCTCTGGTCGATGATCTTGAACGGCTTGGGCTGCTGGGCGGCGTGCGGGTGCTCGGGACCCGCGTACACCTTCAGCTTGCTGGCCATCGCCCTGCCGAGCCGGTTGTGCGGCAGCATGCCCTTGATGGCCTGCTCAAGGAGGCGGTCGGGCTGCTTGTCCAGCATCTCGCCGAACGAGCGCTTGCGCAGACCACCCGGGTAGCCGCTGTGCCGGTACACGAACGCCTGGTCGCGCTTGTTACCGGTCAGGGCGACCTTCTCCGCGTTGATGATGATCACGAAGTCGCCGGTGTCGACATGCGGGGCATAGGTCGGCTTGTGCTTGCCGCGCAGCAGCGTGGCGGCCTGTGTGGCAAGCCGGCCGAGCACCACGTCCTCGGCGTCGATCACATGCCAGGCGCGGGTCACCTCGCCGGACTTGGGGCTGTACGTGCGCACGGATCTACCTCGTCATCACTTGCGTCTGGGGTGTCGTCGCGGCGGCTGCATCCCGTTCGGATGCAAGCACGACCGCGCCCTCCCGGAAAGATATCCGGGCAACGCGTCGCGCCGGGCTCCGCACAACTACCCCAAGAAGATACCTGCCGGCCCCCGGCAGGGTCAAAACGCCCCCCTCGTTACCCGCCGAGGGTGGCCCTGGTCACGCCGAACGGCCTGCGAAGCGGATACGCTGGCCGGGCTGGGACAGACTTGTGCCGCGCGCGGAACGCGGCACATCAGGACGGGATTGCCAGTGTCTGATGAGCCCATCGAGTTCCGGTTGTTCGGCGGGGTCGAAGCGCATCGCGGGGGCCGCCGGGTCGACGTCGGCCACGCCCGCCAGCAGTGCGTCCTGGCGGTCCTGCTGGTCGAGGCGAACAACGCGGTATCAGTAGACGAACTGATCGACCGGGTGTGGGCCGGCGAGTCGCCGACCCGCGCCAAGGAGAGCCTGCACACCTACCTGGCGAGGTTGCGCAGGGTCCTGCCGGACGTGCCGATCACCCGGCACGGCGCCAGCTACCTGCTCTCCGTCGACGAGGACCGCGTCGACCTGCACCGCTTCCGTGCCCTTGCCGCCGCCGCGCGCGAGACGGACGACGCGGCCATCTTCGAGCAGGCGCTGGCCCTGTGGCGCGGTGAGCCGCTGGCCGGGCTGGACGTGCCGTGGGCGCACGGCGTGCGCGCCATCATGGACAAGGAGCGTGCCGCGGTCGAACTCGACCAGGTCGACGTCGAGCTGCGGCTGGGTCGGCACAACGAGATCCTGCCGACGCTGGCCGCGCGCGCCGAGCAGCGCACCCTGGACGAGCGCCTTGCCGGGCAGCTGATGCTCGCGCTGTACCGGGCTGGGCGGCAGGCCGACGCGCTCAACCACTACGAGCGCATCCGCAGGCAGCTCGCTGACGAACTGGGCATCGACCCCAGCCCGGACCTGCGCGAGCTGCACCAGCGGATCCTCACCGGCGAGGCCGCCACGGCCGGCGCGCCAGCACCGAGGGCCAACGCGCTGGTGCCGCGTCAGCTGCCGGCCGCGCCGCGCTCGTTCACCGGTCGGCTCCGTGAACTGGACAGCCTCACCGAGACCATGAACTCCGCCGCAGAGCCCGGCGCGACCGTGGTGATCTCCGCGATCGGCGGCACCGGCGGCATCGGCAAGACCTGGCTCGCCCTGCACTGGGCGCACCAGCACGTGCACCGGTTCCCCGACGGTCAGCTGTTCGTGAACCTGCGCGGGTTCGACCCGTCCGGCCGGCCGACCCCGCCGCAGGACGCGATCCGCGGCTTCCTTGACGCGCTCGGTGTGGAACCCGCTGCCATCCCGACCGCGCTGGACGCGCAGACCGCGCTGTACCGCAGCCTGGTCGCGGACCGGCACATGCTGGTCGTGCTGGACAACGCGGCGGACACCGCGCAGGTCGTGCCGCTGCTGCCCGGCAGCCCGTCCTGCACCGTGCTGGTCACCAGCCGGGACCGGATGGTGACCCTGGTCAACGCGCACGGCGCGCAACCCCTGCCGCTGGACGCCCTGTCCGAAGCGGAGGCTCGCGCGCTGCTGGCGAACCGACTCGGCGCGGACCGCATCGCCCGCGAACCCGATGCGGTTGCCGCGCTCATCGAGGGCTGCGCCGGCCTGCCGCTTGCGCTGAGCATCGTCGCAGGCCGCGCCCTTGAGCACCCGGACTTCCCGCTCGGCGAACTCGCCGACGAACTGTGCGAGGCCACCGGCAGGCTGGAAGCGCTCGACGAGGACCCCGCGGTCAGCGTGCGCTCGGTGCTTTCCTGGTCCTACGCGGCGCTGACCGGGGAACAGGCGCGCATCTTCGGCCTGCTCGGCCTCGCGCCAGGACCGGACATCAGCCTGGCCGCCGCGGCTAACCTGGCCGACCTCCCGGACAACGCGACCCGAACGCTGCTGCGCTCGCTGGAACGGGTTTCCCTTGTCCAGCAACATGTCGCCGGCCGCTACCGGATGCACGACCTGGTAAGGCTCTACGCACAGGAACAGGGCGCGCTCATCCCGGCGGACGTCCGCAACACCGCGCTGCACCGGCTGCGCGACTTCTACCTCTACACCTCGATCGCCTGCGACCGCTTCGTCGGCGTCGGCCGCCAGCAGGTCGACACCGGCACGCCGACCCAGGGCTGCCGGCCACTGCCGATCCCGGACGAGAAGTCCGCGATGGCCTGGTACGCGGCCGAGTACAACTGCATCATGGCCAGCCAGGCGGCCGCGATGGCAGCGGGCCACTACCGGCACGTGTGGCTGTTCGCATGGGCCATCACCTACTTCCACACCCGACCGGGCCTGCTGCACGAGGACGTCGAGTCGTGGCGCAAAGCGTTGCTGGCGGCCGAACATCTGGCCGACACGTCGGTGATGATCAGGGTGGACCGCGCGCTGGGCCAGGCGTACTTCCGGATCGGCGAGCACGACAGGGCACTGCGACACCTGCACCGCTCGCTGGACACCGCCCGCGCCATCGGCGACCTGGACAGCGAGGCACGCGTGCAGCACAGCATCGGCCTCGCCTGGGGCACGATCGGCGACCTGGACAAGGCGATCGAGCACGCCGAGGAGGGCGTACGCCTTGAGGAACAACAGGATCAGCCGAACTCGCGCGCGAAAACGCTGAACCTGCTCGGCTGGTACCTGGCCAACGCCGGCCGGCTCGACGAGGCGCTCGACCGCTGCGAGACCGCCCGCGAACTGGCCGTCGAGTGCGGCGACCGCGAGTTGGTCGCGGAAACCCTGGACAGCCTCGGCTACATCGCGCTGCACAAGGGCGAGCACGCCACTGCGCTGGAGTACTACCGGCAGGCGTTGGCCCTGTGCAGGGACATCGGCAGCAGCTTCGGCGAGGTGGAGGTGCTCAGCAACCTCGGCCAGGCATATCTCGCGATCGGCGATCCGACCGAGGCGAAGGCCGCCTGGGAGCAGGCGCTGGAGCTGTACCGGGCGCAGGACAGAGCCAACGGGGTCGAGGCGATCACCGCGCGCCTTGCCGAACTGCGCGAACAGGCCAACGCATAGCAACGGGCCCCGGGTTCGTCACCCGAGGCCCGTGAATGCTGGTGGGGATCAGCCCCACGCGGCCGAGTTCTTGGACTCGACGCCCTGGTAGGCCTGCTCGGCGGCGTTGACGGCGGCACCGATGGAGGCGAGGACCTGCTGCAGGTCGTCGGCGGCCTGGAACCACTTGTTCTTCACGGCCTGGTAGGCCTCGCTGGTGGAACCTTCCCAGAAGCCGTCCAGGCTGGAGATCTGGCTGCGCAGGCTCTCCAGTTCGCTCTCGATCTGGGACGAGACCTGCTGGATGTTGCCACCCAGCGCCTCCAGCTCACCAAAACTGACCTTGATCTGGTCACCGGCACCCATGACTGTTCTCCCTCAGAAGTTCGTGTGAAAGCTTTTGTTGTGAACGGGTCGGACTGCGAAGAACTGGCTCAGCCACCGAGCGCGCTGGTGATCTTGGAGATCGAGTCCTGCGACTCCTGCTCCTGGCGGGCGTAGTTCGCCGCGTTGGCGCCGATGGACTCGGAGATCTGGTTGAGGGAGTCGTTGAGGTTCTTGGCGTCGGTCTGGAACCGCTCCATCAGGTTGTGGAACGCGGTGGCGGCCAGGCCGACCCAGGCACCCTCGATCTGCTGGCAGTCGTTGGCGAGCCTGGACAGGTTCGACATCAACTGCTGGTTGGTCTCCTCCATCTGCGCTCCGGCCTTCTGGAGTTCAGCAGATCCAGTAGTAAAACCAGCCATGGGTATGGCCCCCTTCAAAGTCTTGGAACGGGATGTCCACGTTCTTGTTGGTACATCCCCTGCGACGAAGACAGTGCCACGTTCGGTTCCACCTTGTCGCGTTTTCTTCAAAGGTCGTTGCTTGCGTTAACGTTCGCAGGCGCGAACTGAATCAGAACATGATTCGCTCCTGCGAAAAGTCCTCGTCATCGTCATCCGGATAGGGGTTCCTCCGGATCGGAGGGGTCGGTGCCTGTTGCACGAGCAACTCGTTACCGGCGGGCAACGACTCCACCGGAAGACCGTTGTCCGCGCGGAATCCGGTTGCCGCGCGGCGCAGATGCTCGGCCGTCAGGTCCGTTTCGGACGTAGGGCGCACCTCACCCGCTCGGGTGCGATCGGCGAGTTGCCGGGTTTCCCCTCGGAATTTCGCGCTGATCTCGCGTGACTCCTCGGCCACTCTGCGCGCTCGCGCGACCACCGCGTCGAGTTCCGCAGTGAAGCCGGTCATCGGATCTCCCCAGTTCATCTCGTGCTCATCCCCGTGCTCAGCCCCGTGCTCAGCCGCTGATGACCAAGTCGCCGACCACCTGCCGGCACGCCGCGTCGATGGTGGCCGCCCCGCCGTTCGGGTACTGGCAGCCGACGCTCACCTGGACCCGACCCTGAAACAGGACGTACCAGTCCACGATGGAACCGCTGTCCGATTCTCGATAGTAAACGACGGTCCGACTGCCGTAGTTCAGGTTCGAATTGAAATCCTGATACCCCTTGTTGGTGACCAACTGCCGCAATTGATCGACGGCCTGAGCACGATTCGCGGTGCTGTCGAAGTCGAGCCGGAATTCCGCGACATAGATGGATTGTGGCGAGTTCGGCGACCCGTCCGGCGCGACCTGGACCTTGAGTTGGGTGTCGTCGCCGCCGGACTGCGCCCACCCGCTCGGCGCGGTGAACCGGTAGTCGTACTCGGCGATCACCTTCCCGGTCGGCGCGGGCTGCGGTGCGGCTGACGACCAGGGGTGCACGAACACCAGCACCCCGGCGACCGCGACAGCGGCCAGTGCGCCGACGGCGGTGTACAGGCCGCGCCTGCCGCGGTTGGCCGAACCGGACGGGGTGGCCAGGGCAGGCGGACCGGGCTGCCGGTAGACAGGCTGAGCCGGTTGGAGCTGAGCCGGTTGGGGCGGGGCCGGTTGGGGCGGGGCCGGTCGCGGGGGTGCCGGGAACCGGGCCTGGACCGGTCGGGGGGTCGGGCCGGTGCGCATCGGGTCGACGGAGACCGCGCGCAGCGCGCCCCGGCAGACCACGGTCTCCGGTGCGTCCAGGGTGATCGGCAGGACGCCGGTCCGTTCCCGGACCAGCCGGGCGATCAGCGGGATCCGACTGGATCCGCCGACCAGGAACACGGCGGCCAGGGCGTCGGGGCGCAGGCCGGCGGCGGCGATGGTGTCCGCGGTCAGCGCGACCGCCCGGCCGAGTGGTTCGGCGAGGAGTTTCTCCAGGTCGGCGCGGGTGACATGGGCGTCCGGGAAGGGCGGCGGAAGCGGCACGTCGGTGTAGGTGTGCCGGGAGAGGGTCTCCTTGGCGCCGCGCACGTCCTGGCGGAGCATGCGGCGGCGGCGCCGGTCGGACATGTCCTGGCCGCTCATCAGCGCGTGCCAGTCGGCCTGCTCCTGGCCGTGGACCGTGGCGCCGATGTGGTCGAGCAGCAGTTGGTCGATGTCGGCGCCGCCGAAGTTGGGGTCGCCGTGCGTGGCCAGCACCCGGAACCCGACCGGGCCGGCGCCAGCCTCCCTGCGGACGACGCTCACGTCGACCGTGCCGCCGCCGACGTCGAGCACGGCGATGGCCGCGCCCCCGGCGAGGCCGTGCCGGGCCGCGTGGAACACGGCGGCTGCGACCGGTTCGGGAACCAGCACGATGTCGGTGCCGAGGCCGTTGCCGGCCTGGCGGAGCACGCGCGTGCGCACCGCGCCCCAGTCGGCGGGATGGGTGAGCACGAGCAGGTCGACCCGCTCGCCGCCGGCCACCCTGGTGGCCTCGCCGACCGCGCGCCGCAACACCGCGCGGACCACGTCGACGACGCTGAGCACGCTGTTGCCGAGCAGCAGTTCGCCCTCGTCGATGCGCCGTTTCGGGTTCGGCTCGTAGCGGGCCGGGTCGATAGCGGCCTGCCGCTCCGCCTCCTGACCGACGAACAGCGTGCCGTCGGCCGAGGCGAACACGGCGGATGGCATCACCGGGCTGCCGCCCTCGACCATGACGACCTGCGGTTCGCCGCCGTCGACCGACACCACGACACACGTGCTCGTGGTGCCGAAGTCGACGGCGACCCGCAATGTCACGATGTGCCCCAGCTCGGAGAGAAGACCTACTGATCAGGCTGCACCCAGGCCGCCTGCATGCGCTGCTGGCCCAGCTTACGGCTGATGATCACGCCTCGACCCGGTGGCTGCGCGCTCGGCTTGACCGTGCCCCACAGCACGCCCTCGTCCTTGCTGCCGCTGCCGATGAAACCGGGGCTGGAGATCTCCTTCATCTTGCCGATGATCGGGTCGAACGTGGACCGCGAAGCACCACCGGTGCGGCGCGCGACGACCATGTGCAGGCCGACGTCCTTCGCCTGGGCGAGGAACTCCGAGAGCGGTTGCAGCGGGTTGCCCGCCTGGGTGGCGACCAGGTCGTAGTCGTCGACGATCACGAACAGCTCCGGGCCCTTCCACCAGGACCGGTTGCGCAGCTGTTCCTGGGTGACGTCCGGACCGGGCAGCCTGCCCTCCATCGACCCGCGCACGTCCTTGACCATGCCGGTCAGCTGGTTGCCGGACACGGCGTAGGAGAGCAGGTGATCGGTGTTGATGAAGCCGAGCATCGTGCGCCGGTAGTCGACAAGCAGGATGACGGCTTCCTTGGGCGTGTAGTTGGTCATGATGCCGCGCACGATCGCGCGCAGCATGTTCGTCTTGCCGGACTCGCCGTCGGCGAAGACCACGAAGTGCGGCTCCGCGTCGAAGTCGAGGCACACCGTCGCCAGCTCGTCCTCGTTGACGCCGATCGGGATGAGGTCGCGCTTGGGTGCCTGGCGCAGCGGGGGCAGCTGCTCGTAGGGCAGCAGGTCGGGCAGCAGGCGCACCTGCGGTGCGGTGCGACCGCGCCAGGCACCGCGGATCTTCGCCGCCGCGTCCTGGATGCCGGCACCGACCGAGTCCGCGTCGGCTGGACGCGTCGATGCGCGGCAGGCCGACGAGGAAGTGCAGCTTGTCCCTGGTGATACCGCGACCCGGCCGACCGGCCGGCACGTTCACCGCGACCCTGCGGTCCACATCGGATTCGGTCGGGTCACCGAGGCGCAGCTCGAACCGGGTGCCGAGCAGGTCCTTGAGCGCGGGCCGGATCTCGGCCCACCGGTTCGCCGAGACGATCACGTGCACGCCGTAGGAAAGGCCCTGCGCGGCGAGCGCGGTGATCTGCGGCTCAAGCGTCTCGAACTCCTGGCGGAAGTTGAGCCAGCCGTCGACGATCACGAACACGTCGCCGTACGGGTCGTCCTTGATCTCGCCGCGCCGCTTGCGGTTGCGGAACTCGATCATCGAGTCGATGCCCTGGTCGCGGAAGCGCTGCTCGCGCTCGGTGATCAGGCCGGCCATCTCGGCCACCATCCTGCGGGCCAGGTCGGGATCGAGCCTGCTGGCCACGCCGCCGACGTGCGGCAGGCCCGTCATCGTGGTCATGGTGCCGCCACCGAGGTCGAGGCAGTAGAACTGCACCTCGTCCGGGGTGTGCGTGAGCGCCATCGACATGATCAACGTACGCAGCATCATCGACTTGCCGGACTGCGGACCGCCGACCACCGCACCGTGCCCTGCCGCCCCGGACAGGTCGGCCCAGAGCAGGTCGCGGCGCTGTTCGAACGGCTTGTCCACCATGCCGAGCGGCACCTGGAGCCGGGAGTTGCCGAAGAAGCCGGCCGGCGAGAGGCCGCGGTCCTCGGTCGGCGCGACCGGGGGCAGCAGCTGGTCGAGCGACGGCGGTTCGAGCAGCGGCGGCAGCCACACCTCGTGCGCGGGCGGACCCTGGCCCTGCAGCCGGCTGACGATGATCTCCAGCTGGCTCGGCTCGTTCTTCTCTTCCTGCGGCTTCGGTACGTCCTTCGGCTTCTCCGGCTCCTTCGGGATCTCGATGAAGTCGGGCACGAAGTACTTGGGTCGCCGGTCACTGGTGATGCCCGCGGACGGGCCGGCGACCTGCATGCCGGAGGGCCGGTACGGGCCGGAGACGTAGGCCGCCTTGAAGCGGATCATCGGCTCGCCCTGGATGGCCAGGTAACCGGAACCCGGGATGGGCGGCAGCTCGAACGCGTCCGGCACGCCGATCGCCGCGCGCGACTCGGAGGCGGAGAAGGTCTTCAGGCCGATCCGGTAGGACAGGTAGGTGTCCAGGCCGCGCAGCTTGCCCTCCTCAAGCCGCTGCGACGCGAGCAGCATGTGCATCTGCAGCGACCGGCCGACGCGGCCGATCTGCAGGAAGATGTCGATGAAGTCGGGCTTGGCCACCAGCATCTCGGAGAACTCGTCGATGCAGATGAACAGTGCCGGCAGCGGGTCGAGATCGGCGCCGTTCTCGCGCATCTTCTCGTAGTCCCACACGTTCTTGGCGTTGGCGGCGGACAGCAGCTCCTGGCGCCGGTTGACCTCACCGGCGATGGCGTCCTTCATCCGGTCGACCATGGTCAGGTCCCCGGCCAGGTTGGTGATGTTCGCGGCGACGTGCGGCGCGGGGTCGAAGCCCTGGAACGTCGCACCACCCTTGAAGTCGACCAGGATCATGTTCAGCGACGAACTGGAGTGCATCGCCAGCATCGCCAGCACCAGGGTGCGCAGGAACTCGGACTTACCGGAACCGGTGGCGCCGACACACAGGCCGTGCGGGCCCATGCCCTCCATGGCCGCTTCCTTGATGTCCAGCTCGACGAGCTGGCCCTGCTCGCCGACGCCGAAGGGCACCCGGTAGCGGTCCCGGACCGGACGGGGGCGCCAGGCGCTCTGCACGTCGAAGGTCATCGGGTCGCCGGGAATGCCGAGCAGTTCCAGCATGCCGGGGTTGGACAGCAGCGGTTCCTCGTCGCCGGAGTCCTGCTGTGCGCCCATCCGGTACGGGGACAGCCGCCGGGCCAGCGCCTCGGCCTCCACGATGGTCAGGCCGTCCGGGGCGCCGAACCACTCGACGCCACCGGCGCTGCGCGCGCCGAGCCGGTCGGGTTCGACGACCATGCGCAGGCCGCGCCGCTGGGTCAGGTTACCGAGCGAGTCGGACAGGTCGAGCAGGGTGACGCCGACAAGGCCCTCCTCAAGGATGATGTTCTCCTCAAGGGTGACGTCGCCGTCGTCGATCACGATCACGATGTGCGGCTGGTCGGTCTGCGGCGTCGCGTTGCGGGTGAACCGCTGCCGGTCGCGCAGGAACTCGTCGAGCCAGTGCTCGACCTGGCCGAGCGAGCTGCCGATCATCCGCAGTGGACCGATACCGTCCACAATGGTCGGGTGCTGGCTGTGTGGCAGCCACTTCGTCCACTCCCACTGCTGCTTGGCGCGGCCAGCGGTCACCACCGCGATCAGCAGGTCGTCAGGCGAGTGGAAGGCGGTCATCTGGGCGAGCATGGCGCGGGCGAGTGAGCGCACCTGCTCCTGCTCACCCTGTAGGCCGACGGCGGCGAAGCTGCGCAGCGCGATGGACACCGGCAGGTCGGGCACGATCGAGTGGGCGCGCACGAAGCGGCGCAGCGCCAACGTGGCGATCGGCTCCAGCTCCTCGACCGGGCCGGTCTGCGGCGGGACGAGGCGGGTGTCCAGCCGTTGGGAACCTCGGCCGACGCGCAGGTGCAGGAAGTCGCTGTCGGCGGAGCGGCGCTCCCACATCCGGCGGCTGGTCGCGATCGACCACAGCGCCTGCGGGTCCGGGTGCACCCACTCGCGCTCGTCGCGCTGCTCCAGCGTTGCCTCGCGGGCCCGCTCGCGCATCTGGCCGAGGTAGCGCAGGTAGTCCTTGCGGTCCTCGTTCATCTCGGCCTTCTTGGCGCCGCCGCCCCGGCCGCCGCCACCGCCGGCGAGCATGCTGACCGAACCCATCAGCATCATGCCGCCGGTAATGATGCCGGTGGTTGCCTGGCCCGCCTTGACCATGAACAGGACCATGACGGCGGACACACCGATCATCAGGAACGGCATCATCTTCATGAACACGCCGCCCGGGATGACCCTGGGTACCTCGGGCGGCGGTTCCAGGTGGACCTCGCCACCGGGACGCCGTGGCGCGGCCAGTCGCGGCAACCGCTTGAACTGCAGCGTGCTCACCGAAGAAGTACCTCTCGCCTGGGGATACGCACAGGTCCGGCAGGCCGGGACGACCTACCTGGAAACCTTCCTACCGCCTCCGGCGCTGGTGACCAAGTCAGGGCGGCACACGCAGGTCGTCACGAAACGAACGAGAAACGAATCCGACGTGTTCACCCGAACCGACCATCCGGCCGCATCCGGTACCGCCATACTAGGGGCGCTCACCGCCGCCGAGGGCCGGTTTCGGCAAGCCCGACCGGGCTATCGTGTGCGCGGACGAGCAGGGCGCAGCCTGGATCGACCCGAGAATTGACGCAGACTGGAGGGGGCGCTGGTGGCGACCGGGACAACGGTGTTCAGCCGGGTGACGGTGGTGGCACCTCGGACGCGCATCGACGTCGCACTGCCCGCCGACGTGGCAGTTGCCGACCTGCTGCCGATGCTGCTGGAGATGGCCAAGGAGGTCACTCCGGACGGCGGCGCGCGGCACGGCGGCTGGTGCGTCGCACGACTCGGCGAGGCCCCCCTCGAACCGAGCAGGACGCTGGCCTCCCTCGGTGTCGTCGACGGTGACCTGTTGCAGTTGCGCCGTCGCTCGGAGAACCCGCCGCCCCCGCTCTACGACGACGTCGTCGACGCGATCGCGGAGTCCACTCCGGACAGTTACCGGCCGTGGACGAAGGAGATCGCGCACCGCTTCGGTCACGTGACCGCCGGGCTCGCGTTGGTCGCCGCCGCCGTCGCCGCGCTCCTGTCCGGCCCGGTCGCCGACCCGACCGGCAACGGCATCGCAGCGGCCATCGCGGCGGGCGCGATCGCCATCATCTCGGTGATAGTCGGCGCCACAATCACCCGATCGTATGGCTCGGGCAAGACCGGCGTGATCATCGCCGCCTCGGGCGGCATGCCGATGGCGCTGGTGTCCGGCCTGTACGTGGTGCCGCACGGCGTGCACGCCCCGAACTACCTGCTGGCCTGCGTTTTCCTGCTGCTCATCTCGCTCGCCTCGATCATGGTGATGGGTTCCGGGGTCACCGTGTTCGTGGCGGGCGCCACCGCGGGTCTGCTCGGCGCGCTCACCTTCACCGCAGGCGTGTTCCTCGACTCCGCGCCGTGGGGCATCGCGGGCGTCGCCGCCGCGGTCGCCCTTGCCGCCCTGTCCGTCCTGCCGAGGCTGACCATCTGGATGGCCAAGCTGCCGCTGCCGCACGTGCCGGGCAACGCCGAGGACCTCAAGGAGGACTCCGGCTTCCCGGACTACACCGAGATCGAGCGGCGAGCCGGCCGGGCGCACGAGTTCATGACCGGCATGATCATCGGCTGCGGGGTCACCTCGGCGGTCGCCGCAGTGGTCGCGGCCATGGACCCGCAGATCTGGGGCGTGCTTGAGGGTGCTGCCATCGCGGTCGTGCTGATGCTGCGCGGCCGGACCTACGCCAACGGCAGCCAGGCCGTCGCGCTGCTGTCCACCGGCATTCTCGCCGCGGCCGGCCTGCTGCTCGGCTGGCTGTTCGAGGCAAGCCCGAGCAACCGGCTGATGATGGTGTTCGGCGTGCTGGTCGTGCTGGCGATCGCCGGCCTCGTCATCGGCATCGTCTTCCCTGACCAGCGGTTCTCCCCGGTGATGCGGCGCACCGTCGACATCATCGAGATGATCCTGATCGCGTCGGTGCTGCCGCTCGCGCTCGCCGTGCTCAACCTCTACTCGACCTTCCGGCACCTGCACTTCGGTGGCTGAGAGGGACGGAGAAGCCCACTGATGTCCCGCATGTCCCGCAGAATGCGAGTTCCGTACCGGATCGCCGCGACATCGCTCGCCGTCCTCGTCGTGCTGCTCGGCCCGGCCGCGTGGCCCGCCGTCGCCGACGGGTCCACTCCGGTCGGTGACCCGCCGGTCGGTCCGTCGTTCTGGGAGCCGCCGACGCTGCCAGCCAATGCGACGCCGCCCGCCGACGTCGGTCCGGGCGGTTTGCCGGACCAGCCCTACAGCGCTCGGCCAGAACGCCGCCTGCGTGCGCTCCGGTGTCACCGAGCCACTGGTCGAGACGCCACCAGCGCAGAACATGCTGGACATCGCGGACGCGCAGAAGATCTCCACCGGCAAGGGCGTGACCGTCGCGGTGATCGACACCGGGGTCAACCCGCACCCGATGTTCGGCAACCGGTTGATCAACGGCGGCGACTACATCCAGCAGGGCGGCAAGGGCCTACAGGACTGCGACGGCCACGGCACGATCGTCGCCGGCATCATCGCCGCGGACACCAGGGGCACCCCGTACGGCTTCATCGGCGTCGCGCCGGACGCGAAGATCCTGGCGATCCGGCAGACCGACGGCAACTTCCAGTACCAGAACCCGTCCACCAACCAGACCAGCACCGCTGGTGACCTGAAGACCCTCGGCGAGGCCATCGTCTACGCGGCGAGCCAGCCCGACGTGAAGGTCATCACCATGTCGTTGGACAACTGCAATCCGCTCGCGTACGCCCGCGCTACGGAGTCCACTGCGGACGGTCAGGCGTTGCAGGCGGCGATCCGCTAGGCGGTGAACGTCAAGGACAAGGTGGTCATCGCCGCGGCGGGCAACATCCCGAACGGCAACACCGCCGACAAGAGCAGCACCGGCGGTGCGGCCAGCCAGAGCAGCGACCCCTGTTCCGCGGTGCCGCAGAACGACAACCCGGACCCCAACCGGGTCAAGCGGGTGGAGATCCCGCCCGTCTACGCGAGCGACGTGCTCTCCGTCGCCTCGGTCAACCCGACGACCGGCGACCCGTCTCCGTTCTCGGTGTGGGGGCCGTGGGTCAGTGTCGCAGCGCCCGGCGAGCAGATCATCTCGGTCGACCCCGCCCCCGGCGCCACCATGCTGACCAGCCAGACGGTGCAGAACAACCAGGTGACCACGTTGCAGGGCACCAGTTTCGCCGCCCCCTACGTGGCCGGGCTGGCCGCGCTGATCCGGTCGAAGTACCCGAACCTGACCGCGCGCCAGGTGATGGACCGGATCGAGGCGACCGCGCAGCACCCCTCCGGTCCTGGCGGCCGCAACGACCAGGTCGGCTACGGCATCATCAACCCGGTCGCGGCGCTGACCGCGTTGGTTCCCGGCCAGAACGGCGTGCCCGCGGCCAGGACCACCGCGATCAGGGCGCAGGTGCCCGACAGCGGCGAGAACGACGCGCTGCCGTTGCGGGTCGCGCTGATCGGCGTCGGCGGTGCCGTGCTGGCCCTGCTGATCATCTACTTCGTGGTCCGCACCAACAGGCACGGCCGGCAACGGCGATCGAGCTGAGCCGTTCGTCCATTGTGGAACGTGATGCCCATGTCCGGTCGTAGGGCGGCAGGCGTGATCGCCGCCCTGCTGCTGACGACAAACCTCGGCACGCCCGTTTCCACCGCGAAGCCCGGCGGCCGAGTCTGGTACCCGTCGATCGCCCTGTCCGACCTGCCGGACGACTCGCCTGGCCAGCAGCCGACGACTCCGGCGGCCTGGCAGCCGCCACCGGTGGACATGTCACTGTTGCCGCAGGACGGGCCGCCCGCGCCGCCCGGTCCGTTGCGGCAGAAGTACCAGTGCGTGCGCTCGGGCACCAACGGCGCGGTGCTGGCCGAACGTGCCGCCCGCCCAGGCCATGCTGAACATCCGCGCCGCGCAACAGTTCTCCACCGGCAGCGGGCGTGACCGTCGCGGTGATCGACACCGGCGTGAACAAGCACCCGTTCCTCACCAACGGCGGCAGGCTCGTCGGGGGCGGCGACTACGTCGCGCCCTCCGCCCAGGACAACGGCACCGTCGACTGCGACGGGCACGGCACCATCACCGCCGGCATCGTCGCAGCCGACACCGAGGGAACCGGGCTCGGCTTCACCGGTGTCGCACCGGACGCGACCATCCTCGCCATCCGCCAGTCCTCCCAGGCGTACGTGACCACCGACGCGAACCCGATGAACGCCGGAACAACGGCGACCCTGGCCAAGGCGGTCGTGCACGCGGTCGACCTCGGCGCCAAGGTGATCACCACCTCGGTCGACGAGTGCGAGGCCGTGCCAGGTCCGGACGAGGCGCCCCAGCTCAACCTCGGCGACCGGCAGTTGCAGGCCGCCGTGCACTACGCCGTGCTGCACGACGTCGTCGTGATCAACTCGGCCGGCAACATCGGCAACTGCAAGGACACCCCGCAGAACTCCGACCCGGACCCCAACCGGGTCAACCAGATCGAGATCCCGGCCGTGTTCTCCGACGACGTGCTCTCCGTCGCCTCGGTCAACCCGGCGACCGGTGACCCGTCCGCGTTCTCGGTGTGGGGGCCGTGGGTCAGCGTCGCGGCGCCCGGCGAGGGCATCGTGTCCCTCGACCCAGCGCCCGGCGCGACCGGCCTTGCCAACCTCTACAGCGAACCCGGATCAACCACCCCCGACGCGATCCAGGGCACCAGCTTCGCCGCACCCTACGTGGCCGGCCTGGCCGCGCTGCTGCGCGCGAAGTACCCGAACCTCTCCGCGCGCGAGATCATGTACCGCATCGAGGCGACCGCACAGCACCCGTCCGGCCCGAACGGCCGCGACAACCAGGTCGGCTACGGCATCATCGACCCGGTCGCCGCCCTGACCACGTTGATCCCCGGCCAGAACGGCGTGCCGATGCCGAAGACGACATCGGTGCACGCCACCGCGCCCACGGCACCCGAACCCGATCCGACCGCGCTGTGGGTGGCGTTGCTCGGCTCCGCAGGCGCGGCAGCGGCACTGCTGGTGCTGTGGTTCGTCCTGCGCGCCCGACGGTCCACACAGGACGACCGGCTCACTCCTCGCCGATGACCGGCGGCGCGGTCCAGCCGACCTTGCCGAAAACGTCCTTGGTATCGCTGTTCAGCCGGATCTTCGACTTGTGCTCGTGGTCGCCGCCCTGGCCACCGCCGCGCATGCCACCCATGCCGCCCATCATCGCCGTACCGCCCCCGCCGCCCGAGGCGCCGCCCTCCTGCGCCGCGCCCATCACGCCGTGCACTGCGCTGGACGTGTCCGGCGCGGACACCGACGACACCCAGGAGACCTGCGCCGCACCCGCCGCATGCTGCGCGGCCGCCGCGCCTGCCATGCCGGAGATCGTCGGCATCGCGCCCCCGCCAAGGTGCGCGGTGCCCACCGCCGCCGCATGTCGCCCGGACCCAGCCGAGGCCGCCGCCAACGTGGCAGACGACCCGACCCCCGCCGGCTGACCGGGTTGGCTGGGCTGGCCCGGTTGCGGCGGCTGCTGGCCCTGCGGCGGCTGCTGGCCCGGCTGCGGCGGCTGGCCCTGCACCGTTGGCTGGGCGGTCGGGTCGGTCCAGTTCCGCGCCGGCATCGGGTGCGCCAGCTTCATGCCGGCCCCCTGCGTGCCCTCGCACATCCGCACGAACGCGGACAGCACGTCGCGCACGGACTCGTAGAGTTGGCTCGTCGACTGGTTCACCTCGGACAGGAACTGCCGCGCGCGGTCCTCACCGCCGACCGGCAGGCTCATCGCGTCCGACGCCTGCTCCGCGGTGTCGGCGAGCACGCCGACCATCTCCGTGACGATCTGCCGCAACCCGTCCGCGGTCTTGTCCAGCGCGTCGGCCATGGCGTTCGTGGCGTCGGCGAGATCGTTGCCGGCCAGACCGACGTCGCGCATGTAGTCCACAAAGGAGTCAGCGGCCGGACCCTGCCAGGCGGCGTCAAGGCCACCGAGGGGCTTGCTCAGCGACTGGGTGACCTCGGTCGCGGTGCTCGCCGCGCTACGCCAGCGGGCCGCCTCGGCGTGCAGGTCGCTCCAGCGGCCGACGACCGGGGTCAGGTACGAATCAACCGGGTCGGTCACGCCCAGCTGGCGGCTGAGCTGCGAGACGTAGTCGAGGTGGCCGTCGACCGGCTGGGTGAGCTGGTGCCCGTCTGGTTGGGTCGGTCGCGGCTGACCGGGATACATCGCAAGCCTCTCGTCGTGGTCAGGACGGGCCGACGGCGCGGAACGCCGCTGCCTGCCGCGCGTCCACCTCGGCGTGCGCACTCGTGACCGAGCGCAGGTTCGTGGCTGCCGCCCGCAACGCGGCGGCCGCTCTGGACAGTTGCTGTTCGAGGGTCTGCGCGACCTGGTCGTAGGCGCTTCCCGCATGCACCTCGTTGCCGATCGATCCGAACGAAGCCGAGGTCAACGGCGTTGCCTGCAACGGCTGCGACGCCTTTTCCAGCTCGCTCGCCGCCTGTGCCACCGTGTTCGCGTAGCTGGCGATCCACTCGTGATCGACCGAGATCCCGCTCACCCGCCACCCGCGGGGTTCTGCTGGGAGCTGGGCGTGACGTAGTAGCCCGCGTTCTGCTGCACCGGCACGGAGTCGTAGGTGTGCATCACGTTCTCCGTGCTCAGCGTCTGGGCGCTGGAGGGCAGCAGCGACAGGATCGACTCCGGCGCGGTCGCGAGCCCGTCTGAGTTGCCGCCGCTGGCGATGCCGAGCCCCTGTGCGGTGGTCAGGTCGGCGACGCTGTACTTCACGCCTCGGCCGGACACGATGTAGATCGGCCCCGCCTTGAACTCGGCCGGGTTGGTGGCCGCGTGCACCGCGAGCGACTGGTGGCCGGGGTTCATGAAGAACGAGTCGATCTTCTCGCCGCTCGGTCCTGGCTGGCCGACCGGCACTGGCAGCATGGACACGTTCGGGTCGTTCGGGTTGCTCGGCAGTTCCAGCTTCACGTCGACGGTGACCCTGGTGCGCACCAACGGTTTGAGCGGGTTGGACGTGTCCGCGCTCCAGCCGAGGCAGGTCACCGGGTGCAGCGATGAATCGACGATGGTCGTCGGCACGTTCACCGGGTAGCTGTCCACGTCGAGCTCGTGCACCTGCTTGATGTTGGTGATCTGGGCGTCCGTGACCCGCTGCGACGGGACCTTCTGCTCGTACTGCACGATCTGCGCGACCGTCTCGCTCACCTGCTGCAAACCGTCTGCCAGCGCCACGAAGTAGGTGTCCGGGCCGCTGGCGTTCCGCACCGAGAAGCTCTGCCCCAGCTGGATGTTGCCCGGCAGGCTGTAGTTCGTCGGCGGGCCGGACAGGTTCGCTACCGGGTTCTTGATCTCGGCCACCTGCGGGATCGCGCCGAGCAGCGCGGCGCTGATCAGCCGGGGCTGGGTGTTGCGGATGTTGAACGCGTCCAGGATGTGCGTGTCGGTGGCGTCGATCGGCGCGGCAACCGCGCTGTCGTCCTCACCGTTGTTCGTTGTGGACTGCTTGTCGTAGATCAGGTATTCCTGATTGTTGTTCGGCGCCTGGACGAGCAGGGCCTCGTCCCCGCCGAGTTTCTGGCCGATGTTGGCCATGCCGGCCAGCACGGTCGTGGTCGGGTGCACCGGGCCGGTCCCGCCGATCGGGTTGGGCGCACCGATCTGGTCGCACACGGCCCAGTCGCTGGTTCCGGTGCCGGGTGCGGGAAGCTCCTGCGGACCGTCCGGGATGCCGGTCAGCCGTCCCATCGGGATGCTGGTCAACTGGTCGTCGCCGACCGTGACGGGTGGGGTGATCTGCGGGGTGCTCGCCGACTGGCCGCTCGTGCCAGGCACCACTGGCGCGCCCCTGTTGGCCTCGACCATCATCAGCAGCCGCGCGGATGCGACGTTGAACACGGGGATCAGCTGGTAGGGGTTCTGGCTGACCACATAGACCTGGCCGGACTGCGCGCCGATCACGATGCCGCTGTTCGGCAACGCCTGCGACGGGCTGAACAACCCGAACACGGCGAATCCGATCAGACCGACGGCGCCGAGGATCACACTGACGACGGTGGCCCGCTTGTGCGAGCGCATGGGGTCATGCAGCATCACCGGGTCCTTGCGGACCAGCGCGGACTCCATCCGGCGAATGACGAACCGATACGCCTGGACCTGTGACTTGGTGGTAGGTGTTGACGCCATTCTCGTCCTGTTGCTCTCCCGGTCGCGGTACGGTTCGGAACAATAGTCCGCCAAGGTCGGACTCGTGGCGGGTTCGGCCATACTCCGGCCGGACGAACCGGCGCGGGCCATACTTTGCGCGGATCGCAGCATGGCACTACCGAGGAGAAGGTACCGAGGGGATGTCCGTAACCACTCCGCCACGACCTGGACCGCCGGGACCTCCGCCGCCGCGTCCCGGCATGGCCGGCCCGGCTGGACCGCCGCCGACCCCTCCTCGCCCTCCCGCACCGCCGATCACCGCGCGCAGGCGCAACGTCGGGGTGACGCTCGGTGCGCTGCCGGTGTCGAATCTGGTGCTGATCGAGGTCGGCCTCGCCATCGGCCTGATCCTGCTGGCGATCAACCAGAAGCTGCTCTACGAGGCCGCGGGCGTGCTGGTGCTCGCGATCATCTTCGCTTTCCTGCGCTGGAGCGGCCGTTGGTTCACCCAATGGATTGGTTTGACGCTGCGCTACACGTTCCGGTCACACACCAGGGTGGCGGACCCGCTGCCGCCGACCGCGGACGAGCAGGTCGGCGTCGAGGAGGCCGCGGTGTCGGGGCCGGAGGACCCCAGGGTGAACCTGCTCCGGCTCGTCGTGCCCGATCTGATCGTGGCGCACGGCATCGACCACGAACGTCGCCAGGTCGGCCTCGCCTGGCACCAGGGCGCGTGGACCGCCGTGCTGCTGGTCGACCCGGCGCCGAACCTGATCACGCCGCTCGGCGCGACGCCCAGCCTGCCGCTCGGCGCGCTCGCCCCGTGCCTTGAGGACCGGGGCGTTGTGCTGGACGCCATCCAGGTGATCTGGCACTGCTACCCGGGCAGCGCGGCGCTGCCGATGTCCTCGCCCGCGCTCGCCTCCTACCTTGAGGTGCTCGGCCCGCTGCCGGCCGCCGCGCGCCGCACCACCTGGGTCGCGGTGCGACTCGACCCGAGGCGCTGTCCTGCCGCGATCGCCGAACGTGGCGGCGGCGTCGTCGGTTCGCACCGCGCACTGATCGGTGCGTTGTCCCGGGTGCGCAGCGCGCTGGAGGCCCGAGGTGTGCCGACGCGCCCGCTGAACCCGGACGAGCTGCTGCGTGCCGGCGTGTCAGCGGCCGAACTGGTCGGCGGCATGCGTTCGAACAACCGCGTCGCGCTCAACGAGAGCTGGACCGGGGTGACCGCGGCCGGCATCGGTCACGCCAGCTACGCGATCACCCGCTGGCCACAGGGCCGCAACGTGAACAGCATCAACGCGCTGACCGGCGTGCGCGCGTTGTCCACCACGGTCGCCATGTCGGTATCGCCGAGCGGCGAGGACGGCCAGGTCGGCCTGCGCGGCCTGGTCCGGGTCAGCGCCCGCACCCCTGGCGAGTTGTCCGAGGCGAACCAACGACTGCACGGCATGGCGCAGCGGCTCAACGTGTCGCTGACCCCGCTGCGCGGTTTGCAGGTTTCCGGGCTCGCCGCGACGCTGCCGCTCGGAGGTGCCGCATGAGCAGGAGCCGACTGCTCGACGCACACAGCCAGAGCGGAATCGCCCCGGAGTTCCTGGTGTCGCCGACCATGTTGGACGCGGTCAGCCCGTCCGGCGACCGGGGCGGCATGGTGCTCGGATCTGGTCTGAAGAACGAGCCGCTGACCGCGTCGCTGCTCCGGCCGGCGCCGACCAGGATCGTCTGCGTCGGCGGCCTGTACCTGGCGCGCCAGGTGGCGTTGCGGGCCATGGCGACCGGCGCCTGGGTGGTCGTCGCGACCGCGCGGCCCGCCGCCTGGCAGGTTCTGGCGCGCGCAGCCGGCGAGGGCCCGGACGGCAGGCCCGCGCCGCTGGTGCAGATCCGCAGGCTCAACCCGGTCGAGCTGCCGCGCGCCACCGAGGACGGCCCGCTACTGGTGATCCACGACGGCGGTTCGACGCCGCAGGAGCTGTTCCCGCCGCGATCGGCCTGGCAGACCACCGTGTACGTGCTGCCCTACCTGCACCCGCAGGCGACCGCGACCGCGAACGCGGCGGATCTGGTGCTGCTGCAACGGCAACCGATGGGTCAGGCGCAGTTGGCCGCCCGGATCTGGCGGCTGCCACCGCATCTCGTGCAGCAGCTGACCACGCTCAAGGACGACCAGGTGGTCGCGCTCGGCCGGAACCTGTGGCGGCCGCTGCGGCTGATCACCACTCCGCGCGAGAAGCAGATCCTCGGCCCGGTCCGTCGAGGCGACTGACCGCTGTTCGTGTGACCGCTGTTCGTGCGGCGAGCCAGTGGCCGGCGAACAGTGTGCCGAACGCCAGGTGCACGAACACGAACACCGTTTCGTCGACGAACACCGTTGCGGCGAACTCGATCGGCAGCAACGCGACCCCGACCAGGGTGAACACGCCGAGCGGATGCCCGCGCGCCAGCAGGTAGACCACCCGCACCGCGGTCGGCCCCGCCCCGACCAGCGCCATCGCGAATCCGAACACCGTTCCCCCGCATCCTCGTCGGCCCCTCCCGAACATAGGAATGCGATTCGGCTCGCGGAATACGGTTGACTGCCCGTCCTACTGCGTCTGGCCACACCGATGGGGTAGAGCCGCCCTATTTGGTGTATCCGGCCAGAATCCGCATGATCTTGGGGCGCACCACGTCGATGCCCAAGCCCATGCCGTTCAGGATCCGCGCGGCCTCGCCGTCGGGAACCTGGAGCACGCCGAGCAGGATGTGCTCGGTGCCGACGAAGTCGTGCCGCAACGCGACCGACTCCTGGGAGGCCAGGCTCAGCGCCTTCTTGGCTGGCTCGGTGAGCGAGAGATGCCCACGCGGCTTCTTCCTGCGCCGGTCCGCGCCGCTCGCGGGCAGCGCGTCCTCGGTGATGGCAGCCGCCGACCCGGCCAGTTCGACGAGGACCCGCGCCGCCACCCCCTCCTGCTCGCGGAGCAGGCCGATCAGCAGGTGTTCGGTGCCGATCTTCTCCTCGTCCCTGCTGCGCGCGAATTCCTGGGCGAGCACGACGACATTGCGGGCGCGCTGGGTGAAGCGGGCGTAGTTCGCCGGCACCCAGCGCTGCTGGGCGGCCTGTTTCGACACACCGATGGCCTCGCCGATCTGCGACCAGGACGCGCCAGCTTCCCTGGCCTGTTCGACGTAGTGGCCGACGAGCTGGTCGCCGAGGTCGGTCAGGGTGCGTGCGCGACGCTGTGCCTCGCTGATCTTGTCGAGGTCGTCCGCGCCACCGAACTCGTTGTCGAGCTGGGTGATCAGCTCGATCAGGTGCACGTTGAGTGGGCTCATGCGTCAAGCGTAGGTTGACGATGATCTGGCCGTCAATCATGAGTTGACGCGCGGGCGTCACGGGGACGCGGTGCGGAGATTCCTGGTGACCGACGCGCGCGCGGCCAGCTCGTCGTCCGGCGGGTAGTCCACGCCGATCAGGCTCAGCCCGTGCGGGGGAGCGACGGCGATCGTGCTCGGCCGCTCGGTCGCGCTCAGCAGCGACGCTGGCCAGTCCACCGGCATCCGGCCCTCGCCGACCGCGAGCAGCGCGCCGACCAGGCTGCGCACCATCGAATGGCAGAACGCGTCCGCGCTGACGTAGCAGGCCAGCACCCCGTCGATCTCGCGCTGCCAGTGCAACCGCTGGAGCTCGCGAATGGTCGTGGCGCCCTCGCGACGGCGGCAGAACGCGACGAAGTCGTGCTCGCCGAGCAGCAGCGCGGCCGCCTCGCTCAGCCGCTCGATGTCCAACGGTTTGAACGACTCAACGGTGTCGCGCCGGTGCAGCGGGTGCACGCCGATCGGCGAGTCGGAGATCCGGTAGACGTAGTGCCTGCGCAGCGCGGAGAAGCGCGCGT
The DNA here is from genome assembly GCA_963818685.1 of Candidatus Melainabacteria bacterium. Classification (GTDB taxonomy): domain Bacteria; phylum Actinomycetota; class Actinomycetes; order Mycobacteriales; family Pseudonocardiaceae; genus CAJCJE01. The sequence continues at coordinate 93,635 of CAWFTJ010000002.1, read as the reverse complement.
CGAACTCGGGATGCGCGGCCCGCGCGTCAAAGATCCGCACGTCGGCCGGCAACATCCGGTTCCACCGGTAGATCATCCTGCCGAGATCGGTCAGGTGCGGGCCGTTGGCCTCGTCGGTGTGGGGCTCGACATCGATGTGCGCGACCTGACCGGCCGCGTGCACCCCGGCGTCCGTGCGGCCGGCCACCACGATCTTCTCCGGCGGCGTTCGGCCGGGCGAGTGCCGCAGCAGCACCTCCTCCAGTACACCTTGGACGGTGCGCCTGCCGGGTTGCCTTGCCCAGCCGGAGAAGTCGGTGCCGTCGTAGCCGAGGTCGAGCCGAACACGGACGAGCCCGCCGCTCCCAGTGGGAACGACGGGCTCGACCTTGCCGGGAACCGGGGCGTCAGGACTCGTCCTTGGCGTCGTCGGTCTCAGCGGTGTCTTCAGTACCCTCGGCGGCCTCGGCCTCGGCGGTCGGGGTCTCCTCGGCCACCTCAGCGGTTGGCTCCTCGACCTCGGCCGGAGCCTCGGCCGGAGCCTCGGTCGCGGTCTCCGCCTTGGCCTCGGCCGCGCGGTTGGCGCTGCGACGCGCTGCCTCCGCCTCGGAGGTCGCGGTCCGCTCGGACACCAGTGCGATGACGGCCATGGCGGCGTTGTCGCCCTTGCGCGGCATCGTCTTGGTGATCCGGGTGTAGCCACCGTCGCGGTCCGCGAAGAACGGACCGATCTCCGCGAACAGCTTGTGCAGGACGTCCTTGTTGCGGATGGTCTTGAGCACCTCACGGCGGTTGTGCAGGTCGCCGCGCTTGGCCTTGCTGATCAGACGCTCGGCGAACGGGCGCAGCCGCTTCGCCTTGGCCTCGGTCGTGGTGATCCGGCCGTGCTCGAACAGCGACGTGGCCAGGTTGGCCAGGATCAGCCGCTCGTGGGCAGGCGACCCGCCGAGACGGGCGCCTTTGGTCGGGGTCGGCATGTCATGCTCCTAGTTGCGATCACCCTGATCATGACCGTCCGCTATGGACAGTCAGCGGATCAGAGCTGCTCCGTCTCTGCGTAGTCCTGGCCGTCGTCGTGGCCGGTGTCGACCGGGGTGTCGGCGCCCCAACCGTCGCTCGGGTAGTCCGAGGCGGCTGCGGACGGGTCGAATCCGGGCGGGCTGTCCTTGAGCGCAAGGCCAAGGCCGACGAGCTTCATCTTGACCTCGTCGATGGACTTGGCGCCGAAGTTGCGGATGTCCAGCAGGTCGGCCTCGCTGCGCGAAACCAGCTCGCCGACCGTGTGGATGCCCTCCCGCTTGAGGCAGTTGTACGAACGCACGGTGAGGTCGAGATCCTCGATCGGCATGGCGAACGCCGCGATGGTGTCCGCTTCGGCCGGCGAGGGCCCGATCTCGATGCCTTCCGCGTCGATGTTCAGCTCGCGGGCGAGACCGAACAGCTCGACCAGCGTCTTGCCGGAGGACGCGACCGCGTCCCTCGGCGTGATCGACGGCTTGGTCTCCACGTCCAGGATCAGCTTGTCGAAGTCGGTGCGCTGCTCGACACGGGTGGCCTCGACCTTGTAGGTCACCTTCAGCACCGGCGAGTAGATCGAGTCGACCGGAATCCGGCCGATCTCGGCACCGGCCTGCTTGTTCTGCACGGCGGGCACGTAGCCGCGGCCGCGCTCGACAACCAGCTCGATTTCCAGCTTGCCCTTGCCGTTGAGGGTGGCGATGTGCAGGTCGGGGTTGTGCACGGTGACACCTGCCGGCGGCACGATGTCGCCTGCGGTCACCACGCCGGGGCCCTGCTTGCGCAGGTACATGGTCACCGGCTCGTCCTCTTCGGAGCTGACCACCAGTTCCTTGAGGTTCAGGATGATGTCGGTGACGTCTTCCTTCACCCCCGGGACGGTGGTGAACTCGTGCAGCACGCCGTCGATGCGGATGCTGGTGACGGCCGCGCCCGGGATGGACGACAGCAGCGTGCGCCGCAGGGAGTTGCCCAGCGTGTAGCCGAAACCGGGCTCAAGCGGCTCGATGACGAACCGGGATCGGGTTTCGCCGACCGGCTCCTCTGCCAGGGTGGGTCGCTGTGAAATAAGCATTCTTCATTCCTTTCTCAACGGCATCCGCCATATGACGCCGTGGAGGTGAAGCAGCGCGCCGACGTGTCCTGAACGCCCGCGCGCGATCCGCCCGAGTTGCCCGCGAACGGGCACCCCGGGGGACGAATCAACGCGAGTAGTACTCGACGATCAGCTGTTCCTGAACCGGCGTGTCGATCTGCGCGCGCATCGGGCACGTCGTGCACGAGCACCCGCAGGTTCGACGGAACGACCTGCAGCCAGGCCGGGATCGGACGGTCGCCGAAGCTGGCCCGAGCCGCCTCGAACGGCAGCATCGGCATCGACTTCGGGCGAACGTCGATGATGTCCCACTTGCTGACCTGGAAGCTGGGGATGTTCGACCTTGTGGCCGTTGACGATGAAGTGGCCGTGGGCGACCAGCTGGCGGGCCTGCCGACGGGTGCGGGCCAGGCCGGCGCGGTAGACCACGTTGTCCAGCCGGGACTCCAGCAACTGGAGCAGGTTGTCGCCGGTCTTGCCCTGGCGACGGGCTGCCTCGTTGTAGTAGCCGCGGAACTGGCGCTCAAGCACGCCATAGGTGAAGCGGGCCTTCTGCTTCTCCTGGAGCTGGAGCAGGTACTCGCTCTCCTTGACCCGGCCACGGCCGTGCTGGCCGGGCGGGTAGGGGCGACGCTCGAAGGCCTGGTCGCCGCCGACGAGGTCGACCTTGAGACGACGGGACTTGCGGGTGACGGGTCCGGTGTAACGAGCCATGATTCTCTGGTTTCCTTCCCCGCCTCAGACCCGGCGCCGCTTGGGCGGGCGGCAACCGTTGTGCGGTTGCGGGGTCACGTCCTGGATGTTGCCGACCTCAAGACCGGCGGCCGAAAGCGACCGGATGGCGGTCTCACGACCGGAACCCGGGCCCTTCACGAACACGTCGACCTTCTTCATGCCGTGCTCGGCCGCCTTGCGGGCGGCGCTCTCAGCGGCCATCTGCGCTGCGAACGGCGTGGACTTGCGGGAGCCCTTGAAGCCGACGTGGCCAGCGGAGGCCCAGCTGATCACCGCACCCTGCGGGTCGGTGATGGACACGATGGTGTTGTTGAACGTGCTCTTGATGTGCGCGTGGCCGTGGGCCACGTTCTTCTTCTCCTTGCGCCGGACCTTCTTGACTCCGGCGCCGGTACGGCTCTTCGGGGGCATGTGTTGGCTGTACTCCTAGCTGTGCGAGGCGCGAGAAACCGACGGGGCCGAGCGACGGATGCGTGATCCGGCATCGAGATACAACTCCCGCAACGCGGCGGGACGGGCGTTCGCGGCACCCACGGCGCTGGCACTGAGGCCGGCACGGGTGCGGCGACGCTGAACGACGACCGAGACGGTCCTGCCGCTTGACTGGCTCACTTCTTGCCAGCCTTCTTCTTGCCGGCGACCGTCTTCTTCGGACCCTTGCGGGTACGGGCGTTCGTCTTCGTCCGCTGGCCGCGCACGGGGAGGTTGCGGCGGTGCCGCAGGCCCTCGTAGCAGCCGATCTCGATCTTGCGGCGAATGTCGGCGTTCACCTCGCGGCGCAGGTCACCCTCGACCTTGAAGTGCTCGTCGATGTAGTCGCGCAGCGCGACGAGGTGCTCGTCGGTCAGGTCCTTGCTGCGCAGGTCCGGGCTGATGCCGGTGGCGGCCAGGGCCTCCTTGGAGCGAGTACGGCCAATGCCGTAGATGTAGGTCAGCGCGATCTCCATCCGCTTGTCGCGGGGAAGGTCGACGCCAGCGAGTCGTGCCATTCGGCGTTGTCTCCTCTGGTTGGCTTCAGGTTTGCTCCCCGACCACCCTTGGCGAAGCTGCTCACCGACTCGATGGCGAAGCAGTTGACCAAGGCCCCGGCCTGAAGTCCGGGGGTGAACCGGATCGCGTGTGATCCGGCAGGTCTGGGGAGTTCATTTGTCAGTTACTCGTACAGCGTCAAGGCCGCGAGTAGTGCTGGCGAATGCTCAGCCCTGGCGCTGCTTGTGGCGCAGGTTCTCGCAGATCACCATGACCCGGCCGTGACGGCGGATCACTTTGCACTTGTCGCAGATCTTCTTGACGCTCGGCTGGACCTTCACGCCTGTCGCTCTCCTGCTCGAACGTCGCGTGCGTCACTTGTAGCGGTAGACGATGCGGCCTCGGGACAGGTCGTAGGGCGAGAGCTCCACGACGACCCGGTCCTCCGGCAGAATGCGGATGTAGTGCTGCCGCATCTTGCCGCTGATGTGTGCCAGGACCTTGTGACCGTTCTCCAACTCGACGCGGAACATCGCGTTGGGAAGCGGTTCGACTACGCGACCCTCTACCTCTATGGCCCCGTCTTTCTTGCCCATGTCCTCCGCGTTTCGTGACGGCGATGTGTTGTCAGTGCACCTTCGTTGTCGTGCCCGGTCCGCGACTGGTCCGCTTACCTGACACTGCCCCGCTCGCACGGGACCCGGGGCACGCGCCGACCCGACTCCGACGCCGTAACTGCTCAACGAAGCGAGGCCAGGGCATGACCGGGCATCAGACCCGGGGCTGCCGAGGTAACGCGGGCACGACGGAACGGGTGCGACGATGTGCACCGTTGTATGAGTGTACGCATGTCAAGGCCGGACCCCAAATCCGGGGCCCCGCATGACCGGCGACAACACCCCACCCAACGCCCGATGTCAACGCGCCACGCGCCGAAGATATTTCGGGTTAGTTCACCCGGTTGATTATTTTGTGCCCGAATCGTTACCGCGAGCACCGTTCATGCTCAGCCAGATCACCCCGAGCACCACACCCCATGGGCCGGCCACCCAGATGAACCACGGATACTGGATGTGCAGATCCGTGAGCGACACGATCAACCAGATCGCGAAGTTCAGCGCGCTCACCGCCGCCCAGATCGTGGTCAGCACCCGCATGGCCGTCCGGCCACCACCATGCCCACGCCGCACCGACGGCGCCTGTGCTACCGGTTCGACCTGCGCGAATGCCTGAGCGGTCTGGGCGGGCACCGATGGCAGGTCCATCGTCAGGACCGCGAGGTCGCCCCGAGTCTTCGCCTGCCACACCGCGGCCAGCCGGGTGTCCAGCTCGTCCAGGTTCAGCTGCCCGTCGGCATGCGCGCGGTTCAGCCGCTGCTCGACGATCTTGCGCTCGACATCCGAGGCGCGGAACTGTTCAGGCGGTAAATGTTCGACCACGTAAACAGTCTGCCGGGCCACTCGTCGCCGGTGAAGGAGGAAAACCCCCCAATCCACCGTTCGCTTACAGCGAACAATCGTCCAGGTCGATCACGCGCGCGGGCTCGGTCGATCGTTCGATCTCCAGCGCATCGAAGTCCGGGCCGGACAACAGGAACTGCTTGAAGTCCGGGTTCGCCTGCTCGCAGCTGTCAGGCATCTTCGGGGGCGGTGAGTATCCAGGGCCCGTTGTCGGTGATGGCGACCGAGTGCTCCCAGTGCGCGGCGCGGGAGCCGTCCTGGGTGACGACGGTCCAGCCGTCGTCGAGTTCGAGCGTCTGCTCGGTGCCCAGCGTCAGCATCGGCTCGACCGCGATGGCCATGCCGGGGCGCAGCCTGGGGCCGCGGCCGGGCCTGCCGTAGTTGGGCAGGAACGGCTCCATGTGCATGGACGTGCCGATGCCGTGGCCGCCGTAGTCCGGGACGATGCCGTACTCGACGCCGGCCGCCTCCTCGATCTCGTGCACCTTCGACTCGATGGCGAAGGAGATGTCGGTGAGCTTCGCGCCGGGCCGCATGACGGCGATGCCGGCGAGCATGGCTTCGCGGGTGGCGTCGGAGAGCGCGATGTCCGCTGCGGACACCGTGCCCACCGGCAGCGTGACCGCGGAGTCGCCGTGCCAACCGTCCAGAATGGCGCCGCAGTCAACGGAGATCAGGTCGCCATCGGCGAGGATCTGCGTCCTGGCCGGGATGCCATGCACCACCTGCTCGTTCACGGACGCGCAGATGCTGGCCGGGAAGCCGTGGTAGCCCTTGAACGAGGGCACGGCGCCCGCGTCGCGGATGGTGGTCTCGGCGATCTCGTCCAGCTCGGCCGTTGTCACGCCGGGCTTGACCGCTTCGGCGATCAGAGCGAGCGCACGCGCGACCACGATGCCGGCCGCGCGCATGGCGTCGAGTTCGCCGTGGCTCTTGACCTCGATCACGCGCCCGCGCCTGAGCATCAGTCCAGTCCGCCGAGTGCGTCGATGGCCCGCGCGGTGATCTCCTCGACCTCGCCGACGGCGTCCACGGTCACCACGATGTCGCGGTAGTACTCCAGCAGCGGCGCGGTCTCCGAACGGTAGATCTCCTGGCGGTGCCGGATGACGTCCTCGGTGTCGTCGGTGCGGCCCCGTGCGAGCAGCCGCTTGACCACGACCTCCTCGTCGACACGGAATTCGAGCACCGCGTCGAGCTTGTGGCCGTCCTGGCCGAGGATCTTGTCGAGCACCTCGGCCTGGGCGTTGTTGCGCGGGAAGCCGTCGAGCAGGAACCCGGAGGCCGCGTCGGGCTCGGCGAGCCGTTCGCGGACCATCTGGTTGGTCACCTCGTCCGGCACGAGCTTGCCGGAGTCGATGTAGCGCTGCACCTGGACACCGAGTTCGGTGTGCTGGCTGATGTGGGCCCTGAACAGGTCCCCGGTGGAGATGTGCGGCACTCCGAGCTTGCGCGACAGCACAGTCGCCTGGGTACCTTTGCCCGCGCCTGGCGGGCCGACAAGGACGAGTCTCACTACCGCAGGAACCCTTCGTAGTTGCGCTGCATCAACTGGCTCTCGATCTGCTTCACGGTGTCCAGGCCAACCCCGACCATGATCAGTACGGACGTACCGCCGAAGGGGAAGTTCTGGTTGTTGCCCTGGCCGGTGAGGCCGAGGAAGAAGTTCGGGAGCACGGCGATGATGCCGAGGTACAGCGATCCGGGAAGAGTGATGCGGTTGAGCACGAAGCGCAGGTATTCGGAGGTGGGCCTGCCGGGCCGGATGCCCGGGATGAACCCACCGAACTTCCGCATCTCGTCGGCACGCTCGTCCACGTTGAACGTGATCGTGATGTAGAAGTAGGTGAAGAAGATGATCAGCACGAAGTAGACGATGATGTAGACCCAGTTGGACTGGTTCTCCAGGTACGTCGAGACGAACTGCTGCCAACCGGCGCTCGAACTGCCGACCAGGTTGGCGATGAGGTTGGGCAGGTACAGCAGGGACGACGCGAAGATCACCGGGATGACACCGGCCTGGTTGACCTTCAGCGGCAGGTAGGTGGTGGTGCCGCCGTACATCCTGCGGCCGATCATCCGCTTGGCGTACTGGACCGGGATGCGGCGCTGGCCCTGCTCCATGAACACGACGCTGGCGATGATGGCGAGGCCGAACACGCAGATGACGGTGAACACGAGCGCGTGACCGTTGGTCATGATGTTCGAGCCCTCGGAGGGGATCCGGGCCGCGATGTTGGCGAACATCAGGATCGACATGCCGTTGCCGACGCCGCGCTCGGTGATCATCTCGCCCAGCCACATGATGACGCCGGTACCGGCGGTCATGGTGATGACGATGACGGTCAGGGCGAACACGGTCTGGTCCGGGATGACCGGGTTCTGGCAGTTGCCGAACAGCTGACCGCGCACTGCCAGGGCGATGATGCCGGTGGACTGGAGGATCGCAAGACCGATGGTCAGGTAGCGGGTGTACTGCGTCAGCTTGTTCTGGCCGGACTGGCCTTCCTTCTTCAGCTGCTCGAACCGGGGAATGACCACGGTGAGCAGCTGGATGATGATGCTCGCGGTGATGTAGGGCATGATGCCCAGCGCGAAAACGGACAGCCTCAGCAGTGCGCCGCCGCTGAACAGGTTGATCAGCGCGTAGACGTTGTTCGAGTTCGTCTGCGCGTTGCAGGCGCTGACGGCCGCGTAGGACACGCCAGGTGCGGGCAGCGTGGCGCCGACCCGGTAGACGGCGAGGATGCCCAGGGTGAACAGGATCTTCTTGCGCAGGTCCGGCGTTGCAAGAGCCGAGCGGAAGGCGCTGAGCACGCGAGACCTCCTGGGCGGCACCGACTCACTGGTGCCGGTGGTCGTCGTGGCCGGTCGGTGACCGGCGGGGACACTGCTGGGTGAACAAGCCACGCACGCGTCGCGCCCCGGTGGGCGTGAAGCGTGCAGTCGACTCTAACAGGCCCTTGAGCGGCGATGGTGCCCCCATCACCATTCCACCGACCAAAAAATCTTCATCGTTACCACTGGTACGGCACCGAATACGACAGTTGGACTAAGCCGAACACGCTCCCAGGTCACGAGGCCGCCGACCATTCGCGACGATTGCGCAGGTCACGACTACAGTCGAGCGCACAGTCAGCACAGCACTCAGGAGGCACCCGCCCGATATGTACATATCGAACGTTCAGCTGGAGAACGTCCGGGGCTTCCACGACGTCAGGAATGTAAATGTCACCCTGACCAGGCCCGATGGCTCACATGCCGGCTGGACTGTGCTTGCGGGCAGAAACGGTTCCGGCAAGACATCGCTGCTTCGGGCGATTGCCCTGGTCATGGCGGGACGAGACGTCGCATACACCCTCAGTGACTTCGACAGCTGGATCTCCTCGGGCAAGGAGTTGGCCACGGCTGAACTCATGCTCGTTCCGTCGATGCACGACGGCCGCGGCATCCCTGGCAACCGACCGGTAACGGCACCTTTTTCCAGTGGTCTGGCATGGGCGGTCCCAGCCGGTGACGGGCGCGAACTCTTGTTCGGTCAGATCAAGTTCGGGGGGCCGGACGACGGCCCAGATCCCTTGGGTGAGATATTCCCGATCGACCGGTCCGAATGGCTGTGCATCGGCTACGGCCCGTTCCGACGGCTCGTCGGCGGCTCCAGTGACGCGCAACGGCTGATGTCCAGCAAAAGCCCTGCATCGCGGCTTGCCAGCCTGTTCCACGAGGATGCGTCGCTGGCGGAAGGCGTCAGCTGGCTGATTGATCAACATCTGCGGTCCCTTGAGGGAAAGCCCGGCGCCGAAGAACTGAAGGACGCCGCGCTACGCGTCCTGGGCGACGGCCTCCTTCCGGACGACCACCACATCCGACGCGTGGATTCGGCTGGCCTGTGGGTGACCGCTGGAGACGACGAGTTCCCGCTGAGAGAGATGAGCGACGGCTACCGCACTGTGGCGGCACTTGTCGTGGACATGATCAAACAAATCTATCGAGCCTACGGAGAACTGTGGACCGATTTCTCCGGTCCGCGTCCCGTGATTACCGCGCCCGGTGTCGTCATCATCGACGAGGTCGACGCGCATCTGCACGTGTCGTGGCAAAAGCGGATCGGCGGCTGGCTCAAGACCCATTTCCCCAACATCCAGTTCATCGTGACCACGCACAGCCCCTACATCTGCCAGGCCGCCGACGAGGGTGGACTGATCCGCTTGCCAGGTCCTGACGAACAACGACCACCAGAGGTCGTGGACCACGATCTTTATCAGCGGATCGTCTATGGAAGCGGCGACGACGCCGTGCTGTCCGACCTGTTCGGCCTCGACACCCCCTACTCAGCACGGGCGCAGGAGCTGCGACGCGAGCTGGTTCGGTTGGAAACCGCAGTGCTGATGGGCCAAGCGACTCAGGTGCAAGTCCGGCGCTACGACCAACTCAAACAACTGTTGACCAGCTCAGCGGTCGCGCGTGTCGATGAGCTGGCCGCACGGCTGACTATGCCCCAGGAATCAGCCGAATGATCCGGATTGTCCGCGTCGACCTACCCTCGGATGCGGTCAGCAGACTGGCGAGCAAGACCCGCGACATTCAGGGCCATCCGGAGCCTCAACGATCGAAGCATGCCCACAAGATGTGGGATCGAGCGCAGATTCGCGTCAAACTCAAGCAGGTGCTGCGGGAGATGGCGCCTGGCCGTGAGTACTGCATGTACTGCGGCGACAACCACGGCACCGACATCGACCACTTCGAACCGATCGCGGCCAATCCGCTGCGAACCTTCGACTGGCTCAATCATCTGTTGGCTTGCTCGACCTGCAACAGCCACTGCAAGCGAGACCGGTTCCCCACCGATCCCGCTGGAAATCCGCTGCTGATCGATCCGACCGTTGAAGATCCGTTCGACCACCTGCTGCTGAACGTGACTCTCGGCGAATACCTGGCGCTCAGCGACAAAGGGGCCGCCACGATCGAGGTTTGCCAGCTCAACCGGGCCACTCTTGCGCAGGGGCGGGCCGAGGCCAGGCCATGTTGCGACAGGCTGAGCTGCCTGGCGCGCCAAAGGTTTTCTCGGCGCAAGAGCTACGCATGCTCACCGCACCAGAGCTGCGTGCGGCGCTGCTGACATGACTCGGGCCGGCGGGAAGTGTTCCCAGCCGGCCCGAGTCGCGGAAGAAAATCAGAGCGTGGTGACGCTGCCGCCGGCGGCGGTGATCTTCTCGCTGGCACTGCCGGAGAAGGCGTTCGCGGTGACGTCCAGCTTGACGCCGCCGACCTCGCCGTTGCCGAGCACCTTCACCAGCTTGCCCTTGCGGACCAGACCCTTCTCGACCAGCTCCGCGACACCGATGGTGCCGCCGTCCGGGAAGACCCTGGCGATGTCACCGACGTTGACGGGCTGGAACTCCACGCGGAAGCGGTTCTTGAAACCACGCAGCTTCGGCAGCCGCATGTGGATGGGCATCTGCCCACCCTCGAAGCCGACCGGCGTGTTCTTGCGGGCCTTGGTGCCCTTGGTACCACGACCGGCGGTCTTGCCCTTGGAGCCTTCACCGCGACCGACGCGGGTCTTCTCGGTCTTGGCGCCAGGGGCGGGCCGCAGGTGGTGCAGCTTGATGGTCATCAGATCTCCTCGACGGTCACCAGGTGCCGCACGGTGTGAATCAGACCGCGGACCTGGGGGCTGTCCTCACGAACCACCGACTGGCGGATCTTGCGCAGGCCGAGCGTGCGCAGCGACTCGCGGTGGTTGCGCTTGGTGCCGATCACGCTCCGGACCTGGGTCACCTTGAGCTGGCTCATGGTCACACCCCCTGCCCTGCCCTGATCCGCAGCATTGCGGCCGGGGCGACGTCTTCCAGCGGCAGACCGCGACGGGCCGCGACCTCTTCTGGCCGTTGCAGGCCCTTGAGCGCGGCCACGGTCGCGTGCACCACGTTGATGGCGTTGTCGCTGCCGAGCGACTTGCTCAGCACGTCGTGCACGCCGGCGCACTCCAGCACGGCACGCACCGGGCCACCGGCGATGACGCCGGTACCGGCACTGGCCGGACGGAGCATCACGACGCCGGCCGCTGCCTCACCCTGGATCGGGTGCGGGATGGTGCCGGCGATGCGCGGGACGCGGAAGAAGCTCTTCTTGGCCTCCTCGACGCCCTTGGCGATGGCCGCGGGAACTTCCTTGGCCTTGCCGTAGCCGACGCCGACCATGCCGTCACCGTCGCCGACGACGACCAGCGCGGTGAAGCTGAAGCGCCGACCACCCTTGACGACCTTGGCGACGCGGTTGATCGCGACGACCTTCTCCAGGTGCGGGGTCTTCTCCTGGGCCGCCCCGCCGCGGCCGTTGTCGCGACGATCCCGACGGTCCCTGCGCTCACCGCGCTCGTTGCCCTGACCGCCCTGACCGCCGCCGAACTGCCGTGTACGTCCCGGCATCAGGCGTCCCTCTCGTTCCTGTCGATGTGCTGCATGTGAATCAGAACTCCAACCCGGCTTCGCGGGCCGCGTCGGCGAGCGCCGCGATCCGACCGTGGTAGTCGTAGCCACCCCGGTCGAAGACGACCTTGGCGATGCCGGCGTCCTTGGCACGGGCGGCGACGAGGGCGCCGACCTTGGCGGCCTTGGCCTTCTTGTCGCCGGACTCGGCGCGCACGTCCGCCTCAAGACTGGACGCGGCGGCCAGGGTCTTGCCGGACAGGTCGTCCACGATCTGCGCGACAATGTGCCGCGAGGACCGGTTGACGACGAGGCGCGGACGCTCCGGGGAGCCGCTGATCTTCTTGCGAAGCCGGAAGTGCCGACGGGTGCGAGCGAGCCGACGAGTCGTGGACACGTCCTTGCCCGCGCGCTTGCGCTTGGTGGCGGTAGTCGTCTCAGCCATGATCACTTACCCGTCTTTCCGACCTTGCGGCGGATCTTCTCACCCGAGTAGCGCACGCCCTTGCCCTTGTACGGGTCGGGCTTGCGCAGCTTGCGGATGTTCGCGGCGACCTCGCCGACCTGCTGCTTGTCGATGCCGGACACGGTGAACCGGGTCGGCGTCTCGACGGCGAAGCTGATGCCCTCCGGCGCGGGAACCGGCACCGGGTGGCTGTAGCCGAGAGCGAATTCGAGGTCCTGGCCCTTGGCGACCACGCGGTAACCGACGCCGTGGATCTCCATCTTCTTCTCGTAGCCCTGCGTCACGCCGACGATCATGTTGTACACCAGCGTGCGGGACAGGCCGTGCAGCGAGCGGCTGCGGCGCTCGTCGTTGGGGCGGAGCACGGCGAGCGTGCCGTCCTCCTGCCGCTCGATGGTGATCGGCTCGGCGAGGGTGTGCGAGAGGTTGCCCTTGGGGCCCTTCACGTTCACCGTCTGGCCATCGATGGTCACATCGACCCCGGAGGGGACGCTGATCGGCAGTTTTCCAATACGCGACATTGCTGGTCCTCCTCCTTTCTCACCAGACGTAGGCGAGGACTTCCCCGCCCACACCCTGCTTGTTCGCCTGCCGGTCGGTCAGCAGACCACCGGACGTCGAGATGATCGCGACGCCGAGTCCACCGAGCACCTTGGGCAGGTTGGTGGACTTCGCGTACACCCGCAGGCCGGGCTTGGACACCCGACGCAGGCCCGCGATGCTGCGCTCCCGGTTCGGGCCGTACTTGAGCTCGACGACGAGGTTCTTGCCCCGCTCGCCCTGCTCGGCACGGAAACCGGCGATGTAGCCCTCACGCTTGAGGATCTCGGCGATGTGCGACTTCAGCTTCGAGTGCGGCATCACCACCTCGTCGTGGTAGGCCGAGTTGCCATTGCGCAGACGCGTCAGCATGTCTGCGATCGGGTCGGTCATCGTCATGGTGACCTTGTCAACCTTTCTCGCTGCGGTTCCCTGGTCGGAATCGGGGCCTACGGCGAAGTGGTGGTAGTTCTACTTGACGGGCAGGCGAGTTCAGCGGATTACCAGCTGGACTTGCTCACCCCGGGCAGCTCGCCCCGGTGCGCCATCTCGCGAAGGCACACGCGGCACAGGCCGAACTTGCGGTACACGGCGTGCGGACGCCCGCAGCGCTGGCAGCGGGTGTAGCCGCGCACCTTGAACTTGGGCTTGGACGCAGCCTTGATGACCAGGGCCTTCTTCGCCATTCTCAGTTCTCCTTGAACGGGAAGCCGAGCAGCTTGAGCAGTGCGCGGCCCTCGTCGTCAGTCGTCGCGGAGGTGACGATGGTGATGTCCATGCCCCTCGGCCGGTCGATGGAGTCCGGGTCGATCTCGTGGAACATCGACTGCTCGTTGAGACCGAACGTGTAGTTGCCGTTGCCGTCGAACTGCTTGGGCGAGAGGCCGCGGAAGTCGCGGATACGCGGCAGCGCGATGGTCAGCAGGCGGTCGAGGAACTCCCACATGCGGTCGCCGCGCAGGGTGGCCCGCGCACCGATCGGCATGCCCTCGCGCAGCTTGAACTGGGCGATGGACTTGCGTGCCCTGCGAACCTCCGGCCGCTGGCCGGTGATGGTGGACAGGTCGCGGACGGCACCCTCGATCAGCTTGCCGTCGCGGGCGGCGTCACCGACACCCATGTTCACGACGACCTTGACCACGCCGGGGATCTGCATCACGTTGGCGTAGTTGAACTGCTTGCGCAGCTCACCAGCGATCTCCGCGCGGTACCGCGCCTTCAGACGGGGTGCCTCAGTAGTAGTCGTCATGGCGTCAGATGTCCTTGCCGTTGCGCTTGGAGACGCGCACGCGCTTCCCCTCGTCGTTCTCCCGGTAGCCGACGCGGGTCGGCTTGCCGTCGGAGTCGACCACCATCACGTTGCTCACGTGGATGGACGCCTCCTGGGTCACGATGCCGCCGGTCTGGGCGCCGCGCTGGGTCTGGCTGATCTTGGTGTGCTTCTTGATCCGGTTCACGCCCTCGACGAGGACCCGCTGGCTGTCCGGGTAGGCCTGAATGACCTTGCCCTTGGCGCCCTTGTCCTTGCCCGAGATGACGACGACCGTGTCACCCTTCTTGACCTTCATGCTCACAGCACCTCCGGAGCGAGCGAGATGATCTTCATGAACTTCTTCTCGCGCAGCTCACGGCCGACCGGGCCGAAGATGCGGGTGCCACGCGGCTCGTTGTCGTTCTTGATGAGGACCGCTGCGTTCTCGTCGAACCGGATGTAGGAGCCGTCCGGGCGGCGCCGCTCCTTCACCGTGCGGACCACGACCGCCTTGACCACGTCGCCCTTTTTGACACCGGCGCCGGGGATGGCGTCCTTCACCGTGGCGACGATGATGTCCCCGATACCGGCGTAGCGCCGCGCGGAACCGCCGAGCACCCGGATGCAAAGGATCTCCTTCGCACCGGTGTTGTCGGCGACACGCAGTCGCGACTCCTGCTGAATCACGTCAACTCCTGACCCTTACGGCCCGCCAGATTTCCGACCTGCGCGGGCTCGGTCCTTGTCTTGCTTACTTGGCCTTTTCGAGGATCTCCACCAGCCGCCAGCGCTTGGTCGCCGACAGCGGACGGGTCTCCATAATCAGCACGCGGTCGCCGACTCCGGCGGTGTTGGCCTCGTCGTGCGCCTTCACCTTGTTGGTGGACCGCATGACCTTGCCGTAGAGCGGGTGCTTCTTGCGGTCCTCAAGCTCGACCACGATGGTCTTGTTCATCTTGTCCGAGACGACATAGCCCTCACGAACCTTGCGGTTGTTGCGGGCCACCTGCTCGGCGGTCGCTTCGGTCGTTCCAGTTGCTTCGCTCATGCCGCGCCCTCACCACTGGCCTCGACGGCCGCTGCTTCGTCCGGCGAAACCGAGAGACCCAGCTCCCGCTCCCGCATCACGGTGTAGATCCGTGCGATGTCGTGCCGCACGGTACGCAGCCGGCGGTTGTTCTCCAGCTGACCGGTGGCCATCTGGAAACGGAGGTTGAACAGCTCCTCCTTGGCCTCGCGCAGACGCAGCACCAGCTCGTCGTCCTGCAGCTGGCGCAGGTCCGCCGCGGCGGAAGTCGCACTCCCGGCCATCAGAAGTCACCACCCTCTCGCGTGACGATGCGGCACTTCATCGGCAGCTTGTGGATCGCGCGGCGAAGGGCCTCGCGAGCCACGGTCTCGTTCGGGAAGGTCATCTCGAACAGCACCCGACCCGGCTTGACGTTGGCGATCCAGTACTCGGGCGAACCCTTACCGGAACCCATGCGGGTTTCCGCCGGCTTCTTGGTCAGCGGGCGGTCCGGGAAGATGTTGATCCAGACCTTGCCGCCACGACGGATGTGCCGGTTGATCGCGATACGAGCCGACTCGATCTGCCGGTTGGTCACGTAGGCCGGCTCCAGCGCCTGGATGCCGTACTCGCCGAAGGTGACCTTGGTGCCGCCCTTGGCAGCGCCCGACCGGCTCGGGTGGTGCTGCTTGCGGTGCTTGACCTTGCGTGGGATCAGCACTTCTCAGCCCTCCCCGCCTGCGTTGTTGGTTGCTTCCGGGTTGGTCTCGCCCGTGGCTGCTGCTGCCTCGGCAGCCGCAGCACGGCCGGCCTCGGTGCTGGTCGGGGTCGTGCCGGAGGCGCCGGAGCGACGCGGCCTGCTCGGCCGGTCACCGCCGCGACCCTCGCGGCCGGGACGAGACTGCTGGCTGCGCGCCTCGGCGGCCGCGTCCCGCTCGCGCCGGGCGCTGATGCCGCCGACGACCTCACCCTTGTAGATCCAGACCTTCACGCCGATGCGGCCGAAGGTGGTGCGCGCCTCGAAGAAGCCGTAGTCGATGTCCGCACGCAGCGTGTGCAGCGGCACCCGGCCCTCGTGGTACTGCTCGGAACGGGACATCTCGGCACCGCCGAGACGACCGCCGCACTGCACCTTGATCCCCTTGACCTGCGGGGAACGCATCGAGGACTGGAGCGCCTTGCGCATGGCACGACGGAACGCGACCCGGTTGGACAGCTGCTCGGCAACGCTCTGCGCGACCAGTTGGGCGTCCGCTTCGGGGTTGCGCACCTCAAGGATGTTGAGCTGCACCTGCTTGCCGGTCAGCTTCTCCAGCTCGCCCCTGATGCGGTCGGCCTCGGCGCCGCGGCGACCGATGACGATGCCGGGACGCGCGGTGTGGATGTCGACGCGGACCCGCTCCCGGGTGCGCTCGATCTCCACCTTGGAGATGCCGGCCCGCTCCATGCCCTTGGAGAGCAGCCGACGGATCTTGACGTCCTCGGCCACGTACTCCGCGTACTGCTTGTCCGCGTACCAGCGCGACTTCCAGTCGGTGGTGATTCCCAGTCGGAACCCGTGCGGGCTGATCTTCTGACCCACTACTGGGCCCCTTCCTGGCTCTCGCCGGCCGTACTGGCCGCGCTGGCACTGGCCTTCTTGTCGCCCTGGGCCTTGTTGCCCTGAGCCGAAGCCTTGGCCTTGCCCTTGTTGCTCTTCTTCTGGGCGGTGGCCTTGGGCCGGGACTCAACCTCGACGGTGATGTGGCTGGTGCGCTTGTTGATCCGGTAGGTGCGCCCCTGCGCACGCGGCCGGAAACGCTTCAGCGTCGGACCCTCGTCCACGTAGGCCGCGGAGATCCACAGGGTCTCCGGATCCAGCTTGAGGTTGTTCTCGGCGTTGGCCACCGCACTGGCGAGCACCTTCGCCACCGGACCGCTTGCGGCCTGCGGCGCGAACTGGAGCACGGCCAGGGCTTCCCGGGCGTTGCGGCCCCGGATCAGGTCGACCACGCGACGCGACTTCATCGGCGTCATGTGGACGTAGCGGGCCCGCGCCACGGCGCGCGGCAGTTCCTCCGCGCCGGCGGCTTCGTTACCCATCTCTGCTACCCCTTGCTCGTTACTGGTTAGTTCGTGTCGGTGTCAGGCCGCGTTCAGCGGCGGCGCGACTTCCGGTCGTCCTTGATGTGACCCTTGAAGGTGCGGGTCGGGGCGAACTCGCCGAGCTTGTGCCCGACCATGGCCTCGGAGATGAACACCGGGACGTGCTTGCGACCGTCGTGCACGGCGATCGTGTGACCCAGCATGTCCGGGATGATCGTCGACCGGCGGGACCAGGTCTTGATCACCGTCTTCTTGTTGGCGTCGTTGAGGGCGTCCACCTTCTTGAGCAGGTGGTCGTCGACAAACGGGCCCTTCTTCAGGCTACGTGGCATTCCTTGTCACTCCCTTCCTGCTCAGCGCTTCTTGCCGGTACGACGCCTGCGAACGATCAGGCGGTCGGATTCCTTGCGACGACGGGTGCGGCCCTCGGGCTTACCCGCCGGGTTCACCGGGTGGCGACCACCGGAGGTCTTGCCCTCACCACCACCGTGCGGGTGGTCGACCGGGTTCATGGCGACACCGCGGACGGTCGGGCGCTTGCCCTTCCACCGCATCCGGCCAGCCTTGCCCCAGTTGATGTTGCTGTGCTCGGAGTTGCCGACCGAGCCGATGGTCGCGCGGCAGCGCACGTCCACGTTGCGCACCTCACCCGAGGGGAGGCGCAGCTGCGCGTACGGGCCGTCCTTGGCGACCAGCTGCACGCTGGCACCGGCCGAGCGGCCCATCTTGGCGCCGCCGCCGGGCCGCAGCTCGATGGCGTGCACCACGGTGCCGACCGGGATGTTGCGCAGCGGCAGGTTGTTGCCCGGCTTGATGTCGGCGCGCGGGCCGTTCTCGATCCGGTCGCCCTGGCGCAGCTTGTCCGGCGCGATGATGTAGCGCTTCTCGCCGTCGACGTAGTGCAGCAGCGCGATGCGCGCGGTGCGGTTGGGGTCGTACTCGATGTGCGCGACCTTGGCCGGCACGCCGTCCTTGTCCGCCCGACGGAAGTCGATGAGGCGGTAGGAGCGCTTGTGACCGCCACCCTTGTGCCGGGTCGTGATCTTGCCGTGCACGTTGCGGCCACCGTGGCCGTGCAGCGGGCGCAGCAGCGACTTCTCCGGCGTCGACCGAGTGATCTCGGCGAAGTCGGAGACGGACGCGCCACGCCGTCCCGGCGTGGTCGGCTTGTACTTGCGGATACCCATGTCTGCTTTCCAGTCCCTTACGCGGCCGGGCCGCCGAAGATCTCGATCGGCTTGCTTTCGGCGGACAAGGTCACGATCGCGCGCTTGGTGTCCTTGCGCTTGGCGTAGCCGGCGCGAGTGCGCTTGCGCTTGCCCTGGCGGTTGATGGTGTTGACACTGACCACCTTGACGCCGAACACCTTCTCGACCGCGATCTTGATCTCGGTCTTGTTGGCCTGCGGTGCCACCAGGAACGTGTACTTGCTCTCCTCAAGAAGCCCGTAGGACTTCTCGGAGACCACGGGCGCGATGAGGATGTCGCGCGGGTCGGGGATCATTCGCCTGCCTCCAGCTCAACCTCGGTGGAGCTCGCGACGCCCTTGCCGGAGCGACCGTGGGCCGGACCGGCCAGCAGCGCGTCGAACGCGTCCTTTGTGAACACCACGTGGTCGTTGAGCAGCACGTCGTAGGTGTTGAGCTGGTCCACGGTGAGCACGTGCGCCTCGGCGAGGTTGCGCATCGAGAGGTGCCCGAGCTCGTCGGCATTGGTCAGCACCACGAGGGAGCGCTGCGTCTGCGACACCAGGTCCAGCACCTTGCGAGCCGACTTGGTGGAAGGCTTCTCGCCCTCGACCAGACCGGTGAAGACGTGGATGCGCTCGTTGCGGGCCCGGTCGGACAGGGCGCCACGCAGTGCGGCTGCCTTCATCTTCTTGGGGGTCCGCTGGGTGTAGTCGCGCGGCTGGGGGCCGTGCACGACGCCACCACCGGTGAACTGCGGTGCGCGGGTCGAACCCTGGCGGGCGCGGCCGGTGCCCTTCTGCCGGTAGGGCTTCTTGCCACCACCGGAGACGGCGCCGCGGGTCTTGGTCGCGTGCGTGCCCTGGCGGGCCGCGGCCTGCTGGGCGACGACGACCTGGTGCATCAGCGGGATGTTCGCCTGCACGTCGAAGATCTCGGCGGGCAGTTCGACCTGCCCGGTGACCTCGCCGCTCGGCGTGCGCAGGTCGACGGTGCGAACCGTCGTGCCGTACTCGACCGCTTCGTCAGTCTTGGTCTTGGTAGCCATGGTGATCAGGCACCGCCCTTCGCGGCCGTGCGCACGAACACGAGGCCGCCCTTGGGACCGGGCACCGCACCCTTGATCAGCAGCAGGCCGGACTCGGCGTCCACCCGGTGCACGGTCAGGTTCTGCGTGGTGACGCGCGCGTGGCCCATGCGGCCTGCCATGCGGACACCCTTGAACACGCGGGCCGGGGTGGCGCACGCGCCGATCGAACCCGGCGAGCGGTGCTTGCGCTGCACGCCGTGGCCGGCGCCGAGGCCGTGGAAGCCGTGGCGCTTCATGACACCCGCTGTGCCGTGGCCCTTGGTGGTGCCGGTGACGTCCACGACGGACCCGCCCTCGAACACCTCTGCGGTGATCTCCTGGCCCACGGTGTACTCGCCGGCGTCGGTCGTCCGCAGCTCGGCGAGGTGCCGGCGCGGAGTCACCCCCGCCTTGGCGAAGTGGCCGGCTTCCGGCTTGTTCACCTTGCGCGGGTCGATGGCGCCGAACGCGAGCTGGACGGCCTGGTAGCCGTCCTTCTCATCGGTCCGCACCTGGGTCACCACGCACGGGCCGGCCTTGACGACGGTGACCGGAACGATCCGGTTCGACTCGTCGAAGACCTGGGTCATCCCGAGCTTGGTGCCCAGAATTCCCTTGATCTGCCTGTCAGACATGGGTCTCTTACTCTCCGCTGCCCTGTGCGCTTACTGGATGTTGACGTCGACGCTGGCCGGAAGGTCGATGCGCATGAGCGCGTCAACCGTCTTCGGCGTCGGGTCGAGGATGTCGATCAAGCGCTTGTGCGTACGCATCTCGAAGTGCTCGCGCGAGTCCTTGTACTTGTGCGGCGAGCGGATGACGCAGTACACGTTCTTCTCGGTCGGTAGCGGTACCGGACCGACAACCCGAGCACCGGTACGCGTCACCGTCTCGACGATCTTCCGCGCCGACGCATCAATCGCCTCATGGTCGTATGCCTTGAGCCGAATGCGGATCTTCTGTCCCGCCATGGTGGCTGCTCGTTCCTCCCGCGTCGCCCCCGCCCTGGAAAAACCTCTCCGTGGACGTCGCTTCGCTCGCCTATTCACAGGTCAATTGTTCGATGGAGCCTGGCTCCGGTCCACGCGGTCGGGCGTGTCCCGCTCGACGCGCATACCGGTGCGCATGCCTCCGGTCGCTTCTAGGTTTGGGCCTTGCGGCCCGCGTGCCCTCGTACGTTCAGGGCCACGCCCTGCCCGCATGCCAGGGCGGCCGAATTCGCGTCTTCCGACGCGGCGCATCGGCCGCCCCAGCAACGAGCAACCCGATAAGGATGCCACATGCGGTTATGCGGTTCCAAACCGGCCCCTGATTACGAGTCCAGGGTCACTCTTTTGTGCGGTTCTACTTACTTGATGATCTTGGTGACCTGGCCGGCACCCACGGTCCGACCACCCTCGCGGATGGCCAGCCGCAGACCCTCGTCCATGGCGATCGGCTGGATCAGCTCGACCTTCATGTCCGTGTTGTCGCCCGGCATGACCATCTCGGTGCCCTCGGGGAGGGTCACCACGCCGGTCACGTCGGTGGTGCGGAAGTAGAACTGCGGACGGTAGTTGTTGAAGAACGGCGTGTGACGGCCGCCCTCTTCCTTGGAGAGGATGTAGACCCGCGCCTCGAAGTTGGTGTGCGGGGTGGTGGTGCCCGGCTTGACAACGACCATGCCGCGCTCGACCTGCTCGCGCTTGATGCCACGCAGCAGCAGCGCCGCGTTGTCACCCGCCCGACCCTCGTCAAGGAACTTGTTGAACATCTCGATCGAGGTCACGGTGGTCTTCATCGACTGCTCCTTGATGCCGACGATCTCCACCTCCTTGTTGACCTCGATGATGCCGCGCTCGATACGACCGGTGACCACGGTGCCACGACCGGTGATCGTGAACACGTCCTCGATCGGCATCAGGAACGGCTTCTCAACCTCGCGGACCGGCTCCGGGATGTTCTCGTCGACCGCGTCCATGAGCTCCATGAGCTTCTCGCCCCACTCGGCGTCGCCCTCCAGCGCCTTGAGCGCGGAAACGCGGACAACCGGCAGGTCGTCACCTGGGTACTCCTGGTCGGAGAGCAGCTCCCGGACCTCAAGCTCGACGAGCTCCAGGATCTCCTCGTCGTCCACCATGTCAGCCTTGTTCAGGGCGACGACGATGTAGGGCACGCCGACCTGGCGGGCCAGCAGCACGTGCTCACGGGTCTGCGGCATCGGGCCGTCGGTCGCCGCGACCACCAGGATCGCGCCGTCCATCTGCGCGGCACCGGTGATCATGTTCTTGATGTAGTCGGCGTGACCGGGGCAGTCGACGTGCGCGTAGTGGCGCTTCTCGGTCTGGTACTCGATGTGCGCGATGGAGATGGTGATACCGCGCTGACGCTCTTCCGGGGCCTTGTCGATCTGGTCGAACGCGAACGACTTGTTCAGGTCCGGGTACTTGTCGTGCAGAACCTTGGAGATCGCCGCAGTCAGGGTGGTCTTGCCGTGGTCAATGTGACCAATGGTCCCGATGTTGACGTGCGGCTTGGTCCGCTCGAACTTCGCCTTCGCCACTGGATTGTCCTCCTGGACTTCTTTTGCTTGCGTCGTCTTGGACCATGTCTGTCCAATGGCGACGTTGTCGTCAGGGTCTGGTGTGCGGACCCCGGGGGAATGACCCCGGAGAGTCGCACTTCGGCGCCGGCGTCCTTCAGGTGAAGGACGCCACCGCCGTTGCGGTGCTCCGGTTCCGGGACGCTCCCCGTCGCCTTTGCCGAACCGACTGCTTGCCCGCAGTCGAATGACGCATCGTCACTCGCCCGTGGCCTTCGCGATGATCTCCTTCGCGACGTTCACGGGAACCTCCGCGTAGGAGTCGAACTGCATCGAGTAGTTAGCCCGGCCCTGGGTCCGCGACCGGAGGTCGCCGACGTAGCCGAACATCTCGGACAGCGGAACCAGCGCCTTCACGATGCGGGAACCGCTGCGCTCCTCCATGGCCTGGATCTGGCCGCGGCGGGAGTTCAGGTCGCCGATGACGTCGCCCATGTAGTCCTCGGGCGTGGTCACCTCAACCGCCATCATCGGTTCGAGCAGTGCCGGGTCGGCCTTCCTCGCGGCTTCCTTGAACGCCATCGAACCGGCGATCTTGAACGCCATTTCCGAGGAGTCGACCTCGTGGTAGGCACCGTCGATCAGGGTCACCTTGACTCCCACGAGCGGGAAGCCGGCCAGCACGCCGTACTGCATGGCGTCCTGACAGCCCGCGTCCACCGACGGGATGTACTCCCGGGGGATGCGGCCACCGGTGACCTTGTTCTCGAACTCGTACAGCGCACCCTCTTCGTTCTTGGGCAGCGGTTCGAGATCGATGATGATCTTGGCGAACTGACCGGAACCACCGGTCTGCTTCTTGTGCGTGTAGCTGTACTTCTCCACCTTGCGGCGGATCGTCTCACGGTAGGCTACCTGCGGCTTGCCGATGTTGGCCTCGACCTTGAAGTCGCTGCGCATCCGGTTGACCAGCACCTCAAGGTGAAGTTCACCCATTCCGGCGATGATCGTCTGACCGGTCTCGTCGTCGAGGCTGACCTGGAACGTCGGGTCCTCTTCTGCGAGTCGCTGGATCGCGGTGCCCAGCTTCTCCTGGTCGCTCTTTGTCTTCGGCTCGATCGCCACCTGGATGACCGGCGCGGGGAACGTCATCGACTCAAGGATGATCGGGTGTGCCTTGTCGCACAGGGTGTCACCCGTTGTGGTGTTCTTCAGACCGATCACCGCGTAGATGTGACCGACCAGCGCCTCGTCGACCGGGTTCTCCTTGTTGGCGTGCATCTGGAAGATCTTCCCGATGCGCTCCGAGCGGTCCTTGGTCGAGTTGGTGACCGCGGAACCGGCCGGCAGCTTGCCTGAGTAGACCCGGATGTAGGTCAGCTTGCCGAAGAACGGGTGCGTCATGATCTTGAACGCCAGCGCCGAGAACGGCTCGTCCGCACTCGGCTTGCGGGTCTCGACCGTGACACCGTCCGGCAGCAGGCCGTCGACCGGCGGCACGTCAAGCGGGGACGGCAGGTAGTCGATGACCGCGTCGAGCATGGGCTGCACGCCCTTGTTCTTGAACGCGGAACCACACAGCACCGGGAAGGCGGAGCGCTCGACCACGATCTTGCGGATGCCCGCCTTGATCTGCTCGACCGTCAGCTCCTCGCCGCCGAGGTAGAGCTCCATGAGTTCGTCGTCGGTCTCGGCGACGGCCTCGACGAGCTTCTCCCGGTACTCGGCGGCCAACTCGCGAAGATCCTCCGGGATCTCCTCGATGGTGTAGTCGGCGCCCTTCTGCACCTCACCGTGCCAGGTCAGCGCGCGCATCTCGACCAGGTCGACCATGCCGATGAAGTCCGACTCCGCGCCGATCGGCAGCTGGATCACCAGCGGCTTGGCACCGAGACGCTCGGAGATGGTCTTCACCGTGAAGTAGAAGTCCGCGCCGATCTTGTCCATCTTGTTGACGAAGCAGATCCGCGGCACGTCGTACTTGTCTGCCTGGCGCCACACCTGTTCGGACTGGGGCTCGACGCCTTCCTTGCCGTCGAACACGGCAACGGCACCGTCGAGCACCCGGAGGTTGCGCTCCACCTCAACGGTGAAGTCGACGTGGCCAGGAGTGTCGATGATGTTGATCTGGTGGTCGTTCCAGAACGTGGTGGTGGCGGCAGAAGTGATGGTGATACCCCGCTTCTGCTCCTCCTCCATCCAGTCCATCGTCGCGGCACCGTCGTGCACCTCACCGATCTTGTAGTTGATCCCCGTGTAGAAGAGAATCCGCTCGGTTGTGGTGGTCTTGCCCGCGTCGATGTGAGCCATGATCCCGATGTTGCGGACCATGGACAGGTCTGTCAGCACGTCGCGTGCCACGAGTCTTCCCCTGTCTTGAGCAGCGTGTTCGCGCTCACTTGGGCCGGTTGAGCGGCTGACCTGGTTGGCCAACCGCGATCGTCACCAGCGGTAGTGGGCAAAAGCCTTGTTCGACTCGGCCATCTTGTGGGTGTCCTCACGACGCTTGACGCTGGCGCCGAGCCCGTTGCTCGCGTCGAGCAGTTCGTTCATGAGGCGTTCGATCATGGTCTTCTCCCGGCGAGCCCGCGAGAAGCTGACCAGCCAGCGCAGGGCCAGCGTGGTGGCGCGACCGGGCTTGACCTCGATCGGCACCTGGTAGGTGGCGCCACCGACACGCCGGCTCTTCACTTCCAGCGTCGGCTTGACGTTGTCCAGCGCGCGCTTGAGAGTGATCACCGGGTCGGTGCCGGACTTGTCCCGGGCGCCTTCCAGCGCGCCGTAGACGATCCGCTCGGCAACCGACCGCTTGCCGTCCACCAGCACCTTGTTGACCAGCTGCGTGACCAGCGGCGAGCCGTACACCGGGTCGGAGATCAGCGGCCGCTTCGGGGCCGGTCCCTTGCGTGGCATCCTCTAGTTCTCCCTCTTCGCTGCGGTCAGGGCTTCGCTGGCGCTCAGCCGGGGCCGGTGCTCCAGTTCCGGGCGAGGCATGTCAGCCCTTCTCCTTCTTCGCGCCGTAACGACTACGAGCCTGCTTGCGGTTCTTCACGCCCTGGGTGTCCAGCGAACCGCGGATGATCTTGTAGCGAACGCCAGGCAGGTCCTTCACCCGGCCGCCACGCACGAGCACCATCGAGTGCTCCTGCAGGTTGTGACCTTCACCGGGGATGTAGGCCGTGACCTCGATACCACTGGTCAGCTTGACGCGAGCGACCTTGCGCAGCGCCGAGTTCGGCTTCTTCGGGGTCGTGGTGTAGACGCGGGTACACACGCCACGCCGCTGCGGGCTCCCCTTGAGCGCCGCAGTCTTCTGCTTGGCGACCTTGTCCTCGCGGCCCTTGCGGACCAGCTGCTGGATCGTGGGCATTGACCGGCTTTCTCCTGCGTTGGCGTCCGCGAGCGTCACGTGGCGCTGCGTGGACATCTTGTAGTTCGTGGTCCCTCCGTGTCCCGAGGTCGGGCGTGTCGCCCCAACCTTGGACCCATGAGGTACCGCTACAGTCCCTGATGGGCTTCGGGAGGACTCCCGCCGCCTGCCGTGGCCGCCAGGACACCTGGATGTCCATCCGACCCGCAGGCACGCGGAGTGGCCCGACATGGGTCGGGCACGAGTACCAAAGATACCTGGCCCGGCATCGGTAGGCAAAATCGGGGTCGACCACCCCGGTGGAGGGAAAACCGCTGACGGGGGTAGTCATAGGGGTCAACGCGGTCGATATCCGAGGTATTCCGTCGGATCCTGGTCGAACATCGAGGAGTGGGCGTGAGCCAGAGCACCGAAGAGCGCCTTGCGCACTATGGCGAGATGAAGGCGGAGATCAGCGCGGTTCGGGCCACGGTGAGCTCCCAGGACCGAGCGATCACCGTCGTGGCCGGGGCGGGCGGGTCAGTGCTCGACGTCCAGGTCGCCGACCAGGCCCTGCGCGGCGCGAACCCGCAGACCCTCGGCCGGATGATCATGGGCACCATCCAGCAGGCGCTCGCCAAGGCCGCCAAGGCGCAGGCCGAGGTCGTACAACGATATGTCGGCGATCGGATGAACATTCTCGAACGGGTGAACGCGGTCCAGCAGGAGTTCTTCGACAAGGCCAAACAGGAGGCCGCGCAGCAGGGCCACCAACTCGGCCAGCGCCCGCCAGCGTCGCCCACCCCGCCCCCCGCCCAGTTCCAGCCGCCCGCCCGGCCGACGCGCCCCGCTCCGTCCCGTCGCCGCGCCCAGGACGATTTCATCGACGACAGCGAAGGTTTCCAGGGCCTCGGCGGCCGAGACGAATGGTGAGCAGGCCCCGCGATTCCCCTGATTCCACTGTGGACTGAGCGGACCGTCGGCGACGGCGGCGACGATTCCGTGGAAATACGGAACCGATCGGGCAGAGGCACCGTCTACTTCGGCAAGTGAGCCGGAAGGTGCCAGAATGTCCGTTGTCGACAATGGCTTGACCAGGCCCGGAGCGTGAAGCGTGCGCGGGGATACAGGGGCCGAAACTCTCAAAACAGGCAAAGGTTGCGCAACGATGAATCCGAATCCGCAGGCCGGGAAGCCAGTTGACGCTCTCGTCGAGCGCTACGCCGGGATGAAGGAAGAGATCACCGCGATCCGCGCGAGCGCCTCGTCACCCGATCGGTCGGTGACCGTCGTGGCCGGCCCCGGGGGTTCCGTGCTCGACGTGAAACTGACCGAACAGGCCCTGCGGACCGGCTCCGGCCGGGTGCTGAGCAGTTCGATCATGTCCGCGCTTCGCCTCGCCGTCGCCGACGCCGCCAAGCAACAGGCCACCGTCGTGGCGCGCTACGCAGGCAACTCGAACGTCGTGGCCAAGGTGCTGGCCACCCAGCAGGAAATCCTCGGCGACAAGATCAAGGCTGGCGAGCAGGAGCAGGAGCGTCTCGGCGGCCAGCAGCAGGGCGGCGGCTATCTCCGCCTCTACGGGAGTGGTGAGTGATGGGCGAGGGATTCCAGGTCAACCACGCCGAGATCGCGGCGGCCGGAGACGCGACAGCCGGCAAGGCCGCCGAGGCCGAGGGCATCAAGGGCAAGGTCGCCGCGGCCAACGGTCAGGTGCCCAGCCAGGCATGGGGGCTGCTCGGTCAGATGGGCCCCTACGAGATCTATCAGCAGTTCTACAACTCGTTCTCCAGCCACGTCGACGACATGGTTTCCGGCCTGCAGCAACTGTCGGACAACCTGAAGAAGACCGCCGACCAGTACAAGCAGAACGAGGACGACATCAACGACAAGCTCAAAGATGTCATGAACGAACTCGACGGCACGGCGAAACCACCGGAGACCGCCGGCGGCTCCGGCGGCGGGGAGGGGTAAGCGATGGCGGACGAGGGCTACCAGCCGTACAACAAATCCAGCGTGGGCGAGGTCGCCAAGACCACCGCCAAGGACCTGCCTGCCGCAGGCGTCTTTGGTAAAAGCCGGCACCGACGCGGCGGCCGGCAATATTGGCTCGGTCGGCTCCGACATCGCCAGTTTCGCGTCCGGCGCCTCCGCCATCGTCGAAGACCCGCTCAACGCGCTGATCCAGGCGGGCTTGGGCTTCCTGATGGACGTGATCACGCCCCTGAAGACCGAGCTGCAGAAGGTCACCGGCAACCCGGACGCGCTCGACAAGGGCAGCGAGAAGTTCACCGAGATCGGCAAGGACATCTCAAAGCTGGCCAACGACTTGACCGACATCACGTCCAAGGGCATCGCCAACTGGACCGGTGACGCGAAGAACGCGGCGGCCAAGCAGATCAACGACTTCATCAGCCAGGTCGACGAGACCGCAGGCATCGCCGGCAACGTCTCGATGTGCCTGCAACTGTCCGGCACGCTGATGGACGCCGCCTACAACTTCGTGCTCGGCATCATCTCGCAGTGCATCGAGTGGCTGATCGTGACCTGGCTCGCGGCGCAGGCCGCAGCGGTATTCACCTTCGGCGCCTCGGAAGCGGCGGCCGGTGCCGCGACAGCCGGCGAGGTCGCCGTCGAGTCCGCCAACGCGGCCGACAAGGTCGAAGAGGCCACCACGCTGGTCGAGAAGATCGTCAACATCATCAAGCAGCTGTGGTCCAAGATCCAGAACATGGTCAAGTACGTCGGCAAGATGAAGGACGCTGAGAAGGCTGCCAAGGATGCGGAGGACGCGGCCAAGGACGGCACCAAGGTCGCCAGCGAAGCCGACAAGGCAGCGAGCGGCGCGGACAAGGCGGCCGGGGACGCCGGCAAGGCTGGCGGCGAAGGCGGCGGCGAGAACAGCGCTGATTCCACCAGCAGCAGCGACAACAAGAACTACCTGCAGAACAAGTGGGACGAGACCCAAAAGCACTGGAACGAGAAGACCGACCCGACCATCGATCCGAACACCGGGGTCGCCAAGACAGCCAGAGCTTCGGCGACTACATGAAAGACAAGGCTATGGATCAGGGCTAAGGACACCGGCAAGGAATTCCTGACCGGCGCCGCCGGCAACGCGGTCAACCGCATCCAGTATGGCGTCCAGACCAGCCCACCCGCTCCGCTGCCGGATGGCGAGAACAACAACCAGGAAGACCCGAGCATGAGCGGCAACCTCTACGAGTGAGCTGCCCGCACGAACATCGCTTGGGCCCATCCGCTGTGCGGATTGGGCCCCGAGTTGTTTGTTCAGACCGGTAGTTGGCCGGGAGGTAGCGCGGCCGCGATCCTGCGCCGCTTGGTCGGCGAGCCGTGGAAGAGATTGAACACCAGCAGCAACAGGCTCCAGATCGCCTGGAGGACAACGGCCGTCGAGATCCCAGCGAATGCGACAGCATCCGGCCAGTGCTGCGCGACTCCTTGGTCAGCCAGCATTTGGGCGTATGTGGGCGGCTTGACGAACGTACGTGTCGCGCCGATCGGTGCCGGCGCTGGTGGCTTGGTTGGGTGATGTGGTGCCGTCCGGCCAGTGCACGATCGCGTAGCAGGTCGTTGAGGGGCCACGGTGGATGATGCTCTGACGTCTCGCAGTGCGTAATGGTGCCGGGCGCGTGAATACCGATGAGGTTGAGTGAAGGTGCGGCCTGAACAAAGAAGATCGACGCCCACGGCAAGCGCGATGACGCTGAGGACCAGTCGCTTCAACGCCGACCACTCGCGGTCGTAGGGCCGGAACTGCCAGATCGCGCCAAACCCGTAGCCGGCGACAACGATGATGCCGACGATCCAGGAATAGCTCCAAGCCGTGGCGAACGAGTAGACCAGGCCGATCCCGCATCAGCGCAAGGCCGAACGCGATCATGATCAAATTGCGCACCAGCCTGCTGTACTTGATCCACCGCTGGACCCGCTCGCTGTAAAGCGGCGGTTGCTCGGGGCGGTCCGTCATCGAAGTTCCGGGCGGAAGTTGGCTCAGAGTCTGTTCGATGGTCGCAGCCATCTGCGACAGCCGGTTCAATCGGTCCTGCAACAGTTCGGCAGAGGGTGGTGGTGTGCCTTCCTGGGCGACATCGATTCGGACCAGGTCTACGGATGGCTGCCGCCCTTACCGCCGTCGATCTTCCACGCGTAGGGAGCCTCGCTGAGCAGCATCGGCGCGATGCGGCCAGAACGGCAGACGGCCTGTCGACGGACGGCGATCGAACTACCCAGGCACCGTTGGTGTCACCGGGCACGGGATTTGGCCGAAATGTTCGGCGATAGCTCGGAATGATCCAGTTGGTCGTCATCGTAGGTGACGTGTTCGTTGATCCGATGCAACGCGGTGGGAGCGGCCATCATGAATGGCACCGATCCCGCGATAAAGCCGACCGACGTCACCAGCAGGGTGCCCTCAGACCAGATCTGGCCGTGGCGGATGTGCGACTAGGTCGTGGAAGTGTTGTCGTCGTCGGTCTCGCCGCGAAGTGGCCGGATCACCTGTCGCGGAGGCTCTGCGGCCCTGCCAAGAGCCGTTGAAGCAGCCGTGCGCACTCACCATGAGATGCCCGTATTCGGCAACGAGCGGGGGGAACTGCCAGATGTTCGCTACGTGCTTCTTGAAATTGGCGGATGCGAGGCCCACAGCCTGGCCTGCGGCGATGAACTGCTTGTCCCAGGCATCCATCCCCGGCGCCTCCCCTGTGCGTTGCGAACAACAGGCAGGCTAACAGGGAACGCGAGAAGGGCCCCGGCCGATTGGCCGGGCCGCCGATCAGGCAATGGCGGCGATGTCGCCATCATCGAAGTAGATCGACTGATGCAGTCTGCCGCCGAAACGATGCCCTTGCCCTGTCGCGAGCAGTTCCTGCTTGCCGTGCTCGACGGCCCGTTCGCCACCGGCACGCGCGACGTGTGCCGCGCGGACGTCCTTCCACCGCTTGTAGCTGGTCATGATCTACCTCCTTTGCCGGACCAATGCGAGGGCCCCGGCACGGAAACCGTGCCGGGGCCCTCGTTTCGTTAAACGAATTACCGGAAATCGCGACCGAAGTCGTAGTCGTCCAGCGGGACGGCTGCGCCGGTGCCGGTGCCGAACACGTCCGGGGTGTAGTAGCCGTCGTCGTAGGACGGGATCGCGTAGGCCGCGGCCCGTGCCTCCTCGGTCGGCTGCACCTGGATGTTGCGGTACCGGTTGATGCCCGTGCCGGCCGGGATCAGCTTGCCGATGATCACGTTCTCCTTCAGGCCGATCAGCTTGTCGCTGCGGCCCTGGATCGCGTTGTCGGTCAGCACCCGGGTGGTCTCCTGGAAGGAGGCCGCGGACAGCCACGAGTCGGTGGCCAGCGACGCCTTGGTGATACCCATCAGCACCGGGCGGCCGGAGGCCGGCTCGCCGCCTTCTGCGACGACGCGGCGGTTCTCCGACTCGAACTCGGACCGCTCGGTCAGCGAACCGGGCAGGAACTCCGTCGAGCCCGAGTCGATGATGGTCACCCTGCGCAGCATCTGCCGGATGATCACCTCGATGTGCTTGTCGTGGATGGACACACCCTGCGCCCGGTACACCTTCTGGACCTCGTCCACCAGGTGCAGCTGGGCCTCGCGCGGACCCATGACCCGCAGCACCTCGTGCGGGTCGGGGGTGCCTTCCAGCAGCTGCTGGCCGACGGTGACGTGGTCGCCGTCGGACAGCGGACCGGTCGGGGTCGATGCGAGCCGCTGGCGCTTGGACAGCTTGTCGAAGACGATCTCGTCGCCGCCGTCGTCCGGCGTCAGCGTGATCTTCCAGAACCGCTCGCCGTCCTCGATCCGGATCCGACCGTCGACATCGGCGATCGGCGCCTTGCCCTTGGGCACGCGGGCCTCGAACAGCTCGGTGACGCGGGGCAGACCGGTGGTGATGTCGTCACCGGCGACACCGCCCTGGTGGAAGGTGCGCATGGTCAGCTGGGTACCCGGCTCACCGATCGACTGGGCGGCCACGATGCCGACCGCCTCGCCGATGTCCACCAGCTTGCCGGTGGCCATCGAGCGGCCGTAGCAGGTCGCGCAGACACCGACGGCGGCTTCACAGGTGAGCACGGAGCGCACCTTGACCCGGCGGATGCCGGAGCTGATCAGCCGGTCGATCACCGGGTCGCCGAGGTCGTCGCCTCGGTTGACCACGATGTTGCCGTCCGCGTCGGACGCGTCGTCCGCGAGCGTCCGCGCGTACACGCTGGTCTCGACGTGCTGGTGGCGCACGGTGGTGCCGTCCGGCCCCTCCTCGCCGACCGTCATGGTGATGCCGCGGGTGGTGCCACAGTCGGTTTCCCGAACGATGACGTCCTGCGACACGTCCACCAGACGACGGGTCAGGTAACCGGAGTCGGCGGTGCGCAGCGCGGTGTCGGCAAGACCCTTGCGGGCACCGTGCGTCGCGATGAAGTACTCCAGGACGGACAAGCCCTCACGGAAGTTGGACTTGATCGGCCGGGGGATGTACTCACCCTTCGGGTTGGACACCAGGCCACGCATACCGGCCAGCGACCGGACCTGGGTCATGTTGCCCGCCGCGCCCGACTTCACGATCGTGGGGATCGGGTTGTCGTCGGGGAAGGCGTCCTCCATGGCCCTTGCGACTTCTTCCGTCGCCTGGTTCCAGACCTTGACCAGTTCGTTGTTGCGCTCGGCGTGCGAGAGCTGACCGCGCTGGTAGCGCTTTTCGACCGCGTCCGCCTTGGCCTCGTAGGAGTCCAGGATCTCCTGCTTGTTCGGCGGGACGATGACGTCGGAGATCGAGATGGTCAACCCGGAACGGGTCGCCCAGTAGAACCCGGCGTCCTTGAGCTTGTCCAGCGTCTGCGCCACCACGGTCATCGAGTACCGCTCGGCCAGGTCGTTGACGATCGCGGCCTGACGCTTCTTGGGCAGCGGCTCGTTGATGAACGGGTAGTCGGCTGGCAGCAGTTCGTTGAACAGCACCCGGCCCAGCGTGGTCTCGGCACGCCACGGCATGCCCGGCTCCCAGTCCTCCGGCTCCTGGCCCCTGGTCGGGGTGCGGTCCAACAGCCGGATCTTGACCGGGGCCTGTAGGTCCAGCGCCTTGCGGTCGAAGGCCATGATCGCCTCGGCCGTCGAGGAGTACGCGTTGCCGGCGCCTGCGCCGTCCTCCTTCAACCGGGTCAGGAAGTACAGGCCGGAGACCATGTCCAGACGCGGCATGGCCAGCGGCTTGCCCGAGGCCGGGGAGAGGATGTTGTTCGACGACAGCATCAGGATCCGCGCCTCGGCCTGTGCCTCGGCGGACAGCGGCAGGTGCACCGCCATCTGGTCACCGTCGAAGTCGGCGTTGAACGCCTCACACACGAGCGGGTGCAGCTGGATGGCCTTGCCCTCGACCAGCTGCGGCTCGAATGCCTGGATGCCGAGCCGGTGCAGGGTCGGCGCCCGGTTCAGCAGGACAGGGTGACCGGAGATGACCTCTTCCAGGACGTCCCACACCTGCGGGCGGGTCCGCTCGACCATCCGCTTGGCGCTCTTGATGTTCTGCGCGTGGTTGAGGTCCACGAGCCGCTTCATCACGAACGGCTTGAACAGTTCGAGCGCCATCGCCTTGGGCAGGCCGCACTGGTGCAGCTTGAGCTGCGGGCCGACCACGATGACCGAACGGCCGGAGTAGTCGACGCGCTTGCCGAGCAGGTTCTGGCGGAACCGGCCCTGCTTGCCCTTGAGCAGGTCGGACAGGGACTTGAGCGGGCGGTTGCCCGGCCCGGTCACCGGCCGGCCTCGGCGGCCGTTGTCGAACAGCGCGTCGACGGCCTCCTGCAGCATGCGCTTCTCGTTGTTCACGATGATCTCGGGTGCGCCGAGGTCGATCAGCCGCTTCAACCGGTTGTTCCGGTTGATCACGCGACGGTAGAGGTCGTTGAGGTCGGACGTTGCGAAGCGGCCACCGTCGAGCTGCACCATCGGGCGCAGGTCCGGCGGGATGACCGGGACGCAGTCCAGCACCATGCCCTGCGGCGAGTTGCCGGTGGCCTGGAACGCGGCGACGACCTTCAACCGCTTGAGGGCGCGGAGCTTCTTCTGTCCCTTGCCGTCGCGGATGGTCTCGCGCAGCGATATGCCTTCCGCGCCCGTGTCGAAGTCGATGAGCAGCTTCTGGATGGCCTCGGCGCCCATGTGGCCGGTGAAGTACTCGCCGTAGCGGTCGATCAGCTCGCGGTAGAGCTGCTCGTCCGCGATGAGCTGCTTGGGCTCCAGCTTGGTGAAGGTGCTCCAGACCTCGTCGAGCCGGTCCAGCTCACGCTGGGCGCGGTCGCGGAGCTGGCGCATCTCCCGCTCGCCGCCCTCCTTGACCTTGCGGCGCACGTCGCTCTTGGCGCCTTCGGCTTCGAGTTCGGCCAGGTCGGCTTCGAGCTTCTGGGCCCTGGCCTCGATGTCGGCGTCGCGCTTGTTCTCGGCACGCTTGCGCTCGACCTGCATCTCGTTCTCAAGAGTGGGCAGGTCGTTGTGGCGCAGCTCGGTGTTCACCGAGGTGATCACGTAGGCCGCGAAGTAGATGATCTTTTCGAGGTCCTTCGGGGCCAGGTCGAGCAGGTAACCCAACCGGCTCGGCACGCCCTTGAAGTACCAGATGTGGGTGACCGGCGCGGCCAGTTCGATGTGGCCCATGCGTTCACGGCGCACCTTGGACCGGGTCACCTCGACGCCGCAGCGCTCACAGATGATGCCCTTGAACCGGACGCGCTTGTACTTGCCGCAGTAGCACTCCCAGTCGCGAGTGGGTCCGAAGATCTTCTCGCAGAACAGGCCGTCCTTCTCCGGCTTCAGGGTACGGTAGTTGATCGTTTCGGGCTTCTTGACCTCGCCGAAGGACCACTGGCGGATGTCATCGGCGGTGGCGAGACCAATACGGAGCTCGTCGAAGAAGTTGACGTCAAGCACGTCTGCTCTTCTCTCCTAGCGTTGGTGCGGATCAGGAGGCTCTGGTCGGGCGGCCGGGCGTGTCCGTCCATTCGGGATGGACACGCCCGAGCGCCGACTGGCGAGGTCAGTTCACGACGTCGTCGACCGAGGGGGACTCGTTGCGGGAGAGGTTGATGCCGAGGTTCGCCGCGGCCCTTTCCAGGTCCTCGTCGTCGGTGTCGCGCATCTCGATGGCGGCTCCGTCGCTGGAGAGCACCTCGACGTTGAGGCACAGCGACTGGAGTTCCTTGAGCAACACCTTGAAGGACTCGGGAATACCCGGCTCCGGGATGTTCTCGCCCTTGACGATCGCCTCGTACACCTTGACTCGGCCGATCACGTCGTCGGACTTGATCGTCAGCAGTTCCTGCAGCGTGTACGCGGCGCCGTAGGCCTGCATCGCCCAGCACTCCATCTCACCGAAGCGCTGGCCACCGAACTGTGCCTTACCACCCAACGGCTGCTGGGTGATCATCGAGTACGGGCCGGTGGACCGGGCGTGGATCTTGTCGTCGACGAGGTGGTGCAGCTTGAGGATGTACATGTAGCCGACCGACACCGGGAACGGGTACGGCTCACCGGAGCGACCGTCGAACAGGTTCGCCTTGCCGTTCTCCTTGACCATGCGCACACCGTCGCGGTTGGGCAGGGTCGAGCCGAGCAGGCCGGTGATCTCCTCTTCCTTGGCACCGTCGAACACCGGCGTCGCGGTGATCGTGCCGGGAGCCACGTCGTAGAGGTCGTCGTTGAGGTTGGCCGCCCACTCCGGGCTGCCCTCGATCTTCCAGCCCTGCGAGGCCAGCCAACCGAGGTGCAGTTCGAGGATCTGGCCGATGTTCATCCTTCGCGGCACGCCGTGCGTGTTCAGGATGATGTCGACCGGGGTGCCGTCCTCCATGAACGGCATGTCCTCGACCGGCAGGATCTTGCCGATGACGCCCTTGTTGCCGTGGCGGCCTGCGAGCTTGTCACCGTGCTGGATCTTGCGCTTCTGGGCGACGTAGACCCGGACCAGCTCGTTGACGCCCGGCGGCAGTTCGTCGTCGTCCTCGCGCGAGAACACGCGGATGCCGATGACCTTGCCGGTCTCGCCGTGCGGCACCTTCAGCGAGGTGTCGCGGACCTCACGGGCCTTCTCACCGAAGATGGCACGCAGCAGGCGCTCCTCAGGGGTCAGCTCGGTCTCGCCCTTCGGGGTGACCTTGCCGACCAGGATGTCGCCGTCGCGGACCTCCGCGCCGATCCGGATGATGCCGCGCTCGTCGAGGTCGGCGAGGACCTCCTCGGACACGTTCGGGATGTCGCGGGTGATCTCCTCGGCGCCGAGCTTGGTGTCCCGCGCGTCGATCTCGTGCTCCTCGATGTGGATCGAGGTGAGCACGTCGTCCTGCACGAGACGCTCGGAGAGGATGATCGCGTCCTCGTAGTTGTGGCCCTCCCACGGCATGACCGCGACGAGCAGGTTCTTGCCGAGCGCGATCTCACCGTTCTCGGTCGACGGACCGTCCGCGATGACCTGGCCTGCCTCGATCCGGTCGCCCTCGCTCACGATGGGCTTCTGGTTGTTGCAGGTGCCCTGGTTGGAGCGGCGGAACTTGTGCAGCCCGTAGGTGTTACGGGTGCCGTCGTCGGCCATGATCGTGATGAAGTCGGCCGACAGCTCCTCGACGACACCGGACTTCTTGGCCACGACCACGTCACCGGCGTCGACCGCGGCACGCAGCTCGGTGCCGGTGCCGACCAGCGGCGCCTCGGCCCGCAGCAGCGGCACGGCCTGGCGCTGCATGTTCGCGCCCATCAGCGCGCGGTTCGCGTCGTCGTGCTCAAGGAACGGGATCATCGCTGTCGCGACGGAGACCATCTGGCGCGGCGAGACGTCCATGTAGTCGATGCCGTCCGGGCCGATGAACTCCAGCTCGCCGCCCTTGCGGTGGACGAGCACGCGCTCCTCGACGAAGTGGCCTTCGTTGTCGAGCAGAGCGTTGCCCTGCGCGATGACGTGCCGGTCCTCCTCGTCCGCGGTCAGGTAGTCGACGTCGTCGGTGACCCGGCCGTTGATGACCTTGCGGTACGGGGTCTCGATGAAGCCGAACGGGTTGACCCGCGCGTAGGAGGACAGCGAGCCGATCAGACCGATGTTCGGGCCTTCCGGCGTCTCGATCGGGCACATCCGGCCGTAGTGCGACGGGTGGACGTCCCGGACCTCCATGCCGGCGCGCTCACGGGACAGACCACCAGGGCCGAGCGCCGAGAGGCGGCGCTTGTGGGTGAGGCCGTCGAGCGGGTTGGTCTGCTGCATGAACTGCGACAGCTGCGATGTTCCGAAGAACTCCTTGATCGCGGCCACCACCGGGCGGATGTTGATCAGGGTCTGCGGCGTGATCGCCTCGACGTCCTGGGTGGTCATCCGCTCGCGCACCACGCGCTCCATGCGGGAGAGGCCGACCCGGATCTGGTTCTGGATCAGCTCGCCGACGGTGCGCAGGCGGCGGTTGCCGAAGTGGTCGATGTCGTCGGTCTCGACCGGGACCTCGATGCCCTGCGGGGCCATCGTGGTCTCGCCGGCGTGCAGGCGCACGAGGTACTCGATCGTGGTGACGATGTCTTCCTCGGTCAGCACGCCAACGTCGTAGGCGGTGGTCAGGCCGAGCTTCTTGTTGACCTTGTACCGGCCCACCTTGGCCAGGTCGTAGCGCTTCTCCTTGAAGAACAGGTTCTCCAGCAGGGTCTGCGCGCTCTCCTTGGTCGGCGGCTCGCCGGGGCGCAGCTTGCGGTAGATGTCCAGCAGCGCCTCATCGGTGCCGGCGGTGTGGTCCTTCTCCAGGGTCGCCAGCAGCGTCTCGGAGAAGGAGAAGCGCTCGCGGATCTGCTCGGTCGTCCAGCCGAGCGCCTTGAGCAGCACGGTGACCGGCTGCCGGCGCTTGCGGTCGATACGGACACCGACGGTGTCGCGCTTGTCGACGTCGAACTCCAGCCAGGCACCCCGGCTCGGGATGATCCGGACGCTGAACACGTCCTTGTCCGTGGTCTTGTCGATGTTCTTGTCGAAGTAGACGCCGGGGGACCGGACCAACTGGGACACCACGACGCGCTCGGTGCCGTTGATGACGAAGGTGCCCTTGTCCGTCATCATCGGGAAGTCACCCATGAACACCGTCTGGCTCTTGATCTCGCCGGTGGTGTGGTTGGTGAACTCAGCGGTGACGAACAGCGGCACTGCGTACGTCATGTCCTTGTCCGTGCACTCCTCGACGGAGGCCTTGACCTCGTCGAAGCGCGGGTCGGAGAAGGAGAGCGACATGGAGCCGGAGAAGTCTTCGATCGGGGAGATCTCGTTGAGGACCTCTTCGAGGCCACCCACCGGGTTCTCTTCACCTTCGTCGATGCGGCGTTGGAACCACGCCTCGCTACCGGTGAGCCATTCGAACGACTGGATCTGCAGGCCGAGCAGATTGGGAACACCAAGCGGTTCGCGAATCTTCGCGAACGAGATCCGCTTCGGTGCCCCCGGAATCCCCGTACTGTTCACAGTGGAGTTGGTCGCAGCAGTGGCCTGGGTCGCGCGGGAGACTGCCAAGATGCGTCCTTCCAGGACTCTTTGAGCTATCCCGTCAGGTTGCGTTGAGCAGCCGAACAGTATAGCTGTCAAGGGTGCGGTGGCGCCCAAGATCCTAGCTCTACGCGGAGGGCATGCGGAAAGAGGGCAGCGCAAATTAGCAGTCTAGTCGCACAGACGGACGACTGTCGAGGGGGTCAACCTCCCGGCCGTCCTCCTGCTCACCGACAGAGTGACCCCGACCGCGCCGACAGTCAAGATGTGACAGCCCGATCACTCGGTCGGAGCACTGGTTCCTCACCTTGAGTAGCCCTCCTGAGCAGCCAGAACGTCGCCACGAGGAAAACAGTAGGTCAACTGAGCCGATCAATCGCGGGTCAGCACACGGTCCGTTGATCAGCCAAATGAGTGACGCAGATCTCATCCAACACGCCGTTTCGGAGGTTGACATCGCCCGATTCGCGCATCCAATCATCCACGTAGCGTGTTGGCGGAATACCAGTCGGTAACCGAGCCAATCGCGGTGTTCGCCAGCCCGTTATTGGCTCTTAATCCAGTTGCTCGGGCTGGCTAGCGTCGAGCGCGTGACGATGGAAATGGAGCACGTCGACGGCGCGGGCGTCGCCAACGACAACGCGGCGGCCTGGTGGACCGTGCTCGCGCGGGCCAGGGACAACGCCATGATCCACAAGCGCGGCTGGTTCTGGATCCCCGGCTCGCTGCGCGCCGGCCTGCGGATCATGGTCGTGCGCCCCGACCTCGACGAGAGCGAACTCGCCGAGATCACCGAACTGGTTCGCGCCTGGCCCCGGACCAGCCGAGTCACCGTCGAGGACCCGTTCGGCGTCGTCGACCTGACCGACACCGACCTCACCCCGAAACGCCTCCCGATCATGTTCCGCGAACCAGGACCGATCGCCGGCTCGCCCCGGCTGACCGCGTTCGTCGTCACCGACCCGGCCGAGATCGCGCTGGCCGAGAAGGTCATCGTCGACGGCTTCCCGCTCAACCAGTTCCTGCCCTACCGCGCGGGCGAGGCCCTCCCGCCGACCCTGGCCGACCACCCCGGCGTCTCGTTCTACCTGGCCCGCCGCGACGGCGAACCGGCAGGCGCCTGCGTGACCATGCACGACGGCGTCGCCGGCGGCATCTACTGGGTCGGCACCCTGCCCGAACACCGCTCCCACGGCGTCGGCCGCGCCGTGCTGACCGCGGCCCTGAACCACCTCGGCAACGTCCCCGCCACCCTCACCGCGACAGCCGCCGGCCGGCCACTCTACGAGTCGTTGGGCTTCCGCACCGTCGCCGAGGCCACCTGGTGGTGGCAGAGCCAGAGCTAGCCACCGCGCGAGTACTTGACGTACTTGACGTACTTGGATCTAATGAATGTATGTCCTCAGTGCATTACGACAGTTACACCGACGCCCGCGCGCATCTGAAGGATCTGCTGGATGCGGCTGAACGGGGCCGCGTGGCAACTGTTCGGCGCGATGCCGCGACCACGGCGGTCGTGGATGTGGCTCGGTTGCGCCACTTCCTGGCGTCGCTCATCCCTTCACGGGCAGAGGTCGTCGCCGAGGGCGGTGGCTGGTCGGTGTTCATTCCGGGACTCCCGATCGCGGCCGACGGGGCAACGTTCGACGAGGCGATCATGGAGATGGTCGACGCCCTGCGTGAATACGCTGACGACTGGCAGGATCACCTCCTCAACTCGCCGAATCACCGCGAGAACTGGGGCCTGGTCCAACTGATCAGCTTGAGTGACGACGAACAGCTTCGCGACTGGTTGGTCGGAGCCGCGCGGTGACGTGGCCGCAGCCGACCCGCAAAGACCACCACGCGTTCTGCCAGATCGAACAATGGCGTCAGGTACGCGACGCTCGTGGCCGCACGGGCACGCATCACGTGACCTTCGAGCTTGACCTGCCCGACGGCCGGACCCTGCGCACGCGTGTCTCGCATCCGGTGGACCGCAGCGACTACGCGTCCGGACTGTGGCGGCACATCCTGCGCGACCAGTTGGACGTCGACGATGCCGTCTTCTGGGCGTGCGTGCGGGACGGCGTCACACCGCGGCGAGGCGTGCCCGAGCCACCGGAGCAGAAATCGCTACCAGCCGAACTGGTTCACCTCCTGATCACACGGGTCGGCGTGGCCGAGGCGGAGGTGTCGACAATGAGGAAGGACGACGCCGTCGCGCGGATGCAGCGCTACTGGTCCGAGAGAGCCTGAGCGCGATGCTGCCGACGACGGCGACGGATCGGCAGGTAGATCAAGAAGATGAACACGACGACCCAGGCGCCCAGGAAACACACCATGCCGATCAGGCTGGACAACCATGCCTCACCCGAATTGACGGTCACCATGCCTGTGCTCGGATTGCCTCGGGCGGTGTACGTCTGGCCGACGTGCCCGTAGTCCTCACCCCAGATCTGCACGTCATGCAACCGCACCTGGCCGTCGTTCGAGGTGAAGTTGCCGTAACAGTGCAGGCGACCGTGCTGGGAGCCGCACTCGGTGGCGATCGCGGTGCCGACGGGGCCCTCGGAATTCGGATCAACGACCTCGCGTATCGCCTCAACGGCCAACACCACGACGAAGACGGTCACCGTGATGAACAGGACCCAGCTCAGCACGCTGAACGTGCGCGGGAATCGCTGCGAGAATGCGATTCGCGCTTTACGAGTCACGGCGAATCCACCGCAGTGACTGCGCCACCCGCTCGGCGAATGCGAGCCGATCGACGAGAACGTCGACGGCAACGACGGCGCCGCCCTGGTAGTGGGTGAGGGACAGCTGATCTTCGGCTGGCATCACGGCGAACCGCTCGGCGGTCAATGGCGCTCCTTCGAAG
The DNA here is from genome assembly GCA_963818685.1 of Candidatus Melainabacteria bacterium. Taxonomy (GTDB): domain Bacteria; phylum Actinomycetota; class Actinomycetes; order Mycobacteriales; family Pseudonocardiaceae; genus CAJCJE01. The sequence continues at coordinate 53,087 of CAWFTJ010000002.1, read as the reverse complement.
TGCCGATAGAAGTCGACACACCTTGGCAGCCCGGCCGAGTCAAGGTCGGACCAGATCGATTCGTGCACCCAGTCGGCCGTGATCCCACCGGCTGCCTCCGGTGTCGCCAGCACGAACTGCCGAATCCGGCCGAACGCGCCAAGACCACGCGCTGTCGTGCGCTCCAGAACGACGAGTGGATCGAGACGCATCTCGTCGGCGATCACGAACATCCTGAGATCGCCGACCCGCAGTTGCCCCGGCACCGAGCAGACGCCAAGGACCGCCGGCCGTTGCCGAGCGGCCAGGATGAACCCGAGCTTCGGCTGGATGGCGAACGCCGCATCACCGTTCCCATCGGCCGGGAGCGGACGTAGCAACCGGCGGTACCCCAGGAAGTCACGGGCCTGCTCGGCGAGCGCGTCGCGCTCGTCACCGGGCAGATCGCACCACCGCTGCCAGACGTCGAGGTCAGCCAATGTCGCGAACGAGTCCGAGAACACGCACAGGTCGACATCGGTCAACTGGGGCAGGCGAATGCTGCCGCGTTCGGCGGCCTGATCCGCCAGTTGATGCGCCTCCGCGACGTCACGATCGCGAGTTACCTGGACCGAAACGTCGACCATCAGAACCAACTCGCGATCGTGTGTGCCGCCGAGGAAATGCCACTAGCCACCGACTTGGCCACGCTTGTGACGCCACTGGCCACGGCCTTGGCCGCGGTTGCCACTCCACTGCCGACCGAGTTACACGCGTCCCGGAACCAGGTCACGTGGTGGTACAGGAAGTCGCCGGCCAGGTAGAGGCCGGTGCCGACCGCGACTGCTTCGCCCCACACGGGGATCTCGTCGGCCGAGTTGATCGCCAGGAGCACGCCCGTCGCTCCGGCGTTCGCGACCGCCGCGCCTCGGTCCACCCAGCACATCGTGCCGTGGTCCTCGGGCTTCAGCACGGTCAGCGCGTCTCCGGCGATCGCCAGCCCACCCATCAGCTTGGAAGCGGCCCCGGCGATCTTCGCCAGGTTCACGCCCGCCTGTGCGGTGTCCACCGCATCGCTGGCAGCCGTGGTTGCGACTTTCGCGTCCGCGGCGTACTTCGCGAACGCGCTCTCGACATCCTCCAGCGAGGCTTCGCCGTTGTCGAAGTCGTGGGCGATGTTGCCGACCTCGCCGTCGAAGGACTGCGCGAGTGTCTTTTCCAGCGCAGCCTGTGCGCTCTTGGCGTTTTTCAGTCCGGTCTCAGCGGATTTGGCCCACGCCTCCAACTGCTTGTCGAGCCACAGGTCGGATGCGGTGGCATCGAACGGAAGGTGGCACCAGTCGTTGGCGGTCCTCGCCGGCTCGATCTTGTCCATGAACTCGTCGAAGGCGTTCTTCTGCTCCTCGACCTCGCCCGCGGCCTGGTCCCCGGCCTCCTTCACCTCGGCCTCGGCATCACCCGCAGCCTGCTGAGCAGCGGCGATGTGGGTCTGCGCACTGGCCGGATCCGCTGTGATCGCGCTGTTGGCGGCACTGATCACGTCAGCGACCCGCTGCTGCGCCTTCTGCAACACCGCGGCGTAGTTACGGATCGACGTGGCCACGCTGTGCAGCGGATTCTCAAGGCCGGAGACCGCGTGTGCGGTGTTCCCCGTGAAGGCGCCGTACGAACTGGCGGCCGCACCAGTCCAGTCGGCGGCCGACTGGATGCCCTGGGTTGTCCTCAGCGTGTTCGCTCCCAGGTTACCGACGTTGTTCGCATGTTGGTCGAGTTGATTGGCGAGTTGCATCAGGGTCTGGGGATCACCCTGCGGACCGTCGATCTGGACATCCCCGCTCATCGACCACTCGCCGATCCGGCCGCGGCGATCTTGCTCGCGTTGCCGGATTCGGTCTTGGCATAGTCGCTGGCGTTGCGCCCCAGCCCGCGCCCGATATAGGTCAGTACCTGCCCGGTGTTGACCAACGCCTTCGTGCTCGATTCGGTGAAGGCGCTCAACGCGCCGGCCAAGCCAGGGTGCCCGGCCGAACTGGTCATACCGCTCAGCGTCTCGGCAACGCGCGCGGTCGTGGTCTCGCAGTCCCCGAACAAGCCGGCCACCTTATCCACCCCGGCCGAAAGCTCGGACGGCTTGACGGATAAGTCGCTCACAACATCCCCTCCCCCGAAGAGTTCTGCTCACAATGAGCTGAACACTCCCTACAGAACGTTCCGTCGTGACGCTAGCAGTGGTCGCGCGACTTCGTTCTGTGTTTGCCAAATCTCGCCGGACGGCAGCGTGCTGCCAGCGACACAGCCAACCGACCTGGATCGGCTACTTGCAGTTGGCGGGGTTGGTGCCGGCGCCGAAGGTGCTGATGTTGTCGACCTTCCAGTTGTCGCCCTGCTTGATGGCGCCGACTTCGAGGACGCCTTCGGAGGTGGCCTGCTGGCCGTTCGAGCCTCGGGTGGACTCCTGGTAGACCATGAGCAGCAGGCGCGCCTGGTCGCCCTGGATCATCTCGACGCCGCTGTTCTTGGTGTCGATGGACGCGGTGACGGTGATCTTCTGCGCGGGGGCTTCGGCGCGGACGGTTTTGTACAGCTCGTTGAACTGGCACTGGGCGGTGCCGGTGAGCAGGTTCTGCGCGTCCTGGGCGGTCTGGTTGGGGTTGGCGTAGGTGTAGGTGAGCACCTTCTGCATCGCGTTGACCACGTCGCTGACGACCGCGGCCGTTGTGCCGGTGTCGACGTAGGCGGTGTTGGACGCGGTGGGGTTGCTGATGGTGTTGTGCCATTGCAGGCCGGCGAACGCGCCGACGCAGGCGAGCAGCACCGCTGCGGTGCTCAGCACCAGGATCTTGGTGGAGTCGGCCATGGTGCGGGCGCCGCCGCCGATCGAGGACAGCCAGCGGGGGGCGCCCTTGCCGGAGTCGGCCGGCTCGGCCTTCTTCTCGGCGACGGGCTTGTCCTCGGCTACGGGCTTGTTCTCGGTGGCGGGCTTGTTCTCGGTGGCGGGCGTGGGCTCTGGCTCGGCCGGGGGGGCGGCCTTGTCGGCGGCGCGGCGGGCTCGGCGGGCGGCGAGGGATTCTTCCGCGCCTGCCGTGGTGGTCGAGCCGTCCGCGTGCCGTGCGGACGTGGTCGGGATGATCTGGGTGGGGGTGTCGTCGGCTTCGGGCGGCGACGGCTGGCCGTCCGGCTTGCGCAGGCCGGCGACGCGTGGGCGGCGGGCCGGGAGCTGGCTGGTGGCCGGGGGGCGGCGGCGGGACGGTGGCATCAGGATCTTCACTTCCCGCTCTTGCTGCTGGTGGGCGGCTGGCTCGCTGATGTGCTCGATGAGCCGCCGGGGACCGGGCTGCCGTTGCCGCTGGACGAGGCGGTGAACGGGTTGTTCGGCTCGCCGATCTTGTTGATCTTCCAGCCGTTCGGGGTGAGCACGAGGCCGCAGGCGATGGGCAGGTAGGTCGGGTTCTGCGGGGTGGTGCCGAACTTGCCGGTGACCAGCACGTACACCAGCGCGGTCGCGCTGGTCGGCTGGAGGTCGGTGACGGTGGCGGCCTGGACCTGGCCGGTGAGCACGATCTTGTCCTGCTGGAGGATCTGCTCGTACTGCTGCAGCGTCTTGCCCTGGGTGAACTCCTGGGCGAGGTCGCCGGTGCTGGACGCCTGCCAGTTCGCGAGGCCCTGCGCTGCGTGGTTGTAGTCGAGCGAGGTGAAGTTGACGACGCCCTGCTTGGCCGCGTTGAGCACGGCCTCCCGTTCCCGCGCGGTGTTGACGCTGTCGCTGCGTGCGGAGAAGAACCACAGGCCACCGAAGATCAGCGCGCAGACCAGCATGAACGTGGCCGCGATCCAGGCAAGGCCGACCTTGGGGTTGGCGAGGCGGGGGCGCCGGGACGAGGTCACGGGTTCGACACCGTTGTCGTCGGGCTCGACGGTGCCGTCGAGCGTCTCCTGGTCGGTGTCGGCGTTCATCGATCCTCTCCTGATCGCACTACGGACTGATCGAACTACAGCCTGATCGCACTACGGGTAGCCACGGATCAGACGCCCAACAGCTGGGCGAGGCTGATCGGGGGCACGCTCTGGCCGGTCGCCACCAGGCCGCTGCCGCCGCCCGAGTTGGCGGGCGGCGTCTGCTGGCCGGATCCGGATGAGCCGCCGCGCACCGCGCTGCCCGGATTTCCACCATAGGGGGCGTTCTGCGCGCCACGCACGTCGATGGGGCTGTTCGGGCCCTCGTCGCAGTAGGCGTTGAGGTTCAGTGTGGCCGGCGCGGTGTCGTTGGCCGGCCGGTGCTGGGTGCCCTGGTAGCCGTTGGTGCACGGCGGCGGGTCGAACAGGTTCAGCGCGAGGCCGAGCCGGACGGTGCCGTTGGGCGTGATCACCGTGCCGGACGCGCCGACGAGCAGCGGGTAGGCGACCATCGCTTCCTCAAGGCCGGCGGTGCGGGTGACCAGCACGTTGGCGGTGGTGAGCAGGTTGGCCAGCAGCGAACCGAGCTGCGGGCCGGTCTCGGTGAGCAGGTCGGTGATCTGCTCACCGGCCAGCGGCGCGTTGCCGATCAGGTTGCGGATGTCCGGGTCGGACGTCTTGAGCTGCAGCGAGAGCTGGTTGAGCGAGGTGCTGAAGCTCTCGATCGCGCCGGACTCGTTGACCTGGGTGTCCAGCACGACCTTGCCGGAGTCGAGCAGTTGGGTGGTCTCGGGCAGCTGGTTCTGCGCGGTCTTGGTGAAGTCGGAGATGGTGTCGAGCAGCTTCTGCAGGTCCGGGCCGGTGCCGCTGAAGCCGTTGTCCAGTTCGTTGACCACGGTCTGCAACGACTGGACAGGCACCGAGTTGGCGAGGCTGTTGAGGTTGGTGAGCAGGCTGTTGGTTGGCAGCGGCAGCACGGTGTTGCGCTGCTCGATGGTGGACCCGTCGGCCAGGAACGGGCCGCCGTCGGTGTTGGGCACCAGGTCGACGTACTCCTCACCGACGGCTGAGCGGTCGGCGACCGACGCGGTGAGGTCGGCGGGGATCTGCGGGGCCGAGTCGTTGATGTGCAGGTCGACCTCAAGCCCGGTGGGGGTCAGCTGCATGCCGGTGACCTTGCCGACGGTCACGCCCCGGTAGGCCACCTCGGAGTTGGGGAAGATCCCGCCGCCGGAAGCCAGGTCGAGTTTGACGTCGTAGCCGGGGTTGATGAACGACGAGCCGATGCCGCCGTAGCGCATGGCGGTGTAGCCGACCGCGAACACGCCGACGACCGCGAAGACCAGGACCTGGATCAGAACTTTCCTGGTGATCATCAGGAGCCGCCTCCCAGCAGCAGGCCGAGGATGCCGCCAAGACCACCCGAGGTGCCGCCCGAGCCGGAGGTGGCGCCCGCGCCTGAACCGCCCGGGATCGGCAGCGGGGGTGGCTGGTTGGCCTGGGTGCCCGGCGTGCCGCCGGTGATGCCCTGCAACGCGGTGATGGACGAGAGCGGGTTCTGCTTGGAGCGGCTGAGGTTCTCCAGCACGTTTTGCAGGTTCAGGTCGATGGTGCCGAACAGGTTGGCGTAGTCGCCCCTGATGCCGGCCACGGCCTGGTCGCTGAACGGGAAGGTGAGCAGCAGCTGCAACGCGTTGGGCAGGTTCGATCCGGACGCGGAGAGCTGTTGCAGGGTCGGCGTGAGCGCCTTGAGGTCGGCGATCAGGTCGTCCTGGCTCTTGTTGACGGTGTCGACGGCGACTCCGGACAGCGCGCTGAACGCCTGCAACAGGCCGACCAGCTGGTCCTTCTGCGCGTTAAGGGTTTCCAGACCGGGGCCGATGTTGCTGATCACGTTGGCGATCTGGTCCTTCTGGTTGTTCAGCGTCGCGGAGAGCCGGTTGACCGCGTCGAGCGCGTCGGTGATGTCGGAGACGTGCGCGTTCAGGTCGCCGGTCAATTTGTCCACATTGGACAGCAGCTGGCGGATCTGCGCCTCGTTGCCGGTGGTCGCGCTGTTGAGTTCCTTGGCGATGGTCTGGATCTGCTGCACGCCGCCGCCGTTGAGGACCAGTGACAGTGCACCGAGCACCTCCTCGACCTCGACGTTGCGGTTGGTCCGGTTGAGCGGGATGGTCGCGCCGCCCGTCAGCTTGCCCTGAGCCTGGTTGGCGGGTGGCGCGATCAGCTGGACGTACTTCTCACCGAGCAGGCTGGACTGTTCCAGGTTGGCGTTGGCGTTGGCCGGCAGGTCGACGTCGCCGTTGACCTCCATGGTCACGTCGGCGGTCCAGTCGGCCTTGTTCAGGGTGATCGAGTCGACCCGGCCGACGAGCACGTTGTTGACCCGGACCGACGCCTCGGGCACCAGGTCGAGCACGTTGGCGAACTCGGCGTGCACGGTGTACGGGTGGTCGCCGAGGTCGGCACCGCCGGGCAGCGGCACGCCGTAGAGGCCGTCGAAGTTGCAGCCGGTGAGCGCCAGCAGCCCGGTGGCCACCAGCAGCGCGGCGCCGACCTTGCGAACGCGGCGGGGGGTGATCACTTGCCACCTCCGGACGTTGAGCCGGTAGTACTCGGCGACGCGTACAGGACGCCCGCGATGGGCAGGGGCAGCGGCGGGATCTTGCCCGATTGCAGGGACTCGATGACCTGGGCCGGGGTGGGCAGCGGGACCAGTTTGTCCAGGATCGGTGCGATGGTGGCGCAGGCCGCCTTGATCTCGGCCGGGATGTTGCCAGGGGCGAGTTGCTGGAGCAGGTGGCAGACCTCGACGGCGGGCGGGTTGCTCAGGTCGTTGAGGTCGGCGCGCGCGTCGAGCGAGCCGGAGGCCGCGTTGTAGGAGTTGGCCAGGTTGGTCAGGGCCAGCGGTGCGTCGTCGAGGGTTTCGGCGAGCGCGGAACGTTCCTGGACGAGCACCTGGGTCACCTGGGTCAGATTGTCCACATTGGACTTGATCTGGTTGCGGTTGTCGTTGATGAAGCCCTGGACCTGGCCGAGTGCGGTGGCCAGCTGCGAAACGGCAGCGCCGAGGTTGCCGCGCTCGCCGGCCAGGAACCCGCTCACGTCGGAAAGCTGCTGGGTGACCTTGCGGACGGTCGCGTCGCTGTTGGCCAACGTTGTGGTGAACTGCGCCAGGTTGTCGACGGTCGCGAACAGGTTGTCCTTGTTGCTGTCCAGGGTCTGCGACAGCTGGGAGAGCTGCGTGATGGTGTTGTGCAGGTTCTCGCCGTTGCCGTCGAGGTTCGCCGCTGCCGTGTTGAGCAGGTTGGACAGCGCCCCCTTCTGGTTGGCGCCGTTCGGGCCCAACGAGGTGGACAGCTTGTTCAGGCTGCTGTACAGCTGGTCCAGTTCGACCGGGGTTGCGGTGCGGTCACGCGGGATGGTCGCGTCGTCGCCCATGGTCGGGCCGCCGGTGTAGACCGGGGCGAGCTGGATGTAGCGGTCGGACACCACGGAGGGCGCGACCACGACGGCCTGCGCGTTGGCCGGGATCGCAACGGTGCGGTCGACCGACATGTCGACCTTGACCTGGGTGCCCTCCGGCGTGACATCGTCGATGGTGCCGACCTGCACGCCGAGCACGCGCACGGTCGAGCCGGGGTAGACGCCGATGGTCTGGTCGAAGTACGCGGTGATCTTGCGGGTGTTCGCGCCCTGCGCGATCCACCACAGCACGATCGCGACGACCAGCGCGAACACGCAGATGATCGAGATCGTCCTGGCCAGGTTCTGGCCGGCCCTGGTGGCGAAGGTCGTCATTGCAGGCACCCCACCTGGTTGATCGGGCCGATGGACGGCGGCAGCAGGCCGCAGATGTAGTTGTCGAACCAGCGCCCGTTGCCGATGGTGTTGGCGAACAGGCGGGCGAACGGCCCGAGCAGCTGGATGCCGTTGGCCAGGCTGGTCTGGTTCTGCTGGAGCATGGTGGTGAACTGGTTGAGCTCGGTGAGCACCGGGTTGAGCTGCGACTGGTTGTCGTTGACGAGGCCGGAGAGCTGGGTTGCCAGGCGCTGGGTGCCGGTGAGCAGCGTGTCGATGGCCTGCTTGCGCTGTTGCAGCATGCCGAGCAGCAGGGTGCCGTCGGAGAGCAGCTTCTGCACTTCCGCGTCGCGCGAGGCCAGCGTCTGGCTGATCTGGCCGGTGTTGGACAGCAGCTGGCCGAGCTGCTGATCGCGCGATGAGATCGTGTTGGACAGCGCGGACAGGCCGTTGAGCGCGTTGCGCACGTCGGCGGGCGAGTTCGCGAACGTCTCCGACAGCACCTGGAAGCTCTGCGCCAGCTGGTCGGTGTTGAGTGCCTCGACCGTTTGGGACAGGCCGTTGAACGCGTCCAGCACGTCGTAGGGGGACGTGGTGCGGCTGGTCGGGATGGGGGAAGTCGGGTCGAGCGGCCGCGAACCCTGTGGGGTCAGCTCGATGTACTTCGAGCCGAGCAGCGTCTTGATCTTGATGTCCGCCGTGGACTGGTCCCCGATCCAGGCGTTGCGGACCTTGAAGTCGACCCGGACGTGCTGGCCGTCCAGGCTGACCGAGGTCACCTTGCCGACGTTCACCCCCGCGATGGTCACGTCGTCACTGGGGATCAGGCCGGCGTCCTCGGTGAAGTCCGCCGTGTAGGTGGTGCCGCCGCCGATGATCGGCAGGTCGTCGGAGTAGAAGGCGGTCAGCACCAGCAGCACGATCACGGTCAGGCTGACCACGCCGATGATGTACGGGTTGCGTTCCCGGAACGGCTTCATGGCTTACTTGCACCTCGCCTGGGTCACCGGGAGCACTGGCAGGTTGATCGGGGTGGTGATCACCGGTGGCAGCGCGACCGAGGTGCTCGCGGAGCAGAGGAAGAAGTTGAACCAGGAGCCGTAGCTCGCGGTCGGGATGATCGCCTTGAGCTTGGTTGGCAGGAACTGGATGAAGTGCTGCACCGTGCTCTGGTTGTCGTCCAGGTTCTTGCTCAGCGTGCCAAGGTTGGCGATGTCCGCCTTGAGCGGGGCCCGGCCCTGGTCCAGCAGGCCGGCCGTGGTGTTCGCCAGGTTGCCCAGCGCGTCGATCGCGTCGCTGATCGGCTGGCGGTCCTCGGCGAGGCCGGAGACCAGCTGTTGCAGCGTGACGATCAGGTTGGACAACTGTGTCGTGTGTGCGTTGACCGTGTTCAACACGCTGTCCAGGTTGTCGATGACCTGGCCGATCACCTGGTCCTTGTCGGCGATGGTCGTGGTCAGCGATGCCGTGTTGGCCAGCAGCGAGTCCACCGTCGAACCCTCGCCCTGGAAGACCTGGATGATCTCGTAGGAGAGCTGGTTGACGTCGTTGGGCGACAGCGCCTGGAACAACGGCTTGAACCCGTTGAACAGCTCGGTCAGGTCCAGCGCGGGCTGGGTGCGGTCCAGCGGGATGGTCGCGCCGGGCGCGAGCGTGCCGGTCATCGAACCGGGGCCCCTGTCCAGCTCGATGTAGCGCTGGCCGACCAGGTTGCGGAACCTGATCTGCGCGGTGACCGTTGCCGGCAGCGTGATCCCGTTCTCGACGCTGAACCCGACCTGCGCCTGTTGCCGGTCGACCACGTCGATGCTGTCCACCTGGCCGACCTTGACACCGGCGATTCGCACGTCGTCGCCGACGTTGAGCGAGGTGACGTCGCTGAACCGAGCCGAGTAGTCGCTCGATCCGCCGATGTTCACGTTGGCGATGGTCAGGCCGAGCATGGCCGTTGCGCCGACCGTGATCACCACGAAGATCAGCAGCTTGGTCAGGGCGGGGGTGATGCTCTTCACTGCACGCTCACCTCCGCCCCTCGGAACAGTGGTCCGATCAGGAAGCTGGACCAGTTCGGGATGTTCTGGGTGTCGCCGCCGTTCTGGGCGGCCAGGATGCCGGCGATGAAGTTCTCCTCGGACGGCGAGTTGGCGAGGCCGGTCTTGCCGACGGTGGCGGCCTGCGGCGTGGTGTTGCCCATCTCGGACTGGGCGTTGGTTGGCGGCAGTAGGCCGGTGTTCGCGGTGTTCGCCGCGGGCGGCGACGTCGAGCCGTCCTTGATCGGACCGTCCGGTGGGTACTGCGGGAACGGGTTCGGCTGCGGGTTGAAGTCGTAGCAACGCGGTCCGCGATTGTCCTGATAGGCCGGTGCGTCCTGGCTGGGCCTGTACGGGCCGCGGTTGATGGTGATCTCGATGGTCGCGTGCAGGCCGGGCTGGTCGGTGCCGGCGCCGAACGCCTTGTTCACCTTGGGCACCAGGTTCGCCATGTCCTTGAGGAAGCACGGGAACTCGGGCGCGTAGCGGGCCAGCGCCTTCAGCGTCGGCAGCGTCTGGGCGGACACGCCGATGATGTTGTTCTCGTTGGCCTGTAGGAAGTTCTGCAGGTTGTCCGATGCGGTGGTCAGCGTCGAGTACAGCGTCTCAAGGTTGTTCTTCTCGCTGGCCACGGTTTCCGACGTGCCTGTCAGGTTGTTCAGCGCGTTGAGCAGGTCGGGCGCGGCCTTGTTGTAGGTGTTGGACACCTTGGCCAACGCCGACAGGTCGTGCTCGAGCGCCGGCAGTTGCGGGTTGAGCTTGCCGACGTAACTGCTGAGCTGGTCAAGCGTCTGGCCGAGTTCGGGGCCGCGACCCTGCAACGCGGTGGCCACCGCGGTCAGCGTGGCCGAGAGCTTCTGCGGCTGGACCGCCTTGAGCACCGGCAGCAGGTTGTTCAGCACCTCTTCGATCTGGACACCGGTGCTTGAGCGGTCCTGGCTGATCGTGGTGCCGCCGGCCAGATGATCCGGCGACGGACTGTCCGGAATCACCAGGTCCACATAGGTCGCCCCGAACAGCGTCTTGGGCAGCAGCTCGGCGGTCACGTTCGACGGGATCGTGTTGATCTTGTTCGGATCCATGGCCAACTGGAGCACCGCACCGTCGCCGCTGGAACTCACCGACTGGACACTGCCGACGATCTCGCCGCGAACCTCCACATCGGAGTTGATGTCCAGCTGGTTGCCGGCACTGTCCGCTTCGAGCGTGATCGGCACTGTCGAGGTGAATGTCTTGTTGTAGAACAGGATCGTCACCGCGAAGAAGGCGGCGACCAACAGAATCAGTGCCACCCCGAGCAGCCTGCGGCGCACTGTCGACAGCGCTCCCCGGCCCATTAGGCGTTCTCCTTCGCGCTCATCCCGTGATCCTGACGGTGGTCGTGGTGCCCCAGATGGCGAGGCTGAGGAAGAAGTCAACCAGGGTCACCGCGACGATCGCGGTGCGCACGGCCCTGCCGACCGCGACACCGACGCCTGCCGGGCCGCCCGCGGCGCGGTAGCCGAAGTAGCAGTGCGTCATGATGATCACCACGCTGAACACCAGCACCTTGCCGAACGACCACAACACGTCGACAGGCGGTAGGAACAGGTTGAAGTAGTGGTCATAGGTGCCGGGCGACTGGCCGTTGAACAGGACGGTGATCTCGCGCGAGGCCACATAGGACGTCAGAAGGCCCAACACGTACAGCGGGATGACCGCGATGAAACCCGCGATGACGCGGGTGGTCACCAGGTAAGGCAGCGAGGGGATGCCCATCACCTCAAGGGCGTCCACCTCCTCGGAGATCCGCATGGCGCCCAGTTGCGCGGTGAAACCGGCACCGACGGTGGCCGAGAGCGCGAGGCCGGCGACAAGCGGCGCGATCTCGCGGGTGTTGAAGTACGCGGAGATGAAACCGGTGAACGCGGCCGTGCCGATCTCGTTCAGCGCGGTGTAGCCCTGGATACCGACGACGACACCGGTGAACAGGGTCAGGCCGGCCATCACGCCGATGGTGCCGCCGATCACGGCGAGCGCGCCGCTGCCGAAGCTCACCTCGGCCAGCAGCCGGAGAATCTCCTTGAAGTAGCGGCGCAACGCGCGCGGCACCCAGGCGATGGTGCGCACGTAGAAGCTCATCTGGTCGCCGAGCGTGTCCAACGTCTCCAATGGACGGTTGGCCACCCGACGGGCCCGCTGCGATACGGAAGTCATGAGCCTCAGCCGATCTTCGACGGGACGAGCTGCAGGTAGATGACGGTGAGCACGAAGTTCACCAGGAACAGCAGCAGGAACGTGATGACGACGGACTGGTTGACCGCCTCGCCGACGCCCTTCGGGCCGGGCGCCGGGTGCAGGCCGCGGTAGGCAGCGACGACACCGGCGATGAAGCCGAAGATCACCGCCTTGATCTCGCCGATCCACAGGTCGGGCAGCTGGGCGAGGGCGGAGAAGCTGGCGAGGTACGCACCGGGCGTGCCGTGCTGGAGGATCACGTTGAAGAAGTAGCCGCCAAGCACGCCGACCACCGAGACCATGCCGTTGAGCAGCAGCGCGATCAGCATGGCGGCGAGCACGCGGGGCACGATCAGCCGCTGGATCGGGGAGACGCCGAGGACCTCCATGGCGTCGATCTCCTCGCGGATGGTGCGCGCGCCGATGTCGGCACAGATCGCCGAACCGCCCGCGCCGGCCACCAACAGCGCGGTGACCAGCGGGCTGGCCTGCTGGATGATCGCCAACACGCTGGCCGCACCGGTGAACGACTGTGCACCGAGCTGTTCGGTCAGCGAACCCAGTTGAAGCGCGATGACCGCGCCGAACGGGATGGCGACCAGTGCGGTCGGCAGGATGGTCACGCTCGCCACGAACCAGCACTGCTGGATGAATTCCCTGGTCTGGAACGGGCGGCGGAAGATGTTGACCGCGACGTCGAGTCCGAGGGCGAACAGCCTGCCGGTCTCGCGCAGTGCGCCGGCGCCGGGGAAGGTCGCCGGTTGCGAACTACTGCTCAAGACCCCTCCTGCTCACGGGAGTCGTGCCAGTCGGACTCGGGTAGATCGGCGACATTGCTGCCGTTCAGGTCGCCGCGGAAGCCGTCCGGTTCGGGAACGTCCATCCGGAACTGCTGGGTGGCGTCCACGCCGCGCGGGTGCGGACTGGGCCTGAAGTCAGTGAGTGTCTGGGTCGCGCCGACTCCGACACCGACCTGGTAGCGGGCCCGCTCCTCCGGGGTGAGGCTGGCGACGATCGCGTCCTGCGCCCGGAGTGGCAGCGTGTGCAGGATGCGCATCACCCGGTCCTGTCGCCTGCGCGCCCCCTGCCGCTCCGGCAGGCCCGGGGTCGGCTGCAACTGCGGCACGATTCCGGAAATGTCCTGGTCCACCCCACCATCGGTGTGCCCGGCATCAAGATGCGCCTGCTCCCGCGCCATCGTGGCCGCGTCCTTCTCCTCCGACATCCCGATCGGACCGATCCGCCGACCGTTGAGAAACTGCTCAACCACCGGCTCGTCCGAGGTCAACAACACCTCACGCGGCCCGAACATCACCAGCTCCCGCCGGAACAGCATGCCGATGTTGTCCGGCACCGTCCGCGCGATGTTGATGTTGTGCGTCACGATCAGGATCGTCGCGTCGATCTGCGCGTTCAAGTCGATCAACAACTGCGAGATGTAGGCCGTCCGCACCGGGTCCAGACCCGAGTCCGGCTCGTCACACAGAATGATCTGCGGATCCAACACCAGCGCCCGCGCCAGGCCGGCACGCTTGCGCATACCACCGGAGATCTCGCCGGGCAGCTTGCGCTCCGCCCCGGTCAGACCCACCATCTCCATCTTCTCCAGCACGATCCGCCGGATCTCCGACTCCGAGCGCTTCGTGTGCTCGCGCAGCGGGAACGCGACGTTGTCGAACAGGTTCATCGACCCGAACAACGCACCGTCCTGGAACAACACCCCGAACAGCTTGCGCGTCTCGTAGAGCTTGTGCTCGGAACACGAGACGATGTCGACCCCGTTGACCACGCACCGGCCACGCTCGGGCTTGAGCAACCCGATCATCGACTTCAGAAACACCGACTTGCCGGTGCCCGACGGGCCCAGCATCACCGACACCTCACCAGGCGGCAGAGTCAGCGTCACGTCCCGCCAGATGGCCTGTCGACCGAAGGACTTCGTCAGTCCCTCTACGACCACCTCGACGCCCATCGGACCTCCCGCAGCCCATCAGTCTCGGCGAACCAGCCGCCCACAATCCGCCGCCGAGCAGCCGACGTCTTATCGGTGCAACGAGCGGGTGGCGCGTAGGTTACTCGCCAGTTCAACCCCGCCCGGGGTACCCCGTGACGCATGACACTGCGCAGAACCGTAACGGTTTTGATCTCGGGACAGAATTAGGGGCGGATCCCTGTCCGGAATCCGCCCCTAACGGGTATTTCAGTTACCGTAAGTGAACTGAAGTCACTTCACGGAAACGACAGCGCCCGCGCCTTCCAGCTTCTCCTTGGCGGCAGCGGCCTGGTCCTTGTTGACCTTCTCCAGGATCGGCTTCGGAGCGGACTCGACCAGCTCCTTGGCCTCCTTCAGGCCGAGGCCGGAGACGACCTCACGCACGACCTTGATGACCTGGATCTTCTTGTCGCCAGCGGCCTCAAGGACCACGTCGAACTCGCTCTGCTCCTCGACGGCCTCGGCGGCAGCGCCACCACCGGCAACCGGGCCCGCGGCGACGGCGACCGGAGCAGCCGCGGTGACCTCGAAGGTCTCCTCGAACTGCTTCACGAACTCCGAGAGCTCCAGCAGGGTCATTTCCTTGAACGCGTCGAGCAGCTCGTCGGTGCTCAGCTTCGCCATGATGGCGTTCCTTCCTTGCTTCTACGCCCGAGGCAACACGGGCGCGGGTTCATGTGAATATCGGGGTCGGACTCTGGTACGACGGGCCCTACTCGGCCGCGCCACCTTCCTCGGCGGCCTTCTTCTCCTGCAGAGCGGCGGCCAGCCTGGCAACCTGCGACGCGGGCGCGTTGAACAGAGCGGCAGCCTTGGCCAGGTTGCCCTTCATCGCGCCGGCCAGCTTGGCCAGCAGCACCTCACGGGAGTCGAGGTCGGCGATCCTGGTGACCTCGTCCACGGACAGCGCCCTGCCGTCCATGAAGCCGCCCTTGATGACAAGGGCCTTGTTGTCCTTGGCGAAATCGCGCAGCGCCTTGGCGGCGTCGACGGGCTCGCCCTCGACGAAAGCGATGGCGGTCGGGCCGACGAACAGGTCATCGAGACCCTGCACACCGGCGTCCTGCGCGGCCCGCTTGACCAGAGTGTTCTTCGCGACCCGGTAGCTGACACCGACACCGAGGGTGCGACGCAGGGTGGAAAGCTGCGCCATGGTGAGCCCTCGATACTCGGTGACGACAGCGGCCGAGCTGGCGCGGAACTTGTCCGCGATCTCGGTAACGGCGTCAACCTTGTCGGGCTTCGCCACGGTCGCCTCCTCTCTTTTAGCCACGTTTCCTGCCGCGATCGGCCCCGGAAACGACGAACGCCCCGGTGCGCAGAGCGGCACGGGGCGAAAGAGAAGAGGGCGCTTGCGCACCCAGCTGTTCTTGCCTCGTCCTACCTGCGCGGGCCGCCCGCATTCGCGGGACCTTGGTTCCCCATGGGGGAAGACCAGCGGTCTTAGGTGGAACAGCGTTCATGGTACGCCGACGGCCGTCCGCCCTCCAAATCGCCGGCATGGTGGCTCTACGTGCCGAAGCCGACGCGGCATGATGTAGGTCGTGGGCGAGAACGAACAGCCGGGCACCGACAACCTCCCCGAGGTTCCCGAGATGCCCCCTGCCGGCGTGGACCCGGAGACGTTCCGCCAGTACCAGGAATTCCAGCGCTTCCAGGAGTTCCAGCGGTTCACCAAGGCCAAGCCGCCGTCGGGCGCGCCGTGGACAGCCGAGGGCGGCAATCTTGAGCCCGCCCAGCCCCGACCGGACGTGCACGAGCAGCTGGCCGACGTGCACGCGCAGCTGCGGAAGATCCACGACAGCCAGACCAAGATCGAGAAGGTCACCAACCCGCCGCTGTGGCGCAAGATCCTGCGCAGCACCCCGTTCCGCTGGGCGATGGGCATCCTGGTGCTGATCATTCTGGCGGTCTGGGGCGTGCCCGCGCTCATCCAGCACTACGTCGGCAGCGCCAACCAGGGCGGCGGCAACGCCGCCTATCCTCTTCCCACGACGGAGAGCGGCGTCCTCCCTACCAATCCGTACAACGCCGTGGCCGACGTGTACAAGAGCCTCGGACGACAAGACTCCGTGGACGGATGTGGCAATTTCAGCGCCGAGGCCGCGAGTTCTTTTGCCCGTGCGTTCCGGACCACATCGTGCACTTCGGCCTTTGCCGCCATCTACGGCCAACTGTCCGATCCCCACGCTTACCGGAATCCGACCCTGGCCAGGCTGGCCAGGTCGTTGCCAGGGCCGACCGCGACCATCTCTTCCTGCGAATTCAACATCTCCGGTGGACCAATGCTCGGCACGTTCATCCTGACCAAGCAGGTCAAGGGCTGGGAGATCACCGGATACCAGCCGCAGACGCCCTGTACATCCTCCTCCACACCTCCGCCGACCGCCGGAGACGCCGCGCAGCCGACCACAGCGGTTGGCTCGACCGGTGACTATTCCGGCATCCCAACCCCGTGACCAACGCAAAAACGGGGCGCGTCCTTGGCGGACGCGCCCCGGTTCTGCTGCTCGGTGTCGGCTCAGACCGCGGGGGCCTCGTCGACAAGCATGTTGCGAGTGCGGTTCGGGTCGACCGGGATGCCGGGGCCCATCGTCGTGGTGAAGGTGACCTTCTTCAGGTAGCGGCCCTTGGCGGCGGACGGCTTGGCGCGCAGCACCTCGTCCAGCGCGGCCGCGTAGTTCTCGACAAGCTTCTCGGTCGGGAAGGATGCCTTGCCGATCACCAGGTGCAGGTTGGCCTGCTTGTCCACCCGGAAGTTGATCTTGCCGCCCTTGATCTCGGTGATCGCCTTGGCGACGGCCGGGGTCACGGTGCCGGTCTTCGGGTTCGGCATCAGGCCACGCGGGCCGAGCACCCTGGCGATCCGGCCGACCTTGGCCATCTGGTCCGGGGTCGCGATCGCGGCGTCGAAGTCCAGCCAACCGCCCTGGATGCGCTCGATCAGGTCGTCAGAGCCCACCGCGTCCGCACCGGCGGCCTCGGCCTCCGCGGCCTTGTCACCGACGGCGAACACGATCACGCGCGCGGTCTTGCCGGTGCCGTTGGGCAGGTTGACCGTGCCACGGACCATCTGGTCCGCCTTGCGCGGGTCGACGCCAAGCCGAATCGCGACCTCGACGGTGGCGTCCTGCTTGATCTTGGACGTCTCCTTGGCCAGGTTCGCGGCCTCAAGCGGGCTGTAGAGCTTGGTGCGGTCCACCAGCTCAGCTGCCGCGCGGTAGTTCTTGCTGCGCTTCATCAGCTATTCCTTCATTTCGTATTCCGAATAGTTGTGGTCCGGACCGCGCACGGGTCCTCCCACGTCGCTCCCGAAAACTCAGATCTTGGAGACCTGGTTGAACGAGAGCTCGACCGGGGTCTCCCGGCCGAAGATCGACACCAGCACCTTGATCTTCTGGTTGTCCGCGTTGACCTCGCTGATCGTGGCCGGCAGGGTCGCGAACGGACCGTCCATGACGGTGACCGACTCGCCGACCTCGAAGTCGACCTCGACACTGGGCTTGGTCGCCGTCGCGGTCGACTTGGCCTGGCTGCCGCCACCACTGCCCGCGCTCGCCTTGGTGTCCTCCTGGACCTGCGGAAGCAGGAACTTCAGCACGTCGTCCAGGGCAAGCGGGGACGGCTTGGAGGTCGCGCCGACGAAGCCGGTCACGCCCGGCGTGTTGCGCACCGCGCTCCACGACGGGTCGTTCAGCTCCATCCGGACCAGGATGTAGCCGGGCAGCACCTTGCGCTGCACCTGCTTGCGCTGGCCGTTCTTGATCTCGGTGACCTGCTCGGTCGGCACCTCGACCTGGAAGATGTAGTCCTCCATGTCCAGGGTCTGGATGCGGGTCTCCAGGTTGGTCTTGACCTTGTTCTCGTAGCCGGCGTAGGAGTGCACGACGTACCAGTCGCCGGGCGCGCTGCGCAGCGCGGCCCGCAGCTCCTCGGCCGGGTCACCCGGCTCGGAGATGTCCTGCGTGCTCGCGGCATCGGCCACGTCGTCGGCGGAGTCGCTGGTTTCGTCAGCTGCCTCGACCGGCTCGACGTGTCCGTCGCCACTCTGTTCGGCGAACAGCTCCTCGACCTGCTGGTCAGTGAATTCCTGACCATCAGGCGCGCTGTCTTCGGATGTCACAGTCGGTCTCGCTTCCTTTCCTACAGCTCGTCAGCCGAACACGACGAACACGAGCTTGGTGAACCCGTAGTCGAGGCCGGAGACGAACGCGACCACGAACGCTACGAACACCAGCACCACGATGGTGTAGGTGAGCTGCTGCTTGCGCGTCGGCCAGATGACCTTGCGCAGTTCGCTGACCACCTCGCGGAGGAACCGAACGAACCTCGCCAAGATCCCCGGCTGCTTGTCGCCGACGCCCCGCTTGCGGGTGACGATGCCCTGGTCGGCCTTGCTCAGCGTGGCCTTGCCGGCCTCCAGCTCCGCTTCGCTTGGCTTCGCCCTGCGGCCGGCGCGCGTCGTCGGTCGGGCACCGGCCTTGTCGGCCGAGGGCCCGGTGGCACCGGCACGCCCGGCAGCGCGCCGCTCGCGACGCGCGGCGGCAGTGGTCGGCCGGGCAGCCTGCGTCTGCGGCTGCTCCTCCGCCCCGTCCTGCTGCTCGTGGTCTTCCGCCACTAGCACACCTCGCTTCGCCGTCGGCCACCAGAAGTGATCTACGCAGGGGCGACAGGACTTGAACCTGCAACCTGCCGCTTTGGAGGCGGCTGCTCTGCCAATTGAGCTACACCCCTTCGTGATCAGTCACCCGACCACGAGTTTGGCCGCATTCCACCCACCCCAGTGCCGAGCACGGGGCAACCATCACGCGTACCAAGTACCGAAGTGTAGTGCACACGGCACGGTCCCCCGCAATCGCGTCCTCGACCGGCCGATAAACCCGAGGTCGGCGGCCCGGCCCGGGTGTGGCCGGAATCTCCTGCTCTGCGAGGATGCCGGCATGGCGGCAACTGCGAATGACGTTCTGCCCCGCCGGATTTCCTCCAGGATCGGCGGGATCACCCCCTCCGCGACCCTCGCGGTCGACGCTAAGGCCCGCGAGCTCAAGGCGGCCGGCAAGCCGGTGATCGGCTTCGGCGCGGGCCAGCCCGACTTCCCCACCCCCGACTACATCGTCGAGGCGGCCGTCGCCGCCTGCGGACAGCGGGCCAACCACGGGTACACCGCGGTGGCCGGACTGCCGGAGCTGCGCGACGCGCTCGCCGCCAAGACCGCGCGCGATTCCGGCTACCAGGTCAAGCCGAGCCAGGTGCTGGTCACCAACGGTGGCAAGCAGGCCGTGTACACCGCGTTCGCCACCCTGCTCGACCCCGGCGACGAGGTGCTGCTGCTCGCCCCGTACTGGACCACCTATCCCGAGTCGATTGCCCTTGCCGGCGGCGTCCCCGTCCAGGTCACCGCGGACGAGACCGCGAACTACCTGGTCACCGTCGAGCAGTTGGAGGCGGCGCGCACGCCGCGCACCAAGGCGCTGCTGTTCAACTCGCCGTCCAACCCGACCGGCAGCGTGTACTCCGCGCGAGCAGGTCGAGGCGATCGGCCGCTGGGCGCTGGAGCACGGCATCTGGGTGGTCACCGACGAGATCTACGAGCACCTGGTCTACGACGGCGTCCAGGCGCACTCGATGCCGGTCGTGGTGCCCGAACTGGCCGACACCTGCCTCATCCTCAACGGCGTCGCCAAGACCTACGCCATGACCGGCTGGCGGGTCGGCTGGATCATCGGCCCCGACGACGTGATCAAGGCCGCGACCAGCTACCAGTCGCACCTGTGCGGCAACGTGGCCAACGTGTCGCAGCAGGCTGCCCTCGCGGCCGTGTCCGGCAGCCTCGATGCCGTCGAGGCGATGCGCGTCGAGTTCGACAAGCGGCGCAGGATCATGGTCGAGCTGCTCTCCGCCATCCCCGGCGTGCAGTGCCCGACCCCGGAGGGCGCGTTCTACTGCTACCCGTCGGTCAAGGGCCTGCTCGGCAAGCAGTTCCGCGGCTCGGTGCCGACCACCAGTGCGGAACTGGCCGATCTCGTGCTGCGGCACGCCGAGGTCGCGGTCGTGCCGGGCGAGGCGTTCGGCACGGACGGCTACTTCCGGCTGTCCTACGCGCTCGGCGAGGACGACATGGTCACCGGCCTGAACCGCATGGCCGATTTCCTCCGCGAAGCCAGCTGACCCGATCCCACGAGTGGCCGGGAGCCAGCGGCTCCCGGCCACCGTCATGCCTGGATCCGAACGACCGCGGCGGCCCTCCCCAACACCGTCGCGCCGTCGAACTTGGCGGTGATCGCGATCTTCGCGGTGCCGTCCTCGCGCTTCTCGGTCACCTTCGCGGTGAACTCCACCAGCGCGCCCTCGTCGTCGTTGGGCACAACGACCGGCCGGGTGAACCGCGCGCCGTACTCGATCACCGCGCCGGGATCGCCCACCCAGTCGGTGACGATCCGACCGGCCAGCGCCATGGTCAACATGCCGTGCGCGATCACGCCCGGCAGGCCGGCCGCCAGCGCGACCCTGTCGTTCCAGTGGATCGGGTTGAAGTCCAGCGACGCGCCCGCATAGCGGACCAGGTCGGCCCTGGTGACCCGGACGGACAGCGGCGGCAGTTCGTGCCCTACCTCGATGTCGGCGGCGATCATGCGTTGTCCCCCCGGAAGACCAGCGTCGCGGTGGTGGTGCTCACCGCGGCGCCGTCGGTGTCGACGATCTCGGTCCGCACGGTGAGCATGTCGTTGCCTGCCCTGCTCATGGCGCCGTCGATGTGCGTGGTCAGTACCAGCTTGTCGCCCGCAGTGATCGGCCGGTGGTGGGTGAAGGTCTGGTCGGCGTGCACCAGGCGGCTGTAGTCAAGGCCCAACTCCGGGTCGTGCACGATGGCCATGATCGCCGGGATGTTGATGATCGTGGCGAACGTCGGTGGCGCGACCGCCTTTGCCTCCGCGGTACCGGGGATTGGCGTCGCCGATCGCGTCGGCGAACTCCCTGATCTTCGCCGAACTCACCTCGTAGACGGGTGCCGGCGGATAACTACGTCCGATGAACTGGTCGAGTGACACCCCGGGAGGCTAGCCCAAACGCCGGCGAGGCCGCCCCGCTGCTGCGGAACGGCCTCGCCGGTGAGTTGTGCGCTGGCTCAGCGGGTTTCCTTGTGCATCTGGTGCTTGCCGCAGTTCGGGCAGAACTTCTTCATCTCAAGACGGTCCGGGTCGTTGCGCCGGTTCTTCTTGGTGATGTAGTTGCGGTGCTTGCACTCCTCGCACGCCAGCGTGATCTTGGGTCGCACGTCAGTGGCAGCCACGTCGGAGCCTTCCTTTCATGAGTCACCCGGCCGCTCGACTGGCCCAGGCCATTGCTGAACACCCATGCGAGGCGTTCTGTTCCCCACCAGTGTGCGGGACCAAACCGGGCTCGCCAAACCGCCCAGTCACCACCCCGCCCACAAGGGGGTTGGGGGCCAAGCCCCCAAAAGACACTGCGAAGCAAGGCCGGTCTGCGCTCTCCGCAGACATACCTCGCCCACTTGCGTAGCGGTGGCCGGACTTGAACCGGCGACACAGCGATTATGAGCCGCTTGCTCTACCGACTGAGCTACACCGCCGCACATGACGCAGCCGCGATGCCCAGTATCGCGCATCGCGGCGGTCATGGAGCCCCTTTACGGAATCGAACCGTAGACCTTCTCCTTACCATGGAGACGCTCTGCCGACTGAGCTAAAGGGGCCTGCTCGAACGCAGCGAAGAGGACTCTACACAACGCCTGGCCACGACCAAAAATCGGGTCCCTCCCGCTGGCCTTGGCTAGCGGGAGCTAATGGACGAGTGTGAGTACGGTCTCGTCGAGCAGGCCGGTGCCGGAGACCGTCCTGGCCTGCAACCAGGCTTCCAGGCGCTCCTCGGACAGCGGCCGCGAGATCAGATAGCCCTGCGCGACGTGGCAGCCCATGTCGATCAGCTGGTCGCGGGCGGCGTCCTCCTCGACGCCCTCGGCGACCACGATCAGGCCGAGCGAGAGGCCCAGTTCCACGATCGACCGGACGACCGCGAGGTCGGACAGGTCGCTGCCCATGCCGAGCACGAAGCTCTTGTCGATCTTGACCTCGTCCACCGGCAGCTGCCGCAGGTAGGCAAGCGACGAGTAGCCGGTGCCGAAGTCGTCGACAGCGAGCACGAGGCCGAGTGCGTGCAGCCTGCGCAGCACCGGCAAGGCCCGTTCCGGATCGGACATGACCCCGGACTCGGTCAGCTCGAAGGTCAGCAGTTCGGGCGGCACGTTGTGCCGTTGCAGTGCCTCGGCGACGCGGTCAGGGAAGTCCTCGTCGTCCAGGTTGCGCACGGAGAGGTTGACCGCGCAGCTCATCCGGATGCCCCGATCAAGCCACTTGCGCACCTTGATCAGCGCCTTCTCGGTGACGAACGAGGTGAGCGCGTCGACGAGGCCGGTTGCCTCGACCGCGGGCACGAACTCGTCCGGCGCGAGCCGGCCGTACTCCGGGTGCTGCCAGCGCACCAGGGCCTCGACGCCGAGCACCTGACGGCTGGGCAACGCGACCTTGGGCTGGTAGTGCACGTAGATCTGGCCGCTCTCCAGCGCCTGCCGGAACTGGGTGACCAGCTGGAAGCGGCGCAGGAACACCTGGCCCATGTTGGGCACGTAGCGGCGGACCGGCTCGCTGTCGCCCTTGGCCGCGCGGACCGCGACGTCGGCGCGTTGCAGTAGGCCGTCCACGTCCGGCGCGGACTCGTCGACCGCGTCGTCGAGCACGGCGTAGCCGACGGTCACGGTGGCCTCGACGGTCAGCCGCTCCACCGGGTAGGGCACGGACAGCGCGGCGCGCAGCCGCTCGGCCATCTGGCCTGCCTCCTCGTCGGTGTAGTCGACGAGGAGCGCGGCGAAGGAGCCGGATTCGAGGCGGGCCAGCGGAGCGTTGGGGTCCAGTTCGCCGCGCAGCCTGCGACCGGCGGCGACGACCATCCGGTCGCCCCACGCGTAGCCGAGCGCGTCGCTGACCGTGGACAGCACGTCCAGGTCGATGCGCACGACCGAGGCGTTGTGGTTGGCGCGGAGCAGACCGCTCGCGGTCTCCCGGAAACCCGCGCGGTTCAGCAGGCCGGTGAGCGGGTCGTGATAGGCGTCGTGCCGCAGCCTGGCCATCAGCCTGCGGTTGTCGACGGCGGTGGCGAGGTGGCTGGCCATGGTGGCGATGAGTTGCACGTCGGTCTTGCTGAACCCGCGCCAACGGCTGAGCCGATCGTGCACCTCCAGCGCGCCGAGCACCTGGTTGGAGCCGCGCAGCGGCACGACCAGCGCCTCGTTGGCCTCGCGTACGCCAAGCGCGCCGAGCACGTCCGCGCTGGCGTCGCCCGCGTGGAACTGGCGGACGCCGCCGCCCGCCAGCCGCAGCATGGCGTCGTCACGGACGATCCTGGAGTCGAGCGCGCCATCGGGCAGGGCGGCACCGGCGACGATGGTGCGGACCTCGCTGGACGGGTCCGGCCACAGCCGCAGGACCACCCGCTTGGCGCTGGCCTGGTCCCTGATCCGTTCGACGATGACCTGCCACTCGTCGCCATCGGTGATGGCCATGGTGGTTTCCGGGTTGGCCGCTGGCTGCGCGATCTGCTGCCCCGAGCGGGCCACCATCAGGCTGACGTCGGAGAGCGCCTCCAGGTCCCGCTGTTCCTTGAGCAGGCCGGAGTAGGCGAAGTAGAGGGTGATCACACCGATGAAGACCAGCGCGACCAGGCCCCAGCCCCAGGGGGTCTTGATGACCAGTTCGTAGCCTGCCACGCCGACGGCGGCGTTGAGCAGGCCGACGACCAGGATGCGGCCGATCAGTCGGACCGCACCCATCAGCCGCATTCGGCGGCCGAGCAGGCGAACCGCGGCGACCGCGAGCAGCGTGCTGGCGACGGGCAGGGCGAGCGCACCGGCGAACGCGCCGATCCACAGCGGTTTGGCGCCAACGCTGATGTCGTCGACCACGTGGGCGACGGCGAACGCGCACACCACCTCGATGATCATGACGCCCGCGTTGTAGGCGACCCGGTCGCGCACCCTGCGGACCAGCAGCGTGCCGACCCCGGCGATCACGTGTGCGGCGAGCACGACCTGGAACGGCGCGATGAGCAGCCCGATGACCATGGGTATCTCGGTGAACGAGATGGTCCAGGACACGCCGACGCGCACGTCGACGTCCACGGCCAACGCCTCGGCGAGCAGGAACCCGACGGCGAGCAGCGGGATCAGCCACAGCGGGGCGCTCTGCTTCGGCAGCGGCAGCCACACCCACATGCCGACGGCACCGAGCACCCCGGCCACCAGGACGACCGCGGTGTACGCGGTGAACCAGTGATTCGCGGGCTGCTGCTCGGTCTGCTGTCGGTCGGTCGGTGTGTCGGCCTGAGTGGCCGGACTGTTCACGGGATGCGTCATGTCCGCATCCACGCCCTGCGGTCGTCGGACATGGACCCTCCTCGTCTCGCCGCCCGGTCTTGCGACCACGACAACTTCGACGCGGCAAATGCCTTTATCAGGACGCCAGGTGTGCCGCGGTCGACGAGCGACGGTGACGGTGCGGCGCACAAGTGCCCTAGCACTGTAGCTCTACCGGGCAATTTGTCCTAGAGCTGTTTCGTGACCCTGGGTTATCGGAACCCGATTAATCGGGAAATTTAGCACCAACCCTAGTCCCCTAATGGGTGCAGCTGTCCCGCAACTACCACGAAATTGGCGCTCCGTATTAGGCCGATCAGGTCAGCAGCAACTTGCCGATTGCCACGAGTCCCACCAGAACGATCACTGCGCGTAGTGCAATCGGTGGCAGCCTGCGGCCGAACCGCCCGCCGATCAACCCGCCGATCATCGAGCCGACCGCGATCAGCGCGACCGCGATCCAGGCGACGTGCGCGACCACAACGAACACCACTCCGGACACCAGGTTCGCCAGCGCGGTCAGCACGTTCTTGGCCGCGTTGATCCGCTGCATGCTCTCGCTCAGCAGCACGCCCATGATGCCGATGGCGATCACGCCCTGGGCCGCGCCGAAGTACCCGCCGTACACGCCGGTCACGAAAATGCCCAACAGCAACAGGAAGCCGCCATCGCCGGTGTGCCCCTCCGGCCTGCGCGCGGCGAGCCGGCGCGCCAGCCAGGGCTGGACGACGACCAGCACCAGCGCGATCAGGATCAACACCGGCACGACCGCCTTGAACGCACCGGGCGGAAGCGTGAGCAGCAGCACCGCCCCGAGCACCGCGCCGAGTGCGGACGCGATGCCGAGCTTGATCAGCCGAGGTCGCTGTCCGGCCAGCTCACGCCGGTAGCCGTAGGCGCCCGCCACCGAGCCGGGCACCAACCCGAGCCCGTTGGAGACGTTGGCGACGACCGGCGAGTAGTGGAAGGCGAGCAACACCGGGAACGTGATCAGCGTGCCCGAACCGACGACCGCGTTGATCATGCCGGCGAGCATGCCGGCGCCCGCGATCACCGCGTACTGCCACCACTGCATGCCGGCCCTTCCCGTTCACCGCACTGATCGTCGATCACCGGCACACGATTGCAAACACGGTGCGGCGACCCGCCCACCATGCTCCCCGACGCCGGACGGTTACCGAACGAAGCCGGGTGTCGTCTTCATCACCACAAGTTCACAGGAAAGTGGCAGAAAGAAGTCCGATAAGCCGGCTTCGCCCGATGGACTGGCCCTCCCAAGTTGCCTATGTTCGGACAAATGTCATGGTTGCCGATGGTCGGCTTCGGCCTCGCCGTGCTGCCGATCTGCCTCACCCCGGGCGTCAGCTTCACGCTTGTCACCCAGCGAGTCCTCGATCGCGGGGTGACAAGCGGCTTCGCGGTCACCGCGGGCACGGCGGCCGGCCTGGTCTGCCATGCCACGCTCGCCGGCCTCGGGCTGTCCGCGCTGGTGATGCGCTCCTCCGAGGCGTTCACCGTGGTCAAGTTGGTCGGCGCCGCCTACCTCGTGCTGCTCGGCCTGCGCACCCTGTGGAACTCGCGCCCCAGCCGACGCGACGCGCCCGAGCCCGCGCCGACGCGACGGCTGCCCTGGCACGGGCACGGCGATCTGGTGCAGGGCTTTCTCGGCAACGTGCTCAACCCCAAGGCAGCCGCCGTCTACCTGACCGTCGCGCCCCAGTTCCTGCACGCGGGTTCACCGCTGCTGCCGCAGATGCTCGAACTGTGTCTCGCGCACATCATCGTCGCGACCGGCTGGTTGTCGATCTGGACGACCGTCGTGCACCTGTCCCGTCGTACCGTCCGCTCACCCTCGTTCCGTCGCGTGCTGGACCGGATCACCGGCATCGTCCTGGTCGGCCTCGGCCTGCGCACCGGAGCCGCAGCCCGCTGAGTTGGCGCAGCCAACCAGGACCGGGGTATCAACATGGAAAGGGGGTGCATGATGGGACTTTTCCAGGCCGAGTGCCCGGTTGCCGCGCGCGAGCAGCAGTGGATCGAGGAGTTGACGACCTGGTTCCGCGCCGAGTTCGGCCAGGACTATCTGCGTCGGCCGATCATCCTGCCCACCGAGGAGTTCTTCCCCGGACCGCACGACGGCTCGCAAGACGCCATCCGCGCGATCATCGACCGGCTGTGCGGCTACGTCGACGTCGACCCGAACGCGATCACCGTCGAGTTCTACGGCGACACGGCCGAACAAGATCTGGCCAGGGCTGCCGGCCTCACCATCAGCTCGCGCGGCGCGGCAGGCCACTACCGGCTTGTCGACGGTCGCGCCGTGATCGGCATCGACCAGACCCTCGGCGTGAAACCAGACCGCCTCATCGCCACGGTCGCCCACGAACTCGGCCACGTCCGTCTGCTCGGCGAGGGCCGCATCACCACCAAGCGCACCGACCACGAACCCCTGACCGACCTGCTCACCATCTACCTGGGTCTGGGCATCTTCACCGCCAACGCCCGCTTCGACTACCGCCAGGACAACGCGCGGCGAACCACGTCCAACCTCGGCTATCTGACCGAACCGATGTTCGGCTACGGCCTCGCCTGCCACGCCTGGCTCCGCGGCGAGCCGCGCCCCGACTGGCTCCGGTACGTCGACACCAACCCGCGCACCTACGCCAAACGCGGCCTGCGCCACCTGTCCGCCAGCGCCGGGGTCAGCCACAGCAGCTTTGCGCGTAGGTGGTCGAGTCGGCCTTGACGACATAGACCTCCCAGACCTTGACCTTGTCCTGCACGGCGTAGCAGCAAGTGGTGTCGGTCTGGACGTCGGTGAGCAGGCCGTGCGCGGCGAGCCGGTCGGTAGCCCACGGGTTCCCAGATACGACCCTCTTTGTTTATCGTTCATCGACGATAAACGATGGAGGAGCGGCCGATGCTGGAACGGCAACTCGCGGAGACCTACGCCGGCTGGTTCCGGGCGCTGGCCGACGCGACCCGGGTGCAGATTCTCAACCTGCTGGCCGAACACGGTGGCCCGATGACCGTCGGGCAGGTCGTCGAGCAGGTCCCGGTCGGCCAGTCGACCGTGTCCGCACATCTCAAGGTGTTGTCCGAGGTGCGGTTCGTGCTGGTCGACAAGCGCGGCACGGCCAACCTCTACCGGGTCAACGAGCAGTGCGTTTCGTGCTTCCCCAGCGCAGCGGACGTGGTGATGGGCAAGGTTCCGACGACCGTCGAGGCGGTGTGCTCATGACCGAGCCAGTGCGCGCCCGCTACGCCGCCGCGGCGACTCACCTTGCCGACACGCCGCTCGAACAGGCCGGTCTCGGCTGCGGCAACCCGCTGGCCGTCGCCGATCTGCGCCCCGGCGAGACCGTGCTGGATCTCGGGTCCGGCGCCGGACTGGACGTGCTCAACTCGGCACGTCGCGTCGGCCCGACCGGGCGGGCGATCGGTCTGGACATGACCGAGGAGATGCTCACGCTGGCGCGGCGGCACGCGGCCGAACAGCAGGTCGCCAACGCGGAGTTCCTGGCCGGCCACATCGAGGACATCCCGCTGCCGGACGAGTCGGTGGACGTGGTGATCTCCAACTGCGTGATCACCCTGTCCGCCAACAAGCCGCGCGTGTTCGCCGAGATCGCCCGCGTGTTGCGGCCGGGCGGTCGGATCGGCATCAGCGACGTGCTCGCCGAGTTCAGCCTGACCGACGCCGAACGGGCCGAGGACGCGGACCGGGTCGAGTGCCTGACCGGTTCGCTGACCACCGACCAGTACGCGGCCGCGCTGAGCACGGCCGGCTTGACCGAGATCGAGTTGCGACGCACCCACCAGGTCGCCGACAAGCTGCACGCCGCGATCGTGCGCGCCGTGAAACCCGTGCGAGGCAAGGACGATCCGGTCCGGATCGAGATCATGGCCGACGAGCACGCCGAGCAGGTGTTGGCGATCTACCAGGCCGGTCTGGACACGGGCAATGCCAGTTTCGAGGTCACCACGCCGACTTGGGAGTCGTGGGATCGGGCCCATCTGCCGAGGCACCGGTTCGTCGCGCTGGACGACGCGGGCGCGGTGGTCGGCTGGGTGGCGGCGTCGCCGGTGTCCGCGCGGTCCGTGTACGCGGGCGTACTGGAGCAGAGCGTGTACGTCCGCGCGGATCAGCGCGGGCGCGGCGTCGCGCGGGCGCTGCTGGCGACCTTGATCGCCGCAACCGAGGCGGCCGGCGTCTGGACGTTGCAGTCCGGCGTTTTCCCGGAGAACACGGCCAGTCTCGCGCTGCACGAACGCGCCGGATTCCGGGTGGTCGGCACGCGCGAGCGGATCGGGCAGCACCACGGGGTCTGGCGGGACGTCATCCTCATCGAGCGGCGCAGTCGACGCGACGCGGACCCGACCGGATGAGCTGGTGCCGGGTGCCCAAAGGGTGATGTCCGGGATGATGTCCGGGCACGGCACGCGTAGCCTGCCCTTCGTGGACGCCACCCAGCACCCGGTCATGCCGAGCCGTACCGTGTGCCACGGCTGCCGCGTCCAAACGCACGAACTCGTCGACGGCCCGGACGGCGCTCAGCGATACCGGCCGGTTCTCCTACCCGGCGACGGGTCGATCATGCGCGAGATTGCCCCAGGGGTCATGGTTAGCTCGCCCTGCCCAGTGTGCGGCAACAGCGACGACCCGGGCTGGATCCCAGGCTTCGTTCCGCCGGTCTGACACGCGCCGTCCCGCGCAGCCGATTCGTCGCCGGCGCCTCAGTTCCAGTGCCGAAGCGGACTACGGCGCCGTGAGGGAGCTGGGGACGAGTACCGCAAACGCAATCCGCGTTCGCTGGCATAGCAGGCTCAGGCAGACGCGCGTGACGTATCGCCCCGGAGTGCCGCCATGGACCGGGCCAGTGCTCGGGAGTCGGCGGCGATGCCAGACCGCAGCGTCTCAGTAATCTCTTTCAGCTCATGATCGGGCATCGGTTCCAGGGCGACTCGCATTCCCAAAGCCGCCGCGACTTCGACCAAGGTGCCGATCGTGGGGTTCCGGTGGTTCAGCGACAGCAGCCGCCGAACAACGGCGGGCTCGGCACTGATCGCGCGAGCCACATCGGCTTTGCTGAGGCCGTCCGCTTCCCGGACCTCGTCGAGCTGGTTGACCAGCCGGTCGATCGTCTCGATGCGGATGCTCTCCGCAACGTAGGTACGCAGGAACTCGGGGTCCCGAAGATCATTAGCAAGATCGTCCCAAAACGTGGTCGGCAGGTCCGCCACGGCTGCCTCCTCTCAGATGGACAGGCAACATGCGTAACATAAATGCTACGTCATTGCGGCGTGACACGGTAGTGGACGACAACTTGACGCCTACCACCCGGCTGTCGCGCCTGATGCGCCGATGTCGGTTCGGGAGGAACGTTGGGGGACCGAACAAGCGTGACCTTGGCTGTGGCACAGCCACATGGAGCTGCCCAGACGTCACCACATATCACAAAATCGGCCCCCTCACCTGTTCGTGCTGGTGAGGGGGGCGATTTGGCTGTTGTGGCGGGTGAAGGGTTCGAACCTTCGTAGGCGTAGCCGACAGATTTACAGTCTGCTCCCTTTGACCACTCGGGCAACCCGCCGTGTGCGGTCTTTGGTGACCGCGCGCTGAACAATACCCAACCGGGAACACGTCCGGTCAACGGGTCCCTCCCGGTAGCATCCGGCGGGTAGTGGTATTGAGTCCAAAGACGTCGAAAGACCCAGGCACGGAGGTGTTAAGCACGTGGCGGACCCCTCGTTCGACGTGGTGAGCAAGGTGGACCGGCAGGAGGTGGACAACGCGCTCAACCAGGCCAGCAAGGAGCTGGCGAGCCGGTTCGACTTCCGAGGGACCAACACCACGGTGGCCTGGTCCGGGGAGGAGGGGGTCGCGTTCCAGTCGGACGCCGAGGAGCGCTGCCTGGCCGCGATCGACCTGTTCAAGGAGAAGCTGGTCAAGCGGGGCATCTCGCTGAAGTCGTTCGAGGTGGGCGAGCCCGCGCTGTCCGGGAAGGTCTACAAGGTCACCGGCAACATCCTCCAGGGCATCTCCTCGGACAACGCCAAGAAGATCGGCAAGTACATCCGGGATGAGGGTCCCAAGGGCGTGCAGGCGCAGATCCAGGGCGACCAGTTGCGGGTGTCCGGCAAGAAAAAGGATCATCTGCAGGAGGTCATCGCCCTGCTCAAGGGACACGACTTCGGCGTGGCGCTCCAGTTCACGAACTTCCGCTGAGCTCCGGTGGCCGTTCTGGGTGGGCGGCCACCGGGGGTGGTCAGGGGAGCAGGGTGTCGAGGAACGGGTTGCTGAAGACGCGGGCCGGGTCGAGTCGGTTCAGCGTGGCGCGGGCCGCGTCCCAGTTGTCGGCGGTGCGCTGACCGGCGCGGAACGCGTTCGGGATGGTGTCGTGCAGCAGCGCTTTGTCGGTCCAGGCGCCTGCCGGCGTGTGGGCCCACGCCTTGGACCATTCGGGTCGGACGGTCGCGTGCGTGCCGGAGTAGGTGGCCCAGATCCAGGTTTCCATGTCGGTGTAGAACCGCGCGGCGGCCGGGGTGTCGGGCAGGGTGCCGATGTCCAGCCAGACGCAGGTGTCCCACTCCGGGTGGTCCGGCCTCGGCCTGGTGGGGGACAGCCACGGAAGGACGACCGGATCGGACCCGGCGATGTCGGCGGGGTTGTCGACGGCGGTGATCCTGATCTCGACCGGGCCGTTGACCGGGTATTCGCCTGCCCGCTGATACTGGCTCACGAGGGCTCGGTACCGCAGGTAGAACTGGTGCAGGACCTGCTGGACGTCGGCTCGCGCGGTGAGCACGGCCCAGCCGCCCTCGACGATGCGCAGGGTGGTCGGCCGGACGTAGAGCAGGCTCGCCCGCGACCATCCCCACACGTCGAACGTGTCGGTGAGCAGCAGGCCGGTGGCCACGATGCCGTAGTCGGCGGCGGTGAACAGCGGGGTGGGCGCCACCTGGCCGGCGACGACGGCCTTGATCAGGTCGGATTCCGGCTTGGTTATGACGTTGGCGAACGTGTACGGGTAGGGCCGCGCGATGTGCCGGCTCTGCCACGGCCGAGTCGGGCTGACCGACCAGACCTTCAGCCAGGGGCAGTCGGTGAACGGGAACCAGATGGCCTCGATCCGGCCGGCCCGATCGAGGAAGTCGGCGACCGTGTTCTGGTTGCTGCCGGGCGCGCCGAACAGGTCGGCTGCGGGGATGTCGATCAGGTTCTGGCAGCGCAGCCGCTGGTTGGGAATGACCTGGAGGGTGACCTCGGTGATGAACGCGCGGCCGAGGTGCACGAGCAGGGCGCCGATGTCGGGGTCGGTGCGGTGGAAGGTGCGCGGCACATAGGCGCCGGACGACTCATCCCAGACGATCGCGGTGAGCGATCGCACCAGGCTGGCGATGGCGCCGTAGCCACCGCCGACGGGGCGGGTTTCGCCGAACGCGGGGATGCCGCTGCCGTGGCCGCCGATGGCGAGCACTCCGCCCAGCGTGAGGTCGCCGGGCGCGGTGCTCTCCAGCAGGCCGTAGCCGGCGTGTTCGAGTGTTTCCAGGAGGGCGTCGATTGTGGTGCCGGCGCCTGCGGTGACGGTGGCCGGTTCGCCGGGCGTGATGCTGATGTCGGTGAGGTGGGCTGTGGTGTCGACGAGGACGTAGCGGGCGGGGTCGGCGCCGGGTGGTAGGACGATCGGGGACCAGTTGTGGGTCTTGCCACGCGCCCTGACCCGGTAGCCTGCCGCGTGCGCCCAGTTGACGATGGCGACGACGTCGTCGGTGTCGGCCGGGGTCGCGGTCAGGGCGTGCTCGACGGTGATCTGTTCGGACCAGTTCTGGTAGGTGCGCCTGGCCAGCGGGATGCCGCTGGGGAAGCCGGGCGGGACCGGTAGGGGTGTGGCCTGGGCCTTTGGTAAGGCCGCGGTGGTCAATGCGGTGGTCAGCGCTGTGGCGCCTGCCGCGCCGAGGAAGGCCCTGCGGGTGTGTCGGGGCAGTCGGTCGACGGCTCGATTACGGTTGGTGGGCACGACGTTTGGTATCGGCCGAGCGGACAGCGGGATTGAGGGGGCAGATGATGAAGGGGATCGTCCTTGCCGGAGGCAGCGGCACGCGGCTGCATCCGATCACCCAGGCGGTTTCCAAGCAACTGCTGCCCGTCTACGACAAGCCGATGATCTATTACCCGATGTCCGTGCTGTTACTGGCGGGCATCAGGGAGATTCTGATCATCTCGACCCCGGTCGACCTGCCGCACTTCCGTCGGCTGCTTGGCGACGGTAGCCAGTTCGGGTTGGCGTTGAGCTATGCGGAGCAGCCGCAGCCGAACGGCCTGGCCGAGGCGTTCGTGATCGGCGCTGAGTTCATCGGCGACGACGACGTGGCGCTGGTGCTCGGCGACAACATCTTCTACGGCCAGGGTTTCTCCGGGTTGTTGCAGCGCAACGTGGCCACGCTGGACGGGTGCGTGTTGTTCGGCTACCCGGTGAAGGACCCGAGCCGGTACGGGGTCGGCGAGGTGGGGCCGGACGGGCTGCTGGTGTCCATCGAGGAGAAGCCGGCAGAGCCGAGGTCGAACAAGGCCATCACCGGCTTGTACTTCTACGACAACGACGTGATCGAGATCGCGCGCGGGCTCAAGCCGTCCGCGCGTGGCGAGTTGGAGATCACCGACGTGAACCTGGCCTACCTGCGCCAGCAGCGGGCGCACCTGGTGGATCTGGGGCGCGGGTTCGCCTGGCTGGACACGGGCACGCACGACTCGCTGTTGGAGGCCGGGTTGTTCGTGCAGGTGTTGGAGCACCGGCAGGGCGTGCGGATCGCCTGTCTTGAGGAGATCGCGCTGCGGATGGGCTACATCACCGCGCAGGAGTGCTATGTGCTGGGCAGCAAGCTGGCGAAGTCGCAGTACGGCGCGTACGTGATGGCGGTCGCGGAGTCGGCGGGCGCCGCCTCGGGCTGATCAGCTCACGGGAGTCAACTCACGGGAGTTGCCGGCCGGCCATGCTTTCCAGCCTGCGGATGCGCTCGGCCATCGGCGGGTGGGTGGAGAACAGGCGGGTCAGCGCCTCGCCGCCGCGGAACGGGTTGGCGATCATCAGGTGCGACTGGCTGACCAGGTTCGGCTCGGGCACGAGCGGCGCGGCTCTGGTGCCGTATTCCAGTTTGCGCAGCGCGGAAGCGAGTGCGAGCGGGTCGCCGGTGAGTTCGGCGCCGGACGCGTCGGCCTGGTACTCGCGCGAGCGGCTGATCGCCATCTGCACGATGCCGGCGGCGATCGGGCCGAGGATGGCGATGAGCAGCACGGCAAACGGGTTGTTGCGACCGCCGTTGCCGTTGCCGCCACCGACGAAGATGCCTGCGAACACGGCCAGGTTGGCGAGCACGCTGACCACGCTGGCCAATGCGCCTGCCACGCAGGAGATCAGGATGTCCCGGTTGTACACATGGGACAGTTCGTGGCCGAGCACGGCACGCAGTTCGCGCTCGTCGAGCAGTTCGAGAATGCCGGTGGTGGCGCAGACCGCTGCGTTGCGCGGGTTGCGGCCGGTGGCGAACGCGTTGGGCGCCTGGGTGGGGCTGACGTAGAGCCGGGGCATGGGGGCGCGGGCCTTGCCGGCGAGTTCGCGCACGATCCGGTACATGGCGGGCTGTTCGGCCTGGGAGACCGGACGGGCCCGCATCGCACGCAGGGCGAGCTTGTCGGAGGCGAAGTAGGCGTAGCCGTTCATGCCCAGCGCGATCAAGAAGCCGATGACCAGCGCGGTTCTGCCGAACAGCGCGGAGACCGCGATGATCAGCGCGCTCAGTCCGCCGAGCAGCAGTGCGGTTTTCAAGCCGTTGTAGTGCCTGTGCACCTGCCCGACTCCCTCCTCACCGCGCTCGTATCAAGGGTTACGCCCTGTTCAACGACGCCTGCCTGGTCAAAGTTTCCTCGATGCCTACTGGGCGGTAATAAGATGCGTCACGTTCGCGCGGAGCCCGGCCGAGTCGGGCCGAGTCGGGCCTGGCTACGCGGGACTGCCCTGGTGGCCGATGCGCCAGTAGCTGCTTGCTCGGACCTGGCGCCGGTCAAGGCCCCGGTCGGCCAACAGGTGGGTGCGGACCGCCTGCACGGCGGCCTTCTCCCCCGCTGCCCAGACGGCCACGTCGGCACCGTCCGCGCCGGGCAGTTCGATGCCGGCGATGCCCTCGACGAGGCTGCGTTCGCGACCCGAGGGCGCGCCGTCGCGGTGCAGCCAGTGCACGTCGACGCCGGCCGCGCTGGTCAGTTGCTGTTCCTCCGCAGCGTCCGCGACCTCGACGACCACGGTGGCGCACGCGGACGCGGGCAGTTGGCCGAGCATGACCTCGATGGCGGGCAGCGCGGTCTCGTCGCCGATGAACAGGTGCGCTGCGATGTCCGGGTCGGGCTGGTAGCCGGGGGACGGGCCGACCACGATCAACGTGTCGCCGGGTTCGGCGTGCTGGGCCCAGGCCGCGGCAGGGCCGGTCTCGTCGTGCACGACGAAGTCGAGGTCGAGTTCACGCGCTGCCAGGTCGACGCGGCGCAGGGTGTAGCTGCGCATGGCAGGGCGGGCCTTGGCGAAGTGGTTGCGCGCGGCCTGGAGGGTGAGCGGTTCGGGCAGCTCGGCGCCGTCCTCGTAGAAGTACAGGACGACGTGTGCCTCCCCGGTGATCGGCGGGAAGTCCGCGAGCCCAGGACCGCCCACGGTGACCCGGATCATCCTGGGCGTGACGGCGGTGGTGCGCAGCACGGGAAGGCGCCAGAGCTGCGGCGGGTAGCGGCGTTCGCGCCTGCGGGTGTGGGTCGGGCCACCTGTGCGGGAGGAAGGATCGGTCGAAGTCATCGCGATTGCATCTTCGCACCCTGGTGCGCGGGACGGGGACCAGGCACGGGAGGAGATGTCGTCGGCCACAGCCATCAGGTATGCAGGCACTTGCGCCTATATGCGGACCGATGGTTGGTGGCGGAGCGAGTGGTTCAGACAGCGGTGGGAACGGCGGCGGGGGCCGGGCGGGCACCCAGGCGCAGCGTGATGCCCTCGCTACGCAGCGAGCGACGGAACCACAGCAGCGACACGCAGATGGCAACGCCGACGACCGTGTACGAGCCGGCGGTGGACACCATCAGGAAGTCGCCGACGGTGGCCTTGGCCAGGATCCACAGCGTGGTCACGCCGTTGGTCAGGAACACCATCGCCCACAGCAGCGAGACGCGCTTGAAGAACTGGGCGACACCGGGATGTTCGGAGAAATCGGTCGGAAACGCACAGAAGTCGTTAGCCAGTTTGGCCAGGAACGGACGGCCGAACGGCAGCGTAACCAGGAGCACGCCGGCAATCAGGAAATTCTGCAGCGTCGGTTGCAGGAAGTAGAGGAAGATACTGCCGGTGACCAAACCGAGGATGGTCCTGGCGACGAGGAGGCCCGTGGTCAGCAGCAGCACGGCGGGGATGGGCTTGCGCAGCACCACCCGGCGACCGAGCGCGATCATCGACCAGGCGAGCGCGGCGATCAGGCCGCCGTCCAGGCCGACAAGCGTGAGAAGCAGGTAGAACAGCACCAACGGGATGATCGTCGACTCAAGGATGTGCTTGCCGCCATCGCGCAGCAGCACCCGGAACGAGGGCAAGTGGACGGTCACGTGTTGTGGCATCTACTCAGCAGCCTCTTTCGGTCGATCGCAGTGGCGGGGCGATGACGGTAATTCAGGTGAACTTATGCTCTTGAAATTACACTGTGCGTTCAAGAATTCACTTACCGTAACTCCGATCCTGGAGTGCGGTTAATGTACTCGAACGGTCCGTGGTGTGGGAGTTAGGTACCCACATTTCTTTAGGACGACTCAGCCGGCCTCCAGGTTCACTCGGTCGACGATCTGGGTTCACTCCCGGGGGCACTCCCTACAGGATGCGCCAGTACCAGGTCGTTGGCCAGGATCACCGCCGATCCGTGACCGGCTCAGGAGATCATCAACAGGTCTACCTGGCCCAGATGCGCAATCCGGACCCCTGCGCGGACCGAAATTTTCGGCTGGGAAGACTGACGGCCAGGCTTTACGTTGTTCTTACCGGACAACTGCATGTGTGCATGTGTGCATGCGCGAGCGGGACGAGGTCTACGAGATGGGCGCCAACACTGTCATGCTGGTGATCGCGGTGCCGGCCGCGATGGCCGGGGCAGCCTGCATGGGCTTGGCCAGCGCCGCTCAGGCGCGGGCCGCCCACGAGGTGCCGGACAGCAAGACGTTGAATCCGCGACTGTTGATCGACCTCGCGCACCGCAAACTGTGGCTGATCGGCATCGGCGCGACCATCGCCGGACTCGGCCTACAGGTCGTCGCGCTCGGTTTCGGACCGCTACTGCTCGTGCAGCCGCTGCTGGTCACCGCGTTGCCCTTCGCCAGTTCGTTCGCCGCGTTGATGGCCCACCGGCGCCCGGACCGGGTGCTCGTCCTCGGTGGCCTGCTCTGCGTCGCGGGCCTGTCCGCGTTCCTGCTGCTCGCCAAGCCGACCGGTGGTTCGGACCAGCTGCTCCCGCCCGCCCAGCTGATCCCGCTGGCCATCGCGCTGGCCGCGATCGTGGTCGGCGCGCTGGCCTGGGCCGCCGTGGTGCGCGGCAACGCGCACGTGCTCGGCCTTGCCGTGGCGACCGGCGTGACCTACGGCGTAACCGCCGCGCTGATCAAGGTGGTGGCCGGCGAGCTGCGCGAGGGCATCGCGACGCCGTTCACGCACTGGACCCTGTACGCGGTGTGCATCATCGGGCCGGTCGGCTTCCTGCTCAGCCAGAACACCTTCCAGCAGGGCAAGCTCGTCTCGCCGGCGCTCGCCGTGATCACCACGGTCGACCCGCTGGTCGGCGTGGCCATCGGCGTGTGGTGGCTCAACGAGTCGGCATCGACCGGAACGGCGGTGCTGACCGGCGAGATCATCGCCGCGGTCGCGATCGTGACCGGCATCTGGATGGTCACCCGGCGCGCCGCGCACCGGGTGACCGATCAGGCCGGGGTCCCAGAGGCCACAGGTGGTCAGCCGCAGGGGCAGCGGGAGCACAGCGAGGGGCTGGCCAACCCGTCCTGAACGGCCTGTCCCGGGCGGTTTTCCAGGGCGGCCTGTCCGGGCCGCCTGTCCCCGGTTGGCTCAGCCGCGTAGCTCCATGGTGCAGCACTTGGGGCCGCCGCCCGCCTTGCGCAGTTCCGAAATGTCCACGTGCACCGGGACGTAGCCGAGCGAGCGCAGCTGCCTGGCAAGGCCGGTCGCCTCGACCGGCAGGATCACGTTGCGGCCGTCGGAGACGCCGTTGAGGCCAAGGCACTCGGCGTCGGCCCGGTCGGCGATGACCGCGTCCGGGAACAGCCGTTGCAGCACGCGCAGCGAGCCCGTTGAGAACGCCTCCGGGTAGTAGGCGATCCTCGGGTGCGCGGGCGAGTCGTCGAGCACGAACAGCGCGGTGTCCAGGTGGTAGTAGGCGGGGTCGATCAGGCGCAGCGACACGACTGGCACGCCGAGCACCTCCTGGGCCTCGGCGTGCGCGCCGGGGTCGGTGCGGAAGCCGGTGCCGGCCAGCAGGAACCGGCCGGTCCAGGCGAGGTCGCCCTCGGCCTCGTTGGGCAGGGTGGGCATGACGATGTCCCGGTAGCCGGCCGCGATGAACCAGCGGCGGTAGTGCTCGGCCTCGGCACTGCGCTGCGGGACGCGGAAGCGGGCGCCGAGCACGCGGCCGCCGATGACCGTGCCCGAGTTGGCCGCGAAAACCATGTCCGGCAGGTCGGGTTGGGGTTCGATCTCCTCGACGACGTGGCCGAGGCGCTCGTAGGTCTGCTTCAGCTCGGTCCACTGGCGCATGGCCAGCTCGACGCTCACCGGGATCTCCGGGTTCATCCACGGGTTGATGGCGTACTCGACGGCGAAGTACCTGGGCGGGCACATCAGGTATCGGCGGGCCACCGGCATCCGGTCCGGGGTGGCCG
Organism: Candidatus Melainabacteria bacterium; assembly: GCA_963818685.1. Classification (GTDB taxonomy): domain Bacteria; phylum Actinomycetota; class Actinomycetes; order Mycobacteriales; family Pseudonocardiaceae; genus CAJCJE01. The sequence goes on along the minus strand of CAWFTJ010000002.1, from coordinate 14,802 downwards.
GTTCGGGCCGTGAGTCGGCCGGGGCGAGCGAGACGGTCGTCATGGATCGAAATGTATTGTCCGGTGCCACCCACGATCAATGTCGTCATATTGCGCTGATCAGTGCAGAATGTTGCGTATGGACTCGATAGACCAGCGAATCGTTTCGTGTCTGGTTTCCGACGCCCGATCGAGTTACGCGGAGATCGGCGGCGTGGTCGGACTGTCCGCGCCGGCGGTCAAGCGACGGGTGGACAAGCTGCTGGAACGAGGCGTGCTGCGCGGGTTCACGGCGGTGGTCGATCCGGAGGCGCTCGGGTGGGGCACCGAGGCGTTCGTGGAGGTGCACTGCAAGGGCAACGTGGTGCCGGCGCGGATCACCGCCACCCTTGAGCCGTTGACCGAGGTGGTCGCCGCGTACACGGTGTCCGGCGCGGCCGACGCGATCGTGCACCTGCGCGCTGCCGACATCCACCATCTGGAGACCGCGCTGGAGCGGTTGCGCGCACTGGACATCGTGGACAGAACGGTCTCGACGGTGGTGCTGTCCACCCTGCTGGAGCGCCCGCCCGTGCCGGATCGCACCGGCTGACCCCACGAAGTCGCGAGTTAGGGTTGGCTTACCCTGGTGTTGGTATCCAGGAAGGTATAGACCAGAGTCGGGAGCACCGAGAGTATCTGTAAACTTGGGTAACAGTAACCGTGAGTCCGGTTTGCTCGGCAACGTGTGAGTTGCGGCGCGTTCCGCCGTCGAACCAGCATGTCAATGCCTACTCTGGAACGGAACGTGCGCGACCCGCACAGGCCGCGGCTGGCCGACGAAGACGCGGTTTCCCACGCTATGACAACGAGATAGTGCCTTCAGTCGGACACCAACACAGCGGACTACCCTGGAAAGTGAAGACCGCGTCAAACGAAACGGCGCGGCCACAGGCGCAGCACCCGGCGGTCCCGGCGCGATCAGCAGGCGGTCGTGCGGTTCCGCGAGACAGCAGGAAAAGAGGGATCGACGAATCCATGAGCGTTGATCTGGGGAACGACGCCAGCGCAGGAGATACCGGGGTTCGCAAGCTGGACCGTGTCGTCATCCGGTTCGCGGGAGACTCCGGCGACGGAATGCAGTTGACCGGTGACCGTTTCACGTCCGAGGCCGCGGCCTTCGGCAACGACCTGGCCACGCAGCCCAACTTCCCGGCCGAGATCAGGGCTCCTCAGGGCACCCTGCCCGGTGTGTCGTCGTTCCAGTTGCACTTCGCCGACTACGACATCCTCACCCCCGGCGACCGGCCGGACGTGCTCGTCGCGATGAACCCGGCCGCGCTCAAGGCCAACATCGGCGACCTGGCCGCGGGCGGCATCCTGATCGTCAACACCGACGAGTTCACCAAGCGCAACCTGACCAAGGTCGGTTACGACGCGGACCCGCTGGAAGGCGAATCGCTGGCGCAGTACCAGGTGCACAAGGTCGCGATGGCCACCCTCACCCAGGGCGCGCTCGCCGACACCGGCCTTGGCAAGAAGGACGCCGAACGCTGCAAGAACATGTTCGCGCTCGGCCTGCTGTCCTGGATGTACCACCGGCCGACCGAGGGCACCGAGGCGTTCCTGCGCGAGAAGTTCGCCAAGAAGCCGGACATCGCCGAGGCCAACGTGCTCGCCTTCCGCGCGGGCTGGAACTACGGCGAGACGACCGAGGCGTTCGCGGTCACCTACGAGGTGGCACCGGCCAAGCTCGCCGCGGGTACCTACCGGCAGATCACCGGCAACACCGCGCTCGCCTACGGCATCGTGGCCGCTGGCCAGCAGAGCAGGCTGCCGGTGGTGCTCGGCACCTACCCGATCACGCCGGCATCGGACATCCTGCACGAACTGTCCAAGCACAAGAACTTCGGCGTGACCACGTTCCAGGCCGAGGACGAGATCGCCGGCATCGGCGCCGCGCTCGGCGCCTCCTACGGCGGCGCGCTGGGCATGACCACCACGTCCGGTCCCGGCATCGCGCTCAAGTCCGAGACCATCGGCCTCGCGGTCATGACCGAGCTGCCGCTGGTCGTGATCGACGTGCAGCGCGGCGGCCCGTCAACCGGCCTGCCGACCAAGACCGAGCAGGCCGACCTGCTGCAGGCCATGTTCGGCCGCAACGGCGAGGCACCGGTGCCGATCGTGGCGCCGCGCAGCCCTGCCGACTGCTTCGCCGTCGTGCTTGAGGCCACGCGGATCGCGCTGACCTACCGCACGCCGGTGATGATCCTGTCCGACGGCGCCATCGCCAACGGCTCCGAGCCGTGGCTGATCCCGGACGTCACCGAGCTGCCCGACCTGTCGGTGACCTTCGCGACCACGCCGAACGCGCCGGACGGCTCCGGCGAGTTCTGGCCGTACCTGCGCGACCCCGAGACGCTGGCCCGCCCGTGGGCGGTGCCCGGCACACCCGGCCTCGAACACCGGATCGGCGGTCTTGAGAAGGCCGACGGCAAGGGCAGCATCTCCTACGACCCGGACAACCACGACAAGATGGTGCGGCTGCGCGCGGCCAAGATCGCCGGCATCAGCGTGCCGGACGTGGTCGTCGACGACCCGAACGGCGACGCGAGCGTGCTGGCGATCGGCTGGGGCTCCACGTTCGGCCCGATCGGCGCCGCCGCGCGCCGGGTGCGGGCCAGGGGCAAATCCATCGCCACCGCGCACCTGCGCCACCTCAACCCGCTGCCGGCCAATCTGGGCGAGCTGCTCAGCCGTTATGAGCGTGTGGTCGTCCCGGAAATGAATCTGGGCCAGCTGGCGATGATCCTGCGGGCGACGTACCTGGTCGACGCGATCTCCTATACGAAGGTCGCGGGCCTGCCGTTCAAGGCCGAGGAGTTGCAAGGCGTGTTCACCGACATCATCGAGGGAGGGGGCGCCCGATGACCGCTGTCGATCTGGGCCTGCCCGGAATCGGTGGTCTGGACGGGGTGCCGACCACCGACGAGAAGCAGAGCGCCAAGGACTACAAGTCGGACCAGGAGGTCCGCTGGTGCCCGGGTTGCGGCGACTACGCCGTGCTCGCGGCGGTCCAGGGGTTCATGCCGTCGCTCGGGCTCAAGCGCGAGAACATCGTGTTCGTGTCCGGGATCGGTTGCTCCTCGCGGTTCCCGTACTACATGGACACCTACGGCGTGCACTCGATCCACGGTCGTGCGCCCGCCTTCGCCACCGGCCTCGCGGTGTCCCGGCCGGACCTGTCGGTGTGGGTGGTGACCGGTGACGGCGACGCGCTGTCCATCGGCGGCAATCACCTGATCCACGCGTTGCGGCGCAACGTGAACCTGAAGATCCTGCTGTTCAACAACCGGATCTACGGCCTGACCAAGGGCCAGTACTCGCCGACCAGCGAGACCGGCAAGATCACCAAGTCGACGCCGATGGGCTCGCTGGACAACCCGTTCAACCCGGTCTCGCTCGCGCTCGGCGCCGAGGCCAGCTTCGTGGCCCGCGCCATCGACTCGGACCGCAAGCAGCTCACCGAGGTTCTCGGCCAGGCAGCTGCGCACCGAGGCACCGCGCTGGTGGAGATCTACCAGAACTGCCCGATCTTCAACGACGGCGCGTTCGACGTGCTCAAGGAGCCGGGCGAGCGGGAGCGGCGGATCATCCCGCTGCGGCACGGCGAGCCGATCCGCTTCGGCGCCAAGGACAATGCCAGTGGCGAGGGCGGCGAGTACGGCGTGGTCCGCGACCAGGTCACCGGTTCGCTCCAGGTCCGCAAGGTCACCGAGGTGGGCGAGGACGCGCTGATCGTGCACGACGCGACCCTGTCCGACCCGTCCTACGCGTTCGCGCTGTCCCGGCTGACCGACTCCACCCTCGCGCACACCGTGACCGGTGTGTTCCGCAGCGTGGACCGGCCGACCTACGACGACGAGGCCCGCGCCCAGGTGCGGCAGGCCAAGGAGACCAAGCCGGCCGACCTACAGGCACTGCTCAACGGCAAGGACACCTGGACCGTCGTCCGCTGAACCCCTGCTCGACCCGAAAGAGCCGCCCTCCGGTTTCGGAGAGCGGCTCTTTCGTCGTGATGGGTCACCAGGTGCGTGGGCGTTCCCAGCTGGTGAAGCCGGCGCGCTGCGCGTCCTCCTGGGAGGCGAACCAGACCTGCGGTTCCAGCCGCTCGTAGAACGGCGAGGACTCGGTGTGGAACACCATCGAGGACGTGCGTGCCTTCACCCGGAACTGCGGTGACGGCGCGGACCCGTCCGGCAGCGGCAGGGCGGAGCCGGGGCCGAACGGTCCGGTCTGCCAACCGGCCGAACCAGCGGGTGCACGCACCGGTCGGGTCGGCTCGACGCCGACCTGCGGTCGGTTGGGCTGGGCGAGCCCGGTGCGCACCCGGATCGGGCGCGGTCCGGTCGGCTGCGGCTGAAGTTCTCGGGTCTGCTGGCCCTGTTGTGTGCCCTGGCCGGCGTGCTGGGACGGTGGGGCGGGCGGGGCGACCGGGGTCAGGTAGCTCGTCGGCTGCTCCGGCTCGATCACCGGCTCGAACAGCGACCGCCCCGAGGCCGACTCGTCGGCCGGGTAGTCGTCGTTACTCCTGCGCCGGGTAGTCGTACTCGTTGGCCGGCTGCTCGGCCTGCTCTACCTCGGCGACCTGGTGCCGAGGGGCCGGGGCCGGTTCCTCATCGGTGATCGGGCTGAAGATAGAGGTGCTTTCCTCGACCGTCTCGGGTTGGACGTCGGCGGAGGCATCGGCCTGCGCGATGACCTCGGCCGGGATCGGGCCGGTCGTCTCCCCCGGTTCGAGTTCGTAGTCCCCCTCGAACGGCTCGTCGAACGGCTTGCCGAAGGGCTGGAAGCCACCCTCCCCGATCGGGGTGAGCTGGCCCTGCTGCGAGTTCACGTCCACCCGATCCGGACCGCTGAGCTGGAAGGGCTGGGCCGACGCGATCGGGCCGCCGCCGCTGCTGTGCGGGCGGACGAGGGTGGTCAGCGGCTCGCCCTGCTCGAAGTAGTCGTACTCGGACTCGGCCTGCTCGTCCTCGTGCTCCTGGTGCTCTTGCTCGTGGTGTTGGGCGACGGGCTGCTCGGCCGGCTCGTCGGACTCGTCGGGTTCGTCCTGGATGGGTGACAGCACCGAGGTCACCTCGACCGGGCTCTCCTCCACGTAGTTCTCGGAGGGGTAGTTCTCGGAGGGGTAGTTCTCGGAGGGGTAGTTCTCGGAGGGGTAGTTCTCGGACGGGTAGTTCTCGGAGGGGTAGTTCTGGGCCGAATAGTCGGCCTCGGGCGTCGTCTGCTGGGCCGGTTCGCTGTCCATGGCGCCGGAGCGCAGGTAGTCCAGGTACTGCTCGTCGGCGTTGCCCCGGCTGCCGAACTCGCCGTAGGAGGTGCCGAACGCGCGCGGTTGCAGCTCAGTCGCCTCGGTGACGCCCGGTTCCGGCTCGGGTTCCGGCTCCGGCGTGCTGCTGCTGGACCGGCTGGTAGCTGGTCAGCTGCGCGTCCTCGGGCTGCTCGTCGTGCTGCTGCTGGTCGTCGGACTGGTCGAGCTGGTCGTGTTGGTCGGCCGGGTCGAGGCGGGCACCGAGCGCACCGGGGCGCCACGACTCGACCGCATCGGGGTTGCGGTTGGCCCAGCTCCTGGTCTCGGCCGGCGCGTCGCCCTGGTACTCCTGGACCAGCGCTTCCACATAGTCGTCGACCGAGTGCACCCGGGTCGCGTCGATGTGGGTCGGCTCCGATCGCAGTGGCTCGGGCTCGAACATCTCGTCGAGGCCCGGACGACCGCTCGGCGTGCTGACCCCGACGTTCGACGGCGCGGGGGCCGAGGCGTCGTAGGTGGTGTTGCCGAAGCCGGGCCGGTAGTCCTCGTCCGGGCGGCTGGGTTGGCGGGTGGGACGGTCCGCGAGTTGGGCGGAGCGCTCAAGGTCAGCGACTCGTCGGTTGAGCGGACGGACCTGCCACAGCCAGGTAAGCCCGACGCCCACGACGAAGCCGACCAGGCAGGCGAACCACACCTGACCGAATAGCCACATCTCTCCGGTTTCCCTCCCGCCGATGGCCGCCAACCCGAGAGGCCATCAACACATCGACCGCTGCCACGGACGTCCGTTCCGACTCTGCAAACAGCAGTCTCCCTTACCTGGGATACCCGTGCCGAGGTACCCCATTAGGTGACAAATGTGTCTCAGATCACAGGAGACGCCGAGCGGAATCAGCCGGTGCGCTCGACCATGTAGTCGGTGAGCGAGCGGAGCGCGTCCCTGGCCGCGCCGGCCGGCAGCGCTTCGAGCTGGGCGCGGGCCCGATCGGCGTAGCCCGCGAGGGTCTTGCGGGCCTGCAACAGCGCCGGCGAGTCGCGCAGCAGGCTCAGCGCCTCATCGACCTCGGCGTCCTCGGTCAGCGGCTTGGACAACAGGTGCCGCAGCCGGTCGTTGGCCTCGTCCTGGTCGGCGAGCGCGTAGAGCATGGGCAGCGTGCGCACGCCTTCGCGCAGGTCGGTGCCGGGCGTCTTGCCGGACTCGTCGGCTGGCGATGCGATGTCGATGATGTCGTCGGAGATCTGGAACATCGCGCCGATGATCTCGCCGAAGCGGCGCAGCGCCACGATGTGCTGCTGCGCGGCGCCCGAGCACATGCCGCCGTAGCGGCCGGCGGTGGCGATCAGCGAACCGGTCTTCTGGCCGATGACCGAGAGGTAGTGCTCGATCGGGTCGGCGCCGTTGACCGGGCCGACGGTCTCGCGCATCTGCCCGGCGACCAGCTCCGCAAACGTTTCCGCGATGATCCGGGCCGCGTCCGTGCCCAGGTCGGACACGAGCCGGGAGGCGTGCGCGAACAGGTAGTCGCCGGCCAGGATGGCCACCGAGTTGTTCCACTTGGCATTCGCGCTGACCACGCCGCGCCGCATGGTCGCCTCGTCCATCACGTCGTCGTGACACAGGGTGGCGGCGTGCACCAGCTCCACCGCGGCGGCCGCGGTGATCACGTCCTCCCGCTTCGGGTCGCCGAACTGCGCGGCAAGCAGCGTGAACAACGGACGCAAACGCTTGCCGCCCGCGTCGACCAGGTGCAACGCGGTCGCCTGCACGAACTCGACGTCACTGCGCACGACACTGTGCAGCACGTTCTCGACGCGGTCCAGACCGACCCGCACCGACGAGGCCAGCACGGGATCCAGCAGCTCGAACTGCGTTCCCAACTCGCCGACGGCACCCGCCGGCTGGTTACTTGTCACATCGCCCTCGACGCGCCTAGAGGGCGAAGCCGCCACCGCCCGCCCAGCCGAGGACGACCGCCGGCCACACGCCCAACACGAGTGTTACCAGTACGCCCAGGGTAATGGCCGCGGTGGTGAACGGACCGGGCACACTCACTGTCGGGCCGTCCGGAGCGGGGTCGGAGAAGTACATCAGCACGATGACCCGCAGGTAGAAGAACGCGGCGACCGTGCTGGCGATCAGACCGACCACCACCAGCGGCGCCATGCCGTCCTCGATGCCAGCCGAGAAAACCAGCCACTTGCCGATGAAACCGCTGGTCAGCGGGATACCGGCGAGGGCGAGCAGCAGGAAGGTGAACACGGCTGCCAACAACGGCGAGCGCTTCGCCAACCCGGCCCAGGAAGAAAGGTGTGATGCCTCACCATCGGACGTGCGGACCAGGGTGACGACGCCGAACGCGGCGAGCGTGGTGAAGCCGTAGGCGAGTAGGTAGAACAGCGTGCCGGACAGGCCGTTGTGGGTCAGCGCGATGGCGCCGATCAGCAGGAAGCCCGCGTGCGCGACGGAGGAGTAGGCGATCATCCGCTTCACGTCGGTCTGGGTGAGGCCGAGCACCGCGCCGATGAACATGGACGCGATCGCGACCGCCCACAGCACGCCGCGCCACTCCCAGCTGGTGGCCTTGAACGCGACGGTCAGCACGCGCAGGATGGCGCCGAACGCGGCGACCTTGGTGCAGGCGCCCATGAACGCGGTCATCGGGGTGGGCGCGCCCTGGTAGACGTCCGGGGTCCAGGTGTGGAACGGACCGACCGACGCCTTGAACATCAGGCCGACGACCAACAGGCCGAGTCCGCCGAACAGCAGCGCGTCAGAGTGGTTGGTGCCGGTAGCCGCGTTGGCGATGTCGGAGAGCTTGACCGAGTTCGCGTAGCCGTAGAGCAGCGCGAGGCCGTAGAGGAAGAACGCGGAGGCGAACGCGCCCAACAAGAAGTACTTGAGCGCGGCCTCCTGCGAGATCAGCCGGCGCCGCCGCGCCATGCCGACCATCAGGTACAGCGGCAGGCTCAGCACTTCCAGCGCGATGAACATGGTCAGCAGGTCGTTCGCTGCGGTGAAGGTCATCATGCCGCCGAGCGCGAACAGGGTCAGCGGGAAGACCTCGGTCTGCATGCCGCCGAACAGGGCCTGCTGGGTGCGCTGGGCCATGTTCGCGTCACCGGGCGAGTTGTGCGCGACGAAGTAGCTGCCGCGCTCGGTCGTGCGGTCGGCGATGAGCAGCAGCGCGGCGAAGCCGAGCGCGAGCAGCGTGCCCCACAGGAACAGCGCCGGCCGGTCGACCGCGATCGCGCCGGCGACGGTGGTGATGCCACCGGAGGGCGCGCCCTTGAGGTACACCGCGAGCGAGAGGCCGGCGACCAGCAGGGTGAGCACGCTCAGCGTCAGCTGCGCGCCCCAGCGGGTCTGGCGGGGCAGGAACGCCTCGAACAGCACGCTGACGCAGCCGGCGCCGAGGACGATCAGGAGCGGGGCGATCGCACCGTAGTTGATCGCCGGGGCCTGGATGGCCGTGTCGGCCATGTGCACCGTGTCGGCGAGGATCACCGGGGCCACTTCAGTTGCCTCCCTGGTTCGCGTCGACTGAGACGCCGACCGAGGTCAAAGTCGCGCCGACCGACGGGTTCACCACGTCGAGCAACGGCTTGGGGTAGAAGCCGAGCAGGATGATCAGGATGACCATCGGGGCGAGCACCAGTCGCTCGCGGCCGTTGAGGTCGGTGATCATGCTCTTGGCCCTGCTGAGCGGATCGGTCGCGGCACCGGGCCCACCGGTCACGCCGACCAGCGGCTCGTCGGCGCCGAATGCCCTGCCGCGCAGCGGTCCGTGCATCACCCGCTGGACCAGCCAGAGCACGTACAGCGCGGCCAGCACCATGCCGATGGTGGCCAGGATCGCGTACACCGGCTCGGTCCGGAAGGAGCCGATCAGCACCAGGAACTCGGAGATGAACGAGTTGGTGCCGGGCAGCGAGAGCGTGGTCAGGCCGGCGAGGAAGAAACAGCCGGCGAGCAGCGGGGTGACCCGGCCCATCCCGCCGTAGTCCTCTGCCTTGAACGAGCGCCCTCGCACCGCGATCATGCCGACCACCAGCAGCAGCATGCCGGTGGAGATGCTGTGGTTGACCATGTAGGTGACCGCGCCGACCTCGCTCTGCGCGGTGAACGCGAACACGCCGACACCCATGAAGCCGAAGTGCGCGATGGACACGTAGGCCACGAAGCGCTTCATGTCGCTCTGGCCCGCGGCCAACAGCGAGCCGTAGAGCACACCGATCACGGACAGCACCAGCACCAGCGGCGCGAGCGTCTTACTGGCGTCCGGGAACATCGGCAGGCTGTAGCGCAGGAAGCCGAAGATGCCGACCTTGTCCAGCACGCCGACCAGGAACACGCCGACGCCGACCGGGGATTCCTGCACCGCGTCGGGTAGCCAGGTGTGGAAGGGCACCAGTGGTGCCTTGATGGCGAAGGCGAAGAAGAAGCCCATGAACAGCCAGATCTGCGTGCCCAGCGGCGCGTGGCTGACCACCCTGGTCAGGGTCGCCCAGTCGAACGTGCCGGTGCCGGTTGCCGATTCCGCGTACGTCCAGCAGCCGATCGCCGACGCGAGCATCAGCAGACCGCCGAGGAAGGAGTACAGGAAGAACTTCACCGCCGCGTACTGCCTGCGCAGGCCGGGACCGCCGTAACCGCCGATGAGGAAGTACATCGGGATCAGCATGATCTCGAACAGCACGTAGAACAGGAAGATGTCGGTCGCCGCGAACACGGCCATGACCAGCGCTTCCATCACCAGGATCAGCGAGAAGAAGCCGGCAATCGACCGGCCTTCCGGCAGCTTCTCCCGCCAGGAGGCGCCGAGCACGATCGGCGTGAGCCCGCCGAGCATGACCAACATGACCAGCGCGATGCCGTCAACGCCGAAGGAGAAGTGCACGCCGAAGGAGGCGACCCAGTCGGCGGAGCCGGCGAGCTGGATGCGGGCGCCGGACGCGTGGTAGCTGAACAGCACGACCAGGGTGAGCGCGAACTCGACGAGCGAGAACACGATCGCGGTGAGCCGGGCGATGCGCGCGTCGTTCTTGAACAGCGCCACGACGAGGCCGCCGAGCAGCGGCCACAGGATCACCGCGAGCAGCCAGGGGAAACCGCTGCCCGACATCGAAACCGCAGTTGAGATGTTCACCCGGAGAACCTCACCAACAGCAGGGCACCGATCAGCACGATCGCGCCTCCCAACATGCTCAGCGCGTAGGAACGCACGAACCCGGTCTGCAGCTTGCGCAATCGTCCAGAACTACCTCGGAACAGGATGCCGATGCCGTTGACGGCACCGTCGATGCCGAACTTGTCGCCGAAGACCAGGGCCCGGTCCAGCCAGAGGCCGGGGCGGGCGACCAGGGTCTCGTTGAGGGCGTCGCCGTAGAGGTTGGCGCGCGCGGCCCGAACCGGCCAGGACACCCGCTCCGGCCGGACCACCGGCACCTCGTTGCGACCGACGGTGAGGAACGCGACGACGATACCGAGCGCGGCGAGCACCAGGGTCAGAATGGTGACCTCGATGCCGGACAGTGGGCTGACCGAGCGCTCCTGCAACGCGCCGAGCGACGGGGCCAGCCAGTTCGCGAGCCGGCCGCCGATGGTGAAGTAGGCGCCAGCGCCGATCGAGCCGATCGCCAGGATCACCATCGGGATCCACATGACCGGCGACGCCTCGTGCGGGTGGAAGTCGTGGCCGTCCTCGGTCTTCAGGTCGCGCCAGCGCTCCTTGCCGAAGAACGTCATGAGCACAAGGCGGGTCATGTAGAAGGCGGTAAGGCCGGCACCGATCGCGGCGGCCAGGCCGAACACCCAGCCTTCCCAACCGGGCTGGTTGAACGCGGCCTGGATGATCGCGTCCTTGGAGAAGTAGCCGGACAGGCCGGGGAAGCCGATGATGGCCAGATAGCCGAGGCCGAAGGTGACCGCGGTGATCGGCATTCGCTTGAAAAGCCCGCCGAACTTCCGCATGTTCACTTCGTCGTTCATGCCGTGCATGACGGACCCGGCGCCGAGGAACAGCCCTGCCTTGAAGAAGCCGTGCGTGAGCAGGTGCACGATGGCCAGCGCGTAGCCGAAGGGCCCGAGGCCGGCGGCCAGCATCATGTAGCCGATCTGGCTGACCGTCGAGTAGGCAAGCACCTTCTTGATGTCGTCGTAGGCGCAGCCGACGACGCACCCGATCAGCAGCGTGATCGCACCGATGAACACGACCGTGAGCCGGCCGGCCGTGGTCAGGTCGTAGATCGGGTTGGACCGGCAGACCAGGTACACGCCGGCGGTGACCATGGTCGCGGCGTGGATCAGCGCGGAGACCGGGGTCGGGCCCTCCATGGCGTCCGGCAACCACGCCTGCAACGGGAACTGGCCGGACTTGCCGCAGGCGCCGAGCAGCAGCATCAGCGCGACCGCGGTGATCGTGCCCGGCGAGAGCTGGCCGATGTGCTGGAACACCGCCGTGTACTGGGTGGTGTGCAGGTTGGCGAACAGGATGAAGATCGCGATGGCAAGGCCGACGTCGCCGACCCGGTTCATCAGGAACGCCTTCTTGGCGGCGGTCGCCGCGGACGGACGGTCGGTGTACCAGCCGATCAGCAGATAGGACGCGAGGCCGACGCCTTCCCAACCGAGATAGAGGGTCACGAAGCTGTCGCCGAGGACCAGCAGCAGCATGGACGCGACGAACAGGTTGAGGTAGGCGAAGAACCGGCGGCGGTCCCGGTCGTGCGACATGTAGCCGATCGAGTAGATGTGGATCAGGCCGCCGACACCGGTGATCAGCAGCACGAACGTCAGCGAAAGCGGGTCGAGCCGCAGTCCGAAGTCGACCTGCAACGCGTTCACCGGAATCCAGGAGAACAGGTGCAGTTCCTGGACCCGGTGCGCCACATCGAGGCTGGTGGCGTTGATGAACGTGATCAGACCGACGACGAACGCCGCGATGATGGTCAGACAGCCGAGCAGGTGTCCCCATTTGTCGGTGCGCCTGCCGCCGATCAACAGCACCAGCGCGCCGAACGCGGGCAGCGCGAGCAACAGCCACGACACTGTCGCGACGCCACTCGCCGGTTGCACTGCTTCCATCGCGTGCCGCTCCTAATCCGAAAGTCTCAGAAGTCTCAGTACTTCAACAGGTTCGCGTCGTCGACCGAGGTGGACCGGCGGGCCCGGAAGATCGACATGATGATGGCGAGGCCGACGACGACCTCGGCGGCCGCGACGACCATGACGAAGAACGCCATGATCTGGCCGGACAGCGAGCCGTTGATGCGGGCGAAGGTGACCAGGGTCAGGTTCACCGCGTTGAGCATCAGCTCGATGCACATGAACACCACGATGGCGTTGCGCCGGACCAGCACACCGACCGCGCCGATCGCGAACAGCAGCGCGGAGAGCAGCAGGTAGTAGGTGGGGGTCATGAGTGCGAAACCTCCTCGTCCGATTCGGACTCGGCACCGGTGAGGGCGTGCGCGTCCGGGTGGTGCACAAGGCCGGCGGCTTCCTCGATGTCCTGCGCGAACTCGCTGACCGGGACCGAGTCGATCAGCTCGGACAGCGACTCCGGCGCGACCGAGCCGTCCGGCAGCAGGGCCGGGGTGGCCACCGAGTCGGCGGTGGCGAACACGCCGGGACCGGGCAGCGGCGACGGGCGGGAGTGCTCGCCCCGGAAGCGCATGGCCACCAGCTCGCGTTGGGTCTTGCGACCGCGCCTGTCTGCCTTGCCGGTGTAGGCGAGCACGATCGCGCCGACCGCAGCGGTGATCAGCAGGGCCGAGGTCAGCTCGAACGGGAACAGGAAGTCGGTGAACAGCGAGCGGCCGATGTTGGCCACGTTGCCGCCGTTGGTGCCGTTCGGCCCGTTCAGGTTCGACGACGTGACGTCCACAAGGGACTGGGAAACGATGCCGATGAACAGGCCGGCGACGCCGACGCCGAGGATGCCGGCCCACAGCCGTTGCCCGCGCAGCACCTCGACGACCGAGTCCGAGCTCTCCCTGCCGACCATCATCAGCACGAACAGGAACAGCATCATGATCGCGCCGGTGTAGACGATGATCTGCACGAAGCCGAGGAACGGCGCCTGCTCGATCAAGTAGAACACGCCGAGGCTGAACATGGTCAGCACCAGCCACAGCGCGGAGTGCACCGCGTTGCGGGAGAACAGCATGCCCAGCGCGCCGGCAAGGGCGATCGGGCCGAGGATCCAGAAGATGATGGTCTCGCCCGCGCCGACCCTGTTGGCCGTGTCGCTGACGGCCTGGGCGAACAGCACTGCTTCGTGCGTCACTGGTTCGCTCCCTCGGCGGCGGCCTGCTTGCGGGCCAGCTCGGGACCGAGGACGTAGTAGTCCTTCTCGTCCTCACCGAGGCGCATCGGGTGCGGCGGCTGCTCCATGCCGGGCAGCAGCGGCGCCATCAGCTCTTCCTTGGTGTAGATCAGGTCCTGCCGGTTGTCATCGGCCAGCTCGTAGAAGTTGGTCATGGTCAGCGACCGGGTCGGGCAGGCTTCGACGCACAGGCCGCAGCCGATGCACCGCAGGTAGTTGATCTGGTAGTCCTTGCCGTAGCGCTCACCGGGGGAGAACCGGGCGTCCTCGGTGTTGTCGCCGCCCTCGACGAAGATCGCGTCAGCGGGGCAGGCCCAGGCGCACAGCTCGCAGCCGACGCACTTCTCCAGCCCGTCCGGGTGCCGGTTGAGCTGGTGGCGGCCGTGGTAGCGCGCTGCCGTCGCCCGGTAGTCCTCCGGGTACTGCTCGGTGACCACCCGCTTGAACATCGTCGAGAAGGTGACGCCGAAGCCCTTGACGGGATCAAACACCCCCATCGCCGGTCTCCTTTCCTGCGCTCGAACCGGCCGTCACGCTGGCCTGCTCGGCCGCGCGTTCCGCAGCGCGGCGCCGGGCCGCGGATGGTCGTCGTGGTGTGGGTTTGGTGGGCACCACCAGATCCAGCGGCGGGATCGGGTACTTGTTGCCGGTCAGCTGCACGCTGCCGTCGTCGACCCGCTTCTCCGGGGCCAGGAACGCGATGAGCAGCGCGACGACCACCACGGCGCCGAGGATGACCAGCACGATCGGTGCTGAGAAGCCGTAGGCGGACTTGACCTCGCGGACCGCGACGACGGCGGCGATCCAGATCAGGTTGACCGGGACCAGCACCTTCCAGCCGAACCGCATGAACTGGTCGTAGCGCAGCCGGGGCAGCGCGGCGCGGGCCCACATGAAGCAGAAGATGACGAGGCACATCTTGATGAGGAACCAGAGCAGGCCCCACCAGCCGGAGTTGGCCCCGCCCCACAGGGTCAGCGGCCACGGCGCGTGCCAGCCGCCGAGGAACAGCGTGGTGGCGAACGCGGAGACGCCGACCATGTTGATGTACTCCGCGATGTAGAACAGCACGAACTTCAGGCTGGAGTACTCGGTGTGGTAGCCGCCGACCAGTTCGGACTCGGCCTCCGGCAGGTCGAACGGGGCCCTGTTGGTCTCACCGACCATCGAGATCAGGTAGATCACGAAGCTGACCGGGAGCAT
>CAWFTJ010000001.1:0-773093 GCA_963818685.1 Candidatus Melainabacteria bacterium | reverse complement strand
GTGCAGGAGGGCTTCGGCTTGACAGTCACCGAGGCGATGCTCGCGCCAAAGCTGTCATCGCGTCCGCGGTAGGAGGAATTCCATTGCAGGTCGACCACGGCTCTAATGGGGTTCTTGTCCAGCCCGGATCTTCCGACAGGATTTGGGTGAACCATGTGCTCACTCTCGCCAGAGACCAAGATCGCAGGTTGCGGCTGGGTACCAGAGCTCGCGCTGATGTGCTTTCTAAGCATACCGTTGTAAACCATCTGACCGCTGTCATCGACGGAGTGTCCAGTAATGTACTGATTACTTGAACAACTTAGCGCTGCCAACCCTTCGAGTGTAGATTGGTTGTTTGCTATGTCGTTTCCGGCCGACTGGTTCGAAAGCTCGCTTCCACCCGTCGTCTGTTTCGGCGACCCGTTGGAAAGGCGACAGGCGGCGCAGGGCGCGACCGTGGATATTGGCGTGTTGAGGAAGGCTATCGCCTCATTTGACGGTTTCCTTTCAGCAGGAGCGCGTATGGCAGGCGTTGCGGCCGTGGCCAGGGCGGCGCGCGCCTGCATCAAGCCACATCATGTCGACATCGAGGAGTTGCCGGAGCCGAAGTCGGAGGTGCAGCGGTACTTCAGGATCAGGACGGTGGATTTTGTCCGCGAACACCGCAATGCTGGAGTGCTTGCGCGTCATCGGCGACGCGGCCGAGGACCTTGTCCACGCACCGCTCGCTGGCAGTGACCTCACGCGGGTGATGCTGGCGATTTCTGCGGTGGTCACATTGTTCCAGCGAAGGAGGAACCGGCGTGCATGGAGCAAATGCAGGCACCACCAAAGACCAATCTGACCTCGGACGAGATGTGGATGCGGCGGTGGGTAGTAGGCCACCAGTTACATGCAATGTTGAACGTTCACGCCGCGTACGCCCTGGCAGACGCGGCGGAAGGACTGCGCGCGGGCGACCAGCAGTGTGCGATCAGAGCCCTAGACAACGCAACGCGCATCGTCGACGGTTTCGCCGGAGCGCGGGCCCAGGCATTGGCTGTGCCCGACTGGTTCTACCAGGATGTGCTCCGTCCGAGCATGCTGCCACCCTTGACCAGCGCACCGCTGACTGGTCGGATGCATACGGAGTACCGGGGCTACCGCAAGCGGCTCAGCGAGGTGATCAGGATGATGCCGCAGTCCAGCACGGATCTTGCTTCGATGCAGCCCCGGTTGGCGTTCGTGCGGGAGCGCCTACTCGAAGCTGATCTGGTCGAGGCCGAAAGGCACGTCACTTCAGTCGAGCCTTTGGTTTCGACATCGAGGTCGCTGATCCAAACCAGCCGGAGCACCGATAACGCCGTGTCAGCCCTCCGTAGGATTCGCCACCGTAGAGCAGCGGAGATCGAACCCTATGTTCGCTTTCCTGACCGCTTGGGATCGTCCGTGTCGAAAGGTCTGGAATGAGTGATGAGCAGGTACGCGTGGGCGGCGCACCGGTTCGGCGCCTAGGGTTTGGCGCTTTGCGCCTCCTCGGTCCCGCCGGTTTCGGACCACCGCAGTCTCGTGCTGACGCCGAAACGATCCTCGCTGCTGCAGCGATTGATTGCGACCTCATCGACACTGCGGACTGCTATGGACCCAAGATATCCGAGATGATGATCGCGAGTGCCCTGTATCCTTACCGCCCCGGGTTAGTCATCGCAACCAAGGGCGGGATGACGTGCCCACGACCGGGCGAGTGGATCCCCAGCGCCGCGCCGGACCGCCTTCGCCGCTGTTGCGAAATGTCCTTGCAACGGCTGCGGCTGGACCGCATCGATCTGTACCAACTGCACGGTCCGGACCCCGCCGTGCAGTTCGAGAACTCCGTCGAAACGTTGGCACAAATGCAGCAAGAGCGCGTCATCAAGGATGTTGGTTTGTGCAACGTGTCGATAGATCAGCTCCGACGCGCACAGAGGATCGTGCGGATCTCGTCAGTGCAGAACCGGTACAACATCAACCATCGCGCTGACGATGCTCTCGTCGACCTGACCTCATCGGAGGGGATCCCCTTTCTTGCTTGGTTTCCCCTGGAACGCGGCAACTTGGCTTCAGTTGCGGAAGATCGCCTAGCGAAGGTGGCTGAAAAGCACAGAGTAGGCCCTGCGCAGGTGGCACTCGCGTGGCTGCTGCACCGCTCGGCCAATCTCATTCCCATACCGGGCACGGCGTCGCTACGTCACCTGAAAGAGAACGTGGGCGTGACCACGCTCGAACTCGACTCGGCCGACTTGCGCATCCTGGAATGGAGGACATCGGTATGACGATCGCTGCTGTCGTAGCGTCAGATGTGCGCCTGGAGGTTTACCGTGTCACCGCGGGTGGTGGTGTCGAGCATCGGTGGCTCGATGCCTCCGCCGATGTGGGTACATGGACCGAGTGGCAGCGTTCTCCCTTCGATCGCGTAGCACAGGCTGTGAGCGCCATCAGCGGCTGGGGCAAGCAGATCGAAGTCTTCGTGTTGGACATTGAAGGCGAGGTATGGAACCGGTGGTGGTGGAAAGATAGAGGATGGCTGCCCGTAGCCGGCTACAACCGTCTTGGCAGGCCGTTCGTCGGCGATGCACACCAAATCTCGGCAGTGAACACCGGGAGTGGTCACTTCAACTTGTTCGTGGAGGCCGTCGACGGGCGGTTGGCGATGTTGCCCCACGTCAACGGTCCCGATGGTCCGTACTGGCGGCGTTGCCCGTACCTGGATGCCCTGAACGACGGATGGTGGCCCGCGTTCTCGCCGATTTCGAACGAGACTTATAGACAATCGGGCACCAGACGCGATCCGGAGGGCTTCCTTGGCTAGTGTGGAATCGGCTAGGGCGCGTCTGAGGTTGTTCGGAGAACGCGTGGGCCGGTCTTCGCCGCTCTATTCAACTATCGCGCTGGCGGCTGCTGAGGATGATGACGTTGTCCTGCTCGCCTCCGAGGCGCCGGACGACGACGGCCAGGCCATGCTGCTGCTGGCTGCCGTTCACTACCTCGCCCAGCAGAGCGAGAGCACACTGAATGACTTCTATCCCACGCTGGGAGGTGAGATCGAACCCAGCGCGCAGGCATGGTCTGCCTTTCGGGAGTTCACGCTCGACCACAGAGAAGAGGTCCGCGCAATTCTGCAGACCAAGTTCGTCCAGACCAACGAGGTGCAACGGGCGGCGGTCGTCTATCCGGCGTTCGCGACGATCGTTCACCGCGTGCAACGGCCGATCAGCGTAGTAGAGGTCGGATGTAGTGCAGGTTTGCTATTGTCGTTTGATCGCTATTCTTACCGCTACACTAGAGCCGGCTGCGGGGAAACCCGGGCTGGATACGCAGAGTCCCGTCTACGACTTAATTGCGATGCGCAGGGGGCCTTTCACCTGGATCCAGTGGAACGATTCTCCATCGTGCGCAGGATCGGTCTCGACAGGAATCCGATTGACTGTCAAGATCCCGAGCAGATGAGGTGGCTTGAAGCGTGCGTCTGGGCGGACCAGCCCGAGCGCGTGATGCGCCTACGGAAAGCTGCCCATGAGCATCGCACTCAGGACGTCCTTCTGTTCACCGGGGATGCGGTCGGCGGTCTCGCCACCGCTGTTGATGCAACTTCCGAAGATACGCCAGTGGTTGTACTTACAAGTTGGCTCCTCGTGCATCTTTCGCAGAGTGACCAGATAGCCTTCCTTTCCGTTCTTGAGGCCACAGCGAAACGTCGAGAAGTATGGTGGGTCGTCAATGAGACCTATGAAAGCAGCTTAGGCCATCTGTACCCCCGCGACCATCTGAACTACAGGACATCCGGTCGGTGTGTTGTGGCCGTGGCTCGCGTAGACGGGAGGACCAAAGTTGTCGAGGTCCTCGGTGAAGCCGACGTACACGGGAAGTCGCTACATGGTCTCAGCGGTGCGCCAGTCCGGTTCAGTTGGTAAAGATATGCCCTAGCACGTCGAGGTACAGGCGACCGGCAAGGTGGAAATGAAATTTGGAAAAATTGCTGAAATATATGAGAGAAAAGGCGTCGTTGACTTCCATTATCATCTTCCCGCCCGGCGAGACGGCGATGTCCACAGCACCGAAAAGTATCCCCAGTTCATCGGCGGCCCGGATGCCGAGTTCAGCGAGTAGGCAGTACTCGTCATCCGCTTCATGTACGATCCGTGGAATTCCACCCAAATTCAGGTTGAACTTCCATCGTGGCTCTTGGGTTTCCGCTCTAATCTTTTCGAATATGAGCACTGCGTTCCGATTCAATACGACTACACGGTACTCCGAGTCAAATTGGATAAAAGGCGAATATGCGATGGTCTGATGCTTCGCACTGAGTGACGCCAAGTTCGCGCGTAATTCTTCTTGGTTGCGACAAAGGAGCACGTCCGTGCCACCGCTACCCCTGTTCGGCTTGATGACCACAGGAGGCAGGGTGTTATAGGGAAGCAACCAGCCCATATCACTGGACTTCGTGGAGACTTCGAGCAACCTGTGCTTGACGGCGGGGATCCCTGCGCTGTCCATGAGCTCGAAGGCGCACACCTTGTCTAAGGCCGCCTCGGCCGATGCAGCGTCGTTCACCTCGAACGTGTAACCGATGATCTTAGTTGACCGGGTCCCGTCTGTTATCCGGGCGACCCACATGTCCGAACTCCACTTGGAAGTCAACCCCAACGCCGTGCAGGCCGCCTTTATCTGTCGCACGAAGTGGCGCCTCAAGCCGCCTTCCGCAGACCTCATAGGGTGGTCCGGTTCGTCTTCAAGCGTTCTCCCGGCGCTGCCTGCTTCATTAGATGTACTTGCGCATTCGTGAAGACGCTGCCAGTCCGATGACTGCGCCAGCCGGATGAGCCACAACGTCGGCTGCCGGTTGGATCGGGTCAGCGGCGGGCTCCGTTAACAGACTGCATTCAAAGTACGAGGCTCTTCACCCATTCGTACCAACCGTATCGCGGTCGGAGAGGCATGATGACGGTGTCGTCGGCGGCGGAGGCTCCTGCCTCGCAGTCACAAATAATGTTGGCGGCTGACCGGGCAGGTGTTTCGGTGCCACGACCTGACCGCAGGTCTTCGGGTGCCGTCGCGGTGCCGTTGTGTCAGCTGAAGTCTGCGGTGCAGGATGGGCTCCACTGCCTGGACAGGCTGAGCCTGATCACGCTCGACCCGGACTCCCCGGCGCGGGCGGTGCGGGTGCACGCCTTGGTGCAACGCGCCACCCGCGACACCCTGTCCCGGGATCGGATACCGCTGATGACGCGGGCTGCTGCGGACGCGCTGGCACAGATCTGGCCGGATATCGAGCGAGATACCCTCTTGGGGCAGGTGCTGCGAGCCAGCACTGCCGCGCTCGCGGAGATCAGTGGAGAGGGTCTCTGGGACCCCATATGGCACAAGGTGCTGTTTCGCACGGGGCGCAGCTTGGGCGATAGCGGCCTGTTCGCCGAGGCGCTGCATTACTTTCGTGGACTGCACGCCACCGCTACCCATCAGCTGGGTGCTGACCACCCCAACACCCTGAACACCAGTGCTAGCCTCGCCTATTTTTGTGGTAAAGCCGGCGATCCGGCTGGCGCGGTGGCGGCGTTGGCGGAACTGCTCCCCGAACTGGTGCGGGTGCTCGGTGCTGACCACCCCGACACCCTGACCAGCCGGGCTAACCTTGCTTATTTTCGTGGTAAGGCTGGCGATCCAGCTGGGGCGGTCATCGCGTACGAGGAACTTCTTGGTGACCGGCTCCGGGTGCTCGGTCCCGACCATCCCGATACCCTGACCAGCCGCGCCATTCTCGCCTACTGGTGTGGGGAGACTGGAGATCCAACTGGGGCGGTTACTGCTCTGGAGGAACTGCTCACTAATGTGCTCAGGGTACTCGGTGCTGACCACCCCAACACCCTGATCACCCGCGGCATCCTCGCCACCTGGCGTGGTAAGGGTGGTGATCCGGCTGGGGCGGTCACCGCGCTGAAGGAACTTCTCGGTGACCGGCTGCGGGTCCTCGGTGCAGACCACCCCGACACTCTGACTACTCGGAACGAGATCGCCGTCTGGCATGCGGAAGCTGATGATCTTGCAGCGCGGTCACCGAGTTCGAGTAACTTCTCATCGACCGACTCCGGGTGTTCGGCGCCGACCACCCGCCATCCTGACCACCCGTAAGGACCTCGCCACATGCCAGGAGTGAATGCCGATAGGCACCTTAGATCTGACTTCACACTTCAACAAGGGCTGTCATCTGGTCTGGGGGTTGATCGTTGTTGTGAGTCGGCCCGGATGGTTGCTACGAGCAGCCTGGAGCGGGCTGCCCCGATGCCGAGCTTCCTTCGAAGGGTGTCTGCGGAGATCGGTCGGCGATGCTCGTCCCAATGATGCGCATCTGCCTCCCTCGCCCGCTCAAGTAGATCGTTGTCGACCATGTTCAAAGTTGCAATGCTGCTCCGCCCGTCGACCGCAGCGCGCATCAGGCTTCGCGTCCTCCCTGGCCGGCTCCTGCGCCTTCTGCCCGATAGCGGTCGGCTCTTCGGCGAACGCGGCCTGCACCGGTTTCGCCTCATTGAGCATTGCTTCGGCCGGCTGACGTGTGCTGGTCAGCGCCCTCAGCAGATCCGGGCCGACTTCCGCCCACCCGATCAGCAGCAACGGTCCCACGGCGTCGAATGCCGCCTTGCCGTACTGGCCCGCGACGAGTGGGTCGGCGACGTTCAGCGCCAGGGTGACCGCGCTGGCGAAGATCAGCAGTCGGCGGGCTGGCCGCAGTTGCTCCGGCGCCACCCCGGCCAGGGCCAGCTGCCGAATGCCGAGCAGGAGCCCGAGGATCGAGAGGTCGACAGCCGGTGCGACGAGGGGAGCGACCCAGGCTGGTACGCCCAGGCGGAGTGCGAGGTTGAGGACGTTGCCGAACCCGAACATGAAGGTGAGGCCGACGACGATGCCCATGATCACGGTGACCGCCTGCCCGACCGTGGCTCCGCCCGAACTTGACGAACGGGGCAATTCGACCGTAGAGCTGGTCATCGGTGATCACCTGCTTCGATGCGCGTCCGCCCGTGGGTGTCACGGGTGGGGATGCCGCGTTCGCGGAGTTTGGTCAGCACGGTGGTGTGGTCGACGTCCAGCCGTTCGCCGACTCGGGCCAGTGACCAGCCGAGGTTGTAGAGGTGGATGGCGTGGTCGACCTGGTCGGGCGAGAGGCCGCGGCGGCGCATCGGGACGTCGTGCCGATGGAGGATGGCGCTGACCGTTCGCCGTTCGATCTCGAACTGGGCGCCCAGCTCGTACACCGTCGAGCCGGACTGGTAGCCGGCGATCAGCTCCTGGATCTGGTCCGTGCCGAGCCGCCGGGCGCGCCGGGGGCGATCTTGTTCGACCGGCGCAGGCAGGAGCGTGTCGAGGTTGGGGAGCTTCTCGCGGAGCTGCTCCAGGGCTCTGACCTGGTCTTTCGGGTTATAATAAGCTTCCCTAACCTCCACTTAAGGGTTCTAGCCGCTGTTTACCTGCGGTTTTTACTCTCCGTAGTTCAGGCTTCGGGCCTGACGTTCGACAGAACGCCAGGCCCGAGCGGTATTTCAAGGTTCTAACTCACCGAAGGTGTCGGCTTTTGGCCACTCTGTGTGACAACTTCCGCCGGAATACCTACGGGGCGGAGTCTTCCGGGTCTGCTGGCAGACACTTCCGCTTCGTCGTTGCCTCCGCGCTGGGCAGGGGTGGTCCGTCAGTGTCAATGAGCTGCGCCGGTACCGGGATTTCGAACACATGACTGTTGTCTGACGAGGGCAACGAGAGATCGGCGCCACGAACTTTGCGGCGCTCTGTCACCTCCCTCCGGCCCCGTGCCCGAAGAACCGTGGCGAAGGCCCACCCGAAGGCCAGGAGGATCGCAGGACGCTCGGTCGGCGTCGCCCCCTTGGTCATCAGGACGGCACCGAGGACGAAGAGCGCCGGGACCGCGATCGCCGCGACGACGATCGTGATCGAGAACATGGACATCGTGGCCTCCCTGAATTTGTCGGTGCCACGAACGAAAGCAGTGCGCCGCCCTGTTCGGCATCAATCCGGACATGCCGAACAGGGCCGAACATTAGGGCAGTGGGTTGCGCAGGAATACGATGCATCATTTCGCTGGTCGGATCATAGGAAGCGAGGCTCAAACGACACTGGATGCGGCTTGGTCAATGCGATCTCCACATCTGGAAGCTGTTCTCTTGTCATTACTTGCGCAAGCAAGGCGAGCAACCGTCGTTTTTCCGGTGCCGCATGATCGATCATGGCGCAGGCGGACTTCCGCACCCAGACAGGGTGTGCGCCGACCAGTGAGTCCTCATACGTGCCAAGTGCGGTCCTGAGGCGGGCTTCGGCACTCGGCAGATCACCAGCGGCGGCATCGATCGTCGCGCGCATGACCAACGAGTTCGGTGAGCTGTCCGCGCGCGTTGTCGGCAGGATCTTTCCAGCCTCGGTCGCCGAGCCGACTCGGAGCAGCTCCGTCACCAGGATTCCGCGAATGCGTGGAAGTTTTGCGTATAGGATGCGCAGAAGTGTGGGCGGAACGTTCCATTTCTCCGGTACGAGTTGCTGGTTCAGCAGCAGCTCTCCGACAACCTGTTCATTGACGGGAGCGGACAGCTGCAATAATTGGGCAGGCGACGCGCATGTTTCCAGGCCAGCGTACTGAGCGGCTGATCGGCAAAAACTCTCAAGATGGTGCACTGCGTCCGGTCCCTGCGTCAATAGCACAGAAAGCAGCCGCTGAGCGTCGCATTGAACAGGGTTGTCGCTCGCTGCGAAAGAACTCACTGTAGCGACGAAGAGTTGGGCGTCCCAACTCGACCTGGTGCGCACCTGGAACCACCGCAGCATCCAGGAAGCCAGTTCCGGAGTCATCGTTCGGCACTGCGAGAAGCATCTGACTGCGACGATCTGCAGTTCGGCGTACTTGTGGGCCGGCGTGGCACTCGCGTCCCAGGACCGCATTTGCGCGAGAGCAGATTCGGACAATGTGAGTAGTCGATCATGGTCCCGGTGCCGGGCGATTCTGAGGGTATCGGTCCAGGCGGCGATCTTCGTGGCGTTCTTGAGGGGCAGTTTCGGCAACGACAGGAGGGCATCGATGGACTGTCGGGCCACACCTGCCTCCATTTCAGCGAGTTGAAGTTCGGCGTACTGTTCGGTAACCCGTTTCCAGGAGATCGAACCGTGCGGAGGTGTAGAGCCCAGGTATACGCGCAATGCGGTAAGCGCGACCTTGCTCCGCGCCTGACCGATGCAACGTTCGGTTAAGCCGGCAAGCTGTCTCGCAAACGACAGATCCGCTTGTTCCGGTGAAGAGGAGATCAAGTTCACGCGATGCAGTACGAAGCGCCACCACCAGATGCGATCTGTGTATGTACCGAATTCCTCGATGATGTCGGTCAGGCTGCGTAATGCGAATTTGTCGTGGACGATCTCGTCCAAGTCTACGCCGGACGCCATGAGAAGAGCCAAGGTCGTCGTCGCGATCCGCCTTCTGTGTTTGCCCAGCGCCTTCGGCAGCATCTTGAGAAACGAGATCCACGGCTGTGCGGGCCACGAATCCGAACCGGCAAGCAGTTGAGCCAGTCGGTCTGCCGCGACGTCTGCTCCCATAAAGTAGATCAGCAGAGCTACGTCGGCGCTATTGCTCGGCACCCGGCTGATGACGCGCTGAAGGTGCGATGGGATGGGAATCTCGACGCGCATCCTGCGGGTCAGGATTGGGAGCCATAGATATGCGAACTGGCCTGTAGAATCTTTGCTCGCCATCTCCAGAATCTGTATGAAGTTGGCAGCTAAGACTCCGTCGGCTGCGCCTTGTGGGGTGCTCCATAGAAGTCGACGGAAGAACGATCTGTGATTCTGGTCGTCGGTGTCGAGCGCGCTCAGCAGATTCGACATCAACTGTTCGACATATGTTTGGTACGCTTTCGGTCCAAGGTCGTTCAGGAAGTGTAGTTGTAAGCCTGCTGTCGATGGTGAATCGGCAAACCATAACACTTGGTCGCCGTCCGGCATGGATTCCCGAACAATCCAGGAGTCGAGCTCGTCTGGAATACTCGGCCGCTGGAGGAGCCGTATCATTATTGTCCGTGGTGCCGGAATCCCTCTGGAAGCGCTGATCGCAAGCGCCGCAATCGCGTCAGAGAACTTACTGGTCTCCAGCATTTCGCGGATCTCATGAACCGGCTTCGCCGTCTCGGTCGGCGAGAAGAGGATTCGTGACGCGGTTTCGATTGTCGCGTGTTTAAGGTCCGTCCGTTCTCGTCGATTCAATACCCGGATGGCGGAGGATTGTTCCCTGAGTTTCTGCAGCTCGTTTTCCGGAATATTTTCCGGAAAATTGTAGAACGTGCTGCTGTGCGGCGAGGAAATCAGCTTTAGGTGGTCTATGAATCGGGTGCTCGATGCGGTGAGGATGATTACGGTGTTACCGACCTGAAGTGATCTCAGGATAGGGCCAAGCGCTTCCGATGCATCAGCGTCGTCGATCAGGACGATGGGGTGGTCGCCACCGTGAAGACTGCTGGAGTCCAGGTTGACGGCGCCGAGGCTGATCGGATCGTGCGCTACGTAAATCCTATCGCCGAAGCCAGCTACCGCCAGCTCGTGCGCGGTCCTGAATAGCCCGTAGGACTTTCCTGATCCGTGTCTGCCCGCGATGGCGAGCATTTGACTCCCGGGGGCGTCTTCCTCAAGCCTGTCCTTTGCCCAGGCGAGGGCAAACTGTTCGACTTGACGCTCGATCGAATGTAAGCCGACGCAGTCCCGTGTTGCTTCGGCCGAGGTCCCGATCGCGGCGAGATCGGCCATCTCGAACCAGCGTTCCCAACGAAACAGGGCGGATGGTAGATCCTTATCCAAGTTCGCGATAGCCGCTCGTGCACGCCGCGCCTGGCCTTGCCATCTCATCCTCGCCTCGGACTGGTCGCCTTGGAGAAGATCGACTATCCGCCGGGTGGTATCCCAGGTTGGAAAGGACTTGCCGTTGAGCGTGTCCGAAAGCGTAGCAAGTTTGACACTGTCGGTGGCGCCCGGGTCATCCTGCAGTTTCAGCAGTGCGCGCATCGACAGTGTGCCGTTCGGCCCTTGTTCCCTGAGACGGCGGAGGTAACTGGCAATCACTTCCGAAGGAGTGCTCCCGTCGTCAGGCGAATCAGGACTCATCAGCCCAGGTTACCTACGTGGCCGCCATAGCGCTGGCGAGCCGCGACGATGGAGGATCGACAGGTCGACGGCGGGCGCGAAGAGTGGAGCAACCCAGCCAGGTACGCCCAAGGGGAGCGCGAGGTTGGGGACGTTGCCGAACCCAAAGAGGAAGGTGAGGTCGACGACGATGCCATGATCACGGTGACGGCCTGAACGACCGCGGCCCCACTCGAACCAGACGGACGGGGCAATTCGGCGGGAATGTTGGTCATCGAGGGCCACCTGATTCGATGCGCGGACGTCCGTGGCTGTCTCGGGTAGGAACGCCGCGTTCGCGGAGTTTGGTCAGCACGGTGGTGTGGTCGACGTCCAGGTGGTCGCCGACTCGGGCGAGGGACCAGCCGAGGTTGTAGAGGTGCATGGCGTGGTCGACCTGGTCGGGTGAGAGGCCGCGGCGGCGCATCGGGACGTCGTGGCGGCGGAGGATGGCGCTGACGGTTCGCCGTTCGATGCCGAACTGGGCGCCCAGTTCGTAG
The DNA here is from genome assembly GCA_963818685.1 of Candidatus Melainabacteria bacterium. GTDB lineage: Bacteria > Actinomycetota > Actinomycetes > Mycobacteriales > Pseudonocardiaceae > CAJCJE01. The sequence goes on along the minus strand of CAWFTJ010000001.1, from coordinate 761,433 downwards.
ACCGTTGAGCCGGACTGGTAGGCGGCGATCAGCTCCTGGATCTGGTCGGCGGCGAGCCTGCGGGCACGCCGGGGACGGTCGTGGGAGGCTGGTCCTGGCACGAGGGTGTCGAGGTTGGGGAGCTTCTCGCGGAGCTGTTCCAGGGCTTTGACCTGGTCTTTCGGGTTATAATAAGCTTCCCTAACCTCCACCTAAGGGTTCTACCGCTTCTGACCTGCGGTTTGACTCCTCGTAGTCCCAAGCCTCTGGCCTGGCGTTCAACAGAACGCCAGGCCGTGGGTTTATTTCGAGGTTCTAACTCACCTCAGGTGTCGATTCGTGGTCACTCTGTGTCGCGACTGTTGGCCGGTTCAGCTCCTGCTCTCGCACGAGGCTGATGAGGACCTTTGCGAGCTTCTCGATATCGGGCGGATCACGACGTTCCTCACTCACCCGGAGCCGTCGTGAATCGGGGCAACGCACGTGGCGCTTCCGATCTCGTTGGGCGCCCATGACCCACCACCTTCGGGAAGAGAGAGCACGTTCCTGGGTCATGCGCTCGGAACCGGTCGCTGCCCACTAAGCTTATGATTTAAGGCTTGACGTCCGTTTTCTTGGTCTTGCCGGGGTCGTGTTGTGGGGCTTGGTGAGAGTTTCGTGATCCTGTTGGGCGTCCGGGATGTCAACGGCAGTCGAATTTTGAGCACTTTCGGCGCCCGAATTTTGACCCCCTGTGGGTGGGTTGATGGTTACTCTTCAGTTGTGCCAGCGGCTGGGACGCGGCCGAGGTCGCGGTCCTTGAGCCGGTAGCTGTCGCCCTTGAGGGCGATCACCTCGGCGTGGTGGACGAGGCGGTCGATCATGGCGGCGGCGACCACGTCGTCGCCGAACACCTCGCCCCACCGGCCGAAGACTTTGTTGCTCGTGACGATCAAACTGGCCCTCTCGTAGCGGGAGGAGACCAGTTGGAAGAACAGGTTCGCGGCCTCCGGCTCGAACGGGATGTAGCCGACTTCATCAACCACGAGCAATGGGTAGCGGCCGAGTTTGGTCAGCTCGGCCTGCAACCGGCCGGCGTGGTGGGCGTCGGCCAGGCGAGCGACCCACTCGGCTGCGGTGGCGAACGCGACCCGGTGGCCAGCCTGGCAGGCGCGCATCGCCAACCCGATCGCCAGATGCGTCTTGCCGGTCCCGGGCGGCCCGAGGAACACCACATTCTCCTTCCCCGTCACGAAATCCAGCGTGCCGAGGTGAGCGATCACATCTCGTTTGAGTCCGCGAGCATGGTCGAAGTCGAATTCCTCCAACGACTTCCTCGCCGGGAACCGGGCAGCGCGGATCCGTCCCTCGCCGCCGTGGCTCTCTCGTGCGGAGACCTCACGTTGCAAGCAGGCAACGAGGAACTCCTCATGCGACCAGCTTTCCGACCGAGCGCGTGCAGCGAGCCGCTCGACCGACTCCCGCAACGTCGGCGCTTTCAACGCTCGGGTCAGGAACGCGATCTCACCGGTCAGGTCTCGGCCCGTGGTCGCCGTCTTCGCAGTCGTTCTCGTCGGCATCAGGCCACCCCGCCGTCGGCCTGCTCGACATCGGCCAGGCCCAGCGCGGTGTCGTAGTCGGTCAGTGACCGTTGTTCAACGTCAGGTTCGGGAGCGGGCCGCAGCATCCCGATCCGCTTGCGCCGCAATACTTTTGCTGCCGCAACATGATCAGGGTCAGACAGTGTCTGATGCCATGCCCAGATCCGCTCGTGGTCGGCCATCGGTTTCCCGTCGCAGACCACCCGGACCCGCGACAGATCCGCGATGACCTCGACCCGGCGGCCGATCACCGCCGGATGCACCGAATAATCGTTAGAGTCCAAGCGAATGTAGTGATCCCGAGCCAACCGGGTCGACTCCCGCCAGCCGGTGGCCGGAGCGACCGGCGGCAACGCCAGCATCGCGCACCGGTCGGCGGTGATCCGATCCGTTGGGGCGCAACCCAACACGCGCCGGACACGGGTGTTAGTCACCGCCAACCAGGTTTGCAACTGGGCGTTGAACTCGGCAGGGCTGGTGAACTCACGGCCGGGCAGGAAGGAGCGTTCCAGGTAGTCGTGCGCTCGTTCGATCATGCCCTTGGCTTCAGGGTCTGCCGGCCGGCAGATCACGACCTTCGCGCCCAACGTCCCGCGGAACGCCTGGCACTCGCTGGTGAGTTCGCTGCGGCCGCCACGCCAACGGCCGATCGCGCCTTCCCCGTCCCAGACCAACACACGCGGCACCACCCCCAACCCGTTGATCAGCTGCCACCAGCCGGCGAAGAGATCCTCGGAACGGCGGCTGGGAATCAGGATCGCCGAGAGCCACCGCGAATAGCCGCAGACCATGGTCAGCACCGGCAGCTGCGTCGGCTTGCGGGTCTGCCCGAACCCGACCGGCAGGGTGATCGGCGGGAACCACAGATCGCACTGGGCGATCTCCCCGGCTACATACGTGGTCCGGGAGGCCGGGTCCGGCGGCAGATACGCCGGCCGCAACTCCGCGACCCGGCCCGAGAGCACCCGGATCGACCGGGTCCAGCCGACCCGTTCCGCGATCACCGTCGCCGGCATCGTCGGATACGCCCGCAACAGTTCCCGGATCTGCGGCTCGACCGTGTCCACGATGGACCCGGCCGGTTTGCGCACGTACTTCGGCGGCGCGTCGGAGGCCAACGCGGCCCGCACCGTGTTCCTGGAGATGCCCAGTATCCGAGCGATCGCCTTGATCGGCAACCTCTCCGACCTGCGCAAACGACGAATCTCAGCCCAATCTTCCACGGACAACACCCTTCGTCCTCCCTGGCTCGATTGGAGCCAGGGTCACCGGACAGGGGGTCAAAATTCGGATGCCACGCCGTGCTCAGTTTTCACGTGCCGTCGACACGGGACCGGGCCGGGAGAATTTCGGCGCGTTTGTCGGTAGCCCCATCGCCGGTCGAACCCGACGAAATCCTCGCCGAATCCTGCTCGGGGACAACCGAGTGGAACTGGCAGCCCTGCGCTCCCAGGGGCGCGGTAGGTCCTCGATCAGGTGACGGCCCAATCGCAGTTGGGTGTGCGCGGCAAGCACCATCCAGGTCCACCGATCCGCCGCGTCGGGCGTGCGCAGCCGGGGCCTGGTCCACCCCATCGTCTGCTTGAGGAACCGAAAAGTGTGTTCCAGATCGAAGCGTCGCAAGAACATCTGCCACAGCCGGTCAACCCGCGCGGCGCTCATCGCGCAGGCGGAATGCCACAGCCACAACGGCTTCGGGGTGCCGGTGCCGGGCAGGCGCTCGACCTGTAACCGGATCACGGTTCCTTCCAGGACCGGGAGTTCGCCGTCGTGACCAGCCCAGGCGCCCGTGCGGGTCAGTGTGGGGTGTAACCGGTCCCACGATTGGGCGTGCGCGGTGCCGTAGCGTGTGGTGTCGGTGGTCGTGGCGTGCGCTGGTGTCGGCCACGTGCCCGGATCGGCGAACACGAACCGTGCCCCGTGTCGTGCGCCGCGACCCCGGCTGCCGGGCCGGCGCGGTGGCGCGGGGAAGGCCAGCACCCGATCCGAGCGCAGCCGCACCAGTACCCGGACCGGGAGGTCAGCCAGCAGGAACGCCAGACGGGGACCGTCGTAGCCGCTGTCACCGACGATCCAGATCTCGGGGTCGCCTGCCCGCCAGTGCCCGGCGGTGATCAACCCCTTCACCACGGTGCGGAGTTGGGTGGCGGCCAGGTCGCAGTGCTCGTCGTCGGGACGCACGCGCATCACGTCGAGCAGCGCCGTCCACGAACTGCGGCCCGGTTCCAGGGCGGCGATGAAGGAGTAGGGCCAGCCGGGGATCATCTGGGCCTGGCCCTTGCCGCGCCCGTAGGTGTGGCAGAACAGCCGCTCGGGGCTGGTGTTGGCGTCGGGTCGTAGCCAGTGGCTGACGTCGATGGCCAACACGATCCGACCGTCATCACAGCGGGGAATGCTCTGGCGGGCAACAACGTTGCGGAATCGGCTGATGTCGATGCGGCCCTGGTTGAGGCTGTCGTACAGACTGCCGTGACCGCGCCGATGCTCGGGTTCCAGCGATAACTCGACCAGTGAGGTGACCGGCCCGTCGGCGCACAACGCGGCGTCGGTCAACTCGAACAGGGTGTCCGCGCGGGCGGTCAGGCACTGGTAGTACGCCTCACGGAACCGGGAAAGGTCCCCCAGCGCGGCAGCGGCGCTGGAATGGTGCACACTGATCATCGAAGCCCTTGGTTGTGATCTTCCGTCTGTCGCAAGAAGGAATGATCAACCAAGGGCTTCGTCCATGATCAATCGGGGTCCCGATCGGCCGCCCGGACCTCAAAACTCAAGCTTAGAGGCCGCGCAAATAGGTGATTTATCAGGGGCGGCGTGCTGGTCGGGTGTCCCACCGGTACAGGGTCCAGGCTTTGCGGATCAGGCTACGCACGGTGATGATCGTGTCGGCGAGGTCGAAGAAGGCGTCGATGACCTCCTCGCGGCGTTCGTAGCAGCGTTGCAGCCGGTTGAACGCGTTGTGCCAGGCGTTGGTGCGCTCCACCTGCCAGCGGCCGCTGGCTTGGATGGGCGCCTTGTCGCCCTTGTGCGCGATCTGCCCGCGCAGACCGCGCCCGGCCAACTCCTCCCGAGTCTTGCCGGAGTCGTAGCCGGAGTCCAGGTGCACGGTGATCTCGTCGGGTAACGGACCGAGATCGTCAAGCTTGTCCAGCGTGGGGGCCAGCAGTGGCGAGTCGTGTCGGTTTGCTCCGGCCAGCACCCGACCCAGCGGGATGCCGTAGCCCTCGACCATCAGCGAGCGTTTCATGCCCTGCTTGCGTCGGTCGACCGGGGACGGGCCGGCGCACTCGCCGCCGCCGGGGGCTTTGGTGATGCAGCCGTCGATGGCGATCTGCTCCAGCAGCAGGCCCACGATGCGGTCGTAGGCGTCTAGCGCGATCTGCTTGAGCTGGGCGAACACACCGAGTTTGATCCATTCGTCGCGGCGGTTGCGGATTGTGCCCGCCGAGCAGGTTGAGTCGGCGATCGCCTCGTAGGAGCAGCCGAATCGCAGCACCTGAAGGAGCTTGTCGAACACGATCCGATCGGGGATGCGTCGCCGGTGGCAGCCCAGCGGATGCGTGGGGTCGATCACTGGGCGGGGTGGGATCAGCGCGGCGAACTGGTCCCACAGGGGGTTGGTCAGCCATGATGGCAGCGCAGGCACAGGCACTCCTGATGATCACGAAGCGTAGACAACTTCATGATCACCAATGCCTGTGCCTGCCCCCGCAGGGGTCATAGCTCACGCCCTATTTGCGTGGCCTCTAAGCCTCGATCCACCGACTGATTGGCTGGCTGCCGAGTGTCGTAGACAGGAAAGTGCCCTCTGAGCTGGGATGATCGCTGTTGTCTAGGCAACAAACATCCAGTCCTAGAGGGCACTTCAAGTGCAAGCTTCGCACAGATTCACCCCGAAGTCCGCGACCTTCGACGATCAGAACCTCGTGTCGCTGGCCGGACTCGTCCCGGTCATGGCCCTGGCCGAACACACCGAACAGAGCAGGCTCCTAACAGAGAAGGTCTCGATCACCACGCCGCGGATCAAGTCCGGCGCGGCCAACCCGGCACCCAAACTGACCACGCTGATCGCCGGAATGTGCGCGGGCGCGGACAGCATCGACGACCTGGACATGCTGCGATCAGGCGGCATGAAGACACTGTTTCACGGCGTGTACGCACCCTCGACGATCGGAACCCTGTTACGCGAGTTCAGTTTCGGACACGCCCGGCAACTGGAATCCGTGCTCCGCGATCACCTGCGTCACCTCTGCGACCAGGTGGATCTGTTGCCCGGCGCGGACCAGCGAGTGTTCCTCGACATCGACTCACTGCTACGTCCGGTCTACGGACATGCCAAACACGGCGCCTCCTACGGACACGCCAAAATCGCGGGCAAACAGGTCCTCCGCAAAGGGCTCTCCCCACTGGCCACCACGCTCAGCACCACCCACGCCGCGCCCGTGATCGCGGGAATGCGACTACGCGCCGGGAAAACCGGCTCAGCCAAAGGCGCGGGCCGCATGGTCACCCAGGCGATCGTGACCGCCCGCACGGCCGGCCTGCACGGTGAGATCCTGGTTCGGGGCGACTCCGCATTCGGCGGCCGGGCCGTCATCGGCGCCTGCCGCCGCCACGGCGCCCGGTTCTCCCTAGTACTGACCAAAAATGCCGCCGTGCAGGCGGCGATCGCCTCGATTCCCGACAACGCGTGGACACCGGTGCGCTACCCCGGCGCGGTCCGGGACCCCGATACCGGAGGCTGGATTTCCGACGCCGAGGTCGCCGACATCGCCTACACCGCGTTCGCGTCCACCACAGACCGCATCACCGCCCGGCTGATCGTGCGTCGGGTCAAAGACGCCGCGCGTCAGGACGAACTGTTCCCGGTCTGGCGCTATCACCCGTTTTTCACCGACAGCACCGAACCCACGACTGAAGCGGATATCACCCACCGACGCCACGCGATCATCGAGACCGTGTTCGCTGATCTGATCGACGGGCCGCTGGCGCACATGCCCTCCGGCTCGTTCGGCGCGAACTCCGCCTGGGTGCTCTGCGCGGCGATCGCCCACAACCTCCTGCGCGCTGCCGGCACCCTCGCGAGCACGACCCTGGGCAAGGCCAGGGGATCCACGCTGCGCCGCAAGATCATCACCATTCCTGCCCGGTTGGCTCGCCCACAGCGCAAGCCCGTGCTGCACCTGCCCGCCTATTGGCCTTGGGTCTGGGCCTGGCAACGCCTCTGGCACGCCACCATGGCCACGCCGTCAACCGCCTGAGCACCGATCCGTCCCTACGAGCAGGAACAACAGTGGAAAAGCTGGGCAGACCAGCAGCTACGCCATGCCCGAATCGCTGTGGTCCGTGCTCCTCAAGATCACCAACTACTCGTCAACCACGTCGGTGGATCGAGGCTGATATGTAGTGTCGTTTGTCAAGTGGGCGCGCCGGAATGTCCTGACTTCGATCAGGATAGGGAGAGTCATTCCCGCGATAGCTGCTGCATTGGACGGCGCCCGCAGGCGGGGGTCAAGGCTGGCCGCAGGCCACGCGTAGCGCGGGGCCTTGACCCCGGCGAGGACGACGTCACACTGTTGCGGCGTTCGGGGAATGGGGGTGGACCGTTGGGGCGACGGTCGAGGTCAGCGTGTCGTGGCACGACGCGTGGTCGAGGCTGATATGCGCGGATTGGTTACCTGCAGGACCGTGTGTTCGGCTGGAGCGATGCGCTGGTCTAAGCACGAGCGTGACCGCGACCCGCGTCGGCGAGCTGCGACTACTCAATAGCCTCGAGGGCGCGTTGCTCCTCGCGCTGCGATTCCTCGACCCTGGACCCCAACGGTCCGGTCTGGGCGGCCGATATCAGTCGGGCATCACCGCCAGCGACCAGCACCAGCCGGCCAGTTCGCGGGCGACGGCGACGTTGGCGATGACCGGCCGTTTCCTGCGCAGGTTGAAGTTGACCCAGCGGGTGTGCAGCCGCTGGTTGCCGCTGTGTGCGCGGGCCCGGGCCGCGGCCGGGGCCTGGTCCCAGCGGCGCCGCAACACCACGCCCGGGCGGTAGGTGGTGCGGTGATGCCAGGCGGCTTCGACCAGCAGTCGCCGCACGTGCGCGTTACCGGTCTTCGTGATCCCGCCCTGGGAGCGGCTCTGCCCGGAGGAATGCTCGCTGGGCACCAGGCCGAGGTAGGCGCCGATGCTGGCGCCGGTGAACCGCTGCCAGTCGCCGATCTCGACCGCGACCGCGAACCCGGTCAACGTCGAGATGCCCCGCAGACACGCCAGCCGCCGCATCAGCGGGGTGAACTCGCTGTCCTGGGCAAGTGCGGTGATCTTCTCGTCCAGCCGTGCGCGGCGTCCGGTCGCCAACACGCACCGTCTCGTACGCGTCGTCGAAGGCATCCTGCGTCGGCACCGAGTCGAAGTGCTGTTGCCGCAGCCACCGGTCGTGCGGTTCGGTCCACGCCTTCCCGCCGGAATAGACGATTCCGTGCCGCAGCAGCAATTTCGAGACGCGATGCCGGGCCCGCATCAGATCCTGCCGGGCTGCCTCCCGGGCACGGACCAGATCTCGCGCGGCTTCCTCGGCCTGGGTCGGGATCCGCACCGGCACGACCTCATCCAGCGCAACAGCCGAGCCAGATGCAGCGCGTCCCGCGCATCGGTCTTCACTCGATCGCCAGCCGGACGGTGCAGTTTCGACGACGCGGCCACCTCACAACGCCACCCCGCCGCCCTCAGCGCGCGGGCCAGGCCGAACCCGGTCGGCCCGGACTCGTACACCACCGCGCACGGGCCTGGCAGCCTGCCGATCCACTCCAGCACCTCGGCGTGCGAGGGCGTCAACCGCGCTTTGAACACTTCCCCGGTCTGCCCATCGATCGCCGCCGCGGCAACCGAGCGGGCGTGCACATCCAGCCCGACGCTCGTACGCTCATCAAACACCGGGGCCTCCTCACACAACATGTGGATAGGCCGAGCGCGGGACGCGCCCGGCAACCCACGAGAGTGCGTGAGCGAGGTCCCGGCCCGCAACCACTCCTGACCAGAGCAGTCACTACATACGGTCTAAGCCTGGATCCACCCATGAGATGTTGGCGTGAGGCAGTGTCGTAAACGAGTAGATGCCCTCCGACCTGGGAAGATGGGGTTTGTCTAGGACTCCATCCGAGCAAACACGAAGGGCATCTACCAAGTGCGAGCATCTCACACCGCCGGCGCGGTATCAGTGACATTCGACGAACCCAACCTCGTGTCGCACGCCGGTCTGGTCCCGCTGCTGCGACTGGCACACCGCGCCGGCCTGCACGATGCCGCTGACCAACGGATCCGGTTACCCGACGCGGCGGGCAGCGCGGGCGCGAACCCCGGCGCGAAGATCACCTCGATCGTGGCGGGCATGCTCACCGGCGGCGACTCGATCGATGACCTGGACGTGATCCGACATGGCGCGCTACCCGAGTTGTTCACCGGGATCCGCGCACCCTCCACAGTGGGCACGTTCCTGCGCGGGTTCACCTGGGGCAACGTACGCCAACTCGACGCGGTCGCACGGCACACCCTGATCGGATTAGCCGGTGCCACACCACTGTTGCCCGGCGCGAACAGCTACGCGTTCCTGGATGTGGACTCCACCGTCAAGCGGGTCTACGGCTACGCCAAGCAGGGCGCCGACTACGGCTACACCCGCGTACGGGGCCTGCATCCGTTGCTAGCCACCGTATCCACCCCACTAGCCGCGCCGGTCATCACCGCCACCCGCCTGCGCAAGGGATCAGCGGGATCAGCCAAAGGCGCCGCCAGTTTCGTGGCCGAGGCCATCACCGGCGCACGGGCGGCCGGCGCCACCGGGACACTGGTGGCGCGCATGGACTCGGCGTTCTACAGCCACGCCGTCATCGCCACCTGCCTGCGGCACGACGTACGGTTCTCCATCACCGTCCGGATGGATCGGGCGATCCAGCGGGCGATCGCCGCGATCGACCCGAACGCCTGGGTGGCGATCCGCTACCCGAACGCGCTCTACGACGAGAACACCGGGCAGTGGATCTCCGACGCCGAGATCGCCGAGATCAGCTACACGGCGTTCGCGTCACGCCGGAAAGCGGAGCGGGTCACGGTGCGGCTGGTCGTGCGGCGGGTGAAAGACCGCAATGTTCCCGACCGGCAGGGCGAGTTGTTCACCGCGTGGCGCTACCACGCGTTCGTCACCGACAGTCCGGTCGAGTTGGTGCAGGTCGAGCAGCAGCACCGGGAACACGCGATCATCGAGCAGGTCAACGCGGATCTGAAGGACTCCGCCCTGGCTCACCTACCCTCGGGGTCGTTCACCGCGAACGCGGTATGGCTGGCCTGCGCGGCGATCGCGCACAACCTCACCCGCGCCGCCGGGTGCCTGGCCAGCATGGTGCACGCCAGGGCGCGCACCGGCACTGTTCGCCGGCACCTGGTCGCGGTGCCTGCCCGGATCGCTCACCGGGCACGACGGATCATCCTGCGGTTGCCGGTGAACTGGCCGCACCGCGCTGCGTTCGAGGGCCTGTTCGTCGCGACCCACGCCCCGCTCTGACCCGGCTGATCAGTGTTGATCGCCCTGTTCGGGGGCCTGACCGGAAACTGGAATGTGGAAAGGCTGGGCAGACCAGCGGTATTCACCTGTCCTTCACCGGCCACAATCGGCCCGAACGCAGAAATCCATCCGGAAATGATCACTCATGATCAGTCGGTGGTTCCAGGCTAAGAAGACCCTCAACAGCCAAATCGTCAGTGGTCTCAAACGGGCCGTGGTCTACTTGCGGGTCTCCACACAACGGCAGGCTGACAGCGGCTACGGCGGTGAGAAGGGCTTCTCGATCACTGAACAGCAGGAAGTCTGCGAAGCCAAGGCCGCCCAGCTCGGCGCCGAGATCATCGAGGTCTACATAGACGAGGCTGAAACCGCTCGGGTGGCTGACCGGCCGGAGCTGATGCGCATGATGGCTCGCATCAAGGACCAACGCGACGTGGACTATGTGATCGTCCACAAGCTCGACCGCTTCAGCCGTGACCGCTTCGACGAAGCCCTGCTGCAACTGGAGCTGCGCAAGGGCGGCGCCAAGTTCATCTCGGCCACCGAGAACATCAACGGCGATACTCCTGGCGACCGAGCCTTGCACGGCTTCCTCGCGGTGTTCGCCGACTACTACTCGGCCAACCTCGGTCACGAGGTCTTGAAGGGGCTGCGGCAGAAGGTCAAGAACGGCGGCACACCGGGCTCGGCCCGGCTGGGATACCTCAACATCCATGAGCAGGTGGCGCACCGCAGTATCGCCACCATCATCGAAGACCCGGAACGGGGACCGATCATCCGGTGGATGTTCGAGGCATTCGCCACGGGCGACTGGACGCTGCGGACGATCAGTGACGAGGTCCGGCGACGTGGCCTGATCACCAGGGAGACCGCCAAGCGGCCATCACACCCCATCCACGACTCCCAGGTCCACCGCATCCTGAACAACCGCTACTACTTGGGGTTTGTCGAGTTCCAAGGCGTCGAGTACCAGGGAAACCACCCGCCGCTGTGCGACCAGGCCACGTTTGACAAGGTCCAAGCCATCTTGCATTCACGGTTCATGACCGGCGAGAAACCACAACACCATGTGCACTTCCTGAAGGGCATGTTGGCCTGTGCCCGCTGCGGAGGACGGTTCGGGATCACCACCCCGACCAACCGGCACGGTACCGACTACGAGTACTTCTACTGCCTGAACCGGCAGAAGCGGGGCACGTGCGAGCAGCGCTACGTGAGCACCGAAGCCATTGAGAAGCAGGTCGAAGCCTTCTGGAAAACGGTCGACGTGCCCGGTCTGGATCTCGATGCCCTGCGCGTGGAGCTACGCGGCAAGATCGATGCGGCGCTGGGGGCGGGCAGCAAGCAGGTCCCCACTCAGCAGCGGCGGATTGCCAAGCTGGAGCGAGAGCGCAAGAAGCTGCTGCAAGCGTTCTATGCCGAAGCCATCCCGGCGGAGCTGCTCAAGACCGAGCAAGGCCGGATAACCAGGGAGATTGCCGAGGCCGCGAAGCTCATCGAGAACAGCACGGGCACGATCGAGCGGGCCTACCAGCTACTCGAAGATCTGCTCACTCTGTGTGATGACCCGTACGCGCTGTACATGTGCGCTGACGACGCCACCAAGCGGCTGCTCAACCAGGCCGTGGCGGTCCGCTTCTGGATCTGGGACGACCGCATCCACACGGTGGAGCTGACCGCTGAGTTCAAGGCGGTGCAAGAGCAGGCCCGGCTGAGCCGGGTGGGCTTCACTGCCGATGAGACACCAGGGCTGCCGGAACCACGCCATGGGGCTGTGGACAGCTCCGGTGAGCAGGACGAGTTGGAGGGTCCGACCTACCTGCGGCAGGTCGGACAGCTCGCTGAGCTGTGCAAACCGCTCAATGGATACTTGAAGAAGGTCTCAACGAAGAACCCTCGGCCCGTTGGGGGCCGAGGGTTCGAACTTGGTCATATTGGTGGAGCTGAGGGGGTTCGAACCCCTGACCCCCACACTGCCAGTGTGGTGCGCTACCAGCTGCGCTACAGCCCCGTGGAGGGACTTCGTCCCTCGCAACGTTGGGTAACTTTACTCGATGCGCCGACCGGGTTGGAACCGGGGTCGGCTTCGCTGGGTGGCGCCCCTTGGTTGAGGGGCGCCACGGCGACATCTTGGCTGGTCGGGGCTAGGATTTGGCGTTGTTGATGATCGTTTCGAGCCAGCCTGGGGTCTGGTAGTTGACCGGCTTGCCGGCGTAGACGATGGTCGGTGTGCCGAAGCCCTTCTGGCCGTTGCTGTCGGTCTGGGAGAGCGATTGGTCGTTCTCGGCGGCTTGCATGTTCTTGTTGATCTGGGCTTTGTAGGTGCCGTCGTTGATCAGTTTGTCGAACGCGGTACCGGTCACGCCGAGGCGGTTGGCCAGGTTGGTGAGTTGGTCCTGGGTCCAACCGGCCTTACCCTCCTGCGGCTGGGTCTGGTACAGGCTGTAGTGGAAGTCTATGAACTTCTCCGGGGCCACGGTCGCCACGGCCAGGGCCGTGTTGGCGGCGATGCTGGAGTAGCCGGGCGGGTTCGAGTTGGCGTCCAGGAGGTTGATCATGTGGTACCTGACCTGGATGGTGCCGGCTTCGAGCTGCTTCTCGATGTCGGAGAAGTTCGACGCCTCGAATTCCTTGCAGATCGGGCACTCGAAGTCCTCGTAGGCGTCGATGACGACCTTCGCGGTCGGCTTGCCGACCAGGACGGTGGCGTTGGCCTTGTCGATCATCTGCGGGTAGCTCGTCGAACCGGCGACGGTCTTCGCCGGGACGGCGCCCAGTGCCTGCACGTTCTTCTGGTGCTGCGCGTACAGTACGCCGCCTACGACGCCGGCCGCGACGAGTACGACGATCACCACGCCGATGATGATTTTCGTCGCGTCCTTGCGTGTACCGCGCGCCGCGGCGACGGCGGCCGCTGCTCGGGCGGCCTGGTTCTGCTTCTGCCTGCGATTCTTCCGCTGGGCGCCGCCCACCGTCATCGTCTCCCTACGGCCGACCGCGCCGCCGGCCCATCTGTCGGGTCAGCCTTCGCCACGCGTTGTTCCGCGCCGCGCGAAAGGCGTCATAGCACGTGATTTACCTTACCGAAGGTAGCTGAGGGCTCCCTGAGAAGCTGACCCCACTCGGAGCGGCATCATGCTGGCAGGAAGGCGGGCATGAGGGTTCACCGCGACCTCACACGTCGTCGTCCAGGCAGGCAAGCCTGGGCTTCGCAAGGGTGTCCTCAGTCCATCGTGGACATTTAACCTGAATCGGTGACCAACGTGGAAAAGGTAGGGCCGGCCGAGGTCGGCCACACGCATGCGGACGTGAACGGTGGTTGGCTGCGACCCGCCGTGTTCGGTGCCATGGACGGTCTGGTGACCAACATCGCGCTGGTGGCGGGTGTCGGCGGTGCCGGGGCCAGCAGCAAGGTGATTATTTTGTCTGGTATCGCCGGTTTGGTGGCTGGCGCCTTCTCCATGGCGCTCGGCGAGTACACCTCGGTCGGTACCCAGAACAACGCGATCGACGCCGAGGCCGCGGTCGAGCGGGCCGAACTGGCCAACAACCCGGAGGCCGAGCAGGCCGAGCTGGTGCAGATGTATCGGGACATGGGGCTTACCCAGGCCACCGCCGAGCGTGTCGCCGACGAGGTGCACGCCAATCCCGAGGTCGCACTGCGTGTGCACTTGACCCAGGAGCTCGGCGTCGATCCGGACGAGCAGCCCTCGCCGGTGGTGGCCGCGGTGTCCTCGTTCATCTGCTTCGCGATCGGTGCGATCGTCCCGTTGCTGCCCTTCCTGTTCGGCGTGCAGAACCTGTGGATCGGGCTCGCCGCGGGCGCGGTCGGGTTGTTCGTCGCCGGTGCGGTGGTGGCCAGGTTCACCACCCGGCCGTGGTGGTTCAACGGGCTGCGGCAGCTGCTGTTCGGGGCGATCGCCACGGCGGCCACCTACGGAGTGGGTGCCCTGATCGGCGTGGCGACGCACTGACGCGCGTGTCGGGTGGTGCGTGCGCCCCGCGTGGGGGCAGGCTGACGGCGGTATCCGACACGGGTGGAGGGGGCGGTAACTGTGGCCGACGCACAGGCGGAGGACGGCCGGTCGAGCATGACGGACCGGTTGTTCCGGATCGCGGTGATCCTGAAGGGGATCGACGGCGGTGTGCAGCTGCTCGGCGGGCTGCTGCTGATCGTGGTGCCGCCCGCGGCCATCACCGGCCTGGCCAACGCGGTCATCACCCGCGACATGCTCGGCGACCCCAATGGCACCCTCGCCCACCATCTGCAGACCGCGGCGAGCAACTTCGCGGGCGGCGGCGAGGGCGGGACCAGGCTGTTCGCCATCATCTATCTGCTCGCGCACGGTGTGATCAAGCTCGGCCTGGTGTGGGCGCTGCTCAAACGCGTCATGATCGCGTTCCCGATCGGTGTCGTGGTGCTCAGCGGGTTCGTCGTATACGAGATCTGGCGCGCCGTGCACACCCACTCGATCGCGCTGCCGATCTTCGCCGCGTTGGACGTGGTGATCATCGTGCTGGTGATCCGCGAGTACCGCAAGCTGCGGCGGGAGCGGGCAGCGGTCGGCTAAGTCGGGAATGTGTCGTTCGCGCGCTCAGCGGGGACCTCGGCTCAGGAGGCCAGCATTCCAGTGTATTGGTTGGACGGTCGCCGGTGAATGATTTATCCGGTCATTGATCAATTGTTATTCAGTCGAGTTACCCGTCGGTCACATGTGGTCATTGCGCTGATCTTCTTCGTGGTCGGTGCAGTTCATTTCTGGTCGTTTGTCAAGCACCGTTCGGCCCATTCGTCGGATAGTTCCGGAATCGGTGACTGGTCGACTACCAGCTGTGTTGCTCCGCTGGTCGGTGTGACCAGGCGAGTCGGTGAGATTGTCCTTTTGGACAAGGTGTCGATTTCTTAGCCGATCGGACTAGCTGACTGGGCCAGATGTAGATAGGATTCGTCGGTCTTTGGGCGCAGGTGTCTTCAGGCGAGTACAACCGAAGTCGGGGTAGTGACGAGATCATTTCTCGTAACCTTTGGTGTGCGGGCGACGAAAGGCCATGCGACCGAGCGAGCCCAGTGACGGAGGTGTCGTGGTCGCGCGTCATCAAGATGGCCCGGCTGAAACGCAGCACCGCATTACGCGACACGGTGCGCACAATGCGGTGCCTGCACAACCGGCGTCGAGCCGTGCTTCGGCCCCTGGCGTGGTCAAGCCGATGCTCGTCCGGCCGTTCGCCCTGCTGGCCAGCGGTTTCCGTGCGATTGTCCGGCCGAAGTCGATCAGGGCGAAACTGATCCGGATCCTGGCCTTCTCCCTGGTCCTGGTGTTCGTGCTGCTCAGCTTCCTGGTCGCCGACCAGATCAGCGCGTTCTCCCAGGCCAACCAGACCAGCGCAACGGTGTCGGTCGCGCTGTCCGCGCAGGGCGTCGTGCACGAACTGCAGGAGGAGCGTGCGCTCACCAACGGTGTGCTCGGCGGCGCCATGCAGTTCGGCACCCAGCTCGGGCCGCAGCGGGCGCGCACGAACGCGGCCATCGCCAAGCTCGACACCACCATCGACGACCCGGCGAACGCGGACGCGGGCGCCCCGCAGGTGCGCGCCGCGCTGTCGGGTCTGTCCGGCTTGGGCGGCATCCGCCAGGCGGTGGACAGCGGATCGGCCGAGGGCCAGTCGACCTTCGAGTTCTACACGGACGCGATCTCCGCGATCAACAACCTCAACCTCGGTGTCAACCAGGCTCAGGACGGCATCCTCCGGCGCGGCCTGCAGGCCCTCTACGCGCTCGGAAACGCCAAGGAGTACATCGGCCAGGAGGGTGGCCTGCTCGACGCGGTCTTCGCCGGCACCAGCTTCACCCCGGACAACTACACCAGCTTCACCACCATCCTGGGGGAGAAGGCGGCGGCCCTTGCCGACTTCCAGTCCTTCGCCACCCAGAACGAGAACGACGCCCTGGCCGGCGCGCTGACCACCTCGGCGGCCACCGTGACGGCCGAGTACGAAGGCACCGCGATCGCCGGCGTCGGCGGCACCCTTCCGGTGACGGTCAACCCGACGACCTGGGGCAATGCCATCACCACGGTCATCAACGACCTCCGCACCGTGCAACAGTCCGTCGGCGCGGACATCACCGCGAGGGCCAACACGCTCGCTGCCGGCGCGACCCGGCTGCTGGTGATCATGGGCGTGCTCGCCGCGCTGACCATCGCGGCCATGGTCGCCCTGGTCATCGGTGCGGCAAGATCGGTCATCGGCCCGCTCAGCCAGCTGGCGAAGGAAGCCGACGACGTGTCCGCCCGCCGCCTGCCGGACGCGGTCGCCGCGTTGCAGACCGCGTCGGACGCGGCAGGCGTGCCACCGCCCGCGCCGGTCGCGGTGCCGGAAGGGGCGGCCAGCGAGATCGCGTTGATGGCAGGCGCGCTGGACCGGGTGCAGGGCGCGGCGTTGTCGCTGGCCAGTCAGCAGGCCCTGATCAGGCACAACACCACCGCGTCCCTGGCCAACCTTGGCCGACGCAACCAGAACCTGGTGCGCAGGCAGCTCGCACTGATCAGCAAGTTCGAGCAGGAGGAGCTGGACCCCGCCGCGCTGAGCAACATGTTCGAGCTGGACCACCTGGCCACCCGCATGCGGCGCAACGCGGAGAGCCTGCTGGTCCTGGTCGGCGAGTCGAGCCCGCGTCCGTCCGCGCAGCCGTTGCCGGTCGCCGACGTGATCCGCGCCGCACTGTCCGAAGTGGAGGATTACCGGCGGGTGGTGCTGCGCAGGGTGGACGACGCCCTGATCAGCGGCCCGGTGGTGACCGAGGTCGCGCACATGCTCGCCGAGCTGGTGGAGAACGGCCTGATGTTCTCTCCGCCCGACGTCGAGGTGGAGATCTACGGCCGCCGCACCGGCGACCGCTACCTGCTGGTGGTCGTCGACTACGGCGTCGGCATGTCCGCCGCCGACCTGGCCAGGGCACGTGCCCGGCTCCGTGACGAGGAGAACTTCCTGGTCGCGCCGACCCGCTTCCTTGGTCACTACGTGGTTGGCCGGTTGGCCAAGCAGCTCAACATCGCGGTCGAAGTCGGCGACTCGCCGGTGACCGGAATCACCGCGCGCATGCTGCTTCCCGCCGAACTGCTCGTCGAACCGAAGACCGCCAGCAAGCCGACGCCGACGAGCCCCTCTGCGGGGCCAGCTCAGTCGGTCCCCGGGCAGAACCGAGGACCGCGTCCTACGCAGCACCGTGACGCGCCGGCCAGCAGGACCAACGGTGAGCCCAGGACGAACGGGGGGCCTAGGACGAACGGGGAGCGGCCGGCGCCGCGCCAGCCGTCCCGGTCGACCGTGCCGAGCCGGCAGTTGCCCAGCCCGGTGACGAGCGCGCCGCCGCCCGCTCCGACACCGTCCCGGCCGAGCCCGCCGATCGCACCCGGCCGGACCGGCAGCCACGCCGGACCGGTAGAGCGCACCCGCAACGGACTGGTCAAGCGACAGGTCAGGGGCGAGAACACGAACAGGGCGCCGATGGCGTCGCATGAGGCGCCGCCGAGCAGATCGGTCAACGGCGGCGACCGGAACGGGCCGAACGGATCCGGCGGAGGGCAACATCGCGAACGGACCGCGAACGAGGTCGGTGGCATGCTGGCGGCATTCAGCCGAGGCCACCAACGCGGTGAGGCGCAGGGACACGGCCCCGGGCAACCGGACCGAGGGCAGACTGGACGCACGAACGGCAGGCCATCGCCATTGGTGCAGGAGGAGGATTCCAGGTGAGTGCTGAGTTGGGCTCCGATCCGCAGAGTTTCAACTGGCTGATCAACAACTTCGTCCGGGAGACCGACGGCGTGTTGGACGCGGTCGCGGTGTCGTCGGACGGGCTGCTGATCGCCAAGTCCGGCGGACTGGACCGAACCGCCGCCGACCGGCTCGCTGCTCTGGTCTCCGGATTGGCCAGCCTCGCTCGCAGTGCCTCGCGGTACTACGAGTTCGGCGGCATGAAGCTCATCATGATCGAGATGCGCAAGGGCTTCCTGCTCTGTTCGACGATCTCGGACGGTAGCTGCGTGGCGGTCCTCGCTGACGACCAGTGCGATGTCGGCCTGATCGGGTACGAGATCGCGCTGTTGGTGGAACGCGCCGGCGCTCTGCTGACGCCCGCGTTGATCGGCCAGTTGAGAGAGACGCTGTTGAGATGAACGATGACGGCACCCGGTTACCCGATCCCAGGATGATCCCGATCACCAGGACCAAGTCCTGGTTCGACACGTCGACGCAGTTCGACGAAACGGAGTTCGACGAGAACGGGGGCGGTCGGCACGAACTCGGTAACGAGTCGGCGGCCCAGACCGACGAGGAATCAGAGGAGGACGTTTTCGTCCGCCCGTTCATCGTCACCGGGGGCCGCACGCGGCCGTTGCACGACGGGCTGCGCATCGAGACGTTGGTGGTCGCCACAGCCACCGCGTTGAGCGCGCAGCTGCACTTCGAGCAGCGGCAGATCGTCCAATGGTGTCGGGCACCGATTTCGCTCGCGGAGATCGCGGCGCTGATCGGAGTGCCGCTCGGAGTGGCCAGGGTGCTCGTGGCGGATCTCTACACAGACCATCTTGTTCAGCTCAGGGAGCCTCAAGAGGTGCCTGAGCACGTGCTGGAAAGGATCAGAGACCTTGTCAGGGCACTCTGATTACCCGGACAGGTACAGCTCGGGGTACCCGTCCGCGATCAAGATCGTGATCAGCGGCGGTTTCGGCGTCGGCAAGACCACGTTCATCGGGTCGATCTCGGAGATCGAGCCGCTGACCACCGAAGCTGCCATGACGGAACGCTCGATCGGGGTCGACGACGCTTCGCTGCTCGAATCGAAGCACACCACCACGGTCGCGCTCGACTTCGGCCGGATCACCCTTGATCCGACGCTGATCCTGTACCTGTTCGGCACGCCCGGCCAGGACCGGTTCGACTTCCTCTGGGACGACCTGACCGACGGCGCGCTCGGCGCCGTGATCATCGCCGACACTCGCCGGATCGAGGACTGCTACCCGGTGCTCGACTACTTCGAGGCGCACGGCACCCCGTTCCTGGTCGCCGTGAACACCTTCGACGGTGCGGACGTCTTCGATCTGGAGGAGGTCCGGGAAGCGCTCGGCGTCAACCCGAACGTGCCGGTGCTCTACTGCGACGCGCGGCAGCGCGAGTCGGTCAAGGAGATCCTGGCCGCGCTGATCGAGCAGGTGTTGTTGCAACGGCAGGCGGGCACGTTCGCCTAGCGACACTAACTCGGGACGACCAGCCTGATCTCGTAGGCGTAGACCACTGTCCGCACGCGGTCGCGGAGTGGTTACCTGGCAGGTAATGGTCGCGCCGCGCTCGGTTCCGTAATCTCGGGGCGTGACCGCGACCCAGATGACCAGCAGGCCCGTTGGTGAGATGCTCCGCGAGTGGCGTGAGCAGCGCCGGCTGAGCCAGCTGGAGCTGTCCAGCAGGGCCGACATCTCCACGCGGCACCTGAGCTTTGTTGAGACCGGCCGGTCCGCGCCGAGCAGGGCGATGGTGCTGCACCTCACCGAGCAGCTGGATGTGCCGCTGCGAGAGCGCAATCGTTTGCTGCTCGCGGCCGGCTTCGCCCCGCTCTACGGCGAGACCAGCCTGGACGCGCCACGGATGGCCGCCATCCGAGCAGCGGTGGGCCAGGTGCTGACCGCGCACGAGCCGTACCCGGCGATCGTGGTGGACCGGTGGTGGCACCTGGTGGACAGCAACGCCAGCGCGCGGCTGCTGATGGACTCGGTCGCGCCCGAACTGCTGGAACCGCCGGTCAACGTGCTGCGGGCGAGCCTGCACCCGGACGGGATGGCGCCCCGGATCGCGAACCTGGGCGAATGGCGCGCGCACCTGCTCGCCCAACTCCGCAGCCAGATCACGGTCACGGCCGACCCGCGCCTGGCCGAGCTGTACAGGGAACTGTCCTCCTACCCCGGCGGCGACGAGCCGGGGCCTCCTGACGCGAGCGGCGTGATCGTGCCGCTGCGGCTGCGTCACGATGACGGTGAGTTGGCGTTCTTCAGCACGGTGGCCACCTTCGGCACACCGCTGGACGTGACCGTGGCGGAGTTGGCGATCGAGTCGTTCTTCCCGGCCGACGCGCACACCGCGAACGTGCTGCGCGCGGCTGAGAGCTAGAGGGCCATGGCCTGCGCAGGCGCGAACGCTTCGAGCGCGCCGGGGATCGCGTCGCGCAGCGCCTCGATGTCGGGCAGGGCGTCGGCGTTCGCGTACAGTCCGATGTGGACGTGATCTTGGTACGTGCACAGCGCGACGCCGAGCGCGTGGCCGTGCGCGATGGGCAGCATCGGGTAGATCTCGGTCAGCCGCGCGCCCGCGAAGTGCAGCGGCACACCGGGCAGCGCGACATTGGTGATGACCGTGTCGAACAGCAGGTTGGCGCCCCTGCCGAGCAGCGGGGTTGCGAGCCGGTGCAGTGCGGCCGGTACCTGGTTGGCGATCACCGGCAGCGCGCCCGGCCCGCGCAGCGGTCCGGCCGCCTTGTTCGCGTCCATGGCCGCGCGCACCGAGGCCAGCCGGCCCGCCGGGTCGTCGTCGTTGACCGGCAGGTCGCACAGGTAGCCGGAGAGCTGGTTGCCGCTGTTCGGGGCCGCGGTGTCGCGGCGACGCTGGTTGACCGGGATCAACGCGCGCGGGACGAGGTTGTCGACCAGGCGACCCCGGTCGGCGAGGAATTCGCGCAGTGCGCCGCTGAGCACGGCGAGCAGCACGTCGTTGGCTGTACCACCGTGGACGGCCCTGACCTGCTTGATGTCCGCGACCGGCAGCCGAACGGTGGCCAGCGCGCGACGCGGCGAGGGGTCGGCGCGCAGCGGGGAGTCCTGGGCGATCGGGCGGGCGTTGCGCAACAGGGACGCGGTGATGTCCGCGGTGTGCCTTGCCTTGCGCAGTTGCTCTGGCAGGCCGGTCAGCCGCTCGACCAGGGTGGGGCGGGCGATCTCGGGTTCGGGTTCGGTCGGGGTGAAGCCGTCGAGCAGGCCGAGGCTGAGCATGATGGCGGCCGCGCCGTCGGCGAGCGCGTGGTGCAGCTTCGCCACGATCGCGAACCGGCCACCGGTCAGCCCGGTGATCAGGTGCAGTTCCCAGAGCGGCCTGCTCAGGTCCAGCCTGCGCGCCATGATCGAGCTGGCCACCTCGGTCAGCTCGCGGGTGGCGAGGCGATGGGTGTAGATGTGTTGGCCCGCCTGGAAATTCGGGTCGTCGACCCAGCGAACGCCGCCCAGGGAGAACCAGTTCGTCTCGATTTTCTTGCGCAGCCGGGGAATCGCCTGCGCGCGTTCGCAGAGCAGCTGGACGAGAAGGGTCGGGTGATTGGCTTCCGTTGGCGCGAAGATGACTACCGCGCCAATGCTCATCGGCGCGGACGGACCGTCGAGGCAGAGAAACGCAGTGTCCAATCCGGTCAGTTGGGTCGTGCCCACGTCACGGCCTCCTTGTCATCGCGCGCGGCACTGCGCCAGGAACGGGTCAGCTGCCTATCAGGAAACCCGGCATCCATAGCCAGGAGATAGTTTCCAGGTTAAGAGCGCGAGTCGGCGTACACGAATGGGTGAGCGGTAGGTGTGAGCTGGCGCTCAGAGGAAGCGGGCGACCACTGACGACGGCAACACCTTCATCAGGGTGCCCGCGATCGCCCACGGCCACGGCGGCACCATCGCGCTGCGCACCTCCCGCTCCATCGCGGTGATCATCGTGCGCACCGCGGGCTCGGTCTTCGAGATGAACGGATTCGGGTTAGGGTCCGGGTTCATCTCCGACTTGATGTAGCCGGGGAACAGCGTGGTGATCTTGATGCCGCGCAGCGCCTTGTCGGCGCGCGTCTCCGCATCCAGGCCCTCGCCCAGTGACGCGATGGCTGCCTTCGTCGCCGCGTACGCGGTCACCCTGCGCGGCAGGCCACGGAACGCGGCCAGCGACGACACGATGACCAGGTGCCCGGTGCCGGTGGCGCGGAAGATCTCCATGGCGGCCTCGCACTGGGCCAGCGCGCCGACGAAGTTCGTGCGCACGGTCGCCAGGTTCGCGTCGAACCCACCGGTGCCGATCGGCTGACCCTTGCCGACGCCCGCGTTCACAATCACCCGATCGAGGGTGCCGAGTTCGGCCGCGAGCGCGCGCACGCCCTCGAACACCTGGTCGGGTTCGCTGACGTCCATGGCGCGGATCGCGATCGTCGCGTCCGGGTGCTTGGCCGTCAGCTCGTCGCGCAGCTGTTCGAGACGGTCGGTGCGGCGGGCGCAGAGGGCCAGCGCGCGGCCGCGCGCGGCGAACTCCCTTGCCATCTGCGCGCCAAGGCCCGAACTGGCGCCGCTGATCAGGATGCTGTTCCGTCGCATGCTGTGCATCCCATCACATCAGCCCCGCGGCTGATGCAGGTACCGCACCTGGTTCGCCTTTTCCGCGTCGGGTCGCTCCCTTGGCGCGCCAACCTCCCACCAGGCGCCTGCCTCGGTCCAGGACGACGGATGGGTGCGCACGACGACAACGGCGGGCCGGTCGGCGGCCGCCTTCCGCGCGGCCCGGTACGCATCGTCGAACTCGGCAACGCCCGCCATCGACGGTGAACACGGCCGCGCCGAGCGACGCGGCGTGCGCGGCGAAGTCGGTGCGGGCGCGGCCGTCGGAGGTGCTGCGGCAGTCCGGATACATGTTGTTGAACGGCCGGCCGCCCTGGCCCTCCTGCAGCCGCGCGATGACCGCGTAGCCGTCGTTGTCGCAGACGACCGCGACGAAGCCGTGGCCGGCGAAGGAAGCCGAGAAGATCTCGGAGTTGAGCATCAGGTACGAACCGTCGCCGAGCAGCGTGGTGACAACGCCGTCCGGCCGCGCCATGGCCGCGCCCCACGCGCCGGCGAGTTCGTAACCCATGCAGGAGAAGCCGTACTCGACGTCCATTGTGGACTCGCCGGTGCCGCGCCAGCCGCCGATCAGCTCGCCGGGCAGGCCACCGGAGGCGGTCAGCACATAGTCGGCAGGCCCGGACTGCTCGTTGACCGCGCCCACCACCTGCGCGTACGTCAACGGGCCCGCGCTCTCGGCGCGGAGGGTGTCGATGTGTGCGTCCCACTTCGCCCGTTCGATACCCGCCTGAGCGCTCCAGTCCTGCGGCACGCGCCAGTCGCCGAGGGCGTCGCCGAGTTCGCGCAGGCCCTCGTCCGCGTCCGCGACCAGGGCGACCGCGCCGTGCTTGACCGCGTCGAACCGGGCCGCGTTCAACGCGACAAGGCGCGCATCGGGGTTGAACACCGTCCACGAGGCCGTGGTGAAGTCCTGCAATCGTGTGCCGACCGCGAGCACCATGTCCGCCCGCGCGGCCAGCGCGTTCGCCGAGGCCGACCCGGTGATGCCCAGTGGCCCGCCGTGCAGCGGATGATCATGCGGCACCAGCGTGCGGCCCGCGGTCGTCTCCACCATCGGGATGCCGTGCCGCTCGGCGAAGGCGATCGCGGTGTGGCCGGCACCCGAGTAGCGGACGCCGCCGCCGAGAACGAGCAGGGGCTTGGTCGACGCGCGGAGTACGCGCGCCGCCGAGTCGAGTGCGGTGCGGTCCGGGCGGGGTCGGGGGACGCGGTGCAGGACGGGCTCGAACAGGGCGGTCGGGAAGTCGAAGTACTCGACCTGGATGTCCTGGGGGAGGGCCAGCACGACCGGACCGACGTCCGCCGGATCGGTCAGCACACGCGCCACCTGCGGCAGGCTGGCCAGCAGCTGCTCGGGCCGCACTATCCGATCGAAATAGCGGCTGACCGGGCGGAACGCGTCGTTGACCGTGCTGCCCGGGTCGCCGAACGACTCGATCTGCTGGAGCACCGGGTCCGGCGCGCGGGAGGCGAACGTGTCGCCGGGGAGAAGCAGCAGCGGGAGGCGGTTCGCGTGCGCGACGCCCGCAGCCGTGACCAGGTTCAACGCGCCGGGGCCGATCGAGCTGGTCGCAACGCCGACCTGGCGCCGTTGGCTCGCCTTGGCGTAACCGACCGCCGCCAGCGCCATGCCCTGCTCGTTGTGCCCGCGCCACACCGGCAACTCGTCGCGATGCTCGGCCAGCGCGCTGCCGATGCCGAGCACGTTGCCGTGCCCGAAGATCGCGAACACGGCCGGGAACAGCGGCGCCTCGGAACCGTCGAGCAACTCGGTGCGCTGCGCGATCAGCCAGCGGACGATGGCCTGCGCCGTGGTCAGCCGGATCGTGGTCATGTGTCCCTCCCGAACGGAAGCCGGGGATCGATGTCCTGGTCCGCCCAGCCCTCGCGGACCCACGCGTGCGCCGGGTCGTCGTTGAACCGCCAGACGCGCTCGGCGTCCGGTCCGGCCATCACGTTGAGGTAGTACATGTGATAGTCGGGCGCGGCCATGGACGGGCCGTGATAGCCGTACGGGATCAGCACCACGTCGCCGGTGCGCACCTCTGCGAACACGTCGATCTGCCGGTCAGCGCCCGAGGAGTACACCCGTTGGTAGCCCATGCCCTCCGCGCCGCCGTGGCCGGCGATCTCGAAGTAGTAGATCTCTTCCAGTCGCTGCTCGTCGTCGGTGTGCACGTCGTGCTTGTGCGGCGGGTAGGACGACCAGTTGCCGCCCGGCGTGATCACCTCGACCGCCATCAGCTTGTCCGCGTCGAACGTGTCCGGCGTGCAGAAGTTGTGCACCTGCCGGCTCGCCCGGCCCGCCCCACGCAGTTCCACCGGCACGTCCGCCACCGGCCCGTACCTGGCAGGAAAGGCCCGGGTGGCACGCGCGGACGGGAGTGCGAACCGGCCGCCTTCGACGGTTTCGATGCGCATGGTCGCGTTGATCGGCACGTACGCGAAGTCGGACGGGCCGGCGAACACGTTCGGCCGACCGCTGAGCGCAAACGTTTCCCCGTCGGTCGACACCGTGCACGAACCCGCAAGTGGGACCACCAGGGTCTCGTGCTCGCCGGTGGCCAGTTCGACGCCCTCACCGGCGTCGAGGTGCAGCACGCGCAGGCCGCTGAACTCCCAGCCCGCGTTCTCCGGCGTGACGGCAACGGCCTCCGGCCGCAGCCCGGTCGGCCGACGATGAAAACTCACGCGTTCTCCTGTGCTTCCGCGACGGCTTCGGCAATAGGATTGTCGGGCAGCGGGCGTTCGAGTTCATGGCTGAGCGCTTCGAGTTCCGCGCCGCCCGCCATCAACCGGACCAGGTCCTCGCGGCTGATCTCCTGCTTGGCGAAGTTGCCAAGGCTCGCGCCCCGGTTGAGCACCACGAACCGGTCGCCGACCGGGTAGGCATGGTGCGGGTTGTGGGTGATGAAGATGACGCCCAGCCCCGTTTCCCGCGCCTGCACGATCCTACGCAGCACGACGCCTGCCTGTTTCACGCCGAGAGCGGAGGTCGGCTCGTCCAGGATCAGCAGGCGCGCGCCGAAGTGGATGGCGCGAGCGATCGCCACCGACTGGCGTTCGCCGCCGGAGAGCGTGCCAACCGCCTGGTCCGGGTCGCGCACGTCGATGCCCATGGCACGCAGTTCCTTGCCGGTCAACGCCTTCGCCTTGGCCACGTCGAACCGCCGGAACGGGCCCCAGCCTTTGGTCGGTTCCGAGCCGAGGAAGAAGTTCCGCCAGATCGACATCAACGGCACCATCGCCAGGTCCTGGTACACGGTGGAGATGCCGGCCGCGCGCGCGTCGCGCGGACTGGCGAACCTCACCTCCTCACCGTCCACAAGGAACTGTCCTGCGTCCGGCGCGAACACGCCGGAGAGGATCTTGATCAGCGTGGACTTGCCGGCGCCGTTGTCGCCGAGCACGCAGGTGACCTCGCCAGCGTTCACCGAAAGCGAGATGTTCCGCAACGCGTTCACGCTGCCGAAGTACTTGCTGATCTCGCGCACTTCCAGGAGTGTCTCAGTCATCTGCGCGCCTTCATCGCTCGTCGGTAGATGATCGTGTTCACCCCGACCGCGAGGAACAGGATGATGCCAAGGAAGGTGAAGTCCCAGGACGAGTCCCAACCCGAGTAGATGACGCCCTGGAAGGCCATGCCGATGATGCACGCGCCGAGTGCGGCGCCGACCACCGAACCGTAGCCGCCGGTGAGCAGGCAGCCACCGACGACCGCCGCGATGATGTAGTAGAACTCGTAGCCGACGCCCTGTTCGGACACGGCGTTCGAACTCTGCGTGAACGAGATGACGCCGACCAGCGACGCCGCGATCGACGTACTCATGAACAGCGCGGTCTTGGTGCGGTTCACCGGAACACCGACGTTGCGTGCCGCGTCGAGGTCGCCGCCGACCGCGAACACCCAGTTGCCGAAGGTCGTCCTGCCCAGCACCCACACCGAGACGATGGTGACCGCGATGAACCACAGGATCGCGGTCTGGAAACCGTTGGGCAGGCTCGGGCTCTTGAAGAACGAACTGCCGAAGATCGCCTTGGCGCTCGCCAGGCCGGGATGCGTGCTGCCGCCGACGCCGATCTCGGTGCTGCCGTGGTTGACCAGCAAAACGCCGCCGATGCTCAACCCGCGCAACGCGAAGTAGGTGGCCAGCGTGACGATGAAGCTGGGCAGCTTGGACCGGGTCACCACATACCCGTTGACCAGGCCGATCAGCGCGCCGAACAGCACGGTGACGACGATCGCCGCCCACGCGTTCCAGCCGAGCCGACCGACAAGCAGCGCGGTGATGATCGCGGTGAAACCGGTCATGCCACCGGTGGAGAGGTCGAACTCGCCGCCGATCATCAGCATGCCGACCGGAACGGCCATGATGCCGAAGAACGCGGCCTGCTGGCTCCACGCGGCGAATCCGGTCGAGCTGAGCCAGAGGTGCTTGGCCGTCGAGTCGGTGACCGCGAACAGGATGAAGACCACGATCGCGCCGACCAGGGAGCCGAGCGCCGGCCTGCGCAACGTCCTGGTCAGCCAACTGGTCCTGCTCAGCCGTTCGTCCTCACCGGGGGACGCGGGAGCGGACAACGACTGTGTGCTCATCAGTCGTCGCCCGCGTTGATGGCGGCGGCCACGTTCTTGATGTTGGTCTGATCGACGAGGAGCGGTCCACTGGGGACGGTCGAACCGCCGCCCGCCGAGTTGCCCTCGTGCTTCTTGTAGAGGTAGAGGAAGGTGATCGGCAGGTAGCCCTGGAGGTACTGCTGCTGGTCGACGGCGAAGTCCATGGTCGGCGGGTTGGCCTGTAGGTCGTTCTCCACGTCCGAGTCGAGGTCGAAGGTGGCGATCTTCACGTTGGCCGGTTTCGCC
The DNA here is from genome assembly GCA_963818685.1 of Candidatus Melainabacteria bacterium. GTDB lineage: Bacteria > Actinomycetota > Actinomycetes > Mycobacteriales > Pseudonocardiaceae > CAJCJE01. The sequence goes on along the minus strand of CAWFTJ010000001.1, from coordinate 734,058 downwards.
GCCACCAGGGCCTGGCCGATCGCGTTGTTCAGCGTCATCACCGCGTTGATGCCCGGGTGCGTCTGGAGGTAGGAGGTGACCTGGCCGATCGCCTGCTGCGGGTTGGACGCCGCGTTCGGGGTGGACAGGATCAGCTCGGTGCAGCCGGGACCGCTGCTCGGCGCGTTGCCGGTCGAGCACTTGCCGCCAGGAATGCCGAGGCCCTGGGCGAGACCGTTGCACCGGTCGAGCAGGTTCTGCCCGGACTGGTGGATCACGCACAGCACGTTGCTCGCGTTCTCCTTGGTGAAGCGCTGCCCGGCCTTCTGACCAGCCAGGCTCTCCGGCTGACCGACGCAGGTGATCGCCTTGGCGGCCGCGATGTCGGTGTCGTCGCAGCCCGCGTTGAGCAGCACGACCGGAATACCGGCCGCGGCCGCCGAGGCCAGCGCCGAGTTCATCACGGAAGGGTCGTGATCGGACACCGCGATGCCGTCGACCTTCTGGTTGACCGCGTCCTGGATCTGCGCGTTCTCCGCGTTGTCATCCGGCTCGGCCTGGCCCTGCTGCTGCGAACCGTAGACCTCGGACAGCTTGCAGCCGTAGTCCTTGGCCGCGTCCTTCGCGCCCTTGTAGACGACGCTCCAGAAGTTGCCGTTGTCGCCGTGTGTGATCACCGCGAAGGTGTAGGAGCACCCCGCGCCGCCGCCGCTCCCCGAATCCGAACCCGAGCTGCTGTTGCCGCCTCCGCTCGTACATGCCGCCAACAGCAGCAACGGAGCCATCAGCAAGCCGGCAATGAGTCGTTTTCGTGGTCCCATCTCGTCCTCCGGTTCGGGCCCAAACTGCTAGAACAGGCTGACCGCGGTGTCGACCGCGCCTGCCACATCGTCGTCCGGCGGGTAGAGCAGCGCCCTGCCGACAACCAGACCCTGCACGGTGGGGAGGGCCAGCGCACTACGCCACGCCTCGAACGCCGCATCCGGGTCGCCGCTGACTTCGCCACCGAGGATCACCGCCGGGAGGGTAGTCGCGGCCATCACCTGCGCCATGTCCGGTACCACCGGAACCTTCAACCAGGTGTACGCCGACGTGTTGCCGACCCCAGCGGCCACCGTGACCGCGCGCGTCATCGCCGCCGCGGTCAGCTCGTTGGTCACCTTGCCGCCACCGCGACGCGACCAGAACGGCTCGATCATCGCGAACAGCCCCGCGTCCGCGAGCGAACTCACCGCGCGACCACACGACTCCACAGTGGACACCGTGGCCGGGTCGTGCGGGTCGATGCGCAGCAGCATCTTGCCGCCCTGCGCGCCCATGGCACTGAGCGACCTGGCGTCGTACGCCGTGAACCGGTCGTCCAGTTCGAAAACCGAACCCGCGATGCCGCCCCGGTTCATCGACCCGAACACGACGAGCCCGTCCAGCGCGCCGAGCAGCAGCAGATCCTCGATGATGTCCGGCGTGCCCAGCACGCCGTTCACGCCAGGCCGGGACAGCGCGAGGCACAGCCGGTCCAGCAGATCCGCGCGGTCGGCCATGGCGAAGGGCCGATCCCCGACCCCGAGCGAGCCACGCGCGGGATGATCGGCCGCGATCATCATCAACCGGCCGTGCTCGCCAAGCAGCGAGGTCGGCCGCTGCCGCCTCGCCGCCGCCTCGGCGATGGCCGCAGGCTCGGTCGCCCTGGTCCGGATGAGCCTGCGCAGGTCACCTTCTTTCAGAGATCGAGTGTTCACTGGCCGGTCACCGCGAGCAGCTCCAACACCTCGGCCGTGTCCGGCATGGCATCGGCGCAGGCCAGTCGGGACGCCACGATCGCACCCGCCGCGTTGCAGAACCGCGCGATCCGCTCCAGGTTCCAGTCGGCCAGCAGCCCGTGACACAGCGCGCCACCGAACGCGTCGCCCGCGCCCAGCCCGTTGACCACCTCGACCGGCACCGGCGGCACCTCCACCCGCTCGCCGCTCGACCGGCTGGCCAGCACACCCCTCGGCCCCTGCTTCACGATCGCCAGATCGACGCCGTGTTCGTGCAGCGCGTCCGCGGCCCGGTGCGGATCGGTCTCGCCGATGGCCGTCGCGCACTCCTCTATGTTGCCCACCGCGACGTTGACCAGCGGCAACGCCTCGCGCATCCACCGCCCGGCCTCCTCCTGCGAGGACCAGAACAGCTGCCGGTAGTCGAGGTCGAGCACGGTGATGACGGCATTGCCGCGCTCGCGCAGCGCGGCCAGCGTGGCGGCTCGGCTCGGCTCCTGGGACAGTCCGGTCCCGGTCACCCAGAACACGCGCGCGGAGCGGATCGCGTCCATGTCCAACTCGTCGGTGTTGATCTCCAGGTCGGGTGCCTTGGGTTGGCGGTAGAAGTAGATGGGGAAGTGGTCCGGCGGGAAGATCTCGCAGAACGTCACCGGCGTCGGCAGGTGCGGCACCGCGCTCACGTACCGGTCGTCCACGCCGAAGCCGCGCAACGCGTCGTGCAGGAACTCGCCGAACGGGTCGGCGCCGGTCCTGGTGATCACCGCGCTGCGCCTGCCGTGCCGCGCCGCCGCGACCGCGACGTTGGTCGCGCTGCCGCCGAGGTACTTGCCGAACGTGGTCACCTCGCGCAGCGAAACGCCGGTCTGCAACGGATAGACGTCAACGCCGATCCGCCCGATCGTCAGTACGTCGAACGCGGTCACCCGGCCAGCTCCGCGACATAGGCGAGGCTCGCCAGCACGTCCTCGATCGGCCCGCCGCCATCGGGCGGCTCCGCGTCGAGCACGGTGTCCTGCTCCAGCACGTACCAGCCGGTGTAGTGCGCGCCCTCCAACGACGACACGATCCCGGCGATGTCCACGTCGCCCGAGCCAAGCGGCCGATAGATCCCGGCTTTCACGGCCTCCGTGTACGACATCTGTCCGGTTTGGACGCTACGGGCCAGGTCGGCGTCGACGTCCTTGAGATGCGTGTGCGCGATCCGGTCCGGCACCTCGCGGGCCAGTCGCGCCGGGTCGCTGCCGCCGATCAGCAGGTGCCCGGTGTCCAGGCACAACGGGATCCGCGATGACTCCAGCACCCGCGCGACCTCGGGCTCCTTCTCGATGATCGTGCCGACGTGCGGATGCAGAGTGGCCGTGATGCCGTGCTCGCGCGCGGCGTCCGCGATCCGGTCCAGGTTGTCCAGCAGCGTCCGCCACTGCCGCTCGTCGAGTTCGACCCGGTCGTCATAGCCGGTCAGGCCGGTGTCCGCGGCGAGTACCAGAGTGTCCGCGCCCGCTGTCACGAAGTTGGCCAGCACCGCGTCCAGGCCGAGCAGGGCGTCGCGCGCCGGATCGTGCAGCACCACCGGCACGAACCCGCCGACCGCGCGCAGTCCGTAGCCGGCGAGCAGGTCGACCTTCTCCTGCGGGGCGTCCGGCAGGAACCCGTCCGGCCCGAACTCGGTGGCGACCAGTCCGACCTCGCGCATCTCGCCGAGCACCCGATCCGGGGACAGCTGATGGCCCCAGCCGGGCACCTCGCACACGCCCCAGGAGATCGGTGCACCAGCAAGACGACCATCAAGCGACATCGCGGCAAAGCCTCCTAGCGTAACGGCCGGCGCGTTGCGTCAGTTATACGAACCGGTGAATCCGATGTCAACGGTTTGTCCTGACATACTGTCATCCTCTTGTTCTGTTGACCTTGATGCTGCGGTACGGTGCCGCTCATGACGTTCTCGCCCACGTCGATCCCGATCGACCGGAACAGCCCCGTTCCGCTCTACTACCAGGTCGCACAGGTCCTGGAAAAGGCCATCGAATCGGGCGAACTGGCCGCGGGCGCGCGGCTGGACAACGAGATCGCGCTCGCCGAAAGCCTCGGCCTGTCCCGACCGACCATGCGCAGGGCCATCCAGTACCTGGTCGACAAGGGCCTGCTCGTACGCAAGCGCGGCGTCGGCACCCAGGTCGTGCACCGCGCCGTGCGCCGAGGTATCCAGCTGACCAGCCTGTACGAGGACCTCGCCAGCGAAGGCCGCGAACCAAGGACCGAGATCCTGCAACTCGATTCCGAACCAGCCACCGACAAGGTCGCCCACCAACTCGGCATCCCCGAAGGCGATCCGGTGCTCCGCCTTGAACGACTGCGCTACGCCGACGGCGAACCCCTCGCCCTGCTACGCAACTACCTCCCGGCCGGCCTGCTCACCGTCACCGCCGAACTCCTCGAACAAACCGGCCTGTACCAGCTGATGCGCGCCGCCGGCATTCGCCTGCACCTCGCGTCCCAGGTGATCGGTGCCCGCAGTGCGAGCGCCGCCGAAGCGCGGATGCTCCAGGAATCGCGCGGCGCCTCACTACTCACCATGTCGCGCACGGCCTACGACGAAACCGGCCGCGCCGTCGAATACGGCGACCACATCTACCGGGCCTCGGTGTACTCCTTCGAGTTCGTTCTCGGCTCCAACTGACCTTCCCGGAAGGAAACCGAACATGCGGATTGGACTGGCCGGTACCGGCCGGATCGGTGCGTTTCACGCCGACACGCTCAACCGGCTGGACGCCGTCGATTCCGTGGTGATCGCGGACATCGACGCGGCCCGAGCCGAAGCCGCCGCGAGCAAGCTCGGCGTCGAGTTCGTGCCCAGCATCGACGCGCTGTTCGCCGCCGACCTCGACGGCGTCGTGATCGCCGCGGCCACCGGCGCCCACCAGGAACTCATCGGCCGAGGCGTCGCAGCGGGAATCCCGGTGTTCTGCGAGAAGCCGGTCGCCCCCGGCATCGACGGCACCCTCGCCGTGCTCAACTCCATCGGCGACGCACCAGTGCAGATCGGCTTCCAGCGCCGCTTCGACGCCGGCTACACGAACGCTCGGGCACTGCTCGCCTCCGGCGCGCTCGGCTGGCTGCACACGATCCGCGCCAACACCTACGACCCGGCCCCGCCGCCCGCCGAGTACATCAAGACCTCCGGCGGATTCTTCCGCGATTGCAGCGTGCACGACTTCGACATCCTCCGCTGGATCACCGGCCGCGAGGTCGTCGAGGTCTACGCGATCGGCACCAACCGTGGCGCCGGTTTCTTCCGCGAATCAGGCGACGTGGACACCATGGGTTCGGTGCTCACCCTCGACGACGACAGCATCGCGCTCGTGTCCGGCACCCGGTACAACGCGGCAGGCTACGACGTGCGGATGGAACTGCTGGGTTCGGCCGACAGCATCTCGGTCGGCCTCGACCAGCAGCTGCCGCTGCGCTCGGCCGAAGCCGGCATCACCTGGCCGACCGGCCCAGCGCACCCCACGTTCGTCGAACGGTTCCGCACCGCGTACGAGAACGAGCTGCACGCGTTCACCCAGGTGGTCAAGGGCGAGATCGCCAGCCCGTGCACGGTCAGCGACGCGCTGGAGGCGTTCTACGTCGCGGAGGCGTGCGAACTCTCCCGCCGCGAACACCGCCCGGTCCTGGTGGCAGAGGTCAGGCGTTAGCCAGTTCGCCGGCCAGCTTCGCGGCCGTGTCCCGCAGCAGCGGCACCACTTCGTCCAGCGAGATCAGCGACATCCGGGTCTGCGGCCCGCTGATCGAGATCGCCGCAGACGAGCGCGGCACGGCGACCGCGATGCAGTGCACGCCGATTTCCTGCTCGCCGTCGTCGACCGCGTAACCCTGTTGGCGCACGGTCGTCAGCTCCGCGCGGAACGTGGCCAGGTCGGTGATCGTTCGCTCGGTCTTCGCCGGCATGCCGGCCCTGGACAGCAACTGGTCGACCTGCTCGACCGGCCACTCGGCCAGCATCGCCTTGCCGACCGCAGTGCAGTGCACGTCGACCTGCCGGCCGACCTCGGTGAACATGCGCATCGCATGAGGCGAGGGCACCTGAGCCACGTACACGACCTTGGCACCGTCCAAAATGGCCATATTGGACGTCTCGCCGACCGCTTCGGTGATCGACGCGAGATAGGGCCGAGCCCACGCGCCCAGCGATCGTCCCGCCGTCTCGCCGAGCCGGATGAGTTTCGGGCCGAGGCTGTACCGGCGGGAGGGTTGCTGGCGCACGTAGCCACCGGCCAGCAGCGTGCGCATGATGCGGTGGATGGTCGGCAGCGGCAGTCCGGACGATTCAGCCAGCTGCGAGAGCGCCACCTCGCCCCCGGCGTCGGCGAGCAGTTCCAGCAGCTCGAACGTGCGCTCGACCGACTGCACGCCGCCGCTGGACCGACCGGCCGGGGTTGCCGGTGGTTGATTTTGGAAGTTAACCTCCACGATAAGGAAAAGTACCGGATAATGGGGTGGATGCCACATGTCCCAGGTCACCGTGCACGGCAACCCGGTCGAACGAGGAGACGAAATCCTCACCCCCTCGGCCGTCGAGTTCCTCGGGGACCTGCACCGCCGGTTCGCCGCCCGGCGCAACGAGCTGCTTGCCGCCCGCGCGGCTCGCCGTGAACGCATCGCCGAGACCGGCAGGCTCGACTTCCTTCCCGAGACCCGCGACATCCGCGACGGCGACTGGCGCGTTGCCGAAGCACCCGCCGACCTGCGCGATCGCCGGGTCGAGATCACCGGGCCGACCGAGCGCAAGATGGCCATCAACGCGCTCAACTCCGGCGCCAACGTCTGGCTGGCCGATTTCGAGGACGCGAACACGCCGCACTGGCACAACGTCATCTCCGGCCAGGTCAACCTGGTCGACGCCGTGCACGGCAGCATCGCGTACACCTCACCGGAGGGCAAGCGCTACGAGTTGAAAGAAGGCGGCAAGCCGGCCGTACTCATGCCCCGGCCGCGCGGCTGGCACCTCAACGAACGTCACCTCCTCCTCGACGGCGAACCCATGGTCGGCGGCCTCGTCGACTTCGGCCTGTACTTCTTCCACAACGCCCGCGCGCTGGTCGCGCGTGGCAGCGGCCCGTACTTCTATCTGCCCAAGATGGAGAGCCACCTGGAAGCCCGGCTTTGGAACGACGTCTTCATCGTCGCGCAGCAGGCTCTGGACATACCAGTAGGTACAATTCGTGCGACAGTCCTGATCGAAACCATTCCGGCCGCGTTCGAGATGCAGGAGATCCTCTACGAACTCCGCGACCACATCTCGGGCCTGAACGCCGGCCGCTGGGACTACCTGTTCAGTGTCATCAAGAAGTTCCGCGACGCCGGCGAGAAGTTCGTCCTGCCCGATCGCAACTCGGTCGGCATGACCGCGCCGTTCATGCGCGCCTACACCGAACTGCTGGTCAGCACGTGTCATCAGCGTGGCGCGTTCGCCATGGGCGGCATGGCCGCGTTCATCCCGAACCGCCGAGATCCGGAAGTCACCGAGCAGGCGCTGGCGAAGGTCCGCGCCGACAAGCAGCGCGAGGCGGGCGACGGCTTCGACGGTTCCTGGGTCGCCCACCCGGACCTGGTTCCGGTCTGTCGCGAGGTCTTCGACGGCGTTCTCGGCGACAAGCCCAACCAGTTGGCCAAGCTCCGCACCGACGTGTCGGTCACCGCCGACCAACTCCTCGACGTCGCCAGCACTCCAGGCGAGGCTACCGAGGAGGGCCTGCGCAGCGCGGTCGACGTGGGCGTCCGCTACCTGGTCTCCTGGCTGAACGGCAACGGCGCCGCCGCCATCCACAACCTCATGGAAGACGCGGCGACCGCGGAGATCTCCCGGTCGCAGCTGTGGCAGTGGGTCCACAACGACGTCCGGCTGAGCAACGGCCAGCAGGTGACCGCCGCCCTGGTCCGCGACGTCCTCGCGCAGACCAAGGCGACCCTGGGCCAGGAAGGCGCCAACCGCCTCGACGAAGCCTGCGAGCTGTTCGAGTCGGTGGCCCTCGACGACCAGTTCGTCGACTTCCTCACCCTCCCCGCCTACGAACTCATCGACTGACGTGCTCACCGCCGAGGAGATCGACAAGTTCGTCACCGCACTGTCCGAAGCGGACGAGGAAAGATCCCGCCGCTATCCCGGCGACCGGCTCACCAACCAGCCGGTACACACCTGCTACGTCCCGGCCGACCAGTTCCGCCCCGACATCGTCACCCAGTGGGGAGACGCGGCCCTCGCCACCCTCCTGGCCAACCCCATCGACCTGAGCGACCCGATCCGCGAGCGGGTCGAACGCAAACTCGCCACCCAACCCATCGAAGACCTCCGCATCGACTTCGAGGACGGCTACGGCACCCGCGACGACGACACCGAGGACGCGGACGCGCTGCGCGCCGCGCAGGCCCTCCCGGAAACCCCATATGTCGGCCTGCGCGTTAAATCGTTCGACACGTCGGCTCTGCGTAGGCGCTCCATCCGCACCCTCGACCTGTTCCTGACCGCCATCGCCGACCGTGTCCCCGCCGGCCTGCTGATCACGTTTCCCAAGGTCACCGATGTGCGCCAGGTCGAGGTCTTCGTCAAGCTGCTCGAACACCTGGAGAGCGAGCTGGGCCTGGCCACCGGCACGCTGGTCTTCGAGATCCAGGTGGAAACGCCGCAGGCCATTGTGGACAGTGCGGGTCGCTTCGCCCTGCCCGGCTTCATCGCGGCCGGCCAGGGGCGGGTGCGTGGCCTGCACTTCGGCACGTACGACTACACGGCGGGGCTCGGCCTGCCCAGCGCCAGCCAGCACCTCGCGCACGACGCCTGCGACTTCGCAAGGCATGTCATGCAGGTCAGCGCGGCCGGGACCGGCGTCTGGTGCTCCGACGGCTCGACGAACATCCTCCCGACCGGCGACCGGGAGAGCATCCTGGCCGGCTGGCGCACCCATGCCGAACTGGTCCGCCGCTCCCTCGACCATGGCTTCTACCAGGGCTGGGACCTGCACCCCAACCAGTTGGTGTCCCGCTACGCCACGGTCTACCGCTTCTACCGAGAGGGCCTGCCCGCCACTCGCGCCCGCCTGACCGACTATCTGGAGCACCGCTCCGGCACCGTCGCCGACGAACCGGCGACCGCTCGCATGCTGGCCGCGTTCCTGCTGCGCGCCCTGCGTTGCGGCGCGGTCGATGGGTCCGAACTACCCTTCGACAAGGGCCGACTCGCGGCGCTCGTCTGACCACGCGGTCAACGCGCCAAAGCCGACGCCGGCGGCCGGGCGGCCAGATACGCGATCATCCCGCGGCGATGCTAACCGAGGTTCGCGGGCTCCGCCGGTTCCCGCCGTCCGATGTGGTTGAACAGCAGGTTCAGCAGGAACGCGACGATCGTCGCGCTGGTGATCGCGCTGCCCGCGATGATCTGCACCCAGGTCGGCAGATGCTGGTAGATGCTCGGCGCGACCACCGGCAGCATGCCGACGCCGATGGACATGGCCACGATCAGCAGGTTGTTGTTGCCGCCGAACTCGACCTTGCGCAGCGTGTTGATGCCGATCGTGGTCACCATCGCGAACATGACCAGTCCCGCCGCCCCGATCACCGGCGCCGGCAACGAGGCGACGACCGCGCCCAGCTTCGGAATCAAGCCAAGCACCACCAGGATCCCGCCGGTCACCGCGGTCACGTACCGGCTGCGCACGCGCGTCATCTGCACGAGGCCGACGTTCTGTCCGAACAGGGTGTCCATGAAGCTGTTCATCAGCCCGCCGAGAACGCTGGACACGCCCTCGGTGGCAAGGCCGCGCGCGAAGTCCAAAGTAGACAGCTTCTTACCGGTCATCTCGGACACCGCGATCATGCTCGCGGTCGACTCGGTGAACGTCACCAGCATGACGACGCACATCGAGACCACGGCCGCGAGCGGGAACCTCGGCGCGCCGAAGTGCAGCGGCGCGGTCACGCCGAACGCGTGCGCGCCGCCCACCGAGGAGAAGTCGGTGAGCCCCAGCGGAATCGCGACCAACGTGCCGACGATCGAGCCCGAGCAACACGGCGATCTGGGCGAGAAAGCCACGGTTGAACCGGTTGATCAACACGATGAACACGACGATGCCCAGGGCGAGCGCGAGATGGCTCGGCGTCGCGTAGTCCTTCGCGGTCGGATCCTGCCCGGCGATCAGGCTGGCCGCCACCCCGATCAGTGACAACCCGATGACCACGATCACGACCCCGCTGACCAGCGGCGGAAAGAACCGGATGGCGCGCGCGAACGGGATGGCCACGATCAGCCCGAACACGCCCGCCGCGAGCATCGACCCGTACACGGCCGGCAGCCCGTACTGCTTCGCGATCAGGATCATCGGCGTCAGCGCGGTGAACGTCGCCCCTGCCACAACGGGCAGGCGCACGCCGAGCACCTTGCCGACGCCAAGCGACTGGATCAACGTGATCACGCCCGCGACCAGCAGATCAGCATCGATCAGCAGCCCGACGGTCGCCGTGCTCAGGCCGGCCGCCGCCCCGAACACGAGCGGCACGGTCACGCAGCCGGTGTACATGGCGAGAACGTGCTGCACGCCGAGCAGCAGGAGTCGGGCCGGTGGCAGCCGGCCGTCGACAGCGCCACCACCGACCGCCGCATCGCCGGCGCCCTGGCCCGAGACCGCCGCGGTCCTGGTCACCGGCTACCCCCTTGATCCGATGGGAACGTGCGGCCATGGTGCCATCCGACCGCGGGTCAGAAGGCGGCGAGGGTGTGCCAGGCGAGGCCCTCATCGGGTGCGTCGTCGCGGACAACGGCGCCCTCGATCAACCCGTACGGCCGGTCCGCAGCGAAGAACACCTCGTTCTCGTTGTCCAGCCCGAACGGCGTCAGGTCGACCGCGAAATGGTGCTTGTTCGGCAGCGACAGCCGCACCTCTGCGATGTCCGGATGCGCCTTGAGCACGGCTTCTCCCATCGCGTACAGCGTCTGCTGCAGGGCGAGGCTGTGCGTCTGCGCGAACGCCGCCAACAGCGTCGCCCGCACCGAAGGGAAGCTCTTGGTCCAGTCGACATCCAGGTGCGCGAACCGCCAGCGCGCGGTCACCGCGGTCGCCAGGATCCGGTCCGTGGTTTCCGGCAGCGTCGTGTACCGGTCCTTCGGGTAGCCGTGGAACTCCGAGCCGGTCGACTTGAGCACGATCAGGTCGCGCACCCCGGACACGACCCACGCCTTGTCGTCCTGGACGGTGACCGCCGTGGTCCGCTTCTCGTCCGACGTGCGGAAGAACGAGTGCGGGTGCGGCTGGCCGTCGACCGCGATCCGGGTCCAGCCGTAGGAATCGATGAGCACCCGCGCGCCGGTGATGTAGTCGAACGAGCCGACGAAGTGCCGGCCGAGTCGCAGCGCGAAGTCCTCGATCTCGCCGACCGGCGCTTGTTTGGCGAAGGCGAACACCGTGTTCTTCTGGGTGTCGGTCGGCACGACGTGGCGGTTGTCGCCGTCCAGGTGCGAAGCGGCCAGGTCGCCGCGCAGCGCGATGCTCACGTTGAGGTCGGTGATGTGGTGTGTTTCGCCGTCCCTGCGGACGGTGACGAGCCGGGTTTCCGCCTTGCCGTACTGGTTGGCGCCGAGCGTGATGGCCATCGGAGATCAGCTTCCTCGATAGGTCGACACGGAGAAGGGGGACAACAGAATCGGGACGTGATAGTGGCTGTCCGGATCGGTCACCGAGAAGGTGATGGTGACCTCGGGAAAGAAGGTCTCTCGTCCACCGGCGGCGAAGTAGCCGCCGGTGTCGAAGGTGAACCGGTAGGTGCCTGCGGGGACCCGCGCCGGTCCGATCTGCCGGATTCGCCCATCGGCGTCGGTCACCGCGTCGCCCAGTACCAGCCAGCCGTCGGACTCGGCCTGTTCGAGGCGGACCGAGACGCCGGTCGCCGGTCGGCCGAGCGCGGTGTCCAGGACGTGGGTGGTGATCGCACTGGTCACAGTTTTCTCCAAGACCGCTGTTTGTTGTCGCGACTACATTATTCGTTCGCGACGACGCGTCGCAGCCGCAGCGCCGCGATCTTGCCGAGCTCGACGCGGACGACGCCGAGTTCGGTGACCGGATCGTTGACGAGCCGCGCGGTCAGGTCCGCGAGCATCTCCGCCCCGCTCCGCCCCGTCGCGCACACCAGATAGATGTGCCCGAACCGCGCCTCGTAGGCGATGTTCCCGTCCCGTAGGCGCTGTGCCAGCTCGGCGTCGCGATCATCGACACCGGACTGCTCAGACCTCGACCAGGCGGAGTTCGTCCGCTGGCCGATCTTGGGATGGTCGGCCAGTGCGAGCCGCACCTCGTCATCCGTCAGCCTTGCGGTCAGTCGGTCTGCCTCGTCGAGCAGATCGGCCAGGTCGGTGTACGGCCGACCGTCGATCACCGTGTCGGCCCAGCGTCGCACCGCGACGCAACGCAGCAACCGAGGCCGCAGTTCTTCGACGGCCAGTCCGTTGAAGAACTGCATGTCCGTTGAATCCGTCGCCGCGGAGTCGTCGAGCGTCGACATAGGCCAGATCCTTTTCTGCATCGCGGAAGTTTCTTTCCGCCGGCTGACCGTACGAGCGGCTCGACCGCCCTGTCAACACGTTGACCACCCTCGATCGGCGGGTTAGTCTATCGACATACGGAAAAATAATTCCACAATACGAAATCGATGAGCGAGGAGTGATCGTGCTCGGCCATGCCCTCCGCTACGCGGTGAACCTGTCGATCCTGTTCACCGAGTTGGACCTGCTCGACCGTCCAGCCGCGGCCAAGGCAGCGGGCTTCGACGCGGTCGAGTTCTGGTGGCCGTTCGGCACGGCCACGCCGCGCGAGGCCGAGATCGACGCGTTCGTCCGCGCCATCGCCGACGCCGACGTGCGACTGGTCGGCCTCAACTTCTTCGCGGGTGACCTCCAGGCCGGCGACCGGGGCCTCGTGTCGCTGCCGAGCCGGGCCGAGGAGTTCAAGGCCAGCGTCGACGTCGCCGTCGAGATCGGCAGGCGCCTGAACTGTCCCGCGTTCAACGCCCTGTACGGCAACCGGATCGACGCCGCGTCAGCGGCCGAACAGGACACGGTCGCGGTCCACAGCCTGCGCTACGCGGCCAAGGCCGCCGCCGACATCGACGCGACCGTGCTGCTCGAACCGGTCAGCGGCATTCCCGGCTACCCGCTGCGCACCGCGGCCGACGTGGTCACCGTGCTGGACCGGGTGGACGCGCCGAACATCGGCCTGCTCGCCGACCTCTACCACCTCTCGGTCAACGGCGACGACGTCGCCGCGGCCATCGACGCCTACACCGATCGGATCGCGCACGTACAGATCGCCGACGCGCCGGGGCGGGGCGAGCCGGGCAGCGGCGACCTACCGCTCGACGACTGGCTCGCCGCACTCGCCGGCAACGGCTACACCGGCTACGTCGCCGCCGAGTACCAGCCCACCGTGGCCGGCGCGGACAGCTTCGGCTGGCTGCGAGCCGACACCCGCGTGGCCAGTTGACCGAGTTGGAGGAGCAGGACATGACAGATATGACAGCCGTCGGATTCATCGGCCTCGGCATCATGGGGGCGCCCATGGCGGAGCACCTGATCGCCGCCGGTCACCGGGTCGCCGGGTTCTCGCTTGGCGACGAATGGGGTTCCCGGCTCAGCGCGGCGGGCGGCCGGGTCGCGGCCGACATCGCCGACGCGGTGGCCGACGCCGATGTGGTGATCACGATGCTGCCCAACCACCCCGAGGTCGAAGCCGTCGTGCTCGGCGAGAAGGGGGTGCTCGCGTCGGCCAGGCAAGGCGCCCTGCTCATCGACATGAGCACGATCCGGCCGGAGAGCTCCATCGCGATCGCGAAAGCCGCAGCCGAACGTGAGATCCGAGTGCTCGACGCCCCGGTCTCCGGCGGTGAGGCCGGCGCCGAGCAAGGCACACTGTCCATTATGGTCGGTGGAACCGACGCCGACTTCGCGGACGCCCTGCCCATTCTGGAGAAGTTGGGCAAGACCATCGTGCATGTCGGCCGGCACGGCGCAGGCCAGACCGTCAAGGCCGCGAACCAACTCGTGGTCGCCGGCACGTACGCGTTGGTCGCCGAGGCGATCGTGTTACTCGAAGCGTCCGGAGTGGACGCGAAGACGGGCATGGACGTGCTCGCCGGCGGCCTCGCGGCCAGTCGCATCCTCGATCTCAAGCGCGAGTCGATGCTCGCCAGGCAGTTCGAGCCCGGCTTCCGCATCGACCTGCACCACAAGGACATGGGCATCGTGACAGCGGCCGCCCGGTCCGCCGATGTCGCGCTGCCGGTCACCGGGCTGGTCGCCCAGCTGATGGCGGCGGCGCGGTCGATGGGCTTCGGCTCGCTCGACCACTCCGCACTGCTCATGGTCATCGAAGCGCTGTCCGGTCGGTAGGCGCGCGCACATCCCAGGAAGGCGTCTGACATGCCTCGAATTCCCGTCATGCGAGCCGTTGTCGAGATCCTGTTGTCCGAGGGCGTCGACGTCACGTTCGGCTGCCCCGGCGCGGCGATCCTGCCGCTGTACCAGGCAATGCAGGACACCGAGATGCGGCACCTCATCGTCCGGCACGAGGAGGGCGCGACGCACATGGCCGACGGCTGGTCGCGCACGACCGGCAACGTCGGGGTCGCGATCGGCACGTCCGGCCCGGCCGGCACGAACATGATCACCGGTCTGTACACCGCGCAGGCGGACTCGGTGCCGATCCTGTGCATCACCGGCCAGGCGGTGTCCACGAAACTGCACGAGGAGGCGTTCCAGGCCGTCGACATCGTGGAGATCGCCAAACCGGTCACGAAATGGGCGGTCCAGGTGCACAAGGCCGAGCAGGCGCCGTGGATCTTCCGCGAGGCGTTCCGGGTCGCCCGCTCCGGTCGCCCCGGCCCGGTCCTCATCGACCTGCCGGTCGACGTGCAGAAGCAGGAGATCGAGTGGGACAGCGAGATCGACGCGCGGCTGCCCGTGCCGACCGTCACCCCGCACCTGCCGCGCGTGCGACGAGCACTGGAGATGCTGCTCGCCGCCGAGCGGCCGCTGATCCTGGCCGGCGGCGGTGTCGTGCTCGGCGAGGCGAGCGAGAAGCTGCGCCTGCTCGCCGAATACCTGGACATCCCGGTGCAGGTCACGCTGATGGGCAAGGGCTCGTTCCGCGAGGACCACGAGCTGTTCGCCGGCATCACCGGCATTCAGACGCAGCAGCGGTGGGCGAACGCGACGTTCCTTGAGTCAGACGTGGTGCTCGCGCTCGGCGCCCGGTTCGGCGACCGGCACACCGGCGAGCTGTCGGTGTATCGCGGCGACCGCAAGTTCATCCACGTCGACATCGAGCCGACGCAGCTCGGCAAGGTGTTCGAGCCCGGACCTTGGCATCGTCTCGGACACCGGCTCGTTCCTCGACGCCCTGCTTGAGCTGGCCAAGGCGCGGCCGCGTGCCGGCCCGCCCGCGACGTGGACGGCCCGGGTCGGCGAACTCAAGGCCACGCTGGCCGGCGGGAGGACTTCGACACCGTGCCGATCAAGGCGCCGAGGGTCTACAAGGAGATCAACGACGCGTTCGTCCGAGCAGACGTACTTCGTCACCGCGATCGGCCTCTACCAGATCTGGGCCGGCCAGTTCCAGCGCGCCTTCCAGCCGCGCCACTACCAGGTGTGCGGCCAGGCCGGCCCGCTCGGCTGGGAGATCCCGGCGGCGATCGGCGTGAAATCGCGCGCGGCCGGACGCCGAGGTCGTCGGCGTCGTCGGCGACTACGGCTTCCAGTTCCTGGTCGAGGAGCTGGCTGTCGGCGGCGCAGTACAACATCGCCGTTCGTGCTCGATCATGATCAACAACGAGTATCTCGGCCTGATCCGGCAGGCCGAGACCGGGTACGAGATGAACTATCAGGTCGACATCCACTACGACGAGAACGGCACCGACAACGTCAAGATCATGGAGGCCTACGGCTGCGCGGGCCGTCGGGTCACGCAGCCCGGCGAGATCGCGCCGACGATCGAATGGGCGCGCAAGGAGGCGGACGGACCAGCCGCCCGGTCCTGGTGGAGATCATGATCGAGCGCGAGGCCAACGCGTCGCATGGGCACCGCGATCAACGCGATCAACGAGTTCGAGCCGCTGCCAGAACCCGACCTGACCCCCGCAGTCTGACCAGGGCCGCGGCCCCGACCCAACCCAGCGCCGCCCCCGAAACCGCCCCGCAGCCAATACGTGAATCCTTCTCAGATCCCCACAAACAGCCCCCACCCATCCCTGGGGGGCGACCCCGCTGCAAGCCTATCGGGCCTGGTGGCGGGCGCAAGGCGGGCGGGGGAAGCTGTGGACAGCTCGCGGGCCGTTGGAGGGGTGTGGATGGATTATTTGGCTGGGCGGCGTGTGTCTGGTATGGGCGCCGAGGTTGTTGAATGAGGGCGTGGCAACGTCGGCGCGGGCGATCCGCGGCGCTGAACCAGGAGGATGACATCGCACAGGGGCATGTGCTCGTCGCACCGGACAAGTTCAAGGGCTCGCTGACCGCCGAACAGGTCGCGGACGCGATCGCCGCTGGCATTCACGATGTTCGGCCGGGCCGCGCTGTGCGCGCGGTGCCCGTTGCCGATGGCGGCGACGGCACGGTCGACGCCGCGCTCGCGGCCGGGTTCGCGCGGGTGGAGGTGCCGGCGCACGGGCCGACCGGGGAGCCGCTTGAGGCCGTGATCGCGGTGCGTGACGGGGTCGCGGTCGTGGAAACGGCGGCGGCGTGCGGGTTAGTTCGGTTGCCTGGCGGGCGGCTCGCGCCGATGACGGCGACGAGTTTCGGCGCGGGCGAGCTGGTGCGGGCGGCGCTGGATGCCGGGAGTCGGACCGTCATTCTCGGGGTTGGCGGGAGCGCGAGCACCGACGGCGGTGCCGGGATGTTGCAGGCGCTTGGCGCGGGCGTTGTCGACGCGGCGGGGGCGGTGCTGGGTCGTGGCGGCGGGGCGCTCGGCGAGGTGGCGCGGGTCGACATGTCTACTGTGGATGACCGACTGGTCGGGGCGGAGATCGTGCTCGCCTGCGACGTCGACAACCCGCTGCTCGGCGTGACCGGTGCCGCGGCGACGTTCGGGCCGCAGAAGGGCGCCGATCCGGCGCAGGTCGCCCAACTCGACCAGGGGCTCGCGCGTTGGGCGAAGGTGCTCGGCGCGGCGACCGGACGCGATGTCGCCGATGCGCCGGGCGCGGGCGCCGCGGGCGGGATCGGGTATGCGGCGTTGGCCGGGTTGGGCGCGACGCGGCGGCCCGGCATCGAGTTGTTGCTTGAGCTGGTCGGGTTCGACGAACAGCTTGTCGGAGCGGAACTGGTGATCACGGGCGAGGGGTCGTTGGACGAGCAGACGTTGCACGGAAAGGCACCCGCTGGTGTCGCGGACGCTGCGCGGGGCGCGGGGATACCGGTGGTCGCGGTGGCCGGGCGATGCCTGTTGACGCCGGAACGGCTGAGTGAGGCCGGCATCGCCGCCGTGTATCCGCTCAGTGACCTTGAACCGGATCCGACGCGCAGCATGGCCGATGCGGAAAGCCTGGTGCGGCAGGTCGGTGCGCGTATCGCGCTTGACTGGCTGGGGGCGTGATGTTCGACCTCGTGTTCCGTGCTCGTCGGGTGGCCACGACGAACGGCGTTCGTCCTGCGACGGTTGGTGTTCGGGACGGGCGAATCGCGTTCGTGGACGGCGGGAACGTTGACGTGCCGGCGAAGCGGACCGTCGAGCTGGCGCGCGACGAGGTGCTGCTGCCGGGGCTGGTGGACAGCCATGTGCATGTCAACGAGCCGGGACGCACCGAATGGGAAGGGTTCGAGACGGCGACCCGCGCGGCAGCGGCCGGTGGCGTGACCACGTTGATCGACATGCCGTTGAACAGTGTGCCACCGACCACCGACATTGCCGCGCTGGAGGTCAAGCGGGCCGCCGCGCACGGACAGGTGCACGTGGACGTGGGGTTCTGGGGCGGAGTGGTCGGCGACAATCTCGGCGAGCTGGCGGGGCTCGCCGAGGCAGGGGTGTTCGGGTTCAAGGGGTTCCTCCTGCACTCGGGTGTCGACGAGTTCGGGTATCTCGACCATGCGGCGCTCGCCGATGCCATGGCGGAGATCGCGCGACTGGACGCGATGCTGATCGTGCACGCGGAGGACGCGAAGACGATCGCGGCCGCGCGGCCGGCGAACGGGCGCCGGTACGCGGATTTCCTGGCTTCGCGGCCCGCCGAGGCGGAGAACATCGCGATCGCGGAGATCATCGAGCTGGCCGAGCGGTTCGGCGCACGGGCACACATTCTGCATCTGTCCAGCGCGCAGGCGCTGGGCATGATCGCCGACGCGCGGCGACGGGGAGTCGCGCTGACCGTCGAGACGTGCCCGCACTACCTGAGCTTCTGCGCTGAGAAGATCCCGGACGGGGCGACGGAGTTCAAGTGCTGCCCGCCGATCCGGTCCGCCGCCAACCGGGAACTGCTCTGGGGCGGCCTCGCGGACGGCGTCATCGACTGCGTGGTCAGCGACCATTCGCCGTGCACGGCCGAGTTGAAGCGGTTCGACGTCGGCGACTTCGGGTTGGCGTGGGGCGGGATCGCCGGGCTGCAACTGGGGCTGCCCGCGATCTGGACGCAGGCCCGACAGCGGGGCTTTACGCTGTCCGATGTGGTGGGTTGGCTGGCGAAGGGGCCTGCCGATCTGGTCGGCCTTGCCAAGAAGGGGCGGATCGAGGTCGGGGCGGACGCGGACTTCTGTGTTTTCGCGCCGGACGAGGCTTTTGTGGTTGATGTGCGCACGTTGGCCCATCGCAACCCGGTCAGCGCCTATCACGGCCGGCCGCTTGCCGGGGTCGTTCGACAGACCTGGCTGCGCGGTGTGCGGATCAGCGGCGACGAGCCGACCGGCAGACTGTTGTCGCGGAAGGAAACGCGGAAGGAAACCTGATGAGCGCCGAGGACGAGATCCTGACCCAACTGCCCGACCTGGCCTCGCGCCGGGTCGGCGGCAGCGTGCTCGCGGCCAACGACGAGTTCTTCGCGGAGCGGGAGAACCTGATCAAGCCCGAGGAGCCGGTGTTCCGCCCGTTGACGTTCACCAACAAGGGGCAGGAGTACGACGGGTGGGAGACGCGTCGTCGGCGTCGGGAGTCCGGCGATCACGACTGGGCCATCGTCCGGCTCGGAATTCCCGGTGTTCCCAGGGTGATCGTGGTCGATACCGCGTTTTTCAAGGGTAACTTTCCGCCGTTCGCGACCGTGGAGGGATGCGGGGTCGACGGATATCCGGATGTCGAGGATCTGGTCGACGCCGAATGGGAGACGATCGTCGACCACGCGGCATTGCGGGGTGACAGCAAGAATGTGTTCACGGTCGATTCCGGGACGCGGTACACGCACATTCGGTTGAAGATCTTTCCGGACGGTGGGGTTGCGCGGCTGCGCGTGCACGGGGAGGCGGTTGCCGATCCGCGCTGGCTGACCGATGTGCCGTTCGACCTGGCCGCGTTGGTCAACGGCGGCTCGGTTGTCGAGTGCAGCAACTGGTTCTTCTCGTTGCCGAACAACATGTTGCAACCGGGTGAGTCGCGATTCATGGCCGATGGCTGGGAAACCGCTCGACGGCGCGACGACGGGCACGACTGGGCGGTGATCGGGCTGGCCGCGCCGGCGATTCCTCGGGTGGTGGAAATCGACACGACACACTACAAGGGGAACGCGCCGGATCGGGTGTCGCTGGGCGGGCTCGTGGACGGTGAATGGGTGCCGGTTCTGGTTGAGCAGCGACTCCAACCGGATACCTCGCACCGGTTCCGGATCGAGGCGAATCGGCCGGTTTCGCGGGTGCGGTTGGACATTTTCCCGGATGGCGGCATCGGGCGCGTGCGGGTGTACGGGCGGCTGGACGAGGAGGCGGCGCGGGCGTTGGCGGCGCGGTGGTTCGGGGCGCTGCCGGTCGCGCAGGCGGTCGGGGTGCTGGTGGCCGACTGCGGGTTCGGGGAGGCCGAGGCCAAGCAGATCGTGGCGGGGCGGGACATCGAGCTGCCGGGCGACGTGATCGAGCGGTTGGTGGGGTGAGGTGAGAGCGGGTCGCTGCCGGCTGGGGGAGGGGGAGGAAGAGTTACCTGTGGGGTAATCGCTTTCGTGTCGGCGGTGCGTCAGGGTTGATCTCGTCGAAGTGAACGACATCAACCCAGGAGGGCATCATGAGCGATCTGACCACCACCGTCGACACCTACTTCTCGGCGTGGAACGAGACCGACGCGGAGCAGCGTGCCGCGCTCATCGAGCAGGTGTGGGCGCCGGAGGGGCGGCTCATCGACCCGCCACTGACCGGCGAGGGACACCAGGGCATCAGCGAGATGATCGCGATCGCGCACGGCCAGTTCCCCGGCTGCAAGTTCCGTCGGGTCAGCGCGGTGGACACGCACCACGACCAGCTGCGCGTCGCGTGGGAACTGGTGGCGCCGGACGGCGGCGTCGCAGTGGCCGGGACCGACGTTGGCGAGGTCGACGACCAGGGGCGACTGGTTCGCATGGTCGGGTTCTTCGGGCCGATTCCGGCCATTGAGGACTGAGGGGGAATCGACATGCCGTTCGTGACGGGTGCCGGTGGCACCTCGCTGTTCACGTCCGCGTGGGGCGATGGGCGGCCGGTGGTGTTCCTTGCCGGTGGCGGGATGAGCTCGACGATGTGGGACTATCAGCGGGTTCACCTGGCGGACAACGGGTGCAGGGCCATTTCCTACGACCGGCGCGGGCACGGGAGATCGGACGATCCGGGGACCGGATACGACTACGACACGCTGGCCGACGATCTGGCCGCCGTGCTGGAGTTCCATGATGTGCGGGATGCCGTGCTGGTCGGGCATTCGATGGCCGGTGGCGAGATCGTTCGCTACCTGACCCGGCACGGGTCGGCGCGGGTGGCGAAGATCGCGTTGGTGGCCACCACACTGCCGTATCCGGTGAAGACCGAGGACAATCCGCACGGGATCGACCTGGCCGCCGCGGCCGCCCTGCGGGAGCGGTGGAAGCGGGACTTCGCGCAGTGGGCTCGGGATCTGGCGCCGCCGTTCGTCCGAACCGGGTTGCCGGGGTGTGACGCGTCCGAGGAGTTGGTGCGGCAGCGCATCGCGGACATGTTGCGGACGACCTTGTGGGCCCACCTGGAGTTCAACCGGGCCGGGGTCAGCACGGATTTCCGGGCCGAGTTGCCCGAGATCTCCGTGCCGACCCTGATCATCCACGGGGACACCGATGCCTCGACACCCATTGAGCGGTCGGGATATCGGGAGGCCGAGCTGATTCCGGGTAGTGAGCTGATCGTGTACGAGAACGCGCCGCACGGGCTGTTCCTGACGCATCGGGATCGGCTCAATGAGGATCTGCTTCAGTTCGTGAAATAGACACCAGCGTCAAGGCGTGAGGGTGGCCAGGTAGGTCGGCCAGTCGCCGATGTCGGAGATGTCGATCAGGTTGGGGGAACCGAGGAGGATCGTGCGGAGCAGCGTGGCCAGGCACGCCGTTCCGTCGGACAACTCGATGGTGCCGAGTTCGAGTTCTTCCGGTTCAGCCGGCAACAGGTGATTGTGCAGTGTTTCCAGGGTGAGGTCATACACCTCCCCGTGCACCCGGTGCCCGTCTCGCGGCGCCGGGTGCATCGCCGGGAAACGGTTGGCCACCGAGAAGAACCGGTACTTGGCCGCGGTGCGGGCACGGCGGACGAGGGGCGCGCCGAGGAGTTGGTCGTGCAGTGGGCCGCCCTGCATTGCCGATCCGTTGAGGAACATCAGGGGCATCGTCGCGCTCCTTGTGTGTCAGAAGAGGGTTTTCACCGCGTTGATGGCGAAATAGACGACGAACAGGGCGGCGATGACGGTGACCAGCCAACCGGCTTCGCGCCAGCGGCCTCGGCAGGTTTTGACGGCGACGAACGCGATCAGGCCGGCGCCGATGCCGTTGGTGATCGAGTAGGTGAACGGGATGAGGATGATCGTGAGGAAGATCGGGATCAGGTAGTCGGTGTCCTGCCAGGGAATCGAGCGGCACTGGGCCATCATCATGCCGCCGACGACGACAAGGGCCGGTGCCGCTGCCTGGGCTGGGACGATGGCGGCGAGCGGGGTCAGCAGGAGGGTGATGCCGAACAACGCACCGGTGACGATGCTGGCCAGGCCGGTTCGGGCGCCTTCGCCGACGCCTGCCGCGGATTCCAGGAAGACCGTGTTGGGGGCCGAGCCGGTCAGGCCGCCCGCGATGGCACCGGTGCCGTCCACCAGCAGGATGCGGCCCATGCCCTTGACCTTGCCGTTCTTGTCGGTGAGGCCGGCTTCCGCGGATACCCCGGTTATGGTGCCCATCGCGTCGAAGAAGCCGGACAGAACAAGGGTGAACAGGAACACGATTGCCTGGACCGGGCCTGCCGACGCGAAGCCGCCGACGAGGTTGACGTGGCCGAACAGGCCGAAGTCGGGGGCGGCGACGATGTGCGCGGGGAGGGCCGGGGTGATCAGGCCCCAGTCCTTGGGGTGGAAGGCGGCGTTGAGGACGACCGCAAGGACGGTGGCCGTGAGGATGCTGATCAGGATGGCGCCGGGGACCTTGCGGGCGACCAGGACGATCATCAGCAGCAGGCCGACGCAGAACACGACCATGGGCAGGCCGGTCAGGTGACCGTTGATGCCCATCCGGACGGGCACGTCCGAGTTGGCCGAGTCGGGGGTCCTGGTCACGAAACCGGCACTGACCAGGCCGACCAGCGCGATGTAGAGGCCGATGCCGACCGTGATCGCGGTTTTGATCGGCGCCGGGATCGCGTTCATGATGCGTTCGCGGATGCCGCTGACGGCCATCACGACGATGCAGACGCCCTCCAGGATGACAAGGCCGAAGGCTTCCGGCCAGGTCATTGCCGGGGCGAGCTGGTAGGCGACGATGCCGTTGACACCGAGGCCGGCGGCGATGGCGAGCGGGGCGTTGCCGACGAGTCCCATCAGGACGGTCATCACGGCGGCGGCGAGCGCGGTCGCGGTGGTGAGTTCGGTGGTGCTGAGCTTGGCGCCGGTGATGTCGGCGCTGCTGCCGAGGATGAGTGGGTTCAGCAGCACGATGTAGGACATGGCAACGAAGGTGGTGAGGCCGCCTCGGAACTCGCGGCCGACGGTGCTGCCTCGGGAGCGGAGGTGAAACAGGCGTTCGAGCGGGGGGACTGCGGTGGTCGTGGTGGAGGTGGGTTCGAGCAGGCGGGTCACGGACGTCCTCCCATGCCGGTGGGCGTGCTCGACCGGAGCCGGCGCGTCCATTCGTGCGGCCCTGGTCGGGACGGTTGCGGTTTTTTGCGGTGCTCCGGTCAGCACCGAGTTGTCAACGCGAGGATCAGTACTCGACGCGGTTGGGTTGGGCCAGCCAGCGGTCGAACGGGGTCCATCCGTCTACCTGGGACAGTTGAGCCACTGTCATGGTCCAGCTTTCCCTTGGCTTGTCGAACGTTTCGTAGAAGTCGCGGTCGCTGAAGCCGGCGCGTGCTGCGTCGTCCCGGTCGGCGGCGTAGCAGACGCGGTCCAATCGGGACCACATGGCGGCGGCCAGGCACATCGGGCATGGTTCGCACGAGGAGAGCAGCACGCAGCCGGCCAGCTTGAAGTCGTCGAGCTTGCGACAGGCCGAGCGGATCGCGACGATCTCGGCGTGCGCGGTCGGGTCCATGTCCTTGGTGACCCGGTTGACGCCGGTGGAGACGACCTCGCCGTCCCGCACGATCAGCGCGCCGAACGGGCCACCGCCGGAGGACACGTTCTCGGCGGCGAGGTCGACGGCCTTGCGCAACCAGTCCTGTTCTGCCGCCACGGAAAGGTTTGCCACAGAAAGGTCCTCCTACGTTCCGGTGATGTGTTCGGGTCGGACCGGGGTCCTGGTGAGGGCGAGGCCGGTCGCGGCGCGGATGGCGGCGACGATGGCCGGGGTCGAGGAGATGGTCGGTGGCTCGCCGACGCCGCGCAAGCCGTAGGGCGCGTTCGGGTCGGGGCGTTCGAGCACGTCGATGTTCATCGGCGGCATGTCGAGGATGGTCGGGATCAGGTAGTCGGTGAAGGACGGGTTGCGGACCTTGCCGTCGACGAGCTGGATCTCCTCCATCACGGCCAACCCGAGACCCTGCGCCGAACCGCCCTGGATCTGGCCGATGACCGCCTGCGGGTTCATGGCCTTGCCGACGTCCTGAGCACAGTCGAGCTGGACGACGCGGACGAGGCCGAGTTCGGTGTCCACGTCGACGACGGCGCGGTGCGCGGCGAAGCCGTACTGGACGTGCGCGTTGCCCTGGCCGGTGACCGGGTCGATCGGCTCGGTGTTGCGGTGCCGCCACTCGACGGTCTCCTCGACGACGTCGGCGCCGAGCACGTCGACCAGGTCGGCGAGCACACCGGACGATTCGGCGACGAGCTTGCCGTCGACCAGGGTGAGTTCGCGGCGGGGCAGACTGTATTTGCGAGCCGCGAGAGTCAACAAGGCGGCGCGGACGGCTTCGCAGGCGGCTTTGACCGCACCACCGGTGACGTAGGTCTGGCGGGAGGCGGAGGTGGATCCGCCGTTGCCGACCGAGGTGTCGACCGGGTGCACGGTGACCCGTTGCAGGCCGAGTTCGGAGCGGACGATCTGCTGCTCGATGGTGACAAGGCCCTGGCCGACCTCGGCGGCCGCGGTGTGGATGGTGGCTACCGGTTCGTCGGCGATCACTTCGACGCGCAGCCGCGCGGTCGAGTAGTCGTCGAAGCCCTCGGAGAAGCAGATGTTCTTGATGCCGACCGCGTAGCCGACGCCGCGTACGACGCCCTCGCCGTGGGTGGTGTTGGAGACGCCACCGGGCAGCTGGCGGAGGTCCGGATCGGTGGGGAGCGGGGCGGGCATCGGCTTGTCGCGGACGCGGTCGAGGAGTTCGGCGACGGGCGCGGGCGCGTCGACGAGTTGGCCGGTGGGCATGGTGCTGCCCTCGGACATCGCGTTGCGGGCACGGAAGTCGACCGGGTGCATGCCGAGGGCGGCGGCGATCTTGTCCATTTGGGACTCGTAGGCGAAGCCGGCCTGGACCGCGCCGAAGCCGCGCATGGCGCCGCAGGGCGGGTTGTTGGTATAGGCGCCCCAGCAGTCGATGCTCACGTTCGGGATGTCGTACGGGCCCGCGCCGAGCGTTGCCGCGTTGGCGACCACCGCGCCGGTGCTGGAGGCGTAGGCGCCGCCGTCGAGGTAGATGCGCGCCTTCAGGTAGACGATCTTGCCGTCGCGGGTCACTCCGTGCTCGTAGTAGAGCTTGGCCGGGTGGCGGTGCACGTGGCCGAAGAACGACTCCTCGCGGTTGTAGACCATCTTCACCGGCTTACCCACGTGCAGGGCGAGCAGACACGCGTGGACCTGCATGGACAGGTCCTCGCGGCCGCCGAACGCGCCGCCGACGCCGGCCAGGGTCAGCCGGACCTTCTCCAACGGGAGGCCGAGCGCCTCGGCCACCTGGCGCTGGTCGACGTGCAGCCACTGGGTGGCGACGTAGAGGTCGATGCCGCCGTCCTCGGCTGGCACGGCAAGGCCGGATTCGGGGCCGAGGAACGCCTGGTCCTGCATGCCGACCTCGTAGTCGCCGGTGACGACGAGGTCGGCGGTCGCGTCCGGATCGCCTTTGCGGATGGGCACGTGGCGGACGACGTTGCCACCGGGGTGCAGCTTCGGGCCTTCGCCGGACACGGCGGTTTCGGCGTCGGTGAGGGGCTGGTGGACGTCGTAATCGACCTTGATCAGCTTGATGGCTCTGCGCGCTGTCTCCGGGTGGTCGGCGCCGACCAGGGCGATGGGTTCGCCCTGGTAGCGGACGGTGTCAATGGCGAGCACCGGCTGGTCGGCGTGTTCGAGGCCGTAGAGGTTGGTGCCGGGGACGTCGCGATGGGTGAGCACCGCGTAGACCCCGGGCAGTTTCAGGGCCTCGGTGATGTCGATGCCGGTGATGTGCGCGTACGGGTGCGGGCTGCGCAGGGTGGCGCCCCAGATCATGTCCTCGTGCCAGAGGTCGGACGAGTACGCGAACTGGCCCTTTGCCTTGAGCGCGCCGTCCGGGCGGCGGGCGTTGGTGCCGATGCCGTCGGTGACGCCGCTGGTGACAGTGGTTTCCTGAGTCATACCGCTCCTTCCGCAAGTCGGCTGCTCGCCTTGCGCAGCGCCTCGGCCAGTTCCGCGTCGTCGGCCGTGCGTAGTTCGTCGTTCGCCACCACGGGTTTTCCGTCCACGAGCAGGAGTTCCAGTGGCGCGGGCGAGCCGAAGACGAGAGCGGCGACCGGGTCGGCGATGCCGGCGTGCGCGAAGCCGTCCAGGCGCCAGACGGCCAGATCGGCGAGCGCGCCGGGGCGCAGCGAGCCGAGGTCGGCGGCCCGGCCGAGGCAGCGGGCGCCGCCGACGGTGGCCATCCACAGGGTCTGCCGGGCCGAGAGGGACGTGGGGCCGCCGCGCAGCCGGGCGATGAGCAGGGCCTGGTGCATTTCCTCGGCAAGGCCACCGGATTCGTTCGACGCGGCACCGTCCGCGCCTAGGCCGACGGCGACGCCCGCGTCGAGCAGTTCGCGGACGGGCGCCAGGCCGGCGCCGATGCGCGCGTTGGAGGTCGGGCAGTGCGCGACACCGGTTTGGCTGTTCGCGATCGACTTGATCGCGTCGGCGTTGAGGTGGATGCCGTGGCCGAGCCACACATCAGGGCCGAGCCAGCCGAGATCGGCCGCGTATTCGACCGGCGTGCGGCCGAACTCGCGTTGGCACTGGTGTTCTTCGTCGATGGTTTCGGCGAGGTGGGTGTGCAGCCGGGTGTTGGTGCGACGGGCCAGTTCGGCCGCGCCGGTCATGAGTTCCCTGGTCACCGAGAACGGCGAGCAGGGGCCGACGGCCACCTGGATGCGGGCGTCGGGTGACGGGTCGTGGTGCGCGTTGATCGCGGCCTCGGTGGCGAGCAGCGCCGCCTCGGTGTCCTCGACGATCCGGTCCGGCGGGAGGCCGCCCTTGCTCACGCCTCGGTCCATGGAACCGCGGACGAGATGCAGTCGCGGTCCGATCCGGTTGGCTGCCTCGACGAGCGCGGAGACCTGGTCGCCGCCGTCGCTGGGGAAGACGTAGTGGTGGTCGGCGATGGTGGTGCAGCCGGTCAGCGCGAGGCGGGCCATGCCGGCCGCGCCCGCGGCCGCGGTGATCTCGGCGTCGAGCCTGCCCCACACCGGGTAGAGGGTCACCAGCCACTGGAAGAGGGTCGCGTCCTGCGCGTAGCCGCGCGTCGCCCACTGGTAGAGGTGGTGGTGCGTGTTGACGAAGCCGGGAGTGACCAGGCAGCCGCTGCCGTTGAGGTGGGTCGCGGACGGGTCTGGGGGAGCCGGGCCGTCGCCGACGGCGACGATGCGGTTGCCCTCGACGATCACGTGGCCGGACGCGTACTCGGTGAGCGCTTCGTCCATTGTGGAGATAGCGGCGTTGTCGATGATCGTGCGGCTCATGCGTTGATCCGCCTGCCTGCCAGTCGAACGGCGTCCAGGATCTTTTCGTAACCGGTGCAGCGGCACAGGTTGCCGGCCAGCGCCTCGCGGATCTCCGGGTCGGACGGGTTCGGCACACGGTGCAGCAGGTCGTGTGCGGCCACGATCAGGCCGGGGGTGCAGAAACCGCACTGCACCGCGCCAGCTTCGACGAACGCCTCCTGGACCGGATCGAGCGCGTCGCCGTCGGCGAGCCCCTCCACCGTGCGCACCTCGCGGTGCTGAGCCTGACCCGCCGCGACAAGGCAGGAACAGACCGGCTCGCCGTCGAGGTAGACCGTGCACGAACCGCATTCGCCCTGTTCACAGGCGTTCTTCGAACCGGGGAGGCCGAGCCGTTCGCGGAGCAGGTAGAGCAGGCTCTCGCCCTCCCACACGTCGTCGGCGGTTCGGTCCTCGCCGTTCACCGTCACGCGTACCCGCATGGTCAGGCCCTTCGGTAGTCGGTCCAGGCCCAGCGCAGGGTGCGCCGGGCGAGCACGGCGAGCGCGTGCCGCCGGTAGGCCGCGCTGCCCCGCACGTCGTCGATGGGTGATGCCGCCGCTGCGGCCAGGTCGCCGAAATAGTCGATCACGTTGTCCGGCAACGGTTTTGGTCGATCCCACAAATCGGCGAGTTCGCCGGTGAGGAAATCCTCGGCGTCGGTGGCGTGTCGCGGTGTCGGCGCCGACGAACCGACCGCGGCGCCGACCTTGCGGGTCGCGGGCGAGAGGCTCAGGCCGAACGAGCAGACCGCGATGACCATCGCGTTGCGCGTGCCCACCTTGGCGAACTGCTGCGGGCCGTCGGCGGGTACGAGGTGGATGGCGGCGATCAGTTCGTCCGGTTCGAGGGCGTTGCGCTTGACGCCTCGGTAGAAGTCGGCGGCTGGGATCATCCGCGTGCCTCGGGTCGACGCGACCTCGATGATGGCGTCGGTGGCGAGCAGCACCGGGTGCGTGTCGCCGGCGGGGGAGGCGGCGCCGAGGTTGCCGCCGACCGTGCCCCTGTTGCGGATCTGTGGCGATCCGACCGTGCGGCTGGCCATGGCAAGGCCGGGCAGCTTGGCGCCCAGTTCGTTGATGATCCGCGTGTACGGGACGGCGGCGCCGAGCCGAATCCGGCCGTCGACCTCGGACCACTGCGCGAGTTCGGCGACGGGATTGAGGTCGATCAGGGCGTCCGGCCGACGATGGTCGAAGTTCAGCTCGACCATCACGTCCGTGCCGCCCGCGATCGGCACCGCGTCCGGCCGCCGCGCCTTGATCTCCAGCGCTTCCGACCAGCTCCCTGGACGAAGAAAGTCCACCCGCTGCCTCCTGGTTCCGCCCTTGAGAAGGTGTGTGTCGTAGTACACAGAATGGCGCGGCGGGTGGGCTAGGGCGAGAACACACGAATCGGGGTGACAAGCGGAACCGCCATTTTGTAGATTTCTCCAAATCGGCCCGTTGAGCAGGGCTTTCAGGAGGTCGCCATGGTGTCCGTGCGGGCCGTGCTTGACATGTCCGAACTGCGGTTGACCGTGTTGACCGGCGAGGATCTGCTCGATCGGGTGATTTCGCGGATCTACGGCACGGAACTGCCCGACCCGAGCCGTTTCCTGTCCGGCGGCGAACTGGTCATCAGCGGCCTGCTCTGGCCGCACGGTCCGGAGGACGTCGCGGTTTTCGTTGCCGCGCTCGCCGATGCCGGCGTCGCCGCGCTGGTCTGCTGCGACGCGGACACCGGCATCGTCCCGGCCGAACTGGTCGCGGAGTGCCGGCGGCGCGCGGTGCCACTGCTCGAAGCGGACATCGAACTGCCGTTCTCGCTGATCATCGACCGTGTCGGGCTCGCCCTGGCCACCGAGCGGATCGGCGCGGACGCGGTGTCGCGACGCGGGCTGGTGTCCGCGATGGCCGGTGGCGCCGACATCGCGGAACTGCTGCGGCTGGGCGTCGCCGAGCTGGGTGCGCGGTGCTGGGTGGTCAGCACGCTGGGGCGGTTGGTCGCCGGCGACGAGTCACTGGACGAGGCGCGGCGGGCCCGGCTGGTCAGCGAGTTTCTGCTGGGAAACGGGCGGGTGGCCACGGTGCGCTCCGATGGCGTCGAGCTGACGCTGGTCCCGGTCGACGATCCGAGCGGGCCGGAGCTGACCCGCTGGTTCCTGGTGGTGGCCGGCGCGGTGCCGAGCGGCGAGGCGACGGTCGCCGAGTTGGCCAGCGTCCTCGGTGTTGCGCGAGCGCGCGAGCGGGAGAGCCGGCACGTGGCCGCGCGGGCCGTGGACACGCTGCTGGGACTGGTGCTGTCCGGGTCGGGCGAGATCGCCTCGACCGCGAGCGCGGCCGGGTTGGCGGTGGGGGCCGAGTTGCGGGTGCTTGCCGCTTCCGCGCCCGGGTTCACGGTGGCGCAGGTACGCGCGGTGTTGGCGGAGGTCGTGGCGCTGCTGCGGCCGGAGGGGCTGGTCGGGTCGGTCGGCGAGGACGCGTACGCGTTGCTGCCGTGGCCGGCGTCGGGCGGTGCGGAATTGGCCGAGCGGATCGGGGCGGCCCTGCGGACGGTCGAGCCGGGGTTGGGGGATCGGCGGATCGTGGTCGGGATCAGCTCGGCGACCGGGTTGCGGGAGCTGCCTGGCGCGATCCAGGAGGCGGGACACGCACGGCAGATGGCGGCGCGGCGCGGCGGCCGGACCAGGGTGGTCGCCGGCGAGGAGATCGCCGCGCACCAACTGCTGCTGGCCGTGCTGCCCGGTGAGTTGCGCGGATCGCTGCGGCGGCGGGTGCTCGGACCGGTGCTCGACTACGACGCTGAGCACGGCGGCAGCCTGCTCACCACGCTGTCCGTCTTCCTGGACTGCTCGGGTTCGTGGGCGAAGGCGGCGGCCAGACTCCACGTGCACGTGAACACGCTGCGCTACCGAATCCGGCGAATAGAGGAACTCGCCGATGTCGATCTTGAGGATTTCGGTCAGCGCGTCGACGTGTATCTCGCGCTCCACGCCGAACCCTGAGCCGATAAGATCCCGTAGTCAGTCGGGCGTGGGGAGTAGTCGTGACAGCCAATTCGTCCCCGTGGGATGAGCCGGTCGGAGTGGACACCAGCAAGCCGAATGCGGCCCGGATGTATGACTGGTACCTCGGCGGCGGCCACAACTTCGAGGTGGACCGCGAGTTCGGGCGCCGCGTCGAGGCGATCTGGCCGAACGTCAAGCCGGTCGCCAAGCACAATCGAGCGTTTCTGCAACGGGCGGTCAAGGACAGCATCGACGCGGGCATCCGCCAGTTCATCGACATCGGCTCCGGCGTGCCCACCGCTGGCAACGTGCACGAGATCACCGCGAACGCCGAACCCGTCGCCAAGGTCGTCTACGTCGACTACGAGCCGGTCGCGTTCGCCGCAGGCCAGGTGCTGCTGGAGGAACAGCGAGCAGGCGATCGCGCGACCGTGATCCAGGAGGACCTGCGCGAACCGGAGGCGATCCTGCGCCATCCCGAGACGAAGCGGCTGATCAACTTCGACGAACCGGTCTGCCTGCTCACCATCGCGTTGTTCCACTTCATCAGCGAAGCCGACCGGCCAAGGGAACTCCTTGCCCGCTACCGGGAAGCGCTCGCGCCCGGCTCGCGGCTCGCGCTCACCCACATCGCCTGCGACGAGGCCGAACCGGAGCAGCGCGAGCAGGTACTCAACTTCTGCGAGGCGTACAAGGACACGTCGAACCCGCTGTACTGCCGGGATCGCGGCCAGGTCGCCGAGTTCTTCGAAGGCTGGGACCTGCTGGAGCCGGGCATCGTATTCCTGCCGGACTGGCGCCCGTTCGCCCCGCCGGACCCCGAGGACACCGCCCGCAAACTCGCCTGGTGCGGCGTTGGCGAGTTGCGCAAGTAGGACAGGCTTTGCCGCAGCCGACCTCCTTCTCACACGCGCTCCGGTACGGTTTGATCTGGACCGCTGGGGGCGCGTCGCCTGGCTCGGACAGGCCGGCCGATCAACACTGGTTGTCAACAACGGTGAGGCGGCTGCGAGGAGGAGTGCATGCGGACTCAGGCCAATCCGGATGAAGTCGTCGAGGTCGATCAGGTCCCGGCGACCCCGGGCTGGGCCGCGGCACTGCTGCCCAGGGGCCTGCACGCGCCAGCCAGGCTGGTGAACCGGTTCCTCGCGCCGTTCGCCCTGCTCGCCACGTTGACCGCGCTGACCATGGTCGTCGGCCTGCACCTGCTGCCCGGCTGGGGCGGGGTGAACCCGCTCACCGGCATGCTCAGCGACTACGGGGTTCGCCCGGACGGGTGGGTTTTCGACACCTCACTGGACGTGCTCAGCGTCGCCTCGCTGGCCGTGCTGGTGAAGATGGCCGTGCACGGCGTCGTGCGCTCACGCGCGTCCGTACTGCTGATGCTGAGCTGGTGCGTGTGCCTGGTCGGCATCGCCACGTTCACCAAGGACCCGAACCTGGGCAGTCAGACCTTCGAGGGCAGCCTGCACCTGTGGGTGACGGCGGCGGCCTGCGCGAGCCTGCCGCTGGCCGGCATCGTGATCGGCTGGCGACACCGCAAGGACCCGGAATGGCGCCGCTTCGCCATCACCACCCAGGCACTCGCGGCGCTGTCCATCCCGTGCTTCCTGCCGTTCATCGTCTCGTTCTTCGTGATCCGCTTCGAGCACATCGGCGGTCCACCGGAACTGCCGACCGGGCTCGTCGAGCGGCTGATGGGCCTTGTCGACGTGGCCATCGTGGTGGTCATGGCGCTGTGGGCGCAGCGCGCTTCCCGGGCCCGGCGGGCAACCGTCGGCTGAGTTCGCGCCGGCAGGACCTGCTCAGGCCGGCAGGACCTGCTCAGCCTGTCGCAGCGCCGAGCAGGTCGTTGCGCTTCGCTCAGGCGCCGGCGCCGGACGTGCTGGTGGGCGTGGTGGTGTCCGTCGGGCTCTGCGGCGCGCCACCGGAACTCGGCGGCGCCGAGACGTTCGTGCCGGTCACGTTGGTGTCGGAGACGGTCGTCGGGGTGACCGTCGTGGTGACCGGCGGCCCGTACGACGTGGTCGCGGTGTCGTTCGGGTTGGCAGGCCCCTGCAGCGAGGTGCTGCACCCGGCCATGGTCAGTGCGGCGGCGCTGAGCAGCACGGCAGCTGCCGTTGTCCGGATCACGGTGGTTCGCACGGTCGCTTTCCCCTTCAATCGACTCAATCGACACAGCTCGACGATCATTCAGTCGTGCCAAGAGTAGGACCGGGTGTTTCCGGGCCGCGCGCCACTCCTGGTGATCGTTGGTGACCGAGGTCACTTTCGAGCCTTGGCTGGTCAAGCGCTGTCCGATCCGGTTGGCGCGCAACCGGCCCTGCGCGGTGCGCGACATCCCCTCGGTCTACGATCCGGTACGAGCATGTGCCGCGTTGCCGCCCCCTGCGCGCACCGGCGCCGGCTCGCACCAGGTCAACAAGGTCAGTGCAGGAGGCATCGTGACGGCCGTAGTGCCCAAGCCGATCGTTACCCGCCCATACCCGGCGCACGAGACGGTCAAGGGCTCCTACCTGCTGAAGATGTTCCGCACCACGGACCCGAAGATGCTCGGCATCATGTACCTCACGACGTCGTTCGGGTTCTTCCTGGTCGGCGGCGTGATGGCGCTGCTGATGCGCACCGAGCTGGCGCGGCCGGGGCTGCAGTTCCTCTCCCAGGAGCAGTACAACCAGCTGTTCACCATGCACGGCACGATCATGCTGCTGCTCTACGCGACCCCGATCCTGTTCGGGTTCGCCAACTACATCCTGCCGCTGCAGATCGGTGCGCCGGACGTCGCGTTCCCCCGGCTCAACGCCTTCTCCTACTGGGCGTACCTGTTCGGCGGCCTGATCGTGCTCTCCGGCTTCCTCACGCCGGGCGGTGCCGCGGACTTCGGCTGGTTCGCCTACACCCCGCTGTCCGACGCGATCCACTCGCCCGGCATCGGCGGCGACCTCTGGATCACCGGCCTGATCCTCTCCGGCCTCGGCACGATCCTCGGTGGCGTGAACATGGCCACCACCGTGATCTGCCTGCGCGCGCCCGGCATGACCCTGTTCCGGATGCCGATCTTCACCTGGAACATCCTGGTCACCAGTGTGCTGATCCTGCTGGCCTTCCCGATCCTGACCGCCGCCCTGTTCGGCCTGCTGGCCGACCGCCACCTCGGCGCGCACATCTTCGACCCGGCCAACGGCGGCGTGATCCTCTGGCAGCACCTGTTCTGGTTCTTCGGGCATCCCGAGGTCTACATCGTGGCGCTCCCGTTCTTCGGCATCGTCACCGAGGTCTTCCCGGTGTTCAGCCGCAAGCCGCTGTTCGGCTATCGCGGTCTGATCTACGCCACCCTGTCGATCGCGGCGCTGTCCATCGCGGTGTGGGCGCACCACATGTACGCGACCGGCGCGGTCCTGCTGCCCTTCTTCTCCGCGATGACCTTCCTGATCGCCATCCCGACCGGGGTCAAGTTCTTCAACTGGATCGGCACGATGTGGAAGGGGCACCTGACCTTCGAGTCGCCGATGCTGTTCTCCGTCGGCTTCCTGGTCACGTTCCTCTTCGGCGGCCTGACCGGCGTGCTGCTTGCCGCGCCTGCCATCGACTTCCACGTGTCCGACACCTACTTCGTGGTCGCGCACTTCCACTACGTGCTGTTCGGCACGATCGTGTTCGCCACCTACGCCGGCATCTACTTCTGGTTCCCGAAGATGACCGGCCGAATGCTCAACGAACCACTGGGCAAGCTGCACTTCTGGACCACGTTCATCGGGTTCCACCTGACCTTCCTCGTCCAGCACTGGCTCGGCAACGAAGGCATGCCCCGGCGTTACGCGGACTACCTGCCCAGTGACGGGTTCACCACGTTGAACACGGTCTCCACCATCGGCTCCTACGTGCTGGGCGCCTCGGTGCTGCCGTTCATCTACAACGTGTTCAAGTCCTACCGCTACGGCGAGGTCGTCGAGGTGGACGACCCGTGGGGCTACGGCAACTCGCTGGAGTGGGCGACCTCCTGCCCGCCGCCTCGGCACAACTTCGTCGAGATGCCGCGCATCCGCTCCGAGCGGCCCGCGTTCGAGTTGCACTACCCGCACATGGTCGAACGCATGCGGCTGGAACGCGAGGTGTTCCCCGGCCGAGGGCACCGCGAGGCCGTGACCGTTTCCTCTGGCGAGGGCAAGGACAGCTGACCTGACGAAAACGATGACACCGGGGCACCCGTTCAGGGCCCCGGTGTTCTCGTCTGGAGGGGGTTTCCGTGAGCGCGACACCAGTCCTGATCACCGTGACCGGCCCGGACAAGCCGGGCGTCTCCTCGGTGCTGTTCTCCGCGCTTGCCGTGAACAACGCGGACATGCTCGACGTCGAGCAGGTCGTCATCCACGGCAAGCTCGTGCTCGGCGTGCTGGTCGCCGTGCCGACCGACCCAGAAGGCCTCCAGGAGGCCGTCGAACAGGCCATGGCCAGCGTCGGCATGCAGGTCGACGTGGAGGTCGGGCACGAACCCGGGAGCGGCACCCCGGACCAGGTCGAGTCGACGCACGTACTGGTCGTGCTCGGCCAACCGGTGACAGCCAAGGGTTTCACCCGCATCGCGCGGCGGCTGGCCAAGCTCAACGCCAACATCGACGCGATCACCCGGGTCGCCGACTACCCGGTGACCGGCCTCGAACTGCGCGTCACGGTCGCCGACGACAGCGCGGAGGCGGACGAGCGGCTGCGTTCGGTGCTCGGCGAGGCAGCTGCCGATGTCGGCCTCGACATCGCCATCGAACGCGCGGGACTGGCCCGCAGGGCCAAGCGGCTCATCGTGTTCGATGTGGACTCCACGCTCGTGCAGGGCGAGGTCATCGAGATGCTCGGCGCGCGCGCCGGCCGCGAGGACGAGGTCCGTGCGGTCACCGAGGCGGCCATGCGCGGCGAACTCGACTTCGCCGAGTCGTTGCGTCGCCGGGTGTCCGTGCTGGCCGGTTTACCCGAATCCGTGCTGGCCGAGGTCGCCGAGGAACTCGTGCTCACCCCGGGCGCGCGCACCACGATCCGCACGCTCAAGCGGCTCGGCTTCCGCTGCGGCATCGTGTCCGGCGGGTTCACCCAGATCGTCACGCCGCTCGCCGACGAACTCGGTCTCGACTTCTGCGCGGCCAACGAGCTGGAGGTCGTGGACGGGAAGCTGACCGGAAAGGTGGTCGGCGACATCGTCGACCGGCCGGGGAAGGCGCTCGCGCTGAGCCGGTTCGCCGAGGCCAGTGGCATTCCGCTCGCGCAGTGCGTCGCGGTCGGCGACGGCGCCAACGACATCGACATGCTCACCGCGGCCGGCCTCGGCGTCGCGTTCAACGCCAAGCCGGCATTGCGCGAGGTCGCGGACACCGCGTTGTCGCACCCGTTCCTGGACGCGATCCTGTTCATCCTCGGCGTGCGCAGGGCCGAGGTGGAAGCAGCCGACATCGCCGACGGCCTGACCCCGCAACGCCCGTGAACACCGTGCTCGCACCACTCGCGGCCCGCTACGCCCACTGGCTCTCATTGCCGAGCGAGTCCACTGTGGATGTATCGGACGAACGGCCTGACCAGGTCAGGGCCATGCCGATCATCCTGCACATCGACAAGGCCAACCCGCCGAACCGGACAGCTCTGCTGGAGGCCGCTGCCGCCGCCGCGATCGCGGTCTGCCTCGACGAACGCGCCGAACCGGAAGGTCCGTGGCACGCGGACCTGGTGGCGTGGACCTGCGGGCGGATCCGCAAGGTGTCGCGTAGGGCCAGGACCGCGCACTGGGTCGCGGCGCAGGACTTCCCAGGGCGCACGATCACCGTCGACGGCGCACAGGCGCGGGCGCTCGTGCCCGGCCTGGTCACCGAGACGCCCAAGGAGATCGGCCGGTTGCAGATCTCCGGCAGCGACCTGCCCATCGAGCCAGCCGACCCGCCGCCGCCCGGCCGCCCGGTGCTCTGGCTGAACCCGGACGTGCCGATGACGGCAGGGAAGGCCGCTGCCCAGGTCGGCCACGCGACCATGCTGCTCGCCGCGTTGTTGTCCGCTTCCGGCCGCGACGACCGGATCGCGGATTGGGTAGCGACCGATTTCCGCTGTGCAGTGCGCATCGCCGAGCACGACAACTGGAAGAATTTGTGTCCCGGCGACGATCCGGCCGCGACCTGGCGCGAGCACGGCGTGATCGCCGTCCGGGACGCCGGTTTCACCGAGGTCGCCCCGGGCACGATCACGGTGCTGGCCCAGTGGCCCAACCCCTGAACGGGTAACGCTGACCCGTCTCACCTGCGGCAATGATCAACCGGTGCCAGACTGTTGCCGCGATGCATGTCCGGTGGACAGAAAACCGGGCTGCCCATTGCAGTCGCACGGCTCCGCTGGGTAGCTTCTGAGGCGAGTTCCGGCTTGACAACGTTGTCATCGGCGAGGGAAGGAAACCCGGACATGGATCTTGGGGGCGGATTGAGACGGCCGATCTCGCGGCGCAGCGCACTCACCACGCTCGCCGCCGCGGCTGGCGGTCTCGGTCTCACCGGTGTTCTCGGCGGCACGGCCAACGCGGCCACCGCACCGAACGCGATCTCCAACGGCTACACGGTTCCGCCACCGCCTGCCAGGCAGGCCGCCGCGCAGATCCGCAACGAATTCCTGCACGCGTGGAACGGCTACAAGCGCTTCGCCTGGGGGCACGACCAGGTCAACCCGGTTTCCGGGACGTACAGCGAGTTCTTCGTGGACGGTCACCCGATCGGCCTTTCCATCATCGAGGCGCTGGACACGCTCTACGTGATGGAACTCGACGACGAGGTCGCGGCCGGCGTCAAGTGGATCGACAAGAACGTCGACTTCGACATCGACGGCAAGTTCCACGTGTTCGAGGCCATCATCCGGGTCGTCGGCGGCCTGATCGCCGGCTATCTCGCCGTCAGGGACAAGAAGCTGCTCGCGCTGGCCGTGGACATCACCGACCGGTTGATGCCCGCGTTCGCGTCCCCGACCGGCCTGCCCTACCAGTACGTCAACCTGCACACCGGCGCGGTCTCCGGCAACACGCCGCCGCTGGCCGAGGTCGGCACCAACATCCTGGAATTCGGCGTGCTCTCGCAGCTCACCGGCGACCCGAAGTACTTCAACGCGGCCAAGAAGGCATACCAGGTCACGATGGCCAAGAAGTCGTCGTTGAACCTGCTCGGCACCTACCTCAACGTCGAGACCGGCGAGTGGACCGACAGCACCGACCAGGCGCCCAACCCGCCCGTCGACTCGTTCTACGAGTACCTGTGGGGCGGCTGGGCCATGTTCGGCGATCGTGACTGCCTGAGCTGGTTCAACGAGCTCAACGCCGCGCTGACCAAGTACAGCCTGGAGACCTACGACGGCCTCACCTGGTACAAGCAGATCAACTTCCAGACCGGCGCGCTCGTCGGCCGGCAACAGTCCGAGCTCGCCTCGTTCTGGGCGGAAGTTCTCGGCCACGCAGGCGAGTTCGACCTCGCATACTCCTACTACAGGTCGTGGACGCGGGCGCTGGACAAGTACCCGATCCTGCCGGAGGGCCTCGACTACACCACGCTCACGGCCACCGACAAGGGCAACCAGTTCCGGCCCGAGTACGTGAACTCCTCGTTCGATCTGTACTTCCAGACGCACGACCCGTACTTCGCGGCCACCGCCTGGCAGTACTTCCTCGGCATGAAGGCCAACGCCCGCGTGGCCAACGGCTACACCATCGTCAACGACGTGACCACGACGCCGATGCAGCTCGGCGACCTGTTCCCGGCCTACGGCTTCGCGGAGAACTGGAAATACCTGTACCTGATCTTCGCGAACTCGCCCCGGTTCGACGCGCGCAACTTCTACCTCTCCACCGAGGGCAAGATCCTGCGCGGCCTCAAGTAGCGAGTGCGCCGAGTGACCCTGCACCGGGTCACTCGGCGGCCTTGGCCGCCTTGTCCAGCCTGCTCAGCGCGCCACGCACGACCTTCGGGTCGGTTGTAGACCAGAACGGCGGCAGCGACGCGCGTAGAAAACCGCCGTACTGCTTGGTCGCCAGCCGGGGATCGAGAATCGCGACAACGCCCCTGTCCTGCATGGATCGCAACAACCGGCCCGCGCCCTGCGCCAGCAGCAGCGCCGCATGCGTCGCGGCTACCGTGATGAACCCGTTGCCGCCCCGCGACTCCACCGCACGCTGCCGCGCGGACGCGAGCGGATCGTCAGGGCGCGGGAACGGGATTCGGTCCACGATCACCAGTTGCAACGACGAACCCGGCACGTCAACGCCCTGCCACAGCGACAACGTGCCGAAAAGGCAGGTCTGCGGATCGTCGGAGAACTTGTTGACCAGCAACGATGTGGAGTCCTCGCCCTGGCACAGGAT
Source organism: Candidatus Melainabacteria bacterium (assembly GCA_963818685.1). Taxonomy (GTDB): domain Bacteria; phylum Actinomycetota; class Actinomycetes; order Mycobacteriales; family Pseudonocardiaceae; genus CAJCJE01. The sequence continues at coordinate 695,409 of CAWFTJ010000001.1, read as the reverse complement.
CGGGTAGTCGAGCACGCCGCGCAGTTCCTCAGTGGCCTGCTTTGCCGCGCGCATCGACGAGAACAGCCCCAGCGTGCGCCCGCCCGCCGCCTCCACCAACTCCTTGATCTCGGTCAGGTACGAGGGCGGCAGCCCGTCCCGGCCCGGCGTCGGCAGATGCCTGGCCACATACAGAATTCCGCACTTCTCGTGCTCGAACGGCGAGCCAACGTCCAGCCCTGTCCACTTGGGACCGCTGCGGTCGCTCGGCGGCTCCTTGTCCGTCGCGGTGCCGTCGGCCTTGCGCGCGGCCTCCTGGTTGACCGGCAGCCCCCACTGCCGCGCCAACGTGTCGAACGCGCCGCCCAGTGTCAACGTCGCCGAGGTGAGCACCGTCGTGTGCTGGCCGAAAAGCCGCTCCCGCAACAACCCCGCGACCGCCAGCGGCGCGACCCGCAGCGCATTGGTGAAATTGCCGCCCTCACCCGAACCCCACACCACGTCCCGGCGCTTGCTCACGTCCTCGTCGAACGAGTCCAACAGCCGAACGGCCGTGTCGTGCACCTCGTCCAGCATCGCCCGCGCCATCTTGTACGCGGTCGCGTCCTCCACGTTCTCCCGCTGGTTGGCCCGCTCCGGACCCAGCGCGACGATGCACGACCGCGCCGCATCCCGCACCGCCCGCAACGACCCGGCCAGCGGCTCCGGCAGCTCGTCCATGCGGCCGATCGGCAACTCGGTCAGCATCAGCGTGAGGCCGTCACCCGCCTCCAGCAGCCGGTCCGCCGTCTCCTGGCTGATCAACCGCCCCGAGCGTCGCGCGGCCGCCGCGACCGTCGCCCCGCTCAGCTCGGCCGTCGCCACCGAGGTCACCCGGTCCACCAGGTCGTGCGCCTCGTCGACGACGACAACGTCGTGCTCGGGCAGCACCTGGATGCCCTCCAGCGCGTTGATCGCCAGCAGCGCGTGATTGGTGACAACGATGTCGGCCCGGCCCGCCTCGGCTCGTGCCCGCTCCGCGAAACAGTCCGCGCCGACCGGGCAGCGGTTCAGGCCAAGACACTCCCGCGCGCTCACCGAAACCTGCCGCCACGCCATGTCCGGCACGCCGGGCACCAGCTCGTCCCGGTCGCCGGTCTCGGTGTCGCTCGACCACTCGTGCAACCGCTTCACGTGCCGGCCAAGCGCGGACGCCGCGAACGGGTCGAACAGCGTCGCGTCCTCCGGCTCATCAGCGACACCGTTGTGCACCTTGTGCAGACAGAGGTAGTTGCGGCGGCCCTTGAGGATCGCGAACGTGGGCGCCCTGCCGATCAGCGGCTTCAGCGCCTTGGCGAGCCGGGGAAGATCCCGGTCGACCAGTTGGCGTTGCAGCGCGATGGTCGCCGTCGAGATGACCACGGTCGCGTCCTCGGCGACCGCGTGCCGAATGGCCGGCACCAGGTAGGCGAGCGACTTACCGGTGCCCGTGCCGGCCTGAACCGCGACGTGCTCACCGGTGCGGATGGCCCGCGCGACCGCCTCGGCCATCTGAACCTGCCCAGGCCGTTCCGCGCCACCGACCGCGGTGACCGCGGCGTGCAACAGGGCGGTCACCGGAGGCAGCGTGTCGACCACGGTCTCCGTGGCATCAGGCAGGGTTTGATCAGGCAGGGTTTGGCGCACAGCATCAGACCGTACCCGCCGCCCCCGTCAGTCTGACGCGCCCGCTGCTCTCGTGTCGCCTGTTCGGTGACCTCTATTCAGTGCTTTGCCCGACCCCGACCTCCGCCATGATCCGCCGGCCCAGTTCGACAGCGGCCCTGCCGTGCTTGTTGCCCAACTTCACGTCCTTGCCGGCCCGCTCGGCCACGATGTCCAGCAGCGGTTCGGCCAGATCCGGCCAGTGCTCCGCGGCCAGTCTGCCCGCGCGGCTCTTGCTGACGATCTCCCCGGTGTTGATCGTCCACCACAGCCTGGCAGGCCCCAACCCGACCCAGACCACCGTCCACTTCCAGCCCGGCGTCAGCGGAGCGGGCGCGTAACGCAGCATGATCCTCGGCCCGCCGGTCAGCCAGTTCCGCCAGTACTCGACCAGATTGCGCCGGCAGAAATCCTGCGCCGCCCGCACATCCGCCTCGACCGCCGGCGCGTCTCCGCGAATCGTCACCGAGTAGCGGGCCAGTTGCAGTCGGGTGACCGCATGTAACTTTTTCGACGCGAAATGCACGACGCCATCGCTGATCAGCGACGCCGTCGGCGCAGGATCGGCCCACTTTCCGCTGGCCACATAGGTTCCCTCCACCTTCGCGCCCGGCCCGGTGTGCGCGTCAAGCAACGTGTGCAGATCCGCCTCGCTCGGCTCACGGGCGAGTTCGATCACCAGATCAAGATCGGACGTGCCAGGGTGGTAGTCGTCCAGCACCGACGAACCGATCACGTGCACGGCGCTGACCTGCCCCGACGCGAGCGCGTCCAGCCTGGCGAGATGCGCGGCCGCTTCCGCCGCCGCAGCCTCCGAGAGGGTCACCGCGTGAAAATACCGAGGTCGCCCTGCCCACATGTGCACAGCCCCAACCAGCGGGGGTCCCATCCGCTGGTTGGGCTAGCGAGCGACACGTCCGGCTCCCCGTGACATGTCGCTCGGCTGGCTGGTCACGAAGTCGACAGCACCGCTTGCGAGCCACGAAATCAACTGGCAACCGGGTGATTCTGTATCTACTAGAAGGTCCGTATTTACGGCGAATGATTTCGTGTTCTGAAATTGGTTTTCGATCGGGTGCTCTTTCGCTCGTTCGGTCGGAATCGCACGATTGATGATCTACCGTCGAACGAGCCATGACGAGATCACGACATCTCTGGCTTGAACTGATTTGTCAACCGACGGTAGGTGAGCGCGGTGAGAAAACGTATGGATATGTGGAGGGCGCCCTTGGGGCGTTCATTTCCGGCATCGACGGGACATGGACCGCACTTGTCGAACGAGGACTTGCCGACCTTTGTGTGACGAGTTCCGTTGTTGCCAGGATGATGCGTTCGCATGTCGAGATGAAAGTAGCCACGATGGTAACTGATCAGGTCGGTGCGGAGCTTGATCGTCGACATGAGATGATCATCCTGTGCAGACCGGGAATGAGCCTCCGTCGTATGACGAGCTAGCCGCCCTGGTCGTGCAGCAGGCGCAGGTGATCGCGGAACTCCGGGAACGGGTTTCGGTGCTGGAAGCCGAGAACGCCGATCTGAAGCGCCGGTTGGGGACGGATTCGACCAACTCTTCCAAGCCGCCCTCGTCGGACTCGCCGTTCACCAAACCGGCGCCAAAATCGTTGCGGCGTAAGAGTGGACGCAAGCCGGGTGGGCAGCCAGGCCATTCAGGCGCGACGCTGGCGCTGGTCGACAACCCGACCGAACGCAAGCGGCACGAGCCCGGCCCGTGCGGGAACTGCAGCGCGAGCCTCACCGAGGCAACCGAGGTCGGGATAGAACGCCGCCAGGTATTCGACCTGCCACCGATCACAGTGCGAGTCACCGAGCACCAACTCATCACGCGCCGCTGCGGGTGTGGGACCACCACCCGCGGCACGGCGCCCGAGGGCGTGATGGCTCCGGTGCAGTACGGGCCACGGATCACCGCGATCATCCTCTACCTGTATGTGGCGCAGTTCCTGTCCAAGAAACGCACTGCTCAGGCACTTGCCGAACTGTTCGGCACACCGGTGTCCGAGGGCGCCATCGCGGCGATGACTCGGCGGGCGGCGCACGGACTGGACGAGTTCCGCGCCCAGGTCGGTGACCGAATCGCCGCGGCCGGGGTGGCCGGGTTCGATGAGACCGGTCTGCGGGTGGCCGGCGCGCTGCACTGGGTGCACTGCGCCCGCACCGACAAGTACACCCTGATCACCTGCCACCCCAAGCGCGGCACGGAGGGCATCAACGATGCTGGCGTGCTGAGCCGTTTCCGGGGTGTCGCGGTGCATGATGCCTGGGCGCCCTACGACACCTACACCGATGTCGAGCACCAGTTGTGTTGCGCGCACGCGCTGCGAGAGTTGGCCGGTGTGGCCGACGTCGCGCCCGGTGATGCTGACTAGTGCGACGTCCTCGCAGCTTGGAGGGGCCGGTGCCCGAACAAAACTACCAGTTACCCACGATGATGATCCAGGAGGGCCGGTTCTGCGCTCAAGTGGTCATCAATCACGTTCCCTGCGGCAGCCGGCCCGGTCAGCTGACCGGGTGCGACCAGCTTCTTGAGCCATATCTGCCGCGCGGATATGAGCTGACCGTGCTAGGCACTACTCAGCGAGGCGAGCCGTTCGCCAAGACCTACCGGGGGCGAGCATGAGCACTATGGTGAAGCCGGTGTTGACCGGGAACGACCATCTGGACATCGCCGACCAGCGTGAACCTGGCCCGATACTTGCCGCGCTCCGCGCGGTCAACGGGCAGTTCGAAGCCCGGTCCGGTGGCCTCCTGTGGCTGTTCCGGCTGGGCTCGAACGACGACGACCCGACTCTGGCTGTGGGAGTGCGAGGTGAGATCGGCGCGCTGGCATGGTACCTGGCCGATGACGAGTTGGTACCCGTCGACGGACTCAACGAGGACGACGCAGATCGCTACTGGACCTGGTTTGGTCATGAGTTTCCGATGCCGCCGGGCTCTGAGCTACCGATCGACGTGGTTTACCGAGCGCTCGCTGAGTGGATCAGCACGCATCGGCGGCCGGAGTGCATTCGGTGGCGGTCATTGGGGAACTGACTCGGGCGCCACGCAACGGGCGACCCGTTCACCGAGACCTATCAGGGGCGAGCATGAGGACTGTCGAGCAGGCGGCCGTGATGGGCCGCGGCCGGCTCGATGTCTCGGCGTACCACGATCCGGCTCCGTTGCTTGCTTCGCTTCGCGAAGCCAACCGGTATCGCGCCGAGCACAACATCGGCGGATACGTCTGGTTGTTCCACGTCGGCACCGGGCCTGGCGATCCATGCCTGGCGCTGAGCCTGCGCGGCGAGGTCGGCGCCTTGGTGGTACGCGAAGCCGGGCAGGTTCGTGCCGGTCAACGGCCTGAACACGGAATATGTCGATTATTGGACCTGGTTCGGTCACGAGTCACCGATGCGACCTCGCGCCGAGGTACCGATCGTGCAGATATATAACGGCTCTCGACGAGCTCGTCCGAACCAGGCAGCGGCCGACCTACGTTGACTGGGTAGCTGTCTGAACGGGACGCTGAGTCAGCCGACGACGGGGGCACCGGACAGGGTGACGCCGGCCGCGCGTAGTTCGGCTAGTGCGCTGTCTACTGTGGATTGGCTGACGCCCGCGGTGAGATCGAGCAGGACGGTCGTGTCCAGGCCGGCCCGTGTCGCGTCCAGCGCGGTCGCGCGGACGCAGTGGTCGGTCGCGATGCCCACCACGTCCACGGTGTCGATGTCGTGCGTGCGGAGCCAGTCGGCGAGGCCGACGCCCTCGCGGGTGCTGCCCTCGAAACCGGAGTACGCCGCCTGGTGCGCGCCCTTGGAGAAGACGGCGGCGATCGGCGTGACGTCCAGTTCCGGGTGGAACGACGAGCCGGGTGTGCCGGCGACGCAGTGCACCGGCCAGGTGCGCACGAAATCGGGGTGTTCGCTGAAGTGCGCGCCAGGGTCGATGTGATAGTCGCGGGTGGCGACGACCTGGTCGTACCGGCTGGACGCGACGTGGGCGGAGATCGCGGCGGCGACCGACGCGCCGCCGGCGACCGCGAGCGAGCCGCCCTCGCAGAAGTCGTTCTGCACGTCGACGACGATCAGTGCGGCCCCCATCGGATCCTCCTCCTACGTGAAGTCGAACGTCGTCGGGATGGCCGGTTCACCAACGGAAAGCTTCAGCCCTTCCCACGGTACGCTGACCAGCGCCTCGCGCAGCCGCTGCCGGCTTTCCTCCAGGGTAGGCAGGTTGTCGGCGGGTTTGCCGGCGCGCAGCAGCGGGATCTGCAACTCGCGGTCGTGCGGGCCGAGTTCCGGCCGCGCGATGCCCTCGCCGACGTGGTAGACGACCTCTTCCAGCGCGGTGCCGCTTTCCTTGTGCCGCCGCAACGCCGCCTTCCGGCCGCCTCGGGATTCCTTGTGCGAGCTGCGTTTGGCCACCGGGCGGCCCGCGACTTCGACAAGTTTGTAGACCATACCGGCGGTCGGCGCCTTCGACCCGGTCACGACCGAGGTGCCGACGCCGTAGGCGTCCACGGGTTCGGCGCGCAGCGCGGCGATGGCGAACTCGTCGAGGTCACCGGAGACCACGATGCGGGTGTTGCGCGCACCCAACGCGTCGAGCTGGTCGCGGGCCTGCCGGGCCATCACGCCGAGGTCGCCGGAGTCGATCCGGATCGCGCGCAGTTCCGGGCCGGCGACCCTGATCGCGTTCTCGATGCCCTTGGTGATGTCGTAGGTGTCCACCAGCAGCGTTGTGTCGGTGCCGAGCACCTCGACCTGGGCGCGGAACGCCTGCTCCTCGCTGTCGTGCAGCAGGGTGAACGCGTGCGCGCTGGTGCCCGTGGTCGGGATGCCGTGCCGCCTGCCGGCCTCCAGGTTCGACGTGGACGCGAACCCGGCCAGGTACGCGGCGCGCGCGGCGGCGACCGCGGCCTGCTCGTGCGTGCGGCGCGAGCCCATCTCAATGATCGGCCTGCCGTTGGCCGCGCTGACCATCCGCGCGGCCGCCGACGCGATGGCGGTGTCGTGGTTGAGGATGGACAGCACCAGGGTTTCCAGCAGCACGCCCTCGGCGAAGCTGGATCGCACGGTGAGCAGGGGCGAACCGGGGAAGTACAGTTCGCCGTCCGGGTAGCCGTCGATGTCGCCGCTGAACCGGTAGTTCGCCAGCCATTCCAGCGTTGTGTCGCCGACCACGTCGGTCGCGGCGAGCGCGCTGATCTCCGCCTCGGTGAACCGGAAGTCGGCGATCGCGTCCAGCACCCGGCCGACGCCGGCGACAACGCCGTAGCGCCTGCCTTCGGGAAGCCTGCGGGCGAACGCCTCGAACACGCACTGTCGATGACCGCTGCCGTCCGCCAGCGCGCTGGCCAGCATGGTCAACTCGTAGTGGTCGGTGAGCAGCGCGGTGCTTGCCCCGGTGGCCGTCATGGCTGGCAGCCTATGCGGTGCGGGCCACGCGAACGGGTGAGGGTCGGTGGGCGCGGCGGGTCGGTCTCACCGGTCGTGACAGTTGCTGACCTGGGAGTTGAGCGTGGATATGGCGTTCGTCACTCATGGGCGCAACGCGATCTCACCTGGGTGGGTCGGGCATGCCACCATTGAGCCCATGACGACGCCCGTCGAGCAGGAGAGCGTGCAGATCGATCCGGCCTCCGCCGAGTCCGGTACGGCCGAGCAGCCCTGGCAGACCGTCGTGTGGAACGACCCGGTGAACCTGATGTCCTACGTCACCTACGTGTTCCAGAAGCTGTTCGGGTACGGCCGGGATCATGCCGTCAAGCTGATGTTGGACGTGCACCACAAGGGCAAGGCGATCGTGTCGTCCGGGTCCAAGGACAAGGTCGAGGGCGACGTGGCCAAGCTGCATGCCGCCGGCCTGTGGGCGACCATGCAACGCTCGTCATGATCCATCGATGTCGACACACGATCTGAGGTAACTGGGTGAAGGGCTGGCGCCGCAAGGGCGACCGGGTTGTCGCGGTGTTCGATCGGCAGGAGGCCGCGCTGGTGCGCGGACTGGTCAGCCAGATCCAGGAGATGCTGGAGGTCAGGGCCGAGGACGCGCCGCAGGACGAACTCGCCGAGTTGACCGGCATCCGCACCGGACCGTCCACGTCGCCGGACGATCCGATCCTGTCCCGGCTGCTGCCCGACTTCTACCGGCTCGACGACGACGCGCCGTCCGCGGACGACCAGAACTCGGCCGCGGCACTGCGTTCCCTGCACGAGCCGGAACTGTTGGACCACAAGACCGGCGTCGCCGCGATCGTGCTGGAAACCTGTTCGCCCGGCGGCGGCGAGATCCGGCTTGACCTCGAACAGGCCGACGCCTGGCTGTCGGCGATCAACGACGTTCGGCTCGCGCTGGGCACCGCGCTGGACGTCGCCGAGGACATGCCGGAGCAACTGCCGGAAGAGGACCCGCGTTCATCGCACCTGAGCGTCTACCACTGGCTGACCTGGGTGCAGGAGAGCCTGGTGCAGGCGTTGAGCGGGGGACGATGACGGTGGCTGTGCCAGGGGAGCGCACGGGCGAGCACAACGCGATCACCGATGTACCGGGGGTGCTGGTCGGGCACCACCACCGGCTTGAGGAAGGCTGGGCGACCGGGACAACGGTCGTGTACGTGCCGGACAGTGCGGTCGGCGCGGTCGACGTGCGCGGCGGCGCACCCGGTACGCGGGACACCGACCTCCTCGAACCGTCCACTCTGGTCCAGACGGTCAATGCGGTGTGCCTGACCGGTGGGAGCGCGTACGGGTTGGCCGCTGCCGACGGCGTGATGCGGTGGCTCGCCGAGCACCACAAGGGACTGCCGGTCGGCGCGCAGCCGCACGAAGTGGTGCCGATCGTGCCAGGCGCGGTCATCTTCGACCTGCACCGCAGCACCTGGGGCCACCGGCCGACCGCTGATTTCGGTTACGCCGCCTGCGAAGCGGCGACGGCCGGTCCGGTGGCGCAGGGCTGTGTCGGCGCCGGGACCGGCGCGAAAATGGGCGGCCTGAAGGGCGCGGTGGGCACCGCGAGCGTCGTGCTGCCAGATCAGGACGGTGACATCGTGGTCGGTGCGCTGGTCGTGGCCAATGCGGCCGGCAACGCCGTCGACCATGCCACCGGGCGACCCTACGCGGCCGAGTTCGAACTGGCCGACGAGTTCGGCGTCACCTGGCCGGATCGGCCGGGAGCCGAGCTGTCGGCCGATCCGGCGCCGTTGAACACCACGATCGGCGTTGTCGCTGTCAACGTGGACCTGACCCAGGCGGAGGCACGGCGGCTGGCCATGGCCGGGCAGAACGGGCTGGTTCGCGCGGTCCGACCCTCGCACACCATGTTCGACGGCGACACCGTGTTCGCCCTGGCCACCGGGCAACGGCCGCTGCTCGCCGGGACCAGCGGCTTCGCCGACCCGGGCCGGGCCTTCCAACTGGACCGGTGTGCGGCCGCGGCGGCCGACGTGTTCGCCCGCGCCATGGTGCACGCGCTGCTCAGCGCGCACGGTCTGCCCGGTTTGCCGGCCTATCGGGACGTCTGGCCAGGGGTGGTCTCCTAGCTTGTTGGCTGCCTCTCACATGTCGGAATCAGAGATATCGGCCGGTGGGTGCCCCGTAGGATGGGCGGCGTGCTGGTGATCCGACGCGACCTGGTCGACGCGATGGTGGCGCACGCCCGCCGGGACCATCCCGACGAGGCCTGCGGCGTCATCGCCGGACCTGACGGCGCCGACCGGCCGGAACGGCTGATCGAGATGGAGAACGCGGAGCGCTCGCCGACCTTCTACCGGTTCGACTCCGGGGAGCAGTTGCGGGTGTGGCGCCAGATGGACGCGGCCGACGAGGTGCCGGTGGTGATCTATCACTCACACACCGCGACCGAGGCGTATCCATCTCGGACCGACGTGTCCTACGCATCGGAGCCGGACGCGCACTACGTGCTGATTTCCACGCGTGACCCGGAGGAACACGAGCTGCGGTCCTATCGCATCGTGGACGGGATCATCACCGAGGAAGAGATCGACGTCGTCGAGTCGTACATGTTCTCGCACACTGGACGTGACGACACCGTCGATCGGCCCTGAGCCCGTCCGACCCGGAATAGCGGGTCGGGCCGCGAGCGTCTGCACCTGATAGCGAACCCAATTCGGAGGTTGTTCCACCATGGCCGTCACCGTCTCCATTCCCACGATCCTGCGCACCCACACCGGCGGCGAGAAGTCGGTCCAGGTCAGCGGCAACACGCTGGCCGAGGTCATCGACAGCCTCGAAGCCGACCACGCCGGCCTCAAGGCTCGCTTGGTCAAGGAGGGCACGCTGCACCGGTTCGTCAACGTCTACGTCAACGACGAGGACGTGCGGTTCACCGGTGGCCTTGAGGCCAAGGTTGCCGACGGTGACACGGTGACCATCCTGCCGGCCGTCGCCGGTGGCATGCGCTGACTTTTCGCCCAAACCAGAGTTGGGCTCTGTCCCCCTTGGAGGCCTCTAGTGGCCAGGTACGACTCGCTGCTGCACGCGCTCGGTGACACCCCGTTGGTCGGTTTGCCCGGGTTGTCACCGGCGCCCACTGTCCGGTTGTGGGCGAAGCTGGAGGACCGCAACCCGACCGGCTCGATCAAGGACCGGCCCGCGCTGGCCATGGTCGAGCGGGCCGAGGCCGACGGCAGGCTCAAGCCGGGTGACACCGTGCTTGAGCCGACCTCGGGCAACACCGGTATCGCATTGGCCATGGTCGCCAAGCTCAAGGGCTACCGGCTGATCTGCGTGATGCCGGAGAACACCTCGGTCGAGCGGCGACAGCTGCTCAAGGCGTACGGCGCGGAGATCATTTTCTCGGAGGCGGCAGGCGGCTCCAACCAGGCCGTCGCCACCGCGAAGAAGCTGGCCGAGGAGCACCCCGACTGGGTCATGCTCTACCAGTACGGCAACCCGGCCAACCCGGACGCGCACTACCGGGGCACCGGCCCGGAGATCCTGCGCGACCTGCCGACCGTGACGCACTTCGTCGCCGGCCTCGGCACCACCGGCACGCTGGTCGGCGTCGGCCGGTACCTGCGCGAGCACAAGCCCGACGTGCAGATCATCGCCGCCGAGCCGCGTTATGGCGAGCTGGTCTACGGCCTGCGCAACCTTGATGAGGGTTTCGTGCCCGAGCTGTATGACCCCGAGGTGCTCAACGGCCGCTTCTCGGTCGGCTCGCACGACGCGCTGCGCCGCACCCGTCAGTTGCTGGAGACCGAAGGCATCTTCGCCGGCGTCTCCACCGGCGCGATTCTGCATGCCGCGCTCGCGGTCGCGGAAAAGGCGGCCGGCACCGGCGACGACGCGGACATCGTGTTCATCGTCGCGGACGGCGGGTGGAAGTATTTGTCCACCGGGGTCTACTCCGGCACCCTGGACGAAGCCGCGGAGCGCATCGACAGTACGCTGTGGGCGTAAGTGTGTTGCGGGGCCCGGGTTTCCGGGCCCCGCACCGCCCGTCCGAGTGGTTTCTCCACCGGCAACGGACGACACGCCGACCCCGATTTGACCCCCTTTCAAAAATCCGCGTAATTTTAAAAATGGGGGCTCCCCAAATACAATAACAAGGATTGTGAAAGTAATTCGCGGTGGTTGGCTCGGCCAGGGTGGCTTCAGGCGGGGAGCTTCATGACAACGGGCGGGCGCCGGGGCCTGGTTCGGGGACGACTTCGGCGCGGCCGGTGAGGCGGTGGCCGTCGTCGCAGAGCATGGCGACGCGCACCTCGGCTCCGCAGTCCTGGTGCCGGTAGACGGTGGCCGGGCCGTTCTCGCCGGCCAGGTGCGCGTCGCCCCAGTCGCGTAGCGCGAGGAGTACCGGGAACAGTTCGCGGCCCGCTGTGGTCAGGTGGTACTCGCTGCGTTCGCGGCTGCCCTCCTCGCGGTAGGGCACCCGCTCCAGCAGGCCGGCCTCGACCATCGCGGCCAGCCTGCGGCTGAGCACGGGCGGGGACACGCCGATGTGCCGCTGGATCTCGTCGAACCGGCACAGGCCGCGGAAGACCTCGCGCAGCACCAACAGGATCCACGGCTTGCCGACCACGTCGAGGGTCAGCGTGAGGCTGCAATTGCCGGGGTCCTGGTCCGCCCAGTTCATCGAGGGCATGCCACATCTTATCTGGGTTTCCCTCCGATAGTCAGCATGCTAGGGTCTGGGTTACAAGATGAAAGCCAGAAGGGGGTTGGAGTCATGCCGTTCGTTCGGATCACGCTCAGCGCGGACCGGCCGCAGTCGGTGCGCGACGCCATCGGCGATGGCGTGCACAATGCCATGATCAACGCGATCGGCATCCCGAAGGGGGACCGGTTCCAGGTCGTCGACGCCCAGCCGAGCAATGACCTGCACTTCGATCCCGACTACCTCGACGGCGACCGGCGCGACCAGGTGCTGGTGGAGATCACGCTGGTCAGGGGTAGGAACCAGGACAAGAAGGTGGCGCTCTACCAGGCCGTCGCCGCCAATCTGGCCGACGTGGGCGTGCGGCCGGAGGATGTGATGGTGATCCTGCACGAGAACTCACGGGAGGACTGGTCGTTCGGCAACGGCGAGATGCAGATGCTCGACGAGCCACTGTTGCGTAAATACGGATGGACACCGCCGCAGGCGTAGCAGCGGGTCAGGGAGGGCTCAGGGTTTTCTCCCCATGCCGGAACGGGTTTTTGCTCGTAGCCTCGATGGTGTGGACCTCAATCCAACGCAGCGTCTTTACCGACCCCCAGATGGGGGCCCGCCCCCTCCGGCCACCAGTCCCACCCGGCGGCGTGATGCGGTCAAGCGGGTTCTGCCGCAGCGGCCGCTGCGGGCCGCGATCATCATCGTCGCGTTCGTCGCCGTGCTGTATCTGGTCGAGTTCGTGGACCTGGTCGCGTTGCACGGCAGTCTGAATCACGACGGCATCCGCCCGCGCACCCTGTCCGGGCTTGGCGGTGTGCTGTGGTCTCCGTTCCTGCACGAGAACTGGGGCCATCTCGCCGCGAACACCGTGCCGATTCTGGTCTTCGGATTCCTCGCCATGGCAGGCGGTCTGGCCCAGTTCGTCTCGGTGACGGTCATGGTCTGGCTGATCAGCGGTCTCGGCGTGTGGGCGACCTCGGGCAGCAACACGGTCACCATCGGCGCGTCCGGCATCGCCTTCGGCTGGTTGGCTTTCCTGCTGGTGCGCGGGCTGTTCAACCGCGCGTTCGCCCAGATCGTGGTCGCGCTCGTGCTGTTGTTCTACTGGGGCAGCGTCCTGTGGGGCCTGATCCCCGGCCAACCGGACATTTCCTGGCAGGGCCACGTGTTCGGCGCGATCGGTGGCGTGCTCGCCGCGTTCCTGGCGACGCGCGCAACGGCTCGAAGCCGCAAGGCTCGAATCCGCACGGAAGGCAAGCCGAAGCTGCCAGGTAACGTCACGGTGTGATGACCTCGACCGCCGATGCCCCGATTGGTGTTTTCGATTCCGGCGTCGGTGGTTTGACGGTCGCCCGCGCGATTCTGGACCAGCTGCCGGGCGAGCGGCTGCGTTATGTCGGTGACACCGCGCACAGCCCGTACGGGCCGCTGCCGATCGCCAAGGCGCGCTCGTACGCGCTGGCCGCGTTGGACCGGCTGGTCGACGATGGGGTGAAACTGCTGGTCATCGCGTGCAACACCGCGTCGGCCGCATGCCTGCGCGATGCGCGCGAGCGGTATCCGGTGCCGGTGGTCGAGGTGATCGTGCCTGCTGTCCGTCGCGCCGTGCACACCACCCGATCGGGTCGGGTAGGCGTGATCGGCACGGTCGGCACCATCCGGTCCCGCGCCTACGCGGACGCGTTCGCCGCGGCCAGGGACGTCGAGCTGACCAGCGTGCCGTGTCCGCAGTTCGCCGAGTTCGTCGAGCGCGGCATCACATCGGGACGGCAGGTGCTCGGCCTCGCCCAGTCGTATCTCGCGCCGTTGCAGGCGGCCGACATCGACACGCTCGTCCTCGGTTGCACGCACTATCCGCTGCTCACCGGGGTGTTGCAGCTGGTCATGGGGGACGAGGTGGACCTGGTGTCCAGCGCGGAGGAGACCGCAAAGGACGTGCTGCGCGTGCTCACCGAGCAGGACCTGTTGCGCGAGGCCGATCCGGACCGTTCGCCCGCGCACGAGCTGCTGGCCACCGGCCCTGTCGAGCCGTTCAACCGGCTCGCCCGCCGCTTCCTCGGCAACTATCCGGGCCTGCACGCGGTGTCGGTCACCAACTGAACCGGTGAGGTGTGCCGAAATCCCGGTCGGCATGACAAGCTCGGACCTGTGCTGTTGATCGTCCTCGGCTGCTCGGGCAGCATCCCCGGCCCGTCCTCACCCGCGTCCGGGTACCTGATCGACGCCGGTGGCGCGCGTCTCGCCGTCGACCTCGGCAACGGCACGGTGGGCGAACTCCAGAACCACGCGGACCCGCTGAGCCTGGACGCGGTGCTGCTCTCCCACCTGCACCCGGACCACTGCGCGGACTTCAGCGCGCTGACCGTGCTGCGCCGCTACCACCCTGACCCGCCGGTCGACCCGAGAGTCGCGAAGCTGCCGGTGTACGCGCCGGAAGCGGCGCCGACCCGGTTGGCCGCCCAGTACGCGCCCGATCCGACCGAACTGGCCAGAACCGACCTTTCCGATGTCTACGACTTCCACGCCTGGCCGGCCGAGCCGCTGATCAACGGGATCGGCGTGCGGGTGGCGCGCGCCGTGCACCCGTGCGAGGCGTACGCGCTGCGGCTGGAACACGACGGCCGCAGCATCGCCTACACCGGCGACAGCGGCGCCTGCGAGGCGTTGACCGAGCTGGCCGACGGCGCCGACGTGCTGCTCGCCGAGGCGTCCTGGACGCACGCCGACGATCGGCCGCCCGGTGTGCACCTGTCCGGCCGGGAGGCCGGTGAACTGGCCGAAGCCGCGCGGGTCGGCCGGCTGATCGTCACGCACGTTCCGCCGTGGACGGATCGGGACGCGGTGTTCGCCGAGGCCAAGGCCGCGTTCAGCGGCGAGGTGCTGTTGGCCGAACCGGGCGCCCGTTACGAGGTCTGACGAGTCCACACGGCCTGCGCGCCGGTCGTGCCGATCCGCACCACCTCGACCGTTGTCAGCACGGCCATGGCCACCACCAGCACGGACACCAGGGTGGAGATGCGCTGCCAGGTCTTGGCCTCGCTCTCCTCCGCCGCCCGCTCGCGGTCGGCCAGCTTGCCGGCGACCAGCAGCACGACAACGGCGACGCCGAAGCCCAGCGCGTAGGGGAGCAGCTGGTTGCCCAGCTCGACATGATGCGCGACCAGCGGATTCGTCGTGCCGAGCCGGGTCGCCAGCTGTTTGCCGGTGAACTGGGCGAGCGGCACCGCTGCGACCGCGACCGCGGTGATCACCAGGGTCGCCGAGCCGAACCGGGTGCGGAAGCCGCGGTGTACGGCCATGGCGACCGAGCACAGCGCGGCCAGCGGCAGCAGCACCGCGACGGCGGCGACCACCAGCGCGTGCGCCGGCACACCGGCAACGCTCAGATAGCCGACAGCATGGAATCCGCTGCTCATACCGTTGGTTTTGCCTGTTCCTGGGTCGCTTGGGGCCGGGTTGACACGTCGGCTCTAGGCTAGCGGCGTGCTACGAGCGGATGGACGCGGCGATGACGCGCTTCGTGAGGTAAGGATCACCAGGGGATTCCAGAAGTGGCCCGCCGGGTCGGTACTGGTCGAGTTCGGCAACACCAGGGTGTTGGCGGCAGCCAGTGTCACCGAGGGCGTGCCGCGCTGGCGGACCGGGTCCGGGCTCGGCTGGGTGACCGCCGAGTACGCGATGCTCCCCTCGGCCACGAACACCCGCAGCGACCGTGAGTCGGTGAAGGGCCGGATCGGCGGGCGGACGCACGAGATCAGCAGGTTGATCGGCCGCTCCCTGCGGGCCTGTATCGACCTGGCCGCGCTCGGCGAGAACACCATCGTCATCGACTGCGACGTGCTCCAGGCCGACGGCGGCACCAGGACCGCCGCGATCACCGGCGGATACGTGGCGCTCGCGGACGCGATCACCTGGCTCGGCGCGGCCGGTCGGCTCGCCGACCCGAAGCCGTTGTCCTGCGCGGTGTCCGCGGTCAGCGTCGGTGTCGTGGACGGTCGGGTGCGGCTGGACCTGCCCTACGAGGAGGACTCGCGCGCCGAGGTCGACATGAACGTGGTCGCCACCGACACCGGCACCCTGGTCGAGGTGCAGGGCACCGCGGAGGGCGCGACCTTCACCCGGTCCACTTTGGACCGAATGCTGGATCTCGCGCTCGCTGGCTGCGCGCGACTGTCCGAACTACAGACGCAGGCGCTGGCCGGGCCCTATCCCGGCGAGCTGCCCGAGCCGAAGAAGAAGTCCAAGTGAGCAATACCGTTCTGCTGGCCACGCGCAACGCCAACAAGCTCGCCGAGCTGCGCCGCATCCTCGCCGCGGCAGGCATCGCCGGGCTGGACGTGGTCGGCCTTGCCGACGTGCCCGAGTTCCCCGAGGCGCCCGAGACCGGTGCGACGTTCGAGGAGAACGCGCTGGCCAAGGCGCAGGACGCGGTCAAGGCGACCGGCCTGCCCAGCCTCGCCGACGACTCCGGCCTCGCCGTCGACGCGCTCAACGGGATGCCTGGCGTGCTGTCCGCGCGCTGGGCCGGCCGGCACGGCGACGACAAGGCCAACCTGGACCTCGTGCTCAACCAGCTCGGCGACGTGCCGCACGAGCGGCGCGGCGGCGGCTTCGTGTGCGCGGCCGCGCTGGTCCTGGCCGACGGCACCGAGACCGTGGTCCGGGCCGAGTGGCGCGGCACGCTGACCCGCGAGCCGAGGGGGAGCAACGGGTTCGGGTACGACCCGATCTTCGTGCCGGAGGGCTACACCCGGACCTCGGCCGAACTGCCGCCGCAACGCAAGGACGAGCTGTCCCACCGCGGCCAGGCGCTGCGCCTGCTGTTGCCCGCGCTGCGCGCGCTGGCCGAGGGGTAAGGCCGGGACAGGCGTCAGGAGAGCAGTTCCTTGCGCAGCCGCTCGACGTGGCCGGTCGCCTTCACGTTGTAGAGCGCCTTGACGACCTTGCCGTCCGGCCCCACGATGATCGTGGAGCGGATCACGCCCATGATCGTCTTGCCGTAGTTCTGCTTCTCGCCGAACGCTCCCCACGCGGTGAGCACTGTCTTGTCCTCGTCGGAGAGCAGCGGGAAGGCCAGGCCCTCCGCCGCCGTGAACTTGGCGAGCTTGGCCACGGGGTCCTTGGAGATGCCGAGCACGGCGAAGCCCGCGTCGTTGAACTCGGCGAGGTTGTCCCGGAAGTCACACGCCTGCTTGGTGCAGCCGGGTGTCATGGCGGCCGGGTAGAAGTACACCACGACCGACTGACCTCGGTAGTCGTGCAGCGAGACCGGGTTGCCCGCACTGTCGGGCAGGGTGAAATCCGGTGCGACGTCACCGGCGGCAAGGCGTTTCTCCGTCATGGAGCCAACGCTAGCGCGGCGTGGAATGTCCGGCTGGAGAGTCTCGAAAAGGCAGCGTGGGCGGTGCGCGAGGCACCGCCCACGAAGCAGGCTGGTCACCCCGGATGGCGGCCAGTTGGAACAGAGTGCGCCGGGGGGCGTGCACACTCACTATGTGAATCGTTGTGCAGGTTCGCGATGCAACGTCGGCACCAGATAATGCACCCGTTCGGAGTACTGACGGTCAGGTGGCCAGCGCGAACAGCACGATGAACGCGGCGACGGCGACCAGCCAGATGATGATGATCCAGCCGAAGTCGCGCCACGGCGAGAGCGAACGGCTGTCCTCGCCCGGCACGTACACCCCGCGCGAATCGAACCATTCGACGATGCGGGAGATGGCGGCGAACGGATTCCTCGATCTCGACCGGCTACCGGTGTGGGAGTTGGCCATCTCGACGCCCGCCTTCCTCGCCGGGCCCGGTCAGTCCCATTTGGGAGCGACTTCTGGCAGGCTCGGGTCGATCAGCTGTGCGCAGAACTGCCAGGCTCGTGCCTGGCTGTACTGCACGCCCGCTCGGTCGAAGTCGATCAGCGGCGGAGTGCGGATGTGCGCGGCCCTTGCCCGGTCCAACATCTGCTTGGCCGCCTCCTCAAGGGGAAACCTGCGTACCAGATCGGCGGCCATGTCATAGACGGCAGCGCGTTTCGTAGCCAGCTCGTCGCCGAAGCTGTCACCCTTGGAGCGATTCTTCACCGCGGTGCCCCTTGCCGCTTTGGCGTAGTCGGCGAAGATCTGTGCCAGATCATGACTCGCCGGGTCGCCAATGGTGTCGCTGGCGGCCTGTTCCATCGCCACGCCTTCCCGCTGCACGCGCGTCCGGATGTCGGACTTCGACCATAGTCCCATCTGGCCGTGCCGATTGCCATGTCACCCGTAAGCAGGCCACATGATCGGAACGCGATTGGCGTCAGTTGACCGCGGCGCAGTCCCTGGTCACGGTTGTGCGCACGTCCTGTTCGGCAGCTTTGATGCCATGGGCGACAGCGTCGTTGTAGAAGGGATCGAAGCTGTCCCGATAGGCGGTGTAGGTCGGGGAGGCCGTGCCGTAGCGGCTGAGGAAGTTCTCGAACGGCTGGTCGTCGTCTGGCTTGGCGACCATCCCGCTGAGCACCGTGTAGACCGCGCTGACGCATTCCCGCTGAGTGACCTGGCCGGAGGAGTACGCGCTCGGGTCGATGTAGCGGCCGCAGCCTGCGGTGGTCAGGCCGATGATGATGATCGCGACGGCGAAGGTGGCGCCTTTGTGGAAGCGGAAGTCGGCGGGGCGGGAGTCGCGGGGCGGGAATGGTGCACGACGTGATGACAGGGTGGGCATCATGGCTCCCCTCCCGGTTGCTGGTGTCGCTGACCGGTCGGTAGATTATTCGCACGAATATTGCTGTGGGTTAACGTGCGGCGGCAGATCTCACCCATTCGAGGTAGGAAAACTATACCGGCCATGACGATGGGTGATGGCCCACTCGGCATCTGGTGAGAACCGTAGGGGGCCACGTATTGCCGGTACCCGAAGCGATCCAGTGCGAAACCTGCTGCGTGGCACTGGTTTTGCCGGTCGCGGCAGGGCAGGGTGATCGAGCAGAAGGTGTGAACGAGGAGGCAGCCGTGGCGCATGGGCAATCACAGCAGGAATCCTTCGACTATGTGATCGTCGGCGCGGGCAGCGCGGGTTGCGTGCTCGCCAACCGGCTCACCGAGGATTCGCACTGCCGCGTGCTGCTGTTGGAGGCGGGCGGCGAGGACGACGCCGACGAGATCCACATCCCGGCCGCGTTCGCCACGCTGTTCAAAACCCGCTGGGACTGGAACTACGAGACGGTCGAACAGAAGTACCTCGGCGGCAAAACCACCTACTGGCCCAGGATGAAGGCGCTCGGCGGCTGCTCGTCCATGAACGCGATGATCTACATCAGGGGCAACCGGCTCGACTACGACGACTGGCGCGACGTGCACGGCGCGAGGGGTTGGGGCTGGGACGACGTGCTGCCCTACTTCCGTCGCGCCGAACACAACACCCGACTCGGCGCGCCACTGCACGGCGCGCAGGGCCCGCTGCACGTCGAGGATCGCCGCTACACCCACGAGTTGTCCCGTGCCTGGGTCGACGCGGCGATTGCCTGGGGCCTGAAACCCAACGACGACTTCAACGGCGAGACCCAGGAAGGCGCCGGCCAGTACCAGGTGACCTGCCGCAACGGCAGGCGCTGGTCGACGGCGGACGCGTACCTGCGGCCCGCGTTGGACCGGCCGAACCTGACCGTGCGTACCAACGCGCTGGTCACCCGCGTCGAACTCGACGGAACGCGCGCCGTCGGCGTCACCTACCGGCGCGACGGCAACACCGAGACCGTGCGTGCCGATGCCGAGGTGCTGCTCTCCGGCGGCGCGATCAACTCGCCGCAACTGCTGCTGTTGTCCGGCATCGGACCGGCCGCGTCGCTGCGCGAGGTCGGCATCGATGTCGCAGTGCACCTGTCCGGGGTCGGTGAGAACCTGCACGACCACCCCGCGTCCGGAATCGTCTGGCGCACCAAGGGAACAACGGACCTCGCGCAGTTCGGCACGCCCGGTCGGATGGTGCAGTGGCAGGCCACCCGCCGTGGGCCGTTGGCCTCCAACGTCGGCGAGGCGGGCGGGTTCTTCGCCACCCGTGACGACCTGCCAGCGCCGGACATCCAGATCCACGTCGCCCCAACGGAGTTCTACGACAACGGGCTGCGGGAACGGACCGGTCCCGGCTTCACCGCGGCCGCGACAGTGGTCGACGTGCGCAGCAGGGGCAGGCTCCGCCTGCGCTCGGCCGACCCGACCTGGCGCCCGGAGATCGACCCCGCCTACTACTCCGACCCGGCCGACCGCGAGGCCGTACTCGCCGGCTGTCGTCGCCTGATCGAGATCGCCAGGCAGGCGGCGCTCGCCAGGTTCCTCGATGCGCCGATCCTGCCGACGCACCTGGCCGGCATCACCGACGACGAACTCACCGAGCACATCAAGCAGATGACCCAGACGCTGTATCACCCGGTCGGCACCTGCGCGATGGGCACCGGCGAGAACGCGGTCGTCGACCCGGAGCTGCGCGTGCGCGGTGTCGACGGGCTGCGCGTCGTGGACGCGTCGGTCATGCCGAAGGTGGTGCGCGGCAACACGAACGCGCCGACGATCATGATCGCCGAACGCGCGTCCGATTTGATCCGCGGCCGCGGAACGCCCGGTGGCTGAGCGCGAGACCGGGCCTGCGGACGGGGACCTCGTGTCAGCGTGGCCCGGCAAGGCGCCGTGGCCAACTCCGAACCCAGCGCATGCTCACCGCGGCCAGGCCGTTGCGTTGGCCGGCAGGCGATGGTTGCTCGACCGGTGACGGCGGCGCGACGGTCAGAGCCGGTTGTGGCCGCGCGTCCGCCGAGAACATCCACTGATCGTCGGGCCACTCCTGGTCGGGCGTGATCGGCAGTCGCCGCGCCTGTGGCGGCCGGTAGCGCGGCGACGGCGTCGACGGAGCGGGTCGTGCTGGTTGCTCTTCACCGAGACTCCGCAGGGCATCGGCGGCCAGCCTGCTGATGGCGACGTCACTGTCGGCGGCGAGCTGGAGCAAGGCCGCATGGGCCGCCCGCGCTTGCGCGGGTTCGGCCGAATGAGCCAACTCGATCAGGTCGGACACCGCGGCCTCGCGAATCCGTGGATGCGGACCGAGAATCGCCTGCGCGATACCCGCCGGTAGCCCGTGCAACGGTGGCCGACGGCGTCGACTGCTGGCCAGGTACAGCGTGCCTTCGAGGTCGAACTTGCGCTGCGGGTTCTGTTGCGGTGCCTTGGCCCGCACCTGCTGATACACGTAGTCGTACAGTTCGTTGACTTCGATAAGCCCGTCGCCGTCGAGGTCGGCGTCCCCGGTCCGCAGGCCGTGCACGAGCGCCCCGGTGAACACCGAAGGACTCGATTGACCGGTGATGGTCGCGGCAGCGTTGGTGCTCGCCTCGTAGGCGTATTCGAGTTCCGAGGACGACGTGATCACCGCGCGGCCTCGGCTGTTGAGTTGCGGGAATTCGACCCGGCATCCGGTGCGATGCCGGGTGCCCGGCGGAAACGCGCCCGCGTAGCAACAGTCCAACAGCACGATCACCCGTCGCGATTTCGTGTGATCCATTTGATCCCGGACGAAAACGGCCGAGACGGCAGTTGATGCCAATAATCGTGAATCTGAGTCGCTGGTGATGAAGTGCAGCCGGCCGGCGTCGTCTTTGACACCGTGCCCTGAGATGTACAACAGAAGTTGGTCGTCTCGACCCGCGTCGGCGAACAGGGCGTCGATCGCCTTGCTTATCTCGTGGGAGCGGGCGTTGTGCAGGGTATGGACGTCGTAATTCCCGATCCGGCGATCGCGCAGGACCGATCCCAATGCCTCGGCATCGGCTTTCGGCGCATCCAACTTGCTGAACGTCGGGTCGGTGTAGGTATCGGTGGCGATGAGCAACGCCATCCGTCGTTCGGGCATCGTGTCCTTCTGCCTGCAATCGCCTCGGTCCCGGATTTCGAACGCGGAAAGAGTACGCGACCCGCGTCGGCAACCACAGAATGGTCGACAACGCGCACCTCCGCTGTTGTGATCGGCCAGCGGTAGCAAAGTCGCGCTGAGCGGGTTGCCGGGTTTCGGTCAGGCATATTGCCCGCATGGCCAGGCTCGTCTGCAAACCTTTGCAAATTTGACCCCGCAACCGGGGTTCAGCGGCGACATTGTTCGCGCTATTGTTCTCGCGCTCCCGGCACCGAGCGGGAAAACGGAGGGATCGATGCCAGTCGTATTGATCGAATTTCGCGACGTGGATGTCGACGCCGAAGATCACGACCTGCACGGCCGCCTGCTCAGAAGGGAATTGCGGGCGCTGGACGTCGTCGACGTCCGGCTGCCGGTGGCCGCATCCGTACCGATCGGTGCCAAAGGCACCGCGACATCCACCGGCCAACTAATAGTCAGCCTGGCGAATTCGGCCGCATTCGGCGCGGTGCTGACGAGTATCGTCCAGGTGCTGCGCGCCTGGATCACCAGGGGACAGGGTCGCCGCGTCATCCTGAAGGACGGCGAGCGCAGCCTCGAACTCACCGGCGCGAACGTCGACCAACAGCAACAGGCGGTCGACGCGTTCGCGCGATCGATGACCGCACAGCAGGTCGAACGAAAGTAACGCGGATCAGCGGACGGAGTTGGCTTTGCCGAAGCCGGCCGCGCGCAGTTCCTCGATGTCGTCGTAGTCGATGGGGCGACCGGGTAGCGGCGAACCCGATTCGGTGCGCAGGCCGTCGAGCATCAGGGCGATGAGGCGGTGGAACACCATTTCGGCGAATTCGCTGTCGCTCGGCGGGACGACCTTGGAGACCAGGATGAGCGCGAGCACCATGTCGCCGATGTCGATGTCCTTGCGGAAGCCGCCGTTCTCCTGGGCGCGCCGCAACAGGCGCCGGGCGATGTCGAGCACCTCGTCGCGTTGGGCCTTCAGTTCGGGGGAGCGCTGGATGGCTTCGAACCCGCGCGGTGACACCGCGTTCATGGTGATGCCGAGGCGCAGTTCGAGCGAGGAGTAGAGCAGCGTGCTCAGCGCCTTGGCCGGGTCGGGCTCGGTGCTCTCGATGCGGCGGGCGAGGTCGAGCAGGCGGGCGAAGTTGTCCAGGCTGACGGCCTTGATCAGCTCGTCGCGGTCGGGGAAGCGGCGGTAGAGGGTGCCGACGCCGACTCCCGCGGTTCTGGCGATCTCCTCCATCGGGACGTCGGTGCCGGTCTGGATGAACAGGGTGCGGGCGGCCTCGATGATCTGCTCGCGGTTGCGTCTCGCGTCCGCGCGCAGTGGTGGCGACTGCACGTCCTGCTCGCCCTGCACCGCTCACCATCCCGGGTCTTCTTCGGTCTCGCCGGCCCTGGCGTCGGAGTATCGCACGTCGGGGTGACAGCTTGCGGATCTGGACGGAATCCTTCCGTTTAGGTACGCTGGACACGTAAGCGGAAGGAAACATTCCACATTGTTTGGGGATGAGGGCTGTGACGGAAACCGTTTCCACCCGGATCGCCGAGAGCACTGGGGGCGGCAGCACCGCTGACGCCGACGGCGTCTTCCCTGGCGTGCGTACCTGCCCGTTCGCCGAGCCCGCCCACTACGGGCCGATGCGGGAGCGGGCGATCGGCAAGGTGCCAGTGTCTGGGCCGGATGGTGCCAAGACCGACCAGGAGGCGTGGTGGGTCTCCCGGCACGAGGACGCGAGGGCGGTCCTGAACGACCCTCGGTTCAGCTCCGACCGGCGCAGGGAGAACTTCCCGATCACCAACGGCGACCCGGAAACGCGTGAGCGGTTCCGCAGCCAGCCGCCGTCCATGATCGGGCTCGACGGTGCGGAGCACGCGGCCGCGCGGCGCGCGGTGATCGGCGAGTTCACGGTCAAGCGGATCGCCGCGCTGAAGCCGAGGATCCAGGAGATCGTCGACGAGTTCATCGACAGGATGCTGGCCACCGAGCAGCGTCCGGTCGACCTGGTGCAGGCGCTGTCGCTGCCGGTGCCGTCGCTGGTGATCTGCGAGATGCTCGGCGCGCCGTACGAGGACCACGAGTACTTCCAGACGCGCTCCTCCGCGCTGCTCAGCCGTAGTGTGACGCCGCAGGAGCGCACCAACGCGTTCGACGAACTGCGCGGCTACATGGACAAGCTGATCACGGCCAAGGAGGCCGAACCGGGCGACGACCTGTTCAGCAGGCAGATCGCCAGGCAGCGCGAGGAAGGCACGCTCGACCACGGCCAACTGGTCAGTATGGGCTTCCTGCTGCTGCTCGCGGGCCACGAGACGACCGCCAACATGATCTCGCTCGGCGTTGTCGGGTTGCTGAGCAATCCGGAGCAGCTGGCCGCGATCAAGGCGGACCCCAGCAAGACCCCACTCGCGGTCGAGGAACTGCTGCGCTACTTCACCATCGTGGAGATGGTGACCTCGCGGGTGGCCACCGAGGACGTGGAGATCGGCGGCGCGACCATCAAGGCCGACGACGGTGTCATTGTGTCCGGGCTGTCCGCGAACTGGGACCCGAGCGTGTTCACCAACCCGGAGCGGCTGGACGTGGAGCGCGGCGCCCGGCACCACATCGCGTTCGGCTACGGTCCGCACCAGTGCCTCGGCCAGAACCTGGCCCGGCTGGAACTGCAGATCGTGTTCGACACGTTGTTCCGTCGGATTCCCGAGCTCCGGCTCGCGGTGCCGGTCGAGGACGTCGTGTTCAAGACCGATGCCAACATCTATGGTGTTTACGAGCTACCCGTGACGTGGTGAGGAGGGGTGTCATGCGGATCAAGGCCGATACCGACGTGTGTGTCGGGTCAGGGCAGTGCGTGCTGACCGAGCCTGAAGTATTCGATCAGGGCGACGACGGCATCGTGGTGCTGTTGACCGATCAGCCTGAAGGGGACGCGGCCAAGCGGGCCAAGGACGCGGTGAATCTCTGCCCGTCCCAAGCTCTGTCCATTGTGGAGGACTGAGTACGCTCGACAGGGCTCCGGTTCGGCGGGTTTCGCCCGCTGACCGGAGCCTTGTGCTGTCGGCTGTGGGCTATCGCCCGACTCGTGGATACCGCCCGGACTCTGTGGGATACCGCCCGGACTCTGTGGGATATCGCCTGGACGGAACGGGACGGCATCGGTACATTGGGCGATGTAAGCGGATGAACACATTCCAGTTAGTTGCGCTGGGGAGGCCAACATGACGGAAACCGTCTCTACCAGGCCCGATGCCGAGCCGACCAGCATTTTCCCGCCGGTAAGGCGGTGTCCGGTCGCCGCGCCGCAGGAGTACGAGGAACTGCGCGAGACCGGCCCGCTGGTCCGGGTGGCCACGGTCGCGGGCGATCAGGTCTGGTGGGCGACGAGGCACGGCACGACACGCGCCATCCTCGCCGACCCCCGGTTCAGCTCCGACCGCACCAAGCCCGGTTTCCCGCTGTTCCTGGCCGACGGGAAGGCACGCGAGGACCTTCGCAGGCAGCCGAAGGTCGTCATGATCGGCATGGACGGCGCGGACCACTCCCGCACGCGCCGCGCGGCCATCGGCGAGTTCACCGTGAAGCGGCTCGCTTCCCTGCGGCCTCGGATCCAGGAGATCGTCGACGAGTTCATCGACGCCATGCTGGCCCGCGAGGATCGGCCGGTCGACCTGGTGCAGGCGCTGTCGCTGCCCGTTCCGTCGCTGGTCATCTGCGAACTGCTCGGCGTGCCCTACCGCGACCACGACTTCTTCCAGGAGCGCAGCGGCGCGCTGCTGCGCCGCACCACCGACATGGCCAAGCGGGAGGCGCTGGCCCAGGAAATGCGCGACTACCTTGGCGAACTGGTCGAGGCCAAGGCCGCAGAGCCGCAGGACGACCTGATCAGCAGGCTGATCGCCAAGCAGCGCGAAACCGGCGAGTTGGATCGCGCCGAACTGGTCAGCATGAGCTTCCTGCTGCTGCTCGCCGGCCACGAGACGACCGCCAACATGATCTCGCTCGGCACCATCGGCTTCCTGGAGAACCCGGAGCAGCTGGCCGCGATCAAGGCCGACGCCGGCAAGATCCCGATGGCCGTGGAGGAGATGCTGCGCTACTTCTCCATCGCCGACACGGTCACCCGGGTGGCCACCGAGGACGTTGAGGTCGACGGTGTGACGATCAGGGCCGGCGAGGGCGTCGTCGCCTCCACCATGGCCGCGAACTGGGACAGCGGCACGTTCGCCGACGCGGACAGGCTGGACATCGAGCGCGGCGCGCGGCACCACGTCGCCTTCGGCTACGGCCCGCACCAGTGCCTCGGCCAGAACCTGGCCCGCCAGGAACTGGAGATCGTGTTCGAGACGCTGTTCCGGCGCATCCCGAACCTGCGGCTTGCCGCTCCCCTCGACGACATGAGGTTCAAGGACGACGGCCTCGTCTACGGCGCATACGAGGTGCCGGTCACCTGGTGACACCGGTTCCTGCCGGGTCCATTGTGGACCCGGCAGGAAACGCGTCAGCCCTTGCCGTGCAGCACGGTGATGAGCTTGGCGACCAGCTTGTCGACCTTGTCCGTGCGGGCGAACGTGGTCAGCTCAAGCGGTGCCCTGAACCTCGGCCGCGCGATCGCCTTGGCCCTGGTGAACTCGCGTAGTCCGTCCGCCCCGTGGATGCGGCCGAACCCGGACTCGCCGACGCCGCCGAAGGGCAGGCTGGGAATGCCGGCGAAGCTGATCACCGAGTTGATCGAGACCATTCCGGATCGCAGCCGCCTGGCCAGTTCCACGCCGCGCGCCTTGGAGAACACCGTGTTGCCAAGGCCGTAGCGCGTCGCGTTGGCGCGCGCGACCGCGTCGTCCATGTCGCGCACCTTGGCCACGGTCAGCGTGGGCCCGAACGTCTCCTCGGTCACCGCCCGCGAGTCCTCCGGCACGTCCACCAGCACGGTCGGCTGGACGAACCGCTCGCCGACCGCGTCCGGTCCGCCGACCAACGCCCTGCCGCCGCGCGCGATCGCGTCCGCGATGTGCTCGGAGATCACTTTCAGCTGCGAAGGCATGGTGATCGGGCCGAGCTTGGCGCCCGCGTCCGAGCCGGCCCGCAACGCCGTGGCCTTGTCCACCAGCCGCCTGGTGAACTCCTCGTGCACCTTCTGGTGCACGTAAACGCGTTCCACGCCGACGCAGGTCTGGCCCGCGTTGGACATGCCGCCCCAGATCGCCGCGTCCGCGGCCGCGTCGAGGTCGGCGTCCTCGTCGACGAGCAGCGAGTCCTTGCCGCCGCCCTCGATCACGACCGGGGTCAGGTTCTCCGCGCAGGCCGCCATCACCTTGCGGCCGGTGCGCGCCGAACCGGTGAACGCCAGTTTGTCCACACCGGACCGGCACAGCGCGGCGCCGGTCTCACCGAAGCCGGTGACCAGTTGCAGCACCGGTTGTTCCGGCACTACGTCCGCGAACGCGTCGACCAGCCATTTGCCGACGCCCGGCGTGTACTCGCTCGGCTTGAACACCACAGCGTTGCCCGCGGCGAGGGCGTAGGCGATCGAGCCCATCGGTGTGAACACCGGGTAGTTCCACGGCCCGATCACGCCGACGACGCCGAGCGGCTCGTACTCGACGGTGGCCACGAAGTTGGCCAGCAGCAGTCCGGGGGAGCGGCGGTGCGGGCCGAGCACCTTGCGCGCGTGCTTGGCCGCCCACGCGATGTGGTCGATGGCGAGGACGATCTCCAGTTGCGCGTCCGAGTGCGGCTTGCCGGTCTCGGCGTGCGTGACCTCGGCCAGTTGCGCCATGCGCCTGGTCAGCACGCCCTTCCAGCGTTGCAGCCGTTCGGCGCGGCCGGCGAAGCCCGAGGCCGGCCCACCAGTTCGCGGCGATCCTGGCCCGGTCCACCGCGGCGTCCACCGCGGCCGCGTCCTCGATCGGGTAGCTCGCGATCACCTCGCCGGTCGCCGGGTTGAGTGAGTCGAACGTCTCCAGGTGCGCCCCACCCGCTCCGGCGCCGGCATCAACCTCGGAAGAACTCACGGGTGACCTCCTTGTTCACCGGGCAGCTGTCAACCCATCATCGTGCACGGTCATCGGATGCGCCATACCCGCCAGTAACCAACCTGCGCGGGGTGGGTGCCCCGGTCGCGGTGGTCCCGACGTACCACGCGAGGATGGTCCGTCTGGTCGTATCCCAACGCCGCGCCGACCCGAGGAGAGTCTTGAGTTCCAACCCGGACGGGCTGACCGCGCGCGAGATCGAGGTGTTGGCGCTGATGGCCGATGGCCTGAGCAATCCCGAGATCGCGACCCGGCTCTACATCGGCCAGACCACGGTGAAGACGCATATCAACAACGCGTTCGCCAAGATCGGCGTGCGCAACCGCGCCGAGGCTGTCCGCTACGCCTACCAGCACGGCTTCGCCCAACCCTGACGCCCAACCCTGGCGAACCGGGTCAGCCGCCCGCGTATGCGGCCGTGCGGGCGGCCTTCACCTGCTGGATCACCTTGAGCACGCTCGGCACCGCGCCGCCCGCGCGTTCGCCGAGTTCCTTCATCCGCGCCGCATACCTGCGTTGGTCCTTGCGCGGCACAACGCCGCGCAGCCCGCCCGCCGCGACCAGAAGCACCAGCGCCGCATCGAACTTGTCCACCTCGGCGATACTGCCGGTGCCGTACAACGCGTCGCGCACGCTGTCCCGCAGCGCGCCGGCGATCTCGGTGTCGGCGACGCCGATCCGGCGAGCCGGGAAGATGCCGAGCACCCGAATGTCACGCACGGTGATCAGGCCGGCCGATTCCAGCTGCTTCTCGACCGCGCGCATGGTGCCGCGGGTCCCGCGTCGCACCCAGGATCGCCATGACCGCGGCGCCGCCTCGCCTATCTCGCGCAACAGCTCGTCGAGCACGGGATCGCCGCTGCGCTTGGTGCCGGACGCGACGACCCTGCCGCCCTCGTCACGGAGGAACTTGCGCATGTTCAGGTCGGCGAGGGCCGCGCCGCGCAGCAGCACACCAAGCTCACGGCTGGTGCTCAACCGTTCACTGTCCGGGTCGACGGACAGCAGGTAGAGCTTGGCCGGCAGGGTTTTCGGCTGAGACCTGGTCGGCATTCCTAACCTCCTGCGCCTGGTGGTGCGGCCCACCCTATAACGTAACGTAATCACGCGTCCCGGCGATCAGCAGGTAAGTCTGTCCACTCCGGGAGTGGAGATAGCATGCCAACAAGAAAATCCGCCAACTGGCTTTCGACGATCGCCGCGATTGTTCTCATCGGCGGAATCGCCAATGCCTGCTCGCCGGACTCGAATCCACCAAGCCAACCTCTCGGCAATGTCGACACGGTGACGGTCACGACAGCCGATTTGCCGACGACAACCACAATCGCCCCGCCGCCCGTCACCGAGGCGCCGGTTACCGAGGCACCTGCCACGGAGATACCGGTCACCGAAGCACCGATTACCGAAGCACCGATTACCGAAGCACCGATTACCGAGCACCGATTACCGAAGCACCGGCTACCGAAGCGCCACCGGTCGATACCCAACCGGCATGCGGCAGTGCCGACTACATCAATTCAGACGGTCAATGCGTTCCTCGGCCGGAAGCCGCGAACAGTCCGCCAGCCGGCGCGACCGCGAAATGCAAGGACGGCGAATACAGCTTCAGCAAGCACCGTTCCGGCACCTGCTCCGGCCATGGCGGTGTCGCGGAATGGCTCAATTAGCGAACGGATCGCACCCGGTAGACCATGGCGGCGCCGATCAGCGTGGTCACGCCCGCCGTGCCGAACAACACCGGGTAGCCGCCGAGTGAACTGATGATCAACGCGGCGGCCAGCGGGGCAAGGGACTGCGGCACATTGGTGCCCACATTCATGATGCCGAGGTCCTTGGCCCGCGATTCCGCGTCCGGCAACACGGCCACGATCAGCGCCTGGTCGACGGAAAGGAATGCGCCATATCCGGCGCCGAGCAGCGCGGCGCTGACACACGTCATGCCGAAACTCGGTGCGAACGCCAACAACAATGCCGCGACCGCCTGCAATGTCGAGGCGAGCGCGACGAAAATGCGGCGCCGTCCGGTTCGGTCGGACGCGATTCCGCCGAGATAGGTCGCGGTCACCGTGAAAATCAGGTAGATCGCGGTGGTGATCAGCAGTGACGTGTCCGGGTCCGGCATTTTCAGGTCGTCGGTGAGGAAGTACAACAGGTACGTCGTGCCCAACGCGTTGCCGACATTGACCATCAGGCGTCCGCCGAAGGCCCAGGCGAAATCCGGGTTCTGTCTTGGGTTGACCCACATGCTCCTGGCCAGCGTGCGCACGGACAGCGGCAGCGGCACCGCCTGTGTCACGTTGTCCCGGTAGCGCAGCACGAACGGCGTCGCGCAGACGACCAGCGCGATCGCGAGCAGGATGTACCCGCCGAGGCTGGAGGTGATCAGCACGGTGGTGATGACCAGCCCGACCAGGATGCCGACCGCCTGCGGCCCGAAGATCGCGCCGGAGACCAGGCCGCGCTGCCGGTCCGGGACCTGGTCGGCGACGGCCGCGGTCAGTCCGGCCGATGCCGCGCTGTTGCCGACCGCCGCGATCAGCCAGCAGAGGGCAACGCCCTGCCAGGAGGTCTGCAATCCGGTGACCGCGACCGCGACCGCGAAGATCACCAGGCCGCCCGTCATCCACACCCTGCGCCTGCCGAAGGCCGACCGGGTCCGGTCGCACAGCGCGCCGCACACCGGCAGGAAGATCAGCGCGACCGCGCCGGCGAGGCCGTTGATCACGCCGAAGTCCTCGACCTTGTGCGGACCGTCGAGCGCGGCGAGCTGGTTGGGCAGCAGCAGCTGGATCGGCACCAGCCAGGCCATCCAGAACCCGAACCACAGCAGGGTGAACCGCGCGGTCCACGCCCTGCTCACCGGCTCGGTCGGCTCGGGGGAGACCGGGGCCTTGCTCAGCGTGGCCGACGCGAGCGGGTCTTCCTCTGGCGCCACGACTCCTCCTACCGACCAGTTGGTTGGAAGACGTTAACCCACGCCCGCCATCCCGGGTAGGCCCTCGACCAGCCCTACTACGCTCATTTCGTGAGCATCGAGCTGACTCTGCTGTCGCGGGTCCGTTACCGCGACGTGGAGCTGACCGGCGCCCGGCTGATCGGGCTGCTGGCGCTGCTCGCCGCGCAGCCGCGCACCGGTTGCGGCACGACCCGGCTGGTCGAGGAGCTGTGGCCGGACGAGCGGCCCGAACACCCCACCAAGGCCCTCCAGGTGCTGGTCTCCCGCGCCCGCACCCGGCTCGGCGCGGACACCATCGCCAGCACGCCGCTCGGCTACCGGCTCACCCTGCCCGACGAGCAGATCGACGCGGCCGCCGTGCTGCTCGACGCGGCCGCGAGCGAGCGGCACGCCGGCGCTGGCGCGCACGCCGATGCGTTGGCCAGGGCCGAGGCGGGGCTGGCACTGTGCGCGGGGGCGGAAACCTGGGGGAGCGGAGCCGACGACACCGACCCGCTGGCCCGGTTGCGTGCCGCGCGCGTGTCGACATATCGATCTTTGGTCCGTTCCCGCGCGCTCGCGCTGGCCCGGCTCGGCAGGCACACCGAGGCGCTCGGTCCCCTCGGCGACGAGGTCGAGCGCAACCCGCGCGATGAGGAGGTGCTCGCCGAACTCCTGCGCGGCGAGGCCGCGATCATGGGTCCCGCCACCGCGCTCGCCCGCTACGACGCCTACCGCTGCGCGCTGCGTGACGAACTCGGCGGCGACCCTGGCCCTGCCCTGCGCGCCGTGCACGCCGACCTGCTCCGCGAGGACGCGCCGACCGTTCGGCACGGCGTCCGGTACGAACCCAACCCGCTGCTCGGCCGCGAGCGCGACATCGCCGAGGTGACCGCCCTGCTGCGCAGCGCCAGGGTCACCTCGATCGTCGGCGCGGGCGGGCTCGGCAAGACCCGGCTCGCGCACGTGGTCTCCCGCGCGGCCGAGGCGCGCACCGTGCACTTCGTCGGCTTGGCCGGTGTCACCACCGACGACGACGTGCTCGGCGAGGTCGCGTCCGTGCTCGGCATCGGCGAAGCCGGACGGGCCGCGGTCGGCGGCATCGCGGTCCCCGCCAACCTGCTGCGTGGCGTCGTCGCCGCGCTCGGCCCCGGCCCTGCCCTGCTCGTGCTGGACAACTGCGAGCACGTGGTGCGCGGTGCGGCCGATGTGGTCCAGGCCCTGGTGTCGATGTCGCCCGACCTATGCGTGCTCACCACCAGCCGCGCGCCGCTCGGCCTGTCCTCGGAATCGGTGTACCTGCTGCCCGAACTGAGCCAGGACGTCGCGGTCGAACTGTTCGAGCAGCGCGCGAGGGCCGCGCGTCCCGGTGTCGAGCTGCTCGAGGCGACCGTGCGCGAACTGTGCGCGCACCTGGACGGCCTGCCGCTCGCGGTCGAACTCGCGGCGGCGCGGGTGCGGGTCATGTCCGTTGTGGACATCGCGCGGCGGATCGACGACCGGTTCGCGTTGCTGCGCGGCGGAGCGCGGGACGCGCCGCACCGGCACCGCACCCTGCACGCGGTCATCGAGTGGAGCTGGCAACTGCTCGAGCCCCAAGCGCAGGCCGCGTTGCGCGCCCTGTCGGTCTTCCCCGACGGCTTCGGCGTCGACGCCGCCCGGCACGTCGTCGACACCGACGCAGATGTGCTGCTGATCCTGGAACAGCTGGTGGACCAGTCGCTGCTCAAGGTGGTCGACACCGAGACCGGCGCCCGGTTCCGCATGCTGGAGACGGTGCGCGAGTTCACCGCGGCACGCCGCGACGAGGCAGGCGAGACCGCGGCCGTGCTCGACCGATTCCTCGCCTGGGCAACTGATTTCGGCACGGCGCGGCCGGATTCGGTGTTCTCGTCGGACCTGGCCGGCTTCACCGAGGACATCAGGATCGAGCAGGACAACCTCATCCAGGCGCTACGTAACGGCCTCGACCGCGCGGACGGCGCACCCGTCGTCGCCGCGACCTCCGCTGTGCTCAGCGGACTGTGGATGATCGAGTCGAACTTCGCGCGCATCGCGGGCCTTGCCACCGACATCGGCCAGGTACTCGCCGCCTACCAGCCAGAACCGGAGCTTGTCGAGGTCACCAGGACCGCACTGGTGCTGTGCGCGATCAGCACGTTCCTCGTGCAGGGCCAGCAGCCGCCGCGCCTGTACGCGGCGCTGCGTGCCTTTCCGCCCGCGCCACCGGACACCGTGATCAGGGCGGCCCAGTTCGTGCTGAACGCGGCCACCCCCGATGGCGAGGAAACGCTGTTCGCGTTGTCCGAGAGCGACGAGCCGCTGATCGCCGGCATGGCCAGCGCGGTGACCAGCTACGCACTGGAGGCCGACAACGATCTCGACGGCGCGCTGCGTGCCGCGCATCGAATGGTGTCCGTTTTCGACGAACACGGTTCGACGGCCATGCGTGTGGTCGCGCACTCCCGAGTCGGCGAGCTGAGCCTCCAGGTCGATCCAGGCGAACCAGCTCTCACCCACCTCAACATCGCCATGGCCACCGTGGAGAAGCTCGGCGCCCCTATCACTGTCGCACGTGGACGGTGGGCGGTCGTGTTGGCCAACCTGCAACGTGGCGCGCTCGCCGAGACCGAACGCATGCTCGGCGAGGCGCTGCGGCTCGGCGTGGACCAGGCCGTCGGCCTCGACCGGTTCGACACCGTCGTGCGCGCCACCATCAGCATCGTCCGAGGCGATGTCGACGAGGGCCTGCGCGGTTGGCGGGAGGCCGCACACGCCGTGCGCGGCCGACGCGAACTCGGCGCGTGGCCGCTGGAAATCCAGTCCGTGTGCGTTGTCGCGCACGCCCAGCACCACCGCCTCGACCAGGTCACCGACCTGGTCGCCACCCTGCCGGGCATCGTCGCCGGCCTGATCGACAACCCGCACACCCGACCGGCCGGCTTCCCAGTCTGCGGCGCGGCGTTGCTCGCGCTCGCCATGGCCGATCTCGACCGCGCCCCCGCTCTTGCCGCGCGCATGATCGCGTTGGCCCTGCGTCTGCGCTACCTGCGCGGTTTCCAGCCGATCATGTCGGTCGAAGCGGCCGAAAAGGCCGCCCGCGACGCGGACGGGCCGGCATACGACGACGCGGTGTCGTCCTATGCCGGCCTGGACAACGCGGGGCAGCGCACCGAAATCCTCGCCCTGCTCGCCCAACACGCCCTGCTCAGCGGTTCGGATCCCGCCTGAACAGCGCCCGCGCCCACAGGAAACCCACCAGCGACAGCCCGGCGCACCAGGCGAGGGCGGCGATGCCGTTGCCGCCGATCGGCGTGCCGAGCAGCAGGCCACGCAGCGTGTCGATGATCGGCGTGAACGGCTCGTACTGGGCCAGCCAGCGGACCACAGACGACATCGAGGCGGGCGGCACGAACGCGCTACTGACGAACGGCAGCGTCTGCACGATCAACACGAACGGGCTGGTGCCCTGCGCGGTCTTCGCCAGCAGCCCGACCGCGACCGCGAGCCAGGTCAGCGCGAACGTGAGCAGCGCGATCAGCCCGATCGCCCCCAGCCACGCCACCGCGTTCGCGCTCGGCCGGTATCCCATCAGATACGCGACCCCGATCAGCAGCGCGATGCTGGCCAACGTGCGCACCAGCGCGCCGACCACGTGCCCGGTCAGCACCGACGAGCGCGCGATCGCCATGGTGCGAAACCGCGCGATGATCCCCTTGGTCATGTCCCCGTTGACCGACACCGCCGTCGACGACGCCCCGTAGCCGACGGTCATCAACAGAATCCCGGGCACCACGTAGTTGATGTACGCGCCCGCGCCGTGCGCGCCGGTGATGCCCGCCGTCAACGCGCCGCCGAACACACCGACGAACAACAGCAGCAGGAGGGTCGGCATGAGGATCGCCATCATCATCGTGGCCGGATAGCGCAGCGCGTGCTTGACGTTGCGCCGCGTCATGGTCGCGGAGTCGCGCGCGGCGAGTGCGATCGTCGTCATCGAACGGCCTCCCGCTCGGCGGTCAGCGCGAAGAACACGTCGTCCAGATCGGGCAGGTGCACGGACAGCTCACTGACCTCCACGCCGGCCAACCGGTCGAGCAACCCGCGCAGCGCGGGCACCCCACCGTCGCTCGGCACGTCGAGAGTCAGACCGTCCTCGTCCCGTGTCCCCTCGCCGAGCGCCCGCGCCGCCGCGTCCAACCCGGCCGGATCCGCGAACCGCAACCGGACGTGGCCGCCGGGAATGCTGCGCTTGAGTTCGTCCGGGGTGCCGCTCGCGACCACTCTGCCGTTGTCCAGCACGGCGATCCGGTCCGCGAGTTCGTCGGCCTCATCAAGGTACTGCGTGGTCAGGAAGATCGTCACGCCGGTCGCGACAAGGCCGCGAATGGTCTGCCACATGGTGCGCCTGCTGCGTGGGTCGAGCCCGGTGGTCGGCTCGTCGAGGAAGATCACCTTCGGCGCGCCGACCAGCGTCATGGCCAGGTCGAGCCGTCGCCGCATGCCGCCGGAATAGGTCGACACCAGCTTCTTGCCAGCGTCGAGAAGATCGAACCGGGCCAGCAGTTCCTCGGCCCGCCTGCGCCCCGCGGCCTTGCCGATGTGCCGCAGATCGGCCATCAGCAGCAGGTTCTCCTCGCCGCTGAGCAGGTCGTCAACGGCGGAGAACTGCCCGGTCACCCCGATCGCCGCGCGCACCGCCTCCGGTTGCCCTGCCAACTCGTGCCCCGCGATCCACGCGTCGCCCCCGTCCGCGTGGATCAACGTGGACAGGATCTGCACTGTGGTCGTCTTGCCGGCGCCGTTCGGCCCCAACAACGCGAAGACGGTGCCCTCCGCGACATCGAGGTCGATTCCGTCCAGCACCACCTTGGTGCCGAACGCCTTGCGCAACCCCCGAACCACGATCGTCATAACCAGCCTTTCCGCTCGGTGGCCCCCTGTGACCACGACGGAGAAAGGCTGCGCGCAGCCGGATTCACCTCGGTTTCAGCGCGGTTTCACCCGCTTTCACTCGCCGCTTTCACTCGCCGCGCATCGAACGGCGGATCTCCTCCAGCCTGTCCTTGCCGGCCTGCTCGCGCCTGGCGAACTCATCCTCCGCCGACGCCGCCTCCGGCGTCATCTTCG
Source organism: Candidatus Melainabacteria bacterium (assembly GCA_963818685.1). GTDB lineage: Bacteria > Actinomycetota > Actinomycetes > Mycobacteriales > Pseudonocardiaceae > CAJCJE01. Next base: position 659,645 of record CAWFTJ010000001.1, on the reverse strand, counting down.
CCAGTTCGGTCGCGCCGAGCGAGGTCGCGAACCGGGACTCGATCTGGTCGCGCACGAAGTCGAACGTGGGCACGCCGTCGTCCGTGTAGTCGGTCACCGGCTCGACCGGTGTGAACGTGCCCGGCACCGCGAGTCCGGTGCTCTCCTCGACGACCGAACCCTCGATGATGTCGTCGTCCTCGGATGTTCCGCTCATGCCGCCATGCTAGGCCGACCGCATGGACAGTGCGGTGTCAGAGCAGCAGGTCGCCATCGCGTTCGTTGGCGCGCGCCGCGCAGGTGAGCGCGTCGTGGTCGACGGTCACGCCGAGACCGGGACCGTCCGGCACGGACATGGCGCCGTCGATGATCGTGTGCGGTTCGGTGATGATGTCGTGCCGCAGGTACTGGTACACGGTGTCGATCGCGTAGCCGATCAACCGGGTCGACGCGACGATGTGCAGGTGCGCGGCGGTGGAGATGCCGATCTCGCCGCCGCTGTGCAGGTTCATGCCGAGGTTGAACGTCTCAAGCACCCCGGCGAGCCGTTTGGTCGGGGCGATGCCGCCCCAGCGGTGCGCGTCGCCGTGCACGATGTCGACCGAGCCGAGCCGCACGCTCGGCGCGATGTGGTCGAACGCCACGACGCACATGTTGGTGCACAACGGAACCGAGATCCGCTGCCGGACCAGAGCCATGCCTTCCAGGCCCTGCACCGGGTCCTCCAGGTACTCAAGGCCGACGGCTTCGATGCGGCGGGCCAGTTCCAGCGTGCGCGGCACGGTCCAGTGGGCGTTGGGGTCCACGCGCAGCGGGGTGTGCGGGAGCGCCGCGCGCATGCGTTCCAGCACCCGCACGTCGTGTTCGGCATCCGTCGAGCCCTTGACCTTGAACACGGCGGTGCCGTCCGTCTCCTTGGCGCGGTTGACCTCACCGACCAGCGCGTCCGCGAGCGCGACCGCGCCGGCCGGCTCGCCGACGAGGCCGGGAGTGAGCACGCCGGTGACCGGCACGCGGTCCCGGACGCGGCCGCCGATCAGGTCGGCCAGCGGACGGCCCGCCACCTTGCCCATCAGGTCCCAGCAGGCCATTTCCAGGCCGGCGAGCGCTGCGGCGCCGAGATAGCCGTAGAAGTAGGGCACCATGTGGAACTTCTCAGCAGCCCCTTCGATGTCGAACGGGCTGGTTCCGCGCAGCTGCGGGAAGATCTTCTCGATGATCGCGGCGACCGGGCGGCCGTGCATGGTCTCGCCCCAGCCCTCCGCGCCGTCGTCGGTGCGCAGCCGGACCACGGTCCTCGTGGTGCCGGTGCGGGTCTCGAAGGAACTGGTGAACGGCCGCGCATACGGCACGTTCACCACCCACACCGTGAGATCCTCGATCTGCACCGCGTACTTCCCTTCAGCTCGGCGACCCGGCCGCCGGGATCTGTTCGATGCGGCCGAGTACGAACACGTAGCAGACGATGCCGAGCGCGACGGTGACCGCGGCGATGATGAAGCCCCATGCGAAGCTGCCGGTGGCGTCGACGATGAACCCGGTGATGATCGGCGCGCCTGCGACGAACAGTTGGCTCAGGAAGTTCAGTATCCCGCCGACCGCGCCGACCTGGCCCTCCGGCGCGATGAGCGCCACGCAGCTCGACCCGACCGGCGCCGAAGCGGACAGCCCGCCAAGGCCGAGCGAGATGAACAGCACCGCCAACACCGGCGTGTTCGTCGCTGCCGCGCCAACGATGAACAGGCCCACGACCATACCGCCGATGAGCACCCACTTGCGGACGTGCTCGGCGTCGCGGCCACGTGCGATGAGCCGGTCCACGAGCAGCCCGCCGATGAGCAGATCGGCCAGGGTCGCCACGATCCACGGCACCGCCGAGTACAGGCCGCCCTTGAGCACGGTCATGTGCAGCTGGGTCTCCAGGTACCCGGGCAGCCAGGTGAGCAGCATGAAGAACGCGTAGTTGTAGCAGGCGAATCCGAGCGAGAGGCCCCACACCTTGCGGCTGCGCAGCAGGTAACCGAAGTCGCGCAGGCTTGAGCGTGGCACGACGGTCTCGTCCTGGGCACCGCCGTCGGTGATGTACTCGTACTCGGCTTCTCCGAGCCGTCCCGCGTCGCGCATCTCCTTGGGATTGCGGTAGACCAGCCAGTAGGCGACCGCGAACAACAGGCTGACAGCACCGGACACGATGAACGCGCCGCGCCAGCCGAACCCGGACACCACCAACGACATCAGCGGCAGGCCGATGACGTTGGAGAACTTCGCGGCGCCGTCGAACGCCGACGTGCACAGGCCACGCTCGTGGCGGGGAAACCAGTAGCCGGTGGTCTTCTGCGATGACACGATCGCGGGCGCCTCGGCGAGGCCCAACAACAGTCGGGTCACGATGATCAGGCCGAACCCGCTGACGATCGCCGTGAGCAGGGTCGCGACACCCCACAGGATGCTCGTCACCCGCATGATCCACTTGACACCGATGCGGTCGAGCAGCAGGCCGATCGGGATCTGGGTCAGGCCGTAGGACCAGGTGAACGACGACAGCAGGATGCCGAGTTCGCCCGCGGTCATGCCGAACGTCGAGCGCAGGCCGGTGCCGGCGACGGACATGTTCACGCGGTCGAAGTAGTTGACGAGGATGCCGACGCCGAGCAGGAGCGCGATGCCCCAGCGCAGGTGCCCCGCCGTCCAGGACAGGCGAGGTTGCTGGCTCGGCAAAACCCGGACGCCGGGCACGTTGGAGACGTCGGACACGGCAGCTCCCTCTCTCACAACGAACCTCTCTCAACGAACAAGGCATCCATCGAACAACCCGCGGGTTCGCAATGATTTTGCATTGCAAAACATCGGTTTGCATTCTGGTAGCGTGGAACCTAGATACGCCGCAAACGGTTGTCAAGGTTGACCGAGGAGCGCCAGTGGAATCCGCCGCCGACCCCGTCATCGACCCGGCCATCGACCCCGCTGGGGCCGGCCGCAACCGCTCCATGTCGGTGCGCAGGGCGCTCGGCCTGCTGCTGTTCGTCGGCGAACACGACGACCCCCGAGGCGTCTCGCTCAAGGACGTCGCCACCGAGCTCGACCTGAACAAGAGCACCGCGCTGCGCCTGTTCGAACCGCTCATCGACTTCGGCCTCATCACCCACGACGACGAAACCGGCCGCTTCCGGCTCGGCTCCCGCGTGGTCAGCCTCGGCCAGGCGTTCCTGTCCCGAGTCGACCTGCGCGCCGTCGCGCACCCCGCGCTGCGTGCCCTCATGACCGCCACCGGCGAAACCGTGCACCTGGTCATCTACGACCACCCAGACGTCGTCTACGTCGACAAGGTGGAAAGCCCCAACGTCGTGCACATGCGCTCGGAAATCGGCAAACGGATGCCCGCCTACAGCACCGCAACCGGCAAAGTCTTCCTCGCGCACCAGCCGCCCGACCGCGTCGCCGACGCCATCGCCCTCGGCCTGCCCCGCCGCACCGTCAACACCATCACCACCGAGCGGGAACTGCTCGCCGCGCTCGACGAGGTGCGCCGCCGAGGCTGGGCCGTCGACAACGTCGAGAACGAGGACGGCGTGCGCTGCGTCGGCGCCCCGATCCTCGACCACCTCGGCACCGTCGTCGCCGCGCTGTCCGTCTCCGGACCGACCATGCGCGTCACCGAGGACCGGGTCCCTGAACTCGGCAAACAGGTGAAAGCAACCGCAAAAGAAATCTCCAGGCGCATCGGCGCGCCTTAATTCGAACGCGCTCAGGCGCTAATCTCGACGCGGAGGCCGAGCGCGGAGGAATTGGTGACACAAGACTGGTCGGCAGTCGCGCGGGTGATCAATCAACGCATGGCCGAACTCGGCCTGCGGCAACGTGAGCTGATCGAACGATCGCGCGTTTCCAAGGCGGCCGTTCACGAAATTCAGCACAACACGGTGCAGCGTCGTCGCAGCGCCCGCACGCTGGAAGCATTGTCCAGCGCGCTCGCCTGGCACCCGCAACACCTGGCCGCCGTGCTGGCCGGACGCACTCCACCGCGAATCGGCGACCCGATCGACTTCTCCGACAACGACGTGCCAACTCGGCTTGCCGCGATCGAAAGCCGACTGCGGGACATCGCGGAGCAACTCGACCAACTCAGCGTCGGCATGTCCGCGATGCTGCGCCGTGCCGATCGGCGAGACGGCTGACAGCAGCTACCTGCTGTCGCCGCCGGCATTCCTGACCTGGAAATAATTCCGCGCGGTACCCCGCAGCTCGGCACCTTTGGCGATCGAGTGGCGAATGCCGTTGAACAACAGATCCAGATCAAGCGGTCTTCCTGGATGTCATCGAGTGCCACCTCGACCTTCCTGCCGTCGGCATCGGTGAGGTAGACGTAGATCGTGTTGCTGAGGAACCGTGTTTTGATCTCGACCAGCTCGTAGGTCTTCACCCAGGACCGCTGGAAGGTGAACCAGTCCGCGCCCGCCGCGCACCAGCTTTTCATCGTCGAGAAGTAGATGCCGACCCCGGCCAGCACCGCGCCCAGCCACACCCACCAGTACTCGAAGACCCGAACGTTGAAGCCCTTGATGAGATACAGGGCGCCCGACGATCACCACAACTCCCATCACGGCAGGGATGGCCGCCCCGCGTCGACTGCTCCGGTGCCGGGCCAGTACCGGACCCCGGCCGTCGGGAGCCTGCGGTTTTGCCGACGGTCGGGTATCCCGGCTCAGGTCCTGATCCGGCGCAGGCGGTTGCCGATGAACAGTGGCACGGCGTGCGGGTGAAGAAGGTGGAGTACTGCAACACGGTCATTGCGAAGATCCGACCGGGGGAGCCGGAATCACGAGTGGTATCACAGACGTAACTGGATAGGTCCCTGCTGCTGGCAGTGTGGTTTTGAGCAGGCCAAGACACCCCGCAGTGATGGACGAGTGCGGGGTACGAGGATGCCCGTGCGAGCGGCAGATCAGATCGTGGCAGGGATCCAGGGAGTCCCGGCAGCGGCCTGGACGAGGACGTCGAGCATGTTCTGGCCGGCGCGGGTGGCGGTCGCGATGTAGGAGCGGATGGCCGCGAAGTCCTGGGCGCCCCGCAGGGAACGCAGACTCCCGGAGACCTTCACCCGCAACTTCGGCATCCTGATCGTCTGCTCGGCCCGGTTATTGTCAAAGGGAACCAGCGGGTCGGTGGTGAAGCGGAGATAATCGGCCCACCGGTCGATCACGCGGGTGAACAAGGCGTGGTACCTGCGTTCCAGTTTCGTGGCACGCCCACGGGTGGCGGTCTTGCCCACCACCACCGCCGAGCGCAGCAACCCCTCCTGCTCCGCCAGCTCCGCGACCTCAACGCCAGTCCCGGACAGCGCGGCGCTCTCGACGAGATCCTTGATCCTCAGCAGGGCGTCGGTGGCCTGCTCGGCCAGATCGGCGACCTTCGTCGGCGCGGTGTCCTGCACGTAGATCAACTCACGGAGCAGGTGCGCGTTACACAACGCATGCGCGACACCGGTGTAGGTGTCATACGGCGCCCACGCATCGTGCACCGCCACACCACGATACCGGGACAGGACCCCGGCGGCGTCCATACCTTGGGTGCCACGCTTGGCATGCACGCTCAACACCACGTCGGTGTCGGTGGACGCCGAATGCATCCACTGCAGCTTCCCCGCCGTAGGCAACCCGGTCTCGTCGAAATACGCCACCGGGGCCGCCGCGACCCGATCGGTGATGACCGGAATCACTTCCTCGGTGATCCTCGCCGCGGTCTTGGCCGTCCAGGACGCCACCGTGCCGGCCGCGACGTGCGCACCGAACAGATCACCCAACGCCGCGGCGGTCCGGCCCTTGGACAGGAACTGGCCATGGAACAGATATACTCCGGTCGCGGCGATCCGAGGCCCGTACTGCACCGGCGCTGCCACCCCCACCGGAGCAGCGGCCTTGGTCACCATCCCGCACGGACACTGCCGGGCCAGCAGATCATGCCCGGTCACCTCCAGTACGACCGGCGGCAGATCGAACACCTGCCGAAGTTCGACCCCGACTATCGGCGCGCCGCCCAGCCCAGCCCCGCACCCGGCACACACTTCCGGCTCGTAGCTGAACTGATGATCGGGCTTGTCCACCGGCAGCAACGTGAACCCGGCCTGCCCGGTCGGTCGTCCCGGACCCTTCCCGGACTTGCGCCGCAACGACTTCGGCGCCGGCTTGGCCAACCCGTCCGAACTGGGCGGCTTACTGGAGTTGCGCGACGACATGCCCAACCGCGCCGACAATTCCTCGATCCGCGCCAACGCGAGCGCCAACGCCGCCCTCAACTCGGCGTTCTCGGCTACCAACTGCTCATATGAGGGCTGCGGCACCATCCCGGACTCGGACACACCAAGATCCAAAACACATCACGAGCCGAACACGGAAACGACCCGCCCGCGCGCATGCGGGCAACCCGCTCGCACGCCGGAAGACCTGCGGCCTCAACCAGGGAGAGGACCTATCCAGTCACGCCACGGCTTGCTCAAAGCCGTGGACACGCGCCGGACAAGCTCCTGCATCTGCGTCAGGGTAAGCCCTGTAGTACGATGGTAGCGCAACGGTCTTTCCAGTGATTGGTTTGTTGGTGTGGTAACCCAAATCAAACCATTGCGAAAGGCCGTTGTCTTATTGACACGCCGGGTATGATCAGGAATTTTTGTAGAGTCACCTCGGGCTGCTTACGATTGCACGATGGACGAGTTTTGAATAACGCTCAAGGATCTCAAATGCGGATGCGCATTCTAGCCGTTGTCCTGGCGGTCGGTGCTATGACGCTGACAACCGGCGCGATCACCGCGGGCGCGGCGCCGTCCGTGCGGGCCACCGGTGATGACCAGCGGGGTAGGTAGCCTGGGTACCGGTTGGACGCTCAAGTCGCAGTACGACGACAACGGCCCAAGGCGTTCTTCACCAACAACGACGATATCTCGACGGCGACCGGAATCAACGAAACTCACCCGAACCCGACCGTGCACCACAACAACAACGTGATGTCGGCGCACGCGGTGCGACATGACACCGGCGAAGTCATCGACGGCTCGGTCACCCTGCCACCGGCGCCACCGGCCTGCGCCCCGGGAACCCCGTAATCAGCGGTAACGATGGGAATCAGCGGTAACGGTGGGCCCGGCGGAGCAGGTGCCCCGCCGGGCCCACAACCCGAACTCTTCGTTACTCCTGCAAGGCCCCGAAATCGCGATCCGGCCCGTCGGGTGTGAGTTCGTCGGAGAAACCGGCCCAACAGTGCACGGTGAAGCGCGAGCCGTCCCGGCGGACCTCAACGGCTCGGCCACCACCGAAATGCCCTGGCACCACGAGTGCGGCGTGATCGGCGGCCCATTCCAGCACCTTCTTCCGTGATCGTGCTGATTCCGACGGGTCGTGGCAGAAGCAACTGGACACCGAGGGCTCCAGCACCTGGATCGGCGCGTGGAGCACGTCGCCGACGAAAAGCGCCCGATCATCGCCTGATTCGAGCGCGAGCACACCCAGCCCGGGGGTGTGGCCTGGAGCCAGGGCAAGTCGCAGATGTTCATCGATGGTATGTGCACCTTCCCAGATCAGTGCTTGTCCCGAGCGCAGGATCGGTTCGATCGACTCGGCGAAGACCGAAGCGCTGCGGCCAGGTCCTTCGACGAGGTTGTTGGGGTGAAAGAAGTCGAGGTCGGGGCGGGAAAACAGGTATTGGGCATTGGGAAAGGTCGGCACCCACTCGCCGTTGCCGTCTCTGCGGGTGTTCCAGCCGACGTGGTCGGGGTGCAGGTGGGTGCAGACGACCAGGTCAACATCGGCCGGTGCCACGCCAACCGCGGCCAGCGCGTCCAAGAACTGGACACCGACCGGAACACCAGGGCGGGCTGTGCCGATGCCAAGACCGGTATCAACGAGAATGGTCTGGCCTGCGCTGCGCAACAGCCAGGTCTGCACCGCTATCCGGACCCGGTTGGCGGTGGCGTCCCAGTGTGCCGGTGACAGCCAGGATCGGTTCTCTTCCCAGAGAGCAGGATCGGTGCCGGGAAAGAACGCGGCGGGCGCCAGCGGCCAGTTGTCGAAATGCGCGATCCGTGTCACGGAGACGTGGCCCAACTCGATCGTGTGCATACTCTGATCGTCGTGCGCTGAGGAGAAGCCGGAAAGAAGGCACATTCATGTCCACTAGCGGAATCGAGACGCGGCGGAACACGGTGGTCACGGTGCGGGACCTTGAGACCTGTCCGGTGACGTCCCTGCTGCGCCGCGTCGGCGACAAGTGGAGCCCGGCGATCATCCGACTACTCGCTACTCGTGACTACGGGTTCAACGAGCTGGACCGTTCCATCGAGGGCATCAGCCGACGCATGCTCACTCGCACGCTGCGGACACTGGAGGACGAGGGTTTCGTCAGCCGCACGGTGCGCACCGAGACGCCTTTTCGTGTGCAGTACGCGCTGACCGAACTGGGTCGCTCTCTGCGGGACCAACTGTTCGCGCTCGGCCAGTGGGCCCTCGCGCACGACACCGGCCCGCGACCGTCGTGAACACCACGAGCTCCTGCGCTGACGACTTGTGGGCCTAACGTGGCACAACCCGACCCCTCCGGCGGGCGGCTTCCGCCGGAAGTCGCGCGGTAGTCGGGGCGCTCGGGACGGCGGCAGGGCCGGTGCTGACCACCGACCCGGGCGGCGTGATCCGGCGAGGTGATCGGGCTAGAGGACGGTGAGGTCAACGGCGTCGGCCATGGCCTGGTAGCCCGTGTCGTTGGGGTGTAGATGATCGCCGGAGTCCTGGGCCGGGTCGAGCGCGTCGCCCATGGCGCGAGCGAGGTCGAGGACCACGTCATACTCTCCCGAACCGCGGATCCACGCATTGACGGCGTCGCGTTTGGCTTCGCTGCGCGGGGTGGAGAACAGGGAGCCTCGCATCGGTAGCAGCGTCGCGCCGATCACGTGTAGGCCGGCGGCGCGGGCTCGCCGGATCATGTCGCGATGCCCGGCAATGACCTCTTCCGCGGTGACATCGGTGTAGGGCGTGAGGACAGGGAACGGTGAGTTGTCGGCGACCTCGCTGATCGCGAGGTCGTTGATGCCGGCGAGGATCACGACGGTGCTCGTCCCCGGTTGGGTCAGTACGTCGCGCGGGAATCGGGCGGCGCTGCGGTCGCCGAGCCAGGGGGAGTCGACGGTCACCCGGTTGCCGCCGATGCCCTGGTTGAGCACGGCTCGGGGCCTGCCCGCAGTGGCGAACCGTTGGGCGAGCAGGTCAGGGAAGCGGTGATCGGTGTCGGGGGTGCTGCCACTTCCGTCGACGAGCGAGTCGCCGAGGACCACGATGCCGTCGCCGGGCGCACCTGTCACGTCGATCGCGGCGATGTAGTACCAGGACTGGGAGGTTTCGGTGAAGGCGGTGCCGTCGGTGATGGTGCGGTGGTCGCCGGTCGCGCGGTAGGACGTGGTCAGGGCTTGGGCGTGATAGGTCGCGGGTCCGGTCGGCTCGGCCAGGTGGGTCGTGATGGTCACCGAGTCCAGCGCGTCGACGGGAAACGGCATACCGTCGGTGGCCAGGTCGGTGCCGGGCGGGATGGTGAACGCAGGTTTCCCGGCCACGGTCAGTTCGCGCAGCGTGTCGGGTTTGATCGCGGCGTCGCCCGCGGTTGCCGCGATGGTGAGGCCTGCGACGTGCAGCGGTGTGGCGCCGTAGCGGTTGGACAGCCGCACTCTCAGCGCGTCGCCGCCGACGGTGAGCCGGACGGCTTGGCGGAGGGTCTGGTCGGTGAAGCCGTTCTCGGACCAGTTGGGGGTGAAGCTGGCGCTCGGTCGTTGCGGCGAGGTCGCCCAGGCGGTGGTCCAGCCGTGCCGCGGGGCGCTCATGCGAAGAACCCGACGACGGCACGAATGCGGTTTCCGTCGAACTCGACGACGTCATAGCCGGTGGCGACCGCGCCGAGTTTCCAGCTGAACAGTGCCCACCAAAGGCCGATCTCGGCTGACATGTTGCGCAGGCGGATGGCGATCGGCGCGGAGAGGTCCCACCGGCTGGTCGCTCTGGTGCGATCCGAAGTACAGACCCAGATCGCGTGACCGGGGACTGTGAAGGCGACGGGCTTGACGGGGTCCGCGAGCACGGCGCCGCGAAGAAGTCTCATTTGCATGGCGAGTCAGCACCCCAGACAGCTCGGCGCACATACATGCCGATGAGCGCGTGTTGAGGCTGGGTTCGACATGATGACGGCATGGCCGATGCGATTCCCGGATACGAACCCAACGAATTACTCGGCCGGCTGGTCGGGTTCCGCCTCTACTCCGTGCAGTTCGTCATGGACTACGTCCAGCTGCACTTCGACGGTCCCACAAAGGACATGCCCATTCTCAACTGTGACGTCATGCCGGCCGTGACGATCTCAGGCCACACGGTGACTGACGGTCTTCCGGGGTACGCGGACGCACTGCGTTCGCTGATCTCCGGAACCGTGATGCACACGGAGGAAGCCACCGGCATCGGCCTGACGATCGAGCTTGACAACGGACGGGTCGTACTCCACCCGACGCGCGCCGAGCTCGCAGGGCCCGAGATCGCGATGCTGTCTGGCTTCAGTGACCGGCACTGGATGTGCTGGCGTCCGGGTGAGGACTCATTCGAGGATCTCGCCTGAGGCTCTGACGACCCCCGCACTCGTGCCGATGATCGTGCACTGCCTCGCAGGCGGCTGACCGTACGGTCAGTCCAGCCAGTAACCGGTCGACCGCGCCGCCGCCGCGACCAGTGCGGCGCCGTCGAGTTCGACGAACGTCAGATCGATCCCGACCAACGGCCATTCCACCGCGAACTGCAACGATTCGGCCGGCGGCAGCGGCCACAGCCACAGCGCACCCTGGGTGGCGTGGGGACGGAACCGGCCGCCACCGCCGCTGCTGGACGGGTTCCACAACAGCCCCGGCCCGACCGGTGGGCCCGGTGGTTGGAGTGGGTCTGCGTCAGGTTTGCGTGCGAACGGCGAGTCGAGGTTGGTCACCGTGGTTCCGTCGGGATAGCGTAGGCCCAGGCGTAACACCCGCTCCCATCGGCGGCCCGGCATTCTCGCCTCGTCGTGGACGGCGAATAATAGATCACGCCAGTCGTCCAGGTTCAGACTTCCTTTGCGGCTCGCCACCTCGACGGCGAGCAGACATCCGGTGCGGTAGACGAGGGCGTGGGACAGCACGATGGCGACGTTGTCGGTGCGGGCTAGGAGCAGTTCGGTGGCCACGACCGCACCCTGGTCGTCTGGGGGTGGACCGGCCCACGCGGGAAATTTCGGCCCCGGGGGTTGCGGCGGTTCGGGTTCGGGTTCGTGAAAGAACACATCGTCGAGCCTATCCGCTGAATGTGGTTTCCCCCAGGGACCGGAGCTTTGGCCGTTCTGTTGTGGCCATTGTCGGCCACTTTGGGTAACGATCAGGGGCGGGAGCGCAGAGCCATGCCATGACGCGGTCCGTCTGGCGGGTTCGGGAGTTCGCGGCCGGAACCGCGTGAATGGCGCGACTGGGCTGTTCCGGGACGCGGTAGGCATTGAGTTGGCCGATCGGTGGGCGCTCTGTCCGATCAACAGACTTGGGCACTCGGTGGGTGTCGGAGGCGTCGCATACTCATATCGATCAACCGTTTCCTGCCGAGATTCGCGCCGATCGGGACGTGCTGCGCCAAGAACTGGCTGACTTGGGTGCTTGGCTGAGCCTGAAGCTTGGGCTCGTAGAGCGAGTACCCGATCGGGATGTCGCGATGGCCCGCAGCCGGTCACTGGGCCGGTGCTGATGAGATCCGATGCGGTGCAGAACGTCCTGTCATGCCGCTGATCGCGCGCCCCACCCATGCGCAGCGCATTCCGAAGACGCGCTCGGCGAGTACTATTCGCGACACCGCCTTTCCCCTGATGACGAGATTCATAGCCGCGAAGATCTCGCAGCGTTCGTAGAGGATCTTCGTCAGGACTTTCTGCGACGAGTACGGCAGCCGCACTTTGATGATCTTCGCAGGTGAGCGCATCGACTGACCCCGGTCGATCATGAAGGCAGCCACCTCGCGATGATCAAGTTGTGACGCAAGATGAGCGCGAGGCGGCTGCGGCTGCCATCGTAGAGGGCCAGCGGGCGCAGACGAATCTGACCCTGCCGCACGAGCGGTTAGCACCCTGCTTCGCCCGACAGAAACCGTTGGCGCAAGCCAGGAAGTACATGACCGGACTGATCAGCGACCTGCCGCGCAAGAACGCCTGGACCATCGCCGAGCATGCTGGTGACGCCACGCCGGATCGGATGCAACGACTGCTCAACCACGCCGTCTGGGACCACGACGCGGCCCAAGGCGTGATCCGCCGATTCGTGACCGAACACCTGGCCGATCAACCACTGATCGTGGCGGCGCTGGACGAGTCGGGCCAGGAAAAGGCCGGCGATGCCACGGCTGGGGTCAAGCGGCAGTACATGGGCTGCGCGGGACGGATCGCCAACGGCGTCAACACCGTCTACTGCTGCTACGCGACTCCCGGTGGGCATGCACTGGTCGGCGCCCGGACCTGGATACCCGCCGAGCACCTGGACGATCCCCAGCGGCGTGCCCTGCTCGGGATCGACAACACCGTCACGTTCCGCACGAAACCCCAGTTGGCGATCGACATCTGCCGCGACATGGTCGCTGATGACACGATGCCGCCCTGGGTCGCGGGTGATGAGGTCTATGGCCGCTCCAGCAAACTCCGGCAGTTCTTACAGGACAACGAGACCGGTTATGTGATGCGGGTGGGGTGCGCCTTCCACGTCACGGTGATGCCCGAGGTCAGTGCCCGCGCCGACGAGGTGGTGGCCCGCTATGTCGGGCCGCGGGCATGGCAGGTCTGCTCGGTGACCGGCTCCAAGGGCGAACGCGCGTATGCCTGGGCCTGGCTGGCCACCGCCAGCCCCAGGCACTTCCTGCTCGTCCGCCGCCATCTGGTCACCGGTGAGCTGGCCTTCCATTACTGTTATGTGCCCGAGGGCGGCCCGGTCACCGTGATGACGCTGGTGCGGGTGGCGTGCCTGCGTTGGCCGGTAGAGGAGAATTTCGAGTTCGGCAAAGACCACTTCGGACTCGACCATTCACAGGTTCGGCTCTACACCGCCTACCTGCGGCATGTCGTGCTCACCATGGCCGCTCTCGCGGTCTGCGCGGTCACCGCTGCCCACGCCAAAGCCAGTGCGCCCGCCCCAATCCTGCCCGTCACACCCGACGATCAGCCGCCCGAGGATCTCGGCCTGATCGCGCTGACCGTCGCCGAGATCAAACGACTGTTCATGCTGGTCACTCGCCGATTGTTGCCCGAGGTTCACCACCTGCACTGGGTCTGGTGGCGGCGACGTCATCAGGCCCGTGCCCGCTGGTTCCATCACCGGACGCGACTCCGCCGCGCAGCTCAACAGCATGATCAACAGTAAAGTGCGGCTGCCGTACTAGTACTCCAGCAGCACTTCGTGATATATGGTGCATCGTCGCTGGTAGTGAGCTTGTCGTGCGCGGTATTGGTGGCGTCTGCGCCACTGGGACCAGGCCCAGGTCACGACGCGGTCGACCGGCGTGGTGATCAGGTGTGCCAGGAGACGCTTGGCCTCGCCCAACGTGACTGGGATGAGGCCGCTGCCAGGGCTTTTGGGGCGACCGCCGCGGTGACGGCGAGGTAGGTGTGGGCGAGCATGGCCAGGGTGACGTGCCGGTACCAGGCGTCGTAACGGCGGACCTGGTAGTGATCGAGCCCGACCTCGGTCTTGGCGGTCTGGAAACACTCCTCGACCGCCCACCGGGCACCGGCCACTCGAATCAGGTCGTCATCAGTCGTTCCCGTTGGGGCGCAGCATAAGTAGTAGGCCAGTTCGTGTTCGCCCTTGCTGTTGGGGGTCAGGGACCGGCGCACCAGCAGCCAGCGGGACCAGCCCGGCGGTGTGGTGTCCTGGTAGATCGGCAGGGAAGCGACTGCCCAGTCGAACAGTCGGGGCCCCTTGGCGCCATCGCCGCAGCTGCGTCGTTTCCACGCATCCTCGGGTGCTTGGGCCGCCAGAACATCAGCGCGTGAGGTGCCCGCCGTGGCGGGAATGGTCTGGTTGCAGGCGACCGCGACCACATAGCTGATACGCCTGGTTTCCAGCCAGCGACGGAATTTCGAGTCTCCTCCATAGGCTTCATCGGCGGTGACCCACGCGGCGGGCACGCCAGCATCCAGGGCCCGAGCGAGCATCGCTTGAGCCAGTACCGGCTTGGTGGCGAACTCGACCTCGTCGGGGATCGCGGCTTCCCGACACCGCTGCCGATCACCGGTCCAGGACTTCGGCAGGTAGAGTTCCCGGTCGATTAGCGTGCGTCCTTTGCTTGTGGTGTAAGCAAGAAACACACCCAGTTGGCAGTTCTCGATACGCCCGGCGGTACCGGAGTACTGCCGCTGCACGCCGGCGGAGCGGGTGCCCTTCTTCAAGAATCCGGTTTCGTCGACCACGAGTACTCCGTCACGGTCGCCGAGGTGTTCGACTGCGTAGGCGCGCACGTCATCGCGGACCCCGTCGATGTCCCAGGCTGCGGCGTTGAGCAGGCGCTGCATGCCGTCCGGGGTCAACTCACCAGCGGCCTCGGCCAGGGTCCAGCCGTTCTTGCCCGCCAGCGGCGCCAACAGGCCACGCACGTAGGCACGAGCCCGACGGCGCGGCTCAGCCCCGAAAGAACCGGCCTGCGACCTGCGCGAACAGGTCATCCAGGCCAGCGACCCACGCCTCAAGATCCTCATCGGTCAACACAAGATCGATAAGCTACACCATGACGATCACGAAGTGCTGCTGGAGTACGTACTCCAGCAGCACTAGTCGGAGACTGGTGCGCGATCAAATACGACCTCGCCGCCCGCCCCTACTGAGATGATGCCCACCGCCGCGCTCGCCTGACAGCGCACGATCTCCCAGACCACGCGCCGCATGATCTCCCTGGCGTCCTTCAAGTCTGCGCGCCACACCAGCACGTGGCACCCTTTTTCAGACCCGCGTCCTGGTTGCCTGCGGTGGCCGCAACGCTGGCGACGACAGCATGATGGTCGTCACCGCTCGTGAAGCTCTTGGTTTCGATCGCGACGACATGCGGAGTGCTCATGTTCACCGATCCTGCCAGCAGCCCGGCAGCGCGGTGGCGGATCAATCGAGCGTGTTCATGCCAATCCCAGCACGGCCAGCAACGGCGACCGGTATGGTCGGCCAAGCTGTCGCCGGCAGTCGGCAGGAGCCACCGGACCGGCGCGCAGCGACTCCTGGCGCCGCCAGTTGGCCGCGGTCAACTGGCGGCAGATTTCGCCCCGAGTCGAACATCTTGTCGTGCCGATGTGGGATTGTCGCTTCCCTGCCGCGCTGCCGTCACGGCCGCCATGGCCAACGGGTTCTGGTATTCGCGCCAGTGGGTGATCTTGCCGTTGTGGACCCGCAGCACGCTCACGAACGGAGCGGCGGCCTGCTGCCCGGTCACGGTGAACGTCCCGACCATCACATACTCGACGACGATCACCTCCGGATCGGCCGTGTCGTGGATGACGACATCACGGATGGCGTCGAAACGCACCGGCAGGGAGGCCCGTTCCGGCTGGGCGTGGGCCAGGAACGCGGCACGGCCCTCGAACCGGCTCGGTCGGCCAGGTGGGGCGAAGGGAAACTCGACGACAGCGTCGTCGGCGAACATGTCCCCGTCCATCCCGGGTACGTTGTCCAGCCACCTGTCGCGCGCCATCGCGAACACCTCACGAGGCCCGGGATCGGGGGTGGTCTCAGTCATGGCCATCCTCCTAAGATGAGTGAGAACTCAGCTAATATGATGAGTCTGCACTCATGTTGTCAAGGAGATAAGGTCGCCGATGCCCAGGGATGCCACGCCCGCGAGCAAGGGGCTGCGGTCCGACGCCCGCGGCAACCGCGCCCGCATCCTCGCTGCCGCCCGCGAGGTGTTCGCCGACAAGGGACCGACCGCATCCACCGAGGAGATCGCGACCAGGGCCGGCCTCGCGGTCGGCACGATCTTCCGACACTTCCCCACCAAACACGCATTGCTCCAGGCGATCATGAAGGATCTCCGGCTCGAACTCGCCCAGGACGCCGAGACACTCGCCGAGGATGAGGACCCGGCCGACGCCCTGTTCGCCTTCTTCACCCGGCTGGTCGGCCAGGCGGCCAGCACCAAGACCGTTGTCGAACTGCTCGCCGAAACGGGTCTCGACGTGGACATGACCGCATCGCTTCAGGTCCTGCGGGACGCCATCGGTCAGCTGCTCGTCAGTGCCCAACAAGCCGGTGGCATTCGTGCCAACGTCCAGATCGACGAGGTGATGGCGCTTCTCGCCGCAACCTGCCAAGGCGCGCTCCGGGCGGGATGGAGCCCCGAACTCCGACAACGGACGTTGGCGATCATCTTTGCCGGACTCCGACCCACGCCCTGATCGACACCTTCACCGCCTCGACCTCCGGTCGGCGCGGCTGCGTGACAGCGAGCTCGGTGGCTGAACACCCGTCCATGCCGCCGATCGACAGTTCGTGCGGATATCCGCACATGCTGAAGAGAGTGTGGGGCTGAAGAGAGTGTGGGCGATTCCGCGAGGAGGTGGCGAACATGGCTCACCGCGGATATAGCGGTGCCTCAGGGGCAGGCTCAGCAGGTGCCGTTCTGCACCGGATAGTGGATGACGACCGCCCCACCGGTGGCGTAGTTGGCAACATCGGCAGCCACCTGCTGGCCCTGCGGAGACTCCCTCGCCGCGGTCATTGCCGCAGCGTCGGCGAACTCGGCCTCGAAAACCGCGAAGTACGGCGTCTGTCCCGGCGTCGCTGTCACGTCGAAGCTGTAGCGCCACGCGAGCAGGCCGGGCATGCGTGTGACCAGCGGGAGGTGGTTGTTCACGTAGTAGTCGTGGAAGTGGTCGGGATCGGCGGGCTCGGGATACAGGACCACCAGCTTGTGCATAACAACCTCCGTTTAGAGCGAGCGACCACAACACCCCGGAGTGCGCGATCAACGCGAAGTGGACGGTAGATCAGACTCCACACCGAGATCAAGTGCAGCGCGGATGAGCCGATCATCGGACCGGTGCCCAGCCCAGCCGGCGACACGACAATTCGCTGCCACGAACGCACTCATCTGCCACCTAGAGCGCGTTCGTCCGACCGGTGCGACCACGTGCCAGCGAAGTTCGACACCGGTGGATGCGGGATCGCGCGGGGAGCTGCGTAATCACCAGACAGAGGCTGGGCCATCACCCTGACGCTCGCTATAGCGGCAAATCTGACGGTCGGTGATCACCCCGACGACGGCTTGGCTTGAGACTGCGCCTCGCACGGGTCCGTCAGTGGCAGGTGTTCGTGCGGGGTCACGAAACCCTTGTTGGACACGCGAACGCAAACACCAACGTAGTCGCAGGTCAGAGCCGTACCAGGGGCTACCAATAGAACTACCAGTGTCTCTACCTGTGGGGCCGAAGGGAGTCGAACCCTCACTGGCTGGAACCTAAATCCAGTGCCTCTGCCGATTGGGCTACGGCCCCCGGGTGCCTTGCGCTGCGTGAACGGCCCGGCTGGGCAAGCTTAGCGGGTCGGGGTGGGGTGTCGATCTCGCGGTGACCTGGAGTTGGGGTCGTGCGGCGCGCCTGGGTCAGGTGATCTACCGTGGTGACCTGGCCTGTCCGCCGGCCGGCCGGACGCCGAGGAGGAGGACACGTGGCACGCGACCCGGACACCATTCAGCGTGAGATCGAACAGGCCCGTGACGCGCTCGCGGAGACGTTGGACGAGTTGAGCGTGAAGGCCAATCCGCAGCGGTTCGTGGAGAGCGCCAAGACGTCGGTGCGGAGCAAGCTGGGCGACCCGAAGGTCAAGTATGCCCTGATCGGGGTTGGGGTCCTGGTCGGAGTGCTGGTGGTCCGGCGGCTGTTCCGCTAGGTGTGTGGCTCGAACGAAAGCGCCGGGCGCCCGCTGCGGGGGCTCGGCGCTTCGTTATGCCTGGTTGTGCTGGAGCAGGGGCATCAGGACGCTGTTGAGGAACTTGTCCACGAACGCCTCGTCCAGCGGGTCGCCGGTGATCATCAGACGATAGGTCAGCGCGGCGCCGCTCAGTTCGATGAGCATGCCCTTGGGGGCTGCGTCGGACACCTCGTGCCTGGTCTGGGCGCGTTCGACGATGCGCTTGAGGGTGCCGCGCTGGGACATCAGGAACGTCGAGCGGAACGCGTCGGCCAGTTCGGGTTCGTGGGGGAGTTCGCCGACCAGGGCCTGGGCCGCCTTGCCGGAGGGGCCGGAGAGGAACTTGGCGAACGCCATCAGGAACTCGCGCAGGTCACCGCGTAGCGAACCGGTGTCGGGCTCGGTGATGTGCTCGGCGACGAGCTGGTTGCACGAGTCGATGACCAGGTCGAGCTTGGAGTCCCAGCGACGGTAGATGGTCGCCTTGCCGGCTCGCGCCCTCGCCGCGACCGCGTCCATGGTGAGCGCGCGGTAGCCGACCTCGGCCATGACCGCGACCGCCGCCTTGCGCAGTGCGTCGTCTCGGCTGGCGTCCCTCGGTCGACCACGGGTGAACAGGCGCGGTTTGTCGCCATCGAGCACTGCGGTCACAACCCCTCCTCGCCGTCTGGAGTTCGGTTCCCAGATGGCAGCCGCCGCGGGGCAGCTGAGCGACGATCATCCTAAGGCCGACGCGCTGGCTCCGCCTGTTGGCGCAATCTACTAGCTCGGTTGGTTCGCACCTTGAGCGGGAACATTCGCCAGTTCGGGCGAATTGTCGGAGGGTGGAGCGTCGGAGGGTGGGGTGGGGGCGGGGGGTTCGGGGGTGTCCGGAGTGTTGGGTGCGTCGGCGGGGGTCGCGGCGTCGGGTGAGGGGGTGGCCGGGGCCGGGGTCGGGGGCGTGGGGGTGGGGGTGGTGAGGCCGAGGCGAGCTTGGAGGTAGGTGTTGGTGAAGGCGACGGCGTCTCCTTCCAACAGGTGCACGACCGTTCTGCTGGTCTGGCCGGGGACCATCTTCTCCACGATCTGGTCGGCCTGATCCCTGGCCGCGATCAGGCCGGACGCGGTGGCGCTGCGCGTCTGGTCCTCGTCGGTGACGGTGACCGTCCAGTCCTCGCCATTCGGTACGTAGTTCACCGTGATCGGTGCGTGCATCTGGCCCTCCCGACTCAGACCAACTTCGAACGTCGCCTCGCGGCGCTGGTGCGACCCCGTTGCTCAGCATGCATGACGGACCTGACCAAAATCGTTACCTTTACCGGGCCTGTGCTCGGCATCACTCCGACCAAGGGGGCATATCGCGCGTGCGCGCCGCGTGGACGGGTTCGCATCAGGTGGCTCCGACGCGCAGGGCGTGCCGGCCGGTCGGCTCCTCGTCGAAAAGGCGACGGCCGAGGCGGGCGAGGGCGGCGGGCAGGTCGGCTTCGATTTCGGGATTCCAGTCCGCAAGTCGTTCGATCACCCACTCCTGCCAACCCGCTGAGAGCTTGCCGAACTCGGCCTCACCGGTGTTGGTGAGCGAGTAGCCGGTGCCTGGCCCGTCGGCGACGTAACCGCCGTTGACGGCACGGTTGAACGCGGGCGTCAGCACCTGCCAGGGCACATGTACCCGTTCTGCGATGGCTTGCGACGTCGCGGGTTTGCGTTGGCGGCGTTGCAGGTGGATTTGCATGACGCACCAGGCGTCCGACTCGTCCAGGGTGGCCGTCGAGTGGGCGAGCGCCGCCGTGGACATCGGGATGGTCTCTTTGCGCAGCAACGCGGCGATGGCCTGTTCCAGTTTGGTGTCCTTGTCCGGGCCCGACGGCATGGCGAAGCCTTCGCCGAGGTCGGTCGCTGCGGCGCGGGATGTGCCGCGGAGGGGGATTTCCTTGAGGAACAGGGCGAGGATCAGGGAGAGCGCGGCTACCGGGACCGCGGTGAGGAAGACGACGTGCAGGGACTGGGCATAGGCGTGCACGATCGGGGCCGACAGCGCGGTCGGCAGTTTGTGCAGGCCGGCAGGGCTGGTCACAGTCGCGGGCTGCACGCCTGGTGGGAGGGGGTGGGTGCGCAGGGCGGTGGCCAGGTTGGGGGTCAACTGGTTGCTGTAGAAGCTGCCGAAGACCGCGACGCCGAAGGACGAGCCGAGGGTGCGGAGGAACGTCACGCCGGACGTGGCAACGCCGAGATCCGAGTAGTCGACGGTGTTCTGCACGGCGATGACCAGGACCTGCATGGAAAGGCCGATCCCGATGCCGAGCACGAACATGTACAGCGAGCTGATCACGATGTTGGTGTGCTCGTCCATCAGGGAGAGTAGGTACAGCCCCAGGCCGGTGAAGATCGAGCCGATGATCGGGAAGATCTTGTATCTGCCGGTCTTGCTGACCAGGTTGCCGCTGATGATCGAGGTGAGCAGCAGGCCGACGACCAGCGGAAGCATCCGGATGCCGGAGGCGGTCGCCGAGGTGCCGTCCACGTACTGGAGGAACGTGGGCAGGTAGGTGATGCCGCCGAGCATGGCGAAGCCGACCAGGAACGCGAGGGTGCCACCGACCGAGAAGACCGGGTTGCGGAACAGGCGCGTGGGGAGGACCGGCTCCCTGGCTTTTCGTTCGACGAGGACGAACAGGAACAGCGCGACGACCGAGCCGGCCGCGGTGCCGATGATGGTGGGGGAGTTCCAGGCGTAGGTGTTGCCGCCCCAACTGGTGACCAGGGTCAGGCCGCTCGCGCCGAGCGAGACCAGGATGATGCCGAGGTAGTCGACGACGACCTTGCCGGCCCTGCGGATGGCGGGGATGGTCGGCACGGCGACCGCGATGACGACGACCGCGACCGGGATGTTCACGTAGAACGCCCAGCGCCAGGTCAGGTGGTCGACGAAAAGGCCGCCGAGCAGCGGGCCGATTACGGTGACCACACCGAACACCGAGCCGAGCAGGCCCTGGTACTTGCCGCGTTCGCGCAACGGGATCACGTCGGCGATCAGCGCGGACGAGGTGACCAGCAGGCCGCCCGCGCCGAGCCCCTGCACGGCGCGGAACAGGATCAGCCACAGCATGCTGTTGGCGAAGCCGCAGAAGAACGAGCCGACGATGAACACGACGACGCTGGCCAGGAACATGTTCTTGCGGCCGAAGATGTCGCCGAACTTGCCGACCAGCGCGGTGGACACGGTCTCGGCGAGCAGATACGCGGTGACCACCCAGGACAGGTGCCCTGCGCCGCCGAGATCGCTGACGATGGTCGGCAGCGCGGTGGACACGATGGTCTGGTCGAGCGCGGCGAGCAGCATGCCGAGCAGGACCGCGATGAACACGGCGTTGGTCCGGGCCCGGCTGAGCTGGAACGGGGCGGAGTCGGGGGCGGGGGCCGGATCGCGCGGGTCAGGGGGGTCGGGCGGGGTTGACGCGGTGCCGGGGTGGTTCGCGACGGTGCTGTTGGCCATGTGGGTCTCCCGCGCCGGAGCTGTCCAGGTCTCCTGGCTGACCCTAGGTGTTGTGTCCGCTACCGGCAGCTCATGGCGGAGTGGGCGTCCTTGTTGGCCCTGACCGGGTGATGCGGGGCGGACTCAGCCGACAAGGCGGCCCACGCCGAACCAGGTCAGCTGCATGACGAGATCGGCTGCCTGTTCCGGGCCGACCTCGGGATGGTGCTCGCACCACGCGGCGAGTTGTTCGCAGCCGCCGACGATCATCTCGGCCGCGGCGTGCAGGTCGAGCGGGGGCGGCTGCGGTGCGTACCTGGTCATCGCGGCGATGATCAGTTCGCTCTGCTGGGCACGGCCGGCCTCGATCTCGGCGAGGGCGGACTGGCCGACGACCGCGGCCTCGTTGCGCAGCAGTGCCCAGGACCGGCCGTGTTCTCTGATGAAACGGAAGTAGGCGGTCAGGCCGTTGCGGAGCATGGCTTCCGGACCGTCCGCCGACATGGCTGCGGTCGAGGTGATGGTGAACAGTTCGCCCCTGGCCTGGCGGATGCAGGCGACCAGGAGACCTTCCTTGGAGCCGAAGTACTCGTAGAGCATGGGTTTGGAGACGCCGACGCGCTCGGCGATCTCGTCCATCGAGGTGGCCACGTAGCCGCGTTCGACGAAGACCTCTTCGGCGACGGCCATCATCTGCCGCTCGCGGTCGGCGCGGGGCATCCGCCGTTTTTTGGCCGGCTGGGTGCCGCTGCTGGTGGTCACCCGGTCAGTTTAGCTCAGGCTACCGAAGGTAACTTACTGATGGTAGCCTACCTGTCAGTAGGCAGGATCGACTTGAATAGTCATGAATTGTCATGAGACGGAGTGGTCATGGGTGGGCGCACCGAAGCCAAGGTCGTCGTGGTCGGCACCGGGTTCTCCGGGCTGGGCATGGCAATCCAGCTGAAGAAGGCGGGCATCGACGACTTCGTCGTGCTGGAGAAGGCCAAGGACGTCGGCGGCACCTGGCGGGACAACTCCTACCCGGGCTGCGCGTGCGACATCCAGTCGCACATGTACTCGTTCTCCTTCGAGCAGAATCCTGGCTGGACTCGCTCGTTCTCCTCCCAGCCGGAGATCTGGGACTACCTGCGCCGTGTTTCCGCGAAGTACGGACTTGGCAAGCACATCCGGTTCGGGGCCGAGATGACCGGGGCGCGCTGGGACGAACAAGCGCAGGTCTGGCATGTGCAGACCGCGTCGGGCGAGGAGTACGTTGCGCGGTTCGTGGTGTCGGGGGTCGGGGCGCTGCACGTTCCGAACGTGCCGAAGCTGGCCGGGTTGGGCGGCTTTCAGGGCGAGGTCTTCCACTCGGCGCGGTGGAACCACGACTACGACCTGCGCGGCAAGCGCGTCGCGGTGATCGGCACCGGCGCGAGCGCCATCCAGTTCGTGCCGAGGATCGCCAAGGAGGTCGGCAGGCTCGACCTCTACCAGCGGACGCCGCCGTGGATCATGCCCAAGCCGGACCACGCCATGCCCGGGTGGGCGCGGACCTTGTTCAAGGTAGCGCCACCGGTCCAGCGGGCATATCGCGACCTCCTGTACTGGCTGCTTGAGGTGCGCGCGGTCGGATTCAACGGGCATCCGAGGCTGTTGCGGGCCGCGGAGGGCATCGCGAAGCGGGCGATGGCCAAGCACATCCCGGACCGGGAGCTTCGCCGCAAGGTGACGCCGGACTACCGGATGGGCTGCAAGCGGGTGCTCATCTCCAACGACTACTACCCCGCGTTGACCAGGGACAACGTCCAGGTGATCACGGAAGGGATCGTGGAGGTTCGGGAGCATTCCGTCGTTGCCGCCGATGGCACCGAGCGGGAGGTCGACGCGATCATCTTCGGCACCGGCTTCCACGTGACGGACGCCTTCGACGGGCTGGCGATCATCGGGCGGGACGGGCGGGATCTGGCCAAGACCTGGGCCGGCGAGGGCATGCGCACCCACTACGGGATCTCGGTGGCCGGCTTCCCGAACCTGTTCTTCCTGCTCGGTCCGAACACCGGGCTCGGCCACAACTCGGTGGTGTTCATGATCGAGTCGCAGATCCGGTACGTGGCTGAGGCGATCGAGCTGGTCGATCGGCATCGGGCGGGAGCCATCGAGGTGCGGGCGGACGTGCAGGAGCGGTTCAACGAGGACATCCAGCGCAAGCTGGTGCGTGGCGTGTGGACGCAGGGCGGTTGTACGAGCTGGTATCTGGACGCGAAGGGCGTGAACCGGACGATCTGGCCCGGGTTCACCTGGCGGTACTGGCTGGACACGCGCTCGGTTCGGCCCGCCGACTTCGAGTTGACGGTGCGGGCGGACGCGAGCGAGGAGCGATCGGTGTCGGCGTAGCCGCGTCGCATGGTCGGCGGTATTTGTTTCGCGCCGATATTTCTGGCTTTGAATAAGAGAGTGACTATTTAGCCGGATTTCGCCGTTGGGTTCTCAAGTGACCGCCGGTTGTCAGGTCACCGCCGGTTCTCAGGTGACCGCGTTGCCGGCGGCGTTCATCGTGCGCAGCTTGCCGATGAGGTCCACGGTCTGCAGGCCGCACAGTTCGGCCATCTGTTCCAGTGCGGCGAGGTCGAGGTGCACCTCGGGGCTGGCGCCGATCTCGGCCTGGCTGAGCCGATCCCGGGCCCAGCGCTGCAACGGTTGCAGCTCGGGCTGTTGGTCACGCACGACTCTGGTCAGGTCGACCCGGATCTGGCCAGGTCGGTCGCCGGGGAAGAGCCGATCGTGTACGCGGGCCAACAGATCCTGCGGCAACACGTCCATGGCCAGGCACAGTTCGACCAGTCGCACGACCGAGCAGTGCCGGGTGCCGAGTTCGTATGTGGCAAGGGTTTGCAGTGAGATGTCGGACTGGAGGCGCTGCTGTAGTTCCTTGCGCGTCCAGCCGCGCTGCTTGCGGACCCGTCTCAGCTCATCGCCGAGTACGCGTTGGTAGCTCGTTGCGTCGATGTGCACGGTGGGCGCCTCCGCCAACTGGATCGCGGGCCTGGGGTCCGCTTTCTGCTGTTCTGCCGCGGTCCGTTGTGGCTGTCTCCACCATCCAGTACGGACGCTGTACGGGGGAGTACTCGGGGCGCGAGTCCTTACGCCAGGAGAGGGCATTCAGTGGCGCGGTTCACCCGTTTGGGTGAATCTGATCAGAGTTCGTTGCGTCATGACAGTGTTGCCTACCACATTTGATCAGGCTACTGATCGGAAATGTCGGACTCGCTGCCCATTTGTTACTGGTCGGTCGGCGGGCCCGCGCGAGCGGGCTCAGTCCACGCAGGGCGGGGTGTCGCCGCTGTCGGTGATCGTGGCCGGGGTGGCGGCATGTGCGGGGGCGAATGCCTGCGGCACCAGGTTCTGGTTCACGCCGGTGACGCTCCAGTCGGCCGCTGCCGTGCTGACGCCCTCGCTGCGGTAGTTCGAGCCGAGGTAGACCCAGACGTGACCGCTCGGCACGCTCGGACTCTGCGCCACCGTGATCTTGCCACCCAACGCCGCCGCGACCGCGTTGGCCGCGTCCTGCTGGCCGGCGTGGAAGTAGATCACCGACGAGGTCCGGCTCGCGATGTTGCCGGTGGCGCCCTGGCCGAAGCCGGCCTTGGCCAGCTTGCTCAGCACTCCGGCCGCCAGGTTGTGCACGCCAGAGCCGTTCTGCACGTCGACCGTTGTCGAGGAGTTGCCGCCGGAGGGCGTGTTCGTGCTCGTCGGGTCGGACGTGGCGCCGACGTTGCTCGGCGGCGGAGCGGCGGCGCCGCCGGTCTCGCCCCGCACGAAGGCCGCCACCTGGGCCGGGTTGATCTGCACCGCGCTCAGGTCGCTGCCCTTGATGGGTCGATAGTCGATGTTGAGCGTGGGGATGGTCTCGAACTTGAGGTTGCCCGAGCTCATCCCGGCCATCTTGCTTGCGAAGTCCACCAGGTTCCAGCCCGAGTCGATGATGATCGACTTCTGGATGGCGCCGATCAGGTTCTGCAACTCGGTCGGGCTGGTCAGCGTGCCGGCGGAGAGCACCTTGTGCGCCATGGACGCGAGGAACGCCTGCTGCCGCGCTTCGCGTTGCAGGTCGGTCGAACCGCCAGGGATGTTGTGCCGCTGCCGGACGAACTGGAGTGCCTGCACGCCCTGGACGGTGAAGTAGCCGGCCTGGAAGTTCGCGCCCGACCGGTCATCCTTGACCGCGTGGTTCAGACACACCGGCACCCCGCCGATGGCCTGCGAGAGCTGGTCGAAGCCGTAGAGGTTGACCTCGGCGTAGTGGTCGACGTGCACGCCGGTGAGGTTCTGGACGACGGTGATCAGCTCTTTGGCGCCCGCCTGACTGGACTTGCGCTCCACGTCGGCGCCGTCGGTGTCGCCCTGGGCCTTGAGCTGCTTGGTCGAGGTCGCCTTGGCTTCCGCGTACGCGGCGTTGATCTTGTTCGGGCCGTAGCCGGGGATGCTCACCCAGGAGTCGCGCGGGATCGAGATGCCGACCGAGGGGCCGCCGTTGTCCGGGATGTGCATCAGGATCATGGTGTCGGTGTTGACCTCGCCGCTGTCGCCACCCGCGTCGAGCGAGGCGAGCGCCTGCTGCGGCAACGGGTTGCCCTGCACGTCGGTGCGGCTGTCCAGGCCGACAAGCAGGATGTCGTCCGAGCCGTCCGAGTGCTTCTGGTCGTCGTTCGACGAGCCGCCGGGATCGATGACGTTGTCGGTGGTGACGCCGTTCTCCGCGCGCTGCAGCGTGGCCCAGCTGACGCCGGTGGCACCGAGCACGATCACCGCGACGAGCGCCACAAGCGCCTTGCCGGTGTTCAGCGCGATCTTGGCGCCCCGGGACCTGCCGCCGGGTGGGCGACCGGAGCCGGGGTTGGGGTCGGGGAGGTTGTCGGGGAGGTGGCCGCGCACGGATTCGGCGTCCGGGCGGGGTAACCGGCCGCCGCCGAGGGACGGGTGCGGAAGGTTGCCGGAACGCGGCGGTTGGGCGCCGTCCGAGGACATCCCCTGGTCCTCGGGGTCGCGCGGCCAGTCGTCCACTCTGCGGCCTCCCTCGTGATGCCCTTGTGATCTCAGTGTGATCTCAGCCTTGATCGAAGACGTGACAGGCGTCCGCAAGGTTGCGTTGACCAGACCGATTCGGAGCGATCCCCACCCCTCGGCTACACTAGCTGGAGGCTTCTTGCGCCGATGGGGTGTGCCTGCTCGGCCAGAGCCTGCTTCCGTCGGTGCGCCTGTGCCTGGTTGGCCTGTGTTGTTCGCTGGGGCCACGGCCGGGGACCGGCAGATCGCGGCAAGTGGGAGAACGGCGCAACCGCGCCTTGACGATGGGATACAGAGGGATCTAGATGCCTCCGAAGCTGAAGAAGACGTTCGAGGCGACTCTCGAACTGGAGGCGGGCAACGCCGCCATGGTCGACCTGGGCAAGATGCTCGGTCCGACTGGTGCGAACACCCGTAACGTCAAGGTCGAGTACGACGAGGCGACCTCGGCGCACCGCGGCGACATCGTGCCGGTCGTGGTGACCGTCTATGAAGACCGCAGCTACTCGCTGCGCTACAAGACGCCGCCGACCAGCTTCCTGATCCGCAAGGAACTCGGCCTCAAGAGCGGCTCGGAGAACCCGGGCCATAAGACCAGCGGCACCATCACCCAGGCCCAGCTGCGCTCCATCGCCGAGCGCAAGATGCCGGACCTGAACGCGGACACCATCGAGGCGGCCATGAAGGTCGTCGCCGGTTCCGCCCGGTCGATGGGCGTCGTCGTCGCGCAGGGCTGACGCGCCAGCAGACGTATCCGGGCCCGTGGAGATCATCGATCTCTACGGGCCCGTTACTGTTCGTAATGACTCGACTCGCGTGGATGCGGTATTTCGAACGTAACCGCAGCGTTGACCTTCCTCGGCACCCCTGCCTTCGGTGCCTTCGGTACCGTCTCGGCGCGGGTCCGCTCAGGCGCTGTGCGCCTCTTGGAACTTCTCGACCAGCTCGGCGGGAATCCGGCCCCGGTCGGACACGGTGAAGCCCTGGCTGCGCGCCCAATTGCGGATGGCCTGATTTTGTGCTTTGTCGCCGCCCGCGTCGACCCTGGTGTGCACCATGGCCGGGGTGCCACGATTCTTGCGTCCCGAGGTGCGCCGCGCCGATTCGATGAACTCGGCGAGTACTTTGCGCAGACCTGCCGCATTGTTGGCGGAAAGGTCGATGTCGTAGTCGACGCCGTCCAGCGAGAAGCTGACGGTCTCGTCAGCGTCACCGCCGTCCAGGTCGTCAATGAGTGCGACGATGGTCCTGGAAGCCACGATGTACTTCCTTTCCGTGGGTCGATGCCGTCGAAGATGTTTGTCCGAAGATGTTTCCCGGTTATGAAGAGTTTATCGCGTTGTGGAATGTGTTGGGTGACTCGGGTAAGCATGAGTTGCCCACGTGCTGGATGGGATAAAACGAATAGCTGACGCTGATATCACCCGGGTGAACTGGGTGATGTGTAGATACGTGGAGTAGTCAAGAGTGGGGCAAATCGGGAAAATGACCGCCCGGCTGCCCCCGACCGTGCGTGGTCTCGCCAGACGTGCGACCGTGCGCGCGCGGAACATGCGGCCGCGCACAAGGCTGGCCGCGCACAGGGCGGTGACGGGGACGTGCGACCATGACTGAGCTATGTCCGACACTCAGGTAACCCAGTTGGCGCCGGATGCCCCGGTAGCCGCCCCGGTGGCTTCCCCCGGGGTTTCACAGCGGCCCGGTGTCCCTGACGCCCCGCGGCCCGCCGGCCTGGGTATCGGGCTGTCCAGGCGCACTCTCGTCCAGGGGATCGTCGGCTCGGTCCTGATCCTGATCGGTTCCCTCGGCGCGGGCGGCGACCTGATCAACGACCCGATCCTCGGCAACGGTCCGCTGTCCTGGATCCGCTACGGCCATGGCCGCAACCTGGCCACCGCCATGCTCTACGTCGGCGTGTTCCTGCTGGTCTGGGCGTGGGTCAGGCTGGGACGCGACGTCGTAGCGCGCAAGGTCCGCGGCCGGGGCGTGCTGATCGCCGGGCTGAGCTGGATCGCACCGATGATCATCTCGCCGCCCGCGTTCACCAGGGACGTCTTCTCCTACCTCGGCCAGGGCGAGCTGTCCTGGCGCGGGCTGAACCCGTACTCGGTCGGGCCGAACGTGCTCAGCGACGCGATCGCCATGAACGTGCACCCGTTCTGGCAGAGCACGCCGGCACCGTACGGACCGCTGTTCATTCTCGCCGCCAAGATCATCGCGATGATCGTGGGTGAACACCTGATCATCGGCGTCATTCTGATGCGCCTTGTGCTGATGATCGGCCTCGTGCTCGTCGTCGCGGCGCTGCCCGGCCTGACAAGGCACCTCGGCGGGCGGCTGCCGGTCGCGCTGTGGCTGGTCGTCGCCAGCCCGATGATGGTGATCCACCTGGTCGGCGGGCCGCACAACGACCTGTTGATGATCGGCCTGCTTGCCATGGGCTGCCTGCTCGTGCTCGAACGCAAGCACGCGGCAGGTCTGTCGCTGGTCACGCTGGCCATGGCCGTCAAGGCGACCGCGGGTGTCGCGCTGCCGTTTCTGATGTGGGTGTGGGCGGCGCGGATGGAGGGCACGTTCAAGCGCAGGTTCGTCCGCGCGTGCTCGGCGACGATCGGCATCGTGCTCGCGGTTTTCGCGGCATGCACGCTGCTGGCCAGGGTCGACCTCGGCTGGATCGGCGCGCTCAAGGCGCCGCAGCTGATCGTGAACTGGGTGAACCTGCCGACCGGTGTCGGCGAGCTGCTGCACTCGATCGTGAACATCTTCGGCCCCGTCGCGCCGCAGTCGTTCACCTCGATGACCCGCTTCCTCGGCGACGTGCTGCTGGTCGTCATCGTGGCGCGGCAGTGGTGGAAGGCACGGCACGGCGGTGCCGAGGCCGTGCGCAGGGCCGGGTTCGCGCTGCTTGCGGTGGCGATTCTGTCGCCGCCGACGCTGCCCTGGTACCTCACCTGGGGCCTGGCGATCCTGAGCGCGTCGCCGTGGCGCAACCGCTGGCTCGCGGCATCCGCCGGGGTGGCCGTGCTGATCCTGCTCGTGTACTACCCGGACGGCGAGGAGGCCATGGGCAACCTCGTGCACATGGTCGTCGTCATCCTGCTCGCCCTGCTGACCATGGCCTCGATGCTCTGGCCGGACCCGCTGCGGCTGCGGGCCAAACCGGGCAAGCCCGCGGCCGACCTCGACCCGGTCGCGGCCGAGGAGACGCTGGCGGTGCCGTTGCCGCTCGTGGCCGGCGCCAAGGACGGCGCTGGAGAGGGTGCCGTTCCGGCTGAGTTGCAGGAGCCGGCCATGTCGGTGCGGTCGGGCGAGCCGCGAAGCGACCTGGCACCGCAGTAACGCCTCAAGGCGGTTAAGGCGTTACGAGAGGAAGCCGCGTAGTAGTGCTGCGGTGCCGGCCAGGTGTTCGGCCATGGCGGCGCGCGCCGCGGCCGGATCGCCGCCGAGGATGCTCGCCACGATCTGCTCGTGCTGGGCGTTGGAATGGTCGATGTTCAGCGGCAGCAACGGGATCTCGTCCAACAGGTCGTTGACCCGCGTGCGCGCGTCCGCGACCGACTTGGTCAGCGACTGCGACGCGGCCACCTCGGCGATGGCCAGGTGTAGGCGGGAGTCGACGCGCCGGTAGTCGACTAGCGAGGCGGCCGATGCGTCGGCGAGGCAGGCGCTGAGGTGGCGGCGTTCGGTGGGGGCGAGCGGTCGTTCGGCAGCCGCCTCGGCCGCGCCGGTCTCCAGCGCGAACCGCAGCGTGAGCACGTCGTCGAGCTGCTCGACCGGAGTTCGGCCGGCGAGCGGGCGCGACTGGGGCGGCGCGGTCACGAACGTGCCGCCGTAGCGGCCGCGCCGGGATTCGACATAGCCGGCCTCGGCCAGCGCGTGGATGGCCTCGCGCAACGTCACCCTTGCCACGCCGAGCTTGACCGCGAGGTCGCGCTCGGCGGGCAGGCGTTCGCCGACCCGCACCACGCCGAGCCGGATCGCCTGCAACAGCCGTTCGACGGTTTCCTCGAAGGCGTTGCCGGTGCGAACCGGCCGGAACAGCGCGGCGTCGACAGGGTGCACGGGATCTACAGGGGCGTCACGTAGGCGGCGTGGATGCCGCCGTCGACAAGGAAGGTGGACGCGGTGATGAACGAGGCGTCGTCGCTGGCCAGGAACGCCACGGTCGCGGCGATCTCCTCCGGCTCGGCGAACCGGCCGACCGGCACGTGCACGAGGCGCCGCGCGGCCTTCTCCGGGTCCTTGGCGAACAACTCCTTGAGCAGCGGCGTGTTCACCGGCCCAGGGCACAGGGCGTTGACCCGGATGCCCCGGCGGGCGAACTCGACGCCCAGTTCGCGGGTGAGCGCGAGCACGCCGCCCTTGGAGGCCGAGTAGGAGATCTGTGAGGTCGCGGCGCCCATCACCGCGACGAACGACGCGGTGTTGATGATCGAGCCGCTGCCCTTGTTACTGCCCCTGGCGCGCATGTGCTCGATCGCGTACTTGCTGCACAGGAACACCGAGGTCAGGTTGACCTGCTGGACCTTGTGCCAGGTGTCGAGGTCGGTGTCCAGAATCGAGGCGTCCTCCGGCGGCGAGATGCCCGCGTTGTTGAACGCGATGTCGACCGAGCCGTATTCCTGCGCTGCCGCGTTGAACAACGCCTTGACCTGCTCCTCGTCGCTCACGTCGACCTTGACGTAGCGCCCGCCGACCTCGGCGGCGGCCTTCTCGCCGGTCACCGGGTCGAGGTCGCCGACGACGACCTTGGCGCCCTCGGCCGCGAAGCGTCGCACCGTGGCGAGCCCGATGCCGCTGCCGCCGCCGGTGACGACCGCGACCCGGCCCGCCAGCCGCTCGCTGATGGTGGTCATGTCTACCGCTCCTCCGTACTGATGAACACATTCTTCGTCTCGGTGAACGCGTCGAGCGCGTCCGGGCCGAGTTCGCGGCCGAGGCCGGACTGCTTGAAGCCGCCGAACGGCGTCCAGTAGCGGACCGACGAGTGCGAGTTGACCGACAGGTTGCCGGCCTGCACCGCGCGGGACACGCGCAGCGCGCGGCCGACGTTCTCGGTCCAGATCGAACCGGACAGGCCGTACTCGCTGTCATTCGCCAGCGCGATCGCGTCGGCCTCGTCGTCGAACGGGAAGACTGTGACGACCGGGCCGAAGATCTCCTCGGTCATGGTGCGGTCGGCGGCCGAGGTGGGCAGCAGGACGGTTGGCGGGAACCAGAAACCGGGGCCGTCCGGCGCGCTGCCACGGAACGCGACATCGACCGAACCATCCACATAGGAGGAGACGGTGGCGTGGTGGGCGGCTGAGATGAGCGGGCCCATCTCGGTCTTCTCGTCGTTCGGATCGCCGACGCGCACGCCGAGCACGGCGGGTTCGAGCAGTTCGAGGAAGGTGTCGAACACGCTGCGCTGCACCAGGATTCGCGAGCGCGCGCAGCAGTCCTGGCCGGCGTTGTCGAATACGCCGTAGGGTGCGGTCGCGGCGGCCCTTGCCAGGTCGGCGTCGGCGAAGACGATGTTGGCGCTCTTGCCGCCCAGCTCCAGCGTCACCCGCTTCACCTGCTCGGAGCAGCCGGCCATGATCTGCTTGCCGACCGTTGTCGAGCCGGTGAACACCACCTTGCGCACCGCGGGATGAGTGACGAACCGTTGCCCGACAACCGATCCCTTGCCAGGCAGCACCTGGAACACATCCTCGGGGATGCCGGCCTCGCTGGCGAGTTCGGCGAGTCGGATCGCGGTGAGCGGGGTCAGCTCGGCCGGTTTGAGCACGACCGTGTTGCCGGCGGCGAGCGCCGGTGCGAACCCCCAGCCCGCGATCGGCATGGGGAAGTTCCACGGCACGATCACGCCGACAACGCCGAGCGGTTCGGCGAAGGTTACGTTCACCCCGCCTGGTACCGGGATCTGCCTGCCGAACAGGCGTTCCGGCGCGGCCGAATAGTAGTTGAGCACGTTGGCGACGTTGCCGGCCTCCCAGCGGGCGTTCCCGATGGTGTGGCCGGAGTTGGTCACCTCAAGCTGGGCCAGGTGCTCCTGGTCGGCCTCGACCGCCTCGGCGAAGCGACGCAGCAGCCGCGCGCGGTCGGCGGGCGCGAGGGCGGCCCAGGCAGGCTGGGCGCGGTGCGCGCGCTCGATGGCCACGTCGGCCTGCTCGACCGAGGTCAGCTCGACGGTGCCGATCACCCGCTCGGTCGCTGGGTTGCGCACCTCGACGGAGGTCATCGCGGTCCTTTCTTGCTCGCGGCGACGAGCGCGGCGAACAGTCGGTCGTCGTCCGGGTTCTCCTCGGGATGCCACTGCACGCCAAGCACGAAGTCCTTCTCAGCGAGTTCGACGGCCTCGACCGTGCCGTCGGCGGCCCGGCCGGTCACGGTCAACGCGGGGGCGATCGCGTCGGCCGCCTGGTGATGGTGACAGCGGACGGTCGTCGTGTCGCCGAAGATCGTCGCCAATGTGCTGTCCGGGCTGATTTTCACGGTGCAGCCGCCGAACGTGCCGGGTACCGGGCAGTGCTCGGAGTTGCCGATCGTGTCGGGCAGGTGCTGGTGCAGGGTGCCGCCGAGCGCGACGTTGAGCAGTTGCATGCCCCGGCACACGCCGAGCACCGGCAGGTTCGCGTCCAGCGCGGCGCGCAGCAGCGGGAACTCGAACGCGTCGCGATGTGCCTGCACGCCGGCGGTCTTCTCGTGCGGCTGCTGGTGGTAGCCGGCCGGGTCGAGATCGGCGCCGCCGGCCAGGATCAGGCCGTCGATGCGCGAGACGTACTCGGCCTGGCCGTCGCCGATCGAGGGCAGTACGACCGGGATGCCGCCCGCGCGCAGCACCGCCTCCAGGTAGGTGCTTGGCAGGATCGCCGCCTGCTGGCGCCAGATGCCGTAGCCGGCCTCCTGGAGGTAGCTGCTGATGCCGATGACCGGCCTAGAGTCGCTCGAACGCACGGACCCTCTCCCAGTCGGTGACGGCGGCGTCGAACGCGGCGAGTTCGACGGCGGCGGCGTTGCGGTAGTGGTCGATCACCTCCGCGCCGAACGCCTCCTTGGCGCGTTCACTGGTCGCGAGCAGGTCGGCGGCTTCGCGGAGGGTGCGGGGCACGGTGTCCCGGCCGGAGTTGTAGGCGTTGCCGGTGAACTCGTCCTCCAGCGGCAGTTCGCGCTCGATGCCGTGCAGGCCGGCCGCGATGACCGCGGCCACGGCGAGGTACGGGTTGACGTCGCCGCCGGGTACCCGGTTCTCCACGCGCAGCGAGTCGCCGTGGCCGACGACGCGCAGCGCGCAGGTGCGGTTGTCCCGGCCCCAGGCGACCGAGGTCGGCGCGAAGCTGCCCTCGGCGAACCGCTTGTAGGAGTTGATGTTCGGCGCCAGGAAGTAGCTGAACTCGCGCAGGCAGGCGAGTTGGCCGGCGAGGAAGTGCTCCATCATCGGGCTGAAGCCGTCCGGGCCGTCGCCGGCGAGCACGGCCGAGCCGTCGGTGCCGCGCAGGCTGACGTGGATGTGGCAGGAGTTGCCCTCGCGCTCGTTGAACTTGGCCATGAAGGTGAGGCTGCGGCCCTCCTGCGCGGCGATCTCCTTGGCCCCTGTCTTGTAGATCGAGTGGTTGTCGCAGGTGGTGAGCGCCTCGTCGTAGCGGAAGGCGATCTCCTGCTGGCCGGGATTGCACTCGCCCTTGGCCGACTCGACGTAGAGGCCGGCGCCGGTCATGTCGTTGCGGATGCGGCGCAGCAGCGGTTCGAGTCGCGCTGTGCCGAGCATCGAATAGTCCACATTGTACTGATTGGCCGGGCGGAGGTCGCGGTAGCCCTTGGCGAACGCGTCCTCGTAGGAGTCGTCGAACACCATGAACTCAAGTTCCGTGCCGACGAACGCGGCAAGGCCGCGCTCGGCCAACTTCTCCAGCTGGCGGCGCAGCACCTGGCGCGGCGACACCGGCACCGGCGAGCCGTCCTCGACCCGTTCCACATCGCAGAGCACCAGCGCGGTGCCCGGATGCCAGGGCACAAGGCGCAGTGTGCTCAGGTCGGGGCGCAGCACGAAGTCGCCGTAGCCGCGTTCCCACGAGGACATCTCGTAGCCGCCGACCGTGTTCATCTCCACGTCGACGGCGAGCAGGTAGTTGCACGCCTCTGTCGCGTGCGGCACGACCTCTTCCAGGAAGAACCGAGCCGAACATCGCTTGCCCTGCAACCGGCCCTGCATGTCGGTCATGGCCACCAGCACGGTGTCGATATCGCCCTCGATCACCAGCTCGCGCAGGCGTTCGAGGGTCAGCAAACCTTCGGTGGGCTGCATGGAGTCCTTCCGTGCGCCTGAGTTCAATGGGCCGGATACCAGACCTTTGAGGTATTGGTACTGCTCGGCTGACTATGTGTCAACCCTGGTAACAGGTGGGTAAGCAGGGTTGACATCTCTCTGGTGCGCTTGCCACCCTTGCCGATCACGCAGTGTCTGATCCACAAAAGGACTGCCAACGGTCCATTGGCGGAGGTGTCGGCCCGTGTCCGAGAAATTAGATCCCGTCCCCGCCGCGGACGTCGATGACGACGACGCTCGACTGCACCAACTCGGTTACGCCCAGGAACTGCGCCGGTCACTCTCGGCGTTCTCGAACTTCGCGGTGTCGTTCACGATCATCTCGATCCTGTCCGGCTGCCTGACCCTGTACGGGACCGGCATGAACACCGGTGGCCCGGTCGCGATGATCTGGGGCTGGCCGCTCGTCGGCTTCTTCGTCGTACTCGTCGGGCTTGGCATGGCCGAGGTGTGCTCCAGCTACCCGACCGCGGGCGGCCTCTACTACTGGGCGGCCAAGCTCGCCCCGCGCAACGGCGCGGCCTGGTCCTGGTTCACCGGTTGGTTCAACCTGATCGGCCAGGTCGCGGTCACCGCTGGCATCGACTTCGGCGCGGCCACGTTCCTCAACGCGTTCCTGGACCTGGTCGCCGGCTTCGCCGCCACGCCGCCGCACACCATCCTGCTGCTGGCGATCATCCTCATCGTGCACGGCCTGCTGAACACCTTCGGGGTGCGCATCGTCGCACTGCTCAACAACATCAGCGTCTGGTGGCACCTGATCGGCGTGCTGGTCATCGTCGGCGTGCTGATCATCGTGCCCACCCACCACCAGCCGGCGTCGTTCGTGTTCGGACACTTCGTGAACAACACCGGCTGGGGCTCGGTCGTGTACGTGTTCGCGTTGGGCCTGCTGATGTCGCAGTACACGTTGACCGGCTACGACGCGTCTGCGCACATGACCGAGGAGACCAAGGGCGCGGCCACGGCAGGCCCGCGCGGCATCGTCAACTCGATCCTGGTCTCGCTGGCCGCCGGCTGGGTGCTGTTGCTCGGCCTGACCTTCGCCATCCAGAACTACTCGGGCGAGGCCGGTTCCAGCACCGGCGTGCCGCCCGCGCAGATCTTCATCGACGCGGCCGGCCAGAAGACCGGCGAGTTCCTGCTGCTGATCGCCATCGGCGCCCAGCTGTTCTGCGGCATGGCCTCGGTGACCGCGAACTCGCGCATGATCTACGCGTTCGCCCGCGACGGTGCCATCCCCGGATCGCGGCTCTGGCACAAGATCAACAAGCGCACCAGGACGCCAACCAACTCGGTGTGGTTCGCGGCGGTCGGCGCGTTCCTCCTGTCGCTGCCGGACCTGTGGAACGCCACCGCGTACGCGGCCGTCACCTCGATCGCCACGGTCGGCCTCTATGTCGCCTACGTGATCCCGGTGTTCCTGCGCGTGCTGCGCGGCGATTCGTTCGAGAAGGGACCGTGGAACCTCGGGAAGTGGGGCAAGCCCATCGGCATCGTGGCGACCGGGTGGGTGGTGATCATCTTCGTGTTGTTCATGCTGCCCACCACGTCACCGATCCAGTTCGGCAACTTCAACTACACGCCGATCGCCTTCATCGTCGTCCTCGGCGGCGCCGCGATCTGGTGGTTCGCCTCCGCCCGCAAATGGTTCACCGGCCCGCGTGTGCAAGGCAGCGCAGAGGAACTCGCGGCAGTGGAACACGAGTTGGAGGAGTTGGCCTGAGCCGTCAGGCGCGTCGTTTCGCCGAGCGGGCGAGGGCGGCGAGCATGGCGGCTGCGGCGGCGCGGAGGATGAGGTCGGTGCCGGGTATCGGGGAGCGGCAGGACAGGCTCCATTTGATGGCCGTGCCGCCGCGGTGTTCGGCGATCTCGACCTCGCCCCGCCAGTCCTTGAACGGGGTGCCGGACAGCGCTCGGTAGGCGAGGCGGCGCTGTGGCTTGAACGCGGTGATCTCCTCGCGGATACGCGGGCCGGGGCCGGGGAACTTGATGGCTCGGATGGCGCCGACGCCGTTCGGGTCGTCCTCGCCGAGGCGTTCCATGGTCACCGTGACGCCGGGACCCCAGTTGGCCATTTCCTGGTGGTCGGCGATGGTCGCCCAGACCACCGGGAGGGCGACATCCACTCGTCGTACCGCGTGCGCCTGTGCCATCGGGTCAACCTACCAGTCAGTAGCAAGCATGGCACGGAAAAGCCACACGTTGTACCGGCCCCACTGCGACACGGTGAAGTAGACGACCGGGTCGGCCGTTGTCCACGGGTGCAGGTAGCCGCCGTAGAGGCCGGGGTACTGGCTGCCGTGCACGACCGGGACGCCCTCGCTCCACGGCCCGGTCAGGTTCGGCGCGGAGCGGAGCACGATCGCGGCGCGGTGCTCGTCGAGGTGCATGGCCAGCCAGCTGCCGGTGAACTCGTTGAACTGGACGGACAGTTCGCCGACCGGGCCGGGGATGACCAGGACCGCCGCGAACGGGTCGCCAGGTGCCCAGCCGGCTTCGGTCCAGTACTCGTAGGCATCGGCGTTGAGGATGTGGTCGGTGTCGACACGGGCCACGGACGCCGAGCCGAACCGGCCTGCCGGGGTGCCGAACAGGTAGACGTGCGTTTCGTCGCGGGTGAACGCGGCGATCTGGAACGGATGGTCGCGCGGCCGGTCGAACATGCCGAGACGTCTGCGGGTGTTCGTCCAGCGCGCGGTGTCGGGTTTGTGCCAGGTCACGCCGTTGTCCTTCGACACCGCGATGCCGGCGTGGCCGGTCTGCCAGTGGCCGGGCTCGCCCCAGCTCTGCACGGACATGTAGGACAGGTAGTTCACGCCGTCGACGGCGATGCCCGAGGTGGGGATGACCGTGTTCTCGTGGTCGCGATCGTCGGACCGGTCGATGGCCTGGGCGGCGACGCCGTCCACGCGTCGGGTCACCGGTTCGAGCAGGAGGCCGTTGTCGAGATCGGTGCTGGTGGAGCGGGCCACGAAGTTGCACCGCCAGTCCGCGTGCGCGGGGCCGGAGCCGTTGCCGCCCCACTCCCGACCGTAGCTGTCGCCGAAGGCGAGCAGCACCTCGCCCGGCCTGCTCTCCCAGACGATGCCCAGATCCGTGCCGTACACGCCGAACTTGGTGCCGGTGCGGTTCACCGAGTCCTCCCCGGTGACCATTCCGACCGGCGTCACCTCCAGCACGCGCACCATGCGTCCGACCTTACGGCGCGATGACCGTTGCGGCAGGGCAAGTCGCACTGCGGGCGCAACGTTGCCGGGCGGGCTACCGTGGCCGCCAGGAGTTTCCTGGTGTCGGGCGAGAGCGGGGTTGGGCATCGTGGTTGCGCAGTCGGTCGATGTGGTCGTGGTCGGGATGGGCCCTGGCGGCGAGCACGTCGCCGGCAAGCTGGCCGAGGCCGGGCTGAGCGT
The DNA here is from genome assembly GCA_963818685.1 of Candidatus Melainabacteria bacterium. Classification (GTDB taxonomy): domain Bacteria; phylum Actinomycetota; class Actinomycetes; order Mycobacteriales; family Pseudonocardiaceae; genus CAJCJE01. Next base: position 621,489 of record CAWFTJ010000001.1, on the reverse strand, counting down.
GGTCGGCATCGATCAGCGGCTGCTCGGTGGGGAGTGCCCGTACTTCGGTTGCGTGCCGAGCAAGATGATGATCAGGGCCGCTGACGCGCTCGCCGAGGGCCGCAGGATTCCGGGCCTTGCCGGCAGCAGCACGCTGGCCCCTGACTTCACCCCGGTGGCCAAGCGAATCCGGCAGGAGGCCACCGACGACTGGGACGACACGGTCGGGGTGGAACGGTTCACGGACAAGGGCGGCACGTTCGTGCGTGGTCACGGCGTGATCACGGGTCCGAACACGGTCCGGGTCGGCGACGACGAGTACATCGCACGGCGCGGCATCGTGCTCAACACCGGCACCGAACCGGCGATCCCACCGGTCAGCGGCCTCGCGAACACTCCATACTGGACCAACCGCGACGCCATGCGGCTTGAGGCGCTGCCCGCGTCGATCGCGGTGCTCGGCGGCGGTGCGATCGGCTGTGAGCTGAGTCAGGTGTTCGCCCGGTTCGGCGTCGAGGTCACCGTGATCGAGGCGGCGCCGAGGCTGCTGCCGCTGGAGGAACCCGAGTCGAGCGAACTGGTCGAGGCGACGTTCCGCGAAGAGGGCATCGTGGTGCACGCCGGCGTGCCGGCGAGCGCGGTCAGCCACGACGGGAGCGGGTTCACCATCAGCCTGCACGAGGGCGGCGAGGTACGGGTCGAACGGCTGCTGGTCGCGTCCGGCAGGCGGACCAACCTCACCGGGATCGGGCTGGACGCGATCGGCATCGACGAGAACGTCCGGTTCCTGGAGACCGACGGGCGGATGCGCGTCGCGGAGGGCGTGTGGGCGGTCGGCGACATCACCGGCAAGGGCGCGTTCACGCACATGTCCATGTACCAGGCCGGGATAGCGATCAGGGACATCCTCGGCCAGGACGGGCCGCCGGCCCGCTATCACGCGGTACCGCGCGTGACGTTCACCGATCCCGAGGTCGGCTCGGTCGGGCTGACCGAGGAACAGGCTCGGGAGCGGGGCATTGCGGTGCGCGTCGGCCGCGCGCCGATTCCGTCATCGGCGCGCGGCTGGATCCACAAGCTGGGCAACGCGGGCATCATCAAGCTTGTCGCGGACGAGGACCGAGGCGTGCTGGTGGGCGCGACATCGGTCGGGCCCAACGGCGGCGAGGTGCTTTCCGTGCTCACGCTCGCGGTGCACGCGGCAGTGCCGGTGGCCAAGTTCCGCGAGATGATCTTCGCCTACCCGACCTTCCACCGCGCCGTCGAGGCTGCGCTGGACGACATGATGACGTGATGAGGTGAGCGCGGTTCAGCCGGTGGCCCGGCTGGTGCCGAACATCTCGTCGAGCGTGACCGGGGTCAGCTGACGCTGCTTGATCAGATCCATGATCTGCGGGAACAGGCTGAGCACCGTCGGGTGGTTGGCGTGGCCGAGCATGATCACGCCGGGCTTGAGGTACTGCTGCGCCATCTGCATCAGGAAGTCGGGTGTGATCACCTCGGAGTCCGAGTAGGACCCGTTCCACAGCACCGTGCGGGTGTAGCCGAGGTTGGCCGCGACGCCGTCGACGTGCTCGTTGTGGAAGCCGTACGGCGGCCGGTAGTACGGCCGGGTGGTGATGCCGAAGTTCTGCTGCACCCACTCGTCGTTGCGCTCCAGTTCGGTGGTGATCTGGGCGTCGGTCATCTTGTTCAGGTCGAGGTGGCTGAACGTGTGGTTCATGATCTGCACCTGGTTGCGCTCGATCAGCGGCTTGATCACGTCCGCGTGCGGCGCCCAGCAGTGGCCGTAGGTTCCGTTCGGACTGAACGTCAGGTGGACACCGGACTGCTTCGCGAAATCCACGTATCCGGCGACGCAGCCGGCGCAGTAACCGTCGTCGACGGTGAGGCAGATCTTGTTGCTGCCGCTGATGCCGTGGTCGATCTTCTGGGTCGGGCCGGGGTGTGGCGGCGGGATCGGCGGCAACGGCTTCGCAGGCGCTTCCGAGCTGGTCGCGCCGGACGTGTTGGGCGCGTTCGACTGCCCGTTGTTGGTGTTCTTGCCAGCATCGCTGGAGCTGCCGCAACCGGCGACGGTCACGGCAAGGCCGACGCTCAACATCCCGAGGAACGTACGGCGATCATGATTCTCGGCAGGGCATCGCACGGCGGGAAGCTTAAACGATTATCGGTTTCACTCGATTATTACCCGGTTGCTGCTAATGCGATTTGTACGGCGTTTTCGGGCTTTTTCTCGCTGTGGGTAAGCGAAAACCAGCCGAAAGTCATAGGATTTACGGCTTTGTAGAAGCCGTGCTGGCCCATCTGCGCCAGGTGGTGCGAATCACGCGCGAGGCCGCATCCCGGCCAGCACCACGGCGAGCATGCGGTCGCGGTCGCCGCCCAGCCTGCGCATCTCGGCGACGCCTGCGATCAGCGCCTTCGCGTCCGTCGCGGTCAGGTCCGCCCGTACCGCGCCCGCTTCCTGGGCGCGTTTCAACAGCACGCCAAGGGCATCGCGCAACTCGGCCGCGAGGTCGCCGACGGACGCCTCCAGTTGGAAGCCGGCCTTGACGAACGCTTCGTGCACGCCCTTGCTGCCCTCGGTGGCCTCGACGATGTGCGCGAAGTAGTCGAAGAACGCGGCACCGGGATCGTCGGCGTCGGTGAGGTCATCGGCCATGGTGATCATCGCCTGGATCCGGTGCCGCATGATCGCCTTGAACAGTGCTTCCTTCGTGGGGAAGTGCCGGTAGACGGTGCCGACTCCGACGCCCGCGCGTTCCGCGATCGCGTCGATCGGCACGGACATGCCCTCGGCGAGGAACATCTCGTGCGCGACGTCGAGCACGCGCGCCCTGTTGCGTCGGGCGTCCGCGCGCAGCGGTTTGTCTCCGTCGGTCGATGTCCCCATGGCGCCCCGATTCTAGCTGGCAGCCGCCTGTTCGTTGACAAGCGGAACCAGCGCTCCGTATAGTTCCAAATCGGAACCATAGTTCCGATTCTACTGGGACAACAGCCGATGGGGGAGATCTCATGGCCACAACACGGACGCCGCGCCAGGTGTTCGACGAACTGCTGCGCACCAGCGTGGCGGGCGACTGGGACGGGCTGCTCGACCTCTACGCCGAGGACGCCGTGATCGAGATGCCGTTCGCGCCGCCGGGAGTACCGGTGACCTCCGACGCCACCGCGCTGAGGCAGCGCATCAAGGGCATGGCCGACGCGCGGCCGTGGAACTACGACGCCGCGGAGAACGTGGTCGTGCACGAGACCACCGATCCCGAGGTGATCGTCGCCGAGTTCACCTTCCGTGGCACGGTCAGCGCGACCGGTGCGCCGTTCGCGCTGAGCTACGCCATGGTGATCACCGTGCGCGACGGGCGCATCGTGCACAGCCGCGACTACGGCAACCCGCTGGCCACGTCCGCCGCGCTCGGCAGGCTGCCCGAGCTGGTGGCCGCCTTCCAGGCAGGGGATGCGGCATGACGATTCTGGTCACCGGGGGAACCGGTCACACCGGCGCCGAGATCGCCCGACTGCTGGCCGAGCGGGACGTGCCGTTCCGCGCGGTCAGCCGGTCCAGTGGGTTCGACTGGACGGACCCGAGCACGTTCGAGTCCGCATTGGACGGTGTGCGTGCCGCGTACGTGTTGCCGCCGCCCGGGGTGTTCGGCCGGCTGCCGCTGCTGGAGCCGTTCCTCGCGGCGGCGAAGTCGGCGGGTGTGCGCAGGTTGGTGCTGCTCAGCACATCGGTCGACAACGTGATGGGCCACGCCGATGTGCACAAGGCCGTGCTCGACGCGGCGCCCGAGTACGCGATCCTGCGGCCGTCCTGGTTCATGCAGAACCTCATCGGCCAGCACCCGATCGCGCGCGGCATCCGCGAACGCGGCGAGATCGCCACCGCCACCGGCGATGGGCGGATCGGCTTCGTGCACATCGCAGACATCGCGGCGGTCGCGGTCGAAACGCTGCTCGCGGACGAGCCGCCGAACCGCGACTACCTGATCACCGGCCCGGAAGCGTTGAGCTACGGCGAGGTCGCCAAGCTCATCGACGAGGTCGCCGGCTATCCGGTGCGGTTCGTGCCGCTCACGCCGGAGCAGAACCGGGCGCGGTGGACGGCCTTCGGCCTGCCGGCCGAGTCGGTCGACTACGCCGTCGAACTCGACAAGCAACTCGCTGTCGGCCTTGAGGACCGGGTGAGCAGCACGGTCCCCGACCTCACCGGCCGCCCGGCACGCTCGTTCCGCGAGTTCGCGCGAGAGAACCGGAACCGTTGGCAGGACGCGCCGAAGCCCCAGTGATGAATGGTTCACGTCTTGGGCCGCAGCGCGCGGACCGCATCCACCCCCTGCACCACATCTCGGCGGGCTACTTCACGCCGCGCCTCGGCGAGTTCGGCGAGGATCCGCGGATCAGCGAGAATCTCCAACGTCTCCGCCAACGCCGACTCCGTTGTCATGGCCACGATTGTGGTGGATATGAAACGGGCCCGGTCACCGAGGTGACCGGGCCCGCTCGTCAGTTATCAGATCAGCCGATCCGGTAGCTGTAGGGCAGGGCAACCAACTCGTTCGCGTTGGGCTCGAAGTTGGCATTGTCGGTGAAGTTGATCGCGTTGGTCTCGGCGGTGCTGGTCGCCAGGAACTGGTCGACGTAGGCGGTGCCGCTCACCACGCTGCCCGGCTTGCCGGACGGGGTGATGGTGACCGGGATGTTCACCGTCTGACCGGGGTTGACCGTGACGATGGTGAAGCTCGTCGCCGGGGTGACCGAGGTCGCCCACAGGTCGGTGGCGGTCGAGCTGACGGCCGGGTCGAAGCCCTTGGTCAGCGCGTAGAACGAGAAGTTCGCCGTACCGGAGGGCCAGCCGTTCGGGCCGGACGGACCGACCTCGGACGGGTCGGCCGCCCAGGCACCGGCGGGCAGCGGGTTGCCTGCGGTCGCGCCGATCGCGGTCTTGCCGCTGACCAGCGGGGGCAGGTCCGGGTCACCGGCGAAGGGGCCGTAGTCGAACGTGACCGGCAGGGTCGCCTTCGCCACGACCGCGGCGCCGACCGTCTCGGACGGGACCAGCCACGCGGGCGTCGAGGTGCCACCGGGGAAGGGCAGCGGCACGTTGCTGGTCGGCGAGATCCCGGCCAGCGCCAGGTTGGTCAGGCCCGAGGTGCGGGCGTCCACGAACACGTCCTGCGGCTCGGTGCCGGTGTTGTGCACCGCGACTCCGACAGTGACCGGCTTGCCGGCCGGCAGCACGGTGGACGCGCTGTTCGGCAGGCCGTTCGCGGTCACGTTCACCTTGTTGAAGGTGAGCGCGCCGGTGTAGGGCTGAGACAGCTCGTCACCGACGATCGCGCCGACGAAGTTGATCGCCAGCGTCCACCTACCCTGCTGCGGGTTGCGCGCGTAGAGGTCGGTCTGCAGCACGTTGTGCTGGGTGGCGTTGCGGGCGGCCGGGTCGTAGGCGGTGGTGACCACGTTGGAGCCGGTTGCGACGACGTTGCCCTTCGGATTGATCAGGAACGCGATCACGTTGTCGCCGAGGTCGTTGGTCAGCGACACGTTGGCGTCCAGGTCTTTCTTCCCGGCCGGGACGTCGATCTGGTAGTAGGACTCCTGACCGAGGTCGGGCTGGCGACCGTTGCCACCGGTGAGCGTGCCGGAGAAGGCACCGTTGCCGGCGCCGGACACCAGGCCGCGCAGGATGATCGGCACCGAGGTCTGGCCCGCGGCGCCCGCGTTGAGCACCAGCGAACCGTCGGTGTCACCGGGGGTGGCCGGGGTCTGCGCGGTGACCGTCACCTGGCTGGTCTGGCCGGGGGCCAGGTGCAGCGCGGACGGGCTGACCGAACCGAAACCGGTGGTGTTCTGGGTGTCGGCCTCGAAACTGACCTTGCCGGTCGTGCCGCCACTCCCGCTGTTGCGGCTGTAGATCTCCGCGGTCCACTTGCCGGGGGCCGGGAAGCGGACGTCGACGTTGCCGTAGTTGCCGACGCCCTGCGGCAGCGAGTGCGCCGCGAACCGACCCTGCGGGTCGATCAGGATCAGCCGGACGCGCGCGTTCAGGCTGGCGCTCGGGTTGCCCGGGTAGGCGATCGACGCGGAGAGCCGGTCGGTGTTCGCCGGCACGTCGAAGGTGAGCGTGCCGTAGTTGTTGGCGACCCCGGACCAGTCGGCGAAATGCGGGCTGGCCGTGTCGGACAACGTGACACTGCCGGTCTGCTTGTGCTGCTGCGGACCGAAACCGCGACCGGAGAGGTTGACCGTCTGCGCGCTCGCGCCGTTGTTGGTCACGTTCAGCGTGAACTGCTTGGTCGAGCCGGCCGGGCCGGCGGCGTCGAGCTGGTTCTTGCTGACCAGCAGGGTCGAGCCGACCGCGTTCGGCGAACCGTTGTTGTCGTGAATGGACAGTGCGGCCTGGACCGCCTTGTACGAGTCGAGCAGGCCGGTGCCCTGTTCGTCGCCGGGCTCGGTCAGGTCGTCGGCCGTGCTGGTCAGGATCTGCTTGACCGTGGCGGGCGAGGGGGTCGCGCCGTTGTGGGACTGGCGGTACGCCTGGATGACCAGGGCGGCCGCGCCCGCGGTCAGTGGCGAGGACTCACTCGTGCCACCGCTGCGCTCCACATTGGAGGGTTGGCCGTTGAAATTGACGCAGTCCGCGTAGGTTGCCGACGGGGTGCACAGCGCGAAGCTGCTGTCGCCGGGCGCCAGCAGGTTGAGCGTGCGGCCATCGGCGGTGACACCGGAGGAGGACAGCGAGCTGACGTTGTCGTTGAGCCAGCCGGTGATCGGGAAATTGTCGGCTGCGCCGTAGTCGGTCTGCACGTACCAGCGGAACGTGGTGGACGCGCCCGCGGAGATCACGGCCGGGTCGGTGGACGGGCTGCCCTGGGTGCCGGTGGTGCCCGCGTCACCGCTGGACGCGACGACCGTGACGCCCGACGCGACGGCCATGTCGTCGAACAGCTTGACCGCGTCGGCGGCGTTGTTGTCCGAGAACGGGTTGTAGCCGAAGGACTCGTTGATGACGTTGACGTGGTCGACGTTCACCGCGTAGTCGATCGATTGCAGAATGGCGGAGGTGGTCGAGGTGTTGGTGTCGCCGAACACCTTGAAGCCGTAGAGCGACGCGCCCGGCGCGACACCCTCGATGCGGAGGTTGCACGGGGTGGGCAGCGGGTGGGCGCCGTAGTTCTGCACGTTGTAGACCTGGCGGCCCTGCGCTGCGATCGCGCTCGCGTCAAGGAACGCCTCGCCACCGCTGGTTGGCGCGTTCGGACCGTCGCCGGTGAAGTCCTGGTAGTCGGCGAAGACGTGGCTGCCGTCGGCCCGGATGAAGTCCGGGTTGTTGATGTCGATGCCCTCGGCGATGTAGGCGACCTTCACGCCCGAGCCGGTGAATCCGAGCGAACGCGCGGTCTTGGCGTTCGGGTCGTCCGAGTCGGTGTGGGTGTCGGCAAGGGCCTCCGGCTCCAGCATGGTCTTGCCGGGAGCCGGGCAGGTGCCGGCCGGCACGGCGTCGGCCGCGTTCGACCCATCCTTGCCGGCCTTGGTCGCGGGCGCCTGTTTGATCACCGAGTCGGGCAGCACTGCCTCGACGTTCGGGTTGGCCGCGAGCCTGCTCGCCTCGGCGGTGGACACGGTCGCCGAGATGGCGTCGGCCACGTGGTAGCTGTGCACGTTGCGGGCGTGCACCTGGGACAGCTCGTTCACCAGCGGGGCCTGGCTGCCGGTGATGGCGTTGTTCCTGGTGGTCGCGGCCTGGGTGTTCACCGCCTGCGGGGCGGGTTGGTTCTTCAGCAGGACGATCACCGGGGTGTTCGCGTTCTGCGCGAGGTCGCTGGCCTGCTGCGTGCTCAACGGCGCCTGGCCGGCGCCTGCGGTGGGCGCCGCGGTGGCGCTGAACGGCTGCACCACCGCCAATACCGCCGCAGCGGCAGTCGCCGCCGCGATGGCGAGTGTTCTCTTGCGTTGCATTGCTTTCCTCCTGGTGGTGCTGCCGGGTCACGGCCGCACCATGGATCGACACCCATGCAGGCCGGCAGCCGTGGCGATTGCTGCACCACGGCTGCGGCATCAACAGGCCCTGTGTCCCCCGACACCATGCCGAATCGGCACGCTAACAGAACTGGACCTTCGCGAGTAGCGACTCCGGGACGTTATCGATTCCTGGGAACTGGAATTTCAGTTGGATCCTGACTCGGCGGTCGTCGAGGTCTCGGAGTCCGATTTGGTCTGTTGTTCGGGGTTGGCCATGATCTCGTAGCGCGGGTTGGCCATCATCAGGTCGTCGGTGTCGTGTTGCAGCCGGACCCGGCCCCGCACCCGCAGGCACACGCCCGGCTCGATGTCCGGATGGTCGCCGGCCAGTTCCACCGCGAGGTTGCCGGTCTGCTCCCGCAACTCGCCGACGACCACGGTCCGGCCGCGCCGATGCTCGACGGTGATCTCGTGCAGCCTGCCCTCGACGGTGGCGAACTGACCGGGGAACAGGGCGCCAACCGGGGTCGCGCCCTGCACCGGCTTGGGCGTGTCGTGCTCGGCGAGGTCGCGCGGGGTGTCGCCGGCCAGCCGGTTGACCAGCCGTTCGAACGCCTCGGTGAACCGCTCCTCCGGCAGGTCGGGGAAGGCGGCGCGGATTCGGGACTGGACGTCGTAGGGCACGATCGTGGCCGCCGCCTGCGGGATGCGGCTGATCACGCGGGCTATCCGGTCCGCGGTGCGGTCGTGCAGCAGCCTGCCGAGCAGCGGGGCGTAGCTGCGTCGGGGGAGCAGCACGGTCACGCCGGTCGACTCGGCCTGCACGGCCTCGAACACGAGTTCCTGCGCGGCCCTCGTGATCCGCCGGTCCGGGCAGTCGATCACCTTCAGCGTGGTGTTGATGCCCAGGTCGGACCAGCGTTGCCGGAGCCGGTCGGCATGCGCGCCGTCCACCATGAAGTGCACCGCCTTGAGCTCCGACGCGCGCAGCCCGCGTCCGTAGCGCAGTGCCTCCAGGACGGCGAGGTCGACGTTGCTGACGAAGACGAACACCTTGTGGTGCGCGAAGTTCGGGGTCTTGGCCTGCCGCGCACGCACCCGGTCCAGGATCGCGGACTCGGTGCGGTACTCCCGGTTCAGCCGGATCAGGGTGAACACCAGCAGCGGGAAAACCACCACGATCAGCCAGGCGCCCTCGGTGAACTTGGTGACCGCGAAGATCAGCACGACGATCGTGGACACGACGCCTGCCGAGAGGTTGATGGCGAAGCGGCGCCGCCAACCCGGGGTGCGACGGGTCAGATGGTGTTTGGCCATGCCGTAACCGGCCATGGAGAAACCGGTGAACACGCCGATGGCGTAGAAGGGCACCAGGCTGTTCACGTTGGCCCCCACCACCAACAGCAGCACGATGGAAAGCACGGTCAGCACGACGATGCCGTTGGAGAACACCAGCCGGTGGCCGCGTTTGGTCAGCTGGCGCGGCAGGAACCGGTCCTCGGCGACGAAGCTGGCCAGGAACGGGAAGCCGTTGAAGCTGGTGTTGCCGCCGGTGTAGAGAATCAGCGCGGTGACCAGCTGCACCAGCCAGAACATCGCCTTGCCGAAGATGCCGGTGCCGAAGACCGCGGTGGCCTCCTGGGAGAGCACCGAGGGATAGCCGGCCGAGAACGGCGCGGCGTGGGTGGCGTAGGCGAGGAAGGACACGCCGCCGACCATGATGCCCAGCAGGCTCGCCATGAGGGTGAGCACCTTGCGGGCGTTGCGGCCTTCTGGCTTGCGGAACGCGCTGACCGTGTTGGAGATCGCCTCGACACCGGTCAGCGAGGAACCACCGTTGGCGAACGAGCGCAGGATGATGAAGATCGACGCGCCCATGACGAGCCCGTTGCCCTGCACCACCGGCACCGCGCCGGGTTGGTGGATGGAGTCCAGCACCGGCAGGTCGCCCATGACCGCCTTGATCACGCCGACCACGATCATGATCAGCACCATCGCCACGAACAGGAACGCGGGCATGGCGAACGGGGTGCCGGCCTCGCGCAGGCCGCGCAGGTTCAGGTAGGCGATGATCAGGACAACGCCGATGGTGATCTCGTTGCTGTAGGGCCCGAGCGAGGGTATCGCCGAGACCACGGCAACGGTGCCGGCCGAGCACTGCACGGCCACGGTCACGATGTAGTCGATCAGCAGGGCGGCGGCCGCGATCTGCGCGACCCTCGGGCCGAAGTTGTCCCGCGCGACAACGTACGAGCCGCCCGCCTTGGTGTAGGCCATCACCACCTGGCGGTAGGAGGCGGCGACCAGGACCAGGATGACCAGCACCGCGCCGGTGATCGGCAGCAGCAGGCTGAACGCCGCGAGACCGGCGTAGGGGAGGAGTTGGACCAGGATCTCCTCGGTGCCGTACGCGGTCGAGGACATCGCGTCCGAGGAGAGCACGCCCAACGCGATCGGGTTGCTCAGCCGCTCGGCGCTGAGCTGGTCGTTGATCATCGGTTTGCCGAGGAGCAGCCGTTTGAACACATAGCCGACGGACTCCTGCAAGCCCGCCGACCTCGCGGTGTCGCCCTGCGCTACCACTCGGTGTCCCCTTCGCGGCCTGATCTGGAGGTACACCGATCCGGTGTCCCCGGCCAACCATGCCAAGCCGATCGGGTGACTCGCCCGGCCGAGAGCCACCCGCGGGCCGGTATTAGCGAAATATTTACGGCCCGATTCGGGACCGTGGCGGCGTCGATGCGGCGTCGATGCCGCCGTCGGCGTGGTCAATCGGCGCCATATCTCCACACCTTCTTGGTGAGAAATTCCCCGATTGCGAAGTGATATGGCCCGTTGGTCCCAACGTCACCATCTGGACACAGTGCGTCCCACCGCTACCCCGCTACTGGGAGCATCCCCTGAGGACACCACGGTCGAGCAGCGAGAGAAGGACCTTCGATGTCAGCGGTTGAGCCACCGGTACGGCCGGCGAACTTCCTCGTCGCGCTGTTACGCCGGGGCGCACCGGTCATCGGTGACATGCCCGCCGACCTGCCCGATGCCGCGACCGACCCCGATCCGGTGCCCGGTTGGCAGCGCATCTCCATGATCGCCGCGAACGGCCAGGGCCCGGACAAGGACACCCTGCTCGGCCGGGCCAGCCGCTACGTGGTGCTGGTGCCGCTGGTCTACCGGATTCTCGGCATGCCGGTCGCGCTGCTCACGCTGATCGCGGCCGGTGGCGCCGGCATCGGGACGGTCGCGGTGGCCACCGGCCTGCTCGTGCTGGCCAACGTGGCCGGGGTCGTCTGGGTGCTGCGAGTGTCCGGTTTCCGCAGGAACATCGCGGCCTGGATGATGTTCGCCGACGCCATCGCGGCCATCGCCGCGAACATGGTGACCAGCGGGGTCTCCACGCGCGCCGACTACTTCCCGGCCATCGGCATGTCCTGGGACTACCTGCTCGGCACGATCGCGCTCTGGACGCTGGTCTGGGGCGTGCCGGCCGCGCTCGGACTGTGGCTGGTCAGCTTCCCCCTCCAGTACGGCATGGCCTACCTGTCCGGTTTCGTCGCCCCGACCGCATCGCTGCTGGTCGGCGACGTGGGGCGGGCGCTGGAAGGGCTGGCGGTCATCGCGACCGCACTGGTCGGGCTGATGCTGGTCGGCGTCGGCACCCGGCTCGCCCTCGGCGTCGGCATCCGGCGCGGCAGGGCGGCCGAGCACGCGCGGATCAACCGCGACCTGCACGACGGCGTGCTCCAGGTGCTGGAGGCGATGGCCCTGCCGGTGCCGGCCGACGAGGAGTCCTCTGCGCAGCGGCTGGTCGAGTTCCGGTCGATCGCCAGGGCACAGGCGATGGAGTTGCGCAGGGCACTGGACCGGCAGGCCGAGACCGGGCCGAAACTGCTCAGCGAGGACCTCGCCGGCTTGGCCGCCGAGATGACCAGGGAGGGGCTGCGCGCCCAGTTGGTGTTCGCCGACATCGACGACGGCGAGCTGTCCGAGGCGCGCAGGGTCGCGGTCCGGGATGCCGCGCGCGAGGCGCTGCGCAACACCATGAAGCACTCGGGTATCCGCGAGGTCGTGGTCAGGGTCGAGCAACGGGAGAACGGCATCGCCGTGATCGCGCGCGATCACGGCGCGGGATTCGACGCGGACAACGTGCCGGCCGGGTTCGGTATCACGAACTCGATCACCGCGCGCCTCGTCGAGGTCGGCGGCAGCGCCAAGATCGAGTCCGCGCCGGGCAAGGGCACTCGGGTCACCCTGTGGGTGCCCTTGTGAGGAGGCTGCTGCTCGTCGCCCTGCTGATCGTGCTCGGTCTGCCCGTCGGGCCGGCCGCCGCCGATCCGGCGTGCGCGGTGCCGAAGGGGGTGTACACCGGGCCGGTGCCCTGGGCGCAGAACCTGCTCACGCCGAGCAGGGTGTGGCCGCTGTCCAACGGCTCCGGTGTGCAGGTCGCGGTGCTCGGCACCGGCGTAGACCCTGGCAACGCCCAGTTCGCGCCCGGCCAGGTACTGCCCGAGATCGACCTGCTGGCCGGCACGCCGACGGCACCCGACTGCGACGGCTCCGGCACGTTCGCGGCCGGTCTGCTCGGCGCGCAGCCCAACCCGGGCACCAGCTTCGCCGGCCTCGCGCCTGGCGCGCGCATCCTGCCGATCCGCTACACCGCGACCGGCGACCCGGCCAGCGGCGCGGACCCGAACCAGTTGGCCACCGCGATCGACAGGGCGGCGGCCGAGGGCTCCGGGGTCATCCTGATCACCGTGCCGGCCGGCGCGGACAGCGACAACCTGGAACTGGCCGTGCAGAACGCGACGGCAGACGGTGACGTGATCATCTCGCCCGCCGTCGGGTCGGAACCGAACGTGACCAGCTATCCGACCGCGACACCTGGTGTGATCGGGGTCGGCGCGCTCGGCGAGACCGGCAGGGCCGTGCAGGCCGAGGCCGGTGCCTACATCGCGCTGGCCGCGCCGGCCGACAACCTGGTCGGCACCTCGGCGGGCGCGCGCGGGCAGCTCGGCCAGAGCTGGCCGGTGGCCGGGCCCGCGTATGCCGCCGCCTACGTCGCCGGCACGGTCGCCCTGCTGCGCTCCTACCGACCGGCGCTGGACCCGGCGCAGGTCGGCACCCGGCTCATCCTCACCGCGAGCCACGGCGGCGGCACCGGGCACAACCCGCAACTGGGCTGGGGCGTGCTCGATCCGGTCAACGCGCTCACCTCGGACCTGTCCCCGGACGCGGTCGCGCCCACCATCGGCACCCAAGGCGCGACGGCACGCCCTGGCGCGAATTCGGCGACGCAGCGCTCGACCGGGCTCCCGCTGCGCAGGATCGGGCTGTTCATGCTGCTCGGCGTCGGCCTGGTGGCGATCGTCATCGCGGTGCTCGCTTGGGCGCGCAGGGGCCGTTCGCGACGGCGGGCCAGGGCCGGCGATAAACCCCCGAACTTTCCCCTACATGTCGATTCACACCGTTGACAGCTAATGCCGGATCGCACTCGTCGACAGTGATAAATGTGGGAAATTTAGGGAAAAGAATCGACATCGGGCAAGCCAAGTCGTGCACTTCTCCGTATTCTGGATATTCGGCCGAAGGCCGAGGTATGTAGCGCATCGGGGTCGTAGAGGAGCGCAACGTGACCGAGTTGGGCGGAATAGGGGTAGCCGGACCGCTGGTCGGGATCATCGAGGATCACCCGCTGTACCGGACAGCGCTGGTGCAGCTTCTTGAGTCCGAGGTGGATGTCCGGCTCGGGGTGGTCGCGGATTCCGTAGCCCGGTTCGCGGCTGGGGCGCAGCCGCCCGGAGGAGTCGTCATTCTGGACCTGAAGCTGCGGGGCGTGCGGGACGCCGCTGCGGTGCTGGAAATTGTCGGCATGGGGCATCGCGTGCTCGTGGTGTCCGCGCACGCAGGACAGGACGAAGTACTCGGCGCGATCGCGGCGGGCGCACGCGGTTACCTGTCGAAGGACGCGGACGGCGTCGAAATACTTCGCGGCGTGCGGGAAATCGCTGGCGGTAATTCCTATATCTCGCCGATGCTGGCCGCGCTGGTGCTCGATTCGGAGCAGCCGAGCCCGATCGGCCCGCGCATCGTGCTCTCCGACCGGGAGCGGCAGGTGCTGTCGCTGGTCGCGGCGGGCGAGCGGGACGCCGACATCGCCGAGTCGATGTCGATCAGCATCCGCACCGTCCGGTCCTATTTGGACCGGATAAGGGACAAGACCGGTCGACGGCGCAGGCCGGAGCTGACCAGGCTGGCCATTGAGGAGGGCATCGCTCACTCGGTCTTCTGACCGGCGTCCTTTCCATCGGGGCGGGCCGGCAGGGTCAACCGGAGGGTGGCGCCGCCGGTCTCGGCGTTCTGTGCCGAGACCGTGCCGCCGTGCCGGTCCGCGATCTCGCTGACCAGGGCGAGGCCAAGGCCGTAACGGCGGCGCTGCCCGGTCGGCTCGGCCGACGAGGCGAACCGCTCGAACAGCCTCGGCAGCATCTCCGGGTCGATGCCCTTGCCGTCGTCGTGCACGTCGACGACGGCCTTGCCGCCCTCCCGCCCGATCGTGATGGTGACCGTCTCCTGCGCGTGCCGCACCGCGTTGTCGACCAGCGCCATCAACGCCCTGCGCAGGCTGGCCGCGCTGCCGAGCACGGTCAGCGAGGGCTGGCGCGGCTCGCAGCGGATCCGCACCGTGTTGCCCGCGCTGGCCGCGATCACCTCGCCGGCCAGCGCGACCAGGTCGACCTGCTCGTTCGGGGCCTCCGCGCGCGGGTCGGCGGCGAGCAGCAGGTCCTCAAGGATAGCGCCGAGATTGCGCGCGTCAGCCACCAGACCGTCCACGTCGGACTTCAGCGCGGCCGGGTCGATCGGCTCCCGCAGCCCCCTTCTCAGCAGCTGCGCCCTGGTGCTGAGCAGCGTCAACGGCGTGCGTAGCTCGTGGCTGGCGTCGGAGATGAACCGGCGCTGCAAGGCGAGAGCCGTGGACAGCGGCCGCACCGCGCGCCGACCGAGCAACGCGCCGGCCACCGCGGCGATGACAAGGCCGACCGCGCCGGTAATGACCAGCGCGCGGATCAGCACGTCGCGCTGGCTGTGGTCGGCGGTGAGATCGAGCGCGGCCTGCACGATCGCGGCACCGCGCTGCTCGGTGAGCACCCGGTAGTCGCGGTGGCCGAGGTGCACCTCGGCGGTCTGCGCGGCCCCGGTCTGCTCGACCTGCAGCATGGCCGCCTCGTCCGGCAGGCCGCGCGGGGTGTCCGGGGTCGATGCGGTGCCGGCCGGATTGCGCACGACCAGCCACACCCCGGCCGGCGGGTCGATCACGTCGATCTCGCGGCTGATCGCGGTGTGCAGGAGGGTGTCCGCGTTGTAGTACTGGGAGTCGACAACGACCAGCACCGCGACCCCGGACAGGGCCAGCACGATCACGCCGACGGTCAGCGCGACCTGCGCGCCGAGCCGCAACGCGGTGCGCCTGAGCACGCCCGCGTCCGCGCCCGCCGCGCGCGCCCCCGGCGGGTTGCGGTGCAGCAACATCATCGCCGTCCCAGCTGGTAGCCGAGCCCGCGCACGGTCGCGACCACCCCTCGGCCCAGCTTGCGGCGCAGGTAGTGCACGTAGGTGTCGACCACGATCTCGCTCTCCGCCTCCGCGAACACCAGGTTCAGCAGGTCACGGCGGCTGAACACCTGCGAAGGGCGGGTGGCCAGCACGGCGAGCAGCGCGCATTCCCGCTCGGAAAGGCGCACCGGCACGGTCGAACCGCTCGGGTCGGCGCCGACCGGGGTGACCTCCCTGGTGTCGGTGTTGAGCTGCCAGCCGGGCAGCGGCAGGATGCGCGCGGTGTCCAGGTGCCTGCGGCGCAGCGCGCGCAGCCGGGCGCACAGTTCGTCCACATCGAACGGCTTGCTCAGGTAGTCCTCGGCGCCCGCGTCGAGGCCCTGCACCCGGTCGGCCGGGTTGCCGAGCGCGGAGAGCACCAGCACCGGGGTGGTCACTCCCTTGCCGCGCAGTCGAACCAGCAGATCCAGCCCGTCGATCGCGGGCAGCCCCCTGTCCAGCACGACCACGTCGTAGGGCTGGGTCAGACCGAGATGCAGCCCGCGCTGACCATCCACAGCGGACTCAACAAGATAGCCCTCTTCGGTGAGCAGCCGGGTGAGCATGTCCGCGAGCGCCGTGTCGTCCTCGACGATCAGCACCCTCGGCGCCACGGTCGTCGCCGTGCTCTCGGTCATTCGGCCATCCCTCGGTTCGATTCACACAGCCAGCTCACAGTTTCTCTCAGGATGCCCCAAGCTTCACCGATGACACTGGCAGCCATGAACAGCTCGCAACGCCGCCGGGTCGAAGACCGTACCCGAGGAACGCATCGCGTGCGAGTGGTGACCGCAGTGGCGGCGGTCGGCTCAACGGTCGTGGCCACCGTGCTCAGCCTGGTGCTGAGCGGGACGACCGCGACCGCGTCAACCTCGAACTCCTCATCGGACACCACGACGCAGCAGAACAATTCTAGTACGCAGAGTAATCAGGATCAGTTGCAGGTGCCGAACCAGGCGCCCGCGCAGACCTACTTCGGCGGGGGTCACGGTTCGTCGGGTGGCACATGACCGCCGCCGCGGCCATGACCGCGCTCAGCACCACCGCGCTGCTCGTCGTCGCTGAGCCCGCCGCGCTCGACGAGGGCATGCGCCTGCTGGCCGAGGACCTGGCCGCGATCGACCTGGCCGCGAGCCGCTTCCGCGCCGATTCGGAACTGTCGCGACTGCCAGCGGGCCGCGCCGTGTCGATCAGTCCGCTGCTCACCGAGGCCGTCGCGGTCGCCCTGCGCGCGGCCCGGCTGACCGACGGCATCGTCGATCCGACCGTTGCCGACGCGGTCAGCGGCCTCGGCTACGACCGCGACTTCAGTCAATTGACCGATGGACCGATCAGCACCCGGCCTGCGCCCGGCTGGTGGCGGATCGCGTTGGACGTCGACCGGTGCGAGGTGCTGCTGCCGCACGGCGTCCACCTCGACCTCGGCGCGACCGCCAAGGCGCTGGTCGCGGACCGGGCCGCCGAGCGGATCGGCACCGCGCTCGGCTGCGGCGTGCTGGTCAGCCTCGGCGGCGACGTGGCAACGCACGGCATCGCGCCGGAGGGCGGTTGGCGGATCGGCGTCGGCGACGACCACCGCACCGCGGCCACCGACCCGGACGCCATGGTCACCATCGTCGACGGCGGCCTCGCCACCTCAAGCACCACCGTGCGCCGCTGGCGCCGGGCCGGTCGCGACCTGCACCACATCGTCGACCCGCGCACCGGCGACCTGCCGACGACCCCCTGGCGCACGGCCAGCGTCGCCGCGGCCAGTTGCGTTGACGCCAACACCGCGAGCACAGCGGCCATCGTGCTCGGGGACCTCGCCCCGTCCTGGCTGGCCGAGCGCGGCCTGCCCGCCCGGCTCGTCGACATCGACGGCGCGGTGCACACGGTGGCCGGCTGGCCGGCGGATCTGGTCGGTACGGCATGAACACGCAGGCCCTCTGGTACCTCAGCCGGGGCACCGGCGTCGTGGCGCTGCTGCTGCTCACCGGCGCCCGCGTGCTCGGCATGCTGAACAGCGGCCGGTTGACCAGCCAACGCTGGCCGAGGTTCGCGATCTCGGCCATCCACCGCAACGTCGCCCTGCTGTCCCTGGTCTTCCTGGTGATCCACATCGTCAGCTCGATCGTCGACCCGTACGCGGGTATCCGCTGGCTCGACGCGGTGCTGCCGTTCGTGTCGAGCTACCGCTCGTTCTGGCTCGGGCTCGGCACGCTCTCCTGCGACCTCATGCTCGCCGTGCTGATCACCAGCCTGCTGCGGCCCAGGATCAACTACCGCCTGTGGCGCGGAATTCATTGGCTCGGCTATGCGGTCTGGCCGATCGCGCTGATCCACGGCATCGGCACCGGCGTCACCGACGACCACGTCGCCTGGGTACTCGGCTGCGACATCGGGTGCGCGCTCGCCGTGCTGCTCGCCCTGTGGTGGCGGCTCGGCACGACGCACCAGGACACGCAGGCGCGCGCCCGATGACCAGCAGCGAGCGCACCGAGCCGGGCGCCGCCCGGCTGCTCGCCGGCTGGCGGCGCACCGGCCGCCCCGCCGATTTCGCGGAACACCTCGACCGTTACGGCCCGCTGCCGCTTGGCGAGTCCGGCCCGGCCCTGATCGACCGGATCGCCGAGGCCGGGCTGCGCGGTCGGGGCGGTGCCGGCTTCCCGACCGCGATCAAGTTGCGCGCGGTCGCGGTCGGCAGGCGTCGGGGTGTCGTCATCGCCAACGGCTGCGAGGCCGAGCCGGCCAGCGAGAAGGACCACGCGCTGCTGTCCGTCGCCCCGCACCTGGTGTTCGACGGCGCCCAACTCGCCGCCCGCGCGGTCGGTGCCGTTGAGGTGCTGTTGTGCGTGCACCGCGCCGATCCGCTGGCGGCGAGCGTCGCCGCCGCGCTCGCGCAGCGGCACGGCGACCCCGTGCCAACCCGGATCGTGGAGGTGCCGGGTCGGTTCGTGGCCAGCGAGGAGTCCGCGCTGGTGAACTTCGTCAACACCGGTCTTGCCAAGCCGACAACGAAACCGCCCCGCCCGGCCGAACGCGGCGTGCGCGGTCGGCCGACACTGGTCGACAACGTGGAGACGCTGGCCGACATCGCGCTGCTCGCGCGCGGCCACACGCTCGGCGGCAGGCTGGTCACGGTCGGCGGCGCGGTGCGCGTGCCAGGGGTGCACGAGATCCCGTTGGACAGCACGGTCGGCGCGGTGTTCACGGCAGCTGGCGGAGAAACCCAACCGCTGCAAGCCGTGCTGGCCGGTGGCTATGGTGGTCGCTGGCTCCCGTTGCCGGCCGCATCGGGTTTCTCGTTGGGCCACAACGACTTTCGCGGACTCGGCCTGCTGCTCGCCCTGCCGGCGCGTGCCTGCGGCATCGCCGAGACCGCGTCGATCCTGCGCTACCTGGCCGACGAGTCCGCGCGCCAGTGTGGGCCGTGCATGTTCGGCCTGCCCGCGATCGCGCGGGATTTCGCCCAGCTGGCAACGGGTCGGGTCGAGGCGCCGACGGTGCACCGGTTGCGCGGCAGGCTCGGCGTGATCCCCGGTCGCGGCGCGTGCGGCCACCCGGACGGTGCGGTGCGACTGGCCGTGAGCGCCCTGCACGTGTTCGAACGCGACGTGCACGCGCACGCCATGGGCAGGCCATGCGTGTTCGCGGCCGAGCGGCCCTGGTTCGCGCCGAGGCCGCGCTTTCCCGAGACAGGATGGTCGTGATGGCCGAACAGCGACTCACCGTCGATCCGATCGCCTGCCACGCGCACGGCCTGTGCGCGGAACTCCTGCCCGAACTGGTCGACCTGGACGAATGGGGCTATCCGATCGTGCATGGTGACACCGTGCCCGGCCGGCTGCTCGCGGAGGGCCGCACCGCGGTCGCGGCCTGCCCCACCCTGGCCCTGCGCCTGCGTGCCGCCCGGCAGTACCCCCCTCCCGTATGATGGCCAGGAGTTGGCTGCTCGGATGGGGCGTGGAGGACGCATGTGGGGCTACAGCGAGGACAAGGCGGGCTACCTGCGGCGACTGCGGCGCATCGAGGGCCAGGTGCGCGGCCTACAGCGCATGATCGAGAACGACGAGTACTGCATCGACATCCTCACCCAGATCGCCGCTGCGACCAAGGCGCTGCAGGCGGTCTCGCTCGGCCTGATCGACCAGCACCTCAACCACTGCGTGAGCGAGGCGGCCGCCGAGGGCGGCGAGATCGCCGAGACCAAGCTGCGCGAGGCGAGCGAGGCCATCGCCCGCCTTGTCAAGTCCTGAGCGGCACGCTCAGCGGCCGAGGTCGAACGCGGGCAGAACCGGTTGCTCGGCTCTCGTCGTGCGCCGCGCGTGACGAGGACGCAGACCCTTCGCGAGATATACGGCGTCCTGCGGCGCTGAATGAGATAGCTACGCCGAGCCCGCCCAGTTCCTGAATTCCGCGATTCACCGCGACCATCCAAGGGTTGCGCTTACGGAAACCCGCAACGCTCTTTTCGGCGTCATCCAAACGGGTTATGCGCGACCGGGGCTCGATTACTGACCGTGTCCGTGGTGCGGTGACCTGGGCAAAAGGTCGGCCATCTTGGTGACCGGTAGCGCCATGCGCACCTTGTTCGCGCAAACCGGCATCCGGCATTCTGCTGCCCCGGTATCGTCTCGGATTGCGGAGGTCGCAATCCGAGACGGGGAGTTTGAGTTACGTGTTCACGCCTGATGATGGTGGCGCAGCCGATATCACAGCCGAAGAGGCATCCCTGGTCGAGGCTCGCGACAAGGCGGCGGTCGCGCAGGGCACCGGTGGTCAGGCCGCGCAGATGGACGGCAGCGCCGGTAACCTGCTCGCCGCAGCCGGCAAGGGGTTCACCCTCGACCCACAAGCCGCAGCCACCCTCGCGGCGGCCTGTCGGTCAGCAATGGACACGATCGACGGAATGACCGACGACTTGGACAATATCAGCCAGGCGCCCAAGCTGGGGACTCTGCAGGGCGCGCAGGTCGTCGCGACCTATACCCAGAACGTGGCCACCGACCCGCAGGGCATGGTCCAGGCGGTCCAGAGCTTGCGTGCCACGCTGGAACAGATGCACGACGCGTATGTCCAGGCGAGCAGGAACTACCAGGAAACCAATGAGCAGGTGGCCGATATTCTGAGCAAGCTGGACAGCGGCCACTCGTCGGCTCCGGGCAACTCGGCTCCGACCGCGCCGCCGAACACCAGCGGCACACAGCACTTCAACGCCTAGCCAACCGCAAGGATGGTCGTGACTCATCGCACCCTCGCCCTGCCGCTGCTCGTCGTTGCGATCGTCTGCCTGAGCGCCTGCTCGTCTCAGCGACCGGGCAGCCCGACGGCGGCAAGTTCGACGACTGCCTCTCCGTCCAGCACGGCTGGTGCTGACCCGTTGGCTTCTGTCGATCCGTGTTCGCTGATCACCTCGGCCGAGATGACCAGCAACCATTTGCAACCTGGCAAGATCTCCAATGCGCCGGGGGCGCGGGCGTGTCGCTGGAGCAGGCTCGATGATGGTGCGACGACTCCAGATGGCTACGTGATCCAGACCGCGATCTACGACACCGCTGGCCTGGACCAGCTCAACACGTCAGTCGGTACCGTTTCGGATTACTCGGTCGGGAAGTACCAGGGCAAGCTCCTGCGGTACAACGTGGGACAAACCTGCACCGTCGCGCTGGCGATCACCAGCACGTCGCGGATCGATATCGACGTTGTTTCGAGCGCTAGCCTGGACCAGAGCTGCATTTTGGTGAAGGACGTGGCGCCGGCTGTGGTGTCGCACTTTCCGGCTGGCGCCTGAGCATCCTCCGGTTCAGGCGGGCGAGGCGAAGTCGGCCGAGACCAAGCTGCGCGAGGCGAGTGCACGGTCAAGTCATGAGCGGCACGGTCAGCGGCCGAGCGCGCTGAGCACCTTGGCCACGTCACCGCTCGGGTCGCTACCGCGCGGGCGGAGTACCACGGTGTCCGTGCCGGCCGCCCACAACTGCGCCACCGTCGCGGCCACCTCGGCCGGGGACCCGGCTGCCACCGTCACCTGTTCGGGCGCCATGTCGTACATGCCGGCCCGCTCGGCGCGGACCCGCGCCAGGAAATCGGCGTCGCCGTCGACCACGAGGTCGACGAACACGATCAGCTCGTGTCCCGCGTCGTCGGACCGCTCGGCACGACCCTCCGCGATGTGCGCGAGTGAGTCGCGGATGCCGTCCGGGCCGATGCCCTCGGCAAGCACGGTGCCGTCCGCGACCCGGCCGGACAGCCGCAGCGACTTCGGCCTGACGACGCCGGTCACCAGCTTCGGCGGCACCTCGGGCCGGTGCACCAGCTTGACGTCGGACATCCGCACATAGCGGCCCTCGGTGGTGACCGTCTCGCCGGCCAGCAGGCGCCGGGTGGCCAGCACGGTCTCCGCCATCAGCGTCAGCGGCGAGGCCACCTTCGCACCGACCTGCGCCATCCAGCTCGGCACGCCGTGGCCGATGCCCGCGACCAGCCGGTTCGGGTGCAGCTCGGCGAGCGCGGCCAGTTCCATGGCCAGCAGCGCCGGGTTGCGGAACGGCGCGGGGACGACGCCGATGCCGACCCGCAGCCGCTCGGTCAGCGCGAGCGCGGTCGCCGAGGTGGCGATCGACCCGGCCCAGGTCAGGTCCTCAACCACCCATAGGTCGTCGACGCCGGCGGCGTCGAGTTCGCGGGCGAATCCGGCGAGTTCGGTGGTGGGCCGCTCGCGGTCGAACATGACCGCGAGCCGCTTCGCGTCGGTCGGCATGGCCGCAGGCTATCGCTCGGCCATGACACGATGGATGCCGTGACCCAGGACGAGCAGCCGATCGTGCCCATGCACGACCTGTCCGACCCGGACGACGCCGAGCCGGTGCCCGGCGAACTCGCGGCGGCGACCGAGCCGCCGAGACTGCGCATGGTCGGCGGGGTGCTGCTGCTGTTCGCGACGCTCGCGCTGGTGATCGCGCTGGCGCTGCCGCTCTACCGGGTCAGTGTGGACCGCGTTTCGCTCGGGCCGAACAACATGGACAACGACTTCGTGGTCAACGTCTGGGGTCTGGTCCAGCAGGCGGGCCTAGCCGACCCCATCCAAGAGCTGATCAACGCGATCGTCGGCGACACGCCGATGTGGGGGGTTCCCCTGGTGTTCGTCGCGCTGCTGCTCGCGGTGTCGGGTGTGACCGCGTTGTGGCTGCCGGCACGGCGCTACGTCGCGGGTGCGGCAATCGGCTCGACCGCGCTGCTGGTCGGCTGTTTCGCCATGCTCGCCGCGTTCCTGGCCGACCAGGCGGATATGAATCGCCTCGGCGGCCCGCCGAGTCCGGTCAGGACGGTGATCGGGCCGGGCTTCTGGCTGCTGGTGTTCACGGTGGTGCTCGCCATGGCCGGCCTGGCCGCCGTGTTGTTCGGCAGGCCGGTCGTTGGCGCGGTGCGACCGGTCGAACCCGGGCGCGAGGAACCGCCGACGCCGCCGATGGGTTTCCCCGCTCCGGTGGTGCTGCCGGAGCTGGACGACGAATAAGGTCCGGATCACCACCGAACGTGAGAGGGGGCGGTCCGATGAGTTCGGACCTGCGCACGGACGCGAAGGCGATGGGCGACGAGCTGCGCGCGCTGCGCCGCGAACTGCACCGCATCCCGGAGATCGGCCTCAACCTGCCACGCACCCAGGAAACCGTGCTCGCCGCCCTGGACGGCTTGCCGCTGGAGGTGAGCACGGGCGAAGGGCTCAGCTCGATCACCGCCGTGCTGCGCGGCAACCGGCCGGACGGCCCTGTTGTGCTGCTGCGTGGCGACATGGACGCGCTGCCGATCGTGGAACAGACCGGCCTGCCCTACGCCTCCCAGCACGAGAACGCCATGCACGCCTGCGGCCACGACCTGCACACCGCCGGCCTGGTTGGCGCGGCCCGGCTGCTCTGCGCGCGACGCGAGGAACTGCCCGGCGACGTCGTGTTCATGTTCCAGCCGGGCGAGGAGGGTGCGCACGGCGCGGAGAAGATGATCGAGGAGGGCATCCTCACCGCGGCCGGTCGCAAGGCCGACGCCGCGTACGGGCTGCACGTGCTGTCCTACCGGCTGCCCGCCGGCCGGTTCGCCTGCCGGCCAGGTCCGCTGATGTCCGCTTCGGACGGTCTGTACGTCGACGTGATCGGCAGGGGCGGCCACGGCGCCAAGCCGTATCTCACCCGCGACCCGGTGCCGGCGGCCTGCGAGATGGTGACCGCGTTGCAGACCATGGTGACAAGGCGGTTCAGCATCTTCGATCCGGTGCTGATCACGGTCGGCCTGATCAGGGGCGGCACCAAGCGCAACATCATCCCGGACGCGGTCAGGTTCGAGGCCACCATTCGCAGCTACTCGCCGGAGAACCGGGCGCTGGTCCTGCGGCTGTGCGACGAGGTGTTGACCGGTGTCGCCGCGGCGCACGGCGTGCGGGCGGAGATCAGGCACGAGGCCGAGTACCCGGTGACCGTGAACGACGCGACCGAGGCTCAGTTCGTCGCGGACACCGTGCGCGAGGTGTTCGGCGAGGAGAACTACCAGCACGAGGCCACTCCTGAGTCGCCGTCCGAGGACTTCTCGTTCGTGCTGAACAACGTGCCGGGTGCGTTCCTGTTCCTCGGCGCCAGCGACGCGGACGATCCGGATGTCGCGCCGAGCAACCATTCCCCGCTCGCGGTGTTCGACGACTCGGTCGTACCGGACGGCGCCGCGCTGCTCGCAGAACTCGCGATCCGCCGTCTCGCCAGGTAAACCCACTCCCAGGAGGGCCGATGCGCCCGTATCACCTCATTCCGGTGCTGCCCGCGCTGGCACTGGTGCTCATGCCGTTCCTGCCGTTCGTCAACACCAGCGAGCTCTGGTTCGGCCTGCCGAGAATGCTGGTCTGGGGCGGGATCTCCTGCCTGCTGCTCACGCCCGCCCTCTACCTGACCGAGCGTGCGATGAGCAAGGGCCGGGAGGGTGACGACGAGGCATGAGTACTCCGCTGATCTTCGCCATCGTCGGCATCGTCATCATCGGTGTGCTCGGGTTCGTCGGCAGGCGCAGGCCGGTCCGCGACCTGTCCGAGTGGACGGTCGGCGGTCGCCGCTACGGCGCGTACACCATGTGGTTCCTACAGGCGGGCGAACTCTTCACCACGTTCACCTTTCTCGGCCTGGCTGGCCTCGCGTTCTCCAACGGCGCCGCGGTCTTCTACTCGCTGCCCTACCTGCCGGTCGGCTACTGTGTGTTGTTCTTCCTCGCCCGCCGCGTGTGGACACTCGGCAAGACGCGCGGCTACCTGACCCAGGGCGACTTTCTAGAGGACCGCTTCGACAGCAAGGCGCTCGGCACGCTGTCCGCGGTCATCGGCGTGGTGTTCGTGCTGCCGTACCTCCAGTTGCAGATCACCGGCCTCGGCCTGATCGTCAAGCTGCTCACCGGCAACGCCGCCTCGGCGACGCTGAGCATGGTCATCGGCTGCGTTTTCCTGATCGCGTTCGTGCTCTGGACCGGCCTGCGCGGCGTTGCGGTGACGTCCTACTTCAAGGACGCGATCATGCTGGTCGTGTTGGTCGTGCTGTTGATCGCGATCCCGCTGCACTTCGCGGGCGGCATCACCGGTGTCTTCCACCGCGTCCAGCAGCTGCACCCGGCCATGCTCACCGTGCACGCGGGCTCGCACGACACGACCTGGTTCATCACCAACATGTTCGTCAGCGCGATCGGCGTCGCGTTCATCTGCCTTCCGCACAGCTGGCCGAGCATCTTCGCGGCGCGCAACCCGAAGTCGTTGCGCCGCAACTACATCTTCCTGCCGCTCTACGAGGTGGCCATCCTCATTCCGATGATCATCGGTTTCGCGGCCATCCTGGTGCTCTCGCCGAAGACGAACTCCAACGGCATCCTGTTGTCGTTGAGCCAGAACACGTTGCCTGGCTGGATGACCGGCCTCATCGTGGTGGCCGGCACCGCGACCGCGATGGTGCCGGCGGCCGGCATGATCATCGCGATCTCGTCGCTGGTCGCGCGCAACATCGCCAGGACGCGCAACGAGCGCGCGCGGTTCTGGGTCAACCACGGCACCGTGGTCGTCGCGGTCGGCCTGTCCCTGCTGCTTGGCATCTTCCTGCCCAACGCGCTGGCCAACCTGCTGCTGCTCACCTACACCGGCCTTGTGCAGCTCGCGCCGGCGAACATCCTCGGCCTGCTCAACCGGCGACTGGTCGGCAAGGTGCCGGTGATGACCGGCATGGTTGTCGGCATCGTCGTGGTGATCCTGTTGACCTTCGCGTTCCCGACCCTGTTCGGCACGTTCGACGTGGGCATCGTCGGCTTGGGTGTGAACATCGTGGTGGTCGCGGTCGGCGGCGTTGTCGAGCGACTCGTCGGCGGTGCGCCGCGTCAGCGGGAGGAGGAGGCGGTCACCGCGTGAATCATCGGGGCCGGCCCAATCCCGATGACCGGCTGCCACCCGGTGCACCGCAGCCCCGCCGCACCCAGCATCGCCTCGACGTCGGCCTTGGTGCGCAGGCGATTCCGCTTGCCGACCAGCGTGGCCCACGGCAGTAGCGCGCCGATCGCGAACGGGTCGACCAGCACGAGCGTGCCGCCGTCGGTCAGCACGCGGCCGATCTCGGCGATGCCGGCCCGCTGATCCGGCCAGTTGTGGAACGAGTTCGTGCTCAGCACCAGGTCGAACTCGTTGTCGCCGAACGGAAGCCGCTGCGCTGACGCGATGTGCAGCCGCGCCGTCGGATCGGCCAGCGCGGCGACCTCGATCATCCGCTCGGCCGGGTCGATGCCGGTGCGGGTCGCCGACGGGAAGCGCTCCCGCGCCATGCGCAGCAGCGCGCCGGTGCCGCAGCCGACGTCCAAAATCGCATGCGGATTGGGCGCGAGCCGGGCCGCGATGTCGAGCGTGGTGCGTTGCACCGGGCGGTGAAAGTTTCGGCCGAGCCAGTCGGTGTCGTAGTGCGCGGCGCGCGCGTTGAACTCGTGCACGTCCTCGTCGCTCATCCACCCTCCAGCTGTATACCTACTAGTATACACATGCTCCGATGTGTTCGGCGTCCGAGCCGTTCTCTTTCTCTGGGACGGGGATTCCATCGCATTGACTTCTCCTGCGCGGCACGGTTGCGTGGAAGTCGCTGCCCGGCCGAACAACCGGGCAGTCCAAAGCAGACTGGGAGTCGTGCCGTGTCAACGGAACTGAAATTCGCCTACTGGGTGCCCAACGTCAGCGGTGGCCTCGTCACCAGCGACATCGAGCAGCGCACCGACTGGAGCTACGAGTACAACCGCGACCTCGCGGTGCTGGCCGAGAACAACGGCTTCGACTACGCCCTCTCGCAGGTCCGCTACATGGCCAGCTATGGCGCGGCCTACCAGCAGGAGTCGACCAGTTTCAGCCTCGCGCTGTTGCTGGCCACCCAGCGGCTCAAGGTGATCGCGGCCGTGCACCCCGGACTGTGGCATCCCGGCGTGCTGGCCAAGCTCGTGGCCACCGCCGACCACCTCTCCGGCGGCCGAGCGGCCGTCAACGTGGTCAGTGGCTGGTTCAAGGGCGAGTTCACCGCGCTGGGCGAACCGTGGCTGGAACACGACGAGCGTTACCGCCGCTCCGAGGAGTTCATCCGCGTGCTGCGCGCCAGTTGGACGCAGGACAACGCCGAGTTCGCCGGCGACTTCTACCGGTTGCACGGCTACGACCTCAAGCCCAAGCCGCTCGACCTGCCTGGGCGCCCGCATCCGGAGATCTTCCAGGGCGGCAACTCGACGGCCGCGCGCGCCATGGCAGGCCGGGTCTCCGACTGGTATTTCAGCAACGGCAAGGACTTCGACGGCGTCACCGAGCAGATCAACGAGGTCAACGCGTCAGCGGCCGCGCACGGGCGGTCGGTTCGCTTCGGTCTCAACGGGTTCCTCATCGCGCGGGACACCGAGAAGGAGGCGCGGGAGACGCTGCGCGAGATCGTCGCCAAGGCGAATGTCGAGGCGGTGCACGGCTTCCGTGACGCGGTCCAGCAGGCCGGCAGCTCGACCGGCGACCGCAAGGGCATGTGGGCCGACTCGTCGTTCGAGGATCTCGTCCAGTACAACGACGGCTTCCGCAGCAAGCTCATTGGCACGCCGGAACAAGTGGCCCATCGCATCGTCGAATACAAAAAGCGCGGGGTGGACCTGCTGCTGCTCGGTTTCCTGCACTACCTGGAGGAGGTCGAGTACTTCGGCAAGCACGTGCTGCCGATCGTGCGCGAACTCGAAGCCGAACTGACCCCGGTCAACGCCTGAAAGGGACATGGAAGAAATGACGTCGATCGACACGAGGACCCGCGCGACCGACTGGGCCGCCCGCCCGCCGCAGACTCCGGAGCAGTGGCTGGCCCGCGCCACCGAGGTCGCCGCGATCCTGGCCACGGACGCGGTGCGCCGCGACCGCGATGGCGCGACCCCGTACGCGGAGATCCAGCTGCTCAAGGATGCCGGCCTGGTCACCCTGCTCGGCCCGACCCAGTTCGGCGGTGGTGGCCAGAACTGGACGACCGCCTACCGGGTGATCCGCGAGATCGCCACCGGCGATGGCTCCATCGGCCAGCTCATCGGCTACCACTACCTGTGGGCCTGGGCGGCGCGCCTTGTCGGGACGCCGGAGCAGATCGCGTTCGTCGAGGAGCAGGCCACGGTGAACAAGTGGTTCTTCGGCGGCGCGGTCAATCCGCGCGACAACGACCTGACCATCCGCGACGAGGGCGACGAACTCGTCTTCACCGGCCGCAAGTCCTTTTCCACCGGCAGCAAGGTCTCGGACGTGACCGTGCTGGAGGGCGTGCTTGAGGGCACAGAAAAGCACATTTTTGCCATTGTGCCGTCGAAACAGGACGGCATCGTGTTCAACGACGACTGGGACAACCTCGGCCAGCGGCTCACCGAGAGCGGCAGTGTCACCATCACCGAGGTCCGGGTGCCGTGGGCGCAGGCGGCCGGCTACGTGGACAAGGAGTTCGTGCCGCGCGTGTACAACACGCTCAACGTGCCGCTGATCCAGTTGGTGTTCACCAACTTCTACCTCGGCATCGCGAAGGGCGCGCTGAAGACCGCGACCGCCTACACCCGCGACCGCACCCGCCCATGGCCCTACGCCGTCGACGTGAAGGACAGCGCGCGCGAGGAGTTCTACATCCTGGAAACCTACGGCGACCTGCAATCCAAGCTGTGGGCGGCCGAGGCGCTCGCCGAACGCGCCGCCGACGCGATCGAGGCGATCAACGCGCACGCGGACACGGTCACCCCGGCTGAGCGTGGCGAGGCGGCCGTGCTCATCGCCGCGGCCAAGCAGCGCGCGATCGACGCGGGACTGGAGATCGGCACCCGGATCTTCGAGGTGACCGGTGCGCGGGCGTCGACCAACTCGGTCGGCCTCGACATCTTCTGGCGCAACATCCGCACGCACAGCCTGCACGACCCGATCGCGTACAAGCGCGCCGAGGTCGGCAGGTATGCGCTGCTCGGTGAACTGCCCGAACCCACCTGGTACACGTGATGGCCGCGGTCGTGGTGCTGGCCGGCAGTCCGTCGGCCAGTTCGCGGACCGCCGCCCTGACCGAGCACATCGCCGCTCGGCTGCGTGAGCACGCGCACCTGGTGCGCACGGTGCGCGTGCGCGACCTGCCCGCCGAGGCGTTGCTTTCGGCCGACGCGCACGAGCCGAGGATCGCCGAGGTCGTCGACGCGATCGCCGAGGCGGATGGCGTCGTGGTCGCGTCGCCGGTGTACAAGGCCGCGTACAGCGGGGTGCTGAAAACCCTGCTCGACCTGCTGCCGCAGTTCGCGCTCGCGGACAAGGTGGTGCTGCCGGTCGTCACCGGGGGCAGCCCCGCGCACGTGCTCGCGCTGGACTACGCGCTGCGTCCGGTGCTGTCCTCCCTCGGCGCGCACCACATCGTGCAGGGCTGGTTCGTGCTCGACCGGCACATCGAGGTGGGTGAGGTGGGTGACGTACTCCTCGCCCCGGAATCGGCCGAACCGCTCTACGGTGTTGTCGACGGGTTCTCGGCTGCCTTGCACGCCCGCCGGGCACTGGCCGCCGCTTCCTGAGCTGAGGAGCGCGGATGACACTGACGTTTCACTGGTTCCTGCCCACCTACGGCGACAGCCGCTACCTGGTCGGTGGCGGACACGGCACGGACATCACCAACACGGCCGGCAACGACCGGCCGGCGAGCCTTGGCTACCTGCGCCAGATCGCGACAGCGGCCGAACAGCTCGGATTCGAGGGCGCACTGACCCCGACCGGGGCGTGGTGTGAGGACGCGTGGCTGACCACGGCCATGCTGGCCGGATCGACCGAGCGGCTGAAGTTCCTGGTCGCGTTCCGCCCCAGTCTGCTCTCCCCGACGCTGGCCGCGCAGATGGCCGCGACCTTCCAGCGCCACGCGCCGAACCGGTTGCTGATCAACATCGTGACCGGGGGAGAAGACGCGGAACAGCGCGCGTACGGCGATTTCAACAGCAAGGACGAGCGCTATCGGCGCACCGACGAGTTCCTGGAGGTCGTCAGAGGACTGTGGCGCGGCGAGCGGGTGACGCTGGATGGCCAGCAGGTGCACGTCGAGGACGCGAAGCTGGCCAGGGTGCCGGACCCGACGCCCACCCTCTACTTCGGCGGCTCGTCCGCCGCCGCTGTTCGGGTCGCGGCCAAGCATGTCGACGTCTACCTGACCTGGGGCGAACCGCCCTCGGCGGTAGCCGACAAGATCGCCCTGCTGCGCGCGGCAGCGGCCGAACACGGCAGGACGCTGCGTTTCGGTATCCGGCTGCACGTCATCAGCCGCGACACCTCGGCCGCCGCGTGGGCGCAGGCGCAGCGCCTGCTCGACGCGCTCGACCCGACCGTGATCGCCGAAGTCCAGAGTGGACTGTTGAGGAGTCAGTCCGAGGGCCAGCAGCGGATGCTCGCGCTGAACAGGGGCAGCACGGACAACCTGGAGATCTACCCGAACCTGTGGGCCGGTGTCGGTCTCGTCCGGGGCGGGGCCGGGACCGCGCTGGTGGGCAGCCATGCCGAGGTCGCAGAGCGGATCGAGGAATATCACGCGCTGGGCATCGACGAGTTCATCCTGTCCGGCCACCCGCACCTTGAGGAGGCGTACTGGTTCGGCGAGGGGGTGCTGCCGCTGTTGCGCCGCAAGGGCGTCTGGCAGCACCCGGCCGAACCCACGATCGAAGCGCTGGACTTGACGCCGACGCCCACCGCCTCCTGAATCGGAGACAGTGGGCGTCGGCCTCCCCTTGATTACCGGCTTACCGGCGTGGATCTGGCAGCCTGCGGCCGGCGAACACGATCACCAGCGCCAGCACCACCTGCACCGCCATCACCAGCACGAACGCGTCGCGCATGCCCAGCACGGTGGACGCGCTCAGCGCGCTGAACAGGGTGCCGAGGGTGGCGACGCCCAGTGCGAGCGAGGTCTGCTGGGTGGTGGCCAGCGCGCCGCTGCCCACCCCGGCGCTCTCCTGCGGCACCTGCGCGAGCACGACCCGGAACAGGGTGGTCATGGCCATGCCCTGGCCCAGCCCGGTGACCAGCATGCTCGGCGCGAGCACCAGCACGTTCAGGTGCGGCCACTCCGCCAGTGTCACCGCGATCATGGTGGCGATGCCGAAGCCCTGGATGGCGGTGCCCATCGGGATCACCTTCGACCCGAACCGGGTCACCAGCCTGCTGGAGACCAGGGAGGTGGAGAAGAAGCCGATCGCCATCGGGGTCAGCGCGAGGCCGGAGCCGAGCGGTCCGAGGCCGAGCCCGTCCTGCAGGGTCACCGCGTAGACGAACATGAAGCCACCGAAGCCGACGAAGAACGGCACGGCCACCAGCAGACCTCGGCGCATGCTCGGCATCCGCATGATCGACGGCGGCAGCAGTGGCACCCGGCCGGCCCGCTCGGCGCGCCGCTCGACCAGCACGAACGCTGCGGCCGCGAACGGGAACACGGCGAGCATGACCCACATCCAGGTCGGCCAGCCAAGGGCCGAACCCTCCATCAGTGGGATCAGCAGGGTCAGCATGGTCACGGCCAGCACCGCGGTGCCGAGCCGGTCGATTCCGATCGGGTTGGCCGAGCGGGTCTCCGGCACGTTGCGCTTGGCAAGCAGCAGGCCGACAAGGCCGATCGGCACGTTGACCAGGAAGATCGGCCGCCAGCTCAGGCCGAACACGTCGGCGGAGACCAGCGCGCCGCCGAGCAGCTGCCCGACAACGGTGCCGATGCCGCCGACCGCGCCGTAGATGCCCAGCGCGCGAGACCGCTGCTCGCCCTTGGTCGTCGCCTGGATGGTGGAGAGCACCTGCGGCAGCATCAGCGCGGACGACGCCCCCTGCGCCACCCTCGCGAGCACGAGTGCCAGCGCGGTCGGCGCGATTCCGCAGGCCAGCGAGGTGATGGTGAAGGCGGCAAGGCCGAAGGCGAACAGCTTGCGCCTGCCGAACGCGTCGCCGAGCCGTCCGCCCAGCACCATCAGCAGGGCGTAGGCGATGCCGTAACCGGCCACCACCAGCTCCAGCGTCGCGGTGGACGCGTGCAGCGTGGTGTCGATGGTCGGCAGGGCGACGTTGACGATGAAGAAGTCGATGATCGGCAGGGCCGCGCCGATGAGGACGGTGATCAGGCCGGCCGAGGTCAGGCCAGCCGGGCTCTGCCGGGTACTACCTGTCGCTGTCGTGGCAGCAGCCCGGTGACGAGCGGTGTGCGCCGGGATGTCCGGTGCGACCTCGACGTTGGTTGTCATGGGCACCACGATGCGCCCGGATTTAAACTGGTACCAGGAGTCTGGTTATCCTGGTAGTGCGACTACCTGGTACCAGGTTCGAATCTGTTGCATCATGGTGGCATGACGACGTTCATGCGGCCGAGGACCACGCTGCCGACAGCGATCGACGTCGGCCTGCCGCCCACCCTCCCGCCGCCATCGCAGCGCGAGGGACAACGGCCCGCCGACGTGCGCCGACACGAATTCGCCGACTTCCTGCGCAGCCGCCGTGAACGCATCTCCCCGCACCAGGTCGGCCTGCCGGTCGGGGGTCGCCGCCGCACGCCCGGCCTGCGCCGCGAGGAGGTCGCGCAGCTCGCCGGGGTCGGTGTGACCTGGTACACGTGGCTGGAACAGGGCCGCGACATCCACGCCTCCGACCAGGTGCTGACCGCGATCGCGAACACCCTGCAACTCGACCCGTACGAGCGTGCGCACCTGTTCACCCTGGCCGGCCAGCCCGAGCCGCCGGTGCAGAAGGAGTGCCGCGCGATCTCGCCCGCCATCCAGCTGATGCTGCGCCAGCTCGAACCGCTGCCCGCCATGGTCACCAACGCGCGGCTGGACATCCTTGCCTACAACCGCAGCTACAACCGGATGGTCGGCGGCCTCGACCACCTGCCGTTCGAGGAGCGCAACTCGCTGCTGCTCGCCTTCACCGATCCCCGCTGGCGCGCCCGGATCATCGAATGGGACTGCGCAGCCCCGCGCCTCGTCGCTCAGTTCCGCGCCTCCATGGCCAGCCACGTCGCGGAGCCCAGCTGGAAGTGCCTTGTGAAGCGGCTGCGCGAGGAATCGCCGGAGTTCGTGGCCATCTGGGACCAGCACGAGGTGAAGGCCCCGGAGAACCTGACCAAGCGCTACGCCAACGACGAGGTCGGCGAACTCCAACTCGACTACACCCACCTCTGGTTCGGTCCGCGCTCCGAGATGCGCCTGACCACCTACACCCCGGTCAACGACGTCAGTCGTGAGCGCCTTGAACGCCTCTACGACCTCGTGCTCGCCGACGAGGCCGCCAACCTCTGACCGGCAGGGTGCGAGGATGGCCTGGTGCGAATGCCGTTGGGGCGCCCGAGCCTGCGTCCCTATCTCCCCTACAAGCAGCCGCGCACGGCCGACTCGGACGGCCTGACCGCGTACTTTCTCGGTACCAGTTCGGTGCTGCTGACCGACGGCGAGACCGCGGTGCTCAGCGACGGCTTCGTCACCCGACCGGGCCTGCCGCGGGTCGGCCTGGGGCGGATCGCGCCCGACCGGGCGATCGTCCGCGCGGCCGTCGACCGGCTGGGCGCACGCGAACTGGCCGCGGTGTTCTGCGCGCACTCGCACTACGACCACGCCCTCGACGCGCCACTGTGGAGCCTGGAAACCGGCGCCGAGTTGATCGGCTCGGCGTCCACCGCCAACATCGGGCGCGGGCTCGGAGTGCCCGAATCGGCGTTGCGCGTGGTCGCCGACGGCGACACCCTGCGCTACGGCCGGTTCGAGCTGACCTTCATCGACTCGGTGCACAGCCCCGGCGACCACTTCCCCGGCACCGTCGACGCACCCCTCACCCCGCCGGCGCGGGCCCGCGACTGGAAGACCGGTAGCGCCTTCTCGGTGCTCATCGCCCATCCGCTCGGCCGGATCCTGTTGCACGCCAGCGCCAACTACCGGCCCGGCATGCTGACCGGCCACCGCGCCGACGTCGTCTACCTTGGCATCGGCGTGCTCGGCAAGCAGCCCGCCGAGTTCGCGCACCGCTACTGGGACGAGGTCGTGCTGGCCACCGGGGCGCGGCGGGTGATCCTGGTGCACTGGGACGATCTGTTCGTCGGGCTCGACCGGCCGCTGCGCGCCGCGCCCAACTTCTTCGACCATGTCGACGTCGCCATCGACGCGCTGCTGCCGCTGGCCGCCCGTGACGGCGTCGAGCTGCTCATCCCGGTCGCCTGGCAGCCCGCCGACCCGCTGGCCTGATCCGCGCAGCATCAAAAGCAGCATCGAAAGGGGCTCGCGGACAACCGATGCCGGTCGGTCCTCGCCGCGTTGCCTCGCGGTCATCTTGTTGACATCTAACAATGGTGCGCTGCATCGTGTTCAGAATTACCGGTCCCGCGTCGGGAGGTCCCGTGTCGAGTCGTCGTAGGGTCCGCCTGTTATGCGCCGTCGCGGTAGCCGCGGTGACCGCACTGGCCAGCGCCGTCACCGCGACAGCGGCCCCTGTTAAGTCCACAATGGACATCACGCGGACTGCTGCTGGCAACGGCTGGCTGCCGGCGACGCCGTCCGCGTGGGATCTGGTCGTGGACAGGACGAGCAGTCCGAGCTTCACCGTGACCAAGGGGGTCACCGAACACTCGGACACCATCGACACCGTGTCCGGCCAGCAGCACACGCAGGTGACGAACGTCGACCTCGCCGACGGCGACCTGCGGCTCGGCACGGTCGAGGCCGGTGACGTGCTCACCGACCCGAAGGACGAGACGATCAGCTCGATGGCCGCGCGGACCGGCGCGGTCGCCGGCGTCAACGGCGACTACTTCGAGATCAACGCGACCGGCAGGCCGCTCGGCGGCATGATCAGCAACGGTGTGGTGCTCAAGAGCCCGCGCCCGAACTACAACGCGCAGCTGGGCGTGAAACCGGGCGGCACCATGGTGATCGGCCAGGAGAACTTCACCGGCACCATCACCGACGGCGCGGCAACGCACCCGCTCACCTCGATCAACGTGGTCAACGACGTGCCGAACGGGATCACCGAACTCACCCCGGCCCTCGGCGCCACCGGCAACCTCACCGGCCCTGCGACGCTGGTGCTCGGCCACTCCGACGGCGCGAACCTGGTCGTGGACAGCGTGCGGACGGTCACCTCGGTGCCCACGCTGACGGCACCCGCCGAGGCCCTGCTCGGCGCGGGCGCACCCGGCGCGTGGCTGTCGAGCACCGTGCACGCGGGCGACACGCTTGGCCTGAGCAGCGAGATCGGGCCGGACAACAACCTGACCCAGCTGCTGTCCGGCGCCACCGAACTGGTCAAGGACGGCCAGCCCTACACCGACCCGACCGGCACGCCGCCCTCCGGCGTCAACCCGGAAACCGCGGTCGGCATCACCAAGGACGGCAGGCACGCGATCCTGGTGACCCTGGACGGGCGGCTCGGCGAGTCCACGGCGGTCGGCGTCAGCCCGGCACAGGTCGCCGGCTACCTCATCGCGCAGGGCGCGTACACGGCGCTGCTGTTCGACGGCGGCGGCTCGACCGAGATGATCGCCCGCCAACCGGGTGCGTCCACTACCTCGGTGCTGAACACGCCGTCCGACGGCCACGAACGTCCGGTCGCCAACGGACTTTTCGTCTACACCAACGAACCTGCCGCAGGGCCGGCCACGAACGTGGTTGTCAACGGCGGCGCACCGGTGACCACGGTGCCGGGCGGCACGATCCCGCTACCGGTGTACGCGACCGACGCGGACGCCAATCCGGCCGAGGGCGCCACCACCGTGCAGGTGTTCCCGCCGAACCTGGCGAGTTGGAGCAACGGCCGACTGGCCGTGCACGAGGCCGGGGCCGGCGTGATCGTCGCGCGCAACGGGCACGCGGTCGGCGCGCAGCCGTTGCGCGTGGTGACCAGGTTGGCGTCGCTGAGCGTGTCGCCGGCCGAGCCGAACCTGAACAACGGTGCCACGCAACAGTTCTCGCTCACCGGGTCCACCGCGTTCGGCCAACAGCCTGTCGTGATCGCGACCGGCGCGGCGCAGTGGTCGGTCAGCCCGGCGAACCTCGGCACGATCGACGCCGACGGCCTGTTCACCGCGGCTGCCACCGGTTCCGGCCTGGTCACCGTGACCGCAACGGTCGGCGGAAAGACGACGACGGCGAGCGTCGCGGTCGGCTCGGACAGCGAGGTCGTCGCCGATCTGTCCGACGTGGCCAACTGGTCGATGCGCAACACCACCGGCGCGCCCGCCACGATGAGTCTCGCGCCCGGCGTGCTGCCGCCCGGTATCACCGCCCCCGGTTCGTTGCGGCTCGACTACACCATGCCGGCCTCCTCCGGGGTGAAGCAGCTGGTGATGTGGGACAACAAGGACATCACCATCGGCGCGAACGCGGCAGGCGAGGACCCGACCGGGATCGGCATCTGGGTCAGGGGCGACAAGAGCGGCCTGACCCTGCACGAGCAGTACGTCCAGGTGAACGGCGCCGCGCTGCCGCTGGCCGAGACCCCGGTGACCTGGCAGGGCTGGCAGCTCTACACGGCGGCGATCCCGGCCGGCACCCAGTTCCCGATCACCTTGGACTACCTCGACTTCCTCGCCATCAACCCGAGCACCACGATCACCAGCTCGCTGAACATCAGCGGGTTGCAGGCCCTCTACTCGCCGCGTCCGGTGGTGACCTCGCCGTACGTCGCCATCCCCGACAACCCGTCGTGGCTGTCCTACGAGGAGGACGAGGCGTGGTTCAGCCAGCAGGGCACCACCATCCTCACCGGCGACGACGCCCACCTGCTGGCCAGTGATCCGGGTTCCACCAGCGGCAACGTGTTCGGCGTCATCGGCAACCGGCTGACCACCCTGCCGGCCAAGGCCAGGCCGACCGTTGCTCAGTTCATGGGCGACATGTCCGACGACGGCCTCGCACCCGATCTCGCGTTCGCGCAGGCCACGATGGCCTCGCTCGGCGTTCCGTATCACGACGCGGTCGGCAACCACGAGATCAGTCAGGGCGCCGTGCCGGAGAACGGTGCGTTCACCGCCGATTTCGGCCCGACGCACTACGCCTACCGGGCAGGCGCCGCGCGGGTCATCGTCACCGACAACGCGCACGGTGGCCTGCTCAGCTCCAACGCCTACCAGGTGCCGGCCGAGTCGCAGTACCCGTGGCTGGTCAACGAGTTGTCCAACACCACAGCGCCCTCGGTCGTCGTGGCGACGCACATGCCCGCCTACGACCCGCACGCCGTCGCGGACAGCCAGTTCACCGACCGCTGGGAGGCGCGGATGTACCTGCGGCTCATCCAGCGCTACCAGCAGACCCACCCGGCCAAGCACGTGATCATGCTCTACGGTCACGCGCGCGGTTTCGCCGAACAGATCCTCGATCCAAGTGGCGACGCGACCGACACCGCGCACGGCGGCATCCCGCAGCTGACCATCGCCGACCTGGGCATGCCGGCCTACGCGCCGTCCAACCAGGGCGGTTTCTACAACTTCGGGCTGATCCACGTGACCGACGACGGCGACGTCCAGTTCACCGTGGAACCGGCGCTCGCCTCGATCGCGGTCACCGCGCCGAAGCAGGTGATCTCCGTTGGCGACACCGAAACGCTGAGCGCGCTCGGCACCCAGACCAGCGGCGACAACCTGCCGGTGGTCACCGTGCCGATCGCCGATCCCGCATCGCACGTGTGGGCCTCCAGCGATCCCCGGATCGTGTCGGTGGACGCCCGCACCGGCACGATCACCGCACGCCATCAGGGATTCGCCACGATCTCGGTGCGCAGCGGCGGCGTCACCGCAAGCGTGCGCATCACGGTGAACTGATTCGCGCCTACGAACACGCGCAGCGATTGTCGCGGTCAGTAGCATGGCCGGGCCGGATCAGTGGTCAATGGGGTGCCGACATGAGCTGGGGCAGACGCGGAGCGAGACAGGAGCCGACGCGGCTCCTTCTCGCCGCCTGCGCCGGTCTGGCTTTCCTCGCCGGCTGCTCGGACCCGGTCAGCGGCACCGCCCGACCCGCCGTCACCCAGCCCGTCGCGCCAAGGGCGGACTCCAGCACCGCCCGGCCCCCGGCCACCAAGCAGGTCACCGCCGCCTGCCCGCTGCTGCCGGCGGCCGAGGTCGGCGACATCTACCAGATCCCGGTGACCTCGCGGGAACAGCAACCGGTGCCGCAGCAGACCGGCGCGACCCTCTACACCTGCACTTACCTCAACGGCGCCAAGCAGCAACTCGCCGCCCTACAGGTCCTGGTCGACCCGATGGCGAGCGGCAACCCGCAGCGCTACCTCGACAGCGTCATCAAGCCCTTTCTGGCGCAGGGCGCGATCTCGCAACCCGTCACCGGACTCGGCACGCCGGCCGCGTCCTATGTGATGTCCGATTCGTCGGGACCGCTCGCGTACGTGGTCGCCGCCGTGTACCCGGTCGGGTCCACCCTGGACGTGGTGCAGTTCCTGGCATCGGAACACAACGCGGGCAACGCGACGGCGCTCGCGCAGATGACCGCCATGCTGCGCAGCGCGCTCAACCGATTGTGACCGCTCCGGGGAAGACGAAGTAGAACAGCACGCCGACGCAGATCAGGTAGGCGAGGATGACCAGGGTCCAGCCCATGTTGTAGCGGATGACCTGGCCCTCGTCCCGGACGAACCGCGTCGTCGAAACGCCGACGCTCGCGGTCTGCGGCGCGACCGGCTTGCCCACCTCGGCGCCGAGCGAGTTCAGCGAGGGGAACAGCAGGACCGGTGCGTGCAGCAGCCGCGCGACGGTGTACTGGAACTGGCCGAACACCGCGTTGGACGAGGTGTTGGAACCGGAGAGCGCGACCGCGATCCAGCCGAGCACGGGGGAGAGCACCAGGAAGGCGGTGCCGAGCTTGGCGAAGCCGTTGGCCATCGAGTTGGCCATGCCCGAGTAGTTGTAGACCTCGGCAAGGCCGAAGATCAGCGGGCCGACCAGCAGCGCGCCCCAGATCTGCCGGAACGCGTCCGCGAAGGTCTTGCGCAGCTGGGCGCGATTCGGCCGCAGATACGCCATGATCACAAGCCAGCACACCAGGATGGCCGTGCCCGCGGTGAACGGCGCGAACTTCCAGGTGGTGGACACCGTCGCAGGCGCGAGCGAGGACAGGGCGCTGACCTTCGGCGCGAACGGCACGTACTTCGGCAGGCCGGACCACGGCCCGGTCCACGCGACCACGACCGCGATCAGGATGCCGAAGGGCAGCAGTCCGCGCAGTGGCGAAGCGGCACCCGCGTCCTGGCCGCCGACCGAGCGCAGCCGGTGCGCCTCGATCTCGTCGTCGGTCAGGTCGTGGCCGCCGAAACCCATGGTGGTGCGCGGCTGCCAGATCTTGAGCAGTCCGAGCAGCGCCGCGAAGCAGACCAATGAGCCGAGCACGTCCGGCAGGTACGGGCCGAGGTACTGCGAGGTGGGGAACTGGCCGGCGATGTAGGCCAGCGAGCCGACCAGTGCGAGCGGCCACCCCTCCCGCACCCCGCGCCTGCCGCTGACCAGGTAGAGCAGGATCCACGGCGGGGCGAGCGCCAGCACCGCGACGATCTTGCCGATCGACGCGGACAGGGCGAGCAGCGGCAACCCGGTGACCGTGGCCAGGCCGATGATCGGCGCGCCGAGCGCACCGAAGGAGACCGGCGCGTTGTTGGCCAGCGCGGCCACCCGGATCGCGGCAAGATCCGCGATGCCGAAGGAGATCAGCAGCGGCGCCACCACCGCCCACGGATAGCCGAACCCGACCAAACCCTCCATCAACGCCCCGAACGCCCACGCCATCAACAGCGTCTGCACCCGGATGTCCGCGGTGGCCTGTTGGATCAGCCACCGCTTGAACCCGTCGAACGCGCCGGTCGTGACCAGCGTGTTGTAGATGATCACGCCCCAGAACACGATCCAGTCGATCGACCAGAACCCGCTCGCCGAACCGAGCCCGTACGCGGTGAGCGCCTTGCCGACCGGCGCGCGCCAGACCAGCGTGCCGAGCAGGATGGTGACGATCGCGCCGATGATCACGGCCTGCCATGCGGAGAGCCGGAAGACCGCGAGCAGCAACAACAGCACCACGACCGGGACGAGCGCGATGAGGGTGCTGCCGAGCACGCTGTGCACCGGGTCCAGGATCTGCGCGAACACGACATCGCCTCCGGCCGACGCTGGACGAAAGGAGTGTGGTGGGGGCCACATCGTGCTTCGATCAACTACGCCTTGTCAAGCCTTGTCAAGGCCGCTGAATCTCGAATGATCACGCGGCAACGGGCGTGCCGAACCATCGGGTCAGCGCGAATGTCAGTCCACTGTGGATCTGATCGTCCGCGTCCGCCACCCAGGCCACGTAGCCGTCCGGTCGGATCAGCACAGCGGACGCCGGTTGTTCGCCGCGTGTCGTGCACTTCGCGCGCACGACACGGACCCGGTCCGCCCAGGCCGAGGTCGCCTTGGTCAGCTCGTCGGAATCGTCGAAGTCGAGCAGTACCGCCGTTGCCTGGCGCATCAGCTCGCCGACCCTGGTGCGGTCCTCGCCGGTGATCAGGTGCAGGTCCGGCATCCAGCGGCCGAGCAGCGGGTGATCGCCGCGCTGGCCGGTTTCGTAGCGCACGTCCGCGCCGGCCATCAGGTTCGCGATGCGGGCCAGGTTGGCCTCGTCGTCGAGCAGCTCGCCGAACAATGTGCGCAGCGCGGTGACTTCGGGGCCCGGTCGCTGTAGCGCGGTCTGCGCCATCGTGCTCATCATGACCCGCTGGCCGACCGGATAGCGCTCGGACTCGTAGGTGTCCAGCAGGTCCTCGCCTGCCCGGCCGTTGATCCGGGCCGCGAGTTTCCAGCCGAGGTTCACCGCGTCCTGTAGGCCGAGGTTCAGGCCGGGACCGCCGGTCGCGGAATGTACGTGTGCCGCGTCGCCGAGCAGGAAGACCCGCCCGTCCCGGTAGCGTTGCGCCATCCGCGTGTTCACCCCGCTCACCCTGCGCAGCAAGGGATTCGGCACGTCGGGCGGCTCGATGGGCAGTGCAGTGCCCAGCACGCGGCGCAGTGCTTCGCGCAGTTCCTCGAAGGTCATCGGCTCGTCGTCGGGCACCGGCTCAACGTCGTATTCGGACGCGTTCAGCATGAAGATTCCGGGCGCCACCTTGAGATACGCGAACACGCCGTGCTCGGTGCGGGTCAACGTGGCGGGTGCGATGCGGCCGTGGCCGGGAACGTCGATGACGTCACTGTCCGGCATGGACACCCAGGCCGCCCGCGCGCAGTAGCGATCGTTGGTGTAGCCGGGAAAACCGATGCCGGCGAGCTTGCGCACCGTGCTCTTCCCGCCGTCGCACCCGACCAGGTATTTCGTGCGCAGCTCGTACGGTCCGTCCGGGCCCTCGACCCGCACGGTCACCCCGTCGGGGTCCTGTGCGAAGTCGGTGATCCGGTGGCCGTAGGCGATGTCGACGCCGAGTTCGGCCGCGCGCTCCGCGAGGTGCGCCTCAAGTTGGTGCTGCGGAAGCCGCATCGTGTACATCGGATTGTTCGGCAGCCGGTACAGCTCAAGCGGCATGGCACCGAACATGAAGCCAGGCGACGGGACCGGCGCCGCGTCGGCTCCGGTGAACCGTTGGTACAGCCCGCGATAGTCCATCACCTGCACCACCTGGCCGACCAGACCGTTGGCGCGCTGGACGATGCCGCGTTCTCCCCGCGCCTCCAACAGCAGCGGCCGCACGCCGGCCAGGCTCAGCTCGCCGGCCAGCATCAGCCCGTTCGGGCCACCGCCCGCGATGACGATGTCCGTGTCGCCGTTCATTTCTTGCTCCTTCGTGGCTCGGGGAGGCCCCGCGCGACCTGGTCCAGCGCCGCGCGCAGGGTGGGCAGGAACGGCCTGGTGCCGGGACTGGTGGCCCAGTGCCGCAGGGCGGTGTGCAGCGCGGCACTCGCCACGCCGACCACCAGGTTCGGGTAGATGTCCTGGTCCGGATCGATGCGCAGGCGCGCGGCGACCTCCTTGGTGAGCGCGGCCTGCACGGCGAGTTGGGCACGCATCGTCTCCGCCTGCAACGACGGGTGACGCAGGATCAGTTGGCTGCGCGCGACGAAGTCGCGGTCCGGATCCACCGGCACGTCGTACGGGGTGAGCATGGCGGCGGTCAGCGAATCCCAGAGCGGCTCGTCGGCGGGCCGCGCGCGGAACGCGGCCACGATGCCCTCGATCCGACCCGTGCTGATCGCGCAGATCGCCTCCTCCTTGGAGGAGAAGTAGTTGCTGAAGGTGCGCGGCGACACGTTCGCGCGTGCCGCGATGTCCTCGACCAGCACGTTCTCCAGCCCGCGCTCGACGGCGAGGTTCAGCGCCGCCCAGCTCAGCGCCGCTCGGGTTTCGAGCTTCTTGCGCTCCCGCAGTCCCAGGTGCTCGACCATGTTTGCATCATACGCAAACTTGCGGCTCTTGCAAGTTTGCGTGAGCGGCAAGATTTTTTCGACATGGCACGATCACTGGCCGTGCGCCACTACGTCGATCTGCACATCCACTCGAAGTTCAGCAGGGCCTGTAGCAGGGATTGCGACCTGGAACATCTGTCCTGGTGGGCGCGGCGCAAGGGCATCACCGTCATCGGCACCGGTGACCTCACCCATCCGGCCTGGGCCGAGGAGATCCGCACCAAGCTCGTGCCGGCAGAGGACGGCCTTTTCAAGCTCCGCGACGACCTCGACCGCGAGGTGCTGCGCACCCTCCCGCCCAGCTGCCACACGCCAGTGCGGTTCCTGCTGGAAGTCGAGATCTCCACCATCTACAAGCGCGGCGACAAGACCCGCAAGGTGCACCACCTCTGCTACCTGCCCGACATCGCGGCAGGCGAGGAGTTCACCAGACGCCTGAGCAAGATCGGCAACCTCGGCTCGGACGGCCGTCCCATCCTCGGTCTCGATTCACGGGACCTGCTGGAGATCACCCTCGAATCGGGTGATGGCGGCTACCTGATCCCAGCGCACGCCTGGACGCCGTGGTTCGCCGTGCTCGGCTCCAAGTCCGGCTTCGACGCGGTCGAGGACTGTTACGTCGATCTCGCCGACCACATCTTCGCCGTGGAGACCGGCCTGTCCTCCGACCCGGAGATGAACTGGCGCGTCTCCAAGCTCGACCGCTTCCACCTCGTCGCCAACTCCGACGCGCACTCGCCGCCCATGCTCGGCCGCAACGCCACCGTGCTGGACACCGAACTCGGCTACGGAAACCTGCGCCGTGCACTGGAAACCGGCGACGGCTACGTCGGCACCCTCGACATGTTCCCGGAAGAGGGCAAATACCACCACGACGGCCACCGCAAGTGCGGCGTGCACCTCGAACCGGAGGACACCAGGGCGCTCGGCGGCACGTGTCCGGAATGCAAAAAGCCACTGACTCTCGGCGTGCTCTACCGCGTGTCGGAACTCGCCGACCGGACATCGGGCGAGAAACCCGCGACCGCCGGCACGTTCCAGCACATCCTCGCGCTGCCCGAGATCATGGGCGAGATCCTCGGTGTCGGGCCGAAGAGCAAGAAGGTCACCCAGGCCGTCGACGAGCTCGTCAACACGCTCGGCCCGGAACTGAAGATCCTGCTCGAACTGCCCATCGAGGAGATCCGGACCGCACGCAACCCGCTGCTGACCGAGGCGATCGAACGCCTGCGCGCCGGTCGCGTGCGCAGGGAAGCCGGCTACGACGGCGAGTACGGCACCATCTCGATCTTCGAACCCGGCGAACTGAGCGCGGCCGAACCGGGCCTGTTCGGCATCGAGACGCCAGCGCCACGCAAGGCGGCCAAGCAGAAGAAGGCGGCCG
Organism: Candidatus Melainabacteria bacterium; assembly: GCA_963818685.1. Classification (GTDB taxonomy): domain Bacteria; phylum Actinomycetota; class Actinomycetes; order Mycobacteriales; family Pseudonocardiaceae; genus CAJCJE01. Next base: position 577,650 of record CAWFTJ010000001.1, on the reverse strand, counting down.
TGCCGGTCGAGGAGCCGAGCATGTTCGACCTCGAACCGGTGCCTGCCGCCGAGCCGGACGACGGTCTGCTCGGCGGCCTCGATCCGGACCAGCGCGTGGCGGCCGAGGTCATCGCCGGTCCGCTGCTGATCGTGGCCGGTCCCGGCACCGGCAAAACCCGCACGCTCACCCATCGCATCGCGCACCTGATCACCACGCACGACATCGCCCCGCAACACTGCCTCGCCATCACCTTCACCCGGCGCGCCTGCGAGGAAATGCGCGAACGGCTGGCGGTCCTCGTGCCGAAGCAGACGCGCCGGATCACCGTGGCCACCTTCCACAGCCTCGGCCTCGACCTGCTCCGCGAGCAACACCAGTTGGCCGGCCTGCCCGAGGACTTCCGCGTCGCCGACGAGGGCACCCAGCTCACGATCGTCCGCGAACTTCTCGGTGCCGGCACCACCCTCCGCGACGCGCGTCGTGCCCTGGAGAACGGCTCAGGCGACATCGTCGAGCTGTACAAGAAAACCTTGCACGGCAACGGTCTCGTCGACTTCGACGACCTGATCGCCCTCCCGGTCGCCCTACTCGAAGCCAATCCCGACCTGGTCGAGCACTACCGCGACCGCTTCCGGCACATCTGCGTCGACGAGTACCAGGACGTGGACGAACTCCAGTACCGGCTGCTGCGCCTGCTCGCCCCCGCCGATGGCAACCTGTGCGCCATCGGCGACCCCGACCAGGCCATCTACGCCTTCCGCGGCGCGGATGTCGGCTTCTTCCTGCGTTTCCGGCAGGACTTCCCGACCGCGCGAACCGTCCCGCTGACCCGCAACTACCGGTCCAGCGCGGTGATCGTGGCCGGTGCGGTCGCAGCCATCGCGCCAACCACCCTGGTGCCCGATCGCGGCCTGCACGCCATGCGCGACGCACCGGCGGCAGAGCGGATCGCCATTCACACGGCCGCGGACGAGGAGGCCGAGGCAACGCGCATCGTGCATGCCATCGAGGAACTGCTCGGCGGTTCGTCCTTCCACTCCCGCGACTCCGGTCTTGTCGAATCGCACGGCTTCGCGGGCGGCCTGTCCTTCGACGACATCGCGGTGCTCTACCGCACCGACGCGCAGGCGCGGCCGATCATGGCCGCGCTGTCCCGCGCCGGCCTGCCGTTCCAGAAACGCTCGCACAACCGCCTTGCCAAACATGCCGGCGTCCGCGCGATCGTGGCCGAACTCCCGGAGGCCGCCGCAGGCGTCCCGCTGCCGGTCCTGGTGCGCCGAGCCGCCGAACTCGTCACCCCGATCGAGGGCGAACTCGACGCGGTGACCGTCGCGGAAGCGCTGGAACTGCTGCTCCCGCTGGCCGGCGCGCCGGAGATGGACCTGGCCGGGTTCCGCGCCGAACTCGCACTCGGTGCCGAGGTGGACACCTGGGATCCGCGCGCCAACCGGATCTCGCTGCTGACCCTGCACGCGGCCAAGGGCCTTGAGTTTCCCGTCGTGTTCATCGTCGGCTGCGCGGACGGCACGCTCCCGCTGCGCTGGCCCGGCGAGGACGACGCGGACGCGGAGGCCGAGGAGCGGCGGCTGTTCTTCGTCGGCGTCAGCCGCGCCCAGTCGCACCTCTACCTCAGCCACGCACGCAAACGCATGCGCAACGGCACGGCCACCGACACGCGACCCTCCCCGTTCCTGTCCGTGTTCACCGCAGAACTCGCGGAACGCACCGAGGACGCCAAGCCCGCCCGGATTGCTCGGAACCAGCAACTTCGGCTGCTCTGAGCCGGCACTTCTACCGTCACCCGTCCACCTGATCGGCTACGACATCGGCACCGGCCGGCGCCGCTGGGACACGCCGACCAGCGACGACGTGTTGAAGGTCGATTCGGCCACCGGCACGAGCACCGAAGTCGGCGTGCTCCCCGGATGGACGTTCGGCGACGACGACACCGGCATCTACCAGATCGGCAAGAACTTCGTCTGCGTCAACGAGAACGGGGTGAACCCGACCCCACCGGTGTTCGCGTTCGGTCCGTAATCGCACGACAGGGTCGGCCGACCGTCGGACGCTACGCTACGACTGCTCGGATGGCTGGCTGGGCGGCAACACCGACCCGCCGGCACGGGCGACGATCTCCTGTAGTGCCAACACATGCCCCTCGAAGGCGGTGCGGCCGCTGGCGGTGAGCCGGGCCGACGTGCGCGGTCGCTTGCCGACGAAAGCCTTGCGGATCTCGATATAGCCGGCGTCTTCCAGCGTGGTGAGCGCTTTGGACAGGGTGGAGTCGGACAGGCCGACGCTGTCGCGCAGGACCGCGAAGTCCGCCCATTCGGTCGCGGCGAGGAAGGCGACCAGCGATAGTCGGGTGGGCGCGTGGATCAGCTCGTCGAACCTGGGCGTGATCACCCCTGCCTCTCCGACCGGCGCACCAGCATGGCCGCGTCCAACCGCACGAGCATCGGCCCGCCGACCGCGAACAGCACCCCGGTGACCGCGGCAGCGATCGTTCCCGGATAGGGCACCCCGGCCGCCTTCAGGCCCAGCCCGGTCGCCACCGCCACGCCGAGCAGGACGGCCACAAAGGCTGCCAACCCGACCAGTGTCCTGCGGGTGGCCCCCGGGCCGGCCAGGCCGCGGCGCGGCGCGGCGGCGCGGGCCGCGCGGCGCACCGGTCCGTCGATGACGAGCGAGCCGGCCACGAACAGGGCGATGCCGATCCAGGGGAGCACGCCGCGCCCGGACTCGACGGCCGCCGCGAGCGCGGTGAGCAGGACGGCGTAGGCCCACCACCACCAGGAGGGAAAGACCTTCCGTCGGATCACCTGCTCGCGCCGTCGGTCGATCTCGTCCAGTGCGTTCGCGGCATCGGCCGGCTCGATCTGGTCATTCATGTTCCCACCTCGCCAGTACTTTCTATCTGGAAAGTACTTGACGGTTTCCTGGCTCGCAAGTGGTGCTCCGGCGGTGCACGCCGATCAGGCCCACCTGGCCAGGGAGATCCGGTCCTCAGTTCGACGGTAGCGGCGGGAACGGCTCGAAGCACACCTGATAGTCGGGGTGGCCGCGCTCCGGATTGACCAGTACCACGAAGTCCGTGAGTGCATGCGGCATCGGCTCGCCGCTCTCCTTGCGACTGTCCGGTTCGGCCGTCCAGTCCAGCCGGTGCACCCCCACCGCATAGCGGCCGCTCGGCAGGACCGGTGCCAGACAGCCGTCGAGCAGATCGGCGCCGACCGCCTCAAGACCGCTGAACCGCACCTCGCCGGTGGAGATCAACAGATACGGCCCGCCCGCCGCGATCTCGTAGCGCGTCTCGCGGCCGGTCAGCCCGGCCGGCTCGGCAGGCGTGCCGACCCGCACCAGCACGGCCCAGCCGCCGCCCTCGCCACCGACCTTGACCGGCACGATGGCGCCCGCGGTGATGTGCCCGGTCATCTCCTCCTGATCGAGCAGGCGCAGTTCCCAGCTGTCGTAGTCGACGATGTCGCTGAACCACGCGGTGTCCCACAACGCGAGCATGCCGGCGTCGGTCAGCACAAAACCCGAAGTCTCGTGCACGACGTCCACGGTAGGCCAGGGCTTCCGCTTCCCACGACGTGGTCCAGCGCTTGCGTCTCCACCAGGTGGAGACGGCAGGCTGGCCGCATGGATGCTTGCTACACGATCGGGGACCTGGCCCGGCTGACCGGGGTCCCGGTGACCGCCATCCGGTTCTATTCCGATCACGGCATCCTGCCGCCCGCCGCCCGCACCTCGGCAGGCCATCGTCGTTACGGCGAGGCCGACCTTGCCCGGCTCGACCAGGTGCGCACCCTGCGCGAGCTGGGCATCGACCTGCCGACCATCGACGCCGTCCTGCGCGGCGACGCCGACCTGGCCGAGGTCGCGGCCGAGCGCGCGCAAACGCTTGCCAGACACATCCGCCTGCTGCGGGTCCGCCACGCGGTGCTGACCGCGGTGGCCGAACGCGGCACGAACCTTGAGGAGTTGGCCACCATGTACGCCAGCGAGGTCGTCGAGGAGTTCCTCGACGAGGTGTTCGACCGACCCGGTTTCGCCGGCATCCGGGCCACCATGACCCCGTACCTGCCAGACGATCCCGAACCGGTGCAACTGGCCGCCTGGGACGAACTCGCCGAACTGGCGGGTGACGAGGACTTCCGCGCGGTCATGCGCGCGATCGTCGAACGGCACGATCCGACCGTGCTGCGCCCCGACCCGATCGCCATCGTCCGAGACAATCCTGAAGCCGTGCACGCACTGGTCGCTGAACGCGGTGTGACAATCCGTGACCTTGAGTTGGCCAATGATCCTCGGCGCACCCGCTACGTCGAGCTGCTCGCGGTCGTCAACGGTTGGGCCGCACCGGAACCGATCGGCCCCGGTGTGGACCTGGCGATCGCCGCGCTGCGTTCTTCCTCCACTTCCTGATCACTCGTTCGACTGACGATCGACGAGTCGGTTCGCAAGATCAACCTGAAGATCAACTAGTGATCGTTTTCGGGAAAACCATTGCGGTGCAACATTGATCATCGAGTCCTTTGTGGATGGACGAGGCATTTCTCGGCCGTTACAGCCTGTGAGGATGACCACTGGGAATCATGTCGAGCGGGACACGGCAGGTGAACGCGGGGTAAACTTCGTGGTCCGGGCGCGGCCGACGATGATCGAACAGGAATCGATCCGTTGGTACCAAAGGACAGTTGCGAATCCCTGCTGCTGCGAACCGCGCTCACATCTTCTCGGAGGTCGACGATGCGAGCCTGCCTGGCTCAGCCGAATGCCGTGGAGGCAGTTGCGTGACCGCGGTTACCGAGGTTGGCGATTTGCCGTCGCCGCTTGCTACCGAATTCCCCGAACTGTCCGCGCTGCCAACCGTCATCAAGCCGCTCGCCGTCTTCCCCGGCGAGCTGGCGGCGGCCGAGCGCACGCTGCTCGACATCCTCGGCGAGACCGCGCGCAGGCATCCGACCGCGCCGGCGCTCGACGACGAGACCGCCGTGCTGGACTACCGCACCCTGCTCGGCGAGATCAACGCGCTGCGGCTGAAGCTGGCCGCTGCCGGAATCGGCGTCGGCGACCGGGTCGGCATCCGGGTGCCCTCCGGCACCGTCGACCTCTACCTGGCGATTCTGGCTGTACTCGCGGTCGGCGCCGCCTACGTGCCGGTCGACGCGGACGACCCGGACGAGCGTGCCGAACTGGTGTTCGCCGAGGCGCGGGTGTGCGCCTGGCTTGGCGCGAACCGTGAACTGCACCTGCTCGCCGAGCCGCACGGCACGCCGGGCCGCCCCGGCCCGGACGACGACGCGTGGATCATCTTCACCTCCGGTTCCACCGGCAAGCCCAAGGGTGTCGCGGTCACTCACCGTTCGGCCGCGGCGTTCGTGGACGCCGAGGCGGGCATGTTCCTGCGGGACGAGCCGATCGGCCCCGGCGACCGGGTGCTCGCCGGCCTTTCCGTCGCGTTCGACGCCTCCTGCGAGGAGATGTGGCTGGCCTGGCGGCACGGCGCCTGCCTGGTGCCCTCGCCGCGCTCGTTGGTCCGCACCGGGTCGGACCTGGGGCCGTGGCTGGTTCGGCGAGAGATCACCATCGTGTCGACGGTGCCGACCTTGGCCGCGCTGTGGCCGATCGAGGCGCTGGACGAGGTGCGGCTGCTGATCTTCGGCGGTGAGGCGTGCCCGCCGGAACTGGCCGAACGGCTCGCGGTCGAGGGCCGCGAGGTGTGGAACACCTACGGCCCCACCGAGGCCACCGTTGTCGCCTGCGCCGCCCAGCTGACCGGCGAGGGCCCGGTGCGCATCGGCCTGCCGCTGGCCGGCTGGGATCTCGCGGTCGTGGACAGGGCCGGCCAGCCGGTCGCCATGGGCGAGATCGGCGAGCTGGTCATCGGCGGCGTCGGCCTGGCCCGCTACCTCGACGCCGCCAAGGACGCGGAGAAGTACGTGCCGCTGCCCGCGCTCGGCTGGGACCGCGCCTACTTCAGCGGTGACCTCGTCCGCGCGCAGGCCGATGGCCTGCTGTTCATGGGTCGCGGCGACGAGCAGATCAAACTCGGCGGTCGGCGGATCGAACTGGGCGAGGTGGACGCCGCGCTCCAGGCCCTGCCGAACGTGGCGGGCGCGGCAGCCGCCGTGCGCACGGCCAAGGCGGGCAACCAGATCCTGGTCGGCTATGTCGTTCCCGCCGCTGGCGCCGAGTTCGACGCGGCCGCCGCGCTGGCCTCGCTGCGCGAATCGCTGCCCGCCGCGCTGGTTCCGTTGCTGGCCACCGTCACCGACCTGCCCACCCGCACCTCCGGCAAGGTCGACCGCAGCGCGCTCCCGTGGCCATTGCCCCTGGCCGGCGCCGAGGCGCCCAGCGACGAACTGCACGGCACGGCGGCGTGGCTGGCCGAGCGGTGGAGCGACATCCTCGGCAGCCCGGTGACCCGGCTGGAGGACGACTTCTTCGCCATCGGCGGCGGCAGTCTCGCCGCCGCACAGCTGGTGTCGCTGATCCGCGAACGCTTTCCCGCGATCGCCGTGTCCGACCTCTACACCTTCCCGACGCTCGGCGCGCTCGCCGGCAAGCTCGACGAGTTGGCCGTCGCCGAGACCGAGCAACGCGTGGTCGCGCCGACGCCGAAGGCGGCCGGGCTGGTCCAGTCGCTGGTGATGGTGCTGCTGTACACGCTGGTCGGCTTGCGCTGGCTGGTCGCGCTGGCCACCGCGAACGACCTGCTCGGCCTGACCGGTGTGTTCCGGTGGGCGCCGACCGTGCCGTGGTGGGCGATTGCCGCGGGCTGGGTGGTGCTGATCAGCCCGTTCGGCCGGATGGGCCTGACCGCGCTCGGCGCGCGCCTGCTGCTGCGCAACGTCAGGCCCGGTGCCTACCCGCGTGGTTCCGGCGTGCACCTGCGGCTGTGGGCGGTCGAGCGGCTGGCCGACCTGACCGGCGTCGGCAACCTGTCCAGCGCGCCGTGGATCACCTACTACGCCAGGGCGCTCGGCGCGAAGATCGGTCCCGGCGTTGATCTGCACTCGCTGCCACCGGTGACCGGCATGCTCAAGCTGGGCAAGGGCGCGGCCGTCGAGCCGGAGGTCGACCTGGCCGGTTGGTGGCTGGACGGCGACACCGTGCACGTCGGCAAGATCAGGATCGGCGCTGGTGCGCGGATCGGCTCGCGCAGCACGCTGTTCCCCGGCGCGCGGATCGGCAAGCGCGCCGAGATCGCCGCCGGTTCCGGTGTGGTCGGGTCGGTGCCGGCCGGCCAGCACTGGGCGGGTTCTCCCTCGGTCAAGCTCGGCAAGGCGTCCTCGCCGTTCGACGGCCGGGCGCCGCGCTCGCGGCGCTGGGTGTTGATCTACGGCATCAGCTCGCTGGTGCTCGGCCTGGTGCCGATGCTCGGCGTGCTGCCCGGCGTCGTCATTCTCGGCGCGTTCGTCTCCGGCACGACCACCCTCGGCGCCGCGCTGCCGGCCGCGCTGGCCGCCGTGCCGCTGGCCACGGTGACCACCCTGGTCAGCTACGCGTTGCTGATCGGCGTCAGCGTGCGGCTGCTCGGCATCGGGATCAGGGCGGGCAACTTCGCCGTGCACAGCCGGATCGGCTGGCAGGTGTGGGCGACCGAGCGGCTGATGGACCTGGCCAGGATCGTGCTGTTCCCGCTGTACGCCAGCCTGTTCACGCCGGTGTGGCTGCGGCTGCTCGGCGCGAAGGTCGGCAGGCGTACCGAAGTGTCCACTGTGCTCGCGCTGCCCAAGATGACCACGGTCGCGGACGGCGCGTTCCTCGCCGACGACACCATGGTCGCCTCCTACGAACTGGGTGGCGGCTGGTTGCGCGTCGGCGCGGCAAAGGTCGGTGCGCGCGCGTTCCTCGGCAACTCGGGCATGACCGCGGCCGGCCGCAAGATCCCGGCCGGTGGCCTTGTCGGCGTGCTGTCCGCGACTCCGAAGAAGGCCAAGGCCGGTTCGTCCTGGCTGGGCATGCCGCCCATGCAGCTGCGCCGCACCGCCGAGGTCGGCGACGCCAGCCGCACCTTCGACCCGCCGAAGCGCCTCGTGTTCGCCCGCGCGCTGGTGGAGATCTGCCGGGTCGTGCCGGTGATGTGCACGGCCGCGCTGGCCGTGCTCGCCATCGCCGGGTTCGACGCACTGATCGGTGCCGCAGGCTGGTGGGCGGCCGCGCTGGGCGGCGGCGTGCTGCTGCTCGTCGCGGGACTGGTCGCCGCCGCGGTCACCACGATCGCCAAGTGGACGTTGGTCGGGCGCTTCCGTCGCGTCGAGCATCCGCTGTGGAGTTCGTTCGTGTGGCGCAACGAGTTGGCCGACACGTTCGTGGAAACCCTGGCCGTGCCGTGGTTCGCCGGCTCGGTCACCGGCACCCCGCTGCTCACCGGCTGGCTGCGCACGCTCGGCGCGCGGATCGGCAGGGGCGTCTGGTGCGACACCTACTGGCTGCCAGAGGCGGACCTGGTCGAACTCGGCGCCGGTGCGAGCGTCAACCGCGGCTGCGTCTTGCAAACGCACCTGTTCCATGATCGGGTGATGAGCATGGATGGGGTCACCTTGGGCGAGGGCGCGACGCTCGGTCCGCACGGCATCGTGCTGCCCGGCGCGCGCATCTCCGACCGCGCGACCGTCGGCCCCGCATCCTTGGTGATGCGCGGCGAATCGGTGCCGGCCGACACCCGCTGGCTCGGCAACCCGATCACCGCCTGGGGACGTTGACCGGGGGGAGACGTGACTGGCTTCGCCACTCGCCCCACTGCGGGCGCGAGCATGTCGAACGACTCGTACCTGCCCGCGCACGGCAACGGCGACTATCAGGTCGCGCACTACGACCTCGACCTGGACTACCGGATCAACGCCGACCGGCTGACCGGCCAGGCGCGGATCTCGGCGGTCGCCGGCAAGTGGCTGTCCCGGTTCAGCCTGGACTTCGGCGAGTTCAAGATCGGCAGGATCACGGTGAACAACAGGGCCGTTGCCCGGTTCGCCCATCGCGCCGGCAAGCTGCACGTCTGGCCGGCCCGCCCGATCCCGGCCGACACCGAGTTCACCGTCGAGGTCCGCTACGTAGGAAACCCGAGGCCGGTGCGCAGCCAGCATTGGGGCGGCGTTGGCTGGGAGCCGCTGACCGACGGCGCGATCGTGGCCAGCCAGCCGATCGGCGCGCCGTCCTGGTTCCCGTGCGACGACCGGCCGGACGCCAAGGCCGGCTACCGGATCTCGGTGACCACCGGTTCCAGCTACGCCGTGCTGGCCAACGGCAGGCTCATCTCGCGTTATCGCGGGGCGAGCACCACCACCTGGGTGTTCGACGCGCCGGAGCCGATGGCGACCTACCTCGCCACCGTCCAAATCGGACACTATTCGCTGTTGGACTTCCCAGCCGACGGCGGCGTCCCGCAGCGCGCCGCGGTGCCCGCGTCGGTGATCCCGTTGTTCAACAGGGACTTCGGCCGGCAGCCGAGGATCATGGCGGCGTTCGAGCGGCTGTTCGGGCCCTACCCGTTCGCCGAGTACGCGGTCGTGGTGACCGGCGACGAGCTGGAGATCCCGGTCGAGGCGCAGGGCCTTTCCATCTTCGGCATCAACCACCTGGATGGCAGGCGCGGCTCGGAACGGCTGGTCGCGCACGAGCTGGCGCACCAGTGGTTCGGCAACAGCCTCACCGTCGGCGACTGGCGGCACATCTGGCTCAACGAGGGCTTCGCCAACTACGCGGAATGGCTGTGGTCGCAGGACAGCGGCGGCGAATCCGCCGACGTGCATGCCGCGCGCTGCTGGCGCGCGGTGGCCGCCATGCCGCAGGACCTGATCCTGGCCGATCCCGGCGTGGCCAGGATCTTCGACGACCGCGTCTACCAGCGCGGCGCGCTCACCGTGCACGCGCTGCGCCGCGCCATCGGCGACGAGGCGTTCTTCGCGCTGTTACGCGACTGGACCACCAAGTACCAGCACGGCACGGTGCGAACAGAGGACTTCACCGCACTCGCCGAGCAGCACGCCGGCCGCTCGCTCGACGAGCTGTTCCAGCGCTGGCTGTTCATGCCAGCCCTGCCCCCGGCAACGGACCTCACCGCCCGCCACTGACCACGGTCCCGGGCCGGCTACTTCCGTTTTTTTTCACTGTTTTAGTTCCGCAATTTCGCGGTTTAGTTTCCGCATCTGCACAGCTGAAACCCCAGGCCAGGCCACTGGAGGGGGTCGAAACCGACCTCACCGCGTGCCACTTGCGGTCGGCGGTTGACCGAGCTGCGCGGCGCGCGCGTTGTTCAGCGTTTTCCAGATCGCGGCGCAGTCCTGGGCGTGGGTGGACAGCACCACCCAGCTGACCAGCGGCCGCCCTGCGGGTTCGGGGAGGCCATCAGCACGCCCATCCGGCCGGGGCGAGACGTCCTTCGGATTGATCACGACCGAGTTGGTGGCGGCGCGCGGGAAACGGCTGCTCGGGCTCACCCACTGGCACCAACGGCGTTCGGCGTGCCGAAGGAGTGCAGTGCCGCCGCCGCGTCGACATGGGCGCGGTACAGCTCCTCGAACTCGGCGGCGGCATCGCGGCTCATCGGCGGTTTCGGCACCGGCTCGGCGGCCGCGCGGCCCGTCGTCTGGGTCACGCTTGAGAATGCCGACCAACTGGCGGCGTGTCACGGAAACTTTCGAGGCGAGCCCCCGGCCACGAGGCGGGGCGACCGAGGGCTCGCGTCCGGCCGTCGGGGGGCGCCAGCCGGACGGGTGAAACCATATCTTGTTCTGGCCGAGTTGTGATCTTTGGGGCCCACCCTTAGTAGAATTTCCTGGTAAGCAAGGCCCTGATCGGACGAGTAAGGGGTCTACATCAGTACTTTGCGTGAAGTGAGAAACCGACAAATCACCTGGTTAACTGGGTGAAAACGGTCGTACGCACGCGTTTGCTGACCGAACGTGTCGATCAGCCGTCGTGACGGATTTTCTGACCGGGTTCGTCAGTGGTTCCGCACGGGCAGTCGCAGTCGCATCTGCGGGTCGCCGGAGAAGGCGAAACCGAGCTGGGTGTAGAGCGGTTCGCCCTGCGCCGAGGCGTTCAGCATGATCTGGGTGATGCCCCGCTCGCCGAACCAGTCGAGCAGCGCGCGCACACAGCCACGCGAGTAGCCGCGCCTGCGGTATTCCGGGTCGGTCGCCACGCTCATCACGTAACCTGCCTCGCCGCGCGCATTGTGCGGAGAGGGCAACCGGGTGTCGATCACGCCGATCGCGCAGGACGCGAGCCTGCCCGTCGACTCTGGCACGTCCACCACGAACGCGGCCATCTCGCCGTCGCGCTCGTCAAGGCGCTTGCGCAGCACGGCGATGGCGTCCTGCTGCCATTGGCCTGGTTCCGGGTGGACGCCGTCCAGCCCGGCGAAGAGGTGTTCACGGAGCCTGGTCAGTTCGGCGGAATCGTCGGCAACAGCCCTGCGTACCTCGATCACCCTTGGCACGATAGATGTCCGCAGGCCGGCGAACAAAGCGACAACTACTTGCCCCGTGGATAACGGATTTTCACGTTGCCCATGCCGACCTTCGCCGAGACGTGCAGCACCGGCATGGTCGGATCGGCCGGCTCGGTCGCCTTGTTGGCCACGCTGCCCATGCCCGTGTTGATCTGCTCCAGCACCACGTTCCAGCCACGCGGCACGATCACCGTGACATTGCCGGAACCGCACTGAACGCGCATGTCGATGTCCCTGGTGGTCACCCTGGCCTCGGTGAAGTCCACGGTGACGTTGCCCATCGTGCACTCGGCCAGGACCGAGGACGGTACGGTCCACTGACCGGTCTGCTTGATGTTGCCGGTGCGGGTGCGCAGTTCCAGCGGCTTGCCGCCGGGCACCGCGACCTGGCCGTCACCGCGACTTGGCCGCGCACCTGGCCGATGCCGGGCAGGTCGATCAGCACGCTGTTCAGCTCCGCGCGGATCTTCGCGGCGAGCGCGATGTCGGTCCGCTCGGTGAACTCGTCCAGGTTCAGCAGGCCCAACGCGACGGCCTTCTGCAACAGGCCGACCACGTGCTCGCGCTCCGCGTCCGAGACGCGCAGGTTCCTGGCCGCCACCTGATGCGCGGGCAATGGCGGTTGCACCGGTCCGTCGAGAGTCACCAGAACACGGTATCCGGTCCGATCGGCACTCGGCAGCCATTTGTCTCAGTTAGTAAGTGTTTCTTGTCGCGAGGGACGTGGGTCGGTTCGGAGGATGCCGTAAGTGCATCCGTCCCGCCACGCACCGTCGCGCCACACAACCGCCCTGATCATGCCCTCGCGGGTGAATCCGGCCTTCTCCAGTGCGCGCTGCTCGGCGATGTTCGCCAGTTCGGTGTTGGCCTCGATCCGATGCGCTGGCGTGTGCGCGAACAGGTAGTCGACCAGCAGCCGGTGCGCCTGCGTGCCGTAGCCCTTGCCACGCGCGGAGGGCACCAGTCCGATGCCCATCTCCCAGTACCAGGACTCGGCCATGGCCCGCCTACGCCGCCAGTTCACGAAACCGAGCCGATCGCTGCCGCGCGCCACCATGAGGGTGCTGCTATCCGGGTCGAGCAGGCCGTTCTCCGCCCAGCGCCGGTGGGTCTCACCGGGCTTGCGAAAACCGAACCAGGCGAACTCACCGCCCGTCGGCGTTTCCGTCAGTTCCTTGATGATCGCCAGATCCTGTTCGGTTGCGGGTCGCAGCCGTAGTTCGTCGTCGCTCACCGGGCAATCAAATCAACCGGCTGGCCGTCCTTGGGATAGGGGAGCGCCGTGTAGTCCAGCGGGGTCCGGTAGGCGCCAGGCACCGACCAGTCGAACCGCAGCAACAACTGGTGCAGCACGGATTTGATCTCGATGCCGGAGAAGTACATGCCGAGACACTTGTGCACGCCGCCACCGAAGGGCTCCCACGCGAACCGGTGCACCTTGTCCTCGGCCCGCGCCGGGCTGAACCGCTGCGGGTCGAACTCCTCCGGGTCGCGCCAGTACTCGGACATGTGGTGGGTGAAGTGCGTCGATATGGTGATCATCGTGTCGGCCGGCAGGAAGTGGCCGAGCACCTCGGTGTCCTTGACCGTCCTGCGGGCCAGGCTCGGCACCGGCGCGACCAGTCGCAGGCTCTCCTTCATCACCAGGTCCAACGAGGTCAGCTCGGCGAGCCGCGCATAGCTCGGGTACCGGGTGCCCAGCGCGAGCGACTCGGCGCGGCAGCGCTGCTGCCAGTCCTGGTGCTGGCCGAGCAGGCCCATCATGGTCGAGATGGTGATGGTCGAGGTGTCGTGCGCGGCCATCAACAGGAAGATCATCTGGTTGACGATGTCGGCGCCGTCGAGGCGTTCGCCATGCTCGGACTCGATGTGGCACAACGCGGTGAACAGGTCATCGCCCTCGCCAGCGCGTCGCATCGGCAGGTATTCGCGCAGGTACTCCTCAAGCATCGCCCTGCCGCGCAGCCCGCGCCGCCATCGGCCGCCCGGCACCGGGAACCGCACGAACGAGGTGCCGGCCCGCACGCAGGCGACGAATGCCTTGTTGAGCCGCGACATCCTGGCCTCGTCCTCGTCGTTGGCGCCGCCCATGAAGATGCTGGTGGCCAGGTCGAGGGTGAGTTTCTTGGCGGCAGGGTAGACCAGGAAGGCCGGATCCGGTTTCCAGTTCGCGATGCCGGCCTCGATCGCCGGCTGCAGCGCGCTCGCGTACGTGGCGAGGCGTGCGTTGGTGAACGCCTGCTGCATGATCCGCCGGTGCGCGAGATGCTCGGCGCCGTCCATCAGCATCAGGCCGCGATCGAAGAACGGGCCGATGTAGAAACCCCAACCCGGTCCGTTGGCGAACGCCTTGTCCTTGTTCGTCAGCGCGACACCGCACGCATCGGGACCGAGCAGGAACACGGTGGCGTTGCCGAACGCGCCGCCCCAGGACACCGGGCCGTAGCGGTCGTAGCGCTCGCGCAGGAAGCCGAGCGGGTCGCGCATCGAGTCGAGTGTGTAGCCGATCCAGGGGAGGCCGTAGTCGCCGGGGATCGTGCGGAGTTCGCTGGTGGTGGGGGTGGGTGCCAACGTTCGACTCATGACTGAGCCCTCCGCGACTGGCATGGCGTCCTGTCAACTTCGTTCCACGGTAATGCGACAGGACGTTCTGTCAAGATGTCGGACGTGGGTTCACCTACTCGCCCCTATCGGGGTGTCAGCGCGGCCGAGCGGACCGCGCGACGCCGCGCCGACCTGTTGGCGGCCGCGTTCGACCTGCTCGGCACCGTGGGCTGGGAGCAGGCGACGATGACCGCGATCTGCGCGCGCGCCAAACTGACCGAGCGCTACTTCTACGAGAGCTTCGCCAGCCGCGACGAGCTGCTCACCGCCGTCTGCGAGGACCTGGCCGCGCGGATCCGCGCCGTGGTCGTCGAAGCGCTGGACGCGGCCCCGCCCGAACCGGAGGCGGCCGCGCGCGCGGCCATCACCGTGTTCGTGGACCTGCTCACCGACGACCCGCGCATCGGCCGGGTGGCCATCGTCGAGGCGGGCGCGACCCCGCTGCTGCGCAGGCGCAGGCACCAGATCCTCGGCGAGTTCGCCGAGGAGATCGCGGCCAGGTCACACGAGGTCTTCGGCGAGGACGCGCTGCCCGCGCCGCGCGACCGGATCAACGCGCTGCTGTTCACCGGTGGCCTCGCCGAGGTGCTCGCCACCTGGCTGGCCGGCGAGGTGGCGGCGACCAAGGAAGACATCATCGAGACCGCGGTGAACCAGTTCGTGCGCACCGCACGCACCTAGCTAGTCCTTTGTGGACTTTTGACTAGCGCCGCTACGGCTGCTACCGCCGCTACAGCCAGCCGAGCCGGTCACCGAGTGCGGTGCCCATCTTGGCCGCGGTCGCGTCCGAGGACGCCCGACCGACAACGCGGTCCAGTACGGACGCCCACTCCAGGATGATGGTCGCCACGGTCTCGGCTTCCAGCTCGTGCTCGTTGTCGTAGGAGGTGCGGGACAGTGCCCTGCGCACTGCGGCCGGCTCCGCGCCAGGCAGCAGGCCCTCGACGATTTCGTTGTCCTGTTCCTCGCCGCGATGTCCGGCGATCATGTGGCCGATCTCGTGCAGCACGATGTGATCCTGGTGAGACTTGCTGGTGTGCTGCTGGTAGAGGATGTAGTCGGCGGTCTCGGTGGCGATCCACACCCCGAACGGGCCGGGTACCGGTATCGGGTGCTCGACAAGTCGGATCGGCCTGCCGCGCTGCTCACCGAGCTTGCGGCACAGTTCGGTCACATCCAACGGTGGACGGATGTCCAGCTCGTTGAGCAGACGGCGGCATCGCCTGCGCAGTTCCCGTTCCCGCACTCGACACCTCGTTCGTCGGCAGAATTCCCCACGAAGGGTAGCGGGTTCGTGTCGACTTCCGGACCGACTTGACGCGACCGGGCGGGCATTCGGATGATCGTCGACTGCGGTCCGCGCCCGACCGGTCGCGCAGTGTCGCCAGCTGTGCGGCCGATCTTGAATTGATCCATTGTGGAGCGCCTACTGGCCGATCGGCACCCAATTTCCGTGAAAACCATTCGGAATTCGGTTCGGCAAATGGATCGCGGCGACGGTTTCCAACGTGCCCGCGTCCAACAGGGTGAGATCGCTGCGCTGCGTCTCGGGGTGGTAGACGAAGCCCATCAGCACGCCGTCGTCCTCCGCCGAATCCGGACTGTTGGGCACGAAAACCACCTCGCCTGGCAAGGAATTCGGGCCGAACGAACGGCGAGTGGTCCGACCGGTGACCAGATCGTGCTTGACGATCGCTTCGGTCGTGCCCGGCCGATCCGGGCCGCCCCCGGCCTCCACCGCGTAGCCGTAGCGGTGCCGCAGGCCGACAAGCCGCTCGTCAATGCGCGGGAATTCCTGCGGCCGGTCGTCGAGTCGATCGGTGAGCACCTTGCCCGCGCTGAGGTCAACCCGCCAGCGGTCCAGCGTGATCGAGCTTTCAAACGGGCCGTGCGCGTCCACGTCGAACGTGCGGTCGTGCCGCACCACGTCGAGCACGATCTGATCGCCCTCGTCGTAGGCGTTGAGCGGGTGGTAGACGTAGCACGGCTCGATGTCGAACCAGCGCACGTCGGCGTTGCCACCGTCGCGGGGCATCACGCCGATCCTGGCCGGGTACTTCGGGTTCCACCGATAGGGCAGCGGCCCGTTGCCCCGCGCCTTGGCCCCGGCCCGGATGGCCAGCGGCTCAGGCACCTTCACCTTGCCCATCAGGGCGCTCAGCACCAGCTTCGCTGGCGCGCGCAGGAAAGCCGGAACGTTGGTGCGCACCACCTGACCGACGTCGAAGGTGACCGGAAGGTCGTAGAAGATCACGTACTTCTCGGTGAGCGAGAAGTCATGCATCATCGGACTGCCGGTGACGTCGATGTCGACCGTGCGCTTCGCGCGCCCGTCCGCCCCGATCACCGAGTACTGCACACGTTTGCCGCGCCCCCAGAAGTAGGACACCGCGTGCAGGTCACCGGTGCGCGGATCACGCTTGGGATGCGCGGTGTAGCCACCGCTGATGGTGCCGTCGAAGTCACACTGGCCGATGGTGTCGAGTTCCTCGGACAGTTCGTAGTTGACGATGCCGGCCTCGACAAGGGCGAGGGTCTTGCCGGCGTGGCCGATGATGTTCGTGTTCGGACCGGTGTCCGCCCAGCCGGCGGAACGCTTGCGCGGCACGGCTTTCTCGCCCAACGCCGAGGACACGCCGGCCGAGCGCACCCAGCGGTTGCGGTACCACTCCGCCTTTCCGTCGCGGATGCGCACGCCGTGCACCATGCCATCGCCGGTGAACCAGTGGTAGGCGACCGGGTCGATCTCCTCGGCCGGGTTCGGCCCGTTGCGCAGGTACCGACCGTCAAGGTGTTCCGGGATCTGCCCGGTCACCTCCAGTTCGGTGACCGTGTTCTCGTGGTTGAGCGGGGCGTAGGCGCCCTGGAGGTACGGATTGCTCATGGTGATCCTTCTTGGAGGAGGTGGGATAACATTGTTATGCTCTCTTCATGTATAACAAAGTTATGGCAAGATGGCAACCATGCCTGCCAAGTCCGACACCCGAACCCGCGTCCTGGCGGCGGCCATGCGGCTGCTCGACACCGAAGGGCCGGAGGCGTTGCAGGTACGCAAGATCGCCGCGGAAGTGGGTAGTTCGACCATGACGGTCTACACGCATTTCGGCAGCATGGTCGACCTGCGTACCGCGCTGATCCAGGAAGGTCTGCTGCGCTTCGCCGCAGCGCTCGACGAGGTCGGGCAGACCGACGACGCCATCGCCGACCTGTTCGCACAGGGCGTCGCCTATCGGCGCTTCGCCCTGGACAACCCGCACCTGTACCGGATGATGTTCGGCGTCTCCGAACCCAAGAGCAACCAGCAGAACTTCCGCGACCTCACCGTCGGCGACTCGCCGAGCGCGCTGCCGGAAGGCATCACCGCCTTCGGCGTTCTGGCCAGGCTGACCGAGCGCGCCTCGGCCGAGGGCCGGGTCGACGTGCCGGACACGGTCACGTTCGCCGCGCAGATCTGGAGCTCCATCCACGGCTACGTGCTGCTGGAGATGGCCGGCTTCTTCGGCGCGGAAGGCAACGGGCTTGGCGAGGTGCTGGCGCCGCTGACCATCACGCTGCTGGTCGGCGCTGGCGATGCGCGGGAGCGGGTCGAGTCCTCGCTGCGTGCCGCGCTGGACCGGCTCGCCCTGCTGGAGGAATCCTCCTAACCCACCCGGAAGTTCCCCATCATCGCCATGTCCTCGTGTTCGAGGTTGTGGCAGTGGAACACGAACCGGCCCGGATAGTCGTCGAACCGCGCGATGATCGTGGCCTCCTCGGCAGGCCGCAGGTCGACGACGTCCTTCCAGCCGTGGTCGTAGGTGCCCGGTCCGGACAGGCCGCGGGAGAGCACCTGGAAGTGCACGAGGTGCAGGTGGATCGGGTGGGCGAAGTCGGAGACCAGCCGCCACACCTCGGTGCTGCCCAGCTTCGGCGCGGCCGCGATGTTCGTCGGCGAGTACGGCTGCCCGTTGATGTACCAACCGGCCTTGTCACCGGCGTCCGCGAAGTGGAAATCGCGCGTCACGGCGGCATGCGCGGGGTCGAGCGGGGTGACTGTGCTCAACGTGTCCGGGACGCGGCTGGAATCCTCGGTGTTCGAGCCGACGCGGAACTTCAGCACGGCGGCCGTTGACCCGCTGCCGAAACCGTTGGCCAGCACCACTTCCGTGCCCGGCGCGTACCGGCCGAAGTCCACGATCACGTCGAACCGTTCCGCTGGCGCCATCTCGATGACATCGTGCGAGATCGGCGCCGCGAGCAGCCCACCATCCGACCCGATCTGGGTGAAACCACCGCCACCGGGCGGCGGCGGATCGAGGACGAGCTGGTAGCGCCGCGCGTTCGAGGCGTTGAGCAGCCGCAACCTGTACCGCGCCCGATCCACCTCCGCCACCGGCCACGGCCGGCCGTTCACCAGGATCACGTCGGCCAGCACGCCCGCCAGGTACGCCTCGTCGACACCGGGCATGCGCAGGCTCGGATCCTTGCTCGGATAGCGCAGCGAACCGTCCGCGTTGAACGCGCGATCCGCTATCATCAGCGGCAGTTCTCTCGGGCCGCGCGGTAGCGGCAGGGCGTTCTCCTCGGCGTCGCGCACGAGGTGGAACCCGGCAAGCCCGCGCCACACGCTCGCGCCGGTGAACGCCATCCGATGATCGTGGTACCACAGCGTCGCCGCCCGCTGCGCCAGCGGAAACGTGTAGGTTCGCGCACCGGTGGTGATCTTCGCGAGCGGATCGGTCGTCATGCCCGTCATGCCGGGCATGGTCGGATCGATCCCGTTCGCCGGCAGGATCACGTCGGTCGGGTAGCCGTCGCTGTCCTGCGGCGTGTGCCCGCCGTGCAGGTGCACCACGACCGGCACCGGCAGCGCGTTGGTGTGGTGCACGATCGTCGGCCTGCCGCGGCTGGACTCGATGGTCGGGCCGGGAAAGATCCCGTTGTAGCCCCAGATCGTGGTGCGCGTCCCAGGCAGGATCTCCACCGACGCCGCGCGCTGGGTGATCTCGTAGTGGTCGCCGTCCGCGTCCGACCGGGTCGGCCGCAGCACCGGCGGCAGCGTGAGCGGGACGGTGAACGGCCGGGGGAGCGGCAGCCCGCTGGTCAGCAACGTGCCGGTCGACGCGGCCCCCGCGACCCCCGACAACAGCGGCACCCCGACTCCGGCCGCCGCGCCGACGCCGACGACCAGTCCGATGAATCCTCGCCTGCTCAGCGGCCTCATCGCGCCACCTCGGCGTTGCCGGTTTCGGCTGGGTGCCTGCGCCAGGCCCAGCAGACCAGCAGCGCCACCAGCACGATGATCGACACCCCGAGCGGGATGTGCACGGCGAGCACTCGGCTGAAGCCGAGCAGGATCTGCGCCCCGACCAGCCCGAACAGGCCGAACGTCGCCGCCATCGGCCACCATGGCCCCCTCCCAGGCCACCGGATCGGAATGGCCGCGAACGCCGCGGCCGCCACCGCGATGCCCGCGTAGGTCGCGTTCTCCCGGTGCGTTGCCAGCGACGGATAGCTGCCGCCGAGGAACTGGCAGGCGAACACCGCCTGGTCGAACAGCAGAACGGCGGCCACGGACAGCACGATCCGATAGGGCCAGTAGTGCCAGGTCATCGATCCCCCTAGGTCCAGGTGAGATTATCTCAAACGAGACTATCTTCGACGACACTATACTGACCCGGTGGGTGAGGACCTCGGGGATTACGAAATCGGCCTGCTGCTGCGCAGGGCGCACCGCAAGGCGGCCGAGGCGTTCAACGACGCCCTCAAGCCGCTCGACGTCCAAGGCCGGCACTTCGGCGTGCTCCTGCTGCTGCGCAGGCTCGGCCCGCTCAGCCAGCGGCAGATCATGGACCACCTCGGCAGCGACAAGTCCGCGATGGTCCGCACCATCGACGACCTCGAAGCCGCCGACCTCTGCGTCCGCAAACCCGCCGAACACGACCGCCGCGCGCACGCCGTCGCCCTCACCCCGCACGGCGAGGAGGTCTTCACCCGCGTCGAACGCGTCGCGCGCGCGGTCGGCAAGAACCTGCTCGCCGACTTCGACCCCGCAGAACGCGCCCAGCTGACGAAGCTACTGGCCCGCTTCGTCGGCGACTGAACACCCCAGCCGCGTCCGTCACGATCTACAGTGGCGGTTTCTACAGTGGCGGTCGAGGAAGTCGCGGGCCGCGGCGCGGACCGGTTCGGCGTTGGGCGCCAACCAGAACCCGAGATGCGAGCCGAACTCGATCCAGCGATGTTCCGCGCCGGTGATCTGCTCCTGTGCTCGCTCGCCGTGGCTCAACGGGACGTCGGCATCGTGCGTGCCGTGCACGACCAGAGTGGGACAGCGGATCGTGCTCAGCGGCAACTCGGTGATCCTGGCGAGTTGGACGGTGTCGTTGTCGGTCCCCGCTCGGCGGGAGCGGTAGGGGTGCAGGGTGCCGACGAACGCGCGCAGCCACGCCGCCACCTCGGTCGTGCGCAGGACGTGGTCGGCCTGCTCGCGGACCTGCTCGGCGCTCAGGTGGGATTCGGCGCGCAACAACTGCGTGACCAACTGCCGGGGAGCGCGCCGGGCCATCACTCGGGTGAGCGTCTCGCCGACCCGGCTGGTGAACAACGCCTGGGTGACGGGACCGGGCACGTGCGCTGGTTCGCAGTGGCCGCTGACGCTGGAGATCGCCACCAGGGCGGCCACCCGGTCGGGGTGTCGAGCGGCGAACAGGTACCCGGACGGTCCGCCGGAGGACAGCGTGACCACGGCGACCCTCGGCACGCCGAGCGTGTCGAGCACGGCGGCGAACAGGTCGGCCTGCTGCTCGAAGGTTTCCCGACCGGCCAACGGCGTGTCCAGGTATCCCGGTCGTGACACGAGCAGTCGGCGGTAGGTGTCGGTGGCCAGCCAGTCGAGCATGAGGCCGGCCTGGTCGACGCCGCCAATGCCGGCGTGACTGGCCAGCACGACCGGGCCGGTGCCGGCGGTCAGGTCGATCTGTACCGGTCCCAGTGCGGTGTCCACCACTTGCGGACCGGCCGTCGCGTCAGTCGACATGGTCGGCCTCGCGCCGCCGATCCCGAGTTTCTGTACCAAGTGCTTCAGTCATGTGGCCAAACATATATGTAGCGACTGGTACAGTAAAGCGATGGTTCGCCCTGTCGACTCGGCCCGCCGCGCGGAGCTGTTGGACCAGACCATGCGCTATGCGGCCGAGCACGGCATCGCGTCACTGTCACTGCGCCCGTTGGCCGCCGCGCTCGGCACCAGTTCCCGGATGCTGGTGCACTACTTCGGCACCAAGGAAGAACTGATCGGCCAGGCATTGCTCGCCGCCCGCCCGGACATCCCCGCCCTGCTCGACGCACACACCGAAGCCGGGCACACCCCTGCCGACATGGCTTGGCGGCTATGGCGGGAGCTGACCACCGGAGGGGAGCAGGAACCCCGCACCCGCCTCCTGCTGGAAGTGATGGCACTCGCGCTCACCCAGCCGGACCTGTACCGCCGCCACGCCGTTGACGCCGTCCGCGCCTGGCTTGACCCGCTCGCAGCGGCACTGCGGGCAAGCGGCGTGCCGGCCCGCGACGCACGCGCGCGCGCCACCATGCTGGTCAGCGGCCTTCGTGGACTCGCGTTGGACCGATATCTGACCGGCGACCGGCAGCGGACCGACGACGCCACCCGCGAGCTGATCACCGCGGCGACCACTTCTCGCTGAGGATGGTCAGGATCATCGTGTTGTGGTGGACGTCGTTGTGCACGAATGACTTGCGTCGGTTCGTGGGACGCGGGCATCGGCGACGACAAACTCGGCAGGTTGCACGGCGCGCGGTACGTGCGCCGGCGCGGCAGACTGGGACCGCACATGGCGACGGCCATTCGGCTCGGCCAGTTGGCCGATGTCGATCCGGAGGATCTGGCCGTGCGCTGCGTTCGCGCACGGCGGTTCCCGGCCGAGATCCAGATCCGATTTCTCGACGAATTCCTGAACAGTTTGGAGTAGCACGCGATGCCGATCGACAGCCGCCTCACCACGGTGCCCGGTGTGGCAACCAGCCCCAACTATTCGCACGCGGTCACCGTGTCCGGCCGAACGGCTTTCGTCGCTGGGCAGATCGCCCTTGACGCGGACGGCAACCTGGTCGGGCCAGGCGATGTCGGTGCCCAGGCCGCGCAGGCCCTGGCCAATCTGCACGCGGTCGTGCGCGAACTCGGCGCGGACTGGCCGGATGTGGTCAAGTTCGGCTGGTTCGTCGTGGACGCCGCGACCGGCGTGCCGGCTGTGCGCGCCGCGATCGAGACACAGATCGTGCCGGTGCTCGGCGCGGTTCGGCCGGCCAGCACGCTGGTCCAGGTGGCCGGGCTGTTCCGCCCGGACCTGCTGGTCGAGGTGGACGCGACGGTAGCCCTACGTTGACCGGAGCGGTGTCCGCAATCAGGGCGCGATTCGTTCCAGAACCACCAGCGGGATTTTTCGGCTGGTGCGGCTCTGGTGGTCGTCGGTTCCGGAGAGCTGCGAGGTGAACAGCCTGTACAGCCGGTCGTGCTCGGCACCGGTAGCGGTGCTGGCCGTTGCGGCGAACTTCTCGGTGCCGACCTCGACGGTGACCTCCGGGTTGGCCACCAGGTTGTGGTACCAGCCTGGATGGTGATCGGCGCCCATGTGCGAGGCGAACACGACGAGGCGGTCCGGCGAGCCGTCGGTCACGTAGGCCAGCGGGGAGAGCCGAGGCTCGCCCGATTTCGCGCCGATGGTGGTCAGCAGCAGGATCTCCCGGTCGGTGAACCGGGCGATCCTGCCGCCGTTGGCACGGAACTCCGCCGCCATCGCGGAGTTCGCCGCACGCAGCTTTTCTTTGTCCACTGTGGACCCCCAGGGAATCGTTATTCGATGACGGCGCGCAGCCTGCGTAGCACCTCGTCCGCACCGATCGCCTGAGTGATCGCGTGCAGGTCAGGGCTGCGCGTCGATCCAGTCAGCGCGACCCGGATCAGCTGCGACGCCTCGCGGATCGAACCCGCGTACGCGTCCGGGTTCTTCTTGTACTCCTTGGCGTTCGGCGCGAACCCGTGCTTGCCGGCCAGTTCGCGAATCTGGTTGAACCATTCGGCCGGGTCGGCCAGCTGCTGGTAGCCGGTGACGAAGTCGGCGACGAACTCGGTGATCACGCCTGCCGGCAGGTTCAGCGACGCGAGCCGCTCGTCATCGGGACCGGTCAACGGCGTGAACAGCTCGTTGAAGAAGAAGCCGTACGCGGTGCGGAAGTCCGACCACTTGCGCAGGTCCTTGCGCGGGTTCTCCACGTTGACCCGCTCCACGTCCAGCGCGCGCAGCGCAAGGTCACGCTCGGTTTCGAGCACCGGGATCAGGTCCGCGTCGTACTCGGCGGCCCACTCGACCATGGCGGCCAGGATCTGCTCGCCGGTCAGCGTTGCGATGTGGTCGGCGCTGATGTCCTCCAGCTTCACCAGGTCGACAAGCGGACCGGCGACGCCCGCCTTGTCCAGGTCGATCGGGGTGCTCAGCGCCTGCGCCAGCGGCATCTCGCCGAGCGCCCCGTTGGCGAGGCCACGCAGGTAGTAGAGCACCGCGTCGGCCGGGTAGCCGGCCTGCATGTAGTAGTCGACGCTGGCTTCCGGGTCCTTACGCTTGGACAGCTTGCGCTTGCCACCGCTGATCTGCTTCATCAACGGCGCGATGTGCGCGTAGGTGACCCGCTCGAACCCGAGCGCGTCGAACAGTTGCAGGTGCAGCGGCACCGAGGACAGCCACTCCTCGGCGCGGATCACCAGGTTCACCCGCATCAGATGGTCGTCGACGGCGTGCGCGAAGTGGTACGTGGGCAGCCGGGGCGAGACGTCCGAGGACTTGAGGATCACCACGTCGTTGCGGTTGGTCTCGTGCTCCAACCGGCCACGGATCGCGTCGACGTAGCTGACCCGCTGGTTCTCGTTGGTGATCTCCGGCGCGCGGAAGCGGATCACGTACGGTGCGCCCTCGTCCAGTTTGGCCTGCACGTCCGCCTGGTCCGCGTCGCGCCAGATGGCCCAGCGCGAGTAGTAGCCGGTCGGGATCTTCGCCGCTTGCTGGCGCGCGGTGATGTCGGCCAACTCCTCCTTGGTGGCGAAGCACGGGTACGCCTTGCCCTTGCGCATCAGTTCGCGCACGAAGCTGGCGTAGATGTCGGCGCGCTGCGACTGGTAGTATGGACCGTAGTCGCCTCTGCCCTGCTCCTCGTCCGGCTGGATGCGGAAGTACGCGAACGCCCGGTCGAACTGCTCGACCGCGCCCTGTACCTCGCGCGCGGTGTCGGTGTCCTCGACGCGCAGAACGTAGACGCCACCGGAGTTGCTCGCCACGTCCTTGTCGATCATGGCCGTGTACACCGCGCCGATGTGCAGGAAGCCGGTCGGCGAAGGGCCGAACCGGGTGACCTTGGCGCCCTCCGACAGCGTCCGCGCCGGGAACCGCTCCTCCCAGTACGCGGGCTCGGGCAGGTCGGCGGGGAACAGCGAGTCGATCAGGGCGCGGTCGAGCATGGTGGTCACGGTCTCCATCTAAAGCCTGGTCAGGCTCGGTAGCCAGATGCGGCGAGTACCGGGCAAGGCTACCAACGGCGACATCCGCGTCCGTTTTCCCCACTTGGCGACGACGTGTGACCTCCCTGGAGTGGCGGCTACTTCTCCTGCGCGGGCAACTTCGGCTCGATCAGGTGCGCATAGTTCTGGGCGGTCTGGCAGTCGGCAGGACCGGTCGAGACGTTGACGGCCACGCTCGCAGTTTTCGAGATGGCGCATCGTGCGATCGCAGAGCTACCTTGATCGCGCCGTCCGTCCCAGCGGACTCAATCGGTTGGCTGCCGTCAAGGTAGATGCCGAACGCGTAGGACGTGCTCCCGGCCCATTCAGTGAAATGGTTGCGGCGGCAATAATGTGGGAAAGGGGATGGCCGCGGCGCGTACAACGCCGCGACCATCCCTGCCGTCCCCACGTTCGGCGGTTCGCGGGGACGAAGCGGGCGGGATCGAGGGGGTCCTCCTCGTTGGGGCGCCCGCTGCGACGACCCGTCCCTCCCCGGCCGGGGCGTCGTGGTACCACTGTGCGGTGTGGCAAAGGGACATTTCTTGATTTCCGCTTGAATGGCCTGGTCAACGCATCGGCTGGACCATGTCGGTCGCGGCGGGGACGCGGGGACGGTGTAGCGCTCGGGACCACCTCGCATGCCGTACCTGGCCGGTCGAACGCTTTAGTGGACGGAGTTCAGCATGGTTTGACCCAGTACACGGGCATCCAGTTGCCGGTCTTGGACTGGCTGTACGCGGGCGGGGTGTAGGAGAGCAGGTGGTGGTTAAAATCGTAGAAGCCCGCTCGGGTGCCTGCGGACTGATTGTTCTTCCAGGACCCGGTCGCGGTGTACCAGCCGATGTATTTGTATACGCCGCAGGCCTCCACCGAGAACTTGCTGCCGGTGAAGTTGTTGTTCTCCCATCCGCAGAAGTAGAGGTACGCGCACGAGCTGTCGAGGGGAATCACCGTGCTGTTAGCGGTGAGCTGGCGCGGGCTTGTGCCCGGTACGGCGAAGACGATGTTCCCGCCGGTGAATTCCACCTTTCAGCGCGACCTGCGTGCCGCCGTTGTGGCTGATGAACGTGTCCACCTCGTTCTGAACCTGTCGGACCTGCGAGGCGGCCAGCCCTGCTGCGGTCGCCTTTGCGGCGAAGGCGGTGGCGTGCGTGGTGAAGGTCGTCGACGCCGCCGAGGCGGTAGCCGGGGCGGATGCGGCGGAGGCGGTGGCGGTCAGGCCGACGAGGGCGGTTGCGGCGGCGAAGGCACCGACGGCCAGTAGGCGCCGCAGACGTGGTCGTCCAAGCATCTGCGTTACTCCCTTGTTTGTCGAGTGAACTCGGAACTGACGTGCTGTCAGCACTTGTCAGCGTCCGCCGCAGGCTTGCTGAAGCCCATGTCATATGACCGGAAAAATAACCGGCACAGTTAGGCTTCCGAGGACTTGTGAGAGCGGGCTCGGCTGGCCCCAGGATGGATCTGATCGGCCGGTTGCAGGGGAGCTTCTATCGCCGCCATCCCTGGCTCGCCGAGGACATGTCGTTCACCCGGCCGCCGCTCGCGCCGCGCGCCATGCGATACATCGAGTGAGCGCTGGACGTGCGTGGCGCCGCCGTCAATCTGGAACCCGAGCAACGCGCCACACAGGACACCGGGGTGGACAGCGAGCAGTGGATGACCGAACAGGAGCCGGCGTTCCTGGAGATCCTGCGCCGCCAAGGGTTTCGGGTGCTCGCTCGCATCGCCGAACACGAGAACGTAGACGTCGATCTGGCCACCCTGTTCGAGTTCGGCCTCGACCGGTTCCTGGACGGCCTGGTTGGTGTGCTACCGCCGGAGAAGATGTGATGTACGGCTATCCGGGAAACGCCTTTGCTCGGATTGTCCGCTGGCCAGGGTAATGTCGGGGCAACGTCGGGGGAACTGCCTGATGGGGAGAGGCCGTGAAGGATCCGCTGACCATCTATGACGTCGCGCGGCACGCTGGCGTGTCGATCGCGTCGGTGTCGCGCGTGCTCAATGGTCTGGAGTCGCCGCGGCCGGAAACGCGTGAACGAGTGATGGCAGCGGTGCGCGAGTTGGACTTCGTGCCGGATGGCGCGGCGCGCGCGTTGAGCAGTCGGCTCAAGGAAGTCGTCGGCGTGGTGTTCCGCAGGCCGTTCGATCAGCGCATGGCCGGCTCCGGCTTCGCGGACGAGGACGGGTCGCTGTTGTTCGCCGAGGTGATCAACCGCGGTGTTGAACTCGCCGCGCGGGAGCGCGGATTCGATCTGTTGCTCAGTTCGGTTGACGTGTACGAGGCCGGCCGCCAGCCGAGGGTCGCGGCCATGGCAGGCAAGAGCGACGGCCTGATCGTGCATGACAAGGTGCTCGGCCCGGAGGGCATCGTCCGGATGGCCAAACGAGTCCCGATCGTCACGCTGGTCGGCACGCCGACCCCGGCGAGCGTCAACGTGCGGTCGGACAACGCGGCGGGTATGCGCGAACTGACCAGGCACCTCATCGCCGACCACGGCTTCACCGACATCGCCTACCTCTCGGGCCATGTGGACAGCCCGGACAACATCGACCGGGCCGCGGCCGTCCAGGCGCAGGCCGAGGCCGATGGGGCCGAGGTGCGCGCCGGCGAGAAGTGGCGGGGCAACTACATGGCCTCCGGTGGCGCCACAGTGATCGAACGGTTGATCGCGGACGGTGACGCACTGCCCGACGTGATCATGTGCGCGAACGACCAGACCGCGATCGGCGTGCTGTACGCACTGGCCGAGCATGGCATCCGGGTGCCGGAGGACGTGGCGGTGACCGGCTTCGACGACATCCCGGTCGCCCGGCACCTGCGGCCCCGGCTGACCACGGTGCGTCAGCCCATCCAGCGGTTGGGCGCGACCGCTTTCGAGCTGCTCTACGCGTTGATCAGCGGAGACCGGCCAGCCGAGCGTGAGGTCGTGCTGCCGACGAGCCTCGTCCGGCGCGGCAGTTGCGGCTGTACGCCGAGTCTTGGTGAAGGTCGGCTCAGTGGTGGCTAGTGTCCTGCGCCTGAAATTCGGTGGATAAGTTCGGTGATCCAGGTGGTGGCTGGCAAGGCGGAGGAGGAGCCGGTACCGCTGTTGTACCGGCGACGACGACAACGCCGCCAGGCGCCGCCTGGGCGCCGGAATTGCCACCACGATTTCTGGCGCAGGACACTAGGGTGTGCTGGCCTGCTCAGCCGGCCGTTTGACCCAACATGGAGTCACCGCAGCCGGTAGCCCGAACGATGGAATCGTTCAGTTTGGCGAGCAGCCGGGCGAGCATGGAGCGCTCGTCTTCCGCCCAGTCGCCGACGACCATGTCCAGGCTGCTGCGGCGCTGCCGGCACATGGTGCGCATCAGCTCGGCGCCCTCGTCGGTCGGGCTGATGATGCACGAGCGGCGGTCGCCGGGGTTGGTCCTGCGCTCGACGAGGCCCAACGCCTTCATGGTGGAGACCTGCCTGGTCACGGTGGACGCGTCAAGGCCGACCGTGGCGGCGAGCGTGTTGATGCTGGCCGGGCCGATCCGGTCGAGGGTGCGCAGCAGCAGGTAGCAAGCGCGGTCGAGCTTCAGTTCGGGTTCGGCGTGCCGGGCGAGCACGGCGAGGGTGCGGGCGAGCCGGGTCATCTCGGTCTCGATCACCTCGACGGAATCCCGCGATGTGGTACTACGCAGACTCCTCCGGGAGGATCGGGAGCTCGAATGTGCACTTGAGATCGCCCGGTGTGACACGCCCCAAACCGCCCTTCGCGGTACTTCCACCATCGGTGGCCTACGTGTACGGTACAGGCATATTACCTGTATTACGCAGCAGTCCAACTGCTCGAACGACAGGTGATCAGGGCGGAGAGAGACACTGCCGGGCCGCACAGCGAGGCGCGGGGTTCTCGCGTGTGCACGTGCCGACTTTTCGCCCGCCCCCCGCTTCGCCCGATGGACGCGGCTCTTCACGCTGCGAGACTCGACGGAGCACCGCAGTATGGACGCTACGTGAGCGGACGTGGAGGTTCTTGTGGTGTCGGCACCTTTGAAGGCATGTCGAGACTGGTCAGCTGCCGTCGTGCACCGCTATTGGCCTGCCTCCAAGAATAATGAGACGAATTTATCTCATCGTACCACGGAATCCCCGCTCGATCAGGCCAGTGACGAAAACTTCTCGGTAGCCGCCAAGCTGTTGCCACCGGTCATCCGGCAGCATCTGCTGGCGATCTACGTGTACGCCCGTCTCGTCGATGACATCGGCGACGAGGCGACCGGCAACCGGATCACCTTGTTGGACAAGGTGTCCAGGGACCTGGACCGGATCTACGCCGGTCGGATGCCGGAGCACGCGATGCTATCCGATCTTGCCAGGACGATCCAGGCCTGCCGGATTCCGAGGGAGCCGTTCGACGCGCTGATCGAGGCGAACCGCCAGGACCAGTTCGTGCACAGTTACGCCACCTACGCCGACCTCGTCCGCTACTGCGAGCTGTCCGCGAACCCGGTTGGACACCTGGTGCTCTACGTGTTCGGCAAGGCAACGCCGGATCGGATGGTGCTCTCCGACCGGATCTGCACCGCGCTGCAGATCCTCGAACACTGCCAGGACGTCGCAGAGGACATGACCGACAAGGGCCGGATCTACCTGCCGCAGGAGGATCTCGACCGCTTCGGCGTCGAGCCCGCCGACCTCAAGGGACCGCCGGCCACCACGGAGTTCCGCGCGTTGCTCGCCTTCCAGACCCAGCGCGCGCTGCGCCTGCTCGACGAGGGCAAGCCGCTGGTCGGCAGCCTGCGCGGGATGGCCCGGCTGGCCGTCGGCGGTTACGTGGCGGGCGGGATCGCGACCGCGGAAGCGATCGCCGCGGCCGGTTACGACGTGCTCAGCGATACCCCGAAACCGGAGAAACTGTCCACATTGCGCCACTGGGCGAGCCTGCTCGCCACCGGAGGATCCCGATGACCGCGATGACGGCTCTGTCCGTCGAGGCCGCCTATGCCCGGTGTGAGTCGATCACTACCGAGCAGGCCCGCAACTTCTCCTACGGCATCAAGCTGCTGCCGCCGCAGAAGCGCCGCGCGTTGTCCGCGGTGTACGCGTTCGCGCGTCGCATCGACGACATCGGCGACAGCGACGCGCCAGCCGAGCAGCGCCTTGCCGGACTCGCCGAGGCGCGTGAGGACCTGCGCCATCTGGACGAGCCGGGCAACGACCCGGTGCTCGTCGCGGTCGCGCACGCGGCGCGCACCACCGGCCTGCCGCTGTCCGCGTTCGACGACCTGATCACCGGGTGCGAGGCGGACGTGCGCGGCACGCACTACCGGAGTTTCGAGGATCTCAGCTACTACTGCTACTGCGTGGCCAGCACGATCGGCAGGCTCTCGCTCGCGGTGTTCGGCACCACCGATCTGGCCACCGCGCAACCGCTCGCCGATTCACTCGGCTTGGCGTTGCAGCTGACCAACATCCTGCGCGACATCGTGGAGGACCGCGGCAACGGCCGGATCTACCTGCCGCAGGAGGACCTGGACCGGTTCGGTGTCACGCTCGACATGGACGAGCACGGCAGGCTCACCGACGACGAGAGCGACCTGGTCGCGCTGATCGAGTTCGAGGCCGCCCGCGCCCAGCAGATCTACGTCGAGGGACTGCGCCTGCTGCCCATGCTCGACCGGCGCAGCCGCGCGTGTTGCGGCGCGATGGCCGGCATCTACCACCGGCTGCTCGGCCGGATCATGGCAAGGCCGTGGCTGGTGCTCGGCGGCCGGGTTTCCCTGCCCGGCTGGGAA
Organism: Candidatus Melainabacteria bacterium; assembly: GCA_963818685.1. Lineage (GTDB taxonomy): Bacteria > Actinomycetota > Actinomycetes > Mycobacteriales > Pseudonocardiaceae > CAJCJE01. The sequence goes on along the minus strand of CAWFTJ010000001.1, from coordinate 547,285 downwards.
AAGGCGATCGTGGCAGGCCGCAGCCTCGCCGGAGCCACGCCATGAGCAGACATGTCGTGGTCATCGGTGGCGGGCTCGCGGGCCTTGCCGCCGCGACGAAGCTGGTCGCGGATGGCACCAGGGTCACGCTGCTTGAGGCGCGTGCCCGGCTGGGCGGCGCGACGTTCTCCTTCGACCGGGACGGGCTGACCGTGGACAACGGCCAGCACGTGCTTCTGCGCTGCTACACCGAATACCTCGACTTCCTGCGCACGATCGGCGTCCGGGACCAGATCGAGATGCAGGACCGGTTCCGGATTCCGGTGGTGCACCGCGACGGCCGGCACGGTGAGCTGTATCGGACCGGCCTGCCGGCGCCGCTGCATCTCGGCGCCGCGTTGAGCCGTTACGGCCTGCTCTCGCTCGCCGATCGGGCGCGGGTCGGCATCGCGGTGGCCAGGCTGCGCACGCTCAATCCGGCCGATCCTCGGCTCGACGCGCGCAGCTTCGGCTCCTGGCTGGCCCAGTACGGCCAGCGCAAGGAGGCCATCGACGCGCTGTGGAACCTGGTCACGGTGGCCGCGCTGAACACCGACGCGGACGACGCGTCGCTCGCGTTGTGCGCCATGGTGTTCCGCACCGCCCTGCTCGACCGCGCGGACGCCGCCGACATCGGCGTGCCTCGGGTCCCGTTGAGCAGGCTGCACGGCGATCCGGCCGCAACATACCTGCAACGCAAGGGCGCGGATGTGCGCCTGCGCACAGCCGCTCGGGCGGTTAGAGCGGTCGGCGACGGGTATCAAGTGGACGTCGACGGCGAGACGCTGGCCGCCGACGCGGTGGTGGTCGCCGTCCCTTCGGAAGCGGTTTCCGGCGTGCTGCCCGACGGTGCGCTGGCCGAACCCGAGGCGCCCGCCAAGCTCGGCTCCGCGCCGATCGTGAACGTGCATGCCGTGTACGACACCAGGGTCACCGAGCACTCCTTCGTCGCGATCGTGGGTTCGCCGGTGCAGTGGGTGTTCGACCGCACCGACATCTCGAACGTGGCGGAGGGCCAGTATCTCGCGGTGTCGCTGTCCGCCGCGGGGGAGTGGATCGACGAGCCGGTGGCCAGGCTCAAGGAGGTTTTCCTGCCGGAACTGGCCAGGTTGTTCCCGAAGGCAACCCCCGCTCGTTGTACGGAGTTCTTCGTTACCCGGGAGCGCAGGGCGACCTTCCACCAGTCACCGGGTAGCGCCCGGTGGCGGCAGAAGGCGCAGACCCTGCTTCCCGGTTGTGTTCTCGCCGGTGCGTGGACCGCCACCGGCTGGCCCGACACGATGGAGGGTGCGGTGCGAAGCGGAAACGAAGCTGCTCGGATCGTGAAGGCGCGCCTCGCGCGTGCTGTGTTGGGCGGTAGCGTCCGTGAGGGGGCCGCATGACCGCCACGATGCCGGCGGAGGTGACCGCGGCGCGGGACGTGGTGGAGCCGGCGCTGCGCAGGGCCGTCGACGAACTCACGCCCGCCATGCGTCGCATCGCCCGTTACCACTTCGGCTGGGCCGACGAACACGGCAACGACACGCCGGGCAACAGCGGCAAGGCACTGCGGCCCGCGCTGACGCTGCTCTCCGCGCGGGCCATCACCCCGGACCCGAGCCTTGCCGTGCCCGCCGCGGTCGCGGTCGAACTGGTGCACAACTTCTCCCTGCTGCACGACGACGTCATGGACGGCGACGTGGAACGGCGGCACCGCCAGACCGCGTGGCGCGTTTTCGGTGTGCCTGCGGCGATCCTGGCCGGCGACGCGCTGCTCACCCTGGCCATCGAGACCGCGCGGCGGGGCAGCGAGGTCACCGTGGCCAGTGAGGTGGTCGGCTGCCTGAACGAGGCCGTGCAGGACCTGATCACCGGGCAGAGTTCGGACGTCGAGTTCGAGCAGCGCCAGGACGTCACGCTGGAGGAGTGCGTGCGGATGGCGGCCGGCAAGACCGGCGCGCTGATGCGCTGCGCGTCCTCGATCGGCGCACTCGCGGTCGGCGCCTCCCAGCCGACGGTCACGCTGCTCGCCGACTTCGGCAACCACCTCGGCCTCGCCTTCCAACTCGTGGACGACCTGCTCGGCATCTGGGGTTCACCCTCGGTCACCGGCAAGGCACGCCTTGCCGACCTGCGCTGCCGCAAGAAGTCGCTGCCGGTCGTTGCCGCGCTCAACTCCGGCACCGAGGCCGGCGACACGTTGCGGGAGCTGTACTTCCGGCCGGACGCGGTCGACGACGAGGCGTCGCTGGCCAGGATGGCCGAACTCATCGAAGAAGCGGGCGGGCTGAGCTGGGCCGAGACCGAGGCCGACCGACACATCCGCACCGCCCAGGACTGCCTCGACGGCCTGCCCGACGCGCCGGTCGGCGTGATCGAGGCGCTGCGGGCGACAGCCCTGTTCGTCACCAGGAGGGACCGATGACCGCGGTTCACACCGAACCGGACACCTTGGTGGCGAGGGCTCGCCGCACCACCGAGCGCGCCACCGACTACCTGCTGTCCCTTCAGGACGATGCCGGTTGGTGGAAGGGCAACCTACAGACCAACGTGACGATGGACGCGGAAGACCTGATGCTGCGTCAGTTCCTCGGCCTGCTCACCGAGGAGATCACGGTCCCTGCCGCGCGCTGGATCCGCAGCGAGCAGCGGGCCGACGGCACCTGGTCCAACTTCCACGGTGGCCCTGCCGACCTGTCCACCACCATCGAGGCGTACGTCGGCCTGCGCCTTGCCGGTGACTCGCCGGACGAGCCGCACATGCTCGCCGCGCGCGAGTACATCGTGGAAAACGGCGGTATCGAGGCAAGTCGGGTGTTCACTCGGATCTGGTTGGCGCTGTTCGGCGAATGGTCCTGGGACGAGCTGCCGGTGATGCCGCCTGAGTTGATCTTCCTGCCGTCCTGGTTCCCGCTCAACATCTACGACTGGGGCCAGTGGGCCCGGCAGACCGTGGTGCCGCTGACCATCGTGTGCGCCAAGAAACCCGTTCGCTCGCTCGGCTTCGACCTTGCCGAGCTGCACGTGGGCAAGCGCGTGCGCAAGCGCAAGCCGTTACTGTCCTTCGCCAACGCGTTCGAGCAGCTGGACAAGGTGCTGCACGGCTACGAGAAGCTGCCGGTCAAGCCGCTGCGCGCGCTGGCCATGAAGCAGGGCGTCGAGTGGATCGTGGCGCGTCAGGAGGCGGACGGCTGCTGGGGCGGCATCCAGCCGCCGTGGGTGTACTCGATCATCGCCCTGCACCTGATGGGCTACTCGCTGGACCACCCGGTGCTGGCCAAGGCCATCAAGGGCCTTGACGGCTTCACCGTGTGGGAGGAGACGCCGAACGGCACCATCCGCTGGATGGAGGCGTGCCAGTCGCCGGTGTGGGACACCTGCCTCGCCATGACCGGCCTGCTCGACGCGGGCGTCGACCCGAACCATCCAGCGCTGGTGAAGGCCGCGGACTGGATCGTCGGCGAGGAGATCCGCGTCGTAGGCGACTGGGCGGTGAAGCGGCCGGGCCTGACCCCTGGCGGCTGGGCGTTCGAGTTCCAGAACGACACCTACCCGGACACCGACGACACCGCCGAGGTCGTGCTCGCGCTGCGCAGGTCGGGCAATTCCGACTCGGTCGCCACCAAGTCCGCGATCGAGCGCGCGGTCGACTGGCTGATCGGCATGCAGTGCAAGGACGGCGGCTGGGGCGCCTTCGACGCGGACAACATCCAGGAGTTGACCACCAAGCTGCCCTTCTGCGACTTCGGCGCGGTGATCGACCCGCCGTCTGCCGACGTGACCGCGCACGTGGTGGAGATGCTCGCCGAGGAGGGCATGGCCGACGCCGAGGTCACCCGGCGCGGCGTGCGCTGGCTGCTGCGCAGCCAGGAGGACGACGGTTCCTGGTTCGGGCGCTGGGGCGCCAACTACGTCTACGGTTGCGGCGCGGTGGTGCCTGCGCTGGTCAAGGCCGGCATCAGCCCCTCGGACCCGGCGATCCGGCGCGCGGTGACCTGGCTGGAACGCCACCAGAACGCCGACGGCGGGTGGGGCGAGGACCTGCGCTCCTACGACGACCGGTCCTGGGCCGGCAAGGGCCACTCGACCCCGTCGCAGACCGCGTGGGCGCTGATGGCGCTGCTCGCGGCCGGGGAACGCGGCGAGGCGGTGCGGCGCGGCGTCGACTATCTCGGCGACACGCAGCGGGCCGACGGCGGCTGGGACGAGGACTACTTCACCGGCACCGGTTTTCCCGGCGACTTCTACCTCAACTACCACCTGTACCGGATGGTGTTCCCGCTCTCCGCGCTCGGCCGCTTCCTGACGGCCACCGAAATATCTACCGGGACATCCATCGGAACATCCGTCGGGGAGACGAACTGATGGCGCAACTGCTCGTCGCGGCCGCGTTGCGGTTGGAGGCCAGGGCATTGCGCCGTGGCCTGCCGCGCGATGCCGTGCTGTGCACCGGGATGGGTCCGGCGCGCTCGAAACGCGCGGTGCCGACCATCCGGTCGAGGCAGCCCGGTGCGTTCGCGGTCGCCGGCTTCGGCGGCGCGCTCACCAACGACGTCGCTCCCGGTGACGTGGTGGTGGCCACCGAGGTACGCACCGAAGACGAGGTGCGCACCTGTCCGAGCGCGCCACTGCTCGCCGCCGCGCTGCGCGCCGCCGGTCTCACCGTCCATACCGGACCGATCCACTCCGCGGACCACGTCGTGCACGGCGCGGAACGCGCCGAACTGGCGAAAGCCGGCGCGCTGGCCGTTGACATGGAGTCCGCGTTCCTTGCCGATGCGGCCGGCGACGGTCCGCTGGCCGTGGTTCGGGTCATCGTGGACACACCGAGCAGGCCGCTGGTCAGCCCGGCCACGCTCACCGGCGGGTTCGCCGCCTATCGAGTGCTTGCCAAGGTCGGGCCGGTGCTGCACGCGTGGGCAGCGGCGGTGCGGGACCGGACGATCCTGCTGGCCGGGCCTCGTTCGTTCTGCGCGGGCGTGGAACGTGCCATCGACATCGTGGATAAACTGCTGCTCGACCGGGAAGGTCCGGTCTATGTGCGCAAGCAGATCGTGCACAACGCCAAGGTGGTCGAGGAACTCGAAGAGCGCGGCGCGGTGTTCGTCGAGGAACTCGACGAGGTACCGGACGGCGCCACGGTCGTGTTCTCCGCGCACGGGGTGGCACCGAGCGTGCGCGCCGAGGCGAGCCAGAAGCGACTTGACGTCGTCGACGCGACCTGTCCGCTGGTCGGCAAGGTGCACGCCGAGGCGAAGCGGTTCGCCAAACAGGGCAACACCATCCTGTTCATCGGGCACGCCGGCCATGAGGAGACCGAGGGCACCCTCGGCGAGGAACCCGAGCACACCGTCCTGGTCGAGGAACCCTCCGATGTGGACTCGATTACGGTGCCGGATCCGCGTAAGGTCAGCTACCTGATGCAGACCACGCTCGCCGCGGACGAGGCGGAAGGCGTGCTCGGTGCGCTGCGCACCAGATTCCCGGACCTGACCGGTCCGAACTCGGACGACATCTGCTACGCCACCACCAACCGCCAGCTCGCGGTGCGCGGCGTCGCCGGTGACTCCGACCTCGTACTCGTCGTGGGCTCGGCGAACTCGTCGAACTCGCGGCGGCTCGTCGAGGTGGCCGAACGTGAAGGCACGGCGGCCTATCTCGTCGATGGCGTCGAGCACGTCGACCTCGGTTGGCTGCGCGACGCCGACACCATCGGCCTGTCCGCCGGCGCCTCGGCGCCGCACAAACTCGTCGATGAGTTGGTCACCGCCCTGGGCGGCCTTGGCCGACTCAAGGTCACCGAGCGAACGGTCACCAGGGAGACCGTCCGCTTCACGCTTCCCAAGGAGGTTCGGTAACAATGCCGGTGCCCATGCGGCAAGCCATCAGGACGGGCGCGTACGTCGCGAAGAACAAGATCATCGGTCGCAAGAAGTTCCCGCTCGTTGTCGAGCTGGAGCCGTTGTTCGCCTGCAACCTCGCCTGCCAGGGCTGCGGCAAGATCCAGCAGCCGCACCACATCCTCAAGCAGCGGATGCCCGTCGAGCAGGCGGTCGGCGCGGTGATGGAAAGCGGCGCCCCGATGGTCTCCATCGCGGGCGGCGAGCCGCTGATGCACCCGCAGATCGACGAGATGGTCAAGGAACTGGTCAAGCGCAAGCGCTTCGTGATCCTGTGCACCAACGCGGTGCTGCTGCGCAACCGGTTTGACAAGTTCGACTTCAAGCCATCGCCGTACTTCCAGTTCGCCGTGCACATCGACGGCCTTCGCGAGCGCCACGACGAGTCGGTCGACAAGGAAGGCGTGTTCGACGAGGCGATCGCCGCGATCAAGTTCCTGAAGGAGAAGGGTTTCCGGGTTACGACCAACTCGACCTTCTTCAACACCGACACCCCGCAGACCATCATCGACGTGCTGAACTTCCTCAACGACGAGGTCGAGGTCGACGAGATGATGATCTCCCCGGCCTACGCCTACGAGAAGGCGCCCGACCAGGACCACTTCCTCGGCGTGCAGGAGACCCGCGAGCTGTTCCGCAAGGCGTTCGCGGACGGGCGGCGCAAGAAGTGGCGCCTTTCGCACTCGCCGCTGTTCCTGGACTTCCTTGAGGGCAAGGTCGACTTCCAGTGCACCGCGTGGGGCATCCCGTCCTACTCGCTGCTCGGCTGGCAGAAGCCCTGCTACCTGATGAACGACGGGTACGTGAAGACGTACAAGGAGCTCATCGAGACGACCGACTGGGACGCCTACGGTCGCGGCAAGGACCCGAGGTGCAACAACTGCATGGCGCACTGCGGCTACGAGCCGAGCGCCGTGCTGGCCACCATGGGCTCGCTCAAGGAGTCGCTGCGCGCCATGCGCGAGCAGTGAGCCATTCTTCGACACGCGAAAGTGCCCGTCCGAACACTCGGACGGGCACCTTCGTGCTCAGTGCTTGGCGGCCATCGCGGCCAGCGTCTCGTTCGGTGGCGGCGGAGGCGGGAGCTGGCCGGGACGCAGCGTCGCACCGCAGCTGCCCTTGACGAAGTGCGGTTCGTAGTCCCAGTCCCGCTTGTCCCACTTCTGCGCGTACGCCCGCAGCTCCGCGAGCTTGGCCGGTGAGCTGACCGCGTCCTTGCGCACCCAGTCCGAGTCGTCGACCGGGTTGGGCGTGCTGAAGATCTGGTAGTAGTCGGCGAACAACCGAGGGTCGGTGTAGAGCTTGGTCGACGTGCTCCACGGCGCGTGGAAGTTCATGAAGGTCGGCTTGGCCACGTCGAACACGTAGTCGCGCACGCCTGCCCTGTCCTTCGCGCCCCAGAGCTTGGCAAGCGGACCGTTCGCGAGGCCGGCCAGGTCGACGATCCGCAGCTTCGCGGTGAGCGACGTGCCGCCGATGTCCGGCACCAGCTCAGAGCCCTTGGTGATGCCGAGGATGTCCGCGTAGCCGTTCATGATCTCGTAGCGGTCGGCAACCGTGCACATGGGGAAGGTCGGGATGGCCGCGAACTGCTTGGCGTTTTGCAGGGCCATGTCGCCAGACAGGCCGACGGCCACCACGGTGGCCACGGCGAGCGCGATCCGGCCTCGGAACCGCGCTGTGGCGGCCACGTGCGCGCCTGCGATGGTCGCGGCGAGCGTGCCGAGCGCCCAGACCGGGGTAGCGAAGCGGAACTCGCCCATCCAGTCCGCGTTGAGCACGCAGTAGGCGACGATCGCCAGCGTCAGCGGCACCAGCACGGTGACCAGCGCGTTGCGCGCCCGCGACCGCTGGCTGAGCACGATGCCGACACAGGCGACCGCGACCAGCACGGCGGCCCAGCCGATGTAGCCGATCAGGTCCGAGCCGCGCGCCAGGTTGAGCAGGTGCGGCTTGCTCTGCGCCTTGGCCACTGTCGTGTTGGTCACCAGCAGGTGGAACTCGTGGTAGCGCCAGAGGAGGAACAACCCGAACGGCACGACGAACGCGGCCACCGACTTGGCCGCCGCGATCAGCGTCGGCTTCCAGGCGTGGCGGTGCAGGAACACGATCGCGAGCGCCGGATACGCCGCCGCGTAGATCACGCCGTCCGGCCTGGTCAGCGCGGCCAGGAAGGCGAGCAACCCGGTCAGCACCGCGACCCTGGTGGTGAGCAACCGATGGTTGGCCGCCGCACGCAGCATGAGCACGGTACTGGTGACGATGAGCAGCGCGTAGAGCGAGTTCTCCAGGCCCGAGAAGCACCAGATGACGAACGAGGGGTTCATCGCCAGCAGCGCGCCACCGGCCAGGGTGGCGATCCAGGAGTAGCGCCTGAACAGCGGGCTGGTCGCGCGGTGGTAGGCGAACAGGATGCCGGCGCAGCACACCAGGGCCAGCGCCTTCGGGAACAGCACGTAGTCGGGAATGCCGAAGATCGTGCCCCGGTCGAAAAGGCCGACCAGCTTGCCCAGCGCGAGCAGTAGCATCCAGGTGGTGTTCGAATAGCCCTCCACCGGTGGCGCGCCGGGTTGCAGGACCGGGCCGTAGCCCTCCGCAACGCTGCGGGCGTAGGCAAAGGTGATGCTCGCGTCGTCGACCATCCACTGGCCGTATAAACTGGCGTGTGCTCCGATGAGGGCGGTGCCGCCGAGCACGGCGAGCACGCCCGGCCAACGCCGAGGACGCCGACCGGGTTCGTCTCCGGGATCGGCTGGCGTTGAGGGCCGATCGAGGATCGGCTCGCTGTCGAGGGTTACCCCCATAGCAGGCAAAGGTAGCAGAAGCACCAAAGGCGACGATTTGTCCACTGTTTGTAGTTAATGTGCAGCTACGACGCCCCTATGGCGCACTATGCGAGCGCGTCCTCGTAGGAATCGGGTGAACCGGAGATCTACCGCACCACGGGCCCGGCCACGGCCAGGTCCTGTCGAGCTGACCGACGGCCGACCCCCAGCCGGTCGAGTTCTGCCTCGTCGGTCAGCTCCAGCAGGTGGGCATCACCCTCCCTACCAACACGATTTCGAAACCTTGTTGCCCATTGGGATTATGATCACTGAGGGTAATTCGCAGGCCGGTCTTTACCTGATAACTCGTGTTGGTCACCTTCACCCAGCCATTGGTTACCCCCTCTTGGTTTACGAAGGCATCGTTTCCGAGATAATGATCGCCATCAAATACGTAGTACTGAGCATTTGGATCAGACTGGCCATCATGCGCGGTGCGGTGCCGGTGCGGACCTGGGAGGCGTCTTCACCGAAGATGGCAGGCTGAACATGAGGTCAGGGGGCCACGGTCAGCGGTTCTCCAGGGCTGATGACCGTGACCGGGACGTCGGGGGCGAGACGGCGGGCGGCCTCGACGAAATGGGTGGGATCCTTGTCGCTCTTGAGGAACAGCCTGTCGCCTATCGGGCCGCCAGTGAAGGCGTAGTGCTGCGGCACCGCCAGCTTCGGGCGCAGGACGGCCGCGAGTTCGGCCGCATCTTCGGCGTTCATGACGACCTGCTTGTTGCCTGCCATCCGGATGTGCAGGCCGTTGACGGGAAGCAGTGCCACGTCCAGTGGGCCGTACCGGTCGGTCAGGGTACGCAGTTCCGGCACGAGCAGCGTGTCCCCGGCGAAGTAGATGCGACGCCCACCGCCGCTGATCACATACGTGACCTCGTAGCAGCCGTGCTTGCCGGGGGCAGCGGCGATGGTCAGGTCGCCGACCTGGGCGGACTGCCATGGCTCCAGTGCACGGACGTTGGTGAATCCCGCCTTGCGGGCCAACCCGACCACCGGTCCCGCGACGATGAAGGGCACGTCCTTGTCGGGGTAGCGGCGGAAGGTGTCGAGGTCGCAGTGATCGTAGTGCTCGTGGCTGATCACGACCGCGTCCAGGTGAGGCAGGGTCTCCGGCTGGAAGGCGATGGGCTCGCCCGGGTGGTAGAAGATCTTCTGGCTGAACCACGGGTCGGTGAGCACGGTCAGGTCGCCGAACTGGATCAGGTGGCAACTGTGGGTGACTCGGGTGATGACGAGCGGCTCGGTCATGACCGTTCCCTCATTTCGCGGACCATGGACATCGGACAGGGCGAGCTCACCGGTTGCCCGCGTCAGTGGGGTGGGCTCCGCCCAGGGGAGTGTGCTGCGGGGAGATGACCCGGCGGCTGATACGCCAGCCGCCGTCGTGGCGTCGCAGGCTGTCAAGGTGTGTCACGCTGGCGAATGTCCCGTCCGCAGGATGATGAGGCCCTTGGACCGCGCGGTCGCCCGGTCGTCCCCCTCGCTGGTGATGACGATGTTCGTCACGTGATGGGCGATCGGGTTGTCCGCGCCGAGGTGCAGGGCGGCGCTCCTGACCGCCTCGATCCCCTCGAAGGTTCCTACTTCGACGGCGCTCATGTCGTAGACGACGTCGGGCGTGAAGATCTCCCCGAGCCGGTTCAGGTGGCCTCCGTCGAACAGGTGCCCGTGCAAGGACAGGGTCTCGCTGATCGCCTCGCGGTCTTCCAGGTACAGCGCTTGTGCCATCATGTACTCCATCCGTTTTGGTACTCGGTACCGAATCGTACGACGTTCCTGTTGGAACGGCAAGCCGGTATCGGTATGCTGGGTGTTATGACCCCGCCTCGTCCGCTCGTGGAGCGCAAGCGACGCCAGGCGCGAGCGCGCATCATCGAGGCCGCCGAGGAGTTGTTCCTCGAACGGGGCTTCGACGGAGTCTCGGTCGGCGATATCGCGGAGCGCGCCGAAGTCGGCCGCACCACGTTCTTCCGCCACTTCGGCGACAAGCAGGAGGTCGTTTTCGCCAAAGAGCAGGAACTGCTGGAGATGATCGACGCGGCCGGTCAGGCTGGCCACATCGCGGCCGCACGAAGCGCGACCGAGGCCATCGAACAACTCCGCCCGGTCCTGCTCGCGATCTGTTCCCAGGCCGCCGCCGACCCAGAGGGGTACACCCGCCACTTCCAACTCATCGAGCAGCACCCGGAACTACGCGCCCGCGACGCAGTGAAGGTGCAGGAGATCGCCGACAAGCTGGGCGATCTGCTCATTGACCGCGGATCCGACGAGGCCACTTCCCGCTTCGCCGCGCACATCGCTGTCGCCTGCTACCAGACCGTCAAACGCCTGGGCAACAACCCGCGCACTCTGGTGGACGAGATCCGAGCCGCCTTCGGACGAGTACTCACACTGGGGACCGGCGCCACCGAGCCCCAAGTCGAACCGTCCGATCCGTTACAGGACGTCCATATCGATGGTCGCGGCGGCCTGGAATGATGTCCCGATGTCTGCTCTCTCACATGATCATTAGGATTCGACACCCAGATGATCGCTGATGGCCGTGCCTGCCTCTCACTCGGCCTGACCAGCTCCTACACGACTTTGCCGAGACCGTGGACCGTCCCTGCTACCGAATCCCGTAGCTGAAATCATGTCAAGCGCGCATTCGCCGCGAAAGCGGCGCGGCCGGTGGCGCCCGGCCGACCGCGCCATCGAAGCGCGCCTCGAATCGGTCAGGAACCGCTGGCCAGCACCCGTTGGGCCGCCTGTTCGAGTTCGGTGCGCAGGCCGTTGAGCCTGCCAGCGAACTCCCGAGCGTCCGACTGCATGGCAAGCGCCTTGCGGGTGAGGTCCTCAGCGATCTGCCCGCCCGCCGTCTGGATCTGGCCGGCGAGGGCCTGCAATGTCCCCTCGACGCCCAGCAGCGTCTCGACCGGGACCTGTTGGGCTGCGGAATTGAGGGTCGCGGCTGCCTGGTCCAAGTATCCGCTCATTTTCTCGTTAATCCCTGATTTTCTGTGTGGTTGTGCAAGTCCGACAACGCGGCTAGCCCTCGGCGCCAGTGTTGCCGCGCCGAGGGCTACGAGAAGTCGGGGTTAACCGCCGAATCGGCCGGTTGAACGCGCTCTGGCGCACGCTGGCCAGATGGTGCTGGCCGGACATGGGGCAGCGAGCAGGGTGGCTCGCCGGCCGGTGTGCTCGAACGCTGTGCGGAAAGGCACGAACCTATTGTCCACCCGCGCGAGTGGTCCGGTTGATCAGGGCGTCGGTTGATCAGGGCGGTGGCGCCGTCGTGCCGCGCACGATCAACCGGGTCGGCAGTTCCTGGTGCACCACCGCGGAATCGGGATCGGCGAGCCGGGACAACAGCAGGTCGACGGCGAGCCTGCCGGCCGCGTCCACCGGCATGGCCACCGTGGTGAGCGCGGGCGCGGCCACCGCGGCGTAGACCAGGTCGTCGAAACTGGTCAGGCTCATCTCGCCCGGCACGTCGATCCCGCGCTCGCGCATCCTGGCCAGCGCGCCGAGTGCCATGATGTCGTTGTAGGCGATGATCGCGGTCACCTTCTCGGCCAGCGCAAGTTCGGCGGCCTGCACGCCACCGGAGTAGCGCGGCGCGAACGGCCCGAGCGTGATCATCTCCACGCCGGTCTGCTCGACGGCCGCGCGCAGCCCACGCAGCCGGCGCCTGTTCGACCAGGAGTTGCGCGGACCGGACAGGAACGCGATGCGCCGGTGGCCGAGCGCGGACAGGTGCTCGACCGACTGCCGCATCCCGCCGGAGGAGTCCATCAGCGCGGCGGAGATGCCGCGCACCCGCCGGTTGAGCAGCACCAGCGTGGTGTTCGCGGCCAGCGCGGCGATCTGCGCGTCCTTGATGCCGGGGGAGCAGAGCAGCACACCGTCGACCTGCTTGGCCATCGAGCGGACCAGTTCCTCCTCGACGGCAGGGTCCTCGTCGCTGTCGCCGATGAACACGCCGTACCCGGACTGGTGCGCCCTGGCCTGCACGTTCTTGAGCACGCCTGTGAAGAACGGGTTGGCGAGATCCGGCACGACCAGTCCGATGTTGCCGGTCTTGCCGGTGATCAGGCTGCGTGCGGCCGGGCTCGGCCGGTAGCCGAACTGGTCGGCGACGGCGAGCACGCGTTCGCGGGTGGCCTGGTTGACCTGATGTGGCGAACTCAGTGCCCTGGAGACGGTGGCGACCGAGACCTTGGCCTCTCGTGCCACGTCGCGAATCGTGACCGGCACGGCGCCTCCGGAGGTCGATGCGAGCTGAACCGATTCTAGATCAGTTACGAGGCGATCCCGTGATCGATGAAGTCATGGGATGAATATTGACCTGGGCCGTCGAGTTATGGCGTGATATAGGTCGCTGGTGCTGACATCGGTTTGCCGGACATCGGATGTCTGTCGCCGATCGGGAAGGAGGTCTCGAGAGAACTCGCAACTGACACCGGAGTGAGCCGGCCGGCCTGCGCCAACCGGCCGGTTCGCTCCGGACCACGACATCCGCGGTTCAGGCCGCGTTCGCGGCCACGATGTCCTCGGCCAGTGGGGCGATCGCCCCGATGATCTGCTCGACGACGGCCTCCGGCACCCCTGCTGCCGCCAGCGCGGCACTCAGGTGCTCGGCAACGCGCAGGAAGTGCGCCATGCCGATGCCTCGGCCGCGGTGCGCGTCGCGCATGGACAGGCCCGAGTACTGCGCGGGCCCCCCGAGCGCGGCGGCGAAGAACTCGACCTGTTTGCCCTTCAGCCTGGACATGTTGCTGCCCCTGAAGAACCCGGCCAGCTCATCATCGGCCAGCACCCGCTCGTAGAAGTCGTCGACGACCACGATCAGTGCGTCCTGGCCGCCGATCTGTTCATAGATGGTCATGCCTACAGCGAAACGCGCCGGTATTGCCGCACCGTTAGCCGGCGGTCACGGCCGGTGAAGGAAGACCTCACAGCCCGAGGGAACCGACCGTGAGCCTCGTGCACCGCAGGCGTCCGATCAAAGTGGATTTGCCATTTCTCGGCCCGGTATCATGATAGTCGTACCACTCAGGATTGGCTCAGTAACACCGAGCCCGAAATCCGTGTCAGAAACCAGACTATCGTAGTCGTGACAGCTCGCCGGTTGAATGGTAAGAATTTTCGTTCGACCCGTGTGACACGGCGAACGGCGCTATTGCGCAACACCTACTTTTGCCGGAAGTCAACCGGCGCCGCACTGTCCAGACTGTCCGTGCAGGGGAACTCGAATCCACAGAGGAGAACCCGAATGCGGATCAGTCCACGGGTCAACAGAACGGCCGTCGCCGCAACGTGCCTGGCGACCGCGTTGTTCGCAGGGGGCGCTGTCGCCGCCCAGGCATCACCGGGTGAGGTGGTCGTGCCCGGCACGGTCGCCGACGCGGTGACCTCGGCAGGACCGGCCGTCGGCAATGTACCTGCCACGCAGAGTCTCAACGTTCAATTATGGCTCAAGGGAAACGACACCGGTGCGGCGTCCTTCGCCGACTCGGTCAGCAACCCCAAGAGCAAGAACTACCGCTCCTTCCTGAGCCCGAGCGCCTGGACCGCCAAGTACGGCGCGAGCACGGCCAACGTGAACGCGGTGCGGTCGTGGCTGGCCCAGCAGGGCTTCACCAACATCACGCTGGACCCGCAGCGCGCCTACCTTCGCGCCACGGCACCCACCTCCACCGTGCAGAACGCCTTCCACGTGCAGATGAAGACGTTCAGGGTGGCCGGCCAGTCGGCCCCGGTGATGTCCAACGACCGCGACATCACGCTGCCGACGTCGATCGCTGGTGACGTGCTCGGCATCAGCGGCCTGAACAACGCCCAGCCCAAGACCGAGCTGGCCAACCCGAAGCTGCCGACCGCGGCGCAGGCCAAGGCCGAGGCCGACAACTGCTCGACCTACTACGGCCAGAACACGCAGGGCGGCCTGCCCCCCTACAACGGCCTGACCAGCTTTCCGACGCACATCTGTGGCTACAACGGCACCCAGTTGCGCGCCGCGTACGGCATGAACAACACCAACACCGGCAAGGGCGTCACCGTCGCCTACATCGAGGTCGGCACGCCGTACAAGATGTTCCAGACGCTGACCAAGTGGGCGGCCGCCAGCGGCCTGCCCGCGCCGAAGTCGGCGAACTACTCCGAGCTGGCCATCGGCGCCGGCAACGCCTGTGGCAACGCCTTCGACATCGAGGAGCAGCTGGACATCGAGTCCAGCTACGCCATGGCCCCCGACCAGCACCAGCTGCTCGTCGGCGGCGACAGCTGCGACGTCCAGTTGGGTGGCGCGCAGAGCCTGTTCGACGCGGACAACGCGGTGCTCGACGGCAACGGCAACCACCCGCTCGCCTCGGCCACCTCGAACTCCTGGGAGTTCGGCTCCGAGGGCATGCCGGCCGCGTTGATCAACATCATGCACTCGATCCTGCTGCGCGCGGCCGGCGAGGGCGTGAGCATGTACTACTCCTCCGGTGACGGCCCAGGCGTCCTGGTGCCCTCGTCCGACCCGTACGCGACCGCGGTCGGTGGCACCAGCCTCGGCCTTGACAACGCCGACAAGCGACTGTTCGAGACCGGCTGGTCCAACGACGTGCTCGGCAACAACGGCGGCGGCACCTACACCGACTACGGCGACGTCTTCGCCGCCGGTGGCGGCGTCAGCCTGTTGTGGAACGAGCCGAGCTACCAGAAGGGCGTCGTGCCCAACTCGATGACCCAGCCCGCGGCGGGCAACCGCAGCGGTGGTGCCCTGCGTGCCGTACCGGACGTGAGCGCGCTCGCCGACCTCGCCACCGGCATCGGCGAGGCGGTGACCGAGCCCGGCGACAACGGCGGCCCGGACACCTACTCCGTGTTCCCGGAGGGCGGCACCAGCCTGGCCGCTCCGCTGGTCGCCGGCATCGTGGCCGCCGCGCAACAGGGCCAGTCAACGAGCTTCGGGTTCGTCAACCCGGCGCTCTACTCGCTGGCCGGCAGCAACGCGCTGAACGACACGCTGCCGATCACCGCGTCCTCGCCAGCCGCCGAACAGGGCGTCTACTGCGCGGACCAGGCATGTGCGGGCGCGCCACCCTCGGTGTGGACGTTCGACAACCAGGACCCGGTCAAGACCAACCAGGTCACGGCCAAGGGCTACGACACGATGACCGGTGTCGGCACCCCGAACGGCCAGACCTTCGTCAACGCACTGCGCAAGCACTGAATACCAACTGAATTCTTCTCCCAGAGCGGCGCCGGTTCACCCGAACCGGCGCCGCTCGGCGCTAGCCAAACCGGCGCTAACCGAACCGGCGCTAACCGAACCGGCGCTGCAACGCGTGCACGAGCGTTGGTGCCGCGCCGTAGAAGCGAGCGGGGAAGCGCAGCCACGCGGGGGCGAACACCTCGGCGCGGTCGCGCGTCACCGCGTCCATCAGCGCCCGCGCCACGTCCTCCGCCGGGATCGCCCTGAGCTGGGCTTCGTCGTAGGCCCGGCCGTGTCGCGCGAAGAACGGCGTTGCCACAACGCCCGGCACCACGACCGAGACGCCGATGCCCTTCCTGGCCACCGCGAGCCGCACGCTCGCGGCGAACGTGCGCAGGCCGGCCTTGGTGCCCGCGTACACGGCCTCGTCCGCGACGCCCATGCTGCCCGCGATCGACGACACGAACACCAGGTGACCGCGACCGCGTTCGAGCATGGCCGGCAGCAGCAGCCTGGTCAGTCGCATGTGGACAGCGAGATTGATCTCGACCAGTTCGTCCAGTGTGGACATCGGCATGTCGTCGAGTTCGCCCGCCCAGCCGATGCCCGCGTTGCACACCAGTAGATCCACGTCGCCCGCCCAGTCGGCAAGCGTTTGCGCGGCGTCGGGTGTGCCCAACTCGACCGGCAGCGCAGTGCCACCGGTCTCCTCGGCGAGTTTGTCCAGCGCGGTGGCGTTGCGTCCGGTGAGCAGCGGTCGCGCGCCCGCCTTGGCGAGCAGTCGCGCGGTCGCGCTCCCGATGCCAGAGGACGCCCCGGTGATCAGGGCCCGCGCCCCGGTCAGCTTCACTTCGCCGCCACCTTCCCTGTCCGCGCCGGCAACGACGCGCGCGGCGAGTCGTTGGCCAGCAGCCACACCCCGACGATCAACCCGAGCAGCGAGAACACCTGCCCGATCACCGGCCCCGGCCCCGGTTGCAGCCGCTCGTCCAGCCACAACACGCCGACGCCGATGCCGACCAGCGGATCGGTCACCGTGATGATGGCCAACGCGGGCGCCATGTTCCTCGTCGCCTGGAACGCATTCTGGTTCAACAGGAAACCGGTCGGCCCGAGCACGATCATCGCGTACACCGGCCAGTCCGCCAGCACGCTCAGCACGCCGTGCGCGGTCGCCTGACCCAGCGCCAGCTTGGCCAGTCCGGCGCTCACCCCGAACAGCACACCGGCGCCGACGGCCAGCGCGTACGCGCGCGGATCACCCGGATACCGCGACCCGACGGCGAGGCACACCACCAGCACCGCGGCCAGGCCGACCGCCAACGGCAGCGCGGACGCGAGGCTCAGGTGGGACACCCCACCGGAGGGCCTGGCCAGCAACGAGAACACCGCCAGCCCTGCCCCGCACAGGCTCGCGCCGAGCACCACCCGGCCCGGCGGCAGCCTGCGGCCCAGCATGGCCCGGATCAGCACCGCGAACAGCAGTCCGCTGACCAGCAGCGGCTCGATCAGCACCAGTGGGCCGGTGCTCAGCGCGAGAAGCTGCAACCCGGTGCCGCTCAAGTTGGCCAGCAGCGAACCCAGCCAGATGGGCTGCCTGGCCAGGTCGAGCAGCAGCGCCGGCCGCAGCGCCTTACGCTGCTTGACGCGCGTGGTCGCCAGGTGTTGCAGGGCACCGGTGAACCCGAAACTGACCGCGCTCCCCAACGCGGCCGGAATCGCGATCCAGAGATTTTCCAGCTCGGTCACAACTGCTTGAACGCCGCGCGGGTCGCATCGGCGAGGGCGTCCACTGTGGACGCGGTCGCGCGGTCGCCGGTGAAGCAGTAGGTGAGGTGGTTCGCCCAGGTCATCACGCCGACCGAGAGCCGGACACCGGGCGCCAGCGCCAGTACCGGGTACACCTCCGCGACCCGCGAGCCGTGCAGGAACACCGGCGAGCGCGCGCCGGGCAGCACGGAGGCGATCAGGTTGAACCAGGTCGAGGAGTACACCAGCCTGGCAAGCCGCTTGTGCAGGAACGGCGGCAGCTGGCCGAGGATCCGCACCACCGCGTGCGCGGCGTGCGGCGCGCTGGAATCCACCTGTTCCTGGGTGAGCTTGCGGGTCAGCTCGATCCGGTGCTCCAGCGACATCGGTCCGATCGGCAGGTCGACCGAGGCCGCGCCGGTGTGGTTGCCGGCGCTGCGGTAGGTGGCCGTGCTGCGTGTCGAACGCGGCATCATCACCCGCACGGTGTCGTGCGTGTTCGAGTCGGGCAGCACCTGGTGCAGCGCCTCCACCAGCAACGCGGTGGCCAGGTCGGTGGTGCGCACCTTGAGCGCCCGCGCGGCGACCCGCACGTCGTCAAGCGGCAGGTCCACCCTGGCGTGATGGCGCTCGGCGCTGGCAACATGCCCGTCCAGCGACAGCTTCGGCGCCCTGCCCGCGCCCGCCAACGCGGCCAGCCCGGTCACCAGGTCCCTGACCCCGCTCAACCGCTGTCGCAACGTCGGCCGCTCCTCGGGCGGGGCCGGCTTCGGCTCGGCGATGAAGGTCTGGCCCCTGGTCCTGCCGACCAGCGCGCCGGTCACCGCGATGCCGTCCGATGCCGCGTGGTGCAGCTTCACCAGGAACGCGCTGCGACCGCCGTCAAGGCCGACCACCAGCTGCGCCCGCCCGGTCTCCCGGCGCTCGTCAAGCGGCACCGAGAAGAAGGCGTCCATGGCGCCGTCAAGGTCGTCTGGCGTGTCCGGTTCGCGCACGTCCACCAGGTCCAGCAGCGCGGCCGGGTTCACCGTCGGGTCCGGCTGGAATGCGGGCTGGCGCAGTGCGTTGCCCCTGATGATCCGGCCCTTCAGGCCGGGGGTGGCGTCGAAAAGGTCGACCGCGTCCGCGAACGTGGGCGCGCTGCCGTCCTCCTTCGGGTCCAGCACCAGCACCGCGCCGAGCTGCTGCGGCACCTCTGCGGTCTGCACGTGCACGAACAGCGCGTCCTCCGGCCGCAGCCGCACCGGCCGGTGCGCCTTGTTGCGCTCGGCGGCCGTCAGCAGGGCCGTGATGCTGTCGTCCAGCGTGCGTGCGGTCGTGTGGGCGAGCGCGGCCCGCTCGATCTGCTCAAGGCGCGCAGGCTCGTTGATGAGCCTGCGCACGGCCCCGGCCAGCGCCGGCGCGTCCGGGCAGACCTCGGCCAGCCCGGCCTCGGCCATGAGCGCGGCATTGGCCCGGCCGTGCGCGGCGATCGGCTGGTACATCAGGATCGGTCTGCCGCAGGCCAGCGCCTCCAGCGAGGTCGCGCCACCCGCGTTGGTCACCACGACGTCGCTGGCCAGCGTCAACGCCGGCATGTCGTCGGTCCAGCCGAGCGGGCGCAGCCGGCCACCGTGATCGCCACCGGCCAGCAGCCTTTCGCGCAGCTGCTTGTTCCTGGCGCAGGCGACGACGACGGTGATGTCCGGATCGGCGGCCAGCAGCGTCCTTGCCGCCGACTCGACGCTGCCGAACCCGAACACGCCGCACGAGACCAGCGCGACGAACCCGTGCTCTGGCAGGTCGAACTTCTTGCGTGCCTGCGCGCGGTCACCCGGCGCGAACACGTCCCGCACCGGGGGCGCGGACACCGCGACCGGCGAGCCGGGCACCCAGGTCACCGCCGGTTTCACCGCGACGTCGTGCATGACCAGATTCAGGTCGAGGTCCGGGTAGACCCAGAACGGATGCGGCGAGAAGTCGCAGATCCACGCGCCAGCCGGCACGTCCAGCCTGCCGTGCCTGCGCAGCCACGCAAGGCCCGCGCTGCCAAGCGGATAGGTGGACATGATCACGTCCGGCCGGAACCGCTCGATCTCCCTGCCAAGCCGAGGACCCGCCCAGTTGCCGACGAACGCCTTGGACGAGTTCGCGAACCAGCGCCACTCGCGGATCTTGGAGTAGAAGAACTCGTAGAGCCACGGCGTGCGCTCAACGTTGGTCACGTAGATGCCGCGGAACACCGGGCCGACCCCGCGCCCCATCACGTCCAGCGTGTCAAGCCAGCGCACCTCGACCTCGGGCCAGCGCGCCCGCGCGGCCTGCTCCAGTGCGCGCCCCGCCGAGTTGTGCCCTTCGCCCATGTCCGCGGACACGATCAGCACCCGGGTCGCGCGCGGCTCGTCTCCTGCCTGCATGACACTCACGCCTGGGCGTCCCTTCCGACCAGTACCGGATGCGGCAATCCGCGGATGTCTGCAACGTACAGCTTGTCGGATGACGTTGGTTGAAGCGAGGTGAAACTGCCCGTGCGGGGGTCGGTCAGGCGCGCTGTGACCAGCCCGTAGAATCGCAGGACATCCCGACGTCACCTTCGGCGCATCGGGCTTTATGGCATGTTCGTATGAGGAGACCAGGTTGAAGAGCACCGTCGAGCAGCTCAGCCCGACGAGGGTCCGGATCAACGTCGAGGTGCCGTTCGACGAGCTCAAGCCGAGCTTCGACCGCGCATACCGGAAGCTCGCCAAGCAGGTTCGCATCCCAGGTTTTCGGCCAGGAAAGGCACCGGCCCGCGTGCTGGAGAGCCGTCTCGGCCGAGGCGTCGTGCTCGACGAGGTGGTCAACGAGGCCATTCCGGCGAAGTACATGGAGGCCGTGAACGGCGACAACGTGCGCGCCCTCGGTCGCCCGGACATCGAGGTCACCAAGATCGACGATGGCCAGACGCTGGAGTTCTCCGCCGAGGTCGACATCCGCCCGGACATCACCATGCCCGAGTTCGACGGCATCGCCGTCGAGGTGGACAACCTTGAGGTCAGCGAGGACGAGGTGCAGGTCCAGCTCGACGAGCTGCGCGCCCGCTTCGGCACGCTGTCCTCGGTCGAGCGGCCAGCCGAGAGCGGTGACTTCGTCTCCATCGACCTGTCCGCGACCGTGGACGGCGAGGAGGTCGAGGACGCCGCGACCACCGGCCTTTCCTACGAGATCGGCTCCGGCCAGCTCATCGAGGGCATCGACGACGCCCTGATCGGCCTGTCCGCCGGCGAGACCAAGACCTTCACCACCACGCTGGTCGCCGGCGAGTACGCCGGTCGCGAGGCCGAGGTCGAGGTGACCGCGCAGTCGGTCAAGCACCGCGAGCTGCCCGAGGCTGACGACGAGTTCGCCCAGCTGGCCAGCGAGTTCGACACCCTGGACGAGCTGCGCGCCGACCTGCGCGAGCGGTTGACCAGGGTGAAGAAGATGCAGCAGGCCGTCGAGGCGCGGGACAAGGTGCTGGACGCGCTGCTGGAGGCCACCGACGTGCCGCTGCCGGCCAGCGTCGTCGAGGGTGAGATCGAGACCCGCAAGCACGACGCGATCCACTCCTTCGACCACGACGAGGCCAAGTTCGGCGAGTGGCTGGAGTCGCAGGGCGAGAGCCTGGAGAAGTTCAACACCGATCTGCGCGAGGCCGCCGAGAAGGCGGTCAAGACGCAGCTCGTGCTGGACTCGATCGCCGACGCCGAGAACGTCGGCGTCAACGACGGCGAGCTGACCGAGCGGATCATCTACCAGGCCCAGCGCTTCGGCGTCAGCCCGGACGAGTACGTGCAGCGGGCGCAGCAGTCCGGCCAGCTCGGCGCGATCTTCGCGGACGTGCGGCGCGGCAAGGCGCTGGCAACGGTCGTGCGCAAGGTCGAGATCAAGGACGCCGACGGCAACGTGCTCGACCTCGACGAGATGTTCGGCGGTGCCGAAGACGAAGGCACCCCCGAGGTCGTCGACGCGCCGGAGACCGAGCCGAACAAGCCTGAAGAGGCCGCCGACGAGTGACCGGCCCCACACTGCTGGGACGGCGTTGAAGCTCTGAGCGAACGCGGGCGTCGCCGGGACGTTTGCGACGCCCGCCTTGGTTAGTGTCGGTAACAGCAAGCAAGTGCAACGAACCCTTGCGGCCCCGGAAAGCGAAACCGGAGCGTCGTGGTGAGAAGGCAGGCAGACGTGACGCAGGACCACTTGCCCCTGATGCGCAGCACCATGGGGCTCAACCTCAACGACTCGGTGTCTGAGCGGCTGCTCGCTGAGCGCATCGTCGTGCTCGGTTCCGAGGTCAACGACGAGATCGCCAACCGGATCACCGCTCAGCTGCTGCTACTGGCCGCTGAGGACGGCGAGAAGGACATCACGCTCTACATCAACTCCCCTGGCGGCTCGGTAACCGCGGGCATGGCGATCTTCGACACCATGGAGCTGATCGAGCCCGATGTCGCCACCTTCGCCATGGGGCTCGCGGCATCGATGGGCCAGTTCCTGCTGACCGCCGGTGCGCCAGGCAAGCGCTACGCCCTGCCGCACGCCCGCATCCTGATGCACCAGCCCTCGGCCGGTGTCGGCGGTACCGCCTCCGACATCTCCATCCAGGCCGAGGTCTACAACCGCTGGAAGCAGGAGATGGCCAAGATCACCGCTGAGCGGACCGGCCAGACCGTCGAGAAGGTCACCGCGGACAGCGACCGGGACCGCTGGTTCACCGCGGAGGAAGCGTTGGACTACGGCTTCGTCGACCACATCGCGCAGCGCGCCGGACAGCCGGCCTGAGCGTCGCAGAACACACTAGGAGCCCTGTCGTGAGTGAACTTCGTCTTCCTCAGTCCCGGTACGTGCTGCCCTCCTTCGTCGAGAACACCAGTTACGGCGTCAAGGAGTCCAACCCGTACAACAAGCTGTTCGAGGAGCGCATCATCTTCTGCGGCGTGCAGATCGATGACGCCTCGGCCAACGACATCATGGCTCAGCTGCTGGTGCTTGAGGCCGAGGACCCGGACCGCGACATCACGATGTACATCAACTCCCCCGGTGGCTCGTTCACCTCGTTGATGGCCATCTACGACACCATGCAGTACGTCCGTCCGGACATCGTGACCGCGTGTATCGGCCAGGCCGCGTCGGCCGCCGCCGTGATGCTGGCCGGCGGCACCGCCGGCAAGCGCGCCGCCCTGCCGAACGCCCGGATCCTGATCCACCAGCCCTCCATGGAGGGTGCCTACGGTCAGGTCTCCGACCTGGAGATCCAGGCCGCCGAGATCAACAGGGTGCGCCGCCAGATGGAACTCATGCTGGCCAGGCACACCAACCGCGACGCGGACCAGGTCCGCAAGGACATCGAGCGGGACAAGATCCTGACCGCTCAGGAGGCGCTGGAGTACGGCATCATCGACGAAATCATGCCGTACCGCAAGCTCTCAGCTAAGCAGTGACCCGCGACACGCCGGGCGCAGGTGCTCTCACCTTCGCTTGGCGTGCTGGGAGTGCTCCGGTGCTCCCTTTTCGATGGGTTGGGCGGGTACCGTCAGTGGAGTACGCAAGACCCGCCCAGCGCGGGGCGGCCGGGCGAGTCTGCCCGCCGACCCCAGCAAAACGGTAGGTCGCGCCTTCTTTGAGGACAGCGAAGGTGGATCGGGAGTAAGTCGCCCGGTGCACCGGAGGGGACTAGGTCAGCGGTCATGGCTCGAATCGGGGACGGCGGAGACCTGTTGAAGTGCTCTTTCTGTGGCAAGAGCCAGAAACAGGTCAAGAAGCTCATCGCCGGTCCTGGCGTCTACATCTGTGACGAATGCATCGACCTGTGCAACGAGATCATCGAGGAAGAGCTGGCCGAGGCCGGTGACGTCAAGCTCGACGAGCTGCCGAAACCCGCCGAGATCCACGAGTTCCTCGACACGTACGTGATCGGGCAGGACGATGCCAAGCGGACGCTGGCCGTCGCGGTCTACAACCACTACAAGCGCATCCAGTCCGGCGACCGTGGCCGTGAGGGCCGCGACGACACCGTCGAGCTGCAGAAGTCCAACATCCTCATGCTCGGCCCGACCGGTTGCGGCAAGACCTACCTTGCCCAGACCCTGGCCAAGATGCTCAACGTCCCGTTCGCCATCGCGGACGCGACCGCGCTGACCGAGGCCGGCTACGTGGGTGAGGATGTCGAGAACATCCTGCTCAAGCTCATCCAGGCCGCCGACTACGACGTCAAGCGCGCCGAGACCGGCATCATCTACATCGACGAGGTCGACAAGATCGCCCGCAAGAGCGAGAACCCGTCGATCACCAGGGACGTCTCCGGTGAGGGCGTTCAGCAGGCGCTGTTGAAGATCCTGGAGGGCACGACGGCGAGCGTGCCGCCGCAGGGTGGTCGCAAGCACCCGCACCAGGAGTTCATCCAGATCGACACGACGAACGTGCTGTTCATCGTGGCAGGCGCGTTCGCAGGGCTGGAGAAGATCATCCAGGAGCGGGTCGGCAAGCGCGGCATCGGCTTCGGCGCGGAACTGCGCTCCAAGGCCGACAGCGACCAGACCGACTTCTTCTCCGACGTCATGCCGGGCGACCTGATCAAGTTCGGCCTGATTCCCGAGTTCATCGGCAGGCTCCCCGTCGTGGCCAGCGTGACCAACCTGGACAAGGACTCCCTGGTCCAGATCCTCACCGAGCCGCGCAACGCGCTGGTCAAGCAGTACCAGCGGCTGTTCGCGATGGACAACGTGGAGCTGGAGTTCACCGAAACGGCCCTGTCCGCCATCGCCGATCAGGGCATCCTGCGTGGCACCGGCGCCCGTGGCCTGCGCGCGATCATGGAGGAGGTGCTGCTCCCGGTGATGTACGACATCCCGAGCCGCTCCGACGTGGCGAAGGTGGTCATCACCGAGCAGACCGTGCGGGAGAACGTGAACCCGACCATCGTGGCTCGCCAGCCAGCTCGCCGCGAGCGTCGCGAGAAGTCCGCCTGAGTTTCTCCCGCCATCGGCGTCGGTCCCCGTTCGGGGCCGGCGCCGATGGCGTTTGTCAGCCTTTCGAGCGGGGACCGGGCAGGTTGCCGCCGAGGAAGCGCAGCGCGCCGGCCAGCATCGCCCGCAGGCTCGTCGTGCCGTGCCCCGGCCTTGTCAGGTCCGCGACCCTCGGATGCGCCAGGCGGACGAACTCGCGGATTCCGGTCAGGTTCGGGTCGTGTTCGCCAGACCACACGCCGACCGCCGTGCGCCCCAGCGCGGAGACATGCCGCAGCGGGTCCTGCTCGGCCCACCGGGCCGCGTCCTGGAACGTGTGCCTCGCCGCCGACCAGTCCGTTGCCAGGCTCGGCGCGATCGCGGCCACCGCACGCACCGGGCTGCCGTGCTCGTTGCGCCGCCGCGCGTAGAGCAGCGCGTCGAACCCGCCCATGCCGATGCCGGCGCACAGCATCGGCGCTCCGGTGAAGCCGTGCCTGGCCAGCCAGGCCGGTAGCTCCTTGACCAGCACGTCCATCGGGTCGGCACCGGGCCCCTGCTGGTGCCAGCAGTTCGCGCCGCCGTCCAGTGCCACCACCGCGAATGGCCGCCCGCCAGGACTGGTCGCCTCGGCCGACAACGCCGCCGACAGGTCGGGCACGGCCCGCCGAGGGTCGCCGGACTGGCCGGGCAGCAGCAGGCAGACGGGCAGCTTGGCGGGCGAGACGCCGGCCGGCAGGAAGGCCACCAGGTTCAGGTGCGCGCCTCTGGTCGGCGAGTACACGCTGGCCACGCTGGTGGTCACCAGGCTGACCGGGGCCACCGAGGTGGTGCTCGGCGCGGGCCGCTCGCCGAGTGCGGTGATGGTGTGTTGCAGCGCCGGGTTCAGCTTGACCGCGCCGGTCGCGGCGCTGACCACGTAGCCGCCGACGGCCAGTGCGATGCCTCCGCCACCGAGCAGCAGGTTGCGCCGGGTCAGCCTGCGCGATCTGTCCGCCAGCTCGGCTTCGCTGTCCTCGCTCACACCCTGCCCCCGATGCCGTTCCCCGTCACCCGAATAGACGACCGAGCGTACGGTTTGGTTGCCTCTCGCCGCAGCACAATGGGTTCATGCGCGATTGGCGCCGGGAGCTGGCCGCGGTAGCAAGGGAACGGTTCGTGCCCGACACGATCTGGCTCGACACCGGCACGGGTTACGCCCCGTTGCGCAGGTCGGACGACCCGGCGGCCTGGCGCCGGCACGTCGCGGCCGACCAACCGATCGTCATCCAGGTCGACGACGGCAACACCCCGCCCGGCGCGCTCGGCCGCGCCCCGTCCAGCTCGACCAGCCAGCCGTCGGTGGTCGCGCTGATGCTCGCCGCCGCGCAACTGCGCGGGGCGCGGCGAATCCTGGAGATCGGCACCGGCACCGGCTGGAACACCGCGCTGCTCTGCGAAAAACTCGGCGAGACCAACGTCGTCTCCGTCGAGATCGACCCGGCCGTCGCGGCGACGGCCGCCGAAGCCCTGGCCAGAAACGGCTACCACCCGGCCCTGGTGGTCGGCGACGGGGCGCTCGGCCATCCGGACGGCGCCCCGTACGACCGGGTGCTGGCCACGGTCGCCGTGATCGGCCCGGTGCCCTACCCGTGGGTCGAGCAGACCAGACCCGGCGGCACGGTGATCACGCCGTGGGGCACGGAGTTCTGCAACGGCGCCCTGCTCCGCCTGCACGTCGTCGAGGACGGTGTCGGCATCGGCCGCTTCCACCAGACCGTCGCCTTCATCCGCCTGCGCGGCCAACGAAGAGCGCTCGACGTCGCGGAGGACGGTGGCTGCGAAACCACGACCTCGTTGGGGGAGCGGCAGATCCACGAGGCGATCAGCATCCGAGCCGCCGCGTTCGCGGTCGGCCTGCGCGTGCCCGACTGCGCGGTGTGCGTCGTCAACCGCCAGGCCGCGCACGGCGTCGAGCACGACGTGCACCTCAACGACCCGAACAGCGGATCATGGGCTCGCGTCGACATCGGCACCGCGCGGCCGTTCCCGGTGCACCAGCACGGCCCGCGCCGACTCTGGGACGAGGTCGCCGCCGCCTACGCCTGGTGGCGCCGAGCAGGCCGACCGCCCGCGCAACGCTTCGGCCTCACCGTCACCGCGACCGGCCAGACCGTGTGGCTGGACAATCCCGAGAATCCAGTGACCAATTAGGATTTTCCCGGCAGTAGGTCGAGCGAGACCTGCCACAGTTTCCGGGCGGCGTCCGGGTCGAGTGCCCACTGCTTGACGGCGTGGCTGTTGCCGCGGAGTTCGGCGTCGTCGGGCACGGTGCTGGCTTCGTTGCCGTCGTCGAGGTAGTGGCCTCCGGTGTGGGCGAACTCCGGTGCGGTCGCGGCGACCAGGGTGGTGGCGGCGCCTTGCTGGACGGTCTTGTACGCGAAGACGCCTGCGGCTTCCAGTCGGTCGAGGTGGTCTTTCATGTCCTGGGTGAAGTCCCGTTGCAGGCCGGTGGAGACGCCCCCGGGGTTGACCGCGTTGGCGACGATTCCGTCGGCCGCCCAGCGTCGGGTGGCTTCCACGGTGAACAACACGTTCGCCGTCTTGGACTGCCCGTAGGCGAGTTGGGGGTCGTAGGCGCGCCGGGTGAAGTGGATGTCGTCGAACACGACGGGTGAGTACATGTGCGCCCCGGAGGTCAGTGCGACGATCCGGGCTTCGCCCGGTCGGCCGCGCCGGCGGCGAGGGCGTCGTGCAGGCCGAGGGCCAGGGCGAAGTGACCGAGATGGTTGGTCGCGAACTGTAGTTCCCACCCCAGCGGGGTCCTGGCCAGCGCAGACGCCATGATGCCGGCGTTGTTGATCAACAGATGGAGCGGGCCGTCCCAGTCGTCGACGAAGCGGGTGATCGTGGCGGGGTCGGCGAGTTCGAGGTTGGCGACGTGGACGGCGCTGTTCCCGGTGGTCGCGGCGATGTCGTCGGCGACGACGGTGCCGGCGTCGGTGTCGCGCACGGCGATGGTGACCTCGGCGCCGGTGCTGGCGAGCGCGCGCGCCGTCTCGCGACCGAGGCCCGACGTGGCGCCGGTGACGATGGCTCGGACGCCGGTGAGGTCAAGTCCGGCGACGACGTCATCCGCGGTGCTGGTGGCGTCGAAAGCGGTGCCGATCTTTGCCGCCGAACTATACAAGTTAGTCATAGTTTGTATAGTATCTATATGCATGACACCGATCGGCGTAGGCATGTGCTGGACGCTGCCCTGCTGGTCTTCGCCCGCTACGGCTACCGCAAGGCGTCGATGGACGATGTGGCCAGAGCCGCCGACATCTCACGACCCGGCCTGTACTTCTACTTCTCGTCCAAGCCCGAGCTGTTCCGAGCCACCGTGGAGCATGCGCTCGACGACAGCGTCACGGCGGCTCGACTGGCCCTCGCCGATGCCGATCGACCGCTGCGCGAGCGGCTGATCGAGGCTTTCGACCACTGGTCCGGCCGCTATGTCGGACCGATGGCCCAGGAGATCGGCATACTGCTCGACTCGAACCCCGAACTGCTGGGCACGATGCCGGTCGAATACCCCAGGCGCTTCCTCGCGATCGTCACCGACGCCCTCGCCGCGGCCGGCGACCACCCCACCCGCACCCACGTTCCCCCGGCCGACGTGGCCAAAACCCTGCTCAGCACGGCGATCGGCATCAAGCACGATGTCGGCACCCGTGACGAGTTCCGAGCACGGATGGCTACCGCGATCGACCTCTACCGCGCTCGCTGACCCAGTTAGGACCCGACCCCAGTCAGGACTTGATCCGCTCCGCTCCGGTGTAGACGTTCATCGAGTCGCCGCGCACGAAACCGGCGAGCGTCATGCCCTGCTCCTCGGCGAGTTCGACCGCGAGCGAGGACGGTGCGGACACCGCGGCCAGGATCGGGACACCCGCCATGGCGGCCTTCTGCACCAGCTCGAACGAGGCGCGGCCGGAGACCATCAGGACGCTGTCCGACAACGGGATCTCCTTGGCCAGCAGCGCTGCGCCGAGCACCTTGTCGACCGCGTTGTGCCGGCCGACGTCCTCGCGGACCGCGATCATCGAGCCGTCCGATCGGTACAGGCCGGCGCCGTGCAGGCCGCCGGTGGTGGAGAACACGCGTTGCTGGGTGCGCAGCTTGTCGGGCAGGCTCAGCAGCAGCTCCGGCGTGACCGGGCACGGGGCCGACGCCGGTGGGAAGCGGGTCGCGAGCTTGACCGCGTCCAGCGCCGCCTTGCCGCACACGCCGCACGAGGACGTGGTGTAGAAGTTGCGGGTGACCGATGCGTCCGGCGGCGCGACATCGGGCGCCAGTTGCAGGTCGAGCACGTTGTACGTGTTGACTCCGTCGACCTCGGCGCCTGCGCAGTAGCGCCCGTTGCTGATGTCCTCAAGGTCGCCGATGACGCCCTCGGTGAGCAGGAAACCGTGCGCCAGCTCGATGTCGTGCCCCGGCGTGCGCATGGTCACCGTCAGCGGCGCGCCGTTGACCCGGATTTCCAGCGGTTCCTCGGCGGCGAGCGTGTCGGGCCTGCGCACCCGCCTTCCCGAGGAGATCTTCAGCACCGGCCGGTGCACGCTGACCCGCCCCATCAGGACACCGCCTCCAGCCGTACGACAATCGATTTGGACGTGGGCGTGTTCGACGTCTCGGCCACCGAATCCAGCGGCACCAGCGCATTCGCCTCGGGGAAGTACGCCGCCGCGCAGCCGCGCGTTGTCGGGTAGCCGACGATGCGGAACCGCTCGGCGCGCCGCTCGACGATCGTGCCTGCCTGGTTCCATTCGCCGATCAGGTCGACGAACTGGCCTTCCCGCAGGCCGAACTCGGTGATATCGGCCGGGTTCACGAACACCACCCGCCTGCCGTTGCGCACGCCGCGGTAACGGTCGTCGAGCCCGTAGATGGTGGTGTTGTACTGGTCGTGGCTGCGCAACGTCTGCAACAGCAGCCGACCCGTTGGCACGCGCGGGTACTCCAGCTCGTTGACGGTGAAGTTGGCGAGGCCGGTCGTGGTCGGGAACTCGCGGGCGTCGCGCGGCGGGTGGGGGAGCACGAAACCGTCGCCTTGGCGCACCTTCGCGTTGTAGTCGGCGCAGCCGGGCACGACCTTGGCGATTCGCTCGCGGATCAGGTCGTAGTCGCCGGTGAACGACTCCCACGGCACCGGATGGTGCTCGCCGAGCACCGCCCGCGCCAGCCGGCAGATGATGTCCACTTCGGACATTAAATGTTCGCTCGCCGGCGCGAGACGGCCGCGCGAGGCGTGCACGACCGACATGGAGTCCTCGACAGTGACGAACTGCTCGACGCCGCCCCGCACATCGCGTTCGGTGCGGCCGAGCGTCGGCAGGATCAACGCGGTCCTGCCATGCACGACGTGCGAGCGGTTCAGCTTGGTGGACACCTGCACGGTCAGCTCGCACGAGCGCAACGCGGCCTCGGTCAGCTCGGTGTCCGGGGTCGCCGCGACGAAGTTGCCGCCGACCGCGAAGAACGTCTTGGCCTTACCGGAATGCATGGCGCGCAGCGCGCCCACGGTGTCGTAGCCGTGGTTGCGCGGGACCGGAATGCCGAACTCGGCCTCCAGCGCGGCCAGGAACTTCTCCGGCATCTTCTCCCAGATGCCCATGGTCCGGTCGCCCTGCACGTTCGAGTGGCCGCGCACCGGACACACGCCGGCGCCCGGTTTGCCGATCATGCCGCGCATCAGCAGCACGTTCACGATCTCGCGAATGGTGGCCACCGCGTGCTTGTGCTGGGTGAGTCCCATCGCCCAGCAGACGATCGTCCGCTCCGACCTCGCGAACGCGTGTGCCACGTCCACGATCTGCTCGCGCGGCAGGCCCGTCGCGTCATCGATCGCGTTCCAGTCCACTTCGGACAGCGACTTGGCGTAGTCCTCGAAGCCGTGCGTGCGAGCCGCGACGAACTCCCTGTCCAGCACGGTGCCCGGCGCTGCCTCCTCCTCGGCAAGCAGCAGGTGCCCGATGGCCTGGAAGAACGCGAGGTCGCCGCCGAGCTTGATCTGGCAGAACTCGTCCGCGAGCGGCGTGCCCCTGCCAACGAGCCCGCGCACGTTCTGCGGGTTCTTGAACCGCATCAACCCGGCCTCGGGCAGTGGGTTCACCGCCACGATCCGCGCGCCCCTGCCCTTACCCCTGCCCTTGGCCTGCTCCAACGCGGAGAGCATCCGGGGATGGTTGGTGCCGGGGTTCTGGCCGACCACCACGATCAGGTCGGCCTTGTCGAAGTCGGCGAGGCTGACCGAGCCCTTGCCGATGCCGATGGTCTGGTTCAGCGCGGCGCCGGAGGACTCGTGGCACATGTTCGAGCAGTCCGGCAGGTTGTTCGTGCCGAAGCTCCGCACCAGCAGTTGGTAGGCGAACGCGGCCTCGTTGCTGGTCCGGCCGGAGGTGTAGAACACCGCCTCGTCCGGCGAGGACAGCCCGTTGAGGTGGGTCGCGATCAGCGCGAACGCATCCGACCAGCCGATCGGCTCGTAGCGCGTGGCGCCGGGGCGCAGCACCATCGGTTCGGTGAGCCTGCCCTGCTGGCCAAGCCAGTAGTCGGTCTTGTCGGCCAGTTCGGCGACCGGGTGCGCGGCGAAGAACTCCGGCCCGACCCTGCGCAACGTCGCCTCCTCGGCGACCGCCTTGGCCCCGTTCTCGCAGAACTCGACCGGCTTGCGGTGCCCCTGCGGATCCGGCCACGCGCAACCAGGACAGTCGAAGCCGTGTTGCTGGTTGAGCAGCCGCAGCGCGCGCACCGTGCGGGTGACGCCCATCTGCTCGAACCCGCGCTGGGCGGAGACCAGCACGCCGGGCAGGCCGGCCGCCCACGTCTTGGGCTCGTGTACGTCCAGCTGCGACTCGTCGATGTCCTCGCGGGGCGGCTTGCGACTCATGCGAACTCCTCGCTGCGCTCGTCGTCCGCGTTCGCGGCGCACTGTGCCTTTGATTCGCTCGCAAGCTCGCTCATGAACACATCGTGCGCCCCGGCCGCCGCTCAGTCCAACACGCCTCGTTCTCCGAGGACGGATCAGGCGTGCTGGGGCGGTGCCGGGCAGCTGTCGGCGATGTTCAGCGGGTGCGTCGGCGCGTACAGCGCGTCCGGATCCTCGGTCGGCGATGGAGTGCGCCGCGTCGTTGTCGCTGAACGCGGGTGCGATGTAGCCCTGGTTGGACACGGCGCAGTTGATCTGGTCGAGGTAGCTGTGCGCGTTCGTCGGCCACACGCCCCGATCGCCGGTGTGATAGTGGCTACCCGAGAGCACGGTGAAGTCCTCGGCCACGTGCTGCACGGCGATGATCTGCCACGGCTGCGACACGGTGCGCGCCTGGCCGGGGTCGAACGGGTAGGCGAACACGTAGTTGGTGTGGATCACCAGTGCGCCGGTGCTCGGGTCGGTGCCCGCGGTCATGGTGCCGTCCACCTTGATCGGCACGGGGAGCAGGTGGAAGCCGCTCGCCAGCATGCTGACCGCGCCGTTGTCGTGGCTGTTGGGCGTGTTCAGCCTGGCCTGCTCGGTCGAGCGGGCGTTCGGCGCGAGGTCGGCAAGGTAGCCGGTGGCGTCGTGGTCGACCAGCATGGCCGGTTGCAGGTGCGCGTCGATCAGGGCCTGCTTGACCGACGCCTCGGCGTCGGTGACCGCGCTCGCGCTCCAGTTGCCCACCGCGGTCACCCCGGTCGGCAACTGGATGCCCTTGGCGCCGTCGGCCCAGCCGGCGGCGGGCGTGTCCGTGAACGGGGCGTTGAGGTCGAGCCGGCCGTGCTGGCGGCTGGTCGGCGTCGGCGCGGCTTGGAGCGACCCGACCGGGATCGCGCCCTGCGGCTGCGGCTTGGCGCTCGTCGTCTGCCCGCTCACCCGGTTGACCAGCACGAACAGTCCGACCAGGATCAAAAGGCCGAGCACGGCGGTCACGGTGCGGTTGCTCAACCCGAACCACGATCGCGGGCCGGGCGTCCGAGCGGCCTTTGGTTTGTCCGGTTCGTGCTGTCGTCGGATGCCGCTGAGCCGGACGGCCTTCCTGGCCTCGCGTTCGACCTGAGCGTTCCACTCCGGGTCGATCAGGTCGGGATGTGTGTCGATCGACCCGTCGTCTGGCACCTCGTGTCCCCCCAAGTCCTTGTGCGGCCACGTGCGGCCGGTATTGCCGGTCGCTAGATCGGGTGACAGCAGGTGAGCGTTACGGGACCAGGAGATACCACGGAAGCCGACCCGAGGAAACCTGTTCGAGCCGCTCCGTAGAATTGACGGGTGACCGAGACCCTTCCTGAGCAGCGCGACACCCGAGAGCTACCGCCGAACTGGAATCCGGCGGACGTAGAGGGTGAGTTGTACGCGCGCTGGGTAGCCGCCGGTTACTTCACCGCCGACTCGTCGAGCGACCGCCCGCCGTTCTCGCTCGTCATCCCGCCGCCCAACGTGACCGGCAGCCTGCACATCGGGCACGCCTTCGAACACTCCCTGATGGACGCGCTGGTCCGGCGCAAGCGCATGCAGGGCTTCGAGA
Source organism: Candidatus Melainabacteria bacterium (assembly GCA_963818685.1). Taxonomy (GTDB): domain Bacteria; phylum Actinomycetota; class Actinomycetes; order Mycobacteriales; family Pseudonocardiaceae; genus CAJCJE01. The sequence goes on along the minus strand of CAWFTJ010000001.1, from coordinate 514,165 downwards.
CCTGCTGGCTGCCCGGCATGGACCACGCGAGCATCGCGGTGCACGCGTTGGTCGAGAAGCAGCTCGCCGCGGAGGGCACCTCCCGTCGCGAACTGGGCAGAGACGCCTTTGTCGAGCGCGTGTGGGAGTGGAAGAACAACTACGGCGGCCAGATCCTCAACCAGATGCGCCGCCTCGGCGACAGCGTCGACTGGTCGCGCGAGCGGTTCACCATGGACGAGGGCCTGTCCCGCGCCGTGCAGACGATGTTCAAGAAGCTCTACGAGGACGGCCTGATCTACCGCGCCGAGCGGATGATCAACTGGTCGCCGGAGCTGCGCTCGGTGCTCTCCGACGCCGAGGTGGACCACAAGGAGGTCGAGGGCGAACTCGTCTCCATGCGCTACGGCGACGGCGACGCCTCGATCGTGGTGGCGACGACGCGGGTGGAGACCATGCTCGGCGACACAGCGGTCGCGGTGCACCCGGACGACGAGCGGTACCAGCACCTGGTCGGCACCGAGATCGAACTCCCGCTGACCGGCCGCAAGATCCCGATCGTCGCGGACGCGCACGTCGACCCGGAGTTCGGCACCGGCGCGGTGAAGGTGACGCCCGCGCACGACCCGAACGACTTCGCCATCGGCCAGCGGCACAACCTGCCGATGCCGACGATCATGGACGAGCAGGGCCGGATCGCGAACAGCGGCACCGAGTTCGACGGCATGGACCGGTTCGAGGCCAGGGTCGCCATTCGCGAGGCGCTGCGTGCGCAGGGCCGCATCGTCGCGGAGAAGCGGCCGTACCTGCACTCGGTCGGGCACTCCGAGCGGTCCAAGGAGCCGGTCGAGCCGCGCCTTTCGTTGCAGTGGTTCGTGAAGGTCGAGCCGCTGGCCAAGGCGGCGGGTGATGCGGTGCGCTCCGGCGAGGTCGCGATCAGCCCGCCAGAAGCGGACAAGCGCTACTTCGACTGGGTGGACAACCTGCACGACTGGTGCATCTCGCGGCAGCTGTGGTGGGGCCACCGGATTCCGGTCTGGTACGCCCCGAACGGCGAGCAGGTCTGCCTCGGCCCTGACGAGCAGCCGCCCGCCGGCTGGACGCAGGACGAGGACGTGCTGGACACCTGGTTCTCCTCCGGGCTGTGGCCGTTCTCCACGTTCGGCTGGCCCGAGCGGACGCAGGACCTTGCCAAGTTCTATCCGACCAGCGTGCTGGTCACCGGCTACGACATCCTGTTCTTCTGGGTCATCCGGATGATGATGTTCGGCGGCTACGCGATGGACGGGCAGCCGCCGTTCCGCCAGATCGCGCTGCACGGCATGGTCAGGGACAAGTTCGGCAAGAAGATGTCCAAGACCGCGGGCAACGGCGTCGACCCGCTGGAGTGGCTGGACCGCTACGGCGCGGACGCCCTGCGCTTCACCATGGTCCGCGGCGCCAATCCCGGTGTGGACGTGCCGATCGGCGAGGAGAACGTCGAGAACGCGCGTCGGTTCGCCACCAAGCTGTGGAACGCGACCCGCTTCGCGCTGTCCAACGGCGCCACGGTCGCGACGCCGGTCCCGCCGAGGGCAGAGCTGACCGATGTGGACCGCTGGATCCTGGACGGCACCGACGCGCTCGTATCCAAAGTGGACGGTCTGTTCGAGGAATTCGAGTTCGCCAAGCTCGCCGAGGAGCTGTTCCACTTCACCTGGGACGAGTTCTGCGACTGGTACCTGGAACTGGCCAAGGTGCAGATCGCCGAGAGCGAGGAGCGCGCAGCCGCGACAAGGGCCGTGCTCGGTCACGTGCTCGACGTGCTGTTCCGCCTGCTGCACCCGCTCATGCCCTTCGTCACCGAGACGCTGTGGACCACGCTGACCGGCGGCGAGTCCCTGGTGATCGCCGCCTGGCCGACGGCGTCGGGCGAGGCGCCCGACGCGGAGGCGGCGCAGCGGGTCGATTCGCTGCGCAAGCTGATCACCGAGATCCGCCGGTTCCGCAGCGACCAGGGCCTCGCGCCGAAGAAGCGGGTGCCGACCGAGCTGTCCGGCGCCTGCTGCGCCGGCCTGCTCCCGCACGAGAAGGCGGTGCGCAGCCTGGTCTGGCTTGACGAGCCCGGCGACGACTTCAGCGCGACCGCGACCCTGGAGATCGCGCTGCCGACCGGCAAGGTCACCGTGCGCCTTGACACGTCGGGCGCCATCGACGTCGCAGCCGAACGCAACCGGCTGAACAAGGATCTCGCTGCCGCGCGCAAGGAACTCGACGACTGCGACAAGAAGCTCGGCAACCCGAAGTTCGTCGAGCGCGCTCCCGCCGACGTCGTCGACAAGATCAGGGCGCGCAAGGACACCGCGGTCGCGGACATCGAGCGGGTCACCGCCCAACTGGCTGCCCTGCCCTCGGCGTGATCTTGCTGGTTGGCCTGGTCAGCGCAGGCCGACCAGCAGGTACCTCAGCTGACCCAGGTCCTGGCCCTGGTCGGAGTCCGACGGCGGGGCGCTGCCCGCGATGGCCAGCACCACTCCGCCCGGGGTCGGCAGGGCGCTCGGCGGGCTGTAGAACCCGCTCTGCCCTGGAATGCCGCGCGAGCCGTTGATCACCACGTTCGGCTTGACGCTGCCGTCCCGGCCGTCCACCGCGATCACGTTCGGATGCGAGTTCAGGTCGCTCGCGGACTCCGAGTTCTGTGCTGGCAACAGGATTCGCCCGTCCGGCGTCGCCGCGACGAACTGGCCGATGTTCTGGGCGGTGAGTCCCAGCGGGTAGGAGAGGTTGGGCACGACTGTGCTCCACACCGCGGCCGGCGTCGTTCCCCCGATGCCGACCAGCCAGACCGAGCGGGACTGGGGCAGCTGGTACACGAGGGTCGCGGTGCTGCCGGCCCAGATCGTGGCCAGGGTGCCGCCGGCCGCGTCCTGGCTGTCCGCCGCGAATGGTGCCGTTGGCAGTCCTGCCTGCCAGCGGAGGGCACCGGTGCGCGCGTCCAGCGACACCACGGCGCTCGGCACGGAGATGCCGGCCCAGCGCGGATTGCTGACCGTCCCCGGTCCGGCGACGAGCTGCACGGTGCCGGCCGGTGAACCGGCCAACGGCCAGATCTGCGCGCCGCCCTCGTGCGCGTGGTACGTCCAGCGCGGCGTGCCGTTCTGATCGAGCATGGCGACCGTGCCGCAGGTGGTGCTCAGCGCGACCTCGGCACCGAGCGTGCTCATCTCGTTGATCTGGCAGTGGTCCTTCGACACATAGACCCAGTCCTGCCTGCCGGCCTGCTTACCGGTCAGCCTGACCGCGCCGACCTGAACGGTCGTCCGCTCGTCAGGGGCGCCGGAGAAGTACGCGTCGGTGGCGCCGACCGCAGCCAGGTCGCCCTGCACGTTCGGGTCGAGCAGGGTGTCCGTGAGCACCGCGCCGCTCGTCGCGTTGAGCACCAGCAGCCGCCGGGTCGGCGCGTCCTGCGGATTCGGGTTCGGCTCGAAGCCGATCACGGCGACCTCGGTGCCATCCGACGAGGCCACCGGCTCGTACATCGTGGCAAGGTCCGCCCTGCGGTAGGTCCAGCGCGGCTTTCCGGTACTCGGGTCGAGCATCAGCAGCCCGTTGCTCATGGCGACCAGCACGCCGCCCACGCTGGCCACCGGCACCCCCGCGACCGTCGACGACCACTGCATACGGCCGTCCAGCACGACCCGACGATTCGTCAACGGCGTGGCGTCGGCGACCGAGAGGTTCACGTTCTGACCGTTGGTCCAACTCAGCGCGCCCGCGTAGCCGGCCACCTGGATCCCGCACACCACGACCAGCACGACCGCGACGACCAACCGGTTCGCCGCGGCCCGCACCAGCGGCGACACCGCGAGCAGCACCCCGCCGACCAGCACGGCCGCGCCACCCGCGACCAGCACCGCCCAACCGGAACTGACCGGCACGCCCGGCGCCGGGCTCGGTGTCCGGTCCATCGTGACCCCGATGACCACCGCGCCCAGCACCGCCCAGCCCACGCCGAGCCGCACCCTGCCCCGCTCGTCGCGCGCGGTGCGCAACAGCACCAGCGCGGCGATGCCGGCCGCGACCAGCAGCACCAGCCACAACTTGGCCGTCGAACCGGTCCCGACGACATCGCGCAGCCCGATGAACGCGGTGACGAGACCGACGCAGCAGAATCCGATCGCGGCCGCCGGCAAGACGGGAATGCGCGGGTGCATCCCGCCATTCAAGCGGATTCCGAGCCCGCCCGGAGCCTTTTCGCGTATTGGCCCCAGGCCGGCACCGACACCGCCACGCTGACCGTCCTGAGTGGACTTCTCAGCTGTCTGGCCAGTTCCACGAAGCCCAGTACTTGGTGGTGCGCACCTCACCGGAGCGCGCCACCAGCAGCGCGTCCACGTCCTCGGTCTCGGCGAGCAACGAGAGCCCGGCCGACATGCCCAGCAGAGACACTGCCGTGGACACCGCGTCCGCCGCCATCGCGGTCGGTGCCACCACGGTCACCCCGGCCAGCGGGTCGCTCGGCGGCGTGCGCTGCGCGAGCAGATGCCCGTGCCGGCCGTTGCCGTCCGAGGTGGCGATGGCGAGATCGGCCAGCGCCAGCTCGGTGATGAGTTCGCCGGGCCGTAACGGGTCCGCGATCCCGGTCGGCCAGGCGTTGCCGGCGAGATCGGTGCCGAGCAGGTACGCGTCGCCACCCGCGTTGATGGTCGCGCCGGACAGTGCGGACAACTCCTGCGCGGCCAGGTCGATGGCAAGACCCTTGGCCACCGAGCCCAGATCCAGCAGCACAGGACGATCCAGGATCACCGTGCCGGCAACCGCGTCGAGGTGCAGGTCCGCGAGCGTCCCACGGTCCACTTCGGACGGACACGGCTCGTTGAGCGGCTCGCCGGTGCGATAGTCGCGGTCGAGACCGGCCGAGGCCAGCCGGTAGCCGATCGTCGGGTCGAACGCGCCGTCGGTGTGCTCGGCCACCTGCAACGCGACGGTCAGCGCGGCCAGCAGGATCGGGCTGAGCGCGACCGGCTCACCGACCCTTGCCGCCAGCTGGCGCACCTCGCTGTCCATGGCAAAGCGCGAGCAGGCCGCCTCGACCGCGTCGAACCAGTCGAAAGCCTGCTCGACGAGCGGGTCGAATTCGCTCGCCGTGTTGGCTGGCGCGGCGATCCGGATGGTCACGACCGTGTCCATCATCGCGCGCGACCAACTGGCGAGTTCGGGTTCGGGCATCTGCTCACCCCGGCTGTTTCGGATGGGTGACCGTGACCGCGAGGAATGCCGTGGCGCCGAAGCGCGACCGGCGGGGCGGTTATCGGTCACTCGGCCATGGTAGCCACGCCACCCGCGCCGACCTACGCGCCGTAGACTCCGATGAGTCCCCAGTGCAGAGTAGTCCCGAGGAGCCGATCGTGCCGCCAACCGATCCCGCGGTGCTGGCGGAGCTACGCAGCATCGAGAGCGAACTGGACACCCGTTGGGGCGAGAAGGACATCGACCCCACCCTGGACCGGGTCGCCGCCCTGCTCGACCTGCTCGGCAATCCGCAGACCGCCTATCCGGTCGTGCACATCACCGGAACCAACGGCAAGACGTCCACCGCACGCATGATCGACGCGCTGTTCACCTCGATCGGCCTGCGCACCGGCCGGTTCACCAGCCCGCACCTACAGGTGGTGACCGAACGCATCAGCCTGGACGGCGTGCCGATCGACCCGCAGCGCTACGTCGACGCCTATCGCGACATCGAGCCGTACCTGCCGCTGATCGACGCGAAGTTCCCCGTCCGGCTCAGCAAGTTCGAGGTGCTCACCGCGATGGCCTTCGCCCTGTTCGCGGACGCCCCGGTCGACGTCGCCGTGATCGAGGTCGGCCTCGGCGGCAGCTGGGACTCCACCAACGTCGCGGACGGCAAGGTCGCGGTGATCGGTCCGGTCGACATCGACCACGTGGAATTCCTCGGTTCGGACGTGGTCGGCATCGCCAGGGACAAGGCCGGCATCATCAAGCCCGGCGCGGTCGCCGTCCTCGGTGAGCAACGTCCCGAGGTGATGACCGAACTGCTGCGCCGCGTCGCAGACATCGACGCGACGGTCGCGCGGGCGGGCCAGGAATTCGGCGTGCTGGAAAGGGAGATCGGGGTCGGCGGCCAACTGCTGAAGCTGCAAGGTCTCGGCGGCGTGTACGACGAGATCTTCCTGCCCCTGCACGGCAGGCACCAGGCGGCCAACGCCGCCAACGCGCTCGCCGCCGTCGAGGCGTTCTTCGCGGCGGGCCCGCAGGCCCAGCTCGACATCGACGCCATCCGGCAGGGCTTCGCCTCGGTCGCCAGCCCCGGCCGCCTCGAACCGGTCCGCTCCGCACCCACCGTTCTGCTCGACGCCGCGCACAACCCGCACGGCGCGACCGCGCTGGCCACCGCGCTCGGCGAGGAGTTCGACTTCCGCAAGCTCGTCGGCGTCGTCGCGATCCTCGCCGACAAGGACGCGCGCGGCATCCTCACCGCGCTGGAACCCGTGCTGAACGAGGTCGTGCTCACCGAGAACTCCTCGGCGCGGTCCATGCCCGCCGACGACCTCGCCGGCATCGCCAAGGACATCTTCGGCACCGAGCGGATCGTGGTCGAACCCCGGTTGCCCGCCGCGGTGGAGACCGCGATCGAACTCGCCGAGGACATCGCCGAACCCGGCCAGCCGCTCTCCGGCGCCGGTGTGATCATCACCGGCTCGGTCGTCACGGCAGGCGAGGCCCGCGCCCTGTTCGGCAAGGAGCCCGCGTGACCACGCCCGAACAGTCGCCTGACACCGGCGCGGACGGCGCATCGGCGCCACAACCGGCCCCACCCGACCCGATCAAGGGCTTCCGAGGGGTCATGGCCGGCGCCCTGGTGATGGAGGCCATCACCGTCGGCCTCGCCCTGTTCGCGGTCGCCGACCTCTACGGCGGCCTCAACTCGGTGGTCGGCTACCTGGTCGGCTTCGTCATCCTCGCCCTGCTGCTGACCTGCGCGTTCCTCCGGCACAGCTGGTCGATGATCGTCGTGCTGGCGTTGCAGTTGGTGCTCGTCGGCTGCATCGTCTCGGCCGTCGCGGTCGGCATCGTCGGGTTGCTGTTCCTGGTCGTCTGGCTGTACCTGTTCTGGTTGCGCCGAGAGGTGTCGCGGCGCATGGCCGCCGGCCAGTTGCCCGGTCAGCAGGCGAGCAGACAGAGTTGACCTCAGCGTTGACCTCGATGAAGCCACCCCTGCCGCAGGAGACAGACACCGACGATGGCATCCCCAGTTCCCGGCCAGGACAGCAATATCGCGCCAACTGAGCAGCACAAGGGCGCATCGCCCCGGCAGCCGGGCAACCGGAGCAGAATCATCGTCACCATCGTCTCCGCCGCCGTTGTCCTTGCCGGCGCGGCCGCGTCGGTCTGGTGGTTCTCCGGTCGAAGCGAGCAGCCGAACCAGCCCAGTGCCGCCCCGCCGGTCAGCGCCCCACGCCACACCAAGAAGGTCAAGCCGACCCAGGACACGTCCGCCTACGGTGTCGGCACCTGCCTCACCGAACCGGCCGACCCGAACAGCGGCGGCCTCGAACTCACCCCGGTCCCGTGTGCGGGCAGCTCGGCAGTGCTGATCATCAACCAGACGGTCAAGGACTACAACGACTGCCAGCAGGGCGCCGACTACGTCAACCACGGCTTCATCCTCAGCGACGAGGTCGCCAACGTCGACTACTGCGTTTCCCTTGTGGTGCCGGCGAACCAGTGCTTCGCGTTCAGCACCGACAACAGCAAACCCATCCAGCGCGCAGCCTGCGGCTCAGCCGTCAACGTCGTCCGCGTCGAATCCGTCGAGCCCGCGGCCACCGTGACCGCCGCGTGCAAGGACCAGACCGCGCCGGACATCTGGTACTACCAGTCGCCGACCTCCGGCCAGTACGCCTGCGTCTCCAGCCTCCCACCCGGCGCCTCGTCCACCAGCACCCCGTCCACCAGCACCCCGTCGACCGGAACGCCGACTACTAGCGCAACTCCGATCTTTTAGAAGTTGCGATAATCGCAACCGATAGCGGACGATGTTCCTGCCGAGGTTGCGATGGACGACAATCTGACCGAAATGACCGTTGGCGGGCCCTCGGTCTTGATGGGCCTCCCCGAGCTGACCGCCCAGGACCAAGCCGAGCGGACAGAGATCGGCGCGCGCATACGCGGCGCAAGCTCGGTATGACCGGTACGAAGCTCGCCGAACTGGTCGAGCTGCGCAAGGATCAGATCTCCAAGATCGAGTCCGGCCGGCGTGGGGTCGATGTCGGCGAACTGCCGCGGTTCGCGGATGCTCTCGGCGTGACGGTCCGGTACCTGCTCGGCATGCCGGAACGGCCTGCCATGGCCGTTTCCGCCCGGCTCGCCTCGGACGCACTGCCGGTCGCGACGGCGCCAGCTCGTCGGCTCGCCCGGCAACTGCTCGGTTATGACGATCTGCTCAGCCAAATCGGGGAGAGCCGACCGGCCCGCGCGAGCGAGCACGGCTCGCGGGTGATCGAACAGGCGGCGCGGGAGTTCGCCCAAGCACCGAAGACGAAGACGCAGACGCGTGCGCAGGGCCTCGTCCTCGCCGAACTGGTCCGCCGCGAACTCGACCTCGGCAGCGACATGCTCGGCGACCTGGCCACGGTGATCGAGATGCACTTCGCTGTCGACGTGGCGCTCGCGCCGTTGGGCACCGAGGCGGATGGCCTGTGCGTGCATGCCGGTTCGACCTCGTTGGTCATCGCGAGCAGCGACTACTCGGACGGGCATCTGCGCTTCACCCTCGCCCATGAGCTCGCGCACCACCTTTTCGGCGATCCGCGCGGATTCATCGAAGAGGACGAGCACGCCATGTTCGCCGACGCCGTCATCGAGTGGCGGGCCAACGCGTTCGCGGGCCATCTGCTGATGCCCGAGCGTGGCGTGCGGTCCGTCCTCGCCTGGATTCGTGAACGGCCCAAGGAACTGACCGAGCGGGCGGTTGCCGCGCTGATGGAGCACTTCGGCGTGTCCAGGCAAGCCCTGCTCTACCAACTCAACCTGCTCGGACTGATGTCCTATGCGGACAGCAAGCGAATCTGTCGCGAGCGGACCGTCGCCGAGCTGATCGAACTCCACCGTGACGTGGCGCCGACCGGCGCTGCCGTGGCAGTCAGCAGGGTACGTCGCGCCCCGCGACGTCTCGTCCACCACGCCACCACCGCGGCGCGCGAACGGCGCACCGGCCTGACCATCATCGCAGGACTGTTCGGCCGCGAGGACGACGAGAGCTTGTGGAACGACATCATGGGCCCCGATTTCGGGCAGACCACCCCGGTTCCGTTGTGACCGATGCGCCGCGGCCCAAGCCCGCCGTCTGGTTCCCGGACACCAGCGCGTTGATCACTCTCGCCGTGCACCCACCGCTACAAGCAGCGGTCCGCGCGGTCCTGTCCCGGCAGCACCGTGTGCTGGTCAGTGCGATCGTGAAGGAACTTGAGAGCCTGTGCCAGGACCGGACTGCGCTCGCCCCGCTTGGCGAGAACCGCGCTGGGACAGTTGGCGTGGCTCGGTAAGCCGGTGGAGGTCGACGTTCCGATCGGGGTCCGGTTGGCCGCCGCCTTCCAGGAACAGGTCGCCGGCGAACGGCCGCTTCGACACCGCCTCGAACACTACGGCGAAGCCGCCATCGTCGCCCTTGCCTGCCGAGCCAAGAAGTTCGCACCACGCCTGCTTTCCGACGACTACGGTGCTCGCGCCCTGGCCAAGGCCAACAACATCGAGCCGGTCAGCGCGCACCGACTGCTGTTCTCGATGATCAGCGCTGGTCACCTGAGCGACGTCGAGGCAGCCGACTTCGCAGCCATACTGCACAAAGCCGGCCGAGCCGCCGATTACACGATCGAGGAGTTGCGCGTCGGCAGGCTCGGCCGGGTCGGTGAACCGTGAAGTTCAGCGGGGGAACAGCAGGAGCTTGCCGGTGGTGCGGCGGTTCTCCAGGTCGTCATGGGCCTTGGCCGCGTCGGCGAGCGGGTAGCGGGCGCCGATGAGCGGCCGGATCGTGCCGCTCCGGATCGCGTCGAGGGTTTCCTGGCCGCGGCGGGCCAGTTCGCTGTCCTCGACGATGTAGTTGCCGAGCGACGGTCGGGACAGGAAGATGCCACCGGCCGCCGCGAGCCTGCCCAGTTCGATCGGCGCGACCGGTCCGCTGGCCTGCCCGTAGACCACCAGGGAGCCGAGCGGCGCGACGCTGGCCAGACTGCCGTCGAACGTGGTGCTGCCGACGCCGTCGTACACGGCCTGCACGCCCTTGCCGCCGGTCAGCCTGCGCACCTCGGGCGCGAACTCGACCTCGCTGTACCTGATGACCTCGGCCGCACCCGCCTCCCTGGCCAGTTTCTCCTTGGCCTCGGTGGACACCGTGCCGATCACCCGAGCGCCGAGCGCGGTCGCCCACTGGGTGAGCAGCAGGCCCATACCGCCCGCCGCGGCGTGCACGAGCACTGTCTCGCCCGGCTGGACCTTGTGGCTGTCGTGCACGAGGTAGTGCGCGGTCATGGCCTGCAACAGGGTCGACGCGACCTCGTCGTCGACACCGTCCGGCACCTTGATGGCGCGGCCTGCCGGCAGGACGATCTGCTCCGCGTAGCTGCCGAACGCCTGCGGCCAGGCGACCCGGTCACCGACGGCGAAGCCGGTCACGCCGGAGCCGAGCGCGCGGACGGTGCCGGTGCCCTCAAGGCCGATCTTGATCGGCAGGTCCACCGGATAGCGGCCGGCACGGTGGTTGATGTCGATGTAGTTGACGCCGGCCACGGCGATATCGACGAGCAGCTCACCTGCTCCCGGTTCCGGGTCGGGCACCTCGGAGACGGTGAGGACCTCGGGTCCGCCGGTTTCCCGTACCTGTATCGCCCGCATGCGTGTGCCTTTCCCTGTCGAGTGTGGTTCTTCTCGCCAACAACCCGGCCACGCCCGCCGCTGTTCCGCATGCCTCGGTTACCCTTCTGCCACCAGGCCATTCGGCCTGTCAATGACCACGAGAAGGAGTTCAACTGCCGTGACGACTGAGCGCACCCTGGTCCTCGTCAAGCCGGATGGCGTCAGCCGAGGTCTGGTCGGCGAGGTCATTTCCCGCATCGAGCACAAGGGCCTCACGCTGGTCGCGCTGGAGCTGCGTACCGTCGCCCGGTCGCTGGCCGAGCAGCACTACGCCGAACACGACGGGAAGAGCTTCTTCACCAGCCTGCTCGACTTCATCACCTCCGGTCCGGTCGTGGCCATGGTGGTCGAGGGCCCGCGCGCCATCGCCGCGTTCCGCCAGCTCGCCGGCGGCACCGACCCGGTTGAGAAGGCGGTGCCCGGTTCGCTGCGTGGTGATTTCGGTCTCGAAACCCAGTACAACCTGGTGCACGGCTCTGACTCGCCGGACTCGGCGGCTCGCGAGATCAAACTCTGGTTTCCCGACCTGTAGACATCGCATCTCACCAGGCCACGGGCCGTCGACCAGGGGTCGGCGCCCCGTGCCATGCCAGAAAACAAGCTGATATTCGTCGGGGTCGGCAGCTACGGTCAGGGAGTGTCGGACAGCGCCGCGATGGAGGGCAACGCCCTGGTGTCAGCCAGTGGCCTTGTCAAACGGTTCGGAGACTTCACCGCCGTCGGCGGCATAGACGTGGAGGTGCGCAGAGGCGAGGCATTCGGGTTCCTCGGGCCCAACGGCGCCGGCAAGTCCTCGACCATGCGCATGATCGCCTGCGTGTCCCCACGCACCGGCGGTGACCTGCGCGTACTCGGCATGGATCCGGACATTCAGGGTCCGCGAATCCGGGCCAGGATCGGTGTCGTCCCGCAGGGCGACATCCTCGACGGCGAGCTGACCGTCCGCCAGAACCTCCAGGTCTACGGCCGCTTCTTCGGCTTCTCCCGCTCGCACGTGCAGGCCAAGGCGACCGAACTGCTTGAGTTCGCCCAGCTCACCGAGAAGGCAGACGCCGAGGTCGAAGCGCTCTCCGGCGGCATGAAACGCCGGCTGACCATTGCCCGCTCGCTGGTCAACGATCCTGAGCTGCTGCTGCTCGACGAGCCGACGACCGGCCTCGACCCGCAGGCACGGCACCTGCTGTGGGAGCGGCTGTTCCGGCTCAAGCACCGCGGCGCGACGCTGATCGTCACCACCCACTACATGGACGAGGCCGAGCAGCTCTGCGACCGGCTGGTGGTGATGGACCACGGCCAGATCGTCGCCGAGGGCACACCGAGCGACCTGATCAGCCGCTACTCCACCCGCGAGGTGCTGGAGCTGCGCTTCCCGCCCGCCGAGCACGACGGCGACGAGAACACCGCGGAGAACCCGCCGGTCGAGGCGGTCAAGGACCTTGCTGACCGGATCGAGGTGCTGCCCGACCGGCTGCTGCTCTACACCGCGGACGGCGAGGGCGCGCTGGCCGTCGCGCACGGCAGGGGCGTGCGGCCGCTGTCCAGCCTGGTCCGCCGCAGCACCCTTGAGGACGTGTTCCTGCGCCTCACCGGCCGAAGTCTGGTGGACTGATGATCGACACCGTCACCAGCACCGACACCGCCCGGCCGCCCGGCCCGACCCCGCGCGTGGTCTCCGGCCTGCACGCGTCCCTTCTCGTGGTCGAGGGCCACTGGACCTGGTACAAGCGCAACTGGAAGGGCACGGTGGTCTCCAGCGTCGGCATGCCCATCCTCTACCTGCTCGCGATGGGACTCGGCTTCGGTTCGCAGGTCCGCCCTGGCACGCTGACCGGCGGCGTGAGCTATCTGGAGTACCTGACGCCCGCGCTGATCGCCACGGCGGCCGTGCAGGCCGCAGCGGGCGAGGCGACCTTCCCGATCATGTCCGGGTTCAAGTGGCAGAAGCACTATCTCGGCATCGCGGCCACCCCGGTGACGCCCGCGCAGATCGCCGGCGGCGTGTTCATCTGGATCGTCCTCCGGTTGTTTCTCTCCTGCGGCGCCTTCCTGGCCGTCGCCGCCGTGATCGGCGCGGTGACCAGCGCGGGTGTGCTGCTCTCGCTCGTCTTCGGGATCATGACCGGCCTGTCTTTCGCCGCGCCGATCGTCGCGTTCGCCGCGTCGGTCAAGGGCGAGGGCAACACGTTCAACCCGCTGTTCCGGTTCGTCCTGGTCCCGATGACCTTGTTCGCCGGCACGTTCTTCCCGGTCAGCTCGCTGCCGGCGGTGGTACGCCCGATCGCCTGGATCACCCCGCTCTGGCACGGCACCGAACTGGCAAGGGATGCGGCGTTCGGCACGCTGCGGGTGTGGCCGACCATCGGGCACATCGCCTTCCTCGTCGCGCTGACCGCGATCGGCATCGCGTTGTCGCGCTGGCGTTTCCGGGTCCGGCTGGCGAGTTAGGGGGCGACATATGACTGACGTGATCACCGAACGCACCGACGAACCCGCTGCTCCGCCGCAGAGCAGGGCGCTGCTGTTGCGCGTGCTGCCACCCGGCCTCTACGTCGGCAGGGCGCGGATACTCGTCGAGCGCGCGTTCGTGGTGAACCGACGCGCCTGGATGGCGGTGTTCTCCGGCTTCTTCGAGCCGGTGTTCTACCTGCTCGCGCTCGGCGTCGGCTTCGGCAAGCTGGTCTCGCACGTCGCAGGGCCGGGCGGCGCGCCCATCAGCTACGTCGCGTTCGTCGCGCCCGCGCTGCTCGCCTCGTCCGCCATGAACGGCGCGGTGCTCGACTCGACGTTCAACGTGTTCCACAAACTCAAGTACGCCAAGATCTACGACACCGTGCTGGCCACGCCGCTCGGCCCTGCCGACATCGCGCTGGGCGAGATCAGCTGGGCATTGCTGCGCGGTGGCCTGTACGCGGTCGGGTTCCTGCTGGTGATGGCCGTGCTCGGGTTGTTGCAGTCGCCGTGGGCGCTGCTCGCGTTGCCGGCCGCGCTGCTCATCGCGCTCGCGTTCGCCTCGGTCGGCATGGCCGCGACCACGTTCCTGCGTTCCTGGCAGGATTTCGAACTGGTCAACCTCGCCATTCTGCCGATGTTCTTCTTTTCCACCACCTTCTACCCGTTGTCCGTCTATCCTCGGCCGTTGCAGATCGCCGTGGAATGTTTCCCGCTGTACCACGGCATCGCGATGATGCGCCAGCTCACCATGGGTTTCGTGGACTGGGGACTGTTGGGCCATGCGGCGTACTTCGTTGCCATGACGGTCCTCGGCGCGCTGTGGGCCGCGCGGCGGTTGAAGAAGCTGTTGTTGAAATAGCGGGCGAGCTGTCATCATCGGCTCATGGGTGTGCGTCGGTGGATGCAGCGCCAGAAGTTCATGGATCCCGTTCCAGGCACCTTCGAGGTGAAAACCTGCGACGTCGGGAAAACCGTTGGTTCGCACGCGGATCTGGACGCGCGCGGCGTGCTCAGCGCACCCGGCCTCGACCTGTTCACCGCCGAGTTCCACGGCACCGCGCCGGTCGCGAAACTGCCGGCGCCCGGTCTTGTGCTGCCGGTGACGGTCGACCGTGCCGACCCGACCCAGTTCCGGATCGAGTGGGACCAGGTCCAGGCCGTGCCGGACGCGGCGGGGCGGGAATCGCACGCGGTGGCGGTCGCCGCCGCCGACGCGGACCCACCGCACGCGCATTCGCCTGCTCGCGGCTGGGACCGGGCCACCGCGACGATCCTGACCTGCCACAACGCCAAAGTGCCGCCGTTCGCGATCAGCCAGGCGCCCGGCGGCATCGTCGACCTCACCCTCAACGTGCGCCTCGACGACGGCTACGAGTACGGCACCAAGGCGAGGGTCGCGTTCAGCACGCCGGAACGCCGGGCCAAGGCCACCGAGAAGGGCACCGAACTACCCGTACTGGTAGACCCGGACGACCCGAACCGGGTGGTCATCGACATCGACCGAATCCCACACTGGTGATTCACCCACTCCGGTAAGCCTGGCCAGCCCACCCAACCGGGCGACATCACGCAGTCCCGACCCGAACCCGACGCACACGAAATCGCGCTGAGCAGGCCGGAAACCATTCGTTCCGGCCGACATCCGCACACAGGCCGAGCCCGCACGGTCACCCACGGTCGACGACGCGCCGATTCCCCCTGCCGTAGCTGATCTTCCGGTGCTTGCCGGCTCGACGACCACGAGCGATCGTTTCAGCCATGACCAAAGCGGTGAACCCGCAGGTGCTGGTCGATGCCGAGGTGTTCGACTCAACGGGCGAGCGAATCGGCAGCGTCGGCCAGGTCTACCTGCGCGAGGATTCGCGCCAGCCGGCCTGGATCGTGGTGCGGTCCGGCCCGTTGCGCGCCAACGAGACCATGGTGCCACTACAGGGCGCACGCATGCACGAGCGCGGCATCCAGGTGAACGTCAGCAAGGACCGGATCATGCACGCGCCCCGGCTGATCCCGCGCGGCCGACTGTCCGAAGAGGACAGCGTGGAACTGTGCGAGCACTACGGACTGCGCGCCGAGGTGCCGATCAGCCGCAGCTCGCCGGAACACCGGCCGTTCCGCATCCGCAGGCCAGGCTCGGTCGTCTAGTCGCGCACGGCCTCCGCGAGCAGTTCCGCTTGCCGGAACCAGTCCCCAGCGGCGAACGTCACCACGACGCGCTGCGCTCCGGCCATGGCCAGGCGGAACAGGTGCTCGGCGAGCATACCGGTATTGCCGCGCACCACGGCGGTTTCGGCCTGATCGGCGGGAAAACCGAAGACGCCGTCCGGGTCGGACACCGATCGCAGCATCGCGGCGCGATCGGGCAATGACGGGTCGCCCTCGATGGCCACCATCGCATTCGCGGTGATCTCCGCCGTGGCACCGCGCAGCCGAGCTACCTGCTCGGGCAGGTCCTCCGGCGAGGCGAGCAGAAACCAGCCGTCGCCGTGCTCCGTGACCCGCCGTAGCGCGGCGTCGGACATCCCGCCCACGATGGTCGGCGGCACGGTCGCAGCCGGACTGAGCTGGACCTCCTCGCCGGACGGGAGCCGGGTGAGCTTGCCGCCGATCAGATCCGGCAGCAGCCGCAACCCCTCGTCGGTCAGCCTGCCACGATCACGCCGCGACACGCCTGCCGCCGCCCACGCCCGGTCGTGCCGGTCACCGCCGACGCCGACTCCGAGCAGCAATCGATCACCCGAGATGTGCTGGAGCGACGCGACCTGCTTCGCCACCCACACCACCGACCGCAGCGGCAGCACCAACACCCCGACGCCCAGCTTGACCCGTTCGGTCACCGCGGCGGCCGCCGTCAGCGAGGTCAGGCTGTCCAGCACGGGAATGCCGGTCCCTGCGACGAGTTGGTCGACGGTCCACACCGACTCGAACCCCAGTTCCTCCGCATGCCGCGCGGCCGCGATCACGTTCCCCGGCGCTCCGCCCCGCGCGGAAACGGTCGGCAGCACCACGCCGACGGTTATCCTCTGTTTGGTCACGTACCTTTTGTAACCAAACTGGTCACTTTCTGGAAGGCGGCACATCAATGTCAGTCAGGCACATGAATGTGTGTGACACCGCCTCGTGTGAGATCCGGGAGCTGCTCGACCGGCTGGCGGACAAGTGGTCGTTGCTGGTCGTCGAGTTGCTGGGCACGGGCAAGCGCCGCTTCAGCCAGCTGCACCGGGAGATCGACGAGATCAGTCAGCGGATGCTCACCCTGACGCTGCGGCATCTCGAACGCGACGGCCTGATCGCGCGAACCGTGCACCCGGTCGTGCCGCCACGCGTCGACTACGAGTTGACCTCGCTCGGCGAGAGCCTGTTGGCCGGTATCTCGCCGCTGGTCGCCTGGACCCGCGCGCACCGTGACGAGATCGCCGCTGCCCGTGCGACCTACGACGCTCGGACGGCCTAGCCTTCGAGCCTGCCGATCCCCAGCCTCCCGCTGACCGAGCGGCGACCCAGCCTTCACGGCCCGTGTTCTGACCGGTGCCCCGGCACCCGAACGGGCACCGGGGCACTCGGCATCTACTTACTGGTTCTGCTGCTGGTCTTGCTGCTCGCCGCCGAACCGTTCCTTCAGCTTGTCCGCGCCCTGCTGAATCTGCTCGGAGTGCTGGCCGCCGGTCTTCTCGTCGGCGAACTCGCGGGCCTTGTCGATGCCCTGGTCGACCTGGTCGGGATGCTGACCCGCCAGGTCCTTGGCCTTGTTCTTCAGGTCGTCGAGGTTCACGGATTTTCCTCCTCGCGTCGAACACCTACCCCTGACGCGTACCCGACCCGTTCCCCGGTAATCCCGGCGAATCGGAAACCACCCCTGTGGGTGGCCCTCGCCTGTGGACAATTTCAGGCCGCCGTCGGAAACAGCCTCCGATATTGGTTGGAGTCCACGTAGCTGCCGGCGGCGCGGCTGAAGCCGGCCCATCCGATGCAGTTCGGCCGTTGGCCCCGTTCCTCGCAGAACTCCCGCACCGCAGCCATGATCCGCGACGTCGGCAGGACGTGGCGGGGATGGAACCAGTAGGGCACCTCGGGATCGAAAACCATCCGATGATCATGAGGCGGGGCTGGATTTGCCGAAGCAAGCTTCATGTTCCAGCGGAGCGCGCCCAATCCCGTCACCGAGTTGATCGACACGGTGAGAACGCTGTGCGCCTGCCAGTCGAACGGCGGCTCGTCCACGGATCGCCGGGGGCGAGGTCCGTCGTGAGTTCCTCGATCAGCAGGTCAAGGTCCTGCGGGCTGCCGACCTGACGGTACTGTCCGTGAACCGTGACGCTCAGGATCATCGATGGTGGCACGTCGTTGGAGAATAGTGGTTTCGGATGGTGCAAGGGTTCGGACGTGGCAGCGGGGCCGGGCTACGGTGACCGGCCCCGCTGGACGTGATAAGCGTTGCTAGCTCACCGAGATGTCGTCGGCGTAGACGGTGCCTTGCCCGTACCAGCCGTGCACATAGACCGTGACGCTGGTGGTGGACGCGCCGGTGGTGAACGACGTGGATAGTTGCTGCCACGAGGTCGCGGCCGGCGTCCAGGTGTTCACATCGGAGGTGCCGGTTCCGCTGACGCCGAGATAGGTGTAGTTGCCTTCCACCCATCCGGTCAGCGTGTATTTCGTGCTCGGCGAGACCGCGACGGTTTCCGAGCACTGGGCGTCGTCGGAGTTGCTTGCGGCAGCCGCGAGGGCCTTGGCGCCGGTGTGCACCGGACTGTTCACGACACTCCCGGTGCCCGCGTCACAGGTCCACGGGCTCAGCGAACCGCTCTCGAAGCCCGGGTTGCTGACCAGGTTGCCACCGGTGGGCGGAGTGGTCGTGGGCGGCGGCGTCGTGGTGGGCGGGGTCGTGGTGGGTGGCGGCCCCGAGCAGTTCGACGTGGAGCCGGCCAGATCGTTCACGGTGTCGTTGAACAGCGTGTCCGTCGGGTCGTCCAGGTCGTACATGGAGAACATCATCACGCCGGCAAGGCCGGTGCAGTGCACGTAGTCCGTTCTGGCCTGAATGGACTGTGGCGATTCGCCGCCGTAGAAGTTCGTGCCATCGTAGAAGTACGCGGATTCCGACACCGGATCCCAGAACGTGTCGGATGGGTTGTCGACAACGCCGAGCAGTTCCTTGTACATGGCGACACCCGGCACGTTGCCGCTGTCCGCGTGACCGGCGGACGGGCCGCTCGCGCTCTGGTAGAGGCCGTGGTCGCCGCCGGCCGCGACACCGGTCCAGCCTCGGTAGTAGAACGGAATGCCCAATGTCAGCTTGTTGGCCGGGAAGCCGCCGGCTATCCCGTACTGCGAGTCACCCTTGGTGTAGGCGTTCATCACGTCGTTGGTGTCGTACTGCTCGTTGCCGGGGGCGACCGTGCCGTTCGGGTCGGCCGGGTTCGGGTAGAGCGGGTCCTGCTCGTCGGTCGGACCGGTCGCGGCCCAGGCGCCGTGCATGTCGTAGGTCATCACGTCGCCGAAGGTCAGGTACTGGCCGATCTGGTTGGTCTGCACCTTGGCGATCTTGTCCTGGCCGCCGGGCAGGGCGGCCGACAGCGCGTAGGTCCTGCCGTTGGCCGCGCCGGCCGTGTTCAGCTCGCTACGGAACTCGCCGAGCAGTGCGGTGTAGTTGGCGGTGTCCGCCGCGCTGTAGTGGTTGCCGACGTGACCAGCGCCGGACGCCGGGTACTCCCAGTCGATGTCGAACCCGTCGAAGATGCCCTTGGCCGTGCCGGCACCACCGTAACCGCCCTGGGAGGGCAGGTTGCCGTTGATGAACATGTCAACGCACGAACTGACGAACTTCTGCCGGGCTGCCGCGCTCGCCGCCACGTCGGAGAAGTACTTCGAGTAGGTCCAGCCGCCGATGGACAGCAGGATCTTCAGGTTCGGATGCTTGGCCTTGAGTTCCTGCAACTGGTGGAAGTTGCCGGCGATCGGCTGGTTCCACACGTCCGACGTGCCGTCAACGCTGATGCTGGCGTCGAAGGACTTCTGGTAGTCGGCGAACGCGTCCTCCGCGCCGTCGCCGGCGTTCGGATCGCTCTCGCCGCCAGGATCGGGGTCGGTCGCCTTGGTGTTCTCGAAACAGGTGAGGTTGGTCGGGTCGATGTTCTCGAAGTCGTAGATGAGGTAGTTGAGTTTGCCCGCCGCACCGGACGAGTCGAGATTCTTCAGGTAGTAGGCGTTCTGGTAGATGCTCCACTGGTCGAAGTAGGCGACCGTCATGCCGCCGCTACCGCCTGCCGCGCTCGCCGATGGCCGGGTGGCCGCCGCGCCCTGGCCTGCCGCGATACCGATCCCGGCGAGCAGCAGCGCGCTGGCCGCGCCCAAGGCCAGTGCCGATTGTCTGGATAACCGCATTTCTTCCTCCACTGGCTCGAAATGGGTTGGGTCGCGCGCCGGACGTCCGGTTCCACGCCCAGGGACGTCCGGCGCGCACGCTTGCTTCGGCTAGCAGGGACCGTCGTCGGTCCACACGCCCGCCGGGCCGCCGGGAACGTCGTTCTCCGTCCACCACTTCGCGGTCCAGGTGTGTGCGTTGTAGGAGACCTGCTGGCCGCCGGTGTAGGCGGTGGTGGATACCCAGGCGGGCGCCGTGCACGAACCGGGCGGGTTGGTGGTCGGTGGCGGCGGAGGTGGACTGGTCGGTGGCACCGCGCCACCGAACTCCGCCGTGTACCTGGTGAAGTCCCAACTGTTCTGCGGCACGCTGCTACAGGTTCCGGAGAGCGCTCCGTTGTTGTCCGGCGGGTTGCACTGCACGTCCCGGTTGACCGACCAGAACGTGTAGCGGGTCAGGCCGTGGCTCTGCGCGTAGCCGAGCACGGACTGGAAGTCCGACTGGTAGAAGTACTCCGCCGAGTCGGTCCGGCCGTTCATCTGCGAGACGCCCTCGTGGTTGTAGGCGGTCGCGCTGTCCCAGCCGAAGGTGTTCATCAGCAGGGTGTGGAACGACTCAAGCGCCGCGGTCTGGCTGGCGGCGCCGCTGAAGCCGCCGTCAAAGGGCATGATGGAGAAGTTCGCTGGCACGAAGTTCATGCCCTTGGCCGTGTTCAGCACGTTCTGGCCGAAGTAGCCGGTGCCGGCCGTCGTGCCGGCTGTCGTGATCGACACGTACAGGCCGGGGTTGTCGCGCTGGAGGATCTGCGCGGCACCGATCTCGTAGTCGATCGCGGTGGTGTTCTCGTACTCGGGCTCCTCAAGGTCGAAGTCGACCGCCTTGAGCTGGTACTTGTCGATCACCGCCTGCTCGGCCGCGGCGGTGGCCGAAGCCGACCCGCACACCTGGCCGAGCTTGGTCCCGCCGTATCCGCCGAAGGACACCGAGACGTCCCCGCCCGCGGCTCGGACCCCGCTGATGATGTTGGCGACCGCGCTGTCCGAGGAGACCTCCTGCGTGCCGCCCCACGCGGCGCTACATCCGCCGTCGGAGAGCACGAACGCCAGTTCGAAGGTCTTCTGCCCGGTCGCCGCCATCACCTGCGGCAGGTTCGGCGGGTTGTTGTCCAGCGGCATCACGTAGGGTGCCGCGCCATACCAACCGGAACTCACCGCGGCCGGCGTGCCAGCGATGTTGTGCTGAGTCGAATTCTGGGTGGCGTTGCTGATACCGGCGAAGGCGATCAGCGAACCCGCCGCGACGACCGCGGCACCCAGCGCGGCTGTCATGGATAACCTTTGCATGCGTCCTCCTCGCCGACGAAAGCCGGCGGACGCCCCCTTCAACTACTGTTTGTCGTCCCCGTCTTTTGTGCTGGTTTGTCGGAGTTCCCTCGCTGCCGCCACGAACGTTTGCACGATCGGTTCATCGAATGTGGCCTAGACCACTTGTGCTGTCAAGAGGTTGGACTAGACCAATCTGGCCGCGTTGGGCCGGGTCCGAAGCCGCTGGTTCCTTGGTCGACATGGCCCGTTCGAGCGGACCGATTACCCTTGGGGACGTGCGTGCCGAGTCTGTCTTCCCCAGGTTGGAACCGCTGCTGCCGAGAGTCAGCAAGCCCGTCCAGTACATCGGTGGTGAGCTGAATGCCACGGTCAAGGACTGGGCAGCCGCCGACGTGCGCTGGTGCCTGATGTACCCGGACGCCTACGAGGTCGGCCTGCCCAACCAGGGCGTGATGATCCTCTACGAAATCCTCAACGAGATGGACCGCGTGCTCGCCGAGCGCGCGTACGCGGTGTGGCCCGATCTTGAGGCACTGATGCGGGAGAACCACATCCCGCAGTTCACAGTTGACAGCCATCGCCCGATCGGCGCATTCGACGTGCTCGGTGTCAGCTTCGCGACCGAGCTTGGCTACACCAACCTGCTCAACGCGCTCGACCTCGGCGGCATCCCGCTGCACGCCGCCGACCGGGGCATCGAGGACCCGATCGTGCTGGCCGGCGGGCACGCCGCGTTCAACCCCGAGCCGCTGGCGCGGTTCATCGACGCGGCCGTGCTCGGCGACGGCGAACAGGCTGTTGGCGAGATCACCGAGATCATCAGGGCCTGGAAGGCGGCCGACCGTCCCGGTGGCCGCAAGGAGCTGCTGCTGCGCCTCGCCGAGACCGGCTGGGTGTACGTCCCGAGCCTCTACGACGTGAGCTACGAACCGGACGGTCGGATCGCGACCGTAGCGCCGAACGACGACCGGGTGCCGGCCACCGTCGCCAAGCGCACCACCATGGATCTCGACGCCTGGCCCTACCCGAAGCAACCGCTGGTGCCGCTGGCGGAGAGCGTGCACGAGCGGATGAGCGTGGAGATCTTCCGCGGCTGCACAAGGGGCTGCCGGTTCTGCCAGGCCGGCATGATCACCCGGCCGGTGCGCGAGCGCTCCATCGACGGCATCGGCGCCATGGTGCACAAGGGACTTGAGGCGACGGGCTTCGAGGAGGTCGGCCTGCTCAGCCTGTCCAGCGCGGACCACTCCGAGATCGGCGAGATCGCCAAGAGCCTCGCCGACCGCTACGAGGGCACCAACACCGGCCTGAGCCTGCCGAGTACGCGCGTCGACGCGTTCAACATCGACCTGGCCAACGAGCTGTCCCGCAACGGCCGTCGCTCCGGCCTGACGTTCGCGCCGGAGGGTGGTAGCGAGCGGATTCGTAGGGTGATCAACAAGATGGTCTCCGAGGAGGATCTGATCCGCACGGTCTCGGCCGCGTACGCGGCGGGCTGGCGCCAGGTCAAGCTGTACTTCATGTGCGGCCTGCCCACCGAGACCGACGACGACGTGCTGCAGATCGCCAACATGGCGCACGAGGTGATCAAGGCGGGTCGGGAGGCCAGCGGCCGCAAGGACATCCGCTGCACCATCTCCATCGGCGGGTTCGTGCCCAAGCCGCACACCCCGTTCCAGTGGGCCGCGCAGTGCGACCCGGACACCGTGGACGCGCGACTGCGCAAGCTACGCGAGGCGGTCAACGCCAACCGGAACCTGGGCCGCAACATCGGCATGCGTTACCACGACGGCAAACCCTCCATGATCGAAGGACTGCTGTCCAGGGGCGACCGGCGGGTCGGCGCGGCGATCGAACGGGTCTGGCGCGATGGTGGCAAGTTCGACGGCTGGAGCGAGCACTTCTCCTACGAGCGCTGGGTTTCCGCGTGCGAGGCCGAACTCAGTCCGCTCGGCGTCAGCCTGGACTGGTACACCAGCCGCGAGCGCGACGGCGATGAGATCCTGCCCTGGGACCACCTGGATTCCGGGCTGGACAAGGAATGGCTCTGGGCCGACTGGCAGGACGCCCTTGACGAGCACGAGCAGGACGACTGCCGGTGGACGCCGTGTTTCGACTGCGGCGTGTGCCCGAGCATGGGCACGGACATCGAGATCGGCCCGACCGGTCGCACGATGCTGCCGATCACCCCGGTCGGCGTCGGCTCACCGGTCAAGAACCCCGCCCTGTCGAAGTAGCTGTCGAAGTATCGGAACTACCAGACGCCGTCCGGGATCAGCGAGCTGACGACCGGAGCCACGTTCGCCTCGGACGGCGCGGTCGTCACGCTGGTCGGCGCGTTCGCCGAACTGTCCTTCGTGGATGGCTTGGTGGACTTCGTCTGGAGCTCGGACTGCGTGTTCGGCGTGCTGGTGGGCGGAGCCAGAGTCTCGGTCGACGGCGACGTGCTCGTCGACGGCGCGTTGGCCGAGTTCGCAGTGGACTGTCCACTCGGGAGGCCGTCGGTCACCGCGGCGAGCGCGTTCACAAGGCCGTGGCCGTAGAAGCTGTTGTAGCTGGAATCGCCGGTGCAGTAGGCGTCCTGGGTACCGGTGCCGTTGAGGTCGTAGTCAGCAGGACACGGCACCGGGGTGGCCTGGCTGTTCAGCAACTGGGTCAGCTGGCGCGGGCTGGCGTGCGGGTGCACCGAGGCGAGCAACGCCGCGACCCCGGCAACGTGCGGGGTCGCCATCGACGTGCCGCACGCGCTCGCGTAGCCGTCCGGCACGGTGGACAACACGCAGGTCGAGCCGCCGTCCGCGCGCTGGTGGCTGTCGCCGCCTGGCGCGGTCAGGTCGATCGCGCCGAGACCGTAGGAGCTGTACCCGGCCTTGAGTTCGTCGGCGCCGACCGAGGACACCGTGACCACGCCGGGCAGGCCGGCCGGCAACTGCGCGCAGTCGTCGCCGAGCTGACGTTGCTGCTGGTCACCGGGGTCCACGTTGTCCGGGCTCAGCGTGTCCTTGCCCGGGTTGGTCAGGTCCACGCCCCCGTTGCCGGCCGCCGCGACGGACAGCACACCGTGCGCGGTGGCATAGCCGACCGCGCGCTGCACCGCCGTGTAGACGACGTTCTGCCCGACGGTGCCCGCGCAGGTGAACACCCACGGATCGATGAAGTAGCTGTTGTTGGTGACCGCCATCCCGTTCTGCGCGGCCCACATGAATCCGCACACCGCGGCCTCGGGATAGATGTAGCCGTTGTCGTCGACCACCTTCACCGAAGCGACCTTCACCCCCGGCGCGACACCGGCGGTGCCCCTGCCGTCGTCGGCAGCGGCGATGGTGCCCGCGACGTGCGTGCCGTGCGCGGAAGTCGTTGGCTCCCAGGCGCTTTCGCTGGTGTCCGGGGCGCCGGTGAGGCAGCCGGCGGACACGGCCGGATCGATGGCCTTGGCAAGGTTCGGCTGCCGGGGGTCGATGCCCGAGTCGAGCACACCGACGATCACCTGCGAGCTGCCCTTGTTGATCCGGCGGGCCTGGTCCGCCTTGATCATGTCCATGTCCCACTGTTCCGAGGTCCGGTCCCGATCCGACACCGCGCTCGGGGCATTTGCCGCCGAAGGCAGGCTTGTCCGGATCTCGTCGGACTTCTTGGCCACCTCGGGCGTGCCGTCTCCGTTCGCGTCGTAGAAGGCTTGCGCCTGCGCGCTGTATGCCCGGTTCGGGCCGATCCGATCGGCGAACGTCGGGTCCGGCGAGGTCGCCACCGCAACCGCGATCTGGGGGTAGTAGACGGTGGTCGTGCCGCAGTCGGCGGTGATCGTTTCTTCCGCCGTCGCCTGCGCGGTTCCGGGGGCGAAAACCACCAGGTAGCGCAGGTCAGGGCCATTCTGCAGGCAGGTGCCAGGGTCGCCGGGAAGCGGGTCGGCAACTGCCACCGTGGCCGTGGTCAGGCAGCCAACCGCCAGCACGGCGGTGCACAACGCTGCCGCCCTCGCTCGGCGGAGCAGAGGCACGGGAGACCTCCATCGCTGGTGAGACACACTCGGGGAATGCGCGCCACTCCCAGCGGGACGGTAGCCAGCGCAGACCGTACAGACAAGTTTGGCGGGATATTTACCTCGCCGGGTACGGTCGCCCCGTCGCTGCCCGCTCGTACCCGGCGCGTCATTCGTCCTGCCGGTCACGGCCTGAAGGAGCACTGCTGAACCGCCAACTTGAGCCCAACAACCCGTCCGCGCCGCCCGCGCAGAAACTGCGACTGCGTTACGCCAAACGTGGCAAGTTGCGGTTCGCGTCACACCGGGACATCGCCAGGACGTTCGAGCGCGCACTACGCAGGGCGGGCGTGCCGATGGCCTATTCACAGGGCTTCAACCCGCGTCCCCGAGTCTCCTGGGTGGGTGCGGCGCCGACCGGGACGGCCAGCGAGGCTGAGTACGTCGAGCTGGCCGTCGTCACCCCGCTCGACCCGAACGTGCTGGTCAGCGAGCTGGACGCGGCGCTCCCACCAGGCATCGACGTGCTGGAGGCCGTGGTCGCGGAGGGTGGCAGCCTTGCCGACCGGATCGACGCCAGCCGGTGGCGGATCGAGCTGGCCGGCATCACCGAGGAGCAGCTGCGACCGGCGGTGGCGGCGCTGCTCGCCGCGGACGCGGTCGAGGTCGACCGACTCACCAAGAACGGCATGCGCCGGATGGACGTCCGCCCCGCGTTGGTATCCGTGCAGGTCAGCGCGTCATCGGCAGCCGAGGACGGCGACGGCGCTGCGGTGGCGCGCGGGTGTGGGATACTTGACGTGGTCGTTCGGCAGACAACCCCTGTCGTTCGGCCCGATGACGTGTTGAGCGCGATCCGTGTCGTCGCCGCGTTGAGTCCGCCGGAGCCAGTCAAAGCTACCCGGTTGGCGCAGGGGCGGCTCGACGATGAAGGCCGCCTCGCCGACCCGTTCGCCCCGGACAGGGGTGCTGCGGAGGCGTCGGTGGCCAGGGAGCCGGAGCCGGGCCAGCACATCGTCGAACGACCTGTCGACTGAGCGTCCGAATGGTTCGGGTGTCGGTTGACGAAGGCAAGGATTCCCGTCGCCTGGTGCGACGGTGACAGGACAGGAAGGGCCCCTGCGCGGCCGCGTCCGACAGTCCTGGCGCCTTATCTGGCGCTGGTGCTGGGGACGCGCCCGGGGGCGGAGGAGTCATATGCCGAACACGGATGGTCCCGCCGCAACGACCGGCGGGGATAGCAGCACACCCGGGCACCTGCTGCCCGACGAGCTGCCGGCCAAGTTGCGCATCCACGCACTGGCCAAGTTGCTGGGGCGCAGCAGCCGCGAGGTGCTCGACGCCCTTGAGGAGCTGGGCAAACCCGCGCGCAGCCCACAGTCCAGCCTCGACCGCGAGGTCGCCGTCGAGGTCGCGAACGCCCTACTCGGCGAATCCGACGAGGACGTCGAGGAGGTCGAGGCCGACGCTCCGGAACTAGCGGACGAAGCAGACGTAGAAGTCATCGAGCAGCCCGCGCGGCGTCGCGTCGCCGGTCTCGCGCCGGTGTTCGCCGCGCCAGCCCCGCTGTTCCAGACGCCCACCGCGCCCGCTCCTGCGCCGGTCAAGGTCAAGCGCGCCGAGGAACCCGCCGACGCCGAGCCCGAGGAATCGGCCGACGCCGACGCGGATGGCATCGACGATGACGGCACCGACGAGGACGGTGCCAGCCGCAGGCGCAGGCGGCGCGGCAGGCGTGGCCGGGGTCGCGGCAAGGGTGGCCAGGGCGAGGACGGGGACAACGCGACCGACGAGGACGCCGAGACCGAGCAGGACAGCCCCGTCGCGGACGCCGAGCCCGAGGAATCGGCCGACGCCGAGGACGACACGGCCGAGGACGGTGACGGCGCGACCCGCCGCCGCAGGCGCAGGCGCCGCCGCAAGGGCTCCGGCGACGACACCGCCGCCGCTGGCGAGGACGACCCGCCGAACACCGTCGTGCACGTGCGCGACGCACGCGAGGCCAAGGCCGCCAAGGAAGCCGCGTCGGACGAGGTGCGCAGCGTGCGCGGCTCGACCCGGCTGGAGGCCAAGCGGCAGCGCAGGCGCGACGGCCGCGAGGCCGGCAGGCGCCGGGTGCCGATCCTGTCCGAGTCGGAGTTCCTGGCCCGCCGCGAGGCCGTCGACCGCAAGATGGTCGTGCGCGAGCGCGGCGACGTGGCGCAGATCGGTGTCACTCGAGGACGGCGTGCTCGTCGAGCACTTCGTCACGTCGGCGGGTTCCGGCTCGCTGGTCGGCAACGTCTACCTCGGCCGCGTCCAGAACGTGCTGCCCAGCATGGAAGCCGCGTTCGTCGACATCGGCCGCGGCCGCAACGCCGTGCTCTACGCCGGCGAGGTGGACTGGGACGCCGCCGGCCTCGAAGGCAAGGCACGCAAGATCGAGCAGGCGCTGTCCACCGGCGACAGCGTGCTGGTGCAGGTCACCAAGGACCCGGTCGGGCACAAGGGCGCCCGGCTGACCACCCAGATCAGCCTGCCCGGCCGCTTCCTGGTCTACGTGCCGGGCGGCGGCGCCGACCGGCATCAGCCGCAAGCTGCCGGACAACGAGCGCAAGCGCCTCAAGGACGATGCTCAAGCGGATCGTGCCGGAGGACGCGGGCGTGATCATCCGCACCGCGTCCGAGGGCGTCAGCGAGGAAGAACTCGGCCGCGACGTGCGCAGGCTGCGCGCGCAGTGGGAGATCATCCAGGAGAGGGCCGGCCAGCCGAAGACCAAGGCCCCGCAGCTGCTCTACGGAGAGCCGGACCTGCTGATCAAGGTCGTCCGCGACCTGTTCACCGAGGACTTCTCCGCGCTGATCGTCGCAGGGCGACGACCGCCTTCGACACCATCAGCGACTACGTCACCCACGTCGCCCCCGACCTGGCCGACCGGCTGCGCAAGCACGTCGGCACCGCCGACGTGTTCACCGAGCACCGCATCGACGAGCAGATCATGAAGGCGCTGGACCGCAAGGTCTGGCTGCCCTCCGGCGGTTCCTGGTGATCGACCGCACCGAGGCGATGACCGTCATCGACGTCAACACCGGCAAGTTCACCGGCTCCGGTCGGCAACCTTGAGGAGACGGTCACCCGCAACAACCTGGAGGCGGCCGAGGAGATCGTCCGCCAGCTCCGGCTGCGCGACGTCGGCGGCATCATCGTCATCGACTTCATCGACATGGTGCTGGAGTCCAACCGGGACCTGGTGCTGCGCCGGCTCACCGAGTGCCTCGGCCGCGACCGCACCAGGCACCAGGTCGCCGAGGTCACCTCGCTCGGCCTGGTGCAGATGACCCGCAAGCGGGTCGGCACCGGGCCTGCTCGAGGCGTTCAGCGAGCCCGTGCGAGCACTGCCGAGGCCGAGGCGTCATCGTGCCACCACGCCGATCCAGGCGCACGGCAACGGCAATGGCGGCAACAGCGGCAATGGCGGCAACGGTGGCCACACCCACCCGAGCCCCGCAGGCCCGTCCAGCGCGGTAGCCCAGGCCGCCGCGGCCGTACACGCCGCGGCCGCCGCCAACGGCAACGGCGGCAACGGCGGTAACAACGGCCAAGCGACCGAGCAGCAGCCGCGACCAGCGGATCGAGCAGGCGCAACCGGCACCGCAACCGCAACGACTCCCGCGTCCACGCGGAGCCGGTCGAAGCCGTCGAACCCGAGGTCGTCGAACCCGAGGTGACTCAGCTGATCGAGTCCGAGGCAACCGAGCCGGTGGCCGAGGCCGAGGCGCCGAACGTGCCGTTGGCCACTGTCGAAAGCGCCGTCGAGGACACCGACGACAGCGTGGACACTGACGACACCGACTCCGAGGACCCCTCCAGCGGCATCGCGGTGACCAGCAACGGCCACTGGACCGTCGTCGAGCAACCCCCGGTGACCACCCGCGTGACCAGGCGACCTTCGCGTCGCGCCGCCTCCCGCCCCGCCGGCCCGCCGACCTCGGAGAACACCGCGTCGGACCAGGCTCCGCAGCCCGAGGCAGCACCCGACCCCCAGCCCGCTGACCAGCACGAGAGTGCCGAGTCGCAGGGTGAGCACACCCCGGTTTGACCCATGTCCGACCGGCCACGTAGTCTTGACTCTGGCCCGCCGTCCGGTGGGCCTCGTCATGCGAGAGCCAGACTCCGTGGACCTGGGTTTCCATCCGTCCGCAGAGGGGCGCGCATGACCCCCGTTTTCTTCGAGTAGCAGGAGACTTCCGTACCCATGTACGCGATCGTCAAGACTGGCGGAAAGCAGTACAAGGTCGCCGTCGGCGACGTCGTCCAGGTCGAGAAGCTCGACGGCGAGCCGGGCACCGAGGTCAGCTTTCCCGCGCTGCTCGTCGTGGACGGCACCGACGTCACCGCGGACGCTGACGCGCTCGGCAACGTGTCGGTCACCGGCAAGGTGGTCGCGCACACCAAGGGCCCGAAGATCCGCATCCACAAGTTCAAGAACAAGACCGGCTACCACAAGCGCCAGGGTCACCGTCAGAAGCTGACCCGCGTCGAGGTCACCGGGATCATCCAAGTAAGGCAAGGGAGCTGATCAACAATGGCACACAAAAAGGGTGCGTCCAGCTCCCGCAACGGCCGTGACTCCAACGCCCAGCGGCTCGGTGTCAAGCGCTTCGGTGGCCAGGTCGTCAACGCTGGCGAGATCCTGATCCGTCAGCGCGGCACCAAGTTCCACCCGGGCGTGAACGTCGGCAGGGGCAGCGACGACACGCTGTTCGCGCTGGCCGCCGGTGCGGTGCAGTTCGGCGAGAAGCGTGGCCGCAAGACCGTCAACATCGTTCCGGTCGAGGTCTGAGGCCCGCCGAACGACTTCGTAGCATCCCCGACGAGGGGCGGACCGGCGCCATTCGGCCGGCCCGCCCCTCGCCGCATATGTGGACCTTCCAGAAGCGGAAGTAGCCAGGAGAGGGAGTAGATCGTGTCCCGTTTCGTCGACCGGGCGGTGATCCACGTCGCCGCCGGTGACGGGGGGAACGGCTGCGCCTCGGTGCACCGCGAGAAGTTCAAGCCGCTCGGCGGCCCGGACGGCGGCGACGGCGGCCGAGGCGGCAACGTCGTGCTCGTCGTCGACCCGAACGTGCACACCCTGCTCGACTTCCACTTCCGCCCGCACGCCCGCGCCACCAACGGCAAGCAGGGCATGGGCTCGAACCGGGACGGCGCGCAGGGCGAGGACCTGATCCTGAAGGTCCCGGACGGCACCGTCGTACTCGACGAGCGTGGCGAGGTGCTGGCCGATCTGGTCGGCGCCGGCACCACCCTGGTCGCGGCCGAGGGCGGTCGTGGTGGTCTCGGCAATGCCGCGCTCGCCTCCAAGGCGCGTCGTGCTCCCGGCTTCGCGCTGCTCGGCGAGCCGGGCGAGATCCGCGACCTGGTCCTGGAGCTGAAGTCCGTCGCCGACGTCGGCCTTGTCGGTTTCCCGTCGGCCGGCAAGTCCTCGCTGATCGCGGTGTTGTCCGCGGCGCGGCCGAAGATCGCCGACTACCCGTTCACCACGCTCGTGCCGAACCTGGGCGTGGTCACCGCCGGCGAGTCCGTGTTCACCGTCGCCGACGTGCCCGGCCTGATTCCCGGCGCCAGCCAGGGCAAGGGCCTTGGCCTGGACTTTCTGCGGCACATCGAGCGTTGCGCGGTGCTGGTGCACGTCGTCGACTGCGCCACCGAGGAACCCGGCCGCGACCCGGTGTCCGATGTGGACGCACTTGAACGCGAACTCGCCCAGTACACCCCGTCGCTCGGCGGTGAACTGGCCGACCGGCCCAGGGTCGTGGTGCTCAACAAGATCGACCTGCCGGACGGCAGGGATCTCGCCGAGATGGTCCGGCCCGAGTTCGAGGCGCGCGGCCTGCCCGTGTTCGAGGTGTCGGCCACCACAAGAGCGGGCCTGCGTGAACTGACCTTCGCGCTGGCCAGGATCGTCGAGGAGCACAGGGCAGCGCAGCCGATCATCGAGCCGACCAGGATCGTGCTGCGGCCCAGGGCCGTCAACGACACCGGTTTCACCGTCGAGCCCGATCCCGAGAAGGAGGGCGCGTTCATCATCCGGGGCGAGCGGCCGGAACGCTGGGTGCGGCAGACCAACTTCGACAACGACGAGGCCGTCGGCTACCTCGCCGACCGGCTCGCCCGCCTCGGCGTCGAGGACGCGCTGGCCAAGCAGGGCGCGGTGCCCGGCGCGGACGTCACGCTCGGCGGCGTCACGTTCGAATGGGAGCCGTCCACCCCGGCCGGCATGGCCGTGCTCATGTCGCACCGGGGCACCGACCCGCGCCTTGAACGCGACAACCGACCGCGTGCGTCCGAGCGCAGGGCCGCCAAGATCGCCCGGCACACCCCGCACGACGACGCCTACTACGCGGCCCTGCCCGCCGAGAACACCGACGACATCGAGGACGAGTAACCGTGACCAGCGCGCCGAGTTCGCTGTCCCCGGCTCGATCTGCCGTTTCCGGCGCGCGACGTATCGTGGTCAAGGTCGGCTCGTCGTCGCTGACCACCGCCCGTGGCGGCCTGGACAGCGCCCGCCTCGATGCCCTTGTCGACGCGCTCTCCGCCCGCCGCAACGCCGGCACCCAGGTGGTGCTGGTGTCCTCCGGCGCGATCGCGGCCGGGCTCGCCCCGCTCGGCATCGCCCGCAGGCCCCGTGACCTCGCCACCCAGCAGGCCGCGGCGAGCGTCGGCCAACTCGCTCTGGCGCACGCGTATTCCGCCTCGTTCCAACGCCATGCGCTGACCATCGGCCAGGTCCTGCTGACCGCCGACGACGTGGTGCGCAGGGCGCACTACCGCAACGCGCAGCGCACCTTCTCCCGCCTGCTCGCCCTCGGCGTGCTGCCGGTGGTGAACGAGAACGACACGGTGGCCACCGACGAGATCCGCTTCGGCGACAACGACCGGCTCGCCGCGCTCGTCGCGCACCTGATCGGTGCGGAAGCCCTGGTCCTGCTGTCCGATGTGGACGCCTTGTATGATGGCGATCCCCGGCGCGGCAACGCCCGCCGGATCACCGAGGTCGCGGACGCCGCCGACACCGACGGTGTCGACGCGGGCACCAGCGGTGCGTCCGGCCTCGGCACCGGCGGCATGGCCTCCAAGCTCGCCGCCGCCCGGCTTGCTTCCTCAGCCGGCATCCCGGTCCTGCTCGCCTCGGCCGCGCAAGCAGGCGAGGCACTGGGCGGCGCCGAGGTCGGCACCGCGTTCGCGGCCGGCAGCACCCGGTTGTCCGCGCGCCGGTTCTGGCTCGGCTACGCCGCGGACGCCTCCGGCAGGCTGCATCTGGACGCGGGCGCGGTCGCCGCCGTGCTGCACCGCCGCCGCTCCCTGCTCGCGGCCGGCATCACCGGCGCGGACGGCGATTTCGAAGCGGGCGACGTGGTCGAACTCCTCGACCCGGCAGGCCAGGTGGTGGCCAGGGGAGTGGTCGCCTACGACGTCGTCGAGATGCCCGCGCTGCTCGGCCGCTCAAGCCACGAACTCACCCCTGAGCAACGCAGAGAGGTCGTGCACGCCGACGACCTGGTGCCGCTGCGCTACTGACATCTCCCCAGGCCGTAACCTCGGACGCATGAACAGGGAAGTGCGCCTGCGGGACGTGTTGATCGGGGTCGAGGGCCTCGCCATTCTGCGCAACCTCTACAACGGTCCCGAGGACAACACCGAACAGCGCATCGCCGAGATCCGCCGCATCCTCGCCGATGAGCAGTACGCGGCGGGCGAGCAGGTGACCGAAAGCGATTCGGTCACCGGTTACGCGCTCTGGTCGGCGAACTACGACGAGCCGGGCAACCAGCTCATCGCGATGGAACAGCCGGCCGTCTGGGCATTGCTGGACGAGCGAAAGCCCGGCGACGCGCTGGACGCGGCCTGCGGCACCGGCCGGCACACCCGGCGCCTTGTCGAACTCGGCCACCGGGTCACCGGCATCGACCTGACGCCCGAGATGCTCGCCGTCGCCGAGAAGTCCGTGCCGCAGGCCGACTTCCGCGTCGCCGACCTGCTCGCTCTCCCGTTCGAGGACGCCTCGTTCGACCTGGTGGTGTGCGGTCTCGCCCTGGCCCACCTGCCCGATCTCGGTGCCGGCATCGCCGAGTTGGGCCGGGTGCTGCGTCCGGGCGGTCACCTGATCACCTCGGCCGTGCACCCGTTCCAGGCGCACCTGGACTGGAACGCGCCGTTCAAGGACGCGGACGGCAATCGCGGTTTCATCCGCGAGCACCGGCACGGCCACGCCGACTACGTCGCGGCGTTCACCTCGGCCGGCCTCACCGTCCGCGCCTGCGTCGAACCGAGGATCGGCATGGCGGAGATCGGCGCGAAACGCCGCGCCCACCAGCACATCCCGGACGCCACGGTCGCCGCCTACCTCGGCCTGCCAGCGGTGCTCGTCTGGGACACCGAGCTTGTGTCTGATCCAGAGAGGCAACCGTTGAACGCCAGCTGAGCGAACCGCTCGCCGATCCGCACATGCCCTGCCGGGCTCGGATGCAGCTCATCCGGCAACGGCAACTCGGCGATGTCGGTCTCGCCGAACAGTTCCCGACCATCCAGATAGGACAGATTAGGGTCGTCATCGGCGCGCTGCGCCACGATCCGCGCGAGTTCGTCGCGGATCACGGCCAGCGTCAGCTTCCCGTTCGACACGTCGTCCGGGTCGCCGGTGGCGCGGAACTTCAGCGCTCCGCTGCTGAAATCCGGCGCGCCCGGTCCCGGCGTGCCCTCGTGGATCGGGCACAGGATGGCGGAGACCACCAGCAGCGGCGTGTCCGGATGGCCTTCCCGAACGGTGTCCAGGAAGCCGTGTACGGCCGGCACGAACGCGCGTACGCGCATCAGGTCGCTGTTGGTCAGGTTGATCCCGATCTTGACGCTGATCAGATCGGCGGGTGTGTCGCGCATCGTGCGCGCGGTGAAAGGGTCGAGCAGCGCGTTGCCGCTGAACCCGAGATTGATCAGCTCCACGTCGGCCAGCCGCGCGGCCGTCGCCGGCCACGTGGTGGTCGGCGAGGCGGCCGTCGACCCGTGGCTGATCGAACTCCCGTGATGCAGCCACACCGGCCGTCCATCCATCGGCGACGGCTCGATCGGGGCGTCGGCGCGCACCGCGATCAGCTCGGTGATCTCGGTCTGCGGCAACCAGATCCGCACGTCCTTGCTACCGGCCGGCAGGCCGTCGAACCGCGCAGTGCCCGGCTCGCCGGGCTGCGTCGTGGCGGTCATGGTGGCCATGTCGATCACGTCGATCTTGCCGCCCGGCACGGTCGCCCTGGCGAGCACCTCGCCGTCCACGGTCAGCTCGTACACGCCGTCCGGCATGGTCGGCCCGTCCCGGTACGCGATCTTGGTCGGCAGCACGTCCAGTTCGATGCGCGTCGCCTCGGTACGGAACGCCAGCCGCACCCCGGATGGTTGCGCGACCACTCGGGCCAGGTACTCGTCGGGGAACTGCCGGCGCGCCCAGGCGGGCAGCCGCTGCGGCAACAGGCCGTGCTCGGTGCGTTCGACCTCGATGGCGCCTCGGATCAGATCAGGATTCACACCTCGCAGTGAATCAGATCAGCCCGCGGTCGCCAACGCGAATGGCAGCACGTCCGGCGCACCCGCATCCCGCAACAACTTCGCCGCCAGCGTCATCGTCCATCCCGAGTCGACCAGATCGTCGACCAACAACACCGGTCCGTCCACAGTAGACAAGTTCGCGGCCAGCTCGTCCGGCACCGACATGGCCGACCACAGCTCAGCCAGTCGCCGTGCGCTGTTCGCCCGATGCCCGCCCGCCCCACCGACCCGCACCGCACCCAACGGCGCCAATCGTCCGACCGAAGCCAACCGCGCGCCGAGGCTCTCGATCAACTCGGACCTGCGCCGCGACGCGATCGTCACCACACCCACAGGTCGCCGCGCCCAGCCCCAACTCGCCAACACCGCGATGCACGCGTTGAACACGTCGTCCGGCACCGGCTCGTCCGGCGCGCCCTCCTTGAGCAACGCCCGCAGGCGCGTGCCCCAGCCGATGTCGGTCAGCCGGGCCAACGCCCGCCCCTCCAGGGCGATCTGACCGGCCGCGATCTTCCCGGACAACGGCACGTCCAACGCGCTCATCCCGGTCGGCCACTGCTTGCGCGGCGCGATGTCCACCCCCGGCCGCCGCAACCGTTCCCGCGCCGCGTCCGTGCTCACCTCGGAAACCTCGGTACTCCACCGCTTGCCGGTGCAGTTGTCGCAACGCCCGCACGGCGCGGCATGTGCGTCGTCCAGCTGCCGCAACAAGAACTCCATCCGACAAGCGGACGTGGCCTGGTAGTCCAACATCGCCTGCGACTCCGTGACCCGCGCCTTCTCGATCCGCTGGTACCGATCCGCGTCGTACTCCCACGCCTGCCCGGTCGCCTCCCAGCCGCCCCGCACCCTGCGCACCGCGCCGTCCACGTCCAGCACCTTGAGCACCATCTCCAGCCTGCTCCGCGACAGGTCGACCATGGGCTCCAACGCCGCCGTCGACAGCGTCCGCCCCGCCGAGGACAACGCGTCCAACACCGACCGCACCACCCGCTCGGCCGGGAAGGCCAGCGACCCGAAGTACGCCCAGATGTCCCGGTCCTCGACTCCCGGCAACAACACCACGTCCGCCCGCCGCACCCCACGACCCGCGCGCCCGATCTGCTGGTAGTACGCGATCGGCGAGGCTGGCGCGCCCAGATGCAGCACGAACCCCAGATCCGGCTTGTCGAAACCCATGCCGAGGGCCGAGGTCGCCACCAGCGCCTTGACCCGGTTGGCCAGCAGATCCTCCTCGGCCCGCGCCCGCTCGGCCGGATCCGTCTTGCCCGTGTACGAGGCGACCGCATACCCGCGCTCCCGCAGGAACGCCGCCACCTCGTCGGCCGTTGCCACGGTCAACGTGTAGATGATCCCGGACCCTGTCAGCTCGTCCAGGTGTTCGGCCAGCCACCCCAATCGTGCCTGCGCGCTCAACCCCGGCACCACGGCCAGGTGCAGGCTCTCCCGATCCAGCGCGCCACGCAGCACCAGTGTCTCGCCGTCGCCGCCGATCTGGAGTTGCTCGGCGACGTCGGTGACCACCCGGTCGTTCGCGGTCGCGGTGGTCGCCAGCACCGGCACCGTGTTCGGCAGGCCGGCCAGCAGCGTGCGCAGCCTGCGATAGTCGGGCCGGAAGTCGTGGCCCCAGTCGGACACGCAGTGCGCCTCGTCCACCACGAGCAAACCGGTCGCCTCGGTCAGTTCGGGCAACACGTTGTCCCGGAAATCCGGATTGTTCAGCCGTTCCGGACTGATCAACAGCACGTCCACCCGGCCACCGACGACCTCCTCCTGGATGCCATGCCACTCCTCGGTGTTCGCCGAGTTGATGGTGGCCGCGTGCACGCCTGCCTTGGCCGCCGCCTGGACCTGGTTGCGCATCAGCGCGAGCAACGGCGACACGATCAGCGTCGGTCCCTCGCCCAACTCCCGCAGCAACGCGGTGGCCAGGAAGTACACCGCGGACTTGCCCCATCCGGTGCGCTGCACCACCAACGCCCGCCGCCGCTGCACGACCAGCGCGCGAATCGCCGCCCACTGGTCCGGCCGCAGTATCGCGTCCTCGCCTGCCAGCCTGCGCAGCAGTTCCTCGGCCCTGGCCCGAAGGGCGGTCTCGTCCATGCCGCATATATCTAGCGCACGACCCCGACAACACGTCGTAGGCTGAAGGGCATGACCGCCGTGGCCGACAGTCCAGTGCACACGAACGAGCTCCGCGAGCAGGTCCACGGGGCCGCGCGCCGAGCCAGGAAAGCAGCCGGCGACCTGGCTCTTGCCACCCGGGGACGCAAGGACGCCACCCTGCACGCCATGGCGGACGCACTGCTCGCGCGCGCAGAGGAGATCTTCGCGGCCAACGCCCGCGACATCGCGGCGGGCCGCGAATCCGGCATGTCCGAGGCGCTGATCGACCGCCTCACTCTCACCCGATCGAGGGTCGAGGGCATCGCCGACGGCCTGCGCACCGTCGCCGGTCTGCCCGACCCGATCGGCGAGATCGTGCGCGGCGGCGTGCAACCCAACGGCCTGGAGATCCGGCAGGTCCGGGTGCCCATGGGCGTGCTCGGCATGGTCTACGAAGGTCG
Organism: Candidatus Melainabacteria bacterium; assembly: GCA_963818685.1. Lineage (GTDB taxonomy): Bacteria > Actinomycetota > Actinomycetes > Mycobacteriales > Pseudonocardiaceae > CAJCJE01. The sequence continues at coordinate 477,006 of CAWFTJ010000001.1, read as the reverse complement.
CCCGAACGTGACCGTCGACGCGGCCGGCCTCGCCCTGAAGTCCGGCAACGCCGTCCTGCTCCGCGGTTCGTCCTCCGCGGAGCAGTCCAACACCGCCCTCGTCGCCATCCTCCGCGACGCCCTCGCGGCGACCGGCCTGCCGCAGGACGCGGTCCAGCTCCTCCCCTGTCACGACCGCGCCTCCGTGCACCACCTGATCACCGCGCGCGGCCTTGTCGACCTGGTCATCCCGCGCGGGGGAGCCGGCCTGATCGCCGCGGTCGTCGAACAGGCCACCGTGCCGACCGTGGAGACCGGCACCGGCAACTGCCATGTCTACGTCGACGCAACAGCTGACCTGGCCAAGGCCGAGCAGATCGTGATCAACTCGAAGGTGCGCAGGCCCAGCGTGTGCAATGCCGCGGAAACCCTGCTCGTGCATGCCTCCCTGGCGGAAATCTTCCTGCCCCGCGTGCTGAAGGCGTTGCGCGAGGCCGATGTCACCGTGCACGGCGACGAAACCGTGCGGACCATCGGCACCGACGTCGTCCCGGCCACCGACGCCGACTGGGACACCGAATACCTCTCCCTGGACATCGCGGCCAAGGTCGTCTACTCGCTCGACGAGGCCATCGAGCACATCGCGGAGCACTCGTCCGGCCACACCGACGCGATCGTCACCGAGAGCGTGTCTGCCGCCCGCGAGTTCGCGGCCAGGGTCGACTCGGCGGCCGTGATGGTCAACGCGTCCACCGCGTTCACCGACGGCGCCGAATTCGGCATGGCTGCCGAGATCGGCATCTCCACCCAGAAACTGCACGCCAGGGGACCGATGGGACTGACGGAGCTGACCTCGACCAAGTGGCAGGTCTGGGGCGACGGGCAGATCCGCGGCACGTCCTGATCGCCTGCCGATGGTCCATCCGGTCGGTAAGCTCCGCAGAATGGCACAGGACCCCCCCTCGCGTCGTCGCGACGCCGACGCGACACGAGCCGCGTTGCTGACCGCGGCTCGGGACCTGTTCACCGAACGCGGATTCGAACAGACCACGGTCCGGGACATCGCTGCCCGCGCAGGCGTCAACCAGGCGCTGCTGTTTCGCTACTTCGGTTCCAAGGACGGCCTGTTCGAGGCCACCATGACCGGCTCGTCCCGTCAGTTGATCAACGAAACCCCGCCCGAACTCCTGCTGCTGCGCACGATGGAGCGGATGTTCGCCAAGGACGCGCCCACCGCCGACGCCAGCCCGTTCTACGCGGTGCTGCGATCAGCGGCTCACCAGGGCGCGAAATCGATGGTGCGCGGCGAGATCGGCCGCGAGTACGCGGAGGTGCTGGCGTCGCTGACCGACGCCGCCAACGCCGAACTGCGTGCCGACCTGGTGCTTTCCTGGGTCCTCGGCATCGGCCTGCTGCGCTACGTCCTGGTCAAGGAGCCGATCGCGCACGCCGACCCCGACGAGATCATCGACTGCGTGCTGCGCGCGGTATCGGTGCTGTTGGAGCGTTCCGCCCAGCGCCCGCCCGCCGATTGACGGCAATCGCCTACCTGACGTTGACCCAACGTGACCTTCTGCCTACGCTCGAACTGTAAGCAGGTGCTTACATGAGACCGTACGAGGGGACTGCGATGACGGCGACCAGCCAGGAACCAGCGACGCCTTTTCCGTTCGGAAAGACGGAAGCGCTCTCGGTTCATCCGAAAATGGCGGAGGTGCGGCAGCACACGCCCGTGCTGCGCATCGCCATGCCCTACGGCGGGGACGCATGGCTGGCGACCCGGTACGACGACGTCAAGATGGTGCTCGCCGACCCCAGGTTCAGCATGGCCGCCACGGTCGGCAAGGACGTGCCGCGACCACTGCCCAACATCCAGCAGGAGTCGAGCATCCTCACCATGGACCCGCCCGAGCACGGCAGGCTGCGCAAGCTCGTCGCCAAGGCGTTCACCGCGCGCCGGATCGAGACCCTGCGCCCGAGGATCCAGGCCATCCTCGACCGCCTCACCGACGACCTGATCGCCGCGGGCTCACCCGCCGACCTCGCCGCCTCCGTCAACTGGCCGCTGCCCATCACGGTCATCTGCGAGATGCTCGGCGTCCCCGTCGAGGATCAGGCCCGCTTCCGCGAGTGGACCGACAAGTTGCTCGTCATCGCCGGCGACGGCAGCGAAAGCCAGGCCAGCCGCGAACATCTCCGTGAGTACATCGCCGGACTCATCGCGGCACACCGAGCCGAGCCCAAGGACGACCTGCTCACCGAGCTGATCACGGCCCGCGACGCCGACGAGCGGCTCAGCGAGGCGGAACTGGTCAACTTCGCCGTCTCCCTGCTGCTCGCCGGCCACGAGACCACCGCCAACCAGACCGGCAACTTCGTCTACCTGCTGCTCGCCAACCGCGACCTCTGGGAGACTCTGGTCGCCGACCCGGACCTGGTCCCGGCCGCCGTCGAGGAGCTGCTGCGGTTCGTCCCCCTCGGCGGTGGAGCGGGTTTCGTACGAATCGCCAAGGAAGACCTGGTGCTCGCCAGCGGCCAGCCCATCGCGGCGGGCGACGCGGTCATGCCGGACATGAGCTCCGCCAACCGCGACGAACTCGTCTTCGACAAGCCCGACCAGATCGACTTCCACCGCCCCGAGAACCAGCACGTCGCGTTCGGCCACGGCGCCCACCACTGTCTCGGCGCGCCGCTGGCCAGGATGGAACTCCAGATGGCCGTCACCAGCCTGGTGAAGCGCCTGCCAACGCTGCGGCTCGCCGTGCCGGCCGAAGAAGTCGAATGGAAGACCGACCGCCTCATCCGCGGCGTACGCTCGCTCCCCGTCGCCTGGTAAGGAGGCTTGGCTCATGACCGACGAACGGTGGCGGATCACCGTCGACAAGGGCACCTGCATCGGCTCGGCCGTCTGCGTCGGCACCGCACCGAACCGCTTCGCGCTCAACGGCACCACATCGGAGCCGATCGAGGCGGAGATCGACCCTGACGAGGCAGCGATCGACGCAGCCGAATCCTGCCCCATGGAGGCGATCCGCGTCGTCGAGATCGGCAGCGGCAAGGTGCTCGCACCGGAGGGGTAGCCGACCGGGTCCGGGTGGCGATGTTGGTCACCCGGACCCGATCACCCCGCGCCAAAACCGAAATCGACACGTACGCTCACCGGACATGTCGCGCAGACGGCGAATCGGGATCATGGGTGGCACCTTCGACCCGATTCATCACGGACACCTCGTGGCCGCGAGCGAGGTGCAGTCCCGTTTCGAACTCGACGAGGTCGTGTTCGTGCCCACCGGGCAGCCTTACCAGAAAAGCGACCGGGGCGTCAGCGCCGCCGAGGACCGCTACCTGATGACGGTCATCGCCACCGCGTCCAACCCGCGCTTCTCGGTCAGCCGCGTGGACATCGACCGCGGCGGCCCCACCTACACCCTCGACACCCTGCGCGAACTGCACGAGATCTACCCCGGCACCGAGCTTTACTTCATCACCGGCGCCGATGCCCTGGAACAGATCCTGTCCTGGCACAAGGTCGACGACATCTTCGCCGAGGCCCACTTCATCGGCGTCACCCGGCCCGGCTACCAACTCGACGACCGGCACCTGCCCAACGGCGCCGTCTCCCTGGTCGAGGTGCCAGCCATGGCCATCTCGTCGACCTCCTGCCGCCAACGCGTCGCCGCCGGCCTGCCCGTCTGGTACCTCGTGCCCGACGGCGTGGTCCAGTACATCTCCAAGCGGGGCCTCTACCAACGCGGCTGATGACCACGCGATCGCCCACAGTGGCTGCGGCTCGCCCGGTGACCGGACAACCACCTTGCCGGTCCCAGGTACCCTGGGTCACCGAACAAGTCGAGCGCGCCCACAACGGCGCTGAACGAGGAGACACGTGGCAGCCACTGACAGGTCGCGCGAGCTGGCCCTGGTCGCCGCCAACGCGGCGGCCGACAAGAAGGCGCACGACATCATCGTGCTCGACGTTTCCGAACAGCTGATCATCACCGATTGCTTCGTGATCGCGTCCGCACCCAACGAACGCCAGGTCGGCGCCATCGTTGACGGTGTAGAGGAGAAGATGCGCGCGGCCGGCACCAAACCGGTCCGTCGTGAGGGCGCCCGCGAGGGGCGCTGGGTGCTGTTGGACTTCGTCGACGTCGTCGTGCACGTACAACACTCGGAGGAGCGGTCCTTCTACGCGTTGGAACGGCTCTGGAAGGACTGCCCGAGGATCGGCTTCGATCCCGAGCCCAACCGGCCTGTCGACGCGAAAGAGGGTCTGACCAGGTGACACTGCGCCGGGTCGTGCTCTGGCGGCACGGTGAAACCGATCACAATGCCGCCGGCCGTTGGCAGGGCCACCTCGACTCGGCGCTGACCCCGACCGGCTGGAACCAGGCCAGGTTCGCCGTGCCCGCCCTCGCCAGGTTCGACCCACAGATCGTGGTTGCCTCCGACCTGCGCAGAGCACTTGACACGGCAACCGTGTTCACCGAGGCCACCGGCGTCCCCCTCCGCATAGACAAACGCTTGCGCGAGACGAACCTCGGCCTCTGGCAGGGACTCAACTTCGCCGAGGTCGAGGCCCAGTGGCCCGGCGGCACCGCGACCTGGCAACAGGACGCCAGCACAGCCCCGCCCGAAGGCGAAACCCGCATCGAAGTGGCCGCCCGAGCAGGTGAACTCGTCAACGAGCTTGACGAGGAGTTCAGCGACACGGCGATGCTCGCCACCCACGGCGGCCTCATCACCGGCCTGGTCGGCAGCCTGCTCGGCCTACCCGTGCAGTCGTGGCCGCAGCTGGCGGGCATCGGCAACTGCCACTGGACGGTCCTGACCCGCCGTACCGGCCAGACCCAGTGGCGCCTGTCGGTCTACAACGCCGGCATCACCGGCTGACCCAACCGCCGTGCCCTCCAGCCCCGACCCCCGCGACCCGTCGCCCGTCGTGCCTCCCGACCCCCGCGACCCGTCGCCCGCCGTGCCTCCCGACCCCCGCGACCCGTCACCCGTCGTGCCTCCCGAGCCCCCAACCCCCACCCGCCTCCTCCCAACCCTCGTCCGCCGCCCCACCCCGGCCCGAATCCCCCGGACCTGTGGTCGCCGCGCCTCCCGTCCCACCCACCGCCACTCCCGAGCCGCCCCACCCCCACCCCCACCCCCACTCCCCTCCCCGTCTCCTCGTCCTCGCCGACTCCCTCGCCTTCCACGGCCCAACCGGCCCCATGCCCGCCGACGACCCGCGCCTGTGGCCCAACATCGCCGCAGCCCAACTCGCCGGCACCGCGCACCTGTTCGCCGGTTTCGGCTGGACCGCGCGCGATGCCTGGTGGGCGCTGACCGGCGACCCCAACATCTGGCCCCTGCTGCCCAAGATCGACGCCCTCGTGCTCGGCGTCGGCAGCATGGACACGCTGCCCTCGCCGCTACCCACCTACCTACGCACCGGCCTGCGCTACCTGCGCCCAGATCCGCTCCGGCGCACCGCCCGCAAGGCCTACCTCGCCGCCCAACCTGTCCTGTCCCGACTGCTCGGCGGCCGTCCCGTCGCGCTGCCACCCGCGCTGTCCGTCCGCTATCTCGGCGAGATCGTCGGGGCCATCCGCGCCCTCCGCCCGGACCTGCCCGCCGTGGCGATCCTCCCCGCCACCCACCGAGCCCCGTCCTACGGATCGGTACACACCGGACATGGCCCCGCCACCGTCGCCATCCGGCAATGGGGCGAAAAGAACAAGGTTCCCCTGCTTGATCTGACCGCCCTCACCCGCGACCACGTCTTCGCCGGACTCGGCAACCCCGACGGCATGCACTGGGGCTGGGCCGCCCATCAGACCGTGGCCGGCGCACTCGCAGCAACCCTGACAACGCTCGGCGTATCGGCGGGGTCCTGTCGCCCATCCGGTCCGGAAACGTAGGCTCGGCCATCGTGTCCGTCGCCGTCGTCACCGACTCCACCGCTTACCTACCTGAGGGATTCGCCAGCAGGCAGGCGGTTTCCGTGGTGCCGCTGCATGTCATGGTCGACGAGGAGAGCGGCCTGGACGGCATCGACTTCGGCCCGGTCGAACTGACCAAAGCGCTCGGCGAACATCGCATGGTCACCACGTCCCGCCCGACCCCCGGTGAGCTGGCCAACACCTATCGAAGCCTCCTCGACGAAGGCGCCGACGCCGTCGTGTCGGTCCACTTGTCCCGCGACCTCTCCGGCACCTGGGAAGCCGCCCGCCTGGCCGCCGAGGAGGTCGGCGTCGAACGCGTCCGCGTCGTCGACTCCCGTTCGACCACCATGGGCCTCGGCTTCGCCGTGCTCGGCGCCGCCGCTGCCGCCGCGAACGGCGCGCCCGCCGCCGAGGTCGAGCGGGTCGCCACCGACATCGCAGCGCGCACCAGAACCCTGTTCTGCCTGCAAACCGTCGAATACCTCCGCAGAGGCGGCCGCATCGGCCCGGCTGCCGCGCTGGTCGGTACCGCCCTCGCGGTCAAACCCCTGCTGCACGTGTCGCACGGCCAGATCGTCCCGCTGGAAAAGGTGCGCACGACCAGCAGAGCGGTCACCCGACTGGTCGATCTCGCCGTGGAAATCGCGGGAGCCGAACCGGTTTCCCTTGCCGTGCACCACCTCGCCTCACCCGAGCGCGCCGCCGAAATCGCCGCCCGGCTGGAGGAACGCCTTCCCGCAGCCGGCGGCTGCGTCGTCTCCGAGGTCGGCGCGGTGATCGGCGCGCACACCGGCGCCGGCGTGCTCGGCGTCGTCGTCCTCCCCGGCGGCCTACCCCAACTCTGACCGCGATCCCTTACCCCACACCCTCCCCGCCGAACCACCCCCACCCCACCGAGTAAGTTGTCTGGTGGGGATCCCAGCCCGGCCGAACAGTGGTCAATCTTTCAGCTCAGCACATCGGCCGGACAATCCACTTCGGAATTCACGCGCGGTCCCCAAGTTATCCACATCGCGATGCGCTATCCACAGGCGCCACGAAAAGTGATCCGGCCGTCCCGCGCTTCGTCTAATGTCGACCGCGTGATGACGAAACCCATGCACCCCAACAGGAACGGTCGCGACCACGTCCGAGGTCGACTCGCGAACCTGGCCAGCGAGCTGGCATCCGAAGACCGCACGACAGCAAGGAGCACAGACGAACCCATTCCCGTTTTCACCTGGCCGCGCACCAACAAACCCGACAACGACATCGACGCCGGCATCGACATCGTCGAAGTCGACCTACCCGAACCAAGCGAACGCGACCCGTCGCCGATCGAGTCGACGACCGGCGATCCACCCATGCCCGATCTGTCCGCCGGCCTATCAGGCCAGTTGGTCGAACGGTGGCTGCCCGGCGGAAACCGCGCGGCGGCCGGCGTCCGATCACTGGTGCGCCGACATCGCGGTGCCGTCTTAGCCGTGGCCGTCATCGCGCTGGTCGCCGCGGTCGTCGCCGGCATGGCCATCGCTTCGGCACGGCCAGAAACCGAGGCGGCACCGGCATTACCGGCCGCCGTCAGCGCGATGGCGAACTCGTCGTCGGTCCCGGCCAGTTCGGCGAACACGCACATCATTGTGAGCGTGGTCGGCAAGGTCGCCAACCCTGGCCTTGTCACGCTCACCGATGGCGCGCGCGTCGCCGATGCCGTCCAGGCAGCGGGTGGCGTGCTGCCCGGCACGGACGTGACCGCGCTGAACCTGGCGCGAAAACTCGCCGACGGCGAACAGATCTACGTCGGCATCCCGGTGCCGTCGGGCGCTGCCGTCCCACCACCCGACCCGGCCTTGCCATCTGGCGCGGCCAGCCCGGACAGCACCACCAAGAAATCAAAGAAAGGAAAGGGAACCGCCGAACTGCCACCAGGCCAGAAGATCAATCTGAACACCGCATCCGCGAACGATCTGGAGACCCTGCCCGGAGTCGGTGATGCGACGGCGCAACGCATCCTCACCTGGCGCAGCCAGCACGGCTCGTTCAACTCCATCGACCAACTACGCGATGTCGGAGGAATCGGCGACGCGAAATACGCGAAACTGAAGGATCTGGTGACCGTATGACCGGCCAACCGTCGGTCCAGCAACAGAAAGGAGCATCGCAACGACAGCTACCGACCAGCCCGAAGGATGTGCTCACCCGCGCCTGGTGGCGTCGACTCACGGCCGGTCATGATCTGCGACTGCTGCCGGCAGCAGTCGCGGTCTGGCTGACCACCGTGCTCGGTGTCGGCGTCGGCTGGCCACTGGCCGTCGCCGGGGGAGTGGTGACCGCGCTCATCGGAGTGATCCTGCTGAGCGTGGTGCACGGCAAGGCCGCGATCAGAACCAGTGCCTGGCTACTGGTGCTGTGCGGGCTGCTCACCGCGACCTTGACCGGAGCCCGGTTGCACGCTGACGCCGACAATCCACTCCGGACACTCGCTGCCCATGGGGCGAGCGTCCGGTTGCGGATCGAGGTGGACGCGGTGCCGAGACCGGTCGTCAGCGAAGGTTTCGCGGGACGGCAGGGCGGTGTCCGTACGGTCCTGATCGAGGCGACGGCCAGGCAGCTCACCCAGCACGGCACTGCCGAATCCGCCGACGGATCAGTACTCCTGCTTGCACCGGCGCACGGCTGGGCGAACCTGCTGCGCGGTCAGCAGGCCGACGCGTTCGGCGTGCTGATGCCACCCGAATCCAACGACGGCACCGTCGCCGTCCTGCGGGTTCGAGGCGTACCGAGCGATGTCGGTCCGGCCTCCACGCTGCAACGGGCGGCCGATGCGCTGCGCGGCGGGCTGCGCAGGGCGGCCGGGTCGCTGGACGGCGATGCCAGGGGCTTGCTGCCTGGCCTGGTCATCGGCGACACCAGCGGACTGCGCCAGTCGGTCACCGACGACTTCAGGACCGCCGGGATGGCGTACCTGTTGGCTGTCGGCGGGTACCACTTCATGATCGTGTGCGGTGCCGTGCTCTGGTTGGCGCGGCGGTTCATCGGTCCTCGACTGGCCGCGGTGTCGACCGGGTTCGTACTGGTCGCCTTCTTCGAGGTGGCCGGGCCGAAGCCGAGCGTGCTGCGGGCGTTCTTGATGGTGGGCGTCGGTCTGCTCGCGCTCGCCACCGGGCGCCGTGGGTCGACGTCGTCGGTGCTGGCCGCGACCGTCCTGGTCCTGTTGCTGTGGCAGCCGGAGTTCAGCGGCAACGTGCAGTTCGCGTTGTCCGTACTGGCTACGGCCGCCATGGTGCTGCTGGCTGGACCAACGGCGGACGCGCTGCATCGGCGCGGTGTGCCCGGCGGGTTCGCCGAGCTGCTCGCGATCGCCGTGGTGGCGCACCTGATGACCGCGCCGTTGATCGCGGCAGGCTACGGCCAGTTCAGCCTGACCGCGGTGGCCGCGAACGTGCTCGCGGAGCCGGCGTTCGTGCCGGCGATGGTGTTGGGCGTGCTTGCCATGGCACTGTCGCCGATCGCGGCATCGGCCGCCGGCTTCGTGGCCGGGTTCGCGCAGTGGCCGCTGGACTGGCTGATCGCTGTCGCGCACCATTCGGCGCAGGTCCCGGCGGCGTCGCTACCGTGGCCGACCGGGTGGCTCGGCGGGGTCACTCTCGCCGTGTTGATCATCGCGGTGGTGATCGCGCTGCGGTCGCGGCGGTTCCGGGTGCTGGTCATCGCGGTGACGGTCGGGGTGTTCGTGGTGGTCATCCCGGTTCGGATGATCGCGCCCGGTTGGCCGCCGAATGGCTGGGCCATGGTCGACTGCGATGTCGGCCAGGGCGACGGCGAGGTACTGGCCACCAACCAGCCGGACCGCGCCGTCGTGGTCGACACCGGACCGGATGAGAACGCGATCGACGAGTGCCTCGGTCGGCTCGGCGTCACCCGGATTCCGATGGTGATCCTCAGCCATCTGCATGCCGACCATGTCGGCGGGCTGGTCGCGGTGCTGCGCAACAGGTCGGTCGGTGCGGTCGCGGTCGGACCGAGTCGGGTGCCGGCCTGGGCGTGGGCACAGGTGAAGCAGGAGGTCGCTGCCGCGCACGTGCCACTGGTGGAGTTGAGCCCTGGGCAACATCTCCAGTGGCCGGGCCTTGCCATGGACGTGGTCGGTCCGCCGGCCGCCGAATCGTGGCCGAGCGGGGACGATCCGTCCGGCACGGTGGTGAACAACTCGTCGCTGGTGCTGCGCGCGCAGACCGCGGCGGGGCGGGTGCTGCTGACCGGTGATGTCGAGTTGGCCGCGCAGGCCGACCTGCTCGACGCGCGGACCGATCTCACCGCGGACATCCTCAAGATTCCGCACCACGGATCGAGGTACTCGGCACCCGGATTCCTGGATGCCGTGCACGCCAGGGTCGCCGTGGCCAGCGTCGGCCTCGGCAACCCGTACGGGCACCCCAGCCCGTTGACACTCAACCGGCTCACCGCCGACGGTGCGCTGGTGCTGCGCACCGATCACGACGGCGATGTCGCGATCCTGCCAGGACCGAGCGGTCCGGTCGTGGTCAGGCGCGGCGATCCCCGGCCCGCCCCGCACGGCGGATCGGGCAAGAACGGACGACCGACGAACGGAGGCTAGTCATGGGAACCGATCAGGCACTCTCCGGCTCGACGAGCAGCCGGGCATAGTTGCCGAGCGAACGCTGGTAGCGCGGCAGGTGCGGACCGAGGGTGCTGAGCGCGAGCGAGACGGCCTCGCGCTCACGCCCGACGTCGGTCAGGGCCAACGCGAGGAAGGCACGCACCGCGTCGTCGAGGACGTCGCAGGACGCGTCGAGTTCGTTGGTGAACAGGGTGACGCTTTCCTCGGGGTGGCCGAGGTTGCGCAGCGAGCTCGCCAACTGGATCACGGCGCGCCTGCGGCGGATGCCGGTGAGTCCCGTGGCGAGTGCCTTGCGGTACAGCGGGACCGCCTGATCCGGTGAACCGGTCGAGTCGAACGCGCAGGCGCGTTCGAAGTCCGCCACGGCGCTGCCTTCGGGCAGTTCGGCGACGAGACTCTCGATCAGTGCCCGGAACTCGGCCTCGTCGATGTCGATGCCGAACGACGCCCAGGCGTCGGCCAACCGCTGCTCCCAGTCGGCGCTGTCGGGACCGTCGATGCTGTCGGTGTCCACATCGGAAGCATCACATACGGCGACGCGGCGCTACGAGCTGGCAGCCCACGGTTGCTGGCTCATCAGGGCTTCCACGTTCCTGGTGTACGAGCTGAGCACGGTGTGCCCGCCGGTGAACTCGACGTTCGACGCGCCCGCGTTGTACGCGTCGATCACCGCGGCGAGCAGGTCAGGATCGGACAGGTCGTAGTTGTACCCGAAGTAGTTCTCGCCGAAGTAGGCGACGAGCCATTCCAGGTACTCGCTGCCGATCTGGGCATTGCCGCTGAGCGCCTTGTAGTCGTAGGGCGTGCCGAAGCGCTGGTTCATCCAGCTCGCGGTCGCGCTCATGATCTGCATGGCGCCCGCGCCGCCATCGCACGAGGTGATGTTGGACTGCCAACCGCTCTCCTGCCAGGCGATCGCCTCGACGAGCTTGGTCGGGACGGTGATCTGCGCGGGCGGCCCGGTCGGTGTCGGCGTGCTGCTCGGGTCGGTGCTGCCGTTCTCGTACGGCGGGTTCCGCACGCCCGACCAGTACTGGGTCGAGGCGGCGGATACCAGCGCGGACTGAACGTCAGTCTTGCTCGCCGCCGTGCCGGTGTGCGTCGCCGTGCAGCCGGGTACCGGGTTCTGGTGCGGCGGCGGGGGCAGCGGCACGTTGGTCACCGGGTGCTGGGTGGGCGCCGGAATGGTGCCGTCGCCCTTGTACTTGGCCGTGGTCTTGGGCGCCGTGGTCGTCGTCCTGGTGACCGTGGTCGTCGGGTCGGTGGTGACGACCTGCGGGGGCGTGGTCAGTTCCGTCGTGCTGGTGACGGCAGCTGCCGTGGTCAGCGAGCCGGTGGCGGCGTCCTGCTGGCTCTGCGTGGCCTGCGGGTGAGCGCCGAAGCCCATCGTGAACGACAGCGCGCCGGCTAACAGCAGCACGGCGAAAACGCCGGCCCCGATGGCCAGCTTCGTACGATTCGACAACTCCCAGCCCCCCGCGGACATACCCCACCCAGAGTCGACACGATCGTGGCGACGCCCGATTTATCTGAGTTTCCGGTCTCCGCGTTACCGGCGAGTCGGACAAACCTGGTCTGGGCCGCGCCGGGCGGCCCAGACCAGGGAGTTCTTACCTGCCGAGGGCTTCGCTTACGGCCTTGCTCGACGGTGCGACGGTCGCCTTCGGGCCGATCCGGTCCTGCACGGCGTCGAGGGTCTTCAGGCCGTCGCCGGTGATCAGCAGGACCGTGTCGGCGTCCGGGTCGAGCTTGCCGGACTCGACAAGCTTCTTCGCGGTCGCCACCGTGGTGCCACCCGCGGTCTCCGCGAAGATCCCTTCGGTCTTCGCGAGCAGCCGGATGCCGGCCACCACTTCCTCGTCGGTGACGTCCTCGACCGCGCCGCCGGTGCGGCGCACCGTGTCCAGCACGTACGGGCCGTCGGCGGGAGCGCCGATCGCCAGCGAGCGCACGATCGTGTCCGGGCGAACCGGGGTGACCACGTCGACACCGGCCTTGTACGCGGCGGAAACCGGGGAGCAGCCCTGCGCCTGAGCGCCGAACACCTTGTACGGCGTGGCTTCCACCAGGCCGAGTTGGCCGAGTTCGCGGAAACCCTTGTCCACCTTGGTCAGCTGGGCACCGGAGGCCACCGGGATGACGATCTGCTCGGGCAGGCGCCAGCCGAGCTGTTCGGCCACCTCGAAGCCGAGCGTCTTGGAGCCCTCCGCGTAGTACGGCCGGACGTTGACGTTCACGAACGCCCAGTCCTCGTGCTCGGCTGCGAGTTCCGTGGCCAGCCGGTTCACATCGTCGTAGTTGCCTTCGACGGCGATCAGCTGACCGTCGTACACGGCGGTGGTGAGGATCTTCGCCTGCTCCAGGCTGGACGGGATCAGCACGATCGACTGCCAGCCCGCGCGGGCTGCCGCCGCGGCGACCGCGTTGGCGAGGTTGCCGGTGGACGGGCAGGCCAGCACGGAGAAGCCGAGTTCCCGCGCTGCGGCCAGGGCGACCGCGACCACGCGGTCCTTGAACGAGTGCGTCGGGTTGCCGGTGTCGTCCTTCACCCACAGGTTGCGCAGGCCGAGCGCGGCGCCGAGCCGATCGGCCTTCACCAACCGGGTGAGTCCGGGCTCGGTGTTGGGAATCTCGGTGACGTTGGTCGGCACCGGGAGCAGCTTGCGGTAACGCCAGATCGACTTCGGGCCCGCTTCGATCTCCGCCCTGGTGATCTCGGGGTATTCGTAGGCCACCTCAAGTGGCCCGAAACACTCGGCACAGGCGAATTCGGGAGCGAGCGGAGTCTGGTGGCCGCATTCCCGGCAGGAGAGGGCACGGGCGGACCCAAGATCAAAAGTGGTGGTGCTGGCGTCGGAGTGCGCACTGGCAAAAGTCGTCATCGCGAGGTATCTCCTCATCTTTCCCGCGTCGCGGGTCGGAATTGGCACCGTGATCATCAGTGGACATCGTCGACAGGTTGTCGAGAATCGCTGATGTCGGGTTGCCGGGGCTTCTTCGGGCCGATCCCTCTGCCCCTCTGGATGAGCAATATTCAGTTGTGGATCTGAGGCTACGGCACTGTTGCCGGTTCAAGCCAGCGGTGTACCACGACGTGGCACGCGCGAGAGCGTCGGACGGTCGTGCGAGGATTGGCGAGTGGGTTCCGAATCAGCTCTCGCGCACCCGCTGCGGCTCGTGGTCGGCGAGGAGGAGTTCCTGGTCGAACGCTCGGTGCACGACATCTTGACCGAGGTTCGCCAAGCCGAGCCACTGGCCGAACTGCGCCGCCACGAAGTGAGCGACCTCACCCCGGCCGAGTTGATCGAGTTGCTCAGCCCCTCCCTGTTCGGCGAGGGCCAACTGGTCGTGCTCGCCAACGCGCAGGAGGCGAACAAGGAGATCGCCGAGGCCATCCTCGGCCAGGGGAAATCGCTGGGCGAGGGCATCGTGCTCGCCGTGCTGCATTCGGGCGGCGGCCGGAGCAAGCCGGCCAAGGACCTGCCTGCCGCGTTGCGCAAGGCGGGTGCCGAGGTCACCGAGTGCCCCAAGATCACAAGGCCGGCCGATCGGGAGAGCTTCGTGCGTGCCGAGGTGCGCAGGGCGGGCGGCAAGATTGACGGCGCCGCCGCACTCGCGCTGCTCGAAACGGTCGGCTCCGACTTGCGTGAGCTGTCCTCCGCCGCCACCCAGTTGGTCGCGGACACCGACGGCAACGTCGACGAGCCCGCGGTGCGTCGCTATCACCGGGGGCGGGCCGAGGTGACCGGGTTCGCGGTCGCGGAGAAGGCGGTGAACGGCGACCGGGCCGGGGCCATGGAGGCGTTGCGTTGGGCCATGCAGCTCGGCGTGCCGCACGTGCTGGTGGCGGACGCGCTCGCGGACGGCGTGCGCACGGTGGCCAGGGTCGCCGCTGTCGGTCGGGCCGATCCGTTCCGGCTGGCCAGCGAGCTGGGCATGCCGCCGTGGAAGGTCAAGAAGGCGCTGGCCCAGTCGCGCGGTTGGACGCCGGAGGGGCTGGCCGACGCCATGCAGGTCGTCGCCGAGGTCAACGCGGACGTGAAGGGCGCTGCCGCCGATTTCGACTACGCTCTGGAACGAGCGGTGCTACGCGTCGTGGCCGCGACCGGCCGTCGCTGACGCGGGCTGAAAACCGGCCGCGAAGAAGCCGATGGCGCCGGTCCGCCGCTGCGGATCGACGCCATCAGGTGAAACAAGACCTGGGAAAGCCCTGGTCAGGCTTTGTCGAGCTGGTTCACCCGAGCCGCCATCGCGGACTTCTTGTTCGCAGCCTGGTTGGTGTGGATGACGCCCTTGCCAGCGGCCTTGTCCAGCGCGCGGCTGGCGTCGCGGAGCAGGGCGACCGCCTTGTCCTTGTCACCGGCGTCCGCAGCCTCGCGGAACTTGCGGATCGCGGTCTTCACCGACGACTTGACGGACTTGTTGCGCATCCGGGCCGCTTCGTTGGTCCGGATCCGCTTGATCTGAGACTTGATGTTGGCCATGCAGCCGCTCTCCTGACAGTCTTCGGTGGTGGTCGTCGTGCCGCGTTGTAGTGGCCCTGCCACCGGTCATCCGGCGGGCGCAGGCTTCCTCCATTGCGGAATGCCACACGGCACGACATGCAAGAATAACCTGGACCCCGATCGCCCTGTCGGCCGCCCCGGACGAGGCCGTCCGCGCGAGGCCGAGCGGTAGCAGGATCGACGGGTTGACGGCGGGTTAACGACACCGTCACATCACGGTATCCTCTTCGACCGCGTTGGCGAGTGACCATGAACGGTATGCGACGCGCCGAGGCACTCGAATTGCCCACGTCACCCCGGCGGGCCCGACTGGCCGCGGTGCCGAAACGGACCGGTGAGTTCTTCGACAACTACCTTGACCCGGATCGGGCGCACTCGTCCGCCTACGACGAGATGTTCGGACCGGACGGCAGCGTGCGCGGGCCGTACCGCGCGCTGTACGAATCCATCGCCGGCCTGGACGTCGGTGATCTGACCGCGCGCGCCGAAGCGCTCGAACGAGCCCTTGTCGACCAGGGCATCACCTTCTCCCTCTCCGGCCAGGAACGGCCGCTGCCGCTGGACCTGGTGCCCAGGTTGGTCGCGGCGGCCGAATGGACAAAACTGGAGAAGGGCGTCGTCCAGCGGGTCCGCGCCCTCGAAGCGTTCCTCGCCGACGTCTACGGCGAGGGCAAGATCCTCCGCGACGGGATCATCCCGCGCAGGCTGGTCACCTCAAGCGAGCACTTCCACCGCGAGGTCGTCGGCATCACCCCGCCCAACGGAGTGCGCATCCACGTCGCAGGCGTCGACGTGGTCCGGGACGAGGCCGGCACGTTCCGCGTCCTTGAGGACAACCTCCGGTGTCCATCGGGGGTGTCGTACGTGATGGAGAACCGGCGCACGATGGCGAGGGTCTTCCCGGACCTGTTCGCCCAGCACCGGGTGCGGTCGGTCGGCGACTACGCGGTGCACCTGCTCCGCGCGCTGCGCGCGTCCGTGCCGAGTGTGTCCGAACCGTCGATCGTGGTGCTCACCCCTGGCGTGCACAACTCCGCGTACTTCGAGCACTCGCTGCTGGCCAGGCAGATGGGTGTCGAGCTGGTGGAGGGGCGGGACCTGTTCTGCCGGGACAACACCGTCTACATCCGCACCACCGAGGGCGAACGCCAGGTGCACGTCATCTACCGGCGCATCGACGACGACTTCCTCGACCCGTTGCAGTTCCGCCCAGACTCGGTGCTCGGCGTCGCCGGCCTGGTCAACGCTGCACGGGCCGGCAACGTGGTGGTGGCCAACGGCATCGGCAACGGTGTCGGCGATGACAAACTGATCTACACCTACGTCCCGGACATGGTCCGCTACTACCTCGGCGAGAAACCGTTGCTGCCGAACGTGGACACGTTCCGCTGCTGGCTGCCGGACGAACTCGCGCACGTGCTCGGCCATGTCGACGAACTGGTCATCAAACCGGTCGACGGGTCCGGCGGCTACGGCATCGTGTTCGGCCCGGACTCCTCGCTCCGCCGAGTTGGCGAAGATCCGGCGCAGGGTGCGGGCGAATCCGCGCGGCTGGATCGCCCAGCCGGTCGTGCAGCTCTCGACGGTGCCGGCCAAGATCGACGACCGGTTGGCGCCGCGCCACGTCGACCTGCGGCCGTTCGCGGTCAACGACGGTGAGAGCGTTTTCGTGCTGCCCGGCGGGCTGACCAGAGTCGCGCTGCCGGAGGGGAGCCTGGTGGTCAACTCGTCCCAGGGCGGCGGCTCCAAGGACACCTGGGTACTCGCCTCCCGCGCTTCGCAGACCGAACGCGAACTGGAGGCGCCCGCGCTGGCCGATTCCTCCACAGTGGACGCCATCGTGACCGAGCAGCATCGGCCCGAGACCACCATGTCCCAGCAGCAGCAACAGCAATAGCCGAACCGGAGGTGCGCCTAAGTGCTAGCCCGCAACGCTGAATCGCTGTACTGGATCGGCCGATACGTGGAGCGTGCCGACGACACCGCGCGCATCCTGGATGTCGCCGTCCACGAACTGCTCGAAGATGCCAGCGTCGACCCGGACCAGGCCAGTCGCCAGTTGCTCAGCGTGCTCGGCATCGATCCGCCGCAGGACCGACCACTGGACGTGTGGTCGCTGACCGAACTGGTCGCCTACACGCCGGACAACGCCGGTTCGATCGTCGGCTCGCTGACCGACGCGCGCGAGAACACCAGGGGCGCGCGCGAGGTGGTGTCGACCGAGTTGTGGGAGTGCCTGAACGCGACCTGGATCGCGCTGCCCGATCGACAGAGCTACGGCAGGCGGGTCGGCCCGCACGCGTTCCTGTCCTTCGTCGAGGAGCGCGCGGCCATGTTCGCCGGCCTCGCCGACTCGACCATGAGCCGCGACGACGGATGGCGGTTCCTGGTGCTCGGCCGTTCGATCGAACGCGCGGACATGGTGCTGCGGCTGCTGCTGTCGCGGGTGCGGGACAAGGCGTCGTCGCCCGGCTGGATGACGGTGCTTCGCTCGACCGGCGCGCAGGACGCGTATTTGCGGACCAACCGCGGCCTGCTCAACGCCAGTCTCGTCGCGCAGTTCCTGCTGCGTGACCGGCTGTTCCCTCGCTCGGTGTTCTACGCCCTGCGCCAGGCGGAAAGCTGCCTTGAACAGGTCGGCGGCCGCACCGAGTCGTGGGAGAAGGACAAGCCAGAGTCGCTGCGGCTGCTCGGCAGGGCCCGCAGCGAACTGGAGTTCCTGCGCCCGGACGACCTGTTGCACGACCTGCCACGCCGACTCGGCGCGCTCCAGGCGACCATCAAGGACGCCGGTGAAGCCGTGTCCGTCCAGTACTTCCACGCCGAACCCTGGGTCGCCTGGGAACACGCGGCGGTCCTCGCATGACCCAACCCGAACATCTTTCACGCCGCACCCCGAGCCCCCGCCCATCCCAGGGGGAGGCGGCCCTGCTCCAGCCTAGTCGCGGGGGGTGCGGGGGCGAAATCGGATCGGGTCGGTTGTGGACAGTTCGCGGGGGTGTTGGCAACTCGGGGTTGTGGGTTGACATGGGGCGAAAAGCGCTGCCGCTGCGGCGGACGGGACGGGGTTGGCGATGAGTTGGCAGGTTCGGGTTGTGCACAGCACGGGGTATCGTTACGACTCGCCTGCCGCGCAGTCGTTCAACGAGGTGCGGTTGACGCCGCGCACCGACCACCATCAGGTCGTCCTGTTCTCGCGGATCGACACGACGCCCGCGACCCGCATGTTCCGCTACACCGACTACTGGGGCACCGCGGTCACCTCCTTCGACCTGCACGCGCCGCACAGCGAGCTCAAGGTGGTCGCGTATTCCGTCGTCGACACGGCCGACGAGCGCGAGCCGGCGCGCGAGGTCAGCTGGAAGTCGTTGAAGGAGGACGACGTCGTCGACCAGTTCGGCGAGTTCCTGCAGCCGACGCGCTACACGCCGCGTGACACCGAGTTGATCGCGGTGAGCAGAGAGCTGCGCAGGGGCAACGGTCCGGCCGACGCGGTGCTCGCCGCGAGCAACTGGGTGCACGAGCAACTGACCTATCGGCCGGGCAGCACCGGCGTGCAGAGTTCCGCTGGCGACGCGTGGCGGGCGAGGGAGGGGGTGTGCCAGGACTATGCGCACATCACCTTGGTTCTGTTGCGGGCCATGGGCATCCCGGCGCGCTATGTCTCCGGCTACCTGCACACCGATCCGGACGCGGCTTTCGGCCAGGTGGTGCGCGCGGAGAGTCACGCCTGGATCGAGGCGTGGACCGGCGGCTGGTGGGCGCATGATCCGACCAACGCCATTCCGGTGGGTCAGCGGCATGTCTGGGTCGCGCTCGGCCGCGACTACGCGGACGTGGCGCCGCTGAAGGGGATCTATTCGGGGTCGGGCGCTTCCGGGCTCGATGTCTCGGTGGAGATGTGTCGGTTGGCCTGACGGGCTCGGCGGCCAGGCACCAGAGCGGGCCGGGCTGAGAAGGGGAGACGTGCCGTCGGCGCTGGTCGGGGCGGGTGCTGGGTGCTCCGGGGTGAGGGCGGGTTTGCCCAGCTCAGGTCCGGTAAACTGGATTTGGCGGGCAGGATCACGTCTAACTCCGCACCGGGCACCCTACCCAGCATGGGACGATGGAGTGCCCGGTTCACCACGTAAAGGAATCTGAGTGAGCTCGTTCGCCGACACCACGTTCACGCCCCCGGAGCTGATCCGGAACTTCTGCATCATCGCGCACATCGACCACGGCAAGTCCACCCTGGCCGACCGGATGCTGCAGCTCACCGGCGTGGTCGACCCTCGGGCGATGCGCGCGCAGTACCTGGACCGGATGGACATCGAACGCGAGCGCGGGATCACCATCAAGGCGCAGAACGTCCGGCTGCCCTGGCAGGTGGACGGCACCGATCACGTGCTGCACCTGATCGACACCCCGGGCCACGTGGACTTCACCTACGAGGTGTCCCGCTCGCTCGCCGCCTGCGAGGGCGCGATCCTGCTGGTCGACGCCGCGCAGGGGATCGAGGCGCAGACCCTGGCCAACCTCTACCTGGCCATGGAGAACGACCTCACCATCATCCCGGTGCTGAACAAGATCGACCTGCCCGCCGCCGACCCGGACCGGTACGCGGCGGAGATCGGCAACATCATCGGCTGCGACCCGTCGGACGTGCTGCGGGTGTCGGCCAAGACCGGTCTCGGGGTGCGTGAACTGCTGGACGAGGTGGTCAAACAGGTCCCGGCGCCCACGGGCAATTCGGACGCGCCCGCGCGCGCACTGATCTTCGACTCGGTGTACGACACCTACCGGGGCGTGGTCACCTACATCAGGGTGATCGACGGCAAGATCACGCCGCGCGAGCGGATCAGGATGATGTCCACCAACGCCACGCACGAGCTGCTGGAAGTGGGCATCATCTCGCCCGAGCCGAAGGTCAGCACGGGCCTTGGCGTCGGCGAGGTCGGTTACCTGATCACGGGTGTGAAGGACGTCCGGCAGTCGAAGGTCGGTGACACGGTCACCAGCGAGCGGCGCGGCGCGACCGAGGCGCTCGGCGGGTACCGCGAGCCCAGGCCGATGGTCTATGCCGGCCTCTACCCCGTGGACGGGTCGGACTACCCGGAGCTGCGCGAGGCCCTGGACAAGCTGCGGCTCAACGACGCCGCGCTCACCTACGAGCCGGAGACCTCGGCCGCGCTCGGGTTCGGCTTCCGGTGCGGCTTCCTCGGCCTGCTGCACCTGGAGATCACCCGCGACCGGCTGGAGCGCGAGGCCGGGCTGGACCTGATCTCGACCGCGCCGAACGTGGTGTACCGGGTGATCACCGACGACGGCAAGGAGCACATCGTCACCAACCCGGCGGAGTGGGTCGCCGGCAAGATGGCCGAGGTCTACGAGCCGATCGTCAAGGTCACGGTGATCTCGCCGAGCGAGTTCGTCGGCGCGATCATGGAGCTGTGCCAGGCGCGGCGCGGCCAGCTGGGCGGCATGGACTACCTGTCGGAGAGCCGGGTCGAGCTGCGCTACACCATGCCGCTCGCGGAGATCATCTTCGACTTCTTCGACGCGTTGAAGTCGCGCACCCGCGGCTACGCGTCACTGGACTACGAGGAGGCCGGCGAGCAGGCGGCCGACCTGGTCAAGGTGGACATCCTGTTGCAGGGCGAGCCGGTGGACGCGTTCAGCGCGATCGTGCACAAGGACGCCGCCTACGCCTACGGCACGCGGATGGCGGCGAAGCTGCGCGAGCTGATCCCGAGGCAGCAGTTCGAGGTGCCGATCCAGGCCGCGGTGGGGTCGCGGGTGATCGCGCGGGAGACCATCAGGGCGATGCGCAAGGACGTGCTGGCCAAGTGCTACGGCGGTGACATCACCCGCAAGCGCAAGCTGCTGGAGAAGCAGAAGGAAGGCAAGAAGCGGATGAAGATGGTCGGCAGGGTCGAGGTGCCGCAGGAGGCATTCGTCGCCGCGCTGTCCACCGACGAGGCGCCGGACAAGTCCAAGTCCGCGAAGAAGTAGCGCTGCCGGACGACACGCGCGGGGCCTTGGGATCCACCCCAGCGATCCCAAGGCCCCGCGGTGTCGTGCAACTCCGGCCCCTGCAAGCCCGCCTCACCGGCGAATGCGTTCCTTCGACGGTCCACAGGGGCCGTTCGGTTCCACCGAAGGTCAGCTCGTCAGTTCACCTCGCCGATGCGGTAGTCGAACGTGTAGGTGTGCGAGCCGTCCTCGGCGCGCTGAATCCCCAGCTCGCCGCGCAGTCCGGTGAGTTCGCCGTCGGCGGAACCGGCCACGACGGACACCTTCATGCCGGTGGACCGATCTGCGGTGTGCACGACCACGAAGCTGCCCTGTTTGCCGTGGACGGTGCCGGTGATCCGTTCGATCGCGACGTACACGACGCCGGCGAACTCGTCCGAACCGTCGACCGGGACGCCGACGGTGAGCAGTTGCGCCGTGCTGGTGCCGGTGATGTCGCCGTGGAAGGTCTTGCGGTTACTGACCCTGGCGAGCTTCGCGGCGGGTGTCTCGTCGTAGTGCTCCTCCTGCCAGTCGTGCAGGTCGAAGCTGCCAGCGGCGTGCATGATGTCGGTCGAGGTCGTCATGGCGATCATCCTGAGCGTCGATACCTGACATCTTCTGTCAGGTATCGACGGCGCCGTCCGTCTGTTCGCGGAGGATGTCGGCGTGGCCCGCATGCCGGGCGGTCTCCTCGATCATGTGCACGTAGATCCAGCGCAGCGAGACCCTGCCGAGCCGGTGGTGCTGGACGGTGTGGTCGAGGTCGTATCCCGCCGCGATCTCGCGGGATCGGGCGCACGCCTCGTCGTACTCGGCGATCAGGTCGGCGACGGTCTCGTCATCGCGGACCTGCCAGCTTTCGTCGGACCGACCGCTGGAATTGGCACCGATCTGCTCGGGGCTCAATCCGGCGAGGGTGCGCTGGAACCAGCTGCGTTCCGCGACCGCGAGGTGCTTGAGCAGGCCGGCCAGGGTGGTGAGGGAGCCGACAAGGCGGGCGCGGGTCTTGTCCTCGGCAACGCCGTCGACCTTGCGCTTGATGATCTCGCGATAGCCGTCCAGGAACGACTCAAGCACCTGGCGTTCACTGCCGGTGGCGCTTGTCTCAAGGCTGGCTGTGGGTGCGGTCCCTTGATGACTGGGCATGATTCGCAGGGTAGTTCAGCGTGATCAGCAGCAGGAGCCAGGCGAAGGCCACGGCGATGAGCGCGCCGATGGTGTTGTTCAGGAAGTCCTGCTTGTCGCAGATGCCGAGACCGGTCAGGGCCTGGGTGATCTCGATGCCGGCCGAGAGCAGCGCGCCGCACAGGACGATGGTCAACGGCCTGCGGGTGGCGATGGTGGCGAAGAACGCGAAGGGCATCAGCATGAGGAAGTTGAGCTGCG
The DNA here is from genome assembly GCA_963818685.1 of Candidatus Melainabacteria bacterium. Classification (GTDB taxonomy): domain Bacteria; phylum Actinomycetota; class Actinomycetes; order Mycobacteriales; family Pseudonocardiaceae; genus CAJCJE01. The sequence goes on along the minus strand of CAWFTJ010000001.1, from coordinate 454,588 downwards.
CTGTCTCGCTGTGCAACGAGAACTTGCCGCTGACGCACAGGTAGAGCGGGTTCTCGCCGGTCGGCAGGTGACCGCCGTGCCGGACGAGGGTGACCGCGAGGGCCATGGCGAGGCCGGCAGCGGCGAGCACGGCTGCCCAGCGGAACCAGCCGAGGCGGCCGGCGAGCAGCCAGGCGAGCACGCCGAGGATCAGCGTGCCGGCTACTTCGGCCGCGAACACGGCGGGCCTGCTCAGCATGTCTTCGGCGAGGCCGATGCTCGGTCCCGCGCCAGCAAGGAAACCCAGCACTGTTACCTCCCCGATGGCCGGCTCTCGTTCAGAGTGACGCGTGGCGGGTCCGGGAGGTTGGTGTTGGGCGCGAATGGGCCATCGGGGCAACGGTCAATATTGGTTCAGACCTTGACAAGATTGAGTGGTCTAGTCCACTTTGGCTGTGACGCAGGTCTCGCGCCATGTCCGTGACGCCTCATCGTAACCGTGGAGGTGTGTCCCGTGAGCCTCAATCGATTGGTCGCCGGCTTCGCCATTGTCGTGATCGCGTGCGTGTTACCCGGGGCGAGTTCGGCGGCCACCACCAACCTGGTCAACAATCCCGGCTTCGAGTCCGGCACGACGAGCGGATGGGCCTGTGGCTCGTCGGCCAGCGTGGTGACCAGCCCGGTCCACTCCGGCACCTATGCACTGTCCAACACACCGGCCGGCAGCGACGACGCGCAGTGCACGCAGACCATTTCCGTCCAGCCCAACTCGGCGTACACCCTCAGCGCCTGGGTGGACGGCAGCTACGTCTACCTCGGTGACACGGGCACCGGCACCTCCGACACCAGCACCTGGACGCCGGGCGGGAGCGGCTACAGCCAGCTGACCACCAACTTCACCACCGGCGCGAGCACGACCACGGTGACGATCTACGTGCACGGCTGGTACGCGCAGCCCACCTACTACGTCGACGACGTGTCGCTGACCGGGCCGGGCGGCTCCGCGTCCGCGCCGAGCGCACCGGGCGGGTTGTCCGTGACCGGGACGACCTCCTCGTCGGTGTCGCTGTCCTGGAGCAGTCCGGGTGGCACGGTCGCCGGCTACAACGTGTACCGCAACGGCAACAAGGTCGGCACGACCACGTCGGCCTCCTACACGGACAGCGGTCTTGCCGCGTCCACCCAGTACACCTACTCGGTCACCGCTTACAACAGTGTCGGCGAGTCGTCGCCGTCCGGTTCGGTGTCGGCGACCACCGCGTCCTCCGGTGGTGGCGGTGGCGGTTCGCTGCCTGCGCACGTGCTGACCGGGTACTGGCAGGACTTCACCAACGGCGCCAAGGCGCTCAGGCTCTCCGACGTGCCGAGCGGCTACGGCCTCATCGCGGTCGCGTTCGCCAACGCGGACTCGTCGGGCGACGGCGGTGTCACGTTCAGCGTCGACTCCGGCCTGTCCTCGGCCATCGGCGGCTACGGCGACAGCCAGTTCACCAGCGACATCGCCACGCTGCACTCGCGCGGCCAGAAGGTGATCATCTCGGTTGGCGGCCAGAACGGCACGATCAGCGTCGGCTCCTCGTCGGCGGCGACCGCGTTCGCGAACAGCATCGAGTCGCTGATGAGCCGGTACGGATTCGACGGCGTGGACATCGACCTGGAGAACGGGGTCAGCCCGACCTATATGGCGCAGGCGCTGCACGCGATCGCCGCGGCCAAGCCGGGCGCGATCATCACGCTCGCGCCGCAGACGATCGACGTGCAGTCCACCGGCATGGACTACCTGGCGCTGGCTCTGAACATCAAGGACGTACTGACGATCATGAACACCCAGTACTACAACTCGGGCACCATGAACGGCTGCGACGGCAACGTGTACGCGGAAGGCACGGAGAACTTCCTGACCGCGCTCGCGTGCATCCAGTTGCGGGGCGGGCTGAGCCCGAGCCAGATCGGCCTCGGCCTGCCGGCGTCGAGCAGCGCGGCCGGCAGCGGCTACACCTCACCGTCCACTGTGAACAATGCGCTGGACTGCCTCGACAAGCTCACCAACTGTGGCAGTTTCAAGCCAGGCCAGGCGTATCCGGGCATCCGGGGCGCCATGGACTGGTCGATCAACTGGGACGCGTCCAACGGCTACAACTTCGCCGACACGGTCGCGCCGCATCTGGGTTCGCTGTAGTCGCTCTCAGCGGGTGAACACGATCTTGCCGTCGGTCTTTCCTTCGAGCATGTCGCGCAGGCCGGTCTCGGCTTCGGTGAGCGGGAGGGTCGAGCCGATCCTCGGGCGGATGCCCGCCTGCGTGCAGAACGCGAGCAGGTCGGCCAGTTCGTCGCGGGTGCCCATGGTCGAGCCGACCACGCGCAGCTGGAGGAAGAACAGTCGCTGTAGCTCGGCGGTGGCGTCGCCGCTGGTGGCGCCCGAGATCACGATGATCCCGCCTGGCTTGAGCGACTTCATCGAATGCGACCAGGTCGCCCTGCCGACCGTCTCGAACACGCCGTCGACGCGTTCGGGTAGACGAGCGCCGGATTCGAACACCGCGTCCGCGCCGAGTTCGGTGGCGACCGCGCGCTTCTCCTCGGTCCGTCCGGTGACCCATACGCGCAAACCGGCTGCCTTGCCCAGCGCGATCAGCGCGGTCGACACCCCACCGGACGCGCCCTGCACCAGCATGGTCTGGCCGGGCCGCAGGCCCGATTTGACGAACAGCATCCGGTAGGCGGTCAGCCAGGCGGTGCCCATGCACGCGGCCTCGGCAAAGGACAGGCCGGCCGGTTTGGGCAGCACGTTGCGCGCGGGCACGGTGACCAGTTCGGCGAAGGTGCCCTGGTGCTTCTCGGTGAGCAGGGTTCGCTTGGGGTCGAGGGTCTCGTCGCCGACCCAGCCGGGGCTGGTGATCACCGAGTGCAGGACCACTTCGGACCCGTCCGCCAGCTCACCGGCGCCGTCGCAACCGAGGATCATCGGGAACTGGTCCGGCTTGATGCCGACCCCGCGCAACGTCCACAGGTCGTGCATGTTCAGGCTGGCGGCCTTGATCCGGACGGTCACCCAGCCCTCGGCGGCCGTTGGTTCGGGTCGTTCGCCGACCACCAGCGCGGCGAGCGGGTCGTCGGGACTGGGGCGGTCGGCGTAGACGGCGAACATGCCTGGGAACCTACCGGTGATCGCCGCATGCCGGAAACCGCACGGCGCTATGGTCAAGGGGTGTGGTTGTGGCTGGCGAACTGGTGGGACGGGGTCGAGCTGTGGCTGACTCAGCTGCCCTTCCCGTTCGAGTTCGCCATCGTGATCGCGGTGCTCGGACCGTTGTGTGTGGTCCTCGCCATCCTGCTCGACCGCCTGTTCGGCCTGTTCTGGGGACGAAAGTAGGCTGTTCGCCGTGAGGTCGGGTCGTCGTATCACCATCGCACTGGTCGGTCTGGTGCTGCTGGTGATCATCGGCTACCTGATCAACGACCTCAGCCATCGTCACTCGGCCGCCGGCACCCAGTTCGGCTTGCGCTTCTGCACGAACGCGGCGATGCCCTCCTGTCCTTCCGCGCTGGCGAAGAACGGCGCGGACAGCTCCAGCATGTCGGCGAAGCTCTCGCCGAGATCGGCGGGCTTGGGCTCACGCAGCATCCGCTTGGTCGCGGCCAACGCGTTCGGGCCGCCGAGCGCGAGCATCCCGGTGTAGCGGGCCACCTCGGCGTCCAGTTCCTCCGTGTCGACGGCCGAGTTGAGCAGGCCGATGGCGGCGGCGCGGGTGGCGTCGAAGGTTTCGCCGGTGAGGAACAGTTCGTGCGCGGCGCGGGGCAGCAGCCGGGGGAGCACGGTGACCGAGATCACCGCGGGCACCACGCCGATGCGCACCTCGCTGAACGCGAAGGTCGCCGTGCGCGCGGCCACCGCGATGTCGCAGGCGGCCACAATACCGACGCCACCGGCGCGGGCCGGGCCCGCGAGCTTGGCGACCACCGGCTTCGGACTGGTCCAGATCTGTTCGAGGATGGCGGGGAACTCGTTGACGCCCTGGTCGGCGCTGTTCGCGCCGCCCGCTTCCTTGAGGTCCATGCCGGCGCAGAACACCGGGCCGGTGTGGTCGAGCACGATCACCCGGACCTTGTCGTCGCCGACCGCGTTGGCCAGGTGATCCCGCAGCTCGCGGCGCAACTGGGCGGACAGCGCGTTGCGGTTGTGCGGGGAGTCCAGGGTGATCGTGGCGATACCGCCGCGCACCGCGTAGTGGACCAACTCGTCGGCCATCGATCTGCTCCCCATGCCAGGAGGTTGTGGGTACTCGCCTTGGCAACGTACCCACAACCTCCCGCGCGGGTCGCGACCGGTCAGCCGATCGACGTGCTGGCCAGGACCGGGCTGGTGGTCGGGTAACCGGTGGTCGGCGCGTTGACGCTGATGCCGATCACCGAGATGACCGCGGTGAAGGTCAGACCAGGGTCGCTGTAGCTGGTGCCGGCGAGCTTGGTGTCGATGCTGCCCGAGCTGCCCGCGGTCACGTCGATGGTGAGGGTGGGCAGCGTGGCCGTGGCACTGCCGGCGATCGGGCCGGGGATGTTGACGACGACGTTGCCGCCGCTGTTCGAGCAGGTGTTCGTGCCGCTACCGAGGCCGGAACCGCCGGAGAGCGAACAGGACACGTAGGTGGAGTTGGTGGGCATGGCGATGTCCAGCGCGATGCCCTGGATGTCCTTGACGGTGTAGCCGTCCGCGCTGCTCGGCACGGTCAGTGAACCGGCGGCGAGGGTGACGGTGACGGCGCCACCCGGTGCGACCGTCGCAGGCGAACTCGACGCGTTGACCGTGACCGGGATGGACGAGTCGGCGGTCTGACCGACCGCGGTGGACTGTAGGTCGTAGGTGATGGGGGTGCCCTCGGCTGGGGTGGCGCCGGCCGGCAGGGTCATGCCGAGCAGCGGGAGCGCGGCCAGCATGGCCACGCCGGTGATGCGGACACCGGTGCGCAGGGGAGACTTCATTGTCGATCACCTCGTCTGGATCGTCAGGATCATCAGGTGGGGGGACAACGAGTCGCGACTCACCAACGATGGTTACTTGTGAGTATCTTTCACGTCAACCAATCGCCGGTTTATAAAACCGATTCACATTTGACGACACTCACTGTCCTTGTCTGATCACCCTCCGTCACCGCTGCGTCCGTTAGCAGGATCGTCAGTACGGAGCGGGCAGCAGCGTCGTTGTACCGAAAAGCCGGTGCGTTCGTCCTCGGTCTGGCGAACGCGGCGGCCGTGCGCGTCGTCGTGTACGGGCCCAGGGCGAACCGGCGCGGGTGCCCTCGCCCGGCCGCGTCGATCAACCGGCCGTCCGCGCCGGCCACCCGAACCAGCCCGGTGCTGTACCGCCCGGTCCCGTCCACCAGCACCTCATCGGCCACGTCGCCGCCGAGGTGCAACCCGCCGAGCAACGGCTCGGCCGTGTCCAGCACGGTCGCCCGTGGCAGCCGCGCCTCCAGCAGCGCCCTCGCGCGCACGATCTCCGTCGTGCTCGCGCTGCCAGCGACGAACTCCCCGCGCTCCGCGTCGGTCTCCACCCACATGTCGGCGCCGAGGAACCGCACGATTCCCGCGCGGGACAGGGCAAGCAGCTGTTCGAGCCGCTCGCCGGGCGGGCCGCTGGCGAAGTAGTTGAAGAACCCGCTCCACCAGCCCTCCAGGTCGCGCAGGCGCGATGCCGGTGTCAGCTTGCCGGACGCGACGAGCGGGGGAACCTGACCGTAGCAGGACAACAGCGCGAAGAACGCGCCGAGATCGGCGCTGTGGCCGGGATCGGAGCGGCGGGCCAGGTCGGCGCGGATGTGATCGCGCAGGTGTTGTTGCAGTGCTTCGGAATCCGGGAACGTCATGTTGTCGAGTGGGCGGTCGTAGCTGGGGAAGTCGAGCCTGTCCCGCTCGTTCGGCACGGATTCGGCGATGAGCGCGGCCAGGTCGGGGCTGTCCCAGTCGAGTTCGGCGAAGCGGGTGTCGAATTCCGTCCAGGACAGTCGGACGCGGTCGGGATGGCCGTTGTGCAGCTCGTGGTAGTAGGCCCAGGCGATCTCCTTGGCCTGCAACGGCCAGACTTGCGTGCGGTAGTCGATGGTCTCGTTGTCGGCGATCAGCGCGTCGACGACGGCCGGCGTGAAGAACCGGGGGAGTGCCGGGCGCGGGCCGATCAGGCGGTAGGTGGTTTTCGCGTGGTAGGGCACGCCACGACGAGAACCCACGTACAGCATGGGTTCGTGCCCGGATGGGTGGTAGCGCGGTTCGCCGTCGGCGTGGGTTTCGAAGCGGCCGCCCCTGCCCTCGGTGAGCAGCACCATGAGGTCGATGAAGGCAAGACCCATGCCACGCACCAGCACTGGCTGTCCTGGTTGGACGGCGGAGAGGTCGACGTCAGCGGAATAGGCGGGTGGCAGGTAGTAGCCGCCGTGCTCGGTCGCGAAGTCGAGCAGCCGCGCGCTTTCTCCGGTCGGCGTCGCGTCGAGGTGGCCGATGGCGAGCACCACGATGTCGGCGACGATCGGCCGGGCATGGCCGGCGAGCCAGACGCGCTGCCGGCCGGTCGGCACGCCGGTGATCCGCTCGACCCTTGTCGCGTGCACAGATAAGTCTACTGTGGACGGAAGGTTGGCGACCGTGTGCTGGAAGAACCAGTTGAGGTAGCGACTCTGCATGCGGCGGGTGGCGAAGCTGGTGCCGGTGAGTTCGGCCAGTTCCGGGTCGAGCAGCTCGGGCGGGGTCGCGGCGCGTTCGAGCGCGGCCCATTCGGCCAGTGACGGGCCGGGGCGGATCGGGCCATCGCACTGGACGCTGTCGTCGGTGAACATGGTGACGTCCTCGGCCATCGAGTTCATCCGCAGCAGCGGCGACTGCTCGAACCGCCAGACCCGGCCCGCGCCGGGCGGATACGGATCGATCACGTGTACCTCGATGCGCAGCCCCGGCGCGATCTCGGGCAGGTTGGCGCCGAGCCGTTCCAGGAAACCGGCAGCGCGCGGACCGGCGCCGACGATCGCGATGACCGAGGGCGAATCCGTCGATGTCCGAGACGAATTCGTCGAGGAATTCGTTGGGGGATCGGTCGATCGCACGCTTACACTAGAAGCTCGCCGAGTCGGCCTGTCAAGGCTGTTCGTCTGGTGGGACGATGGCGGAGTCTACTGTGGAGGGACGAAGTCGGTGAGTTCAGTCGCGCGGTCGGAGGCCGTCGAACACGATGGCCAGCGCCTTGCCGCGCACCTCGGCGTCGAGCCCTGCGTAGGCGGCCGCACGGGACGTGCCGACCAGTAGCGCGTACACCTCGGGCTGCGCCACGTCCGCGCGCACCGCGCCGGCCTGCTTGGCCCGATCGAGCAGGGCGCCGATCGAGGCGTGCAGCCGACGCGACGCGTCGATCACCTCGGGATCGTTGTCGCCGCCCGCGTCGACCAGTGCGTTGGTGATCGCCAGCTTGCCGGCCGCGTCCGCGACCACGGCGCCGAAGAAGTCGAAGAACGCCGCGCCTGGATCGGCCGCGTCGAGCAGGACCGTTGCCTGCTCGCACAGGCGGTTCAGCCTGCCGATCAGCACGGCGCGCAGGAGGGCCGTCTTGGTGGGGAAGTGCCGGAACACCGTGGCGATGCCGACCCCGGCCAGCCGGGCCACCTCCTCGGTGGACGCGGTGTCGCCGCCACGGCCGAACACCTCCTCGGCGACGGTCAGGATGCGCTCGCGGTTGGTCCGCGCATCGGTGCGCCGCGCCCGCTCCATGCCGGTTCCTCCTTGACGGACGGAGTGAAGACTCCGTACCTTTACCGAAGTCTTCACTCCGGAAAATCTACTCCTCGAAGGGGGAGCTTGCCATGTCCGAAACCCGTAGCCCGCGCGAGGTTTTCCAGACCCTGATCGACTCGGTCGCCGCCGGAAAGGACCCGGCCGAGATCGCCGCGCTCTACGCGGAGCAGACCGACGTCATACACCCGTTCGACCCGGACCGTGCCCCGGCCCTGCGCACCAGGGACGAACTGCGCGAGCACTTCGCGCTCGGCCAGCGGATTCGCCGCGTTTTCGACGAGCGCAAGGCCGTTGACGTGGTGATCCACGAAACCACCGATCCCGAGGTGGTCATCGGCGAGTTCGCCTACGAGGGCACCAACACCGAGACCGGCGAGCACGTCCGTCTCCCGGCGATCTTCGTGATGCGCGTGCGCGATGGGCTGATCGTCGAATCCCGCGACTACGCCGACCATCTCGCCGGAGCAAGGGCGGTCGCGACCGCCGATCGGTAGGGTCGGCGGCATGCACGTCGACCACGCGCACGGTCAGGACAGCTACCTGCGCGCACTGCGGGGGCTGCTGGACACGTTCGGCCAGCTCGACGACCGCGCGATGCTCGCGAGCAGCGGCTGCTTCGGCTGGAACGTCGGCGACGTGCTCACCCACGTGCACCTCGGCCTACAGGAGATGCTGCTCGCGCTGGGCACGTACACCGACGAGCCACCGGACACCGACGCCGCCGCCTACTGGAAGGCGTTCCCGCCCAATCGCGGCGTGATCGGCGACGACCAGCTGGACGACATCCAGTTCGTGCGCCGCACCAGTGCCGCCTACCGGCGCCCTGCCGACGTGCTGCGGCACTTCTCGATCACCGCGCGCGGCCTGCTCGACCGGGTGCCAACGCTGCCCGAGGTGGCCATGCCGTTCCAGGGCAAGGTGCTTGCCTCCGGCGACTTCCTTGCCATCTGGGCGGTCGAACTCGTCATCCACCATCTCGACCTGCAAGCCGAGGTGACCCTGCCCGACCCGGATACCGATGCGGTGAACCTCACCAGGCAGGTGATCGAGGCGCTGGTCGGCGAGGAACTGCCGGACAGCGTCCCGGACCGCACCGTCGTGCTGATCGGCGCCGGCCGGGAACCGTTGTCCGACGCGCACAACCGTGCGGTCGAGAAACTCGCCGCGCGGTTGCCCGTCCTCGGATAGCGGTCGGGACAGCAGTCCTCAGCCGTCGGAGCGGCGGCGGTGCAGGCTGAACTTCTCGAACACGGACAGCTCGCCGGACGGCTTGTTCACGTTGTAGTACGTGACGTGCATGGTGGTGGTGTCGCCGGGGTGGCGGCCGGGGTCCACGGTGAACGCGGCGAAACCGTACGGGTGCTCGACGTCCCGCACCGCGCTCCACACCGCCTCCTCCTTGGTGTAGCTGGCGGTGCGCTTGCCGTTCGCACCGGGCGTCGCGGACACCGAGGTGATCACCTTGCCGGTGCCGTCGGTGAAGAAGCTGCCGTTGGTGGTGCCGGAAACCCCGCCGCCGCCCAGGATCATGTGCACCGTGCCCAGCGAGGCGTCGATGTTGTCGGTCGCCGAGGACACCGGGTTCGGGGTGAGCGTCTCGCTGCCGGAGACGACACCACGCACCGCGAGCGAACGCTCGTAGTCGTGCTCGTGCCCGCACAGCACCAGGTCGACGCCGTAGGTGTCGAACAGCGGACCGTACTTCTGGCGCAGGCCGAGGTCGGCGCCGTTCGCGTCGGAGGTGCTGACCATCACCTGGTGCATCGCCACCACGATCCAGTCGACGTCCCGCGAGCGGCTCGCCTTGGCCAGGTCCTTCTCCAGCCACGCGAGTTGCCGGCCACCGGAATAGCCGCTGATGTAGATGTCGCCGCCGTCCTGCAGGCAGTTGTCGTCGTTCTGCAACACGATCACGTGCACCGAGCCGACCGTGAAGGAGTACCAGAGGCCGGACAGTTCCGGATCGGTCTCGGTGGAGGGCACCGCGAAGTACGCCTGGAACGCGTCGAGGCCGATCGCGCCGTTGCGCTTCTCGATCTCGTGGTTGCCCGCGGCCGGCATCCATGGCCGGAACCGCGCGGAGCGGGTGTTGTTGGTGAAGAAGTTGTTCCAGGTGCGGACCCGGTCCACGTCCAGGTTGGCGTAGCAGAGATCACCGTTGAGCAGGTGGAACAGCGGGGCGACGGTTTCGATGCCGGTGACGATGTCCTTGGTCGCCGGGGTCGAGTTCGCGTCGAGGCCGACCGTGCCGTTGGCTGCCCAGGTGACCTGCGGCGCGGACTGGTCGCCGAAGCTGGTGAAGGTGAACGGGGCGCGGCCGGCCGGCGCGGTGCGGAAGGTGCCCGCGTCCGGCGTCGCGCCGTCGTGCTGCACCGCGTAGATGTAGTCGGTGCCTGGGCAGAGCCGGTCGATCTCGGCGTGGTGGATCCACACCGTCCTGCCGGAGGTGCCGTCGACGTAGGTCCTGGTCCGCGCCTGCGCGACGCCGCCGAACCCGCCCTCCAGCGTCCCGTACACGACGCGCGGCCTGCTGACCGAGCCATCAGTGATCCACGAGGCGACCATCGTCCGCGCCGGGTCCGCGCCGAAGGTCAGGTGCAGGCCCTGGACCGGAGTCGCGCCGCTGCCCCTGCTCGGCACGAACGCCGGGCTGGCGGCCGGCGCGGCGTCCGCCGCCGTGACCCCGAGCAGCGGTGCGGCGGCCGCGCCGGCGCCGACGGCGCCAAGTAGGCCCAGCGCGCCACGGCGGCTGACCGTGGGCTTTGCATTGTCGGACATGTGGTTACTCCTCGGCTCGGGAACGAGGAGAACCTAGAAGCCGATGACGACGCTGCCATGAACGACGGTTGGCGACAGAATGAAGCATTGCAGGTCACGCATGCTTTACAGCCGGTAACGTTGGCCCGTGACGTTGACGCGAACCCGGGTTGTCGTGCTCGGGGCGGGGCCTGCCGGCCTCACCCTGGCCAACCTGCTGCGGCGGTCCGGTATCGACTGCGTGCTGCTGGAGGCGCGCAGCCGCGCGTACATCGAGCGGCGGGCCAGAGCCGGGTTCATCGAGGAATGGGCGGTGCGTGCGCTGGACGCGCACGGTCTCGCGGATAAGCTGCTGGCCAGGGCGCAGCGGCACGACTCGTTCGAGTTCCGGTTCGGCGACGAGCGACACGTGGTGCGCTACGGCGAGGTCTCCGGCCGGCGGCACTTCGTGTATCCGCAGCAGTTGCTGGTCACCGACCTGGTCGCGGCGTTCACCGACCACGGCGGCGACACCCGCTTCGAGGTCGCCGACGTGCGTCTGTACGGAGTGGACACCGACCACCCGGCGATCAGCTACCTGGATTGCGCGACCGGCCAGGAACACCGGGTCGAGTGCGAGTTCATCGCCGGCTGCGACGGCGCGCGCGGCGTGTCCCAGCGCTACCTGCCGGCCAGCACGGTTCGGGCGCGGCACGACTACGGCATCGGCTGGCTCGCGCTGCTCGCACAGGCGCCACCGTCAGCAGAAGGGGTGATCTTCGGCCTGCACGAGCGCGGGTTCGCCGCGCACATGGCGCGCACGCCCACGGTCACCCGGTTCTACCTGCAATGCCCGGTCGGCGACTGTGAGGAGGACTGGTCGGACGAGCGGGTGTGGGAGGAACTGCACACCCGGCTCGACGTGTCGGGCGCCCAGATCACGCCCGGTCCGCTGATCGAGAAACGCGTGCTGGACATGCACAACTACGTGCTCGAACCCATGTCGCACGGGCGGTTGTTCCTGGCTGGCGAGGCCGCGCATCTGGTCGCGCCGATCGCCGCGAAGGGGATGAACCTGGCCATTCACGACGTGCTGCGTCTCGCCGAGGCGATCGACGCGTACTACACGGGCGACGACACCGGCCTTGCCGGCTACTCGGCCGCGTGCCTGCCGAGAGTGTGGCAGTACCAGGAGTTCTCCCAGTGGCTCTCCGACATCTTCCACGGCATGACCGGCTCGGACGTGTTCGCCAGGCGGATGGTCGAGGCGCGGGTGCGCAGGCTGCTCGGCTCGACGGCGGCGGCCCGCTCGTTCGCCGAGATCTACCTCGGCGAGCGAGCCGACTTCTAATGACAACAGGGGGTTGACACTGACAACGGTGGGTTGTCATGCTGGTGGGTATGAGCAAACACGTTGAAACACCGGCGCATGCCGAACTGATCGACAAGTTGAAGACGGTCCGGGCCGAGGCCATCGAGCACTTCGTCAAGGCACAGGAACTTGCCCGCGAACGACGGCGCATCATTGAGGCGCTACTGGCCGAGGGTTTCTCCCAGGCCGACGTGGCCCGCGAACTGGGCGTTACCCGGCAGGCTATCCAGAAGATGGTCGCGGTCGGCGCCCAGTGACAGGAGAAGGTCCGACCATGGCCGCCAAGCGCCAGATCGAACGCGACAACCTCGACGAGATCATCGCGGCCGCCGAAGCCGAGCATGGGCCGATCTCCGCAGCGGAGATCGAGGCGAAGCGCAAGCAACTGGCACGGCCGCGCGGAACCTAGGCGTACTGCGGCTGGTTTTCGGTGACCAGGGCTTCGGTGTAGCGGTCGAGCACGATGTCGGCGATGGCCGGGCCCAACGGTTCGGCGATGCGCACGTCCGGATCGAGCGCGCGGGCCTGTGCGATCACGCGATCCGGCAGACGTCCCGGCGCGAGGAACCAGGAACCCAGGGCGATACCGCGCGCACCGCGGGCGCGCAGTGTCGCCATCGCCGAGGGCACGTCCGGATCGGCGGCCGCCGCGAACGCGGCGATCACGCCGGCCCAGTTGGTGCGGCGAGCCAGGCCGCGCGCGACCTCGGCAACCGCCCGATTGGCCGGCGCGTGCGAGGAACCCGCGCCGGCGAGCACCACGCCGACGGTCGGATCGTCCAGGTCGACACCGGCTTCGCGCAGCCGGAGCAGTACTGCGTCGGCAAGGCGCGGGTCGGGGCCGAGCACGTCGGCGGTGCGCAGGTTCAGCAGCGGAAACCGGTGCGCTGCCCTGGCGAGCGCACCGGGAATGTCCACTCGGGCGTGATAGGCGCTGCCCAACAGCAACGGCACCACGACCGCTTCACGATGGCCCTGCGCGTACAACCCGGCGAGCACGTCGAAAAGGCGCGGCGCGGACAGGTCAAGGAACGCCGCGCGCACATCGAGACCGGGCGCGCACCGCCGAACCTCGCCGACGAGATCCTCGATCATCGCGGCCGACCGAGGATCCCGGCTGCCATGGGCCAACGCCACCATCGGCGCGTTCATCGGACCGCCGCGCCGAGGCCGCGCGAGCGCAGAACGGAGCGCTCGATCGGACGGAACAGGATCAGGTCGATGCCGATGCCGACCAGCAGGATCAGCGCGATCGCCGCGATCACCATGGCCATGTCGTTCAGTGACCGACCGTCCTCAAGGTACTGACCGAGCCCGCTGCCCAGCTGCGGCGAGTTCGCGATCAGCTCGGCAGCCATCAGCGAACGCCAGGAGAACGCCCACCCCTGCTTGAGCCCGGCCAGATAACCGGGCAGCGCGGCGGGCAGGAGAATGTGCCGGGCGTTGGCCAGTTGGCCCGCGCCGAGCACCTTGCCCACCCTGGGCAGGATCGGTGGGATCTGGTCGATGCCCGACACCAGGCCGTTCGCGATGGACGGCACCGAACCGAGCAGCACCACGAAGTAGATGGCGCTGGGCTGGATGCCGAACCAGAGGATCGCCGCCGGCACCCACGCCACCGACGGCAGGCTCTGCAACCCGGACAGCAGCGGACCGATCGCCGAGCGCACCACGGAGATCCGCGCCATGGCAAGGCCGAGCGGCGTCGCGATCACGATGGCTATCGCGAAACCCAGAATCGCCCGGTGGATCGACGTCCACAGGATGCCGAACACCTGGCCGCTGGTGACAAGGCCCCACAGTTCGCCGCCGACCGCGCTCGGCTCCGGCAGCTGGTACTCGGGCCAGAACGCCGCCGCCCACAACGCCTGCCAGATCGCGATCAGCAACACCAGCGCGACGATCGGCGGCAGCACGGTGCGCACGAACCTGCGCCAGCCACTCGCCTTCGTACCGGCCGTGCTGTCGAGCACGTCGAGACCGGCTCCGACCGCCGCGTAGTCGGCGACCGCCACCTGCCCGGACGGGTTCTCCGGCTCGTCAGGCCGCGACATGGCTGGAGATCACCTCCCGCAGCCTGCCGTTGATCTCCTCGATCACGTCGGTCTCACCGATCGGGTCGAGATCCTCGGTCCGCCACTCGCGCACCACCCGACCGGGCCGGGAGGACAGCAACACGACGCGCTGGCCGAGTCGGACCGCCTCGCGCACGTCGTGCGTCACGAACAGCACGGCCGTCCTGGTCGCCCGCCAGATCCGGAGCAGCTCGGCCTGGAGGACGTCGCGGTTGATCGCGTCCAGCGCGGAGAACGGCTCGTCCATCAGCAGCAGCGACCGCTGCTCGGAAGAGGAGTCGACGGTCGTGGCCAGCGCGCGCGCCAGGGCGACCCGCTGACGCATGCCGCCGGACAGCTCGTGCGGCCGCTTGTCGCCGACTCCACCCAGCCGCACCAGGTCAAGCAGCTCGGCGGTGCGCGCCCTGCGTGCCACCCGACCGGTGCCGGCCAGCCGCAGCGCCAGCTCCACGTTGCGGCTCGCGGTCAGCCACGGCATCAGCGCGGCCTCCTGGAACATCACCGCGGGCCGCGATGTGTTGCGGGTCAACTCGCCCGATGTCGGCTGGTCCAGCCCGGCGACCAGGTTGAGCAGCGTGGTCTTGCCACAGCCCGACGCGCCGAGCAGACAGACGAACTCGCCGGGCCGCACCTCAAGATCGACGCCGGCCAGTGCGGTCACGGTGGCGGCGCCCCTGCCGAACGACTTGGTCACCCCGGTCAGCCGCACGGCTGGGGTGCTGGTCGACTCCGAGGCCGGCGCGTGCAGTGTCGCGGTCATCCCGTCCCCTGCCTTTCCTTGGTGTCTGTCGTTCGGTGTCAGTTGGTGCCGATGCCGGCGGCGCTGACCGTCGGCTGGTTCGCGGCCTTGAGTTCCTTGTTCAGCAGGCCCAGCTCCGCGAAACCGTTGACCGACGGGGCGCTCTTGACGATGCCCGCGCTCACCTGGTCCTTGGCCAGCTCGGGGAAGTCGGCGGCGAGCGGGTCGACGGTCAGCTGGATCTTGCTGAACGCGCGATCGATCACGGCCTGCGGCAGCGCCTTGCCGGTCAGCTGCTTGAGTTCGCCGTTGACCGCGGTCTCGGCGGCCGAACCGTTCGCCTTCGCCCAGTTGATCGCGTCCAGCTCACCCTTGAGCAGCGCCTGCACCGTTTCCGGGTGCTGCTGGAGGAACTGGGTGCGCACGATCAGCACCGTGGTCGGGAACTGACCGCCCGGCCACAGGCTGCTCTCGTCCACCAGCACCTTGCCGCCACCGGTCAGCACCAGCTGCGAGGACCACGGCTCCGGCAGCCACGCGCCCTGGATCGCGCCCCGCTGGAACTGGCTCAGCGTGTCCGGGTTGGCCAGGTTCTCCACCTTCACCTTGCCGGTGAGGTTGTTCTTGGCCAGCCACGTCTTCAGCGACACGTCCTGGGTGTTGCCCAGCTGCGGCGTTGCCACCGTCTTGCCGATCAGGTCGCTCGGCGAGCTGATCCCGTTGGCCACCACCAGTTGCGCGCCACCCGAGGTGGCGCCCGCGACCAGCCGCACGTCCTGGCCATCGGACTTGGCGAAGGCGTTGATCGCCGGACCGGAGCCGATGAACGCGGCGTCCAACGACTTGCCGAGCAGCGCGCTCACCTCGTCAGGGCCCGCGTTGAACGACTGCGGCGTCAGCTTGGTACTGCCCAGCTCTTTCGCGAAGAAGCCCTTGTCCAGTCCGACCAGCGCCGCCGCGTGGGTCACGTTCGGGAAGTACCCGAGCCGCAGTTCAGCGGCCGCACCCTGGTCGGCGGTCTTGGTAGGGCTGGAGTTCGCCCGTGAACAGGCGCTCAGGCCGATGGTCAGTACCACGGCCTGCGCCGCGACAGCGGCCGTCAGCAGGGTGCGCGTGCGGCGGTTGGCGATCTTCACGGGTCGAGCCTTTCGTGCGGGGCTAGGGGCCTGGGGAAACGAGTTCGCTGTCGTTGACGATCGGGTCGTCGTTGACCAGCACGGGCAGTGGCGCGCCGACCAGACCCGCGGCGAGCGTGCCGCCGTCGGCCGGGTCGATGACCAGGAAAGCGCCGGTACGCCGGTTGGTGGTGTACCGGTCGAGCGGCAACGGCTCCGCGGTGCGGAAGCTCACCTGGCCGATCTCGTTGAGTTCAAGCGAATCCGGGTTCGGCGAGCTGGACAGCGTCTGCTCGTTGAACCTGGTGTCCAAACTGGACAGCATCGCCGGGACGGTGCGGGTGCCGGACTTGATCAGCAGTCGCGCGCCGGGGCGCAGCGGCTTGTCGGCCAGCCAGCAGACGGTCGCGTCGATCTCGTCGGTGACCTCGGGCGCGGCAGCGGCCGCCGCGATCAGGTCGCCCCGGGAGATGTCGATGTCGTCCGCGAGCAGCAGCGTCACCGACTTGCCGGCCACCGCCTCGGTGAGCGGCCCGTCCGCGGTGTCGATCCCGCTGACCGTGCTGCGCTGGCCGCCCGGCAGCACCACGATCTCGTCGCCGACGCTGACCGTGCCGGCCGCGACCTGACCCGCGTAGCCGCGATAGTCCGGATACGCCTGCGTGCGCGGCCGGATCACGTACTGCACAGGGAAGCGGAACGGCGCGTCGTGCGGGTCCGGCGCGACCGGGACGGTCTCCAGGTGGTGCAGCAGGGTCGGCCCGGCGTACCAGGGCGTGTTGCCGGACAGCTCGACCACGTTGTCGCCGACCAGCGCCGACACCGGAATCGCGGTCACCGAACTCTCCGCGTAGCCAAGCGCGGTCGCGTGCGCGATGAACTCCTTGGCGATCAGCGCGAACGTGGACTCCTCGTAGTCGACCAGGTCGATCTTGTTGACCGCGAGCACCAGCCTCGGCACGCCGAGCAGCGCCAGCACGGCCGCGTGCCGGCGGGTCTGCTCCAGCACGCCCTTGCGCGCGTCCACGAGCAGAATCGCCAGCTGCGCTGTTGACGCGCCGGTGACCGTGTTGCGGGTGTACTGCACGTGGCCGGGCGTGTCGGCGAGGATGAACGAGCGGTGCGGCGTTGCGAAGTAGCGGTAGGCCACGTCGATGGTGATGCCCTGTTCGCGTTCGGAACGCAGTCCGTCGACGAGCAGGGACAGGTCGGGGGTGGCCAGGCCGCGGTCGACGCTGGCCCGGTGGATGGCGTCGAGTTGGTCGGCGAGGACGGACTTGGTGTCGTAGAGCAGGCGTCCGACCAAAGTGGACTTTCCGTCGTCGACGCTGCCCGCGGTGGCGAGCCGAAGCAGATCACCCATCAGAAGTAGCCCTCCCGTTTGCGGTCCTCCATGGCTGCCTCGGAAAGCCGGTCGTCGGCCCTTGTCGCACCGCGTTCGGTGAGACGGCTGGCCGCGACCTCCGAGATCACGGAGGCGACGTCGGACGCATCGGACTCAACAGCACCTGTGCAGGAACCGTCACCCACCGTGCGGTAGCGGACGGTTTTCTCCTCGACCACCTCGCCGTCCCTCGGCCCACCCCACGGGCCTTCGGTCAGCAGCATTCCGTCGCGGAGGTAAACAAAGCGTCGGTGTGCGAAATAAATTGACGGTAGTTCGATGCGCTCTCGCTCGATGTACCGCCAAACGTCCAATTCAGTCCAATTGGAGAGAGGGAACACCCGCACGTGCTCGCCGGGCTTGTGCCTACCGTTATACAGGTTCCACAGCTCCGGGCGCTGCCTTCTTGGTTCCCATTGTCCAAAAGAGTTACGAAGACTGAATATCCGTTCCTTCGCGCGGGCCCGTTCCTCGTCCCTTCGGCCGCCGCCGAACACCGCGTCGAACCGGTGTTCGTTGATGGTGTCCAGCAGCGGAACGGTCTGCAACGGGTTACGCGTGCCATCCGGACGCTCGGACAGCCGACCATCGTCGATCCAGTCCGCGACGTTAGCCACGATCAGCCGCAGATTGTGTTGTTCCACCATGCGGTCGCGAAACTCGATGACCTCGTCGAAGTTGTGGCCGGTGTCCACGTGCAGCAGCGGAAACGGCACCGGCGCCGGCCAGAACGCCTTGATCGCCAGGTGCAGCAGCAGCGTCGAGTCCTTGCCGCCGGAGAACAGGATCACCGGCCGGTCGAACTCGCCGGCCACCTCACGGAAGATGTGGATCGCCTCGGACTCCAGCGCGTCCAACGCGCGCTGCGCCGAGCCGGTCGACGCCGAGTCGATCGACGGCTCCTCGACCCGGATCACTTGTCCCCTCCACCGTGCAGACCGCACTCGGTCTTGGCCAACCCGGCCCACCGGCCGCTGCGCGGGTCCTGCCCCGGCAACGGCTTCGCCGTGCACGGCGCGCAGCCGATCGACAGGTAGCCGTCCGAGACCAGCGGGTTCTCCAGAATGCCGTGCTCGACGATGTAGCCGTTGAACTCTTCGTCCGTCCACGGCGCGATCGGATTGATCTTCACAAGCCCGTTGCGCTCGTCCCAGTCGACGATCGGCGTGTTCGCCCTGGTCGGCGCGTCCACCCTGCGCACACCGGTCACCCACGCGCGGTAACCGGACAGGGTTTCCCGCAGCGGCACCACCTTCCGCAGGAAGCAGCAGCGGTCCGGGTCCCGCGCGAACAGATCCTTCCCCTCGGTCGCGTCCTGTTCGGCCACGCTCTGTTTCGCCTGCGCGTTGATGATCCGGACCTCCGGATACACCGTCTCCACCGCGTCCCGCGTGCCGATCGTCTCGGCGAAGTGATAGCCGGTCTCCAGGAACAGCACGTCCACGTCCGGCTTCACCTTGACCACGAGATCGATCAACACCGCGTCCTGCATGTTCGACGCGACGATCCACTCGTCACCGAACGTGCGTGCCACCCACTCCAGCGCCTGCGTCGGGGTCGCGTCGGCCAGTTCTTCCTTCGCCGCCAGCGCGAGCGCCTTCAGTTCGTCCTTGCTCTGCTCAGTCGTTGTCACCGGGTCACTCCGCCAATCGCCAGGCCGACCAGTTTCACCGCGAACACCCTGCGGCAGCCGACACACAGCCATGCGCCCTGCGGTTGTTCCTCGGGCCGCAGGTCCTCCTCGCCGCAGTAAGGACAGCACATCGGGACCGCTCGTTCACTCATTTCAGTTCCGCCTCATCGGCTCGGGCCACCCAGGTGGCGAACCGCTCGCCCGGTTCGTGCGCGGCGACGTAGTTGCGCACAACGCGTTCCACGTAGTCGCCGAGTTCCGCCGAAGTCACCTTGTGGCCACGCAGCTTGCGACCGAAACCCGCGTCGAGCCCGAGCCCACCGCCAAGGTGCACCTGGAAGCCCTCGACCTGCCTGCCGTCCGCGTCGATGACGATCTGCCCCTTCAGGCCGATGTCCGCGACCTGGATCCGCGCACACGAGTTCGGGCAGCCGTTGAGGTGCACGCTCACCGGATGTTCCAGCCCGGCCGTGATGTCGGCCAGTCGCTCCTCAAGATCGGTCACCAGTTGGGCCGCGCGGGCCTTGGTCTCCACGATCGCGAGCTTGCAGAACTCGATGCCGGTGCAGGCCATCACGCTGCGCCGCCACGGCGATGGCTTGGTGTGCAGGCCGAGCTTGGCCAACTCGTCCTCCAGCCCCGGCACGTCCGTCCTCGGCACGTCCAGCACGAGGAGTTTCTGTTGTGGGGTAAGGCGAACCCGCCGCGAGCCGGCCCGCTCCGCCGCCTTGGCCACCGCGGCCAGCGTCGAGCCGGACACCCGGCCGGCGATCGGCGCCGCGCCAACGTAGTAGTTGCCGTCCTTCTGCTCGAAAACGCCGATGTGGTCGTGCGGTGTCGGCGGCACGTCCGGCGCTGGGCCGTCGATCAGTTCCCTGTGCAGGTACTTGGTTTCCAGGATTTCCCTGAACTTCTCCGGGCCCCAGTCCGCGACGAGGAACTTGATCCGCGCGCGATGCCGCAACCGCCGATAGCCGTAGTCGCGGAACACGCTCACCACGCCCGCCCACACGTCCGGCACCTCGTCCAACGGCACCCACGCGCCCAGCCGCTTGCCCAGCATCGGATTGGTCGACAGGCCACCGCCGACCCACACGTCGAACCCGGGCCCGTGCTCGGGGTGGTGCACGCCGACGAACGCGACGTCGTGAATCTCGTGCGCCACGTCCGGCAGGCCGGACACGGCGGTCTTGAACTTCCTCGGCAGGTTCGCGAACTCCTTGGCGCCGATGTAGCGCTCGTGAATTTCCTTGATCGCCCAGGATCCGTCGAGCACCTCGTCCTTGGCGATGCCCGCGACCGGCGAACCGAGGATGACGCGCGGGCTGTCGCCGCACGCCTCCATCGTGGTCAGGCCGGCGCCTTCCAGTTTCTCCCAGATCGTCGGCATGTCCTCGATCCGGATCCAGTGGAACTGGATGTTCTGCCGGTCGGTGATGTCCGCGGTGTCCCGCGCGTAGGTCTGCGAGATCTCGCCGATCACCGCGAGCTGACTGGTGCTCAACGCACCGCCGTCGATGCGCACCCGCAGCATGAAGTATTCGTCGTCCAGTTCCTCCGGTTCGAGCACAGCCGTGCGGCCGCCGTCGATGCCGGGCCTGCGCTGCGTGTACAGGCCGTACCAGCGGAACCGGCCGCGCAGGTCCGCCGGGTCGATCGAGGCGAAGCCCTGATGGGCGTAGATGCCCTCGATCCTGGCGCGGACGTTGAGCGGATGGTCGTCCTTTTTCGACCGCTCGTTCGGGTTGAGCGGTTCGCGGTAGCCGAGAGCCCACTGCCCCTCGCCGCGTCGGGCGTGGGCGCGTTTGGGTGCCGCGCCGGCTACCGAGGCTCGGGTAGCGGCGCCGCTCGCTGGGGGAGCCACGGTGTCCTCCGGGGGTCGGGGCGTCCGGTGCGCCGACGAAGTCCCCGGATTCCGCGCAGGGAGCTTCTACTCAGCGCTGCCGGCGCCTGCTGGGAATACGTTGGAAAAACAGCGGCGACGGATCAGTGCCCAAGTCGGCACAGCGCGCTGGAAACGCGACGGAGATCCACGTGGCGGCGGGCCACCAGGCGTACCTCGGTCGCAGACATGTTTTCAGCGTGCCACGCGTCCCAGGCAGGGTCCACTCTCATCCGGATGGTGGGACGCGTATCACGGCCTTAGTGTTTTCCCAGGTGACGTGGTATCCCCGGCCACAACACACCGTGCAAAATGTCCGCACAAATAGCGGTCGACAATGTCCGAACAATGATGTCGGCGATGATGGACTAATGCCCTCCACCCTGCCAGACGGCGACCCGGCACCCGCAGACGGCGCGCTGCCTTCCGCCGCGCTCGACGGGCTGGGCAGCCGACCCTTCGGCGTCTACGTGCACGTCCCGTTCTGCACGACCCGGTGCGGCTACTGCGACTTCAACACCTACACGGCAGGCGAACTCGGCAGTTCCGCGTCGCCAGCGTCCTGGCTCACCGGCCTGCGCGCCGAACTCGCCATCGCCGCCCGCGTCCTTGGCACCCCGCCACTCGCGGACACCGTGTTCGTCGGCGGCGGCACACCATCGCTGCTCGGCGTCGACGGCCTCGCCGACGTGCTCACCGCCGTCCGCGACACCTTCGGCCTCGCCCCCGACGCCGAGATCACCACCGAGGCCAACCCCGAGTCCACCTCGGCCGAGTTCTTCGCCGGCATCCGCGCCGCCGGCTACAACCGCGTCTCGCTCGGCATGCAGTCCGCGGCACGGCACGTGCTCGCCGTGCTCGACCGCGAACACAGCCCCGGTCGACCGGTTGCTGCCGCGATCGAGGCCGCGAAGGCCGGCTTCGACCGGGTCAGCCTCGACCTCATCTACGGCACGCCGGGAGAAACCAGCGCCGACCTCGCCGCCTCCCTCGACGCGGTACTGGAGGCGGGCGTCGGCCACGTGTCCGCATACGCGTTGATCGTCGAGGAAGGCACCGCCCTCGCCCGCCGGATCAAGCGCGGCGAACTCCCCGCCCCCGACGACGACCTGCTCGCTGAGTACTACGAACAGATCGACGACGCCCTCGGCTCGGCCGGCCTGCACTGGTACGAGGTGTCCAACTGGGCCGCCACCGTCCATGATCGTTGCCGGCACAACCTCGGCTACTGGCTCGGCGGCGACTGGTGGGGCGCCGGCCCCGGCGCGCACAGCCACGTCGGCGGCGTCCGCTGGTGGAACGTGAAACACCCGGCCCGCTACGCGGCAGTCCTCGCCGAGGGCGACTCGCCGGCAGCCGGCCGCGAGACGCTCACCCCACACGACCGCCACCTCGAACGCGTCCTGCTCGAACTCCGACTCGCCGACGGCCTCCCGATCTCAGCTCTCGATCCGGCCGCCCAAGCCGCCGCCCACGAGGCCGCCGACGAGGACCTGCTCGCCCCCGAATCCCTGGCCGACGGCCGATGCGTGCTCACAAGGCGTGGCCGGCTCCTCGCCGACGCGGTCGTCCGCAGGCTCACTTGAGCACAGGTGCGCATTCGGCTTCGGGTCGATACCGCCAAATGGAGCACGGATTGACGCCATAATGTTGCCGGGTAGACGGCGCGCTGGTCGACGACCGGTCGGCAAGATAAACAGGCGTAACCGCGCGTAGGCAGGGCATAGGCAGTGAGGAGTGGTTGTGGACGCTTCGGCGTACGGGGCGTTGCGCCGCGACATCGTCTCTGGGGAGATCGCTCCAGGGGACCACCTTGCCGAACTCGCGCTCGCCGAGCGTTACGGGGTGTCCAGAACGCCGATCCGCGAAGCCCTCCGTCGCCTCGAACAGGACGGCCTTGTCGAACGCGTCGGCAGGCGCATGTACGTGCGCGCGCACCAGCCAGAGGAGATCCTGGACATCTACGAGGTCCGGATCATCCTCGAAGAGGCAGCCGCCCGCGGCGCCGCGCTCCGGCACACCGCGCTCGACCTGAGCATGCTCTCCCGCGCGCACGCCGACATGCTCGCCATCGCCGAGCCCGATCCGATGCTTGCGGCCCGCGCCAACCGGCACTTCCACGAGCGGCTCTGGGCCGCCAGTCACAGCAACACCCTGATCGACCTGCTGGACCGCCTGCACGTGCACCTGCACCGCTACCCGGAGACCACGCTCAGCTACCCCGGCCGCTGGACCGAGGTGCTCGCCGAACACACCGAGTTGCTGGCCGCCATCCAGGAACACCGCGCCGACGACGCGGCCGCGATCGCGGCCCGGCACATGACCGCCGCCCGCGACATCCGTCTGAAGATGTACGCGGAACAGGAATTCCCCAGCACATCCGCGCACTGAGCCTCCGCCCGACCACCACTCGCGCCGGCCCCACTGTCAATGCTGATTGTAGTCGCGACAACAATCGTCGATGTCGTTGTTGCCGAACTGCTCCCACGCAACCGCATCGGCAGATCCTCCGCATCGGCGCACCACCGGGGAGTTCGCCGCGTGCGCCGAGTTCGCCTACGGCACCGGACGACTGGCGAACATCTTCGGCTCGCTGATCGTCGCCGCGATCTTCGGCGGTTTCGGTTATCAACCCGTTTTCGTCTACATCGCGGCATGCGGGATTGTTGTCGCGACTACAGTCGCGATATTCGGTCCGCGCACCGGCATGTTGCACCTGGAGAACATCAGCGCGGCAGGTCTCGACGATCAGTCGCCACATGTCCGTAAACTTGGTGTTGGCTGACGCAGGTAGGAGGTGACGCGTGAACGCGGACGAACGCCGCTTCGAGGTGCTCAGGGCGATCGTCGCCGACTACGTGTCCAACCACGAACCGGTCGGTTCGAAGGCGCTCGTCGAACGGCACAACCTCGGCGTGTCCAGCGCGACCGTGCGCAACGACATGGCCGCGCTGGAGGAGGAGGGCTACATCGCCCAGCCGCACACCAGCGCGGGCCGTATCCCGACAGACAAGGGCTACCGGCTGTTCGTGGACCGGCTCTCCGAGGTCAAGCCGTTGTCCTCGGCCGAGCGCAACGCCATCCAGGCGTTCCTGGACGGCGCCATCGACCTCGACGACGTGCTGCGCCGCAGCGTCCGCCTGCTCGCCCAGTTGACCAGGCAGGTCGCGGTCGTGCAGTACCCGACACTGTCGCGGGCCACGATCCGGCATATCGAGGTGGTGCTCATCACACCGGCTCGGGTGATGCTGGTGCTGATCACCGACACCGGCCGGGTCGACCAGCGCATGGTCGACCTCGGCGACGTGTGCACGGAGGACTCGGTGGCCCGGCTGCGGTCGGTGCTCAACTCGACGATGGTCGGCGAACGGCTCGCCGAAGCCTCGGCCAAGGTCGCCGAACTGCCCGAACAGGCACCGAGCCAACTGCGCGACATGATGACCAGGATCTGCTCGGTGCTGATCGAATCGCTGGTGGAACACCCGGAGGAGCGGCTGGTGCTCGGCGGCACCGCCAACCTGACCCGCAACGTCACCGACTTCCCCAACTCGCTGCGCGAGGTGTTGGAGGCGCTTGAGGAGCAGGTCATCGTGTTGAAGCTGCTCGCGGCGGCCCGCGACGCCGGCACCGTGACCGTGCGGATCGGGGAGGAGAACGAGGCGCACGAGATGCGCACCACATCGGTCGTCTCGGTTGGTTACGGATCGGGCACGACTTTGCTCGGCGGCATGGGGGTCGTGGGTCCTACCAGGATGGATTACCCGGGAAACATCGCAGCCGTCCGGGCCGTTGCAAACTATGTAGGGGACATCCTCGCCGGCCAGTAAGAAACTGGAGTCGAGCGAGCGCAGGAAGTCGTGAGGTTGGGACGGTGGCCGTGGCCGGTCGTCGACGCCGGACGCGGTAGGAGGAGTCGAAACGGTGGCGAGGGATTATTACGGCACGCTCGGGGTGACCAAGGACGCCACTCCGGAGGAGTTGAAGCGCGCCTACCGGAAGCTGGCTCGCGAGCTGCACCCGGACGTGAACCCGGACGCGGCGGCGCAGACCCGGTTCCGCGAGGTCACGGCCGCCTACGAAGTGCTGTCCGATCCGAAGAAACGACAGATGGTCGACCTGGGCGGCGACCCGCTCGGCAACGGCGGCGGTGCCGGCGCCGGCCGGGACCCGTTCGCCGGCTTCGGCCTCGGCGACATCATGGACGCGTTCTTCGGCGCTGCGGGCGGCGGCGCCACTCGTGGCCCGCGCAGCCGCGTCCAGGCCGGTCAGGACGCGCTGATCCGGCTCACGCTCACCCTTGAGGAGTGTTTCACCGGCGTCAGCCGGGAGATCACCGTGGACACCGCGATCCTGTGCGAGCTGTGCGGGGGCGACGGCACCAGGGAGGGCACCAGCACCCAGGTCTGTGACACCTGCGGCGGCCGAGGCGAGATCCAGTCCGTGCAGCGTTCCTTCCTCGGTCAGGTGGTCACCGCGCGACCGTGCCCGGTTTGTCATGGTTACGGGGAGATCATTCCTGATCCGTGCCCGAAGTGCTCCGGCGAGGGCCGGGTCCGCTCCCGTCGCACGGTCACCGTCAAGGTGCCGGCGGGCGTCGCGGACGGCGTCCGGGTCCGGCACGCCGGCCAGGGCGAGGTCGGACCGGGCGGCGGACCAGCAGGCGACCTGTACGTCGAGGTCGAGGAGCTGCCGCACGAGGTGTTCGAGCGCGACGGCGCCGACCTGCACTGCACGGTGCGCCTGCCGATGACCTCGGCCGCGCTCGGCGCGGTCCTGCCGCTGGACACCCTGGACGGTACCGAGGACCTGCCGATCGAGCCGGGCACCCAGCCGGACACCGAACTGGTGCTCGGCGGGCGCGGCATGCCGAGGCTGCGTTCTTCCGGTCGTATCGACGGTCGCGGCGACCTGCACATCCACCTGGACGTCGAGGTGCCCACCAAACTGGACGAGCGCCAGATCGAGTTGCTGCGCGAGCTGGCGACGCTGCGCGGTGAGGAGCAGCCCGCCCTGGCCACCAACGGCCGCGTCAACGGCGGCCTGTTCTCCCGGTTGCGCTCCCGGCACGGCCGGTGACCTCGCTCCCGGTCTTTCGTCTCGACGAGTTGCCGGTCACCGACACGTTCGTGCTGGACGGGCCGGAGGGCCGGCACGCGGCGTCCGCGCGCAGACTGCGGGCCGGGGAGGAACTGGCGGTCACCGACGGTCGCGGTGGCCTGCTGACCTGCCGGGTCGAGCACGCCGAACGGGACACCGTCGCACTGACCGTGCTGCGCCGTGAGCGGCGCCCACAGCCGGCCCTGACGGTCGCGCTGGCCCAGGCGCTGGTCAAGGGCGACCGAGGTGAGCTCGCGGTCGAGCTGGCGACCGAGGCGGGCGTGGACGCCGTGCTGCCCTGGCGCGCCGAACGCTGCGTCGCGAGGTGGGAGGACGGTCCGCGCGGCGCCAAGGCGCTCGCCCGCTGGCAGAGCACGGCCCGAGAAGCCGCGAAACAGGCACGCAGGCCCTGGTGTCCGGAAGTGTCCGAGCCAGTGTCCACGGCGCGGTTGATCGACCGAATCGATTCGGCTGCGGCCGCCCTGGTGCTGCACGAGTCCGCCGAGCGGCGGCTGCCGGAGCTGGCGCTGCCGGCCAAGGGCGAGTTGGTGCTGGTCGTTGGCCCGGAGGGCGGCATCAGCGATGCCGAGCTGACCGCGTTCGCCCAGGTCGGCGCCACGCCGGTCCGGCTGGGGCCGGCAGTCCTGCGAGCGTCCACGGCCGCCGCGGTGGCGCTCGGCGCCATCGGCGCGCTGACCAGCAGGTGGCAGTAGGCGGAAGTTTTGCCGCTATGTCGCGGATTCACGGCTCGCGACACCGATGTTGCCAAAACGTTTGGCTGTTTGGTGGCGCGCGAGGCCCCCGACAAGTTAACCTTTGTCAACGCCGTCGCAAGCGGGTAAACGATCGAGAATCGCCCTACTCGTTTTGTGACTGGCACAAGACTCGCCGGACACCTCCCCCCTCGGTCCGGCGCCAGCTGTGCCGCGGTGGAGCGACCCCCAGGCTCCGCCGCGGCGCAGCGCTCTGTAGGGGCCTTCTCGCCAGGCTCGCACCTCCCCGCTTCGGCGCATTTCCGCTGCTGGCGTGCCTGTGCACATGGACAGGTGTTTGTATACGTGTGCATTCATCAGTCGTGCGTCACCGCTGCTGTCGACAGATTCGAACTGTTGACCTGCGATTACTCGGTGTCTCATCCGGACTCGATCAACAGCTCCGCGTCAACCCCTGGTGAACGCCCAGTTCGGGGGCCCGCCAACGGGTCGCTCGGAGTCGCACCCCATACTGGTGAACACGGACGAGTGAACCGTCTTCGGCATTGGTCACGGAACGTCTTAATGGTTCGGCTGATTCCGTAGCGGGATAACCTGTCAAGGTTATTTCTGGCATTTTTCTCAGCTTTGCGGCCTTCTTGGTTACCTCTTGGAAGGTACATTATCCTCTTGATTTCCAGTCAACTTGTTGCTATTTCACTTGGCCGAGTCATCGATCTTGGTCCGACCTGCCGCTAGCCTGCACCCCATGACTGAGCAAGAGTGCTTGTTCTGCCGCGTCGTCGCGGGCGAAATCCCGGCCACCGTGGTCGCCAGGACCGACAGGACGCTCGCCTTCCGGGACATCAACCCGCAGGCCAAGACCCATGTGCTGGTCGTGCCGACCGAGCACCACGAGGACGCGAAGGCCCTCGCCGATGCCGATCCCGGCCTGCTCGCCGAGGTGCTCACCACCGGAGCCCAGGTCGCCGAGCTCGAAGGAATAGCCCAGAGCGGCTACCGGTTCGTCTTCAATACCGGCCCCGACGCAGGTCGAACGGTGTTCCACGCCCACATGCACGTGCTCGGCGGCGAGCAACTCGGCCTGTTCGGCCGCCCGACCCGCTGATTCTCCTGTGCATGCTGTCGGTGTCGGCCGCTAGCATCGACGATGACCAGGAAAAAACGAGATCAGGACAGCGCGCAGAGCGCAGGAAGTAGGCCCGAGCGCACGTGGCCGGCACCACACAAGGTGGAGCTACCCGATCCGCACAGGCGCGATCGGAGACCACCACAGCAGTCCCGAACGAGACGAGCAACGGTTCGACCCAGCAGTCCGGTGCACCGGCCGAGGCGGCCGCGAGCGGCGCGCAGACCGCGTCGTCGCGGTTCACCGTGCCCGACGGCGCCGTGCTGACCCTGCTCGGATCGCGGGATCAGAACCTTCGCATGGCCGAGGAGCTTCTCGACGCCGACGTGCACGTGCGCGGCAACGAGGTCACCCTGTCCGGCGCACCCGCTGACGTGGCCTTCGCCGAGCGTGTCTTCGCCGAACTCGTGACCCTGGCCGGTCGCGGCCAGCAGGTCGGTCCGGACACGGTCCGCCGCACAGTGGCCATGCTATCCGCGGGTGCGACCGAGTCGCCCGCCGAAGTGCTCAGCCTGGACATCATCTCCCGGCGCGGCCGCACCATCCGGCCCAAGACGCTGAACCAGAAGCGCTACGTCGACGCGATCGACACGCACACGATCGTCTTCGGCATCGGCCCGGCCGGCACCGGCAAGACCTACCTGGCCATGGCCAAAGCCGTGCAGGCGCTCCAGGCCAAGCAGGTCAACCGCATCATCCTGACCAGGCCGGCGGTCGAGGCCGGGGAGCGGCTCGGGTTCCTGCCCGGCACCCTCTACGAGAAGATCGACCCGTACCTGCGGCCGCTCTACGACGCCCTGCACGACATGATCGACCCGGACTCGATCCCCAGGCTCATGCAGGCCGGCACCATCGAGGTCGCGCCGCTGGCCTACATGCGTGGCCGCACGCTCAACGACGCGTTCATCATCCTGGACGAGGCGCAGAACACCACGCCGGAACA
Organism: Candidatus Melainabacteria bacterium; assembly: GCA_963818685.1. Lineage (GTDB taxonomy): Bacteria > Actinomycetota > Actinomycetes > Mycobacteriales > Pseudonocardiaceae > CAJCJE01. Next base: position 426,018 of record CAWFTJ010000001.1, on the reverse strand, counting down.
GATGAAGATGTTCCTCACCCGGCTCGGGTTCGGCTCCAAGATCGTGGTCACCGGCGACATCACCCAGATCGACCTGCCCGGCGGTCAGCGCAGCGGCCTGCGCATCGTGCGAGACATCCTGCAGGGCGTCGACGACGTCCACTTCTCCACGCTGACCAGCCACGACGTGGTCCGGCACAAGCTCGTCGGGGACATCGTGGACGCCTACGAGCGCTGGCAGAACGTGCAGGACGACGCCAGAGAGGCCACCAACGACCGGCCGGCAGGCGGGCGTCGGCGCGGGCGCTGACGGCGTGGGTGGGACAGTAGGCACGTGAGCATCGAGATCGCCAATGAATCGGGCGTCGGCGTCAACGAGACCTCGATCGTCGCCGCCGCCCGATTCGCGTTGGACCGGATGGGCGTGAGCCCGCTGGCCGAACTGTCCGTCCTGCTCGTCGACCTCGACGTCATGGCGGACCTGCACGAACGGTGGATGGACTCCGAAGGCCCCACCGACGTGATGTCCTTCCCCATGGACGAGCTGGACTCGGCGCGCCGCCCGGACGCCGCCGACGCGGGCCCCGCCCTGCTCGGCGACATCGTGCTGTGCCCGGCGTTCGCCCGCGAGCAGGCCAAGAAGGCCGGTCACGGCCTGCTCGACGAGCTGCACCTGCTGACCGTGCACGGCGTGCTGCACCTGCTCGGCTACGACCACGCAGAGCCCGCCGAGGAACGCGAGATGTTCACGTTGCAGCGGCGCATTCTCGCCGACTTCCACACCGCCCGCGACGAGGCCACCCGCCGCGCCGCGCAGCGCTCCGCCGACGACAGGGTGCTCGGCGCGGTCGGCCTGGACCGGGCGGAGCACCCCCAGCCGCCGGCCGCTCCCGTCGACACCGCCGAGTCCGAATAACGCGATGGCCGGCCCGGCGAACTCGGCTCTGCTGTTGGTTCTGGCCGTCATCGGCGTGCTCGCGGCGGGTGCCTTCGCCTGCGCGGACGCCGCGCTCGGCTCGTTGTCCTCCGCCCGCGTCGAGGAACTGGTCCGCGCCGGCCGACCCGGCGCCCGCCAACTCGCCGCCGTCGTGGCCGACCGACGTCGGCACATCAACCTGCTGCTGTTGCTGCGGCTGGTCTGCGAGCTGACCGCGACCGTGCTGGTCACCGTGGCCTGCCTCGGCCTGATCGCGCCGTCCTGGCTGGCCGTGCTCGTCGCGGCCGTCGGCATGGTCGTGGTGTCCTACGTGCTGGTCGGCGTCGGCCCACGCACGGTCGGCCGGCAGCACCCGTACGGCGTCGGCCTGATCGCGGCAGGCCCGGTGCGGGTGCTCGGCTCCGTGCTCGGACCGCTGTCCCGCCTGCTGATCTGGGTCGGCAACCTGATCACTCCCGGTCGCGGCTTCCGCGAGGGCCCGTTCTCCTCCGAGGTCGAGCTGCGCGAGCTGGTCGACCTGGCAGGTGAGCGCGGCGTCGTCGACGAGGGCGAACGCGAGATGATCCACTCGGTGTTCGAACTCGGCGACACCATCGCCCGCGAGGTCATGGTGCCGCGCACCGAGATCGTCTGGATCGAGAAGAGCAAGTCCGTGCGCCAGGCGCTCGCTTTGTCGCTGCGCACCGGATTCACCCGGCTGCCGGTCATCGAGGAGTCCGTCGACGACGTCGTCGGCGTGGTCAACCTCAAGGACCTGATGAGCGACACTCTCGCCGAACCCGAGAGTGGGCACACCGTCGGCGACCTGATGGGCTCGGCCGCGTTCATCCCGGACACCAAACGCCTCGACGAGCTGCTCAAACAGATGCAGCGCGACCGCACCCACCTGGCCATCGTCATCGACGAGTACGGCGGCACCGCGGGCCTGCTCACCATCGAGGACATCCTGGAGGAGATCGTCGGCGAGATCACCGACGAGTCCGACGACCCGGACGAGCGGCCGCCCATCGAGAAGCTGCCGGACGGCACCGTCCGGGTCAGCTCCCGGCTACCCACCGAGGCCCTCGGCGAACTGTTCGACGTCGAACTCGACGACGACGATGTGGAAACCGTCGGCGGCCTGCTCGCCCAGCGGCTCGGCCGGGTACCGCTGCCCGGTACCGAGGCGGAGATCGCCGGCCTTCGCCTGCGCGCCGAGGGCGGCAAGGATCGCCGAGGCCGCATTCGGATCACCTCGGTCCTGGTCCGCCAGACCGATCGAACCCCGGAACCGACCCGAGAGAGGAGCGCCGACCGTGGCTGACACCCTGCCCGGCCTGGACACGCTGGCGGCTGAGGACGCCAAGATCGTCACGCTGGCCCGATCGGCTCGCGCGAGGACCGGCGCCGAGGAGGGCGCCGCCGTCCGCGACACCGACGGCCGCACCTACGCGGCGTGCACGGTGAACCTGCCCTCGCTGCGCCTGACCGCGCTACAGGCCGCCGTCGCCGCCGCCGTGTCCAGCGGCGCAGAGGGCTTGGAGGCGGCCGCGGTCGTCACCGAGGCCGACGCCGCCGATCAGGACTCGGTCGCCGCCGTGCACGACCTGAACGCGGCCGCGCCCGTCTTCGTGGCCAACCCCGCCGCCAGCGAGATCCGCACGCTCAGCTGAGCTGCGTCACCGAGAGGTTGTTGCCGTCCGGGTCGAGGAACCAGGCGACCCGGACGCCGCTCGGCGCCGTCCAGATCCCGCGCGGGTCCTGCTCGAAGCCCTCGTAGCGGCCGAACGACACCCCGCGCGCGGTCAGCAGGTCGACGGTCGCCTCGATGTCCGGCACGGTCCAGCCGAGCACCGTGTACGGCGCCGCGTACACCCGCTCCACCAGGGTGATGCGCAGGCTGGTCGCGCCGACGGTCGCGACCAGCGAGAACGGCCGCTGGTCGTCGAGGTCGAGGCCCAGCGTCCCGCCATAGAACCGCTCGGCGCGATCCAGATCGGACACGCCGACGAACGCCACCATCGATCCGGCCCACGTCATGCGCGGACCCTACGGGACAATGGCCAGATGACCGCCGCTGCACCGCAGGAACACCGCTCGGGGTTCGCCTGCTTCGTCGGCCGGCCCAACGCCGGCAAGTCCACGCTGACCAACGCACTCGTCGGCAGCAAGGTGGCCATCACCTCGGACAAGCCGCAGACCACCCGGCACACCATCCGCGGCATCGTGCACCGCCCGGACGCGCAGCTGATCCTGGTCGACACCCCCGGCCTGCACCGCCCGCGCACCCTGCTCGGCGAGCGGCTCAACGACCTGGTCCGGGAAACCTGGTCCGAAGTGGACGTGATCGGACTGTGCATCCCGGCCGACCAGAAGATCGGGCCCGGCGACAAGTTCATCGCGGGCGAACTCGCCAAGATGGCCAGCAGGACCCCGGTGGTCGGCATCGTCACCAAGACCGACCTTGTCTCCCGTGAACAGGTCGCCGAGCAACTCCTTGCACTGCAAGGGATCATGGACTTCGCCGAGCTGATCCCGGTGTCCGCAGTGGACGGTTATCAGGTCGGCCTGCTGGCCGATCTGCTCGTCGCGCGCCTGCCGGTCGGCCCGCCGCTCTACCAGGACGGCGAACTCACCGACGAGCCGGAGACCACACTGGTCGCCGAGCTGATCAGGGAGGCAGCGCTGGAGGGCGTCCGGGACGAACTGCCGCACTCGATCGCGGTCACCGTCGAGGAGATGCGCCCCCGCGAGGGCCGCGACGACCTGCTGGAGATCTTCGCCGAACTGTACGTCGAGCGGCAGAGCCAGAAGGCGATCGTGATCGGCCACCAGGCCGAGCGGCTCAAGCAGGTCGGCATGACGGCGCGCAAGCAGATCGAGGCGCTGTTGGGCACCCGGGTGCACCTGGACCTGCACGTGAAGGTGGCGAAGGACTGGCAGCGGGACCCCAAGCAGCTGCGCAGGCTCGGCTTCTGACCGCGCGCTCGTCGGGAAAGTCGGCCGGTAGTGGCACGATGAGCACATGAGTCTGTACCGCGACACCGGCGTGGTGCTGCGCGTGCACAAGCTCGGCGAGGCCGACCGGATCATCACCCTGATCACCCGCAGGCACGGCAAGGTGCGCGCGGTGGCCAGGGGAGTGCGGCGGACCAAGTCCCGCTTCGGCGCCCGACTTGAGCCGTTCGGCCATGTTGACGTGCAGTTCTACACCGGCCGGACGCTCGACGTCGTCACCCAGGTACAGACCGTGGACGCCTTCGGGCTCACCATCGTCGACGACTACCCTCGCTACACGGCCGGCTGCGCCGTGCTGGAGACCGCCGACCGGCTCGCCGTCGAGGAGGGTGAGCCGGCGCTGCGGCTGTATCTGCTGGTCGCGGGCGCACTGCGCGCGCTCGCCGGGGGCGAACGCGACCCGTCCCTTGTGCTCGACGCGTTCCTGCTGCGCGCCATGGCCTACGCCGGTTGGGCCCCGGCGATCATGGAATGCGCCCGGTGCGCCGACCCAGGGCCGCACCGCGCGTTCAGCGTCCAGGCCGGCGGCGCGGTCTGTGCCCGGTGCCGGCCGCCCGGCTCGTCCAGCCCGGCGGGTGAGACCATTGTGCTGCTGGCCGCGCTGCTCGACGGTGACTGGCCCGCGGTGGAGTTGACCGGCGCAGCGGCGCGTCGCGAGGCCAGCGGACTGGTCGCCGCGCTGTTGCAGTGGCATCTGGAACGGCAGCTTCGATCGCTGCCGCTGGTCGAACGCCGACCCTCGGTGGCCTCGCCCTAGCGGGCTGGCGCTACGGTCCCAGCACGATCACCCCGCGCGAACGCGGTTTTGTTGTCAAGGAAGGTGTGGCCATCATGCTGCGAGGACGGGGCAGTCGGCGAACCCAGCCGGTCAAGCCGCCGGAGCCGCATCCCTCCGGTGCCCGCCCGCCGGCGATTCCGCGCGAACTCGTGCCTCAGCACGTCGCGATCGTCATGGACGGCAACGGCCGCTGGGCCAACGAGCGCGGCCTGCCGAGGGTCGAAGGCCACAAGCGCGGCGAGGAGGTGGTGCTCGACGTGCTCAAGGGCGCCATCGAGATCGGCGTGAAATGGGTCTCGCTCTACGCGTTCTCCACCGAGAACTGGAAGCGCAGCCCCGAGGAAGTGCGCTTCCTGATGAACTTCAACCGCGACGTCATCCACCGTCGTGTCGACGAGTTCGTGGAACTCGGCATCCGGCTGCGCTGGGCGGGTCGCCCGCCGAGGCTGTGGCGCAGCGTCACCAACGAGTTGGAGATCGCCGAGGAGCGCACCAAGGACCTCGACGTGCTCAACCTCACCATGTGCGTGAACTACGGCGGCCGCGCGGAGATCGCCGACGCCGCCAAGGAGATCGCCCGGCTCGCCGCGGCCGGCAAGATCAATCCCGAGAAGGTCGACGAGAAGATGCTGGCCAAGCACCTCTACCGGCCTGACATTCCCGACGTCGACCTGTTCATCCGCCCATCCGGCGAGCAGCGCACGTCGAACTTCATGGTCTGGCAGGCCGCCTACGCCGAGCTGGTCTTCCAGGACATCCTGTGGCCGGACTTCGACCGGCGTGATCTGTGGAACGCCTGCGAGATCTACGCCCGCCGCGACCGCCGCTTCGGCGCCGCCATCGACAAGACCGAAGCCGAACGCCTGACCGGCCCCACCGCGGGCGAGGTCGAAGCCGCAGAGGCCGAACAAGCAACCCAGTTGGAGGGTTCGCGTTGACCGACAAGAGCGACGAGGCCAGCACCACCGCAGGCCTGCTCACCACGGCCGCCCAGGCCCTCGAACAGTTCCACGACGTGCACGTCGACGACGACGGAGCGCTCACCCTGCGCCACGGCGACGTGCCGTGCGCCGTGCAGGCCATGCAGCTCTCCGAGGGCCTCGCCGTGCTCAGCCTCACCTGCGTGGTCGCCTGGGACCTTGAGGACTCGTCTGACCTGGCCGCCGCCGTCGCCGAACGTGCCGGTGAAGGTCTGTTCGGCACCCTCGGCGTCGTGCACACCGATCGCGGACTGGACGTGACCCTGCGCTACACATTCCCCGCGACCGGCCTGTCCGCGAGCGCGCTGGGCACCCTGCTCATGCTGGTGGTGTCTACCGCCTCGCAGGTGCGCGGCGAACTGCTCGCCCGAACCGCCGGCTGATCCGGCCGTGCCCACCGCGACCGAGCAGCCCACCAGGGCACCCTCGGCGCGGCCACGCAGGCGCCGAGTTGGCTCGCTGGAAGTGCTGTGCGCGATCCTCGTGCTCGCCGTGCTCACCCAGAACTGGCTCGGTGACCTGCTCGACGTGCCCGCGCTGCGCACCGGCGCGACCGTGTTCGTCGCGGTCTGCGTGCAGGCCATGCCCTTCCTCGTACTCGGCGTGCTGATCAGCGGCGCGATCGCCGCGTTCGTGCCGGCTCGCCTGCTGCGCAGGGTGCTGCCGGCCAATCCCGCGCTCGCCGTGCCCGTCGCCAGCCTCGCCGGAGTCGCGCTGCCCGGCTGCGAATGCGCCTCGGTGCCGGTCGCGCGGCGGCTCATGCAGCAGGGCGTGCCCGAACCGGTCGCGCTGGCCTTCCTGCTCGCCGCGCCCGCCGTCAACCCGGTGGTCCTGGTCGCCACCGCCGTCGCCTTTCCCACCGCCCCACAGATGGTCCTCGCTCGGTTCCTCGCCTCGCTCGCCACCGCGACCACGCTCGGCTGGATCTGGGCCCGCTTCGGCCGCCGCCAATGGATCCTCGACCGCGCGCTGCGCGCCCTGCCCGTGCGCGAAGGCATCTCGAAATGGGCGGTGTTCGCGGAAACCGCGCGCACTGACCTCGTCGAGGCGGGCGGATTCCTGGTCATCGGCGGCCTCACCGCGGCAACGCTGAACGTGCTCGTGCCGCAGTCCTGGTTCGCGGTCGTCGGCCGCGACGCGGTGCTCGGCGTCACCGTGATGGCCGTGCTCGCGGTGCTCCTCGCCCTGTGCAGCGAGGCCGACGCGTTCGTGGCCGCCTCGCTCGCCGCGCTCCCGCTGTTGCCGCGCCTGGTTTTCCTCGTCGTCGGCCCGGCCGTCGACGTGAAGCTGATCGCGTTGCAGGCCGGCACGTTCGGCCGTGCCTTCGCCGCCCGTTTCGCCCCAGCCACCTTTGTCGTGGCCACCACCTGCGCCGTCATCGTCGGCCTGCTCGTGCTCGGCGGCTACAGATAAACCGGTGGCGCGCAAGAAATCCGTGCGTACTCTGATCTTCGCGCCCGATGCGCAGGCGCTGCGCCGGTCCGGTGCGCAGAGCACGGCTACTTCTGGATCTATGGTTGCGGGTTCGAGTCCCGTCATCCGCCCGCGCGGATGTAGCTCAGCCGGTAGAGCAATAGCCGCCGTACTCGACCTTGACCTCGGACCGCCGCACGCGGCCTTCCGTGTGCACACGACGAAACAGCGGAAGGAGCAAGCAGATGGCGAAGTTCAACACCGGCAGGACCGCACCGGCCCCAGTCGCGTTGATCATCGGCGAGCGGCGCCCCAGCGGCCGCACCTACCAAGGCGGGGGCTACGCGCGCAACGTCATCGGCGAGCTGTTCCTGCTCGCCGTGTCCAACATGGTCGGTGAGGACACCTTCTACGAGGCAGCGGCCGACCGCGACGACCGCTACCGCACCCTGGTCCGCGCCGCCACCCTGGAAAGTCCAGAGTGGACGGTCTGGTTCCTGCGCTGGCTGCGTCAGGACGCGAACCTCCGTTCGGCGTCGCTCGTCGGCGCCGCCGAGTTCGTCCGCGCGCGGCTCGACGCGGGAGAGGCAGGCTTGTCGCGTCAGGTCGTCGATTCGGTGCTGCAACGCGCCGACGAGCTGGTGCGCTGGGATGCGGCGGCCGTTTTCGGCCTTGCTCTCGCGCGTCGCTGCGCCAATGCGGACGTGGTGTCGTTCTCGGCGGCGAACACCTGGCAGGGACGCACCTTCCCGGCCAGCCTGGTGTTCGAGGTCCGGGCCGGCGAGTCGCTGCTGGCCGCGCTGCGCCGCTGGGACGAGGACGGCTACTTCATCGGCGGCGGCACGGACACCGCGGGCGCGGTGCGCGGGCACTTCGCCGGCCAGGACCGGGTCGTGATCCTGACCGACGAGCAGGCCGCGCGGCAACGTGGACGACGCTCTGCCGGTCGATGTTCCGCTGTTCACCTGGAACCTGGCCGGCTACCGGTACGGCCACGCGCGCCGTCCGGTGTCCGCAACCGCTACGCGTTCGGCGGGCTGACCGATACCGGGTTCCGGCTCATCCCGCTGCTCGAAGCGGATCGGGACGCGCATTGGCCGTTCTGGCCGGACTGCCGTGATCGGCCCCGGCTAGGCTGACGCCGGCCGGGGCCGACGGGCGCGGTGGGAAGGACGGGCGGTGCGCCGCGAAGCACAGAACATCCTGCTGTTGCTGGTCGGCGGCGCGCTGCTCAAGATCACCCTCAACGGCACGTACCTGCGCTACGTGAAGCCCACCGTGAAACCGTGGGTGCTCACCGCAGGCGTGGTGATGGTGGCCCTCGCCGTGGTCGCCATCGTCGCCGACATCCGCGCCGCCCACCCCGCCGTGCAGGCCGAACCCGGCCACGACCCGCACGGTCACCCCCACTCGGCACGCAGCCCCTGGCTGCTGATCCTCCCGGTGCTGGCCATTTTCCTGATCGCACCGCCCGCGCTCGGCGCGGATTCCGTGCTGCGCTCCGGCGGCCGTACCCTCGCACCCGTTGTGCGGCAAGGCGCATCGGCCTTCCCGCCGCTGCCGAAGACGGCGGTGGTCCCGCTGGACCTCAGCGAGTTCATCACGCGCAGCGTCTGGGACGGCACCCATTCACTGACCGGCCGCACCGTCGCCCTGACCGGATTCGTCGTGCACCAGAACGGCGCCACCTACGTGGCCAGGCTGGTGATCACCTGCTGCGCGGCGGATGCGACCCCGATGAAGGTGAAGCTGACGGGCGGCCAGGCCGACGCCCTGCCCGACGACCAGTGGATCACTACCGACGGTGTGCTGGTGCCCGGCTCGGCGACCGCGACCAACGAGTACACGCCCACCCTGGACGTCCACGGCACGATACCGATCAGCGAACCCGCCGACCCGTACGAGTACTGATCAACCGCAGTCGGCGCAGGTGCCGAAGATCTCCACGGTGTGGCTCACCTCGGAGAAACCGTGCTCCTCGGCGATCTTCTTGGCCCAGCTCTCCACGGTCGGGCCCTCCACTTCGACGGTCCGCCCGCAGTTGCGGCACACCAGGTGGTGATGGTGGTGACTGGAACAGTGCCGGTAGATCGCCTCGCCGCTGTCCGTACGCAGCACGTCCACCTCGCCCGCGTCCGCGAGCGACTGCAACGTCCGGTAGACGGTGGTCAGGCCGATGCCCTCGCCCCGGTTCCGCAACTCCTCGTGGATCTCCTGCGCCGACCGGAAGTCGTCGAGCTGGTGCAGCAGCTTGGCCACGGCCGCCCGCTGTTTGGTGGCCCGCTGGCCGGGCACGTTGGGCGAGTTGCGGTCCACGTCCGGGCCGGCCAGGTTCACGAGTGGCTCCTTCCGCGTCCGCCCTCTTCGACGTGGCTCACCGCGTCCACCACGATGTGTGCCAGGTGCTCGTCGACCAGCCGGTAGACGACCTCGCGCCCGTGCCGCTCGCTGGCCACCACCCCGGCCGACTTGAGCACCCGCAGGTGCTGGCTGATCAGTGGCTGGGTGACCCCGAGCGCGGCGACGAGTTCGTGCACGCAGCGCTCAGACTCGTGCAGTTGCAGCACGATGGCCACCCTGACCGGCGCGGCGAGAGCGCGTAGCAGGTCACCGGCCTCGGTGAGGGTCTGCGCGGATCGCGGCGGCGCTGGGCTGACCTGCCCCCGCTCCGGCGAGTGCTCCTGCTCGTGCTCGCCCCTCGGCAGCCCGACCGATGCGGCGTTGGCGCTCACGACGGGCATCGTCCTCTCCACGATCGGCCTGCTCACCGTGTGGCCGGTCACCCGGCCCCGATGTCAGATGACAACAGTTTTCGTGTTCGTTGTCGTCCATAGTAGGCGCCGATGCGGCGGGCTCAGCGGAACAGCACGCTGGCCTCGACCGCCAGCAGGAGGGCGACGACCACCACCCGCATCACCCGCGCCGAGGAACTCAGCGCGCGCCACGTGCCGCCCAGCAGGATCAGCACGCCGATGTCCAGGATGGCGAGCAACGTGACACCGATCGCGCCGCGCAACCAGACACCGAGCCCGAACAGGACGACAACCACCAGGAACGCGGCGATCGGTGGCACCTTGGTGAGCGGGCCCCTGCCGCCGATCAGTGGCGCGCGCCGGTCCCTGCGGGTGGGCCTGCGGGTGGTCATCACGTTCCTCCTGGTGCGCGAACGGCGAGACCGGGGGCGCGATCCGCGCTCGACCGGTTCCGGCCGAGCCTAGGCGACCGCGCCGGTCGCCCTGTGCGTTGCCGGCTCGACCGTCCGGTCTGCCCGGTTCACGACTGGTCCGGGTCGGTGTCACCTGTTCGGCTTACCAGGTAATCCCGTTGCCGAGGCCGTGGCTCGGGCGGCTAGGCTTGGTCGTCCGGTGACTCACCTCCCGGGCCCTTTCCAGCGTTGTCATCAAGCCATCTGGAGTCGTTCGTGCCCGCCGACCGCATCGATACTGTCGTCAGCCTGTGTAAACGTCGTGGCTTCGTGTATCCCAGCGGAGAGATCTACGGCGGTACGAGGTCGGCCTGGGACTACGGTCCGCTCGGCGTCGAGCTGAAGGACAACATCAAGCGGCAGTGGTGGAAGTACATGGTGCAGAGCCGCGACGACGTCGTCGGCCTGGACTCCTCCGTGATCCTGCCGCGTGAGGTGTGGGTCGCCTCCGGCCACGTGCAGACCTTCCACGACCCGCTGGTGGAGTGCACCTCCTGCCACCGGCGCTACCGCGCCGACCAGCTCGCCGAGGAGTACCAGGCCCGCAGCGGCAAGCCGACCTCCGAGGACGATCTGTCCGACGTGCCCTGCCCGAACTGCGGCACCCGAGGCGCCTACACCGCGCCCCGCGAGTTCAACATGATGCTCAAGACCTACCTCGGTCCGGTCGAGTCCGAGGAGGGCCTGCACTACCTGCGGCCGGAAACCGCGCAGGGCATCTTCGTGAACTTCCTCAACGTGCAGACGACCTCCCGCCGCAAGCCACCGTTCGGCATCGGCCAGATCGGCAAGTCGTTCCGCAACGAGATCACGCCGGGCAACTTCATCTTCCGCACCCGCGAGTTCGAGCAGATGGAGATGGAGTTCTTCGTCGAGCCGGGTACCGACGAGGAATGGCACCAGTACTGGATCAACGAGCGCACCCGCTGGTACACCGATCTCGGCATCTCCAAGGACAGCCTGCGCCACTACGAACACCCCAAGGAGAAGCTCTCCCACTACGCCAAGCGGACCGTGGACATCGAGTACCGCTTCGACTTCGGCGGTTCGGAGTGGGGCGAACTGGAGGGCATCGCCAACCGCACCGACTTCGACCTGACCGCCCACAGTAACCACTCCGGCGTTGACCTGTCCTACTTCGACCAGGCTTCCGGCACCCGCTATCGGCCCTTCGTGATCGAACCGGCGGCCGGTGTCGGCCGGGCCATGATGGCCTTCCTGCTCGACGCCTACGCCGAGGACGAGGCGGCCAACGCCAAGGGCGGGGTGGACAAGCGGGCCGTGCTGCGGCTGGACCGCAGGCTGGCTCCGGTGAAGGTGGCGGTGCTGCCGCTGTCCCGCAACGCGGACCTCTCGCCCAAGGCCAGGGACCTCGCCGCCGCGCTGCGCCAGCACTGGACCGTCGACTTCGACGACGCCGGGGCGATCGGCCGTCGCTACCGCAGGCAGGACGAGATCGGCACCCCGTTCTGCGTCACCGTCGACTTCGACACCCTCACCGACCAGGCGGTCACCATCCGCGAGCGGGACACCATGGCGCAGGAGCGGGTGTCCATCGACCAGGTGGAGGCATACCTGGCGCCGAAGCTGCTCGGCTGCTGAACCTCAAAATCAAGATATTCACGCCCGAAATTCGCACGCTGTGGAGTTGTCGGCAGTGGCTCGGGGATCGGACCCGGGCCCTGCCGGTGGCGCCTGCCGGGCGCTGATCGGGGGCATCGACACCCGGCAGGCAAGGTGCCACTCTCAAGGACGAGGGTGGCGGGTCAGACGCCGGCGACCTGCTTGATCCAGGGGCGGTTCGCCGCGACGCTCGCGTACTGAGCGGTCTTGGCGTTCTCGTCACCGGTCGAGCACACGCCGACCTCCTCGCCGGCGGCCATCTCCGGGCCGCCGGAGTCACCGTTGAACGCGGCACCGGTCATGCCGGTGATGCAGATCGCCGGGCCCTGCGCGGCGTCCTGGCAGTCGATACCGGTCACCTTGACCTTGGCGACCTTCAGTTGCTCCGCCGGACCGGAACCCGGCGCGGTCATGCCCCAGCCGAAGATCTGGTTGATCGCACCGGCCTTCGGGTCGTCCCTGGACAGCTCCACCGCCGGCGCCGTGGTCGGCGTGCTCAGGTGCAGCAGGGCCAGATCGGCCTTGGGATCGACCTCGGCACGGTCGACGGCGATCCGGTCACCGCCGCCCAGTTCCAGCGAGCCGACCTGCACGCTCATGTCGTCCTTGGACGCGCAGTGGCCTGCGGTCAGCACCCATTCCGGTGCCACGATCGTGCCGGAGCACTGGAAACCCATGCCGTCCCAGGACACCTGCGCGGCCCAGGGCGCGTTGGTCGCGTCGGCCCCGTTGACGATGCTGGGCGCGGTTTCGAAGGCGAACCGGGCCGGCGTGAGGATGGGGTGAGGAGCGCGGCGGCGTGCGGTGGCGTGGTGCGGTGGCTCGTGGTGCGGTGTGCTGGGGTGCGGTGTGCTGGGGTGCGGTGGCTGGGGTGCGGTGGCTGGGCGTGCGCCTGCCGGTCGAACCGCGACCGGTGGATGGGTGGCCGGTGGTACCTCGGCCCGATGAACCGTGGCCGCGCGAACCAGTGCCGCGCGAACCGGTGCCGCGCGAGCCGGTGCCGCGCGAGCCGGTGCCATGTGGACTGCCCGTGCCGCGCGAGCTGCCGGTGTGGTGTGAGCCGGGCAGGGGCACGGTGTGGCCGGGCCCTGGTGCGATCGGCGGGGCCACCACGGTCACCGGTGCCGGGGTCGGTGCGGTCGCTGCGTAGGCCGTCGCCGCGACCGGGATGATGCCGACCGCGAGAGCGGCACCGCCCACGATCGCCACGTTCACGAACCTGTTCATGAGGACTGTCCTTTCTGGAATCCACTGGTGTGCCTGACGAGCACGGCGCCAAGCAGACCAGCTGACGGCAGTCCGAAAAAGCGGCTCTGCTCCAGCTGTGGACAGTTTTGAGGGGGTGTGGACAAACAATCGGGCGGAGCGCGAATTGTGGTATATGCGCGCGAAAACTCAGTATGTGGGCGGCTCAGAGCAGTCGGGTGTCGAGCACGGACTCCACGGCCTTACCGGAAACCGGATCCCGTTCGACCTGATATCCGAGCGCGTTCTTGCGCTCCGAGACCACCTCCGCGAGCTTCGTGCCCCGGTACAACAGGCCAGCGCCGTCGTCGGTGCAGTAGGTCAGCGGCAGCGTTCCGGCCGCGACGCCCGCGTGCACGGTCGGGCGGCGCTGCCCCTCGGAGTCGTAGTGCACGCCGTTGCCGTAGGGCAGGAACGCCAGACCGTTGGTGACGATGCGCAGGTCCGGCCCGAACGAGTCGGTCGGCCCGCCGACGTGCCAGCAGATCGAACCCGCGGAGACGCCGCCGAGCACCACACCCGCCTGCCACGCGCGGTGCATGACCGGCCCTAGCTCGTGCACCTGCCACACGGCCAGCAGATTCGCGACCGAGCCGCCGTTGACCCACACCACGTCGTGCGAACCGACGAAATCGTCCAGGTCGTCGGTGGGCGGCATGCCGAACAGGTTCAGGTGTGACGACCTCGACACCCGCGACGTGGCCCGCCTCGCTGACCCGTGCGTTGAAGAAGCGCTGATCGCCGCCTGCCGTGCCGACGTAGCACAGCCGGGGCGCGCGGCCGGACACCCCGGCCAGCTCGATGGCGAAGTGGATGAGCGGACCGAACTCCAGGTCGATCCACTTGCCGGGCCTCCAGCCGCCCGAAGTCGCCAGGATTGTCGGTTCGTCAGCAGCCATGAGTCCGATCTTGGCAGCCCACCGGGCGCCTGTCACCCGGTTCGGCGACTGACGTTTGTCATGGGTAGGCCGTGACGCGTGACCCGAGTATCCAACCGCCGTCGCCGACAGGCTGTTCACCATGGACAACACAGCCCAGTACCGCGGCCAGTGGGAAGCACGGCTCGAACCGGATCGCGGTGCGGTTTCCGCGGGGGCCGCGGTCAGTCTCGTCGGCTTGCACAAGAGTTACGGAGACGTCCACGCCGTCGACGGCGTGGACCTGGTGATCGCCCCCGGCGAGGTGGTCGCGCTGCTCGGACCCAACGGGGCGGGCAAATCCACCACGGTCGACCTGCTGCTCGGCCTGACCAAGCCGGACAGCGGCGAGGTGCGCGTATTCGGCCAGACGCGCGCACGACGCGGTCGCCAGCGGCACGGTCGGCGCCATGCTCCAGGAGGGTTCGCTGCTGGAGGACGCGACCGTCGGCGAGACCGATCGCGATGATCGCCGCTCTGCACCGCAACCCCATGCCGGTCGCGGAGGCCCTGCGCAGGGCCGGTATCGAGGACCTGGCCAAGCGGCGCTGCACCAAGTTTTCCGGCGGTCAGAAGCAGCGGGTCCGGTTCGCGGTCGCACTGGTCTGTGACCCGCACCTGCTCGTGCTCGACGAACCAACCTCCGCCATGGACGTGGGCACCCGGCGCGAGTTCTGGCAGTCGATGAAGGAGTTCACCGACGCCGGCAAGACCGTGCTGTTCGCGACGCACTACCTGGACGAGGCCGAGGAATTCGCCGACCGCGTTGTGATGATGCGTTCCGGGCGGGTCATCGCGGACGGCTCCGTCGCCGAGGTCCGCGCCGCAGCGTCCGGCCGCACGCTGATCGCGCAGGTACCCGGCGCGGGCCACGCCGACATGCGCGTACTGCCCGGCGTGCGCGAGGTCGAACTGCGCGGCACCCGCGTCGAGTTGGACTGCGTGGATTCCGACGCCGCCGTGCGGGCGCTGATCGCCGGCTACCCGCAGGCACACGACATCGAGATCAAGGCGGTCGGCCTTGAAGAAGCCTTCCTGGCCCTGACCAGCGAACCCGACGGGAGCACCCGATGAAAGCCACGTACCTCGCGCTTGAGGCAAGGCGGGCCCTGCGCAACCCGCGTTCCCTGTTCTTCACCGTGGTCTTCCCGGTGGTGCTGTTCCTGATCGAGAGTTCCGTGTTCGGCAACAGCAACGTGCCGGACGCCAAGATCACCTATACCGTCTATCTGATGGCGAGTTTCGGCGCCTACGGCGGCTTCATGGCCTGCCTCAACGGCGGCGCGCGCACCGCGGTCGAGCGGTCCCAGGGCTGGCAGCGGCAGCTGCGGCTCACCCCGCTCACGCCAAGGGCGTACCTGATCGGCAAGGCCGCGGTCGCGCAGGCGGTGGCACTGCCGCCGATCGCGCTGGTCGCGCTGGTCGCGGGCTTGTTCGAGGGCGTACACCTGTCCGCGAGCACCTGGGCGCTGACCATTGTCGGCACCTGGCTGGCGTGTATCCCGTTCGCGGTGCTCGGCCTGCTGGTGGGACAGCTTTCGACCGCGGAGAACATGCAGGTCTACACCTCGTCGCTGATGATCCTGCTCGGATTCCTCGGTGGCATCCTGTTCCCGGTCACCCTGTTCCCGACCTGGCTGGCCAACGTCGCCAAGGTGCTGCCCAGCTACTGGCTCGCCGACATCGGTCGCGGCCCCACGGTCGGCTACGACCAACTCGGCACCGCGCTGGTCGTGCTCGCCGTGTGGACGGTCGTGCTCTCGATCGCGGTCAGCCGTCGCTACCAGCGCGACAGCGCCAGGAACTGAGACAATGGCCTGCGGAGGTGGCGTGGTGCGAGCCAGGGAGCAACTGAATCGGGGTTGGGAGTGGCCGGACTGGACGTTCGGCAAGCCCCCGTGCACCCGAAGGGAACGGTTCCGCGCGGCGGCGGGCCCGTCGATCTTTCTGTTCTTCCTGGCCGAGCCCGTCTCCGAGGCGTTCGGTTCGAGTCGTCCGGTCTGGTGGCGAATGGCCGTCATCGGCACCGTCGTGGCATACGCCCTCACCTACACGACCGTCGCGGCCAGGGGAAACACCCGCAGGCTCCCGCACGCGGAGCGGGCCTGGTGGATCGCGGCGCTCTGCGTGTTCCCGATCCTGCTCGCGGTGCTCTGCGGCCCCGACTCGCTGATCTTCGCCACCTACGCGGTCAGCGCCGCGCTGATGTGCCTGCCCCGCAACGCGGGTTTCCTGGTCGGCCTGGGATTCGCGACCGCGCTGGCCGTCGGCACCCGAATCGGCGACGGCGCGGTGAACTGGACCACCGTGTGGGTGCTGTTCGTACTGACCCTGAGCATGTTCGCGTTCAACGCGCTGATCTCGACCATTCGCCAGCTGAGGAAGGCACAGGTGGAGATGGCCAAGATGGCGGTGGCCGAGGAACGGTCCCGACTGGCCAGGGACCTGCACGACGTGCTCGGGCACAGCCTGACCACGATCACGGTCAAGGCCGGCCTGGCCAGGCGGGTGCTGGAAAGCTCGACCGACCGGGAACGCGCCATCGCCGAGGTGCGCGACGTGGAGGAGTTGGCCAGGCAGGCCATGGCCGAGGTGCGTGCGACGGTGTCCGGCTACCGCACCCCGTCGCTGGCCGCGGAACTGGTCGGAGCGCGCGCCGCGTTGCAGGCCTCCGGCATCACCGCCGATCTGCCGTATGCCGTGGACAACGTGGCCCCCGGCCTGCACGAGGCGTTCGCCTATGTGGTGCGCGAGGGCGTCACCAATGTCGTCCGGCACAGCGGCGCGAGCAGATGCGAGGTGCGGTTGGGGGCGGACTGGGTCGAGGTCAGGGACGACGGCCGTGCCTGCGGTGATGCGGTCACCCAGTCCCGGGAGAGTGGTGGCGGGCACGGCCTTTCCGGGCTCGCCGAGCGGCTCGCGTCGGTGGACGGCACGATCGGCGCCGGTCCGTTGCCAGAAGGCGGGTTCCTGTTGAAGGCGACCGCGAAGAAACCGGTCACACCTCGGGGCGAGGCCGATGATTCGACCGAGCCGGTGCCCGGCGTCGCGCCCTCCGCCCAGCACTGGGTGGTCGCGCGGTGATCCGGGTTCTGCTCGCCGACGATCAGGCGCTGGTCCGGGGCGCGCTGGCGGCCATGCTCAGCCTGGAACACGACATCGAGGTGGTGGCCGAGGTCGGCTCCGGCGACGAGGTACTGCCGGCCGCGCGGGACAGCAAGCCCGACGTGGCCCTGCTGGACGTGCAGATGCCCGGCAAGGACGGTCTGACCGCGGCAGGTGAGCTGCGTGCGGCCGTGCCGAACTGCCGGGTCGTCATGTGCACGACCTTCGGCAGGCCCGGTTACCTCGCGCGTGCCATGGCCGCCGGCGCGGCCGGGTTCGTGGTCAAGGACGCACCACCGGAACAGTTGGTGGACGCGGTGCGCCGGGTGCACAGCGGCCTGCGCGTCGTCGATCCAGCCCTGGCCGCCGAGTCCTTGGCCAGGGGCGCGAGCCCGCTGACCGACCGGGAACGCGACGTGCTGCGCGCGGCCAGCGACGGCGGAACCGTGGCCGACGTGGCCAAGGCACTGCACCTGTCCGAGGGCACCGTGCGCAACCACCTGTCCTCCGCGATCGGCAAAACCGGCGCACGCACGCGCGCTGAGGCCGGCAAGCTGGCGGAAGACTGCGGTTGGCTCTGAGCACGGACCCGGTGCCAAGTCAAGCCCCGGCTTTTGAGAGCATGGTCTCGTGGGTGCCGCGGGGTCCTGGCTGGCGTTGCGCCGCTGGACCCTGCGCGCGGTGCTTGGCCTGATCGTGGTCGCGGTCGTGGTCGTCGGGGGCACCGCGTTCCGCGTGTGGCAGTTCGGTCGGGTCGACGACCGCAGCCGTGCCGACGTGATTCTGGTGCTGGGCGCCGCGCAGTACAACGGTGCCCCGTCCGCCGTCCTGGCCAATCGGCTGAACCAGGCGATCTCGCTGTACCAGCAGGGCGTCGCCGGCCAGATCGTCACGGTCGGCGGGCGCCAGCCGGCCGACCGGTACACCGAGGCGCAGGCGGGCGACCGGTACCTCGTCGACCGGGGCGTGCCCGACTCGGACGTGACCGAGATCAACACCGGCAACGACACGCTGACCAGCCTGCGCGCCGCCGCGAGCGTGCTGCGCCAACACGGTTGGCGGACCGCGGTCCTGGTCAGCGACCCGTGGCACATGTTCCGCGCCGAGCGGATGGCACTGGACTGCGGGATCCAGGCGTGGACCTCGCCGACGCACAGCGGGCCCGCGGTACAGACCAGGACGGTCGAGCTGGAGTACATCGTCCGGGAGACCGCTGCGACCCTCTACTACCGACTGACCAAGGCGCCCGCCGACGACATCGGCGTCGGGATCGGCTGAACCACGTACGCTGGCTCGGGTGAACGCCGGTTATGTCGAGCACGACCGGGAACGCCTGTTCGCCGAGGAACCCAAACAGGCTCGGCTGCCCGGTGCGTTCGGAGACGCCCGCACCCCGTTCGCCCGCGACCGGGCCAGGGTGCTGCACTCGGCCGCACTGCGCAGGCTCGCCGGCAAGACGCAGGTCGTCGGGCCGCTCGAAGGGGACGTGCCGCGCACTCGGCTCACGCATTCTCTTGAGGTCGCCCAGATCGGCCGAGGCATCGCCGAGGATCTCGGCGTCGACCCGGACCTCGTGGACATGGCCGGGATGGCGCACGACATCGGTCATCCGCCGTTCGGTCACAATGGCGAGACCGCGTTGGAGGAGGCCGCTGCGCGCTGCGGCGGGTTCGAGGGCAACGCGCAGACGCTGCGCATCCTGACCCGGCTGGAACCCAAGGTGCTGACCGAGGACGGCGAGAGCCACGGTCTCAACCTGACCCGCGCCGGCTTGGACGCTGCGTGCAAGTACCCGTGGCCGCGCAGGGCCGGCATGCGCAAATTCGGCGTGTACGTCGACGATCTCCCGGTTTTCCGGTGGATGCGCGACGGCGCGCCGGAGGGTCGGCGGTGCATCGAGGCGCAGATCATGGACTGGTCCGACGATGTCGCCTACTCCGTGCACGACGTCGAGGACGGTGTGTTGTCGCATCGGATTTCCCTTGCCGTGCTGGCGGATCCGGCCGAACGTGCGGTGGTCGCGGAACTGGCGGCCAAGCATTTCTCCGCGGAACCCGTGTCCGCGTTGGAGGATGCCGCGCGTACGTTGTCCCGCCTGCCGTCGGTCGCTCGGCTGGTCGAGCACGACTATGCGGGTTCGCTCGCCGACCAGGTCGCGTTGAAACGGTTGACCAGCGAACTCGTCGGCCGGTTCGCGTCCGCCGCGGTCACCGAGACGCGTCGGGTGCACGGTGCGCAGCCACTGCTCCGCTACGCGGCCGACCTGCTGGTGCCCGACCAGGTCGCAGCGGAAGTCGCGCTGCTCAAGGCGTTGGCGCTGCGCTACGTGATGAGCGACCCGCAACGCCTTGCCATGCAACGCAGACAGCGTGAACTGCTCGCCGAACTCGTGACCGCGCTGGCCGAACAGGCACCCGACGCACTCGATCCCGCCTTCCGGCCGGCATTCGACTCGGCACCCGACGACTGCGCGAAGTGGCGGGTGATCGTGGACCAGGTCGCATCGCTCACCGACGCCCAGGCCATACGCTGGCACGAACAGCTGCCGCACCGATTGCGCTGAGAGCGAACCCCGGCAGATGGCCTGTGACCGGTGGCACACTCGGAAACAGGACATTCCCACTTACTGAGAGGTCGCCATGGCCAGGGGCAGGGGTAAGGGAAAGCAGACCAAGGTCGCCAGGGAACTCAAATACGCCAGCGGGCCCGGCACGCGGAGCCCACAGCGCGAGTCGGTGACGGCCGACCCGAACTATCGTGACGGTGAAGACGGACCGGACGGCGACGGCTCGGCCGGCGTGCGCGAGCCACGTCGCCCCAAGCCGGTTGGCCCCGTGTCCGCCGCGGGCGAGCGGCCCATGCCGCAGCAGGATTTCGCGGTGTGCCTGCCCGACCCGAGACAGTAAGGAGCGTCGTTCGTGCCGGCATCAGCCGTTGACCAGCGCCTCGAACAGGAACATCTCGCCTTCACGCTGGCCGTGCAGCGCGCGGTCGCGCCCGATCCGAGCGCGACCGCCTGCTGGTCGCCGTTCTCGGTGGCCAGCGCGCTCGGCCTGACCGCGATGGGCGCGCGCGGCGAGACCAGAGCCGAACTGGTCCGGCTGTTGTCCGGCGACCTGCGCGAACACGCCGCCCTCCTCGCCAGGGCCGCCCAGTTGCCCGCCGAGGAGGACGCGATCCTCAGCGTGTCCAACACGCTGTGGGCCAGGGAGGACATCGCGCCGCGACCGGAGTTCGCCGAGGAGTTGGTCACGGCCTGGCCAGGCGGCGCCATCAAGGACGCACCGTTCGCCGCCGACCCGGAACGGTCCCGGCGCATGATCAACGCGACCGTCGCCGCGACCACCCGTGACCTGATCCCGCAACTGCTCGCCCCCGGCGACGTCACCGCCGACACCATCGCCACGCTGGTCAACGCGCTGTACCTGAAGGTCGCCTGGCGCAACGCCTTCCCCGATCGCGGCACCGAGTCGCGCCCCTTCCACGGCGCGGGCGACGTGCCGACCATGCGGCTGGCCAGACAGCTCGGCTACGCGAACACGCACGGCTGGCAAGCTGTGTTCCTGCCGGCCCGAGGGGGAGTGGAGGGTGTCGCGCTGCTCCCGGACGCGCCCCTCACCGAGGCCGAACCCACCCTCACCGCCGCGACCCTCGGCGAACTGCTCGCCGGTCATGCCTTCCGCCAGGTCGAGCTGTACCTGCCGAAGTTCCGGGTACGCGACCGGGCCGATCTCACCGGCGCGCTCACCGGTCTCGGCGTGCGCACCCTGTTCAGCCGCGCCGCCGACCTGAGCGGGATCAGCGACGAACCGATCCTGGTCAGCAAGGTGCTGCACGAGGCAGTGCTCACCATCGACGAGCAGGGCCTTGAGGGCGCGGCCGCGACGGCCGTGACCATGCGGGCGATGGCCATGGCGATCCGGCAAGAGCAACCGGTCGTGGTCCGGGTCGACCGGCCGTTCCTGTTCCTGGTCAGACACGCGGCAAGCGGCGCGGTGTACTTCCTGGCTAGGGTTGTCCGACCCGGGTGAGCTTGTCCGGGTTCACCACGTCGTAGATCGCCGCCAACCGTCCATCGTGGATGGTCACACCGAGTACCCGACGGTCGAACGGCGGATGCTCGGCATCGCCAGGCCAGGCCGGGAAGTAGATCCCCAGCTCGCCATTGACCAGCACGAACCGCATCGCGGCGAAGCTCTCCCTGCCGTAGCGGGTCTGCAACCCGAGGATGAACCGGGCCACCTTGTCCGCGCCCCGGATCGTGTTGACCGCCGTCTTCGCCTTGCCGTCGCTGTCGCCGACCAGGATCGCGTCCGGATGCAGCAGTTCCACCACCGCGCGCACGTCGCCGGTCGCCATCGCGGCGAGAAAGCGCCCGAGCACCTCCTGCTGATCTGCCAGTGCGGGTCGAGCGGGCGCCTCGGCGTCCGCGACCGCGCGCCGCGCCCTGGCCGCGTGTTGCCGCGCCGCCTCCACCGACGACCCGATCAGCTCCGCGATCTCGCCGAACGGCAGGCCGAACGCGTCATGCAGCACGAACGCCACCCGCTGCTGCGGGGTGAGCCGATCCAGCACCACCAGCGCGGCCATCCGCACGCCGTCCTCACGCACCACCACGTCCAGCGGGTTCTCGCCGTCCGCGGTCAGGTCCGTGACCAGCGGTTCCGGCAGCCACGGCCCGACGTACCGCTCCCGGCGAGCTGTCGCCGACCGCAGCTTGTCCAGGCAGATCCGGCCGACCACCCTGGTCAGCCAGGCACGCAGGTCCACGATGTCCGCGCGGGCCGCGTCGGTCAGGCCGGCCAGTCGCAGCCACGACTCCTGCACCGCGTCCTCCGCGTCGGCGATGCTGCCGGTCAACCGATAGCCCACCCCGAGCAGATACGAGCGGTGCGAGGTGAACTCGGTGGCCAAGACGTCCGCGCTGGGCATGCGCCAGATCATCCCGCAGCCGAGGGCGCCCGACGAACCCCGTCGGGCCGGACAACTAGACTGGTGCGTTGTGGCAGGCCGTATCCGGGACAGTGACATCGCGCTCGTGCGTGAACGAAGCCGGATCGACGACGTGGTCGGCGAATACGTGTCGCTGCGTCGCGCCGGCGGTGGCGCGCTGAAGGGCTTGTGCCCTTTCCACGACGAGAAGTCCCCCTCGTTCAACGTGCGTCCATCGCACGGCACGTTCCACTGCTTCGGCTGCGGCGAGGGCGGCGACGTCATCGCGTTCCTGATGAAGATGGAACACCTCGGCTTCGTCGAGTCGGTCGAACGCCTCGCCGACAAGATCGGCATCCAGCTCACCTACGAGGGCGGCAGACCGGGCGCGGTCCGCGACCGGGGCACCCGGACCAGGATGATCGAGGCGCACCGCGCCGCCGCCGCGTTCTATGCCGAGCAGATCGAGACACCCGAGGCGGAGAAGGCGCGCGAGTACCTCACCGAACGCGGCTTCGACAGGGCCATGTGGCAGAAGTTCGGCTGCGGCTATGCCCCGGCCGGCTGGGACAAGCTCACCAAGTACCTGCTCAACCGCGGCTTCGAACTCGACGAGCTGTACAAGGCGCAGCTGAGCAAGGAGGGCAGGCAGGGCGCGATCGACCGGTTCCACCGACGCCTGGTGTGGCCGCTGCGCGACCTCGGTGGCGAGATCGTCGGATTCGGCGCGCGGCGCCTTTTCGACGACGACGGCAGCCCGGCCAAGTACCTCAACACAGCTGAAAGCCCGATCTACAAGAAGTCCCAGGTGCTGTTCGGCATCGACCTGGCCAAACGGGAGATCGCCAAACGCCGCCAGGCCGTCGTCGTCGAGGGCTACACCGACGTGATGGCCATGCAGGCGGCCGGCGTGCCGACCGCGGTCGCGTCCTGCGGCACCGCGTTCGGCGACGACCACATGACCGTGCTGCGCAGGCTGATGATCGACGACGAGGTGTCCTGGGGCGAGGTCATCTTCACCTTCGACGGCGACGCCGCCGGTCAGAAGGCCGCACTCAAGGCGTTCGAGGGTGACCAGCAGTTCGTCGCGCAGACCTACATCGCGATCGCGCCGGACGGCATGGACCCCTGCGAGCTGCGCCAGGCCAAGGGTGACGCGGCAGTGCGCGACCTGGTCGCCCGGCGCAAACCGCTGATCGAGTTCGCCATCCGCAGCCAGCTCGCCGACTACGACCTCGACTCGATCGACGGCCAGATCGCCGCGCTACAGAAGACCGTGCCGCTGGTAGCGCGGATCAAGGATCGCGCGAAGCGGGACGCGTACGCGGCCAAACTCGCCTGGTGGGTCGGCTGGGCCGACGAAGCCATGGTGGTACGCAGGGTCCGGGAGAGCGCGGGAGCCCCGGCCGAAGCCACCCGGACCAGGGGTAGGCCGACGCGGCCCGCCGACCCGAACCAGGGTGCGTTGCTCGCCGAACCGCAGGGCCCGCCCCGGCCTGACCCGCGCGACGTGCGCACCCGCAGCCAGCGCGAGGTGCTCAAGCTCGCGTTGCAGGCGCCCGCCCTCGCCGGCCCGGTGTACGACTCGCTGTCCGAGGAGACGTTCACCGTCCCGGCCTACGCCCAGCTGCACCGCGCGATCCTCGCGGCGGGCGGTACCGGAACCGGCCTGTCGGGCGCGTCGCTGGTCGACGCGGTCAGCCAACACTGTCCGGAAGGGACAGTCCGCTCGCTGCTCTCCGAACTCGCCGTCGAACGCATCCCCACCCGAGGCGAACTCGACGTCGCCTACGTCTCCTCCATGCTGGCCAAACTCCAGTGCGAGCAGGTGGCCCGGCAGATCGCCGAGATCAAGTCGCGGCTACAGCGAATGAACCCGATCTCCGATGCCGACGAGTACCGCTCCGCGTTCGGCGATCTCGTCGCTTTCGAGGAATACCACCGCGGCCTGGTCAAACAGGCAGCAGGAGCATACGAATGAGCACGTCGGACGAGGAGTTCGACGCCAAGCCCCGCCGGTTCGGCACGGGTTGGCGGCACCGCGTCGCCAGCAGGCTCACCGGTCGCGACCTGGTACCCGAGGGCTTCGCCGGCCGGCTGGTCAAGGACGAACACCTGCTCGGCGCCGCCGAACTCGTGGACGGCACCTTCCTGGTCGCGACCTCCCTCGGTCTCTGGCTTCCTGAGGAGGACGCCCCGCGTCGCGTGCCCTGGCACCTGATCAGCAAGGTCGTCTGGGCGCAGAAGCCCGGCCGGCAGCTGATCGTGACCGAGGCAGAGGAGACCGGCATGATCAGCGGCGCCGTGCTGCTCACCGACCGTCCGCCGCGTCGGTTCACGCTGGTCACCAGGGGCGCGTTGCCCGAAGTGGTGAACGCGCGGGTCACCGCGTCGGTCAAGTCCGCGCACCACCGGGACCTGCCCGGCGGGGGAGCCTGGTTCGTGCAGCGCAAGATCTCCGGTGCGGACGGCATCGTGCTCCAGGTGCGACCCGACCCCGGTACCAACCCGAGTGCGGTCACATCGGTGACGGCGCAAATCGCCGACAAACTCCGCGAACTACACGAATCCCGCTAACTCGGTCCAGACGCCCTCTGGTCCAGACGCCCTCTGGTCCAGACACAGACACCCTCTGGTCCCGATGCCCCTCTGGTAGCCGGCCCTCGAACCTTATAAAGTACGTACGTACGGTTTTTATGTGTCGATTCGAGGAGACGTCATGTGGGACCCCGGCAAGTACCTCGCGTTCGCCGATCACCGTGGTCGCCCCTTCCACGACCTGGTCAACCGGGTCGGTGCGGAGAAGCCACGACGCGTCGTCGACCTCGGCTGCGGCCCCGGCAACCTCACCGAAACCCTGAAGGTCCGCTGGCCAGAAGCCATCATCGAAGCCCTCGACTCGTCTCCCGACATGGTCGAAGCAGCCCGCGCCCTCGGCGTCGACGCCTACGTCGCCGACGTCAACACCTGGCACCCCGGACCCGACACGGACGTCGTCGTCACCAACGCGGTCTTGCAATGGGTCCCCGGCCACCCCGAGCTGATGCGCACCTGGGTCCACGAACTCCCGCCCGGCGCCTGGCTGGCCGTCCAGGTGCCCGGCAACCTCGGCGCCCCGTCCCACCAGGCCATCCGCGACCTCGTCGACACACCCCGCTGGCGCGACGTGCTCACCGACCTGCGGCTGCGCGAAGAGGACCTGGTCCTCGACCCGCAGGGCTACGCCGACCTGCTCACCGACGCGGGCTGCGTGGTCGACGCCTGGGAAACCACCTACCTCCAGCAGTTGTCCGGCCCCGACCCAGTACTCGAATGGGTGACCGGCACCGCACTTCGCCCCATTCGCGCCGCGCTCGGCGAGGACGACTGGCAGGCATTCCGCGCCGAACTCGGCGCCGAGCTACGCTCGGCCTATCCGGCCAGGGCCGACGGCACCACCTGGTTCCCCTTCCGCCGCATCTTCGTGGTCGCCCGAACGCGGGACTGACGTCTGGCTCACCGTGCGGGCGAGTCGGCGCCGGTCCGCTGGCCGAGCTTCGCCCGCACCACGCCGGCCGCTCCCTGCGTCAGCGGATGGTCGACCAGGGTGCGATACGCCCGCACCAGCTGGTCGTAGCGTTCGCGGCCCGCGCGGGTACCCAGCACATAGCCCACGGCGATACCAAGGACGAAGGTCTTCATCGCGGTCTCCTTCCGTCACCGACAGGGCGCCTGCGCAGCCCATCCTCCCTCACGGGGTAGCCAATCGCCGGGGGGTGAAAAACCGCTGTCGGGCATGCGCTAGACTTCTTTCCTGTCCGGCCCGGTCGGATGCACAACTGAACGATCCTCCATAGCTCAATTGGCAGAGCATGCGACTGTTAATCGCAGGGTTGTTGGTTCGAGTCCAACTGGAGGAGCAAAACCCCTGGTAAAGGTATGCATAGACTGTCCTTTCAGGACTGGCGGCAAGATCGAATGACAGTTTACTGGCCGCTTACTCTTCGTGTACGGCCAACGGCTCGGCTGGCCTTGCGTCGCTGTCGGTCCGGCTCCGTAGGCGCGTCGGGCATCGAGTCCAAGGCTTCCAGGACAGCGCCACCCGACGTTCGCTGCGCGACGACCCGTCCGCCTCGTCGATCACTAACCCGAAAGACGTACGTGGTGGCCCCATCTGTAGCCACAGGCATCCAGTTCGGCCCCGAGTCGCTTGACGGTGCTGCACGGTCGACCCAGCTGTGTGCATCCGGGACATGGGCCACTACGGCTAACCAACGGCTCACCGCACAATTCACCTGCTGGCCGATCGGTGCTCGTCCGTGGCTGCCCAGAAGTGTCGAGCCGTTTCAGAACTGCGCGAAACGGACTGACCCGGAACCATCCGAGTCAGTCCGGCCGGATCACCGGCGGTGTAGCACGACGACCGGGATCAGCCGGTCGGTGTTCTTCTGGTATTCCCAGAAGTTCGGGTACTGGTCGGCCATCTGCTTGAACAGCCGGTCGTGCTCGGGCCCTTCGGCCAGCAGTTCGGCGGTCACCTCGACCGTGTCCGGGCCGATTTCGATCGTGGTGTTCGGGTTGGCGCGAAGGTTGTGGTACCAGGCAGGATTCTCCGGCGCACCACCCTTGGATGCGATGAGGATCACGTCGTCACCGTCCAGCGTGTACCCCAGCGGCGAGATCCGCTCGGTACCGGACTTCGCGCCGACATGGTGCAACAGCAGGATGGAGCCGCCCGCGAACGGCTCGATCGTGACGGAGCCGTTGTTCGCCCGGAAATCCTCGATCAACTTGGCGTTGAACGAGTTCATCTCGTCGGCGTTGAATTCAGCCACGTGTTTCCTTTCCGATCGGCCACGGCTATTCATGGCCTCGAACTCATCCTATTACTCGTTCGCTGCCCAACGCCCAAGCTGGCGAACGACGTTCGCAAACAGACCGCGTGGACTGCCTCGTTTTCCAACCGCTCGATGCACATCGCGCGAACGAAGACCAGTCACGCGCGCGACGTGGCGGACGCCACATCACGTGTGTGTTCGTCGTCGATGATCACCTGGATCAGTGGGTCACCGGCCAGCGTCCGATTGGCGGTGAGGGCAGTGAGCCGTCAAGCCCCCGGCAGACACGGTTTCGACGAGCGGGAGATTCGGATCCAGTCGAGAAGTCGGTCGGCCACGCGCCGATAGATCGCGGCGAACAACTGGCGCTTGCCAGGGAAGTACGGATAGAGCAGTGCGCGCGACACGCCGGCCCGCGCGCTGATCTCCTCCATCAGCACGTCGTCGTACGGTCGGCTCGCGAAGAACTTCGCGCCGACGTCGAGCAGTCCGTTGCGCCGCTCTTCGGGCTTCAACCGACGTCTGGTCACCAGCAGCACGCCAGTTGCCGTGTGCCATGGAGATGCGCCGAATCGGGGTCCCGGTGAGATCCGCACCGCGACCCTCCGTGGCCTCGCCGAACAAACCGACCACGCAGACCCCCGCGCGACAGCAGCCTGTCCTCCGGAGGCCTCGCTCGCCGCGAATCCTGCCCCACCTACTCACCCGAGCAGCGCAAGGCCAATCCTCAACCCAAATAAAATTCGCGTCGCGCACAGTACATCCCCCACCCTTCCCTTGGGGGGCGACCCCGACGCCAGTCTAGTGATCTTGGTGGGCGAATCCAAGGCGGTGACGCGGGACTGTGGATGGTTCGGGGTGCTGTGGATGCGACCGTTCACCGCTACCTGGGAAATGTGGACAAGCGGTCAGGGAGATCACTGAGGCGTCAGCCATTCGGGTGGAAGAGAACTCAGGGATGGGTCAATCTGAAAGCTGATCACGAACGCGACTCAGGAGTGATGTCGGAGTAGCGAGCGCTCGATAGTGTTCGCGACACCGAGACACGCACCCCGACGCAGCGTCGGACCTGCGGCGCCGGAGAGCCGACGCGCGGTGGCACGTGGGATCGGTGATCATGGGGCGTCGGCTTCGGAGGTTGTGAACGTGGTGTCGGCTGGTCGGCGGGGCGGCAGGTGCTCGGGTGAATGAGATCGGTACCTACTGCTTTGCCATCGCTGCGGTGTGGATGCTGTTCTTCCTGGTGAGCTTCGCCAGGGACCGTCGCAGGCTTCGCAACGGCTTCTACCTGCTGATGACGCTGATCTTCATCGGGTTCGGCCTGATGATCATGCTGGCCTCGGTGTCGCGAGACGCGGCGAGCACAGTCGCGTTCGGGCTGGTGTTGCTGATTCCGGTGTTCATCTTCGCGCTCGCGATCTTCCTGATCGGCAATGGCGTCACCGTGCTGCGCCGAGAGGGGCTACGCCTGGCAAACCTGCTCTCGCTGCTCACCGGGGTCGCGCTGATCGGGCTCATCGTGTTCGACATCGTGACCCTGCAGACCAGGTTGGTGCCGCTGGAACTGGTCGGCGGAACGATCACCGGCGTGTTCGGTTATGTCGCATTCCTGTTCACCTGTTACCTGCTGTACTCCATCGTCTACGGTCGGATCCGACCACGCGGCGCCGTGGACTTCGTCGTGGTGTTGGGCTCGGGGCTGCTCGGCGGCCGGCGGGTTCCGCCGTTGCTGGCGAGCCGGCTCGACCGAGGACGAGCAGCGTTCGACACGGCAGTCGCGAAGGGCCGACAGCCGATGCTGATCACCTCGGGCGGCCAGGGGTCGGGCGAGGGGGTGCCGGAGTCGCATGCCATGGCCGACTATCTCGTCGAGCGCGGCGTGCCGAGGGACCGGATTCTGCTTGAGGACCGGTCGCGCACCACAGAGCAGAACCTGACCTTCAGCCGCGAGATCATGCTCGCGCGCCAACCCAAATATCGCTGCGTCGTGGTGACAAACAACTTCCACGTGCTGCGTGCGGCACTGGTAGCGAAGAAGACGAAGGTCAACGGACAGGTGATCGGTTCGCGAACGGCGTTCTACTTCTGGCCGAGCGCGACCATTCGCGAGTTCGTCGCGATCTTCCTCGACCACTGGATCGTCAATGGCTGCATCTGTCTGCTGATCCTCCTGGCGCAGATCTACGCGGTCGTCCGCTGACACCGAACTGGCGCAGACTTTCGGCAGGTACGTTCATGGTTTCCTCCGCGGTTCATTGAGACTGGCCGATAGACGCATTGTCTTGTGTTGCTGGCCCTCCGCACTCTTCTCGATCGCACACACTCGGACACGTTGAATGCCGGTGGTGACGGCGCCAGACATCTGCTCGGTTCGCGCTTGCGATTGTGGTCGCGACTACAATCGGCGCAGTCGGCGACTTGCGTGGAGGTGGGAGCAGATGCGACTCGTCTACGTCGGTCTGCCGTCGAGTCATCTTGCGACCCGCAGCCCTGGCCAAACGTCATCCGGACAGGCTGGAGCGGTCAGCGCGTGGGGTGCCGAGCCTGATCCGTGTCCACGGGGTTCAGCGCCCTGCGCATCGTCACAGGTTGGGTTAGATGGTGATCACCTACGACGCCGAACTGGGCTCTCCGTCGCACGAACGGCTGCAACTTCTCGCGAATCTGGCCGCGGATTGTGGGCACGTGACGCCGATTTGAGGTATGCCAGGACTCGTGGAACCGATTGATGCTCTACGTCGCATCGCCTTCGAACTCGAACG
This sequence comes from Candidatus Melainabacteria bacterium, assembly GCA_963818685.1. GTDB lineage: Bacteria > Actinomycetota > Actinomycetes > Mycobacteriales > Pseudonocardiaceae > CAJCJE01. Next base: position 396,328 of record CAWFTJ010000001.1, on the reverse strand, counting down.
CTCCGGTGCGCCGACCTATCGGGTGCGCGCGTTTCGGCATGCCGCCGAGATCATCGGGGCGTTGAGCGAAGAGGAACTGCGGCAGCGGGCGAGCAGGGGCACTCTGCGTGAACTGTCCGGTATCGGCACAGCAACGGCGACCGTCATCGAACAAGCGTTGGCCGGCGAACAGCCCGAATACCTGACGAAATTGTGGGACAAGGCTGTTCTGCCAGGGGAGCCGACGCGCAAGACCGAGCTGCGGGCGGCGTTGCGGGGTGACTGTCATACGCACTCGAACTGGTCGGATGGCGGCAGTTCGCCCGATGAGATGGCGAAGGCCGCTCGTGCGCTCGGTCATGAGTGGATGGCGTTGACCGACCACTCGCCTCGGCTGACCGTGGCTCGCGGCTTGTCCGCGTTGCGGCTGGTCGAGCAGTTGCGCCTGCTGGGGAAGCTGAACAGTGAACTGGCGCCGTTCCGGGTGCTCACCGGGATCGAGGTGGACATTCTGGAGAACGGTGGCCTTGATCAGCGGGACGACCTGCTGGACTCCCTCGATGTCGTCGTCGCGAGCGTGCACTCGAAGCTGCGGATGCCCGCCGAACCGATGACCGCGCGCATGCTCGCGGCAGTCCGCAATCCGCTTGTCGACGTGCTCGGGCACTGTACTGGTCGGCTGATCGTCGGGCGTGGCAGGCCGGAGTCGGTGTTCGACGCGGAGGCCGTGTTCACCGCGTGCCGGGAGAACGGTGTCGCGGTCGAGATCAACTGCCGGCCGGAACGGCAGGATCCGCCGGACAACCTGCTGCGTATGGCCGTCGACATCGGCTGCACCTTCGCGATCGACACCGACGCGCACGCGCCCGGTCAGCTGGACTGGTTGGACAGTGGCTGCATGCGTGCCGAGGATCTCGGCATCGCGCCCGAACGGGTGATCAACACCCGGACCGCGGACGACATGGCTCGGGGACGCTAATTAGCCGTAAGCGCTGTCCACGCCGTCGAGGACACACGCGAGGCCGAACTCGAAGCGATCTGCCGCGCTGTCCGGCTCTGCCTCGACGACCCGCCGCGCGAGCAGCGGATAGTCACCGCTATCGATGATCTGTCGCATGTATGGGGCGACACTGGCCTGCCACTGGTCCTTGGTCAATCCGCTCCGCCGGTGTGCATGCGAGTCGGCCAATTCGGTCGCGACCGCGCCGAAGACGTAGGCGCGCACGGTGTCCACGATGCGGGTGGCGAGCGTGATGTCGTCGGTGCGTGCCATGGCAGCGGCGAGCGCGGTTTCGGTGGCACGCAGTGAGTTGGGGCCGAGAGTGGGCCGACCGGTCAGTTCGCCGGCGAGCCAGGGGTGACGGAGCAAGCCGGCGCGCATGGCGTGTGCGATCGAAGTCAGGTCGGCGCGCCAGTCGCCGGTTGGCGTCGACTGTTCGCCTTCGCCGCGCACCGTGTCGATCATCAGATCCAGCAGTTCGTCGCGGTTGGTGACGTAGCGGTAGAGCGACGCGGTGCCCGAACCGAGGTCACCGGCGACCCGTCGCATGGAGAGTGCGTCGAGCCCTTCGGTGTCCGCGATCGTGATTGCCCTGGCCACGATCTGTTCGACGCTGGGCGCCTGGCGACGTGGGCTCGGCCGCTCTCTTGTCCACACCAGCGCTGGCGTGGCCTCCTGGCCCTCTGCCATGGCCTGGACCTCCTCACTCCAGCTGCGTCGTTGCGAACATCGTAGCGTACTGGATACACTGTTTCCGTAACGGAGACGATGTATCCATAAGAGGAGTTGTAATGACTGTGGAACAGGTACCGGTGCTGGTGGTGGGTGGAGGCAGCGTCGGCATGTCGGCCGCGCTCTTCCTCGCCCATCACGGTGTCGCTGCGACGGTTGTGGAACGGCAGGATGGGCCTTCGGTTCATCCGCGTGCCACCGGCATCGGCCCGCGCACCATGGAGTTCTTCCGCGAGTTCGGTATCGAGGAGGCGATCAACGCGGTCGCGCTCGACATGTCGGCTGGTGGTCTCGGCAAGATCTACGCCGAGACGCTGGTTACCGCCGCCTTCACGAGCGCACCACCGAACAGTCCGCCCGCGCAGTCGGTCGAACTGTTCGGCGCGGTCAGTCCGGCGCGGCTGCGTGGCATCTGCGCTCAGGACCGATTGGACGCCGTGCTGTCCAGGGAGCTTCGACGTCGCGGGGTCGACCTGCGGTATGCGACGCGACTCGTGTCGGTCGAGGTGGACGGCGACGGGGCGACCGCGACCGTTGAGGGAGTCGACGGCAGGCGGAGCATTCGGGCCGATCATCTGATCGCCGCGGACGGAGTGCGTAGTGATGTGCGCGGCGCATTGGGCATCGGAACGGTCGGGCCGGGTGCGCTTGGCGAGCCGATGATCAATATCCTGTTTGGCGCCGATCTGAGTCGGTACACCCGGGGAGTGCCGTTCGTGTCGTGCAACATCAGTAACCCCGACGCGTCCGGCATGCTCGTCACCGTTGACGGTGCGCGGAACTGGATCTTCCATGCCACCTATGATTCGGCCGCCGCAAGTCAATCGGTCGAGGATTTCACCGAAGCCCGTTGTCGCGAAATCGTTCGGGCCGCGGTCGGCGATCCTGATCTGGCCGTCGACGTGCGCAGCGTGCTGCCGTGGCGGCCACGTGGGCAGGTCGCCGAGCGGTTTGCCGTGCAAGGCCGGACGTTCCTGGTTGGCGACGCCGCGCATGTCGTCCCGCCGATCGGTGCTTTCGGTTTGAACACCGGTATCGCCGACGCGCACAATCTGGCCTGGAAGTTGGCTGCGGTACAACATGGCCAGGCCGGACCTGGCCTGCTCGACAGTTACGAGGCAGAGCGACGGCCGGTCGCGGAGTTCACACTCGACCAGGCCATGCGTCGGCTTTCCGATCCGCAACTGCACTGGGGAACCGGGCCGGAGGCCGACGCCGCGCGTGCGGCAGCGGGAGTCGCGGCGCGGCCGGTCGTGCATCTCGGGTATCGCTATGAGTCTACTGCTGTTATTGGCGCTAACCTGAAATTACCATCCACTTTGGACGTTTTGCTTGACCTGGACGGGACGCCGGGCTCTCGGTTGCCGCATGTGTGGATCGAGCGCGATGGCCGCGTATTGTCTACATTGGATGTTTTGGGCAGTCGGTTCGCGGTATTGACAGGTCTTGAGGGTGAGGGCTGGTCGCGGGCTGTTGATGTTGTCGAGCGACGGTTCGGCATCGACCTTGCTGTGCAACGGATTGTCGATCCGACCGGACAGTGGCCGCGCATTGCCGGCATTGACGATGGCGGCGCGCTGCTGGTCCGGCCGGATGGCTTTGTTGCCTGGAGGGCGCCGGCGTGGACTGACCGCGCGGCCGACGAATTGACCGATGTCGTCGCGGCCGTGCTCGCCCGCGAACCGGCCCGGGTGTGATCAGGCGGCCGCGCCACCGTCGAGGATCAGGTTGTGGCCGACCGCGAAACTTGATTCGTCGGAAGCCAGCCAGAGTACGGCGTTCGCCACCTCGTCGGTGGAGGCGACGCGGCCGATCGGCAGTGCCGTGCGCAGGCGCTCGGTGCGTCCTTCGACGGTCTCGCCGGGTAGCAGCGACATGGTGGTGTCGGCTGAACCCGGGCTGACGATGTTGATCCGGACGCCGTCCTTGATGTGTTCACGCGCGGCACTGCGGGTCATCGCGGCGACCGCGGCCTTGCTCGTCGCGTATGCGGTCGTGCCCGGCCTGCTGATCGCGGTGCCGATCACCGAACCGAGGTTGACGATCACGCCATGGCCCTGCTCGCGCATGCGCGCGATCTCGTGTTTCATGCACAGCCAGGTACCGACCACGTTGGTGTTGATGAGGTCGATGAACTCGTGGTCCGCGATGTTCTCGATCGGTCCACGCGGGCCGAGCACGCCCGCATTGTTCACGGCGATGTCCAGCCGGCCGTGTCGACGCACGATCTCCTCGATCAGGTTCGCCACCTGCGCCGCGTCGCTGATCTCCGCCGCGACCGATTCGGCCCGGCTGCCGATCGCCTCGATTTCCTTGACCGTGCTGGTCAAACCGTCGGCGTTGCGCCCGGACACCACGACCGTGGCACCCTCACGAGCAAGGGCGATCGCGATCGTGCGGCCGATTCCGGCACTCGCCCCGGTGACCAACGCGATCTTGTCGGCGAAGCGCGCTCCCATGACAGTCCCCTCTGCTATTTGAAACGATTGTTCTTGAAAGACTCAGCGTGCGTCGAGTACGCGCAATGCGGTCGCCGCAGCGGCGCGCAGCCGGTCGGCCGAGTCCTGGTGTTTACCGATCACTCGGACGCCCTGCAGGAAGGTCAACAGAAACGCGGCGATCGCCGCCGGATCGGCGTCATCCGGCAGTTCTCCCTCGGCAACCGCGCGGCTGAGCGTGACGGTCAGAGCGACCTCGATGGTGTCCCAGCTGCGTTCCACCAGTCGTGCGACATCGGGATCGGCCGGCACCAGTTCGATCGCGGCATTGACCACCAGGCAACCCAATTCTCCCCGGTCAAGCGCTTGGTCGAGGTAGCCGTTGACGAAGCGACGTACCGCGTCGAGCGGGGAGCCGCCGCTGCCCAACTCGGTGACGATCCGCGTGCCGGACCGCTCGACATAGTGTCTCAATGCGGTCACGTACAGCTGATGTTTTGGTCCGAACGCCGCGTACAGGCTGGCTTTGCCGATGCCCAACTCGTCGACGAGATCATTGACCGAGGTGGCCTCGTAGCCACGTCGCCAGAACAGTTCGAGCGCGCGTTCGCACGCGACGTCGACGTCGAACTCCTTCTGGCGTGGCACGACGCAGACACTAGTCAAATGAGAACGATCGGTCAAGTATCGATTGCTGGACGTCCGCTCTGGGAGTGGTCATTGTTACAGCTTGTGTCCGCATTCGGAGCAGAACACCGCACCGGGGGAGTTTTTCGCGAAGCCGCAACCGGCACAGCTCACGTCGATCGCGAGCGAACTCCCGCACGAAGAACAGAACTTGCCGCCTGTGACCTTGCTGCCACAACTCGGGCACTGCACCTTGGCGCGGGTAGCGGTGTCGACGTCCGCGGTCCAGTCCTGCTGTTTGGCCGCCTCCCAGATCTGGTCGCGCTGAGCGCTGGCCTGCGCGCGCGACACCTCCTCGACTACCGACGGCGAGCAGTGCAGGCACTGGCCGATGTCGTCGTTCCAGCACATGGCCGCGCACATCCAGTCGCCGCAGCCCCGGCACTGGCGGAACTTGTCGGCGACCTCCTCCACGGCGTGAGCGAGTGCCTTGTCCTTGGCCGCCGAGTTGGTCGCGCGGTCCCACCGCCATTCCTGTGCGGAGTTGGACAACTCCTCCAGCTTGCCCCCGAACAACGAGCCGACCGCGCGCAGGACGCCGCGCCCCATCTCGACCTTGTCCCGTTGAAAGGCCGACCGGTAGCCGTTTCCGCACCGTTCACAGCGGAATTCGAACTGGTAACCCTCGGCATTGGACAGGTCGCCGAAGTTGTCCGTGAACGGAACAAGATTTGCCATGCGCCGAAACGTACGGCAGCGTTGCGTGGACCAACAAGACGTCGTCATCGGCGATCCGATAACGGTACGTTCCGCAACGGTTCCATTCCCTATTGTACTTCACTCGACCTTGGTCCGATTGCCGTAATATACCTAAGCCAAATCGGTGGCGATAACCCTTCAGAATACCGTACTGGTCAGCCACGTTTCGGTGGCTGACCCTGTTTGTCCACAGGTGGCGAACCATCCACGGTGGGGGCTTGTAAATGGTGCGGGCGAGGCCGGTGGCTGCCGTTTCGGTGATCGTTTGTGGGTGCTGGTGTTCTCCTGTTCTTCGGCATCGTCGCGTGGATCGTGGGGGGCCCGCTCAGTATCAGTATCTGAGCGGGCTCGGTGGGCCAGAAGCTTGAGCACATCGCGGCGGGCCGTGGGATCGCGGCCGTTCCCCTGTTGACGGCCGGCTATACACCGTCTGGATGTTCGCTCACGTGCTGGTGGACGACGTCGGCCCGAACCAGGTCAGCCTGGCGTAGATCGGAGCAGGCGGTCGCGGGTGATCGCCGAGCTCGCTGACATCGTCGCAGCTCAGCTGGCTGGTCGCTGATTCCGCATTCGATAGGTCTGCTCTGACCTGTCACTAATGGCCTATCATGATTTCATGAGCCTCAAGCATGCTGCCCTTGGTCTGCTCTCCCGTGGACCCGCGAGTGGTTACGACCTGTTGCAGACCTTCCACCGCTCGTTGGTGAACGTGTGGCCGGCTACGCAGAGCCAGCTCTATGGCGAGTTGGGCAAGCTGGCTCAGTCCGGGCTGGTCGAGGTGGTTTCCGAGGGGGCGCGGGGGCGCAAGGAGTATGCGCTGACCGAGGCCGGCATGAGCGAGCTGCGGCACTGGCTGACCGAGGTCGAACCGACCGCGGTGCGGCGCAGCGACATGTTGCTGCGGGTGTTCTTCCTGAACGTGCTCGAACCCGGGCAGGTTGAGGAGTTCCTGAAGCGCAGGGTGGAGCAGGCGGCCGGGTATCACCAGGAGTTGCTCGGGATCAAGGAGCAACTCGCGGGCGAATCCGGTCCGCTGACCGAGTACGGGCGGCTGACGCTGGAGTGGGGCTTGCGGTTCACGGACATGCAGCGTGAGTGGGCCGAGTGGGCCATGGGGGAGTTGGGGAAGCGGCCGTAGGGCGGGTCGTCGAGTGTTTGTGCTGGTCGGCGGCATGTTCGCTGGGGCAATACTCTACTATTGACATGTCGTACTAGGAATGTATAACTTTCACATGTCAGTATTGGAAGGTCACAGAAAGCGGGGCGACATGAACTACCTGCGAGGCTTCATCCCCTGGATCGCGTTCGCCATCGTGTCCGGCTTCAGCTGGCAGTGGGCCGCGCTGGTCGGTCTCGTCGGCAGTGTCGGCCTGCTGATCCAGGCCCGTGTGAAGAAGATCCCGCTCGACTCACAGATCCTTGAACTCAGCACACTCGTCTACTTCGCGGCCCTCACCGCGCTCGCCTTCAGCCAGCCGAACTCCGGCCTGCACAACTACACCGGTGCGATATCCATGGGCTGGCTGGCGCTGACCGCGTTCGGTGGCCTCGCCCTCCGCCGGCCGTTCACGCTCGGCATCGCGAAACTTCAGACGCCCATGGAACTCTGGGACACCCCAGTGTTCAAGAAGGTCAACTACGTCATCACGTCCGTGTGGGCCGTCGCGTTCCTGGTCACCGCGATCGTCCTGGCCATCTTCGACGCCGTGCGCGTCGGCGAAACCGTTTCGATCATCGTCCAGGTCGCCGGGTTCGTGCTGCCCGCCCTGTTCACTCGTAGCTACCCGGAGCGCGTCCGAGCCCGCTACGCGGGCCAGTTGGCCGAGCGATGACCGCGCATCCGAAGACCTGTCCGATCACGGGGGAACTGCTCGGACCGCGCGGGTGATTTCGTGGTGAGCAGGCCGGTCGACGTGCCGGGCGCCACGATGGTGCACAACTCCCAGCTCACCGGGCACTACGGTGGCGGTGGAAGATCGACCTGGTCATTGGGACGGTCACCGAGGAGCCACTCGACGACCAGACCGGCCGAGCGCCTGCTGCGCTACGACCTGACGACCGGCACCGTCGATCGGCACGAGTTCGGGCCAGGACTGCACGCGGCGGACGCTGCGTTCCTATCCCCAACTGGTTGCTGAGCTACGTTTACGACGCCGCGACCCACACCAGTGACCTGGTCATTCTCGATGCGGATGGGGTCGGCGAGCCGCCGGTGGCCACCGTGCACCTGCCCCAGTGGGTGCCCTACGGCTTACATGGCAACTAGCTGCCGCACGAGACGGTTGCCCACTGAACACAGTGGACGTAAGTAGGACGTGCCATCGAGGGGCAGGCGCGAGTACCGTTCTTGCGTACTCGTGCCGCTTTCCGTGATGGGATAGTCCCGGAAAAGAGCGTTCGCAGTGAAGATCGCATTTCTCGGCCTTGGCAGGATGGGGCGGGAGCTGGTCCTGCACCTGCTTGCCGATGGGCATGACGTGACCGTGTGGAATCGGACGGTTTCCGCGACGCAGGCGGGTGCGCAGCGCGGCGCCCGGGTCGCCTACAGCGCTGAGGAGGCGGTCGCCGACGCGGAGGTGGTGGTGACCGCGTTGTTCGGCCCGGACACCATCAGGGAAGTCGTCATCGGCGCGCGACCTGCCGATACCGCAGGGCGCGTTGTGGATCGACGTGACCAGCGTGGCCCCGGCCGACGCCGAGGCGTTCGCGACGTGGTCGGCCGTGCGGCACGTCCGGTACGTGCACTCGCCGGTAGTCGGCTCGGTCGGGCCCGCGCGGGCGGGCACGCTCGACGTCATCATCGGCGGTGATTCCGACGCCGTCGCGGCGGCGACGCCGATCGTGTCGCTGTGGGCGGCCCCGGACAAGTTGCGTGTCTATGACTCGGTGGGCAAGGCGGCGGCCGCGCAACTCATCGCTAACCTGACGCTCGGCGTGGCCATGCAGGCGTTCGTCGAGGCGCTGCGGCTCGGGCACTCGGGTGGGTTGGACACGGAGGAGGTGCTCGGCGCGCTGGATGGGACCGCGCTAGCCTCGATCCGGGCGATCAAGGGCGAGATCGTGCTCAACGAGCGCTTCGCGGACACGCAGTTCTCCGCGAACCTGCTGCACAAGGACGCCCGCCTGATCCTGCGGACCAGTCGCGCCCCGTTGCCCGCGGCGACCGCGGTGTTCGCGTCGTTGGAGGAGGCGATCCGGGCCGGGCGGGGCGACGACGACTTCTCGGTCATCGCTGCCGACGACCGCTAGCCCATACCACGGATTCGCACCCCGCGTCACCGTTGTCCACAGGGCCCGAAATTGTGCACAGGGCGCGGCGCGCGAGCGGATTTTGTGGGCGGCGCGACTAGGCTGGTGGTCAACGAGGGCCCGCCCCCCTTTAGGGAGGGTGGGGGCTGCCGTTAGGGGAATTCGGCCAAACGTTTGCGGAGTTCGCGTTTGAGAACTTTGCCTGCGTTGCTGACCGGGATCTCGTCGACGAAGTGCAGCTCGCGGATCTTCTTGTAGGGGAGCACTTTCGCGTTCACAGTGGCCATGAGCTCCTTGGCGTCGAGTTCGGGCTCGCCGCTGCGGACGACGAAGGCGACCGGGAGTTCGCCGATGTCGGCGCTGGGCCTGCCGATCACAGCGGCGTTGCGCACACCGGGTTGGGCGAACAGGATTTCTTCGAGTTCACGCGGGTAGATGTTGTAGCCCTTGTACAGCAGCATGTCCTTCTTGCGGTCGACAATGAACAGGTAACCGTCGTCGTCGAGCACGCCGATGTCGCCCGTGTGCAGCCAGCCGTCGACGATGGCGGCCGCAGTTTCCTCGGGGCGGTGGTAGTAGCCGGCCATCACCTGCGGGCCGCGTAGGCAGATCTCGCCCTCCGTGTTGGCGGGCAGCGCCTGCTCGCCGCCATCAAGCGGCACGATCTTGATCTCGGTGTCCGGTGCGGGGGTGCCGACCGAGCCGACCTTGCGCAGCCCGGATCGGTAGGCGGGAGCGGTGACCGCGCCCATGGTCAGTTCGGTCATGCCGTAGCCCTCGATGACCGGGATACCGTCGAATCGGGCGCGCAGCGCACTGACCATCTCGTGTGACATGGGCGCTGCGCCAGAGCTGATGCTGCGCACGGAGGACAGGTCGCGGGTGCGGAAGTCGGGGTGGGCCATCAGCGCCGCAAACAGCGCGGGCGCACCGGCCATGGACGTGACGCGCAGCCGTTCCGCGTCGGCGAGGTAGCGCGCCGGGTCGAGCCGTTCGTGGATGATCAGGCTGGTGCCGGTCATGGTGGTCACGGTGAGGCCGCCGATCACGCCCATTGCGTGGAACCACGGCGTGAGGATGATGGCGACACCGGTGCCGAGTCGGATCGGCCATTCGTTCGGATCACCGACCTGGTCGACGGTGACGTCGCCGTGCGTGTCGAGCGCTGGCAGGCAGCCGGAGCTGCGGCAGACGGACTGGAGGGTGTTGACCACGACGTTGTGGTGGGTCAGGCAGACGCCCTTCGACCGGCCGGTGGTGCCGCCTGTGTAGGCGATGTGCGCGAGCGCGGTGCGTACGTCGACGGACAGGTTCGGGTCGGTGTCCGGTAGGTCGGCGTGGAAGGCGGTGAACTCGTGCTGGTCGGCGCCGAGCGACGACTCAGGGTTGACCACGATGACGGTGCGCACCTCGGTGCGATCCTGGATGCCGACGAGCGTGGCAAGGCTCGGGCCCGAGGTGATGGCGAGGATCGCCCCGCAGTCGACGAGTTGGGCGGCGAGGTCGTCGGGTGGCAGCAACGGGTTGGTCGGGCAGAACGTGGCACAGGCGAGCTGGATGCCAAAGTACGCGACCGGATAGGCGAGCGAGTTCGGCAGGTGCACGGCGACCCGGTCACCGGGTCCGATGCCGGCCGCGCGCAACGCGTTCGCGAACGTGCAGGCGCGCCGATACAGCTCGGCGAAGGTCAGTTGCTGCTCGCCCTGGGTGAAGGCGGCCCGGTCGCCCCACCGTCTTGCCGCCGCGGCCAGTATCGATCCGACCGGCACGGCCGGATAGTCGAACGAAGTCGGGAAGTCCGCCGGTGAGAGACCCGTTTCGATGGACACGCATCCGACCATACGAAGCCGGCTGGGGCTGGGCAATGCCCCTACTGTCGGGCCTGAGCCAGCACTTGTCCTCGGGCGGTGGGCCTGCGATGTCGCCAGGCACGGAGGATATGGCTGCGCATGGCATCGGCCGCGCCGACACCGTCCTTGGTCATGAGCTTCTCGAAGATCAGCCGGTGCTCCACGTTCGAGTCGACGCAGTCCTGGTGCGTTGTCTCGCCGATGTAGCACATGCTGCGAAATGCCTCGGTGCTGATCGTATGGATCACCTCGCGCGCCAGCCGGTTGCCGGACGCGGCCAAGATCGCGTACTCGCCTGCCTCCGCCGCCATCTGCCCCTTCAGCGCCTGCCGGACGTTGATCAGGTCCTCCAGGATTGCCAGCTCCGCGTCGTACCGGCTGCGCCGGCATGGGCGAGGTGTTCGGCTCCGCCGAGTTCCCCATGATCGGCCACATCGCCGAGGTCGGCTTCGGCTTCGACCTCGACCGCGTGTTCGAGTTCGGCCTGCAGCGCATCCTCGACGGCCTCGCCGCCCGCTTTGAACCGGGCACATCGCCCGCCCGGCCGCTCGCACGGTAACCTCGACCACGCGGAGCGGCGAGTGATCGTCGCTTCACCTGGGGGCGGTAGCTCAGCTGGTCAGAGCAGGGGACTCATAATCCCTTGGCCGTGGGTTCAAGTCCCACCCGCCCTACAACGCCACGTATCGCGGCCAGGCCAATTAACCGATCAAGTTCAGAGGCCGCTGTCGGGAAATCCGGATGCGCTGAAGCGGTCGTTGCCGTCATCTCGATGCACGACCGATCCTGCCTGTGGCGGCTTGCCTTGGTAGGATCGAAGGTTTCGGGAATACCGGAATGCGTGGCCAGGCCAACCCGAACCGGCCTTGCGTGACATCGACCTCACCCTGCGTGCGGGCAAGGTGATCGCACTGGTCGATGAGAACGGTTCCGGCAAGAGCATCCTCGGCAAGCTGCTCCCCGGGCTGTACCTGCCGACCGAGGGAATGGTGACCTGGAACGGGATCGACCTCTCGACCGTCGACGCGTGGTCGGTGCACTTTCGGATCGCGTTGATCGCGCAGCAACCACCGCAATGGCCGATGACCGCCAAGTGTCTACGTCGAGGAATCGGTTGTGGAGTATCGGATTCTCACACCATCGCGGTGCCCCGGAAGCACGTCGTCGTCGCTCCGCCGATCCAGACGGCGCCGTCCGGCTCGGTCGTGACCGTGATGTCGCCTGCCCGGCCGAGTCGTCTGCCCTGCGCGACCCGGTAGCTCGCTGGTGCGACGCCCGTGCCGACCAGCCACTGGGCCACCGAGGCGTTCATGCTGCCGCAGACCGGATCTTCGGCCACCCCCACTGCCGGGGCGAACGTCCGCAGCTCGAACGCGTACTCGGAGCCCGGCGGATACGCGCCGATCGCGCCGATCATGGCGGTCGGGATGCGCGAGAGGTCGGGTTCGAGGTCGAGAACTTCGCGCGCGGTCGCGAGCCGGACGACCGCCCAACCGGGACCGTTGTCGACCCACTGGTGGCCGAGCACCTGCTCGCGGTCGATGCCGAATGCGGCGACGACCTGCGCCAGGTACTCCTCGTCCAGATCGCCGGAGCGCAGGACCGGCGGGGCCGCGAACGACAGAATGCCCGCGCTGCGGCGCACCTCCACCAGGCCGGCTCCGCACTCCTGCACGATGCGTTCGCCGCCGCGCGGAGTCCCGCCCTGCTCCAGCCAGGCATGCGCCGAGCCGAGTGTCGGATGGCCCGCGAACGAGAGTTCGCCGCCGGGCGTGAAGATCCGCAGCCGGTAGTCCGCATCGGGATTCGACGGCGGCAGCACGAAAGTCGTCTCGGACAGGTTCGTCCAACGAGCGACGCGCAGCATCGTATCGTCGTCGAGCTCGGCCGCGTCGAGCGCGACTGCCACCGGGTTGCCGAGGTACGGGGTCGAGGAGAACACGTCCACCTGTGCGAACGGATGTGAGCGCGGCATGGTCCTCATTCCAGCGGGTGTTCCGGTCGCGAGACAGTGCCAGTCGCGCCGAATTGGCCTGATCCGCGGCAGCGACCGGGACTGGGACTAATCGAGCTGGTCACGGAGTTGTAATGGCCGCAGGCGCCCGGGATCGTGCTGGTGTGGGCAGGATGGTTTCAGGAACCAGCGACTTTGTGACTCAGCGTAGCGAGGAGAGTGCATCCAGATGAGCAACCACACCGAGAAGGCCATTCTCGCCGGCGGGTGTTTCTGGGGCATGCAGGATCTGATCCGCAAGCGTCCCGGAGTGCTCTCGACCAGGGTTGGCTATACCGGTGGTGACGTGCCCAACGCCACCTACCGCAACCACGGTACGCACGCCGAGGCCATCGAGATCGTCTTCGACCCGGAGCAGGTGTCCTACCGCGACCTGCTGGAGTTCTTCTTCCAGATCCACGACCCGTCGACAAGGAACCGGCAGGGCAACGACGTCGGCACCAGCTACCGTTCGGCGATCTTCTACACCAGCGACGAGCAGAAGGCGGTTGCCGAGGACACCATCGCCGACGTGGACGCGTCCAGGCTGTGGCCGGGCAAGGTGGTCACCGAGGTGACCCCGGCCGGTCCGTTCTGGGAGGCCGAGCCGGAGCACCAGGACTACCTGGAGCGCTACCCGAACGGCTACACCTGCCACTACCCACGGCCGAACTGGAAGCTGCCGCGGCGCGCGGAGAGTGCAACGAAGTAAGCCACGCAGCTGGGACGCGGGCCGGTATCCGAGAGCGCGGACGCCGGCCCTTCTCCTGCTGTCACCGTTGCAACTCCTCCTCGTCCGCGCCCGCCGCCCGTGCCGTTGCGATGTCCTCTGGTGACCGACCGGCCGCCCCTGGCGCACCTTGTCCGCGATGATCAGCGGTGTGCGCAGCCGCTCGGTCATCGGTTTGCCGTCGAGGTTGGCGCAGACCGCGTGTCAAAGTAGTTCGCGCGGCTCAGCCCGCAGCGCCACCGTGGTCATCCGGCTGCCGATGCCGCGCTGCCGGCACCCCTCCACAGGTCGCGACCTGGTAGACACCTGCGATGCCGTGTCGGACGCACAGGACGGATCCGCCGATGCCGGTCAAGGAGTTGTCGAGATCACGGGACGCTTTCCGCATGCAACCGGTCACGGTGCGTCTTCCGTCCACTGAACATGACACGACAAGGTTTGATCCACGAACGCAGGTCCGCGATCCTGGCCCCGCTCGCGCTGCTCGGGATCGCGTTGTGCGGTGTCGCTGGCTGCGGGAGCCAGGTACACCCGGCGTCGTCGCCACCACCTGGCCAGGTCGCCGTCGCACAGGCAACGCTGCCCGACTGCCCGGCCGCGCCGCCGAAGAAGGGCGCCTACCCGGCGGCTCCGGTCACGATCATGGTCCCGGCCACACCGGAGGCGGCGCGGGTGTGCCGCTACGCGGGTCTCAACGAGGCCAAGCCGGCCGGCACGTTGCTCAAGGCAGGGGAGGTCAACAGCGCCGAACTGCCAGGATTGATCAAGGGCCTGAACTCCGCTGTGCCGTGGCCGGGGCGGATGAGTTGCCCGATGGACGACAACAGCTCAGACCTGGTCATCTTCGGCTACCCGGATGGGCACACGATTGACGTCACGGTCGGGCTGAAGGGCTGCAACATGGTCAGCAACGGCGCGGACACCAAACACCTGACCGCGAAGCCGGTGCTCGGCCAGTTGGCGTCGGTCGTCGGCGCGCCGAGTGGGCCCGGCCAGCCCAGTAGCTGACCTCAGTGCGCTTTGTGTGACAGCGGCCGGGCCACGGTGTCCCGGCCGCTGCTCTAGCACATTCGCTGGTTTGCTTTGTTCAATTGTCGTTCAATTGTCCACAAGCCCGAATCGCCCGCCGAATTGTCCACAGGCGCGGCCTGCGCCCCCGTTTTTGTCGATCTTGCGGACTAGACTGGCGTCGGGGTCGCCCCCCAAGGGAAGGGTGGGGGCTGTGGGTTGGGGTGAAAGCTTTTCGGGTTTGGGTTAGTCGGTGCCGCCTTGGGTGCCGGTGGCCCACTTGATCTGCGGTGATGCGTAGAAGTTCATGCCCATCGCGGTCCAGCGGGGGCCTTGTAGAGCGAGTCGGTTCGCGAATGACGTCCAGTTGTGGGTGCTCTTCGGGGACCAGCCGAGTTCGGCGATGGCGGGCAGGCGGGGGAATGCCATGTACTCGATGTTGGCGATGTTCAGCAGGGTTTCCGACCACAGCGGGGCTTCGACGCCGAGGACCGACGAACCGGTGACGCCCTGCAGGTAGTTGCCGGGATCCCAGCCGTAGGCGTCCTTGACCTCGATGTACGCGGCCCAGTTCTGGCCGAGCTTGGTGCTCGGCGTGTACTTCATGTCCAGGTACGCGTGGGTCGCGGGCGCCATCACGACCTTGTTGCCGCGCGCGGCGGCGGCTGCGGTGTTCGGGTCGGTGTTGGTGGTGCCCCAGAACTCGGCGACGACGGACGTGGGCGGGTTGACAGCGGTGATGTCATGCCAGCCCATCGCGGCCTTGCCGTACTTACTGACGATCGGCAGTTCCTGGTCCTCGAACGTCTGGTAGTCCGCCGCGCTGGTCGACTGCGCTTCGTCACCGCCGACGTGGATGTACGGACCGGGGGTGAGCGCGGCGAGTTGCTGGAGCACGTTGTCCAGGAAGGTGTAGGTGATCGGCTTGTTCACGCAGAACGAGCTGAACCCGACGTCGGTGCCGGTGTAGAGCGGCGGGGCGACGCCGTTGCAGTTGAGTTCCGCGTACGAGGCTAGCGCGGCGTTGGTGTGTCCTGGCCCGTCGATCTCCGGCACGATGGTGACGTAGTGCGACTGCGCGTAGGCGACGATCGTCTTGTAGTCGGCCTGGGTGTAGTAGCCACCCGGGCCGCCGCCGACCTCGGTGCTGCCGCCGACGGCGGTCAGGTTCGGCCAGCCGTTGATGGCGATCCGCCAGCCCTGGTCGTCGGACAGGTGCAGGTGCAGATAGTTGATCTTGTAGAGCGAGATCTCGTCGATGTAGCGCTCGACCACGCTCACCGGGAAGAAGTGCCGCGACACGTCAAGCATGGCGCCGCGGTAGGTGTACCGGGGGTGGTCGGAGATGGTGCCGCCGGGCACCGTCCACGGGCCGGACTGCCTGGTGGTGCCGTCCGCGGCCGCCGGCAGCAGTTGGCGCAGGCTCTGTAGACCGTTGAACAGGCCCTCGGCCTGGTTCGCGGTGACGGTGACGCCGGCGGCGTTCACGGACAGCGTGTAGCCCTCCGGGCCGAGGCTCGCCGGGCCGCCGAGCAGGAACGCGATGCCGCTGTCGGCGAGTGGGCCTCGGCGAATCCCGGCGCTGGCCACCGGTAGCGGGAAGCCGGTGGTGCGGCGCAGTTCAGTGGCGAGTTGGTTGGCGATGCCGTTCGCGGCCGCCGAGCCGGACCGGGCGAAGATGACCGTGGCCGCGGTCACGGTGTACGGGGTTTTGGTCGAGGTCACCGAGACGGGCGCCGGCACGACATCGCCGATGCTGGGGATCTGCGGCAGCCCCTTGGCCGTCGCTGCCTGGCCGGAGGCGCTCAGTGCCACGCTCGCGGTTGCCGCCAGCACGATGCCGGCGGCGATCACCGCGAACCGGCGCAGTGGTGCGCTCACGGTTCGGTGCTGCATGAATGGTTCCTTCCCGGTCGGCTGAGCGATCTGGTCGGCTGAGCGATCTGGTCGGGCTGGGCGATCTGTGGTTGGCGGGTGTGACCTGGTCTACTCGCCATCGGACGTAGGTGGTATAGACCACTCGGTGGAATGTTGGCGAACGGTGCGGGCCTCGCGCATCGCGGCTGATCTTCCTTGGCATATCGGCGCGACGCCGTTGTCGGTCGGTTCGATAAGGTGGAGCCTGTCCGCACATGCCTTATGCCGCTCTCCAGCGACTGCGCAAACAGGGAGCAACTGGTCATCGACGAGGGTCAGCTGATCGCCGGTCACTACCGGCTACTGGAACAAGTCGGCAGCGGGTCGATGGGCGTCGTGTGGCGGGCACGCGACGAGCGACTTGAGCGCATTGTCGGAATCAAGCAGCTCCTGCTCCAGCCCGGACTCACCGACGAGCAGAAGCAGGACGCGCGGCGCAGGGCACTGCGCGAAGCGCGGATCGCCGCGAAACTGCACCATCCGAACGCGATCGTCGTCTTCGACGTGGCCGAGCACGATGGTGACCCGTGCATCGTGATGGAGTACCTGCCCGCGCGCAGCCTCGCGGTCGTGCTCGGCGATCAGGGCAGCCTGTCGGTCGAGGAGGTGGCCGCGCTCGGCACCCAGATCGCCTCGGCGATCGCGGTCGCGCACGCCTCCGGGATCGTGCATCGGGACATCAAGCCGGGCAACATCCTGATCACCGACAGCGGCGTCGCCAAGATCACCGACTTCGGCATCGCCAGAGCCGTCGGCGACGTGACCATCACGCAGACCGGCATGTTCGCCGGCACGCCCGCCTACCTCGCGCCCGAGGTGGCGCGCGGGTCCGACCCGACATCGGCATCGGACGTGTTCTCCTTCGGCGCGACCCTCTACGACGCGGTCGAGGGTGGGCCGCCGTTCCCGGAGCGGCAGAACCAGCTGGCGCTGCTCCGCCTTGTCGCCGAGGGTAACGTCCAGCCGCCGCGTCAGGCGGGTGCGCTGACCTCGCTGCTCATGCAACTGCTCCGCCCCGAACCGGCCGACCGGCCCACAATGGCCCAGGCCAGCAGGCTGCTCGCCGAGTTGGCCGGCTCCAAGCTGCCCGCGACCGTGCTGGCCGGCGTGCCGCGCAACCCGACCCGACCCGACCTGGTCGCGCCGAAACAGGGCGAGGCGAAACCGGCGGCCGAAGCTGCCCAGCAGGCAGTCGCGCAGGCCGCGCCGACCGCGCCGACCGCCATCGCGGAGGAAACTCCGGTGCCGCCGGCGCTGCCCTCCGCCGCGTTCCTGCCGCAGGGCAGCACGCAGTTCGCCGACCGGCCCAAACCGCCGCCGAACATGCGCAAGCGGGCGTTGTTGATCGGCGCGGTGGTGCTGGTGCTGATCCTGGCGGGGGTGGGCGTGCTGCTGGCCAACACGGGTGGTGACACCAGCGGCGGTGGCCAGAACCAGGCTGGCATCGGCACCGGTCACCAGGGCGGCACCACCACGAACCACTCGGTGCCGCCGACGAGCGGGAGCACCACGAAGAACACGACATCGCCGCCGACGACCGTGCCGAGCTCGGCATCGTCGTCGGTCGCGCCGGGCACGTCGACCGGCACGATCTTGTTTCCGCCTGCCGGGAACAAGGTGTTGTCCTTCTACTCGACCAGCGTGTTGATCACCGATCCGACGCAGGGCTGGGCCATGCTTTCACCGGCCGGCCGGAGCTACTACTACGGCTCGGAAACGCAGTTCGCCTCGTACTGGCAGCAGTTCACGCAGGTCTCCTCCGCGCACGAGACCGGGCTGACCACGAACTCCGACGGCTCCGTGCAGTGCCCGGCCGACGTGACCTATGGTCCGTTCCAGGGCTCGCAGACCCACCACATGAACGTGCGGGTCATCCAGGTTGACGGGCAGCTCTACATTGACAGCGACACCCGCATCCCAGGCACCACGATGCCGGGTGGAAACGCGGGCGGCGGCAACAACCAGTAAGCGGGAGCGCCGGGAGGTGCAGGCCGATGACCGAGGCACGGGCATGGCTCGCAGCTGATCCCGGCCTGCTCGGGCCCGGCTCGGTGACCTGGCACATGCATGCGGATCCGGCGATGTGGGTGGCCGGCATCACCAGCCTGTACCTACAGGCACTGCATCCGCGCGCGGTCGCCGGAGTCGTGCAGAACTCGAACTTCCAGGAAGATCCGCTTGGCAGGCTGGCACGCACCGCGAACTTCGTCGGGTTGAGCACCTACGGTCCGAAGGACCAGGTCGCCGAGGCGGCGGCGAAGGTCCGGG
This sequence comes from Candidatus Melainabacteria bacterium, assembly GCA_963818685.1. Classification (GTDB taxonomy): domain Bacteria; phylum Actinomycetota; class Actinomycetes; order Mycobacteriales; family Pseudonocardiaceae; genus CAJCJE01. The sequence goes on along the minus strand of CAWFTJ010000001.1, from coordinate 377,778 downwards.
GCATTCACCGGTCGTTGCGGGGCAAGGATTCGCGCACCGGCGAGACCTTCCGGATCGACGATCCCGAGCTGCTGCGGTGGGTGCACTGCGCTGAGGTGTCCTCGTTTCTCGCGGTGACGCGCATCGCCGGTTATCCGCTGACCGACCGCCAGGCCGATCGATACCTGGACGAGCAGCGGCAGACCGCGACCCTGGTCGGGCTGCATGCCGAGGACGTCCCGGGCAGCCAGGCGCAGATGCGCGCCTACTTCGCGGACATGCGCAAGGAGCTGGCCAGCACCTCGGACAGCGACATCGTGTACCGGTTCCTGCACCGGCCGCCGTTGCGGTTGCCGCTGCGGCTGGGCAGGCCGGTCTACACCACGCTGATCGGGCACCTCGCCTACTCGCTGCTGCCGAGCTGGGCGATCGACCTCTACGGTCGCGACCCGTATCCGCGCGACGGCGCGGTGGCGTTGTTGCGCACCTTGCGCTCGGCCGCGTTCAGCGTGCCGCGCTGGGTGCGCTGGGCCAAACCGTCGCCGTACGCGATCGAGGCGATCGACCGACTCGGGCCATCGGCGACGCCGTCCGTGCGCCGATTGCCCAAGATCTAATGGCCTGTTTGGGTCAACCCTGCTTGGCCGCGCTGAAGGTGATCATCGGCGGGCGGGCCGGCCCGTCCTTCTTGGCCGGCGCGGCGGCGGGGGGTGCGGCCGGTTGGCTGAACGGGGACACCACGGTGGGGCGCTGCGGCTCGGGCTCGGCCTGACGCTCCGCCGCCGGAGCGGGACTGGGTGTAGGCGCGGGAGTGGGAGAGGGTGCCGGACTGGGTGTGGCGGCGGGGTTCGCGGGCGCTGCTTGTGCGGCGACGGGCATTATGGGGGCGGGCCTGGTGACCGTTGTTTTCGCGGCGATTTTCCGCGCGGGCGCTCTCACCGCTTTCTCGGTGGCTTTCTCAGCGGCGGCTTTTCGCGGTGCGCGGGCGGCTTTCCTGGCCGTTTTGGCAGGAGGTCCGTCGGGTTCGTCGAAACCTTCGACATCCATCGCCAGTTGCGCGGCGGAAATGCGCGACTTGATGGCGCTGCGCGGCGCCGGCAGGTGCCGGGAGGACTCGGTCGGGGTGGGCGCGGGTATCAGGCCGGGTTCCTCGTCATCCTCGACGGGGTCATCGGCCGGTGCGCTTTCCGTCCTGGCCTTGCGAATGAACTCTTTCAGCGACGCACGCAGTGCGGTGGCGTGTTCGGTGGAGAGGTCGATCTCGTATTCGACGCCGTCGAGCGCGAAGGTCACGGTCTCCGCCGCGGGCCCTCCGTCGATGTCGTCGACCCACTCGACCACGGTCTTGCTTGCCACGATTCCCCTTGGTTCCCGGTGTTCCTGCGGGAGATGTTGTCCATGCAGGATACGAGAAAGGTCCGACATACCGTTAGCCGGCATCGCCCCGGCCCAGGTGGGGCCAGGGGCGATGCCGGCGCAGGGTCAGTGCGTGTAGTCGTGGAAACCGCGGCCGCTCTTCTTGCCGAGCAGGCCCGCGTCGACCATGCGCAGCAGCAGCGGTGGCGGAGAGTACAGCGGCTCCTTGAACTCCGCGTACATCGACTCGGCAACGGCCTTGGTGGTGTCAAGGCCGATCAGGTCGGTCAGCGCGAGCGGACCCATCGGGTGCGCGCAGCCGAGCACCATGCCGTTGTCGATGTCCTCGGCGGACGCGAAACCGGACTCGAACATCCGGATGGCCGAGAGCAGGTACGGGATGAGCAGCGCGTTCACCACGAAGCCCGCGCGGTCCTGGGAGCGGACCACGGTCTTGCCGAGCGGTCCGGTGACAAAGGACTCGGCCCGTGCCTCGGTCTGCTCGTCGGTCAGCAGTGACGGGATCAGCTCGACCAGTTTCAGCACCGGCACCGGGTTGAAGAAGTGCACGCCGATGACCTGCTGCGGGCGCTTGGTCGCCATGGCGAGCTTCATGATCGGGATGGACGAGGTGTTGGACGCGAAGATCGCGTCGGCCGATTCGACCACCTTGTCCAGGGTGGCGAACACCTCGACCTTGGTTGGTTCGTGCTCGGCGACGGCCTCGATCACGATCTGCCGGTCGGCGAACTCGCCGAGGTCGGTGGTGAAGCGAAGCCTGCCGAGCGCGGCGTCGCCGTCGGCCTCGGACAGCTTGCCGTTGCGCACACCACGCTGGATGGAGGAGGTGATGCGCGCCTTGCCCGCGTCGGCCGCTTCCTGGTTGACCTCGTTGACCAGCACGTCGAGGCCGGCTCGCGCACACACCTCGGCGATGCCGGACCCCATCAACCCGGCGCCAACCACCCCGACCCGACCGATCTCTCCCACTGCTCCGCCTTCCTGACCGCTTGTGGCACGTCTTCTCCCTGCCGACACTACTGCGCCCAGCCGAGTAGACGCTGAGCTGGCCGCTGTCCGAGCAGTTCCCGTCCGGGACAAGGGAACAGGGTCGCGCCGACCGCGACGAGAGCATTGGTGCGCAGGCCGGCCATCCTGGCGCGGCCATCTTTCCTGCCTCCTTCGCGGTCGGTCAGGTGATTAAGAGTCCAAAGAGGACAGACGTTGGATTGTAGCCGTCGTAGGCGAGCGCGGGCCGGCGCGCGAGGTTGGTGAAGATCACCAGAAGGCGCGAGTGGAACGAGGCGTATACCGAGTCGGTTGTCGGGCGCGGCGACCACACGGACCTTTGGTTCAGGCCCGCGGGTGGCCGAGATGGTCATCAGCATGGTCCGCCTGCGTCAGGGGGCGGAGAGTGCCTGATCCTCGCTCGGTGTGACCGGACACACAGTGGATCGTGCCAGGTCCAGCCCGTTTCGGACGTTAGGATCGCGTCCAGAAGCGGCGGTGGGGCTCGCCGCCACCAACCGCGACGCCTGGTCGCCAACGGTCCCTACTCATTCGAGTAGGAGGATTCTGCCCGTGACGCAACCGCGCCCCATCGACTCCGACGTCGATGTCCATGTTCCAGCGCAACGCACCGAGCTGGCCCGCTCACACGGTCGCATCCTGCTCGTCGTCGCGCTCGGCGGCGGTCTCGGCGCAGTCGCCCGCTACGGCGTCGGCCTGCTGCTGCCCACCACGCCCGGCCACTTCCCGTACGGCACGTTCCTGATCAACGTGCTCGGCTGCGCGCTGATCGGTGTGCTCATGGTGCTGGTCACCGAGGTGTATTCGGGCGCGCCGCTGCTGCGGCCGTTCTTCGGCACCGGCATCCTCGGCGGCTTCACCACGTTCTCCACCTACACCAACGAGTTCCGCGGCCTGCTCCGCCCCGGCACGGTCCCGCTCGCCGTCGCCTACCTGGCCGGCTCGCTGGTCTGCACCCTGCTCGCGGTGTCGCTGGCGACCTGGCTGACCCGCCGCGTCGTGCGCAAACCCGCGACCGAGCCGGAGCTGTCCGAGGTGGCGTCATGACGGTCGTGCTGGTTTTCCTCGGCGCGATCGTCGGTGCGCCGCTGCGCTACCTCGCGGACCGCTCGGTGCAGGCCAAGCACGACTCGCTGTTTCCGTGGGGCACGCTGGCCGTCAACGTCGGCGGCTGCCTGGTGCTCGGCGTGCTCGCCGGCCTCGGCACCGGCCTGCCCAGCCAGCTGCTCACGCTGCTCGGCACCGGTTTCTGCGGCGCGCTCACCACCTACAGCACGTTCAGCTTCGAGACCATGCGGCTGTGGGAACGGCGCGCCCGCTTCTACGCGGTGGCCAACGTGGCGATCAGCCTGGTCGCCGGCCTCGGCGCCGTGCTGCTCGGCTACACCCTCGCCACGGTCTAACGCAGGTCGGCCGGCACCCGGTCCGGGTCGTGGTGGGCGTAGACGCGCAGCAGCAGCGCGTGCAGCTGCTCGCGTTCGGCGTCGGTCAGCGGGGTGAGCAGCGCGTCGTCCGTCCGCTGCGACGTGGCCAGCCTGCGCCGCTGCACGGTGCGGCCCTCGTCGGTGAGAGTGACCAGGTAGCGGCGCCGGTCGGTGCTGTCCCGCTCGCGGGTGGCCAGGCCGGCCTTTTCCAGGTCGTCCAGGAACCCGACCAGGTCGCTCGGGTCGATGCGCAGCCGCGCGCTGATGTCCTTCTGCGCGCTCGGCCCGTTCTCCACCAGACTGCACAGGATGGCCAGATGCGGCAGGCGCAGCCCCTCGTCCCCGAATTCCGCGGTCAGCCTGCGGGTCTCCCGGAACAGTTGGAACATCACGAAACTGGGCAGGCGCAGCAGCGTTTCCGGCAGGGTCAGGTTCGCGGGATCCACCTGATCAGCATATGAGCCGGACGCAGCCGGTCACGGTGCCGATGGCAGCTGGGCCGCGTCGCGCGCGACGCTTTGCAGCGCGCTGTCGCCAGGCTGCGAGGACTTCGTGGTCCAGACCGCCTCGACCAGCCGCACCGTGGGCCCCTGCGCGGTCACCGAGTAGGCCGCGTTGTCGAAGGATTTCGGGCCCTCCGCCCAGCCCTTCCCGTCCGCGACCAGGTCGGTGATGCTGCCACTGCCCGGCGCGTTGGCGACCGACACGAACGACGAGGCGCTGGTCGGGTCCGGGAAGGTCAGCACGGCCATGGCCACGCCAACCGGCTGCCCGTGCACGTTCGCCGAGTACAGCGCGCGGGCCAACTGGCAGGGGTGCGTGGTCAGCCATACCTGCACGTCGCCGTAGGCGCTGTTGGCGCAGTTCGCGTCGTGCGCGCTCGCCTGCTGGGTGAACGCGGTGCCGTGCACGGTCACCGGCGTCGGCTTGGCCGAGGTCGAGGCGCTTTGGGACGACGAAGGGTCGTCGCCGGACGAGGTGGACAGCGCGACGCCGATGCCGGCCAGCAGCAGCGCACCGAGCAGCACGGCGGCGCCGATTGGCAGCCAGCGCTGGAGGCCGGGCCGCTTCTCCCCGCGCACTGGCCTCGGCGGCGGGTCGGCGTCGGCGATCTTCGGGATCAGCGTGGTGCTCGCGGTCGCCATGTCCCTGCTGACCACGTCCGGGAAGCCCTCGGCGGCCAGTTCGGCTGTGCTCAGCGTGACCTGGTCGCCGGCAACGGCCCTGAGCAGCTCTCGCGCCTGGTCGACAGTGCACGGGCGGTCGTAGGTTGCCAGCTCGCGCACGGCCGTCAACAGGGTCTTGGCCTGCGGGTGCAGCACCCGCACGCCCCGGTGCAGGTCGACGGTGGGCTGCACGACCTGGCTGACGAACGGCCCGACCGCGATGATCGTGCTCACCGGCACCGGCTCGACCCGGCTGGCCTGCAACTGCCTGGCGACCGCCGAGGACGCCCCGAGTGCCTCGCCGGCCGGGTTGATCACGCCGTCCGGACGGACCAGCGGCCAGCCGTCGGTCTTCCACTGCCCGGCCAGCGGCGCTTCCAGCCGCATCGCCGGATCGGGCAGGTCGACCCCGACCACCACCAGCAGGCCGCGTGGTACCAGCAGGATCGCGTCGATCGGCAGGTCGGTCGACACGGGTTGCAGGCCGAGCAGCGCGATCCCGCCCAGTACCGTGTCGCCCCTGCCCCAGGTCGACAGCGCGGCGCGCAGGTCCGTGCCCACTCGCGAGGTCTCGGTGCCGAGCCGGACCAGCCGCACGGCACACCTCCCAGTAGTCACTGTCCGTCGACAACGATGTGTCACACCTGCTGTGCAAACCGTATCGCCGTACCGAGCGTGGCGGGGGTTGGCTACCCGACACTACTCACCGTGATCAAGGGCACGAACCATGTCACCTGGTCACCCTTATCGTGGGTTCCGCTGGCGGGAGTGGACCTTCAGGGGGCAGAATGGCCCAACACGAATGATCGAGTAACGAGTGATCTCCTGGTGAACCACCGCTGTTGAGGGCGTAGGGGAAGACGTCCCTCGTCGAGTAGCGGAGGTCAGCCGTGAGCACCCGTAGCAGCACCAGTGGCGCGATCTACGTCCACTCGTCGCCGTCTGCGGTCTGTCCGCACGTCGAGTGGGCGATTTCCGGCACCCTGAACGTCCGCGCACCGTTGCAGTGGACGGCACAGCCGGCCGCGCCGGGACAACTCCGCGCCGAGTGCAGCTGGACCGCGGAACCCGGCACCGGCGGCCAACTGGTCGGCGCCCTGCGCGCGTGGCCGATGCTGCGTTTCGAGATCACCGAGGAGCCCAGCCCCGGCGTTGACGGCGAGCGCTTCTGTTTCGCTCCCGGCCTCGGCCTGTGGCGCGCCCGCACCAGCGCCAACGGCGACATCGTCGTGGGCGAGGACCAGCTGCGCACGCTGGCGATGAACACCCGCAACGGCGAGTCGTTCGCCCACCACGTTGACAAGCTGCTCGGCGCGCCGTGGGACGAGGCGCTGGAGCCGTACCGCAGGGCAGGCGACGGCGCCCCGGTGACCTGGCTGCACCGCGTGGGCTGAGCAGGGCGCACCCAGGCGGGTGTGGCAATCTTCCTTGCGTGCCTGGAGACCGCCAGTCGAGCCGCCCGTGGATCGGGCCGGTGATCGGAGTCGTGCTCGTGCTCACCGCGGTGGGCGGTCTCGTCGCGCGCAGCATCTACCAGCCGGCCGCGAGCGCGGGCACCCCGCCCGTGACCGCGGCGCCGCCACCGACCTCGGCACCGACGTCGGGCCAACCGGTCAAACAGCCCGGCTCGCCCAGGGTGCAGCTCAGCGCCGACGCGGCCGCGTCGCCGTACGGCCAGACCATCGAGAACCTGTTGCAGGTCTACTTCGACTCGATCAACGACCACAACTACCAGGAATGGGAGTCGGTGGCCACGCCGGCGCTGATCGGCGAGAACTCGCTCGAAAAATGGCAGAACGGCTACCGGACCACTCAGGACGGCAGCATGTACGTCTACCGGATCAATGCCTCATCCGGCGGCCAGCTGCGCGTGCTGATCACGTTCACCAGCACCCAGAACGTGGCGCAGGCTCCCTGGTTCGCCAAGTTCTCCTGTATCAACTGGAGCCAGGTGCTGCCGATCGTGAACATGAACGGCGGTTGGCGCATTGACGTGAACCCGTCCGGTGCGCCGCACGCGGCCGCCACGCAGTGCCCCAGCTCGTGAACCGCTGAGACACCGCGCGCGAGGGGAATTACGCGTTGGTGAAGACCAGCGCGACGTTGTGCCCGCCGAACCCGAACGAGTCGTTGACGGCGGCCGTCAACTCGACCTTGCGCGGCTCGCCGGAGACCACGTCCAGGTCGACGGCCGGGTCCAGGTTCTCCAGGTTCGCGGTGGGCGGGATGAGGCCCTCGCGCACGGAGAGCAGGCAGGCGATCGACTCGACCGCGCCGGACGCGCCGAGCAGGTGCCCGAGCGAACCCTTGGGCGCGGTCAGGATGGCGTGCTCGCCGATGGCCTTGCGCACCATCGCCGCCTCGGCCGGGTCACCCACCGGGGTGGACGTCGCGTGCAGGTTCACGTGGCCGATGTCGGCGGGGGAGAGGTCGGCGCTGCGCAGCGCGGCCCTGACCGCCCTGATCTGGCCGGCACCCTCCGGATCGGGTGCGGTGATGTGGTAGCCGTCCGAGCTGGTGCCGATGCCGGCGAGCTTGCCGTAGATCCGCGCGCCCCTGGCCCGCGCGTACTCGCCGCGCTCCAGCACCAGGGCGCCGGCGCCCTCGCCGAGCACGAAACCGTCCCGGCCGGCGTCCAGCGGGCGGGAGGCCCGTTCCGGCTCGTCGTTGCGGGTGCTCATGGTCCGCGCCTGGCAGAACCCGGCCATGCAGATCGGGGTGATGGCCGCCTCGGCGCCACCGGCCACGATCACGTCCGCCTCGCCCATCTTCAGCATGCGGAACGCCCAGGCCAACGCCTCGGCGCTGGACGCGCACGCGGAGACCGGCGCGTGTACCCCGGCGCGCGCCTTGAGCGCGAGACCGACGTGCGCGGCAGGCCCGTTGGGCATCAGCATCGGCACGGTCAGCGGCGACACCTTGCGCAGGCCGACCGTTTCCAGCAGGTCGTCCATGTCGAGCAGGGTGTGCACGCCACCGATGCCGGTGCCGATGATCACGCCCAGCCGCTCCGGTTCGACAACGCTGTCGTCGTTGTTCTCGCCGAACCCGGCATCCGCCCACGCCTGCTTCGCCGCGACCATGGCCACCTGCTCGCAGCGGTCAAGGCGGCGTGCCTCGACCCTGGGCAGTACCTCGGTCGGCTCGACGGCGAGCGCGCCCGCGATGCGGGAGGGCAGCTCGTACTTCTCCGCCCAGTCCGCTTCGATCGTGCGGATGCCACTCCGACCGGCCAACAGGCCGTCCCAGAGGGACGCGACGTCCCCGCCGAGCGGGGTCGTCGCGCCCAGTCCGGTGACGACAACGTCGTCAGAACTCATGGTGCTCTGCTCCAGAGAAGTCAGGCCGACTTGCTGGCGATGTAGTTCACCGCGTCGCCGACGGTCTTGAGGTTGGCCAGCTCGTCGTCCGGGATCTTGACGCCGAACTTGTCCTCCGCCTGCACGGCGATCTCGACCATGGACAGCGAGTCGATGTCCAGGTCATCCACGAAGGACTTGTCCTCGGTCACCGACGCCGCCTCGACACCGGCGATCTCCTCGACGATCGCCGCCAGTTCCTTCTGGATTTCCTCGTTCGCCACGTGCGTTCCTTCCTTGAGTGTGTTCGACGTTCGGGGTTGGGTCACGGGCTGATCACGACCTGAGCGCCGTAGGACAGCCCGGCACCGAAACCGACAAGCAGAAGTACATCACCACTGCTGATCCGCCCCGCGGCGCGCATGTGGTCGATGGCCATCGGGATGGACGCTGAGGAGGTGTTGCCCGAGTACACGATGTCGTCGGCCACCTCCATGTCCTCCCGTGCGCCGACCGAACGCAGCTTCTTCGCGATCGCGTTCACGATCCGCAGGTTCGCCTGGTGCGGCACGAGCGCGTCCACATCGGACGGCTTGAGCCCCGCGACCTCCAGCGCGCGCAACGCGATCGGCGCGACCTGCGTCGTGGCCCAGCGGAAGACCGACTGGCCCTCCTGGTAGATCCAGCGGTTCTCGCGCATGTAGATCAGATCGGCGAGGTCACCCGCGCTGCCCCAGCTGACCGGCCCGATCATCGCCTCGTCGGACGGACCGACCACGACGGCGCCCGCGCCGTCCGCGAAGATGATCGCGTTGCTCCGGTCGACCGGCTCCACCCAGTCGGTGAACTTCTCCGCGCCGACCACGAGCACCTTGCCGGCGGAGCCGCCGCGGATCAGGTCGGACGCGGTGTTGAGCGCGTAGCAGAACCCGGCACACGCGGCGTTGAGGTCGAAAGCGCCCGGCGCCTCGATGCCGACCAGGTGCGCCACGGTGGCCGCCGCGTTCGGGATCTGGTTGGGCATCGTGCAGGTCGCCACGATTACGGTGTCTACTTCGGACGGATCGACCCGAGCGTCGGCCAGTGCCCTGCGCCCGGCCTCCGCGCCGAGGTCGACGACCTTCTGCTTGTCATCGCCGGGGCCGATCAGCCTGCGCTCGATGATGCCGACCCGCTCGCGGATCCACTCGTCGTTGGTGTCCATCACCTTGGCCAGGTCGTCGTTGGTGACGATCCGGTCCGGCTGGGCACTGCCGGTCCCGAGGATGCGGGTGCCGGCCACGTTCGCCATGGGCCGCTGGAGCTCGACCTTCACGGTCATTCGCTCTCCTCGGCCAACGCTTCGACGGCCTTGTCCAGGTCGTCGGGAGTCTTCAGCTGCACGGTCTTCGTGCCTTTCAGTTCACGCTTGACCAGGCCGGACAGGGCGCCGGACGGGGTCAGTTCGACGGTCGTTGTCACGCCGCGCTCGGCCATGGTCGCCATGCACCTGTCCCACCGCACCGGCAGCGTCACCTGCGCGACCAGCCTACGCAGCAGTTCCGTGCCATCCAGCACCACCGTTCCGTCCGCATTGGACAAAAGCGGCCGGACCGGGTCCTTGACCGCAACGGTCTCGGCCTTCGCGCGCAGCGCCTCGACGGCCGGCGCCATGTAGTCGGTGTGGAACGCGCCCGCCACCTTCAGCTCGATCAGCTTGGTGCCCTCGGGCTGGTTCTCCTTGAGCTTGGCCAACGACGCCAGCGAGCCGGCGACCACGATCTGGCCCGCGCCGTTCATGTTCGCCGGGGTCAGGTCCAGTTCGGCGAGCCTGGTCAGCACCACGTCCGCCTCGCCGCCCATCAGCGCGGCCATGCCGGTCGGCTCCAGCGCGCAGGCCGCGGCCATCGCCGCACCGCGCACCGCGGCCAGCGCCACCGCGTCGCCCAGGTCGAACACGCCGGCCACCGCGCTCGCCGCGAGTTCACCGATCGAGTGGCCGGCGACCAGTGTGTCCACCGGCACGTCGACGCGCTTGGTCAGCTCGGTGAAGGCGACCAGCGAGGCCGCGACGATCAGCGGCTGGGTGATCGCGGTGTCCTTGATCTCCTCGGCGTCCGCGGTCGTCCCAAGACGGACCAGGTCCAGCCCGATCGCGTCGGACCAGCCGCGCAGCAGCGCCTCGACGCCGTCGAGCTCCAGCCACGGGGTCAACATCGCCGGTTTCTGGGCACCCTGGCCCGGCGCGAGGAGTGCGATCACTCTGTAAGCCAACACCTTCCAGCCAGGGCGCGGTGATGCTGGGGGTCACCAAGTCCCGGTGCCGTCTTTGTAGGATGGACACAAACATCGCAGGTAGAAGGGCACCCGCGAGCCGAAATTGTTGTGGGTTTCACGTAGCCGCCGGCTACCAGTCACCTCGCGCCCGTGCCAGCCTGCCGACCGCGAGCCCGATTCGCAAGACCAACGCGTCCCTCGGGTCGGCCGCGTTGCGTCCGGTCAGCTCCGTCGCCTTGCGCAGCCGGTAACGCACCGTGTTGGCGTGCACGAACAGTCGCCGGCTGCACGCCTCCAGCGTGCCGCCGGTGTCCAGGTAGGCGTCCACCGTTTCCAGCAGCTCGCCGCCTGCCTCCTCCAACGGCCGCGCCACCTGCTCGATCAGCTGCCGCTCCGCCTCCGGCATCCCCGGCCAGCGCCCGCTCCGGCAACAGGTCGGCCGCGCGCACCGGTCGCGGCGCGGCCGGCCAGCCGACCACGGCGCGTAACCCGGACAGCGCGTCGGTCGCGCTGCGATGCGCGTCACCCAGGTTCGCCACGGTCGGCCCGGCCACCACAGGGCCGGGCCCGAACACCTCGGCCAGCTTGGTCAACAGGTCGGCGTCCGCCACCTCGTCGGTGTGCCCGCCCAGCACCACCACCAGCCTGCTGCCCTGCACGCTCAACAGCACCGGCCTGCCCAGCCGCGCCGCCCTGCTGCGCACCCCGTAGATCACGGTCGGCGGGTCGTCCGCGGACGGCTTGCCGACCACCACGGTCGCCTCGTCGCTCGGCCCCCAGCCGAGCGCGGCGGCCCTGGACAGCAGCGACTCCTCGGCGTCGCCACGCACGACGCCATCGACGACCAGCGCCTCCAGTCGCGCGTCCCACGCGCCGCGTGCCTCGGCCGCGCCCGCGTACGTGGTGGCCGCTGCGAACGCGATCTCCCGGCCGTAACGCAGGATCGCCTCGGTCAGCACCGCGCGCTCCCGCTCGTTCGCGCCCAACTCCGGCAGCTCCTGCTCCAGGATCTCCAGCGCGATCCGGACCAGTTCGACCGTGTGCCGCAGGTTCATCGACCGGTACAGGTCGCGCGGCGCGGTGCGGAACGCGTCCACCGAGAGCTTGAACGCGGTCTGCGGATCGTGGAACCACTCGACGAACCCGGCCACCCCGGTCTGCACGATCAGCAGCACGCTGGCCCGCCGGTCCGCCGGCATCTTCGCGAACCACGGCATCCGCGCTTCCATGGTCGCCACGCTGGTCGCGGCGAGCTTGCCAGAGGCCCGCTCGATCGCCTGCAGCGTGCCCCGCGACACCGGTCCTTGCACAGGGGCTCCGCTCATGCCCCTAAGAATTACACGAGTCCCCGGTGCCGACCCGACGGTGGCACGATGCGTTCGTGGTGCACCTGCGCGCCCGGAATGGTCAATCTGATCATTCGATCGGGCGAAACGTGCGCTCCGGCCTGGCGAGCGCGCCAAGATCAGTCCATAGTGGAATTCACCGGTGGGGACCGGGGAGAGAGGTCTGCTCGGCGCTCTGCGTGCCGAGCAGACCTCCCGTCTTGTTGGTCACGTTCACCAGGGAATATCCCGGCGTCGATGGCATGTTCTCAGTGGTCAGGAGTCGTGCGCTCCAGAGTCCGGACGGGAGGCACGCACGCGGAAGGGCCACGCCGTGGACGTGTTGCTGAACAACGGTTTCTCGTTGTTGGGGGAGAAGGTCTCCTACGCCGAGTTCTTCGGCCAACTCTGTGCGCTCGCCGTCGTCTTCCTTGCCAAACGCCGCACCCTGTGGACGTGGCCGGTGCAGCTGGGCGCGACCGTGCTGCTGTTCGCCGTCTACACCTCCGCCCAGCTCGGCGGCCTGGCCAGCCGGCAGGTCGTCATCTTCGCCATCTCCGTCTACGGCTGGTGGGCGTGGAGCCGAACCAAGCAGCGCGACCCGGTGTACGGCCTCGTCGTTCGCAAGGCGACCGCCCGCGAACGGCTCGCCGTGCTCGCCGCTCTGGTCGTCGGCACCGTCGGCATGGCCCTACTGCTCACCGACCTGCACGCCTCCTGGGCACCATGGCCGGACGCGTGGATCTTCGTCGGCACCGTGGTCGCGTTCGCCGCTCAGGGGCTCGGCCTCGTCGACTTCTGGATCGTCTGGCTGCTGGTCGACGCGGTCGGCGTCCCGTTGCAGATCAGCTCGCACCTGTTCTTCAGCGCCGCCGTCTACGTGGTCTTCGCCGTGCTGGTGATCCGCGGCTGGCTCGACTGGACGCGCACCGCCCGTCGCGAAGCGGCGGCGTTGCGGGCATGAAGTTGCTGGCATAAAAAGATGGCGCCCCTCCCGGAAGAAGATCCGGAAGGGGCGCCTGCTTGCGCTACCGCGCCTACGCGACGCCCGAATCTGAGGTCTGCGGACCAGCGGCCTGTGGATCGTCCAACTGATACCGCCTGGCCGCCTCGACCACCTTCTCCTGCGCGACCTCGCCGCGCTTGGCCAACGCGGCCAGCACGCCCACCGTGATCGACTGGGCGTCCACCAGGAAGTACCGCCGCGCAGCAGGCCGAGTGTCGGAGAAGCCGAACCCGTCTGTGCCCAGCGTGACCATCTGGCCCGGCACCCACGGCCGGATCAGGTCCGGCACCGCGCGCATCCAGTCCGACACCGCCAACACCGGACCATCGGTCTGGCCAAGGACCTGCGTCACGTACGGCACGCGCGGCTCGGCCTGCGGGTGCAGCAGGTTGAACCGGTCGACCTCGACGGCCTCCCTGCGCAGCTCCGACCAGGACGTCGCCGACCACACGTCGGCCCGTACGCCCCACTCCTCGCGCAGCATCTCCTGCGCGCGCAGCGCGTCCGGCATGGTCACGCCGGACACCAGGATCTGCGCCCTCGGCCCGTCGCCCTCCGGGGCCTGTGCGTAGCGGTACAGACCACGCAGCAGGCCCTCGACGTCCAGGTTCTCCGGCTCGGCAGGCTGCACGTAGGGCTCGTTGTAGACGGTCAAGTAGTAGAAGACGTTCTCCGCCTGCTCTCCGTACATCCGGCGCAGCCCGTCCTTGACGATATGCGCGATCTCGAACGACCACGCCGCGTCGTAGGAGACCACCGCCGGATTGGTGGCCGCGAGCAGCAGCGAATGCCCGTCCGCGTGCTGCAGCCCTTCACCGGTCAGCGTGGTCCGGCCAGCGGTCGCGCCGAGCACGAACCCGCGCGCCATCTGGTCGCCCGCCGCCCACAAACCGTCACCGGTCCGCTGGAAGCCGAACATCGAGTAGAAGATGTAGATCGGGATCATCGGCTCGCCGTGCGTCGCGTACGACGTGCCGACCGCCGTGAACGACGCGGTCGACCCGGCCTCGTTGATTCCCTCGTGCAGCAGTTGGCCCTGCTCGCTCTCCTTGTACGCCAGCATCAGCTGGGCATCCACCGAGGTGTAGAGCTGGCCGTGCGGGTTGTAGATCTTCTGCGTGGGGAACATCGAGTCCATGCCGAAGGTCCTGGCCTCGTCCGGGATGATCGGCACGACGCGCGCGCCGATGTTCGGGTCCTTGGCCAGGTCGCGGACCAGCCGGACGAACGCCATGGTGGTGGCGACCTCCTGCTTGCCGGACCCCCTGCGCACCACGTCGTAGACCTTGTCGCCGGGCAGCACCAGCGCCTTGGACTTGGCCCGCCGCTCCGGCAGGAACCCGCCCAGCCGACGCCGCCGCTCCATCAGGTACTGGATGTCCGGGTTGTCCTGGCCGGGGTGGTAGTACGGCGGCAGGTACGGGTCGGCCTCCAACTCCTTGTCCGAGATGGGGATGTGCATCTCGTCGCGGAAGAGCTTGAGATCCTCCAGCGTCATCTTCTTCATCTGGTGGGTCGCGTTGCGCCCGGCGAAGTGCGGGCCGAGGCCGTAACCCTTGATGGTCTTGGCCAGGATCACCGTCGGCTGGCCGTGGTGCTCCAGCGCGGCCTGGTAGGCGGCGAACATCTTGCGGTAGTCGTGGCCACCACGCTTGAGGTTCCAGATGTCCTGGTCGCTCATGTTCGCGACCATCTCCTTGGTCCGGGGGTCCCGGCCGAAGAAGTGCTCACGCACGTAGGCGCCGTCGTTGGCCTTGTAGGTCTGGTAGTCGCCGTCCAGCGTGGTGTTCATCAGGTTGATCAGCGCGCCGTCGCGGTCCGCGGCCAGCAGCGGATCCCACTCGCGGCCCCAGATCGCCTTGATCACGTTCCAGCCCGCGCCGTGGAAGAACGACTCCAGCTCCTGGATGATCTTGCCGTTGCCGCGTACCGGCCCGTCGAGGCGCTGCAGATTGCAGTTGATGACGAAGGTCAGGTTGTCAAGGCCCTCGTTGGCCGCGACGTGCACGAGGCCGCGCGACTCCGCCTCGTCCATCTCGCCGTCGCCGAGGAACGCCCACACGTGCTGCTGCGAGGTGTCCGCGATGCCGCGGTCGTGCAGGTAGCGGTTGAACCGTGCCTGGTAGATGGCGTTCATCGGGCCAAGCCCCATGGACACCGTCGGGAACTCCCAGAAGTCCGGCATCAGGCGCGGGTGCGGATAGGACGGCAGGCCGCCGCCCGGACCTGCGTGCGAATACTCCTGCCGGAAGCCGTCCAGCTGGCTCGCGGACAGCCGCCCCTCCAGGAACGCGCGGGCGTAGATACCGGGGGAGGCGTGCCCCTGGATGTAGATCTGGTCGCCGCCGCCCGGGTGGTCCTTGCCCCGGAAGAACCAGTTGAAGCCCACCTCGTAGAGGGTCGCCGAGGAGGCGTAGGTCGAGATGTGACCACCGACACCCACGCCGGGGCGCTGCGCGCGGTGCACGGTCATGGCCGCGTTCCACCGGATCCACGCCCGGTAGCGGCGTTCGACCTCCTCGTCGCCGGGGAACCACGGTTCGCGCTCCGGCGGGATGGTGTTCACGTAGTCGGTGCTGGTCAACGCCGGTACTGCGACGCGTCGCTCACGCGCCCGCTCCAACAGCCGCAGCATCAGGTAGCGGGCTCGCTGCTTGCCTGCCGCGTCAAGGACGGCGTCGAACGACTCCAGCCACTCACCGGTCTCGGCAGGGTCGATGTCAGGCAGATGCGTGGCAATGCCGTCCCGGATGACGCGTACCCGCGCCGGTGTGCCGGAACCGTCGCCTCGGCTGTTCTGCGGGGCCAAGGGATCTCCTCGCCTGGTTTAGCTCCACGCGACGCGACCGATCACCGGCGGCGTCGCCCATTCCCGATGCCCACACTATGCGCTCAGCGGAGCGCTACCCGCGAGTAGCCGCTGTATCGTTCCCGACACCGCGGTTGTGGCGTGGTGGTGGCCCTCACCCTAGGCCGTCGGCGGCCCCGACCGGACACCGGATCGTCACGTCGACGCCGGTCGCGCGCACATCGCGCGTTGGCCTCTTTCGGCTCACTTTCGGTCCAGATCAGCGGCCGTATCGTCGCGAAAGCGTATCTTTGCCAACTCCTTACCGGCGTGTCCCGGTTAGAACGGTTGCGCAACGGCGTCGCGCAGTGTTCGCTATCCGGCAACGGTGTAGGGCAAATCTATGTGCGGCGGCCAGCCAGCCAGGCGACGGCTGCCGCACTGGCGTAGTTGGAGGAGAGGCAAGCCGTGGTCGCCGCGGAAGATGCCGGCAAGGCCGGTATCGCCGAGAGGCTCGGAATCGAGCCGGGCATGGTAGTTGCAGAGTTCGGTTGGGACGAGGACGTCGACGACGACGTACGTGCCGCCGTCGAGGAACGCATCGGCAGCGAGATGCTCGACGAGGACACCGACGAGGTCCTCGACGTGATCCTGCTGTGGTGGCGAGAGGACGACGGTGACCTCGTCGATGCCCTGATGGACGCGACCAGCCCGATTGCCGAGAATGGTGTGATCTGGGTACTCACCCCCAAGTCCGGTCGAGATGGTCACGTGGAGCCGAGCGACATCGCCGAAGCGGTCCCCACCGCGGGCCTTGCCCAGACCTCCAACATCAGCGTCGGCCCCGACTGGAACGGCACCAGGCTGGTATCACCGAAGTCGGCCAAAACTCGTCGGTGACCTGCGCCACTGGCACCGGGGTGACCCGGACGAACCCATCCCCGCCGCGAGCCGTAGCTACTAAGCTGCCGGGGCAATCTTTTGTGATGACTTTGTGATGGGCAAAAACTGGTGACGGCGCACGGCAGGAGGATCCGCAACATGGCGGTCGAGGTCGGCTCTAAGGCCCCGGACTTCACACTCAGCGACTCCAACAGGGAGAAGGTCTCCCTTGAGTCGCTGCGCAGCGACAAGAACGTGCTTCTCGTCTTCTTCCCGTTCGCGTTCAGCGGCATCTGCACCGGCGAACTCTGCCAGGTCCGGGACGAGATCACCGAGTACCAGAACGACAAGGTCCAGGTCGTCGGCATCTCCGTCGACGCGCCGTTCAGCCTCAAGGCGTGGGCGCAGCAGGAGGGCTACACCTTCCCGCTGCTCTCCGACTTCTGGCCGCACGGCGAGGTCGCCGCGGCCTACGGCGTCTTCAACGAGGCGTCCGGCATGGCCAACCGAGGCACCTTCCTCATCGACACCGAAGGCGTCGTCCGCTTCGCCGAGGTCAACCAGCCCGGCGAAGCCCGCGACCAGAACGCCTGGAAGAAGGCCATCGCCGAACTCGTCTGAGCCAGGCGACCAACTGCGGTATCGTCGGTCCGCCACGCCCCGCGGGGCGGACCGACCTCAAGGGCGCATAGCTCAGCGGGAGAGCGCCTGCCTTACAAGCAGGATGTCGCTGGTTCGATCCCAGCTGTGCCCACACAAGCCCATCTGACCAGCGCAGACGTCAGCCTTCGTGATCGACTGACGCGAGCACGGCGCTCAGTAACACCCTTATTGGAGTGTTCTGAGTATGCAGACCACTGACCGATCCGGTCACCGCTGGTACCCCCTCGTCCGGGAGTGGGACCGCCAGCGGCGGTCGGAGAACAAGTCTCCAAAGACCATCCAGGGCTACCTCGACAGCACCTGGCAGCTGATCATCTGGCTTGACCACCTGCGGGAAACACCCGATGAATCGCCCGACCGGGCCGCCGACGACGGGGACCTGACGCGGCCGGATCAGCCAGCCGACATCACCAAGTCACATCTGATTGGCTGGATCAATCACTTGCTGTCGATCAATGCGCCCGGAACCACGCACAACCGCTACCGCGCCGTGCAGCAGTGGTTCAACTGGCCGCTCGACGAAGGAGAGATCGACGCTCACCCGATGGCCCGGATGAAACCGCCCGCCATCCCCGAAAAAGAAGTCCCGCTGGTACCGCTGGACCTCATCCGCCAGATCCTCGCCGACTGCGACGGCCGCGACCTAATTTCCCGCCGCGACACCGCCATCATCCGGCTGATCTGGGACTGAGGTTGACCCGTTTTGACGGACAGGGCTGATGTGGTGTGGTCAGGCTACCTGTTCGAAAGCGTGTTCGGGGGGTGTTTCGTAGGTGTTGGGGCTGAGGTAGCCAAGGCTGGAATGCCGGCGTCGAGTGTTGTACCAGCCCTCGACATATTCGAAGATAGCCTTGTGCGCCTTAGCCTTGGTAGGCCAGGGCCGCCTGTCGAGCAGCTCAGATTTGATGGTGGCGAAGAACGACTCAGCGACCGCGTTGTCCCAACACTGCCCCTTCCGGCCGACCGACAACCGCATCCCGAACTCGGCCGCTACCCGCGCGTACTGGGCAGACGTGTATTGGCAGCCACGATCAGAGTGGAAGATCACCCCAGGATCAGGCCGACGCGCGGTGATGGCGTCGCGGAGCGCGTGTTCGACCAGGTCGGTGCGCAGGTGATCGGCGGTAGCCCAGCCAACGACGCGACGAGAGGCCAGATCGATGACGGTGGCCAGATACAGCCAGCCTTCCCAGGTGTGGATGTAGGTGATGTCACCGCACCATCGAGTGTTGACTTCTGTTGCCGCGCAGGAGAAATCCCGGTCAATCAAATCCGTGGGCAGCGTGGCGGCGGGATCGGGGGTGGTCGTGGTACGCCACCGTTTCGGGGTCCTGCCGGCCCGGCCGGCGGCACGCAGCAGCCGGGCGATCCGTTTCCGGGAGTGCTGCTGGCCCTGGGCGCGGAGTTCAGCGTGCACTCGTGGCGCACCGTAGGTGCCTTTCGACTCCTCATGTACCTGGATGATCTTCTCCGTGAGGTCCGCATCCTGTCGCTGGCGGGCGGAGGGACCAGCGGTGCGGTGGGCGTAGTAGGCGGCTCGGGAGACCATCAACAGCTCGCAGGCACGCTTGACGTTGCCGCTGCCGGCGTTCTCCGCCTCGATGAACGGATACACGTTCACCGGGTCTTCTTCGCGAAGAAAGCCGTCGCACGCTTGAGGATCTCCACGTCCTCGCTCAACCGGCGGTTCTCCCGCCGCAACCGCGTCAGTTCGGTTCGCTCGTCGCTGGTCAGGCCGTTGGCGCGGGTTCCGGTGTCGCGTTCGACCTGACCCAGTCCCGCACCGCGGTCTCGGTCAGGTCGAAATCGCGTGCGACCTGCACTACGGTGCGGTCGCCACGCTGGCACGGCTCGACGATCTCGGCCTTGAACTCCGGGGTGAACGCGCGACGAGGACGGCGGGGCGGCTTCGGACCCGTGGTCTCCATAACAGACATCCTTCCAGGGGTGACGCCCCTGATCTCGGATGTCCGTCAAAACGGGTCAGGTCCATTCGGGGGAGTCGGTGGCGACCGCTACCGTGGCTGCCATGTCATCCGCCGTGCCCGGTTCCGTTGATCTCGCTGGTGTCGAGGAGGCCGTCGGCGCCACCTTCTACGACCGTGGTGCCAGCTACGCGCGTCGGAATCGCGTGCTGCGGATGCGGTGGAAGCAGGCCGATGTCGCGCTGTACGGCACTGTGGTCGGCAACGGCGGCCTGTACGAGACGTCGGCGTACTTCGTCGACTACGATGATAATTTCGCCTTTGAACAGGGCGAATGCAGCTGTCCGGTGGGGTTCAACTGCAAGCATGTCGCGGCCCTTGTGATCGCCGCGGTGAAGCGGGCGCAGGTCGCGCCGCCGGCCCGCACCACCACGAGGCCGCCTACCTGGGCGGAATCGCTGGATGCGCTGCTCGGCTCGAACTCGGCCGCGAAGGCAGCCCGGACCGGCACGGCGCCGCTCGGGATCGAGTTGGCGCTGGCTGGGGGCGGCAGTCGTTCGGGGGCGTCGCCGGTGCGGTTGACGGCTCGTCTCGTGACACCGGGCCGCAACGGCTGGGTGTACGGCAACCTGAGCTGGGGCAAGCTCAGCTATGCGCATCACATGACTGGCTATGTTCGCGGGCATGTGCGGCTGCTGCGAGAGCTGTACGCGATGTTCCAGTCCGGACGGACCAGTCAGGACTCGGCCTATGGCTACTACGGTTCCTACGCCGACGACAAGCTGATCGACCTGGGTGGGTTCGAGTCGCGGCAACTGTGGTCCATGCTGGACGAGGCCGCGTCGGTCGGCGTGCGGTTGGTGCATGGTCATCGGCGGCTGGGGGCGGTGTCGCCCTACGGCCAGGCCGAGTTCTGCCTCGATGTCACGCGGGATGCGCAGTCCGACGGGCTGGTGGTCCGGCCACTGGTCCGTGTCGAGGGAGGTCCTGCCGACGCGGTACCGATTCGGTTCGTTGGGACCGAGGGGCACGGGGTGGTTTACGTCGACAAGGCGCAGGTCCGCGATGTCGTCGAGCCTGCGAAGTGGCCTGTCCGGCTGGCGCGGCTGGTCAGGCCGGTGCCGGCCGAACTGCGTGGCCTGGTGATGGACAACCGGCACCTGATCGTGCCCGCTGCGGAGCATGCCCGGTTCCGTGACGACTACTGCCCTCGCCTGCGTCACGTGGCCACGGTCGTCTCCTCGGACGACTCGTTCACGCCGCCCGCGATCTCCGCGCCGAACCTGGTACTGCGTGCCGACTATCGGGACGGGCACGAACTGGCGGTCAGCTGGGAGTGGGCCTATCAGGTGGGCGACGCTCTGCGGAGGATTCCGGTGGATGCGACGGCTGGGGCGGGCGAGGATTACCGCGATGTTGATGCTGAGCGCGAGATTCTTGCTGGTCTCGGTGAGGCGCAGTCGGCGACGGCGGGCGTGTATCGGGGCATCGACACTATGCGGTTCACTACCGAGACTCTGCCGTCACTGGCTGCTTGTGCCGGGGTCGAGGTCGAGATCGGTGGCGCCCCTGCCGACTACCGGGAAGCGGGCGACTCCCTGGCCATCGACTTGTCCACCACCGAGGTTCCCGGCGACAACGACTGGTTCGAACTCGGCGTGACGGTCACCGTCGAGGGTGACGATGTGCCGTTCACGGAGCTGTTCCTCGCTCTGGCCAATGGTGATTCGCACCTGCTGTTGTCCGACGGTGCGTACTTCGCGCTGGACAAACCCGAACTGCGCAGGCTGCGCGAGCTGATCGACGAGGCTCGCGCGCTGCGCGACGTCCCGTCCGAATCGCTGCGGATCAGCCGCTTCCAGGCCGGACTGTGGGACGAACTCACCGAGCTCGGCGTTGTGCGTCAGCAGGCACGGGCGTGGCAGCAGCAGGTCTCGGGGTTGTTGTCGATCGATGCGCAGAGCCAGACGCAGACACCGGTGCCGGCCACGCTTGACGCGCGGCTGCGTCCCTACCAGGTGGACGGGTTCCGGTGGCTGGCGTTTCTGTGGGAATGGCGGCTCGGCGGCATCCTCGCCGACGACATGGGGCTTGGCAAGACCGTGCAGACCCTGGCCCTGATCAGCCACGCCAAGCTGACCGATCCCGGCTGCGCGCCGTTCCTGGTGATCGCGCCGGCCAGCGTGGTGGCGAACTGGGCGGCCGAAGCCAACCGCTTCGCCCCCGGTCTTTCGGTCGTGGCGCTGACCGACACGGTGCGCCGCAGGCGCGAGCCGCTGCGTGAGAGCGTCGCCGGCGCGGACATCGTGATCACGTCCTACACGCTGTTCCGCATCGACTTCGACGACTACGCGGAGCTGCCCTGGTCCATGCTGGTCCTCGACGAGGCCCAGCAGGTGAAGAACCACGAGTCCAAGACCTACCAGTGCGCGCGACGGCTGCCCGCCCCGGTCAAACTGGCGATCACCGGCACTCCGATGGAGAACAATCTGATGGAGCTCTGGTCGCTGCTCTCGATCACCGCCCCCGGCCTGTTCCCGAACCCGCGCCGGTTCCAGGAGTTCTACGCGCAGCCGATCGAGAAGCAGGGCAACGCCGAGTTGCTGGGCCGGCTGCGCCGGCGGATGAAACCGCTGGTGAAGCGCCGTACCAAGGAACAGGTGGCAGCGGACCTGCCGGCCAAGCAGGAACAGGTGCTTGAGGTGGAGCTGCACCCCCGGCACCGCAAGCTCTACCAGACCCATCTGCAACGCGAGCGGCAGAAGGTGCTCGGCCTGATCGACGACATCGACAAGAACCGCTTCACCATCTTGCGCTCACTGACCCTGCTGCGGCAGTTGAGCCTGCACGCCGGACTGGTCGACGAGGCCAACGCCGAACTGCCCTGCGGCAAGATCGACGCCCTGGTCGAACAGGTGCGCGATGTGGTCGATGGTGGGCACCGGGCGCTGGTGTTCAGCCAGTTCACCGGGTTTCTCGGTCATGTAAGGCGCCGCCTGGACGCCGAGGGCATCGAGTACTGCTACCTCGACGGCCGGACCCGCGACCGCGCAGCGGTGCTGGCGCGCTTCAAGGGCGGTGCCGCTCCGGTGTTCCTGATCAGCCTCAAGGCGGGCGGGTTCGGGCTGAACCTCACGGAGGCCGACTACTGCTTCCTGCTCGACCCGTGGTGGAATCCGGCGACGGAGGCACAGGCGGTCGACCGGACGCATCGCATCGGGCAGACCCGCAACGTCATGGTGTATCGGCTGATCGCCAAGGACACGATCGAGGAACGAGTCGTGGCGTTGCAGGCTCGCAAGGCCGAACTGTTCGCCGGGGTCATGGACGAGGGCAACCTGTTCGGCACGGGGCTGGGGGCCGACGAGATCCGGGAGCTGTTCGCCTGAGCCCGGCTCGTCATGCCGTGGGGTCAAAGAGCCCGTCAGGACGTGGTGCTGGAGCTGTCGGTGTGCCTGTGGCCGGTTGGTCACGGGCACAGGCACACCGACTAGCGCGGGTCAGATTGTGCGTACGCCCTGGGCTTGTGGGCCCTTCTGTCCCTGACCGATCTCGAACTCGACACGCTGGCCTTCGTCAAGCGACTTGAAGCCGGTGCCCTGAATCTCGGAGTAGTGGACGAAGACGTCCGGACCGCCACCATCCTGCTGGATGAAGCCGAAGCCCTTCTCGCCGTTGAACCACTTCACACTGCCCTGGGCCATACTGCCATCTCCCTGCGTCGCCCGTTGTTGTCCCCACCTTGAGGTCTCAGGACGACCGTTGAAGCCACTACTCTCTCATCACCGCGACGTTCGCGACAGTGGGGGTCAGCCACGCGCGCCGTCGTGGGCGTCGAGCCCCAGCATCTCCAGCAGTCGCACGCAGTCCGTGGCGTCCGTGGCGTGGTCGGCGACCGTGCGGGTCGCACGTGCGTTCTGGACCGCGCTGTGAGCTTGCTCGACGGCACGCGCCCGAACGATGCGGCCGTGTTCGGGGTCCGGTGTCGTATGCCTGGCCAACATCGTGTGGCACCCTTCTTCGTCCCACCATCAGCGAGGGGTCAGCTGTGACGGGCGTGCTCACCGGCGTCGTGGACTCGACCGGTGACGGTCTCGGGCAGTATACGTTCACGGTTTCGTTGGTTTGAAGCCGGCAAATCATGGTGTACTGTTTGTCTGGCTTGTGCCCTCTGCTCAGTCGCGGATTGGCACGTCCGCGCCGTCGCGGAGGAACACGGGTATCCGGTCCAGTGGTGCGGCCGCGTCGATGGTCTGGCCGCCCTCGTGTGCCGTGCCGGTCCACGGGTCGGTCCAGCGGGCGCCCGCTGGCAGGTAGACCTGCCTTGATCGGGCTCCCGCTGCCAGGATCGGGGCGACGAGCAGGTCGGGGCCGAGCATGAACTCTTCGTCCGCGTCCCAGGCGTGCTCGTCGGCGGGGAAGTCGACGAACAGGGGGCGCATCGGGGGCAGGCCGGTCTCGTGGGCGGCGCGCATCTGCCGCATCAGGTAGGGGCGCAGGCGTTCGCGCAACCGCAGGGTCTGCTCGATCAGCTCGTAGGCTTGTTCGCCGTAGGACCAGACCTCGTTGGGGCCGCCGGTCATCTCGGGGCCGAACGGGGCTCGTGGGTCGCGGAAGCCGTGTAACCGGAACAGCGGGCACAGTGCGCCGTACTGGAACCAGCGCACCATCAGTTCGCGGTATTCCTCGGATTCCGGGTCGCCGCCGTGGAATCCGCCGATGTCCGTTGTCCACCACGGTATTCCGGATAGGCCGATGTTCAGCCCGGCGCGGACCTGGGCCCGCAGGGACTCCCAGGTCGGGCCGATGTCGCCGGACCAGACGGCGGCGCCGTAGCGTTGGCTGCCCGCCCAGGCCGACCGGCACAGCAGCACGACGTCGTCCTCGCCGTCGGCCCTGGTGCCCTCGTAGAAGGTGCGGGCGTTCTGTGCGGGGTAGCTGTTGAACACCTCGGCGCCGGGACCGTCGTGGAAGTGGAGGTTGTGCGGATGGCCGGGCTGGATCTCCGGTTCGCAGCCATCCAGCCAGAACGCGCGGACGCCGAGGTCGAAGTAGTTGCGTTTCACCGTCGACCAGACGAACTCGCGAGCGGCCGGGTTGGTGGCGTCGTAGAACGCGACCGGCATCGGCACCGGGAATCCCTTGTCCTGCCACGGCGCGTGGAACGGGACGCCCTGTTCGGTGGCGACCAGCAGGCCGCGTTCGGTCAGCTCGCCGTAGTTCTCGCTCATCGGGTTGACCGACGGCCACACCGAGACCATCAGCTTGATGCCGAGGTCGGCGAGTTCACGGACCATGCCTGCCGGGTCGGGCCACTCGGACAGGTCGAACCGCCAGTCGCCGAGGTGCGTCCAGTGGAAGAAGTCGATCACGATGACGGACAGCGGCAGGCCGCGCCGGACGTGTTCGCGGGCGACGGACAGCAACTCCTCCTGGCTGCGGTAGCGCAGTTTGGACTGCCAGAAGCCGCTGGCCCACTCGGGCAGCATGGGGGGCCTGCCGGTCGCGTCGGCGTAGTGGGACAGGATGTCGGCCGGGTTGTCGCCGGTGGTGATCCAGTAGTCGATCTGCCGCGCGGTGTCGGCGACCCAGCGGGTGCCGTTGTCGGCCAGTTCCACCCGGCCGACGGCGGGCATGTTCCACAGGAATCCGTAGCCGCGGTTGGAGAGCAGGAACGGTACCGATACCTCCGCGTTGCGCTGGATGAGGTCGAGTACCAGTCCCTTCTGGTTCAGTTTGCCGTGCGTGTGCTGGCCGAGGCCGAACAGCTTCTCCCCGTCGTAGCTGGCGAAGCGCTGTTCGAGGCGGTGGTATCCGTTGGCGTGCGGATGGAACAGCCGCGCACCCGGCCACCAGAAATGGGCGCGTTGCTCGGTGAGCAGTTCGGCGCCGGAATCGGTGCGCACGAAGCGGATCAGCGAGTACGGCCCGGTGTCACCGACGGTCTCCTCGACGATCGCGGTCAGCGCGCCGTTGCTGATCCGGCCGACGTCGTCGGTGACGGTGATCGCGGGCTCGCTCGGCTTCGGCGGGAGCAACGCGCCGGGCACGTCGTCGACGATGCGATGCTGGCCGACGCGCACCCGCAGGCTGTCGGTGCCCCACGGCTCGATGCGCAGCACCTCGTGGTGGATGGTCACCTCAAGGGCTCGCCGGTCACCGCGCAAGCTGATCATCAACATTCCTTCCTGGACCTATTCCTTGATCGCGCCGCCGGTGACCCCGGCGACCACGAAGCGTTGGGCGATCACCAGCAGTGCGGCGGCCGGTATCGACGCCAGCACCGCGGTTGCCATGATCCCGTTCCAGTCGGCGGTCTGGTTGCCGACGAACCGGTAGATGCCGACCGTGATGGGCTCGATGTCCGCTCCGGTGGTCATCGTCACCGCGAACAGGAAATCGGCCCACGCGAACAGGAACGAGAACAGCGCCGCTGTCACCATGGCGTTGCGGCTGACCGGGATGATGATCGAGACGAACGTCCGCCAGTAGCCAGCACCGTCCACCCTGGACGCCTCGGACAGCTCCTTCGGGATGGAGATCATGAAGGCGCGCAGGACGAGGATGGCGAACGGGATGGTCGCCGTGCAGTCGGCCAGGATCAGGCTGAGGTAGCTGTCGATCAGGCCGAGCTTGCTGAAGATCGTGTACAGCGCGTTGGCCATCACGATGCCCGGAATCATCTGCACGATCAGGATGCCGAACACGATGACCGGCCGGGCGCGCATCCTCAGCTGTGCCAGCGCGTACGCGGCGGGCGCCGCGATGGCCAGTGACACCACGACAGCGCCGAGCGCCACGATGAGGCTGGTGATCAGGTGTGGCAGCTGGCTGTGCCACGCCTCGGTGTAGCCGGCGAAGGTGGGATGGGCGGGGAACCAGTCCGGGGACGCCTTGAGCAGCGCGCCGCTCGGCTGCAACGAGGCGTTGACCATCCAGTACAGCGGAAACAGCAGCACCGCCACGATGAGGACACCGATCACGGTGCGCGGCAGGCCGGAGCGGGAGCGGGAGGCGCGGGAGACGGTCGTCATGTCGCCGCCCCGGCGAGGGTGCCGCGCGCGGAGCGCAGGTAGAGCAGGCCGGCTATGGCGGTCACCACGATCAGGATGTTGCCGACCGCGGCGCCCTGGCCGAACGTGAACTGCTGGAACGAGAGGTTGTAGGACCAGGTGGTCAGCGTCTGGCTGGCGTTCGCCGGGCCACCTCGGGTGATCACCATGATCACGTCGAACACCTTGATCGTGTAGACGAGGCCGAGCATCAGCACGATGCCGGTGACCGGCCGCAACAGCGGCCAGGTGACGTGCCGGAACCGCTGCCACGGCCCTGCCCCGTCCAGCTCGGCCGCCTCGTAGAGGGACGCGGGAATGGCGCGCAGGCCGCCGTGCAGGATGACCAGGTTGAACGGGATGCCGATCCAGATGTTGGCCAGGATCACCGCAGGCAGGGCCCAGCCGGGGCTGGTCAGCCAGGGCACGCCGCCGGCGGACAGGTGCAGCGCGCGCAGCACCGTGTTGATCACGCCGTGATCCTGGTCCAGCATCCACCGCCACACCGCGCCGCTGGCCACCAGCGGCAGTAGCCACGGCAGCAACAGCAGCGACCGCAGCAGCGCACTGCCCAGGAACCGGCCGTTGAAGAACACGGCGAGGGCCAGCCCGATCGCGAACTGGCACACGATCGAGGCGACGGTGAACACCACGGTGTTCAGCACCGCCTTGGCGAACACCGGATCGTGCAGCACGGCGACGTAGTTGGCCACCCCGGTGAACGGCGCCTTGCCGGTGTAGAAGGAGCTGACCGTGTAGTTCTGGAAGCCCATCACCAGGTTGTTCACCAGCGGGTAGCCGAAGAACAGCAGCACGTAGGCCAGGGCGGGGGCGAAGAAGGCCAGCGCCACCCAGCCCTGGCGGCCGCGCGGCCGACCGCGCGTTCTGGTCGGTGTGGACGCGCCGCCCCTCGCCGGCGCGGTGGTCACACTCACGATCCGGCTGCCGACTGCTGCGCCTGGGACAGCGCCGCCTGCGGCGACTGCGATCCGGTCAACGCGGCCTGGAGCGCGGTGGCCAGCGCGGTGGAGACCTTCGGGTACTTGGTGCCCAGTTGCGCGGTCCGCGATCGGGCGGTCGCCACCTCGGTCACGAACGAGGACATCGCCGGGTTCTGCTTCGCGAACGTGGCCGCTGTGCTCTGCCGGGACGGCACGTAGTCGTGCCCGGTGTCCCAGGTCAGCATGTTCTTGTCGGACAGGATGCAGGACAGCACCTTCGCGGCGGCCTGCTGGGTCGCATCACCGGTCGCCGGAATCACCCCGACCTCACCGCCGAGCGCGACGGCCAGCTTGCCGCCCGCCTGCGGGGTTGGCAGCGGTACCACGCCGTAGTGCAGGTTCTTGTTCTCGTTCAACGTGGGCAGCGTCCACGAGCCGTTGACCATCATGGCCGCGTTGCCCGAGCTGAACTGGTCGGTGACGTCGTTCTGGTTCCAGTTCACCACCGACTTGGACGCCGAGCCCGAGGACACCAGGCTGCTCACGTACTGGAGCGCTGCGACCGCCTGCGGAGAGTCCAGTTTGGACAGATCGGCGCCGTTGCTCCAGAAGAACGGTAGGAACTGCCAGGTGCCTTCCTCCGAGTTGACCGCGGAGAAGGCGAGACCGTAGGTGGATCCCTTGGTGAGCTTGGCGGCGTCGGCCTTCAGCTCGTCCCAGGTGGACGGTGGGGTCACGCCGGCTGCCCTGAGCAGGTCGCTGTTGTAGATCAGGGCGAGGCCGTTCACGCCGGGTGCGAGGCCGTACACCTTGCCCTGGTAGGTGCCTGCCTTGACGATGCTGTCGTAGTAGCCGTCGGTGCTGATGCCGTAGTCGGTCAACGGCGTGAGCGCACCGGTCTGCGCGAACTCCTGCAACGTCGGATTGTCGGCGAAGGCAAGGTCGGGCAGCGTGTGCGAGGTCGCGCCCTGGAGCATCTTCTGGGTGAGCTGGTCGGTGGGCACGCTCTGCCGGTTGATCTTCACCCCGGTCTGCGTGCTACAGCCGTTCAACACCTGCTGCCACGCTGCGCTGCCCGACGCGTCGGTGTAGTAGTCCAGTTCGGTGATGGACGATGCCGAGCCGCCCGACGAGCCGCCGGACGAACCACCACTGCCCGATCCGCATCCCGTGGCCATCAGTGCGACCGCGACCGCGGCGACACCCACCGCCGCTACCCGGCCCGGCGTGCGCTGACGGCGACCAAATCCGGCCATCTGCCCTGCTCCCTTCACATGTTGTCGAATATTCTCGAATCGCTTCGATCGTTCCTTCGACAACGGTTTCGCTGCTGCGATCGATATGCTGGTCAGGCCCGTGCCGAGGTACTCGGTCGTTCGGTCAGCCTCGGCGACAACAACCTGATTTCCGGATGGGTTTCCCCGTTGAGCTGCCGCATGGCCATCTCAACGGCTGTTCGGCCGACCTCGGCGGACGGGATCGCCAGCGACGTCAGCGGAATCGACTGGCTGGTCGCCATGTCGTCGGGACACACCGCGACAACCGACATGTCCTGCGGCACCCGAACACCGCGCTGCCGCAGATCGGACAGCAGCGGCGAGAGGACCGCCTCGTTGTGCACGACAAGCCCGGTGATACCGGGCCGGTCGCGCAACAGTTGGTCAAGACACGCGCGGGCCGACTCGTAGGAGGGCGCGCACGACCGGGAGACCGCCCGCAGGCCGCGTTCGTTCGCGGTGGTGGTGAACCCCCGTAGAAACCGCCCGGCGTAGGAGGTGCCCCGCTCGTACACGGTCGGCGACGGACCGATCAGGGCGATCTCGGTGTGCCCGAGATCGGCAAGGTGTCGGACACAGATCGAACCAGCGGCAGTGAAGTCGAGGTCGACGCAGGTCAGTCCGCCCGGTTGATCGGGCACGCCGATCAGCACCACCGGCCGGTTCAACCCGCGCAGCACGGGCACTCGCGGCTCGTTCTGCTCGATGTCCATCACGATGATCGCGTCCGCGATGGCGGACGCGGCCACCCTGCGCAGGCCGTCCGGCCCTTCGTCCTTGGTCAGCAGCAGCACGTCGTGGTCGTAGGTGCGGGCCGAGGTGACGACGGACTCGACGAACTGCATCACCACCGGCACGTTCTGGTCGGCCCGCAGCGGCACGACCAGCGCGAGCACGTTCATCCGGCTGCTGGCCAGCGCACGCGCGCCCGCGTGCGGGTGGTAACCGAGCTTGCGGATGCTCTGCTCGACGCGGCGCCGTGTCTCCGACGAGATCGACCGCTTGCCGGAGAGCACGTAGGACACGGTGCTCGGCGACACGCCGGCATCCACCGCGACATCGGCGATCGTCACCACCTTCGTGCCTCCTTTGGCAAGTCCGTGTCGAAGCGCATCGATAGCCGGATAATGTGCCAGACACGGATCGGTAATACAAGGGTTGAGCTGTGATCGGCCCGCTGACGTGGTCCGGACCATTCCCTGAGAGCTTGACCACACCGCCGGCCGCTGTCATAGTCCTCCCGAATCTCGGTGTCCTTGGCGTGCGCCGAGTGCAGTCAATCGAATCGCTTCGACACAATTCCGGCTCGGAGGTGGCATCGATGCCCAGAGCAGTGGACCGGGCCCGGCGCGGACCGCGTCGTCGCCTGCGGACAGTGGTCGCACTCGCGGTCAGCCTGGCCCTGGCCGCGCCCGCAGCGGCCTCGGCCAGTCCGTACCCCTACCCGTTCCGAGATCCGCACTTACCGCTCAACGCGCGCATCGCGGACCTGCTGTCCCGGTTGACCCTTGACGAGAAGGTCTCCCTGCTGCACCAGTACGAACCGGCCATCCCCCGCCTTGGCGTGCCGAGTTTCAAGACCGGCACCGAGGCGCTGCACGGCGTCGCCTGGTCGACCGACATCAACAACAACGGCGCGGTGGTGACCGCGAACGGCACGGTGTTCCCGCAGGCGGTCGGGCTGGCCAGCACCTGGGACCCCGGCCTGATCAAGCAGGTCGGCAACGCGGTCGGCCAGGAGGCGCGCGGGTTCAACGCGGAGAACCCGACGGTGTGGGGCCTGAACCTGTGGGCGCCGGTGACCAACCTGCTTCGTGACCCGCGCTGGGGTCGCAACGAGGAGGGCTACTCCGAGGACCCGTACCTGACCAGCCAGATCGCCACCGCGTACGGCAGTGGCATCGAGGGCGACAACCCGACCTACCTCCAGGCCGCGCCCACCCTCAAGCACTACCTCGCCTACAACAACGAGGTCAACAGGGACACCTCCGACTCCATCGTGCCGCCCGCGATCCTGCACGACTACGACCAGCAGGCATTCCAGCCCGCCCTGGCCGCCAACGCGGCGACCGGCGTGATGGCCTCGTACAACCTGGTCAACGGCCGCCCGAACACGGTCGACCCGGACCTGGCGACGACCGAGCGCAGCTGGAGCGGCAAGACGCTGATGAACGTCACGGATGCCGGCGCGCCGAACAACCTCACCGGTTCCGAGGCGTACTACGGCACCCAGGCGCAGGCCGACGCGGCCGCGATCAAGGCAGGCATCGACAGCTTCACCACCGACGACACCAACTCGTCCATCACCATCACCGCGGTCAAGCAGGCGCTGCAGCAGGGCTTGCTGACCGAGGCGGACGTGGACAGGGCGGACTCGGACATTCTGGCCATCCGGTTCCGGCTCGGCGACTTCGACCCGCCCGGCGCGAACCCGTACGCCGGCATCACCCCCTCGGTGATCAACTCTCCCGCGCACCAGCAGCTGGAGCGCAAGGCGGCCGACGAGCAGATGGTGCTGTTGCGCAACGCGAACAACACGCTGCCGCTCAACGCCGGCGCCACCAAGAAGGTCGCGGTGGTCGGGCCGTTGGAGAACACCCTGTACACCGACTGGTACTCGGGTTCGCTGCCCTATCAGGTGACACCGTTGCAGGGCATCACGCAGCGGTTGGGCAGCAGCGGATCGGTGAGCTCCAGCGAGGGCGCCGATCGGATCGCGTTGCAGGACATCGCGACCGGCCAGTACCTGACCGCGTCCAGCGCGTCCACGGGAGCGCCGCTGGTGGCGAGCGGCAGTTCGGCAGGTGCGGCCCAGTCCCTTGACGTGTTCGACTGGGGTTCCGGGATCGTCACGCTGCGCACCGTGGCCAACGACAAGTACCTCACGTTGGGCAATAACAGGGCGCTGGTGAACAGCGAAGCCCAGCCCAACGGCTGGTTCGTCCAGCAGCAGTTCAAGCTCGACGCCCAGCAGGACGGGAGCTACGTGCTGGAATACGCCGGCAACGACGCCAGCCAGTCCTGGTTCGGTCCGAACATCTACGCGGTGGTCGGTTCGGACGGCACGGTGACCATCGGCGCGTCCAGCCCGGCAACGGCGACCCACTTCCGCAAGGATGTCGTCACCAGCGGGGTCGATTCGGCCGTCGCGGCGGCCAAGGGCGCGGACGCGGCGGTCGTCGTGGTCGGCAGCATGCCGTTCATCAACGGCCGGGAGGCGGACGACCGCAGCTCGACCGCGCTGCCGGACGCGCAGGAGGCGCTGATCGAGGCGGTGCAGAAGGCCAATCCGCACACCATCGTGGTGCTGGAGAACAGCTACCCGGACACCATCAACTGGGAGCAGGCCAACGTGCCGGCCGTCCTGCACACGACGCACGCGGGCGCGGAAACCGGTCATGCCGTCGCGGACGTGCTCTTCGGCGACTACAACCCCAGCGGTCGGCTGACCCAGACGTGGTACGCCTCCGACGCCGGCCTTCCGTCCATTCTGGACTACGACATCTCCAAGACCGACATGACCTACCAGTACTACCAGGGCACGCCACTGTATCCGTTCGGCTACGGGCTGAGCTACACCTCGTTCGCGTACTCGAACCTGCGGCTCTCCTCGCAACAGGTGAACGCCAACGGCCAGGTGCGGGCCACTGTGGACGTGACCAACACCGGGTCGCTCGCCGGCACGGACGTGGTGCAGCTCTACACGCACGAACTGGCGTCCCGGTCGAGCACCCAGCCTGCCGAGCAACTGCGCGCGTTCGGCAGGGTGACACTGAGTCCACACCAGACCAGGACGGTCACGCTGACGCTGAACGCGGCCGACCTGAAGTTCTGGGACGTGACGCAGAACCGGTACGTTGTCGAGTCGGGCGCGTACCAGGTTCGGATCGGGCACGACGCGGACCACATCACATTGACAGCGCCGCTGTCCGTGCACGGTGACGTGATCCCGCAACGTGATCTGACCAGGGTCACCGAGGCGCAGAACTTCGACAACTACTCGGGTGTCACGCTCACCGACTACAGCAAGGCGGCTGGGACATCGGTCGCGTCGACCGGGGCGGGAAACTGGATCTCCTTCGCGGACACCCGGATTCCCTCCGGCGTGCGTGGCCTGACCGCAGAGGTGTCCAACCAGGGCACGTCCGCCGTGCAGGTCGCGGTACGCCTCGACGACCCGAACACCGGGCCGACCATCGGCACCCTCGATATCCCGAGCACGGGCGGGCACTACGACTACACCACGGTCAGCACGGCGCTGTCCGGCATACCGCATGGCGGTTCGCACACGGTGTATCTGGTGTTCGACGGTTCCTCGACCATCCACACCTTCGAATTCACCGAATAATTCGATACCGTTCGACCACGTTCCTCTCTTTCCAACTGTGAAATACGCAGGCTCGGAAAACCTGTGGCTATCCCGGTCGGTCGAATAAAATTGACCCTGGGGAAACAACAGGGGAATTCGAAGGAGAGGAATTCCATGAGGAGATTGGCACGATCAGCGGTGGCCGGCGCGATTATCACCATCGCGCTGGCCATCGGTGTCGGCACCGGCGTCGCGAACGCAGCGGTCTGGAGTTCGTCGGCACAGTACGGAAGCTGGTCCAGCAACGGTTACACGCTCGGCAACGACGTGTGGGGCTCCGGCGCGGGCCCGCAGACCATCTGGGCGAACTCGTCGAGCAACTGGGGAGTCTGGTCGCAGCAACCGGCCACCAACGGCGTCAAGTCCTATCCCCACGCCCAGTACGACTTCAACCGCTCGCTGTCCTCCATCGGCAGGATCAGCAGCAGTTTCAACGTGAGCGTGCCCGGCAGCGGCGTCTACAACACGGCCTACGACATCTGGCTCAACAACTACGCCTACGAGGTTATGCTGTGGATGAACGAGAAGTCGGCAGGGCCGCTGGGCAGCTACAACCAGACGGTGAGCGTCGGCGGCTACACCTGGCGCCTCTACTCCGGTAGCAACGGCTCCAACAAGGTGTACTCGTTCGTCAACACCGGCCAGTCCACCTCCGGTACTGTCGACGTGCTCGCCGCGTTGAACTGGTTGCAGCACAACGGCTGGTTCGGCGGTTCAACGGCTACGCTGGGCAACGTCCAGTTCGGCTGGGAAATCACCTCGACCAACAACACCGGCACGAACTTCAACACCAACAGCTATTCGGTGTCCACGGGCTGATCGTCCCCGTGCTGATTGTCCGCTGCTGATTGTCCACTGTGCGCGGGTGTGAAAGTTACACCCGCGCACAGTCATTGTCGCATAACATTCGCGCCGACCTACGTTCGAATCGGTTCGACGACCTCGGAGGACGATGCGGTGAGAACGACGACGATGTTGGGCCGCCTCGCGATGGCGGTGGGGATGGTGGTCCTGGGACTGACCACCATCCCACCCGCGGCGGCCCAGAGCGCGGCGGCGGCAAGTGAGTCCCTCAGCGTTGACCTGGCCACGCCGACCAAAGCCGCGACAGCGGTCGGCGAGGGCTTCCTCTACGGGGTGAACCAGGACGGCAGCCAGCCGGTGGACTCGTTGCTCCAGCCACTGGGTATCACCGCGTTCCGCGGTGGCGGGCACGTGTCCCGAGGCTGGATCGGCGACAACTACCAGTACGGTTCCGGTACGCAGGCCGACGTGAACTCGGTGATCTCGCAGGCGAAGCGGCTCACCCAGCCGCCCTACCACGCGCAGTACCAGGTGATCCTCAGCGACATCTACGGCGCGGACGGCGGGCAGCCGTCGAACACGACCTACCCGTGCGACAACGGCAACTGCTCGAACTGGACCACGTTCATCGACAAGACCGTCGGCGCGCTCCAGGCATCGGGTCTCACGTTCGCCTACGACATCTGGAACGAGCCGGACATCTCCGCGTTCTGGACGCGGGGCGTGAACAGCACCCAGTACTTCCAGATGTGGGACACCGCGTACCGGGAGATCCGGCGGGTCGCCCCCGGCACGTTGATCGTGGGGCCCTCGCTCGCCTTCACCCCGCAGAGCAATTCGGGGGAGTGGCAGACCTGGCTCTCGCACGCCAAGTCGGCCGCGACACTGCCGGACGAGATCACCAACCACGACGAGGGCGACGTTGACGACCCGGTGTCCGTGTCGCAGTCGCTGAACAACGCGATGTCATCGGCTGGTATCTCGCCGATCCCGTTGTCCGCGAACGAGTTCCAGCCATCGGACCGGCAGACCGCCGGGGTCACCGCATGGTACCTCGCGCGCTTCGCGCAGTCCGGCTACAAGAACGCGATGCGCGGCAACTGGAACTGCTGCCTGACCCCGAACCTGACCGGCATCCTCACCCAGAGCGGCGGCAGCTGGCAGCCGACCGGCAACTGGTGGGCGTTCCGCACGTACGCGGACCTCACCGGCACCCTGGTGTCCACCTCGGGCCAGGTGGGATCGACCGCGATCTCGGCGGCCGAGGACAGCACCAACAAGCGGGCGGTCGCGGTCATCGGTGACTCCAACGGGTACACCGGTTCCGCGCCGGTGACCTTCAACGGCCTGGCATCCGTGCCCTGGCTGGCCAACAACGGCAACGTGAACGTGACCGTGGACCGGATTCCGGACCAGGCGCCGTTGAGTTCGCCGCAGGTGGTGTACAACCAGAACGTGAGTGTCTCCGGTGGCTCGATCACCGTGCCCATCACGTTCCAGCAGTCCCACGACGCTTTCGCGATCTACCTGACCCCCGGCGGCCAGTCGACGGGTGGCGGGTTCCCGAGCGGCTATCACCAGCTGGTGATCGGCAACGACTCGCTGTGCGTCGACGTGTACGGCGCGACCAGCACCGCCGGTGCCGCGATCGACCAGTGGACCTGCAACAGCCAGACCAACCAGCAGTTCCAGTTCGTGCCGGTCTCGGGCGGCTATGGTGAACTCCAGGCGCAGAACTCCGGCGACGACGTCGCGGTGTCCGGCAGCTCCACCACGGCCGGCAGCCCAGACATCGTCCAGCAGGCCCCGAACGGGGCGTCGAACAGCCTGTGGCAGCCCGTCCAGCAGTCCGACGGCTCCTACGAGTTCCGCAACCAAAACAGCGGCCTGTGCCTTGATGTCTACGGCAACGGCAGCAACACCGGTCAGCAACTCGACCAGTGGACCTGCAAGAACGCCGCCGGCACGAATCAGGACTTCACGCCACGCTGATGAAAGTTGCAATGCATTGCTGCTCGCTGAACTGGATAAGTACTATTCATTGAAGCCTGCTGCTTGACTGGCCCGTTGTGAGCGGCTGTCATGACTCACCAGGGCCCGGGACGACGGGCGGATGAGTCAGACATATCTCACAACGCTGTGGAGTAGCTCATGGCAAGTTCGGCTGGGGGCTCGCGATGCCGTCGGCGGTGGTAGCCGTCGGCGGCATCGCGGTCTGGAATGGCGGCAGCCATCGGCAATGAGCCATCGGACAGCCGCTTATCGCAAACCCTGTGCACCGTTCGGTTGGAATGGGGAGTTCACATGCGCACCAGATCATTTGTCCACCGGTTATCACTGAGAATCGGCACGGCGGCGGCCGCGTTACTCGCCGGCCTTGTCGGCGTGACCGTCGCGGCAGGTCCGGCACACGCCGCGACCCAGGGGCCGTGCGACATCTATGCGGCGGGCGGCACGCCGTGCATCACCGCACACAGTACGACCAGGGCGCTGTTCGCCGCCTACAACGGACCGCTGTACCAGATCCAGCGGTCCTCCGACCACAGCTACCTCGACATCGGCCTGCTGTCGGCGGGCGGCACGTCAACGCGGCACCACAGGTCTCGTTCTGTGCGGGCACGTCGTGCACCATCACCAAGATCTACGACCAGACGTCGAACCACAACGATCTGCCGATCTCGTGGGGCGGCTTCTGGAAAGGTCCCGGCGCCAACGGGTCCGACGTCGGAGCCAACGCCATGGCACTGCCGATCACGGTGGGTGGCAACCAGGCGTTCGGGATCAAGATCACGCCGGGCGTCGGCTACCGGATCGACAACGCCAAGGGTGCGCCGACCGGGTCCCAGCCAGAGGGCATCTACATGGTGACCTCGTCCAACAACGTCAACAACCAATGCTGCTTCGACTACGGCAGCGGTGAGACCTCGCACACCGACACCGGCAACGCCACCATGAACGCGATCGAATGGGGCACCGCGTGCTGGTTCGGCGGATGCACCGGTAGCGGCCCCTGGGTCGAGGCCGACCTGGAGAACGGCATGTACCGCACCAACACTGGGCCGAACAACGCCCAACAACCCCGGGGTGCACTTCCCGTTCGTCAGCGCATGGGAGAAGAACAACGGCACATCGAACTTCACCCTGAAATACGGCAACGCCACCAGCGGAGGACTGACAACGACCTATTCAGGCGGGCTGCCCAACAACTACGCACCGATGAAGCTGCAACCGTCGATCCTGCTGGGTACCGGTGGGGACAACAGCAACGGTGCCTACGGTGACTTCTTCGAGGGCGCGGTGACCGCGGGCTTCCCCTCCGACGCCACCGAGGACGCCGTCCAGGCCAATCTCGCCGCCGCGGGCTACGCAGCGGGCGCCAGCGCCAACAGCGGCGAGGTGCACGCGGTGGGCGCCGGGAAGTGCCTTGACGTGCCCGGCCTGAGCACCACGGCGGGCACGCAGCTGGAGATCTGGGACTGCAACGGTGGCAGCAACCAGACCTGGACGAGAACAGTTCCAACGAACTCACCGTGTACAGCGGCAGCAGCACGATGTGCCTCAGCGCGAGTGGCGGTGGCACCAGTGCCGGCACGAAGACGGTGATCGAGCCGTGCTCCGGCCGCGCGAGCCAACAGTGGGCGGTGAACTCGAACGGCACGATCACGGCAGGGGAGCATGTGTCTCGACGTGACCGGCGCCAGTACGGCGAACGGCGCCGTGGTGGAGTTGTGGACGTGTAACGGCGGCAGCAACCAGCAGTGGACCATCGGTTAAAAGGAGGGCTCAATGGTACGAAAACTGGTCGGGCCGGTCATCGCACTGGCCATGACGGTGCTGCCGGTCGTCGCCATCGCGACGGCGCCTGCGCAGGCGGCGCCATCGGCATCGACACTGCGCGCCCTGGCGGAGGCCCAGAACCGGTACTTCGGTACCGCGCTTGACGTCAGTGACCTGAACGCGGGCTCCGAGACCAACGTCGCCGGCACCCAGTTCGACATGGTGACCCCGGGCAACGAGATGAAGTGGGACACCACCGAGCCGTCGAACGGGTCGTTCAACTTCGGCCCAGGAGACCAGATCCTGAACTGGGCCAAGTCGCACAACGACCGGGTGCGCGGGCACAACCTGGTGTGGCACAGCCAGCTGCCCGGCTGGGTGAGCAGCCTGCCGCAGAACCAGGTGCAGGGCGCGATGGAAACCCACATCACCACGGAGGCCGGCCACTACAAGGGCCAGGTGTACGCCTGGGACGTGGTGAACGAGCCGTTCAACGAGGACGGCTCGCTGCGCCAGGACGTCTTCTACAACGCGATGGGCTCCGGTTACATCGCCGACGCGCTGCGCACCGCACACGCCGCCGACCCGAACGCCAAGCTCTACCTCAACGACTACAACATCGAGGGCGAGAACGCCAAGAGCAACGGGATGTACAACCTCATCCAGTCGCTGAAGTCCCAGGGCGTTCCGATCGACGGCGTCGGCTTCGAGAGCCACTTCATCGAGGGCCAGAACCCGTCGGACCTCCAGGCGAACATGCAGCGCTTCGCCAACCTCGGCGTCGACGTCGCGGTCACCGAGCTCGATGACCGGATCCAGCTGCCGACCAACAGCGGCAACCTGGCGCAACAGGCGACCGACTTCGGCAACGTGGTGAAGGCGTGCCTCGCCGTGTCCCGTTGCGTCGGCATCTCGCAGTGGGGCGTCGACGACGGGCACTCCTGGATCCCTGGCACGTTCCCGGGTTATGGCGCCGCGACCATGTACGACAACAACGACCAGCCCAAGCCCGCGTACAACGCGGTCGTCTCGGCTCTCGGCGGCGGTTCCACCACCGGTGGTGGCGGCTCCGGTGAGGTGCACGCGGTAGGTGCCGGCAAGTGCCTTGACGTGCCCGGCCTGAGCACCACGGCGGGCACGCAGCTGGAGATCTGGAGCTGCAACGGCGGTACCAACCAGATCTGGACGAAGACCAGTTCCGGCCAGTTGACCGTGTACAGCAGCAACACGTGCCTCACCGCGAACGGCGGCGGCACGAGCGCCGGGACCAAGGTCGTGATCGAGCCGTGTTCCGGTGCCGGTCAGCAGTGGACACTGAACTCGAACGGCACGATCACGCAGTCCGGCCTGTGTCTCGACGTGACCGGCGCCAGTACGGCCAACGGCGCCCTTGTCGAGCTGTGGACGTGCAACGGTGGCAGCAACCAGCAGTGGACCTTCGACGGCTGATCCGAGGCACCACTGACCAGACAGTGACCAACTCGACCTGCTGACACCGGTCAGCGGGCGGCTGGGGGACGGTACCGCATCACGCACCGTCCCCCAGCCACCACCAGCATCTCCCCGAAAAGGTTCCCGCTATTGGCGGGAACCTTTTCGTTTGATCGTGCGGATAAAGATAAGTCCGGCGTTTGGCGCCGGACTTATCCATTTCACCCAATCGGCTGCTGCGACCGTCGATGCGCGGCAATTAGCGTTGACCCGTCCAACCGATTGTGGACATGACGCTGGTCGGCATTCCCAGCCGGAAATGAGGCCGCAGGGGGCTCCGCTGTGTCAACGGGTCTACCGCGCGCTTCGCGCCCGGTCCTGGCGCGCCACCGAATCGGCATCGCGGTCATCGGCCTCCTGTCCGCGGGGCTCAGCTCGGCCACCGCGCTGTCGCAGTACTACACCTTCCGCGCCGGCACCTATGACCTGGTGATCTTCGACCAGGCCGTGCGGTCCTACAGTCATTTCCGGTTGCCGGTGGCGATCGTGAAGGTGCACGACGGGTTCGGCGCGGACTTCTCCGTGCTCGGCGACCACTTCTCCCCGATCCTGGCTCTGCTCGCCCCGCTCTACTGGCTCTACTCCGGACCGCAGACACTGCTGATCGCGCAGTCGGTGCTGTTCGCGGCGGCGATTCCGCCACTGTGGGTCCTCGCCCGCAGGGAGCTGGGTACCTGGTCGGCCTACTGCGTGGCCATCGCCTACGCGCTGGCCTGGCCGCTCGCGCAGGCCGCCGACTTCGGCTTCCACGAGGTCGCCTTCGCACCGGTGCTCACCGCCGTCCTTCTCGAACGGTTCTCCTCGGTGCGAGAAGGCCACGGCCGTTGGTGGCACGTGGTGTTGGCGGCGATCGGGCTGCTCGCGGTGAAGGAGGACCTCGGGCTGCTTGTCGCCGGATTCGGCCTTGCCGTACTGGTCCTGTCGTTGCGCATGCCGAGGCCGGACCGGCGACGTGCTCGGCGCTTCGGCCTCGGGTTCGTTGCGGGTGGGCTCGGCTGGGTCGTGTTCGCCACCGACGTCCTGCTGCCGGCGTTCGGTGGCAGGCCGGGCTTCTACTGGACCTACCAGCGGTTCGGCTCGTCGATGCCGAGTGCGGCCTGGCACGCGCTGACGCATCCACTCGTCACGGCGGCGACGTTCGTCGAGCCGGACTACAAGATCCGGACGATGCTGCTGCTGTTCACCATGACCGCGTTCACGTCGCTGCTCTCGCCGTACCTGCTGATGGTGCTGCCGCTGCTCGCCGAACGGATGCTGTCCTCGGACCCACTGCTGTGGGCCACCACCTTTCACTACAACGCGTTCGTGGTGATCCCGCTGTTCGCCGCCGGCGTGGACGCCGTCGGGCGGATCGGCCGGTGGACCGGTGGCCGGACCGGTGGCCTTGTCGGGACGGTGTTGGCGAGCGCGGTGTTGGTGACAGGCGTGGTCACGGTGCCCTACTTCGGTTTCGGGTCGGCGCTCTCGCCGTCGGCCTGGCGGCAGGACACCGAGACGCGTGCCGCGGCCTCGGTCATCGCCAAGGTGCCTTCGGGTGCGACCGTGTCGGCGGCCAACTATCTCGGCCCCGCGCTGAGTGGGCGCGCCACCGTGCTGCTGTGGGATCAGGTCACGCGCTGGACCCCGTGGGTGGCCGCCGATGTCGGCGGACGGGAGTTCCCCTTCTGCACCGTCACCGACCAGCGCAAGGCCGTCAACGCTCTGGAGGCCGACGGCTACCGGGTGGTCTACCAGAATGACGGGTACCTGCTGCTGCACGACCCCGGCCCGCTGCCGCCGTTGAACACCACCGCTGCCCCGACCCACTGTTGATCCGCCGCGACGACGGGCCGAGCCATGGCGAGCAACGAGAACGAGGCCGTGACCGACAACGCCGAGCCGCCACTGTTGTCGATCGTGGTGCCGGCGCGGGACGAGGCCGACAACCTGCCAACGCTCGCGGCCCGGATTCGCCTTGCCCTCGACGGGCGGAGCAGCTACGAGTTGGTGATCGTCGACGACGGCTCCGTCGACGACACCGCCGAGGTGGCGGCCGCACTCGGTCGCGAGCATCCGGTCGTCGTCGTGCTCAGGACGCGCATGCACGGCAAGGGGTACGCGCTGGTGGACGGATTCGCGCGGTGTCGAGGCGACATCGTCTGCATGATCGACGCGGACCTGCAATACCCTCCTGAAGCCATTCCCGCGATGGTGGCCCTGGTCACCTCGCACCAGGCGG
Organism: Candidatus Melainabacteria bacterium; assembly: GCA_963818685.1. Taxonomy (GTDB): domain Bacteria; phylum Actinomycetota; class Actinomycetes; order Mycobacteriales; family Pseudonocardiaceae; genus CAJCJE01. Next base: position 336,751 of record CAWFTJ010000001.1, on the reverse strand, counting down.
ACGTGGTCGTCGCGAACCGGGTGATCCAGCGGACCGGCCTGGTGCGACGCTGCCTGAGCCGGTCATCGCGCCTGGTGATCCAGCTCCTACACGGGCTGGACGTCGACGTTCAGTCGGGCCTCAAGGTCATCCGCCGCTGCGTGCTCGACCACGTCACGTTGCATCCCGCCGGCTGGGCGATCGACCTGGAACTGCTGGTCGGGGCGCGCGCCGCCGGTTTCGTGATCGGCACGCAGGACGTCGTGTTCGCCGACCGGCAGCACGGTGCGAGCAAGATACGACTCGGCAGGGCGAGCTGGCAGGTGCTGCGCAACGCGATCGCACTCAAGCTCGCCGGCACCGCGCGAGCCCGGCGAGCCCGGCGTGTCCGGGTGAACTCGTCAGGGGCGGCGAAAGCATGACCGAGGGACGAGGTCGGTGAAGCGGAGCACGGCAGGCATGAGCACGGCAGGCATGAGCAACGCCCTCCCCGACCGCGATCGGGAAGGGCGTTGCTCAGTTGTGTCACAGCTACCCGCGCGAAAAACCTTGGCTAGCTACACGCGGTTCCGTTCACCGAGAAGCTGGTCGGTGAGGCGTCGCTGTTGGCCCAGGTACCCTGGAAACCGACCGTCGTGGAACTGTTGGCGGGAATCGCCCCGTTGTAGCTCACGTTCGTGACCGACACGTTCTCCCCGTTCTGGGTGGTCGTGGCGCTCCACGCGTTGGTGATCTTCTGGTCACCGGGGAAGGTGAAGGTGAGCGTCCAGCCGTTGATCGCGGTCGTGCTCGTGTTGGCGATCGTGACGTTCGCGGTGAAACCGCCCGGCCACTGGTTCGGCTGGTACGTCACATGACAGCCACCACCGTTGTTGCCCGGTGCGATCGTCCAGGTGAATGTCGCGCTGTTGGATGCGCCGGTGGTGTCGGTGGCGGTGACGGTGACGTTGGATGTGCCTGCGGTGGTGGGGGTGCCGGAGATGAGGCCGGTGGTGCTGTTGATGGCTAGTCCGGCGGGGAGTCCCGTTGCGCCGTAGGTCAGTGTTTGGCTGCTTGCCGAGTCGCTGGCCCGGATTTGCAGGCTGGCGGGGGTTCCGACGGTGCCGTTCTGGCTGCCGGGGTTGGTCACCGTCACGATGTTGCCGTTATTGCCTGGCGAGATCGTCCAGGTGAACGTGGCGCTGTTGGATGCGCCAGTTCCGTCGGTAGCGGTGACGGTGACGTTGGATGTGCCTGCGGTGGTGGGGGTGCCGGAGATGAGACCGGTGGTGCTGTTGATGGTCAGTCCGGCGGGGAGTCCGGTTGCGCTGTAGTTGAGGGTTTGGCTGCTCGCTGAGTCGCTGGCCTGGATTTGCAGGCTGGCGGGAGTTCCGACGGCGCCGGCCTGGTTGCCGGGGTTGGTGACCGTCACGACGTTGCCGTTCCCTGAGCCGCTGACCACGTAGGTGACCACCGAACGAGCCGGAATGCTGGCGCTGAACGCGCCACCGCTCACCGTGGTGGTCGCCTGCGCCGCCACGTGGTTGTTCGAGTTGGTCAGGTACGGCGTGACCGTCGCGCCGTTCGCGGTGCCGGTGTTCTGCAGGCCGTAGTTCACCGAGTCGGCGGAGTTGCCGGTGTTGATCGCCACGATCGCCACCGTGCCGTCGGCGTTCTTGTAGGCGCTCAGCTGGAGATTGCCGTCCGGCGAGGACGCGCCGATGCGGGTGGCACCCGGGTGCACGTAGCGGCTGTAGTTGGCGAAGGCCCACAGTCGACCGGACGGGATCACCGAGGAGCCGTTGATTTCCACCAGGCCCTCGTTGTCGCCGTTCTCCGACGGCGTGGTGCTGCCCCACCAGTAGAGGAAGGCGCTCAGGTTGGCCGAGGTCATGCCGGCGTTGATGTGCTGAGCCCAGGTGAGGCCGGAGGCATCGGAACCGTCGTCCCATGCCGTGTTCCAGCTCTCAAAGGTCGACCACTCGGTCTCCCAGATCGGCTTGCTCCAGCCGGACATCGGCGATGTCGGCTGGCTGCTGTAGCCGTGGCTGGTCAGCGCGGACGTGGCGGCCAGCGCGGTCGGGTCGGCATCGATCGCGGAGGCGTACTGGCCGGACACCGACCAGCCCGTGGCCGCACAGCACTCGATCTTTGTGGAGAGGCCGGAGCTCTGGACGGTCGGGCCGAGCTTGTCGAGCACGCTCGCCATCTGCGTCCCGCTCATCGTCATGCTGTCGTAGTTGGCGCTGAAGTCGGGCTCGTTGGACGGGCCGATGTAGCTCAGCGGCACTCCGGCAGCCGAGTAGTCCTTGGCGTACTGGACCAGGTAGTTCGCGTACGCCTGGCGCCAGTCGCCGCTGGAGCAGGACGCTCCGGTTGACCCGCAGACCTGGCCACCGTTGGCCGTCGAGTTGTTGGTCTTCATGAATCCCGGCGCGCTCCACGCGTCCGCGAACACGTCGTTCACGCCGTAGCGGCTCTTGATCTGCTGGGCGAACCAGAGCTGTCCCTGGTCCTGGCCGATCGACGCCAGTGACGCGTAGTTGGGCGTCGCGTTCGGACCACCCGGGTTGTTCGGCTCGATCGTGCTGCCGGAGTCCGCGCTGATCTCGTTGCGCAGCATGGTCAGCCCCGCGCCGTTGGTCGGGCTGTAGAGTAGGTCGAGCGCCTGCTGCTGAACCGACGACGAGGCGTTCATGACCGTGCTCGCCTCACCGAACCCTTCCGAGGCGCCGAAACCGGTGATGTTCTGGTACGTTGTCGCACCGTTGATCGTCGCGGTGGACGCCGCGAACGCGACACCCGGCTGGCCGACGAGGGTCAGCGCACCCGAAACCGCCAGAGTTCCCGCGGTGAGCAGCGACAGGGTTGTTCTCCGTTTGTTTTTTCCGCGCACGGCAGAATTCCTTTCAGGAGAGAGAGTATCGATCACCCTACGAACCGGGGTTGACACAACTCAACGGGTCCGATCGTCGAAAGTTTGTTAACATCCGCGCCGCTGTTTCGAAAACGCGGGAAAACCACTGCCGACCTGGAGGTTCGCCTCCGGTTGATGTGGCGGGGGTGCCCTTGCGTTGGCCGTGACCGATGAAACGTACATCAGATTCTGAAACAGAGTGCGCTCATGTGAACGGGGTAGGGGGAACGACCCCTACCCCGTTCACATGAGCGAGCTGTGCACACCCGGTTGGTCAGCCGAGAGTCCATTGCTGGTTACTCTGGCCGTTGCACGTCCACAGGTCAACCGGTGCTCCGTCGGCCGTGGAGGATTGGGACACGTCGAGGCAGAGTCCTGACTGGACTCCGGTGATCGTGCCGTTGGAGTTGACGTTCCACTGCTGGTTGGCGCCGCCGTCGCAGCTCCACGTCTCGACCTTGGTGCCGGGACTTGTCTGGTTGTCGTAGGCGTCAAGGCACATCGTGGTGCCGTTCATGGTGGCGGTGAGCTGACCGGAGGACGTGTGCGTCCAGGTCTGGTTGGCGCCGTTCCAGCAGTCGTAGATCTGGAGCTGGGTACCCGGCGTCGTCGAGGAGTTCGGCACGTCGAGGCACTTGCCGGCGCCCACCGCGTGCACCTCGCCCGTCGTGCCACCGCCGCCGCCGCCACCGCCACGCCGCCACCGCCGCTCGTTCCGTTGAGCGTGATGGAGGAGTTGCCGCTGCTCTGGTAGCCCTCGGTGGCCAGGATCATGTAGTTGAAGTTGCCCATGTTCATGCCATGGCTGGCCCAGGCGTCGAAGAAGTTCCCAGTGGTGATGGTGCCGCCGGTGCGCCGGGACTGGCGGACCGCCCAGTACTGGTTGAAGGTCGCGGTACCGATGATGGACGGCTCGTTGTACCGCGTCGTCTCGTAAATGTCGTAGGTGCCGCCGTCGCTGTTCACCGTGCCCATGTAGTTGCCGGTTGGCCGGTAACTGCCCCAGTTGTCGGTGATGTAGTACTCGACGAGCGGGTTGGTGGTCCAGCCGTATAGGGAGAGATAGGAGTTGCCGGAGGGGTTGAAGCTGCCGGAGTAGGTCACCGTCATGCGTCCACCGGTGGACCAACCGGTACCGGCGACGAAGTTGTTGACGTTGCTCCAGGACGTGCTGTAGTTCCCGCCTGAGCCGAGGGTCATGCAGGCCGACCCGCCCCCCGCGGTCCAGAAGGAGTAGTAGTACCCGTTGTTGTTGCCGGTCTGGCTTGAACAGACCGTTCCCGCGGCGTTCGCCGTGCCGGGCACGATGATCGCCACCAGAGCGAGCGCGGCGGTCAACACCACTGTGCAGGCACCGGCGATCAGCAGCCTGACGCGGCTGCCGAGTCGTCTAGAACCGTTCACGTACACGCTCCTTCCTCGTTGAAGGTTCGCTGACAGGGTCGACGCCGCCCGGTGGTCCGGACGGCGCCGGTGGCTGGGCCGAGAACGCACCTCGCCCGAAGCAGTACCACTCATCGGGGACGCACCAGCAGTACTCACGGGGTTCTCGATGGCGTGCGGTTGCGGCCCAGCCGGTGATATCGATAGCAACCAGCCTGCCGCGCGGCAAGCGGCCGGTCGACGTCATGCCTTGTCGGCGCCCGTCCCGCGGGGACCACGGGCGATCTTGCCTGCCTGCACACGATTGCCCAATGGTGCGGTGCGGCGTGCGCGGATTGGTCGTACTGATCCGCGCGGTCACCTCGGTGATGAGCCTGTGCATACCGGGATCGCCGCCGCGTGAACAGAGGAATGGCATGGTGAAAATTTCACTTCGCGGCCCGCGATGACCTGGTCTTCGTCGCGGTCGTGCTCGGCCGCCCTTGGGGCGGGCGTTGGCGCGTGGCTACATTTCTGCGCACTTTCCGCCGTGCCAGACGCGGCGGAGCACCGAAGGGAAGACGATGTGATATCCCGAGCATTCCCTCGGCCCCGCCGATTGGCGGTGGCACTGGCAACGGCGGTCGGGGCGACGGTCTTCGCTATCGCCGCCCCGGCCGCGCACGCCGACACGACAACCTGCTCCGGCACCGGCACGATTTCGGCCGGGGACTACATGATCCAGGCCAACGAGTGGAATTCGACCGCGCAGCAGTGCCTCACCTACACCGGTGGGACGGCGTGGACGGTGAGCACCGCCAACTTCAACCTCAACGGCGGCGCGCCGGCCACCTACCCGTCCATCTACAAGGGTTGTCACTGGGGCCTGTGCACGTCCAACAGCGGGCTGCCGATCCAGATGAGCAACCTGGGCAGCGCGACGACCTCCTGGAGCACCGTCCAGCCCTCATCGGGGGCGTACGACGTCGCCTACGACATCTGGTTCAACTCGACGCCGACCACGAGCGGCCAGCCCGACGGCACCGAGGTGATGATCTGGATCAACAGTCGCGGTGGGGTGCAGCCGTTCGGCTCGCAGACCGGCACGACCAACGTGGACGGCATGAACTGGAACGTCTGGACCGGACAGCAGACCTCGTGGAAGATCATTTCCTACGTGCTGAACCCCGGCGCGACGTCGGTAACGAACCTCGACCTCAAGGCGCTGTTCCAGGACGCGATCGCGCGTGGCTCGATCAATCCGTCGAACTACCTGCTCGACGTCGAGGCCGGTTTCGAGATCTGGCAGGGCGGCCAGGGCCTCGGCACGAACAGCTTCTCGGTCTCGGCCACCGCGGGCGGTAGCAACGGGGACACCACGCCACCCTCCGTGCCGGCCAATCTCGCGGTCAGCGGGGTGACGAGTTCCTCGGTCTCGCTGTCCTGGTCACCGTCGACCGACAACGTCGGCGTGGCCGGGTATCGGGTGTACCGGGACGGTAGCCAGATCGGCACGGCCACCGGGACCACGTTCACCGACACCGGGTTGTCGGCGAGTTCGCGGCACACGTACACGGTCGCGGCGTACGACGCGGCAGGCAACGTCTCGGCCCAGTCATCGGGCGTGACCGCGACGACCTCGTCGGGCGGCGGCGGCAGTGGCGGTTGCACGGCAACGTACTCGGTGCCCAACGCGTGGAGCTCCGGGTTCACCGCCAACGTGACGGTGACGAACACGGGTACCTCGACAAGTCACGGATGGACGGTGAACTGGGCCTGGGACGGCAACCAGCGGATCACCAACATCTGGAACGGTGCGGAAAGCAGAAACGGCCAGAACGAGACCGTGACGAACGTTGCCTACAACGGCGCGCTCGCACCCGGCGGCAACACCAGTTTCGGGTTCCAGGCCACCTACTCGGGCACCAACGGGTCGCCAACGCTGACCTGCACGCTGAACTGACCCGACAACCGAACAAACCGTGCCCGCCCGGAGTCGTTCCGGGCGGGCACGATTGTGTTCGGGTCAGGATGGGTCGGGGTGGGTCAGGATGAGTAGGTGGTGGTGCAGACGGTGCCGTTGAGCGTGAACGACGCGGGCGAGGGATCGGCGCCTGCCTGGCTGCCGGTGAAGCCGATGCTGACCGTGTTGCCGGCGTTCGCGGCGAGGTTGGCGTCCCAGTTGACCGGCGTGACGACCACGTTCTTGCCGTTCTCGGCGTAGTTCGCGTTCCAGCCGCTGGCGACGGACTCGGTGGTGCTGGGGAAGCTGAACGCCAGCGTCCACCCGGTGATCGGGGCGGGGCCGGTGTCGGTGATGGCGATGTTCGCGACGAAGCCGCTGCCCCAGTCGGTGCTCAGGTAGTAGGTCACGGCGCAACTGCTGTTGGCCGGCGTGCCGGTGATGAACGTGACCGGCGTCGACGGTGGCGAGAGGTAGCCGTCGTGGCCCTCGGCGAGCACGTTGAGCGTGTAGGACGTGCCGGGCGTCAGGTTGTGTGCGGTGAACGAGGTCGACGTGGACTCGCCGAGCAGCACGCTGTTCGTGCCGAGCTGCTCGTACACCTCGTACCGGCTGACGGTGGCACCGGTGGAGGGCTGCCAGGAGATCGTCGCGCCGTCCGAGGTGACGGCACCGACCGTCGGGCTGCCGGGCGCGGTCAACGCGGTGTCGACCGGGTTGTTGGCTGCCGGGGTGAGTGTGAGGGTCACGATCGAATACGCGGGAACCACCTGTGTGTTCGCGCTGCCCTGGTGGCTCGTGGTGATCGAGGTGGCCTCGTCACCGTAGGTGTAGACGGTCGGCGTGTCCGCGCTCGGCGACCAGCCCGAGTAGCCGAGGTTCACGGTGTAGGCGTTGTTCGGGTCCTTGTTCACCAGTTCGACGCTCAGGTCGCCGTTGGCGTTGCGGGCGGCGTGTACGGCGAGTAGCTGGTTGTCGGAGCCGGCCTTCACCAGGGTGTCCCCTGGGCGGGCGTACTTGCCGAGCATCTGCAACCCGTAGTACGACGGGAACGGCGTGTTGAGCGGCGGCTCGCACACGGTGCCGCTGCTGTCGCAGCCACCGCTGGAGAGCATGCCCCCGTCACCGTAGTCCGTCGCACCGTCGGGAGCGGTGCTGACCGTGCCCATGCCGTTGCGGGTGTCCCAGTAGTCGACCGTGAACACGCCGTTCTCCAGCGCGGTCGCGAAGGTGTCCGCGTTGTAGAGGGCGCCGGGCTGGGTGTCGACGTCCGCGTTGGAATTGGTCTCGGTCAATGCGACACCGATGTTCGGGCCGTACTGGCCGCCGTAGGAGTTGATCTCCTGCCGCAGCTGCGCCAGCTCGCCAGGTAGCACGTTCGTCCCCTGGAGCACGTCCGCCGCTTTGGTGGCGCTGGGGTAGTAGTGCACGATCACGAAGTCGACGTAGGGCGCGACGATCGGCAGGACCGTCTGGTTCCAGTCCTTGCTGTCGCCGGATGCGACGGCGCCGTCCGGCCAGTTGCCGGGCAGCGTGAGCACGGCGCCGACCTTGATCGTGGGATCGACCGCCTTCATCGCCTGCGCGTACTGCACGACGTTGGTCGCGTAGGTGGTCGGGCTCTTGCTCGCGTGGTTGTCCAGTTCCCAGTCGGCGCCGTAGTAGCCGTTGCCGTACAGCTCGTTGCCGATCTCCCAGTACTGGTCGTGGTAGCCCTTGGTGACGTTCGCGTACCGCACCCAGTCCGCCGCCTCCTGCGGCGTTCCCGTGCCGTAGTTGGCGATCAGGATCGCCTGCGAGCCGGCGGCCTTGACGGTGCCCATGAACGAGTCGAAGTCCGTTCCCGGTGCCACGTAGCCGCCGGCGTCCATGGTGTTGGTCTGCCAGTGGAAACCGTCACCGTAGGAGCCGCCGGGATAGCGCATCATGCCCACTCCCAGCTTGCCGAGCAGGCTCACCGATGCCGAGGTGTTCATGTTCGTGTCCCAGACGGCCTGGTTGGCGCCGTACGCGGTGCCGGGCACCGTGCCGAGCCCTTCGTCGGCGTTGACCGAAACGTCCACGGTGGCGCTTGCCGCATGGGACGGCGCGACCGCGACGGTGAGCGCGACGCCGACGAGCGCGGCGCCCACCATGCCAAATAATGATCGATGCATGGATTCATGGTGTGGGGTCGGCGAAACGCCGACAAGAAACCGTGCCGCGCCTCGATCTGACCAGGACCCAGGAATGTAATTCTCATGGCGGACGTCTTGGCAACGTTGCCCCTGCGTGCGGTTCCCGCGCAGGTCGCGGCGCCTGACCGGCTCCGCTTCCGCTCCGGCTTGCCGGTCGTGCGCTTTCCGCGCCTGCTACGCGGCATTAGCTTGCGAAGCGATTCCCACTTTCTCACCGAGGAGAACGCGGATGACCAACCATCACCCTCGTTCGCGCGCCTTAGCCAGCGCCGTGGCCGCAGTCACTCTGCTGTCCGGCGCCCTTTTCGCTGCCTCCGGCAGCGCATCGGCTTCCCCCGCTGACTCAGCGGGGGCCGCGCGGACACCAGCCAGTTCGAGCCAGGCGGACAGCGGACCGCCTGCCTCGCCGATCACCAGCCCGAGCAGGGGACAGGTGTTCACGCCCGGCTCCAACGTCAAGCTGCAAGCGGCGCCGCTGCCGATCAGCGAGACCATCAAGGACCGGCTCAACAGCAGCCCGATCTCCGCAGTGGCCTTCTACGCGAGCACCGACCTCTCCGACAACCGGCTCATCGGGGTCGCCAGGTCCGCGCCGTGGACGGTGAACTGGGCGAAGGTCCCGGCCGGTGACTACTCGATCACCGCGGTGACCACCGACAAGCAGGGCAAGAGCACCACGTCCTCGCCGGTGGCGATCCAGGTCGAGCAGCCGAGCGTGGTGATCGACCAGTCGACGCTGGCCGTCCAGCAGGGCCACTCGGCGTCGCTGGGCGTCTCGCTGTCCACCAAGCCGACCAGCCCGGTCGCCGTGCAGCTCAACGAATCGGGCAACGGGGTCAGCGTCGCCAAGGGGCAGACGCTCACCTTCACGCCGTCGAACTGGAACCGGCCACAGCAGGTGACCGTGGCAGCCGCGCCGACCAAGGCGGGCAGCCACGCGACGATCACCGCGTCGTCGCCCGGTCTGCACAACGCATCGGTCGGCGTCACCGACGCGGCCACCGCGAGCGGGTACGACCAGTGGTTCCTCGACCTCTACAACGACATGACCAACTCGGCCAACGGGTACTTCAGCCCCAAGGGCATCCCGTACCACTCGGTCGAGGAACTCATCGTCGAGGCCCCGGACTACGGTCACGAAACCACCTCGGAGACCTACAGCTACTGGCTGTGGCTCGCCGCCGACTACGGTCGGGTCACCGGTGACTGGACCGCGTTCAACAACGCGTGGGCCAACATGCAGCAGTACATGATCCCGAACGCGGCCAACCAGCCCGGTTGCAGTGGCTACAACGCGTCATCCCCCGCCACGTACGGGCCGGAGGAACCGTCCCCGAGCAACTACCCTGTCTCGCTCAGCTCCTCGACCCCGGTCGGCTCGGACCCGCTCTACAGCGAGTTGAAGTCGGCCTACGGCGACTGCACCATCTACGCGCCGAGCTGGATCATGGACACCGACAACCGGTACGGCTTCGGCCAGCAGGAGGACGGCACCTCAACGCCGAGCTGGATCAACAGCTACCAGCGTGGCTCAGAGGAGTCGGTCTGGGACACGGTTCCCCAGCCCGACTGGGACTCGCTGAAGTACGGTGAGAGCGGATCCGGCTATCTCGGCCTGTTCAACAACGGCGGCGGCAGCTTCTCGGCGCAGTACAAGTACACCGAGGCGCCGGACGCCGACGCGCGCCTTGTCCAGGCCGCGTACTGGGCCGAGCAGTACGCCACCGCGCAGGGCAACGCATCGCAGCTCTCCTCGACCATGGCCAACGCGGCCAAGCTCGGCGACGACCTGCGTTATGCGATGTTCGACAAGTACTTCAAGCAGATCAGCGCCAACTGTAGCCAGGTCGGCTCGGCGTCCTGCCCCGCCGGCACTTCGAAGTCCAATGAGGACACCTACCTGCTGTCCTGGTACTACGCCTGGGGCGGCTCGACTGCCGGCAGCTGGTCCTGGCGGATCAGCGGCACCGAGATCCACCAGGGCTACCAGAACCCGATGGCGGCTTACGCGCTGTCCACGGCGTCGAGCCTGACCCCGCTGTCCCCGTCTGGCAAGTCGGACTGGGGGACCAGCCTCACCACCCAGCTGAACATGGACCAGTGGCTACAGTCGGCCGAGGGAGGGATCGCAGGAGGTATCACCAACAACTGGGGCGGCAACTACGGCGACGTGACCAAGCCGCCATCAGGTGATCCCACCTTCGACGGCATGTACTACGACTGGGAGCCGGTGTACCACAACCCGCCGTCCAACCAGTGGTTCGGTTTCCAGACCTGGTCCATGGAGCGGATCGCGGAGTACTACTACGCCACCGGCAACGCCCAGGCCGGCGCGATCCTGAAGAAGTGGGTGGCGTGGGCCGAGTCGGTCGCCACGGTCAACGCCTCGACCGGAGCGATCTGCATGCCAGGAACGTTGACCTGGACCGGTCAGCCCGCCGAGAGCTGGACCACCGGCACATCGAGTTCGGCACAGCCCCCGGCCAATCCCGGCCTGCACGTCTCGGTTTCTGGCTGCGCCGCGGACCTTGGCGTGTCCGGGTCACTGGCCAAGACCTACGCGTACTACGCGGCCAAGTCCGGTGACACGACGGCCGAGACCGCCTCGCAGAACATCATCGATGTGATCCACCAGTTCTACGGTGACTCGATTGGTTACTCCGCACCGGAGAGCCGCACCGACTACAGCAACTTCACCTCGGCCTTCAACACCACCAACTACGAAGGCGTCTACATCCCGTCCGGCTGGTCCGGCACCTACCCGGGTGCTGGCACGATCAGCTCGGCCGACAACACCTTCCTGTCCATCCGTCCGTGGTACACCAGTGTCACGGACTACCCGCTGGTGCAGAACTACCTCAACGGCGGCTCGGCTCCGGTGTTCAACTACCACCGGTTCTGGGCGGAAGGGGACATCGCGACCGCGTTCGACACGTTCGCGTACCTGTTCCCGACCGTGACCCCGCCGGCCAGCGCCACTCCGACGGTCACGGTCACCAACCCCGGTAGCCAGACCACCGCCACCGGTAGCGCGGCGAGCCTCCAGATCAAGGCGTCCGACACGGCGACGGGCAAGACGCTCGCCTACAGCGCCACCGATCTGCCGCTCGGCCTGTCGATCAACTCCTCGACCGGCGCGATCACCGGCACGCCGACCGCGGCCGCGGCAGGCAGCTACACGACCACGGTGACGGTGAGCGACGGCAGCAGTGCGTCGTCGGTCAACTTCACTTGGACGGTCGGCTCGGGTAGCCAGGGCGGCGCCGTCACGGTCACCAGTCCTGGCAACCAGACCGGAACCGTGGGCACCGCGGTCAGCGTCCAGATCAAGGCGTCCGACTCCACTGCGGGGGCGACCCTGAGCTACGGTGCGACCGGCCTGCCCGCCGGCCTGTCGATCAGTTCGTCGACCGGCCTGATCTCCGGCACGCCGACGTCGTCCGGCACCTCCAGCGTCACGGTGACCGCGACGGACAACAACGGGGTGAGTGGATCGGCGAGCTTCACCTGGACGATCAGCGTCGGCCAACCGCCGCCGCCGGGTGGCTGCCACGTCACCTACACGCCCAACCAGTGGCCGGGCGGGTTCACCGCCAGCGTCACGATCGGCAACACCGGTAGTTCCGCCATCAACGGCTGGAAACTGACCTTCACGTTCCCGGGCGATCAGAAGATCACCAGCGCCTGGAGCGCAGGGTCGGAGAGCCAGAGCGGCGAGAACGTCACCATCACCAACGCCAGCTACAACGGCACCATCGCGCCCAACGGGTCCACATCACTGGGCTTCCAGGGCACCTGGGCCAACAGCGACGCCTCACCGACGTCGTTCGCGGTCAACGGCAACACCTGTAGCTGACCGACCGGATAGTGGGATAAGCGCTCCGGGCCGAGTTTCGGCCCGGAGCGCGCCGTTGCAGGAACAGGCTTGTCAGGAACAGGCTTGGCTAGGAACAGGCTTTGTCGAAAGCGGCGCCGTCGTTGCTGACCGTGTTCATGTCGGGCAGCTGGGCGGTGCCGCTCTGCGATTCGACCAACGCGGTGTAGTCGTTGGCGAGTGCGTCCATCGCCTTGGCCTTCGCCGGATTCGCCTCGTGCTGGGCCGCAGCGCTCAGCGCGTCGGCGAAGTTCGTGAAGTCCTGGTCGATGGCGGACTCGTCGCTCTGGTCCGTGTCCTGGTGCGCCCGAAGATCCTGCTCCGCCTTCAGCGCAGCGGCGCACGCCGGGTCGGGCCCGTGCGGGCCATAGACCGGCGCGCTCGTCGGGGTGCTGGTGACACTGGAGGGGACCGAGCTGGTGGAGGGGGTCCCGTTGCCGCAACCACCGATGGCGATGCCCACCGCCAACGCCGAGACGACCGGGAGAGCGCGCATCACGCGGAGTCTCATGACGGGCAACGTTAGGCCGCAGCGGACTCCGGTGCCCAGAGTTGATCGGCGCCTGCCGTGCTCAGCAGTGGTTTTCGTGTCTATACTGGTGAAAGTTACGTCAAGCGCATGGTGACCCTGCACTTGACGGGCACTGCGCTTGGTTAGCGTTAGCCAAACAGGTCTAATCATCGAATGAATCGTTGAATCGTCCGGGCGCGGGCTTGACACTGTGGCTTCGAGGTTTTTGATCCTGTGACCAACGCATAACTCCAGGTGTCATGCGACGATGCCGGACCGTGGAGGTGGACGTGACCGTGCTCGACCTGCCTGCTCCTCGCCCCACATTGGCAGATGTGGCGCGCGTCGCCGGTGTGTCGTCCGCGACAGCGTCACGAGTGATCAACGGGTTTCCGAAGGTGCGGCCGGAAACCCGCCGCCAGGTGGAGGACGCCATCGTCAACCTCGGCTACGTGCGACACCGCGCGACGCGCCTGAACGACCGGCGACGCACCGGCTCGGTCGCGTTCGTGGTGTGCGAGGAGGCGTTGCGGCTGTTCTCCGACCCGTTCTTCGGCCGGGTGTTCCGAGGCGCCAGCCAGGTCCTGACCCCGTCTGGCTCGCAGATCATCCTGCTGATGGCCCAGTCCGCCAGGGACACCCGGTCGCTGATCGGCTACCTGAACAAGGACCACGTTGACGGCGCGCTGGTCGTCAGCATGCACGCGCGGGACACGACGGCGCTCGACCGGATCGACGTGCCGGTGGTCAGCATCGGTCGCCCGGTCTGCGACGATCCGGACCGGTACACCTACGTCGACGTCGACAACAGGGGAGGCGCCAAGGCCGCGGTCCGGCACCTGATCGGGTCGGGCCGAACCAGGATCGCCACCATCGCCGGCCCCAAGGACATGGCCCCGAGCATCGATCGCCTTGCCGGTTACCGCGAGGTGTTAGACGGCGAAGGCAGATTCGATCCCGGTCTGGTCGCCTACGGTGACTTCGGCCAGGTGTCCGGTGAACACATGACGCTGCGCCTGCTGGACCGCAGGCCCGACATCGACGCCATCTTCGTCGCGTCTGACCTGATGGCGATCGGCGTACTGCGCGCCTTACACCGATCGAAGCGAAAAGTACCGGACGATGTCGCCGTGATCGGCTTCGACGACTCGCCGCTCGCGCGTAACCTGGCGCCGTCGTTGACAACCGTCAGTCAACCCGTCGAGCCGACGGGCGCACAGGCCGCCCGCGAACTGCTGGCGTTGATCGCCGGGAACACGACGCGGCCACGGCGCACGGTGCTGGAGACCCAGTTGGTGATTCGCGAATCCGCGTGACATGTCTGCGATCGACGTGAACAGCCGGAGCGCCGCGGTGCGACGCTCCGGCTCCCTTCACTCACTGGTTCAGCGCTTGCTGGGTCAGCGGAGGTTCCACTGTTGGTTGCTGCCGCCGTTGCAGGTCCACAGTTCGACGGCGGCGCCGTCGGCCGTGGATGCCCCGGTGACATCGAGACACAGGCCGGACTGTGCTCCGGTGACGGTGCCGTCGCTGTTGAGGGTCCACTGCTGGTTGCTCTGACCGTTGCAGGGCCAGATGATGACCTTCGTGCCGGGGCTGGTGCCCTGACCGTTGGCGTCAAGGCAGTCGGCCCCGTTGTAGAGTGTCAACTCGTTGGACGAGTTGTGCGTGATGGCCTCACCGCTGCTGCCGTCGCAGTCCCAGATCTGGGTCTGCGTGCCGGCGGTGGTGGTGGAGTTGGGCACGTCGAGGCACTTGCCGGCGCCGACCGCGTGCAACGCACCACTACCAGGGCCGACACTGCCGCCGGTGCCGTAGCCGGCCGCGACGATGTTGGCCTGCACCGCGTTCTCGGTGGCGTCCGAGGGGTACCCGGAGGTCATCACGCCCTCGTAGAAGGTGCCGTCCGAGCCCTTGCTGTTGTCACCGCCGGTGCCCAGGATGATCGCACCCTGCTTACGCATCGGGTTGTAGCCTGCGACGTTCGGGCGCGGTCCACTGTAGAAGGTCGAGAGACCGCCCGACTGCGCGTTGCCGCCCCGGATCGCCCACTGGTTCGCGCCGCCCTTGATGATGGCGGTCGTGTACCGGTAGTTGATGGTCGGGTCGTTGGCGTTGTAGCCCGCGTTCACACCGGAGTACAGGCCGTTCTCCATGTCGGCCATGATCCAGGGGCCGTTTCCGGTGCCGTAGCCCCAGACCCTGATGTTGCCGAAGTAGATTGCCTCCATGGTGCCGTTGCCGTCGTCGTTGCTGTTGGTCTCGGCGTTGCCGTAATCGAAGCAGCAGCCGCCGTTGTAGTGCGTGCCGTCGAAGATCGCGTACTCGCCCTCTGGCTGGTCCCCGGTCGCGATTCCATTGGTGTGGTTGTCGCGGTAACCGGTTCCTGACGCGACGAACACGCCGTACGCCTTGTTGCCGTTGAGGGTGGTCGGCGCCGAGGTGGCATTGGCGAGGTTGTCCGGGCCACCGGCCGCGCCGCCCGCAGGCGCCTGGGTGAGGTTGTTACCTTTGCCGGACTGGTCGTAGATGATGGTGATGACGCAGGACGTGCCGGCACAGAAGGAATCCTGCGCGGCCGCGTTGGCATAGCCGCCCGCGCTGACCACGCCGATGTCCTTGGTCGTGTTGTCCGACGAGCGCCGGACCTGGTACAGCGCCCCGTTGTAGGCGCCGTACAGGGCGCGGGTGGTGCTGTGCGCCGCGACGCACGGAGTGCCGCCCGCCGCGTAGATGTCGCACGGCCCCTGCGTCGCGGCCTGCGCCGGACCGGCCGTGATCGTCGCGCCGGTCGCACCGCCTAGGACGACGACGGCCGCGACCGCGAACCGCGACAATGTTCGGAATGATCGTCTAGCGCGAAACGCGCTGTTGCTCATGTGATCTCCTTCGTCCACCTTGAGCACAAGTCTAAAAATGGCCGCACTGGCCCGTTTTCTGCCTGGAGAAGGTGCATCAGAGTCCAGAGCGGTGTCAAGAGACCGTGACAGAACTGGTGTCAGGTAATCCTGCTCGTCTTACTCACCTCCGGCCCCAGACGGCCCCTCGCGGCGTTGTCGTCTTGCGAGGAACCACCTGGATCACCGGATCCGAGCAAGGAAACAGGATTACCCGACACCAGGAATTCGGCTTCACTTGACCGTGAAAGTTTCAACCGGTGGGCCCAGCCGAGAAATCTCGGCTGGGCCCACCGGTTGATGGTTGGTGTCGGTCAGGACAGGGACGGGTAGGCGTTGCTGACCAGCTGCTGGAACTCGGCCGAGTACCACTGGCCCGCAGGAACATCCGCTGCGCCGAGGGCACCCGTGGAGTAGGTGCCGCCGTTGCCGTCGGTGTTGGTGCCGTTCGGATCGCAGTGCGGGTCACCGTGCGAGTGCGACGCGGTGGGGTAGTCACCGTCGGACTCGCCAGGCGGCTTGATCCACACGAACGCGATCACGTGGTCGGAGCTGCCGAAGGGCTGCGCCTGCGGCCGGGCACCGATGCCGGCACCCGCCTGGTTGCACCAGTCACCTCGGAACGGGCGCCCGTCGATCTTGTTCGCCGCGACGTAGCTGTCCGGCGTGCTCGGCGAGCTGTTGAGCTGCGTCGGCCGGTTCGGACCGCCCCAGCCGTTGCGCGAGGTGTCGATGAGGAACCCGATGGAACTCGGGAATCCCGACGACACCAGCTGGCTGTACATGGCGTTGTCGTAGGAGTGCTCGTCGAAGAACGGGTTCCACTGGTAGAACGTCGCCGAATCCACCGGCTGGCCGCCGACCTGGAGCGTGGAGTTGGGCAGGAACGGCTCGGTCACCGGGGTGTAGTTCGCGGTGTCGCTGATGAACCCGTCGACACTGGCGAAGCCGGCGCTGGTCGCCCTGACCACCTTGGCGTACTCCTGCGCGGCCGGTCCCATGTTGCTCGACCAGCCCAGCCACGCCGAGTGCGCGATGTCCAGGTAGGTGTACACGTTCGGGATCGCGTGCAGTTTGTTGAGCGCGTACTCGATGCCCTGCTCGTAGTACGGGGTCGCGGCCTGGCACGCCGACTTGCTCTGGTTGGTCACCGCGTTGGGCAGCGAGTCCGGTTCGACGACCGTGATGACCCGCAGGTTGCTGTTCCCCGCGTACTTGGCGTTGCCAAGGATCGCGGTGAGCGGATCGATGTACTGCGACTCGTACTCGGTAAGACCCGCCTGGGTGGCCGGGATCTCGCCGTTGGACGCCAGCGCGGCGCAGTCACGGCCGGGCAGGTCGTAGACGACGACCTCGATGGTCACCGGACCGTTCGCGGCTTGCGCAACGGCGTTGTCCATCTGGGCCTGCAACCCGAGCCTGCCACCGTCACCTGCGATGGCGCCGATGTGGTCCATCCAGATCGCGGTCTGGTACTTCGCGACGGCCGCCTCGGCCGCAGAGCCGTCCTGGCTCGCCTGGGCGTTGACCTCCTTGACGTAGTCGGGGTTGAGGTAGGCGCTCGCGCCGACGTACGGGTTGGCCACGTGCGAGCCGTTGTTCGGTGGCGGGCTCGTCGGTGGCGGGCTCGTTGGCGGTGGCGTGCTGGTCGGTGGTGGGTTCTGACCGTTGTCACACGCGGTGCCGTTGAGGGAGAACGCGGTCGGGACCGCGTTGGTGCCCGAGTAGCTGAGGTTGAACCCCGTTGAGGTGCTCGCGCCGGTGGCGAGCGCACCGTTGTAGTTCTCGCTGGCGACGGTGACGTTCTGGCCGCTCTGGGTGTAGGTGGCGTTCCAGCCGTTGGTCACCCGCTGGTTGCCGGGGAACGCGAACGTCAGGTTCCAGGACGTGGTCGCCGGGCCGTTGTTGGTGATGTTGATCGCCACTGTCGCACCGGTGGACCAACTGCTGGACACCTGGTACTGCACGGAACACGAACCCGCCGCCTGCGCCTGGTTGGCGCCGATGACGGCGAGCGTGCCCGCGCTCAGCGCGATGGCGGCGGCGAGGGCCGACCGGCGCCCCCATGTCGCACCGCGCGACCTCGTCGAAGGTGTTGTTGCCATGGGTCTCCTCTAATTCATTTGGCGAGGTGATCGTGAAAAGGCTAACCAGGCGGTGAATGCGCCGACGAAAATTACAATGCTTTCCGGATTTACGACGTATCGTGGGACTTGGGGGACTTCAGGCTGATTCGCGAAGGACGAGTTCGGTTGGCAACACGACGCTGCGCGGATGCGCGGTCGGATCGGCGATGAGCGCCATCAGTTCGTGCGCGGTGCGCGCGCCCATCTCCTCGACCGGTTGGCGCACCGTGGTCAGCGGCGGATCGGTGTGCCGGGCCGCTGGCGAGTCGTCGAACCCGATCACCGCGACGTCGTCCGGTACCCGCCGGCCCGCTCTGCGCAGACCGCGCAGCACGCCCATGGCCATCAGGTCCGATGCCACGAACACCGCGTCGAGATCGGGTCGCCGGTCCAGCAACAGCCGGATGACGTGTTCTCCCGACGGCTGGCTGAAATCGCCGTGCACCACGAGTCCCGGGTCGTACGTGCCGGTCTCGGTGACGGCGGTGCGATACCCGGCGAGCCGGTCGATACCCGGCGTCATGTCGGGTGGTCCCGCCACGGTGGCGATGTTCTTCCTGCCGCTCTCGATGAGGTGCATTACGGCACGGTGCGCGCCGCCTCGGTTGTCGGAGTCGACATAGGAGTACCGCGCGGCCTGCGCGCCAACGGGTCGGCCGGTGCTCACCACCGGGACGCCGATGCGCGCGAGGTCGATCGGATAGCGCCCGTGCATGCTCACGAACAGGGCACCGTCCGCGTGCCCGCTGCGCAGGTAGCGCAGCACCGAGGTTTCGTAGTCCTTGACCGACCGGGTCATCAGCAGCACCAACTGCGTGTCTGTCGAGGCGAGTGCCCTGCTGACGCCGCCGAGCACCCGCGCGAAGAACGGATCCGAGAACAGCCGCATCCCCTCTTCGCACACCACGAGCGCGATCGAGCCGGCCCGATCAGTGGGTAATCGACGTGGCGCGCGGTGACGGACGTAGCCGAGGGCACGCATCGCGCGCTCGACCTGGTCGCGCGTTTCCTGACGCACGTTGGTGAAGCCGTTGAGCACCCGAGACGCGGTCGCTGTCGATACGCCTGCCGCGCAGGCGACGTCGACGAGGGTGGGACGGGTGTCGATCGGATCGGTGACAGTCATGTCCACCTCCCATGGCCCTCCGACCAGCAGGGCAACCTCTGTGTAACCCAACGGTCACAGCCTGGAAAGTTGTGTGTGCACTGTCAAGCGAACGTTTGTTGTTACTCGATTGCGCCGCGTCTTGGCTGCTCAGGCGCTGGGTCAGAATGTAATTTTCACTGCGTCCGGAAGACCGGACCGGTGCTACCACGAAGTGAAATGGGCGGTCTGAGTAGCTTGTGCACCGGGTCGGCGGCCGGGTGGGCGATGCGTTCGACGAGGAATCGGACGGCGGTGGCACCCATCTCCTCGGCGGGCAGATCGATTGCGGTGAGTCGAGGATGGAACTGTTCGGCCCAGTGCCTTGCCACGATTCCGGTGATCGAGAACCGGTCGGGGCTCGCAAGCCCGGCACGGTCGAGCGCGTGCCGCACGCCGGGCAGGGCCGCCTCGTTGATCGTCACGATTGCCGTGGTCATCGGGCGGCTGAGCAGGATCTCCTCGACGCAGCGCCCGCCTGCCTGCGCGTTGTCGCCGCAGTGGAACTCCGCGCCTGCGAGGTCGCGCCGGGCGAGCGCCTTGCGAAATCCCTCGCGCGCCCTGCAAGCCGGACCGTAGCCGGATGCGAACAGTTCGGCGGAGCGGTTGATCAACGCGATGTCGCGGTGCCCGAGGTCGGCAAGGTGATCGACGCACTGCCGCACGAGCACAGCGTAGTCGATGTCGACCCAGCACGTGCCCCGGGGACGGGCTGTTCGGCCTATCGTCACGAACGGCGTACCGTTACTTCGCAGCCGCTCGACCCGGTCGTCCGCCATGCGGATCTCCATCAGGATCACGCCGTCGACCCGCCGCCCCGTGACGATCCGCTCGAAGAACCGGTCGTGGTCGCCGCCCGACGGGGAGAGCAGCACGTCCAGGTCGGCATGGGCCGCGGCCTCCATGACCGCGCCGACGAAGTCCAGCTGCATGAACGTCATGCGTGCCGTCGCGGGCGGAATCACCAGGCCGATGGTGCGCGTCCGACCTTCCTTCAGCGCCCGTGCCGCCGCGTTGGGGCGGTAGCCCACCTCGTCGATGACCTGCTGGATCCGTTGCCTCGTGGCCTCCGAGACGGCGCGCTTGCCGCTCAGCGCGTACGAAACCGTACTGCGCGAGACGCCCGACCGGCGCGCGATCTCCCCGATGTTCATCGCGCCATGCTATGTCCCTCCCGCCACGTCCTCCCGCATTACCACGAATTGAATCATACCGTGAAAGTTTCTCCGCTTGCACCACAACTGTCATAGCATCGGTCGAGCCAAAATTGTCGAATCGATTCGACAATGGACGACCGCTGCGAGAAAAGGTGAAACACGGTGAAGAATACCCTTGCTGCACCAAGACGTCCCGCAGGAATCGCCCGTTTGCTGGCGATACTGGCCGGACTCGTGCTGGCCATTGCCGCCGCCATGGTGGCCGTCACCCCCGCCAGCGCGGCGACGTCGATCACGCTCAACGGCTCGTCGGGCGGACGCACGTTCGACGGGATAGGCGCGATCAGCGGTGGCGGTGGCAACTCCCGGCTGCTGATCGACTATCCCGAGCCGGAGCGCGGCCAGATCCTGGACTACCTGTTCAAACCCGGGTACGGCGCGTCCCTGCAGATTCTCAAGGCCGAGATCGGCGGTGACACCAACTCGACCTCCGGCTCGGAACCGAGCATCGAACACACCCGAGGGGCGGTCAACTGCAACGTCGGGTACGAGTTCTGGCTGATGGAGCAGGCGAAGGCCCGCAACCCGAACATCAAGCTGTACGGGCTCGCGTGGGGCGCGCCCGGCTGGCTCGGTGGCGGCAACTTCTGGTCCACCGACACCATCAACTACCTCGTCTCCTGGTTGAACTGCGCCAAGGCGGACAACCTGACCATCGACTACCTCGGCGGCTGGAACGAGCGCGGCTACAACGTCTCCTGGTACGAGCAACTGCGCAGCGCGCTGAACTCCAACGGCTACAACAACGTCCAGATCGTCGCAGCCGACTCGGACTGGTCGGTGGCCAACGACATCGACTCGAACCCGTCGTTCGCGTCGGCCGTGAGCATCATCGGCACGCACTATCCGTGCGGCTACCGCTCGTCCCAGTCCAACTGCTCGGTACCTTCGTCGGCCACGTCGTCCGGTAAGACGCTGTGGGCGAGCGAGAACGGCTCGGACGACTACAACGCGGGCGCGAACGCGATGGCACGAGGCATCAACCGCGGCTACATCGACGGGAAGATGACGGCATACATCAACTGGCCGGTGGTCGCCGCGATCACCCCGAACCTGCCGTGGCC
Source organism: Candidatus Melainabacteria bacterium (assembly GCA_963818685.1). Classification (GTDB taxonomy): domain Bacteria; phylum Actinomycetota; class Actinomycetes; order Mycobacteriales; family Pseudonocardiaceae; genus CAJCJE01. The sequence goes on along the minus strand of CAWFTJ010000001.1, from coordinate 315,541 downwards.
GACCATGGGTCTCGCTCTGGCCTCACAACCGTGGTCCGGCTACTACTCGATCGGCAAGAACGCCTGGGTGGCCGCGCAGACAACACAGTTCACCGCGCCGGGCTGGCACTATCTGGACAGTTCCAGCGGCTACATCGGCGGCAACCGCAACAACGGCAGCTACGTGACCCTCAAGTCCACCAACAACACCGACTACTCCACGGTCATCGAGACCATGGACGCCGGCGGCCCGCAAACGCTCAACTTCAACGTCACTGGCGGCCTGTCCACCGGTCAGGTGCACGTCTGGTCGACCAACGTGAACTCCAACAACCAGGCCGACTACTTCGTGCACGCCACGGACCTGACCCCGTCGGGCGGCAACTACAGCCTGACCGTGCAGCCGGGCTACGTCTACACCATCACCACCACGACCGGCCAGGCCAAGGGCACCGCGACCAGTCCGGCACAGGGCAGGCTGGCGCTGCCCTACACCGACTCCTTCGACGCGGACGCCACCGGCTCCGAGGCCAAGTACCTGATGGACTGGCAGGGCGCGTTCGAGATCGTCGGCTGCGGCGGCGGGCGCACCGGTCAGTGCGTGCGGCAGATGAGCGCGCAGGCGCCGATCACCTGGGACAACCTGTCCGATCCGCACGCCCTGCTCGGTGACCTGAGCTGGAACAACTACACGGTCGCCTCCGACGTCCTGCTGGAGAAATCCGGCTACGCCGAGCTGCTCGGCCGCGCCAACACCCAGACGTACGGCAACAACGGGGCCAGCGGCCTGAACGCCTACCATCTCCGGGTCAGCGACAGCGGAGCCTGGTCGATCCTGAAATCCAACACCAGCAACAACAACAATTTCACCACCCTGGCCAGCGGCAACGTTGGCGGGTTTGGCACGGGGAGCTGGCACCACCTCGCGCTGACCTTCTCCGGCAGCACCATCACCGCGGCCATCGACGGGACGACGGTTGGCTCGGCCAACGACTCCAGCTACGGCTCCGGCCAGGTCGGCTATGCCACCAGCCAGGGCGAGACCGCCCAGTTCGACAACCTGTCCATCACGCCGGGTAGTGGCGGCGGCAACCCGGGTGTCGGCGCAGTGCAGGCTGTGGGCGCCGGCAAGTGCCTCGACGTGGCGAACGGATCCACAACGGCCGGTGCGCAGGCCGACATCTGGGACTGCAACGGCAATGCCAACCAGTCCTGGACGCACACCTCCTCCGGTCAGCTGACCGTCTACACCGGCAGCAGCCAGCTGTGCCTCGACGCGTACGGCGCTGGCACATCGGCCGGCACGAAGGTCGACGTCTGGACGTGCAACGGGGGCGCGAACCAGCAGTGGCAGGTGAACGCCGACGGCACCATCACCGGCGCGCAGTCCGGGCTGTGTCTCGACGTGACCGGTGCGGGCACCGGGAACGGCACCGCGGTCGAGCTGTGGACGTGCAACGGCGGCTCGAACCAGCAGTGGACGCTCGGATGAAACGAGGAGTCAGCCGCATGAGTCTCAGCAGAAGAGTCCGTGCCCTGGGGTTGGCGGTGGTCGCGTTCGTCGCGGCGCTGCTGTCCGCCTCGGTGGTCGCCGCACCGCAGGCGGCGGCGGCGTCACTGGTCCAGGTCACGAACTTCGGCAACAACCCCACCAACCTGCAGATGTACCTGTACGTGCCGAACAACGTCCAACCGCACCCGGCGATCCTGCTCGGACTGCACGGCTGCCAGGGCTCGGGCCCGTACTTCTATTCGAGCACGCAGTTCGCGTCACTGGCCGACCAGTACGGCTTCATCGTCATCTACCCGTCCGTGACGCGCAGCTACGACTGCTGGGACGTGTCCGACCCGAGTTCGCTGACCCACAGCGGCAACAACGACCCGGCCGGCCTCATCTCGATGATCCAGTACGTCGAGCAGCACTACAACGGTGATTCCAGCCGGGTCTACGTCACCGGTTCCTCCTCCGGCGGCATGATGACCAACGTCATGCTCGGCGACTATCCCGACGTGTTCAAGGCCGGTGCGGCCTACATGGGCGTGCCGTTCGGCTGCTTCGAAACGACCGACGGCTCGCAGTGGAACTCCCAGTGCGCCCAGGGGCAGATCAGCAAGACGCCCCAGCAGTGGGGCGACCTGGTCCGGGCGGCCTACCCCGGTTACACCGGTCCTCGGCCACGCATGCAGTTGTGGCACGGCACCGCGGACACCACGCTCTACTACGCGAACTTCGGCGAAGAGATCAAGCAGTGGACCAACGTCTTCGGGCTGAGCCAGACCCCGACATCCACGGACAGTCCACAGTCGGGCTGGACGCGTACCCGCTACGCGGACAGCAGCGGCACCGTCGACGTCGAGGCGTACAGCATCTCGGGAGCGGGGCACCAACTGCCGGAGACCGGGATGGCCGCCTACGCCGTCCACTTCTTCGGTCTTGACGGTGGTGGCAGCACCGGTGGCGGTAGTGGTGCCTTGCACGCGGTCGGTGCTGGCAAGTGCCTCGACGCGCCCAACAGCACGGCGGGCACCCAGGCCCAGATCGCGGGCTGCGACGGCAGCACGGGCGAAGCCGTCACGCACAACTCGTCCAACGAGTTGACCCTCTACAACGGGGCGGACTGCCTTGACGCCAACGGCAAGGGCACCACTCCCGGCACGAAGGTGATCATCTGGCCCTGCAACGGCCAGACCAACCAGCAGTGGACGCTGAACTCCAACGGCTCTGTCGTCGGGGTGCAGTCCGGCCTGTGCCTCGATGTCACCGGAGCGTCCACAGCCGACGGTGCCGCCGTCGAACTGTGGACCTGCAACGGCGGCAGCAACCAGCAGTGGACGCTTAGCTGAGGGTGACCTCCGGGATCATGATCCGGTCGATCCCGACCGGACGCGGTGACCCGGTCAGGCGGCAGGGAAGGGTGGCACGGATGTCCGTGCTCGACGCACCGACGTGCAGTTCCACCCCTCCAGGCCGAACCTGCCGGGTCCCGTCCCGTCCGGTGTGGGAGGTCAGGTCCGCGGCGAGATCGAGCGTGACCGTGCGGGTCTCGCCAACGGCCAGCTCGACCCGCGCGGCCGCGATCAGCCGCCGGACCGGTAGCACGACATCGGCGACGGGCCGGTGCAGGTAGACCTGGACGACCTCGGTCGTCGCGATTTCCGTTGTGTTGCGCAACGTCACCGCGATCCGGCAGACGCCGTCGGTCGGCCAGTCGGGTCCGGTGACGTTGTCCACGCCGAGCCAGTCGGCGGGCGCGTAGCTCAGGCCGTGCCCGAACGGGAACAGCGGGGTCGGGTCGACGTTGCTCACCTCGGAGCGCTCCGCGAGCGGTGCCGCGAGGTACGTGCCCGGCTGACCGCCCGGCCCCGACGGGAAGCTCACTGGTAGCCGACCTGACGGATTCGTCCGTCCATTGAGGACATCGGAGAGCGCGGTGCCGCCCTCCTCGCCGGGGAAGAAACCGCACAGCACGGCGGCGAGCCGATCGACCTGCCTTGACACGTCGTAGGGCCGGCCGACGAGCAGCACGAGCACGACGGGCGTGCCGGTGCCGAGCAGCGCCTCAAGCAGTTCCTCCTGCCGGCCCGGCAGCCGCAGGTCGGTCGCGTCGCAGCCTTCGCCGGACGTTCCCCTGCCGAACAGCCCCGACTGGTCGCCGAGCACCGCGACACAGACGTCCGCGTCCCTGGCGATCCGCACGGCCTCGGCGATCTCCTCGTCCGTTCCGCCGAGTACCGGGCAGCCCCGCGCGTACTGGATGCGATGCCCGGCCGGGTCGGCCCGCAACGCGTCGAGGACGGTCGGCACGTCGATGCCGAGCGGAACATCGGGATGCCGCACGCCGACGTGGTTGGGGAAGGAGTAACAACCCATCAGCGCACCCGGTTCGGCCGCGCGCGGCCCGACAACGGCGATGCTCTGCTCGGCGAACAGCGGCAGCACGCCGTCGTTGCGCAGCAGCACGATCGAGCGGCGGGCGAGTTCCCTTGCCAGCTCGCGGGATGGCGCGTCGTCGAGATCGGCATCGGTCTCGTGCAGTATCGGCGGCTCTGCCGACCAGTCCGGGTCGAGCAGGCCCAGCTCGCATTTCTGGGTCGAGCACCCTGCGCACCGCCCTGTCGACGAGTTCGACATCGACAGAGCCGGCGCGGATCGCGCTGTCCAGCGGGTCGCCATAACAGTCCATAGTGGGCAGTTCGACGTCGATGCCCGCTGCGAGTGCCTGCCCCGCCGCGTCGGCGGGGCCGTCGGCCACATGGTGCAGGCTGTGCAGGAACGAAATCGAGAAATAGTCGGCTGCCACGGTTCCGGTGAACCGGTACCGCTCGCGCAGCACGTCCGTGAGCAGTTCGGCGTTTGCCGCGACGGGCAGGCCGTCCAGGTCGACGTAGGCGTTCATGACCGAGCGCGCGCCAGCGCGTAGCGCCTGCTCGAACGGCGGCAGCAGCACGTCGGCGACCTCACGCGGTCCGACCGACACCGGCGCGAGATTGCGGCCGGCCCGGGATGCCGAGTAGCCGACGAAGTGCTTGAGCGTCGCGACAACACCCGCGCGCTCCATCCCGCGCACGTAGGCACTGCCGATCACGCCGACCAGGTACGGGTCCTCGCCGATCGTCTCCTCGATCCGGCCCCACCGCAGGTCACGCGCGACGTCAAGCACCGGGGCCAAGCCCTGGTGCACGCCGAGACGGCGCATCAGGTCGCCGATCTGGGCACCCATCGCCTCGACGAGATCGGGATCGAAGCTCGCGCCCCAGCACAACGGTGACGGGTAGATCGTCGCCTGCCACGCGGCAAGGCCGGTCAGGCATTCCTCGTGCACCATCGCGGGTATGCCGAGCCTGCTCGACGCGATGATCTGCCGCTGGCTGCGGGCCAGCGCCTGGGCGCCGAGCATCGGATCGACCGGCGCGGTGCCGAACACCCGCGTCAACTGGCCGATGCCGTGTTCGATCAGCGCCTGCCAGTCCGGCGGATCGGCCGCGAAGTCGTGCTGGTGCGGCGCGACCTCGCCGGCCGCGTCCAGACCGACCCAGACTCCGTAGAGCTGGGCGAGTTTCTCCCGGTCGTCATCTTCGACATCAGGTCCTCGACCCGTTCCGGAATCGGCCGGGTCGAATCGCGCCAGGGTTCGTCCGGTCTTCGTGCGATTGTTGGGTCGTCACCGGATTCCGTTCTGCGCTGTCGTCTGGCGGATCACGAGGTCGGTGGCCAGCGTCAGGTGCGCGGTGTCGGGTTGTTCGCCTCGGATGAGCTTGATCAGCATCTCGATGGCGTGCTGGCCCATCGCCCGGATCGGCTGGTTCACCGTGGTCAGTGGGGAGAAGCGAGCGCGGACTCGGGCAGGTTGTCGAAGCCGATCACGGACAGCGTCGCCGGGCACGTCAACACCGAGTTCGCGGGCGACGCCGATGGTGGCGATCGCGGAGATGTCGTTGGCGGCGAAGATCGCGGTGGGCCGGTCGGGCCGGGTCAGCAGGGCTCGCGCGGCGCGGGTGGAGACGTCCGGGTCGAACTCGCCGACCTCGATCAGGTCCGTCCGCAACGTCGATCCCGGCGCCGGCAAGCGCTTGCCGGTAGCCGCGTTCGCGGAGCTGGGCGGACTGCAGGTCGGGGCGGCCGGCAGATCAGCCCGATGCGCCGGTGGCCGAGTTCGAGCAGGTGCTCGACGGCGAGCCGGGCACCGCGCGAGGTTGTCCGAGTCGACGGTGGGCAGCCCGGAGGGTCCGGTGTGCGGGTCGACCGCGACCACCGGCGCCCCGTACTGCACCTCGATCACGGTCGGCGTGACCAGCACGGCGCCGTCGACCAGGGTGCCGGACAGCCGCGAGAGGTAGCGCCGCTCCCAGCCGACGTGCTCGCCGACCCGCCCACCCGCCGAGTACACGACGAGTTCGAACCCGGTGCCTCTGATCGCGTCGCCCGCGCCCTTGAGCAGTTCGGCGCTGAACGGTTCGAGATCCGCGACCAGGATGCCGATGACGTTGGTCTGGTGGTTGCGCAGGCTCTGCGCGACAAGGCTCGCCTCGTAGCCGAGTTCCTGGATCACCGACTGCACCTTGGCGAAGGTGTTCGCGGCGACCCCGTACCGCTGATTGATCACCTTGGACACGGTCGCCACCGAGACGCCGGCGCGTTCGGCGACGTCACGGATGGTTACGCGGGGGGAGGGTTGCACGGGGGCCACGCATAACTTTGTAAAACGTTATCGACAACGATTGACATCAGCCGGAGCTGGCGCAACACTCTCAGCCAACCGCAGGGCCATCCCGCCGAAGTTGCCAGGAGTGGACCGACAATGCGCACATCCGCAGATCGCTCGTCGTCATGTTCTCCGCGCTTCTCACGCTTGCCGCGGCCTGCGGCGGCGGTGGGGGCGGATCGAGCGCGGGCGCGGGCAGCGACAACTCTCGCCGTGACGCTGACCTGGTGGCACAACGCCACCACCGACCCGCTGAAGTCGACGTGGCAGCAGATCGCCGACGCCTATCACGCGGCACACAAGAACGTGTCGTTCAAGGTCGATCCGATCCAGAACGAGGACTTCACCACCAAGGTCCCGCTCGCGCTCCAGTCGTCCAACCCGCCCGACATCTACCAGCAGTGGGGTGGCTGCCAACGAGGCAGGCCAGGTCAACTCGGGCAAGGTCGCCGACATCACCGACGACGTGTCGAGCTGGATCGGCGAACTCGGCAAGTCCGCGCAAGGGCTGGCAGGTCAACGGCCGCCAGTACGGCGTGCCCTACGACCTGCACACGGTCGGCTTCTGGTACCGCAAGGACCTCTTCGCCAGGGCGGGCATCACCAGCGCACCATCCACGATGGACCAGCTCAACGCCGACATCAGCGCGCTGCGCCAGCACGGCATCGTGCCCGATCGCGATCGGCAGCAAGGACCAGTGGCCGGACGCCTTCTACTGGGAGTACTTCGCGTTGCGCGAATGCTCGACCTCCGTCCTGCAACAGCAGGTCGGCGCGCGCAACCTCACCGATCCGTGCTGGACCAAGGCGGGCAACGACCTGCACGCGTTCCTGTCAAGCAACCCGTTCCAGAACGGGTTCCTCGGCACCCCGGCCCAGCAGGGCGCCGGCAGCTCGGCAGGAATGGTCGCCAACGGCAAGGCCGCCATGGAGTTGCAGGGCGACTGGGAACCCATCACCATGGCCTCCCTCACCACCGACAGCAACCTCGACAACGAACTCGGCTGGTTCCCGTTCCCGACCGTGGCGGGCGGCAAGGGGCAGCCGGGCGCCGTGCTCGGCGGCGGTGACGGCTTCTCCTGCACCACTCGGGCCGCTGCCGCCTGCGCCGGCTTCCTCAAGTACGTCGTCCAGCACCGACGTGCAGCGCAAGCTCGCTTCCGTCGGCATCGGCCTGCCAAGCAATCCCGCAGCGGCCTCCGCCATCACCAACTCGACCATCCGCCAGGTCCTGGACTACAGCCTGAAAGCGCCCTACACCCAGACCTACTTCGACCAAGCCTTGCCGACCAGCACCGGCCAGGCACTGGACCAGGCGATCGCCAACTTCTACGCGGGCCAGGGCAATGCTCAGTCCATCGTGGCGGCGGTCAACCAGGCGGCGACCGGAGGCCGCTGATGAGCGACACGGGCGTCTCAGCCCGGCGGTCCGCAGTACCAGCATCCCGCGCGCCGCAGGATCAACAGGGGGCGGCGTCGCGGGGCCGGCCGCGCGGGCGGGGCGCGGGCCCGCGCGGCACCCGGCTGGAACTGGCGGTGCTGCTCGGGCCGCCGCTGCTGTTGTTCGTCGGTTTCGTGCTCGCGCCGATCGGCATCGCGTTCTACTACAGCCTGTTCAACTGGAGCGGATTCGGCCCGCTGAAGGACTTCGTCGGCTTTCAGAACTACGTGCTGACCGTCACCGGCCCGGTGTTCCAGCAGGCCGTCGTGCACAACCTGATCATCGTAGGGCTCTCGCTCGTCATCCAGCTGCCGCTGAGCATCGGCCTTGCCATGCTGCTCAACCGCAGGCTCCACGGCAGGGCGTTCTTCCGGCTGGTCATCTTCGCGCCGTACGTGATGTCCGAGGCGGTCACCGCGGTGATGTGGCTGCTCCTCCTGCAACCGGGCGGGTTCGTCGACACCGTGCTGCGCTCGGTCGGGCTCGGCGGGCTGGTGCACCTGTGGCTGGCCAACACGCATCTGGTGCTCTACACCATGTTCCTGGTGCTCACCTGGAAGTACATCGGCTTCGGCATCATCCTGCTGCTCGCCGGACTCCAGGGCATTCCCGGCGAACTGCGGGAAGCCTGCGCGCTCGACGGCGCGACCTCCTGGCAGACCAGCCGCCACGTCGTCATCCCGCTGCTCGGCCCGACCATCCGGATCTGGATCTTCCTGTCCGTGATCGGTTCCCTGCAAGTGTTCGACGTCATCTGGATCGCCACCCGCGGCGGCCCTGCCAACGCATCGACCACCATGGCGACCTACGAGATCGACCACGGTTTCAACCGCTACGAGTTCGGTTACGGCAGCGCGGTCGCGGTGGTGCTGTTCGCGATCTGCTTCGCCTTCGCCCTGGTCTACCAACGTTTCGCGCTGCGCCGGGACACCAACGGCGCCCTGACCTCGATCGCGAGCTGACATGGCCGCAGTCCTGGACGCCCCCGCCGCCCGACCCGTGCGGAACCGGCGCAGGCGTGGAGGCTGGGGCACGTCCTTCGCCTACCTCGCCGCCATCTTCGTCACCGGCGTCACCGTGGTACCGGTGCTGTACGTGATCGTCGGCGGATTCCGCACCAACGCGCAGATCAACGCCGATCCCTCCGGCCTGCCGCACCCGTGGGTGCTCGACAACTATCGCGCGATCGTCACCTCCCCTGCCTTCTGGCAGTTCCTGGCCAACAGCGCGCTCATCGCCGCCATCGCAACGGCGCTGGCCGTCGTCCTGGGCAGCATGGCCGGTTTCGCCCTGTCCCGCTACAGTTTCCGCCTGCGCGAGGCCGTGTACGGCCTGTTCACCGTCGGCCTGCTGTTCCCGATCGGCGTCGCAGCCCTCCCGCTCTACCTGTGGCTGCGCGATCTCAACATGCTGGAGAATCCGCTCGGTGTCGCGCTGCCCGAGGCGGCCTTCTCGCTGCCGGTGACCATCGTCATCCTGCGCCCCTTCATGGCCGCCATCCCGCAGGAGATCGAGGACGCCGCGGTGCTCGACGGCGCGACCCGGCTCGGCTTCTTCGGCAGGGTCCTGCTGCCACTGTCCAAACCGGCCCTGGTCACCGTGGCCGTGCTCGCCTTCGTGACCAGTTGGAACGCGTACCTGTTGCCGCTGGTCGTTTTCAACGACACGCAGCATTTCACGATTCCGCTCGGCGTCGCGATGTTCCAGACGCAGTACTCCCAGGACACCGCGCGCGTGCTCGCGTTCACCGCGCTGTCGATAGTGCCGGCGCTCGGGTTCTTCATCTTCGCCGAACGCCGCATCGTCGGCGGCCTGACCGGCGCCGTCAAGGGGTGAACGGCGTGCGGTAGGACCCCTGGCGCGTGTGCGGGTCCAGGGCGAGGCTCAACCGGATCCTGGTCGAGCTGGGCAGGTCGACGCGCAGCCACGGACCGTCCACTTGGGTGGATGCCGACGTGACGACCGGTTCGCCGTGTCCGTAGTCGTAGAGGTCGCCGAGCCACGAGTCGTCCGTGCATTCGGTGTGCTCGACGGAACGAATGGTGTGTTCGGCGAACGCTCCCGCCTGCACAACGACCGACCGCGCGTGCTCCGGGTCGAGGTTGACCAGTTCGAGCACGGTGGCATCGGGGTCGAGGGAGGAGACAAGGGCGGCGACCGACGGCGGCAGGCCGGGCCGGCGCGCATCGGCGTCGTAGTAGCGCACCCGCGCCTGTTGCAGGCCGCCGTTGTACAGCACCTGCGGGCCGCCCCAGGTCAACTGGACCAACGCCTCGGTGACCACCGGGTTGGACTGCTGCCACAGGTGGATGTCGGCCTCGGGCACGTCGCGGCCCCGGTAGCGGTCCATTCTGGCCAGTCGGTGCCGGACCTGCGCCTGGGCCGCCGCGAGGATGCGCATCGGGTAGTCGGGGTCCTCGCCGGCCAGGAACGCAAGCCACGGTTCCTCGTGCCCGGCCTCCTCCTTGCTGCGGAAGGACCGCACCGAGGTGGCCTCGTACCCGCTCGCGGCACGCAGCCGGTCAAGGCGTTCCCGGTCGCCGGAGGACGCGGTGTGGTGCCACAGGGCGGTCGGGACCGCCAGCATCACCGGGTTGTAGTCGAACCAGCCGTGATCGCCGTACCGGTGCGGCACGTGCAGGCTCGGGGTGTGCACGTCCGGCCCGAGCTGGGCGATCCAGCGGGACTGGAGGCTGGAGTCGGCCTCGACGAACGCCATCACCTTGCCCTGCCCGATGACCGTGTCCAGCGCCGGACGCACCAGCTCAAGGTAGGACTCGTCGCCGGTGACGCCGGCCGCGGCCAGTGCGGCCACCGTCGCGGCCTGCCCGACGCTGTACCAGCCGTGCGGCCAGGACCAGCCGTAGTGACCGCCGTACCAGCGGCCCTCAAGCAGTCCGCCGACGGTGCCGTCCGGGGCGACGTTGTCCGGCACGATGCCGTCGTTGCGCCTGGCCCGGTCCTGCCACGCGCCGACGTAGTCGACGATCCAGTCCCGATACCGCTGCTCGCCGGAGAGCAGCCACGCGTTGAACACCAGCCCGGTGGCGGCCAGGTTCACCGCGGTGTCGCCGACCCCCATCCGCAGCCGCATCTGTTCACCAAGCCGTGGATCGTCGCCGTCGCCGCGCGGCAGCCAGTCCAGCGGGAACCCGTACATCGCCGCCTCCTGCGGCAGCCACGGATAGGAATCGCCGTCGAAGAGGCCCTCGCGGTCCGGATCACTGCCGTTGTGCGGCTTGCGGATGATCCGGTGTTCCGGGTCGTAGTTGCCGTGCACGGGATCGACGTAGAGTTCCGCGAAGCGCAGCGCCCGCTCGGCCCACCGCTGCGGTGCCGCCATGCACAGGAAGTAGCACAGCAGCATGCTCTCGCCCTGGTGGAACCAGTCGTAGCCGCGTTCGTACTCGTCGCGCAGCATGCCCAGTTCGGTCAGCTGACTGGTGACGGCTTCCCAGTGCCGTTCGGACTGGGCGAGCAGGTCGTCCGCGCCGCCGAGCAGATACAGCTGTGGCCAGTTGAAGAACGTCTCGTAGAAGTCGTCGACGCCGTCGCGGCTGGTGAGCCGGTCGTGGTAGGTGAGCCTGCCGTCCTGGTCGGTGAAGTCGCGGGCGAACTGGCGCCAGGCGCGATCCAGCAGGTCGAACAGCTCGCGCTGGGCTATCGCCCATGGCGGCGGTTCGAGCAGGGGAACCGAGGCGGTGAGGACGGGATACATGCTCAACTACTCCTATTCCTTGGTCGCGCCGGCCAGCATCCCGGACACCAGGAAACGTTGGGAAAACAGGAAAACGAGCAGTACGGGGGTGATGGCCAGCAGCGTGGCAAGGGCCAGTTCCGGCCGCTGCACGGCAAGTGCGCCGACCGTCGGGTTGAACTGGGGCACGTTGTCCAGCAACGTGCCGAGGCCGACCTGGACCGGGAACTGGTCGTCACCGGGCAGCAGGACGTAGGGCAGGAAGTAGTTCGTCCAGTTGGCCACGAAACTGAAGAACCCGACCAGCGCGACCACCGGCGCGGCCAGCGGCAGGGCGATGTGCCGGAACACGCCGAACTCCGAACAGCCGTCCAGCTTCGCCGCCGCGATGAGCTCGCGTGGCAGCGTCGTGTTGAAGTAGATGTAGGTCAGGTACACGCCGAACGGGTAGAACGAGTACGGCAGGATGATCGACCACATCGAGCCGATCAGGCCCATGGCGTTGACTTCCAGGAACAGCGGCACCACGAGGGTCGCGTTGGGCATGAGCATCACGACCAGCGTGCCGATCAGCAGTGTCCGCCTGCCGCGGAACTCGGTCATCGCGAGCGCGTAGCCGGCCGGCACCGCGATGCACAGCGTGATCGCCAGCGCGACGAAGGAGTACACGGCCGAGTTGCGCAGCCACAGGAAGATCGCGTCGTTCTGGAAGGAGGTCAACGCGTCCCAGTTGGCCCGCAGCGCCTGCCACGACCCGAACGACAACGGGTTGGCGTGCACGAGCTGGTCGTCGGTCTTCGTCGCCGCGAGCAGCAGCCAGAGCACCGGGAGCACGAAGAACACCAGGAACAACAGCAGAATCAGCGCGGAGAGCGGCTTGCCGAAGCCCGGCCGCGTCCTGATGCTAGTCGGCATCGAAGAACCCCGATCGGGCGACGAACAGCCCCGCGGCGACCAGTCCGACGAGCAGCAGCTCGACGGAGATCCCGGCCGCGGTGTTGACATTGTTGTTCTGGAAGGCGAAGTCGTAGGCGAGCTGGTTGAGCGAGTAGTCGCGTCCCGCGACGCCAACACTGGCCTGCGAGAGCAACTGCGGCTCGACGAAGAGTTGGGTGCCACCCGCGAAAGCGAGGATCACCATGTACACGATCCACTTGCGCAGCAGCGGAATCTGGATCCGCCACGCCGTCTGCCAGGCACCCGCGCCGTCGATCCGCGCCGCTTCCAGCAGGTCCGACGAGATGTTGTTCAGCGCCCCGTACATCACCACGATCCAGCCGCCAGCGCCGGTCCAGAACGCGATCAGGGTGAACAGGATCGGCAGGTGCGACACCCCGATCACCTGACCGAACGTGTCGAACCCCAACGCGCGCAACAGCACGCTCACCGGGCTGACCGTCGGGTCGAGCAGGAACAGCCAGACCATGACGCTCGCCGCCCCGGCCAGCGCACCCGGGATGTAGTACAGGAACCGCAACACGATGCCGACCCCGCGCGCGGCGAGCCGGTGCAGCAGCAGCGCGAGCCCGACGACGAACACCACCAGCGCCACCAGCCAGCACACCAGGTAGAGACCGACGTGCTCGACGGCGGCAACGAACCGGAAATCGCTTGCCGCGCTGATGAAGTTCGACAGGCCGGCGAACCGGTTCGCGTTGTCGGTGAACGCGAAGTAGATGGCGTATCCGGTCGGCACCACGCCGAAGGCGATCAACAGCAGCGTGTAGAGGGCGACGAACCCGTGGCCGGACCGGCCGGGCCAACGGGCCCGGCCGGTAGTCACAGAACTCATGAGCTGACCTGGTATCCGTCGGTGCGTGCGTAGTTGGCGATGGCGTCATGCCAGGCCGGCAGCAGGGACACGATGGTCTTGCCCGCGGTCAATCCCGGCGTCACCGTCGCCGCCCAGATGGCCTCCTGACTGAACTGGCCGTACCCCCACCCGGACCACACCTGGCCCGCGGCCTGCTGCAACACCGGCGCGATGTCGTTGGCGTAGTAGTGCGAGGATTCCTGATTCGCCAGCCAGGTCTTCGCCGCCGGCGCGTAGGCCGGATACCCCGGCGCGACCTTGCCCTGATAGTCATTCGCGGTGGTCACCCAGGTCAGGAACGCGGTCGCGGCCTTGAGGTTGGCGCTGTGCGCGGAGAGCAGCCAGGTCCCGCCGCCGACGTTGCCCACCGACGGGTTGGCCTGGCCGGGCCACTGCGGCATCGGCGCGGCCGCGAGCTGCCCGGCCGGGGTCTTGAGCGTGCTCTGGAACAGCGCCCCGCCATACCAGGACGGGCCGGGCATCATCAGGATCTTGTTCGCGTCGTTCTTGTCGAAATCGGAACTGAACACGCTGCTGGTGGCCAGCGTGTGGTTGTGGATCAACGTGTCCAGCAGTGAGGCCATCCGGGTGCAGTCCTGGCTGGTGGTGTTCACCGTGACGGCCTTGGGCGCGGTGATCTGGTTGGCGCCGCACTGGCTGGCCCACAGGTAGATCTCGGGCGTGAACACGTCTCCTGCGGTCCCGACCAGATAACCGGGATGCTGCGCGGCGACCTGGTTGCCCAGCGCCTCGTACTCCGGCCACGTGGTGGGAACGGTGTAACCCCACTGGTGCAGCAGCGGCGCGTTGTACCACAGCACGGTCTGGGCCAGGTCGTTACGCAGGCAGTAGAGGGTGCCGTTGACAAGGCACGGGTTGTTCGCGCCCGGCGCCCAGCCGGCCAGGGTGGACTGTGGGATCAGGCCCTGGTTCAGCGGCGCGGTGAAGCCGGCGGGCACGGCCCAGGAGGCTTCGTTGTTCTGCGAGCTGAACACCACGTCCGGCCAGCCGGCGCGGGTGCGGTTGAACAGGTTCACCTTGGTCTGGAGGTAGTTCGAGCCGTTGGCGTCCCCGTCGTAGCTGACGATCTTCATCTTCACCGAGGGGTGTTCGCGTTGGTAGAGCTTGGCGGCGGCGAGGCGGTCGGAGTCCACCCACACCGTCAGCGTGTCACCGGTCTGGGGCACCGGGTGAAACCCGTTCTGGCTGCCGTCGGTGGCGCTGCCACCGCCGCAGGCGGCAGCGAGGGCGAGCACGAGCGCGGCGCCGAGGGCCAGCAGCGCGGATCGCCCACGTGGCGTGCGGGGCTGTCTCGGGGCGCGGACGCCGGCATTGGCTGTCATGTGCTTCTCCACTACGTCGTGGTGAGCGATGTGTGCGACACATGACAGTCGCTCGACGCGAGCAAGTCAAGTAGAGAGGCCAGAATTTAACCGAAACTCTGGCAAAACCGGCTAAATGGATACTACACATCCAGTACTGATCAAGATACCGTCTGTACGCTCAGGTTGAGCTAGTGGATCGGCCATACTTTCGGCGTGGCCAGTGACGAAGGAGGCAGCCCCGTGGACGGCGTGCCGGTGGCAGCAGGGGGCGGTCCGGCGACGCCGGGGGTGGACGGTACTCGGACGCAGGAGCCGTACAAGCCCGGCTATGAGGTCATGGCCGAGCGGATTCTGCAGTTCATCGCCGAGTTGCGGCTGCGGCCCGGCGACCGGATGCCGACCGAGCACGAACTCGCCGCCCGGCTCGGCACCAGCCGCACCGTCATCCGCGAGGCGGTGAAGATCCTCTCCGCGCTCGGCCGGGTGCGAGCCCAGAAGGGCAGGGGACTCTACGTCGCCGACGACGAGGGCCTGCTCGGGTCGGCGCGCTGGGGTGGCTTCTTCCTGCCAACCGACCTCGACCACGTGTTCATGCTCTTCGAGTTCCGCCAGGTGCAGGAAACCGCGGCAAGCAGGCTGGCCGCCACCCGTGGGACTCCCGCGGAACTGCGCGCCATCGAGGTCGCGGCCGAAACCTGCCGCCAGGGCTACCTGACCGGGCAGCACGATCTCTTCGACCGGGGCGACGACGAGTTCCATCTCGGCATCGCGGCCGCGTCGCACAACCCGCTGTTGGCCACCGCGATCCGGGACGCCCGCCGGTTACAGCGCCAGTCAAGCACGATCGGGCTGCACGGCACGGTCGGCGGACACGCCGAGGAAGCGATCGACGAACACGCGGCGATCTACCAGGCCATTCGAGACGCCGATCCGGACGCCGCCGCTGCGGCCGCGGCAGCGCACCTGGACAACACCCTTGCGGACTACCGTCGCGAGATCCAGCGCCGCGTTTTCGGCTGACTCGCGCGGAAATCACTGCAAATTACATCGCTGTCCCGCGACTCGTTTCGACGACCACCCCGCTGACGAGCGACAACAGGTCGTGGTGATCTCCAGAGGAACTAGAAGCGCAGGGTCGAGGCGTGCCGCGATGCTATGGTCGCGACGATCCGTCTGGTTGGGGTGATTACCGCTGGAGGTCGAGCGATGTGAGAAAGAAGAAAAGCCTGCTGTCCGCGGGCATAGTCACGATTGTGTCGGCGTTGGCGATCAGCTTTCTGCTCGTGCTACCGGCTTCGGCGCACGGCGCGATGGAGTCGATAGGAAGCCGTACTTTCCTGTGCTATGAGGACGGCATCACGTCCACGGGGCAGCTCGTGCCGCAGAACCCGGCCTGTCAGGCAGCTGTGGCACAGAGCGGGATAACGCCGCTGTACAACTGGTTCGCGGTGGGCAACCGCACCGCGGCCGGTGGCACGGTCGGCACGATCCCGGACGGAAAGCTGTGCAGCGGCAACAGCAACTACTACGACTTCTCCGGATTCGACCAGGCTCGCTCCGACTGGCCGATGACGCACGTGACCGCCGGTTCGACCGTCGAGATCAAGTACAACAAGTGGGCGGCGCACCCCGGCACGATCAACCTCTACATCACCAAGGACGGCTGGGACCCGACCAAACCGCTCACCTGGGCGGACCTTGAGTCGGTCCCGTTCTCCACGGTGACGAACCCGCCGTCGGTCGGCACCGCCGGCAGTATCAGCAGCTACTACTACTGGAACGCGACCCTGCCGCAGAAGACCGGCTATCACATCATCTACTCGCAGTGGGTGCGCTCGGACAGCACCGAGAACTTCCTCGGCTGTTCGGACGTGATGTTCGACGGCGGCAACGGCAACGTGACCGGGATCGGCGCAGGCGGTTCGCAGCCGGGCAACCCGACCCCGTGCACCGCGAGCTATTCGGTCAGCAGTACGTGGCCGGGTGGCTTCCAGGCGCAGGTCACGGTGACGAACCCGACCACGTCCGCCATGTCCGGCTGGACGGTGAGCTGGGTGATTCCGGACGGCGAAACCGTCACCAGTTCCTGGAACGGCTCGCTGTCGCAGGCCGGTTCACTGGCCTCGGTCACCGCGGCGAACTGGAACAGTCAACTGGCGGCGGGCGGGAGCGCGTCGTTCGGGTTCACGGCCGACTTCACCGGCACACCCGCGGCGCCAAGCAGTATTTCCTGTCAGAGCCCGTGACAGAAGCAGGGCCACGGTAGGCGAGAAAGGTTCTTCGCTGATGTCTGCTCGGCGATCCATCCGTAGCGGCGCGGTGATCCTGCTCGCCTGCCTGGCCCTGCTCACCGGTGGGTGCACGGCAGCGACAACACAGTCCGGAATGGACAACAACATGCCCGGCATGGGTGGCATGGGCGACATGCCGGGCATGGCCACCGTGACCACGGTCGCCCCGCCGCCGGAAGCCGTACCCACCGGTGACGGCCTCGCCGAGACCGTCGGTGGCTATCGGCTGGTGCTCGGCACCGACCCGATGGCGAACCCCTTCACCTTCCGCATCACCGGGCCGGGCGGTCAGACCGTCACCCGCTACCAGCCCGACGAGAGCGCGCTCGTGCAGTTCGACCTGATCCGGTCCGACCTGACCAACTACCAGCATCTCGATCCGGTGATGCGGCAGGACGGCACCTGGGTGGTCGCGCTGCCCACACTGGCACCCGGCGCGTACCGGGCGTACGTGAACTTCGCGGCGCCCAACGCCAGTGCGGGCACACCGAAGCTGTACCGGCTGTCCCAGCCGTTCACCGTGCCCGGCTCGGCAGCCGCCGACAGTCCGCTGCCCGCGCCGGCCACCACCACCTCGGTTGGCGGCTACACGGTGACGCTGTCCGGACAGCCGGTGGCCGGTCGGACCGGCACGCTGCGCGTCGGCATCAGTTCCGGCGGTCGGCCGGTCTCCTACCTTCAGCGCTACCTGGACGGTTACGCGCACCTCACCGCGTTCCACACCGGCGATCTCGCTTCCGCGCGACTGAGCCCCGCCGAGCGGCCCACCGCCAACGCGGACCTGACCAGCCAGGCGTGGTTTCCCGCGTCGGGCACCTGGCGGGTGTTCGTGGAGTTCCGGACCAGCGGCCCGATCCTGACCGCGGGCTTCACCGTCACCGTCGGCTGAAAATTTCGCGGGCCCGTCGGCCCGTCGGCCGCGAGACCTGCGCTTTCGAGTTGCCGGCGAGTCGTCGTGTTGAGCGTGATCGGGCCGCTGCCTAGCGTCTGCGGGACCAACACGGGAGGCAACATGCGTGCTGTCGCAACATGGGCTCTGGCCGCGGTGGCGGCCCTGGGCACCGCGGCCCTGGTCGCTACCGCTCCATCCGGCCACGCCGCGCAGCAGGCCGGCGCCGGATACTGGCACACGAGCGGAAACCAGATCCTCGACGCCGGCGGTAATCCGGTTCGGATCGCCGGGATCAACTGGTACGGCTTTGAAACTCCGGACCAGGTCGCGCACGGGTTGTGGGCGCAGGACTACCACGCGGTCGTCGATGACATCAAGAATCTGGGTTACAACACCATCCGCATTCCGTTCTCCAACCAGATGGTGGAGACACCGGTGGTGCCGCAGAACATCGGCTACTACAACAGCGGCCCGATCAACACCGACCTGAAAGGGCTGAACTCGCTGCAGATCCTCGACAAGATCGTCGGCTACGCCGGCCAGGACGGACTGAAGGTCATCCTCGACGATCACCGTTCCGAGGCGGGCGAATCAGCCGAGCAGAACGGTTTGTGGTACACCAGCGCCTACCCCGACTCCGCGTGGCTCAACGACTGGTCGACGATGGCCAAGCGCTACGCGGGCAACAGCACGGTGATCGGGTTCGACCTGCGCAACGAGCCGCACACCCCGGCAGGCGTCGCCTACGCGAACGGCGCGACCTGGGGGACAGGGGATACCAACACCGACATCCGGCTGGCCTACCAGCGCGCGGGCAACGCCGTGCTGGCCGCCGATCCCAGCGCCCTGGTCTTCTGCGAGGGCATCAGCGAGAACCCGAACTCCGCAGGCGGTTTCGACTCGACCTGGTGGGGCGGCGACCTCGTGTCCGCTGGCACGAATCCGGTCCAGCTCAACTCGCCAGGCCACGTGGTCTACTCGGCCCACGACTACGGACCCGACCTGTTCCAGCAGACCTGGTTCAACTCCTCGACGACAACGGCGAGCCTGGAATCGGTGTGGAACAAGAACTGGGGCTACCTCTACGCGCAGGGCACCGCACCCGTCTGGGTCGGCGAGTTCGGCACGGGGAACACGGCGGCCGCCGTCTCGGACAGCACGCCGGGCTCGCAGGGCCAGTGGTTCTCCAGCATGATCACGTACCTGCACAGCAACCCGTGGATGGGCTGGACCTACTGGGCGCTCAACGGCGAGGACTCGTACGCGTTGCTGGACGGCAACTACGACCCGACCCCGGCGAGCGCGGCCAAGCAGCAGGAACTCGCGACGATCCAGTTCCCGCTGAGCCCCGGTAGCGGGGGAACCAGCACGCCGCCGCCCACCACGCCGCCCGCGTCCTGCTCGGCGGCCTATTCGATCACCAACTCGTGGGCAGGCGGCTTCCAGGCCCAGGTGGTGGTGACCAACGGCGGCTCGACCCCGCTCAACGGCTGGACAGTGCAGTGGACCTTCCCCGGTGACCAGAAGATCGCCAACTCGTGGAGTGCCACGGTCAGCCAGTCCGGCGCCGCGGTGACCGCGACCAACCCGAGCTACGCCGGGACCGTCGCGGCCGGCGGCACGGCCAGTTTCGGCTTCACCGCGACCTACCAGTCGAGCAACGCCAACCCGACGTCCTTGCGTTGCAGCTGACGAGGAGGAGGTAACACGTGATGAGACCGATCCGACTGTTGGCCACGCTGATCGGCGTTGCCGCACTCGCTCTCGGCGGCCTGCTGACGGCACCCGCCTCGGCCGCGACCGCGCCGCCAACGTGCCAGGTGCTCTACACGAACACCAACGACTGGGGCACCGGATTCCAGGGCAGCATCGACATCACGAACAACGGCGCCGCACTGAGTTCGTGGACATTCGGCTTCACCTTCTCCGGCAACCAGCAGGTGAGCAGCGGCTGGAACGGGACCTGGACGCAGAGCGGCCAGAACGTCACCGTCACCAACACGAGCTGGAACGGCACGCTGGCCGCCGGCGGCTCCATAACGCTCGGCTTCACCGCGACCTACTCGGGCAACAACGTCTCGCCAACCGTGTTCACGCTCAACGGCGTCACGTGCAACGGTCCGCCGCCGCCGACCGGCCCGAACGTGTCGATCACCAGCCCCAGCAGTGGGCAGGCGTTCAGCCCCCCGGCGACGATCCAGATCGACGCGACCGCGAGCGAATCGGGCGGCACGATCAGCAAGGTCGAGTTCTTCTCCGGGACCACCCTCATCGGCACCGCGACCACCAGCCCGTACAGCGTCACCTGGAGCAACGTGACCGGCGGCAGCTATTCGCTGACCGCGGAGGCTTTCGACGCGGCAGGCAACACGGCGACCTCGGCCGCGGTCCCGATCACGGTCGGGATCGGCGGTAATCCGGGGCCCGCGCCGCAACTGCACGTCTCAGGCAACCATCTCGTCGACTCCAGCGGCACGACGGTGACGCTGCACGGCGTCAACCGCTCGGGCGGCGAGTTCGCCTGTGTGCAGGGCAACGGGATCTGGAACGGCCCGATGGACCAGGCGTCGGTCACCGCGATCAAGAGCTGGGGCGTCACCGCGGTGCGCGTGCCGCTGAACGAGGCGTGCTGGAACGCCGAGTCCTACGTCCAGTCGGCCTACGCCGGCTCGACCTACCAGCAGGCCGTCGAACAGTACGTGAACCTGTTGAACAGCAGCGGTATCGTCGCGATCCTCGACCTGCACTGGACGGACGGCACCTACACCGGATCGTCGTCCGGCTGCACCTCGGCGCAGGCCACCTGCCAGAAGCCGATGCCGGACGCGGCACAGGCGATCCCGTTCTGGACGTCCGTGGCGAGCACGTTCAAGGGCAACAACGCGGTCATCTTCGACCTGTTCAACGAGCCCTACGCCAGTCGAGCCACCGGCGACGACACCAGCGGCTGGAAGTGCTGGCGGGACGGCGGCACCTGCGCCGGCATCCCCTACCAGGTGGCCGGCATGCAGGCGATGGTCAACGCGGTGCGCTCAACCGGCGCCACCAACGTACTGATGCTGGGCGGAGAGGAGTACTCGAACGAACTCACCCAGTGGCTCCAGTACGAGCCGACCGACCCGGACAACAACCTGGTCGCGTCCTGGCATTCGTACAACTTCAACACCTGCGCCAACCAGTCCTGCTGGACCAGTCAGATAGCACCGGTGATCGCGAAGGTGCCGCTGGTGGCCGGCGAGATGGGCGAGAACGACTGCGCGGACAGCTACGTGAACCCGCTGATGAGCTGGCTGGACTCGCAACACACCAGCTACCTGGCCTGGACCTGGAACAACTGGGACTGTTCCACAGGGCCCTCGCTGATCACCGACTACACCGGTACGCCGACCGCGTACGGGGCAGGTGTCAAGGCGCACCTGCTGTCGCTGGGATAGCGGCTTTTCCCTGACGGCGCTGCCCTGACCGCGCTGCCACCGCCGCGCACCCGGCGGTGGCAGCGCACCTTTCGTCGGTAGGTCAGACGATCGCGGAGCAGATGTGGCCGTTGAGGTAGAACACCGGCGTCGGCGGGGGTGAACCCGTGTCGGTGCCGTTGAAGCCGAGGCTGACCGACCCGTTGGCCGGGATCGTGCCGTTCCAGCCGGCATCCTTGACGCTCACGTTCTGGCCGCTCTGGACCCAGGTGGCGTCCCAGCCAGATCCGATTCCGTCACCGGAGGGCAGGCTGAAGGTCAACGTCCAGCCGTTGATCGCGCTGGTCCCGTTGTTGAAGATGTTGATGGTCGCGTTGTAGCCGCCGCTCCACGAGCTGTTGACCGTGAAACTCACCGAGCAGGTCGCGTTGGCCGGCGGTGGCACGGTGAACGTCACCGGTGGTGAGGGCAGCGACGCGTTGCCCTGCGTGTCCACCGCGACCACGTTGTAGGTGTAGCTGCTGCCGATGGTCAGCCCGGTGAGGTTGGCACTCGTCCCGGTCGTTGTCGTCACCAGCGTGTTGCCGCTGGAATTCTGCTGGTACACCTTGTAGCCGGCGATCGGGTTGCTGCCGGGGGACGCGGCAGGCCAGCTGATGGTGGCGCTGCCCGAGGTGTTGCTGCTCGTGGTCGAGGCCAGGTTGGACACGGTGGGCTGGCCGGGTGCGCCCGGCGCGGACACGCCGGTACCACCGCTGCCCGGCACCTGGATCACGGTCAGCGAGTACGGTGCCACCGTCACCGAGGTGGCCGAACTCTGCGTCGTGCTGGTGATCGAGGTCGCGTTGTTGGCAAGGGTGTACACGGTCGAAGCGCTGCCAGACGGCGTGAAGCCCTGGTAGCCGAGGTTGACCGTGTAGCTGTTGCTCGGGTCCTCGTTGTCGATCAGCACGGCGAGGCTGCCGTCGGCCCTGCGCACGGCGTGGGTGCGCAGCAGACTGTTGCCGGACGTGGTGCCGACCATGGTCGCGCCGGCGGTGCCCAGCTTCGAGAGCATCGCAACGCCGTAGTACGACGCGAACGGCGTGTCCACCGCGGGCTCGGTCACGCCGGAACCGTTGGTGTTGCTGGAGAACATGCCCTGATCGCCGTAGTCCTGGGCGCCGTCGACGGTGCTCGGCGTGCCGACCCCGTTGTGCTCGTCCCACCAGTCGACGTTGACTACCCCGTTCTCCAGCCAGGTCTGGTACATGTCCGCCGCGAACAGCGCGGCCGGCTGGGTGTCCAGGTCGATGGTGGAGTTGGTCTCCGTGACGATGATCTTCACGGTGGACGGGTCGACCTTGGCGTACTGGCTGATCTGCGAGTGCAGGGTCGAGACGATGCCGGTGATGTCGGTCGGATCGGTCAGCATGCTCGCGGTGTTCGAACCGCCGGGGTAGTAGTGCACGATGACGCAGTCGGTCTTGGCGCCCAGCGCGGTCAGCACGGTCTGGTTCCACGGCTGCGGGCTTGTCGTCGGGTTGGTGACGTTGTCCGGCCAGAAGCCCGGGGTGGTCAGCACCGCGCACACGTGGCTCGACGGGCTGGCCGCCTTCATCGCCGAGATGTAGCTGAGCAGGTTCGACGCGTACGTGCTCGGTCCGCAGTTGTAGGTCTGGGACGGTGCGCTGCCCACCGTCACCGGGTTACCGCTGGCATCGGTGCAGTGGCTGTCCGCCTCCCAGTTGGCGCCGTAGGTGCCGTTGCCGTACACCTCGTTGCCGACCTCCCAGTACGCGACGTTGTCGTTGTTCGTCGTCGCGTTCTGCACCCAGGCCGCGGCAAGGCTCGGCGTGCCGGTGCCGTAGTTGACGGTGATCACCGGGCTGGTGCCCGCTGCCTGCGCCGTCTTCATGAAGTCCGCGAACGAGGTGTTCGGCGCGACGTAGCCGCCCGGCGCGGTATTCGTCTGCCAGTTGTAGATGTCGGAATAGGAGCCACCCGGATAACGCATTGCCGTGATGCCGGCCGCTTTCACCAGGTTCGGAATGGCCGCGTCATTCATGTAGCCGTCGTAGACCGCGGTGTTGAGGCCGATCGCATTTCCCGGGATCGTGCCGAGACCCGCCGCCGCGTTCACGGTGACCGTCGCCGCCGCCGCGGTTGCCGCCGTGGTCGCGGCCTGCGCTGGTACGGCGACGGCCGCCAGTACCGCGAGCGTGCCGCTCGCCAATATCGTTGAAGTTCGTATTCTGGACAGGGGCATTCCAGGGTTTCCTTCCATGCCTGATCGCGCCGCCAACTGCGTTCGCGCACGTCAAGTACATCCGGGATGGAGGAGTTTTCCAACGTGGTACGTTTCTTCCGTTCCGTCGAATTGTTTCGAACGGGCAGGCCACCGGTCGGCCGTCCGGACCGGGCCGGTGTCGGGTGAAATGAAATTTTCAGGCGCGTCCACGGGGTTTCGGCGCGGCAGTTGCCCGGCACGATCATCGTCGCCCAGCATGGGCTCGCCGGCGGTCACTCGTGCCCGAACCTCCGAGACCGACACTCCGGCTGAAACTTTCAGGCTCGCCGGTCGCGTTTCCCGCCGCGATCAGCGGGCCTGCTTCGATTGGCCGGCCATCGCCAGCGTCCCCTCGGAACGCCGCGCCACGTCGATAAGTAGTACTCACGGAAGATCCGCGCGCGGCGGCTCCGTCGAATATTCGACAGACCCGCCTCGATCCGTACGCGACCGATCACTTGTCGTCGCCGAGGGCGCGCTGCTATAGATGTGATCGATTCGCCCGATGAGTATCACTTATTTCCACGATTGACACTTGATCCACTATGGACTACTGAGGGGAGAATCGCGGATGTCGAAACCCAGATCCTTGTTCGGACCCGTCGCGCTCGTGCTGTCGCTGATCGTCGCGGCGGCCGGTCTCGTGGTGGGCAACGGCTTCGGCGCGACCGCCGCCGCGTCGGTCAAAGCCCCGCTGGCCAGCTCGACAGGCTGTGGCAAGGCGCCGACCCTGACGAGCGGTACGCACACGATCCAGAGCAGTGGGCAGACGCGCAGCTACATCCTGCGGCTTCCCGCCACCTACAACAACACGACCCCCTACCGGCTGGTCTTCGGGTTCCACTGGGTTGGCGGTACCGCCAACGACGTCGACTCCGGTGGCACCGACGGCTACAACTGGTCCTACTACGGTCTGCGGCGGCTGGCGGACAACGCGGGCGGCACCACGATCTTCGTGGCTCCGCAGGGCAACAACAACGGCTGGGCCAACCCCAACGGCCAGGACGTGACCTTCGTCGACGACATGCTCAGCCAGTTCGAGGCCGGCCTGTGCATCGACACGACGCAGATCTTCTCCTCCGGGTTCAGCTACGGCGCCTCGATGACCTACGCGCTCGCCTGCGCGCGGGCGAGCGTCTTCCGCGCGGTCGCGGTCTACTCGGGCGCGAACCTGAGCGGGTGCAGCGGCGGTACCCAGCCCATCGCGTACATCGGGCTGCACGGCATTAGGGACAACGTCCTGCCGATCGCGAACGGACGCGCGCTGCGCGACCAGTTCGTCCGCAACAACAAGTGCACTCCGCAGAACCCGCCGGAACCTGCCTACGGCAGTCTCACCCACATCGTCACCGCCTACTCCGGCTGCATGACCGGGTATCCGGTCGTCTGGGCCGCGTTCGACGGAGCCGGCCACGACCCCGGCCCCATCGACGGATGTACCTGCGACGGCTGGCACACCTGGACCTCGGGCGTGGTGTGGAACTTCTTCAGCCAGTTCGGCAGCGGCGGCGTCCAGCCGCCACCGCCCACCGGCGGTCTGGTCCACGCGGTGGGAGCGGGCGCCTGTCTCGATGTGCCGGGCGGTAGCACGACCGGAGGCACCCAGCTGGATATCGCGGCGTGCAACAGTCAGGCGACGAACCAGGCGTTCACCCATTCCTCGTCGGGGGCGCTGTCGGTATACAACGGGGCGGACTGCCTCGACGCCAACGGCCAGGGCACAAGCCCGGGCACCAAGGTGATCATCTGGCCCTGTAACGGGCAGAGCAACCAACAGTGGAACGTCAACAGCAACGGCACCATCACCGGTGTCCAGTCGGGGCTCTGTCTCGACGTGACCGGAGCGGCCACCGCCAGTGGCACCCCGGTAGAACTGTGGACGTGCAACGGCGCCAGCAACCAACAGTGGACGCTCGGTAGCTGAGCACACCACGACAACGGACGACGCTGGGGCAGGCCAACCGGGCCTGCCCCAGCGTCGGATGTCGTGGCACATGAAAGTTACATGATCAATCCTACTTATCCCGCCGGCCCGGGAAGCTGAGCATTCGATACATTCGATGCCGCTCATAGGTGAGTCAGCCTTCGAATGCTTTGACAAACCTTGTGGTCGCGGGGTTTCCTCCTTCTTGCGGCTCCGCCGCGACCAGCGCCGGACCGGTCGTTCGCAACCACAAAGTCAGACACATTCGGCAAAGGAAGGGCTGACGATGACGTCACCTGTACGGGTCGGCCGCAGCCTGCTGGCGAGAGCGGCACTGGCAGCGGCGCTGGCGTTGGCCGGGGTAGCGGCCACGCCGGCACTTTCGCACGCGGCAGTGGCGACGACCCTGTACGTCTCCCCGACCGGGAGCGGCACCTCGTGCTCCGCCTCCACACCCTGCTCGCTCACGCAGGCGAAGTCCTCCGTCGAGGCGATCGACGGGAACATGAGCGGGGACGTCGTCGTACAGCTGGCCGGCGGCACCTACCGGCTGTCCGCCCCGCTGGTGTTCGGCAACGCCGACTCCGGTACCAACGGTCACAACGTCGTCTGGCAGGCCGCACAGGGCGCGAGCCCGGTGCTCGACGGTGGGCAGCAGGTGACCGGCTGGAGCCTGCACGACTCGGCGAACAACATCTACTCGGCGTCGGTGCCGGCCGGCACGGATTCGCGGCAGCTGTACGTGGACGGCGCGCTGGCACCGCGCGCCTCGATCACGATCAGCCGTAGCGACGTGTCGATGAACTCGAACGGCATGACGATCAACAACTCGGCGCTTGACTATCTCGCCTCACTGCCGGAGCAGAACCGGATCGAGCTGGAGAGCCAGAACTCCTTCACCGACCGCTACGCCCCCGTGCAGTCCATCAGCGGCACGACGATCACGATGCAGCAGCCCGCCTGGAACAACAACAACTGGGGCTACGACACGCTCGCCAGTCCCTTCGCGGGCGGCCAGCTGTACCTGGAGAACTCCTACTCGTTCCTGAAGAACGCGGGACAGTGGTACCTGGACCCGACGGCAGGGCAGGTCTACTACAAGGCGCCGTCCGGCTGGAACCCCGCGAGCCACGACGTCGAACTGCCCCGGCTGACCTCGCTGGTGCAGATCTCGGGCAACAGCGTCGACAACCCGGCACACAACATCGCCTTCCAGGGCGTCAGCTTCGAGCACACCACCTGGCTGGGTCCGAGCAGCGGCATCGGCTACGCCGACCAGCAGACCGGCACCTTCCTTGCACAGGCATACAGCACCGAGCCCTCGAACTTCCTCAGCTCCTGCTCCTCCGGCTGCACGGGCTTCGAGGCCACCAGGGAGAGCTGGTACGAGGTACCCGCGGCGGTGCAGGTCTCGGCGGCCGGCAACGTCACCTTCAGCGGCGACAGCTTCACCCACCTCGGCGAGGTTGGCCTCGGCATCGGCCAGGACAGTAACGCGGTCGCGTCCGGGATCGGCCTCGGCGCCTCCGGCGTCACCGCCGACCACAACACCTTCAGCGACGACTCCGGCGGCGGAGTCGTCGTCGGCGGCGTGCAGACCAACGCGCACCACCCGTCCGACCCCGCGATGACCGACCAGAACATCACGTTGACCAACAACATGATCAACGGGGTCGCCGAGGACTACCGGGACATGGCCGGCATCCTGTCGACCTACGTCACGCACGCCGACATCGAGCACAACGAGGTGACCAACCTCGGCTACGACGGCATCGACGTCGGCTGGGGCTGGGGCATGAACGACGCGGGCGGCAGCCAGGACTACGCCAACCGAGGCACGTACAACTACCAGCCGCGCTACACCACGCCGACGACGCTGAAGAACACCGTGGTCAGCTACAACAAGGTGCACGGAACCAAGAAGATCTTCCACGACGGCGGCAGCATCTACAACCTCTCCGCCAACCCCGGTGGCGTGATCGACAACAACTACATCTACGACAACCAGCACACGGTCGGCCTGTACCTCGACGAGGGATCGCGCTACCTGACCCTGTCCAACAACGTGGTTCAGGACACCGGCGTGTGGGCCTTCACCAACGCCAACTCGAACAACAACACCAACGACAGCACCTTCGAGTACAACTGGTACAACGGCGGCTCAACGGAGGTCGCGACGGGCTCGCCGCACAACAACCAGCTGATCGGCAACACGCAGGTCAGCGGGACCAACTGGCCTTCCGGCGCGCAGCAGGTCATCAGCCAGTCCGGGATCTCGGGCAGCACCAGCACCGGCGGCAACACGGGTCCGCTGCACGCGGTCGGCGCTGGCAAGTGCCTTGCCGACCCGGGTTCGACGACGACGTTGGGGACGCAGCAGCAGATCGCCGACTGTGACGGGCAGGCCGAGCAGACGTGGACGCACACGTCGTCGGGCGAGTTGTCGGTGTCGGTGGGGGGCAGCACGTTCTGCCTTGACGCCAACGGCCAGGGCACTTCGCCAGGTACCAAGGTGATCATCTGGTCGTGCAGCGGTCAGAGCAACCAGCTGTGGACCCTGAACGCGAACGGCAGCGTCACCGGGGTGCAGTCGGGTCTGTGCCTTGACGTGACCGGTGGTTCGACGGCCAGTGGTGCGCCGGTCGAACTGTGGACGTGCAACGGCCAGAGCAACCAACAGTGGACGCTCGGCTGATTCTCTCCTCACCTCGCATCCGAAAGGATCTAGCATGTCCTCATCGTCGTTCGAGATCAGTCGCAGAAAGCTGTTCATGGCGGCAGGGGCCGCAGGGGCCGCGGCGTCACTGAACGTGCTGCGGTTCCCCGGCGTCGCGTTCGCCACCACCGGTCCGCAGAGCTACACCGCGAGCTGGTCCTCGGTTGACCAGCACCCGCCGGCTCCGACCTGGTTCCAGGACGCGAAGTTCGGCATCTACTACCACTGGGGCGTGTGGAGCGTCCCCGCGTTCGGCAGCGAGTGGTACCCGAGGAACATGTACGTGGGCGGGTCGGCCGAGAACCAGCACCACATCGCGACCTACGGCGACCCGTCGGTGTGGGGATACCAGAACTTCATCCTCGGCGCCAACAACAAGGCGGGGCAGTGGACCCAGTTCGCGCCGAAACTGGTTTCCCAGGGCGGCAACTGGGATCCGAACGCGTGGGCGTCGCTGTTCAAGGCGGCCGGCGCGCGCTTCGCAGGGCCGGTTGCCGAGCACCACGACGGGTTCTCCATGTGGAACAGCTCCGTCAACCCGTGGAACTCGGTCGCCAAGGGCCCGAAGCTGGACCTGCTGAGCCAGCACGCGCAGGCGATCCGTGGGCAGGGCCTGAAGTTCATGTGCTCGCTGCACCACGCCTACCACTTCAACGGCTACTACGACCACGTGCCCTACCAGTCCGACCCGAACCTGCGCATCCTGTTCGGCCAGCAGGGCACCGCGGCGGAGAACCTGTTGTGGTACAACAAGCTGCACGAGGTGATCACCGGCTACCAGCCGGACCTGATCTGGGAGGACTTCGACCTCGGCCTTGTCGAGGAGTCCTACCGGCTGCAGTTCCTCGCCGACTACTACAACGCGGCGGTGTCCTGGAACAAGGACGTGGTGGCCACCTACAAGGACGGCTTCGACAACAAGGGCGAGGTCTTCGACTACGAACGCGGCGGCGCCGGCAGCATCGTCACCCCCTACTGGCTGACCGACGACTCCGTCTCCCAGACGTCGTGGGGCTACGTCACCGGATTGCCCCTCTACGACACCAAGACCCTGCTGCACTCGCTGATCGACCACGTCAGCAAGGGCGGCAACCTGCTGCTGAACATCGCTCCGATGGCCGACGGCACCATCCCGTCCGACCAGCAGTCGATCCTGCTCGGAATGGGCGACTGGCTGGGCCGCTTCGGCGAGTCGATCTACGCGACCCGGGTGTGGTCGACCTACGGCGAGGGCCCCACCCAGATGGGTGGCGGCTCGTTCTCCGGCCCCCGCGCCGGCACCCCGCAGGACATCCGCTTCACCCGCACCCAGGACAACACCGTTCTGTACGCGACGACACTGGGCTGGCAGGGCGGTACGACCACGATCACCACGCTGGGGTCCAACCAGATCAACCTGGGCAACCTGGCATCCATCCAGCTGATCAACAACGCATCCGGCCAGTACACCAACCTGACCTACAACCAGGACGGCGGCGGGCTGCACATCAACCTGCCCTCCTCGAACCCGCCCTTCAACGCGTTGGCCTACGTCTTCAAGCTCACCTTCACCGGCCAGATCCCCAACCCCGGAGGGGGCGGCGGCGGTCCGATTCCGACCGGGTGGGCGAAGGTTACCAACGCGACCACCGGCCTCGTCCTCGACAGCGGCGGAAACGTGTCGTCCGGGTCGCCGCTCAAGCAGTGGAGCTACAACAGCAGCACCAACCTCCAGTGGCAGTTCGTGTCGCTGGGTGGCGGGTACTACAAGATCGTGAACAACACCAACGGCATGGTCGCCGACAGCTGGGGCAACACCGCCAACGGCGCGACCTGCCTCCAGTCCGCCTGGAACGGCGGCAACAACCAGCAGTGGAGCCTGCAGGACGCAGGCAACGGCCGGTACCACATCGTCAACCGAGGCACCGGCACCGCCCTCGACGGCGCGGGCAACACCACCGTCGGTTCCAACACGGTCCTGTGGACGCCGAACTCCAACACCAACAACGAGTACACCATCACCGCGGTCTGATTCCGCCCGTACGTCGTGGCGCCCGAGAGGACAAAAGCCCGAGAGGACATGGGAATGACAGACAACCCAAGGCCGTTGTCACGGCCGCTCTCCCTGTCACGGTCACTGCCGGCGCGCGTCGCCGCCGTGTTCGCCGCGGTGGCCATCGCGTTGATCGGGGTGATGGTGACGACCGGAGCGGCGCGGGCCGCCACGACGTCCGAGCCCTGCGACATCTACGCTGCGGGCGGCACGCCGTGCGTCGCGGCGCACAGCACGGTGCGTGCGCTCTACGCCGCGTACAACGGGCCGCTGTACCAGGTACGGCGCTCCTCGGACAACGCGACCGCGAACATCGGCGTGCTGGCCGCGGGCGGCGACGTGAACGCCGCGACGCAGGACTCGTTCTGTGCGAACACCTCCTGCGTGATCACCGTGGTCTACGACCAGTCCGGCCACGGCAACGACGTTGCCTACGAGGGACCTGGCGGTGCCGGCGGCAACGACTCCCCGTCGAGCGCGACCAGCGAGTCGCTCACGGTCGGCGGCAACAAGGCGTACTCGCTCTACATCAAGCAGGGCAACGCCTACTGGCACAACGGCTCGTCGTCCGGCATGCCGCTCGGCAGCCAGCCGGAGGGTACCTACATGGTCACCTCCGGGACGCACGTGAACGGCGGCTGCTGCTTCGACTACGGCAACAGCGAGACCGACCGGCGGGCCGACGGCGCAGGCGCGATGGACGCGATCAACTTCAGCACCAGCTGCTGGTTCGGCGGCTGCAACGGCTCAGGGCCGTGGGTGCAGGCGGACCTGGAATACGGGCTGTACTCCGGCGGCAGCCAGTCCTGGAACGGCAACCAGCGCGCCTTCCCCAACCCGTACGTCACCGCAATGCTCAAGAACAACGGCACCACACAGATGGCGCTCAAGGGCGCGGACGCTCAGTCCGGTAGCCTGACCACGTTGTGGAACGGTTCGCTGCCACCGGGCTACAACCCGATGCGCAAACAGGGCGCGATCGACCTGGGCAGTGGCGGCGACTGCTGTGCCACTGACACGAACCTGAGCCAGGGCACGTTCTACGAGGGCGCCATCGTCGCCGGCTACCCGTCCGACGCGACCGACAACGCGGTCCAGGCGAACATCGTCGCGGCCCAGTACGGCAGCGGTGGCGGCAACACCGGTGGTGGCGCGGGTGCGTTGCACGCGGTCGGCGCTGGCAAGTGCCTCGCCGATCCGGGTTCGTCGACGACGTTGGGGACGCAGCAGCAGATCGCCGCTTGTGACGGTCAGGCCGAGCAGACGTGGACGCACACGTCTTCCGGCGCCTTGTCGGTGTCGGTCGGCGGCAGCACGTTCTGTCTCGACGCCAACGGCCAGGGGACTACCGCTGGTACCAAGGTGATCATCTGGTCGTGCAACGGTCAGAGCAACCAGCAGTGGAACGTCAACAGCAACGGCACGGTCACCGGGGTGCAGTCGGGTTTGTGTCTTGACGTGACCGGTGGATCGACGGCCAGTGGTGCGCCGGTGGAGCTGTGGACGTGCAACGGTCAGAGCAACCAGCAGTGGACCCTCGGATAGGGGTCAGTCGCGTGGCGCCGCGGTGCTGGCCCGTCGGGTCAGCACCGCGGGGAGCAGCGTGACATCGGGATGAGCCCCGCCGTGCAGTTGGCTCATCGCGATGTCGACAGCTCTCCTGCCGAGTTCGGCGGCCGGGACGGCAACGGCGGTCAGCGGAACCGACTGGCCCGTCGCGACGGTGTCCGGGCACACCGCCACCACCGAGACGTCCTCAGGCACCCGCAGCCCGCGTCGCTCCAGGTCGGCGAGCACCGACGCCAGCGCGGCCTCGTCGGCTACGACGAGGCCGGTGGTGTGCGGTTGTTGCCGGAACACGTCATCGAGACACTCGCGGACGACCGCGCGCAGCCCGCGTCGGGCGACGGTGGTGCTGAAACCGTCGAGGAACCGACCAGCCGACCCGATCAGCGCAACGTGGTGATGGCCGAGGTCGGCGAGATGCCCGACGCAGGCCGAGCCGGCAGCGGCGAAGTCAAGGTCGACACAGGTCAACCCTTGGGGCTGTGCCGGTACCCCCACCAGCACGACCGGTCGGTCGAGTGAGCGCAGGAGCGGCAGCCCCCGGTCGACCTGCCCGACGTCCAGCACGATCAGCGCGTCGGCGATCGACGACGCCGCCATGCGGCGAATGCCGTCGGACACCTGGTTGTCGGTGAGCAGCAACAGGTCGTGATCGTGGGCGCGGGCCGCCCGGATGGCGGCGCTCACGAACTGCATCGTCGCCGGCAGGTACTGGTCCGGGCAGATCGGCACCGACATGGCCAACAGGTTCGTCAGCCTCCTCGCCGCCGATCGCGCGCCGGTGTGCGGCCGATAACCCAGCCTGCGGATGCTCTCCTCCACCCGGCGCCTGGTTTCCGCCGATATCGACCGCTTGCCGGACAACACGTAGGAAACCGTGCTGGGCGCCACCCCCGCCGCCGTCGCCACGTCCGTGATCGTCGCCATCCGATCCTCCTTGATCGAATCGCTCACCGCGAGCTCGGCTGACGTACTTACCGGCGCGCTCGCCCGAAGTACTTGGCGCGCAACCGGTCCAGCAGGATCGCGATGCCGAGGACCGCGCCCTGGACGACCGTCTGGTAGTAGGTGTTCACGTGCAGCGCCAGCAGGCCGTTGGCGATGAACTCCAGCAGGATCGCGCCTGCCGCGATGCCGACGATCCGGCCCTCACCGCCGAACAGCGACACGCCACCGACGACAGCGGCAGCGATGGCGCTCAGTTCCCAACCTGGGCCGACCGAAGGGTCGGCCACGTTCATCCTGCCGATCACCAGAATGCCGACCACACCGGCCAGCACCGCGCTGGCGACATAGGCCGAGGTGACCCGGCGGCCGACCGGGATGCCGGCGAGGCGCGCGGCCTCCTTGTTGCCGCCCACCGCATAGATCTGCCGGCCCACATAGGTGCGTTCCAACACGAACCAGGCGACGATCGCGGCCACGATGAACACCAGCGCGGGCACCGGTACCTGGCCGACGTAGAACTGGCTCAGATCGCTGAACAGCGGGTCGATCCCGTTGATCGGCGAACCCGTGGTGATCGCCAGCGCGAGGCCCTGCGCGATCGTGTAGGTCACCAGGGTGATGACGAACGGTGGCACGTTGAGGCGGGTGACCATGGTGCCGTGCCACAAGCCGACAACGGCGCAGATCAGCAGCGTAACCAGGATCGCGACCGGCGCCGGCATGCCCTGGTCGACGTTGAGCCAGGCCACGACGATGCCGGCGAGGCCGGCGAGCGCGCCGACCGAGAGGTCGATGCCGCCGGTGAGGATGACCACCGACTCGCCGATCGCCAGGATGCCGACCTGGGCCAGGTCGCGGCCCATGACATGGAGGTTGCCCGCCGAGGCGTAGGTGGGCGCGTTGATCGCGATGACGGCGAAGACCAGCACACAGGCGATGATCACGCCCGCTTCCGGTGACTCGATCAGCTTCCGCGCCAACCTGGTGGTCGCCGGCCTGCTGCGAGGCGGTGTCACCTCGGGGGTCAGTGTGCTCTGCGCGGTCATGTCCCTGCTCCGTTGCTGATCATCGTTGGCGAGGTGCTGGCCGCCGTTCCCGCCGCGGCCGTCATGATTCGTTCCTTGGTCGCGTCCGCGCGGTCGAGCACCTCCACCAGCCGACCGTGGTTCATGACCGCGACGCGGTGGCAGATCCACAGCAGTTCCTCCAGTTCGGAGGACGCGACCAGCACCGCCATGCCCTCCTCGGCGGCGCGGTCGATCAGCTCGTAGATCTCGGCCTTCGCGCCGACGTCCACCCCTCGGGTCGGTTCGTCGAGCAGCAGCAGTCGCGGCTCGGTGGCGAAGGCCCGCCCGAAGATGGCGCGCTGCTGGTTGCCGCCGGACAGCGAGCCGATCGGCTGATCCACCGAGTGCATGCGGACATTGACGTTCTTCGTGATCCGCTCGGCCTCGGCCCGCTCCCGCCTCGGGCCGAGCAAACCGTGCCTGCTGATCCGGGGGAGGACCGGGATGGTGACGTTCGCGCGGATCGACGCGAACGTCACCAGCGACTGTTCCTTGCGGTCCTCCGGAATCATCGCGATGCCGGCCGCGGTGCCGTCACCGGGACCACGCGGCGTGTAGGGCTCGCCGCCGAGGCGCATGACGCCGCCGGTCGCGGGCTGGGCGCCCGCGACCGTGTGGATGAGCCTGCTGCGGCCGGAACCCATCAGGCCGGCGATGCCGAGGATCTCGCCTGCGTGCACGTCGAGGTCGACCGGGCCGAGCCGGTCCGCGGTCAGCCCACGCAGTTCGAGCAGCACCGGGCTGGCCGCGGGCGGTGGTTTGGGTTCGCCGTGGGCGACCTCGCCGCCGACCATCTGCCGGATCAGCCGTTCCTCGCTCGCCTCGTCCGGGGTGAGGTCGGCGACCAGCCTTCCGTTGCGCAGCACGATGATCCGATCGCTGACCTCACGAACCTCGTCGAGCCGGTGGCCGATGAACAACACCGTGCCACCGCGCTCGGCGAGCTGCCGGGCCAGGCCGAGCACCATCCCGGCTTCGATCGGCCCGAGCGAGGAGGTGGGCTCGTCGAGAATCAGCAGGCTCGGCTCGTGACCCCACGCCTTCGCGATCTCGATCATCTGCCGCTGCGGGACCGGCAGGGATCGGACCTGCCGGTTCACCGGGATCTCCTGTGGCGAGAGACCGATCTCGACCAGCATGGCCGCCGCTTCGGCCTGCTGGGCCTTCCTGTCGACGATGATCCGGCGCCGCGACTGGCGCGGCCGCCGGCCCAGTAGCAGGTTCTCGGCCACGGAGAGCTGGCCGACCAGCGGGAACTCCTGGGATACCAGCGCGACACCGAGCGCCTGGGCGGCTTCGGTCGATCCGGGCACGAGCGGCGTGCCGCCGATCTCGATCTCGCCACCGTCGCGGCGCACCGACCCGGCCAGCGTGCCCATCAGCGTGGACTTGCCTGCCCCGTTCTCGCCGACCACCCCGACGACCTGACCCGCGTACAGGTCGAGTTCGGGCAGTTCGAGCACGCGGACCGGGCCGTAGGACTTGTGCACCCCGCGCAGGCGCGCGGTGATCACGCGCTCGGTGCTCTCCTTAGCCGAGACCATGTTCAGCTGATTCCGAGCTTCGACTCAAGCGCCTGGTAGTCCGACAGATCCGACTTGGTGACCAGGCCGACGCCGGAGTTCAGCGTCGAACCGTCGGATTCCAGGTAGGGCTTGACAATTCCCATGGTGGCGTCCTTGCCGAGCACCTTCTCCGCGGTAAGGATCAACGCGCCGGTGTAGCCCTGCTGGTAGGGCATCTGCACGACAGTCCCGGAGATCACGCCGGAGGAGATGAACTGGAGCGTCTGGGCGTCGGAGTCGTCGGAGACGATGTGCACCGAGTTGGTCTTGCCCGCCGACTGCACCGCCTGGGCGAGCGCGGGGCCGTCATAGGAGTAGACGCCGTACAGGCCGTTGACGTCCGGGTTGTTGGCGAGAATGGTCTCCGCGTCCGAGGTCGCGGTGCTGGCCTGGAGGTTGTCGTTGACCTTCTGCGCCACCGTGATGCCGGTGCCCTTGATCGCGTCCTCGAAGCCCTGGATGCGCTGGGTCGCGTTGGCCGCGGTCAGCGAACCGACCAGGATCGCGACCTTCCCCTTGCCGCCGAGCACCGTCTTCATCGCGGTCCCCGCCTGGAAACCGGCGGTGTAGTTCGGGGTGCCCAGGTAGAGCGAGGCGGCGTCGGTGCCGGGCAGCGGCGAGTCGACCGCGAGCACGTCGATGCCCTTGGAGACGTCGGTGTGGATGGTGCCGGCCGCCGACGTCGGGTCGATCGCCGAGATCGAGTAGCCGGTGATGCCCTGCGAGTGCAGCGTTTCCAGCTCCGAGTTCTGCTCGGTGAGCTTGCCGTTGGGCGGGGCGAAGAAGGTGCACTTGCTGCTGGCCAGCTTCAGGTCGGCGCAGCCCTTGTCGAAGCCGACCTGGCCTGCCTTCCAGTAGTCGGCTGCGACGTTGACCACCATCGCGATGTTCACCCCGGACAGGTCCTTGCCGGCCAGTGCCGAGTTGAGGGCGGTGTCGAGCTTGGCGAGGTTGTCCTGGTTGAACGTGACCGAGCCGGACAGTGCGGGTTGCGAGCTGGAACTCGAACCGCTGGCCGGCGCCGAGCCGCTGCCGCCAGGGGTCTTGGAACAGGCCGTCGCGGAGAGCGCCAGCAGGGTGGCCGCGCAGGCGGCCAGGGTGATGGTGCGGGATCTACCGATCATCGTTGATCACTGCCTTCTCGATCTTCAACAGATTCTTGCGGGTCAGAAGCCCTGGGCGAGGCGGTAGTACGCCTGGTTCCAGCGCAGTTCCTTGGTGAACTCGGCCGTTGTGGTGTTGTCGTCGATCACGACGAGTTCCACGGCGAGCATGTCGGCGAGGTCGGCGAGTTCCTCGCTGTCCACGGCCGAGGACAGCACCGTGTGGTGCGGTGCGCCCGCGGTCAGCCAAGCTTCGGTGGACACCCGCAGGTTCGGCTGCGGCGCCCAGACCGCGCGCGCGACCGGTAGGCGCGGCAACGGTTCCAACGGGGGGACGACATCGATCTCGTTGGCCACAAGGCGAAAACGTTCGCCCATGTCGGCGAGGCCCACCACGACGGCGGGTCCGGGTCGCGCGTCGAACACCAGGCGCACCGGGTCCTCCCGGCCGCCGATGCCGAGCGGGTGGATCTCGCAGCTCGGCGTTTCGGCCGCGATGCTCGGACAGACTTCGAGCATGTGCGCGCCGAGGATGACCTCGTGGCCGGGTTCGAGGTGGTAGGTGTAGTCCTCCATGAACGAGGTGCCGCCCGACCGCCCAGCGCCCATGACCTTGAGCGTGCGCAACAGCACCGAGGTCTTCCAGTCGCCCTCGCCGCCGAAGCCGTAGCCGTCGGCCATCAACCGCTGCACGGCGAGACCGGGCAGTTGGCGCAGGCCACCGAGATCCTCGAAATTCGTGGTGAACGCGTGGAACCCGCCCTCGGTGAGGAAATCGCGAAGGCCGAGTTCGATGCGAGCCGCGTAGCGCAGCGATTCGTGCCGGTCGCCGCCCGCGCGCAACGCCGCAACCACGCGATAGCTGTCCTCGTACTGCTTGACCAGCTCGGTGATCCGGGACTCGTCGGCGGCATCGACCATCGCCACGAGGTCGTTGACGCCGTAGGTGTTGACCGAGACACCGAACCGCAGCTGCGCCTCGACCTTGTCGCCCTCGGTCACCGCGACGTCGCGCATGTTGTCGCCGAAGCGGGCCAGCCGCAGCGTGCGCAGTTCGGCGAGGCCAAGCGCCGCCCTGATCCAGGCGCCGACCCGCTTGGCCACCACCGGATCGCTCACATGCCCGGCAACGGTCTTGCGCGGCACGCCAAGCCGGGTCTGCACGAACCCGAACTCGCGGTCGCCGTGCGCGGCCTGGTTGAGGTTCATGAAGTCCATGTCGATGGTTGCCCAGGGCAGCGCGACGTTGGCCTGGGTGTGCAGGTGCAGCAACGGCTTGCGCAGCGCGTCCAGCCCGGCGATCCACATCTTGGCCGGCGAGAACGTGTGCATCCACGCGATCACGCCGACACAGCCGTCATCGGCGCTGGCATCAAGGCAGGCGCGGCGAATCGCGGTCGCGTCGGTCAGCACCGGCTTCCAGACCACCCTGGCCTGGCCCTCGATGTCGTCGAGCGCGGTGGCCAGCTGCTCGGCGACGTACCGGGACTGGTCGGCGACCTGCCGCAGCGTCTCGTCGCCGTAGAGGGACTGGCTGCCGGTGAGGAACCACACCTCGGGCAGTGTCTTGTCCTGCGGTGTTGTCATCGCTGGTCTGCTCCGTCCGCTGTGGACCGCTGCCCGTAGACGTGGGTGTACCGGTGATGCAGTGCGTCGATGTCGGCCTGCGGGATGGGTATGGGTTCGCCGTAGGCGCGCGCCAGGTGCACGGTGCGCGCCACGTCCTCGGTCATCACCGCCGCCTTCACCGCGGCCCGCGCGTCCCTGCCGATCGTGAAGACGCCGTGGTTGCGCATGAGCACGGCGGGGGAGCGGTGCCCGTCGAGCGTCTCGACGATCCCCTTGCCGATGGTCTCGTCACCGATCAGGGCGAACGGGCCGATCGGGATCTCGCCGCCGAACTCGTCGGCCATCGCGGTGATCACGCACGGGATCGCCTCGCCGCGCGCGGACCAGGCCGTCGCATAGGTCGAGTGGGTGTGCACGACCCCGCCGACCTCGGGCTTGTGCCGGTAGACGTAGGCGTGCGAGCCGGTGTCGCTTGACGGGGCGTAGTCGCCGTCCACGACGTGCCCGTCCAGGTCGCACACCACCATCGACTCGGGGGTCAGGGCGTCGTAGTCGAGGCCGCTCGGCTTGATCACCATCAGGTCGGCGCCCGGCACGCGCGCCGAGACGTTGCCGGAGGTCCAGGCGACAAGGCCGTTGGCGGGCAGCAGCGCGTGCAGCGCGCAGACTTCCTCGCGCAGCCGCGTGATCACGGCGCGGAGGCTCGCGGTCAGCTCGTTGCGTTCGGTCATTGGGTGTGTGCCTCCATCCGGATCTCCCTCAGCCGGTGCAGTACCTCGTTCTCCCCGCGCCCGAAGTAGTCGTGCAGCCGCAGGTATTCGGCGTAGAGCAGGTCGTAGCGCGCGGCCCGCTTGGGATCGGGCAGGTACGCGGCGCGCTCGACCCTGCCCATCACGCGGGCGGCCGATGGCACGTCGGCATAGGCGCCCGCGGCGACGGCCGCATGGATGGCCGACCCGAGTGCCGGTCCCTGCGCGGAGCCGATGACGCTGAGCGGCCTGCGGGTGATGTCGGCGTAGAGCTGCATCAGGAAGCGGTTCTTGAGCAGTCCGCCGGCCACCACGAACTCGCGCACCGGCACCCCGCTCGCCTCGAACGCCCCGATGATCACCCTGGTGCCGAACGCGGTGGCCTCCAGCAGCGCCCGGTACACCTCGTGCGGCCGGGTGGCGAGGGTGAGGCCGGCGATCACGCCGGAGAGGTGGTGGTCGACGAGCACGGAGCGGTTGCCGCTGTGCCAGTCCAGCGCCACCAACCCGTGCGCGCCGATCGGCTGGGCGGCGGCCTGTTCGGTGAGCAGCTCGTGGATGGAGATACCGCGCTCGGCTGCTTCGGCGTGCAACTCGCCGGGGGTGGACTGTTCGGTGAACCACGCGAAGATGTCGCCGACGCCGCTCTGCCCTGCCTCGTAGCCCCACAGTCCCTCGACGATCCCGCCGTCGACCACCCCGCACATGCCCGGCACCTCGGCCAGCCGCTCGCCGTTGAGCACGTGGCAGGTGGAGGTGCCCATGATGGCGACCAGCTGCCCCGGCTCGATGGCCTGCGCCGCGGGCGCGGTCACGTGCGCGTCGACGTTGCCGACGCAGACCGCGATGCCGGGCGGCAACCCGGTCCAGGCGGCGGCCTGCTCGGTGAGCCCGCCCGCGCGGGTGCCGAGGGCGGACACGCCCGGCTTCCCGTTGGCCAGGTCGAGCTTGGCGTTGAAGGTGGTGAAGGCCGGGTTCAGCGCGGCGAGGAAGGATTCCGACGGGCGCGCGTCGTCCTGCAGGATGCCCTTGTAACCGGCGGTGCAGGCGTTGCGCGTCTCGACCCCGCACAGCTGCCAGGTGATCCAGTCCGCCGCCTCGATCCAGCGTTCGGCCCGCGCGTAGAGCTGGGGGTCTTCCTCCAGCAGCTGGAGGCCCTTCGCGTACTCCCACTCCGAGGAGATCCGGCCGCCGTAGCGGCCGATCCACGGCTCGGACCGCTGATGGGCCAGCGTGTTGATCCGGTCGGCCTGCGGCTGGGCGGCGTGGTGTTTCCACAGCTTGGCGTAGGCGTGCGGCCGGTCGCGGTATTCGTCCACTTCGCACAGTGGCGTGCCGTCGGCCAGCGTTGGCAGCACGGTGCACGCTGTGCAGTCGATCCCGATGCCGATCACCTGCGCCGGATCGATGCCGGCCGCCTCGACGGCGGCGGGAACCGCTCGCCGCAACACCTCGCGGTAGTCGTCAGGATGTTGCAGCGCCCAGTCGGGCGGTAACGGCACGCCCGATGGCAGCGTCGCGTCCAGCACGCCGTGCGCGTACTCGTGCACGGCGGTGCCCAGTTCGGCGCCGTCGGCGACGCGAACGACCAGCGCACGGCCCGACAAGGTGCCGAAGTCGACTCCTATCACGTACTGATCGCGCTGACTGTTAACGCTAACAGACATCGGTAGACTTCCTGAGGATCGTTATTCGCGGTAGATACTCGACTGTGACCAACTGTTGGGTATGCTGCGCCGGGAAGAATTGTTAGCGCAAACATACCAGCGGGTCAAGCCTCGGCCGCCAGTAATGTTGGCGTCGACGCCGAAGGAACGACGACGGGAGAGCGGCAGTGGCACGGACGTCCTCGACCGACGGCGGACGGAGGGCCACTGGCGCCCAGGGCGTCCGGCAGGCGAGCCTCGCGGACGTCGCCGAGGTGGCCGGAGTCTCGCACATGACGGTGTCGCGGGTGATCAACGGAACCGGTCCGGTCCGCCCCGAGACCCGCGCCCGCGTCGAGGCCGCCATCCGACGCCTTGACTACCGGCCCAACTCGGCGGCGCGGACGCTGGTCACCGGCCGGTCCGGGACGCTGGGGGTGATCACCCTCGACTCCACGTTGTACGGGCCGGCGAGCACGCTCTACGGAATCGAGAAAGCCGCGCGCGACGCCGGTTACGCCATCACCATCTCCAGCATCAGCAAGCCGCAGGAACGGTCCATTTCGGACGCTGTAGAGACGCTGCGTGGGCAGGCCGTCGAAGGCATCCTGGTGATCGCGCCGCACGCGTCGGCAGGACCAGCGCTCGAACGCACCCCGCGCGACGTCGCGCTGGTCGCGGTCAGCGCGGGCGAATCGACGCCGATGCCCGTTGTCACGGTGGATCACCGCGACGGCGCACGGCGGGCCACCGAGCACCTGCTGGCACTGGGACACCGCACGGTCTGGCACGTTGCCGGCCCCGAGGACTGGCTGGAGGCGCGGTCGCGGGAGCATGGCTGGCGGGAAACGCTGGCGTCGCACGGCATCGAGGCGCCGCGCGTGCTGCACGGCGACTGGAGCCCGCGCTCCGGCTATGACCTGGGCAGGGCGCTGGTGGCCGAACGCGACATGACCGCCGTGTTCGTCGCCAACGACCAGATGGCGCTCGGCATGCTGCGCGCGTTCGCGGAAGCGGGCATCACGGTGCCGCGAGACGTCCACGTCGTCGGCTTCGACGACGTGCCGGAGGCCGCCTACTTCAGCCCGCCGCTGACCACGGTCCGACAGGACTTCACCGAGGTCGGTAGGCAGGCTTTCGCGTTGCTGATGGCCAGGCTCGGTGGCGAGGACCGGCCGACCCGGCACCTGATCACGCCCGAGTTGATCGTTCGGGAGAGTACCGGCCCGCGATGATGTGCTGTTTTTTTCCCAGCATCGAATGAATCGTCGAAATAACGGGAGATCCTTGACAACTGGCCGACCATGTTTCCATCCTGTGCTCGACAAGTGACTCCACGTGTCGAGCAACGGAGCGGACCACGGAGGCTCACGTGACCGTGCTTGATCTGCCGGATACCCGCCCCACCCTGGCCGACGTGGCCCGCGTGGCCGGTGTCTCGTCAGCCACCGCCTCCCGGGTGATCAACGGCGTTCCCCGGGTTCGCGCGGAAACCCGCCGCCAGGTCGAGGATGCCATCCTCAGCCTCGGCTACGTGCGCCAGCGCGCGGCCAGACTGGATGGCAGACGCCGCACCGGATCCGTGGCGGTCGTGGTGTCGCAGGAACCGCGCCGCCTGTTCTCCGACCCGTTCTTCGGGCGGATGCTCGGCGGCGCCAGCCAGGTGCTCGCCGCCTCCGGCCACCAGGTCGTGCTGTTGATGGCCCACTCGGCCAAGGACGCGAAGTCGGTCGTCCGCTTCCTGTGCCGAGGGCACGTGGACGGTGCCCTGCTGGTGAGCATGCACGCTCGTCACCCGATCGAACTCCACCGAGCCACCGTGCCGCTGGCCAGTGCCGGCCGACCGGTCGGCGTGGACGCGACGAAATATTCCTACGTCGACGCGGACGACCGGGGCGGCGCCGAGCGCGCCGTGCGTCACCTGCTCGACGCCGGCCGGCGCAACATCGCCACCATCGCAGGCCCCAAGGACATGGCGGCGGGACTGGACCGACTCGACGGCTACCGCACGGTGCTGACCGAGAACGGCCATTTCGACCCGGGTCTTGTGGTACACGGCGACTTCGGGCAGAGTTCCGGCGAACACCTGACCCAGCGGCTGCTCGACCGCAGGCCGGACGTCGACGCCATCTTCGCGGCATCGGACCTCATGGCGGTCGGCGCGTTACGCGCGCTGCGTCGATCGGGCCGCAAGGTCCCGGACGACGTGGCGCTCATCGGCTTCGGCAACCTGCCACTCGCAAGGTTCACCGAGCCACCACTGACCACTGTGCACCAACCGGTCGAGGCCATCGGCGCGCAGACCGCCCGCGAACTCCTCGCCCTGATGACCGGTACCGCCACCGAAACCCGGCGCATGGTGCTGGAAACCGAGCTGGTGATCCGCGAATCCGCCTGAATCCCAGCGATTGACCTGGCCGTTTGTGGTTACTGTCGGTCGTTCTTGGTGGTCATTCCGTGATGGCCCGGGTAGGTCAACGCGGGGGCTGTCCGATCGGCGTGCGGTACTACGCAAGAGACGTGGTTGCTGACCTGCGGAAACCCGGCGTCGTATGGGTAGGTCTTATGTAAGGTCAGACGTTCTTCGATGGTGAGCTACATAAGCTCCCAACGCGGTCTCCGCTGGGTCCCTGCGTTGCGGATGAAAGTTGGGCTTGCGACCC
Source organism: Candidatus Melainabacteria bacterium (assembly GCA_963818685.1). Classification (GTDB taxonomy): domain Bacteria; phylum Actinomycetota; class Actinomycetes; order Mycobacteriales; family Pseudonocardiaceae; genus CAJCJE01. The sequence goes on along the minus strand of CAWFTJ010000001.1, from coordinate 272,670 downwards.
TCGATCAGCCCGGACTTCTTCAAATGGGCAGCGGCTGGAACTGGCGCGACAGCGACAGGCCATCGTGGTGGCGACCGCGGAGCTGAGAACCGCGACCTCGGCACTGGACTGATCCAGGCAGTTCACCCGGTTTGGGTGGTTTCGGCGAGGACGTTTTTGAGACATCGTTCAGCTTGATCTGGTATGCCTCGTCGAATGACCCAGGACTGGCCAGGACGCCGGCCGGAGCGCATTCCGGCCTCCGGTGGGCTGCTCAGCGCGGAGGACCGCAGGACCATTCGCCGGCAGGCGATCTTCCGGCGCTCCCGGCGCACGCTCTACGTGCTGATCGGTCTGGGCATCATCGCGCCGATCGTCGGATTCTTCATCATGTACCAGATCGTCTCGGTGCCCGACCCGCAGGCGGTCGCGGCAACGCTGAACCAGCCGATCACGATCTACTACGCCGACAACTCCGTGCTGGACACCATCGGCACCGGCGAGAACAACCACCAGCTCATCAAGACCAGCGACCTGCCGAACCTGCAACCGATCGTGCACGCGGTCGAGGCGGCCGAGGACTCGACCTTCCAGACCAACGCCGGGGTGGACCTCAAAGCCATCCTGCGCACCGCGTACAACCAGGCGACCGGTGGCACCGGTGGCGCGTCCACGATCACCCAGGAGTACATCAAACAGGCCACCAATCCCGGCTTCCTCGGTTCGCTGCCGCTGACCACCAAGGTCGCCGAGATGGTCAAGGCGTACAAGATGAGCCGAACCGTGCCCAAACCGGAGATCATGACGTCCTACCTGAACATCGTCTACTTCGGTCGCGGTGCGTACGGCATCGGTGCTGCGGCGCAGACGTACTTCGGGGTGCCGCCGGACAAGCTGACCGATCCGCAGGCCGCGATGCTGGCCGGGCTGATCCAGTCGCCGGGCCGCGCGAACAGCATCAGCTACCGGACGACCCGGTTCGAGTACGTGCTGGGCCAGATGGCCAAGGACGGCTGGCTCCAACCGGGTGAGCAGAACGCGCAACCGCCGACGCCGCTGCCCGCGCCGACCGGCGCCAGCAGCCTGCCGTGGGACCGTCAGCTGATCGTCAAACAGGTCGAGCAGGAACTCCAGGCCAACAAGCTGGATCTGGACACGCTGCAGCGCGAGGGCGCGAAGGTGTACACGACCATCCAGCCCGCCGCGCAGCAGGACGCCGAGAACTCGGTGCGGGCGGTGATGAGCAAGGACGCCGCGTTCACCAACGGCGGCCCGATGGTCTTCAACGGTCGACCGGTCACGGTGGACGGCAAACAGATCAAGGCGACCGAGGACGCCGCGCTGGTTTCGGTCGATCCGACCACCGGCGGGATCGTCGCCTGGTACGGCGGGAACGATCCAAAAGCCACCCAGTACGACATGGCCGACACCCCGCACCAGCCGGGCTCGTCGTTCAAGCCCTACGTGTTCGCCTCCGCGCTGGAGAACGATCCCTCCCAGGAGGGCCTGAACACGATCTACGACGGCAGCGACTCGCTGACCATCGCAGGGCACGTCGTGCACAACTCCGAGGGCGAGGGCAACGGGCCGGTCACCGTGAAGACCGCCATGACCCAGTCGATCAACACGGTGTTCTACGCGATGGGCGTGAACACCGGGGTGGCCAACGTACGGGCGACGGCGTTGCAGGCGGGTATCCCGCAGACGATGAAGAACACCTCGGGCACCGGGCCGAGCATGGTGCCCAGCCTCATCGACCCGGACGGCAAGACCGTCGAGGGCGGCATCTCGATCGGCCAGTACCCGGTGCGGCCGCGCGACCAGGCGCAGGGCTACGCGACGCTGGCCAACTACGGCAACTACATCCCCACCCACTTCATCGCCAAGGTGCTCGATCAGACCGGCGCCACCATCTACACGTTCAACATTCCCGCGAAACCGGCCTTCGGCGACGAAGCGACCAGCAACTCGATCGCCCACACGGTCATCGACGCCATGACCGACGTCGCATCGTCCGACCAGATCCCGCTGTCCGGCAACCGACCGGTCGCGGCGAAGACCGGCACCCAGGGCTACAACGACCCGGCGACCAACGCGCCGTTGAACGGCTGGGACTCCGACGCCTGGATGTGCGGGTTCACCCCGGGTGTGGTGACCTCGGTGTGGATCGGGCACTACGACCGGACCGCGCCCATCTTCGGCAGCGGGAACAACCCGGAAGCCGCCGGCAGCAGGTCCGCCTACGTGATGTTCGGCCGCGAGGACCCCGGCGTCATCTGGCGCGATTACATGAACGCGGTGCTGGCCAATTCGCCGGTGCGGCAGTTCGCCAACTACTCGGACATCAACGGCATGTGGAACTTCATGACCAACGGCCCGATCGCGCCGACCACCCAGAGCCAGCCTCCGCAGCCGCCGTCGACCCCGGACAGCACGCCGCCCAACCCGTTCGGCGGTGGCCCGCCAAGCGGCGGACGAGGTCCCGGCAAGCATTCGACACCGCCGCCAACGCCGACCTCGACCACCCGGGGCGGACCGCCGACCACGCCGACCTGTCGGCCCTTCAACCGGAAGTGCCGTCCAGGAGGCTGACGGCCCAGATTGTCCATTGAGGACAGTGTGGAAATTCGCTATATCGAACATTGGTCCGAAAGGATGGATTTACCAGGTCGGACAAGCTGCGTTCATTGTTTCCGCGCGTTCCGCCTTTCTAGACTTCGCTCCCCACCAGGGGAATGAGGAAACAATGAAGCGAAGATATCGGCGCGCAGTCATGCGCGCGTTCACCATCGTCGGCGTCGTGAGCGCCACGGTCCTCGGTTTCGCGGTAGCCGCGCCGCAGGCGAACGCCGCCCAGAGCGCGACGTCCACGCTGGCCAAGTCGGCCCAGGACGTGACCCATCCCGGCGCGAGTCCGGTCAACCACGGCGACACCCTGAACTGGGTGCTCAGCTACGCCGACAACGCCGCATCCGGACCAGCCGCCGCGACGATCACCGATCCGATCGCCGCCGCGGGCACCGGACAGACCTACGTTCCGGGTTCACTGCGGGTGCCACAGGGGTGGACCCCGTCCTACTCCACCGACGGCACCACGTTCGGCCCTACCGATCCCGGCACGGCCACGGTCGCGGTGCGCGCCACCAACCCGACGGCCCGGCAGGGCGGCACGAACCTCGGCAACCTCCTGCTTGAGCCGGTACAGCCGACCCCGACGTCGACCGGTGGCGACGGCTACTCGCCGATCATCCACCGCACGGCAGCAGGCGACGTCCAGGCGTGGAACATCTACCACCACCTGGTCGCGGCCGCGCCGAAGGCGGTGTGCACCGACCTCGCCACCGGCGCGCCCTGCGCGGGCGGACCGTGGCCACGACCACTGAACACGGCCGTCGGGCCGCTCGGCTCGGGCAGCACTGGCGACATCGCCACCTCGCTGACCCCGCAGTACGTGCAGGACCCGAACCGGCCAGGGGTCGTCTACTACGCCGCGATCACCGCATCGTCCGTCGGCGTCGGCTGCCTTGACATGGGCGCACAGGCGAACTGCGGATACTTCCCGCTGGAGTCGGTAGCGAACGGGACCCTGTCCGGGTTCGTCGCCAATGGCGGCGACATCTACGGGGTCGGCGTGGACGGCAGGGTGCTGTGCCTGAACATGGCGTCCCAGGCGCCGTGCGCGAACGAGCCGTACGCCGCCGTCGTACCGGGCAACCGGGTCGGCGCGGGGGGCAACTTCGAGGGCTCGCTCGCGGTCGCGGGCGGCAAGGTGTTCATCTCCTCATCGCCCTCCGGCGCGACACCGGTGCTCGGCTGTTTCGACCCAGCCACCGGCGGCGCGTGTGCCAACTGGGCCTCGGCCAAACCGGTCGGCCCAGCCGGCACCGGAACCTTCAGCGCCTACACCGCGTACGACACGGCGGGCAACAGCGTCGGGGCGTGCAGCACCACCAGCGGCACGGTGGTGTCCACCTGTTATGCGATCAACGGATCGAACATCGCGGCGCCAACGGTGTTCAACGGCGACAACGGCAGGTCGGTGTTCAGCACGGAGACCGCCCGCGCACCAGGCGGCGACCTGAAGAGCTACACGGGCATGTGGTCGTCGGGCACCAACGGGTGGACCGTCTGCTACGACTGGACGACCGCCGCGGCCTGCGCCGGATTCCCACTGCCGGACGCGCACCCGAACGTCAACGGCGGCGCGACCCGTGACTACGGCTACTCCTACGACCCGATCACGCAGTGCCTGTTCGGTCTCGGCGACGCGGGCATCCTGTTCTCGTTGGACCCGACCAACGGCAGCTCCCCGTGTATCCACAGTGGAGCGTCAGTGACGCTGACGCCCTCGACGTTCTACTGTGACGGCGGCACCGGCCACATCCAGGGCTACACCAATGCGCGCCTGGAAGGGATCAACCTCGCCGACGTCGATCTCGCCGCGTCCACAGCGGACGTCACCGACGTCAACGGCAACGAGATCGCCAGCCCGGCCTTTGCCTCGGACGGCAGCCTCGACCTGTCCGGGATCTCGGTCGCCCAGCATCCGAGCATCACCGTGTCCGTACACCTGGTGCTGTACAACAGCAACGACTTCACCGGCGGCAACCAGCCGCACGTTGTCGTGTCGTTCACCGGCGACCCGCCGCAGATCTGCTTCCAGACGACGGTCCTGCCCACCTGCACGGCGACCTCGGTCACGGACACCGCGAACGGCTCGGACGCCACCGGCGCGTTCACGTCCAACCCGGTCACGCTGCCAGTCGCGCCCGGCGGGGCCTGCCAGCCGAACGTCACCGTGAACAAGGAGATCTGCGCGTCCGACGACGATGTGGACTGCGGGCCCGGTGGTGCGGGCCCCTGGGTGAAACAGGCGCCGGTCGGCATCCTCGGCGTGCTGCTCGCCCATCCGAGATGGCGGATCACCGTGACGGACAACGGACCGGTCGACATCACCAACGTACGGGTCAACGACCAGGTCGAGCCGAGCTGCACGACGGCGGCCGGCACGTTCTCCCTCGCTGCGGGCGCCAGCAGGCAGATCTACTGCTCGACGTCGATCCTGCTGTCGTTGTTGCCACTGACCAACACCGCGTCGGCGACGTTCCTGCCGACCAATTCACCATCGGGCACCAACCCGACCACAACGAGGGGTTCCTCGGCGGTTGCCTGCTCGCTGCTGTGCATCCTGCGCGGCTGACGAACTCGTGGCTGACGAACTGACGGTGAACGGATGAACGGCGGTGCCGCGCGAAACTCGCGCGGCACCGCCATCGCCCGCCAACTCACGGCTGAACTCGGCGGGCCAGCTCGACCGCGCCGCGCACCGGCTCCCCGGTGTGCACGAGCACGTCCATGGCAGGGCGGTTCCCGCGCACCTCGGCGACGAACGCGTCGGCGAGGCGCGGCTGGCCGGCGATGGTGCCGCCGCCCGCGACAACGGCCTCGGCGAGCGCGCCCTTGCGGATCACCGTCTCGACCAACTCAGCCAGCTCATGACCGGCTCGCGCGATGACCCGCTCGGCAAGCGCGGAACCCTGATCGGCGGCGCGGAAGATCGCGGCGGCGAAGCCGGCCCAGACCGTCGGCGGGGTGGTCATCATGAGCAGCGGCAGGCGACGCACCGAGTTCACCCCGGCTGCCGCGGCGAGACAGTCGAACAACACGTCCTCGACGCCGAGATCGGCGGCTCGCAGCGCGGCCCGAACCGCCTCCCGCACCAGCCAGGTCGCGCCGCCTTCGTCGCCGAGCAGCCAACCCCAGCCGCCCGCGTACACCCCGTCGCCATTCGCCAACACGCCGACCGCGATGGAGCCGGTCCCCGACACGACGCTGATCGCCGTGTCCCGACCCGCGGCCAGCGCGACCAACCGCGCGTCGTTGACGACCGCGCACGGCGCGGCAAGGGTCGACCGCAGCGCGCCGGCGAGTTCGTCGCAGGCGGCCGTGCTGTCGCAGCCGTGCGCGCCGACACCCACTGCGGCCACCTCGTGGCCCTTGGCCGCGCGCTCGACGAACCCGGAGATCTGCCGCGCCTTGGCGACTGCCGGTGCGCCGCGCCAGTTCCGCGTCGCCAGCACCTCGTCGTGTACTGGTGTGCCGTCCGCCCGGCAGGCGAGAATCCGGGTTTTGGTGGCACCGACGTCGACGCCGATCAGCACGGGCGCACCGCTCAACCGGCCTTGTGCGCGGTGAGGGCGTACAGCAGCGGAATGCGCGCGTCCTCATCGGGCAGCCGCCACCAGCCGCTCGCCTCATCGCGGACCATCCGGCTCCAGCGCGGCCACGGCAGCAGATTGGTTTCGCGCAGCGCGGTCACGGCCAAGCCGGCACCGACGAGCGCGGTGACGACCTCGCCGAGGCCGTGCGTCCATTCGTAGGCGATTCTCGCCTCGGGCAACGCTGGCCCGTCGGTGTAGGTGTAGGTCGCGTCGAGCGCCCGCGCGCCCCGGCCCTCCAGGTAGTCGTTGCGCAGCACCAGTTCCGGTCTTTCGCCGGGGGCCGGCTTCGGCGACAACGACTGGAGCACCGGGTGAAATTCGACGATGTAGAGCTGACCGCCCGGCCGCAGCAGATCGGCGATCACCGACGCCCAGCTAGGCAGGTCGGGCAGGTAGCAGATGGCGCCCTTGCCGGTGTACACGACATCGAACCGCCTGCCGTCGACCGCCGTCACCGCGTCATAGACGTTGGCCCGCACATAATCGACGTCGACCTGATTGCGTTCGGCGATCTCGCGCGCGGCGCCGACCGCCTCGCCGGAGAAGTCGAGCCCGGTCGCCTTGGCCCCGCGCCGCGCGAACTCCACGGTTTCGGTGCCGAGATGACACTGGAGGTGAATCAGCTCGCGGCCGCGCAGATCGCCGAGATCGGCCCATTCGAACGGCGCGAACCAGGAATCGGCCGGCCTGCTGCCGTCGAGGCCGTAGAACTTCGAGTCGACGTGAATCGGGGCCCTCGCGTTCCAGTTCGCTTCGTTCGCCCGCAACTGCGCCTCGGTCGCGCTGTCGAAATTCACCTCATCACCTTACTTGGGGTGCGGCCCCAGCACCGGTCAACCGCACCGAGGCCACCTGGCCGGCCCGCAACTCGGGCCCGTCGTCGTCCACCAGATCCTCGCGCAGACTGACCCGCCCGCTCTCGGTGAACCGTCCCGTCACCGCCATCCGCGCACGGTGCTCGGCGGCCCACACCCGATACACCGCGCCCACCCCGTCCTCCGCCCCTTTCAGCGACGAGAACACGGTGCCCGAATCCGCGCAGGCCAACACGCCGTTCGTGTCCAGCCCCGCCACGCCGCGCACCAACCCGTTGCGCCACGCCTGCGCAGCCCGAATCAGTTCGACCTCGTCGTCGCCGTCGACCAGTGTGACCGCGTACTGGAACCGGTGCGTGCCCTGGCACTGTGCCTCCGGCGTCGGCTCGCCCGGCCCGGCACCGCCGCGTCGCGAGGTCAGGTTGTCCTTGCTCAACCGCCCGACACAGCGCAGCAGCGTCAACTCGATCTCGTCCGCGACCACCTCGAACTCGGGCAGTCCCCTGCTGAACACGGCCACCCGCCCCGCCGTGATCAGGCCCTGGGTCACGTGCTCGTTGAACGGCTGCTCCATCCAGGTCGTGCGTGCCTTCCAGTTCGGGTCGCCGGACACGATCGGGTGCGACCGGACGCCGAACGTGCTCTCCGCCCGCGAATGATCGACGTGTTCGCCAACCGGGAACACCACGCGCAGCCGGTGATCAAGAGCCCGATTGTCCACAGTGGTCTCGCAGTCGACAGTCCTGCTGCCCGAGGTCAGCCGCACCCTCGTGCCGATGTCCACCAGCACGTCAGGGCCCTCCGGTCGGCTGCGCTCCCGCCAGGTCAGCCAGCGCGGCAGCCGGGCCCTCGGCACCGCCCAGTCGATGCCGATCTTGGCCCAGCGCAGGTACTGGTGCGGCATCGTGGAATCCAGCCCACCGGGCAGCCGCAGCCTGGTGCACAGTGCCAACTCCCACACCAGCGGGCCTGCGGCAACACACCGAACCTCGGCCTGCCCGCCCGACGTGCTCACCACATCGCCGGAGGCGTCGAAGTTGTACAGGTCGCCCCGATCGCCGACGCTCTGGAACCGCAACAGACCACCGATCCGTTGCCCGTTGCGCAAGTCTGTCAGCTCGACGGTGCCGTCCTCGGCCGCGCACACCCGCACCAGCCCGTTGTCGATGACATTCCGCTCAGCCGCCGGGCGCCGCTGATCCCGCTGCTTACCCCGTCTATGTCCCAATGCGACGGTCACACTCCCGAACCCGCCCAGCTCGGCCCGCACCGCCGCCGTGCCGTCGTCCAGCCGTTGCACCGTGGCAGGCCGCCCGTCGACCTTCGCCCGCAGCCCGCCCCCGCGCAGTTCCGCCGGCACCTCGACGATCGCGACCCGCGACGTCGGATAGGGAAGCGGATTCCACAAGCTGAAGCGTTTGCTCGGCGGCATACCGTACTGGAAGCCGTTGCCGTACTCGGCGTGCTGGCCGGCGAGCGCGGCGAGCGCCTCGTGCAGCAGCCGGTTGGCCAACACCTCGATGTCGTCGTAGCGGGCGAGCATGTCCCTGGCGACCGCGTCCACGCCGCAGCCGGTCAGCGCGTCGTGCGACTGGAGCACGAGCAGTCGGCGCTTGAGCCGGATGAACGCCTCCCGCGGATAGTCGAACCCGCGCCCGCACCGCAACACCGCCAGTGCGCAGGCGTGCTCGGCCTGCCTGGTCAGTCGGACGATCCGCTCGTTGGCCTGCTTGAGGTACATCCGGCTCGAACTGACACCGCGCAGGATCGGCCGGTCGATGGTGACCGTGCCGGCCAGCTCGCCACGCCACGTCTTCAGCCGCAGCATCTCCGGCCGCAGGTCGCGTGCGTACTCCTCGTTGGTGGCGATCCTGAACTCCAGCCTCGGATACGCGTCGCGGCACCTGCGCACGTGCTCGGCCAGGTTCTCCCGAATGCCGGAGTGGTCGGTGCCGACGTAGACCAGCAGGTCGTCCATGCCGACCCGGTCAAGCCGCGCGCGGAAGCGGTTGACGAGCCGGCCGACCAGCGCGACCGACCGATCGAGGCTCTCGCCGAACCGGCGCCCCGAGTCGTAGCCGCCGAGCTGGACGACCACCAGCACCCGGCTCCCGTCGCTCGCCTCCCACCAGAACGCCGGCTCCTCGGCCAGCTCCTCGGGCACCCCACGGGACAGGAACAGCACCCGATGTCCGAAGTCGCCGAGCAGCTTCGGCAGCTCGGCCGGGTAGCCGAAGATGTCCGACCAGTCGATGCCGATAGCGCGCGGCACGCCCAGTTCGCGCCCGATCCGGTCGCCGAGCAGCAGGTTGTCCACGACGAGTTCCGGGTCGGTGAGGAACATGTCCGGCAGCACCATGCCCGGCCCGATCTGCAACCGCCCGGTCGCCACCAGCGCAACCAGCCGCTCGTGCCGCTCCCGTCGTCCGCTGGGCAGCTCGGTGCCCTCCAGCCACCACAGCGCCAGCTCGGCCTGGCTGTCCAGGGTGAACCGCAGTTCGGGATCGTGCTCCAACGCCCGCACGATGTTCGCGAAGTTGTTCTCGAACATGTGCCGGAAGATCGTCCACTTCGCCCACCAGGCAAGGTCGAAATGGGTGCGCGGCACGAGCGTGACCTTCATTGGCTGCCAACGAACGGCCCGCACACCACGTTCCGGCGGGTGAGGCGCAGGTCACATGCGGTGCTGTCACGTCCGGCCGATTCGCCGTGTCCACGTCATGTGACCGCGAATGGCGCGAAGGAGATCACGATGGAAGCGCGACTCAACCTGTTCACCAACCCGGGCGTCGCCAAGTTCTTCCGACACATCAACTCGGCGGGCAATGCGCTGTCGGACACGACACTGCCGGCCGCGACGCAGGAGCTGGTGAAGATCAGGGCCAGCCAGATCAACGGCTGCGGTTTCTGCCTCGACATGCACACCAAGGACGCGGCCGCGGCCGGTGAGACCGCGGTTCGGCTGGCCATGGTCGCGGCATGGCGGGAAGCCACCGTGTTCACCGAGGCCGAGCGGGCCGCGCTCGAACTGACCGAGTTGGGCACCCGGCTGGCGGACGGCGCCGGCATTCCCGATGACGTGTGGGCCAACGTGACCAAGCGCTACGACGAGGAGCAGCAGGGCGCGCTGGTCTCGCTCATCGCGTTGATCAACGCGTACAACCGGATGAACGTGATCGTCAAGCAGCCTGCTGGCGACTACCAGCCTGGCCAATTCGGCTGACCGGGGAAGGGTTCGGGGTCGCTCCCGCTGTGCTGGAGCGACCCCGAACTCCTGCTCCCACAAGGACTTCCTTCACCACGTGCATTAGCCTTGCGCGATGAGCAGAGCCGCCAAGGACGATCGGCCGACGATGGAATTCGCATCGGCAGCCGATTTCGAGACCTGGTTGGCCGCCGAGTACGCGGCGTCGAGCGGGATCTGGCTGAAGATCGCGAAGAAGGCCAGCGGGATAGCATCAGTCGACTACTCGCAGGCGTTGGACGTGGCGCTGTGCTATGGCTGGATCGACGGCCAGAAGGCCCGCATCGACGACACCTACTGGTTGCAGCGCTTCACGCCGCGCACCGCGACCAGCAGGTGGTCACAGGTGAACCGGCAACGCGTCGAGAGGCTGATCGCGGACGGCCGGATGCGGCCCGCCGGGCTGGCCGAGGTCGAGCGGGCCAAGGCGGACGGTCGCTGGGACGCGGCCTACGCGTCGCAGAAGACCATCGAGGTACCGGACGATCTGCGGCAGGCACTGGACGACGATCCCGAGGCGCGCGAGTTCTTCGCCACGCTCGACTCAAGGAACCGCTTCGCCGTGCTGTACCGGATCGGCGACGCCAAGAAGCCGACCACCCGGGCCGCGCGGATCACCAAGTACGTGACCATGCTGCACGACCACGAAAAGATCTACCCGTAGCCGGTGTGGAATACCCGGACGTACGGAACAATCCGCGCATGACTCCGCAGAGATGGAAGGGCGCCGGCATCCTGTTGCTCGCCATTGCCGCGGTCCTCGTCGTGCTGGCGCTGGTGTCGGTGCTGACCGCGACGTCGGCCGTGCCGGAACCGATTGCCATCCAGCTGTACCGGCCGACCTCCTCGGCCAGCCTGCTCGGCACGGCAACCGGCCTGCTGCGCGGGGTGGTGCTTGGCGCGTTCGCGGGCGTCGCGTTCTTCCTCGGTCTGGCCAGCTTCATGTGGAGCGCACTGGCCGAGGCGAAACAGCAGCGCGCCGAGATCCTGGCCGAGCTGACCGCGCTGCGCGGCCGATGAGTTTCCGGCTCGGTCACGGTCCTACCCGTTGACGGCGATCGGATGAGCAACGAGGAGGAACCGTGCGTGAGTTGCGGGTGGACATGTTCGGCAGTGTCGACGGGTTCGTGGGGCCGGGGCCGAAGCGGCTCGCCTACTGGGGCTACGGCGGGCCGGAGTTGGACGCGTGGGTCAACGCCCAGCTCGCCGAGGACCACGTCATGCTCATGGGCGCGAACACGTACCTACAGATGGCCGACATGGCCAAGCACGGCGGCGCCGGATTGCCGCGCATGTCCGAGCTGCCCAAGATCGTCTTCTCCAAGACCGTCACCGAGCCGTTGACCTGGCCGAACACCACGCTGATCAGCGAGGGGATCGAGACGGCGATACCGGAGCTGAAGGCGAATCCGGACGGGCTGCCCATGCGCACCATCGGCAGCCCGTCGCTGGTGCGCAGCCTGCTGGGGCTCGGCCTTGTCGACCGGGTGCGCATGATGGTGTTCCCGATGATCCACGGGACCGCGGGGGAGGAGCCGGTGTTCGCCGAGGTGCCACCGGTCGACCTGGAGCTGATCGGCAGCACGGTCCTGGACGACCGGCTCGTGCTCCTCGACTACCGCATTGGTGCCGCCTGACCGAACAGCGGGCCGGTCAGGCGCGATAGCGCTCGGCAACGGCCGCGAACGCGGCCTTGGGCTCCCAGGCCAGGTCCGGATAGGTCGTGCCGAGCCGGTCCTCGAACACGGTGACAATGCCCATGCTGGCCAGATCCAGCTCGGCGCGCTCGGGCAGGTGGTAGTTGGCGAACGTGTACACGAACGCGGCGTCGACGCCCTCCGCCTCGAACACGTCCAGCAACTCGGTCAGGTAGCGGGCCTGTTCGGCCTCGTCGCGCACGTGTTCGCCGTCGATGCCGACCGCGGTGTGACCGTCCCAGCGCACGATCATGGCGCCCTGCGCGCCGAGATCGGCGGCGCCGCGATACGTGCTACTGCCGAATTCGGTGATGGCGACCGGCTTTCCCGACTCGACAAGTGATCGGATGGCCGCCGGATAGGTGTCCACCAGCGCGGCGTTGCGGTAGGCGTCGACCGAGACGATGTCGAACGGCGTCCAGTCCACGCCCTCGAACGAGGGGATCGACGCATAGCTGACCGGCCCGCCGAACCGCTCCCGCACGACCGTCACCGCGCGGCCGAGGAACTCGTTGAGCAACGGCGGCACACCCGCCATGACCGTGCGGAGTTTGTCCGGCTCCCGCAACACCTCCAGCCGTTCGTTGATGGTGGGGCCGGGCAGGAAGCCGGCCGTGAACAGGCTCAGCTCGGCACCGGTCAGGAACACGACGTCGGCCCCGGTACGCCGGATGCGTTCGGCGCGTTCTGCGCAGTCGGCGAGGAAGTCGAGCAGGTCGTCGGTGGTCAGGTCGCAGGTGAACGGGGAGAACCAGACCTCAAGGCCGAGTTCGGCGGCCAGCCGAGCGGTGAACTCAAGCCGGTTCGGGTCGCCGCCGGTGATCCGAACCGCGGTGCAGTGCAGGTCGTCCCGGATCACCTGGAGTTCGCGCCGGACCACGTCCGGATCGAACGGCTCGTGCGTGCTCGTCCCGCCCTGCTCTGCGATGAAGCCGGTGTCGTAGTTGATGCCCTTTGCTCTCATGGTCCGAACAATAAGGTACGTCGAGTACCTAATCAAGAGGATAAGGTACGGTGAGTACGCAGCGGGAGGGAGAACATGGCTCAGGTCCGGCGCAGAGGCGACGTGCTCGAACAGGCGATCCTACGGGCCGCCATGGACGAACTCGTCGAATCCGGTTACGCGGGCCTGACCATGGACCGCGTCGCCAAACGCGCCGGCACCAACAAGAACACCATCTACCGCCGCTGGCCCCACCGCGCCGCGCTCGGCCTCGCCGCCTACCGCCGACTCGTCGAACGCGAACTCGGCCCGCCCGACACCGGCGACCTGCGCGAGGACGTGCTGACCGTGTTGCGCACCATGAACCGCGACCTCGACACGCCCAAGGCGGACATCATCCGCGGCCTGATGGCCGGTGCGGCCGACGACCCCGAACTACAGGCCGAACTCCAGGAGCTCATCGCCGAGGGCGGCAGCGGCATGTGGCTGACCATCCTCGATCGCGCGGTCGCCCGCGGCGAGGCCCGTCCCGAGGCGCTGACCGCGCGCGTCGCCACCGTCGCCGTCGTGCTGCTGCGCAACGAGTACGTCACCCGAGGCATGCACGGCGTGCCGGACGAGGTCATCGTCGAGATCGTCGACGAGGTGTACCTGCCGCTGGTCAGGTCGTCCTGAGCAAACCGCGGGCCACGCCGAGCGCTGCCGCGCGCAGTGCCGGCACGTACCCCGGTGCGGCGTTGTTGCCCGCGGCGACCAGCGCCAGCGCGGCGACCACCTGTTCGCCGACCCGGACCGGCGCGGCGATGTCCACCCAGCCGGGCCCCGACCCGAACCCGGCGCGGCGCACCCGGTCCAGTTGCGCGCGCAACGGCTCCTGCTCGGCGACCGGAGCCCCGGCCACGACGTCCTCCTGCAACCGGGTCGGCGCGTTCGCCAGCAGCACAAGACCCGCCGACGAGGTGTGCAGCGGGACGCGCCTCGGCCCACCCGCGCGCGGCAGCCAGGCCACGATCCGCGCGTCCCGGCCGTGCAACACGAGCAGTTGCACCGGATGCCCGGTGACGATGTGCAGGTCAGCCATGAACGGCAGTGCGGTGGCGCGCAGGTTCGGCGCCGCCGTCGCGGCGCTCGCGCCCAGTTCGGCCAGTCGGGCTCCGATGCACACGCGCCGGTCCGCGTCCCGCGTCAGCCAACCGTAGCCGACCAGCTCGTCGACCAGCCGTGCGGTGGTGGCCACGTGCAGGCCACAGCGGCGGGCCAGTTCGGCGACCCTCGGCGCGGGGGACTGGTTGGCCGCCAACGCGTCGAAGATCCGCACCACCCGCGAGATCACCGATTCACCGCCCGGAGGTTTCACCATCAGATCAGTGTGCTGCCCGCTGTCGGTCGAATCCAGCACCCATACTATCTACTGTGGACAGACCGGCGTGCCCTCCGTTCGGCCGGTAGGGTGACGGGCATGAGCGACGCCTTCGGATCGACGGTGCTGCCGACCGCCCTTGAGCGGGCCATGTCGTTGCTGGTGAGCCCGCCTGTCGAACCCGACGCCGAGAACGGTTACCTGGACCTGCTCGGGCCGGACGAGGACCCGCCGGCCGGCAACAACGGGCCGGTGCAGCAGCTGTGGGCGTCCGAGCTCGGATCGCAGCTCTACGACATCGCGCAGGGCCTTGCCCGCCGGGTGCTGGCCGCCTGGCAACTCGAACTCGACTGGCTAGGGCTGCCAGCTGGCGGCATCGCGCTCGACATCGGCAGCGGCCCCGGCAACGTCACCTCGGCGCTGGCCAGGGCGACCGGTCCGGACGGCTTGGCGCTTGGCGTCGACATCTCCGAGGCCATGCTGGCCCGCGCGGTCGCCGCCGAGGCATCGGCGAACGTCGGCTTCGTGCGCGCCGACGCGCAGCGGCTCCCGTTCCGCGACGAGATCGCGCACGCGGTCGTGTCCGTGGCCATGCTGCAGCTGATCCCCGATCCGACCGCCGCGCTCACCGGCATGGTGCGCGTGCTGCGTCCCGGCGGCAGGCTCGCCATCATGGTGCCGACCGCGGGCGGCGGCGTCCTCACCCGGCTCGCCGACCTGCTGCCCGACTCGCTCGGCCTGCGGTTCTTCGACCTCGACGAGATCGCGGACACCCTGCTCGACGTCGGCCTGAGCAAGGTCAGGGTGAACCAGCGCGGCGTCGTGCAGTGGGTGCGCGGCAGCAAAGCGCCCTGCTGAGCCCGCACGGCCCACGACCGACTGTCCAATGTGGATAGACGACCCCGGCCGCCCGACAACCCGCCGCGCTCGATGAGAATTGATCCCGTGGCAACGAACCAACAGGTCGAATCCGTCGTGGACGACGAACCCGACGAGCTCAGGGTGACCTGGGCCGAACTGTTCTTCGACCTGGTGTTCGTGTTCGCGGTCACCGAGGTGTCGCAGCTGCTGCGGTTCGATCACGGCCTGCTCGGTGTCGCGCACGCGGCAGTGGCGTTCGTGCCGATCTACTGGGTCTGGGTCGGCACCTGCGTCTATGCCAACACGCACGGTCTGGACCGCAACGGCGACCGGATCGGACTGTTCGTGATCGGCCTCGGCGGCATGTTCATGGCCCTGGCCGTGCCCGGCGCCTACGGCAGCCGAGGACTGCTGTTCGGCGCCTCCTACCTGGCCGTGCGCGTGGTGCTGCTGATCATGATCCGGCGCGGCGGCAAGATGCCGATGGTCAGCTTCCTGGTCGGCGTGTGCGTCAGCGGACCGCTGCTGCTCATCGGCGGCTTCCTGCCAACATCGGTCCGGTTCGCGCTGTGGACCTGCGCGGCCGTCGCCGACCTCGCCACCCCGGCCATCGCCCGCAAGATCCTCTCGGCAGCGCGGTTCGTGCCCGGCCATCTCGCCGAGCGCTTCGGCGGCTTCCTGATCATCGCCCTCGGCGAGTCCATCGTCGACATCGGCGCGCCCGCCGCGTTCGACGGCCCGCTGCACGCCGACACCCTCGGCGCGGTGGCCGCCGCGTTCGTGCTCTCCGCCGGCCTCTGGTGGGTCTACTACGGCTACGCGGCGAGCGCCGTGCAGCACGCGTTGCGCACCCGCGACCAGCGCAACGACATCATCCGCGCCGTGCTCTCCTACGGGCACCTGCTGTTCGTCGGCTCGATCATCGCCGCATCGGTCGGCATGGCGTTCGCCATCGCCCACCCCGGCGCCCCGCTCACCGGTGCCAATCTCGACCTGCTCTTCGGCGGCTGTGCCCTGTACCTGGCCACGTTCGGCTACACCCGCTGGCGGATGTTCCGCAGCTGGTCGACGACGAGGCTCGGCGCGGCACTGGTGGTGCTCGCGCTGCTCCCGCTGGCCGGCCACGTGTCGGCGCTGGCCGCGTTGTGCGGCCTCGCCGTCGTCGTCTGCGGGCTGAACCTGATCGAGTACCTGATCGTCAGCGGCCGAGAACGGCGAGCTACCGGCTGAGCTTGTCCGCGTCGAGCACCGCATCGGTGAACTCCCGCGGCGCCTCCTGCGCCACGTTGTGCCCGAAGTCCAGCAGCCGGTGCTGGTAGGGGCCGGTGAAGTGCTTGCGGTAGCCGGAGTCGCCGCCGCCCGCGTAGAACGGGTCCCTGGTCGGGTCGATGGTCACCGTTGGCACGCCGATCGAGGGCGCGCGCTGCAACAGGTTTTCGATGCTGTGGTAGCGCGGATCGCTCGGGATCACGCTCAGTCGCCAGCGGTAGTTGCCGAGCACGATCGCGGTGTAGTCCGGGTTGCTGAACGCCGCCGCGGTCTGCTCGTAGGTGGCCTCGGAGTAGTCCCAGGTGGGGGAGTTGAACTTCCAGATCACCTTGCCGAGGTCCTTCGCGTTCTCGGCGAGGCCCTTGGCGCCGCGCTCGGGACACCGCGGCCGCCCCCACGCCAACCGCCTTCGCAAAACCCCGCCTGCTGATCATTCGGCCACTCCTCGAATTCTATTCAACACCGGTTAGAGCGGTTAGGATCGTTGCACCGGTGACCAACACCTGTCAAACTGGTGTTGTGGAACATGCCTTTCCGTGCGGCAACGCCGCCCTGGACTTCGTGGGCACCCTGCGCGCCCGGCGCAACGCCGTCCCGCTGGAGAAACTCCGGGCCCCGCGCGATCTTGACGCGTGGTTCCGCGAGTCCGGCGTCGGCGCGGTCGAACCCGCCTGCACCCAGGTCGACCTGGACAAGGCCGTCGCGCTGCGGGAAGCCGTCTACGACCTCATCGCAGCGCGACTCGCCGGCCGCGACTACGACGAACACACACTCGCTCTGGTCAACGACGTGGCAAGACAGCCGCCGACGGTGCCGCGACTCGACGCGACCGGCAAACACATCCGAGCCAGCGCCGACGCGGCCATGTCCACGGTCGCCAGGGACGCCATCGACATCCTCGGCGGGCCAGACGGCGAATTGCTCAAGGAGTGCAACCGGCCGGAATGCACGCAGGTATTCATCGACCGATCCCGTGGTTTCCGACGGGAATGGTGCGCGATGAAGACCTGCGGCAACCGGGTCAAGGGCGCGACCTACCGGGCGCGGCAGCGGGGAAACCTGCCCATGGCGACCTCGACCCACCCCTGAGCGAACGGCCGAGCCGTCGGCGTGCGCTGATCGAGTAGTGTTTGCCGCATGGCAAAGGGCTACTGGGTCGTCGCGTACCGCTCGATCTCCGATCCGGACAAGCTCGCCGCGTACGGCAAACTGGCCGCTCCGGCGATCGCCGATGCCGGCGGCCGGTTCATCGCTCGCGGCGGTCAGGTCCTCGCGCAGGAGGCCGGCCTGAAGGAACGCACCGTCGTCGTGGAGTTCCCCAGCTACGAAGCTGCCGTCGCGGCGTACGACACCCCGGCCTACCGCGAAGCGCTCGCCACCCTCGGCGACGGCGCAGAGCGCGACCTGCGCATCACCGAGGGCGTCGACTGACGCCTCCGCGCGCAGCAGAGGTCATGGCAATGCTGCTGTGGATCAACGGACCGTTCGGCGTCGGAAAGACCCAGACCGCCCACGAACTGCACCGGCGACTTCCCGGCAGCGTCATCTGCGATCCCGAGTGCGTCGGCTTCGGGCTGCACAGGATGACACCGCCCGGGTTGCGGACCGACTTCCAGACCTATCCGGCCTGGCGGCAGGGCGTCTTCGAAGTCCTCGACCACGTGCTGCGCGAGTACGAGGGCGTGGTGATCGCGCCGATGACACTGGTCGAGCCGCAGTATTTCGCCGAGACCGTCGGGCGACTGCGCGAGAAAGGCCACGACGTCCACCATTTCGCGCTGCTCGCCGATCGCGAAACCGTGCTGAACCGGCTCCGCGATCGCGGCCTCGGGCTGGCCCCGCTCCTGCGCCTCGTCGGCCAGGATGATCGACTGCTCCGCCGCGAGGAGGTGGCCGTGAAGAAACTGGACCGTTGCCTTGCGCAGTTGAGCAAACCCGAGTTCGCCCACCACATCCGCACCGACACGACCCCGATCCCGGCCGTCGCCGAGCAGATCGCCGACACCGCGGGCCTCACGCTCGCGCCCAACACGGACAACCGCCTGCGCGGCCGACTCCGCCGCATGGCGGTCACCATCCGCCACGTCCGCTGACGAGATGACTCACGACGTGTCGACGCCGGCCGCGCGCAGCTTCTCCTCCATCAGCTCGGTGATCCGGGTCAAGGCGGGCTTGTTCTCCTCGCCGTGGTGGCTGAGCAACTCGTTGCGGGTCGCGCGGTCCTCGCGGGACCGGAGCCCCGGCAGGGTCGGCACCAACGCCGGATTGGCGATCAGGTAGTCGGCCCACTCGGTGGCCAGCTCGTCGACCCTTGGGTCGTCGGGATTCCAGTCGCCAGCCCTCGACCAGCGCCGGAAGAAGGCGACCAGCCTCGGATTGTCGATGTTGCGCTCGACCTGGGCGAGATAGTCCTCAAGGCTCTCCGGCACCAGCGCCCTGACCAACACCATCGCCTCGCGCGCCGTCCGCACCTCGTCTGCGGTGAAGTCGAGGTCCGACATCCGGTCCAGGACCGCGCAGGCGCGTTCGGGAAGCAGGACCCGGTCGCCGCTCGTGAGCCTGCGCAGCATGTCGCGCCGGGCGAGCAGTTCCTCGACACGGTCGGTGAGGCGCGCTTCGACGTCCACCAGCGCGGCGGCGAACCGTTCCGGATCGGCGTCCAGGATGGCGCCGATCTCGGCCAGCGGCACACCGGCCGCGGCCAGCGTCCTGACCTGAACCAGCCGCAACAGGTCCGCCGATCCGTAGCGGCGGTAGCCGGACCTGTCGCGGCCGGGTTCGTCGATCAGCCCGTGCTGGTGGTAGTGCCGGATGGTCTTCACGGTGACACCCGCGAACGCAGCGGCCTGGCCGATCGTGATGCCGTCCGTCATGTCCGTCACTGGCGTCCCGACGTGTGGATACCGGCGACTTCCCTGACCGCCGCCGCGATCGCACGGAAGTCCTTGCGCACGACGCCGGTGTGGTTGCTGGAGACCGTCGCGCTCACCTGCACGTTCGGGTTCCTGGCCAGCACGGGATCCAATGTGGCACGCATCGCGGCGTGGCCTTCCTCGGTGGCGCCCATGGCACCACCCGAGCCGACGATGAACCGCATCGGGAAACTGACCAGGTCGAAGACCGGGCCCCCGGCGGCGACGATCTCGTTCAACTCGATGTTGACCTCCGCGGCCTGCTCGGCACTCATCCGCGCGGCGCTACCGAGCAGGCGAGCCAGCGGCATCACCAACCGGTAGCGCCGGAACAGCTTGCGAATGTGCTCCTTCCCGGCCTCACGGCCGCCCTTGACGGTGGCCAGGTAGTCCCACGGATAGCCACCGTCGACCATGACCACCCCGGCGACGCGGTCCGGGTGCCGGGTGGCCCAGTGCAACGCGATCACCGCACCGTAGGACCACCCCACCAGCAGCGGCCGGTCGACGTTGGTCGCCGCGAGCACGGCGTCCACGTCCCGCACGCAGGCTTCGAAGGAATAGTCCGACGACTGCTTGGATTTGCCGCGGGCCCGCTCGTCGTAGGTGATGTGTCGCCACTCGTTTCCGCCGAGTTCGGCGATGACCGGCCGCCAGACCTGCTGGCTGGTGTAGGACCCGTTGAGGTAGACCACCGGAGTACCGGGGCCACGGGTGTCGGTGACGGCCAGGGCGGTGTCGTCCACGATCGCCATGCCGGTCCAGGCCGAGTTGTTCGGATTCTTCGTGTTTGGGTTGCTCATGCCATAAGCGTGAGCCCTGACCTTAGGTCAAGGTCAACCCCGATTTTCGGTGGCCCGTCATCGCGCCGCCCGCCCGTACCGCGCGAAGACACCCGCGCCGTCCCGCTCGGTCTCCAGGCACTCCAGGTACGTCGGCGAGTCGGCGGACGGGAACAGCCGCCGGCCGGCGGCCAACACCGTGGGGAGAGTGATCAGCCGATACTCGTCGACCAGGTCCTCCGCCATCAACGCGTGCACGACGCTCAGGCTGCCCATGACGACCACGTCGCGCTGCTCGCGCTTGGTGACGTCGACCAGATCGCCGTCGACGACCCGCGAGTTCGTCCACGCGGACGTGTCCGTCAACGTGCGGGAGGCGACCAGCTTCGGCACGGCGTTCATCCGCGCCGAGAACGGGTCGTCGCGGGTTGGCCACAGCCGCGAGAACGACTGCCAGGTCGACCTCCCCAGCAGCAGGACCCCGTCGTCCAACGTGCTGCCGAGTCGGAACTTGTCCCCGGCGACCGTCTCAGGACCGTGCCGCAACAGCCAGCCGCCGGCTGGCGTGCCGTCAGATCCGTCCGGATCGGACACGAACCCGTCCAGGGTGATGAATTCGATGACGATGACGCTCACGATGGTCCCTCCTGTTGGTGGATGCTCACCGGTACATACCGGCGGCACCGGCAGAACTCATCGCGGGTAGGCAAAAAATCTCGCTACGCCCTCGGACGTAGCGGCCGGGCGCGCTCCGCGTCGGATGTCGCGAGCGCCGTTGGCGGGCATGCTGAGGTTATGAGCGAGCACATTCTGGCCCGATGGGGCCACGGCTGGGGTTGGGGCGGCGGCCCGTGGTGGGGTTTCGCTCCGTGGTGGGGCATTGGCGCGCTGATCGTGGCGGGCGCCGTTGCCGCGTTGATCGTGTATCTCGTGCGCAGGCCACGATTCCGCCAGTTCGGTCCGCCCGGCGCCGCGGCGCCCCTCACGCCGGCCGAGGACATGCTGGCGCGCCGGTTCGCCGCCGGTGAGATCTCCGAGGAGGAGTACCTTTCGCGGCTGGCCGTGCTTCGCCGCCCCGGTCCCGCTTGACATCCTCTCGAACATGTGTTCGAATAGATCCAGCGGGGCCTGGTGGGGGAAGCACCAGGCCCCGCCCAATCGCCCGTCCCTGCTCGACGCTTCGCGTCTTCGCCGGGTCGGGCGGTTGTTTTTTCTGGGGAGCGACCCCAGACCCCCAGGGTGGGGCTACTGCCCACGCCCCCGCGTGGCTTTCGTGACTCGGTTTCCACATGGTGGACGGTGGAATAGCGGTCACCGTGGCCCGTTGCTTCTGACATGAGCACTGACCTTGACGAGCGGGCCGCGACCGATCGGGAGTTCGTGGCCGCGTGGCAGGACTGGAAGGCCGAACGCGAGCGCGGGCTTGCCGAGCCGTTCGGCTGGTTGGCGTTGGTGTCGTTGGACTGGTTGAGCGAGACGCCGCAGCGCTACGGCGACCTGCCCGGGTTGTGGTGGCAGGACGCGGATGCCGCCTACCTTGATCCGGACGGTGGTGAGCTGACCCACAACGGCACGCCGGTGACCGGGGTGACGCGGTTCGAGTTGGTGAACAGCGGCGCGGGCACGCGGGTGGCCGCGGGCGATGTGGAGATCGAGATCGCGCGGCGGTCCGGTTACCTGATTCGGGTGCACGATCCGAAGGCGGCTGCGCTGCGCGAGTTCCGGGGCGTGCCGTCGTACGCGCCCTCGGCGAGTTGGGTGCTGAGCGGCACGTTCGAGCCGTTCGACGAGCCGAGGCCGACGCGGGTCGGCGCGGTCGTGGAGGGGCTCGGGCACGTGTACGTCGCGCCGGGGATCGTACGGTTCACCAACGACGGTGCCGAGTACACGTTGACCGCGTTCAACGGCAAGCAGCCAGGGTCGTTGCTGATCCTGTTCACGGACGAGACCAGCGGCAAGACCACGTACGCGGCCAACCGGTCGCTCACGGTCGCCGCGCCGGACGCGGACGGGACCGTGCGGCTGGACTTCAACCGGGCGACCAACCTGCCGTGCGCGTTCACGGACTTCGCCACCTGCCCGTTGCCACCCGCCGGCAATCATCTGCCGTTCGCGGTGACCGCTGGCGAGCAGATCCCTTACGAACGCCAGAACTGAAAACCCTGGATGATGCCGGCCAGCCGGGCGAGGCCGGTCGGGATGTCCGCGCGGCTGATGCCGCCGTAGCCGAACACCAGGCCGGGACCGCCGCCGTAGGTGGTGAGTTCGTCGACGGCGATGCCGGCCTGCCGTGCCTGCCCCGCGACGGAAGCCACTTCGATGCTCGCATGTGGACGGACGGGCGCGCACAGGTGCAGGCCGGCGCTGGACGGGATGACGTCGAACCAGTCGGCGAAGTCCTCGGCCAGAATCTCGGCGATCGCGGTACGACGCTGCGCGTATTCGCGGGTGGCCTTGCGGACGTGCCTTGCGAGCAGGCCCTCGTCGATGAACCGTGCCAGCGCGGCCTGACCGACGAGTTCGTTGTGCCAGTCGGTGAGTTGCTTGGCCGCGTGCAGCGCGCTGCGCAGTGAAGCGGGCGCGACCAGGAAACCCATGCGCAGCATGGGCAACAGCGTCTTGGCGAACGAGCCGACGTAGATCACCCGCCCGGTGCGGTCCAGGCTCTGCAACGGCTCCAGCGGCCGATCCGCGAACCGGAACTCGCTGTCGTAGTCGTCCTCGATGATCACCGCGTCGTGCCGCTGCGCCCAGGCCAGCAATGCGGCACGGCGCGGCATGGACATGGCCGTGCCCAACGGGAACTGGTGTGACGGCGTGGTGTACACCAGTCTGGCCGTGCGCGGAATCGACCGCACCGCAATGCCTTCGCCGTCCACCGGCACGCCGACCACCTTCGCGCCGAGCGAGGCGAACAGCGCGCGGGCCGGCGGATAACCGGGTTCCTCGACCGCGACCACGTCGCCCGGTTCGATCAGCACCCGACCGATCAGGTCCAACGCCTGCTGCGCGCCCCTGGTGATCAGCACGTCCTCTGTTGCCGCCCGCACCGAGCGGGACACGCCGATGTAGCGCGCGATGGCCGCGCGCAGGTCCGCCCGGCCCGCCGGTTCGTCGTAGCTCGATGCGCGGAACGTCGCCGGTCGCAGGACCTGCGCGACCAGCCTGCGCCAGGTCTCCCACGGGAACAGCCTCTCCTCCGGGATGCCGACGCCGAAGTTGAACCGCGGCTCGGCCGGGCGCGGCAGCGCGAAGACCTCGGCATCCGCCCACAGCGCGCGTGGCCGCACGTCGGCTCCCTCCGGCGCGGTTCTGCCCGGGTGGCCGGGCCGGGCGCCACTGACGAAGGTACCGGCGCCGACCCTGCTGGTCAGGAAGCCCTCCGCGGTGAGCCGCTCGTAGGCGAGCGCGACCGTGTTGCGCGAGACGAGCAGCCGCGCGGCCAGTTCGCGGCTCGGCGGCAGCCGCTCGCCCGCGCGCAGCCGTCCGTCCAGGATCGCCTCTCTGACCTGCTGATAGATCCGCGCCGCCCGATCGCCACGGTCGCCGACGGTGATCTGGAAGTCCACGTGCGCCAGCCTAGCGATTGGCCCAATCAGTTTGGCTCAAATTGGCATTGGGACAGGGCCGATCCGCCGCCTACCTTGGTCGCAGACACTCATGGTGAACAGGGAGAACGAGCGATGACAACAGTGGACATGTGGTTCGACCCGAAGTGCCCGTGGGCCTGGATCGCCTCGCGTTGGCTGCTGGAGGTCGAGCAGGTGCGGCCCGAGGTACAGGTCCACTTCCACGTGCTGAGCCTGGCGCTGCTGAACAAGGATCGCGAGGTCGAGGCGTGGTATCGGGAGTGGCTGGACACCGCGTGGGGCCCGGCCCGGATCGCCGTGGCGGTCGAGCGGAAGTACGGCTTCGCCGAGGTGCGCGAGCTGTACACGGCGATGGGCAACCGGATCCACCGGGAGAAGCAGCCGCTGAGCCGTGAGCTCTACGTGGCCGCGTTGGCCGAGGTCGGGCTGCCCGTGGAGTTCGCGGACGCCGCGGAGAGCACCGAGTACGACGAGGCGCTGCGCCTGGGCAACGACGCCGGACTCGGCCCGGTCGGCGAGGATCTCGGCACCCCGGCCATCCACGTGAGCACCGAGGACGGCGGCGTGAACGCGTTCTTCGGCCCGGTCGTCACGCCGATTCCGCGCGGCGAGGCCGCCGGCAAGCTGTGGGACGGCGTGCTGCTGGTGTCCGCGACTCCGGGCTTCTATGAATTGAAGCGCGCCCGCACCTCGGGTCCGGTCACCACCGACTGACGCCTATATTGGTCGTAGTTCTACGAACTTTGTGTCCCTGGGGAGAGGAGTCGCAGATGGGTGGAGTTCGACCATTCCGGTTCAGCGTCAACATGTTCGAGGTCGACAGCGGCAAGGCGTGGCAGGACAAGAGCAGGCGGGCCGAGGAACTCGGCTACGACGTCCTGCAACTGCCGGATCACCTCGGCCTGCCGTCGCCGTTCCCGGCGCTGGCCGCGGCCGCCGCCGCGACCGAGCGGATCAAGATCGGCACGTTCGTGCTGAACGCGGCGTTCTTCAATCCCGCGCTACTGGCCCGAGAGGTCGCCACGATCGAGGCGTTGAGCGACGGCCGGTTCGAGTTCGGCATCGGCACCGGCTACGCGCGCAACGAATTCGAGGACGCTGGCCTGCCCTGGGACGGGGCGGGCGCGCGGGTCGACAACCTGGTGCGCACGGTCGACGAGGTGTACCGGCGACTGCGCGATCCCGAGCACAAGCCGGCCGCCGTGCGGGACAACGTGCCGCTGATGCTGGCCGGCAACGGTGACCGGGTGCTGCGGCTGGCCGCGACCAAGGCGAACATCATCGGGTTCACCGGCAGCAGGCCGATCACCACCGTGCGCGACCGCAGCGGCCTGCTCAACGCGGCCGAGTTCGCCGAACGCGTCGAGTTCGTGCGCGCCGAGGCGGGGGAGCGGTTCGCCGAGATCGAGCTGAACGTGCTGGTGCACAGCTTCCGGCTCACCGACGACCGGGAGGCCGCAGCAGAGGAGATCCGCGTCCAGAACGAACTCAACCTCAGCGTCGAGGAGATACTGGACCTGCCGAACATTCTGATCGGCACGCCCGAGCAGATCGCCGCGCGCCTCATCGAGCAACGCGAGCGGCTCGACCTCTCCTACTACACGGTGATCGAACCGCAACTGGAGCAGTTCGCCGAGGTCATCAAGGCAGTACGAAGCTAGTCCGAGCTAGTCGTGCCCTGCTTTTAATCGGCACGGTGAGCGTTGGCCACGATCGCGTCGACGATCTTCGACCACAACGGAGTCGGCAGGTCGTGGCCCATGCCCGGAATGACCAGCAGCGACGCGTCGGGCACCGCGGCCGCGGTGGCCTCGCCGCCGGAGACTTTGACAAGCGGGTCGTCCGCACCATGGACGACCACGGTCGGCACGGTGACCTTGCGCAGGTCCTCCGTCCGGTCCGGCGACGCGATCACCGCGGCCATCTGCCGAAGCACGCCCGCCGGGTGGTAGGCGCGGTCGTACGCGGCGGTGGCTGAGGCCGTCAACTCCTCGATGGAGGTCGGGTAGCCGGGCGAACCGATCACCTTCCGGCCCTCGACCGTGTTCGCGATCACGGTCTCCCGGTCCTCGGCCGCGGGCCGCATCAGCACGGCCATGGCGGCCTCGGTGCTCTGGCCGACGGACCGGTCGCCGGTGGTAGACATGATCGAGCACAGCGAACGCACCCGGTCCGGATGGTCGATGGTGAGCTGCTGGGCGATCATCCCGCCCATGGACGCGCCCACGATGTGCGCCTTGGCGATGCCCAGCGCGTCGAGCAGGCCGACCGTGTCGTCCGCGAAGTCCGAAAGCCGATAGGGGGCGGTCGAGTAGTCGCCGCCGAGCACCGCCGCGAGGTCGGTCGGGGGCAGATCGTCGAGATAGCTGGACAGGCCGATGTCCCGGTTGTCGAACCGGATGACGCGGTAGCCCTGCTCGGCGAGCAGGTTGCAGAACCCCTCCGGCCAGTTGGTCATCTGGGCGCTCAGGCCCATGATCAGCACCAGCGGTGGGTCGGTCGGGTCGCCGAAGGTTTCGTACTCCAGTTCGAGCCCATTGGCAGTCACACGAGGCATGACCTGATCGTCGCACGAATCAGGCGCAACCGAAGCCGCCACGCGCAGCCGCCCGCAGTGCATGCAGCCGCGTTGGCCGCCGGCGTCGTCCAATACCAGTACAGCGATGCATTGCAGTCCAACGTGATCACTGGATGCATGTTCCAGTTCGCCGTGCCAAACGTGCCTGGCAACCTGGTCAGCTACTCGATAACGGTCGGCCACCGGGCACCCAAGTCGTGACGTCCGAGGGCGCGCACGAGCCGGTCGAACTCACGCTGGGCGACAGCGACTGACCTCCATGTCCGCGTCGAGCAGACGTCGCGCCGTCCAACACGGGCGCTACTCTGAAGTCGACCTCTTCGCCGAGGCAGGCGCCCCCGGTTTGGCCACCGGGGGCATCGGCGAGGAGACCTCGGCGAAGTAGGTGGTCCGTCATGGACGTGTACGACACGCACATTGGGCACCGGGTACGTGAGGTGCGCACCTGGCGCGGCCTGAGCCTGACCGCTACCGCTGGCCTGGCCGGCATCGACAAGAGCTACCTGTCGCTGATCGAGCGCGGGTTACGGCCCGTCAACCGACAGGCAATGCTGGAGGCTCTCGCTAACGCGTTGCAGGTCTCGCCGGAGGAACTGACCGGGCAGCCCTACCAGGGCAGCGACGCACTCTCACGCGAGGCGCACGACGGTATCGCCGCCGTTGAGTCCGCGCTGGACGCCTACGACCTTGGCACCGACCCCGAGGTGCCCTACCGGCCGTGGCCTGAGCTGGCGGTGTCCGTCGAGCAGCTCAACACGGTGGTCCGCGAGGACGCCGACTACGCCGGGCTCGGCGCGATCATTCCGGTGCTGCTGGCGGAGTTGCACGCCGCATACACCAACGATCCGGTGCACCGCCGGGAGATCCTGATCGGGCTGGTCTACGCCTACCGGTCGGCTGCCGGGTTCACCAAGATGATGGGCGTGCGCGGCCTTCCGATGGTCGCTGCCCGGCTCGCCCAGGCGTGCGCGGACGAGTTGGCCGAGCCAGCGTGGATCGGCTTCGGAGCGTTCCTGCGCGGCTACGCGGCCGGGGCGCTGAACCGGCCGCACCAGTACACGTTCGCCGTGCGCACCACGGAGGAACTCAGCCCGCACTTCGACAACCCCGACGTCGTCCAGGCCGCCGGTGCTCTGCACCTGAACGCGGCACTGGTGTGCGCCGCACAAGGTGAGGCCGAACTGGCGCGCGACCACGTCAGGGAGGCCACCGCGCTTGCCAACCGGCTGCCCTCCGATGTGGGTAACTTCGGGTGGCTGCACTTCCGCCCCGAGAATGTCGGCGTCTGGCGAACCAGCCTCGCCACCGAGCTCGGTGAGGGCGCGAAGGTCGCCGAGTACGCCAAGACGGTGCATCCCGCGATGATCGAAGGTAAGGCCAGGCGAGCGGCGTTCCTTGCCGACGTCGGGCGCGGCCTGGTCGCCGAGAGGCGCACCCGCGACCGAGGCATCCGGGTTCTTGCGGAAGCCGAGCGCACCGCACCCCAACTGATCCGCAACAACCCCTACGTGCGCGACCTCGTGTCCAGCCAGCTGATGCAGGCTAGACGGGACGGTGGCGATCGTGAGCTGCGCGGACTTGCCTACCGGATTGGCGTTGCCCCGAAGGGGTGACACCGCTGCGACGTTGACAAGCTGTCAACGTTCCGTCGCTGATCGTTTTTAACGTCATTTCCTGTGCGCGGTCGATAACCGCATCGGCCGCTCGCCACCGAGCGGGTAATCGCGAGGACGGCACGGAGGTGCGCAGGAATGATCGAGCAGCGACCAGCACGCTTCGCGTCGCCCGTTGCGTACGAGACAGCCGCCGGAACTTCCCTCCCAGCGGCAACGGCGCGGCGGGAGAATCTGGGGAGGGCCGCCAACGCATCCTGGGCTCCCGACACGCCTGCGGACCCGTGGTTCACCTCGCCAACGGCGTGGATGGTCAACTGCCGAGACGCCGTCGGCCGGTCGCGTGCCGTCGTGGTGCGCTCCACCAGTGATGGTGGCGCGACGATCGCGTTCCCGCCCGGCGGCGGCGCCGCACTGCTCCGCGGCAGCGACCGCCAACTCGAAGCGATCATTGAACGAGCGCTGCACACCCGAGCAACCGGGACCCGGCGATGAACGGGTGGCTGGCGGTCCTGCTCATCGTCGTCGCGGTCTTGCTCGCGTGCCTCATCGTGCGCCAGGCCGACCGTCAGGTCGCACGCAGGCAGGCGGCGGTGGCCCGGTACTTCGCCCAGCAGGTGGCCGAACTCGCGCGCCTCGACGAACTGGAGAACGCAGAACTGGAGGCCGACGACACCGGGCGGGATTGGCCATGAACGACCCATGACTCGCGGCCAGCACCCGTTACCTGCTGCTACACCGGCTGCGGACCGATCTACGATCTGCACGAGGCGTGGCCGCCGTTCGGACGCCGATGGCTGGCCGGGTGCGACGACCCGGAGATCGCGTGTCTCTGCCGGACGGCATGACGCCGGACTCGAAATTCCTGCGGCCCTGCCGCAAGTGCTTCTCGAACGGGGTGCCCTCGTGACCGTGTGCATCCTCGCGGCCGGCATCGCTGAGACCCGCATCGTCGCGGTGCGGACCGGGACCACGGCGTTGCGCACTCCTTCCCCGTAGGCGCGCGCCGCATGCACCACCACCCGAAACACGGCAGAGGCCGAAAACAACAGCCATCGGGTGGGTCTGACCTTCGCCGGAAGGTCCACCTAATTGTTGACGTGCGAGAAAGCCGCAGGCACGGAAGGTCGATCCGCAGTGAGGATCGGCCAGAGCCCGGCTCGAAAGTAGTAAACGTTGGTGATGATCTGTAGGACGACGAAGGTGACCGGCCAGAGCGCGCCGCTGAGGCCGGGCACCACGTCAACCGGGAGCGTGTAGGCCATCACAACGCGCAGCACCGCGTCGGCCATGGTGCCCAAGCCCCACATCACCGTGGACACCCGCCAGATCCGGCGAAACCGCGGCTCGTGCGTCCACAACTCGTCCCAGGAGGTGGTGTTTCCCCGACGACCTTCCAGGAACAGCCGGGCGAACGCGAAGGCGACCGGGCGCCGGGTGAACAGGCTGGCGAAGAACCACAGGCCCCACGCGCCGGTCAGCCAACCGTCGCGGACGAGCAGGAAGCGCGGATCGGCGGTGAGCGCGGAAACCGCGGCGGACAAGGAGATCAGCGCGAGCATGGACAGCCCGATCCCGTCCACCTCGCGCCGGGTCAGGAAACCGATCAGCGAGGTCACCGCGGGCACGATCGCGCCGATCAGCAGCGCGAGGTACGCGCTCATGCCGAACTCGCGCAACACGTAGTACAGCCCGATCGGCACGCCGATGTCGATCACGAACAGCAGCAGTTGCCGGCCGGGACGGGCTTTCGTGGCCGTCGTTGTCATGTCGAGTCCGCCCTGGTGGCCAGGTCGAAGGTGGTGACCACCTCGCGCGCGTAGGCTGCCGGGTCGAGGTCGGGGCGGGTCGCGAGCAGGAACGGCAGGCCCTCGACCGAGCGCTGCACCAGGGTGGCCATGACCGTGGTGTCGAAGGCGCGGAACTCGCCGTCGCGTTGGCCCCGCTGGAGGATCTCCTCGATCGGCGAGGTACGCACCAGTTCGTCGCCGGTCTCGTAGGTGTAGCCGCCGCCGAGGAAGATAGCCAGGAACGCGGTCATCTTCTGCCTGTTCTCGGCGACGAACTCGGCGTTCGCGGTGATGTAGGTGGCCAGCGCGGCGCGCGCGGAGGTCACCTCGGCCATGCGTGCGGTCATGAACTCGGCGATCTCGCCGCCGATCTCCGCGACCACCTGGCCGATCAGTTCGTCCTTGCCGGCGAAGTGATACGAGATCAGCCGGGTGCTGCTCAGCCCGGCGCGCTCCGCGATCCGCGCGAACGACGCCTGCTGGTAGCCGAGGTCGGCGATGGTCTCGATGGCCGAGGCCACGATCTGTGCGCGTCGCGCGGTCGCCGTGATCGACCTCGGTCGGCCGGCACTCTCGGTAGATTTTACTTGCACGAGTAATTTATACCCCGGATGAGTAATACCCGCAAGACCCTTTCGTTCACGCCTTATTATTAGTCTTATATTGACGCGCGATCTGAGGGCGCCCTAGCATCGGCGACGATGTCGCAGTGCGGCGGCAGTGGGAGGGTTCAGTGTCCAAAGTCAAGGCCGTGTTGGCGCTGGTGACCGCGGCGATGACCGTGGCCGCCACCGGAGTCACCCTGTTGTCCGTCCAGGCCCACGCCGCGGCCGAACCAGCGGCCATCTCGCCGGGCACCTGGTACAACGTGGTCAACGTCAACAGTGGAAAATGCGTCGACGCGAGGGCCGCGGGCACGGCCAACGGCACCGTCGTGCAGCAGTACACCTGCAACGGCACGACCGCCCAGTCCTGGGAACTCATGGCCACCAGCGGCGGCTACTACCAGGTCGGCAACGACAACGCCCCGTCCGAGGTGTGGGACGTGACCAATGTGTCCACTGCGGACAGTGCGCCGATCCAACTGTGGACCTACGGGGGCGGCAACAACCAGCAGTGGCAACCCGTGGCCAATGCCGATGGCTCGTACCACTTCGTCAACCGCAACAGCGGCAAGTGCCTCGACACGCCCGGCGCGTCGACCGCGGACAGCGTGCAGCTGGAGCAGTACGCCTGCAACGGCACCAACGCGCAGAACTTCACCCTGACGCCGGTCAGCGGTGGCGGCAACCCGCCCCCGCCGCCGAACACGCCGAACTTCGGCCCCAACGTCTACGTGTTCACTCCGTCGGACTCCGCGTCCAGCATCCAGAACACGTTGAACAACATCTACAACCAGCAGGTGAGCAACCAGTTCGGCAGCCAGCGCTACGCGGTGCTGTTCACCCCGGGCACCTACAACGGCATCGACGTCAACATCGGGTTCTACGAGGAGGCCGCCGGACTCGGCCTGACCCCGGACTCCGTTGACATCAACGGCAACGTGCACGTCCAGGCCGACTGGAACGGCGGCAACGCGACCGAGAACTTCTGGCGCGAGGCCGAGAACATGGAGATCGTGCCACCGTCCGGCACGGGCACCTGGGCGGTCTCCCAGGCAGCGCCGCTGCGTCGCGCCGACGTACACGGCAACCTGCAACTGGACGACAACGGCTGGTCCAGCGGTGGTTTCCTGGCCGACAGCAAGGTCAGCGGCTCGGTGAACTCCGGTTCGCAGCAGCAGTGGATCTCCCGCGACGACCAGATCGGCAGTTGGAACGGGTCGAACTGGAACATGGTGTTCGCCGGCGTGCAGGGTGCGCCGGGCCAGAGCTTCCCCAACCCGCCGTACACCACGGTCGGCACCGCGCCGGTCGTCGCGGAGAAGCCGTTCCTCTACGTCGACAACTCCGGCAACTACAAGGTGTTCGTGCCGGCGCCGAAGCAGAACTCGTCCGGCGTCGACTGGGGCGGTGGCAACCCCGCAGGTACGTCCCTGCCGATCAGCCAGTTCTACCTCACCCAGCCCGGCGACAGCGCGGAAACCATGAACGCGCAGCTGGCGGCCGGCAAGAACCTGATCGTCACGCCCGGCATCTACAACCTGGACCAGCCGCTGAGCGTGACCCGCGCGGACACGGTCATCCTCGGTCTCGGCCTGGCCACCCTGAAGCCCACCAACGGCACGTCCGCGATCAACGTCGCCGACGTCGACGGCGTGAAGGTCGCCGGGCTGCTGATCGACGCGGGTTCTGCCAACTCGCCGACCCTGATGCAGGTGGGCCCGTCCGGCTCCGGCGCCGACCACTCGGCCGACCCGACCACCCTGTCCGACGTGCACTTCCGCATCGGTGGCGCGGGTGCGGCCCAGGCCACCCAGTCGCTGGTGGTCAACAGCGACAACACGATCATCGACGACACCTGGGCGTGGCGGGCCGACCACGGTGACGGAGCCGGATGGACGAGCAACCCTGCTCGCAACGGCCTTGTCGTCAACGGCGCCAACGTGACCGCGTACGGCCTGTTCGTCGAGCACTACCAGCAGTACAACGTGATCTGGAACGGCAACGGCGGCAAGGACTACTTCTTCCAGAACGAGTTGCCCTACGACCCGCCGAACCAGTCCGCGTACCTGAACGGATCGAGCGATGGCTGGGCCGCGTTCAAGGTAGGCGACAACGTGACCAGTTTCCAGGCCTGGGGCCTTGGCAGTTACTGCAATTTCGACGACCACAGCATCGCGGCCGACCACTCGTTCGAGGCACCGCAGAACTCGGGCGTGCGGTTCCATGACATGGTCACCGTCTCCCTCGGGGGCGGCGCAGGCAGCATCTGGCACGTCGTCAACGAGGAGGGCGGCGCGGTCGGACCGGGCAATCCGACAGTTCAGGACCAGAACAGCGGTCCGTGACCCACGAGCCGAACCCGCGAGCCGACCCGCGAGTCGCGCACCGCCGCGTCCTGCCGCATTTCAGGGTCATCCCCGATGCAACCGCAGGTCAGCGGTGCTGAACTGAGGTCATGGCGAGCTTCACCGAACTACTCACGACCCAGGGATTTGGGCTGCCCTCCGGCCCGCTCGGCCGGATCGGCGGCGCGCTCATGGCGCGCGGCAACGCCGAGACCGAACGACGCCTTGTCCGGCTCGCCGCCATCGCCGACACCGAGACCGTGCTGGTGCTCGGCCCCGGCCCGGGTGTCGGGCTGGCCGCTGCGGGGGAGCAGGCCGCGTTGACCATCGGTGTCGAGCCGTCCGAGCTGATGCGGGACAGTTGCGCGCGGCGCTGCGCCGAACTCATCGCGGCCGGCAGGGTGCGGGTCGTCGAGGGCGACGCCGAACATACCGGTCAGGACGATGCCAGCGTGGATGTGCTGTTCTCGGTCAACAACGTGATGCTCTGGCCGGACCGCGATGCGGGCCTTGCCGAGGCGTTCCGGGTGCTGCGACCCGGTGGCCGGCTGTTGATCTCCGCGCACCAGCGCCGGCTGCCCGGCGGCCTCGCGGAAGCGGTGCGCGCCACCGGCTTCGTCGACGTGCAGAGCTGGACCTGGGAACCGAGGAACACCCGGTTCGCCACGCTCGCGGCCCAGCTGCGCGCGGTGCGCCCGTAATGTATTGCCGATTTCTTACGGTTGCTGATTCTTGGCGGAATCTCGGAAGAACTCCCGCAATTCGGTCGACCACGGCGTCGGCCTTCCGGTCGCGGAGTCGACCTTGACGCTGACCCGACGGCCTTCCGCGTGCACGGTTTTACCGCGTTGAAACCGGAACCGGAACACCAACGACGTCCTGCCCAGTTTTTCCAGCCAGAAATGCACATCAAGCGGGCCTACCTGGTGGATCGGCGCCCGGTAAGCGATCGAGAACTCCCGCACCGCCTCGTACGTCCGCGCAGGTGAAAGCAGACCGTCCGGGAACTCGCCGCCGGTCGAGGCGAGAAATCCGACCAGCGCGCGATCGAGCAGATTCGGGTACCGCGTGTAATGCACGATGCCCATCTGATCGAGGTCTTCTGAGAACACGACGATCTGTTCCGTGTAACCCGGTGCGGTATCACTGGTGGTCACCGCAATGACACTACCGCCGTCCCGGTTCGAGGGGTGGGGACGGCGGAGCGTGCGGCGGCGAATTTCCGAACATCGCAATCTCCTCCGGCCGCCCGGTCGTAGAAGGTGCGGGAAAGGTTCTGGCACAGTCGGGACGGGCACGGCACGACAGGGGAAACGGCATGCACGACGACGAAGCACAGCAGCCGGACGGTGCGCGGAGGGAACTGACCGTGGACGTCCTCGGTCCGGTACGGGCCAGGATCGGCGGGGCGGAGATCGCGCTGGGCCCGGCCCGGCAGCGCGCGGTGTTCGCGGTCCTGGCCATGCGCGCCAACCGGGTGGTCACCCGGCGCGAGCTGATCGAGGCCGTCTGGGGCGCCGCGCCGCCGGCCAGCGCGCAGGGCAGCGTCTACACCTACATCTGCGGCCTGCGCCGCAGCCTGGAACCACGCCGTTCCCGCTGGGCACCCGGTGACCTGCTCACCAGCGACCGCGTCGGCTATCTGCTGCGACTGGCCCCTGGCGCGCTGGACGCCGAGCGGTTCGACACGCTCCGGCGCTCCGCGCACGAGCGGCTGGACCGGCACGACCCGACGGGTGCCGTGCGCGACCTGGAAGCCGCCCTCCAACTGTGGCGCGGCGACGCCCTGTCCGGCGTGCCCGGTCCGTTCGCCCAGACCATGCGCGAACGCCTCGGCGAACTGCATCTGGTCACCACCGAGAGCTGGGCAGGCGCCATGCTCGCGACAGGCGGCAGGCCCGAACTGGCCACCGAACTCGCCGCCCTGGTCCGCGCGCACCCGCTGCGCGAATCCCTGCGCGCCTCGCTGATGATCGCGCTGTACTGGAGCGGCCGGCACGTCGAGGCGCTGGAGGTCTTCCGCGAGGCGCGTCGTGCGCTGGTCGACGAACTCGGCATCGAACCAGGCCCGACCCTGCGCAGAGTGCACGAGCAGATCCTGGCCGGCGACCCCGCCCTCGACCCGCCCAACCCGGCCGAGGACAGGCCGACCATCGTCCGCCCGCGCGCCGAGGAACAGCGGGCGACTCCGCAGGCGCCCCGCTCGAACCGTCGCTTCGAACAGGCGCGCGCCCCCGAACTGCGCCAACTCCGCGCCCTTGTCGCCAACCTCTGTGCCGGCAACGGCGGATCAGTGTGGATCGAGGGCGAGCCCGGCAGCGGCAAGTCCGAACTGCTCAGCACCGCGCTCGCCGAGGTCGGCGGCAACGGCGTGCAGGTCGCCTGGGCCGTTGCCGACGAGTTCAGCAGGCGCGCGCCGCTGCGCGTGATGCTGGAATGCCTTGGCGTCACAGCGGATTCGCTGCTGTCCAACGCGGCCGGCATCGGCTGGCGCCAACCCGGCGGCGGCACCGCCCCACGCACCTGGTCCGGCGGCGACCCGGTCGTGGTCGGCGTGAACCAACTACTCGCCATCGTCGCCGAACGCTGCTCGCGCGGCCCCATGGTGCTCGTCGTCGACGACCTGCAATGGGCCGACGAGGCGACCATCCTGCTCTGGCACCGGCTCTCCGTCGCCACCCTCCAGGAACCGCTGCTACTCATCGCCAGCTCCCGCCCGCCCACCGGCCGCAAGGACGTCACCCGCCTGCGCATGGGCATCGAACGCCGCGGCGGTGACCTGATCGACCTCACCCCGCTCCCCGAACTGGCCGGCAGCGGGGCGAACATGGCCTCCTGACCTCACCGCTACGCGGTTCGGATTGCGCCGCGAGTACGCCAAACGTATCCTTGGGGGTGACGTTTGTCGTACTCGCGAGCGGCGAGGTGAAGCGCATGACCTACCCATCTGGACGCGGCCGCGCGTTGGCCCACCTCGCCCGGCTACCCATGCAGACCGTCCGGCCCGTGGACGCGGGTGCGGTGTACGCCCAGCCGCGCCAGCGGTTGGCTCGCCTCGCCGCGACCGGCGAGGTCCGGCACGTGGCAAACGGCTACTACGCGGTCGTGCCCCTTGATCAGCGTGGCACGGACTGGACGCCGACGTTGGAAGCGGTCGCGGCTGGTATCGCGGTCGCCACCTACGGCCAGGACAACGCAGTGCTGATGGGAGTGAGCGCGGCACGTGTCCACGGAGCGATTCCGCGAGCGCTGGCCACCGCGGTGGTCGCGATTCCGCGCCAACGGCCCGACGTGAACCTGAAGGACCGCGATGCCGTCGTGATGTTCGTCAAGCGCGACGCCGGTCGGCTCGAAGCGGAGCGGATGGCCACGGATCTCGGCCGCACGCTCGTCACCACGGTCGAGCAGACCATCCTGGACCTTGCTCATCGACCAACGCTCGGCAACGCCCGCACCGAAGTGCCAGCCGCCGTCCACGCCCTGCTGGCACGCTGCGACCGCGACCTACTCGACGAACTGGCAATGCGGCAACGTCTCGGCGCGGCGCGTGACCGCGCTCTGCGGATCGCGGCGTAACGCGATGTTGGATCTGGCGCAACGCGACCGTGTCGCCGCCCAGTTCGGCGTGCCAGCGCGCAGATCGAGCGGGACTACGTGTTGTCGCTATTGTTGGCAGCGCTTTCCCGACGTTTTGCCAACGACGTGGTCTTCTTCGGCGGCACCGCCCTCGCTCGTTCGCATCTTCCGCAGGGGCGACTGAGCGAGGATCTCGACCTGATGGCCATCGGTTCGAGACGAGAGCTCGCGGAGCAACTTGACTCGGTCCTGCCTCAAGCGTTGCTCCGCGACTACGGCAGGCTGACCTGGCAGCCGGCGCTCAGCACGATCCGGGACATTGAACCGGCTTCGTTGGTCGATGGTCGGGGACTGGTGGTCAAGGTCCAGCTGCTCAAGTCGGATGGTTACCCGCCCTGGCCCACTGAGCTGCGCAGCCTGGACCAGCGTTACCGAGATGTCCCGCCTGCCACCTTGCGCGTGCCGACGCTGCCTGCGTTCGCTGCCTGGAAGACCGCGGCATGGTGCGACCGCCGGGCACCGCGCGATCTGTGGGACCCGTGGGCGCTGGCCCAGGTCGGTGCGATCAATGCTGATGTCGACGGCACGTGAAAACTGAGCACGGCGTGGCATCCGAATTTTGACCCCCTGTCCGGTGACCCTGGCTCCAATCGAGCCAGGGAGGACGAAGGGTGTTGTCCGTGGAAGATTGGGCTGAGATTCGTCGTTTGCGCAGGTCGGAGAGGTTGCCGATCAAGGCGATCGCTCGGATACTGGGCATCTCCAGGAACACGGTGCGGGCCGCGTTGGCCTCCGACGCGCCGCCGAAGTACGTGCGCAAACCGGCCGGGTCCATCGTGGACACGGTCGAGCCGCAGATCCGGGAACTGTTGCGGGCGTATCCGACGATGCCGGCGACGGTGATCGCGGAACGGGTCGGCTGGACCCGGTCGATCCGGGTGCTCTCGGGCCGGGTCGCGGAGTTGCGGCCGGCGTATCTGCCGCCGGACCCGGCCTCCCGGACCACGTATGTAGCCGGGGAGATCGCCCAGTGCGATCTGTGGTTCCCGCCGATCACCCTGCCGGTCGGGTTCGGGCAGACCCGCAAGCCGACGCAGCTGCCGGTGCTGACCATGGTCTGCGGCTATTCGCGGTGGCTCTCGGCGATCCTGATTCCCAGCCGCCGTTCCGAGGATCTCTTCGCCGGCTGGTGGCAGCTGATCAACGGGTTGGGGGTGGTGCCGCGTGTGTTGGTCTGGGACGGGGAAGGCGCGATCGGCCGTTGGCGTGGCGGCCGCAGCGAACTCACCAGCGAGTGCCAGGCGTTCCGCGGGACGTTGGGCGCGAAGGTCGTGATCTGCCGGCCGGCAGACCCTGAAGCCAAGGGCATGATCGAACGAGCGCACGACTACCTGGAACGCTCCTTCCTGCCCGGCCGTGAGTTCACCAGCCCTGCCGAGTTCAACGCCCAGTTGCAAACCTGGTTGGCGGTGACTAACACCCGTGTCCGGCGCGTGTTGGGTTGCGCCCCAACGGATCGGATCACCGCCGACCGGTGCGCGATGCTGGCGTTGCCGCCGGTCGCTCCGGCCACCGGCTGGCGGGAGTCGACCCGGTTGGCTCGGGATCACTACATTCGCTTGGACTCTAACGATTATTCGGTGCATCCGGCGGTGATCGGCCGCCGGGTCGAGGTCATCGCGGATCTGTCGCGGGTCCGGGTGGTCTGCGACGGGAAACCGATGGCCGACCACGAGCGGATCTGGGCATGGCATCAGACACTGTCTGACCCTGATCATGTTGCGGCAGCAAAAGTATTGCGGCGCAAGCGGATCGGGATGCTGCGGCCCGCTCCCGAACCTGACGTTGAACAACGGTCACTGACCGACTACGACACCGCGCTGGGCCTGGCCGATGTCGAGCAGGCCGACGGCGGGGTGGCCTGATGCCGACGAGAACGACTGCGAAGACGGCGACCACGGGCCGAGACCTGACCGGTGAGATCGCGTTCCTGACCCGAGCGTTGAAAGCGCCGACGTTGCGGGAGTCGGTCGAGCGGCTCGCTGCACGCGCTCGGTCGGAAAGCTGGTCGCATGAGGAGTTCCTCGTTGCCTGCTTGCAACGTGAGGTCTCCGCACGAGAGAGCCACGGCGGCGAGGGACGGATCCGCGCTGCCCGGTTCCCGGCGAGGAAGTCGTTGGAGGAATTCGACTTCGACCATGCTCGCGGACTCAAACGAGATGTGATCGCTCACCTCGGCACGCTGGATTTCGTGACGGGGAAGGAGAATGTGGTGTTCCTCGGGCCGCCCGGGACCGGCAAGACGCATCTGGCGATCGGGTTGGCGATGCGCGCCTGCCAGGCTGGCCACCGGGTCGCGTTCGCCACCGCAGCCGAGTGGGTCGCTCGCCTGGCCGACGCCCACCACGCCGGCCGGTTGCAGGCCGAGCTGACCAAACTCGGCCGCTACCCATTGCTCGTGGTTGATGAAGTCGGCTACATCCCGTTCGAGCCGGAGGCCGCGAACCTGTTCTTCCAACTGGTCTCCTCCCGCTACGAGAGGGCCAGTTTGATCGTCACGAGCAACAAAGTCTTCGGCCGGTGGGGCGAGGTGTTCGGCGACGACGTGGTCGCCGCCGCCATGATCGACCGCCTCGTCCACCACGCCGAGGTGATCGCCCTCAAGGGCGACAGCTACCGGCTCAAGGACCGCGACCTCGGCCGCGTCCCAGCCGCTGGCACAACTGAAGAGTAACCATCAACCCACCCACAGGGGGTCAAAATTCGGGCGCCGAAAGTGCTCAAAATTCGACTGCCGTTGACAGCTGAGGCGGTCGAGCTGTACCGGAGGTTTGGTCCTACCCGCACCCCGCAGGACGTCGACTTTCGCACGCCGCCATGGCAAGACGAGTGGGTGACTCAACTCGGCCAACAGACTCGGCTTATCGTGTCAGCTCAGGAAGCTCTTGCCGTGGTTCGGCAACATTGGGCCGAAGCCATCGGCACGGTGCGGAAGCACGGCCAGCTCGGGTAGCCGATGTCGACGATCTGGGTGTCGTCGTCGCTGTCGTCGATTCGGCGTGGCGTACTCATCGGCGGCGCGGATCTGGCGCAACGCGATCCATCGCCGCCCCAACGATATGCCAGTGATCATGTGCATGATGGTCTGTGCGAAGCCCCCGATATGAAAGAGCGGGTCATGAACACGACCACCATCACCGTTGGCGCTCCGATCGTCACCCTCATCAACACGTTCACGGTTGCGCCGGACCGCCAACGTCAGATCGTTGACCTACTGAACCGGGCCACCGAGGACACGATGCGGCACCTGCCTGGATTCGTCACGGCCAACATCCACGCCAGCAGCGACGGCACCAGGGTGGTCAACTACGCCCAGTGGCGATCCGAAGACGACTTCCGCGCCATGCTCGCCAATCCGGCCGCTCAGGAGCACATGATCCAGCTCACGGAGCTGGCGGACGCGGCGGACCCCCACCTGTACACGGTGGAGTCAACGCACCAGCGCTAACGGCCGACGAGTCGACGAGTCCCGGTCAGAGCAGTTGGATGCCGACGATGCAGGTGTCGTCGTCGGTGTCGGCGTTGCTGTGCGTGAGCAGGTGATCGAGGCGCTGCTCCAGCGTGCCCGGCTGGACCTCCGCTGTGCTGAGCAGGTCGTTGACGGAGTCGTCGAGGGCGCGGTCCTTGCGTTCGATCAGGCCGTCGGTGTACATCAGCAGCGTGTCGCCGGATTCGAGGTGCACCTCGCCCTCGGCGTAGCTGGCCTCGCCGACCGCGCCGAGCAGGATGCCGCTGATCATGGGCAGGGCGGACGCGTGCGCCTCGCGGATGAGCACGGGCGGCAGGTGGCCGGCGCGGGCCCAGCGCAGGATCTGGGTTTCCGGGTCGTAGACGCCGCACAGCGCGGTCGCCACCACCTTCTCGGACAGGTTGTGCGCGACCAGGTTCAGCCAGGTGAGCAGCTGCGCGGGGCCGGCCTCGGTGGTGGCGAGGCCACGCAACGCGTTGCGCAGCGCGACCATGCCGGTTGCGGCGTCGATACCGTGGCCGGCGATGTCGCCGACGGACAACAGGATCTGCTTGGACGGCAGCTCGACCGCGTCGTACCAGTCGCCGCCGACCAGGTGGTCGCTCTCGGCTGGCCGGTAGCGCACGGCGATGCGCAGGCCGGGCGCGTCGATGGCGTCCTGGGCGGAGGGCATGATCGCGCGCTGCAACCGCAACGCGAGCCGGTTGCCTTCCGCCGCTTCCTGTTCGGTCTGCGCGAGTTGGTCGCGGGTGGCGGCCAGCGCGACTTCGGTCCAGTGTTGCGCGGACACGTCCTGGTAGGCGCCGCGGATGGCGAGCAGCCGGTTGTCCGCGTCCAGCACCGGCTCGGCGATCACCCTGCTGTGCCGCAGGATTCCGTCCGCCTGGCGCAGCCGGAACACCGTCGACGCCGGCTTGCGGTGGTGCAGCAGGGTGCGCAGGAAGCGGCCGATCGCGTCCGCGTCATCCGGGTGCGCGTAGCCGGCCAACTGCTGCAACGGAATCGGCGCGGCGCCCTGCGCGAGGCCGTACAACGTGTAGAGCTGGCTGCTCCAGGTGATCTCGCCGGTCAGCGCGTTCTCCTCGAACCCGCCGATCCGGCCGAGCCGCTGGGCGTGCCGCAGCAGGACGGCCATTCGCGCCGCTTCGTCCAGCACCCGCAACACCAACAGCACGCTGTCGTTGTGCCTGCTGATGCTCATGCCAGCGGTCATGGTCACCGGGACCTCGTCGACCAACACGGTGAACGCGGTCTGCTCGGCGCGGAACGGCTCGCCGGTGGCGTGTACCTGCGCGACCTTGCTGAAGATGCCGTTGGGTGCCGCGCTGAGCGGGAACGCCTCCAGCAGCAGCGCGCCGGTGACCGCGCTGCGTGGCCTGCCGGCCGGGTCGACGAACGCGGTGTTCGTGTGCTGGATGCGGAAATCGACCAGCTGGCCGCGCTCGTCCAGCTGCGGGCGCAGCACCATGGCCGGGTCGAGCATGCTTTCCGCCAGCCCCACCAGTTCGGTGAGGTCCGGCCTGCTCCTGGTGTCCAGCCCTGGCAGTTCGACCGGCCTGCTCTCCAGTGTGTGCGCGCACAGTTCGGCCAGCGCCTCCACCTGCCGCTGGATCGGCGTCGGCTGCGGTGACAACGGGTGCGGCCAGCAGATCTCCAACACGCCCAGGATCCGGCCGCCCGCGGTGGCCGGCACCGCGACCCGACCGCCGCCCGGGGTTTCCCGGTAGCCGATGGACACCGGGTCGCCGCCGGTCAGCGTGTCGAACCAGATGGTGCGCCGGTCGGTCAACGCGCGCCGCGCTGTCGTGGCGACACCCGGTGGCACGTACCGCCAGCGCTGCGCCTCGGCCGCGCTGAACCCGGCGAACCCGGCAAGGGACAGCGACGAATCCGAGCCTGCCGCCCAGATCGCGACGCCGACCGCGCCCAACGGCGCCAACGCGTGGGTGAGCAGCGACTCGGCAACCGCCTGTGCGTCGCTGGCCGCGAGGATGCCGCTCTCCGCGGTACGCAGCCGCAACGCGACCGGTTCCGCGTCCACCGCGGGGAATTCCAGCGTGGCCTCGGCGATCCGGTCGCGCGCCGCGTTGTTCACGATGTCGGCGGCGAACTCCAGCTCGGATCGCCCTGATCGCGCCGCCAGCTCGCGCAGCTGCCGCATGGCCTGCGCCGGACCGCAGTGCAACCGCTCGATCAGCACGCCCTTGGCCAGTTCGAGCAGCGCCCTGGTGTCCGCCCGCGCCGCTGCCGCGCGCAGCTCGCGCTGGGTCCGGTCCAGCGTGGCCGCCAGCCGGTCAAGCTGGCCGCCGTGCGCCTGGACGTCATCGGTCGATGCGGACACGAAACGGATTCCTGCTTTCAGTTGGTGGGCAGCCAGCGCTTGATGCAGCGGATCAGGTCGTTCGCGTCCACCGGCTTGGTCACGTAGTCGGTGGCGCCCGAGTCGATGCTCTTCTCCCGGTCACCCGGCATGGCCTTGGCGGTCACCGCGATGATCGGCAGTTCCCGGTACTCCGGCATGGCCCTGATCGCCGCCGTCGCGCTGTAGCCGTCCAACTCCGGCATCATCACGTCCATCAGCACCAGGTCGATCTCGGGATGCCGGTTCAGCGTGTCGATCCCGGTCTTGCCGTTCTCCGCCTGCAACACCCGCATGCCGTGCAGTTCCAGGATGGACGTCAACGCGTAGACGTTGCGCGCGTCGTCGTCGACGACCAGCACGCCTCGTCCGGACAGTTCGGGGTCGGCCGCGCCCGCGAGGTCGGCGAGGCCGTCGGCAACGGTCTCGGCCAGCACGCCGTCCTGCCAGTCGCCGTTGAGGTGCGCGGTGATCCGCGCCCGCAGCTCGTCGAGGCTGGTGATCACTTCCAGCGGATGGCTGGTCATCCGCGCGCGCAACTCCTGGTCGCGCTCTGCGGTGAGCGGCCTGCTGTGGTGCGCCAGCACCGGGATGTCGTCCAAAAGCGACTGCGCGTCCATGGTGGCCAGGAAGTGGTTGGCCGCGTCGTCTGGCATGTCCAGTTCCAGTACCACCCACTGGCAGCCCTCGCCGGCCAGCACCGCGCGCGCCTCGTCGGGGCCGACCGCGGTGACCACCTCGACCGGTGGCCGCGCGTCGTTCGGGTCGCGCCGCTCGGTCGCGTCCAGCACCGCGCTCTCCGCGACCAGCGACAGCAGCCCGCGCGGATGGTCCTCGACCACAAGCACCCGCCGCTTCT
This sequence comes from Candidatus Melainabacteria bacterium, assembly GCA_963818685.1. Classification (GTDB taxonomy): domain Bacteria; phylum Actinomycetota; class Actinomycetes; order Mycobacteriales; family Pseudonocardiaceae; genus CAJCJE01. The sequence goes on along the minus strand of CAWFTJ010000001.1, from coordinate 229,743 downwards.
GCTGGGTCGGCTGCTGAGTTGACTGCTGCGTCGAATGCTGTTGGGCCGACTGCTGCTGCGGCAGTGCGGTCTGCGCGGCGTTCGCGAGCTCGGCGTCGACCACTTCCTCCAGCGCCGCGTTGGCCGCGGCCACCACCGAAGCGGCTGGGCCCTCCGCCTCGTCCGCGGCCGACGTGTTCGGCGGGGCGAGGAAGTCGGGCCGGGCGATCGGCAGGTACAGCGTGAACGTGCTGCCGCTGCCCAGAATGCTCTCCGCGGTGATCACGCCGCCGAGCAGGTAGGCGATTTCACGGCTGATCGACAGGCCGAGGCCGGTGCCGCCGTACTTGCGGCTGGTCGTGCCGTCGGCCTGCTGGAACGCGCCGAAGATCGTCTCAAGCTGGTGCTCTGCGATGCCGATACCGGTGTCGCGCACCTGGAAGGCGATGGCCGAACCGTGCCTGCGCACCGTGGCCGGCAGTTCGTCCGGAGTGGCCAGTGCGACCCGTAGCGTCACCCCGCCCGACTCGGTGAACTTCACCGCGTTGGACAACAGGTTGCTCAACACCTGGCGCACGCGCGAGTCGTCGGTGAGCAGATCGACCGGCACCCCCGGCTCGGTGACGATCTCGAAGCCGAGGTTCTTCTGCTGGGTCAACGGCTGGAACGTGGCGTCCACATAGTCGAGCAGCTGACGCAGGCCGACCCGTTCCGGGCTGATGTCCATCTTGCCGGCCTCGACCTTGGACAGGTCCAGGATGTCGTTGATCAGCTGCAACAGGTCCGACCCCGCCGAGTGGATGATGCTCGCGTACTCGACCTGCTTGGGCGTGAGGTTGCGGCTCGGGTTCTGGGTGAGCAGCTGCGCCAGGATCAGCAGGCTGTTCAGCGGGGTCCGCAGCTCGTGGCTCATGTTGGCCAGGAACTCCGACTTGTACTTCGACGCGAGCGCCAACTGCTGCGCGCGCGCCTCAAGTTCCTGGCTGGCCTGTTCGATCTCCAGGTTCTTGGTCTCGATGTCGCGGTTCTGCGCGGCCAGCAGCGCCGCCTTCTCCTCAAGTTCGGCGTTGGAGCGTTGCAGTTCCTCCTGCCGGGCCTGGAGTTCCTGCGACCGGGCCTGCAACTCGGCGGTCAGCCGCTGCGACTCGCCGAGCAGTTCGTCTGTGCGTGCGTTGGCGACCAACGTGCTCACGTTGACGCCGACGGTTTCCATCAGCTGTTCGAGGAAGTCGCGGTGCATCTGGGTGAACGTGTGCACCGAGGCCAGCTCGATCACGCCGAGCACCTGGTCCTCGAAGACCACCGGCAGCACCAGCAGGCAATTCGGCCGGGCGCGGCCGAGACCGGAGGAGATGGTCACGTAGTCGGCAGGCACGTCGTCGACGGTGATGGTCCGCCTGCTCCGCGCGGCCTGGCCGACCAACGACTGTCCGAATCGGAATCGCTTCGGCAGGTTCTCGTCCGGTTCGCCGTAGGAGCCGATCAGCCGCAGCTCGGGCGTTTCCCCGGACTCCTCGGTCAGGTAGAAGGCGCCGTACTGGGCACCGACCATCGGCGCGAGTTCGTCCATGATCAGCTCGGCCACCACGGTCAGGTCACGCCTGCCCTGCATCAGGCTGGAGATCTTGGCCAGGTTCGTCTTCAACCAGTCCTGGTCCTGGTTGGCGCGGGTGGTCTCGCGCAGCGACTCCACCATCTGGTTGATGTTGTCCTTCAACTCGGCGACCTCACCGGAAGCGACCACGTTGATGGAGCGGGTCAGGTCGCCCTTGGTGACCGCGCTGGTCACCTCGGCGATCGCGCGGACCTGCCTGGTCAGGTTGCCGGCCAGCTCGTTCACGTTCTCGGTCAACCGCTTCCAGGTGCCGGAAACGCCCTCGACCTCGGCCTGGCCGCCCAGCCGTCCCTCGGTGCCTACCTCGCGGGCCACGCGGGTGACCTCGTCGGCGAAGGAGGACAACTGGTCGACCATGGTGTTGATGGTGGTCTTCAACTCCAGGATCTCGCCGCGCGCGTCCACGTCGATCTTGCGGGTCAGGTCACCCTTGGCGACCGCGGTTGTGACCTGTGCGATCGACCGCAGCTGGCTGGTCAGCGTGTCCGCCATGAAGTTGACGTTGTCGGTCAGGTCCTTCCAGGTACCGGCCACGTTGGGCACGCGGGCCTGGCCGCCGAGGGTGCCTTCGGTACTCACCTCGCGGGCGACCCTGGTGACCTCGTCACCGAACGCGGACAGCGTGTCCACCATGGAGTTGATCACGTCGGCCAGCGCGGCGACCTCGCCCTTGGCCTCGACCGAGATCTTCTGCGAGAGGTCGCCCTTGGCCACCGCCGTCGCCACCTGCGCGATCGAGCGCACCTGGGTGGTCAGGTTGCCGGCCATCACGTTGACGTTGTCGGTCAGGTTCTTCCAGGTGCCGGACACGCCCCGCACCGTGGCCTGACCGCCGAGGTTGCCCTCGGTGCCCACCTCGCGGGCCACGCGGGTGACCTCGTCGGCGAACGCGGAGAGCTGGTCGACCATGGTGTTGATGGTTTCCTTCAACTCCAGCATTTCGCCGCGCGCGTCGACGCGGATCTTCTGGGTCAGGTCGCCCTTGGCGACCGCGGTGGTCACCTCGGCGATGGACCGCACCTGGGTGGTCAGGTTGCCCGCCATCACGTTCACCGAGTCGGTGAGGTCGCGCCAGGTGCCGGAGACACCCTTCACGTCGGCCTGACCGCCCAGCCGGCCCTCCGTACCCACTTCCCGCGCGACGCGGGTGACCTCTCCTGAGAACGCGGAGAGCTGGTCGACCATGGTGTTCAGGGTTTCCTTGAGTTCCAGGATCTCGCCGCGCGCGTCCACCTGGATCTTCTGCGAGAGGTCGCCCTTGGCGACCGCCGTGCCGACCTGGGCGATCGCGCGCACCTGGGTGGTCAGGTTGCCCGCCATGAAGTTCACCGAGTCGGTGAGGTCGCGCCAGGTGCCGGAGACACCCTTCACATCGGCCTGCCCGCCCAGCCGACCGTCGGTGCCCACCTCGCGGGCGACGCGGGTGACCTCGTCGGCGAAGGAGGACAGCTGGTCGACCATGGTGTTGACGGTGCTCTTGAGTTCCAGGATCTCGCCGCGCGCGTCGACCCGGATCTTCTGGGTCAGGTCGCCTTTCGCGACCGCGGTGGTGACCTGGGCGATGTTGCGGACCTGGTCGCTCAGGTTGCCGGCCATGGCGTTCACCGAGTCGGTCAGGTCCGCCCAGGTGCCGGACACGCCGGGCACGTGCGCCTGGCCGCCGAGCCTGCCCTCGGTGCCCACCTCGCGGGACACCCGGGTGACCTCGGAGGTGAACAGCGACAGCTGGTCGACCATGCCGTTGAACACGGTGGCGATCTCGCCGAGCAGGCCGTCCGCGTCGTCGGGGAGCTTGGTGCCGAAGTCGCCGTCGCGCACGGCGGTCAGTCCGGCGAGCAGCTGCCGCAGTTCCGGCTCACCGACCCGATGGTCGGAGTTGGTCCGGTTGGTCACCGCTTGCTTGACGGTCGCCTGCTTGACCGCGGTCTGCTTGCCGCCGGGGCGCTCGGCCGTCCCGTCACCCATGTTCACCCTCGTTCCTTTCCACCAGCCAGGCACAGGCTGAACATGCCCAGCACGCCCAGTACCCGCCCGTGGGGCTGCCGCAAACCTGTCGTGACCAGCCCGTGTCCGACCGCGTGCATTGCGCGGTCTTCACAGTAGCCGCTCGGTCCAGGTTCCCCACCAGGTCGGGGCGTATGTCAACACGACTAGCTGCACGGATCGGCGGCGGTAGCGATCTAGACTGCTGTGCCGATGCCGGTGGTGTGGTGAGGAGACGAACGCGGATGGGCACTCGGGCGGAGCGCAACCGGTCCAACCCCGATCTCGGGGTGCTTGCCGGTCGCCTGTTGTTCGCCGTGCAGGCCGAACTGTTCGCCACCCTGGCCGAGCGCGGCTTCGCCGATCTGCATCCAAGGCACGGGGCCGTGATGGCCTATTTGGACCGGGAGGGGGTGCGCGCGACAGAATTGTCGCGGTTGTCCGGGCAACACAAGCAGGTCATCGGCACGGTCGTGGACGAGTTGGAGCAGTTGGGTTACGTGCGGCGGCATCCGGACCCGGCCGACCGCAGGGCGAAGCTGATCTGCCCGACCGAGCGCGGCCTCGCCGAGATGCGCGTCTCCGACGAGATCATGGCCGCGATCCAGGTGCGGCACGCGCGCAGGCTGGGCAAGGAAGCCTTTGCCGAGTTCAAGTCCGCGTTCATCGACGTGACCGAGCACCAGCGGGCGCGGGTCGCCGAGCGCGGCCGTGACTAGATCTGACTAGATCGCGCCGGTCAACGCCTGGAGGCCGAGGCTGCTCGCGGCCACCGCGACCCACAGCACCGCGCCGAGCAGCAACGGCCGGGGGCCCGCCCTGCGCAGGTCGCCGAGGCGCAGGGACAGCCCGATGCCGGCCAGCGCGATGGTGATCAGGAAGGTGCCCAGCCAGGAAAGGCCGGGATGCCAGGAGTTCGGGATGAGGCCGAGGCTGTCCAGCCCCGCCGAGGCCACGAAGCCGATCAGGAACGGCGGCACGATCTTGCGCCACGGCAGCGCGGCCAGGTCGACGGTCCTATCCGTGTTCGTGGCGCGTGCTTCCCGGCGGGCCTGCCAGATCGCCAGCGCGATGACGATCGGGATGAGCATCAGACTGCGGGTCAGCTTGACCACGATCGCATAGGCGCCCGCGCCGCCGCCGAAGCTGTACGCGGCGGCCACCACCGAGGACGTGTCGTTGATCGCCGTGCCGCTCCACAGCCCGAACGCGTGCGGGCTGAGCCCGAACGCGTGACCGAGCAGCGGAAACAGCAGCACGGCCGCGATGTTGAAGGTGAAGATCGTGCCGATGGCGTAGGCGACCTGGGTCTGCTTGGCCCTGATCACCCCGGTGGTCGCGGCGATGGCCGACGCGCCGCAGATGCCGGTGCCGACGCCGATCAGGATCCGCGCGTCGCCACGCACGTTGAGCAGTCGCCCGAACAGCCACGCGCCGCCGAGCGCGACGGTGAGCGTGCCGAGCATGACCGGCAACGACTGCCCGCCGACCCGGACCACCTGCGACAGCGACAATCCGGTTCCGAGCACCACAATGGACAGTTGAAGCACCGGCTTCGCCGCGACCGTGTACCCGGCCGACGTGCGCGATCCGCGCAGCGCCGGCACGAGCGCCGCGGCGAGGCCGCCGAGCAGGATGCCGAACACCGGTCCGCCGACGACCGGCACGAACTGGCCGAGCACGGTCGCGACGGCGGCGACGACAAGGGCGACCAGCAGGCCGGGCGCGATGTCGGCGATCCATCGGCGGGGCGCGTCGATCGGCGTCCCGGCCTGGTGCTGGGTTGCCGTCATCGCCGCTCCTTCCGAGATAAAGGTCCGTACATTTAACTTAACTTATGTCCGTACATTTGACAATCGGTACCGTGGACCAGGCATGAGGGAGGTGGGATGGGAACGCGAGTGCTGGATCGGTCCGGGTCCGTGCCGCTGTGGCAGCAGTTGCAGCAGGAACTGCTCGACCGGCTGGCCGCCGGCGAGTTCACCGACCACTTCCCCGGCGAGCTGGCTCTCGTCGAGACCTATGGCGTGAGCAGGCACACCGTGCGCCAGGCGTTGCAACAGCTGCGCGCGGACGGCGTGATCGTGGCCGAACGCGGCCGGCAGCCGAGGGTCGCGCCAGCGCCCGAGATCCAGCAGCCGCTCGGCGCCCTCTACAGCCTGTTCGCCTCGGTCGAGGCGGCCGGTCTCGCCCAACACAGCCTGGTCCGCACCTTCGACACCCGCGCCGACGCGGTCATCGCCGAACGGCTCGAACTGGAGGCGTCCACCCCGCTGGTCTACCTGGAGCGGCTGCGGCTCGCCGGCGAGGAACCGCTGGCCATCGACCGCGTCTGGCTCCCCGCCGACGTGGCAGCGCCGCTGCTCGACGCGGACTTCAGCCACACCAGCCTCTACGGCGAGCTGTCCCAGCGCACCGGCATCCGGCTCGACCACGGCAGCGAGGAGATCCACGCGGTCACGCCGACCGCCGCCGAACGCAAGCAGCTGCACTGCCCGGCCAATGTGGCCGCGTTCTCCATCAACCGGCTCGGCCACGTGCGCGGCAGGCCGGTCGAATGGCGGCACACGCTGATCCGGGGCGACCGGTTCGCGATGACCGCCGAGTTCTCCGCGACCGCCGGCTACCGGTTCATCCAGCCCGACCTGAGCCCGGTCCGCACCCCATGACGAACGAGCGGCGTTTCGTCAGATCCGGGTCCACGTTCGAGGAGGCCATCGGCTACTCACGTGCCGTTGTGGACGGTGCATGGGTGCACGTGTCCGGATGCACCGGTTACGACTACTCGACCATGACGCTGCCCGATGGCGTCGTCGCCCAGGCCGAGCAGGCGCTGCGCAACGTGTCCGCCGCGCTCGCCGAGGCAGGCGCGAGCCTGGCTGACGTGGTGCGCGTGCGCTACTACCTACCGGATCGCACCGACTTCCCCCCGTGCTGGCCGGTGCTGCGCGCCGCGTTCGGCGCGGCTCCGCCCGCGGCGACCATGCTGGTCTGCGGCCTGCTCGACGAGCGGATGCGCATCGAGATCGAGGTGACCGCGCACCGCGTCAACCCGACCCACGCTGATCACCGTGAACCGCACCGATACGGCCGGCGACGGCCGTGATCATCAGCAGCAGGGCGATCGAGATCAGCAGCGCGAGATGCCAGCCTCGCACCAGCGACCCCGGCCCGGCGATCAACGCGCCGAACAGCGCGACGCCGAGCACACTGCCGGCCTGCCGCGCGGTGTTCAGCGTGCCGGACGCGACCCCGGACCGTTCCCGCGCGACGCCGCCGAGCAGCGCCGAGGTCATCGCCGGCACGATCAGCCCCAACCCGAAACCCAGCGCGACCAACTGGGTCACCAGCGCCGGATACGGTGCGGTCGCGCCGAAACCGAGCAGGCCCGCGCAGCCAGCGGCCATCAACAGCGCACCGACGACGATCAGCCCGCGCCCACCGAACCTGTTCGCGGTCAGGTTCGCCGCGATGATCGCGACCGTCATCGGCGCGAACGCCAAGCCGGTCACCAGCGCGGAATGGTGTTGCTCGCGTTGGAAGAACAGGCTGAGCACGAACAGCAGGCCGTAGAACGCGACGTTCACCAGCAGTCCGATCGCGCTCGCCGGACCGAACGACGGCGCGCGGAACAACCCGAGCGGCAGCATCGGCCGCGTGCTGCGCGCCTCGATCACCAGGAAAGCGGCACCGGCCAGTACCGCGACCGCGAACGCGGCCAGCACCACCGGATCGGTGAAACCGCGCGTGCCACCTTCGATCATCGCGCCGGCCAACATGGTCAAAGCCACCACGGCGCTCAACTGGCCGGGCAGGTCGATACCGCGACCCGCCGACCGCGACGTCTCGGCTGCCCAGCGCATCGTGATCACGATGCCGGCAAGGCCGATCGGCGCGTTGATGAAGAAGATCGCCCGCCAGCCCAGCGTCGTGGTCAACACCCCGCCGACCAGCGGACCCGCGGACATCGCCGTGCTCGCACCCGCCGTCCACAACCCGATCGCCCTCGCCCGTTCCCGCGCGGTCGGATACGCGTGGTTGAGCAGCGTCAGCGAACACGGCACCAGCACGGCCGCGCCAACGCCCTGCACGGCCCGCGCGGCGATCAGCACGGCGAGATCGGGCGCGAGGCCGCAGGCGGCCGAGGCGAGCGTGAACAACGCGAAGCCGGCCACGAACACGCGTTTCGCGCCGATCCGGTCGCCGAGCGCGCCCGCGGTCAGGATCAGCCCGGCGAACGCGAGCGTGTACGCGTTGACCACCCACTGCAACGCGGCGACACCGCCGCCGAGGTCCGCGCCGATCGGCGTGATCGCCACGTTGACCACGCTCACGTCCAACTGCACGACGCCGAAACCGAGACTGGTGGCGAGCAGTGTCCAACCACGACCGATGTCCATGATCCCGACGTTAGGCCCGCGACGTTTCGGCCCCCACCCAAGTGTTCACACCGTCACGGCCGCCAGCGCGGTGTTCTCGGCGCGGATCCGCAGGGTCAGCAGGCCCGCGTTGAGCACGCTGAACACCAGCGCGGTCAGCCACGCAGTGTGCACAAGCGGCAGCGCGGCACCCTCCACGATCACCGCGACGTAGTTCGGATGCCTGATCAGCCGATACGGTCCGCCGGTGACCAGCGGCAGGCCCGGCACCACGATGATCCTGGTGTTCCAGCGCGGGCCGAGCGTGCGGATGCACCACCACCGCAACGCCTGCGACGCCACCACCAGCACCAGCATCGGCCAACCGAGCGCGGCCAGGAACGGCCGGCCGCCCAGCCACACCTCCAACACGCACCCGAGCAGCAGTCCGGTGTGCAGCACCACCATGAACGGGTAGTGGCCGAACCCGGCCTCCCGACCACCTCGGGCCAGGCTCCAGGCCAGATTCCGTTTGGCCACCACGAGTTCGGCCAACCGCTCGACGGCCACCAGGCCGACCAGGACCGAGTACAGGATCGCGCTCACCATCGAATCAGTACCAGTTCCGCGCAGAATCCGGGCCCCATCGCCAACAAAACACCCCATCCGTCCCCGAAGGACGGTCGCGCGGCCATGGTGTCGCGCAGCACGTGCAGCACCGAAGCGGAGGAGAGGTTCCCGACCTCGCGCAGGGACCGCCAGGTCAACGCCAACGCGTCCGGTGGCAGGTCGAGCACCTGCTCGATCGCCTCGATCACCCTTGGGCCGCCGGTGTGGCAGATCCACGGATCGATGTCGGCGACGGTGAGGCCCTGCTCGCCGAGCAGCGCGGCCACGTCGCCGGCCAGGTATTCGCGCACCAGATCGGGCACTTCCGCGCCGAGCACGATGCGCAGCCCGCCGGTACCCACGTCCCAGCCCATGGCCCGCTCGGTGTCCGGATACAGGTGGCTGCGGCTGCCCACGATCATCGGTCCAGGCAGCGCGCGATCCGCGCCGGTCAGCACGACCGCGGCCGCGCCGTCGCCGAACAGACCGCAGGCCACCATGTTCGCCACGCTCGGGTCGTCGCGCTGCACGGTCAATGAGCACAGTTCGACCGACACGAGCACCGCGACCGCGTCCGGCGCGCCGCGCAGGTAGTCGTGCACCCTGGCCAGACCGGCCGCGCCGGCAACGCACCCGAGACCCATCAACGGCACCCGCCGCACGTCCGGTCGCAGTCCGAGCCTGCCGGCGATGCGCGCGTCCAGCGACGGCACCGCGATCCCGGTGACCGTGGTCGACATGATCAGGTCGACGTCGGTCAGGTCCAGCCCGGCCTCCTTGACCGCGCCAGCGACCGCCTGCGCGCCCAGGTCCACCGCGACCGACAGGAAGGCGTCGTTCGCCTCGGTGAAACCGACCAGATCCGGGTAGCGCTCGGCCGGCAGCGCGAGATGCCTGGTATCGACCTTGGTGCTGGCGTGCAACCTCCGCGCCACCGCCGCGGCGCCGCCGTTGTCCGGCAGGCACAGCCGCGTGAACAGGTCGGTCAGTTCGGCCTGCGGGTACCGATGAGCGCCGAGCACCCCATGGACCGCGGCGATGGTCGTCACCCTGGCCACGTTACCCACGCCGCTCATAGTCTCGCTGTCGTGAAGCTAGTCTCGCTGTCGTGAAGCTAGTCTCGCTGTCGTGAAGCGCGGACTCGTCCTGGCGGCACACCCGATCCCGGGTGCCGCGGTCACCGTGATCGCGTTGCTGCTGGCCGTCGGGATCGGCCTCTCGCCCGCTCGGGTCGCGCTGCTGACGGCCGCGGTGCTGCTGGGACAGTTGTCCATCGGCTGGTCCAACGACCGCATCGACGCGGGGCGCGACGCGGCCAATGCCCGTACGGACAAACCGGCCGCCACCGGCGACATCGCTCTGTCCGCCCTCACCGTCGGCGCATTGCTCGCGGCCGTGCTGAGCACTGCGGTGTTCTTCCTGCTCGGCTGGCTCGTCGGCGTGTTCGCGCTGGTCATGAACGGTGCGGGCTGGTCGTACAACCTCGGCCTCAAGGCGACTCCGCTGTCCGGTTTGTCGTATCTGGTGGGTACCGGCCTGCTGCCGGTCGTCGCCTACCTCGCCCTGCCCTCGGCCCCGCCATGGTGGGCGCCGGTCGCGGGCGGCCTGCTCGGGCTGGGTGCGCACATCGCCAACGTCCTGCCCGACCTGCGGGCCGACGAGGCGACCGGCGTGCGCGGCCTGCCGCACCGCATCGGCGCCCGCGCCGCCATCGTGGTCATGGCGCTCACGCTCGCTGCGGCGTCCGTGGTCGTCGTGCTCGGGCCCGGCTCGGCGTCGACACCGGCACTGGTCGCCGCCTCGGTCGCCGTGCTGCTCGCCTGCGGCTCCGCCGTCCTCGGCCTGCGCAGGCCGGATCACCCGTTCGCGTTCTATGCCGCGCTCGGCGTCGCCCTGATCGACGTGGTCCTGTTCGTCGCCATGATCTGATCCACCCGCTAACACAGTGCGCGCCGGTTCGGCCGATTGTCCTTTCGCTCACGGTGAAATCGAGCCGGGATCGGCCGTAATCGCGTAGCGTCGGGCGCATGTCGATCACCGAACTCCGGCCCAACCTGCACCAGCTCACCGTGGGCAGCTTCCAGCTCTACGTGTGGCGCGACGACGACGGCGTCACCCTGATCGACGCGGCAGGCGTCGGCGCCGGCCCGGACATCGCCAGCCAACTCGGCGAGCTGGGCATCGCCACCACCGACGTCGACCGGCTCGTGCTCACCCACTTCCACGGTGACCACACCGGCGGCGCGGCCGACGTGGCGTCCTGGGGCAGCGTCGAGGTGTGTGCCGGCGCGGCCGACGCGCCGATCATCCGGGGCGATGTCGAAGCGCCGAGGCCGAACCTGCGCTCGGAGATGGAGCGCCAGATGGCCGCGAACCTGCTGGCCGGCATGCCCGAGCCGCCGCCGTGCCGGGTCGACCGTGAGCTGACCGGCGACGTCGTGCTCGACATCGCCGGTGGCGCCCAGGTCATCGCGGGACCGGGCCACACGGACGGCAGCATCGGGCTGTTTCTCACCGAGCAGCGCGTGTTGTTCACCGGCGACACCGTCGCCAATTTCGGCGGACTGCGGGTCGGGCCGTTCAACCTCGACACCGACCGCGCCGTTGAGTCGTTCAAGCTGCTGGCGAGCTTCGACGCGGACGTCGCGTGTTTCGGGCACGGTCAGCCGATCGTCGGCAAGGCGCACGAGACGCTGGCCGACGCGGCGAAGAACCCGGTCACGAGCTGACCTCGACCAGATCGTCCACAGTGGACTCGGCGGGTTCGGTGTCGCGCTTGGCCATGCCGACACACAACCCGCCGAGCACCACGACCACCCCGATCCACACCGCGGCGTGCGGCATCGGCCCGCCGAGCAGCAGGCCGCCCGCAGCGGCCACGATCGGCACGATCCCGGTGAACAGCCCTGCCCTGCCCGGCCCGATCCGGCCGACCGCGCTGTACCAGAGCACGAACGCGAGCGCGGTCACCACCACCCCCAGGTAGATGGCGACCGCGAAGTCCTCGCCCGGCAGCGCGAACACCGTGCCCGGCCCCTCGACGACCACCCCGAGCACGCCGAACGCGATCGCCGCGAGCCAGGTCGTGTGCAGCGACACCACCCACGGCCCCATCCTGGTCAGCACCGGCACCGCCATCAGCGTGAACGCGGCCTCGGTGACCAGCACGACCAGCGCCCACCCCAGCCCGATCGCGTCAGTGCGCCCCGCCCCCTGCACCAGCACCGCGCCCACCGTCACGATCACCGCGGCCACCACGACGGTCATCGCCGGCCTGCCGCGCGCGGCCAACGGACCAGCGATGGCCAGCACCAGCGGCACCGACGCGACCGCGATGCCGATCACCGCGGGCTCGGCGTGCGCGTCGCCGTTGACAACGGCGATGTTGAACAGCACCAACCCGCTGCCGGCCACGCCGAGCAGCCAGAACCACTCCATGCCGCGCGGCAGTAGGATCTTCCGTCCGGTGACCCGGCACAGCAGGAACAGGATGAGCGCGGCGAGCGCGTAGCGGAGGGCCTGCACGGTGAACAGCGGCGCGTTGATGAGGGTGTTGGACACGGCCACGCTGCTGCCAACACAGATCATGCCGCCCGCGGCCAGCAGGTTTCCGACCCGCCGGGTGGGTTTCGTTGCTGCCATGGTGCCAGCCTGCGGCATACTTGGCCCTGGATACAGGGCCAAGAACAGTGCATTGGGCAGGACCAAATCGTGGCTGGTACCGATTTCCTCCAACTCGACCCGGCGAGCGCGCCACCGCGCGGCCTGGCCAACTGGCTCGCGACCGAGATCCGCGCAGCGGTCGCGGATGGCAGGCTCCAGGTCGACGTCCGCCTGCCCGCCACCCGCGCGCTCGCCGCCGAACTCGGCGTGTCAAGGGGAGTGGTGGTCGAGGCGTACCAACGGCTGGTGGACGAGGGCGTGCTCGCCGGCCGTCGCGGCGGCGGCACCGTCGTCCGCGCCGGCCTCACCCAACCCGTGCCCGCCGCACCCGGCAGTCCCTCGACACCGGTCGAGTTCGACCTCTCGCCCGGCGTGCCGGACCTCTCGGCCTTCCCGCGCGCGGCCTGGCTGCGTGCGGAACGCGCGGTGCTGGCCAGGATCGCCGCGAGCGACCTGCGCTACGGCGACACGCGTGGCGTGTACGAGCTGCGTGCCGCCATCGCCGGCTGGCTCACCCGAAACCGGGGCATCCGTGCCGACCCGGACGCGCTGCTGATCGTCAACGGCGTAGCGCAAACGTTGTCGCTGCTGGCGCACGTGCTGCTCGCGCGCGGCAGGCCGGCCATCGGCGTCGAGGAGCCCGGCTCGTTTGGTGGCCGCGACCTCCTGCGCTACCAGGGCATGCACGTCGCGCCCATCCCCGTTGACCACCTGGGCCTTGACACCGAAGCGCTGATCGAGTCCGGTGTGGACAGTGTGTTGGTTACGCCAGCGCACCAGATGCCCACCGGCGTCGTGCTCGGCGCGCGACGCCGCCGCGCCCTGCTCGACTGGGCGGCCGACGGCGGCCTCGTCATCGAGGACGACTACGACGCCGAACACCGCTACGACCGAGCGCCCGTTGGCGCCCTGCACGCGCTCGCGCCGGACCGGATCGTCTACACCGGCAGCGTGTCCAAGACGCTCGCGCCAGCGCTGCGTCTCGGCTGGCTGCTCGCCCCGCCCGCGTTGCGCGCCGACATCGTCGAAGCCAAGTACTACACCGACATCACAAGCCAGTCGCTCGGCCAGTTCGTACTCGCCGAACTGATGGCCAGCGGCGCGCTGGAGAAACACCTGCGCTTGACCAGAATCCGGCATCGCCGCCGCCGCAACGCCGTGCTCGACGCGCTCGCCGAGTACTTCCCCGGCGCGCGCGTGCACGGCGTCGCGGCCGGCCTGCACCTGCTGGTGTCCCTGCCCGAACTGACCGACGACACCGACTTCGCCAAGCGCGCCCTTGCCAAGGGCGTCGCCCTGCATCCGTTGTCCTGGTACCGGATCGACGCGGGTGAACCGGGACTGGTCATCGGCTACGCGGTCGCACCGCCCGACCAGCTCCGCGAGGCGATCCGCCGGATAAGCGACCTGTGATCGGCGGCATCAGGGTTCCTGGCTTGCGTCAGTGCACGATCCTCGCGACCGCCGCGATGACCTCGGCGTCGGCGGGTTCGCACAGCGAGGGCTCGCTGCTGTCCGGCCGCCACATCGGGGTCCACACGATACCCGGCGCAACGATCTCCTGGCCGCTCAGCAACCGGGCCAGTTCCGCCCTGCCGCGGGGGTAGAGCGGGGTCGCGGTGCGTTTGTAGGTCTCCAACGCCTGACGCGCCCGCTCGGCCTTGACCTCGTCGTAGCCGTCCTGGCTGTAGTGCGAGATCGCCAGGTAGCTGCCGTGCAGCACGGCGGACGCGTAGTCGGCGATGATGTCGGCAGGGCCGGCCTCGTCCGACACGAAGTGGAACACCGCGACCATGAGCAGTCCGATCGGGCGGCTGAAGTCGAGCAGGCCGCGGGTGTCCGGGTGGTTGAGCACGGCTGCCGCGTCGCGCAGGTCGGTGGCCACCATCGCGGTGTTCGGGTCCTCGGCCAGCAGCGCCTTGGCGTGCGCGACCGCGACCGGCTCGTTGTCCACGTACACGACGCGCGCGTTCGGATTGGCCTGCTGGGCGATCTCGTGCACGTTGCCGACGGTCGGGATGCCGGAGCCGAGGTCGAGGAACTGGTCGATGCCCTGCTCGGTCATGAACCGCACGGCGCGGCGCAGGAACGAGCGGTTGGCGATGGCGGGCGCCACGGTGAAGTGGCCGGCCGCCATCGCGGCCTCCGCGGTTTCCCGGTCGACCGCGAAGTTGTGCGACCCGCCGAGCAGGTAGTCGTAGATCCGCGCCGGGTTGGGTTTTGACACATCCACCAGCGGCAGCTCGGCCGACGACTCCACCATGCCCCGTTCCTTCCCGGTCCTGCTCGCGAGAACGGTTCAGGGTAGCGCGGTGACCAGACGAAGCGCGCCAACGAACTCCGGTTGTTTCCGGTATGCGCCGAACATGTCGTCCCACGCGCCGGATTCCAGGTCGGCGCGCAGGTGCGCGACGGCCCGCTCTGCCGCATCGGGCGCGACGAATCCCCAGGCGGACTGGTTGGCCCGCACCTCGGGGTCGAGGAACCGCTCCGGCCGCGCGTAGAACGCCTCGGTGAACCCGTCGACGCAGTCGATCGGCACCGGCACCTCGGTGACCGTGCTCGTCCCGCCGAGCACGGCGCGGACGTGCTCGATCAACGGGTAGCGGCGCGCCTCGGCCGCGAACAGTTCCGGCGCGTACCTGCCGAGCCAGAGCCGGTGCAACTGGGTGCCGTCGAAGGTCATGATCACCACCGGTCCACGGCTGACCCTGCGCAGCTCGCGCAGTCCGGCGTCAACGTCGGACCACTGGTGGATGGTCACCATGGCCATGGCCGCGTCGAAGCTGTCATCGGGGAACGGCAGGTTCTCGGCAGTGGCGTCGATGGCGGGCGCGAGGTGCGGGGCGCGTTGCGCCCGCATGGCCGCCGACGGCTCGACCGCGGTGACCTCCCGATCGGCCGGTTCGTACGAACCCGCGCCCGCGCCGACGTTCACCACGGTCCTGGCGTCGCCGAGCGCGGCGTGCACGTACTCGGCGATCCGCGGGTCAGTGCGGCGCCCTCGACCGTAACCGGCCCCGTTCGTTTCATAGTCGAAGTCGCCAGCGACGCGGTGTGGCACAGGTCCCCCTCCATCCAATGGATGCTTCCTTGAGGAAACTCACTATCCTGCATGGTGCTGGACGGGGTCAACCGGATTCACTTGAGGCAGCCGAGGGAGGTGGCTGGTGCGGCGGACCGATCTTTCCGGCGCCGAATGCGCGATCGCGCAGGCGCTTGAGGTCGTTGGCGACTGGTGGACCCTGCTCGTCGTGCGCGACATCGCGCGCGGCGTGCACCGCTTCGACGCGTTGCAGCGCGAACTGGGCGTGTCCACGAAGGTGTTGACCGAACGCCTCAAACTGCTGGTCAACCATGGCGTGTTGACCAAGGATCCGTATTCCGAACATCCGCCGCGCTACGAGTACCGGCTGACCGACGCCGGTCGCGGCCTGCTGCCGGTACTGGTCGCGTTGCAGGACTGGGGATCGACCTGGGTGCTCGGCGACGGCACCACATCGGCGACCACCGAACCCAGTTCGCCGGAGGCGCGCAGGGTGCACAACCTCATCGGCACGCGCATTCCGCGCCTCACGTTGCCCACCACCGACGGCATGCGCGTCGATCCGGTCGCGGACACGCCGTTCACGGTGCTCTACTGCTATCCGGGAACGGCCATCGGCGGGGTGTCCACCAATCCGCCCGGCTGGGACCAGGTGCCCGGCGCGGCCGGCTGCACGCTCGAATCCTGCGCCTATCGCGACCAACTCGGCGAGTTCACCGCGCGCGGCGCGACCGTGTACGGGGTCAGCACCCAGCGCTACGACGAGCAGGCCGCGTTCGCCCGTGCCGAGCACATCCAGTTCCCGCTGCTCTCCGACGCGGAACTGGCGCTGGTGACCGCGTTGCGGCTGCCCACCTTCCGGGTGGGCAGCATCGACCGGCTCAAGCGGGTGACGCTGATCGTCGACGGCGACCGAACCGTGCGCGGCTGCCTGTACCCGATCCAGGACGTGACCGGCTCGGTCACCGATGTCCTTGCCCTGCTGGACAATTTTACCCAGCAAGTACCGCAAACGGCGACTGGGTAACGAAAAGTTCCGCTACCGTGACCGATAGCGATCCGACCACGGAGGGGAGCCATGGCGCGGTCCATCAAACCTGCCAACCTCGCCCGGCAGACGCCGAGCGCGGCGCGGGTCTACGACTGGTATCTGGGCGGGGCGAACAACTTCGCGGTCGACCGCGAGTTCGGCAGGCGGGTCGAGGAGAAGCTGCCCTCGGTCAAGGCGATCGCCTCGGCCAATCGCGCGTTTCTGCACCGCGCGATGCGATATATGGCGCACAAGGGCATCCGGCAGTTCCTCGACCTCGGCTCCGGCGTCCCGACCATCGGCAACGTGCACGAGATCGCGCAGCAGGTGTATCCGGCCGCCAGGGTCGTCTACGTCGACCACGAGCCGGTCGCCTGCAACTATGCCGAGGACCTGTTGCGGGACAACCAGACCGCCACCGTGGTGCGGGCCGACATCCGCGACGCG
Source organism: Candidatus Melainabacteria bacterium (assembly GCA_963818685.1). Classification (GTDB taxonomy): domain Bacteria; phylum Actinomycetota; class Actinomycetes; order Mycobacteriales; family Pseudonocardiaceae; genus CAJCJE01. Next base: position 213,013 of record CAWFTJ010000001.1, on the reverse strand, counting down.
GACGAGGTGCTCGACCATCCGCAGGTGCGCGGACTGCTCGACTTCGGCGAACCGGTCGGGCTGCTGATGATCGCGGTGCTGCCGTTCATCCCGCAGGACCCGGCGCCGTTGTTGGCGCGCTATCGCGAACCGTTGGCACGCGGAAGTTATCAGGCCATCACCCATCTCGCCCTTGACGAGGCGCCCGAGGAGTTCGTCAAGCAGTTGCGCGGGTTGCTCGACAGCTACGACAGTGCCGGCCAGGGCCTGACCGTGCGGGACCGGGCCGAGATCACGTCCTGGTTCGATGGCCTCGACCTGGTCCCGCCTGGCGTGGTGCCCCCACCCGACTGGCGGCCGGAGGGCACCGGCGGACCATTCGCGGGCTTCGCGGACGACCCAGCCCGGTTCAGTGGCTACGGCGCGGTCGGCCAGGTCCGCTACAAATCTTGAAACGTCGGGATTGCTCAACTTAGGTTGGCTGAGCGAGGTAGTACGGGTCGTAGTCCGTCAGAACACGTCGGACGACCATTTCGCGAAGTTGTTCGGTGTGAGGTCCGCATAGGGAAACGCCGACACCGGGCCGCTCGTACCATTGTCGACCTCCAGGACCACCTTCACGCCGCGGATGAGCCAGTAATGGCTGAACAGGTGGAAGCCGGAGCCGCTCGCCTGGACCACCCATTGGGTCCCGTTTGCGTTGCACTTATCGAGGTAGGCTTGGCCGACCGTTGACGTGTTGGCAAGGCACAGACCGCTTACCACACCCGAAGTGGTGACCGATTGGAAGTCGTAGAGTTCGCCGCTCACGCCCCCGTTCGTGGTGTATCCCAGGTCGTCCTCGAACCAGGTCCCCCACGGGGGAGATTTGACGCTGATCGGTGAGTTCTGGGTGACACCTGCTTGCGCGTACATGCCCAGCGCTGGGTTGTATGTCAGCCACAGAAAGTCGAAGCCCGAACTCGCGCTGGCCGGCACCGTAGTGGCGGCTGTGATGCCGATGGCGAGAACGGCTGTAACGATGGCAGCCAGCAGCGCGCGGAGTCTGGATTTACGCCGGAATTCAAGAAATCTGATCATGGTGGCCTTATCTCTTCTGTTCCAGCACCGGGTGGCGCCCGATGCACACAGTTGGTCAGAATACGAAGCAGTTACGCTTCTCGTGACGGGGTCACCATTTCGCACCAGCCTTGAATAAATCTTGAATGTGCTCGGAATATTTTTTGAATCGATCACTCAGTCTGCTACCTCAGGGACGTCCTGGGATGCCCGACGGGTTGGTGTCAGCGGCATCAGTACGTCCGCGGACTGGCTGGGTCTGTGCTGCCTGCTCGACGATCTCGCGCCGCGCAATTGTTGGAGTATCACCTCCAAAACCGGGTTGTTCGGCGAGAACCTGGTTCAGGTAGCCGAGCAGAGCCGCGCGCACCTCCCCGCGCACGGCCGGATCGGTCGCGCCCGCGGTCAGGCCGACCGAGTACAGGCCGTTCGCGATGTGCACCAACATGCGCGCGACCACGTCGCGCCGATGTTCGAACAGGTGCGGCGCGCGCGCCGCGAGCAGGTCGACAAGGCGTGCGTGGATCGCATCGACAACGCCGTTGGTGTGCTCCCTGCCGACCGTGGAGATCAGCAGGAAGCCGAGCAGGCCGGGTGGGTGCCGGTTCAGCTCGGCGTGCAGGTCGAGCACCGCGTCGACGGTGTCGGCGAGGTCGGCGTGCGCCTCGACGCGCAGCCGCAGGTCCAACTCGGCGCCGAGCCGGGTGGTCCACCGGTCCTGCAACGCCGAGAGGATCTCCTCCTTGTCCGCGAAGAACTGATACAGCGAACCGACCGACACCCCGGCACGCTCGGCGATGTGGTTGGTGGTGACGTTCGGATAGCCGCGACCCGCGAACAGCTCGCCCGCCGCGACCAGGATGCGGTCGACCAGTTCCCGGCTGCGCGCCTGCTTGGGCTGGCGACGCTGGGTCGGTGGCATGCTTGCCTCCCGTGCGAGTGCGAGCCTGTGCGATGCGATGCGATGCGAGCCGTGCGAACGCGAGCCGCTCCCCGCGCCGACCAGGTAGAAACGCGAGTTGAGAAACGCGAGTTAATGCTCGGATAATACCGTGAGCGGACCGAACGGAGGCGGCATGGCCGAGAACAAGGTCGATGTGCTCATCGTGGGTGCCGGCATCTCCGGCATCGACGCGGCCTACCGGCTCAAGACCCAGCTCCCCGGCAGGAGCTACGCGATCCTGGAGGGCCGCGAGGCGCTCGGCGGCACCTGGGACCAGTTCCGCTACCCGGGCATCCGGTCCGACTCGGACATGTTCACCTTCAGCTTCCCGTTCCGGCCGTGGACGGCGCCGCGCGCGATCTCCGAGGGCTCGCTGATCCTGGACTACCTCAAGGACACCGCGCGCGAGTTCGGCATCGACCGGCGAATCCGCTACGGCCACCGGGTCGTGCGCGCGGCCTGGTCCACCGAGGACGCCACCTGGACGGTCGACGTCGAGGTCGGCCCTGACCGCGAGCCGGCCACCTGGACCTGCTCGTTCCTGTTCCTGTGCACCGGCTACTACAGCTACGCCCAGGGCCACACCGTGGACTTCCCCGGCCAGGACACCTTCGCCGGCACGATCGTGCACCCGCAGTTCTGGCCCGCGGACCTCGACCACGCCGGCAAGCGCGTCGTGGTGATCGGCAGCGGCGCGACCGCGGTCACCCTGGTCCCGGCCATGGCCGAGCAGGCGGAACACGTCACCATGCTCCAGCGCTCGCCGAGCTACGTGCTCACCCGACCGGCAGGCGACGCGATCGCGGACCGCGTCCGCAGGTGGCTGCCGGCCGGCATCGCGCATCGGGTGATCCGCGCGAAGAACGCGACCATGGCCGTGCTGGCCTACCAGTTCATGCGCCGCTGGCCCGAGAAGGGCGCCAAGCTGATCAAGGAGGGCATCGCGGCCCAACTCGGTGACGCGCTCCCGGTCGACCCGCACTTCTCGCCCCGCTACCAGCCATGGGACCAGCGGCTGTGCTTCGTGCCCGAGGGCGACCTGTTCGCGGCGATCCGCGACGGCAAGGCCACGGTCGTCACCGATCAGATCGAGGCGTTCACCCCGACCGGCATCAAGCTGGCCTCCGGCAGTGAACTCCCCGCCGACATCATCGTCACCGCGACCGGTCTGAAAATGGTGGCCCTCGGCCAGATCGAGGTCAGCGTGGACGGCGAGCGGATCAACCCGCACGAGACCACCGTCTACAAGGGACTCATGCTGAGCGGCGTGCCGAACCTGGCCTGGTGCGTCGGCTACATCAACAACTCCTGGACGCTGCGCGCCGACCTCACCGCCCAGTACGTCTGCCGCCTGCTCAAGCACATGGCGGCGCACCACTACACGATCGCAGTGCCCGAACTGCCCGCGCGGGCGCGCGGAGCGGAAGGCGGGCCGATCATCAACCTGGCCGCCGGCTACGTGCGACGCGCCGCGGCGCAGCTGCCAACCCAGGGCAGGGCGCAGCCGTGGCAGATGCGCCAGAACTACTGGCTCGACGTGCTCGGCATGCGCCTCGGCCGGGTCGACGACGGCGCCATCCGCTTCACCCGGTCGGCGCGTCGGGCAAAGCAGCCGGCGTAGTCCTCAGTGGACTTTGGCTGTCTATTGGCCGGCGGTGGCGACCGCTGCGGTGATCCGCACCAGTTCGTCCTGGGTCAGCGGCGGGCCGGCCTCGACCAGGGCGGCGTGCACCCGGTGAGCGCCCCGGCCAGACAGCACAGCGCTCCCAGCAGACTCGCCGACAGTACCCATCGGGCTCGTCGATGCCTCATACCTGAGAGGGCGGGTGCGACCTCGCCAAAAGATGCCGCGTCGGGAAGGCAACTTTTCGGCGGGTCGTTCCGTACGTGCAACCCGGTGCCGACCCCGGGCGTCACAGATCGGGAAGGATCTTCCTCGGCGAAGGGGCGTCATGTCAGCACAGCTCAACCGCAGGGCCGCGTTCGGACTCGGTTCGGTCGCGGCCGCGACCACCGTGCTCGGTACCCAACTGATCGGCGCGGGCACGGCCGACGCGGCTCCCGCCGACGCAACCGAAGCGATCGCCGCCGCCTACCACGCGCAGGCGCAGGCCGCAGGCGGCACCTGGAACGCGCACGTCTCACTGCCCGGCAGCGCCACCGTCGCGGTCGACGTGGCGTCGGACGCCGTGGTGCAGGCGGAGAGCGTGAACAAGATCGCGGTGGCCACCGCCGTGCTCGACAAGGTCGACCGCGGCCTGCTCACGCTGAGCCAGACCGTGCAGGTCACCTCGGACATCGTGATCGCCGACGGCGACGGCATCTTCCGGCTGGACGGCGCCTACCCGAGCACGGTCACCCTCGGCCACGTGCTGGCCGCGCTGCTCACCGTGTCCGACGACACCGCGGTGCGGCTGTGCGGGCTGGTCGCGCCGGCCGCCGAGATCAACCAGATCATGGTCAGCAAGGGCTTCCCGAAGACCCAGGTCACCCCGGTCGCCAACCCCAACCGGTTCTACCTCGGCCAGACCACGGCCAGGGAGATGCACGACATCCTCTCCGCGCTGGTCGGCGGCACCCTGCTGGCCGAGGACTCGACCAGCTACCTGCTCGGCCTGATCCGCTCGCCGATCGCGTTCACCGACGGCATCCGGCGCACCATGTCCTCGGCCGAGCGGGCCAGGATCGCCACCAAGGCAGGCTGGCTGGACAACGTGCGCAACGAGGTCGGCCTCATCTTCGACCCGAGCGGCGCGCCGCAGTTGATCTACTCGCTGTTCGCGAACGGCATGCCGACCGGGACTGACGACTTCGGCGCGACCAACCCGGCCGTACAGGCACGCAGCGTGATGGGCCGTTGCTGGCTCGACACGCTGAATGGAAACTCGTCGGCCAAGCACGCGAACGCGCAGGCCAAGGCGGCGTCGCAGCGGTATCCGGCCGCGCGGTACCGGCCGGTCGACGGCGGCTGACCGGCCGAGAATTGGCCCCTTTCGTGTCCATCCGGCGGCTGCGGTGGCCGGGATGGTGACTAGAGTTGAGGGTTGGTCGAGGCAGCTGGCAGGAGAGGACCCGTGAGCACTGAGCACTGGGGACCCGCGCAACCCTTCCAGCCCGCTCCCTCCCCGGACGGCAGGGCACTGGACGGGATGGCCGTTACGGTCGCGTCGATGGGCTGCCGCTGGCGCGTCATGCACGTCGCCGGCGAGATCGACATGTCCACCGCGCCGTCGCTGCGTGCCGCGGTCACCGAGGTGTTCACCGACGGCCTGCTCGGCGACCGCACCCTCGTCCTGGACTTCACCGAGGTCGACTTCATCGGCTCGTCCGGGCTCGGCGTGCTCGCCGAGGCCGTGCAACGTGCGGAAACGGCCGCGCTGCCGCCGCTGCGCGTCGTGGCGGCGTCCCGGCCGGTGCGCAGGGCGATCGAGGTCACCGGGATGGACGCGGTGGTCGCGATTTTCCCGGATCTGGCCACCGCGACCACCGATTGATTCGGCTGCCGACTGGGTAATCGCGTGGAAGCAGGGAAACCGGTCAACATGGGGTGAGGTCGGCGTTATGCCAGGGGTCGAAACTCGACACCATTCGGTGCCGCTTCCGAACGCGCTGCCGCCGCCGCTCGCGTCGGTGCGTGCCCTGCTCGCCACAGCTCACCGCGGACCTGCCCGGCGAGTTGTGTGAGGATCTGCTGCTGGTCGCCACCGAGTTGGTCGCCAATGCCTACGAGCACGGCACCGCTCCGCGCGTGCTGCGCGTCGCCAGGTTCGACCACAGCGGGCACGTGATCGTCGAGGTCGAGGACGGCACGCCGACCCAGCCGGTGCTCGGCCGTTCCCGGCTCGGCGCCAACCGCGGTCGCGGCCTGACCATCGTGGCCGGCATCGCGGAACGCTGGGGCGTGCGCGCCGTGAACATGGGTAAGACCGTGTGGGCCCGGCTGCGGGTGGCCCCTTCGACGCATTCGGACCCGTCTGCCCGGTCGGCTCAGCCGGTCGGGTAGAACAGGAACAACGTGCAGCCGGTCCGCGTCTGCGGCACGTGCCATGAGCCCGCCGGCGCGTGGATGAAGGTGCCGGCGGGGTAGTCGCGCACTCCGTCGTTGAACGTGCCGGACACCACGAACACCTCCTCCGGCCCTGGTTCGTGCACGTCCTTGTGCGGCCATCCGGTGCCGGGGTCCATTTCCAGCACGTACGCCTTCGCCGCTTCTGATGTCCACAGTAGACGAAGTCGGATGCCGGGGAACACCTCTCTGCTCGGTGCCTCCGTCGCCGTGCACCACTCCATGCCCAACTCGTCTGGTCCATGTGTCGTTGTCACGCGCCCAGCCTCGTGGGCCGGCGAGGCCACGACCAGTGTCGGAAAAGACGTTGTCGGGTACTTTGTTGCCATGGCACATCGGGTGGTCGCCCTGGTCACGTCGCCGCAGGGCATCTTCGAACTCGCCTGCGCCCGCGAGGTGTTCGCCAAGTCGCCGCACTACGCGTTCGACATCTGCACCGAGACGCCGGGCCCGGTCGCGACCCGCGACGGCTTCGCCCTGCTCGTCGACGCCGACCTGGCCGCCCTGGCCGACGCGGACACCGTGATCATCCCCGGCTGGCACCGCGACGCCGACCCGTCGCCCTCGATCGTCGACGCGCTGCGGCACGCGCACGAACGCGGCGCCCGGCTGGCCACGATCTGCGCCGGTGCGTTCGCCCTTGCCGCGACCGGCCTGCTCGACGGCCGCACCGCGACGACGCACTGGGCGAGCGCGGCCGAACTGGCCGCGCGCTTCCCGAACGTCACCGTCGACCCGAACGTGCTCTACGTCGACGAGGGCGACATCGCCACCAGCGCGGGCGCCGGCGCCGGCATCGACCTGTGCCTGCACCTGCTCCGCGCCGACTTCGGCGCGGCGCACGCCGCCGAGGTGGCCCGGCAGTTGGTCATGCCGCCACACCGGGAGGGCGGTCAGGCCCAGTTCGTCGCGCCCACGTCCGCCCCGCCACCGCTGGAGAACTCGCTCGCCGGCCTGCTCGACTGGGCGGGCGACCGGCTCGCCGAACCCATCACCGTCGAGGACATGGCCGCGCGGCTTCGCGTGTCCGAACGCACCCTGGCCAGGCGCTTCGCCGAACAACTCGGCACCAGCCCCGGTCAGTGGCTGCTGGGCCGCCGGATCAACGCGGCCCGCGCGCTGCTGGAACAGACCGACCTCACCGTGGACGCGATCGCGCTGCGCGTCGGCCTCGCCTCAGCCACCAACCTGCGCCGCCGGTTCCACCGCGCCCTGCACACGACGCCTGCGGCATACCGCCGTTCTTTTCGACCCGCGGCTTTTCGCCCAGCAGCCCCACTTCGTGGCAACCTGGAGTGATAAGCACCTCCGGGAGGCGAGATGGCCGGAAACATCAGCGTGGCCGGAGACACCGTCTCCCGTCGCCTGCTGTCTGTTTTGGACTGTTTCGACGTTGGCCGCCCCGTGCTGTCGCTGACCGAGATCTCCTCCGCGTCCGGCCTGCCGCTGTCCACCGCGCGCAGGCTGATCGTGGAACTGGTCACCTGGGGCGGGCTGGAACGGTTGCCCAACGGGCGGTACCGGATCGGCATGCGACTGTGGCGGATCGGCTCGTTCGCCCAGCAACAACGCGACCTGCGCGAGGCCGCCCTGCCCTACCTGCACGACCTCTACGAGGTGGCGCTGGAGAACGTGCAACTGGTCGTGCTCGACGGCCTTGAGGCGCTGTGCGTTGAGAAGGTGACCGGGCCGAGGGCCGTCGCCAACAACACCGAGGTGGGCGGCAGGTTACCGTTGCACGCCACCGGGGTCGGCAAGGTGCTGCTCGCCTACTCGTCGCCCCGGCTGCTCGCCGACGTCGTTGCCGAGGGCCTGATCCGGTACACCCCGCACACCATCGTCGCGCCGGGCCGGCTCGCGTCCGCGTTGCAGGTGATTCGCGGCAACGGCCTGAGCTTCGCCTACGAGGAACTGACAGTCGGCGTGATCTCGGTGGCCGCGCCCGTGCTCACCAAGGACCGGCGACTGCTCGGCGCCCTTGGCATCGTCGCCCGCCACACCACCCGCCTCGACCAACTCGCGCCCGCCGTGCGCGCCGCGGCGCTCGGCGTCTCACGCAGCGTCCAGTAGCCAGTCCCGCCCCTGTGCGTAGAGCCGCTCGACCTCCGGCCCGGTCCGCCCCGGCAACCCGTTGCGCACCGTCATCCCCGACTTGACCTGCACATAGGCCAGATACCGATACCCCTGCGGATAGCGTCGCAGCGCAGCGCGATCGATGCTCAGCCGAGCACCCGGATCGAGCACGGTCAGCCAGTCCTTCTCGTAGATCGGCTGCCGCCGCCAGATCCGCCAGCCGTGCTCGTCGCGGAGGAAGAAGTCGTAGAACCGGCCGACGCAGGTCACGTCCACCTCGACCCCGTCGATGGTCGCGCGTTGCAGGATGGACATCCTGCTCTGCGCGATCGCCCGCTCACCCGCGACCTCGACGCTGATTCCGCCGAGCTGGTGCAGCACGTTCAGGCCGTGCTCGGCACCGACCCGACTGGCCTCGATGAACTCGGTCGCGCTGCCCTGGAACCAGGTCGCGCTCATCTGGCCGTCCTGGTGCCAGACCGTCGCGAACCGCGCCCAGTCGCCCGAATCGCGCCACAACACCCAGTTCTGTACGACATCTCGAATTTCCGCCGCGTCATCGGTGAGCACGTACAAAGCATGCGGCAGAGGGCAGGATGCAATTGCGTATCGACTGCCACTGAGTGGCAGCCCGGTCTCAGGGTTCCGACGACATCGCCCGCAAACTGCTCCGATGACGACCCCAAGCACGCCAGCGAAATTATCCACCGGAACCCTGGTTGCCGGCTGTTTCGCGGTCATGGTCGCGCAGATCGGCCTGGCGATCCCGGCCACCCTCAACGGACTGTTCCAGAGCGACCTGCACCCGATCGGCTCCCAACTGACCTGGATCTCCGACGCGTTCCTGCTCCCGGTCGCCGTACTCGAACTGACCTTCGGCGTGCTCGGCGACCTGTTCGGCCGCAAGCGGCTGATGCTCGTCGGCGGCGCCCTGCTCACCGCGGGCGAACTCGTCTGCGCCACCTCGGCCAGCATCTACGGCCTCTGGGTCGGCCAGGCCCTCGCCGGTCTCGGCGCGGCAGCACTGTTCCCCACCTCGCTGTCCATGCTCGCCGCCGGCACCGACCACCAACACCGGGGCAGGGCCCGCGCGATAGCCATCTGGGCCGGTTTCCTCTCCGCAGGCGGATTTCTCGCTCCGCTGCTCGGCGGCATCACCGCGACCTACGGTTCGTGGCGCTCCTCGTTCGTGGTCGTCGCCATCCTCGGCGTGCTCGTCGCGGTGATCAGCGCGCTGTTCGCGCAGGACTCGTCGGCGCCGGAAGGGCGGTCGCTGGACTGGGGCGGCCAGATCACGCTGGCCGTCGGCCTGTTCGCGTTGCTGGTCGGCGTGATCGAGGGCCCGACCGATGGCTGGGGCTCGCTGACGGTCGTGCTCGCGTTCGTGATCGCGGTCATCGGCCTCGCGTTGTTCATCGCGGTCGAGCTGCGCGTGCGGGCACCGCTGCTGCGCCTGGAGGTGTTCCGCAACCGACGCTTCGCGATCGCCTCCATCGTCGCGGTGGTCGGCATGTTCTCCTTCCTCGGCACGGCCTATGCGACCAGCATCCGGCTCGGCCCGATCCAGGAACAGGCGCCCCTGCGCACCTCGGTCGCGTTCCTGCTGTTGCAGGGCCCTGCCCTGGTGCTCATCCCGCTCACCTCGTGGCTGCTGCACCGGGTCAACCCGCGCTGGCTGCTCGGCGGCGGCTTCGCGGTGATGGCGGCGGGCGAACTCTACGCGGCGGCCATTCCCATCGGCGATCTCACGCTCACCTCGCTGATCGTCCCATTAGGACTCGTCGGGATCGGCTTCGCGTTCGCGGTCTGCTCGATCACCGCGTCTGCCGTCAACACGGTGCCGCCGCACTACACCGGCATGGCCAGCGCGACAACGAGCCTGTTGCGCGACTTCGGTTTCACCCTCGGTCCGGCCCTGGTCGGCGCCATCGCGCTGGGCCGCGCCGCTCTCGGTTTCGGCGCCGCGCTACCCGGCTCCGGCCTGCCCGCCGCGCAGATCGCCGCCGCACAGGGCGTCGCGGCGGCGGGCGGACCGCTCGCGGTCAACGGCCTGCCGCCCGGCACACCCGGCTCGGCAGCACACGACCTCGCGTTCAACGCGCTCGGCCACGGCTACTCCATTGGCTACCTGGTCTGCGGAATCTGCGCGCTGGTCGCCGCCGCACTCGCCATCCTGGTGCTGCACGGCAGGGCAACCGAAGCCGTCGAACAGGACGGGTCCGACACCGCCCTGCCAGCGGCGACGGTGTGAACTGTTAACAAGGCGGGACCAGACGAACGGCCGGTGACTCGTGCCGTCAGCTGACGCAGATTTACCAACACCTGCGTCGGCCGATGGTGCGAGGGCACCGGCCGCGCATCCGTCGAGTACGAGGAGCCAATCCGTGCACTTAACCCGGTCCAGGGCCGCCGTCGCGGTCGCCGTACCGCTCGCCCTGCTCGGTATGGCCGCCATTCCCGCGAACGCCCAGCCCGCCACCCCGGCTCACGGCCCGATGCAGCACGTCACCGGCCAGCATGTCATCGGCCACGGCCCGCTCGCCGACCGGGACACCTCAGGCAACTGGGCAGGCTACGTCGTCACCGGCGCGTCCAAGTCGTTCACCAGCGTGGAATCCACCTTCGCGCTGCCCACGGTCAGCTGCACGGGAGAGGGCGACACCTCCTTCTGGGTCGGCTTCGACGGCGACACCAGCAACTCGGTCGAGCAGATCGGCGCGTCCGGCGACTGCAACGGCACCACGCCGTTCTATTACGCGTGGTGGGAGATGTATCCGGCCGGCGTGCACGAGCTGAGCAACACCACAAGGCCCGGCGACGTGTTCGACGCCCGCGTCACCTACGGCGGCAGCGGCAGGTACACGCTCTACCTCCGCGACGAGACCGAGGGCTGGACGGTCACCAAGAACGAGACCTCCACCAGCGCCAAGGACAACAGCGCCGAGGTGATCTTCGAGGCGGCCGGTCCCGAGTCCGACGCCGTGCCCCGGTTCAGCCCGGTCGCGATGAACGGCAACACGGTCAACGGCACCTCGCTCGCGTCAGAGAGCACCACGTCGATCGACCTGGTGCGCAATGGCGACACCCTGGTCACGCCGGGCAGCATCGGCTCATCCGGCAGCTTCACCTTCACCTGGCACGCCGCCAGCTGACGGCCTGACCCAGCGCCGCCCGGCTCCGGCGGGTTCGTCCCGTCGGAGCCGCCCGCTCGCCTAGTGTCCTGCGCCTGAAATTCGGTGGATAAGTTCGGTGATCCAGGTGGTGGCTGGCAAGGCGGAGGAGGAGCCGGTACCGCTGTTGTACCGGCGACGACGACAACGCCGCCAGGCGCCGCCTGGGCGCCGGAATTGCCACCACGATTTCTGGCGCCGGACACTAGCATGTTGGGCCATGGCCACGAAGATCAAATCGCCGGAACGGCTGGTGTTCTTCAGCGACGCCGTCGTCGCGATCGCGTTGACGCTGCTGATCCTCCCGCTGGTCGACTCGGTTCGCGCCGACACCACCAAGGGCCTGAGTTCGCTGCGACTGATCGAGGCGGATCAGCCGGTGATCTGGAGCTTCCTGCTCAGCTTCGTGGTGATCGCCCGACTGTGGCTCGGGCACCACCGGCTCTACGAACAGATCAAGGCGTACAACACGCCGCTGATGCTGGCAAACCTGCTGTGGATCCTCACCATCGCGATCCTGCCGTTCCCCACCGAGATGGCGGCCAGGTACCCCAGCCATGACCGGCTCACGTTGGTGGTCTACATCGGCACCCTGTTCGTCAGCAACCTGCTGACCACCGTGATGACGCTGATCGCCGGCAACGACGAGTCGTTGGAGGTCGAACCCGGCGCGATCTCGCAGCGGTGGCGGTTCGACTCGATCACCAGCACCATCGCCTTCGGCATCGCCCTGCTGCTGGTTGCCATCGTCCCCGCGGTCACCTACTACCCGTTGCTGCTCAACGCGGTGCAGCCGTGGATCGTGCGCCTGCGGTTCTCTCACCTGCACCGCGCCAACCGCCGTGCCGACGTCCCGCCCCCAACCAGCTGATATTTTGTTCAACAAGGTTGACAAGATTGTGGTGAGCGTGGGAGAGGGTTCGTGGACGAGCCGGAGCAGAGTTGGGTTCAGCGGGCGGCCGATGCCGCGATCGAGCACGCCCGTTCGTTGGGCGCCAAGCGGATCGTGTGCGCGTCGGGCGTCTCGCCGTCCGGCCCCATCCATCTCGGCAACCTGCGCGAGGTGATGACCGCGCACTTCGTCGCAGAGGAGATCCGCTCTCGCGGCCTTGACGCGGTGCACCTGCACTCCTGGGACGACTACGACCGGTTCCGCAAGGTGCCGGCCGGCATCGACCCCGCGCTGGCCGAGCACGTTGGCAAGCCGCTGGTCGAGGTGCCCGACCCCTACGGTGAGCGCGCCTCCTACGCCGAGCACTTCATGGCCGAGTTCACCGACGCGCTGAACCGGATGGGCGTGCGCATGCACGAGGTGCGCCAGTCCGCCCAGTACCCGAACGGCGTCTACAACCCGGCGATCCGGCACGCCATGGACGAGCGCGGGCGCGTGTTCGACATCCTCGCGAGCTTCCAGACCGAGGGCCTGTACGACAGGCCTGTGCAGGAGCGCCGCGCCGAGTACTACCCGTTCAAGCCCTACTGCCAGACCTGCGACAAGGACTTCACCACGGTTACCGGCTATGCCGGTGACGTGGTCAGCTACACCTGCAAGTTCGGGCACAGCGGCTCGATGTCGCTCGCCGACGGGGAGCGGATCTCCGGCAAGCTGGTGTGGAAGGTGGACTGGCCGATGCGCTGGGTCCACGAGGGCGTGATGTTCGAGCCGGCGGGCGAGGACCACCACGCGCCGTCCAGCAGCTATTCCTCGGGCAAGGTGCTGGTCAGGGAAGTCTTCGGCGGCACGGCGCCGTACTCGTTCGCGTACAGCTTCGTCGGCCTGGCCGGCGGTTCGAGCAAGATGTCCAGCTCGGCAGGTGGCGCCGCGATTCCCGCGACCGCGCTGGACATCCTGGAGCCGGCCATGCTGCGCTGGCTGTACGTGCGCCGCACGCCGTCCCGCTCGTTCACCATCGACCTGTCGCCGCGCGCTGTGCAGCGCCTCTACGACGAGTGGGACCAGTTCACCGAGCGCGCCGAGGCCGACGGCGCGTCACCCGCCGACGCGAACCTGCTCAACACCTGCCTGCGCACCTCCGTCGGCACGGTCGACCACAGCGAGCGGCAGGTATCGTTCCGCCTGCTGTCCGCGGTGGCCGACATCACCCAGGCCAACATGGAGCAGATCGACCGACTGGTCCGCGAGCACCTTGCCGGCGTTGCGCTGCCCGGCCCTGACTCCCTTGGCCCTCATTCACTGCTCAAGGAGTTGCAGCCCCGGCTGACCTGCGCCATCAACTACGCCACCCGGCTGCTCCCGCCGGAGGAGCGGACCGTCATCCGCACCGAGTTCAACACGGAAGCCTGGGCCAAGCTCGACGAGCAGACCAAGCAGGGCGTGGCCCTGCTGGTGTCCCGGCTCGACGAGGACTGGTCGCTTGAGGGCCTGACCCGCCTTGTCTACGCGGTGCCGAAGCTGCTGCGCGGCCTGCCAGAGGACGCGGCGCCGAGCCCGGAGTTGAAGAAGGCGCAGCGCTCCTTCTTCGCCGCGCTCTACCAGCTGCTCTGCTCCTCCGACACCGGCCCTCGGCTGCCCACCCTGCTGCTCTCCGTCGGCGTCGACCGGGTGGCCGTCCTGCTGACCGGCCCGAAGGACTGACAGTCCACTCTGGACTGATCTGGACCCGGAGCCGCCACGCAACTCCAAGCACTCCTCGGACGTCAGAGTAGATATCGGTAAATCGGCGCGGGCCGAGCCGATCCGGTCTGATCGGAGGGGCGCGATGCCATCACTACTTGACCGCGCACAACCTGACCGCGCTGGACTCGCGGTGGCGATCCTGTCCAACGAACCCATCACCGGAGAGGGCGCGCGGGCATATCTGAGTTCCCAGCCCGAACTCCGCGTGCTCGAATCCGAGGAACTGGGCCTCGCGGACGTGCTCCTCGTGCTCGTCCACGACCTCAGCGAGGACGTACTGGCGTTGATGGAGCAGGCCGCAGGGCAGGCGCCCGGCCACCGGTTGCGGATGGTGGTCGTCACCAACACCATCCGCGAACACCAACTGCTCCGCGCGGTCGGCTGCGGCCTGATCAGCGTGATCCCGCGCAACGAGGCCAGCTACGACACGATCGTGCGCGTCCTACTCGACACGCAGCGCGGTCAGGCCGTGCTGCCCTCGGTCGCGATCGGCTGGCTCATCGAACACACCAGGCTGATCCAGCAGGACGTGCTCGCGCCCATGGGCCTGACCGCGGCCGGCCTGCAACCGCGCGAGGTGGATGTGCTGCGGCTGCTGGCGGAAGGACTGTCCACCAACGAGATCGCCACCAAGCTGAACTACTCCGAACGCACCATCAAGACCATCATCCACACCATGATGACCCGGCTCGGCCTGCGCAACCGCCCACACGCGGTGGCCTACGCCATGCGCGTCGGCGCCCTCTGACCACCACTACGCACGGACGTAACGGCTATCCCCGGCAAACCCGTTACACGCGGAGCAATGCTGACCGAAGCGGTCACAGCAGCGTCCCGGACATGCTGGTGAACAACGGCAGCGGCGCGGTGCTCGCGCCCGCCGCGACCGCGCCCGGGTAGGGGAGCAGTTCCGGCTTGCGGCCGTGCGTCTCGGGATGGTGCTCGAAGTGCCACCACTCGTTGGCGTACCGGCGATGCAGGTCGTACCGGGCGCCGTTGGCCTCCAGCCAGCGCGCGCCCTTGGTCGGCCGGACGTCCAGTGCGATGCCCTGGACGTGGCTCGACTCGGCGGCCGGCAGCACGCGCAGCCGCGCCGCGTACATCGAGCCGGTGCGCCGGACCTCGGCCTCGAACATCCGCTGCTGCGCGCCCGCGTCCCGATGACCGGAGGTCAGGCCGATCAGCTGGTGGTCGCGCCAGAACGCCTCGGCGCGGGCGGCGGTGAACGCGGCGCGGGCGCCCGCGTCGAGGCCGGCGAGGTTCTCCTTCGGGTAACGTGCGCCCAGCGCCCACTGGCACGCGAAGTACCTCGCCCGGTCACGATCACGCAGGTAGGCGATGGGCAGCAGCAACCTGCCCAGTGCCAGGGTGCCCCTGGCGAAGATGCGGTCCCGAACGGAATCAGGAACGGAACGTTGATCTGTCATGGCACAGACGGTGCCCGAGGAACGTGCCGCGCCGAACCGAACGGCGTGCCGGCCGGTCGACAGTTCTGTCACAGGTCCGTGACGGGCACACCTGTGACACAACCATGACATTCCGCGGACGGAGCCGGAACGCGCGGCCGGCATTATGGGCGGAATGGTGAGGTCTGTTGTGGACTGGAACAATCGCTAGGGTGTCCACGGTACTGCTGATCGAAGACGACAAGGATATCCGCGACGGGCTCGCCCTCGCGCTGACCTGGCAGGGGCACACCGTGCAGGCGGTGGAGAGCGGTGAACTCGGCCTCGCCGCGCTCGCGGACAACGCCGTCGACGTGGTGGTGCTCGATCTGATGCTGCCCGGCATCGACGGGTTCGAGGTGTGCCGCCGGATCAGGTCGAGCACGAACCTGCCGATCATCATGGTCACCGCGCGCAACGACGACATCGACGTGGTCGGCGGACTTGAGGCGGGCGCGGACGACTATGTGGTCAAACCCGTGCAGGCACGCGTGTTGGAGGCGCGCATCAGGGCCGTGCTGCGGCGCACCGCCGCGGATTCCGCACAGGCCGCGGATTCCGCACAGGCCACCGATTCCGCAGGGGCCGGCGTTGAACGGCACGGCACGCTGGCCATCGACAGAGCCGGGCTGGTGGTCAGCAAGGACGGCACCCCGGTCGGCCTCGCCCCGACCGAACTGCGCCTGCTGCTGGAACTGTCCGCGTCGCCTCGCCGGGTGCTCAGCCGCCAGCAACTGCTGGAATCCGTGTGGGAACAGGCATATCTCGGCGACTCGCGGCTGGTCGACGCGTGCGTGCAGCGGTTGCGCGCCAAGATCGAGGACGATCCGGCCAACCCGCGCTACGTGCAGACCGTGCGCGGCTTCGGATATCGGTTCGGCCCGTTGTGACCTGGCTGCGCGAGTTCGTCGCCCCCTTGCGCGGGCTGCGGATCAGGTTGCTGCTCGGCTTCGCCGGCTTGTGCGTTGTCACCGCGGCGCTGGTCGCCGGCGGCATGTACGTGCTGGCCAGACGGGAGATCCTGCAGCAGGCGCAGGACACCGCGGTGGCCTCGCTGACCAGGCAGATCGCCACGATCTTCCCGTTGCGCACGCTGCCGCCGACCAGGCAGAGTATGACCGACATCGCCGACGAGCTGACCACGAAGGACAACCAGGTCCGCGTCGAGTACCACGACCAGTCGGTCGGTGAGTTCGGCGGCTCGGTGATCTCCCCCGAACTGCGCCAGATCATCGACAACGGCCGCATCGGCTGGCAGCGCGTCTACTACCAGGGCGCGCCGACGCTGGTCGTCGGCACCGAGATCCTCATCAGCGGGCCAGGTACGAACATTCGTCCGTCCGGTGTGGACGTTTTCGCCATCTACCAGTTGTGGGCAGAGGAAAGGAGCGTCAACGAGATCTCCGACATCGCCTGGGGAATCGGCGCGGTCGCCCTGCTCATGGCGATGTTGCTCGGCATAGGGGTGGCGCGCAGCGTGCTCGGCCCGGTACGCGAACTGCGCACGGCGGCGGTCAGTCTGGGCGCCGGCGAGTTGACGACCCGGGTGCCCGTGCGCGGTTCCGACGAACTCGCCGACGTGGCGCGGACCTTCAACAACACCGCGCGTTCGCTTGAGGAACACGTCGCCGAACTGCGCAGGATGGAGGCGGATGCGCGGCGGTTCGTCGCGGACGTGTCGCACGAGCTGCGCACCCCGCTCGCCGCGATGATCGCGGTCGTCGACGTGCTCGACGAACAGGCAGGCCAGCTGCCGGAGGTGACCGGCGAGGCGGTGCGGCTGGTCAGCCAGGGCGCGCACAACCTGACCCGGCTGGTGAACGACCTCATCGAGGTGACCAGGTTCGACTCCGGCACGGCCGCGCTCACCCTGGACGACGTCGATCTCGCCGTCGCGATCCGGGCGACGCTGCGCGCCCGCGGCTGGACCGACGAGGTCCGCACCGACCTGCCGGCCGGGATCACGGCCAGGGTCGATCCGCGCAGGCTGGACGTGATCGTGGCCAATCTGGTCGGCAACGCCCTCCGGCACGGCGCACCGCCGGTGTCGGTGCGGTTGAGCACCGAACCGGGTTGGCGAATCGTCGAGGTCGTCGACAACGGTCCCGGCCTCGCCGACGACGTGTTGCCGCAGGTGTTCAACCGCTTCTACAAGGCGGACACCGCGCGCACCAGGTCCGAGGGCAGCGGTCTCGGACTGGCCATCGCCCTGGAGAACGCCCGGTTGCACCGAGCGGGTGACCGCGAGGGCAGCCTGGTCGCCGCGAACCGGCCCGGTGGTGGAGCGATGTTCACCCTCCGCCTGCCGACCGTCGAAGAGCCGTCATGATCGGGCGACGGTGGCTGCCCGCACTGGTGGTCGTGCTGGCCTGCGTCGGTTGCGGGGTGCGGCCCAGTGGCGCCATCTCCGGCCTGGCCGCGCCTGCCGGCCCGGTCTACGGCGTCACCCTGTTCCTGGTCCGCGACGACCAGTTGGTCCCGGTACTGCGCGCGACAACGACGCAGCTGACCCCGGTCGAGACGATGACCACGCTCGCCGACGGCCCGACCTCGGCAGAGACGTCGGCCGGCCTGCGCACGCAGGTACCCGCGAGCGTCCTGCCGGTCACCCTGACCGACGACACCGCCGGCACCACCATCGACGTGGCCATCGACCCGAATCAACTGTCCACAATGGCCGTCAACCAGTTGGTGTGCACCGCGATGAACACGGACAGCCAGCGCGAGCCGATCGGCGCCGGCCACTTCTTCATGACCGGCGCCAGTCGCACCATCGGCCCGTTGCGGTGCCCGCTGACCCGCTGATCTGTTCGAGTGGCTCGACCATCGGTCGGAAAACACGCTAGCTGGCCGGCAGGCCGCGCAGCAGAACCTGGAGAAGTAGGTCGAATCGGGGCGCCGGCTCGCCCATCTCCCGTGCCTGTTGTTCCAGCGGCAACCAGTTGATCACGGCCCTTGAGAAGATGTACCAGTTCTGCACGGCGAGGTCGTGGTCGAACCCCGCGCTCTCGAACACGCCGATGACGCGTCGACGCAGCCTGCCGAACGCGTCGGAGTGCTGCTCGTGTGGGCCGGTCACGTAGGCGGGGTAGCCGGGCACGGAAAGCAGTTCCCTGCGCATGCACCAGGCGAGCTCGGCCAGCCAGGTGCGCCAGTCGCCGTCCACCGGATCGTCCTCGGGCAGGCAGCGTTCGATGACCACGTTGCTGACCAGGCCGAGTAGCTCCTCCCGGCTGGAAACCCAACCGTAGAGTGACGACTTGGCCACGCCGAGATGCTCGGCGAGTGCGTTCATGCTCAGCCGGGCCACGCCCAGTTCCAGCGCGGCCGCCGCGATCACGTCCCGGCTGAGGCGGGCGGGGCGACCGCGCTTCGGCTTCGGAGCCAGCGGCATTGCCATGCCGATGACCCTAGACGACGCGGTCGGCACCGAGACGAGAAAGTCCAGCTCAGAATAACCGACCGAAGGTCGTCAATCGCGGTCCGATCGGACCGGTTGTCAACTGTTGATGGAACTCCTACCCGGACGGTGCGCGCGGTGGGTCAGCGACGACTCGGCTGAGAAGGCTTCCACTTGCGATTCAGAAGCCCATGCGTTGCTTGACAGCACTGAAAGCCCAGCGCAAAGTCTCTCTGAGAGCGCTCTCACCGCAACCGTATCCACGCATACTGGAGCAGACAACTCATGGCCACATCGTCGTGGCGCCGTCGTGCGCGCTTGTTACCCGAGGGCCAAGGTGGCCCGCGTCATCTGCTCGCCGGCCTGACCGCCGTCATCGCCGTGCTGGGCATCATGCTCGTCCCGGCCACCACGTCGGCCGCGCCGCAGGCCGAGAACCCGTTGCCGGACAACGGTTGGACGGCGAGTTCCAACACCAACTCCAACGCGGGTGACGCCCCGTCGAACGCGATCGACGGCAACATCAACACCCGGTTCTCCTCGGACGCGCCGCAGGCGCCGGGCATGTGGTTCCAGGTGAACATGGGCTCGACCCAGAACGTCAACCAGATCGAGCTGAACGCTGGTCAGTCCACAACGGACTACGCGGCCGGCTACAACGTCGAGGTGTCCACCAACGGTTCGACTTTTACCAGCGTGGCGACCGGAACAGGCACGTCGTCCCCGCAGACCATCACCTTCGCCGCGCAGAACGCGCAGTACATCCGCGTAGTGCTCACCGCGTCCACGCAGACGCCCTGGTGGTCGATTGCCGAGTTCACCGTGTTCACCACCAACCCGGTGACCACCCCGCCGCCCACCGGCGGTGAACCGCCCACCTCGTTCTGGGGCGACACGAGCAGCATCCCGGCCGCGCACAACGTGTTGGAACTCAAGATCGTCAACCAGACCAACGGGCAGTACCCGGACAGCCAGGTGTACTGGAGCTTCAATGGCCGGACCGAGTCGATCGCGCAACAGCCCTACATCGACATGCCGGCGAACTCGGCCGGCCGGATGTACTTCTACCTCGGCTCGCCGAACAGCCAGTACTACGACTTCATCGAGTTCACCGTCGGCCCGTCCTCGATCAACGTGGACACCACCCGGGTAGACCGGTTCGGGTTGAAGCTCGCTCTGCTGCTGCACGGTCACGACGGCTCCGACCAGGAGGTCGGCGAGAACTACGCGACCTTCCAGGAAAGCAGGACCGCGACCTTCCAGCGGTTCCAGAACTCGGTGCCGACCGAGTTCAAGGAACTCGCCACCGACCAGGCGCCGTACGGCATCCCGTCGCCGGGCAACGATCCCGCGTTCCAGTCCGGTGGCGCGTACGCGAACTACTTCACCAGCTACGCGGCGTCGGTCGGCGACACCGGCGACAGCACTGCGCAGATCTTCGGCTGCGGCGGCACGCTCGCCGCGAACCCGACCCTGTGCGCGGGCCTGAACCGGCACGTCGCGCAACTGCCCTCGGCGCAACAGTCCAACCCGGCCAACTTCTACCAGGCCGCGCCGGCCAACTACTACGCCCAGTTCTGGCACCAGAACGCGATCAACGGCAGGCAGTACGGCTTCCCGTACGACGACGATGCCGGCCAGTCCTCGGACATCTCGCAGAGCAACCCGCAGTACATGGTGGTCGCCGTCGGCTGGTGAGACCACCCAAGCCGTACAAAGGAGTACGCATGTGGAACTTGGCTAGACGGGCGCTGCTCGCGGCCGGCCTCCTGGCCGTCGCCGCCACCACCGCGGTGACCACCGCGACAGCAGCCCCAACGACAGCAGCGGCACCAGCCGACGTCCCCGCCGCCCCAGCCGGCTTCACCACCACCTGGAGCGACGACTTCAACGGCGCGGCCGGGTCCGGTCTGGACACCGGGATCTGGCGCTACGACACCGGAACCGGCTTCGGCACCGGTGAGATCGAGACCATGACCAACAGCACCAGCAACGTCTACCAGGACGGCAGCGGTCACCTGGTGCTCAAGGCGCTGCACTCGGGCACCGACCCGAACAGCGGCTGGACCTCCGGCCGGGTCGAGACCCAGGCCGACGGCTTCGGCGCGCTGCCCGGCGGCGTGGTCCGCGATGCAGGCGTCCATCCAGCAACCCGACCTGACCACCGCCAACGGCGCAGGCTACTGGCCCGCGTTCTGGATGCTCGGCTCGCCGCTGCGCGTCGGCGTGCCCTGGCCCGGCTCGGGCGAGATCGACGCCATGGAGGACATCAACGCGCCGCAGCTCCGTGTTCGGCACCCTGCACTGCGGCACCGACCCGGGCGGTCCGTGCAACGAGGCCACCGGCATCGGCAGCGGCGAGCGCGCCTGCGGCGGCTGCCAGACCGGTTACCACACCTACGCGGTGGAGATCGACCGGTCGACCTCGCCCGAGCAGATCCGCTGGTACCTGGACGGCACCAACTACTTCACCGTCAACTCCACCCAGGTCGACGCGACCACCTGGGCCAACGCGGTCGACCACCGTTCTACGTCATCTTCGACCTGGCCATCGGCGGCGGCTTCCCGGCCGCCTTCGGCGGTGGCCCGAACGCGGCGACCGCGTCCGGCGGCTCGCTGAACGTCGACTACGTCGCCGTCTACAACAAGGCACCGGCCGCCAACGCGAACCTCGGCGCCGACATCGCACTCGGCAAGCCGACCACGGCGTCCTCGCTGGAGAGCGCCAGCTTCCCGGCCGCCAATGCCACCGACGGCGACATCACCACCCGCTGGTCCAGCGGGTTCAGCGACCCGCAGTGGCTACAGGTCGACCTCGGCCAGACCTACGCCATCGACCACGCGACGCTCGTGTGGGAGGCGGCCGCCGCATCGGCCTACCAGATACAGACATCGACCGACGGCACCAACTGGACCACGATCTACGCCAACAACAACAGCCCACAGGACATCCAGGACATGGCACTGTCCGGAACCGGGCGATATATCCGGGTCTACGCCACCGCTCGCGCCTCCCAGTGGGGCGACTCGATCTACGAGTTCGACGTGTACGGCAGCCCGACCTCCGGTGGCGGCGGCAGCCCAACCCTGCTGTCCCAGGGGCAGACCGCGACCGCGTCCTCCCAGGAGAGCACCGGCTTTCCTGCCGCCAACGCGGTGGACGGCGACACCGGCACCCGCTGGTCCAGCCAGTTCAGCGACCCGCAGTGGCTTGAGATCGACCTCGGCACGACGCACCCGATCAGCCAGGTGGTGCTGAACTGGGAGACGGCCTACGCGAGCGCCTACCAGATCCAGACGTCCACCGACGGCACCAACTGGACGACGGTCTATTCGACGACCACCGGAACTGGCGGTGTCCAGACCGTGCCAGTGTCCGGGGCCGGACGCTATGTGCGGATGTACGGCACAACCAGAGCCACCCAATGGGGCTATTCGCTATGGGAGTTCCAGGTATACGGCACCTGACCAGCAGTAACGGCGCGGTGCCCCGGCGCCTTTCCGGGCACCGCTTTCCGCGGCACCGCGCCGCCGCGTCAACGGAATTTCCACCTGTTTCGTCTCGGAATGGCACCGAACAAAGCTCGGACGCGTCCAACCCGAGTAGCGTGCTGTCGCGACGTCGAGTAGGAGGATTTCCGCAGCATGACACACGTTCCCGTGTCCGAGCCCGGTCCGCCCGGGACGGATGGTGACGCCGCCTACCTGGACAAAACCCTGCTGCACCGGCCGGTCGAGTTGTATTTCGACGAATCGGTCACGCCCCGCAGCCTGTTTCTGCTCTGGTTGCGCGCGGCCCTGATCACCGGTCCGTTCTTCTTCACCTCCGTGTCCCTGCTCAGCTTCCTCTCCCTCGCCAGCGGTCTGAGCAACAGCGCGGACGGCGACGGCGTGGTCGTCCTGACCCTGTTCACGGTCATCTCGTTCGTCGCCTTCTGGCTGATCCTGCTGGTCACCAAGCTGCAGGAGCCGATCAGCGAATGGCACGTGCTGCTCGCCGACCGCGCGGCCGCCGCCGAGTCCGTGTACAACGTGATCGTCGGCAGGGCACGCGACCGCAGCCTGCCGCTCTACCCGTACACCCGCAGGCTGCCCACCAGCTTCGGCCCGGTCAACAACCGGCTCGTTCTCGTCGACGGCCACTACGAGGCGTTCATCACCGTGTTCCCCTACGGCAGCGGCCTCTACCTCGGCTGGACCATGTGGCGCTCGCGGCGCGGCGCGCACCTGATCGGCCGCTACATCGCGGACATCTTCCGCAGCATGAGCGGCCAACTCGACCCGGTGTCCAGGATGCTGCGCACCGAACAAGCCCGCGCCATGCGCGAGGCAGTGCACGCGGTCTGCCGCGAGGGCCTACACGTCGCCATCGAGCGGACCGAGGTACCGGACAGTTACGCCTTCCCACAAGGACTTCCGCCGGTGGAGAACTTCGCGGTGAGCGCGCCGCCACCCCAGTCCGCGCCGACGCCGGTAGCCGCGCCGACGCCGGTGGTGCTGTCCGCGCCCGCGCCCGATCCGGCCGGCATCCAGAACAGTTGGGCACAGCCTCAGTCCCAGCCTCAGCCGCATTCGGCACATCCGCCCGCCGCGCAGTGACCGATCCCTTCGGCGGCATTCTCACCGCAGGCAGCCCGGGGAGTTGGTGGGCCTGGGCCGGCGCGCGCATCGCGCCGGCCCAGTCGTCCCAGCCGGCCCCGCCAGCCATGCCGGCACCACCTCGGCCAGCACCCGTTTCCGTCACCCAGGGCCAGTACTTCGCCGGCACCGCCACCAATGTCGTGCAGAGCCGGGACATCCACGGCGACATCGTGTTCAACATCGGCGAGCAGCGATCCACGCCACCGGACCTGCTGCCCTGGCTCGGTGGCGTCTGGCAGAGCTGCGTCGACATCGGCGCCACCGTGGAACTGCGGCTGCTCAACCAATCCGACCGCACTCTGTCCGCCTACCTGCTCTGCCGAACCACCGCATCCGACCGGTCCACCGCGGTGACCACCGCGGCCCGGCTGCGCGACGCCCTCTCGCCCGCCATCCCGCACACCGTGGCCAACCCGATCACGAGCCAGTCCCGCCTGAGCGCCGTACTCCAACCGTTCACCCCGCACCACCAGGCGGGAATCGTGGAGATCCGCAAGCGGATCACGGTCGCGCGCAGCATCCGCACCGACACCAAGCCCCCGTGGCTGGTCGCGGTCACCCCGCTGGTCGGCGGCACCACCTCCTGGCAGGCCATCTGGGACAACCTGGCCGCGTTCGCCGCGCCGGCGCTGCTTTCCGTGCGGCTCGAACCGATCCGGATCGGTCCGGGCCTGCGCTGGCATCTCGCCGAGCGGGCGCGCGAATTCGCCCGGCTGGCGGTTCCCGGCCCACCGCCGAACCCGACCTGGCCGGTTCCCCGCCCCGCCGATCCGTTCGCCTCGGCCGCCAAGAACCTGTACACCTCGGCTGTTGGTCGCTATGCCGAACGTGCCTTCGGTATCCGGGTATCGCTGGCGTCGTCGGCCCCGGTGCCCGACGACGTGGCGCACCTGCTCGCGAACACGATCTCCCCGCCCCAGCCGGGTGTCGGTTTCACCGGCGACGCGCCGATGATCATCCGACCGCGCACCCAAGAGCACGCCATGACCGCGTGGCAGAACATCACCGCGCTCAACGCCGACCCGATCGGCCCACTCGCGCCAGACGGCGTGTCGGAGGAATCCATCGACGACGTGGCCCGCGCGCTCGTCACAACGGCTGACATGCACGAGGCCGCGTCGGTCTTTCGTCCGCCTTATCCAATCGAGGGATCGCCCACCCTGTTCGCCGACGACGCGACGTCGGATGGCTAATCGCACTGTCCGCGCGGAGACATCGGGTCTTTGAGGGCGACCTGAGCATTGACATCACGGCCGCAAAGGTTTTATGTTGCGCAGACATCGGATGTCATTGGTCCACGCCGGGGTGGAGGCAGGATGCTGGTGCGACGCGGTATCTCGGGAACGATCATGGCCGCGCTGACCTTCGCCGGCCTGGCACTGGTCGCCATCCCCGCCACCGCCCAGGCCGGCCTGAC
The DNA here is from genome assembly GCA_963818685.1 of Candidatus Melainabacteria bacterium. GTDB lineage: Bacteria > Actinomycetota > Actinomycetes > Mycobacteriales > Pseudonocardiaceae > CAJCJE01. The sequence continues at coordinate 188,182 of CAWFTJ010000001.1, read as the reverse complement.
CACCGCCTGGCACCACGGCCAGTTCGCCGTCGACGTGCGGAGCACGGTGCGCCAGTCCGATGTCGTGCTCGGCCAGCCAAACTCCTTGCCCGCGCAGGCTATGCCGCTCGGCAACGGCAGCCTCGGCGTCGGACTGTGGTCGGCCAACGGCCTTACCGCCCAGCTCAACCGTGCCGACACCCTCCCCGACCGCCTCTCGCCCGGCCAGGTCACCATTCCCGGCCTCGCCGCGCTGACCAGTGCCCCCGACTACCACGCCACGCTCGACCTCTACGACGGCGTGTTCACCGAGTCCGGCGGTGGCATGACCGCCCGCGCCTATGTGCCGGCAGGCCACGACGAACTGGTCATCGAAGTGACCGGCGCCAACCCCGACGTCGCACAGACCGCCCAACTGTCCCTCTGGCGACCCCGCACCCCCACGGCGAGCGCGACCGGCGCCATCGGCTCGCTCGCCCAAACCTGGACAGACCAGAACCGCCCCGGCTCCAGCGGCCGCACCTTCGGCGCCATGGCCGCCATCACCGCGACAGCCCGTGACGCCACCGCATCGGTCCTCGCTCCCACCACCATCGGGCTCCAATTCCGCCCCAACCCCAACGGCTCGTACCAGATCCTCGTCGACTGTCCCCAATGGATCGGAGGAAACGCGCGGCGAAGCGCCCAATCAGCCTTCACCACCCCCGCCCGTACCCTGGCCCAGGCCCAGCAACACTGGTGGCACAGCTACTGGAACCAGGTGGGCCAGCTCAATATGTCCTCTTCGGATGGTGCGGCCCAATACCTGGCGAACGTTCGCACGGTAGCTCTCTACGCTGCCGCCGCCGAACGCGGCACGGTCCGCCCCGGCTCCCAGGCCGGCGTCGCGGACCTGTTCGACTCGTCCCAGGACACGCACAGCTGGGACCCGGCGTCGTACTGGGGTTGGAACCTGCGAATGATGGTTACCGCGAACATGGGCGCTGGCGCGTTCGCCAACAACGACGCGTACTTCGCGATGTACCGCAACGACCTGCCCACGATCGAATCGTGGACCGTCAGCCAGTTCCCCGGCAGCGCGGGCGCGTGCATCCCGGAGACCATGCGGTTCAACGGCGTCGGCATCCAGGTGCACGAAGCGAACGGCCAGTGGGGCGCCAGGCCGTACCTCGACTGTAGCGGTCAGGGCGCAGCCAACTACAACGCCCGCACCCTGACCACCGGCGCGGAAGTGTCGCTGTTCTGCTGGCAGACCTACCAGCAGACCGACAACCTCGCCTTCCTGCGCGCGAACTACCCGGTGATGGCCGCGTGGGCGAAGTTCATCCTCAGCTACGCCAAACTCGGCACCGACGGCAAGCTGCACACCAACCCGTCCAACGCGCACGAGACCCAGTGGGACGTCAGCGACCCCACAACCGACGTCGCCGCCATGCGCGCCGTCCTCCCTGACGTGGCCGGTGCCGCGCGCATCCTGCACCAGGACCCTGACCTGATCAGCCAGATCTCGGCCGCCGTCCCCGAAGTCATGCCGTACCCGCTGGTCGGCACCGGCGACCAACAGGTGATCGGCACGTCCTACCAGCCGTCGGCGACCCTCCACAACGTCGAGAACATCGGCCTCGAACCGGTCTGGCCGTACGGCCTCATCGGCGACCAGGGCCAGGACGCCGCGCTCGCCCAACGCACGTTCACCCAGCGCCCCAACGTCGAACGCAACGACTGGAGCCTCGACCCCATCGACGCCGCTCGTTTGGGCCTGTCGTCCGACCTGGCGAAAACGCTGGTGGACCTGACCGAGCAGTACCAGTCGCGCCCATCCGGCCTTGCCGCGTTCGGCGCCAGCTACGCCGAGCCGTACGCCGAACAAGGCGCGGTGGTGGCGACCGCGCTCTAGGACGCCCTCGCCCAGGACTACGACGGCCTGCTCCGCATCGCCCCCGCGTGGCCAGGCAACTGGAACGCCGACGGCACGGTCTACATCCAACACCGCGGCAAGGTAGACGTCCAGATCCGCAACGGCACCCCGGTAACGGTAGCCATCCAGGCTGGCGCCACCGCCCCCATCCGCCTCCGCAACCCATGGCCGGGCCAACAGGTCCAGGTCGTCGACGGCAGCGCGACCGGCCGGATCGTCGTCCCACCCAACACTGCCGCCACCCTCACCATCCCCGCCCGTGCACGCGCCTCGTACCTCGTCGAACCGACCGCGTATCCCACCACCGCCCTGCCGTTCGCGCCGATCGGCGGTACGCCCGCCACCACCTACCGTCAACTGGGCGCCGCCACCATCGGCCTCCCGCCGAAGCAGTAACCACCCGCTCGGCTTCACCCTCCGCTGCTTCGTCACCTCTCTGTTTCGTCGCCCCTCGCCTCGGCTTGCCCCGGCCCGCATAGCACAGTTGTCGGGCGGCCCCAGAAGTTGTCCACATAGCAGCGGATTGTCCACATGTTGATCTTCGCCCATGGATTTCCCTTGGCGCACCGATAGACTGGCTTCGGGGTCGCCCCCCTGGGAGTGGCGGGGGATGTGGGTTGGGGTGAAAGAAGATCATGTTTGGGGTGGCGGGAGGGTTGATGGGGGAGTTTCGGGGCATTTAAATCCGCGTGGCCGGCCGTTGAATTGTGTGTGCCGGGCCGCATTTCCCTTAATTGTTAACGGGAGATCCTGCTTTTCGGGGGTTGTCGTCTCGGTTGACGGCGGGCACAGTTTCGGGTGTGCGGCGGCGGTGTCCTGTGCTCGCCTGCCGCACTGCGCGCGTCGCAGGGCGCGGGTGGTCACGATGTCTCCGCGTCTACGGAGCCTCACGGAACCATACGGAGAAACCCATGCAGCGCAGGTCCAGGATCGCCTTGTTGTCGGCCGGCGTGGCTGCTGTCGCCGCGGCCGCCACTGTCGCAGTCTATCCGCACGCTGCCGCGCCGGCAGTGCGTGCCACGGCGAGCAGTCTGCCGACACCGGCTCACGTCGTCGTTGTGATGGAGGAGAACCACTCGTTCTCCGACATCATCGGCAATACTTCGGAAGCGCCCTACTTCAACCAGCTCGCGTCCGAGGGGGCGTTGCTGACCTCCTCCTACGCGATCACGCACCCGAGCGAGCCGAACTACCTGGCTCTGTTCGGTGGCAGCACATTCGGTCTGTCCTCGGACAAGTGTCCGGTCAGCGAGGGTTCGACCGCCAATCTCGGCTCGGAACTGCTGGCCGCCGGGGACACCTTCAAGGGTTACTCGGAGGGGCTGCCCTCGACCGGCTCGACCACCTGCACGTCGGGCGCGTATGCGCGCAAGCATTCGCCGTGGATCAACTTCAGCAACGTGCCATCGTCGGACTCGGTGCCGTTCACGTCGTTCCCGACGAACTACTCAAGCCTGCCGACGCTGTCGTTCGTCATCCCGAACCTCGACGACGACATGCACGACGGCACGATCTCGCAGGCCGACACCTGGCTGAACGACAAGCTCTCGGCCTACGCCACGTGGGCGCAGTCCAACAACAGCCTGCTGATCGTGACCTGGGACGAGGACGACTACACCGAGAACAACCAGATCCCGACGATCATCGTCGGCCAGCCGGTCAAGCCGGGCCAGTACGGCGAGAACGTCAACCACTACAACCTGCTCGCCACCCTGGAGCAGATCTACGGGTTGAACCGGGTCGGCAACAGCGCGGGCGCTGCCCCGATCACCGACATCTGGAACTGACGAGCACGTTGAGGAGGCGCGGATGCGGTGGGCGCGGTTCGCGTTGTTGGGTGTTGTCGTGCTGGCCACCGTGTTCATCGGCGCCACACCCGACAGCTCGACCCTCCGCATCAGCGCCGCCGGCTGCGGTTCACCGAGGAGCGAGCTGAGCGCGGGGCCGTTGACCTTCACGGTTGTCAACGACGCCAAGGCGTTCGCGGCAGTGTATCTGATCAATCCGACCGGCGACGTGTACGCCGAGATCCCCTCATTGACGCCGGGCAAGTCGCTGCCGTTGGCAACGACGCTGGGCGCGGGAAGCTACGCGGTTCGGTGCGTGTTCACCGACGGCACCGTGCGGACGTCCGCGACGATCACCGTGACCGGAACGACGACCGCTGCGGTGCCGGGATTCAAGCCTCTGCCGGACCTCGCGTTGACCGGGCCGGTCAAGGCATACCGGGACTGGGTTGGTGGACAGCTGCCGGGTTTGCTGGCGGCGTGTCGGCAACTCGCGGATGACGTCGATCGCGGGGATGTGGCCGCCGCGAAGGCGGACTGGCTGACCGCGCATCTGGACTACGAGCGGCTCGGCGCCGCGTACAACTCCTTCGGCGACTTCGACCAGGAGATCGACGGCCTGGCTGACGGACTTCCGCTCGGCACCGCCGATCCGGGCTGGGCCGGGTTCCACGCACTTGAGTACGCCCTGTGGCACGGTGGCGCGAACGCGGCGTCGCTGGCGCACGACTTGGTCCGCTCGGTGAGCGGGCTGATCGCGGATTTCCCCAGCGAGGAGATCGATCCGGGCGATCTGCCCTTGCGCGCGCACGAGATCCTGGAGAACGCCATGCGGTTCCAGTTGACCGGCATCGCTGACGAAGGCAGCGGCACGACCCTGGCGACGTTGTACGCGAACACCGAGGGCACTGCGGAGGTGCTGGGCGTGCTGGCGCCGCTGATCACGCCCCGCGATCCGCGCCTGCTGCCCAGAGTCGACGCGGATCTCGGTGCCGTGCGCGCTGCGGTGGTCGCGGACGAGCAGCGGCCGTCGACGGTGGCGCGGCAGCGGTTGGACGGGAGGTTGGGCGGATTGCTGGAGGAACTGGCGGAAATCCCGAACCTGTTGGCGCCAAGGACGTCGGGATGACCGGCATCGAGAGCGCCGGGATGACGGGTGCCGGGATGACGGGTGCGAGTGGGAACGTGGGGCGACGGGCTTTTCTGCGGGGCGCGGCCGCGGGGGTGTTGGGGACGGCGGCGTTGGCCGGCGGGGTCGCCGCGGCGCAGGCCACGCCGGTGCCGGATGCGGGTGGGCGCGTCATCCCTTACGCGGGGCCGAACCAGGCCGGGATCGTCACGCCGCAGCAGGAGGCGGCGACGTTCTTGTCCTTCAACGCGATCGCGGCGGACCGGAATGCCTTGCGGGAGCTGTTCCGGACGTTGACCGATCGAGTCCGGTTTCTGACCGCGGGCGGTGCGCCCGACGCGACCGATGTCGCCTCGCCGCCGACGGACAGCGACACGCTCGGGCCGATCGTGCCGGCCGACGGGTTGACGATCACGGTCGCCGTTGGTGCGAGTTTGTTCGATGATCGGTACGGGCTCGCCGGGCGCAAGCCCGCACATCTGGTGAGGATGCCGGTGTTTCCGGGCGACGACGTGGCCGGCTCGACCGAGTTGCACGGCGACATCAGTCTGCAGATCTGCGCGGATTCGCGGGACACCGTCATGCACGCGGTGCGCGACATCGCAAAGCACACGCGCGCGGGAATGCAACCGGTGTGGAAGATCGACGGGTTTCGTGCCGCGCCGCGGCCGACGGGGACGCCACGCAACCAACTCGGGTTCAAGGATGGCATCGCCAACCCGGACGTGACCGACTCGAACGTCCTTGACGCGCTCGTCTGGACGCGGGGCGGGCGCGACGGTGAGCCGGCGTGGACGGACGGCGGGTCGTACCAGGTGGTGCGGATCATCCGGATGCTGGTGGAGTTCTGGGACCGGGTGTCGCTGCACGAGCAGGAGACCATGATCGGCAGGCGTCGTGATTCCGGTGCGCCGCTCGACGGGACCGACGAGGGCGACGCGCCGAACTACCCGGCCGATCCGCTGGGGTTGACCATTCCGATGGACGCGCACATCCGGTTGGCCAATCCACGCACGTCCGCGACGTACGCGCAGCAGATTCTGCGGCGGGGCTACAACTACGATCGCGGGCTCGACGTGAACGGGAATCTCGATGTCGGGTTGGTGTTCTGTTGCTACCAACAGAATGTGCTCCGGCAGTTCCAGGCGGTGCAGACCAGGCTCGCGGGTGAGCCGCTCGTCGACTACATCTCGCCGACCGGTGGCGGCTATTTCTTCGTGCTACCCGGCGTGCGCGGGGCTGACGACGACCTGGGGAGCGGCTTGCTCGCCTGAGCAGGCAGAATGGTGGCGTGGTAGCCAAGCGCAGTGCCGGGATCGTGTTGTATCGCAGGTCGGCAGGGCAACTCGAAGTCCTGTTGGGACACATGGGTGGACCGTTCTGGGCGCGTAAGGACGCGGGCGCGTGGTCCATTCCCAAGGGCGAGTGCGAGCCGGACGAGGAGCCGCTCGCCGCGGCGCGACGTGAGTTCTCCGAGGAGTTGGGGTTGCCGGTGCCCGACGGGGAACTGGTCGACTTGGGCGAGGTTCGGCAGTCCGGTGGCAAGGTGGTGACCGCGTGGGCGGTGGCCGGCGATCTTGATCCGGCGTTGGTGGTGCCGGGGATGTTCGAGATGGAGTGGCCGCGCGGGTCCGGGAAGCTCAAGGAGTTCCCGGAGCTCGACCGGGCGGAGTGGTTCGATCTCGCGTCGGCCGAGGAAAAGATCGTGGCTGGTCAGCGGCCATTGTTGGCGCGATTGGCCGAGTTGACACGATAGGTGACGGGCCGGCTGGGCCTCGTGGCGGCGGGTGAACCGCGACCAGCCTCGGATCGAGTTGGGCAGGAAGGCTTCCGGACCATTCGCGGCCGCCGCTTGGGAGCCGAACTCGGCTTTGCGCGTTCAGTCTTCGGCTTGGCGGTGGCGGCCTTTGCGTTGCGGCTCGGGTTCGGCGGCGGTGCCGGTCGCGCTGATCAGGTCGCTGGCGCGCAGCGGGCGCGTGAGAGCACTCGGGTCGCTGGCCGCCAGGTTGTGGCCGATCACCTCAAGCGTGGTCCGGCACACCGACGCGGGCGGGCGGCGGTCTGGGTCGTCGGCGGTCATCGCGCGCAGCAGCCTGGCCATCCGCACCGGGATGTCGATCGGGACGCGCGGCGGGCGCTTGAGCCTGGTGATCGCGGCGGTGATCTTGTTCGGGTCGGCGTACTCGCGTTCGCCGGTGATGCACTCGATCAGCACCAGGCCGAGCGCGTAGATGTCCACGGCCGGCGTGAGCTCGCCGCCGCGCACCTGCTCCGGTGCGAGGTAGGCCGGCGTGCCGATGATCTCGTCGACGCTGGTCAGCCGCTCCTGTTCGGGCAGCAGCGCGATGCCGAAGTCGCCGAGGTAGGGCATGCCGCGCTGGTCGAGCAGGATGTTCGACGGCTTGACGTCGCGATGCACCACGGCGTGCCGGTGCACGTGCGCGAGCGCGTCGGCGAGCAGGGCGCCCATCGCGACCACCTGGGGGATCGGCAGGCCGCCGGTCCGCAGGTAGGCGTGCAGGCTCGGGCCGCTGATCAGCTGCATCACCAGATACGGTCGGCTGCGGTGCAGGCCGCCGTCGAACACCGACACCAGCCCGCGATGGCGTAACCGGTCCAGTGCGCGCGCCTCGTCCGCGATCCGCCGGCAGGCCACCGGGTCCGGGTTGACCGGGAAGACCTTGACCGCGACCGAGCGGCGCAGCGATCGGTCGTGTGCGCTGTATACCTCGGTGTGCATGCCACGGCCGAGCAGTTCGCCGATCTGGAATCGGCCAGGGGGCAGCATCGGGCCCTGCGGCGTGCGCCCCACGACGTAGGGTCGCTGCCGCATCCCGCTGGGTGCCTCGTCGGCCGGCTCTTCCATCAGGGACATTGTCTACCCGAACCTCCTCGCGCGGTCGCGAAGTGTGCCACTTTCCGACCGTGTCCCGCCCGACGGGAGAGCGGCGCAAACGTGAAACTTCTACTGATTCGGTTGGTTCGGGCGGATGCGACCTTGCCGTGACGCGCTCTGGCGTCGGCTTGTGCGATCGTTTCGGCGTGTTCGGCACGCACGCCGCCGTAGATGTGTCGACGAAGCGCTGGTTGTTGTCGCGACTACAATCGGCGCTCTCGTCGAGATGGCCGCGCGGCTGGTGCCCGACGTCCGGCAGTCGGAACCGGCTGGACCCGGACGCGTGACTGCCGGAAGCTGGGACCATGCGCACGATCGACTGGGTGGACGGCGGGATCGTCGCCATCGACCAGACCCGGCTGCCGGACACCCTGACCACGCTGCGGATCGACACCGCCGACCAGCTGATCGACGCGATCAAGCGGCTCGCCATCCGCGGCGCGCCCGCGCTTGGTGTCGCAGGCGCGCTCGGCGTCGCGCTGCTCGCCAAGCAGGGCGGGGACGTGCGGGCGGACGCGGCCCGGCTGCGTGCGGCCCGACCCACCGCGGTCAACCTCGCCTGGGGCGTCGACCGGGTGCTCGCCGTTGTCGACGACGGGCCGGAAGCGGCGCTCGCCGAGGCGCGGCTCATCCTCACCGAGGACATCCGACGCAACCGCGAGCTCGCCTTCCGAGGCGCGGCGTGGCTGGCCGAGCGGATCGGCCACCAGGTCAACGTGCAGACGCACTGCAACGCGGGCGGGCTGGCGTGTGTCGAATGGGGCACGGCGCTCGGCATCGTGCGCGCGCTCTGGGAGACCGACGCACTGGGTCACGTCTACGTCGACGAGACGCGGCCGCTGTTGCAGGGCGCCCGGTTGACCGCGTGGGAACTGGCGCAGCAGGGCATTCCGCACACGGTCGTGGTGGATTCGGCGGGGGCGAGCGTGATCGCGCGTGGGCTGGCGAACGCGGTGGTGGTCGGCGCGGACCGGATCGTGGCCAACGGCGACGTGGTCAACAAGATCGGCACCTATCCGCTGGCACTGGCCGCGGCGCGGGCGGGCATTCCGTTCGTGGTCGCCGCCCCGGAATCCACCATCGACCTGGCCACGCCGGACGGCGCGCAGGTGGAGATCGAGATCCGCGACCCGGCGGAGATCGTGGGGGAGGGGCACAGGGGGAAGCAAAGGCCAAACGCGCTGAACTACGCCTTCGACGTCACCCCGGCCGACCTGGTCACCGCGATCATCACCGAGGAACGGATCATTCATGGAAAACCGCTGGGCTGAAGCACCGACCGAGCCGCTCGACGCGTGTGTGTACGGCTCCCGCCTGCTCGGCAGCGAACCCGGGCTCGTGCTGCACGGCGGCGGCAACACGTCGGTCAAGGTGACCGAGACCGACGTCACCGGCGCCGAGGTCGAGGTCCTGTACGTGAAGGGCAGCGGATGGGACCTGGCCAGCATCGAACGCCCCGGGTTCGCGCCGCTGCGGTTGAACCGACTGCGTGAGCTGCTGGTGGGTGTGGAGAGCCTGCCGGACAGCGGCATGATGAACGAGCTGCGCTGCGCCCTGCTCGACGCGAGCGCGCCCGACCCGAGCGTGGAAACCCTGCTGCACGCGGTCCTCCCGCAGCCCGCCGTGCTGCACAGCCACGCAGACGCCATCCTCACCCTGACCAACCTGGACAAGCCGAGGGTCGCCGAGGTGTTCGGCGACCGGGTGGTCGTCATTCCGTATGTGATGCCGGGTTTCGGGCTGGCCAAGGTCGCGGCCGAGCTGTATCCGAAGCAGGCCAACGCGAACACCATCGGCGTCGTGTTGAACAACCACGGCCTTTTCACCTTCGGCGCGGACGTGCGCGAGGCATACGACCGGCACATCGAGCTGGTGACGTTGGCCGAGGAGTTCCTGGACAGCTATCGGCCGAGCCGTGCGGAGGTCGGCGAGCCGGTCGTGGCGCCGGAGCGGATCGCGCTGCTGCGCAAGGAGATCTCGGAGCACGCGGGCAGGCCGATGATCGTGTCGCGGCACGCGGATCAGGCGACGCTCGCGTTCGTCGGCAGGCCGGATCTCGCCGAGGTCGCTGGTCAGGGGCCGGCAACGCCAGACCACGTCATCCGCACCAAGCGGTTGCCGCTGATCGGGGCCGACATCGCACGCTACGCCGAGGACTATCGGGCTTATTTCCAGGCGTATGCCCGACCCGGGCTGACCATGCTCGATCCGGCGCCGCGCGTCCTGCTCGACCCGGAGTACGGCATGCTCACCGTGGGCAGGCGCGCGGCCGACGCGGCAGCGGTCGCGGACATCTACCGGCACACGATCGACATCATCGAACGCGGCACCCTGCTCGGCGGCTACCGGGCGCTGTCGGCGGCCGAGCTGTTCGAGGTCGAGTACTGGGAGCTGGAGCAGGCCAAGTTGCGGCGCGGCGGGTCGGGTGGGGAGTTCACCGGGGAGGTCGCGCTGGTCACGGGTGCGGCCTCCGGGATAGGGCTGGCCTGCGCGGATGCGTTGCGTGCCAAGGGCGCGAGCGTGATCGGCCTCGACCTGACCGAGACGGAAAGCCGGGCCGACTATCTCGGGCTCCGGGTCGACGTGACCGATCGGGCAGCCCTCGCCGATGCCATCGCGTGCGGGGTCGACCGGTTCGGCGGCATCGACATGATCGTGCCCTCGGCAGGCGTCTTTCCCGGCAACACGCCGATCGCCGAGCTGGATCCGACGGCCTGGCGGCGAACCATGGCGGTGAACACGGACGCGATCGCCACGCTGTTCAGCGCCGCGCACCCGCTGCTGAAGCTCGCGCCGCGCGGCGGACGGGTGGTGGTGATCGCCTCCAAGAACGTGCCGGCGCCGGGGCCGGGCGCGGCCGCGTACTCGGCGTCCAAGGCAGCGGTCACGCAGCTGGCGAGGGTGGCCGCGCTGGAATGGGCGTCGGACGGGATCAGGGTCAACATCGTGCACCCGGACGCCGTGTTCGACACCGGTTTGTGGACGCGGGAGGTGCTCGAACAACGCGCCCGCCACTACGGCCTCACGGTCGAGGAGTACAAGCGGCGCAACCTGCTTCGTACCGAGGTGCGCAGCGCGGATGTCGGCAGACTGGTCGCCGAGCTGTGCTCGGACACGTTCGGCTGCACGACCGGCGCGCAGATTCCGGTCGACGGGGGCAACGAGCGCGTGATCTGACCGACAACATGGCCAACCGTCCACAATGGCCATGACGTGACGATATTATCCATCAGCGAACGAAGGAGTCGGTGTGCGGTATCGGACACTCGGCAACAGCGGTCTGCTCGTCTCCGTCGTCGGTCTCGGCTGCAACAACTTCGGCGCCCGGATCGACAACGACCGAGCCCGACAGGTCGTGGACGCCGCCCTGGACGCCGGCATCACCCTGCTCGACACCGCGGACATCTACGGCGAAATCGGCGGTTCCGAACAGGCCCTCGGCGACATCCTCAAAGGTCGTCGCGACGAGGTCGTGCTCGCCACCAAGTTCGGCTTCCAGAACGCCGACATGGGCTACGGACCGGCAGCGGGCGCCAAGGGCGGTCGCAAGTACATCCGCCGCGCCGTCGAGGAGTCGCTGCGCAGGCTGCGTACCGACCACATCGACCTGTACCAGCTGCACACCCCCGACCCGCTGACCCCGATCGCCGAGACCATCGCGGCGCTGACCGAACTGGTCACCGAGGGCAAGGTCCGCTACCTCGGCCACTCCAACTTCACCGGCTGGCAGCTGGCCGAGGCAGCGCACGTTGCCGACGAGATCGGCGGCGTGCCGTTCATCTCCGCGCAGAACCACTGGTCGCTGCTGGAGCGCGAGGTGGAGAAGGAACTCGTGCCGGCCGCGATCCACTACGGCCTCGGCGTGCTGCCGTTCTTCCCGCTGGCCAACGGCCTGCTCACCGGCAAGGTGCGGCGCGAGACCGGCATCCCGGAGGGCACCCGCCTCGCCGCGCGCCAACACCTGGTCACCGACGAACGGCTGGACACCATCGAGCGCATCGTCGAATGGGGCCGGAAGTACGACCGCAGCGTGCTGGAGGTCGCCATCGGCGGACTCGCCGCCCAGCCAGGCTGCTCCTCGGTGATCGCCGGCGCGACCTCGGCCGAGCAGGTCGTCGCCAACGCCAAGGCGGGCGAATGGGAACCCACCTCGGAACAACTGGCCGAACTGGACGACGTGCTCACGCCGGCCACCAGCTGAGCCGTCCACATGCACTCATCGGTCAACTATCACGATCGTTAATTATGGACTGAAACGCCCATTCATGGGTTTGGTCCTGATGGGACTTCGCTCCCGGGTGCAACATCCGCCCTGCCAGCAGCGATGCGCATACCAGGGGCGGCCGGCTACCGTCCCCGATGCGCTGGCCCTGCGAGCGCGTCTCCCCAGTTTCGAGGAGGAAGCCATGGCCAAGCGCCCGTTACGGTGGTTCACGGCGGCGACGGTTGCCGCGTTGGGAGCCATCAGCCTGGTGGCCGGAACAGCGGTCGGCACGACCGCGTCGGCTGCCGCATCCCGGACGGTGGCACCCCACCCCTATATCAACGATCCGATCAACGGGAAGACCCTCAGCTTCCCGCCGACCACCCAGTACTGCCTGCAGAACCTGGGCATCCACTGCTACCAGCCCGCCCAGCTGGACAAGGCGTACAACCTCAACCCGCTGCACGATGCCGGCATCGACGGCAGGGGCCGCACGATCGTCATCGTCGACGCCTTCGGCTCGCCGACGATCGCCAACGACCTGAAGGTGTTCGACCAGACCTTCGGCCTGCCCGATCCGCCCGCGCTCACCATCCGCCAGGACGCGGGTGCGGTGCCGCCGTTCGACCCGACCAACAGCGACATGGCCGGCTGGGCCGACGAGACCACGCTGGACGTCGAGTGGGCGCACGTGTTCGCACCCGGCGCGAAGATCCTCCTTGAGGAGACCCCGGTCTCCGAGACCGAGGGCGTGCAGGGCTTTCCGGAGATCGTCAAGGCCGAGAACTTCGTGATCAACCACCACCTCGGTGACGTGATCTCGCAGAGCTTCGGCGCCACCGAGGAGACCTTCCCGAACACGCAGTCCATCCTGGGCCTGCGTTCGGCGCTGAAGAACGCGTACGCGCACGGCGTGACCGTGCTCGCCAGTTCGGGTGACGACGGCGCGACCGACGCCGAGGCCAACGGCACCGACCTGTACCCGATGCGGGTCAACAGCTGGCCCTCGGCCGACCCGCTGGTCACCTCCGTCGGCGGCACCATGCTCGACCTCGACGCCAACGGCAACCGACTCCAGCCGGACGTGGTCTGGAACGACTTCGTGTCGGTCGGCGGGGGTGCGGGTGGCGGCGGCGTGTCGTCGGTGTTCCCGAGGCCGAACTTCCAGAACGGCGTGCGTCAGGTGGTCGGCAACCACCGCGGCACCCCGGACATCTCGCTGAGCGCGGCTGTGGACGGTGCGGTGGTCCTGTACTACTCGTTCCTGCCGGGCAAGGTCGGTTACCACCTGGTCGGTGGCACCAGCGAGGCGTCGCCGGAGTTCTCGGGCATCATCGCGATGGCCGCGCAGCTCGCCGGTCACTCGCTCGGCAACATCAACAGCCGCCTGTACCTGCTGTCGCGCTTCGGCGGCAATGCCGGTGTTGTCGACGTGACCTCGGGCAACAACACCTTCGGTCCGTTCACCAACAGTGACGGCACCACGCACACGGTCCTCGGCTACGACGCCGCTCCAGGCTACGACCTGGCCAGCGGTAACGGCACGGTCAACGCGCTGCGGCTCGTCCCCGCGCTGGCGTTCACGCCGAACAACGGCAACGACAACAGCCAGAACTGACGGTTCACGGGGCCGGCGATCCTCGTGATCGCCGGCCCCGTCGTCGAACAACGACGACCCCCGGCACTCTGCGCGTCACGAGCAATGCTGGGTTTGTAGTCGCGACAACAATCGCACCTCGGGTACGATCCGCTGCGGTCGGGAGACGGCGCGGACGATTCCCAGTGCGACAGTCCGACCGTGCTGATTTGGCTGACCGTGCCGACGTGGCTGAGCGTGTTGAGGTGGCGAATGGCGGGGCGAACGGCGCTGTTGCTCAAGGGGGTCAACGTGGGCGGCAAGAACAGGCTGCCCATGGCGGAGTTGCGCGCCGTGCTGGCCGACGAACTCGGCTGGCAGGACGTGACGACGCTGCTGCAGAGCGGCAATATCGTCGCCGACGTGCCAACGGGAGACGCCGCGACCGCGTTGCACGACGCTGTCGCGGCGCGGTTCGGGCTGGACGTCGAGGTGTTCGCCTTGTCGGGCAGGGAGATCGCGGGCGTGCTCGCGGACAACCCGTTTCCTGGCAAGGTCGACCAGCCGAAGTTGCTGCACGTCGCGTTCCTGCGGGACGCGCCGCCGAAGGACTGGTTCGCTGCCGCCGGGCTCGTGCACGACGGTGACGAGTTGGCGTTGGGGCGGCGGCACATCTACCTCTGCTACCGCGACAATTCGCGCGATTCGCCGCTGGCCAAGGTGCTGCGCGACTCGAAGCTGAGTTTCACCGCGCGCAACTGGTCGACGGTGCTGAAGCTGGCCGAGTTGACGGGTTAACTCTGCCAGCAGAACGCGGCGTCCCGACACTGGCCGCAGGCGAACGCGTAGCCGCAGCCGCTGCCGAAATTGATCGAGGTCTCGTGGTCGGGGCCCTCCTCGAACTGCGCGACGAACGTCATCGGCTTGCCGCACGAACCGCAGGTCGGGGTCTCGTCGTTCTGAATCCACTCGGGTTCGCCGCCGAGTTGGCCGAGCACCTCCTCGATCGGGCGCCCCGAGGTTTCCGCCCATTCCTCGCGGGCGTCGTCGTAGCCGTCCTCGGTCATGGTCACGTAGTCGATCTGGCAGGTCGCGCGCAGTGTGGTGACGCCGTCCTCGGGGACGATGGCGACCGACAGGTCATCGGTCGGGAACAGTGCGGCCTGGTTGCCGCCGGAGGTGGCGTCCCAGTCGGCGCACCTGCCGGGATCGTTCTGGCACATGAAGATGGACAGCATCGTGCCGCCCAGTTCGGAGTCCTCGTCCGGAGCGAGGTCGTCGAGCAGGACCTGGGCGACGAACTGCATCGGACCGGCGCATTCCGCGCAACCGGGCCAGGTGAAGCCGCCGGGCACCAGCGGAACGCCGCCGGTCCTGGTGCGCGGCGAGTGCGCGTCACCAGGGCCTGCGAACGTCATCAGGGTGGTCACGCGCGCAGCTTATGCCGCTCGGCGCGGAAATCGGCGCTGGTTGGGCCGTCCGAGAAGCCGTCCGAGAAGATGTCGGCGGCGCGTTCGCCGGCGACGCGAGATCATGTCGAGTATGACCGATCATTCCGAGCGGGCGCGGTCCTTCGGCAGGCAGGCGTCGCTGTACGAGCGGCTGCGCCCCGGTTACCCGGCCGAGGCCGTCCGTGCGCTGCTGCCCGAACCCGGACAGCGCGTTGCCGACGTCGGTGCCGGCACCGGGAAGCTGACCGCGGCGCTGGCCGAGGCCGGGCACACCGTGGTGGCGGTCGAGCCCGACCCGGACATGCGCGCCACGCTCGCGCGGCGGTTGCCGGACGTCGATGTGCGCGACGGCACCGGGGAGGCGTTGCCGCTGGCCGACGGGAGCGTGGCCGCGGTGTGCTACGGCCAGTCCTGGCACTGGGTGGCGCCGGAGGCGCGGCCGGGGAAGCCTGCCGGGTGCTCACCGACGACGGCGTGCTGGTGCTGGTCTGGAACATTCCGGACGCCGGCCGGCAGTGGGTGAAGGAGTTGCTCGCCATCACCCATCCTGGTCAAGATCCGCTGAGCGCGGTCGAACCGCTGGTGATCGCCGGCTTCGGGCCGGCCGAACCGGTGCGCACGCCGTGGCGGCAGGTGTTGGCACCTGCCGAGGTGGTCGAGTTGGTCAGCACCTGGAGCCGGATCAACACCAGCCCGCCTGCGCAGCGGGACGCGTTGCTCGACGCCGTGCGCGACGTGGTGCTCACGCATCCGGAGCTGGCCGGGGCGACCGAGGTCGAGTTCCCGTACGTGTGCGTGGCCTACCGCTACCGCGCGGCCTGACCGTCGGTGAACGCGCCGAGCAGGTCGCGCAACGGCGGCAGGTCGGCAACGAAGCCGAACTCGCCGGCGCGCATCTGCCGCGCACTGTCCATGAAGGACTTGAGTGCGATCCGGGAGAGCGCGCCGCCGATGCTGATCCTGCGCACGCCGATCTCGGCGAGTTGGGCCAGCGTGATCGTCGGGTCCGCGAAGCCCATCACCACGTTGACCGGCCTGCTCACCGACGACACCACGCTGCGCATATCGGCGAGGGTGCGCAGGCCGGGCGCGTACAGCACGTCCGCGCCGGCCTCCTCGAACGCCTGGAGGCGGCGGATGGTGTCGCCGAGGTCGTCAACGCCGTGCAGCAGGTTCTCGGCGCGCGCGGTCAGCACGACCGGGACGGGCAGCGCGTGTGCGGTCTCGACCGCGGCGCGAACCCGGTCGACGGCTAGGCCGAACTCGTAGATCGGGTTGTCGCGCTCGCCGGTGTGGTCCTCAATGGACGCACCGACCGCGCCGTTGCTCGCCGCCATCTCGATCATCTTCGCCGCGCCTGCCGGGTCGTGCGCGAAGCCGTTCTCCAGGTCGGCGTTGACCGGCAGCGGCGTCGCCTCGTCGATGACGCGGCAGTTGTCCAGGATCTCCTGCGCGGTGGCGCGGGGCCGGCCGAGCGTGATGGCGACGCCGAGGCTGGTGGTGGCGAGTGCTTCGAAGCCGAGTCCGGCGAGCAGCCGGGCGGTGCCGGCGTCCCACGGGTTCGGCAGCAGCAGCGGTTCGTCCCGTTCGTGCAGTGCGCGGAATCGTGCGGCCTTGGTCGCCTGGTCGGTGCTCATGACCTCACTATGCCGAGCGGTCAGCGATCATACAAATGCATAGTTCTGCTCGACATCCATCAGGAATACTTATGGTATGACGTTCGACGAGGTGGAGACGTTCGTCTGCATCGCCGAGGTGGGCGGGTTCACCGAGGCGTCCCGGCGGCTGCACCGGTCGCAGCCAGCGATCAGCAGGCGCGTGCGCGAACTGGAGCACCGCCTCGGCGCTGTGCTGTTCGAGCGGGTGGGCAGGCGGGTGACGCTCACCGACGCGGGCCGCGCCCTGCTCCCGTACGCGCGGACGGCGCTGGCCGCGATCCGCGACGGCGAACGGGCCGTGCGCGACCGCGCCGATGTCGCGCAGGCGTTCCGGCTGGCGATCGTCGGCACGCTCGCCGACTCGCACATCGTGGACGTGCTGCGCGAGTTCACCGCGCGGTCCACCGGTATCTCGGTCGACCTGCGCACCGCGACCAGTCGTGAGGTGAGCGCGTTGGTGCGCAACGGCGAAGCCGATCTCGGCCTGCGCTACAACGCCGACACCGACCCGAAACTGGAGTCGATCCCGCTGGGCGATGAGAAGCTCTACGTCGTCGTGCCCGCCGGGCATCCGGTCACCGCGGCTGAACTGCCGGACCTGGAACCGTTGCGGGAGGAGAAGTGGCTCAGCTTCCCGGCCGAGCGTGGGCAGCAACGCTCGTTTCGCGAGCTGCTCGAAGCGCGGCTGGGTCCGGTGTCGATCACCACGGTGGACAGCCTGACCGCGCAGAAGCGACTGATCGAGGCCGGCTTCGGCGTGGCGTTGATGCCGATCAACAACATCAGGGAGGAACTGCGCATCGGCAGCCTGCGCGTGATCGACGTGCCGAGCATGCACGCGCGCATCCCGGTCGTCGCGGTGCGGCGCGCTGGCGGCTACCAGAGCCGGGTGGTCACCGAGTTCCTCGCCGTGCTGACCGGTCACACGCCGGGCTTGAGTCACAGTCGAAGTTACCGATGCTAGAAAAGTACTGTCACTGTCTATGCTGGGGCGATGAGGCTGGGGCGATGAGCACGCGGACCGTGGCTGGACTGGACGGCGGGGACCGGCCGGCAGGAAGGCTTGCGGGAACGAAAGAAGCGGGAGACCAGGCAGCGGTTGACCGACACCGCGACCGAGCTGTTCCTGGCGCGCGGCTTCGACGGGGTCCGGGTCGCCGAGATCGCCGACGCGTGCGGCGTGTCCGAGAAGACGGTGTTCAACTACTTCCCGACCAAGGAAGCGCTGATCCTGGACCGCCCTGATGCGACGGTGGCGGCGGTGCGCACCGGCCTCGCCGACGCGGAGCGCACCCGACCGAGGCGGCGCTGGGCATCCTTGCCGACGAACTCGCCGCGCTGACCGGATGGCTGGCCGACCAATCCGACCTCGCATCGGCCTGCGATCGCATCCGCCGGTTCGGCGAGTTGATCGAGTCGACCCCTGCGTTGCGCGCCTACCAGCGCGACCAGACCGAGGCGCTGGTCGGCGCGGCCGCGCAAGCGCTTGCCGAGCGCACCGGGCTCCGGGTCGACGACCCGGAGCCGCGGATCGCGGCGACGGCCCTGATCGGGTTGTGGCAGGTGCAGTTCGCCGCGCTGGGCCGGCACCTCGACGGGAGCCGGACACCGGCGCGGGTTCGTCAGGCGGTCACCTCGGACGTGAAACGGGCGGTACGGGTGATCGATGAGGGGCTCGGTCCGTTCATGGCCAGGCCGAGGAGTCGGCGTCGAGCGGGTGGTGCGGGTAGCGGGCGGGCTGAGGAGGTCAGCCGAGGGCGGCGGCCAGGTCCTCGGTGTTGATCACCGTGGTCTGGCGCGGGAAGATCCGCTCGGTGAGGAACTCGTGCACGCCCGGCGTCGGGTCGGCGCAGGCGTCGGCAAGCACGATGATCCGGTAGTCGCGGTCGGTGCCGTCGCGGACCGTGGACAGCACGACGCCGCTGGTGCTCAGGCCGGCCAGGATCAGCGTGTCCACGCCTGCCGCGCGCAACTGCTGGTCCAGGTCGGTGGTGGAGAAGGCGCCGATCCTGGTCTTGCGCACGACGATGTCGCCTGATTCGGGTGCGATCCGCTCGTCGATGGCGGTGGCCGGCGAGTCGGCGTGCAGGAAGGCGCTGCGCTCCGGGGTGACCATGCGGGCGAAGTGGCTGGTCGGCGGGATCGCGGCGATGTCGTCGTCGGTGAACGCGACGCGGACGTAGCCGATCCGGCCGCCTGCCTTGCGGACCAGGCCGATCGCGTCGATCGTGCGGGCCAGCGCGGCTTCGGAACCGGCCTCGGCTGCCGAGGTGACGATGCCGTTCTGGAAGTCCATCGCGAGCAGCGCGGTGCGGGCCGGGTCGATGGTGCGGGTGTCGGACATGATTCCCTTTGCTTGACTGACGTTCGTCTTGTTCACAACTGGTCGGCGAGGCGCTCCAGCAGCGGCGCCGCCGCACCCAGCGCGTCGAGTTCGGCCTGGGTGAATCCGGCGCCGAGCGCGTCGGCGAGCTGGCGGGTTCGCGCGTCGCGCTTGTGCCGCAACACCTCGCGCGCGGCTTCGGTCAGCGACATGATGATCCGCCTGCCGTCGTTCGGATCGGACGTGCGCTCGATCAGGCCCCGGTGCTCAAGGCTGTTGAGCGTGTTGCCCATGGCCTGCGGGGTGATCTGCTCCGCCCTGGCCAGTTCGGCCGAGGTCGCCGGGCCGCCCCTGGCGAGCCGGGCCAGCGCGGCGCGTTCCGGCAGCGAGAGTTCGCCGGGTGCCTGGAGCTGGCGGAGCCTGCGGGCGAGCAGGCCGATGCTCTCGTAGAGCGTCGCGGCCAGCTCGTCCACTGTGGAGCGCGGAGCCATGCGCACAGTGTAGGATCGTCAGCCCAGGTTGTCAACCTGGGTTGATTAGGTCCCCGGTTCATGGGGCGATCTGGGTCAGCTTCGACTCCCGCAGCATCGTCCCGTTCTTGCTCACGATCAGCCCAGATTCGGTGATCTGGTAGGTGTATACGCCGTTGACCGCGACGAACCCGGTGCCGGTCTGGGTGGCCGGCAGTGAGATGTGCGTGTCGTTGGTGACCGGCTGGTCCTTGATCTGGCCGTCGTAGTAGTACTGGCCGCTGGCGGGAATCTCGCAGATCGTCACGATATGATTGTCGTCGTCGGTGTACTGGCCGATCAGCACGGCGCCGGAGCCGCCGCCCGGCAGGTATTCGGCCACGTTGTCCGGGCACGCCTGCTGGCTGGTGGACGGCGAGTTCGCCGAGGAGCTCGGCCGAGGGATGGCCAGTGCGACGACGATGATGATGACGATCGCGGCGATGGCGAACGCCGAAAAGGTCAGCCAGCCGCGCCGCTTGTCGGGAGAAGCAGGGCGCGGCGGGGGCGCCGGTTCGGGCTTCGGGGCCGGTGGGGTCGGCGGGGTCAGGAAGATGGTGGGGCGCTGCTGGTCGGCGTGTTTGGACTGGACGAAGTGCGACCCGTCGACCGACCGTTGCGGCGGTGCCTCGGGCGAGACCAGCACTACGGTGCCGGTCGCGGAGCCCGGCGCGCGACCGCACACCCGGCAGACGGTGTCGGCGGCATAGTTGTTGGTGTGGCAGGAGTCGCAGGCCCACGGCGGGTCGTCCACGGTCAGTTCCCTTCCTTGCCGGTCACGACGTCGTCCTCGTCTACGGGTCGGAACACCAGCCAGTCCGAGCGTTCCGGAGAGGGCGCGGGGGAGCGGTTGATCTCGGCGACGAGCCGGTGCAGGAAAGCCCTCCCTGCCAGCGGAAACCACAGTGGCATGGTCACCGTTGCCGTGCGGCCGAGCCGGAAGGTCAGGCTCAGCTTGAGCAGGGTGCTGCCCGGCATCCCGGCCTCTGTGGACAGTTCCGCGCGCACGCAGGACCGCAGCGGGATCCGCAACAGCACGCCCCGGCTCTGGAGTTCCTCCACCACCAGCCGCGACCGCTCGCGCACCAGTCGCACGCCAACCCCGTCGATCCAGCGCGCGTCCGTCGCGTCGATGTGGTTGACCACCGCGACGAGCCCGGTCGGCCGGCCGCCCTCGTACTGCCGCAGGTGATAGCCGGGACCCTGCTCGTAGCGCCATTCCGGCCTGCGCCGATGAAGGATCATGGTGGCCCGTTCGGTCAGAGGCTGCCGGCGATCGTCGCGATGATCTCGTCCATTTCCCATTCCTCAAGGCCCTCCCCGCCAGCCGACGGGAAGAACAGCGTGTTGTTCCAGTCGTCCGCGATGTCGTTCCACGGGTATTCCTCCGGGGCGAAGATGAGCAGCCGCTTGGCCGAGTTCTCCATCAGCGCGCCTCGGCTCTGCCCGTGTCCCCACTGGCCGAACAGCTCGTCCAGCGACGACGGGATCGACGCCGGATACGTGTGCGCGCTGGTCTGGCTGGGATCGCCGAGTTGGTGCGCAGGCGCGTCGGTGAACATCACGATCACGTGCCTGCGCCGGTCCAGGCCCTTCTCCCAGTCCGAGGCCATGGCCAGCGCGAGCGCCTCCAGCCCGGACTCGGCAAGGTCACCGCCGCCGTCCGCGGTCAGACCGCGCACGAACCTGCCGAACGTGTCGACCTCAGCCGGGATCTGCAGGAACGGCGTCTGCGTGATCGCGTCCTCTGCGAAGTCGCCGAAGTCGCGGAACGCGATGACCTTCAGCCGCAGGCTGCTGATGTCCCGGCCCTTGCCGGCCATCTCCTCGACGAGCCTGCCGGGGAAGGACAGCGCGCTGAGCTTCACGTTCTCCAGCGTCGGAGCCATGCTCAGGGTCGCATCGATGCACAGCACGATGTCGACCGCGTACCGCAGGCTGGACCTGTTCATCGGACTCCCTTGGTTGTCGCCGCTCGGCCGGTGAGGTTGATCCGCACCCGGCTCGACCGTGCCGGGTGCGCGCCGGCCAGCACCGCGATGGTCTCGGTGATGGTCGGCCGCTGTTTCGGGTCGCGGCGCGTCAGCGCGGGCAGCAGGTCCGCCCACGGCTGCGCCATGCCCGGCCGCCAGCGCAGCGGGGCCCCGGCCAGCACGGCGGCCGCAGGCGAGTCGTGCTCGTCAGGGAAGTCGGGCAGCGAGCCGAACAGGTACGTGTGCGCCAACAGGCCGAACGCGAACATGTCGACGGCCTGCGTCAGGTGCTCGCGCTGGATCGTCGGATCGCCGCGCAGGTAGCCGAGCCATTCCGGCGCGCCGAAGCGTGGATTGCCGCCGACGACATCGCGCGGTGGCGGGTCGCCGACCGGGTAGGAGTCGTCGAAGTCGATCAGTTTGGCCGGGTACGCGCTGCTGCCGGGCGGCTGGCACAGCAGGATGTTCTCCGGCTTGAGGTCGCCGTGCACGATGCCCACCCGGTGCAGCAGGCCGAGGCTGTCCGCGAGCGTGCGCAACAGGATCAGCTGGAGGTCGGCGGAGAGCTGAGCCGGCAGCACGGTGGCCGCTTTGATCCGTTCGGTCACCTTGTAGTAGCGGGTGCCAACGTGGAAGAAATCCGTCATCAGCACGAGGTTCCCGGCCTGCGGATCGTCGCGGCGCAGCGCCGCGCTCACTCGCCGCTGCCGCTCCTCGAACCGCTCGCACTCGGTCAACCGGCGCCGCTTGTCCTCGATCGAACCCATCGAGTCCGCCCTGGGCCGCTTCGGGTCGAGGAACTCCTTGATGAAGTAGTCGTTGCCGTTCTTCTGCGCGAACGCCCACAGGCACTTGCCGGCGTCCGCGTTGGACGGGCGGGTGACCACCCGATAACCCATGATCAGATCGCCCTGTTTCACCTCGGCTCACCGTCCAGCACCGGAAGCCGACGCTCGTAGTCGCCTCGGTAGGACCGCCACGACCGTTCGCGCGCCGCGACCAGTGCCGCCCGGTTGTCGGATGCGACGGCGGCCATGGGCGCGCCGTGCTCGGCACGCAACAGCGTGCGCCGCGCCCGGAAGCTGGCCTTGAGCACGTCAAGGTCGGCGAAACCGAGCGCGACCAGCACGAGCGACGCGTCGTCCCTGGTGACCGTGGAGATCCGGTCGGCGAGCAGCGCGGCCCAGTGCCGACTGTCCTGTGCGGACTCCAGGGTTTCCCACAACAGCAACTCGAACAGTGCCGGCGTGTCCACGTAGCCGAAGCAGCCGTCGGTCGCGCACACCAGCACGCACGGCAACGGCGCGTGGCCGGACACGGCGTTGACGCGGAACTCGCGGCCGACGCACACCATGTTGGTCATCGGCGGGTCCTGCACCAGCAGTTCCAGGCAGTCGCCGTCGGCGCAGGCGACATCGTCTCTTGACAGCTGTTGCAGCCCAACCGAGGGCTCGGCGACGTAACAGCGTGAATCGCCCGCCCACAGCACGTTCCAGTGCACATCGGGCCTGCGCACCTGGAAGCTCAGGCCGGCCATGGTGCTCGGGAACTCGCGGTGAATGGTGCCGCGAATCCTGGCCCGCTTCGCCGTCCCGCCGGCGAGCCGCGTGGCGAGCTGGGCGGCGAGGCCGTCGGATTCGCCATTTGGTCCATTGTGGATGAACCAGTCCTCGGTGATGGCCCGTGCCCGCCGTGCCGCGACCCACGCCTGCGTACGCGGCAGCCCGCCCGCGGTCGTGCCGGCCAACGCCCTGCCGGCTCCGCCGACCCCGTCGAACACGGCGATCAGCCCGGCCGAGTCGGGCCGGTGGAACAACAGCAGCGGATCGGCGTCCTCGCCACGACCCTGGATCCGCTCGGTCCAGATCGACATCGCCGCGATGTCCGCGTCCACGTGCTGCCACAGCCGCGCCATCGGCCCACGCCTGCTGGCCAGAACCTCCACCGGCACGCCCTCAACTTTCCTCGGTCGACGGCCGGGGGCTCATGGCGCCGCGCACCCGGCTGGGCCGCGCGCCGTTGTTCGACGGCGCCTCGGTCGTCGGCGCGGCCGGATCCGTGGTGGTGCTCGTCTCGGCGGAGGGGGCTTCGGCGGGTGGGGTGCCGTTGACGACCGGGCCGGCGTCCAGGGCCGCTTTGGTGCGCCGGTTCAGCCGTTCGCGCCTGCTGGTGTGGATCTTGGCCGCCGAGTCGTCGCCGGGGAAGAACTCGCTGAGCATCGTGCGGTGGATGTCGGTCTTGTCCGCGACGTCCTTGGTGTCGCCGGTCAGTGCGCGCAACGCGTTCAGCTTCATGTCCATCTCCAGCGCCGCGTCCTCGCGGTGGCGATCGAGGATCTCCAGCGGATCGGTGCCCTTGCCGAGGCTGTGCTTGATCAGGCCACCGCGGCCACCCCTGACGATCTCGTCGTGGTGGTCCCAGGAGATCTTCTCGACCCGGTGCTCGCGGATCGTGCCGATGATCCCCGCCGTATCCGGCACGTCCACGAACACCGAGAAGCCGGACAGTTCCACGTCGATGGTGGGATCGGTGGAGTTCAGCCGCGCCCAGATCGCCGATTCGGCCTCGGTTCTGCGCAGCACGTCGAACCGGGACGCGACCTGGCGCACGATGGTGGCCAGCGCCGGGCTCAGCGCGGCAGCCATGTCGGTCACGCCGTTGCGGGCGATGGCGACCGGGTTCGTCACCTGGCAGGCGAAGCGCACCGTGACCGAGAACGGGAAGGCGTGATCCGCACTCGGCGCGGAAGTGGTGAAGCTGATTCCCCTTGTCGCCACGTCGATGATGAACATTCGGCGGTAGTTGCCGAGCCGCGCGTCCGGCACGCGATCACCGTGCTGGATCACGATCGGCTGGCCCACCGCCCGTTCCAGCACGAGCACGGTTCCGTTGGCGGGGGCCTTCAGTGGCGAGCCGATCCGGACCCTGCGCAGCTCGACGTACTCGATGATCGGGTTGTAGGTGGTCATGACGCTTGGTCCTCCAGCTCTTCCGGCTCTTCCAGGTCGAGCAGTTCCCTTGCCAAATCGGCCGCCGCCTCCGACGGGTCGTCGTTGTCCTCCGACCAGCTGAGCAGCGTGTGCATGAGTCGGTTGGCATCGGTCGTGCTGCGATCGGACAGATCGACGAGAACGTCGAACACCAGCCGGTACATGGTGCGATCGCGATCGACCAGCCGCAGCCACGAGCGCAGCGACTCCCAGGCGTAGTTCGCGACGTCCTCGTCACCGTCGCGCAGCGCCCGCCCCCACAACTCGGCCAGGTCCTCGCGATGTTTCTCGGCGGCGACCAGCAGCACGGGCCGCTCCTCGGCGGCGCCGGTCCAGTAGGCCGAGTAGGCGTACATCATCAGCGCCTTGTCGATGGATTCCTCTTCGTTCTTCTTGCTGTCCGACGTCCAGTCCAGCAACGCGTCGAGCACCTCGGTGACCCGGCCGGAGGCCAGCAGCGTCTGGACGCTCGCCGCGGCGGGACCGACAAGGCGCCAGCCGTCCGCGCACACCAGCTTGTGCAGCACGCGCAGGGCGCGCAGGGGATCGCGGGCACCGAGCGGCCCGCCCGCCGCGAAACCCGCTGTGGCCGGGAGTTCCCTCGCGTCGATCGAATCGATCAACGAGACCCACTGCTCGATGAACTCCCAAGCCTGCTGCTCGTTCCTGCCGAGGGTGCCGGCCACGTTGAGCCCCTGTGCCGCGCTCTGCCGCAACAGGTTGGACGTGTCGTTCGCCCACGGTCCGAGGTAACTGTGCACGCCGTGCTCGACGTCCTTGCTGGCCAGGACGCCCGCTGACTGGGCGGCACGGGCCCTGACCTCGACATCGGTGTGCTTGGCGAGCCTGCCGAGCCAGTCGGTGATGGTCTCGCGCGCACCGTCCAACTCGAACCACGTCACGGCCAGCACGAACGGGCCGAGGCGCCGGTGCCGGAACCGCAGTGCCGGCGCGTGCTCCGGATCGTCGTCCGGCACGACCCGTTCGATCCACCAGTGCTCGGCGGTCAGGTTCCGCAGGTATCGGGGCGTCCTGAGCGCGGCACTGGTCGCGTAGCTCTTGCTGAGCTCCCGGTACAGCGCGACCGCGGCGTCGGCGACGTTGAGGTAGCTCGCGCCCTCCAACACCGCGGTGGCCAGCACGAGCGCCACCTCGACGAGATCGGGGTCGTCCGCAAGCCATTGCCGGACCTGCTGTTCCGGGTCGTCGAGCGCCTCGACGACCGGGACGAGGTCGGCGCGCTCGTCGGCGGCGAGCGCGCCGAGCACCTTGCCGGCCGCGCGGACCGCGAAGTGCGGATCGTCGCGTTCGGCCAACGCGTCGGCGAGGCCGGCCGAGCGCAGCCGCTCCTCAAGGTCATCGGGTGGCAGCGCCAGCCCACCGCGCACGCGCGCCAGCACGATCCGCAGGGAGTCGGGCACGTCGACCTCGTCGACGACGAAATCCGCGTACCGCCCGGCCGTCGCGAGCGCGCCCCTCGGCGGTCCGGTCACCACGACGAGGAAGCTGGCGGCCTCCGCGAGTTTCTCGCTCGCCGCGGTCAGCCACTGCTCGTCGATTCCCTCCGCGACGCACTTGCCGTCCGTGCCCGGCTCGTCGACCACGATCAGCCCGCAGTCCGACTGCGGCACGCGCCAGCCGTTGCTGCGCAGGATCGAGCTGTTCAGCCGGAACACGTCCAGCCGCTCGCCCGAGCGTCGCAGGACCGACTTGATGGTGGCGAGCGCCCTGGTGTAGCGACCGGTACGGGCCGGGCCGGCGATGATCAGCAGGTTGTGGTCGCCGAGCTGCTGGATGTCGGAGTCGAAGCTCTCCGGTGGCACGAAGTACTCGGTCGCCGAGACCAGCTCGTCCAGGGAGATCCGGGTCTTGCTCGGTCGCCGTGCCGACGAACGACGGCCGGCGTCGCCGCCACCGCCACCGGTGATCATGTCACCGTCCACAGTGAACTTGTCGCTGAAGATGTTGACGATGCGGGCGTCGGCGATCCGGTCGTAGCCCTCGGCGATGATCTCGTTGAACCGGACCGCCGAGATGACTTGCGCCTGGTCACGCAGTTGCCGGACGGCATCGGGCGTCAGTGGCGGTGCGGCGGCCGCATCGGTCGCCGGGGGAGCCGTCCCTGCGGGCGCGGGTGCCGGATCGGGCGATGTGGACGGTGGTGGTGTGTCGGTGGGACCTTCTTCTGCCAACGCTGTTCTCCTGGATCGGGCCGGTCAGTCGGACTGCGAGCCGGCGTTGAAGGTGCGGACCCGGAACTGGTGGGCGTTGATGTTGGTCTGCGTGCCGTTGTTCACGCGCGTGTAGTTGCTCATGTTCGTGCCGGGCTGGTGTGCGGTCGCCTTGGGCTTCTTCTTCGCAGCCTCGCGGAGTTGCGGGATCTGCTCGCGCAGCTTGGTGACCAGTCGGTCGATGTCCAGGCCGGTGCTGCGGTAGGCGATGGAGATGGACTGGCGCTCGGCGAGCGGGCGCAGGGCTTCCGGCAGGTCCGCGCGCTTGGGGCGGGGCGTACCGAGCAGCACCGGGATGATCTTCTTGTCCTCCTGCATGCCGAGCAGGATCTCCCTGCGGACGAAGTCGTCCTCCTTGTCGATGAGCCGGACGCCGTCCTCGTCGGCGGCGGAGAGCCAGAAACGACCCATGACGACCAGGAGCGCGTCGGATTCGCGCACGGCATTGAACATCTCCGGTTCCCAGAGCGAGCCGAGTTCGATCGACTTCGACGCGAAGAACACGGCCGACGAGCCGAATTTCTCGGAGAGGATCTGATCCAACATGCCGACGCTGGCCGCTTCGTCGGCCGACCGGTAGTTCAGAAAGACCTGCGTCACGTTGTGTGCCTCTCTGGGCCGTCAGGCATGCCGGCTCCGGGGTTGATCGGCCGCCCGGGGGACACCGGGCTCGGGTATGCGCCACTTTTTCAATCGATCGGGGGATGGACAAGGGCTACCTGTCAGTAGTTGCCAGGTTTCCTGTTGCCGGACAGTAACTGTCCTCTATTTGTCCACTTTCGCGTCCCAGGGGTTTCCTGTTGCCAGGAAAACATGGAAATAGGCAACCGATTTCGCGTTGGTTTTTCTCGATGAATTCTGGTTGTGGGCGCGGAAAGTGCCCATCACCAGCACATTCTCGGGAGGAACAATGTCCTCGTCATTCGCCATGCGCGTTTCCGCTGTTGCCGGTTCGGCGCTCGCGATTCTCGCCGTCGTGCTCGGGGTTTGCCTCGGCGGCGCAGCGCACGTCAGCAGGCACGCCGACGGCGACTCGGGTAGCTCGCAGACCACGACGACCGATCCGACCACCGACCCGACGGACTCGCCGGACGGGCACGGCTGGATCGACTGACCGCTTCCCGGCCGGGCGCGCGCCTGCTCAGCGCGCTGTCCCGGCCGGGAGCGCGCACGCGCAGTTCAGGCCGGTTCGTTCGGTGTTGATCTGGGCGCCTTCCTGCCGGTCGAGCTGACCGAACGCGACTTCCGCCGCGTCCCAGTAGGACACTGCCTCGTCGTGTCTGCCCTCGGCGTGCAGGGCGCGGGCCACCCCGTGGTCGGCTCTGGCCTGCTTGCCACGATCACCGAGCGGAGTGGCCAGGTCGAGCGCGGCGAGATAGGCCAGCCGCGCGGATTCCGGGTCCCGCGCGGCGAGCAGCGTGTCGGCACGATCGAGATAGAGCTGGATGCGCAGGCCCGGGTCGGTGATGTCCTCGGCGATCACCCGCGCCTTGTCGTGCCAGGCAAGCGCCTCGTCAGGGCGGCCTGCCCTGCGATGGGCGTTGGCGATGTTGCTCAGCGCGTACGCCTGGCAGGTGCGGTCCTCGACGAACTCGGCGAGCCGACGGGCCTGCTCGTGATCGGCGAGCGCCTCGGTCAACCGGCCAAGCCGTTGCCTGGTCAGGCCGCGGTTGTCCAGGGCGTGCGCGAGACCCTGGGTGTGGTCCAGTTGGGTCAGCAGGTCGACCGCGGTGCTCTGCCGGCGTTCGGCGAGTTCGAGGTCGCCCTGGACCTCGTTGAGCTGTCCCAGGTTGTCCAGCGCGTTCGCCTGGCCGCGCAGGTCGCCGATCGCCTCGAACATGGCCAGCGCGGCCTCGAAGTGCGCGATGGCCGACGGGAGTTCGCCCCGGTCCTGGGTGACCAGCGCGATCATGCACAACGCGGACGCCTGGCCCTGCTCGTCGTCGAGTTCGCGCCACAGCGACAGCGACTGCGCGGCCAGTTCCAGGGCCTGCGCCGGCTCGCCGGCCTGGCGGCGCGCACCGGCAAGACGCAGCACCACGTGCGCGAGGCCGCGTCGGTTGGCCCTGTCGCCCTGGATGGTTCTGCGCGCCAGTTCCAGGGTTTCCGTCCACTCCCTGATCTGGCCGCGCGCGTAGTGCCAGCGCCACAACACCACCGCGAGCTGCCAGGTGTGCTCCGCACGGTCGTGGTCGGCGGTGAACAGGACGGCGGCGAAGAGGTTCGTGCGTTCCTCGGCGAGCCAGGCTCTTGCCGCGCCCGCGTCCGCGAACTCCGGCGCGACCCGGGAGGTGCGCCGGATGGTTGGCTGGCGGTCGCGGTCGAACGGGAACGCGAGCCGCATCGCGGACGCCGCGGTCACCAGGTAGAAGTCGAGCAGCCGGTCGAGCGCGGCCGTGGTGTCGGTATCGGTCGGCACGGTGGCGGCGAACTCGCGGAGCGGGTCGAGCATCAGGTAGTGCTCGGTTTCGGTCTCGGCGAGCAGGCTGACTTCGAGCAACGCCTCCAGCAGCACGCGTGCCTCGCGCGGCGTGCTGTCCAGCAGCGCGGCCGTGGCCAACACGCTCAGATCGGTTCCGGGCACGTGGCCGAACAGGCGGAACAGCTCCTGCTGCCGGCCGACGAGCTGATCGTAGGACACCTGGTAGGCGCGCCTGCTGGTCTCGGCGAACCGGCCGTCCGGCAGCCAGGCCGCGCCGCCACGCAACAACCCGACCAGGTGCTCGACCGTCCAACTCTGATGCAGCCGCAACTGCGACGCCACCACCTTGATCGACAGCGGCACGTGACCACACAGGGCGACCACCTCGGCGACCTCATCGGCGCTCGCGCGTCCGATCCGCTCGACCCCGACCAGATCACCGAACAGTTCCGCCGCGCGACGCGGCGGCAGCGGGTCGAGCCGGACCTCATCGGTGACGTCCGCGCCACCGACCCGCCTGCTCGTGATCAACGCCAGACAACCGGACACGGCCGGCAACAGCGGCCGGACCTGCTCCTCCGACGCCGCGTTGTCCAGCACAACCATGGTCCGACTGCCCGCCAGCGTCGCCAGGTAGAGCTTGTGCCTGCGTTCCTGCGCCTGCGGGATCTGCTCGGGCGGAATGCCCAGGTCGGTCAGGAGCGCGGCGAGCGCGTCGTTCGAGCTGACCGGCACGACGTTCGGGGTGAACCCGTTGAGCTGCACGAACAGCCGCCCGTCCGGGAAGCGTGCGCCGACCTGGTGCGCGGCGCGCAGCGCCAGTTCGGACTTGCCGACACCGGGCATGCCGCTGATCCAGATCACGGCCGCTCGCCCCGCGTCGATGGCGACCCGGACCCGCTCGGCGATCAACCGCATCTCCTTCTCGCGACCCGCGAACAGGCCCGGCGCGGGCGGCAAGGTCGAATAGTCCTCGACGTGTTGCGCCAGCCGCGCCAACCTGCGCAGCCCCACATTGGTTTCCATGCCGTATTCGTCCAGCGCGTCGCGCACCGTGTGATAGGTCTGCATCGCCTGCACCCGGTCGCCGTTGGCGATCAACGCGCGGATCAGCAGTGCGGCCAGGCGTTGCCGGGTCGGTTCGCGCACCAGCACCGGTCGCAGCCGGTCACGTACCCAGCGGTGGTTGCCCGAGGCGAGTTCGATCTCGGCGAGATCGCCGAGCGCGTCGAGGAACTTCTCCGTGACCGAGGTGGCCTCGATGGCGCCGACCCGCTCGATGTCCAGATCCTCCAGGTACTGGCCGCGCCACAGGTCGATCGCCTCGCGCAGCAGCGTGTGCCGTCGTGCCTGGTCGGTCTCGCGTTGCGCCGCGTCGCAGAGTCGTTGGAAGCGCACCGCGTCGATGTCGGCCGGGTCGATGCGCAGCACGTAACCGGTCGGGGTGTTCTCGATCGAGATCTCGTCCTTGGTCGCGCCCGCGTCGCGGAACGCCTTGCGCAGCCCGGAGACGTAGCCGGCGACCAGGTTGGACCTCGGCCGCTCCTGACCAGCCCAGATGGTGTCGATCAGGCGTTGGGCGGAAACCGGACGGTTGGCGTGCGACAGGAGTACGGCCAGGGTCAACCGCTGCTGCGGATCGCCGAGCACGACCGGCGTGTCGCCTCGGCGCAGCTCGAAGGGCCCGAGCAGCAGGGCTTCCATGCCGCCTCCTCATGTTGACGGTGTTCCAGCCGACTCCATCGCCGCGCGGGGCAGATCTGTGTCACGTTCCTGACCAGATGTTGTCAATTTTTGCTTCGAGCGGTTAGTGGCCAGTGCATTGACAGGTCGGCGACAATCACGCGCCCGGTCTCTGCTCGCCCGGTATTCCCGTGGCAGCCTGTGTCAAGTGATGACCTCGGGAGACCTGATGCGAAACGGCATTGTTCCGTTCTATGTCGTGTGCGACGAGTCGTACTCGATGGCCGATCACGTCGCGCCGATGAATGATGTCCTGCGTGAACTGCGGGAAAGCATCCTGGCCGACCCGGCGCTCGCGGAAACCGCGCGGCTGTGCATGATCGGATTCTCGGATTCCGCCCGAGTGGTCGTTCCGTTGTGCAAAACGGATGAGCTGACCGAAACCATCGATCCAATGGCATCGGCTGCCACGAATTTCGCCGCCGTATTCGCGCTGTTGCGCGCCACCATCGAACGCGATGTCGCCGCCCTGCACGCCGACTCCCACCAGGTCCACCGACCGACAGTCATCTTTCTCTCCGATGGTCAGGCAACCGATCCCGCGGTCTGGTCGGCTTCCTACCAGCGGTTGATCGACCCGAGTTGGGCCGCCCGTCCGCGCATTGTCGCACTGGAGGTGGGCGACGCGGACATCGCCACCATCCGGCGCATCGGCACCGTCCTGCCCGTTGTTCCCGGAGGAGGATTCGCCGCCGCCCGATCACCGGGCGACCGGCTCAGGATATTTCTCGACCGCGTTGCCGGCGCGGTATGCGACCCCGTGTGACACGTGCATCCACGATTGGTCTAATTTTCGTCCAAGCGGGTGGCCCATGATGTTCCCGTTCGCGGGATTGGACGAAGAGGCGGATCGGCAGGGGGTTCACGTCATGATCAATGTATTGCGGATGGCGCCGTTGGAAAGCGGCGATGTCGGCGACCAATTCGTGCCACGGTACGACGAGCTGCTCGACGAGCTGAAGAAGTTGCGCAAGGGTCGCGGCATTTTCGCCGTTGACATCGAACGACGAGTTGGTCCGACGTTGCGAGGGGTCGCCGGAATCAACTCCGACGACGGGCCGGCGGAAGTGCGGAACAAAATTGCGCGACGATTGCATAATCTGGTGCGCGCTTTGCCGGACGACCTCCGGCTCGCCGCCCTGACCGCGTTCGCCATCGCCTCCGACGCGCGCCAGCCGCTGTACAAGGACCGGGTCGCGCTCACCGCGAGCCGGATCGGCCGCGATCCGCGTACCGCGCGGCGACGCATGGACGACGCGATCGTGCAGTTGGCGCAGGTCGCCAGCGCGCGGCCAGACCAACCGGCCGGTTTCGTCGCGCCGGCGACCACCGACTGGTACTTCGCCGAACTCGTGGTTTCGCTGATCCTGGACCGGGACCGGCCGGAGATCATCGAGCGGGGCCGGGTCGTCGCCGAGGCCGACGACGTGACCGAGGTGAGCCTGCACGCGGACCGGATGCTCGGCTACCCGGTCGCCGATCACGTCATCGTCGATCGGGAGGTCAGCTACGGCGGCAGCCTGGACAAACACCGCCCCGCCGACCGGGAGCGGACGCCGCTCGTGCTGGCAAGGCGCCTGGCTCGCGGCCGGCCGCACGAGTATGAGGTGCAGGAACGGATCCTGTCCCGCCGGGCACTGCGGCCCGAACTGGTGTTCGTGCCCTCGGTGCGCTGCGACCGGTTCGTGCTGCGCGTTCGGTTTCCCCGCGCCGACCCTCCGATCGAGGTCCGCCGACTCGGCGGCACGTCGGAGCGGGTCGCGGTCGACGCGTTCGGCGAACTGGAGGTCGAGTTCCGCGACCTGTCCGCAGGGCGCGAGTACGGGGTGCGCTGGGCCTGGCCGCAGCGCGCGACGCCACGTCCGAGGCCGCCGGTCACATGCCTTGCCGAGGCGGGCTCCCCCGGCATTCAGCTGTGCGCGCCGACGAATTCAAGGCCGAGGCAGATCCCCGCGATCACACCGATCACCAGGCATGCCGCGGACACCTTCAGTACCGAAGCAACCGAACAGAACATTCTCATCGCCGCACTCCCATCCTCTTCCGTCGAGCCGACCGGCC
Organism: Candidatus Melainabacteria bacterium; assembly: GCA_963818685.1. Taxonomy (GTDB): domain Bacteria; phylum Actinomycetota; class Actinomycetes; order Mycobacteriales; family Pseudonocardiaceae; genus CAJCJE01. The sequence goes on along the minus strand of CAWFTJ010000001.1, from coordinate 155,332 downwards.
GTCGATTCCATGCTGGGCCGAGGGCGGACGGCGAGAAAGGCGTTGCCACCGCACCGATCGCATGGGAAACAGGCAACCAGGAGAGTTAGCTGGATTTCCCGGCTCGACTGGTGTGGACTCGAAGCAGGAGAACGTGGCCCGACCGACACCATGGAGCCGCCACGATGACCGACGGGACGGCGTTCGGGCCGGAACTACGCGGCAGGCGGATGACGCGCGGCGTCTCGCTCGCCGAGCTGGCCAAGCAGGTCCACTACAGCAAGGGCTACCTGAGCAAGATCGAGAACGGGCTGCGACAGCCGACGAGCGCTCTTGCCCGGCTCTGCGACAGCGTCCTGCGCTGCGACGGCGCGCTGATCGAACTCGCCGAACGCGGGACCGCCCATCAGCTCGGTGACACCGGTGTCGGGGCCGGGTCGGCAACCGACGCCGAGCGATGGGTGATGGAGATGGGAGACAACGGTGAGGTCTGGTTCCAGGCGCTCAACAGACGGCAGGCGCTGTTCGCGGGGGCCGCGTCGCTGATGACCCTGAGCGGCGCGCTCGGCGACGCGCGCCCCGGTGAACACGAGGCAGCCCTTGGCACGTTCACCGCCATGTTCGGCCAGCTGCGGCAGTTGGGCCAGCAGACATCGCCGACGCTGCTGCTGCCGACCCTGATCGCGCAGACGCACACCATGCAATCGATCGCGACGCGGGCGTCCGGCACGACGAGGGACCGCTCGTTCAGCCTGGCCGCGCGCTACGCCGAGTACACCGGTTGGATGGCGCAGGAGGCCGGTCAGGAGAAGGTCGCGCTGTGGTGGACCGACCTCGCGGTCGCGTTGGCGCGGGCCGGATCCGACCAGGAACTGGCCGCGTACAGCCTGGTGCGCAGGGCACTGGTGACCATGTACGCGGGCGACGGCCGGCAGACCGTCGCCCTTGCCGAACAGGCCCAACGCCATCGCGCGGCCAGCGCCAGGGTCCGCGGCCTCGCCGCGCAGCGCGAGGCGCAGGGGCACGCGCTGCGCGGCGACTACCGCGCCTGCTGCGTTGCGCTTGACCGAGCCGAGGAGTTGCTGGCCACGGCCGCGACCACCGAATCGACCACCGAGCGGACGACCGTGCTCGGCAGCTCCAGCGTGGCCAACCCGGCCGCCCTCACCCGTGCCTGGTGCCTCTACGACCTCGGCAAGCCCGCCGAGGCGGCGCAGCGGTTCGACCGCGAACTCGGCGGCGTCGATCCGGGCCGGTCCCGGTTCCAGGCGCGCTGGGGTGTTCGGCGAGCACTGTCCTATGCCGCGTCGGGCGAGATCGACCACGCGTGCGAGCTGACCGACCGGCTGCTCGCCGACGTCGAACTGGTCGACTCGGCAACGGTGCGCTGGGACCTCCAGCAACTGACCAGGACGCTGGCGCGGCGACTGCGCCACGCTTCGGTGCGCGCGCTGTTCCCGAAACTGACCGGCGTGCTGAACCCGGGTCCGGCGACCCGCTGAACCGCACGCACTCCGCGCGGGTATTCGCGGCAGTCGCCGCCGCACCCGAGCGCGGCATGGTTTCCCGCTCCACCGCCTTCGTAGGCTTCCCGCAGTGCTCCCCGAGCGCTCCCGCGAGCAAGGAGGAATCCCATGTCCGCCAAGCCGACCGTGTTACTCGTGCACGGTTTCTGGGGCGATGCCACCCACTGGGCCAAGGTCATCGTCGAGCTGAACCGGCGTGGTTTCGAGTCGATCAAGGCGGTGGAACTGCCGCTGACCTCGCTCGCCGACGACGCGACCCGCACTGCGCAGATGATCAGGCAGATCGACGGTCCGGTCCTGCTGGTCGGCCACTCCTACGGCGGCGCGGTGCTCAGCGAGGCCGGCGACCTGCCCAACGTGGTCGGCCTCGTTTTCGTCGCGGCGTTCGCGCCGGACAAGGGGGAGAGCCTGGCCACGATCAGCGCCCGCGAGGAAGGGCCGGGTGGCGCGAACGTCGCGCCCGACTCGGACGGCTTCCTGTGGATCAACCCGGCGAAGTTCGCCGAGAGCTTCTGCCAGGACGTGCCGGAAGACGAGGCGCTGGTCATGGCGGTCACCCAGAAGGCGCCGCTCGGCGCGGCCTACGTCGGCGAGGTCAGCATCGACCCGGCCTGGAAGAACAAGCCGTCCTGGTACCTGGTGTCCACACTGGACCGGATGGTCCCCCCGAACGTGCAGCGCTGGCTGGCCGGCCGGATCGGGCCGCGCAAGACCGTGGAGATCGACGCGAGCCACGCGTCGATCGCCTCCCAGCCGGGCGCGGTCGTCGACCTGATCGAGGCCGCGACCCGCGACCTGTAGCCGGCTCGCCGGTCAGCCAGCACCCGGTCGGGCCCTGCACCCGACCGGGTGCTCACCGCGCCGCCGAACGACAAATTCGGTGCCCGGACGCGATAAAATTCGGTGCCCGCCGATCGTGCGTGACGGTGAAAGGGGCGCCGAATGAAGCAGCGGGGATTCTCGCCGTGGACACCGGAAGTTCCCACCAGGAAGCCACCCCCGCGACGCAGGCCGCGAGCGCGGTTTCCGGTCAACGGCACGGCGTTGGCGCTGATCGCGGGCGGGACCGCGTTCGTGGCGGTGGTCGTGGTGGTGGCGATCGTCGGACTCGACCATCGGACGGTCGAGGCCGGCACACCCATCGCCGTCTCCCGATCCACGACGACATCGATGATGACAACGACGACAACGGCGACAATGACGACGTCGAGCCGGCTCCAGCTGCCGGACGGGTACACGCGGCAGAGCGGGCCGGCCGGGATCGAGGTGAACATTCCCTCCGGCTGGACGATCAGCAGTCCGTTCGCGTCCGAGGACGAGGCCGATGATCGGACCGGTTCCGGGTCGCTGATCCGCTACGGCGGCACGCCGTCGCCTTCGGTGTCCTTGCTCGACGCGGTCACCAGCGACGAAACCGCCAACACCTCCGTGAAGACCGGTTACCAGCAACTCCAGCTCGACCAGGTCAGCTCGCCCACCGGGGACGACACCGTGGTCTGGGAGTTCCTGTTCGACCGCAACGGCGTGCAGCGGCACGTGCTCAGCTGGTTCTGGCGGGCGAACGGCACCGACTACCTCGTCTACTTCTCCACGACGGCGAGCAACTGGCCCGCCATGCAGTCGATCGTCAGCACGGTCGAACAGACCGCCGGCCCGGTGTGAGCGGCTACCAGTCGTGCACGGTGCCGTCGCCGAGCCGGTTCACCGGGAGGTAGGCGGGAGAGTAGGGGAAGCGGGCGGCGAGCACCTCGTCGAGTTCGACGCCGAGACCGGGTTGGTCGCCGGGGTGCAGCAGGCCGTTGCTGAACGTGTAGCTGGTGCGGAACACCTCCAGCGTGCGCGCGCTGTGCTTCATGTACTCCTGGATGCCGAAGTTGTGCAGCGCGATGTCCAGGTGCAGCGCGGCCGCCATGCCGACCGGGGACACGTCGGTCGGCCCGTGGAAACCGGATTTGACCTGGTACAACGCTGCGAAGTCCATCAGCTTCCTGACCGCCGTCACCCCGCCGGCGTGCGTGACCGACGAGCGGACGTAGTCGATGAGGCGCTCGGTGAGCAGCACCTGGTAGTCCTGCGCCGAGTTGAGCACCTCGCCGATGGCCAGCGGGGTCGTGGTCTGCTCGCGCACGCGGCGCAACGCCGTCTGGTCCTCCGACGGCGTGCAGTCCTCCAGCCAGAACAGGTCGTAGGGTTCCAGCCGCTTGCCGAGCATGGCCGCCTGGTTGGGGGTGAGCCGATGGTGCGCGTCGTGCAACAGCGGCAGGTCCGGTCCGAACTCGTTGCGCACCGCCTCGAAAACGGACGGCAGGTGGCGCGCGTACGCGGCCGTGTCCCACGTTTCCACCAACGGGACGGCGGCTCGGCGGGCCGGTTCGTAGTCGTAGCGCTCACCGGGCGCCGCGTTCTCGGCGACGCCGTACACCTTGCCGAGGCCGGGCACGCCGGTCTGCACGCGGATCGCCCGATAGCCGAGGTCCAGGTGCGCGCGGATCGAGTCGAACAACGCGGGCAGGTCGACGCCGGAGGCGTGACCGTAGGCGAGCGCGCCGGTGCGCGAAGCGCCGCCGAGCAACTGGTACAGCGGCAGACCCGCGACCTTCGCCTTGATGTCCCACAACGCCATGTCGACCGAGGCGATCGCGGTCATGGTCACCGGGCCGCGCCGCCAGTACGCGCCGCGATACAGGTACTGCCAGGTGTCCTCGATGTTGTGCGCGTCGCGGCCGGGCAGCAGCGGCACGACGTGCTCGGTGAGATAGGCGGCGACGGCGAGTTCGCGCCCGTTCAGCGTGGCGTCGCCCCAGCCGGTCACCCCGTCCTCGGTGACCACCTTGAGCGTGACGAAGTTGCGGTCCGGACTGGTGACGACGACCTCGGCATTCGTGATCCGCATCTGGTGTTCAGCTTTCCGTGGGGTCGAGCAGGATGGTCGACTTCTCGCTCTCCACGTGGCCGAACATCTCCGGCAGGATGAACACCGCGGACAGCCAGCCGATCAACGAGATCACCGACACGATCACCGTGGCCAGTGGCACGCCGAGCTTGTCGAACAACGTCGGGAACAGGTAGATGGTGACGAAGCTGGCCAGCTTGACGAACACGTAGCCGAACCCGGACGCCGTGCCCTTGTACCGGGTCGGCGCGACGACCGAGGCGATGGTCATCCCGTTCGACGCGTCCCAGTAATGGCCCCACATGAGCGCGGCGGCGGCCACCGGCACCAGCGCCGTCCAGTTCAGGTGCAGGAACAGTGCGGCCGCGAGCAGCGAGACGAACGCGATGCCGAAGCCCCAGGCGGCGACACCGCGATGCCCGATCCTGGCGATCGCGACCGGCGCGACGAACCCGCTGACCGTCGCCACGATGTACACCGCGCCGGTGAGGAAATTGGTCGCGCCGATCCCGGACACGCCGGTGAGCACCAGGATCACCGGCAGGTAGTAGGCGAACGCGGTGAACTCCGCACCCTGACACGCATTGGAGATCCAGGCGAAGACGCTGGCCTTGCGCCGGATCGGATCGGCCCACACGTTGCCGAGGAAGTCACGGATGCGCGGGCGGCGCAGTTCGTAGTCCTGGTCGGGCAGCATCGGCAGGTCGTCGCCGAAGATCTCCAGTGCCGTCCGCTTGGCCTGCGCGAACCGGCCGCGCTGGACCAGCGAACCCACCGTCTCCGGCACGTTCAACCGGCCGAGCAGCAGCGCGAGTGCGGGCAGCGCGCCCAGCGCGAGACCGATGCGCCACAGCAGTTCGTGGTCCATACCGGAGATGTACATGATCGTGATGACCACGATGGCCGCGATCTCGCCGAGCCCGAACATGCCCTGCCAGCGGCTGCCCATCAGCTCGCGCTTGCGCTTGGGCATCGACTCCATGATGTAGGCGTAGCCGGAGACCACGTCGCTGCCGAGCGGGAAACCGAGCAGGAAGCGGATGATCACCAGCTGCCACATGTTCGTGACGAAGCCCTGCGCCAGCGCGAGCACCACGAACATGGCCATGGTGGTGAGGAAGACCGGCCGCCTGCCGAACTTGTCCGCGAGGTAGCCGCCGAGCACCGCACCGAGCAGTGCGCCGCCCTGCACCGCTGCCGAGGCGAGACCGAGTAACGAGGGGCTCGGATGGAACTGCGTCTTGAGGAAGATCAGCAGGAACGAAATGGAGTACAGGTCCCAGGATTCGATCAGGATGGTCGAGATCATCAGCCAGCCGGTGCGCGTGCCGCGCGCGGTACCGGAACTGTTCGCCACGTGCACGGCCGCGGCATCGGCGAGATCCCGCAGTGCCTCCTCGGACGGTGCCTCCTCGGATGGAACCTCTCCGGCCGCCGTTGGTCCGGTCATGGGGTGCTCCTCTGGTGTCGCTGTGCTCTTCGGCAAGATCACGCAGTCGCCCGTTGACCGAGGCGATGTGTGCGTACGCCACCGAGAACGCGAGATCGGGATCGCCGGTCTCGATCGCGATGACCAGTTGCTCGTGTTCGTAGCGGGTGCGGGCCGGGACGTGGTCCCTGGTCACCGCCCCCCACATGTGCTGCCAGCCGGCGCCGTAGGTCAGCGCCGCCATGACGCCGGCCATCACCTCGTTGCCGGCCGATCGCACGATCGACTGGTGGAACTCGGCGTCCAGCCGCGCGTAGGCGACCGGATCGGCGGTCTGTTCCATGCGTTCGAACACCGACCGGATTCGCTCCCGGTCGGCCTCCCTCGCGTTGCGCGCCGCACGCGCGGAGAACGCGGGCTCGACGACCAGCCTGATCTCCACCAGGTCAGGCACGGAGTCGGCGTGCAAAAGGAACCCGGTGTGGGTGAGGCTGGGCAGCAACGCGCTCAGCCGCAACGACGTGACGTACGTGCCGGAGCCGTGCCGGCTCTCCAGGACACCCAGCAGTTCCATGGCCCGGATCGCCTCGCGCAGCGCGGCCCGCGACACGCCCAGTTCGACCGCGAGTTCGGTCTCGCGCGGCAACCGCGACATCGGCGCGAACGTGCCGTCACTGATCCTGGCGCGGATCAGCCGCATGGCTCGGTGCGGTGCGGTCTCCACCGGATCCGTCACGCACACCTCCGAGTAGTCATACCTATCGGTGTGATTCGCGTGATGGTAGCTACACAAGCCGTCACGGACAAGACTCGCGCGGAAAAGAGGTCCGACCTCAGAGAGGGTGATCGGGTTGAACTGGTTAACCGCGGAGGAACTCGCCGACGATCCGGTTGAACTCCTCCGGCCGTTCCATGTTCGGGTAGTGCGCGGTGCCGTCGATGGTCACCGTGCGCGCGCCGGGCACCAGCGCGACGAGGCGCCGCGTCATGTCCACGTGGTCGGGTGAGTCGAGGCCGCCGACGATGCCCAGCGTCGGCACGGTGATCTCGCGCGCGGCCCGCGCCCAGGTGTTGGTGACCGGGATGCGTTGGTCCACCTCGCCGACCGCGTGTTTGGCCATGGTGTGCCCGGCCATCGCGCAGAGCCTGCGCACCACGTCCGGGTCGACGTCGCGCAGGGTGCGGTGTGGGCCGGCCGCGAAGCGCAGGAACGCGTCGACCGAGCCGTCGAGATCACCCGCGGCCATGGCCGCCGTCCAGGTGCGCAGCACGCTCAACGTCCACGGGTCGGTGAACTCCGGCTCGCTGGTCGCCGCGCCGCTGACCACAAGGGCGCGCACGAGGGAAGGGTGTTCCAGCGCGGTGTCCACCGCGATGCTCGCGCCCATCGACACGCCGACCAGCACCGAGGGCCCGACGTTGAGCTGCCGCAGCAGCGCGGCCAGATCGTCGGGGTGCCGGAACGGTTCGGTGCCGTTCGGGGACGCACCGTGGCCGCGTGCGTCCGGTGCGATCACCCTGTACTCGGCGGCCAACGCGGCCACCTGTGCGTCCCACATGTGGTGGTCGAGGAAACCACCGTGCAGCAACACGACCGGATCGCCGTGACCGGTGTCCACGTAGGCGATGGTGTTCATGACAACCAAGGTGTCATATTTTCGACATGATGACAATCAAGGTGTCATAATCTTCGGGTGAGCGACGATCTTGCCGACCGACTGGGCGAGGTCTTCGACCTCGTCGGCCCCCTGTACCGGCGCGCGCAGCGCAGGGTGGAGCTGGACGCGCCGATCGAGGGCCTGTCCGTCGGGGTGCGGGCGGTGCTCAACCTGTTGCGCGAACAAGGGCCGATGACCGTGCCGGACATGGGCCGAGCGCAGGCGTTGAGCCGGCAGTTCGTGCAGCGCATGGTCAACGACGCGGCTGCGCGCGAACTCGTGGCGATCGTGTCCAATCCCGCGCACAAACGATCGTCCCTGATCGAACTGACGCGGGCGGGTGCGGCCGCGATCAACGCGGTGATCGCCAGGGAGCGCGCTGTGCTGCGGCGGATCACCGGTAACGTGACCGAGGCCGACGTCGACGCCTGTATTCGGGTGTTGAACACCATGCTCGAACTTGTTGCCGACGTCGAAGTCGACTGACCGACCTGCGGAATTCATTGCGGCAACGGAAATGTCACTGACCACACACGTTCCGTGCAAATTTTCCGGACATTACGGTCGTCGGGTGCGCGAAGTCTCGGCTTTTCAGGGCGGAAATGTTGGTCCACCGTTCGCGTGTCGTGATCTTTCGACAGGGAGAATGTCCAGCCTGAAGGTTGATCATTTGTGTTTCGCCTGAACTGCGGGCACGTGCTTGCGCCAGGGCTGACCAGTCACCATAATTCACAGCACATTTTGCTCGGGCGATCTTCCGTTTTCCTACGGCCGTGCCCGACCACCATCATCGGGAGCCATGTTGGGCATGATCGGCAGCAGGGTTGGCGACAAGCCACGCCTTGCCACAACGTTACGTTCCCGGCACGCCAGCATGATCGGCTTCGGTGGCACCATCGGCGCCGGTATCTTCGTCGGCAGCGGTGCCGGCATCGCGAGCACCGGCCCGGCCATCGTGCTCAGCTATCTGGTGGTCGGCATCCTCGCCGCGATCGTCATGCGCGTACTCAGCATTCAGACGGTGCGCAATCCGGACAGCGGCTCGTTCGCCACCCATGCCGGCGAGGCTTTCGGCCACCCCGGCCGGTTCGCGGTCGGCTGGATGTACTGGTGGCTGATGGTCGTCACCGCGAGTGTCGAATGCAGCACGGTCGGTGCCAAGGCCGCCGCGCTGGTCGGCATCTTCCCTTCCTCGGTCTGGGCCGTGATCTTCTTCGTCGGCCTGACCCTGGTCAACCTCGCTCCGGTGCGCACGTTCGGCGAGTTCCACTTCTGGCTCTCGCTCGCCAAGATCGTGATGATCTTCGCGGTGCCGTTCCTCGCCGTCCTCGGCGTGCTCGGCGTGTTCCCGCACGTGTCCGTCGGCCCGGCGGCGAGCGCGATCAACCAGACCGGCCTCGTGCCCAACGGCTTCGGCCCGGTCGTCGCGACCATGCTGGTCGCCGCATTCTCCTTCCTGGGCATCGAGATGACCTCGATCGCGGCCGGCGAGACCGACCGGCCGCGCCGGGTCATCCCCAAGACGCTGCGCACGGTCATGTACACGGTCCTCGGCGGCTACGTGTTCGCCATGCTGATGACCGTCGTGCTGGTGCCGTGGAACGACCCGAAGGTCGCGGCCAGCCCGTTCAACGCGATGATGACCACGCTGCACATCCCGGCGGCGACCACCATCATCAACATCGTCGTGCTCACCGCAGTGCTGTCGGTGCTGAACGCCTGCATCTACGCCGCGTCGCGGATCGGCTTCGCCATGGCCGGCCACCGCGACGCGCCGAGGCCGTGGAGCAGGCTGTCGCTGAGCCGGGTGCCGCGCAACTCGGTCATCTCCACCGCCGTCGTCGGCATCATCCTCACCGTGGTCACCTACATCCTGCCGAGCGGCATCTCGAACGCGGTGATCGACTCCGCGGGCGCGGTCGGCATCTTCGCCTGGATCGCGATCGTGGTGTCCTACCTGAAGATGCGCCCGCGCCCGACCGGCTGGCAGGGCAACGAGAACATCAGCACGAGCCGAACGCTGTTCGGCGCGGCGCTGGCCACGGTCGCCCTGATCGTCATCCTGGTCGGCATGGTCTTCCTGCCCTCGACCCAGCTCGAACTGCTGATGACCCTGCTGACCGCGACCATCATCTTCGTCATCGTGCTCTGGCGCGAAACCGGCAGGCGCTCGGACGAACAGGAACAGGAGAACTAGCCCTCCGTCCTATTCGGACTCCTTCGGACTTCTTCGGACTTTGAAGCCACGCGATAGATTGGGTGTGACTCGAAGGAGGCCGCAGATGGCTTTGTTGCTGTCCGTCAACGTCGGCATGCCCAAGGACGTCGCCTGGCAGGGCAAGACCGTGCACACCGGCATCTGGAAGTCCCCCGTTGCCGGGCCGGTGCGGGTGCGCAGGCTCAACATCGACGGCGACGGCCAGGGTGACCGCAACGGCCACGGCGGCGAGCAACGTGCCGTGCTCGTCTACCAGATCGAGTCCATTCGCTACTGGCGGGAGTACCTCGGCCGGGATGAGGTCGAGTTCGGGCAGTTCGGCGAGAACTTCACCGTCGAGGGACTCGCCGACGACGAGGTGTGCATCGGCGACCGCTACCGCATCGGCACCGCCGAGTTCGAGGTCACCCAGCCTCGGGTCACCTGCTTCCGGGTCGGCATGCGCATGGGTGTGCCGACCCTGCCGGCCCTGCTCGTCGCGCACCACCGGCCCGGCTTCTACCTCCGCGTGATCGCCGAGGGCGAGGTCGGCGCCGGCGACGAGATCGTCCGCACCCGACGCGGCCGGCACGCGATGAGCGTCGCCGACATCGACGCCCTGCTCTACCTGCCCGGCCGCGACACAGAAGCGCTCCGCGCCGCGGCCGACATCCCGGCGCTCAGCCCTGGCTGGCAACGGTCCTTCCGTGACCTGCTCGCCGGCGACGACAAGGCCGTCCCGCCAACCGGCGCCGAACCGGGCTGGCCCGGATTCCGGCCGTTGCGCGTACGCGACATCGTCAGGGAGAGCTCGACCATCACATCCGTCTACTTCGGACCAGACGAGGACGTGGTGCTACCCAAGCCGCTGCCCGGCCAGTACCTGACCCTGCGCGTCACCGGTGCCGGCGACCCGGCTCCGGTGCGCAGCTACTCGCTGTCCTCCGCGCCAGGCGGCGACCGCTACCGGATCAGCGTCAAGCGCGACGGCGCGGCCAGCACCTGGCTGCACACCCACCTGAGCACCGGCGCGATCGTCGACGTCGCCGCGCCGCGCGGCGAGTTCGTGCTCACCGACGGCACCGGCCCGGTGCTGCTCATCTCGGCAGGCGTGGGCGTCACGCCGGTGCTCGCGATGCTGCACCAACTCGCGGCCGAGCGCAGCGAGCGCGCGGTGTGGTGGCTGCACACCGCACGCAACGCAGACCAACAGGCGTTCGCGACCGAAGCCCACGACCTGCTGGCCTGCCTCCCCAACGCCCACGAACACGTCTGCCACACCGAAAAAGGCCGGCGCCTCGACGAAACCACTCTCGCCGCCCTCGGCCTGCCCGCCGACGCGACCGCGTACGTCTGCGGGCCGACGGGCTTCATGACCGCCATCCGAACCGCCCTCACCGGCCTCGGCATCGACCCGAACCGGATCAGGACCGAGCTGTTCGGCGCGCTCCCGCCGATCAACCCGGGCGTCACCACCGTCTCGCACACCCCGCCGCACCAGCCGCCCGGACCGGTCGGCACCGGTCCGCAGGTCGCGTTCGCGCGCAGCGGCCTCACCGTGCGCTGGTCGGACGCGCAAGGCTCGCTGCTCGAACTGGCCGAGTCGTGCGACGTGCCGACCCGCTGGTCCTGCCGCTCCGGCGTGTGCCACACCTGCGTCACCCCGCTGCTCGCCGGCGACACCAGCTATTCACCCGATCCGCTGGAACTGCCAGAGCCCGGCCAGGTGCTCCTCTGCTGCGCCCGCCCGGACACCGACGTCGTACTCGATCTCTAACTCACGTGCGCTAATCGCCTTGTGAAACGGATGCGTCGTCGGCGTGAAGCGCGAGCACGTCGGCGATCGTGCGATTGGCCGGCGTCGGCACGCCCAGCGCCCGGCCTCGCTCGACCACGTCGCCGCTGAGCCAGGCGACCTCCAACCGGTTGCCGCGCTCCAGATCACGGTGCATGGACGAGGTCATGGTCGCCGGCACCGTGTCCACGAACGCGAGCCGGTCGTCGGCATAGTTCTTCGGCAGGTCGACGCCTTGCGCGCGGGCCACCTGCACGACCTCGTCCAGCACGTCGCGCAGCCACGCCCGCGACCGGGGATGGTCGCGGATCGGCCCGATCGTCGTGCGCGCCAGGCTGGTCGCACCGGACAACGCGACCAGGAACACGAACTTCTGCCAGATCGCCCTTTCGATGTCCTCGCTCACCTCGACGTCGATTCCGCTCTCGGCGCACGCGGCGCGAAATGCCTCGGCCCGTTCGGTCCGCCTGCCGCCGTATTCGCCGAACACCAACCGGGCCAACGTCCCGGAATGCTCGATCACGCCAGGTTCGGCGATCGTCGCCGCGATGTAGCAGACGCCGCCCAGTACGTGTTGCGCGCCAAGCACGTCGCGCAGGATGTCGTCCTTGACCACGCTGTTCTGCAACGACAGCACGGCCGAGTCCGGTCCGAGCAACGGCCGGATCTGCCCGGCCGCCTGCTCGGTGTCCCACAGCTTCACGCCGAACAACACCAGGTCGACCGGGTCGAGCGTGGCCGGGTCGTCGGTGACGGTCACCTCGGGCAGGTGCACATCGCCGAGCGGGCTGCGTACGCGTAGGCCGTTCGCGCGCAACGCGGCCAGCTGCCTGCCGCGCGCGATGAACGCGACATCGTGTCCGCCCTGAACGAGCCTGGCCCCGAAGTACCCGCCGACCCCGCCGGTGCCCATCACGGCTATCCGCATCGCGCACTCCCTTACTTGAATGATCGTCCAAATATAGTCATCCGTCATTCACCCTGTCCAGCAAGCCAGCAGGACCATATGTTGAACGTCTCGCCTACAATCGCCAGCATGGGACGCAACCGAGGTTTCGATGTGGACGACGCGCTGGGCAGCGCGCTGCGCACCTTCTGGGAGCGCGGCTTCGACGCCACCTCCATGCAGGACCTGTGCCACGCCATGCGGATCCAGCCGGGCAGCGTCTACGCGACGTTCGGCGGCAAACGCGACCTGTTCGCGGCAGCGCTGCGCCACTACGTCGAGACCGTGTCCGCCGAGGCGGTCGCCAGGATCACCAGTGGGCCGAGCGGTTTGCGGGGGCTGCGCGACTACTTCGACCACCTCATCGACGCCATGGTCGACGGCGACCGCCGCTGGGGTTGCCTGATCACCAACTCGCTCGTCGAGTTCGCCACCCGCGACCCGGAACTCGTCGGCCTGATGAGCCTGCACCTGAGCAACCTGCGTGCCGCGTTCGCCTCCGCGCTGACCCGCGCCAGTGCCGACGGCGAACTCCGCCCCGGCGCCGGCCCGGAGTCGGCGGACCTGCTGGTCGCGGTCGTGCAGGGCATGAACGTGTTGGCCAAGAGCCAGCCAGGTAGGTCAACGTTGCGAGCCGTCGCGGACGCCGCGCTCGCCGGCCTGCTCAGGTAACCCTTGTCAGTCATGACTAACGCATCTAACCTATTGTTACCGTTAGGGAGGAGGTCGGCATGTTCCACTCAGGGGAACTGGACGTGCAGCGCCGCGCCGGGGTCACGAGAGAGGCGGACCGGCTGGCCGGCATGCTCGACCCCGTGCGCCTTGACGGCGGGCCAGCGAAGTTCCTCGCCCAACGCACCATCGCCATGCTCACCGGCCGCGACCGCGCGGGCTCGCTGTGGATCTCGCCGCTGCTCGGGCAGGCCGGATTCCTCGACGGCCACGGCACCATCCTCGACGTGCACGCGGCGCCCGCGCAGTCCGATCCGCTGCACGCGTTGCCGGCAGGGCAACAGGTCGGACTGCTCGCGGTCGAGTTCGCGATCCGCCGCAGGATGCGGGTCAACGGCACGCTCACCGAGGTCGGCGCGGAGCGGCTGGTCATCGACGTCGAGCAGGCGTTCGGCAACTGCCCGTCCTACATCCAGCAACGCCTCATCGAACCCGCGCCCGGCCGAACCGTGATCGCCGATGCCGTCGAGTCCGACACGTTGAATCCGGCCCAGCGCGCCATGATCCACGCCGCGGACACCTTCTTCCTCGGCACCGCGCACCCGACTCGCGGCGCCGACGCGTCACACAAGGGCGGCAGCCCCGGCTTCGTCCGGCTGGACGGCGGCGACCTGTGGTGGCCGGACTACGCAGGCAACAACCTGTTCAACAGCATGGGCAACATCGCGGTGAACCCGGCGGCCGCGCTGCTGTTCGTCGACTTCAGGACCGGCGAGACGCTGCACCTGTCCGGCCGCGCCGCACTCGAATGGATCAGCCCCGGCTCGACGGGCGACGACGGCAACACCGGCCGCCGGGTCCGGTTCCACCCCGAACGCGTCGTGTCCGCCCCCGCACTTCCGTTGCACGCCACCGGCGTGAACCCCGCACCCAACAACCCGCCGCTGGCGCCGGTTACGGGATCATGACGACCTTCCCGGTCGCGCGGTCGTCCTCCATGTACCGGTGCGCGTCGGCGATGTCCTCAAGGTCGAACACCCGGTCCACATTGGGCCGGTAGACGCCCGCCTCGACCTCGCGCACGATCCGTTGCAGCACACCGGTGGCGCCCTTCATGGTGTCGCTGTGGAAGGCCGTGAGCCTGGCGCCGGACGGGATCATGGCTATCGGCTGGAAGTCCGGTATCAGCCAGCCGCTCAGCGATCCCGCGACGCACACCGTCCCACCGGGACGGACCAGGTGCAGCGAATCCACCACCGTGCTCGCGCCGACCAGGTCCAGCACCCAGTCCGGGCCGTCCGGCCAGATCTCGCGCACGCTCGCCTCACCCACCAGCACATGGTCGACGAGCAACGCGTCGGCCTTGTCCGACTGCCGGGTCGTGGCCGCGACCTCGATTCCGCGACCGGACGCGATCGACGCGGCCGCCATCCCCACCGACGACGTCCCGCCCCGGATCAGCAGCCGCCCACCCCGCGCGACACCCAGCGCGTCCAGCGCGCCGTGCGCGGTCAGGTACGTCTCGGGCAGCGCGGCCAGCACCTCCCACGGCAACGTCGTGGTGACCGGCATCAGCAGCGCGTTCGGCAGCAACGCGTATTCGGCGTAGCCGCCGTCGAACTCCCGGCCTATCTCACCCATCACCGCCGCGACGGTCGACCCCTCCGGCAACCCGGCATCGGTCGACGCAGCCACCACGCCGACGCATTCGATGCCCAGCACGCGCGGGAACGCCACGTTCGGCGAATGTCCCTGCCGAGTCCGCAACTCCGACCGGTTCAACCCGGCACCCCGCACCTGGACCAGGCTCCAACCCGCCCGAACCGCAGGCACGGGCAGTTCACGAATTTCCAACACTTCCGGGCCACCCGCCCGGACGCACACCGCAGCTCGCATGCCTCCACTCTGCCGAGGCGCGCCATGGCCGACTACCGGTAGAATGCCAGGTTATGCCCATTGGCCGCCAAGCCGCCCGGCCCGGTCCGATATCGCGGCTCTGGCCCTCCGGTGGGGTGCACCTGTGGCCGTCGGGTGGAACGAGCACTGTGCAGTCCCACGCGCGTGGACACCTGGTGTACGCGGCACGTGGCGTGCTGGCGGTGCGCACCGAACGCGGCACCTCGATCGTGCCGGCCAACCGGGTCGCCTGGACGCCAGCCGGGTTCACCCACCAGCACCGCGCACACGGCGAGACCGACATGCGCATCCTGTTCCTGCCGCCCTCCCTCGCCCGGCTCGTACCCGACCATCCGGCGGTGTTCACCGTCTCCGGCCTCGCCCGCGAGGTCATCCTCGCGCTCACCAGCGAACGCGACCACGACCGCGCCGCGCTCGCACGCCTGCGTCGAGTCCTGGTCGACGAACTCCGCGAAGCCCCAGAGCAGCCACTGCACCTGCCCGAGCCACACGACGACCGGCTCCGCGCCGTCGCCACCAGGCTCCACGAGAATCCCGGCGACAACACCGCGCTCGCCGAACTCGGCAAGGCGATCGGCGCGAGCGCGCGCACGCTGAGCCGACTGTTCCACGACGAGCTCGGCATGACGTTCTACGAATGGCGCACCCAGCTACGCATCCAGCACGCGCTTATCCTGCTCGCCGAAGACCACGACACCACCAACGTCGCGCACGCCTGCGGCTGGGCCAACCCCAGCGGCTTCATCGCCGCCTTCACCGCCATCATCGGCACGACACCGGGCCGACACCGCGCCGGCGCGTGAGTTTCGCCCACACCTCCGATTGTTGTCGCGACTACATTCGCCGCATCAACTGCTCGTCGCATCAGCTCACGACACGCGTGGCACCCGCTTCGCGTGCGCGCGGATCTGGAACGCGGTGACGATCTCGACCACGCCCAGTGCGAGCAGCCAGGCCCCGCCCAGCACGGCGAGCAGGCCGATTGAGCTGAGCGGGGAGTCGATCAGCGCGATGCCGGCGAGCACGCTGATCACCCCGAAGAAGCCCTGCCAGCCACGTGCCGGCATCCGGTCATCCGAGATCGCCGAGACGATCTGGGTGATGCCGCGGAACAGCCAGCCGATCCCGATCCACAGCGCGAGCAGGACGATCGAGTCGAGCGCGCCGCGGAAGCAGAACAGGCCGAGCAGGATGGACAATGCGCCGCTGATGAACGCGAGCACGCGCAGCGCGGTCGTGCCGTGCGTGCCGAACGCGGCGGTCAACTGCATGACACCGCTGACGACGAGGTAGAGGCCGAACAGCACGCCCGCGACGATCACGGACACGCCCGGCCACATCAACACCAGCACGCCAAGCACGACCGCCGCGATCCCGGTGCACAGCACGGCCTGCCACGCGTAGCGGGCGAGCCGGTGCAGTGGTCCTTCGAGTGGCCCTTCGAGCAGGTCGGCAGCACTGCCGAGGCCGGTGTCGTTGTCGGAGTCGTCCGAACCGGGGCGGCCTGGTTCTGGGGTGCTCGTCGTCATGCCTCATCCTTCGACGAGCACCCGCGAATCGGCCAGCGCGCGATCGGCCATTCACGCGTCCGAGTGAGCGCGCCTCGCTGTGCGCACGGCCGGGGCGACCTCCTCGGCCCAGCGGCCGAGCGTGACCGGGTCCGGCATGCCGTACCCGGCGGAGAAGAGGATGAACCCGGACGCGCCGTGCTCGACAACGGCCTCGGTCAGCTCGTCGACCCATTGCCCGACCGAGCCGCCGACCCACCGGCCATCGGTGTCGCGCGGCGCGTTCTTCGGCTGGTCGGTGATCTCCCCTGGCAGGTTGAACACGGTGCGGATCGCGCTCGGCTGCCGGCCGACGGACTCGGCGGCGGCGTCGATGATCCGTCGACCGCTCCGGTAACGCTCGCTGCGCCAGTCCGCGGCATGCCCGGGAATCCACCCGTCGGCCACTCGGCCGGTCGCGGCAAGCGACTTCGACCCGACCGATCCGGTCCACACCGGTGGCGCGGCGACCGGCGCGGGTTCGATTCGCTCGACCCGATAGTGCCGGCCATCGTGGCTGACCGGCTCCCCGCCGCCGGACAACTTCCGGACCAGCACGATCGCCTCCTCGAACGCGTCAACGGCCGCGCTCGGCGACAGTGGCGGCACGCCGAGGTCGGCGATGCGATCCCAACGGCCGCCCGCGCCCATGCCAAGCACGATGCGGCCGCCGGACAGCGCCGACAGCGATGTCACCGTCCTGGCCAGCATGGGCGCGGGCCGGGTCGGCAGGTTGGTCACATTGACGAATCCCGCGATCCGTTCGGTGCGGCCGAGGGTGAATCCCAGTTGCGCGTAGGCGTCAAGGCGCTCGCCCAGATACGGGTGGTCGGCAACGGAGAACAGGTCAAGGCCGGCCCGATCGGCGGCGGCGACCACGCGCAGAAACTCCGGCCCGGCCGCGACATCGGTGTGCGCGCCAAAACCGAACACCACATCTTGAACAGTCATATCGTCCCCTCAGTTCGTATCACGAACGATAATAGTTCGTGATACGAACCGCAAGGGATCAGTGTTCGTCGAGGTCGAGGAAGACCATCGGCACCTGGTTGTCCCGCACGATCCGGCCGAGCAGTCCGGCCAGCGCGTCCCGCTCGGCGGCGTCGAAGCCGACCGGCAGCTTGTCGACGCGCCGGCAGGTCTCGGCGTAGAAGGTCCTGGCCAGCTTGCTGCCCTTCGCGGTGAGAGAAACCCGTACCGCGCGGGTGTCCACCGGATCGGGTTCGCGTCGGACCAGGCCGTTGCGCTCGCTGCGATCGACGAGGCCGGTCAGGCTCGACTTGGCCAGTCCGAGCACGGCGCCCAGTTCGCTCATGCCGTAGGGCTGCGCCATCAGCACGCAGAGCAACTGGCCCTGCTGCTGGGTGATGCCGTGCTCGCGGGCCGACTCGACATACACCGCGTTCACCAGGAACGCGGCGCGAACCAGCCCGGTCACCACCCCGATCCGGCCATCAGCGTCGCTCACCGAGTCATTTTATCGTTCGTACTGCGAACTGCGCGGACGTGACCCACGTCACCCTCCGTCCGCGACGGATTTCCGGTGCGGAGCTGGTCTTGATCCCGACCAGTCCGAACAACCCCATCGGAGCCCAACATGTCCGCACCAACTCCCACCGCCACCGCCACCGCCATCGTCACCGGCGCCAGCCGAGGCTTCGGCCGGGCCACCGCCGCCGCGCTCGTCACCGCCGGCTTCACCGTCATCGGCGTCGCCCGCGACCAGCAGGAACTGGCCGACGTGCGAGCCGAACTCGGCGAGAGGTTCACGCCGGTCGTCGGCGACGCCACCGACGAAGCCCTTGCCGAGCAACTCATCGGCGAGCACCGGCCGACCCTGCTCGTGCTCAACGCGGGCGCCACCCCGCACGTGGCGCCCGTGCACGAACAGACCTGGGACACGTTCAGCCGCAACTGGCACGTCGACACCAAGCACGCGTTCACCTGGATCACCCGCGCACTGCGCACACCGCTCGCGCCGGGCAGCGTGGTCGTGGCCATGTCCAGCGGCGCAGCGCTCGCCGGGTCACCACTGAGCGGCGGGTACGCCAGTGCCAAGGCCGCCATCCGCTACCTGCGTAACTACGCGGCCGACGAATCCACCCGGGCCGGCCTCGGCATCCGGTTCGTCACCGTGCTGCCGCAGCTGAGCCCGACCGGCGTCGGCGCAGTCGGCGTCGCGGGTTACGCCGCGCGGCAGGGCATCTCGGTCGAGGAGTTCGTCGACCGTCTCGCCCCGTGGCTCACGCCGGAACTCGTCGGCAAGGCCGTCGTCGAGCTCGCGGCCGATCAGGACAGCGAGGCCGAATACCAGCTCAGCGGCGCGGGGCTGCGCGTTCTACCGTGAAGCCGATGGCACCCTCCTCGACAGTCGAGTTCACCGCGGTCGCCGAGCGGTTCCGCCCGGAGCTGCTCGCGCACTGCTACCGCATGCTCGGCTCCATCCACGACGCCGAGGACCTGGTGCAGGAGACGTACCTGCGGGCGTGGCGCGGGTACGGCGCGTTCGAGGGCCGCTCGTCCGTGCGCCGCTGGCTGTACAAGATCGCCACCATGGCCTGCCTGACCGCACTGGAAACCCGTGCCCGCCGCCCGCTCCCGTCCGGTCTCGGCGCCCCTTCCGACGACCACCGGATCGCCGTCGCCGGTCGCGACGAGTCCGTGCCCTGGCTGGAACCCGCGCCGGACACGGTGTTCGGTGCGGGCGACCCGGCCACGATCGTCGCCGCACGAGCCGGCGTGCGGCTCGCGTTCATCGCCGCCCTGCAACTCCTACCCGCCCGCCAACGTGCCGTGCTGACCCTGCGCGACGTGCTGGCCTTCCACACCGAGGAGGTCGCGGCCATGCTCGACACCACGAACGCGGCCGTGGACAGCGCGCTGCGCAGGGCCCGCGCCGCCCTCGCCGAGTCCGCGCCGACCGAGCAAACCGTTGTCGAGCCGACCGAACCCGCCATCCGCACCCTGCTCGACGACTATGTCGAAGCGTTCACCCGCGCCGACGCCGACGCGCTCGTCACCTTGCTGCGCACCGATGTCGAAATGGAAATGCCGCCCATCCCCACCTGGTTCACCGGCCGCAACGCCGTGGTCGGCTTCCTAGTCAACCGGGTGCTGAGCAACGGCAACTGGCGCCTGCTCCCCACCCGTGCCAACGGACAGCCGGCGTTCGTCACCTACGTCCGCACCGCGAGCGGCGAATTCGCCGCCCACGGCGTGCAGGTGCTGGCCTTGACCGGAACCCGGATAGCCCGCATCACCGCGTTCAACGACCCGAGGTTGGCGTCCACTTTCGGTTTCGCGCCCGCTCTCACGCCGTAAGCTCATCCGGACGGGGGCCGGATTTCGTCGCGCCCTCGATGATCACGTTCAGGCAGTCGCGGAACAGGTCGTCGACGGTGTGATCGTGTTGGAAGTATTCGGTGATCGCAGCCACGACGGTCGGGTAGGTCTGGGTGTAGGTGGCCATGTCGAAACCCGGCGCCGCCGTATCGACATCTGGTCGTGGGGCCTGCTCCTCAAGAACATGGCCCACGGTGAAGTGCTCCACCGTCAGGACGATCAGACGGGCCTGTCGCAACGAGACGCCTCTGGCGACCAGGGTGCTGATCGCGAGTTCGGAGATCGCGGCCATTCTGAGGGAGAGCTGGGAGGCCGAGATGACGCGCGCGCCGTCGGGATGGGCGAGCAGTGCACGGCGCAGCCGCTCGGCAAGGCCGATCAGCCAGTCCTGCCACCGTTCCTCGGGTTCCGGTGGTGCCATCTCCGGGAATTGGTGTTCGAGGATGGCATCGGCGATCGCGGTGATGAGGGCGGCCTTGTTGGGCAGATGCCAGTAGAGGGTGGGCTGCCGCACGCCGAGCCGCGCGGCAAGTTTGCGCAGCGTCACCCCGTCCAGGCCGTCCGCGTCCAGTAGTGCGATGGCCTCGGTGACGATCTGCTGTTTGTCCAACGCCACTGACTGCACCTCCCACCCTCAGCCTATCAGTGATAGAGTTCCCTATCGGTGATAGGGAACTGAGAGGATGACCACGATGACAGACCAGCACTCGCTCCGTGACCTGGCGCATTGGGCGACACATCGCATACCCGGGGTTCCCGCGCACGCCGAGCAGCACGTCGGACAGCCGGCCGGGCACCAGGGCACAACGCGCCACGGCCGCGCGTGGCGTCACTCCGTCGCGCACCACCGCGCGCAGAGCCACCGGTGGAACAACTCGCCCGCGCGTCCGCCTCGCGTGTTGGCCGCCTGGCAGCGGCGGATCGCCGCGCTGTTCGGTCAGGAACTGTGATGAAGGCGGCGGTGTTGCACGAGGTCGGTGGCGTGCCCCGGTACGAGGACTTCCCGGACCCGGTCCCGCAGGACGGGGAGGTGCTCATCGCGGTGCGGGCGGTCGGGGTGGAGAACGTCGACAGGGCCATCGCGGCGGGCACGCACTATGCCAGCAAGAACTACCTTGCCCAGTTACCGATGATCCCCGTCTTCGACGGCGTCGGCACCCTGGCCGATGGCACGCTGGTCGGGTTCGGCAACCCCCGCCCGCCCTACGGCGCGCTGGCCGAGAAGACCGTGGTCGCCGGCAACGCCTTCGTACCGATCCCGGAGGGCATCGATCCGGCCGTCGCGACCGTGCTGGGCACGGCCTTCACCGGCATGTCCATCACGACCGCTGCGGGTTTCGTTCCTGGCGAGACGGTGCTGGTGCAGGGTGCCACCGGGGTTGCCGGTCGGCTGGCGGTCAAGGTGGCTCGACTGCTGGGCGCCGGGCGGATCGTGGCGACCGGCCGCGATGAGACCCAGTTGGGTGAGGTGCGAGATCTCGGTGCCGACGCGTTGATCAACACCGCGGTGTCCGACGAGGAACTGGCGCGGGCGTTCACCGAGGCCAAGGGAGACGGCTACGACATCGTCGTGGACTATCTGTGGGGTCGTCCCACGGAGATCCTGCTGCGCTCGCTTGTCCCGGAGTCGTTCGCGTTCCCGAAGCCGACCCGGGTTATTCAGGTCGGCGAAGCAGCCGGGTCCACGCTGGCTCTGCCTGCGGAGAGCCTGCGAACCTCCGGGGTGGAGATCTACGGCGCGGCCAAGGGGCTCGGCCCGGACACCATGGGCGGGGTGTACGAGCAGATCGTGCGGTGGACGCGATCCGGTGAACTCACGTTCGACATGGAGACCGTCCCGCTCCGTGACGTCGAGGCGGCCTGGCAGCGTACGGACCTGCGCGGCAAGCGCCTCGTCGTGCTTCCGTAACCGGTGGCCCGGCAGCAACGCGCTGTTGTGGCCACGCCGCCGTAGCTGCGATGTCTCAGGACATCGGTGACAGTTGATGTCTCAGGACTTCGATGACATTTCAGTGGCTTTGGAGCGTCTGCCGGGACGCCTGCCGTTGCCGACATAGGTCACGCCGGGAGCGGCCCGGGTGTGCTCGGCGATTGGCCTACGCGACGATCATCCGGACGGCGTGCCGAGCACAGAGGGCGACCTGCGCATGCTCACCTACGTCCTCGGTCGCGACCGGACCGTCGACGAACTGGGCGAGTTGGCCGCGCCGGTCGGCCTCGCGGTCACGTCCGTCATTCCGGTGCGGAGGCGCTCGATCATCGAGCTGACCCACGTCGGGCGGACCGGTCTCGACGTGCACCCACGATGACCTCGGCTCTAGGTTGGGCGCATGTTCGTCCAGGGAGTCTTTGGTGAGCCGACCGGTCAGGGCTGGGCGCAGGTCGGCGAGTTGGCCGCGGCCTTCGTGCTGTCCGCGATCATCGGGCTGGAACGCGAGCTGAAGCAGAAAGCGGCCGGCATGCGCACGTACACGATCGTCGGGTTCGGCGCGGCACTGTTCATGTTGGTCAGCAAGTACGGGTTCACCGACGTGCTTTCGGCCGGTCGGATCGTGTTGGACCCGTCCAGGGTGGCCGCGCAGATCGTGTCCGGGCTGGGTTTCATCGGCGGCGGGATCATCTTCGTCAAGCGCGACTCGGTACGCGGGTTGACCACGGCGGCCAGCGTCTGGCTCACCGCGGCCGTCGGCTCGGCTGCGGGCGCCGGGCTGCTGGTGCTGGCCGCCGTCGCGACCGGTGCGTACCTGTTGATCGCGTTGGCACTGCCCTACGTCGCGCGGTTCGCCGCCAGAACGATCGGTCCGGGGCGGCCGTTGCTCCGAGTGCACTATGTGGACGGTCGCGGCCTGCTGCGGGAAGTGCTCGGGCTGATCACCGCGGCCGGGTTCCAGATCGCCGACATGGCCACCACCAGGCAGTCGCGGGACAAACCGGACATCGATCGCTCCTCGGTCGAGGTCGTGGTTCACCTGAGCGGGCACGGCAACCTGCAGACCGTGCTCACCGGCTTGAGCGAACTCGACGGAGTGCTCGCGGTCGCCACCGATCCGGAGAGCGAACCGTACTGACGGTACTGCCCTCGTTGACAGTGAACGCGTTAATGCTTTCGGTGGCTGGATTTGTCCATGCGACAACGAAGATCTTCGGTGAATGCGATCCAGGTGGTTTGCCGGGGCAATTGTGCTGGCATTGACGACGGCCATGTCGGGAATCAACGCGACCGCGGCCCCAGTGTTACCCGAGCCTGTGTTACACAAGGCGGAGTCGGTAACAGACGGACATGCGCGATTCGAGATCCTGACGCCGACGCTGATCCGACTGGAGTATTCCGGTGACGATCAGTTCCAGGATTCGCCGACCTTCAACGTGCCCAACCGCAATTTCCCGGCGACGCCCTATACGACCGATGTGGCCAATGGCTATCGCGAAATCCACACCGCGAGCCTGACCCTGCGTTATCGGGAAGGTAGCGGGCCGTTCACCTCGGCCAACACCACCGTGCAGCTGGGGTCGGTGACCGCGGCACCGGAATTCCCGTCGTACTGCGCGTTCAACACGGTGTGCCAGGCGGAGGACGGGCTGATGACCGGCTCCGCGTCGGCCGCCTACGATCACGCCAACGCAACCGGTTCGGGTTTCCAGGCCGGTTACACGGCCACCGGATCCGGTCTGCGCCAGGACGTGTCCGGTATTCCGTCGACCGGCACGTACCAGTTGACCGTGCGATACGCCAACGCGCAGGGCGGCGACGGCCAGAGCGTCACGCGCACGCTGTCCACGAGCGTCGACGGTACCCCCGGCCCCACCCTGAGCCTGCCGGTCACCGGTTCGTGGGACACCTGGTCGACGGCGTCCGTCCAGCTGCCGATCAGCGCGGGCACCCACACCATCGGCGTCACCCAGACCGCGAACGACTCCGGCAACGTCAACCTGGACAGCATCGCCGTCACACCGACCGGCGCGAGCTACCCCTCGGCCTCCGATCCCTTGCTGACCACCGGATACGGTGCGGGCCCGCAGGACGTGCTCGGCGGTTGGGACCGCTCGCTGGACAACCCGGACGTGCTGCCCATGCCGGAACACCCAGGCATCCTGGACCGCGACGGCTGGTACCTGCTCGACGACAGCCGCGACGTGCTCCTTGGCGCCAACCACACGGTCACCGACCGACCGAGCCACGGCGCCCAGCCCTACCAGGACGGCTACTTCTTCGGCTACGGCCAGAACAACTACAAGCAGGGGCTCTCGGACCTGAACCTGCTGACCGGCGGCACGAACCTGTTGCCGCAGTCCGCGTACGGCGTCTGGTACTCGCGCTACTACCCGTACACGACCGCGGACTACGAGAACACGCTGCTGCCCACGTTCCGCTCGACGTTCACGCCGATCGACTGGCTGGTGGTGGACACCGACTGGAAGTCACCGTCGCAGTGGAACGGCTGGAACTGGAACTCCGCGCTGTTCCCCGACCCGCAGGGCTTCCTGAACTGGACGAAATCGCAGAACCTCTCGGTGTCGCTGAACATCCACACCTCGATCGCCGGCAATGATCCTCGGTTCGCCACGGCCAACGCGCAGGCGGGCGGATTGGCTTCGGAGGGCGGCGACGGCAACTACGACTTCGACTGGTCGAACCCGGCGCAGCGGGGGGCGTACTTCAACCTGCACAAGCCGTTCGAGCAGCAGGGCGTGCGCGAATGGTGGCTGGACTACTGCACCGGCTGCGGCGCGTCCGGCGCGTCCGACCCGCACGTCAACTCGGACAACCTCATCAACCAGGCGTACGCCCAGGACGGCACCGACAGGGGCCTGCGCGGCTTCTCCTTCGCCCGGCTCGGCGGTGACGAGCAAGGCGGCATCCACTCGAACTTCGCGCAGGGGCCGTGGTCGGAACGGCGCAACACCATGCAGTTCACCGGGGACACGCCGGCCACCTGGGACATGCTCGCATTCGAGGCGCGGTTCACCCCGGACGAGGCAACGGCCGGGCTGAGCAACGTCAGCGACGACATCGGCAGCTTCCACGGCAACCACGATCCCGATGATCTGTACGCGCGCTGGGTGCAACTCGGCACGTTCCAGCCCGTACTGCGGCTGCACTCCGACCACGGCGACCGGCTCCCGTGGAACTACACAGGAACCGCGCAGACCAGCGCGGAACAGTTCCTGCGGCTGCGCGAGGCGCTGGTGCCCTACACCTACACACTCGCCAAGCAGGCCAACACGACCGGCGTGCCGATCACCCGTCCGCTCTACCTGGACTACCCCACGCAGGACGCCGCCTACACCAACCCGCAGGAGTACCTCTACGGCGACAACGTGCTGGTCGCGCCGATCACCACCGCGGACGACGCGAACGGCAACGGCTCGGTGACCGCCTGGATCCCGCCCGGCACCTGGACCGACTACTTCACCGGGGCGAGCTACACCGGCCCGGCAACGGCCACGATCACCGATCCGCTCACCGCGATGCCGGTGTTCATCAAATCCGGCGGGATCATGCCGACCCGCACGAACTACGTGGACAACCAGCAACAGCAGCCGTTGAACCAGATGACGCTGAACGTGGCGGCAGGCGCGGACGGCGCGTTCTCGCTCTACCAGGACGCGGGCGAGGGGCCGATCGGCCAGTCCACCAACACCCCGTTCTCCTGGACGGACGCCAACCGCACGCTCACCATCGGTGCCACCACCGGCTCGTATCCCGGCGCGGTCAGCGCGCGAAGCTACACGTTGCGGCTGAGCGATTCCTCGGCGCCGACCTCGGTGTCCGTGGACGGCACGCAGGTGCCGGAAACCGCGTGGTCGTACAACAACAACACCCGCACGGTCACCGTGACCACCGCGAGCCTGCCGGTCAACGTCCAGCACACGATCCGGTTGAGCGGGTCGGCAGGCGCGAACCCGACGGCCGGCGAGGTGCTCGGCGCCAACGGCCAGTGCCTTGCCGCGAACCCGACCGTCACCCTCGCCCCCTGCGACCACTCGGCCGACCAACTGGTCACCCCGCCGGCCGGTGGCACAGTGAAGATCTCCGGACAGTGCCTCGACCAGGCCCAACTGGCCGCATGCGACGGTGCGGCAACGCAGAACTGGACGTTGCGCAGCAATGGCGAACTGGTCAACACCGGCACCGGAACCTGCCTGTCCGCGACCGGAATGGCCACGTGCACGTCAGCGGCCGACCAGACCTGGCGGTTCCCGCCCAACCAGATCACCGGACCGGGCGGCCTGTGCGTGGACATCGCCAATGCCAGCCCGGCATCCGGCACCGCGGTCCAGCTCTACGGCTGCAACGCGTCCGACGCGCAACGCTGGTCCGCACCAGGCGACCAGACCCTGCACGCGCTCGGCAAATGCCTGGACGTGACCTACGGCGGCACCGCCAACGGGACACCGGTGCAGTTGTGGGACTGCAACGGCACCGGATCACAGGTGTGGGTCAGCCAGCCGAACGGATCGCTGCTCAACCCGGCATCCGGCCGCTGCCTCGACGACCCGAACAACGCCGAGACAGCAGGCGATCGACTACAGATCTACGACTGCGACGGCACAGCGGCGCAACGCTTCCAACTCGGCAGCTGAGCACGCGCTGACGGTGACGAATCGGGTGAACGACGTGCTCTGACATGCTGGCGGGATGAACAGGATCCCGGCCGTCACGATCTGGTTCTGGTTGATCAAAACCATGATCAGCGCGGCGGACGTGGTGTGGCCGGACTACCTGTACGCACACTTCGGCCAAGTACTCGTCACCGGCCTGATCGGACTGGCCCTGATCGTCACGCTGACCATCCAGTTCCGCGTCCGCCACTACCGGGCCTCGGCGTTCTGGCCGGCGACCGTCGTGGTCAGCGTCGCGGGAACCGAAGCGGCCAACGGAATCTACGACACGACGCACCTGCCCTACGCCCTGATCACCCTGCTGTACCTCGTCGTGCTGATCGCGCTGCTGGCGTTGTGGCGCGTTCGGGAAGGCACCCTGTCCCTGCGTCACGTCGACACGCGCCGCCGGGAGGCGTTCTACTGGGCCGTCGCGTTCGCGGCCTTCGCCGTCGGCACCGCGCTCGGCCACGCGGTCATCCTGCGCCTGCCGCTGGGGCTGGCCATCTGGGCCGGCATCACCGGATGCGTGGCCATCGCCTGGAAATGGCTCCGGCTCAGCCCGGTTCTCGCGTTCTGGATCTGCTACGTGCTGACCCGCCCGCTGGGCACGTCCGCCGCACTCGCGTCGACCGGACTTGGCCGCTGGGCAGTGAGCGCCGGGTTCGGGGCGGCCGTCGTCCTGCTGGTGGTTTGGCTGGCATTCAGCCGTCGCGACGAGTTGGCGCGTTAAGCTGCTTCGACTGGGCGTTTTGATCAGGCGTTGTTGATCAGGCGGTGCCGTGCCAGCGACGGTGTCCGACTTCGTTGCCGGGCGTCGCGCGGATCAGTTCCAGGCGCGGCTTGGGGCCGTCCGTGCGGCCGGTCTGTGGGCGGCGGGAACCCGCCTGCCATGGGGCTGGCCAGTCCGCGCCCGGTCCCGCGTAGCCCTGGTCGGCCGCTGCGTGCAGGGTCCAGTTCGGGTCGTAGAGGTGCGCTCGGCCCAACGCGCACAGGTCGGCGCGGCCGGCCAGCAGGATCGAGTTCACGTCGTCGTAGGAGGAGATCGCGCCGACCGCCATGGTCGCCACACCGGTCTCGTTGCGGATCCGGTCCGCGAACGGGGTCTGGTAGGACCGGCCGAACGCCGGCCGCTCGGCCGGATCGACCTGGCCGGTGGACACGTCCACCAGGTCCACGCCGGCCTTCTCGAACGCCTTGGCGATGGCCACCGCGTCGTCCGCTGTGATACCGCCCTCGCACCAGTCGGTCGCCGAGATGCGCACGCTCATCGGCTTGTCCTCCGGCCACACCTCGCGGATGGCCGTGAAGACCTCCAGCGGGAAGCGCAGCCGGTTGGCCAGCGAGCCGCCGTAGTCGTCGCCGCGCTGGTTGGTCAGCGGCGAGATGAACGAGGACAACAGGTAGCCGTGCGCGCAGTGCAGTTCGAGCAGGTCGAAACCGGCGGCCTCGGCACGCAGCGCGGCAGCGACGAACTGCTCGCGGATCTCGACGAGATCGGCGACGGTCAGCGCGCGCGGGACCTGGTTGACGCCCGCCCGGTATGGAAGCGGCGACGGCGCGACGACCTCCCAGTTGTGCTCGGGCAACGGCTGGTCGATGCCCTCCCACATGAGCCTGGTCGAGCCCTTGCGGCCGGAATGGCCGAGCTGGATGCCGATCTTCGCACTCGACTCGGCGTGCACGAAGTCGGTGATCCGCCGCCAGCGCGCAGCCTGCTCGTCGGTGTAGATGCCGGTGCAGCCGGGGGTGATCCGACCGGTGTCGGACACGCACACCATCTCGGTCATCACCAGCCCGGCGCCACCGAGTGCCTTGCCGCCGAGGTGGACGAGGTGGAAGTCGTTGGGCAGGCCGTCGGTGGCGCGGTACATGTCCATCGCCGACACGACGACCCGATTTTTCAACTCCAGTCCGCGCAGCCGCAGCGGATGGAACATCGGTGGCCGGGAGTCGCTGTGCTGCGACTTCGCGAACCAGTCGTCGACCATCGCCACGAACTCGGGGTCGCGGACCTTGAGGTTGTCGTAGGTGACCCGCCTGCTGCGGGTCATGATGTTGAACGCGAACTGCACCGGGTGCTGCTCGACGTACTGGCCGAGGTTCTCGAACCATTCCAGGCTGGCCTGGGCCGCGCGCTGGGTCGACCGCACGACCGGCCGCCGCTCCGCCTCGTACGCTGTCAACGCGGCGTCCACATCGGACTGCTCGTGTAAGCACGCGGCCAGCGCGAGCGCGTCCTCCATGGCCAGCTTGGTGCCCGAGCCGATGGAGAAGTGTGCGGTGTGCGCGGCATCGCCGAGCAGCACCAGGTTGCCGTGCCGCCAGCACTCGTTGCGCACCGTGTTGAACGACAACCACTTCGAGTTGTTGACCTTGACGTCTGCTCCGTCGAGCACGTCCGCGAAAAGGTCGCGCAGCACGCGCACGGATTTCTCGTCCGACTCGCCGGGCAGTTTCGCGTCGTCGGCGAACGCGGCGAACCCCGCGTTCGCCCAGACCTTCTCGTGCATCTCCACGATGAACGTGCTGTTGTGTGCGTCGTACGGGTAGCCGTGCACCTGCATGACACCGTGCGGGGTTTCCCTGATGTAGAACTTGAAGGCGTCGAACACCTTGTCCGTGCCGAGCCACATGTAGCGGCACTGCCGGGTTTCCAGGGTCGGCAGGAACACCTCGGCATAACGGTTGCGCACTACCGAGTTCACGCCGTCCGCGGCGACCACCAGATCGTGACTGGCACGCAGTTCTTCGACATCCGGTGCCATGGCGCGGAAGTGCACGGTGACGCCGAGTTCGGCGCAGCGTTCCTGGAGGATCCGCAACAACCGCTGCCGGCTCATCGCCGCGAAGGCGTGTCCGCCGCTGGTCAGCACCTGGCCCCTGAAGTGCACGTCGATGTCGTCCCAGAAGGCGAACTCGCGCTGCATCCGCTGGTAGATCCGCTCGTCCGCGTGCTCGATCCCGCCGAGCGTCTCGTCGGAGAAGACCACGCCGAAGCCGAAGGTGTCGTCCGGGGCGTTGCGCTCCCAGACCGTGATCTCGTCGTCCGGGCCGAGTTGCCTGGCCAGGACGGAGAAGTACAGGCCGGCCGGCCCGCCACCGATCACCGCGATGCGCATGATGCATATTTTATGCATCTTCGTGACGGTCGTCAAATTTACGGAAGAGTGTGCTATAAACTGACCGACTGGTCGGCGGCTATCGTGGGCGGGTGGCAGTGGAAGCAGACGAAGCGGGCGGGCGCGGTCAGAAGCCGAGGGCACTGATCATCACGCTGTACGGCCTCTACGCGCGGGAGACCGGCGGCTGGCTCAGCGTCGCGTCGATCATTCGCCTGCTCGCCGAATGCTGTGTCGACGAGCCGTCGGTGCGGTCGTCGATCTTCCGGCTCAAGCGCCGCGGCCTGCTCGCCGCAGAGAAGATCAACGGCGCGGCCGGTTACGCGCTCTCCGAGCAAGCCCAGCACATCCTCGCGGCCGGCGACCGGCGCATCTTCGAACGCCCGCACGCGGAAGCCGACGAGGGCTGGCTGCTGGCCGCGTTCAGCGTGCCCGAGTCCGAACGGGACAAACGCCACCAGTTGCGATCCCAGCTGACCTGGCTGGGTTTCGGCACCGTGTCGGCGGGCGTGTGGATCGCGCCAGCGCATCTGCTCGACGAAACCACCGACACCTTGCGCCGCCATCAGCTAGACGTCTACGTCGAACTGTTCCGAGGTGACCACCTCGCGTTCGCGGACACCGCGAAGCGCGTCGGGCAGTGGTGGGACCTGCCCCGACTGCACGGCCTCTACCGGGAATTCCTGGACCGCTACACGCCGATGGCCGCAGCCTACCGACGCCGCGTCAAGGTCGAGGACAAGCAGGCATTCGCCGACTACCTCAACGCGCTCACCGACTGGCGCCGACTGTCCTATGCGGACCCTGGTCTGCCGGTGAAAGTCCTGCCAAGCAACTGGAACGGCGTCGCGGCCGCCCGCACCTTCTTCGAGTTGCGCGACAAACTCGCCGGCCCCGCGCACCGCCTCGTCGACACGGTGCGCGCGGGCTGACCGGCGTTCAGGGGTTCGCGAAGCGGCCCAGCAGTTCGGTGAGCACGATGCGCACGGGGAACGGCTGCGTGGCCTCGAATGGCTCCGCCCCGGCTATCTTGGCGACGGTCTGGTACTGGCCGTTCTCATCGAGTTCGAATGCTGAGAGGTTCGGTTCGAGCGGATCGATCACCCAGTAGCTCGGCACGCCGAATCGTTCGTAAAGCCGCTTCTTCTTGTTGTAGTCGACCATGGTGCTGCTCGGTGACAGCACCTCGACCGCGAGTAGCGGTGGGCCGGGGAGGTTCTTCTCTGTGAAGGCTTCGAACGGCGCGACCAGCACGTCTGGTTGTACTTCGGTGTTGAAGCTCAACTGGACGGCGAATGGAGCCCCCAGCACTTCCATGTGTGGCGGCGCGACCGCATCCAACACGTGGTGCAACCGATAAGCGATCTTCTGATGGCGGGTTGCCGGGGCGGGGCTCACGTACAGTTCTCCGTCGATGAGTTCGTAGCGGTTGCCGTCGTCCGGCATGCCCTCCAGGTCGCGCACGGTCAGCGGACGTCCGTGCTGCCCGGGGTGGGCACCGCTCTCATCGGCCATGACTCTCATAGTGCCCTCCTTTCTCGGTCGGCGCCAATTCCAGCACCCTGGACTGACGAAAGTCGATCAGTTCTCGGCAACCCGAGAATGATCACCCGATCGAGAAGTGGATTTCACCGCCCGAAATTTGTGCTAGTCGACGACCGCGAAGTCCTGCACTTCGGCGATGGCTTTCTTATCGTGCACTTGCGCGATGCCGGGCAAGGCTGGGTAGTCGCGGCCGACCAGGCGCCGTCCTCGTCGACACGGCGCCCGGCCTGAGCGATGTTCACGGTTTCGCGAAGCCGCCGAGTAGCTTGGTGAGCACGATGCGCACGGGGAACGGCGCGGTGGGCTCGAACGGCTTGTCCCCAGCGATGTCCGCGACGGTCTGGTACTGGCCGTTCTCATCGAGTTCGAACGCTGAAAGGTTCGGTTCGAGCGGATCGATCACCCAGTAGCTCGGTACGCCGAATCGTTCGTAAAGCCGCTTCTTCTTGTTGTAGTCGATCATGGTGCTGCTCGGTGACAGCACCTCGACCGCGAGTAGCGGTGGGCCGGGGAGGTTCTTCTCTGTGAAGGCTTCGAACGGCGCGACCAGCACGTCTGGTTGTACTTCGGTGTTGAAGCTCAATTGGACCGCGAGTGGCGCTACCAGCACAGCCAGGTGTGGCGGGCGAACCGCTCGCAGTTCGGCTTGCAACTCGGAAACGATCTGCTGATGGCGGGGTGCCGGGGCGGGGCTCACGTACAGTTCTCCGTCGATGAGTTCGTAGCGGTTGCCGTCGTCCGGCATGTCCTCCAGGTCGCGCACGGTCAGCGGACGTCCGTGCTGCCCGGGGTGGGCACCGCTCTCATCGGCCATGACTCTCATAGTGCCCTCCTTTCTCGGTCGGCGCCAATTCCAGCACCCTGGACTGACGAAAGTCGATCAGTTCTCGGCAACTTGAGAAATGATCACCCGATCGAGAAAGGATTTCAGAGCCCGAAATCTATTGCCTGACAAGGAATGTAAGTTATTCGATGACCGCGAAGCCCTGCACTTCGACGAGGGCTTCCTTGTCCCACAGACGGGACACGCCGATGGCGGCCATGGCCGGGTAGTCGCGGCCGATCAGGCGTCGCCAGACGCCGCCGATTTCCCTTGCGTACGCGCGATAGTCGTCCATGTCGGTGACGTACACGGTCAGACTGGCCAGTTGGGCCGGTTCGCCGCCTGCTTCGCGTAGCGCGGTCAGCAGGTTGCCGAGCGCCCGCTCGAACTGCTCGACCACGGTCGCGCCGACGATCCGGCCATCGGCGTTCAACGCGGTCTGGCCGGCGAGGAAGACCGTGGTGCCTCGGCCGACGACCGCGTGGCTGAAGCCTTTCGGCTCGGCGAGGCCGGCCGGGTTGATTCGCTCGATCGTCATTGCACCGCGCCTCCGTCCACCTTGATGCTCTGCCCGGTCACCGCTTCGCTGCGCACACAGAACCAGATCGCGTCGGCGACCTCGGCGGGGGTGATGAGCCTGCCGATCGGTTGCCTGCGCGCCAGTGCTTCGCGCGCCGCCTCCTCGGTGCGGCCGGTGGTGGCGACGATGTTCGCGACCGTGGCGTCGGTCATGGGCGTGTCCACGTAGCCGGGGCTGACCGCGTTGACCGTGACGCCGTCCCCGGCGAGTTCGGCCGCTGCCGAGCGGACAAGGCCGAGCACGCCGTGCTTGCTCGCCGTGTACGCGGCGATGTACGGCTCGCCGACGTGCGCCGCGATCGAGGCGACCACCACGATTCGGCCCCAGTTGGCCGCACGCATCGCGGGAACCGCCCTGCGCACGCAGCGGAACGGGGCGGTCAGATTGATGTCGATGATCCGCTGCCAGTCCTCGTCGCTGGTGCGCTCAAGGCGGGCGGACTGGGCGGCGCCCGCGTTGGCGACGAGCACTTCTACCGGGCCCCAGGCATCCTCGACCTCGGCGAACGCCGCATCGACCGCTGAGGTGGAGGTGAGGTCGGCTGGGACGACCATGGTCGGGCCGTCGCAGCCGGCTGCGGTTTCGTCGAGGTGGGTGCGGTCTCGGGCGACCAGCGCGACGCGCAGGCCGGCCGCGCTCAGGCGCTGGGCGATCTCGCGGCCGATGCCTCTGCTGGCGCCGGTGACCAGGGCGACGCGGCCGGTCATCGGAATGGCGGGGCCGGTCATCGGAATGCCGGAATACCGGTGACGGCCGCCCCGATGCTCAGCGCGTGCATCTCCTCGGTGCCTTCGTAGGTCGACACGGTTTCCAGGTTGACCATGTGCCGCATGACCGCGTGATCCAGCGTGATGCCGGCCGCACCGAGCAGGCCACGCGCACTGCGGGCCACTTCCAGTGCGGCGCGTACGTTGTGCAGCTTGCCGTAGCTGATCTGCGCGGGCTCGATCGTGCCGGCGTCCTTCAGCCGGCCGAGGCGCGCCGCGACCAGGCCCGCGTTGTTGACCGCGAGCACCATGTCGGCGAGTTTGCGCTGGGTGAGCTGGAACGCGGCCAGCGGCTTGTTGAACTGGGTGCGCTCCAACGCGTATCGCAACGCCTCGGTGTAACAGGCGCGCGCGGCGCCGACCGCACCCCAGACGATGCCGAACCTGGCCTCGTTCAGGCAGGAGAGCGGGCCTTTGAGGCCGCGGACCTCGGGGAGCATCGCTTCCGCTGGCAGTCGTACGTCTTCGAAAGTCAGTTCTGCGGTGATGGACGCGCGGAGGGAGAGCTTGCGGTGGATCTCATGGGCCACAAATCCGGGCGTGTCGGTGGGAACGACGAAACCGCGGATGCCGTCGTCGGTGCGTGCCCACACGATCGCGACCTTCGCCAGCGTGCCGTTGGTGATCCACATCTTGGCGCCGTTGAGTACCCAGTCGTCGCCGTCGCGGCGGGCGTACGTGCGCATCGAGCCGGGGTCGCTGCCGGCATCCGGTTCTGTCAGGCCGAAGCAGCCGATGACCTCGCCGGTCGCCATGCGCGGCAACCATTCCTGACGCTGCTCCTCCGAACCCCAGCGGTGGATCGCGAACATCGCAAGCGAGCCCTGCACGGACACGAAACTGCGCAGGCCGGAGTCGATCGCCTCCAGTTCCCTGCATGCAACGCCGTAGGCGGTCGCGCTGGTGCCTGCGCAGCCGTATCCGGTCAGGTGCATGCCGAGCAGGCCGATCTTGGCGAACTGCCGCCCGATGTCGGCGGGCAGCGTGCCGCGCTCGTACCAGTCGGCCACCTGCGGGGCGAGTTCGGCACCGGCGAAGTCGCGCACCGTGTCGCGCACCGCGCGGTCCTCCTCGGTCAGTTCGGCGTCGAGGTCGAGGTAGTCGTCGGCGCGCATGGTGTCAGCGTCCTTCCCAACGGGGCGGGCGGCGTTCGTTGAACGCGGCGTGGAACTCGGCGTGGTCCTCGGTGGTCATCAGCAGTGCCTGGGTCATCGCGTCCAGTTCCATCGCCGGGCCGATCGGCATGTCGAGTTCCCGGGTGATCAGCGACTTGGTCTGGGCGAGAGCGAGGGTCGGTCCGTCGGCGAGGCGTGCGCGCCAGTTCGGCGACGGCCGCGTCGAGCTCGTCGTCGGCGACAAGGCGGGAGGCCAGGCCGTACCGGTCGGCGGTGGCCGAGTCGATGGTGTCGCCGAGCATCAGCAGCTCGGTCGCGCGGCCCAGCCCCGACCACCCGCGGGCAGCAGGTAGGCCGCGCCCATGTCGCCGCCGGACAGCCCGACCTTGGTGAACAGGAACGCGAACCGCCCCGACGTGCTGACCACCCGGAAGTCCGAGGCCAGCGCGATCACCGCGCCGGCACCGGCCGCGATGCCCTGGATGGCGGTGATGATCGGGATCGGGCACTCGCGCATGGCGCGGATGACGTCGCCGGTCATCTTGGTGAACCGCATCAGGTCGCGCGGCTCCATCTTGATCAGCTCGCCGATGATCTCGTTGACGTCGCCGCCGCCGCAGAACGCCTTGCCCTCACCGCGAATGACCAGCACCCGCACGTCCTGGTGGTGCGGCAGTTCGGCGAGCAGGTCGCGCAGGTCCGCGTAGCTCTCGAAGGTCAGCGGGTTCAGCTTCTCCGGCCGGTCGAGCGTCACCGTGGCGACGCCGTCGGCCTTGGCGAAGCGGAAATGCTGCCAGTTCCGCGTCAGCGCGGCGGAGGCGCGGAAGCGGTAGTCGGTCATCGAGTGTGGTCCCTGCCGATCAGGTCGCGGGCGATGATGGAACGCTGGATCTCCGACGCGCCCTCGTAGATCCGCAGCGAGCGCACGTCGCGGTAGAGGTGCTCGAGCAGGTGGCCGCTGCGCAGCGCGGCGCGCCGTGCAGTTGCACCGCACCGTCGATGATCTGCTGCGCCGCCTCGGTCGCGTACAGCTTGGCCATGGCCGAGCGCCGCGCCTGCTGTTCCGGTTCGGCGCCCTCGTCGTAGGCGGCGGCCGCGCGTAGACGAGCAGTCGCGCGGCTTCCAGCTCGGTCGCCATGTCGGCGATCCGGTGCGCGACCGCCTGCTGGTCGGCCAGCGGTGCGCCGTGCGACCGTGCGTCGCCGGACGTGCTCGACCGTGGCGTCCAGCGCGGCCTGCGCCATGCCGACCGCGAACGCGCCGACGCTGGGCCGGAACAGGTCGAGGGTGCGCATGGCCACCGCGAATCCGGCGTCGACCTCGCCGAGCACGTCGTCGCGGCCCGACCGGGACGCCGTCGAAGACCAGCCGGCCGATCGGGTGCGGGGAGAGCATGTCCAGCGGCTCGCCGGACAGGCCGGGGCTGTCGCCGGGCACGACGAACGCGGTGACGCCGCGAGCACGCGCGTTCGGGGTGGTCCGCGCGAACACCGTGTAGATGTCGGCGTCGGGCGCGTTGGAGATCCAGATCTTCTCGCCGGTCAGCCGCCAGCCGTCGCCGTCCGGCTCGGCGCGCAGTTCCAGCGCGGCCGCGTCCGAGCCGGCGTTCGGCTCGGACAGCGCGAACGCGGCGACCGCCTCGCCGGAGATCACCTTCGGGATCCACTGTTCGACGAGTTCGGGCGAGCCGGATTGCAGGATCGGGTAGCTGCCAAGGCCCTGGAGCGCCAGCGCGGTCTCGGCCTCGCCGCTGACCTGCGCGATCGACTCGCGCAACAGGCACAGTCGCAGCGCGGCCGCGTCGCGCGGCGGCTCGTCGGGTTCGCCGCCGAACAGGCCGCGCAACAGGCCGAGTTCGCCCATGGCGCGCAGCAGCGGCCGGTTCACCCTGCCGGGCTCGCCGGAGGCCGCCGCCGCACGCAGTTTCGTGCGCGCGAGGTCGCCGACCCGCTGCTGGAACGCGCGTTGCTCGTCGCTCAACCGGAATTCGGCCACCCGGTCAGCGTATCGCATTGGTGACGACCGTCAACGATGCGCAAAAACTTGCCGGACCGAGTCCGGCCACGGCACGGCCGAGGTCGCATCCGGCGGCGAGTACACGGTCACCACGGTGCCCGCTGCGGCCACCTGCCCGTTGGGGCCGCACACCTCGAACCGCAGCCGCATCGAGGTGCGGCCGAGGTCGGCCAGTTCGATGGTGGTCGTGGTCAGGTCGCCGAACCACAGCCGGCTGCGGTAGTCGACCTCGTGGCGCACCCTCGGCGTGCTGCCGAACAGCCAATCCAGACCATGGGCGCGCAGCAGTTCTGCCTCGGCCGCGTCGACAAGGCGAAAGATCACCGAGTAGTGCTGATGGCCGGCCGCGTCCGTGTCGTACCACTCGATGCGACGCTCGATCTTGGCGGCGAACACGTCGTCGGCCGGCATGTTTACTCCTCTGTAGACGGTCGGGGGAACGATTTCTGTCTCGTTTGTCTCGCGGCGGCGATGATATTGTCAATTTCTAACGCGCTGGCCAGCCGGTAGGTGTCCTGTTGACATGCACCCCTGGGAGTGAGAAGTCATGCCCGGTATGCCGTCGCGTCGCCAGTTCTTCGCGGTTGCCGCCGCCGGAGCGGCCACCATCGCCGTCCCGACGAACGCGAACGCCGCCACCGACCCTACTTCCGGCATCCGCTGGCCGTCCGGGCAGGCGTTACCCAGCTTCGCCCGCCCGCGCTTCCTCGACGTCGCCGACCTCACCGGCCGCTCGGCCGACGAGCAGTTGCTGCTCACCACCTTGCAGGGCGTTGTCAATCGCGACCGGCCGAGCATCTACCTGCTCCAGCCGCAGAACGAGAGCCCGACCACCTGGCTGACCGAACTCGGCGTGCCCTACCGGCAGGTCGGCGACCCGCTGGACCTGCTGGCGAGCTACCGCGACCGGGTGCGCGGCGCGATCATCCACGACCCGGCCGTGCCCGCGACCGTCAACGTGGCCACCACGCTGGCGGGCCTGCACGACGGCGTGGCGACCTCGGCCGAATTCGCCGCCAGCACCGGTCTGCCCGTGCTGACCGACCTGCGCGGCCGGTTCGCCACCGACCTCGACGCCTACACCTGGGCGGTGACCAACCTCTGGTCGTCGACCTCGCACCGGCTGCTGATCGGCCTCGACCCGAACGTCGCCGGCTACCTGCGCGACTATGCGGTCGCCAACCGGGCGATGGTCGTCTTCCTCGACCCGGCGACCGCGGGGGAGGGACCGCTGCTGAGCGGCCTGCTCGCCGACCTGCCGACGCCCTCGCCCTATCTTGGCTGGTGGCCGGCCAGCGTGAACGGCGAGGACGACGGCACCCAGCTCACCTCGCAGCACGGCGTGTACGTGGTCGCCGCGGACTGGTGCACCAACCTGACCGTGCTCGGCGGCGTGCCAGCGCCGGTCCTGGCCGGCCAGTCCGCGCCGCCAGCGCCGAAGCTGGCGAACAAGATCTATGTCACGCTGACGATGACCGAGGGCGACAACCTCCAGTACGGCCAACACCGGATGCGTCAGATCTGGGACGATCCGAACCGGGGCAAGGTCCCGCTGAACTGGTCGACCCAGCCGCTCGCGGTCGACGCGGCGCCGACCGTGCTGTCCTACTACCAGCGCACCGCATCGCCCAACGACTATCTGATGGCAGGCCCGTCCGGCGCAGGCTACGTCTATCCCAGCGACTGGCCCGCCGACACGTTGGCCGCCTACACGCGACAGGCCGCCCGGTACATCAGGCGCACCGGCCTGGACGCGCAGGTCATCCTGAACCGCCGCAACGGCAACGACATCCCCTTCGACACCGCGACCGCCACCCGGTACACCAACGACCTGCGGCCGCTCGGCCTGCTCATGGCATGGACGACCTACACGAGCACGTCCGTCCTCGCCGGCAACACGCCGCTGTCGGTGAGCCGGCTGGCTTCCAGCGTCGCCGAGGCCACCCAGGCGATCGCCACCGCGTCGGCCGGCTGGACCGGTGACAGGCCGCTGTTCCTGTCGATCGGCACGCTCGCCTGGAACCTCACCCCGACCGACGTGGTGCGCATCGCCGGCTCGCTCGGCCCGAACTACCAGGTGGTGCGCGGCGATCACTACTTCACCTTGGCGCGCCGGGCATTCGGCCTGCCCGCGCGCTGAAGCCTGGACATGCCGGTTCGATCGGCGTACACCCGGTTCATGCCTGCCGACGAATCCGAGTCAGTGAACCGATTCCGTGCCAGCAGAAGAGCATTTCTCGCCACAACGGCGGCTGCCGCCGCGACGATGACAGCGACGACGGCGGCCAGCGCCGATCCGGCGCTGAACTCCCACGATGACTGGCCCGCCGGACCCGGCAGGCCGATCTCCCCACAACCGCCCGACCGGCAACTGCGGCAGATTCTCGCTGAACTGGACCAACAGCGGCTCTACGACACCGTCAGCACGCTCACCACCTTCGGCACCCGGCACACCCTGTCCAGCCAGACCGACCCCAAGCACGGCATCGGCGCCGCGCGTGACTGGCTGCTCGGCCAGTTCCAGCAGGTCGCGGCGACCTCAGGCGGCCGGATGACCGTTGCCGCGCAGTCCTACATCCAGCCGGTGGCCAACCGGATCCCGACGCCGACCCAGATCACCAACGTGGTCGCCACACTGCGCGGCTCGGCGTCGCCGGACCGGATCTACGTGGTGTCCGGGCACTACGACTCGCGGGTCACCGACATCATGAACTTCACCAGCGACGCGCCCGGTGCCGACGACGACGCGTCGGGTGTCGCGGCGGTGCTGGAAATGGCAAGGGTGATGGCAGAACGAGACCCCAAGGCGACCATCGTGTTCGCCGCGGTGGCAGGCGAGGAGCAGGGGCTCTACGGCGCGGGGTTCATGGCGCAGCAGTTCAAGGCCCAGGGCGCGGACGTGCAGGGCATGTTCACCAACGACATCGTCGGCTCGGCAACCGGCGACGACGGCACCCGCGATCCGCACACCATCCGGCTGTTCGCCGAAGGCGTGCCCACCTCGGAGACGCCCGCGCAGGCGGCGGTGCGGCAGGCGGTGGGCAGCGAGGCGGACTCGCCGAGCCGGCAGTTGGCGCGCTTCGCCACCGGCGTCGCCACCAACGACGCGACCGACATGGCGGTCAGGGTGATCTACCGCAGGGACCGCTACCTGCGCGGCGGCGACCACATTCCCTTCCTGCAACAGGGATATCCGGCCGCGCGGTTCACCGAGCCGCACGAGAACTTCGCGCACCAGCACCAGGACACCCGGATCGTGAACGGCGTGCAGTACGGCGACCTGATCGAGTTCTGCGAGTTCGACTACATCCTGCGCGTCGCCAAGGTCAACGCGGCGGTGATGTGGTCGTTGGCCAACGCGCCGGGCACGCCGCGCAACGCGCTGATCCTGGACGGCCAACTGTCCAACAGCACCGACCTCACCTGGCAACGCGGCACCGAGCCCGACCTGGCCGGCTACGAGGTGGTGTGGCGGGCGTGCACCGAACCGGATTGGACGCACGCCATCGCGGTCGGCGACGTCACCGCGCACACCGTGCCGCTGTCCAAGGACGACGTGTTCTTCGGCGTTCGCGCCGTTGACCGGGAAGGACACCGCAGCCCTGTCGCGTTTCCGGTCCCGTCACCCTGATCGGTCGCGCGCCTCGCGGTGCAGGTATTCCAGGGCGTCGAACACGACGGTGCGCCGGTACCATTCGAGCCATTCGCCCGCCTCCTCGGCAACCGCCTCGACGTGTCGGAGCGCCGCGCTGGACGGGAGGTCGTCGGCGTCGGCGCAGTGCGTGGACATCACGCCGAGGCAGCGACCGTCCGGGGTGAGCACCGGGGTGCTCTGCACCGCCCGCGCGCCCGCGGTCAGCAGGACGGTCTGGTCGGTACCGCGCAGCCGCGCGTCCGTTGCCAGGTCGGCGATCACGGTCTGTTGGCGGGTCCGGTAGGCCAGTGAAGCTGCTGTGCCGTCCGTGACGTGCGCGAAAGCGTCGGCGAAGTCCGCGTCGAACCCGAACTGCCGGTCCAGCACCAGTCCGGTGTGGAACGGGTCGACGCTCTGCGCGCTGCCCAACCGCGCGCCGGTATGGGCGCGAATCCGGTCGAGCGCGCCGGCAAGGGTCGAGGCGGGTGTGCCGGCCGGCGTGAAGGACAGCCGGGGTGCTGGTCGGGCCAGTCGACCGGGAAACCAGTGGGCACCGGTCGGCTCGCGGATGTCGAGCACGGCACCGGCCAGGATCCGCAGTGGCACGTTGTGTCGCTGGGACGCCTTGCTCATCACCGCGAACGCCGCGTCGGGGGAGTCGAGCCCGTAGCGGCGACACACCACGTCCAGCGTCCGCGCGATGTACGCCCGGGTGTGCATGCGGCGGATGTCCACCCGGCGCGGCGCGGGCAGCGCGACCAAGCCGAGGCCGAGCATGCCAAGCGCGTCGGTCAGCGTGCCGACCACGGTCAGCGAGACGGCGAGGTTCAGGGTCTCCGCGGCGAGACCGGTCGCCACCACCAGTACCCGACGCGTTCGCCCGGTGAATTCGGTCAGCACGCTCATGGCGGCCGCGGACACGAGCGAGACATCCGTCAGGTCGACGACGACGTCCTGGCCGGGTTCGGTGTACTGCGCGAAGATCTGCGCCATCACCGGCGCTGCCACCGCGTCCACGTCACCGGCCAGCGACACGACGCTCACGACACCAGGCAGCGAGCGTACCTTGCCGCGCAGGCTCGGATAGCGGTTCATGTTGGTGCTCACCTCCACAGCGTCGACATCCGCACCCGGGATCTGCGTACCCATCTCCGCCGATGAGCAATCGCGGCGTCCCGCGAGCTGTCAGTGCCTCCTGGCCTTACCCCCGGACCGTGGCCGCGGCGAGTAGCACGAGCGCGGGTAGCACGAGCAGGCTGACGCGCAGGTCGCTCACCTGCGCGAGCACGCCGGCGAGCAGCGGGGCGGCGATCTGACCGAGGCCGGCGACGGTGAGGATCTGGCCGAGCGCCT
This sequence comes from Candidatus Melainabacteria bacterium, assembly GCA_963818685.1. Classification (GTDB taxonomy): domain Bacteria; phylum Actinomycetota; class Actinomycetes; order Mycobacteriales; family Pseudonocardiaceae; genus CAJCJE01. The sequence continues at coordinate 113,873 of CAWFTJ010000001.1, read as the reverse complement.
GGTCCGCCGTGCGCCGGCTCGCGGTGACGTGCAGCGCGGACGCCAGCGGAAACGTGCCACCGATGCCGATGCCGGTCACGACCAACCCGATGCCGGCGACGACCACGTTGCCGGCGAGCAGCAGCAAGGGCAGGCCGGTCAACGCGGTCAACAGCGTGAGCCGGAGCACGAGCGCGGTGGACAGCAGGCGGGCGAGCCTGCTCGCCACAAGGCGTCCGACCAGATTGGCCGCGTACAACGCGCTCACCATCGCGACCGACGTGTCCTGGGCGACGCCGACGTCGTCGTGCAGATAGCTCGCGGCCCAGAAGCTCAGCGTGAATTCCAGGCCCACCACCGCGAAGATCGTGGTGAGCGTCCGCCGAGGCGAGTGGTGCTCCGGCTCGTCGGCGGCGCCGGTGGCGGGCGGTCGTCGCGCGTGGTCCGGCAGCCGGGTCGCGCCAACGGCGGCAGCGGCCGCCACCACGACGACGAAGACGACCACGAACGAGAACCGCCAACCGAACGAACTGGCGGCGCACACGCTGACCAGGGCGGGAGTGAGGATTCCTGCCAGGCTGACCGAGATCTCGCCCTCGGTCATGGCGACCGGCCGATGCCGGTGGTGCAGATCCGACAGCAGCGCCCACATGCGGATCAGCGCGGTCGTCCCGAACGCGCTCACCAACAGCGCGGCGACGAGCGTCAGCGGGAGAACGTGGCCGTAGCCGAGCAGCACGCCCGCCCCGGCCGCGCCGACAAGGCCGACGACGATCGTGCGCCGCCTGGGCATGTGCAGCCTGCTCGCCAGGATGCCCGCCGTGGTACCGCCGATCGCGAAGGCGACCTGGTGCAGGGCGCCGGTCAGGTAGGAGATGTGCTCGACCTGGCGCAGGTACGGCAGCACCGGCCCGAGCAGCGCGTTGGGCACGCCGAACGCGAACAACGCGGCAAAACACACCCAGGTCGCGGCGTCCCGGCGATAGGGCCGGCCGGGCGGCGCCTCGTCGAGGCTCGCCCGCCAGGACCGGCGCCGGATCACGACGCCGCCGCCCGCGTGCGGCTCGCCCAGCGCGCGAGCATGCCCGCGTCCAGCACCCGGTCGAACACGGACAGGCCGGCCCCGATCATTGGCGCGTCCTCACCGGCACGCGCGTCGAGCAGGTCGGGCGGCCGGTCGCGCAGCATCGTCATCAGACCGTTCTCGACCGCGCCGACGAACCGCTCTTGCGCTGCGGCGCGCACCTCGGGCGCGAGTCCGCCGAGCGTGACCAGGTCCGGGTCCAACGCGTTGACCAGTCCGGCGATGCCACGCCCCAACTCCGCGACCAGGTCCGCCCGCACCGACCCCGCCCGAGGCGACGGTGAGGTATCCGTGAAGAAACGGTGCAACCAGCCACGCGGATCGCGACGCACGCGCACCCCCGCGCGCCGAGCGACCTGCTTGGCGTCGAACAGGACCGACCAGCACCCGAGCGCGCCGCAGGGACACCGAGCGTCCCGAACGCCAAAGGGCAGATGCCCGAACTCGCCGTGCAGCCCGCGCGCGCTCGGAACCGGGCGACCGTCCACAACGAGCGCGCCACCGACACCGATCTCGACGACGATGTGCAACAGCGTCCGAGGACGCGGAGTGTGCAGGCGCGCCTCGGCCATCGCGGCCATGGTCGCGTCGTTCCCGGCCACGACCGGAACCTCGGAAGACGGTCGCAGCACGGAGAAATCCACATCGCGCCAGCCGAGCATGGTCGCGTGCACCAGTCGGTCGTCCGCTGTCGGCCCTGGCGCCGCGACCCCGACCCCCACCACCCGATCGCCGACAGCGTCCGCGGCGACTCGAATGCGCTCGCTCAACGCGCCGAGCAGCACGTCCGGCCCCGCGCCGTCGTGCTGCCCGGTCGCCACGACCTCGACAACGCCGTCGACGCCGCAGGTGCCGATGCGCCAGTCGCCGTGTCGCAGGTCAACGACGACCGCGACCGGTCCGGCCGGATGCGCGTGCACGGTGGTCGTCGGCCGCCCCGGCCGGTCCGCCGACGCCCGCCGTTCGGAGATCAACGCGGCTCGCGACAGCCGTTTCACCAGGTCGGACGTTGGGCCGCTGTCCAGGCCGAGCCGGCGGCCGAGTTCGGGACGCGTCAGCCGCCGCTCGTGCCGCAGCACAGCCAGCGCTTCGGCTGCCGAGCGCCAGTGCCGCGCCTGGGTCAACGTCACCCGACCAGATATACTCGTTCAGCGAGGATATTGCGAGCGGCCTCGGCAGGCCACAGCGCTGCCGCCGATGGCCGAGGTAGGTTCTGCCGAGTGGACCTCGATGCGGTTCGTACCTTCGTCGCCGTCGCCGAGACCGGCCAGTTCCAGGCCGCCGCCGACGATCTGGGCATCACCCAGCAGGCGGCGTCGAAACGAGTGGCCACCCTGGAACGGCAACTCGGCGTCCACCTCTTCGCCAGGACCGCGCGCGGCGTCCGGCTCAGCGTCGACGGCCAAGCCCTGCTACCGCACGCCCGCGAACTCCTGCGCGTCGCCGAACGCGCGATCGCGGCCGTGACACCCGGTCGACGGGCCCTGCGCGTGGACGTCGTCAACCGCAGAACCGCGCCGGCCAACATCCTGCGCGAGTTCTACCGGCAACACCCCCACATCGACCTCGACGTCGTCACCCTCACCGGCACCACCGTCGACTCCGTCCTGGCCGAAGTCGGTGCGGGCACCATCGACGCCACCTTCCGGTCCCTGCGCGACTCCGCCAGCAAGGTCCCACCCAGTCTGCGCTCGGCAAGAGTCATCGACGAACGCCACGAACTGCTCGTCGGCCCGCGCCATCCATTGGCCGACAACAGGACCGTGCGACTCGCCGACCTCACCGAGCATCCCATCTGGATGCCCGGCCTCTCCGAAACCGAGCCGGTCGGCTACTACGAAGACCTGGCCAAGATCTTCGGCCTCACCATCGACACGATCGGCCCGGTCTTCGGCGTGGAAGCCCTCCTCGCCGAAATCGCCGACTCGACCCGCCTTGCCAACCTCGTCGGCGAAGGCTCCCGTTACCTCTGGCCGGAAAGCTACGACCTCCGCCGAATCCCCGTCGTCGACCCGATCCCGGTCTACCCGCTTTCCGTGATCTGGCGAGCCGACAATCCACACCCCGTACTCGCCATGTTCCTCGACTACCTCACCGCCCGACACCGATCAACCGCCCGCGACGAAATCTGGGTCCCCGACTGGGCCCGCTGACCGTCGTCATCGGGTCACGGTGGGAAGTGGCCACTGGCAGGTAGATGTCATGCGCGGCGGGTCGGGGGATGATTCCATACCAATATGGCTTGGGGACAGGACACCGCACCAGCACCTTGCACGGTCGACGCGCCGTGGCGTCGGCTGGACAGCGTCGTGGTGCACCGGAATCCGTGGTTCGAGGTGCGCCGGGATTCGGTGGTGCGACCGGACGGATGCCGGGGCAGCTATTCGCACGTGGTGACCGCCGGCTCGGTCACCGTGCTCGCCATGGACGACCAGGATCAGCTGGCCATGACCCGGCAGTGGATCTACACCCACGCCGGCACCCAGTGGCGGCTGCCAGGTGGCGGGATCGAGCCGTCCGACACCGGACCGCTGGCCGCAGCGCGGCGGGAACTGGCCGAGGAGACCGGGTTGCGTGCCGCACGCTGGGAACCGCTGGGCCGCATCAACGGCGCGGACAGCCTCACCAACCACGCGGACAACGTTTTCCTGGCGACCGGGCTGACCATGCGCGAGCAGCACCTTGACCCCGCCGAAGCCGATCTGGTACTGCGCTGGCTGCCGTTTTCGCGCGCCCTGCAACTGGTCACGGGCGGTGAGCTGACGCATGCCAGCAGCGCCTATGCCGTGTTGCTCGTCGCGCTGCGGCGGGCCGGTGGTTGTCCGTTTCCAACTGAACCCGGGCACTGACACCACCGTGATTTCGGCCCTCGCCCACGGCATGCTTGCGGTGGGTGGCGATCGTGCTCAACGGGAGGGGGCAACCGGTGAAACTGTTTGTGGCTTTGTCCGCCGTGGTGCGGCTGTCGGTGCTGTGCCTGCTCATCGGTTTCGTCGCCGGCCTGGTATTCGCAGCTGGTCTGGTCGGGTGATGTGCGACAATGTGATCCGCGAAGGCGACGGGAGGGCGGGATGAGTCGCGAAGCGGCTGCGGCCCGTTTCGTCGTGCCGCCGGGTACGGACCTCTGGCGGGTGCGGCATCGGCTCGATCCGGCCGCGCGGTTGACCGGGGTGGTCGCGGTTTCCGAGTCGGAGAGAACGGCACTCGCCGAATACCTGCGGCCGGGGCTGCGCGACGTCCGGCCGTCGCTTGACGGCCTGGTGCTGTCCCGGGTGCGCATGACAACGGAACTCGTGCTGCTGCGTTTGTTCGGCACGCTGGATCTGGCCAGGGCATCGCTGCGGACAGACCTACTGTCCTTGGCGCCGAACGGATGGGTGGACGCTTACCGGGACGAGCTGTCGGGTTTCTCCGGGATGATCTGGCATTCGCATGTCGATCTGAATCAGCCGACCATGCTGTTGTTCGGGACAAACTGCCCGGACAATGCGCTGGTCGAATGTGGTCCGGCTCGTCAGCTGGATACGCCGGCCGGCATTGCCTACGTGAATCGGGAAATGGCGTCCTATGGTGTCCGGATTCCGGAGCCGGCCGGTGAGCCGGTGGTGTTCATCAATTATCGCAGCAGCGACGACAAACTCGCCGTCGACTTGCTGGACAGGGAGTTCTGCCGGCGCTTCGGGGCGTCCTGCGTGTTCCGGGACGACCGGTCGCTGACCGCGGGAATGGATTTCGCGGCCGAGCTGCTGGACAAGGTGCGCGGCGCTCGGGTGCTGATCGTGGTGATCGGCGAACGCTGGGAGAAGGTCTACAACAGTGCCGGGCAACGGTTGCTTGACCGGGATTCCGACTGGGTGCGCCGGGAGATCGTGGAGGCGCACAAGCACGGCGTTTCCGTTGTGCCGCTGCTGGTCGGCGCTCGCGGCAAGCTGGATCCGGATGCGCTGCCGCCCGATATCGACTGGCTGGCCGGGCGACAGTTCCGGCATCTGCCCTATGGCTACGGCGAAGCCGACGTGCGTGCCGTGGTCGATCGGCTGATCGGCGAGGTGCCGGCGCTGGGGGAGTGGCAGTGACCTTCGGCCGGGAACTGCGTGAGCTGCGCGAGGCGACCGGGCTGTCCCTCGGTCAGCTCGCCGAGCGGGTGCACTTCAGCAAGGGGCATCTGAGTCGGGTCGAGTCCGGACAGAAGCGGCCGAGCGCCGAACTGGCCCGGTTGTGCGACGCTGAGTTGGGCGCGGGCGGCCAGTTGGTGCGGTTGTTCCTGTCCCGTGCCGAGGAGCAGCCGGTCGAGGCCGAACCCGAACCCGGCGACGGGCATACCTGGCTGCTCGGGATTTCTCCGGACGGCGCCGGGTTTTTTCTGCCCACCAGGCGATCCGATCGCCCCGACCCCGATCTGACGCTCGGCATGGCCTTTGGCGCCGGTCGGTCGGTGACCGCGAGCGAAGACCTGGCCAACGCGTTCGCCGCCCGGTTTGCCGCGATCCGACAACTCGGTCAGATCGCCGGTCCAGGCACGGTGTTGCCGATGGTGATCGCCGAGACCCAGGTGTTGCGCGGCCTGGCTGGGAACGCGAGTCCTGGCGAGCGGGCCGCGCTGTGGAAACTGGCCGCCCGCTACACCGAATACGCGGGCTGGATGACCCAGGAGGCCGGCGACGACGCCATGGCGGCACGCTGGACGCAGTGGGCGGTGCGCATGGCCGAGCAGGCCGGCGACGCGGATCTGCGCTGGTACGCCATGGTCCGCAGGGCGGACATCGCGCTGCACAACGACGATGCGCGCAGCACCATCGAGCTGGCCAAGCGGGCCCAGTCCGACCCGGCGGCCTCGGCAAGGGTGCGGGGCCTTGCCGCGCAGCGGGAAGCCCAGGGCCACGCCCTCGCCGGGGACGAAGCCGAATGTTTCCGCGCGCTGGAACGCTCGGCCCGGCTGCTGGCGGAGGCCGCGAACGAGGAGCCAACCGGTCCGATGCTCGGCACGACGCACATCGCCGAACTCGACCGGATCATTCTGGGGTGGTGTCTCTACGAACTCGGCCAGGCTGGACGGGCGGCGGAGATTCTGGACGAGTGCGTGCTGCGGTTCGCCGCCCAGTCGCATCGGGCGCGCGGTAAGTTCGCGGTTCGGGCGGCACTCGCCTATGCGGTCGCCGACGAACTCGACCGGGCGGTTGAGCTGACCGCTGACCTGCTCGATCACGTGCGCGCGGTGGATTCGGCGACCATTCGGCACGACCTGCGTGGACTGACCAGGGCGCTGCGGCGGCGGCGCAGTCATCGTGGTGTTCAGCAACTGCAACCGCTGCTGATCGCCGCGCTGCACGCCCCGACCTCGCTGCCGGAGGACATCTAGCCGCGAGAGCCGGGTCAGATCCAGCCGCGTTTGGCGGCGGCGACCCCGGCGGCGAACCGGTTGTCCACTCCGAGGGCGGTGTAGATCGCCTTCACGTGCCGGCGCACGGTGGTGATGCTCAGCCGCAGTCGGCGCGCGATCACCTCGTCGCCCTCGACGGCCAGCAGTTCCAGCACCCGGCGCTGGCCGTCGGTGAGCGGCGGATCGTCGCCGGTTCCGGGGCTGATCGTGCCCGTGTCTGTCCACAGTAGATCGAACCAGGACGCGAGCATGGCAAGCAGCGCCGGCGCGCGAATCAGCACCGCGGTGCGGGCGGCGCGATCGGTGGACAGCAGGGCGACCGAGTCGTCGACATGCAGCATTTTCACCGGTATGTCCGGGCGGTAGCGGACTTCCTCGCCAAGCCGGGCGGACTCCGCGACGATCCGCGCGCCGACCGGCGCGCTCGCGTAGCTGACCTGGTAGATCATCTGGTACCGGGCGCCGGCCGCGAGCTGCGGCGGAGTGCGCAACCGGTCGGTGGTCGGCCGGTTGGGGAATTCGCCGGTTTCCGTGCCGCGCATTCGCTGGCGCGCGGACGGATACAGTTCGGCCGCCCTGGTCACCACGGCGTCGAAATCGGCGAGTGGGAAAACACCGTCGACCGTTCCTGCTGAGCTGTCGCCGATACCCTGGGGCAGTAGTGTGGTGAGCCGTCGCCAGCCGTCGAGAATTCGAGCTTGAGCCTGAATTGCTTGATTCTGCCGGTGTTCGATCAGCAGGCGCAATGCCACCGCATGGTCGACCGGGCGGAGCAGTCCGTCCTGGTCACCGGACCGAAACGCCAGCCCGAGGTCGAGCAATTCCACCGTGGCCGGATCGGTCGGATCGATCTGGCCGGGGCCGAAACCGAATTCGGCGCAGCCGCGGGCGAGCAGCCGCAGGAACAATGCCTCCGCGGCCGGACTGACCAGCCCGGCAAGCGGTTGGGCCCGTTCCGTTCCGGTCACCTTGCCTCCCTCGCAGGCGGGGTCGGTTTGGTGCGCCCCCCGCGCAGCGCACCAAACACCCCCAGTCCGACCACGTTGGTTAGCGTCCCCAACCGTTTCCGTCGGCATTCGTGCTGCGCATGTGATACCTGCCCTTTCTTTTGTTGCGGCGCCGGTTGTGCCAAAACAAGTATCTGGCGCACGCGGCTCCGGTACAGTCTGTTGCCGGTTGTCGATGCGGATGGGCAACAGACGACGGAACTGGCCGGTTTCGTTTGGTCGCCTACCACATCGACTCGGGTAACGGAAGGGTTGGTCGCGTTCACTGGTATGAAGTCGTCACCTTAATCAGCGGGGTCGCCACGCGGGGCCGCGCGGTTCACAGTTGTCGGTGGAACACCAGACCGAGGGGTTGAGTGTGGAACAGGAGAACGACGGTCCCGACGAGCCGACCGAGGGAGCCGGCGAAACCGCTGATCAGCCGGCCGCCGAGCCGGCCGGGTCATCGGCACCCGCCGACGGGGCCGAGGACCGGCTCGCCGAGCTACGCGCCGCGATCGCCGAGTTGGCCGGACAGGAGCGCGACCACCACGCCAGGGCGCAGGCGCGCGAGCGGGTGATCGACAACCTGCACGCCGAGGTGCAGCGCCTGCGTGTCGGTGAACAGGGGTTGCTGCTGCGCCCCGTGATCACCGATCTTCAGCACCTGCGCGGGGACCTGCTGCACCAGGCGCGCACGCTTCCCGAGAAAATGGACCGGCAGCAAGTGGCTGAGCTGCTCGAATCCTTCGCGTTGAGCGCGGAACTGGCGTTGGAACGCTGCGGCAGCGTGCCGGTCCGGCCCGCGCTCGGCGCGCCGTTCTCCGCGCGCGAGCACCGCGCGGTCGGTGTGCTGCCTGCCGAGCGCCCCGAACAGGACCAGACCGTCGGCGCCGTGCTCGCGGACGGATACCGGGACACCGCAACCGACCGGGTCACCGTGCCGGCGAAGGTTCAGGTGCTGCGGTGGAACCCGACGCCGCAGGACACCAGCACGACCACGGATGACGGTGGCGCACGAGGAGAGAACGTGGAATGACTGACAGCAACGGCAACCTGCGCGTGTTCGGCATCGATCTTGGCACGACCTATTCGGCGATCGCCTATGTCGACGAGAGCGGCCGGCCGACCGTGTGTCACAACACCGATGGCCTGGACACCACGCCTTCCGTGGTGTTCTTCGAGAACGAGTCCAATGTGGTGGTCGGCTCGGTTGCGAAGAACTCGGCGGTCAGCTACCCCGATCGGGTGGTGTCGCTGATCAAACGCCAGATGGGCACCAACGCCGAGTTCGACTACCACGGCGTACGGCACACCCCGGAGTCGATCTCGGCGCTGATCCTCAAGCAGCTGGCCCAGGACGCCGCAGCACACACGCACGGTGATGTCGAGAAGGTGGTGATCACCGTGCCCGCCTATTTCGGCATGCTGGAACGGGACGCCACCAAGAACGCGGGCCGGATCGCCGGACTGGACGTGATCGGCATCGTGCCCGAGCCGGTCGCCGCCGCGCTGCACTACGAGGCAACGACCGGCGCGCAGAACAAGACCATCCTGGTCTACGACCTCGGCGGCGGCACCTTCGACACCACCGTGATCACGGTGTCGGAGACCGAGATCGAGGTGCTGTGCACCGATGGCAACGACCACCTCGGCGGCGCGGACTGGGATGCGCGGCTGCGTGACTTCCTGCTGGCGCGGTTCACCGAACAGGCCCCGCCCGGCACGGACGCCGAGGACGACGAGGAGTTCATGCAGGCGCTGATCACCACGGCCGAGGAGGTGAAGCGCCAGCTCTCGCGCACCGAGTCCCGGCCGGTGGCGCTGCGCGGGGCCGGGGTGGCCGCGCGGATCGACGTCAGCCGCGCGCAGTTCGAGGAACTGACCAAGGACCTGCTTGACATGACCGTCGACATCGTCCGGCGCACCCTGGAGACGCTGGAGCGCAAGGCGCCTGGCACGCGGATCGACGAGGTGCTGCTGGTCGGCGGGTCGACGCAGATGCCGGCGGTGTCCGAGCGGCTGGCCGCCGAGTTCGGCTGGACCCCGAAGCTGCACGACCCCCACCTGGCCGTTGCCAAGGGCGCGGCCCTGTACGCGCTGGGCCGGGTGGTGCACAAGGAGATGCAGGACGCCTTCGACCAGCCGGGGGCGAGCACCGAGGAGGCGGAGTCCCGGGCGGACGAGGCGCTGCGCACGGTCGCCGAGCAGACCGGCATCGCCAGCGCGACGCTGCGCACGCTGGCGGACAAGCAGACCTCGAACGTGCTGCCCAAGGCGTTCGGCGTGAAGCTCGTGGACACCACCGACCCGGACTGGGCGAACAAGCCTCGGCGGTACTACATCGACCACATGGTGCACGCCAACGACTCCCTGCCGGCGGACCGCTCGATCGTCGCCAAGACCCTGGTGGACGGACAGACCTCGGTGGACATCGAACTGTACGAGCAGTCCGGCGCCGAGGAAGGCGAGGAGCTCGACCAGAACAAGGCGCTGACCGACGGCACCGGCGTGCTCGGCCCGTTCCCGCCCCTGCCGAAGGGCTCGCCGCTGGACGTGCGGATGCGGATCAGCGAGGAGGGACTGTTGACCCTGACCGCGCAGGAGCGCGACTCTGGCAAGTCCGTTGACATCAACGTCCAGGTCAGCGTGCTGTCCGAGGAGCAGGTCAACCGGGCCGCCGAGATCGTGTCCGGCATGACCGTGTCGAGCTGAGCCATGCCCGCGTTCGATCCGAAGGTCTACGAAGAGGCGGTCGTCAAGCCGTTGCAGCGCTGGGCCGGCCGCGAACTGCCGGACGACCTGGTGTCGCGCTATGCCATCGACCTGAGCATGTCCGACGCCCAGGTGGTCGAGCGGCTCGCCGAGGTCAGGTCGCAGTGGAACAAGGGTGCGCACTCCACCGGCAAGGCCGCGTCGATCAAGAGCCTGTACAAGGCTTTTCTGCGCGCCGACGAGGCACTGCGGCGGGAGCACGGGGATCAGCTCGGTCGTATTTCCTGGTGGCGGGAGCACGAACGGGCGCGGGCGGGGACACGGCAGGGGCAGATCACCGAACTGGCGCAGACGCTGCGGGACAGCTTCGGTGAGCTGAAGTTGATCTCCCCGAGCAAGCTGGAAGTCACCATGCGCGCCGCGTATGCCGCGCTGGCCCCGGACGAGGTCGAGCAGGCGCTGACCCAGGCCGGGATCACCCGCAGCACGCCGCTGGAGTTACCCAAGACCAGCGGCCTGCCGGACACCACCTACCGGGCGCTGCGCCAGCAGCTGATCGACGCGCAGGCGGCCAGCGTGCCCGAGTTGTTGTTCGGACCACTGACCAGCCTACGGGTGCTCACCGAGTTCTCCTGCCAGCCGCCGCAGCGGCTCGGGCTGACCTCGGCCGCGGTCCGGCAGGCGGTCGACCGGGAGAACAAGCGCGCGGTGGCCGCCAGCCAGGCATCCAGGGCGGCGCTCGGCGTGCTCACCACCGCCGTGCGCGACGGGGCCGACCTGCGTCAGCTCACCCTCTTCCACCTGCTGGACAACGTGCGTCAGCACCACGCGCAGGGCGCTCCGGCCGGCGCGCTGGTCCGGCAGCTGTGCGCGGCGAAGCTGGCCGAGGACGAGGCGCGGATGGCCGTGTTCAGCGTGCGCAACGAGTCCGCGCCGACGCCGTCGGCCGGTGGGCTGGACACGGTGCGCGAACTGCTCGCCGACGGCCTGCTGATCGCGGCCAAACAGGCGCTGGCAACGGTTGCCGACGCCAAGGACGCGGCCATCGCCCGTGAGCTGGTGGACCGGCAGCTCGCCGAGGTGAACCGGTTGCGCGATGCGGCCCTGACCGCGTGGCGCACCGGCGACGAGGATGCAGCGGCCGGGCAGTTGCGGCAGGCCGCGGCACTGGCCACCGACGATGACGACATCCTCGGCCAGCTGCGCCGGATTCCACTGCCGCCAGTACTGGAGCCGCTGGCCCGGTCGGACGGTCTCGGCGTGCGGATCTCCTGGCGTGCCGCACCCAGTCACGACGAGACCACCCGCTATCGCGTGGTGCGCCGCACCGGCCAGGCGCCGATCGATCCGGTCGACGGGGAAACCGTGCGCGAGGACACCGGGACGGTCGCCACGGACACCGAGGCGCCCGCTGGCGAGGCGATCGGCTACGCCGTGTTCGCAGCGGCCGTCGATGGGCCGTGGTCACGTCCGGCCGGCGTGGTCGTCGAGGTGTGGCCACCCGTGCACGACGTGCGGCTGACCGTGGACAAGGGCGTGGTCAACGGGCACTGGCAGGTTCACCCCGACGCGGCGTCGGTCGAGGTGCGGCGCGACGGGCCGGCCGGTCCGGTGGTGCGAGCCGACAGCAGGACCATGTTCCACGACCGCACCTCCGCGACCGAGCAGCGCTACAGCTTCGTCGCGGTGTACCGCAGGGCGGACGGCAGCGAGGCGCGCTCCGCCCCGGTGTCCGCCAGGGCGGCTGACGGTGACCGGGCGCGACCGGTGTCCGCGTTGCAGTTGGCGGCCGTGCAGAGCGAGACCGGCCCCCGGATCGCCGTTCGCTGGCGCGGCTCATCGGACGCCAACGTGGTGGTGCGTCGGGCCGCCCGGCCCTGCGCCTGGGAGTTCGGCGCGCTGGTGTCGCCGGGAGAGTTGTCCGGCTACGGCGAGGAGGTGCGCGGTCAGCTGGAGACCGAGGGCGAGTGGCGCACGCTCACCGCCGAGGCGCCAACCGGCGTCTTCCACTACGTACCGTTCACGATGACGCCGGCAGGCGCGGTGCGCGGCGCGGACAACGCGCTCGGCCTCGCGCTCCCGGTGACCAGGCTGCGCCACCAGCGTTTCGGCCCTGAGCTGTTGCTGTCCTGGGTCTGGCCGGAAAAGGCAGGCACGGCCGAGATCCGCTGGCAGACCTCGCAGGATTCCGGACGGCTGCGGCTGACCCGGCAGCGCTACACCATCGACGGCGGCTGCCGGATCGCCTGCGGCGCAGGTGAGGTGACGGTCCGGGTGCGCAGCGTGGTGGTCGCGGACAGCGGGGAGTGCTTCTCCCCGGACGCCGAGCTGGTGGTGCCCCAGCGCGTGCCGTCCGTGCGGTACACCGTCGAGCTGACCCGCCGGCCGCTGCGGCCGACGACCGCCCGGATCCGGCTCACCTCGGACGAGGCAACGCCCCGGTGCACGGTGCTGGTGGTGGCCGCACCGGGGGTGGTCATGCCGCGCAAGGCCGACGACGGGCAGCTGGTGTTGCGCAGCCCCGCCGAGCTGCGTCCCGGCCAGGAGGTCGAGCTGACCGCCGAACTGCCGAAGCTGTCCCGGCCGTACTGGGTGCGCTGCTTTCTGGACTCCGACTCCGACTCCGTGCGACTTGTTGACCCCCCGACCAGCCAGTTGAAGGTGCGATGATTCCCGTACTGTCGTCCAAGGTCGCGTGTCCCTACTGCTACCACCGCTTCGAGCTGGCCAAACTCCGGTTCCAGTGCACCGGCCGCGCGGTGCCGGGCAAGGACCGGTGCCGCAGGATGATCGACGAGGACCGCCGCAGGCTCACCGGATACGGCGCGGCCTCGCTGCCCACCTTCGCCCCGCCGCAGAACTCCCGCCAGCTGACGCCGCAACGGAAGTCCGCCTGCCCGGACTGCGGTGCGCCGACCGGAATCCGGGCCTGCCCGGTCTGCCACACGCCGCTGCCGGCCAACTTCGCGGACAGCCGCAGCCCGCTGGTCGGCATGGTGGGCGGCAAGAACGCGGGCAAGACGGTGTACACCACCGTCCTCGCGCACGAGCTGCGCAACAACATCCGGCGCAGGTTCGGCGCGGACATCTGGTTCGCCGGCGACCGGCAGGGCGAACTCGGCTCGGTCGCCGACTGGCTGCAACAGTACGAGCAGGCGCTGTTCGCCGACCGGAAACTGTTCGAGAGTACCGAAGCGGCCCAGGAAGGGCTGAAGGTCCCGCTGGTACTGCAATGGCGGCAGGCGCGCCGGATCCTCGGCAGGGAGACGCACAACACCACGACGCTGTCGTTCTACGACGCCGCGGGCGAGGACATGACCACTCAGGAGTTCGTCAACGCGCAGGCGTACCTGAGCTCGGCCGACGCGCTGATCGTGTTGCTCGACCCGTTCCAGCTCAAGGGCGCGCAGGACCGGATCAGGGTGCCGGACGTGGCTACCCGGGACACCGAACCGCCGCTGAGCGTGCTCACCCGGATCACCGAGATGCTGCGGGTCAGCAACGGGGTGAAGGCCAAACGCAAGATCACCACCCCGATCGCGGTGGTGTTCTCCAAGATCGACGCGTTCTACCAGGTGCTCGGCGAGGAGCACCCGTTGCTGCGCCAACCGCCGGTCGGCCCGTACTACGACGAGGCCGTCGGCAGGGACACCGACGAACACCTGCGCGCGCTGCTGACCGAACTGGACGCGGACGACATCGACGCGCACCTGCGCGCCCAGTACAAGACCTTCCGGTATTTCGCGGTGTCCTCGCTCGGCGCGGAACCCGACTACGCGGGCCTGAAGATCGACCCGGGCGGCGTGCGGCCGTTCCGGGTCGACGAGCCACTGCTCTGGCTGCTCGGCCTTTTCAAGATCATCGACCGGAGCAAGGCATGACCCGGCCCGGGTTCGAATGCCTCTACTACACCGACTGCCGGCCGGGTCAGGGGTTGCGCGGGGGCGCGGGCTTCCAGTTCCAGGCGGTGTCGGCGGAGGTCACCGCGGACACCATGGCCCTGGTGCAGCGGGCCACCCTCTACGAGCCGCCGGTGTCCTGGATGCGCGAACAGCGACCGGTCGCCGACTACCCGCCCTCGCTGGCCCACGTGCACGACGGCGTGTACGTGACCGCGCGCGGCGTCTACCTCGGGGCCGAGGCCAACGGCGTGCGCGAGGGCAACCAGTTCACCCACGCGGTGGCCACCACCAATCCCGAGGCATACGGGCAGATCCGGCCGGCCCAGCTGTGGGACGCGAGCTGGTGGGCGGAGAAACCGGCGGCGAGCACCCGGTGTGCGCCGATCGCCGCCGAGCCGTCGACCGGACCGTGGGGGATCGACGCGGTGCGGGAGTGGGTGCTCGGCCAGCCGGACGCGCAGGACTGGCTGACCGCGGTGCACTCCGCGTTCGACCGGCTGGGTGATCCGGACCGGCGCCGGGTGCTGTTCGTCACCGAGGACCCGACGGCCGTGATCGGCTGGATCGCGGCGGGAACACTGCTGCTGCCCCAGGAACGTGCGCTGCGGGTGGGGTTCCGGGTGTTCGCGGCGAACGTGCGGCGCAGCGACCATGATGTGCTCGCCGTGCACCCGGACTGGGCGGGGTCGCTGGCCAATCCGAACCGGGACGACGAGTTCGTGGTGTTCAACCTGGTCACCGGGAAGCGTTCGGCGATCGAACCGACCGACTCCGCCCTGCACTGGGTGCCGCGTTTCCTACGCGCCGACCCTGACGAGGTGTACGACGTGGTTGACGCGGTCGAGTTGGCCCAGCAGTTCGCGGGCAGCCGGTCCGCAGGCGCCGATCCTCGGCCGTCTGCGGCCGACCGGCTGGCCAGCGCCGTGGTGCTGCTCGGCGCGGAACCGGACGAGCTGGCCGCGCCGGACGTGCTCGCCGAGTGGCTTGCCGCCCAGCCGAAAGTGTCCACTGAGGACGTCGCGGAGCCGCTGATCGCCGCGATACTGAGCCGTCGGCTGGATCTGGACGGACTGTACGCGCTGGATCGCGCGACGCACTGGCACGGGGTGCGTACCCCGCTGGCAGGCCAGGTCCGGCTGACGTTGCTGCGCGCCATCCTCGACCGAGGGGCGGAGGGCCGGGACCGGTCGCGGGCCGGGGAACTCGCGCCGTACGGCTGGACGCCGGGGGAGCGCGACGAGGCCACCCGACTGGTCGAGCGCGCCCTCGACGCGGTGGAACCATCCGCAATGGACGATCTGCTGGGTCTGGCTGTCGACTTCGATGTCCGGCCGGAACCGGCCAGGTTCCCCCATGGCGTCGCGCGGTTCGTGCGCTGGTGGGCGGACAATCCGGGCGCGCCCATCGATCCCGGCCGGTGGAACCGGGCACCCGAGCTGGTCGGCGCGCTGCGCGGGGAACTCGCCGTACGCGCCGCGTCGGGCCCGCCGGCCCGCCTGATCGCCGACATCCGCGAGCACTGGTGGCCGATTCTGCTGCCGCACCTCGCCGATCCGGCCAACGCGCTGGACGCGGCGGTCACCTCGGCGGCAGTGGCCCGAGGCGACTCGAACACCCGGCGGCGCACCATCGGCCGCGTCATGGGCATGCTTTCCTCGACCGACCCTGCGATCCGCGCGGACCTTGCCTGGCGGGCGCTGTTCCAGTTCGCGCAGCCCAGTCTCGCGGACGTGCAGGAATTGCTGCGCCAGCTGCCGACCGTGTCGAAATCGTTCGCCGACAAGGCATGCGCTGTGCTGGACAAGGCCGTGATACGGCGGCTCGGCGAGGCGGAGCTGGACGCGGTGCGCATGTTCGCGGAGGGCGGCCTGCTGCCGGGCAACGGCTGGTTGCGGGACATCGCGACCCAGGACGAGACGCTGCGGCGCTGGCTGGCCGAGGCCGTGCAGGGCCGCTCGCCCGAGCCCGGCGCGCTGCGCGGGGTATCCGGCCAGGTGCTCGCCGCGCGCGGTCGGGCCGTGCTCGACCCGCTGGTGGACCATCTGCCGCTGGCCACCGCCAAGACGCTGGTACTGGCGGGGTCCGAGGAGCTGATCGGCTTGCTGGTCCGCAAGCTGCCCGAGATCTGGCGGGATGCCCGCACTCCCACTCGCCGGGTGATCGGTGCCGTTGCGCTGGCCTACCTGACCGTGCAGGAAGCAGAAGAGATGTCGGGCGTTGTCGTGGTGAGCGTGGAGAATGCGCTCGCGTCCTGGGTGTCGACCGCTGAGCCGGCCGTTGCGCAGCGGGTCGGGCAGGTGCTACGCGAGGCAAGCCCGGAAGTCGCCGCGCTGTGGCGGAAGTTCCTCGCCGGCCAGCACGAGTCCCACCCCCGGTCCCATGCCAAGGGCCGATCCGCCGAGCGGGACCGGGCTGCGAAGCCTGAAAAGTCCACAAAGGATTCCGCAGGGGATTCCACTGACGCGGCCAAACCGAGCCGGTTCGGCTTCCGGCTGCCGGGCCGCAGGGCCAAGGGGGAGTGAGCGGTGGGCTTTTTCCGGCTGATCCGGTTTGCTGCCCTCGGCTACGTCGTGGTCTGGCTGCTGACCGCCGGTCTCATGCTGGGCGGCCTGCCGATCCTGATCGCCCTGGCGCTCGGCTGCGTGCTGACCGGCGTGGTGCTGACCGTGGTGAGCACCATCCGGGTACTGGCCGGCGTCCGGCGGGTCCGGCCACGGACGATCACGCCCGACGATGTGCTGGCCGGCACAGCGAAACTGCCCAAGCAGCGCGCCGACCAGCGGCTCGGTCGTGATCCTGCCTGGCCGCACTATCTGATCGCGCAGTGGCGCGTCGATCTCGGCGCGGCCTGGGCGGCGCCGCTGGACCTCCTGCGGTCGGGCTTCCAGCGGATCGGCCTGTTCACCGGCGACCCGACGCATCCGGTGCTCAGGGCGATCTGCGGTGCCCTCGCGATCCTGTTCTGGTTGCTGGTCAGCGGCGGCGCCGTGCTGACCGCGGCGGTGGTGCAGGTGCTGTGCTTCGCGGTACGCACGGTGGCCTGGCTCGGCTGGCTCGCGGCGGTGGGGGTGTTGCGCGGCGGGGACTTCCTGGTGCGTCGCGTCCGTGGCGCCACGGCGAGCTGCCAGCACTGTTACCTGGTGTGTGCGGTTCCGGTCTTCTCGTGCGACCGGTGCGGGCGGCTGCACCGCGACCTGCGCCCCGGCCGGCTGGGCGCACTCTGGCGGCGGTGCGCGTGCGGACGACCGGTTGCCCACCACGGTGCTGCGCGCGTCCGCACACGGCCTTGAGGCCACCTGTCAACGGTGCGGGAAGACACTGCGGACCGGGGCCGCCGTGCTCACCGACATCCGACTGCCGGTGTTCGGGCCGGTTTACGCCGGCAAGACCCGGCTGGTCTACGCGGGACTGCTCGCCCTGCGAGATGCGGCTGCGGCGCAGGGCGCCCAGATGGACTTCGTGGACGAGGACAGCAAACAAGCGATGGCCGACGGCGGCCAGCTCATCGTCAACGGCGCGAACACCACGAAAACCCCTGCCGGCGTGCTGCCCGGCGCGCTCACCGTGCGATTCACCCTGCGCCGCCGCAAGGCGCTGCTGCACCTGTTCGATGCGGCCGGCGAGCTCTACGCCGATCGCGACGACAACAGCGACCTGGAATTCCTCGACCACGCCCAGGGCCTGATCTTCGTGGTCGACCCGCTGTCCGTGCCGTGGGTGCGCGACCAGCTCGGCGACACCCCGGCCGCCCGGCTGGCCGCCACCGCCGCCGAGGAACCGGAGTCGGTGTATCAGGTGACCACCCGGCGGTTACGCGATTTCGGCGTGGACACCAGGCGGCGGGCGCTGGCCATGACCGTGGTGAAGGCCGATCTGCTGGATGGCCTGCCACCTGCCGAAGACCTGCGTCCCGACCAGGTGCGGGCCTGGCTGGTCAGGGCCGGGCTGGACAACCTGGTGCTGTCCGCCGAGCGCGACTTCGGCGAGGTGCGCTATTTCCTGGTCGCGTCGGTTGCCGCCAACAAGGCCGGGCCCGGCAGGTCGCCTGCGGCCCCGTTCAACTGGCTGGCCGCACGCGCAGGACTGTCCCTGCTGCCACCAACACCGAACGCGCCGCGGCCGGTGGAAACCGAGGGAGCGCTATGATCAACACCGATCCGCCACCCGGCTATCTGGCGCATCGCGGGGTGCTGATGGGCGTCGTGCTGATCGCGTTCGTCGCGTTCGGCCTCTATCTCGCCACGCTCGTGCCCGACCTGGTCAACTGGCTGTTCGCCCTCACGGGGCTGACCCGGTCGGCCTGGCAGAGCTGGCACTGGAACCTGTGGTGATCATCGGCATCGACCTTGGCACCACGTTCTCGGTGGTGGCGACCGTGGGATCGGACGGTCGGCCGGTGGTGCTGCCCAACCAGCTCGGTGAGCGCACCACGCCGTCGGTGGTGTACTTCGAGTCGGCGTCTTCGGTTCTGGTCGGCTCGGCCGCCTGGCAGGCGGGAGACCCGGACAACACGGTCGCGCTGATCAAGCGGCAGATGGGCACCGCAGGTGAGTACCGGTTCCACGGTGTCGCGCACACCCCGGAGTCGGTGTCCGCGCTGATCCTGCGCGGGCTGGCCGACGCCGCCGCGGCCCGGCTCGGCGCGGATGGCGTCGATGGCTCGGATGGCGCAGTGCGCGCGGTGATCACCGTGCCGGCCTACTTCGGCATCCGGGAACGGGAGGCGACCTACCAGGCCGCCCGGCTGGCCGGGATCGAGGTGCTGGAACTGCTCGCCGAACCGGTCGCGGCCGCGCTGCGCTACGGCACCAGCGAACTGGCCACTGTAGACGGTGGCGGCGCTGTGCTCGTCTACGACCTCGGCGGCGGCACTTTCGACACCACCGTGCTGCGGATGACCGGCGACGGCATCACAGTTGTCGCCACCGACGGCGACAGTCAGCTCGGTGGCGCGGACTGGGACGAGCGGATCGCCGACTATCTCACCGAAGCGTTCGTCGAGGCGGTGGCCGGCGAGGTTGACGTTGAAGCGGACGACTCGTTCCCGCAGCAGGTGCTCGCGCAGGCGGAGGCGGTGAAACGAGCATTGAGCAGCGCGACAGCGCGCCAGGTGCGCTTGCGCTGCGCCGGCCGCACCGCGACCGTGCCGCTGGACCGGGAAACGCTGACAGAGCTTGGCGCCGACCTGGTGGAGCGGACCATGGCCATCGTGGCGCGCACGCTGGACGCCGCGGCGGAAAAGGGGATTCGGCGGATCGACCAGGTGGTGTTGGCCGGCGGCGCGACCCGGATGCCGGCCATCGGCGCGGCAGTGACCGAGCGGCTCGGCCTGGCCCCGAAACTTCTTGAGCCCGACTTCGCGGTCGCGCTCGGCGCTGCCGTGCGCGCGCACCAGTTGGCCGGTGAGCACACCAGGGCGAACCTGCGGCGGGCCGGTGGCGCACTGGCCCGGACCGCCGACGCGCCAACCGCGTCGGTGCTGCCGCGCAGCCTCGGCGTCCTGGTGGAGGACAGCTTCGATCCGGCCGTCCAGCGGCGGTTCGTCCACCATCTCGTGCACCGCAACCAAACCCTGCCCGCTACCGGCACCGCGCGCTTCGCCACCATCGTGCCCGGCCAGGACCGAATCCGGGTGCAGGTCTTCGAGCAGGCCGGCGATGTGCCGTCCGAGGAGCTGACGGACAACCAGCGGGTACTCGACGGCGAGCTTCGCCTGCCAGCGGGCCTGCCTGCCGCGACGCCGATCGAGATCACCCTGCGCATCAGCGCGGACGGGCTGCTCCAGCTCTCCGCCGTTGAGCCTTCGAGCGGCCGTCAACTGAACGCACAGGCTTATGTGGACGGTGTGGTGGACACTGCGGTCGCCCAGCGGCTGAGCACGTCGGTGGCCGGGCTGACGGTCCGGCATTGAGAGGCGGATCGGACATGGAATCGATGTCGTGGGTGCGCGGCCGGTTCGACGCGGTCGGCATCACCCAGTGCCCACCGGGACCGCATCTCGCGGCACTCGCCGAAAAACACGGCGTCGCCGGTGGCACTGTCCTGCTGTGTATCGACGTGAGCGGGTCCATGTCCGGGAGGCGGCTGCACCTTGCCAAGGAGGGCGGCGAGCAGTTCCTGCACGAGGCGAGCGCGGCCCGCTACGAAACCGGCGTCGTGCTGTGGGACCACGGCGTGCGCAAGTACGTGCGACCGAACGCGTCAGCCACCGCGGCGCTGTATGCCGTGCGCAACGCCCGCATCGGCGGCGGCACCGATCTGGTGCCCTGCCTGAAGCTGGCGAAGAAGGTGCTCGGGCCGTTGGACGGCGACCGGGTGCTGTGCCTGTTCAGCGACGGCGAGTTCGGCAATCGCGGACAGTGCCGGCGGCTGGCGCGGGAGCTGTGCGCGATGGGGGTGCGCATCATCGTGCGCGGACTCGGCGACGGTGCCGCACTGGCCGACCTGGCCTGTCCAGGCCAGCCGGACACCCGCCAGGTCATCGAGCACGAGGACGCCATCGGTACCGGCATCGCCTCGATGGCGGCGAACCTGACCGGTGGAATGACCAGGAACCGGCCCACCGATGATTAG
Organism: Candidatus Melainabacteria bacterium; assembly: GCA_963818685.1. Taxonomy (GTDB): domain Bacteria; phylum Actinomycetota; class Actinomycetes; order Mycobacteriales; family Pseudonocardiaceae; genus CAJCJE01. The sequence goes on along the minus strand of CAWFTJ010000001.1, from coordinate 93,254 downwards.
CATCCGTAGCGTGGCTCACACGCGTGGTAGGCATGACAGACAATCCTTGTGACAATGAGGTGGTACTGACGGTCCGTGTCGCGGACGGTCAGTACCATGTGGATACCGGCATCGAGCACGACGACCCGTGGCCGGCCAGCGATGACGGACTCAGCACCGGCGAGCACGGGTGGATCGGCGTTATCAGCGGCGTCGACTGGGGCACGCTGGCACTGGTCGTGCAGATCCTCCAGGGCCACCACCTGATCCCCAGACATCGTGGGACATGGTGATCGAGCGAGACCTACCGGTCAACGACGAGGGCATTACCATCACCGACCTTTACCTCGGCAACCCTCACCATGCTGTCGACGTGCCTCCAGGACTGTGGCGCGTTCGGCTGTCCGTGACCGGGCGGGATACCTCCCAGGTCGCGAACACCGAATCATCCGAACGTCACCTGATCCAGATGTGGCCCACGACCACCGCTCGACCACGAGAAACGCTGCGTGGGCCGGACACCTACGCCCAGCTTTATCTGAACCCCCCATCGGGGCAGATCAGCACGCCCACCGACCGTGCGGCGTTCAACGCCATCCGCACGCTGCGAGCCCTGGTCCGTCAAACACCGCCGCCCGAGTTTGCCGGTTCCTCGACCACGGTAGAGGTGGCCAGTATCGTCGACGCCTCCGTTGTCGAGGTCTTCTCCGTGTTCAACCGGCTGGAATTCTGGCTGGGGATGGGAGGCAGACCCGGCCATCAGGCCGGTCAAACGTTCTCGGTGTACGTCGACATGGTCGGCGGCGTGCTCCGCGGTTCTGGCGAAGTCATCTCTGTCGATCCGAACGAGCGGATGGTTTACCGCTGGTCCTGGTCTGGTCCCAACACGGTCCCGGCGGAGCCGACCACCGTTGATTTGTCCGTCAGCGCTGAGGAGAGCCGGTGCGCGGTGTTGGTTCGCCATACAGACGTGCCCACGGAACTTGCTCAACCCGTACGAGCACTCTGGGAGTACTACCTTCCCCGACTGGGCGCGCACGCCCACGGTCGCCATCCCGGCCCGCATCCCTGGAGAGCCAGCGCTAGCATCCGTTGCGTGGCGGCATGATTCGGGCGCGATAGTTGCAGAGGATGCCGTTGAGCCAGCGCGCACCGTCAGCGTCGTCGAGGTCGACGGCGAACTCGGGCGGGGTGCGCAGCATGCCGGGGTGGCAGCGGTCGCCGAACAGCACCACCAGTTGCCGGGTGTGGTCGTGCTCGGCCGGCCAGATGAAACCGTGCGCCCTACCGTCCTTGGCGCGCAGCCAGTTCGCCCATTCGCCGAGCCTCCCCTGGGCTGCATCGTCCGCGACGATCAGCCAGCGATCCTGCGCGACGGCGGTCAGCGCGGGCGTGTTGAGCAGGCTGACCAGTTGCAACTCCTGCGTGGTCGCCACAGCGCTGGCCCGCAGGCCCAGCACCCGGACCCGACGGATCGTGCGGAAGCCGCGGTTGTGCACCGGCATGCCGCGCAGCAACAGGTCGGCCAGCAGCGCCTGCGCGTCGGAACCGGCGTGATAGCTGGGATACGGATCGGCCGGGGTGCCGGTGAATCGCCCGCGCGTCAACCGGCTGCCCTGGCCGAACGGGACGAAGTCGTTGGCCTCGGTCTTCTGGCTGTGCACGCGCCACAGGATCGAGTCGGCCGGCAGCAGGTAGCGGTGCGGGACGCCGTCGTGCGCCGCGGGCGGTGGGTAGTCAGGCATGCTCGCCCTCCGCCAGTTCGTCCAGCGCCGCCGCGATGAGTTCGCCGGCACGTTCGGTGCCGAGCAGCCGCGCCGGCACCCCGGCCAGCCAGGTGTTCTCGCCGAGCCACCAGTCGGCGGCGCCCCACGGATCGTCGGCGGCGCGCAGAATCCGGTTGATCGAGCGCACCAGTTCCGGCCCGCCCGGCTCGGCGAACTGGAAGGCTGGCCACTGGACGCCGCCGTCCGGCCGGTCCAACCGGATGAAATCCGGGTCGTCCGGGTCGTGGCCACCGGCCCGGACCTGCGCCTCGGTCAGCGAGTCAGCGGCCAACAGCCAGGCAGACGCCTTGTCCGCGACCTCCTCGACAGTGGGCGTTGGCGGCATGCCGGGCAGCCGGGCGCGCAACGCGCCGACCACCGGTTGCCAGGCGGTCAGTTCCGGGTGCTCGCCGCGCGGAGTGCCGAGCCTGCTCGTCGGTTCTTCGAGAATCAGCAGCAAGGGATGGCCATCCGGCAGATTGCCGGTGAGAAACGCGACGATCTGGCCCGCACGCCGGTTGAGCCGGTGCGGTATGACCTCCGCGACGAACGCGGCGACCAGGCTGGTCAGCTGATCGGCCCGGTCACCGAGTTCGGCCCGGATCTGGTCCCACTGCGCGGCCAGCGCGATGAGCAGTTCGCGAATTCTCATCCGGACACCTCGTGGCCTGCGATGTCGCGCCGGGCCGCCGCAACGTCGGCCTGGGCCATGCCGCCGATGTTCAGGTCGAATCGCACCTCAGCGCGGGACCTGCCGGTCTCGTCCGAGTCGGGAACCGTGGCGTGCACAGACAGCGTGCCGGTGTCGGAGAGGAAGAAGGTGATCTCCAGCGGCGATTCCTTGGGCAGGTGGGGCGGCAGGTGGCGGAACAGGCCGCTGCCGATCTTCTTGTTGTGTTCCAGTTCCGGTGACTCGACGGGGCCGGACTGCTCCCAGATCTCGATGTCCACCATGCGCTGGTTCTTCACCGAGGTGTGGAAGGTGTAGGGCCCGGTGTCCGCGGGCAACGGGGTGTTCGCCGGCAGCAGGTGCGCGACCATTTTCTTCGCGGTCCTCGGATTGGCCACGGCTTCGGGATCTCGGCCGTCGAGCGCCAGCACGCCGAAGGCCCTTGGCGACACCGTGGTCACCGTGGTCTCGGCCATCGCGGCCACCTGCTCGGTGCTCAACCCCATCTCGTTGGCCACCCGCTCGGCCGACTGGCGCGCGGTCATGTGCTCGGACCGGCCTGCCTTCGCCCGGTGGATCATGGCGAACATGGCCGCCCCCTTGGCCACGGCGAGTTCCGGCTCGTGCAGGCGCGGCTGCTGGCCGAGGAACGCGCCAAGGCGGGCGCCCACCGCGGGCATCCGGCTCATCCCGCCCACCAGGATGACCTCGTCGAACCGGTCGATCCCATGGGCGCGCGCCTGCGCGACGGTTCGTTCGGTCACCTCGACCATCCGGTCCAGCAGATCGGCGGTCAGCTCCTCCAGTTGTGCCCTTGTCAGCTCGATCCGCGCCACCGAGCCGGCGAACCGCAGGTCGGTGCGGCGCGAGGTCGCCTCGCTGAGCTGCTTTTTCAACTGTTCCGCCGTGATGACGAGATTCTGCGTGAATTCCTCGTCCGCGCTCGGGTCCAGCCGGGGGTGCTGTTCGCGGAAGCAGGCCAGCAGGTGATCGCGCACCCTGGCATCCCAGTCCGCGCCGCCGAGCCGGGGATCACCGTCCCGGCACACCACCCGGACATCCTTGTCCCGCACCTGGATCACCGCGGTGTCATAGGTGCCGCCACCGAGATCGCAGACCAGCACCCTGCGTTGCCCCGGCTGGTCGTGCAGCGCCTGGTAGTGCAGGGCCGCGGCGACCGGTTCGTCGATCACCTCCAGCACCGTCAGCCCGGCGATCTCGCCGGCCCGCCGGGTCGCGGTCCGCTCGGCGACGCCGAAGTAGGCGGGCACGGTGATCACCACCTCGCGCACCTGCTGCCCGGTGTTGATTTCGGTGGCCCGCACGAGTTCCCGCAGCACCAGCGCGGACACTTCCTCCGGCTGGTAGGACCGACCATGGAAAACGTAGCTCACCCCGGGTTTCCCGATGTCCCGCTTGACAAGTTGGGCCACCAGGTGCGGGGCCAGGATGCTGGAGTTCTTCGCGGCGACACCGACCAGCACGCGGCCAGGTGCCTCGAAATAGACCACCGACGGCGTGGTGTCCTCGCCGATGGCGCTTTTCACCACCACCGGCCGCCCCGCCGTGTCCAGGTGCGCGATGACCGAATGCGTGGTGCCGAGGTCGATGCCGAATGGCAACGCCGAATCGGTCATGGTCAACGAACTCCCATCATCAGATGTCTCGGTCAACGGCCCTGATACGTGAACGCGGCCCAGTTCCGCACGGTGGCGAGATCGGCCCGCCGCATCGGCCCGGCCAGGCCCGGATCAATGCCGTCGGGCAGCACCCGGCCGGGATTGAGCATCCATGATTGTGCGGCACGCAGTGCGGTCGCCGGGTCGGGATAGCCGAAATTCAGATAGTGGTGAAACATGATCATGAACAGCGCGGTTGGCAGATCGTGCACCGGCCAGCGGGTACCGACAACGCCGACACCACCAGCGGCGAGAAACGCGGACGCGACGGTGAGCGCCTCGTCGTGGCCGCGTGCGGTCAGATCGCTGACACAGGTGGCCAACACGACCAGCCCACCGGGAGCGTCGGCAGGGCGATCACGCGCCCTGCGCAGAATATCGCGGACATAGAGCCGGGAATCGTTGTCCAGCTCCAGACTGGAGTCCACCGGCACCGGCTCGTACCTGCCGTGACAGCCGATGTGCAACACTGAAGCGCCGTCCCCGTCCTCGCCGGGCAGCAGCGCGAAAACGTCCGACGGCAACACCGGGCGACCATGCTCGTCGTCCATGCCAAGGCTGGTGCAGTTCGGATAGCAGTGTGCGCGGACCTCGGCCAGTTCCTTCGCGTCCCAGTAGAGACCGCTGTCCGCCACCCGGATCAGCGCCGGCGCTGCCAGCAGGTCGGGTCGCCCGCGACGGGTCGCGTCCACGAGCTGTCTTGCCGACGCGGCATAGGAGAGAATCGCGTCCTGCGCGGCATACCGCACCCCGCCGAAAACCGGGCGGCACGCCGCGTGCCACGGCACGGCGCCCAGTTTCCCGACCGGTACCAGCACCACCCTGTGGGGCCGGCCGGGACGCAGCCCGAGCACCTGTTCCAGCACCGGCCCCATCGCGGCCGTCCACGCCCACTCGCACAACCTGTCCAGCGCGGTGACCCAGTGCCGATCCAGCTCCAGTCGTCGCTCCTTGTCGGCAGGCTGACGTTGTTCCTCGGCGAGCTTGTTCCGTTGCGCCGCAAGGAATGCGTCGATCGGGTCACCGGAACCGAGCCGGAGCCGGGGCAGCCGGTGGCTGCGCACCGTCCCGGCCGCGTCGACCAGCACGACCAGCCCGGGGTCACCATCGCCGGGCAGCAGATAGGCCAGCGCCTCCGCCCCGGCCGCGCGTAGGGCCGCCGCGATCTCCTCGATCGAGGGCGGCGCGAACAGGCGGGCGCTGATGTCGGTGCCGTCAATGGCCGCCAGCACCTCGCGGCGCAACTCGCTGGGCAGCGAGACGCCCTCGGTGAGGTCGAGTCCGTCCGCCGAGGGGTCCGGTGTGGCCAGATCCCATGGCGCGTCGGCCTGTTCCGCCTCGTGTGCCCAGCGGTCGGCCAACTCCGGATGACCGCCAGCACGCAGCAGGGCGGGCAGGCCGCGCTCGGCCGTTGCCACGTGCAGCACCATGCCTCGGCCGATTTCCAGCGCCCGCACCGCGGCTTCCGGTTCGCCGAACTCGACGCACCAGCGGGCCACCTCGGCCGCCTCGTCGGTCGCGGACAGCGCGGTGGCCAGCGACCGCTCCGCGCTGGTCTGCATCAGCACGTGCTCGGCGCGGCCGCGCAGGCCGGCCAGCCCGGTGGTCACCGCGCGATGTTGGTCGCGGCGGGCGGAGTCCCTGCGGGCCGCGTAGCACGAGCCCAACTGGACCAGCACGAACGCGCCGTCGACCAGGAACGTGCCCTGCCCGGCCTGCTGTTCGACGAGCCGGCGGGCTTCCTCGAACCGGTCGACCGCATTGCTGATATCCCGCGCGTCGCGAGTGAGTTCATGTCGTATTCGCAGGGCGGTGCCGAGCGCGAGCAACGAACGCAACCGCCGCTTCGGGGTGAGGCCGGGGTCGGCACACAACGGGCCGATCAGGCTGATCCCCCTGTCGATCGTGCGAACGTCGCGAGCTGCCAAGCCGGTCGTGACCGCCGTGAACGCCGCCGACAGCGTGTCTGTCGGATCGGCGCGCGGACCGGCCGGACTGTCGGTCACCGAAGCCAGCAGGTGGCCCGCCGTGGCCAGCAGGTCGTCGAGTTGCGGACCCGCTTTGGGCATGCGCAGTTGCCCATCGTCCCCGATCATGTTTCGCAACGCCCGAATGCGCTCGACGGAGGTGGCGACCATGCGGCTGGCTCCTCGCGGCAGTTCGGGCAACGACCGGGCCAATTCCGTGGCTTCCAGCATCTCGTCCAGCTGCTCGACCGAGGGCAGGTCGGGATTGCGCTGGACAGCGGCCTGCGCCTTCATCATGCGGTGCAGTGCCTGTCCGAACTCCGGCCGGATCGCACGGGAGGCCGCGGTCTGATGCGACATCCTGCGGGCCGGCGCAACGTAGTAGGCGGCCGCGTCCAGGTCCTCCAGCCCGCCGCCAACAGCAGATCGGGCAGCCAACGACATGGACACGAGCAGGGGAAGGTTCCCGATCATCGGATGGTCCGCGGGCAGCAGGGCTATCGCGCGCTGATTGTGGTCCAGCGCGGTCCGGATCAGTTCGGCGTCCTCGGCCAGCATGCCCTGCGCGTTCTCCACCATGCCGAGCATCAGGTAGCCGAGACCGGTGTCCACCGTGCTGCCCCGCTCCCGCTCGACTTCTCGCCGGAGCAGGACGCGTAGCCGGTCCAACTGCTCGATCTGCTTGACCTCCGCGGTGATCGCCAGCACGGAACGCGCCAGCCCGGTCAGCGCCCTGGTGCGGGCCGGGTGATCGTCAGGAAGCTCGGCGAGCACTCGTTCCAGCTGGTCGGCCAGCTCGTTGACCGCATCGGTCGAGTCGCGCGGCCCGGTGTCGATGGTGACCGAAGCACCGAGCGCGTCCTCGACAAGGCGGCGCATCGGATGTCCTACGTCGGTCCGGCCCGCGGTGTCGAGCAGCCGGTCCACCGACTGGGTGACCGAGGACGGGGTGCCACGCCGGTCCGCAAGGTAGACGCTGAACAGTTCGCGCAGCACGCCTGGCAGCAGGCCGCTCTCCTCATCTGGGAACTGCGCGAGCCCGGTGAGCAGGTCAATCGTCCGGTCCAGTTCCTCATCGGACCGGCCGTCGACGCCTTGGAGGAGCACCGCCACCGCCTTGAGATCGCGCGCCATCGCGCCCGTCGCCGGGTCGGCCAAGGCCGCTTCGGACATTCCGTCAAGCTGACGGGTGATCTCTTCGGCGTCCTCGGCGCTGATGAGTCCCGTGCCGGGCTTTCCAGCGTGCCGCTTGGCGAGTTGCATCATGGTGTCGTAATCGAGGCGTCCCGGCGAAAGTGGCAGCATTTCGGCTGGCGCACCGCGCAGCATGTGCAGCCAGGCGAGGAAGATCCGGGAGTAGTCGGGCAGTGCCGGCGTCTGCGGCGTGTCCGCTGTGTCCCGGACCTCGGTGAACCCGGCGATCGCGGCGGCAAGGTCGTGTTCGTCACCCGCGCCCTGCGCGAACCGCATGGCGAGCGCCGCGCTGTGCCAGAACCGGATCAGCGTCCGTGCACCGGTCGTGTCGTCGGCGAGCAGTTCTTCGGCCCGACTCAGTCGCTGGATTGCCTCGGCGACATCGTTGGTGCTTTCACTTTCCGATTCGCGCAGAGTCCGTTGGGCCAGCCGGAGACCGAGCAGGACGGCGGACTCGTCGCGCCACGGGTGCTCGACGGACATGTCGGCCAGTGCCCGCAGATGCGGGATGGCCGCGCCGTCCCATTCCGCCGAGAGCAGGAGGTGTGCCTGGGTCAACTGGTAGTGCGAGATGGCCTGGTCGATATCGGGTTCGGGCAGCGCGGCCAGCACGGCTTGCGCGTAGTCGACGGCCGTGCTCGCGTCCTGCCGCGATCCGGTTTCGTTGGCGCGCGCCAACAGCAGGTCGGTCACCCGCTGCACGGTCGGAAACTGCTCGGCGACGAACTCCGCCCGCAGGCCGAGGTCGTCAGCGATCCGCCATACCACGTCAAGGCGGTCGATCGCCTCGTCGCGATCGACGATCCGCTGCGTGGCCGACGGTCCGTCCGACTCCTCGGCGCGGGCCAACGCCCGCCAGGACAGCAGCCCCGCCAGCTCGGTGAGCACTTCGGGCTGCTCGTCCTCGCCGGTCAGTTCGGCCGCGGCACGTAGGAGTTCGATGGGCTCGTCGGCCTGCGCCGCCGGATCATCGGCATCAGCAGCCGCGTCCGCCAGCAAGGTCAGGGCATGCACGAGGTCGAGATGCCGCGCCACGCTGTCGGGTTCGGCGCGCAGTTCCGCGCGCAGCGTGGCGACCTGCTCGGTCAGTTCGCGGATGACCGAGTCGTTGTCGGATGGCTCTGCGGTCATTGCCATGGATGGTATCGGCGACCGACTCGCGTCGATCTGACATCAACCGCTCCCTGACCACAACCTCTCAGCGGTGATCGTGTGCAGCGAGCGCAGCGCGGCGGACAGATGGTCGCGCAGGGGCCGGTCGTCGCTGGCTCGCGTCCAGGTCCGCATTGCCGTCTGCTGCACGAGCACGCCCGCGCGGGCGGCAAGTAGTGCCGTGTCGGGGTCGACGCCCCTTGCGTGCAGCGCCTCGGCCATGGCGTCGGTGAGTGCGGCCCGCTTGCCCAGTTCGCGTTCCCGTAGCTCGGGATTGGCGTCGATGATCTCCCGGCGCCGGGTCACCGCGTCGCGGCGTTGCTCGAACATCGTGTCCGCGGCGGCTTGCAGGCCGAGGAGAACGGCCTCGATAGGCGGCACCGTGTCGGCGCAGGCGGCGATTTCCCTGGTGACGATCTCGCGCTGGTGCTCGGGGCCGGGACCGAAGAGCACCTCTCGCTTGTCGGCGAAATGATTGAAGAACGTTCGCTTGGTCAGCCCGGCGCGCTCGGCGATCTCGACGACCGTGGTGCGCTCGAATCCCTGTTCGGCGAACAGGTCGATGGCGGCGGCTTGCAGGCGTCCGACCGCGTCCGGTTCCCAGCGTGGCATCGCGCTCAGCATACTGATTGCACCAAGTGCAGTCGAGGGCGTAGGGTGATTGCACCGAGTGCAATCAAGGCATCGACTCGTCCTCGTGACGACGATGCGGAGGAGATTCAGTCATGCGCGTGTTCGTCACCGGCGCCTCAGGGCGCATTGCCGCAGCGGTCATCCCCGAACTGGTGTCCGCAGGCCACATCGTCACCGGGCTGGCCCGCTCGGATCGCTCGGCCGCTGCCGTCACCTCGCTCGGCGCCGACGTGCGCAGGGGCGACCTGGACGACCTCGATGCGCTGAGCGCGGCGGCCCGCGCGGCCGACGGCGTCATCCACCTCGCGTTCAAGCACGAGGAGATGCGCTCGGGCGACCTGGCCAGCGCGGTCGCCGCCGACCTGAGCGCCATCCAGACAATGGCCGCCGTGCTTGCCGGGTCGGACAAACCCTTTGTCGGGACGGGCGCGACCCTCGGGCTGGTCCTCGCCGGATTCACCGGACGGCTCACCGAGCACGACGGGTTGCCCGGCGGACCTCGGATCGACGCCGAGAACGCGGTGATCGCGCTCGCCGAACACGGCGTCCGATCCTCGGTCGTCCGCCTGCCGCCGACGGTGCACAGCCCCGGCCGGTACGGCTTCATCTCGGCCCTGATCGCGATCGCCCGCGCGAGCGGAGTCGCCGGTTACCTTGGCGACGGGACCAACCGCTGGCCCGCCGCCCACACCTGGGACGTCGGCCGCCTCTACCGCCTGGCGCTGGAGTCCGCGCCGGCCGGGTCTCGGCTGCATGCCGTCGCCGAGGACGGCATCGCCCTTCGTGACACGGCCGAGGTGATCGGCCGTCGCCTCGGCGTCCCGGTCGCTCCGATCGCCGCTGAGAATGCCGAGCGGCACTTCGGCTTCCTCAGCCCGTTCATCGGTCTCGACAACCCCACCTCAAGCAAGGTCACCAGCGACCTGCTCGGCTGGACGCCGGTCGAGCAGGGGCTCATCGCCGACTTCGACACGGAATCCGCCTTTGTGGACACTCCGTGACAGTGATCAGACCCGGCCGGCAAGGCGCCGCGCGAAAGCGAAGGCGAGGACGAGTGCCGCGCCGGCACCGATGATCCACGGCCAGACCGGCGCGGCGGACGCGGGCGCCACGGTGACGCCGGCCGCGTCCCTCGGTTGGATCAGGGCGCCACCCGAGTACGAGCTGGGACCGGCCGGAGCCCCGGTGCCCGCGACAGTGAGCTGGAAGCGTGCCGAACCGGACACCGGATGCCCATCAGCGGAGACGATCCGGTATTCGATGGTGTACCAGGCGGCCGGCCCGAGTGTCCGCAGTGGAGCACGCACCGTGTCGCCGTCGATGGTGGGCGGTCCGGCCTCCCAGTGCGTATTGCCCGGCCCGAGCACGATCAGCTCGGTGAAACCGTTCTGCACCGGCGCGTTGAAGGTGACGGAAACCTCAGCGGGGCCACTGCTGATCGACGAGCCGATCGCCGGGTCGGCGGACACCAGCACATTGTGTGCGTACGCCGGCATGCCAAGGAACAGAAAAGCCGATGTCAGCACCGTCAACCCGATAACGATTCCGCGGCAGACCCGATGTACTCCCATACAAGGCTCCTCGTCCGATTTGCTGGTCAGGCGAGCGTATGGAGGCCACTGGGCGTCGGTGGCAACGCCGTGGAAACGTGGGATTTCCTGGTACGCACCTGGTCGATTCAATTGGTGTGAGGTTCTTTTTACCTGTCGGCCGCATCCGCGCCGGGGAACGTAATCATTGCGTGGTTCCGTTATGCCGCTCCCAAATAGGGCTGCGCTGCTCAATTGCCACGATACGACGAGAAGTCGTTGTTTCTGGCCATTGCCACTAATTCGGTGGATAGGAGAAACTACGTGTCCGGTGCGCGGAAGGCGCGAAAGTCGATGGTGGCGCGTGACCATGTGGTTGCCGCCAGTCTGGTCGGTACCGTCGTGGTCGTCGTCGGCTTCGCGTCCGGCCTTGGCATCACCAGGCCGACGAGCAGCGCGGCCGCCACCAACCCGTCGACCCAACCGACATCGAGCAATCCCGCTGCCAGCTCCGGCGGCAGTGGCGATAACGGCCAGGGCGGCGCGACCGGTTCGGGCGGCACCAACTACGTCGCCGTGGGCGGCGGCGGATCACTCGGCGGCGGTGGCTCGCTCGGCTCACTTGGTTCGCTTGGCGGCCTCGGTGGCCTGCAAGGGACCGGGACCGGCCCGACCACCTCGGTGCCGACCCAGGTTCCGCCGACCACCACCGATTCCGCGCCCCCCACCGGCCCTGGCACTCCGTCGGTGAGCTGTCAGGCCGGGCTGCTGCCGGTCGCGCTCAACGGCGCGACCGGCTCGGTCACCCAACTGGTCGGCGGCGTTCCTGTCGTCGGCGGCCTGCTCGGCGGCCTGGGACTCGGCGGCGGATCGAGTACCGCGCCGACCACACCGGGACTCGTCGACGGACTGACCAACACCCTGCTGGGCACCTGTTCGACCGTCCCTCCTGGCGCGCCCACTCCGGCAGGCCCGACGCCGACCTCGTCCGTCAAGGCGCCCGGACTTCTCGGTGGCGGTTCATGACCTGGCCCGCCCTGGCCGCACTGTTGGAATCGTCGGCCAAGACCGAGTATCTGCTGGCCCGAGCGGCCGACTACCTGGGGACGGCGCTGTTCTTCGGTGGCTGCGCGTTCATCGCCTTCCTCTGGCCGACCGGCAGCAGGGTGCTGGCGGCCCGAAGGGTGCTGGTCGTCGGCTGGCTGCTGGGTCTACTCGGGACGGTCTCGGCCATCGGCCTCGAAGGCGCGTGGGCCGGCCAGTTATCCCCGAGCCAGGCCGTCAACCCGACGGTGATCCGGCAGGTACTCGGGTTGGACTTCGGCCGGGAATGGGTCGCCAAGGCACTGCTGTGGGTGCTGGCCGGTGTCGTCCTCGCCGACCTGCTGCGTCGGTGCGAGCACGCGGCCACGTCGCTGGCCTGGCGAGTCGGTGCCGGCGCGATCGGCATCGGCGTGCTGCGCATCACCGGATTGACCGGTCATTCCACCGACACCACCTACACGGCGGTGGCCGAGGTCGCCGACCTCGTGCATCTGAGCGGGATGACCCTGTGGGTCGGTGGGCTCGCCATGCTGCTGTTCGGCGTGCTGCCGCGCCGCGATACGCAGGAGTTGGCCGCCGTGGTTCCCCGCTATTCCAAGCTGGCCATGGGATCGGTGCTCGCGGTCATCGCAGCGGGAACCGTGATGGCAACGCAGTTGCTGCCCGGGTTCGGCGCGTTGTTCGGCACCAACTACGGCGAACTGCTGCTGACCAAGATCGTGCTGCTCGTGGTGATCCTCGTCGCCGCCATGGCGAGCAAGAACTGGGTCACCCATCGTCTCGACTTCGCGGTCGTGCTGCGCGGCGACGCGGCCACCGTTCGCCCTTTCGTGCTCTCCGTTGCCGTGGAAACGGCTCTCGTGCTGCTCGTCCTCGTGGTGGCGAGCGTCCTCGTCACGGCCAACCCCGGCCAGTGACCGCTGTTCCCGTTTCGAAAGGAGTCCATCGGATGGACCGAGTCGATCCACCCACAACCGAGAATATCGCGCCGCCAGGCACGGCGGACGCGGTAACTCACCCGCCCACCCGACCACATCGGGTTGGTCGAGGAACTCTCGGTGTCATCGCCGCCGTCGCGGTCGTCGGCTCGGTACTCGCGCTGAGCGGACTGTCCAGCACCGCCAACAAGCCGGCAAAGCCCGCATCGGCGAGCGCCCCGTCGGTCAGCCTGGCAGCCGTCCAACAGGAGTCGGCCCAGTCCCTGCAAGCACTACAGGCACTGAGCCCGGCGTCGGGCTCCGCCAACGCCGCCAACCCCCACCCCGCCGCCCCGAGCAACGCGGTACAGGTGAGCATCCAGAACTACGCGTTCTCACCCGCGTCGCTCACCGTCGCGGCGGGCACCACCGTGGTCTGGACGAACAAGGACACGGCACCGCACACGGTCACCGTCAGCAGTGGCCCGGTGAAGTTCAACTCACCCAATCTCCAGACGGGCGACAGCTACACCTACACCTTCACCACCCCCGGCACCTACAACTACTACTGCGCGGTACACCCGAACATGACCGCCTCGGTCACGGTGACCGGCTCGACGCCGCCGCCACCGACGACCACAACGGCACCGCCGCCGACCACGACGACCATGTCCATGCCGCCGACCACGTCTCCTGGTGGAGCCGGGACCTGCCTGGCCAGCGGTGTGCTGACACCGTTGATCCAGCACATCGATTCCGCGCATCTTGGTGAGTCGCCCGGTCAGCAGGTCCAGGACCTCCTGAATCTCAACCAGTACGTGCTCACCCACACCCAGTTGATCGCGAACATGCTCAATCCGCTCACCAACGGTGGCCTGGTCACCGTGCTGACCGGCGTGCTGACCCCACTGGTCCAGCACATCGATTCCGCGCATCTTGGTGAGTCGCCCGGTCAGCAGGCGCAGGACCTGCTGAACGTCAACCAGTACGTGCTCACCCACACCCAGTTGATCGCGAACATGTTGGCTCCGCTGCAAGCAGCTGCCTGCTAGTCACCGATGGCGAATCGGTGGCCCGGCCGAGGACTGGTCGGCCGGGCCACCACCGTCCATCGTGCCGCAAACGCCTGCGCCGTTCATGCCCACCGTCGCGAGGAGCCACCATGACCGGGGACACAGAGGTCCTGCCGTCCGATCAAACCCCGACCGCCCAGCTGCCGCCGCTCGGCGTTCACCCGTTGAACACACAACGGTGCGTGGTCGAAGTGTCCCTCCGGTTGCTCGGGATCACCCCGCTGCGAGTTCGGTTGCCCGTCACCACCGGTGAACTGGTGGTCACCGACGCGGCCGGCTATCCGTTCGGTGCGCTGCGGCTGGAACTGTCCTGCACCCCGACCCGCTCCAGCATCCCGCTGACCGACCGGCTGCTGCGCAGGGCGATTCCCGGCGGCTACCGGTTGATGATCACCTTGCCCAGCATCGAACTGTTCGGCGAACCCGCGCTCGCGCACGCGGACGGCACCGTGCACGCCAAGCCGCTCGTCCTGCCTGCCGAACCAGAGCCGGACGCGCCAACGGTGCGCTGGCCACTGTGTTTTCTCGTCCGGTCGATCCGGCCCGGCGACCCGAGCGAGTCCGACGTCGTCCTGCTCGCCATGCGTGGACGCCTTCGGCAGCCGCGAAAATCGTCGAAAGCCTCACCCGTCCTGTCCTTCCTCCGCCCGTGGATACGGGTGGAGACAGCCGCGGAGTTCACCCGATGATCGCCCGAACCATGCCCCGGCTGCTCGCGGTCCTCGCCGTCATGGTCGCGGGCCTGCTGTTCGCGCCGGGAATGCCGCAGGCCCACGCGGCAGGCCACGCCATCACCATGGCCAACTACGCGTTCAGCCCCGCCAGCGAGACCATCAGCGTCGGCGACCGCGTCACCTGGACCAACACCGACCAGGCGCCGCACAACGTCTCCACCACCAGCGGCCCGGTGTCCATCCAGTCACCGACCCTCAACACCGGCCAGTCCTGGAGCTACACCTTCACCACTCCCGGCAGCTATTCCTACATCTGCTCCATCCACCCCGACATGCGCGCCAGCCTCGTCGTGCAACCGGTCGCCCAGTCGACCGCCGCGGCTCCTCCGGTCGTCCCGGCCACCAGGAACACCGTTGCGCCCAACCGAACCGCCCCCACCACCAAGCCGATCGTGCCGACCTCGGCCGCTGCCGGACCGGCACCGACGAGCACCGGCCCGGCACCGACCACCACGATGAACATGGCGGGCGGAGCCCAACAGCAGACGCCACCAGCGGCGGCCGGCACGGTGAGCGACCAAACCTCCGGGTTGAACCCGCTGCTGCTGGTCGCCGGTCTGGTCGCTGCGGTGGCAACGCTCTGTCTGCTGCTGATCGGGTCGAGACCGGAATCTAGATCTTGAGACAGCGGATGTGCATGAACATCGGCATCCGACGCCACCGGTCCCACTCCTGCCCAGGTGCGTCATCCGCCGGCAACGGCTCGCGGATGGCCTCGATCAGCAGCCCCGAGCTTTCGATCGCCTTCGAGTACTCGCCGATCGACCGGTGCCATCCGCTGAAGTGCATGCGGACGCCGTCCCGTTCGGCGACCGCGCTGAACCGGCTCGTGGCCAGGTAGGACCCGGCGATCTCGAACGGCGCGTCCGGGTCGTCGCCGTCGAACCCGATGGAGTCGGCGACCGGGTGCACGACGCACAGGGCCGCCCGGCCGCCCGGCTCGACCACCCGGTGGAACTCCCTGAGCGCCGCCTCGACATCGTCGAAGTCCATCAAGGCGTTGTAGGACACCAGGAGTCGCACGCTGTTGTCCTCGAACGGCAGCTCGGCGGCCGCAGCCTGGACATAGGTGCCCTCGGGGTGCGCCTCGCGGGCGGCCGCAAGCAGCGTGGGGGTCGGCTCGACCCCGGTGACCTCGTACCCGCGCGCGGCGAGGTCCCTGCTCACCCGTCCCTCTCCACACCCGACGTCCACGGTCGGCCCGTCGGGCGGGGGAAGGATCTCGAAGAACCGTTCTCGGTAGTACCAGTACGCGTCGAACATGGGCCGACGAGCCCACTCGATCCAGTTCCGCGCCTGCGATTCCCAGTGATCGGTGTCAGTTGTCACGCCGACGACCCTATGCCGGCTGTCACCTGGTTTTTCCAGGACGACGACGTCGCCGAAGACGTACGCCTCCGTCGTGCTCGGCGACCGGCTCTGGCCGGCGTAGGATGTGGACCCGGCCAATTCACGCAAGGCGGGTACGACCATGTTGTCTGAATTTCGCAGGAGAAAGCTCTCCGCCGGTTTCCGCGAGCTGGACGTCAATGGTGACGGACACATCGGAAACGACGACATAGCACAGCTGGTCAAGAATCACGGCGACGCGTACGGATATTCGGCGGACTCGCCGGAGTACGCCGAACTGTCCAGGCGGACCTGGACGGCGTGGGAGCAGCTCAAACAGTTCGACACCAGCGGAGACGGCGAAGTCTCCCTTGACGAGTACGTCGCCGGATTCGAAGCGTTCCTCAGCCAGCGGGACACGTTCATGTCGTCGATGACCGCATTGGTCGATTCCTTCTACGCGCTGGCCGACTCGAACCACGACGGCCGGATCTCCGAAGACGAACTGATCAAGCATTTCCGCGCCTGGAACCATTCCGAGGAACAGGCAAGAGTCGCGTTCCAGCACCTGGACCGTGAAGGACTCGGCGCGATTTCCAAAGCCGAATGGATGGCAAACCTGGAGGAGTTCTACTTCAGCGAGGACCCGCGGGCACCGGGAAACTGGCTGGCACCGATTCCCTCGGCGTGAACCTCCCGCCGGCCCGTCGGAAGGAACGGCTCATGCGGAACGCGATCGTGGCGTTGCCGGTCGCGCTCCTGCTGCTGTTCACGGCCGGTCCCGTCGCCGTCGCGGCACCGGCGGCCGACCAACGTATTGACGTCATAGGTCGGGTGGAGGACCCGACGGCAACGATCATCGCCAACGGCGAAATCAACGGAACCGGTTCGCTGACCGCCGAATCGGTGGAGTTCGACCAGCCCACCAAGACCTACCTCGAAACCGACCTTGCCGCCGTCGGCGGTGGCACCCTGACCATCCTGGTACACGGCGCATTCGACACCTGGCCGTTCACCCTGGATCCGCGAACCTGCACCAACTCCGGCCGGATCTTCGGCACCTGGACCATCACCGCCGCAGGCGGCGACCTCACCGGCGCCACCGGCGGCGGCACCCTGTCCGGCCGATTCCTCACCTACGCAAGCCACGACGCCACCGGTTGCGACCTGAACGACATCAAGGGTTTCGTGGCCGGGCCCATGGTCGGCAACATCGACGGGTAGATCACCCTGGCGTGGGACGTTCGGTTCTCGCCGTCGGTGCCCTACGACCCTGTGCTGTCGCGTCCGGGACGCAGATCCTTCTCCGGAGAAGGAGCGAAATGGACGGGAGGTCGTGTCGTGCGCGTCCTGACCGCGAACCCCGGTTCGTCCAGCGTGAAACTCGCCGTCGTCGACGGCGAGGTCGAACGCGAATCGATCACCATCGACGCGGCCTCGGTATCGAAGGCGCACGTCCCGCTGTCCGAACTGGCTGGCCGTTGGTCACCCATCGACGCCGCGGCCGTCCGATTCGTGCACGGTGGCGAGCACGGCGAGGCAGTGCTGCTCAACGAGATCGTGCTCGCCCGGCTGGCCGAACTGACCCCGCTCGCACCACTGCACCAGCCGCTGTCGCTGACCATGGCCGACCTGATCACGCGTGAACTCCACCTGCCGGTCGTCGCCTGCTTCGACACCGCCTTTCATGCCGCGATGCCCGAGGCCGCGACACGCTACGGGCTGCCGAGGGACTGGGTGCGTGATTTCGGCCTGCGACGATACGGGTTCCACGGTCTGTCCTGTGCGAACGCCCTGCGGCGTTGCGCGGAACTGCTCGGCGCCGATCCGGTCGAGCTGAGCATTGTCTGCGGCCACATCGGATCGGGCGTGTCGGTCACCGCCATCCGCGACGGGCACAGCGTCGACACCTCGATGGGCTTCACCCCGTTGGAGGGCGCGATGATGGGCACCCGCTCGGGATCGGTCGATCCGGGACTGTTGCTGCACCTGCTGGACATGGGCGTGACGAGCAGCACCGGCTTGGCCAATGCACTGTCCTACCGGTCCGGCTTGGCCGGCATGACCGGCACCAGCGGTGACATCCGCGAAGTACTGGCCGCCCTGCACAGGGGCGACGCGGACGCCGCGTTGGCGATCGACGTGTACCTGCACCGGCTGCGCCGCGAGATCGGTGCGGTGTCGGCCTCGCTCGACCGACTCGACGCGCTGGTGTTCACCGGCGGCGTCGCCGAACACCAACCGGGTCTGATCGCCGATCTGATCAACAGCCTGCGCCTCTACGGCGTCTCGGTCGACCAGATGCGGGCGCACGGCACCGGCGACCGCGTGATCAGCCCGGCCGGTGCTCGCGTTCCGGTACTGGTGATCACCGCCAAGGAGGACCTGGAAATG
This sequence comes from Candidatus Melainabacteria bacterium, assembly GCA_963818685.1. Classification (GTDB taxonomy): domain Bacteria; phylum Actinomycetota; class Actinomycetes; order Mycobacteriales; family Pseudonocardiaceae; genus CAJCJE01. Next base: position 75,194 of record CAWFTJ010000001.1, on the reverse strand, counting down.
GCCCGCCAGACAACGAATCTGCTCGCTGCCACAAGTCCTCGGGTTCGGTGACCTACGACCACATCCGATAGCCGAGGCCGGAGGTTAGCTTCGAGGTGGGAAACGAGAAAGGTGGCCTGTGATGCGAGTACGAGACGTGATGAGCAGCCCTGTCGCCACGGTGACCACCGGAACCACGGTGAAGCGGGCGGCGGAACTGTTGGCTGGCAACGGCTTCACCGCCCTGCCGGTGCTGGACGAGGACGACAGGCTGATCGGCATCGTGACCGAGGCCGACCTCGTGCACGACAGGTTCCCGCGTGACCCCCGCTACCGCTCCGCGCACCCCGATTACCACTCCGCGAGCGCCCCGGTCATGGCGACCGTCGGCGACGTGATGACCTTGACCGTGATCACCACGGGGCCCGGAACCGACGTGGTGGACCTGGTCACCGTGATGCTGGACGACCGGGTGCGGAGCGTCCCGATCGTGGATGGCTCGACGTCATCGACCGGGTGCCCGGTCTCGGCGCGCACGTGGCCGCCCTCCGACAGGAGATGGTGGACGCCCGCGAACGACACCACGACTGGATCCGCGAATACGGCGAGGACCTGCCCGAGGTATGCGACTGGGTGTGGCCCGGCCAACCGGTGTAGTGGCGGCAAGAACTTTTTGCCGCTCAGGCTCGGTGTCTGGTCACCGGCAGCGGGTAGTCTGGCCTTGCTCGCACAGGTCTTCCTTTGCCCGCAAGGAGATTCGTAATGAGAGTTCCGTCCTTATCCAGATCGGTATCGCTACCGAAAGCCCTGTTGGTGGCGGCGGCTGTGCTCGCCGGCACCGCAGCGGCATTCCCGGCATCGGCCGCGGCAGCGCCGGCCCAGCACACCTTCGTCAGCCCGGCCGGCATCCAGGGGACCGGCGCGGTCTCCAGCGGCGTCGGGGGGACCGGCGCGATCCCCGGCGGCATCTCGGGCAGTGGTGCCACCTCCGGCGGCATTGAGGGCAGCGGCTGATCCAGTCAGGTAACCCCACCGGCGGGTGGTCCCGAGGGGCCACCCGCCGCTCCGCGTTGCGCCGCTGGTGAACGCGGTCCCCATTGCGTGAAGCGGTCCCTACCCTTGTCACCATGAGCGATCATCTCAGGATCGACGTGGCCGGAATCGGACTGGCCTATCAGGTCTGGGGTCCGCAAGACGCGACGCCGATGGTGTTGCTCCATGCGCTGGGCGAGGATGGCGCCGACTGGAGCGGCGTGGCACCGGCGTTTGCCCGGCATTGGCGGGTGTACGCACCTGACCTGCGCGGGCATGGACGCAGCGACTGGCCTGGCGACTACTCGCTGGAACTCATGTGCGCGGACGTGCTCGGGTTCCTGGATGCCAACGAGCTTGACCGGGTGGACCTGGTTGGCCACTCACTGGGCGGAATCGTGGCGTTCCTGCTCGCCGCCGCGCGACCCGAACGGGTGAGCCGACTGGTTCTTGAGGATGTCGCGGCGCCGTTGCCCCGCACGGCGAGCATTCCGGACAGGCCCGCCGGCGAGCTGCCCTACGACTGGGAGATGGTGCTGGCGGTCCGCAACCAGATCGACAATCCCGACCCGGCCTGGCTGGAGCAGCTCGGCCAGATCACGGCGGACACCTTGGTCCTCGGCGGCGGGCCGGAAAGCCACATCCGCCAAGACCGCGTCGTCGAGCTTGCCGACCGTATTCCCCACGCCCGTGTCGAGACCATCCCGGCCGGGCACCTGATCCATCACGCCGAACCTGCCGCCTTCACCGAGACCGTCCTGCGATTCCTGGCACCCGACAGCGCATCCAGCAGCGCATCCGGTAGCGGCAACAGCCACTGAGCGAACGTCACTTCTGTAACCCGTCCCACGACCACAGGGGCAGGCTCAGGTTCTCGGGCACGTCGTCGGCGGAATCGTGGTAGCGCGACATGGTTGTCGTGGTCGCCCAGGTGAAGTAGTCGTGCAGAACCTGGCGAAGCGGATCAGCGTCGATGCCGCTGTCGGCCAATGCCTTGTCGAAGCAGGCGATCGCCCGCAGGTCCATCTCCTCGTGCGTCGGTGTACGTGGTCGGTCCACCGAGCGCCTGCGCCCAGTACGCGGCAAGTCGCGCACTGGGTCGAGGATGGAATCCGTAGCTGAATGCGTGGCTGACGACCGGATCGGCCATCACCCTGACGTGCCACGCCTCGGCGAGGCTGAGCAGGTGGTCTCAGACCATGCCGAGTACCCCGTTGTCGAGCGCGTCGCAGAGCGGTCGCCGCGGCGTGGAGGGCGCGACCGTGCCATAGCCAAGACGTAGCACCACCTGCGGCCACAGGCCACCGCCGACCAACCCACGCAACTGTCGGCGCACCGTTGCCACCTCGACCACCTGGGACAGGAACGACGCGGAAAGGCCCTCGGCCGTCGCGGTCAGCAGCACCCGCTGCATGGCCTGCCCGGCCTGCAACTGGGCCAGCGGCAGGTCGTGGAACGAGCCAACCGTGACGATCAGCGGGTTCGGTTCGAAATCCTTCCCAGGCACCCTGGATCGGGCCGTGCCGGCGCTGAAGTCCCGCAACACCCATTGGTCCTGCGGCTCAGGGCGCGGTCCGCTGCTGCGCGCCGGCACGCCGACCACCTCGCCGCGCTCCCGGCCGGTCCACTCCGCCCATTCCGCCCGGAACGCCGGGTCCTTCTGTTGGAGGGCGTGTGCCTGCCGGACCATCGACCGCAGCAGCGGCAGTTGCGCGGGAGCCACCCTGGCGAGCCACGCCTGTTCCACCTTGGCCGCCCTGCGCAGGCTGTTGATCACCCTCGGCGGCACCGAGACCGGGGTGAACGGCCGCCGGTTGGTCCGTCGGCGTGGCATCGCGGCCAGCAGGCTGAGATCCTCTGGCGTCACCGGGCGGCGCCCCTGCGGCGCGACCGTGGCGAGCAGGTCGGGCCGGTGCGGATCGGGCAGCAGGCGAACCACCGGGTGGATGCCCAGACCGGCGATGGCGACCCGCAGGTTCAACAGGGCCGCTCCACAGGCGATCCGGAGTTCTCGGCCGTCCGGGTCGGCGACCGGCAGCGACTGCGCGTCGTCCGCGTAGAGTTCGATCGCCGACGGGGTGCAGCGGAAGCGCCAGGGCTGGCTGTTGTGCAGGGAGGGAGCCGTCGTGGCCGCGGACAGCACGGTCCGGACTCGGTCGCTGGTCAGAGTGCCGACGGCAGTCATGGCCGTTCCTTCCGCTGGTGACTTCTTCGACTCCACTGTCCGCTTCGGGCACGGCCGATCGCAGAGGCGAAGGGCCCTGGCCAGCTGGCCAAGGTCACCGTCGGCCAAGGCGTTTCGGCCTGGTGTTCTCGGCCTGGCCCGGCCGGTCGCCGTGTGCGAGAGTGAATCGTGCCCAATCCCGCGGATACCCAGCTCAACGACGAGGGGTCGTGGCGGGGTGAGCTGCCCCGCGTCGGCGGCGCGGTCGCGCAGGCACGGCTGCGTGAACTGCTGGACGAGGTTCAGGAACGGATCGAGGACATCGTCGGCACAACGCGAATCCAGATGAGCGGACTGGTCAACGCCGTCCTCGCGGTCTCCTCCGGCCTGGAGCTGGAGACGACGCTGCGCCGGATCGTGCAGGCCGCGATCGACCTGGTCGACGCCGGCTACGGCGCGCTCGGCGTGCTCGGCGAGAGCGGCATGCTCGACGAGTTCGTCTACGTCGGCATCGACGACGAGACCCGGGAGCGGATCGGGCCGCTGCCGACCGGGGGCGGCGTGCTCGGTGTGGTGATCGAGGACGCCAAACCGTTGCGGCTTGAGGAGATCTCGGCGCATCCAGCCTCGGTCGGCTTCCCGGCGAACCACCCGCCGATGCACACCTTCCTCGGCGCGCCGGTCCGCACCCGGGGCCAGGTGTTCGGCCGGCTCTACCTGACCGAGAAGCGCAACGGCGAGAGCTTCACCGAGGACGACGAGGTGCTGCTCCAGGCGCTGGCCGGTGCGGCAGGTATCGCCGTGGACAACGCCCGGCTCTATGAGGAGGCGCGTCGCCGCGAACACTGGCTGGCCGCCTCCAGCGAGGTCACCAGCGAGCTGCTGGCCGGCACCAACCCCGCTGACGTGCTGCGGTTGATCGCCACTCGGGCGCAGGAGTTGGTCGGCGCGGACTACACCGTCATCGCGCTGCCCGATGATCTTGAGGAGGCACCGGCGTCGGCCGTTACCGTACTGCGGGTCGCCGTGTCGGCTGGGCTTGGGTCGGACACCCTGAACGGCAAGGAGATTCCGATCTCCGGATCGACGTCGGGCGCGGTGTTCGCCGATCACGTGCCACGCAGCGTGCCCAACCTGGCCTTCGACCTCGCCGACGGGCTCGGTGTCGAGTTCGGGCCGGCGCTGGCGCTGCCGCTGGAGGCGGGGGAGAACGTGTCCGGTGTGCTGCTGGCGGTGCGCAAGCCGACCTCCGCGCCGTTCGACGAGCGGGAACTCCAGGTGGTGTCCTCCTTCGCCGATCAGGCCGCGCTGGCCCTGCAACGTGCCGAGGGACAGGCGGCGCGACGCGAGCTGGACGTGCTGGCCGACCGGGACCGGATCGCCCGTGACCTGCACGACCAGGTCATCCAGCGGCTGTTCGCGATCGGTCTTTCCATGCAGGGCACGCATCGGCTGACCAAGAGCCCGGCCGCGGCGAGCCGGATGACCGAGCACATCGACCAGTTGCACGAGGTGATCCAGGACATCAGGACGGCTATCTTCGACTTGCAGGCCCAATCGTCGGACGCGCCGAAACTTCGGGGCGTACTGCACGAGGTGATCAACGAGATCACCGAGGGCACGCACGTCCGCACCACGATCCGGATGGCCGGTCCGCTCGACGTGGTGCCGGCCGGGTTGGCCGAGCACGCGCAGGCGGTGGTGCGCGAGGCGGTCAGCAACGTCGTGCGCCACGCCGCCGCCACCGAGCTGATGGTCACCGTGTCGGTCGACGACGACCTGGTCATCGACGTCACCGACAACGGTGTCGGCATTCCGGAGACGGTGGCCCGTAGCGGCCTGCACAACCTGCGGCAGCGAGCCGAGCAGACCGGTGGCTCGTTCCGGACCGAGCGCGTGCCGACCGGTGGCACCCAGCTGGTGTGGAGCGCGCCGCTGCCCTGACCGCCGCTGCCCTGACGCCGCTGCCCTGACCGTTGGTGACCCGGACGTCGCGTCGTCGTCGGAATCAGCTGATCACCGTGTCGGCGACCGGCTCGGTGCGATCGATCGTCCCGTCCCAGCAGTAATCCAGACGGTTGCGCACCGCGACGACCCCCGGTACCGCGTGGATACGGCGCACCGCAACCGCGATGTCGGATTCGTACTCGACCCGGCCGGTCAGCATGACCACCCCGTGTTCCACGGTGGCTCGCACCATGGTCGGATTCGCGTGCAGCAGGCGGTCGAACACGTCTCGATCGATCTCGGCCCGGATGTCCTCGTCGCGTCGCAGGTAGGCCCGCAGGAGGTCGCGTCGGGCGACAACGCCCACCAGTCGCCCCTCGTCGACGACGAACGCCCGACGGACCCTCGCCTCACCCAACAGGCGGGCCACGTTCGGCAGGGTCTCGGTGGACAAGATGGTGATCGCCGGTGAGGCCATCACGTCCGCCGCGGTCAGGCCGGTGGCCCTGCGCCGCTGCTCGCGCAGCCGTCGAGACGTGAACAGTGACGGCTTCTGCGGCGTCTCGTCGTCCTCATGCTCCTTACGGCGCAACAAGTCCGCCTCCGTGACGACACCGAGAACACCGCGGCCGGCATCGACAACCGCGACCGCGCTGATCCCGTGCCGCACGAGCACCTCGGTGACGTCCTTGACCGGCATGGTCGGCTCGACGGTGACCACGTCCGGCGTCATCACGTCAGCCACTGTGGTGGTGTGCATGGGTTTCTCCTCTGTTGTGACTTCGCTGTCACGGGCGCGCGGTGTGCCGGCGACGTGTCGGCACACCACCATCGCTGTCCAGGAACAACCGAACTCCGGTCACCGCAGCCATGGATAGCGCCGCACGAAGTCCAGCTTCGCCCAGAGCTTGCCGAGGCCCCACGTCTCGCCAGCGGCGAAGAGGGTGAGCGCGATGATCACCGCGATGTACGCGAGGTGGTAGTCGATCAACGGGTTGGTCGAGGAGGTGGCCGCACCGGTAGCGGTGTGCTGGGCCGGTGGCCATTCCGCGATCCACATGAACGCGAGCAGGAGGGTGCCGGCCACTGCGGCCAACCGCATGCCCACGCCGAACAGCAAGGCCAGTCCGATGCCGAGCAGTCCGAGCATGAACAGCCAGTCCGCCCAGCCGGCGCCCGCCCAGGAGCGCAACACGTCCTGCATCGGCCCGACGGAGACGTGGGCGAGGAAGCCCTTGGTCGGCGAGCCACCGTTGATCCACGCCTGCGCGGAGGTGGTGGAGTAGCCGAGTCCGAAGGTCTTGTCCAGGAAAGCCCAGAGGAACGTCAGGCCCATGATGACGCGCAGTACGGCCATTGCCTTGGCGGCGACCGGAACGCGGGCGGTAGCGGTGGGTCCGGGAGCGAGCTGACGGGGCGGCGCAACCACAGTGTGGTCCTGAATGGACATCAGAAGACTCCTTTCGCTTTGTGTGACATCGGCAGTATCGATCCGGGCGCACGAGTAGCACCGGGGCCGAAGGTCCTCAGCGGGAATGACTCACGGCTCCTGGTTGCGTGTGGCGGTGACGAGACCTGTTTCGTACGCGGTGATGACCAGTTGCACGCGGTCGCGGGCGCCGAGTTTGGCGAGCAGATGGCTGATGTGGGTGCGGGTGGTGGCCAGGCTGATGTGCAGGCGCTCGGTGATCTCGTGGTTGGTCAGGCCGCGGCCGATCAGGGTGAGCACCTCGCGTTCTCGCTCGGTGATGGCGGCGAGCCCAGGATCGGCGTCGGACCTGGGGCGGGGTCGGCGGACGAACTCGCTGATCAGCCGCCGGGTGATGCTGGGCGCGAGGCAGCCGCGAGCACCGTATCGCTGACCGCGACCAGGTACAGCGGGCCTGTCCACGGCGAGTGTGTGGGCGGGGCCAGTTGGGCCAGCACGCCGACGACAGTGGTCAGCACCGTGGCCGCGGCCAGCAGCACGCCCGAGCGGCGGGGCGGCAGCACCACCGCGACGGTGTAGAGCGCCGGGCTCACCACGAACGCGGGATCTCCGGTCACCCGCAGTCCGGTGGCGGCGGTGTTCGCCGCGAGCACGACGGCGAACACGGTGACCGGCCGGAGCCGCCGAACCGCGACGGGGGCGGCGACCAGCGCGACCAGCACCGGCGCGAGCCAGGAAGGCAAACCGAGTGCGGGTGTCCGCCCGACCGCGCCGGTCACGGACACGACCAGCAACAGCGCGGTGACCACGCCGTCCACCGCCAGCCAGTGTCCCGGCCGCAGCATGGGCAGCAGCGGCGCGGGCAGCTCAGCACTCACCGCGATGAGCTTATGGACGGCGGCGGTCGCCGACCGCGTCAGCTCGTCGGCCGATGTCGTGGCGCCCGCGTACGGCGAAACGATGACGCGGAATTTCGTTGCCTGGTCCGATGATCTGGCCGACCGTCGCGCGCCAGGGTCGAAGGCATGATCGAACTGATCGATGCGACCAAGCGATATCGGACCACAACGGCCGTTGACGAACTGTCCTTCACCGTGCGCCCAGGGCAGGTCACCGGATTCCTCGGTCCCAACGGTGCCGGCAAGTCGACCACGATGCGGCTGATCCTCGGCCTCGACGCGCTCACCTCCGGTCAGGCGCTGGTCGCCGGCCGGCCCTACCGGTCGCGGCGACGACCGCTGCACGAGGTCGGCGCGCTGCTCGACGCTGACGCCGTGCACGGCGGCCACACCGCCTACCACCATCTACTCGCGTTGGCCCGCGGCAACGGCATCGACACCAGCCGGGTGGCCGAGCTCCTGGAACAGGCCGGGCTGGCCGGGGTGGCGCGGTGGCGCGTTCGAGGCTTCTCGCTTGGCATGAAGCAGCGGCTGGGCATCGCAGCCGCGCTGTTGGGCGATCCGTCGGTGCTGCTGTTCGACGAGCCGATCAACGGCCTTGACCCAGGCGGAATCCGGTGGATTCGCGGGCTGTTGACGTCGCTGGCCGGGCAGGGCCGCACGGTGTTCGTGTCCAGCCACCTGATGAGCGAGATGGCACTGGTCGCGGACCGGGTGATCGTGCTGGGGCGGGGCAGGCTGGTCGAAGACGTCAGCCTTGCCGACCTGCGCCGGAGATTCCACCGGGACGTGCTGGTCCGCTCGCCGCGAGCGGCCGAACTGACCACGCTGCTGACCGCGCGGGGCGCGACCGTGGTGCCCGAACCCGACGGTGGCCTCGCGGTCACCGGTCTTGACGCGGCGACGATCGGCGATCTCGCCATCGGGAACGGCATCGCCGTGCACGAACTGACTCCGCGCAGTGCCTCCCTTGAGGAGGCGTTCCTCGAACTGACCGACCGCGCCGTCGACTATCGCGCCAGCGGCCCGGCAGTGACCACCGGAAAGGCCGCGACCAGCGGAAAGGCCGCGACCAGCGGAAAGGGCGCCGACCGATGAACCGAACCCGCGAGTTGCTCTGGTCGGAATGGACCAAACTGTGTGCCCTGCGTTCGACGTACCTCACGCTGGCCGCTGCGGCCGTGCTGACCGTGGCGGTCGGCGCGATCGAGGCGGACGCGACCGTCGGCTACTGGTCACGCATGCCCCCGCTCCAGCGGGCGCATCTGGATCCGTTGGAGGTCGCCATGAAGGGCATCAGTGTCAGCAGCCTGGTGATCGCCATGCTGGGCGTCATGGCGGTGACCGCCGAGTACGGCACCGGCTCGATCCGCACCACCCTGACCGCGGTGCCGCACCGGGCCGCGCTGCTGCTGGCCAAGGCCGGCGTGCTGGCCGTCGTCGCGCTCGTCACCGGCGAGATCGTCGCGCTCGTGTCGTTCTTCGTGGCACGGGCCGTGCTCGGCCCCGCCCACGGTGCGGTGTCCATCAACGCACCCGGTGTGCTGCCGGCGATCCTCGGCGCCGGTTTCTATCTCATGATCGTGGGGTTGGTCGGAGTCGGGCTCGGCGCCATCCTCCGGCACACCGCTGGCGCGCTTGGCGCGGTGGTGACCGTGTTGCTGTTGATCCCCAACATCGTCTACGTGCTGTCCGACCCGTGGGCACAATGGTTCGGGCGTGCCATGGTGTCCAACGCCGGGCTGGAACTCACGTCACTGCACCACGCACCGGGCCGACTGCTGTCCCCGACCGGATCGCTGTTGTTGTGCGTCGGGTACGCGATCGCCGCGTTGGCGGGCGGGCTGGTCGTGATCGGCCGGCGCGACGCATGATCGCCGTTGGCGTCGGTCTCGCCGTGGCCGGCGCGTGCTGCTACGCCCTCGCCCGCCACCTGCCAGCACGCCGCCGTGCGCACCGTCACCCGAGCCAGCAGGCTGAACTGGTCGCAGGCATTGGCATTGCTGACCTCCCGGCGCTGGCTGCTCGGGTTGCTGGCCCTGTTCGCCGGTGGCAGCCTGCGCGCGCTGGCGCTGTCACTCGCCCCGCTCGTGGTGGTACAGCCGATCGGGGTCCTGGCGATCGGCCTGACCGCGCTGCTGGCCACCCTGAGCGGTCGGGTGCGCCGCAGTCGAGCCACCGGGATCGGCGTCACGATCACCACCGCCGGCATCGCCGGGTTCGTGCGGCTCGCCGCCGGTGACTCCGCCACCGGTCCGCCGAGTGCCGGCACCGCGATCTACTGGATCGCGGCAGTGGCCGCCTGACGATCGGCGTGCTCCTCCTGCTCGGCCGCTGCGCCCGCCGTTGGGTGCGCTGCCCGGTGTTCGCCGCTGCGGCCGGCGTGTCCTACGGCTCGGTGTCCACCTTCACCAGGATCGTGGTCGTCGGTCTGCGTGCCGGCGGACCGACCGCGATCCCGGCCGGCGCGGTGATCGGCCTTGTCGTGGGAATCGTCGTGGGCGCATGGTGCGTGCAGCACGCCTACGCCAGCGGTCAACCGGCCACCGCCGTGGCCGGCAGACCCTCACCGACCCACTGGTCGCGGTTGTGTTCGGGGCGTGGCTGTTCGGCGAGACCAACCAGTGGAACACCGGCCAGACCCTCGCCGAACTCGCCTGCGCCGGAGTGATCACCCTGGCCCGCACCAACTCATCCGACAGTTCGAGCCTGTTCTGAATCACGATACGGTTTGAACGTCCTGTCAGGACAAATCTACTAGCGCGCGCTCGTAATTCCAATATCCGGGAGCCGCAGTGGTGGTGGAGCCGGCGGAGCCGACGAGGGGAGTGCCGCTGGGGGTGGGAGCGGGGGCGGTGATCACGCCGAGGGCTACCGCCAGCGCGCACAGGCCAACAGCAACACGGTGCTTCAACATCGATCGGGGCTCAGCCTTTCTTGAACTGCCCGGCTCGGTGGGTCCCGTTCTGGATCTGGTTCGGACGAGTGACCTCGAGCGAGTGACGTCAATTTCCTGCACCGCAAGATCGTAGTCAGCCCTCGACGAGCATCGATGAGCGGCCCCCGTCTAGAAGACATTTACGTGTCAGTAGCTTCCATCTGTCCCGCTGGGACCGTCCCCGTGGAAATCATCGACCCAGGAGCTACGGTCAGTAGCACAGCGCACGATCGGGTGAATGAATCGTTTGGTTAAGCTACTGGCGAGTTCGGTTTTCTGGCGTGTCTGGTGCAGCGCTTGACGACCGATTCATGTCGGTGGTCGTCGCGGTTTCAGTGATCGAAATGTCCGACCGTGCCTGTGGAACACTGACGGAATGGGTGGACGGTTCGGCGAGAATTGCCTCGATGCTGTCCACCCGAGCGGTGTCGCCGAGATCGCGGTAGATGTCCCTGGCCTGCTCCCATCTCTCGCGGGCGGCATCGGGGAGCGATTCGGCGTGTAATGCGCAGGCGAGGGTGTTGAGCGCGGCGGCCTCGACGTCAGCTTTCCTGATCACTCGGGCGAGGCGAACAGCGGTACGGGCATACTGGATGGCCCTGCCGTAGTCATGGCGTTGACAACAGATGGACGCCAGGACGCCGCAGGTCCGTGGCGCTACCTCAATGTCGTGGATCAGTTCGACCAGCCCGAGCGCGCGCTGACAGTAAGCCTCGGCTGCGTCGAATTGTCCGAGTTCGTAGTAGGTGGCGCCGAGTTCGGTCAACGTGGCGGCTTGACCGTGACGGTTCCCGACGATGTCCCGAAGCAAGAGCGCCTGCTGGTATTCGACGATGGCCTGGCCATATCGGTTCTGGTGGTAGAGGGTGTCGCCCAGCTGGTGCAGGATCGCGGACTGTAGCGATTGGTCCTGGATCTCGATGGCGAGTTTCAGCGCCTGCTGACAGGCACGGGCGGAGTCCTGGTAACGGCCGGCCGCGTCGAACAGGGTGGCGAGGTTTTTTTGCGAGACGGCTCGGCCGATACCGCTGCCCGTGCGCTGCGCGATGTCATTGGCAAGGTGGAACTGCACCGCCGCGTTGGTGCGATCACCGATGGCGAGGAAGAGCAGACCGAGATCCGCCCGTGTCGCGCCTTCGGATTCGAGATCGCCGCACGCCTGAACGGCATCAACGGCCGCTTCGTAGGCGGTGATGAGTTCGTCGTAATAGCCATACCGGCGATAGACGCCATAGATGGTGTGCGGCAGCCGCCAGACGTAGTCGTATCTACCCTCAGCCGCAGCCCACTGAATGAGCGCGACCACGTTGCCACGTTCTTGCACGATCCACTCGGTGGCGGCGCCTTCCTCACTGAACTGACACGGGGTGACGCCGGCTTCGATCTCGGGCATCGGCACGGCGGGCCGGTAGGGGAACAGGCGCCGTTCGCTGTTGTAGGCGCTGCGCAAGTAGCAGGACAGCATCCTGGCCTGGGCCTGGCGCCGATCAAAGCCGTTGTCGCTGTTGGCAAGGTAGGCGGCGAACACTCGCAGCAGATCGTGTAGCCGATAGCGGCCGGGACTGCCGACCTGATGGACCAGGTGGCCGCCACGCAGGCGTTCCAGACTGCGCAGGGTGTCGGTCATCGGCCGTCCGGTCAGTGCCGCGGCTGTGTGCACGGAAAATTCGGGTCCGGGGTGCAGGCCCAACGCGCGGAACAGGCGCTGTTCCTCGGGCGGTAGCGCCAGGTAGGAATGTGAAAAGGCGATCCGGAGGTTGGCTTGCGGGTCGTCGCCGTCGTCTCCAAGTTCGAGTAGCCGGTTCGGGTCCGCGAGTTCGTTGATTGTCTGCCGCAGCGGGATGCCGGGGCGGTCATTGACGTAGTGGGCGATGAGGTGCGCGGCGAGCGGCGATCCGTCGCAGATGGTGGCCAGTTCGGCGATGGACTGGGACTGGATATCGGCGGATACGTCGATGAGCCGGGCAAGGAGTTTTGTGGTGTCGTGATGGTGCAGCGGCTGCACCGTGACGTGCGGGACTCCGTGTGCGGCGGTGAGTCCGGTCAGCCGTTGCCGGCTGATCACGACGACGATGCTCCGAGAAAGGGCGGCGAGGAGGGGGCGAACGTGGTCGGAGTTGAAGACGTTGTCCAACACGATGAGGACATGTTCGGCCGCGAGCAGTTCGCTGAGTTTGACATGGCGCCGGGCGGGGGTCAGGAGGCGATCTGTGGGGTAGTCGAGGGCGTCGAGCAGACGGCTGGCGGCTTCGTCGGCGTCGATCCGCAGTTCTCCCGAGAACCCGTAGAGGTCAAGGTAGATGGCGTGCCGGACCAGGTGGCCGAGTTCCTGGTGTGCCCAGTGGGTGGCGAGAGTGGTTTTCCCCACGGTAGGTGGGCCGTCCAGGACGATACAGGTTGGCCGGGCGCGCCCTTCGTCGTCGGTCGCGAGGTCGTGGAGTTTGGCGAGTAGGCTGGCTCGGCCGACGAAGTCGTTGACGTCCAGGGGCAAGCGTACGTGGCCAATGGCGGCCAGCGTGGCTGGTTCGCGAGTGGGCCTGGCCGGTGTACGCGTCCGGGCCGTCGCCTGGCTCATGAGATGATCGTGGAACGCCCGCAGGTCATCGGCCGCTTCGTCGTCTGCCGCATTGAGAAGTGCCTTACGAGCCGCGAAGTAGTAGGCCGTGCGATCTCCGGTACGCCCCAACGAATGCAGGGCGTGAAGCTTGCGCTTCATGAAGGTGGGGTCACTGCCGGCGATATCGTCGAGGTCGGCGAAGCGGGCGAGCGCTTCCTCGGATTGGCCCAGCTGCGTAAGATAATGGATCAGTGCGTAGTTGGCCGGCAGCCACTCACTCTCGATTACTCGTCGGCGCCAGTTGCGGGCGCGTTCGGTGTCGATGCCGAACAACGGCCCTTCGGGTTGCCAGAGCGCGAGACCATCCGCAATGAGATCACGAGCCCGCGGGTAGTCGTGGTCTTCCTCGGCACGATGTGCTTCCTGTACGCGTGCACGGAACCGGTGGTAGTCAACAAGATCCTTGTCGACATGAAGCTGGAATGCTCCGGCGCGGTTGTCGAACGGTACCCGAATGTCCATCTGGGACAGCGCGTCGCGAACCCGATGAGCGTAGGTCTGGAAAGTGCCATCCGGGTCCCTGGGATATGGTCGGCCGTCCGGCCAGGCCCATTCCAGCAGGCTTTGATAGCTGAATGGTCGGTCGGGCTGGGTCAACAGCGCCGCCACGATGGCTCGGATGCGGGGTCGTGCCCACTGTGCGCTGAACTGGCCGTCCACCCGAATCTGGACGCGCCCGAGTATGGAAAACTCCATATTGATCGACACCAGCGAACACCCCTCGCTGCGTTGTCAGCCCATCGCCAGTGTGACCTGAACCTGTTACCTCGCCAGCACTTTCGGGTTGAACGGTTGCTGTTTTGTGACCAGCGGTGCGCCATCCGGGTGACGTTGACACGTTATTGACAGGCTTTTGCCCATTTGTTGAAAGGCAGCGGAGTGATTTCGTGCCAAGGCAACTATTCGGGATTTCGCTGACCGGCCGGAATGATCGCCATACGGTCCTTTTTCCCGTCCTGAACTGGGCTGTCGGCCGTTTGTCCATCTCCTTGACCGGCGACTGTGAGGCTGCCGCGACAGCCTGGTCCCAATCAGGCAGCGCCCCGCTGTTTGGTTCACCGTTGCGAGCTGTCAGGGAGGGCGACATGGAAACCTGGGTGTTGGGGCCGGTCGGGATGAATGCCGAGCATCGAGTGACACGCGCTGGGTGCCGCACCGTCTTGGCCATGGTACCGACGGTCGCGGCCGGGCACCGTCTGCTGGACGTGATATCGCTGCTGGAGGCAGACTCCCGCGTACAGATTGTCTTCACCGTGCCCCACAGCACGGAGCACTGGCAGGGGCCGAAGGAGTTCGTCCGATCCCATCATGGGCTGCTCGTGCCGTGGCCGCAGGCCGTGCAAACCCGTTTCGACCTGATTCTGGCCGCGAGTCACCGCGAGATCGAGCGGGTGCACGGCAACCTCTTGGTGCTCCCACACGGCGTCGGCGGCAGGAAACCCCTGACCTTCAGCCGCAAGGCGGCGCACGCGACGGCCGAGACCACCGGCTTCGACCGCGAGCTGCTGACCTACCGAGGACGAGTGCTCCCGGCCGTTCTGGTGCTGCACCACGACGACGAACTAGCCACGCTCCGCGACCGGTGCGCCGAGGCGCTCCCCGCCGCCCTCGTGGCCGGCGACATCTGTTTGGATCGCATGATCGCAAGCCAGGACAACCGCGAGGACTATCGACGCACTCTGGGCGTGAGTACCGGACAGCGACTCATCACCGTCAGCTCCACCTGGTCGACATCGGCCACCTTCAGCCGATGTTTCGGCCTGTACCGGGCCCTGCTGGATGAGGCACGCGCGGCCGACTGCCAGGTCGCCGCCGTGCTGCACCCCAAGGCATGGGAGGTGCACGGCCGGTGGCAGATCCAGGCATGGCTCGGCGACTGCGTCCGGGACGGGTTACTCCTCATTCCGCCGGACGAGGGGTGGCGGGCGACCATGGTGGCATCTGACTGGGTGCTCGGCGATCACGGCTCGACCACTGTCTACGCCGCCGCACTGGGTGTCCCGGTCAGCCTGGCCACATTTCCCGACGCGGCCGTGCGGCCCGACAGCGCAGCCGCGCACCTGGCCACGTGGGCTCCCCGAATCGACGACGGCCGACCGCTACTGCAGCAGTGCGCCGTGGCAAAAGCACAGCAGCCTGACCACGGTCATCGACTCGCGACGTACCTCACGTCGCGGCCGGGCGCGGCTGCCGCCGCGCTGCGCAGCGCCATGTATCGGCTCCTCGACCTCGCCGAACCAGCTACCGCGCCAAGCGCTGTTCCCGTTCCCCACCCACAGCCGTTGCCCTATCACCGGTGACATACCGGTGACAGGGCACAGACAGGAGTGCGTCATGGTTACCCCGGAATGCCTCTTCATCACCGTCCTCGTGCCGAAGGCCGTTCGCATCAAGCTCGCCCCTCATCCCAGCGTGTCAGGGGTGTACGAGTGCGGTTGGCCAGGACTGTCGGCCTGCGGTCCTGGCCGGCCCGGCGACGCGGTGCTGGTCGAGATCGACAACGCCCCACCTGGCTGGCTCCCACTCGCCGACATCCTGATCGCCCCCACCCACGCCACCCAGGAGGCGGCGATGACGACAGCGGATACCCTGGCCACGCGATATGTGGGGAGCGCGATCATCGCCGTACCCGTCAGCGACGGATCCGTGGTGATCCGTTCGTCTGACGACATCGTGATCATTCGAGACCGGCCGTGCTGCGCACGCGAAGCCGCGATCAGGCGGTACTACCAGCTCCTGAGCCCCTGATAGCTGCCCGGCTTCCCGCGCGGGATGATCACTGGTCGGCAGCCAGCATCTGTAGTCGTGCGTGCATGCGATCCGCCTCGGGATCCTCGACCTGCTGATATTTCTCCTGCGCTCGACGGAAATACTCCCGCGCGGCATCCAGATCACCGGACCGTTCGCGGATATCGCCCAGGGTGGCCAGGATTTCGGCCTGATAGTAGGGCGACTCCAAATCCTGCATCAGCTCCAGGGCCTCTTGCAGAAGCGCGTTCGCGATGTCACGTCGCCCGGCTTTCGCGTGGGCGATGCCGAGATACATCAGACTACGGGCATGCTGCGTCCGGTCTTCCAGCGCTGCCATGGTCGACGCTGAGGCATGCAGCTCACGAACGGCATCGTCATAGCGGTGCATCTCTGTCAGGATCTGCCCGATCCGGCGCCCGCACAGCGCCACCCCTCGACGTCGTCCCAGCGAGCGGTGCAGGTCACGTGACCTGGTGAAGTAGTCGAGGGCCCTGTGGAGATCGCCCTTGCCGCGCGCCGCCCGACCGAGCTGGGACAAGGCAGTCGCGCGGGCCCTGTCATCGTGCATGGCCTCGGCCAGCTCCAGTCCAGCCGTGTTCTCGCTGATCGCGTCGTCGTAGCGTCGTAGCTTCGCGTACGCGAACCCCAACTGTGCATGTAGCCGCGCCTCTGCGCGCGGATTGCCGGCACGCTGCGCAGCCTGGATGCCCAACTGGTGTGCTTCGATCCAGTCGTTGTACCGCCGGACATGGAGGAACGAACTCCACAGCGCTTCGCAGAACTGCCAGACCACGTCATCACAGTTGTGGTGGGCGGCGTGTTTCAGCGCGGCCTGGAGATTCGTTCGTTCACACCGCAACCACCGCAACGCTTCCCGATCGGTGCTGAACAGCCCGCTGGTCGGTGGCGGTGACGCGTACCGAGGTCCCAACCGTTCGGGCAGCGGATGCACGAGAAGATCCGCGGCCACAGTGATGTCGAGATACCAGTCGATCATGCGACGTATCGTCCGGTCCCGCGCATCGTAGTCGTCCTCGGCTATCGACTGCTGCTGGCTGTACAGTTTCAGCAGGTCATGAATCCGGAACCGGTCGTCGTCGACCTCCTCGATCAGGTGCGCGTCGGCCAAGGTCGCCAGCCAGTCCGTCACATCGTCAATGGGGCAGTCAGCAGCGGCGGCGACGACCGGCGGTCCGAACTGCGGCCCGGGATGCAGGCCGCACAGCCGGTAAGCGCGCCGCACCGCGGTTGGCAGACGCCGATAGGAGATGTCGAACACGGCGGCGACCGAGACGTCACCGTCGACGGACAAGGCCGCCAACCGTGCCCTCGCGTCACGCAGCTCCTGTGACTCCCGCTGCAAGCTTCGCCGTGCGTGCGTCGCCAGCCGCGCGCCGACCAACATCAGTGCCAGCGGTAGGCCGCCACACATCCGCGCCAGCTCACTCGCCGCATCAGGGTCTTCGGCAATTCGCTGCCGACCCAACATCCGGCCGAGCAAATCCATCGAGCCCTCGATGCTGAGCGGCTCGACGGCGGTGAAGCGGGCGCCGTCGATGGCCAACCCGCTCAACTGGTCGCGGCTGGTGACCACGACGGTGCATCCCGCACCGGCCGGGAGCAAGGGACGAACCTGCGCCGCGGACGCGGCGTTGTCTAGTAGCAGCCCAATCTTTCGGTCGACGGTCATCGACCGAAACAGCGCCACCCGGTGGGACAACGAAGCCGGGATGCGGTCCTTCGACACTCCCAGTGCCTCAAGGAAACCCTCCAGCACCTGCTCGGGATCGGCCGGCTCTCCGGTCGCGAAACCACCGAGATCAACAAACAGTTGCCCATCGGGGAGTTGGTCGCGTAGGTCGTGCATCCATCGCAGCGCCAGTGCCGTCTTGCCAACGCCGCCTGGTCCGGTGATCACCATCAAGGACCGCTGCTCCTCAACAGCACGGCTTTGCGCCAGCTGCAAGAGCTGGCCGTCGCGACCGGTGAAGTACGGCGGCGGAGCCGGTAGTTGGGCAGGAATGACCGCCTGCTCACGGGAACCGGAGTGGAAATGTACCGCTGTGGTGACCGGTCCGGTCACATTGCCGGCGATCTGGTTGGCGATGCCGCCACTGTCGGTCCGTTGGACGAGAGTGACTCGGGCCCATTCGGTCCGCAGCCGGGTGGCGAAGTCCTGGTCGTCCCGCTCAGCTGCCTCAAGAACCTCGGCCAATCGACGGACCTCTGGCGAGTCAGAACCCGATCGCATAGCGGTTTCCAGCGCCGCACTGTCGGCCTTGCCGCGGTTGGCCAGCTTGTCGCGAACGAGGTCGAACAAGCTGCCGGCGGCTTTGGTGACCAGCGTTGTCGCGATCGCCATCAAGATCGGCTCAGGCATGGTCCCCTCCCACCGCAGGAGCCTTCGGGCCTTTCTGTGGCCTTCCTATTGACAGTAGCAGGCAAAAGTGTGTTTTCTTCGTTTCCGACTCTCGGACTACCCAGCGCGATATCGACGGGGAGCGTCCGCGGATTTCGCCGACTTCACCCGGTCGGAGATCTTGACAATCGGCGGCCCTTGTCGACAGCGCCCAGACAACGCGAGGCCAGAATCGAGTCGTACGATCATTTGCGCTACGTCCGTGGTGTCCGGACTGGCGGCGGGGCCCGTTTTCGGTAGGCTTGCCCTGGTGGGGATGTTGTTCGTGCCGTATCCGGCCCGGGGGCATATCGGTCCGTTTCTCGCGCTGGGGGCCGAACTCGTCCGCAGTGGTGTCGCTGCTCGGATGGTGTTGCCGCGCCGCTATGCGCAGGCTGCGGTGGCGTGCGGTGTCGTTCCGGTGGTCGCGGGGTCGGATCGTGGCGCGCGGGTGCCCTCTGGTTGGGGAGTAACGGCGTTGCGGGGGCGTTCGGCCGCGTGCGGTGCGCGTCGTCAGACGGCTCGTGAGATTCGGCGTGCGGTGTTGCGCGAGGTCGACAGCTGTCCGCCCGCGTTGCTCGTGATCGATCCGCACGCTCGGTGGGCGCGTTCCCTTGCCGAGGATCATCGCGCGGTGTGGTTGTGGACCACCTCGCCCCGGCCGTCGATGGGGCGGGAGCCGTTGCTGGTGAACGGGATTCCCGGGCTCGTCGGCGCTCGTGGTCGTTCCGGGCGGGTCCGGTTTCTCGGTCCGCTGCTCGGCGACGCACCCACTGGCGCCATGACGGAGCGCGCGGCCGGGCGCCGGGTCGCGGTGGTGTCGTTCGGTACTGTCTTCGCCCGGCGCCCGGACTGGTTGCGTGAGCTGGCCGAGGCATTCCGCGGCACGGACTGGTTGGCTGTGCTGTCCACCGGCGGCATCCCGGTTCGGGCGTTGGGACAGTTGCCAGACAACGTCGTCGCCCGCGAGTCGATTCCGCAGCGAGAGCTGCTCGACGGAGCGGATGTGCTTCTCACCCATGGTGGCATGAACTCCATCCTCGAAGCTGCATGGGCGGGGGTACCGATGTTGTTGGACCCGCGTAGCCGCGAACAGGCGCGTAACGCCGCACAGGTGGTCCGGTTACGCGCGGGGGAGATGCTGGGGCCGCTGGTGGGACTCCGACGCCGGCTCGACGACGTCATCGCGGCCCCGGCCATCGCGGCTGGTGTTGCCGAGCTGCGCGATGCGGTGCGGTGCGCACCATCGGTTGTCGAGGCCGCCCGGCAGCTCCTCCATTTGGCTGATTTCGATCGGATGCCTTGAGTTCGTCACGGTCGGTAGCCCGGAACCGCTAGGGTGTTCCCACGCTTTCAGGGAGGATGCGTGCCTGATCAGTCCGAGCCGTGGATGGTGCCCCGGCGATTGTTGTGTGTGAACCGCGGCAAGGAGATCCAGCACGCATCGTCTCAGCAGAAGCGGGCCTCGGCTCGTGACGAGCCGACGCTGATCCAGTTGGCCGGTCCGCGTGGAATCGGCAAGACCGTGCTCGCGATCCACCTCGCTTACCAGTTCCAGTCCGCCTATCCGGACGGCGGGCTGTTCTTGGAAGCGCAGGGATCGGACCCGCAGGCCGCGGCGACGGTGGCGGATCTCGCCAGGCAGGTGCTGGTGCAGATGGGATTCGCGCTGTCCGCGATTCCGGGCGCCGAGCGGGAAGTGCTGGCCATGGCGCGTGGGGCGACTGCCCGCAAACGCATGGTGATCGTCGTCGACGACGTACGGATGCTCGAACAGATCGAAGGACTGTTGGGCGATATCTCCTTCGCGGCGGTGATCGTCACGACCCGCAGCAGACTGGACGCGCTGACCACCCGGCAGCAGTTCGTCCGCATCGACCTTTCGAAGTTCGACGTCGATGCTACTGGCGCACTGATCACGGCCATCACCGGTACGCGGTTCCCGGTCGCCGTCGTGCACGCGCTCCAGGCGAAGTGCGCTGGGCTACCGCTCGCGCTGGCGATCGGTGTCGGCCGGATCGCCGCCGAGGAGGACGATCCGGAACGGTTTGTCGCCGAACTGTCGCTGCCCGACTTCGAACAGGACGGCGAGCCTTCGGTTGCCGCCGTGTTCGACGCCATCTACCACGACCTGCCAGCGGCCGAACAGCGGGACTACGAGTTGCTCAGCGTCGTGCCCGGACCTGATTTCGGCATCCCCGTCGCGGCCGCCGCACTCCAGGCCAGCGAACGCGATGTCCGCCATACGCTGCAGAAGCTGGTCGCGCGATACCTGATCGAAGATCGTGGCAAGGGTCGGTTCCGATTCCATGATCTCGTTCGTGAGCATGCCAGCGGGTTGGCCTGGGAAACCTCGCCCGATGCCGCTCGGAAAGCCGAAAAACGGTCGGTCAGCTCGTTGGTGTACCGCGCTGTCGCGCTGGATCGGGCGTATTCGAGGCGTGCCGTTCCACAAGGCGGCCAGGAATTCTACGATTCGGTAGCGGTGGGCCACCCGGAGCCGATGAGCGCGGAAGTAGCCGCAACCGAGTTCGAAGCCGACTGGTCGAATTTTCTCGCTGCCGCGCGAGCCTGTGCCGACCTGCGGATGGACGAGTTCGCCGTGGTGATCCCGGCCGTCCTGTACACGTTCGCCTACCAGACTCGCCGCGCTGCCTCGCTCGTCGATCTCTACCTGCGTGCCCTGGATCTCGCGCGGACCGATCCGCTCCGTTGGCAGCTGAACCGAGACCTCGCCGGGCTGCACGAACAGCTCGGGGACGGCGAGGCGGTGCTCCGGTACGCCGACGCGGCCCTGCACAGCGGCTACCAGCCAGGACGTGCGAGTGCGCTGGAATGGCACGCTCTCGGTTATGAACTGCTCGGCAAGTTCGCCGAGGCCAGAGCATCGCTGCGCGAGGCGCTCGACGCCCTCCCGCTGATGCGGG
Organism: Candidatus Melainabacteria bacterium; assembly: GCA_963818685.1. Taxonomy (GTDB): domain Bacteria; phylum Actinomycetota; class Actinomycetes; order Mycobacteriales; family Pseudonocardiaceae; genus CAJCJE01. The sequence continues at coordinate 54,113 of CAWFTJ010000001.1, read as the reverse complement.
ACCCGGTGCACGAGGAGCGGGGCGGTGTGCTCATTCGAATGCACGATGCCCGTATTTCCGTGAAAGAGGGTCGGTCCGCCGACGTAGGGGCGGCGCTGGCGGAAGCGTGTCGCTACTACGTGGCAAGCGGTGACCTGCCCAACGTCGCACGCTGTGAGCGCCTGATCGGCGACCTCGACTACCGGCAGGGACTTTCTCGCGAAGCCGAGGCACATTGGCTCGTCGCTGACGAATCGTACGAACGTGCGCGGATGCTGCTCGCGGCTGCCGAGGTCCTTGACTCGCTCGCCGACCTGGCCGAGAAGGAAGGCGAGCACGACAAGGCCGAGCAGTTCCGCGAACGCGCCGCACGGCTGCGGTCACCGGGCTGACCGCGACCGGCTACCGGCTCGCGTCGTGGTCGAGACGCACGTCGACCGTGTGTTCGCGGCCGTCGAGGTCCAGGACGACCGCTGAGGGGAGTTCGCGGACATCGCGGCCGGCGGCCAGCCACGCATAGACCACCGACCCCAGCAGTTCGGCGGGCACGCCAGGAGCGGCCAGGGTGAGTACGGCACCGCTTCGGACGTGCACCGACGCGGTCTGTCCAATCGGGACGGTGCTGACCAGACACGCTGGATTGTTCGCGAAGACGCTGGTGTGCCAGCGGTCTTGTCGGTTCCCGGTGTCCTCCGGTCGGCACGCCAGCACCGCCGACCCTGAGCACAACGACCGGCTGGGGTAGTCGATCGAGCAACTGAGGTGGCTGTCGGTGGTGGGGGAGCGGCGCAGCCCGCGTTCGGGCCGTTGGACTTCGGCGGGCACGCGGGTCAGCCGCACGACGCGTCGTACCGAATCCACTTCGTGGTGTACCAGGTGTGCGTGCGGCCCTGGGTGTTCCTGGACGACGACTGACGGAATCGGCGCTGCGGTGACCTCGAAAGCAGGCTCAGGAAGCTCGATGAGTCGATAGAACGTCGCTCGCAGATGCGTCAACGCCTGCCCCGGCTCCGACGTCGTCAGTTCTCTTACCCGCGACGACACCTCGGTCGGCGCGGCGCGGAGCGCGTCCATAATGGAGGGAGCGTAGGGGCCGTGGGCCGGCAGACGCGGCGCGAGTTCACCGAGCACGGAGATCGGGGTGATCGACGGTACGTCGGTGAAGGTGCCGAGCAGAGTCGCAGTGCCAAGAGCCGCGGCATATCCGGTCACCGAACCGTGGTCACCGATGACCACATCCGCGGCGATCAGGCCGGTCCGCCAGCCGTCGACCTCGTCGAGGAGGAGCATCCCACCGCGCAGGCAATCCGCATACCACCTGCGGACCGCGCCGGCTCCCTGACCGTGCGTGATGTTCGGATGCAGCACGAGAGCCACCAGAAACGCGTCAGGGCTCAGCTCGGCCACCAGTTCCCTCGGCAGTTCGGGGCGTGCGCCGAGCAGTGACTGGGACGACCACGTCGAGGTCAGGACGACGAGGGTCCGGTCACCGACCCGTAACGCCGCCCGATACCGCTCACGTATTGGCACGCTCGCGGCCAGCCGGTCGTAACACGGGTCGCCCGCGACCACGGTGGCTGCCAATGCCGCGGGTGCCTGTTGAGCGACGACGTCACGCTGGTCGACGTGGGAGAGCACAAAGGCATCCGCGACTGGTCGGCCGCCGCTGAGCAGCCACTCGGCCGACAAGCCGAACGGACCGGTCTCCGGTCTCCGGTCTCCGGTCTCCGGTCTCCGGTCTCCGGTCTCCGGTCTCCGGTCTCCGGCCTCCGGTCTCCGGCCTCCGGCCTCCGGCCTCTCCGGCCTCCGGCCTCCGGGGAGGATATTTAGTGTATCCAATGCCGTGGGACAGAATGACGCGGCGTGCGAGTATGTCGGCGATTTCGCCGTGGTGGCTGGCGCTGATCGCCAGATCAAAACGCGTCTGTCTGGCCTGGCTCCAGGGAATGACCATGAGGCCGGTACGCGCGAACGCGTGGGCGAGGCCGTCACGGAAAGGGTCCGCTTCGGCGTCGGTCAGGACGAGTTGGATTCGTGGGTCGTTGTCGAACACGGGAAGCACGTCAAGCAGGCGGTTGAGCGTCGTGACATTGTGAGCGATCAACAGGACCGTGCGCTCGGTGGGTACGCTCAGCCACCTCGGCGCGTGCACGCCGACCGGCACGGATACCTGCTGACCAACGGTCACGCCGAGCCCTCGTCCCTCACGGGACTGATGCTAACTCACGTGCCAGCAGACGATCGGTGACCGCCGAGACCCGATATGTGACAGGCCGAGGATACGTGGAGCGGGGATCACCTCCTGGCTCGCCCTCCACAGTGGTCCGTCCGCATAGGTCAGCCGTGGCCAGTCGTCAGCGACTGCTGTGATGCGTTGATAGTTGGTGTGCGGGGGGATAATGTCCACGCCGATGTGGGAATACGAGCACGCGGTCGAGACCGGGGTAGCGCCCCCGGTGCTGTGGCGCTACTGGTCGGACATCGCGGGGTGGCCGACGTGGAACGAGGGCATCGAGAAGATCGAGGTTGACGGGCCGCTCGCGCCCGGCACCGCGTTTCGGATGACCCCGCCCGGCGAGGAGCCTATTGAGATGCGGATTGCCGAGGTGGTCGTGGGTCTGATGTTTGTCGACGAGATGGACGCGGGCGAGTTCGTGGTGCGTACCATTCACCGCCTGGAGCCGTTGCCAGACGGCGGTACCCGGATTGTCTACCGCACCGAGTTCGTCGGACCGGCGGCCGACCAGGTCGGCCCGCAACTCGGCCCGCAGATCACCGCCGACTTCCCGGACGTGCTCGCCGCGCTGGTCCGGATCGCCCAAGACTGAGCCGTCGGTGTGACGCCACACCGGTCACGGTGACCGATGTGGCGCCTCGACTGTTCACTCGAACCAGTAGTCCAGGGTGATTTCGGCGTTCTGCCCCAAGTTTGCGGTGAAGCATCCCTCATCACCCCGCAGGCCGCTCAGGTCGCCGGTACCCGAGCCAGGCACCACGAACCAGGTTCCGGTAACCACGGAGTCGCGCAGAGTTCCGGAGTCCTGGAGGACGAAGGTCCCGCGCCTACCACCGATCCATCCGGTCACCTGCTCGACTCCCACGAAGCTCGTCGTACCGTCCGGAAACGAGGTCTGGAGGAATCGGACGATGCCTTCTCCCTCGATGTCCCCGACGAACCGCTCGGTGACCTCGATTCTCACCAGGTCAGGTCCGCCGTCGACACCGTTCACGTAGGGCGTCGGTTCATATGTGTGCACCTCGATGGTGCCGGTCGCGGAGGTACGGGTCATGATCATTCCTGATTGGTCTGTTGTGGACGTGCCGAGGCGTTGTGCTTTGTCGGACCTTACGCGTCCGGCACTTGGCCGCAGCCGTATTTCTGCCAGTGCACGTCAGCTTGAGATGCGGGCTTCGATGCCGTCGAGGAGAAAATCGAGGCCCGTCAAGAAGGTCTGGTCGGCGTCAAGGTGCGGGCCATCGTGGACGAACCTGGCCAGCGCGGGAAATCGGCCGGTAGCGAAGGTCCGCTGTAGGTAAGGCCCGAAGGTGGCCTGCCACTGCTTCTTGTCTATCCCGGAGACCCGCTCGGCGCGCCGCTCGGTGATCTCCCTGCGTACCGCGCCGATCACGTACGCGTTGACCGCGGCGACCGCCGGCACGACCGTGTCCAGATCGACGTCGCCCATCGCGGCCAGCACCGCCTCTCCGCTGGCCAGTGTGTTCGGCCCGAGTTGGGGCCGCCCGCCGATCAGATCGGCGAGCCATTCGTGCTGGTGGGCGGCCTGCCGGGTGGTTTCGGCAAGGGAACGCAGCACCTCTCGCCACCCGTTGCCGGCCGGCCTGATCTCCGCGTAGACCGCGTCGACCATCAGGTCGAGCAACTCCTCCTTGGTGGCGATGTAGCCGTAGAGCCGCATCGGCCCGACGTCCAACACCGCGGCGACCTTGCGTAGCGACACCGCGTCAAGACCGTCCGCATCGGCGAGTTCGATGGCAGCTCGGACGACCCGCCGGCGGCTCAGCGGGGCCGGCGTCGGTCGATCCGGCGGCTCCGGCCGCTCCCACACCAACATGCCGACGACAATACAGCGTCAGCACGTGATACGGTGTATCGACCGATACGGTGAATCGAGGGGTAACCATGACTATCGCTATTGTCGGAGCCGCTTTGGGTGGCTTGACCCTTGCCAGGGTGCTGCACGTGAACGGCATCGACGCCGTCGTGTACGAACGTGAATCGTCACGCGATGCGCGCGGTCAGGGTGGCATGCTCGACATCCACTCCGGGCAGCGGGCGCTGCGCGAGGCCGGTCTGATCGAGGCGTTCTACGCGATCGCCCGTGGCGAAGGCCAGGACATGCGTCTTCTTGAGCCGGACGGCACCCTGCTGCTCCAGGAGGACACACCGGACGACGCCCCGCTCTTGCGGCCCGAGGTCGACCGGGCCGATCTGCGCAACCTGCTGCTGGACTCTCTGCCTGAACACACGGTGCGCTGGGGGCACGCGTTCGAATCCGCCGGGAACGGCGTGCTGCATTTTGTCGATGGACGTAGTGCGACGTATGACCTGCTGGTCGGCGCCGACGGCGCGAACTCCCGGGTCCGCGCACTGCTCACCGACGCCCGACCGGAGCACATCGGCCAGAACGTCGTCGAACTCTGCATTTCCGACATCGACCGCACACACCCCGACCTCGCGGCGATGGTCGGGCGCGGCAACTACTGGGTGCTCGGCGACGGCAAATCCCTTGCGGCACAGCGTAACGGCGACGGCCGGGTCCGCATCGGCCTCAGCTTCTACAACACCGCCGAGGACTGGTTCGCCACCAGCGGGATCCCGTTCGACGACCCCGCTGCCGCCCGTGCGCGACTGATCGACCTGCTCGCCGGCTGGGACGCACGGTTCACCGCACTGATCGCGGCCTGTGACGACACGATCGTGCCTCGGTCGATCACCACTCTCCCGGTCGGCCTGACCTGGCCGTCGGCGCCAGACGTCACGCTGGTCGGCGATGCCGCGCATCTGATGCCGCCGGTGGGAGAGGGCGCCAACATGGCGCTGCTCGACGGCGCCCTGCTCGGCCTCGCGCTGGCCGCGCACCCGGACGACTATCCCGCCGCGGTCAAGGAATACGAACGCGAGATGTTCGAACGCACCGGCGCTGCCGCCCGTGCCTCCGCGGACATGAAGGAGTTGCTGATGTCGCCGGACGCCGCCAAGAGGTTGCTCGCGTTCTTCCAACCCGGCTGAAGGCGACGGTCCGCGGACCGTTCGGTCCCGCACGATCGCTCCCCAGGTGGACGGCTACCCTAGGCCCGTGAGTGCGACGTGGGCGCCCGCCCGCCCACGCATGGCCGGTCAACCCGCACGTGACCGGCTGATTGGTGTGCCCGCTTTGTGTGGTGCGAACGCGTCCGGCGTAACTTTACCGAGACATCCCATTAGTGTGGTGCTGGCTTCGGCGCATTATACTCGTGGCATTTCCATTTCGCATGTCCCCGGAGGCAGTCCTTGAGTTCGGTGCTGGCCAACGTCTCGGTCGTCGAGCCCACTGCGGAGCCGATCGCCACTACGCGCAGATCGCCCAGGTCGAACGCGGTGTTCATCGGGCTCAGCGGGTTGGTCATGGCGCTGATTTTCCTGGTGGTCAAGAACAGTCTCACCGACGACGGCTACATCACCCTCGCATATGCGAAGAACCTCGCACTCCACTTTCACTGGGGTCTGAACCCGTACGAGGTATCCAACTCGGAGACAGCGCCGCTGAATGTTCTGTTGCTCGGTGGCATCTCCTTCATCACCAGGATCAGCGGCAGCGTCCACCCCGTCATCGCACTCGGCATACTCTCGATCGGGCTGGTCATGGTGATGGCGTGGTCATGGACCCGGATCATCGCCATCCTGCGACTGCCGATGCTGGTCGCGGTGCTGGGCATGGCGGTCGTCCTGTTCAACCCGATCCTGCTGTCCGCGATCGGCCTGGAAGTGCTGCTGCTGCCCGCCTGCGTGCTGGCCATGCTGGCGCTGGCGATGTCCGGGCGCCCCGTGCTGTTCGGCGTCGTCGCCGGGCTCGCCCTGGTCGCCAGGCTGGACATGATCATCTTCGTGGTGCTGATAGCGCTGGCGACGGGAGCGATCCGGCGGTCGATCGGCGCAGCGGCATTGACCACCGCGTTGGTCGGGCTGCCCTGGTACGTCTTCAGCTGGTTCTTCTTCGGCTCCGCGGTCTCCGACACGCTACTGATCAAGACCAGCCAGCATTCCTTCGGCGGCACGACGTTCACGACCGGGCCGGTGTCCTTTTTCGTCAGCCGGCACTTCATGGCCAGCTTTGCCTTCGGGCCCGCGTTGATCGGCCTTTTCGCGCTGGTCTGCTGGCTGGTGGTGCGGTTCGGCGTCCGCTGGGAGCCGCCGAACGCGCTGCCGGCGCTCGGACCCGCCGCAGGCGTCGGCCTGGGTGGCGTCGCCTACTACGTCGCGTACAGCCTGCTTGGCGTGCCGCCCTACCACTGGTACTACGTCCCGCCGACCACCACGCTCAGTATCTTCCTCGTCATCGCGCTGGGCGCCTGGTGGGCGTCCGCGCGACGTCAGCCGGTGTTGCGTACCGGTGTGCCGACGGCTGTGCTGGTGGTGGTCGGACTGCTGATGGTCGGCAATCTGGGCGTCGAGTCCGAGCAGGGGATTCCCTGGCGGTCGCCGGTGGTCTTCGGCAACTGGGCGAGCGCGAAGGACTACGCGCGCGTCGGCACTGCGTTGGCCGCTGCCGTGGGCACCAGGACGGTGAACACGCCGGCCGAGATCGGCACCATCGCCTACTTCTGCGACTGCGACATCGTCAACGAGTTCGCCGATCCGGGTGTGGTGACCGGTCTGGTCAACAAGCGGATCGCAAAGGCCGGTCCGATAGGACGACTGCTGCTGAACATCAACTACTACTGGATGGACCGCGGCCGTCAGCCCAAGCAGCCCGTGTACACGCTCGACTACTACTCGGGCCCGGCCTCCGGCCCCGACACCTGGCAGGTGTACTCGACCGCCTCCGGCACAGGGCATCTCACGTTGACGCCGGTCAAGGGGAGCTGACCGCCGATCCGCTCGGTCACTGGGCCTGAACCACAAGGCAGGACCAGCTGAAACCGGCGCCAGCACTGAACACGAGCGCGAACTCGCCCGGTGCGAGCAGCTTGTCGCCGGTCAGTTCGGCCAGCCCGGCGATGGCGTCGCCGGCGCCAAGATGTCCGGTGCGCCTGCCGGGGTCGATCAACTCGACCTGGCCCGCTGGCAGGCAGTCGGCCAACACCGGGCGCCACGCCGTGTCCAGGGTCTTGCGGCCGAAGCGGGGCAGCACCCCGTAGCGGAGCCGGGGATCGTCCGGCGCCAGCGCGGCCTCGCGCAACGCCTTGTCGGTCAATGCCTCGATGCTGCGCCGATTGGCCCGCCGGAAGGGCGCCGACCCGTGCACGGACAGATACGCCCGTTTGGTTGCGCGCATGTCGATCCGTTCGCGCTGGGTGCGCGCGGCAGGCGCGAACGGATCGTCGCCTCGGTGCATGGCTTCCAGTTCGGGAACCGAGACCGTGACCGCGGCACGCAGCAGTAGCGCGTCCGTCGGCCGCGCCGGAGTGTGCAGCAATGCCGCGGTGGCGCCATCGCCGTAGACAACACCGTAATCCGCGAGCCAGCGGTCGAAACCCGGACCTGCGAAACGGTCCGCTGTCGTGATCAGTCCCCAGTGGTCGAGATCTGGTTCGTCCAGCCGCGCCAGTCTCAGCCTTGCTGCTGCCAACTCGATTCCGGCCGTGCCGCCATTGCACACCTGTCGGACACCGACGGGAAATGCCTGCCCCGCACCGAGTTGGTCGGCGATATAATGTGCCGGGGACCACAAATCATGTCCCTGATAGTACATCCACGCATGGCAGACAATGGACAGCTCGGTCGCTGGAACACCGGCTCGCTTCAGTGTTTCCGCCGCGGCTGCCACTGCCATGTCCGGCGCGGCCTCGGTGGCCGATGCCGATGGCACATCAGGATGATCCAGCTCGGCGGCATCCTTATGGGGCAGGCCGCCGCCATCGATCGCGGTCGCAACGCTCGACCGACCGACCGGCAGCCACAGTGCGGCCGCCGCTATTCCCACTCCCGTGGTTATCATCGCCTCGCTCATTCTTCGGGCTGCCGTTGATGTCACGACCCACGCTGGCAGGTCCACCGCACGCGGTCACTGTTTCCTTCTGGCATCCGACTGTCACTTTGGACCTGGTTGTTTCCGCCGATGAAAGGCATTTTGATACAGAGGGCTGGGGAAACAGCCGGATATCTGTGCACGAAGTAAATTCAACGTAACTTCAGGGGAGCGAATTATGGTCACCATTCCGATGGAGCTGCGTGCCAGGGTGCGGCGGATCATCGCCGACGTCCTTGAGGTCGACCCCGACGGGATCGCGGAGGACAGCGACTTCGTCGAGGAGTTCGACGCGGACTCGCTGCTCATCATCGAGATGTCCGCCCGGCTCGAACGCAGTCTCGGCGTCCGCGTGCCACCGGAGGAGGCAGGCAGCCTCACCAGCCTGGGTTCCGCCTACGAACTGGTGGCCAAATACGGCACCGCGGAGGCCAGTCGTGTCTGAGCCGGCGCGGCGCCGGGTGGTAGTCACCGGGCTCGGCGCGGTGAGCAGCCTGGGGGTCGGCAGGCAGGCAGTGGTGTCCGGGATTCGCGCCGGACACAGTGGAATCGACTCGATCAGCCAGTTCGACGCCACCGGGTTCGAACGCACCAAGGCAGGCGAGGTCCGGGGCTTCGACCCGGAGGCGAACCTGCGCGAGCCGCACCGGTGGGGCCGGGCCGGACAGTTCGCCTCGGCCGCGGCCCGGCAGGCCGTGCTGGACGCCGGGATCGATCCGGTCGAACTCGCTTCGGCGCGCACGGCCAGCGTGTTCGGCACCACCAACGGCGAATCCCAGATCCTGGAGCGGATGGCCGAGCACCTGGTGACCGACGGCGTGCCGGGCGTCGGAGTCGAACTGGTCGGCAAGGCCGAGGCAGGACGGATCGCGGCATCCGTTGCCGCCGAACTCAACCTCACCGGTGAGGCGCTGACCTTCGGCACGGCCTGCGCCGCCGGGAACTACGCCATCGGCTATGCCTTCGACCTGGTGCGCGACGGCGAGGCGGACGCGGTGCTGTGCGGCGGTGCGGACGCGGTCAACCGGGCGACCCATGCCGGATTCCACCGGCTCGGGGCGCTGGCCGCCGACGTGCCGAGGCCGTTCGACCGGGACCGGGACGGCATCGTCACCGCGGAGGGTGCCGCCGTGCTGCTGCTTGAGCCGTTGGATGTCGCGCTGGCCAGGGGCGCGCGGATCTATGCCGAGTTGCTCGGTTACGGCATGACCTGCGATGCCAGGCACATGACCAACCCGGATCCGGAGTCCATCGCCGAGTGCATTCGGCTGGCCCACCAGGATGCGGGCGTCAAGCCGGACGAGGTGGACTACATCTGCGCGCACGGCACCGGAACGCACGCCAACGAGGTTGCCGAGGTGGCCGCGGTGCGTGAGGTGTTCGGCGCGCGCATCCCGCCGATCAGTTCGGCCAAGTCGGTGCTTGGCCACACCATGGGCGCTGCCGCCGCGTTCGGCGCTCTGCTGTGTTGCGCGGCCGTTTCCGAAGGGTTCCTGCCACCCAACGCGACCCTGCGGGAGGTGGATCCCGCGCTGGGGTCCGGCCTGGACTGTGTGCCCGGCGTCGCGCGTCCCGCGCGGGTGCGGATCGCACAGAACCACGGGTTCGCGTTCGGCGGCAACAACGCGATCACGATTTTCGGGGAGGTGGCCGCGCGATGACCGGAGCGACCGCGATCGAAGGCCAGCGGCGGATCGTGCGTTCTGGCGTCGCCGACATCGTCGCAGCGGGGGTGTTCAGCATCGCAGGCGCCGGTCTTGATCCACTGCGTGGCCTGGCCCCTGCCGTTCCCGGCACGGGTGCGGGCGATACGGGTGCGGGAGATGAGGTGCGGGGCTGGCCGGGCCGGCCGATGCCGTTGCCGGTCACCGGGTTCGACCCCGAGGCCGTGCTGGGCGCTCGTGGCCTGTCCCGGCTCAGCCGCACCGACCAGCTGGCGATGACCGCCAGCGTGACCGCGCTGGACGCGGCCGGCGCCAGTGGACCGGCGCCCGGCCAGACCGGGATGGTGCTGGGCACGTCGATCGGCAGTACCGGGACGGTGCTGGAGTTCCTGCGCGACACGTTCGAGCAGGCACGGCCCTATCTGGTCAATCCGTCCCAGTTCCCAAGCACGATGCTGAACTCGGCGGCGGGGCGCACCGCGATCCGGTGCGGCCTTACCGGCGTGAACGCGACCGTGGCCGGCGGGCCGATCGCCGGTTTTCACGCGATGCGCTACGCGGGCAGGGCGCTGCGGACCGGGCAGGTGCGGCGGATGCTGGCCGGCGCCGTCGAGGAACTGGCGCCCGAACTGGCCGCGGTCTGGCCGCGCGGGCTTGCTGCCGGTGTCCCGTTGGCCGAGGGCGCCGCCGTGTTCGTCCTGGACGCCCCTGGCACGCTGGTCGGCGACGACCCCCGGTTGCTTGGCCGGTTGCTGGCCGCGGAAACCGGGTTCGTCGACGCGGCGCGCGGTGTGGCGGCGGTGACCGCGCGGCTGGCCGACTGCGTCCGTTCCGCGCTGGCCAGGGTTGGGCTGACCCCGGACCGCGTGACGTTGCTGGTTCCCGGCGCCCTCGGTCGACGCGGCTGGGCTGCGGTCGAGGAACGCGCGCTGCGCGAGGTGTTCGGGGCGCGCGACGCCGGCCCTCGGCGGCTGCGGCTGGTCGACACGGTCGGCGAAACCCTGGCCGCCGGTTGCGGCATGCAACTGGCCGCCACGCTGGCGAACTGGTCCGGCACCCCGGAAGTGGCCGTGCTGACCAACCTCGGCCTCGACGGTTCCGTCGGGTGCCTCGTCCTCGCCCATGCCGATGACGGGGAGGTCGCATGAGTACGGTCGTGACCGATGCCACCGCGACCGTTGCCGCGCTGGACACCGACCGGACCGTGTCCCGCGATCTGGTGCACCGCTGGTCGTTGTCCGAGGTGTTCCTGACCGGGTATGCGGGGGTGGACGCCGACCGGTTCACCTGTGTCGCCCAGTTGCCGCTCTCGCACGGCTACTACCGCGACCACCTGGCCGCCGGTGGCGTGCACGATCCACTGCTGGTGCTGGAGGCCGGGCGACAGGCCATGACCTACGCCGTGCACGCCCACCAGGGTCTGCCGAGGACGACCGCACTGATGGCCGCCTCCTGGCAGCTGGCCATCACCGACCCCACCGCGCTGGCCTGCGCGGTGCGGCCGGGCGAGCTGCGCATCGACGGGGAGGTGACCGATCGCAGGGTGCGCGGCGGGCAGGTGCGTCGCCTGGTGTTCGAGTTCGGGCTCGTGCTGGACGGCAGGCCGCTCGGCAGGCTCGGCATGGCCATTGGCACGACGCCGACCGAGCAGTACCTCGCGCTGCGCAGGATGGGGCGCGGCGACGAGCTGATCCCGACCGCGTTCGAGGTGTCCGCGCAACCGGCCGGCCAGCCGGTCCATCCGTCTGATGTGGACAGACTGGACCCCCGCAACGTGGTCCTCGACGACACGCGGCGCGACGGCGACGGGTTGGCCGCGGTGCTCAGCCCGCGCACGTTCACCAACCGCAGCATGTACGACCACCCGTACGACCACGTGCCGGGGATGGTGCTGACCGAGGCCGCGCGGCAGTGCGCGCTGTTGCTCTCCGAGCGGCGGCACGGCAGGGCGTTCGCCGGTCTGGCTCGACGCCGAGTTCGACCGGTTCGCCGAGGTGGACGCGCCGGTCGCGTTGGCAGCCGAGCCGCTGCGCGAACCGGTGCGCGAAGCTGGCCGGTTCCGGATGATCGCCACCCAGTCCGGTGCCAGGGTGGCCAGGATCGACGTGCGAATGGGGGAGTGCTGAGGATGTTCGCGTTCTTCGACGTGGACGAGACCCTGATCTCGGTCAAGAGCATGTTCGACTTCTACGACTACTTCCTGGTTGCCGCCGGACACACCGAGGCCGAGCGGCGGGAGCTGACCGCGAGAGCGACCGCGCTGCTCGGGCCGGGGGTACCGAGGCTGCGCGCGAACCAGCTGTTCTACCAGCGCTTCGCCGATTACAAGGTGGCCGAGGTCGCCGACATCGGCCAAGCCTGGTTCGCCGACCGGCTCGCCCGAGGCGAACTGTTCCACGTGGAGGTGCTGGCCGCGCTGCGCGCGCACAAGGCGGCAGGCGCACGGATCGCGTTGGTGTCCGGATCGTTCTCGGCCTGCCTGCAACCGGTGGCCGAGTACTGCGGCGCGGACACGGTGCTGTGCACCGAACTGGTGCAGGACGACGGCCGGTACACCGGTGAGGTCGTGCGCAGCATGATCGGCGACGCCAAGGCGGACGCGGCGGCCGAGCTGATCTCCAGGGAACGTGTGCTGGCGGCCGACTGTGCCGCGTACGGCGATCACGGCTCCGACCTCGGCCTGCTTCGCCTTGTCGGCCACCCGGTTGCCGTCGGGGACAACCCGGACCTGCTCGCGGTCGCCATCGAGCAGGGCTGGCCCCGATTGTCCTGCGCCACGAGCTGAACCCGTTCATCAACGAGCAGGCCCGGTGCCGAAGCACCGGGCCTGCTGCTTCTCCCGCACGCTACCCTCGGCGTGCGGTGGCCAGCACCGAGCGCAGTGTGTGCGGCGCGTCCGGCTGGGACGGATCAACGGTGGCGACGAGGTAGCCGTCCGGCCGCACCACGGCCAGCGCCGGCGCGCGCCCCAACGCCCGCGCCGCGGCGCCCTCGCTGTAGCGCGCGTCCACCACGGCGACCTCCGGCCCGGCCAGCACCCGCACCCGCTCGCCCAGTTCGGCCCAGTCGAGCGGGGTCCGGTCACCGGGCCAACGCAGCACCGTGAACCGGTCCGACGGCACGGCGAGCCAGGTCTGGCCGACCACCTGCACCTCGCCTGCCGGCGCGGAGTCCGAGGCGACCGGCAGGACCGGCAGCCGCTCACCCGGCTGGGTGCGCCTGCGCGGGTTGATCGACTCGCGCAGCAGCCGCCCGGGAGTCACCGCCGGGTAGCGCACGCCGGTCTGCGCCACCAGCGGTGCCAGCGCGCGTTGCAGCATTCCACTTGCCGAGGCCGCGCCGACCACCACATCGCGCGCGGCGATCTGGAAACGGCGGCGCAGCAGGCCCCAGTCGGTCTGCAACGTCGTTGTCCTCGCCACCGCGTGTGCCGCGTTGCGCCGTTCCCGGTCGTAGCCGTCGAGTACCTGCTCGCTCAGCTGCCCGCGCAGCACGCCGCCGAGCCGCCAGCCCAGATTGACCGCGTCCTGCAACCCGGTGTTCATGCCCTGCGCACCGGCCGGACTCATGATGTGCGCTGCGTCGCCGACCAGCAGACAGTGGCCGATCCGGAAGCTGGCCGCGATCCGCGCGTGCACCCGGAACACCGTGCTGAACCGCAGTTCGCCGAGAAGGTTCTGCCCAGGCGCCCTTTCATCCACAATGGACTGGTAGAACTCGCGCGACGGCGTTGTGCCGTCCATGGTGTGCGGCACGCTGACCGCGACCCTGCTGATCCCGCCGCCAAGCGGGGCGAATGCCAGGCTGCCTTCTGGCGAGTAGCAGTAGCTGAGCACGTTCAGCGGCACGTCGCCCATGACCTCGGCATCGGTGACCGCGAAGCTCACGTCGAACTCGGCGCCCTCGAAGGACGCACCGGCCAGTTTGCGCACCGAACTGTGCGCGCCGTCGGCACCGATCAGCCACTGGGTCTCGACCTCTTCCTCACCTGCGGGCCCAGCCAGCACCGCGACCGGTCTCGGCCCGCCCGCGTCGCGGATCTCGGTCAACCGCAGGCCGTGTTCGATCTTGCCGCCGAGTTCCGCGAGCCGACCCTCGATGATCTCCTCGGTCTGGCTCTGCCGGATGCCCAGCGCGAACGGGTAGGGCGTGTCGGTCAGCCGGTTCATCCACGCCGTGCCGAGCGGCCGGCCGTGCGAGAAGTAGCTCACCCCGTCCAGCGGGTGTCCACAGTCGACAAGGCGGTCGGTGATATCGGTGTGCCGCAGCAGTTCCAGCAGCCGGGGCCAGATGATGGTGGCGCGCGAGTGCGCCGAGTGCTCCCTCGCGGCGTCGACCAACCGCACTTCGACGCCCTGGGCCAGCAGTTCGCAGGCCAGCAGCATGCCAACGGGTCCGGCGCCGACGATCAGCACCTGTTCGTCCATCGCGATCTACCCCTCCGTACCTGGTCTCGTCCACAGCGTGCACCGGAAACGGTACGAAGGGACCGGGGTCGGCTGGCCCTGGCTGTTTCGGACGAGACAGGCTGATGCCACCAAAGGGGTATGCCGGCCTGCCACCAAAGGGGTCTGCTGGTCAGCCTTCGGTCAGCGTGGTGATCGCTCGCTGGAGCAGTTCGCGCACGAGCTTGTCCTCCTCGTCGGTGAACGCCGCGGACAGCCTGCGTTCGACGGCGAGTGCGGCCTGGTTGGCCTTGCGGAAGGTGCTGTGCCCTGCCCTGGTCAGCTGGGCGAGCAGCACCTGGGCGTGCACGTCGGTCGGGGTGCGCTCAATGAGCTTCTTGCTCTCCAGGGTGGCCAGCATCGAGGCCATGCTCTGCGGGGTGACGTAGCAGATCCTCGCCAGCTGTGCCCCGGACAGTGACGCGTGCGACAGTGCGAGCAGCGTCGCGTACTGCGGCACCGACAGCCCGAACGGCTTCAACGCCTGGGCTTTGGCGGCCATCAGCGCCTGCTCGGCGCGCTTGACGAACGTCCCGAGTCGAGACTCCAGATCTTCGTTAATGCGGTCCTCGACACCCATGTAGACCTCGCTCGATGTATCAAACCCCTGGTTGGAGGCGTGCATCCAAACTAGCAGGAGTCTCATACCCGTGAGAACTCTTTCGGCTTGACTGGCCTAGGGCGACCTGGTTCGATGGCTGTTGTGCATCAGAAGTCGTATTGATATCAGAACAGGTATCTCTAACAGGCTCCAGAAAGGTGCTCGATGATGGTCAAAGCGGCGACGGGGGCACGCCCCGGCTTCACGCTCGGTGTGGTGTGCGCCGCGATCGCGCTCGTGCCGATCACCGCCACCGGCACCCCGCTTGTGCTGCCGGACATCAGCGCGGGACTGCACACCAGCCTCACCCTGGCGCAGTGGGTGGTGAACGCGTTCTTCCTGACCTTCGCCAGTTTCATGGCGATCAGTGGTTCGCTTGCCGACCTGACCGGCAGGCGGCGGATGTTCGCCTCCGGGATCGCGCTGTTCTGCCTCGCCATGCTGGTCGCGGCGTTCGCGCCGGTCATGGGCGTGCTGGTGGTGGCAAGGGTGATCGCGGGCATCGGCGCGGCCGGGGTCATCACCGGCGGCAGTGCGCTGCTCGCCAACGCGTTCGAGGGTAGGGCCAGGACAAGGGCGTTCGGCCTTTTCGGCACCGCGATCGGGCTCGGCCTCGCGTTCGGGCCACTGCTGGCCGGCGCGATCGTCACCTCACTTGGCGGCTGGCGGGTGTTCTTCCTGCTCTCCGCCGTCGTGGTGCTGCCGTCGCTGGTGCTGGCCAGGCTGCTGCCCGAATCACGCGACGCGCACCCCGCCGGTCCGGACTGGCCCGGTGCGATCACGTTCACCACCGGCCTTACCGTGTTCGTGCTCGGCTTCGTCGAAGGGCCCGAGCTGGGCTGGGGCAGCCCGCTGATCATCGGCGCCTTCGTCGCGTGCGTCGTGCTGCTGGTCGCGTTCGTGCTGATCGAGCGGCGCAGCGCGCATCCGATGATCGAGGTCTCGCTGTTCACGCAGCCTCGGTTCATGGCGGTCTGCGCCATGCCGGTGCTGCTCGCCTTCGGCTTTGTCGCGCCGCTGGTGGAACTGCCCGAGTACCTGATGGCGATCTACCAGCTGAACGCGGAACAGGCCGGCCTGCTGCTGGTGCTGCTCACCGGCCCGACCCTGGTGGCGCCGGTGCTGGTCAGTTCGGTCGCGCACCAGGTGCCGCGCAGGGTGCTGCTGGTGGCCAGCATGGCGCTGGTCGCGGTCGGCGCCGCCTGGCTGACCGTGGTCCATCCCGGTGTCGGTGTCGGCACCTGGGCCGGGCCGCTGTTGGTCATCGGCACGGGTTTCGGGATATCACTGGCGATTTTGGACGGTGCGGCGGTGTCCTCTGTCGAGCCGGAACGGGTCGGCATGGCCGCGGGGGTGTTCAACACCATGCGGCTGGGCGGCGAGTCCGTCGCGGTTGCCGTGCTCGGCTCACTGCTCACCGCCATCACCCTCGCCCATCTGACCAGCGGCCTCGGCGCGGCGACCGCGCGGTCGGTCACCACGCAGGTGTTGCAGGGAAACATGCCGGGAGATGCCACCGGGGCGGTGCGCGCGCTCGCGGCCTCCGCCTACACCGATGCCCTGCACGTCGGCCTGTGGACCATCGCTGCCATTTCCGCGCTGGGTGCGGTGATGGTGGGCGTACTGGCGCGGGAGGGCAAAGCCGTACGAGAACAGGATGTCGTCGGTGCTCGGAGCGAGGCCGAGGACGCCGAGGACAAGGTGGCGGAAAACCTGCCTGCCACCTGACCAGGACCAGTTGTCTGTCATGTCAATTTTTCGAGGAGCGGAACAAACAATGAATTCACGTGTCTGGCTGATCACCGGGGCATCCGCCGGATTCGGGCGCGCGCTCACCGAGCAGGCGCTCGCCGACGGCGACACGGTCATCGCCGCCGTCCGTCGTCCGGAGTCGGTGAAGGACCTGGTCGAGACGAACCCGGACCGGCTCTCCATCGTGGAGCTGGATGTCACCAAGCCGGAGCAGATCGAGTCGGCCACCGCCGAGGCGCTTGCCCGGCACGACCGCCTGGACGTGCTGGTCAACAACGCAGGTCGCGGCCTGATCGGACCGGCGGAGGAGATCACCGACGCGCAACTGCGCGAGCTGATGCAGCTGCACCTGTTCGGGCCGGTCGCGATCACCAAGGCGGTGCTGCCACGCATGCGCGCTCAGGGCAGCGGCGCGATCGTCCAGCTGAGCAGCCAGGGCGGCCGCTACGCCTTCCCAGGCACCAGCGCCTACTCGGGCACCAAGTTCGCGCTGGAAGGCTGGTCGGAGTCGCTGGCAGCGGAGGTGGGGCCGCTGGGTATCAAGGTCATGATCGTGGAACCGGGGCCGTTCCGCACCTCGTTCAACGAGCCGCACGTCATCGAGTTCACCGAGACCCCCGAGCACTACCGGGCGACCGTCGGCGCGGTGGTCAAGGCGCTGGCCGACGCCAACGGCAAGCAGATCGGCGACCCGGTGCGAGCGGCACGGGCGATCATCACCGCCATCTCCTCGGACAACCCGCCGTTGCGCCTTGCCCTCGGCAACGAGGCGGTGGACACCATGACCGAGGCCCTTGAGCGCAATCGCGCCGAACTGGCGGCCTGGGACGAACTGGCCCGCAGTGCCGATTACCCGAGTTCCTGAGCGAAAATTCGATTTTCGATTTGGTGGTCTTCCACTAAAGAAACATACTTCGGCGGTCCCGGTTTATTTAACATTGTTCCCGGGAAATGATCCCGATTTTCTGGGCACAGGGAGAAACAAACCATGGCCAAATCGGTTCGCATCGGTGTGCAGCTCGTCCAGGGTGGTCCCGGCATCACCTACCAGCACCTGCGGGACAAGGTGCGGCAGATCGAGGATCTCGGCACCGACGTGGTGTTCAGCTACGACCACTTCAACCCGCCGTCCAACGCGAACATCGACCCGGCAGGCACCATCTCGGTCAGCGGCGAGCAGCCCACGATGGAGAACTTCGAGGGCTGGTCGGTGCTGACCGCATGGGCCGAGCAGACCTCGCGGATCGAGATCGGCTGCCTGGTCACCGGCATCGGCTATCGCAACCCGGACCTGCTCGCCGACATGGCGCGCACGGTCGACCACATCTCGGGCGGCAGGCTGATCCTCGGTGTGGGCGCGGGCTGGTATGAACCGGATTACGTCGAATACGGTTACGAGTTCGGCACCGTCGCATCGCGGTTCGCGCTGTTCGAGGAAAGCCTGGCGCGGATCAAGCGGCGCTTCGAGCTGCTGACCCCGCCACCGACCCGCAAGATCCCGATCCTCATCGGCGGTGGCGGCGAGAAGCGCACCCTGCCGCTGGCCGCCAAGTACGCGGACATCTGGCACTACTTCGACACCCTGGACACGCTGGCGAGGAAGAACCAGATCCTCTCAGATCATATGGCGGCGCTCGGCCGGGACAACGCGGAGATACAGCGTTCCCAGGAATGGCCGGGCCTTGAACTCGCCAACGCGTACGCCGACAGCGGAGTGTCCCTGTTCACCCTGGTCCTGTGGGCCCCACACGACCTGAGTGAACTACAGAAGGCACTGGCGTGGCGGGACGAATACAACGCACAGCACGAGGAGCAGTAGATTGGCAACATCCATTCCGGACAGTCACAGGGACCTCCTTGAACGGCCGCTGTTCGGGCATCTCGCCACCATCAGGCCGGATGGCACGCCCCAGGCGAACCCGATGTGGTTTGCCTGGGACGGCGAATTCCTGTTGTTCACCAACACCACGATTCGCAAGAAGTACGGCAATGTCACCGCGCATCCCGAGGTCGCGATGTCGGTGCACGATCCAGACCAGCCCTACCGCTACCTTGAGGTTCGCGGTGTGGTGGAAAAGATCGAGCCGGACCCGGATGGTGCCTTCTTCCTGGAGTTGGCGCGGCGTTACGGGTACGAGGGCGATCCGCCGGACGACTTCCCGTACCGCGTGAAGTACTTCGTGCGCCCGACCGGAACCAGCAAGCAGTAACCCTTCGTTGTCCGTCCCGGTTGCCGGCACCGTCCGGCGGTTGCCGGCGCCGGGGCAAGACATGGATGAAGCTGAGGGGAATCATGGTACAGATCGGCTTGGCCGCGGCCCTTGAGCAGTTCCCGCCGAGGGAGATCGTGGACGTGGCGGCGATGGCCGAGGGCTACGGCTTCAGCGGCGTGATGGCCGCTGACCACTTCCAGCCCTGGGTGCCGCAGCAGGGTGAGGCCGCCTTCGTGTGGAACGTGCTCGGCGCGCTTGGCGAGCGCACCACCGGAGACATCGGGCCCGGTGTGACCTGCCCGTCCTTCCGGTTCCACCCCGCGCTGGTCGCGCAGGCCGCTGCCACGCTGGAAGCCATGTATCCGGGGCGAAGCTGGCTCGGCCTCGGTTCGGGCGAGGCGCTCAACGAGCACATCACCGCGGAGTACTGGCCGGAGGCGCCGGAGCGGGTGAACCGGCTGTTCGAGGCGGTGGAGCTGATCAGGAAGCTGTTCACCGGCAAGGACGTCAAGCACGACGGGCCGCACTTCAGGATGCACAGGACGCGGCTGTGGACGATGCCGGAGATCCCGCCGCCGATCTACGTCGCGGCGGCCGGCCTGGTGACCTCGAAGCGGACCGGCGCGCTGGCGGACGGGATCATCACCCCGGCAGCGCCGCCGGCCAAGATCGAGGGCATTCTTGCCAAGTTCGCCGAAGGCGCGCGTTCGGCGGGCAAGGACCCGGACACCATGCCCAAGCTGCTGCAGATACACCTGTCCTGGGCGCCGTCCGACGACGAAGCATGGGCCAACGCCATCGACCAGTGGCCCACTGGCGGTATGAAGTTCCCGAAGGCCGATATCCGCTCGCCGTTCGACTTCGCGGAAATGGCCAAACTGGTGCGCCGCGAGGACTTCACCGGCCGGATGGTGATTTCCTCGGACCCGGACACACACCGGGCCGAGATACAGAAGTTCATTGACGCGGGATTTACCGCGATCTACGTTCACAACGTGGGCCGCAACCAGGAGGAGTTTGTCAAGGTCTTCGGCAAGGAGGTCCTGCCTCGCCTGGTCCACTGAGCGGTTTGCCCGCGAACCTCCAGCGACAGGCCGGCCCTTGCCGGGTCGTCAATACAAATACCCGCATCTCGGCCTCCTCTTGCCCAGCTTCGATTGCGGCCGAGAGCAACATCACATGTTCGTACGGTCACCCCTCTTTGCGCCATGCTAACATCATTGTAGTGATCGAGATGGGGCATTACCCGATTGGCAATGGCGCCAATCGAAGGAAATCCGGCGGTAATCATTCCTTGAATACATCTTGGGGGAGTAACCGTGTCGTCTCGTTTTATAGGTGAGGGTTTATCGGATCACATTCCGCGTATCCTCGAACAGACTCGGCGGAGCCTTTCGGAGTTCACCAGCTCAATGGTCTCATCCGAGGAGCGTTGGGCGCAGACGGCCGAATACCTGACCGTGCTGTTGCGGAGCCTGGCGCGGCGTCTCGGCGACCCGGCCGAGGTGCCCGACGATGACCAGGACGACCAGGCTGACCAGCAGGGGGAGCGCTGGCAGCAGTTGCCACTCGCGGGCCTGATCGAGGCCGCCGAGGTGGCGGAGCACTACGCGCTGGGCACCGTTGTGGATCTCACCTCGGAACTGCCAGCGGCCGATCGACACGAACTGCTGGCCCACACGACAGAGCTGATCCGGCGGACCGGCCTGAACCTGGTGCGGGACGCCGCCAAGGCTGCCGACCGCCAGTTGCGCCAGCGAGTGGACAACGCCGTTGCCGAACAACGGCGGCAGTTGGCTCGCGACGTGCACGACCGGCTCGGCTACACCCTGGCACTCGCGTTCCTGAACCTACAGCTCTACCGCAAGGCGATCAGCGGAAAGCAGCAGGACGATCACCATCTCACCGCGGTGCAGGAGGCGCTGGAACAGGCTGCCGGATTCACCAGGGGCCTGGTAACCACACTGCGCTCCGATACGACGACGTTTCCGCGCAGCCTCACCGCGGCGATCAACGAATGCGTGGCCGAGCTCAACATCGACGGGCTGCCGGTCAACGTCTCGGTTCGCGGCGACGGCGCTTTGGTACCAGCCCGGCACCGCGAGGATCTGCTGCTGGTGGTGCGGGAATTCCTCAGAAACTCGTTCTCCCATTCGGCCGCTGACGAGATCCGGGTGGGGATCGAGATCGGCGATGGCCGGGTCACCGTCCTCGCCGCGGACAACGGCAGTGGTTTCGATCCGGAGTTCCGGAGCGGGAAGCAGCGCGGCTTCGGCCTGTCCGCCATGCGGGAGCGGATCGAACTACTGGGAGGTCGCTTCACCCTGGTCACCAGCGTCGGTGGCGGAACACGAATGGAGGCATCCATACCGCTGCCGCAGCAGGTCTTGCCCGAGATGGTCGCCTCGGCCTAGCGGTCACCCCGCTGTCGTTGAAAGGCAGACATGGACACCACGCGAACGCTGATTGCCGACGATCACACCTTGGTGCGCGAGGCTCTTGCCGAGCTGATCACCGGAGAGGAAGGGGTGGAGGTGGTCGCCGAGGCGGGCAGTGCGGGAGAACTCGTGCGCCGCGCTCGCGAGCACCAACCGCACGTCGTGCTGATGGACATCGAGATGCCGGGTAACGACCATCCCCCGAGCGTGGTCCGGGCCGTACAGGAGGCCGCGCCCGGTGCTGGCATTCTGATCCTGACCATGCACGAAGATCCCAAACTGGTGCAGACGTTGCTGCCACTGGGCATCAGGGGGTTCCTGCACAAGACGGTCACCCGCTCCGCGCTGCTCAGTGCGGTGCGAATGGCCCGCATGCCAGGCAAACCGGTCACCGTCTCGTTATCCTCCAGCCGGCTACTCGCGCTGGAGCCGCCCGCGTCCGGACCGCTCTCGCCCCGCGAGGCCGAGGTGCTGGAACTGGCGGCGCAGGGCATGAGCAACTACCAGATCGCCCGACGCCTGAGCATCGTCGAGGGCACGGTGAAACGGCACATGCGCAGCATCTTCGACAAGCTCGAAGCCAGGTCCAGAGTAGAGGCGTCCAACCGCGCCCTCCAGTTGGGCCTGATCGCTTCACCGCTGTCGGTGCCACACCAGATGAGACCGGAATGGCGCAGCAAGGTCACCACGTCGTGACAAGATGAACCACCGGCCCTCGTGCGGCGGCGCAGCGCACGAGGGCCCCCACGAACTCGGGCGACGTCGATCTCAGGAACAGAGAGCCGGGTTGGTGGACAGCCAGGCCCAGGGATCGGTCGTGTTGGGGCCGGTCAGGTCGAGGTCGAAATCTCCCTGGTTGGTGCAGATCTCGTGGCCGCCGTTCGTGTGGCTCTGGTACTGCTGTAGCCACACACGGTATGGAGTGTTGTTCAGGAATGAAGCGAACGGCCGGGCGGTAATCGCACACCACTGCCCATACCCGCTGCAGTCCACCAGCGTGCCGGTAAAATTCGTACCGGTCCAGGTGCAGAAATCGGCGCTGCCACAATCACTCTGGTCCTGGATTCCGGCGGACGCGGGTACATGCATGATCACGTCGCCGTTGGCCCAGACGACCGTACTCGCGTCGACCCGCTCCCCGCCCGGGTGCGCCGACATCATTCGCGCGATGGTCGTGTTCTGGTACGCCGTGGCCTGCTGGACGTGGTCGGCCGTCGCGGCCGATGCCGTTCCCGCGGTGACCAGAGCGACCGCGGCGGCGACTGCCGGTAGTAGAGCTTTGAGCGAGAACATCAGTGGATTTCCTTCCGTATCGTGAGCGTTGACGGCCTGCCCAGGACGAGACGACCACCGCGACGAGCGTGGCCCGGTGGCCCGGTGCGATCCCTGAACTTTCCTTGAATCGATCATTCGTGCCCGGCAACGATGCGTGCTGGTCGCCGTGGCGGTGGACGCCGGCACTGTCCAGCTACCTCGGCCCACGGCCGAAACTTTCTTCCGAATACCAGGGCTGATCGGCCGAAACGGACCGCGTGTTTGACATGACGTGGGTCCCTGTCGTGTGGTGGCACCCATGACATCGCGTTGTGCCGTACTGGTCGGAGTGTCGCTGTCCGCCCTACTCACCGGGCTGTTCGTGCCGCTGGTCGCGGCACCGGTCGCGAACGCAGCGCCCGCACCCACCGGCGAGTTCAACTACGCCGAGGCGTTGCAGGACTCCATGTTGTTCTACGAGTCGCAGCGTTCCGGCCCGCTGCCGGCGGACAACCGGGTCGGCTGGCGCGGCCCTTCGGACCTGACCGACGGCGCAGACCACGGCCTCGACCTGACCGGTGGCTATCACGACGCGGGCGACGAGGTGAAGTTCGGTTTCCCCGAGGCGTACTCGATGACGACACTGGCCTGGGGCGGTCTTGCGGACAAGGCCGGGTATCAGGCTTCGGGGCAGTGGCAGTACCTGGAGCGCAACCTGCGCTGGGGCGACGACTACATCATCAAGGCACACCCGTCGCCGCACGTGTTCTACGGTCAGGTCGGCGACGCCAGCAGCGACCACTCGTTCTGGGGGCCGGCCGAGGTGAACCCGTCGCCGCGCCCGTCCTCCGCGGTCACCGAGTCCTGTCCAGGCTCCGATCTCACCGGTGAGGCCGCCGCTGCGCTGGCCGCGTCGTCGATGGTGTTCCAGACCGACGACCCCTCCTACTCGTCCACCCTGCTGGCCCAGGCCAAGTCGCTCTACGAGTTCGCGGACGACTTCCGTGGCACCTACGACGCCTGCATCACCGGCGCGTCCGGCTTCTACCACTCCTACAGCGGTTACTGGGACGAGTTGGTGTGGGGCGCGATCTGGCTGTACAAGGCCACCGGCGACGCCACCTACCTGACCAAGGCGGAGAACTACTACACCCACCTGCCGGTGGCTCAACAGACGACAACGCACGAGTACGCGTGGACCATCAACTGGGACGACAAGTCCTACGGGGACTACGTGTTGCTCGCCGAACTGACCGGCCAGCAGCCCTACGTCACCGACGCCGAACGCAACCTGGACTGGTTCACCAGCAACGTCAACGGCAACCACGTCAACTACTCGCCAGGCGGTGAGGCGCAGGTCGATGTGTGGGGCACGGCCAGGTACGCCTCCAACGCGGCGTTCCTGGCACTGGAGTTCGCCAACTGGCTCAAGACGCAGGGCACCGACTCGACACGGCAGCAGACCTATCACGACTTCGGCGTCCGGCAGATCAACTACCTCCTTGGCGACAACCCCAACCACGAGAGCTATGAGGTCGGATTCACCAACAGCGGCCAGACCACGAACTGGCCGCAGTTCATCCACAACCGCACCGCGCACGGCTCGTGGGACCAGAACATGAGCGACCCGTCCTACACCCGGCATCTGGACTACGGCCTGCTGGTCGGCGGCCCTACCTCCGGCGACGGGTTCAGCGACCAGCGCTCCAACTACGAGCAGACCGAGGGCGCGCTGGACTACAACTCGCTGTTCTCCGGCGCACTTGCCGAGCTGACCACCGAGTACGGCGGAAAGCCTCGGGCGAACTTCCCGCCTGCCGAGACGCCGGACGGACCCGAGGAGTTCATGCAGGCCGCACCGAACACCACCGGCAGCGATTTCGTGGAGATCAAGGCCGAGGTGGTGAACAAGTCGGGCTGGCCTGCGCGGCATCTCACGCACGGTTCGTTCCGCTACTACTTCACGCTGGATCCCGGGGAGAGCCCGAGCCAGCTCACGCTGTCCTCGCCGTACAACCAGTGCACCAACCCCACCGGCGTCACGCAGTACTCCGGCAGCACCTACTACCTGACCGTCGACTGCACAGGGCAGGACATCGCACCCGCAGGCCAGTCCCAGTTCCACCGCGAGGTGCAGTTCCGGATCACCTTCCCGGCCGCGCACGACTACACCAAGGACTGGTCGTACCAGGGCCTTACCGGGCTGGCCAACGGTGCGACCCCGGTCAACGACACCAACATCGAGTTGTACGACGGCACGACGAAGGTGTGGGGTAACGCGCCGGGCGCGAGCCAGACCGGGACGCCGCCGTCCGCGCCGGCCAACGTCACCGCCAGTGGCGTCACGCAGAACTCGGCCACGCTGTCCTGGACGGCGGCCACCGCCGGCAGCAGCCCGGTCACCGGCTACGACGTGTACCGGGTGGCCGGTGGTGGCGGCACGAAGGTCGCGTCCACCACGTCCACCACCGTCGCCGTGACCGGACTTTCTCCCGGGCACCAGCTACACGTTCGAGGTGGTGGCGCACGACGCGTCGGGCAACACGGGGCCGCCGTCGGCCACGGTCACCCTGACGACCCAGGGCACGCCACCGCCTGCCGGCGGCCTGAAAGTTCAGTACAAGGACAACGAGCCGGCGGCGACCGACAGCCAGATCAAGCCTGGACTCAACCTGGTGAACACCGGAAGCGCGGCCGTGCCGCTGAACACGGTGACGATCCGCTACTGGTTCACCGCCGACGGCGGTGCTGGCGCGTTCACCACCTACTGCGACTACGCGGCGGTGGGCTGTGCCAACGTCACCGAACAGGTGGTCGGGATGACCACCCCGGTGGCCGGCGCCGATCACTACCTCCAGATCGGCTTCACCTCGGGCGCCGGCTCGCTGGCCGCCGGCGCGAGCAGCGGTGACCTGCAGAACCGGTTCAACAAGACCGACTGGTCAACATTCAACCAGGCCAACGACTACAGCTACGGCACCGCGACCGCCTACACGGACACGACCACGGTCACGGTGTACGTCAACGGCGCTCTGGTGTGGGGCACCGAACCGCACTGATCCGACGCGATGCTGTGATGATCTTCACTGCCTGTCCCGGTGGGAGCTGCGGTTGGACGGGCAGGCCGCGTTCCCGCTGTCGTGCTGCGCCGCCCGCCAAGGCCGGGCCAGGCGGACAGCACACTGCTGCTGGCAAGGGAACGGCTGGTCGGTGACGGGCTGCGGGAACGGATCACGCTGCGGAACCTGGGCCGGGAAGCCACCGTCGTCGGTCTGGCCCTCCACGTGGACGCGGACTTCGCCGACCTGTTCGCGGTGAAGGAAGGTCGGCACGAGCACGGTGGCGCCGACGCCACCGTGGCCGGCGCGGAACTGTTGCTGCGGGACCGCTCGGACGGTTTCCGCGGGATGACGGTGAGCGCCTCCGAGGACCCGACCATCACGCCGGGCACCCTGGCCTGGCGCGTGGTGGTGCCCGCTCACGGGCAGTGGAGCACCGAGATCGTGGTGCAGCCGAGCGTGGGCAACCGTCAGGTGCAGCCACAGTTCCACCGGGGCGAGGAGGTGGCCGACAGCGGGCCGGCCCGCAAGATCGAGGCGTGGCGGCGGGTGAGCACGGTGGTCACCGCCGAGGACCCGGTGCTCACCCAGGTGCTCCAGCAGACCGAGAGCGACCTGGGCGCGCTGCAGATCCACGACCACCAGAACGGCCGGCCGTTCGTGGCCGCTGGCGCACCCTGGTTCATGACCCTGTTCGGCCGCGACAGCCTTGCTGACCGCGTGGATGGCGTTGCCGCTGGACGTGGGCCTGTCGCTGGGCACGTTGCAGACCCTGGCCGAGTTGCAGGGCCGCCGCGTCGACCCGCTCACCGAGGAGGAACCCGGCCGGATCGTGCACGAGTTGCGGCTCGGCGCCGACAGCGACCAGGTACTGGGCGGCAGCCACTACTACGGCACCGTCGACGCGACGCCGCTGTTCGTCATGCTGCTGGCCGAATGCTGGCGGCGGGGCGCCGGCGAGCCCGACGTGACCGCACTGTTGCCGGCCGCCAACGCCGCCACCGCGTGGCTGGACCAGTACGGCGACCGCGACGGCGACGGTTTCGTGGAATACCAGCGGGCGACCGACCGAGGGCTGATCAACCAGGGTTGGAAGGACAGCTTCGACGGCGTCAACGACGCCACCGGCCGACTGGCCACCGCGCCCGTCGCGCTGTGCGAGGTCCAGGGCTACGCCTACGCGGCCTGGCTGGCCCGAGCCGAACTGGCCGATGCGTTCAACGACCCGGCCACGGCCGATCGCTGCCGTCGCAGGGCCGAGGAACTGCGCGCCCGGTTCGCCGAGTCGTTCTGGCTGCCCGACCGGGGCTGCTACGCCGTCGCGCTGGACAGGCGCAAGCAGCCGGTTGACGCGGTGACCAGCAACGCCGCGCACTGTCTGTGGTCGGACATCGCAACAGACGAGCACGCGGCGCGGCTGGTGGCACGTCTGTCCGAAGAGGACATGAACAGTGGTTTCGGGTCGCGCACGCTGTCCTCGGCGATGGGCGCGTACAACCCGATGAGCTACCACAACGGTTCGGTCTGGCCGCACGACACCGCGATCGCGGTCGCCGGCCTGCTCCGTTACGCGCACGTGCCCGGCGCGATCGAACTGGCCCAGCGGCTGGCCACCGGCCTGCTGGATGCGGCAGCCGCGTTCGGCGGGCGGTTGCCGGAACTGTTCTGCGGGTTCGCCAGGACGGAGTTCGGCACGCCGATTCCGTATCCGACCTCGTGCTCGCCGCAGGCCTGGGCGAGCACGGCGCCGCTGCTGCTCGTGCGCGCGTTCCTGGGCCTGGAACCTGACGTGCCGCGCAGGCGGTTGGCCGTGCGATCGCACCTGCCGGAGCGGTGGGGCCGGCTCACCCTGGCCGACCTGCGGTTGGGCGGCGTCACCGTGCAGGTGTCGGCGACCGGGTCCGACGCCAAGGTGAGCGGCCTGCCGGACGACTGGGACCTGCGAATGGCCGAGTGAGCACGCGCCGACCCGGGGCACCCGTTCGCCGCGAGCGGACGCAGCGGCCGAACTCTCGAATCCGATGCAACATTGACAGCAATGCAACGCTGTAATCAAACGGTCGAGAGGCGGTGGGCCTGGTGACGGACACACCGACCGAAAACGACGCCATGGACGCCTACTCCCGCACCGTCGTGGCCGTTGCCCGATCCGTCACCCCGCATGTGGCCAGCGTGCGCATGCGCCGAAGCGCCGGATCGGCCGTGGTGTTCACCGACGACGGGTTTCTGCTCACCAATGCCCACGTCGTCGGGTCGGCAGGGGAGGGAACCGCGGTGTTCGCCGACGGCGCCGAGTCCAGGTTCGACGTCGTCGGCGCCGATGCGCTGTCGGACCTCGCCGTGCTGCGCGTGCGCGGTGGCGCCCCCGGTGCCGCGGAGCTGGGCAACGCGGACCGGCTCGTCGTCGGGCAGCTCGTGGTGGCGGTGGGCAACCCGTTGGGACTGGCCGGATCGGTCACCGCTGGGGTGGTCAGCGCGCTGGGCCGCGCTGTGCCCGTGGAGGCCGGGCGGGTCAGCCGAGTCATCGAGGACGTCATCCAGACCGACGCCGCCCTCAATCCCGGCAACTCCGGTGGCGCGCTGGCCGACGCGCGCGGCCGCGTCGTCGGCATCAACACCGCGCTCGCCGGCATCGGGCTGGGCCTGGCGATCCCGATCAACAACACCACCAATCGGATCATCACCACATTGCTGTCCGACGGCCGCGTCCGCCGCGCGTATCTCGGTATCGTCGGCGTGCCGGCGCCGCTGCCCGCGCAGGTCGCGCAACGCATCGGGCAGGCAGCGGGACTGCGGCTGGCGCAGGTCATCCCGGGCGGTCCCGCGGACAGGGCCGGCCTACACGCGGGTGACCTCGTGTTGTCGGTCGCGCGCAACACCGTGTCCGACGCGCAGGGCATCCAACGGCAACTGTTCGACGACGCCATCGGCAAGCCGCTGCCGGTGACCGTGCTGCGCAACGGCGCCATGGTCGACGTGTTCGCCACCCCCACGGAGCTGACCACGGACTGAGGCACCGTGGCTCCTACCCGGCCGGCCTGCTGATGGCTTATTCGTAACGCTCTCGATTATCGGTATATCGACTTCGTGTCCTGTTTTTGTCAATTCGTGCAAGTGTTTGAGTCGATATGGTGAGCTGGTGGATGCGTCGATTGTGTGGTGCTCGAAATTGACGGTATCCCCAGCGGCAGCACCGCAGCAGACAACGGTTTCGCCGTGATCGATCCAACGCAAGCGCCTGAAAGAAACGGGGACAGGTATGTCCGACGACCGGTTGACCTTGAACGAGCGCTGTGTCCTGCTCGTCCTGATGGCGCAGGCGCGGGAGCTCACCAACGCGGAGATGCACGCTGTGGCCGGCATCAAACTCGATGGCAAATACCGCAGGCACCTCAACGAACTCGATCTGGTCAACAGCACCATGGTGAATCGGGCGTTCGTGCACGAGCTGACCGATCAGGGCGCGGTCTGGTGCGACAAGGAGCTGTCCAACGAGCGTCCTGCGCGGTCGGGCTGCGCAGGTGGCGCACTGTATACCGTGCTGGCGGCCCTGCGGCGCCACCTCGACGACACCGGGAGCGCGCTCGCCGACATCTTCCGGGCCGACGTGGCCGCTCAGGTGGAGGCGGCCTACGCCGAGCTGACGCGGGGTAGCGGTGCACCCGTCGGTCTCGCCACGCTGCGGGATCGTCTGGACGGCGTGCCGAAGGGCGAGGTGGATCGGGCCCTGGAAATGCTGGCCAGCCGTCCTGGTGTGCACGTCCGAGCCGAGGCCGATCAGAAGACCCTGACCGACGAGGACCGGGAGGCCGCAGTCGTGCTCGGTGGCACATCTCGGCATCTGCTGATGATCGAGGTGCCACGGTGAACGAGGAACAACACCACGCGCTCGCGTCGGTCCAGTTCAGCAGCGTGCTCGGCCCCGACGAGATCTGGAGCCCGCTGAGCCACCACGTCGACGGTCTGCACCCGCAGGCCGTCGACCACATCAATCGGGCCGTGCTCGCCGCAAGGCGCAGGCCGCACGGCACCCCGACCGGCCTCGTCCTGCGCGGCGAGCGGGGTGTCGGCAAGACCCACCTGCTCGGCTGGCTCAGGCAACGCGTGCAGCAGGAGGGCGGCTCGTTCTTCATGCCCAAGCTGATCGACGGCAAGTCGTTCTGGGCGGGCGCTGTGCACGGCGTCGTCCATCAGCTGCTCGGCTCCGACGGCGGCCAGCTGGGCCGGATGCTGGATGCGCTCAGCCAGCTGATCGGCTGCGGGGACGAACTGCGCATGCGGCTGCGGGGCATGTTGCAGGTGAGCAGGCGCGACATCGACGAGCTCATCGAGCGCATCGAGGACCTCGACATGCAGGTGGCGCTGGAGTGCCAGGACACTCTTCGCGCACTGGTCCTCTATCAGGGCAACCGGAAGCTGAGGGAGATCGGACGCAGCTTCCTCGTGCTCCAGGAAGGCGTCGAGGAGTCCTCGGCGGACGCCTGGGGATTCCGCGACCGGAGCCGGGTGCCGCAGTTGCTGTTCAACGACCTGTCCCGGCTGTTCGCGCTCACCGGCCCCGTCGTGATGGCCGTCGACCAGATCGACAGCGTGATCGCCCAGTCCGAGCAGGTGGACGAGGATCTGCTCGCCGACCGGCTGGCGGACGGCCTGATGCGCATGCGCGAGGAGACGATCCGGACCATCATCGTGGTCGCCTGTATCCCGAAGTCGTGGGAGCTGATCGCGACTCGGGCGGTGAACTCCGCAGCCGACCGCTTCACCGTGCTCGAACTGTCGACCGCGATGCCAAGCGCCGCGGTAGCCACGGCGATCGTCGAGCGCCATCTCGCAAGCCTGTACGGAGAGATCGGGTTTTCTCCGCCATATCCGAGTTGGCCGGTGCTTCCCATGGCCTTCGACGATCCCGAAGTCGACAACTTCACCCCACGACGCCTGCTCCAACTCGTGGAGGAGCACGTGCGACGTTGCCTTGCCAGTGACAGCGTTCACGAACTCCGGCATTTCGCCGAGGTGGCCGAGAAGGCCCGGCCAGCGCCAGCCGTGCTGGACCCGGCCGACCTGGTCGCGCTCGACGACCAGTTCGCGCGACTGAAGGCCGACGCGGACGTGATCACACCGCTGGACCCGCAGTACGAGGACCGCCGAATGTTCGCCCTGCTCGATGCCGCACTGCGGTGTTACGTTTTCGAACAGGGCAACGACGGGCGGGAGCTGACCGTCGATCCAGCGACGATCGTCAGGCCGGCCCTGCACGCCCGGCTGCGGCGCACGCTCGACGAGGCCCGTGAGGACGAGGAGCACTGGAGCTTCCGCGCCATCGCCCATCCGCACCCGAGGGCGGTGCTGACCCGGCTGCGATCGGCCAGCCTGGAAGCGGGTCTTGCGCCTGTGACGCGCAAACGACACCTGGTCGTGCTGCGCAACACGGCGTTCTCCGGCGGGCCGGTAACCACCACCGCGGTGGCTGAGTTCGAGTCAGCGCACGGGCTTGCGCTGACCGTGTCCGAGGACGACCTGCGAACCCTCTCCGCGCTGGAACAGATGCTCGGCGACCCGCCGCCAGGATTCCTCAGCTGGCTGATCGCCCGGCGTCCTGCGAGCCGATCGGCCCTGCTGACCAGGGTTCTCGGTGATGCTCATGCCGAGGCGGACGAGCCGCGACCGGCCGGACCGACGGAGCCATTCCAACATCCGCCGGCAGCCGTGGCGCCCGTTCCCGCCCTCGGCGACGAGCTGTCCGTCTCTTTCGGACGCAACGTCGAGAACGGCAGGGAGTTCAGCGTGCCGTTGGTGCTGTTGCGCAAGCACACGGCGGTGTTCGCGGGCAGCGGCTCCGGCAAGACCGTTGTGCTTCGCCGCCTGGTGGAGGAGGCCGCGATCCACGGCGTCTCGTCGATCCTGATCGACAGCAACAACGACCTCGCCCGACTTGGCGACCGATGGCCGTCCGCACCGGCAGAGTGGGGCGTCGGAGACGCCGAACGCGCCGATCGGTACTTCGCCAACGCCGACGTGGTGATCTGGACGCCCCGGCGTGCGGCGGGGCGCCCGATCGCGCTGAACCCGTTGCCCGACTTCAGCGGCGTACTCGACGATCCCGACGATTTCCGGACATCGATCGACGCATCGGTCGCAGGGCTCGTTCCCCGTACGGGCCTCACCCCGCGCAAGGCCGGCACCGGCAAGGCGGTCCTGACCGAAGCACTGGCCCACTTCGCGCGCAACGGTGGAACCGACCTCGGTGACTTCGTCGCGCTACTGAGCGACCTGCCCGACGGCGTGAGCACCATCAGGAACGCGGCTCGCCTTGCCGAGCCGATGGCCGAGGAACTCAAGGCGGCGATGATCAACGACCCGGTGTTCGGCGGCGCAGGAGAGCACCTCGATCCCGGCGTGCTGCTCACGCCCGACCGGGGTCGGCTCGCCCGCGTCTCGGTGATCAGCTGCATCGGTCTGCCCAACGATGATCAGCGGCAGACGTTCGTCAACCAGTTGCAGTTGGCCCTGTTCGCCTGGATCAAGCGTCATCCGGCGGGTGACCGGCCGTTGGGCGGGCTGCTGGTGCTCGACGAGGCCCAGACCTTCGTCCCGTCGCGCGGCATGATCGCCTCCACTCAGAGCACACTCACGCTCGCGACCCAGGCACGCAAATACGGTCTGGGCATGGTGTACGCGACCCAGGCCCCGAAGGCGCTGCACAACCTGGTCACCGGCAATGCGGCCACGCAGTTCTTCGGCCGGCTCAACGCCCCGGTGCACATCCAGGCGGCCACCGAGCTGGCCAGGGCCAAGGGCGGTCAGGTCGACGACATCTCACGACTGCCGGTCGGTCGGTTCTACGGTGCGAGCGAAGGAACCGGGTTCGCGAAGATCCAGGGGCCGATGTGTTTGAGCCACCACCCGGCAAGCGCTCTCACCGAGGAAGAAGTCCTCCAGCGTGCCCGCCGCCGGTGATCGTCCGAAGACCATTGTGGACAGTGGAGATGATCGGGTGGAGACAGCACATCGTCGCATTGAAGCGGCAATCGAGGCCGGCAACACCTCACTCGACCTGTCCGGCCTCCAGCTTACCGAGGTCCCGGCACGCGTCGCGGAACTGAGCGGGCTGAGCGGGCTTAATCTCAAGGACAATTACCTGCGCGAACTGCCGGACTGGCTGGCCGCCCTACCCCTGAGCACATTCAACGTGTCCACCAACCGTCTGCGTCGGCTACCCGACTGGATAGCCCGCTGCACCGGCCTGCGCCAGCTCCACGTTGACGACAACCGACTGACCGAACTGCCATCCTGGCTCGCGGACCTCGGCCTCATCCGGCTGTACGTCGGGAACAACCCGCTCATCGAGTTGCCCGAGTGGCTCGGCACCATGACCGGGCTGACCGCGCTCGACATCGGGACGTGCGGACTGGACGTGGTCCCGGACTGGGTAGCCAACCTGACCGGGCTGACCCGGCTCGACCTCGACCAGAATCGCCTGACCGCGCTGCCCGACCGGCTTGCCGACCTGACCGCACTCACCGAACTCCGCCTGTATGGAAACCAACTGACGACGTTGCCGACGTGGCTGAGCGTGCTCGCGCTCAGCGAACTGTACGTGGGCAACAACCGACTGGACGGCGTACCCGACTGGCTGGGCACCATCGCCACGCTCACCAAGTTGGGTATCAGCGGGTCGCGGCTGGCCGAGGTACCGGACTGGATCGCCGGCCTCGACCGACTCAGCCGCCTCGAAATAGTAGGCAACCGACTCACGGCGCTCCCGGACTGGTTCGCCGGTCTGACGACGTTGACCCAACTGCTCGTCACCAACAACCGGCTGAGCACGGTGCCGGATCTGCCAACCGGGCTGACCCGGCTGCGTCTTGACGGCAACCGGATCACCAGGGTGCCGGATCACCTTGGCGGCCTGACCGGGTTGACCGACCTCGGTCTCGGCAGTTGTGGGCTGGCCGAGGTACCCATCTTGATACGCGACCTCACCGAACTCAAGGCCCTCCGGCTGGACCGCAACCGGCTGACATCGCTGCCGGAATGGCTGGGTGACCTGACCAAACTGGAAACGCTGTGGCTCAACGACAACCGCCTGAGCGAACTCCCGGACAGACTTCGAGAGCTGGCCAACCTCAGTCATCTCTATGTCGATGGCAACCTGATGCGAGGGCTGCCGGACTGGCTCGGCGACCTGACCGCGCTCGCATCGCTCGGCATCGGCGATTGTCATCTGACCGACTTACCTCCTTGGCTGGCCAAACTCGACAGGCTGAGCCTGCTGTGGCTCCAGAACAACCAACTGCGCCAGCTGCCCGCCGGGTTCACCGGCCTGCCGTACCTCACGACGCTCCGTCTCGACGGCAACAAACTCGCGGAGCTGCCTGACTGGATTCGTGACCTGCCCGATCTCCGCAAGCTCGATCTCGACGACAATCCACTCGGCGGTCTTCCCCCATGGCTTGCCACGATGACCGGTCTCACCGAACTGGACATCGGTGGCTGCGGCTTGACCACGCTGCCGGTCTGGCTTGGCGAACTCAGGTCGTTACAGGTCTTCCGGTTGCACTCCAACAAGTTGACCGGCATGCCCGACACGATCGGACACCTCGGTCAGCTAACCGAACTATGGCTCGGCTACAACCAGTTCGAGGATCTGCCAGATCAGTTGGCGCCGTTGACGAACCTCCATGTGCTGGGACTGGATGGCAATCGAATCTCCACCCTTCCGGACTGGCTTCGTGGCTTCACCGACCTTCACGAGCTGTGGCTCGGCGACAACCTGTTGTCCGGACTACCCGACTGGCTCGGCGAACTCGCCGAATTGACCACGCTCAGCGTCCCGGGATGCAAGCTCGGCGTCCTACCGGACTGGCTGCGCCGCCTGCGTCATCTTGAGGACCTGAATGTCAGCTTCAACCAGCTCACCGAGCTGCCCGGTTGGCTGGCCGACCTGGACCGGCTGGCCGAGCTGCGTCTTGGTAGCAACAAGCTCAGCGAGCTCCCCGACTCCCTCGCCGGTCTGAGCGATCTGAGGATCCTTTTGGTAGGAAACAACCAGTTGGTCGCGCTGCCCGAATGGATCGCCGACCTGGCCGGGCTGACCAAACTGTGGATCAGCGACAACCAGCTGGGCCGCCTGCCCGACTGGTTGGCCGAACTCACCGACCTGACGGATCTGCAATGCGACAACATCGGCTTGACCGAACTGCCCCTCTGGGTGGCCGACCTTTCCCTGCTCAAATATCTTTCGGCTGCCAGGAACGCACTGGCTTCCGTTGCCATCGACTTCGGCCGGCTACCCCGGCTGAACATGCTTGACCTCAGCGAGTGCGGCCTCACCGAACTGCCGAGCACGATGGCACATCTCGCCGGGCTGCGTATCTTGGTGCTCAGTGGAAACGAACTCAGCGAGCTGCCGGACTGGTTCATCGACTTGCCCCAGCTGAGGTATCTCTACCTAGGCGAAAACAAACTCGCGTCGTTGCCGAACGACATCGGCCGGCTGAGCGGACTGACCCAGCTGTGGCTGTTCGGGAATCGGCTGACCGAACTGCCGAGCGGCATCAGCGAGCTGATCGATCTCAAGACGCTCCAACTGGAGAACAACCAACTCCGTGAGCTGCCCGAGGACCTTGGCAGGCTGACCAGCCTGAGCGACATGTCCGTAGCCAACAACGCCCTGAAGGCACTGCCACCCAGTATCGGCGAACTCGGCGACCTCAAGACGTTGAACGTCAGCGAGAACGAGCTCACCTCCCTGCCAGCCGGCATCACCCGACTGATGCGGCTCACCACCTTGCAGCTCGCGGACAATCGCCTGCGCACCCTGCCCGCCTCACTGATCGAACTGCCCTGTCTGACCGACCTCGCGGTTGCCGGCAATCCGCTCATCAGCCCACCTCCGGAGATTACCGCCGGTGGTTCCCGGTCCGTGCTCGAATTCCTCCGCGAGCGGGCGCAGGGTAGCACCGCCCAGTGGTTGTCCAAACTGCTCGTGGTGGGCGAGGGCGGAGTCGGCAAGACGTCCCTGGTGAAGGCACTTGCATTGGATCCGCACGACCCGGACGAACCGTCGACTCACGGCCTGTTGATCCGGGACGTGCACCTCGACCATCCCGAACGGTCCGGCGTGCGCATGCGCCTGAGCACCTGGGACTTCGGTGGGCAGCAGATCTACCATGCTACCCACCAGTTCTTTCTCACCAATCGGTCGCTGTTCGTGCTGCTGTGGAACTCCCGGCTGGGTTGGGAGCAAGGCAGGCTGCACTACTGGCTGGACATCATCACGGCCAGGGCGCCGGAGTCGCCCATCGTGCTGGTCGCCACCCATATCCACGGGCGACCGGTGGATCTGCCGCTGACCGAGCTGCGCGCCAAGTATCCGAAGATCGTGGCCAGCGTGCAGGTGGACAACGCGTCCCGCAACGGCGTCGACGAGCTGCGTGACCTGCTCGCCCAGCAGGCGGCCCAACTCCCGCTGATGGGTGCCGAGTGGCCGACGACATGGCTGGCCGCCGCCGACTCGCTACGGTCCACACCGGACAACCACATCACCCCGGAGCGCATGTGGGACATCATGGCCTCGGCCGGTGTGAAAGGCGCCGAACGCCAGCAATTCATCGCGCGGGCGCTCCACGAACTCGGCGACATCCTCTACTACGCGGACGATCCCGAACTCAGTGAACTGGTCGTGCTGCGACCGGCATGGGTGAACGACTACATCAGTCGTGTCCTCGACAGCAGTGAGGTCGCCGAAAGGCACGGTCTGCTGACCAGGCAGCATCTCAACGTTTTGTGGCGCGATCTGGACAAGGGCGTCCGCGACCACTTCCTCGGCATGATGGACAAGTACGACCTGTCCTACCGCGTTGACACATCCCGAACCGGCGACCTCAGCCTCGTCGTCGAACGTTTGCAGTGGGAGCCACCGGACTACGGCCAACAGTGGGAAGCGGTCCGGCACCAGCCCGGCTTCCGCGAGATCAAGGTCTGCTACCAACTGAACACCATGCCGCCCGGTATCCCCACCTGGTTCATCGCGCGCTCACACCGGTTCAGCAGGAACATCCACTGGCGCACCGGCGCTCTCCTCGCGCACGGCGACGGCCAACACCTCGCGCTGATCAATGCCGACCGACAACGCAACTCCGTCGAGCTCGCGGTCCGCGGTCCGTCACCAGTCGGGTTCTTCATGGTTCTCGACGACGGCCTGAACCTCACCCTGGAGCGCTTTCCCGGCCTGCACATCACCCGCCGAGTGCCGTGCTGCTGCGCCGAGGACTGCCCCGAGTCGTTCGACTACGACAATCTGCGTGCCCGCCTGGCCCGCACCTCACCACGCTACGAGATCGAGTGCCACCGCTCGGGCGAGTTGGTGTCCGTGCCCGAACTGCTCCTCGGCCTCGCTCCCCCGGAACGGGACGCCACCAGGGCGAGCATCGAGCGGTTCACCAAGACACTGGAACAGTTCGGCGACCAGCTCGACGAACACAGCGACTTCTCCCAGCGCATGTTCCTGCGGCTCCAGCGACTCGCCCAGCAACAGCAGGAAGCCCGCTGCCCGAGCGTGTTCGCGATCGTGCCGGTGGACCGGCGAATGGTCACCGGCTCCGCGCACGAGATCCACCTCTACTGCGAGGAGCCCGGAGCATGGCACCGGCTGCCCGGTCAGCTCGGCGTCTACCCCATCACCCAACCCAAGGAGTGGTTCGTCAAGCTCGGCCCCTACCTTCAGCATCTCATCCGAGTACTCAAGCACGCCGCGCCGCTTGCCGGTCCTGTCCTCGGCGTCGCGGTCGACGTGCTGACCCAGCAGGTCAGGTCGGATTGCGACCTCATGAAAGAGCTGGTGAACCAACTGCCCAAGCAGGTCCAACCCGAGCGAGCGCTCCCCGGCGGGGAGCACCGGGACACCGGACCGGAAGCACACGCGACCACCGACGCCGACTTCCGCGCGTTGAAGGCGATGCTGGCCAAGCTCGATCCCGACGAAGGCTGGGGCGGCCTCTCCCGGTTCGACACGCCGGAGGGGTTGACGCTTTATCTGTGCGAAGAACACCTCGCCGAGTACCGACCCTCTTGAACCGGAGAGGTCTCAGGTGCGCTGGACTTCAGCCCAGCGTCAGTGCGTCCGCCGCTACGGCGCCGAGTTGGAGGGCCCGGCCGCCACCACACACGTTTGCTGGATCAGGCACCGCTGACGGCGACGACACCGGTGAGGGTGCCCACGTAGGCGTGGTCGCCGGACAGAGTGGGCGAGGCGAAGGTCGGAGCCGCACCGATACGCACCTGTGCCTTTGTCGTTCCGGTGGCCGGGTCGAGCGCGTAGAGCACGCCACCGTAGTGGTCGACCACCCAGACGGCGCCACCCCCGATCACGGGCGAACCGTCGGCCGGCACGGTGGATCGCCAGAGGTCCGTAGGCGTGCCGTCGGCGGCGATGGACACCGCGCGGGGCCCGGTGGAGCAGGGAAGGTAGACGATGTTGCCGGCGACCGCGCTACCGCCGAACGACTGGCAGTTGTCGTCGAGTTGGGCGACCTGGCCGCCGATGCCGCCGAGCGCGCCGGCTCGCAGGACGTAGCCGACGCCCCACTTTCCTTCGGTGTAGACGTACTGGCCGACCAGGGCCGGGCTCATCGACCCGAGATCCCCGTCGGCGTCGTTCTGCGTGGCCCACTCGGACGGAGCGAAGAAGTCGACCCGCTGCAGGCCGGGCGACAGGGCGATCACCGAGTCGCTGCCGTCGTAGGTGGTGTCGGATGCGCCGTTGCCCACCGCGTACAGCAGGTCGCCGTTGTCCACGACACCGCCGCCAGTGGCCCAGATGCCGGCCTCGCGGCTGGTCGGTACCGCATAGCTCGTCAGGTTGGCGCCATTGGTGGTCACCGACACCACCTGGCCGATGTAGTTGCCGCAGTCGCCGAACATGCCGCCGTAAGGTATGTAGACACGGCCATTCAACAGGGTCAGTGCGCCCCGCTGCTGATGCGCGATCGGATCACCGGTCGGCGGCTCGACCGGAACCCGCACCTCGACCGCCCCGGTGCCGGCGTTGATGCCCACCAGTGTGTGCGCGGCGCCGAGCGTTTCCGCGACGGCGAACACGCGGTTGGTGCCCGGGTCGTACACCATCGTGCCGGTGATGCCCAGCGGATCGATGTCCCCGCACGGCAGGTCTGACAGCGGTTCCGGATCGCCGACATGCGTCGACCACAGGACACTCCCGGTGCCCGGATCGAGTGCGTAGACCGTATCGTTCTCGGTGGCCGCGAAGATCCGGCCACCCACGACCAGCGGCTGGCCATACACCTTGCCGTCCAGCGACGCGTTCCAGTCCACCGACAGCGTGGACAGCGGACTGAGATCGGTCGCGTTCCCGTCCCGTGCGTTGTCGAGATGGTAGGTCGGCCAGTCTCCGGCCGAGAGCCCTCCGTGGCATGCCGCGTTGGCGGTGCACGGCACGAGCAGGGCCAGCACCGCGACAAAGCACGAAATCGTCCGTTTCATCAGCCGCCACTCTCATCCGGAAGGCCATCCGCACCAAAGCTAGGAAGCAAGTGGCCCCTCGCCAACCCCGGCCTACGCGCGGTCCGCCCACATCCCGCCTGAACTGCGGCGGCGCTTGTCCGGCCGCCCCCACCGCCGTGAAATTTTCCCGGGCTCAGCGGTCCGAGTAGGTCGCGGCCGCCCCGGTGTCCTGGTCGAGAACGCGGTCAACCAGTTTGACTTGACGGGGCCCTATACCGGTGTGACCAGGTACTCGGTACCCGCAGGTTGATGTTGGGCAGGTTGGAACCAGCCCACGTAGTTCTCGATCACGCCGTGCGGTGACCGAGGCCATCATTGCCGCGGTCGGTCCGCTTCCTGCGTCGGTCACCCGATCGCTGAGGTGGGACTGCCGATCGGAAATGGCTCTACACAAGGGTATTACGGCTGGAGGCAGCAATGAGAATCTCAATCGGATCGTCCGCGAGTATCTACCCAAGTGTGCTGTCTCCGCAGAGATCAACGACGCGCCCGTAAGATCCACGCCTGGAGAAAGCCCAGCGAAGTATTCACCGAACTCCTCGAAGCGGATGCTTCCACCGCCCGAACTCGCCGTTGACATGGGGGACGATAATCAGTATCGAGGCCCTACGGGAGGAGTGTCCGATGACCTGGCTTGATCGGGATCGAATGCCGGTGCGGTTCGCCGTAGTGACCTCGGTTACGAGCGGCCTCATCGTCACTACAGTCCTAAGAGGATTTCAGAAAGGTTTCGCTGAAAGTGCCTTTCTCGGATGGATCGCCCTGTCGTCCAGTGGCGTCGCAACTATCTCCTGGGTAGCGACCTCGATGGTACGTCGGCTCGGAAAACGGTCAAGCAGAGCTTTCCTGATGACCTCGGCGTTGAGTCAGAAATACTACGTGGCCGCGTTCGTTCAGCACCTTCACGGCATGCTCGACAGGACGGAGTCGACCTGGTGCTCAAGATGCCGGACCAAGACTATGACGCGAGCGCGCAATCTCATCACCTGAGCAGGATTCTGGACAGGAGGTATGACTACATCGGTGGGATGATCGTGGCCAGCGAGGTGTCTCGACTTCGCGACGATCTGTCGATGTTCTGCCGGAAATCGCGATTACTGTTTTCATTGGATACGACACAGGTGAACTCGGTGAACTGGCAGGGGCGTGGCTGGTCAAACACCTGCGGGGAACGAAACTCCCACGAGTCCTCATCATTGCCAGTCGCGAGCACCGCGGTCGACAGGAGCGTTGTGCAACGCTCGGGGCGCCGAGGACTTCGCCTGGGTAACGAGTCACATGTTCCGCAAGACCTGCGCGACGATCTTGGTGAGGCGGGGTTGACGGCGCGCACGATCGCCGATCAACTGGGGCATGCACGTCCGAGCATGACGCAGGATGTCTACATGGGGCGGGGGCTGGTCAACCTGGCCAACGCACAGGCGCTCCAAGCCGCGCTAGATACGGAGGCACGCGGAAAAGCGTGAGTAAGGCGTGGAGCTGATCACCAACGCAAAAACCCCAGGTGCGTTGACCTGGGGTTGTGTGCGCCGCCAGGGACTCGAACCCCGAACCCGCTGGTTAAGAGCCAGCTGCTCTGCCAATTGAGCTAGCGGCGCTTGTGGCTTGGTCTCCCTCGCCAACGGGAGAAAGATTAACACAGGGCGACCGGTGGCCCGAAATCGGGGGGTCGGGTTGGGACTGTACCTCGTGTCACAGGCTCGGAAACGCGAACGGGGCCCCGATGGCGGTTCATCGGGGCCCCGTTACGTGGGGTGAGTGACGGGGATCGAACCCGCGACACCTAGGACCACAACCTAGTGCTCTACCGACTGAGCTACACCCACCACGCGACCAGGGACCTACTGCCCTGGCGGTGCGCATATCGTAGCGTGCCCCGATCGATGGTCAAAAACGGGGCTCACGGCTCCAGCTGTTCGCCGAGCAGTTCGGCGGCGACGGCGCGGGCGGCTGGGGTGGTGGGGCCGGGGGCGGGGACGAACGCGGTCCGGCGGTAGTACTCCAGCTCCAGGATGGACTCCCTGATGTCCGCGAGCGCGCGGTGCGCGAGGCCCTTGCCGGGCTGGGCGTAGTAGATCCTCGGGTACCAGCGCCGGCACAGTTCCTTGATCGACGATACGTCGACCATGCGGTAGTGCAGGTAGGCGTCCAGGTCGGGCATGTCGCGGGCGATGAAGCCGCGGTCGGTTGCGATGGAGTTGCCGGCCAGCGGAACGGTGCCGGGCTCGGGGACGTGAGTCCGGATGTAGTCGAGCACCTGTTGTTCGGCCTCGGCAAGGGTGACCGTGGAGCGGCGGACCTCCTCGGTGAGGCCGGACTTGGCGTGCATGGTCTTGACGACCTCGGGCATGCCGTCCAGGGCCGCGTCGTCGGCGTGGATGACGACGTCGATGCCGTCGCCGAGGATGTTGAGGTTCGCGTCGGTCACGAGCGCCGCGATCTCGATGAGGGCGTCCTTGCCCAGGTCGAGGCCGGTCATCTCACAGTCGATCCACACCAGGTGTTCTGCCACCTTGGCAGCCTAACCGGCCTGGTCGAGGAAGGGGGTCAGGATGCCCGGCGTGGCCTCCTCGACGAATGCCAGACCGTCGGATTTCGCCAGGTCGAGTACGTGGAACACGCCAGGGCCCGCCGCGGTCGTCGCGGCCAGGGTGATCAGGCCGGTTCTGCGCTGGAAGAACGACTCGTGCACCCGCCAGCCGATGATGCCGGCGCGCTGCAGTGCGACAGTCTTGCGGTCCAGCGAGCCGAAGCGGGTGACCAGGTAGGCGCCGGCCAGGGTGTGGCCGAGGTTGCGGTATCGGTCGTAGCCGAGCGCGACCGCGATCGGGATGCTGATCAGGGACACCTGCCACGGCCACTGCGGCAGTCCGCCCGCCGGCAGCGAGGCCAGCCACAGGCCGAGGACGAGCACGGCGGCCGGGGTGAGGGTGCGCAGCAGGCGCCTGCGCAGGGCGACCCTCGGGTGCGGGAGCAGCGCTGCGGTGGTCGGCGAGGTCGGTTCGTTGACGACGAGGCCGGCGACGCGGTTGGCCTCGTCGAGCGGGCCGGGTGGCATGAGCACGTGGGCCTGGTTGCGGGCCTGGAGGCCGGTGGCCACCGCGAGGCAGCGGGCGCCGTTGGCCAGGCGGAGCAGCAGCGGCTGGCTGACCTCGACACCGCGCAGCCGTGCCTCCTCGATGGTCACCGCCGACTTGGTCAGCAGGCCGCGCCGAACGTGCAGGGTGTGGTCGGGCTCCCTGGTCAGCCGGTAGCCGGCGAACTGGACGACGTAGACGATCACCGATCCGCCGAGCACCACGATCAGGCCGCCGACCACGCCGATGGCGATGACCAGGCCGGTCGGGGTGTTCTCGATCCAGTGCAGGCCGGTGCGCACCGAGCCGATGTTGGTCACGTCGATGCCCAACTCGTTCACGGTCCGCCAGATGATGCCGGCCAGGGCGGCGATCGCGGCGAGGCCGGAGAGGGTCAGGGGGGCGTAGCGGAGCCATTTGCCTTGGAGGGACGCGATTTCCTCGCCGGAGGCGGGATCGGCCGCTGAGGTTTCCTTGGCGA
Organism: Candidatus Melainabacteria bacterium; assembly: GCA_963818685.1. Classification (GTDB taxonomy): domain Bacteria; phylum Actinomycetota; class Actinomycetes; order Mycobacteriales; family Pseudonocardiaceae; genus CAJCJE01. Next base: position 11,437 of record CAWFTJ010000001.1, on the reverse strand, counting down.
GGATGGGGGCTACCGCCGCGGTTCTGGTGAGGAGGGCGCGGCGGACCTGTTCGGCGTCGGTCGCGGTGACGGCGTCGAGGACCAGGCCCTTGTGCTTCTTCTGCTCGTGCTGGCCGGTGCCGATGCGCACCGCGGTCACGCCGAACAGCCGATGCCCGAGCTTGGCGGTGGACTCGACGGTGCGCACCCGCTCCCTGCGGGTGGCCAGGCGCTGCCGAAAAATCAGGCCGGTGTGCAGCTCGACCTGCTCGTCGGTCACCCGGTAGCGCGTCGTGGCCCAGTGCAGCAGGCCGCGCAACACCAGCAGGGCGACAACACCGAGGCCCCACAGCAGGTGCCACATGTTCTCGTTGCCGACCGCGAACAAGGCCACGACCAGCGGGATGATCAGGCCGAGGACCTCGTTGAACGGGCGGACCAGCATGGTCCTGGGGTTCAGCCGGTGCCATTCGGAGATCGGTAGGTCGGCCGAGGGCATGGGGGGCAGGTCGGGCAGGTCGGGCAGGTCGGCGATGGCGGGCTGGTCGGCTGGCCTGTTCATGTGCCCGCCTCGCTCGATGATTCGCTCGCGAGTTCGCTCATGTGGCATCACCCTGGGTGGCCTGCGTGGTGGCGGTCAGCTCCTCGACAAGGCGGGCGGCCTCGGTGTCGGCAAGGCCGTTGATCTCGATCGGGCCTGCCGCGGACGCGGTGGTGATGGTGACCGTTGCCAGGCCGAGCAGCTGCTCCAACGGGCCGCGCTTGGTGTCCACGGTCTGGATCCGCGACGCGGGGGCGACCCGCCACTCGCGGTTGAACCAACCCGACCTGGTGAACACGGCGTCCCTGGTCGACTCCCAGCGGTGCACCCGGTAGCGCCACTGCGGCATGATCGCGACGTGCAGCACGGCGAGCACGATGGTGGCGATCAGGGTGTAGGTGAGCCAGCCGGGTGCGGGTGAGGACAGCACCTTGCCGAGGATCTGGCCTGCGATCAGCACCAGCCAGGCGGCTGCCGGGCGCAGCGTCCACCAGAGGATGGCGCGTGGGTGGACCCGGTGAGCCGGGGCGCGCAGCCGGAGCGGTCCGGTGAGCGGGCCAGCCGGGGGTGGCCCGGGTGTGGGCAGGCCGGAACCGGGAGCCGGATCGGTGGTGGGTCCGTTGTGCATGCCTTGATCCTGTCAGCAACCGAGTGCCTGGTGCCGTGTCACTCGTCGTTGATTGATGCTGACAGATGTCATGGAGATGTCATGAAGCCCACGACAGCGTCATTGCCGACCCCCTGACGGGGGCCCACCCCCTCCGCCCGCTGCCGGCGCAGTGGGAGCGGGACGTCGGGGTTGCTACGTGGTCGGGACGATCAGGGTTCTGCCTTGACCGAGGCGTCGACTGCCGCGTCCCGGAGGATCGCGCGCAGCCTGCCGACTTCCAGAGGTGCGAGTACCGCGGTCTCGCCGGGGGGCGCGACCAGCACGATGTGCCCGCCGCTGGCGAACACGGTCAGTTCCCGTCGGCGTCCTGCCACGTCACGACAACCGATCGACCATTCCTTGCGTGGCGCCATCATTGCCCCCAACCTGTGGTCGTGGTCATGCGCTTGGTTCGTGCTAACACGTGACGTCTCCATACGGTTGTGCTCTGTTCTTCGAGGGACGCCCGCGGCACCGGAACATGACGCGGGTTCAGTTGGGGAGGGTCCCCCAGTGGAGCAATCGTTTCTCGTACCACTAGCGTCACACAAGGTCTGATCACTAGCGTCACATCAAGATCCCTGGTTGCGTGATTGTGAGGTTGTAGCATGACCGACCCGAGGCATGTGGTGATCGTTGGTTCGGGCCTTGCCGGCGCCTGCGCAGCCGCTGGCCTTCGCGAGCGCGGCTTTGCCGGAAAGGTGACGCTGTTCGGCCAGGATCGCTACCGACCCTATGAGTTGCCCGCCCTGTCCAAGGGAATTCTGCTCGGCAACACCGATCACCCTGACTGGGTGCACGAAGAGGGCTATTACCGCGAACACGACATCGAGCTGCGCACGTCGAGCCGGATCACGGCGCTGCGGGCGGACGAGCAGATCGTGGTCGACTCGGACGGCACAGCGCACCACTACGACCGGTTGCTGCTGGCAACCGGCTCCAAGCCGAGGCACCTGCCGCTGCCCGGCGGCGACCGGCCCGGCCTGCACACGCTGCGCACTCTCGACGATGCGAACAACCTGCGCACGAGGCTGGTGGCCGGCGCGCACGTGGTGATCATCGGCGCCGGCTGGATCGGGTGCGAGGTCGCCGCGGCCGCACGCAACCACGACGCCCAGGTGACCGTGGTCGAGCCGCTGGTCCTGCCGCTGCACCGGGTGCTGGGCAACACCATCGGCGAGGTCTTCCGCGACCTGCACGCCGAGCACGGGGTGCGCTGGCACCTCGGCGTCGGGGTGGAATCGATCGGCGCGGGCGCCGGTGAGACCGAGGTGGTCAAGCTGACCGATGGCACCGAGTTGACCGCGGACCTGGTGGTGGTCGCGGTCGGCGCGGCACCGGACGTGACGCTGGCCAAGGAGGCCGGGCTGCGGATCGCGCAGGACGGCGGGGTCGCGGTGGACGCGGCGCTGCGCACGTCCGCGCCGGAGATCTTCGCGGCGGGCGACATCGCCTCGCACGCGCACCCCCGCTACGCCAAGCCGGTGCGGGTCGAGCACTGGGCCAACGCGAAGGACCAGGGCGCGCACGTGGCCGGGTCGTTGCTCGGCTCGGAGGACCCGTACACCGCGTCCCCGTACTTCTTCTCCGATCAATATGATCTTGGCTTGGAGTACCGTGGCCTCGCCGATCCGGACCGCGACGAGCTCGTCGTGCGGGGGGATCTGGCCAGTCGCGAGTTCATCGCGTTCTGGCTGGCCGACGGCAAGGTCAAGGCCGCGCTGAACGTGAACTCCTGGGACGACGGCGACGCGCTCGGCGCGCTGGTGGACAGCGGTGCGTCGGTGACAGAGGAACAGCTGCGCACCGCGGATCTCAGCACGCTCAGCTGACCCGCTGAAAACGGTCAGCCGTTCGTTCTTGCCCGATTCAGAACGCATTTGGGCGCTGGATTTCCGACAAACCAGCGCTAATGTCGCCAATGTGTTCTGTATCACCTTGTGCGTTCACGAACGATTCAGGACAACGGGATCGCGCCAGGTGGGGGAGGAGATGTTCGATGGCCGACGCCGTCGAGCCGAATGGGGCGACCGATCCGCCGTTCATGATTCCCCGGCAGTTGGCCACGTTGCTCAGACCTGAACTGGACAGCTTGGCCGAGGAGATCATCACCGAGATCAGACGCAACATCTCGGAGTACGCGCGACCGATCGACGGGCCGTACGGCCAGGCCTTGCGGGTCGGTGTCGGCATGGCGATCACGGCGTTCGTCGACCAACTCGCCGGCCCGACGATCGGCAGAGAGCACCGCGACGACGTGTGCCGCAAGCTCGGGCAGAACGAGGAACGCGAGGGCCGCAGCATGGACACCCTCCAGGCCGCGTACCGCGTCGGCGGACGGGTGGCCTGGCAGCGGATCATGAAGGTGGGCAGGCGCAACAACTTCTCCTCGACCACCATGTCCCAACTGGCCGATGCGCTGTTCGGCTACCTCGACGAGTTGGCCTCGCTCTCGCTGGCCGGCTACACCGAGGCGCGGGCCCGCTCGGCCGAGGCGGTGCAGGAGTGGCGGCGGCGGCTGCTGCACCTGATCCTGGAGTGTGCCTCGGTGCCGGACAACGCCATCGGGGAGCTGGCCGCGCTGGCCCGCTGGCGGGTCCCGGCGGAGGTCACGCTGGTGGCGGCGACCTCGGGAGCGGCAGCGGTTCGGCCACTACTGGATGAGGACATCCTGATCGAGGCGCGCGGCGCCGAGCCGTACCTGCTCGTTCCCGGTCCGATGACCCCGGCGCGGCTGCGTGGGCTGCGGGCAGCGCTGCCCGGCGAACGGTTGGCGGTCGGGGTGACCGTGCCGCTGCGGGCGGCCGTCGACTCGCTGCGCTGGGCGCGGCAGGCGCTGAACATGGCCGTGCTTGGCGTTTTCGGGCCGGGCAAGATCGTCAACTGCGCCGATCACCTGCCCACCGTGTTGCTGCTGTCCGACGCCGCGCTGATCGAGGAGATCAGCAAACGCCAACTGGCCGCGTTGGACGGTCTGACCAGCAAGCAGCGTACCCGGCTGCTGGAGACGCTCGGCGCGTGGCTGCGCACGCGCGGGAGCGCCGCGGAGATCGCCGAGCAGCTCAACGTGCATCCGCAGACGGTGCGCTATCGCATGCGGCAGTTGGAGAAGACCTTCGGCGCGCAGCTGGACGACCCGGACGAGCGGTTCGCCCTGGAACTGGTGTTGCGCGCGTCCCGGTTGCGTGAGTTGGCGCGGCGTGGGGAGGGCGCGGCCAACCTCGTGGCCGCGCATCCCGCGGCGTCCTGAAGTGATCAGGAGGACGGTGGCACGGTCACCGTCGGCTTGCCGAGCGTCAGCGCGATCGTGTTACCGGAGCCGGGAATGATCGCGTTGATGATGAAGGTGGAGAAGCCGCAGTTGCTGAAGTCCGGAATCGTGTAGGTGCCGGCGACGTTGCCGCCGAGCAGCACGTTGAAGCCGGCTTCCGAGGTCAGGTTGATGGTGGCCGGGCTGGTTTCGCAGCGGTCACCGACCGGCACGTCGATACCGGCGACCTTCACGTCGGTGAGTTTGATGATGATCGACGACGTGGCCTGGATGCCGCCATTGACGTCCTTGCCGGTGGTCGGTCCATTCTGGACGAACTCGGTGGTCGCGGTGACCGGTACGAAGCCGAGCTCGGTGAACGTGCCGTTGGCGGGTGGCAGGTCCAGGTTGGCGGTGAAGCTCTCGGTCGCCACGTCCAAAGTGGCGGCCAGCGCGCCGGGGCCGAGTGTCATCGTCGAGTTGGTCGATGCGATCGACGTGGTTCCGTTGACCGGGTAGGTCGCCAGGATGGACGCGTCCGGGGCGGCACTCGCGGAGGGGACGACAACCAGCATGCCGGCAACGGCCATGCCGGCGGCAGCCGTCGCGGCGATCATTCTGCGTAACCGGATCATGAAATCTCCTCAGTGGATTTCCAGCAACTGATTGATGCTGACCGGCGGGACGGACGAGAACTCGTTCGTCCCGGAGGACGGATTCGGCGGATTGGCGAGCGGTGGCAGGACAGGCCCCTGCGGGGCGTTGGCCGAACCACGCACGTCGGACCCGCTGGACGTGCAGTGCGCCGTGCTGTTCATCGGCACCTGCGAGGTGTTGGCGCTGTTCGGCAGGCCGGTCGAGCCGTAGCCGTCGGTGCACACCGGCGGGTTGAAGAAATTCGGGATCAGGCCGAAGTTGGCGCCGTCCGCGTTGATCACGGTCGAGCCTGCCGCGATCGCCGCGGGGCTGGTGGACAGGAACTCGGTGATGCCGGTTTCCCTGGTCTGCGCCAGGTCGGCGAGGTTGACCAGGTTGGCGATCAGGTCACCGAGGCTCGGGTCGTTGTCCCGCAACAGGCCGGAGACCTGCGCGCCGGCACCGGGCGCGTTGTCGATGACCGCGCGCAGGTCCGGATCGGAGCTGTCGAGCTGCTGTGCGATCAGTTCGGCGTTGCGGCCGAACGCCGCCAGCGCGTTCGCCTCGTCCGCCTGGGTGTGGAGCACCGTCTGGCTGTCGTTGATCAGCGTTTGAGTGCGCGGCAGGTCGTCGGTGGCCATCCTGGTCAGGCTGCCGCTGGTGTCCAGCAGGGTTTGCAGGTTCGGACCCTGGCCCTGCAACGCATTGTCGAGTTCGTCGACGACGGTGCGCAGCGATCGGGTGGGCACGGACGAGGCCAGCGCGTCGATGCTGTGCAGCAGGTCCTGCACGGGCAGCGGGGTCTGCGTGTCCTGTTGGGCGATGGTGTCGCCCGCCTGGAGGTACGGGCCGTCGCTGGTCCTGGGGCGCAGGTCGAGGTACTGCTCGCCGACGGCGGAGCGGTTGGCGACGACGGCCCGCACGTGGATCGGGATGCGTGGGGCCGAGTCGTCGATGTCCAGGTCGGCCACCACCCCGGTCGGCGTGAGGTTGACCGCGCCGATCCGGCCGACCGTGACACCTCGATAGGTGACATCGCCGTTGGGAAAGGCGCCGCCGGTCTCGGCCAGGTCGACGTGCACCACGTAGTAGCCGGACAGGCCGACGTAGCGGCCGAGACCGGCATAGCGGAGTCCGATGTAGACGATGAAGCTCAGTCCGATCACCAGGAACGCGATGATCTTCACCCTGGTCGCGGTGGACAGCATCAGTTGCCTCCCGGCAGCAGGGTGGTGGTGCCGCTGGCCGACGGAATGGGCAGCGGCGGCGGTGTCGGGCCCATCAGCGGCGCCACGTCCGCACCCGGCTTTCTCGTGTCGGTGAAGCCGTTGCCGTCCTGGTTGGGCGTCATGGTCAGGGTTTCCGCGTTGATGGTCAGGTAGAGGTTCAGGTACGAGCCCTTGGAACCGTCCAGCACCGCGTCGGTGAACGGGTAGGTGAACATCACCTGCAACGCCTGCGGCAGCGCGGCGCCCGCGTTCGCCAGCTGGCGCAGGGTAGGTGCAAGCGCTTGCAGGTCGGCGACCAGGTCCTGCTCGCTGGCGTTCGACCGTGTCCACCGCCACCCCGGACAGCATGTTCAGCGAGTCGAGCATGGTGACCAGCTGCTGTCGCTGTTGGTCGAGCACGGCGAGGCCGGGGGGAGGTTCCGCAGCACGTTGCCGATCTGCCTTTCCCGGTCGGCCAACGCGCCGGCCAGCTGGTTGATGCCGTCTAGCGCGTCGGTGATGTCCTGCTTGTGGTCGTCGAGGTTGCCGATCAGCTCGTCGATGTTGTTGAGCACCGAGCGGATCTGCGGCTCGTTGCCGCTCAACGCGCTGTTGAGCTGGGGGTGATGGTCTGTAACTGGTCGATGCCGCCACCGTTGAGCAGCAGCGACAACGCGCCGAAGACTTCCTCCACCTCGGGATTGCGGTTGGTGCGGGCCAACGGGATGGTCGCGTTGTCTGCGAGCGTGCCCTGCGCGCCGTCGCCCGGCGGCGCGGCAGCTCGATGTACTTCTCGCCGAGCAGGCTGGACTGCTCGATGTGCGCGGTCGCGTTCGCGGGCAGGTGCACGTCGCCGTTGATGAGCATCGTGACGTTCGCGGTCCAGCCGTTGCGGCGGCAGCGTGATCGACTCGACCCGGCCGACCGCCACGTCGTTCACCTTGACCGCGGACTGCGGCACCAGGTCGAGCACGTCGGTGAACTGCGCGGTCACCGTGTACGGGTGGCTGCCGAGGTCCGCGCCGCCGGGCAGCGGCAGGTCGTACACGCCGCCGAAGCCACCGGAGCTGCACGATCCGCAGCCTGCCAACAACACTGCGATTGCCGGGATGAGCACGATCGTGCGTTTCATCGGGCACCACCGTGGGTCGAGGCGTACACCGTGCCCAGCGGCAGCGGCAGGTCCGGCAGTGCCTTGGCCTGGTTCGCGGTCACCGGGGTGAAGCCGTCCGGTGCCGGGCGCCAGCTCGTGCACGAACGCCGCGGCCGTCGAGCGTGTGCGTCGTCGAGTCGTAGGCGCTGAGCAGGTTGTCCACCGCGAGGGGCGCGTCATCAAGCGCCTCGGCGAGCGACGACCGCTCGTTGGTGAGGAGCTGGCTGATCTGGTCCAGCTTGTCCACGTTGGTCGCGATGTGCGCGCGGTTGGCGTTGATGAAGTCCTGCACCTTGCCGAGCGCGTCGGCTAGCTGGTTCAGCGCAGCGCCAAGATCCTGCCGGTCGCCGGCGAGGAATCCCGGACACGAGGCCAGCTGCTGGTGACGTGCCGGACCTGCTCGTTGTTGTCCTTCAGCATCGCGGTGAACTGCTGGAGGTTGTCGATGGTCTCGAACAGGTTGTTCTGCGAGCCGGACAGCGTCCGCGTCGCAGCGCCCAGCTGCTGGATCATGGTGCCGCAGGGCGGCGCCGTTGCCGTTCAGGTTGGCCGCGCCGACGTTGAACAGGTTCGGACAGCGCGCCGTTGGCTTGTTCGCGCCGTTCGGGCCGAGCGCGGTGGCGAACTGGTTGAGCGTCGAGTAGAGCTGGTCCATCTCGACCGGCAGTCCGCGGTGCGGCCGACCGGGATCACCGCGTTGTCCGCGAGCTGCGGGCCGCCGGTGTAGGCGGGGGTGAGCTGGACGTAGCGGTCGGAGACCACGCTGGGCGACGACCACGACCGCGTCCGCGTCGGCCGGTACCGCGATGCCGTCGTTCAGCGTCATGTCGACCTTGACCTGGCTGCCCTGCGGCTGGACCGCGTCGACCGTGCCGACCGTGACGCCCAGGATGCGCACGTCCGAGCCGGGGTACACGCCGACCGCCTCGGTGAAGTAGGCCGTGATCGTGCTCTTGGCGCCGAGGTCGCGGACACAGCCAGGCCAACGCGCCGCGCCACGATCAGCACCAGCACGGAGCACCGCCGGCACGCGCGACCGCGAACAGACCGTTCGAGTTCCGGTCGCGGCATCATCGCCGGGCCCGGTCCTGCAGGGGCCGGACGCAGTCGACTGGGCCGCGTCGGTGCCGGGCGGCAGGTAGTTGCTGGGCAGCAGGCCGCACAGGTAGGCGTCGAACCAGCGGCCGTTGCCGAGCGCGTTGCCGAGCAGCCGGTAGTACGGGCCGGCCAGGCGCAGTGCCTTGTCGAGGTTGCCTGGTTGGCCTGCAGGACGTTGGTCACCCGGTTGAGCTCGTTCAGCGCCGGGCCGAGGCTGTTCTGGTTGTCGGTGACCAGGCCGGAGCTGGGCGGCCAGCTGCCGCGGTGCCGGTCAGCAGCGCGGGATCGCCGCCTGCGCTGCCGCAGTTCGCCCAGCAGCAGGTTGCCGTCGCCGAGCAGCTCGGCGAACTGGGTGTCCTCGCGGCCAGCGCGCCGGTGACGTGCTTGGTGCTGGCGAGCAGCTGGGCCGAGCTGGTTGTCGCGGGAGGCGATCGTCTGGGACAGCGACGGCGAGGCCGTCAAGGCGCTGTGCGGACGTCCGGCGGGGTGTTGCCGGAGAACGCGTCGGCGATGGCCTCGAAGCTTTCGCGCGAGCTGGCGGTGTCGATCTGGCCGACCGTCCTGGCCGAGGCCGTTGAACGCCTCGTCACGTCGTACGGCGAGGTCGTGCGGGACAGCGGGATCGGCCGTGGCCGGGTCCTGCTGCTTGGTGCCCTGCGGGTCGAGGGCCAGGTACTTCTCGCCGAGCAATGTCTTGATCTTGATGGCGGCCGTGCTGGTGTCGCCGACCCAGGCGCCCTTCACCTTGAAGTCACCGCGACCTTGGTCGCCGGCCAGCGAGATGCTCGGTCACCCGTGCCGACCTTGACCCCGGCGACCCGCACCTCGTTGCCGGGCTTCAGCCCGGCGGCCTCGGTGAAGTAGGCGGTGTAGCCGGTGCCGCCGCCGATGATCGGCAGGTCGTCCGAGTCGAAGACCAGCCAACACGAGCAGGCCACGCACGCACCAGGCCGACCACGGCGATGGTCACCGGGTTGCGTTCGCTGACAGGGGTTCTCATCAGTTGGCACCTCGCCGCCGGTGATGACGCCGACCGCCGGCGGGGTCGGGCCGATGCTGGTGACCCCGCTGACCAGACGCGTCAGCACAGGATAGAAGTTGAGCCAGGAGCCGTAGGACGCGAGCCGGCGATCTGCGTCCATCTTGATCGGCAGGTTCTGCAGGAACGTGCTGACCGTCGGCCGAGTTGTCGGCGAGGTTGCGTCGACAGCTGCCCGAGCGAGGCGATGTCCTCGCTGCAGCGGCGCCCGGCCCGCCTGGAGCAGGCTCGCGGTGGCTGTTGGCCAGGCCGCCGATGCGCGCTCATCGCGTTGCCGATCGGCTCCGGTCCGGCGCCAGCCCGGACACCAGCTGCTGCAGCGTGCTCACCATGTCGGACAGCTGCCGCTGCGGGTGTCGACCGTGTTCAGCACCGAGTTCAGGTTGTCGATCACCTGCGCCGATGACCTGGTCCTTGCCGGCCAGCGCGGTGGTCAGCGACGCCACGTGGCGACCAGAGCGGCGATCGTTGCCGCCCTCGCCCTGGAACACCTGGATGATCTCGTTGGACAGCTGGTTGACGTCGTTCGGCGAGAGCGCCTGGAACAGCGGCTGGAAGCCGTTGAACAGCGTCGGTGAGGTCCAGGGCCGGATGTGGTCTGGCTGCAGCGGGATGCGTGCCGCCCGGCGGCAGCGTCGCGCTCGACGGGCCGGTGCCCTGGTCGAGTTCGATGTAGCGCTGCCCGACCAGGTTGCGGTACCGGATCGTCGCGGTCACCGACGCCGGCAGCGTCCGGCCGGACTCGACCGAGAAGCCGACCTGCGCCTCGTTGTGCGGACGCCGATCGAGCCCGACCTGCCCGACCCGCACGCCGGCGATGCGCACGTCGTCGCCGCGTTCAGCCCGGTCACGTCGGAGAACTACGCGTGGTAGTCGTGGTGCTGCCGTAGCCCTGGTTGGTGATCGTGATCAGCAGCACGTAGTGGCCAGGATCGTGACCAGCGCGAAGATGGTCAGCTTGACCAGCGCGGGTTCGATGATTTCCGTTTCACTTTCAACGTGGCCTTCGGCTTCCCCGTAGGGCAGACCGACTAAAAGACTTGCACCAGTTGAGCAGTTGCATGCGGTGGCGGCTTCGCTCCGGCACGAGCAGTTCGTCGATGAACTCGTTCTCGGCAGGCGTGTTGGCCAGGCCGAGGCCCTTCTCCCTGGTCCGGGTCACCACGCCGCCCGGTGGTTTCGAGCCGAGCACGGCATCGCCGTTGTCGTTGAGCGTGACGCCGCCGAACGGCACCGCGTAGCAGGACGGCCCCTTGTCATCGCCGAACACCGGCTTGTTCGCCGGATACGTGTAGCCGCCGGCGGGCGGGTTCAGGCCGGGCGCGATGGGAGACCGCGTGCTCAGCGGCGGCACGCTGAGCACGTTGACGTGCAGGCCGGGCTGATTGGTGCCCTTGCCGAGTACCTTGTCCATCTGCGGCTCGAACGCGGTCAGCTGTTGCAGCACGCACGGGAACTCGGGCGAGTACATCGCCAACGTCCGCAACGTCTGGGTGCTGTCGGCTGAGAGCTGGATGATGTTGTTCCTGTTCGCGGTCAGGAACGAGTCGAGATCCTGCGCGGTGCCGGTCACCCGCGAGTACAGGTCGACCAGCGCGGACTGCTCGTCAACGACCGTTCTGCTTGTCCTGGTGAAGTCGGACATGGCCTGCACGATGTCCGGGAAGGACTGGCTGTAGTCGTTGGTGACGGTGACCAGCTGGCTGATGTCCGCGTCGATCCGCGGCAACTCCGGGTTCATCCGGTCGAGGTAGGTGTTGATCGCGTCCAGTGTCTGGCCGAGTTCGCCGCCGCGTCCGGCCAGCGCCGCCGAGATCGCGGTGAGCATGACCGACAACTTCTGCGGTTGAACAGCTTGCAGCATCGGTAACAGGTCCTTGAGCA